>NZ_JANUQL010000003.1:0-4607129 GCF_024793925.1 Pantoea sp. B566
AACCCCAAACCCCAAACCCCAAACCCCAAACCCCAAACCCCAAACCCCAAACCCCAAACCCCAAACCCCAAACCCCAAACCCCAGACTATGACCAGGCGGCTGCCGTGCTGCCCTGATGAAAAATCATCTGCCAGCCATGCGCTGAGGATAAAACCCAGTGGGACGAACGTAATGCGGCACGGCTGCCGTCTGGCTGCGCGGTGCGGTAAAGCAAAATGGCATGCTGGGTTCCGACCTCCATCAGTTGAAAGTCGCTGCTGATAATGGCCTGCGCGTTCTCTTCATTCATTAGCGCCGCGATGATTTGCTCACGGTTCAGCAGCGTGCCTGAAAGGGTGATCTCTTTAAATTCGGGATGCAGTCTCTGGTCAAGCCACGCTAAATCGTGGCGCTTTTCATGATGCAGACTGCATTCCAGCACCGTCAGGGCCGCCAGCAATGCGAGGTGAAGCGCACGCTCATCCTGACGCGGCGCGGAGTGGTGAATCACCTCAACCTGTGAATCGAGCTGAATCGCAGGATAATGTTCCTGCATTCCGGCCAGCAAGACCGCATCGGGCCATTCATCACCTTTGCCCAGATAGTGCGCGACGGATGACAGCGGCATGGTCACCACCTGCGCTACATCAACGATCACCCAGGTCGCAGGATCCTCGTTACTGACATAGCAAAGTGGTCCCGGCGTAATCTTCTGTTCCTGCCAGCGAATCGTATGGCGTTTTTCCCCCGCCCGCAGCGCTGTCATCAGGCGGGGTACAATGTTGAGCGTTTGCATCACGAAGCTCCGTGCGTTAACGGCGTTGCTCAACCCTGGCAGGATATGCGTCGCCCATCAACCTGCCGGGCAGGGATTAAAGCGCGACAGCCAGCACTGACGCAGTTCCCTGGCCTGCAGCGAAACGGCGGCCGTGTCGCTGGCATGGAAGCCATGAAAGGCACCGGGCCAGACGTGCAGCTCCACGGCAACGCCGGCACGGATCAGCCGTTGTGCATAATCGAGGTTCTCATCCAGAAACAGGTCCAGCGTGCCGACGCCGATCCAGGCAGGGGGAAGCCCGGCAAGGTTGCTGGCGCGTGCCGGTGCGGCATAAGGCGAGATCGTTTCGCTGCCGGGTTCCTCGCCCAGCAGGGCGGTCCAGCCAATACGATTGTATTCTCGCGTCCAGACAAACTCGCCGGTCACGGGATTGGGATGTGTTTCCGTCACCGTGCGGTCGTCCAGCATCGGGAACATCAGATTCTGGAAGGCCAGTTTGGGGCCATTGCGATCCCTTGCCAGCAGCGCCAGCGAGGCGGCCAGCCCGGCACCGGCGCTGTCGCCCATTAAGCCGATATGTGCCGGATCGATGCCCAGCCTGTCGGCCTGGCTTACCATCCAGTTCAGCACCGCATAGCCGTCCTCCAGCGATCCGGGAAACACCGTTTCCGGGGCCAGGCGATAGTCCACCGAGACCACCACGCAGTTCTGGCGCAGCGCCGTGGCACTGGTCAGTGAAAGCGACTGCTCCGGGCTGCCGAACAGGTGACCGCCGCCATGAATGTGCAAAATGCCCATGCGCTTTTCAGCGGCGGTTACGGGCGTTATCACACAGACTCTGACGGGGGGACGATCGGGAAATTCAATCTGCTGCTCATGGATGTGAAGCCCAAGGTCGCGATAAGACTGAACCTGCTTAACGGCAGCATCCTGACGCTGTTGGCGCAGTGCCACAATCGTTTCAGGCGTAAGTGCCAGCGGCGCGCTGTTTGCGAGAATGGGAAGTAACTCGGGATCGACTAAATGCAGCGTGTTCAAATCATTCCTCTCCTGAGGCTTAAGTGGCATTTGCCCGCTCTTTGCCCGTTAGCAGGCAAAGAGCGATAGCGGTGATGCTTAATCGTGCGCCGGGCGTTTTTGGCCCGTCAGAAGTTGTTCAAGCACGTCGATACGATGCCGTTGAGGCGTCGTAATGGCGTAGAAGCGCTCCTGCAGATCCGCAGACTGGCCGACGGTGACGAGCAATCCGCTACGCAGTTCATCCTGAACGACGACCTCGGGCAATACGGTGAGCCAGCCGCTGTCACGCGCGATCAGACGCAGCATCGCCATGTCATCGACTTCAGCGCGCACTCTGGGCCTTACGCCCGCTGTGGAACACAGCGCATCAAACTGCGCGCGCAAGGCATGGCGTGGGCCGGGCAGGGCAATCTCCACGCCATCCAAATCTTCCGGGATGCGCAGACTGCGCGATGCCCATTTGCTCGCCGGGCCGACCAAAGAGATGGACTGACTGCCCAGAAACACGAAGTGCAAAGGGCGATCGGTATCCACGGGAACGGTTTCATTGGCCAGCACCACATCGAGCTGATGTTGCATCAACCTGACCAGCAGGCCTTCCAGTAATCCGGACTCCAGCGTCAGCACCACACCAGGATCGGCAAGTGCAGGTCGAATCCAGTTTTCCTGATAGTTGCGCGACAGGGTTGCCACGCTGCCCACGCGCAGCCGTGTAACACCGGCAGACCGGCCTTTTAAGCGTCCCAACATCTCCTGACTGAGCCCAAAGATGTTATCGGCATAAGCCATGACCAACTGACCTGTGTCCGTCAGGATCAGGCGGCGGCCTTTACGGATTAACAAACTTTCTCCCAGCCGGTCCTCAAGCTGTCGGATTTGCACCGAAACGGCTGATTGTGAGGTCGCCAGCTCTTCGGCCGCCCGCGTCAGGTGCCCGAGCCTGGCGACTCGCCAAAAATAGAAAAGGTGATGAAAGTTCAGCTGATTAAGATTCATTTGTTCTGTTTTAGGTATCAATTTATTCAAATAAATATATTTTACAGAATAGTAACCGTCAATGAACATAGGCTCAGTCACATTCATAAGGGCTATGCGATGAATATCCTTGAAGTTTTATACCTGGTTTGTTTTTTGGCACCTGCTGTTTTAATGGCGGGCTTAGCAGGGCTGACACGTTTAAGTGGGATGTCTACAACGGCGCTGTGGCGTGTGCTGCAGATTGTGTCATATGGCGCCATTGCCTTCGCAGGCGTGTCCCTCGCCGCGGGCACCAGCGGGGCGCAATGGCCTGGTTTAGTAAAAGCAACGACGTTTGGCCTGGTGCTGGCTTTGATGGTACAACTGCTTGGCAAAGTCATCGCATCATTTTCTGTGCGTTACCTTGAAGGCGAAGCGAACCAGCGGCGCTACATTGGCGCACTGTCCGCTGTACTGGGTAGTGTTCATCTGCTCCTGCTGGCCGATAACTGGCTGCTACTCATTGCCGCCTGGGCCGCTGTAGGCCTGGCGCTACAGCAGCTGCTTTGCTTCTATCCCGATCGCCCCTTTGCCCTGTTTGCGGCACACAAAAAGTATATTGCTGACCGGATAGCAGACGTGATGTTGCTCGGCGCTTCCGCGCTGGCCTGGTGGGAAGTGGGCAGTTTCTCGCTGTCAGCTTTGTGGGCGCACATTGCCCAGCAGGGGGCGTCCGTGCCCTTGCAGGCGAGCGCCGTTTTGCTCGTGATGGCTGTTATTCTTCGCACGGCCTTGCTGCCGGTGCATGGCTGGTTGATACAGGTGATGGAAGCCCCGACGCCGGTATCTGCGCTCTTGCATGCAGGCGTCGTTAATCTTGGCGGCTTTGTCCTGATTCGCTTCGCCCCGATGTTAGAACAGGCAGGCGCTGCGCGCGTGTTGTTACTGATTTTCGCGCTGACGACCGCTGTACTGGCAGGCATTGTCATGTTGACGCGCATCAGCGTAAAAGTACGGCTGGCCTGGTCCACCGTCGCGCAGATGGGCTTCATGCTGCTTGAGTGCGCGCTTGGCCTTTACACCCTGGCAGCTCTGCATCTCATTGGCCATTCGCTCTACAAAGCCCATGCTTTCCTGTCCGCTTCAGAAAGCGTAAGACAAACTCGCCAGCAGACGCTGCACCGGACCTCGTTGCCCGGCACCCTGAGTGTGATGCTCGCCCCAGTGATGACGATTTCAGCGGTGTTTCTGGTGCTGAGGCTGGCAGATCTGGCCGCCTGGCCCTGGTGGTGGAGCGGGGTGTTGGGCATGGCGTGGGCACCCTTGCTGTGGTTGCCTGATGCGCAAGACGACGGCGCTTCACCTGCCTCACAGCTTCTTTTCGGGCTCTTCACTGTTATCGGCCTGTCGATGATTGCCCTGTTTCTGCATGCGCTGCCGCTCGGCCTGCAGGATGCCCCCGATGAACGTCTGGGCCTGATCGCGCTGACAGGAATGGCGGCCTTGTATCTGTGCCAGGTGTTGCTGCAAAAGCAGCCACAACGCCTGTCGCGCTGGCGTCGCTGGAGCTACGCGGGGTTTTACCTGGACGAAGCCTATACGCGCCTGACGCTGCTCCTGTGGCCAACGACCTGGGCATCCGGCAATGCCACGCCCGTTAAACCTGAAATGCCTGATGCACCTGTTGCTGACAGGCCGCGCTGAATAACCTGACAACCCGGAGCGTTTCCTGATGGATACACTGACCAACAAAGAGAAATCCGTGTCGGCGAGCCTGACGCAATCCGCACGCAATACAGATTCACGGCAGTCCGCCATTGAGCAAGCTTGCCACCGCGCCTGCCAGGCGATTGCACCGGCATGGCCACTGGATCGCGCCATCGCTGTCAATCCTCATTGGGCGCGTATTGGCATGCCGGTGCGCAGGGTGGCCGCGCGCATGGCTGCGCTCGGCGGTATTCAGGTTTTCCCACCGCGCGATCGGCAGATGCAGGCTTGGCGTGAGGGGCGTATTAGCGTTGCCGATCTCACCCAGGCGCTGCACCAGCTACCTGAGGCGCAAGCGGCCGGCCTGACGGTTGAACAGTGCACGCAGGCGCTGCAAGCAGGTAGCCTGCAAGTACAGTTACCGCTGCTGATCGATGTGCTCGACAACGATCCCCATCGCCACAAAAGGTTATCCTGGCGGCAAGCCATCACGCATCAGGTTAGCCAAACCTGTGCGGCTTACTTCGACGAACACCAGGCGAGCTGGCAGCCCGAGCGTCATCAGGGCTTATATGCCTTCTGGCTCGACACGCTGAAGCACGACCATGGCATTGGTCTGTTAATGGGCTTACCGAACATCAGGCAGGCTATCAAGACGTTACCGGATAACGCCGTGGACGCTGGAGGCTGGGTCATTGAGCGGCTTGGCCTGTCTGAAACCGTGTGGGCAGATTATCTGGAGTCGGTGCTGCTTACCGTTAATGGCTGGGCCTCCTGGTGCGCGTATCTCGGCTGGCAGGCAGGGTTGGCGGGCGGTAAGGATGCGCACCTGCGTGAGTTACTGGCTATTCGTCTGGCCTGGGGCATCATCCTTTTAGAATGCAAAGATGATGCCGCCACCCGGCAAGCATTTGCTTCCCTTCAGCAGGCCTGGGCTCAGGCTCCTCACGTGCTGGAGGAGACCGAATACGCGATGCGGGTTGACGAAGTGTGGCAGCTGGCGCTGGAGATTGGCTATCAGCGTGAGTTGGCGCATCGGCTGGCCACGGCTAAGGGGCAGGATGTGGACGCTGAGGCGATCGAAGTCCAGGCCGCTTTCTGCATTGATGTTCGCAGTGAACCGTTGCGCCGCGCCCTGGAGGCCGCGAGTCCTGGCGTTCAGACGCTCGGCTGTGCGGGGTTCTTCGGCCTTCCGGTTGCGTACACGCCTCTTGCTACCCAAGCCCGGCGCCCCCAGTTACCCGGCTTACTTGCGCCTTCCATCGACGTCAACGACCGAATTGTGAGCGCGAATTCGACGCCATCCCGTGCTGATACAGCGCTGCAAAACGCAGCCAGCAGATCGCGTCAGGCCCGATTTGCCATGGCCGACCAGTGGAATGCCGTTAGCCACTGGCCCGGTGCCGCCTTCTCCTTTGTGGAAGCGGTCGGACTGGGCTACTCCGTCAAGCTGGTGAAGGGGTTACTGCCGGGCAAAAAAGCACGAGCCAGGGACGATTTGGCTGGCCTGGCTGCGCGTTACCGCGCGATCTGCCGTCCACAGTTGGTTGGGCTGAATACAGAGGCTAAAGTTAAGCTGGCGGCGGGAGTTCTTCATGCCATGGGCCTGGCGCAACGTCTGGCTCCGACAGTGCTCCTTGTCGGTCATGGCAGCCAGTCAGCTAACAATGCTCACGCAGCGGCACTGGACTGTGGTGCCTGCTGTGGCCATACCGGCGAAGTGAATGCGCGCAGCCTGGCCCAGTTGCTCAATGAACCGGCGGTTCGCCAGGGGCTGAAACTGCAAGGCGTGGACGTTCCTGATTCAACGGCGTTCGTGGCTGCGCTGCACAACACGACCACCGATGAAATCGAGTGGTTCGATCTCGACCTGCTGCCCCAGGCGGCGCGTGCACGCTGTGAAAGGATACAACCGATTTTTCATCAAGCCTGCGACCAGGTACGCCGTGAGCGAGCGCCCGGCCTGCAACTGGACCCGCAAGCACGTGAGGATGTGTTACTGGGTCAGTTACGCCGTCGCGCTAACGACGGCGCGCAAACCCGACCGGAATGGGGACTCGCGGGCAACGCTGCCTTTCTGATCGCGCCGCGTCACCGTAGCCGCGGCGTAGTACTGAGCGGGCGCAGTTTTCTGCATGATTACGACGCCAGTCAGGATGTTGACGGTAGCCTGCTGGAGGGCTTAATGACCGCTCCGATGCTGGTTACACACTGGATCAACTGGCAGTATCACGCATCCACTTGCGATCCGCAGCGACTGGGCAGCGGCAACAAGGTGCTGCATAACGTGGTGGGTGGACGCATCGGCGTCTTTGAGGGCAACGGCGGCGATCTGCGCATCGGCTTGTCACGCCAGTCGCTCCACGACGGCGAGCGCTGGATGCACGAGCCGCTGCGCCTGACAGTGGTTATCGACGCACCGCAAACGGCCATTGAAGCGGTAATCGGAAAGCATGAGGTCATCCGGCAACTGCTGGATAACGGCTGGCTCCATCTGTGGCGCTTTGAGGCGGCAGGTTTGGCGCGCTATGCGCGCGGATGCTGGCTCGCACTGGACCTGTAGCGTACCTGAGGTCGTATTCGCCCCGAGCCGTTTGCGCGAAATCGAGCGGCTGCCTGTTCAGGGCAGCCTCTGCAAACGGCTGTTACCGCCCCTGAAGATAACGGATGCCGTGCCGGTACACATCTTCAGCCACTGCCGATGTACGGGGGATGACAAACGGCCCCAATGCTCTGTCGTGTTTGAGACGCGCAATCCAGGCTTGCTGACCTTCTGCCCCAGATAGGAATTTTACCGAAAAATACAGGCTGCTGGATTAAGTCGCCCGGCAGAGATCAACCGCGCCCTGCAACGCTGCGTGAGTGCGGGATAATCAGCATCAGGAGGCGTAATTTCTGTGGATGTCGTAGATATCACCGCATCGGCGATCACTTCGCACCAGGCGCAACGCCTGCGCCGCACGACATCAGCTTAAGAATGCGCGCGGGATCGTGTTCGCTGCGCGCGAGGAGGATACATCCACCGTTTTCCTGATGCGGATAGCGGTTTTGTTGGCGTCTTCACTGACGCATTAACAGGGAGCAGGGCGGTATGACCGCACAAATTACACATTTACAAATTTAAATGTGTAAATATAATGTTGTCTTTCTTTCTTCTCACAGGATAATTGTTATGTCGTCTCTCTTCGCGCCCCTGACGCTGGGTGATCTCAGCTTGCGTAACCGTATTGCGCTCCCACCGCTAACCCGTTGCCGCAGTGAGCAGCCGGGCAACGTACCCGGCACGATGATGGTGGACTACTATCGCCAGCGTGCCAGTGCGGGATTTATGGTAACCGAAGGGACGCAAATTGAGCCACGCGGACAGGGATATGCCTGGACACCTGGCATTCACAGCGAAGCACAAATCGCGGGTTGGCGAAAAGTAACCGACGCCGTTCATGCAGAAGGTGGGATCCTCTTTTGCCAGCTCTGGCACGTTGGTCGCGTATCGCACAATGAACTGCAGCCCGGAAAGCAGCCACCTGTTGCACCTTCAGCCGTTGCCGCCAGCGGCGTACGGGTGTTTATCGAAACCGGACCTGGTGCCGGTATTCTGACGGAACCCAGCATGCCGCGCGAGTTAACCACATCGGAAGTGAAAGCGATTGTGGCGATGTACCGTACGGCGGCGGAGAATGCCAAAAAAGCGGGCTTTGACGGTATCGAACTGCATGCCGCCAATGGTTATCTGATCAATCAGTTTATTTCTGAACATACTAACTTCCGCACCGATGAATATGGCGGTTCGCTTGATAACCGCCTGCGCTTCCTGCGTGAAGTCACCGAGGCCGTGAGTTCGGTGTTTGGCAGTCATCGTGTCGGCGTGCGTTTCGCGCCTCTGTTCTCAAGCACAGAGGAAGAGCGCGTTTATCTGGGGCTGGTGGAGAGCGATCCGCAGGCTACCTACCTCCGTGCGGCCCAGATGCTGAACGCGCTCGAAACGGGATATCTCTCCATCGCCGAAGCTGACTGGGACAACAGCCCGGATATGCCTGAAGATTTTCGCAAAGCGCTTCGCGAAGCCTTCCGTTCGCCCATTATGTATTCGGGCCGTTACACCAAAGAAAAAGCCGAGCGCATGCTGGAAAAGGGATGGGGAGATCTGTTTGGTTTCGGGCGCACGTTTATCGCTAACCCCGATTTACCGGCGCGTTTCAAAATGGGTTATCCGCTGAACGACGTCGATAGCGCCTCACTGTATGGTGGAAGCCAGAAAGGCTATACTGACTATCCTTTTTATTCTGCTTGAGGTTTGAAGACGGCATGACACCCGAAAATGCCATTAAATTACTGGCCAACCCGACACGGGTTGCGGTGCTCAAATGGCTTAAAAGCCCTGACGAAGCCTTTGCTGATTATTCTCAGCTCTATCCCTTCGATCAGTACGGTGTCTGTGCCAGTCTTATTCAGGACAAAGCGGGCCTTTCACAGCCCGCTACCTCACTGTGTCTTAAAGCGCTGCATGATGCCGGTCTGCTTGAGGCCAGTAAGGTAGGCAAATGGACCTACTATCGCCGACGCGAACAGGCGGTATGCGAGATGAATGAGGCGATCATCAGGTCTCTCCAGCAGCTGTAGGCGGCTTCTCAAAGAGGAATGCCCCTCTTAAAACCGTGCGTCAGACATTAAAATCACCCGCTTATGCGCACCTTCGCTTGCGGCGCAACGCTCACAGACTCGTGGAGAAACGTTCACAAAGCGCCCACAGTGGACTGGATGGATGCCGGAAGAGCAGGGGATACAGGCCGTTAACGTTTAATGTATGGTCAGATAAAACGTTAACCGTACCGCGATATTGCCTGTCGCTTTCAGGCCGCGTCCGGGCAGGGCAGGCTGAGAACCATCACCGTAACAGATTCACCCGCTACGAGACGTTGTTCACGTTCTTTCCAGCCTAAATTCCGGTAAAGCGCCTGCTTGTCAGGCGTATAGAGCCAGAGTTCAGAAATATTTCTTTCAGTAGCTAATTCAACGATGCGTTTTATTAATGCAGAGCCTATCCCCTTGCCACGATGCGTAGAATGGGTAACAACCTCGCCTAACCAGTACACGCGCTGGGGGTTATCTATAAGTTCATAAAGGATAAGGCTACCAGTAGCCGTCACCTTATTCTCAGCGTCCAGGGCAACCAGGGTAAACTGCTCTGTGTCTGAACTATTACGCTCGGTAAGACGCGTAAGTATCTGCCCGGATTCCGACCATGAAGACAGGTGAGACCACTCATCAAACAGTAACTCCGTCGTCTGATTAAGATAGTCCGGGTCATCCATAAGGTATTTGATGTACATTTTAGACCTGATAATCAACAATTTAATTTTTGTTATAACGTCTTCAGGTTCACGTTTCCATTAGATTCATTATCCGGTACGTATCAGTTTGACAGCCTGCAAGCTTCTTTATATTCAATTAAGAGAATTAGACTTCCCGCTTCTGGCATAAAGTAGACAGGCTGACTGAGCTGAAGGTCCGCTATGAGCGATAAGCGGACGCAAAACATCAGTTTCCCCCTTTTTCCATTGGCGTGAAAACATTCAGCTGGAAATCTCGCTGTTGCTGCACCTTATCTCTGTAAGCACAACAGCATTATAATCAACGGAATGATCGACCCGTGATATAGGGCTACCAAAAAATTCAACGCCCGACATAATCATATTGCAGATATTCTCTCGCTGTTTATTACTGAGGCTGTCCCACCAGTCAGGAGATGAGTATGTATTTTCAGCTTTTGTGAAGAAAAAATACAGGAGAGTGGTGAAAATCCTGTCTGCTGAAATCTTAATCAGTGATCGTATAAAACGTCTGATAATTGCTGAAGTTCCTAGCCAGCTGAATACTATATATCCTTTACCTTCGCCGGAAAAAGCATTGAAGCAGACCTGTTCCGCCGACACGTTAAGATCGTTCAAATCCTGAATCTTAGTGCCATCGAAATCCCTCTCTGGTGACAGAATTGACGAAACCGCAATGGGTAATGGATCTGAAAAAGTGAAGATTACACTTTCAATTTCTGAAAACTGTCTGCTAAGAAGAATGCGGTCGAGGTTAGTTTTAAGATTACTAAGTTCATTTATTGCTGCATTCAGACCGCTTTGATGCAAGCTGACATATTCCTGAATATTAAGCTGATCGGCCTGTGGCTTACCTTTATCGGCATTTCTAGCAAAATCGGAAGACCGCCGCCCCCCCTCCTTGGCATAAATTTCTTTAGACAACGAACGAAACATTAGTGCAAAACACTGCTCATCCGTGCCTGTAAATTTTTCGTTCTCTAGGCATGAAAATAAGACTCTGTCGTGAACTGCACAAAATCCGGTGAAAGTGGATGCCTGATTTATACCGATCTTCTCGGGAATCCATCTTCCTTTGTTTCTCATTAGGCTCGGAAGGTTCATTACTACGCCCATGACATGATTACTAGAATCAGCAATCGCTTTAAGGCTGCTGCTCTTTGACAGCGTATGTGCCTGAACGATGCGTTTATCACAATCTTCATGCATGGATGCTGGCGCATAACACGCCTTCCTCTGGGAATTAGACTTTGAAAAGTTCAGGGCTTCGGCTTTGGATACCGGAGTTTCACGGTCTCGATCGAGATGGCATTTTTTATACTTAATTCCTGAATTGCACCAGCACTTATCATTTCTTCCTATCTTCACTTTATCGTTTTCCACGCAATTAATGCTCTAACAAAAACATTCACTGAAATTAGGTATAATTTACCACTCCGGCAGCTAAAAGATCACCTACTACATGCTTAGGAATAAATCTTCTTGGTACCACTATTGCTATCTATTCTTAAATCAGGTGTTGCCTATGTGCGAAGGGTTGGCGAAGTATAGCTGCCGAAATGTGTGGCCTTACCCACCAATAGTGAACAAGCAACTATACGTGAATTCCCCCCCCTAAACCTAAGGTTAATGACTCATGGTAATACAATATTATCCTGCATTAATGACCAATCCCGTATGTTAAATTTTTCTCGATCAAACGACCGCTCTTGGCACATTACGGAAGCCGAGGATATAGGGTACGTCGGGATATGGGGGGTATCGAAATCCGCCTGTGCGAGCAGGGACGGAGCTTCGTTAAGCCGCTTAACCTTAATGTTAATGGATTTATACAATTAGTAAGGATACGCAAAGCTTTTATTTCTCTCTGAAGAAAAGTGATAGCGTCAGATCAAAACACAGGAGAGACAGATGAGTTTACCAATGCCATGGAGTTTAGCTGGACGCCTCTTCAAATGGGGCAGGGAAAAGATCACACGATTATGGTTACTGAAAACCTATCAGAAATCGCATGAGTATAAATTCAAGCGCTATCAGTTAGGCGCATACTGGAAACCACTGGGTGAGTATTTAGAGTACTCGGTGCGGCTTGCTCATTCAGCCGATCATGAGTCGGTTAAATCCCGCGTGGCGTTCCGGGCAAAAGGGGAGCTTGTGGAGAACCTCTCGCTTTATTTTGAGGCGTCAGGGCATGGTATCCGTTACCAGCAGAAAATTGAGCTGGTCAATCTGGACCAGTCCGTGCTGATTGTTAACCTAAACCAGATACCACGTCAGGAACTAATGGAGGTTTCTGAACGCGGAATTTATTTTTCAATTACTGAAACACAGTTTATTCAGTGCGTCATTACGCTACCTCGTGGCAAAAAACAGGCATCTTTTAACTCACAACGGTTTTCTCTGATGCATGGCTGGATGTTAAGAGACACATGGGAAAGACGCTGGGGCGTGGTTTGGAACTGTAATGCAATTGAGGACGCAAAAAATGAAATGAAGTCATACTGGCGCTGGCGACTGGGAGAATACCGCTATTTCTCGCTTAACTATCCGAGATTTAGACCCCTTACTTTGAATGGTGTGTTCCGAAAAGGCCTGTGTAGACTGCTTATTAACCCCTATTTTATAACGCTGCAGTTCTGGCTGGCGATACACTCCGGGCGATATGCTCTGGGCGATGGCAGGCTTATGTTTAGCCGTAAGAGAATTAAAAAAATGAAGTTACGTAAAACGGCAAGGCTCTGATTTCTGCTGCCGTGTTATACACTCCGGATCACCCTGAGCCGTTCTCTCGTTTACTAAGACAAACGCTAAGTAACGTCCGCTCTTGGCACAAAGCGGACGTTCGCAGTTATTCTGAAGCAGGCTGAAGTTTGTCACATTGTCGCGTATTGCTTAACAGGTGGCGGGTCACTGCAGACAATGTAAGTATCTAGGATCGCTTCTCACGGCCAGCTTTATTGCCAAAAAATTAATTAAATATCAGTTAAGGAAAGTTAGGGTGCCATAACCCAGCTGGTCATACCCGCCACTGTTCGGGCCGTAATTACCGCCTCCACCCTCAAGGCCCTCCTTCTCCAGCGCCACCTTTATCTCTGGTGCGCTGAGATGCATAAGCTGTACATAATGTCCGTACAACAATGCCCACACAGGTCTTATTTCTCCACGACCTTTGTCTGAAATAACTGACTGTGCGACGTCACTGTTATGGTAAACAGTATAAGGGACGCTGATTCCTGAATTATATCTGGCTACGTAGCGGGCCGCCCCGAGTAAGCGATTATTATAGGCACCAAACAGGTCATCACCCTGGTTCCAGGCAAGCTGACAGATGGTTCCTGCCAGACCAATGCCGAGCAACGTGTGCGCCTGATCTCGCCCGCTCTCCTGCCACTGGACAAGTCCGTCAGGATAAACTTTCCATGCAGCTTTTCTGAGCGCGCCGTTACCGTTTCCATCAAGATAGTAGTGCCGGGCCTTTTCATAAAAATCTTTTCGGTCTGCATAGATACCAATAGCCATCAGTGAAGCGGTACTAGACAGGTCCCAGTTTGCCCAGTAGTGGTCCGTTTTTGCGCCGTTATGATGCTCAAGAAAGGCGATGTTCATGGGTGCAAACACCGTAACGAGCATATTTCTGATCGCCTTTTGCTGAGAAGCTGAGAAGTCGGATGACCCCCGAAGCGTTTCGGCTGCGACAGCAAGCTGGTAGCCGTAGAGTCCGGCCGCGAGAAATTTATCTGATGTTCCGTCAATGGATCGCAGTTTTTCCGCCCACTGAGTGAGAATATAAACGGCCCGCTTTGCACGTGAGTCGTCTCCGCTCAACCGCCAGTCCAGAGCTAGAGCATATGCGGCCGCAGCGTCATTAAAGAGGAGTGCGTAATTTTCTTTTGGATGGCCTGCCGCCGTGCCCCTGTAAAGAACAGCCACAGGATGAGGCGTATAGTCAGGTGAATCATGCGCATTACTGCGTAATAACGCAAAATCTGAAGACCAGGGTTGATGTCCTTCTTTTACTTCCAGAGCTGTTTTTTTGAAGTCATCAGCCGTGTTTAATGCACCAGGATGGATAAACGAACCATTTTCAGAAAAACACGAAGGTGAAAGTCCAAAAAAGAACATGGCTGTAATAATCGCGTTTTTACTTTTCATCATGTTAGCTCATTTATCCCGATATTTTATCGTACGAAAGTAATACAGCTTAAACCCGCATCTCTTTTGACATGCTACCCCTTAAACTGGTTCCCGCCGAAGTTAGCAACGCGAGCTTATGGCACAATCGCTGGTCAAATCAAAGCCAGTAAGCAGCGCAAAACAAACAAGAAGATTGCAACTTTCATCCATATGCAGAATCCAGAAATGGATTACGCAATACCTGAGGGGTTCAGGGGAAGGTGAGATGGTCATTCGTCCGCTTTGAGCGATCTGCGGACATTGTTAACAGCGTTCTGTGGAAGAGCAGGTTATCGCCACCCGCATTGGCCAGAAAGTGTCCTTAGTGCAGAATGTAAGCAATCAGTATGCGTTCATGTCCCACACTTCCTTAAGACCGTGTGTCACTCACTTTATAAAAAAAATCAGGCATATAGCGTACTTATAACCTGATCTGCTACCCGTTGATTCACAGGGGCTGTTATTATCTACTTCCGCCTCTGGCATGGAGAAAACATCCAGGGCAATAAGGACAGAAGCTGTACCGGTGTCATAAGGGGCACTCAGGAAATTCTGTCCAGTCTAAGCAGACTGAAAACACTGGAGCGGCTCATGGATATTCATTTCGCAGACATCTCCCCGGACAGCTCAGGATTTGTTGAATTGCGAACGCAGAGCATGACTGAAGGATTGAACATGCTGCGTCGGCTAGAAGAAAATTGGCTCAGCGGCTATAACCGTTTTGACAGGCCTGGAGAAAAACTGATTGGGGCTTATGTTGATCGTTTGATTGTTGGCGTGTGTGGGCTTAACGTCGATCCTTTTACACAAGAAACTGGTGTCGGTCGTCTACGGCATCTTTATGTAGACACTGAATGGAGAAAAAATCGGATTGGCAGTGGTCTACTCAATGAAATTCTGAAAGATGCTGGCCGCTGGTTTGATTTTATCAACACGAATGCACCTTCATCAGCATTCACTTTCTATGAACGAGCTGGTTTTGTAGCTTTATCAGGTGTAGAAAAAGTTACACATCAGTTATGCCTGAAAAACCCAGCACGGCACTTCCTCAGGTACTGAACACAAATATGCTGAGTGGCTGCCGAAACACCTTACGGAGATTAAAGTACCTGACTGGCAGCTATGAGCGAAGAACGAACCTTCGAGATTGTTCTTAAGCCCTTCTAAGGTAATCTGATATCTGTTCGTAAAACTCAGGTTGATGCTGTTTTAGCAAGTAATATGGTCCGGGTCCGTATGATGATTTTACTGGCGGAATTATGTATTAATCGACGATAAGTAATTCAGAGGCTTAAGACAATATCTGCGTCGCCAGACGCAATGAATCTGAAATATTACTGTAAAAAGGATTTAAGCAGACTCTGACTTACTGCAACTTTCTCAGTGATAGCTTTGTCGTTTATCAATCAGGCTATAAGTCAGACTTAAGAGGAAAAGTCATGTTTAAAGGTCTAAGCGCGTTTCCACTCACTCCGTTTATATCAGGCTCTCCTGATGAGAAAAGCTTCCTGAGAATACTGAGAAGACTGACAGATGCGAAAGTCGATTCTCTCGGCGTGCTTGGATCGACAGGCAGTTACGCCTATATGACCCGTGAACAACGTGAGCAGATAGCCAGACTGGCTGTAGACAATGCCGATAATATTCCAGTAATGGTGTGTGTTGGAGCAGTAAGCGCAGATGAAGTGTTACGGCTGGCTGATGATGCGCAGGAAGCTGGCGCCAGTGCTTTGCTCCTGCCTCCACTTTCATACCAGGCACTATATGAAGAAGAAGTATACGAACTCTTTGAAATGGTAGCCCGCAATGTCTCGGTTCCCCTCTGCGTCTATGACAATCCTGGAAAAACCCATTTTACCTTCTCAGATAACCTGCACCGTAAAATTGCAACTCTGCCAGCCGTACATTCGCTCAAAATTCCGCCCGTTCCTTCGGATATGGAGGCTGCCGCTTCCAGGGTCAGGAACCTACGCGTTATATTGCCTGCAGACGTGACAATCGGCATCAGTGGTGACAGCTCTGCTGCTAACGGCCTTATAGCCGGCTGTGAGGTCTGGTATTCTGTATTTGGTGGTCTTTTCCCTGATGTGGCAAAGAAAATAACAGATGCGGCAGTGGCGGGTGACCACACGGCAGTAAGGGAACATCACGGACGACTCAGCCCACTCTGGGAGCTTTTTCATCAGTACGGAGGTGGTTTTAGAATCATCGCAGCTGCTGCCAGTATTCTTGGACTGGCTGACGAAAACTGCCTGCCTCGTCCACTATTGCCTATTCGGGGTGAAAGGTTTGCTGAGCTGAAGCACGTCATATCCAGTCTTGAACTTACTTAATTGCTTCTTTGGACGTATGGAAGATGTCCGCTTTGAGCGAGGAGCGGACATCAAATGGTGGTCACAGGTAAGCTCTGGCACATTAAACATAACAACCCCTGGCCGCACCATCTGAAAAGCTCTCAGCGCGTTTCCGCCGCGTCCGGGCTGTTTCCGGCACCTTTCCCTGCTTCAAAACCTGAAAAACGCGCCTGATGATTTCTGCGCGCCTGCATGATTATGTAGTAAAAGCTATTCTCGACAAATTAGTGCGTGCAGATGCTGAAAACGTCCGCTCCTGGCACAAAGCGGACATCATTTTCAGCAAGAAAAGTAAAAAGCAAAAGCCGGATTAACGCTCTTCCGACAGTCGGCCTGTGGCAGCAAGAGTCGCACGTCATTAGGGTGATGAATTGATCGGAAGCGGTGGGCCCGGAAAGAGGGGTAGCATTGTACGGACCATCGGTTGTCTCTCCGCGCCACTGAATAAAGCACGACCAAAACAGCCGTGCCTTATCAGGCTAAAGGAAAAGGGCTATTGCAGCTTAATGCCTTTCGTTTCGGGTGCCATCCACACGACAACCATCGCGGCGATAAAAGCCACAACGGTAGTCGCCAGCCCTGCGGTAAATCCTCCTATGCTGGCAACATAGCCAATGAGTAGCGGTGCAATAAACCCACCTAAGCGACCGCCGTTATAAGCCAGACCCATTAAAAAGCCGCGTGACTGTGTGTCGCCAATCATTTCGGCAAGGAACGGCCCGGAGCCGGCAAAGATGCCGTTTACACCAAACCCCGCCATAAAGATGGCGGCCATCAGAATCAATGGCTGAGTTGTCGCCAGATACAGGCCGACTGCCACAGCGCCGATAAACAGGTAGATCAAAAACATGGGTCTGCGTCCCCATTTATCTGCCAGGAGTGAAAACACAAGGAAGCCGGCAATCGCACCTGTTTGTAAGGCCAGTACAAATTTCAGGCTGTGCAGGAAATCAAGATGCTTCACTTCACGAAGATAGGTGGGCGTCCAGGTGAAAACCCCCCAGAACAGATACTGAATGAAAAAGATAAAGGTAAAGGCCAGTAACAGTCCTTTGAGGTTTGTTTTGCCCGACCGCGCCGTTTGGGTCGGTCTGTTAATCCGTTCCCGCTGGCGTGCCAGCCACACTGGCGATTCAGGCGTGATATACGCAATGACCATCATGATAAAAACCGGCAAGGCGCCAATCATGAAAAGGTATCGCCAGCCGCCGTTTTCCAGTTTGCCTGTCATCGCCGTGACCAGTGCCGTCAGCCCAATCGCTAAAATGGCCCCCACCGGCAGTCCCATTTGCATCAGTGCACCACCCCGGGCACGGCGTTCAGGACGCCATGTTTCGGCGATGAGTGCTGCGCCAGAGGTCCACATTCCACCCATTCCCAGTGCCCCGCAAAATCGCAACAAAACAAAGGTTTGTTGATGATGAGAAAAGGCCAGGAGTCCTGAGAAAAGCGAATAGATCGTAATACAAATGAAAGCGGTTCTGACTCGTCCGATTTTGTCGGCGACCATCCCGAACAGAATGCCGCCAATGATCTGTCCGCCAGCCGTGGTGCTGATAAACAGACCCAGTTCAGTTTTGCTGACAGCAAACACCACGCCAAGCACAGGCAATAAAAGCGATAGCAAAAATGAGTCATAGCTTTCAAAAGCCCACCCGAGCCCACCCAACGCGAGCGTTCGTTTTTCTACCGATGTTTGAGAGAGTGTCAGGTTGGCTTCATTCTGTTCCAGTGGATGAGTCTCATGCGGTCTTGATTTGATATTCATCAGCATTCTCCAGGGAAGATAAGCGATAGCTTAACGCTGCGGTGCGCCAGAAAAGATGTGCTTTTTCCTCGACGGACGCGTGCTCCGCCAACCGTTTGCAGGCGTTCCAGAAAACGCCATAGCTGAACATGCCTTTGTCGACCGGAAAATTGCTTGCAAACATACAGCGCCTGACGCCGAACGTTTCGACCAACGTTTCAAACAGTGGCCGCCAGGCGAGACACAGCGCCCGCGAGTCTGGCGGTGTGGCGCTTTGTGCGAAGGGAAAGCCCATGACAGTCATACCAAAGCCGCTGATCTTCATGCTCACGTTTGGCCGTTCAGCCAGAGCGGTAATGGATTTTTGCCACGCCTGAAAGGCGGTATCCCTTTTGCTGGCATAAGGCCCCGTGCCGAGCGGCCCGCCGCAGTGGTCCACAATGATATGAAGATCGGGCAACGCATCTGCCAGCGCAATAATGTCATCAAGCTGGGTGTGGTAAACCCAGACATCCAGCGAAAGTCCGTTCCGGACAAGGCAGGCTGCGCCTTTGCGAAATGCGGTAGTGGTGGCAAGGCCAGCAGGGGGTGTGACAGGGCTTGATACAACGCGAGGATCACTGTGCCAGGCAAGCGGATTACGCAGCCCTCGTAAACGTCCACCAGAGCGCGCCATCATGAGTTCAATGACGGGTTGCAGGTCATCCTCTGCCAGCAAACTGACACCACCCACTATCGCTTCACAGCCTGATGCCTTGCCATAGTGGCCACTGTCAAACATAGCGGCAGCGCCGCTCGCGAACTCAACCTCACCGACTGGCCTGAAGGTTTCTGGTCCGTTACGGCGCAGCATGGAACGGCACTGCACATAAACCGTCGACAGAACCCGGTGTCCGGACTGCTCAATATCGTGGCTGAAATCAGGAACCAGATAACGTCCTGACTGGCGATCCCATAAGTGATGATGAGCATCGACTATCGCCAGATCGGGCATCAACGCTTTTTCGTGATGCAGTGCCAGCCAGTTTTCTCTGACAGGCAAATGCGGTGCATTAACTGTCTCCATCGCTTCCCCTTATGCTTTTTAACCGCGTCTGTTCTGACGTTGCTCACAGGGCTCAGAAGCCAGGCTGAATGCAACTCAGGGTTTACAGGGTAAAACTGTGTTTTACAGAATGAATCGACTATAAAGTCATTTCCTGAGGGCAAGCCAGTAAAAAGAGAATGTTAATCGTGTAAATAAGGTGTTAATCACAAATAGCCTTTATTAACACCAAAGTTGCGTTTCAGAGGGAACATCCAGGTGCAAACTGTACGTATCAATCAGTAGAACATGGGCGAAAAGCGGACGTTGGCCATTCATATATCTACGATTCTTACGTTGACTTGCTTAGATGGATACCATTAATTCAGAGACTAATTGGCATGCTCTGAGGTTGCATATGTTGATTTATAACGTTTTTGGGCGGCCTTTTCGCCGCGCTGCTTCAGCGTGGCCAGCAGCTCGAAGGGATGGGGGGCCGCCTGGCCTGCACCCCAATAATCACAGCAATGCTGAAATATCAATGTCTGCTCCTGGCACAAAGCGACTGTGCGTAGGTGATGTCTGCGATGAGCGAGAATCGGATGTTTTACCCATAAATCATCCTGACGTTTGGGTGGGTCATAAATTGCTTAACGCTACGATAATAAAGCTGGGTTAAACAGGACATCCATTCGGCGAGCGTCTGTTTTTTACGCAACGATTGCCTTTGGTGAAGGAAAAGCCATTATATCTTTTTAGGTTAAAGGATTTTCTATGCGTGATTCTGCAAGCAAATCAATCGGGCTGCTCCTGTTCCCAGCGCTTACTCAGCTTGATCTTACCGCGCCATATGAAGTTTTCGTCAGGGCACCCAATACAAAGGTTCATCTCATCTGGAAAAACCTGGACCTTGTTGTTTCCGATCGTGGTATGGCTATACAGCCAACGACCACTTTTAACACATGCCCACAACTGGATGTAATTTGTATCCCCGGAGGGCCTGGTCAGATAAACCTAATGGATGATGAAGACGTTCTTTCATTTATCCGTTTCCAAAGTGAAGAAGCAAAGCTGGTGACTTCTGTATGCACTGGTTCGCTGATTCTGGGCGCAGCAGGACTTCTGGATGGATATAAAGCAACGACGCACTGGGCTTCTCTGGACCAACTCGCTCTGTTAGGTGCGGAGCCAGTTAATGAGCGCGTCGTCCGTGACCGTAACCGTATAACCGGCGCAGGTGTCACTTCAGGAATAGACTTTGCGCTCACCGTTGTATCAGAAATGCACGGGAGCAGTATTGCTGAAAATATTCAACTGCATATGGAATATGATCCCGCACCGCCGTTTACCTGTGGCTCGCCCCGAACTGCATCTGAAGAGCAGTTAAAAAAGGCGCGGGAACAAACAGCGCCATTTATTGAAAAGAGGCGACAGGCGACGTTAAAAGCCGCAGCCAGACTACAGAAATAAGGCTTAGCGAAAGAGGGGCCTTTTTCGACTTTCACTCCCCGCGCCTGGCACAAACCGGACATGTCCATCAGGCAACGCTCGCTTTAAACCGGGCAGCGGACATCGCGATCTCACGCTCTGCACGAGTGCTTGAAACCTGTCCGGCCCACGGCGCTCATGATGATAAGGCGCATTATTAAGATTATGCTCCAGCCAGATATGTTGAGGATCGGCGGATAACCGATCCTGTTGGCGCGTTATTTAAGATCCAGATCTGCAATCACACCTGCGACATCGGCAATATCTTCTTTCGACAACGGCAGCAGGGGACGAGGCAGACAGTCTGGATCGGTAAGCCCGAGTATGCCTGCTGCAGCGGCGATTACACGGATGCTTCCCCCATGTTTACGAAACAGCGCCCATAAAGGTTCCAGACGGGTAGTGAAGGCAGTCACGCGTTCATGGTCGTTAACTGCGGCGGCCTGCGTAATTTGTTTGGCGGTTTCTGGAAACAGACCACCGCAAACGGAATACCAGACTTCACAACCGGCATTTAATCCCAGCCCGGCACTGGCGTCACCGCTGATGCCAATGGTCATGCCAGGACGAAGATGTTGCCGTAATGCATTGACCCGTTCAGCCGCAGCAACGGGATTATCCGATACGCCTGAAATTTTAACTGAGCGAATGCCCTTCAGTGACGACAGCTGCCCGTGCAGTTCATCTGTGAACGTGAAATGCGTGGTCCGTGGGTTGTCATAAACACAAACCGGGACTGAAACATGTCGGGTAACCGTCTCATAAAACGCATAAACCTCTTCATTACGCAGCGGCTGGTAGCTCATCGCCGGAAGCAGCAACGCATCAGCGCCTGCAGACTGCGCATCTTCAGCCAGATGCAGGACGGCATCGGTGCTCATTGCACCCACGCAAACCATCATGGGGATTTGCCCGGCAATCTGACGGGCGAGCGTTGCGACGCGTTTACGCTGTTCCCTGCTCAAATAGGCATAGCTGCCGGTTGAACCCAGAATACCCAACGAATCGACACCGGCTGCCGTCAGGCGAGCCAGAATCTTAGTCAATCCCTCTTCATCGACACCACGCGCCGTGACAGGTGTTAACGGGAAAGCAGACAAACCGGTAAACATTCAGTTTCTCCAGAGCAGAGTTGAAGGCGTTATTCGCCGATGAGGGTGACGTGACACTGCAGCCGGGCCCCATTTCTTCAGGCCTTCGGTCAGCATCGTTCCCGCGTCATGAAGCTGCTCAGGTGGCATCTGAGGCAGACTTTTCAGAATAAACCACATGTGTTCAGCTTCAACGCTTAAGCACGTTCTGATTCCCTGCCGTCCGTTGCAGCGACGGCTGGTTAATCGACATTATCGCACCAGACGACTTTACCAGGCGAAGGATATTCCACCGTCAGACCCCTTATTTAAAGGGTATCAAAGGGGTTATCGTCACTCTGCAGAACGCCATTCCGGCTTGCTTAGGCTGGCTAAAGTCTGGGACAGCAGATCCTAAGGGTGATGCCTCCACTCATCACATAAGCCCTGGAATGAGCTGCTGAGCGTTATAAAATATCAACATGGATTCGGGGAGGTGAAAGGATCAGTCACACCTAATTTACTGTAGCGACAGACATTCGGATTTATTTCTGTGCTCCTCAATCTCCCTGGCAATGCGGCTTAAATGAAAATACGAACAGCGTGTTCAGACAACATTTTCCCTCAGGCACTTGTTTACCGGGTTACCGCCAGTAAAGCGTTTATGGCGTAGCCCGGCCGCTCGACGAGAGGCCGGGAAATCCGCCATACCCTGAATCACCCGCAGAGTGATTCAATTAATGTGTTGCATCCATCGGTGGAACTCGCAGGATAAAAGCCAGTCTGATTCTGGGAAACATTCATTTCAGGACGTGCATTATCAGAACCTGAGCGTAGCCGTTGCCGTAATTTGTCGCTCCGCGCCGTAAAAACACGCCGTCGTGGCGTAACAGCCTGCGACGTAGTTCTTATCAAAAAGATTGTTAACATTTAAGCCAATTGATGAACCCGGCAGATTGAACCTGCTCAGATCGTACTGGATGACGGCATTCCAGATCGTGTAGGGCTTCACTTTAAAGGAGTTAGCGTTATCACCTTCCGTCGACCCGACATAGCGACTTCCCAGCCCTAACGTCAATCCGCTTAACGCCGTTTCATGAAAAGTGTAGTTTCCCCATAATGCCGCCATATTTTTAGGGATCTCAGCTGGGCGATTACCTTCGTATGAGGTGTCTTTGGTATATTCAGCATCCGTGTAGGAATAGCTGCCGATAATATCCACATTTTCTGTCAGTGCTGCTTTCGTCTCCAGTTCTATGCCTCTGGAGCGTAACTCGCCATTTTGCACTGAATATAAAATATGCTCAGGATCTGACGTCAGATTTTTATCTTTTGTTATCTGGAACAGCGATAAGGTGGCGGAAATCAATTTACCGTCAGGTATATATTTGATTCCGGCTTCATACTGTTTGGCGCGAGATGCCCGAAACATTTTCCCTGTATAATCCGCTCCTGCTGTTGGCAGGAAGGATTCACTGTAGCTAATGAAAGGTGAAAGACCATTATCAAACAGGTAGTTCAGACCTCCTCGCCATGTAAATTCATTATCGTCCTGTTTGGAGGCTGAATTGTTATTAAGGCGATTGACGCTGTCTGCTTCAGACCAGTCATAACGACCACCCAATGTTAATAGCCAGTGATTCCATTCAGCCTGATCCTGCAAATAGAGGCCAGTCTGTTCAAGACGATCGACCTGACTCCTGTAACCGAAATATTGTACAGCGGTATTACCATACACAGGATTAACCAGGTTCAGACTGGATGCCAGACCGAGCGCCTGCCAGACATCATTCCGTGTGCGCCGGTAATCTATGCCCATAAGCAGGGTATGGTCTGTGTTACCTGTAGAAAATTTATTTTGCACCTGAGTATCCATCGCGAAGCTCGATAAATGCTCTTTGGCCGCAAGTGCACCCCGGGTTAAAAAAGAAGGATCAAACGGAGAAACACTGCTTCCATAGATGGTTCGGTAATCCATATCTACCGTTCCGTAGCGCAAGTTCTGACGCACAGTCCAGTTGTCATTAATTTGATGCTCAAAGGTATAACCGACTAACTTCTGCTTACGGGAAATTTTGTTATAACCCGGTTCCCCATCATTAAAACTTGTGGGTAATTTTCCACCCGCACCGCTGGTTACCGTGCCGTCTTTCGGTAAATAGCCAAACCATCCTATATTGGGTTCATCGAGGAAACTGCTTAAAAAAGTAAACTGAGTTTTGTCATCGGGGCGCCATGTGAATGAAGGCGCTAATGAATAACGCTTTGCTTTTTCACCCGTCTGTTGCTGGTCCTGATCGCTGGCTACACCTGTCAGGCGGTAGGTTAATTTCTCGTCATCATCAACCGCGCCGCCAAAATCAAAGCCCGTCTGGAAAAGATTATGGTTGCCAGTTTTAAACTGCACTTCGCGAATGGTCTGCGGCGTGGGGCGCTTACTGACCAGCGCGATAACACCGCCAGGCTCACTCAGACCATACAGAACAGATGCAGGGCCACGCAGCAATTCAGCACGTTCAAGCATGTAAGGATCGACCTGGAAGGAAGTAAAACTGTCGGCCTGAAGTTTGAGTCCGTCCAGATAAATATTATCCGAGATCTGGCTGAACCCCCGGATATTGACTGAATTAAAGCCGCTTACCGATCCCCGACTGTCAACCATCACATCTGCAGCGTAACGAAAAGCATCTTTCAGCGTCGGTGGGTCCAGCAAATCCATCTCTTCACGCGTAACAACGGTAATGGACTGAGGCGTTTTACGGAGTGGCGTGTCAGTTTTAGTCGCTGTCGCGCTTCGCTTTGCCACCACAGAGCCTACTGGCCCCCAGGCATTTTCTTCCGGGGGAGTCTCCCCCTCGCTTGTTACAGTGAGGGTATTCTGTTTAGTCGCAGCCACGGCGCTGTCTGCTGACAGTGCAGGGAATGACAGTGAACTCATTAATGCACTAAGCATTACTGCACAAGAACGTGGAATCAGAGCTCTTCGAACTTTCATGTCTGTATGTACTCGTCTAGGTTTAATAAAATACATTTCACTGAAACGAATAAGAGCCAGGTTGCTCACGATGTTTTTTTAAACATCAGTATGCTTTTCATAACGTTAAATCGTACCCGAATGGTCGTATCCACGCCTTCCATGACTTCGTTATCAGTCAATGCCACTTACCCTGCGCTGCAGTGAATTCAGCACCTGTTGCCGCTGCAGTACGCTGACTCCCGACATTTCAATCACATAAGACTCATGTAATTAAAAATAAAAATCATTCTCATTTAACAGCGAAAATCTTTTTTCCGATAGCGAAACACAGACATAAAATTTTTCATTTCAGCCAAAAGTTGCCTGTTTTCTTTACATCAGGGTAAAGACAGATTTAACGACAGAAAACGCGGGCACACTCGGGCAATCGTTCCGGACAATTAAGGGATGAGTGCCTGTCAGACAGGCAGCTTAAAAGGGGGGAATATTAACGTTGCTGCAGAAAAGTCGGTTCTTTTACGCACTGTCGGTAAGGTAATGGCGCTGACAGTGCGAATCTTTTTCGTCTTACGTGCTGCCGGATGATAAGCAATACCCATCCAGGATCGTTCCCCTCAGGTGCTTCAACACTGTCTTGAATTGCGACGGGAGGTATGTTTAAAAAGAAGTCAGAGATGCTGCCGGAATGTTTCTTGGCATTATGGATTGTTATTGCCCGGCGTCTTCCGTCAGCGCCCGCCTCATACCGATAGCATCGCGCAGGGGATGACCGGTTAACGCAAGGCAGCGCTGTCAGTGCAGAAATAAGGGTAACGGCTTTACCGTCTACGAACAGAGCGTGCAATGGATGACGGATCCGGCAGTGCCTTTAATCCAAATAAATTTTGCCGGGCATAATGCCCGAAGCTCCGCCTGTTGCCTTCTCTGTTCTTTCGAAAAGGTAGCGAGCGGGCGGCTTGCCTACTGCTTTTCGAAACATGGTGATGAATCCGCTGGCGTTCTCATAGCCAAGTTCCAGCGCGACTGTCTGAACACTCTCCCCACGGGTTAGCCGTTGAAGTGAAAGGATGACATGTAACTGCCGACGCCAATGACCAAAACTCATTCCGATCTCCTGCAGCATCAGTCGGCTCATGGTTCTTTCACTCATACCGATGCGATGGGCCCATTCGCCCAAAGAGGATTTATCAGCAGGTTCGGCCAGTAGCTTTTCAGCAAGCTGTCGCAGCCTTCGATCGCGTGGCATTGGCAGATGCAAATCTTCTACTGGTGCCGCTGATAATTCATCAAGAAGGGTTGCTATCAAGCGGCTTTCCGGTCCCTCTGTCGGATAAAGCCGCGGTAACCCCGCAGCTTTAAGCAACAACTCGCGCAGGAGTGGGTTTACGGAGAGTGTACAGCAGGTTTTTGGAAGCGCGGGTATCGCCTCAGGTTCAATAAACAGACAGTAACATTCTGTATTTCCAGAACCCCGTGCTGAATGTGGCATGTTGCCCGGTATCCAGACTGCACATTGAGGTGGAACAATCCACATCCCCTCGTCGACCTCACAATTGAGCACACCACGGACTGAATAGAGCAATTGCGACTTACGATGTTGGTGTGTTTCATGTTCCCAGCCATTTGAAATCATGGATGCGCTCAGTGCAAAGATGGGGCGAGGGATACTGTCAATATCAGGCAAAGCAACAGCATTCAGAGAAGATAGCCGGGACATGTATTCAACCTTGGTTTTGAAAGCAGCATTTGGCAATTTTGAATAATATTATGACCAACATTCGCAATGCAGTCTAAAAGGGATTCAGATAATTTCATTTAACAGGGCTGGCGGTTGCCTGGTGCGTTGCGCGTCATGCTACCGAAGCGGCCATTTTTCAGCGCTGCATCAGGAGGGCTGAAAATCTTAATCAACCGATTCACAGGATTATGACTATGCAAATTGACGATGCCGATTTTCCCGTTGTATGGATAAAAATGAATGCTCCTGGAAAGGATTCGGCTGCCCCCGCATTTAATGAATTCGAAGCGTTACTCGCCCGCAAAACACCCTTCGTACTGCTTAGCGGTGAAGGCTTTACTGAAAGCAAACATGAGCATTCCGCCGATGAGATGAAGATGACAACCCGCTGGATGAAAGCGCATAAAAATGAATTAAAAGCCTTTGTTAAAGCGTCAATCCTGATTGAACCCAACACTGTAAAAAGGGCTGCAGCCAGACCTTTCGCCATTATTTATGAAAAATTTTGGGGCTATCCTTTATTGATGGCCGCTTCTAAAGAAGAGGCTTTAGCAACCGCAAAAACATTGCTTTAGGTAAAGCAGAAAAGTATCCCAGTAAAAGAGACCACGACGACAACATCGCTATCAAAGCAGGGGCTGGCTAGGGCTCCCCGGACTGCTGATTACTGACATACCTCGACCATTGTCAGTAAACAGCGTAATCCGGTACGTTTATCCGTTACACGCGCCCCTGGAAGCCGGAATCGCCATTTGGGCAAACTTCGCAAGCACACCTCTTGTGTAACGTGGCGCTGGTGGGCTCCAGCGGTTTCTTCTTTCCTGCAGTAGCGCCTCATCGACACTCAGTTGCAGCAGTTGCCGATGGGCATCAATAGTGATGGCGTCGCCTTCCTCCACCAAGGCAAGGGTTCTGTCTACAAAAGTTTCCGGTGCGACATGACCGACCACCATTTCCTTGGTGCCACCAGAGAAGCGGCCGTTAGTGATCAGGCCAACGCTCTCTCCCAATCCTTTGCCCACCAGGGCCGCTGTCGGGGAGAGCATTTCGGGCATCCCCGGCCCCCCTTTGGGTCCTAAATATCCCAGCACCAGCACATCACCAGGCTGTATCCGATCCTCAAGGATCGCCTGCTTTGCGACGCGCGCCGGACCGGTGATGGCGGGCATCTTCAGGCCGCTGATTTTTGCGACCGCCCCGTCAGGGGCCAGATTACCCTTAAGTATTGCCAGGTGGCCTTCTTTATAGAGGGGGCCTGAAGCGGCAGGATGACGTTCTTATCAGGCTGCGGTTGTGCTGGAATATCCGCCAGCTCCTCTGCCAGGCTGCACCGGTGATGGTCAGGCAGTGACCATGCAGACCTCGTTTCAGCAGGGATGGGAATAGCGCGGGTTACTGCATCGCTAAGAAACCTGCAACGTCACGGCGTACTTTACCTGCAGTTACAAGGCGAGGCGCCTGACCTCGAAACCGGGCTGGCCTGGAATCAGCAGAACATTTCGTCAGCTCTGAAGCGGTTGATCGACAGTGCTTCTGGGTGGGTTGCCGACGGTCATTAGCGGTAATTGCGTGCGCCATGAAGGAAATGTGGAGCAACGGGTTAAGCTCCATGCTGAGACGTGAGCGACGATCTTACATGCCCCACGGGGTTCGTGGGGCACGATCCTTGTTACAGTGACGGATGAGAACCTTTCACAGGGCTCACTGCTTCCAGCAGAGAGGCAATATGGAGAATGACGTGCTCATCATGCCATTTGCCGACGATCTGCACGTTAATCGGCAAGCCTTCACGACTCTTACCAAACGGCAACGCTACGCCAGGCAACCCTGTGACGTTAAGCGGCACCGTGGCACCTTGCAGATAAGTGGCATCAACGTCCTGACCGTCAATAACAAACCTGTCCACGCCGTGTTTATGTGCCGGGATGGGGAGTACATGCGTGATAAGCGCATCGTAGCGTGAAAAGTATTCCGCGAAGCCGTCACGCAATCGTTCGGCGGCCTGCTCTGCATCAATATAAGCAGACATCGGTGTATCAGGTAACGACAGCATGGTTTTCGCCATTTTATAGATCTCATCAGGCTGGCGACCGGCCGTGGCCGCCGCAAAGGCGGGCTTCATTTCCATGACGTGGAGCCGGTTAAACACATCCAGCGCAAAGTCCTTCTCCAGTGCAGGAATGCCGACATGCTCCACAACGACGCCCGGTGCTTTTAGCGCTTCCGCAGCCGCCTTCACGATGGCGTTAACGTCCGGATCAACCGGCCCAAAGCCCGGGCCGGTCATCCAGCCAATTCGCAGCGGACGCGATGCTACAAACGGCAGCCCGTCAGAATGAACGGGCGCAGCGCTGGAGAATGCGTCGTGACCATCCGGTCCCGAAAGCTGCGAGAATGCCAGGGCAATATCGCGAACTGAGCGGGCCATAGGGCCAACATGCCAGAAGCGGCGGGGCGCACGCGGCCAGATGCCTGTCATGGGCACGCTGCCGTGCGTGGCTTTCATGGAAGTGATGCCGGTCTGCGCCGCAGGGCCTCGTACCGAGATGGCCAAATCCGTGCCAAGTCCCAGCGGAGACATGCCTGCGGCAATCGCGGCAGACTCACCGCCACTGGAGCCGCCGGGCGTCCGGGTCAGGTCCCATGGGTTATTAGAGCGCCCGGACAGCAGGTTGTCGCTTTCAATCCAGTATGAAAATTCCGGCAGGTTCGTCTTAGCCAGCAGGATGCCGCCTGCTTTTTTAAGACGAGCCACGCTGGTTGCGTCTTCGTCAGGACGACGGCCTTTGAAAATAGGTGAACCACGCTGAGTCAGCACACCTGCCGTATCGATGGAGTCCTTTACGGTAAAAGGAACGCCGTGAAGCGGGCCCAGTTTCTCACCCTTCATCACGGCGGCTTCGGCAGCGGCAGCCTGCTTCAGGGCATCCTCTGCCACTGTTACAACAGCATTGACGTCCGGGTTAGTGGCGGCAATCCGATCAAGATGCGCTTGCATCACCTCAACGGGAGAAACGTCGCGGTTACGGATCATTCTGGCCAGGTGAGTCGCGTCTGAGTAATAAATTTCTTTGCTCATGATAAATCCTCTTGGTTAATAGCCTACCTAACAGTTGGTAGGTAAACTCTAGTCCTGTAAAATGACGCTGTCAATACCTACCTAACAAATGTTAGAATTGGGGTTCTGGCTTCTGGAGGAGTGACATAATGAGCAAAACATCCCGCGACGAAATTCTGAACGCAGCCCGTCTGGCGGCGCAGGCGCATGGTTATACAGGTTTGAATATCCGCGGACTGGCAGATGAAGTGGGGATTAAAGCGGCAAGCATTTACTATCATTTCCCCAGCAAGGCCGAGCTGGGTGCGGCGGTGGCCCAGCGTTATTGGGAGGATACGGCGCGTGACCTGGACGTATTGAGGGATGCGGAAGGCGATGCGCTCAGGAGTCTGAGCCGCTATCCACAAATATTTCGCCGTTCGCTGGAAAGCGGAAACCGACTTTGTATGGGAAGTTTCATGTCGGCGGAATATGATGATCTGCCTGAACCTGTCAAAGTTGAGGTGCAAAAGTTTGCGGACGTCAATATCGACTGGCTGGCAGGGCAGCTACTGGAAGCGGGGATCACTGCGTCAGAAGACAGCAGAATGCGTGCCGGTGCCATTTTTTCTGCCATCGCCGGCGCACAGCTAATGGCCAGAAGCCGGAACAATATTCAGCTTTTTGATGAGCTTATTGAGGGATACAGGCTTGCAGGTCTGCTACCCGCAGCTGAGAGATAAAATTCTGAAAAAACGTAACTGACTGGCGCATTGAATAAGGTCAGTCTTTCGTCTATGCAGCTCCGGATATTTATATTGAGAGGAATGACACCGCATCGGGTTTATCTGTTATCCGCGAATTCCCGTGAACGGAGGAGGTTCAAACTCACGACGCCTCTGACCCTCTACAGGTAAACGGGTATCTGGCAAGACCCTGCAAAGAAACCGGCAGGAATGGCCGGGTCGGCAGGGCAGTAACCAGCACGCGACGCCAGCCTTTACTTTGTAAGAGGCTTTACATGCCTCATGCTCCAGTGCCTGAATGAATAGCAGTCTGGATGACGGTACTTTTTATCTCTTCCTCTCAGTGCAGACACCGCATCTGTAAACGGTGCCTGCAGCTTTTACGCGTTATGCATTGTCATCGTCGGTGCAACCAAGACCTGAAGAGGGATCATTACAACCCGGATTAATCTCCAGATGGTGATGCCACGCGGCCAGTTTGGTAGCGCTTTCATTAGTGGAGGCGTTTGCTTTTTGAGCGGACATTTCTTTAACTGAATCGGGCCCTAAAGTCGTGCGAGAAGGCAGATCATTTGCGAACGAAACGCCCTGCAGGCCAGCCAGTACGATCGCTGCTAACGCGGCGGTTTTAACTGCGTATTTTATAACAGATACAGGCATAACGATTCCTCTCAGCTTAAGAAAACAGAAGGCTGATTGCCCTGACAGCGCTCAGCGAATTGAGAAACGTAATCACAAAAACTTGTAGGAACACAGCGGGTTGCCTGGAAGGTGAAACCCAGATGCGCCTCGGTTATTCAAAGATTTTTTGATGACAGTTTGATGACGCCTTTAGTTAATTACGGTAAGTAAATATTAATAAGCGGAAGGCATGACGTCCTGACGAACATGTGATACCTCGTATTTAGGATTAGGATTAAGTTCGGGAGAGCAGGCCGAATGACTCTTTTTTTAGTAAAATGACGTCTCTTTTTCGGTGATCTTCAGTCTGCTTCCTGAACCCTGATAAATTCAGCACAGTTCAGCGCTCTGTTCATCAGAGGCGTTATGCATGTGTGCGTTCATCGGTTGAATTCACAGCTCAAAGCGGACCTTCAGCTCAGTCAGCCTGTCCGCTTTGTGCCAGAAGCGGACTTAGCTGGGATCTGAATGCATTAATGACGTGTAATTTTGTCCGGTTAACATCTTTATGCCTCTGATATTTCTCCGGCGAGCCGGAGAAATTTAACCATTTTATCGAAAGCATTCAGTCTTAACTGCATCACGTCAGCAGCAGGCGTTGTACACCGATCAGAAATGCGTCCAGCTTCCGTCTTCGTCTTCCGCGCGGGTTTTTACAGCTGCGGTTTTAAAACCCGGCTTTACAACCGTGGCGGGCACATGAGCAACGGAAAGCGCAGAAGGGCCACTCAGACTGAACACAGACACAGCCTGTAGAAGCCGTTCCGCCTGCTCCCTGAGGCTTGAAGCAGCGGAGGCCGACTCTTCAACCAGTGCAGCATTCTGCTGTGTCGTCGTGTCCATCTCCGTAACGGCAATGCCTACCTGCTCAATCCCACGAGCCTGCTCGGCACTGGCGGAGTTGATTTCTTCAACAGTGTCTGTGAGCTTTCCTACGGCGGAGAGAATTCCTGACATCGTTTCAGACGCGTGAATCACCAGTGCATTACCCTGTCCCACAGTATCAGCATTGGCTGCAATCAGCTGCCGAATCTCACCCGCAGCCGAAGCGCTTCTCTGTGCCAGTGACCTGACCTCGCTTGCCACCACCGCAAATCCCCGGCCGTGCTCGCCGGCACGGGCGGCTTCCACTGCGGCGTTCAGCGCCAGAATGTTGGTCTGAAAAGCTATGCCGTCAATGACGGCGGTGATTTCAGCGATACGGCCGGAGCTTTCGCTGATAGATTTCATTGTGCCGGTAATGGCCGTGGTGGCCTCGTTGCCTTTATTTGCCACGTCCCGAACGCTTACAGCAAGCTGGCCGGCCTGACGGGCATTGTCTGCGTTGTTTTTTACCGTCACGCCGAGCTGCGTCATGGTCGCTGATGTTTGTTCAAGGGCACTGGCCTGCTCCTCGGTACGCTGCGACAGGTCTGTGTTGCCCTGGGCAATCTGGGTACTGGCGGATGCCACGCTTTCTGCATTGCTTCTCACGAGGCTGACCGTGTTAATCAGCGAAGCCTGCATGTCACTGATGGCAGACAGCAGTATGCCTGTTTCGTCTTTACGATCTGCAGTGACGGTACCAGTAAGGTCGCCGCGCGCCACCCGGCGGGCGGCCTCAACGGCCACATTAAGTGGCCGCGTGATACTCCGGGTGATAACCCAGGCAGATACCGCGGCCAGCAACAGCGCAACCACGCCGGCAACAACTAACATCATCAGCGCACCCGAACGGTCGGCGCGAGCCTGCGCAGCGGCAGAGCTCATTCGGGCCTCCTGGAAGGTCTGCATCTCTTTCAGCGACGCCATAAAGTCTCCCTGAGTCTGGTAACGGGGGCCAAACAGGAGTTGGGTGGCATCATCGCTTTTTCCCTGTTGGGCAAGTGCCACCACCTCATCAATGAAAGGCAGAAAAAGTTCTGCACGGGCCTTGAGGCGGGTGAAAATTTCGCTTCCCTGGGGCGTATTCACCTGCTTACCAATAAGACTGAGAAGACTGTCAACTTCATGTCTTTCGCCGCGATAATCGCTGATGGCTTTTTCCCTTTTTGCAACGTCTTTAAGGAGAATCGCATTACGCGCAAGCCGGCTCATATCTGATGTGTAGTAACGGATCGACAGAGAAGTGGAGGCTTTGGTGTAAAGACTTCCTGATATGTCATCATTGGCATTACCGAGAGCATTAATTTTTACGATGCCGATGAGCACCATAAACATAACAAGGAGCGCCATAAACCCGAAGGTGATACCGAGACGCACTCCGATTCTAATGTTGTTCATATTTATTCCTGGTGTAGGCGTCAGCATTCATGCATGGTGCTGACGAAATATACTTCCCTTAAAGGAAAGATAAGTAATGTGTACAGAGCCGCATGATTTGATTGCGGTGAATGTTTTATCGGCAATTTTCAGAAAAGGTTCATGAGGCAAGGTGGAGGTCAGATGAGTACATCAAGGAAGCAATCCACTCATTGCGAAGGGCAAGCACGGGGTTGTGCACTCCAACAGAAGCCTTCTCAAGAAGGAAACTTCAGAAAGAATAATACAGGCAGCTCAGATCCAACTCTCATTTTATTGGTGCAAGTCCTGCGTTTCCGTAAATGGATCACCTGCAGAGAGAAGTCTCATTTTTGGCAATGGGCTCTAAACTCTGGCCGTTGATTGGATAGCCTGAATGACCGTTTCTCGCTCATGAGGGACAGCCATACTCAGATCACCCACATTTCAGGAGATTTGAGTATGAACACATCACCGTGGAACAAAGACCGTATCATCGGCCAAAAAAGACCACTTCAGATATCTCATATCTGGGGGATCCGAATCAGGCTTGAACTGGAAGGTAAAACGCGCGATTTGGCTCTGTTCAATATGGCCCTGGATAGTAAGCTTCGAGGCTGTGATCTGGTAAAACTCAAAGTATCTGATGTTGCATATGGTAGCTCTGTTTCAAGCAGAGCTACGGTGCTACAACAGAAAACCGGCAGCCCTGTCCAATTTGAGATAACCAAAGGGACAAGAGAGGCTGTTTCTGCATTGATAAAGCTTGGCAATTTACGCAGTAAAGACTACCTGTTCCGATCTCGGGTCGGTATTAACCAACACATATCACCCCGGCAATACAACCGAATTTTTCATGGGTGGGTAGCAAAAATTGGTCTCGAAGATTCTCTTTACAGTACACATTCCATGAGAAGAACAAAACCTTACCTGATCTACAAGAAAACTAAGAATCTTCGTGTGATTCAACTCCTGTTAGGTCATAAGAAACTGGAAAGCACGGTCCGTTATCTGGGTATTGAAGTCGATGATGCGTTAGAGATTTCTGAATCGATTGAAGTCTAAGTTTGTCAGGGCTGCAACAGCAGCCCTGTGCCAGAAGCGGACATTTACGTATGAGGTAAGCATTCTGTCACCATGAGTTTTCCAGATTCATTTTCATCCTTGCGCAAGATGTGATGTATGGTTTGAACCTGGTAAGCTGATTTTCGACTGAATGTGATTTTGCTAACATGAAACGCCATTGCGTTTGTGAGAGGTAACAGTGATTCACTTAAGACAGGCTCAGCACAGTGATGCCGATGCAATAGCACATCTACACACCGCCGGATGGAGAGATACCTACACGAAAGTGATGTCTGCGGATTTCCTTGAAAATCAGGCGCAGAAAGATCGACTTTCACACTGGCGCTCAGCACTGAATCAGAGCAATGAAAGCGAAACAGTGTTTGTAGCTGAATATGATGGAAAGGTTGAAGGCTTCATATGTATTAAGCTCCACTATGACGCGCAGTGGGGCTGTTATATAGACAGCCTGCATGTAAGCTCTTCACTACGTGGTCACGGTGTAGGAAAACAACTTCTCTGTCGCGCAGCCGAATGGGTCAAGAGCAGGGATGATGAGTCACCGCTCTATTTATGGGTGTTTGAAGATAACACCCAGGCAACAGCTTTTTATCAGCGCCTCGGGGGCACCATTGTGGAGAGAACATTATCCGATATGCCTTCATCAGATCATGCCCCGGTATTCAGAATCAGCTGGAAAAATGCCGGTCAGCTTCTGGTATCTGCTTGCTGAAAAATTAGCCAATGCCTTTTCTCTCTAAAATCGACACCGCTTTCGGCCTGCTTACCGATTACCTGTTCAGTTAGTGTAAGGAACGAACGGGCAATTTTATGTCTTGATCGGTTCCCGTTAACCCCAACACGGCTGTGTAAGTAAAATTTCCACCTGCTGTGAACACCCCAAACGGCCGCTCCTCGCTCATAGCGGACCTTAGCTCAATTAGCCTGTCCGCTCTGTGCCAGGAGCGGACGCTGCTTGCATCATGGTAGGTTAGTTTACAGGGAGCAGGTCAGTTTGACCTGCTCCCCGTTGATTAATACACCGTGATGTTAGTAATGTCTTCATAAGCCACATGAGGACATCCCCATGAAGAAGCGATTTTCCGACGAACAGATCATCAGTATTCTCCGCGAGGCAGAAGACGGGGTTTCGGCCCGGGAACTCTGTCGCAAGCATGCCATTTCAGATGCCACCTTTTACTCCTGGCGCAAGAAGTTCGGCGGCATGGAAGTTCCCGAAGTGAAGCGGCTCAAGTCGCTTGAAGAGGAGAACGCCCGCCTCAAGAAGCTCCTTGCCGAAGCCATGCTGGATAAGGAGGCACTTCAGGTGGCTCTGGGGCGAAAGTACTGACGACAGACCAGAAGCGGGAAGCCGTGGAGGTCATGTGTGAGGCAATGGGTCTGTCGCAACGCCGTGCCTGCAGTCTGGCTGGTCTGTCACTTTCAACCTGCCGTTATTCGGCCCAGCGTCCTGCTGCTGACGCGCAACTGTCTCTACGGATCACAGAGCTGGCACTTGAACGCCGGCGATTTGGTTACCGGCGGATCTGGCAGTTATTGCGCCGGGAGGGCCTTCACGTCAACCATAAGCGGGTTTACCGCATCTATCACCTTAACGGTCTGTGTGTAAAACGCAGGTGCCGCCGTAAGGGTCTGGCGACTGAACGGCTTCCGCTTCTCCGCCCGGATGCGCCGAACATGACATGGTCAATGGATTTTGTCATGGATGCACTTGCCAGCGGCCGCCGGATTAAGTGCCTGACCTGTGTGGATGATTTCACGAAAGAGTGTCTGACGATCACAGCCGCTTTCGGGATTTCAGGTGTTCAGGTCACGCGGATTCTGGACAGCATTGCGCTGTTTCGTGGATATCCTGCGACAATAAGAACCGATCATGGTCCGGAATTTACCTGCCGCGCGCTGGATCAATGGGCCTTTGAACATAGTGTTGAGCTGCGCTTAATCCAGCCAGGCAAGCCAACTCAAAACGGATTTATTGAGAGTTTTAACGGTCGCTTTCGGGATGAATGCCTGAATGAGCACTGGTTCAGCGATGTTCTTCATGCCCGGAAAATCATTAATGACTGGCGGCAGGACTATAACGAGTCCAGACCTCATTCATCGCTGAATTATCAGACGCCATCTGAATTTGCAGCAGGCTGGCGAAACGGGAAACATGAAGAAAAACCCACCGACATTACTAACTGAAGGTTGTATCTAATACTGGGGGCTGGTCACGTTATCTAGTGTAAAAAACGGTGATTGTCTGCTTGTCACTTATTGCGGACCCGACATGCTGATCTGCTTTGTGCCAGAAGCAGACAGTCTTATTTCAAGGCTGACAGCAGACAAAACCGTTTTCCAGAACGCTACAAGCAGAATGCCGGTCATCAGGCCGCACCCGCAAAACATCATCTGCACCCGGCATCCCGAGTCTGTCTGAGCCGCACAAGCTACCCGCTTCCACATCAAAGCGATGAGGCGGGATCCACATCCGTTCAAATGTTATATAACTGTAAGTATTAATCGAATAAAGTTGCTACCTGGCGCGTTAATGCGTTGTCTGTTTACTGGAGAATCCCGTTATGACGCGCGCTGTATCTGTTCTGGTTGCTGGGCTGCTGCTGAATCCGTTATCCCACGCGGCTTCACTTTACTACACGATTTCCACACCTGACACCGCGATAGGGCTGTCATGGCACGCATTTGGCGGTATTTCGCATGCGAAATTAACGGGCGTAACCGGCGAGGTTGCGCTGAATCCGGCAAATGAAATGGATAATCGTGTGAAGGTCACTATTCCGGTCACCACGCTTATCGCGTCCAACAACCTGCTGACGTATCAGTTAAAAAGCAGCATGTTTTTTGATGCTCCCCGTTATCCCAATATCGTCTTTACCAGCAGCCGGATCGTGGCGCAGGGCAACGGCAATTTCAGGATTTTTGGCTCATTGTCGGTAAAAGACGTTCAGCGACCGGTCATTCTGGAAGCCACGATGGAAGAGCACGACCGCACGGCGCAACGCGATGAACGGATCGTGCTACATGCCATGACCACGATTTCCCGCTCGGCCTACCATATGGATCGCTTCACCGCGTTGGTGGATGATACGGTGACGATCAAGATTGATATTCAGGCAGAGGCCAGTCATGTGCCTTGAAAGCGCCCCACGCCGTTAAGCGCTAAGGGCGTTTTTCAGGGCGCTGGCGCTGCTTGCCAGTGCTTCGTCCGGGTTGCGGCCAATCAGGACAAACTGATAGCCGCCGTGGTGCCACCAGACCAGGCGCATATCATGGCGCTGTTCGCGCTGAAGCCCGGTTGAGGCAGGCTGGGCGTCCGGCGAAATGCATAGCGCCATCGGGCCATATTCCGCATGGATCCACGCAATTTGCGCGATAGATGTGCTGTCATAGCGCAACATGCGCACCATCTTCAGCTCTGCATCCGGCAGGGAAAGCTGCTGCGTATTGAGATGCAGGCCAATATCCTGCGCGGTGCGGGCCAGGCCATGCTGTAACGCGGCAGGGGAGTTATCCGCATCCAGCAGCGTTTCTGCGCTGTAAAGCGACATGTACTGGGCTTCGAGATCGCGAATCTTCTCGCTCTCGCTCAGCCTGGTTTTAGCCGGGCGGGCGAGGTAGCCGAGGCCTGAACCGATCATCAGAAAACTCAGCGAGGCTGCAATCAGCGAACGACGGCTAATGCCCGATGTCTCGGTAGCGACAACATCGGCGGCGGGTGCCTGCGCTGGCGCGTTTAACAACGCGTCGAGCCGGCGCTGCATTTTTGCTTCCGGGGCCTTATCCAGTAAGGGCGCAAAGGCCGTGTCAAAGTCGAGCTGGCTTTTCATCAGTTCATCGATGCGTTCAGCCAGTTCAGCATCGGTTTCCAGCAGTAATTCGAGCCTGCGTGCGTCATCAGGGTTCATTTCGCCATCCAGCCAGGCCACCAGCGCTTCGTCGCTGAAGGGGGGCGCAAAGCGTAGCGTGTTCATGAGCGTTTCTCCTGCGCAGAAGCCTGAGCATCAAACGATTTTGCCAGCGCCGAACGCGCGGTTGCCAGCCGGCTCATAATGGTGCCGATGGGTACGGCCAGCGTCTCTGCGGCTTCCTGATAGGTAAATCCTTCAACATAGACGAGAAAGACGGTATTGCGCTGGGCTTCTGGCAATGCGCTGACGCGCTGCATGATTTTCTGAAAATGCAGGCGTTCATCATCACGTTCCCGCGTGTCAGGCGCCAGCAGTTCCTCACTTTCAACAAAGCCCTGTCCTAACCGCACGCGGCGGGCGCGCAGGTCGGAAATCCAGATAGAGTGAAGGATCGAGAACAGCCAGCGATCTATCCGGGTACCCGGCGTAAACTGCGCGCTCTTTTCGAGCGCGCGTACGCATGTAGACTGCACGAGTTCTTCAGCAACGTCGTGGTTTCGGGACAGCACCAGCCCGTAGCGCCACAGGCGCGTCAGATGGGCAGCAAGCTGCTGGCGAACTTCGCTGGTCGTGATGTGACTGTCCTCATCGTAGGTATCAGGATTCCGGATGACCATTAATGGCGGCCTGCAAATCACGATACTCTTCGCATCCTGTACCGCACAGGCTGGCGATGGTTTTCAACTGCACTTTTGCCAGGTCGGGACGGCCCTTAATCAGCCACGCTTCGCCCAGGTATTCGCGCACTTTCGCATAGCGCGGGTTAAGCGCTAGCGAGCGTTGATAATACCCGATCCCTTCGTCGGTACGCCCGAGTTTTCGGGTGGCATAACCCCGGTAATTCCAGGCTTCTGCGGTGTCGGGCTGTTTCAGACTATCCAGCAGGGTAAGCGCGGCCTGATAGTCGCCTTTCTTCGCCAGATGATAGGCATAGTTTGTCTTGTCTTCGTCACTCAGGCGCGCCGTTTTGTCGGAAACACACTGTTTGGTCTTGCTGTCGTAAACCTGCCCGCGCGGACAGTCCGGAATTTTACTGTTGGTGCTGTCATCGCCTGCGGCCAGTGCCGGGGCGACGTGGATAACGAACAGCAGGGCCGGAACCAGCAGCTTACGGCCTGGGATACGCAGCAGTGAAGCGGTGTTTTTCATGGTAGTGCTCCAGTTAACGAAAGAGGCGAACGGGCAGCATGCGGCGCAGCACGTTATCGCGGAGAAAATAGTGATGGAACAGGGCGGCCAGAGCATGGAACGCGGCCAGAATAATTAACGCCCAGGCGACATTGTTGTGTAATTCACCCAGAGCATGTTTGAGCAGAGGATCGACATGCACCCATCCGCTCAGATCGAACAGGCCAAAAAAGCCAAAGGGTTCCTGCTGCGCCCAGCGAAACATAAAGCCCAGCACAATTTGCGTGAACAGCAGCAGATAGAGCGCACCGTGAACGCAGTGAGAAAGGAATTTCGCCGGACGTGAAACGGCGGCAGCGGGCATCGCGTAACGCGGCGAACGTTGGCTCATTAACCGCCAGACCGGACGGATCACCATGACCAGCGCCAGCACGATCCCGCAGGAAATATGCACTGACTGTAAGCCTTTCCGGAGCGGTGTTCCGCGCTCCAGCCATTCCCAGATGTGCGCACTGGCAAACAAAAAGATGACGCTGGCCGCGGTAATCCAGTGCAGCGCCAGGGTCATTCCGTCGTAGCGCTGTCGGGGTTTCTTGGGTTGTGTGTGAATCATGGCTTTCGTTCTCTCCTTCAGGTTTATGATGAGTGAACGTGCGTATGCGGATTTTTATTCGACTTTTTTTGCGATGTTTTAGAGCGAGATAAGTGACGGGGAAAGGGTGAACAAGCGCTGAGGTGCGAATGACATCGTCCGGCGCACACTTCGCACTGCCTCGGGCGGCATGGCGCGCATCCTGCACAAGGACATTGACGTAACCGAGAGGCTGTTTTAATGATGTAGGGCGGTTATTCAGCCGACGGTAACAAGCCAACTCCATTCTTAAGGCGCGCGATCCCATGACGATACAGGTTTGTATTCCCGACGATTATCATCAGGCCACGGCAGGCCTCGACTGCCTGCAATGCCATCCCCAATTTACCTGTACCGCTGTTGGGGATATCAGCCTGGATCCTGATGCAGAACAGGCGCTGGCGACGGCTCAGGCCTTGATCCTGATCCGTGAGCGCACCACCATTGACGAGGCCTTTTTACAGCGCACGCCGCAACTAAAGCTTATCAGCCAGACCGGTAAGGTCGCCCGCAATATCGATATTGCGGCCTGCTCACGGGCGGGTGTGGCAATTGTCGAGGGCGTCGGCTCGCCCGTTGCACCGGCTGAACTGACGTGGCTGCTGATTATGGCAGCCCGCAGAAAGTTCGTTCAGGCCGTTAACGCCATGCGCGCCGGTCACTGGCAGGCAGAACTGGGGCAGGGAGTGAGTAACCAGACGCTGGGGATCCTGGGCTACGGTAAAATTGGCAAGCGGATTGCGGCTTATGCAAAGGCATTTGGTATGCGGGTGCAGGTCTGGGGCAGCGATCGTGCCAGGCAGGAAGCGCAGCAGGAGGGAGTGATAGTGCCTGCCAGCCGTGAGGTTTTTTTTGCCTCCAGCGACGTGATAACCGTTCATCAGCGCTTAGTGGCAGCAACCGAGGGCAATATCACGCGCGACGATCTGGTGCAGATGAAGCCCGATGCATTGTTCGTCAACACCAGCCGGGCTGAGCTGGTGGCCGCCGATGCGCTGCTGAGTGCGCTGCGCCAGGGCCGCCCGGGTTTTGCCGCTCTGGACGTTTATGAGCAGGAGCCGGTATCCGATCCCGCGCATCCGCTGTTATCACTGCCCAACGTGCTCTGCACGCCGCACATCGGCTATGTCGAGAAGGACAGCTACAGCCTGTATTTCGGCACCGCGTTCGAAAACGTGGTGCGCTTTTTCGACGGTGACCGAAGCCATGTAATCAATCCTGAATCTCTTAGGGAGCATGAAAAATGAAAATGGAAAATATCCCTTTCGGGATAACAGACTGGGCACAGATAGAGGCAGAACGGCATCCGGGTGATAGCGGGTTTGCGCTCTGGCGCGTGGCAAAGTTTGGCGATATCAGAGTCAGAATGGTTGACTATTCCCCCGGCTACGTGGCCGATCACTGGTGTATAAAAGGGCATATTCTTCTGTGCCTGAAAGGCGAAATGGTCACAGAGCTGGACGATGGACGCACGTTTGTATTAACGCCGGGCGTGAGTTATCAGGTTGCCGACGATGCCGAAGCTCATCGATCAACCACCAGAGAAGGGGCGACGCTGTTTATTGTGGACTGATGGCAGTATAAAAAAGCGGTTACCGCAACGGATAGCCATCAGTTGAATATAGGGTGCTTCTGCTGATACTTGGACTAAAAAAAGCAAGGAGACAGAGGGCACCTTTTTCAGACGATGATTTCTTATTGCCGTAATCATTAACACAGGGCGCAGCAGCATCATTACGCTGAATGTCTGATGACCCCTCTCTTTTTTAATTTTCTTTTTTTATTCATAAAACATCCGATGGGAAAACGCATTGAAATATCGGGTGTCAGGTGAAAAAGGCCAACCTCATCCGCATTTTTACGCAGTCTGCTTTACACCTTGATGCTCCTCCATCACTGCAACGCAGGCCCTGACAGCAAAGGGATGACGGGGAAACTCACGTCGCGTTATTTTGCGTGGCGTCATTCAACTGACTAAAGGCGATGCTAACGACCTGTCCCCTGAATATATGTCACAACTTTTGCACTGGTGACGGAATGTTTCAAATAGCGTCGCTATATATTTTCTGGATCATTGCAGTGCGCGTTGCACCCTGATCTCATGCTTAACATCGCTGCTCATGCCGACGGATATTTTATATTTCTGTTGAAACGGATTCCTGAAACCCTTATCTGGCAGGTTATGTGATCTGGAATGTTTCTTACATAAACTATTACGACAGCAAAATATTGCTGGCACACAATATGCTTTATTCCCACCTACAACATCCAATAATCAGACAGGGGCATAGCATGGCATCTACGGGGCTTAAAAAGAAATTAGGGTTGGTCGATCTGTCATTACTTGGCATCGGCTCAATGATCGGTTCGGGCTGGTTATATGCCGCCCTTAACAGTTCTGGCTATGCGGGCAGCCATACCGGCTGGGCATGGGTACTGGGTGCCGTGATCGTTCTGATGATTGGCCTGGTTTACGCCGAGCTGTCCTCGGCGCTACCGCGCGCCGGCGGTTTTGTTCGCTATCCCAATTATTCGCACGGCAACATCGTTGGTTTCGTGATTGGTGTCAGCTCGCTGCTGGCCTATACCAGCACCGCAGGGGTGGAAGTTGAGGCCGTTCGTCAGTATGCGATCTACTGGTGGCCCGCACTGGGGCATGAGGACGGCAGCCCAACGGGGTTAGGGTTTGGCGTGCAGATTGGGCTGCTGGTGGTGTTTTTTCTGCTCAACTACTGGAGCGTCAGCTTCTTTGGACGGGTGAACACGATTGTCACCACCTTCAAATTTATCGTGCCGTTGCTGACCATCGTGACACTTCTGCTTTACTTCCATGCGCCGAACCTTGATGTTCCACCTTCACCGCCGGGTGGGGCTCATGGCGTTTTCAGCTCACTGACGGGGGCAGGGATCGTCTTTGCCTATCTTGGCTTTCGTCAGGCGGTTGATTTTGCCAGTGAAGCTAAAAATCCACAGCGCAACGTGCCGCTGGCAATCGGTATTGCCATTGCTGTCAGCTTCGTGATTTACCTGGCCCTGCAGTATGCGTTCATGGGGGCGGTACCGACCGATTTGCTGTCACAACATGGCTGGGCAGGGCTGAAGCAGATATTCCAGTCTCCCTATGCCGATCTGGCGCGCAGCCTGGGGCTGACCTGGTTGATTAACCTGATTCTTATCGACGCGGTGATTTCCCCGGCCGGGACCGGCAACATCTACCTGGCCGGCGCCGCGCGCGTGCTGTTTGCCTGGGCGCGTAATGGCCATCTGTTTAAAGTGTTTGGCAAAGTGGATGCAAAATCTGGCGTACCGCGTGGTGCATTGTGGCTGTCGTTGCTGCTGGCCATCGCCTGGACATTGCCTTCCGAGTTTCAGGTCTGGGGCGGTTTAATCGGCGCGGTGACGTCGGCAACCGTTTTTACTTACATGCCCGGCCCGATAACCCTGGGCGCTTTTCGTCAACACCTGCCCGAAATGCAGCGTCCGTTTCGTCTGCCCGTTGCGGCGGTTCTCAGCCCGCTGGCGTTTGTTGCCAGTACGCTTTTGATTTACTGGAGCGGCTGGTCTGTTAATGAGATCCTCATTCCGATTCTGATTGTTGCCTGGGTCGCTTACGCGATCTTTGGCAAAAAGAGCAACCAGTTCAGTCAGGATTTGCAGTGCGCCTGGTGGCTGCTGGCTTATTACATCGCGGTCATGGTGGTTTCTATGCTGGGTACCTATGGCGGAAGCGGTATGATTGACGCACCACTCGACATGATCCTCATTATTGTCGCGTCTCTGGCCTGCTACTTTTGGGGCGTTAAAGCGAGCTTTTCTCAACCCAACATTACCGATGAGGAAGCGGAATCCGCATCCTTTAGCCAACACGCGGTATAGTGTTTATCGCCTGCACCTGTGCTCCGGCACAGGTGCTTTAGCGGCAGCGTTTACCGGAATTAGTCTTCGTTGCCCCACTGATTCAGGAAGGTGGCGATCTCATCAATGCGTTGTTCATTAATGCCCGCTTCAACGGCCATCTCTTTCTGCGCTTCTTCACTGATTTCTTCGTTATTCATTAAACGGCCAATCAGCAACTGGAAATAGTGTGCCAGGGCGTCACGCTCGGATTCGCTTACCGGCGTTTCCGTTTCTGACGAATACTCATCGGCAATGTCATAGTATTTCAGTGAGACTTCGTTGTTCATATCTTGCCCTCAGGGTTTGCACCTGTGTCTTTTGTGACTGAATAGAATGGGTTAATCATAACATTCATCTCGCGATTTTTCTGCCAGTCAGCGGCGGGGGGCGGGAAAATTAACAAGCGTGCGGGCATCCGCTTATTTGCCCGTTCATGCATTAACCAGAGTGAGCTGCGCGTGCCCACAGAACAGATTATTGGCTACTGGCAAAGCCGGGCCGTTCTGGCCGGGCGGTAAGTGCCATCACGACGAAAATGTCGGGATGATGATGGGATAACGTCCCGCGGAGATCCCAATGCGGCGATAAAAGTGATGTTTATGAAGAAGACGTGTCCAGATAGGGGAAAAGAAATTTCTCGACCGCCTGCTTTCCGATGCCCGATGTAAAGCTGATGCCTGCCTTTTTTAAAATAGTGCGTCCCGCTCCCCTGTTCTTCGGGTGCGGATCGTCCATGGCAATATAAATATGTTTTGGCTTTAGCTCTGCAATTGTTAAAGCACACGAAGGCGTTCTGCCCTGAAAAGAGCAGGGCTCAAGCGTGACATATATTTCACATTCGCTAATGGGGAAGGTAAGTTTTGCGATCGCGTCGATCTCAGCATGGTGTTGGCCTGGCGGTTGTGTAAACCCCTTAGCAACAACCTCGCCGTCATGAACGATCACGCATCCGACAGGGGGATTGGGTCTGCATTCGGGTAATGCCTGGCGGGAGTACTCAAGCGCCAACATCATAAATTTTAGCTTTTCTTCCATAATGCCTTTATCTGCTGAAGCTCTGGGATCAGAAGACATCCATATTTATGGCCCCTGTCATCGATGTCCAGCGATTAAGGAAACTGAACCACCGCATTGAGTATGGGTAATCACATCACAAGGGCAGATGGCAGCCCTTATTTGTGAACCTCTGTTTCCTGTTTTACAGGCCTGTCGTTTTGGTTTACCTGTTCTGGTAAAGATCCCAACGGTTACCATAGAGGTCTTCAAATACCACAACCAGCCCATACTCTTCCTCTCGTGGTTCCTCACAAAACGTCACACCTTTCGCTTTCATGGCTTGGTAGTCGTGCCAGAAATCATTGCTCTGCAGGAACAGGAACACTCTGCCGCCGCATTGATTACCAATAAAGCTTTCCTGGCGGTCATTTGAGGCGCGTGCCAGGAGGAGATGACAATCGCTTTCCGGATTCGGCGTGACGACCACCCAACGTTTACCCGGCTGCGGTGTGTCCTCAACAAGAATAAAGCCCAGCTTGTCAGTGTAATACTCAATAGCCCGATCGTAGTCATCAACCACAATGGCGATATAACCTATGCAACGTTTCTGCGTTCTCATTTCTGCTCCATAAATTCAAAGGGAAAACGGCTTTAGAGAAGGCCTGAAATCATGAACGAATTTTTTATTCTGTCTGGGACGCTCCAAAGCTGGAAGGCTGACGTTAAGCGAAATGCTTACAATGCATGTCTGTTCAGAATAACATGCACGTTTTGTGTCGGAACAGGTGAAAGCATTCAGGGCAGGCTTGGCATTTTAACAGGCCGACAAGGGGGCCTGGTTACCTGCTTCTGGTCCTGTCCCTTTATCCAGCACGCATAACGTCATCGCACCCAGGCATTGCTCAACAGACAGGAAATGTGCTTCTGGCTTTAGCGCTGAACGGAACAGGTAGGCGGCGGGAAAAACGGGCAAAAAACGGACCCAGCATACAACTTGAAGTCATCCGATAAGCAGGTTAGCCTGCTGCAATCACAAGTGAAAAAATCTCATCATACAGGTAACGTCGGTCATGGCTCTGATCCCCAAAAACTACTCGCGGCTGGAAAGTGGCTATCGTGAAAAAGCATTAAAAATCTATCCGTGGGTTTGTGGGCGATGCTCGCGGGAGTTTGTTTATTCAAACCTGCGGGAATTAACGGTTCACCACATCGATCACGACCACACCAATAATCCGCCAGACGGCAGTAACTGGGAGCTGCTGTGCCTGTACTGCCATGATCATGAACACTCAAAGTATACGGAAGCCGATCAGTACGGCACCTCCGTTGTGGCTGGCGAGGATGCGCAGGATGATGTGGGGGCCGCCACCTACAATCCCTTTGCCGATCTAAAGTCGATGCTCACCAAAAAGAAATAACCGCAGGCCATCCTGTTGCGTCTTGTCTTTCTGCATGACGATAGCAGGTGCTGACATCTGGCAGCGTTTGGAACAGGGCAGGAGAGAGGCGGCCTGCCGAGTGTTAGCCGCGTTCTGTCAGCCCCGGCAGGCCTTTTTTTACTCTGCACGTTGCGCTCCCCATGCCCACCAGCCACCGTGTGGGCAGGGGTTCGTACAGCAACGGAAGGACCACCATGAAGAAGGCTCATGTTAATGTGAAATTAAGTCGCTTTCACTCATGTTACGACTCTGGCATAAAATATGCTTATTGATTGCAGGCGCGTTAAAAACTGTGAAGCAGACGAGACAAGCAGACCAGTCTGGCAAATAACGCAGTTTTTACATCAGAATTCAGGATCCAGACACGATGAATAACAATTTCACCTTTACGATTAAGAGCAGTGTTTTTGATGAGAATTACAATCCGTCAGAAAACACCCGCATCACGACCAACTTCGCTAACCTGGCCCGTGGCAAGAACCGCCAGGAAAACCTTCGTAACGCCCTGGTGATGATGGATAATCGTTTTAATTCCCTGGCGCACTGGGATAACCCGAAAGGGGACCGTTATTCTGTCGAGCTTGAGATCATTTCCGTTGAGATGAATATCAATGTGGAAAATAATCGCGATGCTTTCCCGGTTATCGAAATATTGAAAACCAGTATCGTCGATAAAAAAACCGACGAACGTATTGAAGGCATTGTGGGGAACAACTTCTCTTCTTACGTGCGTGACTATGACTTCAGCGTCTTGCTGTCAGAGCACAACAAAAATAATCCGGTGTTTACTATCCCGGAAAACTTTGGCGAGCTGCATGGCAATATCTTCAAATGCTTCCTGCAATCAGAGGCTTACAAGGCGAATTTTAGCAAGTCACCGGTGATCTGCCTGAGTGTTTCAAGCAAAAACACCTATGTCCGCACGGGCAACCGTCACCCGGTACTGGGCATTGAGTACCAGCAGGATGAATATTCGCTGACCGATAAATACTTCAGTAAGATGGGATTACATGCGCGCTATTTTATGCCTGAAAACAGCGTTGCGCCCCTGGCGTTCTATTTTACGGGTGATTTGCTGCGTGATTACACTAATCTCGAACTCATCAGCACCATCAGTACGATGGAAACGTTCCAGAAGATTTATCGCCCTGAAATCTATAATGCAAACTCGCCGGCTGGTATTGAATATCAACCGAGCCTGAGCCATCGGGATTATTCTTTAACGCAAATTGTTTACGACCGAGAAGAGCGTAGCCATCTGGCTATTGAACAAGGGAAGTTTACCGAGAAGAACTTCATCAAACCCTACAAAAATGTTCTTGAGCAATGGTCTGCTAATTACGTTCTTTGATTAACTCAGTATAAGGTTACCTGTTATGAAAACTTTGTTACCGACTTCCACGGCGGGAAGCCTGCCAAAACCGTCCTGGCTTGCGCAACCTGAAACACTGTGGTCGCCCTGGAAACTGGAAAATGAAGAATTAATCGATGGCAAGAAAGACGCACTGCGTTTGATTCTGGACGATCAGGATCGCGCCGGTATCGATATCGTCAGCGATGGTGAGCAAACGCGCCAACACTTTGTGACCACCTTTATTGAACACCTTAGCGGTGTGGATTTTGAAAAACGCGAGATCGTCAAAATCCGTAATCGTTATGATGCCAGCGTGCCGAGTGTGGTGGGTGAAGTGGCCCGTCAGAAGCCGGTCTTCGTTGAAGATGCCAAATTTTTACGTCAGCTGACGAATAAACAGATCAAATGGGCGCTGCCGGGTCCCATGACCATGATCGATACGCTGTATGACAACCATTACAAGAGCCGCGAAAAACTGGCCTGGGAATTTGCCAAAATTCTTAACCAGGAAGCGAAGGAACTTGAGGCGGCGGGTGTCGATATTATCCAGTTTGACGAACCGGCATTTAACGTGTTTTTCGATGAGGTGAATGACTGGGGCATTGCCGCCCTGGAACGCGCCGTTGAAGGGCTCAAGTGCGAGACCGCTGTGCACATTTGCTACGGTTACGGCATCAAAGCCAACACCGACTGGAAAAAGACGCTCGGAACCGAATGGCGTCAGTATGAAGAAGTCTTCCCTAAGCTGCAGAAGTCGAACATCGATATCATCTCGCTGGAATGCCAAAACTCTCGCGTGCCGATGGATCTTATCGAACTGATTCGCGGTAAAAAAGTGATGGTCGGGGCCATTGATGTGGCAACCAACGCGATCGAAACCCCTGAAGAAGTGGCCGATACGCTGCGTAAAGCCCTTCAGTTTGTGGATGCCGATAAGCTTTATCCCTCTACCAACTGTGGCATGACGCCGTTATCCCGTCAGGTTGCCCGGGGCAAGCTGAGTGCCCTCAGCGCCGGTGCAGAAATCATCCGTAAAGAACTGCTGTCGAAATAACGGCGTCAGACATTCGGTGAATGACCTGTGTATGAGCAAAGGCCCGATCGGCGATCGGGCCTTTTTTGTCACCCAGTCAGGCTTGGCTCTGTAAAGCCGCAATAAAATAACCGCCGCGTACGCCTGCTGGCCGTTATTTTCACGCGCTGGCATAAGGTGTGGACGTAAACGGTGCCCGGACAGATGCCCGAAAGCAAAAAGGAGAGGGGATGAACAGATTGTGAGTGTCAGCCAGCCTTTCTGCGCTTCCACTCATCCACCACCTCTCCCAGGTTTTTGGGAATGTCATTGCGTATCCAGGCCATAAAATCCCGATCGAACCGGAAACGTTCTCCGCACTGTGCAACCATAAAGCGGCGCACATTTTGCGTATTTTTATAGTTTTTATCCACGATCGTCATGCGCGTCAGTTCTGCGCTGTGCCAGTCAATGTTCATCCGCTTGCCTCAAGTAACACGTGGTAAAGGCGAAAATCGTCGCGCCTGGCCGATTACGCTTCAGTGCTGGATAGTGGCATTAAAAATGAATGGATACCGGTATTGCGCGCTGAGGACAGGGTATAGCAACATCCCTGCCATCCCTGCCATCCCTGCCATCCCTGCCCAAGAGAAGGGCGCGCTTTTTATTAAGCGACCGGCTCTTTGCGTAATGAGCAACGTTATAGCGTTAAAAGACGTTGCGAGCGATCAGTAAAGGGTAATCCAGTCTGGATAGCATCAGTTTGTAGAAAATGGCCAAGGATAAATTTGACCACCCTGGTTAGCTTTCAAGTGCCGCCAGGAGGGTGGCTTCCATTTTTTCCGGCGTAGCGATGGGTGCAAAACGCTTGAGTGGTTTGCCGTCGCGTCCGATCAAAAACTTAGTAAAATTCCATTTAATCCGCTCACCCAGCACACCGGGTAATTCCGCTTTCAGGTAACGAAATAGCGGATGCGTTCCGGGGCCGTTAACCTCTACTTTTTCGAACATGGGGAAGCTCACACCGTAGTGAATGTGACAGGTCTGCGCGATGTCGTCGGCACTGCCCGGTTCCTGCTTACCGAACTGGTTGCAAGGGAAACCCAGCACCACCAGCCCCTGCGCAGCGTACTTTTTGTAGAGTGCTTCAAGACCTGCATATTGTGGAGTGAATCCACAATGGCTGGCGGTATTTACCACCAGAACCAGCTTGCCAGCATAGTCGGCCATCGAGATGTGTTGGCCATTCAGGCTGGTGGCGTTGAGTTGATGAAAAGTGGTCATGCTGAAATCCTTAAAGTGCGTGTTAGTCAGGGCAAAGATGAGCACTCAGACGGTTTCTTGCTTCGCCCCGTCAACCAGCGCTGTTTTCTCTGTCATTTCAGTGACCCGCCGACCTTTGATTAACTCAGCGTTGCGTGAATCATGCCCGATCAAGGCACAACCCTGCCATTAAATCTGTTTCTGAAGAATAACGGGATGCTTTCAGGAAGCCTGTTTTTTTAACATGATTTTAAGAAGGCTTATGATTTCCTTTTGCTCATGGTCTTCTAACCTGTTCAGAAAATGTGAATCAACGCTTTCAGCAATCGGTGATGCAGTGTTAAGCATCTCTTGGCCCTGATCGGTAAGCGTAACAAATCTACGACGTTTGTCTTTTTTTCCTTCTTCACGTTGTATCAGACCTTTATGTTCCATGCGAACCAGCAATTCTGCCAGCGTAGCCTTCGAACTTAACGCCGCCTCTGTTAATTCCAGTTGTTCGATTCCCGGTTTAGCATGAACGGCTGAAAGAACAGCATACTGCTGCTTTGTCAGAAAGGGCATCGCTTCCTGCCACAGGGCGGTATGTTCCTGTAGAAGTTGCCTCGTCAAATGGAAGAAAAGGTTGCTCAAGTCATTGTTCATATTAAATTTTCTCTGGCTCTGTCATCCTCGTATTTAGTTAATGTTAAATCATTATCCCACCGTTAAACATTCTTTATCACCAGATACAAAAGGTCACATTGAAAATAGTAACCATGGAAATCAATTGACTTTATGGGTTTGAGTAGATTACCGTTAATTTCATTCGTACACGAACGTTATTTGCAAGGAAGTCAGATGAGAATTGTAATCGGTATGACGGGAGCAACAGGTGCCCCTTTAGGGGTGGCTCTGCTCAGCATTTTGCAGGAAATCAAAGAGGTTGAAACTCATCTGATTTTGAGCAAGTGGGCTAAAACCACAATTGAACTCGAAACGCCTTTTTCATCGCGTGAGGTGATGAGCATGGCTGATGTTGTGTATGGCCCGTCCGACCAGGCCGCTACTCTCTCGTCAGGTTCTTTTCACACCGATGGGATGGTCATTATTCCTTGCAGTATGAAAACCTTAGCGGGAATTCGCATGGGATACGCGGAAGGCCTTATTGGACGGGCTGCTGATGTCGTCATTAAAGAAGGCAGAAAACTTGTGCTGGTCCCCAGAGAGGCGCCTCTCAGCACCATTCACCTGGAAAATATGCTAGCCCTTTCCCGTCTTGGCGTATCCATGGTTCCGCCCATGCCCGCTTTTTATAACCACCCCGCAGTAATTGATGATGTGATCAATCATGTCGTTTCTCGTGTTCTCGACCAGTTTGGGATTGCCTCGCCAAAGGCAAATCGCTGGAAAGGCCTGAACAATTCTAAGAAATCCCTGAGTATGGAGAGTAAATAATGGCTTTTGATGACCTACGTAGCTTCCTTAAGGCTCTGGACGAGCAGGGGCAGCTTCTTGAGATTGATGAAGAGGTTTTACCCGAACCTGATATTGCCGCGGCCGCTAATGCTACAGGCCGAATTGGTGAAAGTGCACCGGCAATCTCATTCAAAAAAATAAAGGGGTTCAATCATGCTCATGTTGTGATGAACACTATTGGTTCCTGGCAAAACCATGCAATTTCACTGGGCCTCCCAATGAATACCCCAGTGAAACAGCAGATAGATGAATTCATTCGTCGCTGGGACACTTTTCCTGTGGCACCAGAGCGGCGCGACAATGCGCCCTGGTCAGAAAATACCGTTGATGGTGAAGAGATCAATCTCTTCGACATCCTTCCCCTGTTCCGCCTGAACGACGGCGACGGCGGTTTCTATCTTGATAAGGCCTGCGTAGTATCACGTGACCCGCTTGATCCAGAACATTTCGGTAAGCAAAACGTCGGCATTTACCGGATGGAGGTGAAAGGTAAACGTAAACTCGGGCTCCAGCCCGTGCCGATGCATGACATTGCACTTCATCTCCATAAGGCCGAAGAACGCGGCGACGATCTGCCAGTGGCTATTACGCTGGGCAATGACCCCATTATTACATTGATGGGCGCCACGCCGCTGAAATACGACCAGTCAGAATATGAGATGGCAGGTGCGCTGCGTGAAAGCCCGTACCCCATCGCCTCCGCGCCTCTGACCGGCTTTGATGTGCCGTGGGGATCGGAAGTCGTTCTTGAAGGCGTGATAGAAGGGCGCAAACGTGAGATTGAAGGACCGTTTGGCGAATTCACCGGCCATTATTCCGGCGGTCGCAATATGACCGTTGTACGGATTGATAAGGTCTCCTACCGCACTAAGCCAATATTCGAGTCATTGTATCTGGGAATGCCCTGGACCGAAATTGATTATCTGATAGGCCCGGCAACCTGTGTCCCTTTGTATCAACAGCTGAAAGCGGATTTCCCTGAGGTGCAGGCTGTAAATGCAATGTATACACACGGATTACTGGCCATTATTTCTACAAAGAAACGTTATGGTGGATTTGCCCGTGCTGTAGGCGTACGGGCGATGACAACCCCGCATGGTCTGGGCTACGTCAAGATGGTGATCATGGTCGATGAGGATGTCGATCCCTTTAACCTGCCTCAGGTGATGTGGGCGCTGTCTTCAAAGGTCAATCCGCAAGGCGATCTCGTTCAACTGCCAAACATGTCCGTACTGGAACTGGACCCGGGTTCCAGCCCTGCGGGAATCACGGATAAACTTGTGATCGATGCGACGACTCCCGTGGCACCGGATACCCGCGGCCACTACAGTCAGCCGGTAAAAGACCTGCCAGAAACTTCAATCTGGGTTGAGAAGTTAACGTCCCTGTTATCAAATCGCGGTTAAGGAGAAAGTATGATTTGTCCACGTTGTGCTGATGAACACATTGAAATCATGGCAACATCCCCAGTTGAGGGGATATGGACGGTGCATCAGTGTCAGCATTGCCTGTACACATGGCGCAATACAGAGCCAGCCCGAAGAACGGAGCGGGAACATTATCCTGAAGCCTTCCGGATGACTCAACGTGATATTGATAATGCGCCGGAAGTCCCGTCTGTCCCTCCTCTGTTAGCTAAGTAACTTACTTTTTGGCGGGTCCAGGCCAGGCCCGCTATGCATGATTTGCCACGTTAAAAAATCACATTGTTAACGTCCTGCCTTGAGATGCCAAATATCAAACCTAATCTGCCTTTTCTGGCGTCACAGGTTAAACATGCCCCGATCTCCTGGATTTTGCTTACTGAACAGCAGGTCTGTCATGAGAAAAATTTTCATGCTTCTCATTCATTCTTGATGAAAAGGGCTACAAAAATGACGCCCGCAATGCTACATCCACCCGCCAACAGGAAGACCATCGGATAACCGGCTGCAACCGCGATCAAACCTGCAAGGGGGCCACTAAGCCCATAGGCGATGTCCTGAAAAGCGGCATAGCCACCTAATGCCGTTCCTCTTGTTTGCGGAGGAGAATGACGCAAGGCGATAACACCTAGCGAGGGAAAGATTAAAGAGCATCCGGCACCAGTCATGCCTGCTCCAATCAAAGCGAGCATTTGTGTGGATGCTGTACCCAATGTCAGCAACCCCAGGCTTTCAGTTAAAAGCGAAAAAATTGCGACAGTTTTGCCGCCAAACCGGTCCGGGAAATGACTAAAAATGAGTCGTACAGCGATAAACATCGCGCCAAACGCTGTTAATGCCAGTCCCGCGTTCGCCCAGTGCTGCTGGTTAAAATGAAGGGAGACAAACGTACCGAGAACAGCAAAACCAATGCCCTGAAGTGCAAGAGCCAGCCCTGGACGCCAGATTTTGCCGACAACGGACCACAGAGGCAGGCGAACGCCATGTGAGGGGATGACAGCGGGAACGGCAGCATTCAGCGTAAAGGCAATAACAGGCAGCATGACGGTACAAAGGCCAATTGCCCAAAATCCATAATAGTGAAAGAGATAAAGGCCAAAAGGCGCGCCTGCTGCCAGAGCACCATATGTGGCTATCCCGTTCCATGACATGACTCGGCCCCCTTTTTTGTCGCCACTCAAACCCAGCCCCCATGCCAGGTTCCCTGTCAGGATCTGGCTTTCACTGATGCCCAACAGTATCCGGGCGGCAAAAAGGAAGAATAACGTCAGGAAAGGAAAGTGAGCGACCCTGTCCGCCACAAGCAGCATAAGGCCGGAAAGTGTGCTAACCGCCAACCCCATATGCATCACTTGCTTTGCGCCACGTTCATCTGCATTACGTCCCGCGATCCCGCGCGTCAGCAGCGTTGCGACAAACTGGCATCCCATGACTAATCCAACCAGGGTGTCGCTGTAACCAAGAATATTATGGACATAGAGAGGAACGACCGTCAGGGAGAGCCCAATGGTCATGTAGGCAAAAAACATGGCGAAACTGCTACGTAACACGTGCAAGGTTGACTGGCGATCGTTGAATACAGCCGTAGATAAACGCATTGGCATTCACCAGAAAAATGATTTTTTACTGAATGGCCCTGAATGTAGATCAGGGTCAAATACAGGCTTACGCGTGAGTCGCAGGGCGATCGCCAGCATGCCTGAGCGCAGCCCTTGAATCGCTGTGCCATAAGCGGCGTTGCCTGAAGAGCCACCTGAAGCGTTAGAGAATGTACTTATGTCTTCCAGACAAGCGCCAGTTAGCTGTCCGTCGGGATCTACAGCGATACGGCCAGGGTAAATGACATCTGATTTTTTTGGTCTCCTGACCATAACGGGATACCTTCGACTGTGTATAAAAGAGGGATAAGCCACGATGTTCAACATGAATGTTAGAGATTTAAAATTCCATTTTCAACATAAATGGATTTAAAATTTTACTGCTGCATGTAATTGAAATCACTCATTACCCGTCTGCGATTGCCTTTTTGTTGGTTTATATTAATTATAAATCATGCATATGTAATTTTTTTGATTGCAAAATAAATATTTCATGTAAAGGGAATTTACGGCTTAAATGTTCCTTTTTGAGATCGTCTTCCCAAAAATGAAATATGAATTTTAAATGTGTTGATGTTTCGATTGTTTGTTTCATAATCCTGTTAATCCATTACCTGCATGCCATTCCTTACCTGCGTTCGCTGGTGAACAACCTTGAAACTGGCAGGCGGATCGAATGGAAACCATCAGATTGACTATGGCCCAGGCGTGCGTTCGGTTCATTGATAATCAATACACTGAAGTAGATGGCAACGCGAAGACATTCGTTAAAGGCATTTTCGCTATTTTTGGGCAGGGATATGTGTTGGGTTCAGGTCGGGCGCCTGGAGGAGAGTGAGGGGGCATCGCTGTCTGTCAGTCACGAAAAGAGAGGAGATGGCATGTCGCTGGTGCCCAAGCCGGGTATCGCAAAAGAGAGCATTCGCGCTATTGCCGATATGCTGGCGAAAAGAAATGGCCAGGCCTGTCACTACTGATTTATTCAGAAGGAGAAAGGGATAATGAAAGTCGCTTTTGATGTTGACGTCATTAAGCATTTATCAATAACCGGCATGATTCGTCAGGTTTCTGAGTGGGGTTATAAATATATTGAACAATCCCCGCATCCGCGTATCAACCCGTTCTGTAAACATCCCCGAGCTTCCAGAGCGTTGATGAGCGAGTATAAACGTGCACTGAATCAGTACGGGGTGGAACTCCCTTCCTTCATCGCTAATCCACCAGATGTTAATGCCATAATTCACCAGCATAGGGGCATTGGCAAAGGTAAAGTGGATTTTTCGCGTATTACGTGAAATGAATTTTGCAAATCGAAAATTCGAAGTCGGCGGTGAATCCATTATTACCGCATCACTATTATGATATCCGGAAAAAATGAACTCACAGGCCGTCGAAACGCGCAGGATTATCGAAAGAGAACTTTTAGGTCAATCATAAAGATGACATCAGCGCCGGAGGGATTTTTTGTGTGCGGCGTATCCATGCCTGATTTTCTGGAGGCTACATATTAAGAATGACAGTTTAACATTGTTTGTCTTTTACGTTTCTATTTCATTATCTACGCAAATTCAAAACAGTCATTATATGACTTCACTCAGTCAAACTGTGTGAATTAAACGCAAAGGTAACCGTATGAGTACGAAAGAGAAGAAATATAATCTCGCCTATGTTATGGCGATCTGCACCGTGGCAGCATTGGGTGGCCTGTTACAAGGGTATGATACTTCCGTTATTTCAGGTGTTATTGAGCCTCTCAACAGACATTTTAGTTTAACGCCATCGCAGACCGGTTGGGCGGTATCAAGTATCGTTATCGGCTGCGTATTAGGCGCATGGCTCGCCGGTAAACTTGCCGATAATTATGGCAGAAAAAAAGCCCTGACTATAACAGTATTCTTTATGCTGGTTTCTGTAGCGGGCATGGCATTAGCCACCGACTTTACGATGTTTATTATCTTCCGTATTCTGGGCGGATTCGGCATTGGACTGGCATCGGTTGTGTCACCTATTTATATGACGGAAGTTGCACCAAGGGATTATCGCGGCCGCGTTGTCGCAATGAATATGGTCTTTTTCGTTGGTGGACAGGTTTTGGTGCTGATCGTTAATTATTTGATCGCCAAAGGAGCAGATGAAACCTGGCTGGTGACGGTTGGCTGGCGTTATATGCTTGGATTTGGTGTTATTCCTTGCTTCCTGTATTTAATGTTTATGGCTTTTATTCCGGAGTCTCCTCGCTGGAATATAATGAAAAATCGTGATGCCGAAGCGATGAAAACCTTGACTCGCATCTCCAACCCTACGCATGCTTCGAATTTATTTAATGAAATCAAAGCATCTTTTAATACTGATTCAGTAACGACATCTGTAAAAAATGTACCTTCGATAAAGGGGTTAACACGTAACGCGAAGATGTTCATCATCATTGCGTCAATGATTGCCGTATTCAACCAGTTCACCGGCATCAACGTTATTCAGTACTTTGGGCCAACCTTGTTGATGAATGTCACAAGCAGCATGGAAGAAGCCATGTTTATGGTCACCTGGCTAGCGGCGTTGCAGTTCCTGGGCGTGCTTGTCGGTATTGTCTTTGTTGATCGTGTCGGGCGCCGTATTTTACTGCTGATTGGCTCTTTCGGCACCTTCATCTGTCTGGCGCTTACCTTCCTGACTTTCTATTTTGGTATTAAAGGCTATGCCTCAATCATCGGCCTGTTAGGCTTCATGTTCATCTTTGGCTTAACATGGTCGCAAATCGCCTGGACCGTGGTGGGCGAAATTCTGCCTAACCGCCTTCGCGCAATGGGCATGGGGATCGCTTATGCCTCGATGTGGGTATCCAACTTTATCATTAGCCAGGTTTTCCCGATTATCAATGATAATCCATGGCTGCGTGAAAAATTCCACGGTGGATTCCCGCTGCTGCTGTTCTCAGTATCCTGCCTGATATCCTGGTGGTTCGTAAAACGCTACATTCCGGAAACAAAAGGTGTGGCACTCGAGAAAGTCGAAGAACTCATGAATGCCCGTATCAATAAAAATTCTGTATCCGTCACGACCAGTGATATAAAACATTAATATAGTAAGGACGTAATTATGACTATTCATATTGCTAATGCACCTTGCAGTTGGGGGGTTGATGATCCAAAAAATCCGTTTCTGCCGCCCTGGCAAAAAGTTCTCAGTGAGGCAAATCAGGCGGGTTATAAAAGTATTGAACTCGGACCGTGGACATATTTACCAACGGATCCGGTCAAACTGACGGAAGCCTTAAATAAGGCCTCGCTTTCAATCGTGGCGGGTACAATTTTTGATGATTTAGTCAGTGACAGTAATTTTGATAACATGATTGAGTTGACGCATAATCTGTGTCGAAATCTTTCTAAAATACCCACTGCGGTGAAAGATCACAGCTCTAATTATCCCGCGCCATATCTGGTGATTATTGATTTTGGTAATGCAGAACGCGCTCGTTATGCCGGACATTCAGATAAAGCACCTCGCCTGAGTGCTGATGACTGGCAGCGCATGGTCTCGCATATTAAAGAAATAAGTTCTCTGGCCTGGAATGAATACGGTGTTCGCCCGGTAATTCATCCGCATGCGGGGGGATGTATTGAGTTCTCAGATGAAATTATCAAAATTGCTGAGGATATACCGCATTCAGTTGCTGGGTTATGTCTGGATACAGGGCACCTTTATTATTCTGGCATGGACCCTGTAAGCTGGCTTGAGAGTTATTTCGATCGCCTTGATTATATTCATTTCAAAGATGTGAACGAAAGTGTCCATAAAGATGTACTCAAGCGTGGACTGGATTTCTTTGCCGCATGCGCAGAAGGCGTAATGTGCCCCATTGGCAAAGGGGCAATTGATTATCCCACAATTAAGAAACTCCTTAACGACTTGAATTATCAAGGCTGGATCACGATTGAGCAGGAACGCGATCCACGCCAGGCTGATGGCAGTCTACACGATGTGACCGAAAGTCTTAAGTGGCTAAAATCAGTCGGCTTCTAACCGGAGATAACATTATGATTAACGGACTAAAACCGCTTAACAGATCTGTTCGTTGGGGAATGGTTGGGGGAGGTGGCACAAGCCAGATTGGTTATATTCATCGTTCTGCAGCCTTAAGAGACAACGCATTCACTTTACTGGCAGGCGTATTAGATATTGATGCTGAACGAGGTAAAGCCTTTGGTGTTCAACTCGGTATTGCAGAAGATCGATGCTATCCCGATTATGCAACCCTGTTCCGGGAAGAGGCGAGTCGTGAAGATGGCATTGAAGCTGTCTCAATTGCCACCCCAAACAATACACACTTTGCTATATGCAAAGCTGCACTGGAAGCCGGTTTGCATGTGATTTGCGAAAAGCCGCTCTGTTTTACCGGCGAGGAAGCAAGCATTCTTGCGGCGTTATGCAGAACCCATACAAAAATCATTGGTGTCACATATGGATATGCAGGGCATCAATTAATTTTGCAGGCGCGGCAGATGATCGAGGAAGGGCTGCTCGGTGATATCCGTATCATTAACATGTCCTTCGCGCACGGTTTTCATGCAGAAGCAGTAGAACTGGATAATCCCTCCACCCGCTGGCGCGTGGACCCTAAATATGTCGGGCCAGGTTATGTTCTGGGCGATCTGGCTACCCATCCGCTGTTTCTGGCTGAAACGATGCTGCCTCAATTGAGCATCACACGGTTGCTGTGCTCGCGGCAGAGCTTTGTCAAATCCCGCGCACCGCTGGAAGATAACGCCTATGTGCTGATGGAATATGACAACGGTGCGGTGGGTTCTATGTGGTGCTCAGCGGTGAACTGCGGTTCTATGCATGGTCAGAAAATTCGTGTTGTGGGTTCGAAGGCAAGCCTGGAGTGGTGGGATGAGCAACCTAACCAGCTTCGCTATGAAATCCAGGGGGAGCCTGTTCGGATCCTTGAACGCGGAATGCCTTATCTCAGTTCGCAGGCTCTGGCTGACGATCGCATCGGGGGTGGACACCCGGAAGGATTGTTTGAAGCATGGTCTAATCTTTATCGCCGCTTTGCGATTGCAATGGATGCAACCGATCGTGGCGACGCGAAATTCCTGGAATCATTCTGGTATCCCGATGTGCACGCCGGTCAGATCGGTGTGAACTGGGTAGAGCACTGCGTCAAATCTGCTGATGCGGGCGGTGAATGGATTGATTTCAATATTAAATAATCATTAACGTACCTGGCCACTGTGGCAAGTGGCCAGGTAATGGGTGAGGGCTTAAAACCACCAGTATTCTTACCCTCTCATAACGCCACTCCCGCTTAGTAATCCCCACCTGTATCAGAGACAACAAGGCCTTAACGGTGATATCTGCCCTCATCAAACAAGCCCGGAAATGAGCTTTCGAGCGTTATAAAACATAAACACGGGCGAAATAACCCGCCGCACCCGATTTACTGTAGAAACAGACATCCAGATTTAGGTCTGTTATCCCTAAGCTCCCGCGCGATGTGGCTCAAATGAAATGACGAACAGATCGCTCAGACAACACTTTCCAAAAGGAAGCGACGCATCTGTTCCCCCCTGGCAAAGATTAAACCCTGTTGTCAGGCAGCTCAGCGAAAGGCCGGGAAATGCGCCAGGCTCTGAATTCCCCGGAGAGCGTTTCGACCAATGTGTTTCATCCGTTGATTGAACTCACAGCCGGAAGTGAACCGATCAATTGCTTTCTGTCTGAACACCGCGATAAGGGCGACTGAGTTGCGGTGTACAAATTTCAGAGGCTAAAAAGGGAACGCCTCAGTTGACTGAGAACGTCGCGTGGTCAGAAAAGTGTTTCTTTAATGGTGATTTCGTCCACCCGGAGGATTGAAGACATGTCGAAACCTTTCATATCTGATATGAACGCCTCGCTGCTCATGTATTTCTGATTGATAGCCTGTATATCTGCTCCCTCCTGATAGGTCACTGTTGCAATGACCTGGCAGTTTTCTCCCAGATAGACATCATTGACATAAATGTCAAAAGCAGAAAGAGAAACCCTGTGTCGGGGCCAGTGTTTGTGAAAATAAATTTCTGCTGACTGGCTGTCTTTGAGTGTATAAATCCTGACCTGTTTCATCTTGTCCATCCTGTTGTGAAGGTGTTCATCAAGGCGGAAAGTCAAAGCATACCCATTTTATTTCTGGAAAATTAACAAAAGACCACTTCTCGCTCTGAGCCGACGTTCATTCTTTTAAACTGGCGCAAACTTTCTCTATACCTGACGGACATCAAACGCAAACGCTTACCCGCACGCATCGCTAATAATAATCCCGGTAATCGCTGAAGCTATGGCCGCGTGAGTCGATAACGCATGCTCAGCTCATTTTTGGGGCTGAAGAGGGCTCATGCGTTCTGGTCATACCGGCGCAGCATTTGGCCCTCTTTTTTACAACACCAGTACGTGCATTCCTTTTAATTACAATGGAAATAACAATATGTCTGTCATTAAGACAATGACCAGAAGCTTAACCGGTTCCCGTTTTGCAGGGGCCGCTCGGCCCGCGGACGGGATCTTTCACTGTGAAAGCTTACCTGCATCGCTCTCTGCTGCAGGCCTTAGCAAACGTGCTGCGGGTATTTTGCTGACGTTTGTACCGCCAGAGGCAGATTTTCAGAAGGTCAGTCAGGCATGGCAACGTTTAACATCGGCGGATCTGACCGTCATTACGCTCTCCTCGAACGGGGCGCTCAGCGCCAGCGGCAAGCAGACAACTTACTGCAAGGGAGACGGACAAGAGGGCAGCTGGCTCTGGCTGCCTCGCAACCTGATAGCGGAGCATGAAACGCACATTGTCGATCTGCATCTTCACGACACGCACACGGCGACCGATCGCATCAGCGCCATTCAGCATGAATTGGCCGCACTGAAGCTGCGCATGCCGCTTTCTGCCGATCGCACCTTCGCTATGATTTACTGCGACGGACTGTCCGCATCAGAAGGCTTTCTGATGCAGGCCTGGTATAACACCGGGCGCTTTCCGTGCCTGGCGATTGGTGGCTCCGCAGGAGGACGTGCAACCTTTGACGGCACATGGATGGGTGTCGGCGGTCGTGTGCTGCAGGGCAAGGCCGTTATCGTGTTCTGCAAAATGGCAGCGGGTAAATCCTTCGCACCCTTCAAAAGCCAGAATTTCGAACCGCTGAATAAAAGCTGGCTGATTGCAGAGGCCGATCCGGTAAAGCGTACGTTGACGTCGGTGTTCAACGCGCAGGGACAGCAGCAGCCATTCACCCAGGCGCTGGCCGAACATCTTGGCTGCAACGAACAGCAGCTCAGCGAGCGGCTTAAAGGTCTGACATTTGCCGTCAAGGTAGGCGAAGCCTTCTTTATTCGTTCCGTGGCGAAAATGGACAGCCAGAGCGTGCAGTTTTTCTGCGACCTGGAATTTGGCGATCGGCTTTACTTAATGCGTGAAACCGATTTTAAACAGGCCACGCAGCGTGACTGGCAGGCCTTTACCCAACGCCACGGCAAACCGGCAGCGATTCTGATGAACGATTGCATACTGCGTCGCGTAGGGAATGCCGATAAGCTGCACGATGCGCATTTCTTTAAAGGGATCCCGGCCGCCGGCTTCTCCAGTTTTGGTGAGATTCTCGGCGTGCCGATCAACCAGACGCTCTCTGCGCTGGTGTTCTTTAATCACAGCGTCAATGCGATGGCGCAATTCCCGGTGGAATATGCCAGCTATGCGGCTCACTACGCTCAGCGCGCCCTGCGTCGCTGGGAGGCGCTGAACAGGGTGCAGTCCGGCGTGCTGGCGCGCGTGGTGAATTATCAGCAGGAGTTAGCGCCTATCGTCCAGGCACTGCCGGTGCTTGAGGCGGCAACCCAGAGCCAGAGTGAGGCGTTGACGATGGCCGAGAGCAGCATCCGCGCTATCAGCGATATCGCCAAAGAGAGCCAGCAGGCACAGGGCCGCTTAGGCGACGGGTTGGACGATCTGGAGGCGATCTCCAATGGCATCAACGTCATTACGCATGGCATCAGCAATATCGCGTTCCAGACCAATATTCTGGCGCTTAATGCGGCTGTTGAAGCCGCCCGTGCGGGTGAGGCGGGCAGGGGGTTTGCGGTTGTCGCCGGAGAAGTGCGTCGTCTGGCGCAATCCTCCAAAGAGCAGGCGGAAGCCACGGCAAGCAATATCAACGATGCGGTCAGCACGATTTCCCGCATTCGCAATGTGGCGACAAACACCGTGCAAACTGCCACGGACATGGCAGAGCGCAGTATCCACGCAGCCGATGCCATAGCGGCGATGAGCGACCGCACCCGCCATGAGCGGGCAGGTATGGCGAAACAGCTGGATAGCCTGCGCACCTTAACGGCGGGAATGGATGCCATGCAGGAAGCGGTGGCCGAGCTGAAAGTGCTGCAAACCCTTTCGGCTTCTCGTTAACGCACGCCTCAGCCGTTATCACCACGCTGCACCAGCGGCTGCGATTCAATAGCTTGATGAAAATGGCTCAGGGCTGAGCCGTTTTCAGGCTATTTCATCGTTGTGTTGCAGCTAAAAGCCCGGTCCGCAAAGCAGAGGCGATGCAGACCTGCCGCTTACTGAGGACGGTAACGTCAGTATCGGGCCCGACTACTGTTCAGACGCAAAGAGGGGGCGGTTGCGACGACCGGCCCGGGCATCACGGGCTGATCGCTCAGCATGGACAAAAATGCCTGAGACCAGCGATGACTACTGTGCAAATGCAATCCCTTCATCAGACGCGCGTGAAGATGACGCCGTTCCCTGACCGGCATCAGCAGTGCGCTATGAATGGCATCGGCCATCGCATCGGGATCGTAAGGATTGACGATTATCGCGCCGTCCATCTGCTCTGCTGCGCCTGCAAACTGCGACAGGATCAGCACGCCAGGGTTATCGGGATCCTGAAGTGCAACATACATCTTCGCCATCAGGCTCATGCCCGCCATCAGTGGGGTCACCAGCGCAACACGGGAAGCGCGATAGATTCCCGCCTGCTCTTCCCGACTGTAAGCATGCGTCAGACAGTTCACCGGATACCAGTTCATCATGCCGTGCACGCCGTTAAACTCGCCGCACAGGGTTTCTAAGGTGTGACTGATTTCCGGCGCGCGATGCGCATACCCGGCAGAGGGCGGAGCCAGCTGCAACAGGGTAATATTTTTTTGGTAAACAGCATGTTTGCGCAGCAGCACTTCCACGGCGCTGATTCGGTAAGGCAGTCCGGCACTGTCATCAAGATGGCCGCCACTCAGTACGGTATTTTCTGGCAAGTTTTCGCGGCACTGCATTTCCATGAAGGCACAGCTATTGCTGTCGCGCAGACAGCGGGCATCGTCAAGGTCAATCCCCACAGGAAAGACGCCGAGCCGGACAATACGGCCTTGTACCCGAAAGCTGTCGCCAGCCAAACGCTCTGTACGGAATTCACTTTCCAGCCAGACAATAAAGTTGTTCATGTCCTGTACCGTTTGAAAACCCATCACGTCACAGCACAGCAGGGATTCGGTGAGCCAGCGCCAGTCGGGAATGGCCTCAAACATCTTGCCCGATGGGAAAGGCTGATGCAGAAAAAAGCCCACTGGATTGGTCAAACCGGCTTCGCGAAGATAGCGGGCGCAACCCAGCAGATGATAATCCTGTATCCAGATTCTGTCCTCGGGCAGGGCGTGCTCACAAATAGCACGCGCATAAGCCTCATTAATATTTTTATATTCCCGATAGCCGTCAGCGGAAAAACGGGCCAGATCCGGGCGCTGGTGGAAAACAGGCCAGAGTCCTTTATGTACGTAATTGTGATAACCCTCATTCGCCTCGCCGGGTGTCAGGGGAAAGGTCAGGGTTTCATAGTGATCTTTCTGCTGAGATGACAGAGGTCTTGCCGTATCCGATGGCAGAACTGCGGTCTGGCCATCCCAGCTCACCCAGAGCCCACCTTGATGGGCGAGAATGCCTTCGTAAATCGCAGTAAGCGTGGAACGTTGAGAATGATTATGTGATACCAGGATAAGACCTGACATGGTGTTTTCCTTGTGAGACAGAGGTTCGTCAGTCGCATTGCTTAACGACCAACAGCCGGATAATTGAGGCCGAATGAGAAACTGAAGCAGGCTGCTCATCGTTATAGTCGCTTAATGTCTACGTGTGATATCGGAGCCTGCTGGGTAGTCAACGCCGTGATACTGAGGCGGCGTCACGTAAATACCCGGCAGTGAGGGATGACAGATGAAGCCGTTGTGTTGAAGAAACTCCGGGGCGGATTCACTCAGGGCGATAATACGATGGCAGCCGCAGGCACCTGGATGCGACAGACAGCAGCGCAATAGCCAGGATCCCAGACCGATAAAGCGATATTCTGGCGAAATAAACAGATCCTGGATTACCCAGGTTTCGGCCATATCGGTTATGACGCGTGCAAAGCCGATTTGTCGTGCATTGCGGTAGACGCCAAAACAGAGACTGCTGTTCAACGCCAGCGTCAGAAGGCGCGCATCGGGGATCGTCGCCCCCAGCCATTGAGCAATCAGCCGCGGGTTAAGCCTGGCCGGATCGGTGTTGACCTCAATTGCGTCTCTGAACCATTTACGGGGTGACATCAGCCGAAGACGTTGCTGCTCAGCCAGCTCGATTAAAGCGGCATCGCCACTGACAGGCAGAGAAAAGGGCGCATTAACGCATTTCATCAACGACTTCCTTATGCATGGGCCATGAGTACCCGGTGCCGTTGATTAAAACGCCCGGCGTGTAAAAGTGGCGTAAAAAAGAAATGGCGAGGTGTAAAAAGGGTGCAAAGGAAAAGCGGTGATATGGGCTGGCTGTACCCATTATCAGGTGTTAAGGGATCGGTCTTAAACATAGCGACTATGTCTGAAAGCTGGCTGTGTGCCTGAAATGTCTCCTGAGTCTTTTTAGCAAAGATTCATCCCTGCAGAATGGAGACGTGCATGCGTTAAATGACGTTACTGATAAACGGCTAAGACAGTATCTGGGTAAACACAGGTACAGGCTCCCACGTTTTAGCAACGATTATTGACGAATGTTCATTGGGTTGGGAAATGAAATGGCACAGGAAGCGTCACTGATTACGCTGAACGATTCATAAAGGGGTGATTTCTATGGTTGTCCACCAAGAATATTAATGTAAAGTAATTTTATTTATATTTTTGTAATTCCTTAAACGTATTCTCAATAAGAATCGATTGTTTCTTTTTATATCAGCATTCTCCCTCTATATTAGCCGCGTTTTAAGTACACAGTATCTCGTTTGGCGAGGCTCCTATACAAACACAGGTTACTGATCTGACGACATCGAGAGATGCCCAAGGTTAAGACAGGCTTTATCGGATTAAGGTTCAGCCCAAGGTAACTTCTGATTAATGAATCAGATACGTTGTATAGTGCTAAAACCTGGACGCGGAGATAGCCTACGTTCACTCCCTCTTTGGTTACGCCCCTGTACGATTCGCTGATGACGTTTTAGCCGATATAGGGACACTTCAATGCAAAAAATACAGCATCTTTCTACCGGTTCGCGCCTCAATGCTGACGGCGTAAATGACGCCTCCGTTGCGCAGTATATGAACCCGAATTTTATTACGCTCCCCTACACACTGACGGTAAAAGAAGCAAAGCTTTATTTTCTGTCGCAGTTAAAAACAAATGAGATCCCTTCGTTAGTCTTTATTACCGCACGCGATTACCATTTACGCGGCACGCTTGCGGTTAAAACATTATTGCAATGCCATGATGAAGATAAACCGGTTGGTGTCATGATGCGTCATGCTTTCACGAAAGTGACGCCGGATGACAGTCGCGGTGATATTGCTCATATTCTGATGGAGGAGAATATCGATATCCTGCCCGTCGTCGCCAACCATACGCTGGTTGGTGTGCTGGGTGAACGGGAGATTGCACGCCTGATTGCGGATGAGAACACCGCAGATGCACAGCGTCAGGGCGCCAGTCTGCCGCTGGACAAACCTTATCTTGAAACCAGTCCTTGGGCGCTCTGGCGAAAAAGAGCCGTCTGGTTGCTGATGCTCTTTGTGGCTGAGGCCTATACGGGCAATGTCCTGAAAGCCTTCGAAGATCAGCTGGAGGCGGCAATTGCGCTCGCCTTTTTTATTCCTCTGTTGATTGGCACCGGCGGCAATAGCGGTACACAGATCACCTCTACCCTGGTGCGGGCCATGGCGTTAGGGGAGGTTAGTCTGGCAAGGCTTGGTGCAGTGCTACGCAAAGAAATCTCCACGTCCCTGCTGATCGCGGCCACTATCGGCCTTGCGGCATGGATACGGGCATGGATGATGGGCGTTGGCGCAGAGGTCACGCTGGTTGTCAGTTTGTCGCTGGTGGCCATTACTGTGTGGAGCGCGATTGTGTCGTCAATCATACCGATGTTACTGAAAAAGTTAGGTGTTGATCCGGCGGTGGTTTCTGCGCCCTTTATTGCCACTTTTATTGACGGCACAGGGCTCATCATTTATTTCAAAATCGCGCAGTATGTGATGGGAATTTGATTCGGGCTCTGCCTCAATAAATGGGGCTGACGCGCCATCGGGTGAGTCTGATGGCGCGAAAATGCAGCTGATCATTACTGGCTTGTTACCCTATCTGTCTGACAGACATTAACCCTCAGGAGTACAACGTTGAAAAAACACCTGCAGTATGATTTTCACCACTTAGGGATTCCAGTCAGTGATGGCCTGCAAGACGGCAGTTACAGTCAACGTGCCGGCATGTACACCGCCGATAACCCAGGCCAGTTCCGGGTGCAGTGGCACCGTTTTGAAGCCGATTCACCTTTGCATCATCTGATCCGCACTGTGCCACATGTGGCATTTAAGGTGGCCGATCTCCTGGAGGCCATTCGCGATGAGGAGGTTATACTTGGGCCCTATGAGCCGATCGACGGTTTTTTTGTTGCGATGATCAACGATGCTGGCGTGCCGATTGAACTCATCCAGACTGAACTTACGGATGATGAAGTGTGGCGGAAGGCGAGGTCGGGCGAGGGACGTCTTTATCAGGCTGAGTAATGCCAGATGGTTGTTGCGAATGCGAAGAAACAGTCGTATTCGTTAAGCGTAGTAGGATAGCAGCATGGCGAATACCACTTCTACCCTCACTTATTGGAGCAACCGTATTGAACTATGCACCTTAAAAATTCCTTTCAGGATTTCTATAAATGCTTACTTATAACTTGCTATGGTCGCTATGATTTCGGTGTTTCTCTTGTGAGGATGTAGATCGTGTGGAGGAAGTTACTTACGCTTTCTCTTTATGAAGCGTTTGTAAAATCAATTTGAGATAATATGAAAAATCCACGCAGTTGCGTGGATTTTAGAGGATTTTGAGAGTTCATGATATTTTCTGACATCTCAAAGACAACACATTTTATTTAGACGTTGAACCGTGACTTATGTTTTATTTTATTGATATTTATTGGTTTATTTAACGTCATATCTTTCATGCACTCATGCTTGTGCTCATTTTGAAGTTGGCTCGCTTTCGTAATGCGAAGGTCGTAGGTTCGACTCCTATTATCGGCACCATCCTACTTATTTTAACGTCTCCCAAAGTCTACTCAAACACCCTTTAAACCCTTATAATACGCGGTTTTACGGCCCTTATTGTCTCTGCTCGTATACTCGCGTTCACAGAAATCTACGGTGAGTTGGGGGCATCGGTGGGGGCATATCGTGTTCGGTCTAAAGGAGATGCCCCCAAATGCAGCTCAATGCCAGACAGGTAGAGACTGCCAAGCCCAAAGATAAACCCTACAAGTTAGCGGACGGTGGGGGCATGTATCTGGAGGTGTTCCCGAACGGCACTAAAAGCTGGCGCATGAAATACCGGATCGCAGGTAAAGAAAAATGTGTGGTGTTTGGTGTCTACCCGACCATTACCTTAGCCGATGCCAGAAGTAAAAGAGATGATGCTAAAAAGCTGCTGGTTAATGGCGTTGATCCGAGTGCGTTTAAGCAAGAAAGCAAACAAGCCCACATCGAAGAAGTCAAAAACACCTTTCAGCAAATTGCGCTCGAATGGCACAACATGAAAGTGAAGAAATGGTCGGCAGGGTATGCCTCTGACATTCTTGAAGCCTTCAACAAAGACGTCTTCCCGTTCATTGGTCAACGTCCTGTTGCAGACATCAAGCCGTTGGAACTACTGAACGTGCTGAAAAAGATGGAAGACCGAGGAGCAACCGAAAAAGCCAAGAAAGTGCGTCAACGCTGCGGCGAAGTGTTTCGCTATGCCATCGTGACAGGCAGAGCCGAGTATAATCCCGCGCCTGATCTCACCAGTGCTATGCAGGGGCATGAATCTACACATTACCCGTTCCTGACCACTGAAGAGCTTCCTGCTTTCTTTAAAGCCCTTGCTGGCTACTCTGGTAGTGAACTGATGGTGCTGGCAGCAAGATTGCTGATCATTACTGGCCTGAGAACAGGTGAATTGCGCGGTGCGTTATGGTCAGAAATCGATACCAAGAAAGCGCTATGGGAAATTTCTGCTGAACGCATGAAAATGCGCCGCCCTCATATCATCCCGCTATCTACCCAAGCGTTAGCCATTATCGAACAGATCAGAGCAATGACGGGGCAATTTCCTTTACTGTTTCCGGGACGCAATGACCCAAGTAAGACCATGAGCGAAGCCAGTATCAATCAGGTATTTAAGCGAATTGGCTATACAGGCCGGGTTACAGGTCACGGCTTCCGTCATACCATGAGCACCGTTCTTCATGAACAGGGCTATAACACCGCATGGATTGAAACCCAACTGGCGCATGTGGATAAGAATGCTATCCGTGGCACCTACAACCATGCGCAATACCTAGATGGTAGACGTGAGATGCTGCAATGGTATGCTGACTACATGGCAAGCCTTGAGAAAGGCGGCAATGTGGTGCAGGGAGCGTTTAATCGGCGTGAGTAAGGATAACTGCTGATGAAAGAAGGGCTATGTCTTAACGGGCATAGCCCTTTTTCTTGGCTAAAGCAGATAAGAATTAAGTCAGAATTTAAACTGACATTTATTAACTAATTGATTAATATGAAAATTATAAAATACTTTAAAACAGCAAAATAAATAGCACTTTTTGCTAAATCACTCTACACCCCGCCCAGTGACAGCTCTCCCACCATTTCATACTGATTTGTATAAAAAACGATCAATTCAGGTTCAATTCTGATTTTCCGAGGGTTGAACGTCATAAGCGATCTGCAGATACTACATTCATCAAAACAACAACGGAGAAATATATGACAACAAGAAGACTTATTCGCCTGCCGGAAGTGATGAATAAAACAGGATATAGTAAAGCATGGATTTATCGACTTATTAGCAAGGGCGTATTCCCCGAACCGATAAAGATCGGAATAAGAGCCAGAGCTTTTGTTGAAAGTGAAATCGATGAATGGATTGAAAATATTATTCAGTTTTCACGTAAACATGCTGATTAATGGAAAATACACTATTAATACGATGAGGAGGTTCTATGTAAAATGTTAAACGCTGTGTTTTTTACAATACTATAAAATAAAAACTAAAATATTTTATGCATTAATAATGCAGGGTATTTTACACTTTAAACAAAGAAAAGGAAAAATATATGAATAAGAAAAATAATGGTTTTGATAGGATCGCTACTGAGATGTTTCTACTATCAGCGATGAAAGAGTATTACCGTATTTATTGGGATATAGTCAAAAAAGGGCCCAAAGAGGCATTTAATTTACTTACTGATAATCATCATATGGAAACAGTCTATGACCAAGTAATAGAACGAGCTAAAAAGGGTGTAGCAAAAAATAAGCGCTATCTTATCGATTTCGAAGGGGTGAGAATGGAGGTAATGACATTGCATACCAAAGCCTTAGTGTTAGCCTATATGTAAATCTATTTGGCCCCTTCTTGGGTCTGAAAATAAACTAAATATTAAATAATCATATAAAAGTGAGAGTTAATCATGTCTAAAGATAATAAAGTTAAAAACAAATCTACAAAACTGTTCCTTGATCTTGCTAAAAGATCGTTTGAGGCAAGTTGGAGCAGTTTACAAAATGATCACGATGGGGATATAAGAGAGTATATTAGTGATCATGATTTTATGAGTGCAACTATCATGTGCGTGATAATGCATATTAAAAATAACTTTGAGAGTTTAACACAGAAAGAAGGAAATAATGGAAATATTGACGAAGTTGATCTTAAGGTTATTTCTAATCTGTTGGTAAGGCATTCGTATTTATTTGTTCATAAATCTTTGTAGTTTCCTTTGAAGATATATTTACCCCGTAAGGGGCAGATAAAAACACTTACGACAATAGGAGAAAACTGATGATTGATGAGTTCCACGTTATGTTTATGTATAAAAAAATCCAAGCTGAAGCCGCCACTACAGATATGAAAACACTGAATCAACTATTGAAGAAGTTTCGAAAAGTGGTAGAGGAGCGGCGTGATGAGTATTATCAGGAGATTGGTGAGAAAAAGGCGCGTAAACTGAGGATAAAGAGGATTCTCACGTTGATGGGGAAGGATAGAATTTCACCAGAGGAACTATGCTCTGTTGGCTCAGATTTGATCTAAAACTTCTGTAGCTCAGGGCAATACCAAATCTGACAGACAGCTTTATGCCAGAGGCGAATGCTAAACCATCAAAAGAGATAGTAAAGCGGAAGTAGCTCAAAACGACGTGCCTTGCGCCTCTGTTGATTCATCCAGTTATTTTCTTGTTTTCACCCCTCAAATGAGGTATAAAAAAGAGAAAATGAAGATGGAGCCTTTACCGATGTACTCGCATAATCTCGCAAAAACCGTTGTATTGGCTGATCCGAATGATGTCGAATCTTACCTGCAGCCGATGAACCTTAGCCAAAGCGATCTTGCGCTTATCCTTGAGCGTGGCTTGTCTGGTCGCTATTCGACGACACAAAACCACCCCGCAACTTCTCGGGGGCAGTATTTCTACGGTGAAGGTGTAAGTGCAGCCCGTGAAATTCTAGCATCCAAAGGATATTCGCGATTGTCTTTGCGAAACGTAGAGTTGACTGTCAGCGATAAGGTGGCAATTTACCTTTGCCGTGGTTGCAGCCAGACTGGCTTTGTTCATGGCTATCCTGAGTCACGTATGAAGAAGGGAGACTTTACTCGCGAGCTTATGGGGTTAATCCATAATAACAACCCGGGTCAGGGGGAGTTAACGCTGGGCGATAGTCAGATCAAGCTAGATTTAGACCTGCCGGAAGGCGATATTATTCCCCTACTTCCTAATAAAATCGGAAGGGACTTATGGTTTTTACTTTACGAGTTATATGATCTGGATGAGTTCGATCGGAAAGGCATTCGTGCAGAGCTATCTCGACCTGTTTCTTACAATAACAAGAATGTTGTTAACAGCTTCTCTACTCGTTTGATTCTTGATATCCATCAACCGGATCCAATTGTTCGGAAAGGTGATGCTCCTCAGTTTACACCTGACATCGATCTCGACATTTTGAAAACAGGCTAAATATGCAACATGTTTAATTCAGAGCGTTTATGTATAGCAAGAGAACGAAGAGGCCTGACTCAAAGAGCACTAGCTGAAGCGGCTGGGTTAACCAGCAAGACAATTTCTAACTATGAAAAAGCCGGTATCTTTGATGCGATCGCAAGCGATAGCATGGAGAGAATCTCTGCTGTCTTAGAATATCCCATCGAGTTTTTCCTCGATCGGGATGTTCCTTCGTTAACACCCGAGGCAGTCAGTTTTCGCGCAATGACAAAATTAAGTGCGCAAAAACGTGATTCAGCTCTTGGGGCTGGGAAGTTGGCACAGGAATTATCGGCATGGATTGACGGGCAATTCAAGCTACCAAAACCTAACGTTCCTGACAGTAGCTTCGATGGCTATTCAGAGCCTGAACGTGCCGCCAGAACGGTTAGGGAAGCTTGGGGGATAGGTGAACTATCGATATCCAACATAGTTCACTTGCTTGAAGCCAATGGTATTAGGGTTTTTTCACTTGCTGAAAATTGCGTTGAGGTGGATGCTTTTTCTTTTTGGATGGACGAAAAACCTTTTGTTCTGCTGAACACAATGAAAACTCCAGAACGAAGTCGTTTTGACGCGGCTCATGAGCTTGGTCATTTAGTTCTTCATAAGCATTCATGTAACAATGGGCGTCAGGCGGAACAGGATGCAGATCGTTTTGCATCGGCATTCTTGATGCCTGAACGTAGTATCTTAGCCTCGGTTCCAAGGATGCCAAGACTGGAACAGCTCATTTTGCTAAAGAAGAACTGGAAAGTTTCATTAGCTGCACTAGTGCGACGTACGTTTGATGTTGGGTTATCGACAGAGTGGCATTATCGCCAACTCTCAATAGAGCTTAACCGTCGTGGTTACCGTACGGGAGAACCTCAAGGTATGCCGGAACGTGAGAAGTCATTGATTTTGGAAAAGGTCTTTTCAGCATTGCGCACTCAAGGGATAAAGCGCACCGAGATCCTCGGGCAACTTAGGTTCCCTGCTGATGAAGTAAGTGCCCTGACGTTTAACAACCGCTTCTTCATGGAAGCTATTACAGGCGACGGTTCTCAATCGAATATTGAGCGTAAGCAACCTCCCCAGTTAAGCCTTGTCAAATAGGATTATCTGTTACGAACGGCGGTTGATTCCGCCGTATTTATAGTTATCTCCACAAGCCCTGTATACTGTTCCTTCCAAATAAATTTTAATACATTTTCTATACTCAATTTTCGTGTGTAATTTAGGCTGTTGTATCATTTATTCTTAAACTACGATGTTAGTTCCTCACTGAATATTCACTTCTTCAGGAAGCAGTTTTTAAGTGAATGTTTAAGTTAACTAAGTCTTTTCTTGCCGCTTCATTTTCCTTCGTTCGTTTGTATACCTTTCTGGGTTTATCGATGTTAATACTATTTTTAGCATTGGGAACGGCGTTATTCTTTTTCTTCTTACTAAAAACAAAAGCATCCGTGTAGATCTCTTTCGTTTCTGTTTCCAACGCTAAGCTTCGTCTTTCTTGCTTTGAGTAATCAGTATAGTTTTCTGGATATTGTTCAATCTCAGCATTAAGACTTCTGGCATTACTTAAATGCTCTTTACGTTTCTCATCAAGTTGATGACTCATACCCTTAGCGAAAATATTTGAGTTGATATACAGATGTCCATGATGCTCAACGAGTATTCCTTTCTGTTTTAGCTTTTTAAAGATGTTTGACATATTACCTGACGCGATATTCAACGCTTTACAGAGTGAAGACTGTGAAAGGTTGATAAGATTTCCGAACTCCATGTATTCTAAAATATAAGTTAATACGCGGAATTCATTCTTAGATATATCTAAATCAGAAAGAATACGAAAGTTGGAAGTGAAAGCAAAAACATAAGGCTGTGCAAATGAGATTGCTTTATCTTCTTCTGTTGCAATAACGGTAGTTGATTTTATATCTTTGTTTTGCAGTAAGTGTCTTGCGATATCAATCTTTTGTTCAGTGTTTAATGTTTCAAATAAACGAAGTAGTTCAGTGTCATTAGTATTCATATTATTCTCTCTTATAGTTTTTATTATGTTATTTTTAATACTATGCAGAAAAATAAAAGTCAATAGTTAAACTATAAATAAAATAGAACTTTTATTATTATGCTATTGCTATATGTTAAAAAACCTATGTTCAAACATAGATCTTGCTATGTCCGAACATAGGACGGATCTATGTGCGCACATAGGTATTTACTATGTTTGAACATAGCAAAAAGAGGTGTGAAACCTTGATTTTATTGGGCTGGGACCGTGCTTATAATTAAATAATTAGTAAGAAGTTAAGAGAGTCTAGCTTTCCTTTTTTCTTATTTACAGAGAGTTTAGGTAGAAATATGTGGTTTTCATGATGATTATATTCAGCGATGTGATTGTTTCGTACAATCACGAAGCGCTGCTTTCTGTTGCTAAATTAATAATCATAGTATTGTCATTAAGAATTAAATTTCCTTTTAACTTTATTAGCGGCTGTCGCCGCTATCTTTTCTGGATAAATCCATCACTAACAGGGCAAGCCCTGTTCCAGCAATGTGATTGTTTTGGACAATCACTAAGTGCTGCTTCTTTGAATATAGTTTTCCTATACGTTTAAGAGCAAATGCTATATGTTATCGCGGTAATGCTGTGTGCAGATATAGGATCAATTTTGTTATTTTATGATGAAATAATCTGAAAAAGATCGTCCCTCCATATACTATCAATATTGAAAAGTAACTTCATCGAGATAAAAACACATATTTCAGAGTTAAGGCGTAGCCGTGCTCATGAAAACAGGTTCATCGTTTTCGATGGAACATGAGCGTTAGCTCATAATATAAATATATTTTCAAAAGAAGATGGAAATAAAAAAAGGAAAATGTTATCACGAAAAAGTTAATTTTTTTGCTGGAATTGATGAATAACATTAAAATCAAGAGGCATATTATTATGCCAATAAGCTCTTACTATTTATGGCTTGTGACCTTAAATATGTTAACGGAATAAAGAAATAATTAAAAGGCACATCGCAACGATAAAATTTATTTCTTCGAATGATGCTTGATTATTTCCTCAATTGAATCAAAAATTTTGATGAAATTTTTAAAGTCAATAGTGTCTTTGTTTTTTAGAACAACGTGTTTGGCAAAATATTCTTTACCATATTCATTTGGCTTACAGTCTTTATTGGTATTGTTAAATACTTTACCATTCAATGTAGTGGCTAGTGTTTTAGTATCAAATAAATCTTCCAGCGAAGAGTCTTGACCATCTTTTAAAGGTGTGAATATAACATAAAGGTTTTTTGTAACCCATAACCAATCTACCTTTCTTATATCCTCACGACTTAACTTTATATTAGGAAAAACATTCGACAAGAGCAATGAAAAAATACCCCCGCTTCCAGTGGAACCGCTATCATTATCCAATATAATTATAACGGGGTTAACACCACCATCTGCCTTATACTTCTCTATATTCCGGTCATAATCTTTTATGAAATTTTTGATATGTGAACTGCCATCTTCCAATTTCAGCAAAAATTTTGTTTTTGCATTTTTAATAAAAAATGAAAATTTATAATCATTAATCTCGCCTTTATATGATTTCTTTTTTTCAATAAGAGAAGGATATTTTTTGCACAGTGCGTTTAATGCCACTCTTAAGTAGGTTATATCAGTCTTACCTTCTGTAATAATCGTTGGTTTTGTATTGAAATGAAATCTAGTAAAATAAATGAAATCAGCAAGTAATCTTTCTCGCTTATTAGGCGTATGTTTTGAATTATTGGGAAGGTTGTTATTATACTTATCGATTGAATCAACAAATCCAAGCATGCCTTGAATTTCATTTATTGTTCCAAATCGGGGTTCTCTTGTCTTTTTGTCTATAAGAGTGTATTCTCCGCTAAGAAATAGTTTATGAACCATAGATCTAACTCTACGTGAATATTTATCATCAACTGAAATCTTAGAATTTACAGTTAACCCAGTAACCTCTTGTCTTAGTGTATTAAAGCGTAGGCGAGTCTTATCATTGTTTATACTAAACCCAGCCCTTAGTATTTCTTTAATAAATCCATTATTTAGATTAATCTCTTTGTCACTGTGGTTTGATACAATGGCCTTTGGAAATTTCTTCTTGTTTGTTGATATGGTTATATCATCAGCGTATCGACTATAAGTACATCCATTTTTCTTACAGATATTGTTAAGTCGCTGATCAAGTGATTGTAAAATTAAATTTGAAATTACTGGTGAGCAAGGGCTTCCCTGAGGGAGTTTGTTTTTATAACAAGCTATCTTAGCTATAAGATTGGCAATATTACTATGGAGTTCAAAAAACTTGTTTTTGATGAAATAGCCACTTACTCTCCCATAATTAAATTGATCAAAGAAATTTGAAAGATCAATATTCAGAACCCATTTTTTTGATTTATGTCTCTCAGCATTAGTTATTATATTTTTACCAAGTTCAAAACCATGAGATAATTTATTATTGGATTTGTTCTCATTTCGTATAGTGGTAAGACAATCTAAAAGCAAATCAGAAATTTTTCTTTGAATCTCTTTCAACTCTTCGTCAGGAGCCGAAATAACTCTTTGGGTTTTATTTTTTTTTAATATGGTAAAGTCGGTATAGAGTTTTTCGGTGTCTCTCATATAGACAACTCTAGTTAGAAATACCGGATCTAATTCTAATAACCGAGCGAAGTCTGGTTTACTGAAGCAAAGCTTCAAGCGTGCAAGCTGAGTTGTCATCGTCTCTCCTTGAATAGCGGTGCGCGGGCACTCCTATGCATTTAACCGTTGACCGCAAGATACGCTATGAGAATCATAGCAGGCGAGAACTTGTAACATTGAAAATAAAAGATTGCGAAACACAACCTAAAAATCTGCCTGCGCACCTCTAATTAATATCCCATGATGTAAATCACTTTGCAATTTTTTTTCATTAAATTGCTCTAAATTTATTGTCGCAACTATTCTAAATAGCTTCACGTAATAGCACTACATTTGGAAGTGCGCGCCCTTCCGTCCGCGTTGGCCTCGTTCGATGCGTAGTGAAGCATCAATGTGCGAAGCTATTTAGTTGTGAATTATACGAAATTGAAACCATTTGTCATGTTGACAAGTAGTCATGGCAAGATTAATCCAACATTCCGCGCGAAACCTTACTTGCTGTCTGGCTGAAATTATATCGGTCAACAACATTCCCCTTGAACCAGATCTCAAGGGAGTTCATATGCGTTGTGTTGCTGTTTTTCAGCAGGGCCAGACCGGGGATGTAGTTCGAGATCTGGCTTTCGCCTGACATGCTGGAGTAAGATCACATTTCCTGACCGTCATTGGTAGCTCGTGTTTGTGGTTCTCCGAATGCGTTAATAACATCTTGCTGGGTAGTTTTCTCTTTAACTATTTTGGTTTTTACGGTTTGTTGCGATTCGTCTTTCAGGGATTTGTTGCCATAGGTGGTGCAAGCGGCAAGAGGTAGGATCACCAACGCAGCAATAAACAGTTTTCTCATGTTAACTCCATATAAATAGTAAACGTAAAAATAGGCGCAAAGAATCCGGGGCCAGTGTTGTGCCGCATCTAGCTATTAAAGTTTGTGTTAATTAATAGTGAAGAAAGCCGCTTATCAGAAGCCTGTGAGTTTTTTTTATCTAATCAGCTACCGGCATCCTTCATTGTTGTTTTCCCTGATGTTGCATTAATAAAGGCCAAGGAAGGGCCATAGGGCAGTGCTGGCTGTTAGTCATTAGATTTGACGTTCTATACCCATAAACCTACCCACAAACGGTCCAGTGATCCTTCTGTCTGTTCACTTTATCCAGTAACGATTCATCTAGCAAGAAAATGATCGGTATCACAGATCAATTTGCTATCATTGATAGTTTATAGCGATTGATGATGCTATATCGATCGGTGCTTTAATTGATTTAATCGATCGAATAATTAAATATGATAGTCAATAGTTATCGTTATTTTGATTTTGATCGTTACAAACGATATGACGGCCCACAAAAATAATTGAATCCTATCAATTGGTTAATCAGGTGGTTTTGTTGCGTTATGCCTGTAAGAACAAGCTTTAACGACTACAGGTGCGCAGCAGACTACCTCTACATAACAGCATTGTTGATTATCAGGATGGAAAGGAAGATGAAGAATATTTTGCTCGTTGCTGGTGCTGCTCTCGTTTTGGCAGGATGTGGAGAGAAAGGAGACTTTGAAAAGGCTATCAACGCGAAAATTTCAAAATCAAAGGTGTGCTACTCACTGCAAAACAATGATTTTGCATTTAACAAAGGTTTTCCAGTAAAGGTTAATCATGGCTACCGTTCTGCCGGATACAATGCGGGTGATGATATCCTGAAAGGGCTTGTTGAGCAGGGGCTGCTCACTGTTTCACAACAGGCGAATGGTTTTAGCAGTGTTGATGTTCTGGAAGTAACAGACAAAGGCCAAGAGGTTGAGTTTTGGGACCGTGAGGAAGGTGCCTGTGTCGGTCATCAAGAAGTTTCTGAGATAAAGGACTGGACCGAACCGGGAAACGGTAATCAGAAAGTTGTTCGAGTGTCCTATACATGGAAGCTGGATGGCGTTCCGGGCTGGGTTGATAAAAATGCTTTCTCCAGCGTCAAAGGTATGAATGAAACTGAAGAGAGAATAATTAATCTTGTTAAAACCAGCAATGGCTGGAAAGCGATTTAAGGGGGCTATCATGGAAAACAATACAATCCAGTGTCCGTTTTGCCTGAAAGAAAGCCAGCGGGGTGTTCATGTCTGCACCGGCTGCATGGCGACTGTTTTATATGGAGCCTACCCCCGCTGGTATGCTGTTGTGGTTATCTTACTTACATTCGGCCTGTCTATTCTGATCGGAATGTCTACAGGCATGGCGGGAGCTACTATCAGCCTACCGATAATTGCTGCTATTGGGTTTGTCGCTGGTAAGGCAATTTTCTCTGATAATGTTGTGTTCAGACGAAGAATGTAGTTTTACTACTATTAGTTAACCTGAACCACGTCTGGTTATACAGACGTGGTTTAAATTTGAATTTGAAAACTCATAATTTAATAATGCTTTTTTAATTACCTCTACGATTAAATATATCATCAATTAAACTATTTTCATTACTGTTTGTTAATGTTAAAGATTCTTGAAATGGATGCCCAATCATCACTTCTGTGCTTTGAAGTTTAATATTATTGTCTTTGTTTATAGCATCTTTAAGGTATTTCCATGTTGTATATGAAATTATATCACTTACAAATGTCAAAGCACTATTTTCAGTTTCTATACTGATGTTTATATCTTCTAATGTATCAAACGCAGGCTCTTTATTCCCAGACTCATCTTCTTTCATTACAGTAACTTCGCCACGAAGAAATCTTAAAGGGTATGCTATATCTTTTTTGAATTTATTTATAGTGACGGTTTCAATATGATCACTAATACATTTAAGAGAAAAGGAATTTATTTTTCTAGATATGGCGAGTTTAATTCCATTTATGAGGAATTTTGTCATTAAATGCTCAAATAGAGTGCTGTGTAATAGCTCTTTATTTTTAGAGTATTTATCAGGTGAACCATTGAATCGATGGTATCCTTTAACGTAGAACGCAGAATATGACCATTTTATTTTGTAAATTTTAAGGAGATTTTTTACCCTTAGTATTGCTCTCTCTTTATCATCTTTATTTAATTCTGTCATATGAAGTTTCCCTTCACTAACAAAGTCATTGAAACTTTCATTGATTATATATCTCATTCTAGATAAATCATTTTCATCTAATAAGAAGCCCGCCATGATTCCGAAATCACCAATGTAATGCTCTGTATTTTTTGCATAACCTTTCGCTCCGGATTCATCTATTATAATTACATGTTTCAACATCACTTAACTCCTTGTGTTTCTTTGCGTTTTTAAAAAAAACCAAAATTATTCTATACCGATTGTTAATTATTTAAAATACTATGTTGCGATTTTTTATTTGGCTGTTTGATATAAATTTCACACATAACATGAACTGTTCAGTTGATGTTTATTAAGCTAAATAGCTACGCGGAATAGTGCTCCACTTTCGACCGTCTCTTGCAAGTAAAGCATCAGGGCTGTGTCCACTACCTAACAGTGCTTAATCGGGCTTGAGATGTGTTGCCCATACACAACATCAGTAAACGGCAGGTGTAGTGGTATTAGGTGCAGCTATTTAGCTATAAGGATTTTAGATGCTATTTCACTCGAATTCTACTCGTATCAAACTTTGGCCCAGATGATTTTTTTCTGGTCGCCGGAATAGGTCTGTAGTCGAGATCGCTATCAAGTTGGGCTGGTTTAACCGCACGGCTTGGAAAACGCCTTATCTCCTCCTTGGTTGGCTTATAATCATCACTGTTGAACCTTGCGCGTCTCTCATGTTCAGCGCGTGGAACATAGATCCCCAGTACCTCATCAAACACGTAGTTTTCGGCAATACGTTTATCGTGCTCAACATCAGAGGCAACGGGCTTCTTCTTGGCCCAGACGAATTTCTCCCTTATATATTCAACCACCAGTAGGGTGAAACGCTTGAACAAACCATCTTGACGAGGTTTAACCTGCTTTCTCTTACTTTTAACAGGAGCGCGTTTAACCGCTCTGGCCGTTGTAGAGGACGGGGTTTTCAGTGTAGTGCGTGTATGAGGTGTAGGGGCAACCAGAACAGGCTGTTGCTCTTCGGATGATGACGACTGCGAACCTGTTTCAGGCAATACGATTTCAACAGGCTCAGGCATTTCTGATACGGTAAAGCTTTTAAGGTCAACAACGATCTGCAGATCTAAATCTTTGAAGGTGTTGTATGTGGCCTGAGCTTCTTGTTTCATCTCATCACGAACAGCCTGTTCAGCAGCACGATTCTCCTGAACGTGCTTACTGTTCCATTTGGCACGATGAACACGCTGCATTGGTGGACGGCTGGTCAATGTTGCCTTGGCAAGCCATAACGCTTTTTCTTCAACATCCAATGTAATAGCAGCGTTTTCGAGTGTTTCAGCGTGTTGAGCATCAATAGAGCGATGATCAATACGTTCATTACTGCCAGCAGCAGTAAGATAGCGATTGGCAATCACTGACCATGATTCGCGCCAAAGGATCACGTTTTTCTTGTCGTTCCAGCTTCTTTCTTTTTTACCGAAGCCATCGGCGGTGATCGATTTTAATGTCAACATCACATGTGCATGAGGATTAGTGCCATCGAGATCGTGAAAGGCGATATCTGCAATCATGCCCTTATCAACGAAAATTTTCTGGCAGTATTCAACAACCAATTTTATTTTATCTTCATTGTTAAGCTCACAGGGAATAGCAACATCAAAATAACGGGCTGTTTGACCATCTTTCTGACGCTCAACCTTTTCTACTTCATTCCATAGGGCGGTAGAGCTTTCAATAATATGGGCGGGTGCGGGAGCAGGTGCTAATATCTGATGATAGAATAAATCTGATCTGTGGCTGAAATCATATGTGTTGCCTGTGCGATCATCTGTTATTTTGCAACGCGCATGGTAGGCAGCCTTCCTACAGGAAGACATGCCCTCAGAACGTTTCACAATTTTAAACTCCAGATGAAATATCGCCATATACTAATTAACCTCAAATATAACCATGCTGCTATTAGTTTTTTGCAAGAAAAACTCTATGTCTTGATCTTGGTTTTGCTTTTAGCTTGCGGCAGGCAACCCCCGGTAGGGCCCACACGCTCACGAAGTGAGTGTATAAGTGGGCATTGTTTTTTCTAGCAATGTAAAAACCGCTTACTTAATTAATACGAAATATATGAATGTCTGTAAAACCAGAACAGAACAAAACGCCAAATTAAGCGGCGCTATATGGATGAAAGGGCGAAGTATTCCGCTATATTAAACAGAGGGGTTTTGGATGGTTTTATATGTAGTTTTCCCTGTTGCACAATTCACAGCTTAAGATGGAAAATTAGAGTGAAAAACTAACAGGTAAAATTAAAAACACTAACGAAAAAAATTAAGTAACGTGGTGAGCATTAGACGAAATAGTTAGTAGTTACTATTGTGTAGTGTTGCTTAATTTAATTTTCCGCCATGATTTTTGCATTTCATTCAACTGGTCAGACCGTCACATCCTTATAGTATGAATATTCTGATACTCTTAAGCTCTCACATATAAATGCTTAATCTACTTAATCGCTCATATATAATCGATTAAGTTAATTATATAGTGGCTAATAACTGAGCTTGCCAACGTAAGTGATATAGGTTAAATAAAATAAAACGTGAAAAGGAGTATGATATGAAGTTAGATGAGTTGGATGAGACAGCATTAATTTTAATTGGCATTAATGCTGCGGCATGAGCTTTAAATACCAGTCTTATGATTTTTTGTTTTATAAAATATAATTAGTTTCCTGTGTTGATAATTATTCAAAATATGGTAAAGGATAATTTATAACAAACGCAAGGAGGTTTAATGTATAAAAATAATGATGAAGCCATTGATTGGGAAGCCAAGCGACTTCTTGATGATGGCATCTATACCGATACAGAACAAGCCTATTTAGAAGCAGAAAAAATAGTAGTTAACATAAGGGATAAAGCAAGGCAGCGCCAGATAAAGCAACAGTTCAAGATGAAAATAAAATCAATCAAGAAACAGATTGGTAATAGTTATGACTATGCTGACATCCCTTATTTCAACAAGAAAAAATATTGGGGAGATGAATAATGACAACAAAGACGATTAAACAACAAATAGCTTCAGCACAGGAACGCCTATACTTCTTGGAAGCTAAAAAGAAACAACAAACGAAAAAAGAAAATACCCGTCAGAAAATTATTTTCGGTGCAGAGGTTGCCAAAGTTTTAGGATGTGATATTGGTTATGTAGATAAGGAACTGGTCTTTGGGATTCTGCTTGATATCCCGAATCTTCATGAAAATGATGTTGATGCCTACAGAGCACAAGGCCAAGCCTATATCGAAAGTGTTTTAAATAAATCTAAGTCCTAATCATGTTTTTCACGTCCGAACGGTGAACCGGCCTAAAACTTGCTTCAATGACTGAAGCCTGCAGAAATGGTGGAAACAACAATACGCTTGTTCTGACATCTTTATAAATTAAATGATGGCTAATCTGTTTTTAATGAGTATCAGTAAAAATAATAAATGAAAAAACAAGACTGTTTATTATCTGAATTTGTACCAGTTTTTTGGGTATTCTGTCTTTTTTGAGCTATCATCACTCAACTAGACAGATTAAAAAGCTGAACCAAGGTATATCTGAATGAGAAGCGGGCGTTAAAGCCCGCTGTATTTACTCGTTTAATTTTTCATCGGTATCTATAAGTAAAATTCGCCTTGGATAAAATCCCAACTCGTGATCGTAATACTCACTGGGCATTTGTTTGAAAGAACTTAGGTGGCCCATTTCACTAATCCACCCCCAAGGATTCTTATAGACCTTTGCTTCTATCTCGAAACGCTGAATATTTATCGTTCCATTCTGCTCAGGTGCAAAAGCTATGTTTGGACACTCGGCAAGACATCGTAGCGGCACTGTTTCAGGGAACTGGTGTATCTTTTCGAACGTTCTCCAGCCTCTATTTTTAAGAGCCGTTTTAATATTTTTTAAGGGAGTGACGGTACAACCAAGCTTTGTTAAATCAAAATCATGTGGGCAATTCCATTCATTTGGACAATTACTAGGATCTAAATGATTGTAAAAAACATATAAAGGAATTGCCTGATTGGCCTGTGCATATTGTTCAAGGATATCATGCTGAAACAATGCACTTGTCCCTACACCAACTTTGTGATTCAAAGAGGTGTAACGATTAGATTTAGCATCAAGTTTTTTCGCTTGGACAGCGTATCGTAAATAGCCTTGGTTGCGATTGCCAATCCACCACTCCCAATCTGTTCCTTTTACACTTTCCACATCTTTAGGTGTTTGAATGATTTTTATTTCAGAAAGATTTTGCGATGCAAGATATAGTAAAATATTATCAGTAAGAGTTTCCTCTCCTTGGGAAATTCCGTATTTCTTTCCATTTCCAATTTTATCCCAGACATCGTCGCAAACAGTGTTCAAGTGATGCTTAAGCATAGACACTCCTTGTTAATTTATTGCCGCGATAGAAGCCTAAATTTAACGGCTGCTAACTGGCTATTATAAATAAAAATAACTGCACTTAAAAATTTTTATTAGCCGAAGGGTTGGTTTTACACTAAGCCTTACAGCTGGTCTTGTTTTGGCAACGTAAACACTACCACGCTTTTTTAGCTCATCTTGTGATCATTGGCAGGCTTCAATTCCCTCCGTATATTTTATAAACAAAAAATTGATGCACAATTTGTTGTGCATTATAATGTATGTAATAAAACACGTTTTAAGGTGATCTATGGAACGCATTCTCGCAGAAAAATCTATCAACATCACCGAGTTAAGAAAGAACCCGGCGAAATATTTTATTGATGAACCGGTTGCCGTTCTTTCCAACAACCGTCCCGCTGGTTACATGGTCAGTGCCAAGGTTTTTGAAGAGCTGCTCGATCTGTTGGAAGAAAAGCAGGGTCGGGTGCATGCTGCTGCGCGTTTCAGGCCAACGGCTGAACGTTTAAGTGATATTGCGGATAGTGGACACAAACTGCTGCAAAACCCCTCTGACAAGGATCTGACCGAGTTCACGGAATGAGTATCAGGATTTTCAAGTCAGCACTGATCCGTCAACAATTAAGCCAACAAGAGCTTGATGATTTAGCAGCGGATTTTCTGTCCTATAAAAAGGATGGCGTGTTGCCAGATACCTTTGGGCGTGATGCGCCTTATGATGATGACCGCACCTATCCCTTGGTAAAAGAAGAGCAGGTGGCCCACATTCATCTTGCCGATGCGGATGCCCCTTTCCCGAAGTTTTTACGTCAGTTCAAACGAACCAGCGATCAGGCGCATTTGGTATACTGCCAAGGTGCGATGGATCCCGATGCCTATCTGCTGATTATCATCCTGAAACCTGAAGCGCATAAAATGGCGCGCAACAATAACTATATGCATAAGATCGGGATGATAGCCGAAGCGTTCAAGATGAAGTATTAAGTTGGTCAAAAAACACTCTGTCATTTAGGGCAGAAAAATATATGGGGGCATCATTGGGGGCATGTAGATAGTTGAAACAGGATATTAGTTAATATTATCAATGTTATATAAATCAGGTTTTGTTCCTATTATCGCACCATCTTTTATAATAAAATCATCTGGTTACCGTTGCATTTTTTTGCTTTTTTTAACACGAATGTGCATTTTTGCGCGTTGTGTGTGTGGCAAAATTGTGGCATATTCAGTTAAATTGTTTGTGGCTCAATGCAAAGGTATGCTAATAGCATGTGTAACCTTGTAGCCCCGCCTGTCTTGTCTTTTGGGCAGTATTGCTACTATGATGGCTTCTGGTTACAGATATTTTCAGTCCAGTTCACTGATTGCACGGATGGGTCGAAAGGATGTTACTACAAAAAAATACATTTAAACACGTTTAGTAGACCATTTGGATATTTGCATTCACTTGACTACCCACTTACATTTTACTACTGTCATCTCTGACAAAATAATGCATCCAATATCCAGCTAAATTGACAGGCGTCTTTGAGCGAGAAGCGGAAGTTCACTAAATCCTGAATCATCAGGAATGGGCGCAGGCCCATAGATCTCTATGCTCGCTTCCAAGGTAGCGTAACCACTCTCTAAAAGAGAATGGCGCGGATTTCAGGGTTACTTACAGTCTATTTAATAAGAAATAAAAGTAGCTTTAATTAACTAAGCAACTATAGATGAAAAGAACAATAATTCTGATACTAATAACCGTTGGTTAACTGGCTGGTTGTGGCGAGAAAACGCCAAAGTGTAGTTGTGATGACGCAAAAAATCTGGTCGTGGATATCGCCAGAAAGACAATCCAGAAAGGTATGACACTGGATAAGGATGTGCATATTTCTGTTGAAAATGTCAGAACAATAAGCCACGAATCAGGCCTTGATGTCTATCAGTGTGCGGCTGATTTAACATTCACAAAACCAGACCTGAAAAATTCTCTACCAATCACCTACCGAATTCAGAAAAATGATGAAGGTAAAGGTCAGTTCTAAATAAACGTATCAGGCTTATAAAAAAGCATGTAATCTACTCACGCCAAACATTGACTTGGCTTGAGACTCATAGCATAAGTACTGAGAGTTATAACTATTTTTATTGCACTGTCAATAAATACATCAACTTCACATTATTATTCATATCATTACTCACAATCAATAAACCGCCGTATTATACTTTATACAGGCATCAAACGATTCCTTGTACATACAACTGTTCAATTTTTTCTTTTACTTTGAATCTGTTTATGAAGAGAAACTCTTTATCTACCTGCGAAATGCTGGGAAAGTTGTTATTAATAAACTTATAAAACTTACGTTCTTGATTGTCTTTTCCATTAACGCCAAGAATGTTTTTATAGATAACCTCAAGTTTTTTTTCATTAATAATCGCGGCGAAAGACTCAATACTTGAAATAGTTGGAGTTAATTCATCGTCAATATGACGAATAAATCTGATAGTAATGGCTATTAGTGTAGAAAAATCTTTTAGCGTAATTCGACCAGAGTCAAAATTATTTAATGTTTCACTAATCGATATTGCTGCATGATTTTCTCTGATGTCCGCCTCATGGTTAATCAAAACTTTCCGATAGTGGGCAGATAAATCAGTGTTACTATCGTGCACTATCTTGTTCCTCCAGCGTATGAGAAGAACAACCATGGGCTCCCAATAAGGCAAAATATTATGAACTTGCTTAGATAATTTTGTAATTTTTTCAACTGCACCATCAGCAGCACAAGCAGTTTGAATAGAACTACTTTGATTCGCGCAATTGCCAATAAATGATATGTAATTTAGAAGAGACTCTTCAACGAAGACAAGTGAAGATTTTATTGCATGTGCCCTGGCACTAAGAGCAGTAGCTTTAGGGTCTCTAGGATTCCAGGAGATTGTAAGTTCGTCGGATTTTGTCACCACGCCATTAGCAACACCATCAAGCCCAACGCAAATTGTATTAAGAAGGAATACTGAATTACCAACTGACTTTAAAAATTGTTTTAAGCCTTCGCTTTCCACAAATAAACCTCAAAAAATGTGATGGTACCGTTGGGGCTCGAACCCAAGATCTCCTGCGATAAAATCTAAGATAATAAGCAGGCGTCTTAACCAACTCGACTACAGTACCAATGAAAAAATATATTTTAAAAATTAATATGTCAACTGTTACGCAGCGAATTTAACAGTTTTTTTTCAACGGGCAATGTCTACATTGTTCATAAGACCGAATAAAATCTTACCCAGCTATAGTGGACACGCGACTAAGTGAGTAAACTCTCAACCAGAGTTAGCTCACATGACAAAATCCGTACCAGTCTGTAAAAAGCCCCGCAAACAATACACGCCGGAATTTCGCGATGAAGCCCTTAAACTCGCTGAACACATCGGCGTTGCCGCTGCCGCACGCGAACTCAGCCTGTATGAGCCGCAGCTCTGTAACTGGCGCAGCAAACAGCAGAGCCAGGCAACGTCTTCTGAACGAGAGAGCGAACAGGCTGCTGAGATTGCCCGCCTCAAGCGGCAACTGGCGCAGCGTGATGAGGAGCTGGCCATTCTCCAAAAGGCCGCGACATACTTCGCGAAGCGCCTGAAATGAAGTATGTCTTTATCCAACAGCATCAGGCTGAATTCAGCATTAAGGCGATGTGACGGGTACTGCGGGTTGCCCGCAGCAGCTGGTATGCCTGGCGTAAACGGCGCACGGTCGTCAGCGCCCATCAGCAGTTCCGGCGTGGCTGCGACAGCGCCGTCCGGGAAGCATTCACCCGCGCAAAGCAGCGTTACGGTGCTCCCCGGCTGGCGGATGAACTTCGTGAGCAGGGGCGGAAGTTTAACGTGAAAACCGTGGCTGCGAGCCTGCGCCGTCAGGGGCCCAGAGCAAAAGCTGCCAGGAAGTTCAGCCCGGTCAGCTACCGTGAGCATGGCCTGCCGGTGTCGGAGAATCTGCTGAAGCAGGATTTCAGCGCCAGCGGCCCGAACCAGAAGTGGTCAGGAGACATCACATAGTTACGTACCGACGAGGGCTGGTTATATCTAACGGTGGTCATCGACCTGTGGTCGCGGGCAGTTATCGGCTGGTCGATGTCATCACGGATGACAGCGCAACTGGCCTGTGATGCGCTGCAAATGGCACTGCACTGTGGCGGCGTAAACGCCCGGAAAATGTCATCGTACAAACAGATCGTGGCGGGCAATACTGTTCAGTGGATTATCAGACTCTGCTAAAGCGGTACAACCTGCGTGGTAGCATGAGTGCAAAGGGGAACTGTTATGACAATGCCTGCGCGGAAAGCTTCTTCCACTCCCTGAATGTGGAATGTATCCATGGCGAGCGCTTTGCCAGCCGGGAAACGATGCGGACGGCGGTGTTTAGTTATATCGAGTGTGATTACAATCGCTGGCGACGCCACAGGGCCTGCGGCGGTCTCAGTCCGGAACAGTTTGAAAACCAGAACCTCGCTTAGAGCCGTGTCCACATTACGCGGGTAGGATCAGTGCAGCATTATGTATCAATGAGCATAACGGGGCCTTGTTTATTTATTACACCGTTTCTGTACTCACTTAAAATGAAGATGGAAGAATGTTGTACTCATCCATGTACTCATTTTTGACAGCGTTGTTACGAGATGAATTGAGACATTGTGAAATGAAAAATCCACGCAGTTGCGTGGATTTTAAAGATATTTGTGATTCTCATGAGATTAATTAAAACCTCATAAGACAACATATTTTATTTAGACGTTAAACAAGAAGTTCATCACGTCGCCATCTTTAACGATGTATTCTTTGCCTTCTGAACGCATTTTTCCGGCTTCTTTCGCGCCTTGCTCGCCCTTATAGGCAATAAAGTCTTCGAACGCGATGGTCTGCGCACGGATAAAGCCCTTCTCGAAGTCGGTATGAATTTTACCGGCTGCCTGTGGCGCGGTGGCACCGACAGGGATAGTCCATGCGCGAACTTCTTTCACGCCAGCGGTGAAATAGGTTTGCAGGTTCAGTAGTGAGTAACCGGCGCGGATCACTCGGTTCAGGCCTGGCTCTTCAATGCCCAACTCGGCCATAAACTCATCACGATCTTCATCTTCCAGCTCGGCGATGTCGGACTCAACGGCGGCGCAGACGGGCACCACAACAGAACCTTCTTTGGCCGCGATTTCGCGCACTTTATCCAGGTAGGGGTTGTTCTCAAAACCGTCTTCGTTGACGTTGGCGATGTACATGGTGGGCTTCAGCGTCAGGAAACTCAGGTAACGCAGGGCGGCCTTGTCTTCTTCCGTTAGATCCAGCGCGCGCAGCATGCCCGCATTTTCTAAATGCGGCAGGCATTTTTCCAGTGCGGCCTGTTCTGCTTTAGCGTCTTTGTCGCCGCCTTTGGCTTTCTTCTGTACGCGCTGCAGAGCACGTTCACAGGTGTCCAGATCCGCCAGCGCCAGCTCGGTGTTGATGGTTTCAATATCATCAGCCGGATCGACTTTGTTATTCACGTGAATGATATTGTCGTTCTCGAAGCAGCGCACCACGTGACCAATCGCTTCGGTCTCACGGATGTTGGTCAGGAACTGGTTGCCCAGGCCTTCACCTTTGGAGGCGCCTTTCACCAGGCCGGCGATATCAACGAATTCCATGGTGGTGGGCACTACGCGCTGCGGCTTAACGATCTCAGACAGTTGATCCAGACGCATGTCTGGCATAGGGACGACGCCAGTGTTGGGTTCAATCGTGCAGAAGGGGAAGTTAGCCGCTTCAATACCCGCTTTAGTCAGCGCGTTAAAAAGAGTGGATTTACCGACATTTGGCAGGCCCACGATACCGCATTTGAATCCCATGGTTTAGTACCCTTTATAGCTGTATGGGCAGAGCCATTAGCAGGCTCCGCCGGAAACGTAAGATAATTTTCGCGCATTATACACAGATTCGCGACAATCTGGGCGATTAGACAGGCTTAAAGGCATGCAGGCGGTTCATCGCCTTGATGCGGTCTTCCTTTAGCCACAGTTCGGTGCAGCGCGCCGCCTCATCAATGGCATCATCAATCAGTTTTTGCTCGCTGGCTGGGGGCTTGCCCAAAACAAAGCCGGTGACCTTATTGCGATCGCCGGGATGGCCGATGCCAATCCGCAGGCGGTGAAAGTTATTGTTGTTGCCGAGCTTGCTGATAATGTCTTTCAGGCCGTTATGCCCGCCATGTCCGCCGCCTTGTTTAAATTTGGCGATGCCAGGGGGAAGGTCCAGTTCATCATGGGCCACCAGGATCTCTTCCGGCGCGATGCGATAGAAGGTCGCCATGGCTGCCACGGCTTTGCCGCTGAGGTTCATAAACGTGGTCGGCACCAGCAAGCGCACGTCTTCACCGGCTAAAGCCAGTCGTGCCGTATAGCCATAAAATTTGGCTTCTTCTTTCAACGACTGATTGTGACGCTCAGCCAGCAAGTCCAGATACCAGGCACCCGCATTGTGGCGCGTGGCGGCATGTTCCGCGCCGGGATTCGCCAGGCCCACAATCAGTTTTATGCTGCTCACAAGGAATATCCTGCTGTAATAACTCAAGGGCGATAGTTTACTGTGCCGCGACGCGGATCACAAAGACCGCGCAGGGGAAATTATTAGTGTCAGTGATTAATTATTTTTCATCTAAATCAATAAACTGGAATAACGTATTGGTCACAAATCATCTGGCCTTTATGTGAGTTAGTGCACAAATTAGCCTGAGGGCATTGCCTACACTACTATCAGTTTAACATTGTGTGCGCTCATCCGACCGCGCATAAAGGAGGTGAAAGATGAAACGTCATCACTCACGCATGGCAGGTAATGCCTTGATGGGAATTGGACTCGTGACCATGCTTCTCGGCATCGGTTTTTCGATTATCAACCAGCTGCCTTCGCTTGATTTACCACAGATGCTGGCTCAGGGCGCGATGTTCGGCATTTTCTTTGGCGCACTGTTATGGCTGGTGGGCGCCTGTATTAGCGGTCGTGAAAAAGTAGAAGATCGCTATTATTGGGTGCGCCATTATGGCGATAAACGCTGTCGCCGCACCCATCATTCGTCACATTAGATTTTCTGACATAACCAGGTAAGGTTCTGTCCGATTTCTGCCCTTGGCTTTGGCGCGATAGAGTGCTTTATCCGCCAGAGCCATCAGTTGACCAAAATCTATTTCGCCGTTATCTGCAGTCGCAAAACCGATACTGACTGAATAGGCGATCTGGCCGGGACGCGAATGCTGAACGGTCTGGCGTACCTGTTCGCACCACACTCGGGCTTGCTCAAAGCTGAGCGGCAGCAGCGCTGCAAACTCCTCACCGCCCAGTCTTGCAAAGCGGCCATCCTGTGGCAGCGTTCCCGAGACCCTGTTACAAAAATCAATTAACACCCGATCCCCTTGCTGGTGCCCGTAGCGGTCATTGATCCCTTTAAAATGATCAAGGTCGAATAACACCACCGTCAGCGCTCTGTTTTGCTTCAGGCAAAACCGGATCATAGCGTCCGCCCCGGAAAACAGTGCACGACGATTCCAGATATTGGTTAGCGGGTCATGAAGCGAGGCGTCCTTAAGTGCATTACGGGTGCGTTCATTCACCATAGCTAATATGGTGACGGTGAAGCCAATCACGAAAAGCATGGATTCCAGAATCACGTAGATCGAAAAGTCAGAACCGCTGATCGCCCCCTGTATGCCAACAGGACGGGTGTTATCCAGAAATAACCGGGCGACGTGAAAAAGCAGGTGAGTCCAGAGCAATAATTGTGCGGGCCAAAAGGTGGTATTCATATCACGGCGTGCCAGCCAGAGCAGATAAATGAGTGCGGCGGTATAGGCGATGCAAAGCAGGCAGAGCACCAAAACACGCAGTGATAAGCTGTAATAAAAGGTCGGAAACAGGCAGAGCAGAGACCACAGTGCCGCCCCTGCTAAGCCGGTCATGCCTGGGGATTTACCACAGAATGTGCGAAAAGCGCTAAATAACCCCCCGTAGGCCAGCATCACTAATACGTTGCTTACGGCCACCGGCAAGAACTGGTCGCCCCTGCTGCGCAAACTGCTGAGAAAAAAGGCAACAAGCGTGAGCACGATGGCGACACAGACATAGCCCAAAATGCGGTCATAGTGAGATCCGACCCAGGCAAAGATCATAATCAGGCTCATAAACCCCAGTACGTAGAGTTCGCAAATAAATAACGTAAAGACGTCGAGGTTCATAGTGGGCGGCGATCGCAATAAAAAGTGCGGGCAAATTACCACTCAACTCAAAAAGGCAAAAGGCCAGATAACATAATTTCAGCGAAAGAGTTTTTCGTAGTGATCGTGACAATAACTGAGGTCACTCATAATGAAAATTTCTGAAAACCAAGCAGCTTTGTCGGAGGGAATAAACAGGAGACAAAAGAAAAGGCCGGGCATAATGCCCGGCCTGCGAAGATTAATGTTCGAACATTGCCGAAATGGACTCTTCGTTACTGATGCGACGAATCGCTTCGGCCAGCATACCTGACAGCGTCAGGGTACGGACGTTTGGCAGCGATTTCATCTCTTCTGATAAAGGAATGGTGTCACAGACGATAACCTGATCGATAACAGATTTACGCAGGTTTTCCACCGCATTGCCAGAGAAGATAGGGTGCGTAGCGTAAGCGAACACGCGCTTGGCACCGCGCTCTTTTAACGCTTCTGCGGCTTTGCACAGTGTGCCGCCGGTGTCGATCATGTCGTCGACCAGCACACAGTCACGGCCCGCAACGTCACCAATGATATGCATGACCTGAGAAACGTTCGCACGCGGGCGACGTTTATCGATGATTGCCATATCGGTGTCGTTCAGCAGTTTGGCAATGGCACGAGCGCGCACTACGCCACCAATGTCCGGAGACACAACAATCGGGTTTTCCAGACCGATTTGTAACATATCTTCCAGCAGAATCGGGCTGCCGAATACGTTATCAACCGGGACGTCAAAGAAGCCCTGGATCTGCTCGGCGTGCAGGTCAACCGTCAGAACACGGTCAACACCGACGCTGGAAAGGAAGTCAGCCACTACTTTAGCCGTAATAGGCACGCGGGCGGAGCGCACGCGGCGGTCCTGGCGGGCATAACCAAAGTAGGGGATAACAGCGGTAATACGACCAGCTGAAGCACGACGCAGCGCGTCGACCATCACGACCAGTTCCATCAAATTATCATTGGTGGGAGCACAGGTGGACTGGATGATGAAAATATCACCACCGCGTACATTTTCATTAATCTGTACGCTTACTTCGCCATCACTGAAACGGCCAACGGCGGCGTCTCCCAGGCTGGTGTAAAGGCGGTTGGCAATACGTTGTGCTAGTTCCGGGGTAGCGTTACCAGCAAAAAGCTTCATATCAGGCACGAGAAGAACCTCAGGCTTTGCGTCCAGAGAATGAACGTCATGACAGTAACCGGCGAATACTGTCGTGAACGTTCACACGGGTATGTGAGTGCGAAACGTGCTGTGTCTGGAACAGGGTGACACAGTCACGCTATCGCTAATCGCCTTGCAGAGTACGCTGTAACGGCGAGACGTTAAGGCCTCGAGCTACAAAACCGCGCACCCATGGTGGGGCAAGTTCCAGCACCTGGCGAGCAGCATGCTCGGTGTCAAATTCAGCAAACACACAAGCACCTGTCCCCGTCAGGCGCGACGGCGCGTATTCTAGCAGCCATGAAACAAGCTCATCAACCTCACGAAAACGTTTTCTTACTACTGATTCGCAATCGTTGACGAACGGAGCCTGTAAAAGTGCTGATAAACTGCGCACGGGCGTGTCACGGGTAAGCGCCGGATCGTTGAAGACCACCGGCGTGGCCACGCTGACGCCTGGATGGGCAACAAGATACCATTTTTCTGCAGGCGATGCTGGAGAAAGCACCTCACCGACGCCTTCGGCAAAGGCGGCATAGCCTTTAACAAAAACCGGGACGTCGGCGCCCAGTTTCACGCCCAGCTCCGCCAGCGCCTCAGGGGAAAAGCCGGTCTGCCACAGGTGGTTTAGCGCAACCAGCACGGTTGCGGCATTCGATGAGCCGCCGCCCAGCCCGCCGCCCATGGGCAAACGCTTTTCAATGGCAATGCGCGCACCGGCCCTGGCAGGCAGGCTGCCGTTTTCACGCGCCGCCGCCTTGAGGCTCTCTGCCGCCCGGACAATCAGGTTTTGCGCATCCGGCACGCCAGGCACCGGCGTTAACAGCCTGATCTCATCGCTCGTGTCGGGCGTGATTGTCAGGCTGTCGCCATAATCAAGAAACTGAAACAGGGTTTGCAGATTATGGTAACCATCAGGCCGACGACCGGTGATGTACAAAAACAGATTCAGTTTTGCCGGAGCAGGCCAGATGGTCATCATTTCAGCGTCCAGTTATCCATACGTAATTTAATACGCTGATCGCCTTCTTTTAACTCCAGGCTGGCCGGAAGCGGTGGATTGACCTTGTTGTCATAGTCAGCAATGGTCACCTGCCAGGTCTGGCCGTCATGCTTGTAGGTCAGGCTGCTTAGCTGGTACTGATCGTTGAGCTGGTAATCGGTCGCATCGCCCGGCAGGCCCATCATCCACTGGCGCAGGTTGGTCAGCGGGATATCCATGCCGGTCAGCTGCGAAATCATCTTCTGCGCATCGTTGCTGACATAACGTTTGCCTTTGTTGTCCACAATCTGCACCACTGAACCCTGAGCATCCAGCTGAAGCTCGGTGCTGCCTAACGGGTTGGTTAACAGCAGGCGATAGCGGTCGGCCGCGGTCTGCTGCCAGTTAAAGCGGGCATAGACTTTTTGTTTATCCGACAGATAGGCGAACGCGCCGCGCGTCTGATACTGGGTCACGTGGCTGACGGCTTGCTGATGCTGTTGCCACTGTGGCGCGGTGACGCTCGGGCCAGGACCTTGTGGTTTATTGATGCTACAGGCAGCCAGCAGAACACTGGCAAGGGGTAAAAGGCGCAACAGGTTGCGTGTAGAAGTCAGCATCAAGTGGTCATCTCCTCGGACACATTTTTAATTGATAACAGGTAACGCTAACCATCCGCGTTTTAACCGTCAATGCTCTTATACGGCAAAAACGCTATGATCGGCTTAATCTTATTACAGTCATAGCCTTTGTATGGCTTTTCTTGATCTGCTGCATCTTGTAGAATGCGCTTCACAAAACCCTGACATTTATTGGGATAACCCAACCTAAAACGCTATGACGCTGCTCGCACTCGGAATCAATCACAAAACTGCACCCATTGCTCTGCGCGAACGCGTTGCGTTCGGGCCGGAGTCGCTGGAGCAGGCCTTAAACAGCCTGTTATCCCAGCCTATGGTGCAGAGCGGCGTCGTGCTCTCTACCTGTAACCGAACCGAGCTGTACCTCAGTGTAGAGCAACAGGTCGATCTTCAGGAACGTCTGGTGCGCTGGCTGTGTGAATACCATCAGCTTGATGAAGCGGACGTGCGCAACAGCCTCTACTGGCATCAGGATAACGAGGCGGTTAGCCACCTGATGCGCGTGGCCAGCGGGCTGGACTCGTTGGTGTTGGGTGAACCCCAGATTCTGGGGCAGGTCAAAAAAGCCTTTGCCGACTCTCAGCGTGGTCATGCGCTGAGCAGCGAGCTGGAACGCATGTTCCAGAAAACCTTCTCGGTGGCCAAACGCGTTCGTACCGAAACCGATATTGGCGCCAATGCTGTCTCCGTGGCCTTTGCCGCCTGTACGCTGGCTCGTCAAATCTTTGAGTCGCTGTCCACGGTGAACGTGCTGCTGGTGGGCGCGGGAGAAACCATCGAACTGGTGGCCCGTCATCTCAGCGAGCATCAGGTGAAAAAGCTGATCATTGCGAACCGTACCCGTGAACGTGCGGAACTGCTGGCTAACGAAGTCGGTGCGGAAGTGATTAGCCTGGCCGATATTGATTCCCGCCTGGCCGATGCCGATATCGTGATTACCTCCACCTCCAGCCCGCTGCCGATCATCGGTAAAGGCATGATGGAGCGCGCGTTAAAAGCGCGTCGTAATCAGCCGATGCTGCTGGTGGATATTGCGGTTCCTCGCGATGTGGAGCCGGAAGTGGGCAAATTAGCCAACGCCTATCTTTACAGCGTTGACGATCTGCAGGCCATCATTGAGCAAAACCTTGCCCAGCGCAAAGCCGCTGCGGTGCAGGCCGAAAGCATTGTGGTGCAGGAATGTAGCGATTTTATGGCCTGGCTGCGTTCGCAAGGCGCGGTTAACTCCATTCGTGAGTACCGCTCGCAGGCAGACGATATTCGCGCTGAGCTGGAAGGCCGTGCGCTCCAGGCGCTGCAGCAGGGGGCAGATCCGCAGAAAGTCATGCAGGAACTGGCCCATAAGCTGACCAACCGTTTGATTCATGCTCCAACCAAATCTCTTCAGCAGGCCGCCCGCGACGGCGATAGCGAACGCCTGCAGATTTTACGCGACAGCCTGGGTCTCGATTAGGCACACTGCTGTCGTCATCTGTTACGGGAATCCCACAGTTAAATGAAAACCTCTATTGTTGCTAAACTGGAAGCGCTGCAGGAGCGCCACGAAGAAGTGGAAGCGATGCTGGGCGATGCCGGCGTGATTGCCGATCAGGACCGCTTTCGTGCTTTGTCGCGTGAATATGCTCAGTTGACCGATGTCACGCGCTGCTTCCGCGACTGGCAGCAGAACCAGGACGATATCGAAACCGCCAAAATGTTGCTCGACGATCCTGAGATGCGCGATATGGCGCAGGAAGAGCTTCTGGAAGCACGGGAAAAAAGTGAGTCTCTGGAGCAACAGCTGCAGCTGTTACTGCTGCCGAAAGATCCAGACGATGAGCGCGACTGCTTTGTGGAAGTGCGGGCCGGCACCGGCGGCGACGAAGCGGCAATTTTTGCCGGCGATCTGTTCCGGATGTATAGCCGTTACGCCGAGTCACGTCGCTGGCGCGTTGAAATCGTCAGCGCCAACGAGGGCGAACATGGCGGCTACAAAGAAGTGATCGCCCGCGTGATGGGTGAAGGCGCCTACGGCCGCTTTAAATTCGAATCAGGCGGCCATCGCGTTCAGCGTGTGCCAGAAACCGAATCTCAGGGACGCATCCACACTTCCGCCTGTACGGTGGCGGTGATGCCGGAACTGCCGGAGGCCGAGCTGCCGGAGATCAACCCGTCTGATTTGAAAATTGATACGTTCCGCTCCTCAGGGGCCGGTGGCCAGCACGTCAACACCACCGACTCTGCGATTCGTATTACCCACCTGCCAACCGGTATTGTGGTGGAGTGCCAGGACGAACGTTCTCAGCACAAAAACAAAGCCAAAGCCCTGTCCGTACTGGGCGCGCGTATCCATGCGGCCGAAATGGCAAAACGCCACGAAGCTGAGGCCAGTACGCGCCGCAACCTGCTGGGCAGCGGCGACCGTTCTGACCGTATTCGGACCTATAACTTCCCGCAGGGCCGCGTCACCGACCATCGTATCAACCTGACGATCTACCGTCTGGATGAAACCATGGAAGGCAAGCTGGACAGTCTGATTGAACCTATTGTGCAGGAATATCAGGCTGACCAACTGGCCGCGCTGGCCGGTCAGGATTGATGGATATCCGTCACTGGCTTAAACAGGCGGTCGCCACCTTGTGTGGGGGCGACAGTCCGAAACGAGACGCAGAGATTTTGCTGGGGTTTGTGACCGGTAAATCCCGCAGCTGGCTGGTGGCGTTTGATGAAACTCTCCTGACGGAAGCGCAGCTGCAAGAGTTAGACGTGCTGCTGGCGCGTCGCGCCCGGGGCGAACCTGTTGCGCATCTGATCGGCGAGCGGGAGTTCTGGTCGCTGCCGCTGCAGGTGAACGACGCGACGCTGATCCCCCGTCCTGACACCGAAATACTGGTGGAGCAGGCGCTGGCGCATCTGCCTGAGTCACCCGCACGCGTCCTGGATATGGGCACCGGAAGCGGGGCGATAGCCCTGGCGATTGCCAGCGAACGTCCGGATTGCGACGTCATCGGTGTCGATCGCATTCCTGCCGCGGTCGCGCTGGCTCAACGCAACGCCGCGCATCTGGCCATACCTAACGCCACCTTCATACAAAGCCACTGGTTTACGCAGATTGCGCCAGCCAGATTCGACCTGATTGTCAGTAATCCGCCCTATATCGACGCGAACGATCGCCACCTTAACGAGGGCGATGTGCGTTTTGAGCCACGCAGTGCGCTGGTGGCGGAAGAGGCGGGCCTGGCGGATTTACGGCTGCTGATCGAGCAGGCGATAAACTGGTTACAGCCAGGCGGCTGGCTGCTGCTGGAGCATGGCTGGCAGCAGGACGAAGCCGTGCGCCACTTGATGCAGCAGCATCATTACCTGTCGGTGGCGACGGCGAATGATTATGGCGGTAACCCCCGGGTCACGTTTGGGCAGGCAGCCCCGCACCCGGCCTGAGCGCGCTATTGAAGAATACTCAAGAACAACATGGATGAACGATGTTTGCTTACTATCCGCTAATCAAGAATCTGCACCTGCTGACCGTGGCAGTAACTATTTTGCTGTTTTTGCTGCGATTTTACTGGCAGCGCACAGGCTCTGCGATGCTGCAACGCCGCTGGGTACGCATTCTGCCTCATGTCAATGACACGCTGTTGCTGCTGAGCGGTGCATCGCTGGTGATGATCACCCATTTCTATCCGTTTTCGCCTCAGGGAAGCTGGCTGACTGAGAAGCTGTTAGGCGTTATTATCTATATTGCCCTTGGGTCGGTTGCGTTAAGCCGCCGCCCACGTTCTGACCGCACCCGCTGGATCGCCTTTATCGTGGCATTGATTGCGCTGGTGACGATCATTAAGCTGGCACTGAGTAAAATGCCGTTACTGGGGATAGTATGAGCTCCACCGAACAACTCGATTACAGTGAGACACCGCTGTGTGAGGCAGTGATTGGTGCCACGATGGCCATCCGCACTGATTTCCCGGCGTTGTCGGTTGAAGAACAGTTAGCTGCGTTAGTGGCTGAAGCCCGTGACTACGTCAGTCATGAACAGGATGCCGATTTAAAGCTCGAAAAGCTGCTGGAGCTGTTTTACAAGCAGTGGAAATTTGGCGGTGCCAGCGGCGTCTATAACCTGTCAGATGCGCTCTGGCTGGATAAAGTGTTGAAAACCCGTCAGGGCACGGCGGTATCGCTGGGCGTGATCCTGCTGCATATCGCGGCTGAACTGGAATTACCCCTGATGCCGGTGATTTTCCCGACGCAGCTGATTCTGCGCGCCGACTGGCTCGACGGCGACAAGTGGCTGATTAATCCCTTTAACGGGGAAACCCTGGACACGCACACGCTGGAAGTGTGGCTGAAGGGCAATATCAGTCCGCTGGCGCGTCTGTATGATGACGATCTGGACGAAGCCAAAACCGAGAGCGTCATGCGCAAGATGCTGGATACGCTGAAAGCGGCCCTGATGGAAGAGAAGCAGATGGAGCTGGCCCTGAACGTCAGTCAGGTACTTCTGCGAATTGATCCGGACGATCCCTATGAAATTCGCGATCGTGGTTTAATTTACGCTCAGCTTGAGTGCGAACATATCGCGTTAAATGACTTAACCTACTTCGTTGAACAGTGTCCTGAAGACCCGGTCAGCGAGATGATCAAAGTTCAGATTCACGCAATCGAACAAAAACGCGTGACGCTGCATTAAGCGTCACCCCAGATAAGGAAAGGGCATGACACAGAAAGTCGTCAGTATCGGTGATATCAAGGTCGCAAACGATCTGCCATTTGTTCTCTTCGGCGGCATGAACGTGCTGGAATCTTACGATCTCGCCATGCGCATCTGCGAGCACTATGTAAAAGTGACCGACAAACTCGGCATTCCTTACGTGTTCAAAGCGTCTTTTGACAAAGCCAACCGTTCCTCAATTCACTCTTACCGTGGTCCCGGCCTGGAAGAAGGCATGAAGATTTTTCAGGCGCTGAAGCAGGCGTTTGGCGTGAAAATCATTACCGACGTTCACGAAGCATCCCAGGCCCAGCCGGTTGCCGACGTCGTGGATGTGATTCAGCTGCCGGCTTTCCTGGCGCGTCAGACCGATCTGGTCGAAGCGATGGCAAAAACCGGCGCGGTGATTAACGTCAAGAAGCCGCAGTTTGTCAGCCCCGGCCAGATGGGCAATATCGTGGATAAGTTTGCCGAAGGCGGAAATGACAAAGTCATTCTCTGCGATCGCGGCAGTAACTTCGGCTATGACAACCTGGTTGTGGATATGCTGGGTTTCAACGTGATGAAGAAGGTGACCAATAATTCTCCGGTCATTTTCGACGTGACGCACGCGCTGCAAACCCGCGATCCTTTTGGTGCCGCCTCGGGCGGGCGCCGTGCTCAGGTGGCAGAGCTGGCCCGTGCCGGTATGGCCGTGGGCATTGCGGGTCTGTTTATCGAAGCGCATCCGGAACCCAACAGTGCTAAGTGCGATGGCCCGTCGGCGTTGCCACTGGACAAGCTGGAGCCTTTCCTGGTGCAGATGAAAGCGATTGATGATTTGGTCAAAAGCTTCCCGGCGCTGGATACCAGCAACTAAGCCAGCGGCTGCCGATAAGAAAAAAGAGCGAATAGTCGCTCTTTTTTTTTTCTTGGATCAGCGGATTACAGCATTATCGTCATCAGGTAACCAATAAACAGTGCCAGATGGGCCGCGCCATTCAGTACGTTGGTCCTGCCGGTTGAGAAGCTGATCTGGCACAGAATCAGTGACGCAATCATAATCACCATCTGCGGCGGCTCCAGGCCAAAGATCAGTTCCTGTCCGGTCAGGGTGGCGATGATGGAGACTGCGGGCACCGTCAGTGAAATGGTCGCCAGCACCGAGCCAAAGAACAGGTTCATGGCGCGCTGAACCTGATTCATCAATACAGCCCTTATCGCGCCCAGCCCTTCCGGCGAAAGAATCAATAAGGCCACCAGGAAACCGGTGAACTGCTTAGGTGCGTTCATCTCGCTCAGCAAATGCTCCAGCGGGTTGGCATTCATCTTGGTTACGGCAATGACCGCAATCAGATGGATAATCAGCCAGATAGCGTGCCAGACGCTGCTGTGGGCAGAAGGCTTACCGTGATGGGGATCGCCATCATCGCTTTCATCTTCGTGCTCGTAGATAAACAGGCTCTGGTGCGTTTTAGTCTGAATCAACAAGAAAACGCCATACATTGCGGCAGAAATCGCAGCGATCAGCAGCGCCTGCGCCGTAGTGAAGTTTCCACCCGGCAGAGCATTCGGAAACACCAGAACCAGAATCGCCAACGGGAAAATGGCAATCAGATACTGTTTTACCCCAGCCAGATTCACATACTGAGTGGCAAATTTATTTCCACCCAGCAACAGCGCGAAGCCCACCAGACCGCCGGTCACAATCATGATGATGGAATAAAGCGTATCGCGCATCAGCGCCGGTGCCGCATCGCCGGTGGCCATCAGCGCCGAAATCAGGCTGACCTCGAGGATCACCACAGAAAGACTGAGAATCAGCGAGCCATAGGGTTCACCCAGACGGTGAGCCAGAACGTCCGCATGGCGCACGACGCTGAAGGCGCTGCTGAGGATCGCCAACAGCGCCAGTAAGTTAATACCGACCACAACAGGCAGTGAGGTTTGTGCGCTAAAAAAATAGAGTATGCCCAGGGCAATAAGGGGAAGTATTAGTGAAAACTCTTTGTGACGTGTTTTTTCATGTGAAGGCATTCACCATCCTCTCTGCTGAATAAAAGGGGTAATTCATTTACCCATCATTACATTGAAACTTATAGGTTACGCAGTTTAACTTTTCAATCACAATGAATGTGAAAATTTACCGCTTTTTACTTTCAGGCTTTTTTTGTTTGAAGGGCGAATAACTTTCGCTTATCGCACGTTTCCTCTGTGAAATCAGGCGGAAGAAGATGCAATTACCAGGGTTATCCTGGCATTTAGCCCCATAAAAGGTAGTGAAAGGGGGGCATTAACCTGCCATTGAAGAGAAAAATCGCGGAAGGCACAATAAAACCCGGTTTGCATTTATGTCCATCTGCGCCAGACTTACTCATTCCCCTGTTAACTGAGGAGTGGCTATGCCCTATGATAAGCGAAGCGATCTTCCGGAGCCTGTTAAACATGTTCTTCCTGCCCACGCGCAGGACATCTACCAGCAGGCTTTTAACCACGCATGGACAGAGTACAAAGACCCTGACGATCGCCGTGGGGATGAATCCCGTGAAGAGGTTGCACATAAGGTGGCCTGGGCCGCGGTGAAGCATGAATATCAAAAAGGGGATGATGATAAATGGCATCCTAAAAAATAACATCCGCTCAGCCGACGCGCTCACCCATCCCGCCCCGAACGGGATGCTGTGTTTCTGCTTCAACGCCTGCCCCAATAATGATGTCGCCTGCCAACGCAGGCGCGGCAGCCTCCGCCGTTGTCCCTCATGCGCCCAATCCGATATTAACGAACTGTCGTATTTGTTTCGTATTTTTTATTAATAAAAAGCCGTTATTATCGTGTCCATAATCCGCGATAACGAGCTGTTACATCTCAGCATTTTTTAAAATAAGATTTTGGTATGTAATTAACCTTTCTTTTAATACCGCAATATAAGTAGATTTTTACTTTCTACTCCGACTCTTGCTTGCAACTCATTGTGTTAATAATTAATGTCAGTTAAATGAACAGAGCGTGAATCAGTGAATGTTGAACGTCACAGAGCAGAGGAGCCACTTGCACAGGATGTGATGAACGTTGAGGAGGTCGCATTGCTAACCCGGGAATTCTTATTAAAAGCAGATTGTAAAACGTCATTTGGTGATATCGAGGAAACACTCCTGTGGAGTTGTGAACAGCGTGCAGCATCGCTGGCAGCAACCCTGGCGTGTCGGCCCGATCACAGCCCGGTATGGATCTTCGGCTACGGTTCGCTGATGTGGAACCCGGTATTTGAGGCAGACGAGGTGGCATCGGCGTCACTGGACGGCTGGCATCGGGCATTCTGTTTACGCCTCACGGCAGGACGCGGCACGGCTGCACATCCGGGCCGCATGCTGGCGCTGAAAGAGGGCGGAATGACCCAAGGGCTGGCCTTTCGTCTGCCGGAAGCGCGCCTGCATGACGAGCTGGCGCTGCTGTGGAAGCGAGAAATGATTACCGGCTGCTACCTGCCGACCTGGTGTGAACTTTCACTGGAAGACGGCCGCCGCGTGACCGCGCTGGTGTTTATTATGGATCCGCGTCACCCGCTGTATGAGGATGACACCTGTCCGCAGGCCGTTGCGCCATTGATTGCCGCGGCTACCGGGCCGTTGGGGTCGAATGCCCAGTATTTGTTCTCGCTGGAAGCCGAGCTGACCCGGCGCGGGATGGAGGAGGAAGACCTGATCCGTCTGGCGCACCAGGTACGTGCGTTGCAACAAGACTGGCTGAAACAGGCCTGAGCCAGCAAATCCTTGAGCAAAACGGGCAGCCAGGCTGCCCTGATCCTGTATTGACGCGCACTAATTGGTGGGATTAATCAGCCAGGTGCCGGGTTTATCGATCACCAGTGACTGACTGCGCAGCCTGTTACCGGCGCGTACGTCAATGCGGTACTGCCCGGCGGCCAGGTTGAGCACCGCAAAACCGTTGCTGCTGGCACGTACTGCAACGGGCTGGCCGTTCAGTACCACCTGCTCGTCGTTGGTGAGCTTAAGGTAAACCATCGCCAGCCCGGCAGGCACCGTGCCTGTTACGGCGCCCGATGATGACGGGCCCTTACTGACGAGGGACGCCGCAGGCGCGCGCGAATTCTCAATCCAGACCACCACCGCAACGGCAATCAGCGCCACAGCGGCCAGTGCCACTAATCCTGGCGACAGACGACGGACGTTACGTCCGGTCACGGGTTCTGCCGCCGTGGCACCATGATTCATTGCTAACACGACCGGTGGCGCGGTATCTGCTGAGGCGGCCTCGCTGTTATTCTGCTCGTCGTTACGCTGTTGCAGGCTGTTTACCACCGCCTCAACGTCGCTAACCGGCAAATCAATTAACGCGGCAAACTCATCGATATTCTGCGGGCGATCGTGGGGCTTCATCATCAGCGCGCAGTCAATCGCGTGCAGCAGCGGCAGCGAGTAACCTGCCGGTTTGCGCGTGACCAGCGGCAGGTAGTTATCTTCAATGCAGCGCACCACGCTGACCGGCGGCGGGGCGCCTGTAATCAGCGTATGTAATACGGCGCCCAGGGCATAAATATCCGTCCACGGCCCTTGTTCGCTTTCACCTTCTTCGCTGTACTGCTCAATCGGTGCAAACCCCGGCTTGAGCATGATTTCGGTTTCGTCGGACAGGTTGCCAATTTCTTTACGGGCGGAGCCAAAGTCGAGCAGGACCGGCAGCTGATTTTCCTGAATCTGGATGTTGTCCAGCGAGATATCGCGATGCAGATAGCCAGCCTGATGAATGGTGTTAATCGCCCCTAACAGCGGCGGCAGCAGGCGGCGAATCCAGGCTTCTGAAATCGCCTCATGGCTGGTGATCTGCCACTCTTTCAACGTCATGCCGTTGTAGTAGAGCGTTCCCATATAGGCGGTGCCGTTCTGTTCCCAGAAACGCAGAACGTGCAGCAGGCCGGGATGGTTAAAGCGCGCCAGCAGTCGGGCTTCCTGAATAAAACTGTTCAGACCGGCGTTAAACAGCTTTTGAAAGCGTTCACCGCGCAGCTCCAGCGATAAGTCTTGTGTTCTGACCGCCAGCGACACAGGCATGTACTCTTTGATCGCAATGGTGCGTTCAAGTTGATGATCCCATGCGCGATAGACAATGCCGAAACCGCCGCCGCCAATCACCTCTTTAATTTCGAACTCGTTAAAACGATATCCGTCAGGTAAGGCATTCGGTATTGTTTTCTGACTGTCATTAGCCGACATAATAGACTCTCTGAACGGGGCCTGCTTGTCAGGCTACGCGGTAATTAATTGATGTTACGCCATGCACCTGCGCCAGGATCGACCCGATCCGCGCGCAAGGCATCGACAAGTAACACATTCACTTTTTGCGACGACGTAAAACCGGTTGCCCAGCGGCTGCGCAGGGTGCTGATGCGCGAGGCCAGCGCGGTAGTATCCTGCTGTGTCGTCGCCTGATCGGCTTTGATCAATAAGGTTCCGTCAAAGCGCCACAGATGCTGCTGTTCATCAAAGGGCAATACAATCCAGCTGTCTGGCGCATCGGATCGGGCCAGAATCATACGCTGTTTATTCACATCCACAATTTGCAGGCGTTGGTCGGTGAGCGTCAGGTTGGCAAGGGGATAACCCTGGTAAAAACTGACCGCAACCGTCTGTGGCTGCGCGCCACCGCTCAGGGTTATTTCACTTTTGCCTTCCAGCCAGCCCTCAGATGAGCACTGCTGCTTACCTTTGTCGGGCACAAATATCGACAGTCCACGCTCGTCCCACGCGGTGCGGAAACGGCAGCCGTTCGGTAAAGCGAAATGCTGCAGCGGCGTGTTGTCTGCCGGACGCGACGGACTGGCTGCGCTGGCCCGTGGTGCCGGGGCGGCTGCATCGGTATTCACGATCATTCGCCAGTTCTGCAGCTTGCTGGCGCTGCCTGTCGCCAGCACCTTGCCCTCGCCGTTCATCATCTGCCAGGGCAAGACGTCCAGTTCGTTACACTGGTTGGCTAATAGCGTACCCACGCGCGGCAGAAAGGATTTTAAAATCGCTGAATCCTGGTCTTTGCCCGATACGATACGGATCGGTAGCGTTTCCTGGCACCAGTCATCAGGCGTTTTGCCCGCAACATTGTCAATGTACACTTCCAGTTCAAGACTGGGTGAATACACCACACGATAATTTTCCGCCTGCGCAGCAAAGGCCATAAACAACGTGGCTATAGCGGGCAACCACAATTTCATAGAGTTCCTTTAATCAATAGCCTGAGGGCAGAAAACGTGCTGAGTCAGCCAGCGTGTAGAGCAGGGTGGCATCCTGCGGCTCACCGATCCACACCGCCAGGGCGCTGAGGTTGTCTTTCTTTACGTCGCGGCTCACCGCCTGCGCCATTAACGTCAGCCACTCATCACAGTCATTGACCATGCGCAGAGCCTGTTCCATTTCCGTGGTGGTCAGATTCAGCCAGAAACCGTCGCTACAGACTAAAAACGCATCCCCATCTTCCAGCAAAATTTCGTCAGCGAAGGTCACAGGATGAGCGGGTTCTATGCCGAGCGCATTATAGAGTAAATTACTGTTAATTCCGGTATTTTCATAGCCCGCATCGCTCAACTTTTGCGCCAGGCTGTGGTCGCGGGTCACCTCATTCAGCACCCCGTGACGAAAGTGATAAACCCTGCTGTCACCTGCGTGCGCCCACCATGCGCGCTGTCGGGTGCGGTCGATAAACAGGCCCGCAAGCGTGGTGCACATGGTGGAAAAATTCGGATTATTACCCTGGGCCATTTCAAGTATTGAACGGCACTTTTCCACCGCCTGATGCGTCACGGCGGGGGTAACCTGCTCGCAATCCTGCAATTGTTCAATCAGCACATCGCATACCAGCTGTGCGGCCTGATCGCCGCCGGGCAGGCCAGCCACGCCGTCACACACGACAAAGCAGGCTTTGCGCGCATCCAGTATCACACCGGTTCGATCCTGATTCTCATCGCGCAGCCCCTGCTGACAATGACTGGCAAAGGCAATATTCATGCGTCGTCCGTGCGCGTCTGGGAGTCTTTATACTGATTGACCTCCATGTCGTAGGCATGCAGGAAGGCTTCCCCAAAGAGCGTATGAAAATCGTCTTCGATCTCGCCGGCGGTGCGCTGGTAGCGACGAGTAAAATAGTCCCACAGGGCGGCTTTCTTAAAGGACGAGAACGGGGTTTTGGATACGGCACCGTCAGCGCGCGCCTGCTCCTCCAGTCCCTGAGGATTAAACGACTGCAGCATCGCGGCGATAATCGCGCGGATCCCGGCAATCATGCCCAGCTGGTGCGCCTGCAGATCGACCAGCGCATCGCGCACGGCCTGCTCGGGCTGCATAAAACCCGGCATCTGGCTCTGGTACATCTGCATCAGAACCGTTTTGCCTGAAGGCAGGATTTTGAACGGATTATTTGCCTCGTTCAGGATCATCGTCATTTCGGCTTTCACGCCACGTTTCAGAATGGAACGTGATGACAGCAGGGCAACCGTCCCCTGCGAGAACAGGCTCAACATTCTGCCCGTGGTGCGCATTTGCTCTTCGCTGATAGCCGTATTATGGCCGTTATTAAGGCCCATGCCGTCGAGCAGGGCCGCCACCAGTTTGTCCTGCTCCACTCCAGCGGCGAAGGGTACGTGAAAAGTTTCGCTGGTCTGGGGATCAATGGCCAGCCTCGCGTCGCCGCGCCGTTCCGGCCGCTTCACTACAGGCTCTTCCACCACTTCCTCTACGTCGGCATGGTCGGGAATATCCAGCGGATTCGTTCGCGTCGCGGCATCGGTAAAAAACGCCAGGGGATCGCTGTTTACGCCGTGAACTGCCGGATCGCGCACGTCGATGGCGTAGTCACCAATGCGCAGGGCGTCGCCGTGCTTCAGGCGCACCTGCACGCCACGCTTCAGCGCCACACCGTTATGTTCAACAGGCGTGACGCTGCCCTGATTGGTCAGACGGCATTCGCCTTCGCCTGACAGGTGCACCAGCGCCTGCAGGCGGGAAATAGAACGGGCTTCATCCGGTAGCACCAGGTCGTTATCCTGGCTGCGGCCAATCGTGCCGCCGGGGGGATGAAAGGTGACGGTTTTCACCGGAACATCAGACGTGCATTGAACGATGGTAAATTGCATGAGTTATCCCGTCAGTGAGGACAGTAGCAACGCCTCACTCAAACATCGGTGGATAGAGGCCATTGCGACCCGGCTGTGCACCTGCCGCCGGATTAAACAGTAATGAGAACAGTTCGGGGGTGAGGTTGCCGCTATGCTTGTGCGTGGCATGAACGAAACCGTCACTGCGATTGCTCCACCAGTAACTAATATGTTGCTGAGGGTCGAAACGTTCAGCAACGTCCTGCCAGCTCAGGGTGCAAGGTAAATCCTGGAAACCGATTACATCCATGATATCGGAGTGCTGCTGTACCGGGATCATCAGCGGCGTCATGGTCTGGATCGCCTGTTCCAGCTGTGCCGGACTCTGCTGCTGCGTCACGGCGTTCAACAGTGTCGCGCCCAGATCCCGATACCAGTCGCCCGAAATCGTTAACTGTGCCGGATGCCACTGGGCCAGGGGGAAACTCAGCAGCGCCAGCAGTGGCCAGGCACGGCCTACCCGATCGCAGGAGGGCAGCAGGCAACCCATTTGCACCTGATTGCGTATTGGGGTGATCGGTAACACAAAATTCCAGACCGGGGCGCGCAGGAAGTCGGCGCTCACCGCATCATCCTGATGATGCCAGTGCACCAGACCTTGCTGAAACCAGTGGTTCCAGGGCGCAATCAGCTGCTCGGTTAACCGATGATGCAAAAAGTCCCCCGTGGAGGGTAATTTACCGTACCAGCCAGGGGCCAGAGAGACAGGCATGTTCACCTCGCTATTATGGGTTATGCGTCGTCAGGCGCTGAGCTTTGCGCGGCGCAGTGGCCAGCAGGGTACTGTCGCGACCCGCATTATTTAAGTTATCAGCCAGCTTGCGCATCATCAGCGCATTGTCGCGCGCGTAGGGTGACGACTGAATTTGCTGATCGAGCAGCTGACTCAGGTGCCAGTCCAGCTGCTGCAAATCCCGGGCGCTGACCTTCTCCGGTAACGAATGCTGCAGATTCTGCAGCAGCCAGGCGCGGAGGAATTCCCCATCATAATTTCTCGGCTGATACAGCATCTGATAAGCACGCAGCGCATTTCGGCTGTACTCGTTATCATCCCCCGGGTCATTACGCAGCAGGTTGGTGATCTGTTGCGCCACGCGGGGCAGCAATAAAGACTTAAGCGCATTTTGATAAAGCGCCCAGGCTGCATCGCTGACCTGGTTTCCACGATATAAACCGGCTCGCATAGTAAGCGGCGGATTATCGAGAGAAAACTGGTCGGACACGGGTAACTTCACCAGGTTATTCAGAAAGGGTAGCAGATCAAAAATATTATCAGCGGGCTGATGTATCACCTGCTGACTTTGTTGTGAGATAACCGGCAATCGCGCCGTAACCTGCTGCAGATAGTGTTGGTTCTGATAGTAACTCGTCAGCCATAAGCCGCTCATGATCACCAGCGCGCCGGCCAGCATGCCGTAGCCAATCCAGTGCAGCAGCTGATTGCGGTACTCCCAGCGACGGTTGCTGCCCGCCAGACCACTCTCCCTGAACACCAGATTGCTCAGCAGATCGCGAATAAAAAAGCTCTGGCCTTTATTTCCGGGAATCGGGCTGCTGCGGTTCACGCGGTCCCAGGCGGCAATCGAATGGGAACCGGCCTGGCGCAGTTGCAGTTTGCGGCTGAGCTCACCCATTACTCTGTCGAAAGGTAAGCCCTCCTGGGTGCCGCTGGTAAAGAACAGCCCGCGCGGATTCCAGGCGACGGTTTCAGCGCGGGGTGAAAACACAATGTCCAGGTATTCGCTGAGCAGCGGGCGCAGAGACGAGAACTCCTGAGGAAACAAGAAACACTCTGCCCGCTCATTGAGATCGCGCTCGTGGGTCATCTGATCGGCCAGCTGTAGCTGCAGCTTCTGCTCTAACTGGGTAAACTGCAGGTCAAAGTGCGGATGCCAGTCCTGCTTATTGGGCTTACCGGCATCCCAGGGAAAGGTGAATCCCCAGATGGCATCGCGTCGGGCTTTATCCAGCGAGCCGTGATAGCTCATAAAGCCTTTCAGCAGGTCGGTCTTGGTCACCATGATATACACGGGAAAGTGAATACCGGTGTGCTGATGCAGTTCGTTCAGGCGGTCGCGCAGGGCGTTAGCCTGCTCAAAACGCGCCTCGGCCGAGTCGCTCAGCAAATCTGCGACGCTGATGCTCATGATAACGCCATTGATCGGCTGTCGGGCACGATAGCGCTTCAGCAGATTAATAAAGCTCTGCCACTCGCTGGCATCACGGGCGCGTTGACTCTCCTGTAACGCATAACGTCCGGCTGTGTCGATCAATACCGCACTGTCGGTGAACCACCAGTCGCAGTTGCGTGTTCCGCCGACGCCGCGCACAGCCTCGTTACCAAAAGTATCGGTAAGGGGAAACTTCAGTCCGGCGTTCAGCAACGCGGTGGTTTTACCGGCACCCGGCGCGCCAATCATCAGGTACCAGGGAAGCTGGTAGAGATAATTCGCGTTGATGCGTGCCCACAGGCTGCCCTGACGCCGGCCAAAATGGGTGCGTTTCAGGCGCATGGCCGCTTCGCTAAAACGCTGACTCAGCAGGGCTTCCGTCGCCTGACGCTCGGCGGGATCGTCGCTTTCAACCACCTGCAGCCGATCCAGCAGACGACTGTTATACCAGGCACGGTAAGCCGCAGGGATTAACTGAAGCACGATCCAAAGCAGATAAAGCGTGCTCACGGCGATTTCGCGGTGCAGGGCGGGTTCAAGCGGACGGGTTTCATTCCAGGTGATAAGCGGCCCCAGCATCCACAACAGGCAACTCAGTGCTGTTACACCGATAAAGCTCCACAGCAGTCGATGCGTTAAAAATAAGCGAAAAGAAGCGCGCATCAGTGTGTTCCTTGGTGAGTGCTCAGTGTTTCAGGTGCAGCGAACAGCGTAATTTCAACACGGCGGTTGCGGGTTCGGTTCTCGCTGCTGTCGTTCGGCAGCAGGGGATCGCTGTCACCGCGTCCTTCAGAGCGGATAACGTGGGTGTCAGCGAGCTGCACCTGCAGCAGTTGGCTGACGGAACGCGCCCGGGCAAAAGAAAATTCGTAGCTGGAGGCAAAGCGGCTGCCGTCCACGGGCTTGTCGTCGGTAAACACCGACACCAGAATCGTGCCCTTCACATCTTTCATCGCGCTGGAAACCCGGGCCAGGATGGCCCGTCCTACCGGGTTGATGACCGTTCCCTGCTCGGCAAACAGCTTGTCAGCAGGAATAATCACCTTGCTGCCAAACGCGCCATCACTGACCTCCAGCTGACCGGCGGCGATCACGTCATTGAGCCGCTGGCGTAAATCCAGCAGGGCCTGCGGCGAGGAGGGGCGGCGATTTACCGTGATTTGCGGCAGCGGCATGTTGTAGAGGCTGCGCAGCAGCGGTTCGGCCGCATTGCCTAGTCGCCAGTTCAGCCCGCTGTAAATCAGACAGCCGATCAGGGCGACGAGCATCGCACAGGTCCAGAGCGGCACCATCGGCCGCGCGAGCGTGCTGACCAGCGGATGCACCTGCACCAGCGGGGCGGAATCGGTACTTTGCTGAGCGCGGGTTTCATCAATCAGGGCCTTGAGTCGTGCCCGCAGGCTGTCGCACTGCGCCCGGCCTTTTTCACTGCCCCGATAACGACCTTCATAACCCAGTAACAGACAGTAATGGATGATTTCCAGCAGCCAGAGATGTTGCTGAGGGCTTTGCGAGATGCGAGACAGCAGCTGAAAGAATTTTTCACCGCCCCAGCTTTCATTGTGAAAGGTGACCAGCATGCCGTTACCGGACCAGACGCCGCGCGTGCCCCAGGGCGTTTGCGCGGCCGCCTCATCCAGCGCGCTACAGACGCAGTAACGTGCGCCAATGATCATTTCAAACGGCAACCCCGCCTGCTTGCAGCGCTGTTCAAAGACGCGCACTTCATCAATCAGTGACTGACGTAAACCCGCAGGATCGTCGTGCGTGGCGGCCTGACGAATCTGCACCACCGCATTCAGCAGTGGCGCGGCCGCTTTAAGCAAAAGATTTTCGGTACCCGAGGTCGTGACCTCTCGCGGTGAGGATTCCACGCTCATTACTGTGTGTTCTTCCCGCGACAGATAGCGTTTCTGGCAACGTGACCAGCACGGCAGGTAGTTAATTTCATTAGTTCAGAATCCAGGTCGCCGTCGCGGTATTACGACAGGCTTTGCTGTCGCCTCCGACGTCAACGCACACTTGTTTAGTTTTTCGCGGACGCGGACGGTCATTGCGTAACGTGTCATCATAACGATGACTTTCTACGCCCGCCTTCAGCGGCACGTAACCGGTTAACATGCCATCCGGCTTATCAGCAATGGCCAGCCAGTGGTTCTCAACGCTGCCAAGAACCTCAAAAGACTTGCCCGCCTCCAGGTAACGAACAACCTTGCCGCCGTAATCGGGTTGGGTCATCACCGACGCCTTGTACAGGGCGCGCCAGGTTTGATTTATGGGCGTAAAGGTTGTTGGTGCCGCCACGGCATGACGGTGTACCAGTTTCACACCGTTCACATCACTGGTGACCAGGGTGTCATCATTCACCGCAGGCGGTGGCGTTTTACAGCCGGACAATAAAAGTCCCGCTAACAGGATAAACGCTAAATTTTTTTTCACCTTTTTCCTCACGATATTATCAATATACCTGCATGTTGTTTATCAGAACACGGCTGTTCACCTTCACTGGGGAGGAAGCGCAGTCGGGTAGGTAAGCCGTTAAGATAATGCGGTAAATGACATTTATCCTGTACAGCGCTCAGTCTACCTAAGACTTTTGAGAATTCAAACCATTGCACCCAATGATATAGCATGGTAAAGCGCGTTCATCACCTTCTTATCACACCGCGTTGTCGTGTCGGTTTCACCTTGCCGCGCACAGGGAAAAGCAGACATGCCGAGGCCAGCCAGACACGTCGGGCTGGATAGTGGCACAGTCAGATGACAGGCAAAAAAAAGCCTAAGCGCCAATAACAATTTAACAGCACGCATTGCCTGGGCTGCGATCCTGGCGGTCATTGTTCAGGCACCCTCATCCTTATGGCCCTGCGATCGGAAGCGGCACGGCTTTTGCTTGACTCTTTTTTTGCATTCAGAGGGTTGAGCAATGGATGACGCACTGAGCTGGTTGCAGGCCTCACGGCAAAGCGATATTGCCAGTCTGGAGCGACTTCGGCAGACCGGTAAATTAATTACTACGGTCAGCGAGCTGGTTCATCAGCTGCAGCGCGAACGGGGGGCCAGCAACCTGTGGATCTGTTCGCAAGGGCGGCTGTATGGCGACGAGCGCAGTGCAAGTGAGCAGGATGTCAGCCGGAGCCAGCTTGCGTTCAGCCGGGCATTACCCAGAGCGGAGGCTCAACCCGGATACAGCCGTTTTTGCAACCTGATCGCGACAGCGTTACAGGCACTGGCAGACTTGCCGGTTCTGCGCCAGAAGATCGCCCGTCAGGACGTCACACATGCGCAGGCGATGGCGGCGTTCAATGCGATTATTCGTAGCCTGCTTAATCTGGTGTTTGAAGCGGCCGACACCGCCAGCCATCCGGAAATTACCCGGGCACTTATCGCCCTGTTCAGCTTTATGCAGGGCAAAGAGCTGACGGGACAGGAGCGGGCCCAGGGCGCGGCCGGATTTGCGGCCGGGGAGTTTACGGCCGAACAGCGCAGCACGATGGTGGCGCTTATTGAGGCGCAGGAACAGAGCTTTAATACCTTTCAGCAGTTTGCCGATGAGACCGTGCTGCGCAACTGGCAGCCGCTGGCGCAGCCCAGCCGGGAAATTGAGCGGCTGAGGCGCATCGCCTGTACCGACGGCAGGCGCGACGACAGCGGGGCGCTGCACTGGTTCTCGCTGCTATCTGAGCGCATCGATCAAATGAAGTCGCTGGAGGACCAACTGTCTGCCGTGCTGATGGCGCACTGCCGGGACGCTATCGCCCTGGCGCAGCATCAGGCTGGCGCGCCCCTGAGCGTGACGCCGTCAGGCTGTGACTTCACGCTCTATGTGTCTGGCGCAGACTGGCTGGCTACCCGGCCCACCGCGCTTAACAGCGAAGGCCTCGCCCCACAGCTGGGGCGATCGTTACTGTCGCTGATTGGTGAGCAGTCTCAGCATCTGCAGCGCCAGGCCAATGAGCTGGCCGCCATGCGCGCCACGCTCGAAGAGCGCAAGCTGCTCGATCAGGCTAAAAACTGGCTGATGCAGCAGCATGGCCTGAGCGAAGAAAAGGCCTGGCAGACGCTGCGCAAAAGCGCGATGGATCAAAACAAACGGCTGCCGGAAATCGCCCAGGCGATCGTGACGGTCGCGGCCACAGTGAAGCGCTAACCCGAAAGGGTTAGCTGCACAACGCTTGTGCGTGACCTGCGTCACCAACGTGCAAAAACGATTAAAAATCCGCCACCTCTCGCCGCGCAGGGCAGACGTGACGGCAAATAATTCTGGCACGCGGTTTGCTTTACCTTAAAGAGTGTACGTATTTGCTTTGCCAACGGCGGTAGAGCGAGTGCTTTGGATAAAGGCGTCCGTCCCCTTGCGAGAGCAGTGGGGAGGACGCCTTTTTTTATTTCTTCAGGGTGGTAAAGATGAGCAAATCGCCAGTTTCACTCTCTCGTCGTCAACTGCTGTTATCCGGCGCCGCCGTCGGTGGACTCTGGCTGCTGCCGGGATTGCGCAACGCGGTATGGGCGGCAGGTTCCGACGCGCCAGAAAAACCGACCGTGCGCGTCGGCTTTATTCCACTGACCGACTGCGCGCCGGTGGTTATGGCCTCGGTAAAGGGGTTTGACAAGAAATACGGCCTGACGCTGCAGGCCAGCAAAGAAGCAAGTTGGGCGGCGGTACGCGATAAACTCACCTCGGGTGAACTGGATGCAGCACACGTACTTTACAGCCTGATCTATGGCCTGCAGCTGGGCGTCGCCGGTCCTCAGCACGATATGGCGAACCTGATGACGTTAAACAACAACGGTCAGGCCATCTCACTGTCAAACCAGCTCAAGGCGCAGAAGGTGACCGATGGCGCCAGCCTGAAAAAGTCTATCGACAGCCAGGCGAAGGGCAGCATGACCTTCGCGCATACCTTTCCGACCAGCACCCATGCCATGTGGCTCTATTACTGGCTGGCTAACGCTGGTATCAATCCGTTTGAGGACGTGCGCACCGTCGTGGTTCCGCCACCGCAAATGGTGATGAATATGAAGATTGGTAACATGAGCGGCTTCTGCGTGGGAGAGCCGTGGAACCAGCGGGCGATCAGCGACAATATTGGTTTCACCGCCGCCACCAGCCAGCAGATTTGGCCGGATCATCCGGAAAAAATTCTGGGCACCCGCGCAGAGTGGGTCAAAGAGAACCCGAATACGGCCCGCGCGCTCACGTCTGCGGTGCTGGAAGCCGCGCGCTGGATCGATGCGTCAGACGATAACCGACGTGAAACGGCGCAGGTACTGTCCGGACGCGCCTGGATCAACACCAAACCCGAGACGCTGGAAGGGCGCATGCTGGGCCAGTACGAAAACGGACTGGGTCAAAAATGGCAGGATCCCCATGCGATGCGTTTCTTTCACGACGGCAGCGTCAGCTTCCCTTATCTCTCCGATGGCATGTGGTTCCTGACCCAGCTTAAGCGTTGGGGCATGCTCACCAGCGATCCCGATTATCTGGCAGTCGCCAGGCAGATTAACCGTATTGATATCTACAAACAGGCTGCCAGCGCGGTCGGCAACGTCACGCTGCCCGGCAGCGACATGCGCAGCAGCACTTTACTGGACGGCAAAGTATGGGATGGCACCGATCCCGCCGCCTACGCCGCCAGCTTCGCGATCAAACGTTAAGAGAGGCCCTGATGAAAACCCAGACTCGTCCACTGGCGCAGCCGGTCAATACGCCCACTCAGGCAACGGTGGTTTCCCTCCAGGTCACGCCTAAAAAAGTGCGCCCGCCTGCGCGCCTGCGTCCGCTGCTACAGCGCTGTATTCCGGCGCTGTGCGGTGTCCTGCTCCTGCTTCTGGTATGGCAGATCGCGGCGCTGTACAGCCAGGGCTTTCCGGGGCCTTACGCGACCTGGGCGGCGGCGAAAGTCCTGTTTGCCGATCCGTTTTATAACAACGGCCCTAACGATCAGGGCATTGGCTGGAACGTTCTGGCCTCGCTGCAGCGCGTGGCCATCGGGTTCGGTCTGGCGGCGCTGGTGGGTATTCCCGCCGGCTTTCTGTTGGGGCGTTTCACCTTTGTGGCGCGCATGTTCAATCCCATTATCGCCTTGCTGCGTCCGGTCAGTCCGCTGGCCTGGTTACCTATCGGTCTGCTGCTGTTCCAGCGGGCGGAACCGGCCTCAAGCTGGACCATTTTTATCTGTTCGATCTGGCCGATGATCATCAACACCGCAGAAGGCGTGCAGCGCATCCCGCAGGATTACCTCAACGTGGCGCGCGTGCTGCAGCTCTCTGAATGGACCATTATGCGCCGCATCCTGTTTCCCGCCGTGCTGCCTGCCGTCCTCACCGGGGTGCGCCTCTCGATTGGCATCGCCTGGCTGGTGATTGTCGCGGCTGAAATGCTGACGGGCGGTCTGGGCATTGGCTTCTGGATCTGGAACGAATGGAACAACCTGAACGTTGAAAACATCCTGATTGCCATTCTGCTGATTGGTGTGGTCGGCCTGCTGCTTGAGCAGGGACTGATGCTGCTGGCGCGTCGTTTTAGCTGGGATAAATAAGGGGAACATCATGCAACCTATCATTCGCGTACAACAGGTCAGCCAGCGCTTTACCACCTCGGGCGGCGATTTTCTGGCGCTGGACAACGTCAGTTTCGATATTCATCAGGGCGAAACCCTGAGTCTGATCGGTCACTCCGGCTGCGGTAAATCCACGCTGCTTAACCTGATTGCCGGCCTGACCCGACCCACCAGCGGCGTGCTGCTGTGCGATAACCGCGAGGTCACCGGTCCCGGCCCTGAGCGGGCGGTGGTGTTTCAAAACCACTCTCTGCTGCCGTGGCTGACGGCGTTTCAGAATGTCGAACTGGCGGTGCAGCAGGTTTTTAAAGGCAAGATGAACAAGGCGGCGATGCACGACTGGATCGAGCACAACCTCAACCGGGTGCAAATGAGCCATGCCCTGCACAAGCGTCCCGGCGAGATCTCTGGTGGGATGAAGCAGCGCGTCGGCATCGCCCGCGCCCTGGCAATGAAGCCGCGCGTTTTACTGCTCGACGAGCCGTTCGGCGCGCTGGATGCGTTAACCCGCGCGCACCTGCAGGACAGCGTGATGCGTATTCAGCAGGAGTTAAATACCACCATTGTGCTGATCACCCACGACGTGGATGAGGCCGTGCTGCTTTCTGATCGGGTCCTGATGATGACCAACGGCCCGGCCGCCCAGGTGGGGGACATACTTACCGTCGATTTACCCCGACCGCGTTCGCGCGTGGCGCTGGCTGAGGATGCGCGCTATCACCAGCTGCGCCAAAAAGTGCTGCATTTTCTCTACGAAAAACAGACCTCGGCGGCGTAAGGAAAACACCATGAGACAACGGCTGCTGGTGGTCGGTAACGGGATGGCGGGCATGCACACCGTGGAAACGCTGTTGCAGCTGGCGCCGGAGCGTTATGACATTACGGTCATTGGCCGTGAACCACACGGTAACTACAACCGCGTGCTGTTGTCGCCGCTGCTGGCTGGCGAAAAAACCGTGGAGCAAATCCAGATTCACGATCGTGACTGGTACGCGCGCCAGGGCATCACCTTGCTGGCCGGGGAAACGGCTGAGCAGATCGACGTGGCGGCGCGCACGTTGCGCACCTGCCAGCGCCTGCTGCACTGGGATCGTCTGATTCTGGCGACCGGATCGCAACCGCGCATGCCGCAGGTGGCAGGCATCGATCTGCCGCACGTAACGGCTTTCCGCACGCTGGAGGATGTGGATTTACTGCTGGCCGGTAGCGGGCCGGTCGTGGTCGCCGGCGGCGGTTTTCTGGGCATTGAGGCCGCGGCAGCCCTTCAGGCGCAAGGGCGCGATGTCACGCTGGTACATCGTCAGTCGCGCTTACTGGACCGGCAACTGGACGCCATGGCAGGGGAATTACTGCTTGCCCAGCTCAGCGCACGCGGTATCCGCTGTGAACTGAATTGCAGTGTCGCAGAAATCGGCCCGCAGTCACTGACTCTCAACGATGGCCGAAAGCTGGCGGCGGCGCAGGTCGTTATCGCAACGGGCGTGCAGCCAGACATCGCCCTGGCCCAGGCCTCAGGCATTCCCTGTCAGCGCGGCGTTCTGGTGGATCGGCAGTTACGCACCGCCCAAGCCGGGATTTATGCGGTCGGCGAATGCTGTGAAATCAGCGGAGAAACCTTTGGCCTGGTTGCGCCTTGCCTGGCGCAGGCGGCGGTGCTGGCCGCCCAGTTGGCGGGATGTCCTCAGGCTGATTTCTACAGTGAAGCCACCGGCACGCGTCTTAAGGTGAGCGGGATCGCGCTGTTCAGCGCGGGTGATATCCGTGAAGCCCCTTCCGTCACCAGTTTCGATCCGCTTTCCGGTCACTATCGACGTCTTTTTCTCAAACAGGGGCGGCTCAACGGTGTGCTGCTGTATGGCGACTGCCAGCAGGGTGCCGCGTTGCTGAACCAACTGCATAACGCCAGGCAGGTTTCTGTCAATACGCTGTTTGGCCTTGATGAACCTGAAACGCAGCCGCAGGCTGCAGGAAACCCCGTGATGAATCACTCTAAACCTGTATTAGCCGTCGTGGGTCACGGCATGGTCAGCCACCATTTTCTGGAACAGCTGGTAGCGCGTGATCTGCATCAGCAGTATCACGTCGTGGTGTACGGCGAAGAGCGCCATCCGGCCTACGATCGCGTGCACCTGTCTGAGTACTTCACCGGCAAAGAGGCCGCGCAGCTCTCGCTGGTTGGCGAGGACTTTTTTGCCCAACACGGCATTGAACTGCGCAGCGGCTGTCGGGTGGAGGCGATCGATCGTCAGCAGCGTAGCCTGCACGACAGCGACGGCAGAGCACTGTGCTGGGATAAACTGGTGCTGGCGACCGGTTCGCGCGCGTTTGTGCCTCCGGTGCCGGGACATGAGGGCGAACGCTGCTTTGTGTACCGCACGCTGGACGATCTGGATGCGATCGCCGCCTGTGCCGGTAAAAGCCAGCGCGGTGTGGTCATCGGCGGTGGCCTGTTGGGGCTGGAAGCCGCCAATGCGCTGAAGCAGTTGGGGTTGGAAACTCACGTCGTTGAGTTTGCGCCGCGCCTGATGGCCGTGCAACTGGACGAAGGCGGCGCGCTGATGCTGCGGCAGAAAATTGATTCACTGGGCGTGACGGTTCACACCTCCAGGCAGACTGAACAGATTGCGACCCAGCCAGACGGAAGCCTGGTGCTGCACTTTGCCGATGGTGGCGAACTGGCCACCGATCTGGTGCTGTTCTCTGCGGGCATCCGGCCGCGTGACGAGCTGGCCCGCACCGCCGATATCAGCGTTGGCCCACGCGGCGGCATTACGATCAATGACGTCTGCCAGACCAGCGATGACGATATCTACGCTATCGGCGAATGTGCCCTGTGGAACGGACAAATTTTTGGCCTGGTGGCGCCGGGCTATCAGATGGCGCGCGTGCTGGCCGGGCATCTGGCCGCCGAGCCAGCCCGGTTCAGCGGGGCCGATATGAGCACCAAACTGAAGCTGCTGGGCGTGGAAGTGGCCTCTTTTGGTGATGCGCACGCGAAAACGGCAGGCAGCCTGAGCTACTTCTGGGCCGACGGTCCGAAAGGCATTTATAAGAAAATTGTGGTCAGCGCTGACGGTAAGCGGTTGCTGGGCGGCGTGCTGGTCGGTGACAGCAGCGACTATGCCACGCTGCTGCAGATGATGTTAAACGCGATGCCGCTGCCCGAGGCGCCGGAAGGGCTGATTCTGCCTGCGCTGCAGGGTGCGCCAGCCAAAGGTCTGGGCGTTGCCATGCTGCCCGACAGCGCCCAGATCTGCTCCTGCCACAACGTCAGCAAAGGCGATATCTGCCAGGCGGTGCAGAGTGGCTGCGGCGATATGGCCAGCATTAAAAGCTGCACCAAAGCCGCGACGGGCTGTGGCGGCTGCTCGGCACTGGTGAAGCAGGTGATGGAGTTCCAGTTGGAAGACCTGGGCGTTGAGGTGAAAAAAGATATCTGCGAACATTTTGCCTATTCACGTCAGGCGCTTTATCACCTGATCCGCATCAACGAAATCAAAACCTTCGATGACCTGCTGGCGCGCCACGGGCGCGGCTGCGGCTGCGAGATTTGTAAACCGCTGGTCGGTTCTCTGCTGGCCTCGTGCTGGAATGACTATTTGCTGAAACCGGCCCATCTGCCGCTTCAGGATACCAACGATCGCTACTTTGCCAATATCCAGAAAGACGGCACCTATTCCGTCGTGCCGCGCGTGCCGGGCGGGGAGATCACGCCGCAGGGGCTGATCGCCATTGGCGAAGTGGCGGCACGTTACGATCTCTACACCAAGATTACCGGCGGTCAGCGCATCGACCTGTTTGGCGCACGGCTGGATCAACTGCCTGAGATCTGGGAAACCCTGCTGGCAGCAGGCTTTGAAACCGGCCATGCCTACGGGAAGTCGCTGCGTACGGTGAAATCCTGTGTGGGCTCGACCTGGTGTCGCTACGGCGTGCAGGATTCCACCGCCTTCGCCATCGATCTGGAGAATCGCTACAAAGGCCTGCGCGCGCCGCACAAAATCAAAATGGCCGTCTCGGGTTGTACCCGCGAATGTGCGGAAGCGCAGAGCAAAGATATTGGGGTGATCGCCACAGAAAAGGGCTGGAACCTGTACGTGTGCGGCAATGGCGGCATGAAACCGCGCCATGCCGAGCTGTTTGCCAGCGATCTGGATGATGAAACCCTGATCCGCTATGTCGATCGCATTCTGATGTTCTACGTGCGCACGGCGGAGCGCTTACAGCGCACCAGCGTCTGGATGGATAACATGGAAGGCGGCCTGGATTACCTGCGCGACGTCGTGATCAATGACAGCCTCGGTATTGCCGCAGTGCTGGAGCAGGAAATGCAGCAGGTTGTGGAAACGTATCAGTGTGAATGGCAGACCACGCTGGCAGAGCCATCGCGCCGTGCGCTGTTTACCGCCACGGTGAACAGCGATCAGCCGGATGAAACGCTGCACTATGCGCGCGTACGCGGTCAGCGTCAGCCGCACACCGCCAGCAGTATTCCGCTGATGCACCTGCCCGCCGAAACCTGGAGCGAAGTCTGTTCGCTGGATGTCATTCCGGCCGAAGCGGGGATCGGTGCGCGCCTCGGCAGCGTGCGCATTGCGCTGTTCCGTTTCGGCGACGACTGTTATGCACTGGAAGATCGCGAGCCGGGCAGCGACGCCAGCGTGCTGTCGCGAGGCATCCTCGGCGATGTGGCCGGTGAACCCGTCGTTATTTCACCGCTCTACAAACAGCGCGTGCGCCTGCGCGACGGCCAAAGTCTGGATGATCCGCAGTATCAGCTGCGCTGCTGGCCGGTGAAGCTGGAGGATGGCCAGGTCTGGGTCGCTAACCGTCCGATTAACCTGATGGCGCAGGCATCATGAAAACGACCTGTGCCTATTGCGGCGTGGGCTGTGGCGTCGAGGTGACCCTGCAACACAGCGAATCTGCACAGGTGAATGGCGATCCGCTGCATCCGGCCAACGGCGGGCGACTGTGCGTTAAAGGGGCCGCGCTGGGGGAAACACTGACCCGGACGGGACGCCTGCTGCATCCCTGTATTCATCAACAGCAGGTCAGCATGGCGGCGGCGCTGGATGCCGCCGCTGACGGGCTTCGAAAGATTATCGCAGAGCACGGCCCTGAGGCCGTGGCCTTTTATGGCTCAGGCCAGTTGCTCACGGAGGATTACTACGTAGCCAACAAGCTGATGAAAGGCTTTCTTGGCGTCGCCAATATCGATACCAACTCGCGCCTCTGCATGGCTTCAGCGGTGGTGGGCTATAAGCGGGCGCTCGGGGCGGATGCGGTACCCTGCTGCTATGAGGATCTGGAGCAGGCGGATCTGATTGTGATGGTCGGCTCTAACGCGGCCTGGGCCCATCCGGTCATCTTTCAGCGACTCAGACAGGCGAAACAGCAGCGGCCGGAGATGCAGGTGGTGGTGATCGATCCGCGCCGAACCGCCAGCTGTGATATCGCCGATCTCCACCTGGCGGTGCGGCCGGGCAGCGATCCGGCTCTGTTTTCAGGCCTGCTGCGCTGGCTGGCCCAGAATCAGGGCATTGAGGCGACAATGCTGCCGCACCTGGACGGCGTTGAAGCCACCCTGCAGGCAGCCAGCCAGTGGGGAATAGCTGAAGTTGCGGAACACTGCGATCTCAGCGATGCGCAGGTGGTGGCCTTTTATCAGCTGTTTGCCCAGCGTGATCGGGTCCTGACCTTGTGGTGCATGGGCATCAACCAGTCACAGAGCGGCAGTGATAACAATAATGCGATAATTAATGCGCATCTTCTCAGCGGAAAAATAGGCCGTCCCGGCTGTGGGCCGTTTTCACTCACCGGCCAGCCCAATGCCATGGGCGGACGTGAAGTGGGCGGCTTAGCCAACCAGCTGGCGGCACACATGAGCTTTAACGAAGCGGACTGCGATCGTTTACAGCGTTTCTGGCACAGCCCGACCATTGCCCGCCAGCCCGGACTAACCGCCGTGGCGCTGTTTGACGCGATCGATCGGGGAGAGGTTAAAGCCGTCTGGATCATGGGCACCAATCCGGCTGTGTCAATGCCGGAAGGCAATCGCGTGGCCCGGGCACTGGCCAACTGTCCGCTGGTGATCGTCTCCGACGTGCTGGCGCACACGGATACCACAGCCTTTGCCCATATTCTGCTCCCCGCCCAGGGCTGGGGCGAAAAAAACGGCACCGTGACCAATTCTGAACGCCGTATTTCCCGTCAGCGTGCGTTTGTTGCGCCCGCCGGGGAAGCCAAACCCGACTGGTGGCTGCTGGCGCAGGTGGCGCAGCGGCTGGGGTTCGGTCAGGCATTTAACTGGACCCATCCGGCGGCGATCTTCCGCGAGCATGCGGCGCTGTCCGGCTTTGAGAACGCGGGCGAACGCGCTTTTGATATCAGCGGCCTGGCACAGCTCAGCGATGCCGAGTGGGATGCGCTGACGCCTGTTCAGTGGCCCGTCAATGCCCGTCACCCACAAGGCTGTGCCCGGCTGTTCAGCGACCGGCGTTTTTATCATCCCGATGGCAAGGCACGGCTGCTGCCACCGGCCACGCCGCCGCCTTTAGAGCGCAGTGCTCGTTATCCCTTACTGATGAACAGCGGGCGCGTACGCGATCAGTGGCACACCATGACGCGCACCGGCCTGGTGCCTCGCCTGATGCAGCACTGTGACGAACCTTTTGCCGCCTTGCATCCGGAAGAGGCGCGCCGTTATGGCCTGTTTGCCGGCGCGCTGGCGCGCGTGCAGTCTGAATGGGGATGGATGGTGGTGCGCGTGACGCTGGACAGCGGTCTGCGGCGCGGGGAGCTGTTTGTGCCGATGCACTGGAACCGCCAGTTCAGCCTGCAGGGTAACGTCGGGGGTTTAGTGGCCGCGACCCGCTGCCCGGTTTCGGCTCAGCCCGCCTTTAAACAGACAGCGGTGCGAATTCAGTTATTACAACCCCGCTGGCAGGGCTGGCTCTGGCAGAGAAACAGTGCGCTACCGGCCGGGCTGCGTTACTGGGCGCGCACCCCGCATGAGGGCGCGCATCGCTTTGCGCTGGCCGGAGAGGACCAGCCGCAGCGCTGGCTGGCGTCTCAGTTCAGCGTTGAAGGGTTGCAACTGCAGACCGCCAGCGATGGCGGCCACAGCTATCGACTTCTGGCATGGCGCGACGGTGAACTGCAGCTGGCCTTTTATGCTGACCAGCGTTTACCTGAAATCCAGCACGACAGGGTCGCTCAGGCCTTTCGTCAGGCACCGGCGGACGCCGCTGAACGCCACGCGCTGCTGGCAGGCCAGGCGGCGCAGGCCCCGGCGACCGGACGCATTATCTGTAGCTGCTATGGCGTGGGCGAACAAACGATTCTTGATGCTATTCGTCAGGGCTGCCACAGCACCCAGGCACTGGGCAAAGCGCTCAAATGTGGCACCAACTGTGGCTCCTGCCTGCCGGAGCTAAAACACCTTCTGCTTTCCGTCTCTGTCCCGGAGGAATTATGACGCTGGCTATTCACACCTTAGATAAACTGCTGGCGCCCGAAAACGTGTCCCGCCCCGGCCGCGTCTGGTTAGTGGGCGCCGGGCCGGGCGATGTCGACCTGCTGACGGTAAAAGCGCTGCGTTTACTGCACGGCGCTGAAGTGGTGGTTTACGATCGCCTGGTGAGTGAGGCGGTCATGGCGGAAGTGCCGGACAGCGCGCTCTGCATCGACGTGGGTAAACGGCCCGGTCACCACGGCCTGAAACAGGCGCAGATCAATCAACTGCTGGTGGATCTGGCGCTCAGCGGGCGCAACGTCGTGCGCCTGAAAGGCGGCGATCCCTTTATCTTTGGTCGCGGTGGCGAAGAGATGGTGAGCCTGCAGCAGGCTGACATTGTCTGTGAGGTCGTGCCCGGCATTACGGCTGCCGTCGGCTGTGCCGCCGCAAGCGGGATTCCGCTGACGCACCGGGATTGCGCCCAGTCCCTGCGCTTTATTACCGGACACGGGCGCAGCGGTGAGCCTCAGTTGGATGCCGCCGCGCTGGCAGCCAGTAATCAGACGCTGGTGTTTTACATGGGGCTGAGCTGGAGCAGCGTCATTAGCAGCCGTCTGCGTGAGTATGGCCGCAGGGAGGATACGCCGGTCGCCATTATCGAAAACGGCACGCGCCAGGATCAGCGGGTGTTAGTGACCACGCTGGCAGGGCTGCCAGAGACGATCGCGCAGCATAAACCGGTGTCGCCGTCGTTGTTGATCGTCGGAGACGTGGTTCGCTACTATCGAGCCGACCTGCTTGTCAGGCTGGGCGCAGAGGCGGCCATTTGCCAGGCGTGATAATCAGGTCGCCAAGGCTACGCGTTAACATCAGGGGGCGCGGCGAGCGGGTAAGGGCGCAACCAGCACCTTAACGCCCAATGCCTCAAACGCGGAGATGTGCGCCTGGCTGATCCCGCTGTCGGTAATCAGGTAGTGGATGTGGCTCCAGTCGCAGGGCAGCGCAAACATCGAGACCTTATCAATCTTGCTGGAGTCGGCCACGACGTAGACGGTGCTGGCGGATTTGATCATCGCCATTTTTACTTTGATGTCGGTTTCGCTGGGAAAGCTCAGGCCGAGCCGTGGCGAGATACAGGCGGTGGCGAGAAACAGTTTTTCTGACAGCACGTTTTCAAAGAAGCTGGCGGCCTTGTCTCCGGACGTTGAAAGCGTCGGAAATTTAAAGGTCCCGCCCGTCAGCAGCACATTGATCCCGGGCTCGCCGCCCAACTTCAGGGCGATATTCACGGCGGTGGTCACTACCGATAAACGCCGGATGTGGCTGATGGCATCCGCGATAGCCGTGGTGGTGGTGCCAGAATCGAAAATCACCGTATCACCGTTTTCGATATGCTGGGCTGCCAGGCGCCCAATCGCGTCTTTTTCTTCCATGTGGGTCTGACGTTCCAGCTGCAGCAGGCCGGTATTCTGTTTGCCGGTCATCAGGGTCGCGCCGCCGTGGTAGCGCTGCACGAAACCCTGCTTTTGCAACATCCGCAGGTCGGTTCGCAGCGTGGCCTCGGTCAGCCCGAACGTTTTCGTCAGCGCTTTCACCGTCACCGTCCCGTCCTCCCGAATCATCTCCAGGATCTTGTCACGACGCTGCTGCATTTCAGCTAGCTGCTCAGTCTTGCTTTTCAATCGAAACGCTCCCTCTTTTAATCGCATCGGGCTTATAGCGATAACGCGTTGTCGCAGAGTTTAACCCGCAGATTTCGCCTTTGCGAGTCAGCATGAAAAGATGTTTATTTTCGTTCGAAAGTCAATATGCGCCATGCTTTATCCCTTTCACCTTCGCGACAGCAACACAATCCATATTACTCAGTCAGTTTGCAACCGGGATCACGCGCTTTGAAGCGAATCACGCCGCCAGGCACGCAGTGTTGTGAAATTTGATCTTAGCCACATTAACCATCAATTCGATAGCTTATATTTTTGTTCGAAAATGAATGCGGCAAATAAAATACCAGAGAGGACAGTCGGATGAGCGGTGAATATGACGTTAACCTGCGCTATGGCGTAGACACCACAATGAATCTGAGCGGCAAAGTGGCCGTGGTGACGGGCGGGCTGGGCGGCATCGCCATGGCCAGTAATAAGATGCTGCTGGAGAAAGGGGCGAGCCTGGCGCTGCTTTATCCGCCCTTTGAAGCGGATAAGGTCGACAGTGCGCGCGCAGCCCTGGCCGGACAGGTGCAGTTTATTTGCTGCGATGTAACCGATCCTGCCGACGTTGAGCAGGCGTTCGACGCCATTGTTGATCACTACGGTCATATCGACATTCTGGTGAACTGTGCCGGCTACGTGATGCTTCAGCCCGTGCTGGAAACCGATTTTGCCGAGTGGCAAAAGCAGATCGCCGTGAACCTGACCGGGCCTTTTCTGTGCTCACAGGCTGCGGGCAAGCAGATGGTCAAGGCGGGCAACGGCGGCAAGATCATCAATATCGCCTCTCAGGCGGCGTCCATCGCTATCGACAACCACGTTGCTTATACCTCCGCCAAAGCCGGGTTACTGGGCATGACCAAAGTGATGGCGAAAGAGTTTGCTCCGCACCGCATTAACGTGAACACCCTGTCGCCCACTGTGGTGCTGACCCCGATGGGGGAAAAAGCCTGGCGCGGTGAGAAGGGCAACGAAATGAAAAAACTGATCCCGTTAGGCCGCTTTGCCTACACCGACGAGATCGCCGCCGCCGTGCTGTTTTTTGCCAGCAACGGCAGCGACATGATTACCGGGGCCGACCTGATGATCGACGGTGGCTTTACCATCTGGTAAGGCCACCGCCAGGCTTCGTTTTCCTCTGCCAACACCCTAATAGCGAGACACACCATGAAAAAAACGACGTTGCTATGCACCACGCTTGCGGCCTGTTTGTTTTCTCACACCGCGCTGGCGGTTGAGAAAGGCACCATTATGATTTTGGTTAACTCACTGGATAACCCTTATTACGCCTCGGAGGCCAAGGGCGCCAACGTGAAAGCTCAGGCGCTGGGCTACAAAACCTCGGTGCTCTCTCACGGTGAAGACGTTAAGAAGCAGAACGAGCTGATTGATGCGGCTATCGGCAAAAAAGTGCAGGGCATTATCCTGGACAACGCGGATTCCACGGCCAGCGTGGCGGCCATCCAAAAAGCCAAACAGGCCGGTATTCCGGTGGTGCTGATCAACCGTGAAATTCCGGTAGATGACGTGGCGCTGGAACAGATTACCCACAATAACTTCCAGGCGGGCTCTGATGTGGCCAACGTGTTTGTTGAGAAAATGGGAGAAAAAGGGAAATACGCCGAGCTGACCTGCAACCTCGCCGACAATAACTGCGTCACCCGTTCGAAATCCTTCCATCAGGTGCTGGAACAGTATCCGGATATGCAAAGCGTCGCGCGTCAGGATGCCAAAGGCACGTTGATCGACGGCAAGCGCATCATGGACAGTATTCTGCAGGCTCACCCGGATGTAAAAGGCGTTATCTGTGGTAACGGCCCGGTGGCGTTAGGCGCCATTGCCGCCCTGAAAGCAGCCGGACGCAATGATGTCGTGGTCGTCGGCATTGATGGCAGTAACGATGAACGCGATGCGGTGCAGGCCGGAACGTTAAAAGCCACCGTGATGCTCCAGGCGCAGGCCATTGCCGCTCAGGGCGTAACCGATCTTGATAATTACATTCAGAAAGGCGTGAAGCCTGAGAAGCAGCGCGTGATGTTTCGCGGCATTTTGATCACGCCGGACAATGCAAAAAACGTACAGGACTTTAACTACAAGTCGTAATCCATTGTTGTCGCGCCCGTACTGACGGGCGCCAGGGAGAATGTCATGTACAACCGACTCTGGCTGATACCGATCGTGATGGCACTGGGTAGCTGTCGTATTGTGTCGCAGCAGGAACTGGCCGACCTCAAGAATCCCCCGAATCCTCACATGGCCAATATCGGGCAACTCTGGCAGCAGAAGCTGGTGCCACAGATCGTGGCGCAGGCAAAGCCGTTGGGCGAGCTCACTCAGCGCCTGCAGTCAGAGAAGGATCTGGACAGCGCCTGTCGCGCCCTGGGCTACCGGGCGCAGAGTGAGAATCCCTGCATATTCAGCGTCAGCGTGAGTGGGGAAGTCACGGCGCTGGATACCACCTCACGCAACGGCAAAATGAAAGTTAAAGTGGCATCAGGTGACACTGTCACTATTCAGATCGGGCCCATCATTCGTGGGACGGCGCTGCGGGATGCTTACAAAGGGGCCAGCTATCAGGATTTTAACGATCAGGTGATGTTTAGCGACTTTGGTAAAGCCATCAATCAGCAGGCGGTCACCATGATACATAACGCCGCCGTAAAACCGGGCGACCGGGTTGACGTGGTCGGCGTTTTTAGCAGCTGGGACATTCCCCACGCGCTACCCGATATTACGCCCGCCCAGATCACGCGTCAGTGAGGAGGTGATCATGCATGTTACTGAACAGCAAGACGACGTCATTATTGAGACGCGCGGCCTGTCGCGGGTTTATCCCGGCGTGACCGCCCTGGATCAGGTTAACTACCGGGTTTATCGCAACAAGGTCAATGTGCTCATCGGGGAAAACGGTGCCGGCAAATCCACCATGATGAAGATGCTGGCCGGGGTGGAATCCCCATCGTCAGGCGAGATTCTGCTGGATGGCAAACCTGTGATGCTTCACTCCACCCAACAGGCCGAAAAATTGGGCATAAGCATTATCTTTCAGGAGCTGAACCTGTTCCCGAATATGAACGTGATGGACAACATCTTTATCGCCAATGAGTTCTTCCAGCGCGGCGTCATCAACGAAAAGTATCAGTATCAGCTGGCCAAAGCACTGCTGGAACGGCTGGAGCTGGACGTCGATCCCTATGCTGCGCTGGATGCGCTGGGCATTGGTCATCAACAGCTGGTCGAGATCGCCCGCGCGCTGTCGAAGGATACGCGCGTGCTGATTATGGATGAACCGACCAGCGCCCTGAGTCAGTCGGAAGTTAAAGTGCTGTTCAACGTCATTGAACAGCTCAAGCGACGCGGCGTCACCATTATCTATATCTCCCATCGGCTGGAAGAGCTAATGGAGATTGGCGACCACATTACGGTTTTCCGGGACGGGCGTTTCATCGCCGCGCGTGAGGTGCGCGACGTCAGTGTGCCCTGGATCATTGAACAAATGGTTGGCGACAAGAAAAAGCACTTCGACTATCAACCCGCGCCGCAGGGCGAGACGGTGCTGCAGGTGGCGGGGCTCACCGCACTGCATCAGAATGGTGGCTACCGGCTCAATGCGGTGAGTTTCAGCCTGCGCAAAGGCGAAGTGATTGGTATTTATGGCCTGCTGGGTGCCGGGCGAACAGAGCTGTTTAAGGGATTAACCGGGTTACTGCCTTGTCAGCGTGGGGAGATTCAGTTAGGTGGACAGCGGCTGGACAACTGCAGTTTCCAGCAGCGACTGAAGCGCGGCATCACGCTGGTGCCGGAGGATCGTAAAGGTGAAGGCGTGATCGAGCTGATGTCGATTAGCGCCAATATGACCTTGTCGAATCTCAGCCTGCGCGGCTTTCGCCGGGCGCTGGGCATCGTGCACCCTGACAAAGAACGGCAGCGTGTCAATGAAATGATTCAGCACCTGGCGATTAAAGTCAGCGACAGCGAGTTGCCTATCAGCGCGTTAAGCGGCGGAAATCAGCAGAAGGTGGTGCTGGGAAAAGCGCTGATGACCGGACCTGCGGTGGTGTTGCTGGATGAGCCCACCCGCGGCATTGATGTCGGGGCCAAAACCGATGTGTATCACCTGATTGGCAAACTGGCGCAGCAGGGGCTGGCGGTGATGTTTTCGTCGTCCGAACTGGATGAGGTCATGGCGCTCGCCGATCGGATTCTGGTCATGGCCGATGGCCGTATTACTGCCGATTTGCCCCGTGCCGCTGCCACGCGCGAAAAACTGATTAGTGCATCCACCCCGCAAGCCTGAGGTTGCCGGAGAATAAGATGAATCAAAAATATCTGCTGTACATGTACTTACTCAAGGCGCGTACCTTTATTGCGCTGCTGATCGTGGTCGGCTTTTTTAGCGTGATGGTGCCTAATTTCCTGACGCCGTCGAACATGCTGATTATGACCCAGCACGTGGCGATTACCGGGCTGCTGGCTATCGGCATGACCCTGGTGATCCTGACCGGAGGTATCGATCTGTCTGTCGGTGCCGTCGCCGGGATCTGCGGCATGGTGGCGGGCGCGTTACTGACGTCGGGCGTGCCGCTGTGGAATGGCGCGCGACTGTTTCTTAATGTGCCGGAGGTGATCCTCACGGTCGCGCTGTTTGGCACGCTGGTGGGCATCGTCAACGGCACGATAATTACTCGCCTCGGCGTTGCCCCTTTCATCTGTACGCTGGGCATGATGTATGTGGCCCGTGGCGCAGCGCTGCTGTTTAACGATGGCGCCACCTACGCCAATCTGGTTGGCATGCCCGCGCTGGGCAATACCGGTTTCGCACTGCTGGGTTCCGGCACCGTACTGGGGGTTTTTATTCCGATCTGGCTGATGATCGGCTTTTTACTCCTTGGCCTGTACCTGACACGGAAAACGCCGCTTGGGCGCTATATCTATGCCACCGGCGGCAATGAGTCGGCGGCGCGGCTGGCGGGGGTGCCCATCATCAAAGTCAAAGTGTTTGTTTACGCTTTTTCCGGGCTGTGTGCCGGATTAGTTGGGCTGGTGGTGGCTTCTCAGCTGCAGACCGCGCACCCCATGACAGGCAACATGTTTGAGATGGATGCCATCGGTGCCACGGTGCTGGGTGGCACGGCGCTGGCAGGCGGCCGTGGCCGCGTGTCGGGCTCCATTATCGGTGCCTTCGTGATTGTTTTCCTGGCCGATGGCATGGTGATGATGGGCGTCAGTGATTTCTGGCAGATGGTGATCAAGGGCGTGGTGATTGTCACCGCCGTGGTGATTGACCAGTTCCAGCAGCGTTTACAAAGCAAAGTGATACTACTGCGCCGCCATGATAAGCAGCCGCCGGCGGTGCCCCATGCTGACATTCGTCATGGATAACAGGAGAACACAATGAACCGGGATTTTAGTGGGAAAACGGTCGTCATCACCGGCGCCTGTCGCGGTATTGGCGCAGGCATTGCCGCCAGGTTTGCCCAGGACGGCGCAAACCTGGTGATGGTATCCAATTCTGAACGTGTTTTTGCCACGGCGGACAGCCTGCGGCCCATCGCCAACGCGATTCTGGCCCTGCAGGCGGATGTAACCGATGAGAACGATGTGCAGCAGGTGTATCAGCAGGCATTTGAGCGCTTTGGCCGCATTGACGTTTCGGTTCAGAACGCGGGCATTATCACGATTGATACCTTCGGGAATATGCCCAAAAGCGATTTCGAACGCGTGCTGGCGGTGAATACCACGGGCGTCTGGCTGTGCTGTCGTGAAGCCGCTAAATACATGGTGCAGCAAAACGGCGGCAGCCTGATTAACACGTCTTCAGGGCAGGGGCGTAAAGGATTTATCTACACGCCGCACTATGCTGCCAGCAAAATGGGCGTCATTGGCATTACGCAAAGTCTGGCGCTGGAGCTGGCCCGCTGGAATATCACGGTTAATGCGTTTTGCCCTGGCATCATCGAAAGCGAAATGTGGGATTACAACGATCGCGTCTGGGGCGAAATTCTGAGCACGCAACAAAAAACCTATGGTAAAGGCGAGCTGATGGCGGAGTGGGTAGAGAACATTCCTCTTAAACGGGCCGGGCAGCCACAGGACGTTGCCGGGCTGGTCGCCTTTCTGGCATCGGATGATGCGCGCTACATTACCGGACAAACCGTTAATGTTGATGGCGGGCTAATTTTTTCCTGAAACAAGCGGGTTGTCTGGCCGCGACATGCGGCCAGGCGGCTCGCAGATGCACAAATATCGAGTTAAGTCATGAATCTGGGTCACATTATGCTAAAATAATTAGCGCTGGTTTTATCATTCTCATTGAGAAACCACCTGATGATTTTTATGCCCGGACGTAATGATTTGATGTTTAGACCTGTGACTTTCTCTCTCGCTGCTCTGACTGCGCTTCTGGCGCTGCCCGCCGGTGCGCTGCAAACGGATCATCAGGTGTCGGAAACCCCTTTTAGCGATCCCACGCGTTTTCGCCAGTCACTGGACGATCTTCCTTCTCTTGGCAACGTCGAAGATAACCATGACTGGAGCAAAAAGCTGGCGAAGGCGGCTAAAAGTATTGCGGAAGCCAATGAAAGCAGCAGTGATCTGACCCTGGGCGAGCAGGCCGGGCAGTGGGCTTTTGACCGACTGCGCGACGAAGTGGCGACGCGGGTTGAGAGTGAAGGGCAGTCTTTACTGTCGCCTTATGGCAACGCCGAGTTCAACTTAAACGTGGACATGGCCGGCAACTTTGACGGCACCGGCGGCAATCTGTTTAGCCCGCTGGCTGATGAGAATCGCTACCTTACGTTCAGTCAGCTTGGGCTGCACGACTCTGTTGAAGGCGTGGTAGGTAATGCCGGACTGGGTCAGCGCTGGGACGCAGGCAACTGGCTGTTGGGGTACAACAGTTTTATCGATCGTAGCTTTCGCACTGGACTTCAGCGCGCCTCGGTGGGCACTGAGGCCTGGAGCAACAATCTGCGCTTTTCTGCTAACTACTATCATCCCTTGTCCGGATGGCGTAATCGCGGTGACAGCCAGCAGTCCCGCATGGCCGAAGGTTACGACATCACCACCCAAAGCTATTTGCCGTTCTATCGTCAGCTGGGCGTATCATTCAGCTATCAGCAATATCTGGGGGAAAAGGTTGACCTGTTTAACAGCGGCAACCGTTACCATAACCCGGCGGCGCTCTCGCTGGGGCTGTCTTATACGCCCGTGCCGCTGGTGACCATTTCGGCCAGCCACAAAACCAGCAGTGCCGGAGAGAGCCAGGATCAGCTTGGCCTCAAACTCAATTACCGCTTTGGGGTCGCGCTGAGCAAGCAGCTGGATGCCAATAACGTCGCGGAAGCTCGCTCCTTACGGGGCAGCCGCTACGACACGGTGACGCGCAGCCAAAACCCGGTGATGGCCTACAGACAGCGTAAAACGCTGTCTGTATTCCTGGCGACGCCGCCGTGGCAGCTTAATCCCGGTGAGAGCGTACCGCTCAAGCTGCAACTGCGCGCCAGTCATAGCATTAAGGCGCTGAGCTGGCAGGGCGATACTCAGGCACTGAGCCTGACATCACCGCCGAACAATAATGCCATTGATGGCTGGAGCGTGATCGTTCCCCCATGGGACAGCACGCCGGGCGCCAGCAATGAGTACCGTCTGTCGGTCACGGTGGAAGACAGTAAACAGCAGCGCGTCACTTCAAACTGGATCACCCTGAAAGTGCAAGCGCCATTGTCGATGGATGAGCCCGCGGTTGAGGGTGCTGTCCAGATGCCCTCGTCCAGTAATAGCCTGAGTTTTAGCGAATAAGCAAGGTTACAGAGCGAGAGAGAGAGTATGTTGTCGTGCGGGAAAGTGCCTGCGATCTTTTAAAAATGGCGGTCACCGGGTTGCCTTGCTTCTTCTTGCTGCCAGCCTGGATGCGCAGACGTATTCACCTTCTCGAGTCAGACACGAGGCGACATTTTGTGTATTTTACCGATCCCGTCCGGGATTGCGGCGATATCTTCAGACGGAAGTGCACGCGCTGACATCATCGAAAATCTCATCCGCGAACTGACAGCGCGGGTGATTATTGAACCCGCAGGCTGTTGAACGTCGACGTGATTTCTCACTCCCAGCGTTGGCGCTGCTAAAGGGGGTTGAAGTGTGAGTGGGAACATCGGGCTTAGGCTGGCGGATGAAAAAACGGCCCGTCAGACACAGGCCGGGCCGTTTTGCAATGAGGGTGAGTAATTAGAACTGGTAGGTCAAGCCCACGCCAGTAATATCGTCTGTTGCTTTACCCAGCGGATTGTTTTTCTTCAACAGGTTAAACTTGTATTCCGCATAGACGGACATGTTTTTGTTGAAGTAGTAAGTTGCACCCACAGAAGTGTATTTATAGAGGTCGGCGTCACCAATCCCTTCAATGTCTTTAGCCTTGGAGGTGACATAGCCCACAGAAGGGCGGAAGCCGTTCAGGAACTGGTACTGTGCCACAACTTCCAGATTTTGCGTTTTATTTGCAAAACCACCGCTGATTGGAGTCGCGTTGAGGGTTTCACCGTACATGGCTGCCAGATAGATCTGATTAGCGTCATATTTGGCTGCTGTTGCCCACAGTTGTGCTTTCTCACCCCGACCAAAGGCTGCAGTGTTTTGCGCCGCAATACGATTCAGGCTGGCATAGGAGCCCACAAAGCTCAGGCCAAAATCAAAGTCATAGGACGTAGACAGGGCAAAGCCATCGCCGTTAGAGCGACGCACTTCCAGGCCTGTATCAGTGGTGCTGGTGCGATCGTTTTTGCCTTCGTACTGCGCCGCGACGTTCCAGCCTTTAACCAGACCAAAGAAGTCTTTATTGCGCCAGGTCAGCAGGCCGCCCGAACGCAGACTCAGGAATGCATCTGTGTTAGCCGAGTCGCCACCAAACACAGGCAGCATATCGGTATAGCCCAGTGCGTCATAAACCAGGCCATAATTACGGCCGTAGTCCAGTGAACCCAGTTGGCCGAATTTCAGACCGGCGTAGCCCAGACGGGTTTTGCTGCCGCTATTGGCATCACTGCCCTCAGAATTTGACAGGTTGTACTGGTACTGCCAGAAACCGTAACCGGTGAGCTGATCGGTAATCGCCGTTTCACCTTTAAAACCTATGCGGGTATAACTTGAGTCACCGTTGTTGCTATTATCGTCTGAAAAAAGACGCATAACGTTAACCTTGCCAATGAAATCCAGCTTATTCCCGTCTTTATTATAAATCTGTGCGGCCTGAGCAGTAGACAGACCGATCAGTAACGGCATTAATGCCGCCACTAATGTGCGCTTCATCATTTATTATTTACCCTGTGGTTATATTATTATTTCCCCTCTGTTGGGGTGAAAAGAAAATGACACAAATTGTTAATTCAGCCTAGCGCAATAAGTGTAACTAATTGTGTATTTTAAGGAACTAAATCCCAACCAAGCCAGTCTGGCGGCGATGGTGCTACCTGTCAGTGCTTTTTCTTATGACCCTGCCAGCAATGTAAATGCAAGAAAAGCATATAAAACAGATGATTAGTGATTTTTATAGAAAGGGGAAATGCAATATGGCAAAAAAATGATATTGCTAGCCTTTCTGTCTAAATAATCAACACACCTTGTGCAATAAATGAACAAAACAGGTTTGATGGTTAACCATTAGGTTGCTTAGTGATAATTAAATCGGCGATCGGTAATTTATTAACGCTCTGATGATAACCTGCGAAACAATATTACCAGTTTCATATAAATATATTTAAATTGAGAGGGTGAGTATTTTTAAATCACCTTTTTAAATTACGCCGATAAAAATCATGCCTGTCGCATTAACGTTATCTCTGGTACTTATCCTCCTCTGCACGACAGCCGTGCAACTGCCCTGATTTAAGGCGGTTGCTGCACTATTTTGAGCAGATAGTTTATCAGCGATCACAAAAGCGATATTTCATCCCGCGAATGCATAATTCTGCTTTAAAAAGCTCTGCTATCCCGCCTTTATCAGATAACTATTCACTTTTTATGCAAAATAAGTGAATAGTGACCTTTCGTAACCTATTGATATTCCTTAACCCAGCTTGTTTTATGCATTTTAGTCCTTGGCTGGCACGCTATCTGCAAACTAGAGTAAGCCGAGATTTATTACATTTTTAACAATTAACATACAAATACGTTACCCGCTGGGGAACAGGAGAAGGGCTATGTCACTGCAGGTTTCGCGTCAGGATTTTGATCAATGGATGATGCCCGTTTATGCACCCGCCAGCTTTGTACCCGTCCGTGCTGAAGGTTCAACCCTCTGGGATCAGCAGGGAAAAGACTATATCGATTTTGCCGGGGGCATTGCCGTTAATGCGCTCGGGCATGCGCATCCCGCTCTCCAGCAGGCACTTCAGGATCAAGCCTCACGCCTCTGGCACACGGGCAACGGCTACACCAATGAACCCGTTTTACGCCTGGCGAAGCAGTTGATTGATGTCACCTTTGCCGATCGGGTTTTCTTTTGTAACTCCGGTGCCGAGGCTAACGAGGCGGCGCTTAAGCTGGCCCGTAAAGTGGCCCATGACAGAGTCGGGCAGCATAAAAGTGGCATCGTGGCATTTAAGAATGCCTTTCATGGCCGTACGCTGTTTACGGTCTCAGCGGGTGGCCAGCCCGCCTATTCGCGGGATTTTGCGCCGCTCCCTGCGGATATTCAGCACGCCGCCTTTAATGACCTTGCCTCTGCGGCAGACCTGATTAACGACAGCACCTGCGCCGTGATTGTTGAGCCCATTCAGGGGGAAGGCGGCGTCGTGCCCGCCGAACCCGCCTTCCTGCGTGGGCTGCGTGAACTGTGCGACAAACATGATGCGCTGTTAATTTTCGACGAAGTGCAGAGCGGCGTGGGCCGGACCGGCGCGCTTTACGCTTATATGCACTATGGCGTGACGCCGGATGTGCTAACCAGTGCTAAAGCGCTAGGCGGCGGGTTTCCTATTGGGGCGATGCTGACGCGCGAGGATCTGGCTCAGGTCATGGGCGTAGGTACCCACGGAACGACCTATGGCGGCAATCCGCTGGCGGGCGCAGTGGCCGGAAAAGTCATGGAACTGATTAACCAGCCTGAAGTGATGGCCGGTGTCACGCAACGTCATGACTGGATTGTCGCGGCGCTTAACGACCTTAATCAGCGTTTGCACCTGTTTAAAGAGGTGCGCGGGCTGGGGTTACTGATCGGTGCCGTGCTCAGCGACGACTTTGCGGGCAAGGCGAAACAGATCAACCTTATCGCCGCGGAATATGGCGTCATGGTGCTGATTGCCGGAGCTAACGTGGTGCGCTTCGCGCCTGCGCTCAACATCAGCGAGCAGGAATTGAAGACCGGCATGGCGCGTTTTGCCCAGGCGTGTGAACACCTGCTACAAGGAAAGGCATCATGATGGTGATCCGTCCGGTCGAACGGGACGATCTCAGCCAACTGATGGAACTGGCGGCGAAAACGGGCGGCGGGCTGACCTCGTTGCCGGTTGACAGCGCCACCTTACAGGCCCGAATTGAGCGATCGCTGCAAACCTGGCAGGGCAGTTTGCCGCGGGCCGAGCAGGGCTATGTGTTTGTACTGGCCGACAGCCAGGATAATCGTGCGGTGGGGATCTGCGCCATTGAGGTTGCGGTTGGGCTGCAGGAACCCTGGTATAACTTTCGTGTAGGAACACAGGTGCACGCCTCGAAAGAGCTGAACGTTTACGCCGCCTTACCGACCTTATCGCTGAGTAACGATCATACCGGCAGCAGCGAACTCTGCACGCTGTTCCTGGATGCCGATTACCGCGATGGCAAAAACGGTTATCTCCTGTCGAAATCCCGTTTTCTGTTTATGGCGAACTTCCGCGAATACTTTATGGAGCGGGTGGTTGCCGAAATGCGCGGCGTCAGTGATGAGCAGGGGCATTCACCGTTCTGGGACAGCGTGGGCATTCACTTCTTTTCAATGGAATTTCGCAAAGCCGATTTTCTGAGTGGCACCGGGCAAAAAGCCTTTATCGCCGAACTGATGCCCAAGCACCCGCTTTATCTGCACTATCTGACGCCAGAAGCGCAGGCCGTTATTGGTCAGGTACATCCCAAAACGGCCCCCGCGCGTGCGGTGCTGGAAGCCGAAGGCTTTCGCTATCGCCAGTATATCGACATCTTCGATGGTGGCCCCACGCTGGAGTGCGATATCGACGACATTCGTGCGGTGCGCGAAAGCCGGATACTGACGGCTCAACGGGGGGATGCGCCACAGGATGCGCCGCTCTGTTTAGTCGCGAATAGCGATTATCACCAGTTTCGTGTTGCACTTTTACCTGTCGAACCCATGGCGAAAAGTGTTCAGCTCAATGATGAACAGCTGCAGGCGTTACACTGCCAGCCTGGCGACAGCCTGCGCGTCGTGACGCTGTGGAGCGAGGAGAAAAAAGCATGACGCACCTGATTAACGGACACTGGCTCAACGGCGAGTCAGTGCATTTTTCCAAACAGGATCCGGTCAGCGGTGAAATCCTGTGGCAAGGTTCAGCGGCCTCAACGGCGCAGGTGAGCGCGGCCTGCCAGGCGGCGCGGGCGGCATTTCCGGCATGGGCGAGACAGCCGTTTGCCGCGCGTCAGGCCCTGGTCGAACGCTTTGCGGCAGAGCTTGAGGCACATAAAACGGCCCTGGCCGAGTGTATCGCGCAGGAAACGGGCAAGCCGCGCTGGGAAGCCCTGACCGAAGTCACCGCAATGATCAATAAAATTGGTATTTCAGTGAAGGCCTATCATCAGCGCACCGGGGAACAGCAGCAGGGCGACAGCGCCTTGCGTCATCGTCCTCATGGCGTGCTGGCGGTATTTGGCCCCTATAACTTTCCGGGACATTTGCCCAACGGGCACATTGTGCCGGCCTTGCTGGCGGGAAACTGTGTTGTGTTTAAACCCAGCGAACTTACGCCTGCGACCGCAGAAAAAACAGTGCAGCTGTGGCAGGCGGCGGGCGTGCCTGCCGGCGTCATCGGGTTGGTCCAGGGCGGCCGTGAAACCGGTCAGGCGCTGGCGGCGGAACAGGAGATTGACGGGCTGCTGTTTACCGGCAGCGCGCATACCGGTTATCAGTTACATCGCCAGTTTGCCGGGCAGCCGGAAAAAATGCTGGCGTTGGAAATGGGCGGTAACAATGCACTGATCGTTGAAGATCCGGCGGATATTGAGGGCGCGGTGCATGTTGCGATTCAGTCGGCGTTTATTACCGCAGGTCAGCGCTGTACCTGCGCCCGACGTTTGCTGGTCAGGCGCGGTGCCGCAGGCGATGCCTTCCTGCAGCGGCTGATTGAGGTGGCAGGAAGGCTGCAGCCGGGCGCCTGGAACGCCAGTCCCCAACCTTTTATGGGCAGCGTCATCTCCTGCGCCGCTGCCGAAAAAATTTATGCCGAATGGCAGCAGCGCGTCGCGGCGGGCGGCAAGGTGCTGCTGGCGATGCGCTGGCCCGATCGCCAACAGGCATTATTAACCCCGGGGATTATTGATCTGACGGCGGTGGACGGTTTGCCTGATGAGGAAGTGTTCGGGCCGCTGCTGGGCGTGATCCGTTATGACGATTATCCTCAGGCAATTCGTCTGGCCAACCAGACGCGCTATGGTCTGTCATGCGGCTTGATTTCGCCCTCGCGTGCACAGTTTGAACAACTGCTGCTGGAAGCGCGGGCCGGGATCGTGAACTGGAATAAACCCCTGACGGGCGCCGCCAGCACGGCACCTTTTGGCGGTATTGGTGCATCGGGCAACCACCGTGCCAGCGCGTGGTATGCGGCGGATTACTGTGCCTGGCCGATGGCCTCGCTGGAATCACCTGAGCTTAGCCTTCCTGAAGCCTTGTCGCCGGGCCTCGACTTCTCGCCGCAAGGAGCCCGTTAATGAAAGCGATTGAAGCGAATTTCGACGGTCTGGTCGGACTGACTCACCATTATGCGGGCTTGTCATTTGGCAACGAAGCCTCCACGCGTCACCAGCGACAGCCGTCGAACCCGCGCCTGGCGGCAAAGCAGGGCTTGTTGAAAATGAAAGCCCTGGCCGATATGGGATTCGTTCAGGGCGTGATACCGCCCCATGAGCGGCCTAATATCGCCGTGCTGCGTCAGTTGGGCTTTAGCGGCAGCGACGCACAGGTGCTGGAAAAAGCAGGGAAAACCGCACCGGCGCTGCTGTCCGCAGCGAGTTCAGCCTCGGCGATGTGGGTGGCAAATGCCGCCACGGTTTCGCCTTCTGCCGACAGCGCCGATCGTCGTGTGCATTTTACCGTTGCCAACCTCAATAATAAATTTCATCGCGCGATTGAAGCCCCGGAAACGGCGGCGCTGTTGCGGGCCATATTTCGCGATCCGGCCCATTTTTCCGTGCATGATGCGCTGCCTCAGGTCGCGCTGTTTGGCGATGAAGGCGCCGCCAACCATAATCGTCTGGGGGGCGATTATGGTGATGCTGGCGTACAACTGTTTATTTACGGTCGTGATAACCAGTCTGGCTCGGCCCCGCAGCGTTATCCTGCCCGGCAAACCCGCGAGGCCAGCGAAGCCGTCGCCCGTCTTCATCAGCTTGCCTCCGACAAGGTAATCTTTGCTCAGCAAAATCCTGAGGTCATCGATCAGGGCGTTTTCCACAACGATGTTATTGCGGTCAGCAATCAGCAAATGCTGTTCTGCCATCAGCAGGCATTTGTCGATCAGCCCGCTTTGCTGCGTCGTTTGCACGAATGTGTTCCGGGGTTTGTCGCGCTTGAAGTGCCAACCTCCCGGGTTTCCGTGCAGGATGCGGTGAGCACCTACCTGTTTAACAGCCAGCTTCTGACCCGTGCCGACGGCAGCATGATGCTGGTGCTGCCCGAAGAGTCCCGCCAGCATCCTGGCGTATGGCGCTACCTGAGCGAGCAGGTAGAACGCGATGGACCGTTGCAGTCATTACAGGTATTTGATTTGCGGGAAAGCATGCATAATGGCGGTGGACCGGCCTGCCTGCGTCTGCGCGTGGTGTTAACGCCAGATGAGCAACGGGCGGTGAATCCTTCGGTACTGATGAACGATCGCCTGTTCACCATGCTCAACCAGTGGGTCGACCGTCACTACCGCGACAGGCTAACGCAAGACGATTTAACCGATCCGCAATTGCTGCAAGAAGGGCGGGTTGCCCTTGATGAATTGACCAGACTGCTAGACTTAGGAAATGTGTATGCATTTCAGCAGTGAAGCAGGCGCTGCCATGAGGGCTGCCCGCTTCCGGTTTTAAGGAGGAACGATGCAGGACTTTTTACAGCAGACGCTGTCTGGTGAAGCACCGCGTAAGCGTAAAGGTGAGACGGCGCATCTTCGCTGGCAGTGGTTGTATCACGGTATTCTTCTCATGGAGCCCAAAACGCCGGTTAAACAGGCGCTGGTGCTTTCCGCAGGGGTTCACGGCAATGAGACTGCCCCTGTAGAAATGCTTAACCAGCTCATCACGCCCTTACTTCAGGGCGAGAAGCCGCTTCAGCAGCGCATGCTGGTGGTATTGGGTAATCCCTCGGCGCTGCGCGCAGGAAAACGCTATGTGGCCTACGACATTAACCGACTGTTCGGCGGACGCTGGCAACAGATTGATGACGGGGATGAGGCACGGCGAGTGCTGCGGCTGGAACAAACGCTGGAGAATTTCTGGCAACTGGGCGAGTGTGATGAAACCCGCTGGCACCTTGACATGCATACGGCCCTGCGCGGTTCTTATCATACGCGTTTTGGCGTAATGCCCAGGAACGATCGGCCATGGCCGGCGGCGTTTTTGCACTGGCTGGCGGTAGCCGGACTGGAGGCGCTGGTTTTCCACCGTTCGCCAGCGGGCACCTTCACCCATTTCAGCTGTGAGCATTTCGGCGCAGCCAGCTGTACGCTGGAGTTGGGGCAGGCCCGGCCCTTTGGCGAAAACGATTTAACCCAGTTTAGCGCGGCTGCCCAGGCGCTGGCAGCATTGTTGTATGGCGAGACCTTACCGGAAGCGCAATCCGTTCCGCGCCGCTATCGGGTAAGCCAGCAGATCACCCGCCACAGCGAGAACTTTCAGCTTCATATGAGTGATGACACCAAAAACTTCACCGCCTTCCCGCAGGGGGCCTTACTGGCTGAAGACGGGGAAAAACGCTACTTCGTGCAGCAGGCGCGGGAGTATGTGTTGTTTCCTAACCCGCGTGTTGCGCTGGGGCTGCGGGCGGGCCTGATGTTGATTGAAGAAAGCGAACAAACCCAGGCATTGCCTCTCTGACCTTATCCAAATAAAAAGGCGGAAGACACCTTCCGCTTTACTGCTAAAGGCATTACAATTCTCCACGATTTATCCGAAATCTCCTGATTATTCATACTCTTTTTCAATTTCTCACCGCTTTCTTCTTAATCCCTCCATGATTGCCTGAATTGTGGCTTTTGCGCTTTCACGCTTTTACTCTCGCTCGCAGTAATTGACGTTCAGCGTCGTATGCTTGTTTCCGAAGACGCGACAGAGTGCTGTCGTTACGAAACTGAACAAGTGAATAAAAAGGACACTGTGATGCGTAAATTAACTTCTCTGTTACTGGCTTCTACTCTGGCATTTGGCGCGGCATCGGTTGTTCATGCTGAGGCAGATAATCTGACACCGCCACCGGCAGGCACGGAAAAGCCGATGCATAAACCAATGCGGCACGGTATGGATATGATGTTCGGCGGTCTGAATCTGACCGCCGATCAAAAAACCAAAATGCATGAAATTATGAAAGAGCGCCGTGGTGAAATGCAGCGTCCGTCACTGGATGAGCGTCGTGCAACCCATGCCATCATCGCCTCTGACAGCTTTGATAAAGCCCAGGCTGAAGCCCAGGCAGACAAAATGACGGCCAACGCGAAAGCAAACGCGGTTGCCATGATGGAAACGCAGAATAAGCTGTATAACGTGCTGACGCCGGAGCAGAAAAAACAGTACAACGCCAATTTTGAAAAGCACCTGACTGAAAAACGTCCGATGCACGGCAAACTGGCGCCTGCACCTGCACCCGCGCAATAAGCTGTACGTTAATCAGTAAACACGGTTGAAGACCGCCGGCCTTGTCCACGTGATGTGGGCAGTGTCGGCGGTTTTTTTTATGTTAGAGGGGAATAACAGGGTAGTTGCCAGACAGCACCGGGCTGCAGAGAATTTTGTAGCCGTCATGATCGAATCCACCTTTGCCACGTTTAAGGGCTTTTGCCTCTTCGATCGTGTTTACCGAGCCCAGATAAAACCAGTGATCGATAACGTGGATCTGCGTCATGTGTTTGCCTTCCTCCACCAGCGCCACGGCACCCTGCCACGGCCAGCAGAATACCCGCACGCTCTCCAGCGCAGACAGCAGCCTGTCCTGATGATCGCTGACGGGCTCCTTGCCACAGCAGGCCCCGGCACAACGGCGCAGGGCAGAGCGGAAACAGCCCCGGCTGGCACTCACCGCTTCCAGACCGAGTAAACCGTGGCAGAGTTGATATTCATCGGCGAGCTGTTTCAGGCGTTCCAGCGCGGCAAAACGACTGCGGTAAAGCCCAAACAGATTCGGTGACTGACTAAAATCGACGTCACGGGCATAGACGACGTCCGGTTTACCCTCTGGAGTAATGCGCAGCGAACAGAGCTGGCGGTTTTTGCGCAGACGTTTATTAAACAGGGGCTGCTGCGTTTTGATCATCTGCGCTTCCAGCAACAGCGCACCGAGATCGCCCGCCGTAGGGATCCAACTGACGCGCCGCGACTGTCGCAACATCTTTGCTTCGTCAGGCGTACGAAAATGGGACATCACACGCGAACGCAGATTCACACTTTTGCCGATGTACAACGGCAAGGTCTCGCTGTCGCCATGAAAGGTATAAACGCCGGGCTGATTGGGCAGGCCTTCCAGCCATTCACGCAAATGCTCCGGGTATTCATAAATGGTTGCCGCGTCAAATTCGAGGCGATGGGTCGCTGCACGTCTTACCAAAACGGACTCCTGTACTGGTTGTCCATACAGTGTAACAGGCAGGTTAAACGTTCGCCAGTCTGAGATTTATAAACGTCGGGTCGCCAGCCAGCAAAGTAGCGACCCGGCGGTGATCAGGGCGACGCCCTGCCAGAAACTCACCGCCGGCGCCAGGTCCAGCCACAGCGAGGCCAGCAGCGCCGAGAGCACCGGCGTGAAGTAGGATGCGGTCGCCAGCAGCGTCAGGTTGCCATGCTGGATACCATAGTTCCAGGCCGAATAGGCAACCGCCGTCGATGCGCCCATAAACAGCACTTCTGCAGCAGCCGTCAGGCTAAACTGCATGGTTTCCTGAGGGGTGAACAACGCGAATTTGAGCCACAGCGCCAGAGCCGTCACCACAAAAAACAGGGTGACGCCGTTGCTGCCACGTGCAAAGCGGCGCGTGATGTTGTTGTAGAGTGCCCACGTTAATGCCGCAATAAACGCCAGCAGGTAGGCTGTGGGATTGCGGGTCATATTCTGCGTCATCTGGCCCAGTACATCTTCGTTGGCGCCCTTCATCACCCAGATGATTCCGCACAGGGAAAGCAGCAGTCCGGGCCACAGCCACAGGCGAAAACGCTGTTGATTAAGCGGAATGGCCAGCAGGATGGTCAGACATGGCCAGAGATAGTTGATCATCCCCAGTTCCAGCGACTGTTGACGGTTGCTGGCGAGACCAATCGCCAGCGCCAGGCAAATTTCATAGCCGACAAACAGGGTGCCGCCCACAAGCAGATAGCGCCCTGGCAGGGAGCGCGGATGGGGGATGCCGCGCGTGAGGCACAGTAAAATCGCTGTCGTGGAATAAATCAGCGCGGCGCCGCCGGTCGGGCCAAACGCCTCACTGACGCTGCGCAACAGGCCAAGGGTGGTGCTCCAGAGCAGAATCGCACTCAAACCGATTAAGGTTGCGCGTGATAAGTTAGCAGGCATAAAACTCAACGTTTAAAGGAGCCGCCAGCGGGCAGCGAGCGCAAAGTATGCTAACGGTAAGCATGTAGCCTGTCCATCAGGTATTCCGCCAGGGGAACCTGTAACAGGCCCTGTGCGGAGCAACGTTTTTCCCTCAACGCCCTTCATGAATGGCCTGATTAACAGGTTGCATAACGCGATCGCAATCCAACCCTTGTGGCTTTCCCTCTATTGACGAGCCTCGCAAGCGCATCAACCCTGCGCAGGCAAAGGGGAATGACCACAGGATTAGGTTTCATGGATTTCCGTCCGCGAGCGCCAGAATAGGGTGGAGTGTTAAGAATTGGTTAAGGATTTATTACAGTGAGTAACGATGTGTTTTTTTATGAGTCATGATAATAATAACTTATTGTTTTTCAAATGATTCATCCACGTTAAATGCTTAATAAACAATGCCTGTTTTGGGCGCTGTTATCACCTTTTTATGTCGATAGTTAAGGTCTGCGTCTGAAATTTTTAGACGAATTAACTGTTTTAATTACAACCAGGTGAAAAATATGACTATAACACAGCGGCTTTTACTGACCTTTTCTCTTCTCTGCATGGCGCTGATAACCATGGTTATCGTGGCGATTTCTGTCGCGGACGGTTTTCAGTACCGTTTCCAGTATGTGCAGGAAAATACCCTTCCTTCTATTACTGATATCGCCAAAATGGTTGACGGCAGCAACGCCATTATCATCGCGCTCTACCATCATCAGAGCATGACCGATCCCGCTAAGCAGATGCAGATTGAGAAAGAAATCAACGGTGTCTTAAACCATATTTCGCTGCTCAACCAGAATTACCTTAAGAACGATATTTCCAGTGAGGAAGATCGACAGATGACCGAAAAGGCATTTGTCACCATTAAAAGAATTGAGGCTGATCTGCCTGCTTTTCTCACCGCCTCACGCGCACAGAACGATGCGGTTTCTTTGTCGATGCTGCAGGGTAATAGCGGTATCGGTGCGGTAACCCGACAGCTGATTGACGATTATCAGAAACAGCTGCAACTGAATGTGGATATTGGTAATCAACTCCGTAAAGAAAATGACAGCACCTATCGTCATACTTTACTCATTCTGATTGCCGGCTCAGCTTCAGCCATACTGCTTTTGGGCTTTTTTACGCTTAAAACCATTTTTGCTATTCGTCGTCAGCTCAACGCGATGCGCCACACAATGGAAGCCGCGAGCGAAAATCTGGATCTGACATTACGTGCAGATGACGCTCGCAGAGATGAAATCGGCCTGACGGCAAAGGCATTTAACCATTTGGTGGAAAACGTTGCCCTGTCCCTCAGCGCAGTAGAAAGCGCGGCGCAGTCGGTCAGCACGGCTTCCGCACAAATTTCTGCGGGCAACGAAGATCTCTCCTCCCGTACGGAAGAGCAGGCTGCCTCCCTGGAACAGACGGCTGCCAGCATGTCTGAGTTGAGTGAAACAGTGCGTCAGACGGCAGAAAATACACGACTTGCCAGCCAGCTTGCCCAAAACGCGCGTGATATCTCTGAAGACAGTGCGTCACGCGTGAAGGCGATGCTGATGACCATGGGTGATATCCGGACGAGCTCGACAAAAATTACCGATATTATTGCGCTGATTGAAGGTATTGCATTCCAGACCAATATCCTGGCGCTTAACGCGGCGGTTGAAGCGGCGCGGGCAGGCGAACAGGGGCGTGGTTTTGCCGTGGTGGCAGGGGAGGTGCGCAATCTGGCTCAGCGATCGTCTTCTTCTGCCAGGGAGATCAAAGCGCTTATTGAAGCTTCTATGCTCCATGTGGAAGCCGGCTCGAATCAGGCAGAAGGCGTGGGTAACAATATTACGCGCATGACAGACGCGGTCCGTCAGGTGACCGATTTAGTCGATGAGATTTCGGTTGCTGCAAACGAACAGTCTCAGGGGATTAATCAGGTGCACCTGGCCGTAAACCAGATGGATGATGTGACGCAGCAAAATGCCTCTCTGGTTGAAGAAGCGTCTTCTGCATCCCGTTCATTAATGGATCAGGCCTCAACCCTCAACCAGCTGGTTGCTACCTTCACGCTCGCCAAAACGCAGCGCCAGGCACCGATCCAAAGCAGCATGGTCGGACGTGCAGACCGCGTGCCACTTCCTGCCCGCAACGCGATGGCAGCGGCGAGTGACGCTGACTGGCAGCGTTTTTAATCGGGAACCTATTACATGGCAGCGCCCGGCTACTGAGCTGACCGGGCGCGATGACAACGGATAAAGACGAGGGGGGATTATTTCCAGAAATCGTCGAAAACGGTCACAGGCGGACGACGCTTGTGCTCGGTTTTCAGGTACCAGCCTTCAATGATCGTCGCGCTTTCCGGCGCAATGGTTTTGCCTTCCAGATAGTCATCGATCATGTCGTATGTCACACCCAGCGCGACTTCATCCTGCAGGCCAGGACGATCGTCTTCAAGGTCGGCGGTGGGTTTTTTCAGATAGAGATGCTCGGGACAGCCCAGGGTTTTCAGCAACTGTTTTCCCTGACGTTTATTCAGGCGGAAGATTGGATTGATGTCACTCCCGCCGTCGCCATATTTGGTGAAGAAACCGGTAACGGCTTCTGCGCCGTGGTCGGTACCGACCACCACACCTTTGGTCATGCCGGCAATGCTGTACTGCGCTTTCATACGTTCGCGGGCTTTTTCATTACCGCGGATAAAATCGGACAGGGCGATGCCCGCGTCTTTCAGCGCCCGCTCGCTGGCCAGCACCGCTTCTTTAATGTTGACCACCAGCGAGCGATCCGGCTGGATAAAGGCCAGTGCATCCTGACAGTCCTGCTCATCGGCCTGCACGCCATAAGGCAGGCGCACCGCGATAAAGGTATAGTCTTTATCGCCCGTTTCTTGCCGAAGTTCCGTTATTGCCATTTGGGCCAGTTTGCCGGTCAGGGTTGAATCCTGTCCCCCGCTGATACCGAGTACCAACGTCTTAACACCGCTGTGACGCGTTAAGTACGCTTTTAGGAAATCAACGCTAGTGCGGATTTCCTGTTGTGGATCGATAGTCGGCTTAACGCCGAGTGCGGTAATGATTTCCTGCTGCAGTGACATCAACATCTCCTCAAGTCTGTCGCTCGTTGGCACAATACAACGCCTGTTTTAACGCTAACGCGCCTCCCTGTAAACAACAAGCCAAAGCGACAGCTGTTTTTATCAGGGCAGGCGGAATCACAGGGTTTTTGCACCGGATGCCGGTTTTTTCGCCAAAGCCATAAACGTCAGTATAGCCAGCATGTAGCAGCCAAAAACGGTCAGCGTCATACTGATTACTGATGTTCCTCCGATGCCCGTCACCGGTACGGCAATGGCCCCCAAGGTAAACATCGTCACGCCAATCACGGCTGAAGCGCTACCGGCGCGCTGCCCCTGGCTTTGCATCGCCAGTGAGGCCGCCGTCGTGGAAATCACGCCGTTACTGGCAACGGTAAAGAACAGGGCCAGCAGTAACAGCGGCAGGGGAGCATGACTTATTCCCGCGATCAGCAACAGGCTGGATGCCACGCCTGCCAACGTCAGCCCGCCTTTTAGCACCCGAAACTCCCCCCACAGCGGACAGAGCCGGGCGCTGGTCTGAGAGGCGATGATTAGCCCGAAACCGTTTGCGGCAAAGCAAAGGCTGAACGCCTGCGGTGACAGGCCATAACGTTCCTGCAGAACAAACGGCGAGGCGCCAATATAGGCAAACATGCCCGACATCATCAGCCCCTGCGTCAGACAAAATCCCATAAAAGGGCGATGGGTAATAACCTGGCCCAGCGCCGCATAGGCAGAAAAGACCGATCCCTGACTGCGTCGCCCGGCGGGCAGACTTTCATGCAGCTTCCCGCGCGCCAGCAGGATAAGTAAAACCGCGATACAGCCCAGCACCACAAAGATACCGCGCCAGTTCAGAAAGGTCATGAGTGCGCCGCCCAGTACAGGCGCAGCGACAGGTGCCAGGCCGTTTACCAGCATTAACAGGGCAAAAAAGCGGGTAAGTTCATGACCACTGTACATGTCACGAGCAACTGCCCGTGAGAGCACCGCACCGCCTGCGCCTGCCAGTCCCTGAAACAGGCGAGCCAGTAGCAACTGGTTAATGTCCTGCGCCAGCGCGCAGCCCACCGAGGCAATAAACAGCAGCACCAGGGACAACGTCAGTGGGCGCAGGCGGCCAAATTTATCGCTCATCGGCCCGAAAAACAGCTGCCCGGCTCCCAGACCGAGCAGCCCGGCCGTCAGACTGAGCTGTGCCGTTGAGGTCGATGTCTGAAGATCCGTTGCCAACTGGGGCAGCGCGGGCAGGTACAGGTCAATGCACAACGGCCCCAGCGCGGCGAGCAATCCCAGTGTAATGGCATAAACCAGGCGGTTTGGTGATGAAAGCTTCATGTATCCTCTATAGGTAAAAAATGTGACATTGTCACTTTTAAGGGTTGTTGCCAAGGCAGGCCCGGCAAGCGTGCTGTCTCACTTATTGGCGGCTGCGCAAAGGTCATCTCGGGGCATGTTATCAAAGCATCCTGAGCGAGTTGAGTTTAAGTCTGTCATTAACTTGAAAAAAACCGTTTTATGTTCCAGGCTTTTCAGCACATGGACAAAAAACGAGGAACAACAAGATGAATAAAGTGATGGGATGTATCGCTGCGGCGCTGACGCTGGCTGCGCTCTCTGGTTGTACGACTTACGATCGTGCCGAAAGCTACGTGACTAAGCCGGTGGTTAAGGACGTCAAAAAAGGCATGACCCGCGAGCAGGTACGCCAGATTGCTGGCCCAGCTTCCACTGAAATCACCATGGTGCATGCACGTGGTACCTGCCAGACCTACGTTATCGGCGAGCGTGACGGTAAAGCCCAAACCTATTTCGTCAGCTACAACGATGTAGGCCGCGTGATGAACTACGGCTTCCAGAGCTGTGCTGAATACGACACAGACCCGCAGGTTAAGCAGTAATTAGCCGCTTTAAATAAGAAACGGCTCGCCATTGGGTGAGCCGTTTTTTTTATAGCTACAATCCTGCCGGTCGGGGCACTTCAATGTAGCTGCCGTTAATTTCCCGCTGATAGTAGTGCCCGTCCTGCACATAAAAGCGCCTGCCGTTAAAATCCAGCACTCTCATGCCCGTTTCGTAGGTTTGCACAGGCGGCTCAACCACCACGTACTCTTCTCCGTGACGCTGATAATAACTGCCGTTAAGCAGGTAATACGTTAATCCGCCAATCAATACCGCCGTTGCGGCCAGCGGCAGAACATGGAAGTGATCGGGGCCGTGCCAGCGCGGTGCCGGACCATGCCAGCCTGGGCCGGGTCGCCAGTGTGGACCCGGGCCCCAGTCGCCGGGACGAGCAAACGCGTGAGTGGGCGCGACAATTGCTAGCGCCAGTAATGAGGCGATAACCGTTTTCATGAGCATTCTCCTGCAGTTATTACCTGCAGAATTCTCTTTTTGCTGCGTAAAGACAAGGGGAAATGCTGTGCATTATTGCCCGTTTACCACGCTTAACGTTTTCTTAACGGGAACAGGATGATGATGAAGAAATAAGGAGAAGATAAGACAAAAACAGAGAGAAAGACCTGGCGGTGGACGCCAGGTCCGGCGTGATTAGCTGTGCTCTAATTCACTGTGCTCGCTGCGCTCTAAAACGCGTTTATCGGTCAGGCCCAGCCAGCGACTGGTAAGCGATCCTGCGGTCATTGAGCCATTAACGTTTAACGCGGTTCGTCCCATGTCAATCAGAGGCTCAATGGAAATCAGCAGCGCGACCAGTGTGACCGGCAGCCCCATCGCAGGCAGGACGATCAGCGCGGCAAAGGTCGCTCCGCCGCCGACACCGGCTACGCCTGCTGAACTCAATGTCACAATGCCGACCAGCGTGGCAATCCACAGCGGATCAAAAGGATTGATGCCGACCGTCGGGGCGACCATCACTGCCAGCATCGTCGGATAAAGACCGGCACAGCCGTTCTGTCCAATGGTGGCACCAAATGAGGCCGAGAAGCTGGCAATCGATTCAGGTACGCCAAGGCGGCGGGTTTGCGCCTCCACGTTCAGTGGAATGCTGGCGGCGCTGGAGCGGCTGGTAAAGGCAAAGGTCAATACCGGCCACACTTTGCGGAAGAAGCGCATAGGATTGATGCCGTTGACCGACAGGAGCAGCGCATGAACCACAAACATAAGGGTCAGGCCCAAATAGGATGCCACAACAAAGCTGCCCAGCTTGATGATGTCCTGCACGTTGGAGCCGGCAACGACTTTGGTCATCAGCGCCAGCACACCATAAGGTGTCAGCTTCATAATCAGGCGAACCAGCTTCATCACCCACGACTGCAGCGTATCAATGGCGGTCAGTACCCGCTGGCCTTTTACCTCATCATCCTTGTGCAACTGCAGGGCAGCCACACCCAGGAACGCGGCGAAGATGACCACGCTGATGATGGACGTCGGGCTGGCACCAGTTAAGTCGGCAAACGGGTTTTTAGGAATGAATGACAGGATTAACTGAGGCACTGTCAAATCAGCGACTTTACCAACGTAGTTGCTCTGAATTGCGCTCAGGCGAGCCGTTTCCTGGGCGCCCTGTACCAGACCGGTCGCGTTAAGGTGAAACAGGCCGGTGACAAAAACGCCGATCAGGGCAGAAATTGCCGTTGTAAACAGCAGTACGCCGATGGTCAGAAAACTGATTTTTCCCAGTGAGGAGGCATTGTGCAGGCGAGCCACGGCGCTGAGAATCGACACGAACACCAGCGGCATCACAATCATCTGTAACAGCTGAACATAACCGTTACCCACGATGTTAAACCAGCCGATAGAGGCTTTAACGATATCGCTGTTGCCGCCATAAATCAGCTGGAGCGCGAGGCCAAACACCACACCCAGCACCAGGCCAGTCAGAACCTTTTTCGACAGGCTCCAGTTTGCCCGGCCAAGGCGCGACAGCAAAAGCAGTAGCAGCACAAATGCCACGACGTTAAGCGTAAGAGGAATATCCATAGCAACTCCGATGTAATGCAGCATTCCCTGGTCAGGAGAGCAGCAGAGGTTTGATCGTAAAGATACGTATCCAGAAATGGTAACAGTTAGAAATCGCGCAATCTTATATCCAAATGGAATAGCTTATAACCTTACCCTTTTTGCCGGGCAATTAACGCTCAGATTGCGCAGAAATGAGACGGCTAACGCCATTTTGTAAGGTGTCGAATACCTGGGCGGGCCAGCCATTTTCGCCAAATGAAGGCATCCCTACCGGGAACCACAGAGCGTAACCGATCAGGCATAAACAGAGCGCTCGCTCCAGTTGATTGCCTTTCTGGCTGTGCAGTACCGGCAGGCGAAAACGCCAGCGGCAGGGCCAGAGTAGTGGAACGCCAGCGGGAGTGAGCATATCCGCCACAATATGGCTCAGATAACCGAGTGTCATGCCCTGCAATACATCGGCCGGGAGGGGCCAGCTTTTCGGGACGTTAATCTGAAACAGCCACAGGCTGGCCGCCACCGCAAGCAGGCTGTGGGTAAATCCCCGATGACCAAAGGCCCGCGCAATAGGGTGGGACAGCCAGCGAAGCCGCTGTCCTAACAGAGATTTGGGATGATCGATATCGGGAAGCAGGCAGGTCAGTAACGTGGCCGGGATCAAATGCCACCAGTCTGCGTGCGCCATCACCGGCGTGAGTTCGGCCCGTTTGGCAAAAATAGCGCTGGCAACCGCAAAAAAGATATGGCCCTCGGCCGTCATGATAAAACCTGGCTGCAAAAACTGTCGATGCATCCAGTATAGGGATTTATCCAGTAAATGAGAACCTGTGACGCTGTAACGAAGCGTTAATTTTTTAAGCCTGTGCAACAGGTTACAACACAGGCACGATTACCCCAGTAAGTGGGCGGGCATCAGCTGTGTCAGATTGCCGAGTTTAACATCGGCCAATGCCCAACGAGCATCTTCCTGATGGACGGCAGCCGGCACGACGATGGCGCGCATCCGTGCCGCTTTGCTCGCCACCATTCCGTTAACGGAGTCTTCCAGCGCGACGCAGTTTAACGGATCGATGCCCAGCGCCTCCGCCGCATTAAGGTACACCTGAGGGTGCGGCTTGCTGTAAGGCAGGTTCTCCGCCGAAGACAGCACGTCAAACCAGGGCCGCAGGTTGAACATCTCCAGCACGGCTTCCAGCATAAACAGCGGCGAGGCCGAGACCAGGCCGGTTTTTAGCCCCTGCTGCTTACATAACCTCAGGGCCGATTCAACACCGGGCAGCAGAGGACGTTCTGTCGCAATCAGTTCCATCACGCGGGTAATAATGCGCTGGGTAATCTCCTGCTGCGACGGACCGGTCCAGGGCAGCGTTTCATACCACATGCGCACGGTTTGATCGATGCGTAGCCCGAGCGTATCGGGCAGCGTATGACGGCGCGTTAAATCAACGTCCAGGGTGGAAAAGATATCCATTTCGGCCCGATCCCAGAGCGGTTCCGAATCAATCAGTAATCCATCCATATCAAATAAAGCAGCGTAAACCGGGCGGTGGTAAGACATAAGGCGCTCCCCTGTAAATAATCCCGCTACCTTACCACGAACGCAGGCGGGGGGTTAACGAGAGCCTTGCCGGGCGCAGCCTGCTCTTTTTTTTGGGAAAATTCCCTAAGGGCAGGTTAGACTGAAGGCTAACAGGATTTTGGGTTCAGGAGATATCATGACCTATCAACAGGCTGGCCGTATTGCCATCCTTAAACGCGTTGTCGGCTGGATAGTTTTTTTACTGGCGTTGCTCTCCACGATCATCTCACTGCTGAGTTTTCTCTTTAAACACAGTGAAAAGAAACCCGGCATTGATGCCGTGATGCTCGATTTTATTCATGTCATGGTCGATATGATTCGTTTTAACACGCCGTTTCTGAACGTTTTCTGGCACAACTCGCCCGTGCCGGAGTTTAACGGCCAGATGAACCTGGGGTTCTGGCTAATCTATATTCTGATCTTCATCGGGCTGGCCCTGGAAGCGTCAGGTGCGCGTATGGGAAGGCAGGTTCGCCATGTACGCGAAGGCATTGAAGACCAGATGATCCTCGAACAGGCGAAAGGCAGCGAAGGGCGCACGCGTCAGCAGGTGGAAGAGAAGGTGCGCATTCCTCGTCACACCATTTTTCTGCAGATTTTCCCGCTCTATATTTTGCCCATCGTGATTGTTATCGCCGGATATTTTCTGCTTTCGTTACTCGGTTTTCTCTAACCGGTCAGGCCGGTTTAGCCTGGCCGGCCGCCAGCGCGTCGTCGTCCAGTAACTGACCTACGGCAAACTGCGCGGCCCCCAGCCAGTTGCCGCCGAACACGTTGGCCCGGTTTAGCAGATAATAAAGCTGATAAACCGGCTGGCGCTGTGAGAAGCCATCCGGCAGCGGCCAGACCTGATTATAGCCGTCGAAGATTTCTCTGGGCAGATCGTTAAACCAGCTCAGCATCGCCAGATCACATTCTCTGTCGCCCCAGTAACAGGCCGGATCAAAAATCCATGGCCCGTTCTGGCTGGCTGCGCAGTTGGCGGGCCACAGATCGCCATGCAGCAGGGAAGGTTGCGGGTGATGGGAGGCCAGGGTGCGCTGCACACAGTCGACAATCAGCTCGGCATTGCCGTAGAGAATGCCTTTCTCGGCGGCAATTTGCAGCTGCCAGCCGATACGCTGCTCTGCAAAAAAGACTGACCAGCGCCGTAGCCAACTGTTTGGCTGAGGTGTGGTGGTCAGGTTGTTATCGAAATCAAGACCAAACTGCGGTTGTTCGCTCCACTGATGCAGATGTGCCAGCTGCTGGCCCAGCTGCAGTGCGCTGTGCGCATCGAGAGGCTGAGGCTTGATGTATTCCAGCAGCAGAAAGCTGTAGTCGCGATCGCTGCCCACCCCGTAAACCTCGGGGACCCGGACGGTCTGCGTACGGCGCAGCAGGGCGAGTTGATCGGCTTCCCAACTGAACAGCGAAACCTTATCGCGGCTGTTGCATTTGACAAAGACATCCTGCTCACCATAGCGAATCAGCCAGGCGGGATGCACATCGCCACCGGGGAGCTCGTGGCGTTGGGTAATATCGGCGTCACCAAATTGCTCGCTTAACAGACGACTAATGGCTGACCACATCGGGTTATCCTCTTTATTCGCTGCCTGAATTCGATTGTAACGCGTTAGCACAGCGCAAAGTCTGCGCCTGCGCACAGACTACTCTGTTGAACGTGCTGCGTCGCGCAGAAAATCGTCAAGCGTGGTGAGCGTCACGTCGGGCGTTTGTCCCAGCGCGCTTTCGCCCGCGGCAATGACCTGCTGTTTCAAATCCTCCTGCGTAAGCGTAGTCACAATGCCAAAACTGTTGGTGCCAAGCTCATGCGGGTTTCCCTTGTCATCCATCAGCGTGGTAGAAAAGCCGCCGGAGGTCATCGCTCCGGTTAACGTCAGCACGTCACTGAGACCGGTTTCCCGGTAATGAAACGTGACGACATAGCGGTGTAAATTCCCGTTGCTCATTCTGCACCTCGGTATGCTCAAATAATACACAGCGTAGTACAGGGTGAAAAAACAGGCGAATAATGAAGGAGATGAGGCGTAAAATCAGATCAATCTGTGTGCAAATTTCGCTGATATTCCAGGCAAAATCCTGTGTAAATCTTGTAAATGAAAAGATGCCATTTGCCAAAAATGGCTCTATAATGCGCGCCGAAATCAGGTTAACGCCTAGTGAATACGTGGCGTTACGCTAAAGCATGCCGTTCTGAGCGAATTCATGTTTTTTTACAAAAGTTACCGTAAATTGCATTGATCGCATTGGGAAACCCTTCAGAATCTTCGTTTTTAAAACTGCTGCACGGATCACATTTAATGAAAGCCTTTAACAAGCTGTCTGCTGTTCTTTTGCTCTCTGCCGGAGCGTTTTGTCACCAGGCGCTGGCCGATAATGCTGTCTTTACCGCAATGGATGACCCTTCAACGGCGAAAAAGCCTTTTGAAGGTTCTGCTTCTGCGGGTTACCTGGCACAAACCGGTAACACCACCAGTTCATCATTGACCGCGCAAACCAATATGACCTGGTACACAGAATCAATGGCCTACAGCTTGTGGGGTAACGCCGCAAACACCTCTGCCAACGATGAGCGTTCTTCGGAAACCTACAACCTGGGTGCCCGTTCGCGTTACAACATGAGCGCCTACGACTACCTGTTTGGTCAGGCAAGTTGGTTGAGCGATCGTTATAACGGCTATGATTCTCGTGATGTGCTGACCGCCGGTTATGGTCGCCAGATTCTGAACGGCCCGGTGCATTCACTGCGTGCTGAATTCGGTCCGGGTGTGCGTTACGACGATTACCGCGACGGCGATCACAAAACGCAGGGGCTGGCTTACGGCGCTGTGAGCTATCAGTGGCAACTTACCGACACCACTAAGTTCATTCAGGGTGTTTCCGTGCTGAGCTCGCTGGGAGAAGACACCACGGTGAACTCAGAAACGGGTTTACAGGTGGCTATTAACGATCACTTTGCCCTGAAGCTGGCCTACAACGTGACCTGGAACAACAACCCACCGGCTTCTGCACCAGACCGTACCGATACCCGAACTTCCGTCATGCTGACCTACGCGATGTAACAGGCGTCAGGATGTCTGAAAAAGCGCGGTCTGGCACAGTGCCTGGCCGCTTTTTTTTGATCTCTCTGAGGCTTAGCGACAAACGCATGGGTTTTGCTCGCGCCTGAAAACTGCTATTATCCGTCCCGCATTACACTCCTGGCGACATTCCGACAATGTGGGTCTGACATAACGCCAGGTCAATAACACTACTCAATTTTGTATGTAAGCTTTCGTGTGGCTTACCACTGCAACTAAGGACATTCTATGCCTGTAATTACGCTTCCTGATGGCAGTCAGCGCTCATACGACCGCCCTGTCAGCGTCATGGATATCGCGCTTGATATTGGTCCCGGTCTGGCAAAAGCCTGCATCGCCGGACGAGTTAACGGTGAACTGGTTGATGCGGTCGATCCCATCACCGACGACGCGTCTGTTGCCATTATCACTGCCAAAGACGAAGCGGGTCTGGAGATCATTCGCCACTCCTGCGCGCATCTGTTAGGCCATGCGATTAAGCAGCTGTGGCCAGATACCAAAATGGCGATCGGTCCGGTGATCGACAACGGCTTCTATTATGATGTCGATATCGATCGTACCCTGACCCAGGAAGACATTGAGCTGCTGGAAAAACGCATGCATCAGTTGGCCGAGACCAACTACGATGTTGTGAAGAAAAAAGTCAGCTGGCAGGAAGCGCGCGATGTCTTCGCGGCGCGAGGTGAAGTCTACAAGACCACCATCCTGGATGAGAACATCAGTCATGACGATCGCCCCGGGCTGTATCATCATGAAGAATATGTCGATATGTGCCGCGGTCCGCACGTACCGAACATGCGTTTCTGTCACCATTTTAAACTGCAGAAAATCTCCGGCGCATACTGGCGCGGCGACAGCGACAACAAAATGCTGCAGCGCATTTACGGTACAGCATGGGCAGATAAGAAACAGCTGGCGGCTTATTTACAGCGTCTGGAAGAGGCGGCGAAGCGCGACCACCGTAAAATTGGTAAGCAACTCGACCTCTATCATATGCAGGAAGAAGCGCCGGGCATGGTTTTCTGGCATAATGACGGCTGGACAATTTTCCGTGAGCTGGAAGTGTTCGTCCGCAGTAAGCTAAAAGAGTACCAGTATCAGGAAGTTAAAGGCCCGTTCATGATGGATCGGGTGCTGTGGGAAAAGACCGGCCACTGGGAAAACTACAAAGATGCGATGTTCACGACCTCTTCTGAGAACCGCGAGTACTGCATCAAACCGATGAACTGCCCAGGGCACGTCCAAATTTTTAACCAGGGGCTGAAATCGTATCGCGATTTGCCGCTGCGTATGGCTGAGTTCGGTAGCTGCCACCGTAATGAACCTTCAGGCGCTTTGCATGGCCTGATGCGTGTGCGGGGCTTTACCCAGGATGATGCGCATATTTTCTGTACGGAAGATCAGCTGCGTACCGAAGTGAACAGCTGTATCCGCATGGTTTATGACATGTACAGCACCTTTGGCTTTGAAAAGATTGTGGTGAAACTGTCCACCCGTCCTGAAAAGCGTATTGGTTCTGACGAAACCTGGGATCGTGCAGAAGAAGATCTGGCTGCGGCGCTCAATGAAAACAACATTGAGTTTGAGTACCAGCCGGGTGAGGGCGCGTTCTACGGCCCTAAAATTGAATTTACACTATACGATTGCCTTGACCGCGCCTGGCAGTGTGGAACGGTTCAGCTAGACTTTTCCCTGCCTAAGCGTCTGGATGCCACCTACGTGGGTGAAAACAACGATCGTCAGACGCCGGTAATGATTCACCGTGCGATTCTGGGTTCGATGGAGCGCTTCATCGGTATTTTGACCGAGGAGTTCGCCGGTTTCTTCCCAAGCTGGCTGGCGCCGATGCAGGCTGTGGTAATGAATATTACCGACGGTCAGGCAGAATATGTTGAGACTTTGACACGTAAATTGCAGAATGCTGGCATTCGTGTGAAAGCGGACTTGAGAAACGAGAAGATAGGCTTTAAAATCCGCGAGCACACATTACGTCGCGTCCCTTATATGTTGGTCTGTGGTGATAAAGAGGTGGAAGCTGGCAAAGTGGCCGTTCGCACCCGCCGTGGTAAAGACCTTGGGTCGATGGACGTCGATGTGTTTGTTGAGAAGCTGCAGCAAGAGATTCGCAGCCGCAATCTTCACCAATTGGAGGAATAAAGTATTAAAGGCGGAAAACGAGTACAACCTACGCGTCCGAATCGCATCAACAGTGAAATTCGCGCAACAGAAGTGCGCTTAACAGGCGTTGAAGGCGAGCAACTTGGTATTGTAAGTCTACGCGAAGCTCTGGAAAAAGCTGAGGAAGCGGGTGTAGATTTAGTTGAAATCAGCCCGAACGCCGAACCGCCGGTTTGCCGCATCATGGACTACGGCAAGTTCCTCTATGAAAAAAGTAAATCTTCTAAGGAACAGAAGAAGAAACAAAAAGTTATTCAGGTTAAGGAAATCAAATTCCGTCCTGGAACCGATGATGGCGACTATCAGGTCAAACTACGCAACCTGATTCGCTTTCTGGAAGAAGGCGATAAAGCCAAAATCACGCTGCGTTTCCGCGGTCGTGAGATGGCGCACCAGCAGATCGGTATGGAAGTGCTTAACCGCGTCCGTAAAGACCTGTGTGAAGATCTGGATTTGGCCATTGTCGAATCCTTCCCTTCGAAGATCGAAGGCCGCCAGATGATCATGGTGCTCGCTCCTAAGAAGAAACAGTAGGCATTCAAGTAGCAATGACCGCGCAGCGCTTGCGTTGTGCGGTTTGTTGTTCGCCTGTCTGGGTCATGTTATCAACAATGCGAAGTGGATATTTTTTAAAATGCCAAAGATTAAAACTGTACGTGGCGCGGCTAAGCGCTTCAAGAAGACCGCTTCTGGCGGCTTCAAGCGTAAACACGCAAACCTGCGTCATATTCTGACTAAGAAATCTACTAAGCGTAAACGTCACCTGCGTCCGAAAGGCATGGTGTCTAAAGGCGATCTGGGTCTGGTTATTGCCTGCCTGCCGTACGCATAAGTAAATTTTTTTAATTAATTCAGAATATTAAACAGGAGAGCTAAATGGCTCGTGTAAAACGTGGTGTAGTTGCTCGCGCACGTCACAAAAAAATCTTAAAACAAGCTAAAGGTTACTACGGTGCACGTTCACGTGTTTACCGCGTTGCCTTCCAGGCTGTTATCAAAGCTGGTCAGTATGCTTACCGCGACCGTCGTCAACGTAAGCGTCAGTTCCGTCAGCTGTGGATCGCGCGTATCAACGCAGCAGCGCGTCAGAACGGTATGTCTTACAGCCGTTTCATCAATGGTCTGAAAAAAGCAGCCATTGAAATTGACCGTAAAATCCTGGCCGACATCGCCGTATTCGACAAAGTGGCATTCACTGCACTGGTAGAAAAAGCGAAATCAGCGCTGGCGTAAGTCAGTTGAAAAAGGGAGCTTGCTCCCTTTTTTATTACCTGTAACCTGAGCAAAAGATTGACTTTTTCGCCGATGCGCATTTCAATAGTGCCGTTGGAAATCATGACAAGGTAACGCAAGCATGAATGCTGCTATTTTCCGTTTCTTTTTTTACTTTAGCGCCTGACAATCAGGGGCTTTTGCGCATAAGAAAAGAAACGAAAAATCGCGCTGAAAGCCTCCCACGTGGAGGCTTTTTTTGTTTTTGGCGCTGGCATATTGGACCGGCAGGTCCCAACAAGTACTAACCAGCCTGACTGGAAAAAGAGGAAAACATGTCCCAACTAGCAGAACTGGTGGCGAACGCCACGGCGGCCATCGACGGGGCGACCGATATCGCCGCCCTTGACGCGGTGCGCGTCGAATATCTGGGGAAAAAAGGGCATCTGACATTACAGATGACCACATTGCGTGAATTGCCAGCGGAAGCGCGTCCTGCGGCCGGTGCGGTGATTAACGAGGCTAAACAGCAGGTAACGGATCGTCTGAACGCGCGTAAAGAGGAGATGGAGTCTGCGGTCCTTAATGCCCGTCTGGCGGCAGAAACCATCGACGTTTCCCTGCCGGGACGCCGTATCGAAAACGGCGGCCTGCATCCGGTGACCCGCACCATCGATCGTATTGAAACGTTCTTTGGCGAGTTGGGCTTTGCGGTAGTGACCGGTCCGGAAATTGAAGACGATTATCATAACTTCGATGCGCTCAATATTCCGGGCCATCATCCGGCGCGTGCCGATCATGATACTTTCTGGTTTGATGCCACGCGCCTGCTGCGTACGCAAACCTCAGGCGTGCAAATTCGCACCATGAAGAACCAGCAGCCGCCTCTGCGCATTATTGCGCCGGGCCGCGTGTACCGTAACGATTACGATCAGACGCACACGCCGATGTTCCACCAGATGGAAGGGCTGATCGTCGATAAGAATATCAACTTCACCAACCTGAAAGGCACGCTGCACGATTTCCTGAACAACTTCTTTGAGGAAGATTTGCAGATCCGCTTCCGTCCTTCCTATTTCCCGTTTACCGAGCCGTCCGCTGAAGTGGATGTGATGGGTAAAAACGGCAAGTGGCTGGAAGTGCTGGGCTGCGGCATGGTGCACCCCAATGTTCTGCGCAATGTCGGTATCGATCCGGAAGTCTATTCAGGCTTCGCCTTTGGCATGGGCATGGAGCGCCTGACCATGCTGCGCTACGGCGTGACCGATTTACGCGCATTCTTCGAAAATGATTTACGTTTCCTCAAACAATTTAAGTAAGGGCAGGTTATCCAATGAAATTCAGTGAACTCTGGTTACGCGAATGGGTAAATCCAGCCCTTGACAGTGCGGCCTTATCTGAGCAAATCACCATGGCCGGCCTGGAAGTGGACGGCGTTGAGCCCGTTGCGGGCGCGTTTCACGGCGTCGTGGTCGGTGAGGTAGTGGAATGCGGTCAGCACCCTAATGCCGACAAACTGCGTGTGACCAAAATCAATACCGGTGGCGATCGGCTGCTGGACATCGTCTGCGGCGCACCAAACTGCCGTCAGGGCCTGAAAGTCGCAGTCGCCACCGTGGGTGCCGTGCTGCCGGGCGATTTTAAAATTAAAGCGGCTAAGCTGCGCGGCGAACCGTCCGAAGGCATGCTGTGCTCGTTCTCTGAGCTGGGGATTTCCGACGACCACAGCGGCATTATCGAACTGCCCGCCGATGCGCCGATTGGCACGGATATCCGTGACTACCTGCAGCTGGACGACAACACCATTGAAATCAGCGTCACGCCTAACCGCGCAGACTGCCTGGGCATTATCGGGATTGCCCGCGATGTGGCGGTGCTGAACAGCCTGCCGCTTAACGCGCCGGTCATTGAGCCGGTTGCGGCGACGATTGCTGATACGTTACCGATTAGTGTCGAAGCCACCGCTGCCTGCCCACGCTATCTGGGGCGGGTCGTGAAAGGCATCAACGTCAGCGCAGCAACGCCGCTGTGGATGAAAGAGAAACTGCGTCGCTGTGGTATTCGCTCTATCGATCCGGTCGTTGATATCACCAACTACGTGTTGCTCGAACTGGGCCAGCCAATGCACGCGTTCGATCTGGACCGCATCGACGGCGGTATCGTCGTGCGGATGGCGAAAGATGGTGAGGCGCTCACGCTACTGGATGGCACAGAGGTGAAGCTCAGCAGCGATACGCTGGTGATTGCCGATCATCAGAAAGCCCTGGCGATGGGCGGCATTTTTGGTGGTGAACATTCTGGTGTAAACGGCGAAACGCAAAATATTTTGCTGGAGTGTGCCTGGTTCGAACCGCTGGCGATTGCGGGCCGCGCGCGCCGTCATGGTTTGCACACCGATGCATCACATCGCTACGAGCGCGGTGTGGATTCTGCACTGCAACACAAGGCGATGGAACGCGCGACTCAGCTGCTGCTGAGCATCTGCGGCGGTGAAGCGGGCCCGGTTATCGATCAGACGTCGGCGGACGCCTTGCCGCAACCGGCCACGATCACGCTGCGTCGTGAAAAGCTGGATCGGCTGATTGGTCATGTTGTCAGCGATGAGCAGGTCACGGATATTCTGACGCGCCTGGGTTGTCAGGTCAGCGTAACCCCTGGGGAATGGCAGGCGGTCGCCCCCGCCTGGCGCTTCGATATGGCTATCGAAGAGGATCTGGTAGAAGAGATCGCCCGCATTTATGGTTACAACAACATCCCGGACGTGCCGGTTCAGGCCGGTCTGGTCATGACAAAGCACCGTGAAGCTAACCTGTCGCTGAAGCGAGCAAAAATGCTGTTAGTGGATAAAGGCTACCAGGAAGCCATCACCTACAGCTTCGTGGACCCGAAAGTACAGCAGTTGCTGCATCCGGGTGAAGAGGCGCTGCTGCTGCCCAGCCCGATCTCCAGCGACATGTCCACCATGCGTTTGTCACTGTGGACTGGCTTACTCAGCGCGGTGGTCTATAACCAGAACCGTCAGCAGAGCCGCGTGCGTCTGTTTGAGAGCGGTCTGCGATTTGTTCCTGATACTCAGGCGGATCTCGGTATTCGTCAGGATCTGATGCTGGCAGGCGTGCTGAGTGGCAACCGCTATGAAGAACACTGGGATCTGGCGCGTCAGACCGTTGACTTCTATGATTTGAAAGGTGATTTAGAGTCATTGCTGGATTTAACCGGCAAGTTGAATGCGATTAGCTTTCGTGCAGAGGCGAATCCAGCGCTCCATCCTGGACAAAGTGCGGCAATTTATTTACAGGATGAACGAATCGGATTTATCGGAGTGGTTCATCCCGAGCTTGAACGTAAGCTGGATCTCAACGGTCGTACCTTAGTCTTTGAACTGCTTTGGAATAAGGTCGCAGACCGCGTCCTGCCTGATGCGCAAGAGGTTTCGCGCTTCCCGGCAAACCGCCGTGATATCGCCGTTGTTGTGGCCGAAAATGTGCCGGCAGCAGATATCATCGCAGAGTGTAAGAAAGTTGGCGTAAATCAGGTAGTTGGCGTAAACTTGTTTGACGTGTACCGAGGTAAGGGTGTTTCCGAGGGCTATAAGAGCCTCGCAATCAGCCTGATTTTGCAGGATACCAGCCGGACACTCGAAGAAGAGGAGATTGCCGCGACGGTTGCCAAATGCGTTGCGGCATTAAAAGAGCGATTCCAGGCAACCTTGAGGGATTGAACCTATGGCGCTTACAAAAGCTGAGATGTCAGAATACCTGTTTGAGAAACTCGGGCTGAGCAAACGTGACGCAAAAGAGTTGGTGGAGTTGTTTTTCGAAGAGGTTCGCCGCGCGTTGGAAAATGGAGAACAGGTTAAACTGTCGGGGTTTGGTAATTTTGACCTGCGTGACAAAAACCAACGTCCGGGCAGAAACCCAAAAACGGGAGAAGATATTCCCATTACTGCGCGTCGCGTAGTGACCTTCCGTCCAGGGCAGAAGCTTAAAAGTCGCGTTGAAAACGCCACACCAAAAGACAGTGACTGATCCCAGTGTTTCAAAAAGGCCGCGCAAGCGGCCTTTTTCATTTCTTTTTTTCGCAATCCTTTTACAATCAATCCTCTGTCATTCTGGCTAATTCTGCTTATGTCCCAGCTTGAACAACTTGCTCTGCACAGCGATCGCCGCAGTAAAGCCTGGCTTTTGGGTCTCGGCAGCCTGCTGCTGGTGTTATTTATCCTCAGCCTGTGCGCGGGTGAGCGCTGGATAAACCCCACACAATGGTTCAGCGACAGCGGCAGGCTTTTTGTCGGCCAGCTTCGCCTGCCGCGCAGCCTTGCGGTTATCCTGGTGGGGAGCGCGCTGGCTCTGAGCGGCGTTGTCATGCAGGCGTTGTTTACCAACCCACTGGCCGAACCCGGGCTGCTTGGCGTTTCCAACGGGGCCGGCATTGGCCTGGTCGCGGGCGTTCTGTTGAGCAGCGGTTCGCTATGGAGCCTCAGCTTTTCGGCAATGGCCGGTGCGCTGGTCGTTACCCTGATTCTGTTGCATTTTGCCCGGCGTCATTTATCCGTCACGCGTTTGCTGCTCACTGGCGTTGCGCTGGGGATTATTTGCAGCGCGATCATGACGTGGGCCGTCTATTTCAGCAGCAGCCTCGATCTGCGCCAACTCATGTACTGGATGATGGGCGGCTTCAGCGGTATCGACTGGCGCTATGGCTGGATGATGCTGGCGCTGCTGCCGGTTATCCTGGCGCTCACCACAGCGAGCAGGGTGCTTAACTTACTGGCGCTGGGGGAAACGTCAGCCCGCCAGCTTGGGTTGTCACTGTTTTACTGGCGTAATCTGCTGGTGTTGGCCACGGGATGGCTGGTTGGCGTCAGCGTGGCGCTTGCTGGCGCAATTGGCTTTGTGGGCCTGGTGATTCCGCACCTGCTGCGGCTGGTGGGGCTGAATGACCACCGTGCGCTGCTGCCGGCTTCGGCGCTGGCGGGAGCCAGCGTATTGCTCGGCGCGGATATTATTGCCCGCCTGGCGCTGGCCTCCGCTGAGTTACCCATCGGCGTGGTCACGGCAACGCTCGGCGCACCGCTGTTTATCATCTTGTTAGTCAAATCGTCACGTCAGCTTTAGCTGACATACATGCATTAACCACAGGAACTCCGTATGAGCATTTATCAAACTGAACTGGTTACACTGGATGGTGAGAAAACGGCGCTGTCCTCCTGGCAGGGACAGGTGCTGCTGGTGGTCAACGTGGCCTCTAAATGCGGCTTAACCCCACAATATGAAGCGCTGGAAAATATTCATAAAGCCTGGCATGAGCAGGGCTTCAGCGTGCTGGGTTTCCCCTGCAACCAGTTTCTGGAGCAGGAGCCAGGCAGTAGCGAAGAAATCAAAACGTTTTGCAGCACGACCTACGGTGTGACGTTTCCGATGTTCGAAAAGTGTGAGGTCAATGGTGAGCATCGTCATCCGCTTTATGCACAGCTGGTCGCGGCGAAACCCGAGGCCGTGCGTCCGGAAGAGAGTGGTTTTTATGAGCGCATGGTCAGCAAAGGACGGGCTCCCAAAGCGCCGGGCGATATTCTGTGGAACTTCGAAAAATTCCTGATAGGGCGTGATGGCAGCGTTATTCAGCGTTTCTCACCGGACATGTCGCCAGAAGATCCCATTATTCTGGAAACGATCAAACAGGCGCTGGCAAAGTAAGTGTTGCTTAGGCTGGAAAATGCAGCCGTTCCCGGACGGCTGCAACCGGTAAGCGGCACGATGCAGGCCGGGCAACGGGTGCATCTGGTGGGGCCGAATGGCGCAGGGAAGAGCACACTGCTGTCAGCCCTGGCGGGATTGGAACCCTTTACCGGCCGCGCCACGCTACTGAATACCGCCCTCGCCAGTTGGACAGGCCCGGCGCTGGCCAGCGTGCGCAGCTGGCTGCCTCAGCAACAGCTTCCTCCGGGGCAGATGCCGGTTTACCACTATCTGCGGCTGCATCTTTCGTCTTCCACCTCGCCAGATGAAGCCCGGCTCGCCACGATACTGTCGCGGTTGCAGTTGGATGATAAATTAGCCTGGCCATTGACCCAGCTCTCCGGTGGTGAGTGGCAGCGGGTGCGGCTTGGCGCGGTAATGATGCAAATCGATCCGCAGATCAACGCCAGAGGGCAATTACTGATCCTGGATGAGCCCATGACGGCGCTGGATGTTGCTCAACAAAAAGCGGTGGACGATCTGATTAGTGAACTCTGTGCCGCAGGCGTTTGCGTTGTCGCCAGCAGTCACGATCTTAACCATAGCTTATGGTATGCCAATCAGGTCTGGCTGTTACATCAGGGCCAGGTGGTGTTGCAGGGCGAGCCTGCGGATGTCCTTCGGCCAGAACAGCTTTCGCCCCTGTACGGCATTCCGTTTCGTCAGCTCATCTTAGAAGGACGGCCTCTGCTGACCGTTTTGCCCTGAGACTTGCCACCTGGCGCGCTTTGCCGCTACATTAATCCGGTTACTCTTTATTAAGGATGAGCTGTTATGCGCATGGGGTTGCTGTTATTCGCTTTATTGCTGGTGGGCTGTAGCCATCATGCACCGCCCATTAACAGTCGCCTCTCTGACTCCATCACCGTGATAGCGCAACTCAGAGATCAACTGGGAAGCTGGCGGGGCACGCCTTACCGTTATGGTGGCATGAGCCGCGGCGGGGTGGACTGTTCAGGCTTTGTCTACCTGACGTTTCGCGACAGGTTTGATCTGCAACTTCCCCGCACCACTTCCGCACAAAGCGATATCGGCACCCGCATCAGCAAAGACGATCTCTTGCCCGGTGATCTGGTGTTCTTCAAAACGGGGAGTGGTGAAAATGGCCTGCATGTGGGCATTTATGACACGGATAACGCTTTCATCCATGCGTCCACCAGTCAGGGCGTAATCCGCTCTTCGCTGGATAATGTCTACTGGCGGAAGGTCTTTTGGCAGGCGCGCCGCATCTAATTTCTCCGCTGGAAAACCAGTGGATTTGTGCGGATTAAATCAGAAAAAAAACGGACCTGGAAAAATATTCTTAATTCGGATTTAACCGGTTCGTTTTATTTATAACACCGGACCTAAGAATGTTTTTCACGGTTAACAGAATTGTTCCTGGAATTATTTGGCTTAAAGTTTATTTTTTTAGCCTAACGGTAATGAAGCGATAAAAATATCCATCTCATCAGTCCTTTGCTACTATTGCCAGTATGTTTTTAATCATATACGATGCACTATCGCCACATATTCTGGCTGTAAAATGAAAATTCACCTGTCTGCCGACTACCAGTCGGAAATTTGGTTTTATGCCGCCTGTTCTCAGGAAGGGCACTTAACCGCCATTGAGCTGGCTACGCAGTTCGTGCACGAGAGTGCGCCGATCACGTTGCCGCAGGATGTTCTGTTGCCTCAGCTTGATGAGACACAGCGCCTGCGCCTGCTGCAGCGCCAGATCTCGCTGCTGGAAAAACACCAGACGTTTTTTGAAACCCATCACCTGCTGGCTTTTATGCCTGTCGATGAGGGCATGGCGAACACCATTCTCGAGAGTGAGTTTCTGACGCGCAAAATAAAACAGCTTCCTTTTATAATGCTGGATATCAGCGAAACGTTTCTCTCGCTGAATTTGGGAAAAAATAACCCATTAATCGCCGCGTTAAATCGTGAGTTTAAATTGTCTCTGTCCCATTTTGGCGCAGGGAAATCCTCCACGACAGCCGTTTACGATAATCTGTTTAGCTGTATCAGACTGGATAAACACTTTATTCACTCACTGTCTAAACGTGCTTCTTTTTTACCATTTATGCAGAGCATCATCGATAATTTCCGCAGCCATTGCGATCGGATGATTATTTGTGGTGTGGATGATGAAATTTTACTGGATAAAGTTAGCCAGCTCAGTAACGTCCACCTCCAGGGCGCGCTGTTTCCAGTGGTTAAATCAGACGCCTTTGAGACGTTAATCTACTCTGAGCAATTCCTGCACACTCCCTGATACTCGCACGCCTGCCGCCTGTCCAATCCTGGTCATCAACGCTACACTGTGGGTTTTATCACACGATACCCGGTGTCGTTGGGAGAATTGATGATCTTTGATAACAGCTGGTTTCGTGAGCTTCCTGGCAGCTATACCGCGTTAAACCCTACGCCACTTGCGGGCGGCCGACTGCTGTATCACAACGCGCCGCTGGCGAAGGCAATGGCACTGGACAGCGCATTGTTTTCCGGGCAGGGCCATGGCGTGTGGTATGGTGCCGCGTTATTACCCGGCATGGCACCGCTGGCCCAGGTCTACAGTGGGCATCAGTTCGGCGTCTGGGCCGGTCAGTTGGGGGATGGCCGCGGTATTCTGCTGGGCGAGCAGCGGCTGGAAGACGGTTGCAGGCTCGACTGGCACCTGAAAGGTGCCGGGCTAACGCCTTATTCGCGCATGGGCGACGGTCGTGCCGTGGTACGCTCCACGGTGCGTGAATTTCTCGCCTCTGAAGCGCTGCATCATTTAGGCATTCCCACCACGCGCGCACTCACCCTTGCCGTTAGCGACGAGCCCGTTTACCGCGAGACCGCCGAACGTGGCGCGATGCTGATGCGTATTGCACCGAGTCACCTGCGCTTTGGGCATTTCGAACACTTTTTTTACAGCCAGCAGCCGGAACAGGTCAAACAGCTGGCAGACTATGCCATTCGCCACCACTGGCCGCAGCTGGTGGATGAGGCCGATCGTTATCAGCTGTGGTTTGCCGATATCGTGCTGCGCACTGCGCGACTGATCGCCCAGTGGCAAAGCGTGGGCTTCGCTCATGGCGTAATGAATACCGACAACATGTCGATCCTCGGCCTGACCCTCGATTACGGTCCCTATGGTTTTCTGGATGACTATCAGCCGGATTATATCTGCAATCACAGCGATTATCAGGGCCGCTACAGCTTCGAGAATCAGCCCATGATTGGCTTATGGAACCTCAACCGTCTGGCCCATGCGTTATCGGGGTTAATGAGTACCGAACAGCTCAAACAGGCCTTAAGCGGCTATGAGAATGCGCTGATGCGCGTCTGGGGAGAGCGGATGCGGGCGAAGCTGGGCCTGCTGACGGCCGATGCCGGGGATAATGAGATTCTTACCGAATTACTCAGCTTAATGAGTCAGGAACGCAGCGACTATACGCTCACGTTCCGTCTGTTAAGTGATACGCAGCAGGCGGAGAGCCGTTCGCCACTGCGGGATGAATTTATCGATCGTTCTGCTTTTGATCGCTGGTATCAGCGCTACCGTCAACGCCTGCTGCAGGAGCAGGTTGGCGATGCCGAACGGCAGCAGGTGATGAAAGCCGCCAATCCAGCCGTGGTGCTGCGTAACTACCTTGCTCAACAGGTGATAGACGAGGCGGAGAAGGGAGAGAGCGGCGCGTTGGCGCGTTTACATCAGGCGCTTCAGCAGCCTTTTAGTGACGCGGCGGCCGCTGAATATCGTCAACGGCCACCGGACTGGGGCAAGACACTGGAGGTCAGCTGCTCAAGCTGATTTACAGACGGTGAGAAACCGCCTCAGCTAACAGCGCAAGGACCTCTTCGCTGTCCTGCCAGCTGAGGCAGGGATCGGTGATCGACTGACCGTAAGTCAGGGGTTCACCGCTCACCACTTTTTGATTGCCTTCCTCAATAAAACTTTCAATCATTACCCCGGCAACGGCGCGAGAGCCGCTTTTAATCTGCCCGGAGACGTCCAGTGCAACATCGCGCTGACGGCGATGCTGCTTGAGGCAGTTGCCGTGGCTGAAATCAATCACCAACTGCTGCGGCAGACCAAACTCAGCTAAACAGGCAGCGGCTTCGGCAACGTCGCCTGCATGATAATTAGGCTGTTTGCCGCCACGCAGAATCACATGGCCGTGCGGATTCCCGCTGGTCTGGTAAATCGTCATCTGACCTTGTTTGTCGGGCGACAGAAACATATGGCTGGCACGGGATGCACGAATGGCATCCACGGCAATGCGGACGTTTCCATCTGTTCCGTTTTTAAAACCGACCGGGCAGGAGAGCGCCGAGGCCATTTCACGATGGATCTGGCTTTCGGTGGTCCGGGCGCCAATTGCCCCCCAGCTAATCAGATCGGCAATAAACTGGCCGATCACCATATCCAGGAATTCGGTGGCGGTCGGTAAACCCAACGCATTGATATCAATCAGTAGCTTGCGGGCGATGCTGATGCCGCGATTAACGTCAAAGCTGCCGTCCAGATCGGGATCGGAAATCAGGCCTTTCCAGCCCACAACCGTGCGTGGTTTTTCGAAATAGGTGCGCATCACGATTTCCAGCCGATCCTGATAACGCTCACGCAGGGCGACCAAACGCTGAGCGTAGTCCAGCGCGGCGACAGGGTCATGCAGCGAACAGGGGCCAATCACCACCAGCAGACGGGGATCTTCTCCGGTCAGAATGCGGGCAATGCGCTTGCGTGCGGCGGTGATGTTATCGGCCATGGTAGTCGAAAGCGGGTGTTCAGCTGCCAGACTGGCAGGGGAAATCAGGCTGCCAATGCGCGCGGTGCGCAGTTCATCAGTTTTGTTCATGGTGTTCTCTAAGCTTTTTCTTCGCAGCGGTGAAATACCGGGAAGTGATGATGGTCACAATAAACCATTAGCCTGCGAATTCAAGCGACAACATGATAATGAAAGTCAAAATGACGGCAGCGGGACGTTACAGCGCCGCCTTCGGCAATTGACTAATACATGCGGCGCGTCAGGCCCATAATATCGAGGATTTTCGTCGCAATCTCTTCCACAGAGTAGTTGGTACTGTTGAGGTAGCGAATCTGGTGAGTGCGAAACAGCGCTTCAACTTCACCCACTTCCAGTCGACACTGGCGCATAGAGGCATAGCGGGTATTTTCTGCGCGCTCCTGACGAATGGCCGCCAGGCGTTCCGGATCGATCGTCAGGCCAAACAGCTTGTGCTGATGCTGACGCAGGGCGGGAGGCAATTTCAGATTATCCATGTCGTCGGCGATAAACGGATAGTTAGCAGCACGGATACCGAACTGCATGGCAAGATACAGGCTGGTGGGTGTTTTGCCGCAGCGCGAAACGCCTAACAGGATCACCTGCGCATCCTCCAGGCCGCGCAACGAAATGCCGTCATCATGCGCCAGCGTGTAATCGATTGCCGCAATACGGGCGTCGTATTTGCCGAGATTGCTGGCATCAAGCCCGTGGGTGCGGTGCGCAACCGGTGCCGGTGACAACCCCAACTCCTGCTGAAGCGGCGCGACCAGTGCCTGCACAATGTCCTGGCAGAAGCCTTCGCTCTGCACAATGATGTCACGGACTTCAGGCGTAACGATGGAAAAAAACACCAGTGGGCGCACGCCGCTTTGCTGATAAAGCGCATTGATTTGCGCCTTAACGGCCTGCGCACGCTGTACGTTTTCAACAAACGGCAGGGTCACGCTCGTGGTGTTAACCGGAAACTGAGATAACACGGCATGGCCTAATACTTCGGCTGTAATTGCTGTCCCGTCGGAGATGTAGAAAACGCTTCTGTCGGTGGTCATAAGTCGTGCCTCGGGCAGGGAAGTCGTAAAAACAAGTGAGATAATATAAGCATGCCTTCAGGGGCAAGTGTAGTCTGGGGCATCGTTTCCCTCTCGCTTTTGCATCATGACGTCACGTATTCCCCCCTTTTTTGCGCCATTAAAACCGCCTCAGGCGACAGACAACGCCTGTGTTTGTTGCGCAACAAAAACGCCGCATAACAGGCAGTAAAAAAAATAATGAGCGAATTATCAGCGTATTAGCAAAAAATAAGGGCCTTGCGCAACGCTGAAAAAAACCAGGCGCAATTCTGAAACTGTGTCTGAGAATCTGCTTTAACGATTCAACAGATCGTGTTTAATCAGACGTTATGCCAGGCTGGATTTGTTAATAGCAGGATTTTCCATGTGCCCATTCATTAATAAAGGATCAGTTCAATGTCCAATAAAGGCGAACAGCCGTTAGTACTTTGGTACAACCAGCTTGGCATGCATGATGTTGATCGGGTGGGAGGCAAAAATGCTTCTCTGGGTGAGATGATTACCAATTTGTCATCTCTGGGCGTGTCCGTTCCCAACGGTTTTGCGACCACCTCCTGGGCCTTTAATCAGTTTCTTGAGCAGAGCGGTCTGAACCAGCGTATTTATGCTTTGCTGGATGACACCAATATTGATGATGTGGATCAACTGGCGAAGGCGGGTAAGCAGATACGCCAGTGGGTAGTCGAAACCCCGTTCCAGCCTGAACTGGAAGCCGCGATTCTTTCGGCCTATGAGCAGCTCTCTGCCGACGATGCTGAGGCATCCTTCGCCGTGCGCTCATCCGCCACCGCCGAAGATATGCCTGACGCGTCCTTTGCCGGCCAGCAGGAAACTTTCCTGAACGTGCAGGGCATTGAGTCAGTCATGGTGGCAGTGAAACACGTTTATGCCTCACTGTTTAACGATCGCGCCATCTCCTATCGCGTCCATCAGGGTTACGACCATCGCGGCGTGGCGCTGTCGGCGGGGATTCAGCGCATGGTGCGATCCGATCTGGCGTCCTCAGGGGTCATGTTCACCATTGATACCGAATCGGGCTTTGATCAGGTGGTGTTCATTACCGCCGCGTTGGGCCTGGGTGAAATGGTGGTACAGGGCGCGGTGAACCCGGACGAGTTTTATGTGCACAAGCCGACGCTGGCCGCGAAACGTCCCGCTATCGTTCGCCGCAACATGGGCTCGAAAAAGGTGCGGATGGTTTACGCCGACTCGCGTGAACATGGCGAGCAGGTGCGCATCGAAGATGTGGCGGAAGCCGAGCGCGATCGTTTCTGTCTGAGCGATGCCGAAGTGGAGGCGTTGGCCCATCAGGCGGTACTGATTGAGCAACACTACAAGCGCCCGATGGATATTGAGTGGGCCAAAGACGGCCACACCGGGAAGTTATTTATTGTCCAGGCGCGCCCTGAAACCGTGCGTTCCAACGGTCAGGTCATGGAGCGTTACAGCCTGCAGGGACAGGGCAAGGTGGTGATTGAAGGCCGTGCGATTGGTCACCGCATCGGCGCCGGTACCGTCAAGGTCATTCACGATATCAGCGAAATGAACCGCATCGAAAAAGGTGACGTGCTGGTGACCGATATGACCGATCCCGACTGGGAACCGATCATGAAAAAAGCCTCCGCCATTGTGACGAACCGCGGCGGCCGTACCTGCCATGCCGCGATTATCGCGCGTGAGCTGGGCATCCCGGCGGTGGTTGGCTGTGGCGATGCCACCGAGCGGCTGAAAGAGGGACATACCGTTACCGTATCTTGTGCTGAGGGCGATACCGGCTATGTCTACGATGAACTGCTCGACTTCGACGTCACCAGTTCGCAGGTTGATACCATGCCGGACCTGCCGCTTAAAATCATGATGAACGTGGGCAACCCGGATCGCGCGTTCGATTTCGCCTGTTTGCCAAACGAAGGGGTTGGTCTGGCGCGGCTGGAATTTATTATCAACCGCATGATCGGCGTGCATCCAAAAGCGTTGCTGGAGTTCGATCAGCAAACCCCTGAACTGCAGAAGCAGATTCGTCAGATGATGAAAGGTTTTGACGATCCGGTTGAGTTTTACATCGCCCGTCTGACCGAAGGGATCGCGACGCTGGGCGCGGCGTTCGCGCCGAAGCGCGTTATTGTCCGCCTGTCGGATTTTAAAACGAACGAATATGCCAATCTGGTGGGTGGAGAACGTTACGAACCCGAAGAGGAAAACCCGATGCTGGGGTTCCGTGGCGCAGGCCGCTATGTCTCCGAGAGTTTCCGCGACTGTTTCGCGCTGGAGTGCGAAGCGGTGAAGCGCGTACGCAACGAGATGGGGCTGACCAACGTGGAAATCATGGTGCCCTTTGTGCGTACGGTCGATCAGGCTCAGGCGGTGGTAGAGGAATTGGGTCGCCAGGGACTGAAGCGCGGCGAGAACGGGCTCAAGGTCATTATGATGTGTGAAATCCCCTCGAATGCCCTGCTGGCCGAGCAGTTTTTACAACACTTTGACGGTTTCTCCATCGGCTCTAATGATATGACTCAGCTGGCGCTGGGGCTGGATCGCGACTCCGGCGTGGTATCGGCCTTGTTTGATGAGCGTAATGAGGCGGTCAAAGCGCTGCTGTCCATGGCGATTCAGGCGGCGAAAAAACAGGGCAAATACGTAGGAATATGCGGTCAGGGGCCGTCAGATCATCAGGATTTCGCGGCCTGGTTGATGGAGCAGGGCATCGACAGTCTGTCTCTGAATCCGGACACCGTGGTGGAAACCTGGTTAAGCCTGGCGGCGCTAAACAAACCCGCCTGAGGTGATGGATAACCTCCGATGCCAGAAGGCCAGCGCAAGCTGGCTTTTTTTTTGCTTTTTGACAGGCAAAAAAAAGCCCATCACAGGGGATGGGCAAAGACTACACACAGCAATTCTTTACGCTACTCAGGGGAAATTAGGGCGTTTAGAAATCAGTAACTTGATTTCCAACATAGGAAACATGGTATTCACACGGCTCGCTGGCGTCTTTAAGAATCCTCTTATTAGTTTAAAGGAAATAATATTTTGACGGCTAGGGAGAGCGTTTCGGACCGTTATTATGTTTAGAAAGTAATCATTTTAAGGCGGGAGAGGGGCTAAAGGCGTAAAACATGCGTTTTATCTTAAAGTACGCTAATGAAAAAAAGGCTGGCGATATCTTAATCAGCCAGCCCACTTAACGAGTACTAATCATATAAAAGGAGGGATCAGGGCTTTTGCTCCGGTGATTCACTTACCACGCTTAGCGGATCGGCCTGCGGCGCAGGCACTTCATGCATCCAGACAGAGACCAGTCGGTAAGAGACAGCCAGCACAACCGGCCCGATAAACAGGCCGATCATACCAAACGCGATTAATCCCCCAATAACGCCGGACAGAATCAGAATCAGCGGCAGATCGGCGCCCATACGAATCAGCACCGGCCGCAAAATATTGTCCAGCGTGCCCACAACACAGCTCCAGATCAGCAGTACCGTGCCCCAGGTGGTGTCTCCACTCCAGTAGAGATAAACAATCGCGGGCACCAGCACCAGCAGCGGGCCGATCTGCACCAGGCAGCAGAGGATCATCAACACGGTCAGCAAGGTGGCGTAGGGGATACCGGAAACGGCTAACCCGATACCGCCCAGTACGCCCTGCACCAACGCAGTGACGACAACGCCCAGCGCCACCGCGCGTACTGCCTGTCCGGCCAGCAATACGGCAGCATCACCGCGTCGGCCAGCCATGCGCCAGGCAAAATGCCGGATGCCCTGTGCCGCCTGCTCACCGCGCCAGTAGAGCAGTACGCTGAACAACAGCATCACGGCCAGGTGGATCATAAAACGGCCAAAGTGCCCGGCCTGCGCCACAAAAAAACCGGTGGTACGGCCAACATAAGGTTGTAACTTCGCCATGATCGCTGCGCCGCCGCCCGCCACCAGTTTCTGGTAACTGGCATACAGTTTCTCACCCACCATGGGAATATCGTTGAGCCAGCTCAGAGTGGGTAACATATGTCCCTGAGTCGCCCAGGCGATGACCGGTGCGCTGTTATCTATCAGGCTGTTAACCAGCAGGGCAACCGGGATGATAAACAGCAGGAGCAGCAGGATAGTCATCACAATGACCGCCAGCGAACGCCGCCCCCACAGCAGGCGCTGTATCTTCAGCATCAGGGGCCAGGTGGCAATAACCACCATGCTTGCCCAGGCGAAGCCCAATATGAATGGCTGGACAACCCACAAGCACGCGGCGATCAGGAGTAAAATAAAAATCAGGGTAAATAACATCTGGGGAAGATCAATCTGCCGTTCCAGGCTTTTCATCTTGTGCGTTACCTCATTGGAATTCGTCAACTCAGGGGATGACGCTGCCCCGTAATCATGGGCTATTTCAGGGCGTTTAAACAGGCTTGTAAAGAAAAGGTTTCAGCCCTTCCTGAAAAAACGACAGCGCGGTGGGAAATGTGATAAAACTGAGGATTAAAGCAAGATACAGACGCAAACCTACACAACATCTTTGGTCACATACTCCATGATCCCACAGATTTCTCAGGCACCGGGTCTTATCCAGCGGGTGCTGACATTTCTTGAAACCCTCAAAGCGCAGGGTTTCACCGGCGATACCGCCACCAGCTACGCCGACAGACTTTCGCTTTCAACCGATAACAGCATCTATCAGCTCCTGCCCGATGCGGTGCTTTTCCCGCGCTCGACGGCAGACGTGGCACTGATAGCCCGACTGGCGGGTGAAGCGGCGTTCTCCAGTCTGGTCTTCACCCCGCGCGGTGGCGGCACCGGGACCAACGGTCAGTCGCTCAATCAAGGCATCATTGTGGATATGTCGCGCCACATGAACCGCATCCTGGAAATCAATACCGAACAACGCTGGGTGCGCGTCGAGGCTGGGGTAGTCAAAGATCAACTTAATGCGTACCTGAAACCTTTTGGTTTCTTCTTTTCACCGGAGCTCTCCACCAGTAACCGCGCCACCCTGGGCGGCATGATTAACACGGATGCATCCGGTCAGGGCTCGCTGGTCTACGGTAAAACCTCTGACCATGTTTTAGGGCTCAGGGCCGTGCTGCTCGGCGGCGATATTCTGGATACCCGACCGGTGCCTACCGCGCTGGCTGAAAATCTGGCGCAAACGCCCACGCCTGAAGGCCGAATTTATCAGCAGGTGCTCACCCGCTGCCGTGAGCATCGCGAACTGATTCTGGAGAAGTTTCCTAAGCTCAACCGCTTCCTGACCGGTTACGACTTGCGCCACGTGTTTAGCGATGACATGCAGACCTTTGACCTGACGCGGCTGCTGTGTGGTGCAGAGGGAACGCTGGCGTTTATCAGCGAAGCCCGTCTGGATATCACGCCGCTGCCCAAAGTCCGGCGCGTGGTTAATATTAAATATGACGCCTTCGATTCTGCGCTTCGCAATGCCCCCCTGATGGTCGAGGCGCAGGCGCTGTCGGTGGAAACGGTTGACTCGAAAGTGCTCAATCTGGCGCGGGAAGATATTGTCTGGCATTCTGTGCGCGAGCTGATTACGGCTATCCCGGATAAAGAAATGTTAGGGCTGAATATCGTTGAGTTTGCCGGGGATGATGCCGGGCAAATCGATCGGCAGATTACACAGCTTTGCGCCCGTCTGGATACGTTGATGACGCAGCAGCAGGGCGGGGTGATCGGCTATCAGCTCTGTGACGATCTGGACGGTATTGAACGCATCTATAACATGCGTAAAAAGGCGGTGGGCTTACTCGGTAATGCCAAAGGCCGTGCCAAACCGATCCCCTTTGTTGAAGATACCGCCGTTCCACCTGAACACTTGGCCGACTATATTGTTGAGTTTCGCGCGCTTCTGGACAGCCATGGTCTGAGTTATGGCATGTTCGGTCACGTGGACGCCGGCGTGCTGCATGTCCGTCCGGCCCTGGATATGTGCGATCCCCATCAGGAAATGATGATGAAGCAAATTTCCGATGAGGTGGTTGCCTTAACGGCACGTTATGGTGGCCTGCTGTGGGGAGAACATGGCAAGGGATTCCGCGCGCAGTACAGTCCGGCCTTTTTTGGCGAAACGCTGTTTAACGAGCTGCGCCGCATTAAAGCGGCCTTCGATCCCCACAATCGTCTCAATCCCGGTAAGATTTGTACGCCTTTCGACAGCGAGGCGGCGATGATGCAGGTAGATGCGACGAAACGGGGCAGCTACGATCGTCAGATCCCCCTTCAGGTACGAGAAACCTGGCGCGGTGCGCTTGAGTGCAACGGTAACGGATTGTGCTTTAACTTCGATGCCCGCAGTCCGATGTGCCCGTCAATGAAAATCACCCGTAACCGCATTCACTCGCCGAAGGGGCGCGCGACCTTAACGCGGGAATGGCTTCGGTTGCTGGCAGAGCAGGGCGCCGATCCGGTGATGCTGGAGAAAAAGCTGCCGGAAAGTTCCCTGTCGCTTCGCGCGCTGATAAGCAGAATGCGCAATACCTGGTATGCCAATAAAGGGGAATATGATTTTTCGCATGAGGTGAAAGAGGCGATGTCCGGCTGCCTGGCCTGTAAAGCCTGCTCGACCCAGTGCCCGATAAAAATTGACGTTCCGGCCTTCCGCTCGCGTTTTTTACAGCTTTACCATACACGCTATTTGCGCCCGTTCAGCGACCATCTGGTGGCGGGCGTAGAAAGCTATGCGCCCCTGATGGCGAAAGCACCGGGGGTGTTTAACTTTTTCCTGAAACAGCCCTGGGCGACCTCATTCAGTAAGACACACATTGGCATGGTCGACCTGCCTTTATTGTCCTCGCCTACGCTCAAGCAGCAGTTGAGTGGTCATCCGGCGATGAATATGACGCTGGAGCAGCTCGAAGCGCTCAGTGAAACACAGCGAGCCCAAAAAGTGCTGGTGGTGCAGGATCCTTTTACCAGCTTCTATGAAGCCAAACTGGTACATGATTTTATCCGACTGATTGAGAAACTGGGATACCAGCCCGTTCTGCTGCCGTTCTCACCCAACGGCAAAGCGCAGCATGTGAAAGGCTTTTTGCAACGCTTTGCGCGTACGGCCAGTAAAACAGCCGATTTCCTGAATCGCGTGGCAAAGCTGGGCATGCCGATGGTGGGGATCGATCCGGCAACGGTGCTCTGTTACCGCGATGAGTATCACCAGATGTTGGGCGAGGCCCGTGGCGATTTCAACGTGCTTCTGGTACATGAGTGGCTCCATCAGGCGCTGCAGGAACGTGAGGTGCAGGTCACCAGCGGAGAAGCATGGTATCTGTTTGCTCACTGTACCGAAGTGACCGCTCTGCCGGGCACGCCCGGTCAGTGGCAGGCGATCTTCTCACGCTTCGGCGCAAAGCTCGAAAACATCAATGTAGGCTGTTGCGGCATGGCCGGCACCTACGGTCATGAGAGCCAGAACCTGGAGAACTCCCTGGGAATTTATGCGCTGTCATGGCATCCGCAATTGCAGAAACTGCCGCGCCAGCGCTGCCTGGCAACCGGTTTTTCCTGCCGCAGTCAGGTCAAGCGCGTGGAGGGCAACGGCATGCGTCATCCTCTTCAAGCTCTGCTTGAGTTAATCTGAAAAGGTGAGGCGACGCCGGACGCAGGTTGGATTAGAATATCCAGCTTGCGTGCCTGACGAATTCACTCTGCAATACGGTGGCTTGTTCCCATTCACCGGTTATCGCGAGTTGATGACACAGCTGAGTCAGGGAGAGTCGCGCCAACTGGTAAGCCTGGATGCGAAACAGCCGGTCACGATCCGGGTTTTGCATCTCCTGGACCAGCCGGTGGTGAAGTTTGCCCATGGCATGCAGATAACTCAGGTCATCGCCGTTCAACTGGCAGATCTCTGCCATGTCTAAACAGGTATCGTTAAACTGACGCAGTTGCTGAATCGTACATTCAGCCCGGTTGAGTTTGGCCTGTGCCAGGTAAAAATCAACGGTGAGATCGCGAACCGAAAAACGGAATTCATCGAGTTTATGTTGAAGCCAGGCTGAAACCGATAACGACATAACGCGCCTCAATGTTGAATGATAATAATTATCATATTCAACTGAAGCGGGAATGCAATTCCCCGGCAAGAAATTTTTTTCGATTTATCTCACCTGTCGGTATAATCGGAAATAACAATCTGTTTACATGCCAGAAAGGCGTAACCTATCAATACAGGCATTATCGTAAAGGTGCCATTTAAAAATTTACGATTTATTAACAGGTTACAGAACCCGAATTCAGTGGACGCTCGCCGATGCAAGCCTGGCTGCAGCGACTATGCTTAAGAAATGAGCTGTAAAAATAGCATCTTATGATTATCCCTGCAAAACAAGAGGTTGAAGTGATTTGTCAGATCACTACCATAGGGGGATAGCCTGAAAAGGTCCGGACTCAAGAGGTATCAACATGTCATCCGTGAATGCAGACTCTTTCTCACCCGACGAGTATGTGTGGAAAGGGTTAACGCTGACTGAAACCGCAGCGAAACAAATTCTAAATCTGGCCGCAGAAAACCCAGAAGTCAAGGGCCTGCGTTTAGCAATTAAACAATCCGGCTGTGCCGGTTTTGGTTATGTAATGGATCTGGTGAAGCAGCCAGAAGAGGATGATCTGCAGTTTAGTTACTACGGCGCAACCTTGTTTGTGCCGCTTCAGGCAATGCCGTTTATCGATGGCACCGAAGTGGATTATGTTCGCGAAGGCCTGAATCAGATTTTTAAATTCAATAACCCTAAAGCTCAGCACGCCTGCGGGTGCGGTGAAAGCTTTGGCGTCGAGTAAGTGAAATATGTCACGACACAGCGAAACATCTGACGATGTACAAATGTGGGAAGGTAAGCTCAATTATAAAGAGGGCTTCTTTACCCAATTGCAAACCGAAGAATTTGCCAACGGCATCAATGAAGATGTGGTACGGGCAATTTCGGCTAAGCGTAACGAGCCAGAGTGGATGCTGGAGTTTCGTCTTAAAGCCTTTCGTGCCTGGCTGGAAATGGAAGAGCCGCACTGGCTGAAAGCGCATTACGAAAAGCTGGATTATCAGGACTACAGTTACTACTCCGCGCCATCGTGCGGAAACTGCGATGACACCTGTGCGTCTGAACCGGGCGCGACCCAGGCATCGGGCAGCGCCCCGGCCAGTGATTATCTGACGCAGGAAGTTGAGAACGCGTTTAATCAGTTGGGCGTTCCGGTACGTGAAGGTAAAGAAGTGGCCGTTGACGCCATCTTCGACTCCGTATCCGTATCCACGACCTATCGCAGCAAGCTGGCCGAGCAGGGAATTATCTTTTGCTCCTTTGGCGAAGCGATCCACGATCATCCAGAGCTGGTGAAAAAGTACCTGGGTACCGTGGTGCCACCCAATGATAACTTTTTTGCCGCGTTGAACTCTGCGGTAGCCTCCGACGGTACTTTCGTCTACATCCCGAAAGGGGTGCGTTGCCCGATGGAGCTGTCTACCTATTTCCGCATTAACGCTGCGAAAACCGGTCAGTTCGAACGTACGATTCTGATTGCAGATGAAGACAGCTACGTGAGCTACATCGAAGGCTGTTCCGCGCCCGTGCGTGACACCTACCAGCTGCACGCTGCGGTGGTAGAGGTCATCATTCATAAGAACGCGGAAGTGAAATATTCCACCGTTCAGAACTGGTTCCCGGGCGGTGAAGGCGAGGGCGGTATCCTCAACTTCGTCACCAAGCGCGCCTTGTGCGAAGGGGATTACAGCAAAATGTCGTGGACGCAGTCGGAAACCGGCTCGGCCATTACCTGGAAATATCCAAGCTGTATCCTGCGTGGCGATCACTCCGTGGGCGAGTTCTACTCGGTGGCACTGACCAGCGGACGCCAGCAGGCGGACACCGGTACCAAGATGATCCACATCGGCAAAAATACGAAGTCGACGATTATCTCTAAAGGTATTTCCGCCGGGAAAAGTCAGAATACCTACCGTGGCCTGGTAAAAATCATGCCCACGGCCACCAACGCACGTAACTTTACGCAGTGCGATTCTATGCTGATTGGTCCGGATTGTGGCGCGCATACGTTCCCGTATGTTGAAACCCGTAACAATACCGCTCAGCTGGAGCACGAAGCCACCACCTCACGTATCGGCGAAGATCAGATGTTCTACTGTCTGCAACGCGGCATCAGTGAAGAAGATGCGATTTCGATGATCGTGAACGGTTTCTGTAAAGACGTATTCTCTGAGCTGCCGCTGGAATTTGCAGTGGAAGCGCAAAAACTGTTAGCCATCAGCCTTGAGCACAGTGTGGGCTGATTGACGCCGTCACACGCGTTGCCGGAAGCAATGTGAAGGAATAAGCATGTTAAGTATTAAAGATTTACAGGTTAGCGTTGAAGACAAAGCGATTTTACGTGGTCTGAACCTTGAGATTAAGCCCGGCGAAGTTCATGCCATCATGGGACCTAACGGTTCGGGTAAGAGTACGCTGTCTGCGACCCTGGCCGGACGTGAAGACTATGAAGTCACCGGCGGTTCCGTAACCTTTAAGGGCAAGGATCTGCTGGAGCTGGAACCTGAGGAACGTGCAGGCGAAGGCATCTTTATGGCTTTCCAGTACCCGGTTGAAATCCCCGGCGTCAGCAACCAGTTTTTCCTGCAGACCTCCGTGAATGCGGTGCGCAAATACCGTCAGCAGGACGAGCTGGATCGCTTTGATTTCCAGGACTTCATTGAAGAAAAAATCGATCTGCTGAAAATGCCAGAAGATCTGCTGACGCGTTCCGTTAACGTAGGCTTCTCCGGTGGTGAGAAGAAGCGTAACGATATTCTGCAGATGGCGGCGCTGGAGCCGGATCTCTGCATTCTGGATGAAACCGACTCCGGTCTGGACATCGATGCCCTGAAAATCGTCGCCAATGGCGTAAACAGCCTGCGTGACGAAAAGCGTGCATTTATCATCGTAACCCACTATCAGCGTATTCTGGACTACATCAAGCCAGACTTCGTACACGTGCTGTATCAGGGTAAAATCGTAAAATCAGGCGATTTCTCGCTGGTGAAACAGTTGGAGGAGCAGGGCTATGGCTGGCTTACCGACGAAGAGTGATACCGCGCTGCAACAGTGGCACCACCTGTTTGAATCACGCGGTGAAATGCGTTCAATGCAGGCTCAGCAGCACTGGCAGCAGTTAATGCGTTTGGGCTTGCCCACCCGCAAACATGAAAACTGGAAATACACGCCGCTGGATGGCCTGCTGGCACATCACTTCGTGTTGCCTGAGGCGCACGAGCTCAGCGCTACGCAGGTTGATGCACTGTCGCTCCCGCTGGATACCGTACGTCTGGTTTTTGTCGACGGAAGATTCCAGCCTGCGCTGAGTAGCAGCGATACCGAACTGTTCGAGATTCAGCACAGCGTTGCGGCCGAGCGCCGCGACCTGCCTGCCGCCGTGCAGCCGGAGATTTTTCTGCACCTGACCGAAAGCCTGGCTGAAGAAGTCACGCATATTCGGCTGGCGCGTGGCAAGGCGGCGGCACGTCCGCTTTATCTGCTGCATATCACCAGCGGCAAAGACGACGGCATGAACACGGTGCATCATCGTCATCATCTGCAACTGGAAGAAAGCGCAGAAGCGGAAGTGATTGAGCACTTTGTCACGCTAAACGACAGCGCGCATTTTACCGGCGCCCGTTTCACCTTTGCCGTTGCGGACAATGCCAGGCTTCGTCACACCAAGCTGGCTTTTGAGAGCAGCAAAAGCTATCACTTTGCCCATAACGACATGGTGATCAACCGCGATGCGCAGGTGACCAGCACCAGCTTCTTACTGGGTGCTGGCCTGAGCCGTCACAATACCAGTACGCAACTGAACGGTGAGAACACCCAGCTGTCGCTGAACAGCCTGGTGCTGCCGGTGAATCAGGAAGTGGCGGATACCCGCACCTATCTTGAACACAACAAAGGCCACTGCCTGAGTCGCCAGATGCATAAAACCATCGTGCGTGACAAAGGCCGTGCGGTGTTTAACGGTCACATCAAAGTCGCGCAGCACGCACTCAAAACTGACGGACAGATGACCAATAACAACCTGTTGTTAGGCCGTCTGGCGGAAGTGGATACCAAGCCGCAGCTGGAAATTTACGCGGATGACGTGAAGTGCAGCCACGGGGCGACCGTAGGCCGTATTGATGACGAGCAGATGTTCTACCTGCGTTCTCGCGGCATTGAACAGGACGCGGCGCAGACCATGATCATCCATGCCTTTGCTGCCGAGTTAACCGAAACGCTGGATAATCCAATTCTGCGCCAGGCTGTGCTGCAGCGCATCGCGCAGCGCTTCCCGGGAGGCGACTCATGATGAACTTCGATCTCGAGCGTATCAGGGCGGATTTTCCCATCCTGAAGCGTGAGGTCAACGGTCATCCGCTGGCCTACCTTGACAGCGCCGCCAGCGCACAGCGTCCTCTGTCGGTCATCAATGCCGAAAGTCATTTCTACCAGCACGGCTACGCGGCCGTGCACCGCGGTATTCACACGCTCAGCCAGCAGGCGACCAGCGATATGGAAAACGTTCGCCAACAGGTGGCACGTTTTCTCAATGCGGCATCATCGGAAGAGATTGTTTTTGTAAAGGGAACGACGGAAGGGATCAATCTGGTCGCCAACAGCTGGGGCGGCAGTCAGCTTCAGCCCGGTGATAATCTGATTATCACGCAGATGGAGCACCATGCGAATATCGTGCCCTGGCAGATGGTGGCAGAGCGCTGCGGTGCCGAGATCCGGGTGCTGCCGCTGACCGACAACGGTGAGCTGGCGCTGGACCAACTGGCTGGTTTGATCGACAGCCGGACCCGCTTACTGGCGGTGACGCACGTTTCAAACGTGCTGGGCACGGTTAACCCGGTGAAAGCGATCGTCGCGCAGGCCAGAGCGGCTGGCGTCGTCACGCTGATTGACGGGGCTCAGGCTGTGATGCATAACACCGTTGACGTGCAGGACATCGACTGCGACTTCTATGTCTTCTCCGCCCATAAGCTCTATGGCCCGAATGGCATTGGCGTACTTTATGGCCGCAAGGCACTTCTGGATGCCATGCCGCCATGGGAAGGCGGTGGCTCGATGATTGGTGAAGTCCTGCTGCCAACCGGCACCACCTGGAATACGGCGCCATGGCGTTTTGAGGCCGGTACGCCAAACACCGGCGGCATTATTGGGCTGGGTGCGGCGCTGGACTATGTGCAGGCGCTGGGTCTGGATACGATTCATCAGCGTGAAACCGCATTGATGAACTATGCCCTTGATAAACTCTCATCCGTACCTGATATTCAGATTTACGGTCCGCAGCAGCGCGCAGGCGTGATTGCTTTTAACCTTGGCAAACACCACGCGTTTGACGTCGGCAGCTTCCTTGATCAGTACGGTATTGCGATTCGCACCGGACATCATTGCGCAATGCCGTTACTGCGCCACTATCAGGTGCCGGCGATGTGCCGTGCTTCCTTCACCTTCTACAACAGTGAAGAAGAGGTCGATCGCCTGGCGGCCGGCCTGACGCGTATTCATCGTCTGCTGGGCGGTTGAGCAGAGTAAACGGAGTGATTAATGGCGACGTTGCCAGAAAAAGAGAAACTGGTGCGCAACTTCAACCGTTGCGCCAACTGGGAAGAGAAGTACCTCTACATCATTGAATTGGGTGCCAAACTTCCGGAATCATCTGAAACACTGCATCAGCCCGAATATGCCATTACGGGCTGCCAGAGCCAGGTGTGGATCAAGATGACACCGCAGGCAGATGGCACCATCGGCTTTGAAGGTGACAGTGATGCAGCCATTGTTAAGGGATTGATAGCTATCGTATTTAGTCTCTATCAAAACCTGCAGCCCGCTGACATTGTGGCGCTGGATGTGCGCCACTGGTTCAGCGAACTGGCCCTGGTTCAGCACCTCACGCCAACGCGTTCGCAGGGGCTGGAAGCGATGATTAAGTCAATTCGCCATACCGCTCAGAACCTCAGCTAAGATACACTTCAAAGACGCCATCCGGCGTCTTTTTACTATCTGACGAGAAAACCGCATGAAACCTGCTTTGCGTTTAGCTGGTGCATTGCTGCTGACCTGTTTTGGGCTCTCTGCACCCGTTTTTGCCACGGAATACCCGTTACCGCCCGCCGACAGCCGCCTGATTGGTGAGAATGTGGTGACCCAGGTACCGGATAACAAACGTCCTCTTGAAGAGATTGCTGCGCGTTATCAGGTCGGGCTGCTGGGCATGTTGGAAGCGAACCCCGGTACCGATCCCTGGTTACCGAAACCGGGCACCCAGTTGACCATTCCTCTGCAGATGATTCTTCCGGACACGCCGCGTGAAGGCATTGTGGTGAACCTGGCCGAACTGCGGTTGTACTATTATCCAAAGGGCGAAGACAAGGTTATCGTGTATCCCATTGGCATTGGTCAGATGGGGATCGTCACGCCCATTATGGTGACCAGCATCAGCCAGAAAATACCCAATCCTACGTGGACGCCCACGGCGAATATCCGCAAGCGCTATGCCAAAGAGGGCATCACGCTGCCCGCCGTCGTGCCAGCAGGCCCGGATAACCCCATGGGGCTGCATGCGCTGCGTATGGCGCGTGGAACAGGCCAGTATCTTATCCACGGCACCAATGCCAATTTTGGTATCGGTATGCGCGTCAGTTCAGGCTGTATTCGTTTACGTACCGAGGATATCGAAGCGCTGTTCAATAGCGTGCCGGTAGGGACGCGGGTACAGATTATTAACCAACCGGTAAAGTTCAGCGTTGAACCTGATGGTAAGCGCTACGTTGAGGTGCATCAGCCGCTGTCACGTAATGAGAAGGAGGATCCGCAAACGGCTCCGTTAGCGCTCAGTGCGGACTTCAGATCCTTTATGAAGAGCGAGAAGAGTGACAGAGCGTTGATTAAAGCCACGCTGACGCGTCGCTCAGGCATGCCTGTGCTGGTCAGTGCGGGTGAGCCGATACAGGATGAGGCTGCGGCCTCTGCGTCATCCCAGCGCGCTGTGGGCGAGTAAGGCGGACGTCGTTATCCCGAACTGCAGACAAAAAAAATGGTGCCACAAGGGCACCATTTTTAAAACCAGAACTCTTACTTACGGTAAGAGTGAGCCTGGTTGTCCAGACGCTGGTTAGCGCGAGCTGCGTCATCTTTAGCAGCCTGAACGTCAGAACGCACTGCGTTCACGTCGTTGCTCAGCTGGTCAACTTTAGCGTTCAGAGTCTGAACGTCTGAAGACAGCTGGTCGATTTTAGCGTTGCTTGAGCAACCAGCCAGCAGAGTTGAACCCAGGATTACCGCGCCCAGTACCAGTTTAGTACGATTCATTATTTATACCCTCTAGATTGAGTTAATCTCCATGTAGCGTTACAAGTATTACACAAAGCTTTTTAACTTGAGAATAATTTTTTGATAAGAACATGCTTAAACATGATCGTTCGCTCAAAGAAGCAGCGAATTGAAGAACAACATAAAAAAATTTAGCTAAAACAGAGAGATTTAATCGGATTAACCTTAATTTGCAGCGCATTTTTATTGTCATTACGCGCTGGCTTTTTCCTGAATCTGTATTATGAAGACAATAAAAAAGCGCCTTTGAAGGCGCTTTTTAAAAAAAGAGGCGTTAAACGCGATATTACAGAACGTGTACCGATGCCGTATTGGTCGTTCCGCTGGGTACCAGCGCACCTGAAACCAGCACAACAACATCACCTTTCTGAGCAAAACCGCTTTCCAGCGCCGCTTCTTTACCCAGGTGATAGAAATCATCGGTAGAGGCAATTTCGCTGACCATACGGGTCTCGATCCCTTTGCTCAGAATCAACTGGCGCGCCGTGGTGGCGTTGGTGGTCAGTGCCAGGATGGTTGCATTAGGGAAGTACTTACGCACGGCCTTGGCTGATTTACCGCCTTCTGTGGCGACTACAATCAGTGGTGCTTCCAGTTTCTCGGCTGTCTCAACGGCACCGCGGCAAACGGCTTCGGTAATGCGCAGCTTACGGCTGTCATTCTGTCCGTCGATGCGTGGCTTCATCACGCGGTCGGTACGCTCACAGATGGTCGCCATGATGGTGACCGACTCCAGCGGATAGCGGCCTTTCGCGCTCTCGCCAGACAGCATCACCGCATCCGTTCCATCCAGAATGGCGTTAGCCACGTCGCCAGCTTCAGCGCGGGTTGGACGCGGGTTCTTGATCATGGAATCCAGCATCTGCGTCGCGGTGATGACAACTTTGCGGGCTTTATTACATTTTTTAATCATCATCTTCTGCGCGAAGATCACTTCTTCAACCGGGATTTCAACGCCCAGATCGCCACGCGCAACCATGATGCCGTCAGAGGCTTCGAGAATTTCGTCGAAGTTATTCAGGCCTTCCTGGTTTTCAATCTTGGAGATGATTTGAATGTTTTCGCCACCGTGCTGCTTCAGGTGTTCACGAATTTCCAGCACGTCTGAGCGTTTACGAATAAACGAGGCTGCAACAAAATCCACGCCTTGCTCACAACCAAAAATCAGATCGCGCTTGTCTTTCTCTGCCAGGGCAGGCAGCTGGATGGAAACGCCAGGCAGGTTCACGCCTTTGTTTTCGCCCAGATCGCCGTTGTTCAGCACTTCACACACAACGCTGTTCTCAGTGACTTCGGTGACCTGCATGCCGATCAGACCATCGTCGACCAGTACAGTGTTACCAATTTTGAGATCGTTCGCGAAGCCTGAGTAGGTCACGGCAACACGCTCGTTGTTACCAATCACGCTCTGGTCGGTGGTAAAGGTAAAGGTTTGACCGGCTTTCAGTGACACATCGTTGCCACCTTCCAGCTTCATGGTGCGGATTTCCGGCCCTTTGGTATCCAGCAGGATAGCCGCAGGAATGCCGGTTTTTTTCGTCACGGCACGCATGTTGGTAATACGCTGACCGTGTTCTGCATAGTCACCGTGAGAGAAGTTAAGACGCATGACGTTCATGCCTGCTTCAAGCAGCTGAGTCAGCATCTCTTCGGATTCGGTTTTTGGGCCGATTGTACAAACGATCTTAGTCTTTTTCATGACGGGTTATCTGTAAGTTGTGATGGATGAAAAACAGGATTTCGATGACAGTGCACCGAAATGAGAACTCTGGTTGAAATCGAAAAGGGCAGTACAGGATAAGAATAGGTGACGAAGGCCAGGCGTGCAGGGAAGTTGCGTGGTTAGCTTGGTTAACCACCGGGACGTTGTTGCGCAAACAATCTTTATTATCGTCATAAGCACGTAGTCGCTGAAACCTTTCAAGTAGGACAACGCGGCCAGTATAATCACTAAGTATGCGAAAACCAATCGAAAAACAGTACGTAAAGGTAATGTAAATCAAGAAAAGGGTTGTTGCGCAAAAGAAGAAAGGACGTAAAAAGAGTGGTGCGCTCTAATGGACTCGAACCATCGACCCCCACCATGTCAAGGTGGTGCTCTAACCAACTGAGCTAAGAGCGCATATCAAATTTGGTGCGTCCGAGTGGACTCGAACCACCGACCCCCACCATGTCAAGGTGGTGCTCTAACCAACTGAGCTACGGACGCACTTGGTGCGCTCTAATGGACTCGAACCATCGACCCCCACCATGTCAAGGTGGTGCTCTAACCAACTGAGCTAAGAGCGCAACACGCTGTCAGGGCGACAGCGGGGACGAATATTAACGGCAGCGTAAGAGGCTGGCAAGGGGAAAAACGCAAATTTGCCAATGAATGAACATCATCTGCGCGATGCGCCGTTTTTTTGAACGTAACGGGCCTTTTCGGGCCCGTTCAGCGAGTTAGCGAGACGCGCGCGTAAGAATTAATTCCGCAGGAAGCTGCTGCAAACGTCGCACGCGCCACAGCATCATAACGGCGGCCGACGTCAGGCCAACGATAAATCCACACCAGAAGCCTGCTGGCCCCATGCGCGGCACCACCCAGTCGGTCAGTGCCAGGATGTAACCAGAAGGTAAACCCAGCAACCAGTAAGCGATAAAGGTAATGAAGAAAATCGATCGCGTATCTTTATAACCGCGCAAAATTCCGCTGCCGATCACCTGAATAGAATCCGAAATCTGGTAAATCGCAGCCAGCATCATCAGTTGCGCAGCCAGCGTGACCACCGCGGGATTGTCGTTATAAAGCTGGGCAATTTGATGGCGAAAGGTCACGGTAAAAATGGCCGTAATCACCGCCATGCTTACGCCAACGCCCTGCGCGGTCCACGCGGCGACCCGCGCCTGCTCTGTCGAGCCCTGACCCAGCCGATAGCCAACGCGAATGGTGGCGGCAACGCCCATCGACAGCGGCAGGACAAACATCAGCGAACTGAAGTTCAGGGCAATCTGGTGCCCGGCGACGTTAACAATCCCCAACGGCGAGACTAACAGGGCCACCACGGCAAACAGGGTCACTTCAAAAAACAGCGCCAGCGCGACCGGCAAACCCAACCCTGTGAGACGTTGCAGGATAACGCGTGAAGGCGCTGACCAGCGGCTCTCTACGCGAATGTCTCGCATACTGCGCATTCGTCGTACCCAAAAACGCATGCAGAAGAACATGGCCCAGTACACCGAGGCCGTCGCCACGCCACAGCCTACGCCGCCCAGCGCCGGCATGCCGAAATGGCCGTAGATAAAAATGTAGTTCAGCGGGATATTCAGCATCAGCCCAAGAAAACCCAGCACCATCGCGGGCTTGGTTTTGGATAGCCCCTCGCACTGGTTACGCATAACCTGAAAAAACAGGTAGCCTGGCGCGCCAAACAGCAGGGCATGCAGATAGCCCTCGGCCTTTTCTGCCAGCAGCGGATCGATATCATGCATCGAGCGGATAACATACCCGGCATTCCACAGCACCAGCATGATGAGCAGAGAAAGGAAAAACGCCAGCCAAAAGCCCTGACGAAGTTGTTCAGCGATTCGCTCACGGCGACCTGAACCATTAAGTTGCGCAATGGTGGGCGTCAATGCCAGTAAAACACCATGACCAAACAGGATGGCGGGAAGCCAAATGGACGTGCCAACAGCAACGGCGGCCATATCCGTGGCGCTGACGGCGCCGGCCATAATGGTATCTACAAATCCCATCGCGGTTTGCGCCACCTGAGCCAGGATAACGGGGATCGCGAGGGCCAGCAATTGACGCGCTTCTGTTAAATACTTCTGCACGTAAACACCTGACTTATCTGATTAATAAAGAAATGAGGACTGCTTCAGACGAAGCAGGGCTTAGTGTAACTGGCGCGACCGATTTCTCCAATCTTTGTCACGCAATGCGTTTTGGACTTGTGCCGCCTGTCTCTCAGGCTGTTGAAACCTAACACTTAAGCATGGCTGTGTTAAACTGGCACAAATTTCGTAGAGGCAAAGACTATGTTTACCGGTATTGTGCAGGGCACCGCAGAAATCGTGTCCATTGAAGATAAAGGTCTGTTTCGCACCCATGTGGCCAGGCTTCCTGCTGACCTGTTGCCGGGTTTAGCGCTGGGCGCATCGGTTGCCCATAACGGTTGCTGCCTGACCGTCACCGAAATCAACGGCGATCTGGTGAGTTTTGACCTGATCAAAGAAACTCTGCGCGTGACCAATCTTGGTGATCTCAAGCAGGGCGATGTGGTGAATATCGAGCGGGCGGCAAAATTCAGCGATGAAATTGGCGGCCACCTGATGTCCGGCCACATCATGACCACGGCTGAAATCTGCAAAATTGTCCGCTCTGAAAACAACCGCGAAGTCTGGTTTAAAATTCAGGATCCTTTGCAGATGAAATATATCCTGCACAAAGGATTTGTGGGCATCGACGGTATCAGTCTGACCGTAGGCGACGTGACCAAAACAAAATTCTGCGTTTATCTTATCCCCGAGACGCTGGAGCGAACCACTCTCGGCGCCAAAACCTTCGGCGACAGAGTTAACATAGAAATCGATCCCCATACTCAGGCTATTGTGGACACGGTGGAGCGCGTCCTCGCCCAGCGTGAAGATGCCGCGCTCAGGGCACTGGCAGAGCAGGCCGATCAGCCCGAAACGGATCGGGATGAATAGCGGGAAATAACGTCAGCCGTGACCAAAGCGTTCCCCACAGGCCAGCAGGTTGCCGTGTCGCCCGCGGTCTTCCGGGACGACTGACGGCTGTGCAGTGTCAACCGCCCGGACGAAGACGCCCGGCGCGAATGTGCTGCAGCCCTGGACTGCGGTTTAAGATCGCGATTTTCCCGTCTGCGAAGGTGGGGGCAGACAGATAACGCGGCAACCGGGGTTACCGGCTGCCGTCCGCGTTCGGTCCGGACAGTATTGACCTTGCCACGGCGCGTTGCGCAATCATCGCGCCACCCGCAATCCACCCTCAACGCCACGGCTGAAGACAATCTGCCAGAGCTGAATCTCACGGGCGCGAAACGCGCCGGCGCAGGCGTTCAGGTAGTAGGAGAACATGCGTCGGAAACGTTCTTCATAACGTCCGGCCAGGTCAGGCCAGGCACGCTGGAAACGCTCATGCCAGGCCATCAGCGTGGTGTCGTAGTCAGCGCCGAAGTTGTGCCAGTCTTCCATAATGAAATGCGGTTCGCTGACGTCGGCAATATGGCGTAAAGAAGGCAGGCAGCCATTCGGGAAAATATACTTGCCGATCCACGGATCGACGTGCATATCCGTTTTGAGCGCGCCAATGGTATGCAGCAGAAAAATCCCGTCCGGCTTGAGGTTGCGATTGACCGTGGCAAAGTAGGTTGGGTAGTTTTTCGGCCCCACGTGTTCGAACATCCCCACCGAGACGATGCGGTCAAACTGCTGATTCAGATCGCGATAATCCTGAAGCAGGATAGTGACATCCAGCCCTTCGCAGCGTTGCTGCGCCAGCTTTTGTTGTTCTGCAGAGATCGTCACGCCCTGTACGCTGACGCCATAGTTTCTTGCTGCATAAGCCGCCAGACCGCCCCAGCCACAGCCAATATCCAGCAAGGTCATACCGGGTTTCAGTTGCAGCTTGCGACAGATCATGTCCAGTTTGGCTTCCTGTGCCGCCTCAAGCGTCGTGGCGTCTTTCCAGTAGCCGCAGGAGTATTGCATGTAAGGATCGAGCATCAGGGTAAAAAGGTCATTACCCAGATCATAGTGCGCTTTGCCGACTTGCCAGGCCCGTTTTTTCGACTGCAGGTTAACCAGGCGGGCCAGCGCAATGCGCACGATATCCTGCACGTGATGAGGAAGCTGCTCATCAAGCTTATGTTTCAACGCCCGATGAAAAAACATATCCAGCCTTTCGCACTCCCACCAGCCGTCCATATAACTTTCGCCCAGCCCCAGGGAGCCCTTTTGCAGGACGCGTTTAAAAAAATCGGGATGTTTAACCTGAATGTCCCATGGGCGGGAACCGTTGATTTCGATGTCTGCTTTTTGCAATAACTCATGAACGATACGGTACCAATGGTTTCGTTCGATATTCACTTCTGCTACACATGTTGAACTCATAGCCACTCCATCACCAGAACTGTCAGAACCTGAGAAAGAGCAGGAGCCGTTTCTCAGGATTATGAGAAAAGTCACAGATGACGCCTTGCGCCAGACAACCTTAAGCGTACAGAGAAAGGGTGCAATGCAGGGGCCAGCAGAGTGCATTTGCCCACAAAGACACCTTCACAGCGATGAGGCTGCGTCAAACATTGTTATTATGATGGTACGGCGAATCAGGGCCCGGCACAGGAGGCGCTGGCGGGCCCGTCACGTGTTGATCACTCAGACGACAAAAGTCGTTGCCTCAGTTATTATCCTGGCAGGGATGTGCCGTTGAGGCAATATCAGTTTGTGCGCCGGTGCGGCGCTGCATCTGATAGCCTGCCAGCGCCAGTACAATCGTCACCGCCATGATGAGCGTTGTGGTGAACAGCGCCTGGGTCAGGCCCGCCGAGACGGCCAGGCTGGCGACAAAGCACAGGCCCAGCTGCAGCGTGTTCTGCAGGGCGGCGGCTCTGCCGGTCGCATGGGGGAAGGGCAGAAGTGCACTGGATACGACGATGGGATAAATCGCCCCGTTCGCCAGCGCCATGCCGCAAAACGGCACCAGCAAAGCGGTGAGTGAAACCGAGCCTGACAGGGCGACGGCAAACAGGGCCAGTACGCTAAGGCTATAGACGATGAGCAGCCATGGCAGCAACTGCGCCCCTTTGAAACGGTTAAGGAGCGCACGGCAGCCAAAACCGCCGACTAAGAAAGCAATGGTCTGCGGAATATAGCTTAAGCCGATATCAGCAGGCGACAGGCCAATCGCTGCCAGAATAAACGGTGATCCGGTCAACCAGGCAAAAAAGCTGGCCGAGCAGGCAGAATACATCAGGACGTTACCGCTGTAGACGCGTGAACGCAGCAGCGTCATAAAACCGGGCTGTGACGGGGCCGGGCGGCGGGCTGTTTGTACCGATGGCAGGCGCAGCGTAATCAAGATCAGGGCTGCGGCAATCGCGGTCAGAACGACAAAAATTGAGCGCCAGTGAAAATGGCTAATCAGCCAGGCTCCCAGCAGCGGGGCCAGCGCAGGAGACAGCGCGACCAGCGGCATAATAGTGGCAAAGACTTTATTCGCGCGCGACTGAGGATAGCGATCGACCACCAGGGCCTGCCAGCTCACGGCAGCCGCGCACACGCCGATGGCCTGAATGAAGCGCAGCACCAGCATTAGTACGACGTCGTCCACCCACAGCATCCCCGCACAACCCAGCGCAAACAGGCTCAGTCCTGCCAGCAATACCGGTTTGCGGCCAATACGATCTGACAGCGGTCCCCATACCAGCTGACCACAGGCAAAACCCGCCAGGAACAGGCTCATACTGGCGCTGATCATCCCGGCGGAGGTGTTAAAACTTTGCTGCATGGCCCCGAAGGCGGGCAGGTACATATCGGTGGCCAGAAAGCCCAGCATACTGAGCACGGCAAGATAGGGAATGAATCCTTTAGAAGCTGACATCTGATTCTCATTTTTTGCAGGATAAACGCGGGGCAGTGTAAAAGCTGTACTTCATACTGTGAAACGGTAAAATTTGCCTGTTGCTGTTAAAAAATTTAAAGGCAGGATATGTGGTCTGAATATGCGCTTGAAGTGGTTGATGCGGTCGCGCGTGGCGGCAGTTTCAGTGCTGCGGCCCAGGAGTTGCACCGTGTACCTTCTGCCATCAGCTATACCGTTCGCCAGCTTGAAACCTGGCTGGCGGTACCGCTGTTTGAACGGCAGCACCGGGAGGTTGTTTTGACACCTGCGGGCGAACATTTTGTGCGAGAAGGCCGCAGCGTCATCAAAAAAATGGATGCCACGCGCCGTCAGTGCCAACAACTGGCCAACGGCTGGCGAGGGCAAATCGCGATTGCGGTGGACTGCATTGTGAAACCGCACCGAACCCGTCAGTTCGTCAGGGATTTCTACCGCCACTTTCCGGATATGGAGCTTCACATCAGTTATGAAGTGTTTAACGGCGTATGGGATGCGCTGGCTGACGGAAGAGTCGAGGTCGCAATAGGCGCGACTCAGGCGATTCCGGTGGGCGGGCGGTTTGCTTTCCGCGATATGGGAACCCTGAACTGGCGCTGCATCGTCGCGCGGGAACATCCGTTAACCCAGGTCGCCCGGCTGGATGATGAGGCGTTGCGCAACTGGCCTTCGCTGGTGCTGGAAGACACCTCGCGTGCGTTACCGCGCCGTATGACCTGGGCTCTGGATAATCAACGCCGACTGGTGGTGCCTGAATGGCAGACCGGGCTGGACTGCGTCCGGTCCGGGCTGTGCGTCGCAATGGTGCCGGGGCACTTAGCCCGCCCGCTACTGGACAGCGGCGAAGTGACCGAACTTAACTTGCCCCAGCCTTTTCCAGAAAGTCCCTGCTGCGTCAGTTGGGCGGAAGATCGCGCATCACCGGCATTGGGCTGGTTGCTCAATTACCTGGGTGATGCGCAAACGCTCAATCAGGAGTGGTTGAGCGAGGATTAGCGACGGTAGTCGCGATAGGGACCGTAGCCTACAGAGCGTCGCTCAATCAGTGTCGGATGCACTTCGATGGTTTGCGACTCTTCACGCTTGCTGGTAATGCGGTCCAGCAGCATCTCCAGAGCCTTCTCCCCCAGTTGCGCTTTTGGCTGGTGCACGGTAGTCAGTGCAGGCGTGAAATAGCGTGCGTTGCGCACATTATCGTAGCCAATCACCGAAATATCCTGCGGGACGCGCAGGCCCATTTCATCGGCGGCACAGATAGCGCCCATGGCCATAATATCGCCACCGCAGAACACCGCGCTTGGGCGCTGCTTCTGCGACAGAATTTGCTGCATAGCCTGATACCCGGATTCAGGCTCGAAATCGCCCTGCACAATCCACTCTGAACGCGGCTGAATTCCGGCTTCTTCCAGCGCCTTGAGGAAACCGGCATGACGGCCACCACCGGTGTTACGTTCCATTTGCCCTGGAATGGCACCAATATCGCGATGCCCGCGTTCGATGAGGTAGCGGCCGGCCAGATAACCGCCCTGAAACGCATTATCCAGCACCGTGTCAGTAAAATCGGCACGGGATTCGCCCCAGTCCATGACCACCATGGGAATATTGCGGTTGGCTTCCAGCATTTGCAGCAAATCATCCGGGTACTCAGAACACATGACCAGCAGCCCATCGACGCGCTTCTGCGCCATCATCGAGAGGTAGGCACGCTGTTTTTGCAGGTCGTTATGCGCGTTGCCTAAAATCAGGGTGTAGCCTTTATCAAAGCAGTGATTCTCCACGGCTTCAATAATTTCAGCGAAATAGGGCGCCTCGCTGGAGGTGGCCAAAAGGCCCAGCGTTTTGGTGTGATTCACCTTCAGGCTGCGTGCTACGGCGCTGGGTGAATAATGTAATTCCCGAATCGCTTCCCAGACCGCTTCGCGGGTATCTTCTGCGACAAAGCGCGTCTTATTGATGACGTGAGAAACGGTTGTGGTAGAGACGCCTGCACGTTTCGCCACATCTTTAATTGTTGCCATGAAAATCGAACTCCCGGGCTTATCTAACCTGTTGATAAGCATGTTGTTAAACGTTTGCGTCAGCGGACGGTTATTTCTGCAAAAAAATCGTTTTTCTGACCGGTTATGGGGCATCGGGGCAGGAAATAACGGTTGAAAAGGGTGCTGACGCAACCGATGTTGCGCGCTGTTGCGCAACAAAGAGGGGATTCTAACAAGGCTGCACGGATAAAACGAGATTTTTACCCACGCGTGTGGGAAAATGCTTAACCCCTACTAAAATTGTGCCTAAGGAGTTGTGATGAGTACCGATCTGAAACTGTCATTGATGACCACGGCGGCTGCACTGTTGATGATTATTGCGTTCAGCTTTACCGCCATTCTGAACTAATAAAAAAGCCGGGAAGGTTTCCCTGTCCCGGCTGCGTTCCGTCGGTATGACGGAGGAGTGACGTTTAGCGAACGGTTTTTGGCGTCATGACGCGACGCGCACCAATATAGTGGCGCTGCCAGTAATCTTCGCTTAACGCACTGATTTGAATGTCCTTTCCGGTACGCGGTGACTGAATAAATTTACCGTTACCCAGGTAAACACCCACGTGGTCGGCCGTGCCACGTCCGTTGATGCGGAAAAACACCAGATCGCCTTTCTCCAGCGCTTCCCGATTCACCGGCGCGGCATCCCGCAGGTGATACATTTCATTTGCAGTACGCGGAATTTTAAATTTCACCACATCTTTGTAGGCGTACCACACCAGGCCGCTGCAGTCGAAACCGGTATGCGGCGATTTTCCGCCCCACTGGTAGCGCTTGCCCAGCTGTCCCATCAGTTTCGCCATCGCCGTTTCACGTGCTTTTTGATAGCGCTGACGGTGTGCGTTGCTCATTTTGATGGTGCCGGTATCCTTGCTGTCCGCTTTCGCCACCTTCACCGCGCGTTGATGACCATAGCGTTTCTTGCTGGTGGCGTTGGCGGCCACTTTTTTGGTGAGCTTCTTGTGTGAATCAGTCGCTTTGGTCAGGGTTTTGTGAGAGGCAACCGCGTGAGAGGGATTTTTACTGGTTTTAAGCGTTTTGCTGGATTTCTGCTCTGCGGAGGAACGGCTTTTTTTCGCCGACGCTTTAACCGTGCGTCGCTTGCGCCGCTCATCTTCGCGCGCACTTTTTTTCTCTACCTTATGCAAGCTGGCCTTAACCGGCGCCTGCGGTGATGCAGAGGCGACGTTAAAGAACAGTTGCGCAAAAGCCAGAATAAGAAGCGTAATAATTGAACGCATAGTCCGTTTACTGGTTAAGCTGTCAGGTTCAACAGATATCTGACAAGGTTAAGAAAAATCTGATCAACGATCAGCGCCGAAGACATTCTAGTCCAGTTTTTTTTAAAACAGTAAGTCCTTTTTTTATTAATTAATAACTTGGGTAAAAAGCAGGCATAAATAAGCAATTTCAGCAGGTTAACTCAGCAAAATTATTGCAAATTATTAATGCATTCACCTTTTGGATCCCGATGAGCGGGTGGATAGCGCGCAAGCGGACTTAACAAACATGGCGGTTTGCCCTAACGGGAAGAAAATCTCATTTTCAGTCCTGAAGGGAAGTCGCTACAATAAAGAAACACGAAGTGACGAATTAAGGAAGGCAATAATGAGTACTGTAGAAAAAATTCAGCGCCAGATCGCAGAAAACCCGATCCTGCTGTACATGAAAGGTTCGCCGAAACTGCCAAGTTGCGGTTTCTCTGCCCAGGCGGTTCAGGCGCTGTCTGCCTGTGGTGAGCGCTTCGCTTACGTGGATATTCTGCAGAACCCGGATATTCGCGCAGAGCTGCCAAAGTATGCTAACTGGCCAACCTTCCCTCAGCTGTGGGTCGATGGCGAACTGGTTGGCGGCTGTGACATTATTGTTGAGATGTTCCAGCGTGGTGAATTACAACCGCTGGTCAAAGAAACCGCTGAGAAGTTTAAAGAAGCGGAATAATAAAAAAGGCCGACATCGTCGGCCTTTTCTTCGTTTAACGGGCGTTTACTCCGCCGCGCCCTGATCTTCTGTTGCCTCTTCCGCTAGAGCCAGCGGCCAGCCTCCCAGACGTTTCCAGCGATTGACCAGTTCGCAGAACAGCGTGGCCGTTTGCTGCGTGTCATACAGCGCAGAGTGCGCCTGACTGCTGTCAAATTCCATCCCGGCCGCTTTGCAGGCTTTGGCCAGTACCGTCTGACCCAGCACTAACCCGCTCAGAGCGGCCGTGTCGAAAGTGGCAAAAGGATGAAACGGATTCCGTTTCAGGCTGGCGCGTTCGGCGGCGGCATTCATAAAATTAAGATCGAAGGTGGCATTATGCGCCACCATGATCGCGCGATTGCACCCGGTATCTTTAATGCCTTTGCGCACCAGTTTAAAAATGGCATGCAAGGCTTCGTATTCGCTCACCGCGCCCCGTAACGGATTGCTGGGATCGATGCCGGTAAAGGCAAGGGCTTCCGGATGCAGCAGAGCGCCGACAAAAGGTTCAACATGAAAATGCAGTGTCTGGTCGTGATGAAGCCAACCCTCGTCATCCATTTTCAGCGTAATGGCCGCGACTTCCAGCAGCGCATCGGTTTGCGCATTGAAGCCCGCCGTTTCCACATCGATAACCACGGGATAGAAACCACGAAAGCGTTGATTGAGTGCGTTGGGGGAAGACGATTCAGACATCAGGATCTCATTGCAGAAAAAGGGCAGCGCGTAGTATGCCAAAAAAGCGCCCCGTCTGCAGCAGGTACAGGTAAGGGAAGCAAGAATCAGCCCGCGTTGCGCGGGCTGATGTTGACGGCTTAGCTGCCGAGGCCGTGTCCGGCATGTTTATTTTCGATCAGTTCGATTTTATAACCGTCTGGATCTTCAACAAAGGCAATGATCGTGGTGCCACCTTTGACCGGGCCGGCTTCACGCGTCACGTTACCGCCGTCGTTACGGATGCGCTCGCAGGTTGCGGCAACATCATCAACGCCCAACGCGATGTGACCATAAGCGTTACCGAGATCGTAGCTGTCAACGCCCCAGTTGTAGGTCAGCTCAATAACGGCACCTTCGCTCTCTTCGGTGTAGCCCACAAACGCCAGGGTATATTTATATTCAGCGTTTTCGCTTTGGCGCAGCAGGCGCATGCCCAGCACGCGAGTGTAAAAATCAATGGAGCGTTGCAAATCGCCAACGCGCAGCATGGTATGAAGTAAACGCATAGCTTCCTCTTTTGAAAAACGTCATCCCCGGATGACACAAACACTCAGTATAGCGACGATAATCGCCAAAGAATAACCGCAGCCGTGAAAGACTCACGGCTGCCTGCGTTTTACAGTGCAGGATAGTCAGTATAGCCTTCAGCGCCGCCACCGTAGAAGGATTCGGGACGCTGTGGATTCAGTGGTGCATCTTGTTGTAAACGCTGGGCCAGATCCGGGTTAGCGATGTAATCCCGACCAAAGGCAACGGCATCGATCAAGCCGCGGCTGATAAGATCATCCGCTTTCTCAACGGTGTAAGCGCCAGCGCCAATAATTACGCCCGGGAAGGTATCACGGACTTTCTGACGGAAGGCGTCGCTGTAAGGTGTACCGCCTGCCCAGTCAGGTTCTGACATATGCAGATAGGCAATCTTGCGTTTCGCCAGTTCAGCGATGTACCACAGTGCATCTTCTTCTTCGTTCGGGCCATTATCCAGGTTCTGGAAGCTGCCGACAGGAGAGACACGGATACCAACACGATCCGCTGACCAGTTGGCAATCGCGGCATCGACCACTTCAAGCGCAAAACGTCCGCGTTTCTCAACGCTGCCGCCGTACTCATCGGTACGCTGATTCGAGGACGGTGACAGGAACTGGTGCATCAGATAGCCGTGAGCGGAGTGCAGTTCCAGCATGTCGAAGTCTGCTTCCCGCGCATTGGCAGCGGCCTGACCAAAATCGGCAACGATTTGCTGAATTTCACTGATGCTCAGTTCGCGCGGCACTGAGGTATCTTCGCGATACACGCTGCCGTCTTCGGCACGCAGGGAAGTGCGTGTGCCTGCGGGAATCGCCGAAGGCGCAACCGGCGCTTTACCTTCCGGCTGGACGCTGTTGTGTGAAATACGGCCGGTGTGCCACAGCTGTACGGCACTGTGTCCGCCTGCCTGGTGGATACCTTCGTTGATATTTTTCCACGCGGCGATTTGCTGCTGGGTGTGCAAACCCGGCGCACCCGCATAGCCTTTGGCCTGGAAAGAAATCTGGGTCGCTTCGGTAATAATCAGGCCCGCCCCGGCGCGCTGACGATAGTATTCGGCCATCAACGGCGTCGGGATATCGCCTGGCTCAATGCTACGCAAGCGCGTCAGCGGGGCCATAAAGACACGATTAGGCACGGTAATTGCGCCAACTTTTAGCGGACGAAACAGCTGAGTACTCGCCATAACAACTCCTTTTAAGTAGACCGGTCGTCTACAAATTGTGGTTTTTTTAAACCAGTGGCGCTTTCAGCCACTGTTCGATGGTAATAAACGCCAGCCGCAGGGGCTGTGCCTTACGGGAAAGCTTGCTTTGCAAACTGGCACCGAGCCACAAGACATAGAGTAGCTCTGCCAGCTGTTCAGGCGGATGCGGCAATATCAGTCCTTCTTCCTGCTGTGCCGTCGTTAAGGCGCGGCTATAAGCCGCGATAACATGACTGGCACCGTGCTGCAGGGCACCGCGCATGGGTTCAGACAGGTCACAAACTTCAGCCGACAGTTTCACACTCAGACAACCGACGATGTGCCCCTGTTGTTCAAACACCGCAAGCGCATGTCTGAAATGGTCTAACAATCGTTCTCTCACCGTGCCCGCTGGCTGAGACAACTGTTGCTCTACCTCATGCAGGTAGCGGACAAAGTAGCGCTCAAGCAGGGCAACGCCAAACGCTTCTTTTGACGGGAAATAGTAATAAAACGACCCTTTCGGAATGGCCGCCTGTGTCAGCAGCTGACTCAGCCCCATGGCGGTAAATCCGCGCTGCAGGCAAAGCTTCTCGCCCGTTATCAGCAGGTGTTCACGTGTTTCATGACGTTGTGGCATCTTGTTCATGGGCTTTATCCTGGTAGACCAATCGGTCTAATGCAAATTTTAATCGCGGGACAGGCACAGAGTGTTAAATCATCACGTATTGAAAGTGAATAAATCGTCCTTGTTGTGATTATTTCTTGCACAATCGCACCAGTCTGTCTTCAATAGAGGGATGCACGTTTTAGCGGGGGCAGTTGTGGCAGAGCAGCTTGAGTTTTTTCCGGTTCCCAGTCCATGCCGGAGTATTTGTCAGACAGATTCACGTGGCTATTGTCTCGGTTGCCTGCGCAGCCGCGACGAGCGTTTTAACTGGATGCGCTATACCGACAGCCAGAAACGTGACGTGCTGCGCCTTTGCCATCAGCGCCGCCTGCGTATGCTGCGTCAGCAGCATAAGGATGAGCCTCAGGAACCCCAGCAACCGACCTTGTTCTGACCCCCGCACGATTTCCGTTATACTCCCTGACAGACAACCAGCCGCTTTTGTGTCAAAGGGAGAACACGATGTTACAACCGCAAGCTATTGCGCCACAGGGCCCCCACTTTTCCCCGCTGATTATGGGCTACTGGCGCCTGATGGAGTGGGACATGACGCCACAGCAACGGGTCGCCTTTATTGAACACCATCTTTCACTGGGAATTTCCACGGTCGATCATGCTGATATTTATGGTGATTACCGTTGCGAGGCGGCGTTTGGTGAAGCATTAAAACAGGCACCCTCGCTGCGCCAGCGGCTTCAGATTGTCACGAAATGCGGCATTGCGACGCGCGCCAAACCCGAACATCAGATTGGCCATTACATCACCGATACCGCACACATTCTTGCCAGCGCAGAGCGTTCGCTGCAGGCTTTTCACACCGATTATCTCGACCTCCTGTTGATTCATCGGCCCGATCCCCTTATGGACGCCGATGACATTGCCGATGCGTTTCTTCAACTGCATCAGGCCGGTAAAGTGCTTCATTTCGGCGTGTCCAATTTTACACCTGCGCAGTTTGCCCTGTTGCAGTCGCGTCTGCCTTTTAGCCTGGTCACTAATCAACTTGAAATCTCTCCCGTTCAGCAAAACGTGCTGCTGGATGGTTCGCTGGATCACTGCCAGCAGCAGCGCCTGCGCCCTATGGCATGGTCCTGTCTCGGGGGCGGACGTCTGTTCAGCGATCCCCATTTCCAGCCGTTACGTGACGAGCTGGCGCGGGTCCGAGAGGAGACAGGCGCATCCAGTCTGGAACAGGTTGTCTACGCGTGGGTGATGCGCCTGCCGAGCAAGCCGTTACCTATCATCGGCTCCGGCAAAACCCAGCGCGTCACCGAGGCGGCGGGGGCCGTGGATCTGTCGCTCAGTCGCCAACAGTGGTTCCGTATTCGTAAAGCAGCGCTGGGCTACGACGTACCCTGAGCGTAAACATTCGTCAATTTGCGGCAATCTTTGCGCACTGAGGCCAGGCTTAAGCTGAACCCAGAGCACTAAGGAGCCACAATGAAAGTGAAAACTATCGCGTTGTTGACGCTGTTAACCTGCGGCGCAGCCCAGGCCGCCAGTGAAGAGGTGACGATTCATGAGGTGTCGCCGCAGGGTATCGGCAAATCTGTTGGCACGGTGAAGATCGAAGAAACGCAATATGGTTTGCAGTTTACGCCCATGCTGGCGGGGCTAAAACCGGGCATCCACGGCTTCCATGTCCATGCGAAAGGCAGCTGTGAACCAGGTGAATCAGAGGGGAAAACGGTGGCCGCGGGCGCGGCGGGTGGTCATCTGGACCCGGATAATACCGGTAAACATCTCGGACCCTACGGTGAAGGTCACTTAGGGGACCTGCCAGCGCTCTACGTGGATGACCAGGGCAAGGCCAGCTATCCCGTGCTGGCACCCCGGATCAAAAACCTGAGTGAGATAAAAGGCAAGGCACTGATGGTTCACGTGGGCGGCGATAATCACGCGGATCACCCGAAACCGCTAGGCGGCGGCGGGGCCCGCTTTGCCTGCGGCGTAATCTGATCAGACAGTCTGGCGGCATCGGTTGCCGCCAGCATGGCTTTTCGTACGTTGAAGATTTGTTGTAGCATCATGCCTTCATTCCCCCCTATGATACTGATTCCCGTCATAAAGCCTGACAACCTGAGGAGCAGGGTAAATGAAATGGAAGGGCGCATGGTTACTGTGCCTGCTGCTGGCAGGCTGTGATAAACCCAATGATACGCAGTTGGTAACCGAAACCGGGCGAGAGCTTCAGCGTACCATTGATACCAATCCTGCACGGATTCGGTGTGAACATATCGCGAAGGGCCGTGAGCGGCTGAGTCGGGACGTGGTGCAAAAACTTGAAGCATCGCATTGCCAAAATGTTTTGCGTAGCGCCACGGAAACCAATTTCACAGATACCACGATCTATCACCACAATACGGTGATGATTTGCGGCGGCATCACGGGGAAAAGCTTCACTGGCACCTTCATTTCCCGGCGCTTTATTTTCTCCCCGGATGAAAAAGCGCTGGTTATTGAGCCGGTTTCTGAGGCGGATAAGACGCGATTCGAAGGACAAAAAACGGTACAGCAACTGCAGGATGATTTTAACCGCCAGCATCAGCAGTACTGTCAGTAGTCAGTCGGGAATGGCCTGTTTCAGCTGTTCCAGCGAACAACGTAAGCGCCACAACAATCCGGCAAGCGTTTCGGCTTCCCGGGTATTTTCCCTGATCGTTTCATCTGTCATCGTCTGTAGCGCATCCAGTGCCGCATCAAGTTGCCGGTGCTGAACACCGCGAAGGCTCATCACATGTTGCAGATCCTGCATCGCGCGCACGCGATACTGATTCAGTACTGCGGATTCGGTGGGCCAGTCGCGCAGCTGCCAGACGAGGTGTGAGCAGTTGAGCAAAACCACGCCCCAGCGCAGTAGCCAGACGCGCGCTTTTTCATCCCGACTGCTGCTGAGCTGGCCGATCTTGTGATAGATCAGCGACTCGAAGCGGTTTTGACTCAAATGGGGCCGGGGGCGAAGCTGATCGAGAAAAGCCATGCGCAGAGACTGAATATGGCGTCGGCTGCGGCGGCTATCCGAACTGGGGCGCAGCAGCTGAAACGCCAGCCAGGCGAGCAGTACGCCGCAAATTTTGGCGATATTGCCGTCAAAGAACGTTTGATAGTCCCAGTCTGGTGGATTGGTCACGGCCAGAAACGATCCCAGAAAAACAATAAACTGTCCCCACATGGCGGCCCGCTGTTTCTGCTGCACCCGGAACAGTTGCAGGGTCAGCAACAACGGAAATAACACCGCCAGCAGTTGCCATAGTTGATTAAACTGCACCATCAGCCCGAATTTAAACACAAAGCTAAATGCAAACAGCCACAACAGCGTTTTCAGTAATAACGTAATGCTGCCTGTGGGTGAGGGAGCCGAGGCGTAAAGCACGCAGGCGATCGCCGTGAAGGTGAGCGCCGATGCGCCCGAAGACCACTGCGTCGTAATCCAGAATGCGCAACCCGCGACCACGACAGTAAAAGTGCGCAGTGCACTCCAGCCTGCCTCTGCGCTATCGCTCTCACTGGCCAGCGCCGATACGGCCGGTGGTTGAAAGCGGGTATCCGCCTCGGCGTGCTCCAGCAGTCGTATCCAGCGCAATACGTTGAGGTACATCCAGCAGAAGTAGCGCAGCCGCTGACAGAACGCCCGCTGTCGATAATCCCCTTCGCTGGCAGGCGTAATCGTGCGCAACAACGCCGCGAGCCGATACTTATTGCAGTCGGGTTTGGCCAGTTCCTGCATGATAGACTTCAGTACCTCAAACAGCGCCTCAGGTGCATCGGGCCAGTTCAGCAGCATACGACGAAGACTGGACAGCACGCTGGTCAGTCTCAGCTGCTGATGCAGGATGTAATTCAGCACGTTATTCTGGCGGCGAAAGCGATAATGGCTCCAGAAGGCCTGGATGCGTAATAAGTTCATGGTCAGGATCTGACCAATCACCGTTTCATGGGCGCTGCGTATCTCGTCATTACGGGTGTCCTGCAGCAGGCGCGTGGCATGTTCCAGCAGGCGGGCGTGCATCTGTTTTAGCGCGTGGATGAGTGCATCGCCGTCAGAGGTGCTGGGTAAGAGCATCATCATAAAGCCCGCGCACAGCAGCCCGGAAATCACTTCACATACCCGCGCCTGAGCAATCTCCCACAGGCTGGTGATGTCCGTCAGGTTGACACAGCTGAAGGCAATAATGGCTGCGGTATAACCCGCCAGCGAAAAACCATAGGCCACATTGTTTTGATAGTGGTTTGCCACCCAGGTGCACAGCGCCAGCCAGCCGGCAATATACAGGGTGAACAGCCAAGGCTCGTTTAACGTATGGCCGGCAATCAACAGCGCAGCGGCCGCCCCCAACAGGCTGCCCACGATGCGGCCCAGGCTTTTACTGATCACGCCGCCAAGGGTAGGAAAACTTACCACTGCTGCTGAGGTCATGGCCCAGTAAGGCTCGTCCAGGTTCAAACCATAGGCAATGCTCAGCGCAAGGCACATCGCGCCTGCATTGCGTAACGCATAGCGCCATTGATTGCGATCCGCCTTTACCCAGGGAAGGTTTCCCCAGGCCAGCCCGTTGAGATTCATGGTGCTATCGTAATCGTGCAGGTTGTACCGGCGATCAACAGCGCGCGATCGGGAAGCGATGTGAGGCGGATACGGACAGGGACACGTTGCGCCAGACGAACCCAGGGCACGTTCGGTTTAATATCCGGCAGTAAACCGTTATCCGCCTCCAGGCTTTGATCGTAGATAGCCCGCCCGATGCTTTCTACCTGACCGGTCAACTGCGCGCCGCTGCTGTAAAGCACCACGTTGGCAGCGGCGCCAGGATGAATGTGGCGCAGCTTGGTTTCTTCAAAGTAGCCGACGACGTAGTAAGAGTGGCTGTCGACCAGGGCAAAAAGCGGCGTACCGGCGCTGGCGTAGTTGCCAGGGCGCAGGGTTAAATTACTCACCCAACCGTCCGTGGGGGCGGTGAGGGTGGTTTGCTGCAAGTTCCATTGCGCCTGATCACGCTGTGCCTGTGCCGCCTTCACGCTGGCCAGTGCGGCATCGGCGTTCAGACGGGCAACATCCAGATCTTCACCTGAAATGGTATTGCGCGGCAGCCGGCTTCGCCTGCTGAACTCGTTTTGCGCTTTAGCGAGATCGGCTTTTGCCTGGCTAAGCTGCGCATCGGCTTTATTCAGATCGATTTGCCAGGGGACGGGGTCCAGCGTCAACAACGTTTCGCCTTTGTGAACAAACTGATTATCTGTCACCTTCAATGCCACAATGCGTCCTGAAATCTGCGGCGTGATATCCACTAACTCGGCACGCACTTTTCCATCTCGTGTCCAGGGCGACTGCATGTAGTAATTCCAGGCGCACCAGGCACTGAGCAGCGCAAGGGTAAAAACAATCAGCGTTGAAAAGTACTTTAATCCGGAAAATTTCATCGTTTTCATCCGTGATCCATCAGCCAGAGTGAGGCCGTCACGCACAGCACAAATAAGGAAAGATCAAACAGTGTGGGATGCCAGACGTCGCCAGAGGCGAGCCAGCCGCGCAGCAGTGGGTGAATCAGCAGCCAGAGAAAAAAACCGGCCAGCACCGCTTTAAACAGGGGAGGAAAGTAAAGTGACGCACCGAAAATCAGTTCCGTAAGTGGGTGAACACTGAGAAATCCGTTGCTGATGATATCCATTATGGGGATGCACTCTGGAACAGGTTAGTGAAATATTTTCAGCCGAAACTGTCTACTTAGTGATTAGTAATTTAACTTCCGGCTTGCAAAATACTATACAATGCAGCCTGATAGCTAGCCGACTAATTATAAGGAGATAACATGGATACCCCACTCGGAACGGACCTGTCCAGACTGGTGCGCATCTGGCGGGCTCTGATCGATCAACGCCTGAAGCCACTCGATTTAACCCAAACGCATTGGGTTACGCTGCACAATATCCATCAGTTACCGCCTGAGCAGTCACAAATTCAGTTAGCCAAAGCCATCGGTATCGAACAACCTTCGCTGGTCAGAACCTTAGATCAGCTTGAAGAAAAAGGGCTGATTACCCGAACCACCTGCGCACATGACCGCCGAGCCAAACGCATTAAGCTCACACAACAGGCCGAGCCGGTTATTCAGCAGGTCGAACACGTGATTGACATTACCCGTGACGATATTCTCACCGGTATCAGCCGCGATGAGATCAATCAGATGGTGTCGCTGATTGCGCGCCTTGAGAAGAATATTCTCGAACTACAGAACAAAGAAAAGTAATACCGACGCACAGTGCCCGTCACCGGCGTCGGTGGGTGACTGTATTAGCGTGGAGAAACGGTGACCTGGCTGCCATCGGTCGCCATCGCTACGCGCTGTCCTACAGAGTAACGGCTGGCGGCCTGTTTCTGCACCACCATAATGGTGTTGCCGTCATCCTTGCGGATTTCCAGTTCAACACCGTCTGTTTTGTTCATCGCACCTTGCACGCCCTGGCCCGCAACGCCACCCAGTACGGCCCCGCCGGCTGTTGCCAGGCTGCGTCCCGCACCGCCGCCAATCGTGTTGCCCAGGAATCCACCCAGTACGGCACCACCGATAGCGCCAATGATATTGCTGTCATCGCCGCCCTGAATTTTAACCGGACGTACGGACACTAAGGTACCGTATGAAACGCTCTGGACCTGTTTGGCTTCACTGGCGCTGTAGGTATCGCCCGACAACGTATCGGTATTGCTACAACCTGCAAGCATCACTCCAGTCAAAGCGACCACAATTACACGCTTAATCATTTGAAAACTCCTTTATTCAAGAATGCGCCTATCTCTCGCGAAATCCTGTAAACAGTATAAGACAGAAAACTGGAGAATTGACCTTTGCCGGTATAAAACATGGCTGACGCCAGCATAGACCGTTAAATTTTAACAATGATTCAATCGATGAGAAAAAAATTTCTAAGGCGTTAACTCACAGGCAATTTATTGATTAAAAACAAATTAATCATGGATTTAACCGCAATTTTTTGTCAGGCTTAACGCGCGTAACACCATTTTCACCTTAATGAAAAGGAACGGCTATGAAATCAGGACGCTACATCGGCGTGATGTCGGGCACCAGTCTTGATGGTGTGGATGTGGTTCTGGCGGCCATTGACGAAAATATGGTGGCTCAGCAGGCCAGCTACTGTCATCCCATGCCACCGGATTTGCGTCAGGCTATTCTGGCCATTTGCCAGGGACAGGCCCTGACGCTGTCGCAGTTAGGGCAGCTTGATACGCGGCTGGGGCAGCTGTTTGCTGAGGCGGTATTGACCCTGATGCGCCGTGAATCCCTTGAAGTTGGCGATATCACGGCGATCGGCTGTCACGGGCAAACCGTATGGCATGAGCCGCAGAGCGCAGCGCCGAATACGCTGCAAATTGGCGATCACAATCAGATAGTTGCCGCGACCGGCATTACGGTCGTGGGGGATTTCAGGCGGCGTGATATGGCGCTGGGCGGGCAGGGCGCACCGCTGGTGCCGGCCTTCCATCAGGCCTTGATGATGGATGCCACCGAACGTCGCATGGTGCTGAACATCGGCGGGATTGCGAATCTCTCTTTACTTATTCCGGGGCAGCCTGTTCGCGGGTTTGATACCGGGCCTGGCAATATGCTGCTTGATGCCTGGATATGGCGTAATCAGGGCAAAGCTTACGATAAAGATGCCCAGTGGGCGCTGAGTGGCAAAGTCAGTCATGCCCTGCTTGATACGTTGCTGCGCGAGCCCTGGCTCGCGTTGCCGCCGCCTAAAAGCACCGGGCGGGAGCTGTTTAACCTGGGCTGGCTTGAACAACATCTGCGTCATTTTCCTGGCATCGCCGCACAGGACGTTCAGGCTACGCTTAATGAATTTACCGCCGTCAGCATCGCGCAACAGGTGCAACTCAATGACGGATGCGATCGTTTACTGGCGTGTGGTGGGGGAAGCCGCAATCCGTTACTGATGGCGCGACTGGCTTCGCATCTTGCGGGTACCGAAGTGACGACAACCGACACGATCGGTATCAACGGGGATGATATGGAAGCGCTGGCGTTTGCCTGGCTGGCGTTTCGCACCCTGTCCGGCTTGCCCGGAAATTTGCCTGCGGTCACCGGCGCACGCGAAAAAAGCGTGATTGGCGCCATTTATCCCGCCAATCCGTTGTTCATGCGACAGGGGAAAGGGGACTGAATCTGTCCCCTTTTAGAACAGCGTAAAACGAATCAGGCCACGCCAGGCAGATGCGTTAACTTGCGCACGCCCGTGATGACGGTTGCCACGATGGTTTCACGCCGGGTAATGACTTCAACCTGGTAGTATTTGCTGCGATAGGCAATTGAATAGATAACCGGATGGTATTTATTTCCCTCACCATAACGAGACATATGGGCTTCCAGCGCGCGCGAGGCGGCAACGATATGGACGGGTTCTTTATCACCGCGGATGATTTGCTTCATTCAGTCCCTCAAATGCTATACCTGTGGGGCACGCCTTAACAGGCGCGTTGCGTCGGTCTTTAACACTGAACATCTGACTGCTTAACATCATCGATAATTTAAAAAACAGCGTGCACGTCTAATATTGCAGCGCAATGACACAATCTGAAACGTGCTACTAATATTTAGCAGCACGTTTTATGTCCGGCAAGAGAGAATGAAAATTTATTGTGTTGCGGGAGCCAGGGTTTATTTAAGCTCGGGCCAGGAAACGGAAGATACGCCATTTAATTTCGGCCAGGAAAACAGGAATCCCTGAAACTGTGAAATGCCGGCGGCTTCCAGCCACATCCACTCTTCGGGCTGTTCAATCCCTTCTGCAATCACGGTAATTTCCAGCGATGAACAACATTTTAAAATCGCGTGGACGATAGCCTGCTTCGGGCCACTCTTGTGCACGTTACTAATAATACTGCGGTCGATTTTAATTTTATCGGGCTGGATCTGGGTAAGCAGTGATAACCCGGCATAACCCGCGCCAAAATCATCGAGCGCGACGCTGATACCGGCGGCTTTGAGCTGTTTCAGCGCGGCGGCAAATTCGTCAGGACGAGAGATGATCTCATTCTCGGTAAACTCAACGACAATTTGCTCCGGCACCAGCTGGTGGGCATGAATTTCCGTCAGCAGAAAGTCGACCGCGTCGGGAACAAGCACCAGCGACATCGGCAGCAGATTGATCGACAGCACCATATCATCCAGGCCGAGCGCCTTTGCCTGTGCAAAGGCCGTGCGTTTAGAGTGCAAATCGTTGCGGTAGATATCATCCGGATCAAGGCGGGAAAAATAGTGCTGTTGCGTTTCACCCTGATTGCCGCGAAGCAGCGCTTCAAGGGAAACAATTTTGCGTGCAAAGGGATCAATAATGGCCTGAAAAGCAAAATTTACGCCTTCCTGATTCAGCATGGCAACATCACCTTCGCGGGTTTCGGCCTCATCCTGAATAAAATCCCAGCTGTCTGCTGAGGGAATTTCAAAATAATTTTCTTTCTCGCGCGCTTCAACAAAGGTACGCAAGAATTTAAGCGCCCGATCTTCATAGGTCAGCTGGTATTTGGTGGTGCCTTTTTCCAGCACCGCATTAAGCACCGTGGTTTTATCGTATTGCCGCAGGTCAAACAGCTCCATGCCCACGTTGCCGAAACGTCGCGCAGGGGCATAATCGCGCATTAATTCCACAATATTATGATGGCTGGTATCGCGGCAAATACGTTCGTAAACCGCCAGCACATCACGTTCAGGACCTTCAAGGAGCTGAAAAAAGTGGGTGCCATTAAACAATAAAATACCGGTGACGCTGGATGATTCATTAATTTTGTTAGCCTTGGTGACTAATCCCTCCAGCATCTTAAGCGGAACATGGTCAGCGATGTGACTGCGATAGATAATTGTAGACAACATAAAGTCTTCCAGATTCTTGTTTTTTTACCGCACACATTGCCAGATCGCTTATCAGGCGGAGCCTAATCCTGCTGTAATACCATCGCAAAATGTGTCCTTGCCGTGCATTTCTCCAGCACGGCACAGGGGGCGCTTACCTGTGATGTTCCGTTGTCACAGAAGGTTTAACACGATCGATCCATGGGGTGGATAACAGACCATGGCGGGGGCAAACAGGTTTTTTATTATTCTGTTCATTACCAGCGTGTTACGCATTGTTTCTATTATATCAGCACTTCAGTGGTTAGGTATTGAATAGACGTATCTTTTTTGCAGGTTATGGTCCGTTAATAAATGACACCGATGAGTATTATTCTCAGGTTACCTGGGGTAATCAAATTATCCTGGTTCCCTGACTGCTGCCCTTGAAAAGAAAACAGCAGTAGCCTGATTTGGCATGTTTTTTTAACCAAAATGTCGAAGAAGAGAGGTAAACACAATGATTAAAGTATCAACTCTGATCTTGCACCTGGCGCCTTTTTCAGCAGCCAGAGTCTGATAAGATGCTAACGTAAGTCAGTGACCCCGCTGCGAATAAATCTCAAAACCCCTGTTTTGTCATTATCCCTGTGGTTTTAGGGATAATTCTCAGCTAGGGTTAACAACGCTACATTATTAAATAAAACCTTACATCACTCTTTTTATCGTCCTGATTGACACAGCGACCAGCAGGGGCAGTCCTATGCTTAAATCAAGCTACTATTACGTATGTCCTTTTACCCGAGGCGGATGGATAATTCATAAAGAAGGTTGTAGCCAGCTGGATAACAGCCGTGGACGTGAATTTATCGGTTCACTCTACACCCGGCAACAGGCCTTAACGGTCGCGAAAATCCATCATCCGGATGCGATTCTCTGCACCGCCTGCCTTAGCCCTTTCGTCTGTCCCACTGCCGGGCGGAGTCTGGCATCGCGCAATCGGGCCATGCCGACGCGACATACACCTAAGTCTTCCTGAATATTACGGACGTCAGCGCCGACGTTACGCGCGGCGGAGATATCGGTTTACTGCGCCTGAGGCGTGAGCGCGATATAAAGAAATAATGTGTGAAGGTGAAATAATAATAACCGCGAAGAAGGGTGCAAATTATTACCTGGTTAACAGGCGTGACGCTCACGCCTGTTAATATTAACGCCGAAAACTACAGCTTAACGCCGAAAACTACAGCGCTGTGATGATTACGCCTGTTTAGGCTGTCCGTTCGAAGCGGTCAGGCCGCCATCAACCGGCAGATTTGCGCCGGTAATATAACGAGCGTCATCGCTGGCGATAAAGGCAATGGCATCAGCAATATCTTCAGGCTCACCTGCGCGTTTAAGCGGAATGCGGTCATAGAAACGCTCAAGCAGGGCCTGATCGTTTTTCACCGCTTCCGTCAGCTCGGTGAAGGTAAAGCCCGGGCAAATCGCATTCACTCTCACGCCGTCCGCGCCATAATCCATGGCCAGTGACCGGGTGAAGTTGGTAACGGCGCCTTTGGCCGCGTTATAGACGCTCATGCCCCAGTCGCCACCTAATCCTGATACCGACGAAATATTCACCACGTTGCCTTTCGATTTCAGCAGGGCAGGCATAAAGAAGTGCACACAGTGGAATACGCCGTCGAGATCGACACTCATCAGCTTCTTCCAGTCAGCGGGTTCGATCTCGTGGATGCGTCCCTGAACGATAATCCCGGCATTGTTAACCAGCACGTCCATGCGGCCATATTTTTCTTCAACGCGGGCGGCCAGCGCTTTTACCTGATCGGCCTCAGCCACGTCGCAGGCCGCTGCCATATGGCCATCGCCGGGCAACTGTGCCAGGACTTTTTGCAGCTTATCCTGATTACGGCCAACCAACACGACAGATGCGCCTTCTTGTGCGAAGCGTTTGGCGCTTGCTTCACCAATTCCTGATCCGGCTCCTGTCACTACAACGATTTTACCTGTAAATCTGGACATTTTGCCTCCTTAATGGCGTCGCTTACTGTTTTAACCCTGTTCAGCCTGGCAGCCCTACGGCCCAGGTCAAGCGCAACGGTACCGGATGCGTATTGTTTAACCGTTACGCATCCGGTTCGCGCCGCGCCGGGCGTCCTTAAGGCCTTCTGAACAGCGCCATACTGCGGCCTTCCAGTTCAAAGTCCTTCTCTTTGGTGATCACCATCCCGTGTTTGCTGGTATCGCTGGTGGTCAGTTCCAGCACCCAGCCGCCCTCACCGAACTGAGGGATCTGGAAGGGCACATTACCTTCAAACGGGTTGATGAGCATCAGCACGTCATACCAGACGCCATCCTGATGTTGCAGATCGGGTCGGCCGATGTAGACACCGAGCGTTGAACCTTCGTCCCACTGCTCAGCCTGCTGCAGGCCGCCGCCGGCATTGAACCACTTGATTTCCATCCCGTCGCGCCAGCTTTCACGCCGTAACAGCGGCTGGGTTTTGCGCAGTGAAATCACATGACGGGTGAATTCACGCAGGGCTTCGGCCGAAGCGGGCAGGTTATCCCAGTGAACCCATGAAATTTCACTGTCCTGGCAGTACCCGTTGTTATTTCCCATCTGGCTGCGGCCAAACTCATCGCCTGCCAGCAGCATCGGGGTTCCGTGGGAGAAAAACAGCGTGGCCAGGAAGTTACGTTTCTGGCGCTCGCGAACGGCGTTAATGCCTTCGTCGTCAGTGGGGCCTTCCACGCCATAGTTATAAGACCGGTTATCGTTGTGACCGTCGTTGTTGTCTTCACCATTGTCGGCGTTGTGCTTCTCGTTGTAGGAGACCAGGTCGTTCAACGTAAAGCCATCGTGCGCGGTGATAAAGTTAACGCTGGCCCAGGGACGACGTCCGCGCTGATCGTACAGATCGCCAGAGCCAAGCAGACGGGCGGCAAAATCGGTCGGGACATTGTTTCCTTTCCAGTAATCGCGCACGGTATCGCGATACTGATCGTTCCACTCCGCCCAGCCCGGTGGAAAGCCGCCGACCTGATAACCACCAGGGCCAATGTCCCAGGGCTCACCGATCAGTTTTAAGCGTGAAAGCAGGGGATCCTGCGTAATGGCGTCAAAGAAGCCGCCGCGGGGATCGAAGCCTTCTGGTTCACGGCCCAGAATGGTGCCAAGATCGAAACGGAAACCATCAATATGCATGGAGTCCGCCCAGTAGCGCAGTGAATCCGTCACCATCTGTAACACACGCGGATGAGAGGTGTTTACGGTGTTTCCTGTGCCGGTATCGTTAATGTAATAGCGATGCTGATCGGGTAAGGTGCGGTAATAAGAGAAGTTATCAATACCTTTAAAGGACAGCGTTGGCCCCAGTTCATTGCCTTCCGCGGTATGGTTATAAACCACGTCAAGGATCACCTCAATGCCCGCGTCGTGGAAGGCGCGGACCATATCCCGGAAACCCTGAATGCCTCGCGGACCAAAATAGCGTGTCGCCGGAGAAAAAAAGTTCAGTGAGTTATAACCCCAGAAATTTTTCAGCCCTTTATCCAGCAGGTGCTGATCGTCCGGAAACCAGTGCACCGGTAACAATTCGACGGAGGTAATACCCAGGCTCTTGATATAGCCCACCGTGGACTGATGACTCATGCCGTCGTAAGTCCCGCGCATTTCAGGCGGCAGCGCCATGTTCAACTGGGTAAAGCCTTTCACATGCGTTTCATAGACGATCGTTTCAGACCAGGGAACCTGCGGGCGGTTTTGGTCCTGCCAGTCAAATTCGTTGGGGTCGATCACGCGACATTTTGGCGTGAAGGGGGCGCTGTCGCGATCGTCGAACGTCAGATCTTTGTCTTCGTGATACAGGTCATAAGCGAAGTGCGCCTCATTCCATGCGATGTCCCCGGCCAGTTCGCGGGCATAGGGATCGACAAGGAGTTTATTCGGGTTAAACCGATGGCCGTTTTCCGGATCGTAAGGACCGTAAACGCGATAGCCATAGAGCGCGCCGGGCTGCAAGCCGGGCACGTAACCGTGCCAAATCTCATGTGTGAACTCGGGCAAATCCAGTCTGGCTATTTCATTTTTTCCGCTTGGGTCATAAAGACACAGCTCCACGCGTTCTGCATGGGCAGAAAACAGCGCAAAGTTTACGCCTTTGCCATCAAAGTTCGCCCCAAGTTGCTGGCCCGATCCCGACGTAATTTCAAAACGATGATTTGACATCTGTCCCTCTCAATTAATGAACCCTGATACGGTGTTTCAATCCATGTACTGACCTGCTTTCAGCAAGCTAACAATGCCAGTGCCCAGTAGTTATTTAACGTTTCCAGCGAAATACGGTCGGTCAGGTCGATCGTTTCGCCGCTCAGCACATTGCGATAACGGCGATGTGCCAGTTCATCCGGCAGCACGATCTCGGTGGCGGCCCAGTGCGTCGCTGGGGGCGCTTCCAGCTTGAGCTGCGCGTCGAACACAAGTCGGGATGTCACCACAATAATGGCCTCACTGCCCTGGGTTCGCGCAAACGCCAGCAGCCTGTCGGACTGCGCGCCCTCAGCCGTAAGCGGCAGATAACTGCCCCGGGCAAAGAGTTTAGGCCTGTCCCGGCGTAAATTGAGCAGCGCCATGGTGGCAAGCTGGTTAACCTGACCGCTGAGCCAGCTATCATGGCTACCGGGCAGGGTCGTCGTCGCAGAACGTAACATCGCTTCCAGGGCGGCATAATCCGGTTCGCGTCGGTTATCAGGATCGACCAGGCTGAAGTCCAGTGCTTCGCTTCCCTGATACACATCCGGCACCCCGGGCGCGGTCAGCTTAATGACTCTCTGGCTCAGGCTGTTCACCAGGCCAGCACGGATAAAGGGTTGCAGCGCCTCAACGAAATCCTGCAGGAAAGGCTGATTTGCAGGTGAGAGCAGGTGACGCGCGTAGCCCAGCACGGCCTGCTCGTACGCGGTGTTGTTCTCGGTCCAGTCAGTGCGCAGTTTGGCTTCACGCAGGGCTTTTTCGACATAGCCTGCGAAGCGTTCGGCAAGGGCATCCAGCCCCGCACTGTCCCGGGGATCTAAGGTGGGCGGCCAGACACCGGCGAGCGCCTGATACAGCATCCACTCCACGGACGGTTCCGGCGCAGGGCCGTCCTCAAGGGCACCCACGGCCTGGCGATTGAGTTCGCGCCAGCGCGCCACGTTCTCGGCCCAGCGCTGGGGGGCTTCCGTCAACGTGTAAAGCCGCGCGCGCGCGTCTTCGCCTCGCTTGGTATCATGCGTCGAGCTGGCGGAAAGGGCGTCCGGCTGACGCGCAAGACGCGTTGCCATCTCATGGTGAAACTGCTGCGGGGAAAACTGCGTCTGTAAGGGTTCCGCGCCCACCTCATTTAACGCCAGCGCGCTGTTCTGTCGGTAAAACAGCGTGTCTTCGATGGATTTCGCCATCAGCGGACCGGTGAGCTGCTGGAAGCGGGTCCGGAAGCTGTTCGCCAGCGCGGTGGACTGGCTGGCGACGTCGCCCTGCATGATCTGCAGCAGGAAATCGAGCATGTGGCTGTCAGGTGCATGTTCCGACGCCCTGACGCCGTCAGCGACGGCCTGAAGACGTTGTTGGTCGTTGGCAGGCAGGCCGTGCGCATTGCCGTAGGTTCGATAGACCGGGAACGCCACCAGCAGTTCGCGCAGTGCGCTGCGGAGCCGCTCGGGATCAATCGCGATGTGTTCCCCCTCGGCAATGGCGCTGGCCAGGTCCATCAGGCGCGAAAATTCCCCGGCAAAATTGCGATCTGCCATCAGACATTTTGCCTTACGAAGTTCGTCGTCCATCTGCACGACCTGGCCGCTGACGCTTTCACAGGCCTGGCCGAGGGCGTTGAGAGAGTGATTATCAACCAGCACATGCGACAGCGCGGCGATAAACTCATAGCCTGTGGTGCCGGAAATTGGCCAGTCGCTGGGGATCTGCTCGCCTTCACCCAGGATTTTCTCAACGGTGATATAACATGCCTCGCCGGCCTCGCGACGCAACTGCGTCAGATAACCTTTAGGATCGGCCAGTCCGTCAACGTGATCGACGCGCAGGCCGTCAACCGCGCCGCTGTGGACCAGTTCCAGAATAAGCCGGTGTGCATCCCTGAAGACGGTGGGATCTTCAACCCGTACGCCAACCAGCCCGGTCACCTCAAAAAAGCGGCGGTAGGAGAGGTCCCGTGCGGCATCGCGCCACGACATCAGCCGCCAGGGCTGCTGTTGATGCAATGCATCCAGCCCGGCTTTGCTGCGCAGCTGGAGCACGGCTTCTTCCTGTCCCTGCCAGCTTTCCGGCGTAAGCGGATAGTAACTTTCAAAATAGGCCAGCGCAGGCTTGCCGGTCTGGGGATCGCGTTTAACGGCAAGGTCGCCGTTCTCCAGAACGGTATCAATATCATCACCCAGAAACGGCAGCGTCAGACGGCGTGACCAGTCGATGTCGAAGTAGTCGGCATAGCGACTGTCTTTACCGTGTTCAAGCACGTCGTGCCACCAGCCGTTCTCCAGCGATGCCGCCATGTGGTTGGGGACGATATCAATGATAAGCCCCAGTCCGGCCTGTTTTAACGTGCTGACCAGACGATCAAACCCCGCGCGTCCGCCAATCGCCGGGTCGATTTCATTAACATCGGTCACGTCATAACCGTGAGTGGAGTCACGGGTGGCGGTAAAGATCGGTGAGGCATAGAGATGGCTGATCCCCATTTTTTTCAGATAGGGCACCAGCGCTGCAGCGCGATCGAAGGTCATGCCATTGCGGAACTGAATACGGTAGGTGGCGGTTGGAATGCTCATTTAGGTTCTCCGGCAGCCAGACGAACAACGATCGCGTTTTGAGGGAGCGCATCGGTGGATTCTGGCCAGGCGAAGATCGTTTCGCCCGGCATCGCCGGCAGGGCGCGATCCTGTTCGCCGATGTTGAATGCCATTGATAACGTGCCCGCCGGGAAACGCCAGCTCACGGCAACAAATCCCTCTGCGGTGTCCAGTACCTTTCCGCTGTTTCCACCCGCCGTCGCCAGCAGCGGCACAATATGCTGCTGCCGGAGTGCCAGTAGTGAGCGGGTCAGCTTCAGCCAGCGTTTTCCTTCTTCGCTCTCCAGCTTGCTCCAGTCCAGTTTTGAACGGGTAAAGGTCGCTTCATCGTTAGGATCGGGAACGCTCTCGCCCTCATGACCGGCATGTCCTTCAAACTCTTTCGCCCGGCCTTCCCGCACGGCTTTCGCCAGATCGCCATGGAAATCGGTAAAGAACAGGAAAGGATGGGTTTCGCCGTACTCTTCCCCCATGAACAACAAAGGGATATGGGGCGACAGCAGCAACGTTGCCAGCAGCACCTGAGTACGTTCGGCACCGGCCAGAGAAATCAGCCTTTCTCCCTGCGCACGGTTGCCAGTCTGATCGTGGTTCTGGATAAAGTCCACGAAGGCCACCGGCGGCTGTCCGGTACTGTCAACACCGCGCGCTTCACCAGACTGCACTGAGACCTCGCCCTGGTAGACAAACCCTTCAGCCAGCGCGCGTGCCACACGTTTTTCCGGCCGATCGGCAAAATCTTTGTAATAGGCATGCGTTTCACCTGTGGCAAACACATGAACGGCATTATGAAAGTCATCATTCCATTCGCCGGTGAACAGTGGGGCGGTGCCATCTTCCGCTCTGGGATGCAGGAAAATCACGTTGCGACAGTCTTCGGTGGTGAGATGGATCTGGCGCTCGGGAATATCTGCGCGAATGCGTTCAGCGATGTCGATCAAAACAGGCGTGTCGGAAACGTCTTCAATCTGGTCGATGGCATCGAAGCGCAGGCCGTCCAGGTGGTATTCCTGCAGCCAGTAGAGCGGGGCTTCAACAATATAACGTCGCACCGCATCCACATCATAGGCAATGCCGGCGCCCCATGGCGTCATCCGGTCTTTATGGAAGAAGTCTGGTGACAGCAAGGGCAGATAATTCCCTTCCGGGCCGAAGTGGTTAAGCACGATGTCCAGAACAACCGCCATGCCATAGCCATGAGCCGCGTCAATAAACGCTTTAAAGTCATCGGGCGTTCCGTAAGCGGCATGTGGCGCGTACAGGAGCACGCCATCGTAGCCCCAACCGCGCTGCCCGCCAAACTGAGAAACGGGCATGACTTCAATCATGGTAATGCCGGTTTCCGCCAGATAAGGCAGTTTCTTTATCGCAGCCTGGAACGTGCCTTCTTCGGTGAAGGTGCCCATATGCATTTCATAAACCACGCTTTCCTGCCACGGGCGGCCTTGCCAGGTGGTGTTCTGCCAGCGGTAGTGAGCAGGATCGACGACCAGAGACGGGCCGTTAACGTCATTCTGTTGCGCGCGTGAAGCGGGATCGGGAATCACCGTGCCATCGTTCAGCACAAAGTTATAGGTTGCCCCCGCCTGTACATCGCTGACCTGCAGCTCAAACCAGCCGTCTCCGGCGGGCGTCATGGCAAGATCTTTATCCGAAAGTCGTAAACTAACCTGCTGTTGACCCGTTGCCCAGACGCGGAAACGCACGTTGCCATCGGCCAGATATTCGCTTCCCCAACTCTTAAAAAAAGATGTAGATACCATTCCGTTGCCTCTTTAACCAGAAAGTACGCAATAAGCACCACCACGCTATCGGTAAGCCGATGATGCGAATGCAAAATGATGTTAGCGAGATCAGGAGCCCGGGAGGTCGATGCGCCTTAACAGCCTTTCCCCGTGCCATTATTCAGATATTGTTATGTGTAATACCGCATGAGGCACCCGGCAGTGCCTGCTTCACACAACACTCTCAACAAATAATCATAGACCAGGTTCCAACATTTACTGCCGCCGCGCGCAATGTACCCTGTGGCTTTTTCCCCCAGCGAGGCCGGGCTGTCCGATGAGCCCGGCCTCCATTTGCCTCTGCACAGGGGAAATCAGAAAAAGAGCACGGGCATCAGGCAGAAAAAAACCGCCTTTAACAGCGGTTTTGACGCAAACAGACCAGGTGGACGCCCATTCTGCGTGCGTTTAAGGTGTCAGCCCTCCCGTGGCAGGGCGGGCTGCTCCTGTCATCAGGCCGGAATGGATTCGGCCTTCTGGCTACGCGACCAGACGCGGTGTTCTGCCATCGCAGCAGTAAAATCATTCATCAGCGCGATTTCAGCATTATCGGCTTCCACGATGCCTTCCTCCTGCTGATTTTCATCCAGATCAAACTGCGCTTTGAAACGGCGTGCTTCACCACTCAGGCCAATGACTTTCAAATGTTTGTAAGCCTCCAGCAGGAAGTAGCGTGCATCTCCGCTTTTCAGCAGGGCATCCACGTTACCGTCGGGGACGATCACCGCATCAAAGGTCAGCGAAGGTAGCCCGTTAAACGTGGCATCGATCGGCAACAAAGAACCATCGTCTGCGCTGACCTGGCCCATATGCGCCGCCAGCAGTTTGGTGTGCACGCCAGCAGCGGTGAGATGCTGCAGAATAGCCAATACGTCGTCGGCTTTTACGCCTTCGCTCAGCAGCAGCGCGACCTGACGGCCTTTGATGTCGGCATCGGGAATGGCATACAGGCTCAGGCTGTCATCGCGCTGCAGGCCATTGACGTCTTTTGGCGGGGCGGTGTTGAGCTGCTCATCGCTGAGATCAATCCCGAGGTTGGCGGCCACCCCTTGTGCCAGTTTGACATCGATGCGCAACAGATGGTCCACCACGCGTTCACGGATGTAAGGGCGGGCCACCTTACTCAGCTCAAAAGAGTAGGCGGCAATGATGTGCTGCTGTTCAATGTCAGTCTGGCTGTTCCAGAACAAACGCGGCTGGGCATAATACTCACCAAACGAGGGGCTACGTTCGCGGACTTTGTGGCCTTCAACGCGCTCCTGATAGCTTTCGAAACCGCCCCCTTTTGCGGCAGGCGGTGTTTCCCGTGGCCAGTTGTCGTTGATGGAGTTGGGTTCGTAGTTGGCCGGATTCGTATCAATATCCATCCGGTGCATGCCCTGGCGCTGGAAATTGTGGTACGGGCAAACCGGGCGGTTGATCGGGATTTCGTGGAAGTTTGGCCCACCGAGGCGGCTGATTTGCGTATCGGTGTAGGAGAACAGACGGCCCTGTAACAGCGGATCGTTAGAAAAATCGAGTCCTGGGACGAGATGCCCCGGATGAAAGGCAACCTGTTCCGTTTCAGCAAAGAAGTTATCCGGATTGCGGTTCAACACCATTTTGCCGACGCGCACGACGGGCACCAGCGCTTCCGGAATCAGCTTGGTGGCGTCCAGAATATCGAAGTCGAACCGGAACTCATCTTCTTCCGGGATCATCTGCAGGCCAAGCTCAAATTCCGGGAAATCTCCCGCTTCAATCGCTTCCCACAGATCGCGGCGGTGGAAGTCGGGGTCGCGACCGGTCAGCTTCTGGGACTCATCCCACAGCAGCGAGGCTTTGCCTGCCAGCGGTTTCCAGTGGAAACGAACAAATGTCGCTTTGCCTTCATCGTTAATCAGGCGGAAGGTATGAATGCCAAACCCCTCCATCGTGCGGTAGCTGCGCGGAATACCCCGGTCAGACATCGCCCAGATCACGTTGTGCAGGGTTTCAGGCTGTAGCGAGACATAGTCCCAAAACGTGTCGTGAGCACTCTGTCCCTGAGGGATTTCATTATGCGGCTCAGGCTTTACCGCATGTACAAAATCGGGAAACTTGTGGGCGTCCTGTATAAAGAACACCGGCGTGTTGTTACCGACCAGGTCGAAAATGCCTTCATCGGTGTAGAACTTGGTAGCAAAACCACGAATATCACGCACCGTATCCGCTGACCCCGCGCCGCCCTGGACCGTCGAGAAGCGCACAAATACTGGCGTGATCTGCTCTGGCTCACTCAGGAAGTGCGCCTTAGTTACATCCTTTAGTGAGCAGTAGGGCTGAAAGTAGCCGTGGGCGGCTGAACCGCGCGCATGCACGATGCGCTCCGGAATGCGCTCATGGTCAAAATGCGTGATTTTCTCCCGCATGATGAAGTCTTCAAGCAGCGTCGGCCCACGTGAGCCGGCGCGTAATGTGTTCTGATCATTTGCAATACGGGTGCCCTGATTGGTCGTCAGCGGGCTGTCCGTTCCGTTTTTACGGTTCGCTTCCAGTTGATCGAGTTTCGTGCTGTGCGTGTCGGGTGCTTTAAGGCTACCCGGCGCGGTGGGTTTTTTACCCGGCGGCGTCGGTTCGGCTGGGGGTTGATGTGAACCCTCTTTAGGTGCCAGCGAGCCCAGTCCGGGTTGTGAGGATTCCGGACCCGTTGTGGGGGCTGGGTGATTCAGAGGATTATTCTTTTTCTCATTCGACATGACACGTTGCTCCAGCTTTTTTTTACTACTTGAGGTGCCAGTAAATATAGAACAACTTAATTAATAAGCTTATAAATATTGCGTTTAATGGCGCTGGTAAAATAATTATCGGATGGCGTAACGCAAAATCAGGGAGATATTAAGAAAGGAGAAAATAATTTAATGATGAAACTAAATGGTTATTTAAGCGTGGCGGTGGTGATTTAATATATTGATATTTATCGGTTTGTTATTTATTAGTCGGGGAGGTTATTGTGTATTGATGGCGTGAAACTGTTTTATCAAACCAGGCCTTTTCTGAAAATGCGGGGATTAAGTCGGTTACGCTTCGCTAAAGTCGGCTGAGTTTTATTTTTTCCGTTGCGCTTATTAACGCGCAAGCGAAGCCGATATTATCCGTGAGCAATCGGTATTTAAACATGGGGATCGTTATCCTTAACGGGAATAACAGGCAGGGGTGAGAAAGGGTGAAAATCGCCAGTCCATGGCGTATTACCTCCTTAAGGCGCCTTACTCAGATCTACTTAGAGGTGCGACGGCTGTTTTTGCCTCCTTTCCGACCGGCCTCCCTGGCTCTTTCAGGATCGTTTTTGAAATTACCTCCGCTGGCTTTGCCTCCTGCACTGCCCGCTTCACTGGCTCGCTCAGGATCGTTGGCAAAATTACCGGCACCACCTCTGTATTTCTGTTGTGTCATAGACAAGACCTCATATCAGGGTTCCTTAGATAAGAAGGACTAGCTAGTCACAGCGGTAAGTTTAGTTCTGATACGAAATTATGCCACTTTGTCATCCCTTGTTCCTGGACGAAATCTAAGGGTATTTACTTGTAAAATCAGTGAATAAATTCTGCCCGCAGGCTGAACAGGCCGGGCGCCGCAATGTGCTGTTATACGTCATCCGTTACACTCTGCCCGTCAGTGCGAAATTATTGGTAAAATCAAGCATTAACTTATTGATAGTTATGCTCTAAATGGCGAAATTTGAATTAGCTGTTACACTTTCTGAATACCGTTCAGGAGTGTTTATGAAATTAGGCTTTGCATGTAAGTACTTAAACGAACAGGGCAAGCAATATTTTCCCTTCCGCGCGACCACGCGTACCCGTTTTCTCGGTCTGGATGAGGCCCAGCGCACCGCGCTGATTTACGAGATTTCAAAGACAAATTTGCAGAACCTGTATCTGACGCTGGAAGCTATTGCGGCACTGCCAGAGGCGTTAAGGATGATGCGCATTGGCAGTGATTTACTGCCGCTGTATACGGTGCCGCAGGCAAAGCCGTTATTTGCAACGTTTTTACCCGAGCTGTATCCGCTGTTCGCCCGCTGCGGCGAGCTGGCGCGGACGCATCATATCCGGCTGTCATTCCACCCGGGACAGTACAGCGTGCTGGCGTCGGATAATCCTGATGTCGTGTCACGTGCCTTAGAGGATGTGGAATATCATGCTCTCTGTGCCTGCCTGATGGGCTACGGCAAAACCTTTCAGGACTTTAAAATCAACATTCATATGAATGGCAAACTCGGGTTTGAAGGGTTCAGGCAGGCATTTCAGCGGCTCAGCCCCGAAGCCCGGCTGATGCTGACGGTGGAGAACGATGAGATATCGTGTTCGCTGGATGATGTGCTGCAGGCCCGGGCGCTTTGCCCTGTGGTGCTGGATATTCATCATCACTGGGTTAAAGAGAATCAGTTTATTCAGGCCAGTGATGCAAGGATGGCGCAGATTATCGACTCCTGGCGCGGCGTACGCCCGGTGATGCACTACTCGATTTCGCAGGAGGGAATTATTCCGGCCGAAGGCTTTCCGGACCAGCAGGATCTCAGTGTGCCGAAAACCAAACTGCGTGCGCATTCTGATTACTATTTCAATGCCACGCTCAACGGCTGGGCCTTGTCCTTCGGCGACTTCGATATCATGTGTGAGGTAAAAATGAAAAACCTGGCGCGTGAACAACTGTATGACTGGGGCAGGCGTAATAGCCTGATTACCTGAGACGTGCCCGTTGCGGGTCTGAAGTGACGTCAGCGGCGGGCACCGGCTTACCCGGCCAGCAGCCCGCAGTGGCTGTTGCGCTTTGATCGCGACGGTCGCAGCGCGATCGGGAATGCCAGAAAATCGTTCAGGCCGGTATCCTTTGTCTGAGGATAACGCCGCGTAGCCAGCACCTGACCTGTTGCTTCGGCGATAACCTCTGCCAGCAGATCCCATTGGCTAAGGGCGCATATCAAAAGGCCTGCCGTTCGCCTTGACGGGCAGGGCCGATGAGAGGATCCGGGATGGGTTTCTGCCGCCAGCGAGTGTGTCCTTCGCTGGCGTTTCCCTGCTGACAGCCTAACGAAGGGGGAGGTTCCTCCTCGTACAGCTTGATGAGTGACGAAACATGCTTCTCCCAGCCGTAATTAAACCCAACGGCAGGAAAATTCACAGAAACGGGCGAAAGATAACGCGCGACGAGCAGGGTTATCACGCCCTCTTGCTCAACTATTGTCGTGAAAAGATTGCCAGACAGGCATAAAAAAGCCCCTGAATCAGGGGCAAATTTTTAGGGAAGGCAAAGCGTCCTTGCTAAGTAGCGTGTCATCACAACAAAATTAAAAACGAGCCTCGCCCGGCGTACGCTGAAGCACAATCTCCAGGGCCTGACGATAGATATCCTGTTTGGTCGCGTCGGTTTCGCTTTCCAGTTTATGGATTAAGCCCAGCACCATATCTTTTTCAGAAACGTGTGCTTTAAAGGCCGCGAGTTCTGACCAGGTCTCTGCAATCACATCTTTTTCACTGGTGAAATGCTCACCCGCATTCATGAAATATTCAGAAATCTGAGACTCGGTATTGGTTGTCGTTTGCATAGTAGCCTCAAAATCGTGGAAACCGTTTCTGCCCGTGGCAGAGAAAAATTTTGCATCTGAAGGTGGAAATCCACTCACCTTCAGATGCGGTGCAAGGCACCTTTCGTTACAAGTGACTTAACATCACGCCGTAAAGTTATACAAAAAAATTACCTTTGTACAATTTTTTGCGAAAAAAAATCGGTGGTCGGAGGAGTTTTTTCACCGTCAGCAACGCTTTGTAATGGCTCTGTTAGGTATTTTGCTCTGATTTATAAGGATTTTTTTCATATTTTCGCGTTTCTTTTTCCTCCTCGCTGTTGTACAAGACTGTACAAAGTTGTACAGATTGAGCTGTATAACCTGGAATAAAACGGCATCAAAACGCTGCCCGCCAGGAAAAATCTGTACAACATTGCGCTGATAAAGCCGCGTTGAGCGCGATCCCTGTCCGTTGGCCGGTGAGATAATCTGTCAAAGCGACAGGATGGCGTTGCGCTGCCGGGTGGTGAGATAGCGTCAGAGATGACGTCCATGTTGCATGCGCGTCAGAAATCAGAAAGAGGGCAGTAACAACCCTGTTTGTGCGTTACAGGGGTTTAATGCTGGCTTTGTGGGCGGCGTTGCAATAATTCACTTCCTTCTGCCCCCGCAGGACGTTAAGGTTTACGCCTCTCGAATCAAAAGGAAATGATAATGGTTAACGACTATTTTTCGCTGCCGCCGGCAGGCATGACACAGGAACAGCATAAACGTACGGTGGCGGTTGCGGCAGCACTGGCGGTGGCAAAAGAGTCCGTCAGCGCTTCAACGTCTGCGAATGGCTCGAAAGCGGCGTGGGATCTGCAGGCCGTGGCAAACGAAATCGCCAATCTGGCCGATGCGATTCAGGACGCGCTGGAGTCCGATAACGAAGTATAACGGTGTCAGTGCGCTGTCGTCAGGGCAGCGTCCGGCCCCTGGATTAGCCGCCGGGGCTCAGGTTGTCCGGGCGGCGCAGCCCGTCAGGCGTTGACGGCGATCCGCATTATTTCGCCGCGCGTTGTGTGGAGAAATAAGCCAGCAGGCGCGTCATCTTTTGCTGGGGTGAGGTGTCAGTTGCGCCACTGTCGCTGACGTCGCCCATCCAGCGCTCATCCGCTTCCGGATGCGGCCCGGTTAACACAACTGTCCCTTTGCCGTAGACGTAACGCGCCATCGCCACATCGCCATTACGGTAAAAAGCCACAGGTGTAAAACCGTCCTGCTGTGTCTGACCAACAAGATAAGGGCCATCCTGATAATAAAAGGTTTCTTGCCTGTGATCCCAGGTCACCGCGATCGTGTAATCACCCTCATCCGCGATGTGTGAGCCCGGACGTCCCACTTCAGAGTCAAGTGGCGAGGCGATGAGCCCCAGCCAGTTACTGTCCGCCAGGTAGGCTCCCATGCACAGACCGAGATAGCCTTTGCCACTGCGGACAAAATCCCGCACGGCACGGGCCCCTTCATCACCGAGCGCGTCATAGGCAGCGGGGATGTCCTGGTCGCCGCCGGGCTGGATATAAAGATCAAACTGACGCAGGTTCTGTGCATTCAGCTTTAGTTTTTCGTGCTCACCGATATAGGCAATGCTGAGTGGCATCGCGACGCCACGAAGCGCTTTCACCACCATTTCAGAACAGCCCTCACAGCCTGCCGCACCGCGATAAACGGCAACGTTTAGCGGAGCCTGTGCCGCCAGGCTAACGCCGGATGCGACGCTCAATGCAAACAGCATCGCGGTGAAAATCCCGCGTCGATAGCGGACATGTTGTAATGCGTCAGAAGCGAGGCGCATGTTGCATTTCCTGTCAGAAAAAGAAAGAGACGATTTCCGTAACGGCCGCTGCCGCAACGGAAAGCAGGTTGGCTCAGGCAGCGTGCCAGGCCGACATCAACATACCGCAATCTGATGTTCTTGAGCAACTGCTCAATTCAGGGCGGTGATTATCCCGCACTAACCCTTTTGGCCGACGAGGCTCTTGAGCACACCGCCGCCAGCGGGGTGGCGGTGTGCGCAGTCGCGCGCTGAACGCCCTTATTTGTTGTACCCTGAGGCGACAATTTTTGCTGCACCCGCCAGCACATCTTTACGCGCAGCGGCGTGCTTATCAGGCTGGGTGTAATAGGTTACCAGCACCAGCGGTGCATGATGCGGTGGCCAGATGACGGCAATATCATTGGTGGTGCCGTAATCACCGCTTCCGGTTTTATCTGCAACCGTCCAGCTGGCGGGCAGGCCAGCGCGTATGCTGTTAGCACCTGTTGTATTGCCTTTCATCCAGTCGGTCAGTTGCTGACGTTGCGCGGGTGCCAGCGCCTTGCCCAGCACCAGCTTTTTCAGGCTTTGCATCATGGCATCAGGCGATGTCGTATCACGCTTATCACCCGGGATAGCAGTATTCAGCTCCGGTTCTTTGCGATCGAGCCGAAAGGTGCTGTCGCCAATGCTACGTGCAAACGCATTGACCTGCTGCGGGCCACCCAGGCGGATCAGCAGTGCGTTCATGGCGGTATTATCGCTGTATTGCAGCGCCGCCGCGCTGAGTTCTGCTACCGTCATGGTGGCGCCGACGTGTTTTTCAGTGATGGGGTTATAGTTAACCAGGTCGGCTTTATGAATGGCGATTTTTTCACTCATCAAGCCGTCCGCGCTTTCGCTTTTTTTCAGGATGGCCGCAACGGCGAAAACTTTACTGGTGCTGCATAGCGGAAAGCGCGCATCTCCCCGGTAGGTGAAAACGGTGCCATCGGCGGTGTCGGTTACCGCCACACCCAATCGTCCGCCCGCGTTTTTTTCCAGCTGTTGGATGCCGCGTTGCAGTGCGGCCTCGTCAAAGCCGGCCTGGGCGGCAAGCGGTATCGCGAGTGCCAGCAGGGTAACGGCCGTGCTGGCGCGTCGTCTGAACAGATGAGTCATAGTCAATCTCCACTGATGAATGCCCGCCTCGCTGAACAGAGGCAAGGCATAACGGTTAGCCGCATCGTTGCGCGGTCAGGATTAAACGAAAAGTTGCCCTTCAGCCCCTCGTTAAACTTATGTCGCTTTAAAAGATGTCTCGCGCCTGGGAAGCTGTCCGCTGAGGCCTGCATCCTGCTATAGCACGTTTTTTCTGAAGAAAAGCGTTAGCGGAGGAGATGGTAGGGGATTTCAAAATTCCGACAAGCGAGATAATTTGAGAGGAGCCAAAAGAATTTCTGGGGGTAAATGTGAAACATGATGTTCCGCTTAACGCACTTCGGGCTTTCGAAGCCTCCGCCCGCCACCTGAATTTTACCCGCGCGGGCCTGGAGCTGTTTGTCTCTCAGGCCGCCGTCAGTCAGCAGGTCAGACTGCTGGAAGAACGACTGGGCGTCGTCTTATTCCGCCGGTTGCCGCGCGGTCTGGAGATGACGGATGAGTCCAGGCTGCTGTTTGCTGAAGTGTCAGAAGCCTTCACGCAGCTTGAAAACGCCTGGCGTCGTTTCGAAGGGGGTGAATACCGAGAGGTAGTGACTGTCGCCTGCGTGGGGACTTTTGCATTGGGCTGGCTGTTACCCCGGCTTGAGGCGTTCCGTCAGCAGCATCCGGCGCTGGAACTGAACGTACGCACCAACAATAACGTGGTCAACCTGGCGGGCGAGGGCGTGGACTATGCGATTCGGTTTGGCTCTGGCGCCTGGCCCGCCACGCAAAATGAACGGCTGTTTACGGCTCCGCTTACGGTGCTTTGTCGCCCCGACGTTGCCCGCCGCCTGCAACAACCCGCCTGCCTGTTACGGGAAAATCTGTTACGTTCCTACCGGGCTGATGAGTGGGACAGCTGGTTTACGGCAGCGGGGATCACACCGCCCAGGATCACCGGCCCGGTATTTGACTCGTCACGTCTGATGATTGAGGCCGCGTTTCATACGGGCGGCGTTGCGCTGGTGCCGGCGTGCATGTTCCAGCGTGAACTGGATGCCGGTACGCTGGCCCGTCCTTTTGCGCTAGAGATTGATGTCGGCAGCTACTGGCTAACCTGGCTCCGTTCAAAGAAGATGACGCCATCGATGGAAATATTCCGTGAATGGATAGGGCGGCGGGCAACAGGCGAAGGCGAATAGCCGGATAAGCCGGACAGCCTGTTGTGAATAACATTACTCGGGTCGAGGTAACCCGCGTTAACCGGATTAAGAGAGCAAGGCGGCCTGTGAGCCGCCAGCGGTTTTTTCACTGGCCCCTTCGTCACAGGCGTAAAAAAACAGGGATTCATTTTATTATGCCCACTCTGCGTTCAGGAATGCTCTGCGCCGCTTTTTCATTTTCGCTGGTTTCCCGGTAATTAAGAAACCAGATGATAAACTCACTGTTATTTTTCACGCCAAGCTTTTTCATGACACGTTGCTTAATATAATATGCAGCGTGCACGGGAAGCGCCATCCAGTCTGCTATTTTATTCATTTCCATTCCCGTCATAAAAAACCACGTTAATGAAATTTCATCGGTTGTTAAAGATACTTTCTGTCCGTGACGGTTTTTTAATTCCATGCTGTGCTCCTTTCCCTTATAAGGCTGTCAGGTCAGGGCGCATCATAGCGCTGGGCGGCGGTGAGAACACTTCACGTATTCTTTACTTATCTTAATAATTATATTAACAGTTAAATCAGGTGTTTATATGTCTTCATCAGATCTGATCTACGCAGGCATGATCAGAAGCAGTCAGGAAAAGCATCTCTTACCGCACCGCGATATCGGGCGCGCCCCGCCGGGGGCCAGCTGAAACGGCTTATCACTGACGGGCCTGGTTTCTGTGATTCCGCTTTATCGAACGGTGTGCTGTGCGTGCGGGGATAAATACCCTGTCCTGGCATCAGGCCGGGAAGAAGAATAAAAACGGCCGGAGGTTAACGCAACAGGCGGCGCCTTGTGTCTTTCATGTTGTGTCTTTCATCAAATCGCTATCTGAATAGCGATACGTCGGTATTAATATAAGGCATAACGACAATCATTATTTGCAGTTTATTATTGGCAGAAAATTAAATCAGTCAGCGCCAGAATACAAATGCTGTCGATGTTTACGCTGCCGTTCATCGGGACCAAACAGAAAAGCGCGTTAATTAACGGGAAACATGCAGGTGAACGGCCCACTGAAATACCGTGCGTGTAACCGTTTCAGGGTCGTGAACATGACGCAGCCACGGCGTCAGACAAAAAGCGCGCCACGAACAAAACAGGCTAAGGCGCAGAGAAAGCCGCAGGTGAAAGAATGACCTGAATGCAGGATTGCTGAACAGTTGCGTAAAACCTGCCCGGCGCGGCTGCAAAAAAATCTGTATCCACATCAACCGCTTCATATAAACCCTTGCCATTTCACTTGATCAAACCCGTTGATCACGATTACTGTAATTATATACAGTTATTTTGGAAGGGAGGTAAATGTGGAGCTTATCAGGCCAGCAAACGTCAGTGCGTTACTCGCGTTGCCGCTGTTTATGGAGCGGGTGCCATGTGGTTTTCCATCGCCGGCTCAGGACTACGTAGAGCAACGTATTGATTTGAACAAGCTGATCGTTCAGCACCCCAGTTCGACCTACTTTGTACGGGTAAGTGGAGAGTCGATGACCGGCGCAGGCATTAATGACGGCGATATGCTGGTGGTGGACAGCGCGCTAAGAGCCTCGCATGGCGATATCGTGGTCGCCTCTGTCGAGGGGGAATTTACCGTTAAGCGTCTTCAGCTTCAGCCCTGTCTGCAACTGATGCCGATGAACCGGCAGTTTAAACCGATTGCGATTAGCACGGAGGATGCGCTGGAAGTGTTTGGTGTGGTGACCTATGTGATCAAGTCGGTTTATTAATCATGTTTGCGCTGGTGGACGTGAACAACTTTTATGCCTCCTGTGAAACGGTGTTTCGGCCCGATCTCAAAGGAAAGCCCATTATTGTGTTATCTAACAACGATGGCTGTGTGATTGCACGCAATGCGGAGGCAAAAGCCCTGGGCATTACGATGGCCGTGCCCTTTTTCAAAATGCGGGAGATTATTGCCCGTCACAACGTGCAGGTTTTTAGTTCCAACTACGCCCTTTATGCGGATATGAGTACCAGAGTGATGACGCTGCTGGAGGAAATGGCGCCCTCGGTAGAGATTTATTCCATTGACGAAGCCTTTCTGGATCTGACGGGCGTCAGTCACTGTATGTCGCTCGACACCTTCGGCCGCGAGATCAAAACCCGAATAAAAAAAGAAGTTCATCTCAATGTGTGCGTCGGCATTGCCCCCACTAAGACGCTGGCAAAGCTGGCTAACCATGCCGCAAAAAAGTGGAGTAAGACAGGCGGTGTTCTGGATTTGTCCAACAGAGAACGACAGAAAAAGTTGCTTTCACTTGTGCCGGTCGCCGATATATGGGGCGTTGGCAGACGGCTCAGCCAGCGACTTGAGGAAATGGGGATTAAAACGGCAGATGATTTAGCCTGCCAGAGCACCAGCCTGATTCGTAAAAATTTCAGCGTGGTGCTGGAGCGCACCGTAAGAGAGTTGCGCGGCGAACCCTGTCAGGATCTGGAGGCGCTCGAACCCACCAAACAACAGATTATGTGCTCACGCTCCTTCAGCAGTCGCCTGTCAGACTATGCGCAGGTGCGGCAGGCCGTCTGCACCTACGCCGAACGTGCGGCCGAAAAACTTCGCAAAGAAAAACAGTACTGCAGACAAATCGGTGTGTTTTTGCGCACCAGTCCACACGCGCCCGGCGAAAATTTTTACGGTAATCAGGCCACGGGGCAACTCCTGACGCCGTCTCACGATACGCGCGACATCATCCGGGTGGCGACCGAGATGCTCGACTATATCTGGATAGAAGGGCATCGCTATATCAAGGCCGGCATTGTCCTGAGTGATTTTTTCGACCATGGCGTAACGCAGCTGGATCTGTTCGACGAACGATCGGTTAACCCCGGCCGTAACGATCTGATGCAGGTGATCGATTTGATTCACAAAGAGGGCAAAGGAAAGATGTGGTTTGCTGGGCAGGGGACGGAAAAACGCTGGGCCATGAAGCGCGAGATGCTGTCGCCGGCTTACACCACCCGCCTGAGCGATTTGCCCGTGGTGAAGTGACGGCGGCCGTCGTGACATCGGTTTCAGGCGCGGTCATAAGACGGAATGCTCTCATAAAGGGTCCGTTTTGTGCTGCCGCTCTGCGTAAACCAGGCTTTCTGGTCTAGGATGAAACAGGTATTCATTCGCCCTTAAGGAGAGCATTGTCATGTCAGAACTCAGTAAATCTCCAGTGGCCGATCAGGCTGAACATAACGCGTTTTTCCCGTCAGCCTATTCTCTTGACCAGTTCACCAGCCCTAAATCCGATCTGAGCGATGCTGAATACGCGCAACCGTACTCAGGGCACAAAAAAATTCTGGTCATCTGCGCTGACGAGCGCTATCTGCCGCTGGATAACGACACGCTGTTTTCAACCGGGAATCATCCCATTGAAACCCTGCTGCCGCTGTACCACCTGTATCAGGCCGGCTTTCAGTTTGACGTGGCCACGCTGTCCGGACAGATGGTGAAGTTTGAACACTGGGCAATGCCCCAGCAGGATGAGGTGGTGGTCGGATTTTACAACCATTGCCTGGCGCTGTTCCGTTCACCTTTAACGCTAAGCGACGTGGTGGCATCACTTACGCCTCATTCAGACTATGCCGGTGTGTTTATTCCGGGGGGGCACGGTGCGTTGATTGGGTTGCCAGAAAGTGAGGCGGTCGCAGAGGCGATTCGCTGGACGCTGGCAAACGATCGTCATCTGATATCGCTATGCCATGGCCCGGCAGCGTTTCTTGCGCTGGGTAAAGGGGAAAACCCGCTTAACGGCTACGCTATCTGCGCATTCCCGGATTCAGCGGATAAGCAAACGCCCGATATCGGCTATATGCCGGGGCATTTAACCTGGTATTTTGGCGAGAAGCTTCAGGCAATGGGGCTCACGCTGGTCAACAGTGATATCAAAGGCACCGTACATAAAGACCGTCGGGTATTAACCGGCGACAGCCCGTTTGCCGCCAATGCGTTGGGTAAACTGGCTGCAGAAGCATTACTTAACGCTAACCGCTAAAGGCTCGCACCTGCGCCCTGAGCGGTCGCCTGCAATGCCTTCGTGCAGGCTTCTGCATCAGGGCTGGGATTCGGGGTATACTTGTGATCCACGCCTGAGATACAATCACGGGTGCATATCGTTTTCGGCCAGTGCCGAAGATGTCGCCTTTCACATTGGTCGTCATGAACAGCCAGCTATCTACAGCCTGTAAACACAGAGAACGCGGTCGGCCCAGAGAGTTCAATATGGAACAGGCTCTGGACAAGGCAATGATTGTGTTTCGGCAAAAAGGCTATCATGCCGCATCGCTGGCCGATCTCGGTGAAGCAATGAACCTCTCTGTCGGCAGCATCTACAAGGCTTTCCAGGATAAGCGTTCATTGTTTTTGCTGGTCTTTCAGCGCTATATCGCCGTTCGCAATGCGGATTTGCGGGAGCGGCTGGCTCAATACGCCACCGGCCGCGCGAAGCTAAGCGAGCTGTTGCAGTTTTATCTGGACTCCTCTCGTGGTGGTGAAGGGCGCACCGGCTGTCTCGTGGTCGGCAGTGCCATTGAGCTACAGGTGCTCGACGCAGAGCTGTCGCAGTTGGTTGCCCAGGTGATCAACCGCAATAAGCACTTTCTGATGTCATTACTGGAAGAAGGGCAGCACGATGGCTCAATATCCGCCGATCTTGATATTGAAACGGCCGCAGGCCTGATTTTGCGTATCGCATTTGGCATGCGCGTCACGGGCAAGGTCGCCGATGTTGCCAATGAGCAAGCGACCATCGCCCTGGCCTTGAAAATACTGGATTAACATTTGTCTATTTAGGAAGCGAATATTTCCTAAATTATAGCGCGAAGATGACAGCTAACGCATGCGATCTGATGCGCTAACAGGACGAATGGAAAAGCGCCATTTTGATAAACGAATGAATATTAAATGAAAAGTAAAGTTTGAGGAAAATGCGTGAAACAAAACAGGACAGAGATCGGTGAAGAAATACACGCGCTTTTAGGAAGGATTGTGTCAGGTATTCTTCAGCCCGGAGAAGCGGTGACGGTACAGGACATTATCAGCGCGCTGCACCAGCAAAGTCTTCAGACGGCGTGCGAAAAGACCAGGCTGACTTGCGAACAGGCCATCCGCATCCTGGCGCATAAACTTCACTAGCGTGTGAGGATCATTTGCCGGACAGGGTTCTGCAAAGCAGCGGAAGCAACAGAAACAGTAAAAGTAGTAGAAACAACAGAAACAGTAACAGCACCAGAAACAGTAACAGCACCAGAAACAGTAATAGCACCAGAAGCAGTAACAGCGGTTATGCCGCTACTGCTCTGACAAAGATGACCCGCCCGAATAACGGCAGTCAGTTGCCGTGTCACCGCCCAAACAGCAACCCAATCAATTCACGACAAAGACGCTCTTCTTCCTGACTTGCCGACAGCTCAAGGCGGCGCAGCAGTTTAGTACAGATAGATTTACGGTTTACGTTCTGACCTGCGCGTAAAATATCAACAACGATCTGTCCCAGCAGCTCTTGCTGTGAAGGCAGGTTCGCCGCAGAAAAATAACGTGAGATATCGTCGGCGCTCTGAGGTAGGCGATGATTGTGTTGCATAGGTGCTCTCGCAGTGGTCCAAAAGTCGTCAGTTGAAAGTAGCATAAAGTTATACAATAAAATAAAACTTGTACAGCTATTTCGATGTAAAAATGAACGGTTGCTGGCGGAGAGGGAAAAAGCAGGCTGCAACAGCCCGTTAACAAGGGAAAACAAAGAAGAGAGCAGGGCCGCACCAAGGTAACGCGGACGCACAGCGCGCCCGCGTGGAGGGATAACCCCTGACCGGAGGGTTAGTGTTCGGTCAGGTTGGCAGGCACCTGGCCAGTAACGGCCATCCAGTTGAGTTCTGCCCGCTCCCGTGTCGCGACGTTAATAAAGCTCTTCAGCCATTTACGGGCATCCGCGATTTGAATGACCCGCTCGTCGTCGATTTCATTATCCGCCATAACGCTCAGCTGACGGATCAGCGAAACCACAGTTATCTCCTCATCCTGTAGGGCCAGGTTCACCGCAGCTTCACCAATAATCTTATGGCCGGTAGCTTCATCGTGAAAATACATATGCACCTCCTGAGTGAGTGAGAATGTCGTCGACCCAGTAATTAGTCTAGTAAAAGAAATGCATAGTGAAAGCCTAATTTCATTAGGCATTACCTATCAAATAAAGCCGTGAAAAAAGTGAACTTTGTGATAAGCGCGCTAAGTTCTTAAAAAGCAGGGAAAAAGCGCAATCAGAGAGATTTTCCAGAAAGAAATTGAAGTGATTAAAGCACTAGATACGCGGTCATTGGCCTGAAATTAAGATAGGTGCTTGACAGTTAAAGGCCGAAATTGCGGCACTATTCGGATCGTAGCAGGTAAAATAAACCTGTTATGAGGCCCTGAAAGCGTTAAAAAAAGATCGCCAGACCGGCGAAAAGTCAGACGCAAGATGAAAAATCACCTTAATCTGGAAGCCGATAGCAGAAAACAGAACGGGTCTGACGTCACCCTGTTTACATTCGATTCTGACATCAGAATAAACTGGAGCGTGAGCGGCGTATTAACGAGCAGGGGAGACGATAAGGCGAGGGGAAACAGAACAGGGCTGCGGGCAATAAAAAAAGCCGCCCTGTTTGGGGCGGCGCGTTTATTAGTTTGGAACTTCTGAAACGGCTTTAACGTCGGTTTTATTAATCTGCTGTTTCACACCGTTTGCATCGGTGTAGCCCAGTAAACCGGCATCAGATTCAGAAGGTTTGCCGTCACTAATAATGGTACGGCCATCGTTAGTGTGAATGGCATAGCTGGTACGAGTACAGCCACTTAATGCGGCCATGCCGATCAAAACGGCCAGCGGTAAAATCAGCGTCTTCTTCATAGTCTTCACCTTATATCCATGATGGAATTAATTAGTTATCAAGTTCACTCATGTTGCTGATCTGATCGCGATTAATTTGTTCGGTTTTGCCTGTTTGTGCATCACGATAAGAAACCAGCCCCGTATCGCTGTCAATTTGAGGCTTACCGTCGGTCACTATCGTGCGGCCGTCTGATGTTTTAATAGATTGGTTTGAAGAGCAACCTACTAACGTTGCCAGGGACAGGGCAAGTAAAACGGCAGCTGAGAAGGATTTAGTATGCATTTCATCTCCTTGAAGTGGACCTTGAATTAAACAGCATAGACGCTTTTGAGATTTTTGCAGGCCAAAGCGCGAAACGACATAAATGATGAAAAGAAAATAGCGCGAATAGCTAAAACAGAGCAGGAAAGCATCCTGTCTCTCAGAAAATTCACATTTAACGCCTGTCGTTAGGTATTTCATCGGGCGCTCTGTAACCTTGGTAACAGGTTAACTAAATAAAGGAATCGACAATGAAATGGCAAATGAGTGCAGTCGCAGCGTTATTAATGGGTTCAGTGAGTGCTTATGCAGCAGAATCAGACAGCATGAAAAATCCTCTGAGCGTTCATGTATTAAATCTGGAGTCGGGCACGCCAACGCCGGGTATTTCCGTTGACCTTGAACATAAAGAGCAGGATAAGTGGGTAAAACTTTCCTCCGGTGTTACCGATAAAAACGGCAGAATTAGCGCGCTGTTTCCCGAAGGGAAAAAAGTTGAAACAGGCGATTACAAAGTCGTCTTTAAAACAGGCGATTATTACCAGAAAGTTCAGCACAAATCCTTTTTCCCGGAAATTCCGGTGATATTCCACATGGAAAGCAGCGAGCCTCATTACCATATTCCGTTACTGCTGAGTCCCTATGGCTATTCAACCTATCGCGGTAACTAATTTCACCCGGCAGCGTCACTGCTCAGAGGCACTGCCGGCCCAGTGAGGGGCACTTCGCGTAGGCAGCATGCCGCTGCTGACCCTCTACCTGCCGCCCTGCGTCTCCTGCAGGGTGGCGGAACGCGCCCGCCGTATTCGTCTTTATTCCACTGCCTTATTTAAACACTTTTGCTGATGCCCAGGCTATCATCGGTTAAATTGCCCTGACAGGCCGGTGCGCCCGCGTGGCTCTCCGGCGAAGGTCAATGACACCTAATCAAGCAGAACGCCCCATGCCCTGCTTTCCGTACAGGAGAATCGCTGATGTTAAAAGGATTAACCGTGGCTGCTGTGTTAGTGCTGTCGGGCTGTAGCCTGATGCACAAGTCGTCGCCCGCGCCAGAAACGTTACACTACCGCTGTGGCACATTGCCGCTCACCGTGACGCTGGATAATGCCAAACAGCAGGTAAGCTTTATCATGGACGGCAAGCCGCTGACCCTGACACAAACGGTTTCCGCTTCCGGCGCTCGCTACAGCGACGGTCACTATGTTTTCTGGTCCAAAGGAAACGGCGCCTTTATTGAGCGCAATGATAAGATCGTTGTAAACGATTGCGAGTTGCAACCTGCCCGTTAACGTTACCGGAGTGAATGTGCATCATGAGTGACAGTGACATGCTACAAACTATTGCCCATCTGCGCCGTGAATATACGCGAGGTGGGCTGCGTCGCAAAGATTTACCCGATAATCCGCTGGCGCTGTTCGAAAGCTGGCTAAAGCAGGCCTGTGAGGCGCAACTGCCCGATCCCACCGCCATGACGGTGGCCACGGTGGACGAGCAAGGGCAGCCGTATCAACGTATCGTGCTGCTCAAGCACTACGATGAGCAGGGCATGGTGTTTTACACCAACCTCGGCAGCCGTAAAGCACAGCAGCTGGGTCACAACCCGCGTATTTCCCTCCATTTTCCTTGGCACTTTTTAGAGCGTCAGGTGATGGTGTTGGGCGAAGTCGAGAAGCTGTCGCCGCTGGAGGTATTGAAATATTTCAGCAGCCGTCCCCGTGACAGCCAGATTGGCGCCTGGGTTTCCCGACAGTCGAGCCGGATCTCTGCCCGCGGCGTTCTGGAAGGCAAGTTTCTGGAGCTGAAGCAAAAATTTCAGCAGGGTGACGTGCCACTGCCCAGTTTCTGGGGCGGTTATCGGGTGAAATTTAATACGATGGAGTTCTGGCAGGGGGGCGAACATCGTCTTCACGATCGTTTCCTCTATCAGCGAGATAACGACGGCTGGAAAATTGACCGACTCGCGCCGTAAAACTGCGTTTTCCCCCTCATCAGCGCTGGCACAGAAGGCGTCAGCGCTTTATGCTATAGCCCTTAATTTTTCCTTCCGCAACTCAGCGGAAAGCTGTGTACCAGCATAGGTGCAGCCTGATCAATTTGGAGTCAGTGATGACCAGCAGTAACCTGATACAACAATTGCAAGAGAGGGGCCTGATCGCCCAGGTGACGGATGAAGACGCGTTAGTAGAGAAACTGGCGCAAGGGCCAATTTCGCTCTATTGCGGCTTTGACCCCACTGCTGACAGCTTGCATTTGGGCCATCTGGTTCCACTGCTCTGCCTCAAACGTTTTCAGGATGCCGGGCACAAGCCGGTTGCGCTGGTAGGCGGCGCCACGGGCTTAATTGGCGATCCCAGTTTCAAAGCTGCAGAGCGTAAACTCAACACCAGCGAAACCGTCGGTGAGTGGGTAGAAAAAATCCGGACGCAGGTCGCACCCTTCCTGGACTTTGACTGTGGTGCCAACAGCGCGATTGCGGCCAATAACTATGACTGGTTTGGCAATATGAACGTGCTGACTTTCCTGCGTGACATCGGTAAACACTTCTCTGTTAACCAGATGATCAACAAGGAAGCCGTTAAACAGCGCCTGAACCGTGACGACCAGGGGATCTCGTTCACCGAATTCTCCTATAACCTGCTGCAGGGTTACGACTTCGCCTGTCTGAATGCGCTGCACGGCGTGTCCCTGCAGATTGGCGGATCTGACCAGTGGGGTAACATCACCTCCGGTATCGATCTGACGCGTCGTCTGCACCAGAACCAGGTATTTGGTCTGACCGTTCCGCTGATCACCAAATCGGACGGCACCAAGTTCGGTAAAACCGAAGGCGGCGCGGTCTGGCTGGATGCGAAGAAAACCAGTCCCTACAAGTTTTACCAGTTCTGGATCAACACCGCAGATGCGGATGTTTACCGCTTCCTGAAGTTCTTCACTTTCCTGAGCATTGAAGAGATTCATGCCCTGGAAGAAGAAGATAAAAACAGCGGAACCGCGCCGCGCGCGCAGTACGTGCTGGCCGAGCAGGTCACGCGCCTGGTGCACGGCGAAGAGGGGCTGGCTGCCGCGAAACGAATCACCGAGAGCCTGTTCTCTGGCGCGCTGAGCGATATGACAGAGGCCGACTTCGAACAGCTGGCGCAGGATGGTATGCCGACCATCACGCTAAGCGCCGAAGACGATCTGCAACAGGCTCTGGTCAAAGCTGAGCTGGTGCCTTCACGTGGTCAGGCTCGCACCATGATTGGTTCGAATGCCGTGTCGCTGAACGGTGAAAAGCAGTCTGATGCTGAGTACCGTTTCAGTGACAGCGATAAGCTGTTCAACCGCTTCACGCTGCTGCGTCGCGGTAAAAAGCATTACTGCCTGATTAACTGGCAGTAACCTTTCAGGGCCGGTTTCCGGCCCTTTTTTATGGCAAGGCACTACAGGGCAAAAAAGTGAAAAACGTTTTAGCAATTCAGTCGCACGTGGTGTTTGGTCACGCGGGCAACGCGGCGGCAGAGTTCCCGATGCGCCGTATGGGTGTGAACGTCTGGCCGCTGAATACCGTGCAGTTTTCTAACCATACGCAATATGGCCACTGGACCGGTACCGTGATGCCGGCCACGCACTTAACCGATATCGTCAAAGGCATTGCCGATATTGACCGCCTGAAAACCTGTGATGCGGTACTCAGCGGTTATCTGGGCTCGGCCGAGCAGGGCGAAAACATTCTGGAAATCGTGCGCCAGGTAAAAGCCGCGAACCCGGAAGCCTGGTATTTCTGCGATCCGGTTATGGGGCACCCGGAAAAGGGCTGCATCGTTGCACCCGGCGTGGCGGAGTTCCACTGCAAACTGGCGCTTCCCGCCAGCGATATCATCGCCCCCAACCTGCTGGAGCTGGAAATGCTCAGCGAACGCAGCGTAACCAGCGTAGAAACGGCGGTTGACGCGGCACGTATGCTGATTAGCCAGGGGCCGAAAGTCGTGCTGATTAAGCACCTGGCGCGCGCAGGGCGCCGCAGCGATCGGTTTGAGATGCTGCTGGTGACCGCCGGTGAAGCCTGGCACATCAGCCGTCCGCTGGTGGATTTTGGCGTTCGTCAACCGGTGGGCGTGGGCGATCTGACCAGTGGCTTGTTGCTGGTCGATCTGCTGCACGGGCTGTCGCTGCAGGCGGCGCTGGAACACGTCACTGCTGCGGTCTATGAAGTGATGCTGAAAACGCATGAGATGGGCGAGTATGAACTGCAACTGGTTGCCGCTCAGGATGCCATTGTCCGACCGACGCACGTCTTCCCCGCTGAGAAGCTGTAAAAAAGGGCCGGTTACGGCCCTCATCGTATCAGTTAAGTCCTTCCGCTTTGAGCGCGGCCTGAACCGACGGCCGCTCTGCAACGCGTTCAAACCAGTGTTGCAGGTGGTCCCGCGCGGCCAAATCCAGGTTCAGCGCTTTTGCCCAGCGGGTAACCACAAATAAATAGGCATCCGCGACGCTGAAGTGCACGCCCATCAGCCACTGTTTGTCTTTAAGCTCATCGTTTACCCAGGCAAATTTCGCCTCCAGCTGGCGGCGCACCAACGCTTTGTACTCCTCAGGCGCATCGTTGCGAAACAGGGGAGAGAAGCTTTTGTGTAACTCGCTGCTGATATAGCCGAGCCACTCAATGGTGTGATAACGCGTCAGGCTCCCCACCGGGGCCAGGAGGTGACGATCGGGTTTAAGATCGGCCAGATACTGCACAATCGCCGCGCCTTCCGTTAATACATTCCCATCGCTCAGCTGCAGGGCCGGCACCTGACCTTTGGGGTTGATCTGGCGAAAATCTTCACCGCGCTCGGTGAGCTTAGTCTGCAGATCAACATTAACCTGCGTAAAGTCCAGACCACATTCACGCATGACGATATGCGGTGAAAGGGAACAGGCACCAGCTTTACAAAACAGTTTCATAATGAGGCCACCATGTTGCGAATCGTGTTTGCATAGTAATCTCATGGCGCGGAATTGCCAGTAATAAGGCGCAGGAATGTGCGAGGCATTGATCGGCGACAAAAACAAAAAAAACCGGGCAGGCCCGGTTTTCGTGAAAAGTCATGACGTCAGTCAGGCTTTGTCTGCTGCCGTATCTTGAGTCATGCGGTTCAGCAGAGGGGCGGTAATCAGCATCAGCACGGCGATGACCGCCGTCGCGATACCAATCTGCTGGAAAACTCTGCCGTAGGTGGCCAGGGAGATCAGCGGATCGGTAACGTTTTCAGGAACGGCCATCAGGTTTGCCACTTTACCGGCAATGACCGCAGCGCCCGCCGTCGTCAGGAACCATGAACCCATGATAAAACCCATAAGACGCTGCGGAACCAGCTGCGCCACCATCGCCAGGCCAAGACCGGAAATCATCAGTTCACCAATGCTCTGCAGGCCATAGCTGAGAATCAGCCAGTTAACAGACACAATCCCCGCATCGCTGGCAAACTTCGCGCCGACCGGTAACACCAGGAAGGCTGCGGAACACAGCACCATACCGATGGCGAACTTGTGCGGCATGGGCAGTTTATCGCCCAGCTTGTTGTAGACGGCTGCCAGAATCGGGCTGGCAAGCATGATCCAGAACGGGTTCAGCGCCTGGAATTGCTCAGGGGCAAAGGTGATACCCAAAATGCTGTGCTCAACGTTGCGAATCGCAAAGAAGTTAAGCGACGTTGGCATCTGCATATAGAGCACGAAGAACACGATGGCTTCCACCATCAGCAGGAACGCAACAATCATACGACGACGGGCTGCGCCGTGAAGGGCAAAGGCTTCTTTGGCAAAGATGACAAAGATACCGAACGCTATCACGCCTAACAGCACGCGGGCGATTGACTGGTGGTGCAGCATCCAGTTTGCCAGGGCGACCAGGACGACAATTCCCACCAGAGTCATCAACAGTTTGCCGAACTGAAGTGGGGCAAAGTCCGGTTTAGAGCCGAAGTCTTTCACCAGGCGTTTGCAGAACAGGAAGTTAAGCAGCGTGATGACCAGGCCGACAACCGAGAGCGAAAACGCCACGTTGTAGCCGTACTTCTCCGCTAACCACGGAGTCAGCATCATTGAAAACAGCGAACCGATATTGATGGACATGTAGAACATGGTGAAGGCCCCATCAATACGGGGATCGTCTTTGTCATAGCACGTCGAGAGCAGCGAAGAGGGGTTAGCTTTAAACAAGCCACTTCCCACGGCAATGGTCGCCATACCAACATAAACGATGCTGACGTTGTGGCCCGAGAAGGCCACCAGGGCATAACCTATTGCCAGAACCAGCACGCCAAGAACGATAACGCGTTTGGTCCCGAGGACTTTGTCACCCAGCCAGCCACCGATGGCGACAAGGCCATATACCAGGGCGCTAAATGAGGAGAACAGGGTAATAGAGTCGGACTCCGACATCCCCAGTTGTCTCACCAGGTAAACCGCCATAATGGCCTGCAGGCCGTAGTAACCAAAACGTTCCCATAATTCGATAGAAAAGATCAGGTAAAACGCTTTGGGCTGTTTGAACGCGTTAAGGCTGACGGCCTCGTCGGTGTGTTTGTTTGCAGTTGACACTTGTACCTCTGTTATTTCATATCCTGTGTCGCGACAGGAATTAAGTCCGCGCCATGTGATCAGACCATGGGCCAGATTTTTATTAGATGGGAAAAACGGCGACTAATTTGGCTGAATAAAGGCGACAGGGCAAGCGTTTTCTACCTTCTGCCGGAAAGCGATCGTGTGGCGTGAAAACCTAAATAAATATTATTAGTTGGAATTTAATTCTGATTTTAAGCGTTACTGTGAAGTAATGGCGTCACGTTAGGGTTGCAGGAGTGTTAATAATGACATTAACTACTAAAACGGCGTTACGCCGAGCTTTACAACGGAAAGTGATATTTTCTCAGGACAATCTGGCTATAAAGCAGGTTTTGACGCCGATTTGATGAAATAGTCTGCGTATTATGACGTTAATCTCCACCAAAGGCGTAAAAAGATTGATTAAGGTCACATTTTTGCCTGTTAATTCAGGCAGAGAAAAAAGCTTATCTGGGTACGGCGTGCCCGTAGCGCTTCGCTGTATCGGGTGGGAGACACGACAGAGCCGCACTTCGGGACTCGACATCCGTTGCCCCCTGCCGTAGCATCCTTATTTCGTTAAGAGGAATTTTGCTATGCCGTTACCTTTACGTCTCGCGTTAGTCGGCGACTATCGTCCGGAAGCCGTTGCGCATCAGGCTATTCCCCTGGCGCTTTCCCGTGCCGCTGCCCATCTTGCTATCGATATTGAACCTGAGTGGATCCCAACACCTGAGCTGGGCGATTTAACCGCCATCAGGCAAAGCCATGCCGTATGGCTGGTGCCGGGAAGTCCCTATAAAAATGATGAGGGCGTCTTCAGTATGCTGCGCTGGGTACGGGAAGGGGAAAAACCTTTTCTGGGTTCCTGTGGCGGTTTTCAGTATGCCGTTATCGACTATGCACGTCACGTACTGGGCTGGCATGATGCGAATCATGCAGAAACCAGCGATGAAGGGCGGATGGTGATTGCGCCGTTAAGTTGCTCGCTGGTGGAGCAGCGCGGTGAGGTGACATTTGAACCCGGTTCACGTATTGCCACCGCCTACGACAGCCTCTCCAGCGATGAAGGCTATCACTGCAACTTTGGCGTTAACCCGGACTTCAGTGCAGCGCTGGAAGGCAACAATTTGCGTATCACCGCCTGGGATCTCAATGGCGATGTACGCGGCATAGAACTGACCGATCATCCTTTTTACGTCGCCACGCTCTTCCAGTCCGAGCGTGCAGCCTTACAGGATAAGGATTCTCCGCTGGTGATTGCCTGGATGCAGGCGGCTCTGGATCAGCGTTAGATCAGAAAATAAAAAGCCTGTGTGTTCACAGGCTTTATCAGACAACACCTTCGCGTTATTCCACTTTATCCGGGTATTCGCACAGGTCCTCAATCAGACAGGCGCCACAGCGCGGCTTACGGGCCACACAGGTATAGCGACCGTGCAGAATCAGCCAGTGGTGGCAGTCCACTTTGAATGCCTTAGGCACAACCTTTAACAGTTTTTCTTCGACCTGCTCGACATTCTTGCCGGGGGCGAAATTTGTCCGGTTGCAGACGCGAAAAATATGGGTATCCACTGCGATGGTGGGCCAGCCAAAGGCGGTGTTGAGCACCACGTTTGCCGTTTTACGGCCCACACCGGGCAGCGCTTCCAGGGCTACACGATCTTCGGGCACCACACCGCCGTGCTGTTCCAGCAGAATGCGGCAGGTTTTGATGACATTCTCTGCCTTGCTGTTGAACAGTCCGATCGTTTTAATGTATTCCTTCACACCGTCCACGCCCAGCGCCAGCATTGCAGCGGGCGTATTCGCGACCGGATAGAGCTTTGCGGTGGCTTTATTCACGCTGACGTCGGTGGCCTGGGCAGAGAGCAGAACCGCAATCAATAATTCAAACGGCGAGCTAAACTGCAGCTCGGTCGTAGGATGAGGATTAGCCTGCTGCAAACGGCTGAGGATCTCGGTACGCTTTGTCTGGTTCACACGGCTTTTCCGGTATTGCCTTGCGGTGCAGCCAGCGCCTGCTCTTCAGCACGGCGCACAGCACGCTGCTTCATTTTTTGATCGATCAGGTATTTACCCGCCAGCATCATGCCCAGACCAATAAAGGCGCCTGGTGGTAACATCGCCAGCAGCATCGGTGAATCCAGATGAATCACCTCAATTTTTAATGCTTTTGCCCACGGGCCTAACAGCTGGTCTGCACCGTTAAACAGCGTCCCGCTGCCAATAATTTCACGGAGGGAACCCAACACCACCATTGCGCAGGTTGCGCCCATCCCAATGGCAAAACCATCAAGGGCTGCAAGAGGGATGCTGCTTTTCGATGCGACGGCCTCGGCACGGCCTACCACGATACAGTTGGTCACGATAAGCGGAATAAAAATGCCCAACGACTGATACAGGCCATAGGCATAAGCATTAATCAGCATCTGTACACAGCTCACCACGGACGCGATGATCATCACGTAAATGGGGATGCGAATCTCCGAGGGCACCCAACGGCGCGAGGCGGAAATAAAGCTGTTGGTCAGGGTCAGCACCAGCGTGGTGGCCAGCCCCAGCCCCAACGCATTGGTGGCGGTGGCGGTCACCGCCAGCAGCGGACACAGGCCCAGCAGCTGCACCAGCGCCGAGTTATTTTTCCACAGCCCGCCTACCAGCAGGTTTTTAGCTTCACTCATTTGCGTCTCCACATTCGGGTAACGAAGAGAGTTTCCCTTTCAGGGATTCAATTAATAATGCCGTACGTTTGGTGGCATTCACGACGGCTCGTGGGGTAATCGTGGCGCCGGTGAACTGATCGAATTCGCCACCGTCTTTTTTAACGGCAAACGCTTTATCATCCGGACCTGTTACCACTTTGCCATTAAAGCTGTTAATCCAGTCAGAAATGCGCAGTTCTATTTTATCGCCTAAACCGGGCGTTTCATGATGTTCAATCACGCGGACGCCCAGCACCTTACCGTTAAAGTCAGCCCCGACCAGCATCTGTATCGCGCCGGAATAGCCGTCCGGTGCCGTCGTTTCCAGCGCCGCGGCAACAGGCTGGTTGCCTTTACGTGCCAGATAAAGATGGTGAGGATTGGTGTTACCCAGCGCCGGATCAGTGACAACGTAACATTCCTGCTGAATGTGGTTGTCGTACATATCGGTCGGCACCACCTGGTCCAGCAAATTTTTCTGCTGCAGTTGCGTCTGATGCTCAACGGTTGGCTTAGTGACCGTATTCACTATGGCCGTCACGCCGGTCGTAATGGCGGCAAACAGCGCCAGTGTCACGCCATTTTTGCGTATCGTGTCCAGCATCATTTAATCCTTTTGATGGCCGTAAACACGCGGCTGAGTGTAATAGTCAATCAGCGGTACGCATATATTAGCCAGCAATACAGCGAAAGCAACGCCGTCCGGATATCCGCCGAAGCTGCGAATTAACCAGATCAGCAGCCCAATCAGCGCACCGTAGAGTAAACGACCACGGTCGGTCGTGGAAGCGGTGACCGGATCGGTAGCAATAAAAAATGCCCCAAGCATAGTGGCACCTGAGAACAGATGAATCACTGGGCTGTTGAGCGAAGCGGGCGAGAACAGCCAGCCCAGCGTTGCGCAGAAGGCCAGCGACAGCAAAATGGCAGCCGGGATATGCCAGCGAATGGCGTTTTTCCATAGCAGGAACAGACCGCCCACCAGATAACCCAGGTTAACCCACTGCCAGCCGAGACCCGCGAGCACACCACTGTAAATGGGCTGTGCCAGAAGTTGCGCGGCGCTGTGGCCCGCGCGCAGGCCGGTTTTGAATGTATCGAGCGGCGTGGCCTGGCTGACGCCATCGGCACCGAGCTGCAGCTGCTGCATCGTGTCGCCCGCAAGAGTATGGCCGGTAAAAATCATACTGAGTGAATCGAGCATCCCCGGTTTAATCATCTGTAACGCGTCCGGCGGCACCCAACTGGTCATCTGTACCGGAAACGAGATCAGTAGCACCACATAGCCTACCATCGCCGGATTAAAGGGATTTTGTCCCAGTCCACCGTAAAGCTGCTTGGCGATCACAATCGCAAAGACTGTACCGATCACTACCAGCCACCAGGGCGCCAGAGAGGGGATGCTGATTCCCAGCAGAATGGCCGTCAAGAGGGCTGAATTATCCGCAAGATTGGCAGCAACCGGGCTTTTGCGTAAACGCAGGATGGCCGCTTCGGTAAGCAACGCCGTTACCGAGGCCAGAATCACCTGCAACAGCGTGCCCACGCCAAAGAAATAACACTGCGCTGCAAAGCCCGGCAGTGCAGCCAGCACCACCAGCATCATGATGTTGCCGGTGCTGCGCCGGTTGTGGGTATAAGGTGAACTTGCTATACGAAAAGCCATTTAGTCCTCAGGTGTCAATGTCGATTGCGCTTTACGCGCTTTGGCACGTTCGATAGCAGCCGCAATAGCGGCTTTGCGCGCGTCAGTAGGGTGCTCAAGTTCCGGCGCCTGTTCGGCTTCAGCATTCGCATTATTGGCTTGTTCTTGCGCCATTTCCGCCTGCTCGACGTCACGGTGCGCCTCTGTTGCAGCCAGTGCAGCATCGCGAGAAGCGTCCTCCGCGCGAGCCAGGGCGGCGGCGGCTTTCTTCGCTTTGGCACGCTCCACGGCGGCGGCCACGGCGGCCTTGCGCGGGTCTTCCGGCGGAGCGGGCTGCACATCCTCAGTACTTTCAGTGACGGCGGCCTGCGCGGCTTTCTTCGCTTTGGCGCGTTCCACGGCGGCGGCCACGGCGGCCTTGCGCGGGTCTTCCGGCGGAGCGGGCTGCACATCCTCAGTACTTTCAGCGACGGCGGCCTGCGCGGCTTTCTTCGCTCTGGCGCGTTCCACGGCGGCGGCCACGGCGGCCTTGCGCGGGTCTTCCGGTGGGGCGGGCGGCACATCCTCAGTACTTTCAGCGCTGGCGGCCTGCGCGGCTTTCTTCGCTCTGGCACGTTCCACGGCGGCGGCCACAGCGGCCTTGCGTGGATCCTCCGGTGGGGCGGGCTGCACATCCTCAGTACCTTCAGCGCTGGCGGCCTGCGCGGCTTTCTTCGCTTTGGCTCGCTCCACGGCGGCGGCTACGGCGGCCTTGCGTGGATCCTCCGCCACCTCTTCAGACGCGTCCGGAACGGCTGATTTTTTTGCTTTAGCACGCGCAATAGCGGCTTCAACCGCCGCTTTGCGCGGATCGGTCGTCTGGCGGCTCAGTGCCTGGGTTTCCGACTGGGCTTCAGCCTGGCGCAGGCGAGCCTGAGCATGGCGAGCCTCGGCGACGGCCTCTTCGTTTCCACCAGGTTTTGCTTTCGCGCGTGCCTGAGCCGCAGCCAGTTCAGCACTGTCGCTGCGCGCTACGCGCTGCTTCGCCTCTGCATGACGAGCTTCACGTGCCTGTTTTTCCCGTTCGAGTCGTGCCTGACGCGCTTCAAACCGTGCTTTCGCTTCCAGCGTCCGTTTGGCTTCCAGATCGATAGCCCGCAACTCGGCTTTTTCCTGGCGGTAATACTGCACCAGCGGGATGTTGCTGGGGCAAACATAGGCGCAGGCACCGCATTCAATACAGTCATCAATATGGTGCGCACGGGCTTTATCATGATCGCCGCCCTTGCTGTACCAGTAAAGCTGCTGCGGCAGCAGCTTAGCCGGGCAGGCATCAGCACAGGCAGAGCAGCGAATACAGGACTGCTCCTGCTCGTCGTTGCCCATTTCCGTGCTGGACGGAGCCAGAATACAGTTGGTGATTTTAACCACCGGAACATCCAGTGACGGCAGGGTAAAGCCCATCAGCGGGCCGCCCATAATCACCATCTGGCGTGGCGAGGGATGAAAACCGACCTGATGAAGCAGATGACTGATTGGCGTACCCAATCGGCTCCACACATTACGTGGCTGGGCGATGGCTTCACCTGTCAGCGTAACCACGCGCTCGGTGATGGGCTCGCCATTAATGATGGCGCGCTTAACCGCCCAGGCCGTGCCGACGTTTTGCATCAGCACGCCAATGTCCGTCGAGCGTCCGCCGTGCGGCACTTCCATACCGGTAAGAATTTTGGTGAGCTGTTTGGCACCGCCCGAAGGATACTTGGTGGGAATGACGCGAATCTGGAGATCGCGCTCACCGCCCAGCGCCTGCTTCAGAGCGGCGATGGCTTCAGGTTTGTTATCTTCGATGCCAATTAAAACGCGATCTGCCTGTAAGACCCAGGCCAGAATCCGGCTGCCTTCCAGCACTTCGGCTGCGTAATCCTGCATCAGCCGATCGTCAGCGGTGATATAGGGCTCACACTCGGCGGCATTGATAATCAGCGTTTTAACGCCCCGCAGGCCGCCTTTCAGCTTAGTGGCGGTCGGGAAGCCTGCACCGCCCAGGCCGGCGATGCCGGCATCGTGAATGCGTTTCAGGATGACGGCTCGTTCATGCTGGCGGTAGTCCGGCAGCGGTTCCAGCGGCATCCAGCGGTCCTCACCATCCGGCGTCAGGAAAATACACAGCTCTGACAGGCCCGAAGGGTGAGCCGTCATGTGCTGGGCAATATCCTCGATGACGCCGGACGTCGGTGCGTGCACCGGCAGCATTCTGCCCTGGCCAAACGTCAGTGGCTGACCGCGCAGTACGCGATCGCCGGGCGATACGCAGATCTCACCTTCATGACCAATATGCTGTTTCAGCGGAATAATAAACCGGTGCGGCAGCGGCAGCTCGGCCAGCGGCGTACCGTTAGACTGGGTTTTCATTTCAGGCGGATGAATGCCGCCCTGAAAATCCCAGGTTTTCTCTTTTTTAAAAAAATTTAGCAGATTAAGCATGACTCTCTACCGGGATCACCCGAACAGGAATGGTTTCAAGATCCCATTTCCAGTTGGCCGTGGTGGTGGCAACCGGACGCATCTCAATACAATCGGTAGGACAAGGCGCGACACACAGGTCGCAGCCCGTACACACGTCGCTCAGCACGGTGTGCATGGCGCGTGTTGCGCCAACGATGGCATCAACCGGGCAGGCCTGAATACATTTCGTGCAGCCAATACAGTTCGCTTCATCTATCCATGCTACGGTGCGCACGGGCGCTTTGGCTTCTTCGTCGCCATCAATCGGCTGCGGCTCAACGTTGAGCAGGGCCGCCAGCTTCAGCATGGTCTGTTCGCCACCGGGCGCACATTTGTTGATGGCTTCACCGTTATTGCCCACCGCATCGGCATAAGGACGACAGCCAGGATAACCGCACTGACCGCACTGGCTTTGCGGAAGAACAGCGTCGATCTGCTCAACAATGGGATCTTCTTCAACCTCAAAGCGTCGTGAGGCGTAACCCAGCAGGGCGCCAAACACAAGGCTCAGGGCGCTTAATACCGCAACCGCTATCCAAATCGCACTCATCAGAATTTCACCAAACCGGTAAAGCCCATAAACGCCAGTGCCATCAGGCCTGCGGTGATCAGCGCAATCGAGTTTCCTTTGAATGGGGCAGGCACGTTTGCCAGAACCAGGCGCTCACGCATACCGGCAAACAGCACCATGACAAGCGAGAAGCCCAGCGAGGCGCTGAATCCATACAGCGCCGCCTGCAGGAAGGTGTGGTTGAGGTTAACACTCAACAAGGGAACGCCCAGCACCGCGCAGTTGGTGGTAATCAGTGGCAGGAAAATACCCAACAGTCGGTAAAGCGACGGGCTGGTTTTGCGCACCACCATTTCGGTGAACTGCACAACCACGGCGATCACCAGAATATAGGCCATGGTGCGCAGGTACACTAAGTCCAGTGGCACCAGAATAAGATGGTTCACCAGCCATGCACAAATAGAGGCCAGTGTGATAACAAATGTGGTGGCGAGGCCCATGCCAATCGCCGTTTCCAGCTTTTTGGAAACGCCCATAAAGGGACACAGGCCGAGGAACTTCACCAAAACGAAGTTATTCACCAGCACAGTACCCACAAAGAGAAGGAGATAATCGGTCATTTTTTCGCCTGAATACCAGAAAGCGGCTTATTATCATTGATAAAACGCGGTATCACAACTGTGACACAACATTGTCTACGGACAACCGCACTCAGGATTAAACTGTTGGCGATAATTTTGGCCTCACCGCTGAGTAAACGTCGCTTTTACCCGTGCTGAACGCTTGAAATAAGGCACAAAAATTGCCGCTGCCGCCAGAGACAGCAGTAACGTCTGAATCGCCCGGGCGTCAGAAACCGGCGTAAAGGCAAACGTTTTCAGGGCCAGCAGCACGGTAATCAGCAACCAGACAATATAGTGGCGTGGCAGCCGGGAAGAGCGCTTAAAGAAAATCCACACAACCCACATGCTGTAAGCCCACAGCGCGGTGGCGGTGAAAAGCGAAATGGCCCAGTAGGTGGTGACGAGCGAACTGTGATTAAACAGGGTGGCGCGCCATTGTGTATCAAACAGCGGTGTCAGATACATGGCCATCACCAGCGCCGTGGTGAGCAGCGTCATCAGCAACCATGCCAGCGGCACTAAAAGCCAGCCACCAATACGAGGTGCGGCATCCTGTGTGTTCATTGCGGTTAATCCTGTCTCAATGTCAGAAGCGGCTCAGAATAGCATGTTAAGACAGAAGGGAAACATTATGGCTAAGCGCTTTCAGACAATATTCTGAACCTCAGAATTATACCACGTAGCGCCATACCGATTTAGGTACGCAGCCCAGATCAAACAGACGACCACCGGATACCAGCTCTGCGCGACGATGATCTGCAGCCCGGTACATATTGATGATATCGGTGTTGTCAGAAAGGGAATAATTCAGATGGTCGTAGAGTTTTTCCAGACTGTCGAGGTTATTCACTTTGCGGAATTTTAAAAGATAATCGTGCGCAGTCATTTTTATCGTAACGGATGGATGGGAAAGAGTGCCAAGTATAGGGAGACACCCGGCCGTGTCCAGTTCTGCCACTTAAAAAAAGCAAAAATCAGACAATCACGAGAGATTGATCGCTAAACAACCCTTTTCAACATTTTCGTGCACAGTAAACGTCGCCGCCGTTATCAGGTCAGGTGCTGTACAGGGCGTATGTTGTTTGGGTTGATCAGACCAGGTAACTTTTTATTTGTTTATATGTACGAATCGACTGCCATTAATTCCCGTTTCCCGCGTCAGATGAAGAGAACGTCAGTAAACCCTCAACAAAGGCTTATAGCCGAATCGTTTCATTCGATATACAGGGCCGTGTAGGGATGTGCTGGAAATCACAAAATGCACTTTTTGTCGCCGAATAATTGCCGTAACTCATTCTGTACGCCTCCCTGTAATCGTTTTCAACTGGCCTACACTTAAACGATTCTGTTTATTACATTTATTTATCATAAGTTGAAAAAACACACAGGCGTTTTGTCCATAACCCCTGATGAAATGCCCCCTCATGAAACGCGTAACTCCTTTAAATCGCTCGATTTTGTGAAGCGTGTCGCCCTAATTTACTTTTTTTTACGTCAGTCTTAATGGGCACTTTACCCTATACAGCGAACGCCCTTCAGAGGAATAAAAACTATGTGGAAACGTTTACTCCTGACCACGCTGGTCAGCGCCGCATTAAGTGGCTCAGTGTTAGCGGCGGAAATGACAGTGGGATTCTCACAGGTAGGTTCTGAATCCGGCTGGCGCTCCGCTGAAACCAATGTGGCAAAAAGCGAAGCCAAAAAACGCGGCATCAATCTGAAGATTGCCGATGGACAACAAAAACAAGAGAACCAAATCAAGGCCGTGCGTTCATTTATTGCGCAGGGCGTTGATGCCATCTTTATCGCACCAGTGGTTCAGACGGGCTGGGAGCCGGTATTAGAAGAAGCTAAAGACGCGAAAATCCCGGTTTACCTGCTGGATCGCGCCATTGTGGTGAAAGACAACTCGCTGTACCAGGCTGTCGTAACGGCAGATAACGTGCTGGAAGGTAAGCTTATCGGTGACTGGCTGGTGAAAACGGTGGGCGACAAGAAGTGTAACGTCGTTGAACTTCAAGGCACGGTAGGCGCCAGCGTCGCCATCGACCGCAAAAAAGGCTTTGCCGAAGCGATTAGCGGTCATCCTAATATCAAAATCATCCGTTCTCAGTCTGGCGACTTCACCCGCAGTAAAGGTAAAGAAGTCATGGAAAGCTTTATCAAAGCAGAGAATAACGGCAAAAACATTTGCATGGTTTACGCCCATAACGATGACATGGCCATCGGTGCCATTCAGGCCATCAAAGAGGCCGGCCTGAAACCGGGTAAAGACATCCTGACCGGTTCGATTGACGGTGTACCTGATATCTATAAAGCCATGCTGGCAGGCGAAGCCAACGCAAACGTGGAATTAACGCCAAACATGGCAGGCCCGGCGTTTGACGCGCTGGAAAAATTCAAAAAAGACGGCACGCTGCCGCCAAAAATTATCAGAACGCAATCAAAACTCTTTTTACCTGCTGACGCGCAGGCCGAGTTAGATAAGAAAAAGAACATGGGTTACTAAGCCGCAGGCCGCCCTTCGGGGCGGTTTTCCATGATGTAGGGCGGAGTTGACAGCATGACCACACACAACGAACAACCTCTTTTAGCCATCAGCGGCGTCAGTAAAGGCTTCCCCGGCGTCAAAGCGCTGGACGATGTGTCTTTCAGCCTGCGTAAAGGCGAGATCATGGCGCTGTTAGGTGAAAACGGCGCCGGAAAATCCACACTCATAAAAGTCCTGACCGGCGTTTACACCCGGGACAGCGGCACCGTAACGCTAAACGGCCAGGCGATTTCGCCGCACAGCACCGCCGAAGCCCAGGATATCGGTATCGGTACGGTTTATCAGGAAGTTAACCTGCTGCCCAACATGTCGGTGGCAGATAACCTGTATATCGGGCGTGAACCGCGTCGTTTTGGCATGATCGATCGTAAGCGCATGGTTCGCGATGCCGATGCCCTGATGCGTAATTACGGTTTTGCCCTTGATGTCACCCAGCCCCTTGGCCACTATTCAGTCGCCATGCAGCAGATCATTGCCATCTGCCGGGCTGTCGATCTTTCTGCGCAGGTCCTGATTCTGGATGAACCTACTGCCAGCCTGGATGCCAGCGAGGTTGAAATGCTGTTTACCCTCATGACGCAGCTGAAAAATCGCGGCATGAGCCTGATTTTCGTCACGCATTTTCTGGATCAGGTTTATCGCATCACCGACCGCATCACCGTACTGCGCAATGGTAAATTCATCGCCACGCATGACACGGCAACGCTGCCGCAGATTGAACTGGTGAAACTGATGATTGGCCGTGAGCTGATGGCGACCGCGCTGCAGCGTCAGGGCAGCACGCTACGCAGTAATCAGCCTGTGGTGTCTTTTGAAGATTACGGCAAGAAAGGCACCATCGAGCCTTTCAGCCTGCAGGTCAGGCCCGGCGAAGTGGTGGGGCTGGCCGGACTGTTGGGGTCCGGACGCACTGAAACGGCCGAAGTGTTATTTGGTATTCGTCGCGCCGATCGCGGTACGGCAAAAATCAAAGGCAAAGTTGAACACATTCGCACGCCTGCTCAGGCCTCACGCCTGGGCATGGGGTTCTGTCCGGAAGACCGCAAAACCGACGGTATCATTGGTGCGGCCTCGGTGCGGGAAAATATTATTCTGGCCCTGCAGGCGCAGCGCGGCTGGTTACGGCCGATTAAAAAACGGGAACAGCAGGCGATTGCCGAACGTTTTATTAAAAGTCTGGGTATTCGCACGCCGCATGCAGAGCAGCCCGTTGAGCTGTTATCGGGCGGCAATCAGCAAAAGGTTCTGCTGTCACGCTGGCTGGTGACAAAACCGCAGTTCCTGATCCTGGATGAACCGACGCGCGGCATTGATGTGGGCGCGCATGCGGAAATTATCCGCCTCATCGAGTCGCTGTGTGCTGATGGTCTGGCGCTGCTGGTTATCTCTTCAGAGCTGGAAGAGCTGGTCGGCTACGCCGATCGTGTATTGATCATGCGTGATCTGAAACAGGTGGCTGAAATTCCACTGGAGCAGCTTTCAGTGGCGGCAATCGTTAACGCTATTGCTGACGGAGGTACGCAGCATGCTTGAATCCCCGGTCACCGCGACCAAACCTCAACGTCGCAAGTTCAGGCTGCCGCCCGGCATGCCGCAGATTATTGCCCTGTTGCTGGTGCTGTTAGTTGACAGCCTGGTCGCGAATAACTTCTTTGCGATTCATCTTCAGGACGGACGGCTGTTTGGCAGTCCGATCGACATTATCAACCGCGCCGCACCCGTTGCTTTACTGGCCATCGGCATGACGCTGGTCATCGCCACCGGCGGGATCGACCTGTCAGTCGGCGCCGTGATGGCGATTGCCGGCGCCACCGCCGCTACGCTGACCGTCGCCGGGCACGGTGTACCCTTTATCATTATGGTGACGCTGGCCAGCGGTCTGGCCTGCGGCATATGGAACGGCATTCTGGTGGCCTTACTCCGTATCCAGCCGTTTGTTGCCACGCTGATTTTAATGGTCGCCGGACGCGGTATTGCTCAGCTTATTACTCAGGGGCAAATCGTAACCTTTAATAATGACAGCCTTGGCTGGTTTGGGAATGGGGCGCTGTGGTTGTTACCGGTGCCGGTCTGGATCACGGTGGCGGTTGCGTTGCTGGTCTGGCTACTGGCGCGTAAAACCGCCCTGGGGCTGTTTATCGAAGCCGTGGGCATTAACCTGCGCGCCGCGCGCAATGCAGGCGTGAATGGCTGGCTGGTGGTGATGTCCACCTATGCCATCAGCGGCCTTTGCGCGGCGGTAGCCGGCCTGATTGTGGCGGCGGATATTCGTGGCGCAGATGCTAACAATGCCGGATTGTGGCTGGAACTGGATGCGATTCTCGCCGTGGTCATCGGCGGAGCGTCCCTAATGGGCGGCCGGTTTAACATCGTGCTGTCATTGATAGGTGCGCTGATTATTCAGTCGATGAACACCGGTATTCTACTCTCTGGCTTTCCGCCAGAGTTGAATCAGGTGGTGAAGGCTATAGTGGTCATGTGCGTTCTGCTTCTGCAATCCCCGCGCTTTATTGCGATGTTTAAACGGAGACGTCCATCATGATTAAACGTCATCTGCCTCTGATGATCACCCTACTGGTGTTCGTCATGGGCTATCTGTTTTGCCTGAGCCAGTTTCCCGGCTTTGCTTCCACGCGGGTGATCTGTAACATTTTGACGGATAACGCCTTCCTCGGCATTATCGCTGTCGGTATGACCTTTGTGATTTTATCGGGCGGCATCGATCTTTCCGTGGGGGCCGTCATTGCGTTTTCGGGTGTATTTTTGGCAAAGGTTATCGGTGACTATCACCTCAACCCCGTCCTGGCGTTTGCCCTCATCCTGAGTATGGGAGCGATGTTTGGTGCCATGATGGGCTGGCTGATTGATGCGCTGAAAATTCCCGCATTTATTATCACCCTGGCGGGCATGTTTTTTCTGCGCGGCTGCAGTTACCTGGTCTCTGAGAATTCTATTCCGATCGATCATCCTCTTTACGCCACGCTGTCCAGCATGGCATGGAAGGTGCCGGGGGGCGGGCGGCTAAGTTTGCTGGCGCTGATCATGCTGGTGGTGGTGGCGGGCGGGATCATTCTGGCGCATCGCACTCGCTTTGGTAATCAGGTTTATGCGATTGGCGGCAGCCTGACCTCCGCGCAACTCATGGGCGTTTCAACCCGCGCCACCACCATTAAGATCTACATGCTGTCGACTACCCTGGCGACGCTGGCCGGCATTGTGTTTTCCATCTATACCTCGGCGGGCTATGCCCTGGCTGGATTGGGCGTGGAACTGGATGCGATTGCCTCTGTAGTGATTGGCGGAACCTTACTCTCGGGTGGCGTAGGCACGGTGCTGGGCACCTTGTTCGGCGTGTTAATTCAGGGGCTTATTCAAACCTGGATCAACTTTGACGGCACGCTCAGTTCCTGGTGGACCAAGATTGCTATTGGCATTCTGCTGTTTGCGTTTATCGCGTTACAGCGCCTGCTAACGGTAATGTGGGATCGTCAACGGAACGCGCCGGTGAAACGGCTGATTCAATAAGCTAAGGGCGGCGCTGATGCGCCGCTTTTTTAAGTAGCAGGTGGCGCAACCCATAATCGGTAATGGTAGGTGAGAGAGCGTGAATGAATAAGCATTGCCTGAACAGGGATTATTCATCGTGCGGGTGCATGCGTTGTATCACATCATGCCAGCCTGCATGCTTTCTCAATCACGGATAAAGCATGTCCATTCCCTCTGCGTTATGTCGGTTTATTATTGCTAGCAGGTCATAACGCATTTGCAATGAATGCCTGTCCTGTACGTATTTGGCCTGTTTCAGAAGACGTTAACGACGGCCCGCCTCTTTTTTCACGGCAGAATAAGGTTAATGATGGAGAAGAGGGTGCCAGCGGTATAACTGCGTCACCGGATTGCCAGTCTGGCAAGCGCTGGATTTACGCCTTTATCAGCGCGATGTCGCTGATTAGCGAGAGTAAGAGGGTGACGTTTAGCCGTGAAACGCTTTGTTTTTTCCAGGCAGTGCTAATATCTTTGAAATAATGATGGCAAATAACAGAGACCTGCTGTGGGAATGAATAAAACCTATAAACCCTCGTTAAAAGGGCTTCTGTGCCTGCATTCTGTTGGTTGCATAGTGATTACTGCACTCATGCTGATATTGGTGGTGGGCGTTGTTCTTAAGGTTCTGACTGAAAAAAGAATCATTGAATCTAACACCGCCTATGCCCGTAAGCTTGCTGATATGACCGACAGCACATTCAGAACGGCACAAAAAGAGCTTGCATACAGTGCCACTCAGATTAAACGTTTTGATGACAAACAGGCATTACAGCAAGAAGCTGACAGATTAAGACTGCAATCGGATATGTTCAGTTCAGTCGTGATGCTAACCCCAGACGGTTACGTTGCGGTATCCTCTCCACCAGGTTTACTGCCTGTTGGTACGTCTTTAAATGTTGCCCCTGAGCAGTTGATGGCGGTTAAAAAGGGAGCGTTCGTATCAGAACCCCTTACGCCTTACACAGGTAACTATCTCATTTTCTTGTCGAACCCGGTCTATTCCTCTTCGGGGGCGTATCTGGGTTATATTGCAGGATCTATCTACCTGAAAAGAAAAAGTATTTTAAGCCGCCTCATGAGTCATCATTTTTACACTGATAAAACAACGATCAGCATTGTTTCAGATACTGGAGAAGTCATTTATTCACCTGATGAGACGCTGACAGGAAAAAACAATCCTTTGCCTGGCAGCCTGACCACACACCTGAATCAGGCCAGCAGCGGTGGATTAAAGACAACGTTAGAACAGCGTGACTGCCTGTTAGGCTATTCAGACGTTATCAAAACCAACTGGCACGTATTCGTATGCGTTTCGCCTGACGTGGTCACCACGACACTCACGCTTATCGCTAAAGATGTGTTGGTTTATGGACTGGTGATAGCATTGCTATTGGTCGGTGTGAGCATCTTTGTTTCCACGCAGATTTCCAAACCGCTCGAAAGACTCGCTGGCCTGACCCGGTCTACTACAACGAAGGATTTGCCTCCCAAAATAAAGGATATAAAAACGTGGTATAAAGAATCTGACAGGCTGAAAAAATCTTTTTTGGCTTATTCGAACACAATTAATAAAACGTTGGCCATATTACGAGATGATGCAATAACCGATCATCTGACCAAACTGTATAACCGACGTGGATTTGAGCAACTTACCGCGCCTTACCTCTCTGCTAAAAACGAACATAGTCTTGCCTCTTTCGATATCGATTACTTTAAGCGCATTAATGATCACTATGGGCATGATATCGGTGATAAAACGTTAGTGGCCGTCGCGATGTTTTTAAAAAAAGGCTGCCGCACTAACGATATTGTTTGTCGGTTTGGTGGCGAAGAATTTGTTGTTTTCTTTCCGAATACACAAATCTCAGAGGCTGAATCTATTGCAAATCGTATCCGTGAACATATCGCATGTGCGCAATTTAGCGAAATAGGAAAAATGACAATATCAGCTGGCGTGGAGAGTTTAGCTCACCATAACAACGATATTGAGGAAACATTGCTTTCCGTTGACCAATGGTTGTACCAGGCAAAGCATGAGGGGCGAAACAGAGTTGTTTCTGCCAGAAGTAAACTGATTTCGTCGTAAAAAATGCACTGCACGACGTCAAGATTATCAACATTGAGATCTCAGCGTCGTGCAGTGGACAAGGGTGAAAAATCGTTAAAAAAGCTAACTACTTCTTTCACAGACGAAAAGTGGCGTAGTCTCAGAGTAAAAAAGCCAGGCTTTATCACCGTAAGGCCTGATTTTCAGCAGCAGAGGCTTCCCTTTTTCAATAAAGAAATCAGGTAACCATTTTCTTTGATCCTGAACGCTCATGGTCATTTGTGGCGAGTTGATGACCAAATCTGAGTTAATGTGATAATAATAGCCCTGTTCTCGATAGGAGAAAGATATGGTTTTACTTAAATAACCATCGGCTTTATTTTTTTCATGAAGCGTACCAGAGAGAGCCAGTATACCTTTGCCATTCTGGATGTTTTGAGAAATGAATAAATTTAGCGTGCTATCTTGCCACTGATAAGAAATATCCGCTTTACATGATATACGGTGTTCCCGGTTTCCACTAAATGGATACAATAAAAGAGCGATAAAGCATAGCCCTGTCAGAACCAGAATTTTATTCATCATTGAAATTCTTAACATAATAATGAGAGAGACAGTTTGCTCGAATTGTAGCGTGCAAGGGGTGCTGGCATTGAAAGTAAGAGAGTCTGTCAGCATTTTTAAAAGATGTCATATAGATATATTGACTGTCTTTACAATTGATATCCAAATCATCTACGCGTTTTTTTAACTCAGCGCTATTGAGCCAGGCGTCTGAGTTATTAAAAATCACGCAGCCTTTATAGTCCATGCTGTGAGCGAAAACGGGCTCTGCCGATTGCGGTTCGACTTTGATAAAAATAAAAATACAGCAAAAAGAAACGAAAGTGATGGCGGTAAAAAACACATTTTTAAAAGAGAGTCGTGCTAACAACATTTCTGTTGTGGGTAGCCATGGCGAGTGATCACGTTGACGTGTTGAGGGTAAAACCGTCTTATCATCTTTATCATCCTCGACATCTGCGTGCTGTAACACGGCTGGAGATGCTCCCTCGTGCGATTCTGTGTTTTCTTCTGACGAAAGAGGTTCATAATTTTTCTCACTCAAGACAGTTGCTGAAGAGGCTGTAACGGTATTTTCTTTCATCACCACGGTTTGTGGTGACAGAATAAAACCACGCCGGGGCATCGTTCGAATGATGTCTTCCTGCAGTCCGGCTTTACTCAGTGCGCGCCTGAGGCTGGATATATTCTGATAGAGGGACGTAGAGGTCGGCTCCATGCCAAAACGACGCCATGCATAGTCAAAAAACTGTTGATGAGTGACTAACTCACCGACATTTTCAATGAGCAACTCGAAGCATAGTGATGCTGAAGCACTAATGATCGCCGGATTGCCTCTGCCAGTAATTCTTTTTTTCTCGGGTTCAAAAACCAGAAAGTGATTAAGTGTAATCTTTCGGCTCAAAGTGCTCTCCATCTGTACCAAAAGAAATGGACATGAATACCCATCTATTGAAAGGAATTAATAGATAAAAATTTGTTATCTGAATCGACATCAGCATAGTGCTGAATAATTTCCAAATCAAATTAAATAAAAGAGTTTTATTTGCATGCCTTTGGCTTTTTTAATTTAAGTGGAATATAAAATACATGATTTAAGTTGTAAGTAATTGATTTTATTGTTTATAATTTTAAATTTAATTTAATAAAAAATAGTAATGTTTTTAGAGGGAACCTGAAGCGGGTTTAGGCTTCTTATGTAGCCCGCTGTCGCACGCGAAAGACAGCAGATAACGATGTTAAAACGCGCAATTAACTTCTCAAAAATTTCTCTAATAGTAATTATATACATTCTCATTTGCCCTGTCAGTCAGGCGTTCTGGTCAACGGCAGGTGTCAGATTCATTTGAACTCTCATTGGTTGACGCGCTTGCTGCCGTTCACTGCATCATTCAAAACAGACGTTGTTGTCAGCATACGCACTCATATGAAAAACGCACATACATACTTTAATAAGCCGTCAGCGCTATCCACATCAGAGGTAGGCGTAGCTGCATGCGCGCAATCCTCAGGTCGCGCAGACAGACATCATGCGACCAGGGGGGTTGGGCGAGGATAAAATCTGCAAGAAAATAATGTGCAGGGTTGTTAAACCAACCAGATTAAGCCCAGATTGCAGACTGAGCGGAACGAATACACCCTCCATTTTCAAAGAACCTCTACCTCAATGATACTCATCGTCACTGCAGCCTGAGATCACGCATCAGCCGTTGTTTAAGTAAATCACGCGAGAATTCCAGGTGGGCATCACAGAATCTTAGGTTGCTTCGTTTAACGTTAAGGTATTGCATTTCAATGGGGCGTTGATGATGTTTTTAACTGTCCTCACTTACCTGTGTCATGCTGTATTTATCCATACCTGCGACATTATGGCTTAGCAACGCATCGTAGACATCATGTAATCAATATCCCGCTGTAACAAACACCACTCTCATCGACCTGACAGAATGTCTGTCGTTTCCTGATCTCCTGACGTTAAGTATCGAAAAGTGCGCTACCCAGGCCTGAGGCCCAATGTTCTAAGAGCGTCACGGTTTGCACCGCACTTTCTTTTTCAAACATATTGCTGATTTAACGGGAAGGTAGGATAAAACGGTAAGCTTTTCTGGTACGACTATCTGACTAAAAGATATGGCTGTGAGTCAATGTAAACCAGTAATGAACTAAAGGAATGAAAATGGTCAGGAATGAAACATCTTAAGTAATGCATTCAGGTTGAGTGACTAACGACAGCGTCAGGCTGAACGTTTGTCTATTTTAAACGTGATTAGTAGGGCAATGAAACAGCGTCAATCAGATGTGACGGCATGGCGTTGTGTGTACTGACGCTTCGACACAGAAAAAAGTATGAAAAGGAACTGGAGAGGGCAGGCTAATCCGGCAGGTGTCCATTGCAATCTTTAAAAGACGGGTTTTCACGCAGTGATAAGTAAATATTGGGAGTTGATGTGTATGTTCTTTTCTGAATTTATTTATAAATCAATCAAAAAAACATTGCTTTAAATTTGGCATAGGGTATGTGTCTATCTTATTGATTTTTAACAATAAAAAACAAAAGATTATTTTATAAAAAAAGAGATTAATTCATATGGCGATTTCAATGTTTAACGTTATATTTCTCACCGCATTAAGCCTGAGCGGCTTGTGTCGATTTTTTTATACAGAGATAAGGAAGAATAACGTGTCTTTTAATAAAACAGTATTAGCGTTGAGTTTCACCACCAGTGCATTATTTTGCCATTCAGCCATGGCGGGAACCGACATTAATGTTCATGGCATCATTGCGCCGAACGCCTGTACAGCAAATGTTGTAGGCGGTGAGGCTCTTGACTGGGGGATTACTCAGCACGAAGATCTTAATCAAACCGCGGTCAATACCTTTGCAGCGAAACAAGTGACATTACAGGTAAGTTGTCCCTCAGCGCAGAAAGTGGCATTCTGGGCGACCGACCCCAATGAAAGCAGTGCTATGGTGGGTGTGAATACCAATAACAGAAGTGGGCATGCAGATAGTACGCGTATTTTTGGTTTAGGGATGGATCCGGTAACGGGAAATAAATTGGGGAATTTTACCATCAGCCCTGTTTCATCAACGGTAGACGGCGTGACCAATACGACCTCTTTCGGTTACCAGAATAGTGGTTCGCACAGTGGTACTGCGTTTGGTCGTGTGTTAAATGCCAATTGGAGTTATAAGAAAACGGAAGACTGGACACCATGGGATGAAACGACCAGTGCACCAGCCTCAGGGAAAGTTATTTCATGGGTGTTTGACATCGAACCGCAATTAAACGCCGGAAATATGATAACCAATGCACAACAGGTTGACTGGCAGGGTACTGCACAGATTAACGTACGTTATTTCTAATTTATTTTTTTGAGAGCGACAGCAGGCATCTCCCTATGAGGTGCCTGATTTTGACATGCAAAAAATATATTATGTTGTTACTGTTATTTTCTTTTTAATTTTTATAGCACCAGTGCGGAGTGAAACGCTACATTTTGATTCTAATTTGATGGCTGCGAATGGTATCACTTCTGCGCAGCTTGATAATGCACTTAATCAGCATGTAATGCCAGAGCGAGAAACGGAATCTGATATTTACATCAATGGAAAATATATTTTATCAGGAAGGGTTTTTTCGGTTAAAAATGCAGCGGTTTATTCGGAAGACATAAAATTAAAAGCAGGAATAAAAGCGTTAGCATGGTCGCCCTACAAAGCCAGAAATGGCAGTAAATATTTTTATCTGGATAAACAGATTCAGGCTAAATTTGATCGGGCTAATAATACCTTACGGTTATTAGTCCCTGTAAAATATCTGATTAATCCAGAGGGGAAGCAAAGGTTGAGTGGCGGGAACGGGGCATTTATAAATTACAATACCTATGCCTATCGCTTTTCAGGAGGAGAAACCTCCCTCAACAGTATCAATACAGATTATGAAGCCGGAATTAATATGAACAATACGATTATTCGCTCACATGGTTACTACAGTTCCTTTAGCAGCCGTAACGCACGTACGGCGGTTAACACGATACGTGATGGCTATATTGAGCGAGACTATCAAAATGTTCGCGTCCGCGCAGGACGAACAATCGTTAGCGATGGTGGGTTTGGCACTGGCTATATTGATGGTGCCATCATCTCCTCCGCCAACGGCAACGCGACGGCATTTGTGAACTTTAATTATGAAGCTGCAGAAACGCTGACTGTCGAGTTCTGGCAAAATAACTTGCTTCTCTGGAAACAAATCATTCAGAAAGGCCATGCGGAACTGCGTAATATTCCGGTAGCTGGCTTTAGTGATGACGTCAGGGTATTGGTTAAGCGAGACGGGCAGATCGTTGACTCGCGCATCATCTCACGCGCGCAAATCACCTCTGACCAGGATGGTAACGCGGGCTATTATGCTTTTACGGGACGTACCGTTAGCGGCAGCAGAAGCACGGTAAGCGGCGCCGGTTTCTCCAGAACGCTAAATTCAATCTTCGCCCCATCGGTCGCTATGGTCACTGCGTCAGGCTATCGCGGGCTTACGGTTAGCAATACGGCTTTCGAAAAAGATTTTCGCTTTCGCTCCAGCCTGACAAGCGTACAAAATGAGAAAAACCAGAAGGGCCTGAGTTTGGATGTTTCAGGCAGCTATAAAAATACCAGCCTTAATTTTAGTCGTAACAGCCGGCATTTTAGCTATATTGGCCAGGCACGACTCGGGAATTACAATGCACAGCGGAGCAGCATTGGTTTAACGCAGACGCAGCAGTTTTCCTATGGCGTGACAGGAAGTATCTCGTTAACACATTATCGTTTCTACGATGCGCCTGGTTTCAATTCATTGTCAGGCAGTCTGAACTTACCTGTGGGAAAAGCTTCGTTGGGCGTAGGTGTCTCCTACATGTCATTAAGCCCCGGACAAACGCAAAAAGATAAGATCAGCCTCAATCTTTTCTTGAGCCTTCCACTAAGTTTCAACAAACACAGCGCTAACTGGCGAAGTCAGTATTACACGTACGGTAACAGAGCGCGCCTGTCGAATTCGCTCAGTGCGCCGGTATCTAAAAACTATACCGTGACTGCCAGCCAGATGCATACGTCGGGCGCGGGTCGTTCAGAAAGCTACTCGCTGGATAATGCCGTCATTACACCTTACACCACTGCGGATGTCTCGCTCTCCCAGGGACGAGATGCCGGAGGCGTATCGCAGACCACCGCGGCATATTTATCCGGTGCTGTTGCCATTAGTAAAGAAGGCGTTATTTTCTCACCAAACCGTATTGGCAATACCTGGGCGGTGGTCGACACAGGCGTCCATCATTATCTTGATGTCGCCTCATTACAAAGTAGTGCGGTCACCAATCATGATGGAAAAGCCATAATTACGCCTGTCGCTGAAGGACGAAATGATTTTATTCGCGTTAGCCCGGAAGGTCTGCCATCAGGTGTAATCATTAAAAACAACGTCAGAGATTTTTCAGCTGTTCGCGGATCGGTGCCGTTCTTTAAATTTGGCATAGCGGATAACCGTTCAATGCTGTTGAAATGGAGCCACAAACCTTCTGACATTCATCAGAGTGATCTTTTTTATGACGGTTCTGGAAAATTAATTGCCCGTTTCATCGACAAAGATATTCTTTTAATCGATGAAAAAGATATCGGAAAGCTGGAATCAGAAGGTATGTCGTCACCTACGCATTTAAATATGCAATGTAAACTTTCATCTCGTCGTCTGAATCAACAGGAGAGTATTAAAAATGTTATTTTCAACTGCCATGCTTCGTAACGTTTCTATGAGTGTTTTCATATTTACAGGTCTTATTCATGATGCCAGTGCCGAAATTCTACCTTCATCATCAGCGGTGTTGATCGAGTCAGGTAAGCAGGAGTCGACTATTGATATTAAGAATAATGGCGATAAAAGTGTGCTGCTTTACAGCAAAATCCGGCGTCTACCAGACGATAATCTTGCCGGTGGCACACTGTATACTGAACCTCAGGCTATTGTAATAGGTCCAGGCGACATCCAGAGCATTCGGGTAATTTACCGTACCAATACGCCGGATGTAAAAGAGCATATCGCGCGCGTCGTATTTACAGGATTACCACCTAAGGATGAGGTCAGCGATGGAAAGGTGAAAATTCTCATTGGGCAAGATCTGCCGGTCGTAGTTAACGTCAGAAAAGATATCGAGCAAAAAGATATGTGGCAGCGCGTACAATATCAGTTAGTCCGCGGCGATCTCTGTATAAGTAATCCCAGCGCTAAAGTGTTCCGTTTCTCACCTTTGGTTAATACAGATGAAGGCGGATCGAAAATCACTTTTACGAAGCCTTATGTTCTTCCGCAGGAGACGTTGTGCGCTACACCTTCTCATCCACTTTCAAAGGGTATGCATCTGAGCATCACCAGCGTCAGTGATTATAATTATCAGTTAAAAACAAACAAAGTCACCCTGTAGTTTATTGCAGGCGCGCCTTTGAGGTTTACTGATTCGCTATGGAGATAACATGTGCTTAGGGTTATCGGGAAACATGGAGAAAATGTTTTTTTAACGGACAAAGAAATTGCCGTAATAGGGTTTTACATGACCGGAATGAAATTACAGCAGATTGCGTGCCGGACAGGCATGGATGTGCTGAAAATTCGTTACCACAAACGCAGGGTGATGCGTAAATTAGGTGTGAAAAACAATAAGGAACTTATTCTCTGGTTCATCGCCAACCGTCCCTCTTTTAGTCTTGAGGAGAGGGAGGGTTAGTGCAAAACGAGGATTCATCCAATTAATAACCAACGGGTGTACGTGGTTTGAATATTTTGGCGAACGCTCTCGGCACTGTGCCGGCGATATGCCTTCCTCTCCGCAATGTAAGTGGGCAGGTGCAGGGAAGGTTTATGGCGTTGGAGGCGGTGCTGGCAAAACGTTGCGAGGAAAAGGGGGCTTTTGGCCGCTGTAGGGGGGAAAGATATTGCCGGAGGATTCTGCGCCTTTCTGTAACTGGCGGGGATGAGTTACAGACAGGCGCAGATAATACCCTTTCTGGTTGTGTAACGTCCTAAAATTGTTATCTCAATGTTCTGAGCTGAACGCTTTATTGAATATGAAAATAGCGAGAGGCGAATAAAAAACAGTACATCCAATATTCTGAGAATGGAAATCTGTTCTGTGTGGCTTCGTGCTTAGGGTTTCTATCAATTAAATGCGGCGTTTTTAGAAATTATGATGCCGGGTTGAGGGAGGCATGTTAATCCGGTACGTACAATCCGGAATTATCTTAGCTAGTCGTTCACTGAATGCCACCAGGTTAGGGAAGGTGGCATTTTTATATGGCGTTGGGATGATGAATGACAGGTTGGGATTTGAAGTTGATTGTTAATTAAATATTTTTTGGTTATTTGTGGAGAGATAAAAAATTATTGCTCCAGTGGAGGGGTTGTGACTTTTATGGATAATGCAAAACGTTGTCTGACATTTACTGAAAATGAAGTAGCGGTTACCTGGTTTTTTATGACCGGGATGACAGTAAGGCAAATAGCCGAATGGATGAATCTGCCGGAGAAAGCAGTCAGTTATTATAAACGGAGAGTGATGAAAAAAATCGGCGTGAAGAATGATAATGAATTCATTATGTGGTTTTTGGAAAACAGGCTTTCTTATCAGAGGAGCGAGATTGAATTTTCTATCCTCCGTCAGAATAGAAGAGCGATCAGGATAAAGTAAATGTTGCAAAAGGATTTAATTGATATGGGAATTAAAAAGAATGCAAGATGCATCCTTACCAGCCTGTTTTTACTGTTATCACTTACAGGTTGTAGCCCTAGCATTTCGTCAAAAGCAAACAGGCAAGACTATACGCTGAGCCATGATTATTCTTCACTCGCCCAAAACGAACGTATTCGTTTCCTGGTTTTTCATTACACGGCCGCTGATAACGCGACATCGTTAAAACTTCTTACAGGTAATAATGTCAGCGCCCATTACCTTATTCCTGAGTCGCCTGACAATACAGCAGATAACCCCCTCATCTATCAACTGGTCCATGAAGATAAGCGCGCCTGGCACGCCGGTGTCAGTAACTGGAATGGGCGTGTCAATCTCAATGATTCTTCTGTCGGTATTGAGATTGTTAATCGTGGTTTTTCAGAAAATATGTTGGGACATAAAACCTGGTATCCCTACGATGAAAAACAAATCAAGGCGCTTGTCGGGTTGTCCAGGCGCATTATCCAGCGTTATAATATTACCCCTGATAACGTAGTCGGTCATAGTGATATCGCCCCCCTGCGAAAACAAGACCCCGGTAAGCTGTTTCCCTGGAAACAACTGGCTGCTCAGGGGATCGGGGCCTGGCCGGAAGCAGAGAAAATAAAAAAATATCTCAACGGTCGTCTGCCAACCGCACCTGTGAATGTTCATAAAATGCAGGTGCTACTTAAAACCTATGGATATGATGCTATTCCACAAACGGGTGTGCTGGACGAGGAGACTATAAAAACCATTCAGGCGTTTCAAATGCACTTCAGACCGGCGCTTGATAACGGCATACCTGATGCGGAAACAGAGGCAATTGCTCAGGCGCTTAACGAACAGTATCACCCAAAGGCCATTGATTGAAGGGATCATCAACTCAAGGCCAGGCAGCGACTTTGAGCATCGGGCTGTTACGGACGCCAGTCACGCAGAGGCGGTGTGCTGGGTGGGCGGCTAACGGGCAAACGTTATGTTTAGGCTGACTCCTTATAAGGGCTCCTGTCAGTTTGTGAACGGAGCCAGACGGAGATTCATATCGCAATTTTCCCGTGTTGGCTGTTGTGGATTTAACACCTGGTAAGGCATGTGGCGCGTTTCGCCTGTACTCGGCTTTGCCTTCAATACGTCAATCTGACGGGTTGAGGGCAGGAGCCAGCGCAATTGTTCGTTTTCACGCCCGACATGCTAGCAAGCGATGCGCGGTCACCTGTCAGGCTTGCCTGCACCATCACATTTTCCAATGACGCCTCATCTTGTAACTTCTCAACTCGCATGACAGTATCGTTACATGTATATACATGTACTACCGTTTACGCATCCATCCGTTCAACAATAGATCTCAACGCACCGCGTATGCTGTGTTCCAGTGAGGAAACTATGCCAGCTGAATCACCTGCAGCAGATTATTCAGGCGCAGAGAAACCGCGCCTGTCAGAAACCCGTTCGATTGATTACATCCCGCCGCGCGAACGTCACGGGCAGCCTTTCAGCCAGTTTACCCTCTGGTTTGGCGGTAATCTGCAAATCACCGCCATTGTCACGGGCGCGCTGGCTGTGGTTCTGGGCGGCGATGTGGTGTGGTCGCTGGTTGGGCTGCTGGTCGGCCAAATCATCGGGGCGGGCATCATGTCGTTACATGCCATTCAGGGCCCGCGCCTGGGGTTACCGCAGATGATCACCAGCCGCATGCAGTTTGGTGTATTCGGTGCGGTCATTCCCCTGGTGCTGATCTGTATAATGTACGTCGGCTTTTCTGCCAGTGGTACGGTGCTGGCGGGACAGGCGCTGGCGAAGCTTATTCACGTCAGCAACGCGACCGGAATGGTGGTGTTTAGCACCCTTATTGTGGTGATTGCGGTGCTGGGCTATCGTGTGATTCATCAACTGGGGAAACTGGCGAGCGTGATCGGCGTCCTGGCTTTTGCCTATTTGTTCATCACGCTGCTCTCCACTCACGACTTATCGGCGGTATGGCAGAATCGCCATTTTACGCTGGCTAACTTTCTGCTGGCGGTCTCGCTGTCTTCCTCCTGGCAAATTGCGTTTTGCCCCTATGTCTCTGACTATTCGCGCTATCTTCCCGCCGATGTTTCCGCAAGGACGCTGTTCTGCTCGGTGTTCTTTGGCAGCATGACCGGCACCCAGGCATCAATGACCCTGGGCGTGATCGTTGCCGCGATCGCCGGTAAGGCCTTTTCAGGCAATGAGGTTGGCTATATTGTGAGTCTGGGCAGCAGCGCCACCATGGCGATGGTGATCTATTTCGCCATCTGCTTTGGCAAAATTACGTTCACCACGTTAAATGCCTATGGCAGTTTTATGTCTCTGACGACCATTGTGTCGGGTTTTCGCCAGCAAACCTCGCTCAGTCGGGCGGGGCGCGTTATGTTTGTCACCTCAATGGTGACGCTGGCCTGCGTGATTGCCCTGCTGAGTGAACCGGCTTTCCTGAAATCCTTTACGCACTTCCTGCTGTTTCTGCTGGCTTTCTTTGTGCCCTGGAGCGCGATAAGCCTGACTGATTTTTATCTCATCACCCATGGCAAAGTAGATATCCCGGCGCTGTCGCAGCCAGACGGGCGCTATGGGCGCTGGAACGGGGCCGGTATTTCGGTCTACTTTCTGGGCGTGCTGGTGCAACTGCCGTTTATCGATAACCCGCTTTATCATGGTTCGCTGACCTGGATCTTTGCCGGCAACGACATCTCGTGGATCATCGGCTGGATTGTGACGGCGCTGCTGTGGCTGCTTGCCTGCCGGTGGGATCGGCGGGGCAAACTTGAAGCGTCTGTCTGCCCGGCCAAATAACCGCGAGACGATCGCCAACCGCGACGATCGTCTCGCATCATGTCCAACATTCCCGTCTGTCGCCGTCTGCCAGGGCAGGCTTGAACCTGTTACCCTGCGGGGAATTTTCTAGGTGTGCAGCCGATGACGCGCTTAAAGGCTTTTCTGAATGCACTTTCTGACTCGTATCCCAGCGAGGTGGCAATATGCAGTACAGAGTCATCAGTCTGTTGTAAGCGGTCGCAGGCCAACAGCATTCGCCACTGGGTGAGATAGGCAGCAGGAGCCATACCGACGGTTTGGCTAAAGTGTTGTGCGAACGCCGAACGTGACATTCCCACTTGCGTGGCGAGCGTTTCCACTGTCCAGCCCTGTCCGGGGGCATCGTGCATACAGGCTATCGCCGCGCTCAGCTTTTTATCGCGGAGAGCAAAGAGCCAGCCAGTGCGGGAAGTTGTGCTGTCATCGGCGTGCAATCGCAGGGCCTGTATGACCAGCATAAAAGCCAGTTGCTGCACGATAAGCTCGCTGCCCGGCTGAGGGGCGCGCACTTCCTGAGCCATCCGTTCCAGTGCCCAATACATCGCCTTTTTATCTGCGTCTCTGTGAACATGCACCACGGGTGATAAGGAATGCAAAAGCAGGCGTGCAGCGCGGCCAGCCAGTAAAAAATGCCCGCCTACCAGAAAACAACCTGACGTTTCGTGCGTTTTGCTTGCGATATCGGAAATCATTTCAGTCCGGACGGTCTGAAAATCGACCGGTTTTCGCGTTAAGTCTGTTGCCAGTCTGAAAGGGGGGCCGGGAGGTAAAAGATAACACTCTCCAGCGGTGAGTCTGACGGGCTCTGCCAGTCCCTCCACGGACAGCCAGCAGGATCCAAACACGACGGCATAGCATTTGACCCCGTCATGAGCGGGCCATTGGACTGCCTGCGCAGGATCGAGAACAACACCGCCTGAAACGTAACTTTCAGTTTTGAGTAGCGATAACAACTGTGATAGCGGGTCCATACTCTGCTCCGGACGATCGGACATAAAACAGCGACGTTCCAGCATAGAATGTATTACGCCTCCCGTCTAAATTAGCTGCATCGGGTTGTTAAATGATGGCTGATTCACAGTAAGGACGGACAGGATGCGAATTTTTCTTACCGGCGCGACGGGATTTATCGGCACCGCGGTTGCCGCTCAGCTTATTGCCTCCGGCTACCAGGTTGCAGGGCTGACCCGCAGCCAAAAAGGCGCGGAAGTGCTGGCTGCTGCGGGTGTCGAACCCTTTTTGGGCGACATTAACGACCTTCAATGCCTGCGGCGCGGCGCGTCACTAAGCGACGGGGTTATTCACACAGCGTTTAATCATGATTTTTCCACGTTTGTCGCCCAATGCGAAAAAGACAGGCTGGTGGTTGAGGCGCTGGGTGAAGCCCTGGCGGGAACGCAGCGGCCGCTGATCGTCACGTCCGCCGTCGCGCTGGGCTCAGCAGGGCCTGGCAGCCTGGCAGTTGAAAACCACGTTAACGTTGAACACCGCAATCCGCGTAAGGCGACAGAACGGGGCGCAATGGCGGTCTTAGAAAAAGGGATCAATGTTGCCGTCATCCGGCTCTCTCAGGTGCATAATCCCTTGAAACAAGGGCTAGTGACCTCATTGATTGAAACGGCCCGGCAAAAGGGCGTCTCGGCCTGGGTGGGCGAGGGTCAGAACCGCTGGTCGGCGGTACATATCAGTGATGCTGCACGGCTTTATGTCCTCGCCCTTGAAAAAAATCTGTCGGGCAGGCGCTATCATGCCGTAGCAGAAGAAGGTATTCCCCTGCGCAGCCTTGCCGAAACGATTGCGCAGGTGCTTGATGTGCCGGTGGTTCGCATTGAGGCGAGTGAAGCATCAGCACACTTTGGCGCGTTGAGCAAATTTGTTGCAGAGGACATGTCTGCTTCGGCTGCAATCACCCGCAGGGATCTGGACTGGAAACCACAGGGGCCCGGCTTACTGGCTGACCTTGAGCAGGTTCGTCTGCGTTAAAGGGATAACGACACTGCTCTGCCAGGTCCGCTGCACTCTAAGTGGACCTGCTCAACGTAATATGCCCCGCCAAAGCGACATCGTTCTGCCCGTCGCCCACCGCAGGCGTGAGTGATGCGCCGGGAGTATGCTTTCCCCCGGGAAAACCCCTTTTTCAACTGACGGGTAGGAGTGCGTGCCTTCTGCAAGATGACGGCTTTGTCTTTGACGTGGCGGTTATGCGGCAATCGTGCCTGTCTCGCTCGGCATGTTTTGCACCGAAGCCAGGCCTGCCAGGCCTTGCTGCGCTTTCGCGTATTTCCCCCGCTACCAGCAGAGCATGTCGGTTGAGTGAAGCCGATGGCGATATCTTACTTGCCCGAAAGTAAATAAGTCTTATTTTCAGTCGGTTATGAACACAACGCCGCTAAAAATGGCCGCCTTACGCGGTTTTTATCCGATTAAAGAGGCAGTGGGTCAAATTTTTCATAGACTACTATACGTAATCACGTCGTTCGCAGATAACCGAGAAAACAGCGGTTACTGATTTTAGTGACCTTTCATACAGCCGAAGGCTGTCGATTGCTTGAGAAGGGAAAATGATGTCGTTGATCTTTGATGAGTTCTCAGGGGTGCCAACCTGGGTGCCTGCGGTTTTGCTGGTTATCTTTTCGTTAATTGTGGGCTTTCTGTCCCGATTTGTTCTTTTTGTGTTTATTCGCTACTGGCAAAATCGCGACAGAAAACTGTTCAAATCGCTTGAAAAGCATCTACGTGGATCCCTGTTTCTATTTATTCCCCTACTGCTCATCAATATCGGGGTGAATTATATTAATATCCCCCCAAAATCCCTGAATTTTATCACCGCCACCGCCAATATTTTTATTATCCTGTCGGTCTGCTCGGTATTAATTCGGTTGACGAATGTGGCGCAGGATATGCTCTTCATCCGTTATGACATTAATCTGTCGAATAACCTTCGCGCCCGCAAGATTCGTACGCAATTAATGTATGTCAAAAAGGTCGCCATCGTCATCCTGGTGTTATTCTGTCTGTCCATGATTCTGCTGAGCTTTCCGGGTGTGCGTAAATTTGGCACGACGATTCTGGCGGGTGCTGGCGTAGCCGGAATCATCATTGGCTTTGCACTGCAGAAGTCGCTGGTGAATCTGTTTGCCGGAATCCAAATTGCCTTCACGCAACCGATAAAAATTGACGATGCCGTGGTCGTGGAAAAAGAGTGGGGCTGGATTGAGGAGATCAATCTGACCTACGTTGTCGTGCGTATCTGGGACCTGCGCCGACTGGTTCTGCCCATTACCTACTTTACCGAAAATGCCTTTCAGAACTGGACGCGGAATAACGCGCAAATACTCGGCTCGGTTTTTCTTTACGTGGATTATTCCATGCCGCTGGAACCTCTCCGCCAGCATTTTGAAAAAGTACTCAGTGAAACGAGGCTTTGGGATCAGCAGACGCAGGTGCTCCAGGTCACCGATACCAGCGAAAAAACCATGACCATCAGGTTGTTAATGACCGCACAGAACTCTCCCACGGCCTGGGATTTACGCTGTTACGTACGTGAGAAAATGATTGAGTTTATTCAGCAACATTATCCGCAGAGTTTGCCGCATGTCAGAGCGACGCTGACCGATTCGGAGATGAACGGCCAGGAGGCCAGGTCGCAACCGGGTTCGCTTGGGTGACAGCGCACAGAATACAGATGTGCCGGACGGGGCATAAGCGCTATTGTGCCTGTGTCTGGCGCACTTGTGCAGCCAGTCAGCGGATTCATTCGTTCATCGACCGTTTATCTGTTGTTAGTGAACTGCTCTGAAATCAGGCCCTTGCTGGCGAATTTATGACTCACAGGACGTCATGATGAAGAAATTTTTGGCATTAATGTTTGCGTGTACTGCCCTTGTCCCCTTGAGTGCTGAGGCCGACAGTACCTATGTTTTTTTTCGTCATGGCGAAAAACCCGACAACGCAAGTGGTCAACTGACCTGCAAAGGTCTTAATCGGGCCTTGAAACTTCCTGCAGTGTTGCTGAGCCGCTATGGAAACCCGGATGCGCTTTACGCCTCTGCACCGAAAGAGGATAAAACAGGGAGTTCGCTGCGGCCACTCTCCACGCTGATCCCTCTGGCGGTGCAGGTTTCCAGGCCTGTAATACTGCGCTTTCACGCGGATAAACCCCGTAAACTGGTCTCTGACCTTCTCAATGAGAAACGCGTTCCGCTGACCATGATCGCCTGGGAGCATAAAAATCTGGTCATTGCTGCCCGGACACTTGTTGAAAAAACGGGCGGAGATGCGGGGCTTGTACCTGACTGGCCGTCAGCGGATTTTGATTCAATTTATGTGGTAAAAATTGACGATCGCCAGCACTTCAAATCATTTACTCAGGATGCAGAGGGGCTCAATGACGTTTCATCCCAATGTCCTGACCAGTCATAATTCACGAAGCCGGGGTTTACTGTGTGGCAGAACGGCATCCAACGCGTAAAGGTGGCGAGAGCCTGTTAATATTTTTGACAATCGGTTAAGCGGGATGCGTTTTGATGGACAAAAGTGATCTTACTGAAACGTCTCGGATCAAACATGGGGAAGAGGCGTTTGACGTCACCTTATTGCAGGTTAAGGGGGCGACGCGCTGTATCCTTTTTGCTGCGGGGCTGGGCGGCAGTCCGCTGCGCCATCTTGAACTTCTCCAGACCTTTGCCCGCCATGGCGTTTCCGTTGTCGCGCCACACTTTGAACGGTTGACCTCACCCGTGCCCACCAGAGCTGAATTACTGGAACGCTGCCAGCGGCTTGCGCGGGCTCAGAATGAATTTTGTAGCGGTTATGCGTCGGTTACCGGTGTTGGCCACTCCCTGGGTAGCGTGATTTTATTGCTGAATGCCGGGGCTGTAGCGATGACAAGCGCTGGGGAATCGGTTGTTTTCGCAGGCGACCGGATGTTGCATCGACTTATTTTACTGGCACCGCCCGCCGATTTTTTCCAGGTTCCGTCTGCGCTGGCAGCGGTGAACGTACCTGTTCACATCTGGGCAGGTGAAAAGGACAGCCTGACGCCCCCGTCCCAGGCCTGCTTTCTTAAACAGGCACTGGAGGGTTACACGCAGACTTATCTCTGTGTGATGGAAGAGGCCGGGCATTTTACCTTCATGAATACCTTGCCTCCGCAGGTAACCGATTCACATCCGTCGCGAGAGGCCTTTCTTTTAGATTTGGGCGAAAACATAGCCCGGCTGGTGACTGATTAGCACAGAGGGCGGGGCGATGAGATTTTTGCAGGGATAACCTCTTCCAGCTGATACGATTCAATCATACTCATCAAAAGCATCATTTCATCCTGTCTTAGGGGCTACTGTGAAACAGAAATCGAACTATCGCGTGGGTGACTGTGACGTCTTCAAGGTTTCTGAACTTGAGGCGTCATTATCTGTGAGCATGCTATATCCAGACCAGCAGCTGGACGGCCTTTCTCCTGAAAATATCGCGCTTTCGGTGCATAGCTGGATTGTCCGGACGCCGGATAACGTCATTGTCATTGATACAGCGAGTGGTAATGGACGTGAGCGCCCCGGCTCTCCGCTTTCCCACCAACTGGATACGCCTTATGAACAACGTTTTCGCGAGACAGGCATTGATCCCGATGAGGTGGACATCGTTTTGCTCACCCATCTGCATGGCGACCATGTTGGCTGGAATACCCATCAGGTTGAAGGCAAGTGGACGCCATTTTTCAAAAATGCGCGCTATCACTGTTCCGCTATTGGCCTGAAAAGCTGGCAAAACGATCCGGCAAGAAAAACGGTTTTAGAAGACAGCTTTAACCCGCTGATCGATGCCGGGTTACTTGAGACGTTCGATGTGAGTCAAACGCCGCATTTCGCAGAAGTGTTACGCGTTGTCCCGACGCCAGGGCACAGCCACGATCATGCGTCGATTATCCTGCACAGTGCGGGGGAATATGCCTTATTCAGCGGTGACCTGATGCATAACGAGCTTCAGGTCAGGCAGCCTCATCTGGCCTCACGCTTTTGTGCCAACGCAGAGCAGGCTGAAGTTCAACGCCGCTGGGCGATGGAATGGGCTGTCGAGAATCAGGCGCTATGGTTCAGCGCTCACTTTGCCCGAAGTTCCGCCGGTCATATCAATAAAACGGCAAACGGCTTTGAATGGCGTTTTGTCTGAGCCGGTTGGGTTATCTCACGTTGTCATCCTTGCCTGACCTCAGTGCGCCCCGTGTTGAATGGCGGTGCCGGGGCAGGCGGCATCAATCTAGGATTTCCCCACGTTGCACGCGTCCCCGCGACGTTTGCGCGCAACGGAGAAACGGTTCGCATGGATGCGCCCGGACGCCTGACTGTTTATTGGGGTTAACGGTGTATCTGGTGCAAGCGATCTGACCCTAAAAGGTCAGGGCGTGACCGCGACGTTCGAAAACGGGCTGCAGCCTCACGTTAAGACAGGCGAACTCATGCCGCTGCCTGACGCGTGGTGGGCCTTTTTTGCAGGCTCCTGGTGATATTTTCCCCACCGGTTAATGTCTGCGCCGTTGCGCGCAGTTATTGATTGTCTTAAAAAGGATTGCAAGGCTTCTGCGGATTCCGGCATGCGCTTAGGTTTCGCGTCGGTGACGGGTAGGCGAGCGCTAAGGTGCAGCAAGGTTGTCGCAGTCCGACTGTTTTCGGCACATCGTAAAACGGCGACAAAAAGAGGCCGCAACAGCGGGCATTAAATCGTTTTTCCAGGCAATATCCAGGTCACCGACATTGTCACATGTCACACCTGCCGACACATCGCGGCAGCTGTGACGTTCGGCGGTCGTCATCGCACTTTGTAAACCGGTACTCAGATGGGATTGATAGTCATCAAGCGCATCACGAATGTCAGCCGGTGCGAGCCATTCAAGATGTTTAGCTGGGCACTGGCGAGCGAGTTCAGCCTGATAGATCTGCCAGACATTGGCAACGGGGGGCGCTGCCAGCGCAGCGGTTGTTCCTGCAAACAACAAGACAGCCATCTGATATCGCATGATCATTTTCACCGCTCAAAGCCTTAACGTTCGGCCTGGTTTATTGCGGATAATACCGCTGCATCAGGCTCATCCCTAAAGTCACCCTCAGCTACGGTCGAAAAGCCGGGGTTAACAGGGTGCAGAAAGCCGATCAGCGCCTTTACGTCAGTCTCTGCTGCGCGCTGAGCGTAAAGGGCACTATAGCACTGCACTCCCTCTTCCAACAGGGGCTCTTATCAGCCAAAAACGGCGTAGAAACCGGGCGCGGTGATCCCGTTGGCGATGCTGGCCTTAAGCCTCGTGAGACGGTGTGATGCATCGGCGTGCTGTCAGAAAAGATGCGTTGCATGGTGGTTTTTTTGGATGCTTCAAGGCGCCGTACGGCAATGTCTTTGATCGCATTACCACATGGACAGGTCGCAACGCCGTTCTGCTGCTGGCGCGCTGTTTCGCAGTGCCTGGCAGTCGGCTTACACCAGGGGCACGTGGACATACAGGATGTTTTCAAAGCCGGACCGGGAAGGGGGAACAACCGTCCAGTACAGTCGGCACCCCTCACAGAAATGTCCGCCCCTGATGAGGGGCAAATCGCGCTTTTGGCCTGAACTCGGGTCTTATCGACAGGCGGGTAACGGTCAGGCGCATTTCCTGTGATTTGACGTGCCGTCAGCCTCCATAAGTCCCTACGACCAGCTTGCCTGCCCGGTTGCAATCTCGCTCAGTGGCTCTTCGCGCCACTGCCAGGGTTGCCGAAGAACGACCCGGCTGGCGAATTTGGCAATACCGATCTCATCGTCCAGCAAACGATCCATCAGGTCCTGAAACCTGTGAAGATTCGGGGCGATGATTTTCAACAGATAGTCATAGCCTCCGCTGATGTTGTAGCACTCTACAATCTCCCGGTACTTACAGGCGCCGGATTCGAATTTGATAAAATCGGACGGGTAATGACTGTTCAGGGTGATTTCGGAGAACACAACCAGGTTATTACCCAGTTTATTCAGCGTAACCCTGGCGGCGTAACCCGAAATAATTCCGCTCTGCTCCAGGCGTCGGGTGCGCGCCAGGCAGGGACTGGGGCTGAGGCTGATCGCCTCAGCCAGTTCCACTATCGAACACCGCCCCTCGCGCTGAAGATGCTCAAGTATTCTGATATCGGTACGATCGAGGGGTTTAGTGTGCGTCATGGTCAGGTGATTACCTCAGAACAGACTGGGAAGCCCTGGCGGCCGTCGCTTCTGTCAGCGACTGATCGAGGACATCGATTATCATTCCCGCCTGATCTGCCGTCAAGACCAGCGGTGGGCGAATTTTCAGCACGTTGTGGCCCATTGCGCATGCGCTCAGCAGCACGCCTTTTTGACGCATTCTGTTCACCACCTGACTGGTCAGCCAGCGATCCGGGGTGCGCGACAGAAGATCGGAAACCAGTTCCACGCCAACGAAGAGGCCGGCACCGCGAACATCACCGATCGCCTCATGCTTTTTACCCAGCGCGGTTATGCCATCAAGCAGCTGTTTGCCTACATCGCGCGCATGGGCAACCAGGCCATCCCTTTCAATGGTTTTCAGAACGGCCAGTGCGGCTGCGCAGGAAACGGTATTGCCCGCAAAAGTATTGAAATACCGTGAGCGTTGACCAAACTCCGCAAGCACGTCAGCGGTGGCCAGCAGGCCGGCAATCGGCTGACCGTTGCCCATCGGCTTGCCCAGCGTCACCATGTCCGGAATAACGCCGTGGCGCTGGAAGCCCCACATTGTCTCGCCTGTGCGCCCAAAGCCGGGCTGAACTTCATCGGCAATAAACACGCCACCGGCCCGCTTGATGGCTTCAACTGCACCTTTCATAAAGCCCACCGGACCAGGCAAGATGCCATCGCTGGTGAACAAGGAATCGACGATCAGCGCGGCGGGTTTGATGCCGTGACGCTGCAGGTCGGCGATTGCGTTTTCCACGTCGCGCGTGAAGCGCTCGCTAAGATCGGCTCCCTCAGCATGATAAAGCCGTGGGGCAGGAATCAGGCGCACATGGGCGCCAAGATCCACCGACGTGCCTAAAGAGGGCGAAAACTGAGACACCGCGTCCGTGATGCCGTGATAGGCCGTCTCGGTCACAATAATGCCGGTGCCCCCGGTACGAACTTTGGCAATACGGTAAGCCAGGTCATTGGCCTCACTGCCTGTGCAGGTCAGCATCAGATGCGCAAGCGCGGTTTCCGGCACGGTGGCCAGCAGGCGTTCGGCCAGTTCCAGAATGGTGTCGTGCAGGTAGCGGGTATTTGTTGCCAGCGTCTGAACCTGCTGACAGATGGCCTCGGTGACGGCAGGATGGCAGTGCCCAAGCGAGGTGACATTATTATAAATATCCAGATAGCGACGGCCCTCAGGATCGAAGAGCCACACGCCTTCACCGCGTACGATATGTAAGGGATGCTCGTACATCAGGCGATAGGCCGGGCCGAGCAGCGCATCGCGCCGTTGAATCATCGCGGCGGTGACCGGTCCCACGTCGACCTGGCCGGGGATATAGGCGTTTACCATATTGAGATCTGTCGTGCTTTTCATACAATTCTCCGGTTTCAGAGTTCAGCCAGCAGTCGGTCACGTGCCATATCGCGAGACAGATCCGCCATTAAAGACAGCGCCTCCCACGCGGCTGGGTTGTGCCGCATGATATAGGCGCGATTGTGTGGATAGCGAACCGCGCGCCACTCGGTAATCAAAACGGTAATCAGATGACGGGTCGCCATCAGATCGGTCACGACCGCCTGCTCCAGATCGGTAAGCGGGAGCGTCTGGTGGTAGGCGCCGACAAACTGGGCGGCGCCGGCAAAAGGATCGACGCTGCCTGTCATCTGAAAGGCCGCCGCGGTTGCGACTTCGCCGACCAGGGGGGCATAAAGCATGTCGCCAAAATCGATAATGCCCGTAATATGATCCTGCGCCTCTGGCGCAACCATCACGTTGTAGAGATGGAAGTCGTTATGGATAACCTGCGCCCTCAGCGCCGGAAGGCGCGGCAGGATATGGGTGATAAAACGTGTCATAAATTTTTCAGCCAGCCTGCGACGGGTGGGATCCACGAGGTCTTCCAGCTTATCCATCAGGCGATGCGCGGCTGAAACGTTCCAGAGAAGATCGTGGCTGGCAGCGGGATGGCTGAATGCCTGTAAAGCCAGGTCAAGCCGGGCCAGACAGGTGCCCATCGCGCAACGCTGTGCTGGGGTTCTCTCCGTATCCTTAACCTGTATACCGTCTAAATAGGTCAGCATTCTGACGGTCGTTATTTCTCCTCCGTCAAGAGTGACGTTGTCACGCAGGGAGCCCTCTAGCGTTCGCACGACGCGCGGCGTGGACAGCCCGGGCGCAGCCTCGGCGATGTGATTAAGCGCGGCAATCTGAAAGTCCACGATGGACAGCGCTTCAGAGGGATTACTGATCTTTAACACATAGCGCGTGCCGTCGGCCTGCTCGATGCAACAGTTCTGATCGCGCTCACTGGCCAGCGGCAGGACGGTGCCCTCAATGCCATATTTTTCAGACACTAAAGATTGGATAGCCGGCAGCGAAAGCGCTGGCGCAGCTGTGCTGAGTGCGACCGCCTTGGGCCTCTGTTCATCAGGCATCATATTTCCTCGTTTCTCCGCACCCAGAGACGCATTAAAGACCAAGCAGGCCGGCAAGCTGGCGGAAGTCGGTGAGCCGATCAACGCCATAACCTTCTAAGGCGGGTTCATGCCCACGATCGATAAACGCTTTGGCCATAAAGCCAAGGTCGGATGCCGTCATCAGGTCATAACGGAAGCTGGAGGAGCAGTGCATCATCTGCTCGGGTCCGCAGCCCAACTGGTCAAACATGTATTCGAAAATCTGTGCACGCGGCTTATAAGCCTGAGCCGCTTCAGCGGTGTACACCGCATGAAAAGGCGCTTTAAGATGGGCGACGCTGTGGGGAATAAGATCCACCATCGAATTCGACAAAATCACTAACGGAATATGTTGAGAGATCAATTCCAGCGTTTCCACAACGTGAGGATGTGGCTGCCAGGTCGGCACCGCGTTATAGAGAGTGAGTGCATCAGAATCGCGGTACGCCACATCATGCGCTTTACAGGCCCGCTGAATAGCGTTTTCAACGACCTGAAAAAACGGCTTCCAGTCACCCAGCACTTCATCAAGCCGGTAGAAACGGAAGCTGTCCAGAAACGCAGGCATTCGCTGTTCTGCAATCCGGTCGGCAAAAAGCCCCTTAGCGGTCGGCCCCATTTCAAAGTTTATGAGCGTTCCGTAGCAGTCGAAGCTGATAAATTTTGGCTGATAAATCATGCGATTAACCTCTTTAATTTGTTTTAAAGAAGTATATCGCTGTGACCGAACAGATAATTTCTTATTGACCCGGTAACGGAGTGGTTTTTGCTCAATTCACAGTGGGGGGCGGCATTATTCATCTGCCGCCAGCCACGCCCTCATGGTCTTCCCGACCTCTCTGCCCGAAAAGCTTAGGTGCAGAGCAGAAATTTATCGGCCACACTTAGCCCAAAGACGTAGTTTGCACCCGCATTGTGTTTTACACTGCGCGCTGAAAAAATTGAGTAGATAAACGATTAGGTAGGCGGTAATGGCGATGAATGGAACAATCACAACCTGGTTTCAGGATAAAGGCTTTGGCTTTATCAAAGATGAAAACGGTGATAACCGGTATTTTCACGTGATTAAGGTCGCCAACCCTGATCTGATTAAGAAAGATGCGGCGGTGACGTTTGAACCCACCACCAACAATAAAGGGCTGTCGGCCTTTGCGGTGAAAGTCCTGCCAGAGAGCAAATACATTTTTATCGCGGGTGAGCGAATCAAGCTCACTGCCATCAAGTCTTATGTGGTCTTCAGCGAGGAAGTGCCTGCCAGCAGCCGTATCGATAAAGAAAATACGGTGCTGTCTGTGGGCATCTTGATGAACAATATCAAACCTAAATCCGCAGCCCAGGCCGATGAGATGCGTACGTTGAAAAAACTGGCCATCACCACCTTTCAGGGCGCAACCTTAATCTTCTCTGAAGATGAGATAGACATTGATGCCACGGTAAAAATGCTCAAGGTCTGACATCATCAGACCTGTCTGCCAGTGCCTCGCCTGACAGGGCGCTGGCGGCGTTTATGCCTTCTTTTTATCTCTCTTCGCGCTTTCCCGCCTGTGACTAACAGGTTTGTTATATTCCAGTGCGCGTCTTGATGAGTTTACAGACTTCCCTCAACGTCGTCTCTGTTGCGCATAGCCGATTGCGTTAGCGAACCACCGGCTCCCTCTCAGCCAACATCTGCAGGACGCTAACCCGGGGATGAACGGTTGACGGATACCGGACCCAACGGTGGGAACCTCACGACTTCGCACATACAACGTCCGCTCGAATCTTAAGTGCGCACCACATCAGCGTCTGCAATCTGCTATCGCCTCAGGTATAATCCCGCCCATTCCTCATCAGATTCAGAGAACAAGATGGCAAAACTCACCTTACAAGAGCAGCTGTTAAAAGCAGGATTAGTCACCAGTAAGAAAATGGACAAGGTCCAGAGAACGGCCAAAAAATCGCGTGTTCAGGCCCGCGAGGCGCGCGAAGCTGTAGAAGAAAACAAAAAAGCCCAGCAAGAGCGTGACAAGCAGCTCAATGAACAACAACGGCAGGCTGTGCTTTCAAAAGAGTACAAGGCGCAGGTGAAGCAGCTGATTGACATGAACAAAATCGACATTTCCCGAGGTGATATCGGTTTTAACTTCACAGATAACAACCTGATTAAAAAAATCATGGTGGATAAGCCCACCCAGGCACAACTTATCAATGGCCGTCTGGCGATCGCACGTTTGCAGGTGGATAACAGCGAAGAGAGCCATTACGCCATTATTCCCGCGAGCGTTGCTGATAAAATTGCCCAACGTGATGCCAACAGTATTGTTTTAAACAGTGCGCTGAGTCAGGAAGCCCAGGATGAAGACGATCCCTATGCCGATTTCAAAGTACCCGATGATCTGATGTGGTAATGATTGCAATCAGGCGGGATAACCGATGAGCCTTGCTGCAAAGTGCTGCGCACTCTCGCCGCAGGGCTCGCGCCGTTTGCAGCCATAATCAAACCTGATCCGATCGCTTTCGGGATCGAAACGCCGCGACTTTCATGCGATTGCCACAGGTCGCCATGCTGCACCAGCGGCGGCGGTGCGATTTACTGAGGTCATGGAAAAGCAGGATACAGTCATGTGCTTCACACTGGCGCACGTACGTAAAGCTGTCACTGACAACAAGCTCGACCAGTGCGTTGACCACCGGCCAAAGCAGGATGGCTGTGCTTATCTCCTCGTGGCTAACCGCGATCTGATATCGCTGCGCGTCATCATCCCACGCCAGTCGCTTCGTCGGGCGCCCGTCCTTATAGAGCCTGTTAAGAACAGTCAGATCCGCAGATAAGCCATTCATCGCAGCATCGACTAGTGCACGTGCACTGTCGCGCAGCGCCCGCGCTTCATGTAACAGCCCATCAGGTGCCTGCAAAGGCGCGCCATCCGGCAAGATCCCTGCCATCTCCAGCCAGAGCATCACGCGTCGATCGTCGCTGAAACAGTCATGTCGCTGCTCGTCCACGCCGTATTCACTATTGATAAAGTCCAGTGCGAGGTTATCCGCCAGGAAAAGGAAGTCGTGGGTGTTGAGATCGGGGTTCATAGCTGCCTGTAACTGTTAAAAACATATTTGACAGGTTAGCAAAACAGATCGTAACCTTCAAATAATAACTTTAACGGTTACATCATAAGGAAACATCATGGCGGCTTCAAAATCCATTACGACGACAGACAGTTTGCGTACGCAAGACGTTAACGATGCACAGCAACGGGATGGCGTAAAATACCGCTACGAACAGGTTGGCGACGTCAATGTGTTTTACCGCGAAGCGGGCGATCCCAACAGGCCGACAATACTGCTGTTACATGGCTTCGCGGGATCCTCATTTATGTTCAGAGACCTGATCCCGCATCTTGCCGGGCACTACCACGTGATTGCACCCGACCTGCCTGCGTTTGGCTTCACGGAATCTCCGGCACGAGGCGAATACGTTTACGCCTTCAGCCAGCTGGCAATCACTATTGAACAGTTAACGCAACAGCTTAAGCTGGAGCGCTATGCGCTGATGGTTCATGACTATGGCGCCCCCGTCGGCTGGCGGCTTGCCGTCAGTCATCCGGAACGGATTACGGCCATTATTTCTCAAAACGGTAACGCCTATGAGGAAGGACTGGGTGAGGGCTGGAAACCGATCCAGCGCTACTGGCAGGAGCCCAGCCAGGAAAACCGTGACGCGCTGCGAGACTTCCCAACGCCAGCTTCGATCAAATGGCAATATCTTGAGGGCGTGCCCGATAAAAGTCGTGTCTCACCGGATGGTTACACGCTTGAGGGTTTGCACATTCTTCAGCCGGGTAACGCGGAGATTCAACTCGATTTGCTGCTGGATTACGCATCTAACGTGGCGCTGTATCCGGCGTTTCAGAACTACTTCCGTCAGTTTCAGCCCCCCTTGCTGGCGGTGTGGGGAAAAAACGATCCTTTCTTCCTGCCGGCTGGTGCCGAGGCGTGGAAACGGGATCTGCCCGATGCGGAGATTCGCTTCTATGATACCGGACACTTTGCGCTGGAAACGCACGGTCTGGCGATCGCTGCGGCTATTACCGACTTTCTGAACAACCTGCACCTGAAGTAAACTGGTGCCGTGAGCCGTGACAAGAAGAGGCGTTTGCGGGCTGGAGCGGCCCGGCACAACAATGTCAGCCGTGTTCCTGGCGCCCATGTGAAGGCGTTGCGTTAAAACGGGCTGGGGCTGACGATGTGAAAGGGCTCACCGGTAACGGGATGAATAAACTGCAGTTCACTGGCATGAAGCATTAACCTTGGCGTCTGTTCCATGCCCGGCAGCAAAAGCCCCCCGTAGAGGTCACAGCCTAAAATCGGATGGCCCAGCAGTTGGCAGTGAATACGTAACTGATGAGTGCGACCGGTTTCTGGGATCAGCGTCACGCGCGTCAGGGGAATCACTCTGGCGTCATCCCGTTTAAGGTTAAAACGCTCAACAACCCGATAACGGGAACGGGCAGGCTTGCCCCATTCGGCGCAAATAGACATCCGTGGAAACCGGGCTGGGTCTTTCGCGATGGGAGCATCAATGATGCCTTCTTCATCCGGTAAATGCCCGCACAGCAGGGTGCTGTAGTGCTTAGCCACCGTGCGCGCGCTGAATTGCTGGCTGAGCGCCGCGTTAATGGTTTTGTTACGCGCCACAACCATCAACCCGGAGGTGCCAAAATCCAGCCTGTGCACCAGTGTGCAGCCGGGGAAGATCGTCACCAGGCGATAGTGTACCGAGTCCAGGTTTTGGGGGTTTTTGCCTGACAGGCTCAACAGCCCACTGGGCTTGTCGATCAGCACCAGATGGTCGTCCTGATAGAGAATGCGTATCTCCTCATGGCACGGCGGGGCAATAAAAGTATCAACAATCGTAGACATCAGTGTGCCTGGGGCGTGAACAGGCGCTGATGATAACGAATTTTCACCCCCCAGGCGAATGGGGCGCTATAAGCGTCAGCCCGGAAAGGAAAAAAGTCTGATACCGGCTTGCAAGATCGCGAGTCTCTGTGTCGACCCGGTATCACATCGCGCTATTCATTTGGTTTTACCCTGTTCCCGGCGGCAAACGGCGACGATCGTATCACGAAGCCAGCGGTGCACCGGGTCCGCGTGCAGTCTTGGATGCCAGATAGCCAGCACCTTTATCACCGGTGTAGCCACAGGCAGATCGAAATGCACCAGGTCGGCGCGCCGGTTGGGCCCGACCAGCGCGGATGAGGGTACCAGCCCAATGAGGTCTGTCTGGCAAACAATATTGATGGCGCTGCTGTAAGTCGGAACGGACATCAGAATGTCCCGGCGCAGTTGAAGCGCATCAAGCGCGGCGTCAACAGGCCCAGAGCGGGCATTATTTCTGGACATGACGATATGCGAAAAGCTGGCATAGCGCTCTGCCGTCACGCCTGGGTTATCCAGCAGCGGATGATCGCGTCGGCAGATGCCCACAAAGTGGTCGCTGAATAGCAGCCTGGTTTTGAGTTCCGGCGCATCCGTACCCAGCACACCAATTTCAAGATCAATCTTGCCTTCACGCAACGCCTGCGGCGCTTTATCTGATTTATTGACGAAAATGAGTCGTAGCCTGGGCGCGGTCTGGCGAAGCTCGTTAAGCAGCGCGGCGGCGGTTAAATCGATAAATCCTTCATTCGCCCGTATGACGATGCTGCGCGCGGTTGTAGAAAGATCGAGGCGTTTATCTGCGGGGCGCAGCAGGGCGAACGCGTCCATAGTCGTCTCATGGACGCGCGTGGCCAGTTCAGTGGCATAGGGCGTTGGAACCATATTATGCCCGGCCTGAACCAGAAGCGGATCGCCGGTCGCCAGGCGTAAGCGGCCTAGCGTGCGGCTCATGGCGGAGGTACTGAGCCCCAACCGCTTCGCTGCGCGTGTCACGCTGCACTCTGTCAGCAAAGCATCCAGCGCAGTGAGTAAATTCAGATCAATATCAGGCATAAAGTCAGACCCTTGCATCAGACGCAATCTATTATTGCATCCTGTGCGTCTGGCTCAACTGTTCTTTGCGCATTAAAGTCGTTATTTCCGCAACCAGCAGGAGTAACGTCTATGACGCTTTATTCATCTCAGGCCGACAAGCCCAAAATGTTATTAATAGGTGCCTCACGAGGTATAGGGTTGGCCATGACCAGTGAGCTGCTCAGCCGCGGCTGGGAAGTGACGGCAACGGTGCGTAACAGCCATCCCGAGGCTATGCAGGATTTGTCTGCACGTTATCCGCATGCACTTACCATTGAACAACTGGACATCAACGATACCGATCAAATTTCTCAGCTTAATTCGCGGTTGCAGCATCGTTGCTATGACGCGCTTTTTGTGAATGCCGGAACGGCGAATCCCAACCAGAGTGAGACGATTGGAGAGGTCAGTACCGAAGATTTTATTCACGTCATGGTAACGAATGCGCTTTCGCCAATGCGGGTTGTTGAAACCTGTCAGGATCGGGTCAGAGCCAACGGACTGATTGGCGTCATGTCATCCGGTCAAGGTAGCGTGGGGGATAATGTGAAAGGGGGAAGAGAAGTGTATCGCGGCTCTAAAGCCGCGCTGAATCAATATATGCGAAGCTATGCGGCACGGCAGGCGCGCTCTCATCCGGACCGGGCTTTATTACTGCTGGCACCGGGCTGGATCCGCACGGCTCTGGGCGGTGAAGAGGGGGCCTTTAGCCTTGAGGAAACCCTGCCTGATATCGTGAACGTCATCGAGCACAAGCGGGGCCGACCGGGGCTGGAGTATCTGGATCGCTTTGGCAAGCCGGTGACGTGGTAAACCGCCATTCAGTGATGGAAAGGGTGATATTCAGGCCTCTTCTGTGAGGGCATCCGTGGGCACTGCTGAACCACAGGTGCCCGTCAGCTGCCTGAAGGTTCCCGCGTACCATCATGCTTAACCGACACTAAGCCATGAGTATTCATCAAAAATTAATGAAAAAATCCTAAAGCTTTTTCCCTTTTACCCGTTATAGAAGCTGGAATCCGGTTGGAAATCCTTAAAGAGACAATCGGAAACAAGGGCTTTTTACGTAAAGGGAATGCGATAAATATGAGCAAGTTATTAATAACGGGTACGTTGTCATTAGTCTTTCTGGTGGGATGCGCAGGTAAAAATAATGCTCAGGTCGTTAAGGCCGATAACGGCAGCACGCTGACTGTTGAGACGATTTATGCGCCAGTGGATATGAATAACAATCATTACTCAGACGTAAAACTGCGCGAAGTCACACCGGTGAGTACGGGTGCGGGTGTGGGCATGTCTGTGCTAACGGCAGTGTTAGGTGGGGGAATCAGCACCGGCTCCTTTGACAAAAACAGTTATAAAGGCACCTCTGTTGATGCGCTGCCCGAACCTACGGCGCACTATTTTACCCCAAAAGCCGTAGTGAAAATAAAAAGCTGGCTCGATAAAAATGGCAACGGATATGCTTATACACAGCCGCTGTTCATTGCCGCGGCGCAATGGTCACTGGTTTATAGCGATATGTCGGCCAATAACAGCAACTACGATTTAACCTACCGCGTGCTGTTCTATAAACGTCCGGAAGGCGGCAATATTCTCAGCGCCTATGTGGTATCAGAGTGTGCACCGAAACCGGCGACAGCACCGCTCAGTGACTGGAAGGCCAACAATTACGCTAAAGTGACCCAGGAAACGCAAAAGCTGATGGATGCCTGTGTTCTTGAGCTTGATAATCAACTGCCACGTTTATTGAAAAAATAAATGCCAGGCCTGCCTGCCGCTGTTACGTGGCAGGCAATGAGTGATCCAGGCCTGTGCCCTTTGTACAAAGAACGTCTAGCCCGTATGTTAATTTCTGCTGCCAGATAACCCTTTTGCATCAGCCTACTGACTGCACAGAAACAGGCTCGAATTGACGCAGAACCTCATAACGAAACAGATAAAAAAGAAGAAGCAAAGCCGTGACTCAAGGCGTACTGATCCGATTGTATTACCTCGGGTGATTCACGGTTGACCGCCTGAGTTGATAAGGTCGGCGGCAAGCCATAAAAAAACGGGCCAGCAATCTGACCCGTTCGCAACGTCTCAGCAATCTTAACGCTTCATATGGTAGTACGCATCGTTCCAGCGCAGGGCATCCTTAAACGCAGGCAACTGGGTATGTTCGTCAATCACCAGCACCTCAATGCCGTGCATCTCACCGTACAGATACATATCATCCAGGCTCAGTGCCTGACTGAACACGGTATGGTGCGCGCCGCCCGCCAGGATCCAGGCTTCAGAGGCCGTTGCCAGCGATGGCTGAGCTTTCCACAGCGCACGGGCCACGGGCAGTTTTGGCAGAGGTTTGGGCTGCTCAATGGCGTCCACTACGTTCACCAGCAGGCGGAAGCGGTCACCCATATCGATCACGCTGGCGTTGATGGCACGGCCTGCCGGAGTTGAGAAGATCAGTCGTGCTGGATCGGCTTTGTTGCCAATGCCCAGGAACTGAACGTCAATCAGCGGCTTCTCTTCCAGCGCGATGGACGGGCACACCTCCAGCATATGTGAACCCAGTACTAAATCGTTGCCCGGTGAGAAGTGGTAAGTGTAATCCTCCATAAAGGAGGTTCCGCCGGGACGATCGCCCGCCAGCACTTTGAAAATGCGCAGCAGGGCGGCCGTTTTCCAGTCCCCTTCGCCTGCAAAACCATAGCCCTGGCCCATCAGGCGCTGTACCGCCAGGCCGGGTAGCTGGGTCATGCCATGCAGCGTCTGGAAGTTGGTGGTAAATGCCATACAGCCTTCATCGTCCAGAAAACGCTTCAGGCCCAGCTCAATGCGCGCGGCATCCAGAACGTTTTGCCGCTTTTCACCGCCGACGGCGGCCACATCGGTGAAGCGGTACTGGCTCTCATACTCATCGACCAGTGCATTAACATCGCCATCGCTGACGCCGTTAATCACTTCGACCAAATCGCCCACGCCCCAGCCATTGACGGCATAGCCAAATTTGATTTGTGCCGCGACCTTATCGCCTTCCGTTACGGCCACTTCACGCATGTTATCGCCGAAACGGGCCACTTTCAGGTGCTGACTGGCCTGTTTGGCCAGCGCGGCGCGCATCCAGTTGGCCACGCGCTGTTGGCTGTGTTTATCCTGCCAGTGGCCGGTCACCACGCTGTGCTGCAGGCCCATACGTGCGCCGATAAAGCCAAACTCACGACCGCCGTGAGCGGTCTGGTTCAGGTTCATGAAGTCCATGTCCATGCTGTCCCACGGAATTTCGGCATTGAACTGGGTATGAAACTGCAATAACGGTTTCGTTAATACGTTTAAACCGCCGATCCACATTTTGGCCGGCGAAAAAGTATGAAGCCAGGTAATGATGCCCACACAGTTTTGATCGTGACTGGCGTCACGGCACAGCGACAGCGCTTCATCTGGCGATTTCACCAGCGGTTTGAGTGCCAGGCGCACAGGCAGCCCCGCCTGATTCAGACCTTCCACCACCTGACGGGCATTCTGCTCAACCTGACGTAACGTTTCCGCTCCGTAGAGGTGCTGTGTACCAATGACAAACCACACGTTGAACTGTTGCATAAACCACTCCTTTACTTAGCGGAAGCGGAACGTGCGGCATAATGAGGTTCTGCCGTCACGCACCATTGTTGATAGCGTTGATAAAGTTCCTGATAGCGCGCGACGCGCTGCGGATCGGGCTGCAGCGTGACGTCAATCGGGCTGGCCATCACGTTCTGTGCCTGCTCGACGTCGCGGTGAACACCGGCGGCCACGGCGGCGAAGATGGCTGCGCCCAGGGCGCAGCATTCATCTGAAGAGACGATATCCAGCGGGCGATTCATCACGTCGCAGCAGGCCTGCATAATGGCGGGAGACTTACGGGCAATGCCGCCCAGGGTCAAAATGTTCTCAACCGGAATATCCTGCTGCTCGAAGCACTCCATGATGGCGCGGGCGCCAAATGCGGTCGCCGCAATCAGGCCGCCAAACAGGGCAGGCGCATCGGTGCCGAGATTAAGATCGGTGATCACACCTTTAAGGCGCTGATTGGCGTTCGGTGTACGGCGGCCATTGAACCAGTCCAGCACCACCGGCAGATGATCCAATTGCGGATTGGCGGCCCAGGCGTCAGTCAGGTTTTTGATCAGCGACTTTTGCATCTCTGCCAGTTGCGGTTTCAGTTCAGGATGGTGCTGCGCCGCCTGCTGTAACGGCCAGCCGAGCAGGCGACTGAACCAGGCATAAATATCGCCAAACGCCGACTGTCCGGCTTCCAGACCCATGGCGCCCGGCACCACGCTGCCATCGACCTGTCCGCAAATGCCTTTGATCGCGCGGTCGGCCACCTTCTCAGTATCCGCAATCAAAATGTCGCAGGTGGAGGTGCCAATCACTTTCACCAGCGTGTAGGGCCGTGCGCCTGCGCCCACTGCACCCATATGACAGTCAAAGGCACCGCCTGAAATCGTCACCTGCTGGGATAAGCCCAGGCGCTGTGACCACTCGGGACTCAACGTGCCCACCGGCAAATCCGCGGTCCAGGTGTCTTTAAACAGCGGGGAGTCAAGCTGCTGAGTAAGATGGGGATCGAGCGCATTCAGAAATTCCACATCCGGCAAGCCGTTCCAGTCGCCGTGCCACAGTGCTTTATGACCGGCGGCGCAGCGTCCACGGCGCAGTTTTTCTGGGGCAACGGTATCGCTGAGCAATGCCGGTACCCAGTCGCACAGTTCAACCCAGGAGACTGCGGCCTCGCGCACCGCTGCATCGTGACGCGTCACGTGAAGGATTTTTGCCCAAAACCATTCAGAAGAGTAAATGCCGCCAATGTAACGGCTGTAGTCGGTAAAGCGGCCGCTACGGCACAGCTGATTGATCTCTTCGGCTTCTTCAATTGCCGTATGATCTTTCCACAGCACAAACATCGCGTTCGGGTTTTCAGCAAATTCAGGCCGCAGCGCCAGAACCTTGCCGTCACGGTCAACAGGCGCGGGTGTGGAGCCGGTACTGTCAACGCCGATACCGACGACGGCAGCGCGTTGTTCTTCACTCAACGCATTTAACACCTCGAGCATCGCCTGCTCCATGGCATCAATATAGTCTTGTGGATGGTGACGGAAGCGGTTGCTGTGAGGATCGCTGTAAAGGCCTTGCTGCCAGCGTGCATAGTTTGCCACGGCACTTTGCAGCTCCTGACCAGAGTGACAATCCACCGCCAGCGCACGCACCGAATCACTACCAAAGTCCAGTCCCAGGGTGATGGCTTCAGTACGCATTTGAATCTCCTGTTATGAATAAACCTCCTTATCCTGTGATGTGTAAGAAATAACGGTTAGTCACGGCTGGCTGAGAATATGCACTTTTCTGCCATCAGCAGTGAAATTGTGATCCATTGCAAAAGTTAAGAGACGGTTAAATTCGCTGAATATATGGATCATTCTGTCGTGATTTTAAGATGTGATACCGCTCTACATTTTTCTTCTCCATTCCCGCTAAAAATAGGCCAACGTTTAAGCAGGCTACCATCGCGGCTCGCGCTAACGTCCTGATTTACTTCTGTACCCCTAAAAGAAAGTTAACTGGTAGCGTTTACACCAATTCGTTTTTAACAGCGATAAAACAACTAGCGCCGGAGAGCATCATGCATAAATTCACTAAAGCGTTGGCAGCCATTGGGCTGGCAGCGGTTATGTCACAATCAGCTATCGCCGAGACCATGAAGCTGGGTTTTCTGGTCAAGCAACCCGAGGAGCCGTGGTTCCAGACGGAATGGAAATTTGCCGATAAGGCCGGAAAAGATCTGGGCTTCGAGGTCATCAAAATTGCCGTTCCGGACGGTGAAAAAACCCTCAATGCGATAGACAGCCTTGCGGCAAGCGGCGCGAAAGGTTTTGTTATCTGTACACCGGATCCCAAGCTGGGCTCGGCCATTATGGCAAAAGCACGGGGCTACGGACTGAAAGTGATTGCGGTGGATGACCAGTTCGTCAACGCCAAAGGCAAACCCATGGATAGCGTGCCGTTAGTGATGATGGCGGCGACCAAGATAGGTGAGCGTCAGGGTCAGGAACTCTATAAAGAAATGCAAAAACGCGGCTGGGACGCAAAAGACACGGCGGTGATGGCGATTACGGCGAACGAGCTGGATACCGCCCGTCGTCGTACCGGGGGTTCGATGGATGCGCTAAAAGCCGCAGGATTCCCGGAAAAACAGATCTACCAGGTGCCTACCAAGTCCAATGATATCCCTGGTGCATTCGATGCGGGTAACTCTCTGCTGGTTCAGCACCCGGAAGTGAAACACTGGTTGATTGTCGGCATGAACGACAACACCGTGCTGGGCGGCGTGCGCGCAACCGAAGGACAGGGCTTTAAAGCCGCTGACGTCATCGGTATCGGTATTAACGGTGTGGATGCGGTGAGTGAACTGTCGAAGGCCAACGCAACCGGCTTCTATGGATCTCTGCTGCCAAGCCCGGATATCCACGGTTATAAGAGCAGCCAGATGCTCTACAACTGGGTGAGCAAAGGTCAGGAACCGCCGAAATTCACTGAAGTCACCGACGTGGTGTTAATCACCCGCGACAACTTTAAAGCCGAGCTGGCGAAGAAAGGGTTGATGTAACAACAGGCTGCTGAGGCAGCACAGGTAAAGTCATTATCGGGCCACAGAGAAAGCAGGGGTTTTACAGCGTTACCCAATGGGGTAACAGGATAAATCCTTAACTGCCGGTGGCCCGAATCATCAACGCCATTTTTTGGAGAAACCATGAACACTGATTCAGCCTTTCTGTCGTTTCATGGCATCAGTAAAACCTTTCCCGGCGTCAAAGCGTTACAGGACATCTCTTTTGAGTGCCACGGTGGTCAGGTGCATGCGCTGATGGGAGAAAACGGTGCCGGTAAATCGACACTGCTTAAAATCCTCAGTGGTAGCTATCTGCCGAGCGGCGGTGAAATTCGTATCAAAGGAAAGCCGGTTAATTTTCAGCACACCACTGACGCGCTGGACGCGGGCGTGGCGATTATCTACCAGGAACTGCATTTAGTCCCCGAAATGAGCGTGGCAGAAAATATTTATCTCGGTCAGTTGCCGCACAAGCGCGGGCTGGTCAACCGAAAACTGCTGCGTTACGAAGCCGGACTGCAACTGAAAAACTTAGGCATGGACGTTGATCCCGACATGCCGCTGAAATACCTGTCTCTGGGGCAATGGCAGATGGTGGAAATTGCCAAAGCGCTGGCGCGCAATGCGCGCATCATCGCGTTTGATGAGCCCACCAGTTCACTGTCTGCACGGGAAATCGATAACCTGTTCCGGGTTATCCGTCAGCTGCGGGCAGAAGGGCGCGTGGTGCTCTACGTTTCGCATCGTATGGAAGAGATCTTTGCCCTCAGCGACGCCATCACCGTTTTTAAAGATGGCCGCTATGTTCGAACCTTTACCGACATGGCCAACACGCATCACGACGATCTGGTTCAGGCGATGGTCGGGCGTAATCTGGGCGACATTTATGGGTATTCGCCGCGTGAAAAAGGCGCCGTGCGGCTCGAACTGCAAAATGTGGAAGCGAAGGGCGTCAGAACGCCGATTTCGCTCAATGTGCACGCGGGCGAAATTGTCGGCTTATTTGGCCTCGTTGGCGCAGGGCGCAGCGAGCTGCTGAAAGGGCTGTTTGGCGCAACGCGACTGCGTGGCGGTCAGGTGCTGCTGGATGGCAAACCGCTGAAGCTCAGTGCCCCAATCGATGCTATCCGTGCTGGCGTGATGCTCTGCCCGGAAGATCGCAAAGCCGAAGGCATCATTCCGGTACATTCGGTCCGCGACAATATCAACATCAGCGCCCGTCGCCATAACCTGACCGCCGGATGCCTGATTAAAAACGGCTGGGAAGCCACGAACGCTGACCGTCATATTCGTTCGCTCAACATCAAAACACCGAGTGCCGATCAGCTGATCATGAACCTCTCTGGCGGCAACCAGCAAAAAGCCATTCTGGGGCGCTGGTTGTCAGAGGAGATGAAAGTGATCCTGCTGGATGAGCCCACGCGCGGCATTGACGTTGGGGCCAAGCACGAAATTTATAACCTGATTTATGCGCTGGCAAACAAGGGCATTGCGGTGCTGTTTGCTTCCAGCGATCTTCCGGAAGTGATGGGCCTTGCTGACCGCATTGTGGTCATGCGTGAAGGGGCTATCGCCGGAGAAATACTGCATGACGAGGCTACGGAGCAGCAGACGCTGAGCCTGGCTATGCCTAAAACGACACAAGCGGCCGCCGTGGCCTGACAGGAGAGTACCGTGACTTCATCCACGACATCTAATACGCCGCCAGCAGCGCCACGCCGTGGTCTGCATTTTGGTCGCATCTGGGACAATTTCGGCATGCTGGTGGTCTTTGCACTGCTGTTTATTGCCTGTGCTGTGTTTGTGCCCAACTTCGGCTCCTTTATCAATATGAAAGGCCTGGGGCTGGCCATGTCGATGTCCGGCATGGTCGCCTGCGGCATGCTGTTCTGTCTGGCATCCGGCGATTTCGATCTCTCGGTTGCCTCCGTTATCGCCTGTGCAGGCGTAGTAACGGCGGTGGTCATTAACATGACCGAAAGCCTGTGGATTGGCGTGGGGGCCGGGCTGCTGCTTGGAATGGCGACCGGCTTTATCAACGGTTTCGTGATTGCACGACTGAAGATTAACGCCCTGATTACGACCCTGGCGACAATGCAGATCGTGCGTGGTCTGGCCTACATTTTCTCCGATGGCAAAGCGGTCGGCATCGAAGACGAGCGCTTCTTTGTGCTGGGCTTCGCCAACTGGCTGGGCGTGCCTGCCCCCATCTGGATCACCCTGGCCACCATGGTGATTTTTGCCTTCCTGCTGAATAAAACCACGTTTGGACGCAACACGCTGGCTATCGGCGGCAATGAAGAAGCCGCGCGACTGGCAGGCGTACCGGTAGTGCGGACTCGTATCATTATTTTTATCCTTTCAGGTCTGGTTTCCGCCGCGGCGGGCATCATTCTGGCGTCCCGTATGACCAGCGGACAGCCGATGACCTCCATCGGTTATGAGCTGGTGGTCATTTCTGCCTGCGTCCTGGGCGGCGTATCCCTTAAGGGCGGAATCGGTAAAATTTCCTACGTGGTGGCGGGCGTGCTTATTCTTGGCACCGTCGAGAATGCGATGAATTTGTTAAATATCTCGCCATTCTCACAGTATGTTGTGCGTGGTTTGATACTGTTAGCCGCGGTGATATTTGACCGCTACAAACAAAAAAATAAAGTCTGATTTGGCGTGAAACCTTCCCGCGGACGCGAAAGGCGTCCGCGGGTGATCACTCAACGACGAAGTGAGGACATTATGTATCACCGTGAATTACCGGCAGAGCAGCAAAATCCCCTGCTGCCCGGATACGCGTTTAATGCCTGGCTGGTGGCGGGGTTAACGCCTATCACCGCGGATGGTCCGCTGGATTTCTTTATCGATCGCCCGCACGGCATGAAGGGCTATATTCTTAACCTGACCATCAAAGGCAAAGGCCGGGTATTCGATGGCGAAAAAGCCTTTGATTGTGAACCCGGTGAAATGCTGCTGTTTCAGCCGAAAACCGCCCACTATTACGGTCGTGCCCCCGACAGCCCGCAGTGGTTTCACCGCTGGGTCTATTTCCGGCCGCGCGCTTACTGGCATGACTGGCTGCGCTGGCAGGATGAGCAGGAAGGTGTAGGGCGCCTGCGGTTGCCCGAATCCCTGCGTGGCGAATTCGATCGCCTGTTTGCCACCATTGAACAAACCCATAACTCCTCACGCCGCTTTGCCGAAGAACTGGCGATGAATTTGCTGGAGCGCCTGTTGCTGCGTGCGGTGGAGGAAGATCCGCGGAATCACCAGCAAATTCGCGATCCGCGCATCATCGAAGCCTGCCAGTATGTGAACAATCATCTCGCCAGCGAGGTGAAAATTGAAGAAGTGGCTCGCCACGTCTGCTTATCGCCTTCGCGGCTGGCGCACCTGTTCCGTGAGCAGATGGGCGTGAATTTGCTTCGCTGGCGTGAAGATCAGCGGGTGATACGGGCCAAGTTGCTGCTGCAGACCACGCAGGAGCCGATTGCCAGCATTGGTCGCGAAGTGGGCTATGACGATCAGCTTTATTTCTCGCGCGTCTTCCGTAAACGTGTGGGCGTCAGCCCCAGTGATTTTCGTCGACGTAATCAGGACGTGCACGATAATTTAGCCAGTCAGCACGCCTGGACGGTCGCCCGCAGCACAGTCTCCTGATTTTAAGGGGAATCCTCCTTGTCCTGACGAGACTATTAGTCTTAAATCAGTCTGGTTAGCGAATAGAGAGGAAAAGGAATGAGCGAGAAACTGCGAGTTGGACTCATTGGATATGGCTTTGCCAGTAAAACATTTCATGCCCCGCTGATTGCGGGAACGCCGGATGTTGAGCTGGCAGCCATTTCCAGCAGCGATGCCAGCAAAGTCAATGCCGACTGGCCCTCCATAAAGGTGGTGGCCGATCCTCAGGCGCTGTTGGACGATCCCACCCTACAACTGATTGTCATCCCCACCCCCAACGATACGCATTTTCCCCTGGCCAAAGCGGCACTGAATGCGGGCAAGCACGTGGTCGTTGATAAGCCCTTTACCGTGACGTTGTCACAGGCGCGCGAGCTGGATGCGCTAGCCAAAGCCAAAGGGTTGTTGCTGTCTGTGTTCCACAACCGCCGCTGGGACAGCGATTTCCTGACGCTAAAAGCCTTACTTGCCGAGGGCGAGCTGGGGGAGGTGCGCTATTTTGAATCGCACTTTGACCGCTTCCGGCTGGAGGTTCGCCAACGCTGGCGTGAAATGAAAGGGCCGGGCAGCGGCATCTGGTTCGATTTAGGCCCGCATCTGTTGGACCAGGCGCTGCAGCTGTTTGGACCACCGGTGGCGATCAATGTGGATTTAGCTGAACTGCGTCCCGGCGCACAAACGACCGACTACTTCCACGCCACGTTAACCTATCCGCAGCGACGCGTGGTACTCCATGCCAGCATGTTAGCGGCGGCAGAGTCACCGCGCTATACGGTTCACGGTACGCGAGGTAGCTACGTGAAATACGGTCTGGACCCGCAGGAAGATCGTCTCAAAGCCGGTGATTTTCCGCCGAGCGAAGAGTGGGGCTACGACATGCGCGATGGCACGCTAACGCAGGTTGAGGGTGATAGCATGACCGAGAAAACCTGCCTGACACAGCCCGGCAACTATCCGGCCTACTATGCGGGGATCCGTGATGCTATTAACGGACGAGGCGCGAACCCGGTCACTGCTGAAGAGGCAATTCAGGTGATGGAGCTGATTGAGCGAGGGCTACAGTCGGCAGAAAAACGCCAGACGTTGTCTTTAAAATAGTCAATACGCAAAAAAAAGGCCGCTGAATCAGCGGCCTTGTTGTTTACTGCACCTTCGCCCGAATGGCCGCTTTTTCCGCCTCATTCAGGAAGGCAATCGTCAGGCCATTTTCCTGGGCCTGTCGCATCTGTGCCTGGCTTAACCCTGCCGCCGGGGCGGCATGCAGGTATTCATGGGCCAGCTCAATGCCTTGTACCGCAGGATCGTCGGTGTTAATCGTAGCCAGAACGCCGTGCTCCAGGAAGACTTTCAGCGGGTGCTGGGCCAGCGAGGACACGGTACTGGTTTGAATATTGGAGGTCAGGCAGGATTCGATGCCGATCGCGTGCTCCGCCAGGTAATCCATCAGCGCGCGATCTTCAATTGCTTTCACGCCGTGACCGATACGTTCAGCGCCTAATTCGCGAATGGCTTGCCAGATGCTTTCCGGGCCTGCTGCTTCACCAGCATGAACCGTAATGCGAAAACCGGCATCACGCGCGCGGGCAAAGTGGCTGAGGAATTGACTCCCCGGCGCACCCAGCTCGTCACCGGCTAAGTCGACGGCGGTGATATGGTCGCGGAAGGCCAGTAAACCGTTGAGCTCATCCAGACAGGCCTGTTCGCCAAACGTACGGCTCATGATGCCGGTTAAACGCACGTCGATATCATGCTGCTGGCATCCGGCTTTTATGCCATCAATGACCGCCTCGACCACGCCTGCAATCGGCAGATTATGGGTCATCGCCATGTAGCCCGGCGAGAAACGCAGCTCGGTGTAATGAATGCCTGCTCTGGCGGCATCTTCCACGTTCTCCCGCGCCACGCGCTGGCAGGCGTCAAGATCGCCCAGCACTTTTACGCCCCAGTCCAGCTTTTGCAGAAAGCTCACCAGATCCGGCTGTGTTTCCGTTACCTGCACATGCGGGCGCAGGGCTTCAAGCGTAGTGGCGGGCAAGGACAGGTTAAACTGGCGGCCTAAATCAAGAATGGTTTGTGCACGGATGTTGCCATCAAGGTGGCGATGAATGTCGGTAAGCGGAAGTTTTGAATCAATCATGGAGTGCACTCGTCCGGGTATCTGTAAAGTGCAGAGCATTATAAAAATATCTTGCGCAACAACGCCAGCAATTTGCGCAACAAGTGAGTCAGGTGCTGATAAATTGCGCAAAGTTGCGTGATGGGCACTGAATGAATTTACCAGCAGCGGCACACCCGCCAGGCATTGGCATAAAAAAGGCGGCCAAAGGCCGCCTGATTCCAGAAGATAACGCTTATTCTGGCATGCCTTCGTTGGTTGGCACGCCCAGCATGTAACGCGACATAAACTGTTCCAGCGTCATTTTGTCGCCGTTCATATTTACCTGGCCGTTAGCATACTGCAGGCTGGTAACGATATTGTTGTCCTGGGTTTGCGTCAGACGGAACATCTGTCCCATCGCTGCCAGGCCTTTGACCTGCTGATCCGCCAGCTTCTGCGCGTCGTCCGCCTGATAGCCCTCAGCCAGGCCAATATGGCGCATGGTTTCGGTTGCCATTGGCATATTCACAGAGAGTTTTAAATCCAGCGTTTTCAGCACGCGATCAACCGATGCGGCCAGCGTCTGCGGCTCGCCCGTTACCGTCGACGGATCGTTAAAATTAACGTTAAGATTAAAGGTGCTTTCGCCTTTATCGTTCTTCCAGCTCAGCGGTGCAACGCTAACGGTAGGCGCACCTTTTAACAGGGTAGGCAGATTATTCAGCAGAATGGCACGAACACCGTTCTGGAAACGAACCGGATCATCTTCCACGCCCGGCTGATTCATCAGCGTGGTCAGCTGTGCGTTGTAGTTGTCAGAGAAGGTTTTTACGCTTTGCGCATCGAACTGAGACAGCTTCATTTTTAATGCGAACTGGCCCAGATTTTGTTTCTGTACTTCCACGCCATCAATTTTATAGTTGATGTCGCCACTGATTTTGCCCGCTTTATTATCAAAAGCAGAATCACCGACCATCTTATTCAGGATCACCGCGTCCTGTCCGTTAACGGCGGCAGCCAGTTTATCCACGCTGATTGACTGATCGCCAATGCGAACGCCTTCGCTGGTCAGGTGCGTATCGGCTTTAAGCTTCAGTCCGTTTAACGTAAACATGACCGGCTGATCGACCTGGTTTTTGCTGGTGATCGCAATACTGTCGATGTCGCTGTCCAGCGAAACTTTATCGCCTTTGTTATCTGCGCTGATATTCACCGTGCCGCCGCTGGTGGCCGCGCGCTGCGCCGTTTGTGCATTTTGATAATCGATGGGCAGAATATTTACCGCGGTATCGGTGCTTCCACTGTATCCCACGCGGGTTTCAGCATTGATAAACGACTGGTTGTTGGTCAGCTCAAACAGTTTTTTTACCGCATCGGTGTTTGCCAGCGTGGTGTGAACAGAGGCCATGCTGGGAATGAGGTTGAATTTTTTCAGCTGGGCAAACGGGAAAGGACCGTGATCGATCTGTTCATTCAGAATGATGCTCTGGCCGGGTTTTAGCAGCGGGTTGTCTTCCGTCTGCGAGCTCGCCTGGATAACCACATTCATTTTACTGCTGAAAATGCCGCGTTGATAATCCTGATAGCTCACTTTAAGACGACTGTTCGGGGCCATCGCCGTTAACTGGGCATTGGCGTTCTGGATCATCTGATCCATATTGCTTTCCAGCTTTTTGCCGGTAAACCATGCCGCACCTGTCCAGACTACGCCCAGAGCAACTACCACACCAACGGCAACTTGAGTCTTTTTCATTGCTGAATCGTCCTTATCCTTGATTTCACCCGCCTGACAGACCGCGCCAAACGGCGGATGAAAAAGCGCCCACAGGCATTTTTAGCTAATAGATTGAAATAATAGCAGTTAAGCGCGGTGACGTCAGCCGTCTCAGCTTAACTCATTAAACACGCGTGCAACACGGCCGTGACCTGCAATGGTCAGAGACGGATCGCTGGCTGCCACGAAACAGGATTCGCCAGGTTTGAGCACCAGCTGCTGCTGACCACAGACGAGCGTCGCCTCGCCTTCAACGCAAAACAGCAACGCAGCGCTGTCCTGATGGACAGAAAGCGGCTCATCAGTAAGCGCATGAATAGAGAACGAAAAATCCTCCACGGGTACGGGGAAATGCAGGCTGTTTTCGTGCTGCTCGGGTTGCGTGAGCAGTTGACTGGCCGGCTTTTCTTTAAATGCAAGGTTGGCCATCAATTCTGGGATATCGATATATTTCGGCGTCAGGCCCGCGCGTAACACGTTATCAGAGTTGGCCATGACTTCCAGCGCGACGCCGTGCAGGTAGGCGTGCGGGGTTTCGGCAAACAGGAACATGGCTTCGCCGGGTTGCAGCGTGATCACGTTAAGCAGCAGCGGTGAAAACAGGCCACTGTCTTGCGGATACACTTCCGCAATGTCGTTGATAGTCTGCCATGGCTCGCCATGATGCTGCTGTGCGGCGGTCATCAGTACGCGCAACGCCTGCGTTTTTTCATCATCCTCAAGGGAAAGCAGGGTGGAAAACAGCTGGGCAAGATTCGCCAACGTGGGCTGGCGCAGGAACTGGGCGATCTGCGGATGTGCCTCGGCAACCGGCTCCAGCAGCGAAACCATTTCGTTCAGTTCGCGAAAACCGTTGATGGCTTTGAAGGGCGTCAGCGCATAGACCAGTTCGGGCTTGTGGTTAGCGTCTTTATAATTGCGTTCTGCGGAATTGAGAGGGACTGACGCGGCATTTTCACGCGCAAACCCCTCTTCGGCGGCGCGTTTGCTGGGATGCACCTGAATGGACAGCGGCTGATCGGCACACAGCACTTTAAACAAAAAAGGCAGCTCACCAAAGCGCTTAGCAACGGCATCGCCCAGCATCTGCTGCGGATTGGCCGCAATCACATCACGTAACGAACGGGGCTTGCCATGTTCTTCCACAGTCGATGGGCTTTTAGGGTGCGCACCCATCCACAATTCAGCCATCGGTAACTGCTTTGGATTGGCTATGCCATACAGCGAGGTTAAAGCGGTTTTACTGCCCCATGCATAATTTTGCAGGGAGTTAATCATTTTTTTCATTTTTTTAATTGCCTTACTGGCGGAAAAAGACTGCGCTTATTAAACCAGAAACCGCCATTGAAAATACATATCCCGCGCAAGAAGGATGCTAAGCTCGGAGGATGTTAAAAAATTGTGTAAGTTTAACCGCGTCAGACAGGGGCTAATCGACAACCGATGACGCTAAGTCTTATCTAAAACTGTGCTAAGGAGAGAATCATGGCAGCCAATCGCGTTGAAAAAGATTCAATGGGGCCAATTGATGTACCGGCTGAGAAACTTTGGGGCGCTCAGACACAGCGCTCACTGGAGCACTTCCGCATCTCGACAGAAAAAATGCCTGTCGCGCTGGTTCATGCGCTGGCAATGACCAAGCGCGCCGCCGCGAGCGTTAACCGGGATCTGGGCTTATTACCGGCCGAGCGGGCGGAAGCGATCGTGAACGCTGCCGATGAGGTGTTAGCGGACAAGCACAGTGACGAATTCCCCCTGGCAATCTGGCAGACCGGTTCAGGTACCCAGACCAACATGAACATGAATGAAGTGTTGGCTAACCGGGCCAGTGAGCTGCTCGGCGGAGAGCGCGGTATGTCGCGCCTCGTGCATCCTAACGACGATGTTAACAAGAGCCAGAGTTCGAATGATGTGTTTCCCACCGCCATGCACGTGGCGGCCGTCATTGCGGTGCGTGAACATCTGATCCCACAGCTGAACGTGCTTAAACAAACGCTGAGCGCCAAATCTGAGGCGTTTAAAGACATCGTTAAAATTGGCCGCACCCATCTCCAGGACGCCACGCCGTTAACACTGGGACAGGAAATCTCGGGCTGGGTTGCCATGCTTGAGCATAACCTCAGGCACATCGAACTGAGCATTCCGCACCTTGGAGAACTGGCGCTGGGTGGAACGGCGGTAGGAACCGGGTTGAATACGCATCCTGAATATGCCGTTCGCGTGGCTAAAGCACTGGCCGACCTGACCGGACAACCCTTCGTGACCGCGCCCAACAAATTTGAAGCGCTGGCAACCTGCGATGCGCTGGTGCATGCGCACGGCGCACTTAAAGGGCTGGCGGCGTCGTTGATGAAGATTGCCAACGACGTGCGCTGGCTGTCATCGGGCCCACGTTGTGGTATCGGTGAAATCGCTATTCCGGAAAATGAACCGGGCAGCTCCATTATGCCGGGCAAAGTGAATCCAACCCAGTGTGAAGCCCTGACAATGTTGTGCTGCCAGGTGATGGGAAATGATGTAGCGATTAACATGGGCGGTGCGTCAGGCAACTTCGAGCTGAACGTTTATCGTCCGATGATTATTCATAACTTCCTGCAATCGGTTCGTTTACTGGCCGACGGCATGGACAGCTTTAACCACCACTGCGCGACCGGTATCGAGCCGGTGCGTGAGCGAATTGAACAGTTACTCAACGAATCGCTCATGCTGGTTACCGCGTTAAATACCCACATTGGTTATGACAAAGCGGCGGAAATTGCCAAGCAGGCTCACAAGCAAGGCTTAACGCTCAAAGCCTCGGCGCTGAAACTGGGTTATCTGACTGAAGACGAGTTTGATGCCTGGGTTCGCCCGGAAGAGATGGTTGGCAGCATGAAGCAGTGAGTCAGGCACGTCAGGGCCTTCACGGCCCTGATATCACACCAGACAATCAACCCATAAGTGCAGCCGGGGGATCAGCAAAGACAGCGGTTCGGCGGCTGGCTTATAACGATGCGTAATATTGTCGGCATCATAATTCAGCAGCTCACCCAACTGCGGCACCTGGCTGCGGTCGCGGCACAGCACCAGAATCGGTGACGGGCAGGCCAGCTGGGTTTGCTTTTTCTCTTCTGCGCGCCAGATGCGCGCAATAGGCTGCACTTTCACCGGGCGTTTAATCTTGAGACGTGCTGAGGCGGGCAGGGCGCGGACATCTGCCAGCTCCTGTTGAACCTTTTCTGCCCACTGTTCTCGTGTCCAGGGCGCCTGGGCGCGGCCCGCTTTCAGGCTTTTTTCCAGTTGGGCAACGATCTCTTCCCGTTTCACGTTTTTAATCACCTGCTTATTGGCCCAGCCAAAACGTACACTTTCCGGTGCCGGGATCGCGGTGATGGTCCGGTAGGCATTCAGGGTGATTAGCCCTCGTAAATGCTGATGGACAAACTCAAAGCGGGCTTCAGAGGGCAGGCCGGACTCCACCGTAATCAGGTGCTCCAGCCGGGCTTTAAGGTGATTGATTCCCGCGATGCGCTCAGTGAGCTCCGTTTCTTCCTGTTCGCTGCACGCAATACAAAGCGCACCTGGCAAGCGCACGGCGGCTTTAGTACTGAGCTTTTCCGACTGATGTTGCATAAACAGCCGGCAGTAGTGATTCATGGCCATGTCTCGCGCCTGAATGCCAAGCAGCTGCTCAACGGCAAGTTGCGTCACAGGATCGTGCTCATGACCTTTTTCGACGGGCGGTAAACGAAAGACCCGGGCAATCAATAGCGGTAGCGACTCAATCTGCTGCCGCAAGGCACCTAACGCCTGCTCAAGATCTTTTACGCATTGCTGCATGTCAGTCACTAAATCGTAGCGCGCCATTCTGTTCTCCATAGTTACAACATGCTCAATGTGGCAGAAGTCGCAAGGCGCTGCAATAGCAACTGTAGTTACAACATACTATTGGTCATGTTGTTAAAACCGTGCCGCCATTCGGCGCAGGCAGGAAAAAGTGGCCCCCGTTTTTTCCATTGCATTAACATGTTATAAAAACGCTTCGCTCGCTAACGGATTCCCGACATGGACGTAATCAAAAAGCCCGGTTCATTCAGCATTGTCCTTATGGGGCTGGTTCAGATCCTCTCCTGGGGCGGATCCTTTTATCTGATGGCGGTGATGGCCGCGCCCATCGTGGCGGAGACCGGTTGGTCGCAACAGTGGGTTTATGGTGGGCTCTCGTTAGGCATTCTGGTTTCCGGGCTACTGGCTCCGCGCTGTGGGCACATGATTGCCCGGACCGGCGGGCGTTTGATGCTGGCGTTAAATGGCTTTGTGATGGCGGCAGGGTTGATCCTCATGGGGTTCAGCCATCATTTACCTGTGTTTTTATTGGCCTGGGTCATCATTGGCGTGGGCATGGCGATGGGGCTGTACGATGCGCTCTTTGCCACCCTGGGCACTCGCTATGGCGGACATGCGCGCAGCGCGATAACCGGCATAACGCTTATTTCCGGTTTCTGCACCAGCCTGGTCTGGCCGGGAACGGCACTGCTGATCCACTGGCTTGACTGGCGCGGCGCCTGTTTTGCCATCGCCGGACTGTTACTGGTTTGCGTTCTGCCCGTTTATCTCTTTGCACTGCCGCAGAGCAGTCTGCCCGTAGCGGTTAAACGTCAAAGCCCGCCTGCCGCTGAGGCCGATTTGCCTGTGGTACTGTTTCGCCTGCTGTGTGCCATTTTCACCCTGGCATCGGTCATCATGACGGCCATCTCCGTGCAGCTTATTACCCTGCTGGAAGCGAGCGGTTACAGCCTGGCCTCGGCGCTGGCGATCAGCGCCATACTGGGGCCGTGCCAGGTGGCTTCGCGGATTATCGATATGGTTTTCAAAGGGAGTCATCCCATCTGGACCACGTTTTTTTCTGTTGGATTCGTCGCGTTGGGCCTGGTGCTGCTGGCGCTGTTTCCTCAAACGGCGTTGTTCAGCATGATCCTTTACGGTGCAGGCAACGGCCTGCGTGCGATTGTGCGGGGCACGTTGCCATTGGTGATGGTCAAACCGGAAGCCTATGCCGTGCTCGCAGGCAGAATGGCGCGTCCGGCGCTAATGGGCCAGGCAATAACGCCGCTGGTGTTTGGCTATGTGTTTGCCACCCTGGGCGCAGACGCCACCTTATGGCTGCTTTGCACGCTCGCCGTGCTGAACCTGCTGATGGTGGTGGCGTTAAAAAAACGGCTTCCCGCACCGGTCAACGCAGCGCCTTAAGCGAATCGGCAAGCAGAATGGCGGTAAGCACCTTGTGCTGTTGACGGCTTCAGTGTGGTGAATATGTGCCTTGTCGCGGGCCTCTTGCTTCTAAAAACCCACCGCCTTTGTTATATTTACAGCTGATTCATTGTTCACTCATGCGGCAATACAACAACAAAAACGCACCGCAATTCAGGATACAAAGATGCTTGATTATCGCTTCCCGACAGCTTTGCAAATGGTTCTGAGCGTGGCGATGGCGGAGCAAATGGGAAAACGCTCTACCAGCGCGATTCTCGCTTACGGGCTTGAAGCAAACCCGAGTTTTATCCGCAAGTTGATGGTGCCATTAACGCGTGACGGCATTATTGTGTCTACGCTGGGACGCACCGGCTCCATTCATCTTGGCCGACCGGCGGCAGACATCACCCTGCGTGATATTTATGTTTCCGTCACTGATGATAAAAAACTCTGGGCTGCGCGCCCGGACGTCGCGCCGCGTTGCCTGGTCAGCGCCAACCTGTGCTGGTATTTTAAATCTATCGCAGAAGAAGCCGAGCAGGCCTCACTCGCGGTCCTGGCCAAACGCACGGTGGCCGATGCCTTAAATGAGCTGAAAACCCACGATACCAGCAACTGCACCGCCGTACCGGAACCGGATGTGGCAGAGCCTGAAAGCGAGTGCAAAAAAAGCCGCTGATGCGGCTTTTTTTATGTGTTGATTGTCCCTCAAGGAAACAGCGCTTTGCCGCGCGTCACATTTTGCCCGTCACCATGATTATCCCCCTGTTACAGGGCACTGTCCTTTCTGCCCGGCCCATCATTTTTTTTAGCGTGCAGGCTTAGCGTAAAACAACCGCATCACCGATGGCATACAGCCTGCAACTGCCTTTATCACCACGGTTAAAGGTATTGCAATATTCAAGGGCGATGCTGGCCGCATCGTCGCCGGTTCTGGCCCAATAGGCGCTTCCCCATGCGCCCTCCGGACCGATCGCGAAGGCTTTTTCATACAGACGGGACGAGGTGTAATGTTTAAACGCCTCCGCCCCGGCTTTATTTAACGCCGCAGGCACGGGCAAGGTGGTGTCGGGAAGAGAGACAACCTCTTGGTAAGGCAGATGATGCGCCTGTAGAAACGCGGAAACCGTCTGCCACCAAAATGCTTCAGGCGCACTATCCATGAAAACATGCCCATTCTTACCAAAGGGGGGCATTTCACGAAATTCAGCGCTGCCGCCCTGACGTCGATAGGCGTCATAAAACGTTCTTCCCATGTCAGGCGAGAAATCCTGATCGTTGGCAGAGTAGAGCCAGAGCGAGGGGAGACGTGCCGTTGCACCGTAGCGTTCGAATGCGGTAAGCAGACCCGGTCCATCACAAAGCGATTTATCTTTATTCGCGCCCCGGCCGCCGTCAAAATTAATGACCGCGCTAACGCCAGGCGGATTCGCCGCGCTGGTTGCCAGAACGGCAAAGCCGCCGGAAGACATGCCAGCCAGAATCGCGTTTTCCCGCGATGCCCAGGGCTGTCTTTGCAGTACAGCCAGCGCGGCCAGCAGATCCATCCGATCTCGCTGCCCGGCCAGCTGATGGCGCGGCTGCTCACATGAACCGCCCGCATATTCTGCGTTTCCGCTTGAGTGGCCATAGCCTTCGCGTAACACCACCACTGCAGCATAGCCGTGGCGTGCAAACGCCAGAGCCGTGCCTGACATACGGTTTGGATTCATGATGCCGCGATCAAAGGCCCGGGAGCCTTCAGTCCCGTTAGTTATCAAGACCAGCGGTGCGGCACCGGTTCCGCTGGGTCGGGTTACAAAGGCATCAAGCTCAGCGAACTGGCCATTGCTCAGCGTCACCTCAAGGGTAAGGGGCGCTCTTATCAGTCCATCAAATTGCTGGTATTGCGAAAGGGGCAAGCTAATTGAAGGAAGTGAAATCACAAACAGGCACAGAATCATCATATTGCGCTGAAAACGAAACGGCATTCTGAACATTTCCTTTTGCTTTTTGCTTTTGAAGGTCACAGGAGCGGGCGACAGATTATCAATCATGCGGGATATCGCGTCCGTCACATTATCAGCCATAACTATGTCATGCATGCGACGGCGAAATTCTGCCTCGCCCATTAACGGGGTTTTATTTTTAAAAGCAAAAGCGGTGCGCTAAGCAGGTAGGAAAGCACGAAGCCGGAGGGATGACAGCAGGCGGTGTTCAATCGCCCGCTGTCGACTCCGTTATGGCGCGTTCTGTAAGCGCTGCTGAGCGGCTTTACGCGTCACCAGCTTGCGCAGCGTCACGTAGAACACCGGCGTCAGGAACAGGCCAAACAGCGTAACGCCTAACATACCGGAGAACACGGTAACGCCGGTAACGCCACGCACTTCAGCACCCGCACCTTCACCCAGAATCAGGGGGATCGTGCCGGCAATAAAGGCGATAGAGGTCATTACGATAGGACGCAGGCGCAGACGGCAGGCTTCCAGCGCCGCTTCTGTAATGCCTTTGCCCTGAATCTCCAGTTCGCGGGCGAACTCCACAATCAGAATGGCGTTCTTACAGGCCAGCCCCATCAGCACGACCAGTCCAACCTGCACGAATACGTTGTTATCCCCACCGGTTAACCAGACGCCCACAAGGGCAGACAGCATGGTCACCGGCACAATCAGGATCACCGCAAGCGGCAGCGTCCAGCTCTCATACAGTGCAGCCAGCACTAAAAACGCCAGCAGGACAGCGACAGGGAAAACAATCAGGGCCGTATTACCCTGCGTCGCCTGCTGATAGCTGAGATCGGTCCATTCGATATTCATGCCGTTCGGCAGCAGCTGACCCGACATCGTTTCAAGTTGACGCATCGCCTGGGCCGATGAGAGCACGCGTGGATCGGCATCGCCGATCAAGTCAGCCGCCGGATAGCCGTTATAACGAATCACCGGATCGGGGCCGTAGGCCGTGGTGATGTGCACCATGCTGCCAATCGGCACCATCTCACCGCGGTCGTTACGGGTACGCAGGTTCGCGATGTCCTCAACGCTGTCGCGGAATTCCCCGTCGGCCTGCGCCATGACGCGCCAGGTGCGCCCAAAACGGTTAAAGTCATTAACGTAGGATGAACCCAGATAAGTTTGTAGCGTACTGAACAGATCGGTTAACGCTACGCCCTGTGCTTTCGCCTTATCGCGGTCAACCTGCACCTCCAGCTGTGGCACGTTGGCCTGATAAGAGGAGATCGGGAAATGCATGCCCGGCGTCTGCATAACCGCGCCCGAGAGGGTGTTAATCGCGGTCTGCAGTGCGCCATAGCCCAGTCCGGCCCGATCCTGAACGTAAAGGGAATAGCCCGAACCCTGGCCTAGCCCCAGGATAGGCGGTGGCATAATTGAAAAGCCAAATCCCTGTTGAATGCGGGAAATTTTCGCATTGATCTCCGCGTTAATCTGCGCCGCCGTTAGTTTACGTTCGCTGAACGGCTTCAGGCCAAAAAAGACCGTGCCGCTGTTCGGCGTATTCGTAAACTGCAACGCGTTCAGGCCGGGGAAGGCCACCGCATAGGCCACGCCTTCCGTTTGCAGGCCGATTTCGCTCATCTGACGAATCACTTCATCGGTGCGCGCCAGCGACGAGCCTTCCGGCATTTTGACGCCGCCGATCAGGTAAAGCTTGTCCTGAGTGGGAATAAACCCGCCCGGCACCGCATGAAACATCCAGCCCGCGCCAGCCAGTAACACCAGGTAAACACCAAACACCGCGCCGCGACGACGCAGGGTTTTCCCCACCATCGATTCATAGCCGTGCGCGCTACGCTGAAAGAAGCGGTTAAACGGGCGGAAAATCCAGCCAAACAGCCTGTCGATCAGGCGCGTCGGCATATCTTTGGGGGCCTGATGATCCTTCAGTAACATCGCGGCCAGTGCGGGAGAAAGGGTCAGTGAGTTGATGGCGGAGATCACGGTTGAAATCGCAATCGTGGTGGCGAACTGTTTGTAAAACTGGCCGGTCACGCCCGACAGAAACGCCATGGGCACGAACACCGCGCACAGCACGAGGGCGATGGCAATGATCGGGCCGGATACCTCACGCATCGCCTGATGGGCAGCGGCTTTGGGTGACAGTCCCATCTCAATATTGCGTTCAACGTTTTCCACCACCACGATGGCATCGTCCACCACGATACCGATGGCCAGCACCAGTCCGAACAGGCTTAGCGTGTTGAGCGAGAACCCAAGCAGATACAGCACGCTAAAGGTGCCGACCACGGATACCGGAACCGCCAGCAGGGGAATAATGGAAGCGCGCCAGGTTTGCAGGAACAGAATCACCACCAGCACCACTAAAAACACCGCTTCCAGCAGGGTTTGCACCACAGCCTTAATGGAGTCGCGAACAAACACGGTGGGATCGTAAGGCGCAGCCCACTTCACATCGTTGGGGAAACGGGTGGCCAGTTCATCCATTTTGGCACGCACCGCGTTTGACAGATCGATAGCATTGGCGCCCGGTGCCTGGAAAATACCAATACCGACGGCGTCTTTGTTATTGAGCTGCGAACGCAGGGCATAGCTGCCTGAACCCATTTCAATGCGCGCCACGTCACGCAGCCGGACCAGTGAGCCGTCCTCTGACGTTTTCAGAATGATATCGCCAAACTGCTGCTCGTTTTCCAGCCGTCCCTGCATATTAATGGACAGCAGAAAATCGCTCTGTTTTTTTAACGGTTCCGCCCCAAGTTGTCCCGCAGAAACCTGTACGTTCTGCTCCTGCATCGCTTTCACAACGTCAGAGGCGGTTAAGCCGCGCGCCGCCACTTTGTTGGGATCGAGCCAGACGCGCATCGCGTATTCACCCGCGCCAAAAATCTGGATTTGCCCCACGCCCGGCAGACGGGCCAGCTCATCTTTGACTTTCAGCGTGGCGTAGTTACGCAGATAGAGCGAATCGTAGGTGTTATTAGGGGAAAACAGATGCACTACTAAGGTCAGGGTCGGCGACATTTTTTGCGTCGTGATCCCGAGACGGCGCACGTCCTCCGGCAACCGCGCCTCGGCCTGGGCTACGCGGTTTTGCACCTGAACCTGGGCCTGATCCGGATCGGTACCCGGGCGGAAGGTCACGGTGGTCACCAGCACACCGTCAGAACCGGCCACGGACTTCATGTACATCATGTTTTCAACGCCGTTAATCGCCTCTTCCAGCGGCGTTGCCACGGAGTCGGCGATGGCTTTCGGGTTAGCGCCGGGATATTCGGCACGCACCTGCACGCTGGGCGGCACCACGTCCGGATACTCACTGATGGGCAGCAGCGGGATGGCGATCAGCCCGGTCATAAAAATCAAGACGGACAGCACGGCGGCAAAGATAGGCCGATCAATAAAAAAGCGGGAAAAATCCATAACAACCTCAGGTTATCGCGCGGCAGTCGCGGCCATATCGACGGTTTTTGCCGTTACCGGCATACCAGCCATAAACACTTTTTGCAGGCCGGCAACGATAACCCGATCGCCCGCCTGTAAACCGGTGGTAACGATGCGTAATCCGTCCGCCATCGCGCCGGGATGAACATCACGACGTTGGGCTTTACCCTGTGCATCGACCACATAGACATACTTGCGGTCCTGATCGGTCAGCACGGCTTTGTCGTCGATTAACACGGCATTAAACTGCGCGCTACCGGGAAGGCGAACGCGGGCAAACAGGCCGGGCGTATAGGTGCGCTGGCGGTTGTCCAGAAGGGCGCGCATGCGGATCGTACCGGTGCTGGCATTAAGTTGGTTATCAAGAAAATCGACGTTGCCGCGATGTGGATAACCCTGTTCTCCGGCCAGGCCGATTTCAACGGGCAGGGCATGCCGCTGTTGTCCCTGACGTGCCATAGCCTGATAGTGCAGGAAGGTGGTCTCATCGACGTCGAAATAGACGAACATCTTGTCCTGCGAAACCAATGTGGTCAGTACGCTGGCGCTGTCGCCAGCGGTGACAAGATTACCGGCAGTAATCATGGCCCGGCTGGCCCGTCCGTCGATCGGCGCGGTGACGCGGGTGAAATCCAGATTGAGTTGAGCCATGTCGACAGAGGATTCGGCGGCCAGGACATCAGCCTGAGCCTGACTGGCTGTTGAACGTCGCTGTTCCCACATCTCGCGTGACACCGCCTGTGTACCCACCAGCTTCTCGGTGCGAGCCGATTCGCTGCGTGTCAGGCTGGCCTGACTGCGCGCGCGGGCCAGCGTCGCTTTTGCCTGTTCCAGTGCGGCACGGTAGCTGCGATCGTCGATGGTAAACAGAACCTGACCTTTCCTGACCTCGTCGCCTTCATGATAATTAACGCTGTCGATATAACCCGAAACGCGAGGCCGGAGCTGCACGCTTTCTACGGCTTCAACGCGCCCGTTGAAGCTGTCCCATTGACTGACAGGCTTCACCAACACATCCGCAACGCTGACGTCGGGCGGCGGCGGCGGGGCATTTTTAGCCTGGCCCGTGTCACAACCGCTTAGCAGACTAACCAGCAGCCCCATTCCCAGCAGGGAAGATCCCTGACGAACCCAGTGAGTAATCATTTTTGTGATCCCGCGATGACAGTGAAATAAGGCCCGAAGGCCAATATTTGCAACTTCTATGGTTGCAATTTATCGCGAGGAGTGTAGGCTTGTGCGACTAAGAACTGCAAGAATTACTGATACACTTTATGTGCGGTTTTCAACGCCGCGATCGGTGCCTGACAGCAGCCAAAAATAAGCCCCATAAAAAGTGCGGCATTTAATGTATTAATTAAACTTGCATTAAATGGCATTGTCAGTCACGCTTTAAGTGTAACTGCAACTGATACTAATACTGTTCGCGCCGCGACGGGAGAATAAACATGATGAGTAACGCTTTTATTCACGACCTGATTAGCTGGATCGATAACAATATCGAAGCACGTCTCGATCTCGATACCGTTTCTGAGCGCGCTGGCTATTCAAAATGGCACCTGCAACGGATGTTTAAAGAGCACACCGGCTATCCACTGGGTGAATACATTCGCATGAAGAAGTTGAAAAAATCGGCCGACCGTTTGACCAGCACCAACGAGCCTATCCTGAATGTAGCGATATCGCTGGGATTTGACTCGCAACAGTCTTTTAACCGCAGCTTTAAGCGTCAGTACGGTGTTGCCCCGGGTGCATGGCGCCGTCACACTGTGCCTTCGCAGTCAGCCATGCAGTAAAAGCAGTTTACCGCCAGGGCCAGGCAATCTGGCCCGCGCTTTTTTATCGCCCGCTAAAGCTGTTATCATCTGCATCCTGTTTAAAGGGATGCCATCATGTCAAAAAAACTGTGGGTTGGACTGGTTCTGATCCTTGTTCTCTGTTGGGTGGGGTTAAGACCTTATCTGACGTCTGCACCAGCCAAAACATCGGCCTCGGATATCGCTGCCTTAACGGATGTGCGAACGGTCGCCCGTTGGGTGCTGCAGCATCAGCAATTGCCCGATTACTACATTACCAAAAAGCAGGCGCGTCGCCTTGGCTGGAATCCAGCGAAAGGGGACTTGTGTGAGGTGTTGCCGGGGCGGGCCATCGGCGGCGATCGCTTTTCTAACCGGGAACGAAAATTGCCTGAACGCGCCGATCGCCAGTGGTTCGAGGCGGATGTGAACTACCGCTGTGGTCACCGTGAGGCTGACAGGCTGGTCTACTCCTCTGATGGTCTGGTTTTCCTCTCGACCGACCACTATCGCACCTTTAAGCCGGTTCAGTAACCATGCTGACCTTAAGCTTTGATCTGCGCCAGCTCATCGATCGCGAGGCTTTCTATCATGCGTTTGCGGCGCAGAGCGATTGTCCTGCCGGATTTGGCAATAATCTGGATGCGCTATGGGACTGGCTGACCGGAGGAATGGCGTTGCCCGCCACGATTCATCTGCTGCATGCAGAACGGTGCAATGAGGAACTGGCCCCCGTAGTGGCGTTGCTGGAAGAGGCGGCGCAGTCGCTGGCGGGCGAGCTGCGCCTGATTTACGGTTAGTGGCGCAGTGGCTTAAGCAGGGCTGTAAGTGACTCTCGCGCTGCAACCGGCAGGTCGCCCCCACCGGTATAGCCATTGTTTTCGATAATCACGGTGTTAAGCCCCACCAGCCAGTCGTAAATATAGTAGGCCGTATGGTTTGCTGGCGCGGCGGAAAGCTTCGTCAGGCGCTGTCCTGCACTGAAATTAACGCTGGGTGCCGGCGGGCGCGAGAAAACAGGCTGCCCGCGATTGACCCGGCTGCCAGGACGTTCCGATTCCGGACGCTGCAGGAAGCCCAGCCAGGCCACAAAATCCCCCAGCACCGTCATCGCGCGCGTGACCTGACGGTCAGCACGTGATTCATGCGTCATGCTCTGCGCATCGGGTTCATGCAGCGCCTGCTGCAGGGACTGCAGAATACCGGTACGAAAGCTGGCCGTGATCAACTCTTCGATCAACCACTCCATCGTGGCTTTATCAATATTCAGTAAAGCCAGCAGGCTCTGATTTTCCGGCAGCTGACGCAGGTGGTTAAGCCACAGGCTAAACACCTGACGCGGGAATTGTGCCGAGCCCTGACCGAAGCTGGTCTGCTTCGGGGCGGGCTGTTCAACTTCGTTATCGCTGAACAAATCAAATTCAAAGCCAATACCAAACTGATTTTCCGGGGCCTGAATGCTGGACGTCGCCGCCGGAACGGATGAGGTGGACTGGTTGAGCCAGAGCTGACGCAGGGCCTCGCGGGAGGGCTGTAAGCGCTCAAGCAGTTCGCCATGTAAACCGGTGCGGTGTTGTAAACACTTCAGCAGTGTATCGGCGATGCTTTGCTTGCGTGCCGCCTGGTCGGGCGATGCACCCGCTTCCGTCCAGGGCTGAAGGCGACGCTCGACAACGGTGTGCTGAATTTGTGCCAGTTGAGCGATCAGCATATCGCGACGGGCTTCAGGCTGCATTTCTTCCTGTAGCCAGTCAGACATCCGGTCCACGCCTGCGCGATCCAGTGCCAGCATGGAACCCCATTGCTGACCCGGCTGCCCCACCTGACGCTGCACTGCCTCGTCGACGTTGATCTGCTGATGCCGCGCATCGTAAGGGGTAATAGCCCAAATAAGACGGGGTTTCTCGCCCGCCTCATTGACTGGCTGGTGACGCTGCCATTCCCGTAACGCCTGACTGGCGACGTCAACATCCTGACGCTGGCTGGCGGCGGTGCAGATTAACAGCAAATCGATACTCTGGCGGGCGGCATAAATGCCCGGTATCAGTGTACGTTTGTGCTCCAGCAGGCGTGCGCGTAGTGCATCCTGCTGCTGCAGGCGCTGGCGCTCTTCACGCAGGGCCGGATCGCTGGGCGTACCCGGTGCGGGCAGCTCCAGCATGTCTGCGTCATCATAGAGCGCGGTGCGCGGGGTGGAGCTAAGGGGAATAGTGACCTCAAGCGTGAGCAGGGCAAGTAATCCCAACGCCACGTTCTGCGGTTTACCCAGACGGTTGCCGTTTAACGGGCAAACCTCGATTGGCAGCGACTGATCCTGCTCGCTGGCGGGAACAATCAGCTGCTCCGCGGGCAACAGGGCGTTATCCGTCAGCAGGCTAAGCGGAGCCAGTACCCGGGTGCTGTTACGAAGCTGATGGCGCAGATGCAGTAAACTCCGCACCAGCTCATTCAGGGCGGGCTCGGCTGGCCACAGCAGTGAAAACAGCTGCACGCGGTCGTCAACGCTCAGCCAGGGTGCCAGTTCAACAGCCTGTGGCCAGAAGTGGCGATCCAGCTGTGCGTCATACAGGTGATGACGACGGCACCAGGACCAGAGCGTGACCAGCGCGTCGCTCTCCAGACCCGGCAGTGGCGTGGTTAAGCGATGGCGTTGCAGGCGTTGCAACACGCTGTCAATTTTTGCGGTGTCGGGCTGGGTGACACCTCCACCACAGGAGATGGCCAGGCGCAGCACGTCGGCCTCGCTTAGCAGCGTCAGCTCAACGGGCCACTCTGAAGAGAGGGGTTCCCGCTGGTGGGTAAAACGCGTTGCGGTGGCGAAGTCGAGATTGCCGGGATTCACATTCTGAAAATAATTCACCGGTTTATCACTTAACGCGGTGATCAACTGGCCCTGTGCATCGGCCACCATTTCCGTCAACAGCCAGGCTTTACCCGCCTGGGACTGGCCAAACAGCGCCAGCGTCACCGGGCGCGCAACCTGCTGCGCCAGTGCCTGGGCCTGTACACGAGCCTGCCGTAGCTGCAGGGTCAGGGTTTCGGCTTCCAGAGCCAGACGGGGCGACTGCTCGCGGGTATTCTCAATCCAGGCCAGGCTGCCGTTCAGGGCGTCCTGCAATAAACTCAGGCGTTTTGCCAGCGTCTGCGGCTGGCGGGGTTTTACCGATCTCATCGTTTACACACACTCCCGCTGTCAATCCAGTATTGCGCATTGGCATTGCCCGTGGCGGAGAGAGTATTGAGTTTGAGGCTCAGATGTTCAAGCGGAACACGCGTGCCATCATCCAGTTTAGCCTCGCTTAACACCAGATTTTCAGGGCCGGGCGCACCCGGACCGGCCTTCACGGCGAGCTTGACGCGCAGGACACTTTCCCCCGCAACCTTACGCGCCAGCGCTGCATCATTGAGCGTCAGGCTGTAGAGGGGCGAGGCAGGCCAGCGCTCATTATCTAACTGGCGGAATCCCAGGCACACGTTGCCGCGAATACGAAAGCTGGTTTTGCGATCCAGCGAAAACTGCTGATCGTCGAGGTCGATTTCGCTGTAGCACAGGTTTTCGTCCGTCAGCGCCTGATTTTCGTCCAGCATACCGAGATAACGAATGGTTGAATAAGGCTCAAAGTCGCCTGCACGGAACCAAAAGCTGCTCAGGCGCAAATCCAGCGCCAGCAGGCACAGCATTGCGCCGACCGCGGCGGTCGATTTGGGGTTATCAATGCGACCATGTTTATTAAACGGATACCAGTCGCTGGTGTGATAGCCCTCAAGCGATAAAATACGGCTGCCCGGCAGCGGCTGCAGATGACGTACCAGCGCCTGAATGCCGGGGAAGCGCGAAGGACGTCCGGTCAGCAACAGGACGTCACACTGGTAGAGTGACACCACTTCACACATAGAGCGCAGCGCCGGAATGATTGCCATGCGATGTTGCATAAACTCACCGTGCAACTGAGCCATGCTGACCACCAGCGGCACCTCAAGCAGATCAAAACGGCTGTTGCCGCCGAGTTCACGCTGAATTTCACCGTTAACAAACGCCAGCACCGCATCGGCAGGGCGCTGATCGACCAGTTCACCGAACAGCGCATTGATCTCGGCGTGACTTTCCAGCGGATCCCAGTTTTCGTAGCGCTCCAGTACCGCCTGAGCCAGCGGGATAAACAGCTGCAGCGTCGCCTGCTGGCGTAACGTGGCCTGTCCGTCCATGCGGCTGTCGTGACCAAACAGCTTGTTGATCAGCGGCTCCGCCAGGGTCAGCCCGGCTTTTTGCAGGCTCTGTTGCAGAGCGGGTAAAATCCACAGTTGGATCACGTCCAGCAGAATATCGTCACCGGCGACTTTGAAGCCTTCACGGAACAGCAGGCGCGGGGTGATTTTGACGTTATTACCCTGGCCGTCGTCAAGACGATACTGGGTAATCGCTAAATCGGTGGTGCCGCCGCCTATATCAATAGAGGCAATACGCAGGCTCTTGCCCGGCAGTTCATCCGCCTCACGCGGGCGGTCGGGACGTGCCATGCTGCTAAAGAAATCTTCTGCCCGTCCGGCAAAGTTCACCTGCGTCTCATTAAACAGCCACACCATCTGGCCACAGGTGGCTTCGTCCCATTCCATCTGCACATCCGGAACGGGCTTGCTGCTCTGGGCCTGGCTCTGCTCGGTAAAATCCTCATCGGCCGGGTGCCAGCCCTCGGCTTTCCACACCAGCGCGATGGCTTCCTGCATGCGGCGGCGGAAGATCTCCCGTTCAGGTTTTGGCATGGCGGACGGCAGGGTCAAAATAACGTGGCGCAGCTGACGCGGGGCATGGCTTTGCGGCATACGTTGGCGCTGTGCCGCACTGTTCATTTGCATTAGCGCCTGAGCCAGCAACTCACACAACATAAAGGTCATCAGCGAACTGCGGCTGTAGTGGGCGGAGAACACCGGTAAGCGTTCATCCACGGGCAGGGCGTACAGCGGCTGACCTTCATCATTCATTAACGAGGTAAACGGCGCGGCGCAGGCCTGAGGTTCCCCCTGCGGGCTCTGCTGATTAAAGCGCCAGCCCGGCTGATAGCGTGCTTCATCCCACAGGTAACGGCGTGGACTGGACAGGCCGGTACTGCCTTCCAGACCGGCGCGTTGCAGGGCCAGGCGACTGGCTTCACGCCCGACGCGGGTTAACGAGGGCCACATAAAAGCCTGCTCGCGGCCGCTTTCCAGTGAAAAATTGGCTTTACCAAAACGCGCTTCGGCAAATTCCAGCCGGCTGTCGAACAGTTCGTTATACACCCGATGCGGCTGAGACAGGTCGCGCATTTGCAGTTCATAGGTCTGCTTCAGGCCGTTGCTCTCTTCCGGATGGTCTTCCACCAGAATGCCGCAGGTGTGGGAATTCCCTACGTCGAGAATAATATCGACGTTGACCGCCGGGGTTTGCAGCGTGGCGGCCTGAATGTGGATCTCGGTCAGGTTAAGCTGCTCGCCCAGTAATTCCAGCAGGTTAAGGTAATGCGCCTGATATTCAAACTCGCGCAGTGCCTGGCTGATGGCCTGCTCCCGGCGATCGGCTACGCGGTCGGTGAAGGACTCACGCAACCAGCCATCAACCCAGGTATGGTCAAGGAATTCGCCCAGCTCGTAGTTATGCCAGGCCAGCGCAAAGGTCACGCCGTTCTGCGCATCGGAAGGCGTGAGTCCGAGTTGCTCGCCGCCGTCTTCATCAGCGACGCAGCGGGTATCGAAAGCCAGCGTGACGCGGTGCGTATTGCCGGTGCTGTCGGGTTTATCCAGGGCCACCAGACGCATGCGCGCCCAGTTTTCAGGGCCGCCAATAAAGCGGCGGCCCGATGCGCAACGCAGCATCGGCAGGGGCAACCAGCAGGCTTCCAGCAGCGTCAGCGAGTCTGACAGGGCGATGTCGGTTTCAGGACGAACCACTTCAGGCGCGCCACCGTCCTGTGGGTAAAGTAAAAATTTGCCGCTGTTGCCGTCCACGTTCAGTCGCAGCAATGGGCCGTTTGCCGTCTGGCGCACAAACTGGCGTCGTGCCTGGGGCGCGGAAAGCTGCAGACCAAAATCCAGGAACTGCACGCCGCTGTTCTCAATCAGAGAAATTTTCTGCTTATCATCGATCAGGGGAGCCAACATAGTTACTTACTCTCACGCTTAATCGTAATGGGATACACACGATCCGCACTGTACTGCGCTTCACAGACGGCCGCGCCAATGCTGGAATGACACACTAACAATGGCATACGGTAACGGGATTTGTCCGCGCACCGGGCAGTAAAGCGGCTCTCAATCACCAGGTTTCCTGCGCTGGTCATCGCGGCCGTCACGTCGGCCTTACAGGTGGTATTGCCCTGGCTGATCTGCACGCTGCCTTTCCCTTTATTGAACTGGAAACGCATCACCGGCGGTTTACCGGTCGGGGTTTTGATCTGTTCAATATCCACACGCCAGCGGCCATCAATGACCTGTACCTGTCCATCGCGCACGGCATCCGGCGTCACCACCAGATCGTCGGGTTTGGCGGGCACAGCAGGCACCACCACATTTGAAAGGGTTGATGAGGGCGCGGGCGCAGCGGAAGTCGGTGCAGCCGCAGTTGATGCATTTGCGACCACCGCCGCCGGTTTCTGCGGCAGCGTGGCAGACAGTTTTTCAGCAGACGCGACGACTGCCGGTGGCTTAGTGGCGGTAACCGGCGCGGGAGCCGGCGTGTTTTGCGCGACCGGTTGCGTGACCGTCACCGGTTCTGACTGAGGCAGATGCAAGATCACAGCGGTCGCTGCTGCCGCGGCAACCGCCAGGGTTGGAAGTAAATACCACAGGCGGAAAGGCCGACGACGCGCTGTCGCCGTGGGCGTAGGTTCTGGGGCCTGAACCGCGCTTTCCTGGACCGGCGGCGTCACGATCTCCGGCTCCGGTGCGACAACAGGTTCGGGTTCAGAGGCGGCAGCGATCGTCACCGGTTCGGGCGGTGGTTCAACCAGCACGGTTGGCAGCGACTCTTCAAGACTGTCTCGCAGGCAGGCCAGCGCATCGTCGCGATTCCGCTCCTGCGCGTCAACAAACCCCCAAAAGGTTATGACGGGTTTGCCGTTGACCAGATAAACATATTGCTGATTGGGAAACTGCAAGCTTTTGCCTAACAGCGCGCCGAACAGGCGCATTGCCGGATTGGCCGCACCGCTTGCGCTGGCGCTGATGGCTTGCAGATCCTGCTGACAGGCTGTGAGATGTTGTAAAGCCTGGCGGCGTTCATAATCGCTGGCGCCCATCCAGGACTTAACCTTGCCCGGGAAGGGCGAGTACCAGTCAAGCCGGTCGCCACGTTCGTTCGTTTGTGGAATCGCCAGGCAATTTGCCAGCGCGCTCTGACGGCGCAAACGCAGGGTTTCACGGATTTGCAGGGCGGACGCATATACAGGCTGGCCGTTCTCGCCCAAAGCCAGAACCGCATCCAGATTGCCGCTGCGCAGAAAAGTTTTTGCCACCTGTTAAGCCCTTATCGGTCGTTGTCTGAGGCAGAAGATCGCGTGTTATCGTCGATTACGGTGATTTTACGTGGGACAATGGCAAATCAAACCGCTGAAAAAGGGGATAAATGCGTGGTTTTTTGACCCGCTGGCGGGAAAATAACCAATGCCCAGATGATGTTACGCTGTTTTACGCTTTAATAACAGATGTGCAACCACACCGCCGACCAGGCCCCAGAACGCCGCGCCGATGCCGCAGAGCGTTACCCCGGATGCGGTGATCAAAAAGGCTATCAGGGCGCTGTCCCGCTCCTCGGGCTGCTCAAGCGCCCGTTGCAGACTGCCGCCGAGCGTGGCAAGCAGTGCCAGCCCCGCCAGCACCTGCACCATTACCGCAGGCAGTGCGCTGAACAACACGGCAATTAACGCGCCGGAAAAGCCAGCCAGCAGATAAAAAAAACCGGCCAGCGCGGCAGCTATCCAGCGGCGACGGGGATCGACATCCACATCTTCTCCCATGCAAATGGCCGCCGTAATCGCCGCCACACAAACCGAAAACCCGCCAAACGGTGACAAGACCAGGGCAAGCAGTCCTGTCCAGCTCATCAACGCGGAGACCGGGGGACGGTAGCCATGGGCGTGCAATGTGGCGATGCCCGGTGCATTTTGTGACGCCATGGTCACCAGAAAATAGGGAAGGCCAACACCGATGAGTACAGGCCATGAAAAGGTCGGCCAGACAGGGCCGGGAAGGCTGAAACTCGCCGCATGCGCGGGAAAATGGAGGCTGTTTTGCCCGTATGCGACAGCCAGGCCTGCCAGCAGCGCGATCAGAATGGCGTAGCGGGCCAACCACCGGCGTGCCAGTAACCAAACACAGCACATTGCGCCCGCCAGGGTAAAATTTACCGCTAAATCGCTAAACGTCTGCAGGCCAAAGCGCAGTAAAATCCCGGCCAGCATGGCGGCGGCCAGCGAGGCAGGGATGTAGTTCATTAGTCGGGCAAACAGGCCCGTCACCCCGCACAACACAATCAGGGCATTGGCAAAAACAAATACGCCGACGGCTTCGTGTATCGATGCGCCCTGAAGGCTGGTGGCGAGTAATGCCGCGCCCGGCGTGGACCAGGCGGCTAAGATCGGCATCCGGTACGCCAGAGACAGCCCCGCTGAAGCAATGCCCATCGCCAGGCCAATGACGGAAAGCCAGCCGGCAATTTGCGCGGATGAGGCGCCCGCGGACAGGGCAACCTGATAGATAATCGCACCGGTACTGCTGTAGCCGACTAATACCGCCACCAGGCCGGAAACGGCCATGGGCAGGGTAACGGGAAAGGGTGCGTGGCGTGCTGACATGGTGTAACCCTCTTGTGCGTTATAGCGCACATCCTCGCACAGGGCGTTATAACGCACAAGTGTTACACTAGAGCGGTAAAGCAGGAGATAACATGGAAAATTTGCATCAATATCTTGGCGATGGGCTAAAACAATTGCGCCAGGCCAATGGCTGGAGCCTGAGCTTAACCGCAGAAAAAACGGGCGTCAGTAAGGCGATGCTGGGCCAGATTGAACGCGGCGAGTCCAGCCCCACGGTCGCGACCTTGTGGAAAATAGCGACCGGCTTCAACGTTCCGTTCTCATTTTTTGTTCATTCCGGGGCGCATTCCGCAGGCGAGGTGACCGGTTACCGGCAGCAGAATGCGCAGATGGCGGTTACGCCGCTGCTGCCTTACGACGCCCGGTTGCGTTTTGATTTACTGGCGGTTGAGCTGGCAGCGGGTGCGCAAAGCGACTCCACTGCCCATGAGAAAGGGGTGATTGAGCAGGTGGTGGTACTGGAAGGGGAACTGTTGTTAGGCGTGGAAGAGACCTGGCGACGGCTTAAACAGGGCGAAGCCTTTCAGTTCCGGGCCGACGTCGCTCACAGCTATCGTAATCCCCTTGACCGCCGCCTGCGGTTTCACAGCCTGATCCACTATCTGGGCCGAACCTGAGCTTACAAATTGAAACCAGCCGCGTCTGTTCAGGCCCGACCGGCATTTGTATACTTCATTTCCCTTGTATGGCGCGCTTTGCAGGCTGTCTCAACGCCCGCCGTCTGCGCCATACTGACGCTTTATCTGTTACCGATTTGTGAGGAATGACTATGGCTATAACCACACTTGATGCGAAAACCGCTCTGATCGTCATCGATCTGCAAGAGGGGATTGTTGCGCTGCCAGTTGTGCACGAGCCACAGTCGGTGATTGAACGCTGCGCGCGACTTGCCAGCGCTTTTCGTGAAAAGGATCTGCCCGTCGTGCTCGTCAACGTGGCAGGCGGTGCGCCTGGTCGCAATGAACAGCCGCGTCACGAAGGCGAGCTGCCTGCAAACTGGGCGATCCTGGTGCCCGCCATGACACCGCAGCATAACGATCTGACCATCACCAAAAAAACCTGGGGCGCGTTTCATGACACCGCGCTGCATGATGAACTGCAAAAGCGTGGCATTACCCAGGTGGTCATTTGCGGCATTGCCACCAGTATTGGCGTGGAATCGACGGCGCGTGAGGCGTACGCATCAGGTTACAACGTCACGCTTGCAGTGGATGCGATGACCGATCTCAATAGTGATACGCACGAAAACAGCATCAAGCGCGTCTTTCCCCGCCTGGGTGAAACGGGCAGCTATAATGATGTGATTGCCAAACTGAACGCGCTGTAAACCCTGTCAGGCAGGCCTGGGATTGAGCAGCATCACGCCCAGTCCCTGGAAATCGTTCAGGTTACGCGTGACCTGAATGACATCGTGCTGTAGCGCCGTTGCCGCAATCAGCGCATCGGTTGCGGAACGTCAGTCGGGCAGGTGCAGCATGGCGCACCGGCCTGCGAACGGACCATCGGCAACCTTCTCTGGCGATCCGCCTCAAGCTCCTGCGTCTGATACCCGTGGCGCAAACGTTGTGCCTGCTCCCCATCCCGCCCTTCAAGACGCAAAATACCTGTCTCTGTTTCCAGCCGCGTCAGCGCTGAAATGAACGTGCTGTCAAGGTCAATAGCATTAGCCCTGCCAGGACATTGGGATCAATACGCGGCGTGCCTGCCTTACGCAACCCAGAAAGGATCGGGTTATCCAGCAGATAACGCATCAGAAGCCGGCATCTCGTCCGGTGATGACAGGCCGTTCAGGTTCGAAATCGACATCTGCCGTTTCAGGCATTGCCAGCGTCATGGCCAGTTTTTTTTTACCGCCTGTTAACCTCGGATATGCCTCAACCGTTAACAGGATATGAGCGGTTTAGCGTGATCGGTGATGTACACTGGACCTTCCTCCGCCTCTTTTTTCGCCTTGGTAACATCCTGATTAAAGGCACGACTGAAACAGATTTTGCTGCTCAACGTGCGTGCTCCTTATGATGTCGTTACGTTACTGCATGGATTTTAGGAGCGTGGACTTTGTTTGAGCGAGTTTTGAACAAAAATTCGAGTGCTTTCGCAAATAGGTATTCTGGAGGCCGACGTTGACGGCGAAAGAGGGTAATGCGTCAGGGGATTGTGCCAGGCGCGATGAGAATAACATGAGAGGTCGCCACGCTGCGCCGCCGCGTTGTGCTCACGCGGCGGCCATGTTCACTACTGGAAAGCGTAACTGACCGTCAGGCCCACGCTGTAGTTGCGCCCCGGAGCCGGTTCAAAGTAGCGACCGTTGCTTTCATTGACGATCACCGAGCCAACGTAGTTGCGGTCAAACAGGTTATCCACCCGACCAAACAAATCCAGCGTCCAGGCATCGACAAGCCACTTATAGCCGCTGTTGACCGAGGTGATGGCATAGGAAGGCGCACGGACCGCATTGCTGTCATCCGCTGCGATATTGCTCATATAACGCCATTCCGCTCCAGCATAAAAGCCTTCTTCAGGCGCATAAGCCAGCCCGGTATACAGCATATTGCGCGCAATGCCCGGAATACGGTTGCCGTCGCAGCTGGCGTTGCCGCAGGCATTACTGCGGTAGCGCGCATCCAGCAGCGTATAGGCCATTTTCAGTCGCCAGTCGTAGTTAACCTGCTGATCAAACGCCAGTTCGAGGCCACGCCGACGGGTTTCTCCGGCATTTTTGTAAGTGGTGCGTCCACCGCTGCTGCTGTCGACAACAATTTCATCCTGAGTATCGGTCTGGAAAACGGCAGCGCTGAGCAGGCCATTGCCCAGACGTTTTTTGCTGCCTAACTCAACCGTGTCGCTGGTCGCGGGTTTCAGCCCCAGATTCAGGCCGGACTGATCGTCTGAACGATAGGACAGCTCATTAATCGTCGGGGTTTCAAATCCACGGCCGGCAGATAAATAGGCATTCCAGCTGTCGTCAAACGCATACTTCAGCGCGGCGGCGGGCAGCCATTTGTGATAACGGGCATCGCCACTGTCATCGCCGTTGCCTGGCGTGATGTAAAAGTCGTTGGAGTCAAAACTGACCGTACTGAAACGGACGCCTGCATCCAGCGACCATTTTTGACTGAGCTGCCAGGTGGTCTGCAAATAGGGATCAAGATTCCACATCAGGTTACGTTCGTTGCGCCGCATATTTCCCTGCTCACCGAACTGCGTCACGCCGTTGGCCGTAGTGAAATTCTCAAAACCTTTGCGCTGTTCGCTCATGGTTTCGTAATCCAGCCCGGCAGTCAGCGTGACCGGAACCGAAAACAGATCATCACGGTGTGTCCAGCGGGTATCAATGCCCTGATAGTGGCGGGTCAACGCGATCACGCCGCCGGGATGCGATGGGCTTCGCTGCACGTTGGCAGGAATGGACTGGAACTGCGTCGTTTCACGCATCCCGGCATACATCATCACGCTCAGGTCGTCGTTTTCGCTCATCCTACGCTGATAGTGCAGGCCGCCCTGGGTTTGATCGACGGTTTTGCGGGTGTTGTAAAGTGAGACATTACTGACAACCTGACGGGGATTCGCGCGCCACTGGTCAGGCGTCAACCCACCCGGGTCCTGCGCGTCGATATGTACGCTGTTAAACAGTAAGGTCAGGGTGCTGACGTCATCAATGCGTACGCCCAGCTTTGCGTTACCCAGATTTTTTTGCGCGGCGCTGTGGTCGCGATAACCGTGAGTGGTAAAGCGCGAGGCGGAAAGCGTGTAATTAACATCGCCGGCTTTGGTGCCGTCGCCGGTGGCGCCGCTGGCTTTCACGCTGTTGCGCCAGCTACCGTAGCTGCCAAACCAACTGCCTGCTTCAAGCGTGGGGGGCTGCTGACCGGTCTGAGTGGTAACGTTAATGACGCCGCCGGAGGCATTGCCATATAGCGCAGAAAACGGCCCACGCAGCACCTCCACCCGATCGACCGAACCGATATCAATATTGGACGTTTGTCCCTGACCATCCGGCATGGTGGCCGGAATGCCATCGACATAAATGCGCAGGCCACGGACCCCGTAAGTCGAACGGGAACCAAAGCCGCGCACGGACAACTGCAGGTCCTGTGCATAATTTTGTCTGTTTTGGATCTGCAACCCCGGTACGCTGGTCAGGTTTTCTGACAGGTTAACGCGCGGGGCGGCCTGACGCATATCGTCGCCGTTTACCACGCTCACGGCGGCAGGCGTATCAAGTTCATTAAGGCCTTTTGCTGGCGGCGCGGCGCTGACAACAAGGGTATTACCGCCATCTGCCGCAAACAGCGGCAGCGGAAAGAGGGCAGGCAGCACTAATAACGGCAGGCTTGCCTGGCGTGATCGCTTAATATTCATCTGTATTTGGCCTGAAAGCGTGGATCCCTGGGTATATGTCGCCTGCCAGAGTGACGAAAACAACGGTGGCTATCGGCAGGTCGCGAAAATGGTGGTACTAAATGAACCAACTGGAACAATCGCGACACATGTTACTGGTTTTGTCAGAGGTTTGGAAAGCGTAAATGATTGGCCGGTTTATGTGATCGCATCGTCGCCAACCTTGTTATTCTCTGACCGGCTCGACGCCGCGAAGAGGTCTGTCGGGCCACGATGTCTTCATGGCCCGTTACGCGCGGGTCACGGCGTGCCGACGGGACGCGGCGGGTAACAGATGCTACATTTGAGCCTGCGCCGTCAGGTACACAGAAGACGGATACCCATAATCAGAACGAAGGAAATCAGCATGAAACAACCTGATGTTGCAGTACTGGGATTAGGGGCGATGGGGCATGCCTTTGCCGCTAATTTACTGAAAAAGGGGTTCAGGGTGTACGGCTGGAACCGCACCCGTGCGCGGGGGGAAGATTTGATTGCGGCGGGGCTGACGTTAACCGATTCCGCAGCGGAAGCCGTGCAGAAGGCGGACGTGGTAATTGCCATGTTGTCAGACGGCGAGACCACAGAGCAGGTCCTGCACGAGGCGAAAGCGGCGCTGAAACAGGGCGCAACGCTGTGCCAGATGAGCACGATCGGCGTTGAAAAAACGGATGCGCTGATCACTTTCTTTGCTCAGGCTCGTCCCGATGTGGTGTTTATCGACGCGCCGGTTTCCGGTACCAAGGCGCCCGCAGAGAACGCCCAGATTCTGGTGATGGCCAGTGGCGATCGGTCCCGTGCTCAGGCCGCAGAGGCCGTCTTCGACGCGATAGGTAAAGGCACGCAGTGGCTGGGTGAGGCGGGCAAGAGCTCGCGCATGAAGCTAGTCATCAACAGCTGGCTGATTGGTCTGATGCAGAGCCTGGCCGAAAGTACCCGGCTTGCCGACCAGTTTGGTTTCTCAACCGACGATCTGTGGCAGGTGCTGGACGGTGGCCCGCTGGCGGCGCCTTATGCCAAAATGAAGCTGGGCATGATGGCCAGCGATGATTATACCCCGCAGATGCATCTGCAATGGGCGCTTAAAGACGCGAAGCTGGCACTGGACGCCTCAGACAGTTCATTGCCCGCGCTGGAAAATATCGCCAGCGTCTGGCAGCAGGCCGTGGAAGCCGGTCATGGTGAAGAGGACTTAGCCGTGATCTATAAATATCTTAAGTCGCAATGAGTTCAAGGGTCAGTTTTGATTTCAGCACGCGCCCGCTGGTGCCGCTGGCGCACGACTATTCGCATGGTGCGACAGAACCCTGGCACCATCACAGCTGCGCGCAGCTTATTCATACGCTGAGCGGCGTCGTGCGCGTGGAAACAGAACAGGGCAGCTGGACCGTACCGCCAAGTCGTGGCGTCTGGCTGCCCGCTTTTACCCGTCATCGCTTGTACATTACCGGCGCAGTCGCCGCACGCACGCTGTTTATCGATCCCCTTGCCAGGGCCGATCTTCCCGCCAGCTGCAAGGTCGTGCAGATTTCAGCGCTGCTGCGCGAGCTGATCATCCACGCCATCGATTTGCCCGTGTCCTATGCGCCAGCCAGCCGTAGCGAGCGGATTTATGAATTGATTCTGGATGAAATTCGCGGCATGGATGCGCTGCCTTATGCGTTGCCCCTGCCTCAGAGCCCACGTTTACGGGCTCTGTGCATGCAGATTCAGGCCGATCTGGCGGGCGACTGGTCTCTGGCGGCGGCCAGCACCAGGCTCAACCTGTCTGGCCGGACGCTGGCTCGCCATTTCGTGCGTGAAACCGGCCTGCAGTTCAGTGACTGGGTCCGGCGGGCGCGCGTGGCTGTTGCCCTGACGCGTCTGGCGCAGGGCGACAGCGTATTGCGCGTGGCTTTGGATCTGGGCTATGAAAGCCCGAGTGCCTTTAGCGCCATGTTTCGCCGTCTGCTGGGTGTATCGCCAACGGACTATTTTCCTGCGGCAGAAAGTGGCTTGCCGCGTTAAGCAACGCCTGCAGTGCGGCGCGCGACGTATCATTGTCGATGCTGACGCCCCAGTGGCGTTCGCCCTGAAGGTTGATGCAGCTGACATAGGCAACTGAGCGGCTGTCGCTACGTTTTCCCAGCGTATGTTCATGATAATCTTCAATGGTCAGCGCCAGGTCGAGGGACTGACGGAGTGCCGTCACAGCGGCGGAAAGCAGGCCATTACCGCGGCCTGTCAGACGCAGAGTGCGGCCCTGATGATGGACGTGGGCACGCAGTTGCGTCTGCTCGCCCGACTCGCTTTGACTGTGCGCTTCCATCAGGCGCAGAGCGGGCTGCTCAATCTGATAGTGACGGCAGAAAAGCTGCCAGACAGCGTGCTGCGTCATTTCTTTACCGTGCAGATCGCTCTCCTGCTGAACGCAACGGCTGAAATCCTGCTGCAGAGGGCGGGGAAGTTGCAGGCCATGATTTTGCTCCAGCAACCAGGCGGCGCCGCTTTTACCCGACTGGCTGTTTACCCGAATCACAGCTTCGTAACTGCAGCCGATATCGGCAGGGTCGAGTGGCAAATAGGGGATCTGCCACTGCGTTTCCTTATGCTGGCGGCGGTAAGCGAATCCCTTCTTAATCGCATCCTGATGCGAGCCGGAAAAAGCGGTAAATACCAGCTCCCCGGCATAGGGATGACGGGGATGAACCGGCAGTTTATTGCAGTCGGTCACCACCTCAATAACCCGCGCCATATCACTAAAGTCCAGTCCCGGCGCAATGCCCTGGGTATAAAGATTTAACGCCAACGTCACCAAATCAACGTTACCTGTACGTTCACCATTGCCAAACAGGGAGCCTTCAATCCGATCCGCGCCTGCCAGCAGGGCAAGTTCCGCGCAGGCGACGCCCGTTCCTCTGTCGTTATGAGGATGAACGCTGATACATACCGCGTCGCGTCGGCTAAAGTGACGGCAGAAAAACTCTATCTGATCGGCATAGACGTTGGGCGTATTCACTTCAACAGTGGCGGGCAGGTTGATGATCATGGGACGTTCCGGGCTGGGTTGCCAGACCTCTGCTACCGCCTCACATATCTCCAGCGCGAAGGCCGGCTCTGTAAAACAGAAGGTTTCGGGTGAATATTCAAAGCTCCACTGTGTGTCAGGCGCGGCCTCACATGCAGCACGAATCTGTCTTGCGCTCGTGGTCGCCAGCGCCACGATCTGTGTTTTACTCTGATTAAACACGCGTTCGCGAAATAAGGGAGCGGTGGCATTATACAAATGCACAATGGCGCGCGGTGCACCCTCTAGTGCGCAGAATGTTCTGTCAATCAGGTCGTGACGTGCTGGCGTTAACACCTGCAACGTCACGTCATCAGGAATGCGCTTTTGTTCGATAAGATCCCGCACAAAGTCAAAATCCCTTTGCGAGGCAGAAGGAAAGGCGGCTTCAATCTCTTTAACGCCGCAGTCCAGTAATAATTGCCAGAACTGCAGTTTCTGCGCACGATTCATCGGTTCTGCCAGGGCCTGATTGCCATCCCGCAGGTCGGTAGACAGCCAGCGCGGCGCGCGGGTGATCTGCTTTGAAGGCCACTGGCGAGAGGCCAGATCAACGGACGGGAACGGACGATATTTCTCAGCCGGATGCATCAACATAGTCATCTCCTTGTAGGTGTTAATCCAGTGTGGCGTGGCGTTACGCCCGCCGCGCGCGGAAAACTGACAACCTGAAGCGCAAAAGTGACAATTTTGTTGACGCCTTGTGGCGCTGAGTGCGCAGGCGTTTGCTGAAGGGGAAAGAGAGCGGTAGCATAACCTGATGTTTCTCAAGGTGGTTCCCCTATGCTGGTTTTCGACGGGCACAACGATCTGTTACTCAATCTGTGGCTGTACCATCGCGATGCGCCCGCAGAGGCTTTCTATGCGGGTGTGCCAAAAGGTCACCTCGACTTTCCTCGTATGCAGCAGGGCGGTTTTGCCGGTGGGCTGTTTGCTGTTTTTGTGCCGCCGCAGGACTATCTCGCTCAGGTCGCCCCGGCTCGCGCCGCGCAAGAACCCTATGATCCGCTGACAATCATGTGGCAGCAGCTGGCGATACTGCAGCAGATCGCTGCGCAGTCAGCGGGCCGTGCCAGGCTATGCCACAGCGCTGCAGAGATTGAAGCCTGCCGTGCTGAGGGCGTGTTGGCGCTGGTGGCGCATATTGAAGGGGCCGACGCGCTGGATGCGGAGGGCGAAACGCTAAACGCCTTCTACCAGGCAGGTGTTCGCTCTATCGGCCCATTCTGGAATCTGAAAAATCGCTTCGGCGAAGGGGTTAACGGCAGTTTTCCAGGTTTGCCGGATACGGGGCCAGGCCTGACGGCAGAAGGGGAAGCGCTTATCAGGCAGGCCGCTGCCTTAAACATGATGATTGATGTGTCGCATATGAATGAAAAAGCCTTCTGGGATACGGCCCGGCTTTCCGCTGCGCCGCTGGTGGCCAGCCACTCTAATGCTCACGTTTTATGTGCTCAGCCGCGCAACCTGACCGATAACCAGCTTAAGGCGATCCGTGCCAGCGGTGGGCTGGTTGGCATAAACTTTGGCAATGCGTTCCTTCGTGCTGATGGAAAACGCGACAGCGATACCGATCTGACAGAAATCGTCAAACATTGCGATCACTTAATTAACATAATGGGCGAAGATCACGTGGCATTCGGTTCAGACTTTGACGGGATCTCGCCGCCTGAGGCATTAGGTGACGTCAGCGGTCTGCCGCGATTGCTCGCCGTTTTTCGCGACTCGGGCTATGATCAACGCATGCTGGAAAAATTAACGTGGGGAAACTGGCTGCGGGTTTTGCAACACACCGGACTGCACTAACATGTTTTCTTACGGGCTTTTCATTGATTTCACCTGGCCGTCTGCGTGAAAATAGTGTGACAAGGTTCGCATTTTAACCCCTGTCACAATGCTGTCTTGCAGTCATTCATTTGTCTGTTTATCTCAATCTATAAGGAAGAAAGTTATGTGGAAAAAACCAACGTTTGTTGACCTGCGCCTCGGTCTGGAAGTGACGCTGTACATCTCCAACCGCTAATCACTTGCCCGCCGTCTGTGCGGGCATTTTGTTTCAACACCTGGTTCCTTTCATGTTTATTAAAGTCCTTGGATCGGCTGCAGGCGGTGGATTCCCTCAGTGGAATTGCAACTGCCCCAACTGTGATGGTGTGCGTAACGGGACTCTGCAGGCCAGCCCGCGCACCCAGTCCTCCATCATCATCAGTGATAACGGTGAAGACTGGGTTCTCTGCAATGCCTCACCTGACATCAGCCAGCAAATACTGCACACGCCTGAATTAGTGAAAAAGGGCGTTCTGCGCGGGACCGCGATCGGCGGCATTATTCTTACCGACAGTCAGATTGACCACACCACCGGGCTGCTCAGCCTGCGTGAGGGCTGCCCGCATCAGGTGTGGTGTACACCCGAAGTGCATGACGATCTGACGACCGGTTTCCCGGTGTTTACCATGCTGAAACACTGGAATGGCGGACTTCAACACCGGCCCATTCGTCCGTTAACGCCGTTTAACGTGGATGTGTGTCCGGATCTCCAGTTTACCGCTATTCCGATCCTCAGCAATGCACCGCCGTATTCACCTTACCGTGACCGTCCGTTACCGGGCCACAACGTCGCGCTGTTTATTGAAAACCGCGCCAACGGCCAGACGCTCCTTTATGCCCCGGGGCTTGGGGAGCCGGATGCGGTGATCCTGCCCTGGCTTGAGCAGGCCGACTGCCTGCTGATTGATGGTACGGTATGGCAGGATGATGAATTACTGACCGCGGGCGTGGGTAAAAATACCGGCAAGGCCATGGGCCACCTGGCGCTGGCCGAAGAGCAGGGGCTGATGGCACTGCTCGCCCGTCTGCCAGCAAAACGAAAGATTTTAATCCATATTAACAACACGAATCCCGTTCTCAACGAACAGTCACCTCAGCGGCAGTACCTGACACAACAGGGCATTGAGGTGAGTCACGACGGGATGGCGATACATCTTCAGGACTAAACGATGCTGATTACGGAAACCCTGTCGCCGCAGGCCTTTGAACAGGCGCTGCGTGATAAAGGCGCCTACTACCATATTCATCACCCGTACCATATTGCGATGCATAACGGTCAGGCCACGCCTGAGCAGATTCAGGGATGGGTGGCGAATCGCTTTTACTACCAGACCAGCATTCCACTGAAAGACGCGGCGATCATGGCCAACTGCCCCGATCCGGCAACCCGACGTAAATGGGTACAACGCATCCTGGATCATGATGGCAGCCAGGGCGAAGATGGCGGCATTGAGGCCTGGTTACGCCTGGGCGAAGCGGTGGGCTTAAGCCGGGATGAACTGGTCTCGGAGCAGCATGTCCTGCCGGGCGTCCGGTTTGCGGTTGATGCCTATGTCAGTTTTGCCCGTCGCGCGAACTGGCAGGAAGCGGCCTGCAGCTCGCTGACCGAGCTGTTTGCGCCTCAGATTCATCAGTCGCGGCTCGACAGCTGGCCGCAGCACTATCCGTGGATCAAAGAAGAAGGTTACTTCTATTTCCGTAGCCGCCTGAGTCAGGCCAACCGCGACGTGGAGCACGGCCTGGCACTGGCGCTGGCGTTTTGCGACACCGCCGAAAAACAGAACCGCATGCTGGAGATCCTGCAGTTCAAGCTGGACATTCTGTGGACCATGCTGGATGCCATGACCATGGCTTACGAACTTCAACGCCCGCCTTATCATAGCGTGACGGATAAAGCGGCCTGGCACACAACCCGACTGGTATAACGATGAACGAACACACAATTGCCGCCTTTCGCCGGGGCTACCGTATGCAATGGGAAGCGGCACAGGACAGCCACGTCGTGCTTTACCCGGAAGGCATGGCGAAACTCAATGAAACCGCCGCCGCCATTCTGGAGCTGGTTGACGGCAAGCAGGATATCGCCGCGATCATTGCCATTCTGGATGCGCGTTTCCCCGAGGCCGGCGGTGTGGGCGAGGATGTCAAAGAATTCCTGCAGTCAGCCTATGAACAGAAGTGGATACAGTTTCGTGAACCAGCATAAACCCGGCGTCAATCCGCCCCTGTGGCTGCTGGCCGAGCTGACGTACCGCTGTCCGCTCCAGTGCCCGTACTGTTCAAATCCACTGGATTTTGCCCAGCAGGAAAAAGAGCTGAGCACTGAACAGTGGATCGACGTCTTTCGCCAGGCACGCGCCATGGGCAGCGTTCAGCTCGGCTTTTCCGGCGGGGAGCCGTTAACGCGCAAAGACCTGCCTGACCTGATCAAAGCGGCACGTGACTTAGGTTTTTATACCAACCTGATTACCTCCGGGATTGGCCTGACGGAGAAAAAGCTTGAGGCTTTCAGCGACGCGGGACTGGATCATATTCAGATCAGTTTCCAGGCCAGTGATGAAACCCTTAACGCGGCGCTGGCCGGCTCTAAGAAGGCGTTTCAGCAGAAGCTGGAGATGGCGCGCGCGGTCAAAGCCCACGGCTATCCCATGGTGCTGAACTTCGTGCTGCATCGTCACAATATCGATCAGATCGATAAGATTATCGACCTGTGCATCGAGCTTGAAGCCGATGATGTGGAGCTGGCGACCTGTCAGTTTTACGGCTGGGCGCAGTTAAACCGTGAGGGATTGCTGCCTACCCGTGAGCAGATCGCCCGGGCCGAAGGCATCGTGAATCAGTACCGTGCGCGCATGAGCGACAGCGGTAGCCTCACCAATCTGCTGTTCGTGACGCCTGACTATTATGAAGAACGTCCCAAGCCCTGCATGGGCGGTTGGGGCGCGATCTTCCTGAGCGTCACGCCCGATGGCACCGCGCTTCCGTGCCACAGCGCACGCCAGCTGCCGGTGGCTTTTCCCTCTGTGCTTGAACAGAGCCTGGAGGATATCTGGTACCACTCGTTTGGCTTCAACCGCTATCGCGGCTATGACTGGATGCCGGAACCCTGTCGCTCCTGTGACGAAAAAGAGAAAGATTTTGGCGGCTGTCGCTGTCAGGCCTTTATGCTTACCGGCGATGCAGACAATGCCGATCCGGTCTGCAGCAAATCGCCGCACCATGGCAAAATCCTTGATGCCCGCCGTGAAGCCGACTGCAGCGACATTAAAATTGGTCAGCTTCAGTTCCGCAATCGCAGCAATTCTCAGCTGATCTATAAAACGCGGATTCTGTAATGCATTCACGCTGCCTGCAACTCAATGGACTGAACGTAACGCTGTGCCACCAGCCGGACGCCACCCAGGCGGCGGCGCTGGTCAAAGTGGCGGCAGGCAGCCATGACGAGCCAGAGCGCTGGCCTGGACTCGCGCATTTGCTGGAGCACCTGCTTTTTACCGGCAGTCAGCGCTGGCCGCATGATGGGCGGCTGATGAGTTGGGTTCAGGCGAACGGCGGACAGGTGAATGCTACCACCCAGGCACGCGAAAGCGCCTGGTTTTTTGAGGTCACCCCCGACAACTTCAGTGAAGGCCTGTTGCGCCTGCAGGATATGCTGAGTGCGCCGAGCCTGACCCGCGAGGCCATCAGCCAGGAAATCGCGGTGATTGATGCAGAGCACCGCCTGCTGCAGCGCCATGCTGCGGCCCGCGCGGAAGCCGCCATGTTTACGCCAGTGACGTCTCCGGCGCAGTTTAAACGCTTTCATGTCGGGAACAGGATGTCGTTCGGTGACAACGTCACTGATTTGCAGGCGGCGCTGCGGGCTTTTCATCAGCGCTTCTTTCACTCAGACAACCTGACGCTGTGGCTGCAGGGCCCACAGTCGCTGGAACAGCTCACCGCGTTGGCGAAGGCGTTTGCCGCTGCGTTTCAGCCCCGCAACAGTGCCAGGCGGCCCGATGCCCCGGTAATGCTTTCGCCCAACAGGGCGCTGGCGTTACAGCAGGAAGGGCCATCAGCACTCTGGCAAAGCTGGATTTTACCCGCGCAACTTCGTGACAGCGTCACTTTACTGCGCGAGTTTTTCCTTGATGATGCCCCAGGCGGGCTGCTGGAAACGCTGTATGCACGCACGCGGGCCAGCCAGCCTGACGTGAAATGGCTTTATCAGTCGGACGCGGACATGTGGGTAGCGGTCACGTTCGTCACGGAGGATCCGGCCGCTGTTCCGCCCCTGATCGCGTCCTTTCTTGAGGCGCTGCGCCATACCACGCCGGTGCAGCGGCAGCACTACTGGCAGCTGGCGCAGCAGCGCCTGGCCCCACAGTCGCCCCTGCTGCAACTTCAGGCGCGCGCGCTGGGCTTTGCGGCCGTGGGCGACTGTCCCGACCTGGACGCCTTACTGAACGAAATGCACGCCGCCACAGCGACCACGCTGATGAGCGCCGCCGAGGTTAAAGGTGAAACGCACAGGGTTCAGGGTTATGACCTGTCACTGACAGCTTGGCAAAAGCCCGTGATGAATTGCCCGCCCGTCAGGTGGACATTTTACCCGCAGCCGAATCTCTTGCCGCTGCGTGCAGAGCCGACCGGTCAGGCCGTGTTACCCCATATCACACCGGATGAGACGCAGGGCACGCTGGTGCTGCGTCCTGAACTTTATACAACATGGGCAGCCGGCGCGGCCTGCGAGCCTGAGTTACGCCCCGTGTTTGCGGTGCTGCGGCATTTTTCCGGCAGCGGAGAGTGGCGTGAGGTGCAGGGCGTCTGGCAACTCACCCTGCGCCTGCCGTCAGACAAGACGCTGCTCAGTGCGGCACTGGGGCAGCTTGTGCAATGCCTGATGCAGACACACAGCGTATCCACGCCGGTGATACCGGGCATTGCGATACGCGAACTGCTGCGCCAGCTGCCGCAGCGGCTGGCGACGTCACTCAATCCGCAATGCTGGCGTGCCGTCCTGCTCGGGGGCAATGCCGAACAGCATCGGCTCGTGTCCCGGCAGTTGAGTGTGCTGACGGTGAATTCCCCCACGCGCCCTGAGTACCGCTGCGTAGGCGGTGAAACCTGTATTCCCCATCCCAGCGATGACAGTGCCGTTCTGCTGTTTATTCCCCTGGGCGACCCGCAGCAGGTAGCCGCACTTCGCGCGCTGGCGCTGATCTGTGAGCCGCGCTTTTATCAGCGCTACCGGGTAGAACAGCCGATCGGCTACGTCGTCAGTTGCCGCTACCATCGCAGTACGGATAGCGATGGTCTTCTCTTTGCGCTTCAGTCACCGGATTGTCCGGCATCGACCCTGATCCAATACTGCGAAGACTTTCTGCGTGACATAGCGATCTACATTGCCCAGCAGGCAATCGATCCGCTCAAAACGCCGCTTTTGCAGGTGAAAGAAGATGCACATGAAGTGGCGTTACGCCAGGCGAATGGGTTGCCAAACCTGGAGGCGGAGAGGATAGCCGCACTCACTGAGGGAGAGGTGAAGCAGTTACAACAACAGTTACTGACCGATCGGCACCGCTGGCAGATCCTGTATGCTAAAGGTAAGAACTAGAATAATCACACACTGATATTGCTGAATAATTTTGATTGTTTACGCCAAATCTGTTCACTTTTACTTCCTGCTTATATGGCTCAGACTCAAGGTGATGTCATAAAATAAGGAAGTAAAAGTGAAGAATGTAAAACGTTTCACGCTGCCACTGCTCGCAGCTGCTGCACTGTATGTTCCGGTTTCTCAGGCTGAAGCCATGCATTATCAACTCGACCCGCAACATACCTCTGTTGTGGTAAGTTGGGAGCACTTCGGCTTCTCCCATCCGACTGCTGACATTCCAGACACGACAGGTTCTCTGGTTTTTGACAGCAGCAAGCCTGAGCAGTCGCGCGTTGACGTCACGTTACCGGTTAGCAAAATCGACAGCCATGTTCCTGCCCTGACCAAGGAATTCAAAGGCGCGGAGTATTTCGACGTGGCGAAGTATCCCAGTGCAACCTTCCGCAGCACCAAAGTCATTGCCAAAGGCGATAACAAATTTGATGTTGAAGGGAACCTCACTCTTAAAGGCATTACCAAACCTGTGACGCTGCATGCCACGCTGAATAAGCAGGGTGAGCATCCGATGGTCAAGAAGCAGGCGATTGGTTTTGACGCCACCGGTACCATTAAGCGTTCTGACTTCAAACTGGACAAATATGTACCAGCAGTCAGTGATGACGTGACACTGACTATTTCTACGGAAGCTTACGCCAAGTAAATTCCGCTACTTTTCCGGCCCGGCACCCAGGTGTCGGGCTTTTTTTTTGCAGCAGATTACGCCGCCGCCGGCCAGGCTAAGCGCCATTCGTCGTCCTTCCACTCACCCCTCGGCATCCTTTCGCCCTGCGACAGTACGCGCTAAAAAATGCATCTCATCATGGTGTTCCTGCGGATTCACCACGCCATCGTCTGTTTCGGAAATAACAGATCGCCTGCCGAACCTAAAAAAATGAGGTCAGAATCACAAATTCACATCGAGATTTTATTGGCAACGGCGTGATGCCGTATTGACAGAAAAGTTATTCCGATCCCTGTATTTAACCTGTTGTTTTATAACGTGAAGCTAATCGTCTTTCCTGAATCAGTAAATGTGATTTGTTTCACATAAATAAGCTGGTTCAAGGGGCTGTCAATATATTGCCTGCATAAATTCCTCTCGTTTTTGTGATCTCACTTGCAAATACCAGGCTGATATCCCGAAACAATAGCTTCAGACGCATTAAGCCAGAAGGATGTCAGGATGAGAATCGGAATGGTCATTAGCGGCGGCGACGTCACCGGCATTAATAATTTCATTTTCCAGATAGCCAGGATGACGCAGGCGGAGATGATATTATTTAACGGTGGCATTCCAGGCTTGCTGGATAATGTCTGTCAGGAAATTTCTCAGCGCGATTTAGTGGATTTTTCCATTACTTCTCTTCCGGTAATGCAGTCAGGCCGAACCGCGCGAAAATTAATTCGTAGCGAATATGAAACGATCGCCCGGCAGTTAAAAGCATTACGCATCGACGTATTAATTCTGGCTGGAGGCGACGGATCGCTGCAATTTCTGCATACGCTCAGTGAATTTGGTGTGAACTGTTTTGGCATCGGCATGACGATTGACAACGATGTCTACGGCAGTGATTACACCGTGGGCTTTTCCACCGCCTGTGAGCAGGTATTAAAAGAGGTGGCAAAGCTCAGAAACACCGGTCGGGCATTAACGGGCCGGGTATTTATGGTGGAACTGCTCGGCGGCTACTGTGGTGAATTGACGCTCCAGTCAGCGCTCAAATCCAACGCCGACTTTGCGCTGATCCCGGAATGCCAGATCCCCACAAACGTGCTGGCAGAACGCATCACTCAGCGCCTCAGCGAACAAAACAGCGTGGTAATCCTCTGCTCAGAAGGTTACACACGGGAATATTCACCGGGCTTTCAGGGGGCGATTGACACATTAATTAAGCAGCTTGAACCGTTGATCGGCGTGCGCATTCGCAAAACGATCGTCGGCTATGGACTGCGAAATGGCGATCCCACCTGTGAGGAAATTTATCAGGGCACCATTATGGCAAGTGAAGTGGTTCGTTGTATTCAATCCGGAATGCGCAATAAAGCCGTGATTATTAACGGCAGTAATAAGCCTATTCCGATTGACTTAATAAGCATGAAAAAACGCCTGGTCGATACAGAAGGGCATCATTATAAACTCGCTAAACAACTGCATATATTGTGAGGAGAAAACATGCTGAAAATTTTATGTGTTTGTGGTTGTGGTCTGGGGTCAAGTTTCGCTATCGAAATGAGTGCGAAAGCCGTTTTAAAAAAACTGGAGATTGACGCCGACATCGATCACACCACGATTTCAGAAGCTAACGCATTTAAATCCGACATGATCCTGACGCAAAAAGCCTTTGCGGATGTCTTAAATGCCGACGCCACACCAGAACAGATTAAACGCGTAATTATATTAAATAAACTCACCGATAAAGCTGAAATTGAGCAAAAAATCGTGGCTTTCTTAAAAGAGCGTAATGTGAAGGTTGCTAATCATGAATAGTGTAATTAATTTTCTGGTTAAAGACTTACTGGGGCAGGCATCCATTCTGATCGCGTTTATTGCGCTAATCGGACTGGTCCTGCAAAAAAAATCTGCCGGCAAGGTGGTAGAAGGCACGTTTAAAACCCTGTTGGGGTTCTTAATCATGATGGCCGGCATCAACATCATCGTGGGCGCGCTGACCTTCCTTAACAGCATCTTCACCCACGGTTTTGGGATGCAGGGCTACATCACCGACGTGGCGGCGATTGCTGGACTGGCAAACCGCGAGTTGGGATCGGAAGTGGCCATGACGCTGCTGGTGATCTTCATCGTCAACATCATCATTGCCCGCCTGACACCGTTTAAATACATCTTCCTGACTGGCCAGGCGCTACTGTGGATGGCCACCATTGGCGCGGTTATCGGCTATAAAGCCGGCCTCACCGGATTACCGCTCATTTTAACCGGCGGTATTTTTGGCGGCGTGATGGCTGTTGTGATGCCAGCGCTGGCGCAGCCGGTGGTGCGTCGTATCACCGACTCGGACGATGTCGCGCTCGGTCACTTCTGCACCATTGGTTACCTGCTCACTGCGGCAGTGGCGAAGGTGGTCGGAAAAGGCTCACGCTCGACGGAAGACTTAAAGCTGCCCGATAACTTTAAGTTTCTGCAGGACACCTATCTGTCTATGGCGGTGGTGATGGTGCCGATGTACCTGATTCCTGCCGTGGCGGCAGGCCCGGCTTTTATCGCTCAGTACAGCAGCGGCACCAACTACCTGATGTATGCCTTTATGCAATCCATCCAGTTTGTGGCAGGCGTGTTTGTGCTCTACAGCGGCGTGCGACTGCTGCTGAACGAACTGGTGCCGGCTTTCCGCGGTATTGCCATGCGGCTGGTGCCGGATGCGAAACCCGCCCTTGACTGTCCCGTTATGTTCCCTTATGCGCCAAACGCGGTCATTGTCGGCTTTCTCGCGACAACGCTGGGCTCTGTGGTGGGGATGCTGGTTTTCCCGATGTTTGGTCTGGCGATGATTTTGCCCGGTCTGCTGACTAACTTTTTTGCCGGCGGAACGGCAGGCGTGTTCGGTAACGCGCTGGGCGGACGACGCGGGGCGATGATCGGCGGATTCGTCCACGGCCTGTTTATCACTTTCCTGCCCGCCATTCTGGTGCCGATGCTGGAAAGCTACGGTTTTACCGGCGTGACCTTCAGCGATTCCGACGTCATCAGTACCGGCCTGGTGCTGGGACATGCTTTCCAGAATAACTGGCTGTTCGTTGCCGTGTTCATTGCTTTTGTTACCGCTATCGCCTGGTTTGTTAACGGAAAATCCACTAAACCCCGTGAGGAAAACGTGCATGAAACTTTATAACTTTACCGAATTGCTGAAAATTGCCAAAGAACGCCAATTTAAAGCGGTAGGGTCATTTAATTTACACTGCCTGGAAATGTTACCGGCTTTTTTTAAAGCCGCCGAAAATACCAACAGCCCATTGATGATTCAAATTTCAACCGGTACAGCGAAATATTTGGGACATGAATTACTGGTGGATGCAATTAAATCGCTGTCAAAGAGTAAAAATATTCCGACCTGTTTGCACCTGGATCACTGTTCCGATTTAGACGCGATTCAGACGGCAATTCAAGCCGGGTTCAGTTCGGTCATGTATGATGGGTCACATTTACCGCTTGATGAGAATATTGCCAATACCCGCAGGGTGATTGATATGGCCCGCCCCGTAAATGTCTCTGTGGAAGCGGAGCTGGGCGCAATTGGCGGCTCTGAAGACGGGAAATGTGTGGAAATGAGCGATATTGCGTTCACCACGGTAGAGGATGCCAAACGTTTTGTGAATGAAACCGGCGTGGATATGCTGGCCATTTCCATCGGCACGGTTCACGGGCTCTACACCGGCAAAGCCCATATTCAGCATCAACGGCTGGCGGAGATTACGGCTGCCACGGCTACGCCGCTGGTTCTGCACGGTGGTACCGGGGTCAGTGACGAGGACATGCGCCTGGCGGTGGGCAGCGGTATCGAAAAAGTGAACGTGGGAACGGAAATGAATGTGCAGTGGGTCGCCCAATGCAAGGCAACGTTTGAAAAAGGCAAAGTTAACGACAGCGTGCGTAATTTCCTTGTGCCTGCGAATAATGCAGTGACCAATGTATTAGTAGAAAAAATGCAGCTGTTCCGTTAAGCACTTTTATTATCCCGACGTGAATAAACCTGAAGTGCCCTGGCGCTTTTCGGGGCAGGAGACGCTATGTTTGGATTCATGAAAAAGAGAGTGGAAAATACGGCCTCAGAGGATGCAGAACGCGATCGTCAGGCAGAGCAGGTCAGTCAAAAAATAACGGTGCTGGAAGCAAAGCTGGCAGCGAATTCAGGCGACACTGAAACGCAAAAACAATTAATGCTGGAATATAACCGTGCATTATCATTGTTTGCGAAAAGTCGCCTTTACCGGGATGACATTGATCCTCTTTTTGTGAAAATTGATGAATTACGCAATCTGGTGCGTAAATCAGTTTAAGGAGCAGTAATGACCATTAAACAGTTATTACAGGAAGCCAATGCTGTTCAGGTAGGTATTGCCGCCAGGGACTGGCAGCAGGTTATCGCCATGGCGGCCAGGCCGCTGGTGGAGGGCGGCTATATTCAGGCCTCTTATCCTCAGGCGGTGATCGAGAATACGCTGACTCACGGTGCCTATTACGTGTTTGAAGAAGGTATCGCCATCCCGCATGCCCGCCCGGAAACGGGCGTGATTCGCGACTGCTTCAGCATGGTACTGCTTTCGGAGCCGGTCTCGTTTGACGGCAGCGACAAGGCGGATATTGTGATCATGTTTGGCGCCCGTGACAGTAATGCCCACATAGAGGAGGGGATTCGCGCGATTGTCACCCTGCTAGAGGATGAAGAAACGTTGGTCAGGTTACGTCAGGCCAGCAGCGTCGCGGAAGTGATGGAGATCCTATGACCAGTGAAACTGTCACCAAGCGGGTGGTGTTGGTTAACGGCATTCCCGCCTCAGGCAAAAGCACGCTGGCCCGTGCGCTGTCACGGCGTTTTTCCCTGCCGGTTCTCACGCTGGACAGCCTGAAGGAGCCTTTTATGTCCAGCTTTGCGCCGGTCGATCGCCAGCGTAACCGGCAGTTGGGCTGTGCAGCGTATCAGGCTATCTGGAACATTGTCGCTCAGTCGCCGGCTGATTGCGTCTTCCTGATCGATGCATGGTTTGGGTTTCAGCCCAAAAGCGTACTGGAGCAGGGATTAAAGCGGGCTGGCGTGAGCGAGGTGCTGGAGGTCTGGATGCAGATAGCACCGGACGCCGCCGTCGCGCGCTATCAGTCACGGCTCACGCAGCGCATGCCGGGCCATCCGGGCGCAGAGTACCTTCCCGAGCTGCGTCGCCTGGCGGAGGAGGCGCAGCCGATGGCGCTGGGGCCGCTGTTGAAAGTCAATGCCAGTGCCATTGACGAGCACGCGGTGGGCCAGTGGCTGGCTCAACATCTGAGGTGGGCAGGCTATACTGCTTCTGTTAAGGATGAAACAGAGGAAGAGCAGCATGCCACAGCCACCCTATCTGCAAACGGGCGAGAGCGTCGTGCTTTATGATGGCGTATGTAAACTCTGTACGGGCTGGGTGCGTTTTCTGCTGCGCCATCGGCTGGCGCGGCAGGTTCGTTTTGCGTCCGTGCAAAGTGAACAGGGCAAAGGGCTGCTGAAATGGGCTGGCCTGCCCGAGGATAATATCAATACGATCGTCTACATCCGTAACGATGGTCATTGGCTGCGTGCCCAGGCGGTGCTGCGGGTGATGCAGCAGTTACCGCTGCCGTGGCGGGCGCTAAGCGTCCTGCGCGCGTTTCCCGACCCCATCAGTAATTTTTTCTACAACGGTATCGCGCTCAACCGCTACAGGCTGTTCGGGCGCCATACCCTGGAACAGGCGATTACGGCCGATTATCCGGGACGTTTTCTCTCATCGCCGCCTGACAGCGGTGCGGGTCAGGTTAAATCCGCGATAATGTGAATTAAAACCGTCATTTTTCTTCAGATTTACTAATATTTTACAGGCAGGTTTACGGCGTGATGGAAAAGTAATGCGCTGTGCTTGAGCTGTAATATTATTCAAAATGGAGAAAAACATGCGCAATACCTCTGGACGTTCGGCCGTCGCCGTGACGCTGTATGCTCTTCTGGAGCCTGTACCGCTTGGCTTTTTCGTGGCGGCCTGGCTGTTCGATATCATCTATATGAAAACCTTTATCATTCTCTGGTCAATCAGTGCCAGCTGGTTAATCGCTATTGGCCTTGTGATTGCCATCCTGCCCAGAATAATTAGTCTGATTTATATGTTTCGCGGCAGCACTGCGCCAGAGAAAACCCATTTCTGGCTCTCTCTGGTCGCCATCATTCTGGCCATTGCCAATGCCTTTATTCACAGCCGTGATGCGTATGCCGTGGTGCCAACGGCGGCGATTCTGTCGACCCTGGTCGTGATACTGCTGCTGCTGGCGAACGTGCAACTTGCGCTACGTCAACGTACTGCTTAAGGAGAAGCCATAATGAAAATGCCGCAACAATCCCTTATTGCGCTGACGATGATGGCCCTGCTGGCGGGTTGTGATACCGGTGCGACGATCGATCCGCAAAAGCAAATCGGTGCCAATCCCGAGTTACCGGAAGCCAAAAACTTTATGGTGCCGCCCATGCAGGTACCGGAAGGCGCACCCTGGAAGAACGGTGAAAAGCCAACGGTGGCGCAGGGGCTGAAAATTGAAAAGATTGCCGACCATCTTCAGCATCCACGTCAGGTTTATGTTCTGCCGAATAACGACATCCTGATCGCCGAATCGAACGGCATGCCAAAACCGACCACCAAGCCCAAAGAGCTGATCACCGGGCTGGTCAAAAATGCCTCGGGCAAAGGGGGCAAGGGCGGCAACCGCATCACGCTGCTGCGCAACGTAAACGGTAAATGGGAACAGCATCGCTTTATTGAAAACCTGAGTGCCCCCTTTGGTATGCAGCTGGTGGGGAACACGCTGTACGTGGCTAACGCAGACAGTCTGGTGAAATTCCCCTACAGCGAAGGGCAAACCGAAATTCGCACCGCGCCCCAGTGGGTCACCGAGTTACCTGGCGGGCCCATTAATCACCACTGGACGAAAGCGCTGTTGGCCAGCCCGGACGGCAGCAAGCTCTATGTCGGCGTCGGTTCCAACAGCAACATTACCGAGAACGGCATTGGCGCCGAATATCGCCGCGCCGCTATTCTGGAAGTGGATGCCGCCAGCGGCGCCAGCCGGATCTACGCCAGCGGGCTGCGTAATCCCACCGGCCTTGACTGGGAACCCCAGACGAAGCAGCTATGGGCGGTGATTAATGAGCGTGATGAAATCGGCTCTGACCTGGTGCCTGATTACCTGACCTCGGTTAAAGAGAACGGCTTCTATGGCTGGCCTTACAGCTATTTCGGCCAGCATGTTGACGTGCGGGCGCAGCCACAGCGGCCGGACCTGGTTGAAAAGGCGATTAAGCCTGACTATGCGCTGAGTTCGCATGTCGCACCGCTCGGACTGCTGTTCTATGGCGCTGAGAACATGCCACAGTATCGCGGTGGCGCGTTTATCAGTGAGCACGGCAGCTGGAACCGCAAACCCCTCAACGGTTACAAAGTGATTTGGGTGAAGTTTGAGAACGGTAAACCGGTAGGGCAACCGCAAACCGTGGTATCCGGCTTCTTAACCCAAGACGAGAAACAGGTGCGTGGCTTACCGGTCGGTCTGGCCAGCGACAAACAGGGCGGTCTGATCATTGCGGATGACGCCGGTGATACGATCTGGCGCGTGAGTTCGGCGAACTAAGGCTAAACTGCAGGTACAAAAAAAAGGATTTGGCATTACGCCAAATCCTTTTTTTATGCGTTCGTTGCCCGGCGGGTAACCGGATGGCGAACGAGGTGCTCAGCACTCTCCACAAATTGATTGTAAAGAGGGCTGCGCAAGACTTCAAGTTTGGCGAAAATACTGTATATTTATACATGTGTTGAGTGTTGGGTATCGCCGCAGGGTTAACTGATTGCTTCCAGGGGAGCTCGGTAATGCAAATCCCGGCAGGTAACAGGTGGTGCTGACCTGTGGCTTAAACCCCGAGTGCCGCTCAGCCCTCTCCACAAAGTTGTGCTCAGGCACCTGGCGGGTAACGGTAAGGCCCTGGTTGCTGAACAGCGCGCTCCTGTTGCGGGAGAAGGAAAGTGATGGAACTGACGAAGCTGATTCTGGAAATCATCCGGATCATCTTGCAGATCATCGTTGCCCTTATGCAACTGACCGGTCATGCAAATTAACCGGAACTTTGACCAAGGCGGAGCTAACCACTCCGCCTTTTTCGTTGTCAATTGCCTGTCATCTTTCCCGGCTACAGTGGCGCGGCAATCGGGTGCCTGAAAGGCACAACTTATCCAGACATCAGACCAGTTCCGGGAGCCTTTTCATGTCACTTGCCATTGTCAAACCCGCCAAACTCCAGCAGACCGAAATTGACGCCAGCGTACGTATGCGCGAAACCCAGATTGGCTCACAGTGTGAAATTCTGGCGCACAGTTACCTTGAATACAGCACCCTTGGCGACTTCTCTTACGTCGGTGAACACTGCTGCATCGCAGACAGCGCAATAGGCCGCTTCACCGCCATTGCCAATCAGGTACGCATCGGTGCACCTAACCATCCGATGGATCGGGCGTCGCAACACCGCTTTACCTATTGTCCGGAGTATTACGATGCTACGGCCACGCGCGACCACGGTTTTTTCAGCGCCCGCCGCGAAGACCGGGTGATCATTGGCAACGATGTCTGGATAGGTCATGGCGTGATTGTCCTGCCTGGCGTGACGGTAGGCGATGGTGCGGTGCTGGCGGCAGGTGCGGTGGTGACCAAAGATGTGGCACCCTATACCGTCGTGGGTGGCGTGCCGGCTAAACCAATCCGCGTTCGTTTTCATCCGGCGATTGCAACCCGGCTACAGCACATTGCCTGGTGGAACTGGCCGCTGGAAAAAATCATGGCTAACCTGGCCGATTTTCAGTCAGGGGATATTGAGCAGTTTTGTGCCAGACATGGCTGAGCGCGTTTGCGCAAAAGAGTAACGGTGGCTTACGCCACCGTCAGATGTGCGGGTTATCGCTTAGCGCGTGCTTCCTGCACCTTGCTGGCTATACGATCGCCAATGGTCTGGTCGATGTTGCGCCAGTACTGAAACGCTCGCGAAAGCACCGGCTCTTCAACCCCGTTCAGCAGATGACCGCTAACGTTGTTGACCAGCCTGTCGCGCGCGGCATCATCCATTACCTTGTTGATCAGGGTATTTGCCTGGCCCACGTCGTCATCGTCCTGACGCAGTGAGTAAGGGGCACGAACCATGTCGCCGCTGGCTGACCAGACCGAGTCGGTGGGATAGCGGTCGCCATCTGCCACCGGGCCGCCTTTGCTGTTGGGGGCGTAAACCGGGTCGGATACCGGATTCATCCGCATCGCCCCGTCTTTGCTGTAGCTGTTTACCGGCGACTGCGGGGCATTAACCGGGATCTGTTTATAGTTCACTCCAAGCCGTGCGCGATGGGCGTCGGCATAGGCAAACACGCGACCAATCAGCATCTTATCCGGGCTGAGCCCGATGCCAGGGACCAGATTATTCGGTTCAAATGCGGCTTGTTCAATCTGCGCATGGTTGTCCGTTGGGTTGCGGTTCAGCGTCAGCTTGCCAACTTTGATCAGCGGATAATCACTGTGCGGCCACACCTTGGTCAAATCGAAAGGATTGAAACGATAGCTGTCAGCCTCAGCAAACGGCATGATCTGCATGTACAGGGTCCAGCTCGGGAATTGGCCGTTTTTGATCGACATAAACAGGTCACGCGTATGGTAATCGCCATCTTCGCCTGCCAGTTTATCGGCTTGCTCCTGCGTCAGGTATTCAATGCCCTGGTCGGTGTGGAAATGGTATTTCACCCAGAACTTTTCACCCTGTTCATTGACCCACATATAAGTGTGGCTGGAATACCCATTCATATGACGCCAGTTTTTAGGAATCCCACGGTCGCCCATTAGCCAGGTGACCTGATGCGAGGATTCGGGTGACAGCGTCCAGAAATCCCACTGCATATCATTGTCACGCAGATTGTTATCGGCGCGGCGCTTTTGCGAGCGAATGAAGTGCTGAAACTTCATGGGATCGCGAATAAAGAACACCGGTGTATTGTTGCCCACCATGTCGTAATTGCCTTCGCGGGTATAAAACTTAATGGAAAATCCGCGCGGATCGCGCCAGGTATCCGGGCTGCCGCGCTCGCCAGCCACCGTTGAAAAACGCATCACCACGTCAGTTTTCGTGCCCGGCTGAAAAACGTTGGCTTTGGTGTAGCGACTCACATCTTCAGTCACCTCAAAAAAGCCAAATGCGCCGCTTCCTTTCGCATGGGGCTGCCGCTCGGGAATGCGTTCCCGGTTGAAGTTGGCCATCTGCTCAATCAGGTAATGGTCGTGAAGCACCAGGGGGCCATCGGGACCGACGGAAAGGGAATGCTCATCGCTGGCCACCGGAATACCGGCATCGGTTGTGGTGGGTTTACGCTCATCATGACTCATCGAAATAGTCTCCATTTTTATAAGGGTAATGCATGGATTAAGCGTAGCGCATATCTGGCCATTGCATCGGCTAATCCTCCCAGGTTTTCACATTTACTGCTGCCGGCCATGGCTGACCTGGCGCAGTCGTCCACGTTTTACTGGCTGCTCCCGCAGGTCGTTGCCCGCGCTGATTAATCCGTGACCGCTCTCGCATTTTGGTTATTTCAGCGACAACAAGGATTGCGTGTTCACGCGAGAAGTGTAAATTCTAATATAACTTCACAGTTAGTTGTGAAAAAGGAAAGTACATTACAACCCTGTTACTAAGGATTGAGCCTCATGTCAGATTTAAAGTTTGCTACTCGTCTTAACTCCTTTGCTTCGGGGGCACATCTCTACTGGCCAGATTTGCAGGGCAAGCCCTCTGTACTGCAAATGGTGGCGCGCGCAGGCAATGTTAAAGGCTTAACGCATTTGGATCTCAACTATCCCCAGCACCTCACCAGTGACAGTAAAACGCTGCGCCAGGCTATTGAGGATGCCGGGCTGGCGGTCAACGGCATGCAGATGCGGTGGGATGCACCGCAGTTCAAAATTGGCGCATTTACCCATCCGGATCCAAAAATTCGCCGTGAGGCGATTGACCTGACCAAGCGGGGAATCGATACCGGACGGGAATTTGGCTCCCGCTTAATGACGTTATGGATGGGTCAGGACGGTTTCGACTACTGCTTCCAGGTCGATTACAAAAAAATCTGGGAAGACGCCGTCAGCGCGGTGCGTGAAATCGCCGACTACGCGCCGGACGTGGATGTGAGCATTGAATACAAACCCAACGAGCCGCGTGCCTACAGCATTTTTCCCAACGTGACCACCTGCCTGCTGGCCGTCGAAGAGGCCGGAAGCCCGAACCTCGGCATCACGCTGGATTTTGCCCATGTCCTGTTCGCCAATGAAATTCCTGCCTGGGCGGCGGCCATGGTGGCGCGTCGTTCCCGGCTGCTGGGGCTGGATTTAAACGACGGCTGGGGCAAACGTGACGACGGACTGATGGCGGCATCGGTTAATCCGCGCGCCACGTTGGAGTTTCTGTGGCAGATGCAGCGTGATGGATATCAGGGCGCCTACTATTTTGACACCTTCCCGGATGCCAGCGGACTGGATCCGGTACGTGAAGCCGAAACCAACATTGCCACCGTGACGCGATTACTCAAGCTTTGCGACCAGCTTAATGATAATCCGGCGCTGGCAGCGGCGATCAGCCGTCAGGATGCGGTCGCCTCACAGCAAATCGTCAACGACATTATGCTGGCGCGTTAACGCAGGCCGCCGGCTGCAGAACAGCAATTTCTTACCCTACAAACGCAGAATAAAAGGCTGAAAAAATGAAAAAACGTTTACTCGCCGTTATCGCTTCATCGCTCTTGTGTGCCAGCGTTTATGCCGCCGATCTGGCACCGCTTAAGTCCGACACGGAACAGGACCGCACCGACTGGTCAACGCTCGACAGTCGCTATGGCGCGATGCCGAAAGTCGATAAATCGCTCAAAATCGGTGGCGTATCCAAAACCCTGACCAATGAATACTGGCGTTTGCTGGGCGAAGGCTACCAGAACGCCGCCAAAAAATATGGCATCACCGTGGCTTATCAGGCTGCGGCAAATGAAGACGATCAACTGGGCCAGTTGTCGATTGCCGAAACCATGATTTCTCAGGGCTATAACGGCCTGCTGGTCTCTCCGCAAACCGACATTAACCTTGAGCCTGCACTGGAAAGCGCCAACAGTAAAAAAATCCCGGTTGTGAACGTCAATGACGCGGTGATGCCGAATGCGGAACACTACGTCGGTAATGTCCAGAAAGACAACGGCGTGCGCGTAGCGAAATGGTTTATTGAGCACCATCCGCAGGGCGGCAAGGTTGCGGTGATCGAAGGACAGCCTGGCGTCTATGCTGCCGGTCAGCGCACCAGCGGCTTTAAAGAAACGCTCAAGGCCAACGGCAAATTCAATGTGGTGGCCAGCGTACCGGCTAACTGGAGTCGTGAGCAGGCCTTTAATGCGGCGAGCACTATCCTGCAACAGCATCCTGACCTGATCGGTTTTTATGCCAATAACGACACGATGGCGCTGGGCGTGGTGGAAGCGGTACGCGCCATGGACAAAGCCAAACAGGTGGCCGTATTCGGAACCGATGGGATCTCCGATGCCTATGCCTCCATCAAGCGCGGCGAACTGACCGGTACCGTGGACAGCTTCCCGGTGCTGACGGGTGAAGTGGCGATGGATGTGATGCTGCGTTTGATTAACGGCCAGAAAATCTCACGCGTGGTGTCCACACCGCAGGCGCTGATCATCAAAGAGAATGCGGATGCGTTTTCCACTCAGGACATGGAAAAGCTGCGTCAACTGTTAGCTAAACAGTAAGCCTGGCGGAGAGCGTATGGAACAGTATCGTTTAATGATGCGCGGCATCAACAAAACCTACGGCAGCGCCGCAGCTTTACAAAATGTCGACTTTTTTGTGAAGCCCGGTGAAGTGCATGCCTTGATCGGTGAGAATGGCGCGGGCAAATCTACGCTGTTAAACATTCTCTCCGGCGTGCGCGGCGCGGACAGTGGCGAAATCAGCGTCAACAGCCAGACGGTGCAGATGAAAAGCCCACTCAGCGCGCGTCATGCGGGGATCGCGATGATCCATCAGGAACTGCAGCATGTTCCAGAGCTCTCGGTCGCGCAGAATATGTTTCTGGGCCGCCCACTGACCAAAGCAAAAGGCTGGTGGGTGGATAAAAAAGCCCAGCTGTCGCGTGCCGCGCTGATTCTGAAACGGCTCGATCCGACGATCGATCCCAACAGCCCGATTAAACATCTTAAGGTTTCGCAGCAGCAGATTGTCGAAATAGCCCGTGCGTTGCTGGATGACGCCAAAATCATCGCGATGGATGAGCCAACTTCCAGTCTGACGCCGCGCGAGTTTGACCGGCTGGCTGAACTGATCGCCGACCTCAAATCGCTGGGCGTCTCTTTAATCTATGTATCACATAAGATGAACGAGATTTTCAGAGTCTGTGATCGGGCGACGATCATGCGCGATGGCAAACAGGTTGGGGTGGTGAACATCTGCGATGAAGATGAAGAAAGCATCGTGGCTAAAATGGTCGGGCGCAAAATAGAACGGCTCGATCACAACGCCTTTGTCACCGCTCAGGAAGTATTACGCGTTGAAAATCTGGCGCGTGGCAATGAAATATCGCCCGCTAATTTTAGCGTCAACGCCGGGGAAGTGTTGGGCATTGCGGGGCTGGTCGGCGCAGGACGGACCGAGTTGCTTAAGCTGATTGCCGGTATCGACAGGCGCAGCAGCGGCACGGTGAAGGTCAATGGGTATTCCGTTCCAAACCATAATATCAGCGCGGCCATAAAAGCGGGGATTGGTCTGGTGCCGGAAGATCGTAAAAAAGAGGGGATCATTAAAGCCCGCCCGGTGAAAATGAATATGGCGCTGCCGTCCATGCGTCAGTTCACCCTGGGCGGCGTGATCAATAAACAGCGGTTAAACAGGGCAGCACATGAGGTGATGAGCGATCTTAAACTGCGCCCCATGGATATTGAAAAAACCATCGGTACGCTCAGTGGCGGTAATCAACAAAAAGTCATTATCGGACGCTGGGTAGCCGCTGACGCAAAAGTCTTTTTATTCGATGAACCCACGCGCGGCATTGATATTGGTGCCAAGTCAGAAATCTATAATTTAATTGAACGACTGGCGAAGGCAGGTAAAGCCATTATTGTTGTCTCATCGGAAATGACGGAAATCATTCGTATCTCCGATCGTGTACTGGTGATGCGTGAAGGGAAAATAACCAAAGAGTTAAAGGGCGAGGCTATCACCGAAGACAATATTGCCCGTTTTGCCATTAAAGATGTTGAAACTGCCTGATCTCATACCTGTATATAAAGGCGATAACCATGACGACTGAAACGAACATGCAGCCGGTGAGCCGCGCCTCACCGCTGTTAAAATTTAATCTGCGCGATGCCGGCACGTTAATTGGATTACTGATTATTGTGGTGACATTTTCTTTTCTGTCGCCGGTATTTTTTACCGTTCCGAATCTGCTCAATATTCTGCAGCAGTCCTCCATTAATGCCTTAATTGCGCTGGGCATGACGCTGGTGATCATTTCAGGCGGAATTGATTTATCGGTTGGGCCAACGGCTGCGCTCTCTGCCGTGTTGGGCGCCACGCTGATGGTGTCTGGCGTGCCGGTGCCGCTGGCCATCATGGCCACGCTTTGCGTCGGCGCAGTCAGCGGGATATTTAGCGGGACGCTTATCGCTTATGCCGGGCTGCAACCCTTTATCGTCACGCTGGGTGGCCTGTCGCTGTTTCGTGCTATCGCGCTGATCTCCACCGGCGGTAATCCCGTATTCGGTATTCCCATGTCGTTCCGTAGCCTGATCAACAGCACGGTGTTCGGCGTGCCCACGCCGATCGTCGTGGTCGCCGTGATTGCGCTGTGCCTCTGGACGGTCATGAATAAAACCCCGCTGGGAGAGTACATTCTGGCGATTGGCGGTAATGAAGAAGCGGCCCGCGTGGCAGGTGTGCCGGTTAAACGTACCAAAGTCACGGTTTACGTGATCTCTGGCATGCTGGCCTCTCTGGCGTCGCTGATTCTGATTGGCCGTCTGGGTGCGGCGGAACCCACCATCGGCAACCTGTGGGAGCTGGATGCCATTGCGGCCGCTGCCATCGGCGGTGCGTCACTGATGGGCGGCAAAGGCAGTATCTTTGGCACCCTGATTGGCGTGATTATTCTCGGGGCGTTACGTAACGGCCTGACCTTGCTTAATATTCAGGCGTTTTATCAATTGCTCGCTACGGGTCTTATTATTATCATAGCGATGTTGATTGACCGAGCGACCCGAGGCAAGTAATGAAGCAAGATCCGCGAGCCATTGGCGCTCAAATTCGTATGCGATTACCCCAACTGACGCCGTTAGAACGGCGAGTCATTGAGGCAATCATTGCCAGAACGGATATCACCGAACACACGTCTTTAAAAGAGATTGCGCAGGAAAACGGCGTATCGGAAGCCATGATAGTTAAGATCACTAAAAAGCTTAACTTCACGGGGTTCAGGAATTTCAGAAGCAGTTTAATTTATTATAACGCCTCTGAAGTGGCAGGTTTACATGCGGAAATTGAGCCCGATGATTCATCGGAACAATTACTGGCAAAAGTCTTCAGAACATCTATTCAGGCTATTGAAGAAACGTTGTCGATTTTAGATGTATCTGAATTTAACCGCGCAGCAGATATTATTTTTAAAGCGCGTCATATTGATCTTTATGCGGTAGGGGGATCGGCCACGGTTGCCCGCGATCTCTCCCACAAGATGCTGAAGATCGGCATTAAGTCCACCGCCTACGATGACGCCCATATTATGCTGATGTCTGCCGCCGTGTTATCTGACGATGATGTCGTGATTGCGATTAGTCACTCCGGTGCAACGCGTGCTGTTAACGATCCGGTTAAATTAGCCGGACGTAACGGTGCCAGAGTGATTGTGATTACGAATTACGCCGAGTCGCCTATTGCGCGTCATGCGCATGTGGTACTTAATTCAACTTCTCAGGGATCGCATCTGTTAGGTGAAAATGCCGCATCACGAATTGCCCAGCTGAATATACTGGATGCGCTGTTCGTGGCCATCGCGAAAAAGGATTTAACGCGTGCGGAGAAAAACCTGATGAAAACCCAGCATGCGGTTCAGGATCTGCGGGAATTCTGAGCATGAGTAAAATTGCAGTTACCGGCAGTCTTCACTACGACATTATGCTGGATGCGCATCATCGGCCTGAAAAAGGCGAAACGGTTATGGGAACCGCCTGCCACTACAAGTTTGGGGGCAAGGGCGGCAATCAGGCGATAGCGGCCGCAAAAGCAGGTGCAGATGTCCGTTTTATTGGTGCGGTAGGGGCCGATGAGCAGGGCGCGTTTTTGCTGAAAACGCTGCGCCAGGCAGGGGTGAATACCGACGCGGTCACGAGGATTGACGATATTGCGTCTGGCATGAGCGTTGCCATTACCGATGCTGAAGGCGATTACGGCGCGGTGGTGGTGTCCAACGCCAATCTACATATCGCTGCCGAGCCGTTCATGCAGGCCGGTTTCTGGCAGGATGTGTCGATGCTGGTGCTGCAGAATGAGGTGCCGGAAGCCATTAATCTGGTCGCGGCGCAGGCGGCGCGGCAGCAGCAGATTCCGGTGTGCATTAATGCGGCACCGGCCCGGCCACTCTCTCCCGAATTTGCGCGCTGCATTGATTTGCTGGTGGTGAATGGGGTTGAAGCCCGGGATATGACTGGCATCTCGGTGACCGATCTGGCCTCAGCCAGGCAGGCTGCAGCAGAGCTGGCACTGCGTTTCGACCGCGTGGTGGTGACTGCCGGAGAGCACGGCGTGGCCTTCAGTGAAGCAGGGGAAACGCAGGCTTTTCCTGCCCGTCAGGTCACCCTGGTCAGCACCCATGGCGCGGGCGACTGCTTCATGGGCGTGCTGTGTCAGTCGCTTAACGCTGGCGATAAACTCGCGGGCGCGGTCGCTAAAGCCAACAATGCGGCGGCAGATCACGTTTCCCGCCCGGCCTGATAAAAAAATGCAACGTCAGTGACGTTGCATTTTGCCAGCCAGAGCGGGATTACGAGGCCACTTTAACGACCGTTTTCCCAAAGTTTTTGCCGTTCAGCATATCAATAAAGGCTTTAGGGGCATTTTCCAGGCCCTCAATGACGTGCTCGCGATACTGAATTTTCTTGCTCTCCACCAGCGGGGTCATGGCTTTCAGGAACTCCGGGTAGCGATCGCCGTAGTCCTGGAAAATAATGAAACCCTGCATGCGAATACGGCGTTTCAGAATGCCTGCCATAATCAGCGAGGTTCTGTCCGGACCGGCAGGCAGCTCTTTCTGGCTGTAGGCGGAAACCAGCCCACAGACCGGCACGCGCGCGGCAGTGTTCAACAGCGGGAACACGGCATCGAATACTTTACCGCCCACGTTTTCGAAATAGATATCAATACCGTCCGGGCAGGCGTTTTTCAGCTGCTCTTCGAAGTCCTGACTGTGGTGATCGATACAGGCATCGAACCCCAGATTTTCAACGGCATGGCGGCATTTCTCTTCACCACCAGCCACGCCGACCACGCGGCAGCCTTTCATTTTACCTAACTGGCCCACGGTGGCGCCCACTGGACCCGTTGCGGCGGCAACCACAAGGGTTTCACCTTTTTTCGGCTGACCGATATCCATTAACCCCATATAGGCCGTAAAGCCGGGCATACCGAGAATACCCAGCGCCCAGGAAGGATGGGGCAGATCGTTATCCAGGCGGGCAACATCGTTACCCCTGGAAACGGCATATTCCTGCCAGCCGCTCTGTGAAAGTACCCAGTCGCCTTCTTTAAACTCACCGTTTTTTGATGCGACGACCTGACAGACCGTACCGCCCACCATCGGCTGATCCAGCTCGGCCGGTGGCGCGTAAGATTTTCCCTCGTCCATGCGTCCACGCATGTAAGGGTCGAGTGACAGATAAATCGTCCGCAGTAAGATCTCGCCCTCTTTGATCTCAGGCGTTGGCTGCGCAACATAACGGAAATTATCTTCCGTTGGTTCACCCTGTGGGCGTGAAGCCAAAAGCCAGGCGTGATTTGTTGTCGATTGTTCAGTCATAGTGTCGTCCTTTGCATGGGCAAACCGCTGAGGCTTGCCGGGAATGAATGGCTAAAGTGTAGATGAGTGAAAAAAGCATGCTTAACCCTGCTGGCTGTTAACCTGCCGGCGGGAAAGGGTCAGAAGGGCGCGCCACTAAGCGCAGCGCCTCTTTTACGGGGCATTCGGATTGCTCTGAATCCACGGCGCGGAGGCGGTGGTGCGAGTGCACTGCGCCGGTTGGCGGCTGTTTTTGCAAGAGGTGATGGCGGCCGTCATCGAACGCATCCTTTGCAGGATTGGCTTTCGCGTGTGCCGGGGTGAATGATCAGCGACAGCGGCGAGAGCAGGGGATCTGCAGCGCCACAACTTTCGTGGCGCTGGCGGAAAGCTTAACTGAACCTTTCCGGGCGGAAAGCGGCAAGCATGGGATGTTTCGCACCGTGGAGCATTTCTTCCGTAAGAAGCTCGCCCAGGATCAGCGCCAGGGTTGCGCCTGAATGGGTGAAGGCGACAAAACATCCCGGTACTTTCTCTAATTCGCCCACCACGGGTTCTCCATCACCCGGAACAGGCTTCAGCCCGATTTTCCAGCTTCTGGCTTCGAGCGATGCGCCATCGCCAATCAGTTTCCCCGCCTCCGTCATTAACTCACGGATAACCGATTGATCAATACTGTACTGACCATCGGCATGTGCAACGATATCCTCTTCGTACCAGTCATGATCGACCGCCAGCGTGTTTCCCGGATTAGGCCGTATTGCTGCACGTGGGGTGTTCATCACCACCTGCAGCGCATGATCCTGTGCGGTGCTGGTGACCAGCATGGAGACAGGGGACGCGTTTGGAATACGCACCCCGAGCGGGGCAATGACCTCTGGTGTCCAGGGGCCGCAGGCGACGAGCACCTGGTCTGCATGGAATTCGCCCCGTTTCTCGCTGCGTACGCCCGTCGCCCGTCCGGCGGCCGTCAGCACGCTTGCTTTTCCCGCGTGCTCGATAACTTCGCCTCCTGATGCCTTGAATGCCTCAATGAGATGGTCCATAAGATGGGGCAGACTGACCCAACCTTCACCGGGATTAGCAATGGCTACGCTGGCGAGCGCGGTGCTGTTCACCTGAGGATCAACCTGATTCACTGTGGTTCGATCGAGAAGATGAGATGCGTAGCCATGCGCTTTTTCATAATCATGGCGTGCTTTTGTCCCGGCATCATCGTCTGCAGCCCAGAACAGCGCGCCATCGAAACGCAACCAGTCGCGATCGGGATAGCGCGCAAACAGGGTCCGGTATCGATCAATACCGGCCATTCTTAACGCATGATAAGGTTGCGAACGTTCACCGGCAGAGTTGAGCCAGGACAGTGAACGTCCCGAGGCACCTGAACAGAGTTCGGCTTCGGTGACCAGCGTGACGTTGGCCCCGGCGCTGACCAGTTGCCATGCTGCAGATACACCCAAGATACCGCCGCCCAGCACAACAACGCGTTTGACCTCAGATTTTTCAGTCATCATTGATTCCTTCTGTTAAACGTTTCGCCAGTCAGGCCAAACGTACGTGGTTTTGCCGATGGAGTTGATCGATAAGCTTCAGTACCGCAAGCGCCTCATCCGTCTCAACAGGCAGAGGGCCGCCATGTAAAAGTGCCCGGGCAAGCAGCTGATAAAATGCAGGATAGTTACCGCGTTGCATGACAACGGCATCGCTTTCGCCCGCTGTGCCTGCTCTGGCAGATTTTTCGGGCGGCGTAACGCCGTACTGGCTGTCAGTTGGTGACAAGCCCGCGGCAAGCTGGGGTTCCTGATTATCCAGCCCCCAGTGGGTAAAACCGCGTTTGCTGCCCAGCAGATGGAAGCGCGGCGCATTCAGTGCGGCCTGACCATTCATCCACAACCGTGAACGTACGCCGTTTTTATGCAGTAAGGAGACAAAGCAATCTTCATCGCTGTCCGACTGCTGACCTGAATAGCGGGCCAGCTCGGCACTGGCTTCCTGTACGGGACCAAATAACTGCATGGCCTGGTCAATCAGATGACTGCCCAGATCCAGCAGCAGGCCGCCACCTTGTTCAAGTGAAACGCTGTCACGCCAGTTACCAAAGCCTTCAGGTCGCCACCACTCAAAGCGTGACTCAAAACTTCTAACCGTGCCAAATGCCGCTTCCTGCACCAGATGTTTAAGCGTCAGAAAATCCCCATCCCAGCGGCGATTGTGAAAGACCGTCAGTCGCGTATTGGCCTGTCGGGCGGCGGCAATCATTGCCTCTGCCGCCGCCGCGTCAGGGGCGAAGGGCTTGTCCACCACCAGATGCAGACCGCGGCGGATCGCCGCTAAAGCCTGATCGCGATGCTGGGCGGGAGGCGTGGCCAGCACAACAAGGTCCAGGGCGACTTCTCCGCTGTCGATAAGCTGCAGCAGTGAGGGCCAGTCCGGCACTATTCTTGCCTGCGGATAGCGCTGCTGTGCCGCTGCCACGCGTTGGGGATCCTGGCTGACGATGACCTCAAGCCGGTAATCTGCATTATGCGAAATCAGCGGGGCGTGAAAAACACTCCCCGCAATACCAAAACCCACCAGCGCCGTGCGAACGGGGCCTGAAACGTGATGATGTGCCATCAGAGCACCTCCGATAAAAAACGCTGTAAACGTGCAGACTGCGGACGTTCGAACAGTTGCTCGGGCGTGCCGGCTTCGACAATTTCGCCTTCATCCATAAACACCACCTGATCGGCAACCCGACGGGCAAATCCCATTTCATGGGTGACTACTACCATCGTCATGCCGCGCTGGCAGAGTTCGGCCATTAACGTCAGGACGCCTTTCACCAGCTCCGGATCGAGCGCCGAGGTTGCTTCATCAAACAGCATCACTTCGGGCTCCATCGCCAATGCACGCGCGATAGCCACACGTTGTTGCTGACCACCGGAAAGGTCGCGGGGGCGATGATCGGTACGTTGCGCTAATCCCACTTCGGCCAGACGTTGCAGGGCAATAGCCTGTGCCTCCGCTTTAGAGCGGCCTTGTACTTTCCAGGGGGCCAGCGCCACGTTTTCCAGCGCGCTGTGATCGGGAAACAGGTTAAAGTGTTGAAACACCATGCCGATGCGTAAACGCAGTGCATCGGGTTTGTCCTTTAATACCGAACGGCCGGCAAGCAACACATCGCCGCTCTTGGGTTCGTGCAGCCGGTTAATGCCCCGCAGCAAGGTTGACTTTCCCGACCCGGAAGGGCCGATGATGCAGGTGGTGGTGCCGGGCGCGATGGTTAACGACACATTGCGTAGCACTTCAATCGGGCCATAAGCCAGGGTCAGGTTACGCAGCTCAAGGCTGGCACCATGAAAAGCAGAAGACGTTGCCATATCAGTGTCCTTGTCCGCTGGTCAGCGAGGCCGTGGGTGCCACCGCCCGTTTCACATCGACTTCATCAATTTCCTTCAGACCACTTTGGGGAGCTGAAGCACGTCGGCGTCCGGTGCGGTAACGAACATCAATATGGTTTACCGCATGGGTGAGTGGCACGGTAATCACCAAATAAAACAGGCCAGCCAGCATCAGGGGAGAAAGATTACCGCTCAGTACTGCCGCGTCCTGACCAACCCTGAACAGCTCTCGCTGACTGCTCATCAGCCCCAGTAAATAGACCAGTGAAGAGTCTTTGATGATGGCGATAAACTGGTTAACGATGGCGGGCAGTACGCGCCGAATCCCCTGTGGAATGATCACCAGCCGCATTGCCCGGCCATAACTCATCCCCAGCGCCCGACAGGCTTCCATCTGTCCCTGTTCGATGCTCTGAATGCCTGAACGAAAGATTTCGCCCATATAGGCACTTGCGATCAGGCTCAGCGCAAAGATGCCGAGTGGATAAGGCGTGGGGCCGAACAGCTGATAACTGAAACGCGCAAGCCCCTGACCAATAAGTAAAATGGTGAGGATAGAGGGCAAGCCGCGAAACAAATCGGTATAAAGCCGGGCCGGTACGCGCAGCCAGCGCGACGGTGAGATCCCCATCAGCGCCAGGATCAGACCAAACAAGGTGCCAAGCAGCGTGGCCGCGACTGAGATGATAAGGGTATTAACCAGACCTGTTGCCAGCAGCTGCGGCAGAACGTCCATCATCGCAGGGATATCGAAGAAGGTACGCGAAAGAATAGTGATCAGATCCATAGCCGACTCTCTGTTGCGGGTGACAGGCCGAGCCCATCACCGGATGCATTCACACGCACAGGATGCGCGGGGATTATTGATGCTGAGGCAGATACTGTTTTGGCATCGGCGAACCCGGGAACCACTTCTCATAAAGCTGCTTCCAGGTGCCATCCTGCATTGCGTCTTTAATGGCTTTATCCAGAGCCGCTTTGAAGGCGGGTTTGTTTTTCGCAATCGCCACCCCAGCAGGCGCATCAAAAGAGGGGATGTCAGCGGCGGTCACCAGGGAAAAGCGCGTGGCATAATCTTTGGCGGCCTCGTAATCCAGGAACATGGCGTCAAGCGTGCCGTTATTGAGCGCAGATACGGCAGCGTTGTTATCGGGAAAGCGAACCAGATCGGTTTGTGTAAAGTGCTGCAGTGCATAGCTTTCCTGCAGCGTTCCCTGAATGACGCCGAGGCGCTTGTGGGCCAGCGTCTCAACGTTTTTCACGCCGGAATCCTTACGCGTTAACACCGTCAGGTAACCCGCCAGATAACCTGTTGAGAAATCGACCGTCTTTTCACGGGCGGGCGTGATGCCAATTGCGGCTACGCCTGCGTCATATTGCCCGTTGGCAACGGCAGGGAGGATGGCCGAGAAATCCTGTCCGACAAAGTCCACTTTATCGATACCGATCCGATGGGCGACATTTCTAAAAAATTCGACGTCAAATCCAGTGAAGTTGCCGTTTTTATCAGTAAAGGTATAGGGCTTAGCATCCCCCAGGCTGGCGACTCGCAGCTGTCCCGGTTCGATCAGGCCATAGGGATTATTATCACTTGCCGCGTGGGCGCTGAAGCTGGCTAAGAGCGTTAACGCCATGCCGAACAGGGCTGCGGGTAGAGGGGGAAAACGTTTATGCGATGTCATAAAGCTCTTCCAATTTTGCAGGTGAAACGTCAGAGTCCACTCAGTCGGTCACGTTATTTTGAGACCGGTCTCAGTGAGGGGCGAAATAAGACCGGTACATGTTGTGAGACCGGTCTCAAGTGGATACAATGATATTAAGCACACGCGTTAAACAGCGTCAATCCAGATGTTATCAACTTGTGATTCGAATTTATTATGACAACAAAAAAGCACCCGTTACGGGGAGCGACGGTAGCGGATGTCGCACGTCAGGCAGGCGTTTCAAAAGCCCAGGCAGCGCGAGCCTTAGGGGGCTACGGTTCCGTCAGCGAGGAGGTGCAAACCCGCGTGACCCAGGCGGCTGAAACGCTGGGCTACCGGCCAAACGAGCTGGCGCGCAGTATGAATACCGGGCGTTCAAACACGATTGGGGTCATCGTGGGCGATATCGAAAACCCCCATTTTGGCCTGGCGTTACGCGGTATGGCCGACGTTGCACGCCAGGCGGGTTTTCATTTGCTTCTGAGTAACAGCGACGAAACCGTGGAAGAGGAGCGGGAAGCCGTACGTGTGATGCTGGATAAACGGGTCGATGGGATCATCGTGGCCCCCTGTAGCTCCCTGTCCCATGATAACGACCATCTTAAGCAGGTACTGGCAGAAGGGCGTGCACTGATGACGTTTGACCGCTCAGTAGAAGGGCTGGAGGTGGAAACTATTCAGGCAAACTTTTTGACCGTGGCGAAAGAGGCCACGCAATTGCTACTGAACGCCGGTCACCAGCGTATTGCTTATCTTTCGAGTATGCGCATCGCTACAGCTTACTCCCACAGCGTGCCGCTGGGGCCGACGCCCGTCGCGCAACGTGTAAAAGGAATGATCGATGCGCATCATGAAGCCGGAAAAGTTCTGGATCCGGCGTTGGTTCGCCTGAATGCCATTAACAACGACGGTATTGAGCAACTATTAACGGAGCTGTTCGTCCTTCCTGAACCGCCCAGCGCGTTGATTGCTTCTGACAATCTTATCGCCATGGGAATATTGCGCGGCTTGGCAAAGCGCGGGCTGCGCGTGCCAGAGGATATCTCCTTCGTCATGTATGATGATTTTCCCTGGACGGAACTGATGACGCCCGCACTTACGGTCGTGGCTCAGCCCGTTTATGAGATGGGCAGGGAAGCTGCGCGTAGATTGATTTGCCACATTCGACAGCAACCCGCCGGAGCACTACCTGTATTTGAAAGCTGGATGGTCGTGAGAGGCTCCATTGGTAAAAAACGGGCCGCTGACTGATTTGTACGCCGGTCAAGAACAAGCCGCGCGCTGATACCGCCAGGCCGTGACCTGGCGGTTATCATTAAAAGCTGCACGCCCCTGGGGCGGTTTATCGCGTGATTTACCTCAACATCGGCGCCTGGCACAAACGCATCGTTATTCCTCGCCGGTGTTACCGCTTTCCCGACGCGGTCAGGCCTGAATCAGAGTGGCGAATAGCCACAGTGTGCAGAAAGCACTGCGGCAGCCTCGCTTATCTTCTGGCCCAGGCTCGCCAGTAAGCCCTCTCCAGCGTCGCTGCTCAGGACGCTGGTGCAATACCGGCAATAGCCTGCCCTGGTTTTGACTTCCCGGCCTGACTGACCTGTTCGGCCCTAGGAATATTTCCTGTTCGATCACGCAAAATGCCGATCTCACCTTGGGGCTTTCCCTGGGCAAAATGCGGTGCGGGCGCGGTCTTCATCATTGATTTCGCGAATAATACGACAAGGGTTGCCTGCAGCAAGTACGCCTGACGGAATATCTTTGACCACGACGCTTCCCGCACCGATGACAACGTCATTGCCGATGGTAATGCCCGGAACAATGCTGACACCTGCGCCGATCCAGACATTATTGCCGATGGTCACGGGAAGCGCATATTCAAGTCCCTGATTACGGCGTTCAGAATCCAGAGGATGGCCTGCGGTATAAATACCGACGTTTGGGGCGAGAAAAACATTATCCCCGATCACCACGTCCGCACCATCAAGAATAACAAGATGATGGTTAGCATAAAAATTGTCGCCAACCCTGATGTTAGCGCCATAGTCACAGTAGAAAGGCGGTTCAATAACAGGGTTGTTGCCGCACTTTTTAAGAAGCCGCTGCAGGATAGCCAGGCGCGCTTCCTTATTGTCGGGTCGACTCAGGTTATAGTCATAACAGAGTGCCTTGGCCTGATCCCGGAGATGAAGAATGCGCTCATCGTAAGTGGCATCGTAGAGCTCACCATCAGGTACACAGGTTACATCGTTCATCGGCTTCCTTATGATTTTTTTGAAGATCGTTGTCCAGAAGACAGTGTATTCAATTTTTATTGCCTCAGGGACGAAAGGGCTACCCTGGCAGCACCAATGATATAACGTTGCACCGCAACGTCTTAAAAATCTACATGCTATGCCCCATCCACAATATATTGTGCGAAAGTCATTTCGTTAAATCCCCGTGCATTTATCGGTATTTCATTCAAAGAAATCTTTTAATCATTAACAACGTCATGCCTTACGTTTGAGATGCTGATACTCATGGGCAGGGGGAAATGCAGGCCTGAACAGCCGTTTCCACTTCGATGTATGAAGCGTAGCGACTTCGTGTTGCGACGCTGCGGGAGACCTGTGTCATTATGGGCGTGAAGGGCACGGATGCAGAGCACCTTGCCGCCTGCCATCAAGCCGATGAGACATAAAAGCGTTGTTATTTCTTCAATAGTTTAGGACAAAAAAGGAGCGAGAAATGCAGTCAGTGCATCTTATGGGAGAAGGCTATGAACCTCATGTCGTTCAGGAAGGGGGCAAACTGGTCTACTCACTCCCTGTCGATTCGGGATTTATCACTTATGAATTTGCATTTGAGATTAAGCGGGAAGATCTTGATGTCCTGCTGACTGATAATTACCGACGCGCCGTTCTCGAAATTACTGCGCATACAGTGCTTCAGCATTCGACGCTAAAAGGAAATGACCGCTTAACCCAGCGCGATTTCGATAACCTCGTTGCCGACACGCTTCACTCAACACCCGAATTCTTGCAGAGCTTTATCTCTCAGATCAGTCATGATCACCATATTGGTATTGAAGGTTATGCACAAGACATCATGGCGCGACGTTCTTTGGCAAAATAACGATGTTGAGCACCGGGAATGCAGGCTTTATGATCCGTTCAGCATAGTCATCAAATACCGTTAGTGGACAGAGAACGACACCGGACAGCTGGTGGCACGAATCCTGCTGAAATAATATCGCTTTTGTTAACGGGCTTTTAATCAGAAGCCATGCTGCCAATGGCCTCAAGCCCCACTCGCTGTCCGTAAGAAAGCTCCAGCGTATTGCCATCAGGATCAGCGAAGAAAACGTAATAACCCACAGGATCACCCGCATTTTCAGGCTCTTTACGCAAAACACCTTCAGCGCGCGCCATTTTAATTTTCTTATCTATTTCTTCCCGGCTGGCACATGCCACGCCGAGATGCCCAAAGTGACCCAAGGGCGTGTCTGCGACCTTGTCTGACTGAACTAAAACCAGCGCAAATGGACGGCTGTGATCACTGAGCCATGCCACTTTACGTGCATCCGGAACGTTGGGTTCGCGACGGTGGACAACAACCATACCGGCATAGCGTTCATAAAAAGCAATGCTCTTATCTAAGTCTCTGACAGCGAAGGCAACGTGCGTAAAACCAACATCGACTATTTTCATATACCCAATCCGCCCAATGCGTAGCAAAACTTGCATTCTAAAAGCTCAGGTTAAGTTTAGGTCAAGCTTAAAGACCGGTTTGAGCCGCTGAAAATATTCGAATGGAACAAACTGCGTCCTGTTATGGTGCCGTTGCGGAAGCATCATCCCTGTAAAGGGTTATTCAACCCACCTCCAACACCGCCCCTTCTTCAACACGCGGGTCTGATATGAAACAGAACCTGTGCAGGAATTTACGTCGATTGTTGCCGCCATTTCCTGACGTGGTCAATCAGGGCGCGAAGCTTTGGGGCCATATTGCGACGCTGAGGGAAATACAGATAGAAGCCTGGAAATTTTGGCAGAAAGTCATCAAGTACGGATACAAGCTCACCGCTCTCAATATAGGGCCTGAACGTTTCCTGAGTGGCCAGTGTGATGCCTCCGCCGGTTAGAGCCAGCCTCAACATCAGACGCAGATCATTAGTGGTAATTTGCGGCTCAATCGCAAGGTCGAACGCGCTTCCGTTCTCTTCAAATGGCCAGCGATAAGGCGGAATATGCGGGGACTGGCGCCAGCCGATACACTGGTGATGTACAAGATCGCGCGGATGAACAGGCAGGCCGTTGGCAGTGAAGTAGGAAGGGGATGCGACCACCATTTCGCGTTGCTCACTGGTCAGGGGAACCGCAATCATGTCTTTTTCAATGACTTCTCCAAGCCTTACGCCGGCATCGTAACCTGCAGCCACGATATCAAACTCTTCGTCCGTCACAACAATATCGAGCGTCACGGCCGGATTGGCCGCTGCAAACGAAGCGATCAACGGACCTGACAGGAATTCTTCCGCTATTGATGTCACCGCGATTCTGAGAAGTCCACGTGGCACAGGGTCAGAAACGATCTCTTCGAACGCAGCGTTAATTCCGGTTAAAGGTAATGACAGCGATTTATGCAGTCGTTCTCCCGCTTCCGTTAAATTAACCGCGCGGGTGGTGCGCATGACAAGCATCGTCCCGAAAGTATCTTCAAGCCGTCTTATTCCCTGACTGACCGCCGAACGAGTCACACCCAGCCGTGCGGCGGCTTTACTGAAATTACCTTCTTCTGCTACCGCGATAAAAACGGGCAAAAGGTTAAGATCGATTTTCATTGTTTAATGCTGCTAACCACTGAGTACATTGAAAGCAGGATACCTGAACTTATCGTAACGTCCTATTCTCTCTCCGAACCCATTTGAAGGAGAACGTTATGAATAAGGTTATATTAATTACCGGCGCATCCAGTGGTATTGGGGAAGGTATTGCCAGAGAGTTAGGGGCGACAGGCGCGAAGGTGTTACTGGGAGCACGCAGACTGGCGCGTATTGAAGCCATTGCAGCGGAAATCTGCAGCGCAGGCGGTATCGCGCAAGCACATTTGTTGGATGTCACAGACCGGGTATCTATGGCCGCTTTTGTTCAGGCCGCGCTGGATAACTGGGGCAGGGTTGATGTTCTCATCAATAATGCGGGCGTTATGCCGCTTTCACCGCTTGCAGCCGGAAAACAGGACGAATGGGAACGCATCATTGACGTCAATATCAAGGGCGTGCTGTGGGGGATTGGTGCCGTACTTCCGTTGATGGAAGCGCAGGGTTCCGGACAGATAATCAATATTGGCTCGATTGGCGCCCTTTCTGTCGTACCCACTGCCGCGGTCTACTGTGCTTCCAAGTTCGCCGTACGGGCTATTTCTGATGGCCTGCGGCAGGAAAGCTCAAAAATCCGCGTGACCTATGTCAATCCTGGGGTGGTAGAAAGTGAACTGGCGTCGACGATTACCCATGCGGAAACGATGGCGGCAATGGACGCTTACCGTTCTGTTGCCCTTAAACCCGCGGATATTGCCCGTGCCGTAAGGCACATTATTGAAGCGCCTGAAAACGTTGACACAACAGAAATAACCATCAGACCCACAGCGTCGCCAAACTGAAGCCTGAGGTTAACTGTCATGTGCACTTTTCATTCAATACCTCGGGAGCAACATTTACAGGATAACGTTCAGTCTGTTATCTGACGCTGTGGATGCTGGGTGTTAAGCGCACCTATCTGTTATCAACAGGCATGCAGCAGCATGAACGCATCTCAAAAATGTGGCCTTCAGTAAAGACAGGGATCTCAATATTTATTTGTCACGAAACGCATTGTGCAGAAGTCGCCACATATGATGAGCTGCGGGCGTAAAGCGCCTGTCCGAGTTCCGTAGCAGGTGACACTGGGCGCTACTGGCGATCGGGTGGTCGAGTGGAACAGCGACAAGCGCCCCCTGGCGAATGGGATCGGCAGCGGCGTAGGCCGTCATAAATGAGACGCCGAGCCCTGCCTGGCTGAGGTGCATGGCGGTGGAGAAGAGGTTGCATCGGTAGGCCGGGTGAAATTGCAAACCCTGGCTTTTGAACATCGCATTCATGTGCCGCTGCAGGCCGAAGTTCTCCGTCAGGGCAATAAGCGGATGAGCGGTCAACTCTTCAATGGTAATGCTGGCGCGATTGGCAATGGGGTGCTGCGGCGCGACGACGGCACAAATCGGCCCCCACTGGAAGCTGTGGCGCTTGAGCTCCGGTGTGCCGATCGGGCCAAAGGCCAGCGCCATATCCGCTTCGCCGCTAACGATATCGTTCATCATCTCCTGCATGCTGCCCACGACAATATCGACAAACACCTGCGGGTAACACTGGGCAAACTCACGCATGACGCCCTCAATAAACGCCGTGATCAAGCCGCCGCCGATGCGCACCGAAATCGTCCCGCCGCGCATATGGCGCAGATCTTTAAGCTGACTCTCCAGCTTTTCGCGCCGCTGACGGCTGGTAAAATAATCCGCCGCCAGCAGGCGTCCCGCTTCGGTCAACACCACATTACGCCCGCGCCGTTCCAGCAGGGGAAGCTGCAGCGAACGTTCAAGCTGGGCAATCTGCCGGCTGACCACGGATGCGTTAACGCCGAGGATATCTGCCGCGCGGCGAATGCCGCCCTGGTTACCGACTTCATACAGATAACCCACCTGTTTATCCTGGAACATCTGCCACACTTCCTCGTTACTGTTGACCAGAGAGCAACAATAACATCATTTGATGGCTATTTATCAAGCCGTTTAAATAGTGATAATCAAATTAATGGCCAGGCGTTGAGAGAGCGTAAATAAAAAAGTAAAAGTGCTCTTATTGCACCAAAAATGCGCCCCAAAAGGGTGAGGGAATACTTTGTTGCGATTCGAAGCAGGCGTAATGAAATAGCAATTCCCGGCAAAAAAAATAAATTTCTTGCGAGTTTTAGCGAGGGGGTTTTATTGCGCCATTAATCTTAATAAAAGGCATTTATTTTACGGCTGGGCTATTCAGGCATGGATCCTGCTTAGTATCAGGACTTTTCCCTTACAGATGTAAAGAGAGATGATATGAGCGAACCAAAAACACTGAATGAGCCAGAAAAAGAGGCCACAGAGGCTTGGAACGTCGGGCCTGGCGCGTGGATCTCACTGGTCATCGTGCTGCTTGTCTTTTCAGGCTTCTTTTTCAAGGTTGACGGCATGGCATGGCTGGGCGCGTTTGATTTCACCACGCTTGGCGGCGCGTTCGGCACCATGAAGACGCCGGAAACCAACACCTTTATCGGCAGCGGCGGCATCAGTGCCAAAGCGGGTTTCCTCTTCGCGCTTTCGCTGGTGCCCACGGTGATGCTGGCACTTGGCCTGCTGGAAATCTTCACCCATTATGGCGCGATCCGCGCAGCGCATAAATTACTCACGCCGCTGTTAAAACCACTGCTCGGCCTTCCGGGTTATACCGGCCTTGCGCTGATTACCGACCTGCAAAGTACCGATGCCGGCGCGGCATTAACGAAAGAGCTCTATGACAGCAAAAAGATCACCCGCAAAGACGTGGTGATTATGGGATCCTGGCAATACTCTGGTGCCGGGTTGATTAATAACTATTTTTCTATCGGCTCGGCGATGTTCGCTTCACTCACCATCCCGATTATTATTCCGTTGGTTTTAATGTTTGTGCTTAAATTCGTTGGCGCAGCCGTGGTCCGACTGGCATTAAATACTGTTTATAAGCGAGATTTCGACAATGAGTAATCAGGCAAAAGTCTCCAGTAATCCGTTTGATATTTTCGTAATTGGTGCGCGCAAGGGTTTTAATATTGCCATTAATAATTTGATGCCGAATGTATTAATGGCCTACGTGATCGCCGAAATGCTTAATTTGTTAGGGGTGATGCAGATTATTGGCCACGTGTGCGCACCGCTGATGGGGCTATTCGGCCTGCCCGGTGAGGCGATCACCGTGTTGTTAACCGCCTGGCTCTCGTCATCTGCCGGAACCGGCGTTGCCATCAGCCTGCTGAGCAAAGGCCAGCTTGATATCGGGCAGATCACGATTCTTGCGCCCGCCATCTTTTTGATGGGTTCGCAACTCCAGTACATGGGGCGCCTGCTGGGCGTGGCCGATGTACCGAAAAAGTACTGGCCGCTACTGATGGCGGTCAGCATTCTCAATGCCGTAATCGCCATGTTGATTATGCGCGTTATTGCCTGAGCCTTAAGGAGTAAGACGTGTCACCTACACTTGAGCACTTTAATTACCTGCACCAGATCCCGGAACTGGGGTTCGAAGAGTACAAGACGTCCGCCTACATCGCGGGCGTGCTGGAGGCGGCAGGCTACCAGGTCACGCGCCAGGTTAATAACACCACCGGTATTGTCGCGGTGCTGGACAGCGGTAAGCCCGGCCCGACCTTAGCGCTGCGCGCCGATATGGATGCGCTGGGGCATATCATTGACGGCAAACATGTGGCGCGCCACACCTGCGGGCACGATGGTCACTCCACCGTCGTATTGACCACGGCCCAGGAGGTGATGGCTGAGGAGCGAGTGAAAAAGGGCAGGCTGAAGCTGATTTTCCAGCCTGCTGAGGAGTTAGGCACCGGCGCGATAGCCCTGACCGAAGGCGGCGTGTTGGATGATGTTGATATGTTGCTTGGCTTTCATCTGCGCCCGCTGGAGGAGTGCCCGATGGGCCAGGCCGTGCCGGCCATGTACTACTCCGCGTCCGCCACGGTGGAAGTGGTGTTTCATGGCAAAGCGGCGCACGCTGCGCGCCCGCACTTAGGCGTTAACGCGCTGGATGCCGCCGCCCATGCGGTGCAGGCGGTAAACGGCATTCATCTTGCGCCCTCGCTGACATGGAGCGCGAAAGCGACGCGTTTTCTCTGCGATGCGGGCGTGACCAACTCGATTCCTGATCGCGCGCAGGTGTGCTGGGATCTGCGCGCCGCAGAGAACGAAGCGATGGATAGCCTCAAACCCCAGGTGATACGCGCGATTGAGAGCAGCGCCGCCGCGTATGGTGCGCGCGCGGAAATTCGCATTCTGAAAGAGATGCCCGCCGCGATTATCCATGACGAGGCAACAGCGGTCATCACACGTGCTATCCGCAGTGTGTTTGGCGAAACCGGCCTCACCGCGGCTAAATCGACACCAGGCAGTGAAGATTTCTTCCACTATCTGCGTCTTCGGCCTCAAATCAAAGGCGGCTTCTGGGGACTGGGCGCCAACCTGACGCCCGGCCTGCATCATCCGGAGATGCATTTTGACCGCGATGCGTTGGCGCTGGGGGTGAAAGTGTTTAAAGCCTGTGTGGAGGATGTGCTGGGCTGACGATCAGCGTTACAGTGGCGTGCCGTGCTCGTCGGATATCAGTATTGCAGAAGACAGAGCCGACAATGCCGTCCGACGTTCGCGGCCATCATCGTGAAGCCGTTACGGGCATCCTTTTCAGGTGAGTGGCCCCGTGACTTGTACCCAAGCGTAAACGTTCCTTTTCGGCGGGCTTTGCTGTCTGCCGGGGAGGAGGGCACCGGTATCCGTCACCGTCACGGGGGGCCAATTTCACTCTCTTTAGCGATATCGGTTACCGGATGGGGCTGGTGGCACAGATGGCGACGAATGCCTAACCGAACGCCTCTGCCTGAAATGGCGAATCGGGTTGTTTTGTCGTGCGCCACAGGGTAAATACGGGACAAAGCGTCGGCTATGTTTTTGCTGCTTGTCGGCAAAACGCTGAAAAATCAGTGACCGATCCGGTTGCCGTACTCATCAATAACTTTTTCGCCATCCTCTTTCGTAAACGCTCCCTTCTGTGGCTCAGGCAGAATGCCCAGAACGGCCTCAGACGGACGACAGAGCCTTGTGCCGAGCGGCGTCACGACTATCGGACGGTTGATGAGGACAGGATGAGCCAGCATAGCATCCAGCAGTTCATCATCATTGAACCGATCTTCGGCCAGCCCCAGATGTTCATACGGCTCTGTGTTTTTGCGCAGCAGATCGCGCACGCGGATCCCCATATCCGCTATCCGTTTTTTAAGCTCGTCGCGGGAGGGGGGCGTCTCCAGATATAAAATCACTGTCGGCTCCACGCCACCGTTGCGGATAAGCGCCAGGGTGTTACGCGACGTCCCACAGGCCGGGTTGTGGTAAATGGTGATGTCAGTCATAAATGGCACTCCGTTACGGGGCTGCGCTGGCGCAGTCACGTTGTATAGGTTAAACAGAAAGACGCAGGGCTAGCGCCGCCAGCGTGACAAAAAGTACCGGCAGGGTCATCACAACGCCCACGCGGAAGTAGTTGCTCCAGCTGATGGTGATATTTTTCTGCGCCAGAACGTGTAGCCACAGCAGGGTCGCCAGGCTGCCGATGGGGGTGATTTTCGGGCCAAGATCGCAACCGATGATATTGGCGTAAATCATCGCCTCTTTCACCACACCCTCAGCCGTGCTGCCATCAATGGACAGTGCGCCAATCAGGACGGTAGGCATGTTGTTCATCACCGATGACAGAAAGGCCGTCAGGAAACCGGTAGCGAATGTGGCGCCCCATACACCATGCTCTGCAAACCCGTTCAGGGCGGACGAGAGGTAATCCGTCAGTCCGGCGTTGCGCAGGCCATAAACCACCAGATACATACCCAGCGAGAAGGTGACGATCTGCCAGGGCGCGCCTTTCAGGACTTTACGAGTATCAATCACCTGTCCTTTACGGGCAACCAGCCACAGAATAAATGCCGCTACCGCAGCAACCAGACTGACCGGAACGCCGAGCGGCTCCAGAGCAAAAAAACCGGTCAGCAACAGACAAAGAACCAGCCATCCGGCTTTAAAGGTTCGCACGTCACGAATGGCTTCCCGTGGTACCTTTAGTTTTGCCATGTCATACGCGATCGGGATGTCTTTACGGAAGAAGAAGTGAAGCATAACCAGCGTGGCCGCCACGGATGCCATGTTGACCGGCATCATGACAGACGCGTATTCGCTGAATCCCAGCTTAAAAAAGTCCGCCGTCACGATGTTAACCAGGTTCGATACGATGAGTGGCAGGCTGGATGTGTCAGCGATAAAACCTGCCGCCATCACAAACGCCAGCGTTGCGCCGGGGCTGAAGCCCAGCGCCAACAGCATGGCAATGACAACAGGCGTCAGGATCAGTGCCGCCCCGTCATTCGCAAACAAGGCCGCCACTGCCGCACCCAGCAGAACACTATACGTGAACAGCAGCCTGCCTTTACCGCCACCCCATCGGGAAACGTGCAGGGCAGCCCACTCAAAAAAACCAGATTCATCGAGCAGCAGGCTGATGATAATCACCGCGATAAACGTGGCCGTCGCGTTCCAAACGATCTGCCAGACGGCCGTAATATCGCCGAAATGCACTACGCCCGTCAGCAGGGCCAGCGCAGCCCCGATAACAGCACTCCAGCCAATACTCAGCCCTTTTGGCTGCCAGATAACCAGTACCAGTGTCAAGACGAATATAGCGCCTGCCAGAAACATACTTTTTCCTTTTAATACAAAGTCTGGTAAACAGGACGTAAGACAGCCCTGCAAACAGATATGAAAAATCATATGTGTTTGAGTAAATTTTTAAATGCAGACAGGCTTGCCGTTGGTGGTCGCGTTATTCCTTTCAGCCTGCTGGCTGAGTTGCAGAATGTCATCGCGCTGACACAGGTAAGCCTGCTCGATCACCATAGCAGCCCATGCGGGCATGTGTGGTGACAACCGATAATGAATCCATTTGCCGTCACGCCTGTCAATAAGCAGACCACTGTCTCTGAGCAGTGCCAGATGCCGTGAAATTTTAGGCTGACTTTGCCTCAGGATTGACGTGAGTTCACAGACGCAAAGCTCGCCTTTTTCACGCAACAGCAGTACCAGACTGAGGCGTGTTTCATCCGAAAAATTTTTGAAAAGCTGAAGAGGCTGAAGTTGAGGCATGCTGACTCCTGATTACGGAACAGAAGACATTGTTGCTGTCTGTCTACGGCGAGTCAATAACATATTTGCTAATTCATATGTATTGACTCACTCATGGCTCATCTTCGGATATTCCGTCCAGGGTTTACCTGCACAGTAAAGCCAGGGATCATTTACGATTCGGTAAAGGGGATTAAATCATATTGCGTAAAGGCACGTTTTGCTAAAGAGAACGATCGTTTCCTAAAATACACTTCAACAGCTGATATCAAGCCTACAACTTTATAAACAAGTAACAGTAAACCCTTAAATCGCGTTCCCAGAGCTGATATTGTACAAAAACGCCTCCAAGCCCGACGCCATGAGCGCCATTGCACGCTACTTCGACAGTGCGTCACTGCCTACTCAGCAGGAAACGCTGGGAAGCATTGCGTCAGAAATCCTTCGCGCAGGAAAAAGCCTGAACCGCACGGCCATTTGTAGCAAGCTTGTCCGTCGCCTGGAACTGGCAGGAAGTGCAGAAGAAGAGCAGCACTACTGTGAACTCCTTCGTATTTTATTCGGCCCTAAAGCCGGGAACTGATGCCCTACGACTGCCAGGCTGAACCCCAATACTCGTTTTTCCCACTCATCTCCCTCACGTTGACCGCTTTTGCCGCTGCATAATTCCTGAGGCATAATCTTACGCCGTCATTACGCACACGTTCAGAGCCGTGGCCTGGAGATATTCAGGGGAACGCTGAAACGCGCGCAGTGGTTACATCGAAAAGTGATACCCCCTGGTTATCATGTCTCAAAACCGGACATTTATATGCTGACGCCAGTTAACTCTCTGCTTACTGCGAAGCGTACCTGTTACTTCTGAGATTATTCACTGTTACCTGGCTCAAAGTACGGAGTAATCAGCATATGAGGAATAGCGAGAGATGCGAGCGCAGCAAATAGCGATTTAATGTCTGCGTCACTAGAGGGGTACATGATACAGGTTGTCACGGCCGCCAGCAGAATTGCCGCTAAAAGCACCGGCCAGGTCGCATAAAGGTAACCTGTGTAATGAGCATAACCCAACTGAATTCGACGTAACCGGGTTTGCGGCAGGGCATGCAGAATTAAAAAACCCATGGAAAAGCCGACAAAAGGTGGAAGGATCAGCAAGGCCAGCGTTCCGGTAATGAGCCGCACATCGTGACGAATCAATCCGGTGATAACCAGGCTAAGGGTACAAAGTGCGCCCGCGTTAGCCATGAAAAACGTCACGGAACTGAGCAGTGAGGGTGTCAGTCCTGCCTGGTGAAGGATGATGTTGTATTCTCGCAGGTGGAAGAAGGCTGGGGTCGCTATCATGCTGACTCCTCTGGCAAGGCGCTCTGACATCCCTCCCTTTGGCGCATCCTCAAGGGCAAAATGCAGCGCAGATGCCAGCAAGAAACCGGGTAATGCCAGTGCCGGCGACCAGTGCCACCAGAACAGGCAAAGCAGGATGATCACGCCATAAGCCGCCAGGAATGGCAACTTACGCCCGCGTTTTACTATTGCCAGATCGCTGGCACCGTGTGCCATGCCAATCACACCTATTGCTACTATGGCAAACATTAACTGTACGCGCAGCGGACTGAAAGAGGCAGCCAGCGCTGCCCCCCACAGTCCTGTCCAGCTGGCAGTTTGCCGCAGACTCATACCCGCACAGCACCATCTGATGTGGAATGGCGCAGCGCTTTTTCAAGACTGGATGCAGCGTAAAAGGCGTAAAACACCTTGGCGATGATATCAAGAACCAGGAATGCCCATACGGACGCAGGGTCGGTGATGACTTTTAATCCTTCCGGACCGACAAGGAAAACGATAGGGTAGATAAACCAGACCACCGTCAGCAATGCGACGTTTTTGTTGTAAGCGACCGCCATCGCCCTGCCGCGCCCAGCGGCAATCGTACGCAGCGGTCCCCACAGGAGGTAAACCACGCCAAGAAACGCAGCACAGGACCAGAGATACCACACCCATTTTGCGGCGAACGTTGTCGCCAGTGCAGAGACCAGACCGGTAATAATCATCATCACATCCAGAATGATGATAGCCGTTAAAAAACCACCCATCTCACCCGGTTTACTCTGTTCATGAAAGGCGACCATAACCAGCCCCGCCAGTAATACAGGTGTAGTGACGGACCAGTCAGCATAGCGGGCGAGATAAACGATGCTGCCACTTTCGGTCGCCAGATTACCGAAACCAAATGCCATTGCCAGATAAGCGGTTGCCGCAATAAAAGGGACCGAGGCATGCATTAACGTATGATGCCGGAGGGGGAATATTTTTTTGCCTGAGGCATAAATCACCAATGACGCAAGTGCCATGACCGAAAACCCGATCAAAAATGCGGTTTGATCCATAATACTTTCTCCTTGCACAGACGCCCTCACAGGGCCGTTTGCGCTGCCATAAATTGAAATCTTTTTATATTCCGAATGAGAATATGCATAAAGTATATGACGTGCCGTTCAAATTGCTAATGATGCAACAGTGTGGACGGAAACTTCGGCGAAATACATTGAATAAGTGATTCTTTATTCGTCGAGTCCGGAGGGATAAATGTAAAAATCTGTTTCACTAACTTTCATTTTTAACAATTTGTATCCAATAAAAAAATGGGACCATTTTATTTTTTCTTTTAATATTATGTGGTTAAATTGTTTTCTTGGTCTTGAGGAATTTGAAGGTAATTAATATGAAAGAGAAAGAATTATATTATTCGCTAGAGAAAATAAAACACTGTACTAAGTTAAGGACAAGGTTTCCAAACAGGTCAATGGCGCTGTGTTAATTGGCAATTTGTATAATAACAGGTCGTTACTACGTCGCTGGCATGATTTCTAAAAGAATTCAGCTGGCTTAATATGGCGGTCGTGACCTACTCTCATTGAAAATACATCGCGATTTTAGTCATGTCCGCTCTTGACACAGAGCGGACATGAATTCAGTGCAATTTTGTCTGAGAGCAACCAGCGGGGTAGCTCTTAATGGAAATGTCTGCGTTTTCATTCACCCACTACGTCACCATAAATTATGGGGATATCGTTTCTGATTTGCCCGGAAAATGTTTTGGTGGAAAATTTCAAACGCGACAAAGCTCGTTGGCACTTACTTTCCATTCGTCAACCTGAGCGGGATGTTCAAAAGAGTAATAGACGCGAGCATCCTCAGGCAGAATATTACGCAGTGCCTGCATACAATTGGCCTCGCAGGGCCGCAATTCAATATAGGCAGCCGTGATGGGTATTACATCATCGGTGGAATAGCGCTCGATGCGGTCTATCGCGGCAACTAGCGCCGCCATTTCGCCATGTAGCCTGACCCAGTTATGGGTATAGATTCCTGGTGGCATGCTTACCTGCATCCGACTGTTTCCGAACGCATAACGAATATTCCCCCGAAGCCTGTACTCGACTACTGCACAGCAAGACTCAGGACCGAAACCAGGTTGTTCCACTCGTTTCTTTTTGTCCTTCAGCGTGCGCCTGACAATCGGATAACCGGAATTGAGAGAGTATTCAGTTTTTATAAGTTGCATCAGAGACCCTTATACTTAACCATTATTAATAAATTATATGGAGTTCCGGCGCGAAATTCCATATAAAAGGGCACTAAGGGGCTGAAAAAGTTAATGTTTGCTTAATTATAATTAGCGAGATTTAATCATCCTGCGTTTTCCTTCGGCTTTATCATCACGATACCTGCCGCTCCGCATCTATACTGGCCCACTTCATATCTGTCGTTCTGTCCAGCCAGTCCTTTATGGTTCGGGTCAGTGAGTATTCCGTCTGTAGTCATGACGGCTCAATCATCGGGTTTACCAGAGCCAGTGGAAATTTTGCAGAGATGCGCTTTGTCGATGCCATCCCGTGGGGGAGATACACATTACTCCTGCAACAGGCCAGTCATGATCAGGGCGTTAATCAACTTGATGTTGATGAACAGAATCATCAGGGGGTTGCCTTTAACAAAAAGAAAGGCTTTATTGAGACGGGCCGCTTTGAGCCTGATGGTCAGGGAAGGCGCTGTGCGTCATTGCAAAGGCAACGAGCGTGAATATCAGCCGCATTATCTGCTGCCACCAGCGCCTGCCATGCTTGCTGTGTGATCGAATAAAACAGACTGGGCGGCGCATTATCCACATCATGAATCTCTTTAAGAAATCGCAACCCGGTTTTTTCCAGCACGCGGATAGAGGCTTGATGATGGCTTCTTACCCGGGCTGATATCATATCCAACCCCAGTTCGCGAAAACCATACTCCAGCGCAAAGCGCGACAGCTCCGTAGCGTAGCCCTTACCCCATGCGCTGGTGGCAAACCGATAGCCAAGATTATGAATGATTTCGTCACCGTGAATGCGAACGCTCAGCCCGCCGAAACCGATAAGGGTATCCGGTGCATCCTGGGTTGCTATCGCCCAGCTGTCATAGCCATAACGCTGGTACGATCGCAGTCTGTCGGCCAGCACCTTTTGCGCGTGAGCCAGGTCAGGATAAGGGCCTGCCGGGTTAAACGTATTGGTCGCGGGATCACCGTAAATCCTGAACAGATCCTTGTCATCGGAAGGGCGCATAGCTCTGAGCAATAAACGCGGGGTCTGAAGATGCACTATAAACCTCAGTGTAAGGCCATCTGAATGGCATATTATTAGCGCGTTTACCCGACGAGGAAAAGAGATGACGATTCAGCAATTGCGTATTGCCCGACCCGTTACGGATTTAGCCGAGAGCAGCGCAATGTACTGTTCGGGCCTGGGCCTGATGCCCATTGGGGAATTCACCGATCACGAGGGATTTAGTGGGGTGATGCTGGGCGATGAAACCCTTTCCTGGCATCTGGAATTTACCCAATGCCATCACCATCCCGTCAAACCGGCTTCAACAGCCGAGGATCTTCTGGTGCTGTATTTGCCCAGTGAAACGGACTGGCAGCAACGCTGCCTCAGTCTGACCCGCGCAGGTTTTACGCGCGTATCATCGTTTAATCCCTACTGGGCGGAAAACGGCGCCACCTTCCAGGATAAAGACGGTTATCGTACGGTGCTTCAGCACGGCACCTGGCGATTGTAGTCCTCTTTTTCAGCCTCATCCCTTGAACCTGCCTGACGTCACAGGGGGCAAGTAGTGAGCGTGCGGTTAACGTGAGCGACTGGCGCAAAACCGCCAATATGTCAGGCTGGCAAGGGCTTGGTGGCCGGGTAAACGCGTGGCATGATGAGGGACATCTTTCAGCCTAAGAGCCAACACGTGATCAATATTGCCTGCTTACATACCGCCGCCAGCAATATCGCCATTTTTGACGATGCTGCCCGTCAGCTTGAGCTGGGCCATCTGCAGCTCAGCCATCTGGTCATGCCGCACCTGCTGGCTGAAGCTGAAGCCAGCGGCGGCCTGACCGCAGGACTGCACGAGCGGCTGGTTGCTCTGTTACGGGATCTGCAACCGCACTTCGATGTCATTCTGATCACCTGCTCGACATTAGGGCCGGTTTCCGAAGCCTTTACCTCATCCCGACAACCCTGCGCTGTCTGGCGTACCGACGGCATGTTGGCAAAAGCCGTGCATCAGAGCGCAAAGAAAACGGTGGTGCTCTGTGCGGCAGAATCCACGCTTGGCGCAACGCGTGCGCTGTTCTGTACCGACGGGCAAACGCCGGAGATCCGCCTGATTCCCGAAGCCTGGCAACGCTTTAAAGCGGGAGATGGAGCGGGATATTTTCACTGCGTACGTACAGCGGTGGAACATGCCTGGCAGCAGGGCGCAGAGCGGGTGGTATTGGCACAGAGTTCGATGGCACCGGTTGCGCAGCAGTTTCCGCCTGAACGTCAGCCCCTGTCAGGTCCGCATCTGGCGCTGCTACAGTGTCACCAGCAGGCTAACCGTTAAGGCCGCAACCTGGTTGCGGCCAGGGTCAGTTATTCGTCCTGCGTCAGCGTTCCTTTCGCGCCATGGGGTTCTGAGCGCAGATACTGCGGCGGTGCTTTGACATTGGCATTGAATTCGGCCGCGGCGTGCCATGGCCAGCGTGGGTTATACAACATGCCGCGCGCCAGGGCGACCAGGTCGGCTTCCTCCTGTTGCAAAATATCTTCAGCCTGCTGTGGCTCGGTAATTAAGCCTACCGCAATCACCGGAATGCCAATCTGCTGGCGGATGTCGCGTGCAAAAGGAACCTGGTAATTTGGCCCGACCTTAATCTGCTGTTGTTCCGATAATCCGCCGCTGGATACATGGATGTAAGCACAGTTCAGGGATTCAAGCTGCTTAGAGAAGGCAATGGACTGGCCGACATCCCATCCGCCTTCTACCCAGTCGCTGGCCGAAATACGCACCCCAACCGGAATCTCTGCGGGTACGGCTTCACGTACCGCATGAAACACTTCCAGGGGATAACGCATTCTGTTTTCCAGCGAGCCGCCGTATTCATCACTTCGCTTGTTGGATAAGGGAGAGAGAAACTGGTGGAGCAGGTAGCCATGCGCGGCGTGAACTTCAATTAATTCTATTCCCAGACGAACCGCGCGTTTTGCCGTTGCGACAAAAGCATTTTTAACGCGCTCGAGATCGCTGGCCTGCATCTCCAGCGGAAGATGCTCGCCATCACTGAACGACAGGGCAGAAGGGGCCAGGGTTTGCCAGCCGCCATCCTGAGGCGCAATCTGTTCGCCACCTTCCCAGGGAACGGTGCAGGATGCTTTACGCCCGGCATGGCCGAGCTGAATGCCGATCGGCATATCGGAGTACTGACGAATATCCTGCAGAACCTCGCTCAGCGCCGTTTCTGTTTCATCGTCCCATAAGCCTAAATCGCCATAGGTGATCCGGCCGATGTCCTCAACGGCGGTAGCTTCAATAATCAACAAGCCTGCACCCGATAAGGCAAGGTGGCCCAGATGAATACGATGCCAGGCGGTCGCACTGCCTTCATCAGCCGAATACTGACACATTGGCGCAATGACTATCCTGTTATCCAGGGTTAACTCACCCAGAGAGAAAGGGGAAAAGAGCTTGCTCATAAAAACCTCATTGTCGGCGCAGGGGGAAAGTGTGTTGAAAACTATAGTGGCTGATGAGCAAACGCGTACTTCTGGCAGCGTAACAATTTATTGAACAGTCTTATTTAGTTACAGCATACATAAGAAACGTGAAGATCAGGCAGAATATGTAAAGCGATCACGGCCTGAAAAAAATGAGATAACGTTGCGTAAGCAGGGGAAAACGGGAACCCCTGCTGTTATTGCCGAAGATAACAGCAGGGTTCAGGGTGGCTAATAACGCATTGCGAAGAGTGATCGGTCACAATCAAGCTCTCTGCAACGCCTTCTCGTCAAGCGCATACAGCGTCGCGGTGGCTTCCAGAATATGCTGCTGATCGTTACCCGGTTTATGGGAATCAACGTGGGTAATGTGATAGCCCACAGCACCGGCCTCCGTTGCTTTGCGCAGCAGGGCATCCGTGATTTCTTCCATCGATGTCGCCCAGGTGACGGTTGTCACGCCCATCGGCTTGATGGCATTTTTTTCATCCTGAGACAAACCTGTACGGATAAACACAGGGCTAACGGTCTGAGGAGAGAAGATAGACAAAATATCCTGAACAAGTGCTTTCATTTTCGTGCTCCTGAATATCTGAAATTACGGCATCACGCGCCTGTTGAGCGCCATCGATTTTTTAATTCATTCGCCATGAGTTCGATTAACGCGGTCATGTTAAGGACTGTCGGCAAAAGTTATAAAATACATTTTCCGGTTAACGAATTTGGCTTTTCTTGCTAATCAGATGCTTATGAAAGCTTCAGCCACACTTGAGCTGAAATATGGAAGGTTTTTTGTGTCTGCTTACAGGTTGTGAAATCTGGATACAAAATGCCAACACGAACTTAACAATCAAGCCAGCAAGAACAGCACAGTGGGATAAAAGGGCGCGCGGCGTTGGGCTGACAGACGTTTACATTAATTGAAAAAATTGAAATCAGCCGCATTGTTCAGGTAACAGGTTGATAAGTAACAGGCTTACCCGTGATGAAATTTGCCTTAGGGAATTCTCTCGTCCATCGGCACAGGATTTTCATAAAACTGTCACAACGCATCCCAATACTGCACAGCCACGGAGTAACAAAAAGACATCTTTCGACATCCTTTGAAACCTGTTTCTTTTTTCAGGCGGTCGCTGTCATCATTATGGAGAGTTTTATGCCACGTCAACCTCGTCTTCACCCTTCCTCTGCTGTGTTTTCCCTGCGTCAACTTCCTCTGTGCCTGCTGGCTCTGGGCGGTCTGACCCTCAGTGCCTCTGCGTTTGCCGACGCCATCAAAGCGAAAAACGTCATTGTCATGATTAACGATGGTGCAGGCTGGGGAACATGGGATGCCACCGCATACTGGCAGTACGGTGGGCGCGATAAAACGCCTTATGCTGGATTCCCGGTAAAGTATGCCATGACAACCTATCCACTCAACGCCTCGAAAAAAGCCACACACAGCAATGAATCCCTTGTTAATTATGACCCGCAGAAAGCCTGGGACACGACAAAAACCGAGAGCAAAGAACTGCCCTTTAAGGGTTACGAATATCTGGCCATCAATCCTACTGACAGTGCGGCGGCGGGCACCGCGCTGGCATCCGGGGTAAAAACCTATAACAATGCCATCAACGTCGATAACATGGGTAAACCGGTCGACTTCATTACTCTGACAGCCAGGGCACAGGGGAAGGCCACGGGCGTCGTCACCAGTGTGCCGTTCTCGCACGCCACGCCAGCGGCCTTTGGTGCGCAGAATGCTTCCCGTAATGATTATCACGCGATCGCCAGACAAATGCTCACCGCCGGTAAGCTCGACGTGATTATGGGAAACGGACTGCCGGGCTTCAACGTAAATGGAACGGATTGTCAGCATCTGGCGAAAAATGAGTCCACCGCCGGCTGTGGCAAAGATGCGAACCTTTATCTGGCGCAAACCGAATGGGATTTACTCCGCGCGGGTAAGCTGGCGCCAGCGGGCGGTCAGCCGTGGAAAATTGTGCGCAGCACGGAGGCGTTTACCCAGTTGGCTAACGGCTCGCTGAACTATGATGGCCCGCTGCTGGGATCGCCCAACGTCGCCCCCAACGGAACGTTACAGCAGGGCCGGCAGGGTGAATTTGTTGGTAAAGATGCGGCGAATCCATCAGGCGATGCATTGATTACCACGGTGCCAACGCTGAACCTGATGACCCGTGGCGCGATTCAGCATCTGAGCAAAAATCCGAACGGCTTCTTTATGATGGTCGAAGGTGGGGCAACCGACTGGTCTGCCCATACCAGCAATGCCTGCAGTGGTAAAGGAGACTGGGGCAACACGTATAACCCCAACTGTGTGGGCGTTGAATACGGCCGTCTGATTGAAGAAAGCGCCGATTTTAATCACGCCGTGGCCTCTGTCATTGAATGGGTCGAGACAAACAGCAACTGGAACGAGACCTTGCTGATTGTTACCACGGATCATGATAACGGCATGCCGATGGGGCCGGATGCGCAGACTCGCGCATTTGAACCCGTCATCAATAACGGCAAAGGCGCCATGCCAGGCGTGTCTTTCCGTCCCACCGGCAATCACGCTAACGCGTTGGTTCCGCTGTGGGCAAAAGGTGTGGGCGCTGAAGCCTTCTCCGAACGCGTGCGCGGTAACGACGCGGGCTATGCCAACTATGTCGGTTACAATCAGGGCGATTACATCGATAATACCGACGTTTTCACCGTCGTAAAGGCCGCGCTGGAGGGAAAGGCCGTTGAAAAAATTATGCCCGGGCAGGCCAGTAAATCCTGACGTGACAATGTCACAATAAAGAGGGCGCGTGATGCCTTCCTGACCGCATCAGGTACTCGGTGCCGGTGAATATTCGCTCACCGGCACCGCTGTGTTATCTCCGTCACCCGCACAACACGTGAATGCCATCACTTTTTTTTCCGCCGTCAGCAATATTATGCTGGCTCATTCGTCTACCTCATCACAAACGTGTGTTTATCACTGATGAGGTCATCCTGATATGAGAGATTTTGATCACCCTTCGTTCCGCCATGCCCGTGCCAGGGGCAGAAACCGACTGGCGAAGCCGTTGATAGTGGGTGCCGTTTTTATTGTCGCACTATGTCTGCTGGTCATGTCACTGTGGAATGCCTTGCTGCCCGCGCTTATCGGGGTTAAAACGATCGGTTTCTGGCAGGCCGCAGGGTTGTTGCTAATGTGCCGGATTCTGTTTGGCGGCTTGGGTATCAGGCCGGGAATGTTTGGCCATGCCCGGCGTCGTATGCATGAACGCTGGATGCAGATGACACCGGAACAACGAGACGCATTTATGAAGCAACGTCGGGAAGGTTTTGGCCATCGGGGGCAACACTGCCGTGATAAACGCCGGGACGAACAGCCTCCGTCGTCAGATGACAATCATGCTGCCCGGACTGAGTAGACGATGAAGGCCAGCGCATCGCAAGCCTCATCGTGGGTCAAAGCGCTTACGCTCTGCAGAACGAAACTCCAGCGATTTATTCGTGCCCGTACCCCAGCACGGGAGGAGGCTGACGATATTTTGCAGGAAATTACCTGTCAGCTGATCGGCGTGGAACAGCCGGTTGAGAATATCTCCGCCTGGCTGTTTCGGGCGGCACGCAATGAAATGACGGATCGGGCGCGTAAGAAGCGGGAGTTGCCACTTGCCAGCTACATGAAAAACGACGAGGATGGGGTTGAAAGCGAACTGGCTGAAACCCTGTTTGGCATTCCGCAAACCCCTGAAGATGATTACCTCAGGGCGCTACTCTGGGACGCGCTGGAGGCGGCGCTAGCCGAACTTCCGCCCGCGCAGTATGAGGTGTTTGACCAAACGGAGCTGCAGGGAATCAGCTATAATGCGCTGTCAGAATTAACCGGCGTCAGTGTTCAGACCTTGCTGTCGCGCAAGCATAAAGCCGTACTGTATCTGCGCATGCGCTTGCGGGCGGTCTACGACGATCTGGTCAGTGAAGATTGAAAAAAGGCGGCCATGACGGGCCGCCAATGTTCGCATTATCCCCTTGAAAGGGGAAGGATGACGCGATCAGCCCTTCACGCCGCCGGCGGTCAGGCCGTTAACCAGCCAGCGTTGCGCCAGCAGGAACACCAGGGTAATAGGAATGGCAGAGAGAACGGCGGCTGCGGCAAAATCGCCCCACAGATAGTTTTGCGGATTAAGATATTGCTGCATGCCCACGGCCAGCGTGTAACTGTTGACGTCACGCAGCAGCAGTGAGGCCACCGGGACTTCCGTTACCGCAGCGATAAACGCCAAAATAAACACCACGGCTAAAATGGGCACCGATAACGGGAGTAAAACCAGCCGGAAAGCCTGCCAGGGCGTTGCGCCATCCAGCGCCGCCGCTTCCTCCAGCGAGCTATCAATGGTTTCGAAATAGCCTTTTATCGTCCAGACATGCAGCGCGATGCCGCCAAGATAGGCGAAGATCACGCCGCCATGGGTATTTAAACCCACAAACGGCAGATATTGCCCGAGACGGTCGAACAGGGCATAAAGCGCAACCAGCGACAGCACCGCCGGGAACATCTGAAAAATCAGCATCCCTTTTAACAGGCTCTCACGCCCTTTAAAGCGCATCCGGGCAAAGGCATAGGCGCAGGTGGTGGACAGCGCCACAATGCCCATTGCGCTGATAGCCGCGATCTTGACCGAGTTCCACAGCCACAGCAAAACAGGAAAGGGCGGCGGCGTAACTGAGCCGTCAGCATGCTGAACGCTGAAGCCCAGCGCCAGCCGCCAGTGTTCCCAGGAGATATGTTCCGGAATAATACTGCCGGTGGCAAAATTTCCCGCGCGCAGCGAAATCGCCACCACCATCAGTAAGGGAAACAATATTGCCGCAATAAACGCCAGCAGCAGCAGATGCGTCATAAACAGACGTAACTTCTGCGATTTGGGTTGTACCATCGCCATCATGACTCCTTAGTCGAATTTCATCCGCACGGCTTTCAGATTGATCACCGCCAGTGCGCCAACCAGCAGGAAAATCAGCGTGGCGATAGCCGCTGCCAGACCAAAGTCCTGCCCGCCACCGCCTTCAAAAGCAATACGCCAGGTGTAGTTCACCAGCAGGTCGGTATAACCCGCAGGCGTGGTCGTGCCGAGCCTGTCGGGTGCACCATTCGTCAGTAGCTGCACCAGCACAAAGTTATTAAAATTGAAGGCAAAACTGGCAATCATCAGCGGCGTCAGCGGTTTTAACAGCAGCGGTACCGTAATCAGGAAAAAGTTTTGTAGCGGCCCGGCACCGTCCATCGCAGAGGCTTCGTACAAATCCTCGGGAATCGCTTTCAGCAGCCCCATGCACAAAATCATCATGTAGGGATAACCCAGCCAGGTATTCACGGTGATCAGCATGGCACGCGCAAGCGTAGGATCGCTGAACCACGCCGGTTTACTGCCAAACAGGGCGTTAAGCATGACGTTGATTTCGCCAAAGCTCTGGTTGAATAATCCCTTGAAGATCAAGATGGAGATAAAGGCGGGCACGGCATAAGGCAGGATCAGCATCACCCGGTAAACGGCTTTGCCTTTTAACGCCTCCCACTGCACCAGGCAGGCCAGCACCATGCCCACCGCCACCGTTAACACCACGGTCAGCAAAGAGAAAATCATCGTCCAGCCAAAGATGGCCAGGAACGGCTTTTGAATCCCCTCGTCGGTGAACACGCGAATAAAGTTCTGCCAGCCCGCGCCCACGGTAAATCCGGGACTCAGACGTTCTTCTCCCCACTGGCCCTTTGCGTCAATCACCTGATAAAAGCCGGTATCCGGATTGGCGCGATAGCTCACGCCGCTTTGCTGGTTTCTTAACGTCTGATGATCCGTTACCACATAGAGCGGGCGCGTCCCTGAAAACTGACGCAAGGAACTCATGACCAGTTCACGTCCGTCAGGCAGCACGGCACGGAGTTTTGCCAGTGCCTGGCGATGTGTGGTGATGACACGTAAGTTTGCCCGTTCTCCCTCTGGATCAGGTGCGCTCACCATCTTTAATGGGCCCGCAGTGTCGAAGGAGAAGAGCGGTGATACCCAGGTCTGACTGTTCGATCCCTCGCTAAGCACCAGCCGCCAGCGATCGCCTTCGGGAAGCAGGCTGAAATTCAGGCCTGCGCCGTCCTGATATTGTCTGCTGAGTAAAACCTGCTGCGCCCGCTCCTGGGTCAACTGATTGGTGCTGCTGTAGTTGGTAAAGGCAATGCCCACGGTACAGGCCAGAGGGAACAAGACAAATAACATCATTCCAGCCATGCCGGGATAAACATAACGCCAGGCGTAGGCCCTGCGATTGGCATAAATCCCGATGCCCAGCCCGCTTATGACCAGCGCCAGCAGGGCAAACAGGTATTCCCCCTGAGCATACATCAGCACCAGTAAATAACCGACCAGCAAACAACAGATGCCCACCAGTGCGCCTTTCAACACAGAACGATGCCGTCCCGTTTGCGGTTTTTCTGACATGACCCGATTTCCTTAACGGCAGGTTTGCAGGCCAGCAAACTGGCCTGCGCTGAACGATTTACTTGCTTAAACGTGACTGCGCATCCTTGAGCGCGGCATCAACGGACTGACGGCCGCTCAGCGCGTTAAGGGTGGCGGTGCGCATGGCGTACCAGAACGCAGCCATCTGTGGGATGTTGGGCATAATGTCACCGCGTTGTGCATTGTTCATGGTGGCGGCAATACGCGAGTCTTTCTCCAGCTTTTGCTGGAAGGACTTCAGCGCCACCGCACCCAGCGGTTTATCTTTGTTCACGGCCTCAAGGCCGGCATCCGTTAACAGATAGTTTTCCAGAAACTCTTTAGCCAGCTCTTTGTTCGGGCTGGCCGCATTGATCCCGGCGCTGAGTACGCCAACAAAAGGTTTGGTGGGCTTGCCGTTTAACGTCGGCAGCGGCGCGACGCCGTAGTGAATACCGCTCTTATCGATATTGCTCCAGGCCCAGGGGCCGTTAATGGTCATTGCCGTCTGGCCTTTATTAAAAGCGGCTTCGGCAATGGAGTAATCCGTATCGGCGTTCAGGACCTTGGCTTTGACCTGATCGACCAGGAACTGCATGCCGGCTTTGGCTCCGGCATTATCAACGCCGGTGTTTTTGACATCATAGTGTCCGTCCGTCAACTGATAGGCATAAGCGCCGCCGGCTGCCAGCAGCGGCCAGGTAAAGTAGGGCTCCTGCAGATTAAACATGATGGCGCTTTTGCCTTTCTCGCGCAGCGACTTATCCAGGGCGGCCATCTCTTCCCACGTTTTCGGCGGCGTGGGTAGCAGGTCTTTGTTGTAGATTAGCGACAGCGACTCAACCGAAACCGGATAGCCAATGAGCTTGCCGTCGAAGCGCACGGCGTCCCAGGTGAAAGGAAAGATTTTTTGCTGGAAACTGCTGTCCGGTGACACCTCGGCTAACAGGCCGGACTGGGCGTAACCGCCAAAACGGTCGTGCGCCCAGAAGATAATGTCCGGACCGTCACCGGTCGCGGCCACCTGCGGGTATTTTTCTTCCATTTTATCCGGGTGCTCGACCGTAACGTGAATACCGGTTTCCTGTTCAAACTTTTTTCCCACCTCGGCCAGACCGTTATAGCCTTTGTCACCGTTGATCCAGATAACCAGTTTTCCTTCTTCAATCTTTGCGACTGCGGAAGCGGAGAACAGCACCGCCGAGAGGGCTGACAGAGCCAAAATTTTTGCGCCAGTTTTCATCTTTAACACTCCATCCTGTTAGCGGAAACGAACATGTTGCTTGCCGCACATTCTGCGTGTTCTTACCGGCTTCTCATCCTCCTGGCCTCTACGCCTGCCGCCGTCGAGGTGTGATCGCTGTTACAAAGTGACAGGATTATCACGGTCTGGCTCACACTAAGGTGGGTGCCAGACTGCGTTACCGATCACAAAAATCAGCGCAGCGCGCGACCGCTCTCGTGTGCTGATGTTTTCTCCTCCTCCCGTCTCCTCCCCCAGATAAAGCGCGTCGGTGGAGGATGTGGTTACGAATCACGCTACGCATAGTGAACGCCAGAATTTGTCCGCTGACGTGCGGGCCGCATTAGCGAGTGGAGAGGAAAGCACTATGGCGAGCGTCGTGTTACGCAATGTCACCAAAGCCTGGGGCGACACGGTCGTGTCGAACGATATCAATCTGGAGATTGGTGAAGGCGAGTTTGTCGTATTTGTCGGGCCTTCTGGATGCGGTAAATCAACGCTGCTGCGGATGATTGCTGGCCTGGAAACGATTACCCGCGGTGAATTGTTGATTGGCGATAAACGGATGAATGAGGTGCCGCCTGCCGAACGCGGCATTGGCATGGTATTTCAGTCTTACGCGCTGTATCCCCATCTCTCGGTGGCAGAAAACATGTCTTTTGGCCTGAAGCTGGCCGGCGTTAAAAAAGCGGAAAGAGAGCAGCGCGTAACCCAGGTTGCTGAGGTGCTGCAGCTGGCGCATCTGCTTGATCGCCGCCCAAAGGCACTCTCTGGCGGACAGCGCCAGCGCGTTGCCATCGGCCGCACGCTGGTCGCCGAACCCCGAGTCTTCCTGCTGGACGAACCCCTTTCTAATCTCGATGCCGCACTGCGAGTGCAGATGCGCATCGAGATCTCCCGCCTGCATAAGCGACTCAGGCGCACCATGATCTACGTGACTCACGACCAGATCGAAGCCATGACCCTGGCCGATAAAATTGTGGTACTGGACGCCGGTCGTGTGGCGCAGGTTGGGCGGCCGCTGGAGCTCTATCACTATCCGGCAAACCGCTTTGTTGCAGGCTTTATTGGCTCGCCAAAAATGAACTTCCTCCCCGTTAAGGTCACCGCCACCGCGATTGAACAGGTGCAGGTGCGCCTGCCCAATAATCAGCTGGTCTGGCTACCGGTAGACAGCGCCAACGTGCAGGTCGGCAGCAATATGTCGTTGGGTATCCGGCCGGAACATCTGCTGTCCAGTGATATCGCTGACGTCACCCTTGAGGGGGAAGTGCAGGTCGTTGAGCAACTGGGACACGAAACTCAAATCCACATCCAAATCCCCGCCATCCGTCAAAACCTGGTGTACCGCCAGGAGGACGTGGTGTTGGTAAAAGAGGGCGCCATGATGGGCATTGGCTTGCCACCCGAGCGTTGTCATCTGTTCCGAGAGGACGGAAGCGCGTGTCGCAGGCTGCATCAGGAGCCCGGCGTTTAATCCAGCAAAACAATAAAAGCAATGACCTCAGGAGATAGAAAATGTTAACTCTGCGCAAACTTTCCCTTGCCGTAGCGGTAGCGACAGGCACGCTGTCTTCACCGCTGATGGCGGTGGATTTTACCGGTTATGCTCGCTCCGGCATTGGCTGGACGGGCAGCGGCGGCGAGCAGCAATGCTTCCAGGCAACCGGTGCTCAAAGTAAATACCGTCTGGGTAACGAGTGCGAAACCTATGCTGAACTTAAGCTGGGTCAGGAAGTGTGGAAAGAGGGCGACAAGAGCTTCTACTTTGACACCAACGTGGCGTACTCGGTTTCTCAGCAGAACGACTGGGAATCCACTTCACCGGCTTTTCGTGAAGCCAACGTCAAAGGTAAAAACCTGATCGACGCCCTGCCGGGTTCCACTATCTGGGCCGGTAAACGTTTCTACCAGCGCCATGACGTTCACATGATCGATTTCTACTACTGGGATATTTCCGGCCCGGGTGCGGGTCTGGAAGATGTCGATCTGGGATTTGGTAAGCTGTCGTTTGCCGCAACGCGCTCATCGGAAGCGGGCGGCTCTTACACCTTTTCTAACGATCGCATTCGCAATTACGCCACCAGTACCGCAGATGATGTGTTTGACGTCCGTCTGGCAGGGCTGGAAACCAACCCCAATGGCGTTCTGGAGCTGGGTGTGGATTACGGCCGTGCCAATGCGCGTGATGGCTACCGCTTAGAAGATGGCGCATCCCGAGACGGCTGGCTGTTCACGGCCGAGCATACGCAGAGCATGCTCAAAGGCTACAACAAATTTGTGCTGCAGTACGCGACCGATGCGTTGACGTCCCAGGGGAAAGGGCTGGCACAGGGCACGAATATCAATAACAACGGCAAGATGTATCGGGTTCTGGACCACGGGGCGATCAGCCTGGCGGAACGCTGGGACATGATGTACGTCGCGATGTACCAAAACACCGATCTGGATAACAACCGGGGTAATGAGTGGTACACCGTTGGCGTGCGGCCCATGTACAAATGGACGCCGATCATGAGCACCCTGTTGGAAGTGGGCTATGACAACGTGAAGTCACAGCAGGTCGGCGAACGCAATGGTCAGTACAAAATCACGCTGGCGCAGCAGTGGCAGGCGGGAGACAGCATCTGGTCACGTCCTGCGCTGCGGCTCTTCGCGACCTATGCCAAATGGGATGAGAAGTGGGGTTATAACAAAGACGCGGCCGGTGATATCACCACCTTCGCGTCACAGGACAGCACCGGAAACGGCCTGTTTACCAACAGCCGCGGCAACAATGATGAGTGGACCTTTGGCGCGCAAATGGAAATCTGGTGGTGATCCCTTTTCTGGATAAACCGCTGTAGACCGTTTCGCACTGTCTTTCAGGCCGCGGCGGCTATTGCCTGCGTTGCCGCGGTCTGCCCGTTTCTCGAGGTTAAAAATGAAAACGTATAAAACATTCACTGCACTTTGCCTGAGCGCGCTCCTGCTGGCAGGACACAGTCTGCCTGCACGGGCCGCGATCAATCTGATGCCGCAGGATGTCTCTGCAGCGCCCGCCATTCCGCTTTCCAGCCTGCAGAGCATGCACTGGCAACCCCTGGATACCGCACGGCCGCAGGTAACGACGTTAACGGCCGGGCACAGTCCGCTAAACGTTGCCGGTATCACCGGGCCGGTCGCCGCTTACAGCCTGCCTGCCACGCTGGGCGAGCTGACAATCACCTTAAGCAGTGAGGTACAGCAGAACCAGGTCTTTGCGCCCAACGTGCTCATTCTGGACGAAAACCTGCGTCCGGCCGCCTGGTTTCCCAGCCGCTGGTTTTCTTATCAGCAACCCGGCGTGATGGCCGCTGACCGGTTGGAAGGCGTGATGAAGTTGACCCCGGTTCCCGGACAGCAAAAAATTTATCTGTTGGTATTCACCACAGAGACGGATCTTGCTCAGACCACAACGCTGGTTGATCCGGCAAAAGCCTATGCCAAAGGCACCGGCCATGCCGTTCCCGATATTCCCGATCCGGTTGCCCGTCATACAACATCTGGCACAGTAAAAATAAAGCTGAGCACCCGCTCGGATTCCTCAATACTGGTCGGGCCGTTGTTTGGATCCTCTGGCCCGGCTCCGGTTACGGTCGGAAACAGTCAACCAGCGGCAGCCAGTCGTGCGCCCACTGCGGCTCCTGCAGCGAAAACACAGCCTATTGTTCAGGATACCGAAGGCTATTTTAACGATGCTATTCGCCAGGCGTCGGCGCAGGGCAATATTGATAAAGCGCTCAGACTGCTGGATGAGGCCGAACGGCTCGGCTCGACGTCTGCGCGGCAAACCTTTATCAGCAGTGTTAAAGGCAAGGGGTAATCACTCCGGCAGTGCTGATTTGTTCCATCTGGTGCGCTGAGGCGCACCTTTTTTATGAGGTCAGTGACCTGTCCCTCGCGCTTAACCTGTTCCGTTCTGGCGTAAATTCGCGTCTTTCTCTTTCAAAGACGCTGATACTTTTGGTCAGGCTTTGCGCAATCCTCAGCCTGAATGATGTTATTAAGGTACTCGATCGCGTTCCAGGACGCGTGTAACCTTCGGCACTGATACAAAAAAGGCTCTATCACAACTGGAGCCTTCATCATGTTAATACGTCTGATAATCTCTTTTTCCCTCATCGTATTTAGTCATTCTGCGATGGCCAGCAACGGCTTTCGCCAGTTCTTAGCAGGTGAGCAGCAACGCCCGGTTGAGGTTGCCGTGTGGTATCCCAGTGCAGCGTCGTCGCCCAAGGAAAACATTGCGGATAATCCCGCGTTTACAGGTGTCAGCGTGGTGCGAAATGCTAAACCCTTGCCAGGCTTACATCCTGTATTACTGTTATCTCATGGTTATGGCGGGAGTTGGCGCAACCTTGCATGGCTGGCCGACGCGATGGCTGAACAGGGATATATCGTGATTGCGACCAATCATCCCGGTACCACGACGTCGGATTTAACATCGGCACACGCCAGACAGCTCTGGCGGCGTCCTCAGGATTTAATCATGGCACTGGAGCGGATTCTGAACGATCCCCTGCTGGCAGGGCGTGCTGACGTGAAACGAATCGCCGCTGTCGGGCATTCTCTTGGCGGCTGGACGGTAATGGAATTAGCGGGGGCGCGTTTTGACCCGCAACAATTTGCTCATGACTGCATCCAACATGCTGAGTTGTCCAGCTGTCGGCTAATGACAACACTGGGCCTTGATAACAGGCAAGGGGCCAGCCACCTGAGCTCAGACCTGCAAGACCGGCGCATTAAGGCGGTAGTGGCGCTGGATTTAGGGTTAGCTCGCGGACTCACGACGCAGAGTCTGGGGCATATTCGGCTGCCCGTGCTGATCTTAGCGGCAGGTGTAGATTCGCCGGCGCTGCCTGCCTCGCTTGAATCGAAGTATCTGGCAAAGGCATTATCAAGTGACATTGTCACTTATGGTGTTATCCCCGGCGCGACCCATTTTAGCTTTATGCAGCAATGCAAACCGCAGGGGGAGGCGCTGATTGAGCAAAGCGCGCCGGGCGAAGGGGAAGTCTGCCGGGATGGACAGGGCGTGAACAGAAACGCACTTCATAACATGTTGATCGGTAAAATCAGTGCGTATCTCAACACCGCGCTGCACTATCATCCGTAGCCTGACGAAATGCGGTGGGGGTTTTCCCCGTAATGCGCATAAATTCCCGGTTGAAGTTCGACTTACTGATAAACCCGGTTTCAAGCATGATGTCGGTAATTTTTAGCTGTGGCTGGCGCAGCATGTCCTGCGCCTTTTCTATACGAAATCCATTGAGCCACTGCGAAACGTTGCACTGCCGTGTAGCGTTTACCGCGCGAGAAATATGCCGTGCTGGAATATCGAGTTTGCGTGCAAGCTTGTTCAGCGTAAGATCGGTATCAAGATAGTAAGCGTGTGCGCGGACAAGGTTTTCGATGTGCAGGCATAAGGGCTCAAGCGTCGCATCCTTTGCCTCATCATCGGTAAGGGATGACGTTTCTTCGGCGTGAGTTTCACCCGCAGGAACGCTCTTTACTGCCCGGACAATGGCAATACAAAGTAACGGTAGCGTCATTCCCTGAAACAGGGCAATTAATTGCGGGGCAATATTCATCATTCTGCTGATAACCGCGTCGGTGAGTGCCGAGAAGCAAAGAAAACAGCCCGCAAAAAAGGTCATTTTCTGCGTTATGGAGGCTTCTCTGAAGCGTGATTCGACAAAAAAATCAGCTCCGTTTGTTGCTGCACGTAGTAGTGCGATGCCATAACCTGCATAAATCAGAAACAACAGAGCATCGGTCAGAACGGGCAGACACAGCTGGATGATGATGGCAGTATAAACAGGGATAACAGCCAGCTTCAGGCGACGCGCACGGGATTGATGCGTAAGGCCGCTAAAGCACGACCAGGCCACTGCGGGTAAGAGTGTTGCCAGTATAGCCTGCAGGGGTTTAAGAAGAGAGAAATGCCATTCCCACCTAATTATACTCAAGGCCATTAGTCCTGCCGACGCTGCAATAAACATCATTGCCCCACGGTATTCGCGCTTACCAGAACGAATGAGCATCATCATTAATATCAGTAGTGCAAATAACGTCAAAGCAGGAAAGGGAATCGAAAACATACGCTAACTCAAAAGCCAGAATGGCGTCCATTTTACAGAGTAAAAAACACGAATCGATAGCTAAACGCAAACCTTATGTTCTGCCTGTGTTTTCTCACGCCAGTCCATTTTGGTGTACTGTTCTTCATGCTGACCGCATTGAACAGCCTCTGCGACAACGATTTCAGCGATCCGGGATCACGCCTGAAACTTATCCCTGGATCGCCTGATAAATCACGAACAACGCCGGGAAGTCTCCTCCAGCAGTGCCGTGATACGCTTATCTGCAAACATCGCCTCCAGCGACAGACTGAGCTTACGCCGCCAGTTCGGATAAGCCTCTACCGTGCCCGGCACATTAACCGGCGAGGCCATATCCAGCCAGTCTTCGGGTTGTAAACCCAGCAGGGCGCTGGTGCAGTCCGCGAGATAATGATGGATAACCTGGTTAAGTAACAGGCTCATGCGCGGACTGTTTGCCTGAACCCGCCCTTTGGGCTTGAGGTAACCGTGGCGCGTCAGGGTCTGAAGCAACGCCGATCGGGCTGCCCGGCGCTGATGATACAGCCCGGCAAGCACCGCTTTATCAGGATACAACCCCAGTTGGCTCCCCAGTGTCAGATCGTCACTTTGCCACCAGCCACGGAGCGTTGGCATATCGTGAGTGGTGGCTACAGCCATTGCCTGACGCGGCCATGCCGCAGGCGGGCGAAAGCCCTTGTGCGAGTTTTGCTCAAAATAGAGCACCTTATACGAGTAGACGCCAGCATTGTGGAGTTTATCGACAATCGCCTCCGGTACCGTGCCTAAATCCTCACCTATCACCATGCAGCGCTGGCGCTGACTTTCCAGCGCCAGAATAGCGAGCAGATCGTCAATGGGATAGGCGACATACGCGCCTGCGGCGGCCGTTTCTCCTTGCGGAATCCACCACAGTCGCAGCAAAGCCATGACATGATCGATACGTAACGCCCCACAATCGCGCATATTCGCGCGCAGCAACGTAATCCAGGGTTCGTATGCCCGATCATACAAAGATTGCGGATCCATTGGCGGCAGCCCCCAGTTCTGGCCAAGCGGGCCCAGAATATCCGGCGGGGCGCCTGTGCTGGCCGCTAAACAGTAAAGCCCGCGTTGGCTCCAGGTTTCCGATCCCCCTGCGGCGACGCCAACGGCCAAATCGCGATAAAGTCCTGGTGCCATCTGGTGCTGCTGGCACAGGTGCCAACAGGCGGCAAACTGACGCGCCGCCAGCCATTGCAGCCAGAGATAGAAACGAATCTCATCGCCATGTTCAATCCGAAACGCGTGTACGGCGGCCGTATCGGGTTGTTGATAGGCAGTGGGCCACGTTTGCCAGCCGTGACGCAGGGGATCTTCTTCGCGAAGCCAGGCCTGCAGGGCATCGAACAATCCCTGATGCAGCAGACTTTCACCGCCCTCAGCCACAAACGCCTCAAATGCCTCGGCCTGACTATCCTCTTTCTCACGCTGCATAAACTGCTGCCAGGCAAACCGCAGGGCATCCAGCTTCAGTGATGCCACCGTGGAATAATCGACCCAAGGCGCGTGACGCGCCTGGTGCAGCCTGTGTTGCGTTTCTGCCGACTGCCACCAGCACTGCGCAGCGGCACTCAGGTTAAAGTCCTCAACCTCAGGAACGCTGATATAGAGCACGTTGAGCCAGCGTCGGGAAGACGGGCTATAGGGGCTGGCATCATCAGGTAACGCAGGAAAAAGCGCATGCAGGGGGTTCAGCCCCACAAAAGCGCCACCGCGCATGCCAACCGCCTTCACCATGTCCCGCAGGTCAGCAAAATCGCCGATTCCCCAGTTCTGATCCGATCGTAAAGCGTAAAGCTGGACACAGGTTCCCCAACGTTTCTCGCCCCGTAGCAAGGCCTCCGGCTCATAGCAACGTGACGGTGTCACTATTATCTGGCACCTCGATTGCTGTGCATCCGCGTTTATCGTCAGAAGATGGTAACCTTCAGGCAGCGCCGGGAGCGTCAAAGACGCCTCAGGCTCGCAGTGCCCTGACCAGCGTTCACCCGATTCGCCCTCCAGGTGCCAGCGTGCCGGGCCAGCCAGAGAGGGCGTTAAACGGATGGGCAAACCCTGGGTAAAGACGGCGACCGGTGGGATAACGCCAGGGCCAGGGCCTGGCTGCATCGCCGCCAGCAAGCGATCGCGGGTCGATGCAGAAACCTGCCGGACCGCCCCATGCGCATCAACATATTCAGTGGCTACCCTGCCGATCCCGGCCGGATAATGAAGTGGTTTCATGCTGATCCTTAGCGTTTACGCTGCCAGATACGTTGCTGATAGTGACGAATCGACCGGTCGGCGCTGAACATGCCGCAGCGAGCGGTGTTGAGTATCGTGGCGCGCGTCCAGGCCGCTTTATCAGACCACAGTGCTTCAACGCGCTGCTGAGCGTTGAGGTAATGCCGGAAGTCGGCCAGCACCAGATAAGGATCGCCGTTTTTAGCCCCCAGACTGTGCAACAGCAGATCAAAAGCGTGCCGGTCGCCTGCGCTGAACGTACCATCCTCCAGTGACGTCAGCGCCTGGTCGAGCTGGGCGTCTTTTTCGCGCCATTTTCCAGGGGCATAGCCAGCGGCCTTGAGGGCGTTAACCTGTTCTACCGTATGACCAAAAATAAAGATATTCTCCTCGCCGACCTGTTCAGAAATCTCCACGTTCGCACCATCGAGCGTGCCAATGGTCAGCGCGCCGTTCAGGGCCAGCTTCATGTTGCCGGTGCCCGAGGCCTCTTTGCCCGCCAGTGAAATCTGCTCTGACAGGTCTGCTGCCGGGATAAGCCGTTCTGCCACAGAGACGTTATAGTCGGGAATAAACACCACTTTGAGGCGATCGGCCACGCGCGGATCGGTGTTGATGACGTCGGCCACCTTGTTGATGGCAAAAATGATATTTTTAGCCAACGCATAGCCCGGTGCCGCTTTCGCGCCGAAGATCACGACGCGAGGACAGCGGTTCGCCTGAGGATCGCTCACCAGGGTTTGCCATAAGGCGATGGTATGCAGCAGGCTGAGATGCTGACGTTTGTACTCGTGCAGCCGTTTGATTTGCACATCAAACAGGGCCTCGGGATTAACCTTAATCCCGGTGCGTTGCGCAATCCAGCAGGCCAAATCCACTTTATTGCGCTGTTTAATCTCGCTGTACGCCGTGCAAAACCCCGGATTATCCACCTGTTTTTCCAGCCCCTGAAGCGCATCCAAATCGTTGAGCCAGGGCTGATTAAGCGTTTTTCCGATAAGCGCCGCCAGTCGGGGATTACACTGATGAATCCAGCGGCGCGGTGTGATGCCATTGGTGACGTTGTGGAATTTTTCCGGCCACAGGGTGACGTATTCCGGGAACAGATCGTCTTTTACCAGCCGCGAGTGCAGGGCGGCCACGCCGTTTACCGCAAAGCAGGTCACCACGCATAAATTGGCCATGCGCAGCTGCTTACCGTGCACGATGGCCAGTTTCGACCAGACGGCCTTGTTCCCAGGCCACTGCCGGTTAACCGCCTCTTTGAGCTGGGTATTGATGGCGTTAACAATCTCCATGTGCCGCGGAAGCAGGCTGCGCACGATGTGAGTATCCCAACACTCCAGCGCTTCCGGCATCAGCGTATGGTTGGTGTAGGCAAAGGTGCGCTGGGTAAGGTGCCAGGCGTCCTGCCAACTGAGCTGATGGTCATCCAGCAATAGCCGCATCAGTTCAGGAATAGCCAGCGTTGGGTGCGTATCATTCAGCTGGATCACCTCATGATCTGGTAGGGTTTCAATGGCACGGCCCGCCAGACGGTGACGACGAAGGATGTCTGCCAGCGAACAGGCGCACTGAAAATACTGCTGCATCAGGCGCAGTTTTTTTCCTGCCTGATGGTTGTCGTTGGGGTAAAGCACTTTGGTCAGTTTTTCCGCATTAATGCCTTGCTTTTCCGCCCGTAAAAAAGCGCCGCCGTTAAACGTTTTGAGATCGAAAGGGTGCGCATGTTTTGCCTGCCACAGCCGCAGAGGCTGCGTGAGGCCATTCTCAAAGCCCACGACCGGCAGATCCCAGGCTTCGCCCTCCAGTTGAAACGCAGGCTGCCAGTGCGCTTTGCCATTCTCTGCGACGACTTTGCCGCCCAGGCCTACCTGCACCGTTAGCGCAGCATTATGTGTAAACCAGGGGTAGCGGTCGCGCTGCCAGTCGTCGGGCAGTTCATCCTGTTCACCTTCGACAAAGCGCTGACGAAACAGGCCATATTGGTAGTTCAGGCCATAGCCCGTTGCGGGCTGACCCACCGTGGCCATCGCGTCCAGAAAACAGGCCGCCAGCCTGCCCAGTCCGCCATTGCCCAGCGCCGGATCGCTCTCGCTTTCCAGCACCTCGCTCAGCGAAACATCCCACTGCTTCAGGGCCGTATTAACGCCGTCGAACCACCCTAAGTTGAGCAGGTTGTTGCCGGTCAGCCGCCCGGTGAGAAACTCCATAGAGAGGTAATTCACATGGCGCAAATCACCGGATGCCGGGCGGGCGGGCAGCGCGTTGAGCATTTCTGCCAGCGCGCCGCTCAGAGCCTGCCACCACTGATATGGTGTCATTTCTCCTGCATCATGCAGGCCAAAGCGTTGCCACTGGCGCGTCAGCGCAGCGTCAAAACGGGAACGATCAAAAGGGTGCTGTGTCATAGCCGGGTGTCCTGTCGACAAAGAATGGGAATGAGGATGAGTCTGCCCTTGCGCGCGGAATCGCTCATCCTCCTGGCAAAAGTTCCGTCAGGATGAGGGCAAGGGAGGAGACGTTGAGGCAAGTCTGAAAATTTCACTTAAGTGTGATTAGACTCGCTTTTGTGAAGATTCGCTAAAGCGTCCGCTTGCTTTATCAGGAGGGATAGCTGAACGTGTGAGGAATAATTACGAAGCGTAAAAAAATGATGCGCCAGACGTTAACGGAGAAGCGTGCGTACATGTTAATCCCCTCTAAACTCAGCCGTCCTGTCCGCCATGAAGCCACGGTGAAACGGGAGCGGCTGATACGAAAACTTTCCGCTGCAGGTAACTACCGCCTGGTGCTGGTAACCAGTCCTGCAGGCTATGGCAAAACCACCCTGATATCGCAGTGGGCTGCAGACAAAGCCGATTTGGGCTGGTACTCCCTGGATGAAAGTGACAATCAGCCAGAGCGTTTTGCGGACTATTTAATTGCCGCCCTGCAGCAGGCCACGCACGGCAGCTGTAGCCGGAGCGAAGCGCTGGCAAACAAACGGCAGTACGTGAATCTGAATGCGCTGTTTACGCAGATTTTCAATGAGCTTCATGCCTGGCATCAACCGCTGTGGCTGATTATCGATGATTACCATCACATCACCAATCCGGTGATTCATGAAGCGATGCGTTTCTTTTTACGCCATCAACCTGAAAACGTTACCCTGGTGGTGCTTTCGCGTAATCTTCCCCAGTTGGGGATCGCCAACCTGCGCGTTCGCGAGCAGTTGATGGAATTGAGCAGTCAGCAACTGGCGTTTACCCATCAGGAGGCGCAGCAGTTTTTCGATGCCCGCCTGCCTGCGCCGCTGGAGTCCGAAGATGCGGGACGCCTGTGTGATGACGTTGCAGGCTGGGCCACGGCGCTGCAGCTTATCGCGCTCTCGGCCCGACAGGGGGCGGGCGCGGCCCAGCACTCCGCGCGTCGCCTGTCAGGGATCAATGCCAGCCACTTAACCGATTATCTGGTTGAGGAAGTGCTGGATAACGTCAGTCTGACCACGCGCCATTTTCTGCTGAAAAGTTCGCTGCTGCGTTCACTTAACGCGCCGCTGATTACCCAGGTGACAGGCGAGGATAACGGCCAGTGCTGGCTGGAAGACATTGAGCGGCAGGGGCTGTTTCTGCAGCGGATGGATGACTCCGGCCAGTGGTTTAGCTATCACCCTCTGTTTGGCAGTTTCCTGCAACAGCGTTGCCAGTGGGAACTGGCTGCTGAACTTCCGGCGCTGCATCGGGCGGCGGCAACCAGCTGGATGGCGCAGGGCTTCCCGAGCGAGGCGATTCATCATGCGCGTGCTTCCGGTGACGCGGAGATGCTGCGTGATGTGTTAACCGAGCACGCATGGTCGCTGTTTAATCAAAGCGAGCTGCCTTTACTGGAGTCCTCGCTGAATGCACTGCCTTGGGCGATGCGGCTCGATAATCCCAGCCTGGTGTTGTTACAGGCCTGGCTGATGCAAAGCCAACACCGCTACGCAGAGGTGAACAGCCTGCTGGCCCGATTTGAGCAGGAAAGCCAGTGCGAAATTGATGCGGTATTACGCGGTGAATTTAACGCGTTACTGGCGCAGGTCGCCATTAACGATGGCAATGCCGATGAGGCGGAACGCCTGGCGATGCTGGCGCTGAATACGCTGCCTGAGAGCCGCCACTACAGCCGTATCGTGGCAACCTCGGTACATGGCGAAGTCATGCACTGTAAAGGCGAGCTGAGTAACTCGCTGGAGTTGATGCGCCAGACAGAGCAAATGGCGCGGCGGGATGAAGCCTGGCACTATGTGCTCTGGAGCCTGATCCAGCAAAGCGAAATTTTGTTTGCTCAAGGCTTTCTGCAAACGGCGTACGAGACTCAACAGCGGGCCTTCGTGCTGGTCAAAGAGCAGCATCTTTCACACTTTCCGCTGCATGAGTTTCTGTTGCGTATCCGCGCCCAGCTGCTGTGGGCCTGGGGCAGGCTGGATGAAGCCGAGCAGGCGGCACGCGAGGGCATGAAAGTGCTGCAGGGTTATCAGCCTCAGCAGCAAATACAGTGCCTGGGCTTATTGGTGCAAAGCGCAATTGCCCGGGGCAACCTGGACAACGCACGCAGCCTGTTGAACCGGCTGGAAAACCTGCTAAACAACGGCCGCTGGCACAATGACTGGCTCGCCAATGCCGATAAGGTCAGAGTGCTGTACTGGCAAATGACTGGCGATACGCAAAGCGCCAGTGAGTGGCTGCGTCAGACACCTAAACCGGCCTGCGCCAATAACCATTTTTTGCAGGGCCAGTGGCGAAACGTGGCACGGGCACAGATTTTGCTCGGGCATTACACGCAGGCAGAAGTGATTCTCGATGAGCTTAATGAAAATGCGCGCCCCTTGCAGTTGATGAGCGATCTCAACCGTAATGTACTGCTGCTGAACCAGATTTACTGGGAAACCGATCAGCGTGCAAAAGCGCAGCATGCGTTGCTGGATGCGCTCCGGCTGGCCCGCAGCACGGGGTTCATTAGCCACTTTGTGGTGCAGGGCGAATCCATGGCGCAACAGCTGCGTCAGTTATTGCAGTTGAATACCCTTGATGAGCTGGATAACCACCGGGCGCGCCGCATCCTTAACGAGATCAATAAGTATCATCGTCATAAATTTGCCCATTTTGATGAAAGCTTTGTCAGCCGTTTGCTGAATCATCCTGACGTGCCCGAGCTGATTCGTACCAGTCCGCTAACGCAGCGTGAATGGCAGGTGCTGGGGCTGATCTATTCCGGCTACAGCAACGAGCAGATTGCGGCGGAGCTGGACGTAGCCTCAACCACGATCAAAACCCATATCCGGAATCTTTATCAGAAGCTGGGGATTACGCATCGGGCTGAGGCGATGACTCAGGCGCAGTCGATGCTGAAAATGATGGGTTACGTCTGAGAAAGGCAACAGGCAGCGACGCGCTGCCTGTTCGCGCGGTTTAGTTAACCCGACGTGTATCAGGCATCAGTAACGTGGCAAATCCCAGCAGCGGAAGAAAGCCACAGGCGTTATACACGGTAGTGATACCGTACCCGTCAGCCAGTTTCCCCAGCGCCGCCGCCGCGATACCGCCAATACCAAACATGGTGCCGAACATAATCCCGGCGACCATCCCGGTACGGCCGGGCAACACTTCCTGCGCGTACACGACCAGCGCCGCAAATGCCGATGAAAAGACCAGGCCGATACAAACGGTCAGCACCACGGTCCAGAACAAATTGGCATGCGGCATCAGCAGCGAGAACGGGATAACACCCAGAAACGAGATCCAGACAACCGCTTTGCGGCCAATGCGATCGCCAATCGGTCCGCCGGCCAGCGTGCCAACCGCGACGGCGGCCAGAAAGGTAAACAGGTAGATCTGCGCCTGCGGAATCGGGAGCTGAAAGCGCTCAACCAGGTAAAAAATGTAGTAGTTACTGATTGAGGCAATATAGGTAAATTTTGCCAGCAGCAGCACGCCAACCACGGACAACGCCACTTTGACGTCCCGCGAAGAAAGCGACCGCAGCGCCTGAAGGTTGTGTTTTTTCATGTGCGCATGGCCGTGTTTCACCGTCCAGCGGCTGATGCCGGAAAGAATAATGACCGCAAACAGCGCAATGATCATCAGCCAGCCGACCGCTATCTGTCCGTGCGGAATAATCAGCATCGCCGCCACTAAAGGCGCAAACGCCGTGCCAATATAACCGCCGACCTGAAACGTTGACTGTGCCGTACCAAAGCGGCCGCCCGATGCCATCCTTGCAACCCGCGAGGCTTCCGGGTGAAAGGTTGCAGAGCCAACGCCAATCAGCGCCGAAGCAACCAACACCACGGAAAAGTGCGGGGCCATCGCCAGGAGTCCGATGCCAATCAGGGTCGAAACCATGCCAGACGGCAGCAGCCAGGGTTTGGGATGTTTGTCGGTGTACAGGCCGATCCAGGGCTGCAACAGCGACGCCGTCATCTGATAGATCAACGTGATCAAACCAATCTGCGCGTAGCTCAGCGTAAAGTTGGTTTTCAGCAAGGGATAAATCGATGGCAGCATGGCCTGGATAAAATCGTTACAGCAGTGGGAAAATGCGACCGCGCCAAGAATCGACACCAGAATCTTCTGGCTGTCGTCAACGGCGGGGGACAGATCCGGCTGGCTTGATTTTACGTCACTGGTGTAATCAGACATGAAGATTTCCGCTTAAGGCTTTACGTTTATTGACGTATCTTACTCCACGAAAAAATGGCGGTGCTGACAAACGTGCTATTTATGGCAAATTAGTAAAATAATTGTTAATGCTCATAGCGTTTTACTCAGGCAAACCGACACAGGCTTATCCTTGTACACACCATAGCGCGCGGTTTGTTGATAGCCGTGACGCTGGTAAAACGCCACCGCACGGGTATTAACGACGCGGGTAGAAAGGCGAATTGCCTTGTAGCCGCGCGCCCGGGCAAGCTGCTCTAGGGCTGAGAGCAGCGCCGCGCCGGTTCCCGCGTGCTGTCGGGTTGAAAACATGCGTTTCAGTTCGGCGGTTTCAGCGGAAACATGCACGAGTGCGCCGCAGCCAACAGCGTTACCCACTTCATTGGTGGCAAGTATCCACAGCGCCCCGTCTGAGGGATTAAAGTGATGGGTTCCGTTGTCGCCGGTTATTGCCAACAGCTCGGCTGACAGGCGGGCCGTCAGCGTCTGTAGCGCGGGTGCGCTGCCGGGGACGATGTCGGTATGAATCATCGAGTCTGCCCCCAACGGCTGCGCAGATAATTCACGGCATCCTGCGTTTGCGGCTGATTCAGGAAATCTTCACGAAACAAGATAGTGCCATCAATCTGCGGGAGGGAATCGTTAAGATCCAGCTGTCTTTTCAGCTCCGGCACGCCACCGTTAATCGTCCATTCCGGCTCATTTTTGGCCGGCACGCCAACTTTATATAAGGCGATACCGATATACAGGCGAGTTTTGGTCGGCTTGACGACGTTAGCCCACCAGTTTGCCAGCACATCATAGCGGGCAGCGCTGCGCGAGAAGGGCCAGTAGATTTGCGGCGCGATATAGTCCAGCAACCCTTCCTGCACCCAACGGCGCGTATCCGCGTAAGATTCATCGTAAGCCGCCGCGCCGCGCGTGTCTGAGCCTGCCGCATCATGTGAGCGGTTGCGCCAGACGCCCGCAGGGCTGACGCCAAATTCTACATTCGGCTTGAGCTGCTTGATGGTGTGGGAAACCTGCTCGATTAACAACTGTGTATTATGTCTGCGCCAGTCTGCTTTGGACGCAAAGCCCTGACCGTATTTAATAAAGGTCTGGCTGTCGTTCAGGGCAGAGCCGGGGGACTCGGCATAGAAGTAATCGTCAAACTGCACACCATCGATGTCATAACGCTTGACCACCTCAGCCACAATACTGGTTATCCAGTCACGGGCATCGGGAATGCCCGGATCGAGCACATAGCGATCCCCCGCGGTACGAATCCAGTCACGATGGAGCACAAATACGCTGGCAGGGTGTTGCGACAGCGTGCGGTTTAGCTCGGCTACCGTTGAAGGTTTGGTATTCACCGATACACGGTAGGGATTGAACCAGGCATGTACCCGCATACCGCGCCGGTGCGCTTCATCGAGCATGAACTGCAGCGGGTCAAAGCCCGGATTCTGCCCAATTTTCCCGGTCATCATGTCTGACCAGGGCAGGATTTTTGAGTCCCAGAGCGCGGTTCCGTCAGGTTTAACCTGGAAGAACACCGTGTTGATTCCCAGACTTTTCAGTTTATCCAGCTTATCCGTCAACGCTTTTTTCTGCACCCGAATGCGCACGTCGTCGCTGCTGATATTCACCGAGGCGAGCGGCGGCCAGTCGAGGCGTGAAACCGTGGTGAGCCAGACGCCGCGCATGGGTGCGTTGTGCGGCACCGGTTGAGAAGGCGGCGCAGGTTTACTGGCGGGCGGAAAAGGCGTAACCAGAGACTTAGGCGGCGTCGAGGCACAGCTGACCAGCAGTAAAGCCGAGGCTAACAGGCCGGGTTTTACCGCCGCGTTAAGGCGGAAAAGATCGCGAAGGCTGATGATGATAAACTCCGTGTAGCGCAGTCCTTGATGCAGGCTATTCTGATCCTATTTGCCGCAAAGTCAATCAACCCTGCCAGCATCTGGTCACGCAGTTTGCCTTACCCGGCGCCTGAACTTTTTATGCTGAGGCGTAACCTGAGCAAAGGAGCGATAAATGAAAACATTTAAAGGCAATAAACAGTCATTGCCGGTTCGCTATTGCAAACAGTGCCAGAAACCGATGACCTGGCGCAAAAAGTGGGAAAAGTGCTGGGAAGAGGTGCAATATTGCTCCGAGCGCTGCCGTCGGCAGCGGCGAGCCACAAATGCCGATGCCTGAAAGCCGGTAAAATCCTGTGGTTTTGCCTGCGATAACCCGCCATGTAACATTTAGCAAAAGTTATCCTGGCTTTTACATCACTGTTCCCACGCACCAACGCAATTACTGTACCAGGCTTAAAGAAAAGCCAATAACAGTGATTGTGGAGCAATATGAAAGAGCAAGAGAGCACATCAGGCATTCATACCTATGACGGTGCGGCGGGCGGCTGGGGCGCGTTAAAAGCTGTGGCCGGTGCCATTCGCGGACAGATGGCGGTAACCCAGGATGTCATTGCGCTGTTCAAGGTCAACCAACCTGAAGGTTTTGACTGTCCGGGCTGTGCCTGGCCCGATCCCAAGCATACTTCATCGTTTGAGTTCTGTGAAAACGGCGCAAAAGCGGTTTCATGGGAAGCGACCAGCAAACGCACCACACCTGAATTTTTTGCGGCGCATACCGTTACCGAGCTATGGGGGCGTAATGCCCATGAGCTTGAGGGAGAGGGCAGACTGACGCATCCGATGAAGTATGATCCCGCCAGCGATACCTATCAGCCCATTGCATGGGAAACGGCCTTTAACGAAATTGGCGAGCGACTGCGGAGTTATCAGGATCCCGACAGCGTGGAGTTTTACACCTCGGGCCGCGCCTCTAACGAAGCGGCGTTTCTCTGGCAGCTGTTTGCCCGCGAGTTTGGGACCAACAATTTCCCCGACTGCTCAAACATGTGCCATGAGCCAACCAGCGTAGGCTTGCCAGAATCCATTGGCATCGGCAAAGGCACGGTGGAGCTGGATGATTTTGACCACTGTGATCTGGTGATTTGCATCGGTCACAATCCTGGAACCAACCATCCCCGCATGCTGGCAACCCTGCAGGAGGTGTCAAAACGCGGTGCCAAAATCGTCGCCATCAACCCACTGCGCGAGCGCGGTCTTGAACGTTTTACCGCGCCACAGAGTCCGGTTCAGATGATAACCCTCAGCTCAACGGAACTCGCCTCAACCTATTATAAAATTCGGGTAGGCGGCGATGCCGCGATGCTGAAAGGCGTGATGAAATGTTTGTTGGCGATGGATGATGAAGCTAAAGCGAACGGCAACCCTGGCATCTTCGATGAGACCTTTATTGAACAACATACGCAAGGCATTGACGCGTTAAAAGCCGATTTGGCTGCGACAGACTGGGATCATATCCTGAAAGTGTCCGGTATGACGCGCGAGCAAATCCAGCATATTGCTCACCTTTATGCCAATGCTGAACGCACAATCATTTGCTACGGCATGGGGATTACCCAGCACCAGTATGGAACGCAAAATGTTCAGCAGATTGCCAATCTGCTACTGTTGCGCGGCAATATGGGCAAGAAGGGCGCAGGAATCTGCCCTTTGCGCGGTCACTCTAACGTGCAGGGCGATCGTACCGTTGGCATCACTGAGATTCCCTCCGAAAGCCTGTTGAACAGCCTCGAAAAGGTCTTTGGCTTTACGCCACCGGCCAAACATGGTCACAGTGCGGTACAGGCCGTTCAGGCGATACGGGATGGAAAAATCAACGCGTTGCTCTGCCTCGGCGGTAACCTGGCCGAAGCGATGTCCGATCCCCAGGTGACGTTCCCTGCCATGCGCAAGCTGGACATGGTCGTGCATATGGCCACCAAGCTGAACCGGTCGCATTTGCTTCTGGCAAAACACAGCTATCTGTTCCCGGTGTTGGGCCGCACAGAGATCGATCGGCAGCAATCCGGCGCGCAGAGCGTCACGGTTGAAGACTCCATGTCGATGGTGCACGCATCACGCGGTACCCTTGATCCTGCCTCACCGCATCTGAAATCCGAACCCGCGCTGGTTGCCGGCCTGGCGAAAGCCACGCTTCCGGGCACGGTAGTGGACTGGGACAGCATGATCGCCGATTACAGCCTCATTCGCGATGCCATCGAGAAAGTGGTGCCGGGCTTTGAAAACTTTAATGAGCGCCTCCAGCAGCCGGGCGGGTTTCGTTTACCCAACGGCGCCTCCGAGCGAGTCTGGCACACGTCCTCGGGCAAAGCGCAGTTCCTGGTCATGGAAGGCATCAATGAAGATCCGCGTTCGCTGAAGTGCCACGACCTGGTGTTGACGACATTGCGCAGCCACGACCAATATAACACCACGCTGTACGGCCTTGACGACCGCTATCGCGGAATCAAAGGACGCCGTGATGTGTTGTTTATCAGTGAAAATGAGGCGGAAAAAAACGGTGTCCGCATGGGCGATCGGGTGAATGTGATTGCGCTGGATCCTGACGGAAACCCAACGCATCGTCGTATTGATAATCTCACCATTGCCGTACATGACATGGCTGAAGGTTCGGTCGCAGCTTATTATCCCGAGGCTAACGTACTTATACCGCTGGACAGCTACGACACGAAAAGCGGTATTCCTTCCTATAAAAGCACCCCGGTAATGATGGAACTGGCCCAGACAGAGGCGCCAGCGGATAGTGCAACGCGCCGCTAACGGTTTTCTGCTGGTCTAAACCAAACCTTAACGAACGGCCATCTGAGTGGAAATCTCTACTCAGATGGCTATACAATCGCCGGGAATTTTACTCATGAGGCAATCAACCTTGGACACAAGTCCCGAACGATTACACCTGGCTTCTGCAGTAAGATAGTCTTCTGGCTGTCTTAACTGCGCGTTAAGATGGCGGCTCAATCTTCCCTCCATAACGTGATGTGCTCTGTGCATCAGCGCCCGCTGTAATCCATTTTATTCATCTTTATTTTTCCGTACTGCGCATACGTGCGTGGCGGAGAGAGGTTTATCATGGACTGGAAAATATTTTTACTGCGCGTGTCGGCTGCGCTGATTCTTGGCGCGCTGATTGGCAGCGAACGCCAACTGCGCCAACGTATGACCGGCTTGCGTACGAATGCGCTGGTGAGCACCGGCGCCTGCTTGTTTGTTCTAATGACCCAATGTGTGCCGGGCATTGCCAGCGACGCGACGCGCGTTGCCGCCTATGTGGTTTCTGGTATTGGTTTTCTCGGCGGCGGGGTGATTATGCGCGACGGATTAAACGTTCGTGGCCTGAACACTGCCGCCACCTTGTGGTGTACCGCGGCCGTTGGGGTGCTGTGCAGCATGGGATTATTGCTTGAAGCCGCGATTGGCTGCATGGTGATTCTGTGCGCCAATATCCTGCTGCGCGAGCTGGCGCTGGGCATTAATCGTCAGTCCATCGTCTCCGCCGACGAAGCGGTGCAACATTATAAAGTACAAATTGTCTGTCTGGCTCAGGATGAAGTTCAGGTACGCAGCCTGATGCTGCACAGCCTGGGCAACAGCGGCTTGCGCCTGCAGTCGCTCCATAGCGAAGATATGGATCCGCCACATCGTATGGAAGTGAATGCTGAAGTGATGGGACAGCCCAGCATGACCGGACAGCTGGAAAGTCTGGTGAGCCGCATCAGCCTGGAGAAAGGCGTCAGTTCCGTGCGCTGGCAGGTGTGCGGGTTGGATCCGAGTGAAAACGGATAGAACAAAAAACAGGCGTCGCTACGTGAATTCTGAGGAACGGGCAGGGGAAGTTATGGGTCAGAATTGGCGTAGCGTTGTTATCCTGCTTTTAAAATACTTAGCTAAAAACATCCAAAATTTAATTTTTATGTAAAATAAAATGCTGAGGAAAACGCCTTTAAGTATATCTTATTTTGGCATGAGATATCTGAACATAAAATAAAGAGTTAACACCCTCGGGGGGGATGTTAATCTCGCTAATGTTTTTCTTTCTTAATACATTAAAGAGATGTGTTTGTGTTACTAGATGTATATTTTTATATTTTAATGTTGGATGTTGTGTCAATAAATTTCCGTCATTGGGGTCTAATTGCGCAATTCAATTCAGGAGGCTAATGGATTTCCGTATTTAAACAGAGTGTAAACAAAGGGTAGGAAAAAAAATTATCTAATAAGAAATTCATTATGATTTTATTTATTTTGAACATGCTCAAATTAACCATGTTTTAGTTTAACATTTACCAGTCAAGTTTTTGAGCGTTTTAAATTTACGACTCATGAGCGGTTTATATTTTTAATAAATTATAGGTTTGATGTTAAAAAAAGGAAGTTTTTCCGCCACGGCTTCATCATTATAAAGGATACGGAATGTCGCACTTTATACATTCATTCATTTTCTGTTCTACATTCGCATTGAGTACTCTGGCTACCAAAGCCTATTCCTCTGATCATATCAGCGCCTCAGCGTGGAGAGAGACAAAGGAAACTGCCTATCCAACGCTCTGTGATAAACATCAGATTGAATTATTCTCATGCCCTGATAAATCACGGCACACTATTGCATTGTGCATGACTAGAAAAGATGAATTGATAAGCTTTGTCTACCGGCAGCATCGAATAAAGAAAAGCATTCAGCTGAACAGCATCCAACGGGCTATGGATAGCCCGTCAAATGGACCATCTACCATATTGCAAGCTGAAACAGGAAAAGGCTTATTTCGATTTTATCTTGATGAAAATTCTTCAGATTCAGATGAAAATTATCTAGGAGTGGTGACTCTGAACGGAAAGGTCGCTTTCGCATGCATCCACGACCAGAGAACATATCGAACCCCTACATATATTATTAAATCGAAACAAGGTGAAGATGATCTGGTAAATCTCTGGCATATTAAATTCAATGCTTTTTTTGAAAAAGAACAAAAAGATAATCCAGAATTACATGAAGATAAAATGTATGATCTATGGGGATCATGGCCGGAGTAATCATTTAATTTGTAAGCGAGTGCATTTTAAATTAAGAGTGAATTAAGGGTTACTTAAACCGATTATGCCGTTAAGTCAATGATGAGGAAAAAATGGGATTTTGTAAGGAAAAAAAAGAAAGTAATTATAAATTCAGAAAAAAAGTAAAGCCAACTATGTTTACATTGGTTTTACTCCTGTCGCTTCCTGGTGCTTATATATATTTTGACTTCACAAAATACAGCGCTTTTGGCCATTTAAACTCAACAATAGAATTCATTATTATTATTTTATATGTACTGATTTTCTTTTTTAGCTTAATAAAAAGGAAGTGGCATTATTTATTTGTTCTTGTGTTGTCAGTTACCATGGTCGTTATTTATCCTTATTCAGGTTTGAAAGATTTAATTATTCATAAAGGATTTTATACACTTAGAGGTCAGTTTTATAAAAACTTATCACACTGTGCTCTGGAACATTATGGTAAAAATCAGGAGCAAACACTCGCCTATTGTTTTAGAACATACCCTGAAATAGAGGGGGGGAATTATGATGTTTTTTATGATACTGGTGGAGAATTGATGTTACCGGAAGATAGTCGTTCTTGCTCGTGGTATAAAGCCTGGTACTCAATTGCCAGAGAAAAGAATGACAGCATACTCTACGGTGTTGCTAAAGAAATAAGTATGCCTTCAATACTCTTTAAAACATCTGATGTTGGTCATTCTTTTTACGCTGTTGAATATGATTTGTTTGATAAAAATTTCAATTATTACCCCAGCTATCACTGCGCCATAAAATAAAAAACCATAATATTGTCTCAAAGAGCGTAAGGTGGTTGTAACTAAAGAAGGGCATGATGCTGCTTCAGTCGGTGATGAATTACAAGCAAGAACGGCCTGGTCACAGTCTAAAACTGAGAAGGGGAAAGCAGAAAATACGCTTGAGAATGATTTAGGTGTTATTGTTATTTCTATCGATATGGGGTTATGCCCAGACTGTTACATAAATCTGGCAAATGCCCAGGAAGGTCTAAAACCAGATTTTAGATTTAAGGAATCAGTTACAGCATCAATCGAATAATCAAAGAACAACTGCAACGGAATGTGAAGAAATGTAACTATCAAAGTATGAGTAAAATCTAAGCAGCCTGCTATTGTAAGTTTCAGTAAACCAGACTACTGTTGTTTATATAAGATTCTGAATAGGTTATAAAAGCCCTTAACTTTGCTGACTCTTTATCTTTACTGTGCGGATCACTCGATGAAGCGTAGAACATCTTTCTTTTTACTTTCCGGCCTTATATTGCTGATTTCCGGCTGCAGCCATCATCCTCGTCCCGAAGCTCCAGAGGACGTATCCGCATCGGATTCAGCTCAAAATCCTGATTTAATTCCCATTGTTGCTGCACTTCACGACCAAATGCACACCTGGCATGATACGCCATACCAATGGGGCGGCACGCAGCTGTCGGGCGTGGACTGCTCTGGTTAGGTCTGGCGTACTTTGCATGACCGCTTTAATCTGCCGATGGACCGCGTGACTACCGCCGATCTGCTGCATATGGGCGTACGCGTAGCACCGGAACATTTACAGCCGGGCGATTTGGTGTTTTTCCGTATCGGCGGTGGTATGCATGTCGGCTTCTATGACACAGACCATCAGTTTATTCATGCCTCGGCCAGCAAAGGCGTGATTCGTTCGTCACTGGATAACCCATACTGGAAATCCGTTTATTACCAGTCGCGCCGGCTGACGCGTGAATACGGCGCGCAGGTGACGTTGAACCGAACAAGTTGACGCGAAGAACGCAAAGCGGTTTGCTGGCGAGTGCGTAACTGGAAAACTTGCTGCCGTAGAGCTGAAAACACAGTGCTGAAACTACAACGCCGAAATCTGTGCAGCGGCAGTTTGCGCGCGGGTGATTATTCTTCGCGTTGTTATGATTGCTTGCTGATGAGTACGTGCGAGAGCAGCCTGAACGATCAAAGCGCATGACGCATGAATAACGGAGTGTGATGACGCTGCCGTGCAGCTGAAAGTGGGCAATAGTCAGATCATGACAGGCAACGCTACGTGAATTATGTATAACCCGCAGGGGTTCTGTGCGCCAGTTTTCACGTAGCGCGCCCGGTGATTAACGGGCTTCAGGTCCAGAGGGGACGCAGGTGAGGTGCCGGGTACGTGTCGGGATGTATTATTTAACATAATATACATTATGCGCACTTTTGCAGGTAGACTTTGATATGGCCGTTTAGCCCGTCTTTTTCGGATACGAAGCCATTTCTGTCTCTTTTCGCCCTGGCTTTAAGTTTTCCTGATGACCTACATCTCATTCATTTCGTCATCAGGCCACAATCGAAAAAACTGCTTTGTCGTTTTGCGACTTTCCTCTTTACTCAGTGAGATTAAATGATGATGAACTTTTGCGACGCATGTTCATGGTTCGAAATGCGCATCAGCATCTCTGCTCTATCGAGATTCACTTAGCATAGAGAAAGCGTGTTTATGGAAGATGCACACAGTCCCGGCATGTCGCATCTTAATTTTTTTATCAGGCTGCATGGGCTGCATGGGCTGCATGGGCTGCATGGGCTGCATGGGCTGCATGATTACCTGCAAACCAAACTGACGCTGCCAAATAAAAGTTAGTGCACCAGGTTGCCAAATTCTCCACAGAATTCAGCATAATCGATCAAGGCGAAATTTATACGATTGCCAATTGAGGTCTGTTTATAGGTATGATTATTCAGGAACATGTCAGTTCACCTGCAATGACAACCTTACAACGGATACTTTCACCTGTTTACACCATAACGATATCCCTTAAATAACCGCGCTGCCCTTTTCTTCTTTGTCATGAATGAGAACTAATGGCTTATGATCTGACGTTGTTACCGTCCAATTTAACCCTCCCGCAGTCTCTCCTGAGACATCGCCAGGTTTTCCTTCGCTTCTGAGTACTGATAAGACGTCAGTTCAATCTGATTTCCATCAGGATCGGAAAAATAAACGGACATCGACACCTGATGATCGCTGACTATAAAAGGTATGGATTGCGCTGCCAGAATGTGCAGTAACGGACAAAAACTCGTGGCTTCAAGACTGAATGCCACGGTATTGCCGGGCGGCTGATGTGTTCTTAAAAACAGCGAAATCGCTGCAGCGTTATTTTTTAAAACCAGAGGGCCACCTTGCTTAAACCAGAACAGCAACGACTCATCGCGTGAAAACCCCAGTACGTCGTTATACCAGCGCTCGGCCTTATCCAGGTCATGCACATAAATGTGGACGTGGTCGATTTTAACTAAGTTCACTTTCACCTCAATGACAACCTATAAAGAGAATCAGCATCGAACATATCGTGCAGTGATGCAAAATAATGCGCACACCATGAGCTCTGATTTAACATAACTGGGTATGGAATATAGAAGCGCGCCCATTCTCTGATGCATCCCCCCTTTCAGCATGTTCTTAAACTTAGAGCGAATAAGGGATGTTTTCCTGATGATGTCTGTGTGGGTTAGCGCTATGATCAATAAAAAGTAATTTCAGCATCCTATATGCTTAGCCTATGAAATTAATAAATACATCATTAGATGATGTATTTAAATTTTCAAGTATCGTCGATATGTCTTATTTATGGTCTGGATAATTGCATGATCGTATCGCTATAAACGGGTTAACCGACCTTCTTCTGGCTTAGTCAGTTTTTCCAGCATTTATTTTTTCTACTTCCCAGATGAATCTGAATCCATGCTGGTCAACATTTCTACGAGATCGCCTGGATATACCGTTTCGGTTGTGGCATTAAGTGCACTAATCGACCACCAGTGATAGCTGGCAATAACCGACTTTTCGTTTTCACTCCAACCCAGGGTATCAATCTCGTCTCCCGAGACATTAATGATAAAAAAACGCTCATGTGCCTGAACGCGTTCGCCCGAGGGCAGCGTCATGACAAAGCATCGCTCTCTTCGGGACGGGCCAGGATCGTTCCGGCGAATACCGGTTTCTTCATAAAGTTCTCTGAGCGCCGCCTGCTCGAAGGATTCGCCCTCCTCTACGCCGCCGCCCGGCGTTGCCCAGTAAGCATGGCCTGCGAGTGCATCCTGTGTATGCACAAAACGAAACAACAACAGGTTATGCGAAGCATTGAGGATCAGTAGTCGGGCCGAGCGGCGCGTACGCATGCCTTCTTCCTTCTGTTTTAGCTTGGCGCAGTCCTTCAACTGGCCCGCAAAAAATCCTGCCAGCGGCGCGTCAGGTAGTTATGTTCATCCATGACGGCGTTCCAGACGGCAATATGGCTCATGCGCGCGTCGTAGCTACCACCGTCGCGCACTTCACCCTGGGGGATCAGCGGTGCGCCCCATGCATCCAGTAGCACCTCTCTCGCAGGCTGGCCGCCGTACCAGAAATCCCACTCTGCAGCTGACAGATGCGCCCGGCTGCGTTCCGCGTTGGAAATATAGTAACCCTGCCGCGCCATCACTGCGCCAGGCCAGCCGGACTGCCACCAGTTTAAATAGTCGTAGGCCGCGTCTTTTATTCTGCCGGTCGCGCAGCGCGAAAGCGACATGCCGCCGTACCAGGCGCGGTAGCCTTCACGCGGACGTGCCATTTTATAGCCACGTTGATGAAAGTGATGACGGAAATAGATGGGCGCCCACAGGCTCTGCACTTCCACCTGCTGATTGGCAATGAGGTCGCAGGCTTCATCCTGGGAGGCCCAGAATGCCGCAAAATGCCCGTTACGATTGAGGCGCGCCAGTTGCTGCGTCAGCAGGTCGATCTCTTCGAGCGTCAGATTGCCCGTGTTGGCAAAGCGCGCCAGACCTGCGCCCTGCATGGCAAGCGCCGCATCGATGCCGCCCATTGCCGCATCTTCCTGTAAGGCAACCTGGCCCGTTAGTGAAGGATGCAACAGCCATCCCCAGCTTTCCTCCTGCTGCTGCAACGCGGCCGGGAGCCTGTCGGCGTGATAGGCAAAGCTGTCAACGTTGTGCGTCAGCGGCAACATGCTGATGTGATCGCTGGCATGGCTGCCCAGATGCCTGTCGCGCTGCACATAAAGCCGTTCAGAGGGCACGCTGCCGTCAGCGAGCGGCAGATCCGGACGCAGCCTGCCGGTTTTAGCCAGCGGGGTGATCTCGTCCCAGTATTTGAGTCGTTTAATCTCCAGCGGCTGAATGGCCTGCGCGGGCCAGACAAAATCAATATTGTGAAACCACTGATCGTAAAGGTCATAGCTCTCAGGCTGCATGACGGCAATGCGCTGCGCATCTTCCACACTGTGCAGCAAATATTCAATGCGAATGCCCAGATCTTTCTCGGCGCTGACGCGTAGCATTTCGAGCAACGTGACGGAGGTCCCGAGCACGCGTAAAGTGAGTTGATCGTTGACCTTCGCTGCAGAATTCATCGTTTTACCTGTCCTTTAACGCCTGCTGGAAGCGGTTAAATCCCTGTTTCAGCCGCTCTGCGTCGAGTCCGCGCAGAATAAAAACCAGTTTGGAAGTGTCTAAATCCCCCGGCCAGTCGTTCATATGTACGGGCGGATGCAAGGTATGCTGAACGCCGTGAATCACCACCGGCGCACTGGTGCCGCTAAAACGCAGAATGCCCTTCATTCTCAAGACCGATTGCCCATGGCTATGTAACAGCATTGACAGCCAGATAGCAAACGCGGGCCAGTTCAGTTCGTCTTCCAGAGTGATCACGCAGGTCTGGGTTAGAGGGTGATGATGCGTTTTTTGTCCGGGAGTCAGATTGTAGCGGGCATCGCCCACGGCACCAAGCCAGCGAAACCGCTGTGCGTGTGTTCCTTTGGCGAGGCGAAGCGCGAATAACTGCCCGGGTTCGGCCAGCGCGTGTTGCGTATCGCCTGGCTCCGCCAGAGGGTTTAAACCGCCAAGCCATGTCTGGAGGGCGAGCAAACCGTCGTGATCGATCCGATCGCATTTGCTGAGCAGCAGTTTGTCAGCCGCGCTCACCTGGGCTAACCATTCGGGGTGATGGGCCGACTGTAAACGGGCGTGCTCTGCATCGACCAGCGTCACCAGCGTGCCCTGACTGAAATGGTGTTTAAGCTGCGGATCGTGCAGCAAGGTTGACAGAATGGGTGCAGGATCGGCCAGCCCGGTGGTTTCGAGTATCACCTGACTAAACGGTGGTAGCTCGCCGCGCGTACGGCGTTCGTAGAGGTCCAGTAGCGCCGTTTTCAGTTCACCGCGAATTTGGCAGCATACGCAGCCGCTGGGTAACAGCACCGTATCCGGTGCCACTTCATTTAACAGATGGTGATCAATCCCGACTTCGCCAAACTCATTCACCAGCAGCGCAACATCGTTAAGATTCTGGTGCGTCAGCCAGCCCTTCAGCAACGTGGTTTTACCACTGCCGAGAAAGCCGCTCAGGATATGCAGCGGCAGTTTTTCATTTCGCATCGCGGACTCTCCGTTACTCGCCATCAAAGCGCCGCCAGCCAGGTCTCATCCAGCGGATCGAGAGTGCGTCGGGTCATCTTCTCGGCTTCTTTCCACAGCAGGTCCAGCGAGCTCACCATGACCTGCTGCCCCGTGGGACTGGACAGCACCCAACTGGTGTGAAACTCGGTTAAGCTCAGTCGCCAGGGCTTAAGCGCCCGGTTAAGCAGCGCCAACTGCTGCAGGCGGAGCTGACGCTGGGGCAGATTGTTTTCCAGCGCATCGCTCCACTGCGGCCCATTATCCAGCAATCCGCACATTCCACACATCGCGTGCTCCTTAGGGCATTACATCGCCAGAATTCGGCCCCAGCGTCTGACCGACAAACAAGTTGCCGCCCGGCTCACTGGCCAACAGCAGCGCAACCGGTGCCACTTCTTCTGCCCGGCCGAAACGCCCCAGCGGTAGCTCAGCGGCCTTGGCGGTTTTCCACGCCTGATTGATGCCATCGATCAGCGGGGTTTCAATTGGCCCCGGCGCGATCGCGTTCACCAGCACGTTATCGGCAGAGACTTCCAGCGCCAGAGACTTGGTAAAACCAATCACCCCCGCTTTGGCGGCGGCATAATGGCTTAGTTCGGCGCCGCCCTTTATTCCCAGTTGCGAGGCGATATTGATCACCCTTCCCCAGCGCTGCGCCAGCATGGAAGGCAGCGCACGTTGGGTGGCGAGAAAGACGCTGCGTAAATCCACCGCCATCATCTGCTCCCACATGGTCAGCGTGATATCCGTGCAGCGGGCCTGCGTGAGCATACCGGCATTGTTAACCAGAATATCAATCCCATCGAACCGTTCCAGGCAGGCATCCACGCCCGCCGTGGCCCCGTCGACCTCCCCGACATCCGCTACCACACCAAAACAGGGCACACCTAAGGCGCGACAGCGTGTCACCATGGCCTCCAGGTACTCGCTGTTCCGGTCGGTCAGTATCAGGTGTGCGCCCTCGCGGGCGAACAGCGTAGCGATGGCGGCCCCGATTCCGCTGGCCGCCCCGCTGACAACGCAGCGTTTGCTTGCTAACTGCATACTCTCTCCTTAATCAGGCCAGCGGACGGTCAGCCCGCCGTCGACAATCAGGCTTTGCCCGGTGAGATAACTGCTTTCTTCGCTGGTGAGAAACGCGATTGTTTTTGCCACCTCGTCCGCCCGGCCGACTCGCCCAAGGGGAATCGCGTGCGCCGCTTTCGCCAGCCCTTCCGGGCCAAGCGAGTTGTGTTTATCCAGCGACTGCGGCGTTTCGATCAGGCCGGGAATAATGGCGTTACAGCGGACGCCGCGCGGTGCCAGTTCCACCGCCAGCGACCGGCAAATGCCCGGTACGGCGGCTTTCGCCGCCGCGTAATGAGCATGGTCCTGCCAGCCATAAACCCCGCCTGCAATCGATGACACAGCAACCAGGCTGGCCCCGGAATGCAGATGCGCGGCGGCAGCGCGGAACAGCCGCATCACGCCCGTCAGATCGACATTCAGCATCTCATCCCAGCGTGCATCGCTCATCTCATCAATGCCTGCGCGGCGCAGAATGCCGGCGTTAGCCACCACGTAGTCAAGCCGACCAAAGTGCTGAACGCCCTGGGCGATAAATGCATCGACGGAGGCGGTGGAGCCAACGTTGAGCGGCAGCCAGAGTGCCTCTCCGCCCGCGGCTTTAACCTGTGCTGACGCCAGCGCCGGATCGTGCGGATCCTGCGGGTAATAACCCGCAATCACCCGCACGCCACGCTGCGCATACAGCGTGGCCAGCGCCAGACCAATGCCGCTGGCGGCACCGCTGATAGCGGCGACCGGCGTTCCGTTTTCATTCTGCATATGCTGTCCTTAAGCCTGAGGCTGGGTCGAGGTGGCGCTGACCTGGGTATCCAGTTGCGCCGCCGGTCGTGCAAACAGAATAATGATGCCGGAGACAAAACAGGGTACGGCACCGAACCAGAGAGCGGCTTCCTGCCAGTGGCCGCCCTGACTCAGCACCGAGGTAGTACCAATACCGGCTACGATGGCACCGACCGGTCCCATAGCCATGATGAGGGCACCCGCCGTCGCGCGGATTGCGGTAGGAAAGCTTTCACTGATAAAAAACAGGGCAGCGGCATAGGGTCCGATCAGGAAGAACAGACCGACGCTGTACAGCGCAACGATGATGGCAAAGTTGTCCGGACAGAACAGCATGGCGGCAAAGGCAATACCGCCCAGCATCCAGCCTCCGGCAATGGTGTTGCGGCGGCCAATCCGATCGCCGAGCCAGCCGTGCGCCAGGTAACCGCAGTAACCCACCAGATTCGACAGAATCAGGATCAGCAGCGAGTTATTGAACGACACATCGTGGGTTTTGGTGATGACCGTCGTGCCCAGCACGCTAAAGATCTGGATTGCGAACCAGTTCAGCAGAATGGCAATGCCGAGCACTAAGGTCGAACGCAGGGCGGTGCCACGAAACGCCGAAGCAAAACCCGATTTAGGCTGATCTTCATACGGCACCAGATAGTCGGCAGCCACCTGACGGGCATCCTTGTCTTTGCCCTGCTCGCGCAGCGTTTTGATTTTTTTCTGCACTTCAAACTGTGGCGTTTCTTTGAGTCTGAGCGCCAGCAGCGCAATGACCAGCGAGGGGAACGCGGCGAAAATAAAGCTCCCCTGCCAGCCAATGATCGGCAGCAGAATCGCGGTCAGGGCTGATGCGACCAGCGCACCCACCGGCCATCCGCCCTGCACCAGGCTGTAAACGAAGCCCTTGCGCTTGTTGAGTTTAGGATCGTCGAGTGCGGTATAAAGCTCAGATAAATAGGTGGCGTTTACCGTCTGCTCTGCATAGCCCAGGCCAGCGACGGAGCGAATAGCGGTTAACGCGCCCTTGCCCCACAGGCCGCCAATTGCGGTCAGCAGCGAGCACAGCGCCGCGCCGCCCACCGTAATCACGATGCCCATGCGACGCCCCAGCCGGTCGACAAGTGGCCCAATGGCCAGGGCGATGACCGCCCCGCCGAAAGCGACCCAGGTGGCAATCTCCGACTGCTCAACTTCACTCCAGCCAAAATGGCCGCCGATTTCCGGCAGTAACGTGCCGAAAAGAATGAAGTCGTAAACGGCAAAAATCCAGGCGAAGAAGGCAATCCATGTGGCGAATTTCACATCCCTGATGGTTAACTGCTGTGGCTGCCAGCCGTTAACGGATTTTTTTTTGTAGATGCTCATGTCGTGATCGCTCTGCAAGATAAAGGAAAGAAACTTAACGCGGTTTGCGCGCTAAGAAGTCATCTGCGATTTCGTCGAAGGTGACAAATCGCACACCCTGGTGGCTCTGGATGTACTTGATCAGACGTTCCAGCATCAGCAGCACCTGCGGACGACCTGAAACGTCGGGATGAATGGTCATGGTAAACACCGCGTAGTCATTTTCGCGGTAGACCCAGTCGAACTGGTCGCGCCAGATCTCTTCCAGATGACGGGGGTTCACAAAGCCGTGGCTGTTTGGCGATTTTTTGATAAACATCATTGGCGGCAGGTCATCGAGATACCAGTTAGCGGGGATCTCGACCAAATCGGTCTCTTCACCACGCGTCAGCGGCTTCATCCAGCTGTCGGGATGCTGGCTGTAATCAATTTTGGTCCAGCTGTCGCCGACGCGAACGTAATAAGGATGAAAGTCGTTGTGCATCAGACTGTGATCGTATTTGATGCCCTTTTTCAGCAGCAGCTCGTTGGTCACGTTGCTGAATTCCCACCAGGGCGCCACATAGCCTGTCGGACGTTTTCCGGACAGCTGGGTGACCAGCTCAATGCTGCGGTCCAGTACGGCTTCTTCCTGCGCGGGTGTCATGGCGATGGGGTTTTCATGGCTGTAACCGTGAACGCCAATTTCATGCCCTGCGTCCACCACCGCTTTCATCTGCTCAGGAAAGGTTTCAATGGAGTGACCGGGGATAAACCAGGTTGTACGCAACTGGTGTTCAGCAAACATTTTCAGCAGGCGCGGTGCACCCACCTCCCCGGCAAACAGTCCGCGTGAGATATCATCCGGCGAGTCTTCCCCGCCGTAAGAACCCAGCCAGCCCGCAACCGCATCCACATCAACACCAAATGCACACAAAATTTCTTTAGCCATGAGTCTTTCCTCTAAGGAGTTAAGCGCAGACGGAATGGTCTGCCGTAAACGTGCCTGCGACCGTGCTGGCAGCGTGAAGAAGCCGGCGATCCTCGCCAGCAGGAAGGGAAAAAAGCAGGCTGGTATACAGCCCGTTTGCGTCTTTGCCGGTCGGCAAAGCGATTCCCGGCATATCCAGCAGACTGCCCGGCATGGTTAACCGCAGCGTGGCAAGATTGGTCTGGGCAAACAGATCGTCGTCTTGCATCAAGGGGGCCAGTTCCGGTGCGGTGTGGGCAACGGTAGGCGTAATCAGCACCGCCCCGTCCAGTTCTGCCGCCAGTACCTGTTGCCACGACTTGCGTTGCGCCAGAAACGTTTCAAGCACCGCAGGATCCTGATGGCTGGCGGCAAGCAGGCGTTCCCGTACGCGCGCATCCATCAATGCCGCGTCAGGCGAGGCTAACAGTTCGCGATGCAGCAGCCAGGCCTCACGTCCACCGGGCCAGCCCTTATCGGCAATCCAGGCCAGTGCCTGGTTAAAGGCCTGAAGTGGCGCGTGATCAATTCTGAACCCGGCGGCCGTCAACTGGGCTATCCGGCGACAAGCGTTCTCACGCACGGCCGGCTGGCACGCGGCCAGTAAGGCCTCGTCGACACGAAAGTGCGGCGCAGGAAAGCGCATTTTTTGCGCGCCGCACAGAATGTCATCCAGGGCAATAGCATCACGTACGCTTCGGCATAGCGGCCCCACCGTGTCCAGCGAGTGCGCCAGAGGATAGACGCCCGTTGTCACATAGCGCTGGCGACTGGCGCGATAGCCAATCGTGCCGCTGAATGCGGCAGGAATCCGTATTGAGCCGCCGGTGTCGGTGCCAAAGGCGATACAGGCGAGACCTTCCGCAATTGCCCGTCCCGCGCCGCTGGACGATCCTCCGGGTGCAAAAAGCTGCGACGTGGTGCCCCGGATGGCCGGCGTACCAAAACTGGGATTGAGTCCAAGGCCGGAAAACGCGAATTCACTCAGGTTGGTTTTACCCAGCGTCACCAGTCCTGCTGCCGAACACTGTGCCACCAGCGCGGCATCCTGTGGTGCGACAGGGACATTGCTTCGCGTGGCCGACCCGGCGGAGGTCTGGCTTGACTGAATATCGAACAGATCTTTCCAGGCCACCGGAATACCATCCAGTGGGCTCAGCGGGCGGCACGCTTGCCAGCGCAGCGTTGAGGCTTCGGCCTCTTCGCGGGCACGGGCGGCGGTCATTGAGATGAAAACGGAAGGCGCGTTTTCAGCCGCTTTTAGACAGGCTGTGGTAAAGGCCAGCGGCGACAGGCGCTGTTGTGCATAGAGCGCACTGATTCCCAGCGCATCAATCTGACCAGCCATGAATAACTGACGAACATTTTCGGCCTGCACAGCATCACCTTTAAATGTATATTACGTTTCAATGTACATTTGAAGATAGCAATAACGGTGCCATAAAAAGCACTGTTAAGTTGCATAATTGTGATCATGTCGATCCTTATAATTAAATATTATGAGTTATCAAGGGGTTATTTGCCGCATTTTCGATAATTTCGTCACGTCACAGATGAAATTGCGCGCAGACATTAAATGTATTAATTTAAAAGTGATCCATTATTGGGCAAGGTGCACTACATCAGTGCTGTTGATAGCCTGCACCGGGAGTGCTGTCAGATATGCTAATGTGGCTGGCAGGACGGAGAGCAGAAGATGAAACAATGCAAAACAAGGTGACGGGAACGGACATGGACGATGCAGGCTCTGCGCGTTACGAAAGTATTCGCCAGGTTTTACTGAAGGTTTTTCAGCAGAATAGCGTGCCTGCGGGGCTGGTGCTGCTGGAAGGTCCGCTGGCGCAGCTGTTTGGCACCAGTCGTGTTCCCGTCCGGCGGGCGTTAAGCATGCTGCATGATGAAGGCTGGATTGCTCGTTTTGAAGGTCGGGGATTTATCGTTGCGCGCGATAATGAGGACGTTGAGCCGGTTCGCATTGCGCTGACGCGCGAGCTGTTCGGCCTTGAACAGCGCGACGAGCTGGTTGATACGCGCAGCACGGGTGAAAAAGTGCTGGAAAACCTGCAGGGGATCCTGTCTACCGCGATGGTATTCGGCTGCTACCAGGTGGATGAAACGGGCGCGGCGAAGCACTATAACACCAGCCGCGCGGTGATACGTGAGAGCCTGATGCGCCTGCGCGACAAGGGGCTGGTAGAAAAAGAGCCCTATTCTCAGTGGCTGACAGGCCCCTTAACCGCGCGCGAACTGGCTGACCATTTTGAAATCAGGGCGCATCTGGAGCCGGCCGCATTACGAAAAGCAGGCGAACGGTTAAGTGTTGCCTGGCTTAACGCGCGGCTGGATAACGTGCAAACCTGCCGGGGCAAACAGCTTAATGCCGCGGAACTCGAAATGCTGGAAGAAGATCTGCACATTCGCAGCCTGGAGCCTGCGGGCAATAAGCTGATGATGCAAATTTTACGGCAAAATCAATCGCCGTTTATCGTCACCCGAATTTTTTACGAGCGGCTCAGCATTCCTGTCGACAGCGCAATGCTGGATGAACACAGCCTGGTCTATGAATTTTTACTGAAAAGGAACTGGGAACTGGCGGCCGCCTGTATGCGCGATCACCTTGAGCGGGCGCAGGTCAGAACATTACAGCGCCTGAAAGTCTTATCCGTGTTACCGGTGCCTGAATTGCCGGTCTTTATGGAGCGCCAGTAAGCCCTTCCAGCGAAAAAATCCAAAACGAAACGCGCCGCATTAATCAGGTTCAATCATAAATTATCAGACGAAAATCGCGTGACTGATGAACATGCGGCCATCCTGCCGCAGGATCGCTTTCCTGTGAGCCCTGCCGCGAGCCTCTCGCATTGACAGATCGGCTGTCTGCCGCTGAACGCCACGAGTGTTAAGAAGACGTAAAGTAATTGCTGGCATATAATCCATCTTGCTCTTCTAAGACACGCACAAATAAGACACGCACAAAGCTGAAGCATGCTGAGACGGATCTCACGCCATTTTCCTGATGTCGGAAACGCCCTGTCAGTATCGCCAGATAATAAACAGCTTGTCCCCTCCACCGACAATGAGCGAGCGAATTATTGTGAATAAATTAACGGCATTGAAAAAAGGATATGCAAAAGTTTTCTTATGGCTTTTGCTCACGCTGTTTTTAACCCCTGCGATTACATTGGTTTTTGCTCACTACGGCAGTCACGAACTCGATCAGGAATACACCCAGATTTTTATCGATAATGCGCGTGCGCAGAATCAAAGTCTGGGTAAATTAATGCAGTTTCTGCAAGCCAATCCGCCTTCCAGCGTCTGCGGACCGGTCGCCGACAATTTGATTGACTATAAAAATGCCGTCTGTGGACCGGGTTCCGAACTGTCGCAATTTTATCTCATCGGCAAAGTCGCTCTATGGACGATGGTTTTCAGCGGCGTCATTCTGCTGATGATCCTTCTGTTCAGTGCGCTGGCATTTAAAAGCCGCCGGGGGCAGTTACTCAGCCTCCGCCTGGCGCGTCCCTTTCTGATGCTGGCGTGCTCGCTGCAGGTGCTGGTATAGGGCGCCATGTTGGTGTGGCTTTCTTTCTGGGGCACCGCCTTTTTCACGCAAAAATACTATCCAAAGCTGGTGATCCTGGTCGCGCTGCTGGTGTTGGCTGCGATGTATTACATGATCAAAGGCATCTTTAAAAAGCTGCCGCCGGAGGAGAGCATTGAAGGCGACGTGGTCAGCCGCGAAGCAGCCCCGGCACTCTGGGCGCGTGTTGACGCGCTGGCGGCCAGCGTGGGCACTATCCCGCCGGATCACATCATCGCCGGTATCGATACCAACTTCTTCGTGACAGAAGCACCGCTGAGCGTGAACGACCAGCCACTGCAAGGCCGAAAACTGTATGTCAGTATTCCCCTGCTGCGTCAGCTGAGTACCGCGCAGGCTGACAGCGTGATGGTGCATGAACTGACACACCTGCACGAAGGCGATACGGCATCGGGTGCCTTGCTGGGTCCAAAGCTCCATCGGTTCGATATGTATACGCAGTTAATGAGCGAGAATCTGTCCACGCTTATTGTCTTTTATCCGCTCTATCTTTATCGCCTGTTCTTCGAACTCGCGTGGCAGCGTAACAGCCGTGAACGCGAATTTATCGCCGACCGGAACGCCGCCGCGCGCGTCTCCTCTGCGGCGATTATTGAATCGTTAATCAAAATCTCAGCCTATGCCAGCTATCGTTACGAAGTTGAGCGTAAGCTTTTTGCAAATAAAACGCTGTATGAAAATGCACCCGGGATCAGTCAGGCCATCGCCGTTGGCCTGCCGCAACACGTGAGTTCCGCGGACTTTGTCAGCACGATGCGTGAACAGAATATCCCTCATCCCTTTGATTCCCATCCCCCCCTGTCTGAAAGAATGCGCAACGTTAACTATGCCGTGGAAGAGGCGGATTACGCCGTCATCGCCGCGACATCACCGGCGGACAGTTGGGTCGATGTAATCCCGGTCGCCGATCAGATTGAGCAGCGGCTCTGGCAAAAATATGAGCGAGACTTCACCTTGCAACATGAAGAGAGCCTGGCCTGGCGTTACCAACCGACGGGTGAAGAAGAGACCGCGCTGGTCTTAAAGTATTTTCCGGATGTGCCTTTTACACTTAAAGATGGTTCGCAGATGATCATTACCTGGCAAGGCATCGTGCAGCCGCATTCAGCCGGTTTGCTTGAGTGGGATAACGTCAAAAATATTAACGTGCTGCGTCAGTTCGGCAGAGACAGTGTGTATGTGCAGCATGTTCAGCCCAATGCACAGGGCAAAAAGCGCAGCAAAATCCGCCTGCCCGGTCTGAAAAAAGAGATTGAACACGTTAAATACACGCTCAACTATTACTGGCATCGCCATCAGACGGTGCGGGCGCTGAAAGAACAGGTGCAGCCGGAAACCACGCAAGGCACGGCCTGACCTCTGCCGTCGCGGGCGCGCCTGCGACGGTTTTTATTTTTTTACACACCACGGCTGCCGGACAGGCTCACGTCCGGCGTTTTAGCGGCCCGTTGCCGCCGTTGCTTCAACCTCCAGCAGCACGCCGTAGTGGAGTTCCGGCACCGGCACGATAGCTCTGGCGGGTTTCCACTCGCCGAGCCATTGTGCATACAGCCTGTTAAATTCTGCCCACAGCCCGACATCCACCAGATAAACCCTTACCATCACCAGATGATGCTTATTGAGGCCTTCCTGCTGCAGGCAGGCCTCCAGATTGGCCAACACCTGCGACGTCTGCTCAGCAAAGGAGGCCGTGCTGCGCATTTCTCCGGCTGGCGTGACCGGCAACAGGCCGGAGATAAACATCAATCCCGAGCCCAGAGCATAGTGCGAATAGTGGCCCGGATGCGGTGTGTCCTGTATATCGCGCGTGCGTATTAATGGTTGCATCTTCACCTCTTTACATCATGCCCGGCTTTTTCAGCGTTGTGCCGTCGCGGAAACGCGAATAGCGGAACGCGGTGGGATCGACAATCGGCGCATCCCCGGTGACCAGGTCCGCCGTGAGACGTCCCGCACCGGGGCCAATACCAAATCCATGGCCGCTGTAGCCGCAAGACAGGATCAGCCCCGGAAGCTGCGGTACGGCAGAAATGACCGGAATGTCGTCCGGCATGCAGTCAATCACGCCGCCCCAGGCCTGAGTCACCCGCAGCCCGGCCAGCGCCGGAAACTCCCTGCCTATCGCCGCCAGCCCCTTTTCAACGATGCCGTCTGAAACCTGAGGATCCAGCACCCGAAGTTTCTCGAAGGGTGAAAGGCCATCCATAGACCAGCTTGCCCGGGATTCAGGGCCTTGCAAAAACGATGAGAACCGGATTTTGGTTTCCAGATTTAACCGGCGGGCTTTGTATAAGGGGAAAAACTCTCGGGCATAGCGTAAGCCCTGGAACCCCGGCTCCAGCCGTCCGGTTCCAGACAGCGCAATGGTATAACCTCCGTCCTGGCGTGGACGACAGGCAAAGGCATCCGTATAGAAAGGCAGAGTGAGCGGCTGCTCTGCAGGATGGGTACGAAACGCACTGCCAATGACGTTACCGGCGGGCAGATCGATGCCGTGGCGGCGGCAAAACAGCGATGTCCAGGCGCCCGTGGCGCATACGACCTGGGCGGTTTTGATCAGGCCGCGTTCGGTTATCACCCCACTGACCTGTCCTGCCGAGATATCCAGCCCGCGAACCGCACAGCGCTGAAACAGAAACGCGCCCTTTTTCACCGCGGCTTCCATCAGCCCCGGCGCGGCTAAAGCCGGGTCGGCATAACCGTCGTCAGGGGAATGTACGCCGCCATGCCAGTTTGTGGTACTGCCCGGCGTCATCGTTTTGGCCTCGGCGGCACTCAGCATTCGACTGCGAATGCCGTACTGCTTTGCCATCTTGCCCCAGTTATCCCAGTTGCGAATATCCTTCTCCGTTCGCGTGGCATAGACCAGCCCGCTGGCGCGAAACCCTACGTCCATTCCGATGTCGTCGCTCAGCGCATGCCAGCGTTGCAGGGCGTGCAGAATGAGCGGAATTTCCCGCTCGTCGCGGTTAAGCTGACGGCACCAGCCCCAGTTACGGCTGGACTGCTCTGCGCCGACAAGGCCCTTTTCGATCACGGCAACCCGATAGCCTTTTTTGGTCAGCTCCCAACAGGTCGCTGCACCTGCAATCCCGGCACCGATAATCACCACATCCACCGAATCGGGGAAATGTGTACTGTCCTGAACAAGCCTGAGCGGTGCGGGCATCGTCTGTGATCTCCAGTAAAGGTGTTAAAAATCGATTAAGACACTCTTGTAGCGCTGACATGACTCAAAGGCCTGGCGCCCAAGATCTTTGCCAAAACCGGACCCCTGAAAGCCGCCGGTTGGAATGATAAAGTCCCAGGTTCGACGATAGCGGTTGATCCAGACCGTACCGCTGTCCAGGGCTTTCATCAGCCGCATCGCACGTGGCATGTTGAGCGTATGCACGCCTGCACATAAGCCAAAAACGCGATGCTGTGCGAGCGCCAGGGCTTCTTCTTCATCGCTAAACGTCTGGATGGTCAGCACCGGTCCGAAGATCTCCTCCTGAATCGCGACGTTATCCTGATTCACATTGGCTAACAGCGTCGGTTGCCAGAACCAGCCCTGCGCGGTGTTTTCGTAACGCTGGCCGCCGGCCAGAATGCTGGCCCCCTGCGCCACGGACCGCGCGATAATCGTCGCGACTTTTTCCCCCTGACGTTGATCGATCAGCGGACAGTAACGCGTGGCGGCCTGCCAGGTCATACCGGGCAGCGGTGTTTTGCACAGGGCGATAAGCTTTTCGATGACCCGTTCCGCGATACCTTTCTGAATGATCAGACGCGTCCCTGAAACACAGGCCTGACCGGCGTTGACGGTGAAGCCCAGAAACAGGCGCTTGGCGATTTCATCCGCATCGCCTGCATCGTCAAAAACCAGCTGCGGGCTTTTTCCGCCCAGTTCCAGCGTCACGGGCTTGGTACCCTGTAACGCGGCCTGGCTCATGATCGCCGCCCCGGTCGCGGTTGAACCGGTAAAGGACACCTTTCTGACCAGAGGATGGGTCACCAGTGCATTGCCGGTGACCTGTCCGCCGCCCTGAACGACGTTGAGCACGCCGGGCGGAATACCGGCCTGCACGGCCAGCTCAGCCAGCCGGGCGGTGGAGAATGGCGTCAGCTCAGAGGGCTTGAGCACCACCGCGTTTCCCGCAGCCAGCGCCGGGCCGCACTTCCACGACGCCATCGACAGCGGGAAATTCCACGGCGTGATCGCGCCGATCACGCCATAAGGTTCCGGCACCAGCATTCCCAGGCTACTGTTCTGGGTTGGAAACACATCTCCGCTGTACTTGTCTGCGCATTCTGCATAAAAACGCAGAGCAGCAGCGGTGAAAGGCACTTCAATATTGATCGTGTCCGTTATCGGACGCGTGGAGCCCACCGCCTCAAGCTGCGCCAGATAATCTTTGTCGGCATCGATCAAATCCGCCCAGCGGGAAATGGCCGCGCCCCGTTCGCGTGGCGAGCAGCTTGACCAGCCGCTGCGAATGCGCGCGTCTTCCGCGAGGCTTACCGCCTCGCGGACCGTTTCTGCGCCCGCTTCGTTGATGTCGGCATAATGCTGGCCATCCGAGGGACGTTTAATCCCCATTGTTTTGCCGGATGCCGAAACAAACTGGCCGTTGATAAAATGTCCGGTCGAAAGACGGACCTTATCAGGATCAAAATCTGACATGATGTCCTCTCACAATGAATGGAAAAAACGCTACCAGCCAACGATGCGTTGCCAGACCTCATGTTCGCCGTTTCGGGTGTCGATCACCTGATAGTGCGTATGCATCGCGGCGGTCGCGCAGGCGTGGTTGGGCAGAATGCGCAGCAGGGTACCGAGTGGAAAATCTCCGGTGGAATACGCACTGTCGCGCGGCAACGCAATAATTCCGTGCTCCTGATTGGTGGTTGTCAGCAGCAATCCCAACGGACAACCCGCGTCGTCGCACACCAGCCCGTAGCCATAATCGGTATCCTGTGAGGCGGTGCCGCGATCGCGTGACATGGCCATCCAGCCGGCATCAACAAAAACCCAGCCCTTGTCGTGGTTGTGGCCGATCACCGTTGTCACCACCGAAAGCGCAATGTCGTCCTGGGTGCAGACGCCCAGATTGTGCATAAACAGATCGAAGGTGGAAAACACCCCGGCCCTCACCTCGGTTACGCCCGTGAGGTCCGTAGCCGCATGCGCCGTGGGCGTGGAGCCAACGCTGACGACCGGGCACGGGATCCCTGCGGCACGGATATGCTGGGCAGCGGTAATGGCAGCCTGGCACTCTTGCTGCGCCGCCCGCTGAATGTCTTGCGGCGTGCGGCAATGGTAGGACTCGCCCGCGTGGGTCATTACCCCTTCCACCACCATCCCGTGCTGATGCAGATGACCGGCAATCTCGGCCAACGTCCCGTCGTCAGGTCGAATGCCGCCGCGATGGCCATCGCAGTCGATCTCAATGAAAACGGAAAACGTTACCTGATGCTGTAAAGCGTAATCGCTGATGGCCTGCGCCTGCGCCATGCTGTCCAGCAACACATGCACCTGTTTGCCGCTGCACCGCAGGGCGGCAATACGCGGCAATTTAGCGGGCGCAATCCCCACGGCGTAAAGCACATTGCTGAAGCCAGCGGCGACAAAGGCTTCGGCCTCTGCCAGGGTAGAAACGGTGGCAGGTGAAGAGGATGCTTTGAGCAGATAAGGCGCAGACTGGAGAGTGCGAAGCGTTTTCAGATGCGGGCGAATCTGACAGCGTTGCCCTTCGATTCGCTGATACAAGCGGTTGATATTGCGTTCAAACTTAACTTTATCTAACAGCAGATAAGGCGTGGTTATGGTTAAGTGATTGAGCATCTTTGAATTCCTGTAAGGTTTTATTGATGCTCTCATCGTTTAAATCTGTTTAAAATGCCGTCAGGCCCAATTAATGATTAGGTTTGAACCTAATGATCAACAGCGAAGATTTACGTTTTTTTCAGGTCATTGCCCTGCATCCGACGCTGGCGGCGGCGGCGCGCCATCTGGATATCACGCCGCCTTCCGTGACGCAGCGCCTGCAAAGTATTGAACAAAAGATCGGGGTGAAGCTGATCCTGCGTCCGGCAAAACGCATCATTCTGACCGATGAAGGCGAAGCTCTGCTGGGTCGCGCCCGGGTGATTTTGCATGAGATAGACCAGTTGCAGGATGTGATCGATCAGACGCGAAACCGCATCAGCGGAACGCTGAGAGTGCTGGCCCCGTTGGGCTTTGGTTCCGAACACATTGCCCCGCTGCTGGCGGAGTACGCCGACAGCCATGCCGATCTCAGTATCGATCTCACCCTCTCCGATAACCCTGACTGGATGCAGGCCGATAAGTGGGATGTGGTGATCTATATCGGCCATCTGCGCGACTCCACGCTCTACAGCACCCGGCTCGCCGCCAATCCGCGTTTACTCTGCGCCTCGCCGGCTTATCTGCAGCAGCAGGGTACGCCGACGCATCCTGATGCGCTGCAGCACCATCACTGTCTGGTGATCAGGGAAAATGCGGAAGATGTGACGCGCTGGACATTCAGCCACAACGGGGACGAAACGACCGTAAGGATTACGCCACGTCTCGCCAGCAATGATGGTCGTATCATTAAAAAATGGGCGCTGAGCGGTAAAGGGATTATGGTGCGCTCCGCCTGGGATATCAGCCGCGAGATCCGCCAGGGCCTTCTTGTTCCCTTGCTGCCCGCGTTTACCTTGCCGTCTGCCGATATCGTCGCCCTGACCAGCCTGCAGGAAAAAAAGCGGCTTCCCCGCACTCAGGGCTTTATCGATCTGATGAAACACACCTTCAGCGCACCGCCTTGGGAGATCGATTAGGCCTCCCTGGTGTTGCACCGGCTCAACAGGTGTTGCTTACGATAAAAACTCGTGCTCCGTGACCTTCTCAAGCCAGGTCACCGGACTGCCGTTAAGGGATTCCGCGATGGCAATATGCGTCATTGCATGGCTGTCGGTGGCGCCGTGCCAGTGACGAACATCCTCCGGTATCCAGACGATATCGCCCTGATTAATCGTCTGCTTCTCTTCGCCTTCACACTGAATCCATCCCTGACCGGCGGTGACGATCAGCGTCTGACCCAGTGGATGCGTATGCCAGGCCGTACGGGCACCGGGCTCAAAGGTGACGGTAGTGCCGCCAACCCGTGCCGGGGCCGCTGTGCTGAAAGGGGAATCAATGCGGACCTGGCCGGTAAAATACGCCTCAGGACCTTTCGCTGAGGGAACGGCGGCATTTTTGATGATTTTCATTATCGGCTTACCTTTGATGTCGTGTGACAGAGGACAGGGACGGACGTCTCTCATTCTGGCCGCTGCTTGCTTGTGCGCACAGGGCCGAAAAACACGCGCAGGCTGATGAATTGGGCAGGCTAAGCGCAGAGTTAAAAATATTTAATTTTTTCTGCATCCACTTTCGTCCCCCTACTCGTATATCTCATTGAAAGCCACTTACTCCACGCTCTAATGAGGATTTACGATGAAAAAGCTAATCGCTGTGACTGTTGTATCAAGTGCATTACTGTTTACCACTGCCTCTCTTGCCGCTATGGAGTCGGGTTCTGTCATGGTAGGCGGTGCCGCCATGTTCCCGCAAAAAAATATTGTTGAAAATGCGGTTAACTCAAAAGATCACACCACCCTGGTGGCTGCGGTAAAAGCAGCCGGTTTGGTTGATACCTTACAAGGTAAAGGCCCTTTTACCGTGTTTGCTCCAACTAACGCGGCGTTCGCTAAGCTCCCTGCAGGCACCGTAGACAGTCTGCTCAAACCGGAAAATAAAGCGAAACTGACCAGCGTACTCACCTATCACGTGGTTGCCGGTAAGTACGATATGAAGGCGCTGGAAGCCAAAATCAAACAAGGTGGCGGTCATGCCGAGCTGAAGACCGTTAACGGTCAGCCGTTATGGATCATGAACAATGGCCCCCACAATATTCAGCTGAAAGATGGCCAGGGCAACGTCGCGAATATCAGTACCTATGACGTCAACCAAAAAAATGGCGTGATAGATGTGATTGATACCGTATTAATGCCGAAGTAATAATTTATACTCGAACGGAAACAGATCATTCGGGACGCTTATGGACAAGGTGCAGGCAGTGGAGCAGGTGAAATTGATGCAGGCAATCGCCGACGGCGATCGTCAGGCATTTGAACAACTTTACCGGCTGACATCGCCTCACCTTTTTGCCATCGCGTTGCGCATGTTGCAGCATCGCCCCTGGGCTGAGGAGGTGCTGCATGATTGCTACATCACCATCTGGAGCAAGGCGGAAACCTATAATGCCGCGCTGAGCTCCCCGTTGACCTGGATGACCCACATTGTTCGTAATCGGTGTATCGACTGGCTCCGCAGCGGACAGGCACGCCTTGCCAGCGCGGAAGAAGCCCATAACGATGACCTACTGGCCGCTGAACATGACGAACTGCATAACAGACAGGATGATGCACAAGCCGCACGCTTACAGCGCTGTCTGGGAAACCTCAGCAGTGAGCAGCGCCAGAGCATCACGCTGGCCTACTATCAGGGCATGTCCCACGGCGATATTGCTCACTGGCTCCAGCAGCCGGTTGGATCGGTGAAAAGCTGGATCCGCCGGGCGATGGCGCACCTTCGGGAGTGTGTCGGACTATGAATAAACGCCAACGTGACGACGCGCTCTCTGCGGAATACGCGCTGGGTACGCTGCGCGGCAATGCGCGGTTACGCTTTCAGAAGCGTCTGCAGAGTGAGCCGGAACTGACTGAGCAGGTAGCCAAATGGCAAACCCTGCTTGCCGGACTGGATCGCAGTCTGATGCCTCAGATTCCACCGGAATACGTCTGGAAAAAAATAACGTTAAGTCTGCCGACAAAGATAACGCCACGCGTCAGGCGCGGTTATGTAGGCTGGCTGGTTGCCGCAGCCCTTGCCGCGCTGACGCTGGTGTCGTATCAGGTTATCAGAACGCCCGACTTTACCCCGCTGACCGTAATGCGGGGCGCGGAGCAACAGGGGCAATGGGTGGTCAGTGCAGATAAGGCGTTGACGCAGCTGCGTGTAACACCGTTGCAGCCGGTCGCTATTGGCGCAAACAACAGCCTGCAACTGTGGCTCATCCCTGCCGGTCAACAGCCCGTTTCGTTGGGGCTGCTGAATGTCCAGGAGACCACGCAGCTCAAACTTGCCGCACGTGATACGCTGAAAAACGCGGTGATTGCGGTCAGCCTTGAGCCCCAGGGCGGTTCACCCACCGGGCAGCCTACCGGCCCGGTGCTTTACAGTGGCAGGACAGGATAACGCCATTCTGGCTGCGGGTTGAGCGGGCGGGACGATGGTATGCCTTTATCCCGTGTTATCGCCCCACCCGCCGCACAGCCCTAAAAACGTTGCCAGTTATCTTCCTGCTTAGCATAGGCCGCACGAGCCTGAACAAAGGCGGAAGAAACCCGTGCGGGGCTGGATTGGGCAACAGGCGCGGCATCGGTCAGCACGAACGTGGCGACGAGCTGATTCAGTGCTGAGGCCTGATCCATGAGCGAGCGAGATGCCGATGAGGCTTCCTCCACCAGCGCCGCATTCTGCTGTGTTACGTCATCCATCTGATTGACGGCCTGATGCACCTGACCAATCCCCAATGACTGCTCCTGAGACGCGACGGCAATTTCGTCAACGAGGTCGGTTACCTGTCGCACCGCGTCCTTCATTCGTCCGATATTGTCACCCACCTGTTCAGCCTGATTAACGCCGGTTTCCACATAGCGCATCGAGGATTCGATAAGTTCTTTAATCTCGCGCGCTGAAGCCGAAGAACGCTGCGCCAGGTTACGCACCTCACCGGCGACAACGGCAAAACCTCGTCCCTGCTCGCCAGCCCGGGCGGCTTCAACGGCAGCGTTGAGCGCCAGAATATTGGTCTGGAAAGCCACGCCTTCGATCAGGCTAATAATGGCGGTGATTTTTTCAGAACTCTGTTTAATATCGGTCATGGTGCCGAGCATGGTGTGAACTTTCGTGGCGCTGTCGTCCGAAATGTCCCGGGCGTTTTTCGACAGCTGGCTGGCCAGTCGGGTGTTTTCAGCCGTCTGGCGCACGGTTTCACTCAGCTCTGACATACTGGCAGCCGTCTGTTCCAGCGAGGCCGCCTGCTGCTCGGTGCGTGAAGAGAGATCTTCGTTGCCGGCCGAAATTTGCGAGGTGGCAGAACTGACAGAATGGGCCGAACGTTCAACGGACGACAGCGAGTGGGCTACATTCCCGATAAGGTTGTTAAACGCTTTGGCCGTAAGACCAATTTCATCCTGACGGGAGTCATCCGCACGCAGGGTAAGATCCAGTCGCTCGCTGGCACGTTCCATGGTGATTCGCATACCGTTAAGGTGCCTGCGGATCCCCAGAATCGTTCTGACGGAGAACGCGCCCAGCAGCAGAATGATGGCGGCCGAACCGGCAATTAGCCACACCAGCGTTTGCCGGTAAACCTTGTTGTTATCTTTTTCAAATGCCGCCCCTACCTCCACATTAAACTGTAACTGTTTCTGGTAACTTTCAATTAAATCTCGAATAGACTGCCCGACCCCGCTATTGCCCTGCAGATCGGCCAGCGCAGCGTCGTCATGCAGACGGGAATTCGCCATAAAACCGGGCAAACGGTCATCCATCTGCTTAATCAGCGCTAAGGCATGCTGACTCAGCCTGATGTCCTGATCGTTAGTGGTTTCATTTTTCAAATAAAATTCAGTCAGCGCTTTAACGGTATCCAGCCGCGTTGTTATTTCCTTTTCGAACTCGGCCTGTTTGCCTTGATCTTTTGCACTCAAATGTCGGTAAAGCGAGACGTTAAGCCGGTTACTGCCATTGACCATTTTATCCAGGTCAACCAGTGAAGGCAGCGTATTGGTTTGTACGTATTGAAAGCGCGACTGGAAGCCGCTCAATACCATGATGACGATCACCACCATGGCAATCATCGATGCCGAGAGCAGTGAAAACGTCAGGAAAAGCCGCTGAGTAATAGTCATATTAAATTCCCCGAATACTGTGTTCGTTATTCATTACGTTATGCTGAAGCACGCTAGCCATAAAGATATCGACAGGGCGTGAATGAGCATTAATGCGCTGAATGGTAAATCCGCTGAATAATGGGGGCGGACGCTGCATTACCGTTAAAAAGCATTAGCCCGTTGAATGCATAAATAAAGACGTACGGATTTATGACTCAGAAAATACAAATGGATTTAATGGATGGAGGAAAGTCAATTTTTATTTAAGAGGAGGGAAATAATCTTTATTCAAAATGGCGCGCGCGTTTAATTAATAAAATTTCGCTTAAGGCCAGCTTAAAATTGTGCCTGAATATACCGGCTGCGCCGTTGTTTAATGCCGCCGTTTTTGAAATAAATTAACGCTGCAACAAATGCGAACGAATTAATCATAAGTAAGGACTATTTTAAAAATTTTTTTATTTTTTTTGTTAACGCCGGGACGTTCTTCTCCATTCGTTCGGGCCGGGCGTTAAAAACCCGCATAGCGCTGGCTTCCCTGTCTCCGCCGCGACACAGCCTTGTCATTCGCCGCATTCACGCCGCGGGTCGGCATGGCTGACAAAGCAAAAGACATAATTTGGCTTAATGCAACACGCTGACTAAACCGGTTTTAAACAGCCTGCTCGTTACGGCGGATTTACGCCACTTCTCGCGCGAAATAACTGCTGAGTTAATCGACAGTCGTGTAAAAATGTCGTAAAAAAAAGGTACAAACCTGTAAAAATGCAGTTCATAACTTAACCACCTACTCCCTAACTCACGCTAAACCGCGTAATCTCGTGCTGATCGCTGACCGGATAACCTTTCCGGCGAAGGTGGATAATTACGTGAAGCAAAACAGGATATTAAATGGCGCAGTCTGAAAAACAGTCTCTTCCTGCAGGCATGCTGGCGGCAGCGGGGATCGTATTTGGTGATATCGGCACCAGCCCGCTCTATACCTTAAAAGAGTGTCTGTCTATTCTTCCCTCTGGGGCGGTGACCGAAGAGGCGGTCATGGGGTTTCTTTCTCTGATATTCTGGGGACTGACGCTGATTGTGACGGTGAAATACGTCATCTTTATCATGCGTGCAGATCATGATGGCGAAGGCGGAATACTGACGTTGATGTCCCTGGCCCGGCAAAATGTCGGCGCTCGGCTCAGCCGCATCATCGTACTGGCAGGCCTCACAGGAGGAGCCTTCTTTTACGGTGACGGCATTATCACCCCGGCAATCTCGGTGCTTTCCGCCGTTGAGGGGATTGAAGTCGTGGCCCCGGCGCTGGATCGCTTTATTGTGCCGCTGGCCATGGTCATACTGGCGGTACTCTTTGTGATTCAGAAGCACGGCACCGAGCGCGTCAGCCGCGTTTTTGGCCCGATCATGCTGGTGTGGTTTATTACCCTGGCGATACTCGGTGTGCGCGGCATCGCAATGAATCCGCACGTTTTACATGCGCTCAATCCGGCCTTTGCCCTGACCTTTTTGCTTCATCATGAAGCCCTGTCATTTGCCGCGCTCGGCATGGTGGTGCTGGCCGTCACCGGTGCTGAAGCCCTGTATGCGGATATGGGACATCTGGGCAAAACCCCCATCAGGCTGGCCTGGTTGATCATTGCCCTGCCCGCTCTGGTGCTGAACTATTTTGGTCAGGGCGCTCTGGTGCTTGCCGAACCCAGCGCGGTGCAAAATCCGTTTTATATTCTCGCGCCCGTCTGGGCACAGATCCCGCTGATTGTCCTGTCAACCCTGGCCACGGTCATTGCTGCCCAGTCAATCATCAGCGGCGTTTACACGCTGACGCATCAGGCCATTCGCCAGGGGTTTCTGCCGCCGATGCGAGTGATCTTTACGTCTGCTACGGAATCAGGACAAATCTACATCCCGGTCGTAAACTGGCTGCTGTTTGCGGCGGTAACTGTCGTCATCCTGGCTTTCCGCCAGTCCTCAGCGCTCTCATCCGCTTACGGTATCGTGGTGACGGGCACGATGGTGCTGACGGCCTGTCTGGCCGGTATTGTGGCCTTTAAAAACTGGAAGTGGCCATTGCCGGTGGCGTTGGTTTTTCTGCTCTGCATGCTGTTAATTGATGTGCCGCTGTTTGCCGCCAATCTGATGAAGCTCCTGTCTGGCGGCTGGGTGCCGGTGCTGCTGGCGATGACCATGCTGGTGCTGATGCTTATCTGGAGCAGTGAGCGTTCCCGGCTTATCCGCCGTCTCACTGACGATCCGGTGCGGCTGAAAGCGCTGATTAGCTCCCTGGAAGCCTCTCCGCCGATGCGGGTGGGGGGAACGGCTATCTTCCTGACGCGTAAAGAGTATGAAATTCCGCAGGCGCTGCTGCATAACCTGAAACATAACCGGGTACTGCATGAGCGCACTGTCTTACTGCATATCAAAACGGTCGATCTGCCCCGCATACACAATCAGCAGCGCATTGCGTTGCGCCAGATGTCCCCGTCGTTCTGGCAGGTGACGGCCACCTATGGCTGGCATGAGCGTCCGTCGATGCAGGATGTCCTGCATCTTTGTGGGCTGGAAGGCTTTGGCTGTACGTTAAATGAAGCGTCGTTTTTTACCTCGCACGACACGCTGGTGATGAAAAAGCGCCGCGGTCTGGCCCATGCCAAAGGCGTTATCTTCCACTTCTTCCAGCGCAATGCACTACGCGCGCATGAGCAGTTTAGAATCCCGGCTAACCGGGTGATCGAACTGGGCGGGCAAAAAGAGTTCTGATAAGGGCGTTTGCGGCAGAGCGCGTCACGGGCTCTGCCGTTTTCTTTTGTCAGGATGCCCGCGTGTTCCCCGCTCGCGTTCTGCACCCTTTCACCACCCGTCGTAACGGCCTTCTTCACGCGTCTCCTGGATCTCGTCAGGCTTTGCCAGGCAAAATGTATGCTCATACAGGCATAACGGGACAGCAGGCGCCGCTGTGGCGCAAGTACCGCCTGCCGCGTTATCCCGTCAATAGTGCCCGTTGAACTCAACGCTGACTTGCAGAACGGCCCTCATCAGCGCACCAAACGCAGGATGCTGAAGAAAAATCTGTAGGCTGCGGGATCCCGTCTGGTGTCTTTGACCTTAACCCGTCACAATACCAGCCGGGATCCCCTGTTTTACCTGTGCCACCAACGCTTCATCCCTGTCACCTCCCCAGAGGTTGCAGGATGAAAAAAGGAGCAAATCATGTCTGATGCGACATCGGCTCAGTGCCACTGTGGCGCTGTAGCGTTTAACGTAAAACTGCTGGATGGCCTGAACACGGCCCGGCGCTGTAACTGCTCTTTCTGCCGTATGCGCGGCGCGGTCGTGGTGTTTGCGCCCGTCTCGGGGCTTGAGGTGGTGAAAGGCAAAGAGACGCTAAGCGAGTACCGTTTTAATTCGGGTGAGGCAGTCCACTACTTCTGTTCCATTTGTGGCATCTACACGTTTCATCAAAGCCGGTCCAATCCTGAACAGTACGGCGTGAATGCCGCCTGTCTGACGGGCGTTTCGCCTTTCGATTTCGCCTCCGTGCCCGTCACCGATGGCAATAATCATCCCCGGGATGGCGGCAAAGGCGGCGTAGTCGGCCATCTTAACTATGTTGCAGTAAAACCCTGACATTGCAGTAAAACCCTGGCGCCGGGCACCAGAAGGCCATTAACCTCAGATCGCCTGGCGCACCCTTTCCAGCATCATCATTGCGTGGCTGAAAACCGCATCGGCGAGCGTCAGGGGATAATCATCGGGCAGGCTGTCCCGCACCTTAATAATCGCGGCAGGCAAGCCCGGAATAAAGGCCGCCAGTATCTGCCGCATCGCTGCCTGACTGAACCCCACGCTCCCCGCAAGGGCAAGAAAATGCGCGGGCCCAATCGCGTCAATGTGATGCTGTTTGCCCTCAGGGCCTGTCAGGCCCATCCCCAGCTGGAAATCCCGTCTGTCTGTTGTGCGCAGAGAAAGGCCCGGGCAGGCGGAAAGGAGATGCTTAAAAGGCGCGAGCCGGAAGCTGCCACCGCGAGCAATCAGCAGCGAAAGATGTTTAGCGTTGACGCGTGTGATGCCCGTCAGCCACTGAAATACCAGACAGCGCATCAGATCCTCACGGTCTTTCATGGCGGAGCTTGAGCCCATCAGCAAGGCCATGATGTCATCAATTCCCGGACCGCCCTGCTGCTCATCGCGGCCAGAGAGCGGCACGCCGAGCGCCTGACACACGTCTTCTTCGGGAAGATGATAAAGGTGTTGTCCGTCGTGACGCCAACGGCGATCGTATCGTTCTGTTCTCAATTTACGGATGCCGTTCTCATGAACTAACACGGCATCCGGCACCGGGATAGTCAGCTCCCGGGCCAGGGACAGACACAGATACGCATTATCGATATCGAACTGCTGTGCCTCATCGGCGGGGCTGAAGACGCTGTGCGTTGCCTGGTCCGGCGCGACGGGCTGCCGCTTTGCCGGCAGCAGACTGAGCGCCCCGGGTAATGTGTGTCCCACTTTCTGCAATGCTGCAAACACCTCACAGGATTTTATCGGGTGAGTCGGGTAAAAATCCTTTTCGATCAACGTGCTGGGATAGAGAAGGTTTTCGAAAAAGTGCACGACTTTCTCAGAATGCATCGCGGCGCGCTGTAAGGGCAACGAAAGCGAGAGAGGTCTGGCAAGCGGATGCTGAAGCCAGTTGGCGTCATACTGGAAATGCAGCGCGCCGTTGTGATGCAGCGTCAGCGTTCCCGTACGCTCGCCGTTTATCCAGGCAATGAGCTTTGCCATTACCAGGCATCCTCAGCCGGGGCTGAGGATGCGCTGTTTTCATGAAGCGACAGAGCAAGATCGAGCGCCTGTAAGATTTTGAACAACGTTGCCAGTGAGGTCGTATCCGGGGCATTTTCGAAGTGAGACAGGGTTGCCTGTTTCAGGCCCACTTTTTTCGCCAGTTCGACCTGGGTCCAGCCGTTTTGCTGCCGCAGTAGCCTGACCTGATTTGCCAACTGGCGGGGACTGTAAATCATGCGGTATGCTCCCTGATAAGTGAGGATTTATCCCCGTTAGAGGATATTATCAGACTTGCTGCTCTTTCGCCTGATAACTTAATTATCCCCGATAGCGGATATTTTGGAGGTACAATGACCAAATGTAACTTTCCTCTGGCCGTCACGCGGTCTTACACCGAGAACGATAAGCAGGATTTACTGGCCGGGCTGCGCGCCTATAACAACGCGTTCATCGATACTTCGACATGGGGGCCGCTGGCGGTATTTTGTCGTGATCCGCAGGGAAAATTGCTGGGCGGACTGATTGGTAGCCAAAAAGGGCACTGGCTTTGTATTGAGTTTCTCTGGGTGAGTGAATCCGTGCGCGGTTCAGGCCTTGGCCAGCAGCTGGTTCATGCAGCCGAACAGGATGCTGTCACGGCGGGTTGCCACAGTGCCCTGGTGGATACCTTTAGTTTCCAGGCACTTCCCTTCTACCAGAAGCAGGGTTATGCCCGACAGATGTCGTTAACGGATTTCCCTCAACCGGGCATGCAACGTCATTATCTGACGAAAGCGTTAAGCGCAGCGCGCTGATCTTCACGCTGCAAAAACGCAAGGGTTGCCCCTGCCCATCTCTCAATGGACAGGGTTAAGGCATCAGATGATATTGACCTTGCAGTCGCTTAACATGCGCCAGTGGCAAGGCAGAACACGCGTTTCGCCTCTTACCGTTACCGTGCTGACGCCATGAATATCGCGACAGGACGATCCGACCTGGAGCTCAAACTCGCCCGGCTCAACAATGCGCTTGCCATCGCGACGGGTAAAGTTGAGCATATCGACGGGGAGCGTAAAGCACAGCTCAGCCGTTTCACCCGGTTGTAACGTGACGCGCTGAAAAGCTTTGAGCTCCTGAAGCGGGCGCACCATGCTGGCGACCTTGTCGCGGATATAAAGCTGAACCACTTCACTGCCCTGCCGTTGGCCGCTATTGGTTAGCGTCATTCTGAGGCGGATTTCGCCGTCAATAGCGACGCTGTCCTGCTCGGACTGGAGCGTCCCCCAACTAAATGTTGTCCCGCTCAGACCGTAGCCAAACGGATAGCGTGCGCCAAAATGGAAGGCGATTGGCGTGCCGCCGCTTTTCAGTTTGTGGTTGTAATAGAACGGCATCGCACCGACGTTCTTCGGAACGCTCACCACCAGGCGGCCCTGCGGCTCTGCGCGGCCGGTGAGGATATCCGCTATCGCCCAGCCGCCCTCCTGTCCCGGCGCCCAGGCCAGCAGAAAGGCGGCGACCTTGTTCTCCAGGCCCTGCAGGTTATAAGGTCGCCCACCGGTCATGACCACGATCACCGGTTTTCCGGTGGCCACAAGGGCCTCCAGCAATAACTGCTGCACGCCTGGCAGATTCAGGCTGTCGGTATCAGAACCTTCTCCTACGGTGCCGCTCTGGAACAGGCCCGCCAGATCGCCTACGCAGGCAACAACGACATCGCTTTTTTGTGCCACGCGAACCGCCTCCGCAATCAGATGCGTATCCTGTGAAACAGGCGACTGCTGCACAGGTTTCGCCCCGCTGTCTCCGGGGAAAACGGGAGCGCCTGCCGCGCGTTTCTCAATAATATGGCAGCCTTTGGCATAGCTGACGTTTTGCTGCCCTAGCGTATGGCGCAGGGCGGCGAGCGGCGTCGTTACCTGCGAGGTTTCCTCCAGCATATCGCTAATGATCAGGTGAACAGGAAAACTGTAGCCACTCAGTAGCGCGAGTGGATCGTCTGCACAGGGGCCCACAACCGCAACGCGACTGGTTTTTTGCAGCGGCAGAATGCCGTTGTTTTCCAGTAGCGTGATCGACCGCGTGGCAACCTCCCGGGCGACCTGACGGGTTTCCTCGTCCTGCAGTGAAATCGTCTCTTCATTAATGTAGGGCTGCTCGAACAGGCCCAGACGAAACTTTTCGGTTAAGATGCGGCCAACAATTTCATCCACCTTCTCCATCGACAGCAGATTACGTGATACGGCGTCCGCCAGATGGCGAGCGCAGTCATCTTTGGGCAGTTCGACGTCCAGCCCGGCGTTAAAAGCCAGCGCGGCAGATTCTGCCGCATCCTGCGCCACGCCATGATGCTGATGAAGCAGGCTGACGCCGCCGTAGTCAGCGACGACAATGCCGTCGAATCCCCACTGCTCCCGCAAGACCTCCGTCAGTAAAAAACGATCGCTGTGACCGGGTTGATTATCGATGTCATGGTATGCCGGCATGACTGAACCCGCATTCGCCAGCTTGACCGCCATTTCAAACGGCAGTAAGAAGATATCGTTTAACTCGCTGAAACCCAGGTGTACCGGCGCGTGATTACGGGCGCCCTCACTGAATGAGTGGCCAACGTAGTGCTTCAGCGTGGCTAACAGATCGCGCGTGTCGCCCTGCAGGCCCTCGACGTAGGCGGTGGCCATAACGCCCACCAGCCAGGGATCTTCCCCGAAGGTTTCTTCCGTCCGGCCCCAGCGGACATCGCGGGACACATCCAGTACCGGCGCCAGCCCCTGCTTACAGCCAACAGAACGCGCCTCTGTGCCAATGCGCTGTGCCGCCCGCCTGATGAGTTCAGGATCCCAGGTCGATCCATAGTTGAGCGATGAGGGAAACAACGTGGCGCCTTTGCAGAGCAAACCGACCAGGCACTCTTCATGCAGCAGCGCCGGGATGCCCAGGCGTGAGCCTTCAGTCACGTCGCGCTGCAGGCGATTTGCCGCCCGGACGCCAGTCAGCGCGTCAACGATATGCGTTCCCAGCGGACGGGTAATCTGACCTATACCGCGGGTTAATCTTTCTTTCAGTGCTGTCTGGGCACTGACGCCAGTAAACTCATCGCTTAAATCTGTGCGTTCCTGGTGATTGCCCTCTTCATCCAGAATGAGCCAGTAAGCATGCATCTGCGCGAACTTTTCTTCCGCCGTCATGCGCGGCAGCAGATCCGCGACGCGTTCAGCGACCGGACGATGAGGATCCTTATAGATTGCAGTCATGTTTCACTCCTTTATGCAGATTTCAGATAGTCTTGCTGGCGTCCATTTTCTCTTCAGCGGCGCGCTTCGCGGCCAGCTCAAGGGCGATAGCATTCACCCGCGCGCTGTTCAGTTTGTAGAGAAAAAGCAGCAGCAACATGCAGGTAAACAGAACGCCGGGAATAATGTTGTGCATCAGGTTGATGGTGGTGATGACGCGAGGTGTTTGTGCGGCCACGCCGGGCTGGTAATGAACCAGTCCCAGAATCCAGCCCACGACAGCCCCGCCCATGGCAAGGCCAAATTTGATGGCAAACAGCGCCGTTGAAAATACGAGGCCGTCCAGTCGTCTTCCGCTGCGCTGTTCTTCAAAGTCCACCACATCCGAGAACATGTTCCATTGAATGGGCGTGGTCAGGTTCTGAACAAAACCAAAAACAATATTCACGGCAATGATCAGCCAGACCTGAGAAGGCGGAATAAAATAAATCGTGGTGACAAAAAAAACAAAACTGGCAAGGCAAATCTGATAAGTGCGCACGCGATCAAATTTTCCCAATAACCGCTCTGAAAAAAAGGCCCCGCACAATGCCGCTATCATGCCGGTAATTATAAAAGTGAATACGAGGTCAGGACGCAATAAAACGTAGTTCATGTAATAAATGGTGGAGGAGCCACGGGTTACCACCGCCGTGAGCAGCAGGATGTTAAAAATAACAATGATGCACCACTGGCTGTTTTTACTCAGCGCCTTGAGGTCGGACCACATCGAGTTTGCGCTGTCACTGCGGGGTAAATAACGTTCCCGGGTCATAAAGAAGCAGCAGTAGATTAAAACCACCCCTAAGAACCCCATGAAGCCCATGGCAAAAAGGTAGCCTTTTGCCTTGTCACCCTGACCTAACAGATCCACCAGCGGCAGCCCGATGACGGTCACCACCAGCCCGCCGATAAACGCGCAGGCAAACCGCCAGGATTGCAAAGAATGGCGTTCGCGGGGATCGAGCGTCAGTGCACCGGGCATGGCGCAGTAAGGGACGTTTACCGCAGAGTAAATAAAGCTGAGAATCGTGTAAGTGACACAGGCATAGACGATCTTCGCCGTGGGGCCGACATCCGGAACATAAAAGGTAATGAGACAACTGACGCCAAACGGAATCGCAAACCACATCAGCCAGGGCCGAAAACGACCGTGCTTGGTTCGGGTGCGATCGACCAGCGCGCCGATACAGGGATCGACAAAGGCATCGGCCAGACGAACCACCAAAAACATCGTCCCCATAATGGCGGCCGGTAACCCAAACACATCTGTGTAAAAGTAGGCGAGGAACAAGGTGGCGGTTTGCCACACCATTGAACTAGCGGCATCACCGATGCCGTAACCCATTTTATCTTTTGTCGTGAGCACAGAGGATACAGAGGATATAGTCATTGTTATGAGCCTTATAATTAGGTGAAAAACCTGTTCAGTCAGCTTTCCACGCGCTGCCTGTACAGGCAGGCCAGGCTCAAGTATTAGTAGTCTGGAGGAGTAGCAACAATTCCAGAAATTAACAGCCAATTTATGATATTTAGTTTTTTTGCGGGTTTGTGATGCAGTGCATATTGATAACTTATCGATCAATACATTTTTGACGAAATATTTTTGACACCAGGTGGGGTTACTTTGTTATAAGCCTGTAATGTTCTCATATAAAATCGCTATGGAATGGCGAATATGCACGCTTGAAATAGTACAGCCTTGTTACTATTTGTATTGTTTTCTGTTGCGTTATGGCAAATAATATCTCTTCAGGGAGAATTTTACCGCCCGAGATGCGTTATCCTGCCCACTGAACGACTGAGCAGCCCTATTTTCAGATGAATAAAATGTTATTTAGCTGAACGTCAGAGTGAAAAGTTAGTAAAATCAGTACAGGATAGCCGTGAGGGCTGCAGTAACTTTTAGAGGAAATGGAATGCTTGAACTGTTTGACGTCAGTTATGAAGAGCTGCAAACCACACGTTCAGAAGAACTTTATAAGCTCAGAAAAAAAACTTTTAGCGACCGCCTGGGATGGGAAGTCGTGTGCAGTCAGGGCATGGAGTCAGATGAGTTTGATGGCCCAGGAACGCGTTATATTCTGGGTATCTGCGAAGGGCAGTTAGTATGCAGTGTCCGCTTTACCTGTCTGGATCGCCCCAATATGATTACCCACACCTTTCGTCACTGTTTTGACGACGTTCCCCTGCCCGCTTACGGCACCGAGTCCAGCCGTTTTTTTGTTGATAAAGCCCGCGCGCGCGAACTGCTGGGTGAGCACTATCCTGTCAGCCAGGTACTGTTTTTGGCTATGGTTAACTGGGCGCAGAACAATGCTTATACGCATATCTACACGATAGTCAGCCGGGCAATGCTGAAAATACTGAAACGGTCCGGATGGCAAATCAGCGTGGTCAAAGAAGCTTTTCTGACGGAAAAAGAGCGTATTTATCTGCTGACGCTGCCAGCCGGGGAAACCGATAAACAGCAGTTGGGTGGGGATATTGTTGCACGTACGGGCTGCGCGCCCGTCGCCGTAACTACCTGGCCGCTGACGCTGCCGGTCTGATAAGATCTAACTCAACACCCAGTCTGATAGCCTGTCGGGCGTTACTGACGCCCAGTTTAACCACCACATTTTTGATGTGAAATTTTACAGTGCTGACAGAAATACCGGTAATGGCGGCAATCTCAGAGTAGGTTTTCCCCATACTCGCCCAGTACAACACTTCATTCTCACGCGAAGAAAAGATGGTTTTATCGGCGTTTTGATTCACCGTCGGTGCTCTTTCCGCTTCTGCGCCAGCCAGTCGATACATCTGCTCATTAAAATCGATCAGTAACATCTGCATCGTGCCCTGCTCTGAGGCAAGACGCTGTTCCAGTGCGGCCTGGTCGTTGCCTTTAATGATGACCGATAGCAACGCCAGGTTGTTCATATGGTCGTGGAGCACGTAGGTAAAGCCATTAACGATGTTGTATTGCTTCGATAATGAGAAAATTTTAGTAAACCGGAGATCGGACATCAAAGTGATGTTCTCGTCCCAGGCAAAGGGTGAGGTGCGTTTAAAGGCGGTAAGGATAACCGGATCGGTTAACTGAAAGTTATTGGCGCGGTATAACCTAACCCATTCGTCAGGATAACTGGAAATAATCAGAACATTTGAAGGATTTTTTTTGCTCACAACAGTGTAAGCGTACTCAGGACTGCCAAACGAAGATAACTTTCTCTGTATGTAAGTCTGAAGCGTATCCGTTATTGTTTGATTTTCAAGAAAAAAAGAAAACATTCAGGCTCCATGCTGCTTCTTTTACTTAACGATGACATAACCTGCACTTTAGTACAGGTAAGATAATACTTAAGAATAACTTACAATGATTCAGCCAGAGGTTACAATGGGTTCAGTTGTTTAGCGGTAAAAAAAAACCTGACCTGCAAGGCCAGGTCGCTGAAACAGCCAACACCAGGGAAAAACTTTCCGGCCAGACTTCACAAACTATAAAGTGATGCTGGCCGGGACACTCAGAGTAACATCTCAGAAACATTTGTACAAACATTTACCTTCGCTTTCCCACACCTGATTGTCCGCCTTTATCATATGCAATGATCTCCCCTCTTCTTTCATGCCATAAGCGCCTTTTATTCAATGCGTTAGCCTTCACCTGCGCGTGTCGCCAGGAAAGAGGATGCGCTCTTTTTGGCCTGATGACGCTCACCCTGAAGGAAAAATCAACATATTCTGCTACTTCCGCTGCGCTTATCTGCAATATCGTCGGTAAACCCTCGCCATAAAGCCTGTTTTCATCTGCCAGTACGGATTAAATAAGCATTTGAATGTGACAAATATCACATCTGTGCCAGGCTTAAACTCTCTGACCACCCTGTTCAAGGAGTTCACTATGACGACGTCAAATAACCACATTCAAGACCCGGATCGCTTTCCGAAGCCGCCGTTCAGGCAGCAGCCGCAGCAGGCACCCGGATTAGCCAGTGAAATGGATCCTGCTCCCGATCATGGTGAAAAAAGCTATCGTGGACATGGTCGCCTTACCGGCCGTAAAGCGTTGATCACCGGCGGCGACTCAGGTATTGGCCGTGCGGTTGCAATCGCCTATGCGCGTGAAGGTGCAGATGTGGCCATTAACTATCTGCCGGAAGAAGAGTCCGATGCGGTTGAAGTGATTAAACTGATTAAAGCCGAAGGGCGCAAAGCTGTGGCCATCCCCGGCGATCTGCGTTCTGAAACCTTTTGCCAGACGCTGGTTAACGAAGCGGCCGAGAAGCTGGGCGGGCTGGATATTCTTGTCAATAACGCCGGACGTCAGCAGTTTAATGAATCCATCCGTACGCTGAGTACAGAAGATTTCGATGCCACCTTTAAAACCAATGTCTATGCGCCATTCTGGGTAACGAAAGCCGCGCTGGCGTATTTGCCGCGCGGGGCCTGTATCATTAACACCTCTTCCGTGCAGGCCTTTAAACCCAGCGATATCCTGCTGGACTACGCGCAGACTAAAGCCTGCAACGTCGCCTTTACCAAAGCACTGGCTAAACAGCTCGGCCCGGAAGGGATTCGCGTGAACGCGGTCGCACCGGGTCCGTACTGGACGCCACTGCAGCCGAGCGGCGGTCAGCCGCAGGAGAAAGTGGAACAGTTTGGCGCAGACGCGCCGCTGGGACGCCCCGGCCAACCCGTAGAGATCGCCCCACTCTACGTCACCCTTGCGTCGGACGAGTGCAGCTTTGCCTCCGGGCAGGTATGGTGCTCTGACGGGGGAACCGGAACCTTGTAAGCGTTTTTAATACGCCATGGCCGCACTGCGCGGCCATTTTTTTGCCTGCTTTTCGGCATTACTGTAACGCGTCGAGAATCGCCACGGCCGCCTTAATGCGTTCCGGATTGGGATAGTTTTTATTCGCCAGCATAACGATGCCGCTGTTGAGCTGAGGGACAAAGGCAATGTAGGCCCCAAACCCGTTTGTGGAGCCGGTTTTGTGGATCCAGCTGGCGCGGTCCGCGGCTTTTACCGGGTTCACCAGCGTGGCAGGCTGAGCCTCCAGCGCGGTTTTCGTGTCGCTGGCGTCGATGAGCGTTTGCTCCTTCACCGGCCATGGATAGATTTCCCATCCCAGCCCCTGAGAAAGTTGACCTGCCGTTAAATAGTGCGACTGTGCGGTGAGTATGCCGTTGCGTAAAACCGTATTGCCGGACGATAACCCGTTGGGATTCGCATTGGCCTGCATAAAGGTCATCATGTCGCGCGCGGTGGACTTCACTCCATAGGTTTCTGCCGACAGCATTCCGGGAGAGACGCGCACGGGCTGGCCGTCTTTATAGCCCCACGCATAGTCGAACATCATGGACGCCGGAACGGTATAAAAAGTGCGCGTGAGCCGCAACGGTGTAAAGACGTTCTTCTGCATGGCTTCTTCAAACTCGCCCTTTACCATGAGATAACCCAGCAGGCCGAGACTGACATTGGAATATTGCCGCTGAATGCCCGGCGCGACACCGGGCTGCCACTGCTGCGCGTAACGGAGTAAGGAATCCTGATCGACCACGCTGGCAGGAAGCTGTAACGGCATGCCACCTGCGCTGTAGGTGGCGAGGTGCACCATCCTGATCGCCTGCCACTGCGGGCCTTTTAGCGCGGGCCAGTACTTTTGTACCGGATCGTTCAGGCGAAGTTCGCTGTTACGTATCATCACGCCAGCCAGTACGCCGGTAAAGGTTTTGCTGACGGAACCGAGTTCGAACAGCGTATTTTCCGTCACCCGTCGATCGGTTGCGGTATCCGCTACGCCAAAGTTCAGGTACTGCGGGCGGCCTTTATACAGGACCGCGACGGACATGCCAGGAATCCCCTGCTCCGCCATTAATGGCGTAATCACGTCCTTAACCCGCGAGGCAATCTCCTGTGAGGATAAATCCGTCGCGCTGCTGCTGGCGCTAAGGGCGACGAGTAATGCAGTAAAATATATTTTCATCAGCACTCATTCAGGTGACAGTTTATCAGTTTGCGCGTAAGACTTCGCCCAATCGGGCGGAGATATAAGCGCGCGACCATGATCGCGACATTAACGCAGCCCGTAATAGAAAAGCTGCCGGGCTGGCAGTGTTAGCTCACGGAGAGCCTGTAAATCCTAAATTGCTTAACGCGGTTCAGGTTCGGCTCGGTGAAGTGGGAATCCTCGCCCAGGGCGGGGAGCCGTCAATGACACTGAGCAGCGCATGATTGCACGCAAAGCTGCGCCTGGGTACTACAGGCACCGGAATTACGCGTATTACAATGAGATTGCTCAACATAACAGCGAGTCTGACAGCTGGAGAGATCACATTTTGCGGCGATGAGCATCAGTTGAGGAAGCGGCGCGCGCGCCGGAAAGCTGTGTGCGGGTTGTGCCAGTGCGCTGCTGGCCATCAGGCAGGACAGCAGCAAAGCAAAAAGACATTTCATAACCGATCTCCAGAGATACGCGTCAGTTAAGTATGGTAACTCTGACGCGTAACGTCTGATAAATCTTGTTAAATTGAGAGCGCGGGCGGATGTTCAACACATTCCACAACGCCGCGACGATAAATATCGTTAAGTCGGACGCCGTACTGACGCGGGTCATGCTGCTGTTTAATGCGTAAAATTGACCCTTCTCCCTTTTCCGTCAGGCAGGCCGGGTGTGCCAGAATGTCCAGCAGGGTCGATTTTATGCCGTCGATCAGCGCCCGGCGCAGGCGATCTTTATCGGCTTCGCTGTTGACCTGATATTCACGATCGTCATTCAGCTCGCCGCCGATCGTCCAGCCTGCACTGGCCGGGTTGATTTCCGGCAGAGCACGCACATTACTGGTTAACACCGGACAGCCGCTCGCCTGCATCTCCAGCACGGAAAACCCGTAGGTTTCCTGCCAGGTCGGTAACAAACCGAGGTCACTGTTCTGGAACAGTTTCAGGAGTGCCGAGTTTGCCATCTGCGCATGATGGGTGACGAAGCTCAGGCGGGAGATACGATCCTGGATATTTCGGTAAAAAGCCTCGTCGTCCTGGAATTTACGGTGTGCCACGTTATGACGCTTAGTCAAATCGCCGATAAGCTGCACGTCAAGCTGGGATGCATCGATCTGACCCGCTTCGACAAGCTCACTCAGCGCCAGCACAATTTCGGCCCCGCCCTTGCGATAAAACTCATTGCCGACAAAGACCAGACGGATTTTGTCGCTGTGACGTGCGCTTTTCTGCGGGGTAAACAGCGTTTGTGGCGGATGCATCACCAGCGTTTTAGCCCGAATTTTTGCCGCCACATCCGGTTTAAACAGCTTCATCTGGATGTGCAGCGTCGCCTCTGAAATAGCAATCAGACCGAAACAGTTATCTTTGAGCAAATAAGGGATCAGCTGTTTCAGCTCTGGATTGTCGTGTTTGGCCACGCCTGCTACCGGCAGAACGCGCGGCAGCTCGGTTTCAAACGTCGCGACCCAGTTCATTTGCGTTATTGCCACTTCATTGAACAGATGGAGAATGTCGGGCTTCTGCCCCATTGCAAACGGGACAGGTAAGAAGACGAAACGTTTATTTTTTTTCAGTAAACGCGTACGCAGCGGATTGAGGAAATAGAAAACGTTACGTTTTTTCAGGTTAATGTAGTCGTTTTCCGGATTGACCAAAATATTGCGCTGCTCCGGATAGTGATTATTACTTATGCCGATTTTCATGAAGGGTTCCGAAGTCGTAGTGAGTGCGAACGTGATCTATATCACGCTGAATATGAAACAGATCATAGGTAACATCTTAAAAACATGTGATTACTGTGGTTTACAGATTTCTCTGCACCCGACAGGTGCAGCCTGTTGCACAGCGACCGTGCATCTGCGCCATTTTCACCCTTCATGCCCCCCATTCAGACGCGCACTCCGCGCGTCGCGCTTCTGGTACAAAAGTTGCAAATAACTGATATGTGCACAGGAGATAACATATGAAAGCGATCGTCATTGGTGGCGGGATGGGTGGCATGACCGCCGCGCTGGCTCTGGAACAGGCAGGTTTCGACACTGAGGTTTTTGAGGCGGTCAAAACGATACGTCCCGTTGGTGCGGCCATTTCCGTCTGGCCTAACGGGGTGAAATGCCTTAATGCATTGGGACTGAAAGAAAAAGTGCGCGCCCTGGGCGGCAACATGGCCTATATGGCCTATAAAGAGGCCTTTTCGGGTGAAACCCTCACCCGTTTCAGCCTTTCCCCCCTGGTGCAGCAGGTGGGCGAGTTTCCCTATCCCATTGCCCGCGCCGAGCTTCAGGCCATGCTGCTGGATGCTTACGGCCGCCATCGGGTGAATTTTGGCAAGCGTATCGTGCAGGTGGAGCAATATGCCAGCGGCGTGATCGCGACCTTCGAAGATAACAGTCAGGCCCAGGGTGACTTTCTGGTTGCGGCCGATGGAACGCATTCGGTTATTCGTGATTACGTACTGGGGGAAAAACTGCCCCGTCGCTACGCAGGCTATGTGAACTGGAACGGCCTGGTTAGCGTTGATGAGTCCATCGCGCCTGCCGATCAATGGACCACCTTTGTGGGCGAGGGTAAACGCGTCTCTCTCATGCCGGTCAGCGGCAACCGCTTCTACTTCTTTTTCGATGTGCCGCTGCCCGCCGGGCTGGAGCAGGATCGATCAACGATGCGGCACGATTTGCAGCACTACTTCAGCGGCTGGTCTGAACCGGTTCAGAAGCTCATCGCGGCAATTGATGTGGAAACCACTAACCGCGTGGAGATTCACGACATCGAGCCTTTTCACCGCTTTGTAAAAGGCCGGGTGGTCTTACTGGGCGACGCAGCACACAGCACCACGCCGGATATTGGTCAGGGCGGTTGCGCGGCAATGGAAGACGGGATTGTACTGGCCTCGGCATTGTCTGCACATTCGCTTGGCATTGAGGATGCGCTGTTACGTTACCAGATGCGCCGCGTTGAACGCGTTAAGGATCTGGTGTTGAAAGCGCGTAAACGCTGCGACATCACGCATGCTAAAGATCCCCATCTGACATCGGCATGGTATCAGTCGCTGAAAACGGAAACGGGTGAACGGGTGCTGGCGGGACTGTGCGAAACCATTGAAGGTGGACCGCTGGGATAGTCAAAAAGGGCGGTATAACCGCCCTTTCGCTTATTCGGCTAAGCCGCGATTTTTTAGCATCGGCTCCAGTTGAGGTGCCCCGCCGCGCCAGGACTCATACAACGCTTTAAGATCGCTGCTGTTGCCCCGCGACAGGATTTTTTGCCGAAAGATGTCGCCATTTTCCCGAGTTAATCCGCCGTGTTCGACAAACCACTGGTAGCCATCGTCGGCCAACATCTGGGTCCAGATATAGGCATAATAGCCGGCAGAATATCCCCCGCCCCAGATATGCTGAAAATAGCTGGAACGGTAGCGCGGTGGAACAGCGGCCAGATCAATATCATCGCTGCGTAAAGCCTGCTGTTCGAACGCGTCGACCGACTGCACCGGGGTTTTCCCCTCCAGGCTATGCCAGTGGAGATCCAGTAACGCGGCCGCCAGCAGCTCGGTCATCTCATAACCTTTATTGAACTTGCCTGCTCTGATGATTTTTTCATGCAGCGCCGCTGGCATGGCCTCCCCGGTCTGATAATGACGGGCGAAATGACGAAACACCTGTGGCTCACTGGCCCAGTGCTCGTTGATCTGCGATGGAAACTCGACAAAATCACGTGGCGTTTCCGTGCCGGAGAGGCTGGGATAGCGCTGGCTGGCAAACAAGCCATGCAACGTATGGCCAAACTCATGGAACAGCGTAATTACGTCATCCCAGCTTAGCAGTGCAGGCTCACCGTTGGCGGGTTTCGTGTAATTACAGACGTTGTAAATCACCGGTTTCTCGTCTAGCAGCGTGGACTGGTTAACAAAGTTGCTCATCCATGCGCCGCCGCCTTTGCTGTCGCGCTTGAAAAAATCGGTATAGAACAGCGCCATTCCGCTGCCGTCGGTATCAAAGATTTCGTACACCTGGACATCGGGGTGATAAACCGGCAGGTCGTGACGTTGGGTAAACTGGATGCCATAAAGTTGAGTCGCGGCCCAGAATACGCCCTTTTCCAGCACGCTGTTCAGTTCGAAATAGGGTTTAATCTGGCTTTCATCGAGATCGTACTGCGCCCGCCGAACCTGCTCCGCGTAAAAGTTCCAGTCCCACGCGCCAAGGGTAAAATTCCCCTGCTGGCTGTCGATGGTTTGCTGAATGGCCGCGGCTTCCCGCTCGGCCCGCGCACGGGCCGCAGGAACGATATTGCGCATAAACGCAAAGGCGGCATCGGGGGTTTTCGCCATCTGATCCTGTAGCTGCCAGGCGGCAAAGCTGGCAAACCCTAACAGCTTCGCCTGCTCTGCCCGCACCTGTGCCAGGCGCAGCACTAACGCTCGCGTGTCGTTGTCATCATTTTTCTCACTGCGCGTCATAGCAGCGTGGAACAGCGCCTGACGCGTTGAGCGATCTTCCAGAGACTGCAGTGCAGGCTGCTGCGTGGTGTTTTGCAGCACCAGCAGCCAGGCATTCTCCAGGCCTCGTGCCGCCGCCGCCGCTTGAGCAACGGCCAGATCGGACGGGCTCAACCCCGCTAACTGCTGCACGTCATTGACCACTAAACCGCCCGCCTTGGTTGCAGCAAGCAGCTTATTAGTAAACTGCGTACTCAGTCGTGCAGCCTCCTGATTCAGCGCCTTTAACTGCTGCTTCTGTGTTTCCGGCAGGTTGGCACCCGCCAGTTGAAAGCGCTGCCACAGCACCTCGACCAGGCGTTTCGATTCAGCATCAAGCGAGTTGCGCTGCAAATAGACCTGGTCGATGCGTGAAAACAGCGGCCGGTTCAACATTATTTCGTCGTTAAGCGCGGTAAGCTGTGGCGCAATATCCTCGTCAACCTGCTGTAAATAGGGGCTGGTGTGGGCGGAGGTCATGGCATTGAATACCAGGCTCACACGGGTCAACAGTTGACCGCTTTTTTCCAGGGCCTCGCAGGTATTCAAAAAGGTTGCCGCTTCCGGATTGGTGGCGATGGCCAGGACTTCCTGGCGCTTTTCTTCCATTCCGGCCTGAAGCGCGGGCAGAAAGTCGGTTTCCTGAATCTGATCAAAAGGTGGCGTGTGATAAGGCAAGCTGCTGACGTTAAAAAAAGGATTTTGACGGGCGTTCATAGGCGCTCCTGGTGAACAACACAGAGTCTCATAGTGGCAGGTTGCCTCTTACAGAACAACCTGACCGCGTTGTTGCTGATACACCGCAATGATTTCCCCGGCAATCGCAACGGCGATTTCGGCAGGCAGTTTCCCTTTTACATCGGGCAGGCCCATGGGGCAGCGTAACCGCGCCAGCCGGTCTTCGGCAATGCCTTTGCCTTCCAGCCGGTAGCGAAAACGCTGACTTTTCGTTTGCGAACCGATCACGCCCACGTAGCGGAAATCACCGCGCCGCAGAATAGCCTCACACAGCGCAAGATCCAGCGGATGATGGTGCGTCATCACAATATAATAGCTCCCCGCCGCCGCCGCGGCCACGCAGTCCAGGGGATCGTCGGGCTGTTGCACGCTGACGCCGGGTGGCACAGAGGCAAACTGATTGTCCCGACCGTCAATCCAGTTAACGTGACAGGGTAACGTAGACAGCAGGCTGACCAGCGCCTGCCCAACGTGGCCCGCGCCAAAAACCAAGATTTCCGGCTGCGCCTGCATCAACGGTTCAAACAGAATGGTGGTCATCCCGCCGCAGCACTGGCCTAACCGGGCGCCCAGGCTGTAGTCTTCGGTATGAGGACGACGCTCTCCACTTTCCAACAGCGCGCGCGCCTGCGCAATGCACTGAAACTCAAGATGGCCGCCACCGATGGTCAGAAAACTTTCGTTGGCCGTCACCACCATCTTCGCGCCGCCGTCACGCGGGACTGAACCCCGATCGCGCAACACGGTGACCAGCACGCAGTGTTGCCGCTTCTGGCGCAGGTCGTGCAAAATCGCTATCCAGTCATGATAAATCATGGGTGCCTCCCGCCATGCGCTGTACGCCCCAGAATACTCGCTCCGGCGTAGCGGGCGCGTCCAGCGCGGGATGCTGACGATAGTCGGCGACGCTGGCTACCGCATCCTGTAACGCACACCAGGCGGCTATCCCCAGCATAAACGGCGGTTCACCCACGGCTTTGGAATGGAACACCGTGTCCTGCGGATTTTTGCGGTTTTCCACCAGCGTAACCCGCATATCGGCCGGTACGTCAGCGATCGCCGGGATTTTGTAGCTCGCGGGACCGTCGGTCATCAACTGGCCCTTGTCATTCCAGACCAGTTCTTCACAGGTCAGCCAGCCCAGCCCCTGGACAAAGCCGCCCTCTACCTGGCCAATATCGATGGCCGGATTCAGCGACGCGCCCACGTCGTGCAGAATATCCGCCCGCAGCAGCCGGTATTCGCCCGTCAGCGTGTCCACAATGACTTCACAACAGGCCGCGCCATAGGCGAAGTAGTAAAAAGGTTCGCCGCGACCGGCCTGACGGTCGTAATGGATGCCGGGGACGCGATAATAGCCCGTCGCCGATAGCGGTACCTGATTCAGCCAGGCAAGCTGCGCGACCTGGGCGAAGGTGTAATAGTGCTCGGCAGCCCGAACGATACCGTTACTGAACATCACCGCCTCTGGCCCGCATCCGTGCAGCGTACACAGCATGGTCGTCATGCGCTCACGCAATATCTCGGCGGCATTTTGTGCCGCTTTGCCGTTGAGATCTGTGCCACTGGACGCCGCCGTGGGCGAAGTGTTAGGGACTTTCCCGGTATCGGTGGCGGTGATCTGAATACGATCGACCTCGATTTGCAGCACCTGCGCCACAATCTGCGCCACCTTGGTGTTAAGCCCCTGGCCCATTTCCGTTCCGCCGTGGTTGAGCTGCACCGTGCCGTCGGTATAGATCAGAATCAGCGCTCCGGCCTGATTGAGGAAGCTGGAGGTAAATGAAATGCCAAATTTAACCGGCGTCAGCGCCAGTCCACGTTTCAGCACGGGACTGCTGGCATTGAAGGCTGCGATCGCCGCGCGGCGCGCATCATAGTCACTGCTGGTTTGCAGTTGCGCCGTAATCTCATCCAGCAGGTTGTCTTTCACCTGCTGATGGTAATGGGTGATATTGCGTTCGTTCTTGCCGTAGTAGTTGCGTTTTCGCAGCGTAAGCGGATCCAGACCGCGCTCGCGGGCGATGTGATCCATAATCTGCTCAATCGCCACCATGCCCTGCGGCCCGCCAAAGCCGCGAAAAGCGGTATTTGACGCGGTATTGGTGCGACAGCGGTAGCCGGTGATGCGCGCATCACCCAGATAGTAGGCGTTATCGGCATGAAACATGGCCCGATCCACTATCGATCCGCTCAGATCGAGCGAGTAGCCGCAGTTACCGGCAAGATCGATTTTTACCCCACACAATCGGCCATCGTCTTCAACGCCCACATCATAGCGCACGTAAAAAGGATGTCGCTTGCCGGTTATCCGCATGTCATCGCGTCGGGCCAGGCGCATTTTAACCGCCCGGCCGGTCAGGCTTGCCGCGACGGCGCACAGGCAGGCCACGCCCGCCGCCTGGGTTTCTTTACCGCCAAAACCGCCACCCATTCGGCGCATATCAATCGTGACCTTGTTCATGCTGATGCCCATGACCTCTGCCACCAGCTTTTGGACCTCCGTGGGGTTTTGCGTGGAGCAGAACACCTGCAGCGCGTCGTCCTCACCCGGGATCACCATGGCCGTCTGGGTTTCCAGATAGAAGTGTTCCTGCCCGCCAATATGAAACGCGCCCTGTATGCGGTGCGGCGCACGGGCCAGCGCCGCCTCGACGTCGCCGCGCTGGTGGATATGGGGCTCCTGCACAAAACTGCCCTGCAGCAGAGCCTGTTCTACATCCAGCAGCGCGGGCAATACCTCATACTCGATCACCGCCGCCATCGCGCCCTGTCGGGCCGCATCCGGCGAGTCGGCGAGCACGGCAATAATAATTTGCCCAACATATTCGACGCAGTCCTGAGCCAGCAGCGGGTCGCCGGGCTGCAGCGGGCCGACATCGTTGACGCCGGGCACGTCCTGCCAGGTGAGGACGCGGACGACGCCGGGAACGTCGTAGCACGGCTGGACATCAACGTGAGTGATACGGGCATGGGCATGATCGCTCAGGCGAGGACAGAGATGCAGCAGACCGGGCTGCTCCGCTTTGTCATCGATATATATCGCCTCGCCGGACACGTGTTTATCGGCGCTTTCATGCTTATTGCTGCGCCCCACGCCGCTGCTGATGTCGCGCGCATGAGCAATGGGTAATGCTGAATCGGGCAGAGCCGGACGATTATGGGACATAGCGGCTTACCTCAGTCAGGGACAATCCGTTGAGACGGTAAAAGTAACGGCGCAGCAGGTTGCTCGCCACCTGCAGGCGATAACCGGCGCTGGCGCGAAAGTCGCTGAGCGGCTCAAAGGTCTCTTCCAGCGCCTGACAGGCCGTGGCTATCGTTTGTGCGGTTAAGGCCGATCCAATCATGGCCTGCTCACAGCCTGTGGCGCGCAACGGCGTTGCCGCCATCCCGCCAAAGGCAATGTGTGCCGCTGTCACAATGCCGTTATCGGTTTGGATATTAAAAGCGGCAAACACGGCTGAAATGTCGTCATCCAGCCGTTTCGAGACCTTCCAGGCAACAAAATCAGGTGACACCGTCACTTTTGGAATGATGATGGTATGGATAAACTCACCGGGTTGCAGCACGGTCTGCCGGTAGCCGGTAAAAAACGCGCTGAGTGGCAAAGTGCGTTGCGTGTCGCCCTTCTGCAGCAGCAGAGAGGCGTCTAATGCCAGCAGCGTTGGCGATGCATCGCCAATCGGGGAAGCATTAGCAAGGTTACCGCCCAGTGTGCCAAGCTGGCGAATTTGCAGCGAGGCAAAACGCGTCAGCATCTCCGTTACTCCCGGAATGCGCGTCGCCATAAACGCTGCGATCTGGTCGAGCGAGGCGGCGGCACCTAAGTGATAGGATGCGTCGTCCTCATAACAGTGTTTCAGTGCATCCACCTGCCCCAGCGCAATCATCACTGGAATGCCCTGGTAGCGTTGGGTAATCAGCAGGCTCAGGTCCGTGCCGCCCGCCAGTAACGCGGCATCGGGGTGCGCGACACAGAGTGCAGCGAGCTGCGCGACGGTGGTGGGAAGGTAACAGTGACGGCCTTTGTCCTGAATTACCCGGACCTCCTGATTCTCCAGCGCGCGCAGGCGCTCAACCACGCCCTGCTCACAGCGATCAAAGCTGTCCGGCTGTGCCCGCGTCACCAACTGTTCGGCCGCCGCCATAATGGAACGATAACCGGTGCAGCGACACAGGTTGCCGGCCAGCGCATGCTCTGCCTGCTGCCGGTCCCAGTCGCTGTGATTTTTTTGCAAACTGAACAATGACATCACAAAGCCCGGCGTGCAGAAGCCACACTGCGAGCCATGACAGTCCACCATCGCCTGCTGAGCCGGATGCAGGGTTTTCCCCTCACGTAAATCTTCGACGGTGATGAGCTGCCTGCCCTGTAATCCACTGACCAGCATCAGGCAGCTGTTAACGGTCTGATAGTGCAACCTGCCGTCCACCACGCTCCCCAGCGTGACGCTGCAGGCACCGCAGTCGCCGGACGCACAGCCCTCCTTGGTGCCACAGCGACGCTGATGCGTGCGCAGATAAGAGAGTACCGTCAGATTGGGATCGATACGTTCTTCTGTGACGAGCTGGTCGTTAAGCAGAAACTGAATCATGCGGCATTCTCCTTTGTGGTGGATTGCCAGACCGGTCGGCCGTTAACCCACGTCTCTACGATGTTTCTGTCATCACCCAGCGTCATCAAGACGAACAGTTTTTCCCAGATATCCTTGCAGTTCCCCATACGCAGCTTTTGCAGCGCCGATACGGCGGGATCCAGCACGACAAAGTCAGCTTCTTTACCTGGTGCAAAATTACCGATGTGCTGGTCAAGATCCAGCGCACGGGCCCCGCCCAGCGTGGCATGGTAAAAGGCTTCTGCAGCACTCAGCCTGTATTGCTGTAGCTGGCCGACCTTGTAAGCCTCGCCCAGCGTTTGCAGCATATTAAAGGTGGTTCCGGCGCCAACATCGGTGCCGATGCCCACTTTGATGCCCTGCTGCCAGCTGCGCTTGATATTAAACAGGCCGCTTCCCAAAAACAGGTTTGAGGTCGGGCAAAAGGCAATGGCGGAATCCGTATCGTGCAGACACTGCCATTCATGATTTTCCAGATGCAGGCAGTGTGCAAAGACGCTTCGCCGGCCGGTCAGCTGATAGTGGTGGTAAACGTCCAGATAGCCATTGCGTTCGGGAAACAGCGCGTTGACCCAGGCTACTTCCTGTGGGTTTTCGCTGAGGTGCGTGTGGAGCCAGACATCCGGGTAAGCCGTGCGCAGCGCCTGCACTTTCTTTAACAGGTCGGGTGACGAGGTGGGCGCAAAACGCGGCGTCAGGGCATAGCTCAGTCGGCCGCGGCCGTGCCAGCGCTCAATCAGATCGCGGGAATGTTGATAGCTTTCTTCCGGCGTTTCGGTGAGGTAATCAGGCGCATTGCGATCCATCATGACTTTACCGGCGATGATGCGCATCTCAAGCGCTTCGGCCGCGCTAAAAAGCGCCTCTACCGACTGCGGATGCACCGTGCCAAAAACCAACGCACTGGTGGTGCCGTTAGCCAGTAGCTGATGGAGAAAAAACGCTGACATTTGCGCGGCATGCTCGGCACAGCGGTACTGCCTCTCAACCGGAAACGTATACTGATTCAGCCATTCGAGAAGCTGCTCACCATAGGCGCCGATCATTTCTGTTTGCGGGTAATGAATGTGGCAGTCGACAAAACCCGGCAGGATCAGCTTACCGCGCAGATCGATAACGCGCTCTGCTGCCTGACTGCTGCTGACATCACACCAGGGATGCAAACCAACTACGCGGCCCTCACGCAGAATGAGCAGACCATCTTCGATATAACGCGCCTGAGACAGAATGGCCTCAGGCTCGTTCGCCACCGCGGCAAAATCAAAAAAACTGGCACGAATCGCCGTGTTCTGGCATGTAGACATATCGTTTCCTCTTACCGGGCGCCTGATGTTGTCGCCCTGTTCATCTCCTACTCTCTTTAAACACTCTGCAAGACGCATGCCAGATCAGAACCTGATAAATCACTTTATTATCAATAATTTATGAATATCATCCTGTTGCGCAACGCTTTCGCTGACAAAATCGCCACGCAATCGGTTGCTCATCCAACGCAATCGGTTGCCAGTAAAAATGCCCCCTGCCACGTTACCTTGCTGCCCCGTTCTCTGCACGATTTCGGGGCAGCGTGCGCTAAAAGCGCGCAAAAGCGCCTCCCCACGGAATTCAGCGGACACAGGCTAAAATGCCGTGATAAGGTGAGGAGACATCACGAAACTGGAAGAGGGAAAAGTGAGATGATTATTTTTGTTACGGGGGCCACAGCCGGTTTTGGCCAAAGCATTACCCGCCGATTCATCGAAACAGGTCACAAGGTGATTGCCAGTGGACGTCGTGCTGAACGCCTGAAGGCGCTGAAAACGGAGTTGGGTGAGAATCTGTATACCGTACAGTTAGATGTGCGTAACCGGGCATCGATTGAAGAGGCTATCACACAGCTGCCTGCCGAGTGGCGCAATATTGATGTCCTGGTGAATAACGCCGGTCTGGCGTTGGGCATCGAACCCGCGCACCGGGCAGATGTGAACGACTGGGAAAATATGATCGACACCAATACCAAAGGGCTGGTCTATATGACGCGTGCGGTTTTGCCTGCCATGGTAGAGCGTAACGTCGGTCACATTATTAACATTGGTTCGATTGCCGGCAGCTGGCCTTATGCCGGGGGCAACGTTTATGGCGCCACCAAAGCCTTTGTGCGCCAGTTCAGCCTTAACTTACGCACCGATTTACACGGTACGGCCCTGCGTGTGACCGATATTGAGCCGGGCCTGGTCGGCGGTACGGAGTTTTCTAACGTGCGCTTTAAAGGGGACGATGGCAAGGCCGAACAGGTCTACGAGGGCGCCACGGCCCTGACGCCTGAAGACGTTACCGAAGCCGTTTACTGGGTGGCCACGCTGCCGAAGCACGTCAACATCAATACGCTTGAGATGATGCCCGTCAGCCAGACGCTGGCAGGGCTGAAAGTGCATAAACCCTGACCGATAAGCCAGCCGCAAAGGCTGGCTTTTACGCTTTGCCCCATCCCGCTACGATAATCAGCATGCCGCTCAGCGCAATCAGCGCACCACTCCAGTCCCATGCGCTCAGCTTGACACCTTCGACCACGCGCAGCCAAAGCATGGCCGTCAGCACATAGACGCCGCCGTACGCCGCGTAAACCCGGCCGCTGGCCGCAGGATGTAAGGTCAGCAACCAGACAAATAACCCGAGGCTCAATGCGGCAGGCAACAACAGCCACATGGACGCCCCCTTCTTTAGCCACAGCCACGGCAGAAAACAGCCGATGATTTCCGCCAGCGCGGTGATAAAAAACAGCAGCGTGGTTTTAAGCAGCACAATAATCTCTCTGACAGGTAAACAACATGCACACAGCTGGTGAGCAAGTAATCGGCAATGGTATACTATTCTCATTTGATGCAATAGTTTTACCCAAGAGTAAAACAGTGTTAACCGAAGGATATTACGATGAAAAAATTGGTTCCGGTTCTGATGGTGGCCCTGCTTTCTGCCACCGCGATGCGTGTCAGTGCGAACACCGAACACGTGATTATTGAAAACGGCAGCAGCGCATTGAGCAACGAAGCGGCACGTCAGAGTAAAGAGCAGTGGAATGATACGCACATGCTGCGCAACAAAGTGAACAGCCGGGTTGAGAAAGAATTCGATAAAGCCGATCGCGCATTCGACACACGCGACAAATGTGAACAGAGCGCTAATCTGAATGCCTATTGGGAACCCAATACGCTGCGCTGCTTAGACCGCCGCACGGGCCGCCCGGTATCGCCGTAAATTTCGGCTATAGTAATGACTGACGCATGACAAAAGGAAAGGGTTATGAAGATCAAGAGTGCATTACTGACAGCGACGTTTTTAGCCTTCCCCCTGCTGGCTCAGGCATCCTGCGAATCTGTAAAAGCGGATATCAGCCAGAAAATCATTCAAAACGGCGTGCCTGAATCAGGCTTTAGCCTGGATGTGGTCGCCAACGATCAGGTTGATCAGGCTGGCGGTCAGGTCGTCGGCCATTGCGATAACGACACACAAAAAATTGTTTATAAAAAGCTGGGCCGTGATGAGGGCGCCTCGGTGCCCGACAGCGCAGGCAGCTCGCAAGACTCCTCTACACAATAATGTTCAGGGCGACGATGATGTCGCCCTGTCTTTTCCTGTCTTTTGCTGGCCCTTCTCTGCCCATCTCGCCTGAGGTTTCAGCGCACTATTCCGTTTGTTGCGGCTGCTGGCGCGGCATCTTCCACGCTACCCACAGGGTGAGGAACGCAATGACCAGTGCCACAATAAAGACCCAATGTAGCGATGCGGCTATTGCCTGCAGCATAGGCTGAAGCACGTCCGGTGCCAGGCGGTCGCGCGTTTCCTGCGACATGATTTGCTGAACCGGATCCTGCGCATGGGGCAACCGCCATTGCAGGTTCAGGTTAAGCACCGCGCCCATCACCGCTGTCCCCAGCGCCGATCCAATCATACGGCTAAACATGACCGACGCTGTACAAATGCCTTGCACGTTAAAGTCGGCATGATTCTGGACAGATACCAGAAATGTCGTGCTGGTCATTCCCATGCCGGTTCCGATGACAAAGGCGGTGAATCCCGCCTGGAACAGCGTGCTTTCTGTGTGCAACAGCAGTAGCAAGGCGCTGCCGCCGATTAATAACAGTGCGCCCAGCTGCGCGGTAAAACGGTAGGAGGTCAACAGCATCAGACGGCCACTTAGCGTACTGGCCAGCGGCCAGCCGACAGACATCATAGCCAGCGCAGTCCCGGCCTGAAGCGGCGAACCGCCGGTCACGCCCTGAATCCAGGTCGGCAGAAAAGCGCTGACGCCCATCATGGTTGCACCAATGATGAAGTTGCCGAGATTGCCCGCGATAATCAGTGGGCTTTTCCACAGGCTGAGCGGGAACAGCGGCGAGCGGGTGCGCTGCTCATGACGGGTTAACTGCCAGCCAGCCACCAGGCCAATGGCTAAGAACAGCAGCAGCCAGTAGCCAAGCTGTTCAGCCTGCAGCAGCGCAATCAGAACGGCGCTGATACACAGCGTGAGCCAGCCGCTCCCGGTCAGATTCAAAGACTGGGAGGGTTGTGTCTGCGTATAGGCAGGCAGCAAGGCTGCCAGCATCAGCATGCTGATGATGCCGATCGGTACGTTGACCCAGAAGATGACGGACCAGCTAAAGTGCTGGACCAGCCAGGCACCGGACAGCGGACCGACAATCGCCGCAACGCCCCAGACGCTGGACAACCAGCCCTGCACGCTGGCGCGTTCCCGGGGGGAATAGATGTCTGCCACGATGGTGGAACTCAGCGGCATGATCGCGCCCGCCCCCAGCCCCTGAAATGCCCGGAAGACAATCAGCCAGAGCATCGTGTGGGCGAAACCGCAGAGCACCGACCCGGTAAGGAAGATCGCGATGCCCAGAAACAGCATTTTTTTGCGGCCCCACAGGTCCGCCAGCCTGCCATAGAGCGGCACGCTCACCGCCTGGGTAAGGAGATAGACAGAGAAAACCCAGCCAAACTGCGAAAAACCGCCGAGATCGGCCACAATAGTGGGCATTGCGGTCGCCACAATCGTGACTTCAATCGCAGCCATAAACATGGCAAGCATACAGGCAAAGAGAATCCAGTGGCGACGGCGTGGTGCGGAGGTGCTGTTGGTCATGATGCTCCCTTTTTTGTTCCCTAAGGCTAGCGCATATTTCACCAGACGGGAACCGATTCAATCCAAATTGTGACACTGTCACTTAAAAAAGGCCTTTTCAGGTCGTTTCACTCTGAAACCTGTTGCTGTAAGGGCTGAGGCGTTTTTTGGCTCATGCTATCTTCCTGATTTTTCCGATAAAAGCTGGCGCGCTCCGCTTACCGCTGCTATAGAAATAAAGCGCTATTTTCCGCACTTGGTGAAATTACGCAGAAATTCACTGCGGTTTGCCGCATTTAGCGACCGGCATGGTTTTGGAAGGGGCGCTGACGATAGCCACTTTTGTCATGCTGGTTTAGGTAGCTATAACAACAGATCCGTAAACAGGGAGAAACCGTATGCATAACGCTTCACTGGCCAGGCGTGCCGGTCTGGCACTGCTGGCTGTGGTCGCAGTGGCAGGTGCGCTGGTATGGGGGCTTGGCTGGGATACGCTGGTCGCCCGCAAAGACGATCTGATTTACCTCGGACAGCAGCACCTGTTTCTGGTGTTTTGGTCGATGCTGTTCGCCCTGCTGGTCGGTATACCCAGCGGTATTCTACTCAGCCGCCCTTTTGCCCGGCGCTGGGCGGAATATGTCATGCAAATCTTTAACGTCGGCAATACGCTGCCTCCTCTTGCCGTTCTGGCGCTGGCGATGGTTGTCATTGGCATTGGTGATAAGCCCGCCCTGGTCGCGCTGTTTCTGGCATCACTGTTGCCTGTCGTCCGTAACACCTACTCCGGACTCAGCGCCGTACCGCCTTCGTTGATCGAAGCCGCGAACGGCATCGGCATGACCAAATGGCAGCGCTTGCGTCAGGTTGAGATTCCTAACGCCCTGCCGGTTATTCTTGCGGGCGTGCGCATTGCCACCGCCATTAACGTGGGCACCGCCCCGCTCGCCTTCCTGATTGGCGCCAGCAGCTTTGGCGAACTGATTTTCCCCGGCATTTATCTTAATGACTTCCCTGTGCTTATCCTGGGTGCCGTTGCTACGGCGCTGGTTGCACTGGTGCTGGATATGCTACTGGCGTCATTAGGGCGCTACCTTAGCCCGCACGCTGCGGCATAACGATAAGGGGTTTGTAATGCTAACGCGCTGGATTAAGAGCTATACCCTGGCACTGGTGGCCTCAATGGCACTCAGCCAAAGCGTACAGGCGGCCACGCCGCTGGTGCTCGCGACAAAAAGCTTTACCGAGCAACATATTCTTTCAGCCATGACGGTTATGTGGCTGCAAAAGAAAGGCTTTGAGGTTATCCCGAAACGCAACATCGCCACCACCATCAGTCGTAATGCCATGATTAACAAGCAGATCGACATGACCTGGGAATATACCGGTACTTCACTGATCATCTTTAACCATATTAATAAACCGATGTCCTCCGAGGACGCCTATAAAACCGTGAAAAATCTGGACGGCAAACTGGGTCTTATCTGGCTTAATCCCGCCCCGATGAATAACACCTATGCCTTTGCCATGCAGCGCGCGCGCGCGGAAAAAGAAGGTATTTCGACGCTGTCGCAACTGGTGGCCAAAATGGATCAGGTGCGTAAAACAGATCCGAAACATAACTGGCGACTCGGGCTGGACCTGGAGTTTTATGGCCGTTCAGACGGCATGAAGCCACTGCAGAAGACCTACAACCTGACGCTCGACAGGCCACAGATTCGCCAGATGGATCCGGGGCTGGTCTATAACGCCGTGCGCGATGGTTTTGTGGATGCCGGCCTGATCTACACCACGGACGGGCGCGTGAAAGGTTTCGATCTCAAGGTGCTGGAAGACGATAAACACTTTTTCCCCAGCTACAACGTGACGCCGGTTGTGCGTCAAGACGTGCTGGCGAGCCATCCCGGTCTTGAAGCCGCCCTGAATCAGCTTTCCCCGCTGATCACCGATGAGGCCATTACCGAGATGAACAAGCGCGTGGACATCGATCACCAGTCGCCTGAACAGGTGGCGCGCGATTTCCTTCAATCCAAAAACATGCTGTAAGGAGGCATCGTGGATACCCTTCATTACATCATTGATAACTGGAATAACCTGCTCACGCTGACCTGGCAACATACCTGGCTGGTGCTGGTTGCGGTAGGATGCGCGATTGTTATTGGCGTACCCCTTGGGATTTTAATTGTGCGCTTTAAATGGCTGGCCACGCCGGTGCTCGGCATTGCCACCGTTGTACTGACCATCCCGACGATTGCGTTGTTTGGCCTGATGATTCCGCTTTTCTCGCTGATTGGGAAAGGGATTGGTGCGCTACCGGCTATCACGGCGGTCTTCCTGTATTCATTACTGCCGATTGTGCGCAACACGCATACCGCATTGGAAAATCTGCCGGACGGCCTGCGTGAAGCGGGTCGTGGCATTGGCATGACGTTCTGGCAGCGCCTGCGTTGGGTTGAGATCCCGATGGCGCTTCCGGTGATTTTTGGTGGTATTCGCACCGCCGTGGTCATGAACGTTGGCGTGATGGCTATCGCGGCCGTGATTGGTGCTGGCGGGCTGGGCATGCTGCTGCTGGATGGCATTAGCGGCAGTGATATTCGTATGCTGATTGCCGGGGCGCTGATGATTTGCCTGCTGGCGATTGTTCTTGACTGGCTGCTGCACCGTTTGCAGCTGGCGCTGACTCCTAAGGGAATTCGATAATGATAAAACTTGAAAATCTGACGAAAACCTTCAGCCAGAAAAACGGCACGCTGATGAAAGCGGTGGACAATGTGAGTCTTGAGGTTCCTGCTGGCGAGATGTGCGTGCTGCTTGGGCCTTCGGGCTGTGGGAAAACCACCACGCTGAAAATGATTAACCGCTTAATTCCCTCTACCAGCGGGCGGATTCTCATCAACGGGGAAGACACCAGCACTCAGGATACCACCACCCTGCGTCGCAATATTGGTTACGTGATCCAGCAAATTGGTCTTTTCCCCAATATGACGATTGAAGAGAACATCACCGTGGTGCCACGCATGCTGGGCTGGGATAAAAAGCAGTGCCGCGAGCGGGCAACGGAGTTAATGAGCATGGTGGCATTGGATCCGAATAAGTTTCTGCATCGCTACCCGCGTGAAATGTCCGGTGGACAACAGCAGCGCATTGGGGTGATTCGCGCGCTGGCGGCTGATCCGCCGGTACTGCTGATGGATGAGCCTTTCGGCGCGGTTGACCCAATTAACCGGGAAGTTATTCAGAATGAGTTTCTGGATATGCAGCGTCAGTTAAAGAAAACGGTGATGCTGGTCAGCCACGACATTGATGAAGCGCTCAAACTTGGCGACCGCATCGCGGTCTTCGGCCAGGGCAAAATTGTCCAGTGCGCCAGCCCCGATGAGTTGCTGGCGACGCCGGCTAACGATTTTGTCGGCTCCTTTGTTGGCCAGGACCGTACGTTGAAACGTCTGCTGCTGGTACAGGCAGGCGACGTGACCGACCAACAGCCCACCATCACGGTAAAACGCTCGACGCCGTTAACGGAGGCTTTTGGCACCATGGACGAAAACGACATGCGTTCCATCACCGTGGTTGACGACGACGGCAAGCCGTTAGGATTTGTGAAACGCCGTGAGGCGCGTCACGCGAGCGGGCGCTGTGAAGAGATGCTGCATACGTTTAAAGTGACCGGCAAAGCAGAAGAAAACCTGCGTGTGGTTCTGTCGAAACTCTATGAACACAACACCGTCTGGATGCCGATTGTGGACGAAGATGGCCGTTACAGTGGCGAGATTTCCCAGGACTACATTGCTGATTATCTCAGCTCCGGGCGCACCCGTCGCCGCCTGAATCCATAATGAATCAGGGCCGCACGTTGGTTGCGGCCCACTTAATCCTGCCTCTCATTCCGTATCACTGTTGGTCAGTTATCTCTGATGAATGGCACCGTCGCGCGCGTGGCGCCATCCTGCTCTGGTTCTCTCAGGCTGTTTTTGTCCGGGCGTAGTGCAGGTTATTGCTATTCAGCAGGGAGATATCCAGATAACGGGACAGATCGCGCTGCTCTGCGCGGGGCAAATAAGGCAACTCGCCGAGAAGCGGTGCCGTAATCTGTTCACGCAGGACGGAAATGATATCGGCATAGTGCGCCAGCCCCGGATTAATACGATTAGCCACCCATCCGGCCAGCGGCAATCCGTCGGCCTGGATCGCCTGAGCGGTCAGTAGCGCATGGCTGATACAACCTAACTTAATCCCGACCACTAAGATGACGGGCAGTTGCTGCTCGATCACCCAGGCCGACAGCGGCTGGGCATCGTTCATCAGGCTGCGCCAGCCCCCGGTGCCCTCGACCACCACGCGATCGGCAAGCTGATTGAGATGCTGAAGCCCCTGCGTGATTTTCGCATAATCGACCTTATTGGGCGGATAGCCGCAGATTTCTTCTTTCTCAAAAATGACCGGATTCACTGCCTGATAAGGCAGCGCAAGGGAAGAGGCGCTCTGCAAAAACAATCCATCCTTGTTTCTCAGGCCCTCTTCTGTTTTGACGCCCCAGCGGGCAACAGGTTTGTAGCCCGCAGCCCGCTCGTTCGCCTGGGTAAAACTTTGCAGCAGGGCGCGTGCGACCACGGTTTTCCCCACTTCGGTATCGGTTCCGGTAATAAATAGCGTTTTCACTCTACTTCTCCTTCACAAGCGGTGTCAGCTCACTGACGATTCGGCTTTCATGCGAATGATCATTCTAAGGAAGGAAAAGGGGGAGCAGATTGCGTTAGCGCAAGGTTAGTGTTGCTTAACCTTGCAGTAACTTAATTAACAGGTAGCCGCTGTAAAGCGAATCCTTGATCAACGCGGCGGCACCCAGCGTACCTGGCTCAGTAAATTCAGTGGGTGCAAGCTGAATCACTGCGCTGTATGCAGGTAAAGACTGCTGGTGAATGGTATTTTGTACTGCCGGAAAGAGAACATCTGCCGCCTGATTTAGCGGCGAACCGATAAGAATTTGTTGAGGATTAAAGATATTGACCATCATGCCGAGGATCCTGCCAACATGATGCCCCACTGTCGCGATGGCATCCCGCGCCAGCCTGTCGCCGCTCTGTGCTGCCTCACAAACGGAAGAAAGCGTTAAGGGCTGATGGTGTAACAGGCTGTCGGGCTGACCCGGAAGTCGGTGCGCAATCAGCGCCAGCAGGCTGCCGGTACTGGCGACCGTTTCAAGACAGCCGTGATTGCCGCAGTAGCATTGCTGGCCGTAAGGATCGACCTGTGTGTGGCCGACTTCCACCAGCGCGCGTCCGCTTTTGTGCAACAGCTGACCGCCAGTGATCACGCCAGCCCCTACCGTTTCGTCGATCACAATCTGAATCACGTCCTGCGCACCGCGTGACGCACCAAACAGCGACTCGGCAAGCGTCCAGGCGGAGATATCGTGCTGGATAAATACCGGCAGGCCGGTCCGCGCCGCCAGGGTGCTGCCCAACGGCATATCATGGCAGGTATAGCCGGGTAGACGGTGCACCACACCGGATGCGGCATTAATCAGCCCCGGTAGGGTGATGGCAATGGCGGTCAGCCTTTCCAGCCGTTTCTGATGACGGATAAAAAACGCGTCAACATGGTCGGTCAACCGCGTCAGCAGCGGCTCCGTGGCGTCATCAATGAGCGGCAGGTTGTCTTCGACCAGCGCCCTGCTGCTGAGGTCACGCAAGGTCAGCGTCAATATGCCACGGTGCAGACGAATCGCCAGATAGTGCCAGGCGTCCGTATCAAGGATTAAACCAATCGCCGGACGGCCGCGAGCGCCTGGCTCCTGAAACTCGGTTTCCTGAACCAGGTGGGCATCCAGCATTTCCCGCACGATTTTGGTAATACTGGCAGGCGCCAGCTGGGCCCGTTTGGACAGTTCAATACGCGAGACTGGCCCATGCTGATCGATTAACCGGTAAACGACGCCAGCATTAATTTGTTTAATTTGGTCAATATGGCCAGGTTGACTGTCCGAACTCACACCCTGCTCCGGTTATTTTCGCGCTTCTAAATAAATATCCGCTATGGTGCGGCAGATTCACTTTTTGCGGCAAATATTTGCTTAGATATGTGATTTAACACACATAATTTTTCTGGCTTTGGCGGATAAATTGTCACTCACGGCGCAGTAACGCCATCATATGCGCCATCTGCGCACTCATTTCGCGTTCGCCCGACCAGACCAGCCACATCTCCGACTGCGCATCAGGCTCCTCCAGCGGTAACCACACCACGTTCGCCAGACGCGCGTGGCTGAAGGAGGCAGGCAAGATAGATACACCCAGCCCGGTCGCGACCAGTCCGAGAATGGTCATGGCCTCGCCCACTTCCTGGGTAATGTAGGGCCGGATCTGATAGCGCTGAAGCAAATCCAGGATTTCGCTGTACAGTGCCGTTCCCACCTGAGGATCAAAAAACACAAAGGGTTCCCGCGCCAGCGCCTGCAAGGTGATCCGCCCTGCCGTCGCCAGCGGATGGGCTTTATGCACCACGGCGCACAATGGCTCGCGCAGCAAAAGCTGATGATGCAAATCGGCGGGGAGCGGCGTGTTGCGCATGACGCCGAGGTCCAGCTTGCCCTCATGCAGCGGAGCCAGCTGCTGACGGGTGTTAATTTCCTGCATCTGAACATGTACGTTGGGCCAGCGCTGGCGAAACACATAAAGCGCATCTGACATCACGCCAATAAAAGCCGCAGAGGAGGTAAATCCAATGCGCAGCTCTCCTTCTTCACCGCGATGCAGACGCGCGGCGCGCTGGGTTGCCTGCTCGACCTGTAACAGGATTGCCCGCGCATCCTGTAAAAACTGCGCGCCGGCCGGCGTAAGCTGCACGCTACGGTTGGTGCGGTTAAACAGCTGCGCGCCGGTTTCCGCTTCAAGCTGCATGATTTGCTGACTCAACGGCGGCTGGGAGATGTGTAAGCGCTGGGCTGCGCGGCCAAAATGCAGCTCTTCCGCAACGGCAATAAAATAGCGCAGGTGACGCAGTTCAATATTCATAGGTTAAACGTCTTATTTAAGATGATTAATATATTAGACAACCTAATAGACCTTTTCTACAGTAACACTCTGTTTTTACTCATAAGGATCCCCTGTGAATCGCTCTTCACCTGCGGTGCCGCTGGACAGCGACATGCCTGCGCAGTCTGAGGCTTCCTCGTCTGACTGGATTGTGCGCGGCACCCGGCCTTTTATGCGCGTCACGCTCGCCTTGTTTTCTGCCGGGCTGGCCACCTTTGCCCTGCTGTATTGCGTGCAGCCTATTCTGCCGGTGCTCTCTGCACAGTTTGGCATTTCTCCCGCCGCGAGCAGTATTTCGCTTTCCATTTCCACCGCCATGATGGCCCTGGGATTACTGGTGACAGGCCCGCTGTCCGATGCCATAGGACGGAAGTCCGTGATGGTAACGGCGCTCATGCTGGCCGCAATCTGTACCCTGCTCTCTGCCACTATGACCAGCTGGCACGGCATTTTACTGATGCGGGGCTTGATCGGCTTATCGCTGAGCGGTGTGGCCGCGGTGGGCATGACCTATCTGAGTGAAGAGATTCATCCCAGTGTGGTGGCCTTTTCGATGGGGCTGTACATCAGCGGAAACTCGATTGGCGGCATGAGCGGCCGCCTGATAAGCGGTGTATTAACCGACTTCTTTTCATGGCGCATAGCCATTGCGGCCATTGGCTGTTTTGCCCTCGCCGCTGCCCTGATGTTCTGGAAAATCTTACCGGAATCGCGCCATTTCCGTCCGGCCTCGCTGCGCCCGCGCCATCTGACCATTAACTTCCGTCTGCACTGGCGCGATGCGGGATTGCCGCTGCTGTTTGCCGAAGGCCTGCTGCTGATGGGCGCCTTTGTGACGCTGTTCAACTATATCGGCTATCGCCTGCTGGGCGCGCCGTGGCATTTAAGTCAGGCTGTGGTGGGCTTGCTGTCGGTGGTTTATCTGACCGGGTCATGGAGTTCCCCGAAAGCCGGCGCGTTAACCAGCCGGTTTGGGCGCGGCCCGGTTATGTTTGGCTCGACCTTTATTATGCTGATGGGGTTACTGCTGACGGCATTTAACGGTATCGTGCTGATCTTCATTGGTATGATGCTGTTTACGGCAGGATTTTTCGCGGCGCACTCCGTGGCGAGCGGCTGGATTGGCCCACGCGCTCGTCGGGCAAAAGGTCAGGCTTCTTCGCTCTATCTGTTCAGCTATTACGTCGGCTCAAGCGTGGCGGGTACGGCTGGCGGCTTTTTCTGGCATCAGTTTGGCTGGGGCGGCCTGACACTGTTTATCTCCGCTTTACTGCTGTTAGCGTTGTGGGTTGCCTGGCAGCTGCACCGCCGCAAACTCTAGCAAAACTTAATGAATATTCCGGGTGTTTGACTGCCCGGAATGCGGCCCGTACAAGAATTGTCCGTATTATCAGTATGATTGCCTAAAGCACGCGTTTCCCCGCTATAATCGGTTTGATCCCAAAGATTAATGTCATCTTTGAATTCACAGCAAGGGGGAGACCTAATGGCGCGATACTATTACGTCAACAAACAATCAGGCTACAACGATAATCACGTGGTTCATGCAAGCGGCTGTAAATATCTTCCGGATTTGGAAGGTCGGCTGTTTCTCGGCACATTTTATTCCGCAACCGCAGCCATTCAGCAGGCCCGTAAGTACTATCCCGGTTCATTAGGGTGCGATGCGTGTTGCCCGGTTGCCCCGGGTAAAAATGTGCACACTCAGGACAGTGTGGCGCTTAAACACGGCGTGGATTTCTGATTACGCAACGCCCGTTTGACGTCAGTATGGCGGTTGCTGGCCGCCATTCTCAGCCCAGCCCGTGTGCCGGTTATCCTCGCCTTCTCTGCCCCCGAGTCTGCTGTCTGCGGTTGGTCTGTCATCCCACAGAGTCGTCATTTCGTTAAGCTTTTTCATTTTTTTCCGTTATCTTAGAACCCTTACTTTTATACAGGGCTCTACCATGCGTAATAAATTCGCATCGTCTCAAATTGCGCTTCACTGGCTTACTGTTCTGCTGCTCATCATTGCCTATGCCACGATGGAGTTACGCGGCTATGTCGAGCGGGGTTCCTGGCAGCGCTTTGCGATGATGGTGACGCATTTCAGCGCCGGGGCGACGATTCTGGTGGTGATGCTGTCGCGATTACTGCTGAAACTCCGTCATCGTAGTCCCGCCATTGTTCCTCCGGTGCCGCGCTGGCAAACCGGGCTGGCTCACCTGACGCATACGCTGATTTATGCGCTTTTCATCACGCTTCCGGTGCTGGGACTGGCATCGCGTTATCTGAAAGGTCGCGAGTGGCAGTTATTTGGTATACCGATGCCGGTGGCGGCCGAACCTGACTTTGATCTGTCGGATACGCTGACCGACTGGCACGAAACGCTGGCCCCACTTGGCTACTGGCTGATTGGCTTACATGTGGCGGCGGCGCTGTTTCATCATTACGCCCTGAAGGACAATACGCTGCTGCGGATGATGCCCGGACAGCGTCATCGCGAGCCGTAAACGCCATACGGCCGTATCGGGCAAAAAAATTTCATCTTAATCTGCGCCTGGTGGTTCCACCCGGCGCGTAATTCCTCCACAATAACCGCTAAAGTGTGACGCAGGTCACTATCATGGGGTGATCGCCCTGACTCCTTTTTGACGCACAGACTGATTTAAATTCTCATGCCATTAACAACTGTTTCCCGTAAAACGGCCTGGCTACGCGTGGTCTTGTTGGCCATCGCCGCTTTTGTGTTCAATACCACCGAATTTGTGCCGGTCGGTTTACTGTCCGATATTGCCGCAGGCTTTTCGATGAAAACGTCTGAAGTGGGCATTATGCTGACGATCTATGCCTGGGTGGTGGCCTTACTGTCACTGCCTTTGATGCTGCTGACGCGGAATATTGAACGCCGGTTCCTGTTAACGGTTCTGTTTATCGTCTTTATTGCCAGTCATGTGCTTTCTACGTTTGCGTGGAGTTTTACTTCCCTGATCGTATCCCGTGTGGGAATTGCGTTGTCCCATGCGGTGTTTTGGTCAATTACAGCATCGCTGGCAATTCGTGTTGCCCCCGCAGGTAAAAAAACCCAGGCACTCAGCATGCTGGCAACCGGCACCGCGCTGGCAATGGTTTTGGGCGTGCCGATTGGACGCGTGGTCGGTCAGGCGCTGGGCTGGCGCACAACGTTTGGCGTGATCGGGCTGTCCGCCCTGGTGCTGATGATTATGCTGGCGCGTATCCTGCCACGGTTGCCCAGCGAGCACACGGGTTCGCTTAGCAGCGTTCCCCTGCTGTTCCGCCGACCGGCGCTGGTCGGGATGTATCTGCTGGTGACGTTAATTGTGACCGCGCACTATACGGCCTACAGCTATATTGAGCCTTTTATGCAGCTCGTTGCTAATGCCAGCGAGGGGTTCACCACCTTACTGCTGCTGCTGTTCGGTTCGGCGGGCATTATTGGCAGCCTGTTATTCAGTTCGCTGGGGAAAAAATTCCCCTCTGCGTTGCTGATTGCCGCTATCGCGCTGGTGACGCTGTGCATGGGACTGTTAATCTTCGCCGCAGTCCGGCCCGGCGCGATCATTACCCTGTGCGTGGTCTGGGGAATGGCAATGATGATGATTGGCCTGGCGATGCAAATCCGCGTGCTGTCTTTAGCCTCGGACGCGACGGACGTCGCGATGTCATTGATGTCCGGTATTTATAATATCGGTATTGGTGCGGGCGCGCTATTAGGCAGCCAGGTCAGCGCTTACATGAGCCTGTCTGGTGTGGGTAATGTGGGAGCGATCATCGGACTCGCGGCGCTGTTATGGTGTATTTATATTTTCAAACGTTATCCGCAACTGCGTTCCAACGGGTGACAACAGCAGGCTTCGTGATGACGGAGCCTGCTCTGGTTTATTCCTCACAGACACAATGCGTGAAAACAGCCGCTCGGCTACCGGCACCGGGATAATGCCGCCGCGGGTTGGCGGTTATCTGCGTCATCGATCACGCCGCGTCACCAGCCTGCCCGACGTTAGCCAGCACGAGTCAGTGAATTAAGGTCACAGACAACCCTAAACATTAAATAACGGAATACGCACCGCCCCCCGCGTTTTTAACGTCGTAACCTGAGACAGCGTATTGGCCGGTATAAAATTGGCACGTGTAAATTGGTAATTTAAGCCGCATCGTTAAGGTATAAAACGTCTGGGAATTCGCCTGCCGTTAATAAGCTAAAAAAGTTCGTTAAATATCATTACCCTATTCTCAACACTTCCATTACCTATGTTTACCCCGTATAACGGAGAAAATCGTTAACGTCAGGTGTCATAATGACGAGGAAGTGGTTAACTCTATATTTGTCACGCAGCGTCAGCCGGGTCATGCTGGATGATATTCGGGCGATCTTGCCCACTGATGGGGTGAAAATTTTTCTCAATGACTTAGACGATACCTGCCATGCCACAGTAGAATGTGTGCAGGCAGAGAATACCTGCGCGCTTGTGGCCTCGGCGATTGTTGTGTGGCGTCAACTGGGTCATATCCACACAATGATTTACACCAAAGGCGAGATACGGCGTGCGGTAAATGAGGCGACCCAGTTTGAACTCTTTACGTTGCTGAAGAACCATCACGCCGTGTTACGGCTGGCTTAATCTCTGAATAGACTCACAGGATAAACATGAGAATTGGTCTGTTGTTCCCCATTGCTATCATCGTGGCCGGCATCGGTTTTCTCGCCTGGTTCATCGGCAGCGGCCTGGCCATGCCGGGATCATAAGTCAGCGAAGCTGGCTGTCTTTACTGCCGCGACGGTTGTAAAGGCTGGTTTCTTTTTGCTGCTTATCGATTTTTTCCTGACAGGTGACACAGTAGCGCACGCCTTTCAGTGCCTGACGGCGCGCCGCCGGTATCGGTTCGCCGCACAGTTCACATTCCGTGGCGCTTTCGCCCTGACCGATCGACTGGCGCACGCGTTCGATCCCGTCGTTAACGGTACTGTCGATCTGTTCCTGAACCGCCCCTTCTGAAGCCCAACCGTTCGCCATGTTATTTCCCTTCTGAACACCAAACACACTCTTAACTGTACAACATATCTGACATTTTGCAGGCAAGGCGGCACACGTCCCTGTGAGCCGCCGCATCATGGATTACGGCTTGATATCGACCTGATAAAAAATATGCTTGCCGAAGGGATCCACTTCATAACCGCTGACCGTCGTGCGTATCGGTTCATAAATGGTGGAGTGGGCAATCATGACGGCGGGCATCTGGTCATGCATGATCTGCTGCGCCTGCAGGTACATGTGAGTCCGTTTGCGCTGATCCGGTTCGGCCCGGGCTTGGGTGATCAGGGTTTCAAACGGCTGATAGCACCACTTTGATGAGTTTGAACCGCCTTTCGCCGCGGTGCAGGTATAGAGCGGTCCGAAAAAGTTATCCGGATCGCCCGTCGCCGTTGTCCAGCCCATCAGAGCAGCCTGATGTTCACCGTTGCGCACGCGTTTGAGGTATTCGCCCCATTCATAACTCACGATGTTGGCCTTGATGCCGACTTTTGCCCAGTCGGCCTGAATCATCTCCGCCATCCGGCGCGCATTCGGATTATAGGGGCGCTGAACCGGCATCGCCCACAGCGCGATTTCCGTTCCCGGTTTCACACCCGCTTCGGCCAGCAGGGCTTTAGCCTTTTCCGGATCGTAATCGTAGTCTTTGAGATCCTTGTCTGCGCTCCAGACGCCAGGCGGAAGAATATTTTTGGCGACCGTGCCCGTGCCTTTAAAAATGGCCTCAATAATGGCGGGTTTGTTTATCGCCATGGCCAGCGCCTGACGGACTTTCACATTATCAGTGGGCGCTTTAGTGGTGTTGAATGCCAGAAAACCGGTATTCAGCCCTGCTGCCTGTTTGAGCGTGATCGCCTTATTCTGTCGCATTTTGTCCAGGTCGGCCGGATTAGGGAATGGCATCACCTGACACTCATTTTTTTCCAGTTTGGCGTAGCGCACGGCGGCATCCGGCGTGATGCTGAAAATCAGCCGATCCAGTTTGGCTTTCCCCTGCCAGTAGTCAGGAAACGCCTTATAGAGAATGCGTGAATCTTTTTGATACTGCACTAGCTGGAAAGGTCCGGTGCCTATCGGGTCCATATCCACCTTCTCTGGCGTGCCGGCCTTTAGCATCTTGTCCGCGTATTCCGCTGAATGGACAGAGGCAAAGTACCAGGCCAGGTCGGCCAAAAACGGCGACTCCGGATGGGCCAGGGTGAAGCGCACGGTGTGATCGTCGATGCGATCGATATGGGTGATAAGCGTCGCCAGCTGCAGGCTGTCGAAGTTGGAATAATTGCCACCAGAGACCGCATGATAGGGATTTTTGCTGTCCATTTGCCGCATAAACGAGAAGATCACATCATCTGCGTTGAAATCGCGGCTGGGCGTAAACTGCTTATTGCTCTGAAATTTGACGTTGTGCCGAAGATAAAAGGTATAAACCTTGCCGTCCGGGCTGATATCCCAACGTTCTGCCAGGCTGGGAATCAGTTCGGTCGTGCCCGGTTTGAAGTCCACCAGGCGATTGAATACCGGTACAGCACTGGCATCCACGCTGGTTCCCGAGGTGTAAAGTTGCGGATTAAAATTTTCAGGGGAGCCTTCGGAGCAGTACACCAGCGTTTTTGCATGAACGCCGCCCGCCAGAGCCACACCTGCAGTAAGCAGTGCCAGGGTCGTAAACCTGTTTCTCATTATTGTCCTCGCTTTCTGTTGACTTCCGTTAGTCTGAATATCTAAATGAATGATTTAGCGCTTTGATAGATAGCATGAATCACCACCATAGCGAACCCCGCAGTACGTCAACTAATAAGGATTAGTGATGACCGACAAACTTCAGGCGCAACTCATTACGCGTTTTTTTCGTTACCTGGCGGTAAGCAGCCAAAGTGATGCAAAGTCCAGCACCTTACCCAGCACCCCCAGCCAGCACGCGATGGCGCAGCTGCTGGCGGACGAATTACGCGACCTTGGCCTTGAGCAGGTTGTGATTGATGAACATGCCACGGTAACGGCGCTGAAACGAGGAAACTGCCCCGATGCGCCGCGCGTGGGGTTTATCACCCATATCGACACGGTTGACGTGGGGCTGTCCCCTGACATTCACCCGCAGATCCTCACCTGGCAGGGTGAAGACCTTTGTCTGAACCCACAGCAGGACATCTGGTTACGTCGGGATGCGCACCCGGAGATCGCGCCCTATATCGGCCAGCAGATTATTTTCAGCGACGGCACCAGCGTGCTGGGCGCCGATAACAAGGCGGCCGTGAGCGTCGTCATGACGCTGATGGAGAATTTGCAGGGCAAACACGGCGACGTCGTGGTGGCGTTCGTGCCGGATGAGGAGATCGGGCTGCGCGGCGCGAAAGCGCTGGATCTTGAAACCCGTTTTAATGTGGATTTCGCCTGGACGATTGATTGCTGCGAGCTGGGCGAAGTCGTTTATGAGAACTTCAACGCGGCCGCAGCAGAAATCCGCTTTACCGGTGTGCCGGCGCATCCGATGTCGGGCAAAGGCGTGCTGGTCAATCCCTTACTGATGGCTCACGATTTTATCAGCCACTTCGACCGGCAGGCGACGCCGGAACATACCGAAGGTCGCGAAGGCTATATCTGGTTTAACGAGATGCAGGCCAACGCCAGCATTGCCACGCTTAACGCCTCGATTCGCGATTTTGATCTGGCAGGCTTTGCTGCACGCAAACAGCAGTTGCAGGCGGTCAGAGATATCATCGCCGCGCGCTATCCCACGGGCAAAGTTGAGCTAACCCTTCGCGATATTTACAGCAATATCAGCAATGCGATGGGCGAAGATCGTCGGGCGGTTGATCTGATTTTCGCCGCCCTGCAAGCGCTGGATATTGCGCCTAAGGTGATCCCCATGCGCGGCGGCACCGATGGCGCGGCTTTGTCGGCGAAAGGTCTGTTAACACCCAACTTCTTTACTGGCGCGCATAACTTCCATTCGCGCTTTGAGTTCCTGCCCGTGACCTCCTTTGTGAAGTCATACCAGGTGGCAGAGAAGCTGTGTTATCTGGCGGCGGAGTAATGGGATACAGGCAGTAAAAACCGCCTTCGCGATGAAGGCGGTGGTCAGATGCGGGTTTAGAAAGTTACCCAATCGCCGTTATCCGCCGACGCGGCTTTAGGCTGGAATGAGGTCGTTGGGCTGGCCGGCTGTGAGGGCGGCTTCCGCGTTGACGTCGGTGCCAGGGGCGCATCGCTGGACAGGCGGAACTGTGCGACAGAGGCCTGCAAGGCTTCCGTCTGCAGCGCCAGCGCACTGGCGGCGGCGGAGACTTCTTCCACCAGCGCGGCGTTTTGTTGGGTTACGCTGTCCATTTCCGTTACCGCCGTGCCAACCTGCGAAATGCCTTTGCTTTGTTCTTCTGAGGCGGCCGCGATTTGCTTCATGATCGCGTCAACATCCTGCACCGATTTCAGAATACCGCTCATGGTGCCGCCGGTCGTGCTGACCAGTTGCGCTCCCTTTTCCACGCGCTCAACGGAATCCGCAATCAGGCCAGCGATCTCTTTTGCCGCACCCGCACTACGCTGGGCCAGATTTCTGACCTCACTGGCCACAACGGCAAAGCCACGGCCCTGTTCCCCGGCGCGGGCGGCTTCTACTGCGGCGTTAAGCGCGAGGATATTGGTCTGGAACGCAATGCTGTTGATGACGTTAGTAATCTCTGCAATTTTCTTCGAACTGTCAGAGATTCCGTTCATCGTGGTGACCACTTCACCGACAAGACTACCGCCCTGTTTGGCCGTGATCGTTGCGGCTTCGGTCAGGGTACTGGCCTGACGCGCATTTTCCGCATTGAATTTCACGGTCGCCGTCAGTTGTTCCATACTGGCTGCGGTTTGCTCCAGCGCGGCAGCCTGCTCTTCCGTACGTGAAGACAGATCGTTATTACCAATCGAAATCTCAGCGGCTCCGCGTGAAATGTTTTCCGTGCCGCTGCGAATCGCACTGACGGCTTCGCGCAGGCTGTCCTGCATGGCGCTCAGTAAGGGCACCAGTTTGCCGACGCAGTTACGGCCCATATCTTCAACCGGCTTGCTGAGATCGCCTTTGGCGATGACTGAAAAATGTTCGCGAATTTTTTCCAGCGGCTTAACCAACATTTTTACCAGATAACGGTCGGTAAACAGCAGAATCAGCAAGCCAATCACCACGGTGACTGAAATCAGGGTTTTGGTCATCGCGGTCATACGATCGACTTCAACCCGCGTTTGACCCAGTTTGACACTTGCCACTTTATTGAAGTTTTCAGTACTGGCACCAAAGGCACGGCTCAGCGCAGGGGTGACGTCATTTGCCTGTTGGCGATAGCTGTCCAGCGAATCCTGACGGGCACGCTGAAGCTGAACCGTCACGCCCTGGTCGAGCAGTTTTTGCCATTTATCAATGACGTCATTGGCAACGGCTGCATCCATTGGGCCTGGAGAGAGCTGTTTGAACAGGGTCAGCTGCTGAGACATACTGTCCAGTGCCTGCTGTACGGGCGCGAAAGCCTCATCGTTTTGCGCTGTGCCTGCCGCTTTTTTCTCCATGACGCGCGACAGGCGCGTAATCATACGAAAGTACTGATCGTTGCCCTTACTCAACGCGGTCATCTGTTCCACGATATGGCGATCGACATCGTTGCCGTCACTCAACGAATTGAGCGAATGAATACTGAACAGCCCGATTCCGCTCCACAGCAGGCAAAACAGCCCGAGTATTGTCAGCATTACCGCGCGAATTGTGAAATTTTTAAGCATACCCATACTGAAATCCCTTAAACGTTAACCCGTGACGCCGGGCGTATGGGATATATCGGCAGAAAGGCCGAAAATGTAACAGCGCTGTTAAACTTTTTTATGCTGGTGCACTGCCTCCGCGACAGATCACCGTTTCAGCAAAAATCAGCCTGGAGGGCGCGCAGGATGGCACCCGGCACGAGGGCTGAGGGCTGAGGGCTGAGGGCTGAGGGAGCACTATAGGCGAACCATACGCGACATCATCAGGCGAAACAGCGCCAGCCGCCGACGCATAAAGCGCGGCATGAGTCTGAGCCCCGCTTTCCCCTCGCACCCGAGTGACATTGTCACGTCATTATTCGCCTGCCAGGCAGGCCAGGGCAAGATCCCGTCCAGTTGCGTCGTGCTGGTGTTCACGTCGCGGGCAAAGAGAAACCAGTAGTCACTGACCTGCTGCGCAAACGCGTGATCGGCGGCCGTAAAGCGGCGATCGTCGCTGACAGCGGGCAGGTTATGCAGAGTATTCATGACATAGGGGATTTCGTTACCGTGCCAGGTGCCGTGCGGAAAAAGGTCCCGCGAATGTTCAGATACGTAATCAAACCAGTAGCGCCAGCCCGGCATAGCGACTTTTTGCTGCGCCCGCATCATCAGCCAGGGAAGCAGGCTAAACGTCATATCCCGTGCCACGGCACGTCCGAGCAACGCATCCGTCTCAAGCGGATAAATCCATTTCAACAGCTGATAGCTGAACCGGTTTTGACGACGAAGCCGGTCTACCACCGTGGCGGCATCGACACCGAAATACGCCAGTACGCTGGCTTCGTCGCTGTTGCTTCCGGCCATCAGCGGCAGACGATGCTGACGTCCGGCCATAAACGTCTCCAGTACCGGCGCGGGAAGGACCGCATCGCCCGCGATGGCAACAGGACCCAGCCCGTAGCTGCTGTCCAGTGACCAAAAGGCCTCAGCAGGCAGCGCGCGCAGCTGTTCCATGCTGGCATCAGCGGGCAAACCTAAACGGCTGGCCACCTTCACGCCTTTCTCAAGCGCCGTGGTCCGCGTCACGTCTGGCAGACTATAGGCACTCTGCAAAATTCCCTTGTGGAACAAACCGGCTGACAAGGGCGAACAGCACAGCGATAACAGGCTACGTGCGCCAGATGACTCGCCAAACAGCGTAACGTTACGGGCATCGCCGCCGAATGCGTGAATATGGCGCTGAACCCAGCGTAAGGCCGCGATCTGATCCAGCAAGGCAAAATTGTGAAGCGTCCCGGTCGCCGACTGCTCTTTTTCCATGGCCGGATGCGCAAAAAAGCCCAGATGGCCCAGCCGATAGTTAATCGTGACGATAACCGCGCCGCGTGAGGCCAGCGGTTTGCCGTTGTAGGGAGCCAGCCCGCCGGAACCGAGGGTAAATCCGCCCCCGTGCAGCCATACCATCACCGGCAGAGGCTTATCGGGCTGCAGTTCAGGCGTCCAGACATTGAGATAAAGACAGTCCTCGCTGAAATCGCCGGGATCGCCGCCGCCAATCGCAAGGCAGTATTCGCGGTTCTGCCAGCTCGCGGCAGAAAAATGCAGTGCGCTTCGCACGCCCTGCCAGGGGATGACGGGCTGGGGCGCGCGCCAGCGCTGGTCCCCCACCGGCGGCGCAGCGTAAGGAATACCTTTAAACACAAAGATCCCGTCATCGATGCCGCCTTGCAGCTCACCGTCCGCGATAGCGATCTTCAGGCCGTGCTCATTTTTCATGCATTATTCCTTGTCTGCGTAGGCGGTCATTATTTCAGGCCATCTGTCTTTGTCCAGAAACACAGCGGGTAAAAATACCGAAAATGTGCTGCGCACGTCCGCCGGGATTGACCGCTCCCGGCGAACCTGTTTTTAGTACTGCATGTCGTTTAAAGCGTGAGAGGAATAGAAAATGTTCAGTGGCATCAATCAACTTTTTGTTCGAATGACCGATCATCCTGACCTGGGCAAGCTGTTATTGCGTCTGACACTGGGTGGACTGCTGCTGTTTCACGGTGAGTTCAAGCTGGTGCACGGGGTGGGCTGGATTGCCCAACTGCTGCACCAGCACGGCCTGCCAGGATTTCTTGCCTGGGGTGCCTGGATCGGGGAAATTATCGCCCCGCTGATGCTGATTGTGGGGCTGATGACGCGGCCTGCGGCGTTCATTGTGGCGGTGAATATGGTGGTGGCAACGCTGCTGGTCAAAACCGGGGCACTATGGCATCGCACCGGCGTGGGCGCCTGGTCGCTGGAGACCGAAGCGCTGTTTCTGCTGGGCGCGCTGGTGATCATGCTGCTGGGCGCGGGAAGATTCACGCTGATACGCGATTCACGGCTGCAATAGTCACGCAATCCGGGGCAATCCCGCCCCGGTGGGTTAGCATGCCAGGCCGCAACGTTGTAATGAGGCTTCCTGACGCTGGGCATACAGCGCCATTTCGTCCAGTACTGCGCAGCCCAGTGCGGCTTCAAAGCTGCTGCGACTTGCCTGGCCTGACGAGCGCGCCTGGGTGTGATCCCCGAGGTTGGACTGAAAAATCCCCGCCGCACTGACCGGTAGAAAATCCTCATAAATAATGGGATCGGCCAGAATGCGGCCCTGTTCGATCAGGGCGTCCAGCGGTTCACCGGGCTGAGGCGGTTCAGCCCGGCCTTTATCACTCAGGCGATAATGAAACCAGGCCAGAGCCTCCCGGCGTAGATCGGTTTCGTTATCCGGAAAAGCCTGAAATACAGCAGACAACCGTTGCTGATGCTGTTGATTGTCAGCGCCGCTTCCGGCCTCAGTCAGCAGCCGATCGTAAAGCGCGCGCCCCTCTGGGGTTAAGGCTGCGCCGCGCTGTTCTATCTCACCAAATCTTGCCGTATGGGTGCCCTGATAGCCATCTTTGAAAACGACAGGTTCCTCCAGCGCTTTAAAACTGGTCTGGCGTAATAAAATCGGCACCTTGCGCCGAGGCGGGCCTTCAATAACGTTTTTGGGATCGATACCACGTTCGGGCATTAACGCCTGAACGCGATCAATGTCCAGGGTTCTCGGTGTCAGGTGGTTGATATGACAGGCAGGAAAACACACGACGTCCGCAATTAGCCGGTGTTGTTGATTAAGGGCCTGATAGGTGTGGCTTTCAACAAGGCTATGCGAGTGCCAGCGAAAGGTTTCTAACGCCTCGGTAATAAAGCGCTGCGCCTGCGTCTCAGTCAGACCGCCCTGCTGTTGATGCTGTTGAATTAATGCGCGACAGCCTGCGGTGAAAATGTCCCGCGAGGCCAGGATTGCGGCAGCTTCATCGCGCAGCGCCGGGTCTTCAATCAATTCAAGCCGCAGTAATGAGGTAAAAATACGGAACGGATTACGACGCAACGCGTCGTCGTCAACAGGGCGAAACGCGGTTGAGTGTACCGGTACGCCCGCCTGAGAAAGGTCATAATAGCCGACCGGGAACATGCCCATAACGGCGAACATCTGACGCAGCATGGCCAGTTCTTCGGCGCTGCCGACGCGGATTGCACCGTGGCGTTCCAGGCTTAAACGGCTCAGCTCATCGGCTTGCGCCAGGCGCTGCTGCAGGGCGCTGTCCGCCGCCAGCGAGGCCTGATTAACGTCTTTGACCAACTGCATCAACGTGCCGTACAGCGGCACTTCCTGCTGATACATGTCCGACATTGCCTTTGAAAAGCCCGTACGGATGGCATCCGCACTGATAACGTTATCCATAATCACCACCTGAAAGCATGAGCGTTGCAGCTACTGTAATCCAACGCGTTGCCGTCAGCGGAAAAAATCATGAATTTGTGATCGGCTTAAAACCATAACGGTTTTTAATCACCAGCATCGCTGTCGTGAGGACGGCCGGAATCGCCAGAAGCAAAAAGATCAGGTTAAAAGACCAGCCGAGCGACAGCATTTCTGCTCCCACAAACGCGCTGAGGATGGCACCGATTCGGCCCACGCCATGCATCCAACTGGAGCCGGTCGCGCGGGCATGGGTAGGATAATAGCTGGCTGATAAGGCATTCATTCCGGTATTAGCACCGTTAAAGCAAAAGCCGCTACAGAAGGCTATGCTGCTCATGACGGTGACCTGCGCCGGTGAGAAACCCAATGCCACGATGGCAATCCCGCCACAAAAGTAGATGACGGCCAACGCCAGGTTGGCATTAAATCTGTCCATCAGCCAGCCGGCAAATAACGAGCCCAGGGTGCCGCCCGCCTGATACATGGCGGTGATAATGGCGGCCTGGGTCACGGTCATCCCCTGTTTACTCACCAGCGAAGGCAGCCAGCTACCTATCAGATAAACCAGAAAGAGCCCCATAAAATAGCCGCTCCACAGCATCAGGCTGCCGGTACGGTAGCGGGGAGAGATAACCGTGGCGATTGCGTTTTTGTCTGGCTGAGTGGCGTCCGCTTCGGAGGATTGAAACTGACTGTGCGGGTTCGTACTGCCCGGAATCATACGCTCCAGAATGGTTCGGATGCGTTCTGCCGGCGCACCACGGCTAATTAAGAAACGCACTGATTCTGGCAGTTGCCGTATCAGCACCGGGAGCACCAGCAGCGGTAAAATACCGCCCAGCAACAGAACAGAATGCCATTCGTAACGCGGTAACAGCCAGGATGCCGCAAAGCCTCCGCTGGCTGCGCCAAAGGTAAAGCCGCAGAAAACCACGGTGATGATGAATGAGCGACGGCGCTCGGGGGCATATTCTGCGACCAGGGTGCTGACGTTCGGCATGGCTGCGCCCAATCCGAGTCCGGTCAAAAAGCGGAACAGGATCATCTGCTCAATGCTGTGCGAAAACGCGGTGACCAGCGTCCATAAGCCAAAAAACAACACGCTGAATATAATCATTAAGCGACGACCAAAGCGGTCGGCCAGTGGACCGGCGATCATGGCGCCCAGCGCCAGGCCAATAAGCGCCGCACTGATGACAACGCCTAACTGATGGTTCGTGACGTTCCAGGACGCTTTCAGCGAGGGCGCGATAAACCCCATGATGGCGATATCCATCCCATCAAGCGCCACGACGATAAAACAGAGTACAATCAATCGAATTTGGCCACCGCTCAGGGCACCCTGATTGATTAACCGGCGAACGTCTACCGACTCAACGCTGCTCACGGACGTACTCTCCTTAACGAAATAACTATCAGTTTTGGTAAAAAAAACGGCGCTTATGATAGCCGATCGTTAACGATAAAACGCGTGAATTTTACACGAGAATAATAATCATTCAAAAAATGGTTAGTTAAGTTAATGATTTTTCAGTCACGACTGGCGGCTGCGTTATCCCACGATAGCGCCTCAAGCATTATTTATCAGTAACTTAAATGAAAACCCGATAAAAAGTACACATTGTTAATAAAAATTTGCAGCAAAGTTAACAAAATCCAGCTTAAATAGTTGCCAGTTACCTGGCAATGTCATTAAGTTTGGGAAATGGAAAAAAATATCCTTTTCAATCAGCGCATTCGCTTGCGTCATTTACATGCCTTTGTTGCCGTTGCGCAGCAGGGAACGCTGGGGCGTGCAGCCGAGACGTTAAGTCTTAGCCAGCCTGCACTCTCTAAAACCCTTAACGAACTCGAGGAACTGACGGGCGTCAGGCTGTTCGAACGCGGCCGACTGGGCGCACAGCTCACCACCATGGGAGAGCAGTTTCTGACGCATGCGGTAAAGGTGCTGGATGCACTGAACCATGCCGGTCAGAGTTTTAACGAACAGATCAACGAGCGTCCTGCCGTGATTCGGCTTGGCGCGCTTACGACTGCCGCGATGGGCATGTTGCCACAGATTCTCGATCGCTTTCATCAACTGCGTCCTAACACCACCATTCAGGTTGCCACGTTGCACAACAATGTCTTGCTGGCCGGACTGCGCGCGGGCGAATTTGATATCGGCATTGGTCGTATGGCTGATAAAGAGATGATGACCGGCTTAACCTATGAGCTGCTGTTCCTCGAATCATTAAAACTGGTTGTCAGGCCGGAACATCCCCTGTTAAGTGACAACGTCACCTTATCCCGCGCCATGCAGTGGCCGGTAGTGATTTCCCCCGAAGGAACGGCTCCGCGCCGCCTGGCCCAGCAGATGCTTGACGAGCAGGGCTGCTGTTTACCGCCACATTGCGTTGAAACCTCTTCCACCTCGCTGGCCCGCCAACTGGCGCTACGCTATGACTACATCTGGTTTGTGCCTTCAGGCGCCATTAAAGAAGATCTCAGTCACAACGCCGTCTTCTCGCTGCCCATTACCTCTCCAGGCCCTGGCGAGCCGGTCGGTATTATCACCCGAACCGGCGATACCTTAAGCCTGAGCGCTGAGGTTCTGATGAGTACTATTCGTAAATTTCACAGTTAGCGACTGCGTTTTGCATGTCGCTCCCAGTTGTCCTGACGCGCTTTCTCGGTCTTACGTAATCCGACGTAAAGCGCGCCCGCCCCGCCGTGCTGCTTTTGCGCCACACAGAAGGTCTGCACCTCATCCAGCTCCCGTAGCCAACGATCCAGATAACTTCGTACGATGTTGGCGTGGGATTCACTGTCGCGTCCTTTACCGTGAATGATAAGCAGGTTGCGAAACCCGGCTTGCCGCACCTCACGAATGAAATTAAACAGGTTCTGGCGACAGACCTCTACAGGCTGACGCAGTAAATTAAGGCTGGCGTCCAGCGTATACTGTCCCTTGCGTAGCTTATCTAACACGCCCTGCTGAATGCCCTCTGCTTTGTATTCCAGAGGCTGATCCAGCGGGATAATATCCAGATAACCGCGCGTTAATATGTTTTCATCTTCCTGTTCTGGCGGCAGTTGACGTGCTTTTTTACTGGCGGAGAGCGGATTCCACCGCGTGTTGTCCGCATCTCTGAGTGGCGTAACGTCATTCATCGCGTCACGGAACAGATTGTCATCGTCAAGGTTCATCGCTCGCCCCTGTAAAATGATATGACGCAAAATAGTGCTTAACCCGAATAGTAGCAAAATCGGGAAAGTCTGCGCTAACCCCGTTTTTAACCCTTATTCCCGGCCTTAAGATAAAGAAAGATCCTGTCTGAAATCATAAAACCGTAAACATATATTGACGGCCGTTACACTTTGACATCAAGAAAGCCAGTAATAACAGCCTTCAGCGAAGTGTAACAGACCACACTTTTTGTATGCCTAAAAACTGCTCGGATGAGTTCCTTTGCGAGCGAAAAATGGTAAAATTGACCGCAGTCAATTATCGTCGAGCAAACCACTATGTTCCCTGAAAAACGTATACAGTCAGGCGGTTGTGCGATTCACTGCCAGGATTGCAGCATTAGCCAGTTATGCATCCCTTTCACACTGAACGAACATGAGCTTGATCAGCTAGATAACATTATTGAGCGAAAGAAACCCATTCAGAAAGGTCATACGCTGTTTAAAGCCGGTGACGACCTCCGCTCCCTTTATGCTATCCGTTCCGGCACGATCAAAAGCTATACCATCACTGAACAGGGCGATGAACAAATTACCGGGTTCCATCTGGCGGGTGATCTGGTCGGTTTTGACGCCATCATGAATGCCAGTCATCCAAGCTTTGCCCAGGCGCTGGAAACGGCGATGGTCTGTGAAATCCCCTTTGATACGCTGGATGATTTATCGGGCAAAATGCCGGCCCTGCGTCAGCAGATGATGCGTCTGATGAGCGGCGAAATCAAAGGCGATCAGGACATGATCCTGTTGCTGTCCAAGAAGAACGCTGAAGAGCGGCTGGCGGCCTTTATCTGGAACTTATCCCGCCGTTACGGTCAGCGGGGGTTCTCACAGCGTGAGTTCCGTTTGACCATGACGCGTGGCGACATCGGCAACTATCTGGGGTTAACCGTTGAAACCATTAGCCGTTTGCTGGGGCGTTTTCAGAAATCAGGCATGCTGGCGGTGAAAGGGAAATACATCACTATTGAGAACCACGCCATGCTGGAAGGTCTGGCGGGCCAGAGCCATCAGGCAGCCTGATGGTTAAGCCGGGTTAATAAATGTTATTTTATTGATCCGGCTACATCTTTTTCACTTTCTTACTGCGTTGAACATAGGCTATCTTTAATCCAGTCGCTTTGGTTTAAGGAGAGTAGCCTATGTCCCAGTATCAAAATATTCTGGTCGCCATCGATCCTCAACAGGATGACCAGCCCGCGCTGCGACGTGCGGTATATCTCAACCAGCTTATCGGCGGCAAAATCAAAGCTTTTCTGCCTATCTACGACTTCTCATATGAGATGACCACCCTGCTCTCACCGGATGAGCGCACCTCAATGCGTCAGGGCGTGATCTCTCAGCGCTCAGAGTGGATACGCGAACAGGCCCAGGCCTATCTGGATGCAGGCGTGGATATTGATATCAAAGTGATCTGGCATAACCGTCCTTACGAAGCCATCATTCAGGAAGTGCTGGCTCATCAGCATGATTTGGTGCTTAAGATGGCGCACCAGCACGATCGGCTGGAAGCGGTGATCTTTACCCCGACGGACTGGCATCTGTTGCGTAAATGTCCTTGTCCGGTGTGGATGGTCAAAGATCAGCCCTGGCCCGAAGGTGGCAAAGCCCTGGTGGCGGTTAACCTCGCCAGCGAAGAACCTCACCACGATGCACTGAATCAGAAACTCATTCGTGAAACCGTTAAACTGGCAGAAAGCGTAAACCATACCGAAGTTCATCTGGTGGGCGCCTATCCCATCACGCCGATCAATATTGCCATTGAGCTGCCCGACTTTGATCCCAGTGTGTACAACGACGCGATTCGTGGCCAGCACCTGGTGGCGATGAAAGCGCTACGGCAGAAGTTCTCTATCAGTGAAGAGTTCACCCATGTCGAGAAAGGTTTACCGGAAGAAGTCATACCCGAACTTTCAGGGCATCTGGGCGCGGGGATTGTGGTATTAGGGACTATTGGCCGAACCGGACTGTCGGCCGCTTTCCTGGGCAACACGGCGGAACAGGTGATCGATCACCTGCGCTGCGATCTACTGGCGATAAAACCGGATGACTTTGTTTCGCCGATTACGCTTGAAGAGGATGACGAGCACGACTAATCAGGCGAGGTTCGCAACAAGGGCGACACAATGTGTCGCCCTTGTTTATTACAGCGCTTTAAGAATATTTTCCACGCTGGCTTTGGCATCACCAAACAGCATTTGGGTGTTTTCTTTGAAGAACAGCGGGTTTTGCACACCGGCATAGCCGGTATTCATTGACCGCTTAAACACAATCACGTTTTGCGCCTTCCACACTTCCAGCACCGGCATACCGGCAATTGGGCTGCCGGGATCGTCCTGAGCGGCGGGATTGACCGTATCGTTGGCACCGATCACCAGCACCGTATCCGTGTCGCTGAAGTCATCGTTAATTTCGTCCATCTCCAGTACCACGTCATAAGGCACTTTTGCCTCAGCCAGCAGGACGTTCATATGGCCGGGTAAACGCCCAGCGACCGGATGAATACCGAAGCGTACCTTGATGCCACGGGCGCGCAGTTTTTCGGTGATCTCGGCCACCGGATACTGTGCCTGTGCCACCGCCATCCCGTAGCCGGGCGTGATAATGACGCTCGTGGATGACTTCAGCATTTCTGCGGTGTCTTCCGCACTGATCTCGCGGTGTTCGCCAGCCTCTTCGCTGTCCGTTACCGCGCTGCTGTCGCTGCCAAAGCCGCCAGCAATGACGCTGATAAACGAACGGTTCATCGCCTTACACATAATGTAGGAGAGGATGGCACCCGATGACCCCACCAGCGCGCCGGTTACGATAAGCAGATCGTTGCTGAGCATGAAGCCTGCCGCCGCCGCAGCCCAGCCTGAATAGGAGTTCAGCATAGAAACGACGACAGGCATGTCTGCCCCGCCGATGGAGGCAACCAGATGCCAGCCGAAAGCCAGTGCAATGACCATCATGACAAACAGGGCAAATCCCTGCGCGCCGCTACTGTCTGTGTTGACGAACCACAGCAACAGCAGGAATGACACGATCAGCGCCAGCAGATTCAGCTTATGCCGGTGAGGCAACATCAGCGGTCTGGACGACAGTTTTCCGCACAGCTTACCGAACGCAACCAGCGATCCTGTAAAGGTGACCGCACCAATAAAGATACCGATAAACACTTCGCTGAGATGGATATTTTCCATGACTGCGGGCAGTCCGGGGGCATGATCGATATAGCTGTTGATCCCCACCAATACTGCAGCCAGCCCGACAAAGCTGTGCAGAATGGCAACCAGCTCGGGCATTTCTGTCATTTCAACCCGTCTGGCTAACCGGATGCCGATGGCCCCGCCGATAACCATCGCCAGCAAAATCCAGACGACATTGCTGCTATCGGGACCAAAAATGGAGGCGATGAGCGCAATTGCCATGCCGCTGATGCCAAAGAGATTCCCTTGCCTTGAGCTTTCATGTTTAGAAAGCCCGGCAAGGCTCATAATAAAAAGTATTGCGGCAACAATGTATGCTGCTGTCACTAATCCGCCAGACATGTGTTACCCCTTACGAAACATTTTCAGCATGCGCTGCGTGACGGTGAAGCCACCGAAAATATTGATGCTGGCGATCAATACGGCAATAAAAGACAGGAAGCTGACCCAACCGCCATGTCCCATTTGCAGCACAGCGCCTACCACGATAATGCCGGAAATGGCATTGGTGACAGACATCAGCGGTGTATGCAACGCATGGCTCACGTTCCACACCACGTAGTAACCCACTACGCAGGCGAGCGCGAAGACGGTGAAATGTGACAGGAATTCACGGGGTGCGACGTTCGCCAGGCAGGCAAAAAGCACGATGGCCAGCGCCAGCAGCAGATAGCTGCGTCGTGGCGATCCCGTCGCAACCTCACTCTTTTTCTGCACCGGTGCAGACGTGGTTGTGGCTTTAGGTGCAGCTGAGACCTGAATCGGTGGCGCAGGCCAGGTCACCTCGCCATCGCGCACGACGGTAACGCCACGGATGACAACATCGGCGAAATCGATAGCAATTTCACCGTTTTTCTCTTTGCACAGCAACTTCATCAGATTAACGAGGTTAGTGCCGTAAAGTTGTGAAGACTGGGTGGGTAAACGGCTCGGTAAATCGGTGTAGCCAATGATTTTCACGCCGTTGGCGGTGACGGTAACCTGATCGGCAACCGTCAGCGCACAGTTGCCGCCAGTCTGCGCCGCGAGGTCCACAATAACGCTGCCCGGCTTCATGCTGGCCACCATCTCTTCGGTGATGAGCGTTGGTGCGGGTTTTCCCGGAATCAGCGCCGTGGTGACGATGATATCGACCTCTTGTGCCTGCTGAGCAAACAGCGCCATTTCAGCTTGAATAAAGGCATCGGACATCACTTTGGCGTACCCATCGCCGCTGCCCGCGTCCTCTGCAAAATCGAGTTCAAGGAATTCCGCGCCCATACTCTGGACCTGCTCTTTGACCTCAGGACGCGTATCAAAAGCGCGCACAATGGCGCCAAGGCTGCCGGCTGCACCAATCGCCGCCAGGCCAGCCACGCCGGCACCAATGACCATGACTTTTGCCGGTGGCACTTTACCCGCCGCGGTGATCTGCCCGGTAAAGAAGCGGCCAAACTCATGTGCGGCCTCGACGATCGCACGATAACCGGCAATGTTCGCCATGGAACTGAGCGCGTCGAGCGACTGGGCGCGGGAAATACGGGGAACGGCGTCCATGGCCATCACCGTGACATGTCGCGCGGCGAGCTTTGCAAGCAGTTCGGGATGCTGAGCGGGCCAGATAAAGCTCACCAGCGTGCTGCCCTCGCGGATCAGACCTGTCTCGTCATCATCGGGTGCGTTCACCTTCAGCACGATATCGGCCTGCCAGACCTGCTGGCGGTCAGTCAGCGAGGCCCCCGCGGCAAGATAGCTGTCATCATCAAAGCTGGCGCGCTTACCTGCATCATGCTCTACAGCCACGCTGAAACCCAGCTTGATTAGCTGTTCAACGGTCTTGGGCGTTGCAGCCACACGTGACTCGTTAGCCAATCGCTCTTTGGGTATTCCAATTAACATAGTTTTCCCTTTCATCGATTAAAGGAGGATGATCCTTGCGGTACACATTGCCGTGCCGATACCGACCATCAGGCAATGTGATAAAAAGCAATAACCTAATCGTTTCTAAAGCTACTGAAATTGTTACGGACGATCTACTGCACAGGCGCAGTTATGTCACATTCGCCGTAATATCCAGCCGGAGTGACACAATTCCGCATAACCTCACTGTACAGGGACATTAGCAGCAAACAATCTGCTGACTGTTGCGCGCTTCACCCTGATATTCCTTTTAAAAAAAGCTAAAATTAACAATGCATTAACTATTTTCGTACTGTTATCACAGCGCATTTCATCTTATTGTCTTAAGCCTAAGGCAAAATCGCGCGGCGCGCGGTCAGGATTGAATAATCTGGCTCACAACAAGAGATATATCGCAAAAAATGGCTGCGACAGCGTGTTTATAACATGTAATAATCAGCGGCTAATCTGTTATACATCAAGAGTCCAGCACGTTTTCGTACTCATTTTGCGTAAGGCGAAGGATCATTTTTATGAAGCTGAAGAACACTATTCTGGCATCTACCCTGTTATCTCTGCTGGCGGCAAATGCATTTGCGGCTAAAGAGCTGACGCCAGAACAAGCGGCCGCGTTGAAGCCATTCGAACGTATTAATATCACCGGTCGTTTCAATGCAATTGGCGATGCGGCAGATGCCGTTTCAAAACGTGCTGATGAACTGAATGCAGATTCTTATTACATTCAAGGCATTAACGACAGCAACGGTAACAGCGGCAACTGGCGCGTGACCGCAGACCTGTACAAGGCCAACGCGCCTAAAGCCAGTCAGGAAACTGAATACCGGATGTTCAATGGCCTGAAAGAGCTGCCCAAGGCAGAGGCTTATCGCCTGGAACCCTTCGATACCGTGACCGTCAACGGCTTCTTCCCGAGCCAGCCTGATGTGAATGACGCGATCTCCAAAGCCGCAAAAGAAAAAGGCGCAGCCTCCTTCTTTATCGTGCGTCAGGTTGATGCCAATACCGGCGGCAACCAGTTCATTACCGCGTACATCTATAAGGCCGATGCGAAACAGCGCGTGGTGCAGAGTCCGGACACCATCCCGGCCGACTCTCAGGCGGGCAAAGCAGCGCTGGCGGCAGGCGGTGCAGCCGCTAAGAAAGTGGAAATCCCCGGCGTCGCCTCTTCAGAAACCCCTAGCAACACGGTAGGCCGCTTCTTTGAAACGCAGAGCTCAACCGGTAAACGCTATACGGTGACCTTGCCGGACGGCAAAGAGATCCAGGAAGTGAATGCGGTCACGGCAGCACAGATGCAGCCGTTTGATACCGTAACCTTTAGCGGACATTTTGGTACGCCAACCGAGGTTTCACAGGAAACCGCGAAACGCGCTGCCGAGAAAGGGGCTAAATTCTACCATGTGACGCGTCAGTGGCAGAACCAGAGCGGTGGCAACCTGACCGTGACAGCCGATCTGTTCAAATAAAATACCGCAGGGCGGCGCCCGCCGCCCTGTTGTCTGTTTGCATAATTCCTGCTCGATTTTGCATAGCCACGCATTGCCATCCTTCACCGCACTCCGTAAAATCCTCCGCCTGTTTTTCAGAGTATTTAACGCGCTATACGTAACACAATGACGATATAACGTTGTGTTTATGCTGGTCATCCAGCCACTTATGCTAGCAGGAAGAACGTTTTGGAGAAAAAATTAGGCCTCAGTGCCCTGACAGCGCTGGTTCTCAGCTCTATGCTGGGCGCAGGTGTTTTCAGCTTGCCGCAAAATATGGCGGCGGTCGCCGGTCCGGCGGCGCTGTTGATCGGCTGGCTGATCACGGGCGCGGGGATTATCTTCCTCTCGCTGGCGATGCTGTTACTGACGCGGCTGAAACCTGAACTGGACGGCGGGATTTTCACCTATGCCCGCGCCGGATTTGGCGAACTGACCGGATTTTGTTCCGCGTGGGGTTACTGGCTGTGTGCGGTTATCGCTAACGTCTCCTACCTGGTTATTGTTTTTTCTGCGCTGAGCTTCTTTACGGATACGCCTGATCGGATCATTTTTGGCAACGGCAATACGTGGCAGGCGATGCTGGGCGCATCGGTGCTGCTGTGGCTGGTTCACTGGCTGGTGCTGCGCGGGGTGCAAACCGCTGCAAGCATCAACCTGCTGGCAACCCTTGGCAAACTGGTTCCACTGTTGCTGTTTGTTGTGCTGGCCGTTCTGGCCTTCAATTATGACCGGTTTCACTTCGATTTTTCCGGACTCAGTTTGGGCGTCCCCTTGTGGGAACAGGTCAAGCAGACCATGCTGATCACGCTGTGGGTGTTTATCGGCGTGGAAGGCGCGGTGGTTGTATCCTCTCGTGCAAAGCATAAAAAGGATGTCGGACGCGCGACGCTGTTGGCGGTGCTGGCTGCCCTGCTGGTCTATTTGCTGGTGACGCTGCTGTCACTGGGCATCGTTCCCCGTGCGGAGCTGGCGGAAATGCGGAATCCTTCCATGGCGGGCCTGATGACGCGCCTGACGGGGAGCTGGGGTAACGCCATTATTGTGGTGGGCCTGATTATTTCCGTGTGCGGGGCTTACCTGAGCTGGACGATCATGGCGGCTGAAGTGCCCTTTATTGCCGCACAGCAGGGTGCGTTTCCACGCAGTATTGCCCGGCAGAACGCCCGCAACGCGCCTGCCGCCTCGTTATGGCTGACAAACGGCAGTATTCAGGTTTGCCTGATCCTCATTGCCCTGACCGGCGCAGATTACAACACGCTGCTCACCATTGCCTCTGAAATGATTCTGGTGCCCTATCTGCTGGTCGGACTTTATCTGATTAAAGTGGTGAAAGGACAGCAAAAACCTTGGGCGCTTGCCGTCGGTGTGGGCGCCAGCCTGTATGGCATCTGGCTGTTGTATGCGTCAGGCCCGCTGCATCTGTTTACGTCAGTGGTGCTCTATGCGCCGGGTATTTTACTGTTTATTTTTGCGCGCCGTCGCGGGCATGAGGTGGCATTGAAGCCGGTCGAACGGGTTGCCATGATGCTGATCGTGGCGGCAACCCTTCCTGCGATGTGGGAACTGCTTGCCTAGTGCGCCTGATCCAGTACGACACACAGCAGGTCATCCTGCTGTGTCAGTGCTACAGGCTTAGGGTATTCTTCATGAATAGCCTCAAGCTGCTTGTCTGACAGCGGGTACGGAAGCTGAATATCGAAGCGGGAAATGTGTTGCTGCTCGGCAAGCGTGATCAAACGGGCTATGTTGATTTCATCGCTGACCTGCGTTGAAATGATTTGTAATGCTAATTCTTTAAGCTGATCTTCACTCGCCTGTAAGCTGTGCGCAGATTTGCGTGTCACCATGCCAAATATAGGCAGTACGCCGTAGATTGCATCCACAAAGCTCCATCGTTTTTTACAGGATGCCGACAGGAAATCACTGTAATTAAAGCAGATGCGATCGCGGTATACCGCTGATGCCAGCTCTTTATCAAACACTTTGGCTCCTCAAGGTGATCACAATGAATCCGGAACACACGTTAAACGCAGGGTTAATGACTGTCTATTTTGCGGAATATATCCCAGTTACTCAAGGATATTTCGTGTGATTGCATAGAGCTCTGCGTCAGGAAAAGTTATGCTTTACCCCTCCTTTTTACATTAGAAAGCATCATGCACAAAATCGTTTACGTTGAAGATGAACCGGAAGTGGGCTCGCTGATTGCCGCTTACCTTGGACGACATGATATTGAAGTGATTGTGGAGACGCGCGGCGATCGGGCGGAAGCCACTATTGTCGAGCAGCAGCCCGACCTGGTCATGCTGGATATCATGCTGCCAGGCAAAGACGGTATGTCAATCTGTCGTGACTTACGCGCGAACTGGCAGGGACCGATTGTCCTGCTCACGTCTCTCGACAGCGACATGAACCATATTCTGGCGCTGGAGATGGGCGCCCAGGATTATATCCTGAAAACGGCGCCCCCTGCGGTGTTGCTGGCCCGACTGCGCCTGCATCTGCGCCAGTCCCAGCAGGGCCAGAGCGAAGAAGCCCCGACGCCAGCGAAAAACAATCGCATGTTACGCTTTGGCTCTCTGACGATTGATGCGCTCAATCGTCAGGTCGTGCTGTTTGACGAAAACATTGCCCTGTCTACGGCAGATTTCGATTTGCTCTGGGTGCTGGCGAGCCATGCCGGGCAAATTCTGAACCGTGACGCGCTACTAAAAACGCTGCGCGGCGTCAGCTACGACGGGATGGATCGCAGCATTGACGTGGCGATTTCGCGCCTGCGCAAAAAGCTGCACGACAGCGCCACCGAGCCATTTCGTATTAAAACCATCCGTAATAAAGGCTATCTGTTTGCGCCACAGGCCTGGGACACGCGTTCGGTATGAAAAAACTTTTTATTCAGTTCTACCTGCTGCTGTTTGTCTGTTTCCTGGTGATGTCGCTAATGGTCGGGCTGGTTTACAAATTTACCGCCGAGCGTGCCGGTCGCCAGTCAATGAACGACCTGATGGCCAGTTCGCTCTATCTGATCCGCAGCGAACTGCGTGAGATCCCGCCACGGGACTGGAATAAGACGATTAAGAGTCTCGATCTCGGCTTGTCGTTTGAGCTGCATATTGAGCCAATGAGTAAGTTTGAACTGGATGAAAATGAACTGCGCCGGCTGCGCGCAGGCGAAATCGTGGCGCTGGATGATAAATACACTTTCCTGCAGCACATTCCCCGCAGCCACTACGTTCTGACCGTTGGGCCAATCCCTTACCTGTTTTATCTGCACCAGATGCGCCTGCTGGATATGGCCCTGGTGGTGTTTATCGGGATGTCGCTGGGGTTGCCGGTTTTTATCTGGCTACGTCCGCACTGGAAAGAGATGCTGCGGCTGGAGCACGCGGCTCAGCGTTTTGGTCAGGGACAGCTTGATGTCCGCACGCACTTCGACAGCACCTCTAGCCTGTTCAGGGTCGGCGTGGCTTTTAACCAAATGGCGGAAAACATTAATACGCTGGTCGCCAGTAAAAAACAGCTGATTGACGGCATCGCCCACGAACTGCGAACGCCGCTGGTACGTTTGCGCTATCGTCTGGAGATGAGCGACAATCTGACCGAAGCGGAATCAGCGGCATTGAACCGCGATGTCAGCCAGTTAGAAAGCCTGATTGAAGAGCTGCTGACCTATGCCCGTCTCGACCGGCCCCGCGTCGATCTTAATTTGCAGTCGCTGGATCTGGCGAACTGGTTGCGTGAGCGTATGGAAGACTTCCGGGCGATAAACCCGGAGACACAGATCGATCTCGATTTACCCCAGCGTGAAAACTACGGGATTTCAGATACACGACTGATGGAGCGCGTACTGGATAACCTGGTCAATAACGCGCTGCGTTATGCCGGTCAGCGCCTGCGGGTCAGCCTGTGGTTTGATGGTGCGCTGGGAAACCTGCAGGTCGAAGATGATGGCCCGGGCATTCCCCTTGATGAACGTGAACGCGTATTTGAACCTTTTGTACGACTCGACCCAAGCCGTGACCGCGCCACCGGGGGCTGTGGGCTTGGGCTTGCCATTGTCCACTCTATTGCCCATGCATTAAGTGGCCGGGTTTCTATTGAAACCAGCCCGCTTGGCGGGGCCAGCGTTCGCTTTTGCTGGCCGCTGGATCTTCCCTTTCGGGAACTGCCCCGACGTTAACTCATTCAGGAGCATTATGTGACTTCAGCTTATCAACAACTTTGTGCCACTTTTCAGCGCCTGTCGCGTTTCAGCCACGTCAGCGCCATCGCCGGATGGGATATGCAGACCACGATGCCACCAGGCGGCAGTGCTGCGCGGGGTGAAGCGCTGGCGGAGATGAGTGTTTTGCAGCACCAGATCCTGACAGACAAGCGCCTGGGTGACTGGCTTGAGCAGGCAGAACAGCAATCTCTCAATGATGTAGAGCGCGCCAACCTGCTCGAGATGCGTCGCGCCTGGACCCAGGCGACCTTACTGCCTGCCGAACTGGTCGAAGCAAAATCCATTGCGGGTTCGCGCTGTGAACATGCCTGGCGCAGCCAGCGTCCCGCCAATGACTGGCAGGGCTTTGCCACAAATTTGAAAGAGGTGGTGCGCTTAAGTCGTGAGGAAGCGCAACTGCGCGCGCAAGCCAATGGCTGTTCCCGTTACGATGCCCTGCTCGATGTTTTTGAGCCGGGGATGACCAGCGCCCGACTGGATGAGACGTTTGGACAGTTAAAAACCTGGCTACCGGCGCTGTTGCAACAGGTGGTGGAAAAACAGGCGCAAGAACCCAAGTTAACCCCTCAGGGGCCATTCCCCATTGAGGCGCAGCGCGAGCTGGGGCTGAGCATTATGGCCGAGCTGGGCTTTGACTTTAACCATGGTCGGCTGGATATCAGTGCGCATCCTTTCTGCGGCGGCGTCCCCGACGATGTGCGCATCACCACCCGTTACAATCAGGATGAATTTCTGAGTGCCATGATGGGCGTGATCCATGAAACCGGCCATGCCCGTTACGAGCAAAACCTGCCCAAACAGTGGCGGGGCCAGCCGGTGGCACTGGCGCGCTCCACCGCCATTCATGAATCACAAAGTCTGTTTATGGAAATGCAGTTGGGCCGCAGCGCGCAGTTCCTGCAACGCATCCTGCCGCAGGTGATCGCTAAGATGGGGGCGCAACCGGCACTGCAGGCTGATAACTTTGTGCGTTTAGCTCAGCAGGTAAAACCCGGATTGATTCGCGTGGATGCCGACGAGCTGAGCTATCCGGCCCACGTGATTCTGCGTTATGAAATTGAACGTGCGCTCATTGAAGGTGAGATTGAGGTCGAGGATATCCCCGCACTCTGGGATGAGAAAATGCAGCAGTCTCTGGGCATCGATACGCGCGGGAATTACCGCAACGGCTGCATGCAGGATATTCACTGGACCGATGGCGCGTTCGGCTATTTCCCGACCTATACGTTGGGCGCGATGTACGCGGCTCAGTTGTTCCAGGCTTTGCAAAAAGCGATTCCACAGTCGACAGAGCTGATTTTGCATGGCGAACTGCAGCCCGTTTTTGACTGGCTACAACAGAATATCTGGCAACACGGCAGCCGTTTCTCTACCGATCAGCTGATGCTTAATGCCACGGGAGAGGCGCTGAACCCGGACTATTTCCGCAAACATCTTGAGCAGCGTTACCTGAACAGTTAAGGTAGCAGGCGGTCTGAAGGCCGCCTTTCACTTCCCCCGCCCACTTTGTACAATCGGTTACACGGCGATACCAATGACCCACGGACGCGCCTGTTATTTTCTCATATAGTCATCTCACCGGCCCCGCAGTGGGCTACACATGAAAAAATAGTCCGAGGGTTTTGCAATGAAAAAATTATTTGCACTGGTAATCGCCGCTGCCATGGGTCTGTCTTCAGTTGCTTTCGCTGCCGAGACAACTGCTGCTCCAGCCGCTGCTGCTACCACTACTACTACCGCTGCACCTGCTAAGACCGAACACAAAGCTGCCGCTCACAAGAAGCACCATAAAGCTGCACAGAAAGCTCAGGCTGCTAAGAAAAAAGCAGTGAAGAAAGACACCGCGCAGAAAGCTCAGGCGGCTAAAAAGAAAGTCGCTAAGAAAGATACCGCTCAGAAAGCGCAGGCCGCTAAAAAGCATCACAAAGCTAAACCAGCCCAGAAAGCCCAGGCTGCTAAGAAACACCACAAAGCTAAACCAGCCCAGAAAGCTCAGGCTGCTAAAAAACACCACAAAGCTAAAGCAGCCCAGAAAGCCCAGGCCGCTAAAAAACACCACAAAGCTAAACCAGCTCAGAAAGCCCAGGCTGCTAAAAAGCACCACAAAAAAGCCGCTAAAAAATAAGGTTACCCTTTAGGGTTCCGAGTAAGCGTTAATAATTAAAACACCCGGTTCTGCCGGGTGTTTCTTTACTGGAGTGGCTAATATGGTCCGTCGCTATCGCTTCGAAATTATTCTGATTGTGATGATCTTATGTGGCGTTATCGCGGCCAGTTTTTTTATTTAGTCGCTGTCGCGTACTGATTAACTGAAAAGACTCCCTTTTTTACCGCTCACTGACTATAGTTATGTCACTTCAGTAATAACAAAAACGTTTTCTTTTTCTCGCTATTGAGAGTTCTATGCGCCTGGCTACCCTGTTAATCGTTGGACTTTTCAGTTTCACCGCCGTTGTTCATGCCGATGATAATGATGATTCACCGACGCCTGCCGAAATAAAAATGCTGTTTTTTGGTAAGGATCATCGTCAGGCGATTACCGACGTCAGCGACGCGCCCTGGGATGCGATAGGTCAACTGGAAACCGAAAGTGGTAACCTATGCACCGCAACGCTTATTTCACCACACCTGGCACTGACCGCAGGCCACTGTTTACTGACGCCACCGGGCAAGTTTGATAAACCGGTCGCGCTGCGCTTTATGTCGACCAAAAAAGGCTGGCGCTACGAGATCCACGACATTGATGCCCGCGTTGAACCTTCTCTGGTCCACAGGCTAAAAGCCGATGGCGAAGGATGGATTGTCCCCAGCAGCGCAGCACCGTTCGACTATGGTCTGGTTATTTTACGCAATCCCCCTTCTGCCATTACGCCGATTCCGCTGTTTGATGGTTCACGCAGTGATTTAACGGACGCGCTTAAAGAAGCCGGACGTAAAGTGACTCAGGCTGGCTACCCTGCGGATCATCTTGACAGCCTGTATTCACACAGCGACTGCCTGATCACCGGCTGGGCGCAGCGTGCCGTGTTATCGCACCAGTGTGATACGCTGCCGGGTGACAGCGGTTCGCCGCTACTGTTGAAAGGCGATAAAGGCTGGCAGCTGATTGCCGTGCAGAGTTCGGCACCTGCCGCAAAAGATCGTTATCTTGCGGATAACCGGGCGATTGCCGTGACCTCTTTTAAAGACCGGCTTGAAGCGCTGGCCCAGTAGGTTGCCTGAGGGGTTACACGATCTGAACACATAAAAAAGCCCGCATCCATCAAGATGCGGGCTTTTTTTACGCGAGCTGCCTCGGCAACTAGCCTGCGATTTGCTCCATTGCCTGCAGGATGCGTTTATCCGAAATCGGATAAGGCGTTCCCAGCTGTTGCGCAAACTGGCTGATTCGTAGCTCTTCAATCATCCAGCGGATATGCTGCACGTCCGCGTCATCCTGACGCTGCGGCGGCAATTTATTCCACCATGCCTGCCTCGCTTGCTCGACGGCCTGCACTTTGAGCATTCGGGCGCGATCGCTATGAGGATCGACCGGCAACTTCTCCAGCCGTCGCTCAATGCCGTGCAGATAACGCAGCGTATCTGCCAGATGCTGCCAGCCATTCTGGGTGACAAAACCCCGGTAAACCAGGCCGTTCATCTGCGCTTTGATATCCGCCAGTGCCAGCGCCAGCGTCATATCTACCCGCCCTTTCAGACGTTTGTTAATCGAAAATACCGCTGTCAGAATCTGCTCAACCTGCTTTGCGATCTCTACCACGGTATCATTGAGTTCGGCGCGCACTTTTTCCCTTAGCGCTTCAAACTGCGTTTGCTCCCATGCCGGGCCACCAGCTTCCGCGATTAACTTGTCAACGCCGCAGGCAATGCAGTCATCAATCAGCTCCATGACCTTGCCGTAAGGGTTAAAATACAGCCCCAGCTTGGCTTTGTTCGGCAACTTTTCATGCAGATACTTCACGGGGGACGGAATATTCAGCAACAACAGGCGGCGCTGACCGCGCCACATCATTTTCTGCTGCTCGTGCTCGCTGTCAAACAAGCGGATGCCCACGCTGTCCTTCTCGTCAACCAGAGCAGGCCAGGCTTTTACCTCATAGCTGCCGCGCTTTTGCTGGTAACTGCGCGGTAAATCGCCAAAGCTCCAGAGGTGCAAACCGCTCTGCTCCAGGCCATCGTCCGCCACGTTAGAGAGCGTTTCCTGCACCTTTCCTTTTAACAGGCGTTTCAGCGCAGCAAGATCTTTGCCTTCCTGAAGTTTGCGGTTGTGCTCATCGACAACCCGAAACGTCATTTTCAGATGATCGGGCACCTGTTCCCACTGCCAGTTGTCTCGCTCCAGCGTCACGCCGGTCATCCGGCGGAATTCCCGCGACAGCGCATCCAGCAATGGCATCTCCATGGCGGTAACGCGGCCTAAGAATGCTTCAGCATAGTTAGGAGCAGGCACCAGGTTGCGGCGCAGTGGCTTAGGTAACGATTTAATCAGGGCGATGATCAGCTCGCGCCGCACGCCGGGGATCTGCCATTCAAAACCCGCTTCCTCCACCTGGTTAAGCAGCGGTAAAGGTATATGGACCGTCACGCCATCGGCATCCGCACCGGGTTCAAACTGATAACTCAGCTTGAGTCTAAGGTTTCCCTGATGCCAGACGTTGGGATAGTCGAGCTGGCTGACTTTATCCGCGCCCTCTTTGATCAGCATCTGCTTATCAAAGTTCAGCAGTTCAGCATTGGTTTTGCTAGCCTGCTTCCACCACGTGTCAAAATGGCGGGCTGAAACGACATCCTTGCCCACGCGCCGATCGTAGAAAGCAAACAGCGTTTCATCATCCACGAGAATATCGCGGCGGCGCGATTTATGTTCCAGATCTTCGACTTCGCTGCGCAGTTTCTGATTGGCGCGGAAAAACACATGACGCGTCTGCCAGTCGCCCTCAACCAGCGCATGGCGAATAAACAGCTCGCGGCTGAGCGTGGGATCGATGGTGCCGTAATTCACTTTGCGCGCAGCCACAATCGGCAAACCGTAAAGAGTCACTTTCTCACTGGCCATCACCGCGCCCTGCGATTTCTCCCAGTGCGGTTCGCTGTAGCTGCGTTTGATCAGGTGCTGCGCCAGCGGCTCAATCCACTCGGGATCGATGCGCGCCGCCATGCGGCCCCACAGCCGGCTGGTTTCCACCAGTTCAGCGACCATTGTCCATTTAGGCGGCTTTTTAAACAGTCCAGAGCCGGGAAAGATAGCAAAACGGGCGTTGCGTGCGCCGGTAAACTCTTGTTTATCGGCGTCTTTCTGACCGATATGTGACAGTAAGCCGGTCAGCAAGGCACAGTGAATCTCTCTGTACTCCGCTGGCTCGCTGTTAACGGGAATGCCCAGTTCGCGCACCACCTGACGGAGCTGGGTATAGATATCCTGCCATTCGCGTACGCGCAGATAGTTTAAATAGTCTGTTTTACACTGACGGCGGAACAGGTTACCGGACAGCGCTTTCTGCTGTTCGCCCAGGTAGTTCCACAGGTTCACAAATGCCACAAAATCTGACTCTTTATCCGCAAAGCGTCGGTGTTTTTCATCCGAGGCCTGCTTTTTGTCGGCGGGACGTTCGCGCGGGTCCTGAATCGATAAGCCGGCAGCGATGATCATCACTTCCCGCACGCAGCCGTACTGCTGTGCTGCCAGCACCATGCGCGCCAGGCGCGGATCGACAGGCAACTGCGCCAGCTGGCGGCCGGAGCCGGTGAGTGAGTAATGTCCGTCGTCATTGAGGGTTAATGCCCCCAGCTCCTCCAGGAGCCTTACGCCGTCCTGAATGTGACGTTTATCCGGTGCTTCCACGAACGGGAAGGCCGCGATATCGCCCAGCCCCAGCGCGGTCATCTGCAGAATAACCGAGGCCAGATTGGTACGCAGGATTTCAGGATCGGTAAAGGCAGGACGGCTCAGGAAATCGTCTTCGGCATAGAGCCGTATGCAGATCCCTTCCGACACGCGCCCGCAACGTCCTTTACGCTGATTCGCGGAGGCCTGCGAAATCGGCTCTATCGGCAGGCGCTGTACTTTCGTGCGATAGCTGTAGCGGCTGATACGCGCCGTGCCGGGATCGATAACGTATTTGATGCCCGGTACGGTCAGCGACGTTTCGGCGACGTTGGTTGCCAGCACGATACGCCGCCCGCTGTGCGACTGAAATACCCGGTTCTGCTCGCTGTTAGACAGACGGGCATAGAGCGGCAACACTTCGGTATGGGGCAGATCGCGCTTCATCAGCGCGTCGGCGGTATCGCGAATTTCGCGCTCACCGCTCATAAAAATCAGGATGTCGCCCCGGCTTTCCCGCCCCAGCTCATCGACCGCGTCGAAAATGGCCTGCAGTTGATCGCGGTCAACATCCTCCGCCTCTTCCACCACCGGACGGTAGCGCACTTCTACCGGATAGGTGCGGCCCGACACCTCAATCACCGGCGCGTTGTTGAAATGACGAGAGAAGCGCTGGGGATCGATGGTTGCTGACGTAATAATCACTTTCAGATCGGGACGACGCGGCAGTAACTCCCGCAGGTAGCCCAGCAGGAAGTCGATATTCAGGCTGCGTTCATGAGCCTCATCAATGATGATGGTGTCATACTGCATCAGCATGCGGTCCTGCTGGATTTCCGCCAGCAGAATTCCGTCTGTCATGAGTTTAATCTGGGTCGTTTCGCTGACCTGATCGTTAAACCGCACTTTGTAACCCACACAGCCACCGAGCGAAGTTTCCAGCTCGTCGGCGATGCGGTTGGCAACGGTTCGCGCCGCCAGCCGACGCGGTTGGGTATGACCAATTAAACCGGTGATACCGCGTCCCAGCGTCAGGCAAATTTTGGGCAACTGGGTGGTTTTGCCCGATCCGGTTTCGCCCGCGACGATAACCACCTGGTGTTCACGAATCGCCTCTGCGATGGCCTGCTGCTTCTGGCTGACTGGCAGATTTTCCGGAAACCTGATGCGCGGCGTCGCCGCAACACGTTGTGCAACGCGGCGCTCTGCAACAATGATATCCTGCTCAAGCTCGGCGGCGATGCTTTGCTGAGCGTCGGGATTTTTGATTTTTTTGGCGCCATGTAACCGACGCTGCAAGCGTTGACGGTCACGCAGCATTAACGCATCAAGCCGCGACCAGAGCGGCGTTAATGGGGATGAAACCGGAGAAGACATAGTAGTGACGTACCTTACTCAGACGGTGTGGATTCAGCGTACAGTGCTAAGATAACCCGCTGATTAACGCTAATAATTGCGCCTAGCATAGCACATTCCCTTTTACGCCGTGATGGTCGGCAAAACCGGCTTGTTCAATTAATTCGAATATAGCTCTCGAAATATTGCGCTTTCACCCTAAGGCCGATGTTTGTAAAGTGTAAACCATTGAGCGGAAAGCCTTCCGCATAACAGACAGGAAACTACTATGAGCAAAGTACTCGTTCTGAAATCAAGCATTCTTGCGGGTTATTCTCAGTCAAGCCAGCTGGCAGACTTCTATATCGAGCAGGCACAGGCTAAGGGCGACCAGATCACCGTTCGCGATCTGGCTGCTAACCCGGTTCCGGTACTGGACGGTGAGTTAGTTGGCGCACTGCGCCCTTCTGATGCGCCACTGTCACCGCGTCAGCAGGAAGCGCTGGCACTGTCTGATGAACTGATTGCCGAGCTGCAGGCGCATGACGTTATCGTGATGGCGGCCCCAATGTACAACTTCAACATCCCGACTCAGCTGAAGAACTATTTCGACCTGATCGCGCGTGCTGGCGTGACCTTCCGTTATACCGAAGCAGGCCCGGAAGGCCTGGTGAAAGGTAAACGTGCGGTGATTCTGTCGAGCCGTGGTGGCATTCATAAAGACAGCCCTTCTGACCTGCTGACCCCTTACGTCAAGCTGTTCCTGGGCTTTATCGGCATCACCGACGTTGAGTTCGTGTTGGCTGAAGGCATCGCTTACGGCCCGGAAGTAGCCACGAAAGCAACCAGCGAAGCCAAAGACGCGATTAAGCAGATTGCTACTGCGTGATAATGCTGTTTGACGCGAGAACCGGGCATCAGCCCGGTTTTTTTATGCCTGCATCGCCCTGCTCGATCGGGCTATTTCTGCAACCACTGCCCGTTAATGCCCTGAACGTATTCCCCCGTCCCCGCCCGCGTGACCAGCTTTTGTCCAGCGATGCGGGCCACCTCACCGGTTTTCAGGTTGTTCTGCCCGGCAAGACGCTGGTACTCTGCGCGCCGTCCGTCATTAATGCGTTTAACCAGTGCGAGGGTTTCGCTGTCGTCTGATCGAGGGGCAATATAACCGGACAGGGTTTCGCCGACCCGGCCCGACTGACGGGCCTCATCAAGCGTCAGAGCCCAGGCCGGCTGGCTCATCGTCGTCGCCAGTAAAAGTGCAAGACCAATGCGTTTCATGCTGGCTCTCCTCAGAACAGGCCGCTCTGGTTTTTCAGTAAGGCTTCGACATCCTTGTCCACTTTGATGTGGATCTCATGCTCAATTTTCACATTCATATTAATGGTAATGGGGTCTTTTGGCGCGGCCACTTCGATGCGTGGCACACAACCCATCAGCGGTAGCCAGGCTACCATCAGCAGTAAGGCCCTGAGGCTCATGGTGATTGATCCTTTTTTGACGGCAAGGTGGCATTTTGCTCCACCCAGGATTGCAAATTATCGCCAAAGCGCAGGCTGCGCCACAGCTGGAACAGGTTTTCCTGATGACGATAATTTAAATTAACGGTCTGATTACGATTACTGAAGCGGCTGGTGCCTTTTACCTGGGCTTCCATCGTCAGCTCCCCGAGATTGTCCAGATTAAGCGTGGCCCATGACCGCGAAATCTCCATGTAGCGCAGCCAGTCCATCGCCGCACCGGCGGCGACATTGTTGCGGGTAATGGCATCGGCCATATCTTTATCCATACGGAAAGTCAGCGGCCCGCTGTTGGCAATCCAGCCATTTTCAATAATCCAGTGGGGATTACTGATCCACAGCGGTAACTCGCCATTCACGTTTCCAGACATGGCAAACTGTTTGGGTTTAATGGCGCTGACGAGCTTGCTCAGGCTGATGTCACGGAGCGAAACGCGCGCCGGGCTGTGCTGAGGCAGGCGCAGGGATGGCAGGGTAATGTGTCCGCCCAGCAGATCCATACTGACATCCTGTAACCACAGCGGATCGTTTTCACGCCAGGGATAAGCGCCCTGCAGGTCGGCCCGAATGTTCTGCATCGCAAACTGATTTTTAATCTCGGCGATACGTAACGAAACCGGCCCGCGTAACCCGAAATGCCACTGTTGATTTTGCAGTCGGAATGGCAGCGAAAAATCCACCCCGTTGACCTGGCTGTCCGGCGTCCAGACGCTGCCGTTTTTCACCGTCCAGTGACCGCCAGCCTGAAAGCCCTGTCTGGCGGCGGCAGAAAAAGCCACCTGAGCGCGTAACTCACCTGACTGAATCTTCATTTTAAGTTCAGGGCTGAGGAGCGGCTGGAATACCGTCAGCGACTGCGTTGGCCACCAGGCCTGTCCGCGTAAACGCTCGCTGTCCCATCGGCCGTTAACACGTACCGGCCCCACCTTGCCCGCGTTCAGCTGTCCGCCCCAGACGAAATGCCCGGGATCGCTGCCCGTCGCACCGAAGTCCAGCGTTGAGGCCGCCAGCCTGCCCCCGTAGCTGAAGCGCGTTTCTCCTGCCTGCATCTGGAATTGGCCGGTAAATGACGGGTGGTGCGCATCACGCTGCCAGTTCACCGGCGCCGTTAGCGTTAAGCGCGGCTTCTCTACCCGAACGCTGCCGTATTCCAGCTGATTGAAACCTGTAGACAGGCTATCCAGATGAATCAGCGTATCGCGCCAGCCGCCCGTGCCATTGACGTCCCACTTTGCCTGTAAGGGACGCATTTCTCCCTCGCCCCAGTAACGCCAGTTCCAGACGCCTGAATTCGGCCAGAAGTTATGCGCGCCGCCATCCAGGTGCAGCGTAAAGCGGCCAAAGCTGGGATCGTGAGCGCGGAGAATGGCCTGCAGGCGTCCGGAGATGCCTTGCGAAGATAAGCGCACGCCGGCCAGCGGCCAGCGCGCTTCATCGACTTCCAGCGTGGAGAGCAAACGCCCGCGCAGGCGCAAAAGTGCTTTGGGTTTTATCGTCAGTTGCGGATTGAGCAACGAGCCGTTCAGCTCGCCGGGAATGCTGCCGTAAAGCTGCATCGCCGCGAATTTGCTTTCTCCCGTCAGTTGCAAAGGCAGCTGGCTTTGCGTAAGGCTGAGGTGGCCCGGCCCCATCCCCAGCACCACGTTACCTTTACCGCCCCGGCCCTGCGTGAGCATATTGAGACGACCGACGATTTGGGTCGCCTCCAGCCCGTCCTGCCAGTTATTCAGCGTCAGATTGACGAAACCCGACAGCGGCTGCGAGGCCAGTGGCCAGTAATATTCACCTTTTTCGATATCAATACGGGTTCGGCTGGCCTGCCAGGGAAGATGGAGCAAAGGACGATCGCTGCCCCCCGTGGTGATATTAAGCAGACCACGTTGATGCGCCCAGCTGAGCGCAGCGTCCACGGGTTGCGGGAACGCCGCCAGCGCCAGCGTGCCGGTAATTTCACCGTTCACCGGCAAGCCGTTGGCATATTTGGGCAGTTCGAAGTGGCCATTAAGGCTGAGCGGTTCGGGTAAAGCGGGATGCGTCACCGTCAGTTGACTGATATTGAGCTGCTGTCCTTGTAATGTGGCGTCGAGCTGCAGGTTATCACCGCGGTAGTGTAACTGCTGGCGCGATTTATCCAGCGTCAGATCCAGCCCGCCAGCATAATCCTGCCAGGGGGAAACGGTCAGTTTACCAATGTGAATGTCGGCGCCCGGCAACATTGCCTGCCACTGGGCCAGAGTTTTGGGCGCGGCCTTATCGTTTTGCGTTTCAGGTAGCTGTTGCAGACATTCAGTTTCCAGCGTGACCTGATCCGCATTAAGCGCCCAGCGCGCGTGATGCCAACCCAGCGCGGCGTTTTTGACACTCGCCAGACGACAGTCATCCGCCAGGTAATGGATGTTGGGAAACAGCACCTGCGCGTTCCGCCAGCGTGGCGCGCCCTCCAGTTCGACGCGCGTACCTGCAGGCAGCCAAATGCCCACCAGGCGCGGCAGCCACTGTGTGATCGTCAGTAGTAATCCCAGCAGCAATAAAATCAGCGCCAGAACAGCGGCGAGACGTCGACGGAAAATCCGCGGCATGAAAACAAGCATCCTTTTTTTCTCACTATCCTGAGAATAATGATGGCACGTAACGTCCGGAAGGTGAAGGTTTCACCGCGAAAGGTAAACAGCGACCAGCAAAAAGCAACAGAAAACGTTATTCTTGTTGCATTCCCTTTTCAGGAGCACAACGATGAAAATCGCCGTATACAGTACTAAACACTATGACCAGAAGTACCTTGAACAGGTCAACCAACAGTATGGTTTCGAACTGGTCTTTTTTGATTTTTTACTCAGCGAAAGCACGGCGAAGACGGCGGTAGACTGCGATGCGGTATGTATCTTTGTGAATGATGACGGCAGCCGCCCGGTGCTCGAAGAGCTGGCGGGGCTGGGCGTCCGCTACATTGCCCTGCGCTGTGCGGGATTTAACAATGTCGATCTCGACGCGGCAGCCGAGCTGGGGCTTCAGGTCGTCCGCGTGCCTGCCTACTCCCCAGAGGCCGTTGCCGAGCATGCGGTGGGGCTGATGATGACGCTGAACCGCCGGATTCATCGCGCTTACCAGCGCACCCGCGATGCCAATTTTTCGCTAGACGGCCTGACCGGTTTTAACATGCATAACAAAACGGCCGGCATCATTGGCACCGGCAAAATCGGCATCGCCACGCTGCGCATATTAAAAGGGTTCGGAATGCGTTTACTGGCGTTTGATCCTTATCCCAGCGAGCAGGCTTTAGCGCTCGGCGCGGAGTATGTCGATCTGAAAACCCTGTTTGCCGAGTCGCACGTCATCAGCCTGCACTGTCCACTGACGGCGGAGAACCATCATTTACTCAACGCACAGGCTTTTTCGCAGATGCGTGACGGCGTCATGATCATTAATACCAGTCGGGGCGGATTAATTGATTCTCAGGCTGCGATTGATGCGCTGAAGCAGCAAAAAATAGGCGCGCTGGGCATGGACGTTTATGAAAACGAGCGGGATCTGTTCTTTGAAGACAAATCTAATGATGTGATTCAGGATGATGTATTCCGCCGCCTGTCAGCCTGTCATAACGTGCTGTTTACCGGTCATCAGGCGTTTCTCACCGCCGAAGCCCTGACGGCGATTTCAGACACCACGCTGGAAAACCTCAGCCAGCTAAACCGCGGCGAAACCTGTCAGAATCGGGTTACCGCCTGACGTATCCGGCCGGTGTTATCCGGCCTGAACCCGTTAGCGTGCGCAGTTACCGCCGATCAGCGCTTGTTCGCTGCAGCGGCGGCCGTTAACTAACTGGCACATCCCGATGCGCGATCCGTCCAGCTGACTTGAGAACGCCAGTGTCCCTCCTGCATTGGCACAGTTTGCCTCTGCCATAGACGACATCACCACGTGTGGCTGAACATGGGCGGCAGTAGCTTGTTGTGGTGGCTCGTTGTCATCGCTGTTACTGCTGCAGGCAGACAGTATCAACGCGGCACCAGCCAGCAGAAAAGTAGCGGCTTTCATCAATCAGACTCCGGGAAGGTGAGTTAAAGGCTTAGCAAGAATATGTCAGCCCTGACGCGGGGTCGATAGAAGAAACAGCTTTTTACAAAAAACCTCACAGCTAATTGCAAGCAGAATTATCCTGTTATCACACTGTCACGTAACTGCACTTATCTGAACATGATGATTACCGGAGAAAAACAATGTTAATGGATATGCTGATTCGTATCGCGCTGGCCGGCATTTTAGGCGGGCTGATTGGCCTGGAACGCCAGATGCGTGCCAAAGAAGCCGGGTTACGTACCCATATCCTGGTCGGTATCGGCAGCGCCATGTTTATGCTGGTTTCGAAATACGGTTTTGCCGACATGCTGATGAAAGATCATGTGGCGCTCGATCCCAGCCGCGTTGCGGCGCAGGTGGTAAGCGGCATGGGCTTTCTGGGTGCCGGCACCATCCTGATTCAAAAGCAGGTGGTAAAAGGCCTGACCACGGCGGCCGGACTCTGGGTTACCGCCGCTATCGGGCTGGTGATCGGGAGCGGTATGTATGAGATTGGGATTTACGGCACGGTGCTGGCACTGGTGGTGCTGGAGGTGTTCCGCCGCCTGAGCCATTTATTAATTGGTAAACATCATACGCTGATTGTTTACCTCAAAGCCAAGAGCGTGCCGCTGGTGTTACTGGTGATGCAACGTGAAGGGATCCGCTACGGCAATATTTCGGTGATTAATCGGGATGAAGAAAGCGGCCAGTGTGAATTAAGCGTGCAGGTTACCTTATCGCGCAAATCCAGCGATGCGCACCTGTATGACAAAATCATGGAAGTCAAAGGCGTGCAGTCGCTGGAAATGATGTGATCAGGGCCTGAATAAACGGGACGCTATGGGAATAAAGATGCCCTGCCGGGCGAATGATGAACCGCGCCAGCATCGAAAATGACAGAGGCCTGACAGACCTCCGGATGGTGGCCTGACCTTTGCAAGCAGAATAGCCAGGTCTTCCTGTTTATCGTTATCGCCAGACAGGGCTAACAGACCTGTCGTGGCTGTATCGTTAGCCTTGAACTTTCTGCTGCACGCAGAAATTGATATTGGAAATTGAACGCGTAATCCGTACCATACGCGGCATACTTTTGTCCGCTGGTTTTTACTGCCGGCGGCAAGCCGTCATAGAGAGCCAATCAAAGGGGCGCGGCAGTGCGTAAAAGGTTTGTGCGCATTGACCCACGGGGCCAGGGCCGGGTTAACCCGCACACTGACTCTGTGAACTTCCCTTTTGATGACTGAGAAACAGCGTAATGCAACAAAATCAAGAAACGAGCAAGAAAGAGCAGTACAACCTCAACAAGCTTCAGAAGCGTTTACGCCGTAACGTTGGCGAGGCTATCGCCGATTTTAATATGATTGAGGAAGGTGACCGCATTATGGTTTGCCTGTCAGGCGGCAAAGACAGCTATACCATGCTGGAAATCCTGCGTAGCCTGCAAAAAAGCGCGCCGGTGTCATTCAGCCTGGTGGCGGTGAATCTTGACCAGAAACAGCCGGGATTCCCGGGACACATTCTGCCTGAATATCTTGATGCTCAGGGTGTTGAGTACAAAATCGTTGAAGAAGACACCTACTCAATCGTTAAAGATAAAATTCCCGAAGGTAAAACGACCTGCTCTCTGTGCTCACGTCTGCGTCGGGGAATTTTGTATCGCACCGCTACGGAGCTGGGCTGTACGAAAATCGCCCTTGGCCACCATCGTGATGATATTCTGCAAACGTTGTTTTTGAATATGTTTTACGGTGGCAAGATGAAAGGCATGCCGCCCAAGCTGATGAGTGACGATGGTAAACACATCGTGATCCGTCCTCTGGCTTACTGCCGCGAGAAAGATATTATTCGTTTCTCAGAAGCCCGTCAGTTTCCGATTATCCCGTGCAACCTGTGTGGTTCTCAGCCGAATCTGCAACGTCAGGTCGTCGCAGACATGTTGCGCGACTGGGATAAACGTTATCCTGGCCGTATTGAAACCATGTTCAGCGCCATGCAAAACGTCGTGCCCTCTCACATGGCAGATATCAACCTCTTTGATTTTAAAGGTATTCAACACGGTGATGCCGTGGTCGATGGCGGCGATCTGGCCTTTGATCGCGAAACGCTGCCGGTCACACCGGTTGGCTGGCGCGCCGAGGAAGAAGAAACGCCTGACCTCAGCGAACGTCTTAACGTGCTGGAAATTAAGTAACGCTTATCTGTTCGTTGAAAGTAAAGGGCACGCGTCAACTCGCGTGCCCTTTTTTTATACGTTGCGGTGAGGGGGCGGATCCATTACCGGCGGAAACTCCGGTTCCGGTGGCGGATCGGGCTGCGGCTGCGGAATAGGGGGCGGATCCGTTGGAATGGGTTCGCTGTTGTGAATCGCCATCATGCCGTTCTCCTCTTATGCGAATGGATTTTAAGCTTAGGAAAGAATTGACATCTCAGCCAGCGGGCAAAAAAAAAGCCGGCTAGTTAGCCGGCGTATTTCGAATTAAATATGCTATGCAATAATTCAAAAAAGGAAGTAAGACAATATGGAGCGCAACGCCCATCGCTTGACGTTGCATTCACCTGCGAGAGAGATTTTGCGCGGTTTGCGTCTGGCAGATATTGACGTCGATCAGCTTTAGTCCTGTTAATGGAATTTTCCTGACTGACGCCCTGCTCCTCTCCCATGCCTTACAGCCAGCGTCTCTTGCGCAGATAACCAGCCACGCCTAACGCCAGTACCACGAGTAAAAGACAAAAGACGCTAAAGCCATAGCGCCATGCGCCGCCGGGGATCCCGCCCAGATTGACGCCAAACAGGCCAGTCAAAAAGGTCGCTGGCAGAAAGATCATGGCCATAAGCGACATCGTGTAGGTTCGGCGGTTCATGGATTCCGCCATGACCGAGGCCACTTCGTCTGCCAGCACGGCGGTTCTGGCTACGCCCGCGTCCAGATCGTCGAGGCCGCGGCCCAGTCTGTCAGCAATTTCCTGCATACGGCGGCGCTCGCTATCGTCCATCCACGGCAATTTTTCACTCGCCAGGCGCGAGAAGACATCGCGCTGCGGTGCCATATAACGGCGCATTACGATCAGCTGTTTGCGTAACAGTCCCAGCTCACCCCGCGGCGGAATACGTTGATCAAGTAAGGCATCTTCCAGCTCAATGATTTTATCGTGTAGGTCTTCGATAAATTCGCTGGTGTGCCCGGTTAAGGCATCGCAGACTTCAACCAGCCAGCTGCCACAGTTCACCGGACCGTTGCCGTTTTCGAGATCGGTCAGCACTTCATCTACGGCAAACACTTTGCGTCGGCGGGTGGAGACAATGAGCTGATCGTTAATGAACACCCGCATTGCCACCAGCTGGTCAGGACGTGCATCGCTGTTATGGTTGACGCTGCGCAGGACAATCATAAAACCGTCCCCCAGCCGGGAAACACGGGGACGCATGCTTTCACCAGCCAGCGCATCGCGCACGGCATCCGGAATTTGAGGCGTAGACTGCAGCCATTCGGCGCTGCGGGGATGGGTATAATTAAGATGCAACCAGCAGGGATGCTCGTCGTGCAGCACCTGCGTTTCATCAATGGGGATCATGCCACCCTTGCCATCCAACTGGCAGGAAATAATGGCATCTGTCACCTGAAGCGCTTTTCCTTTTACACCGTCCACACTGTTACCCCGCTATCAAAATCAATACGATACAGTCTAGCGTGGCGCTGTTGAGTTGCAATCCTGAGCCTGTGTACAAAGATGTCAAAAGACGGCCTGATGTCAGGCCGCTGTGACTTAGTGTTTCTCAATCCACAATTCCCGGCTGTAGGCAACGTCTTCGGGGTTAGTAATCGGGTAACCTTTGACCCACGGCTTGATCAGGCGACCATTGGTGTACTGATAAAGGGGCGCGATTGGGACCTGGTCAGCGATAATCTGCTCTGCCCGGTTATAATCCGCATTGCGCGCCTTATCGCTGGTTTCCATACTTGCCTTGGCAATGACGGCATCGTATTCGGCATTACTGAAGCGTGGAATGTTGCTGCTGTTGCCTGAGGTGAGCAGATTCAGGAACGTCGAGGGTTCGTTGTAATCCCCTACCCAGGAGGCGCGGATAACGTCAAAGTTGCCACTGTTTCGGCTGTCTATATAGGTTTTCCACTCCTGGTTTTCCAGCTTCACATCCACACCAAGGTTTTTCTTCCACATCGACGCCACCGCAATCGCGATTTTCTGATGGCTTTCAGAAGTGTTGTACAGCAACGTCAGCTTTAACGGCTTAGCGGGGCTGTAACCTGCGGCTGCCAACAGGGCTCTTGCCTGCGCATCCATCTCTTTTTGATTGTGCTGTTGCTGTAGGGCGGGCAGCGGTGTGAACCCGGCCGTGACGTCAGGGGTAAAATGCCATGCCGGTTTTTCCCCTGTGCCCAGGACTTTTTCGGCGATAACGGCGCGATCGATACTCCACGACAGCGCCTTGCGCACGCGTACGTCGGCCGTTGGCCCTTTCTGGGTATTAAACGCGTAATAGTAGGTGCCGAGCTGATCCGGCGTATAAACCTGGCCGGGCAGCGTTTTCTTCAGCAGCGCGTACATGTTTTTGGGGAAAGATTCGGTGATATCCACATCGTTAGCGCGGTAGCGCTTAGTTGCGCTCGATTCTTCGTTGATGGGCACAAAGGTCACTTTGGTTAAAACGGAGTGGGCGTTGTCCCAGTAATGGGGATTGCGCACCAGAACGATTTTTTCATTCACGACGCGTTGGCTGAGTTGATAAGCCCCATTGCCCACCAGTTTGCCTGGCTGGGTCCAGTCTGCACCTGCGTTTTCAACCACGCCCTGCGGTACTGGATAAAACGCGACGTTAGAGAGCATCGCAGGAAACCAGGGAACCGGACGGGTCAGCGTAATCTTCAGGCGATTCTTGTCCAGGGCGGTGACGCCCAGCTTATCCGGTGTCATTTCGCCTTTGGTAATCGCGCCCGCGTTGCTCATGCCGCTCAGTGCGATAAAGGAGGCCTGAGGCGATGAGGTTTTAGGATCGACAACGCGCTGCCAGCTGTATACAAAATCCTGCGCGGTCACCGGTTTGCCATCAGACCAACGGGCATTATTACGTAAAGTAAGTATCCAGACCTTATTGTCACTGCTGCTCCAGCTCTGCGCGACACCGGGCACAATTTTGCCGTGGGCATCCTGACTGGTCAGCCCTTCATACAAATCGCGCATCACCTGGATTTCAGGCAGGCCCACGGCTTTGGCCGGATCGAGGGAAGCGGGTTCATCTTTGATATGGCGGACAATCTCTTGTTTCGCGGCGAGCTGTGCACCGGCAGGAACCTCGGCGGCCAACGCGGGCACAAACGCGTTAAGCAGGCTCAGGGCCGTTAGCGTTAATGAAAAGCGGATTACCATTATCACCCCTTTGCAATAAAGACGCGCTGGATCAGCGCATTACTGACTCAGCCTGTTAACGGCCACTTTATCGCAAATTGCTGATTGATAAATAGCTATTTTCCCCGCCCGGCTTTTCCGCTACTTTTAAATAAACTCAGGAGAACGTCATTATGTCATCCATTCATCCGCGACCGCTGCGCGGCAAACTGGCTATTTCCTGGCAGCAGTATGGCCGCTCTTTTCTGGGCGCCCCGCTACTCTGGTTTCCCGCCGTGCAGGCGGACGGCGAAAGTGGCCTGATTCTGGCCGGCACTCACGGTGATGAAAACGCGGCGATAGCCGCCCTTTCCGCTGCGCTGCGGACCTTGCCGGAGGCACAGCGTCGGCATCATGTGGTGTTGGCGATGAACCCCGACGGCTGTCAACTGGGCCTGCGTGCCAATGCGAATGGCGTGGATCTGAACCGAAACTTTCCGGCCGCCAACTGGCAGTCGGGCGAAACGGTTTACCGCTGGAACAGCGCGGCAGACGCGCGGGACGTTAAGCTGTCAACGGGGACACATCCGGCATCGGAGCCGGAAACCCAGGCGCTGTGCGCGCTCATTCATCAGCTTAAACCGGCCTGGGTCGTCTCGTGGCACGAGCCTCTGGCCTGTATTGATGACCCCGAACAGACAGACGTAGGCGCCTGGCTGGCGGCCCAGACCCAATTACCGCGGGTGAGCAGCGTGGGCTATGCCACGCCGGGCTCCTTTGGCAGTTGGTGCCACGACCTGAGTCTGCCCTGCGTCACTGCCGAGATGCCGGCTATCTCGGTGGACGAAGCCACAGAGACGTATCTGGAGACGATGCTTACTCTGCTGCGCTGGCAGCCGTCATTAACGCCCCGTCATGTACCTTAAGCGCCGGTTCAACATCCACGGCCAGCCACGTTGCGCCATCGAGATCGGCAAAACGCACCAGCGGCACCAGCGGCAGCGCCGCGCGAATCGCTCTTGAGGTACAGATCATACAGCCGGACATCAGCGTAAAACCCTGCTGCAGCGCAGCATGTGCCAGGGCAAGCGCTTCAGTGAGTCCGCCCGCTTTATCAAGCTTGATATTCACCATCTCATAGCGTCCACGGAGGTCAGGCAGGCTTTCCCGCGTGTGGCAGCTTTCATCGGCGCAGATCGGAAGAGGATGGATAAAGTTCGCCAGCGCCGCGTCTTCACCTGCCGGTAACGGCTGTTCCAGCATGGCCACGTCCAGATCGGCTAACAGCTGGCAACGGGCTGCCAGCCCTTCGGCATGCCAGGATTCATTCGCATCCACAAGTAATGTCGCGTCGGGAACAGCAGCGCGAATCGCCATCAGGCGCTCGGTAATAAAGTTATTGTCCATTTTGATTTTGAGCAGGGTTGCGCCATGTTGCCACAACGCCTGCGCGCTGCTGGCCATCGCTTCCGGCGTATCGATGCTCACCGTGTGTGCAGTCACAACAGACTGGGTCGGTTCCGCGCCCACTAACTGCTCCAGCGTCACATGCTGCTGGCGAGCGGCAAGGTCCCAGAGAGCACTGTCGATGGCGTTTCTTGCCGCACCGGCAGGCAACAGGCTCTGCAAGGCTTCACGCGACAGCCCTTGCTGCAGTTGAGGCATAACGGTCGCAATTTGTTCCAGCACCAGGGCTTCGCTTTCGCCGTAGCGCGTGTAAGGCGTGGCCTCGCCGATCCCTTTCACGCCCTCTTCTTCGATTTCGACGACAACGACCTTGGCTTCGGTGCGACTGCCACGAGCAATGACAAACGGCGTATGCAGCGGCCATGCTTCGGGATAACATTTTACCGTTCTCATTACCTCTCCTTTTCTCTGGGATTCATCATCGCCATTTAACTTTAGGCAACAAATGCTCTCGTAAACCCTTAAAATTTATGTCATAAACAATGGCTATACCTGTACTGACGCTTTCTTTTCTGTCAGATAACATCATTAGAAGGAATTCTTATGTCTCAGACTGTTCACTTTCAGGGCAACCCTGTAGCAGTTGCAGGTCATTTCCCGCAGCCGGGCGATAGCGTTAACGCTTTTACCCTCGTGGCGAAAAACCTGTCTAACGTTTCACTCTCTGAGTATGCAGGAAAACGCAAGATTCTGAATATTTTTCCCAGCGTCGATACCGGCGTGTGCGCCTCTTCGGTGCGCAAGTTTAACCAGTTAGCGGGCGAACTGAATAACACGGTGGTGTTATGTATTTCCGCCGACCTGCCCTTTGCTCAATCGCGTTTTTGTGGCGCAGACAACCTCAACAACGTGGTTACGCTGTCAACGCTGCGCGGCGGGGAATTCAAAAAAGATTTTGGCGTGGAAATTGCTGATGGTGCCCTTCAGGGTCTGACGGCCCGTGCCGTTATCGTACTGGATGAGCATGACAAAGTGCTTTACAGCCAGTTGGTGAATGAGATCACCACTGAACCCGATTATGATGCCGCACTCGCTGCGCTGAAATAATGGCCACAGCGGATAAGCCAGACTTATCCGCTGCGTTTTATTCGTTGTCGCCGCGCTTCTGCCCCAGACCGTACTCCCGCAGTTTATTGGCAATGGCGGTATGGGAAACCCCCAGTCGTTTTGCCAGTTTGCGCGTGCTCGGATAAGACAAATATAACCGCGTCAAAATAGATCGTTCAAAGCGGCTGGTGATCTGATCCAGCGTGCCTTCCATCGCTTCTTCCCCCAGTGACACATCCAGCGCCTGTTCCGGCAAGACGATATCCTGCGGCCGTAACTCATGGCCTTCCAACTGGGTTAATGCACGATACAAGGCATTTTTAAGCTGCCGCACGTTTCCGGGCCAGTTATAGCGCATCAGAAAAGCATTCAGCTGTGAGGAAAGACGCGGCCGTGGAATGCCCTGTTCATCGGCGAAACGCGCCACGAACATTTCCGTCAGCGGCATAATGTCCTGAACGCGCTCGCGCAGCGGCGGCAGATTCAGCGTAAGCACATTCAGGCGATAGAAAAGGTCTTCCCTGAACTCGCCGCGCTGAACCAGCTCAAACAGGTTCTTCTGGGTGGCGCAGATCACGCGGACATTCACGTGTACCTCATGCTCCTCACCGACGCGGCGGAAGGTGCCATCGTTGAGAAAACGCAGCAGCTTCGTCTGCATGGTGGGTGACATCTCGCCAATTTCATCCAGCAGCACCGAGCCACCGTTTGCCTGTTCGAAAAAGCCTTTTTTGCCCTCCAGCGCATTGGGATAGGCCCCGGCTGCGTGACCAAAAAGCTCACTTTCCGCTACGTCATCCGGCAGCGATGCACAGTTAAGCGCCAGAAAGGGCATCTTTCCGCGTGCGCTGCGTAAATGACAGGCCCGCGCCAGCATGTCTTTGCCCGTGCCGGTGTCGCCGATAATCAGCAGCGGTGCATCGTGCATCGCGAGCTTGCGCGCCTGTTCCACGACCTGCCGCATCCTGGGCGTAACAGCGACAATATGATCGAACTCGGTTTCATCGGTCACCACCAGGTTCTGCAGTTGTCGCCCCATACGGGCAGTAGACTTCAGCATCACCATTGCGCCGACGAGCTGGTCGGCCTGGTCGTTGTCCTCTGACAGGTAAATCGGGTGTGCTTCCATCAGGAAGTCGCGCCCTTCTATCACCACATGTTGCGCCTGCGCCTGAACGCGTTCGCTCTCCAGCCAGCGCGCAAAATTAAAACCGTTAATCAGGTGGTCGGCGGTAAAATTGCGGATCTTGTTTTCATCAAGATTAAACAGGTTTTGCGCCGCCGGGTTCGCCAGCTCAACCTTCGTTCTCAAATCGACCGAAAATACCGGCTCTGGCATGGCAACCAGCAAGGCGCTGAGTACCCGATGTTCACGTTCAGACGGCATATAGGGGACCGTGCGGACATCGGTGACGCCGGGTGTACGACGGATTTCCGCCATCAGATTACTGAACTGTTCGAATTCAAGCGTGGAGAAATTGAGATAGATACGGCCTGAGGCGGCGACTTCAATGCCGCGGAGATCGATACTGCGCGCCACCAACAGGTCGAGCAATTCACGCGCCAGTCCGATACGGTCCTGACAAAACACTTCTAAACGCATTGCGTGGGCCTTAATCCGTTTGATATGTCGCGATAATACGCTAAACAGCCCGTCCGCAGAAAGGGGGCTGTCAGGAAAAGTTGACAGCGTTAACGCAAGCGCGTTTTTTTTAAACGTCCGTCGCGCGCGGCGCGCCATAACACGTTGAGTTTTCGACGTCTTTCGCAGTTAATCTTCCCAGTATCCCGGAACGGTCCCCCGCAGATTTGGCGCGCTAAACAGGGGACGTTAAATAACAGCCCCCATCTAAAGTCAGTTTTGTGGATGTTTATTCCCGCCCTTTTGTAGCGCGTCTTTCAACTGCCCTAACAGCTCCCGGCGGTAATCGCCGAGACGAGGTTTATCATTTTCCAGCCAGGGTAAAGGCCGACACAGCTCCATCGCTTTGATACCCAGCCGGGCGGTGAGCAGCCCCGCACCAATGCCCTGCGCGGCACGCGTCGACAGGCGGGCCGCGATGTCCTGCGACATCCAGTCCATTCCGACCTCGCGCACCAGCTCTGAGGCCCCGGCAAACGCCATGTTAAGCAGCACCAGTCGGAACAGGCGCAGTCGACTAAAATAGCCCAGCTCAATACCGTAAATGGCCGCAATGCGGTTGACCAGCCGCAGGTTACGCCAGGCGATAAAGGCCATATCGACCAGTGCCAACGGGCTGACGGCGATCATCAGCGCCGATTCGGCAGCATGGCGGCTGATTTCCCGCCGGGCCTGGCGATCAAGAACCGGCTGCACCAGTTGGGCATAGAGCCGGACCGTTTCACCATCATTGTGGGTTTCGTGAAGCGAGGCATGCCAGCGTTGCAGCGCTGGATGAGCCTGATCCAGTTCGGCCTGACGCGCCAGTTTTTCACAAAAAGCCCGCCCCTGGCCCACGCCGTGGCTGTTGAGCAGTTCCCGGCCCCGATCGCGCTCTTCCGCACGCTGCCGCAGTTGATATAAGCGGCGCCATTCCTGGGTCAGCGCGCCCACACCGGCCAGAACAATCAGTCCGCCGGCGACGCCGCTGCCCAGCGCAAACCAGTCCTGCGCCAGCCAGGCATTGTGGCTCCACTGCACGCCCTGCGCCACAACACTGACGCCAAACAGCGCCAGGCCTGCGCCCACCATTTTGCGCCACAGGCTGCGTTTAGGTTTCAGCGCAGCCTCGACGGCTCTTTCCCCTGCGCTTTCTTCTTCAACCGTCGCGTCGCTGTCTTGCACAGCCAAAAAAGCGGCCTGGGCATCGTCTTCAAACGTTTGAGCAGGCCGCAGCACACTTTCGGGCTTATCCTCCAGCGGGTGGGCAAAATCGATACGCGGTTTTAACGGATCGCTCATCGCAATTTATCTCCCAGTAAAAATTCCAGCGCCGCATCCATGCGGATATGCGGCAGTGGGCGATCGATATCCAGCTGCTGTGGGCGAAACTGCTCAAACTGAAAGCCTTGCTGCTGCCAGAACGCGCTGCCCGGTAGCCGGGGCGGAACGTCACCCGGATAAACGGTTAATGCCTCGCCATCCTGCAGGCGATGACCGCGAAGTGCCGGGATTTTTTCGCCACGGTGATCGACCAGCCCGCTTTGTGTGGCCTGAACCGAGGCCAGGCCAATACAGTCCATGCTGATGCCTTCGAACGCGGCGTTTTGCCAGGCGTCCTGCACAAGCTGCTGCAGCAGAGAGACCATATTGCCGTGCTGGTCGCTGGTGATGTGATCGGCTTTGGTCGCAGCAAATAACAGCTTATCGATGACGGGTGAAAACAGTCGTCGGAACAGCGTACGCTGCCCATAATGAAAGCTCTGCATCAGTTGCGTTAATGCCAGCCGCATATCATTAAACGCCTGCGGCCCGCTGTTGAGCGGTTGCAGGCAGTCCACCAGCACGATCTGGCGATCAAAGCGCAGAAAATGATTTTTATAGAAGTTTTTTACGACATGCTGGCAGTAGTAATTGAATCGCTGCTGCAGCATGGCAAAGTTACTGCCTTTATCGGCCTGCGCCAGCTTCGCCGCCTGAGCTTCATCGTCAGCTGGCCAGGGAAAAAACTGTAGCGCTGGCGCACCGGCCATATCGCCAGGCAGAACAAAACGTCCCGGCTGAATGAAGTGCAGCCCTTCCGCTTTACACTGATGCAGGTAGTCAGTCCAGGCCGCAGCGATGTCGGCCAGGCGGTTCTCATCCGCCGGAGCAAAAGGATCAAGCGTTTGACTCAGTGCACGCCATGGCGCGGCCCAGTTGGCGCGATCGCCCTGTAATAAGCCGTTCATCTGCCGCGACCAGGTCAGATAATCCTGTGCCAGCATAGGCAGATCGAGCAGCCACTCACCCGGGTAATCGACGATTTCAAGATAGAGCGTGGCGGTGTCTTTGAGATGGCGGAGTAACGAATCGTTGGGGCGATAACGCAGTGCCAGGCGCATTTCACTCACGCCTCGCGTCGGGGTTGGCCAGGCGGGCGGTGTGTTGTAAAGCTGCGCCAGCCCCTCATCGTAGGTAAAACGCGCCGTGCCCATGTCCCGCTGGGGGACGCGTTTCACGCCCAGCAGGCGCTCATCGCGCACCACGGAAAACAGCGGCAGCCGGGCACCGCTGTGAACAGACAGGAGCTGGTTAACCAGCGAGGTAATGAAGGCCGTTTTACCACTGCGGCTTAATCCGGTTACCGCCAGACGAAGATGGCGATCGACGCCGCGGTTCATCAATGCCAGCAATTCAGTTTGCAGTCTTTTCATCTTTCTCCTTGATGAAGCGTGATGCCACAGTGTTCATCACGCGTTTCAGCAGTGGCTCAAGCGCCAGTCCTAACAGAATACGCAACGGACGACGCGCCACCGATTTCACCGCCCAGCCGGTCACGCCCGCAGGACCATAAGTTATCGCATTGATAATGATAAATTTAGCGGCGGACTTCAACGCAGGTGTTGCACGATGACGAAAAGCCGCAGTGCGTGAAACAGTCATCACTTCCTCCAAACGGTTCACAAACGGGCCAGACACTGGCCCGCTGCAGAACAACGATTAAATCTGACGGAAACGACTGCGCACGCTGAAGGTTTCAGAGGTGACGTAACGTTCAATATCCCGAACATTACGCTCATCCTGTTGCAGTGTCGTTTCCAGTTGGTCCAGCAGTTCACCGGCGCTGGGCGCGTATTCCCCGTTATCCACGCCGGCCGGTTTAACGTCCAGCACAAAACCCAACACGAAATAGGCGATCACGGTAAACACAAACAGACCAAAGAACAGTGACAAGACGACAATGATGCGAAGCAGTCGTACCGGAACGTCAAGGTATTCGGCTAAACCGGCACACACGCCCATCAGCTTCCCTTCGTCAGGCTTCCGCCATAACTTGCGGCCTTTCATCATGGCTGCCTCCAGTTAGGATGTTCAGCATCGAGGATGGCTTCAAGCGCTTCAATGCGCTCCCGCATGCGCTGGGCATCTTTGGTTACCTGTTGCAAGCGCTGCATCTGACTCTGCGACAGATCGGTGCCCCCGTTGCGTTTGTTACTGTAGTGTAGCCATAGCCAGACGGGTGCCACAAACAGCACAAATATCGTTAATGGAATGGCTAAAAATAATGCGCTCATTGACTCTCCTTAATCCTGTCCAGCAGAAAGCGGCGTCTTATTCGCTGCGATTCATTTTGGCTTTCAGCGCGTTCAGTTGCTGACTGATTTCGTCATCCGCTTTCAGATCGGTAAACTGCTGATCCAGTGTTTTCGGTTTGCCAAAACCGTGGCTCTCTGCTTCTGCTTCCATGTGATCGATGCGACGCTCAAAGGATTCAAAACGCGCCATCGCTTCATCAATTTTACCGCCGTCCAGCTGACGGCGGACGTCGCGTGAAGACGATGCCGCCTGGTGGCGCAGCGTAAGAGCCTGCTGGCGTGCGCGGGTTTCGCTCAGCTTTTTCTCCAGCTCGGTGATTTCGCCTTTCATGCGAGCCAGCGTCTCTTCAACCTGGTCAACTTCCTGTTTCAGGGTGGCGATCAGATCGGTGAGTTTCTGTTTTTCGATCAGCGCGGAGCGGGCCAGATCCTCTTTGTCTTTACGCAGAGCCAGTTCAGCCTTGTCCTGCCATTCGGCCTGCTGAAGCTCTGCCTGCTCAATCCGCCGTGCCAGCTGTTTCTTCTCTGCCAGGGCGCGCGCAGAGGTGGAGCGGACTTCAACCAGCGTATCTTCCATTTCCTGAATCATCAGGCGCACCAGCTTCTGCGGATCTTCTGCACGCTCCAGCAGGGAATTAATGTTGGCATTAACGATGTCAGCGAAACGCGAAAAAATACCCATAATGATGTTCCTCTTGATTGTCATAGTTTCAACTTGCTGTACGGGTTAATTCAAGATGCGTGCCAACTTTTATCTTATTGATTTTTATTGTATTGCTGGCTTTGCAGTTTCTTTTATCTGTTCTAAGATAGTTAAATTGATTAATCAGTGGCGAAATTCATCATGTCTCCTAACAACGATAACCTGCTGGGCGAATCGAACAACTTTCTGGAAGTGCTGGAGCAGGTATCGAAACTCGCACCGCTGGAAAAACCGGTTTTGGTCGTGGGCGAACGCGGTACCGGTAAAGAGCTGATCGCCAGTCGTCTGCACTATCTGTCCGATCGCTGGCAGGGCCCTTTTATCTCGCTCAACTGTGCCGCGCTGAATGAAAACCTGCTGGATTCGGAGCTGTTTGGACATGAGGCAGGCGCCTTTACCGGCGCGCAAAAGCGTCACCTGGGCCGTTTTGAACGGGCAGACGGCGGCACGCTGTTCCTTGATGAGCTGGCAACCGCCCCGATGCTGGTTCAGGAAAAACTCCTGCGGGTTATTGAATACGGTCAGCTTGAACGCGTAGGCGGGAATCACGTTTTTCAGGTGAATGTGCGCCTGATTTGCGCCACCAATGAAGACCTGCCCGCGCTGGCCGCCGCCGGGAAGTTTCGTGCCGATCTGCTCGATCGTCTGGCGTTCGATGTGGTTCAACTGCCGCCGCTCCGCGAGCGCCGTAGCGATATTCTGGTGATGGCGGACCATTTCGCCATCCAGATGTGCCGGGAGTTGACCTTGCCCCTGTTTCCCGGTTTTACTCAGCAGGCTCAGCAAACCTTACTGGAACACCCGTGGCCGGGTAACGTGCGTGAGCTAAAAAACGTCGTTGAGCGGTCGGTCTATCGCCATAACACCAGCGATGAACCTCTGGATAACATCATTATCAACCCGTTTGAACGACGCACCGCCCCCGAAGATGCCCCGCCGCCTGCCCACGTGCCGGACGCGGCATCGGCCCTGCCTTCTTTACCGCTTGACCTGCGTCAGTGGCAGAATCAGCAGGAGTACGATGTGGTAGAAATCAGCTTACAACAGGCGAAGTACAATCAACGTCGTGCCGCCAGCTTACTGGGTGTGACCTACCACCAGCTCAGAGCGATGATGAAAAAGCACGGGATTCAGGCGCGAGACGGACAAGCATAAAGGATCTGGCCGGTTCCGATACGTGGCAAGGCATTGTTTTTCTGCGGCATTTGCCGTGGGCGATTCTTCGATACGACTGAGACAAGAGGGTGAGACAGAAAGCGGGCGGGAGCCTAAAAAAGGGCCCGCCGAAGCGGGCAACTGGAAGCAATGTGAGCAATGTCGTGCTCTTCTTCGGTAGAGCCACCGTCGAAGCGCAACTGAATAATAATCATTCCTGTTCGCATCTGTAAAGCCTTATTGAGAACTTTTCTCATTTCCACATCAACGCTATGCCTTTATTTTTCACGCAACTCCGCGTGCTTACGCGTCATTTGCGTCTCTGCGTAAATAGACCATGTCACGTAACTGTACGCCCTCTTCGATAATCGGTTTGTCATCATTGTCCGTGAAAAAATCCTTGACCCGGTGTGACTCGCGGAAACCGCTTTTATGATAAAAACGACTATGCCTGGCACGTCCCCGGTGCCGACGTACATTGTCTTACACGCTTTTAAAAACGTCTCTGCAAGATAAGCCAGCATTGTGCGTCCATAGCCCTTGCCCTGATCTGGCGGGCAGGTCGCCATATTTTTAAGCTCGCATTCCGTCTCGTTTAAACGCGTCACCACGGCAATGCATTTCACTCCGTTATCCCACAGCCTGAACATGCGTCCGCTGGCAAGATAGCGGTCAATCATATCTTCCTGTTCATCGGCCAGCAGCAATAGCGGCAGGTAGATTTTTTTATTTTTCGTCACTTCATCGATAGTCATGGGTGCTTTCCTCCTGTGTCATCGACACAAACAGGTTCTGCCTGGGTAAAAACTGATCGCGATCGGCAGCGGCAGCCAATCCCACTTTTACGCTGGTGCGCGCGCAAAGAGCTGGCAATCGCTGATGCGTATTTGGGGCCAGGCCCGCTTTGCGATACACTCTGCCTAATGCCTGAGAATCGTTGAGTTCTATGTTAAAACTAATTCCTTCGCTGTTACTGAGTCTCAGCGTGTTGAGCGCGCCTGTGTGGTCTGCGCCGACGCTGGCAGGTGATATCCGTCAAAGCGGATTCGTCTATTGCGTTAACGGCACGCTGAATACCTTCAATCCCCAGATGGCCAGCAGTGGTTTAACGGTGGATACGCTGGCTGCGCAGCTGTACGACCGCCTGTTAGATGTGGATCCTTACACCTACCGGTTGCAGTCCGATCTGGCTGCCAGTTGGGAAGTGCGTGATAACGGTGCCACCTACCGTTTTCACCTGCGTCATGGGGTGCAGTTCCAGCACACCGCAACCTTTAAACCCACCCGCGCCATGAATGCGGATGACGTGGTATTCAGCTTTGCCCGCATGTTCGATCGCAAACATCCTTGGCATAATGTTAACGGTGGCTATTACCCCTATTTCGACAGCCTGCAGTTCGCCGATTCCGTTCAGAGCATTAAAAAAATCGATAACGATACCGTCGAATTCCGTCTGAATAGTCCGGACGCCTCTTTTCTCTGGCACCTGGCGACGCACTACGCGCCCGTTTTGTCGAAAGAGTATGCTGACAGCCTGGATAAAGTGGGCCGCCAGGAAGAGCTGGATCGTTTACCTGTCGGCACCGGTCCTTTCCAGTTGAGTGAATACCGCAGCGGGCAATATATTCGTCTGGCGCGTAACCCGCATTACTGGAAAGGCGTGCCGCGCCTGCAGCAGGTGGTTATCGACCTCGGAGCCGGCGGAACAGGCCGTTTATCGAAGCTGCTTACCGGCGAATGCGACGTGCTCGCCTATCCTGCCGCCAGCCAAATATCCATTCTGCGTGACGATCCCCGACTGCGCATGACGCTGCGGCCCGGGATGAACATCGCCTATTTAGCATTTAATACCCGCAAACCGCCGCTCGACAGGCCGGAAGTCCGTCACGCACTGGCGCTGGCGATGAATAATGAGCGTCTGATGGAATCTATCTATTACGGCACTGCCGAGACGGCTGCATCCATACTGCCTCGCGCGTCCTGGGCTTACGATACCGATGCCAGCATTACCCCTTACGATCCCAAAAAGGCCAAAGAAGCGCTGGAAGCCGCTGGCGTCCACGATCTTCATCTGCGCCTGGTCGTGCCCGCGGCCTCGCAGTCCTGGAACCCTGCACCGCTGAAAACGGCAGAGCTTATCCAGGCTGATCTTGCGCAAATTGGCGTACAGGTCACCATCGTGCCGGTTGAGGGGCGTTTTCAGGAGGCGCAGCTGATGGCAATGAACCACGATCTGACGCTGGCGGGCTGGGCAACTGACAGTAACGATCCCGACAGCTTCTTTCGTCCGCTGCTCAGCTGCGCCGCCATCAGTTCGCAGACCAACTATGCTCACTGGTGTTCACCCACGTTTGACGACACGCTGAAAAATGCCCTGTTGTCACAGCAGCTGTCGGGGCGTATTGAAAATTATGATAAAGCCCAGCAGATTCTGGCGCGCGAGCTGCCCGTTCTGCCGCTGGCTTCATCTTTGCGTCTGCAAGCCTATCGGCATGATATTAAAGGTCTGGTTTTGAGTCCGTTTGGCAATGCGTCATTTGCCGGCGTGTATCGTGATGAGCGAGAGGAACGTTAAGTGGTCATCTATATCCTGCGTCGCCTGGTATTGCTGGTGATTACCTTGTTTTTTCTTTCGCTGGTGAGCTTCAGCCTGAGCTATTTCACCCCTAACGCGCCCCTGGAAGGCGCATCGCTGTTCGATGCCTGGTGGTTCTGGTTTAAAGGCATGCTGCAGCTGGACTTTGGGGTTTCCAGCACCAATGGGCAGGAAATTGGCGTACAGCTGCGTGAGGTGTTTCCCGCTACGATGGAGCTGTGCCTGATGGCCTTTAGCTTAGCCCTGATCGTCGGGATTCCGCTGGGCATTTGCGCCGGTGCGATGCGGCATAAATGGCAGGATAAACTGATCAGCGCTCTCGCCCTGTTAGGGTTCTCGATTCCTGTGTTCTGGCTGGCCCTGCTATTTACGCTGTTTTTTTCGTTGACGCTGGGCTGGCTGCCGGTTTCCGGCCGCTACGATTTGCTCTATCCGGTCCAGAACATTACCGGCTTTGCCTTGATCGATGCCTGGCTCAGCCCCTCGCCGTGGCGGCATGAAATGATGATTAGCGTGCTGATGCATCTGATTTTGCCGGTGACCGTTCTGGCCATGGCGCCAACGACCGAGATCGTGCGTTTATTGCGCATCAGCACCATTGATGTCGTGGATAAAAGCTATGTGAAGGCGGCCGCCACCCGTGGGTTATCCCGTTTTACCGTGATTCGCCGTCACGTTCTGCATAATGCCCTTCCGCCCGTCATTCCACGCCTGGGTCTGCAGTTTTCCAGCATGTTAACGCTGGCGATGATCACGGAAATGGTCTTCAACTGGCCCGGCCTGGGGCGCTGGCTGATTAACGCTATCCGCCAGCAGGATTATGCGGCGATATCGGCCGGTGTGATGGTGACCGGCGGCGTGGTGATTGTGGTGAATGTGCTATCGGACATTGTCGGTGCGGCGCTGAATCCGCTGAAACATAAGGAATGGTATGCCCTACGATAACATCTACGCCGAAAAACGCCTGCCGAGCGCATTTCGTCAGAGCTGGCACCATTTTTATAGCGACATGCCTGCGATGATAGGTCTGTACGGCTTTGGCGCACTGCTGCTGCTCTGTCTGTTTGGGCATTTCCTGGCACCTTATCCCATCGACCAGCAGTTTTTGGGCTACCAGCTGTTACCGCCCTCCTGGTCACGCTACGGTGAAGTGTCGTTCTTCCTTGGAACAGACGATTTAGGGCGTGATTTACTCAGCCGTCTGCTCAATGGCGTGGCCCCGACAGTGGGTTCAGCCATTGTCGTTACGCTGTTTGCCACTTTCTGGGCACTGGTACTCGGTATCGTGGCGGGCATGACGCACGGCGTGCGCTCTGCCGTGCTGAATCACGTGCTGGACACGTTACTGTCAATTCCTTCTCTCCTGCTGGCCATCATCGTGGTGGCCTTTCTCGGCCCACGCCTTGAACATGCGTTGCTGGCGGTCTGGCTGGCGCTGATGCCAAGGCTGGTGCGGGAAATTTACAGCGCCGTTCATGATGAACTGGAAAAAGAGTATGTGGTGGCGGCGCGTCTCGATGGGGCGACCAGCATTAATATTATGTGGCATGCGATTCTCCCTAACGTGTTACCGATGCTGATCAGCGAAATTACGCGTGCGCTCTCCATGGCCATTCTTGATATTGCCGCCCTGGGATTTCTCGACCTTGGCGCGCAGTTGCCCTCACCGGAATGGGGCGCGATGCTGGGCGATTCCCTGGAGCTGGTCTACGTGGCCCCCTGGACCGTGATGTTGCCCGGTGCGGCGCTGATGCTAAGCGTATTAGTGGTTAACCTGCTCGGTGATGGCATTCGTCGGGCCGTCGAGGCGGGAGTGGAATAATGCCGTTACTGGATATTCGTAATCTGACGATTGAATTTATGACCGCGGACGGGCCGGTTAAAGCGGTCGATCGCGTTAATTTGTCCCTCAGTGAAGGTGAAATTCGCGGTCTGGTCGGGGAGTCCGGTTCGGGCAAGAGCCTGGTGGCCAAGGCGATTTGCGGCGTGACTAACGACAACTGGCGCGTTACCGCAGACCGCATGGTCTTTGATGACGTTGATCTGCTGCGTCTGTCTGCCCGTGAGCGCCGCCGCATCGTGGGTCATAACGTATCGATGATTTTTCAGGAGCCGCAATCCTGTCTCGATCCCTCTGAAAGTGTCGGGCGTCAGCTGATGCAGGCGATTCCGCGCTGGACCTATAAAGGCCCGTGGATGAAGCGTTTTTGGTTCTGGCGTAAAACCCGGGCGATTGAACTGCTGCATCGGGTGGGCATTAAGGATCATAAAGACATCATGCGCAGCTTTCCCTATGAGTTAACCGAGGGCGAGTGCCAGAAAGTTATGATCGCCATCGCGTTAGCGAATCAGCCCCGCCTGCTGATTGCGGATGAGCCAACGAATGCGATGGAGCCTACAACCCAGGCGCAGATATTCCGCCTGCTGAGCCGTCTTAACCAGAACAACAACACCACCATTTTATTGATCAGCCACGATCTGCGCACGATGAGCCAGTGGGCTAACCGCATTAACGTCATGTACTGCGGCCAGACGGTCGAAACGGCGCAAAGCGAAGACCTGATGACGACCCCGCATCATCCCTATACTCAGGCTTTGATTCGCGCCATGCCTGATTTTGGTCGTCCGCTGCCGCACAAAAGCCGGCTGAACACCTTATCCGGCGCGATTCCGTCGCTGGAGAGCCTGCCGATTGGCTGTCGCCTGGGACCACGCTGTCCCTACGCGCAGCGTAAGTGCATTGAAACGCCGCGGCTGACGGGCACCCGCTCGCACCTGTACGCCTGCCACTTCCCGCTTAACGTTGAGGGCCAATAACATGGAAACGTTGCTGGAAGTCCGCAATCTCAGCAAAACTTTTCGCTACCGCACCGGCCTGTTTCGCCGCCAGCACGTTGAAGCCGTTAAATCCGTCAGCTTTACGCTGCGTGAAAAGCAGACCCTGGCGATTATCGGCGAAAACGGATCGGGTAAATCGACCTTGGCGAAAATGCTTAGCGGCACCGTTGCCCCCAGCGACGGGGAGATCATCATTGACGATCATCCGCTCAGCTTTGGTGATTACGGCTATCGTAGTCAACGCATTCGCATGATTTTTCAGGATCCGTCAACGTCGCTCAACCCGCGCCAGCGCGTGAGCCAGATTCTGGATCTGCCGCTGCGCCTGAATACCGGGCTGGATGCTGAGGATCGGGAAAAACGCATCATTGCAACGCTGCGTCAGGTGGGATTGCTGCGCGATCACGCGGGTTACTATCCCCACATGCTGGCACCGGGCCAAAAGCAGCGCCTTGGGCTGGCACGGGCCTTGATCCTGCAGCCCAAAGTGATTGTGGCTGACGAGGCGCTGGCCTCTCTGGATATGACCATGCGCTCTCAACTGGTCAATCTGATGCTGGAACTCCAGGAAAAACACGGCATTGCTTATATTTATGTGACCCAGCATCTTGGCATGATGAAGCACATCAGCGATAAAGTACTGGTCATGCATCACGGTGAAGTGGTGGAACGCGGCGGAACGGCAGACGTGCTCGCTTCGCCGCTGCACGAGATGACCAAACGCCTGATCAACAGCCATTTTGGCGAGGCGCTGACCGCCGAAGCCTGGCGGCGTGAGCGTTGATTTTGCGGCATATTGTGGAAAACGCTGAGCGGTTTTCCTGATTTCAAGCAGACGTGCTAGAATCCGCACGTCGATTAACGTCGGTCGTCTATTATTTAAACAACGCGACCGCCAACTACCATGACCATAAGGATTACAGCTATGGGTTTTCTTTCCGGTAAGCGCATTCTGATTACTGGTGTTGCCAGTAAACTTTCCATCGCCTACGGTATTGCACAGGCGATGCGCAAACAGGGCGCAGAACTGGCTTTCACCTACCAAAACGACAAACTGAAAGGTCGTGTGGAAGAGTTTGCCAAAGATTTGGGTTCTGACATTGTGCTGCCATGTGATGTTGCAGAAGATGAAAGCATCAAATCCCTGTTCGTTGAGCTGGCAAAAACCTGGCCGAAATTTGACGGTTTCGTGCACTCCATTGGCTTCGCCCCTGGCGACCAGTTGGATGGCGATTACGTCAATGCCGTAACCCGCGAAGGTTTCAAAATCGCACATGACATCAGCGCCTACAGCTTTGTTGCAATGGCAAAAGAGTGCCGTGCGATGCTGAACCCTAACTCCGCCCTGCTGACGCTGTCTTACCTGGGTGCAGAGCGCGCTATCCCTAACTACAACGTAATGGGCCTGGCGAAAGCGTCCCTTGAAGCAAACGTCCGTTACATGGCGAACGCGATGGGTCCTGAAGGCGTGCGTGTTAACGCCGTGTCTGCGGGTCCGATTCGTACCCTGGCGGCATCGGGCATCAAAGACTTCCGTAAGATGCTGGCCCACTGTGAAGCGGTCACCCCGATTCGTCGTACCGTCACCATTGAAGACGTGGGTAACTCTGCGGCCTTCCTGTGCTCCGACCTTGCGGGTGGGATCACCGGTGAAATCGTTCACGTTGACGGCGGTTTCAGCATCGCTGCGATGAATGAACTGGAACTGAAATAAGTTTCCTCACGGGCGAGCGTTGCTCGCCCTGCGCGCCCCCTGCCCGATCCCCGCGTTATTCCTTATCGCTATTAATTATCACCGATTGGTCTTTTGCCCTGACCTGCCCGTGGGCGACGATAAGTCAGCCCTGCGGCCTGCGACTGAATCACCGCATGCGCCGCATCAGATTTTGCAAAAGGACTGATGATGCAACAACGCCGCTATCCCGGCCAGGACCACTGGTTTTATGAAAGTCAGACCAGTCCGCGCAGCGTACAGGCTGCCCCGCTTTTTCCAGAAGCCGCCCATATCGATGACCGGTTTTTGCTGGGGTTAGCACAGGACGCTTCCGTTATTCAGCCTTTACTTCAGGCCGACCAGCCCGCCATACAGATCGCCCATCACGTTGTTGACCAGCTGTTTCCCGACCAGATTGAAACCACACTGACCCATACGCTTACGCTGTATGACCGGCTAAGCACCGCCTTGACGGTGGCTCAGGTGGCAGGCATTCAACGCCTGTGTAACCACTATTCCGCCCGCCTGAACCCCCTGCCGGGTCCTGATTCCTCTCGTGAAAGCAACAATCGCCTGACGCAAATTACGCAATATGCCCGCCTGCTGGCGATGCAGCCCGCATTAATTACGGCGGAGAGCATCCGCGCGCTGCATGCGGTAGGGCTGAGCGAAGCCGATATCGTCACACTTAACCATCTGGTGGGCTTTGTCTGCTATCAGGCGCGCGTCATCGCCGGGATTCATGCTCTGCTGGAACGGCCGGTGCGCTGGATGCCGGGTATGTCACCGGCTCCTGACGCCGATGTGGCGACGTTTGCCCAGCCCTGCGCGTGGCAGCCTGTGCTGACGCCGCTGGAGCCGCGCTATGCCAGCGAGGCGCAACATGCCGCTGTCGCCGCGTGTCAGCATGCGCAGGTGCTTAAAGATACAGTCTGGCTGCTGGCTCACGCGCCTGCGCTGCTGCAAAGCTGGTTTGCCCTGCGTCAACAGCTGCAAGATGGCGCAAGCGCAAGCGTGGAGGCGACCGCCGCCCGGATACTGGGCAGCCGCTGGATCTGGCAGCATGCTGCAGATGCAGAGAAGCGAATGAGTCAGGCGGACGAGGCGAAAACCGACAGTGAGCAGCAGGCTGTCATTACACTAACCGCTCAGCTCACCCGCCAGCCAGAGCGCGTCAGTGCGCTCGATCTGCAACCGCTGGCGCAAGCTGGCTGGTCGCATGCCAGGCAGTTCAGCGTGATACAGGCTATCGCGCTGGCCAACTGGAACAGCCGTTTGTTTTATGCCTGCGGTGAAGCCAGCTAGCTGGCAAGATAGCTTCGCGCTTCGTCATAAAAATGCTGTGCGAGCGGCGTGGCCCGGCCAGGCTCGGCGATCACCAGCGCGGCCTGACGCGCCATTTTTGGCATCGAAATAGTGCGCTTTTCCAGGCCGTGTAAGGATTCAGGCAGCAAATGGCCCCGTGGCGAGATCAGAACACCCAGACCGACCTGGGTACACTGCAACAGCTGCATGACAGAGGCGCTTTCAACCACCACGCGCGGCACCAGCGCAGCATCGCGAAACGTCATATCCAGATAGCGGCGAAAATAACGGGTTGGCTCCGCCAGACACAGCGGCTGCTGCGCCAGCGTTTGCAGGTCAAGCGTTTCATGGGCGCATAACGGGGGGAAATGGGCGGGATGAAAAACCGCCTCAACGCCGCTATCCGCCAGCAGCGATGCCTGAAAATGCAGTTCCCGCAGCGTCGCCATTTCAAAAAAGCCAATGCCGACATCAACCGTGTGGCTGTTCAGCGCGTCCAGCAGTTGATCGGCACTTAACACGGCAATGCGGTAATCCAGCTGCGGATAGCGAGCCTGCACCGCTTTTAACAGCTCTGCCAACGAAACGCTGCACTGCGGGACCACACCCAGGCGAAGCGTACCGTTCACGCCGTGTTTTAACGACTCGACCTCCAGCTTCAGCCCCTGATAAACCGAAACGATTTCCCGTGCCCATGCCAGCACCCTGTCGCCCTCCGGCGTGAAACCGGCAAAGTTGTTACTGCGGTTGATCAGCGACAGGCCCAGTTCACGCTCCAGGTTTTTTAACCGCATCGATAAGGTTGGCTGGCTGACAAAGCTGGCTTCGGCGGCACGACCAAAATGGCGTTCGCGTTCGAGATTACAGAGATAGATGAGTTGCTTGATATCGATTTTCTTTTACCCGCCGTCACACCGTTCTAATGAACACCTATTATGTGCCGATGGGTTAACAGATTGCCAGTCGGAGATAGCATTGTGGTAAAGAGATCGCGGGCGCTTGCGGTTTCGTGCATGCGGCGTAGTGTGGAAGCGCTATTAAGACGGCGGTACATCAGACAATCAAGTGGAGAACGCCCCATGTGGGCAATAGATTGGGGTTATTGTTGATCTTAACATTGTATTATTTGTAATTTTTATTGGTGTTTCCCTGGTGTTGCGACACTCACTTCGTGGGATACGGCCAGGCGTGATCAATCCCTGTGGAAGACAGGACGCCGGTAGCCAGTAAATAAATCACCACCAGCGCAAAGAATATAATTGCTGATATTTCAACGATTTTAATCAGACTGTGTTTAACCATTAATAACCCCCTTTTGATTGCGTGTATTTGACCTTCACCTCTTACCTTAGAGTGTTACCGGTAAAGTACAAGCCCCGTTCACAAAATGAAACATAAAGCCCTGCTTATATATTGTGACCAGTTTGTTACAAGCGTATGGATTGTCGCGGAGGCGCGCTTTAAGGGGACAGTGGACAGTGAGCAGGAAGGCGGGCAATGCACAGGAGTGACAAACGGCAAAGGCACCGTGCTCGCACCTTTGCCGGGTGAAGGGGGATTATCCGACGCCCAACGCTGATTTCACCTCTTGTGCGATTTTCTCAACCTGTGGGCCATAAATCACCTGCACATCCTGTTCGCTCACGCGGTTAATACCATTCGCGCCGGTACGCATTAACGTCTGATCCACCACTTCTTTCATGTCTTTGACGCGAACCCGCAAACGTGTGAAGCAGCAATCGACATCCTCTATATTGGCCGCCCCGCCCAGTCCGCTGATGATCACGTTAGTGCGCTCGCTGGCTTCAACAAGCTGGGGTTTTTCATCGTCCGTTTCCCGCCCGGGCGTTTCGACATGCATGCGCGTAATCACATAACGAAACGCGTAGTAATAAACCGGTGCGTAGATTGCCCCAAGCACCAGCGTCCACCACCAGTGGGTTTTACTGCCACCCAGCACGCCGAAGACCACCAGATCGATAATGCCGCCCTGCACGTTACCAATCATCAGATGTAGCATGGACATCAGCATAAATGACAGGCCCGTTAGAAATGCATGCAGCAGATAGAGCACCGGCGAAACAAAAATAAAGCAGAACTCCAGCGGTTCGGTGATCCCGGTGGTAAAGGACGTCAGCGCGCCGGCCATGACCAGCGCCTTAACGCGCTGTTTATGCTCAGGCCTTGCGGTGTGATAGATCGCCAGGGCCGCGGCCGGCAGGCCAAACATCATGACCGGTATTTTTCCCTGCGCCAGAAACTGCGTGGCGGTGCGGAGCGTCGCATCAGGAATCATCCCGGGATGGGTCAGCGAGGTATTGAAGATATTTAACGCACCAACAATCGTCTGCCCGTCCACGATGGCCATACCACCGATGGGCGTAAAGCGCACGGTTTCATTCAGGATATGATGCAGGCCCGTCGGGATCAGAATACGTTCTGAAGCGCCCAGCAGGAAGGCACCATACTGCCCGCTCCGACCGATCATCTGTCCTACCCAGGCAATACCTTCACCGATAGTGGGCCAGACGAGCGCCAGAAGCACGCCGATCAGCGGCAGGAAAACCACCGTCACGATGGGCACAAAACGGCGTCCGCCAAAGAAACTGATCGCTGTGGGGAGCTGCTGCGTATAAAAACGGTTATGCAACATGACGGTAAGCAGTCCGGCAATCACACCGCCCAGCACGCTCATGTTATAGGTGAAAATGCCCAGCATCTGGATATATTCCGCCGAGGTCATCATGGCCGTGGTTTGATCCATTCCGGCCTGCTGCAGCGCCTGAGGTGTGGTCGTGGCGGCGGTAATGCCCCTGGCGGCCAGCGTGGCGTTAATGCCGACATTCATGGCGATATAGCCGATAACTGCGGCAAAGGCTGCCGTCGGCTTTTCCGCTTTTGCCAGCCCGATGGCGCTGGCCACGGCAAAGAACAGCGGCAGATTAGCAAAGAGCGCGCCTGCGACTTTGCGAATAAACCCGATGATAAGCTGGGCAACCTGCATCTGTGCGAAGGCTTCACCAGTGACGGCGGGATTCTGCATGGCGGCTGCCAGCCCCAGAAAGATGCCGGCCGCCGCAATCACCGAAATCGGCATCATCAACGCCTTGCCAAACGCATGGATCTGGCTGGTCAGTTGTTTCATGGTGTCGCGCCCTTTTCTGTTTTAAACAGCAAGTATTAGCGCGATGTGCCGATAACACCCGTTATGGCAAGGTTACGAAAAGGTAAAACATGAACACCATCACACTTGGCGTGCCCCACGATAAACGCCAGCTATCGCACCATTAAGCCAATCAATTAGACAAGCTTTGTCGTGAATAGCACACTAATCTTTACCATCAGGATATATCCTTGCAACATTCGTCCAACATAAAAATAAGCCTGCACACATGATGAAATTTAAGCGTCAAATTAAGCCATACCGTGCCGCAGCGGGCGGCTGGGGTTCACTGGAAGCCACCACACGTTTTGTTTTCGACAGTAAAGCTGCGCTGAAAAATTTGCGTAACCTCATGCGCATGAACAAAGCACGCGGCTTCGACTGCCCGGGCTGTGCCTGGGGCGATGACAATAAAAGTACCTTTAGCTTCTGCGAAAACGGTGCGAAAGCCGTCACCTGGGAAGCCACGCGCCGCGTTGTTGATACCGACTTTTTTGCCAAACACAGCGTGGCAACCCTGTATGCACAAAGCGACTATTTTCTGGAATATCAGGGCCGCCTGACACATCCGTTGCGCTACAACGCCGAAAGCGATCATTACGAACCCATCAGCTGGGATGATGCCTTTGCGCTCATCGCACAACATATTAAAGCGATGGATAACCCGGATCAGATGGAGCTTTACACCTCTGGTCGCGCCAGTAATGAAGCCTCGTGGCTTTATCAGCTGTTCGGCCGCATGTTGGGCACCAATAACTTCCCGGACTGCTCCAATATGTGTCACGAGGCAAGCGGTGCGGGCCTGAAACGCAGCATTGGCGTGGGTAAAGGCACCATCCGTCTTGACGATTTTGACCATGCCGATGCCATTTTTGTCTTTGGCCAAAATCCAGGGACAAACCATCCGCGCATGCTGCACAGCCTGCGTCACGCCGCCGACCATGGCGCAAAAATCGTGACCTTTAACACGCTACGCGAGCGCGGTCTGGAACGTTTTGCCGATCCGCAAAAGCCGCTGGAAATTGTCACGTCTAAAGCGGGCACCATAAGCTCTGCCTATTACCAGCCGCATCTGGGCGGTGATATGGCTGCCGTTCGCGGCATGGTGAAAACCCTGCTGGAAACGCATCGTGCACGCCTTGCGGCAGGCGAAAGCGGCCTGTTCGACCAGGCTTTCCTGAATGCCAAAACCCATGGCGTTGAGGCCTATTTTGATGCGGTTGATAACACCGACTGGATGCAGATTGTGGCGCAGTCCGGCCTGACAGAGGCGCAAATCCGCGAAGCGGCGGCAATTTATCAGAGTGCCGATCGGGTTATTTGCACCTGGGCGATGGGCATCACCCAACACAAGCATTCGGTTGATACCGTGCGTGAAATCACCAACCTGCAGCTGCTGTTTGGGCAGTTAGGCAAAAAAGGGGCGGGCCTGTGTCCTGTTCGCGGTCACAGTAATGTTCAGGGTAACCGCACCATGGGCATTGATGAAAAACCGGCTAAGCCTTTCCTCGACGCGCTGGGTCAGCACTTTGGCTTCGAACCCCCGCGTGCTGCAGGCCACAATACTGTTGAAGCGCTCAACGCCATGCTGCGTGATGAAATCAAAGTGCTTATCGCGCTCGGGGGCAACCTCGCAGCGGCGGCACCGGATTCTCCGCGCACCGAAGAAGCCTTGTCCCGTTGTGGTCTGACGGTGCACATCAGCACCAAGCTTAACCGCAGCCACCTCGTGCCGGGTCATGAAGGACTGATTCTGCCTACGCTGGGCCGCACCGAGCGCGATCTGCAGGCTACGGGTAACCAGTTCATTACGGTCGAAGACTCCTTCAGCATGGTTCATGCCTCTGAAGGCGTGGGGATTCCGTTGGCGGAAACGCAGCGTTCTGAAACCTCAATTGTGGCGAGTATTGCTCACGCGGTTCTCGGCGATGACAAGGTGAAGTGGTTAGATCTGGCGGCGGATTACAACCTGATTCGCGATCATATCGCGGCAACGATTCCGGGTTTTGCCGACTTCAATACCAAATGCGATCAGCCTGGCGGGTTCTATCTTGGCAACGCGGCGGCAGAACTGCGTTTTAATACGCCGACCGGCAAGGCTGAGTTTAGCCCTGCTGCGCTGCCCCACTCGCTGTTTCCGCAGTTGGATCAGGACGTGCCCTTCACGCTGCAAACGCTGCGTTCGCACGATCAGTACAACACGACGATCTACGGTCTCGACGACCGCTATCGCGGCGTTTACGGTCAGCGCGAAGTCGTCTTTATCAACCCCGATGACATGGCTGAATTAGGGTTCAACGAAGGGCAGAATGTGGATATTGAAACGCTGTGGAATGATGGCGTCACGCGTCGCGTCAGCGGCTTCAAGCTGGTGCCTTATAACATTCCTCGCGGCAACCTGGCCGCCTACTATCCTGAAACCAACCCGCTGGTTCCGTTAAACAGCTTCGGTGATATCAGCGGCACGCCCACCTCAAAATCCGTGCCGGTTAAGCTCGAACTGACGCAGGCGCTGGCAACCCAACGCATCGCCTGATTCAGGCTTTTCTCCAGGCAAAAAGCCGGTTCGTCCGGCTTTTTGCCTTGCCGCGAGACCCCGATTCGCGTAAAACTGTCAGCCGCTATTAGGCCACGAAACGTAAAAATCATGTTCCAGGATAATCCGCTGCTTGCGCAGCTTAAAGAGAAGCTTCACTCGCAAACGCCCCGTGCAGAAGGCGTTGTTAAAGGCACCGAAAAGGGATTCGGCTTTCTGGAAGTCGATGCACAGAAAAGTTATTTCATCCCGCCGCCACAGATGAAAAAAGTGATGCATGGCGACCGTATCGTTGCCATCGTCCACAGCGATAAAGATCGCGAAAGTGCCGAGCCTGAAACGCTGGTCGAGCCCTTTCTGAGCCGTTTTGTTGGCCGCGTGCAGAAAAAAGATGACCGCCTTTCTATCGTGCCCGATCATCCTCTGCTCAAAGACGCGATTCAGTGTCGTCCGGTCCGTGGACTGAGCCATGATTTCCAGAATGGCGACTGGGCCGTGGCAGAAATGCGTCGCCATCCCTTAAAAGGCGACCGTGGCTTTTATGCCGAACTCACCGAATTTATCGTTAAAGCCGACGACCACCTTGCACCGTGGTGGGTGACACTGTCACGTCATAATCTGGAGCGCGAAGCGCCAGAAATCGGCTTTGGCGAGATGCTGGACGAAAGCCTGACGCGTGAAGACCTGACCGCGCTGGATTTTGTGACCATCGACAGCGCCAGCACGGAAGATATGGACGATGCGCTGTATGCTGAAGCGCTGGACGATGGCGCCCTGCGTCTCACTATCGCCATTGCCGATCCGACCGCTTATGTTGCCGAAGGCAGCGAGCTGGATAAGCTGGCGGCGCAGCGTGCCTTTACCAACTACCTGCCGGGCTTCAATATTCCCATGCTGCCGCGCGAGCTGTCTGACGATGTCTGCTCGCTGCGCCCTGACGTGCGTCGGCCGGTTCTGGCCTGCCGCGTGACCGTGGCTCAGGATGGAAGCCTGGCGGACGATGTGCAGTTCTTTGCGGCCTGGATCGAGTCCAAAGCCAAGCTGGTGTACGACGAGGTTTCAGACTGGCTGGAAAACAGTGGCGAATGGCAACCACAGAGCGACGCGATTGCTGACCAGATTCGTCTGCTGCACCGCCTGTGCCTGTCACGCGCCGAGTGGCGTCAAAAGCACGCGCTGGTGTTTAAAGATCGCCCGGACTATCGTTTCCTGCTGGGCGAAAAAGGCGAAGTGCTGGAAATCGTCGCCGAACCGCGCCGCATAGCGAACCGGATGGTTGAAGAAGCGATGATTTTGGCGAACATCTGTGCCGCCAACGTGCTGCGCGAAAAGCTGGGCTTTGGTATCTACAACGTCCATGCCGGTTTTGACGCAGCAAACGCCGAACAGGCCGCCGCTGTCCTGGCAACTCACGGCATCACGGCCGATCCGCAGGCGATCACCACGCTCGACGGTTTCCGCGTACTGCGTCGTGAGCTGGATGCGCAGCCTACTCAGTTCCTCGACAGCCGCATTCGTCGTTTCCAGACCTATGCAGAGATCACCACCGAGCCGGGCCCGCACTTTGGTTTGGGGCTGGAAGCCTATGCCACCTGGACCTCACCGATTCGTAAGTTTGGCGATATGATCAACCATCGTCTGCTGAAGGCGATCGTGCGCGGCGAACCCATCGGCCGTCCGGACGATGCGCTGACAGTCACCATGAGCGAGCGTCGTCGTCTAAACCGCATGGCCGAGCGCGACGTGGGTGACTGGCTTTATGCCCGCTATCTGTCGCCGTTTGCCGCAACTGACCGCAAGTTTAGCGCAGAAATCATTGATGTATCGCGTGGTGGCATGCGCGTCCGTCTGCTGGAAAATGGCGCCGTCGCGTTTATTCCTGCGCCGTTCCTGCATGCGGTGCGCGATGAGCTGGTGTGCAGCCAGGAAAGCGGTACGGTACAGATTAAAGGTGACGTGGTTTACCGCGTATCTGACGTGATTGACGTGACCATTGCGGAAGTTCGCATGGAAACACGCAGTGTCGTTGCACGCCCTGCCGCCTAAGATACCACCGTCGGAACAGCACAGCCTGCTCCGACGGTCTTTTTTCCTCCGCCGGCCCCTGTATCTTCGCGTTAAATTTGCTCCACGCTTCACAGTTTTATCTTTATTAACTTCCACTTACATTACATTACATTAACGTTAGCTCGTTGTATCCGATCGCCTTCCATTCGGTCTCTACAAGGAGTGAGTTATGAAGAACGTCAAAAACGGCGTGCTCTGGCTGGCAGTGGCGTTAATTGGCGCGGGTGCGTTCGCGATGCTGGCGCTTAACCGCGGCGAGCACGTCAACGCAGTCTGGCTGGTGATTGCCGCCGTAGCCTGTTACAGCATCGCTTATCGTTTTTACAGCCTGTTTATCGCCCGCAACATTTTTGAACTGGACGATCGCCGTCTTACCCCCGCCGAGCGCCTCAGCGATGGTCTTGACTATGTTCCCACCAATAAGTGGGTGCTGTTCGGTCACCACTTTGCGGCGATCGCGGGCGCCGGGCCGCTGGTCGGCCCTATTCTGGCGGCCCAGATGGGCTTTCTGCCAGGCACGATCTGGATCCTGATTGGGGTTATGATGGCGGGCGCGGTGCAGGACTTTCTGATCCTGTTTATCTCTACGCGACGTGACGGCCGTTCCTTAGGTGAAATGGCCCGTCAGGAGCTGGGCGCCTTTGCCGGGGTTATTACCATGCTGGGTGCGCTGGGCGTGATGATCATCATTCTCTCCGCGCTGGCGCTGGTGGTGGTTAAAGCCCTTGCGAACAGCCCGTGGGGGCTGTTCACCATTGCAGCAACGATTCCTATCGCCCTGTTTATGGGCATTTACATGCGCTTTCTGCGCCCGGGTAAGATCGCCGAAGTCTCCTTGATCGGTTTTGTGCTGATGATGGCGGCCATTATCTACGGTGGTGATGTGGCTCAGCATCCTTACTGGGGCCCGTTCTTCACACTGAAAGGCACCTCTCTGACCTGGGTACTGGTCATCTATGGTTTTATCGCCTCGGTGCTGCCGGTCTGGCTGCTGCTGGCTCCCAGAGATTACCTGTCTACTTTCCTGAAAATCGGCGTAATTGTCGGGCTGGCCGTTGGCATCGTCTTTGCCATGCCAGAACTGAAAATGCCCGCTGTGACCAAATTTATTGATGGCTCAGGCCCGGTTTTTTCCGGCGCCCTGTTCCCGTTCCTGTTTATCACCATTGCCTGTGGCGCCATCTCCGGCTTCCATGCGCTGGTCTCCAGCGGCACCACGCCGAAGCTGATTGAGCGTGAAAGCCATATTCGCTTTATCGGTTACGGCGCGATGCTGATGGAGTCGTTTGTGGCAATCATGGCGCTGATATGCGCCTCCGTGCTGGACCCAGGCGTTTACTTTGCGATGAACGCCCCTGCTGCACTGATTGGCACTACGGTAGAAAATGCCGCTCAGGTGATTAACGGCTGGGGCTTTGTCGTCACACCTGAAATGTTAAGCGGTATCGCCAGAGACGTGGGAGAAGCCTCAATTCTGTCACGCGCCGGGGGCGCGCCAACCTTTGCGGTCGGCATGGCGCACATCATTACGGAGGTGTTCAACAGCCGCGCGATGATGGCCTTCTGGTATCACTTTGCCATCTTATTTGAAGCCTTGTTTATCTTAACCGCCGTGGATGCCGGTACGCGCGCTTGCCGGTTTATGGTGCAGGATCTGGTCGGTACGGTTGTGCCTTCACTGGCCAATAACCGCTCATGGCTCGGCAACCTTTCCGGCACGACCGTCGCCGTCGCAGGTTGGGGTTTCTTCGTTTATCAGGGCGTGATCGATCCTCTGGGCGGGATTAACACGTTGTGGCCACTGTTTGGTATTGGTAATCAGATGCTGGCATCGATGGCGCTGATTCTGGGCACGGTCGTGCTGTTTAAGATGAAAAAGCAGCGCTATGCGTGGGTGACGATTCTGCCCACTATCTGGCTCTTTATTACGTCGATGACAGCGGGTTGGCAAAAAATTTTCCACGAAAAACCGTCAATTGGTTTTCTTGCTCAGGCCAATAAATTCCGAAAAGGCCTGGATGATGGCGTGATCATCGCCCCCGCGAAAACCGTGGCCGATATGCAAACCATCGTATTCAGTAACCAGATTAATGCTGCCCTGTGCGGGTTCTTTATGCTGGTTGCCGTTACGATGCTGATTGCGGCCTTCTTTGTCATTCGTCGCGCGCTGCGTAGCGATGTGCCCACTACGCATGAGTCAGACATATCCTTACGTAAGGAGCTTCGTCATGGTTGACAGCATCCATCGCGTAGCGCGCCCACAGGGTCGCTGGCATATAATGCGCTGCACGTTGCTTTCCAGGCCAAAACCCGTGGGTTTTCGCTGGCGAGCGCTGTGGCAGGGACTTCAGCAAAGTTTTCGTTTGATGGTCGGCGTGCAGGATTACCCGAAATACCTGCAGCATATGCGGCAACATCATCCTGACATTGCGCCGATGAGCGAGCGGGACTTTCATCGTTATTGTCTGGATGCCCGCTTCCCCAGCCAGGCCGGTAAGCTGGGAAAATGTCCGTGCTGAACAGAAAGTGTGCCCCGCTTCGGCGGGGTTTTTTCTGCCCGTTTTTTCTGGAAAGCAAAATAAATACAGTTTCGTCTTGTGCTGGCGTCAGTTGATGAATACTGTTGCTAAAATAACGAGATAACGCCAGCAATGTACTTCCTGGAGGGAGTGACCATGACCGATGAACAAGGGCAATCGTTGTTGTATACCTTGTTTGGTACAACCAGCCCTCATTGGCGATTAACCGCAGACAGTGATGCGCTGCTTTTTGCCTTAGATGAATCATCGAACACCAGCGTTGCTGTGCCACTGACGCCCGGCCAGTGCAGTTTATTGCGCGCGATGCCCGTTATTACTTCCAGTATTAATCTGACGTTAACGATTCACGGCGAGCAGGTCGCCATGCATTTTGTTGGCCGGCGGATCAACCAGTCCGTGTGGGCGGGCACCGCTTCGGCATGGGGCGATACGTCGGCGGTGGCGCGCGATCTGACGCTGGGCCTGTCATTTGCTGAACAGGTCGTGTCGGAGGCCAACTCGGTCATCGTTATCCTTGATCAGCGCGGCAACATTCAACGCTTTAACCGCCTCAGCGAAGAGTATACCGGCCTGTATGAACAGGATGTGATCGGCCGTAATGTTTTCCAGCTGTTTATGACCAAACAGGAAGCCGCGGCCTCACGCAGGAACATCGCAGGGTTCTTTCGCGATGGAAATTCCTACGAAGTGGAACGCTGGATCAAGACGATGAAAGGACAGCGACTGTTTCTTTTTCGTAATAAGTTTGTTCACAGTGGCAGCGGTAAAAATGAAATTTTCCTCATCTGTTCAGGAACGGATATTACGGAAGAACGCCGTGCGCAGGAGCGCCTGCGCGTGATGGCTAACACGGATGGCATCACTGGCCTGCCCAATCGCCACGCGATTCACCAGCAAATCAGCCATGCGCTGGAGCGGGCTGAGGGAAGTGAAACCGGCGTGGTCTACCTGGATTTAGATAATTTCAAAAAAGTGAATGATGCCTACGGTCATATGTTCGGCGATCAACTGTTGCAGGCCGTTTCCCTGGCGATTCTGAGCTGTCTGAGCAAGAACCAGACGCTTGGACGGCTGGGCGGTGACGAGTTTGTGGTGCTGGCTGAGCACACCAGTCAGGCTGCGCTGGAAGCAATGGCTACGCGCATTCTCGATCGCCTGCGTCAGCCTTTCCGCATCGGCCTCATCGAGGTTTACAGCGGCTGCTCCGTCGGGATCGCCCTGGCCCCGCTACATGGAGAGGACCGTGAGTGTCTGATTCGTAACGCTGATACGGCGATGTATCACGCCAAAGAGAACAACCGTGGCAGCTATTGTGTTTTTGCCGAAGAGATGAACCGCCGGGTTTTTGAATATCTCTGGCTCGACACCAACCTGCGTAAAGCGCTGGAGCAAGACCATTTATTAGTGCACTACCAGCCCAAAGTGGATGCTGACGGTAAAGTGCGCAGTGCGGAAGCGCTGGTTCGCTGGAACTCACCCGAGCGCGGGCTGGTTTCACCCGGGGAATTTATTCCCTACGCGGAAGAATCCGGGCTGATCGTGCCACTGGGTCGCTGGGTCATGCTTAACGTGCTGAAGCAAATTATTGCCTGGCGGGAGCAGAATATTTATCTGCGCGTCGCGGTTAATGTCTCGGCGCGCCAGTTACTCGACCAGACAATCTACAGTGACCTGAAACAAGCCCTGACGGATGCCGGTTTAACCGAGTGCCCGGTGGATATCGAACTGACGGAAAGCTGCCTGATTGAGAATGAAGCCGAAGCGCTCAAGCTGATGCGTAAATTTCAGGAACTGGGTGCCCAGATTCACCTTGATGACTTTGGCACCGGTTATTCCTCCCTTTCACAGCTGGCGCGCGTCCCTATTAATGCCATCAAACTGGATCAAAGCTTTATCCGTAATGTGAATAAACGTCCCGTTTCTCAGTCACTCGTCAGGGCGATTGTTGCGGTAGCGAAGGCGCTTGATTTGCAGGTGATTGCCGAAGGTATTGAAACCGTCGATGAAGAAGCCTTTGTGTTAAAAAGCGGCGTCGATGGGCGGCAAGGCTATTTTTACGCAAAACCAATGCCCGCCGATCAGTTTGGGCACTGGCTGGCTCAGCATCCTGCCCGCGTGTAATTATCTAACCCGCTTTACGCAGTGATGCGCTATGGCGGTTTTGTAACTGGACTAAACGTTCCATATAGGCAATATCCTTCGCTTCGAGCGTGAATGCATAATCTACCCAGTCCTCGGTGATATCCATCAGTTCCGCGCGTGACAGCTGCAGTACCCGCTGGCGCGCCTTTAGCATGGCGCGTACGCCATTGAGCTTAGGTCGCAACGTATCGATAAAGGTGCGGGTGGCGCGGTAGCTGTCGCCCGGCTGGAAAACCTTATCGACCAGACCACGGGTTTCATACCATTCGGCACTGTGCGATTCGCCTTCCATAATCAGCTCTTCAGCCAGTTTCATGCCCGAACGCCGCGCGACTAATGAGTAGCCGCCCATTCCGGGAAACAGGTTAAAGGCGATTTCCGGAAAACCCATCCGCGCATTGTTTTGCGCCAGAATAAAGTGATGGGCAAGCGCGGCTTCAAAACCGCCGCCTAACGCACTGCCTTCAATCATCGCCAGCGTTACCGCGCCGGTGTCAAATCCGCGCGCCGCCGAGTGGATGCAGTCAACGCAGGCACGGGCATAAGCACGTAACGCTTCGCGCCGGTTGTTGCGGATACATTCCACAAAAAAGCGCAGATCGCCACCGGCATTAAACATTTGTGGAACTAACGAGCCGGTGACCCAGAAGTCGATAGGTAAGCCCGATCGCTGCGCCGTGTAACTCAGATTCATGATCTCTTCAATCAACTCATGATTAAAACTGGGTCGTGGCTGGGCGCGCAACATCATCCACATGGTGCGACGTCCTTCCTCGTAATAGGCAACTAACTGCGTGGTTTGTCCGGCTTCGGAAAACAGTCTGCATGTGGGTTGGTTAATCACGGTCATTGTCTCATCCTCTATTATTTTGATGCGCTAATTGCGCCACATCAGCCTAATCCAGAGTGAGGCCAGACCAAATGAGAGATTGATTTACAACATAAATTCCAGAGTGATCCCCGATGCACCACCTTTAAATGATTAGTAGACTTTCTTGATATCCGCAGCCTTTACCACGGAAAGGCGCGAACCTATAACCGGCATTGATGGGACTGTCCTTCCCTTAAGGCTCGCTCATCACGAGCCATTTCGGGACGCAGGCACCGCTGCGCCCCAGGCATTATTTCTGGCCGCTGGCACCGCTGCGCCCCAGGCATTATTTCTGGCCGTACCAGGCATTTTCACCGTGTTTGCGCAAATAGTGCAGATCAAGCAGGGTCTGCTGAATGGGAGGCAGCCCGGCCGTGAGCTGCTGGCTAAACAATCCCATGTAAGCCACTTCTTCCAGTACCACTGCACTGTGGACGGCCGCATGTGCGTCTTTGCCCCAGGCGAAAGGCCCGTGAGAATTCACCAGCACGGCAGGAATGGCCGAAGGAGAAAGTCCTCGCTCGGCGAAGGTTTCAATGATCACCTCCCCCGTATTCCACTCATACTGATTTTTGATTTCTTCATCGCGCATGGCTCGGGTGCAGGGAATCTCACCGTAAAAGTCGTCCGCGTGGGTGGTGCCCCACGCGGGGATGGCACGTCCGGCCTGCGCCCAGATGGTGGCATGACGTGAATGCGTATGGACGATTCCGCCAACCTCAGGCCAGGCCAGGTAGAGTGCCCGGTGCGTAGCCGTATCGGATGAAGGCCGTTTTTCGCCTTCCACCACCTCGCCGGTCGCCAGGTTGACCACCACCATGTCCTCCATTTTCATGACATCGTAACTGACGCCAGAAGGTTTAATCACTAACAGACCTTGCTCACGGTCAATCGCGCTGACGTTTCCCCATGTGAAGGTGACAAGGTTGTATTTGGGGAGATCCAGGTTGGCTTCCAGAACCTGTTGTTTAAGGTGCTCCAGCATTTTTTTCTCCTGCTGAGAAGGGTTTTCATAGTGTGCGGAGCAGGCAGAAAAAACGTTATGGAGCAAATAGCTAAAAAGCAGCGGAAAATGGCTGTGAATGAAAAATTGTGTCGCGAATTAAGAATTTTCCATCTTCGGAAATTCTGCAAAATGAATAGAATTCTGTCAGGCATCAGACAGGTCCATCTGTTAATGATGCTTTTCAGCCGCTACAAGCAGATTGTCCATGGTGTCTGGCATTTTTATACTGAAAGGATGCGGTAATCATGCCTCACAGGCGGCCTGAAAAAAATTTCACAGCTATACTTACTGTGTTGCATCTGCATACACAATAAAGGAGAAGTTCATGACAATTACAATGAAAAAAGTGACCGCCGCTGTCCTTGCGACCACGCTGGTTGTGGCGTTAAGCGGCTGTTCGAACTGGTCTAAACGCGACCGTAACACTGCGATTGGCGCAGGTGCCGGCGCAATTGGTGGCTCTGTATTAACCAACGGCAGCGCGCTGGGTACCGTGGGTGGTGCAGCTGTGGGTGGTATTATCGGTCACCAGGTTCACTAAGCACGCTATAAAAATAAATCACGGCTACGCAGCGCATCTACATAATAAAAAACCGGGCTACCTTGTAGTCCGGTTTCTTCTTTCAACCCCCAGCCAGTTTTACCTTCATCCCTTTGGCTTCCAGCAGGCTTTTTAATAAATCGCGCTTGTCGCCCTGGATTTCGATCACGCCCTCTTTCACCGACCCGCCACAACCGCATTTTTTCTTCAGTTCAGCGGCCAGCTGATTCAGTGCTGCCTCATCCATATCGACGCCAGAAATCAGGCAGACACCTTTGCCTTTGCGTCCGCTGGTCTGGCGCTGAATGCGAACAATGCCGTCACCTTTGGGCCGTTCCGCCTTTTGTTCGGGCTGAGTGATACGGCCAGCGTCGGTTGAATACACCAAGGGATTATCGCGACTCATTTTACGCTCTCCAAATCCTGCAACAGCGCCTTAAGCGTCGCTGCGGGGTCCGCTGACTGCGTAATGGGACGTCCTATTACCATATAATCGACGCCAGCAAGGCGGGCCTGCTGTGGCGTCATAACGCGGCGCTGATCGCCCGCGTCGCTTCCCTGAGGCCTAATGCCGGGAGTAACCAGCTTAAAATCATGACCGATCGCCTGTTTGAACCGCGCGGCTTCATGTGCGGAGCAGACAACCCCATCAAGACCGCATTCGCGCGTGAGTTTTGCCAGGCGTTCAGCCTGCTCTGCGGGAGACAGCGTGATGCCCAGGCCCAGTAAATCTTCGGCATCCATGCTGGTCAGCACGGTGACGGCAATCAGTAACGGCGCCTGCTCACCATAGGGAAGAAGCGCTTCACGGGCGGCATTCATCATGCGCGCCCCACCGCTCGCATGAACGTTCACCATCCAGACGCCAAGATCGGCGGCAGCAGCGACCGCGCGGGCGGTGGTATTGGGGATATCGTGAAATTTCAGGTCGAGAAAGATCTCAAATCCACGCTGTTGCAGGGTTTTTACCAGCTGTGGGCCGAACAATGTGAACATTTCTTTGCCCACTTTCAGGCGGCAGCTGCCCGGCTCTATCTGATCGACAAAATGCAGTGCGCTGTTCATATCGTGGTAATCAAGCGCCACTAACACCGGTGAAGTCTGGGATAAGGCCATGCTATTTCCTCTGCGGTAGGCACCTGCTGGCGCGTTAGACAAACGGCACGCATTCTACCTGCCCGCTTTTCGCATCACAATCCCTGTTGCGCTGCCAGGCGATAAACGCACGGAGGTCAGGCAATTTCTGCAATTAACAATTTTAGTATGTTGTAACTAAAAAGCATTGAAAACCGAAGACAATAACCAACAGGTTATTGCCCATCCAGTCCGCGAATCGGTTTGACTGATGACCAGGTCCGGCATGACGGACAGTGCCAGTAGAGCGCATGAGCCGTAAAGCCGCATTTCTGGCAGCGATAACGTGGTTTCGTGCGGATTTGCTCGCCGACCAGATCGCGCAGCACCATCAGGCTCTCTTTAGCACGACCATCCTCCGCTTCATGCAGGTGAAACTCCATCAGACGATGGAATACGCGCATGTTGGGGTGACGCTGTAACTGGTTATTGATGTAGTTTTGCGCCGCTTCCGCGCCCTGCTCCTGCTCCAGAATCGCGGAAAGATACAGTTCCGCCGCGGCGCCGGTGTTCTCTTCCACACAGCGTTTAAGAAATGCGGCCCAGGCGTCGGGCTGATTAAGACGCTGAAAACAGGTTTCCAACATCGGCAGCGTTTCACTGACCAGCTCTTTATCCTGATCCAGAACACGCTGCAGATGCTCGATAGCTTTGGCATGCTCCCCTTTCTCCATCAGGATGCGCCCCATCATAATCGAGACGCGTGCGCTCTGACGATCGGCTGACTCCCCCTTTTTCAACAGGGTCATCGCCCTGTCGAGATCGTCGCTGCTCATGGCCTGCAGCGCGAGTTCGCAATAAAAATGGGCAATCTCACCCTTCTGCTTGTCTTTGCCCAGTTTCACCAGCCGCTCAGCCACCTCGATAGCCTGAACCCAGTCGCTGGTTGCCTGATGAATAAGCAACAGCTGTTGCAGTGCACCGATCCTGAAATCTGTCTCATCCGTCAGCTGTTTGAACATGTCTTCGGCGCGGTCATAAAGACCTGCTGCCATATAGTCACGCCCCAGTTGCTGGATGGCCAGCAAGCGTTGTTCGTAGCTTAGCGACGCGCTTTCCATTAAAGACTGATGAATTCGAATGGCGCGGTCAACCTGACCGCGCGAACGGAACAGGTTGCCAAGGGTCAGGTGCGCTTCAACCGTGCCGCTGTCTTCCTTGAGCATGTCAAGAAACAGATCGACCGCTTTATCCTGCTGGTTGGAGAGTAAAAAGTTTACCCCTGCGACGTAGTCACGAGACAGGCGGTTTGATTCCTGTTGCTTATCCTGCTGCGCGCTTCGGCGGCCCATGTACCAACCATAGGCAGCGGCGACAGGAAGTAACAGAAACAGCAGCTCTAACATGGAGACTTATTCCTGCGCGGCCGGCGGTAGCGGTTTACCGACAGGCGCTGGCGTGCTCTGATCAATCTGAGTCTGCAGGCGCTTAACTTTACGTTGTGCATTGGCCAGAGAGACCCGAAGACGTAACCAGAAGAGTCCGCAGATAACCCATCCCAGCAAAAAACCGACGCCGAAAAGCGTTGCCAGTAACGTAGAGATACGGAATTCACCCTGCGCCAGCAGATAGTTAAAGGTGATAACCTGGTCGTTGTGCGCGCCAAGGGTCACGGAAATGATAAAAATGACCAAAACCACTAAAAAAATCAGCAAATATTTCACAGTGCATCCCGTTGTGAGGTTGTCGAATAGAATTATGCCAAAATTACGGCAAAAATACTGCTCCCGGCCGCATCAGACGAAGAGCTTTTGCTCAGTTTCAAGATAAAGATATGGTGCTGAACGGCGCAATTACAATCCTTGTTCCCGTTCAGCCACCTCCTGCTTCTCTTCCGGTGGCAGGCTGAGCGGCCCACAGAAGCGTTGAGCAAGCCAGGTTGCCACCACGACAAACACCCAGGAAATGAATGTTGCCACGGCCAGATCGCGCGGCCAGTGCATGCCCAGCAGCAGGCGACTGCCCATGACGCCTGTCGCCCAGAGTCCGACAAGCACAATCGTTTTGTAATGCCGGCGTGGCCAAAGTAAACCGATGACCAGTAAGGCCCAACTGGCGGCAAACATCGTGTGTCCCGACGGGAAGGCAAACCCTGTTTCAAAGGCCCAGTGCTTTTTCAACCAGCCCGGAATATGGGATTCATCCGCAATCAGCGCCGTGACGCGCTGGCCACGTTGCTCACGATTCAGTTGGTAAAAGGTCTTGTCGTCCAGCCCGTGGGTTTTCTCCAGCCAGACGACATAGGGCCGGGGTTCCTGCACCTGCTCTTTGATAAAGGATTTTGTGTATTGACCGGCCAGGATGGTGGCATTCATGATCACCAGGAGCAGCAGCGCCGGTTTGAGCCTGAAACGCAGGCACCACAGCGCCCACGCGCTTAAAATCAGGCTGGTCAGCATTCCCCACGGTCGTGTGACCGTTTCGGTCATCCAGAACAAGACCTTAAGAAAGGTATTACTTTCGCCAGGCTGCCATTGCCAACCGGACAACCATACTGCAACCGGCATAATAAGCAGCAGCAGCATTCCCGCCAGCGTCCGTTGAAAGATTTTAATCATCCCTTTTCCTTTTTCCCGGTAAAAACCTGTTGCGAAAGCATAACTTTAGCTTAAAAAAGAATAACATAACCTTTTAAGATTAGATAATCGTGCTTTATCACAACAATCGTTTACACAGATTAACAGCCTGCCTCGCGGTTGTGGCACAATATTCCACGTTTGTCGGGCCGCATCGGCCTGTGCACTATTATGATGATAGTGCATCCTTTGAGGGTTCTGGAGAGTCACATGCAGCTTAAACGGGTGGCAGAAGCCAAACTGCCCACGCCATGGGGAGATTTCCTGATGGTAGGTTTTGAAGAACTGGCAACCGGTCATGACCATGTTGCCTTGGTCTTTGGCGATATTAACGATAATCAACCAGTCCTGGCTCGTGTTCATTCCGAGTGTCTGACTGGCGATGCGCTGTTCAGCCTGCGTTGCGACTGCGGCTTCCAACTTGAAGCGGCCCTGAATGCCATTGCTGAAGAAGGCCGCGGTGTACTGCTCTATCACCGCCAGGAAGGTCGTAACATCGGCCTGCTGAACAAGATTCGTGCCTATGCGTTGCAGGATAAAGGCTACGACACCGTTGAAGCCAATCATCAGTTGGGCTTTGCCGCTGACGAACGTGACTTCACGCTGTGTGCCGATATGTTTAAATTACTGGGCGTAAATGAAGTTCGGCTGCTCACTAACAATCCACGGAAAGTGGAAATTCTGGGTGAAGCCGGGATCAATATTGTTGAGCGGGTGCCGTTGGTTGTCGGGCGCAATCCTGAGAATGCGCACTATCTTGATACCAAGGCAGAAAAAATGGGTCATCTTCTGCCGAAGTCCTGAATGAAACAGCCGGGTTTCCCCGGCTGATTTATCAGTTCAGCATGTTACGAATTACGTAGTGCAGAATACCGTCGTTTCGGTAATAGGTCAGTTCATTACCGGTATCAATACGGCAACGCGTATCCAGCTTCTCCTGACTGCCATCTGCGCGCGTTAGCGTGACAGAAACGGTGCATCCGGGTTTAAGCTGCGCCAGGTTTTCCACATCTATCGCCTCATCCCCTTTCAGACCTAACGTTTTACGCGTTACGCCCTGAGGGAACTCCAGCGGCAAAATCCCCATACCAATCAGGTTGGAACGGTGAATACGTTCGAAGGATTCCGCAATTACCACGCGGACGCCTTGCAAACGCGGCCCTTTCGCCGCCCAGTCACGGCTCGATCCTGAACCGTACTCTTTACCCGCAATCACCGCCAGGGGAATGCCGTCAGCCTGATATTTCATCGCCGCGTCATAAATGGCCAACTGCTCACCGCTGGGGTAGTGTTTGGTGTAACCCCCTTCCACGCCAGGCACCATTTCATTTCGAATACGGATATTCGCAAAGGTCCCGCGCATCATCACTTCGTGGTTGCCGCGCCGTGAACCGTAGGAGTTAAAATCATTCCGCTCCACGCCGTGGGACAGCAGATAGCGACCGGCCGGACTTTCCGCTTTGATGCTACCGGCTGGCGAGATGTGGTCAGTGGTGACCGAATCACCAAGAATCGCCAGCAGGCGCGCGCCATGAATATCCTGAACCGGCTTAGGTTCTTTTTCCATGTCGTCAAAGAAGGGCGACAGGCGAATGTAGGTTGATCCTTCATCCCAGTCGTAGGTAGCCGCTTCACTTACCTTAATGGCCTGCCACTCTGGCGTGCCGTTAAATACCTCAGCGTACTCTTTGTGATACATATCGCTGGTGACCTGCTGGACGGCGGTCGCAATCTCTTCAGGTGAAGGCCAGATGTCTTTCAGAAATACCGGCTTGCCCTGATGATCGTGACCGAGCGGGTCGGTTTGCAGGTTGATTTTCATATTACCTGCCAGCGCATAGGCGACGACCAGCGGTGGCGATGCCAGCCAGTTGGTTTTAATCAGCGGATGAATACGGCCCTCGAAGTTGCGGTTACCGGACAGGACGGCCCCTACCGTTAAATCCCCTTCTTTGATGGCCGATTCAATCTCATCCGGCAGCGGACCCGAGTTACCGATACAGGTCGTACAGCCGTAGCCCACAAGGTTAAAACCCAGTTTATCGAGATGAGGTGTCAGCTGCGCGACCGCGAGATAGTCGGAGACCACTTTAGAACCCGGAGCCAGCGACGCTTTGACCCACGGCTGGCGTTTTAATCCCCGCTCAACCGCTTTTTTCGCCAGTAACCCTGCGGCCATCAGCACGCTGGGGTTAGAGGTGTTGGTACAGGAGGTAATCGCCGCAATCGCCACCGCGCCATCGGTCAGCGTGTGGCTCAGGCCGGTCTCGCTGTCGGTATAATCGACCTGCTTATGCGGTTTCTGTGCATGGTTCACTTCCAGCTCATTGCTGGCATCGAAAGCGGCGGGCACATCCCCCAGCGAGACGCGATCCTGCGGACGTTTCGGTCCGGCCAGGCTCGACTCGACATCATTCATATCGAGCGCAAGGCTACTGGTGAAAATCGGTTCATCGCCGGCGTTACGCCACAGGCCCTGTCGCTTAGCATAGTGTTCCACCAGTGCCACCTGCTCGGCATCGCGTCCGGTTAGCGTCATATAGCTGAGTGTAACTTCATCAACCGGGAAAAATCCGCAGGTTGCGCCATATTCCGGTGCCATATTAGCAATGGTGGCACGGTCGGCCAGCGGCAGATCAGCCAGGCCATCGCCATAGAACTCGACAAACTTCCCGACAACGCCGTGCTTACGCAGCATTTGCGTGACGGTAAGTACAAGGTCGGTTGCGGTGATGCCCGCACGCAGTTTCCCGGTTAGCTTGAAACCCACGACGTCGGGGATCAGCATAGAAACCGGCTGGCCAAGCATGGCGGCCTCTGCCTCAATCCCGCCCACGCCCCAGCCGAGTACACCCAGGGCATTGATCATGGTGGTATGAGAATCGGTTCCGACTAACGTATCAGGCCAGGCGTAACGTTCACCGTTAATGTTCTGCTGCCAGATCGCTTTGCCCAGGTATTCCAGGTTCACCTGATGACAGATACCTGTGCCTGGCGGTACCACCCGAAACTGATCAAAAGCCTTTTGGCCCCAGCGCAGAAAAACGTAGCGTTCATGGTTGCGCTCCATTTCCAGCCGCACGTTTTCTTCAAATGCGTTATCGTCACCGAAATGGTCAACCGTGACAGAGTGGTCGATAACCAGATCGACCGGCGACAGAGGATTCACTTTGGCGACGTCGCCGCCAAGACGACTCACCGCCTCACGCATGGCGGCCAAATCCACCACGGCAGGCACGCCAGTGAAGTCCTGCATTAATACACGCGCAGGGCGATAGGCAATTTCCCGATCGCCATGGGCCGTTTTCTGCCAGTCGACCAGTGCCTGGATATCCTCTTCCGTGACTGAATCACCGTCCTGCCAGCGCAGCAGGTTTTCCAGCAGAACTTTCATGGATTTAGGCAAACGATCAATGTTGCCGAGATGTTGTGATGCGCGAGGTAGACTGAAGATGTGATAGTTTTGATTATCTACCTGCAGTGTTTCCTGACTCTGCTCGCGTAGGGTTGACGACATAGCTCCTCCTTAATAATCATGGTCTTTAAACCTCAGAGACAACAAGGTTTAGCTTAAAGATAGACCACTTTTCTGTTAACGTTTTGATTACAACACCAATTGCTACAATCTGACGCAAACAAAAATGCCCCGTAAAATTACGAGGCATTATTTATTAACAGGAAACGATATATTACAAGGCTGCCCAAAGTGCTGCCATCCACACGCTAAAAGAGAAAGCATAGGCACTGAACCAGGTCATTTTAATCATATTCATAAGATCACTCCTGCGCCGAATGGGCAATAGAAAGCCGCACTACCAACCGTTTTAACGGATGACATCTTTTATGCTACGTGTGAAAGGCTTTTTTAAGCAGCCGAATGACAGAAGATGTGTCGAAAAGAAAAGAACGATAATTAATTATTTTACTTTCGGGTCCAGAAACGACTCGATGAAATTGCGTTGATGTTCGTTGAGATCCCAGCTTTCCGGGATAGACACTTTTTCCGCCTTTGCAACCGGCTCTTTAGCTTTGTAGCCAGAGAGGCGATGCTGACGAGTGGTCATTGTGTGCTTATGGCAGAGTGCGTTTGCCCACATGGCTTAACCCCAGATGCGCCAAATCATTAACGCTACAACAACCCAAAACAGCGCTGAGGCAGCAAATACAGTTAACCAGGCGTTGCGACGAGTGTTACCGGAGCGCTTAACCTTGGTGCTTTTAGCCGGGAAACCCGGGTCTACAGTCAGTCTCGTAGTCATAGTTTTTGATAATCACTCTCAACAAAACGATTGATAACATCGATTAAGATTTAGGACGAATCCTAAACCCGTTAAGGCCAAAAATCCAGTAATTTTTATTGCACAAAACGATTAACGCAATTTATCAAAATGGTAAAAATTACTTAAGTGATGATTAATGACTTATTCCAAATAAACGTAAACGGCAGTGACAAAAATTTGAGTTAATTTAACTTTAGATCCAGTCATTACTAAACCCGTCTTTTAATCACCCCCTAATTAACGCTTCTCCATCAAGGCTTAACTGGAGTATGGGAATTATCCTGGCAGCCCGCAAAGATATCGCGTCAAAAATGTGTTGTGTTTCGCATTTAAGATACAGCAAACATTAAACATGTGATCGACGCAGCATTAACAAAAAAATAATAAAACTTATCAACCTAAGCATGGCGCTAACATTCAAACAAAAAAAAGGCTGCACAAGGCAGCCTGAGACTAAGGGATTGGACATCTCTGTTACTTAAACGGCAGTTTGATATCTTTAAACATGGCTTCAATATCTTCGTTTGAGCGTAGTGCGACAGCCGTATCAACGACATCTCGCGTCAGATGAGGCGCAAAGCGCTGGATAAAGTCATACATGTAGCTACGCAGGAAGGTGCTGCGACGAAAGCCAATCTTGGTCGTGCTGTTGGTGAAAATTTCAGAGGCTTCGATTCTGACCAGGTCTGGATCGGCAACGGGATCGACGGCCATGCTGGCGATAACGCCAACCCCTAACCCCAGTCGGACATAGGTTTTGATAACGTCCGCATCCGTCGCGGTAAAAACGATACGCGGCGTTAATCCCGCCCGCATAAACGCGGTATCCAGCTCCGAGCGACCGGTGAAACCAAAGGTATAAGTGACCAGCGGAAAATCGGCCAGCTCCTCAATCGTTACCTGCGCTTTAGCTGCCAGAGGATGATCGGGCGTGACAACGATGGCGCGGTTCCAGTGATAGCACGGCAGCATGATCAGGTCGTCGTACAGATGCAGCGCTTCCGTAGCAATGGCAAAATCCGCATTTCCCTTGGAGACCGCCTCGGCAATCTGCGTTGGGGAGCCCTGATGCATATGCAGTGAAACACGGGGATAGCGCTCGATAAATCCTTTGATCACGCCCGGGAGGGCATAGCGAGCCTGAGTATGGGTAGTCGCCACATACAGGGAGCCCTTATCTGGCCAAGTATGTTCACCGGCGACAGACTTGATTGCGTCGACTTTAGAGAGGACTTCGCGGGCAATACGAATGATTTCTTCACCGGCCGGCGTCACCTGGGTGAGATGTTTACCGCTGCGGGCAAAAATCTGCACGCCCAGTTCGTCTTCTAACATACGCACCTGTTTGCTTATGCCAGGCTGCGAGGTATAAAGACCTTCCGCTGTCGAAGAGACATTAAGATTGTGGTTCACGACTTCTACGATATAGCGCAACTGCTGTAATTTCATATCTTTTTTTATCCTGGTCGGTTACAGAGTCGCATCCCCGGATGACGTACTGTCGCCCCGGCCGGTGGAGGAGTGCTGAGCAGCAAGAAGGGTTCGGAAATGCTATAACCACTATAGCATTTTAAGAAACAATGTAGAACGGATTGATATAAGGCGAGAAAAAAGGCCAGCGTGTGCTGGCCTCTGAGGATTACTTTTTCGCTTCCTGCCACTTGCCGTCAATGTAAAACGCTGACCAGCCCGTCGCTTTACCCTCTTTTTCAGAGGCAACGTACTGTTGTTTCGTTTTACGGCTAAAGCGCACCAACGTTTTATTGCCTTCCGGATCGGTTGCTGGCGCTTCGGCCAGGTATTTCAACTTCTCAGGCAGGCGATCGTGGAAACGTTGCAGTTCCTCCACCAGCGGTGCACGGGTTTCACGTGACTTTGGAAAGGTGTTAGCGGCCAGGAACACACCCGCCGCACCGTCGCGCAGCACAAAGTAGGCATCTGACTTTTCACACGGCAGTTCTGGCAGCGGCACCGGATCTTCTTTCGGTGGTGCCACATCGCCATTACGCAAAATTTTACGTGTATTCTTGCAGTCATCGTTGGTACAGGCCATGTACTTACCGAAACGCCCCATCTTCAGGTGCATTTCAGACCCGCACTTTTCGCACTCAACCACCGGACCGTCGTAACCTTTGATTCGGAACTCGCCCTCTTCGATTTCATAGCCATCGCATTCAGGGTTGTTACCACACACGTGCAGTTTGCGTCCGTTATCAATCAGGTAGCTGTCCATTGCCGTGCCGCACTTCTGGCAACGACGACGTGCGCGTAACGCATTGGTTTCCGCATCGTCCCCTTCCAGAATATTCAGCACTTCATTTTCTGGAATCAGGTTAATGGTTTGCTTGCAGCGCTCTTTCGGCGGCAGTGCGTAACCTGAACATCCCAGGAAAACGCCGGTACTGGCCGTGCGAATGCCCATTTTGCGGCCGCAGGTGGGGCAGTCAATGGTGGTTAACACCATCTGGTTTGGCTGCATGCCGCCTTCTTCAGGATCTTTCTCCGCTTGTTCCAGCTGCTGGCTGAAGTCTGAGAAGAAGCGATCAAGCACCGCTTTCCACTCCGCCTGATTGTTGGCAACCTGGTCGAGGCTGCTTTCCATATGCGCGGTGAAATCGTAATTCATCAGTTCGCGGAAATTTTCTTCCAGGCGATCGGTGACGATTTCACCCATTTTCTCGGCATAAAATCGGCGATTCTCAACCCGGACATAGCCCCGGTCCTGAATGGTGGAAATAATAGCGGCATAGGTCGAAGGCCGGCCAATTCCACGTTTTTCCAGTTCGCGCACCAGCGAGGCTTCGCTGAAGCGAGCCGGTGGCTTGGTAAAGTGCTGGCTTGGCAGCAATGCCTGCAGGCTCAGTTCGTCACCCACGTTCACCGGCGGCAAGGTGCGATCTTCATCGTTCTTGCGCAGGGCGGGCATGACCTTAGTCCAGCCGTCAAAACGCAGCGTGCGCCCTTTGGCCTTCAGTTTGTAATCCCCCGCTGTTACCGTCAGCGTGGTTGAATCATACTGAGCAGGTGTCATCTGGCAGGCAACAAACTGACGCCAGATGAGCTGATACAGCTTTTGTGCATCCGCTTCCATATCTTTGAGCTGCTCAGCCACCACATCCACGTCAGAAGGACGAATCGCTTCGTGCGCTTCCTGTGAATTCTCTTTGCTGGCAAAGGTATTGGCGTTGTCTGGCAGATACTTTTTACCGAAATTCCCTTCGATATAGCCGCGCACCATGGAAACCGCGTCCTGACTCAGATTGGTCGAGTCGGTACGCATATAGGTGATATGACCCGCTTCATAAAGTCGCTGTGCCATCATCATGGTTTTTTTGACGCCAAAGCCCAGGCGGGTACTCGCGGCCTGCTGCAGCGTAGACGTAATAAATGGCGCACCGGGTTTACTGCTGGTTGGCTTATCTTCGCGATCGGTAACGGCAAAGCGGGCTTTTTCAAGCAGCGCCAGGGCGGCATGCGTCTGTTCGTGATTGACCGGACGGAAAGGCTTATCACCCGCATGAGTCACGTCCATCGCCAGGTCATCGCCCTTCGGCGTCGTCAGGTTAGCGCTGAGTTCCCAATACTCTTCAGGAACAAACGCTTTGATCTCGCGCTCACGCTCAACCACTAACCGCACGGCAACCGACTGTACGCGGCCCGCGGATAACCCCCGCGCGACTTTTTTCCACAACAGCGGCGAAACCATGTAGCCCACAACACGGTCCATAAAGCGGCGTGCCTGTTGCGCATTAACGCGGTCAATATTCAGTTCGCCCGGCGTATCAAACGCCTGACGGATCGCATTTTTGGTGATTTCGTTAAACACCACGCGGCTAAAGCGTTTGTCGTCGCCGCCGATGACTTCCCGCAGGTGCCAGGCAATGGCTTCCCCTTCGCGGTCAAGGTCGGTTGCGAGATAAATGTGGTCAGCGTTTTCAGCCAAGGCTTTGAGTTCAGCGACCACCTTCTCTTTATTTGGCAGGATTTGGTAGTCCGCTTCCCAGCCATGATAGGGATCAACGCCCATACGGCTGACCAGCGCGGCCTTCTCGTCCTTCTTTACTTTTTTGACTTTTTTATCTGTCGAGGTTTCAGCACTTTTTTTGGCGGTTGAACCACTGGTCGGCAGATCCCGGATATGGCCCACGCTGGATTTCACCACGTAGCCACTGCCCAGGTATTTATTGATTGTTTTGGCCTTTGCCGGGGACTCAACAATAACGAGTGCTTTACCCATATTTACCTTTACCTAATGAATACGTCCTGCTCTACGGGAGAGGATTGGATGCCCAAAAACCCACGGGGTTCAATATTGCTACGCCTGTTTTTTATTTCAGGACGAGGGGCTCAATCTCTGGTCAGTGATTACAGTCCAATGCAACTTTATGATAAAAATCGCTTTTTCTGCCTGACTTAATCGCACTTCCCGGTGCAATATCCCTGGAATCTGAAACGCCCACACTGTACCTGATAAAATCTGTTACGCAACTTAATTAGCATCTGTTGTGAGTAAAGCCCCTTTTTACCCCTGCAGCCGTTTGTCGAACGATGCGATACGCAAGTAATATAGAAAGAATTGTCAGACTGTCAAAAAGGAGCCGACACATGCACAACCCGACTCAGGGTATTTCGCCCCAGGCACTACTGGAGATTGCCAATGCTCTGCTCAGGCAACATGATGATTATTTAGCCGGTGTCGCGGTGGAGGCGGTCAGTCAGCAGGGTAATGTGCTGGTCTTCCGTGGCCCGCTTTTTTTGGATGAAGAAGGGTTGCCAACGGCAAAAACCACCGCGGTCTTCAATCTCTTTAAACACCTGGCGGTTGAGCTGTCTCCCCGCTACCACCTGCAATAACAACAAACCCGGCTGAAGCCGGGTTTGTACTCATAACATCGGTTTATCACCGCGTTGCCACCACTTTAGCAGCAGGCGTTCAAATACCTGTCCTGAACTGTGGGTCAGGCGATCGATTCTTGAACGGCGACGCACGTAGTTCACGCCCAGCACGGTAAATTTATCCATGTGCTGAATAATCAGATCGTCACTGGTTGAAATACGATCGATCAGGCCTAACGTCAGGGCCTGGCGTCCGTACCAGTGCTCACCGGTGGCGACACGGTCGATGTCCAGTGACGGGCGCATTTCGTGAACGAACTGCTTAAACAACAGATGTGTTTCATTCAGATCCTGCTGGAATTTCTCACGCCCTTCCTCTGTGTTTTCACCAAACAGTGTCAGGGTGCGTTTGTACTGGCCCGCCGTATGCAGTTCAACATCGATATCGTTGCGCTTGAGCAGGCGATTGAAGTTAGGAATTTGCGCGACAACGCCAATTGAACCTATGACCGCAAAGGGCGCCGCCACGATCTGGCTGGCAACACAGGCCATCATGTAACCGCCGCTGGCCGCGACCTTGTCAACGGCAGCCGTAAGTGTTAATCCGGCGTCACGCAGGCGTTGCAACTGAGAGGCGGCGAGACCATAGCCGTGCACCATGCCACCCGGGCTTTCCAACCGCAGCAGGACTTCGTCACCGGGCTGGGCCACTGCCAGTATGGCAGAGACTTCTTCACGCAATGATTTCACTTCGCTGGCATCTATGCTGCCGTTAAAGTCGAGCACATAAAGCGTCGGCCTGGCGGTCTCAAGGCTGCCCTGCTTCACTGCGCGTTTCTCTGCTTTAGCCTTTTGTTTCTCGGCTTTCTTATTATTTTTTAACCACAGCTTTTGTGCCTGAGGTTTCATTTTCTCAAGCTGCAGATCCTCTTTCATTTTGCTGTAGTCATCACCGAGGTGGGTTAAACGGAGTTGCCCACCCTGGTGACGTTTGCGCTGTGCGGCGTTCACAACGATCATGACGATCGCTGCAATGGCAATCACCACCGTCACCGCTTTTGCTAAAAACAGTCCATAATTCAAAAGAAGTTCCATCGTGTCGCCTTATTAAACAGAGGATTACTGACAAAGGGTTAGTTTAACTGGTTTATTTTGGCGCGTCGCCTGAAATGCCAGCACCTGGCACAGAATGTACCTGTTGCTAATTGCGTCATGCCCTGAATTGAGGCATAAAGCGTGAAACCCTCACGTTGCGGGAGGCTCCCAACATGCATTACCAACCCAAACATGATTTACTTGCGAATCGCCTGATTCTCGTGACCGGTGCCTCTGACGGCATTGGACGAGAAGCCGCGTTAACCTATGCCCGCTTTGGTGCGGAAGTCATCTTACTGGGGCGCAGCGCCGAAAAGCTGCAGCAGACAGAAGAGGCGATTAATCAGTTAAACAAATGTCCGGCACACTCGGTCGTATTTGATCTGTCTGAGGCCACGCCGGCGCATTGCCACCAGCTGGCCGGGCAACTGGCACAGCGATTTTCACACCTGGATGGCGTCTTACATAACGCCAGTATTCTGGGTGACATCACGCCGCTGGCCGAGCTTGATCCCCTGGTGTGGCAACAGGTGATGAAGATTAATGTTGATGCGACTTTCTTCCTCACCCAGGCCCTGCTGCCGCTGTTGTTAAAATCAGATAGCGGCTCGCTGGTCTTCACCACGTCTAGCGTAGGCCGCACCGGCCGGGCAGGCTGGGGAGCCTATGCGGTATCGAAATTTGCCACCGAAGGCATGATGCAGGTGCTGGCAGATGAGTATAAAAATCATGCGTTGCGGGTCAACTGTATCAATCCCGGCGGTACGCGGACTAAAATGCGTGCCAGTGCGTTTCCGCAGGAAGATGCCAGCAAACTTAAAACCCCCGCCGATATCATGCCGCTCTACCTGTATTTGATGGGCGACGACAGTCGTCGCAAAACCGGTATCAGCTTTGATGCCCAGCCTGGCAGAAAACCCGGAGCGGCCGAGTAATGACGGATGTACGCCACCAACAGCGACAGCAGCGTTTGAAAGAACACGTCGATGCCCGCATTGCCGCAGCCAGTGAAGTCAGGGGCATTCTGATGGTGTTTACCGGCAATGGCAAAGGTAAGACCACGGCGGCGTTTGGCACCGCGCTCCGTGCCTGCGGGCATGGTAAGCGTGCCGCAGCCATTCAGTTTATCAAAGGCGAGTGGCCAAACGGCGAGCGTAATCTGCTGGAACAGCATGGCGTGGAGTTTCAGGTGATGGCTACCGGCTTCACCTGGGAAACGCAGAATCGCCAGACCGATACCGATGCCTGCCTTGCCGTGTGGCAACATGCTCAGCGCATGCTGGCCGATCCCCGGCTGGACCTGGTGATACTTGATGAAATCACCTATATGGTCAGCATGGATTATCTTCCGCTTGAGGCGGTGGTAACGGCCCTGAAACAGCGACCGGTGCATCAGAGCGTGATCGTTACTGGCCGGGGCTGCCATCGCACGCTGCTGGATATGGCCGATACGGTAACGGAAATGCGCCCCGTCAGGCACGCTTTTGACGCCGGTATTCAGGCCCAACAGGGCATAGACTGGTAGCGTTAATTAACACAATGCCATAAAGGTCAGGCGTGAATTCGTCTGACCCGCCCCTTTTTTTTGTCTTAATCAAATTATCAATCTGTTATCACTTTGCTATAGCTGTCATCCCCATCCCTTGCTCAAACGCGAGATGACCCACCACGCGCCCTTCCCGGTGTCGCGTTAAGGTTGTCGGGGCAATTTGGGCAGGCTGCTCACGGCCTTACCCCATTCAACTGGCGATCAATGTCATTTTTTCGCTTAGGTTTTACGCGCCCTTTCCAGTTAATGATGCCTGAAATTAACCCTTTCCCGCGCCAAAATTCATTGATCACAGTCACATTGTGCCGGGCCAGCCGGGCCGGAAACCGATCGGGATCACCCTTTTATGTTAAAGAAATGATAAAAATAATTTAGCTTTAATATCATCTCTATGTGCATGGTTAATCAAAACAACAGGTTAACTATTAACACGCTAAGTAATTCCATAAATTATTACCTTGCTTACTCACAATTAAATAACTTTTTGCCAATAAGAGGGCTGTTATTTTGCTGACCATACTGGGTTTTACGATGGTTGTTTGTTTCATGTATTTAATCATGACCAAACGCATGTCAGCGCTGATAGCGCTAATTCTTATTCCCACACTGTTCGCCCTGATAGGGGGATTTTACCAGGGTCTGGGCGCCATGATGCTCGATGGTGTGAAAACGCTGGCTCCAACGGGCGTGATGCTCACCTTCTCTATCCTCTACTTCGGCCTGATGATCGATGCGGGTCTGTTTGACCCCCTGGTGCGGTTTATTTTGAAAATCGTACGTGGCGATCCGCTTAAGGTCCTCGTCGGGACGGCCGTGTTAACGTTGCTGGTCTCACTGGATGGTGACAGCTCAACGACTTACATGATCGCGATTGCCGCGTTTCTTCCTCTTTACCGCAAGCTAGGTATGAACGTGCTGGCAATGACCTGTCTGGTTAACCTTGCAAGCGGTATCATGAACCTTTCTCCCTGGGGCGGCCCGACGGCCCGTGCGGCGGCGGCATTGCGCATTGACGCGCTGGACATTTTTATTCCCATGCTGCCGGCCATTTTTATCGCCTGCGTGGCCCTTGTCGGCCTGGCGTTTCTGTTTGGCCTGCAGGAACGTAAGCGCCTGGGGGTCATGAGCATCAACGATCACCATCTGGATAATATTGAGCTGGGCCTGGGCGATGCGGAAGAGTGCGCGGCGAATCGTCGACCCAAAATGTTCTGGCCAAACTTTATTCTTACCACGGTGCTGCTGGTTTTGTTGGTTATTGGCGCGATGCCTATCCAGATTCTGTTTATGCTGGCCTTCGCGATTGCGGTAATGCTGAATTACCCTACGCTGGAAGAGCAAAAGGCGCGTATTGGTTCCCATGCCAGTAATGTGCTGGCCGTCACAGCCCTGATTTTTGCCGCAGGTATTTTTACCGGCATCCTTTCCGGAACCGGCATGGTGGATGCCATGGCGAAGAGCCTGTTGGCGTTTATCCCCCACAGCTTTGGCCCCTATCTCGCGGTATTCACCGCATTAATCAGCCTGCCTTTTACCTTTTTTATGTCCAACGATGCCTTCTACTTTGGCATCCTGCCGGTCATTGCCCAAACGGCGGCCAGCTATGGGATTTCTGCTGAGGAAATTGCCCGCGCTTCGATTGTGGGTCAGCCTTTCCACCTGCTCAGCCCGCTGGTTCCATCGGTTTATCTCCTGGTCGGTCTGGCGAAAGTCGATATTGGTGACCACCAGCGTTTTGCCATTAAGTGGGGCATTTTAATCAGTCTGGTGCTAATGGCCGGGGGATTAATTACCGGCGCGTTTCCACTGTTCCACCGCTAAACCGGCTCAGATCACCTCTCCCTGACAGCAAAAAGCCGCAACGATCACGTTGCGGCTTTTTTATTAATCCGGCGCTTCAGCTCAGCCTGATATCAGGTCGCGTTGCGTTTGCTGCCCGGATTACGACGCGCAGGTCTGCCACTGGTCTGGCTGTGGCGTTTAACGGCACGACGGATCTGGTTGGCTTTGGTGCGACGGCGATCTTTTTCGACAGCCAGCTTGGTGACGGTCTCATCGTCCATTCCCACCATATTGCGCAGATAGTTAACAGCAGGGAGATCAAGCTCCATCCAGCCACCGCGTGGTACGCCTTTTGGCAACGTGATATCGCCATAGCGAACACGCATCAGTCGACTCACCTGAACGCCCACCGCTTCCCACAAACGACGAACCTCCCGGTTGCGTCCTTCGGTCAGGGTTACGTTATACCACTGGTTAATCCCTTCCCCCCCGGCAAAGCGCAGCGTTTTAAATGCCGCAGGGCCATCTTCAAGCTGCACACCTTTACTGAGCTGACGAATTTTGTCGTCATCAACCTGACCAAACACGCGCACCGCATATTCACGTTCAACTTCACGGCTGGGGTGCATCAGGCGGTTAGCCAGTTCACCATCCGTTGTGAACAGCATCAATCCACAGGTATTGACGTCAAGGCGGCCCACGGCGATCCAGCGCGAACCGCGCAGGCGCGGCAGTCGGTCAAAGACTGTAGGGCGCCCTTCCGGATCGCTGCGGGTACAAAGTTCACCTTCAGGTTTGTAATAGGCGAGAACACGGCAGACTTCTGTTGCTGATTCAGCAATCGACACCAGATGACCGTCAATACGGATCTTCAGGGCTTTGCTGTTTTCGATACGATCGCCGAGAGTGGCCAGCTTGCCGTCAACGCTCACGCGCCCGGCAGCAATCATCGCTTCAATTTCACGACGCGAGCCATGACCGGCACGCGCTAAGACTTTTTGTAACTTTTCGCTCATGGAGCTACCTCATTGTCGCCTTCCCAGGCGTCGGATGGATTAGGAATTTAACCTTAAAAATCAATGGTTTATATTTTCCTGTTGGCCCCATTATACAGGATGTCCCTCTTAATGTAACCCGTATTATGGCATTGCCCTGATGCGCGCCGCAGGTAAGTAAAAATCAGCATGAAAACAGATGAAACCCACCGCTCGTCTGTTACGCATCAACACGGCTGAAGGCAAGGTAAGCGAAGCCTGTCCTTTATTATAATAATGAAAACGTCGTCTTTGAAGCCGGGCTCGCGCCACGCCTTGTCTGCATAATTATCAGAAAGGCGCCTCCTCAGATCCTCAGCATACTGTCGTCTGGATTCACGGCTGTCCGCGCTCTTTTCTGTAACAGGTCCCCGGCAGAGATTTATTTGTCCTCAACGCAAAATGTAACGCTTTGTTACTTAATTTTATCTAATGTTTCTCAGATGAGCGACTATAAAACTTTACGCGTCATCTGTTTTTAAAATGGCTATAAAACAGATTTGTATTTAATGATTTCTGTACTATGGATTTACCGTCAAACAATTTAAGCAGAACGCTAACGGCTTCTGCGGTGACAACAACAGTTCCATGAGGAAGGTTATTTAGCGCACCCCATTTAATTTGAGTTAAATAAAATTCGGGCAAAATTTCACTTAACTCAAATAAACGCGTGGCCATTTAGCCTGCACAGGAATGCGCAAAACCCAACCCTTCCATGCCGTACAGCTGCGTTTTTTACCTTGTAAAACAACAGTAGTCGCATGACAAAGCTATACAAAGATAAAAAAATTGTACAATTTTAATTATTGTCCGATAATACCCTTGTGTTGACCTGATTGGGTTGGCCTGCTGCTCATGTAGTCGTACTGTTAATAAAGCAAAAGTTAATTAAAAAAATTGGACTAATATGAATTTTAGCCGATAACCCTTATGCGACCTTTCTGGCCGTCTAATTCTGAGAACCTTACAGGCTTCGGTATCTTTATCGCGGCAGTATGAAAAGACAGCTAACTGGTTGTTATTGAATATTTATAAACCGGCGCATCAGGAATATTGCGTTAATACGGCTCACGATGAGCTTTAATTTGCATGTCTTGAATCTTCACCAGGGATTTTACTGACATGCTCACCTGAAGACATCATTATGCAAAAACAGTTTTTATGCCTGGCGCTTATGACGCTGGCGCTAAGCGGTTGTTCTGTGGGTCACACTGAGTACAGCCGTACGGCAATGCAACACGTGGATATGAGTGTGACAGGCATCCCTACCATTCTCGGTTTAGGGACGCTGGGCACCAGCATTCCTCTGACGCCTGACTACAGCCTGACTGCCGCGCACGTGGCTAAATTTGCCGTGCAGCGCGTGAAGTCCTATCACCCTTATTGCGACCTTGCGATTATTTATCACAAGAATCCCCCGAATACGCTGACCCAGTTCCGCAGCACCGATATTGGTGATGCGGTGAAAATGTACGGATACAGCTATATCTCCGCCATGCCGGTGGAGTCGAAAGGGGTAAACCTGGCGCGCACAGCCATTCGTAATACCTGGAATAAAAGCCCTTGTATCGCGATGGCGTCTAACGCCGGTGTGGTTCAGGGCATGTCCGGCGGCGGTGTTTACAACAGTGATGATACGCTGGGCGGGGTTATCGTAGGTTATTCAGATGCCATTAAAAATGGCCGCAGTGGAAAAGTGATTTTAAAAGACGTGTCACTGTATATCCCTTACGGCCAGTTTAAAAACTGGTTACAGGCGACCCTTCCGGCCACCCGTAAAACCTGAGTGTATTACAGAAAAGGCGTAACATCCCCCACACCTTCACGGACGACTTCAGGTGCATCGCTGGTCAGATCGATGACGGTGGTGGGCTGCTGTCCTAGCGTGCCACCGTCAATAATTAAATCGACCAGTTTGCCAATACTGTGTTGAATATCTTCCGGATCGGATTCAGTAAAGTCATTACCCGGCAGAATTAACGAGGTGGACATCATTGGCTCGTTTAGCGCCTCAAGCAGCGCAAGCGCGACCGGATTTGAAGGTACGCGTAATCCAATCGTTTTACGCTTATCATTCATCAGACGACGCGGCACCTCTTTGGTCGCCTTGAGAATAAAGGTGTAATTACCTGGCGTGTTATTTTTAAGCAGCCGGAAGGCGCTATTACCGACCTGAGAATAGACTGACAGCTCAGATAAATCACGGCACATCAGGGTGAAGTTGTGATGACCGTCCAGCTGACGGATGCGGCAAATTCGCTCCATCGCCCCTTTCTCTTCCAGCCGACACCCCAGGGCATAACCCGAATCCGTCGGGTAGACAATAACGCCACCTTTATTCAGGTACTCTACCGCCTGATTAATCAGGCGCGGTTGCGGATTATCTGGATGAATATGAAACAGTTGACTCATAGAAACCTCTTATCCCCTTTCCGTACATTCGACTGCGGGTGCCAGCGCGGGAAAACGTTCCCACACCGGTTCAACCCCCGCGGGCAGCCACAATTTGCGGCCAAGTTCGATCCACGGGCAGGGTTGATGAAAATCAGAACCTTGCGATGCTGCCAGGCTGTTATCTCGGGCGTATTGCGCTAACGTCGTTCGCTCATCAGGTGCCTGCTGGCACTGCGCCACTTCGATAGCATCCCCCCCCGCGGCGCTAAAAAACGCGACCAGGCGCTTTAGCCATTTTGCCGATAATCCATACCGTCCCGGATGTGCCAGCACGGCACATCCACCAGAATGGTGAATAGCATCAATAGCTTGATTAATTGTACACCATAGGGGCGGGACGTAGCCGGTTTTGCCTCGTGCCAGATAATTTTTAAACACCTGGGCCATATTGTTGGCCTTTCCCACCTCAACCAGGTAGCGGGCAAAATGGCCACGCGTAATCATTCCGCCATCAGCCAAACGCATAGCCCCAGCCAGCGCATCCGGGATCTGGGCCTTTTCAAGCCGTTCAGCAATGCGATGTGCGCGTTCCAGCCGCGTCGCATACTGACCGGCAAGGAACTGAGTCATGACCGGATGCTGAATATCAATATTGAGGCCGACGATATGAATCTCATGGTTTTCCCACAGCGTGGAAATTTCAACACCGGCTAAAACGCTAATGGGCAGTTGCTGATCCCGTACGGTCTGCTGCGCCTCGGTCACGCCCGCAACGGTGTCGTGATCGGTAATGGCCAGCACCCCGACGCGCATGTCGACCGCGCGCTCAACCAGCGCCTGCGGCGACAGTAATCCGTCTGAAGCCCGTGTGTGACTATGAAGATCGTAAAGCGGAAAACGGGCGATATCGCTCAAAACAACTCCTGCTGGCTACTGCTCGGGTCAGCATAATAACGATTTTATCGGTCACTGAAAAAGTGTATTGACATTTTTGTCGCGAACCAGTTAACTAGTACACAAGTTCACCGCAAACGGGTATTTGATCATGAAAACTGTTATTACGCTTTTGATGGGTTGGTGGCGCAATGTTTCCCAGTACGGGCGACGTTGTCGTGCACACCTAGCGTAAACACTGTGCAGATACCTGAGCCCGCCACCGAGCGGGCTTTTTTTTGGACGATATTCAGAGAAATCATCATGCTCAATGCAAAACCTACAGTGAAGTTAATTACCGGCAGCGCGCCCTATCGGGAAGATCCTGCCGCGGTGTTTCACCAGTTATGCGGTGCGCGTCCGGCCACCCTGTTACTCGAATCGGCGGACATTGACAGCAAAGAAAACTTACAAAGCCTGATGATTGTCGACAGCGCCCTGCGCATTAGCGCGTTGGGCAATCGCGTCACCTTTCAGGCGCTGTCTGACAATGGTCGGGCACTGCTGCCGCTGCTGGATGACGCGTTACCCTCTGACATTCTGAATGAACCGCGTCCTGACGGCCGTGTTCTGACCTTTCCTGCGCCTCAGGATCAGCAGGATGAAGATTCCCGCTTGCGCGCCCTGTCGGTATTTGATGCCCTGCGTCTGATCCCGCAGTTGGTGAATTCACCCAGTGAAGAGCGTGAAGCCGTGTTTGTTGGCGGGCTGTTCGCCTATGACCTGGTTGCAGGCTTCGAAGATTTACCCGAGCTCAGCAGCGAGCAACGTTGCCCCGACTACTGCTTCTATCTGGCGGAAACGCTACTGGTGCTGGATCACCAGGCGCGCAGCGCACGCCTGCAGGCCAGTCTGTTCAGCGCTTCCACCTCTGAATTTCAGCGTCTGCAGCGCCGTATTGAGCAACTGCATGGGCAGATGTTACAGGCTGCGCCGGTATTGCCGGTTCAGCCTGTCGAAACCATGACGCTGACCACCAGCCAGAGTGATGATGAGTATTGTGAGGTGGTGCGCAAAATGCAGGAAGCCATTCGCGTTGGCGAAATCTTCCAGGTTGTGCCCTCACGCCGCTTTTCGCTGCCCTGCCCATCTGCGCTGGCGGCTTACGACACGCTGAAACGCAGTAATCCAAGTCCTTATATGTTCTTTATGCAGGACCAGGACTTTTCACTGTTTGGTGCCTCGCCTGAAAGTTCGCTGAAGTACGATGCCGCTTCACGTCAGATTGAAATTTACCCCATAGCCGGTACGCGTCCACGTGGTCGTCACGCCGACGGCTCCCTGGATCGCGATCTCGACAGCCGCATTGAGCTGGAAATGCGCACGGACCACAAAGAGCTGGCAGAGCACCTGATGCTGGTCGATCTGGCGCGCAATGACTTAGCCCGTATCTGTCGCCCCGGCAGCCGCTATGTTGCCGATCTGACCAAAGTGGACCGCTACTCTTTTGTTATGCATTTGGTCTCACGCGTCGTCGGCACGCTGCGCGATGATCTTGATGTGCTGCATGCCTATCGCGCCTGCATGAACATGGGCACCCTTAGTGGTGCGCCAAAAGTCAGAGCGATGCAGTTGATTGCCGAAGCTGAGGGCACCCGTCGCGGCACCTATGGCGGCGCAGTGGGCTATTTCACCGCTAACGGTGATTTAGACACCTGCATCGTGATCCGCTCAGCCTATGTGGAAGACGGCGTGGCAACGGTGCAGGCCGGGGCCGGTGTGGTACTGGATTCGAACCCGCAGGCCGAAGCGGACGAAAGCCGTAATAAAGCCCGCGCGGTGCTGCGCGCAATTGCCACTGCTCATCACTGCAAGGAGATTTTCTGATGGCTGACATCCTGCTGCTGGACAACATCGACTCTTTTACCTACAACCTCGTCGATCAGCTGCGCACCTTCGGGCATAACGTGGTGGTTTATCGCAATACGATGCCGGCGTCGCTGTTGCTCGACCGACTGCACAGCATGAATAATCCGGTGCTGATGCTCTCTCCCGGACCTGGCGCACCGAAAGATGCGGGCTGTATGCCAGCGTTGCTGCGCGAGGTTCGCGGAAAGCTGCCGGTTATTGGTATCTGCCTTGGGCATCAGGCAATCGTGGAAACCTACGGCGGCCACGTCGGCCAGGCGGGCGAAATTCTGCATGGTAAAGCCTCTGCCATCAGTCATGACGGTGAAGCGATGTTTGCCGGGCTCAGCAATCCTCTTCCCGTTGCCCGTTATCACTCACTGGTTGGCAGTAATACACCCGATGAGTTAACGGTGAATGCCAGCTACAACGGCATGGTGATGGCGGTCCGTCACGAGAAAGATCGCGTTTGCGGGTTCCAGTTTCATCCGGAATCCATTTTAACCACGCAGGGCGCACGTCTGCTTGAACAGACGCTGGCCTGGGCGCTGGCGAAGTAACAGGGAGCAAGGTATGAACACGATTCTGGAAAAACTTTACCAGTCGCACATCCTGACGCAAGACGAGAGTCATCAGTTGTTTAGCGCCATCATCACCGGTCAGCTTGAACCTACTCAACTGGCCGCCGCGCTGATTGCTATGAAGGTGCGTGGCGAAAACCCCGAGGAGATTGCCGGGGCGGCCTGTGCCTTACTGGAAGATGCTAAACCCTTTCCTCGCCCGGATTATGCCTTTGCCGATATTGTCGGCACCGGTGGCGATGGCAGTAACAGCATTAATATTTCCACCGCCAGCGCGTTTGTTGCAGCAACCTGCGGCCTGAAGGTGGCGAAACACGGAAATCGCAGCGTATCCAGCAAATCAGGTTCTTCCGATCTGCTGGCGGCGTTCGGCATCGATCTTGATATGCCTGCGGCGCGGGCACGCAAAGCGCTGGACGATCTTAATGTCTGTTTCCTGTTTGCCCCCCAGTACCATACGGGCTTTCGTCATGCCATGCCGGTGCGCCAACAGCTGAAAACCCGCACGCTGTTTAACGTGCTGGGGCCGCTGATTAATCCTGCACGTCCACCGCTGGCCGTGATTGGGGTTTACAGCCCCGAGCTGGTGTTGCCCATCGCGCAGACGCTAAAAGTTCTGGGTTACCAGCGCGCGGCAGTGGTACACGGGGGCGGCATGGATGAGGTGGCCCTTCACGATGTCACCCATGTAGCGGAGCTGCGTGAAGGTGAGATTACCCGCTATCAGCTGGCGCCAGAGGATTTCGGCTTTGGCTTCCATCCTAAAGAGGCGCTGGCCGGCGGCACGCCCGAAGAAAACCGTGACATTCTGACACGTTTACTCCAGGGTAATGGCGAGCAGGCCCACGAGGAGGCGGTTGCCGTCAACGTGGCGATGCTGCTCAAAGTGTTTGGTAATGAAGATCTCCGTGAAAATGCACAGCGTGCGCTCAATGCCATCCGTAGCGGTCAGGCTTATGAGCGCGTGGTGGCTCTGGCAGCAAGAGGATAATCATGCAGGGTACAGTGTTAGATAAAATCGTGAAAGACAAAGCCGTTTGGGTTGAGGCGCGTAAGCAGCAGCAACCTCTGGAGAGTTTCCAGCAGCGAGTGGCGCTTTCCAGCCGTAGTTTTTATGACGCACTGCAGGGCACCCGCACTGCCTTTATTCTGGAATGCAAAAAAGCCTCTCCATCCAAAGGGCTTATTCGTGATGATTTTGATCCTGAGATGATAGCCGGGGTTTATCGCCACTATGCCTCTGCCGTTTCCGTATTAACGGACGAGAAATACTTTCAGGGTGACTTCGCCTTTTTGCCCGTCGTCAGCGCAGCCATTACGCAGCCGGTCCTGTGCAAAGATTTTATTATCGATCCGTATCAAATTTACCTGGCGCGTTACTACCAGGCGGATGCCATCCTGCTGATGCTCTCTGTGGTTGACGACGAGCAGTATCGCCAGCTGGCCGCCATTGCGCACAGCCTGCAGATGGGCGTCCTGACTGAAGTCAGTAACGAGCAGGAGCTGGAACGCGCGATTGCGCTGGAAGCCAAAGTGGTCGGCATCAACAACCGTGACTTACGCGATCTCTCCATCGACCTTAACCGGACCTGTGAACTGGCCCCGCGCCTGGGCCCCGGCGTCACCGTGATCAGCGAGTCGGGCATCAACAACTACCGGGATGTCCGCGAGTTAAGCCACTTTGCGAATGGTTTCCTCATCGGCTCTGCGCTAATGGAAGAAGAGGATCTTCATGCCGCCGTGCGCCGCGTCACCTTAGGCAGCAATAAAGTCTGCGGTCTGACCCGTCCTGAAGACGCCTGCGCGGCCTGCGAGGCAGGTGCCATTTTTGGTGGTTTGATCTTTGTTGAAGGTTCGCCGCGTCAGGTTGATACCGAGCGTGCACGCGCGGTCATGGCTGGCGCACCGCTAAAGTATGTTGGCGTGTTCCGCGATGCCGCTATAAGTGACATTGTCACCAAAACAGAGGCGTTACAGCTGAGTGCCGTGCAACTGCATGGCGATGAAGACCCGGCCTATGTGGCTGAGCTTTATCAGGCGCTGCCAGAAAACGTGCAAATCTGGAAAGCGCTCAGCATCCAGACGACCCTGCCCGAACGTCGCTGGCCCCATGTTGACCGCTATGTCTTCGATAACGGCAACGGTGGCTCGGGCCAGACATTTGACTGGTCGCTGCTAAAAGGACAGGACCTGAAGAATGTTCTGCTGGCAGGAGGACTGAGCGCTGACAACTGCGTCGAAGCCGCTCAGTTAGGCTGTGCAGGGCTGGATTTCAATTCGGGCGTGGAAAGCGAGCCGGGTATTAAAGACGCCAGCAAAATTGCCTCGGTATTCCGGACGCTTCGCGCCTACTGATTGACCTGGCCCGTGTGTTGACGGGCCAAAAAAAAGGATAGCAAAACATGACCTTACTTAATCCCTATTTTGGCGACTTCGGCGGCATGTATGTGCCGCAGATTTTGATGCCGGCCTTGAAACAGCTAGAAGAAGCTTTTGTCAGCGCGCAAAAAGATCCGGAATTCCAGGCTGAATTTACCGATCTGCTGAAAAATTATGCTGGCCGCCCCACAGCCTTAACCCTGTGCAGTAATCTGACCAAAGGGTCGAAAACCCGCCTGTACTTAAAGCGCGAAGACCTGTTGCACGGCGGCGCGCACAAGACCAACCAGGTGTTAGGGCAGGCTCTGCTGGCTAAGCGCATGGGCAAAAACGAAATCATTGCCGAAACCGGTGCAGGCCAGCATGGCGTCGCCTCTGCCCTTGCCTGCGCGCTGCTGGGCATGAAATGTCGCATCTATATGGGCGCCAAAGACGTAGAGCGGCAGTCGCCGAACGTCTTTCGTATGCGCCTGATGGGCGCCGAGGTCATCCCGGTGCACAGCGGCTCTGCCACGCTGAAAGATGCCTGCAACGAAGCGCTGCGCGACTGGTCAGGCAGTTATGAAACCGCTCACTATATGCTGGGCACCGCGGCGGGTCCGCACCCGTTCCCGACGATTGTGCGTGAGTTTCAGCGCATGATTGGTGAAGAGACCAAAAAGCAGATTCTGGAAAAGGAAGGTCGCCTGCCGGATGCCGTGATCGCCTGCGTCGGCGGGGGCTCCAACGCCATCGGTATGTTTGCCGACTTTATCGACGAAGAGAAGGTGAAGCTGATTGGTGTTGAACCGGCCGGACACGGGATTGAAACCGGCGAACACGGTGCGCCACTGAAGCACGGCCGCGTCGGCATTTACTTCGGTATGAAAGCCCCGATGATGCAGACTGACGAAGGGCAGATTGAAGAGTCATACTCAATTTCAGCCGGACTCGACTTTCCTTCTGTCGGTCCTCAGCACGCTCACCTCAACAGTATTGGTCGGGCTGACTATGTTTCGGTAACCGACCATGAAGCGCTTGCTGCCTTTAAAACGCTGTGCCGCGCCGAAGGTATCATTCCTGCCCTGGAGTCGGCGCACGCGCTGGCCCACGCGCTGAGAATGATTAAGGCAGAACCCGAGAAAGAGCAGTTGATTGTCGTCAACCTTTCGGGTCGCGGTGATAAAGATATCTTCACCGTCCACGATATTCTGACTGCGCAGGGAGAAATCTGATGGAACGTTACGATCGACTGTTTTCACGTCTGGCAGAGAAGAAAGAAGGCGTATTTGTGCCTTACATTACTCTGGGAGATCCTTCTCCAGACCTATCGCTACGCATTATTGATGCCCTTGTTGAAGGTGGCGCTGATGCTCTTGAGCTCGGTATTCCCTTCTCTGACCCGCTCGCTGACGGACCAACTATTCAGGGCGCAGGCCTTCGCGCCTTTGCCGCTGGCACCACCACAACACAATGCTTTGAGATAATTGCAAGCGTACGCCAGAAATACCCTGAACTGCCGATTGGCTTGCTGATGTATGCTAATTTAGTCTTTAACAATGGCATCGAAGAGTTTTATACACGCTGTGAACAAGCAGGGGTTGATTCCGTATTAATTGGTGATGTTCCCGTGGAAGAGTCTGCCCCATTCCGCCAGGCTGCCATGCGCCACAACATCGCCCCTATTTTCTTCTGCCCGCCAAATGCAGATGATGAACTTCTGAGACAAATATCTTCACATGGTCGTGGGTACATTTATGTGCTTTCACGAGCTGGCATTACCGGTGCTGAAAATCGCGCCAACCTGCCTCTAAAGCATTTGATCGATAAAATGCGTGAGTACAATGCGCCGCCATCCTTACAAGGTTTTGGCATCTCCGAACCTTCTCAGGTGAAAGAAGTCATTGATGCCGGCGTGGCTGGGGCGATTTCAGGTTCTGCCGTAGTAAAAATTATCGAGAAAAACTTGGCTCAGCCCGAAGTGATGCTGAATGAATTAAAAGACTTTGTCTCAAGAATGAAAGCCGCCACCCGCTAATTCCCCACATGCCTTACCGCCCGGTAAGGCATGATTTCCCTGTTTTTTTTCATTCCCGGTTTGCTAATTTCGGATTTTCTGCACCACAATTAACAGGCGCCGTTATGGTAACGTCGCATCCAATTTGTGACAGGGAGAGAAGCAATGAAATGGTTTAAAGTGCTGGCAAGTGCCATGGTCGCGGCTGTTGTTGCATTAACACTGAGCGCCTGTGCGCCAACGCCAACTAAAGAAGGCACCGGCGGTTATATCGATGACACCGTCATCACCACGAAAGTAAAAGCAGAACTGTTAAAAGATGAGTCGCTGAAATCGACTGAAATCAACGTTGAAACCTTTAAGGGTAAAGTGCAGCTCAGCGGTTTTGTCAGCTCGCCGCAGATGGCTAACCATGCCGTCCAGGTTACCCGCAGCGTGGCAGGCGTAAGATCCGTCGTTAATAACATGCAAATTAAATAACGTCGGTTAAAAAATGTAGGGCCACGTTGACGTGGCCCTTTTTTTTATCAGAAACGGTAACCTGCGCCAAAGAAGAACACCCAGGGATCCACGCGCATATGGATATTCTGCTGCTGATCGCCCGCTTTGAATTTCACCTGCGTATCAATATCCATGTACCACAGGGAAGCGTTCAGCATCCAGTCGCGGTTGATCTGGTAATCCAGCCCCACCTGCCCGGCAACGCCCCACGAATCCTTCAGGCTGAGATCGCTCAAGCCCGCATCCCGTCCGGTCTGGTTAAAATCGGCATCATAGAAGGTGGTGTAGTTAACGCCGATGCCCACATAGGGACGCACCTGACTCTGGCTGTCAAAAAAGTAATACTGTGCCATCAGCGTGGGCGGCAGCTGACGTACCGTCGCCAGGGTGCCGGTTGGGCCCAGCCCGACTTTATGACGAAACGGCGTGGCGGCCAGAAGCTCAACCCCGATATTGTCAGTGGCCATATAGGTAAAGGTTAAGCCCAGCTGAGTGTCGTTGCTTGCGCTAAATGACCCCATTCCCAGCACATTGTCTGAGCCTTCGGTGGGTCGGACTGTGGCACTTCCTGCCCGGACAAAGAAATCGCCCGCCTGGTGAGCCAACGCAAATTGCGGTAATGCAAGCGCCAGCAGCATGGCGCATTTAGCCAGTTTCATATTCACTCCTGTGAGAAATTGAATGCCTGCACTGAATCATTTTTTTGTCCGCACAGATTTAGCGCGATTCATTGTCAATTGCATCTAAATCAACCCGGAAAAATGATTTAAAAAACAATGAATTGATTCAAATCAATTTTGCGTGCTCTGGTGGTCGCTAAATATCCCTTGCCGAAACCGTAACGCCGCATTACTTTGCTGATCTCCCCAGACTGTTTTGCTTCGATGCCTCAGAGGTGGCGAGCGATCAAATGAGCGATACTCTCAACCCTTGTATTAGCTGTGGTGCCTGTTGTGCCCACTTTCGCGTCTCTTTTTACTGGGCAGAAGCCGATGACGCCGGGGGGCTGGTGCCCACGGAATTAACGGAGCCCCTGAGTCTGTTAATGCGGAATATGCGCGGCACGAACGATCGCACACCGCGCTGTGTCGCGCTCAAGGGCGATATTGGCGGCTGTGTTTCGTGCAGTATCTATGAAAACCGGCCTTCTCCCTGCCGTGAGTTTGAGATGTCTGGAGAACAGGGGATTTGGAACGAAGGCTGCGACCGGGCCAGAGCGCGCTTTGGCCTTCCCGCACTTTTTCACCCATCTTTACCTGATATGACAGAAAGTTATCGGGTTGCGGGTGCCAGCGAGCCGTCAGAACATGTACAATCGCCGGGTTAATTAACCCGGTTCTTTCAAGGAGAGTACATGTCTATCACGGCAAGCTCGTTATACCGTGACACTGGAAATTTTTTTCGTCATCAATTGTTCACCCTGGTGCTGATGTCGCTGCTGACCGCGTTTGTCACGGTCATGCTGTTACACGTTCTGACGCCCGGTGACGATCAAATGGCGATATTGCAGCAAGGCGAAATTAGCAGTACCTCGCTGTTCGATATGGTGCAGAGCATGTCACCCGAACAGCAACAGGTGCTGCTGCGCGCTTCTGCAGCGGGAACGTTTGCGGGGCTGGTGGGGAATACGCTGCTGTTGGGCGGTATGCTGTGCCTGATTCCGTTGGTTTCGTCAGGCCAACGCGTAAGTGCGCTGCGAGCGATTGGCGCCTCTGCCCCCTTGCTGCCAAAGCTACTGCTGCTGACGTTTCTCGTTACCCTGGTGGCGCAGCTGGGCTTTATGGTACTGGTGGTTCCGGGCGTATTGCTGACCATTGTGCTGTCGCTGTCGCCAATCATTCTGGCGAGTGAAAAACTCGGCGTTATCGCCGCAATGCGCGCCAGCATGCGAATGGCCTGGAAAAACGTGAAGCTGATTGCCCCTGCCATTATCGTATGGTTACTGGCTAAGCTCGCCGTGATGTTTTTCTTTACCTCATTAACCCTGTTGCCCATGAATGTTTCAACGGTGATTTTCACCGCCATCGGTAACCTGGTTTCGACCCTGTTGGTGATTTATTTGTACCGGCTTTATATGCTGTTACGTTGATTGTCCGTGCGCCTTCCGGCGCACTGGCAGGCCATGCAGCCTTAACTGGAATGACTATGAAGCAGCTACTCGACTTTCTCCCCCTTGTTGTTTTCTTTATTTTTTATAAGTTGTACGACATTTTTGTGGCGTCGGGCGCGCTGGTTGTCGCGACCGGACTGGCGCTGGTTGCGAGCTGGGTGCTGTATCGCAAGCTTGAGAAAATGACGATTTTCACCTTCGTTCTGGTGGCCGTCTTCGGCACGCTGACGCTGGTTTTCCATAATGATGAATTTATTAAGTGGAAAGTCACCGTCATCTATACCCTGTTTGCGCTGGCGTTACTGTTCAGCCAGTGGTTCATGAAACAGCCGTTAATACAGACCATGCTGGGTAAAGAGCTGGAACTGCCTGACCACGTCTGGCGAAATCTCAACATCGCCTGGGCGCTGTTTTTCTTGATTTGTGGCCTGGCAAACATATATGTTGCGTTTTGGTTACCTCAGTCAGTCTGGGTTAACTTCAAAGTGTTTGGACTGACCGGCCTTACGCTGCTGTTTACGCTGCTGAGCGGCGTCTATATCTGGCGTAAGATGCCGCAACAAGAACAAAAATAAACCTGTTGTCCGCTCAGGCGGGCAACGTCTCTCTCAGACTTAAGAAACCAGAGCAATGGACGATAAACATAAATTGCCCAAGGGCGAAATGGTGATGCGCACCCTGGCGATGCCAGCGGATACAAATGCTAACGGCGATATCTTCGGTGGCTGGTTAATGTCACAAATGGATATGGGTGGCGCGATCCAGGCTAAAGAGATTGCTGAAGGCCGCGTCGTCACCGTACGCGTTGATGGTATGACCTTCTTAAAACCCGTCGCAGTGGGCGATGTCGTCAGTTGCTATGCGCACTGTATCCGCACCGGCAACAGCTCGATGACGATTAACGTTCAGGTATGGATCAAGAAGGTGTCATCTGAACCTATCGGGCAGACATATTGTGCTACCGAAGCCGTGTTTATTTACGTCGCGGTGGACAACGAGGGGCATCCTCGCCAACTGCCAGCAGGACGGGATAACCAGTCCTACCCTGCCTGATAACAGGTTTTCGGTGCTGAATCTGCCCTGCAGATAATTCCCTGTTGCCGTAAGCGACGCGCAGGTTGCGATCGCTCACGGCGCCACAAGCGCCCTTCAGACAGCCTTTCTCCGGCTATTCGATGCTGGCCCCGCCGTTAATTTTGAATACGATATTCATCGTCAGGCCGCTGCCCGGTTTTCCACTCTGATAACGCCACGTTCGCATGGCCTGCTTAACGGTACGTTCGAACATATTGCGCGGTTCGGCAGAAAGGATTTCGATATTATCGACCCGGCCGTCGCTGTCTACGTCAAATTTTACCCTGACGCGTCCTTCAACGCGCAAGGCCGCCGCCCGTGGCGGATAAGACGGCTTGCTGATATTAAGCGCTTTGGGCCCGGAGGAAACACTTTGCGTGGGTGCTGCCGACGGCGTACTTTTTGGCGCGGTGGCAGGCTTGCTTTGGGTGGCGGCCGTATCATGGCTGAACGGATTTGCCTGCGGTTTCACGTCCTGACGCGGTTTCACCTCGCGCTTGGGTTGTTCACGCTTAGGCTCGTGACGGGGCTTTGGCTTAGGCTTAGGTTCAGGTTTGGGGATCGGCACCGGTTCGGCTTTTGGCGGCTCTGGCGCAGGTTGAGGCTCCGGTACGGGTTCCGGTTCTGGCTGAGGCGTCGGTTGCGGCGCGGGTTGGGCGATTGCAGGTTCTGGCTGAACGGCCGGTGCAACCATCGTCACGCTAATCGGCTGTGATGCTTTAGGTAACTCAATGGTCTGATGAAAAGACGCATAAAGAACACCCGCAATGACTGCACCGTGCAGTGCAACAGACAAGATCATGGCGACAGGCGTGCGTTTCGGTAAGGGCATAGTCAGCGTGGTCATAGCAATCGCAGTAGTGAAATCAAGTCACGATTTTAAATGCAAATAGCAATCAGTTTCAATAACCTCCTTGTTTTGCGGCTAAAAAAGCCTGTTTAGCCCAATATGCTGCAGAGGCCATTGACGCAAGGTTTCGTTTGCACTCTACTTAACTATCCCTTACCGTGTTGCCAAATTTAAGAGTTAATGGGAGCGCCCAATTGCTTTACGTCATTTATGCTGAAGATAACGCCGATTCTCTGGAAAAACGCAACGCCGTGCGCCCCGCTCACCTGGCACGTCTGAAGCTGTTACATGAAGAAGGTCGGTTAATCGTCGCCGGTCCTATGCCTGCGGTCGACAGTAACGATCCGGGCGTTGCGGGCTTTACCGGTTCCACCGTCGTCGCCGAATTCCCGTCGCTGGAAACGGCGCAGGCCTGGGCTGCAGACGATCCCTACATCGCCGCCGGTGTTTACAAGCAGGTTAGCGTTAAGCCGTTTAAGCGCGTCTTCTGATTTAACTCCGCAGCCAAAAAAGAGCTTCCGGGCAGCCGCTCAGAAGCTTTTTTTTCGAGATGATATTTTATGCAATCGATTATTATCACCCTGTTGCTGGTGATTATGCTGTTAGTAGGTGCGGCGCTTTATCTGTGGCGAAAACACGGCTGGCGGAATAAAAAGCACCTGATCGTCATGCTGATCGTCCTGGCCGCTGCGGTACAGCTGGTGAACGTCAAGTTATTGATGACCGGGCATTAATGTCTCAGCCGCGCCGGGCGGCTGGTCGATTACAGATTTTGTGTGATAAACAGAATCGAACGACGCTGCTGCTGCGCCAGTTGATGGCGAATTCCGTGAATCCGTTTATAGCGACGTGACTGCCCCTCGAGCCAGCGTGAACGTCTGCGCTGTACCTGACGTAACATTCTCCAGCGGGCCACTTCGTTTCTGCTTCGTCTCATCACTTCCTCTCTGGCATCAAACTCACGCGCACGCATTATAAAGATCTCTGAGCGAATGCCAAATCGGATCTCTCATCGAAACGCCGCTATTATTAAGGGTTTCGCTCCCCCTCATCTCCACGTAAACTTCTCTGACTCAAGCGCGAACAGGATGTCCACTTAATGACCACGTTTTACACGCTTATCAGTTGGTTGCTGTTGTTTGGTTACTGGTTACTGATTGCCGGGATCACGCTGCGCATCCTGATGAAGCGACGGGCCGTTACCTCAGCGATGGCATGGCTGCTGATTATCTTTATTCTGCCGCTGGTTGGCATCATCGCGTACTTGTCCTTTGGCGAATTACATTTGGGTAAGCGCCGCGCTGAACGCGCACGTACCATGTGGCCTTCCACCGCTCGCTGGTTAAATGATTTAAAGAAACGCAGCGAAATTTTTGCGACAGATTACAGCGACGTCGCACGATCGCTGTTTCAACTGTGCAACAACCGCCAGGGCATTGCGGGCGTAAAAGGCAATCAGTTGCAGCTTCTGACCAGCTCTGATGACGTCATGAAAGCCTTGATTCGCGATATCCAGCTGGCTCGCCACAATGTCGAGATGGTGTTCTATATCTGGAATCCGGGCGGTCTGGCGGATGAGGTCGCCGAGTCGTTAATGGCCGCGTCACGCCGCGGCGTTCACTGCCGCCTCATGCTGGATTCAGCGGGCAGCGTGGCGTTTTTCAGAAGCCCCTGGGTGGGCATGATGCGCAATGCAGGCATTGACGTCGTTGAGGCGCTCCAGGTGAGCCTGCTGCGCGTATTCCTGCGCCGTATGGACCTGCGTCAACATCGTAAAATGGTGCTGATCGACAACTATATTGCCTACACCGGCAGCATGAACCTGGTTGATCCGCGCTTTTTTAAACAAGAGGCCGGCGTAGGCCAGTGGGTTGACCTGATGGCGCGCATGGAAGGTCCGGTTTCCACCGCCATGGGAATTGTCTACAGCTGTGACTGGGAAATTGAGACCGGTAAGCGTATTTTGCCGCCGCCGCCAGACCGCAATATCATGCCGTTTGAACAGGAAAGTGGGCACACGGTGCAGGTTATCGCCTCCGGTCCCGGTTTTCCGGAGGATTTGATTCATCAGGCCCTGCTCACGGCGGTGTATTCAGCGCGTGAGCAGCTTATCATGACCACGCCCTATCTGGTGCCGAGTGACGATCTGCTTCATGCCATTTGCACGGCGGCCATGCGGGGCGTTAACGTGAGTCTTGTGGTTCCCCTTCACAATGACTCTTTGCTGGTCGGCTGGGCCAGCCGCTCCTTCTTTGGCGAGCTGCTTGAGGCAGGGGTAAAAATCTACCAGTTTGAAGATGGCCTGCTGCATACCAAAAGCGTGCTGGTGGACGGTCAACTGAGCCTGGTGGGAACCGTTAACCTGGACATGCGTAGCCTGTGGCTGAATTTCGAAATTACCCTGGCTGTCGATGATGCCGGATTCGGCAGCGATTTGGCCTGCGTGCAGGATGACTATATTGCCCGTTCGCGTCTGCTCGATCCCAAACGCTGGGCAAAACGTGCCTGGTGGCAGCGGATTGTCGAACGACTGTTTTACTTCTTCAGCCCTTTACTGTAAAACGAGCGAAATTACGAACTGCCCTTAGATAAACGGGACTGAGCATGGATCTGAATAACCGCCTGACAGAAGACGAAACGCTGGAACAGGCCTATGACATTTTTCTTGAACTGGCTGGCGATAATCTTGATCCGGCCGATATCATTCTTTTCAACCTGCAGTTTGAAGAGCGTGGTGGCGCAGAGCTGTTTGACCCTTCCGATGACTGGCAGGATCATGTGGATTTCGATTTGAATCCAGATTTTTTCTCAGAAGTGGTTATCGGTCTGGGCGAAGCGGATGGCGAACCTATTACTGATGTTTTTGCGCGCGTGCTGTTGTGTCGCGAAAAAGATCACAAGCTGTGCCATATTTTGTGGCGTGAATAGCGTAACACCATGAATATAAAGCCGGGCGATTGCCCGGCTTTTTGTTTTACAGCGGATCCACCTTCAGGCAGGACACCGCATGGCGGAAACTGCCTTCAAGCAGCGGTCGGGTTTTCGCACACTCAGGGCCGGCAATCGGACAGCGCGTCCGGAACACACAGCCGGAGGGCGGATTAATCGGTGAGGGTAATTCCCCTTCCAGGAGCTGGATTTGCTTATTCTTCTCCAGGTCCGGATCGGGAATCGGCACCGCCGACATCAGCGCTTTGGTATAGGGATGCTGCGGATTGGTATACACCTCGTCGTAGGTGCCCAGCTCAACGGCGTGCCCCAGATACATCACCAGCACGCGGTCGGAAATGTGTTTAACCACCGCGAGGTCATGGGCGATAAAAATCAGCGACAGGCCCATTTCACGTTGCAGTTGCTGCAGCAGGTTCACGACCTGAGCCTGAATGGACACGTCCAGGGCCGACACCGGCTCGTCGCAGATAATCAGCTTAGGCTCAAGTATCAATGCGCGCGCAATACCGATACGCTGGCACTGTCCACCCGAGAACTCGTGTGGATAGCGGTTGATCAGGTTAGGCAGGAGCCCTACCTTCATCATCATGGTCTTGACGCGATCTTTGACATCCTGACGCGACAGCTCCGGATGATAAGTGCGTAACGGCTCTGCAATAATGTCGCCGATGGTCATACGCGGGTTCAGCGAGGCCAGCGGATCCTGAAAAATCATCTGGATATCGCTTCGCGCCTTACGCCACTCTTCTTCACTCTGCCCCAGCAAGTTACGCCCGAGCCATGAAACGCGGCCCTCGGTGGCTTTTACCAGGCCAATAATGGCCCGCGCCAGCGTAGACTTGCCGCAGCCGGATTCCCCGACGACGCCCAGGGTTTCACCTTCATACAGGCGCAGGCTGACACCGTCCACCGCCTTGAGAGATTTTGGCGGCTGCCAGAACCACTGCTTGCCATCCCTGATATCAAAATGGACTTTCAGATCGGCGATTTCGAGTAACACTTTCTTTTCTGCCAGGCTGCTCATACGAGTTCCTCCACCGGCTTAAAGCAGGCGCGCAAACGCCCTTCTGCAAAAGGTAACAGCGGCGGTGCGTTGGAGCAGATATCCATAGCGTGAGGGCAGCGCGGCTGGAAGGGACAACCCTGCGGCAAACGCAGCAGGTTAGGCGGATTACCCGGTATCGTCGTCAGACTTTCCCCTTCCGCATCCAGTCTGGGTACAGCGTTCAGCAAACCAATAGAATAGGGATGTGCGGGCTGATAAAACACATCACGGGCGCGGCCATATTCCATGGTGCGTCCGGCATACATCACCAGAACTTTATCGCAAATGCCCGCAACCACACCCAAATCGTGGGTGATCATAATGATCGCGGTGTTAAACTCGCGCTTAAGCTCATTCAGCAAGGTCATGATCTGCGCCTGAACCGTGACGTCCAGTGCGGTTGTCGGCTCATCGGCAATCAGCAGCTTAGGCCGACACATCAGGGCCATCGCAATCATCACACGTTGACGCATCCCACCCGAAAACTCGTGGGGATACATTTTCATACGTTTACGCGCTTCCGGCATTTTAACCGCATCCAGCATTCTTACTGACTCTTCAAATGCCTGTGCATTGCTCATCCCTTTATGCAGCTTCAGCACTTCCATCAGTTGCTCGCCGACCCGCATATAGGGGTTCAGTGACGTCATGGGATCCTGGAAGATCATGGCGATTTGCTCGGCACGCAGTCGGTTCAGCTGTTTCTCAGGCAAATTCAGGATCTCTTTACCGTTGAACAACGCCGAACCACCGATGCGCCCGTTGCTGGCCAACAGCCCCATTAACGCAAAGGCGGTCTGGGATTTACCCGAACCCGACTCGCCCACAATCCCTAAGGTTTCACCTGCCCGCAGTGAAAAGTTGAGATCGTTAACAGCGGTGACGTCACCATCGTGCGTGCCAAAGGTTACGCGTAAATCTTTCACTTCAAGCAGCAGTTCGCTTCCCGCGCGCGCAGCCTGAGCAGGCTGAAATTCATGAATAGTCATCGGGAAACTCCTTAACGATCTTTGGGGTCGAGGGCATCACGCAGGCCATCGCCAATAAAGTTGAAACAGAACAAGGTGACGACCAGGAACGTCGCCGGAAACAGTAACAGCCACGGCGAGACTTCCATGGAGTTCGCACCATCGCTGAGCAGTGCGCCCCAGCTACTCAGTGGCTCCTGCGTTCCCAGCCCCAGAAAGCTCAGGAAAGATTCAAACAGAATCATACTGGGCACCAGCAGCGAAGCGTAAACCACCACGACGCCCAGAACGTTGGGGACGATATGGCGCGTCACAATTTTCCAGGTGGAAACACCGCCAACGTGTGCAGCTTCAATAAACTCTTTGCGCTTCAGGCTTAATGTCTGCCCGCGCACGATACGCGCCATGTCCAGCCAGGACACCATGCCGATAGCGGCAAAGATCAGCAGAATATTGCGGCCAAAGAAGGTCACCAGCAGGATAACGAAGAACATAAACGGGAAGGAGTTAAGGATTTCCAGAATACGCATCATCACGGAATCGGTTTTCCCGCCCAGATAACCCGCGATTGAACCGTACAAGGTTCCCACGATCACGGCGATCAGCGCGGCAGCAATCCCGACCATCAGTGAAATGCGCCCGCCAATGGCTACGCGCACCAGCAAATCGCGCCCCGAGGAGTCGGTGCCAAACCAGTGTCCCGACGTGGTATCGGGCGGTGATGACATCATTCCCCAGTCGGTATCGAAATAGGAGAATTGCGACAGCATAGGCGCAAAAATCACAAACAGCGTGATGAGCATCAGCACCATCAAGCTGATTAATGCGGCACGGTTATGAATGAAACGACGACGGGCATCCTGCCACAGGCTTCGCCCTTCGACTTCCAGTTTTTCACTGAATGCATCAAGAGCTTCGCTATTTTTCTTACTTAACATCATGGCGAACTCCAGAATCAGTAGCGGATTTTCGGGTCGATAACGGCATACAGCACATCGACGATCGCATTAAACAGGATGGTCAACAGCCCCACCAGGATGGTCAGGCTCAGCACCAGTGAATAGTCACGGTTAAGTGCACCGTTCACGAACAGCTGACCAATACCCGGCAGTCCGTAAATCGACTCGATGACCATAGAACCGGTAATGATGCCCACAAAGGCCGGCCCCATATAGGAAATGACCGGCAGCAGCGCAGGCTTCAGTGCATGACGTAACACGATACGACGCAGCGGCAGCCCTTTCGCTCGCGCGGTACGGATAAAGTTGGAGTGCATAACTTCAATCATCGAGCCGCGGGTGATGCGCGCAATACTGGCAATGTAGGCCAGTGAGAGCGCCACCATCGGCAGCAGCATGTAATTCCATTGACCGCCATTCCAGCCGCCACCCGGCAGCCACTTAAGCGTGATCGCGAACACCAGAACCAATAGCGGCGCTACCACAAAACTCGGTATCACCACGCCGGTCATTGCCACCCCCATCACAACGTAATCCCACAGGCTGTTCTGCTTCAGCGCCGCGATAACGCCCGCCGTGACGCCCAGAACCACCGCCAGGATAAAGGCAGCAAGGCCGAGTTTGGCTGAAACCGGGAAGGCATGGCCGACCAGGTAATTGACCGAATAGTCTTTGTACTTGAACGAGGGCCCGAAATCGCCATGCGCCAGTTGAATCAGATAATCAACGTATTGCTTACCGATAGGATCGTTGAGGTGATATTTCGCCTCGATATTTGCCATGACCTCTGGCGACAGGGTGCGCTCGCTGGTAAAAGGGCTGCCGGGCGCCAGTCGCATCATAAAGAAGGAAATGGTAATCAGAACGAAAAGCGTCGGAATTGCTTCAAGCAACCGACGCAGAATGAATTTTAACATTGCCGTACCTACCAGGCTGGTGCTTCACATTGCATTAAAAAAAGTACTGGCGGCGCGTAACGCGCCGCCGCTGTTCTTGGTGTTTTATTAGTGCTTGATGATGTACAGGTTTCTGTCTGCTACGTTATCCAGCGGATCCTTACCGGTATAACCGCCAACATAAGGTTTCACCAGGCGCGTGTTAACGTAGTAGTAAAGCGGCACGATCACAGAGTCTTTATCCAACTGCTGCTCTGCCTTCTCGTAATCAGCCGAACGCGCTTTATCGTCTGTAGTGGCCAACGCATCTTTCATCAGCTTGTCGAAAGCTGGGCTCTTATAGTGCGCGGTATTGTTGCTGCTGTCAGACAGCATGGTGTTCAGGAACGATGTCGGTTCGTTGTAGTCTGCACACCAGCCTGCACGCGCAACGTCAAAGTTGCCCTGGTGGCGGGTATCCAGGAAGGTTTTCCACTCCTGGTTCTCCAGCTTGACTTTCACACCCAGGTTTTTCGTCCAGATAGACGACGCGGCAATGGCCAGTTTCTTATGCAGGTCAGAGGTGTTGTACAGCAGATTAAAGGTCAGCGGTTTTTCTGGCGTATAACCGGCTTCGGCCAGCAGCTTTTTCGCTTCGGCATTACGTTTTTCCTGTGACCAGGTAAACCACTCAGGCTTCGCCAATTCCATACCATCTGTCGCTGGCGGCGTGTAGCTGTAAGCCGGTTTCTGGCCCTGCGCCAGGACTTTGTCTACGATAATGTCGCGATCGATGCCGAGCTTAAGCGCAGCGCGAACGCGCGGATCGTTAAATGGCGCTTTCTGGTTGTTGATTTCGTAGTAGTAGGTACACAGATACGGATCAACATGCAGCTCTTTACCATTGTCACGCTGCAATTTTTTAAACAGCTCAATAGGCAGGTTGTTATAGGTCATGTCGCTGCCGTTATCAGAGAAGTAACGGTTTACATCGCTGACTTCCGACGAGATTGGCAGGAAAGTGACTTTGTTCAGCACGGTATGCGCGTTATCCCAGTATTCAGGGTTACGCACAACGGTGATACGTTCGTTGATGACGTGTGATTCCAACTTAAACGCACCGTTACCCACCCAGTTTTCTGGCTGAGTCCACTTGTCACCGAATTTTTCGATTGCAGCTTTATTAACTGGCGACATTGAGGGGTGAATGAGTAATTTATAGAAATAAGGCACCGGCTCGCTTAAGGTCACTTGCAGTGTATGATCGTCAATCGCCTTTACGCCCAGGTCTGTTGGGGGCTTCTTGCCAGCGATAATATCATCAACGTTAGCCAGATGGCCGTATTGCAGATAGCTGGCATAAGGCGATGCGGTTTTCGGATCGGCCAAACGCTCCCAGCTGTAGACGAAATCCTGAGCAGTGACAGGTTCACCATTTGACCATTTTGCATTTTTACGCAAGTGGAAAGTCCAGACTTTAAAGTCTTTGTTATCCCAGCTTTCAGCCACACCAGGAATGGGATGACCATCCGTATCGCTGATGACCAGACCTTCCAGCAGATCACGACTCACGTTAGATTCCGGAACGCCTTCGATTTTATGCGGATCCAGTGACTGAACCTCGCTACCGTTTCCTTTAACCAGCTCCTGCTTCGCGGCCAGTTCTACGCCGGCAGGTACTGTGGCTGCCATAACGCTGTTCGCTGCGAGCGCACTCATCGCTGCAAAGACGCTGGCAGCAATCAAGGTTTTTTTCGTGATGTTGTTCATTCTTAACTCCAGTTTTTTATTTTCACTGAGGGTGTTTGCGACCTCAGCGTTCCCCGTATTCGGGTCCCCGGTGTTTGCCACCTGGGGCGTATTGACCCTGTTGTGTGGTCTGCACGGCCACGCCCTTCCCGACTGTGCCGCCGGTTAAGCGCGTGACTCAGTGTTTTTTAATGAAATAGTATTTCAGGTCTGTCATGTCCTGCGGATCGTGGCCAGTAAAACCGCCAACCCAGGGTTTAACCAGCCGCACGCTGACGCGATAGTAAACTGGCACAATTGCTGAGTCTTTGTCGAGTTGTGTTTCTGCCTGCTGATACAATGATGCGCGGTCCGCTTCATTTTCAGCCGTTAATGTTGCGGCTAACAGACGGTCGTATTCCGCACTGTGGTAAAACGCGGTATTGGTCGACGACTGGCTCTGGAACATATTCAGGAATGTTGAGGGCTCATTGTAATCCGCACACCAGGTGGCGCGCACAACGTCATATTGTGCCTGATGCCGGGTTTCCAGCAGGGTTTTCCATTCCTGATTCTGCAACGTAACCTGCGCGCCCAAATTGCGTTGCCACATGGACGCGGCGGCGATGGCCTGGGTTTTGTTTTGATCGGATGTGTTATAGAGCAGCGTAAAGCGCAGCGGATTTTTATCGTTGTAACCCGCCTCGGCCAGCAGTTTTTTCGCAGCCGCGTTTTGCTGCGGCTGTGTCCACGCCATCCAGTCTGGGGAAGATAACGCAGCGCCTGCGATGTAAGGCGGCGTAAAGCTGTAGGCCGGAATTTGCCCTTGCCCCATGATCTTACGAGCGATGATATCGCGATCCAGCGTCATTTTGATCGCAGCGCGCACGCGGGCATCGGTGAACGGCGGTTTTTTGTTATTAATTTCGTAATAGAAGGTGCAGAGCAGCGGACTGACTTTAACCTCATCACCCATATCTTTGCGCAATTTAGCAAACAAGTCGGGCGGAACCGCGCTGTTGGTCATATCAATGCCACCGCTGCGATAGCGATTGATATCACTGTTTTCCGAGCTGATGGCCAGAAACGTTCCCTGCTCAATAACGGTCTGAGCATTGTTCCAGTAAAGAGGATTACGCTTCAGAACAATTTTCTCATTCACCACCCAGTCATTCAGCGTATAGGCGCCGTTACCGATATAGTGACCGGGTTGGGTCCAGCCCTCACCCCACTTTTCGATGGCAGGTGCGTAAACGGGTTTCATCGCGGTGTGCGCCAGCATGGCCACTAAATAAGGCACCGGTTCGGTCAGGGTAATTTGCAGATGGCGATCGTCCAGGGCTTTCACGCCCAGTTGATCGGGGGCAACTTTACCGGCAAGAATCGCATCGACATTCGCAATATGGGCAGCCTGCAGATAGCTGGCATAGGGCGACGCAGTTTTAGGATCGGCAAGACGACGCCAGCTGTAAACGAAGTCCTGTGCCGTAACCGGCTCCCCATTGCTCCATTTGGCATTGCCGCGCAGGGTGAATGTCCAGATTTTACCTTGCTGGTTTTCCCAGCGCTCAGCCACACCCGGCACCACATTACCGTTATTGTCCGTGTTAACCAGCCCATCCAGCAGGTTGAAGATGATGTTTGACTCCGGTACACCTTCGACTTTATGCGGATCGAGCGAGGCAACTTCCGAACCGTTATTAATCACGATTTGCTGGACGGCGGAGAGCGTCACGTCTGATGGCACGGTGGCAGCACAGGTGGGCAATGCGGTTAAGGTTAGTGCCAGACAAGCCAGGTAGTGCTGCGCGTTCATTTCCCACACCCTTGTTAAATGCCAATTTTTATTCTGATATCCCAGCATCAATAAGGAATAAATCTTTTGCTTTTGACGTTTGGGAAAACATTATTAATGCGCCGAAAATTAGCAGATGCTGCAGAGGGGCGCCAAAACTAAATCGCTAAAATGTTACCTGTTTCTCTTTTATCATGAGATTTTTCCCAGTGGAAGTGTTAATTTTTGCCCTAAAAATAGCTTAACAGACTGATTAATAAACAATCTCATCACTTTGATGTCAATTTAACCAAAAAACAACATTTAGACCCTGGCGTTGCGTTGTTGTAGTGTTAATACACACCGTCACATCATTTAAAAAACGGTTTAAGCGACGTAGACCAGCATTAATCATGCCAACTTCCGCTGCGAAAGCAGAATATAGTGTGAATATAGTGACATGCCGCGATGCCAGCACTGGCGCTGCAGCGAAGGTTATTAGCGGAAGTGATAACTGAAGAAGGATGTGAAGAGAGATAAATAATTGCATCAATACGGTGCAAAAAAATCGTCTTTTGCACCCTATTGGTTCATTTCTTCTTAAGCGCGATTAAATAAGTCGGTTTACCCAACCAGACCGGGAAAAATTGCCTTGATGCCAGTCACCACAAATTCAATACCTAGCGCCATTAACAGCAATCCCATGATACGGGTAATCACGTTAATCCCTGTCTGCCCTAACAGCCTGACCATTAAAGGCGCAGCGCGGAACAGCAGCCAACAGCTAAAGGCAAAAACAGCAATCGCAACGGTAAACCCCAAAAGGTTGAGCCAGTTGTTATAACGTGTGCTCCAGACGATAGTCGAACTGATGGCGCCTGGACCCGCCATGAGCGGCAGCGCAAGGGGAACCACGCCAATACTTTCCCGAATTGCCGTTTCCGTTTTTTCCTGCTTATTTTGCTTATCCTCGCCCAGCTTGCCGCTAATCATCGACATAGCGATGGTCACCACCAGAATCCCGCCCGCAATGCGAAACGAGTCAATAGAGATACCGAAGACATGCAGGATTGCATCGCCCAGAAACAGCGAGGTCCAGAGAATAATCGCCACCGCGAGGTTGGCCGTCAGGTTGGTTTTATTGCGTTCTGCCACGCCCTGATAGCGGGTCATGCTAATAAATACCGGAATGATGCCGATGGGATTAACCAGTGCAAACAGGCCTACGAAAAACTTGATATAGCCAGACAGATCTAATAACGCAGGATTCACGGTTAACTCCCCATCCCAGATGAAAAACGCGCCTAATGTAAGTGAAAAAAGCCGTGGGCGCCAGATGCCTAAGCAGTTATTTATGCTGTTATTTTACTTACAATTTAGTGGCTTTAACCACGCATTAACTATCTTGTGGAAGATGTTACTTTTACGCCGCGTTTATTATCCCCCAGCCCGGCCCCCCTGAATACAGAGCTGAAAGGAGTCAGCTTGGGTTTAAATTGATCTAAATCATCATTGTTCTCTCCCAAACCCGATACTCTTTCTCTGTCAGTAACGCAGGTCTCATTATTTCGAAACAGAGAGAAGCTCTTTTAGTAAACAATTGAAAAACCACTGCTTTATTCCCGTAAACCGTGCCGTTTGCACCATGGCTATACTCAGGGATTCAGGCTTGTTTACTAAAAAAAGTTTAACTTCCTCAGGAGAGCACAATGGCCGTTACTAATGTCGCTGAACTCAATGCACTGGTTGAACGTGTAAAAAAAGCCCAGCAAGAATTCGCCAATTTTTCTCAACAACAGGTCGATGCCATCTTCCGCGCAGCCGCACTGGCCGCCGCGGATGCCCGAATTCCACTCGCTAAAATGGCGGTGGCAGAATCGGGCATGGGCATTGTTGAAGACAAAGTCATTAAAAATCACTTCGCTTCTGAATACATCTACAACGCCTATAAGGATGAGAAAACCTGCGGCGTACTGGACACCGATGATACGTTTGGCACCATCACCATCGCTGAACCCATCGGCCTGATTTGCGGTATCGTCCCCACCACTAACCCTACCTCCACCGCGATTTTCAAGGCACTTATCAGCCTTAAAACCCGCAACGGGATTATCTTCTCCCCCCATCCTCGAGCCAAAGATGCGACGAATAAAGCGGCGGATATTGTCCTGCAGGCAGCGATTGCCGCTGGCGCGCCCAAAGACATTATAGGCTGGATTGATGCACCTTCAGTGGAACTGTCCAATCAGTTGATGCACCACCCTGATATTAACCTGATTCTGGCGACGGGTGGTCCCGGCATGGTTAAAGCGGCCTACAGCTCAGGTAAGCCGGCGATTGGCGTGGGGGCCGGTAACACGCCCGTTGTCATCGATGAAACAGCTGATGTTAAACGCGCCGTTGCCTCCATCCTGATGTCAAAAACGTTTGATAACGGTGTGATCTGTGCCTCTGAACAGTCGGTTATCGTGGTGGATGCCGTCTACGACGCCGTGCGCGAGCGCTTCGCCAGCCATGGTGGCTATCTGCTTCAGGGACAGGAGCTGAGTGCGGTACAAAATATCATTCTAAAAAACGGTGGGCTTAACGCCGCCATTGTGGGCCAGCCTGCGGTGAAGATTGCGGAGATGGCCGGCATCAGCGTACCTGGTGAAACCAAAATCCTGATTGGCGAAGTTGAACGGGTCGATGAATCAGAGCCTTTCGCTCATGAAAAACTGTCGCCGACACTGGCGATGTACCGTGCTAAAGGTTATCAGGATGCCGTCAGCAAAGCGGAGAAACTGGTGGCGATGGGTGGTATTGGTCATACGTCATGCCTGTATACCGACCAGGACAATCAGACAGCGCGCGTGCACTATTTTGGCGACAAGATGAAAACAGCCCGCATTCTGATCAACACGCCAGCTTCTCAGGGCGGTATTGGTGATTTATATAACTTCAAACTCGCCCCTTCTCTGACACTGGGTTGTGGTTCCTGGGGCGGTAACTCCATTTCTGAAAACGTGGGGCCCAAACATCTCATCAACAAGAAAACCGTCGCTAAGCGAGCTGAAAATATGTTGTGGCATAAACTTCCGAAGTCCATTTACTTCCGTCGCGGCTCTTTACCCATTGCGCTTGAAGAGATCGCCACTGACGGTGCCAAACGCGCGTTTGTGGTGACTGACCGCTTCCTGTTTAACAACGGTTATGCCGATCAGGTCACCCGCGTTTTAAAATCTCACGGCATCGAAACCGAAGTTTTCTTTGAGGTTGAAGCGGATCCCACCTTAAGCATCGTGCGTAAAGGTGCAGAACAGATGAACAGCTTTAAGCCAGACGTGATCATCGCCCTGGGCGGCGGTTCGCCGATGGATGCAGCCAAAATCATGTGGGTCATGTATGAGCATCCAGAAACCCATTTTGAAGAGCTGGCACTGCGGTTTATGGATATTCGCAAACGTATCTATAAGTTCCCTAAAATGGGCGTGAAAGCGCGCATGGTGGCCATTACGACAACCTCAGGCACAGGTTCAGAAGTGACGCCTTTTGCCGTGGTAACGGATGACGCGACCGGACAGAAATACCCGCTGGCCGATTATGCGCTGACGCCGGATATGGCTATCGTTGATGCCAACCTGGTCATGGATATGCCACGTTCACTTTGTGCTTTCGGCGGTCTGGATGCGGTGACGCACGCGCTGGAAGCCTATGTGTCGGTCCTGGCCAATGAATACTCCGATGGTCAGGCCCTGCAGGCGCTTAAGCTGCTTAAAGAGAACTTACCGGCGAGCTATGCAGAAGGTGCAAAAAATCCGGTTGCCCGTGAACGTGTACATAATGCCGCCACCATCGCCGGTATCGCCTTTGCGAACGCCTTCCTCGGGGTTTGTCACTCAATGGCGCATAAGCTTGGCTCTGAGTTCCATATTCCTCATGGACTGGCTAACTCGCTGCTGATTTCCAACGTTATTCGCTATAACGCCAATGACAACCCTACTAAGCAAACCGCATTCAGCCAGTACGATCGTCCCCAGGCGCGGCGTCGTTATGCTGAAATTGCGGATCATCTTGGTCTCACCGCGCCGGGCGACCGCACTGCCCAGAAAATTGAGAAGCTGCTGGTATGGCTGGATGAGATCAAAACGGAACTGGGTATTCCGGCATCGATTCGTGAAGCCGGTGTGCAGGAGGCAGACTTCCTGGCGAAAGTTGATAAACTGGCGGATGATGCCTTTGATGACCAGTGTACTGGCGCGAATCCACGTTATCCGCTGATTGCCGAACTCAAACAGCTGATGCTGGACAGCTACTACGGACGTAAATTTGTCGAGCCGTTCGCCAGTGCCGCCGAGGCTGCCCAGGCTCAACCTGTCAGTGACAGCAAAGCGGCGAAGAAAGCTAAAAAAGCCTAATCCGCTCCGCGCCCGATGAACGGGCTGCCGAAACCCCTTGTCTGGCCCGTGCCTCAAGGGGTTTTTTATGGCGGATTTATCGCTTCGATAAACACTGCTGCCTGGTGCATCAGCGTAGTGAAGAGAATATCGACCTGAGCCGGATGGGAAAAGGGATAGAGTCCGTGATCGCATCGCCTGGCGCCCTTAACGAGCGCCATGGATAAGCAGCCTGGCGCTGGTTGAGGGCTATTTAGTCCCCCACGGGGGTTTGCGCCCCATGGATGGCGTGCAAACAACCCTGCTCTATCGCCTTTTTATAATGCTTACGGCATACGGAGATATAGCGTTCGTTGCCGCCGATGACGACCTGCTCCCCCTCTCTGAAAGGTTTACCGTCACTGTCCAGACGCAGCACCATGCCCGCTTTACGTCCACAATGACAGACCGTTTTTAACTCTACCAGCTTATCCGCCCATGCCAGAAGATACTGGCTACCGATGAAGAGTTCACCAAGAAAATCGGTACGCAGCCCGTAGCAGAGTACGGGAATATCCAGATTATCTACCACGTCAGACAAGGCCTTAACCTGCTCACGCGTCAGGAACTGGCTTTCGTCCACCAGCACACAGTGAATGGGTTGTCGCGCATGTTCCTGGGCAATTTCCACATCAAGCTGGCTGGCTGCATTATAAAGCACCGCAGGAGAAGATAATCCAATACGCGAGCTCACCTTGCCTGCACCGAAGCGATTGTCGATCTCAGCGGTATAGACGAGCGTGCGCATCCCGCGTTCCTGATAATTGTAGGATGACTGCAATAATGCGGTTGATTTACCGGCGTTCATTGCCGAATAGTAGAAATAGAGTTGAGCCATTTGCGCCGATTCTCGGATACGATGAAAAAACAGGGCCGATTTTACCATATCTACAGGTTGCTGCTGGGGGGATTTTCACCTTATGCTGTTCAGATTAGCATCACTCATTGATGATGCAGCGGTTAATATGATGCGGCATTGGGTCTTTAGGTCAGGATAAATATTAAAGCACATGTGTGATTAAACATTATTTTTATACCGATAATGTATCAGCGCATTTTCAGCTAAGATCTTAATCTTTTCATTGATTCAACCCACCTGACATCACACTTCATCGGGGTGAATTAATAATTTATTAAATTCCTCGCTTACTCTTTTTAAGCTAAAAATTAATTTAATGTTGAACTTATTTTTCTCCACCACTACTATTAGCGGGCAGAACAACTCTCCTATTAATTATTCAGAGATCAGGACAATGAGCGAAGCACTTAAAAATCTTAATAATATCCGCACGCTGCGTGCCCAGGCCAGAGAGTGTTCTTTGGAAACGCTGGAAGAAATGCTGGAAAAACTGGACGTCGTGGTAAATGAACGTCGCGACGAAGAGTCAAACTCTAAAGCTGAAAACGAAGAGCGTGCGCGTAAACTTGAGCAATATCGCGAGATGCTGTTAGCGGATGGTATCGATCCCAACGAATTATTCAATACCCTTTCAGAATCAAAAACGGCTGGCAAAGCCAAACGTGCTGCCCGCCCGGCTAAATATCAGTTTGTAGATGAAAATGGCGAGACCAAAACCTGGACGGGTCAGGGCCGTACGCCAGCAGCAATCAAGAAAGCCATGGAAGAACAAGGTAAGCAGTTAGACGACTTTCTGCTGTAATGCTTAGCCTGTTTCGCTTATTGTTAGCTTTACGATTATCCGCACCAGAAAAAAAAGGAAGCGATCGCTTCCTTTTTTTTATTTTCAGATTGAATAGAAATTTCGATACCAGTCTACAAAGCGCCTTACGCCTTCATCAACACCGGTTTGGGGTTTAAATCCAATGGTATTAAATAATGCGGTTGTGTCCGCGCTGGTTGCCAGCACGTCCCCCGGTTGCATGGGCATCAGATTTTTATTTGCCTTCACACCCAACGCTTTCTCAATCGCTTCAATATAGTGAATCAGGCTCACCGGCTGGCTATTGCCAAGGTTATATATGCGATAAGGGGCAGAGCTTGACGCGGCAGAACCCGTTTCCACGGTCCAGTCTGCGTCCGCCTGCGGGATAACATCCTGCAAGCGAATAACCGCCTCTGCAACATCATCGATATAAGTAAAGTCGCGCTTCATTTGCCCCTGGTTATAAACATCTATCGCCTCGCCTGCAAGCATTGCGCGGGTGAATTTAAACAACGCCATGTCCGGACGTCCCCACGGGCCATAGACCGTGAAAAAACGTAAGCCAGTGGTAGGCAATTGATAGAGATGTGAATAGGTATGCGACATCAGCTCATTGGCTTTTTTCGTCGCGGCATACAATGACACGGGATGATCGACGCTGTCTTCTGTTGAAAATGGCATCTTGTTATTCAGGCCATAAACCGAACTGGATGAAGCATAAAGCAGATGCTCGATTTTATGGTGGCGGCAGCCTTCAAGAATATTCAGGTGCCCAATGACGTTTGCATCGGCATACGCATGGGGGTTTTCGAGTGAGTAACGCACCCCTGCCTGAGCGGCCAGATGAATAACGCGCTGAAAATTGTGCTGTTCAAAAAGTGTGGCAATAGCCTGACGATCGGCCAAATTGGCTTTAATAAAGGTAAAGGATGGATTGTCACCGATGATATCAAGGCGAGCTTGTTTAAGGTTTACATCATAGTAGTCATTCAGGTTGTCAAGACCGACAACCTGGTGACCGGCGGCCAGCAGGCGTTGACTGACATGAAAGCCAATAAAGCCTGCTGCGCCGGTTACCAGAAAATTCATAAATCCCTCGTTAATCACACAGCCTGGATAGATGCTCCGCGGCCGATTGCATAATAAACGAAGCCGCGTTTGCTGATACGCTCTGGATCATACAGGTTACGTCCATCAAAAATCACGGGTTCTTTCAGTGCGCTCTTAATCACGTCAAAGTCAGGTGCACGGAAATTTTGCCATTCCGTACAAATCACCAGGCCGTCTGCACCGTGCAGCGCCGCTTCTTTGGTTCCCATCAGCTTCAGATCGTCGCGATGACCATAGATGCGCTGCGCTTCGTCCATGGCTTCCGGATCGAACGCCTGAACAGAGGCACCCGCTTCCCATAACGTTTCCATCAACACGCGACTGGATGCTTCGCGCATATCATCTGTGTTGGGCTTGAATGACAGGCCCCACAGCGCAAACGTTTTACCTTTCAGATCGTCACCGAAGTGGCGTTTAATGAAGGTGGGCAGCTTTGTCTTTTGGCTGTCGTTGACGTCTTCCACCGCCTTCAACAGGCGCGGTGTATAACCAATAGACTCCGCTGTGCGGATCAGCGCCTGAACGTCTTTCGGGAAGCAGGAACCGCCATAGCCGCAGCCTGGGTAGATAAAGTGATAGCCGATACGTGAGTCAGAACCAATCCCCTGGCGCACTTTTTCGATATCCGCACCTAAACGTTCTGCGAGATTGGAAATTTCGTTCATAAAGCTGATTTTCGTCGCCAGCATGCAGTTAGCGGCGTACTTCGTCAGTTCTGCACTGCGAATATCCATCAAAATCATACGATCGTGGTTACGGTTGAATGGCTCATACAGCTCACGCAACAGCTCCACCACGTCATCATTGTCGGTGCCGACAACGATACGCTCAGGGCGCATACAGTCGTTAACGGCCGCGCCTTCTTTCAGGAACTCTGGGTTGGATACCACATCAAAGCTGATGTTGGCATCGCGCGCCTGCAGCGTTTCTGTCATGACAGCACGGACTCTGTCAGCAGTTCCGACCGGTACCGTTGACTTATCAATCACGACTTTGTGATCGGTCATGTGCTGAGCAATGGTACGCGCTACGGCAGTAACATATTTCAGATCGGCCGAGCCGTCCTCATCAGGCGGCGTGCCGACGGCGATAAACTGCATTACACCGTGGTTCACGCCCTGAGCAGCATCAGTGCTGAACTTCAGGCGACCCGATTCGTAATTCGACATAACCAGCGGCGTCAGACCCGGCTCAAAAATTGGGATCTTGCCTTTTTTAAGGTTCTCGACCTTGTTTTCATCCACATCAATGCAGAGAACGTCATGTCCGACTTCGGCCAACACCGCAGCCTGAACCAGACCGACATAGCCGATACCAAATACAGTGACTTTCATTGAGCTATCCTGTGTTTAAAATTACTTTTTATCGCTAACAGTATTGTTGAGCCATTCAGTGAACTCTTTACCCAATACCGGATGGCGGACACCATATTCAACGAAAGCCTGCATATAACCCAGTTTGTTACCACAGTCGTGGCTTACCCCTTTCAGGTGATAGGCTTCGACGGTTTCTTTATCCATCAGCATGGCGATGGAGTCGGTGAGCTGAACTTCGCCACCGGCACCTGGAGGCGTTTTCGCCAGCAGTGGCCAGATATCCGCAGACAGAACGTAACGACCGACAACCGCAAGGTTGGATGGCGCTTCAGACGCTTTAGGTTTCTCAACAACCCCGACCATAGGCGCGCTGTCACCAGGATTCAGTTCTGCACCCTGACAATCCACAACACCGTATGCCGTCACATCGCTGACGGGCTCAACCATGATCTGACTACGGCCAGACTCTTCGTAACGGCTCAGCATTTCTGCCAGGTTATCTTTGGTTGGGTTAGATTCGTATTCGTCGATGATCACGTCAGGCAGGATGACCGCAACAGGTTCATCGCCAACCAGAGGATGTGCACACATGACCGCATGGCCCAGACCTTTCGCGATGCCCTGACGGACCTGCATGATGGTCACGTGAGGAGGACAGATGGACTGAATTTCGTCCAGCAGCTGGCGCTTGACGCGTTTTTCCAGCATAGACTCCAGTTCAAAACTGGTATCAAAATGGTTCTCAATGGCGTTTTTAGAGGAATGAGTAACCAGCACAATCTCATTAATACCCGCAGCAATACACTCGTTAACGACATACTGAATTAACGGCTTATCAACCAGCGGCAACATTTCTTTTGGAATCGCTTTGGTAGCAGGCAACATACGTGTACCCAAACCCGCTACTGGAATTACCGCTTTTTTTACTTTGGTCTTATAGGCAGACATCAAAATACCTCTCTTATAGGCCGTTCAAGTTTTAATGCTTGATATGTCGGTTTAAATTCGGAAATGAGTATATCAGTTAGTCGTGAACGGATTTATCCTGGAAGACCGCTATCCGTAGAATTTAAGACTATTACCCAAGTGTAAAGCTAACTTCTGGCCCTGTCTCCCATCAGATAATAAACTATCCATTCGGGTTTACTGGTCAGACGATAACATCAGTCGTATGCGGCCTCCGGCCCCCCAAATATGGCATTGCCAGTCATCAGCGCGCTGGCTTATTTGGTTAGTATGTGTACTGCCCATAGTGCCAAGTGGCACACCGTTACTGAGTTGTATTTGATGGGCCTGAACGTGCAGCGTTGCATTTAATCCGGCTGAAACCAGTACCAGATTTTTTAATCCGCGGTGATAGTAGCCCACCAGCAACGGGAACTGACCGGTCAGATTTGCCTGGCGCAGCAGCAAATTAACCTGTCTGAGCAGACTGCTCAGCTCAGGTAAGCGTTGTTTTTGGCCAGATAACTGTTCCTGAAGGAGTCCGTTAAATAAGGCGCGCAAAAGCAAGGCGGCCAGTACGCCGTTGTCGCCAGCGCGAGTAACGTCAAGACAATAAAAGGCGAGATCTTTGTCCGAAAGCGCCGCAATATCCAGCACCAGACCTGGCTGCTCGGCCATCGTCAGTTGCCGATAGTTGATCCGACAGTTAGCAATGCGTTGTTGTACGGGTGGCTGAAGTTCTTTAAGGAGTTTTGCCGCCGCAGAGGGATCGCGAACCAGAGCGTCCCAGTCCTGAAACAGCTGCTCGTCTTCCTCCACCTTTGAGGTAAACATGGAGGGATAGAGGCATTCGTAAACCGCTTCACGAAAACGCTCAAAGTTTTTTAGCGGCTTAAGCAGCACATCCTGTACGCCAAGACGCAAAACCTGAGCGATATCGGACATATTTTCTGTGGCGGAAATAATCAAAATCGGGACGCTGTTACCGTGGCTGCGCACGTGTTCAACGAATTCGATACCGCTCATGCGCGGCATCTCAAGATCACAAATCACCAGCTCCACGGCATGCTGCTTCAGCTGCTCAATAGCCTCGAGGCCATCTTCTGCCTCAACTGTGACAGCCCCCATCGATGACAGAAATTGGTTTAAAAGCGAACGGAAAACGGCCTCATCTTCGACAATGAGTATCTTTTTGCCGATCAGTGGTTTTTCCATTCCATCCCCCTGCGTACCCGATAATTCAATAGTGGTTCATAAAACGCAGTTGCGCCTTTCAGAATAGACCGAAGTAACATCTGTGCGTGAACAACCAGATTATCTTCTACGGACCAGCGGTAATAATTCATCCATTTGTTTCTCAACGGCAACCTTCCCAGCCGCAATAGCTTCTTCTGCACGATGAAAATCCAACGTGGATATTTGTGGACAAAACGGCTGGATAAGCACATCGGGCGGATCGCCTGCCATCCTGTTTCGCTTCAGGCGATTTTCCAGGACCTGAATGGATGTTGCCATGATCTCCATCGCGCCCGGCACTTGTGATGCCCGTCGCTGGGTAAAACTGACCAGCCTCTGGCGCAGCTTTCCGCGCCAGTCAAGATTCAGTGCGACAGCCGCGGCATGTTCTTCAGAACTCTGCGGCGTCAGCACCATTGAATCAGGCTGCATCAGGTGTGCATCGTGTTGAAGATCGACGGCAATAACCACATCAGCGCCCAGTGCGCGCGTTAGCGAAACCGGCACCGGATTCACCACGGCACCGTCTACCAGCCAATATCCATTGTAGCCGACCGGTGGTAATAAACCTGGCATACTGCAGGAAGCGCGAACCGCCTGATGCAATTCTCCCTCAGTGAGCCATAATTCACGCCCGGTGCTCAGGTTGGTCGCCACTACGCCAAAGGGCTTATGGCATGACTCAAGCGCATCATTCGTGATGAGCTGGCGGACATGGTTGAATACGCGTTCACCGCGCAGGAGTCCGCCGCGCTGCCAGGAGAGATCCATCAGGCGGATCACATCCCAGTAGCTAAAAGCGCTGACCCATTTTTTCATGTGGGGCAAGCGGTGATTGACATAAGCCGCACCGACCAGGGCACCGATTGAACACCCGGCGACTACGTCAATTTCAATGCCTGCGCTTTCCAACGCTTCGATGACGCCGATATGCGCCCATCCTTTGGCGGCACCGGAACCCAGAGCCAATCCAATCTTTTGCTTTCTCATCTTGCTCGGTTCCTGGCGTCAATACGTAGCGTCATAAGCATGGGTCAGATAAAGTAAACGATATCATCAACAACGACTGTGATTAACAGGAGAAAGTGTGTCCGAATCTTGCCCTTGCTGTAGCGGCAAGCAGTATAGCCTATGTTGTCAGCCCTTTGTTAAAGGAGCAGAAATTCCCTTATCAGCTGAACAACTTATGCGCTCTCGCTACTGCGCTTATGTCAAACATGACGTCAACTACCTGGTGTCTACCTGGCATCCTACCCGGCGCGATCCGGCACTTGCGGGACTGTTGTCTGAAAGTTTTGCTGGTACTGAATGGCTGAGCCTGAACATCACGCAGCGTGAACCGGGGCGCAATGATGACGAATCGTTTGTTACTTTTTTCGCCCGTTATCGTGAAAACGGCGCCGATCGGGCAATGTACGAACGTTCACGCTTTCTTCGCGAGGATCAACGCTGGTACTATGTAGACGGAGTGACGCCCGCCATTGGGCGTAACGATCGCTGTCCTTGTGGCGCCGATAAAAAATACAAAAAATGTTGCGGCTAAGGCAGTTGCCTGCGTAACGGTTTTACCCTTAATGCTTTGACAGGACTCTGATTGAGATGCAAGCGCAAACCATGCAAAGAAAAGTTTTACGAACCATTTGTCCCGATGCAAAAGGTCTGATCGCCAAAATCACCAATATTTGTTACAAGCACGAACTGAATATCGTGCAAAACAATGAGTTTGTTGACCATCGCACCGGGCGTTTTTTTATGCGCACAGAGCTGGAGGGGATTTTTAACGACACCACCCTGCTGGCCGATCTCGACAGTGCCCTTCCGCAAGGTTCAGTGCGTGAACTGCATAGCGCAGGCCGTCGCCGTGTTGTTATTCTCATTACCAAAGAAGCACACTGCCTTGGCGACCTGCTGATGAAGAGTGCGTTTGGCGGCCTCGATATGGAAATCGCCGCCGTTATCGGTAATCACGACACGTTGCGTTCGCTGGTAGAGCGTTTCGATATTCCGTTTGTTCTGGTCAGCCACGAAGGCTTGTCGCGCGAAGAGCATGACAACCGCATGGCGGACGAGATTGATCGTTATCAGCCCGATTATGTGGTGCTTGCCAAATACATGCGCGTGCTGACGCCGGGCTTTGTGCAGCGCTACCCAAATCAGATTATTAACATTCACCACTCTTTCCTGCCGGCCTTTATCGGCGCACGGCCTTACCATCAGGCTTACGAACGTGGTGTGAAAATCATTGGCGCAACGGCACACTACGTTAACGATAACCTTGATGAAGGTCCGATCATCATGCAGGACGTGATTAATGTCGATCACAGTTACACCGCCGAAGAGATGATGCGGGCCGGACGCGACGTCGAAAAAAACGTGCTGAGCCGCGCGCTGGATAAAGTATTGGGCCAGCGTGTTTTTGTTTATGGTAACCGCACGATTATTCTTTAAGCGTAAACGGCGCTGGATTGGCTGACATTCCAGCGCTACGGGCAAAAAGTGGGCAAACGATTCACCATTTGCCAGTCGTCGCTTTACAGCCATGGCGCATTTGGTATGATGCGCCCCGCTTCAGAGCACAACAATTCAGTCCCTGGTGGGATTCCCGAGCGGCCAAAGGGAGCAGACTGTAAATCTGCCGTCACAGACTTCGAAGGTTCGAATCCTTCTCCCACCACCATCTGAACCTGCTGCCTGAACACACATATCATCCCCGGTGGGATTCCCGAGCGGCCAAAGGGAGCAGACTGTAAATCTGCCGTCACAGACTTCGAAGGTTCGAATCCTTCTCCCACCACCATCTTAAATATTCTCCTGATCTGCCCAAGATAATCTCAATCACCATCTTCTTCGGGGAGAGGGATGAGAACCTTCGACTAAGGTTCGAGTCGAGCATCGCGAGACAACGCGCGTCAGCGCGGCCCGCAGGGTGAGGCGCAGCGCGCCGAATAATCCTTCTCCCACCACCATCTTAAATATTCTCCTGATCTGTCCAAGATAATCTCAATCACCATCTTCTTCGGGGAGAGGGATGAGAACCTTCGACTAAGGTTCGGGTCGAGCAGCGCGAGACAACGCGCGTCAGCGCGGCCCGCAGGGTGAGGCGCAACGCGCCGAATAATCCTTCTCCCACCACCATCACGAAAATTCTGCCCTTCTGCCCAAAAAAACCAAACCATCATAGTTATCTGGGGAGAGGGATGAGAACCTTCGACTAAGGTTCGGGTCGAGCAGCGCGAGACAACGCGCGTCAGCGCGGCCCGCAGGGTGAAATCATCCTCTTGAACCCGCTTCCCGCTTTCTGACTGAGCCTGTCCACCACTCGCTGAAATTGCCCTGCTCTGCCATGACTTTTCCTGTAAAAATCGCTACCATCCTGCCTATCATTCGCTGAAGGTCATCTCATGAAATTTATTTCATTCAACATTAACGGCTTGCGGGCTCGCCCTCACCAACTTGAAGCGCTGGTAGAAAAACATCAGCCGGACGTCATCGGACTGCAGGAGACCAAAGTTCATGACGATATGTTCCCCTTAGAAGACGTGGCTAAGCTGGGCTACAACGTGTTTTACCATGGTCAAAAAGGGCACTACGGCGTGGCGCTGCTGACAAAAGTCCAGCCGGTATCCGTGCGACGCGGCTTCCCGGGCGATGACGACGATGCTCAGCGTCGGTTGATCATGGCGGAGATCCCCAGCCCGATTGGCGATATTACGGTAATTAACGGCTATTTCCCCCAGGGCGAGAGCCGTGACCATCCGACAAAATTTCCGGCGAAAGAGAAGTTTTATCGCGATTTGCAAAGCTACCTGAGCGACAGCCTGGCGGCCGATAAGCCGGTGCTGATCATGGGTGATATGAATATCAGCAGCACCGATCTCGATATCGGTATTGGAGAAGACAGTCGCAAGCGCTGGTTGCGTACCGGTAAATGCTCTTTCCTGCCGGAAGAACGTGAATGGATGGATCGCCTGCTCAGCTGGGGCCTTGTTGATACCTGGCGGGCACAAAACCCTGAGATTAACGATCGGTTTTCGTGGTTCGACTACCGTTCAAAAGGCTTTGATGACAATCGCGGTCTGCGTATCGATTTGCTGCTGGCCAGCACCGGGCTGGCCTCACACTGTATTGAAACAGGCATCGATTACGAGATTCGCGGTATGGAAAAACCGTCCGATCATGCGCCGGTCTGGTCAACCTTCCGCTTCTGACAGGATCCTGACGCGTGGTGAAATGCCACGCGTCCTTATTTCACTATTTTCCAAATCAGATTATTGGTTCCCAACGACTTCTCATCGCGCGCGCACTGAAGCAGGACACCTTCCGATTTCACCACTGCGCCTTCTGTGTAATTTCGGTTTTCAAAAATACAGCACTGCAGACAGTTTTGCTGACGGTTTTGCCCCTGCGTCCAGACTTCCGGTGGCATATCCACGATCACATCGGTATTGGTGCCACCTGCCGCGCCCTGCTGATGATAGTTAGCATGCGCGGGGCTGCAGGCAGCCATTGCAACCAGAATTAGCCAGGCTGATTTACTCATTATTCAGTTTCCTTCGTTTTACGCCCTGCTTTACGCGGTGGACGTTTTTGGCCGGTGGACGGTAAACCACGAAACGCCTGTCCCGAGGGCTGCTGTCGCGCCTGCTGAATAAGCCCGCTCAGCGTCTGCACCAGGGGTTGCATAAATTCATCATAGCGACAGGCCTTTTCACTGATACGCGTCAGGGTTGATTCCCATTGCGCCGTCATGTCCGGCCTGGCGGCGAGATCCGGTAGCGAGTGGATCAGCGCTTTGCCTGCATCAGTAGAATGAATATAGCGCCCTTTCTTATGCAAAAACGAACGACGGAACAGTAATTCAATAATGCCTGCGCGCGTGGCTTCCGTTCCTAAACCATCGGTCGCACGCAGCACTTTCTTTAATTCTTTATCCTGCACAAAGCGCGCAATGCCGGTCATGGCCGAAAGCAAGGTCGCGTCGGTAAAGTGGCGTGGCGGTTGTGTCTGTTTCGCCAGCACCTCACCCCGCTCGCACAGCAGCTCATCGTCTTTCGCTACAACAGGCAGCGGCATGCCATCGTTTTCTTCATCGCGCTCTTTGCCACCCAACAGCGCACGCCAGCCCGCCTCCGCCAGAAAGCGCGCTTTAGCCACGAATTTACCGCCCGCGATATCCAGATCGATGGTGCATTTGCGGAACACGGCATCCGGACAAAACTGCATCAAATACTGACGCGCAACCAGTCCATAAATCTGCTGTTCGTTTTCATTAAGTTTCACTGCGCTGGCGCGCGCGGTAGGAATAATGGCGTGGTGCGCATCCACTTTTTTGTCATCCCAACAGCGATTTTTTCGATCTGCATCAAAGTCTGCTGGTGGAGTAAGATCGGGTTGATGGGACTGGATCGCATTGAGCACCGCATGACGGCCGGCAAAATGCTCATCGGGTAAGTAGCGGCTATCAGAACGTGGATAGGTGATCAGCTTGTGGGTTTCATATAACCGCTGGCAGATGTCCAGCACCGCCTGTGCACTCAAACCAAAGCGCTTTGCCGCCTCGATTTGCAGGCTGGAGAGTGAAAACGGCAACGGCGCAATGTCGTTTTCTCGCTTGTCACTGTAGGCGGTAACGATAGCGGGCTGACCGCTGATGCGCGCCACCACATGTTCCGCCAGTGAGCGTTTCAGCAGGCGACCTTCTTCATCCTGCCAGGGTTCACAGGCTTCACTGGGGATCCAGTTCGCGGTAAACCGGCTCTCATCCGGCGTGACGATGTGCGCTTTCACTTCAAAGTAATCCTTCGGGACGAAATTCGCGATCTCTTCATCCCGTCGCACCACCAGCCCCAACACCGGCGTTTGTACGCGTCCAACGGACAACACGCCATCATAGCCCGCATTCCGGCCCAGCAGCGTCCAGGCGCGGGTCATATTAATACCGTAAAGCCAGTCGGCACGTGCTCGCGCCAGCGCGGACACGCAGAGGGGAATAAATTCGCGATTCTCACGCAGCCGGTTGATAGCCCGCTCCACAGCCTGTGGGTTGAGATCGTTAATCAGACAGCGCTGCACTTTACTGCGTTTCTCAGCGGGAAGCTGAAGGTAATCCAGCACTTCATCCACAAGCAGCTGGCCTTCCCTGTCCGGGTCGCCGGCGTGCACCACTTCATCGGCCTGGGCCAGTAAGCCTTCCACCACTTTGAGTTGTTTTGCCACCGAAGGACGCGGCTGCAAACGCCATTTTTCAGGAATAATCGGCAGATCGACCAGCGACCAGCGCGCATAGCGGCTGTCGTACACATCAGGCTGCGCCTGCTCCAGTAAATGCCCCACGCACCAAGTGACAATCTGGTCATTGCCGCAGGCGATAAAGCCCTCACCACGCCGGTGCGGTTTAGGCAGTACATCGGCAATGGCCCGTCCAAGGCTGGGTTTCTCTGCAATAAACAAACGCATTAAATCGGGTAATCCTTAACGTCAGCAAACAACAATGATGACAACGCACTACCGGTCAACAAACAGTCGGCAACATGATGCCTGCGCCTCAGTCCAAAGAACGGTTACATCATGCGCACAGGCTGGAAGAGAGTATGCGCTGCCAGATGAAGCAGCGCTATGGTAGCCTGGCGGCGCGCGGCTGATAAGCGCGCCGGGTTCAATGCTGAACTGTTCGCACAATAACCGCGCAAACCCGCTCAGGGGCGATCAGAAATAGCGCACAAACGGCGCAGTGTCGGGATGTATCACGGTGGTGTTGGATTTCAGCTGGGGCGTGCCTAAATAGAGAAAGCCCACAATCGCGTCCTGCTCACGGCAGCCAAAGGCCTCGCGTACCTGGGGATCGTCAGTCCAGGCCCCACTTCGCCAGATACCATTAAATCCCTGTGCGACCGCGGCCATTTGCATAGCCATCACGGCACAGCTTGCAGATGCAATTTGCTCCCAGCGTGGCACCTTGTGATTCAGTTCACAATGGGCCACAACCGTAATGATCATTGGGGCACGATACGGGGCCTGGCTGGCTTTATTGATGGCCTTGTCATCCAGTTGATTGTCACGTGCCGCCTTTTCCAGGAGCTGGCTTAAGCGATCGCGTCCACTGTTTTCAACTATGATAAAGCGCCACGGTTGTAAGGTGCCGTGATCGGGCGCGCGCATGGCTGCGCGCAGAATGTTATCCAGCGCCTCGCCGCCGGGGGCCGGATCCGCCAGACGGGAAGCCGAACGGCGATTAACCAGTAATTCAAGTGCATCCATGTTTTTCTCCAGTGGGGTAAAAGCATGCGTAATCCTGGCACAGGTGGATTTTTTGTAACAGTCCAGGGTGATTTCCTGCTGACTTTTGTTTCGCCGCTCTTTAGGATGAGGTCGTCAACGGAGACCTGGACCGCTAAGCGGCGATTTCCGGTTATATCAATATGGAGAGTGTGATGCGCACATTGTGGCGAATAATTGCTGGCCTGTTCCGCGGGATCTGGCGAGTGCTGAACTTTATCAGGGAATTAATTCTTAATTTGTTCCTGATTTTTTTAATTGTCGTGTGTGTCGGGATCTGGCTTCAGGTCAGTGGTTCAGGCAGTCATTCTGCTCCCATACAGCAAGGTGCGTTAAAAGTTGACCTGACCGGTGTGCTGGTCGATAAGCCTTCCGTCAGTAATCGCCTGAGCAAAATTGGCCGTCAACTGTTAGGCACCAGCAGCGACCGACTGCAGGAAAACTCCCTGTTTGACGTGGTCGATGCGATTCGTCAGGCAAAGGATGACAGTAATATCAAAGGCATGGTGCTGGACCTGCGTGACTTTGCCGGTGGCGATCAGCCCTCGCTGCAGTATGTGGGCAAAGCGCTGCGCGAATTCAGGGAAAGCGGTAAGCCGATTTATGCGTTGGGCGACAGCTACAGCCAGGCTCAGTACTACCTTGCAAGCTATGCAACTAAAATCTACCTCTCGCCTCAGGGTACGGTTGACCTGCATGGTTTCGCCACCAACGGGTTGTACTACAAAACGCTGCTTGAAAAGCTGAAAGTCAATTCACACGTCTTCCGTGTTGGAACCTATAAGTCTGCCGTTGAGCCTTTCCTGCGCGACGATATGTCACCTGCAGCGCGCGATGCGGATACCCGTTGGGTTGGCCAACTCTGGCAAAATTACCTGAACACCGTATCGGCTAACCGTCAGATTACGCCTGAGCAGCTGTTCCCTGGTGCAACGGCCATTATCGCCGGCCTGCAGGCCGTTAAAGGTGATACGGGTCAATACGCGCTGGATAACAAACTGGTCGACGTTCTGGGTTCACGGGCCGATGCCGATCAGATGTTAATCAAGACCTTTGGTTTCGATAAGCAGAGTAGCGATTATCGCAGCGTCAGTATTTATGACTACAACGTGAAACCGGACGCCACTCAGCAGAAAGGCAATATTGCCGTGATCATGGCCAGCGGCGCCATCATGGATGGCGATGAAACGCCGGGCAACGTCGGGGGCGATACCACGGCGGCGCAGATTCGTGATGCACGCCTGGATCCGAAAATCAAAGCGATCATTCTTCGGGTCAACAGCCCGGGCGGTAGCGTGACGGCCTCGGAGGCCATCCGTGCCGAACTGGCTGCAGCGAAAGCGGCCGGGAAACCGATAGTGGTCTCAATGGGCGGCATGGCGGCATCCGGTGGATACTGGATTTCAACGCCAGCCAGCTACATCATCGCCAGCCCGAGTACCCTGACCGGCTCTATTGGCATCTTCGGCGTAATTAATACCCTGGAGAACAGTCTGGCCAGTATTGGTGTGCACACGGACGGCGTGGCGACATCGCCTCTGGCGGACGTCGCCAGCACTAAGGCGCTGCCCCCCGAAGTTCAACAGCTTATGCAGTTGACCATCGAAAACGGCTATCACAACTTTGTTGGTCTGGTTGCCGCCTCGCGTCACAAAACGCCGGAGCAAATTGACGCCATCGCCCAGGGACATGTGTGGACCGGCAGTGATGCGAAAGCCAATGGCCTGGTCGATGCGCTGGGGGATTTTGATGACGCAGTGAAAAAAGCCGCTGAACTGGCGAAGGTTTCCCAGCCGCAGCTTGACTGGTACCAGGAAGATCCCGGCTTTATTGATTTGATGCTCAATCAAATGAATGCCTCCGTGCAGGCTGTTCTGCCTGACCCGATCAAAGCCTGGCTGCCTGCGCCGATGTTCGACGTAATGAGTGCAATGCGACGTCAGCCTGGCCTGTTCGACCATCTTAACGATCCACAAAACCGCTATGCCTTCTGCCTGACCTGCGGCGAAGTGCGATAAACCTCTCAGCCCGACCGCTGGTCGGGCTGCTTTTCCCTGCCATTGCCCTTATACTGCGCGTTTTACGGCAAGTCTGAGTACACCTATGCAAAAGAAAAACATTTACGTTGCCTATACGGGCGGTACTATCGGTATGCAACGTTCCGCTCAAGGTTATATTCCGGTTTCAGGTCACCTGCAGCAAGAGCTGGCAAAAATGCCGGAATTCCATCGCCCGGAAATGCCTGACTTTACGATTCACGAATATCAGCCCCTGATCGACTCGTCCGATATGACGCCTCAGGACTGGCAGTCAATTGCCGAAGATATCCGGCGTAATTACGATCGCTACGACGGTTTTGTGATTCTGCATGGCACAGATACCATGGCTTTTACCGCCTCCGCCCTGTCGTTTATGTTGGAGAACCTGGCCAAGCCTGTCATCGTAACCGGCTCGCAAATCCCCCTGGCAGAACTGCGCTCGGACGGTCAGCAAAACCTGCTAAATTCACTCTATGTCGCCGCTAACTATCCGGTTAATGAAGTGACGCTGTTTTTCAATAACACGCTCTATCGCGGTAACCGCACCACAAAAGCGCATGCTGACGGGTTTAATGCCTTTGCCTCACCCAACCTTTCTGCGCTGCTGGAAGCCGGCATCCACATTCGTCGTCTGAACACGCCACCCGCGCCACAGGGGAAAGGTGAACTCATCGTTCATACCATTACGCCACAGCCTATTGGCGTGGTTACCATTTACCCCGGTATTTCCGCCGATGTGGTGCGCAACTTCCTGCGCCAGCCGGTTAAAGCCCTTATTCTGCGCTCTTATGGCGTGGGTAATGCGCCGCAGAACGCTGAGTTTCTCTCTGAACTGCAGCAGGCCAGCGAGCGCGGCATTGTGGTCGTTAACCTGACGCAGTGTATTTCCGGCAAAGTTAACATGGGCGGCTACGCGACGGGCAATGCGCTGGAGCATGCAGGCGTGATCAGCGGTTTTGATCTGACGGTAGAAGCGGCCCTGACCAAACTTCACTATCTGTTAAGTCAGGATCTTTCAAGCGAGCAAATCCGTGCCAAAATGCAGCAAAACCTGCGTGGCGAACTGACAGAAGACTAAAACGGAGCAAACGGGAATGAAACGGGCACTGATCATTATCGATATTCAGAACGACTTCTGCCCCGGCGGCCCAATGGCCGTGAGAGAAGGCGATCACACCGTCGCGGTAGCAAATCGCTATGCCCGTGCCTTTCATGAGAAAGGCGAATGCGTAGTGGCCTTGCAGGACTGGCACCCGGCCAATCATGGCAGCTTTGCTTCTGTCTCGGGCGAGCCGGTTTATACCTTGGGTGAGCTCAACGGTTTGCCTCAAATCTGGTGGCCCGATCATGGTGTTCAGCATTCGGCGGGCGCTGATTTTCATCCTGGTCTCGATCGCAGCCTGTTTGATGCTGTTTTTCACAAGGGCCAGGATCAGGATGTCGACAGCTACAGCGCTTTTTTTGATAACGGCCATCGCCGTAAAACGGAGCTGGACAGCTGGTTACGTGAACGCGGCATCAGCCATCTGGTTATGCTGGGGCTGGCAACCGATTACTGTGTGAAATACAGCGTTCTGGATGCACTGGAACTGGGCTATCAGGTGGACGTGGTCGCCGAAGGCTGCCGCGGGGTGAATTTGAATCCTGAAGACAGCGACATCGCACTGGCCCAGATGGCCGCCCAGGGTGCGGTCATTGTCTGACGTGCTACGGGCTGGCAGCGTGCCAGCCCGTCATCCACGCTAAACGCTTCTGTCAGCACCCTGACAGAAGCACCTTATCAGACTTAATGCAGGTTGATACGCGTGACGTCTGGTTCGATACCAAACTCTTCTTTCAGTTGCCTTTTCGATTTGGTGACCATCTCACCGTCTTTTCCGATGGTCATATGCTGAGGTGCATCGTTATGACGTGCCTGCCACATCATCACCAGTTGCAGGCTATTATCACGCTGCTGCTGGGTAAGCGCTACGCCGTCCGGCCATTTTCCGGTTTCAACGGCCACAACAAGACGCTCATAAATTTCTGGCGTCAGGGCTTCAAGCATGGCTTCAAGTTGCTGTTTCATGATTATCCTTGGGTCTCCTCACCTCGCTGATCTGTAAAGTTCAGCGAGGCAGAATTGACGCAGTAACGCTCGCCTGTCGGCTGGGGGCCATCCGGGAAAACATGCCCCAGGTGCGCATCACAGCTGCCACAGCGGATTTCGATGCGCTGCATACCATGGGAATTATCTTCCAGATAGCGAATGGCCTCATCGCTTACTGGCTGATAAAAACTCGGCCAGCCACAACCTGAATCGTACTTGGTATCAGACAAAAACAACGGCGCATTGCAGACCAGGCAGTGATAAATTCCTTCCTGCTTGTTATGCAGCAGGGCACCGCTGTAAGGCGGCTCCGTTCCTCGCTGTTGCGTCACATAGCGTTGCATCTCAGTCAGTTGGGCAATTTTTGCTTCGGGTGCGGTTTCTTTAGGCATTTGAGCAATTCCGGGATGTCATTCTGTAAAAATCGACTAGTATTCTAACAAACGATCAACATTAATCGGGTCTTATTTTGTGCTCAACCCTTCAGTCAGTATCTCACAAGGTGGATTTGTGAACTCGATCACCTTTTCTCTGGTATATCCCTATATATTCGGCGAAAAATTCAACAGAGCACGCCGTTTACCGCTGAGTGCAAGCGGTTGCGGCCCCAATAATTCCTGTCTGGTGGATTGACCTGTCGCAACAATTGACACGATTCCGCTTGACGCCTGGTAAGGTTTTTGTAATTTTACAGCCAACCTTTTATTCACTAACAACTAGCTGGTGGAATATATGACTATCAAAGTAGGTATCAACGGTTTTGGCCGTATTGGTCGCATCGTTTTCCGTGCTGCTCAACAGCGCTCTGACATCGAAATCGTTGCTATCAACGACCTGCTGGACGCTGATTACATGGCGTACATGCTGAAGTACGACTCTACTCACGGCCGCTTCGACGGCACCGTTGAAGTACAGGACGGCGCTCTGGTTGTTAACGGTAAGAAAATCCGCGTTACCGCTGAGAGAGATCCGGCTAACCTGAAGTGGGATGAAGTCGGCGTTGACGTTGTTGCTGAAGCAACCGGTATCTTCCTGACCGACGAGACGGCACGTAAGCACATCACTGCGGGTGCTAAGAAAGTCGTTCTGACCGGTCCGTCTAAAGATGACACCCCAATGTTTGTTCGTGGTGCAAACTTCGACAAATACCAGGGCCAGGACATCGTGTCTAACGCCTCTTGTACCACTAACTGCCTGGCACCACTGGCTAAAGTGATCAATGACAAGTTCGGTATCGTGGAAGGTCTGATGACCACCGTTCACGCAACGACTGCAACGCAGAAAACCGTTGATGGCCCGTCTCACAAAGACTGGCGTGGCGGTCGTGGCGCGTCTCAGAACATCATCCCTTCTTCTACCGGTGCGGCCAAAGCCGTAGGTAAAGTGCTGCCAGAACTGAATGGCAAGCTGACAGGTATGGCGTTCCGCGTTCCGACGCCAAACGTTTCTGTTGTTGACCTGACCGTTCGTCTGGAAAAAGCCGCATCTTACAAAGAAATCTGTGCAGCCATCAAAGCAGCAGCAGAAGGCGAAATGAAAGACGTGCTGGGCTACGTTGAAGACGACGTGGTTTCTACCGACTTCAACGGCGAAGTGCTGACTTCAGTATTCGATGCGAAAGCGGGTATCGCGCTGAATGACAACTTCGTTAAACTGGTTTCCTGGTACGATAACGAAACCGGTTATTCAAACAAAGTTCTCGACCTGATTGCGCTGGTTTCTGCTAAATAAGGCAGCCAGACACTAGAGAATAAGGGTGACTTCGGTCACCCTTTTTTTGATCCCTTTCGTAAGGAGTCGGGCATGCAAGACAAACTTTTTTCTCTTCCCGTCATTAAACAGATTACGCCTTACCTGTCACAGCGTCAGGTGGGCGAACTTCCGACTATCGTCGTTAGTCATCCCCGCGTGCGCGCAGCTATCACGTTACAGGGCGCGCATCTCATCGCCTGGCAGCCCAGCGGGGAGAAACCTGTCCTGTGGCTAAGTGACAAAAGCCCCTTCTCACCAGGCAAAGCGATTCGAGGCGGCATTCCCATTTGCTGGCCCTGGTTTGGCCCCGCAGGTGAACCCGCACACGGTTTTGCCCGTAACCAGTCGTGGACGCTGTCCGCCCATGACGAAAACGAAGATGGCGTTATCTTGACGCTGGTGCTGGAAAGTAATCCGCAAACCTTAAAGCTGTGGCCACATGAATTCACGTTAATCGCCCGTTTCCGCCTGGGGCAGCACTGTGAGATCGAACTGGAAGCCTATGGCGACTACACGTCCACCGCCGCCCTGCACAGCTACTTTAACGTGGCGGATATCAACGGCGTAGAGGTGTCGGGTCTGGGTGAGCACTATATCGACAAGGTTAACGACAATCAGCCAGGCACGGGCGACGGCAAACAGCGCTTTACCACCCGGGTTGACCGTATTTTCACCTCGGCCAATGACTGTTCGGTGATTAACGATCAGGCTGGAAAGCGCCAGATTGAAGTCTATCACCACCATCATAGTGACGTTGTCACGTGGAACCCCGGCGTCGAACTCTCCTGCAGTATGACGGACATGCCCAACGAAGGGTATAAAACCATGGTGTGCGTGGAAACGGCGCGAATCAGCAAACCGTTACGCAGCGCGGGCGAAAAACCGGCCCGGCTGGCCACCACGATCCGTCTGAAAGGGAAAGTGAATTAACGCTTAATTCACACCACGTCCAGGGGCATTTTATGCCGCGGTGGCGGGAAAGCCTTGTCGATCAGGAAACACGCCTCATCACTCAGGGTGATATCCAGTGCCGCGGCATTTTCCCGGACGTGCTGAAGGGAACTGGCTTTAGGAATAGCCATCACGCCGGGAGCGCGGATTACCCACGCCAGAAGCAGCTGTGCAACCGTCACGCCTTTCTGCTGAGCCAAAGCGACCAGCGTGGGCTCAGAGAACAAATGGCTGCGCAGCCGCCCTGCCTGTGCCAACGGACAGTATGCCATGATCGGCACAGCACGCTGCTGACACTGCGGTAACAGGTCGTACTCAATACCGCGAGAGGCGAGATGGTAAAGGACCTGATTCGTCGCACATGCTTCGCCCCCGGGTTCCGCCCAGAGCTCGTCCATGTCATCGCTGTCAAAATTTGAAACGCCCCAGTGAACAATCTTCCCCTGCTGCTGAAGCCTTTGCATGGCGCGAATCGTCTCTTCCAACGGGACGCTGCCGCGCCAGTGCAGCAGATAGAGATCAATACGGTCGGTTTGCAAACGGCCCAGGCTGGCTTCGCAGGCCGCTATCGCATCATCTTCACCGGCATTCCATGGGTAGACTTTCGATACCAGCAGCGCGCTATCGCGGCGCCCTTTTAATGCCTCGCCGACCACCTCTTCCGCTCTGCCATCGGCATACATTTCTGCCGTATCGATAATTTTCAGGCCTGCATCCAGACCCGCCTGAAGCGCTGTGACTTCCTGCTGACGGCGAGCGCTGTCCTCGCCCATGTACCAGGTTCCGAGGCCAATAGCCGGGATGCCCTGGTGACCCGCAACATCGAGACGTTGTGCCATTTGACTTTCCTGCACTGTTGTAGAGCAGACAAACGATCAGAGGGCAACGCCTGCCCTCTTAGGGTGCAAATCAGAAGCTGTAACTGACACCGGTCCAGATTGTGAACTGCCCACTTTTTTCGACCATAGGGCTGTCTTTGATTTCACTGGCAAAACGCGTATAGCGACCGGACAGGTTGGCATTCCACTGCGGCGTAATACTGTAGCTGGCGTTCAGCTCAGCATAGGGCGACCAGCTGTCATCAGGATGGTAGCGGCTGATGCCGGTGCGATCGCTCTCATTGCCGGAAACACCATAGTAGTAGCGGTTTTGGTTCGCGCTGTTCCACATCGCCCCGATGCCCGGTGTCAGGGTAAAGTCACCGAAGTTGAAGCGGTAGAGATAGGTCAGGTCCCAGATGATCCCGTTGCTGTTGTTGAGCAGGTCGCCCAGCAGTGAGGTACGGATAATCCCCCAGTCTGCAGTATGTCGGTAGGTTGCCCCGCCCATCAGCGTCATACGGCGCTTATCCAGCCCTTTCATATCCCCCAGATCGTTATCACCGGGGTCATACTCCTGGGGCGAGCCGAGCAGGGTCAGAGACAGCTGATCCTGCGGGTCTTTCCACAGGTAATAGCCGCCCTGCAGCGTGTTAAACCAGAAGTTTTCTCCTTCATAATTGATGATGGGCACAGGCAAATAGCGGTCCTGCCCACCCCGGTAAGGCGACTGGGCATAAATCACTGATGCGCCAAGCGATAAAGGTGCGGCTTGTACTAAATGCCCCAGAAAATAACAAGGGATAAGCGCGATAAGCGTGTTAAGTTTGAATTGGTTCACAATTTATTCATTCCATAAATATAACAATCACTCATACAGTCTAACGCTTTTTACAGACTGAATTAACCTTATATGAAAATCATCTACCGCATTTATGGCGGAATGTGGCATAACCGGGTTGGAGGCATCACAAATTCGCCATTACCCTGTCAAAAAGGTTTCGCAACAAAATGATTTTGTTATTGATATGTGGCTCACTAATCAAAAATCTATGATGAAATTTTCTGAATGCCTTCTACAGTTAAACTTAATACCCGAGGTTTTGTTGCAAGAGTGTCGTCATAAATGTTGTGCATCCCGATAACAATGATCAGGTTGGCATAAGGGTTGCTGTACTAACAGATAATATCTTCCGGGAGCTGTACGAGCACTGATTATTGCTCCTTTACCTGTGCTAAAAACGAAAGGACGGGCATCGCTATGAATATATTCGATCATTATCGTCAGCGTTATGAAGCTGCCAAGGACGAAGAGTTCACACTGCAGGAATTTCTGACAATCTGTCAACAGGATCGCAGTGCATACGCCAACGCCGCAGAGCGACTGTTAATGGCAATCGGTGAACCCGTGATGGTGGACACCGCTCAGGAGCCACGTCTTTCCAGAATCTTTTCTAACCGGGTAATGGGCCGTTACCCGGCGTTCGAAGAGTTTTACGGTATGGAAGAAGCGATTGAACAGATCGTCTCTTATTTGAAACACGCGGCACAAGGCCTTGAAGAGAAGAAACAAATTCTCTATCTGCTGGGTCCGGTCGGGGGCGGTAAATCCTCGCTGGCGGAACGTCTCAAATCCCTGATGCAACGCGTTCCTATCTATGTGTTGAGCGCCGATGGCGAACGGAGCCCGGTCAACGATCATCCACTGTGCCTGTTTAATCCTCAGGAAGACGCCAATATTCTGGAGAAAGAGTACGGCGTGCCGCGCCGCTACCTTGGCACCATTATGTCGCCATGGGCGGCTAAACGCCTCCATGATTTCGGCGGGGATATCACCCGCTTTAAAGTGGTGAAAGTGTGGCCGTCGATTCTGGAGCAGTTAGCTATTGCTAAAACAGAGCCGGGCGACGAAAACAACCAGGATATCTCCGCGCTGGTCGGCAAGGTGGACATTCGTAAACTGGAAAACCATGCGCAGAACGATCCCGATGCTTACGGCTACTCGGGCGCGCTGTGCCGGGCTAACCAAGGCATCATGGAATTTGTGGAGATGTTTAAAGCACCGATTAAAGTGCTACATCCCCTGTTGACCGCCACCCAGGAAGGTAACTACAACGGTACAGAAGGCATTTCCGCCCTGCCGTTTAACGGTATCATTCTGGCCCACTCGAACGAATCGGAGTGGGTGACGTTCCGCAACAACAAAAACAACGAGGCGTTCCTTGACCGTGTGTATATTGTTAAGGTGCCTTACTGCCTGCGCGTGTCCGAAGAGATTAAGATTTACGAGAAGCTGCTGAACCACAGTGAGTTGTCTACCGCGCCTTGCGCACCCGGCACCCTGGAAACGCTGGCGAGATTCTCTATCCTTTCGCGACTTAAAGACCCGGATAACTCCAGTATCTACTCAAAAATGCGTGTGTATGACGGTGAAAGTCTGAAAGATACCGATCCTAAGGCGAAGTCCTGGCAGGAGTATCATGATTACGCCGGCGTCGACGAAGGGATGAACGGGCTGTCAACCCGTTTCGCCTTTAAGATTCTGTCCCGCGTCTTCAACTTCGATCACACTGAAGTGGCAGCCAACCCTGTTCACCTGTTTTATGTGCTGGAGCAGCAAATTGAACGCGAGCAGTTCCCACAGGAGCAAGCGGAAAAATACCTTGAGCACCTAAAAGGTTATTTAATTCCGAAATACGCTGAGTTTATTGGCAAAGAGATTCAGACGGCTTATCTGGAATCCTATTCCGAATATGGTCAGAATATTTTCGATCGCTATGTTACCTATGCCGACTTCTGGATCCAGGATCAGGAATATCGTGACCCTGACACCGGACAGCTTTTTGACCGTGAGTCGCTCAATGCGGAACTGGAGAAAATCGAGAAGCCTGCCGGGATTAGTAATCCTAAAGACTTCCGCAATGAAATTGTCAATTTTGTGCTGCGTGCGCGTGCGCACAATAACGGCCGCAATCCAAACTGGACCAGTTATGAGAAACTGCGTACGGTGATTGAGAAAAAAATGTTCTCGAATACCGAGGAGCTGTTGCCGGTTATTTCGTTTAACACGAAAACCTCTACGGATGAGCAGAAGAAACACGATGATTTTGTCGATCGCATGATGGAAAAAGGCTATACCCGCAAACAGGTTCGCCTGCTGTGTGAATGGTATCTGCGCGTGCGTAAATCGTCCTGATCAGAGTCTGTAAGCAAACCGGCGCGGGATAGCACCGGTCTCTTAAGGTCGGGACAACCCGGCCTGCTTGCAATGTAGTTTGGGGGAACATCATGGCCTATTTTATCGATCGCCGACTAAACGGTAAAAACAAGAGTGCGGTCAACCGCCAGCGCTTCTTGCGTCGTTACAAGTCTCAGATTAAGCAGTCGATCTCCGAGGCCATTAACAAACGCTCGGTCACCGACGTCAGCAGTGGCGAATCCGTTTCTATTCCTATTGATGACATCAACGAACCGATTTTCCATCAGGGACGCGGCGGTCAGCGCCATCGCGTCCATCCCGGCAACGATCACTTTGTGCAAAATGACCGCGTGGAGCGGCCGCAAGGCGGCGGTGGCAGCGGTTCAGGCCAGGGCAACGCCGGTCAGGACGGTGCAGGTCAGGATGAGTTTGTTTTTCAGATTTCTAAAGATGAATATCTGGACCTGCTGTTTGAAGACCTGGCCCTGCCCAACCTGCGTAAAAACCAGCATCGCCAGCTGAATGAGTATAAAACCCACCGCGCCGGTTTTACGTCTAATGGCGTACCGGCCAACATCAGCGTGGTACGCTCGCTACAGAACTCGCTGGCGCGCCGTACGGCGATGACCGCAGGTAAGCGCCGCCAGCTGCATGAGCTTGAGGATGCGCTGACGACGGTTGAAAAATCTGAACCGGCTCAGTTGCTCGAAGAGGAGCGCTTACGCAAAGAAATTGCCGAGCTGCGAGCACGTATCGATCGGGTGCCCTTCATTGATACGTTTGATTTACGCTATAAAAATTTTGAAAAACGCCCTGAGCCGTCCAGCCAGGCCGTGATGTTCTGTCTGATGGACGTTTCGGGTTCAATGGACCAGGCCACCAAGGACATGGCAAAACGTTTTTATATTTTGCTCTATCTGTTCCTGAGTCGAACCTATAAAAATGTCGAGGTGGTCTACATTCGCCACCATACTCAGGCGAAAGAAGTTGATGAGCAGGAGTTTTTCTACTCACAGGAAACTGGCGGGACTATCGTGTCGAGTGCTCTTAAGCTCATGGATGACGTGGTGAAAGAGCGTTACGATCCGGCTCAGTGGAATATCTATGCCGCGCAGGCCTCCGATGGCGACAACTGGGCCGACGATTCCCCCCTGTGCCACGAGATTCTGTCAAAGAACATTTTACCGGTCGTCCGTTACTACACCTACATTGAAATCACGCGTCGCGCGCATCAGACACTGTGGCGCGAATATGAACATCTGCAGTCTGTATTTGATAACTTTGCGATCCAGCACATTCGCGAGCCGGAGGATATCTATCCGGTCTTCCGTGAACTGTTTCACAAGCAGGCGATGGAAGCCTGACACATCAAGCCGACGCTCTGTCGGCTTTTTTTTTGCGTAATAACCTGTTAAAACATGGCCTTTCCTGCAACAACTCCTCCAACTCCTCTATTAATATCGTTTAACCGGATTAACCAAGGCATTAGCAATTGATATAAATTGCAAAATGACCATGACAACTCATTGATAAAACATTATCTTGCAGAGATAGCATGGATGTTTCTACACATTAGCTGACATTGACTGCCGAATCTCAGGAGACCGCGTTTGAACCACACTATTGTTTATAGTCTTTTTATTATTGGCTCCGTGCTGGTTGCGTCGAGTATCTTACTCAGCTCTTTTTCATCCCGTCTTGGCATTCCTATTCTGGTGATATTTCTGGCACTGGGCATGCTGGCCGGCGTGGATGGCATTGGCGGCATCGCCTTCGATAACTATCCCGCCGCTTACCTTATCTCTAACCTTGCTCTGGCGATTATCCTGCTGGACGGTGGGATGCGTACCAAAGCCAGCTCCTTCAAGGTGGCGCTGGGGCCGGCCCTGTCACTGGCAACGGTAGGCGTAATGATTACGGCTGGCCTGACCGGCGTGGCCGCGGCCTGGCTCTTCAGGCTGGATATGATGCAGGGCTTTCTGATCGGTGCCATTATCGGCTCTACCGATGCGGCAGCCGTTTTTTCACTGCTTGGGGATAAAGGCCTGAACGAACGCGTCAGCTCAACGCTGGAAATTGAGTCAGGCAGCAACGATCCCATGGCCGTGTTTCTCACTATCACGCTGATTGAAATGATCGAGCAGGGCAAAACCGGTCTTGACTGGATGTTTCTCGTGCATCTCATCCAACAGTTCGGCCTGGGCATCGTACTTGGACTGGGCGGCGGCTGGGCCCTGCAGCAGCTCATAAACCGCATCAACCTGGCACCCGGCCTGTATCCCTTGTTGGCACTCAGCGGCGGGATTCTGGTGTTCGCCCTGACAACGGTGCTGGAAGGCAGCGGCATTCTGGCCGTGTATCTGTGCGGCTTTTTACTGGGTAACAGCCCCATCCGTAACCGATTTGGCATTCTGCAAACCTTTGACGGTATGGCGTGGCTCAGTCAGATAGGGATGTTTATCGTGCTGGGCCTGTTGGTCACACCTTCCGATCTCTGGCATATTGCGGTTCCGGCAATGATCCTCTCCCTGTGGTTGATTTTGGTTGCGCGCCCCCTCTCCGTGTTTATCGGCCTGTTGCCCTTCCGCGGTTTTACAGGCCGTGAACGGATTTTTATCAGCTGGGTAGGCCTGCGGGGCGCGGTTCCGATCATCCTGGCGGTATTCCCGATGATGGCCGGACTTGAAAACGCATCACTCTATTTCAACATCGCCTTCTTTGTCGTGCTGGTCTCCCTGATGCTGCAGGGCACCTCGCTGGGCTATGCGGCAAAAAAAGCCAAAGTGGTGGTACCGCCCACGGCATCGCCTGTCAGCCGAATTGGGTTAGATATCCACCCGGAAAATCCCTGGGAGCAGTTTGTTTACCAGCTCAGTGCCGACAAATGGTGCGTGGGCGCTGCGCTGCGTGATTTACAGATGCCGCGTGAAACCCGCATTGCTGCCCTGTTTCGGGATAATGTGCTGATGCATCCCAACGGGGCGACACGATTAAAAGAAAACGACGTTATCTGCGTGATTGGACGTGAGCGTGACCTGCCTGCGCTAGGAAAAATGTTCAGTCAGTCGCCGCCCGTCGCGCTGGACCAGCGTTTCTTTGGTGACTTTATTCTGGATGCCGACGCGCGCCTGAACGACGTGGCGCAAATCTACGGCCTTGAACTGGACGAACAGACCAATGCTCAACAATCGCTCGGGCAGCTGATGCTTGGCATGCTGGGTGGCACGCCCGTCGTGGGCGATCAGGTTGAATGGAATCAACTGACCTGGACCGTGGCGGAAAAAGAAGATAATCAGATTGTGAAAATTGGTGTGCGCCCAAGTGAAGACAAAGAATAATCTTACTTCGCTGGCGCGTTAAATGGGCTGAATTGCACTACGCTTTTATAACATTCAGTGAAAACGGGAGTTATCCATGGGTCACGTGGTTAAAATTGGTCGCTACGAAATTGTCGATGCAGAATTCAGCAGCGAAAAACCGCTGACAGTGAGTATTCCCTGCCACACCAACCCCGGACTGAGCTATCAGCTCGACGGCTGGGATCACGACACCAGCGTTCCGGCATGGATCGACGATAAAGAGGTCATTTTACATATCGCTCACTACGATAAGCAGCAAGACCGGTGGGTATTAAAAGAACCGGCCTGAGCCTGAGTATTACCGCCAGTCAGTTGATTTGGCGGTAATTCCTAAAAAGTGGCCCTGGCCGCACGTCTTATAGGTTATACTTTTAAAATATTATTTTCCAAATCAGCCATTTAAGCCAATTCTGCGCAATTTTCACCTGGTTTTTTAAGAATTCTTCCGTATTAACTCCGTCAAATATCTCCTGCATACTCTCTTTCAGTGCTGCAATTTTACGTGACTCAAATCACGCTTAGTAACGGTTTATTTGTAGCATCAATGGCTCTAATGACTGTAACAAACTGAAAACATCCCGGTTTCGGGTTTTCAGTCGTTAACCCCTGAACGCGTACTTGATTCTGGTCAGGCCATCTTTTACTTAATTAAGAGAGCAGGTTTTATGGCAAGTACAATGGTAATAAACAATGCGAGTCGCTCATGGAGCGGTCTTCGTAAGAATATTCTGGTAAAGTTTGCACTGAGTTTTTCAGACCTTATTGCGCTGAACCTGGCGCTGTTTCTCTCTGCCGCTACCGTGCAGGGTATTTGGGGAGATTTGGATGCGTTTATTCCGCCGCATCAAATTGAAAACCGTTTTATTGCGCAGTTTATTATGTCGGTATTATGTACCGGCTGGTTTTGGATGCGCCTGCGTCACTACACCTACCGCAAACCCTTTTGGTTCGAACTGAAAGAAATTGTGAAAACACTGGTTGTTTTCTCCCTGCTCGATCTGGCATTAATCGCGTTTTCTAAATGGGACTTCTCCCGCATGGTGTGGGTGTTCAGCTGGAGCTATGCCCTGCTGCTGCTGCCGCTGCTGCGCGCAGGCGTTAAAAGTGCCATTAATAAAGCCGGTCAGTGGCAAAAAGAAACCATCATTATTGGCTCTGGCCGTAACGCTACCGAAGCCTATGCGGCCTTACAAAGTGAAGAAATCCTGGGATATAACGTTCAGGCATTTATTTCCGTAGAAGATGCGCCGCTGCAGCAGAGCGTGAATGGCGTACCGGTCATTTCTGCCAACGATATTAACTGGAGCACCATCGATCGCGACAACGTGCAGTTTATTGTCGCGATGGAGTACGAGCAGCAGCCGGAGCGCGATCGCTGGTTGAAGTTTCTGTCAAAAATGAACTGCCGGTCAGTGTCGGTGATCCCAACCCTGCGTGGCGTCCCGCTTTACGGCACGGATATGTCGTTTATCTTTAGCCATGAAGTGATGATTTTGCGCGTCAGTAACAACCTGGCAAAGCATTCGTCACGTTTCCTGAAGCGCAGTTTCGATATTGTTGTGGCGTCGTTACTGCTGCTGTTCCTGGCGCCGGTCTTTGCCCTGCTCTGCTATATGGTCAAGCGTGATGGGGGCAATGCCATCTATGGTCACGAACGTATCGGGCAGGATGGCAGAAAGTTCAAGTGTCTGAAGTTCCGCTCAATGGTGACCAATTCCAAAGAGGTGCTGGAAAGCTTGCTGGCAACCAGTGAAGAAGCGCGTCGGGAATGGGACAAAGACTTTAAGCTCAAGAAGGATCCGCGTATTACCCGCATCGGCGGCTTCCTGCGTAAAACCAGCCTGGATGAGCTGCCGCAGCTGTGGAACGTGATCCGCGGGGAGATGAGCCTGGTGGGGCCGCGTCCGGTAATTGAGGCTGAGCTTGAGCGCTACGCCGGCGATGTGGATTACTACCTGATGGCGAAACCGGGTATGACTGGGCTATGGCAGGTCAGCGGACGTAACGATATCGATTACGACACCCGCGTCTATTTCGACTCCTGGTATGTTAAAAACTGGGCGTTATGGACAGACATCGCCATCCTGTTTAAAACGGCCGGTGTGGTTTTCCGCCGCGACGGCGCCTACTGATTTAGCATGCGATGCCTGTTTCAGCAGGCATCGCCATTTCTCCAGGTAATTTGCTTTCCTTTTTCGCTGTTAATCATTACCCTCTTTCCTCGCTTTATCGAACGTTTACCCTCTGGTTGCTATGCAAAAATATACCTTATTGCTATTGAGCCTGGTGCTGCTGGCACCTTTAGGCATTGATCTCTATTTACCCACGCTGCCGCAGATTGCTGAAGGCTTATCGACGCCCGTCGCCCTGGTACAAACCACGATCCCGCTTTTCTTACTGATTATGGGGCTGGGACAGTTGGTCAGTGGCCCGCTGGTGGACAACTATGGCCGTAAGCCCGTCGCCTTATTGGGCCTGGCGCTGTACATCGCCGGCAGCGTCATTGCCGCGACGGCGACCACTTTCCCGCTATTTTTAATTGCCCGACTGGTTCAGGGCTGCGCGGTCTGCTGCAGCGCGGTGGTGGCTTTTAGCGGCGTGCGTGACCGACTCAGTGGTGATGACGCTGCCCGGGCTTACGGCTTCCTGAACGGGGCACTGAATATTGTGCCTGCTCTGGCGCCGTTGCTGGGTGGCATTCTGGCCAGCGCCTTCGACTGGCGCGCGCCGTTCTGGTTCCTGTGTGCCTATGCGGCAGTCGTGATGCTGATGGTCATCATCTGGCTGCCTGAAACGCGTCCGGCGGATACGCTGCGCGTGAAGGGCCTTCCGGTAAACCAGTACGCCGCGATTCTTCGCCAGCCGCGCTTTTTGGCGTTTGCCTTTGCCAATGCCGGCGCGCTGGGGATGGTGCTGACCTATGTCTCGCTGGCCCCGCAGGTATTAATGACCGAAGGGGGACTTTCGCCTCTGGCCTTCTCGTTTGCCTTTGGTGCAAATGGTTTTTGGATCATGCTGGTCAGCGTGGTGGTGAATAAAGCGATTCGCAAAGCGGGCCGACCGTTTTGCCTTGCCATCGGTTTTATCACCATGTTGACGGGTGCCGTTCTGCTCGTGGCGGGAATGACCTTGTTGCCTGACAGCCTGCAGTTCCATTGGGCGCTGTATATGTTCCCGGTGGCGGTCGCCGTAGCCGGGCTGGCTTTCACCGTTGGGCCAGCCACCAGCTATGCGCTGGAACCCTATCAGCAGCAGGCAGGCGTGGCCTCGGCGCTGCAGGGATTTATCCAGATGGCGGGAGGCGCAGCAGGCAGCCTGATCGTGGTGGCTCTGCCGGTAGCGGAGAAACTGTCATTAACGTTGATGATGCTGCTGGGCGCAGCGCTGGCCTTCCTGGCCTGGCGCTGCAGTAAGAAAATGCAAAGCCGGATTACCGCCGTTAACTGATTTTAACCGGAACGCGTGGGGCCAGCGCGCACATCAGCTCATAGCCCACCGTTCCGGCTGCTTTCGCCACCTGATCGATTTTGACATTTTCCCCCCATAACTCCACGGACGAGCCAATGCCAGCCTGCGGGCACGGCGTGAGATCCACCGTTATCATATCCATCGAAACCGCGCCGACAACCTGCGTCATTATCCCGTCAACGGCAACCGGGGTTCCTGTCGGCGCATGACGTGGATAGCCGTCCGCATAACCGCAGGCAACCACGCCGATACGCTGCGGCTGGGTTGCATGATAGCGATAGCCATAGCCGACGCCATCACCGGCCTGCAGCTGCTGTAGGCCGATAATCTCGCTGCTCAGCGTCATGACCGGTTTTAGTCCGCTGCTGGCTATATCCTGCCAGTTCCCGCTTGGCGAAGCGCCATACAAGATGATGCCCGGACGTACCCAGTCGTAATGCGCTTCAGGATGCCACAACGTGCAGGCCGAATTGGATAATGACACCGGACTGTCCAGCCCTTCCGTAGCCTGTGCGATGCGTTTAAGCGGCTCGACGATTCCGTCAGGATTTTCCGCATCGGCAAAGTGCGCCATCAGGGTAATGTCTCCGACATTTTCGAGCGCACGCAGCTTATGCCAGATTCCGTTGACCTGTTCAGGACGAAACCCCAGCCGGTTCATGCCGCTGTTGATCTTGAGATAGAGATCAACGGGCGCAGAGAGCGTGGCGTTTGCCAGGGCGTGAATTTGCCAGTTGCTGTGCACGCTGGTCGTCAGCCGGTAGCGATCAATCAATGCCAGATCGTCAGGGTGAAAAAAGCCTTCAAGCAGCAATATCGGCTTCTTCCAGCCCTGCTCGCGCAGCAAAATGGCCTCTTCCATGTTGAGTAGCGCGAAACCATCCGTGGCGGACAGGCTTTCCCATACGCGGGCGATGCCGTGACCGTAAGCGTTGGCTTTCACCACTGACCAGACGCGTGACGTCGGGGCCGCCCGGCGCACAATCGCCAGATTATGTCGCAACGCCTGTTGATCGATGGTCGCGACAATTGGACGTGACATATTCCTCTCCCTGAAGGCTTAACGTACTGCGTTAACGTTATGAAGCGGCGATCGGGTCGCCGCAAAACCGGGTAAATAACGAAAGACGGTAAGATCGTCCGCGGCTATCGCGGATGAGGTACCGGATATGACGTCAGCCAGTAACTGACCGGAGCCGCACGCCATTGTCCATCCCAAGGTGCCGTGGCCGGTATTCAGGAAAAGATTCGAAAGCGGCGTGGCACCGACCACCGGCGTCCCGTCTGGCGTCATGGGACGCAGACCGGTCCAGAAGCTGGCCTGACTGACATCTCCTCCCTCAGGATAAAGATCTGTGACCACCATCTCCAGCGTTTCGCGACGCGCCTCCAGCAGTTTGGTGTTAAAACCCACAATCTCCGCCATACCGCCGACGCGAATACGGTTATCGAAGCGTGTCACCGCCACTTTATAGGTTTCATCGAGGATCGTTGAAACCGGGGCGGCATCGGGATTGGTCACCGGTATGGTCAGGGAATAGCCTTTGAGCGGGTAAACAGGAATATCGACGATGTTTTTCATCAACGAGGTTGAGTAGGATCCCAGCGCAACCACATAGCTGTCACCTTTGATCACTTCCTCACCGCACTTCACCCCATAAATACGATTACCATCACGCAGGAGCTGATCGATCGGCGTATTAAACCGGAAGACAACGCCAGCCTCTTCAGCCATTTTGGCCAGACGCTGCGTGAAAAGCTGGCAATCGCCGGTTTCATCGTTAGGCAGGCGCAAGCCGCCAGTGAGTTTATGCTGTGTTGCTGCCAGTGCCGGTTCCACGCTGGCCAGCTGGTGCGCCTCCAGCAATTCATAGGGCACACCGGCCTCGCGTAGCACCGCAATATCTTTGCTGGCGCTGTCGAACTGCTGCTGGGTTCGAAACAGCTGCAGCGTGCCGCCCTGACGACCTTCATAGGCGATGCCGGTTTCCGCACGCAACGCTTTGAGACAGTCACGGCTGTATTCGGCCAGGCGGACCATACGGCTTTTGTTTTGCTGGTAGTGACGCATATCGCAATTGCGCAGCATGTTCCACATCCATTCGAGCTGGAAGCGACTGCCGTCCAGACGGATAGCCAGCGGCGCATGGCGCTGAAACATCCACTTCATCGCTTTAAGCGGCACGCCCGGCGCCGCCCAGGGGGCAGCATAACCGGGGGAGATTTGCCCGGCATTGGCGGCACTGGTTTCCATCGCAGGCTGAGGCTGACGATCGATCACGGTGACCTGGTGTCCGGCACGCGCCAGATACCACGCGCTCGTTACCCCTACTACGCCACTCCCAAGAATCACTACGTGCATAAGTCCCCCGCGAAATTAAAAAGCATAATCCACTGTGCAATGGTTTACATTCAGTGTGATCACAAAGTGGAAACATCCTCTAAACAATTCAACTATTTCACCTCTTTTTTCATCCGCAGGTAACTAAAATCATTTCACCCACTTAAATTCAGAGAGTTATGCGCCAATAGTGAAAAAAGCAGGCATAAATGACATTGTCTATAGTTAATTACACCACTTTCAGGAGAATCATTCAAAGCGCGCCTTTTGGTCCAATTCCAGAATATTGTGCTAATAAATACCTGCAATGTAGTCGGTAGAGCTATTTAATCCCAACCCCTTAAACCTGAAATGATTTTTCTGCCAAAGAATTCGTTTGAGTTCCCGGATCGGATAAGCGACAGTGAACTATCATTGATATGTTCACTCAGTTTTTTTGGGTTCCCTTTCTCAGGAAGAGCCTTAAATAAATCGCAACGGGCAACCCCACCGCGTGGGCCCGTTCGCCAAAACAGAGGTGCGCTATGACAACAATCTTTGACGATTCACTCATGGACAGCAAACGCATCAGCGATGGACCCGACTGGACCTTCGACCTGCTCGATGTCTATCTCGCTGAAATCGACCGCGTAGCCAAACATTACGGTCTGGATACATACCCGCACCAAATAGAAGTGATCACCTCAGAACAAATGATGGACGCCTACTCAAGCGTAGGGATGCCCATCAACTACTCGCACTGGTCTTTTGGCAAAAAATTTATTGAGACCGAGCAGCGCTACAAGCACGGCCAGCAGGGCCTGGCTTACGAAATCGTGATCAACTCCAATCCCTGCATCGCCTATCTGATGGAAGAGAACACGATGACCATGCAGGCGCTGGTGATGGCGCACGCCTGCTACGGGCACAACTCCTTCTTCAAGAATAACTACCTGTTTCGTAGCTGGACCGATGCCAGCTCCATCGTGGATTATCTGTTGTTTGCAAAGAATTATATTTCTGACTGCGAGGAGCGTTACGGGGTTGAAGAAGTGGAACGCCTGCTTGATTCCTGCCACGCGTTGATGAACTACGGTGTTGATCGCTACAAGCGTCCCCAGAAAATTTCGTTGCAGGAAGAGAAAGCGCGGCAAAAAAGCCGTGAAGAGTATCTGCAGAGTCAGGTGAACACGCTCTGGCGTACGCTGCCGCGCAAAGAGAAAGAAGCCACGCTGGTTGAGGCCGCGCGTTACCCTTCAGAGCCGCAGGAAAACCTGCTCTACTTTATGGAAAAGAACGCGCCCCTGCTCGAATCCTGGCAGCGGGAGATTCTGCGCATAGTGCGTAAGGTGAGCCAGTATTTCTATCCCCAGAAACAAACCCAGGTCATGAATGAAGGCTGGGCCACCTTCTGGCACTACACCATCCTGAACCACCTGTACGATGAAGGCAAAGTGTCCGAGCGCTTCATGATGGAGTTTCTCCACAGCCATACCAACGTCATCTATCAGCCACCGTATAACAGCCAGTGGTATAGCGGGATTAACCCCTATGCATTAGGTTTTGCGATGTTCCAGGACATCAAGCGCATTTGCCAGTCGCCAACCGAAGAAGATCGTTACTGGTTCCCGGATATTGCCGGTTCTGACTGGCTAAAAACCCTGCATTTCGCGATGCGGGAATTCAAGGATGAAAGTTTTATCAGTCAGTTCCTGTCGCCAAAGGTTATGCGCGATTTCCGCCTGTTTACCGTACTGGATGACGATCGTAATAACTTTCTGGAGATCGCTGCCATCCACGATGAGGCGGGCTACCGTGCGATTCGTCAACAGCTCTCCGCTCAGTACAACCTGAGTAACCTGGAGCCCAACATTCAGGTTTACAACGTCGACCTGCGCGGCGATCGTTCCCTGACGCTGCGCTATGTCCCGCAGAGCCGTGCGCCGCTGGACAAAAGCCGCCGGGAAGTGCTTAAACACGTGCAACGACTATGGGGATTTGACGTTATTCTGGAACAGCAAAACGAAGACGGGAGCGTTGAGCTACTGGATCGTAATCCACCGCGCAACGCCCCGCTTTAAGCGGAATAAAAAAAACCGGACGCCATGTCCGGTTTTTTATTAACGTTTGCTGCCTAAATCGTCCGGCAACGTTTTTTGCATCGAATGCCAGATATCGCCACTCTGACGACCATAGCGACGGACACATTCAACGATTTCGTCCTGGGTAGGCTCTTTGTCACACAGGTTGAGCAGCGTTTGATAAAAATCGCGTGCCACCTTACGCGCTTCCGGGTTGGAAAAGTAGTGGCGTCCAACGCGGGTGTAAAGCCCTTTCAGCCCATTCAGGATCAGGCCATAAATTGGGTTGCCTGATGCGAACGCCAGCCCGCGAAACACCCGGTAATCCAGTTCGGTATAGCTGTCTACCTGGTCTTCAGCACTGTTTACGGCTTCCAGCACCTCGCGTGCCTTCTCTGGATAATGGCGTAGGGCGCGACTGATAAAGATCGAAGAAATATTGGTTCGGACAGATAACAGGTTATCGATCAGGGCGGGTACGCTGTCATGATCGAGACGCGCCAGGGTTTCAAGAATATTGAGACCCGAAGTTTCCCAAAAATTATTCACGCGAGTAGGTTTGCCGTGCTGAATCGTCAGCCAGCCGTCACGCGCCAGACGCTGCAGCACTTCGCGCAATGTGGTACGTGTTACACCAATCAGTTCAGAAAGCTCACGTTCAGCAGGAAGAATAGATCCAGGCGGAAAACGGCTGTTCCAGATGCTTTCAATTATATACTCTTCAGCAAATCCGGCTGGACTCTGCGCCTTAATAACCATAACTGTGTGTTCTCATTGCTTTCTGGATCGTAATGGGGACTCATCATACCAGACGCCCTATAGCGGATACAGACTGCACAACCATTAAAAGCGCGGTTTAGCACAAAATTAAGACAGATTACCGCGATCATTACGGCCGTATTTATGCCAGCCTTACCTCAGCGTTTTGGGCGGGCGCATTGCCACCACGCGGTTCCCTTGCTTGCGGGATTTAACGCGCAAAAGAACATCAATATCACGCGGTTATCAGGATTTTTGTTAAGTCATTAATCTGGATCAGTGCCAGGTCATGTTTGTACATAATTTTTACCCAACGCAGGATGGCGCGCAGCGACTTTTGGTTTACACTGCGGGGCATTAACGTTTACAGGGAATGCAATATGTTGCGATATTTAAACCAATGTTCGCGTGGTCGCGGGGCCTGGTTATTACTGGCCCTCTCTGCACTGGCCTTGGAGCTTACGGCGTTGTGGTTCCAGCATGGTTTGGGCTTCAAACCCTGTGTAATGTGTATTTATGTGCGCTGTGCGCTGTTTGGCGTAGTGGCTGCAGGGCTTATCGGGTTTCTTCTACCACGTTCACCGTTGCGGCTGGTGGCCATTCTGGTCTGGATCTACAGCGCCTGGGAAGGCCTGCGGCTGTCTTACGAACACACGATGATCCTGCTGCATCCCAATCCTTTTGTGACCTGTGATTTCGCGGCCCGTTTTCCAACGTGGCTGCCGCTGGATAAATGGCTACCGTCGGTGTTCGTCGCCAGCGGAGACTGCTCAGATCGTGGGTGGGAATTCCTGTCGCTCAGCATGCCACAGTGGATGATCGGTGTTTTCGCTGCCTATCTGCTGGTCGGCATTTTGGTTCTGATCGCGCAGCCGTTAAAACCTAAGCGCCGGGATTTATTTGGCCGCTAACGTTAAAAAGGCTGCCACTGGCAGCCTTTAATGTATGTGCATCAGCCGTTACGATCCGGCCGATCAATAATGTGATCTTCCCAGTCACGCACTTCGCTTTCCCGCACCGCAATATAACGCACCGAAATACGTTGAGCATGCATCTCGGTTTTGGAGCCCGCGCGCAGCGGATGCCAGGCCGGGAGCGGCTTCCCCTCGCCCAGCAGCCGGTAGGCGCAGGTACGGGGCAGCCAGTTGAAGGTGGTCAGGTTTTCGCGCGTCAGCTTGATACAGTCTTCTTCAAATTCAAACCGACGTTCGTAATTGCGACACTGACAGGTCTTTATATTGAGCTGATTACAGGCGACGTTGGTGAAATAGATTTCATCCGTATCGGCGTCCTGTAATTTGTTCAGGCAGCACTGGCCACAACCATCACACAAGGATTCCCATTCCTCATCGCTCATTTGTGCCAGGCGCTTATGTTGCCAGAAAGGGGTTTCAGTCATGATGATTGTCCAGATTTAGCCTAAACCGCACCTTATAAAGATATTGACGCGATGATGCAAGTTTTAGAGTACCCGCGTGCTGATGCCGTGGCCCGCAACAGAAACCTCAAGCGTATCGCCCGAGCGCATCGGCCCCACGCCTTCAGGCGTGCCGGTCAGGATGACATCACCCGCATGCAGGGTAAAATACTGACTCATATGTGCAATTAGCGGCAGAATTTTGTGGATCATATCGGCGGTGTTGCCCTGCTGGCGAACCTCACCGTTGACCACCAGCTTCAGCTCGGTATTCTGCGGGTCGCCTGAGAACTCAGCGACCGGAATAAATCCCGAGACCGGACAGGCGTTATCAAAGGCTTTCGCTTTTTCCCACGGCTGCCCGGCTTTTTTTAAGCCTGCCTGCAGGTCACGCAGGGTTAAATCCAGCGCCACACCGTAACCGGCGATCGCTTGCGCCACGTGCGCTTCTGAAGCCTGCTTCAGGGTGGTGCCTATCAGTACGGCCAGCTCAACTTCGTGGTGCACTTCACCAAACGCATCGGGAACAGATAAAGGCTGGCGCAGATCGCACAAGGCCGTTTGCGGCTTAATAAAAATAACCGGTTCGGTCGGTGTCGCACTGCCCATTTCTTTGATGTGTTTCGCATAGTTGCTGCCCACGCAAACCACTTTGCTCACGGGATAATCTAACAAAGCGCCTTGCCAGTTACGATGCTGATACATGCTAATCCCCTGCTTAGAGTGCCGAAATGCCAGTCATGTCGGCGGATTGACGTTACTGACAGACGACACCTAAAGCCAGCCTGCCAGCTATCACTGAGATGAGTAAACCTGACAGATGCGCGAGAATTGTCAATAAGTCAGCCAGGCTATTTGTGCGTCGCCGCCTTCATCTGACCGGTCAGGTTGCAAACAGCGCGCCGCAGCGGCGCGACTGTGCAATTATTATTCAGCCTCACGGGAATATAAATTTGCTGATGACGGCCCTGCAAAATTTATATTAAAGGAACAATCCGAGTTAATCTTTTCTATCCAGTTCGAGATGCGTTTTTAACAAACTTTCGATGGGTGGTGGAATTTGCAAATAATATCCCTGCTCGCTTAACCCCTGCTTCACTTTATTGATGTCCGCATTTGCCAGTTTGTCGCGCTGGGCCAGGTTCACCACCATCGCTAACTGAGGCTTACCAAAGCCTTTCAGCAGGGCCTCAGGAACGCGCGAAAAATCGTCTTTTTTTTCAACGTAGAGATAAGTCTGGTCGCGGACGGGACTTCTGTAGATCACACAAAACATATTTTTTACTCGAATTAACCAGCTGTGAGGCTTGTTTGAATATAGCGGTAACTATAACATGCTTGCAGTACTTCGAATATTCGCCGATCGCGCTTTAACGATGCTTTTATGATCGCTTAGCACAGGGTAGTAAAACAGGACTGAGTCGGGACAGATGCCGCAATCGCCAATCGAATTTAAGGGAAGCAGTTTTACCTTGTCCGTTGTTCATTTGCATCACCATGAGCCAGAGGTGATCCGCAAAGCGCTACAGGACAAAATTGACCAGGCTCCAGATTTCCTGAAAAACGCACCCGTGGTGCTGAATGTTGCGGCCCTTGATGCGGCCGTAAACTGGAAACAGATGCAGCAGGCCGTCAGCGCAACGGGGCTCCGTATCGTCGGCGTCAGTGGATGCAAAGACGAGGCGCTGAAAAAAATGATCGCCCGCGTCGGTCTTCCGGTGCTGGCCGAAGGTAAAGAGAGCCACAAGCGCGAAGCGCCGGAGCCGGAGTCAAAACCCGTTGCGACGGAAGCGCTGGTGGCGAAAACACGCATCGTTAACACGCCGGTGCGTTCTGGTCAGCAAATCTATGCCCGCAATGCGGATTTGATTGTCACCAGCAGCGTCAGCGCCGGCGCGGAACTGGTTGCCGATGGCAATATTCATATCTATGGCATGATGCGCGGCCGCGCGCTGGCGGGTGCCAGCGGTGACAGAGATTGCCAGATTTTTTGCACCAACCTGGCAGCAGAGTTGGTTTCTATCGCCGGGGAGTACTGGATCATGGATCAAATCCCCGAAGCGTTTTTTGCTAAAGCGGCACGCCTCTGCCTTCAGGACGGCGCGCTGACTATCCAGACACTTAATTAGGCCCCTTTTCTTTCGTTAAGGAAATCAACATTTATGGCACGCATTATTGTAGTTACATCCGGTAAAGGGGGCGTTGGTAAGACCACGTCAAGCGCGGCCATCGCCACCGGTTTAGCGCAGAAAGGCAAAAAAACGGTTGTCATCGACTTTGATATCGGCCTGCGTAACCTTGATTTAATCATGGGCTGCGAACGCCGTGTGGTTTATGATTTTGTTAATGTCATTCAGGGTGATGCCACGCTGAACCAGGCATTGATTCGTGATAAGCGCACAGAACAACTTTATATTCTGCCTGCCTCGCAGACCCGCGACAAAGACGCCCTTACCCGCGAAGGTGTTGAGAAGGTGCTGAACGATCTGGCAGAGATGGCGTTTGACTTCATCGTTTGTGACTCGCCGGCCGGCATCGAAACCGGTGCGTTAATGGCGCTCTATTTTGCCGACGAAGCCATCATCACCACGAACCCGGAAGTTTCCTCTGTACGCGACTCTGACCGTATTCTCGGTATTATTTCTTCCAAATCCCGCCGTGCGGAAACCAGCCAGGAACCGGTTAAAGAGCATCTGCTGCTGACCCGTTACAATCCTGGCCGCGTGAATCGTGGCGATATGCTGAGCATGGAAGATGTTCTGGAAATCCTGCGTATTCCTCTGGTCGGCGTCATCCCGGAAGACCAGTCGGTTCTTCGTGCCTCTAACCAGGGTGAGCCGGTAATTCTCGATGGTGAGTCTGATGCTGGTAAAGCCTATGCCGATACCGTTGACCGGTTACTCGGTGAAAGTCGCCCCTTCCGCTTTATTGAAGAAGAGAAGAAGGGTTTCCTGAAACGCCTGTTCGGGGGATAAACCATGGCATTACTTGATTTCTTTTTATCCCGGAAGAAGAACACTGCCAACATAGCCAAGGAAAGGCTACAGATTATTGTGGCAGAACGGAGAAGGGGCGACAGTGAGCCCCACTATCTTCCGCAACTTAAGCGCGACATTCTCGAAGTGATTTGCAAGTACGTGAAGATTGATCCGGACATGGTGACGGTTCAACTCGACCAGAAAGGGGATGATATCTCCATTCTGGAACTGAACGTCACGCTACCCGAAACGGAAGACGTGCCTAAATGACGTCGACCGTTTCCTGATTTTCCCCTGCGCTGTACTGGCAGGGGAAATTTCTTACATCTCGGCAAGGATGGTCATAATGCCGGGTTTCAGCACGTCGCCTCGCCAGCCTGTTAACAGTTCAGGTTCGCGGTTTTGTGGCTTCAGCCCCCAGTGCTGACTCAGTACCTGATTGATCTGTCGGCGCGATGCCAGCAGCTCCTGACTAAACCCGCTCTGCTCACTTACCTGTTGCACCAGTGCTTTGATCGCTTTAAACGCCCGCTTATAGTTCACATGATCGACCAGATTGCTTAACGGCGGCGGCAGCTCGCTTTCAGCCAGTCCGGCTGCGTCTGCGACCTGCGCCAGCATCGCCCTGCCGTGAAAACGAATCTCATGGCCAGATAAGCCCAGGTGATCTAACTCACCCTGCGAGCCCGGCATGAAACGGGCGACTTTCCACAGGTTCTCTTCCCGCACCACAAAATTCACTGCCATGTCTTTTTCTCGGGCAACCTTGAGCCGCCAGGCCGCCAGGCGTTGCAGCGCCGCCAGTTGGCGCGGACGCAGCTGCCAGGCATTGGTGATATCGCGCCAGGCATCTTCCGGCGCTAAGCTATCCAGCCGACGCTGGCACAGGTTTTCACATTCGCTCAGCGCCGCCGCCATGTTCCCTGCCTGCTCAACCTGTTGCATGAGTTGATGAGCAATCGGCAACAGGTAATGCACGTCGGCAGCGGCATACTGGCACTGCCGTTCCGTCAGCGGACGCGCCAGCCAGTCCGTGCGCGCCTCACTCTTATCTAATTCGACCTGGGTAAAGTGCGCCACCATGGAGGCAAATCCCCAGGAAAGCGGTTGACCGCTAAAGGCCGCCAGAATCTGTGTATCAATCATCGGCTGTGGCAGTACAGCAAAACGGTGCAGGAAGACTTCCAAATCTTCGCCGCCCGCGTGCAAAAATTTCGTGACGCGGGTATCCGTTAACAGTTCGATAAACGGTGACCAGTCACGGACAGGTAACGGATCGATCAACACCAGCTGTTCGCCATCAAACAGCTGAATCAGTCCCAGCTGTGGATAGTAGGTACGGGTACGGACAAATTCCGTATCCAGGGCGACGGCCGTATGCTGGCGTGCTTTGTTGCACACCTCGGCCAGGCGATCATCGTTATCGATCAGGGAATAGTTCACGTTCAGTTTTCACCGCAGCCGACAACGTGCGGTGCTCCATGTTAAAAGCAATAAAAACGCCGGACAGAGCCGGCGTTCAACCTGAATCCTGACGGTGAATCAACCCGTGTGGGTTTTCACCTCGTCGCGCAGTTCACGACGCAGAATTTTTCCTACATTCGTTTTGGGTAGTTCATCGCGGAACTCAACGATTTTCGGCACTTTGTAGCCGGTGAGCTGACGACGACAGTGATCGAGCAACTCTTCTTTGGTCAGCGAGGGATCTTTCTTCACCACACAGACCTTCACCGCCTCGCCCGACAGTTCGCTGGGCACGCCAATCGCAGCCGCTTCGCGCACTTTGGGATGCTGCATCAGAACGTCTTCAATTTCATTCGGATAGACGTTAAAACCTGACACCAGAATCATATCCTTTTTGCGGTCCACGATACGGATAAATCCTTCGTGGTCAACGGTAACAATATCCCCGCTGTGGAGCCAGCCATTTTTCAGGACTTCTGCCGTGGCCTCCGGATGCTGCCAGTAGCCATGCATCACCTGCGGACCCCGGATACACAATTCGCCGGGCTCTCCGGTTGGCACTTCATTGCCGTTTTCATCCAGAATGATCACGTCCGTAGAGGGCACCGGTAAGCCAATACTGCCCGTGTGGCAGCTGATGTCATAAGGATTGACGGAGACCAGCGGAGAGCACTCGGTCAGACCGTAGCCTTCCAGTAAATAGTGGCCGGTGAGTTTTTCCCAGCGCTCAGCGACCGCCTTTTGTACCGCCATGCCGCCCCCGGCAGAGAGGCGCAGGGTAGAAAAATCGAGTTTGGTAAAGCCATCGTCATTAAGCAGCGCGTTGAACAACGTATTCACGCCGGTAATGGCGGTAAACGGATATTTGGCGATCTCTTTAACAAAACCGGGAATATCACGCGGATTGGTGATCAGCAGATTCTGCCCACCCAGCTCAACAAACAGCAAGCCGTTAACGGTCAGCGCAAAGATATGGTAAAGCGGTAACGCTGTGACAACGCACTCCTTGCCATCCCGTAACAGCTTGCCGTAGGTGGCTTTCGTCTGTTCAAGGTTTGCCTGCATATTCCGGTGCGTCAGCATGGCACCTTTCGCCACGCCTGTCGTGCCGCCCGTGTATTGCAGAAACGCCAGATCCTCATTACTGACATCCGGGCGCTGATACGGCATTTTCTCTCCGGCTTCCAGTACGTGGCGAAACGCTATCGCACCCGGCAAATGGTACTTTGGTACCAGTCGCTTCACATACTTCACCACAAAGTTCACAAGGGTGGCTTTGACCGGTGCAAGCTGGTCGCCCATGCGGGTCAGAACAACGTGTTTGATCGCGGTCTCGCTGACGATTTTTTCTAACGTATGCGCAAAGTTAGAGACAATAACGATCGCGCTGGCACCGCTGTCATTAAGTTGGTGTTTTAATTCGCGCGGCGTATAGAGTGGGTTGACGTTGACCACGACCATTCCGGCCCGCAAAACGCCAAAGAGCGCAACCGGATATTGCAGCAGATTAGGCATCATCAGGGCAACACGGTCGCCCTGTTTCAGTTTCAACTCATGTTGCAGATAGGCGGCAAAGGCCCGACTTTTTTCGTCCAGTTGGCGATAGGTCATCTTTTGACCCATGTTGTAAAAAGCAGGTTGCCCGGCGTAACGGGAAACGGCCTGCTCAAACAGATCAACCAGAGAGCGGTAACGATCAGCATTAATTTCGGCAGGGACGTCTGCCGGGTAGCGTTTTAGCCAAACCTTATTCAAGGATTCACCCCGATAATCTTGTTGTGTACTCATCGCCGCCTCGACAATCGCATTTGTTAACAATATTTTAACTGATTGTACCAGTTTGCTCTTCTTGTCATGTTGAGGTTGCGAAGTCCATCACTAAATTTCGTCTTTGCAGACAATACAAATAAAAAGCCCGGCAGCGAGCACCGCTACCGGGCTGAATAAACAGGTAATGCTTACTGTGTCAGGATAGTTTCAACCTGTGCGGGCCCGCTGTTATACATTCCCCAGTACGGGTTGGGTCCCCAGTAGCCCCCACGATGGCGCGTCGGGCCATACCAAATCCACGGGTCAATGGGCTGCGGAGGCGCAACAATCTGGCGCGTCAGATGCCAGCGCTGATAGCCACGAACGTCGATGACCACAAACTGATAGGTGGCCTCGCCAATTTTGCCCTGCTCCGTGCCCTTAATCGTACCGAGCACCGTAACGTACTGATCTTTGACATCCGTCGGATCGACAAAGCCGGGAATGTCGGCATAGATGCGACCCACAGAGCTGGCGCCTAGTACGGGACGCGCGCCCTCATCCAGCGGCTGCGTTGCTATTTCCAGCCGGGTTTTGCCGTTACGGTTGAACACGTTAACCACCTTGCCGCCAAAGCGCGATTCCTGACCGACATAGATGGCCGGATCTTTCATCACCCGCAATAAGTCCTGCTGGGGCATGGCGGAATTGCCCTTAATATTATCCGGCACTGAAACACAACCACTTAAAACCAGGGCGCAGGCCAGTAGCAGACCGGCAACACCGTGACGACGAATTGACATGGGTATTCTCCTGAAAGTTGCTGTTTAGAGTGCTCCGATAACAATAAGTTGCGTCACGTTTCAGCGTCCAGGCAGTTTTTTCCAGGCCACCTCGTTTCTCAGATAGGTGGGTTCTGCGTTTTCAGGCAATACCGTCGCGCCCTGCTGCAAAGCGGCGACGGCCAGCGGCAACATATCTTCTGCCGCAGGCAGTTCCACATGGCTGTTAACCAGCTGAAGGGCATGGCCCTGCTGCAGATCTGGCCAGGCCTGCCAGCCGGTTCCGGCAGTAAACCATTCGCCCTCCAGCGCCTGCATCCGCGTCAAGGCCGCGGCGGGCGACAGTACGCTCTCGCTCGCTTCACCCTGCCAGTGACCCTGCTCATCACGCTGATACTCGGCCCAGTAGACTTCGCCCATACGGGCATCTATCGCGGTTAATACCCGCGTGGCACCGTGCAGCCGCCAGGCACCCTGCGCCAGCGTGGCCAGCGTAGAGATCCCCGCCATGGGCAACGCCGCGCCCAGTGCCAACCCCTGAGCGATCCCGATACCAATACGCACGCCGGTGAAGCTGCCCGGACCGCGGCCAAATGCCAGCGCATCAAGTTGTGTTAGTTCCAACTGCTGAGACTGCAGCAGTTCTGCCACTAAGGGTAAAATTCGTTGGGTGTGATCGCGCGGCGCGATCTCAAAGCGTGCATCAATCTGCTGCCCGTTGAGCAGGGCTGCAGAACAGGCTTCTGTCGCTGTATCCAGCGCTAAAATTCGGACCGACATAACGACCTCAGAGGATTCAAAAACGGCGCGCATCTTAGCATAAAATTACGCGTCAGGTTGCTGACGAATAAAGGCAATAGCCTGCGCGATATCCCGCGTGCGTGGAGTGGGCGGCAGGCTGTTAAGAAACAGCGCGCCATAAGGCCGGGATACCAGACGCTGGTCGCAAATCACCAGCACGCCACGATCGTCAGTATCGCGAATCAAACGGCCAACGCCCTGTTTCAACGTAATCACGGCGTCGGGCAGTTGCACGTCACTGAAGGGATCGCCTCCCCGCAAACGGCAGTCTTCCATGCGGGCTTTTAACAGCGGATCCTCCGGTGAGGTAAACGGCAGCTTGTCGATGATGACCAGCGACAGCGCATCGCCACGTACGTCCACCCCTTCCCAGAAGCTGCTGGTAGCCACCAGCAGAGCATTGCCCTTTTCGATAAACTGTTTCAGCAGTTGCCCTTTACTGGTTTCGCCCTGCACCAACACCGGCAACGTCATGGAGGCGCGGAACTCGGCCGCCAGCTCACGCATCATCAGATGTGAGGTACATAAGAAGAAGCAGCGGCCTTTATTTGCATCGATCAAGGGCTTCATCATTTTAGCCAGCTGACGTGCGCCGCCAGGACGATTCGGTTCCGGCAGATTGCGGGGAACGCACAGTAATGCCTGCTGTGAGTAGTCAAACGGACTGCTGAGAATCAAACTCTTCGCCTTGCTCACGCCTAACCGTTCGGCGAAATGGTCCATCTTTTCATCGACGGCCAGGGTCGCTGAGGTGAAAATCCATGCCGCTTTGCGGTCATCCATCATTTCCCGGAAGCGTTCGGCCACGGATAACGGCGTTAGCGCCAGCACAAAGTGCCGCGATGTGCATTCATACCAGTAACTGAAACCCGGTTCGCTGATGGATCGTATGCGCTTCAGTCGCGTACGGTAAAGCGCTGCGCGTTCAAAGGCCGCATCAAGCAGCGCAGAACGCCCGAGTGAGAGTTTAATGACGTCATAGCACAGTTCCAGGGCATCATCGAGCAGCGTTAACATGCGCATGATGTTGTTATCACTGAGCAAGTCCCGCAGATTTCCGCGATAGCCGGGTTCGCCCAGCGCCAGCCGAAAATCCTGAGCGCACTGAGCCAGCCTGTCGGCCGATTTTTGCAGTTGCTGAACGTCACGCACTTCGGTGCGATAGGCAATAATGATGTCTTTCGCCAGATCGGCTAACTGACGGCTGGAGATCTGCTGACCGAAATACTGGCTGGCGATATCCGGTAACTGATGGGCTTCATCAAAAATCATGACGTCCGCTTCAGGGATCAGCTCACCGAAGCCCCCCTCTTTCACCACCAGATCGGCAAGAAAAAGATGATGATTGACGACGACCACATCGGCATCCATAGCCTTCTTGCGCGCTTTGACGACAAAACACGCTTTATACTGCGGGCAATCGCTTCCCAGACAGTTGTCGTTGGTACTGGTCACCAGCGGCCATATCGGACTGTCTTCCGTCACGTCTGCACAGGCGCTGATATCGCCGTCGACGGTGTGTGAGGCCCAGGCGCGCAGCGTCACCAGGTCGGTAAGCGACTGAACGCTCAGATCGCCGCCGGTGGCAGACTGCTGATCCATCCGCTCCAGGCACAGGTAGTTAGATCGCCCTTTAAGCAGCGCCGTTTTACCGGTAAATTTTAGCGCGTTAGCGATGGTGGGCAAATCGCGAGCATAAAGCTGATCCTGCAAGGCTTTTGAGCCCGTGGAAACAATCACTTTTTTATTGGCGCGTAACGCCGGTGCCAGGTAGGCATAGGTCTTGCCCGTCCCCGTGCCCGCTTCAACAACCAGCTCACCGCTGCTCTGCACGGCCTCGGTGACAGCCTGGGCCATTTCACGCTGTGCTTCACGCGGTTTGAACCCCGTAATACGCTTTGCCAGCGCGCCATCTGATGCAAAATCGTCTGCCACGTATCCTCTCAATTCCGGCAAAAAACACTGTATATTATGTCAGTCTTTCCCGCCTTAAGGAAATTGCTGACGCGGGCGTCTCCATTATGCTAGCTGGATGCAGGGAATGCCGCTAATGACTGATATAAAGCGCACCCGCCGCCAGGATCACCCATAAAACCGCCAGCGTGATAAACCCCTGTCTGGCCGTACGCGACATGCCCACAAAAGTTGACACCACCACAGACAGCAGCGCCAGTGCGCCAAACATCACCCAAAACAGATATTGCGTATTCGCCATGCCTTCTTCCTAGGAGTCCTGAACTGATAAGCGACGTTTTATACCATTTTTCCGGCCACGATGCGCGACCGACGCCCGCAGGCGTTTGCAATGGATGACAATGGCATCGGGAATATGTCAGGCTAGGCGTCCAAAAAAATAAGGAGAAGATGATGAGCATTACGCGCATTGATCCCGAACATCGTATGTCCGAAGCGGTTGTTCATAACGACACGATTTATTATACCAGCGTGCCTGAAAACCTTGATGCGGATGCCGAAGCGCAAACCGCCAATGCGCTGGCGGTGATTGACGCCCTGCTTACACGCGTGGGCAGTGACAAAAGCAAAATCCTGGATGCCACCATTTTTCTGGTCGATAAAGCTGATTTTGCGGCAATGAACCGCGCCTGGGACGCCTGGGTTTCACCCGGCAATGCCCCAGTGCGCTGCACGGTTCAGGCAGCCTTAATGAATCCGAAGTATAAAGTCGAAATAAAAATTATCGCCGCGCGTTAACCCCGGTTCCGGGCGTCAGCCTTCGTCGTCTTCATCTTCGAAGCGCGCCCGAATCAGTTCTCCGGTGTGACTTTCACGAATTTCCTGCGCCACCAGGGTTATCGCCTCGCCGCTGGACATGCCCTCTGCCATTAACTTTTGAATGCGTTCTACCGCGCGTTGCTGCTGGTCGTGTGAAAGTGCGGGTAATCCTGTAATCATGTTTCACTCCTGCTTTAGGGCTGCCATTATTTCATGGGGAACAAACAGGTGCCAGTCAGGAAAAAATATGTCAGTCTAACGGCATTTCTGATGTCAGATTTTGTGCTCAATGAACGTTCAAACTCATAACCTACGTTATTCTCCTGACGCCCTTACGCACTATTTTTCCCGTATTGCGCATCTGCCATGGGCGATGCTGCTGTCGTCAGGGCACGCCGATCACAGCGATAACCGTTTTGATATCCTGACCGCCGATCCCCTTACCACACTGACGACGCGTGGCAGGATAACAGAAATTCGCCATGCACATGGCCATGAAAACAGTGAGGACGATCCTCTCTCTCTCGTGCAGCACTACTGCAACGCGTTGGGCATCCCCCCAACACGCCATCCGGATTTACCCTTTGTGGGCGGCGCGCTGGGGCTGTTTGGCTATGACCTGGGACGGCGCTTTGAGCAGTTACCTCAGATCGCCACCGCCGATCTGCAGACGCCGGATATGGCGGTGGGCATCTACAACTGGGCATTAATTGCCGATCATCATCGTCAGACATTGACCCTGGTTGCTGTAGAGGATGTTGCGCAGCGGCTCAGTTGGCTGGAAGGCTGGCCCACACGCGAAAGCGCGCCGTTTTCACTGACCAGCGAATGGTCCGCTAACCTCAGCGTTGATGACTACGCGGAACGTTTTCGCAAGGTCCAGGCCTATATCCAGGCGGGTGACTGCTACCAGGTCAACCTGTCACAGCGCTTCAAGGCCGGTTATCAGGGTGACGAATGGCGTGCGTTCTGCTTGCTTAATCAGGCTAATCGCGCGCCTTTCAGCGCTTTTTTACGCCTGCCGGAGAGCGCCATTCTCAGCCTTTCCCCCGAGCGCTTTATGGCGCTGGATCAACACGTCATTACGACCCGCCCGATTAAAGGTACGCGCCCGCGTGACAGCGATCCGCTGCGGGACGCCGCCCAGGCCAAAAGTCTGCGGACGTCCGCCAAAGACCGGGCAGAGAATCTGATGATTGTCGATCTGCTGCGTAATGATATAGGCCGGGTCGCCGTGGCCGGTTCCGTAAGCGTACCCGAACTGTTTGTGGTGGAACCCTTTCCGGCAGTGCATCATCTGGTCAGCACCGTTCGCGCCACGCTGCCCGAAAATCTGCAGGCCTGCGATCTGTTACGCGCCTGCTTTCCCGGCGGTTCGATCACGGGTGCGCCGAAAATTCGTGCAATGGAAATTATCGATGAACTGGAACCGCAACGCCGTAACGCCTGGTGTGGCAGCATCGGATATCTGAGTGTGTGTGGTCGTATGGACACCAGTATTACGATTCGTACGTTGATTGCCGAAGATCATCACCTCTACTGTTCGGCTGGCGGCGGTTTAGTGGCCGACAGCGAGCTGGAATCGGAATATCAGGAAACCCTGGATAAGGTCAGCCGCATTTTGCCCGCGCTGGAAAAAGGGGCCTGAATGGCGTTGACCCTGGCGGATTTCCGCACCCGCTTTCTGCTGCAGCCCCCTCAGCAACCTACGCAGCCGCTTTCTGGGCGCCATGCGGCGGTGTTAATTCCCATTGTTGCACGTCAGCAGCCCGGTCTTCTACTGACCCAGCGTTCACACGGGCTGCGTAAGCACGCCGGTCAGGTGGCCTTTCCCGGTGGCATGCAGGACCCCGAAGATGGTTCGCTGGTCGCTACCGCTTTGCGGGAAGCGCAGGAAGAGGTGGGCATTTCACCCGCTCAGGTGGAGGTTTTGGGCTGCCTGCCTGCGGTGACCAGCAGCACAGGATTTCAGGTCACGCCTGTGTTAGGCATCATCCCGGACCGCCTGGCGCTGCGCATCAACCCCGATGAAGTGGTGAGTACTTTTGAAATGCCCCTGACCGAAGCGTTGCGCCTCAGCCGCTACGCAGAGCTTGACTACTACCGCGCCGGTATTCGCCATCCTGTGTGGCTGTCGCGCTATCAGGATTACCTGGTCTGGGGCATGACAGCAGGCATTATTCGTTCACTGAGTCAGCAAATTGCGTTTTAGTTGACGCAGCTTTCATTTTTAACCCTGTTTACGGGCTTCCGCGCGATCTCACACTATAATTTTTTTTCGTGGTTTTAATTAGTTTATTTCATGCGAAAAGCAGCGCGTTCATCCTGCTTCGCCGTTTACTATTAGCGCCATAAACTGCCACGGCAGGGTAAGTTTTTTTTGTGAGGAGTGTCACCCATGATTTCGGTTTTTGACATGTTTAAAGTGGGCATTGGCCCATCCAGTTCTCATACGGTCGGTCCGATGAAAGCGGGTAAGCAGTTTGTGGATCTGTTGTCTGAACAGGGCAAACTGCATGAGGTGACACGCATCGCCGTCGATGTCTATGGTTCCCTGTCATTGACCGGTAAAGGTCACCATACCGATATCGCTATCATCATGGGCCTGGCGGGTGAGTCACCTGACAGCGTAGACATTGATTCCATTCCTGCCTTTATCAAAGACGTGCAGCAGCGGGAACGTCTGCTGGTTGCGAAAGGCGCGCATGAAGTCGATTTTCCTCGCGAAGGCGGCATGGTCTTCCGCAGCGAGAACCTTTCTCTGCATGAAAATGGCCTGCGCCTGCTGGCGTTTTCGGGCGATCTGCTGGTGTTGTCAAAGACCTATTACTCCGTTGGCGGCGGCTTCATTGTCGATGAAGAGCATTTTGGTCAGTCTGCGCTGGATGAAGTTTCGGTTCCCTGGCCTTTCCACTCGGCAAAAGAGTTGTTGTCGCACTGCCGTGAAACCGGGCTTTCCCTGTCAGGGCTGGTGATGAAAAATGAACTGGCACTGCATTCGCGTGACGACATTAACGCCTATTTCGCAACAATCTGGCAAACCATGCAGGCCTGTATCGATCGCGGCCTGAATACCGAAGGCGTGCTGCCCGGTCCCTTGCGCGTGCCGCGCCGCGCCGCGTCACTGCGCCGCCTGCTGATCTCCTCTGCCAAGCACTCTAACGATCCCATGGTCGTTATTGACTGGATTAACATGTTTGCTCTGGCGGTAAATGAAGAGAATGCCGCCGGGGGGCGCGTGGTCACCGCACCAACCAACGGTGCCTGCGGCATCGTGCCAGCCGTGCTGGCCTACTACGACCACTTTATCGAACCGGTCACGCCCGATATCTTTATTCGCTATTTTCTCGCCTCCGGCGCGATCGGCATTCTTTATAAAATGAATGCCTCTATCTCCGGTGCCGAAGTGGGCTGTCAGGGCGAAGTGGGCGTTGCCTGTTCTATGGCTGCAGCCGGTCTGGCGGAACTGTTAGGTGCCAGTCCAGAGCAGGTCTGTGTCGCTGCGGAGATCGGCATGGAGCACAATCTGGGTCTGACCTGCGATCCCGTGGCGGGTCAGGTCCAGGTGCCCTGCATTGAACGCAATGCCATTGCCTCCGTGAAGGCCATCAACGCTGCACGTATGGCCCTGCGCCGCACCAGCGAGCCGCGCGTTTCGCTGGATAAGGTCATTGAAACCATGTACGAGACAGGAAAAGACATGAATGCCAAATATCGCGAGACTTCCCGCGGCGGACTGGCGATAAAAGTTCAGTGTGACTAATATTTTTTGAGATTTGTTTCTAACTTTCTGCTTTTTAACCAGTGCATTAGTCAGCCCTGCCTGCTATAAATATTAACAATGTTAAAGCGACCTTCGGGTCGCTCTCCTTTTTTTATGACCTTTCATTTTACGCTCAGGTCCTAAATTTGCTTCGGGCCGTGCCGATAACAACCCAGCTATATCTATTTTCTGGTTTTGGGAAGGTGATTCTTGATGTTCATGGCCCAGCAATATGTTGGACAATACAGACGTAAGCGATTGCTTATTGCGCTGGTGATTGCTTCGATTGTTCTTACATTAACGCTGGCTTTTCGCTATTTTGAAGAAAAATCACGTATTCAAAAGCGAGCAATCAGCTTTGCCGACACGGCGATCACGCGTTTCGATCGCATGTTTTCACCTCTCGACGTCTCAGCGAACAACATGCTGGGCCTGGTGGGTATGCCCTGCCAGGATGCCCGTTTTCCATTAATTGAAAAGATTTCGTCACTACAAACGGTGCGCGCTGTTCTGTTGGTCGATGGGGACACGCTCTACTGTTCCAGTATTTTTGGCACCCGGGACATCTCATTTAGTCAGACCTACCCCGAACTGGCCCTTAACGATCGGCGCATGGTGTTATCCACGGATGAGTATCTGCTTAAAGGTTCACCCGTTTTATTACTGTGGACGCCAACGACGCTGGATAATCGTTCTGGCATTCTTCAGGCCATTAATATTGAATTAATGAGCAGCTACCTGCTGGAGCCGCAGGCGCCCTGGGTTGAACGGGCCATTTTTAACGTCAACGGTAAAAGCCTGGAATACGGTAATCCGTTGATTGAGTCCACGCAGCCTTCTGAAGATGAAGTCACCTATACCGAGGCCTCACTGCGTTATCCTTACACCGTGACGCTCTATGGTCCGTCACCTTCCCGCCTGGCGCTGGAATCTTTACCCTCGCAGTTGCCGCTGGCGCTGATGCTGAGTTTACTGATTGGCTACGTGGTCTGGCTGGCGACCGCCAATCGTATGAGTCTGAGCTGGCAGATTAGTTACGGCATTACGGCCAGGGAGTTTATGGTTTACTGCCAGCCGTTGATCAATGCTCGTACGTCTGAGTGTGAAGGCATTGAGCTACTGTTGCGTTGGCACAATCCTCGGCAGGGCTGGATTCCGCCTGACGTCTTTATCCCTCTTGTTGAGCGTCAGAACCTGATTAAGCCGTTAACCCGCTTTGTACTGAACCGCGTTGTCGAAGCCTTACCCGACCTTCCGCATAGCCCTCATTTTCACATTGCCATTAACGTGGCTGCCAGCCACTTCCGCGACCGCGCCATTCTGGAAGACCTGCAAACGCTTTGGTGGCCCGCCGAGCCCGTTCCCACGCTGGTTGTTGAATTAACCGAACGTGATGCGCTGCCCGTCGTCGATCAGGCCGTAATTTCTCAACTGCACGACATTGGGGTGCGTCTGGCGATTGATGATTTCGGCACCGGGCACAGCTCGTTGTCCTACCTGAAAGATTTGCAGCCGGACGTGTTAAAGCTGGATAAAATTTTTACCGCGTCAATTGGCACAGATGCCATCAACGCCATCGTGACGGATATGGTGATTTCTCTGGCACAGCGCCTGAACATCAGTCTGGTTGCGGAAGGCGTTGAAACCGAGGAACAGGCCCACTATCTGAGGGATCGGGGCGTGGAACATTTACAGGGCTATTACTTTGCCCGCCCCATGCCGCTGGAGGACTTCCCGGAATGGTTGCGTCAGCACCAGCTTACCCTCGGCCTGTAATGCGATAAAAGTGTGCCATCGCGTTATTCCGCGCAAAAAAAACGCATCACTCCGTGATGCGTTTTATCTTCAGGTGTGGCCTTAACCTTCTTCTTCGTCGTCGTCACGCTGATCTTTGGTTACCCGGACCAGATCAATGCGGTACTCCGTCGCGTCAATAATCTGGAAGTGCAGCGGTTCGATATCGATCACGTCGCCGGGCTTAGGTAACTGCCCTTTTTGCGCAATCAACAAGCCAGCCAGCGAAGCATGATCTTCCTCCGGCTTCACCAGCTCATGGAAGTCCAGAAGCTGCTGCAGAGAATGCAGGTCAGTGCCGCCTTTTACTAACCAGCCGTCGCCATCCATGATGATATCCGGCGTTTCATCTTCATCCGGGAATTCACCGGCAATCGCTTCCAGCACGTCCAGCGGCGTAATTAAGCCCTGCACCACACCAAACTCGTTAGTCACGATCACGAAGCTACCTTTGGCACGACGCAGCACGCCGAGCAGGTTAATTGGGTCAAGCGTTTCCGGCACAATAATCGTCGGTGTGCTGGCGGCAAAGGTCGCGACGTCAACGCCGTGATCCAGCGCCACCAGCAGCTCTTTGGCCCTGACCACGCCGATGATCTCATCCAGTTCCCCCCGACACACCGGGAACAAGCTGTGCGGCGTATCCAGAAGTTGAATACGAATTTCATCCACAGGACGGTTGGCATCCACCCACGAAATATCGCCGCGCGGTGTCATAATGCTGCGGATGGAACGTGACGCCAGCGTCAGTACGCCGTTAATCATGTAGCGCTCTTCATCTTTAAACGCTTCCTGCGGCATCGCGACGGCAATCGCCTGCTCTTCAGTGCTCGCAGGCGCGCTCTGCACCCGGTTACGTCCCCCCATCAACCGCAGAATGGCCTCGGCGGTGCGCTCACGCATGGGACGATGGGACTGATGACGAATGAAGTTGCGACGGGCAATCTGATTGAACAACTCGATAAGAATCGAGAAACCAATCGCCGCATACAGATAGCCTTTCGGAATATGAAAGCCAAAGCCTTCAGCCACCAGTGACAGGCCGATCATCAACAGGAAACTCAGACACAGCACCACAACAGTAGGATGCGCGTTAACGAATTTGGTTAGCGGCTTGGAAGCCAGCAGCATCACCACCATCGCAATCACGACCGCAGTCATCATGACCGGCAGGTTATTCACCATCCCTACCGCAGTTATCACGGCATCCAGTGAGAAGACCGCATCCAGTATGACAATCTGGGTCACCACCGCCCAAAAGCTGGCGTAGCTACGGTTACCGCTGTTTTCCAGCTGACGGTTTTCCAGCCGCTCATGCAGTTCCATGGTGGCCTTAAACAACAGGAATATCCCGCCCGCCAGCAAAATCAGATCGCGTCCGGCAAAGCTAAAATCCCCCACGCTGAACAGAGGGCGCGTCAGGGTTACCATCCAGGAGATAAGTGACAACAGCCCCAGGCGCATCACCAGTGCCAGAGAAAGACCAATTAACCGCGCTTTATCACGCTGCTTAGGAGGCAGCTTATCCGCAAGAATGGCAATAAAGACCAGGTTATCAATGCCGAGTACGATTTCCAGCACGATGAGCGTGAGCAATCCCGCCCAAATTGAGGGGTCGAACAGAAATTCCATTAGTGACTCCAGAAAAAGGATGTGATTACGCTAACGCATGCCCGCGTCGAAGGACGTGACAGAGAGAGGCCCGGAAAAGCAGAGAAAACGCGGTCTGGCGTAAATTGGCGCGCTGAAGAGCGCAAAGACAAGGTTAAGCAACGTCGGTGACGATCCATAAGGGTGGGCTGCTGCCCGCTACTCCTGAATAATAAACAGATCGCTAATGTATCAGTTCGTACCACGAGGTCAAAAAATTTTCCTGTTTTTACATTTTCGCCAGACGGCATTGAGTGACATAAAAACTCAACTTCCCTCTTTCATGCTGCAAATAACCAACCAATGTCACAAAATTTATTTTTTCGGACACTAAAATAAATCCGGCATCACGTAGTGAGTTAGTTATCCCTGCAATGTTGAAGTCAGGTTAAATCACATTAACAAGATTTGGATATTGTTAACGCGATAATTCTTAACGGTTCCTCAGGTTCTGAGGAACTAACAAGCGAACGGAGGTAGCACGTGACCATTGCTCTTGTAATTGGTACACACGGCTGGGCAGCGGAGCAGCTGCTAAAAACGGCAGAGATGCTTTTAGGCGAACAGGAAAATGTGGGATGGATTGATTTTGTCCCGGGAGAAAACGCGGACACGCTGATTGAGAAATATCAGGTAAGACTGACAGAACTGGACACCTCACAGGGCGTGCTTTTTCTGGTTGATACCTGGGGCGGCAGCCCTTTCAATGCAGCCAGCCGGCTGGTCGTTGATAAAACACATTATGAGGTGGTCGCCGGGGTAAACATTCCCATGTTGGTGGAAACCCTGATGGCGCGGGATGATAACCCCTCTTTTGACGAACTGGTGGCCATTGCGGTAGAAACCGGTCGCGAAGGCGTCAGAGCCTTAAAAGCACAACCTGAAGAAAAACCCGCAGCGGTTGCCGCCTCGCCCTCCGCCCCGGCCAGCGCCCCGCATGCCAGTCGCCCTCTCACCCCCGACGACCATATGAATATTTGCCTGGCGCGCATCGACGACCGCCTGATTCATGGGCAGGTCGCTACACGCTGGACCAAGGAAACCAACGTCAGCCGCATCATCGTTGTCAGCGACGAAGTGGCCAACGACAACGTGCGCAAAACGCTGTTAACCCAGGTGGCACCACCGGGCGTCACCGCGCATGTGGTGGGCGTCGATAAGATGGTGCGCGTCTGGAATAACCCCAAATATGCCCGGGATCGGGTCATGCTGCTGTTTACCAACCCGACGGATGTCCTGCGGATTGTTGAGCAAGGGGTTGATATCAAGAGCGTTAACATTGGCGGCATGGCTTTTCGCCAGGGTAAAACCCAGGTCAACAATGCCGTCTCGGTCGATGAAAAAGATATCGCCGCATTTCGCCAGCTTAACGCGCGCAACATCGAACTTGAGGTGCGTAAAGTTTCGGGCGATCCAAAACTAAAAATGATGGATCTGGTGGCAAAGGTGAGCGCATAACGCGCCAGCCGTCTTTTTCTATCCTGTAGAGGACAAGCAGTATGATGGAAATAACCACACTTCAAATTGTATTAATCTTTATCATCGCCTGTATTGCCGGGATGGGTTCGATCCTGGATGAGTTCCAGTTTCACCGTCCGTTAGTCGCCTGTACGCTGATTGGCATTGTGCTGGGGGATATGAAAACGGGCATCATCATCGGCGGTACGCTGGAGATGATTGCGCTGGGCTGGATGAACATCGGTGCTGCGGTTGCCCCGGACGCTGCGCTGGCCTCGATTATCTCCACCATTCTGGTTATTGCCGGTGGACAGAGCGTCGGTGCCGGTATCGCCCTGGCTATTCCGCTGGCGGCAGCCGGTCAGGTGCTGACTATCATCGTGCGTACGCTGACCGTAGCCTTCCAGCATGCCGCTGACAAAGCGGCGGAGAAAGGCAACCTCACGGCCATCTCATGGATCCACGTTTCCGCCTTACTGCTTCAGGCCATGCGCATCGCGATTCCGGCGCTGATTGTGGCTATCTCGGTAGGAACGGATGCGGTTCACTCCCTGCTCAGCTCTATTCCGGAGGTGGTCACCAACGGCCTGAACATCGCGGGTGGCATGATCGTGGTGGTGGGTTATGCCATGGTTATTAACATGATGCGCGCAGGCTACCTGATGCCGTTCTTCTATCTGGGTTTCGTTACTGCCGCGTTTACCAGCTTTAACCTGGTGGCACTGGGCGTGATTGGCGTGGTGATGGCGGTGCTCTATATCCAGCTCAGCCCGAAATATAACCGCGCAGCCGGTGCGCCTGCGGCATCGCCGTCAGCTAACGACCTCGACAACGAACTCGATTAAGGAACAGGTGACAACATGGTTGATATAACAAAAGTCGAAAAGAAACTGACGCCGGGTGACGTACGCGCTGTGTTTTTACGCTCAAACCTGTTTCAGGGCTCCTGGAACTTTGAACGTATGCAGGCGCTGGGGTTCTGTTTCTCAATGGTGCCGGTCATTCGCCGTCTTTATCCTGAGAATAATGACGATCGTAAGCAGGCGATCAAACGCCATCTGGAGTTTTTTAATACACATCCTTACGTCGCCGCGCCTGTGCTGGGCGTGACGATGGCCATGGAAGAGCAGCGCGCCAACGGTGCCGCGATTGATGACGGTGCCATCAACGGCATCAAAGTGGGCCTGATGGGCCCGCTGGCTGGCGTAGGTGACCCGATTTTCTGGGGAACCGTTCGTCCCGTATTTGCGGCATTAGGCGCGGGGATTGCAATGAGCGGCAGTCTGCTCGGTCCGCTGCTGTTCTTTATCCTGTTTAACCTGGCGCGTCTGTTAACCCGTTATTACGGCGTCGCTTATGGTTACCGCAAGGGGATTGATATCGTCAGCGATATGGGCGGTGGCTTCCTGCAAAAACTGACCGAGGGGGCATCCATACTCGGCCTGTTTGTCATGGGGGCGCTGGTCAATAAGTGGACGCACGTCAACATTCCGTTGGTGGTTTCACGCATCACCGATCAAACCGGAAAAACCACGGTGACAACCGTGCAGTCGATTCTGGATCAGCTGATGCCGGGGATCGTACCGCTCCTGCTGACCTTCGCCTGTATGTGGCTGCTGCGCCGTAAGGTCAATGCCCTGTGGATCATTGTGGGCTTTTTTGCTATCGGTATTTTTGGCTACTGGATTGGTTTGCTCGGGCTGTAACCGGCATCACATCGGGAGCTGCGGCTCCCGATGTTTTCAGATTGTGGTCGCGTGACTCACGCCCGGCTTTAATCAGTAAAGGAAGAAGAATGTCATTGACCGACATCGTCATCGCCCTCTGCATCGCTGCCCTTCTGTTATTGGCTATTTACGTTGAAGCCGTGCTACCACGTCGTCATGGCCCTGCGCTTTTACGTGTCCCGCTCCAACGCCAACACAAAGCAGACAGCCTGATTTTTATTGGCTTACTGCTCATTCTGTTGTGGAACAATCTGACCCATCAGGGGCCGAAACTCACAACCACGCTTTTGATGGTGCTGTGCTTTTTATCGTTCTGGCTTTTCTGGGTGCGCCGCCCCAAATTGCTGATGAAAAGTCAGGGGCTGTTTTATGCCGGCAGATGGACAACGTATCCACAGATACAGAGCATCAATCTTTCCGAGGACGGTATTTTGGTGATGCAGCTTGAGCAGCGGCGGTTGCTTATCGCCGTGCAACAGCTTGACGATCTGGAACGCATTTACCAGACCCTGGTGGAGGCACGCTAATCGCGTTGCCACAGGGTGATCATAAAGTCTGCGTCGCAGGGAAACTGCGTACTTTCCGCTAAGCTCTGCCACACATCAGGTCGCGCGCGCCAGGCAAAGGGCGTCATCTGCAACAAGGTGGTGGCAGACTGCCCGCTCAACGCCATTGGATACGTTAAACGATGCTGGGCGAGTTGACGAAATCCCTGGTAGCTTTTCTCTTCCGAGGCGTGGAGTTGAACGTCGCGGTATATCAGCGCCTTAAGCTGCTGAAGATGATGAGGCCCGGGCGTGACCGTGAGTAAAAAGCCTCCCGGTTTAATGACCCGGCTGAGCTCAGTCTCGTTACAGGGCGCATAAATGCGGACCACCGCATCCAGCGAAGCATCACCAAACGGCAGGCGGTGGCTTGATGCCACGCAAAATAAAACCTGGGCGTAACGCTTTGCCGCCAGCCTGACGGCCATCTTCGCCACATCCAGACCATAAACCTGGCCCTCAGGCGCGAGCTCGCTGGCCAGTGCGCCCGTGTAGTACCCTTCTCCACAGCCGATATCCAGAATCTGCGCAGCTGGTTGGTTAAGATGCTGGTTAAGGACGGCAACCACGTTGTCCCGCAATGGCTGGTAGTGACCGGCCTGCAGAAACGCACGTCGCGCCTGCATCATGTCTGCACTGTCGCCCGGTTCACGTGAACCTTTATGTTGAACGGGCAGCAAATTGACGTAGCCCTCTTTCGCCTGATCGAACTGATGGCGATTTTCACAGCGCCAGCTGCGGTCAGTCAGGGTCAGGGGGAAGTGACAAAGTGGGCAGTTCAAAGACATCAGGCGCTCCGGCAAAGATTAACGCGCGGAAGTGTACTTGACGGGAAACAATAGCGAAAGCGTAAAAAAAGCCTCGGCCAGTTGGCCAAGGCTTTAATATCTGAGACTGTGGTGCATGGCACCCGTCTGAGGCGAAATCAGATAGCAGTAACGTTAACCGCTGCTGGGCCTTTCTGGCCGTCCTGAATTTCGAACTCAACGTTTTGGCCTTCGGCCAGCGTTTTGAAGCCGTTGCCCTGAATAGCAGAGAAGTGTACGAATACATCTTTGCTACCGTCAGCTGGAGTGATAAAACCGAAGCCTTTAGACTCGTTGAACCACTTAACCTGACCTTTAATCTTTGCCATTTTACTAATTCCTTAAAGTGTTTATTTTGCCCGGAGGCTAACCTACAGATAAAACAGAGACATTACTGAATGAGGCACTGATTAAAGTTCGGCAAGGAAGCGGTATTCAACGTCAACGTCTTTACTCGTAACTTCTTTACTGAAGATGCCATACATAAACAGAACTGTACCTCGTTTAACCCACGAATTGTTATCACATATCCGCTAAATAATGGCAAGCCATTTTTATAAACACGGTCGGCGCTTTTCACATATTTGCAAGACAGCTCCCAGAGAATGTACTTTCTGGTACATAAGCCTGTGTACTGAACGCCACTAATAGTCACAACAACCCTATAATATAATGCTTTTTTGCCCAGACAGGGTGATATCTGACGCCGTCTCGGCCGTCCAGCCAGAGGGATAACATTAAAAAAATAACATTGCACTAATATGGCAAAGTTGCACCAAATAAAGGAGCCGATAAGTGAAGCGCGGGTAAACTATTGCAGCAGGCTTGTACAATAAATTCTATTTCGTACAAATATAAATTTTATTTCCAGTAAAATCATAAGTTGAGCGTTAACGCAATCACTTACAGCTTGCATGCAGGCGTTTTTTGAATTACGCCTGCCGGGGGCCGTGAAGGAATATTGATTTCAGCCAGAATCCCGTGGCGTCAGAAGGAAAAGTTATTACCTCGGACTACGCCTGGTCGATATAGCTCAGGCTGCGGCTCTCGCCTATCTGCCAGGGCGTAAAATGCCTGCTTGCTTCCCCACGTTGTTGTAAGACCCGCAGCAATTCTGCCGGGGGCGCATCGAGCGATTCATCAGCAAGTTCAAAGACGCCCCAATGGACAGGGATCGTGAGAGGCTGCCCTATTGCATGCCAGAGCGACACCGCATCTTGAGGATCCATATGTTGCCCCGCCATAAACCAGCGGGGTTCATAGGCACCGACGGGCAGCGCGGCAAGATTAAACGGCCCGAGACGCGCGGCAATGGCATGAAGGTTTTCAGTGTAGCCACTGTCCCCCGAGAACCAAAAGCGCAGCGACGCGGTGTGGATGACCCAGCCGCACCACAATGACCGGTTGCGGTCAGTTAACGTGCGCATACTCCAGTGGCGGGCCGGAACCGCATGAAACTGAATACCCTCGAAGGCTTTCTGCTGCCACCAGTCAAGCTGATGTACCTGCTTCACGCCACGGCGGTGACACCAGTCAGCCAGACCCAGCGGAACCACAAAAACCGCCTCTGGAAAGTGGCGTAAGATCTGCTTGATGGTCGGCTTATCCAGATGATCGTAATGGCTGTGGGAGATCAGCACGTAATCCAGATGTGGCAACTGGTCGATCGTCAGCGGCGAAGGAGTTTTGCGTTCCGGCCCCAGAAACGGCAATGGTGATGCCCGCCGGGAAAGTGCGGGGTCAATCAGAATATAGCGTTGATTCAGCCGCAACAGCAGCGCAGCATGGCCCAGCCACCAGATGCGATCGTCGTCACCGCTCAGGTCGGCGGGTTGCCACCACTGCGCCCTAAAACCATCATAGCCCTGCTGAGGCGGATGCGGTAATCCCTGCGCTTTACGTTCCTTACGCCAGCGCTTCAGGTCACCCTGTTGGCGCATATCAGGTTCAGGGTTGCGAAACCCCTCCGGCGTATGATGGGGTTTACTGCTGTCATACCAGGGATTTTTCCAGGCCATCCGGCCTCCATGCAGGATTTAACGTTCCGGGATCAGGCGAATAAAATCATTGCTTTCCGCCTGCTCTTCCGCTTTTTGCTCGGCGGCACCCGTTTGCTTCTCGATCAGCCGCTTAAGCAGCGCGTTTTGTTTCTTTTGCTCTTCTAACAGTGACGCCAGCAACGCAATCTGTTCATTTGCCCGAACGCTGGCGCGGTTAACATAGAACCATAGCATCAATGCCACAATCAGCACGATTCCCATCACGCCAAAGCTGACCACAGGACCCGCATTAGCGGCTAACTCATTCATAACTGCCTCAAGATACCAGGTGAAATCACAATAAAGGGGACGACCCGCCATTCTACCCTGTGGCGCAGTAAAAGATAATGGTGACGTAAATGATGTGTATCAATCTGCTTCTTTCAGTTATCTCTGATCGCATCCCTTTTAAAAGCGAGGCATGCTGCCCCTGTACATCATGTTAAGCAGCAGTCACTGGAACACTGCGTTGGGTATCATAAGGAGATACAATGAAACTGTTCATTCGGGCAATTGTTGTTGTGGGAATCATCTGGCTGGCCATGCTGTTTACCGGATATGGCGTGCTGGCCGGAAGTAACAAGAATGCCGCAGGTCTGGGCCTGAAGTGTAACTACCTGACCGCACGGGGCATGATCACGGCACAATATCTGCACACCGACAGCGGCGTCGTGGGCGTTACCGACTGCCCGCTGTTGAAAAAGAGTGGCGACGTGATTGATAACTGATCGCACTGAAGCGGGCCACGGCCCGCTTTTTCAGTTTAAAGGGTAATCGTGGTAACCAAGCTCAGCGGAAAGACGGCGTCCCGCCTCATGCAGCATTGCCACGTAAGTGTGCTTGTTCGTTGCCGGGAAGCGCAGCGTAGGAAAAGAGATACTCAGCCCCGCGACGGCCACGCCGAAACGATCGAAAATGGGCACGGCGATGCAGCAAACGCCCTCTTCCTGCTCTTCATTATCCTCACCATAACCCTGCTTCCTGACCTGACTAAGGACGTCAATAAGCGCGCCGGCGTCAGAAAGCGTATTCGCGGTATTAATGGTAAAGGTTATCCGCTGCAAAATGTCATTAATGTCTTCCCGACTGCGCCACGCCAGTAACACTTTACCCAGCGCGGTTGAGTGCAGCGGATTGCGGCGGCCAATACGTGACGACATGCGCAGGTTATACAGCGAATCGATCTTATGGACATAGACAATACTGTCCTCGTCCAGCGCGCCCAGATGGATCGTCTCTTTGGTTAACCGGGACAGTTCACGCATCTGCACATCGGCACTGCGGATCAGGTCAATGTTCTGCAGCGCTTTCGAACCTACCTCAAACAGTTTTAACGTCAGTGAGTATTTTTCGCTTTCCCCTTCCTGGGCGACATAGCCCAGTGATTTCATGGTTTGCAGGAAACGGTAAACGGTGCTTTTAGACATCATCAGCCGCTGAGCCAGTTCGGTAATACCGTGATCGCGCTCTTCGCTTAAGGCCTGCAAAATGCCAAACACCTTTTGCACCGAAGAGACAGAATCAGGTTGTTTGTCCTTTGAATCAGGAACCATTGCTCACCTTGAATACGTGTTTCAAAAAAAACGGAACAGGGTTGCAGTATAGATTGCGGCGCCTCGCTCCGGCAAACTTTCAAGGTCTGTAACATCTGTAAAATATATTTTTCATTCCGGCGCGGTGCATTTTGTCCGCCAATTGATTAGCATGATGATATTCACACTCTTTAATATTAGCCTCTATGTCACTCTCTTCTTCTGACGGCGGACTTCCTGTGCCACAACGGTACTGGGCTATTCTGACAATCGCCATTGGCCTCATCATGGCGGTGTTAGACGGCTCAATTGCCAATGTGGCTCTCCCAACCATTTCACGTGAGCTGCAGGCCAGCCCGGCCCAGTCGGTCTGGGTCATTAACGCCTATCAGATCGCGATTGTGGCTTCACTGCTGTCGCTGTCCTTTTTGGGCGATATCGTTGGATACCGCCGCGTTTATCAGTTCGGCCTGGTGGTCTTTGCCGCGACATCGGTGTTCTGCGCGCTGTCATCCACGCTGACGATGCTGACCGTTGCGCGTGTCTTGCAGGGGCTTGGCGGTGCTGCGGTCATGAGCGTTAATACAGCGCTGATACGCATTATCTATCCTCCTCGCTATCTGGGTCGGGGCATTGCCATCAATGCACTGCTGGTGGCGATCTCAACCGCTGCCGGTCCCACCGTCGCGGCAGCCATTCTTTCTGTTGCCAGCTGGCGTTGGTTATTTCTGATTAACCTGCCGCTGGGTGCAGTGACACTCTGGTTGGCGTTGCGTTATCTGCCCGATAACCCACAACGGGCAAAAACCCAGAAGTTCGATATCACCAGTGCGGTGATGAATGCGCTTTTTTTCGGGCTGTTGATTTCGGCTCTGGGGGGATTTGCGCAGGGACAGCCCCACTGGCTGATCGCCAGCGAAATTGTGGTGATCATCCTGGTCGGTTATTTCTTTATCCGTCGTCAGTTAAGGATGGAGGTGCCGCTGCTGCCGGTTGACTTGCTGCGTATTCCCATTTTCGCGCTGTCGATCTGCACTTCCGTCTGCTCTTTCTGTGCACAAATGCTGGCGATGGTCTCTCTGCCTTTTTATCTGCAAAGCGTACTGGGTCGCGATGAAGTCGCAACAGGCCTGCTGCTGACGCCCTGGCCTCTTGCTACCATGCTGCTTTCACCCATTGCGGGCCGTTTGATTGAGCGGGTCCATGCCGGTCTGCTCGGCGGCATTGGTCTGGCACTGTTTGCCAGCGGGCTGTTCCTGCTGGCCCGGCTGCCTGCCCAACCTGACGACATGGATATTATCTGGCGCATGATGCTGTGCGGAGCCGGTTTTGGCCTGTTTCAGTCGCCAAACAACCATACAATCGTCACTGCTGCGCCGCGCAACCGCAGCGGCGGAGCCAGCGGTATGTTAGGCACGGCGCGATTACTGGGCCAGAGCAGCGGCGCGGCGCTGGTCGCATTGATGTTCAATCTGATGGGAAATGGCGGAACCCATGCCTCGCTGTTATTAGCGGGAGGATTCTCTACCGTCGCCGCCCTTCTCAGCCTGTCACGAATGAAAGCCTGAGTTCAGCGATAAAAAAAGGCGACGTTGCCGTCGCCTTTTTCGTGAGGGTTACTTCAGGTATTCACCGCTGCGCAGCGCTTCGATACGTTTATCTAACGGTGGATGCGACATAAAGAGTTCGCTAAATGATTTTCCTTTTCCGTTAATACAAAACGCCATCATGCTGCTGGGTTCCTGCGGCTCATAGCTGGTTTTCAGACGCTGCAAAGCCGCAATCATTTTTTCGCGCCCCACCAGTTTGGCCGAGCCGGCATCGGCATGGAATTCACGATGACGTGAAAACCACATCGTGATGATGCTGGCCAGAATACCGAATACCAGTTCAAGCACCATCGAGACAGCAAAGTAGACCAGCGGATTTCCGTTGCTGCTCTCCTCGCCATCACGGTTGCCGGACATAAAGCCCGCCGCAATCTGTGCCAGGATACGCGACACAAAGATAACAAAGGTGTTCACCACACCCTGAATCAGCGTCATGGTGATCATGTCGCCATTCGCAATGTGCGCCACCTCGTGCGCCAGCACCGCCTCCGCTTCATCACGACTCATGTTTTGTAGCAGGCCAGTAGAAACCGCCACCAGCGAGGCATTACGCCGCGCACCGGTTGCAAACGCGTTGATATCCGGCGCGTGATAGATAGCGACCTGGGGCATAGCAATACCGACCTGCTGTGCCTGTCGGCCAATCGTGTCAATTAACCAGCGCTCGGTTTCGTTGCGCGGTTGCTCAATCACTTCACCGCCAACTGAACGTAGCGCCATCCACTTCGACATCAGCAGTGAGACAAACGCACCGCCGAAGCCAAACAAGCCTGCCATTATCATCAGGCCCTGAACACTGCTTGACTGGATTCCTGTCAGGCTGAGAATCAGCCCGAATACCAACATCACAGCCAGGTTGGTCAGCAGGAAAAGAGCAATACGCATCATAACGGTTAATCTTCCTCAGTAGTTCATGCGCTCATGCGCGGATACATATCCTATGAGCATTGTGCGGGTTTTCAAGCGACCTTAACGTTTAAGTGTCTAAAAAGACATAACTTTACAATATGACACAACCTTTCGCGCAACCTGTCGGAAACCGCTCAGACGAACACATTAACGACGCTTATCACTGCCAAATTAATGATAAAAAAAAGCACCGCGCTGGGCGGTGCTTGGGTAACCCGGGTTATGCCGTTAGTTAGTTTTGGCTGCCGGTGCCTCAGGTGAGGATTTTTCCAGCTGCGCCAGGTCATTGGCAATTTTTACCGTTTCATCCAGATAAGGATCGGGCTCTTTATAGTCTTTCGGCAAATCATCAAGGCTCTTCAGCGGCTTTTTACCTTCAGCCTGATAGCGCGCGTTAATGCGTTCCAGACGTAGCGCATCTTCCTCGTGGTTCTCTTTCTCGCGCTGGGCAAGATTGAGCGACACAATGTTGCGCTTGTCTTTCATGGCGTTAAAACGGGCGATGTCCTTCATGATGTACTGGAACTCGCGATCCTTAGCGATGCGCTCATCGTGCTCTTTGGTCAGCTGTGGCGCCAGCGCCTTGACATCACCTGTGCGGGTGTAGGTCGCGGCCGTAATGCTGTCCCACGGTAACGCATTGTCCTCGAACTTCTCGCCCGTTTCCGCCGCTTCAACACCGGTTGGCATCAACAGGTCCGGCGTCACGCCTTTGCGCTGCGTACTGCCGCCATTGATACGATAAAACTTCTGAATCGTATACTGCACCGAACCCAGCGCAGGCCATTCCGGACGCAGCATCTGATCGTAAATGCGGTTCAGTGACCGGTACTGTTGAACGGTGCCTTTACCAAAGGTGGGCTCGCCGACGATCAGCGCACGACCATAATCCTGCATTGCCGCTGCAAAAATTTCTGATGCAGAAGCACTGAAGCGGTCAACCAGCACCACCAGCGGGCCTTTGTAATAAACGATGCCGTCGCTGTCGCTATCCTGACGCACGTGGCCATTGTTATCACGGACCTGAACAACCGGGCCACTTGGAATAAACAAGCCAGAAAGCGAAACCGCCTCGGTCAGTGCGCCGCCGCCGTTGGTGCGCAGATCGATGACGATGCTGTCAACGTTCTGCTTTTGCAGCTTCTGCAACTGCACTTTGACATCATCGGTCAGGCCAACGTAGAAGCCAGGAATATCGAGCACGCCGACTTTTTCTTTACCGACAGTGTGAATGCTCATTTTAACCGCGCGATCTTCCAGACGGATTTTCTCACGCGTTAAGGTCACAATACGGGTCTTAGTGCCTTTGCCAGCAGGCAGAATCTCAAGGCGAACCTTGCTGCCTTTCGGCCCTTTGATTTTGGCGACCACATCATCCAGGCGCCAGCCGATAACGTCTTCCATTGGCTTGCCAGGCTCACCGACGCCGACGATGCGGTCGCCAACGGTGATCGCTTTACTTTTCGCCGCCGGACCACCGGCCACCATAGAGTTGATAACGGTATAGTCATCATCCATCTGCAACACGGCACCAATCCCTTCGAGCGACAGGCTCATTTCGGTGTTGAACTGCTCCGTATTACGCGGTGAAAGGTAGTTGGTATGCGGATCGATTTCGTGGGCAAAAGCGTTCATTGCCAGCTGGAATACATCTTCACTGTTGCTTTGCGCCAGACGACGGATGGCAAAGTTATAACGTTTGGTCAGCACTTCACGGATTTCTTTTTCGTCTTTACCGGCGAGTTTAAGGCTCAGCTCATCGTATTTGACCTTGGCGTCCCACAGCGCATTCAACTCACTCTGGTCTTTCGGCCAAGGCGCTTTAGAACGGTCAATATCGATGGTGTCATTGCCGGTAAAGTTCATCGGACGCGCCAGCACCGTAAGCGCATACTGATAGCGCTCAAAGCGGCGTTTTTGCGCCAGATTATAAAGATCGTAAAAAATATCCAGCTTACCGCTACGCAGCTCATCACCCAGTTGGGTCTTCTTGCTGGCAAACTGTGCAACGTCCGACGCCAGCAACACGTTGTGGCTGTAGTCGAGCATATTGAGATAGCGGTCAAAAATCTTGGCCGAGAAGGCGCCGTCAAGATTGAACTGACGATAGTGAGAACGGGTAAAACGCGACGTCACGCGCTCGCTTACCGTCGCATCCTGCGGATCTTCATGCAGCTGTGGAATTTGATCGGCACGTGTAATGTTCTCGGCCGCAAAGGAAGGGCCTGACAACAGCAGGCCCGCAATCAATCCAACTTTTAAAAGGGTGTTCATGCCGGGGTCAGCCTCCGTTTCAGAACTGCAAATGTTCTGCGCGCACAATCATTGCCATGCCGGAAGCGAGCTGTACCCGGACGCCGTCTTTCGACACTTCCAGAACGGTTGCGTCCATCGCACTTTTGCCTGCTTTAACTTTAATACTCTGGCCGGGTTGCAAAGTTGAGGTATCAGTGATGGGTTTAGCCTGCTGCTCCGGGCGTGGTGCCGGTTTGCGATTCTGCGATGCAGTAGGACGCTCAGCAGACTGTGGACGCGGCTTACGCGCGGCCTCACCTTCTGCCGGTTTACGCGGAGCAGGCTTGCGTGGGCGACGTGGTGCGCTGGCACCCTCTTCGCCTTCACCGGCTTCGCGACGAGCGGCTCGCTGCTGGTCGCGCTGTACCTGAACACGCGCTTTGGCATCTTCGAGTTGCTTACGGGCATGCTCCACGTGCTGCTCATCAAGAACACCACAGGGGTTTCCATCGAGATCCACACGGGTGGCACCCGCTTTGATACCGTACAGATAGCGCCAGCTAGAGGTATAAAGACGCAAGGCCGAACGCAACTGCGTCTTGCTCAGGTTCATTTCGCCCTGAACGCGCTCTACCAGATCCTGAAAGATACCGATTTTGAGCGGACGCGCTTCGCCTTCAGCGCTAAAGCAGTGCGGAAAGCGCTCCGCCAGAAAGCTAATGACTTCTTTACTGCTATTCAACTTAGGTTGATTTTCCATGAAATTTCCTGATTACTACGGGTTTGCCGACCAGAGCAGGCATGAACAGGCGACATTATAATGACAACATCGCCAAATGCCATGCAATCCAGTCGATTAGCTACGCGTCAGCTGCAAATATTTTTCTAAGTCACTGTTCGCGAGCACGTCGCAAAGCCCGTTAGTCAAGGCGACCAGCCCTTTTTCATCTTCACTATCAAAGCGATTGTATTCCACACTGTCGATATCCAGTACGCCGACAACCTGACCGTTTATTTTCAGAGGAATCACAATTTCTGCATTACTGGCGGCATCGCAGGCGATATGGCCAGGGAAAGCATGGACATCATCAACACGCTGCACCTGTTGTTGCGCCAGTGCGGTGCCGCAAACCCCTTTGCCCACGGGAATGCGCACGCAGGCGATTTTCCCCTGGAACGGGCCCAGAACCAGCGTATCGGCTTCCGTTAGCAGGTAGAAACCTGCCCAGTTCACGCCTTCGAGACGTTCATACAACAGCGCGCTAAAATTACCCATTGCAGCGAGGAACGCCGTTTCTCCCGCCAGTAAGGCGCGCATATCGCGATCTAAATCGGCGTAAAAGGCAGTTTTGTTCATTATTCAACCGTTACCAGTGACATCCGAGCGGCTAACCACTCCGCTTGTTAAAAATAAGCACTAAAAATCCATAGCCATAAGGTGAATCATAGCGTTAGTTACTATAACCTTAACATTCTGTGGATCGAAGCGTGATACCCGAGACAGGTACCCAGGCGATGTCTTACTGACCCTTTGCGTTAATCACAATAAGCGAAACATGCACTAATTTATGAAAATTCACGCTATCAGCCAGACATTGCCTCAGGCACGTTATCAGCGTTGTCCGCAATGCGATACCCTTTTTTCCTTACCAGATGTGAAATCGTATCAGTCAGCCCACTGTCCCCGCTGCAACGCGCAAATTGTGAGCGGCCGCGACTGGTCAATGACACGTCTGCTGGCGATGGCGGCCACGATGCTGGTGCTGATGCCTTTTGCTTTTAGCATGCCGCTTATCGACATTCGCCTGCTGGGCATGCGCATTGACGCCAGCGTACTGGAAGGTATCGTTCAGATGACGCTACAGGGCAATGTCCTGACCGCCTCGATGGTGGCGTTCTGTACTATCGGCGCGCCGGTGACGCTGGTGGCAGGCATTGGCTATCTGGCCCTGGGTGAGCGTTTAGGGATGAATCTGCGCCCGGTGCTGCTGATGCTCGATAAGCTCAAAGAGTGGGTGATGCTGGATATTTTTTTGATTGGCATCGCCGTCGCCTCCATAAAAGTCCAGGATTACGCCGACCTCGAATTAGGCTATGGGCTGGTCGCCTATGTGGCGCTAACCGTGCTGAGCGTCATTACGTTGATTCATCTGAACATGGAGCAGCTTTGGGAGCACTTTTATCCCCAGTCGCACCAGGTGACGCGGCGTGACGATCTTCAGGTCTGCCTTAACTGCCACTACACCGATATTCCTGACGCCCGCGGCCGCTGCGCGCGCTGTCATACGCCGCTTGATTTTCGACGCCGCCACAGCTTACAAAAGTCCTGGGCCGCCCTTATCGCGTCAATTGTGCTGCTGATTCCCGCCAATCTGTTGCCGATTTCGGTGGTGTACCTGAACGGATCGCGCCGTGAAGACACGATCTTCTCCGGCATCCTGTCTCTGGCATCCGGTAACGTGCCCGTCGCAGCCGTGGTGTTTATCGCCAGTATTCTGGTTCCCTTCACCAAAGTGCTGGTGATGCTGGCGCTCCTGCTCAGTATCCATTTCCGCTGCGAACAAGGCCTGAAAACCCGCATTCGTCTGCTACGTTTTGTGACCTGGGTTGGACGCTGGTCTATGCTGGATCTGTTTGTCATTTCACTAACCATGTCGTTGGTCAATCGCGATCAACTACTGGCTTTTACCATGGGACCCGCTGCGTTTTATTTTGGCGCGGCAGTGATCCTGACCATTATGGCCGTTGAGTGGCTGGATAGCCGCCTGCTCTGGGATGCACATGCAACAGGAAACGCCGACTACACCGACTAATGCTACGCTGCGCAACAAGCGTAAAATTTCACCTTTTTGGCTTCTGCCCATTATCGCAATGCTGATTGCGGGCTGGCTGCTTTGGACCAATTTTCAAGAGCGCGGCACGACCATCACCATCAATTTCCAGACGGCCGATGGCATCGTGCCCGGCCGCACGCCTATCCGCTATCAGGGCGTGGAAGTCGGTACTGTGCAGGGCATCAATCTTAGCGACGACTACAAAAAGATTCAGATCAAGGCCAGCATTAAGAGCGACATGCGCGATGCGCTGCGTGAAAATACGCAGTTCTGGCTGGTCACGCCAAAAGCCTCACTGGCGGGGGTTTCCGGTCTGGATGCGCTGGTGGGGGGGAACTACATCGGCATGATGCCAGGCGATGGTAAAGAAAGTGACACCTTTACCGCGCTGGATACCCAACCGAAATACCGCGTGAATACCGGTGAGCTCATGATTCACCTGCATTCATCCGACCTCGGCTCGTTGAACACCGGCTCGTTAGTGTATTACCGCAAAATCCCGGTGGGCCGGGTCTACGATTACAGCATTAACAATCAGAACAACGGCGTGTCGATTGACGTCCTGATTGAGCGGCGCTTCGTGAACCTGGTGAAAACCAGCAGCCGCTTCTGGAATGTGTCAGGAATGAATGCAGACGTCAGCCTGAGCGGGGCCAGAGTACAGCTAGAAAGCCTGTCAGCCTTAGTCAACGGCGCTATCGCCTTTGACTCGCCTGAGGGCGCGGAAGCCGCCAAAACCGATCAGAACTATCAGCTCTATCCCGACCTGGCTCACAGCCAGCGTGGCGTGCTGATATCGCTGGATCTGCCCAGCGGGGATAATCTCTCAGCCAACCGTACGCCGCTGATGTATCAGGGCTTAGAAGTCGGCACCCTGACCAAACTGAATCTGCAGGATGGCGGTAAAGTGACCGGTGAGATGACGATCGATCCCTCTGTCGTGGGACTGATGCGTGAAGGCACGCGTATTGAGATGCGCAGCCCCAAACTCAGCCTCACGGATACCAGCCTGAGCAGCCTGCTGACCGGTAACACCTTTGAGCTGGTGCCTGGCGATGGTGCACCGCAGCAGCATTTTACGGTGGTCGCACCCAATAAAACGCTGCTGCAGCAACCCAATGTTCTCACCGTGAAACTGAGCGCCCCCGAAAGCTACGGCATCGATGCCGGCCAACCCCTGATGTTGCACGGACTAAAAATTGGTCAGGTAATTTCCCGGGATCTGGATGCAAACGGCGTTAATTTTGTTGTCGCGGTCAATCCTGACCAGCGCCAACTGGTCCACGGCGACAGTAAATTCATTGTGAACAGTCGCCTTGACGTGAAATTCGGCCTGGATGGCATGCAGGTGCTGGGCGCCAGCGCCCGCGAGTGGGTCGATGGCGGTATTCGTCTGGAGCCGGGTAAACAAGGCGCACCTAAGACGGCCTATCCCCTCTTTGCCGATGCTGAACGCGCGGAAGAAGGCATTACCGGCGATGGCCCATCCACCACGCTGATGCTGACGGCGAAAAGCCTGCCAGACGTTCAGGCCGGCTCAATTGTGCTCTATCGTAAATTCCAGGTCGGTGAAATTACGCAAGTCACCCCGCGCGCTGATGCGTTTGATATCGCGGTCCACATCAAACCGGAATACCGCAAACTGCTCTCTGCTGAAAGTGTGTTCTGGGCAGAAGGCGGCGCACGCGTTCAGCTTAACGGCAGTGGGTTAACCGTGCAGGCCTCGCCGCTAAACCGGGCGTTGAAAGGCGCCATTAGCTTCGACAACCTGACGGGCGCGAAAATTGATAAAGGCGCGAAGCGCGTGCTTTATCCGTCTGAAACGGCTGCACGGGCCGTGGGCAGCCAGATTACGTTACATACCTATGACGCCAGCAAGCTGTCCGCCGGCATGCCAATTCGTTACCTCGGTATCAATGTGGGACAAATCGAGTCGCTGTCGCTGAGCGATGACAACAATCAGGTGGTGGCGAAGGCCGTACTTTACCCTGAGTATGTGCAGAGTTTTGCCCGCGTCGACAGCCGTTTCTCGGTGGTATCGCCAGAAATTTCTGCCGCAGGTGTAAATCATCTGGAAACGATCCTCCAGCCTTATGTCAACGTCGATCCGGGCAAAGGCCGTGGCGCGCGCACCTTTGAGCTGCAGGAAAGCACCATCACGGATTCACGTTACCTTAACGGCCTGAACATCTATGTGGATGCGACCGAAGCGGGTTCCCTGTCGCTGGGTACGCCGGTGCTGTTCCGCGGGGTAGAAGTGGGCACGGTGACCGGTACATCGCTGGGGAATATGGCAGACCGTGTACAAATCGCGCTGCGTATCAGTAAGAAATACCAGCATCTGGTCCGCAACAATTCGGTGTTCTGGCTGGCCTCGGGCTATAACCTGGACTTTGGCCTGATTGGCGGCGTGGTGAAAACCGGCACCTTCCAGCAGTTTATCCGTGGCGGTATTCAGTTTGCTACGCCGCCGACCGTGCCGCTGGCACCGCAGGCAACGTCAAACAAACACTTCCTGCTGCAGGATGAACCGCCTAAAGACTGGCGTAACTGGGGAACGGCGATCCCCGACCCGAATCAACCTTAAGCCATACGGGCAGCCCAGGCTGCCCGTTTTCTTTTGGCGTGCTACACTGCCGCCTTTGCCTCAAAGAGAACTTATCCGTGTCCGACTCCGCCTCACGCTTCCCTGCCGAATTCCTCGATCTGATACGCCAGAGCTTGCCCGATGATACTGACCTGCAGCAGTTTATTGACATCAGCCTGCAGCCATTACGTCGCAGCCTGCGCGTTAACACCTTAAAGATCGGCGTTAGTGACTTTCTGACACAAACCGCGCATTACGGCTGGCAGTTGACGCCGGTTCCCTGGTGTGCGGAAGGATTCTGGATAAATCGCGAGGACGAAAGCCTGCCGCTGGGCAGCGTTGCGGAGCATCTGAGCGGCCTGTTTTATATCCAGGAAGCCAGCTCAATGCTGCCGGTGACAGCACTGTTTGCGGCCCAGCCCGATGCCATGAGCGTCATGGATATGGCTGCTGCCCCCGGTTCCAAGACCACCCAGATTGCCGCCTGCATGCACAACCGGGGCGTTATTCTGGCCAACGAGTTTTCCGCCAGCCGGGTCAAAGTGCTTCATGCCAACATAACCCGTTGCGGCGTAACCAACAGCGCCCTGACCCACTTTGATGCCCGCGTCTTTGGGCCTGCGCTGCCGGAACAGTTTGATGCCATTTTGCTGGACGCGCCCTGCTCGGGTGAAGGCGTCATGCGTAAAGATGCTGATGCCCTGAAAAACTGGTCGCTGACCAGCACGCAGACTATCGCGCAGACTCAGCGCGACCTTATCGAAAGCGCGTTCCACGCACTCAAGCCCGGCGGTACGCTGGTTTACTCTACCTGTACGCTTAATCAGATTGAGAACCAACAGGTTGTCGCCTGGCTGCTGGCGCGCTATCCGGACGCCGTTGAAATCGCCCCGTTGAATGGGTTGTTTGCCGGGGCGGAGCGGGCCGCGACGCCTGAAGGTTATCTTCACGTTTTCCCGCACCTGTTCGACAGCGAAGGGTTCTTTGTCGCCTGCTTGCGTAAAACGGCCTCTGTCACACGGCTACCTGAACCGACCTATAAAGTCGGTAAGCTGCCGTTCAGCCACGTCAGTCGCAAACTGGAAAGCGAGATTGTACAGTCGGCGGCGCAGGTGGCGATTCAGTGGGATGACAACCTTCAGCTCTGGCAGCGCGATAAGGAGATCTGGCTGTTCCCGGACGGTGTGACACCGCTGTTAGGTAAGGTCCGTTTCTCGCGGATTGGCCTGAAGCTGGCCGAAACCTTTGCAAAAGGCTATCGCTGGCAACACGAGGCCGTCATTGCCCTTGCCTCCCCGCGCCCCGATCAGACGTTTGCGCTAAACGAAGCTGAAGCTGAAGAGTGGTATCGCGGTCGCGATATTTATCCTGAAAGCGTCCCCACGCGGGATGAAATGATAGTGACCTATCAGGATCAGCCGCTCGGGCTGGCTAAACGTGTTGGCAGCCGTATTAAAAACAGCTATCCCCGCGAGCTGGTACGCGACGGCAGGCTGTTCCGGTAATCGCCCCACTCGCCTTTTGTGACACTGTCACCAAATGATCCCATTTTCACCCTGCAAAAGGGGTGATTCGTGGTGGTTAGCGGGCAAGACAGGCGGTAATGAGAACGGAAGAACGCCGGCAGAAGCCGGCGTTGTGATGTCACGACCTCAGGCGGGACGCGTTTTGGCCGGGTGCGTCAGCAGCTTAGCGGCAGTCCGGACAGGACGCCGGACCAGTTCACCGCCACAGTTCGGACACCGCCCTTTAAGGTGCTGCTCAGCGCAGGCGGCGCAAAACGTGCACTCGAACGAACAGATGCGCGCATCGTGGGATGCCGCAGGCAAATCAATATCACAGCGTTCACAGTTAGGGCGCAGTTCCAGCATGGCATCTTCCTCGGCGATTTCGGCTTTCAGCGTGACAAAATCCGCGCACCTTGTCGAGGATTTTCATCGTGCCAGCGGCACGTTCAGGGCCGTTGTTCATCGGGGCGGAGATGACTGAGTCAGCGTCTTATTCGTGGCAGGGTCGTCATCATTCTCGTCCCCGCCATCATCTTCGCCGCCTTCCTCGTCCTCGTTTATCTCATCACTGTTGACCATCGCCGCCTGAATCGCCTCGTCTTCCAGCACCGGATTAAGCGCCGCGCCTAAGGGCGATGTCGCCAGGCTGTCTGGCAACACCACGTGCGGCAGGGGTACTTCGGTGGTGGGTAACGGCTGCGGCGTTTTCATGAAGCTCAGTGCGGCAATCAGCAGCGTACACAGGGTGAAGAACAGATAGAGCAGGTTGCTGCCGAAGGGCTGCATCAATGTACCCACCAGTAAGGGACCGATGCTGGCCCCGATGCCAAATGCCATCAGCAGACAGGCCGTCAGGGAAACGCGCTGCTCGGCAGCCACCTGATCGTTAGCCAGGGCAACCTGTAAAGGATAAAGCGCAAACTGCACCATGCTGGCGACAAACGCGATACCCAGTACCCAGTTAAAGGGAAGATTTGGCAGCAAGACCAGCGGCAAACAGGCCAGCATCAAAACCAGTGAGATATAAAACAGCAGTCGCTGGCGGTCATAGCGATCGGACAGCCAGCTGAGCGGAAACTGCGAGACGAGTCCGGCGAAGATGGTCAGGCTCATAAAGATACCGGTCTGCGCGTCGCTGAACCCTTTGCTGCTGGCATAGACCGGCGCCAGACCATAGAACGCGCCGACAACCATGCCGGTTAACAGGGTGGTACTGAGCAACTTAGGAATGGTGCGAATAAAATAGCCCAGCTCCATCGGTGCAGGCGACATGGGCCGGACGTGCGTGCGCGTCGTCAGCGCAATGGGCACCAGACAAAGCGCAAAGCAGAGCGCCACGATCAGGAGCGTGTTAATACCAAACCCGCTTTGCAGCGTCAGGACCACCTGACCGCTGCTTAAGCCAAGGTAGGTCGCCACCATATAGAAGCCAAAAATCAGGCCGCGCTGGGAAGATTCCGCCTGGTCATTGAGCCAGCTCTCCAGCACCATGTACTGACACATCATGCACAGGCCGATAATCAGACGCAGGAAAACCCACAGCGGTATAAAGTCCGTCAGCCCGTGCCCTATTACCGAGGCTGTGATAATCCCGGCGCAGGCGACGTAAGCGCGAATATGGCCGACGCGGGCAATCAGGTTGTGTCCCACTTTTCCACCAATCACCAGGCCAATGTAATAGGCGGCAATAATCGCGCCGATTAAGGCACCGTTTACCGCTTCATGCGCCAGGCGAAGTGACACATAGGTGGTCAGCAAGCCCGAACCCAGCAGCATTAACAGCGTCGTGGTATAAAGCGGCAGAAATGTTCTGAGTATTTTTCGCATAAGACTCCCTGTCTACCCCGTTGGTCGGTGTCCTGTCAGAGTTAACCATAGTTGATTTTGTCACGGTTTAGGTCGGGACAATTCCGACTATAAAAAAAGCCCGTAAACCGCATGGCTTACGGGCTGCTGACTCAGGCGTTAGGGAAGGTAATACTGTTTCCCGGTGCCTCACGATGAAGATGGATAAAGTTAAGATGGCGTTCGTATTGATCGAGGATATCAATAATCACCTGTTCTTTGCTGTAGTCCATCAGGTCATTGCCCTGACTGCCTTCCAGCAGGAAGGTTTCCAGCCGGTAATAGGTCGATTTTCCGCTACGCGCGCGGTAGGTAAAGCCCGGTATAGAGTACTGCTGAGGCCAGACCTGATAGAGGAAATCCTGCTCCTCGCCCAGCTGCACCCGCAGGTCCAGATAACCCAGGGGATGTTCGTCATTGGCCGCAACCCTGTCCAGCGTAACCTTAGCCCCGCGCAGCTCCAGCTCTTTCGCCACTTCCTGCATGGCGGGGAAGAGGGTTTCTTCCATCATCTTCAGCGTGTAACGCGAGCCAGGATAGTTCATCAGGCGCGACAGGCGTTTTTTCCAGGTCAGACGATCGGTCGCATGGGCCAGATAGGGTGCAGTTTCACGTGAAGCACTGGCGCGGCGGTAATCTTCAACCTTAAGTGATTTATACAACCCCGCCATCACAAAGAAGATCACGAAGCTAAATGGCAGCCCCATGATAACCGTCGTGTTTTGCAGCGCGGTAATGCCGTTGGTCATCAGCATACTTAACGTCAGGACACCGATGGCTACCGACCAGAAAATACGCAGCCAGTTGGGGGCATCACTGTTAATGTCTTTCAACTTTGAGGTGAAGTTACCTAACACCAGCGATCCGGAATCCGCTGAGGTGACGTAGAACAACATGCCGGTAATGGTGGCGACCGATGCGCTCAGCTTAAACGCCGGATACTGCGCCAGCAGGCTGTAGAAGCCACGTTCGGCGTGCGTCATGACTTCCTGTGCAAAACCGGCGTCGCCGTGAATAATTTCATACAGGGCCGCGTTACCGAATACGGACAGCCACAGCAGCGTAAAGGTAAAAGGAATCACCAGCGTACCAAGAACGAATTCACGGATGGTACGGCCGCGAGAGATACGCGCCAGGAACAGGCCGACGAACGGCGACCAGGCAACCCACCAGGCCCAGAAAAACAGCGTCCAGCTGTTCATCCACTGCGTTGGCCGGTCAAAGGCAAAGGTGTTCAGCGTCATGCCCATAAAGCGGTTGATGTAGTCTCCCACGTTAAGCACCAGCGCATTCAGCAGGAAACTGGTGTTGCCTGCAAACAGAACAAACAGAATCAGGCAGAGCGCCAGGGCGACATTCAGTTCCGACAGAATACGGATACCTTTGTCCACACCGGAGGTCACTGAAATGGTGGCGATAACCACCGATAAAACGATCAGCGCGGTCTGGGCAGTTAACCCTTCCGGAATATCAAACAACACTTTCAGCCCGTAATTGAGCTGCACAACACCGATGCCAAGCGTGGTGGCGATACCGAAAATCGTGCCGATAACGGCGGCGATATCAACCGTGTGCCCAATCGGCCCGTTGATGCGCTTGCCAAAAATGGGATACAGCGCCGAACGAATGGTGAGCGGCAGATTATACCGGTAGCTGAAGTAGCCAAGCGCAATCCCCATCAAGGCATACATTGACCACCCGGTTAAGCCGTAATGGAACAGCGTCCAGACCATCGCCTGGCGGGCCGCCTCCATGGTCTGCCCTGCACCTTCCGGCGGCTGCATATATTGCGAAACAGGTTCGGCTACCGAGAAAAACATCAGGTCGATACCGATACCGGCAGCAAACAGCATCGCCGACCAGCTCAGTACACTAAACTCTGGCTTTGACTGCTCCGGCCCCAGCTTGATTGAGCCGAAACGGGAACAGGCCATGTAAATCACAAACACAATGTAGAGCGTGGCCGCCAGCATGTAATACCAGCCGAACGCGGAAGATACCCAGTTGACTGCCTTGAGGATCCAGCCTGCGGCTTCATTACTGAACAAAATGGTGATGAGTGAAAAGGTCAGAATCAATCCCGCCGATGTATAAAACACTACAGGATTGATTCTGTCTTTTTCACTACTAGGTGGACTCGTCATCGTTTACCTCTGGTTGTTGGCGTGTAAATTTTGCAAGGGATCATCCTGTTTGGATAATCCGGCGTCCCGGCGTCGTGTGTTTTTACGCTTCGTTTCCTGCTGTTACATTCTGGTCAAAACTAGCAAATCTGCCACACTTACCGCTTCACTTACTCAACTTTTAGGACACATCATCCTAACAAGGATTCTATTTATATTGAACATCCAATCAAAAAAAGTTTAAATAGGGGTTCGGTTTCAGGCTGGAGTGAGAGTCATGCCAAAGGTAGGGATGCAGCCAATACGACGTCGGCAGCTGATCGATGCAACGCTGGGAACAATTAATGAGGTGGGTATTAATGATGCCACCATTGCCCAGATTGCACGGCGCGCAGGGGTTTCAACGGGCATCATCAGTCATTACTTCAAGGATAAGAACGGCCTGCTGGAAGCCACCATGCGCGATGTGACGCGTCAGCTACGTGAGGCGGTCGCGAGTCGACTGGCGTCCCTGACAGAGGCCTCCGCAGAGGTCCGGCTACGCGCTATCGTTGACGGCAACTTCGACGAAAGTCAGATCGAACGTGCGGTAATGAAAGCCTGGCTTGATTTCTGGTCGAGCAGCATGCATCAGCCGCAGCTCAAACGTCTGGAACGGGTCAGCCACCGGCGGTTGTTTTCCTCTTTAGCGGTTGAATTTCGCCGCCAGTTACCAAAGGAAAAGGCCCGTCTTGCCGCGTACGGGCTGGCGGCCATGATCGACGGTCTGTGGTTACGCGCCGCGTTGAGTGGCAAGCCGTTTGACGCCGCCACCGCCCGAACACTGACCACCCAATTCATTCGTCAGCAGTTAGCTGGCGAACACGAGTAACGGAACCAGGAGAAATTATGTCCCGATTCAACGAGCAACAACTCTACATCAATGGTACCTACGTTGCCGCCACCTCTGGAGAAACCTTCCAGAGCATCAATCCGGTCAACGGTGAGGTTCTGGCTGATGTTCAGATCGCCGGACGCGAGGATGTCGATCGTGCCGTCGCCGCTGCCAGAAAAGGACAAAAGATCTGGGCAGCGATGACCGCAATGGAACGTTCACGCATTCTGCGTCGTGCGGTTGATATCCTGCGCGAGCGCAATGATGAGCTGGCTGAGCTGGAAATGCTTGATACCGGTAAGCCGTTCAGTGAAACCTCCAGCGTGGACATCGTGACCGGTGCCGACGTACTGGAATATTACGCTGGGCTGATCCCTGCGCTGGAAGGCCAGCAAATTCCACTGCGTGATACCTCGTTTGTTTATACCCGCCGCGAACCGCTGGGCGTTGTTGCGGGCATCGGTGCCTGGAACTATCCGATCCAGATCGCGCTGTGGAAGTCAGCGCCTGCTCTGGCCGCCGGCAACGCCATGATCTTCAAGCCCAGTGAAGTCACGCCACTTACGGCCCTGAAACTGGCTGAAATCTACACGGAAGCGGGCGTGCCGGATGGCGTGTTCAACGTGCTGCCGGGAACCGGCGCGGTGACCGGCCAGCTGCTGACCGAACATCCCGGCATTGATAAAGTCTCGTTCACCGGCGGCGTCGTCAGTGGTAAGAAGGTAATGGCGAACGCGGCCGGTTCTACGCTGAAAGACGTTACGATGGAGCTGGGCGGTAAGTCACCGCTGATCATCTTTGATGATGCCGATCTCGATCTCGCCGCGGATATCGCCATGATGGCTAACTTTTACAGTTCAGGCCAGGTATGTACTAACGGCACGCGCGTGTTTATTCCCGCCGGGCTGCAGTCGGCGTTTGAAGCCAAAATTCTTGAGCGCGTTGCGCGCATCAAAGCGGGCGACCTGCGCGATCCTGAGACTAACTTTGGTCCGTTGGTCAGCTTTAGCCACCGCGACAACGTCATGCGCTTTATCGCCTCTGGCGTTGAAGAAGGCGCACGTCTGCTGTGTGGCGGAAAACGCTTAACGGGCGAAGGCTTTGATCAGGGCGCCTGGGTTGAACCCACCGTATTCAGCGACTGCCGTGACGAGATGAAGATTGTCCGTGAGGAAATCTTTGGTCCTGTGATGTCAATTCTGAGCTACACCTCTGAAGACGAAGTGATACGTCGGGCCAATGACACCGAATTCGGTCTGGCTGCCGGCCTGGTCACGCAAGACCTTAACCGCGCGCACCGCGTGATCCATCAGATTGAAGCCGGTATTTGCTGGATTAACACCTGGGGTGAATCTGCCGCCGAAATGCCGGTTGGTGGCTATAAGCACTCTGGCGTGGGACGTGAAAACGGCCTGATGACGCTGCAAAATTACACCCAGGTGAAGTCGGTTCAGGTAGAACTGACGCGTTTTCAGTCTGTATTTTAATCCCCCTACCTGAGGAGCGACGAATGGAATTTGATTACATTATCATTGGAGCCGGATCCGCAGGGAATGTCCTGGCTACCCGACTGACCGAAGACAGCAATGTGAATGTCTTACTGCTGGAAGCGGGCGGCCCCGACTATCGTTTTGATTTCCGAACCCAGATGCCTGCGGCACTGGCTTACCCTTTACAGGGAAAACGTTATAACTGGGCCTACGAAACGGAACCTGAGCCTTACATGAACAACCGCAGGATGGAGTGTGGCCGAGGCAAAGGCCTGGGCGGTTCATCACTGATCAACGGCATGTGTTACATCCGCGGTAACGCCATGGATCTGGACAACTGGGCGACCATGCCCGGTCTGGAAAACTGGAGCTACCTGGACTGTCTGCCCTACTACCGTAAATCAGAAACCCGTGATACGGGCGCCAACGATTACCACGGCGGAGAGGGTCCGGTCAGCGTGACCACGCCGAAGAAAGGCAATAACGTTCTGTTTGAGGCGATGATTCAGGCAGGCGTTCAGGCCGGCTATCCGCGTACCGATGACCTTAACGGCTATCAGCAGGAAGGCTTTGGTCCAATGGACCGCTTTGTCACGCCTGAAGGTCGTCGTTCAAGCACCGCGCGCGGTTATCTGGACAGGGCGAAAAATCGTGCCAACCTGAAAATCGTTACGCATGCCACGACCGATCGCATTTTGTTTGAAGGCAAGCGTGCAATAGGTGTCGAGTACCTGATCGGCGACAGCAATACGCTGCATACGGTTCACGCCCGCCGCGAAGTCTTGCTGTGTGCAGGGGCCATTGCCTCCCCTCAGATCCTGCAGCGTTCCGGCGTGGGTTCAGCCGAGTTGCTGAACCAGTTCGATATTCCGGTGGTACATGACCTGCCAGGCGTGGGTGAAAATCTGCAGGATCACCTGGAAATGTACCTGCAGTACGAGTGCAAAGAGCCGGTCTCGCTCTATCCGGCGTTGAAATGGTGGAACCAGCCTAAGATTGGCGCGGAATGGCTGTTTAACGGCACCGGCGTCGGGGCAAGCAACCAGTTTGAGGCAGGCGGATTTATTCGCAGCCGCGAAGAGTTTAGCTGGCCGAATATTCAGTACCATTTTCTGCCGGTCGCGATTAACTATAACGGGTCAAATGCGGTAGATGCGCACGGTTTCCAGTGTCATGTTGGCTCTATGCGGTCGCCGAGCCGGGGTCATGTGCGCCTGAAATCGCGCGATCCACGTCGCCATCCTGCGATCCTGTTCAACTATATGTCACATGAGCAGGACTGGCACGAATTCCGCGATGCCATCCGCATTACGCGTGAGATCATTAATCAGCCGGCCCTGGATAAATACCGCGGACGTGAAATCAGTCCGGGCATTGAATGCCAGACCGATGAAGAACTGGATGAGTTTGTCCGTAATCACGGCGAAACGGCCTATCATCCCTGCGGCACCTGTAAAATGGGCAATGACGAGATGTCGGTCGTTGACGGTGAAGGCCGCGTTCACGGACTCCAGGGATTACGCGTTGTCGATGCCTCAATTATGCCGCTGATCATTACCGGTAACCTGAATGCGACCACCATTATGATCGGTGAAAAAATTGCCGACTGCATTCGTGGACTTGATGCTCTGCCACGCAGCACGGCTGACTACTATGTGGCGGGCGAAGCGCCCGTTCGTACGGAACCCGCGCGCCCAGCGTAAGGTTTTCTACGACATCAAAGCCGGACTGCTGTCCGGCTTTTTTTGCCGAAACGCAACCGTGCCTAAACCCCAGCAATATTGACCTGATATTTGTCAAAAACCCGAACAAACAGGCTGTGCCTGGGGCGGTTTTAATGATATAACGCTACTGTGTTCATTACCGGAGGCTTTCCCCATCCACTGAAGAGAAGCAACAACGTGGATGCATTGTTTAATTATGAGCAGGATGTTCATTACTCTTTTTACCCCCCTTTTTACCCTCGCACCTGTCAGCGTTAACGCCGTCGATCAGCACTGGCGCAGCGCCCTTTAGTCCCCTTTCTGCCAGCCAACTTCTTTTCTGCCGTTGTGTTACGCATCACGGTAAATCATGACGTCGATTGATGGAGAAAACCCATGCGCGCCTGGGGATTATTAGTACTCGCTATTGTTACGGAAATTATAGGTACCCTGACCATGAAATGGTCCAGCCTGAATCAGAGTCAGCTGGGTTATGTGGTCATGCTGGGGATGATTGCCTGTTCTTATTTTTTTTTGAGTTTCGCCATCAAGCGCATTGCGCTGGGTGTGGCTTACGCGCTCTGGGAGGGCATTGGCATTCTGCTGATCACCTTATTTAGCGTGCAGCTTTTTGATGAAACCCTGTCGTTAATGAAAATCTGCGGTTTGATCACGCTGATGACGGGCATTCTGCTCATTAAAGTCGGCAGCGGTGAGGTGAAGGAGGCAGAACATGATCCTGCCTGATGTGATCCATTTTGCCTGGCTGGCACTGGCGGTCCTGCTGGAGATAGCCGCAAATATTTTGCTTAAGTACAGCAACGGCTTTAAAAAAATCCTCCCGGGAATGCTGTCTCTGGCCTGCGTGCTGCTGGCGTTTAGCGCGCTGTCTCAGGCGGTTAAAGGCATCGATCTGTCGGTTGCTTACGCCCTGTGGGGCGGCTTTGGTATCGTCGCGACCGTGGCAGCAGGATGGATACTGTTTGGTCAGCGGCTCAACCTCAAGGGCTGGGTGGGGCTTGTGCTGTTATTGCTGGGCATGATCATTCTGAAACTGGCCTGATAACAGGGGGACGCTGACGTCCCCTTTTTCATCTTTATCCCTGGATTCGCAAAAACATGCCCGCACGTTCTGGCAGCAATGCCGGTTCGAAACCATAACGGGCATAAAAACCCGGCGAGCCATGACTGGCAATCAAACTGATGTAGGCGGAGGGCGGCGCATGGCGCGCTATCCAGGCCATTAACGCCGTCATAATACGATCGCCCACCCCCTTTTTATGATGTTGTGGCAGCACAGCAATATCGGTAATGACAAAAAAGCAGCCTCCGTCGCCAATCACTCTTCCCATGCCAACCGGCGCGTCCTGATGGCAAACCACCACGCTGTACAAACCGTTTCTTAACCCCGTCTTTGCGGCCTGTTCCGTTTTGTCACTTAATCCTGCGCTCACTCTGATGTGGCGATAGGTTTCTACAGACGGTATTTCTTCCCGAATGATATAGTCCACGTTACTGACCCCCTGGTAATATAAATATCCAACCCTTCTCGGTTTGATTGATATTAATGGTGAAAGAACGCGAGATATAACGATGATTTCTGCGCCAAACGGTGAGTTAAACTCACCTGTAGCAGGCAACCGCCTGCCCTCGTTAATGGCGCTGCGCTGTTTTGAAGCGGCGGCGCGTTTCGAAAGTTTTGCCCGTGCAGCAGACGAACTGCATCTTACGCCCGGTGCTGTCAGCCGGGCGGTGCGCGTACTTGAAGAGGATTTAGGTGTTGCGCTGTTTGCGCGTCGTAACCGGAAAGTCTGTCTGACAGAAGCAGGCGAACAGCTGGCTGACGCGGTCAGTCACGGCTTCGCCATGATCTCCCGCAGCGTAAACCGCTTACGCGCGGGAACGCGCCAGCGCGTGCTGTCATGTGAGCCCACGTTATTAATGCGCTGGCTGATTCCACGCTGGGGCGATTTTGAGGCGCGCTTCGGTAAAAATGAAATCCATCTGGTCGCGGCCAGTGGCGCATTCTCGTTTGATCAGGGGATTGATTTTGCGCTGCGCCGCAATGATTTTACTCACGTATCGCCCTGCCATATCGAACACTTGTTCAGGGAAAAGGTGGGACCGGTCTGCCGCCCCGATCGCGTCACGGTCTGGTTCGACAGCGAGCGTCCGGGTTTGAATCCGGACGCGCCTTTACTGCTCTCCAGAAGCCGCCCGGAGGCGTGGCAGGTCTGGGCGACGGCGATGCAGATACCGGCTCCCGTTAACGTGCAGCAGTGTTTCGAACATTTTTATTTTAGCCTGCAGGCGGCGGTAGCCGGGATCGGCGTAGCCATTGGACCCTGGCCGCTCGTTAAAGATGATATTCAAAGCGGCATACTGGCCGCACCAATGGGGTTTGTGGAAGATGGCTCAGAGTATTGCCTGTTCTCGCCTGAGGTCGCAAAGGCAGGAACGCTTGAGCGCGACCTCACAGACTGGCTGCACGAAATCAGTGGAACAGCGTAATCGTCGCTCGCGTTGTCGCCTCGCGCCTGGCCGGGGCTTAGCTGTATTGCACCAGCATCTGCAATGCCTCATCAAACTGCCCTTTCGCTTCGGCCTCGCGAAAGTAGCGCACGCGTTCCACACAGACTTCGGTGGGCGTTGTGCCGCTGTGCAATAACGTCATAACCTCATCGGCGAAGGCATCAAGCGGCATGCTGTCAGGATCCTGAGACTGCCCGGGCGCTAACTCGGTTTGCACCTGTGGCGGGATAATCTCAATCACCTCAACCTTCCCTTTTAACAGCGGCCGAAGGGCTGCGGTATAGGAGTGAAGTGCCGCTTTAGTGGCGCTGTAGGTCGGCGAAGCAGGGAAAGGGACAAATGCCAGCCCGGACGACACGTTAATAATAGCCGCAGCGGGCTGAGCACTCAGGTGATCGATTAGCGCATCAGTGAGCCTGACGGGCGCAATAAAATTGGTTTCGGTCATTCTCACAACATCGCTCAGGTCGCGGCGTGAAGTGATGTCCTCAGGGCTAAAGACGCCAGCATTGTTGACTAAAACATTCAGGTGCGGATACGTCTGGAGCAGCAGAGGAATGGCGTGACTGACGTCATCCGCATCGGTGACATCTAAAACCCAGGTCGCTATGCCTTCTCGTCCGGCCGCCGCTTCGTCCAGCGCGTCCTGACGACGTCCGGTAATAATCACCTTGTTCCCGGCGTCATGCCAGCGATGCGCCAGTGCGCGCCCAATGCCCGTTCCCCCACCGGTGATCAACAATGTATTGCCGTGCTTATTCATCTTGCGTGCTCCCGTTTGAACCGCCATAAATAATCAGCGAGCGCATTATCTCGCCGATTAATTATTAACCACAGCGTCAGAATCCTCTCACTTTTTTCTCAACGGGTGGACTTAACCACCACGTTAGGGCTTAGTTACCGCCTTAGTGCAAGTATAACTAACTGATTAACGGGGTTTTACCATGTCTGCGACACGAGGTTGGTCCACGGAACTGGAGGGGTTACGCGGCATCGCTTCTCTTTGGGTACTGCTGGGACACATAAGTCTGCTTATCCATTGCCATATTACCTTGATCTCCTCACCCGGCATTGGCGTGGATCTCTTTATCCTGCTTTCGGGCTATCTGATGGCAAAAAACTATGTGGAACGCCAGCACAAGGAGCCCTGGCAACGCGCGGAAACCATTAAAAAATTCTGGTTACGCCGTTTTTTCCGCATTGCCCCGCTTTATTATCTGCTGCTGGCGGTTGCCCTGATCTATGGCCCCTGGTTTGGTGAGATGCGCGATACCATTGCCCAGTTTTATTCCGGGACCGCAACAGAATCCTCACGCTATGCGGATCAGTCGTTCATGAACGTGCTGACGCATCTGTCATTCCTGTTTGGCGTGCTGCCCGCCTATGGATTCAATACCACGCTGCCCGACTGGAGCATTGGGCTGGAAATGCAGTTCTATCTGCTGTTTCCGTTTATGATGCTGGCGGTGATGCGCTTCGGTTACGCGACCGCCCTGCTGAGCATGATGGCGCTGAGTTGCGCAGGCCGTTATCTGCTGCCCGACTACTATGAAGCCTTTGAAATGCCGTCAATGATTCTGATTAAACTGAATATGTTTATTTCAGGCATGCTGCTGGCTGAAGCGGTACGCCGTAAATCCCTGCTGTACGTGCTGTTTGCCCTTGCCGGACCGGCCGTAAGCGTGCTGATTGGGCTGGGTGCCATTAAGCTGCAGGTGATGCTGGAAGCCTTTATGATTATCGGTATGGCGGCCGTGCTCTGGCAGTATCAGGAAAGCAGCCTGATGGCAAAACTGATCCGCATTCCGCGTAAGGTGTTAAACAACCGTCTGAGTACATGGCTGGGCGATGTGTCGTTTTCGGTCTACTTGCTGCATCTGCTGATCGTGATCCCGGCCATTGCGCTGTTGCTCAATCAAACGGACATTGAGTATCAAAATGATCTGACGCGTTTTTTGATTGTTTGTGCCGTATCGATTCCGGTGACCTACGCGCTGGCATCATTACTGTTTAACTGTGTGGAAAAACCGGGAATAAAACTGGGCAAGAAGTTTCTGGCACCCAGGCCTGCACGCTGATGAAAAAATGGCTCGCACTGGCGAGCCATCTTTTTACTTCACAATGCTTTACCCACGTCGTGCTGCCTCTCCCTCACATGCTCATCCGGTGATTCCGGCGTATCTGCGATGCTGCTGTACGTCTTTAATCCCGCATAATGGGCGGGATCGGCCCTGCTGTGCGTCAGACTTTGCGCCGTTGCGCCGAATGAAATGATCAAAAACAACCAGGCCACTGCTAACGGTTTCCTCATTGTGCTTTCCCATGCTGTGAATGGAGTCGCTATAGTGAAGAAACTGGCGTAATGAACTGTCTGATAAACTTAAAATTCATGTCAAGATTGTTACCCCCGATCACATATTTATCGGACGTATACGCGCTGTGTTCGTCGCACAGGCACACCTTACCCAACGCCGTCACTTCAGAGTTTGATCTGTTGGGTAGCGTGACGGGATCACTGATGAGCAACAGAGTGGCGAGCGCAGATCCAGGCCCGCTACGAGGTCATGTCTGCCCTTCGCTGCCCGTCGATCCGGGTTAGTGGCAACCACCATTTAAATTTATGATTTAATAAAAAATTCCCCCTCAACCTGACTCAATACATCAACCTATTGCATATTTTTCGGCCATTACCTTACGATATTCAAGACATAACAAAAATATCGTCATTTATTGATTAAGATCATTTTTTAAATTCAAAATAATAATATTAACGATACTTATGTAAATTTTGGCCTTTTTGTTAATCATTTTCCTGACGCGTGCCGATAGAGAACAAAACAGCAATCCATCGGGAACATATCCATGAAAATCTCCACTCGTCTTGCAACCGGTTTCGGTTTGTTAATTTTGCTTTCCATTATCTGCACCTCTGTCTCACTTAACTCGCTGCATAACGCTAAAACCGGAATGGATGAGGTCGTGAATGTCAAAATGCGGAAGTACCAGTTGATTCTTGATATGCGCGGCGAACTCAGGGATTTGGCGATAGCCGTGCGAAATCTGGCCTTGTTGAGCGACGTTAAGGAAATGCAGCCTGAATGGGAGCGTCTTGAAGCGCAAAAAAAACTGTTCGCGGAAAACCGTGAAACGCTCGAGGTGATCATGCAGAGCCAGTCCACGGCTGAAGAACAGGCTGCCTTAAACCACATTAAAGAACTGGAAGGCACGGTGATGAGCGCTTTCGAAGCTGCCGGGCAACTGGGGCTGAAGAATGAGCGAGATGAAGCGACGCGTTATCTCATGGAGACCTTGCGCCCCTTGCAACGCAATATGCTGGATGCGCTAAACAAAACCACAGACATTCTCATGCATAACAGCCGCAACGCGGTGGAAGTTAACAGCGTGGCAACCAGCCGGGCGTCCTTGACGCTGGTGTTTTTATCCGTGCTTTCCGTGCTGTTCTCCATCGCCACCGGCTATGTCATCACCCGGGTGTTAATGCGCCAGTTGGGCGGTGAGCCTGCCCAGGCCCAGGAACTGGCGGCCGCGATTGCCTCGGGCGATTTGACCGCCAGCGTCACGCTCCGCCGTAATGATTCCACCAGCCTGCTGGCTTCACTGGATGGTATGCAGGCTAAACTGCGTGCTCTGGTGTCAGAGATCAAACAGACCTCGGGTAACGTTGCGCTGGCAGCGGAAGAGATCGCCCAGGGGAACACGGAGCTGTCCTCCCGGACCGAACAGCAGGCCGCCGCCCTGCAGGAAACCGCAGCCAGCATGGAACAGCTCACCGCCACGGTGAAAAGTAACGCCGCCGGTGCGCAAAGCACTGCGTCAACTGCCCGTGAGACCGCCGTGCTGGCGCGCAGTGGCGAAAGCGACGTACACCGGATGTCGGAAACCATGAACGACATTTCGCTGAGCGCGTCTAAAATTCGCGATATCACCGGCGTTATTGAGGGCATCGCCTTCCAGACCAATATCCTGGCCCTCAATGCCGCGGTAGAGGCCGCGCGTGCTGGCGAACAGGGCCGGGGTTTTGCCGTTGTCGCAGGTGAAGTCCGCACCCTGGCCCAGCGCAGCGCGACCGCAGCAAAAGAGATTAAGTCGCTGATTGAGCAAGCGGTTGAACAGGTTGGCAGCGGCGTCAAAGTCGCCAACGGTACAGGTGAAAGCATCCTCAAAATCGTCAGCATGGTCGGCGACCTGGCCAGCGCGATGGATGAGATCTCACTGGCCTCCTCCGAACAAATGCAGGGCATTTCTCAGGTGAGCGTCGCCGTCAGCCAGATGGACAGCGTCACCCAGAACAACGCGGCGCTGGTTGAAGAGTCATCCTCTGCTTCTCAGTCCCTTTCTGAACAGGCCCACGCATTACGCGGCATGGTAGAAGCGTTCCGGGTATAAGCCTGTCAGCACACGGCAGAAAGGCGTCGTCGCGCCGATCAGAACGCTGCCAACGCGTGACGGGGGCTGGGCCAGAACAGTGCGGCCTGGCCCCATCCCGCCTCATCGCGTCCGTCTGACTGCCAGACTTCGCCATCGTAGATAATGAAGCTTTTGCCCTGCTTATCGACACGCGGTCCGCTGTAGCCGGTGGCAATGCCATCGCGTCTGACAATATCCAGCAGGCGCTGTCGTGCTTCCCTGTCGAAAGGCCCGGCACTGAGTCGTGACGGCAGTTGCCGTATCTCTTCCGCACTGTATTTGAAGCAGTTCAGAGCACAACGATTGGCATAGACAAACACGGGATCGGCTGCGGTACTGTGGGCAAGAATGCTGTACGGTGCCTGTTCATGCAGCCACTGATAACGGTCATCGATATCATGAGGACAGTAAAGCCCATGTCCGGTGAGCGATCGGTAGCGTTCATCAATACGCTTCAGTAAGGTCAGTGGGGGTACAGTCGACACGATCATCTCCTTTGCAAGCGGCAGGATACGAGGAGCTAATGTGGCGGGATGCGCGCTGAAAATCAAGCACGCGCAACGGTGGAGAGGCATGACGCGGCAGTGCAGTCCCGGCACGCCGAGCTCAGGACTGCACTGCCGCGCAATGCACACTGGAATATTGACGACTCTCTCGCGCGATCCACAGGGTTATCCCTCACGGCATTCGATTCTCCTGATTTGCCCTGTCTGCGCTAAAGACAGCCAGCCTGAACGCGAACCCAGGCTGGCTGACGGGCGCTCTAGCTCAACGGCGGCCAGAAGGCTTTATTTGCCTCGATAAGATCGTCGAGAATCGCTTTTGCAACGGCGGCACTTGGTACCGTTTTAGATAAGGTAATGGCCTGCCATAACTTATGCCGGGAGCGCTGTTCCCATGCCTCCACCACGAGCTTTTGACCGCAACCTGCTGACTCATTAACCCCTTCTGGAAAGTCGGAATGTCGCCAACCTGAAGAGGTTCCGCACCGTTGCGCCCCACCAGACAGGGAATTTCCACCATAGCGTCCGCATCAAAGTTGGGGATAGCGCCCTGATTAGGCACAATGAGCAGCATACGCTCCTGGGTATTGAAGGCGATCGCGGTCGCCAGATCGACAATATAGGAAGCATGTTCGTCTATCTCCAACTCCCTGGCGGATGAATGCCCGGCATCGGTGATTGCCCTGCAGGCGCTGAACACCTGCTTTTCACGATGCTCCATGACCTCATTAGCGCGGGTGCGTTCAGGGTTGGAATGCGCGACCACATAATCTGGGAACAAATAATATTTCAGATAGGTATTGGGCAACGTCTGGGGGTCCAGCGCTTGCACATCGCGCGCCTTCAGGAAAGTATCCTTCCAGCTGGACTCCACTGATGACGATCCAGAGGGAGGAACATAGCCGTACTTTGCCACGTACTCACGCAGCTGTGGCATTAAATCATTCCCCTTCAAATCTTCAACTGCGGTCCACCAGCCAAAATGATTGAGCCCGTAGTAGCGCACCCGCATTTGCTTGCGGTCTTGCAGACCGACAATTTTTGCCATCCGACTTTCAATACCAATCGGCATGTCACAAATATTCAGGATTTTAGCCTCAGGTCGCAGGCGTCGCGTTGCCTCAGCCACGATGGCGGCCGGGTTGGAATAATTCAGCATCCAGGCGTCGGGTGAGTACTGTTGCATATAATCGACAAGCTCAAGGACACCGCCGATTGAGCGCATGCCATAGGCAATACCACCCGGCCCACAGGTTTCCTGGCCCAGAACACCATGACGCAAGGGGATTTTTTCATCTTGCTCACGCATGGGATATTTACCCACCCGAATATGCGCCATGACAAAATCGACGTCGCTGAATGCTTCCTGCGGATCGGTGGTATAGCTGAACACAATGTCAGGTGCCTGTTCCTGCAAGATAATCTTACAGGCCCGGGCAATGGTTTCCTGACGGGCCGCGTCATTGTCGTAAAACTTCAGCTGGCGTAAAGGAAAGCGGTGCCGGTTCGCTAGGAGCATTAGCACAATACCCGGCGTAAAGGTGCTACCGCCGCCCGCAATTAAAACTGAGAATGTCTTCATAAAGGTTTCTCCATGGTAAGTGTTGCTTCAGACCGGGCCGGGTCTTTCATTTGGCTTTCAAGTTGCTCGCGCACCTGGGGGACCTGTAAGCCCACAATGACCTGAATACTGTTGCCACGCCGGACGACACCGTGGGCGCCCAGCGCCATAAACGCGGCATCGTTCTGCGTTTTGGCCTCATCGACCAGTGTTATCCGCAGGCGCGTGGCGCAGTTGTTGATGCTGGCTATATTGCTGGCCCCACCCAGCGCATTCAGAAAACCCCAAGCCTGATCGCGTTGCGGGTTATGCCCGCCCGGGGAAGCTGGCGCTGCTCGCGCTGCCCGATAGTCGGCCTTGTTGTAAAGCCTGACGTCACTGTCCTCCCGACCGGGTGTTTTCAGATTCAGCCGCAGGATGAGTTGGTGAAAAACCACGAAGTAGAGCCCCGTGAAAACCAGGCCTATACCGATTTGGGTAAAGATCATGCCGGCATGGTTAGGGAACATTGGGATCCAGTTTTGCGGCAGAAACTGGTCCAGTAAGCCGCCACCGTAGTTCCCCACCACACCGCACATATACATTGCTGTCGCCATGCTGGCGGCCAGCACAGCGTGCACCGCAAACAGCAGAGGCGAAATAAACAGGAAGGTAAACTCCAGGGGTTCAGTGATGCCGACCAGAACGGCTGCCAACGTGGCCGGAATTAACAACCCTGCGACTTTGACCCGGTGACGCGCTGAGGCTGTCGAATAGAGCGCCAACGCAATCCCCACTGCGCCGAAGACTTTTGCGTTGCCATGAAGCGCGAAACCGCCCTCAGGAAACAGTTGTTTGAGTGGTTGCGTACTCTGGCTGAAGGCCTGCAGATGCTCTGCCCAGTAAACCTGGATGCCGCCTTCAACCACTGCCGGGCCAAAGATAAAAGGCCCATAAATAAAGTGGTGCAGTCCTGTCGGGATCAGGATACGTTCCAGAAAGGTATAAACCCACACGCCAACCGCGCCCGCATCGCGTAAAAACTGTTGAAGCGACTCGATGCCCATTTGAATTTTGGGCCAGCCAAACAGCGTTAACCAGGCACAGGGGATCATCGCTAAGAAGGCAACAATGACGACAAAAGATGAGCCCTGAAAAATACCCAGAAAAACCGGAAGCGGTTTTTCAAAATAACGATTGTGCAGAGCCGTCACCAGACCGGCAATGACGATGGCACCGATGATGCTGGTATCCAGTGTTTTTATCCCCGCGATCATGGCCAGTCCGCTTCCGGCTTCTGTTCCTTTGGAAAAATCGACGGCAAAAAAATCGCCCCAGGTGCTGCCCATGGCATTAATTAAATAATTCCAGGTTAAAAAACTGACGACAACGGCCAGACATGCTCGCCCCTGAGCCTGTTTTGCCAACCCCACCGGGAGGCCAACCGCGAATATTAACGGCATGTTTCTAAAAACCGTACATCCGCCCTCTTCAATAATGAAGACAATTTGATTAAATAAACTCTCTGGATGCGTTAATGCTTCCCCTACAAATAAAGGGTTGCGTAACATAATGGAAAGACCAACGATGATACCGGCGAAGGGAAATAATAATACCGGCGTAAACATGGCGCCGCCAAAGCGCTGTATTTGACTGAGCATTTAAGTTCCTCACGTAACGATTCTAAGGATACATCGTTAAAGTCAATGTAAACGCAGCCAAAATAAGGCAGTCACGCCTCTGGCAGAGTGGGACATTAACGACTTCGTGAGCGCCCTCATGGTTTTAATTTTCATCATGACGTCTATTTTCATGGCAATAACTAGACATCTCACAGCGCGGCTATAGGAAATAAAAAATCTATTTATTTATCCCCCTGCACGCATTAACTTTATGCAAGGCCTGTTGACGGTTATGTCTCCCTCTCAGGAGGTACAAAAGTGATCTATAAATTTATCGCTGACAAACTGCGTCTCCGGCTAAATTCGCCCTTTGTCGCGGTCGGGAGTGCTATTCCGGCTGAAAAAGTGCTCGCCACAGAGTTTGGCGTGGCGAGAATGACCTTGCGTAAGGCAATAGATTTACTGGTCAGAGAGGGGTTGCTGGAGCGACGGCATGGCAGCGGAACCTACGTGTCCGCAAAGGATATCAGTCATGAAACCAGTTCGCTCACCGGGCTGGCAGAAGTCTTACGTCTGCAGGGAAAAGAGGTGATCAGTAAGGTACTGGCGTTCGAGTTAATCGCCGCGCCTCCCGCCATAGCCGATCAGTTACGCATAAACAGTGGTGAACGCCTCTTTTTCTCACGTCGGTTACGTTATGTTGATGAAAAGCTGCTGATGCTCGAAGAAAGTTATATGCCAGTGAAAATATTCCCTGACCTTAGCCTGGCCCATTTGGAAAAATCTAAATTTGACTATATCGAGCAGGAGTGTGGCATTGTTTTAGAGGGCAATTATGAGTCATTAAGACCGGTTTTATCCGATAAGCGCCTGTCGCACCTGATGGATATCGCTGAGAAAACCCTCCTACTCAGAGTCGATTCGCTTTCATACAGCAATACGGGCTCTTTTATCAACTACGCCGTGATGTACAGAAACACCCACGATTATCAGGTTAACTACCATTTACGACGCACGGGTTGAGTGATCAGAGATGTCAGTACGCTTCATCAATGCGCCAGAGCGCCTCTCAGGTGTGATATAATCGCCCGTTCGAATCACAGGTGCCTTGCGTGAGAGTGAATCTGGCTAACACCCTGCAGCAGGACGCTATATTTATTGGGGACGGGTGAACGTGTCGTCTTATCTGTGCATTTAGGAAAAACGCCACACATTAGGAAAATGACAAGACTTATTTCAAATCAAGGTCAGCGCAGTGCTGTCCTCGCCGTTCATATATCGCGCCAGCGCGCTGCTGTGTTTACTAAAAGCATTTTAAATATCAATTACCCTCTCCTGATAACCTGCACTCAATTGATTAATTGAACTTATAAGTCCTTTTAAAGGACCATTACTCTGGAAACTTCCACACTGCTTGCGGAATTTACTGTTTCAAAAATATGTCTATTTTATTAATTTTTTACACGTCTTTTGCCGATAAGAACGCTGAACTTAACTTTCAGGAATTCTAAGATGAAAATCTCCACGCGTCTGGCAATCGGTTTTGGCCTGTTAATTCTGCTTTTTATTATCTGTATTACTATTTCTTTTAAAGCACTGCATTCCGCCAGCACCGGTATGGATGATGCGGTCAATGTTAAGATGCGAAAATATCAGCTCGCCGTTGATATGCGAGATGAACTGAGAGACATGGCGATTGCCGCGAGAAACCTCGCGCTTCTCAGCGATGCGAAAGCCATGCAGCCAGAGTGGGAGAGGCTGAAACTGCAAAAAGCAGCTTACTTAAAAAATCGTGAAGCGCTTGAAACAATCATGCGTGAGGATTCCACGCCCGCCGGACGTGCTGCGCTGGAAAAACTTCAGGCCAATGAAGCGCAGGTGATTTCCGGTCTAGAAAAGGCCGGTCAGTTTGGCCTGGATAACCGTCCTCAGGAAGCCACAAATTATCTGATGGTGACGGTGCGTCCTGCTCAGCGTGCGTTACTCAGTTCACTTGGTGAAATGACCAACGTTCAGTTGAATAACAGTCGCAACGCGGTGGAAGAGAATAATCGTTCAACCCGAACCTCAACACTCGTTTTGGTTATCCTGGGCCTGCTTTCCATCGTTTTTTCTGTCGCCACCGGATGGATGATTACCCGTTTACTGATGCGCCAGTTAGGGGGCGAGCCTGCTCAGGCCCAAACCATTGCGGCGGCCATTGCTAACGGCGATCTGACCTCGGTGGTGCACCTGCGTCCTAAGGATACGTCAAGTCTGCTGGCATCCCTTGACGGAATGCAGGCTAAACTTCGCGGCCTGGTTGTCGAAATCAAAGATTCTTCAGCTAACGTTGCGCTTGCCGCCGATGAAATCGCGCAAGGAAATACCGAATTATCGTCCCGTACCGAAGAGCAGGCTGCCGCGCTTCAGGAAACCGCTGCCAGCATGGAACAGTTAACCGCGACGGTGAAGAGTAATGCCTCCGGGGCACAGCATACAGCCACATCAGCTCGCGAAACGGCCAATCTGGCTCAACGCGGCGAAGCAGATATGCAACGGATGTCAGCAACCATGAAAGACATTTCAGACAGTGCTGCGAAGATTCGTGATATAACCGGCGTGATTGAAGGCATTGCTTTTCAGACCAACATTCTGGCGCTCAATGCTGCCGTTGAGGCCGCGCGTGCCGGTGAGCAGGGCCGCGGGTTTGCCGTGGTGGCTGGCGAAGTCAGAAATCTGGCCCAGCGGAGTGCTACTGCCGCGAAGGAAATTAAAACCTTGATTGAACAGGCCGTTCAGCAGGTTGAAACCGGCGTAACCGTCGCGAGTGGAACCGGTCAAAGTATCCTGAAAATCGTTAACATGGTGGGTGAACTGGCAACGGCTATGGATGAGATCTCGCTGGCCTCTTCCGAACAGATGCAGGGGATTTCTCAGGTGAGCGTCGCCGTGGGCCAGATGGACAGCGTTACTCAGAACAACGCCGCACTGGTTGAGGAATCATCGTCCGCTTCACAATCCCTTTCTGAGCAGGCACACGCGCTGCGCGGTATGGTTGAAGCGTTCCGGGTGTAAACGCCCTTTCGCACAGGAGGGAGAAACGCGATCGCGCCGGTTTCGTTTCTGCCATCCTGTTGCGTGAGCCGGGCCAGTACCGTGCGGCCTGGTGAACACCATCCCCGCTGTCTGGGTCGTCATGGTGAGCGTTGAAAGGCAAAAAAAGACCGAACACGATTCCTGTATTCGGTCCAGGGAAATGGCTCTCAAGGAGCCGTGCGCTAAAAGTTGGCATTAATAGAGGCTTTCGCCTTGCTTCTAAAGCGTAGGACAACACACCAGATTTTCCAGCCAGCGCCGCGGCTCAGACCATAAACCCGACAGGTTTGTGACCCGTAAGACAAATTTGCGCACTCTTGCCTGCGTGGTCTTATTTTGTGCACAGCGCCTGTGCACGATCCACGACAGGTTGCAGACTCATCATCCGATCCGGATGCGCTTTATCCGGCGCCTGAATCACGCTGATGGGCTGTGCCTTCACCCGCTTAGCATTGACCTGAGCCTCCGCCTTCTCATTAAGCGGGTACTGCATCAGCGTGCTGGGATTGATGGCAAACAGCGATCCATCTTTCTCACAGGTCAGCATCACCTCTTCACGATTAAACGGCCACTTGTCTTTACCAATTTCGAAACGGCTGACGGTGATGATTTGTGCCGCTGCTGCCTGACCAGCCAGCGTTAATAACAGCAGTGTGGGGATCGCTTTCTTCAGCAACATAACTTACCTTTATGGGGTTTTCATCATTCAGGTTGGTGACAACGTAGCAAACACGCTGACCAACCCCACTACGCCGCATGCCAGCACAATTTCCAGCTGGGTCATGCGAATAAACAGTCGTTGTGCGGCAAGGCCCGCGATGTGAAAGCGCGGCACCAGCCAGTAACGATTCCAGAGCGCAATCAGCACCATAAGCATGACCAGCCCTGCCTTGCACAACAACAGTACAACATAATCGTTGAGATGCCAGTTTGCTGGCGCCCCGGCAATCAGCAGGCTGTTAACGATACCGGTAATTATCGTTAAGGCGACAGCAACGTGACCATAACGGGAAAAACGCATCATGGTGCGGATTGCGGCTGTCCGGTATTCGATGTTACGCGCCATGCGCATCAACACCAACACAGGCACTAACCCGCCCGCCCAAAAGGCGGCGGAGAGAAGATGTAAGGCCTGGTTACTTTGTTGCAGGAGCCCAGCGATACCCTCGCGCATGGCGGCATGGCCCGTTAGCGCCAGACAGCCTGTCTGTAGCAGGCCAGTTAACAGCCAAACCTGCTGACGGGGGCGGTCACGCATGACAATCGCAGCCACGCTACACAGCGAAAAGAGGAGCTGCCATTGCCACACGGAGCCCCAGCGGGTTGAAAATACCGCCAGCCACACAGCCGTCTCTGACAAATTGTGCCAGTCACCACTCATCAACACATTTTGTGTGGCCAGCATCGCCAGTGCCGACAGCAGGGCCAGCCATGTACTCCACTTCATTAGCGGAAATAATCGCGCGGCCAGCGAGGTTCGAAAGGCAACCGGTGCCAGCAACCTGCTGTAAAAGGCACTGCCAACCAGCAACATTAATGCCGTGAAATGCAGTGCGCGCAGCACCAGCCACAACAGGGTCACGGTTTTATTTCACGGTGAAGGTATAGCTTCCGTGCGTTTTGTGCCCGTCAACGGACAGCACGTGCCAGTTTACCTGATAAGCGCCCTGCGCCAGCGGCTGGGCAAAATCAACCCGCAGGCGGTCGTGCTGCTTGCCATCCAGCCGGGCCTTTTCACCCACGGCTTTATGCTGTGCATTCATGACGTCAACGCCACTGAATGCGGCTTCAACGTCTTCGGTGAAGCTCAGCGTAATGTGTTGCGGCGCAGGCGTTACCGCCGCGTTGGCTGCCGGTACCGAAGACGCTAAATGGGCGTGCGCCAGTGCAAGCTGACTAAACACCATTGTGCCGGTGGCGATCAGAGCCAGCACCCCACGTGAAATCGCGGTTTTTTTCATCTCTTCATCCTGTTAACGGCGGCAAAGGCCACGAACGTGGCGCAAGAATACGCCGCTGAAATTTAACTGTCGAGGCCAGCAATGCTATCCTGTCCCTTGCGCCAGGAGGAGGAAAACATTACTTTTGGTCACGCTTATCGGGAGAATATCATGAGTCACAACCTTGCCTTGCTGTCGCAGGAAGAGAAAGACAAAGTCAATGTCGATCTGGCTGCAGCAGGCGTTGCTTTTAAAGAGCGCTACAACATGCCTGTCGTGGCAGAAATGGTCGCCAACGAACAACCTGAAGCCCTGCGGGACTGGTTTCGTCAGCGTTTAATGCATTACCGCCAGGCCTCTCTCAACCTGTCACGCCTGCCCTACGAGCCTAAACAGAAATAATGATGCTACGCGTTATCGATACGGAAACCTGCGGACTGCAGGGCGGCGTGGTTGAGGTTGCATCGGTAGATGTGATCGACGGCCAAATCGTCAATCCAATGAGCGATCTTGTCTCACCCGATCGCCCCATCAGTCGTCAGGCCATGGCCGTGCACCGCATTACTGAAGCCATGGTGATGGGCAAACCGCCCATTGAAGAGGCCATCCTGCGCTACCACGGCAGTCCCTTTTACGTGGCCCACAACGCCAGCTTTGACCGCCGGATGTTGCCGGAAATGCACGGCGAGTGGATCTGTACCATGACGCTGGCTCGTCAGCTATGGCCCGGCATTAAATACGGTAATCAGGCGCTCCGGCACAGCCTCAAGCTGGATGTGACGCCGCCAGCGGATTTGCATGCTCACCGGGCGCTGTACGACTGCTACGTGACGGCCGCGCTGCTCATTCGAATTATGGAACTGTCCGGCTGGCGTGCGGACGAAATGAGTCTGCGCTCGCAGCCTGCCGCGCAGCGTGATGATGTGCTGCCGTTTGGTAAATATCGTGGTCAGGCGCTGGCCGTGGTGGCCCGAAAAGATCCGGGTTACCTGAAATGGATGCTGGATAACGTGAAAGATTTGCGCCCACCGTTACGGCAGGCGCTGCGCAAGTGTCTTAGTCAGCTTCCGTAAGCGCGGCCGGAGGCAAACTGCCCTGAGCAAGGGCGATGATGAAGGTGAGCTCCAGGGCAACGCCTTCATAGGCCTTGTAGCGCCCAGACTTACCGCCGTGCCCCGAGTCCATATCGGTGCAGAGCAGCAGCAGGTTATCATCGGTTTTATATTCACGCAGCTTAGCCACCCATTTTGCCGGTTCCCAGTATTGTACCTGTGAATCATGCAGGCCGGTTGTCACCAGCAGGTGGGGGCAGGTTTTCGCCGCAACGTTGTCATATGGGCTGTATTGCCGGATATAGCGATAGTACTCTGCGTCATTCGGATTGCCCCACTCGTCATATTCCCCGGTCGTCAGTGGAATAGACTCATCAAGCATCGTGGTGAGCACATCAACAAAAGGCACCTGCGCAACCACACCGTGATAGCGCGTGGGTGCCAGATTCATGACTGCGCCCATCAGCAATCCCCCTGCACTTCCTCCCATCGCATAGAGCCGGTCCGGGTGCCCGAATCCACGCGCCACGAGCCCGTTTGTCACGTCGATAAAATCGGTGAAGCTGTTCATCTTATTGAGCAGGCGGCCACCGTCATACCACTGCTGCCCCATCTCCCCGCCGCCTCGCACATGCACCAGCGCATAGATGAACCCGCGGTCCAGCAGGCTGAGCCGACTGACGCTAAAGTCAGCGTCCATGCTACTGCCATAGGCGCCATAGCCATACACCAGCATGGGGTTCTGCCCTTTCTGAAAATGGGTGCGGTGGTACACCAGCGAGACCGGCACTTCTGTGCCGTCAGAAACGGTGATCCAATGGTGCTCGCTTTTGTACTCATCCGGATTGAAGTCTTTGACCGCACTCTGTTTTAAGATGCGACGTTCCCCCGTATCCATATCCAGTTCAAACAGCGTGGCGGGCGTGGTCATGGACGAATAGCCATAGCGCAGCTTACTGGTGCGCGGCGTAGGATTGTAAGCCAGCCAGGTAACGTAAGTGGGATCGTCAAACGCAATGCCGCTGGTTTCTCCCGTCTCCCAGTTGATTTGCCGCAGGCTGGTCAGCCCACGCTGACGCTCCTCTACCACCAGCCAGTCACGAAAAAGCTGGAAATCCTCCATTACGATATGGTCGCGCGCGGGGATCACGGTTTGCCAGCGCGCTTCATCCAGATAATGGCTACGGTAGAGTCCGAAATTTTTACCCTCGCGATTCGAGCGGATGAAGAACGTGTGATCATAATGATCAAGACTGTATTCATGATCGCGCCGCCGGGGCAAAAAAACCTGCGGAAGGGCGTCCGGGAAATCCGCATCGATCAGCTGAATCTCGCTGCTGCTGGTGCTGTATAGCACGATCAGGATGAACTGTTTCGACGTGGTTTTATGAATGCTGAGGTGATAGGTATCGTCTTTTTCTTCGTACACTAACCGATCGTCGTGCTGGGGCGTACCCAACTCATGCCGCCATAGCTGATAAGGCAACAGGGTTTGCGGATGTTTACGAACGTAATAGAGGGTGCGTGAATCATTCGCCCACGCAAAGCTGGACGAGGCATCGTTAAGCACTTCCGGATACCAACTCCCACTGTCCAGATTGCGAAAACGAATGCCGTACTGCCGCCGGGAAAGGAAGTCCTCTGCCACTGCCAGCACCCGGTTATCCGGGCTGATGTGCAGTGCGCCCATAGTATAAAAATCACTGTGTGATGCGCGCTGATTCGCATCCAGCAGCAGTGTCCACGGGTCGCTCTCATCGCTGTCAGCGGGCTGTCGGTAATAGGCGGCATATTCATTGCCGCTTTCATACCGGCTTTGATAGCGATAACCATTTTTCACATAGGGTACTGAGTGGTCCTGCGGCGGCAGGCGATCGATAATCTCATGCAGAATGCGATTCTGTAAGGGCTGTTGTGAGCCCATGATTTTCTGGCCGTAATTGTTCTCAGCGCGTAAATAGTCCAGCACCTCGCTGTTTTCACGCCTGTCGTCACGTAGCCAGTAATAATTGTCGATGCGCGTTTCGCCATGCAGCGATAATTCGTAAGGGATTTTTTTTGCGCTCGGTGCTTTCATGTCATCCGTCCCGCTGAATGTAATGAACACTAAGCGTGGCACTAATGTAAAGAGATGCCAAGTAAAGTGAAGGCAATGTGAGGTTGTGCAGGGCCATATCGCTGGCCCTGTGCGGGTTAGCCCGCTTTCTGCTGCAGGATATCCTGCTGAATGCCGTCACGCACATCCTGCGGGATTTTTAGCGCATCGCCCAGGGCGGAAAGATAGCTGCGCTCCATGAAGTGGTCCACATCGATGGCGGCGCAGCTCAGAAAATAGAGTTCAAGCGCCTCTTCTTCATTTTTGACGTCCGCCGCGAGCCACTCGGGGTCCAGCGGTCGCTGCATGGCCTGCTGGATGAGTTTTTCGGCATCCTGACCATAGCCAGCCTCGTGAATATTATGCTCAATCGCCGCGCGTTCCCGATCGTCAATATGGCCATCGCTTTTAGCAGCAAAAACCAGCGCGGTCACCAGCCGCTCCGCCCGCTGATCCACTGGCGTTTGCAACTCACCAAAGCCGGGATCGTTTTGATGCGTTTCGCGTACCCGCTGCTTATATTTGTTCCACAGCACGGCACCCGCCGCGGCCCCGCCGCCGATAATCAAAGCCTGACCGCCATATTTCGTTAACAACTTTCGGGATGACTTACTGGCCACCAGCATGGCTGCCAGCCCGCCTAAAGCCCCCGGCGCCAGCATATCGCTTAATCCTCCGCTGGATTTACCCTCGCTGCTTTTTTTAGCCAGTACCGATTGAATCTGTTGCAGCCAGTTATTCATCATCATCTCCCTTTACCATTCAGAAACAACATCATTACCAAAAAGATGTCAGGAAACGTCAGAGCAGGAAAAGTAGCGCAAACCCAGGCAAATAAGCTGAAGGGTGAGAACGCAAACGTTTTCGTATATACTGCGCGCGCATTTTGACTGCTTCGATTTTAGGGGAATTTATGACGACTCTTGGAACTGCGCTGCGCCCTGGTGCAACGCGCGTAATGCTGTTGGGCTCCGGTGAACTGGGGAAAGAAGTTGCGCTGGAATGTCAGCGCCTGGGTGTGGAAGTGATTGCCGTTGACCGCTACGCTGATGCACCTGCCATGCATGTTGCTCATCGCAGCCACGTGATTAATATGCTGGATGGTGACGCGCTGGCCGCGGTGATTGCGCAGGAAAAGCCTCACTTCGTCGTACCCGAAATTGAAGCTATTGCGACTGAAAAACTCCTGGAGCTGGAGCAGCAAGGCCAGCACGTCGTGCCGACCGCCCGCGCGGCGCGCCTGACCATGAACCGCGAGGGCATTCGCCGTCTGGCAGCAGAAGAGCTCGCGCTTCCCACTTCCCACTACCGTTTTGCCGACAGCAAAGATAATTTCGTGTCTGCCGCCGCCGAAATTGGTTTTCCGTGCATCGTGAAGCCAGTGATGAGCTCTTCAGGTAAAGGTCAGAGCTTTATCCGGGATGCCAGCCAGCTGGAAAAAGCCTGGGACTATGCGCAGCAGGGCGGCCGTGCGGGTGCCGGGCGCGTTATCGTGGAAGGCGTGGTGAAGTTTGATTTTGAAATCACCCTGTTAACGATCAGTGCCGTTGACGGCATTCATTTCTGTGCCCCCATTGGTCATCGCCAGGAAGACGGGGATTACCGTGAATCATGGCAACCTCAGCAAATGAGTGAGCTGGCGCTGCAGCGTGCGCAGCACATTGCGGAAACCGTGGTGAAAGCGCTGGGTGGCTATGGGCTGTTTGGCGTAGAGCTGTTTGTCTGCGGCGACGAAGTGGTGTTCAGCGAAGTCTCCCCTCGCCCGCACGATACCGGTATGGTGACGCTGATTTCACAAGATCTGTCTGAATTCGCGCTTCATGTGCGTGCGTTCCTTGGCCTGCCGATTGGCACCGTTCGCCAGTATGGTCCTTCCGCGTCAGCCGTTATCCTGCCGCAGTTGACCAGTCAGAACGTGCAGTTCGTCAATGTGGAGGCGGCATTGGGTTCAGGTTTGCAGCTGCGCCTCTTTGGCAAACCTGAAATCGACGGTCAGCGCCGTTTAGGTGTTGCCCTGGCCTGTGCGGATACAACTGAAGAAGCCGTTGCGCGTGCCGTTGCCAGCGCGGCGGCTGTCAGCGTTCAGGGATAGTGCCATTGCGGTGAGTCAGTGACTCACCGCTCGCGTTTGACTTCCCGCCGGAGATTACTCCGCGCCAGCGACAGCGTCGCGCGCCAGTTGCGTGATTCGCTGCCAGTCGCCCACTTCCAGTGCATCGTTTGGCACCAGCCAGGAACCGCCGATACAGAGCACGCTTTTGAGAGCCAGATAGTCGCGGTAATTTGCCGGTGAGATACCGCCCGTAGGGCAGAAGCGTACCTGAGGGAAAGGCCCGCCGATGGCCTGCAACGCTTTTACTCCACCGTTCGCTTCCGCAGGGAAAAACTTGAATTCCCGCAAACCATAGTCCATGCCGGTCATCAATTCTGACACCGTGCTAATGCCGGGAATCAGCGGAATCGGGCCTTCAACGGCGGCCTTAAGCAGAGACTCGGTAATCCCCGGGCTAATGACGAACTGGGCACCCGCCTGCGTGACTTCCTGCAGCTGTTGGGTGTTAAGCACGGTGCCGGCTCCCACAATGGCGTCAGGTACGTTTTTAATGATGGCGCGCAGGGCATCCATCGCCACAGGGGTGCGCAACGTGACCTCCAGTACCTTGACGCCACCGGCGACCAGGGCCTGAGCCATGGGAACGGCATGTTCCAGCTTGTTAACCACAATCACCGGTACGACCGGTCCGGTTTTCAGAATCTGTTCGGCACTCGTTTTCCAGTTTTTCATCACGTCCCCTGATGGATAACATTGGGAGCAGCACGGCGAGGACATCGCCAGGTCAGCCCGGTTAACAGCGCTACTACCATACAGGATCCGCCGTTTGCCCGTCTATGACCGGGAAAGATTTTTAAAACGGCAGTTCATTTTTGAGAGTTGGTGCAAAAAAAAGCCCGCTCGCGGCGGGCTGGGTGGTTATTCAAATTCGTTCCAGGAGCGGCCATCACGCGTAATCATTGCCACAGAGGCCACCGGCCCCCATGTTCCCGCCTGATAAGGCTTGGATGAGTCGCCGTCGGCTGCCCAGGCATCGATGATGGAATCTACATAGGTCCATGCCGCTTCCACTTCATCGCGACGCACAAACAGCGCCTGAATACCGCGCATGGATTCCAGCAATAAGCGCTCATAGGCATCGGCCAGATGAGACTGATTGAAGGTTTCTGAGTAGCTCAGATCCAGCTTGGTGGTTTGCAGTTTGTGTTTGTGATCAAGACCCGGCACTTTGTTCAGGATCTCAATATCCACGCCTTCATCAGGCTGCAGACGAATAGTGAGTTTGTTCTGCGGCAACTGGGAGTAGGAATCCTTAAACAGGTTCATCTCCGGGTTTTTGAAATACACCACGACTTCTGAGCATTTGGTCGGAAGACGTTTACCGGTACGCAGGTAGAACGGCACGCCTGCCCAACGCCAGTTATCGATGTCCACGCGAATAGCCACAAAGGTTTCGGTGGCGCTGGTCTTATTGGCCCCCTCTTCTTCCAGATAGCCAGGCACTTTCTTGCCCTGAACGAAGCCAGAGGTGTACTGACCACGTACCGTTTTCTCGCGGACGTTGGTTTGATCGATAGGACGCAGCGAGCGCAGTACTTTCACTTTTTCATCACGAATACTGTCGGCGCTGAGATCGGAAGGCGGTGACATGGCGATCATCGTCAGAACCTGTAACAGATGGTTCTGAATCATATCGCGCATCTGGCCCGCTTTATCAAAGTAGCCCCAGCGTCCTTCAATACCCACTTCTTCCGCCACGGTAATCTGCACGTGATCGATCGTGCGGTTATCCCAGTTATTAACAAAAATGGCATTAGCAAAGCGCAGCGCTAACAGGTTAAGAACCGTTTCTTTGCCCAGATAGTGGTCAATACGGAAAACCTGACTCTCATCAAAGTACTCACCCACGCTGTCGTTAATTTCTTTTGAGGTTTCCAGCGAGGTACCGAGCGGTTTTTCCATGACAACACGCGCGGGTTTAGCGTTCAGCTTTGCCGTGCCCAGTCCCTGACAGATCGCACCGAAGGTGCTGGGCGGCATGGCAAAATAGTTAATGGTGGTACGGCTTTTCTGGTCCAGCATCTTACCCAGGCGTGGGAAGTGCGACGTATCGTTTACATCAAGGTTACAGAAATCGAGACGGTTGCTGAGCTTGTCCCAGAGTGCTTCATCGATCTTTTCCTTCATGAAGGTTTCTAACGCCTCACGCACCACTTTGGTGTATTCGGCTTTATCCCACTCGGCACGGCCCACGCCGATGATGCGGGTTTCTTCATGAATCTGGCCCGCTTTCTCTAACTGATACAGCGAGGGCAACAGTTTACGACGGGCGAGATCGCCTTTGGCGCCGAAAATTACCAGATCGCATGCCTGGGCTATTTGTGTTACCGCCATTTTCCTCTCCTCGTTGCAGGATTGTCCCGGTGGCGTTGCGTCCTGAGCACCGGGTCCAAGTTGTCATTTTCTTTCAGCACAATGTACTTTTTTCCCCAGGCCAGGTAAACCAGCCTGCGGCGTCACGACGCTAACTCTGCACCCAATTAGCGTCTGGGGTATGTTGACACGTGCGCTTTCAGTTATTTTTCTGTGTCAAATATTGTCTGGCTAAAATCCAGTACGGGCCTGATTATCGCAAAAAAAAGGGCCGCAGACTTATCAGACCTTGCGCCCACCTCGGTCAGGCGGGGTATATTCTCCGTTAATTTCCTGTAACAACAGTAATTATTCATATTAACAGATATTCCACGCTTATCAGGTCAGGACTATGTTGGATAAAATTCGGGTGCAGATGAGTGCGCTCAGTAAGTCAGAGCGTAAAGTGGCACAACATATCCTTGCTTCTCCGGAGCAGGCGATACATTCCAGTATTGCTACGCTGGCACGGGCGGCGGAAGTGAGTGAGCCCACCGTCAACCGGTTTTGCCGCCATCTTGGCACGGCGGGTTTTCCCGACTTCAAGCTTCAACTTGCTCAGGCGCTGGTCAAGTCCCCTAACTGGCTCAGTCGGGACGTGCAGGAAGATGACAGCGTTGAGCGTTACAGTGAGAAAATATTCGATTCTGCCCTGGCCGGGCTTCAGCGGGTGCGGGAGCATCTCGATCTTGCCGCGCTGCAGCAGGCCGTGAGCTATCTGACGCATACCGATAAAATCACTTTTTTTGGTTTAGGTGCCTCCGCTGTGGTGGCACACGACGCCTTCAACAAGTTTTTACGCTTCAACCTGCCGGTTATCTGGTCAGATGATGTGGTGATGCAGCGAATGAGCTGTATCAACAGCCGCGACAACGAGGTGTTTGTTTTGATCTCTCATACCGGCCGTACCCGCAACATGGTTGAGCTAGCGCAGATGGCAAAGGCCAACGGCTCGACCGTTATCGCCATTACCTCAGCCGGATCGCCACTTGCCCATGAAGCCTCGCTGGCGCTGCTCGTCGATGTGCCCGAGGATACCGATATCTATCTGCCGATGGTGTCCAGGCTGGCTCAACTCACCGTGATCGACCTGCTGGCGACCGGTTTTACCCTGGAACGGGGGCCCGCTTTCAGGCAGAACCTGAAGCGGGTAAAAGAGGCGCTAAAGTCATCTCGTTACGACAAACCTGCCATTGCCGATAACGATAGCGTCTGATCTCTGTGCCCTGGGTTCATTTTCCCGATACCGCGTAAAAGCGATCGGAAAAGTGACATCATATGCGCCTGGTCAATTAAGCTTTCGCTAATGCCGTGAGGGGGATGACTTCCTTGATGAGTCTCAGTATTGTATCTAACAAAATCGCCCTTTCTCGACAGGGTTATGGCGCAGTGCCACAGTTCTGACACACTCGAATGTATAATAATACCTCTGTGTGGTAAGCAGTATCTGATGGGCTAACACCTTAAAATGTAACGATTCAGCTCAGTTCCAAACTCCAAAGGAATCCCTATGTCTCGACGTTTAAGAAGAACCAAAATCGTAACTACCCTCGGCCCAGCCACTGACCGCGACAACAACCTCGAAAAAATCATTGCAGCTGGCGCCAACGTCGTGCGTCTTAACTTTTCTCACGGCACGGCTGAAGATCATCAGTTGCGTGCTGATAAAGTCCGTCAGATTGCCGCAAAACTGGGACGTCATGTTGCCATTCTGGGCGATTTGCAAGGCCCTAAGATCCGTGTCTCGACCTTCAAAGAAGGCAAAGTGTTCCTGAACGTCGGCGATCGTTTCCTGCTGGACGCGGCGATGGGTAAAGGCGAAGGCGACAAAGAGCGCGTGGGCATCGACTATAAAGGTCTGCCTGAAGACGTGGTGCCTGGCGATATTCTGTTGCTGGATGATGGTCGCGTACAGTTAAAGGTGCTGGAAGTTCAGGGCGTAAAAGTCTTTACTGAAGTTACGGTAGGCGGCCCGCTCTCCAACAATAAAGGGATCAACAAACTGGGCGGCGGGTTATCAGCCGAAGCCCTGACCGAAAAAGACAAAGCAGACATCATCACCGCAGCCAAAATCAATGTGGATTACCTGGCCGTTTCTTTCCCGCGCTGTGGTGAAGACATGCACTATGCGCGCCGTCTGGCGCGCGACGCAGGCTGTGATGCGCTGATGGTGGCGAAGGTAGAACGTGCTGAAGCCGTTGCCTCGCAGGAGGCGATGGACGACATCATTCTGGCCTCAGACGTGGTCATGGTGGCCCGTGGCGATCTTGGCGTTGAAATCGGCGATCCGGAACTGGTGGGTATTCAGAAGGCGCTTATCCGCCGCGCCCGTCAGCTTAACCGTACCATCATCACGGCAACCCAGATGATGGAATCCATGATTACCAATCCAATGCCCACCCGCGCTGAAGTCATGGACGTTGCCAACGCCGTGCTGGACGGCACCGATGCCGTGATGCTCTCTGCTGAAACCGCCGCAGGCCAGTACCCGGCTGAAACGGTCGCGGCGATGGCAAAAGTGTGTCTGGGTGCAGAAAAAATCCCCAGCGTGAACGTCTCTAAACACCGCCTTGACGTGCAGTTTGACAACATCGAAGAAGCCATCGCGATGTCAGCCATGTACACGGCCAACCATCTGCAGGGCGTGACCGCCATTATTACGATGACGGAATCAGGCCGTACGCCGTTGATGACCTCGCGCATCACCTCTGGCCTGCCGATTTTCGCCATGTCGCGCCACGAGCGCACGCTGAACATCACGGCGCTGTTCCGTGGCGTGACGCCGGTATTCTTTGACAGCAATAATGAGGGCGTAGCAAACGCGCACGACGCGGTTAATCTGCTGCGTGATAAAGGCTTTCTGCTGTCGGGTGACCTTGTCGTGGTCACCCAGGGTGACGTGATGGGCGCAACCGGAACAACCAACACAGGTCGTGTGCTGCGCGTCGATTAATTCCGCCTTTTTCTCATCACCTGTATTACCATTGGAAACGCGACTGCCCTGCAGTCGCGTTTTTGTTTTTCCACAAGGAGGCCAGATGGCCCGTTATCAACCCATCAGCCAGCTTACGGGGCGCATAATGCTGTTCCCACTGGCTATGGTGCTCTACGAGTTTGCAACCTATATTGCGCACGACATGATCCAACCCGGCATGTTACTGGTCACCGCCGAATTCAACGTTGGCGCAGAATGGGTATCAACCTCTCTGACGGCCTACTTACTGGGCGGCGTCGTGCTCCAGTGGTTACTCGGCCCGCTATCGGATAAATATGGCCGCAGGCCCGTGTTGCTATTCGGCATTCTCTTTTTTGCGTCCGCCTGCATTCTCACAACCTGGGTAAGTGATATTCAGCAGTTTGTCAGCCTGCGTTTTGTGCAGGGCATCAGTCTGTGCTTCATCGGCGCGGTGGGCTATGCCGCCATTCAGGAAGCGTTTGAAGAAGCCTTAGCGGTGCGGATTATGGCGCTCATGGCGAATGTGGCCCTGCTCGCCCCGCTCGCCGGACCGCTGGCGGGTGCAGCCTGGCTAACCGTAGGCAGCTGGCGCAGTATGTTTTGGCTGTTTGCCGCCTGCAGCGCCGTGGCTTTTCTCGTTTTATGGCGGGTGATGCCTGAAACCGCAGGCGATCGCACTCAGTCTGTTGCGCTGCCCGTGCTCGCACGTAATTACGGCCGTCTTTTGAAAGATCGCCAGGTGATGTATGGCTCCTTTGCTATCGGGCTGGTATTCATTCCCATTCTGACCTGGGTTGCCTTGTCACCCGTGATTTTAATGCGCGATGAGGGCCTTTCCCGCATGCAGTATGCCCTGCTCCAGCTTCCGGTTTTTCTGGCGATGATTGCGGGCAATGTGACGCTGAGTAAGGTGGTAGGCCGCATGCCGATAGAGCAGCCAGTAAAGTTTGCGGCATGGCCGATACTGCTGGGCCTGAGCCTTGCCCTGTCAGCTACCCTGATTGACGCGCACAGCTATCTCTTTATCACGGCGGGACTAAGTTTGTATGCCTTTGGCGGCGGCATGGTCAATGCAGGACTTTATCGTCTGACACTGTATGCCAGTGATGAAGGAAAAGGCAGCGTGGCGGCCATGCTGGGCATGGTCAGTATTCTGACCCTGGCTATCGGCATTGAGTTAGCGAAGCACTTCTATTTCAACGGCGGGGTCATCTGGTTTAGCCTGATCAACTTTATCAGCGGCGTGATGTGGTTTGGGCTGGTGCTGATGTTCCTGCGTGAACGTAAACGTCACGCAAAAGTAACGCCTCTCTGAAGCTTTCAGGCCGCAATGCGGCCTGATGATTATTTACGTGGATAAAGCTCGTCGCGCGAGTAGGGTTCGATATCACCTTCTTTGCGAGTTTTCAGCAGCTTGAGTATCCAGGTATATTGTTCCGGATGCGGACGCACAAACACCTCCACCTCCTCATTCATCCTGCGCGCCAGTTGGCGGTCATCCGCGTCAAGTAAGTCGTCCATGGGAGGGCGAACATAAATTTCCAGTTTGTGACTTTCACCGTTATAGACCGGAAACAGTGGTACAACGCGGGCACGGCAGACTTTCATTAGTCGCCCCACCGCGGGCAAAGTGGCTTTATAGGTCGCAAAGAAATCGACAAACTCGCTGTGCTCCGGACCGTGATCCTGGTCAGGCAGATAATAGCCCCAGTAGCCCTGACGAACCGAACTGATAAACGGCTTGATGCCATCATTGCGCGCATGCATACGGCCACCAAAGCGGCGACGGACACGGTTCCAGACATAGTCCACCAGCGGATCGCTCTGATTGTGGAACATGGCTGCCATCTTTTGGCCCTCTGAGGCCAGCAGCATAGCAGGAATATCGACAGCCCAGCCATGCGGTACCAGAAAAATAACGTTCTGCTTGTCGGCCTGCAACTGGTCAATAATTTCCCGACCGTGCCACTCAACGCGCTGACGAATTTGTGCCGGATCGCGCATCCCCAACTCAGCCATCATGGCCATCGCCTGTGGCGCAGTGGCAAACATCTGATCAACGATCGCATCGCGTTGAGATTCGCTTAATTCAGGCAGGCAATAATAGAGATTAATCAGCGCACGACGACGCGCGCCTTTCGCCAGCTTTCCGGCCATTTTGCCCAGCCGCCCCAGAAGCGGATCGCGCACGGTGGCGGGCATCAGGGCGATGCCTGCCAGTGCACCAATACCCAACCAGCTGCCCCAGTATTTAGGCTTTAAAAAAGATCGTTCAAAAACGGGAATAAATTCGCTGTTATTTTTTTTACGGGTTTCCATGCACTCGCCTCAATCAATGACGGGCTAATGATAGTGGCGACGAGTAAATTTGCAATCATCCTGCGCCAGAGATAAAAAAATCGACGGCAATGCCGTCGATTTTAGCGAAAAACTTACTTTAGCCCCAGCTGAGGTAACCAGCCTTTCACCTGGGTAAGGTACTGCGTCCGTTCTTTACCGGTCAGGCCTTCCATACGCGGTAGCTTAGCCGTTAAGGGATTAACCGCCTGGTTATTAATCCAGATCTCAAAGTGCAGGTGCGGGCCAGTAGAACGGCCTGTGTTGCCTGACAGCGCAATGCGGTCGCCGCGCTTCACTTTTTCACCTGGCTTCACCAACACTTTCTTCAGGTGCATGTAGCGCGTCATGTACTGACGACCATGCCGGATAGCCACATAGTTTCCGGCGGCGCCGCCGTTTTTCGCCACCACGACCTCACCATCACCGACCGCCAGCACAGGCGTACCGATCGGTAAGGCGAAATCAACGCCTTTGTGCGGCGCAATGCGACCCGTCACAGGATTAAGGCGGCGGGGATTAAAGTTAGAGGACACCCGATACTGTTTGACGGTGGGGAAGCGCATAAAGCCGCGCGCCAGTCCTGCACCGCTGCGGTCATAGAACTTGCCGTCATCAGCACGGAAGGCGTAATAATCTTTACCGCCACTGCGCAAACGCACCCCCAGCAACTGGCTTTGTGCGCTCTTGCCGTCCATCATTTCACGCGACATCAGCACGCTAAACTTATCGCCTGCCCGCAGCTTACGGAAATCCATCTGCCACTGCATCGCTTTGATCACGCTGCTGGCTTCGCCACTGGTTAAACCGGCCCGACGGGCACTGGCGGCAAAGCTGCCGTGTATCTCACCCTGCATCACGCTGTTGCGCCATTCGCCCTGCTGCATCTGCGACTGCATTTTGAAGCCGCCGCTATCCGTGCGCGTATAGGTGCGGGTTTCACGACGCGAAATTTCCCAGCTAAAGGTGTTCAGCGCGCCGTCATCGTTTAATGTCCAGCTGAGCTGCTGCCCGACCTGCAAATTCCGCAGATCGCGATCGCTGGAGACCAGGGCGTTAATGTCCCCCATATCAATGCCGTACTGATTAAGTGCACTGCTCAGGGTATCGCCAGAAGAAACCGTGTATTCATGCGTGCCAGCACTGTCGGCGACGTCCTGATCGACATCATCTGCAGGGAGTTCTTCATCCGGCTCTGGGGTACTTTGGTCGATGGGTTCACTGGCTTCGGGAAGCAGTGTACGAAATTCGTTTTTGTCCAGTTCGATGGTTTTGACGATGGGCGTCACATCATTACTGGGATGGTAGACGTAAGGCCGCCAGACGGCGACGGCCAGAGTCACTACGGTTAACGATCCCAGCATAACGCGGTGGGGGCGCGGCAAATTATTAAATGCGAGGGCGACAGAGCGGGCTATCTGCTGCACGTTGAACTATTCCTCTATGCTCCTTTCAGGCAGGTCTCATACTGGCTCGACAGCTGTGAGAGGAATTTCACATAGCTGTCTTTTCCTAAGCTGATGTCTGTACCCAGCGGATCAAGCGTGCCTTTACGCACCTGGGTTCCACGGGCAACAGCATCGATGACCGCCGGCCTGAATTGTGGCTCAGCAAAGACGCAAACGGCCTTTTTCTCAACCAACTGTGTTCGAATTTGATGTAAGCGCTGTGCACCCGGCTGAATCTCAGGGTTAACGGTAAAATGCCCGGTAGGCGAGAGACCGTAGTGTTTTTCAAAGTACGTGTAAGCGTCGTGAAAAACGAAATACCCTTTATCTTTAACGGGGGCAAGCTGTGAGATAATGCGCTTATCTGTGTCCGCTAATTCTGCCTCAAAATGCTGCAGGTTGGCGTCAAGTTTGGCTTTATCCTGCGGCATAAGTTCCAATAATTTTCCGTGGATTGCAACCGCGGTTTTTTTCGCTATCTCTGGTGACATCCACAAGTGCATATTAAACTCACCATGATGGTGATGATGCGCTTCATCATGATCGTGCTCTGCGTCATCATGGTCGTGATGATCATCGTCTTCACCTCCACGCAGTAGCAAGGGTTTTACGCCGGAAATTTGCACGATCTCAAGATTCTTTTTTTCCGGCAGAGACGCCGCAGATTTTGTCATGAAGGCTTCCATTTCAGGGCCAACCCAAACAACTAAGTCCGCGTTTTGTAAGCGTTTTACATCAGAGGGGCGCAGGGCATAATCGTGTTCGGATGCGCCATCCGGCAGCAAAACCTCCACGGGTGTGACGCCGTCAGCAATGGCCGAGGCGATAAACCCAACGGGCTTAATGGAGGCCACAATATCGGCGTGAGCGGGTAAGGCAGCAGAGGTGGCGAAAGCCATCGCCGTCAGGGTCAAAAAGCCCCCTTTTTTATTATGTAACATAATGCGTCATTCCTTCGTCATCAACAGATTGGATGTGATATTATAACATTCGAAATTCTGTGCAACCTGTAAATCTTATGCCATCACTTGTCACACTTGAAAACGTATCCATCAGTTTTGATCAACGTCAGGTCTTATCTGGCGTGAGTCTGGAACTTCATCCTGGTAAAATTTTAACCCTGCTCGGTCCTAACGGCGCGGGCAAATCGACGCTGGTTCGGGTGGTGCTTGGCCTCCTTGCGCCCTCCTCCGGTCGGGTCAGTCGCAGTGCGGGCTTACGCATCGGCTACGTGCCACAGAAGCTGCATATCGATCCCACGCTGCCGGTCACGGTCGAACGTTTTATGCGCCTGTCGCGCGGTGCGCGCAATCAGGATATTTTGCCTGCCCTGAAACGCGTTCAGGCGGGTCACCTGTTGACCTCGCCGTTGCAGAAACTGTCGGGCGGCGAAACGCAGCGCGTGTTACTGGCTCGCGCCTTGCTCAATCAGCCTCAGTTGCTGGTGCTTGATGAACCGACGCAGGGTGTGGATGTCAACGGGCAGGTCGCGCTTTACGATCTGATCAATCAACTGCGACACGAGCTGAACTGCGCCGTGCTCATGGTTTCCCATGATTTGCATTTAGTCATGGCGAAAACGGATGAGGTGCTGTGCCTTAACCATCACATTTGCTGTTCAGGTACGCCTGAGGCGGTGTCGCAGCATCCCGAATTCATTGCCATGTTCGGCCCGCGCGGTGCGCAGGAACTGGCTATCTATCGTCATCACCATAATCACCGTCACGACCTTCAGGGACGTATCGTATTACGCAAAGGACCGGGTCCATCATGATTGAATTACTGCTTCCGGGCTGGCTGGGCGGCGTGATGCTGGCGCTGGCGGCGGGCCCCCTGGGCTCTTTTGTCGTCTGGCGCAAGATGTCGTATTTCGGCGACACGCTGGCGCATGCCTCACTGCTCGGCGTCGCCTTTGGTTTGCTGCTCAACGTCAACCCTTACTATGCCGTGATCCTGGTCACGGTCTGTCTGGCACTGGGTCTGGTCTGGCTTGAGCGTCGCCCGCATCTGGCGATAGATACACTGCTGGGCATCATGGCGCACAGTGCGCTTTCGCTCGGACTGGTCGTGGTGAGCCTGATGTCGAACGTCCGGGTGGATTTGATGGCCTACCTGTTTGGCGATTTGCTGGCGGTAACGCCCAGCGATCTCTGGGCCATGGCTGCAGGTGTGATATTCGTGCTGGCGGTTATGGCCTGGCAGTGGCGCGCACTGCTGTCGATGACAATCAGCCCCGAGCTGGCACAGGTCGACGGCGTGAATATTCAACGCACCCGGCTGATGCTGATGCTGGTAACCGCACTGACGATTGGTGTGGCGATGAAGTTTGTTGGTGCGCTGATCATCACATCGCTGCTGATCATTCCGGCTGCCACCGCCAGGCGCTTTGCGCGTTCACCCGAAATGATGGCGGCGGTGGCCGTACTGATTGGCGTGATTGCCGTGACCGGCGGCTTAACCTTCTCGGCGTTTTATGACACGCCCGCCGGCCCTTCCGTCGTGCTGTGCGCCGCCATCCTTTTTCTCTTCAGCATGGTGCGCAAACCGGCGCTGTGATCAGGCTTCTTTGGTGATACCAAAGTGGCGATAGGCATGCTGCGTGGCCATCCGGCCGCGCGGCGTGCGCTGAATAAAGCCCTGCTGAATTAAAAACGGCTCAATCACGTCTTCGATGGTTTCCCGCTCTTCGCCAATCGCTGCCGCCAGGTTGTCCAGCCCGACCGGCCCACCGGTGAATTTATCGATAATGGCCAGCAACAGTTTTCGATCCATATAATCGAAGCCTTCGCTGTCCACGTTCAGCATATCCAGCGCCGTCACCGAGACATCACCGCTCAGTACACCGTTCGCGCGCACCTCAGCAAAATCCCTTACCCGACGTAACAGGCGATTGGCAATACGTGGCGTTCCGCGTGACCGGCGGGCGATTTCCAGGGCCGCTTCTTCACTGAGTGCCAGACCAAGGCAGGCGGCGCTGCGTCCCACAATGTGCTGTAAATCTTTTACCTGATAAAACTCCAGACGCTGCACGATGCCGAAGCGATCGCGCAGGGGTGACGTCAGCGAGCCTGCCCGCGTGGTGGCGCCAATCAGCGTAAAGGGCGGCAGATCCAGTTTGATGGAACGCGCAGCCGGACCTTCACCAATCATAATATCCAGCTGATAGTCTTCCATAGCCGGATAAAGTACCTCTTCCACGACCGGTGAAAGACGATGGATTTCATCAATGAACAGCACATCATGAGGTTCGAGGTTGGTCAGCATCGCGGCCAGGTCGCCCGCTTTTTCCAGCACCGGGCCGGAGGTCGTGCGCAGATTAACGCCCATCTCGTTGGCCACAATGTTGGCCAGCGTCGTTTTGCCCAGCCCAGGAGGGCCAAAAATCAATAAATGATCCAGCGCATCACCACGCAGTTGTGCCGCCTTGATGAAAATTTCCATCTGCTCACGCACCTGCGGCTGGCCCACATATTCGGTCAGCATCTTAGGACGAATGGCGCGGTCGAGGCCCTCTTCTTCGTTAATGCTGGCAGCGGAGATCAGGCGATCGGCTTCAATCATGAATTACCTCAAATAGCGGCGCGGAGCGCTTCACGGATCAACGTTTCGCAATCCGCGTCAGGACGGCCAACTTTGCTGATCATGCGGCTCGCTTCCTGCGGTTTATACCCCAGCGACACCAGCGCTGCAACCGCTTCCGATTCTGCATCGTTGGTCTCTGGCTCCGGGCCCGGCGTGGTCAGCGTAAAGGCCGAATCGCCGCCAAACAGATCGCCATGCATGCCTTTAAAGCGGTCTTTCATTTCCACCACCAGACGTTCAGCGGTTTTCTTGCCCACGCCCGGCAGTTTAACCAGCGCGGCGATCTCTTCCTTTTCAACCGCCGTCACAAACTGCTGTGCCGACATGCCCGACAGAATGGCCAGCGCCAGCTTAGGCCCAACGCCATTGACTTTAATCAACTCGCGGAACAGTGCTCGTTCCTGCTTGCTGTTAAAGCCAAACAGCAACTGTGCATCTTCGCGCACCACAAACTGAGTAAAGATCACCGCCTCGTGATTAAGATCGGGCAGCTCATAAAAACAGGTCATTGGCATATGGACTTCATAGCCGACACCGTGCGCCTCCAGCAGCACCAGCGGTGGCTGCTTTTCCAGAATAATGCCCCGTAAACGACCAATCACCTGAAGCCTTCCTTATCCAAAGTATGTGGCGGAATTTATACCATAAAAAAGGCTGGATGAATATCCAGCCTGATAGCGATGACGACGTAAGGGTTGTTAACTCTGACGCAACCGGCCGCGGGTCAGCACCAGCTTGCTGTCACTCATGCGCGCCGCGTTTTGGGCCACGTGACAGTGCGTGATGGCGATAGCCAGCGCATCGGCGGCATCGGCCTGGGGATTCGCCGCCAGTTTCAGCAGCGATTTCACCATGTGTTGCACCTGACTTTTTTCTGCGCCACCGGTGCCAACGACCGTTTGCTTGACCTGGCGCGCGGCATATTCAAACACCGGCAGATCATGGTTAACCGCCGCCACAATCGCGGCCCCCCGCGCCTGCCCCAGTTTCAGGGCAGAATCGGCATTCTTCGCCATAAACACCTGCTCGATAGCAAAAAAATCCGGCGAGAACTGCGTAATGATTTCGCATACTCCGGCATAGATCAGCTTCAGACGCGCAGGTAACTCTGTTGTGTTGGTACGAATACAGCCGCTGCCCAGATAAGTGAGCTGGCGGCCAGTCTGACGAATCACCCCATAACCGGTCAAGCGTGAGCCAGGGTCAATCCCTAAAATAATCGACATGACGCGTCTCCAGCCTGAGCGTGCAGCGGTACAGCATTAAAGCGTTTCCGCCACCTCGTCGGAGATTTCGCCGTTATGGTAAACCTCCTGCACGTCGTCACAGTCTTCCAGCATATCGATCAGGCGCAGCAGTTTAGGCGCGGTTTCCGCATCCATTTCGGCTTTGGTCGAGGGGATCATGGCCACTTCCGCGGAGTCGGCTTTAAAGCCCGCCGCTTCCAGCGCATCGCGCACCGTGCCCATCTCTTCCCATGCGGTAAACACGTCAATCGCGCCGTCATCGTAACCGACCACGTCTTCTGCGCCCGCTTCCAGCGCCGCTTCCATCACCGCATCTTCGTCATGACCGGGTGCGAAGGAGATTACGCCTTTTTTGCTGAACAGATAGGCGACGGAGCCATCGGTACCCAGGTTGCCGCCCGTTTTGGTGAAGGCGTGACGCACTTCGCCCACGGTACGGTTGCGGTTGTCGCTCAGGCACTCAATCATGATGGCCGATCCGCCCGGACCGTAACCTTCATAAATGATGGTTTCCATATTGGAGTCATCTTCGCCACCTACGCCGCGTGCAATGGCACGGTTCATGGTATCGCGCGTCATGTTATTAGACAGCGCTTTATCCATTGCCGCACGCAGGCGCGGGTTGGAGCCCGGATCGCCGCCGCCCAGTTTGGCAGCCGTGACCAGCTCACGAATGATCTTCGTAAAGATTTTACCGCGCTTGGCGTCCTGAGCGGCCTTACGGTGCTTGGTATTCGCCCATTTACTGTGTCCAGCCATGTTGCATTTTCTCCGATCTTTTACTGGGTGCAGGCTATCTTACGTGCGAACGTGTCCTGCGGCCGTGCCCGCAATTCCCACGTACAGAAGTACGATCCGTTGCGGTGCGCTGGCGGTAGACACCCTCGCGGCGCCGATTATGCCTGACTGTCGATATTGTTCGGTGCGTTCATTGAAAACCCACCCGATTCATAAAACCTAATGCCTTCGCCACGGGAAAAACGCGCAGCGGCGAGCATTCAGATAAATTCTTCAATCGCCTGGCGATTACTCCAGGATTTCGTGAGGGCAGCGGCGGCGGCGGGATCGAGCCAGCGCGCGGCAAGATGCTCGGTGAGCAACAGATCACGCTCTGTAGGCAAGGCCAGCCTGAACCAGTGTTCACGGTTGTGCGTCGTGCCCGGCGCATAACGATGACGATAGTGCGGGAAAATCTCAAAGTCGATTTCACGCTGACAGTCTTCAATCGTTAGCTGCTCGGCCTTTACATCAATCCCCAGCTCCTCACCGACTTCTCGCTCGGCCGCCTGCAGCGGACACTCATCCGCTTCCAGGCTGCCGGTGACCGATTGCCAGAAATCCGGGTCGTCACGGCGCTGCAGCATTAACACCCGGCCACTGTCCTGCGCCACAATCACCACTAACACAGAAACCGGATGTTTATACGGCATTACTTCGTCTCAGACTTGTCTTTCTTGACGACCTGAATGCCTAACTCAAGCAGTGACGCCGGATTCGCTTCGCTTGGCGCTTCCGTCATCATGCAGGCCGCTGCCGTGGTTTTCGGGAACGCGATAACGTCACGAATATTGTCGGTACCGGTTAACAGCATCGTCAGGCGATCCAGACCAAACGCCAGGCCTGCATGCGGCGGCGTGCCGTACTTCAGTGCATCCAGCAGGAAGCCGAACTTCTCACGCTGTTCATGCTCTTCAATGCCCAGAATGCTAAACACGGTCTGCTGCATGTTTCCGTTGTGGATACGCACAGATCCGCCGCCGACTTCATAACCGTTGATCACCATGTCGTAAGCATTCGCTACGGCCTGGGTTGGATCGGCTGCCAGCTGTTCCGCACTCATCTCTTTCGGTGCCGTAAACGGATGGTGCATGGCAGCCAGCCCACCTTCGTCATCTTCTTCAAACATCGGGAAGTCGACAACCCATAGCGGCGCCCAGGCTTTGTCGTCGGTGATTTGCAGGTCACGTCCCACTTTCAGGCGCAGTGCGCCCAGCGCATCGGCCACCACTTTGGCACGGTCGGCACCAAAGAAGATGATATCCCCATCCTGCGCGCTCGTGCGGCTGAGGAGGGTTTCAACGATATCGGCATTAAGGAATTTCGCTACCGGGCTCTGTACGCCCTCCAGGCCCTTCGCACGTTCGTTTACCTTCATCCAGGCCAGGCCTTTGGCACCGTAAATCTCAACAAATTTGCCGTATTCATCAATCTGCTTACGGCTCAGCTGCGCGCCGCCGGGAACACGCAGCGCGGCAACACGGCCTTTCTCGTCGTTAGCCGGGCCAGAAAATACCTGGAACTCAACGGTTTTCAGCAGGTCGCCCACGTCCACCAGCTCCATGGGATTACGCAGGTCGGGTTTGTCTGAACCGTAGCGATGCATGGCTTCGGCAAAGGTCATCTGCGGAAACTCACCCAGATCCACGCCCTTCACGCTCTGCCAGAGTTCGCGAATCATGCGCTCCATAATTTCACGCACCTGAGGTGCGGTCAGGAAGGAAGTTTCCACATCGATCTGCGTAAATTCGGGCTGACGGTCTGCGCGTAGGTCTTCATCACGGAAACATTTAACAATCTGATAATAGCGATCGAAACCCGACATCATGAGCAACTGTTTAAACAGCTGCGGTGACTGAGGCAGCGCATAAAATTTGCCTTTGTGCACGCGGCTCGGCACCAGGTAATCGCGCGCGCCTTCCGGGGTGGCTTTCGTCAGCATCGGCGTTTCGATATCCAGGAAGCCAGTGTCATCCATAAAACGACGGACAAAACTGGTGATCTTAGCGCGAGTCTTTAAGCGCTCAACCATTTCAGGGCGGCGCAGATCCAGATAACGGTACTTCAGACGTGCTTCTTCGCTGTTGGTCTGGTTAGAATCCAAAGGCAGTGGTTCAGCACGATTGATGATGTTCAGCGCGTGGGCAAAGACTTCTACGTCACCCGTGGCCATGTCGCTGTTTCTGTTTTTTTCGTCACGGGCACGCACGGTGCCGGTAATCTGGATACAGAATTCGTTACGCAGTTCAGATGCCAGTTGGAAAGCGTCTTGATGATCGGCATCGAAAAAAACCTGTGCGATGCCTTCACGGTCACGCATATCGATAAAAATCAGGCTTCCCAGATCGCGACGACGGTTGACCCAGCCGCAAAGCGTGACTTGCTGACCTACATGAGACAGATTGAGCTGTCCACAATACTCTGTACGCATAACACTATCCTTTTAACTTCGCCGCTGCAGCTGACAGCACCAGGCCGCGTCACCTTGTAGGGTGCTGTCGCAAAAAAGGCCGCTATTATAATGGAAAAAGGCAAACAGGATAAGTGGAGCCACGTTAAAGCGCGGCATTTCCTGTTCGCTTTTCACCTGTTTGCGTCAATATACTGCCTTACAGGATAATTACCATCACACTCAAAGGCGGGAATCAGGCGTGACACTTCGTATTGGTTTGCCACAATGGCATCACGCGCACTGGAAGCGATGGGGAATCGAAACCCTGGCTGACTATGCGCGTTATTTCGGCACGGTGGAAGGCAATACCACATTGTATGCGCTGCCTGATGCGGAAACGGTCCTGCGCTGGCGGGATATGACCCATGACCAGTTTCGTTTCTGTTTTAAATTTCCCAGCAGCATCAGCCATCAGGCCGCCCTGCAAAATACCGACGACTTAGTAACGGATTTTTTTCGCCTGATGGCACCGCTCGCCGACCGCATGGGTCAGTACTGGCTACAGCTGCCCGCCAGCTTTTCCCCTGCGCAACTGAACGATCTCTGGCGCTTTCTGGACAGCCTGCCCACCCATTTCTCCTACGGCGTCGAAGTCCGCCATGCCGCCTTTTTTGCCAAAGGCGAGGCTGAGCGCGCGCTGAATCGCGGCCTGCTGCAGCGCGGCGTCAATCGTGTGGTGCTGGACAGCCGTCCGGTTCATGCCTCAACCTCGCAAAGCCCGGCGGCACTTCACGCCCGCCAGCAAAAGCCTCGCGTTCCGCCGCATGCACTGTTAACCGGGTCGCGCCCCATGATCCGTTTTGTCGGCAGCGACAACCTGGAAGAAAGCCTGCCACTGTTTCAAATCTGGCTGGCCAAGCTGGCCGAATGGCACACGCAAAGTGACCCTCTGGTGTTTATCCACACGCCCGATATGGGACAGGTGTTTCCGCTGGTGCAGGCGCTCTGGCCGGCATTACAAAAAATTGATGCCAGCATCGGTCCCGGACCTGACTGGCCGCAACAGGATTCGCTATTCTGATAGCGATGGGCAGCCTCGCCCCCTCTGGTGATATGAATAAAAAAGGAAACAATGATGATTAGCGCGTTATATGTGGTTATCGGTGCGTTACTGATAATGAAGTTCACCCTCAATGTCGTCCGCTTTCGGCGTCAACATCATGTTGCTTTTGGGGATGGCGGTCATCACGACCTGAACAGGGCCATCCGCATTCATGGCAATGCCGTTGAAACCATTCCCCTGGCGCTGTTGCTGCTGATCACGCTTGAGATGAACGGGGCGGATGTCTGGATGGTTCACCTGACGGGCATCGTGTTTTTTGTTGGCCGTTTTTTGCATGCTTATGGCCTGCGTAAAGACGTGATGAGTGGACGCAAATACGGTATGATGCTGACCTTGTTTGGCCTGAGTGGAATGGTGATTTTTAACCTCATCTATCTCCCCTGGCAACTGGTGCTCAGCCTGCATTAATGTTGCGGCTTAAAGGGTGCAGGCCGCGGCAGTTTCTGCCAGAATAGCGCCCTTTCCGCCGTCTCTTCGGATTTTCGATATGTCTGATCGCGATCAACTCTTTTCTGCGCCCATTGAAAAACTGGGCGACTGGACCTTTGACGAACGTGTCGCTGAAGTGTTTCCCGACATGATTCAGCGCTCGGTGCCCGGCTATTCCAATATCATTTCGATGATTGGCATGCTGGCAGAACGCTTCGTCCAGCCCAACAGCCAGGTGTTTGACCTGGGCTGCTCACTCGGTGCCGCCACACTTTCGGTGCGTCGTAATATTCACGTGCCAGGCTGCCAGATTATCGCCGTAGACAACTCTCCGGCCATGGTCGAACGCTGCCGCCGCCATATCAATGCCTTTCGCGCCGACACGCCGGTTACCGTGGTGGAAGCGGACATCTGTGACATTGAGATTGAAAATGCCTCTCTGGTGGTGCTCAATTTCACCCTGCAGTTTCTTGAGCCGCCTGCCCGTCTTACGCTGCTCAGTAAAATCTGGCAGGGGCTGAATCCCGGCGGAGCCCTGGTCCTCTCGGAGAAGTTCAGCTTTGAAGATCGTGACGTCGGCGAACTGCTGTTTAACATGCATCATGACTTTAAGCGCGCCAACGGCTACAGCGAACTGGAGATTAGCCAGAAGCGCAGCATGCTGGAAAACGTCATGCTGACCGACAGTGTGGAAGCGCATAAGGCTCGTCTTAAGCAGGCGGGCTTTTCGCACGCTGAATTATGGTTTCAGTGCTTTAATTTTGGTTCGTTGGTGGCATTAAAATGATCGACTTTGGCCGTTTTTATCAGCAAATCGCCGTTGGCCCCCTGGCAAAATGGCTTGACGTGCTGCCTGCACAGATTAGCGACTGGCAGCGGGAGAATCTGCACGGGCACTTCCGTGACTGGTACAAGTCGCTGGAATACTTACCGCTGCTGGAACCCCAGCGGCTGGACCTGCTGAACAGCGTAAGCGCCGATCGGGATGACATCAGCGATCGTCATCGTCAGGGCATTGAGAAACTACTACGCAATTTGATGCCGTGGCGCAAAGGCCCTTATTCCCTGTACGGAACGGAGATTAACACCGAATGGCGTTCTGACTGGAAATGGGAGCGCGTGCTGCCTCATATTTCCTCGCTGGCCGGACGAACCGTGCTGGATGTCGGCTGCGGCAGCGGCTACCACATGTGGCGGATGATCGGTGCGGGTGCGCATCTGGTTGTCGGTATCGATCCCATGCAGCTGTTTTTATGCCAGTTCGAAGCCGTGCGTAAGCTGTTGAATGATGACCGTCGCGCCCATTTACTGCCGCTGGGCATTGAACAACTGCCGGCGCTCCAGGCGTTCGACACGGTCTTTTCGATGGGCGTGCTGTATCATCGCCGTTCCCCCCTTGACCACCTCCTTCAGCTAAAAAATCAGCTGGTCAGCGGCGGCGAGCTGGTACTGGAAACGCTGGTGATCGAAGGCGATGTGAACCAGGTGCTGGTGCCGGGCGAACGCTATGCGCAGATGCGCAACGTCTATTTTATTCCCTCTGCCGAGGCGCTGAAAAGCTGGCTGGAGAAGTGTGGCTTTGTTAACGTGCGCATTGTCGACTTTGCCCTGACCTCGACGGAAGAGCAACGTCGTACCAGTTGGATGACCAGTGAATCACTGGCCGAGTTTCTGGATCCCGACGACAGCAGCAAAACCGTTGAAGGTTATCCCGCACCGCTGCGCGCCGTTCTGGTTGCCACCAAACCCTGATCCTCAGCGGCGAGACAGCGCCAGTTTCGCCGCAAAACCAATAAAGACGCAGCCCGTTAAACGGTCCATGATTTTGACTATTCGTGGCCGTTTTAACTGCTCAGCAAAATAGTGGCTGCTGCCGATCAGCACCGTGCTCCAGGCCAACCCCACCAGCATATGCGTCAACGCCATCAGGCTGCACCAGATCGGGACAGAGGCGCCCTGCGGAATGAACTGGGGCAAAAAAGTCACATAGAAAACGCCCACCTTGGGATTCAGCAGATTCCCCAATAATCCACGCGTGAAGCAGGCAAGATGACGTTGCTGAGCCGCGGCCTCGGCATGCATTGACACGCTTTGGGCGCGCGGATGCCACAGCAGCTTAATGCCCAGATAGAGGAGGTAAGCGGCGCCAGCCCACTTCAGCAGGTTATAAGCCATCTCCGACGCCAGCAGCAGCGCGCCTAATCCCAGCCCTACCGCAATGCCCCAGAGCAAACAGCCGGTTGCCACGCCCAGCGCCGTGGCACTGGCACGCTGCCAGCCCTGTGCGGCGGCCGATCGCAGGATCAACGCCGTATCAAAGCCCGGCGTCAGGGTCAAAATAATAATAGCCAGCAGGAAAGAGAGCAACGAAGCCGTCATAAGCGTATCCCCGGTAAACATCCGCTCACAATAACAAGCGGTTTTTTGTCTGTACAGCCAGCAAAACCCCATTAGCTGCTACCCTTTTAAGGGCTTTATCAACGGGCCGGTCACGGCCATGATTTATGCAATCAGGAGCAACGTTTATGAAATTTATTTTCTCGTCACCGCGCAAATATGTGCAAGGTGCAGGCGTACTCGATGAACTGGGGAGCTACGTCACCGAACTGGGTACTCAGGCTTTTGTGGTCGCGGACGATGTCGTCTGGGGACTGATTGGTGAACGGGCTCAGGCCACGCTCACAAAGGCGGGCGTGAACGTGGTGCGCCAGCAGTTCAACGGCGAGGCGTCCAGTAATGAAATCACCCGGTTGAGCCAGCAGGCGCAACAGCAGAACTGCAACGTGGTCATCGGGCTAGGCGGCGGTAAAACGCTGGATACCGTTAAGGCAGTGGCTGATGAGATCCAACAACCGGTGGTGATCGTTCCCACGATTGCCTCTACCGATGCGCCCTGTAGCGCACTCTCCGTTATCTATTCTGACAGCGGCGTGTTTGAGAGCTACCGCTTCTACAATAAGAACCCCGATCTGGTGCTGGTGGATACCGCCGTCTGTGCCGCCGCGCCTGCCCGCCTGTTTGCCTCGGGCATTGCGGATGGCCTCGCAACCTGGGTGGAAGCCCAGGCGGTGGCCCGCAGCCATGCCAAATCGATGGTCAATGGCGATCCGACCATTGCCGGGCTGGCCATCGCCCGTGCCTGTGAGGAAACCCTGCTGACCTGGGGTTACAGTGCCTATGTTGCCGTTTCGGAAAAACGCGTGACGCCGGCGGTGGAAGCGGTGGTGGAAGCGAATACCTTGCTGTCGGGCCTGGGATTCGAAAATGCCGGCCTGGCAGCTGCGCACGCCATTCACAATGGTTTTACTGCTATTGAAGGCGATATCCATCATCTCACCCACGGCGAGAAAGTGGCCTACGGTACCTTAACCCAGATGGTGCTGGAGCAGCGTCCGGACGAGGAGATCGCACGCTACATCCGTTTCTATCGCTCGATCAAGATGCCCACCACCCTGAAAGAGATGCATCTGGAGGGCGAAAGCTGGGAAAATCTGGTGAAAATAGGCGCACTGGCAAACAGTGAAGGCGATACGCTGAAAAACCTTAACCCCAACCTGGCACCGGAGCAAATTGCCCATGCGCTGCTGGGGCTGGATGCGTTCAGTCAAACGGTAAAATAACGGCTATTCCGTCACCTCAGCGGGTTTATCCCAGTACTGGTATTTATAGACTGCGCTGAGGTGGCGTTGAATCGTCCCTTTCTCGAACACTTCCGTTTCATTCAGATAACTCAGCGTGCAGTTGCCCTTCTCATCCCAGAACTGGCATTCATCCACGGTGCGCAATGTGCTGACGTCTGTCGTTGCGGTGCCATTCAGGCGCCGTTCCCGCCACTGGTTATCATAGGTGTAGGTATCTTTGCGGCGGGCAGAGGTCGAACGGGTGACCAGGCCTTGTGGATTCCACTCATAACGGTATTCCCCGTTGCTGACGGGATCGGTACCTCGCGCAATACTTTTTAGTAAGTGGAAACGTTTATCATAACGGTAAGTCGTATCCGTAAACCCGTCTTTACCCATGCTGATAAATTTATCCGATGCGCTGATGATGTTGCCGTTTTTGCCCTTCTGCCACTGAATGGTGCCCTGACGGTTATCGACCACCACTTCACTGCCCTGCTTGATGACTTTAACCAGATAGGCATATTCCGCAACCCAGCCGTCCTGAACCCGAACCAGGTGCTGTTCCATGCTCAGGATGACGTTACGCTCATTTTTGTCATAGCTGATGTCCGCCACCAGCAGATCGCCACAGCGATCAAACTGCCCCAGTACCCGTTTCTGTGAGTTGACGTCTTTACCAAACTCGCCGGCGATCACCTGACGCACCTGACCTTTGGCACTGCCGCCCAGCAGGATCCAGTTATTGCTGTTGGTCACCGCTTTACTGTATGGCTGACATGAGGCTGCGGCCCAGGCGGCGGGAAAGGAGAATAACGTAATCACAGCGGACAGCAGAACGCATCGCATGGTGTGCACCTCGGACGTCAATGTCGTAAACAGTTTACCCTAAATAGCAGGAACCGACGGATGATGGAAAGCGGAATTCTTCTCTCAGCGCCAGCAGCGACTGAATTCAGCCTCGCGGGCACGACGATAAAGGGCGCTGAAGGAATTTTGGGCAAAAAATACCCCAGCAAATTTACTGGGGTTTGGTACTTGCAAACATCACGTCATCAATCGGCGTGCTGCGCGGCAAAACTGGTCATGAGTCAAGCCACCCGGGCGGTATTCATTTGCATCACACTTTTCATTGCCTCAACGACATCGCCATCGACGCAGTAGCGGCTGAACTCATCAATTTCGGCTTCGGAACACATGGAAACACCCACTTTACGGTAGCGCATCGGGGATGCCACAAGGTGGCTGGCCGAGCTGTGTACCTCGCGAATATCCGCATCCAGAAACTTTTGCAGGTTGCTGAGGCGAACGCCAGCACCGGCCATAATGATTGGACCTGCGCTGTATTCATTAAGTTCCCTCAATAATGCAATTCCGTTTTCCGCGCTTTGTTGCTGGCCAGATGTCAGGATGCGCCTGACGCCAAAATCCGTCAGCACATCAAGCGAACGCTTGGGCCGATGGCACAGATCGAAGGCGCGGTGAAAAGTCACCGCCATCCCGTCGCACAGGGCCATGATTTGTCGCATCTGACTGGCATGGATATTGGCATCTTCATCCAGCATGCCCAGAACGATGCCGGGAAAACCCAGCTCACGGATACGCGCCACGTCTGACTTCATCGTTTCAAATTCACGGCTGGAATAGCAAAAGTCGCCACCGCGAGGGCGAACAATAGGATGCACCGGAACTGAAATGTCACGACGGGCGACCTCCAGCATGCCTGCAGAAGGCGTCAGCCCGCCTTCACGCGGCGCGGCGCAAAGCTCTATGCGATCGGCTCCCGCCTGCTGGGCGGTTAATGCACAATCCACCCCATAGCAACAAATTTCCAGTGTCGTCATTGTCTTCTCCTTTACATGGCTTCCTGTTCACGCCAAATTCGTCAGGTACGCTTATCCCTTAGAACAGTTTACGTGGAAAACTAACTATGACATTCAATTTTGACCAACGGATAGACCGCCGTCACAGTGATAGTCTTAAATGGCACAAATATGCGGGTCAGGATATTCTGCCACTGTGGGTCGCCGATACGGATTTCCGATCGCCTGAGCGTATCATTGAAGCCATTAAAGCCCGCGTTGACCACGGCGTTTTCGGCTATGGCGATAAGCCCCAGGGGTTGATTGCGGCCCTTATCGCCCGCTGTGCATCACGTTATCACTGGCAGGTCGATCCCGAATGGGTTGTTGTCTTGCCCGGCGTTGTCTGCGGCTTAAATCTGTCGGTCCGCGCCTTTACTCAGCCACCGCAAGGTACCGTGGCACCCTTACCGATTTATCCCCCTTTTCGCTCTGCCGCTAAACTGGCGGAACGCGACCAGCTGAGTCTGCCATTAATATTACAGGACGGGCGCTGGGTCATGGACCTGAGCGCGGCCGAAGGGAAAATGCAGGACAAAAAGCTGTTGATGCTGTGCAATCCCCAGAATCCTGGCGGTACGGTTTATCGCCGGGAAGAGCTGGAGGCCCAACTGGCGTTTGCCCAGCAGCACGACCTGATTGTCTGTTCTGACGAAATCCATTGCGACCTGCTGTTAACAGAGGGCCTGCAACACATCCCGTTCGCCTCCCTGAGCGACGATGCCGCCCGGCGCAGCGTCACGCTGCTTTCGCCCTCGAAAACCTTTAACATCGCCGGCCTGGGCGCATCCGTCGCCATCATCCCTGACCCGGTACTGCGTGAACGTTTCAACGCCGTCCGCCAGGGCATCGTTCCCTCGGTTGATATTCTGGCACTGGTGGCCGCAGAGGTTGCCTGGCGCGACAATGATGACTGGCTTGATGCACAGCTGGACTATCTGCGCGGTAATCGTGACTGGCTGGTTGAACAGGTCAATGCGCTCCCCGGACTCTCGATGGTGTCACCAGAAGGCAGCTATCTTGGCTGGATTGATGCCAGCGCATTGCCGGTTGCCAGCCCGGCACTCTATTTTGAAAAGTACGGGCTGGGTTTCTCACCGGGTCGCGATTTTGGCGATGATCGTTTCGTGCGTATCAACTTCGGTTGCCCACGCGCGCTGCTGGAAGAAGCGGCAAAGCGGCTTAAACGCGCGGTTGACGCCCTGGGTTAAGACTGCTCACTGGCCACGATCTCTTCGAGGCTCCACGGGTGAAACTTTATCGTGGTTTCCCCGTCGGTTACTGCGAGGGTAGGATTAGGCAAACGTTCATTTTCCCCTTTTGGCGAGCTGGTCTTGAACGAAATACCGGGTTGGGACAGTGCATGGTCGGACAGCAACGCCATTGCCCGCATCCCAAGCGTTTCTGGCTCGCCCCTTAATACCACTTCCACATGCTCCCAGCCTTCATGGCGATAGCGTTTCTCGCCGGGCCAGGGTAACTCCACCACGTCGATATGCCAGCCGGCAATCTGGAGCGGCTGATGCAGTTTGAACAGGCAGACAGGACGACCATTGATCATCGCTGCCGAAAATTGCTGGCCCATTTTCGCCAGACCCTGCTGCCAACGTTCGGCGGTGGTGTTCTGGTGACAGCGAACCGCGACATGATCGACATCGAGTCCGGCATTATCTAATCCGAGTCGCTGTGAAAAACTTTGTAACCGTTGTTCGAAAGCGGCCAAATCTTCGCGTAAATCGTCCAGTTCTGATGGAAAGGTGGTGCTCACGGTTGCCTCTGCCCCTCTAAAATTTACAGACTTAAATATCGTAACTCATTGTTAGCATTAAATCCTAAACGACATAATGGTGAGATTCATCTTATTTACGTGATTCTTTTCCATTAAAGCAGATAAATTACGCTTTCAATTCAGACTTATCTTCTTTTTAGATCCACCCTTAAGTTGACAAAAACCACCTAACCATCTGTTTAAATTGACGTTAATTAATGCCATAAGACAATTTCCATTTAGCGCCAACATGATTGCAGCCGCGTCACCTTTCTTATAAATTTGCATCAATACCATTATAAGGAAAGTTTTTATGACTATGCTCATCGTAGTGGCAACATTGATCGCACTGATGGGATTTGCCCTTGCGCGCCACTGGAAGGTGCGAGAAGACAAAAGCGTTAAAAATGCGCGCCGCGCGCGCCGCCGCTAATCCTTTGGGAACATTCTCAGCTCTGTTTCTCCGCGTTTATCCAGTTACTGACTCAAGCTGACAATTCACGTATACTTTTCCCCTCATTTTTTTCCGTTCTGCCTGGTGATGACTCTGGTTATCGCCTCCGGCAGAATGAGGATGAAGCGCGCTGCGCTGTCAGCGTGCTTTTCTTAGCATATGTAAGGTAACCCGGTGAATATTCAGGCGCTTCTTTCCGCAAAAGTCAGTCAGGCTATGGTGCTGGCTGGTGCTCCCTCCGATTGCGAACCTCAGGTTCGCCAGTCGGCCAAAGTTCAGTTTGGTGATTATCAGGCAAACGGCATCATGGCCGTGGCTAAAAAACTGGGCCAGGCGCCGCGACAATTAGCTGAAACTGTTATTCAACATCTGGATCTTACCGGTATTGCCAGCAAGGTTGAGATTGCCGGACCCGGGTTTATTAACATCTTTCTCGATCGTGGCTGGCTGGCAGAACATGCCAGGAATGCCCTGCAGCATCCGCGACTCGGCGTCGCCCGCGTTGAACCTCAGACTATCGTCGTAGATTACTCTGCCCCGAACGTCGCGAAAGAAATGCACGTCGGCCACGTCCGCTCCACCATTATTGGTGATGCCGCTGTCCGCACTCTGGCGTTTCTGGGCCATAACGTCATCCGTGCCAACCACGTTGGCGACTGGGGAACGCAGTTCGGTATGCTGATAGCTTTCCTTGAGAAACAGCAGAACGAAAACCATGCCGAAATGGCGCTGGCTGACTTAGAAGGGTTTTACCGTGAAGCCAAGCGCACCTACGATGAAGATCCGGAATTTGCTGAGCGCGCACGTCGCTACGTGGTGAAGTTACAAGGCGGCGATGACTACTGCCGTCAGATGTGGAAAAAGCTGGTTGATATCACCATGAGCCAGAACCAGCATATCTATGACCGCCTTAACGTCACGCTGACCCGCAAAGATGTCATGGGCGAGAGCCTTTACAACGACATGCTGCCGGGTATAGTTGCCGACCTGAAAGCGAAAGGGTTAGCCGTAGAGAGCGAAGGTGCGACCGTGGTCTTTCTGGATGAATACCAGAATAAAGAAGGTGAGCCTATGGGCGTCATCATTCAGAAGAAAGACGGCGGCTATCTTTACACCACTACCGATATTGCCTGCGCCAAATACCGCTACGAAACGCTGCATGCCGATCGGGTGATTTACTACATCGACTCGCGCCAGCATCAGCATTTACAGCAGGCGTGGACCATCGTGCGTAAAGCCGGTTATGTGCCTGAATCTGTGCCGCTTGAGCACCATGCATTTGGCATGATGCTGGGTAAAGACGGTCGTCCGTTTAAGACCCGCAGCGGCGGCACCATCAAACTTTCGGATCTACTGGATGAAGCTTACGATCGTGCTTACTCGCTGGTCAGCGAAAAAAACCCGGAGATGAGCGAAGAAGAGCGGCGTGCACTTGCGGAAGTCGTCGGCGTCAGCGCTGTAAAATATGCCGATCTGTCAAAGAGCCGCACCACGGATTATATCTTTGACTGGGACAACATGCTGGCGTTTGAAGGTAACACCGCGCCTTATATGCAGTACGCTTACACGCGTGTCCTGTCGGTATTCCGTAAGGCCGGTATTGAAGCCGACGCGATTCAGGCCGACATCACCCTGACGGACGATCGTGAAGCCCTGCTGGCTACACGCCTACTGCAGTTTGAAGAAGTCATTACTCAGGTTGCCCGTGACGGCACGCCGCATGTGATGTGTGCGTACCTCTATGACGTGGCTGGCCTGTTCTCCGGCTTCTACGAGCATTGCCCGATTCTGGCGGCCGAAGATGAAGCGACCCGTCAGAGCCGGTTACAGATTGCTGCCCTGACCGCCAAAACCCTGAAACTGGGGCTGGACACGCTGGGTATCAAAACCGTCGATCGCATGTAACCTCTTCAGGCGCTGAGTGCCCACCGTGGCCCGGCGCCTGCCTTCCCTGCCTTCCCCGCCGCCGCGTCATGATTTCCGCGACCGCTGTTTTCGCCGCCTGCTCTGCCCACGATATGAATCGGCCCGCTATCGCCTGAAAACCAGACATCATGATGCATAGCAACGGACAAACTGGCCTATGCCGCCATAATGTCCTGTTTATCTGCGTAAGATCATGGGGTTATTCCTTTCTGATGCGCGCGCTCTACTATAAGCCCGCATTTCATCAGGTCTTGACCTGTTAACGAGAAAGGAAACTAAGTTGATGATTAAAAAAGCGTTTGCCGAATTCATCGGCACATTCTGGTTAGTCTTGGCGGGTTGTGGAAGCGCCCTGCTGGCGGCAACCTTTCCGCAAACCGGGATTGGCTTTGCCGGAGTGGCTCTGGCTTTCGGCCTTGCCGTGCTGACGATGGCTTTTGCTGTGGGTCATCTTTCGGGCGGCCATTTTAATCCTGCCGTCACGCTGGGTTTATGGGCGGGCGGCCGTATCGGATATCAGGCTATTTTGCCCTATATCATTATGCAGGTCGCGGGCGGTATCGCGGCGGCGGCCGTGCTGTATGTGATTGCAAGTGGTCAGTCTGATTTTGATGCCACCACCAGCGGGTTCGCGGCTAACGGCTTTGGCGAACACTCTCCCGGGGGCTACAGCCTTTGTGCCGCAGTGGTCACTGAACTGCTACTCAGCGCCTTTTTCCTGATCATTATTCAGGGGGCGACCGATAAACGCGCGCCTGCGGGTTTCGCGCCCATCGCCATTGGCCTGGCCTTAACACTTATTCATTTAATTAGCATCCCCGTGACCAATACGTCGGTAAACCCGGCGCGCAGTACGGCGATGGCGCTGTTCCAGGGAACCTGGGCCTTGCAGCAGCTGTGGGTGTTCTGGCTGGTGCCGATGGTGGGCGGTGTGGCGGGCGGGTTGATCTCTCGTTTTCTGCTGCGAAGCACAGACTGATTCAATGCGAAAATGGCTTCATTATGCAGACCGGCAGCGATCGTGCACGCCTGCACGATCGCTGCCGGTCTGTCTTAACAATGGAATAATCAGGCTTACTGGTAATTAACCGTCACGTCTGTGCTGACCACTTTCAGCCCGGGCGGTAAGCTGCCGCTTCCAGCGAAACCAAACACCATATGCAATGTTTCATCCGCGGTCACGCCGGTCAGACCCCGCGTCGCGCCGTTGGCACCGTCCAGTTCGGTACAGCGCTGCGCCGCACAAAGCCGGACCTGCAGGCCCGATGGCGCAGGCCGGGTGAGCTGATAGCGCCAGTTCACCACGGTCATTGCCCCTTTTACGTCGCCCGGCGGCGTTAAGGGCTGTGAGGATTGCCAGCTACCACGATTGGCCATCAGCGGGCCCGCCGCGCTGGCGCTCCAGGCGCCGTCAGTGGCCTGGGCAAACAGCGGCAGGAGCAGTGCAAACAGCATCATCGATCTCATTGTTTGCCTCCGATGGTGGCGGTCATGCGAATCTGACGATTGTCGCTTAATTCCATGTTGGACAGCACCACCAGCTGCGGCATGTTGCGACGCAGGAAGCGCGCCAGTAACGCACGTAATGGATGGTTTACCAGTAAGACCGGCGGCGCGCCCATCATCTCCTGACGCTGTAAGGCTTCCTGCGTCTGGGCCAGCAGACGATCGGCAAGGCCCGGCTCCAGCCCACCACCGCCCTGCAGAGCCTGCAGTAACAGGCGTTCCAGCGTAGCATCCAGGCCAATAACCTGAACTTCACCGTTGCCCGGGAACCATTGTTGGGTGATTGCACGACCCAACGCGACACGCACCACGCTGGTCAACTCCTGCGGATCGCTTTGAACCGGCGCGTGCTCTGCCAGCGTTTCAATGATGGTGCGCATGTCGCGAATAGAGACGCGCTCCACCAGCAGGTTTTGCAGCACTTTATGCAGGGTTGTCAGGGTAATGACGCCCGGCACCAGATCTTCAGTCAGTTTAGGCATTTCAGACGAGACGCGATCTAGCAGCTGTTGCGCCTCCTGGCGACCAAACAGCTCGCTGGCATACTGACCTATCAGATGATTAAGATGGGTTGCCACCACCGTACTGGCTTCGACCACGGTAAAGCCCTGGATCTGGGCCTGCTCTTTCAGCGCGCCATCAATCCACACGGCCGCCAGGCCAAACGCCGGATCGACGGTGGCTTCACCCGGCAAGGTGCCCGCTGCGGTGCCGGGGTTAATCGCCATCCAGCGCCCCGGATACGCGTCACCACTGCCAATTTCTACGCCCTTCATCAAAATGCGATAGCGGGCCGGCGGTAATTCCATATTGTCACGGATATGCACCACCGGTGGCAGGAAGCCGACGTCCTGCGCCACCTTCTTACGGATACTGCGGATACGCCCCAGCAGTTCACCGTTTTGATTATGATCGACCATCGGAATCAGGCGATAGCCCACTTCCATTCCCAGGGTATCTTCCAGCTGAACATCGGTCCAGGACGCCTCGGCCGATGCGGGTGTTTCCATAGATTTGGTGAGGCTGCTGGGTGATTCGACACTCTTTTTCGGCTGCATTTCGCGGCCGCGTAACCACCATGCCAGCCCCAGTAAGGCCGCCGTAAACAGCAGGAAAACGAAGTTCGGCATGCCCGGCACCAGGCCCAGCAAACCGATTACGCCGCCGCTCAGCATCAGTACGCGAGGATCTTTAAACAGCTGGCCAACCATCTGCTCGCCGACGTCCTGATCGGTTGCCACGCGCGTCACAATAACACCCGCCGCAGTCGAGATAACCAGCGCCGGGATCTGAGCAACCAGACCATCACCGATAGTCAGCAACGTATAGGTTTCTGCCGCATGTCCTGCATCCATGCCGTGCTGCACGATACCGACCAACAGCCCGCCAATCACGTTGATTACCATGATCAAAATGCCGGCGATGGCATCACCACGTACGAACTTACTGGCACCGTCCATTGAACCGTAGAAGTCGGCTTCCTGGGTGACTTCAGCACGGCGGCGTTTCGCTTCATCTTCACCGATCAGACCGGCATTCAGGTCGGCGTCGATGGCCATCTGCTTACCGGGCATCCCGTCAAGAACAAAGCGCGCGCCCACTTCAGCGATACGGCCAGCACCTTTGGTGATAACCATAAAGTTGATAATCACCAGGATGATAAACACCACAATACCGATGGCAAAGTTGCCCCCGACCAGGAAGTGGCCAAAGGCTTCCACCACCCGTCCGGCGGCGGCGGCCCCGGTGTGGCCGTCCAGTAAAATGATACGGGTTGAGGCAACGTTAAGCGCCAGGCGCAGCAAGGTCGAAAACAGCAGGATGGTTGGAAACGCCGCAAACTCCAGCGTGCGCTGGGTAAACATCGCCACCAGCAGCACCATGATCGACAAGGCGATGTTGAAGGTGAACAACAGATCAAGGATGAATGGCGGTAACGGCAGAACCATCATCGATAAAATCATGATGATCAGTACCGGGCCAGCAAGCACCTGCCACTGCATATCTTTGAAGTTGCCCGGTAGGCGTAATTTAGCGGCCAGATTAGCCATCGTTTGTGTTCTCTCCTGCAAAGTCCATCTCTGCCGGGACCGGCAGGTCTTTAGGTTTTACCGGGATCAGGCCGCCTTCGCGCTTCCAGCGACGTAGCTGCCAGACCCAGGCCAGCACTTCCGCGACGGCGCCATAGAGCGCACCCGGAATGTGTTGTCCAATTTCAGTATGTCGGTACAGCGCACGCGCCAGTGGCGGCGCTTCCAGAACCGGAATACGGTGTTCCGCGCCCAGTTCACGAATGCGTAAGGCAATATCCCCTGCGCCCTTGGCGATGACCTTCGGCGCGCTCATCTTTTTCTCGTTATATTGCAAGGCAACCGAGTAGTGCGTTGGGTTGGTGACGATAACATCGGCTTTGGGAACATCGGCCATCATGCGACGTCGGGCGGCTGCGCGCATCTGCTGGCGGATGCGCCCTTTCACGTGCGGATCACCCTCTTGCTGTTTATGTTCATCACGAATTTCCTGACGCGACATGCGCAGCTTTTTAAAATGGCTGTACAGTTGCCAGAAAACGTCATACCCCACCATGGGGATCAACCCGAGCATGACCAGCGAGCAGCAGATGGCAATCATATCCATGCCGTGAATCAGTGCCGTTGTCGGTGATTCGGCAATCAGACGCAGCATATCGGGCCAATGGCTCCAGACGTACCAGCCTGCAACACAACCGACCAGAATAGTCTTCAGGATGCCTTTAAACAGTTCGGTCCAGGCCTGAGCGGCAAACATACGCTTTAAACCAGACAGCGGGTTCAGTTTGCCAAAATCGACCTTAATGGATTTTCCACTGATCACCACGCCGCCCAGCAGCATTGGCGAGGCAATCGCGACCAGAACCAGCCCGCCCAGCAGCGGGAGCAGCGCCGCAATGGCCTGCATAATCAGATTGCCCACATGCGCAATGATGATTTTGTCATCGGTCACCATGGCATGGTCAAATCGTAATCCGGTTGACACCATCGCGGCCAGCCGGTGGGCCATCATGGCACCGCCGACCCATAAAATCATGATGCCGGCTAACAGCATCAGTAATGAGGTCAACTCGCGCGAACGCGGAATCTGGCCTTCTTCACGTGCTTTCTCAAGTCGGTGGGCCGTGGGCGATTCTGTTTTTTCTTCGTCGCTATTTTCTGACACCACAAACCTCGGTTGGCAGGAATTCTGAGCATAGAATGCCAAATTTGGGTTTGGTTAAAGCGTGGATAAAACGTGAAAAATGCGCGCTCTTTCACGGATGGCAAAAGAGAAAAGAGAAGTGGCCTGTCAGAAACAGGCCATCTTAGAAGGGGCGGCAATCGCCAACCGTTAACGGATCGGCGATGACCAGACAGACTCGCGGTTAGAAACCCAGGCTGTCCAGCAGGTCATCAACCTGGTCCTGATTCGCCACGACGCCTGGCGCAGCGGCATTGACCTGAGGTCCGTTAAGCAGCGTGGTGCCAACCTGACGTTTCTCGGCGCTCACTTCTGGCATGTTTTCCAGCAGCACCATCAACAGCTGGCGCTCGATTTCCTGGATCACATCCATCATGCGCTTGATGACCTGACCAGTAAGGTCCTGGAAATCCTGCGCCATCATGATGTCGAGCAACTGCTTGTTAGTAAAAGAGGTGTGCGTAGGCACTTCCCCTAAATACTCACGCGTATCCGTCACCAGCTCGCGCGCGTCGGCAAGTTCAATTGGATTTTCAAACCACGCATCCCAGCGTCCTTTCAGCGCAATCGCGCCCGCTTCCATTTTGTCCTGGTGCGGTTGCGCTGCTTCGACGCTGTTCAGCGCCCTGTCGGCCGCCTGAGCGGTCTTTTGCACTACATAGTCCAGACGGTCGCGGGCGTCAGGAATGGCTTCAGCAGCTTCTGCAATGGCCTGATCCAGCCCCAGCTCACGCAGACTGTCACGCAGCATGCGGGTCAGTGAACCGATGCGGGAAATGATATCGTGTGCCGCGGCTTGCTCAGCTGATTTCGGAAGGTCGCTCATCACATCTCCTTACATACCCAGTTTTTCAAAAATTTTGCCCAGCTTTTCTTCAAGCGTGGCTGCAGTAAACGGCTTGACTACATAGCCGCTTGCACCCGCCTGAGCGGCAGCAATAATGTTTTCTTTCTTCGCTTCTGCCGTCACCATTAAAACTGGCAGGCTCGCCATGGCAGCATCGGCACGAATAGTCTGCAGCAGTTGCAGGCCATCCATATTTGGCATGTTCCAGTCAGAGATAACGAAATCGAAACCACCTGCTTTCAGCTTGCCTAGCGCATCAACGCCGTCTTCCGCTTCTTCTACGTTATTGAAACCAAGCTCTTTCAGCAGGTTACGTACAATACGACGCATCGTATTGAAGTCGTCCACTACCAAAAAGCGCATGTTTTTATCAGCCATATCTACTCCTGTGTTATCTCGCCCGGCAGGACGGGCCTGGTTATATACGCAATGCCTGTCCGGCGCTAATTTTCGCCAGCATGTGCTGGCTGATGTTGCTTAAATCTACTACTTCGCTCACGCCACCGCTGGCTATCGCCTCGCGTGGCATGCCAAAAACGACACAACTTGCTTCATTTTGCGCGATGGTCCAGGCGCCGGCACGATGCATTTCCAGCATGCCTGCTGCCCCATCGTTACCCATACCGGTCAGGATGACGCCGACGGCATTACGCCCGGCGTTAATCGCAACCGATTTAAACAAGACATCCACTGAAGGTTTATGCCGGTTAACCGGGGGGCCTTCATTCAGCTTCACCACGTAGTTCGCCCCGCTGCGCCCCAGTTCCATGTGCATTGCGCCAGGCGCGATGTAGGCATGGCCGGGAAGAATACGCTCGCCATCTTCCGCTTCTTTCACCGTGATCTGGCACAGCTTGTTCAGCCGCTCGGCAAAAGATCGGGTAAAGCCCGGTGGCATATGTTGCGTAATCAGCAGTGCCGGACTGGTGGCCGGTAACGGCTGTAAAACGTGGCGAATCGCCTCTGTGCCGCCGGTTGATGAACCAATGGCAATCAACTTTTCACTACTCAGCAACGGGCCGGCTTTCAGCGTGACCGGCGCGGGCATGACGTTACGAACATGCAGGCGCGCCCGGGCCGCCGCGCGAATTTTGTCGCCAATCATCTGGCTATAGGCCAGCATGCCTTCACGAATGCCTAGCTGCGGCTTCGTCACGAAATCGATCGCACCTAACTCCAGCGCGCGCAGCGTGATTTCTGAGCCCTGTCCCGTCAGGGATGACACCATGACCACGGGCATGGGCCGTAAACGCATCAGTTTTTCAAGAAAGTCCAGGCCGTCCATGCGCGGCATTTCAACATCCAGCGTTAACACCTGCGGATTAAACTGTTTAATCAGATCGCGTGCCACTAACGGATCCGGGGCCGTAGCCACCATTTCCATATCAGGATGACTGTTGATGATTTCGGTCATCAGTTGCCGCATCAGCGCAGAGTCATCTACGCACATCACGGTAATTTTGCTCATCATCTTTCCTTCGTCAGTCCATACACGGTTTGCCCACGCAGCCAAAACTCTTTACTAATCTGGCTGAAGTTCTCTGAGTGTCCGGCAAAGAGAATGCCGCCGGGCTTAAGCAGAGGAACAAAACGACGTAGAATTTTTTCTTGTGTTTCTTTATCGAAATAGATCATTACGTTGCGGCAGAAGATCGCATCGAACGGTCCCGGTAAGGCCCAGTCATTTGCCAGCAGGTTAAGCTGGGTATAGTTCACCATGTTCGCCAGTTCGGAACGGACACGAACCATGCCAGCATGTGGACCTGTACCGCGTAAAAAGAAACGCTGTAACTGCGCGGGCGACAGCGTACGCAGCTCTTCCTGACGGTAAACGCCCGCCACGGCTTTCTCCAAAACCTGGGTATCGATATCGCTGGCATGTACCTGGAATTTACCCGGTCCCATGCCTAAGGTTTCAGCCAACGTAATCGCGATAGAGTAAGGTTCTTCGCCGGTGGACGCTGCCGTACTCCAGACGCTAAAATTTCCCTGACGTTTACGTGCATGCTCCGCAAGGATTGGAAAATGATGCGCCTCGCGGAAAAACGCTGTCAGGTTAGTGGTTAACGCATTAATAAACGCCTGCCACTCAGCACTGTTTGGATCATTTTCCAGCAGGGCCAGATAGCGACCAAAATCATCGATATTCAGCGTGCGCAGACGACGAACCAGACGGTTGTAAACCATCTCGCGCTTGTGATCGGCCAGCACGATACCCGCACGCTGATAGATGAGCTGGCTGATACGGCGAAAATGGGTATCGGACAGGGGCAGACGCTGCACCATTTGTGACAGCAGCGTCGTCGCTTCCGGTTGATCTAATAACGTCGATTTCTTCATCTTTGCACCTGGCCTGAACTAAACCTGTTGAACATCTGCTGCTACGCCCAACCGCGTCTCAGCGGCTGGGCCATCCAGGCAATTAAAAGGTTTCCCAGTTCTCATCACCGCGCGGTGATGGCTGGCGAATGCCTTCTGACGGACTTTCTAAACGTAAATTTTTTGCCGCCGTAGTCTTGTTAACGGCCTGCGTGACAATTTCTTTACCAATATTGAAGGCAGAAACCGCTTGTTTTAAGTTACTGGCCTGATCTTCCAGCGCCGCAGCGGCTGCAGCAGACTCTTCCACCAGCGAGGCGTTCTGTTGTGTTACGCGATCCATCTCCGTCACTGCCTGACCGACCTGGTCGATACCACGGCTCTGTTCGTCGGATGCAGAGGCAATTTCACCCATGATGTCGGTCACGCGCGTCACCGCACTGACGATCTCATTCATGGTATCGCCCGCGCTTTCAACCAGCACTGAGCCGGTGTTAACGCGACCAACGGAGTCTTCAATCAGGCCTTTAATCTCTTTTGCCGCCTGTGCGCTGCGCTGGGCAAGGTTACGAACCTCACCGGCTACCACGGCAAAGCCTCGTCCCTGTTCGCCAGCTCGCGCGGCTTCAACCGCTGCGTTCAACGCCAGGATGTTGGTCTGGAAAGCGATACCATCAATGACGCTGATAATGTCCGCAATTTTCCGTGAGCTGCCGGCAATTTCTTTCATGGTCGTGACCACGCCATCAACGACTTTGCCACCCTGTTGCGCGGTTTCAGAGGCATTCAGCGCCAGCTTTGAAGCCTGACGGGCATTTTCCGCATTTTGTTTTACGGTCGCGGTAAGTTCTTCCATGCTGGCCGCCGTTTGCTCCAGCGATGCCGCCTGCTGTTCGGTTCGGGAAGAAAGATCGTTATTACCGACGGCGATTTCGCTGGCCCCGGTATAAATTGCATCTGCGCCGTCTCGCACGGTGCTGACGGTGCGCACCAGAGAACGTTGCATGTCCTGCAGCGAGGTCAGCAGATCGCCAATTTCATTACGTACGCTAATGTTGATGGGCTGCGTGAGATCGCCGCCTGCGATGTGCTGAATATGTTCAATGCTCTCTTTGAGCGGTCGAATAAGCAGGCTGCGCATCAGGTTCCAGACCAGCACAATCACCAACAGCGTGACCAACAGCGTCCCTACAACCAGCATAATCATGCGTTGATAGGCGGCATTGTTGGCATCCACGCCCTGCTGACTGAGTTGAAGGTTGTAGTTAAGCCAGGCATCGTAGTCTTTCTGGAATTTGTCCTGATAGCTCTGCGTCGGCTGGTCTACAAACCCTTTAAAGTTACCGTTGCCAAGAAATACGATCAGTTCCGCGAGTCCGTCATGGAATTGCTTATAGTTTGCCTGCAGCGTCAGTACGTTTTCTGCACTTTTGCCTTTCTCAGAAAGATTGGCATTGAACATGGCATAGCCTTCTTCCGCACGCTTTAATTCACTATCTGCCAGCGCCACCAGCTCTTTAACGGTGGCACCTGAGCCGGCCATTTGCCCATCCTGCAAATAACGGATCCCGGCGCGGTTTAAGGTATTTCGCGCCTGTACCAGTGCGACCCAAGAGGTGCCCATGGCGCGTTGAAGCGTACTCAGACGTTGGTTATAGGCAAAATTTTCTTTATCTTCTGTCACCGTCTTATAGAACACGCCACCCGAAAAAATTTGCAGTAGCGCGAACAGTGCCAATACACAGAGAAGACCGGAGACAACACGTACTCGACTAAACATAGAAACCTCATTCATTAGCAATTCGATTCTGTTTATCGGCCCGGACGTGCGGAACTTTACGGCCAGCGTGAAGACAGGTTCACGCTGGCCGTAAAAAGAGGTTGGGGAAACTTAAACGCGCGAGATTTTAAAGACGGATACGGCCTGGGACAGGGCGCTGGCCTGTTGCTCCAGCGCGGCGGCCGCGGCGGCTGACTCTTCGACCAGCGAGGCGTTCTGCTGTGTCACACGATCCATTTCTGTTACGGCCTGGCCCACCTGATCGATGCCGCGACTTTGCTCGTCAGATGCAGAAGCGATTTCGCCCATGATATCGGTCACGCGTGTTACCGCGCCCACGATGTTATTCATAGTGCTGCCCGCGCTTTCAACCTGAAGCGAGCCGCTGTTAACGCGCGCCACTGAATCTTCGATTAACCCTTTGATCTCTTTTGCTGCCTGAGCACTGCGCTGTGCCAGACTGCGGACTTCACCCGCCACCACGGCAAAGCCACGGCCCTGCTCACCGGCACGCGCCGCTTCTACGGCAGCGTTAAGCGCCAGAATATTGGTCTGGAAAGCAATGCCGTCGATAACGCTGATAATGTCTGCGATTTTCTTCGAACTGCCGGCAATTTCCTGCATGGTGGTCACCACGCCATCCACCACTTTACCGCCCTGCAGCGCGGTTTCGGATGCGGTTTGTGCCAGGTGAGAAGCCTGACGTGCGTTATCTGCGTTCTGTTTTACCGTCGCCGTTAACTGCTCCATGCTGGCTGCCGTTTGTTCAAGCGAAGCTGCCTGCTCTTCCGTACGCGCAGACAGATCGTTATTCCCGGCCGCGATTTCACTGGCGCCGGTGAAAATGGCATCACACCCGCTGCGAACCTCACCCACGGTCGATACCAACGAATGCTGCATCTCGTGGATACCGGCGGCCAGTTGGCTCATCTCATTGCGGCCTTCCACCAGAATGGGTTGCGTCAGGTCGCCAGAAGCAATGGTGCGAATATCCACCAGCAGGCGTTGAAGCGGTTGAATCAAGAGCTGACGCAGTCCAAACCAGCAGCCCAGAATAACCACAATCACCAGCACGCCAACCATGCCGAGCATCCACATCATCTGCGTGAAGGCCTGTTGATTCTGCTCTGCGCCGTGTGCGGACAGTTCGCTTTGCTTCAGGCGCCATGCGGAATAGGTGGCCTGCATCGCCTGCTGCTTCTGTTCAATATTTTGTTTAAACATGCCTTCCAGATCTTTCGCTTTCAGGCTGGCGATCATGCCGCGCAGACCGGTCAGATAGGCCTTAAAATCGTTTTGCAGTCGATCGCGCATTTCCGTATCTGCGCCCGGTGTTTCCGGAATCGCGTTAAATTCTGCCAGATACTGCTCACCTTTATTCGCCTCGTTAACGGCTTTCTCTGTCAGGCTGTCCAGCTGGCCGCCGTTCATTTGAGACGCCAGGCTGGTTTGCAGGCGCAACATTGCGCGGTTGAGGGTGGTACGAGACTGGTTCAGCGCCATATAGGCATCGGTCATCGCCGCAACGTTCCGGGTGGAAATTTGTGACAGCGCAAAGGCCTCTTTATCATTATTCAGTGCTGACCAGAACAGGCTGCCTGACAGCAGCTGCATGGCACCGAAAAGCATCAGTACCGCGATAAGACTGGTCACGACTTTTATTCGTTTTAACATCTTTTTCCCCGAGCATAAAAAGTAAAGTGCAGGGGCTGTATCGGCGGGAAAGAGAGAGGGTTTAGTCAGCTTCAGTAAAAAAGCGGCAATTAGGGCTTTTGTAATTATTGATATCAGCTGAGGGTGTTTTTTAGTGGCTCAGGTCACAGACAACAGGGGAAAAATGAGAGGTGGAAGCGATACGTGGGTTAAGCGGAACATACTGATTCAGGCTGCACACAAGACACAGAACCTCACGGGCCAGCCTGGGCTGACCCGTGAAGAAGGATTATGCCGTACGCAGGTTGTCGACCAGCGCCATCTCTTCGCTGCTCAGCAGCTTCTCGATGTCAACCAGAATCAACATGCGGTCGCCGAGCGCCCCCAGACCGGTGAGGTACTCGGTGGACATTGTCACGGCAAACTCAGGTGAAGGACGGATCTGTTCCTGCGTCAACGACAGCACGTCAGACACGCCATCAACCACGATACCGACGACGCGGTTTTCCAGATTAAGAACGATTACGACCGTATTCTCATTGTACTCAACGTCTGCCTGTGCAAATTTCACACGCAAATCGATGATAGGCACAATCACGCCACGCAGGTTCGTTACGCCGCGAATAAAATCCGGCGTGTTGGCAATGCGGGTTACCTGATCGTAACCACGAATTTCCTGAACCTTAAGAATATCGATGCCGTACTCTTCATCACCCAGCGTGAACACCAGGAACTCCTGGCCCACGGTTTCGCCAGCAATTTTTGTCACGGTTGCCATTCCACTCATGTTATTTACCCTTTCGTTATCAATCAGGCGGCAGCGCCGGCCACACGTTTTTCACGGTTAAGTGACTGCAACGCCGAAACGTCAACAATCAGCGCCACGCTGCCATCGCCGAGGATGGTGGCGGCTGAAATCCCTGGTACTTTGCGATAGTTGCTTTCCAGGTTTTTAACAACAACCTGATGCTGACCAATTAACTGGTCTACCAACAGGGCGTAGCGTTTGCCCGCGCTTTGCAAAATGACCACGATGCCCTGTGTCGCTTCTGTTTTGGCATCTTTCACATCAAAGACGTTCCACAGTTCAACCAGCGGCAGATATTCGCCACGGACTTCCAGAACACATTCGCCACCCGCCAGCGGTTTCAACTCTTCTGCGCGAGGCTGTAATGATTCCATCACCGCATTCAGCGGCAGAATAAAGACTTCATCCGCGACGCGTACAGACATGCCATCAAGGATCGCCAGCGTCAGCGGCAGCAGGATACGGATTGTGGTGCCTTTGCCCTGTTTAGAGGCAATTTCGACATGACCACCCATTTCCTGGATATTCCGTTTCACAACGTCCATGCCCACGCCGCGGCCGGACACGTCCGTGACCTGTTCTGCGGTGGAGAAGCCTGGCGCGAAAATCAACATGCCGACTTCTTCATCGCTCATGTTTTCATGAACCGGTAGACCGGATGACAGTGCTTTAGCAAGAATACGCTCACGGTTCAGGCCCGCACCGTCATCGGAGACTTCGATACAGATGTTGCCGCCCTGATGTTCTGCGGACAGCGTCAGGTTGCCCGTCGCGACTTTTCCTGCGGCAATACGCTTATCAGGCGATTCAATGCCGTGGTCCAGGCTGTTACGCACCAGGTGCGTTAACGGATCGATAATGCGTTCAATCAGGCTCTTATCCAGTTCGGTCGAGCTGCCGAGTAAGGTCAGTTCGACTTCTTTGCCCAGTTTACTGGCCAGATCGCGAACCAGACGCGGGAAGCGGCTGAATACGTATTCCATCGGCATCATACGAATCGACATCACCGACTCTTGCAGGTCACGCGCATTACGCTCCAGCTGGCCCATGCTGTTCAGCAACTCGCCGTGCGCCACCGGATCCAGTTCGCCAGAGCGCTGTGCCAGCATTGACTGCGTGATTACCAGCTCACCCACCAGGTTAATCAGCTGATCGACCTTCTCAACGGCAACACGGATGCTGCTGGATTCGCTGGTCTTCGCCGGTGCGGCAACGCGCTTGCTTTCGCGTTTGGCTGCGGCAACGGGCAATTCGGTAACGGTCGCGGTCTGTACTTCGGCCACCTCAGGCTCAGCGGCGCGCGCTGTCTCGGCTGGGGCTGCGTCGCCCTCCTCCGGGAAGCGAATCTGGGATTCATCAATCACAAAACAGAGCACGGCGACGATATCGTCTTTGCCAACGCCCGTAATGTGGCACTCAAGCGAGTTGCTGCCTTTCTTGACATCGCTGATTGTGCCGAGGTTACCCAGCTCTTCCAGCATCAAATCAATGTCTTTTTCTTTCAGATCGACCAGTTGCAGATGAACGCCGTCGGCGCCTGCTTGCGCGGACTCTGCCTGACTGACCGGTGCATCAAGGGCAACCACCACCGGCGCTTCAACCGGCAGACCTTTAGCCTCTAACGCCAGCTGGCGTAATGCTTCACAGATATACTTGAAGCTTTCCGCGTTAGGCTCTTGCGCGGTTTTATAAGCATCGAGCTGTTCCTGCATAATATCTTTAGTTTCCAAAAACAGATTGATGATGTCGGTGCTGAGCTGCATTTCGCCGCGACGAGCACCATCCAGAATGTTTTCCAGGATATGGGTTGTTTCCTGTAAAACCGTAAAACCAAAGGTTCCTGCCCCACCTTTAATGGAGTGGGCGGCGCGGAAGATGGCGTTAAGCTGTTCAGAGTCAGGTTCCTGGGGATCGAGTCCCAACAGGTGTTGCTCCATATCCGCTAACAGCTCATCGGCTTCATCAAAAAACGTCTGGTAAAAATCGCTGATGTCCATGCTCACGGGAATCACCTCTGCTGTGAGGGGGCTGCTGTAGTGACCGCACCAGCCGACGAAGCTGACGGCGCGGAGGTTGTTTTAACCGCACCAGCCGATGACGCTGGCGGTGCAGAGGTTACTGTTATCACCGTACCCGTCGATAAGGCTGACGGCGCGGGAGATACGGTTGTTACCGCACCAGTCGAAGACGCTGGTTGTGCGGACGTTGCTGTTTTCACCGCACCCGCTGAAGACGCGGGCTGCGTGGAAGTGCCTGTTTTCACTGTGCCGTTCGCCGGGGCGGACGGCGAAGACGCTGTCGTTTTCATCGCACCGCCTGCCGAGGCGGACGGTGCTGAGGTTGCGGTTTTCACTGCACCCGCTTTATCTGCTGCTGTACCGATGGAGGCTGAAGGTTCGGTAACTTTCTCAAACGCAGCCGGATCGCTAACCTGCACGGCATCACTTTCAGCATTCTCTTTTTCAATGGCGGCTTCGGTATCGTGGTTCAACACCAGCAAACTAATACGGCGGTTCACGGCATCATCCCCCCCGCGGTTTTTCAGTTTCATCGTGTCAGCCATGCCGACAATACGAAGAATCTTTCCACCATCCAGCCCGCCAATCACCAGTTCCCGACGTGACGCATTGGCGCGGTCAGCAGAGAGCTCCCAGTTGCTGTAGCCTTTATCACCACCGGCGTACTGAATATCATCCGTATGCCCCGCGATACTGATTCGGTTTGGGATGTCGTTCAGAACCGGGGCAATCGCGCGCAAAATGTCGCGCATATAAGGTTCAACTTCTGCGCTGCCGGTTTTAAACATTGGGCGATTCTGACTGTCGATAATCTGAATACGCAGTCCCTCTTCCACCATGTTGATGATCAAATGCGGACGCAGTGCTTTCAGGCGCGGGTCGGCTTCAATCAGCTGATCGAGCTTTTCACGTAACCGGTTGAGGCGAATCTCATCCAGCTTGCGTTTCTGCGCATCCATATCCACAACCTTCTTAACTTCACCCTCTTTCTTCGTTGGGTCGTCACCGCCACCCGGGATAGGGCTGCTGCTGTCGCTGCTGCGTTGTCCACCCGTCAGCGCCACTTTTAAGGGCGTCTGAAAATATTCCGCTATCTGAATCAACTGCTGTGGGCTGGCGATCGACAGCAGCCACATCACCATAAAAAATGCCATCATCGCCGTCATGAAGTCGGCATAAGCGATTTTCCATGAACCATGCCCTCCTTCATGTTTCTTATGTTTGCGCTTTCTAATCAGCACAATTGGGCGATTGCCATGTTTCATGAGGTCTGATCCGAAGTCTGTTTAGCCGGGTTCTTCGCGTTGCGTACGTGCTCTTCCAGTTCACTGAACGAAGGACGCTCGGCGGAGTAAAGCGTTTTACGGCCAAACTCGACGGCGATTTGTGGCGCATAGCCGTTCAGGCTTGAAAGCAGCGTCACTTTTACGCACTGCATCATCTTGGTTGTTTCTGCACATTTCTGACGTAACACTGACGCCAGCGGCGAAATAAAACCGTATGCCAGTAAAATCCCGAGGAAGGTTCCCACCATTGCATGGGCAACCAGCGCACCTAACTCTGCGGCTGGGCGGTCGGCTGACGCCAGGGCATGCACTACGCCCATCACCGCGGCGACGATACCGAAAGCCGGCAGGCCATCGCCCACTGCTGCGATACTTTGCGCAGGAACTTCACACTCGTGTTCGTAGGTTTCAATCTCTTCATCCATCAATGCTTCGATTTCGAAGGCATTCATGTTGCCACTGACCATAAGGCGTAAATAGTCAGTGATGAAATCTACTAACTGTTTATCGGCTAAGATGCGGGGATAATTAGCAAAAATTTCGCTCTGAGCGGGATCTTCAATATCGCGCTCCAGCGACAACATGCCTTGCTGGCGTGATTTCGCCATCAGGCGATACAGCAGCGCCATCAAATCCATATAGACCGCTTTGTTGTATTTCGAGCCACGAAACAGGAGCGGCAGGGCCTTCAGGGTCTTCTTGATCGATTTACCGTTGTTGCCCACCAAAAACGCACCGACGCCCGCCCCGGCGATCATCAGCAGTTCTGCAGGCTGGTAAAGCGCGCCAAGATGGCCGCCCACTAAAGCGTATCCGCCCAACACGGAACCTAATACAACGATGTAACCTAAAATTATCAGCACAAAAAATCCTTACGTCCGTAACGTGTTGGTCGACGTTAAGCCAGAAACCCAGGTGATGTTCACCACGTGGAGGCAAAAAAAAAGCAGCGGGATTAACCGCTGCTGGATGACTTCCACATTGCGAACAAATTTAAACGGCGTGTTTAACCTGTTCATCCAGCAGTTGTGGAAAGATATCGGCAGTATCTGCAGAAAGTTTACGTCTTTTTACGGCACGTGATGGTGGCTGGCACAGGCTGCAGACAAAGCTGCCAACAGGCTGATGTGCATGATTAATAAAGCTGCCGTTGCAGCTTTTACAATCCGATAATTCCAGCATACCGCTTTCGACGAATCGCACCAGGGTCCAGGCGCGTGTCAGCGCCAACAGCGGGCCCTCGTCCGATTGCGGGCACTGCTCAAGATAGAGGCGATAGGCTTTGATTACCGCATCAATACCTTTGCTCAAACCGGTTTTCAGTAAGAAAGTCCAGGCGTTACAGAACATGGAAGCATGAATATTTTGTTCCCACGTCATGAACCAGTCAGTAGAGAAAGGCAACATGCCTTTAGGTGGTGGACTACCACGCAACTCTTTATACAGTTTAATCAGGCGACCGCGGCTCAGCTGCGTTTCGCTTTCCAGCATTTGTAACCGCGCACCCAGGGTAATCAGCTCCATGGCGAGCTGAATATCGCGCGCTTCCTGAACAATACTTTTTTCACCCATTATACCGCCCTCTTTTTAGTAGGCGCGGCGTCTTTAGACGCGCTGCGTAATAAACGGCTGGATAACAAAATCCCGGTGTGGATCTGTTGCAAATCATCCACGCGAGATTCCTGCGTCAGGCGATTAATAACGGTGCTATCGGTAAAACGAAACTGACACACAAGTTGATTGGTCTCAGCTAATTTTACCATTTCAGGTAAGGTTAATTCTGACAACGCATCTGCCATCTTTTCATCGATCCCGAGGCGAAACATTGCCGAAGCTTTTTCCTGGTTAATTAATCGCTGCGCGAGCAGTAAATATGACAAGTTGATATCGTAAATATGTTTTAGTAATTCAGATGTACCCATTTTTCCATCCTGAGAGACGCGACGTAACTTACCGCAGATAACATCTCTGCGTATCGAGCTGCTGGTTGGTAAATCTAAAGATGGCAAAAATAATTAAACATAAAAGGCAAATGGTTCTGAGTGCTGCTTCTTTTTACGACCCTGTGTTTTGGGTCAGAAGTCAATTTTTTCAGTCCACCTTATTCTTAAGTCTTCAACCTTCTTCCGTGAGGCCTTCATACATTTTTTAAGACTAATCCGAAAACAAGGCAAATCTATATCGTCTGATCCTCACATACAACGACAGTTCAGTGAAATTTTGGATAAAGTGTGACACAGGTCACACTTTTGAGCCTTTTTTCTTCAGAAATACTTTACGATCACATTTTAGCTGTATGTTTTTTGAGCGAAATTACGTTTTTTTTGTAGGGATTTGTCCTAACCAGGACTTAATTAGCAACAAAACCGCCGCAAAAGCCAAATCAGACCGTTGAGGTCAGGTTTATGTTCACGAATGCAATTTGTACCCTATTTAGAACCATTCAAAACCATAAAAGCAGTGGAATGTGCTGCCAGCAGAAACAATTATTTGTTTTTAAATTAGTCAGTTAGCGTTTTACTGCAGAGTAAGGGGCAACAGCCATGTCCGGCAGGCGATGGGGATTAGGCGCGTTCTGGCAATCCGTTGTAAAGGGTGACAGCAAGGTGTTTAGAGTGTGATCGTCCATGTAACAAGGAGTTACATTAATAACGTGAATGAATTGCAGGCAAGATAGATTTGTGCACTAAGAGTATCGGCCCGGATCGCCAAAACTTTAGCTTAACCAGGTAAAAATAGTGTTATGACATTTTAATGGGTCATTTTGACAGCAAAAGTGCCGGAATAGTGTCCTGCCGCGGTACGGGACCGCCTTTGAGTTAAGGGTAACTGATTAAAACATAAGGAGAGTTTGCAGACGGCAAGCGAGGGTCAAATACGACAAACAGCAAGCCATCCCTGGCTTGCTGCGGCATCAGGCGAGTTTTGGAAATGTGGCCACTTTATTCGCCATTCCATGATCGGCGCTACGTGGCGCAATCTTTTCGAGATCGCGTAGGAAGCTTTCGCGCCATGCGGTGATGTCGTTCTTACGCAGAACGGCCATCATATCGTTATAGCGAGAAATTCTTTCCGTGCGCGGCATAGTAATGGCCTTGTCCAGCGCAGCGGCCACCTCATCCCGGTCATAGGGATTCACGATCAATGCCGAGGTCAGCTCATTCGCCGCACCGGCAAAGCGGGACAGTACCAGTACGCCCGGATCATCCGGGTCCTGTGCCGCAACATACTCTTTCGCAACCAGGTTCATCCCATCACGTAACGGCGTCACCAGCCCCACGTCGGTCAGACGGAAGATTTTCATCAACAGACGACGGTCAAAGTGCTGGTTAAGGTAGTACAGCGGCGTCCAGCCCAGTGTCCCGTATTTACCGTTAATGCGCCCTGCTTCCGTTTCAAGCTGATGACGAATATCCTGGTAAGCCTGCACATCACCGCGTGACGTGGGCGCAATCTGGGAATAGCGAATTTTGCCGTGATGCTGAGGGAAGTTTTCCAGCAGCGCCTCATAAGCCAGGAAACGTTCTGGTAACCCCTTGGAGTAGTCCAGACGCTCACAGGCGATGATGTTGCGGGCATCGCCCAGCTCTTTTTTCATCGCGGCCATCTTCGGTGGCAACGGCCCTTCAGCCATCTCTTTAATGCTGTCGGGTTCAATCCCTATCGGGTAGACCTCTGTCATAAAGGTATTGCCATAGGCGCGGTGTTTCTTGTCACCCTTATTCTGCAACTGGGTCAACTGGCTGACACTATCGAGGAAAGCCACACGATCTGATTCTGTCTGGAAGCCTAGCAGATCGTATTCGCACAGCATCTCCAGCAGTTCCTTATGAGGAGGCAGCGCGTTGAAAATTTCCGGCGTAGGGAAAGGAATATGCAAGAAGAAGCCGATACGGTTGTTAATGCCAGCCCGACGCAATGCAGCGGCGAAAGGTAAAAAGTGGTAATCGTGGATCCACAGAATGTCATCCGGCTTAATCAGCGGCTTTAATCGCTGCGCGACCGCATCATTGACCTCACAGTAGCCTTCCCAGGCTTCGCGCTGGAACTGAACTAAGTCTAACCGGTAGTGAAAGGCGGGCCAGATAACGGTGTTTGAAAACTGGCAGTAGTAAAGATCGTATTCGTTCTGGCTCAGAGGGAAAGAGGCATATTCAATACCGTCATGTTCCATTACCGATACCGGATTTTCTTCTTCACCTGAAAACTCACTGATCTCACCGTTCCAGCCAAACCAGAGTCCGCCCGTGCTCTTCAGCGCGTCCAGAATGCCGACGGCCAGGCCGCCAGCACCGGTTTTGTTCCCATTTGGCATGGCGATACGGTTAGATACAACCACTAAACGACTCATAACCTACACTCCTTACCAATGTTGTCTTGCTCTAATTGTAATCGTGTTGTTTCAAGCCAGGCATAGACATCCGTAACGTCATGTAAACGATAATGCGCCTGACTGGGGCCTTCCCCCACTTTTATAGAGATTCCCTGCAGGGCATTCACCGCAGCGAATCCTTTCTCATCGGTCAGGTCATCCCCGATAAACACCGGGATACGGCCTGAGAATGGGGCTTCCTGCATAAATTTATGGACGGCTGCGCCTTTATCAATCCCGGTGGGTTTGATTTCTACAACGCATTTGCCGGGTTGCAGCGCAAGACCGTTAAAACGCGCCACCGCAGCCTGAGCCAGTTGCATAACATCCTGTTCGTGCTGCGGCGCGCGACGGTAATGAAGCGCGAAAGCCATGCCTTTAGCTTCCAACTGCGTACCCGGCCACTGCTCCATCGCCTCCTCAAGCAGGCGTTTGAGCGGACGTTCAACATCATCTGGCAAAGTCACCCGATGCAGTTCGCCTGTCGCATCGCGCCGTTCAGCACCATGCACGCCTGCTGCCGGTGCCCGCAGAGGCGCCGCCAGCGCATCCAGTTGTTCGACAGGTCGGCCAGAAACCAGCGCCAGTGCGCCATGGCATAACGATGAGAGCCGTTGCAGTTCTGCGACGACATTTTCTGGAATGAATACAGCATCGGGCTGGGACTGAATCGCTGCCAGCGTGCCATCGACATCAAAAAAGAAGGCATACAGACCGCCGCTCAATGACGGAAATGAGGCATCACTATCTGCCATCTGGGTCACGTGTCTTCTCCTGTAAATAGGTTCATCATCAGGACATCACAGCAGAGGACGTTTCAGCAAGAGGTTGGCTCAAGGCCATGTGAAGTAAGGAGACTGCGTGGTAAAACCCTGCAATTCAACAACCCTTTTTCAAAAAACAAATGTGTTTTGATGCTGATAAATCCGCTGGCTGCTATTGTCGCCCCATAAAGTGTAGTCGCTAAATTTCGTTCTGCCAGGAATATGCATTTCCTGTGCCAGCCGTCTCGCTTTCCAATGCCCTGGACTGGCCCGGACCGATCCCTGAGCGCATACCGTCTTTTTATCAAGCGCTCAACAGTGAAATAAAAGTGTAATAAATGGCCCTGTTTAAGGTTTTCTTAATCTTTAATCAGCAGACTGTTTAAAATTATTGTCAACTCATTCGCGCGTACACGGATGGGCGGTATTTTGTTGGTTTCATGAACGCTTTTTAATCGGTGATAATAGTAATTAATGACTTTCCATCCGTCCTGGATTAATAATTCCTTTCCGTATGAAATCATTTTTTGGGCGTCGCTTTCCCCTATTACTGATTACGTCCTTTTGGCAATGCGGCATTTTATGTTTTGCTATATCGCGACAGCTTTATTGCCCTGGCAAGGTTTTCGTCATACGGCGTTGCCATTCGTCTGAATGTGGCATTGCGTCAGGCAGTCTCTCAGCGTTATCGCGGCATTCGGTAAAGGTTACGCGTCGTTTGCCATCGATTAATAGGGTGAGATTCCCTGACGCAATAGGCGTTTACGTTGCTTTCGGTCACAATAGCCGGGGCGCTTGTCCTGTTCACCCCCGCGATGGGGACTCAAACACGCTTTATCTGCCTTTCTCACTGCCAGCGCCGATTCGTAAAGGGTTTCAGAACTTATGAAAATATTGATTGTTGAAGACGATGCCCTGCTACTTCAGGGGCTGGTACTGGCGCTGGAAGGTGCAGGCTACGTGTGCGATGGTGTTTCAACGGTCCGTTCTGCCGAAGCCCACCTTGCCAGCGGACTTTACAGCCTGGTGCTGCTGGATATCGGCCTGCCGGACGAAGACGGCCTGCATTTACTGCAACGCCTGCGTCGTCAAAAGCAGATGCAGCCCGTTTTAATCCTGACCGCACGCGATACCATTGAAGAGCGCATAGCCGGACTCGATGCCGGCGCTGATGACTATTTGATTAAGCCTTTTGCGCTGGATGAGTTGCTGGCACGGATTCGCGCGCTGATCAGGCGTCACGTCAACCAGGGCGATTCCCGCCTCGAAGTGGGTAATCTGTCACTGGATATGACCCACCGCCAGATTCATCTGGATGACGTGCTGCTCGACCTGACGCCCAAAGAGTTTTCCATTCTATCCCGGTTGATGTTGAAAGCAGGCCATCCGGTTCACCGTGAGTTGCTGTATCAGGACATCTACAACTTTGATAATGAGCCCTCCACCAATACGCTGGAAGTCCATATTCATAACCTGCGCGACAAGGTGGGCAAAGCCACGATCCGAACGGTTCGCGGTTTTGGCTATGCCTTATCTCAGCCGCGCGCAGAAAACGAGTCATCACCCGAATGAATCCCTACCGTTCTGGCAATACCATGCGTTTCCGGCTGATGCTCACGATTGGCATGATCATGCTGTTTTTTCAGTTGATCAGCGTGGCCTGGCTCTGGCATGAGAGTAAAGAGCAGGTGCAGTTTTTGGTGGAAGCCAACCTGCTTAACCGCAACATGGATAAGCACGTGGATAAAGAGGTCCGTGAAGCCATCCTGAGCCTGGCGCTGCCCAGCCTGGTCATGATTAGCCTGACGCTACTGCTGTGCTATCAGGCGGTAAGATGGATCACTCGCCCGCTTTATCAACTGCAGCATGAGCTGGAAAGCCGGAGTGAGGTGAACCTCGAGCCGATTATCTTTGAAGGCTCCGTTCAGGAGATTGATGCCGTCACGCAGTCCATTAACCGACTTGTTGCGCGGTTGACCGCCAGTCTTGAACGCGAACGCCTCTTTACTGCCGATGTTGCTCATGAACTGCGTACGCCGCTCGCTGGGCTGCGTTTACATCTTGAACTGTTACAGCGCAACCAGGCCGTCGATACACAACCGTTATTACAGCGGCTTGATCAGATGTCTGGCAATGTCTCTCAACTGTTGCAACTCACGCGTGCAGGTCAGCAGTTCACCTCTGGCAGTTATCAGAATGTTGAGATAGTAGAGGAAGTCATCCTGCCGATGGAGGCTGAGTTGAGTGCAATGCTGGAGACGCGCGAGCAGACTCTGACCCTGGAGGTCGAGGACATGTTCCGGGTGAAGGGCGATGCCATCTTGCTGAGAATGCTACTGCGTAACCTGGTAGAGAATGCTCATCGCTACAGTCCATCGGGCGGAAACATTACGGTGCGCATTGAGGCAACAGCCGGGCTGTCGCTCATCATTGAGGATGAAGGGAACGGCATTGATGAAAGTATGCGCGGTGAACTGAGTAAAGCCTTTGTACGCATGGATACCGGCTACGGCGGCATTGGCCTGGGGTTGAGCATTGTCAGCCGGATTGTCCAGCTCCATGGCGGACAATTCCTGCTGGAAAATCGCCCAGATCGTTCAGGCTGCAGCGCCAGGGTAAACTTTGCTACTGCGTGATTTAGCCGTTGAACCAGCAGACCAGAAACGCAATCACTGTGCCGGAGGCAATAAGCACGGCAAGATATTCGCTGAGGCTGCGAGACGGAACAGAACTGACGGATACGGTGGGGGTTTTCATCGATCTCTCCAGTGATGTTTTATGCAGTATCGCTTCCTTATATTAAGGAAACATTAACCTGCCGCGCCTTCAGGCTGCCCGCCAGGCGCAGGCGATCGATCCCTGCTACGCTAAATCATTCATCTCACGCCATGCCATCACCCCGCTAAAACCTGGCAACGGCCTGAAATGCCTTGTGTGACGTTGAAAACGATCGATCTCATCCCCACCTCTTTCCTTCAGACCAGACAGGAGTAATTTTATGGCTATCCAATATGCAGTGATCGCAGGCGGCTGTTTCTGGTGTACAGAAGCGGTCTTTAAAGATGTGATCGGCGTTGAGTCAGTGGAAAGTGGTTATACCGGCGGTGCGCGCCCTAATCCCACCTATGAGCAGGTGTGCAGCGGCGCAACCGGTCATGCCGAAGCCATTCGTATTGGTTTTGATCCTGAAAAGATCAGCTATGGCGATTTGCTGGACATCAGCTTTGCGACCCACGATCCGACCCAGCTCAATCGTCAGGGCAATGACATCGGTACACAGTATCGTTCCGCGATTTTTGTTGAGACGCCGGAGCAGGAAGCCGAAGCCAAAGCGGCCATCGCGCGTGCCCAACAGGATCATGCTGAGCCTGTTGTGACCACCATTGAACCGTTAAAAGCCTGGTATCCCGCTGAAGGTTATCATCAGGATTACTGGGAAGGCGCCGGTCAGCGAAACGGTTACTGCATGGCGGTGATTCCCCCCAAACTGCAAAAGCTGCGCAAGAGTTTTGCCAACCGCGTAAAAAGCGCGCAGTAAGCTCAGGCAACCCAGCGAATCTCCCCTTCTGTTACGCTGTGCAATATCGCGTTTTTGGCGCCAAAAAACCGCGATTTGCGCAGCCTTAACGCGATTCGTTCAGAGCTTAAGCGAATAGAAAAAAAGAGAAAAATAGTGCTTGACCGTTTCAGGCCGACTCCCTATAGTAGCGCCCCGTTGACCCAGCGCGGTCAGCAACAATTTGCGGTGAGGTGTCCGAGTGGCTGAAGGAGCACGCCTGGAAAGTGTGTATACGGCAACGTATCGGGGGTTCGAATCCCCCTCTCACCGCCATCTTCAAAGAAGAGCCTGAACTCACGTTCAGGCTTTTTTTTACATATTCTCCGCCGAGGGGGATGAGAAGCCCCGACCGGGGTTCGACAAAACGGCCCGCCGTTTTGCATGGCCGCAGGCCACCCGAAGGGCGAGCGCAGCGAGTGAATCCCCCTTTCACCGCCACATTCAAAGAAGAGTCCAGACTAACCTCTGGACTTTTTTTTGCATATTCTGCGCTGAGGGGGATGAGAAGCCCTGACCGGGGTTCGACAAAACGGCCCGCCGTTTTGCATGGCCGCAGGCCACCCGCAGGGCGAGCGCAGCGAGTGAATCCCCCTCTCACCGCCACATTCAAAGAAGAGTCCAGACTAATCTCTGGACTTTTTTTTTGCATATTCTGCGCCGAGGGGGATGAGAAGCCCCGACCGGGGTTCGACAAAACGGCCCGCCGTTTTGCATGGCCGCAAGGCCACCCGAAGGGCGAGCGCAGCGAGTGAATCCCCCTCTCACCGCCATCTTCAAAGAAGAGCCTGAACTCACGTTCAGGCTTTTTTTTACATATTCTCCGCCGAGGGGGATGAGAAGCCCCGACCGGGGTTCGGCGTCTAGATACCTTGATGCTTAGAGGTAAAGAGTTCAGGGCCGTTATCGCGAAGGAGTTGTAGCATCCGCATCACCGGTGGGCTCGGTGTGATTTCACCTCGCTCCCATTTCGATACGCTATCGACCGTCATGCCAAATGAGAGCGCCACAAGCGATTGCGACATTCCCCAACGCATGCGCACGTCTTTGATTTCAGTTGCTGTCATGGGCTTTACTGATGCAATACGGGCACGGAGTTCACGATTTTTTGCGCGCTTTGCTATGGACTCCACTTCTTTATCTGTTGCCAGTCCTAACGCGTGAAACGCTTTCGCATCTTCAAGTAGTTCACTCAATTCGGCGGGTTCAGTTTTCATTACATTTAACCTCTCTGACCATTCCGCTTCTGACGAGCAGGCTCATCACTTCACTATTTACACGGAAAAACATTCTTGCCACATCCCTGTAGGTATCCAGCTGATCTTCATCGATTTCTTTAGCGTATTTCCTCGACAAGTTTTTAACCCATCCATCGTAATAAACCAGGTTGGTGCCTTGTCTGAAGAAGATGACCGTTCGCGCGCCGCCACGCTTGCCTTGGTGAAGAGCAAGACGCTTTTTAATAACGCCACCGCCTAAGTCAGCCTCAAACACGCCAGTAAAAACGTCACCTGCTGCGTAACACAGGACGCTGTCTGTCAGACGCGTTTTTTTAAACACTCTGTCAAAACGTTTATGAACATAAAGCGTAAAACCCATGAAAAGTCCCTTTTCGTTATGGCGAGAATTATAGTAATGATTACTACACTTCACAAGCCAAAGGCCCCTGGTCTTACGTCCAAATGGATCTAAAGCTATTTGTAAAAAAGCAAGAAATCCAATCGGTGCGCATCGCCATTACCGCTGGCCATGAATAACACCCGCCCACACTATCAGCGATTCAGATTCCCCACTCACCTGTTCACGCCTTGCGTACGCGAAGTGCGAGCCGCTCCCCAAAAAATTACGCGCTACGAAATGTATCCCCTACCAATACAAAAGGCCTGCCGGTGTACCCGGCAGGCCCTTTAACACATTCACCCGTTACTTTTTATCCAGCGACCATGTCGCGCTGCGGACATCGACCTTCACCGGCAATAAACCGATTTGTGTAAATTTATCTGCCAGTGCCTGCTGCTCTTTGAAAACATCCGGCGTCATGCGCTCGGCCCCTAAGGGCATTCTTGCCAGCGCGCGCTGCCAGATAGGTTCGGGCAGGCCAGTCGAGCCAGACAGAATTTTCGCGGCTTCGCCCTGGTTTTTATTGGCCCAGCTGCTCAGCTTTTGCAGCTCTGAAAGAACCTCTTTGGCCTGGTCTGGATGACCTTCCGCAAATTTGCGGCTGGCCAGATAAAAGGTGTAGTGCGGTACCAGCCCCTCGGCATTTTTAAGCAGCCGCGCGCCGGCGGTGGTTTCTACTTCCGCCAGGTAAGGGTCCCAGATGACCCATGCATCTACAGCGCCTCGCTGGAAAGCCGCTCGCGCATCAGCAGGAGGAAGATAAACCGGCGTGATATCCTTGTATTTTAGCCCCGCCTGCTCAAGGGCTGATACCAGAAGATAATTCACATCCGATCCCTTGTTCAGGGCGACGCGCTTGCCTTTTAAATCCTTGACACTTTTTATCGTCGAATCCGCAGGCACCACTATGGCTTCGGTTTGTGGATTTGCCGGTGAATGGCCCAGATAAACCAGGTCAGCCTGCGCGGCTTGCGCAAAAGTTGGCGGCGCATCACCCGTTGCGGCCAGATCGATGCTGCCTATGTTGAGCCCTTCCAGCATTTGCGGTCCCGCCGGAAATTCCACCCAGTGCACGGCAATCCCCTGCTTTTTGAATTCACTGTCGAGCGTGCCCCGGTATTTCAGTAAGGCAAAAATGTTGGCTTTCTGAAAACCGATATTCACTACCCTGGGTTTCTCTTCTGCGTGTGCCGTCACGATGCTGCTAATGTGCGCGACCGCAAGCAGTGCGCTGAATATGATTTTTTTCATGTCTCTTTCCTGAGTGGTGTTGTCGTCAGCGCAACATAGCAAACCAGGCCTCAACGCCTTAATGCGTAAAACTTCTATCTTTAGTCATAAAACGTCATTGCGACCACACCGCGTCACGTACGTTAATCGCGCGGGGAAACAGGCCCAGCGCGTAGAAACGATCCGCGATTCTTTGCTGCTCACGAATGATCGCCAGATTCATTGGTTGCGTCTGGTGGCTCCGCCGGGCCAGCGCCAGGCGCAGCGCGCGATCAGACATCCCCAGCTCCCCGGCCAGCAGCCCGGCGGCCTCTTTAGGATGGGCATCAATGTAGCGCCCCGTCTGCTCCAGCGCAGTTACCAGTATTTCTAATAGGTCTGGAGACTGGTTCGCGAAGTGGCGATCGGCAAGATAGAACTGATGGTTATTCACCCGCCCTACGCCGTCGGCAATGACCCGGAGCTGTTCCCCTTTTTCTGCCTCGCTCAGCAGAGGATCCCACATCATCCATGCATCAACGGCATTCAGATCGCTGGGCGTGAGCGGGTATTTAGGCGGTGCGTACACAATCCGCACGTCCTCTGGCGTCATCCCCGCCTCATCAAGGATTTGCAGCAGCAGAAAATGCACGTTGGAACCTTTATTTACGGCAATACGTTTGCCTCTTAAGTCTGCCATCTGGTTTATCTGACTGTGCTTAGCCACCAGCAACGCCACGCTCTGTGGCGCGGGCGGCTCCCAGGCAACGTACACCAGAGAACAGTGACTGGCCTGGGCAAATAAAGGCGGTACTTCGCCGGTGGTGCCAAAATCAATTTCCCGATGGCTCAGCGCGTGCAGCAGCTGAGGCCCGGCGGGAAATTCGCTCCACAGGATGCTGACGTTTTGCCCGGCCAACTGCTGTTCAAGCTGCTGGCGCGCTTTGAGGATGCCAAGGTTGCCAAACTTTTGATAACCAATGCGCAACTCGCGCTCCTGCACGCCCGTTGTTGACGCGGTGCAAAGGGTTGACGTCAGGCTGCGACGCGGCTTGATGATGCCGTAATGGCCAAGATGCGTACGCAGGCTGTTACGGCTAATCCCCAGCAACGCCGCGGCCTGTAACTGGTTGCCCTGGCTTAGTTCATAGGCATTTCTCACCAGTGCCTCAATGACGCGGGGATAAAGTGGCGTGTCACTGCACTGGATCTGCTGGCGAATAAAATCATCAAGCGCATCCTGCTTTTGTACCCGCCCCGTGCCCGTCACCGTGCCCAGCCGCAGCTGTTGTGGTTCTACCTGCGGTGTTTCACAGAGCAGCACCGCGTTGTGCAATGTATTTTCCAGTTCCCGTATATTCCCTGGCCAGGAATGGGCCTTGAGCGTTTCCATTGCCTCGTCGCTCAGGCGCAGCTGCGGTCGCCCCAGTCGGCGCGCATAGCTTTGCAGAAAATAGTTAGCCAGAACCGGGATATCCTCACACCGCTGGCGCAGCGGCGGCAAGGCAACGCTGGCGACGTTTAGCCGGTAGTAGAGATCCTCGCGAAACCGCCGCTCGGCTATCGCAGTCGTCAGATCGCGGTTCGTCGCGGCAATCACCCGGACGTCAACCTTTACTGCGCGAGAAGATCCCACGCGGGTAATTTCCCTTTCCTGCAGTACGCGAAGCAGTTTGACCTGAAGGGGCAGGCTCAGCTCGCCGATTTCATCCAGCAGTAACGTCCCGCCCTGCGCGGCCTCAAACCAGCCACGATGACGGTCGGTCGCGCCGGTAAATGCCCCCTTCTCATGACCAAAGAGTTCTGATTCTGCCAGGCTCTCCGTTAGCGCACCGCAGTTCACTGCCATAAAGGGCGCATGGCGGCGCGGGCTGTGATGATGCAGATAGCGCGCCATCACCTCTTTGCCCGTGCCGGTTTCACCAATGATTAATACGGTCGCGTCCGTGGGCGCCAGCTGATCCAGAATATGCCTGAACGCCAGGGAAGCAGGGTCAATTAAATCGGGGCCAGCGTGTTGCATAGCGCGTTCCTGCTGAGTGAGTGAGAGAGCGCTAAAGATATCCCTTGTTGCGGCCAGAAACGAGCCGCTGCCCAGCGTGATTTGCTGCAAATACAGCAGTATCCTTCACACATTGCTGCATTTGCAGCAGTCGCCGCCGCCGCAATAAAAACCTATCTTATTGATATTAAAAAATAAAAAAAACTTAACCTGTTGGCACGTATCCTGCTTAAAGCTATATAACTGAAAATTAATTTTCTAATTGCCAATTTCAAATATCGTTATAAAGGAATCTACTAATGCCTGATACCGCTGAAAAAAACATCAATCTTTTTTGGTTCTTACCGACACATGGTGACGGGCGTTATTTGGGAACTACCCAGGGCGGCAGAGCGGTAGACCTGCCCTATCTGCAACAGGTAGCCCTTGCCGCCGATAATCTGGGTTTCTATGGCGTTTTAATTCCCACCGGAAAAAGCTGCGAAGATGCCTGGCTGGTAGCCTCTGCGCTGGTGCCGATTACCAAACAGCTTCGTTATCTGGTAGCCGTCCGGCCGGGATTGCAGCCACCCAGCCTGGCGGCGCGCATGGCGGCTACGCTGGATCGTCTGTCTGAAGGACGTTTGCTGATCAATGTGGTGACCGGCGGCGATCCGGTTGAAAACAAGGGCGACGGCATTTTTCTCAGCCACGCAGAACGTTATCAGGTCACCCGTGAGTTTCTTGATGTCTATTCCCGCCTGCTTAAAGGAGAGAAAGTGGACTATCACGGGGAACATATTCACGTGGAAGGGGCTGAAATTCTCTTTCCACCGGTACAGGCCGAAGGTCCACCACTTTATTTCGGCGGCTCATCCGATGAAGCGGTTGACGTTGCAGCCCGTCAGGTTGATACCTATCTGACCTGGGGCGAACCCTTAGCGCAGGTTGCCGCTAAACTTGAAGGGGTGCGGAAGCGCGCAGAGGAACGCGGCAGGACGCTTTCCTACGGTATTCGTCTGCACGTCATCGTGCGGGAAACCGAGGAAGAAGCCTGGGCCGCGGCGGATAAGCTGATCGCACATCTGGATGAAGACACCATCGCCGCCGCCCAGAAAATCTTTGCCAGAATGGATTCGACCGGACAGGCTCGCATGAGCGCACTCCACGGTGGCTCGCGTGATGGACTGCGCATCGGTCCCAACTTATGGGCTGGCGTCGGTCTGGTACGCGGCGGCGCGGGTACCGCGTTGGTGGGAAATCCGCAGCAGGTCGCGGAACGGATTCGGGAATACCAGGCGCTGGGCATTGATAACTTTATTCTGTCCGGTTATCCGCATCTCGAAGAAGCACACCGGGTTGCCGATTTGCTGATGCCGCTGTTGCCGCTTTCAACCCCTGCGGGAAATAAACAGCGCACGGTTAATACCGGTCCTTTTGGCGAAACCATCGGAGGCGACCGTCGTCCCGAAAAACAGGCCAGTGCAAGCTAATCAGAGAGGCAGTGTATGTCCGAGCAGCATATTGTCATTGTGGGTGGAGGATTCAGCGGAACGGCGCTGGCCGTTCATCTTGGTCGTCTGGGCGGCGCGGGCCTGCGCGTCACGGTCATCGAACCCCGCGCGCAGTTGGCCCAAGGTGTGGCTTACTCGACCACCGACCCGGCGCATCGCACCAACGTGCCCGCCTCGCGTATGCAACTCGCCGGCGACGAGGAAGGCAGCTTTGAGCGCTGGTTCCGTGCCTCTGCCGCATTTGCCAGGGATGCGGCGGCTGAATGGCACGACGGCACGGTTTTTCCGCAGCGCAGGCAGTTTGGCCAGTGGGTCAGTGAACAGTTTGATGCAGTAAAACAGCATTCTCCTGTTGAGCTGTTGCATGTGCAGGACCGCGCCGTTGCGCTGCGACAAGGTACGGTCAGCACCGCATCCGGTGCGCATCTCGATGCTGATATCGTGGTACTGGCCATCAGCCATCCCGCGCCTCAACTTCCCTCAGCCCTGGCTTCGCTGGCACCTCACCCTGCACTGATTGCCGATCCCTGGCGGGAAGGTGCCCTGTCACAGATTGCGCCTGACGACCGGGTTGCCATTGTGGGTACCGGCTTAACCATGTCAGACATGGTTGCGACCCTGGACCGTCAGGGACATCGCGGGCCAGTCACCGTCTTTTCCCGACGCGGTCAGCTTCCGCGTTCCAGCCTCACTGAGGACAATTTCAGCTGGCATCTTGGTATTGATTTCAGCAAACCTCTGGGCGTTCGCGCATGGCTACGCCGGATCAGACAGGAAATTCGCCAGGCGGCGGCCAGGCACATCCCGTGGCAGGTGGTGTTCGATGAGGTCCGTCACAACGGTCAGGCGATTTGGCAAAGCCTGTCGCTGGATGAACAACGGCGTTTCCTGCGGCATCTGCGGCCATGGTGGGACGTTCACCGTTATCGGATTGCCCCCCAGGTTGGGCAGGTGTTAAAGCACCACCAACGCAGCGGCACACTCAGCGTGCTCGCCGCACGACTGACCGCGGCGGCGGCGTTGCCCTCTGCCGTCAGGCTCAGCCTGCAACCGCGTTCCGGCGGCGTACAGGCGCTGGAGGTGGACAAGATCATCGTCACCACCGGTCCTGCGCATGGCGCGTTGATTGAGCGCGATGCGTTACTCAACCAGCTGGCTCAGGATGGCGTTATTCAGTCCGATCCGCTGGCGCTGGGAATTCATGTCAATGCCCGGTCACAGACGCTAAACCCCCAGGGCCAGGCGAATCCTCATCTGTATGTGGTCGGGCCTGCGGCGCGCGGACGTTTTGGTGAATTAATGGGGCTGCCGCAGGTTGCCACACATGCTGAGGCCGTCGCGCGCCAGTTGCTCAACCTCACTGATGACACGCGTCATGAGCGATGTCCCCTTTCTCTGACTAATTAATTTACCCCCCTTTTTCATCCCAACGAAGTGGGCGGCCCGACAGTGCCGCATCCGCTCAGGAGTTTGCTATGCCTAAACAACGTGAAATCCGCCTTAATGCGTTTGATATGAACTGTGTGGGTCACCAGTCACCTGGCCTGTGGGCGCACCCTCGCGACCGCTCGTGGCAATACAAAGATCTGGAATACTGGACAGATTTGGCGGTCCTGTTGGAACGCGGTAAGTTCGACGGCCTGTTTATCGCCGACGTCTTGGGGATTTACGATGTTTTCAACGGGAATAATGATGCCGCTCTTCGCAGTGCCGCCCAGGTACCGGTCAATGACCCGCTGGCTCTGATTACGCCGATGGCGATGGTGACAAAGCACCTCGGTTTTGGCCTGACCGCATCACTCTCTTTTGAGCATCCCTATCCGTTTGCCCGGCGCATGTCGACGCTGGATCATCTGACCAAAGGTCGGATCGGCTGGAATATTGTTACCTCCTATCTGGAAAGCGGAGCCCGCAATCTGGGACAGGTCAGCCAAACCAGCCACGATGCGCGTTATGACTACGCCGACGAATATCTGCAGGTGGTATACAAGCTGCTGGAAGGCAGTTGGGAGGATGATGCCGTGATACGCGATCGCCAGCGTCATATTTTCAGCGATCCCAATAAGGTGCATCCCATTAATCATCAGGGAACGTTTTTCCAGGTACCGGGCATTCATCTGTGTGAGCCTTCGCCCCAGCGCACGCCTGTGCTGTATCAGGCAGGCGCATCCAGCCGCGGTAAAGCCTTCGCCGCACAACACGCCGAGTGCGTATTTGTTGCCGCGCCGTCTAAAGTGCTGTTGAAGAAAACCGTGGCCGATATACGTCGTCGTGCAGAGGAGGCCGGCCGCGATCCGCGCAGTATTCTGATTTTCAACATGCAAACGGTCATTGTGGGGGAAACCGATAAAGCAGCCCAGGCCAAGTGGCAGGATTACAAACGCTATGTCAGCCATGAAGGCGCACTGGCGCTGATCTCCGGCTGGACCGGCATCGATTTCAGTCAGTACCAACCCGATCAGGTTTTTAAGCATCTGCATACCGATGCCATTCAGTCTGTTGTAGAGAGCTTCTCCACAGCCGATCCGCAGCGTGAATGGACGGTGCAAAACATGGCCGACTGGGTGGGCATTGGCGGCTTTGGTCCCCTGCTGGTGGGCAGCACAGAAACCGTTGCCGATGAACTGCAAAGCTGGGTGGAGGAGACGGACGTGGATGGCTTTAATCTGGCCTATGCCCTCACGCATGAAACCTTTGCTGATGTCGTCGATCTGCTGGTGCCGGAACTGCAAAAACGTGGCGTTTATAAACAGGATTACCAACCCGGTACGCTGCGGGAGAAGCTGTTTGCTAAGGGCGCCCGCCTTGAACATCCTCATCCCGGCGCAGGATATCGACGCACAACCTCGGTATCAGGCCGGGTTGTGCCTGCGGAGGCATCATGAAGGGATTTAACGATCTGTTCGGATAGCCCGTCTGCCGCTGAGCAGACTGACACCACGTCCCCTTGCCCGCTTATTTTACCGGATGCGTCACAGCGCACCCGGTATTTCCCTTATCTACAAAAATCAAATTAACTTATTGAAATTAAAGTAATAGTTATCACTTTTTGTTGTTTGTTTACATCGCGATTCCTGCATATAAAGGCGTCACCTGTACAGACAATAACGAGGATAAAATGAGCACATTAAATATCGATGACGATGCCGCGATCCCCTTACCTCACTCAACGCCCATTCGCTCCGTCAGCGACGTTGCAAAGTTGATTAATACGCAAAGTGAGAAAAACAGCTACGCACGCTGGATCGTGTTTCTGGCGTTAGGCGGCGTATTTCTGGATGCCTACGACCTGACCACCCTGTCTTACGGCATTGATGATGTCGTGAAAACATTCAGCTTAACGCCCACATTAACCGGACTGGTCACCTCATCCATTATGATTGGCACCATTGTCGGTAATCTGGTCGGGGGCTGGCTGACGGATAAATATGGCCGCTATTCCGTCTTTATGGCGGACATGCTTTTTTTTGTGGTGTCCGCTATTGCGGCCGGCCTGGCGCCGAACGTCTGGGTACTGATTGGCGCGCGCTTTTTGATGGGCGTTGGTGTGGGCATCGATTTGCCTGTCGCGATGGCCTATCTGGCCGAATTTTCGAAATTCTCCGGAAAGGGGAATAAAGCGTCGCGGCTCGCCGCCTGGTGCCCCATGTGGTATGCCGCGTCTTCGGTGTGCTTTCTGATTATTTTTGGCCTTTACTTTCTGCTGCCTGCAGAGCACCTCGACTGGCTGTGGCGCGCTTCATTGCTGTTTGGCGCAGTGCCTGCCCTGCTCATCATTGCTGTGCGCAGCAGGTTTATGAATGAGTCTCCGCTGTGGGCCGCAAACCAGGGGGATTTAAGCGGCGCAGCGCGAATCCTGCGCGATTCGTACGGCATTCACGCGCACGAAGATAAGCGCGCTGAGCCGGCGGCCAAACCCGTCGCCCAGGCGGTCAGTTTTCGCGTCTTGTTTCAAAAACCTTACCGGGAGCGCACCGTTGTGGCGGCGGTGATGAACGCCTGTATTTCATTCGAATATACGGCGATCGCCTTTTTCCTGCCCTCTATCCTGGCGCAGTTTCTGGGGGCGGGCGTCTTTGAAACGATCTCCGCCTCGCTAGGACTTAACGCGCTGTTCGCCTTTACCGGCGGCCTGCTTGGCATGCGTCTGGCCTGGCGATTTCCGTCACGCCATGTTGCGATTGCCGGATTTGCCCTGCAGTTTATTGCGCTGATCTCACTGGCTCTGATTGGCCATCCTGTTGCAACCTACGGCGTCGTATTTGCCATTTTACTGCTGGGGCTGTGGTTGTTTGCTGAGGGCTTTGGGCCAGGAGCGCAGTTAATGATCTATCCCGCCCTCTCCTATCCCACGCACATTCGGGCCACCGGCGTCGGTTTTAGTCGTTCCGTCTCGGGCATCGGGAGCGCGCTGGCGCTGTTCATTCTGCCCATATTGCAGGCGGCTTATGGCACCAATATGTTCTGGATCGTGTCACTAGCCGCCCTCATTCCCATCATTTTCCTGTTAGTCGTCCGGTTTGAACCCACTCGTCACGATATCGATGACCAGTCAACACACGGAGAACACCATGTCTGAGCCCGATTACACCTCACTGGCGGCGCGTTTCCGCCCCATCTTTGCCCGCATCGCCGAAGGCGCTGCCGATCGCGAACGGAATCGTACCCTGCTTCACGAGCCGGTGCGCTGGCTGAAGGCGGCGGGTTTTGGCACGCTGCGTATTCCACAAGCAAACGGCGGATTGGGTGCCTCGCTGCCACAACTGTTCCGCTTACTGACCGAGCTGGCAGAAGCGGATTCTAACCTGCCTCAGGCGCTGCGCGCGCACATGGCCTTTGTCGAGGATCGTCTTAACCAGCCCGACAGTGAGGCGCGCCAGCGCTGGTTTAATCGGTTTATCGACGGTGATATTGTCGGGAGCGGCTGGAGTGAAACAGGCAGCGTTCGATTAGGAGACGTGAATACGCAGGTGTCGCCCGCCGCCAACGGCTGGCGGCTTGAGGGCGAAAAATTTTACAGCACCGGCACGCTGTATGCCGACTGGATTGATGTCTACGCTAAGCGTACGGACAACCAGCGCGATGTCATTGCGGTGGTCAGTACACATCAGGATGCGGTAGTACGGGAGGATGACTGGGACGGATTTGGTCAACGTCTTACCGGTAGCGGAACCACGCGTTTTCATCAGGCCGTTGTGGAACCTGCCCATGTCTATGATTTCAGCGAGCGCTTCCGATATCAAACCGCCTTCTATCAGCATGTCTTACTGGCGACGCTGGCCGGGATCGGCCGGGCTATCGTGCGGGACGTGTCACAGGGCGTAGCAAACCGAAAACGAATCTACAGCCACGGTAATGCCCGTCAGGTCAGCCAGGACGTGCAGGTCTTACAGGTGGTGGGACAGATCAGCAGTTGGATATGGGCAACCGATGCCGCCGTGCAGCGGGCCACGCACGCGCTGCAACAGGCTTTTGATACGCACGTTCAGGGACAAGATGAAACGCAGATTCATGCCGCCAACGTCCAGGCAGAAGTGGAGGCTGCGAAGGCGCAGGTCGTGGCCGTGGATTGGGTGACGCGTGCGGCCAGTGAGCTGTTTAACGCGCTTGGCGCGTCAGATACGCGAGTGAGTAAAGCGCTGGACCGTCACTGGCGCAATGCCCGAACGATTGGCTCGCACAATCCGGTGATCTATAAAAGCCGTAACGTGGGCGACTGGGAAGTCAACGGGCGCGATCCTACCTTTATCTGGCAAATCGGCAGCGGCGAATAGCGCCCCATCACGGAGATAAAAAACCCGGCCGAAGCCGGGTTTTGGTCGCTACATGACTCAATCGAACGCTAGCTGTAAGCATGCAAAGTGCGCTGACACAGCGCGGAACGCACGCAATCCTCTTTGCCAAAACGGACAATGCCCACCATCTCGTCCTCTTCAAAACGCGCCAGCGCGTCCGCGAGACCAGAAGGCACCCCAGCGGGCAAATCGCACTGGGTTATATCGCCGTTAACAATCACCGTGACGTTTTCGCCAAGGCGGGTCAGAAACATTTTCATTTGCGCAGCGGTAACGTTCTGCGCTTCATCGAGAATCACCACTGCATTTTCAAAGGTACGACCGCGCATATAAGCAAAGGGCGCGATTTCAACTTTGCCAATTTCGGGACGCAGACAATATTGCATAAAGGATGCGCCAAGACGTTTAACCAGAATGTCGTAAACCGGGCGGAAATACGGGGCGAATTTTTCTGAGATATCCCCGGGAAGGAATCCCAGATCTTCATCCGCCTGCAGCACCGGGCGCGTAACGATAATCCTGTCGATATCCTTATGAATCAGGGCCTCTGCCGCTTTCGCAGCACTAATCCAGGTTTTGCCGCAGCCTGCCTCGCCGGTAGCGAAGATAAGCTGTTTTGATTCTATGGCGTTGAGATAGTGCGCCTGAGCTTCATTGCGGGCTTCAATCGGAGCACGATCGCGCACATCGCGCGCCATGCCAATCGAGTCCAGCCCACCCATTTGCACCAGCGAAGTGACCGATTCTTCTTCACGCTGACGATGACTGCGGGAGTCATTGCGAAGCACTCGTCTTGCTTCTCGACGCGCTTTGATCACTGCTTTCTGTCTTCCCATAGTGGCACCTTACAGTTGGTTTCATTTCCCGCTCAGGCAACAAGCCCGATGCGATTACGTGAACGCTTTAGAGGTTTCAGTTGGCTTCCTTTAGAGCCGTGACAGGCCATGACGATTGATATCCGGCAGCAAAACAGCCAGGCCGTATACCGGTAAAAAAGGAGTGAGGTTGAAAAGAGAAAACACATTGCGGTGTAAAAGCGGTTGAGGAAGAAACCTCCTCACGGGTAAATGCGATATTTTTTACTGCTGAACGGCTGTAAAAACATCTATCCATGCGCGAACTCCAGTGTGAGACATCAACACGCCCGATTACGCTTTCATAGTAAAGTGAACCATCTTATTGGTATTTTGCAACAGTATTTTCACTTTATTGAAAAATAAATATTCAACCGTGCGTTATCGCCAACCTTACTTAAATTAAATTACGCAAGTATTACAGAGAGTTAGTTTATTTTTCAATGCGGCATCAACGGTTTAAAACGGAGCGCGAAAAAACAGGCGGGAGATAAAAAACCTGAGACAGAAATACGGCACACTGGGCGGTCAGGCACAGAATGCCGTGATTAAAATTTAATCAGCTTTCAAGTAAGGACTGGCCCAAATAATGATTTTCATTGATAACGCCGGGTAATACAAAAAAGTATCCGCCGCCAAAGGGACGTATATACTCTTCCAGCGCTTCACCATTCAGACGGTTTTGTACGGTCAGAAAACCCAATTCTAAATCATGTTGATAACAAACAAACAGCAAGCCCATTTCCATCTGGCCTGACGCTGAAATACCCGCCGAATAACTGTAGCCCCGGCGCAGCATCAGGCTGCTTTCGGTCGCAGGCGTGCGCGGGTTCGCCAGCCGAATATGCGCATCCAACGCAATGACATCGCCATCAGGATCCTGGCGATAATCCGGCACGTCGTGCTCGTTTTTCATGCCCAGTGGTGCGCCGCTTAATTTCTCGCGACCAAAGATCGTTTGTTGCTCACCCAATGGCGTGCGATCCCACATTTCCACATGAAAACGGATCAACCTTACTGCCTGATAACTGCCGTGACGGGCCCACGCGGGTTCCGCCTGCTCTTCCGTTACCCACAGCAGCTTATCCATCAACGCCATGTTATGCGTATCGGGATTGGCCGTGCCGTCTTTAAAACCCAGCAGATTAATAGGCGTTTCTTTTCCCGCGCTGCGCGCGGCATGATCGGAAATAAAACCTTCCCGTCGCCAGCGAATGCCGAGCAAATCGGGCGTATGTTTCACCACATCACGGAGTGCATGAATCACCGTGTCCTGCGTGTTAGCACAGATTTGCAACAGCAGATCGCCGTGGCACTGATTTGCATCCAGAGAGTCGTTAGGGAAACGGCTCATGGCCTGCAGTTTAGCCGGCTTAAGCGCCGCCAGACCAAAGCGCGAATCAAACAGGGAATGACCGACGGAAACCGTCATCGTCAGGTTGTCCGGGGCAATCTCGGCGCCCAGAATGCCTGAATCCAGCGGCGGCAGCTGTGGGTTGGTCACCGCGGGCGCCATCCCGCCCCGGGTCAGAAACGCGATGCGCTGCGTAAGCAGTTTGAACAAACGCTGCAGTTCCTGCTTATCGCGGGTCAGCACATCGAACGCGACCAGCATCATTGACGCCTGCTGTGGCGTCGTAATGCCGGATTGATGCACGCCATAAAAGGGCTGCACTTGCTGACGCGCGTTCGGCGTTACCGTGCCGGGCGAAAAGCTGTCCGGGTTTTCGGCGGCCGCGGCATGAAACGGACAACCACCGCTGACGGCCGCCGCGCCGCCCAGCATCCCCAGTCCTTTCAATAAACGGCGGCGCGATGGCTGGCTTAACGCCTTATCCTTATCCATCATCAATCCAGGCCTAAGGTGCCACGCAGCAGAGAAAGATCTTCCGCCAGGGCAGTAATCGGCCCTTTCAGCGCGGTTCGATCGGCTGGCGTCAGTTTTTCATACGATTCATAACCCTGACCGCTGCGGTATTTATCCAGAATCGCGTCAACTTTCGCGAAATTGGCATCCACTTTTGCCAGAAGCGCTGGATTTGCCTGCTTCAGTACTGGGCGCAACAGCTCGACAATTTTTTGCGCGCCATCCACGTTCGCCCGGAAATCCCACAGGTCGGTACGGCTGTAACGATCTTCTTCGCCGGAGATTTTACTGGAAGCCACTTCTTCGATCAGCCCTGCGGCGCCGCCCACGACCTTGGCCGGTGGGAACGCCAGCTCGCTAACGCGTTTCTGTAAATCGCGCACGTCGTTGTTTAACTGCTCGGCATAGCCCGCCATATCTTTGGTGCTATTATCGGCAAACAACGCTTTCTCAAGCCGGTGAAAACCGGTGAATTTCGGGTCTTCAGCCTTTTTCTCGTAATCATCTTCACGGGCGTCAATGCGACCATCCAGATCGGAGAACAGCTCAGCTATCGGCTCTATACGTTCGTAATGCTGGCGCGTGGGGGCAAACAGCGCTTTGGCTTTTTCGATATCTCCGGCTTTCACCGCATCCGTAAAGGCCTGGGTTCCCGACACCAGCTGGTTGACTTCGTCCGTCACGTAGGCTTTGTAGGCGTTGATTGGCCCCGCCAGCTGCATCAGTTCTGTTTTACCTTTCTGAACGTTTTTGCCCGCGCCGCCCTGGACAATCAGCTTGCCTTTCGGGTTCGTCAGCAGGCCGCAGGTCATTTCATATTCGCCCGCTTCAAGGTTGGCGGTCAGTTTTTGACTGAAGCCGGGCGCAATATTTTCGCGCTCCTCAACCACCATCACCCCTTTCAGGATTTCCCATTCCAGCGCCTTTTGGCTGTTGTTTTTGATCAGAAACTGAGTCTTGCCCGCCTGAACCGTCAGTGACATCGGTTCACACTGCTTGTCCGTGACACTCACGCTAACCTGTGGAATGGCTGCAGCCAGTGTGGAGCCGGAAACCGCCAGCAGCGAAGCCAGCACCGCGTGACGACGAAAACGCTTCTTCATATTTTTCCCTATTCAGTCAGAGGCGCGCCTGACGCGCCCGGTAAACGCGTTAGCGCGCAGCGGCTGAGGTTCCAGCACGTGCAGGCATAACAAACAGTAATAATGCCGGAATCAAATAAAGCAGCCAGACGGCCACTTCACTTACGCTGGGGGCTTCCTGATAACCCAGAATGCCTTCAAGCAGCGTGCCAAACAGTGAATGGGTCGATAAGGTGTTACTCATATCGAAGGCCACCTGCTGAAAATGGTTCCACAGCCCGGCTTCATGAAAGGCACGGATAGCGCCAGCTGCCAGCCCCGCGGCCACCAGAAGAATAAAAAGGCTGGTCCAGCGGAAAAAGTGCGCCATATTCAGACGAACCCCGCCCCAGTAGATCAACATGCCCAGCACAACGGCCGTCGCCAGGCCAAGCACGGCCCCCAGCGGCGGCGCATAACCGACGTCCTGAGTGAAGGCGGCCAGTAAAAAGAACACTGACTCCAGCCCTTCCCGGGCGACGGCAAGAAACACCATCAGGACCAGGGCCAGGCCGCCCCCGGCTGATTTCTGTAAAGCCTGATCGACCGCCTGCTCCAGTTCCAGCTTGATATTGCGCGCCACCCGGCGCATCCAGAACACCATTGAGGTCAGGATGACGACCGCGACCACCGCAACAATGCCTTCAAAAAGCTCTTGCTGCTTCTGAGGAAACTCCCCTGTGGTTTGGTTAATGACGATGCCCAGCGCAAGGCAAAGCGCAGCGGCAATAAACACGCCCGCCCACATGGCAGGGAACCATTGTGTGCGCTGCGTCCTTTTCAGGTAGCTGGCAATAAGGCTCACGATGAGCGCTGCCTCCAGGCCTTCACGCAGCATGATGAGAAAGGGAACAAACATCGCCGACCTCTTGAATGTTAAGCAGCGTAAATGGGACGTAAATTTACGTAAAAACGAACGATACCGATTATCATTACCACTCAGAAAAAAACAAGTTCCTCCGTGAAATAATTTCGTAACTGTCTGTGCCAGACGCAGGCCAAAAAAAAGCCTGCCCTTTACAGGGCAGGCTTTACAACACGTTCACGCCTTATTTAGTCTGGAATTCTGCCTCGGCAGTATCGAAGCGTTCAATGGCCGCTGCAGAAGGTTCCCGGCCTGCCAGGCTGAAGACCACAATGGCGATACTGGCAAAAATAAAGCCCGGAATGATTTCATACAGGCCGAGCCAGCCATACTGTTTCCATACCAGTACCGTGACCGCACCGACAATCATTCCCGCCAGCGCACCGTTGCGGTTCATGCGTTTCCAGCACACGCCAAACAGGACTACCGGTCCAAATGCCGCGCCAAAACCGGCCCATGCATAGCTGACCAGACCTAACACCCGGTTTTCGGGATTCGACGCCAGCGCGATGGCCACTAACGCTACCAGCAGCACCATGAGGCGCCCTACCCAAACCAGTTCTTTCTGGCTGGCATTCTTGCGTAAAAAGCCTTTGTACAAATCTTCCGTCAGCGCACTGGAGCAGACCAGCAGCTGGCAGCTGAGCGTGGACATGACCGCCGCCAGAATGGCAGACAGTAAAATACCGGCAATCCACGGATTAAACAGAATACGTGCCAGCTCAATAAAGACGCGCTCTCCATTCTGTGAAACGCCCGCAGCCAGAGAAGGATTATTGTGGAAATAGGCGATCCCAAAGAAGCCCACGGCCACCGCGCCCGCCAGACAGAGAATCATCCACGCCATGCCGATACGGCGCGCGGTACGAATGGAACGATGTGAATCCGCCGCCATAAAACGTGCCAGGATATGAGGCTGACCGAAATAGCCCAGTCCCCAGCCCAGCAGTGACAGCACGGCCACGAAATTCAGGCCTTTGAACATATCGACGTTTTCAGCGTTTTTGGCCTCAATCACTGCCATCGAATCGCTCCAGCCACCCACGGCGATGACCACGATGACTGGCGTCAGGATCAGCGCGAAGATCATCAGGCTGGCCTGAACGGTATCCGTCCAGCTCACCGCCAGGAATCCGCCCACCAGGGTATACAGAATGGTGGCGGCGGCACCGGCCCAGAGGGCGGTGGAGTAATCCATACCGAAGGTGCTTTCAAACAGACGCGCGCCCGCTACCACGCCTGATGCGCAGTAGATAGTGAAAAACACCAGAATCACCACGGCAGAAATGACCCGCAAGATTTTGCTGCGATCTTCAAAGCGGCTGGTAAAGAAGTCAGGCAGCGTCAGGGCATTATCATGATGTTCCGTCTGAACCCGTAAGCGCCCCGCGACAATCTTCCAGTTAAACCATGCACCAATAATCAGGCCAATGGCGATCCAGCTTTCAGAGATACCGGAAAGAAAAATGGCACCCGGCAATCCCATTAGCAACCATCCACTCATATCGGAGGCTCCAGCGGACAGCGCAGTCACGACACTGCCCAGGCTGCGTCCGCCCAGAATATAGTCGTCGAAGTTTTTCGTTGAGCGCCAGGCAATAAAACCGATAAGCACCATCCCAAGGATATAAATTAAAAAGGTCACCAACATTGGCGTACTTACTGTCATTTGTTTCTCCGTTATTATCCGATCTCTTGAGAGAAATCTTTTTCCTGCCCCCCTCGGAACGTGAAGGCGTCAGGCTGTTACCGCATCAAGAGAAAGCGATTTCCCTTAAGGCGCGGTATCCTGCCGTAAAGGCACGGCGCACACAATGCATTTAACACATCCGTCACATCAGTTTCACCTCTCAATCCCTTTTTAATGCTCACAGGTTGCACTCGCTCACAATAAAGTTGCACCTTTGCAATGATTTCACCCTTTAAATTGAATGAGGTTGCAACTTTGGCGAGTTTTTTGCAGCAAGATTTGTGCCGCTTTTAAATGTTAATTAAAAAAGGGGTTTCAAAGTGTGCAACCGAGGTCACATTTAACCTGGTTGCACAAAGTTGCAACATGGGTAATAGTGCAGCCCATGCTCTGGTCAAAACCGTTTTAAGGAAGAGAAAATCATGGGAACAACAACCATGGGGGTGAAGCTGGATGAAGCCACCCGCAACCGTATTAAACTGGCGGCGCAGAAACTCGATCGCACGCCTCACTGGCTGATTAAACAGGCGATCTTTAATTATCTGACCCAGTTAGATGCCGGTGAAACGGTGGATGAGATCCCCCTGCAGCTTAACGACTCAGCGTCCGATGAGCTTGCCCCGGAAGAGATGGTTCAGCCCTTCCTTGAATTCGCCGAAAACATTTTGCCGCAGTCGGTCGCCCGCTCTGCGGTGACAGCCGCCTGGCGCCGTCCTGAAACTGATGCCGTTCCCATGTTGCTTGAGCAAGCGCGCCTTCCCGCCGCCCTGGCAGAAAAAACGCAGCAGCTGGCGCACCAGCTGGCCGACAAGCTGAGGCACCAAAAAGGGGCGACCGGCCGTGCCGGCATGGTGCAAAGCCTGCTGCAGGAGTTTTCACTCTCCTCTCAGGAAGGTGTGGCATTAATGTGCCTGGCCGAGGCTTTGTTGCGTATCCCGGATAAGCCCACCCGCGATGCGCTGATCCGCGACAAGATCAGCAACGGTAACTGGCAGTCACATCTTGGCCGCAGCCCGTCACTGTTTGTGAACGCCGCGACGTGGGGATTACTGTTTACGGGCCGTCTGGTCTCAACGCACAATGAAGTCAACCTGTCGCGCTCGCTCAACCGAATTATTGGCAAGAGCGGCGAGCCGCTCATCCGGAAAGGCGTGGATATGGCGATGCGCCTGATGGGCGAACAGTTCGTGACCGGTGAAACCATTGCCGAAGCCCTGGCCAACGCCCGCAAGCTTGAAGAAAAAGGCTTTCGTTACTCCTACGATATGCTGGGTGAAGCCGCCCTGACGGCCAGCGATGCCAAAGCCTATCTGGTTTCTTATCAGCAGGCGATTCACGCCATTGGTAAAGCCTCAAACGGTCGGGGCATCTATGAAGGCCCGGGCATTTCTATCAAGCTGTCCGCACTCCATCCGCGCTACAGCCGCGCGCAGTATGATCGGGTGATGGATGAACTGTATCCGATTCTGAAGTCGCTGACCCTGTTGGCCCGCTCTTACGACATCGGCATTAACATTGATGCGGAAGAGGCCGATCGTTTAGAGCTGTCTCTCGATATGCTGGAGCGGTTGTGTTTTGAACCCGAGCTTGAAGGCTGGAACGGCATAGGTTTCGTGATTCAGGCTTATATGAAGCGTTGCCCGTTTGTGATTGATGAGCTGACAGATCTGGCCCAACGCAGCCGTCGTCGTCTCATGATTCGCCTGGTGAAAGGCGCTTACTGGGACAGCGAGATCAAACGCGCCCAGGTGGAAGGACTGGAAGGCTATCCGGTTTATACCCGTAAGGTGTACACCGACATTTCTTATCTGGCCTGCGCCCGTAAACTGCTGGCGGTGCCCAATCTGATCTATCCGCAGTTTGCCACACATAACGCGCACACGCTGGCCGCGATCTATCAACTGGCGGGCAATAACTATTATCCCGGACAGTATGAGTTTCAGTGCCTGCATGGCATGGGTGAACCGCTCTACGATCAGGTGGTAGGCAAAGTGGCAGACGGCAAGCTCAATCGTCCCTGCCGTATCTATGCCCCCGTAGGTACACATGAAACCCTGCTGGCTTACCTGGTGCGTCGCCTACTGGAAAACGGTGCGAATACCTCCTTTGTTAACCGTATTGCCGACACGTCCATGCCGATAGAGGAGCTGGTCGCCGATCCGGTGAGTGAAATTGAAAAACTGGGTGCCAGCGAAGGCACCCTGGGCCTGCCACATCCAAAGATCCCGCTGCCGCGAGACTTATATGGCAGCGACCGGGTTAACTCTGCGGGTCTGGATATGGCTAACGAGCACCGCCTTGCTTCCCTGTCCAGTGCTCTGCTGAGCGGCGCGAGTGAGCCTTATCTGGCACAACCGCTTATTGACGGCCCTGCTGGTAGCGGAGAAAGCCAGAATGTGGTGAATCCGGCCGCGCCGTCGGACGTCGTCGGTACCGTTCGCCATGCCTCAGAACAGGAGGTTTCCCAGGCCATTGAGGCGGCGGTCAATGCCGGTCCCATCTGGTTTGCCACTCCGCCGCAGGAGCGCGCGGCCATCCTTGAGCGTGCAGCCCAGTTAATGGAAGGTCAGCTACAGCAGTTGCTGGGCATTCTGGTGCGAGAAGCCGGTAAAACCTACAGCAACGCCATTGCCGAAGTGCGTGAGGCCGTGGACTTCCTCTATTACTACGCTGGCATCGTCCGCCTTGATTTTGACAACGAAACGCACCGCCCACTGGGACCTGTGGTCTGTATCAGTCCGTGGAACTTTCCGCTGGCCATTTTTACCGGTCAGGTCGCAGCCGCGCTGGCGGCCGGAAACAGCGTGCTGGCGAAGCCTGCCGAGCAGACGCCGCTGATTGCCGCGCAGGCCGTTGAGATCTTACTGAGTGCCGGTGTCCCGCCTGGCGTCGTGCAACTGCTGCCGGGCCTCGGTGAAACCGTGGGCGCACAGCTCACCGGAGACGAACGCATTCGTGGCGTGATGTTCACCGGCTCCACGGCGGTCGCCACCCTGTTGCAACGTAATCTGGCAGGTCGGCTGGATCCCCAAGGCCGCCCCACTCCGCTGATTGCTGAAACCGGCGGCATGAATGCCATGATTGTCGATTCATCCGCCCTGACAGAACAGGTGGTGATCGATATCGTCGCCTCGGCCTTTGACAGCGCGGGTCAACGCTGCTCTGCGCTGCGTCTGCTGTGCGTTCAGGAGGACGTCGCGGAACATACGTTGAAAATGCTGCGTGGCGCGATGGCGGAGTGCCGTATGGGCAATCCGGAGCGCCTGTCCACCGATATCGGCCCGGTGATCGATAAAGAGGCCAAAGCCAACATTGAGCGCCATATTCAGGCCATGCGCAATAAAGGCTTTAAGGTGTTTCAAACGGCGCAGGATCATCCACAGGACAGCAAAGAGTGGGCAACCGGAACCTTTGTGAAACCGACGCTGATTGAACTGGATAAGGTCAGCGATCTGACGCAAGAGGTATTTGGTCCGGTGTTGCACGTTGTACGCTTCACCCGCAGTGGCCTGCCGCAGTTGATCGAACAGATTAACGCCTCGGGCTATGGGCTGACGTTAGGCGTCCATACCCGCATTGACGAAACCATCATGCAGGTCACCGCAGCGGCCAAAGTGGGCAATCTGTACGTTAACCGCAACATGGTTGGCGCGGTGGTGGGCGTGCAACCATTCGGCGGCGAGGGGTTATCCGGTACCGGTCCGAAAGCGGGTGGCCCGCTTTATCTGTATCGCCTGCTGGCGAATCGCCCGGACAACGCACTCAGCACCACCCTCGCCCGTCAGGATGCTGAGCGCCCGGCCGACCATGCCCAGCGTCAGCTGCTGCTGGCAGCGCATCAGGCATTGAGCGAGTGGGCAAAAGATAAGCCTCAGCTGTCTTCACTGTGCCAGCATTATGCCGAGCTGGCTCAGGCAGGCACGGTACGCCTGCTGCCCGGTCCAACAGGCGAACGCAATACCTTCCTGTTGCTGCCGCGTGAGCAGGTACTCTGTCTGGCGGATAACGAGCAGGATGCTCTGATTCAACTGGCGGCGGTCACCAGCGTAGGCAGCCAGGCACTGTGGCAGGACGATGAGCTGCACCGCGCACTGCTGGGCACCTTACCGGCGGCGGTGAAAAACCGCATTACGCTCTCCAACGATCCCCTGTCTGCGCATTTTGACGCCGTTATCTATCACGGTGATGCCGACCAGCTCCGCAACCTGTGCGAACAGGTCGCGGCGCGCGAAGGTGCCATCGTGTCGGTGCAGGGTTTTGCGCGCGGCGAAACTAATCTGCTGCTGGAACGTCTGCTGATTGAACGTTCGCTTAGCGTTAACACCGCAGCCGCGGGCGGCAATGCCAGCCTGATGACAATCGGGTAACGTCCTTCAGACCGATCGCTTACGTTAAAGGTTCATGCCCGGGCATGAACCTTTTTTTTGCGCTGAGCGTTGGGCGATATATGGATGGCCCTGGCATGATGAAACAGGTCGGCTGGGCACAGGTGGTGATCATGTTGCGGGGCAACGCCTCACGCTGGCTTGACGGGGTGGAAGGGATTGATCGTATTCACCTGATTCTGGGAGTGACGATTTTTCTGGTGTCTCCGTTTACCCGCCTTGTGCACATCTGGAGCGCGCCGGTCGAGTATTTCACGCGCCGCTATCAGGTGATGCGCGCGCGTAACTAAGCCTGACCGCAATCCGGCCCGCTATCAGCGGCCGGCTTCATTGCGCTTTTTACACCACGCCTTTTTCTGTTCCCGCATCCTGCGCCACCTGCCCCGGTTACGCCGCCGGGTACACAGGCCGTTTTATCAGCGTCGGGAAGCGAAACAACGCGCGCCCGACGCCATGATTTGTCAGCGACCAGACGGCAACGGACGCCAGTGAGCAGAGGGCGACAATGACCAGCGGATAGAGGCAGGCCCACAGCCACGAAAACCATGCCAGCGCAAAGAGCTGGTGGCGCTGCGCAAACAAAATGGCCGTCATGCCGAAATACTCAATAAAGATGCGATGCAGGACGTAAACAGGCAAGGTGTGACGGCCAATCCAGTTGAGCCACGCCATGCTACTGACCTGATTTAACCCGCGACAGGCCGCCACACTGATGAGGATGGCAAGAACAGATAAGAAGAGGCTTCTGTCGAAATCGAACAGAGCGGGCAGGCCCGCCAGCAGCAGCAGTAACAACCACGGCAGTCCGTTTTGCCTTCGCCACTCGCTTAAACGCAGTATCTGCGAACACCAGAACGTGCCGAGCATGAAGAAAACAAAATATTGCGCCAGACTCTGCGGGCCCCAGTAGGGAATGATTTTTTCAACCGCCAGATAATTAAGCACTGCGGCCATAAGCAATAAAGGCAGGCTGTAACGTTGAAGAAGTTTGGCAAGAAGAAAGTAGATCCCCAGGGCATATAAATACCATGAGGTGCTCATCGCCAGAAACGTCAGCGTCAGGAACTCAGAAAAGGTTCCCGCATAGGCCGCATTGATATTTTGTGAAATACGCTGCCCGGTAATTTCCGTTGAAATGCCCGTGATGGCCCCCCACTGAATGGCTCCCCACAGCAGATAGAGATAAAACAGATTTGTCATCCGGCTGGTCGCGATATGTTTCCAGGGGCGGTCAATGATGGCATTTCTGGCAAGTAAACCCGACACAAAGAAAAACGCGGGCATGCGCAGCGGCGATAATAACGTATTAAACTGCACCCACATCTCTGCCACCCATTCACCTGCGGCCAGATCTTTCACTTGGCTTTCAAAACCGGGTAACACCGTGTGATACAGGACGACCAGCAGGATACAGATTCCCTTTAGGGTATTAATCCATTCAATATCTTTTTTTTCACTTTTCGTCATCAGGCTTTTTCCGTCGCTGTGTCATGTACAAACAAGTTATTCGAACTGCCGACGTTATCGTTATACGAAAAGTATTCCCTATGCTCGCACTCCTGAATGTAGCGAAAGTCTTAAAGTCCCCTCCCCGGAAGGGTTTAAAACCGTACTTTACAATACAGGATGTTTTCTGACATTTATCCCGAATTTAATTTCAACGCAGGGAATTGTTGTCAGACGACGGAATAAATAAGGTGTTCTTATCTGAATAAATAAGAAATGTCCAGGTGTTGCTGCCCGTTAAGCATCAGGTCAGTTATTAAATCAGTTGGCCTGGGTCGCGCAGGACAGGCGAGGTATTTTATCCCATGGCCCTACGCTGTTGCGTGAACGCGCGCTGCAAAAGCCGTGCGGCGCTATGCAGGCATCCTGCCGAAAAGGCCCCAAGGTCCCGCGCATCCTGCCCCTCAGATCCATGACTTTATCGTTGCGGCAACAGATAAACGTTTCATCGCGCGATGCCACACCGCACGATGACGTCCCGGCGAATTTTCACACTCAACGCTTGCTTAACCTTATTTCTGGCTTTATGTTAGCTCAGGTGACTCATCTTAAGTACAGGTAACGTTACTGTGCGTGTTTGATTAGCGCGAGTGACTTATTCAGCCAGGTAAAATCGTTCGTTCATGCCCTTTTCGGCTAATTTTTTCCTGCATTATTGCCTGTATCTTTATTTCAGGTTCGAATATCACCTTAAAAAAGACAGGGCGTGGATAAAACACCGCTAAACGTTATTCGCTTAGGTGTTCCTTTCGGAAATATCGCTGACAGGTGAAAAGTGCATTTTTAGGTTTAGGTTTAGGTTTAGGTTTAGGTTTAGGGGTGATTTTTTCAATGTCCACTCGGCACGCTGTGTCTGAATAGCTCTTCCAGACTTACTTACCAATGGAATCTCAATATGCAGCATGCGCATTATACGCCCGTTTCCACCACCGCGACCGTTAACAACCAGCAGATACTGGCAAACGACTGGGGCACTCTGACCAAATACGATATGACCTATGTCCGTTCCGATGGGACAGAACAGCGTTTCACGCGTGAAGCTTACGATCGCGGCCACGGTGCGACTATTCTGCTCTACAACCGCGATGACAGAACGGTCATCCTTACCAGCCAGTTCCGCCTGCCTGCGTTTTTGATCGGTCATCACTATGAACTGATTGAAGCCTGCGCCGGTTTGCTTGATGAGCGGGACCCGATCCAGGCAATAAGAAGCGAAGCCGAAGAAGAGACCGGATATAAGCTGAATGAGGTCACTAAGATTGGCGAGATATTCATGAGCCCGGGTTCCGTTACTGAGCGTCTGCACTTTTTCATCGCCCCTTTTACCCGCGAAATTCGGATTAACGAGGGCGGAGGCCTTGCTGCTGAAGGTGAAGATATCAAAGTCATTGAGGTGCCGATTCAAGAGGCGCTTGCAATGATTGAGGCCGGCATCATCATTGACGCGAAAACCATTATTCTGATTCAGCACCTGGTCATCAAAGGCATTTGTCTCCCGGCATAACACGGCACGCGAAGAGCAGCCTCAACATGCAGTGTCCTTTTCCCCGACCAGAGGCGGCTGAGGCTTCTCGCCCTGTCAGCTGACGCGACAGGAACAGGCTAACGGGGGAGAGATGCTCACTCCCTGCTTTGCTCGCCAGAGAAAGGATACGAAACGGGCCAGCATGCTGGCCCGGTACGTCAGGATGATGAGGCTTGGGTTTCTGGCTGCCGTTTACTGATTAAACGTGGATGAATAAACAGCATCCGTCCCGGCCCCCGGTTCAGCAGCGACCAGACCATCAAAGACAGGAGCGTGCAGACTGCCACGCCGGTTAACGGCATCAGCAACGCCCATGCCCAGCTAAAACCCGCGTTGCCAAACCAGCCGTAGTGCAGCGCCAGTGAGATGGCGCTCAGCCCCACCAGTTCGATAAAGATACGGTGCAAAACATAAATCTGCAGCGTGTTACGCCCTATATAGTTCAGCCACGCCATATTGAAATGCGCATTAAGAAAACGGCACAGCACAATACCAAAGACGATGGTCAGCAGGCTGTAGAACGGGTTTTTATATATGCCGCCCAGATGATGGGCAATGCCGATCGCCGCGATTGCGCCCAACCAGAGCCAGTGACGACCTTTTAAACCGCTCAGTTCGATTAACGTTGCGCTAAAAAATACGCCCAGTAAGAAATAGAGATAGTTCTGTGCCACGCTGGCCGGGCCCCATCCGGGGATCAGGCTAAACTGCGCGGCGTAGTTTGCCGCTATTGCCGCAGCCACCAGCAGCATCTTCTGCCGATGGAAAAGTTTAGTGACCAGAAAAAACCCCGCCAGAGCATACAGGTACCACAGGCTGGTCATCGACAGCATCAGCAGTTTAATAAACTCCATTGGCGAATCCGCATAGGCGGCGTTTTTGCTGCTGGACAGCCGCTCGCCCAGGTGGGTTGAAATGTAGTGGATACTCAGCCACTGGATTACGCCCCACAGCAGATACAGGTAAACGATGTTGCTGAACTTTTTAGTGAAGACCGCTTTCCAGCGTTTATTGATCACCGAGTTACTGGCCAGCAGGCCGGATACAAAGAAAAATGCCGGCATCCGTAAGGGGGAAAGCCAGGTATTAAACGCCACCCACGCATGAGCCGGTACGATACCGGCTGTCAAATGATGAAGCGCTGGCGCGAAGGTTGTAATGATGGAGTGATGCAGTACCACAAGTAAAATGCATCCCCCTTTTAGGGTATTGATCCAGAGGATTTCCTTCCTGGGTTGGTTCATTATGTCTTCCCGATCGTGCAATGAATTTGTGAAGAATTATTAATATTTAGCGGGAAGTCTCAATCAGGCGGCTCTTAAAAGTTACAATCTGTTACCTCAGGACGCGAGATGATGACAAATAACCTTTAAAATCAGTTAATTAAATCTATGCAAAATGTAAATTTTCGGAAGAAACTGAGAAGAATAAAGGTGGGATACAGCGCAATAAGCGCCGCCAACTTCTGGCGGCACCGGGTTTATTGATTAAGAAATTTATTCAGAAACTGCCGGGTACGCGGCTCCTGAGGATCGCTGAAGAGTGCCTTAGCAGGGCCCTGTTCAACAACACGGCCCTGATCCATAAAAATGGCGCGGTCGGCGACGTCGCGGGCAAAGCTCATTTCGTGCGTCACGATAACCATGGTGCGTTTTTCCTGAGCCAGTGCGCGAATGGTGTTCAGTACTTCACCCACCAGTTCCGGATCCAGCGCAGAGGTCGGTTCATCAAACAAAATGACTTCTGGCTGCATCGCCAACGCGCGGGCAATGGCGACACGCTGCTGCTGACCACCGGACAGGCGCCGTGGGTAGCTGTCTTCCTTGCCGTTGAGTCCAACTTTTTCAAGCAGGCTGCGCGCGCGGGCAACCGCGTCCGCTTTCGCTTCCCGCTTCACAATCACCGGACCTTCAATAATATTTTCCAGCACCGAACGATGCGGAAATAAATTGAAGTTTTGAAAGACAAAACCCACCTGCTGACGCAACATCCGCACCCGCTCTTTCTGTCTGTTCATGCCCAGGCTGGCGTCAATGGTGATATCACCCACTTTAATGCGGCCAGCATCCGGGACCTCAAGGAGGTTGATGCTGCGCAACAGCGTGGTTTTACCTGAGCCACTGGGGCCGATTATCGCGACGATTTCGCCCGGGGCGACATCGAGATCGATGCCGTGCAGTACCGTTTGTCCGTTAAACTTTTTCACCAACTGGCGAACTTCAATAGCACTCATTTCGCCTCCTGATCCTGACGGTTAACGTGCGCTTCCAGTCGGTTCTGCAATGCTGACAGTACGGTTGCCATCACCCAATAGATCAGCGAAGCCGCCAGATACATGGTGAACACCTCCAACGTGCGTGAAGTAATCAGCTGCGCCTGACGAAACAGTTCCGGAACCTGGATCGTGGCAGCCAGCGAGGTATCTTTTACCAGACTGATAAAGCTGTTACCCAAAGGCGGGAGTGCGGTGCGGGCGGCCTGCGGTAAAACAACCCGACGCAGCGTTTGCCACGGCGTCATGCCGATACTGGCCGCCGCTTCCCACTGGCCGCGCTCGATGGCAGCAATCGCGCCGCGCAGCGATTCTGAGGCATAGGCCGCCATGTTAAGCGACAGCCCAATCATCGCCGAGGGAATGGGATCCAGCTCAATGCCAAACTGCGGCAGACCGTAGTAGATCATAAACAGCTGGGCGATAAGCGGCGTGCCACGAAAGATGGACACGTAGATACGCGCCAGCCAGTTCACGGGCCAGAAGCGGGACAGGCGCATCAGCGCCAGCAAAAAGCCCAGTATCAGCCCGAAAAACATACCGCCAATACTGAGCTGCAGCGTGAACAGCGCGCCCTTAAGAAGAAAGGGTGCTGAGTCCAGCACCAGTTGTAAACTTTCCTGCATTATTTAGTAACGTCCGCGCCAAACCATTTTTCTGACAGCTTTTTAAGGGTGCCGTCTTTCTGCATTTCCGCAATGGCCTGATCGATCGCCTTCAGTAAATCTTCGTTGCCCTTACGCAGCGCAACGCCCGCTTCCAGACGCGAGAATGCCGGACCGGCTACCGCCATGGTATCGCCTGTTTTCTTCACCAGATCCAGAGCAGCCAGGCGATCCACCAGAATCGCGTCAACGCGACCAGAACGCAGATCCTGATATTTGGTTGGGTCATCATCATAAGTGCGGATATCCACACCTTTTACGTTCGCGCGCAGCCACTGCTCGTAGTTGGTCCCCAGGCCCACACCGACTTTCTTCCCTGCGAGGTCTTCTGGCTTAGTGATGCTGCCCGCGTTTTTCTTCAGCGTCAGCGCCTGCACGCCAGAAATCGTATACGGCGTAGAGAAATCGTATTTCTTTTTACGCTCATCGGAGATCGTCACCTGATTGATGACCACATCGATGCGTTTCGAATCCAGCGCCGCTAACATGCCATCCCACTTGGTCGGCTTCAGGACGGCTTTAACCCCCATGTGTTTGGCCAGATCCTGAGCAAACTCCACTTCAAAGCCCGTCAGCTTGCCCTTTTCATCCTGAAAACTGAAAGGAGGATAGGTGCCTTCCAGACCGACGCGCAGCTCGCCTTTGCTTTTAACCTGCGCCAGTAAATCGTCTGCCGCAAACGTTTTAACGCTGAAGCCTGCCACCAGCGCAACCGCCATCATTCCCGTCACCACCTGGCGACGAATCTGTGAGAAAGCCATGTTTACCCCGTTTATTATTTGTAAGTGTGCTGTTGAGCGGCGCATCACGGCCTGCCGCTCTGTCATTATGGGCGTTATTTTACCTAAGGCGTTAAAATAACGGCTGAATTATAACCCTTTTTTGCGCTGCGTCTCAGACCGAAGGGTGATAAGCAAATAACGCGGGCGCGCCGCCTGTATGCACAAACAACAGCGGCCCTTCCCGGCGAAAACGATTCTGGTTGATACCATCGATCAGGCCCGCCATGGCTTTACCGGTATAAACAGGATCGAGAAAAATCCCTTCAAGACGCGCCAGCAGTTTGATCGCCTCCATGCCTTCTTCATTCGGCTCGCCGTAGCGCGGAGCAAAATAGTCATCCCATAGCGTGACCGGTGCCTTCGCCTCTAGGGCTAACTGCGTTGCCAGGGCCTGGCGTAGTGCGTCAACCTTAGGCCGTTGCTCAGCGACGTTACGCGATACGGTTACGCCAACCAGCTCAGTTTCCGGCAGCAGCTGTTCCAGCCCAACCGCCAGACCGGCATGCGTTCCGGCACTGCCTGATGCGACCAGGACTGCCGCAAAATCCACCACCCCTTCGCTCTGATGAGCAATCTCCTGGGCACATTCCACATAGCCCAGCGCCCCCAGCGCATTCGAACCGCCCACCGGCAGAATGTAAGGCCGGAAGCCCTGCGCTTCAAGCCGCTCCGCCTGTTCCGCCAGTTGCACGGCAGGTTGGGTCAGCGCATCGACCATCACCACTTCGACATCCATGAGATCCAGCATCAGGCGGTTGCCATTGGTCAGGTAGTTTTCACTGTGCGTTGCTATCGGGTTCTCCAGCAAGGCCACACATTTCAGGCCGAGTTTGGCCGCAACGGCCGCCGTTTGACGCACATGGTTAGACTGAATGGCGCCGGCGGTCAGCAGCACGTCAGCGCCTTCACGAAGGGCATCCGCGGCTAAAAACTCCAGCTTGCGCAGCTTGTTACCGCCCATAGCCAGCGGTGTCACGTCATCACGTTTGATAAAGATGTCACGACCAAGATAGTCAGATAAACGGGGCAGATATTCCAGCGGCGTGGGCGCGCCCAGAAGTTCGATACGAGGAAACTGATGGATAAGATGTAAGGACAATGCGGCCTCCCGTTGGGCACAAGGCAGTGATCTTTACAGTGTTACAGAAGATGCGGAAAGGATCATCCTGAATTCAAATGCGGGGGGAAAGAGAGGTCAGCCTGCTGCAGCGCAACATCCCCATTTTCCCCCGCGAAGTGGGAAAAATGGGGGTGGGAGACATCATGTCAGTGGCAACGCTCTCTGACATTTCACTGTGTCCCTTAACGTTGCTGCCAGCCTAAAAACTGGTCGTACTTTCGCAGCGCAATACGATAATTATTATTGCCAGCATCAGGTAAGTCTTCTTCCAGGCATTGATGCCAGCTATTGCCTGTCAGTTTTTCAGCCGGAAAGTTTCTGGCTTTCAGCATATCGTCAAGCCGACGTAAGCGAACCACGTATTCACGAATCGTGCTCGGGCTCATTTCCGTCTGTTCGAACAGATATTGTTTAAACGCCATAATGTCAAAGTAGTTAGGATGTGTATTACAAAAAATATCGCTGCAAAAACGGCAAAGCGCCGTTAATTCAGGCTGAAGTTTTAGCCAAAGCGGCTCATCAATCATTTGGTCCATGCGTGCGATGGCCTCTTTATTGATGATCTGACCTCGGAAGACCAGCGCCATACGATCTAAAACTTTGCCACAGTGTGAACAATTGGTTTGGCTGTGTTTGTAGTCTTTAAGATAACGACTTAAAGGTCTGGCTTTGGTTTTGGCTCCCACTGTTGAGTCCCCGATTTCTTATTATTTATAGATCGCCAGGAACTGAGCCTTCTAGCGCGCTCCCGTAAGTCGGGCACGCAAGCGTTTTATCGCCTGACTGTGCAGTTGGCTGACTCGGGATTCCCCCACGTCAAGAACCGCGCCAATCTCTTTCAGATTCAGTTCTTCCTGGTAGTACAGTGTCAGCACCATCTTTTCGCGTTCGGGCAAGGCCTCGATCGCTTCAATGACGCGTTCACGCAGACTCCCTTCCATCAACTGATGAAGTGGATTGGCCTCTTCGTGCCCTTCCGTCACCAGTTCCGCACTGTCACCGTGTTCTTCCCGATACTCGTCGTACGAAAAGAGTTGGCTGTTGTTGGTATCCAACAGAATCTGCCGGTACTCTTCTATCGAAACATTCAACTGTTGCGCGACTTCCTGCTCAGAGGCAGCGCGGCCAAGCATCTGTTCAACCTGATGCATGGCTCCCGCAACCTCGCGAGCATTTCGTCTGACGCTACGTGGTGCCCAGTCCCTGCTGCGAAGCTCATCAAGCATGGCTCCACGGATGCGCTGTACTGCATACGTGGTAAAGGCGGTACCCTGGAGTGCGTCATAGCGCTCCACCGCATTCAACAGACCAATGCCCCCGGCTTGAAGCAGATCGTCAAGTTCAACACTGGCTGGCAGGCGGACCTGCAAGCGCAGTGCTTCATGACGTACCAGTGGTACGTAGCGCTGCCAGAGCGAATGTTTGTCCATCACGCCTTCGGCGGTATAGAGATCGTTCACGTTGACTACCCTGCGTTAATGAAGTTATCGGCATGATTATGCAATTCTGTAGGGCTTTTGATTGGCAGAATAGGCGGGATAAACCGAGGTTATTTCAAATTTGTGATGTTTCAGAGCGGAAGTCTCCGCTCTGAACAGGAAGGCTAACGTAATGTCAGCAAACGCTGCCGTGTGGCTACGGGGACGTTTTCCCATAGCGCGCAAACCCGGCCTTCCATCTCCTGATAAAACGGGCTAATGCTTTCACGTGTTTTATCATCCGTGTGAAAACGGACCTGCCCGGAATCACCATCGATACTAATCATTCTGTTGATGAAAAGCCGCTGTAAGTCGCTGCGTAGGAACAACCCATTATCCACGCTATTGTCTGCGAGAAATCCCTCTTCGTTTTCGCGCGTATCGATATGGCAGGCTTCGACCCAGGGCCATTGATGCTGATCGAGAAGGCTGGTTCCGGTAATGATACAGGCCCCATAGCGCGCCTTAACCGCCGCCATAAACTCTGACTGGCTGGCCTTCTGCAACACTTTGGCTTTCACCCGCCGCCCGACTTCCGTACCAGGCATAACTGCAGCGGGCGTTCTGTGCTCAGGCGTGCTTAGTACCACAATAAACTGGATACGGCGTGACTGTGGAAAGCAAGGATTAGACTGAACGTTGAACAGCTGCCACCAGGCATCCTCTTCGTCCTCGCGCATCAGAACCAGCTTATAGCCCCGGCTGTTGATCAGGTTTTGCGCCTGAGCGGAGTGCGGATCGACCATCGCATAGACGTAGCTCTGCCCAATCACTTTCCACCGGTTGTTCTCTTTATCCTCGTGTCCCCGACGAAAATAGTGAAAAGGCTGCTGCTGTTTCAGATAGTGCTCAAAACGGCGCAGATAATTTTTTCGTTCGTTATCGTTGGCAATGAACAACAGGTCTTCCAGCGGACTGTTACTCTCTTCCTGAGCAAAGACAGCGCGAATTTTTAACGTCCGATAGCTGGTTGAAGGACTCAGCAACGCACGCGCGGTCAGTTCTTTCTCATCAGGGTATTGTTGTGCATAACGTAGGGCGATCTCTTCAAATGAGAGACGTTCGCCCGGTAGCAGGTCATAGTTAAAGCGCATAACCACCCCAGAACATGAAAAGTAATATCAAAATTAGAGCCATTCTGAAGGGAATTATCGGCATAGCGGAGATGAACTGTAACGCTGAGTTCACTTTTTTATTGTTTACGGCCCAGACCAAAATCCGTTCGTTTTGCTCTGCAACATTTGCATTAGTGCAACACAAAACACGCCTGTTTGTTTTATCTCCCTCTCTGTTCAGGGGCGCGCGGCGTTCTTATCCTTTACTTTACCTGCTTTTTTATCGGTTATTCTTGCCATTAATTTCACTTGCACACTCGTATTCTTTCACCATCACTCTGCAGATGCAGATCGGGTATAGAGGAAGTGAATGATGAAAGGCATAGTGCTGGCTGGTGGAACAGGTTCTCGATTACATCCTGTAACCTGCGGCGTCTCTGAGCAACTGCTACCGTTCTATGACAAACCCATGCTCTCTCTTCCCCTTTCGCTTTTGATGCACTTGCATCCATTCGTCTCGCGCCCGGACATTGCTGATTCTGAATATACCTGTCCTCACTATGATAATCCTAAGGATGAAGCCTGCCTGATGTGGAATGACCCTGATTTTGCAATTCAATGGCCTGTAGAACAGCCGATATTGTCGGTAAAAGATCAACAAGGACTATCACTGCAGGAGTTGGTGTAATGCGCGTTTTACTTACAGGGGCTTATGGCCAATTAGGGCGTTGCTTGCTGGATCGTTTTCCCGCTGACTGGATCACGCTGGCGTGTGGTTCGGCAGAACTGGATATTACTGACCGCTGTGCGGTTATGCGCGTCGTCAAAAAATTCAAACCTGATGTCATCATGAATGCTGCGGCCTACACGGCCGTCGATAAAGCAGAAACCGATCGTACCCGCGCGCTGAAGGTGAATGCGATTGGTCCTGAAAATCTGGCACAAGCAGCAAAACTGGTCAACGCACGCCTGATTCATATATCGACTGACTATGTTTTTGATGGGTTAAAGAAAACGACTTATAGCGAAAATGATCCGCCCTGCCCGATTAATTTCTATGGCTTAAGCAAGTGGGAAGGTGAAAAGCGTGTGTTTGAGGTATTGCCAGAAGCCATTGTGATTAGAACCTCATGGATGTTCAGCGAATACGGTAATAACTTCGTGAGTACGATGCTTCGTCTGGCGCAGACGCGTTCCGAGTTACATGTGGTGAACGATCAGTATGGCTGTCCGACCTACGCGGGTGATTTAGCCCAGGCCATGATCACGCTCGCCGACATGCCCGAAAAGCGCGGTCTTTACCATTATTGTGGCGATGTTGCCGTTAGCTGGTGCGAATTCGCTCAGACAATATTTGTCGCGGCGCAACAGGACGTGGTCGTGCATGGCATTATCAGCTCGCACTATCCGTCTGCGGCGATTCGGCCTGCGCGCAGTGTGATGAACAGCGACGCTCTCAGCACCATCGGCATCCACCCTTCAGACTGGCAGGATAAACTTCGCCTCTGTCTGAATCACCTGGCGACCCCCTTTCCCTACGCGAATACTTTATAAGGAGATAATTGAATGAAAGTAGCAACGATTGGTAACTGTCAGCTCGAAGTCGTTGGTCAGTTATTAAGTAATTATTCTGAGCTTCATCGTGGCGCAATAACACAAGTTTTTAATACACCTCTGTATAAACTTGATGCTCAGCGAGACATTATCAATCTGATGCACGAACTTGAAAGCTGCGATCATATTTATATGCAGTATCATTCTGAACGCTGGGGTTTGCTTTCAACTGTAAAACTGACTGAGTATTTCGATATCCGCATATTACCCACAATGGAATCAAGCGTATCAGCACCGCAACTAGGGTATTATTCTGCTGCCGTGCCCGATTTAATGGTGTATGTTGATTACCGTTTTTTGCATCTTTATTTGACCGCACATGCCTGTATGGATGCCGTTGCTGCGTACCACAATGTCAGTTACGATGCTGCCAGGCAGCATAACATGATCATGGACGACGCTAATCGCTACCAGCGGTTGTTCAAAGAGGGGAAGGTGGCGTTTGATTATTCAGACTTTTATCGGGATGCCCTGTTAAAAGATAAACGTTGCTACAGCACGGTAAGCCACCCCAATAATAAACATTTAAGCATTTTCTTTAGTGCAATCTTTTTTGATTTATTTAAAGAGAATAAGAACTTCGATCTGGGCGGCAACGATTTGCTTAAAAACTATATTGTTCCAGAGGTAGGCAGTGGCGAACAGCATTATTTTATGATGCGCGAAACAGGGCTTTCTCTGGCCTGTAAAATTAACTATCACTTCTTTTCTTCACAATCGCGTGAACAACTCTCAGAAGCCTTACTGCGTTCTACCTATTACCGCAGTCTGAAATCCGGCTATCAAAACCTCTGAGCTATGCTGTAAGCCTGAAGTTGCATCTTATCGATCAGGCTTATCAGCACAGAAAACGATATTGTTCAGGCCGCGCAATAAACACAGCGATATTGCTTTACCGTATTAATACAGCGTTATATCGCTTTGTTGCGTCAGGCCTGTCTCTGCCATTCCGGTCATTATGATTCTGCTTACAACGCTCAGGTTGACGCCAGAAAGAAGCGCGGTTCCTGGAGTGCCTGCCTGTCCCCGTTTGCGTTAAATACACACTAAAAAGGGCTTTATTTACGGCATCAGTTCGGCCTGCCGGGATTACAATCTGCTATAAAAGCGCGCCTGGCACCCCATTCATACCAGGAAAAACTTCGCTAGCTAAACAATGTGTTAGCTGCACCACCTCAGGCAAATCATAATGAGCAGTAATAAAAAAGCACTTATGCTGGATGCCGGTTTTGCTGCCATGCCTCTTTTGATGGCACTTAAGCATTCCGGTTATGAAACAGCCGTATGCAGCGGCAAACCGCAGGATCCGGGTCATCAACTCGCGGCCCACTCTTTTTGCCTGAATTATGCCAACGTACAGGACGTACTGACCCTGGCGAAATCACTCAATATCACTTCACTTCTGCCTGGTGTTACCGATGTGTCTTACCTTACGGGTGCCAGTGTCGCTGAAGCAATGGGCTTACGCGGTTTTGATCGCCCTGATGTAGCAGAAATTATTTTTAAAAAAGACGTTTTCCGCCAGTGGGCACAGAATAAGGGTTATCCAGTCCCTGTGGCCGTGAGCTGTCCTGAAGAGGCGGCGCCACTTCCGCTACCGTTGATGATAAAACCTGTCGACTCATACAGCGGATTAGGGATTTCACTGGTGACTGAGCGCGAACATATCTCCGCCGCCTGGCGAGACGCCTGTGCAGCATCATCCTGTGGCCAGGCACTTATAGAGCGCTGGATAGCCGGTGATTTGCACAGCCACTCCGCTTTTATCGTGAATGGAAAAGTGGCGGTCGAATATTTTGTTGATGAATTTTGTACCGTTTACTCCTGGCAGGTAAACAGTAGTAGTCTCAGCCTCAATCTTTCTGCGTCGATAAAAGACCAGGTCAGCGACTGTATACAGGCACTCGTTGATGAGCTCGGGCTTTGTGATGGTTTACTGCACACTCAGTTTATCTCGGACGGTAAAGACTTTTCTCTAATAGAAATGACACGCCGATGCCCGGGTGATCTTTATAATCAACTTATTGAATATTCTACAGACACGCCTTATTCACTCTGGTTCACCCATGCCTTTACCGGCACACCTTTTACGCCAGCCAATCGGCGCCCCGGGCACGTCAGATTAATCGCTCGCCATACCCTGTCCGTTGATCAGGAAGAAACCTTTACCTCCGTCAACTTCGCAGCATTACCGGCCAATATCCTTTCCTTTCTGCCACTGAAGAAAACAGGCGAGAGAATCCAGCGCGCGCCTCACGATCGCGCCGCGCTTATTTTTGCTGAATTCCACCAACGTGATGAACTGGCCAGCTTCACACCACAATTAAAAAATTTTTTTACGCTCAGTAAGTACTAGGAAACCGATATGAAAAAACAACTACAACTTGGTTTTATTGGCGGTGGCGCGAATTCGGCTATTGGTCTTACCCATAAAATTGCCTCACAGCTCGACGGGGATTTTACACTTGTGGCGGGCTGCTTTAGCCGCAATCCTGAGCAGAATCGCCACACGGGTGAGAGCTGGAATATTCATCCTGAACGTATCTACGACAGTATTCAGGCATTTATTATGCAGGAGCGCCACCATCTTGACGCAGTTGCGGTGTTAACACCCACCCCTGACCATCATGAAATTATCACCGCCTGTTTCGAAAACGGTCTGGCTGTAATTTGCGAAAAGGCTATGGTTGAAAGCCATCAAAGCGCTTTGCACGTGATGAACAGCGAGCACCAACATCAGGCAAAATTGTTTGTCACTTATAATTACAGTGGCTATCCCATGGTGCGCGAACTGCAAAAACGCGTACAGCGGGGCGATTTCGGGGCCATTCAGCAAGTCATGGTTGAAATGCCTCAGGAAGGTTTTGCACGACATAATCAACATGGCGATGTGCCAAAACCGCAGAGATGGCGGCAGCAGGATGCCGTCATTCCAACCGTTTCGCTCGATCTTGGCGTTCATGTTCACCAGCTAATTGAATTTATCACCGGGGATCACGCAGTCGATATTTATGCGATCCATGATACGTACGCCAAAATCCCCGGCGTCATCGACACCGTACATCTCTTATCGCGTTATCAAAGCGGTATGACATGTAATTACTGGTATGGCAAAGCCGCCCTGGGATACCGAAATGGCCTGCGGATTCGCGTCATGGGAAGTCAGGGCAGTGCAGAATGGCTCCAAATGGATCCTGAATTCCTTTATGTCAGCGGTTTGCAAGGCAGTCGTACTGTTATCGATCGCACAGCCAATGACAATATTGTTGCTGCTGATGCACGTTACTGCCGTTTTAAAGCGGGTCACCCTGCTGGCTTTATTGAAGCATTTGCCAATTATTATGCTGACATTGCCTCTGCATTGAGAGGGGAACCTAACGATTACGTGATGGGTTCAGACGTTGCGGCTCGCGGGCTTCACTTTCTTGAAAGTGCCGCGAAAAGTGCAACAAGTCTGCAAAAATGTACCCTTTAAACAATAAAAAGATAAAATATAACGGAGTTTCTCATGAATTTTCTTAGTGAAATAGTCGAGAAAAATAACCATTTTCTCGTTACGCTGGAGAAAATGTACCAAAACAGCAATCCGGTAGTCCTCATTGGCGCAGGCTGTCTGGCTACTAAGACCAGTGAATATATGGCGCGTAATCACTTGCATATCGATTATGTTGCGGTCAATGAAATGTATTTTTCTCCTGGTCAAACGTTAAACGAACTGACTGTTGTGCCTCTAGAAAACTTGCTCAACACCAATAAGAAATACAATTTTATTATTGCACTACAGTATGTCGATCAGACGTTTTTAAATTCACTATCAGACGTTCAATCTGAAGTCCTGGTCTATGATCCCTCTTTCACAGGCGTGAACACCGAAGAAATTATCTCCTATGATTTTTGTCAGACTCATGCTGATGCACTGCATTCCTTATATGAAAGTCTTGGTGATGATAAATCTCGCGAGACGTTTATCGCATTCATGAATCAGCGTATTAGCGCACGCTCTGACTATATTAAAGCAGTATATGATGAGAACCATTACTTCCCAATCGACATTGTCGCGTTGAGTAAGTCCGAGGTTTTTGTTGACTGTGGCGCTTATAATGGTGACAGCGTGAATGCTTTCGAAGCCGCACTGGCAACCCGCGGACTCCCTTTGCCGAAAAAAATCTTTGCCTTCGAACCAGACAAGGTCAATTACCCGTTGCTGTGTGCCGCTACAGCGGATAAAGCGTATTGTGAATGCCACCAGGCAGGCGTATGGAGTGAAGAGACAACGCTGTATTTCGAATCAGGAAAAGCGTTGGATTCAAAAATCACCGAAAAGGTCACGACTAACAGTATCGTATTAACCACGCTCGATAGCGTTATTGCGGACAGTAAGGTGACATTTATCAAAATGGATATTGAAGGTGCTGAGCTTTCTGCGCTGGAGGGGGCGAAAAACAGTATTCAACGCTGTTACCCACTGTTGGCAATCAGCGCCTATCATAAACCGGATGATCTTATAAAGATCCCTGCTTATATTAAAAGCATTATGCCCGGGTATCGGTTTTATCTCCGCGCACATCATCCTGTTCATGCTTTTGAACTGGTGTTGTACGCGATTCCTACCTGATTTTTTCTTTGCATCAGCCCGGCTCTCGCGTATCAACCGGGCAGAGTTATTCTCATTACCTGTATCCGTCGTCTGTGCCCTTCCCGTTTCTTTTTCAGGCTGCTGTCAATGTACCGCTGTCAGCAACGATTTTTGAGATGAGAACCGATTAAGAAAGCGAGATCGTGCAGATGAAATGCATGTGAGATCTGCAGCGTCATGCAAAAGCATGTTCACTTTTGCATGACGGGCTTGCAAAGATCCGGATTGATGACTTACGCAGCATTCACATTGCTGGCGCGCATAATAATGTTAATAATCTCATCCTGATCTTCTTCCGCCAGGTTCGGATGCACTGGTAAACACAACACCTGCTGAGAAATTTGACTGGCCACCGGCAGATTTGAAGGAGCCGATGATTCATAGCCTTTGTACATCGGGAAATCGGAGATGAGCGGATAAAAATACCGTCTGACATAAATATTTTGGCTTTTGAAGTGATGATACAGTTCATCACGCGTCATCGGGAATAATCCCGCGTGAACAAAGACCGGGCAATACGCATAGTTCCAGTCGGTTTCATCAACGAGCGGTAGTAGCGTAAGTCCGTGTATATGCCCTAATGCCTGCTGATATTTTTGATAAATGACTTTACGCTTAGCCAGCGCTGAATCCACATGCTTCAGCTGGAGTAATCCAAAAGCCGCCTGAACTTCATTCATTTTGCCATTGATACCCGGCGCAACCACCGTGGTTTCATCGGCAAAGCCAAAATTCTTTAAATAATCAATACGTCGTTTGATTTTTTCATTCGGGCAGATAATGGCACCGCCTTCAAACGTATTAAATACCTTCGTTGCATGGAAGCTTAAAACAGACAGATCGCCGTGATTTAGGATACTGACGTTTTTTTGTTTAACACCAAAACAATGCGCGGCATCGTAAATGACTTTCAGACCGTAGTTGTCGGCAATACGTTGAATGCGGTCAACATCGCAGGGAATGCCATAGCAGTGAACGGGTAAAATTGCACTGGTGGTTGGCGTAATGGCGGACTCAATCTTTTCAGGATCGATATTGCAGGTAACAGGATCAATATCGACGAAAATGGGTTTTATGCCGTTCCATAATAAGGAATGGGATGTCGCGACGAAAGAATATGGCGTGGTAATCACCTCCCCCGTGATTCTGAGCGCCTGTAGCGCAGTCACCAGCGCCAGGGTACCGTTCGCGAACAAACTGAGGTGCTCGACACCGAGATAATCGGCAAGGGCCCGTTCCAGCTCCTGGTGATAGGGACCACCATTTGTGAGCTGTTTACTGTCCCAGATACGTTCTAAATAAGGCAGGAACTCTTCCAAGGGCGGCAGAAGAGGACTTGTCACCAGCACATTTGATGAGGGCTTGTTTATCTTCATCGGATAACTTCCTGACCTTAAATAATTGTTGAATGCGTACAGGGCTTTTATCTGGCTCGCTGTCTTTGCACGTCATTTATGCCTGAGTTGCTTCAGATAACGCCTGTATCCGGCCGAAAAGTGTCATAAGCGCGTTCTGGTTTACCTCGTCATAAGCTTTTTCTTTCAACTGCTGACTCATCGTGTCAGTGAGCGACGTCTCTGCACAAAGTGTTGCGATAGCCTCTTTCCAGGCGTTCGGGTTATGCTTTACTTTCCAGCCGGGAACGGATTCACCGAATGTAGGATGATCGCTATATATCGCCGGTATCCCCATAACCGCTAACTGCATGAGCACGTTGTTATCTTTGTAACGGTTTTCATCATTGTTGCAGCGCGGAAGCACGGCGATATCGGCTTCACAATGCAGCAACTGCGCGACCAGGCGGGCCTCAGTCTGAAAACGGTACGTTTCCCTGATATAAGGCAGCCATTCCGGCGGACAATGCCCAATGACAATCCAGTCAAGCCTTTCAGCACTTGCCATTATCGCTGAAGTCAGTAATTCACACTCTTTCTTCCTGAGATCGTATGTGAAACACACGACACGGCATTTGTCTTTTTTCTGCTTAACCCTATCCTGACAGGGTTGCACTAAAACATTGGGAAGAATAACGACAGGTTTATGGCGCTTTTTGAGCCAATTGGCCAGGGCATCGCTGTACGTTAGCCAGTTATCGATAACATTATCTTCAATTAATTTTTTATATTTCCGCGCATTCGGATCGTCCTGAATAAGATAATGAACACGACAGGTTACGGCGTTTTTGAGTTGCCTGATTGTCTGGCAGGCGAGATCCGACAGTTCGCCGCTGATAACGAGCTCGTCAGGATGATGCCGCAATAATTCTGGCGCGGAGGGTATCTGTTCAAGAAGCACGCTTTTGACGCCGCCGGCATTCGTTAGCCTGTCCAGAGCGGTGATAAATCGCTGCACGCCAGTATCATTCTGATCCTGCGCGATAAAAATGACGGTGCGTGTTTCGCTATGTTTGAGCGGATTCCAGCCCGTGACTAACGTTCTGTCTGCGGTAAAAAGGGTTCTGTTCAGGCTTAAATTTTTATTATAAGCCGGATCATCTGCCAGAACAGGGAGCCAGGTGTGATAGAAACGGTCGAGGTCCTGTGAAGGCGACAACGCGTAATTTGGCGGAAAGTCCGTCACGGCTTCCTGTTTCGCTACGACGCTGTAGGGTGTGCATATTGCCCGACCGCCCTGCTGAACCAGTCGCAGATTCAGGTCCAGTCTGGCCAGCAGAGGTTGTGTGTAAGCCGTATCAAATCCGCCGATCTCCAGCCATCTGTCTTTTCTGATTAACAAACAGTCTGTGGGCAACGTCGAATAACTACAGTCGCTTTGATAACGTGACAGGTAGCCTGCATTGCCCCATCTTTCGGCATAACCGACGGGGAAGGCCAGGCCCCGAACCCCAAGAATTTCTCCGGCACATAAGATCTGACTGTCCAGGTTGATAATATGAGGCGCGACGCAGACAACGTCATGCCGTAGAGCATGACATGCCAGCGCCTCCAGCCAGCCGCGGCTGACAAATAAAACACTGGGATCCAACAACAGCAGAAACTCGCCTTCAGCCTGCCCTGCTACCTCATTAATCGCAGCTTCCTGGGTTTGGCTACCATGACTTTTCAGGATGTGGATGTTAACCGATGCTGTTGACAAATTTGTCGTCAGCCAGGCCGTGATAGCCTCAGAGGTCGCTGGCGTCACAATAACAATCAACTGGCATAGCGGTTGATAGGTTTGTTCAAATAACGTGGTGATGCAACACTGCAGTTGATGAATATCCGTGCCAGCGACAAGTATGATGCTGAGCGAAATAACCGGCTCCATGCTGTATTTTAACCGCCACGGCTTACCCGGCTGGTGCTCCACTACACCTTGGCTGAAGCCCTGCTGCTGAAGATAAGATTGCAACACAGCATGTTCCTGCTGAAGTTCCTGTGTCACACAGCTGTTCAGAGCAGTCACGGTAAAGACTTCTGAAACATGGCCAAAGGCATTGCGATCGTACGTGGCTAACAACCGTGTAACCGCATCCAGTTCATAGCACTCCGAAAAATCAGCATTAAACCCGCCAATAGCCATCATGGCGTTTCGCGCGAAGATCCCGCGCTTGAGATAGAGTGAAGGCTGACTCAGAAAAAGATCCGGGCAAAATGCAGGCTTAAAATGGGGATGAATTTTCCCTTCATTGTCAGAGAGGCCTTCATCCGCGTAAACAAAAGCGCATTCCGTTCTGCTGCTCAAGGCTTCAGCCATGAGTCGTAAACTTTCCGCAGTAAACTGGCATCCGGCAGGGACGACGTATATCCAGTCGTAAACGTTCTGCTCCAGATAACGATTAATTTCGCCCAACCATACCTCAGGCCCGATTTGAACGACACGATCATCAGAAACGTGTCGCGTTTCCTGATGAGCCGCCAGTAAAACAGCGCATCCTTTTACATGATCTAACTGAGGCAGTAAGGTATTCAGCGTCGTGTTCATGTCTTCTGCGCGACCTGACTGCACGGCAATCAGCATTCTGAGGCCTGGCGGTGGCGCAATACTCTGCACCTTTTCAGCAGGAACTGGAAGTAGACGCTTATACAGCCAGTCATTCAAAGCGTGTCGCTTATCATGCGCGGCACGTTGCTCGGCCTTTTCTTGTGTCAACGTAACGAAGTTTTCAAACTGTTGCTGACTTCGCGCGCGTCGGACCAGAAAATATTCACGCATCTTCCATAAATTCTGGCGCTCGTTATCAATCGCTTCCTGGGTGTTTTCCCAGCAAAATCCAGCGCCACCGTTGTCACGCACGGTTTCCTGCGTAATGGCATACTTTTCATAACCCGGTGCGGTTAACGAAACTACGGGACTTCCGCATAAAATCGCCATTGCGCAGGTGCCCGAGGATTCATACGAATAAAATACGCGCGTACGCTTGAGCACAACGGCAAGTTCTTTCAGAGGCAGTGGGTTTGCCATAGACAAGATTTTGGTATCTGCAGGGAGTCGGCTGAAATCAACAACCGATTCAGGCACACGATTCAGGTAGAGAATATTAAGGTCTTTCTCCGGGTTGTCGTCACAAAATAATTGCAGATCAAACGATTCAATTCCCAATATCTGTGGATCAACCGCTTTTTCAGCAAATTCGTTGCGGTACCAGAAAAATAAATCTTCTGGTCCTTCATGTATCCGATTATTCATGATCACGCCTTCCCGGTTCAGCATATAGCGAACACAAACGGGCGCGGAGAGAGGGTTTCCCGACACGATTTCAGGGTAAATGGCAATCCAGGGTTGTCCGCTGTTTTGAATAACCATCCAGTCTTCACTGTTTATCACCGGCGTATTCCATTCTGGATTTACCCGGCAATTAACCATCCAGGCTTTACCGCCCTGTTCGTTAATCATATGACAGAGCTGATGAATAACCTGAACGCCGGATGACGATTCGATGTAATCAGGTGCCAGAAGTAAGTATGGAAAGGTGAACCCACGCATAACAGCCTCTTTTTCTACAGGCGCGACAATGAAAAGCTGGCGTTGCCTGAAAGTCGTGTGTCTCTACGGAGACCTTATGTCCAGTCATGTAACGACGGCGTCATCATCAAGACGACGCGCCGCAACCGCTTCAGGCAGAAAGCCAACCTTTCTGCCATTCATCTAATCCATTCTCCCTTAGATACCAGTCCTGATGGACGGCAGCACGGAGTTGATCGCCCAGATGATAAGTGGCCTCCATGTCGCCTAAGTGCGAGCGGATAGCGCCCATCCAGTCTTTGAAGCGGTTTTCAACCAGGGTCACAGGCAATCCACAGCGATAAGGCTCGATACTGGTCGCGATAATGGGCACGCCGCAGGTGCCAATCTCCAGCAGCCTAAGGTTACTTTTGCATTCATTAAACTGGTTGATTTCAAGAGGAACCAGCGCCAGATCCAGGTTGAGGCTGGCGAGTTTTTCTGGATACATCTCAAAAGGCACGCCTGGATGGAATTCGCAGTGAACGCCCCGGGGCTTCATCCCCATGAACACCCATTCAACCTTATCTTCCAGTTCCTTGATAATTGGCAATAAAATTTGCAGATCGCCCGTGTGCGTGCTGCCGCCTGCCCAGCCGATACGCACCTTACGCCCGACACCACGTTGACTCAATAAGTGCCCCCACTGTGCTTCCGCCAGTCGGTTTTGCGCGATCCGTATATCGGCGTGAAAGCGGCTGTAAGCCTCAGCCAGTGGCGCCGTGGAAACGACAACCCAGTCTGCGGACTCCATCACTTTGCGAAGATTTTTGACGATCTGCTGGGGAAAGTGGTTGCGGTTGCCATTTTTTAACGGCACGTTCAGCAGGAAATCATCATATTCCACCACGATCTTCGCGTCGCTGACGTCCCGATACTGCTTCATAATTGAAGGGAAGCGGCTTCCACTTAATGACTCCAGCAAAATGATGTCTGGTTGCAGAAGCGCCACTTCCATGACGCCGGGAATCTGCTGGGTCATACCGCCTTCTAACAGCAGATTACTTTCCAGCGCTTTAAATGGCTGGACGATACGGTGATTGCCACATCCCTGCCAGTCAACGTGATGCGCTAACACAACCGGCAAGGGGCGCCCCGGTAACGGCTGCTGGAAACGCGCCGTTCCTGCGCCAAGCGTGAACGCTTTACCTGCCCGCTGCATTTGTTGATTATTGCTGGGATCCCGCAAGAGCATCGATCGCCATTGGCTGCGAAGCTTGCTGTAATCGTGAAGAAAAGGTCTTTCCTGCACATGGAATTTTTCCGTCATCAGTCGGGTTGCTCCGCCCATATGACGAACGCGCGACCATGGTGTCCAGACGTTCAGGTAACCTTGCTGTAAAGCGCGTAGGCCCAGATCAACATCCGCGAAATACAGGGGATACTCTTGTTCAGCAAATCCACCCAGACTAAAAAAGACCGATTTGCGAACCATCATGCAAGATGCGCTTACCGCGGCCAGGTTGTGCTCAGTTTGCAGATAACGCTGGAAGCCTCTGGCTTCACCATCAACCCCATCCCAGGGGCTGTCTACACCATTCTGTACGCCGAGCAGAAAGCCGCCATGCTGTATCCGGCCATCCTGATACTCCAGACGAGCGCCCGCCAAGGCAATTTCCGGACGCAAGGCATGTTCGAGCAGTGCATCAAGCCAGTCCGGATGGGTAATTTGGCAGTCGTTATTGAGAAACAGCAGTATGTCGCCTCGTGCCTGTTCCGCAGCACGATTATTTATGGCTGCAAAGTTGAACGGCGCGTCGTAGCGTAGGACCTTGATTTGTTCGATATTTAATTTTTCAAGATCGTTAAGAAATGCACACGCCTGTTCGTCCACTGACTGGTTATCAACAATCAGCAATTCATAATAGGGATAGCGCGTTTTCTCCATCAACGTATCAATACAGGTACGTAATAAGGCGGCGTGGTCGCGGGTGGGAATAATAATTGAAACCAGCGGTTTAGCATCCCAGTGATAACGCACCCGCATCGTGCCCAGATTCATTCCGGCGTCAAGTGATGCCGTAATCCCTAAACGTTGTAAATGTGCTTTAACAACGTCCTGATAGGCTGCGCTGTAATGGCTTTCCTCGAACCAGCGGCCGTTATCTTTACTGCTCTTTACCACCACTTCTGACAGATGACCAAGTGCACCCGGCCCTTGCTGTTCAATGCATTGCCAAAGAAGTTGATAAAGTCCGAGGGGATTCATTTCATCGGTGATCCCCCCTGCTGCCTGCGCCTTATGTTTGTCAAACATCAGCGTGCGGCCCACGTAAGGCGTGCTTCTTAACAGATCGATATTAGGCGCGGGTCGCAGTATGACGCCGGGTTCATTGTTTTCATCGTTAAAGCTCTCATCGCAATACCAGAAGGCGGTATCAGGATAGCGCAAACGGTGTTCAGCCATGAGCAACAAGGCATCCGGTAAAAGCTCATCTCCTGCCATGACAACAATAAATGCGGAAGGGGCGCTTGTGTCTTTGAGCAAGTGGTTAAGTTCAGCCAGCCAGCCCTTTTCACATCGCGCAAAAGTTCCTTCATCTAAAACGACATCATCATCGCTTAATAAGCTTATTGTCGAGGGCGGCAGTGTTTGCTCCCTGACCGCAGCCAGAGAACGTTTGCAGTCAGCTGCGTTGCCTTTTTCATTAACGATGACGACGCCGATGTGACCACTTTCTGGAACGGCTCCAATAAACGAGAGTAATGCTGCCCGACGGGCGTCCGTAATACGCCTCTCTTTAAGCCACTGCTCTATAGAATAGTTTTTGTCTACCCATGACAACACTGACTGGCTATGGAAACGCAAAGCGTGATGCGCGCGTTCATCCATAGACCATTTTTTGGCTACAAGTGGCAGGCTAATGATTTTGTCGATGGCACAAGACAGGTCCCACTGATTCCGGAAGCGGTCTTCATTTGCAAGCGTCCAATGCAGTGCATCCTTGAAGCCACGTTTGAGTAATTCAATCCATTCATCCGCATCAGGACAAAACTGCAGGTTAACGACAGTAAAATGTGATTTATCGAACTCACTAAAATTATGCTCGCCTAAATAGCCTTCAACATAATTTGTAGAGGCGAGAAACACAGGAATACCGAGGATGAGTGATTTCGCCACAATCTCATCACTACCGATAACGGCATCATAATTATTGAGCCACTCAGGCTCAATACGGCTAACAGGCTGGCTGCAATCGAACCATTCCAGGCTGATTGCTTGTGCTTTGAGCTGCTGCTGCAGTTCATACATTTCGGCAGAAATATCAGGCGCAAAATAAAGCACCTTTTTCAATTCTGTGCGAATCCTACGCTGCCCGAATGCATTGAATGCAGGGGAGAAAGTATAGGGTAAAACCTCTACCTGACCGGGTAGAAGGCCGTTCTGGAGTAATCGCTCAGAGATCGCCGGCGACAGGCTGAGAGAGAGTGAAGCAAGCTGATTCTCAAGCTCAACGCCCCATGGCATATAAACATCGTGATAGTCGTAAAAATGCCGGAAAATAACGGGCGCGGTTCTGGAAAATAACCCAACAGAAGACAGGAGTTTCTGGCTAAAAAAACCTTTGTAAACCAGGATAAGCCCATACTCATCGGCCAAAGTGCCCAGCTTTTCGCTGATGATGCGAAAGTCTGGATTCTGTCTGAGCCTTTCCAGTTCAAATGACACCGTCTTACCGTACGTACTGGTAACAACGTCAACCTGCCATCCTAAGGACAAAAAAACATCAATGATATCGAGCGCTTCATTAACGTGAATGGAAAAGTGCTCGAATCTGTCGATGCTAATTAAAAGCCTGCTCATCTGATATCCTCTGGTTGTGCATCAGCAAAATCTGCACGCACATAGATCACCCATATCAGACTATTGTAGAAGTGTAAGCGACTAACTTAGCGGGACATTAGCTACAGTAAACCGGGCTAATTAAAGCGATTAAGCAAAAAAACGCCCTCATTTCTGAGGGCGTTTTTATTAATACAGGTTTTGCGGCGATTAACGCAGCAGAGACAGCATGGTCTGTGGAACCTGGTTGGCCTGGGCCAGTACAGAAGAGCCGGCCTGCTGCAGGATCTGCGCGCGGGACATGTTCGACACTTCCGTTGCGTAATCCGCATCCTGGATACGGCTGCGGGCCGCGGTCAGGTTGGTTACGGTGTTGTTCAGGTTGCTGATGGTGGACTCAAAACGGTTCTGAGACGCACCCAGCAGGCTGCGCTGGTTATCGACTGCTTTAATGGCAGCATCAATATCGGCCAGCGGCGCACCATCAGTGCTGCCACCGCTTGTTACGGTACCGCTCAGTACGTCAAAGCCTTCTGCAGCGGTAGTACGGGCGTTGCCATTGATAGTCTGACCTGTAGTCTGAGACGTCGCACCAGAGGTATTGAACAGGTTGAAACCGTTACTTGCACTGATGGTGATACCAATGGTTTCACCGTCTTTCGCGCCAACCTGGAAGTTGTAGGTGCTGCTGCCTGAACCGGTGTTCAGCACTTTGATGCCGTTGAAGTCGGTCTGCTTGGTGACGCGGTTGATCTCTTCCATACGCTGGTTAACTTCAGCCTGGATTGAGTCTATGTCAGACGCTGAGTTAGAGCTGTTCTGTGCCTGAACGGTCAGGTCACGTACGCGCTGCAGGTTGTTGTTGACTTCGGTCAGTGCGCCTTCAGCGGTCTGCGACAGCGAGATACCGTCGTTGGCGTTACGGGCAGCAACGGTCAGGCCGTTGATGTTAGAGCTGAAGCGGTTGGCAATCGCCTGACCCGCTGCGTCATCTTTTGCACTGTTGATGCGCAGGCCGGAAGACAGGCGCTCAATCGCAGTACCCAGTGATGACTGAGATTTGGTCAGGTTATTCTGCGTAACCAGAGACAGGGTATTGGTATTAATAACTGCCATAATAATTATCCTTCATAAAAGAATTATAGGGTTCGGATTTGGCCTGCGGCTTCATCGCCTTCAATATTGTTATCGCCCTCCTGGCTTAAAACTTTATGCTTTAGTCTTTTTTTTTACCAAAGAGGACAACTGAAATTTGTTTACAAAAGGCTTCCCAGGTCAAGGTCGGGCCGTACTGAAGCGTAAACTTACCGTATTCCTGGCAGCAGGCGCTCCCCTGCTCACTTTCCCCTGTATTAAAAAACGTTATTAAATAGGCGGTTATATTTTTTCGCCTATTTATTCCGTATTAAAACCTTTCACTTACCGGTTTTATTGAAAAGTGGCTCCGCTTTAATATGATGCCACCACCGAGACAAAATGTTATTTCTGCAATAAAGAAACATCGTGATATCTCAGTGCCTGTTCGGGCAACCTGTTTCAGCATTCCATCTTCAATAATCCATTCCCAGAAAGGCGTGATAATAACATTGCGTTAATAATTGCTATTCATCATCTCATGTCAAACCGCTTCCCTTTTAAAAGCCAGTCGGCCTGAACATGAACGGATATAACGCAAGATGTCATAGCCGTGCCTGCCAGAACCACTTTCAGGAACGAATCAGCATCAGGATATGCACCTGTTTTAGCCCAGGCCCTCAACGCAGCATATTTCTGTCTATTCCCTTACGTCAGCGTTCGATACTCAACGCTGTGAGCTGACCTGCCAGAGACTCACCGACGTGAAATGCCGTATGAATCCCTGTAACATTCAAGCAAGCGTTTCACTTTTTCACCCACAGCCATGAAGACATCATGTTTTCAGGCAATAAAAAAACGCCCTCATCACTGAGGGCGTTTTTATTAATACAGGTTTTGCGGCGATTAACGCAGCAGAGACAGCATGGTCTGTGGAACCTGGTTGGCCTGGGCCAGTACAGAAGAGCCGGCCTGCTGCAGGATCTGCGCGCGGGACATGTTCGACACTTCCGTTGCGTAATCCGCATCCTGGATACGGCTGCGGGCCGCGGTCAGGTTGGTTACGGTGTTGTTCAGGTTGCTGATGGTGGACTCAAAACGGTTCTGAGACGCACCCAGCAGGCTGCGCTGGTTGTCTACCGCTTTGATCGCCTTATCGATATCGGCCAGCGGCGTGGTGCCTGCTGCAGTACCACCGGTACCACCGGTGACGGCACCTTTCAGCACGTCGAAACCGATCGCTGAAGTGGTACGCGCGTTACCGTTTACGGTCTGACCGGTTGTTGAGCTGGTGTTCTGGGTGGTGCCAGACTGACCGGCAGCGGCCAGGTCAAAACCGTCGCTTGCGCTGATGGTGATACCGATGGTTTCGCCGTCTTTGGCGCCAACCTGGAAGTTGTAAGTGGTGCTGCCTGAACCGGTGTTCAGTACTTTGATGCCGTTGAAGTCGGTCTGCTTGGTGACGCGGTCGATTTCCTGCATACGCTGGTTAACTTCAGCCTGAATTGAGTCGATGTCAGACGCTGAGTTAGAGCTGTTCTGCGCCTGAACGGTCAGGTCACGTACGCGCTGCAGGTTGTTGTTGACTTCGGTCAGCGCGCCTTCAGCGGTCTGCGACAGAGAGATACCGTCGTTGGCGTTGCGGGCAGCAACGGTCAGGCCGTTGATGTTAGAGCTGAAGCGGTTAGCGATCGCTTCGCCGGCTGCATCGTCTTTTGCGCTGTTAATACGCAGGCCGGAAGACAGGCGCTCAATCGCAGTACCCAGCGAAGACTGAGATTTGCTCAGGTTGTTCTGAGTAACCAGAGACAGGGTATTGGTATTAATAACTGCCATAATAATTATCCTTTATATAAAAATTACAGGGTTTGGATTCGGCCTGCGGCTTCATCACCTTCAATATTGTTATCGCCCGTCATGAGCAAAACTTTACGCAGGACGCAGGTTTTTTTAATCGTCCGTTGGAAAACCTGTTCAGATGGAATCTCAGGCGTAGCTGAATAACCTCATCAGCAACATAAAAACCATTGCGCTGTTTCGCATTGGGCTATGAATGCCCGACACAAAAAGCAATGGATGAGGTAAAAGCAAAACGGGAGCAAACTCGTTTGAGAAGGATATTTATATGACACAAATGAAAAACGCTTTCATAACTGAAGGCGTTTTTATTGATACAGGTTTTGCGGCGATTAACGCAGCAGAGACAGCATGGTCTGTGGAACCTGGTTGGCCTGGGCCAGTACAGAAGAGCCGGCCTGCTGCAGGATCTGCGCGCGGGACATGTTCGACACTTCCGTTGCGTAATCCGCATCCTGGATACGGCTGCGGGCCGCGGTCAGGTTGGTTACGGTGTTGTTCAGGTTGCTGATGGTGGACTCAAAACGGTTCTGAGACGCACCCAGCAGGCTGCGCTGGTTGTCTACCGCTTTGATCGCCTTATCGATATCGGCCAGCGGCGTGGTGCCTGCTGCAGTACCACCGGTACCACCGGTGACGGCACCTTTCAGCACGTCGAAACCGATCGCTGAAGTGGTACGCGCGTTGCCGTTTACAGTGTCGCCCGTGGTCATTGCGCGGGTGTTCTGGGTGGTACCAGACTGACCGGCTGAGGCCAGGTCAAAACCGTCGCTTGCGCTGATGGTGATACCGATGGTTTCACCGTCTTTCGCGCCAACCTGGAAGTTGTAGGTGCTGCTGCCTGAACCGGTGTTCAGCACTTTGATGCCGTTGAAGTCGGTCTGCTTGGTGACGCGGTCGATTTCCTGCATACGCTGGTTAACTTCAGCCTGAATTGAGTCGATGTCAGACGCTGAGTTAGAGCTGTTCTGCGCCTGAACGGTCAGGTCACGTACGCGCTGCAGGTTGTTGTTGACTTCGGTCAGCGCGCCTTCAGCGGTCTGCGACAGCGAGATACCGTCGTTGGCGTTGCGGGCAGCAACGGTCAGGCCGTTGATGTTAGACGTAAAGCGGTTAGCGATCGCTTCACCGGCTGCATCGTCTTTCGCGCTGTTGATGCGCAGGCCGGAAGACAGACGCTCAATGGCAGTGCCCAGTGATGACTGAGATTTGCTCAGGTTGTTCTGAGTAACCAGAGACAGGGTATTGGTATTAATGACTGCCATGATGAATGTCCTTTAATAAGAAAGTCAGGGTCAGGTATTTGGCCTGCGGCTTTATTGCCTTCAATATTGTTATCGCCCGCTCTGGTTGAAACTTTAATTCTTCGTGTCGTTTTTTATTACTTTGCCGTAAAAACCTAAGCCTGTACTGCTAAAGCGGACATCACTTCGTACAAAAAGAGCCTCAAAACGCTGTTCAATACCTTACCGCGCGCCTAATCCGTTGAGGTTGTCATCAGCCTGCCGCGGCAATAAAAAAACGCCCTCATTGCTGAGGGCGTTTTTATTAATACAGGTTTTGCGGCGATTAACGCAGCAGAGACAGCATGGTCTGTGGAACCTGGTTGGCCTGGGCCAGTACAGAAGAGCCGGCCTGCTGCAGGATCTGCGCGCGGGACATGTTCGACACTTCCGTTGCGTAATCCGCATCCTGGATACGGCTGCGGGCCGCGGTCAGGTTGGTTACGGTGTTGTTCAGGTTGCTGATGGTGGACTCAAAACGGTTCTGAGACGCACCCAGCAGGCTGCGCTGGTTGTCTACCGCTTTGATCGCCTTATCGATATCGGCCAGCGGCGTGGTGCCTGCTGCAGTACCACCGGTACCACCGGTGACGGCACCTTTCAGCACGTCGAAACCGATCGCTGAAGTGGTACGCGCGTTACCGTTTACGGTCTGACCGGTTGTTGAGCTGGTGTTCTGGGTGGTGCCAGACTGACCGGCAGCGGCCAGGTCAAAACCGTCGCTTGCGCTGATGGTGATACCGATGGTTTCGCCGTCTTTGGCGCCAACCTGGAAGTTGTAAGTGGTGCTGCCTGAACCGGTGTTCAGTACTTTGATGCCGTTGAAGTCGGTCTGCTTGGTGACGCGGTCGATTTCCTGCATACGCTGGTTAACTTCAGCCTGAATTGAGTCGATGTCAGACGCTGAGTTAGAGCTGTTCTGCGCCTGAACGGTCAGGTCACGTACGCGCTGCAGGTTGTTGTTGACTTCGGTCAGCGCGCCTTCAGCGGTCTGCGACAGAGAGATACCGTCGTTGGCGTTGCGGGCAGCAACGGTCAGGCCGTTGATGTTAGAGCTGAAACGGTTAGCGATCGCTTCACCGGCTGCATCGTCTTTCGCGCTGTTGATGCGCAGGCCGGAAGACAGGCGCTCAATCGCAGTACCCAGTGAAGACTGAGATTTGCTCAGGTTGTTCTGAGTAACCAGAGACAGGGTGTTAGTGTTAATCACTGCCATGATGTTTTTCCTTTAAAAATTGAGCCAGATTAAGGCGTCTGAATTCGGTTTGCTCACCGACAACCTGATTATCGTCAGCCTCTGAGCAACCTTTAGGGAAAAATTTCAGGAATTTTCTGGCAGGCAAACCCGCGAAGACAATTAAAGAAGCGTTCTTTATTGGCGCATTAAATTTATCAAAAACAGGCTAATCTTTTGCCACTCGCTGCCGATACCCAATCTACTTAGCGTATAACCCGTAAAGGATTAACCCATGGCAAGTATAAGTTCACTCGGTGCTGGTACTAACCTCGATCTCAATACTCTGTACAATAGTCTGGAAACAGCTGAACAGACTAAGCTGACGCCAATTACTAAGCAACAGTCCTCTTACAATGCCCAGCTTACCGCCTGGGGCGTGGTGAAAACAGGCCTGTCAAAATTCCAGACCGCTGCTGCGGCATTGCAAAATGCATCGACTATTGCCGCCACTAAAGTGACCAGCACAAACACCGCGTTTACTGCCACGCTGGCGAGTAAAGCCTCCGCAGGTAACTATTCTGTAGAAGTGAGCCAGTTGGCCTCTTCTCAGTCCCTGCTGTCTAAAGCTGCTACCAGTAAAGATACCGATCTGGGCGATCAGAGCCTGGCTTCACGCACCATTACCATCTCGCAGTCCGGTCAAAAATCACCGCTAACCGTGACACTGACGAAAGATCAAACCAGCCTGGCCGATATTCGCGATGCGATTAATAAGCAGCAAGGCAGCGTCAATGCGAGCATCATTAAAGCCGATGATAATACCTATTATCTGTCCCTGACTGCGCGTGACAGCGGCACGGCGAATGCCATGACGGTAAGCTCAAATGATGGCAGTCTGTCGCAGTATATTAATTACAGTCAGGGCGGCAGCAGTAACGCGATGACCGAACAGGTTGCCGCAAAAGATGCACAGTTAAAGATTAACGGCGTGTCCATCACACGCAGCAGCAATACCATTACTGATGCCCCCGAAGGCGTCACGCTCAACCTGACGAAAACCACCGCAGCGAATACGCCAGAAACCTTAACGGTGGCCACGGATAATCAGCCCATGACCGCGGCGATTCAGGCCTACGTTGATGCATACAATTCGCTGCAGACCACGATCGGTAACCAAACGAAATACACTGCCGTTAAAGCGGGTGAGACGCAGAGTACGGGCAATGGGGATTTGTTAGGGGATAACACGCTGCGTAATATTCAGACCAGCCTGCGCAGTCAGTTATCCAGCGCACAGTCTGGCGGCAGCCTGACCACCCTGTCACAGCTGGGCATCACGCAGGATGTCAACGGCAAGCTGACCGTAGACAGCACTAAGCTGAACAACGCCCTGACCAATCAGCCAACAGATGTTCTGAACTTTTTGACGGGTGACGGTAAAACCACCGGTTTTGCAACCCAAACCAATAACAAGCTGACACAAATTCTGGCCAGCGACGGACAGGTACAAAATGCCACCAACGGCATTAATACGTCACTGAAAAAGCTGTCGGATCAATATGACAATGTGAACAGCCAAATCGCTGCAACGATGGCGCGTTACAAAACGCAGTTCACCAGCCTGTCAACGCTCGTCAGCTCTATGACGCAGACCGGCAACTATCTGACCCAGCAGTTCGCTAAACTATAACAGGAGTGGTAAGCATGTACGCTAAGTCCGGTACCCAGGCCTATGCCCAGGTCGGCGTGGAGAGCGCGGTGTTAAGCGCCAGCCCGCACCAGCTGGTTGTGATGCTGTTTGATGGCGCGCTGAGCGCCATGAAAAAAGCAGCTATCTTAATTGAGCAAGGCGATATCCCGGGTAAAGGAAACGCCTTATCTAAAGCCATTAATATCATCACTAATGGCTTACGTGCAGGCCTGAATCATGAAGTAGGCGGTGAGATTTCTGCCAACCTTGATAACCTGTATGAATATATGACCCGCCGTTTGTTACAGGCCAACCTCAATAATGACGTTGAAGCCATTGCGGAAGTCGAAGGCTTGCTGAATAACATCGCCGATGCCTGGAAACAGATTGGTCCTAACTATCAGCCACAGCAGGATACGTTTTAATGAGTCACCCACTCGCGCTGCTAAAAGAGTATCAGGAATTACTCACGCTCAGTAATGCTATGCTGGAAAATGCCAGACAAGGGCAATGGGAGGCATTACTGAGTTGTGAATCCACCTATGTTAGCAGCGTCGAGCGTGTGGCTCGTGATAACGATGCCGGTGTGCTTTCGGCGTTACAACGGGCACAGATTCGCCCCGTACTTGAGCAAATTCTCAATAACGAAACTACGCTGAAAACCTTATTAGGTGAGCGCATGCAAGAGCTGCGCTCTCTGGTCACGACGTCAACGCAGCAACAGAACATCATGACCTCTTACGGTAATATGGCAGGCAATATTCTTTATCCTAAAGAGCAGTAAAGCCCGGCTTTAGCGGGTGGAAACTATATTTTTAATTCACCCGCGTAATTTCTCCACTCTTATCCCATACTTCCAGTTCCCTCTCCTCTGACTGGAAACGCGTCATGCACAACCCAACCCTATTGCAGTTTTTCCACTGGTATTATCCCGATGGCAGCAAACTGTGGCCGGAAGTTACGGAAAAAGCCTCACTGCTCAATGATATAGGCATCAACATGGTATGGCTCCCCCCCTGTTATAAGGGTGAATCCGGTGGCTATTCGGTGGGTTATGACAGCTATGATTTGTTCGATTTAGGCGAGTTCGAACAAAAAGGCAGTAAAGCCACAAAATACGGTGATAAACAGCAATTACTGGATGCGGTAAATGCGTTACGCAGTCACGATATCGGCGTACTGCTGGATGTTGTGGTGAACCATAAAATGGGCGCTGACGAAAAAGAGCAGATTCGGGTCAATCGGGTTAATCCCGATAATCGCGATGAAATATACCCTGATGTTATAGAGTGTGAAGCCTGGACACGATTTAACTTCCCTGCCCGGGCAGGACAGTATTCTAAATTCATCTGGGACTATAAATGTTTCAGCGGTGTCGATCATATTGAAAACCCCGATGAAAATGGCGTTTTTAAGATCATCAACGATTACACCGCAGAGGGCTGGAACGACCAGGTAGACAGCGAGCTCGGTAATTTCGATTACCTGATGGGTGCCAATATTGACTTCCGTAATAATGCTGTGAGCGAAGAGCTTAAATACTGGGCGCGCTGGGTGATGGAACAGGTGCCCTGCACCGGATTCCGACTGGATGCCGTAAAACATATCCCGGCGTGGTTTTATAAAGCGTGGATCGACCACGTTCAGGAAGTCGCCAACGAACCTTTATTTATCGTGGCGGAATACTGGTCTTTTGAAACCGACAAACTGCAGGAATATATCCACCAGGTTGACGGCAAAACGATGCTCTTTGATGCACCCCTGCATATGAACTTTCATCAGGCCTCTAAAGCGGGCAGCGCCTACGACTTGAGCAAAATCTTTGATAACTCACTGGTTCTGGCCGATCCCTGGCATGCCGTAACCATCGTCGCAAACCACGATACGCAACCGTTACAGTCGCTGGAAGCCCCTGTTGAAGCCTGGTTTAAACCGCTCGCTTACGCGCTTATTCTGTTACGTGAGCAAGGTGTACCGACAGTGTTCTATCCCGATCTTTTCGGTGCCAGCTATCAGGATGAGGGCGGTGATGGCGACGTTCACCAGGTCGATATGCCCGTTATTCCCGAACTCGAAGGTCTGATCCGAGCCCGCCAGCTATTTGGCTGGGGCGCACAAACCGATTATTTCGATCATCCAAACTGTGTAGCCTTTAGCCGAAGCGGCACGGCGGAAAAGCCCGGTTGCGTGGTGATCATGTCAAACGGTGAGGCGGGAGAAAAACACATTGCGATGGGCGAAGGCTATGCCGGAAAAGTGTGGCGTGACTATCTTGGGCATAAATCAGAGACCATTACCACCGATGATAATGGCAGCGCGCTGTTTAGCTGTAATGGTGGCAGCGTGAGCGTCTGGGTTGTTGAAGCATAAACAGAGGTTGCCAACGCCACCAGATTGACTGATTCACCCGTGTGACTATGCTGAGAGCGGTCTCTGGACCGCATTCAGCCAATTATTTTGCTAATGCCGGCCGCATAATTTCAGGCTCGATATTTTGAATAACGTCGGCATTAGGCTGTTTTGCCACTTCCTGCTCTGCTTTCTGGCATTCAACGGTCGGCTTTTCGACCTTGCGCAGGGTAAGACCATCGTATTCCAGCTCACCGTTATCGACGTCCAGCGTCATCACCCGCACCTGACGCGTCACATTGACATAATCGCCATTGAGTTGGGTCAGCTTGCCTGGTTTTGCAATGACACGCTGCCACTGGCGGCAATCCAGAGTGCTGCCATCGGCATTGACGATCAGACTGGCAATCGCCTTATCGCTAATCAGATCGCTTTGTGGCCCTACTGTCTGCCAGTTACCCTGCAAATTTGCCGGAGCAGGCGTTTGCACCGCACTCTCATAACTATTGATTTGTGCGCAGCCACTTAGCGCCAGAGTGGCAATCAGCATCCAGTTTTTCATTTTTTAATCCCTAAAATCCGGTCAATGGCGGCTACGTTATAATTTTTACGGTAAGGTGCGCAAGCTATCTGAATGCTGCCCTCAGCGTAAAACTGCATTTTCTGACGCTTTCATCGCGCACGGGCAACATTTATCAATATCAGCACCGCGAACTGACCGTTTTTCATCCTGCACCGCTTAGCCTGACAAGCCAGACGCAACAGGCTACACTGTCGCCCTGCACTACCTATCAGGAAACCTGCAATGAAAACTCCAGAAGCTTATTACGCCGAGGCTCGCGCCCTGTTTTTTACCGCCCACGCGGATTTCCAGGCAGCATTAGACGAACTCACAGAAAGCGATGCCCGCGCCGCCAATATGTCACTGCGTGAACTACGTGAATGGCATGCTGAACGCATCTACGCGGCTTTTTTACGCCAGAAGAACCTTGATGGTATGATTTTCTCGATCCAGCTGGCTGAACCGGATAAAGCCGTCGCTGCCGAGGCCATAGAACGTTATCTCAGATCGCATGCGGAATCACTGGGAATGAGCTGGGAAGAATTCTGTATTAAAAATGAACTGTAGTAAGCAGGTCCTGGCGGGACAATGAAAATACCGCTGATGTCATCGCCCTGTTAACCATCAGGATGGGTTCGCTGAGCCTCTCCTTTTTCCGGCGTCGCTGGCGACAGACAACACACTTATCGCCAGCGTTTGCCATTACTCTTCCTGCGCCATTTTGCCTCTCACTTCAACATACTTAGCGACGGCCAGCAGCCGGTTAATGTGAGTAAGCAGTAAATCAATATCCGACTGCATAAATTCAGATGATGAACGTGAAGCCGTCACTATCGCATCCTGAACCGTTTCGGAGATGGTTAATGCGTTATCTTGTTTCGCCTGGACCAATAAAGCTGCCACCAACAATGACTGTGCTTCTATCTGCGCAGTCAGTTCCTTAGCGTCGACATCCATTTTTGCTAGTTTGAGCAGAATATCTATAACCAATTGTCGCATTGCACTTCTCCTGGTGAGTGAGCGCACTTAGTGTTGTGAACGCACTCAGAGTAAACCAGATGACGGTGCTTTTCTACGCAACGCGGAAAAAACGAATTAAGATAAACATCAGCTTGATACTGTTTTTATTTACAGTAAAATGGCGAGGCGATTTTGCCCTTAAGGGATTGTTAACATGTTTGTAGAGTTAATTTACGATAAACGTAATGTCGCGGGCCTGCCAGGAGCGCGTGAGATGATTTTAGCAGAACTAGAGAAACGGGTGCATCGCGTGTTCCCTGACATTGAGGTTAAGGTCAAGCCTATGGAGCGGAATGCGATAGAGACCGATCTCAGTAAGAACGAGAAGGCGACAATAGCGCGACTCGTGGAAGAGATGTTTGATGAAGCAGAATTCTGGCTGGTGGCTGATTAATCCGTTAACCGCCACCGCCTCAGTCAGCGGGGGATGGCTTAACTCTCCTGCTCGCTGTGGTTAATTTCGATTTCGATATCCTGAATGGCCGTCTCCAGATCTTCCAGTAACGTACCCTGTTTGTTCAGCAGCGCGTCAATGCGGGCTGCGTTTCCTTCATCTTTATACTCGCCGGCGTCAAAGGCTAACCAATGTGCAGAAAGCGTCTCAGTGTTCGTCTGTGCATAGTGACGCATTTCTTTCAGCTGAGATGCCACGTCACGCAGATAATCTGTTTTGCTTTTGGTTTCGATTGAATCAGTCATGCTGTGTTTCCTTATGGTTGTTTATCCAATGAAAATGTCGCCTGGAGATTTAAAGGTAGAACAATATAGCGACTTTGCATTAGGAATAATCGGAACTCACTAGCGTGAGTGACATGAGCGGAAAACGGTAGGATGAGTAAGCACCATGAAAGCAAAGCGTCAATGCGTAAGCTTAGTCGCTATAAGTAAGGGTGCCCATTTTTGAGCGAGCCCCACTGATTGAGGGGAATTGTGACGGTCTGGTTTAGCTGGACTAGACTTAACAGACTCAAAAAGGAGCGAAGCATGCATACACATCACAGTAACGAACAGCGTAAACATGAGGGCGATGTCAGCAAAGGTTTACCCGAAGCGGCACCTCATGCAGGCAATGCCTATGAGGAAGACGATCATCCCGCTAAGGATGCACCTAAGGATCACGGGGAAGTCCCGAGAAAAAATGATGACAGTCAGGATGATAAAAAAGACCCTTTTAAAGCGTCCTGAGTGGTTTTATCGCGAGCATGTTCCGCGCCGGGGCATGCTTTTACCTGCTCAATCAATGCCTCATCATTAAAAAGCACGTCATCGAATACCCTGTATTTACATCCGTATCGTCCCTGCAGTAACAGACCTGTATCATTTTTAACTTCGCCTGACGTAATCCTTATCGCCAGGAAATGCACGAAGAGTGAGGCATGCAATTTAGATTACAAAGCCAAAAAACAGCGCAACGATGTGTTTGCATCCCGTTAGCATGCCATCACGCCTTTTTAAGTAAATACGGCTCGCCGTCACTCAGGATTGTTTATGAAGGTAGTCCACCAGCATTTCAAGATTAACCCTGTGAGGCCCATCTGGATAAAACACGCCCTGCGCCGGTCGGTTAGCATCAAATAACGCCTGCAAATCCAGATCGTCATCCAGTAACTGAATAGAGCCCTTGACCAGCTTATATGAAATCACCCTGCATGTGCCTTCAGGGATCTTGCTTAAAGAGTCAGAGCCTTGAACGTCAGAATAAATCTCATATTTAATCTGCCCACCGCTATTTGAGTTAGCGAGCAGAGTTTGAATTAAGTATTTCATTTTAACCAAAGGATGGGTAAACAAGGATATTACATTAACGCGGAGCAATTTTTTTAAAAAGTTAAATCTTTTAATCAGATATTATTTCTTATAAACCTGCTCATTCTCACTTTATGCTGACAGGCCTTGCCTGGTTTGCTGCTCACGCCCTGCCAGGGGTGCCTTCACCGCGGGATGAGGCAACATGTTCACAGCCTTACCTCTATACCGCCACCCACATTAACACTGAGTTTTTATCGAAAGGAGTTTAGATAAACAAAGCCATCTTTCATTCGTACCGCCGCGACCCTTCTTATTTATTATCGAAAAATATCTTTCTTTTATCAGCGATGTCATCGCATTGAAACTGAAGAAAACCTTATATTGCTGTTCGAGATACCGCGGCAACACTCTTGAAAAATAGCTTGTAAGTTAAATAAAAATTAAACAAAACCCTGTGAAGGATAATTGTTTTCACTCAGGCGTGTTAATTCCAGTCAGGATAAAAATTCTTTTTTTTGCGATAGCACAGGTGATGTAAATAAAGGTTATCTCTTACGGAGGCAATAAATTTTAAGGCGTACGTTTGGCGGGTTGTCAGACGTGAGTTAACCGGCTTAGTGGCCAGTATAGGGGTCGGTCAGTCTGTTTTTATCGATTTACACTTTTGAACTTGTTCGCCAGTCAGCCGCGGCAAACTCCTTCACTGAGGGGTTATCAGGTGTATGACGGCGTGGATAAGGAATAAGGATAAGAAAAAGCAGCGCTGGATGCCCTATCACAAACACGCACTCTGCCCTGGCTCTACCACAACCCAAAGTCCACCTTGCACGAACCTGATATTCCCCCGTCAGTGACGTGACTACACCTGCATATTCATGATGTCGGTATAAGCCGAAACCAGCTTGTTCCTGACCTGAATTCCCATCTGCATTGAGATGGATGATTTTTGCAGATCGACCATCACATCATTCAGCGCGATCCCGGGCTTACCCATTTCGAAATCCTGCGCCTGGGTGCGTGCAGAAGTCTGCGTTTCGCTGATTTTATCCAGCGCGGCCTTCATGGTCGCACCGAAGTCGATATGGCTGGTGACGTCGTTACTCTTGTTGTTGGCCTGGAGCGACGTCATCTGTAACTGCTGTAAAACACCCTCGATTGCCTGCACTGACATGGCTGTTACCTCACTGAAAAGAGATGAAGATTTTTGATGTGCGGAGAAGTTAACACATTGTCAATAAGACAAAGCCCCTAAATGGCGCTAAAAACCGTGGCTTATTCACCCATCGAATTTTGCGTTTCATCAAATAATGCCAGGCATTGAAGTGGAAATTTTATTTATGCAGGTCAGGGAGTCTGTTTTGCCATCACAACTAACCCGGTCAATTACGTCAGGCAGGAATCGGTCATGAATGCGAGTGCAGCCGCCACACAAGATCAAGACAAGAAAGGCTTCGGTGACCTTCTCGCTCGCCTGCGTGCTAATCCACGCATACCTTTAATCGTCGCCGCCGCCGCTGCTATTGCAGTGGTGTTTGCATTGGTCCTTTGGGCCAAGACACCTAACTACAGCGTGCTGTTCAGCAATCTCTCAAACGAGGATGGCGGCGCCATTGTCACGCAGTTGACGCAGATGAATGTACCTTATCGTTTTGCCGATAACGGTGGCGCATTGATGGTCCCTGAAGACAAAGTGCATGAACTGCGTCTGCGTCTGGCGGAACAGGGCCTGCCTAAGGGTGGCAACGTCGGCTTTGAGCTGCTGGATAAAGAGAAGTTCGGTATCAGCCAGTTTAGTGAGCAGGTTAACTACCAGCGCGCACTCGAAGGCGAGCTGGCACGTACCATCGAATCACTGGGGCCGGTTAAAACCGCGCGCGTGCATCTGGCCATGCCTAAACCTACTCTGTTTGTGCGTGAGCAAAAGGCCCCTTCTGCGTCCGTAACCTTAACGCTGCAACCGGGTCGCGCACTGGACGAGGGTCAGATTCAGGCGATTACCCACATGGTTTCCAGTAGCGTGGCGGGTTTACCTCCGGGCAACGTCACCGTCGTGGATCAGAGCGGTCATCTGTTAACGCGTTCTGATGCGGTGGGTCGTGACCTGAATGACGCACAACTTAAATATGCTGCCGAAGTGGAAGCCCGTTATCAGCAACGCATTGAAGCTATCCTGAATCCGATTCTGGGCCAGGGCAACGTGCATGCACAGGTTACCGCGCAGATTAACTTTGATACCAGCGAGCAGACAGACGAGAAGTATCAGCCAAATGGCGACCCCAAAAATGCGTCAATCCGCTCACAGCAGACAAGCACCAGCGAGCAGTCTGGCAGCCCTTATCCTGGCGGCGTGCCTGGCGCGCTGTCTAATCAGCCAGCGCCCGCGAATACTGCGCCGGTCAATGCGCCGAACACCAACGCGGCCAACGGGCAGAATGCGAATGGCCAGAACAATGCCGCGAATGGCCAGCGTACCAGTACCGCCTCGGCCAGCAGCGTGCCAACCAACTCTCGCCGCGATGACACAGTGAACTATGAGCTGGATCGCACCATTCGCCATACCAAAATGAATGTGGGAGATGTGCAGCGTCTGTCCGTCGCCGTGGTGGTGAACTATCGCGAAGATGATAAAGGCAAAGCGCTTGCACTTAACGAGCAGCAGCTGAAGCAGATTGAAGACCTGACGCGTGAAGCCATGGGCTATTCACAACAGCGTGGTGACAGCGTCAACGTGGTGAACTCGCAGTTCAATACCACCGAACCTACTGTCAGCGAACTGCCCTTCTGGCAACAGCAGGCCTTCTTTGACCAGCTGATAAGTGCAGGTAAGTGGCTGCTGGTGGCACTGGTTGCCTTCATCCTGTATCGCAAAACGGTTCGTCCACATGTACTGCGTAAGAAAGAAGCTGAGAAAGCGGCTGCAGAAGCGATGGCTGCCCGAGCTGCACAGCAAAACGATCAGGAAGCTTACAGCGTCCAGCTCAGCAAAGATGAGATGGAGCAGGAACGCAAAACTAACAACCGCATGAGCGCTGAAGTCATGAGCCAGCGTATCCGCGACATGTCTGAAAACGATCCGCGCGTCGTGGCGCTGGTTATTCGTGAATGGATGGGTAACGAACTATGAGTCTGACCGGTACTGAAAAAAGCGCCATTCTGATGATGACCATTGGCGAAGAACGCGCGGCGGAAGTGTTTAAGCATCTGAACCAACGTGAAGTGCAGCATCTGAGCTCGGCAATGGCCAGCATGCGTCAGGTATCCCATAAGCAGCTGACTGAAGTGCTGCGTGAGTTCGAAGCCGATGCCGAGCAGTTCGCGGCGCTGAGCCTGAACTCCAACGACTACCTGCGCTCCGTGTTGACCCGTGCGCTGGGTGAAGAACGTGCTTCAAGCCTGCTGGAGGATATCCTTGAAACCCGTGATACCACCAGCGGGATGGAAACGCTCAACTTCATGGAGCCGCAGGCGGCTGCCGACCTTATTCGCGACGAGCATCCCCAGATTATCGCGACCATTCTGGTACACCTCAAACGCGGTCAGGCTGCAGATATCCTGGCGCTGTTTGATGAACGCCTGCGTCATGACGTTATGCTGCGTATTGCGACCTTTGGTGGCGTACAGCCTGCCGCACTGGCAGAACTGACCGAAGTGCTGAACAGCCTGCTCGACGGCACCAACCTCAAGCGCGCGAAGATGGGCGGCGTAAGAACGGCGGCAGAAATCATCAACCTGATGAAAACGCAGCAGGAAGAAGCAGTCATCGAAGCGGTTCGCGACTTCGACGGCGAGCTGGCACAGAAAATCATCGACGAGATGTTCCTGTTCGAAAATCTGGTGGAAGTGGACGATCGCAGTATCCAGCGTCTGTTGCAGGAAGTGGAGTCCGAGCAGTTGCTGATCGCCCTGAAAGGTGCAGAGCAGCCTCTGCGCGAGAAGTTCCTCAAAAACATGTCGGCACGTGCAGCAGATATTCTGCGCGACGATCTTGCCAACCGTGGCCCGGTGCGTATGTCTGCGGTCGAGAACGAACAAAAAGCGATCCTGCTGGTGGTTCGTCGCCTGGCAGAGTCCGGCGAGATGGTAATCGGTGGTGGCGAGGAAACCTATGTCTGATGCATTTTCTGCCCGTCCATGGCAGCTGTGGCAGCCGGTTGAACTGGGGCGTCCAGAAGAGCCCGTTGCCATGTCAGCAGAGCCAGCCGAGGTTACCATCTTTGAATCTGAAGAAGATGAGCAACAGCAGCAGTTTGAACATATGCAGCAGCAGTTGCGTAAAGAGGCGCACGGGCAAGGCTATAGCGAAGGTCATCTGCAGGGGTTTGCTGAAGGCCAGAAGGCCGGTTACGACGCGGGCTTTCAGCAAGGTCTGGCCGATGCACAGCAGCAGCAGGCGCCTTTACAGGCACGCATGCAGCAGCTGGTTACCGAATTCCAGAACACGCTGGAATCCCTGGACAGCGTGATCGCCGCCCGTCTGATGCAGCTGGCGCTGGAAGCCGCACGCTCAGTCATTGGGCAGGCAACAACGGTGGATGGCAGCGCCCTGCTTCGGCAGATCCAGGGCCTGCTTCAGCAGGAGCCGATGTTTAGCGGTAAACCTCAACTGCGCGTTCATCCGGACGATCTGCTGAGAATCGAACAAACCTTAGGTCCGACGCTTGATCTTCACGGCTGGCGTTTACTGGCAGATAACACGTTGCACCCTGGCGGCTGCAAGCTCAGCGCCGAAGATGGCGATCTCGACGCCAGCGTCGCCACTCGCTGGCAGGAACTGTGTCGCCTGGCGGCGCCGGGAGAATTTTAATGACCACACGTCTGAACCGCTGGCTGGGCTCGCTTGATGCCTTTGAGAGTCGTATTTCTCAGGTACAACCGATTCGTCGTTATGGGCGTTTGACCCGTGCCACCGGCCTGGTACTGGAGGCGACCGGCCTGCAGCTGCCCCTGGGTTCAACCTGTGTGATTGAGCGCAACGACGGTAAGAGCATCAGCGAAATCGAAAGTGAAGTCGTCGGTTTCAACGGTCAGAAACTGCTGATGATGCCGCTGGAAGAAGTGGACGGCATTCTGCCGGGGGCGCGCGTTTATGCCCGGGCTACCGGTGAAAACCCGCAGGCCGGAAAGCAGCTTTTACTCGGACCACAACTGCTGGGCCGTGTCCTTGACGGCAGCGGACGGCCGCTCGATGGCTTACCGTCACCGGAAACTGGCTACCGTGCGGCGCTAAATACTCCGCCGTTTAACCCCTTACAGCGCACGCCCATCACTGATGTCCTGGATACGGGCGTTCGGGCTATCAACGCCCTGCTCACCGTTGGCCGTGGTCAACGTATGGGCCTGTTTGCTGGTTCAGGCGTGGGTAAAAGCGTGCTGCTCGGCATGATGGCGCGTTACACCCAGGCCGACGTGATCGTTGTCGGGTTAATCGGTGAGCGTGGTCGTGAAGTTAAAGACTTTATTGAAAACATTTTAGGCGCGGAAGGCCGTGCCCGTTCCGTGGTGATTGCGGCGCCGGCCGATGTCTCCCCGCTGTTGCGTCTTCAGGGCGCAGCCTATGCCACACGTATTGCAGAAGACTTCCGCGATCGCGGTAAGCACGTCCTGTTAATCATGGACTCCCTGACGCGTTACGCCATGGCCCAGCGTGAGATTGCCCTGGCAATCGGTGAGCCACCGGCCACTAAAGGTTATCCACCGTCTGTTTTCGCTAAGCTCCCGGCCCTGGTTGAGCGCGCCGGTAACGGTATCGATGGCGGCGGCTCCATTACGGCTTTTTATACCGTTCTGACCGAAGGCGACGACCAGCAGGATCCGATTGCAGACTCTGCCCGCGCAATCCTAGACGGACACATCGTGTTGTCACGTCGCCTCGCGGAGGCCGGTCACTATCCGGCTATTGATATTGAAGCGTCAATCAGTCGTGCCATGACATCACTGATTGATGAAAATCACTATGCACGCGTACGCCAGTTCAAGCAGTTGCTTTCAAGTTTTCAGCGCAACCGTGACCTGGTCAGCGTCGGCGCCTATGCCGCAGGCAGCGATCCCATGCTGGACAAAGCTATTCAGCTTTACCCGCAGATGGAAGCCTTCCTGCAACAAGGCATTTTTGAACGCAGTGAGTACGACGACGCCTGCCTGCATTTGCACGCCTTGTTTGGCTAGTCAGCGCGTTTGATACGAGGACATCGTAATGAAAACAGCCAATGCTATTGACACGCTTCGCGATTTAGCGGAGCAGGACCTGGAGCGCGCCGCCGTGTTGTTGGGCGATATGCGCCGGGGTCAGCAGGCGGCTAACGAGCAGCTCTCCATGTTGCTCGATTACCAGGACGAGTACCGCAATAAGCTGAACAGTGACATGTCCAGCGGAATTGCCAGCAATCGCTGGACCAACTATCACCAGTTTATCCAGACGCTGGAGAAGGCGATTGAGCAACACCGCAGCCAGCTACAGCAATGGAACCAACGGCTGGAACAGGCGCTGGTCAACTGGCGTGAGAAACAGCAGCGCCTGAACGCCTATCAAACTCTGATCACCCGGGCAGAGGAAAATGCATTACGACAAGAAAACCGTCTCGACCAGAAACGGATGGATGAATTTGCCCAACGGGCCGCACTGAGGAAAGGCGAATGATTACGCTGCCAAACACCGCGTTGACGACGAAAGCTATCGGCACTGCTGACACATCAGGCACCACAGACCTGCCAGGCAGTGGTGAGACGCTGCCACAGGACTTTATCACCGCCCTGGGAAATCAGCTGCTTTCCCTGGCGAAGCTGCACGGTAAAAACCCTGCGGCTACAGATAAAAATGTCACGACAGAGACGGAGCATAAAACGGCCACCTCGTTGAATGCATTACTCTCTTCGCTGGAAACGCCGACTGCGCTTAGTGCGTTGTTTACACCGGAAAAGATTAAAGCCGGCACAAAATCAGCCGATGATAAAGATGAGCTGACAGCCACCGTCCTTAACAATAGCGACATGCAGAATATACAGGCGCTCTTTGCCATGCTACCCGCGACGGGACTGCAGCAGGCGGTGAAAGACAACGCAGCGAACCGTGGTGCGGATTTGCAAGGGGATGCGCCCCGTTCAGCGCTGTCAGCGCTGACGCAGGCGGTCACTACGGCACTAACCGGTGATGGCAAAGAGAGCCAAAACACGAAGGTGCAGGACGGCAACCTGGCCAATAAAGCCAGTCTGGTTAGCCAGAGCGTGACCGGCCCAACCGCCGCGACAAGTCATAACACCGCGGTGACGCCTGCGGCTCTGACCACCGACGGCAGTTTTCAGCAGATACTGAGCAGCGTCAGTAAGCAGGACGATCGTCCGTTAGCGGCAGCCAGCGATAACCAGGCCATTCTCAGCGCGCCGGTGAGCAGTACCAGTAGCTTGCTGCAGTCATCTGGCGCCTCAGCGACGATGAACTCACCGTCAACGCCGACGCTGAATGCCCACCTGGGCAGCAACGAATGGCAGCAGGCACTGGGGCAGCAAATTGTGATGTTCAGCCGTAATGGCCAGCAGAATGCAGAACTGCGATTGCATCCTGAAGACCTGGGGGCGATTCAGATCAGCCTGAAACTGAATAACGATCAGGCACAGTTAAATATGGTTTCCAGCCATAGCCATGTCAGGGCCGCGCTGGAAGCTGCGCTTCCCCAGTTGCGTCATGCCCTGGCGGAAAGCGGGATTAACCTGGGTGAGAGTCAGGTAAGCAGTGAGAGTTTCTCGCAGGGACAGAGCTTCCAGCAGCAACAGGAGGCGCGTCGCGACGGACAGCACGGCAGCTTCTCCCTCACCCAGGACAGTGATAACGACATTACGCCCATTGCCGTACCGCAGTCTCTTCAGGCCCGGTTAACCGGCAAAGGCGCAGTCGACACATTTGCCTGACAGCGACAAACGCTGAAGGTAAGCGTAAAACCCGTGTCTTTTCTTGCCATTGTTTGACTTAAGACACGCGATAATCTGTTCAGGCAAGCCGAGAGGCTTGCCCATAATTCACAGGAAGTTACTGCAAAAATGTCTGATAACGCGAAAGCCAAAGGCCGCAAACGAAAACTTTTAATACCAGTGTTACTGATTGTCGCGCTGGCCGCTTGCAGCGTGGCAGGCTATGCAGTCTGGCGAATGATGAATAAACATGAGGGTGATAAGCCGGAGGTCGCGAAAGTTGAACCGCCTCCCGCCCCGGTCTTTTTTGCGCTTGATACATTTACGGTTAACCTGGTCAATCCCGACAACGACCCAGACCGCGTACTGTACGTAGGCTTTACGCTACGTCTGCCGGATGAAGAAACGCGTCGTCGGATGAGTGACTACCTGCCTGAGGTTCGCAGTCGTCTGTTACTGCTGCTGTCTCGTCAGAACGCAGCTGCACTGGCGACGGAGCAAGGAAAGCAAGCGCTTGTTGATCAAATCAAACAGGCGCTGGCACCACCACTGGTAAAAGGTCAACCTCCGCAGGTCGTAGACGACGTACTGTTTACTGCCTTCATTTTGAGGTGAATCAATGGGCGACAGCATTCTCTCCCAGGCTGAAATTGACGCGCTACTTAACGGCGACAGCGGCAGCGCGGAAGAAGAAAAGAAACAAAACGGACCTGAGGGCGATATTCGCCCTTATGATCCGAATACCCAGCGTCGCGTGGTGCGCGAGCGTCTGCAGGCGCTGGAAATTATTAACGAGCGTTTTGCCCGTAGTTTCCGTATGGCGCTGTTTAACCTGCTGCGTCGTAGCCCGGATATCAGCGTAGGCGCGATCAAGATTCAGCCTTACCATGAGTTTGCACGCAATCTGCCGGTGCCAACCAACCTGAACCTGATCCATCTGAAGCCCCTGCGCGGTACGGCATTAGTCGTGTTTTCGCCAAGCCTGGTGTTTATTGCGGTCGATAACCTTTTTGGCGGTGATGGCCGCTTTCCGACTAAAGTTGAAGGACGGGAGTTTACCCATACCGAGCAACGTGTCATTCGCCGCATGCTGAAGCTGGCGCTTGACGGATACAGCGATGCGTGGAAAGCCATTTATCCGTTGGATGTGGAGTATGTGCGTTCGGAAATGCAGGTGAAATTCACCAACATCACCACATCACCTAACGATATTGTTGTGAATACGCCTTTCCAGGTTGAAATCGGTAACCTTGTGGGTGAGTTCAACATCTGTATTCCGTTTTCGATGATTGAACCGCTGCGTGAAATGCTGGTGAATCCACCGCTGGAAAACTCGCGGTCAGAAGATACACACTGGCGCGACAATCTGGTGAAGCAGGTTCAGCACTCTGAGCTGGAACTGATTGCCCATTTCGCCGAAACGTCGCTGCGCCTGTCGCGCGTTTTACAGCTGAAACCCGGTGATGTTCTGCCGATTGAAAAGCCAGAGCGCATTATTGCCCATGTGGACGGTGTGCCCGTTTTAACCAGTCAGTATGGCACGCTTAACGGCCAGTATGCCCTGCGTGTTGAACATTTGATTAACCCGATTTTGAATTCGCTTAACGAGGAACAGCCCCATGACTGACAGCAAGAAACCGTCCGATGATACTATCTCTGCGGACGATCTGTGGGCTGAAGCAATGAATGAGCAGGTTGGCTCCGCTACGACTGCCTCACAGAGTGATGACGTTTTTAAAAGCTTTGAAACGAGTAATGCGTCAGGTTCGTTACAGGATATCGACCTGATTATGGATATCCCGGTGAAGCTCACCGTCGAGCTTGGCCGCACCAAAATGACCATTAAAGAACTGCTGCGTCTGACGCAGGGCTCCGTGGTATCCCTGGATGGGCTGGCGGGTGAACCGCTGGATATCCTGATCAACGGTTATTTGATCGCACAGGGTGAAGTCGTCGTGGTCAACGATAAATATGGCGTTCGCATTACCGATATCATTACGCCATCAGAGCGTATGCGTCGTCTGAGCCGTTAAGATGAATAACCAGAATCATACGCTGCAACCTGCCACACCTCAGGCACCGCCCATTTCGGCAGGTTCAGTATTGACCCAGGTCAGTGGCGTATTGGTCGTCATTATTCTGTTGATTCTGGCATGTGCCTGGCTGGCACGCCGCATGGGTTTTGCTCCTAAGAAAGTGGGCAGCCGTGAGCTGACACTCACGGCCAGTGTGCAGGTCGGCCAGCGCGAACGCGTTGTGATTGTTGATACGCCGGATGCGCGTTTGGTACTGGGCGTGACAGCTCAACAAATTACTCACCTGCATACGTTGCCGCCAGGTGCACCTGATGAAACCGCACCGGTAAAAGCAGCGCCGCAGGATTTTCGTCAGCTATTACAAAATCTGGTTAAACGTCCCGGAAAAAATCCATGATGCGTCGACTGCTCCCTCTTCTGCCGCTGCTGTTGCTGGCACCGGTTGCCCATGCCCAGTTGCCGGGCCTGGTTAGTCAGCCATTAGCTAACGGTGGCCAAAGCTGGTCACTGCCGGTACAAACGCTGGTCTTTATTACCTCGTTAACATTCCTGCCAGCCATTCTGTTAATGATGACCAGCTTTACCCGCATCATTATTGTTTTCGGCCTGCTACGTAATGCGCTGGGCACGCCTTCCGCGCCGCCTAACCAGGTATTACTTGGCCTGACCTTATTTTTAACGTTTTTTATTATGGCGCCAACCTTCGATAAAATTTATCAGGATGCCTACCTGCCGTTTAGCCAGGATAAAATCAGCATGGATGTGGCGATTGATAAAGGCGCACAGCCGCTGCGGGAATTTATGCTGCGGCAAACCCGTGAGGCTGACTTAGCGTTATTTGCCCGCCTGGCAAATACAGCGCCGATTGCGGGTCCGGAAGCCGTACCTATGCGTATTCTGTTGCCGGCTTACGTGACCAGTGAATTAAAAACCGCATTCCAGATTGGCTTTACCGTATTTATTCCTTTTTTAATTATCGACCTGGTGGTTGCCAGCGTGTTAATGGCACTCGGGATGATGATGGTTCCCCCGGCAACAATTGCGCTGCCGTTTAAATTAATGTTGTTTGTTCTGGTGGACGGCTGGCAATTGCTGGTTGGCTCGCTGGCACAAAGTTTCTATTCCTGACCTCTCTATTGCACAGGAGAAATTCATGACACCTGAATCGGTAATGGTAATGGGACAGGAAGCCATGCGCGTTGCCCTGCTGCTGGCTGCCCCTATGCTTCTGGCCGCGCTGGTCAGCGGTTTGCTGGTGAGTTTGCTGCAAGCAGCGACCCAGATTAACGAACAAACGCTGTCTTTCATTCCAAAAATTATTGCAGTGGCCACCACGGGTATCATTGCCGGCCCCTGGATGCTGAACGTGCTGTTGGATTACATCCGCACCGTCTTTTCTAATCTGCCTTATATCATCGGCTGATGATCACTCTCGACAGTAGCCAACTCGTACACTGGGTCAGTCAGTTTTTCTGGCCACTGGTGCGTATTCTGGCACTGCTTGCTACCGCGCCGGTACTGAGTGAAAAAGCGGTGAGTAAACGGGTTAAGATTGGTCTTGCCGCCATGATCACCTGGATACTGATCCCAAATTTACCCCCGGTGAACGTGACGCTGTTTTCACCTGCCGGCTTTATGCTGCTGATTCAGCAGATGCTGATTGGGATTGCCATTGGTTTTACCATGCAGTTCGCCTTTGCCGCGGTTCGTACCGCCGGTGAACTGATTGGATTGCAGATGGGTCTGTCTTTCGCCACCTTTTTCGATCCCGCCAGTCGACTGAATATGCCCGTTCTTGCGCGCTTTCTCGACATGCTGGCGATGCTTTTATTTTTGACTTTCAACGGTCACCTATGGCTTATTTCCCTGCTGTCGGACAGTTTTCATACGTTGCCTATCGGCGGCGAGCCTCTTCAGGCAAATGCCTTTATGGCTTTGGTGAAATCCGGCAGCATGATTTTCCTTAATGGCATGATGTTAGCGCTGCCGTTGATCGTTTTGCTACTCACGATAAATATGGTCCTGGGTTTGTTAAACCGTCTTTCACCACAGTTATCAATCTTCGCGATCGGCTTCCCGATTACCTTATCAGTAGGCATTCTGACCATCAGCCTGCTGATGCCTCTCCTTGCCCCCTTCTGCGAGCACCTGTTCGGCGAAATATTCGATCTTCTGGCCCAGTTCCTGACAGAACTGTCCCCTGCCTGAACATTAAGTATCTAACTATTATCCTGATTTGATACTTAAGAAACGCATAACTATCCGCACATTTTTCAAACCACATTTCCCAGAAATCAACTAAGGATATTCTGATAAACGTGCGGAAAGTCTTAAAATTATTCTTATTAAACCGCGCTTCGCGTATTTTAGTCAGGCGGTTAACCGAGTCATCAACAAGGTTGTTTTGGTGACAAAATCGGCAATGCGTTGAAATTACTAAAGAAAAATTTTTATGTGATTTTTCTTGTCAGAAAATGTTTTTTCCGGCATTGTCAACTCGCTAACCGACTTCACACTTTCGTGAAATAAATGTTTTTAAGATTTGTCCTATCAGAAAACTCTGGGTTTTCAGCGATAGTGACAGCGCTCCCAAAAAACTGCATTTCGCTCAGTCCGACTTTGTATCGACTTATCATGTTGATATCAGGTCAGGTGTGAGGTCAGAGCAACACAAATTTTTTGCAGACCGGGTCAGGGAAGAGGACTTTTATGGGCTATTGCCCATTGCCACGCTGCATCAGCAGAATAAAAAAAAGCGCTTTGGAAATCTTCTCGTACCGCAACGCGTAATTCATCGTTGATTTAAACGGATAACAAATTGGTGAGGGTCGCTAACATGCCAACGATTATTATGGATTCCTGCAACTACACACGCCTGGGATTATCAGATTATATGTCTTCTAAGGGAGTTAAGAAGAAAAATATTACTTCTGTATCTGACATTGAGCAATTACAGCAAAGATGTGAGCAGTTAAAACCTGGCGTCGTCTTTATTAACGAAGACTGTTTCATTCATGAAACCGACTCCAGTGAACGCATTCGCAGCGTTATTAACCAGCATCCCGAAACACTGTTTTTTATTTTTATGGCCATTAGTAATATTCATTTTGAAGAATATTTGTATGTTCGGAAAAATTTGATTATTACATCCAAAGCAATTAAGCCTTCGACGCTGGATTCATTGTTAAGTACTTATTTGCAGAAAAAACTCAATATGTCGCCGCGTATTTCTTCGGGTCTTGATGTCCACCCTCTTACGCTAAGTCAGACAGAGTCAAATATGCTGAAAATGTGGATGTCAGGCCATGATACCATCCAGATATCAGATAAAATGCAAATTAAAGCGAAAACCGTTTCGTCGCATAAAGGCAATATAAAGCGAAAAATTAAAACGCATAATAAGCAAGTGATCTATCATGTGGTGCGTTTAACCGATAATGTGACGTCCGGTATCTATGTCAACGTAAGGTAACCTCCTCCCCTCTAAGAACTGGCCCAAAAGGCCGGTTTTTTTTATGGATTAGCGATCCAGATCTCACTTTCGGGTGTAAACCTTTCTCTTCTTTTGCCGATGTTTTGTTCAACAGAATAACCTCCTAAGAGAGCAAGGAAATGAACACAACGCTGGTTAATGAAGGGCATCCCAAACTTAGTCTTTGGCAAAACATCCGCCTCGTTCCTCTGTTTAGTTTAATATTCGGCGGGATATTGTTTCTGTTCGCACTCTGTATTGCTATCTCAAGCTACTTTCTTATTCTCAGTAATCAGTCCCTTAAAGATGCTACCGATGAGATCCAGGTTAGAAACGGGCTTATCGACAGCTCATCGCACATGCGCTCTGCCCGTTTGAATATCATTCAGGCAGGCGCCGCCGCGCGTATCGGTGAGATGGATGAATTCAACGCCAATCTTGCGGCTACGGCCGATCGTATCAAGCAGGCTGAAGCCGGCCTTAAAATCTATTTGAATCGTAAAAGCAAAACACCAGAAGGCATCAAGCTGGATGAGCAGTTACAGGCGCGTTTCAAAGAGTATGTGACGAAGGGTTTGATGCCGATGATCGAATCGGGTAAACAGGGCAGCTTCGAAAGCATTATTGCTCAGGAAACCGATACGACACGCAAACTGGATAACGCCTATAAAGCCGTTCTGATGGAGGCGATTAAGCTTCGTGATGTTCGCTCCGCTCAGATCAACGATCAGGCGGCAGAGCAGTCACGAATTGGATTTATCGCAATGGGCTCCGCGTTTGTTGCCGCTCTTGTGCTGGTGCTGCTCACCTTTGTGTTTTTACGTCGTGTCGTCATTAACCCACTGCGCAATTCAGTGGCGCACATAGAACGTATTGCTCAAGGGGATTTAACGGCACCCACTGTCCCGCACGGCCGTAACGAAATAGGTCTGTTGCTCGACAACCTGCAACGTATGCAGCAGTCGCTAATCAAAACGGTAGGTACCGTCCGCGAAGGGGCTATCGCCATTTACCAGGGATCAAGTGAGATTTCTGCGGGTAACACCGACCTGTCATCGCGTACCGAGCAACAGGCAGCCGCGCTTGAGCAGACTGCGGCCAGCATGGAACAGCTCACCGCGACGGTGAAACAGAACGCAGATAACGCCCATCACGCCAGCCAACTGGCAGCAGATGCGTCCGGCAAGGCGCGCAGCGGCGGCGATATGGTAAGCGGCGTGGTGAAAACCATGAACGATATTTCCGGTAGTTCGAAGAAAATTGCTGAGATCACTAACGTGATCAACAGTATTGCCTTCCAGACGAACATTCTGGCGCTGAATGCCGCCGTCGAGGCTGCCCGCGCGGGCGAACAGGGCCGCGGTTTTGCCGTGGTCGCCAGCGAAGTCCGTAACCTGGCTCAGCGCAGTGCGCAGGCGGCAAAAGAAATTGAATCGCTGATTGCTGAATCAGTGAAGTTAGTCAGCAGCGGTTCACATCAGGTAGGTGAAGCCGGGACGACCATGAGCGAAATTGTTGAGGCCGTGCGTCGCGTGACCGATATCATGTCGGAAATTGCCGCCGCGTCCGACGAACAAAGCCGGGGTATCCAGCAGGTCAGCCAGGCCGTTACAGAGATGGATAACGTGACGCAGCAAAACGCCTCACTGGTTGAGGAAGCCTCGGCTGCGGCTGCCTCTCTGGAAGATCAGGCTGGTAAGTTGACCAAGGCGGTGGCGGCTTTCCGTTTGCAGGATACGCCAGCAGCAAAACCTGTTCATCAGTCCGATAGCGCACCTAAGGCGCCTGCGCCTGTCTTGCGCCCCGCTGCCGCCACAAGCGGCAATGAGAACTGGGAAACGTTTTAGCCAAAGCAGACCGGTGAGTCAGCGACGTCGCTGAAGCGCGTTGCCTGACGGCGCTGTCAATAACACTCGCCCTCTGACCCGAACAGGCCAGAGGGCGATTGTGTGTTGGTCTGGCAGTTAAATATGAAGGTCAGTCGGCAGGATAAGGCTCGACAAACACACCGTCCTGATGACCGCTCTCGTTAAAGAACCAGATGCCCTGCGGGTAATCTTCCAGGGCCACCAGAAACATGGTGCCTTCACTAAATGGCTCAACAGCCAGGATGGTGCCTGTACGACGGGGCCCACCATCCGTTTTCACACTGACGCGATCGTCTACCTTCATTTACCACTCTCCCGATACATTCCTGTTAACAGTTTAATCGAAGAGCCTGGGTAATGCAGGCGTTAGCGACGCGCGATGACCCACACGGCGTGAATGATGCCTGGAATGTATCCACACAGGGTCAGCAGGATGTTAAGCCAGAATGCTCCCCCAAAACCTACCTGCATAAAAACACCAAGTGGGGGGAGTAAGATTGCGATTAGAATTCGAAGTAAGTCCATAACCATTCCTTTAGGTATTGATAAAAAACCGTTTTGTTATCAAATATAGTCCCTTTTTAGCAGATTACTGAGAAAGTCAGGTAAATCTGAGTAATACGCATTTTCAGTTTCCTGACACTTCACTGCGAGACGTTTAACAGGAACAACGGGTAAACTTTTTTTCGTTGCTTTCCTCCCCAGGAAATACAACACACCCAAAGTAACAAGGATCATTTGCCCGCGCAGCGCGGGCTTTTTTTTTCTGTCCCGCCCTCTCATTTTCCGCTAAATTGTATATTTATTACCCAATCCAGCCGATGGAGGTTTGCGATGTCGCTTCCCCACCCAGCCGAAAAGCATGAGCGGGATAAAGAAATGGACGCCCTGCTGCAGGCTATTGAACCCGGTAGCACCGGTGAACTGCAGGACTACTTTTCCCCACACTCGCAGTCAGTGACGGGGGCGGATGCCCCTCGGCCAGGGCTGTGCCGTGAACCTGCGGAGCAGTGTGAAATGGATATTCATGATTGTCGTTATACAGAGATAAACCGCTAGGCAGCGCAGCAGCACTGAATTCGGCGCAAAAAAATACCCGGCGCGAGCCAGGTAAGCAGTCAATTCGTTACACCAGGGAATTCATATTGCTCGTTCAGAGTACGCTTCCCGTTCGCCAAAACAAGCCTTTCCCGTGCGCGTTTCACTCATTTCGCCCTAACTCAAACTGGCCACTTTCACCCTGAGCCTTGTTATTTCAGCGATATTCGCTGCACGAAATGACGGCATCGCCGATTTTATCCTTCGGGTTTTAGGAATCCTCCTGGTTATAGGGGTTGCGGTGCGCAATGCTAAGCCTGCTGTAGACTCAACTACACTAAAACTAATGTCGAACTGGAGTGAAGGAGATCAGGATGCCGAATCTGAATGAATCGCTAATGATAGTGACCGACCTCGATGGATCGCTGCTTGACCACCACGACTATAACTGGGATGCCGCAGCAGACTGGCTTGATACACTCAACGCGCACGCCATTCCCTTAATTATTTGCTCCAGCAAAACCGCCGCTGAGATTCTGCCACTGCAGCGTAAGCTCGGTATTGCCGGCACCGCCTTTATTGCTGAAAACGGCGCCGTGCTGTACCTCAACGAGAGTAAAAGCGTGCGCATTCCGGACGACAAGATGAACTATGCCGCAATCTGCCGGGTGCTGGCAGCGTTACAACAGCAGTTTCGCTTTACCGGCTTCCATGACTTCAGCGATGTCGATGTTTCCGCCATGACCGGCCTGAGTGAAGCGGATGCCGCCCTCGCCCGTCAGCGTGATGCTTCAGAGGTGATTGTCTGGCGGGATACCGATGAGGCCTTTGACCGCTTTCGCAAGGCACTGGCCGACTATCATCTTTCCCTGACGCAGGGCGGCCGCTTCTGGCATGTCATGCCTGCCAGAAGCGGCAAAGGAGAAGCCTTGCGCTGGCTGCTGTCTCACACCGACCGGGAAGGCGTTACCACCCTTGGCCTGGGCGATGGCCCGAACGATGCCCCGATGCTGGATGCGGTTGACTATGCCGTGGTGATCAAAGGCTTCAGTAAAACACCGGTGACCTTACAGCGCGCGGAGGATGCCAACGTATTCCGCACGACACATCACGGCCCTGAAGGCTGGCGTGAAGGGCTGGACCATTTTTTGACTCAGCCATGAAAGGCTGTTGTTCCTCTCGCAAAACCATAAGGATGATGCAATGAGTGATTTCTTTCAGAATGGCGTAATTACTAACTTTCATAATCTTACGCACCGCAGCGTTGAGTCGCTGGAAAAAGAAATGGTGCGTTTTGCCCGTAAGCGCAAAATGGGATTGATCCTGCCTTCCCTCTTTTCCGAGCTGGAAGGTCCGGCGTTGACAAAAATTGTTGATGAACTGGCTAAGGTCCCCTATCTGGATGAAATCGTTATCGGGTTAGATCGGGCTGACCGTGACCAGTTTCTGCATGCCCGCGAGTTTTTTTCCCGACTGCCGCAACGGCACCGCATCCTGTGGAATGACGGCCCCAGACTCAAAGCCATTGACGCGGAACTGGATAAAGAGGGGTTGTCGCCCACCCATCCGGGCAAAGGACGCAACGTGTGGTTTTGTACCGGTTATACGCTGGCCTCGGATCGCACCAGCTGTGTTGCGCTGCACGACTGCGATATTGTCACCTACGAACGCGGCATGCTGGCACGCCTGCTTTATCCGCTGGCTAACCCCGCTTTTCAGTATGAATTCTGCAAAGGGTTTTACGCACGCGTCGCTGACGGTAAACTCAATGGCCGCGTGGGCCGCCTGCTGGTAGGCCCGCTGCTGCGCTCGTTACAAAAAGTCTATGGCCACTCCGAATACCTTGATTACCTGTCCAGCTTCCGTTACCCGCTCTCGGGCGAGTTTGCGATGCGCACGCACGTGCTCAACGGCATTAAAATCCCCGGCGACTGGGGACTGGAAATTGGCGTGCTCTCTGAAATTTACCGTAACTACACCACGCGCCAGTCGTGTCAGGTGGAGATTGCAGATCACTATGATCACAAGCATCAGCCGCTGGCAGAAGATGATGGTACCGGTGGCCTTAAGCGCATGAGCAACGATATTGTCCAGTCGCTGCTGCGTAAGCTGGCAACCATGGGCGTGCCGCTGACCAGTGACTCATTCCGGGTACTGAAAGCGACCTATTACCGTAATGCGCTGGATATGATGGAAATCTATAACCATGAGGCGGCAATGAACGGCCTGAAATTCGACCAGCATGTTGAAGAAGCGGCCGTCGAAATGTTCACCCAGTCGATTCTGGATGCCGGTCAGTCCTTTATCGAGCGCCCGAACGACAAGCCGTTTATTCCCAGCTGGAGTCGGGTTCAGTCGGCTTTTCCGGATATCCTGCAGCGTATTTATAAAGCGGTAGAAGAGGACAACGACGGCAACGTATAACGCTGCAGGCATCGCGCCAGTGAGGATGGAGCGTGTGATAAATCCAGTCAGGCCGCCGTCGTTTACGGCCTGACTGACAGAAATCAGGAAGTAAACTGGGGCTGCGATTCGCTGGAATGGCTGAGCTCATCGGTGCGAAAAGCCTCATTCCTGACCGCATAACCATCGTACCATCGACATTCAACCATGCCGCTGGCATGTCCGGTCACCACCATCGTTTGCCCGCCTTCCTTATGCTGTACTTCATCACTGATTGCAAAAACCATGTTGCGCCCTCTTTGAGAAATGACTGTCATTGAAACCATTTCTTTATAGCATGGTAAAAGAGTTGCTGCTGTTAAGACGCGCATAAAAATGGCGAATTCAGAATAACGTAGAGAGATATGTCGAAAACAAATCAGGCGGATAAGAATTATCCGCCTGGGGCGCTGAGTGGATTAGATTTTGCAGCCTTCACAATCGGCATCATCAATCAGGTCTTCTGGCACTTCGCCCGCCTTTTTTTCTGCCTTCGCTTCGGCCTGCTCTAACTGAGCATCAATATCAAATTCAAACATGTCATCGCTCATCGTTTTCTCCCCTGAACGCGTTAAAGAATGCGCTTTTATACCGATTACTCACGCAGTTTGGCAATAAGGTTAACCACTAACAGCACGATCGACCCAATGATAAAACCAATCACCAGGTTTGCGCCGTTGCTCAGCAGGCCAGCAACCAGGCCGCTGAAGGGTGCGATCGCATTTTCAATCAGATGATGCAACGGCGTCAGGCCGTGGACGATAATGCCGCCCCCGACCAGGAACATGGCCAGCGTACCGACAACGGTCAACACTTTCATCAATACGGGGGCAGCGGCCAGTAATACTGCGCCCAGCGCCTGGGCCACGCGTGACGATTTATCACGTAGCCAGAACCCTAAATCATCGATTTTAACGATGCCGGCGACAATGCCGTATACGCCAATCGTGACCAGAATCGCAATACCTGACAGGATCAGCACCTGATTTAGCAAGGGCGCTTCGGAGACGATACCGAGGGTAATGGCCACGATTTCAGCCGACAGAATAAAATCGGTGCGCACTGCGCCTTTGATCTTTTTCTTTTCGAAATCGCGCGGGTCCTGTTTTGACAGCTTATCCAGGCGTTGCTGACGCGCCTCTGGCGAGTTCTGCTGTTTATCATGCTGCAGACTGTGCAGGACCTTTTCCACCCCTTCATAACAGAGGTACGCACCGCCAATCATTAACAGTGGCGTAATCAGCCAGGGGGCAAACGTAGAGATAATCAATGCCAGCGGCACGAGTATCAGTTTGTTGAGGAACGAGCCTTTGGCTACGCCCCATACGACCGGCAGTTCGCGATTGGCTTTCACGCCACTCACCTGCTGCGCATTCAGTGACAAATCGTCACCCAGCACGCCTGCCGTCTTCTTCGCGGCGACTTTTCCCATTACCGAGATATCGTCCAGCAGCGTGGCAATATCATCGAGCAACGTTAATAAACTGGTTCCTGCCAAAGTATTTCCCTTATTCGGTCATCAGCAACGGGTTATGTCTGCATCAGCCGCAACGCGTCATCCTCGACGAAGCGCGTGACAGTGCAGCCCGTCGTGCCTATTCCGGTTCGTTATGTTGACAACATGGGCATCGTTCAATTTCTGTCACGGTCATATCAGCGATGCCCTCACAATCCCATTCGACGCGCACCGCTTGTCCTGCGAGTCCATCCATGTGCAGATATTTACTGACCGGGCTTTCCGTCATGCCGGTTATCTCTTCCGTGGCCACCAGCGTTTCCCCAGCATAGATTCTGGCGGTGGCTTTGGTATTCACCATGCGCTCATCACGAATCTGATACAGGCGTTTAACCGTCAGTTTTATGCTGCTCATTGCGGGCTCCCGGTCACGGAAAAGCGTCTATCTAACATTTTATGTTACTGATTAGCAAGGTGGGATCATTCATCCTCTCGGTAATGATGAATTCCCTGATGATCGATTTCAGCGCTGTCATTCATCGCCAGCAGCCACTCTTCGAGACGTTCAAGCAGGGCTTCATCGTCCAGTTTGAGTTTACCGCGTAGCGCGCATTCCCAGATAATCAGCACCTTCCAGCCATTCTCCCGCAGCTGCCGGACATAACGCCGATCCCGTTCTACATTACTGTTTATTTTGCCCGTCCAGAACTCGGTGCGCGTGGCGGGGATCTTAAACAAATAACAGTGGTGGCGGTGCCAGAAGCAGCCATGCACAAAGATAATCGCCTGATGCGAGGTCACGACAAAGTCAGGGCGGCCTGGCAGGTTTTTGTCCTGTACCCGATAGCTGAATCCACGATCTTTGAGCAGCAAGGCGATTCGCTGCTCTATGGCAGTGTCCTGTTGACGAATTGCGCGCATATTTTTACTGCGCGTTTCGCTGGAGTGAACGTCGGCCATAGCACCTCCTTAATAGCGACTTATTCAACTTTAGTCGTCGCCCTGAAAAGTGAAAGTCGGCCAGATAAAAGCAGAGAAAATATTTTCACCCCCAGCCCGCGCCGTTTTGATCTGACGCGGGCAATTGTGCCTTTTTGACGCTGGCGCACACTGAAACACTATTCTGACCTGCGCCCGCAGATTTCCTCCTCGGGCAAGGAGTGTTAGCATACGCGCTTCACTGTTAAGGATATTTGCATGCACGCTGTCGCAACCGCTGAACCTCTTCTCCCTGCTGCTCTGCATTCCGATGAACTGAACATGTTACAACAGGTGCTGTCGATCTATTCCGTTAAGGACGTTGTCGCACGTTTGCATCAGGCAGGCTTTCCGCACTGGACGCCGCCACTGCTGAACGCTATTCGTCAGGGCAAGCGCGCGTTACCCTCGCTGGCCGCCGCAGAACTGTCGCTGTTGCAGGATTTGTTGCCTGCACGTCCTGCCCATTATGATTCTCCGGATTTCCGCTTTATCGATCTGTTTGCCGGCATCGGCGGTATTCGACGTGGCTTCGAGCGCATCGGCGGTAAATGTGTATTTACCAGTGAGTGGAATAAAGAGGCGATTCGCACCTATCGGGCGAATCACTACAGCGATCCGGCAGAGCACCACTTTAATACGGATATTCGCCAGGTCACGCAGCCAGCCGGCCTTACTGACGAACAGGCGATCTATCAGTCGATTGATGCGGCCATTCCCGACCATCAGGTACTGCTGGCGGGCTTTCCCTGCCAGCCCTTTTCTCTGGCGGGCGTCAGTAAAAAAAATGCGCTGGGCCGGGCTCATGGCTTTGAATGTCAGGCGCAGGGCACACTGTTTTTTGACGTCGCCCGCATTCTGGCGGCAAAGAAACCGCCATTCTTCGTCCTGGAAAACGTGAAGAATCTCAAAAGCCATGATAAAGGCCGGACGTTTGCGGTGATTATGGAAACCCTGGACGAGCTGGGCTATGACGTGGCGGATGCCCAGGCTGGCGCGCCCGATCCGAAGGTAATTGATGCACGCTTTTTTTTGCCGCAGCATCGTGAACGTATCGTTCTGGTCGGCATCCGGCGGGATATTGCTGGCTCAGCGCAGTTTAGCCTGCGCGACATTCGCCAATTTTTCCCCGCCCAGGTGCCCAGCCTACAGAGCCTGCTGGAGCCGCAGCCCGACGACAAATACATCCTGTCGCCCGTATTGTGGCGTTACCTCTACCAGTACGCTAAGAAGCATAAAGCACGGGGTAACGGGTTCGGCTTTGGCCTGAATGATCCACACAATGTGCATTGCTGCGTGCGCACCCTGTCAGCCCGATACTATAAAGATGGCTCAGAAATTTTAATCGATCGCGGTTGGGATCGGGAAAAAGGGGAAGCCGATTTTCTTGATGCCGCCAATATGGCGCGGCGGCCCCGTCGGTTAACGCCGCGAGAATGCGCGCGACTGATGGGATTTGATAGTGCAGACAGCCATCCCTTCCGCATCCCGGTATCCGATACGCAGGCCTATAAACAGTTTGGCAATTCGGTGGTGGTACCGGTGTTTGCCGCCGTGGCGCAGTTGCTTTCGCCCTATATCCGCCAATTGAACGCATAATTCCCGCTAAAAGTTGCGCTTAGGCGCAACAATTCCTCTCTTTTCCTGCCGTCCGGCGGGATTGTCACAACGCCGTCATGCAAGCCCAGAATACTGCTGCTTTTTCAATGGATGGGTAGAATGATGTCACCTCTCACTTTGTTGTCGCGGCACGTGCTGAAAAGACGTTCCCGCTTTAGGTTTCCGGCGATCCCCACCTGGCTAACCAGCCTGCGCGGGAACTTTATTTTGTTCGTGGTGCTGTTTTGTTTGCTGCAGTCCATCGGGATTGTTCTGCTGACCGCTCAGGTGAGCCAGAACAAAGTCAACCTCACCCAGGCCAGCGCCATGCGTGACCGGCTGGCCTTGCTGGACCGCGCACGCGTCGAGCTGCTTACGGCCAGTGATAACAGCCACCGCGCCGGGCTGTATTTAATGGAAGATCAGAAAAGTGGATCGGTTGACAGCTGGAAAAGTCTGGCAGAAACAGCCAAATCGTCTTTGCTTCATGCTGAACAGCTTTTTGCTCGCTATCACGCCGCACCCGGCGGCGAACTGCAGCAGGGCTTTACGTTGCTGAAACAGGGACTGGAGGAGCAGCTAAAAGGTCTGGAGGGGAATAACATTGACGCCTTCTTTATGGTACCGATGCAGGCTTACCAGCAGCAGTTCAATAGCGCCTGGTTTAACGAGATTACACAGACCAATAAACAGCTCACTGCGGTTAACAGCCTGACCCTTCAGACACTCATGGAAAGCCGCAACCTGGCGCTAATGGTGACAGGACTGCTGTTTGTCCTGCTGCTGACCGGCGGCGTATTGCTGCTGCGTGGTGTGATCGTTCCCTTACGTCTGGCCAGTCGACAGTTACAGGACATCGCAACCGGTGATTTAATCAACTGCCCGGTTCCACCGCGTTTGCAATCGCTGGAAACGTCCAGACTCTTCAACGCAGTGGCGGAGATGCGCCAGGGGCTGCGCACCATCGTGGCTGAAATTAACACGATTGCGGCAAGCGTGGCCGAAGGTACGCGCGAAATGCAGCATACTAATGAGCAGGTCAGCGAACAGTATCAAGCGCAAAACAGCAGCTTTAGCCATATTTCCCAGCGCCTGCATCGCGTGTCTGAAGAAGTCGAAAACAGCACCCTGTTTTCTCAGCAGGCCTCTGAACAGGCGCATTTCGCCGACGATCTGATGCAGCAATGTACGCTTCAGGTGGATGAGATGGAGGTTCAGATGCGCCATATCGTCGCCTCCTCAGGCGAAATCGCGGGTATCGTTGAGATGCTGGACGGCCTGTCACTGCAAACGCGTTTGCTGGCGCTCAATGCCGCCATCGAATCCGCTCATGCGGGCGTGTATGGACGAAGTTTTGGCGTGGTCGCGAAAGAGATGGGCAACCTGTCAAACAAGAGTGGCGAATCGGCGCAGCAGATCAACGGTCTCGTTAATCATACGCAACTGCACATTTCAGAGGGCTTCAATAAGGTGAAATCGCTTGAGGCGCTGTTTAACCAGATAAGCCAGTCGGTCAGCGCCGTTGTGACACAGTTGCAAGAGCTGCAGGAAAACGCCACCGCACAAAGCCGCCGCGTGACGGGCATTGCTGCAGAAGTGGTGGCGCTGGATAAACAGCTTCAGACAAACGAAAGCCTCACCGCCCGCCAGGGCCGCACGGTCGATACGCTGCAGCAGCAGGCCGCGCGCCTGGCCGAAAGCGTGCAGCAGTTCCGTATCACCCTGTAGCCGTTAAGCTTGGGATGGAAAAAAGCCGCCAGTGTTAAAGGCGGCTTTTGATAGTTTTGCGGGGACAAACACCGAATTTTACGATTTCTTTTTCTTGCTCTGCTTCTTCAGCAGCGTGCGCAGCTGCTTGATTTCGCTGGAGCTTAATGCATCCGATGTGTCTTCCTCTGTATTCTGGCTGTCAATGACAGGCTGAGCAGGCGCATTGAGGCTGGACTGAAGCCGTTGCACGATTTCCTGACTCATCGACACCTGATTTTCAAGCGCCAACTGTTTGATGTGTTCTTTCAGTGCAGGATCAATTTTAATCGTTAAATTAACAGTTTCGGTCATTTCATCACTCCTTTATTGTTATTACTGCCACGCTACCGGATGACTGTATCGATTCCTATACTGTCATAAAAATTTAATATTCAGCGTGTATAGGGCTAAAGTCGTGGAGTACTGACTCATCCAGACTGACTAAGTTGCCTTGCAGTTCCGCACACAGCTTGGCCATATAGTGCACCAGAAAGTCAGCATTGTGTTCTGCCAGCCTGCGCCCTGCTTCGGTTTGCATGGTTTCTGGCAACCGCAGTAGCTTGGTCTGAAAGTGATCCAGCGTCCACTTAACATCATTGAGTTCCCGATCTTTACCGAGCGGATCCTCGCTGTTAAACAAGGGGCGATTCATGGAACCTGCCGTATAAAACACCCGCGCCAGACCGATAGCACCGAGCGATTCCAGCCTGTCGGCATCCTGCACAATTTTTGCCTCCAGCGTTTTTGGCGTAATGGCGGCACTGAAGCTGTGCGCCTGAACCGCATGCATGACCTGCTCCATCAATTCCTCAGGAAAATCGATGAAATCCTGTTGTAAAATGCGCTGCGTTTCACTGGCGGCATAGGTGGATGCCTTGTGACGCTCAGGGTGGTTTTTCGGTAAATTCACCACATCGTGAAAATAACACGCGGTCAGGACCACCAGCGGATCGGCTTGGGTGCCGGCCATAATGCGTTGAGCGCTCATCCATACGCGGCGTAAATGTGCGATATCGTGCGCGCCATCATCATGAATCCAGTTGTTTTCAAACCAGGTCTCATAGCGAGCCTGCCAAAGCGTAAGTGACATATTCTCTTTCCTGTTGGGTTGACGTCCGTCCTGACTGACGATGAATTACGCGCTCAGGCCCGACCATCATAGCGAATGGCTAATGACATTTTCTTTACACAGCAGAGGAATATCGCCCTTGCCCCAGGATAATTTCGAAAAAAAATGCGACGCTGATCATTTTTATAGCATTTTGCCGTAATTAAAACGTCAGTTTGCTGCTTTTTCAGCCTTGACTGATTTAATTGCGGGCAGGTTAATTAGTTTAATAAATGTAATGATTAATGATAGGCATTTTCTCGGGGAGTAACAAAAAACATGACATAACCTGTTCGCACTTATCATTAAAATCGGCAAAAGTTACACACAGATAAATCTGAAAAGGTTCCTATTTTTGCCGATATAACGTACTGTATTCTCACTATCAGATGTCCCGGAACGCGCATTGACAACAGCATTGTTGATTTTTTATCCGCCCCCGTTTTTCGGGACAAAAATCACCAATGCTCAGATGACTATGAGACGGCAAATTGTTAAGGGTAATGATTTATAGTTTTTATGATATTGCCACCATTTAGATGCCCTTGTTGTTTTAGCAGTAACCGGGTTCTACTAATAAAAAGAGGTAATCCATGAAAGAGCGGCCGATTCTTTTTTCCGAACAGCGGGTTCGTGCCCTGTTAGTTGGCCAACAAACGCAAACCCGGCGCATAATGAAAACGCAGGCTTTTGGCCCGGGGCAGGATCACCACGAAGGGGTTCATGCTTTTGACGTTCAGGCTAACCACCTGCATGGCGACAAAATGATGTCGATGAATGACATTCGCTATCACTGCCCGTACGGTATGCCGGGCGACGTGCTTTGGGTGCGCGAAACCTGGCGTGGGCCGATTGTGCCGCAAGATGCCCTGGCGGATTACGAGCGCGATCCCGTACCGTTCCGCACGCCGGAATTTTGCCAGTACCGTGCTGACAGCAATGAACTGGGTCAGCATACGCTGAGCGGCCCGGATGACGAGCAGTTTGGCTGGCAGACGGCCATTCATATGCCGCGCTGGGCCAGCCGTATCAATCTGCTCATTACCGATGTGCGTGTGGAGCAGATTCAGGATATCAGTGAAGATGACATCATGGCTGAAGGGGTCCAAACCGACTCGCACTTTCTGAATAACTTTTTCACCATGAATGTGAATTCAGAAATGCCAAAAGAAGCCTATCGCAAGGCATGGCAGAAACAGTACGGTGCAACCAGCTGGCAGGTAAACCCGTGGGTGTGGGTCATTGAGTTTGAGCGTGCCGGGCGTGAGTAAATTTAGCCTACGCTTTGCGGGCTAAATCACAGACAATCTCCTCGCTAACGGGTTGAATATACCGTCTTCATCCCTGAAGCCCGACAATGCCAGCATGACGTTTCGATGCTGGCATTTTCCTGTCTGGTCTCTCAGGATTCTGCGACAGCAGCATTCAGTGCGGAACTTACGATGTTAAAATGGCCATGGAAAACGCATAGCGATACCGCCGTCACCGAATTGCCCTGGCAGGCCGGTCTGGCACAGCCCATCTTTACCCTTCTCACACAGGATGAACAGCAGTCGCTGACAGAACTGGCCCAGCGCTTTCTGCAGCAAAAAAAGCTGGTACCGCTTGAAGGCTGCCAACTTGATGCGCTGCGTAGCGTGCGTATTGCCCTGCTGTTCTGCTTACCCGTGTTGAAACTGGGTCTCGACTGGCTGGATGGCTTTCATGAAGTGCTCATCTATCCTGAGCCCTTTAATGTGGCGGATGAGTGGCAGGATGAAAACGGCCTTGTGCATCACGCGCCTGCCGTTCATGCGGGCCAGAGCTGGACGCAGGGCCCGGTGATCCTTAACTGGCTGGATATTCAGGATTCCTTCGATCTGTCAGGGTATAACCTGGTCATTCATGAAGTGGCACACAAGCTGGATGCCCGTGGTAGCGGCTACACCAGCGGCGTTCCACTGATTCCTCTGCGTGGCGTCGCCCAGTGGGAAAAAGACCTGCGTGAGGCCATGGCTGAGGTTGAAAATGAGGTTGAGCTGGTCGGGGAACAGGCCGCCAGTATCGATCCTTATGCCGCCAGCGATCCTGCGGAATGCTTCGCGGTGTTATCAGAGTATTTTTTTACCGCGCCGGTTCTGTTAGCTGAACGCTTTCCCGCGATGTATGGGCATCTCCAGCAATTTTACCAGCAGGATCCGTTAAGCAGAATCCAGATGACTGATCGGTGATTTGTTTACTTCGCGAACGCTTTGCATTAAAGCTAGCCAGTTGAATGCTAAACGCTTTTTTACAGTTGACACCTTGAGGCGACCTCGTTACTATTCGCCTCGTTCACACGATTCCTCTGTAGTTCAGTCGGTAGAACGGCGGACTGTTAATCCGTATGTCACTGGTTCGAGTCCAGTCAGAGGAGCCAGATTTAAGAAGCCTGCTTAGGAAACTGAGCAGGTTTTTTGCTTTTCTGCGTTTACCTTTTACATCTAAAATCTCAGCTCAGAATGGCCTCCAGTCTGGCCACCACTTCATTCACAATAACTTCAGGTATTCGTTCAAGATATTTGCCATTCCGGGCTTCCATATCAATGGTTCTGGGCTGGTCACAACGAATTACCCCCGTTGTTTTCGTTCCTGCGCCATCCAGTGAAACAGTAAACCCCGCTGCGCGGGCAAAGTTTCCGCCGTTGGTCACGGGAACAACCACAGGTAGCCGCGTAAACTGATTAAAGGACGCCGGAGAAACAATCAGTACTGGACGCCTTCCGCTTTGTTCATGCCCGGCAATCGGATCTAGTGAAACGAGCCAGATTTCCCCTCTTTCCATCTACAGGAGCTCCTTGCCCACCGCAGGCGCATCAATCCATTCCCGACCCTCTTCGCTTATTTCAGCGTGCGGATCGCACTGCGCCAGTAGTTCTTCGAGTGAATAGCGGGGACGTTTTTGAGGTTCAATTATGAGGCAGCCACTATCAATGGTCATGCCCACTTCGCTGTCCGTCGACAGCCCCAGCGTTTTCAGCACGGCGGGAGGGACCGCCAGCATGACAGATCCGCCAACCTTTTTCAGACGAGTGGTATACATAGAGCACCTCCGAATATTATATTTTAATATAACATCTGCGGCAGGCGATGCACAATTATTCATCAGATTCATTGTGATTTCCTTAACGTAATAAAGCGTGAAGAAAGCCTTAATCCATCAGAGGACAGATCCGGCAGTTTTCAAAGGCGGCATTGCCGGTAAAACGGCGACCATTCTGATACATCAGGTGCTTCTTTCAGATCATGAAGCACTTCGTGCAGTCAGGAACTTAGTTCGTGGTAAGAAGGCCGATAATAGAAAACTGTTTTTGCGGTTCAAAGGATTATGACGGATCAGATAAACGAAATGCGGCGCAGCTTCCGTATCCGGGCTGCGCCGGAGGAACATCAGCGATAGCGCGAAGGCCAGATTTTTTCAGGCTCGACGTCTAACGTTTCAGCAATCAATCTTTCGCCTTTGGGCCAGCGGCGGGTAAGCGCATTAGCCAGCGTGGAGGACGCTAGCCCTGCCTGACGGGAAACCGCCGCCAGCGACGTTCCCCGTTTTTTCAGGGCCGCATTAATGTCGGCGGGATGCCAGTCCTGTTGTGTCATGCCGTCACCTCGTCGATAAACTTCACGCCGTCGGCTGTGCGGAGCCAGCGCGGGGCTTTCATTTCCGCAGCGAAATAGTTGATCAGTTCATACAGCAGGCAGCTAAGGTACTTCTCCGTTTCAGAGGCAAATCCCAGCCCCGACAGAGTTTGCGTGATAGCAAGGCAGTAACGACAAAGCTCCGTACATTCAGGCTCGAAACGGGGAATGGTCGCAGGGAGAGTGTCAACGGTCAGGCTTTCAACCAGTTACAAAAAACCATCGAAGGTTTTGCCACGCGTTATAAAACACTTATACAAAAAATACCGGTAGAAACGTTACGCACTAAACTCAAGTTCTGGTTTGTTACGAACCGTCCAGCACTGCATTTCCGGTGCGAACCGGCGGCCTGCATCCGGTCAGCATTGCGCGTCTAAAAAACGGGGCCAGAATGCACACATTCTGGCCCCGTCACGGCTGGCGTTATGAGCCGGAGGGCTTATGTCAGCACGCGCCGGAGGCTATTTCGCGCCCTCTGCCAGCTGTTGCAGCATCTCAATATGAACAGGCTTATCGTTGAGCGCAGGGATATAGGTAAAGGACGTTCCCCCTGCATGCATGAAGATTTCTCTGTTCTGCTCATCCAGTTCTTCCAGCGTTTCCAGGCAGTCTGCCGCAAAACCCGGGCTAATCACCTGCAGGCTTTTTACGCCTTCCGCAGGAAGATTTTTGATGGTTTCATCGGTGTACGGCGTTAACCAGGGCTCTCTGCCAAATCGTGACTGGAAGGTCATCACAATCTTCAACGATGGCATGTTAAGGGCTTCGGTGAGCAATTTGGTGGTCAACGCACAGCGATCCTGGTACTTATCCCCTTCGTTAGAAAACCTGACCGGTATGCCATGGTAGGAGACCAGTAGCGTATCCGGCACGCCATTGGCCTCGAATGATTCCAGCACAGAGGCTTTTAACGCGTCGATGTAGGCAGGATGATCGGCATAATCGTTTATGAAGTTGATCGCCGGCGTGTAACGGTTTTTCATCGTCTGCAGGTGACGGCTGACGCTGTCCCAGACGGAAGAGACGGTGGACGAGGAAAACTGCGGATACAACGGGATGACAATAATTTTATCGACACCTTTCGCCAGCAGTCTGTCAATGGCGCCGCCAATGCTGGGCTCGCCATAGCTCATTCCTAACTCGACAGGCATGCCCGTCAGCGCTTCAAGTGCGCGAGCCTGGCGAACGCTGTAAACCATCAGCGGTGAACCTTCGTCCATCCAGATAGAGGAGTACAGTTTGGCCACGCGTTTGGCGCGCAGCGGAATAATCACGCCATGCAGGATTGGACACCACAGGATCCTGGGTAAATCGACCACTCTGTAGTCGTGCAAAAATTTAGATAAAAACGTTTTAACCGCAGCAGTTGTGGGTTCTTTTGGTGTTCCAAGGTTAACAATTAAAACACCCTGTTTATTCGTCATTAGCTGGGACCTCTGAAAACCCATGGAAAAAAAGTGCCTGAACACTGTAGCACACTCAAGGACATCATCACCTCCGCCCTTGCCGCTGGCGTGTGCGGAGGCGAAACGAAAACCGGCTTAACTCACCCTTCGGATCGGCGTTGACCGCTGAGTCAACGTTCAACGCCCTTTGCTGTCTCCGACACGGCCATATGCCCCGGGCTGTCGGTACAGACCATCAATGAAAACACGCAAGCGCACCTGACAGTTTGCAAAAAAGTAAATCTGGCTCGCCACGCTTCAATGCATTCTCAGGCAGTGAATACCACCACGCGCAGCAACACCGCCTTTTTTAGTTTTTAACTCTGCGTTATCTGAGGAGTCAAAAACAGTGGGTCGTATCTTACCATCGCCCTGCTGGCAAACGACCAATAGCTCTGATAAGTCCTGTCGCCCTCCAGGCCGGTTCGTGCTTTTTATCGCCATAACTGATGACAAGACGATCGGATAATCCCCTGACTATTCAGGGGGAACTATCACATCTTGTCGATATTTCGATTTATCAAAGTGAATATTGAGCATGCTAATATTTAGACGTCTATGCTCGTGCTGCCCGATTCCGCTTAAGTTCCGAAAGGTCTGGCGGCGAGTCGGATCATGCAGCACACTCACTGTGCTTCAGCCAGGACAAAATAAGACCGAATACGGTCATGAATCAGACTGATGCAACCACTTTCGCCAACAGGCGGTTCGGGACAGGAATCATTATGCATAAAGGGGTTTCTACAGGCGAAGACGCGTTGCTGCAACACAGGTCATTTGTGGCCTTCTGGCTGGCCCGTACCTGTTCTTCGTTTGGCTTTCAGATGTTTTCCGTGGCCGTCAGCTGGCAAATCTATGCGATTACCCACAGCGCCATGGCACTGGGCATGATTGGCCTGATGCAGTTTCTGCCTTCGGTGCTGTTAGCCTTGCCCGCAGGGCATCTGGCAGATCAATTCGACCGTCGTCGTATCGTGGTGATTGGGCAACTCATTGAATGGGCCGCCCTGCTCGCCCTGGTGGCGCTGACGCTACTGCACTGGGCAGATAAGATTGAAATTTGGGGGTTGGTCTTCCTGATCGCTTTGGCTAAAGCACTTGAGTGGCCTGCTATTACCTCAATGCTACCTGCGCTGGTCCCGCCATCGATTCTGGCGCGCGCCATGGCGGCCAGCTCCGTCGGCGGTCAGGCCGCGGTGATTGTCGGGCCGACGTTAGGCGGACTGCTTTACGTGGCCGGTCCCGAGGTTGTTTACGGGGGTTCAGCGCTCTTTTATTTGCTGTCGCTAATCTTAGTCAGTCGCCTACGTTACGAACGTCCTCCTCAGGAACGTATGCCGATGACCTTGTCGAACATGTTTATGGGCGTGCGCTTTATTCGCGAACGCAAAGACGTGCTCGGCGTGATATCGCTCGACCTGTTTGCCGTGCTACTGGGCGGTGCTACCGCACTGCTCCCTATCTTCGCCCAGGATATTCTGCACACCGGGCCATGGGGCCTTGGCCTGTTGCGGGGTGCGCCGTCGGTAGGGGCGCTGTTGGTCGGCGTCTGGCTGAGCCGCAACAAGCTGGAAAAGCACGTCGGCATGATTATGTTTGGCTCCGTTGCGGGTTTTGGCCTGGCGACGCTGCTGTTTGCCCTTTCCACCAAACTGTGGCTTTCACTGCTGGCGCTGGCGGCGCTGGGCGGTTTCGATATGGTGAGCATGGTGATTCGCGGCGCGCTGGTTCAGTTGGATACACCGGATACGATGCGCGGCCGCGTCAATGCGGTTAACGCCATCTTTATCAATACTTCAAACCAGTTGGGTGAGTTTGAGTCGGGGCTGTTAGCAGCATGGATGGGCGCGGTGCCTGCCGCGGTGATTGGCGGCGTCGGGACGCTGGTAGTGGTCGGGCTCTGGATGACGCTGTTTCCGAATCTGCGCAAAAGGCAGAAGCTTGAGAATGAAACGGTGGGGTGATTGCGATGTTGAAGGCTGCAGCACTGAGAAATGCGCTTATTGACTGGCAAAGCCTGGCTGCAACATTGAATGCTGCAGGCTTTATCGCTATAGCCCAACCGCAAGTAGGGCTAAAATATTAGTAGATACACTGTGTAGTGACAGATAACAACGAAGTGCGCGAGTATTTTAATTTTACTAAGCAGATGATTAAGTAGATTAAGTGCAGGTATATTCAAAGGATCCAACCACACTAAATAATAAAACCGAGTAAGGCTGAGTTCTCTTTCTCGGCTTTATTTGCGAAATCAAATAAACTGAGAAGGTATATCCATATTTTCAAACTGGGTTGTTATTGGTAAAATACCACCCTCAAACTTAACTCCACGAAAGTCACATTTTTTAAATTTCGCATCAGTAAAGATGCAATTAATAAATTTCGTTGCTCTAAACTCAACGCGATCAAAAACAGCACCGGTAAAATCACAGTCTACAAATCTTACGCGACGACCACCGTACTCAATTCCGGAGGATCCAGCCACAAACTTTGCTTTGACAAAATGACTTGCTTCACACACTGCATCATCCACATTGATTACTGGTTTACTTTTTGAAAAATTGCATCTTTTTATTTCTGCTTTGCATAAAAGAGCGCTATCTAAACACGCGTTTTCAAAGTCTACATTTGTCAGAATACTATTATTAATACTTCCTGATACTTTCGAATAAGACATATCAGTATTCGTTATCTTTGATTCGAAGAGGTTCACAGCCTTTAATTCATTTAATACCGTAAAGGGACCAATTGTCACACCTGAGAGAAGAGTGACATTTTGCTACTTAGTGACAGGCGGTGAGCATCCGTATAATCCGGGCTGAACTGGCCTCGTTTTGCTTCAGGTGTTCGATGCACGGGTCAGCAGCAGAATCACAAAAATCCCCCCGATGCCTGCCGTAATAATCCCGATCGGCAGCTCCTGCGGTGCCAGCAGCGTTCGGCTGATGATATCCCCGCCACAAAGCAAAACCGCGCCGCCCAGGCCACACAGCGGTAACAGCAGACGGTGCTTTACCCCTGTGACCGGTCGACACAGGTGCGGTACCATCAGGCCGACAAAACCAATCACCCCGGTGAGGGCGACCAGCATTGAGGTCGTCAGCGCGCAACAAAGAAAGACTTCAATCCGCAAACGACTGACGTTAATCCCCAGCGACAGCGCCGTTTGTTCGCCCGCCAGCAGACCGTCCAGCGAGCGGTGACGCATCAGAGCAAAGCCACTCAGCAGGACAACACCGGCAAGCGCAACAGGCAGATTCTGCCAGCTGGCAAGCCCCAGGCCACCCAGCGACCAGAACATCACCGAACTGGCCGCTCGCTGATCGCCAGAGAAAATAAAATAGCTGGTGAGCGCGCCAAACAGAAAAGACACAGCCAGCCCACAGATGATCAGGTGTGCTGGGCTGCGCAGTTTTTTGAAGTAGAAAAGCAACATGACCGCAGCGGCAGAACAGAGCCCGCCCGCAAAGGCGGCAACCGGCAAGGTCAGCTCACCTAACCCGTTACCAAAGCGGGTGATGACCAGCACCGCACCTGCCGAAGCACCGGAAGAGAGACCAAAAAGAAAAGGATCGGCCAGATCGTTGCGGGTGGTGGTTTGCAGCAGCGCTCCCACCATCGCCAGCCCGGCACCGGTCAGGGCTGCAAGCAACGTGCGCGGCAAGCGGAGATCGATCACAATCCGGCTGATCATTTCAGACTGAGGCATGGCGATCAGTTCCAGTGCGCCCAACACCTGCGTCAGGGATAACGCGACCGTGCCTTTGGCAACGCTGATTAACATCAGCACTGCCAGCAGAAGGACGCAAAAGCACAAGATGCAAAAAAAACGGTAAGGTGTAGCATTCACGGCGCGGTTCCTGAATACAGGGCGCGCGCCAGTTTCTCCACCGCGGCAATATTAGCCGGGCCTGGCGTCAGCTCAGCATACTGCAGCTTCAGATAACGATGATTTTTGACGGCTGGCGTGAGTTTCATCAGCGGATGACTTTCCAGGAAATGCCGAAGGGCATCCGCCCCGCCGCCAGTTTGATAATCCAGCAAGATAATGAAATCAGGTTCGGTTGCCGCCACACTTTCCCATGACGTGGTGCCCCAACTGATATCCAGCCCCTCCAGCGCATTGGTTCCGCCGGCGGCTTCAATGATGGCGGTTGGCATGGCATATTTTCCGCTGGTAAACGGCTTATCTTCCCCCGAGTCGTAGACAAAGACCTTTAACGGCCGGACCGCGCTGGGCCGTTGAGGAATCATTCTCAAGCGCTCCTTCCAGTGATTAACTAAAGCCTGCGCCTCAGCCTGTTTGCCAAAGATTTTACCTAACGTCAGCTCATCGTGATAAAGCAGATCCATGCTGGCTTTATGCTTTTCTTTTTGGGTAAAAACGCAGCTTTCACTCAGCACCAGCGTCTTAATGCCGTACTGACTTAACGAGGCTGGCGTCACGTCGCCGCCCACCTTCATGCCATAATTCCAGCCGGCAAAAAAGAAGTCAGGATTCACCGCCACCAGCGTTTCCAGAGAGGGATACTTAGGCGCCAGCTCAGGAATGGCACCCATCTCCTGCTTAAATTCCGGTGTCATCTTGTACCAGCCACTGATGCCCGTCAGCCCGACGATGCGATCCTGCAAATGAAGCGCAAAGGCCATTTCTGACATATTGAGGTCGTTAATGACCGCCCGCTCAGGCGGTGCATTAAAGGTAACCGGCTGACCGCAGCTCTCAATGGTGACCGGGAAATCGGCCGCGAGGGTTTGTCCAACAGGAATGCTCGCCAGCCATGCCGCGCAGCAGAGCCTTAACAACGAATCAGGCACAGTCTGACACCTCGAAAATGCGTAAATGACTCCCGTTCGCGGGATGCGATACGGTAAAACTGTTTAAACCGAATACCGGCCGGAGATAGTGGGATGACAGGGCGCGAGCGGGCGCATCACATACTACCTGCTCCCCCTGTGACAGAATCAGCACGCGGTCGGCAAACGTATCTATCAGTGATAAATCGTGCAAGACCGCCACGGCCGTGATGCCTTTGTTTTTGATTAACGTCAGCAGCGCATGTCGTCCGAGGGGATCAAGATGATTGGTCGGTTCATCCAGCAGAATCAGCTGTGGCTTTTGGGCCAGAACGCGCGCCAGGGCCGCTCTTTGCCGTTCACCGCCTGATAACGCATCTAGTGAACGTCGCCGTAACGCCGCCAGCCCTGTTTCCTCTAGCGCCTCACTGACAACGCGCTGATTGACAGAATGTGGACAGGCGCGCACATGAGGAAGACGACCCAGTGCAACGTAATCCTCAACCGCCAGCCTCAGGTCAGGCACGTCGTTTTGCGCCATGACGGCGATACATGTGGCTAACTCCTGCCGTGTGTAAGTTTTGATGCAGCGACCGTTTAGCGTTATCTCATCCTTCTGTACCGCCAGCTCACGGCTCATCGCCCGCAGCAATGAGGTTTTGCCGCTGCCGTTCGGCCCAATGATCGCCAGGCGCTCCCCTGTCCCGATGCCGAATGTGATGTCATTGAGCAGGCAGCCGCCATCGGGTTTGTGCAGCGCCCCAATGTTCACCCGCAATATCGATTCACTGGCATGTAATGTCTCTGGCTGCATCATATCACCCAACCTGTTTTTGTTACGTTATAACATAACAATGGCAAGGTAGAATAACAAGCGCTCAGGTGACATAAAAAAAGTGCCGACGACGCGGCACTTAAAGACAGGGATAACGAATGACGGAACAGGCTATTTAAATCGGTTATGCAACAGGCTGGCCGTCATCGCTAACATGCCTGCCCCCAGAGCGCTATGCAGCATCAATGTATTCAACATAACGACTTCCTCGCGTTTACCGCTGTCCTGAGCGGTCACACTGCCTCAGCCAACTTTTCCTCGTTGGCCTCTTTCTCAATCAAGCGCATCAGCAACGATACCCGGCGATCGGTACGCTCTGGGGTATCCGGTGGCAGGTTGTAGCGCAGGGTGTAGAGCTTGCCCTTCTCGTTGTAAAAATCCACCACCAGCACAGGCAGAATTCCGCCTGGCACTTTATTGTAATTCACCGACAAGCGGGTCCTGCCCAGCTGCAGTTTGGCAGCCATGACGGTCTCGCCGACCAGTTTAGGATACAGGCTACGATCTTCGGGCACGCTGATGACTCTCATAACAGCCTCCTGATTCTCCGCTTGATAACATAGTGCGAAGAGCGCTGTTCACGCTCCCCGCTGTCGGGTCAAACTGCCATTAAGCCTGATGTTCAATCGCCTCTGAGGTGCGGTGTTCAATCGGAATGCGGCGAGGTTTCTCGCTTTCTGGCACCTCATGATGCAAACCGACCCGCAGCAATCCATCCTGAAGCCGTGCGGTGGTGACTTTCATATGTTCAGGCACGCTGTAGCTCAGACGGAAGTCTGAACGACTGATGCCCCGATGCAGCCAGCCGCTGTTCTGGCCTTCTTTGTCCGCCTCTTTATCCGTAACCTCCTCTTTCTGGCCGGTAACCGTCAGGCGACCGCCCGCCACCTCGATCTCCAGCTCGTGTTCTTGCCAGCCGGGGACACTGACGGTGAGCTCATAGTGCTCATTATCCGTTTGTCTGAGGTCATAAGAGGGTGAAACCGACACGGGCGCATCACCGGTCAACTGGCTGAAAAGCCGATCGATACGGTTGAACCGGTCTGAGAATGCAGAATCTGCAACAGAAGGAAACAGTGGAAAATTACGTAATGCCATGGTGATAACCTCCTGAATTAATCGTTCATTCAAAAGCTCATCTGAGTGGGGGCCCTCCCCGCTGCTCACAAAAATTTATAGGATCTTTTTGGATGATTTCAAGGGATGAAAATGAAATTTTTTTGGCAGTTGGCGGGCCAGAACCTGGTGCCTTTTTGACGATGTTGAGTGACGCGCCGCGCCCTGTAAAGATGCCATGTCATCTCAACCGGGAGCGGCTTGTTGCCTATCAGAAATGGTATTTAAACCGGACGCGCGCCCCGTAACGTTCGTTATCGCCACTGTGCCGTTCGGCATTAATCTGCGACCAGTAAGCGCCAAGGTAAATATCGAAATTTTGCATCTTCATGACATTGCGAAAACGGTAAGAAGAGTGGATGGTATGGATATCATACTTGCCTAAGATAAAGTCACTCAGGCTGGCTCCGCTGATATACTGCATCGTAAAGGCTTTCACATCGTTACGCGCGTAGATATAACCAAGCTGAAAGTCGCGCCATAGTCCATTCAGGCCAGCACTGAAGTTATGTTCTTCCGTCGCATCCATATAGGCCGTGCTGAGATTGATGACCGCCCCTGAATCTGGATTCGCACGTTGCCCGTCCCAGCTCAGCGTGGCGCCATATCCATTGCGCTTAGACTGATCCTTAAACTGCCCCCGGTTATCGGTATAACCATAGGCATTGTTCACCACGTTGCTTTCCATGCCGACAGCCGCCGTGACGTCGCTATGGCGCCAGGCGATAACCGGGCGCAAATAAATAACATTCTTTTTATGCTCCAGTGTATTCCCATGGTATTCCCCATTCTGGAACAACCTCGTGCCGTCATTCGCCATGGCATTTAATTCAAAATAAAAACGTTGCCATGTTTTACTTAGCTGAATAGCCCCCGCCGATCCCCGTCCGCGCGCCTCTTTCATCATGTAGATATAGCCATAGCCATCTTCGTAGAGATCGTTGGCCGTGTTGCCGGAATATTCGATAAGCGTGTCCTGATTGAGCGGAAACATATCGAAGGCTTCATAGCGGCCTACTTGCACTTTCCAGTCTTTTTCCTGACCAAAGAAGAAAGCCGCGTCGTCTAACTCAAGCCCGCCAGAGAGATCGGCAAGCGGTTGCACGGTAAAGCCTGCAAAGGATTGATCCGCCATGCTTCGGTAACCGTCCAGCCCGATTAAAATTCGGCCATTGACGTCCCAGCGTTCCGCTTCTCCTGCCTTCCCTCCACATCTTCTAGCTCCCCACCTTATCTAGAAGCATCTGATATAGCTAATAGTTTTTAAGCTATTATAGGTCTCATTAAAATCATCGATAACTTCTAAAATTCAAGATAAGTAGATACTGCTTTTTCAGCATCTGACATTTTAAAAAGTAATGGATTATCGTAATCATTATAAATTTCCAAATAAGCTTTTACTGAATTGTGTATGTCATTATGATCCAGGATGTCAGCCTCTATCTTTTTAATTATTAATTCATATCTTTTAATGATGTCATCAAGCTTATTTTTTCCATGTCCTAAAGCTTCACTTTTGATTAAACTCAGCGTATCTTTTAATATTTTTATAACTTCATTCTTATTCATGTAGACAACCTATGGAGTATTAATTCTTCTAATATTTAAAATCCAACTCTAATCTCAGTCTCGAGGAAGGATTATTTGATCAGCTTTCCCAGCAACTATTGCACCGGATTTTGTTACTTGAGGTGCAACTGTAAGCACACCCGTTTTAGTTCCACGCACTTTTTGAGGTTTCCGGTTTTTCGGCCATCAGCCGGTACTCCTCCGGTGTCAGGTTATTCAGGGATTCATGAGGCCGCTCGCTGTTGTATTCCATCAGCCAGCGACTTGTGATTTCCAGAGCTTCATTCAGCGTTCTGAACAGGTAAAAATCCAGGATTTCTGTTCGGTACGTCCGGTTAAACCGTTCGATAAAGGCGTTCTGCGTTGGTTTTCCCGGCTTGATAAATTCCAGCATCACTCTATGCTCTTCAGCCCACTGTGCCAGCGTCAGTGAGACCAGTTCTGGTCCGTTGTCCATCCGCAGTTTCAGTGGATAACCCCGGTTTGCCACGATTCTGTCCAGCACCCTGACCACCCGCTGTGCCGGGATATTCAGATCGATTTCTATGGCGAGGGCCTCGCGGTTAAAGTCATCAACCACATTAAAGGTCCGGAAGCGTCTGCCGCAGACCAGCGCATCATGCATAAAATCGATGGACCAGCTCTGGTTAAGCGCTTCCGGCGTAGCCAGTGGCCCCGGGTTACGCACGGGTAAACGCTGTTTTCCCTTGCGCCGAAAATTCAGTTTCAGCAGGCAGTAAATCCGGTGAACGCGTTTATGGTTCCAGGTGTTACCCTGTCTGCGCAGCAGCTGGAACAGCTTTTGAAGCCGTATCGCGGATAGTGCTCTGCCAGCTCAGTCAGCCCTTGAATCACCGGTTCATCACGCCGGGTATCGGGCTGGTAAAAACAGACCGTACTGCTCAGCGATAACGTCCTGCAGGCCTGGCGAATGCTCATGGTAAATTGCGCAGTCAGGTAACCGACGAGCTCACGCTTTATCGCTGGTTTTAAAGCTTTTTTTCGATGACTTCTTTAAGTGCCCGGCATTCAAGGCTGAGATCAGCAAACATCTGTTTGAGGCGACGGTTTTCATCCTCCAGGTCTTTCATCTTTTTTATATCAGAGGCTTCCATACCGCCAAACTTCGCTTTCCAGTTGTAATAGCTGGCTTCAGAGATACCGGCTTCACGGCAGACATCCTTAACGGTACGTCCGGCTTCGACGGACTTCAGAACGGCAATGATCTGGTGTTCGGTGAATCGGGCTTTACGCATGGTGATCTCCTCACAGGACATAATCAGTATGTCGGAAGATCTCTAAAAGTGAATGGTTCGGTTTACCGGGATGCTTACAAGGCGCTGCGCAGTGAACTGGAACAGGCGCTCCAACGGATGAGGGCAGCGCTGGCCTGACGGGCGGCGGCTAAAAGTAAAAAGCCGGAAGGAGTTCGGGGATTGCTTCCGACTTTTTAATTATATTTCTTTATAAGCTTGTTCTGCATCAATAATGATACTTCCTAGCTCAAAGTTAAAAGGCCACTGATCAGCTATGACTCTTGCTATACCTAAAACTCTTTCATTTTTAGGGGGGGTATTATCTGATTGAATCAACCTTAATACTGTTAAAAAGCTTTCTTTAAAATTTGAAAGCTGGTTTATTGAGCTTACAGATAATACCTTCTCATCTTTTGTAAGGATAGCTTTATCAAGCTCATCTATAGCTTTCTGAATCTTTGCAACTGCTTTATTTAATTTTTTCATTTCATAAATCTAATAAGTTTGCGAGATCAGTTATGTATTTTTGAGTCTGACCACCTGGCAACCCGGCACCTTGAGCAGATGCCCTTCCTTCGAGGATTACAGAACCCGGTTTAACTTTAAATTGTGATATATTAGCCATCTGATTCCACTTGATTTTTACAGCTAGGCAGCAGTTTATTCCATGTGCTCTTAACACCTTCCCATACTTTTTGCCTTTATTAAGTTCGTCATAATATCTACCGTAAAATCAATACATAATTCAAATTAAATTTAATTAATTCAAGTTTCACTGCCAAATATTAAATAACTGTTTCCAGATTTCCATCTCTTCATCTGTAGCAAGGCTATAATCGCCAGTAACCTTTCGATAATTCATGAAACAAACGCCAATGGCCCGAATGGAAACTGTTTTATTCTTGCGACTTCCATCAATGATAAATTTCATCTCCTCGCAATATGCTTCATCTTTAATCATTTTTTGAAAAAAAATCTCAAGAAAATCTAAAACTTCATTGTAGGAAAATAAATCTATCATTCTCTCTCCGGTAGAATATCAACTTTATCGAACTCTATTATCCTTGAATCAGCATGCATCTGTTGGATGTCTCCAGCACCATATTCTGGGTACGCTTTGGTGAATGGTTCAAGAGGGGCTCCCCCTCTATCACCAAACATTCGTGGATGACGCACTTGTGGCACGCCGTTTTCATAAAGTTGTAAGGTATCAAACTCACCTCTGAGGCGGGCATCACTCCATGATTTATCTAAAGGATCTGACGGATCAAAGTTTTCTTTTCCTTTAATCTGGAAGGCATCACGCGCACCATATCCTGTCTTAATTTTTTCAAATCCGAAGTATGTCACTGGGGCTGCCTTTGTTTCGATCACTTTAGGTGCCCAAACATTTATAGTTCCATCATCTTCAAGATACCTCATATAACGGTATCCTATTGCAGGCATTGTTGCACTCGGCCCAACTGGACCAACATAAAAATCAGGATTATTAGGTTTTTTATCTGTTTTACAGCGCCTTTACAACCCCAACGGATCCACCCAGCCCAGCGCATTCGGGGCATACTGGTAAAGGTTTATCCCGCCAGCCAGACCTATCGGGTCATGCTGCGTAAACCGGCCGCAGTCCGGATCATAATAACGAAACAGATTGTAGTGCAGCCCGGTTAATTCGGCACCTGTGGTGCCTCACCCCTTGGGCTATCGCTAAAGCGATGTTCAAATTTGCTTGCGCAAATTAGTCCCGGTCCAGGTACTGGCCCTGCATACGCAGGTTCTGCTCCACCACCGGAATTCGTTGATTCGATTCGCGCAGCAGTTTGCCCCAGGGGCTGTTCACACCTTCCCAGGTCTTCTGGTCTTCAACGTCGGTCAGCAGTTCCGGCGTGCCGTTAGCGGCGCAGTGGAACCAGAGTATTTCCGGGCTTTCCACGCCATCAATACGGACCAAAGGCTCATAGCTCTGGCTGTCGCTGTACACATAGGTAAGCGGAGTATCGTCATGTATTTTCTGCAGCGGGCGGAAGGTTTGAGAGAAAAGTGGATGGTATGACGAGAGTCGCGGAATGGGTGTTCTGCGAAAACAGTAATGAAGAGCTGCATGGTTTATTTCATGCGACGCTGCCGGGCGATGTTAGCGAAGCATTGTGTACGGCAATATTGGGAAAACAGGATGAAAGCATACCCCTTAAATATCCATAAAGCATAAACCAGAGTTGGAAACAATAATCATAAAAAAAGACTATCTTGTGAATACTTAAGTTTAGATATATCTAATATTTACCAATCATAAATTTCAAACAGCCCTTGACTCCAAACCTTCTTGGCATTTAATTTGACTGGAACCAGCTTTTAAATTAGCGCCCTAAAGAGTCACAACTCTAGAAATAAAAAAACCTTGCTACTTTATTTTCAAGGTAATCACCCTGATTTAAGCAAAACTCCCCCGAGCTATCATAGTAAAATAATATACCAAACTAGCACTAAAATTGTCATTTTGATAAAACGTCAAAGTAGACACTTTGGCAGAGTGTAAGACTACGAAATGCAAGTGCAGATTAATAAACCCAATATCAACAATTTATTTTATCTCTAACTTGAGTGCTTATTATTACCTCATATGCATCTTGTTCGCTTAACTTTGCTTTATTAAACTCTTCTTCGCTTATCTCAGATTTAACATCTCTATTAGTAATCCCACCAGCGTCATAATTGATATAGTATTTGCCATCTTCTTGAGTAATGAACATGCCATAGCCACTAAATATAGCCTTTCCCATTATATTCTCCTTACTTTAAATTTTATTGATAATAGCTTGATTTAAGGGAGTCGGATCTATAGCTGCTTCCGGAATCCCTCCCGATGTATACCCTCCGGGAAGCCAAAATTTATTTGCTCCAGCCTCATTACCAGATGGCATCCACAATCCAGTTGGATTGGGTATGTCAATTCTTACAGGTGCGTCACCTAGCTCTCCTTTCGACAATCCTAACAATTTCTCAATTGTGCGAACATCACCGCCTGATCTACCGATCACATCATCAGCGACTGACTTAGGCATAACAAAATGTCCACCTGGCGGCCCAATTTCGGAATATTCTGGATTAACACCCCACGCAATTTTTGACACTCCACCTTCAAACTGACTTAGATGAGCTTTAATTTTATTAGAATCTAAGTAAGTGACTGGATCAGGGAATTTTTCTGGTTTAACAATCCCTTTTGTAGCATTGTATGCTCGACCAGCCTGTTTCCTTGTAGAGAATGCACCTTTCTTCTTCCGTTGAAAATCATTCCATTTGTTCTTACAGCTCAACCCCAACGGATCCACCCAGCCCAGCGCATTCGGCGCATACTGGTAAAGGTTGATCCCGCCCGCCAGCCCTATCGGGTCATGCTGCGTAAACCGGCCGCTGTCAGGGTCATAGTAGCGAAACAGATTATAGTGCAGCCCGGTTTCACGATCCAGGTACTGGCCCTGCATACGCAGGTTCTGCTCCACCACCGGAATTCGCTGGATAGACTCGCGCAGCAGTTTGCCCCATGGGCTGTTCACACCTTCCCAGGTTTTCTGCCCTTCGACGTCAGTCAGAAGTTCCGGCGTGCCGTTTGCCGCGCATTGGAACCAGAATATCTCCGGGCTTTCCACGCCATCAATACGGGCCAGCGGCTCATAGCTCTGGCTGTCGCTGTAGACATAGGTAAGTGGAGTATCGTCGTGTATCTCCTGCAGCAGACGATAGCCTTCCCAGACAAAGCGCGTTGTGACGGCGTTACCCGACGGCTTACCCTGTAACATCTGTTCAACTTATTTTGCTGGTGCGTCTGTCCAGCGGGTCGTAGCTTTCGCGTGCGTAGCAACTCGCGTCTGCATTTTGCTTTGTATGAGTATTATGATTTAATAAAATATGGTTTGGTATTATGAGAGAAATAGATTGGGTAGGCAGTTAAAACAAGCTTACTGAACGTTATAGACTTTTCCATACTCTGCTGAGCATTTTTTCTGATATCGTAACAAAGTAAAACGCTACTGCAATTCGCAATATACAAAGTACAGATATCGAAAATACGAAAAAATCAAGTATAAACATAGGGTTACTAAACCACAATCAACTCTTATGAATATGATTTAGCATAATATTTTTTATTTTTTCACAAAGTAAATCGACTTCATCAATACTTATTTTATCGCCGGAGTCCCATTTCACTTAACTTTTCTTACTTAATGTGTAATCTCTAGCAGAGATTACACATATTGTGGCTCTATCTTCCACTTGAAGATACATTCGTTCGCCTCTGCAGATAATTTTAATTCGTATATGTCCAGGCTCATTATCTTGATATGTATAAGCTGAATTATCATTTTTCAATTCATTGATATATGCCATTCCATCTCTATTCATCTATGCCGTTCCTTAACAATTGCGAAAGTTACCAGGTAACTCATAAGCAAGGTATGCACGTGCTTATTCTGGGTCGCAGCACTTACTTTATTTTTCTTTTTTTAACACGCATTCAAACTTAACTTATCAACCCATTCAAGTGCATTGATTTTATTGATAATTATTGATAATTTTAAACCACCTACTAATACTATTAGGATCAGCAGGGTGTCTAATTGGATTTATCCACCAGGCCTTCCATTAAAAACGTCATAAAGAAAAAAATTCCCATTAAAAATGACAATGTCTATAATTATCAGCACTCTTCATTGAAAGTATTATTGTCAAATACCCCTACAAGATAGGATCCATAACGAGCAGGCTGTAACTCCTTGTAAGTAAACACAACCAAAATATCATGCCCATTAGAACATTTTGTTTCTGAAACTCTCAATGAGCTATTTTTATATCTATATTCTTGAATTTCGCCTCCAACAAACTCCAACCCCTTAATACTGCCAACTATAGCTTTTATTTTCTTTTCATCATACATATCTAAATCTGTAGAATTGTACAAGCCATAATAAGCCATACCATCACAGCGAGGGCAAGAAATTAGCTTGTCATTCTTAAGGAATGCATCTTCTAACCCGTCGTGAATTAATACCTTTTTTTTCTGATGATTAATTATTTTCATACTTTAGTAAATAGATATTCTCGATTAGCTTATCAATTAATGAAGGGGTTTCATGTTGAGCTTCGTAGCTTGGTTAACTTAGAAAACACAGGTAAGTGGAGCATAGTTCTGAATTCGCTGCAGATAAGTCAGCATAGATAAAACACCCTACACATTGAGGTTAAAATAGACTTTCAGAATTACATATTCAATAATAGAGATTTTTTTACTTTTAAGTGAAATGCACTTTTTAAAATAAAAATATAAAATAATAATTTTTTATTTTTTCCTCGGCACCTTTATTATTTTTTCACTTAAATAAATTATCACTTCACAAGCATCCCGTTGACTTTTTTTGAACTTTTTCAGCTTCCTCTTCGTTAATTTCAGCTTCAAGGTATTCGGGAACAAGCTCACCGGAGTCGAACAAAGCAAAGATTTTCCCATCTCTATCTACAAGAGTTATGCCGTAATCACAAAATATTTTTAATATCCATTTTCAAAACCTATTAAAGAGCACGCCTTTGCCTTTACCGGCAGACCGTTAACCCGAAGATCCCGATGCGGACTTTTTCCCCGCGCACGCTACCGATCTGACATGACCTTCTCTAAAAACGCAGCGAACCCTGGCAGGCACTTCAGCGGATGAGCGCGGTGATGGCCTGACAGAAGGTTAAAGTAAAAAAACGGAAGGTTCGTTAAGATTGCTTCCGGATTAAACCTCGAAAACATTAACCAATTAACTTGATGATATCATTCTTAATATCAAAAGCTAATTTTACTATCTCACCATTGTATTTATCTGCATCCGACAACACCTTATTTATATGAAATTTAATTTTCATAAGAGCCTCACCAGATGTGGCGCTGTAATCAATAGCATCTGTAATATCCTTAGTAATATTCGCGCTATTGACCGACTGTTTCTCCAACTTGCCAGCTAGTATTTTTGAACGAGAATAAATGTCATTTTTCATAATTAAAAGAGATTAAAGTTCTGAATATCAACAGCATCCGGCGGAACCACTACTTCGATCCCCCCCAAATTTTCTCCAACCCCCGGAGCAGGCCTCGTGACAAATTCAGCCCCAGGTTTTAAACGTGCAGTCATCAAGAAATTACTTCTGTCCACATTTTCCTGTGGGATTCCATATCTATTCGCATAGCCCGGCGAATGGGGATGTTCTAAAGCCCAGAATTGTGCACCTACTGTTTCACTACGCCCGGTCGTACCAACACGATATAACGTTGCCCCGTTTTCTACTTGTGATCTGGCTGACAAAGCCTCAGGAGCGGTTGATTGAGTTGCTGGTCCGTATGGGGTTTCTACATCTTTATGCGTTGAACATCTACTCAGCCCCAGCGGGTCAATCCAGCTTAACGGATCCGGCGCATACGCATAAGTATTTAAACCACCCGCCAGCCCTATTGGGTCATGCTGGGTAAACCGGCCGCTGTCCGGGTCATAGTAGCGAAACAAATTATAGTGCAGCCCGGTTTCACGATCCAGGTACTGGCCCTGCATACGCAGGTTCTGCTCCACCACCGGAATTCGCTGGTTAGACTCGCGCAGCAGTTTGCCCCATGGGCTGTTCACACCTTCCCAAATCTTCTGGTCTTCAACGTCGGTCAGCAGTTCCGGCCTGCCGTTAGCGGCGCAGTGGAACCAGAATATTTTCGGGCTTTCCACGCCATCAATACGGGCCAAAGGCTCATAGCTCTGGCTGTCGCTGTAGACATAGATAAGCGGAATCTCGTCGTGGATCTCCTGCAGCAGACGATAGCCTTCCCAGACAAAGCGTGTTGTGACGACCCTTTCAGACGGCCTGCCCTGTAACAGTTGCTGGCGGGTTTTACTGATGCGTCGCCCCAGCGGATCATAGCGGAAGCTCACCTTAGTACGTGGCTTATTGCGGTCCCGCGGTTCGCTGATGACATCCGTCAGGCTGTGCTCACCATCTTAACGGTAGCGCCTGCGTGTCTGTCCGTCATCCTGCTCGGTGGTGCGGCCATGAATATCGTACTGCCAACGGATAACGTTCAGTTCAGTGACGCGGTTATGCATGACATGCGCGGCAGTATGACAATCCAGCGGGTTGCCTGCGCCATTGGCTGCGCGCGCTCCTGAGACAGTAGCCTTACCGCGTTATCGTAATTCAGGGTGCCTAGAGAATTAAGTCACATCCAATAAAAATTGAGAATATTTTCTTGTGAAGTCACAGCTAAAAATGGGGGATCGCCCTCCCCCGAAAATCTCAGCAAAAGTTGAAATAAATGTCGCTAATCAAATCACCATCTTTTTTTTCAACAGTAACTTTTTTTATTTTATTGAAGTCTGCCAAAATGCCCTTCACAGGAACATCATCCCTTGATATAAGCTCATAAAAATACCCCCTTTCTTTTTCTGGAATATATTTATTTATTAAATACATAAGATTCTCTCTTAGTTTTTTTTCTGTCATGGCATTTTCTCCGGGAGTATACTGACCTTATCAAATGATACAGAATAGCCTTTTTCAATAGGCAATAATTGTAACTCTCCACCTCTCCCATACTCAGGATAAGCACTTGTGAAAAGTTCATATCCAGGTCCTTTGTCACCATTAGCAAGTGGAACTCTAACCTGAGGTACTCCATCTTTATAAAGTTGTAATGTATCAAACTCACCTAAAAGTCGAGCATCACTCCAAGAATCAGGGTTTCCTTTCTCGTAAAATATTTGGTAAGCGTCTCTCACTTGAGGTCCCGTTTTAAATTTTGTGAATCCAAAATAACTTAACGGACCTGACTTACTTTTCATTGTTTGTTTGGCAAATTTTGTGCTCATGTAACGATAAGCAGTAGAAGGCATTGTTGCACTCGGCCCAGCTGGACCAACATAAAAATCAGGTTTATTAGGCTTTTTATCTGTTTTACAGCGCCTTGACAACCCCAACGGATCCACCCAGCCCAGCGCATTCGGCGCATACTGGTAAAGGTTAATCCCGCCCGCCAGCCCTATCGGGTCATGCTGCGTAAACCGGCCGCTGTCCGGATCATAATAACGGAACAAATTATAGTGCAGCCCGGTTTCACGATCCAGGTACTGGCCCTGCATACGCAGATTCTGCTCCACCACCGGAATTCGCTGGTTAGACTCGCGCAGCAGTTTGCCCCATGGGCTGTTCACACCTTCCCAGGTTTTCTGGCCTTCAACGTCGGTCAGCAGTTCCGGCGTCCCGTTTGCCGCGCAGTGAAACCAGAATATCTCCGGGCTTTCCACGCCATTAATACGGGCCAGCGGCTCATAGCTCTGGCTGTCGCTGTAAACGTAGGTCAGCGGAATGCCGTCATGGATCTCCTGCAGCAGGCGGTAGCCTTCCCAGACAAAGCGCGTCGTGACGGCGTTGCCAGATGGTCTCCCCTGTAACAGCTGCTGGCGGGTTTTACTGATGCGTCGCCCCAGCGGATCATAGCGGAAGCTCACCTTAGTGCGTGGCTTATTGCGGTCCCGCGGTTCGCTGATGACGTCCGTCAGGCGGTGCTCACCATCGTAACGGTAGCGCCAGCGGGTCTGGCCGTCATCCTTTTCGGTGGTGCGGCCATGAATGTCGTACTGCCAGCGGATACCGTTCAGTTCAGTGACGCGGTTATGCATGATGTGGGAAGCGGCATGGCGATCCAGCGGGTTGCCTGCGCCATCCCAGCGCCACTGCTCATTACCCGGCTGCGCGCCTTCCTGAGACAGCAGCCGACCGGCGTTATTGTTCCTAAAAGCGGATAAGTACTTTAATTACTATACAAAAGACATGCAGCATAGGAAATTGAATGCATTTTAATCCAGATAATATAACTTTAAAAAAAAACTTACGATCATACCAACATGATTAAGGTAAAGAGCCTAATTAATTTCATTAGAATACATATTTGAACACAAAACTAATTTTTTGTCATAGACAAAAAGCACCCTCACCTTAACAAAAAAACATAAGAATTAAAAGCTTATGTTTTATTTTAAGAACACTAATAAGATTCATATACTTTAAATATCATTAATTCGATCATTGTCAGATATCACAACAATAGAAAACGCCACGACCGCTCTTCAAATATAAAGCAATATCATCGAAAACCCCAGCTAATAAAATTAATTTTCTAAACGATAACTAACTCTTCTGAATATGATTTAGCATAATATTTTTTGATTTTCTCACACAGAAAGTCGACTTCATTTATATTTACCTTATCGCCAGAGTCCCATTTTTTTAAGCTTTTCTTACTCAACATTGAGTCTCTAGCAGATATAACACATATCATGGCTCTGTCTTCAACTTGTAAATACAATCGTTCGCCTCTATAGATAATTTTCATTCGGATGAGTCCAAGTTCATCATCTTGGTATGAATAAGCGGAATCATCATTCTTCAATTCCTTTATATATGCCATTTCCTCTTTGTTCATTTATGCCGTCCCTCTACACTTACGGATGTGACCAAATTTAGATGGCGTACCATTTTTCTTAAGGCGGACCACCTCAGTAATTTTATTATTAGCAATCAAAGCTGGTTTTTCTATTCGCCACCAAGTTCGAATGCTACCAAAATCATTCATTTTTTTTGCTCCAGTACCGAATACATGGACCTTGCCCGATGCATTTTCTGCAAACTTGACAGATGCAGCGTCCCAGATCTCCGCCGCTTGTTTACCTGTCATCCCGCTTCCTTTCCCAAAGAGGTTAAGTCCATCTAAGTATTTTCCTCCTGAGGTTTGCTCGAGGGTCGTTTTACCATTTGAAATAGCCCATTGTTGGGCTGTTCTCATATTTGGACCAGACCAAAATACCGCGCCATCTTTTGTAGTCGAGAAATCAAGATCTCCTCGAGCGATTTTACCCATTAGTATGTCATAACTACTCAACCCCAACGGATCCACCCAGCCCAGCGCATTCGGGGCATACTGGTAAAGGTTTATCCCGCCAGCCAGACCTATCGGGTCATGCTGCGTAAACCGGCCGCTGTCCGGATCATAATAACGGAACAAATTATAGTGCAGCCCGGTTTCACGATCCAGGTACTGGCCCTGCATACGCAGATTCTGCTCCACCACCGGAATTCGCTGGTTAGACTCGCGCAGCAGTTTGCCCCATGGGCTGTTCACACCTTCCCAGGTTTTCTGCCCTTCAACGTCGGTCAGCAGTTCCGGCGTGCCGTTAGCGGCGCAGTGGAACCAGAATATCTCCGGGCTTTCCACGCCATCTATACGGGCCAGCGGTTCATAACTCTGGCTGTCGCTGTAGACATAGGTAAGCGGAGTATCGTCGTGGATTTCCTGCAGCAGACGATAGCCTTCCCAGACAAAGCGCGTTGTGACGGCCTTGCCAGACGGCCTGCCCTGTAACAGTTGCTGGCGGGTTTTACTGATGCGTCGCCCCAGCGGATCATAGCGGAAGCTCACCTTAGTGCGTGGCTTATTGCGGTCCCGCGGTTCGCTGATGACGTCCGTCAGGCGGTGCTCACCATCGTAACGGTAGCGCCAGCGGGTCTGGCCGTCATCCTTTTCGGTGGTGCGGCCATGAATGTCGTACTGCCAGCGGATACCGTTCAGTTCAGTGACGCGGTTATGCATGATGTGGGAAGCGGCATGGCGATCCAGCGGGTTGCCTGCGCCATCCCAGCGCCACTGCTCATTACCCGGCTGCGCGCCTTCCTGAGACAGCAGCCGACCGGCGTTATCGTAGTGCCATAATGTCTGGCTGAACGGATTATCGTCGCGCTCTTCACGGATTAGATTGTTGCCGTAATCGAAGTCGCGTCGGCGGGACCAGACGCGCGGCGCAGGACGCTGTGCTTCACCTTTGAAAACGTCACGGCGGCGCAGCCTGCCCAACCGGTCATACTCACTGCGCGTGGTCAGGCCGCCCTGCGTGCGGCTGAGTTCCCGATGCAATGTGTCACGGGTAAACTCAGTGACCGGCAGGTTGTCCAGCGCGATGCTCAGTAAATGGCCGCTGCCGTAGTAAAGCTGCTTCAGGTTGCGATCATCCGGCAGGGTTAAGGCCGTGCAGTTACCCAGCGCGTCGTAATCCCAGGCCAGCGCGCCCTGTTCACCCTGCTCACCTACGATGCGGCCCAGCGCATCATAGGTAAACGCAATCTCCTGCTCGGCCTGCTGGCTCCACTCGGTGTCAGACAGCGGCAGATGCTGCGACACTTTACTTAACTGCCCACCACCGCTGTAGTGATAGCGCGTCTGGCCTTCCGGCGTGGTCCGTGCCAGCAGTTGCCCCGCCCGGCTCCAGTGATAGCGATGGGTAATGGACTGAGGATGTCCGGCGGCAAAGGTGCGTGATACCGTGCGGCCCGCCGCATCATAGTCATATCGTGTAGCAACACCATCCAGCCCAACCTGGGCCAGCAACAGGGAATCTGCGCCCCACTCGAACTGATACTGCTCGCCGTTCTCGTTTTGCAGCGCCGTCAACCGACCACGGCTGTCCCAGCTGCGCTGAACCGTCTCGCCCTGGGCATTACGGTTGGCGATTAAGCGCCCGACGTTGTCGTAGCGGAATTCACTACGTTTACCATCCGCTGACTCGTGGGCCAGTGGCAGGCCGTTGTCGCTCCAGCGCAATCGCTCTTCCCAGCCCTCTGCCCGCTCCAGCAGAACAGGACGGCCCGCAGCATCATAGTGATACCGGGTTTCTTCACCATCCGGCGCGGTCACACAACTGAGCCAGCCAAGGGGATGATAGCGGTAGCGCGTCGTCAGCCCTGAACAGTCTGTTTCGCGGATAACCTGGCCGGCATCATTGAATTCACGACGATAGTTGTTGCCTGCCGCGTCAATCTCTTCGACAACCAGCCCAAACTCATCCCGCTTATAGAAGGTACTCTGCCCGAGCGCATCAACCACGCGCTCAAGGCCATGATGGGGATCGTAATAGTATTTCGTGGTGGCACCGTCAGCCCCGGCAACGACCGTGGGCAGAGAACGGTGTGACAGCCATTGCACCGCCTTTACACCGCCGTCCGCATCTTTCTCTTCTACACGGTTGCCGAGATCGTCATAGGTGAAGCTCACCGCATTACCCAGCGGATCGATACGGCGCGTCAGGAGTTCGTTTTCATCCCACTCATAGCGCCAGGTCTCGCCCCGCTCATCAATAAAGCAGGTGATAAGCCCTGCAGCATTCCAGTGATGTTCGCGCTGCTGACCGTCATAGGTCGATACGCGCGTGATGCCAGCATCAAGATCATAATGCATATGGCAGCCGTCACCGGTATTGGTGCGGTTTTCAACGACGCGCCAGTGATCCAGCTTCTGCCAGCGATATTCGCTTTCCAGCCCGCCCGGCAGTTGATGCCAGATCATTAACCCGTCATCGTTGTAACGGAAGCGCCGCGAGACAACACCTGCGGCATCGGTGACGCTGGCAAGCTGGCCCTGTTCATTGTAAGTCCAGAGCGTTAATGGCCAGTGCTGCTCACCATCAAAGTGACTGGCCGAGGTCGGGCGCTGTGCATGCTGTTTGTCGTCGTAATGCAGGGTAACGTCAATGGCCAGCGGCGCGTCATGAATGCGCACCAGGCGAGCCTGTTCGTCCCAGCCCATCTCCAGCGCATTGCCGTATTCGTCGCTCAGTGAAGCCAGCCGCAGCACTTGCGGATCTGCGGCCGTACGTCTGTACAGACGCCATACCGCACCGTCGTCGTCGGCAATGGCGATATCACCCAGTTCGTTGCGCCTTACCATCAGCCCTTCGCTGATGCTGTAGAGCACCTCTTTTTCACCGGGAACCGCAAAGCTCAACTCGCGCCCGTTGTCATCAAACCAGGTCGCCTGATTGCCATCCAGCGTTATATAGCTGTCAAACACCGTCGCCCAGCCCAGACCAAATAATCCGCTGCGCTGGGTCAGGCTGTTATAGCTACGCTGGAAACTGAGCGGGAAGCGGCCAGGAAGGGAGAAATCGCGCTCGGCATCATCATTAAGCACTTTGACGCCCGTGGAGGCATGAACCGGAAACAGCGATGAGAAGGCGGCGTTGATCGCCATATCCGCCATCATCCCACCGACCGCGCCAGCAAGTGCGCAGGGCATGTTTTTCAGAATCTGGCTGGGCCGACCACGAATCAGGGAAAGGCCGATCATCATCACGGCCAGACCTGGCACCTTGCCACTTTTAATCTCTCTTACTGTGACGGTTTCACCACCAATGATGACATTGGGGGAAACATCGTCACTCACGGTGGCATCACAGGTGGTTTTATCCTTTGCGCGCACCGCAGGCTGGCCATTGATAAAGACGCTTTTCGATCCCTGCGCCAGATATTGCGGTGCGCTGTGCTTTTCACAGGCCACTTTGTCCTGTTCCAGCGGAGAGGTGCCAGCGTCGGCGGAGGCTACCGTGGGTTGCCACATTGCACTGCCAAACTGACCCACCGCAGAGAGCAGCATGCCGCCATAGTCTGCGAAACTCTTGGGCGATTGCGGTTCCGGTGGCGGCGTATCTCCGGGCGTAAGCATCCCGGCCGCGCGTGCAGCTAAAAGACCATTCACGTGAACATTCTCTGATCCGCTGGCGATCACACCGGCTGGAGAAGGCGGGAATATCATGTCTCCCAGCCCATCGGCCGCTTTAGTGATGTCATCCGAAATGCCCGCAGCATTCGCTAATACACCGCCAATAATGCCGCTGAGCAGACAGCTGGAACCAATGGCTGCGACGCCTGCCGCAGCCATTCCTGCCCCCAGCAATGGTGCTGCTGCTGCTGCTGCCGCACCGACCGCCGCACCGATCACCGCGTAGGCTGCGCCCTCAGCGACAATACTGGTGATATCAGCGAAAATGCTGGAATGAATGATCTCATCGCCCACGCGGGCCGCACGGTTATCCATAGCTTATGCTTTCCGTGGATTGTTCAGACTCAGGCTTTGTTTGAAGGCATTCCAACGCTGGCCGTCTTCTTCATTGAAAGCGCGCATCGCGGAGAGGGTAAAAATCATTAAGATGTTGCTATCCGGAACCCGGGTCGCCAACTGTCGCTGCCACACGGCTTGTCCGTTACGATCGAAGGCGGTTTCAACTTCTAGCGCACGCAAAGCGTTATCCGCGCCAGCCGTAACCCGAACAAATTCCGTCTGCTGAATATGGCCCATCTGGCTGCGCAACGTGTCCCACTGGCGCTGAAACTCTTTTTCCGCATCGCTGTCTTCAGGAATCACACCACGGCTCACCACTAATGCCAGTCCGCTGGCGTCATCCCGCAAAATATTCATGGTTGTGTCCTGCCAGGCAGCAGGAAACAGCGCAAAAGCGCCTTCATTAAACTGATAATTCATAGGATGTCCGTTTTATTGATTGTTTGTGGCGGGTGGAACCAGGCTACGATAATCGCCATCCGCGTTATCGGCATTTGTGAGTATCTGTGTGTTATCACGGGCAACTTTGATATCAAAAAGCCGGGGAGAAATATCCGGGTCCCCGCCGCAACTGACGTCATGGTTGTCTTCACGAACCGTGATGATGTAGAACGCCTTCTCACTGGTGTCATCCAGGTCGTATCTCAGACATTGATCATCAAGCGCGGTGAGGTGATAAGTATGAATCGCGTTCGTCGCTAAGGCGATAGCCTGATCAGCGCTGACTTCATGTTGCTCTGCACTCATGGTGGTATTCAACATAATGTGGCTGACTTTTTGCTGGTCAATTTCGAACATCAACTGCTTCTCACCCATCTTATAGATAAGCCACTGCTGATTATCACTGTTATCTTCTTTTCCGGGTCCATAGGCTTTCTGAACCTGTTCCACGCTATCGCCGACGATTATGTTACGAGCCGTCGGCACGCTGGCACCGTCCAATAGGATCTCTGCCAGAATTGCATGGCTGGCGTTTCTTACCGCCGTCGCGCTGAATAACTGAAAGCCTTCATAGGTATGTTGGTAATAGTTGTACCGCTGCTCATTGATGACGACTTCTCCGGCCACAACGGAACTCAGGGCTTTGCCTGCGCGTATGAAGCTTTGGTTGTTCCATGCGTCGCCGGGGGTGAAAGCGTAGTCGTTTAGCAGGACCGAGAAATCGTTATTGCTAAGTGGAGGCGCTGATACTGTCGGCACCGTATTTGCCTCGCTTAAAACGGATGTTAGCAAAAACGCCAGTGCCAAAAAAAACCTGATTAACGTCATATATCTTCTAATGAGAGAGGGGCATTCGAGCAAGATAATCGAACAGGGAAAAAATTGCTGCTGAGTGTTGTGCCTGACGGTTATTACTGAGAACGAGTCTCTTTAGTCTTCAGTGGTAATAATGACTCTACTCAGGCAGTCCGGATTTTTAGCCGTGAACGAAAAGGTGATAACCTGCCCGTTGGCATCAGGGGATGATGTGTAGCTGGTGAGCTCATTTTCAGACTGTCCGCGTGGATAATCCGTTAACCGGATAGCCTGATAATGTTTTTTTATGTCATTAAGTGTAATGCATTTCCCTTGTGGCGAAAAACTCAGAAAGGGAGCCATTCCGTCAGGGGTTTTACTCAAGCGCAACTCGATATCGCTAATCAAAGAAGCATCGTTAAGCCTGACCCGGTCAGCGCTGTAAAAATTGATATATTCATTCTGACTTTTTAATGTGAACGCCATTGGGGCATTGTGAATAGCTTGCACAGACAAACTTTTCACACTGGAACTCATCTGAGTGACAAAACTCCATATATCATTTGCTTGCATCTTTGCTTCCACTAATCCGCTTATAAAAAAACCTGCCACTAATATGACTGATAGTTTACTTTGACGGGTAATTTTTATCATACCAACCTCCATAATAATCTTCGTAAAACTCCTTAGTGGTGGAGGTCTGTTCACCCTTTCCAAAGATGCGCCCAATTTTCATTCTTGCGTCACTCTCAGTTATGTCACCTTTTTGCAAGGAGTCGAAGATACTGTTGTAATCCTTCTGATTCGCAGCATTACCGGCTATACCGATGTCTCCCCCCTGATTAGCAATGATTTCACGCTGTACACGAATATTATTTAGTGTGGCAGCGCCTTCATCACTGAGTGTACTGTTCAGATAACTATTCTTAGAACTCAGATCAATATTGGGTTTATAAAGTGCATGCCCACTCTCATGTGACAGCGACTGGACGACTTTAGCGGCGTTATTCATCTGGCTTTTATCGACGGTTATGATGCGGCCCTGACGATCCGCTGAAGTCCCCTTGCCCGCCTCACCTTCTTTAAACACCCATCCGCGCTTTTTCAGTGTAGTGATATCCTGTTTCATGGTAGGTGATTTCTCAACCAAATTATCGACATCTTTGCCATAACCGCTAAAAGAGGATGTTTTAACACGCGTGGGATTAGCCACATTATTTGAAGCGTCGGCAGGTGCGCTTGCCAGCGCACCTGCCGTATCAGGCTTTCCCGGCGTAAATTTCTCCTGTACGGCCGCATCAATATCGCCTTTGTGGCCTGCACCCGGCGCACTTGTGCCAGGTTTAGCACCCGACGTATTCAGATTCAGTTTGCCACCCGTCGTAATATGTCCATCGTTCTCAACAAAGAAGTTAAAATCTTTTCCGATAAGATTTATTGTTCCGTTGGCATTGAGCTCGATAGCACTTTCACCAGAAACAAGCCTCAACTGTGTTCCCGACGCCAGAACATACTGTTCAACTACGGCATCAACTTTACCCTGGCCAGTCAGGATTTCGGTTCCGCCTTTTACAGCCTGACTCTGATTCGCTTCAACCCTATGCAGCTCATTTTTAGCAACATAGTGGCTTCGTTCTCCACCAACGCTGTGCGTTTCGTCATTTTTGACGTTGGTATCCATGTTCTTCTGCGCCTGGATCCACAAATGCTCCTCGCCCGCCTTATCCTCAAAGCGTAATGCGTTCGCGGTATCCGCAGTGCCGTCTTTCGAGCGACTCAGAAAGCCCATTTGTGTGGCGGCAGCCGGTAGTGCCCATGGCGGCATACTGGCTTCGTTATAAACGCGGCCAATGATCAACGGACGATCTGGATCGCCATTGATGAAGTCCACGACAACCTCATCGTTGACGCGCGGGATCTGCACCCCGCCGAAGCCCTGACCCGCCCAGGCACTCGATACGCGCACCCAGCACGAACTCGTGTCGTCACCCTTCGCCAGACGGTCCCAGTGGAACTTCACCTTCACCCGGCCGTATTTGTCCGTCCAGATGCTCTCGCCTTTCGGCCCCACCACCTTCGCCGTCTGCGGGCCGTGCGTCTTCGGCCACGGCGTCTCCGGCTTCGCACGGTACGTCACCGCCGCCGGCAGCACCGTGAAGTCGATGTTGTGCCGCGTGGCGCCCACGTCGCCGCTCGCGTAGCTGTTCTCTTCAAAGTCGTAGTGCGCCGACGTCACCAGGTATTTGCCGTTGTCGCTGAAGTGCGGCGCGTTCAGCAGCGCGAAAGTGTAGCCCGGCGCGATGCCCGTCGCCGTGCCGCTCCCACTCACCATGTGGTGCTCCACCTGCCACACCTCCTGGCGGATACGCGCGTAGTATTCGCCGTGACCGTGCTCCACGAAGCGACCCGGCCAGTCGTACACGTCCACCGAGCCCGGGGTCGGCGACACCGGGTTCTGCCGCGCCTGCAGCATCCACGCGTTCGGCTTGCGGAAGTCGTAGTCGTCCGTGCTGTACATCCCCGGCGTCACGCTTTCCGACAGCGCCCACTGGCTCACGCCCTCTTCCGTCACGCTGCCGCCCGACGGCGTCACGTGGTAGGCTATCGTTTCGTAGCCCGGGAACGCCTGATGCTGGTCCGGCGCGTCGCACAGCACCAGCGTGTGCTTGTCCGCCTCGTGACGGAAGAAGTAGTACATCCCCTCCAGCTCCATCAGCCGGCTGATAAAGTCGAAGCTGCTCTCCTGATACTGCACGCAGTATTCCCACACCCGGTAGCTTCCCGCCAGGCGCGTTTCCACGTTCACTCCGTACTCCTTCAGCAGCGTCTGCACAATCTGCGGCACCGTCTGGCTCTGGAAGATGCGCAGGTTGCGGTCGCGCTTCATCGGCCACAGATCCGACTCCACCGTCAGCCCGTAAACGGCGTAGCGCACGCCGCCCAGCTCCTCGCTGCGCACGCCTATCTGAGTAATTTTGCCGTTGATGTAGCGCGGATTCACCGCGCTCAGCAGACCATCCGTCGGCAGCGTGAAAGTGACCGGCTTGCCCAGCAACGACTTACGATCAATGCGCGCGTCGGTGGAGAGCAGCTCCGCTTGCAGCACGAACGACTGGGACAGCGCTTCGCTGCCGCTCAGACGTCGGAACAGCAGTCCTTGTGCGGGAAGTTGTACAGTAATACGTGAGAACATAGACATACCTGTTAAATATGGGGATCAAGTAACCAGACGCCTTGCTGATTAATGGTTAACGTTTGTTCACGTTCGCCACCCTGACCTGTTACAGAAAACGTGTAGTTGCCGGGTGCCAGCTGCAGCGCCGCAAAGCCATTGGCTGCCGGAACCACTGCCTGAGGCTTGCCATTCACCTGAACACGCTCGCCGGGCTGGAGCTTAATATAAACCTGCGCCACAGGTTCAGGCGGTGGTGCCACCGGCTCCTGAGGTTTTTCCGGCTCGGCCTGGGCGGTCTGGGTTTGCACAGGCGTTGCAGCAGGTTGTTCAGCCGGTGCCTGAGTGGCTGGGGCCGTTTCGGTCTGTGCGACATTGGCAGGTGCATCACCTTCTTTGTCGCCGCCCGCCATCAGGACACCGACGCAAACCCCCACCAGCACACCTGCAGCGACCAGACCCGGCAGAGCAAAGCGGTTACGCATCAGCTTTTTCAGCGGTGTTGCCGGAGTGGCAGCCGCCTCATCCTCTTCCTGAACCGGTACCAGCATGGTACCCGGCCCACTGTGCTTCACTTCAGGCAGCGGTTCGGGTGCTTTCTCAGGCAGTACCATCGAGGCGGCAAACGCATCAATGCTCTGTGGACGATCTTCCGGCTTAAGAGACAAGGCGCTATCGACCGCTGCCAGTAGCGTTGCGCTGTAACCCGCAGGTGCGCGTTGCACGAGCGGTTGATAATTATCTTCAATACTGCGCACCACGCTGACCGGTGGCGGTGCGCCAGTAATTAACGTGTGCAGCACGGCACCCAGCGCGTAAATGTCCGTCCACGCGCCCTGTTCGCTTTCATCGTTATCGCTGTACTGTTCAATCGGCGCATAGCCCGGACGCAGCATGGTTTCACTTTCATCAGAAAGGTTACCGATGGTTTTGCGCGCGGAGCCGAAATCCAGTAATACCGGATCGCCATTGCTCTGGATTTGAATATTATCCAGCGAGATGTCGCGGTGCAGATAGCCCGCATCATGAATGGTCTTGATGGCACCCAGCAGCGGTGGCAGCAGGCGACGGATCCAGTTCTCATCAATCAGATGGGGATGGCGTTCACGCATGTTAGACAGCGTGGTACCGCTGTAAAACACCGTGCCCATATAGGCCGTATCGTTTTGCACCCAAAAGCGCAGAACGTGAAGCAGGTTCGGATGATTAAAACGTGCCAGCAGACGGGCTTCCTGAATAAAGCTGTTCAGGCCCGCATGGAAAGTTTTACTGAATCGCTCACTCCGCAATACCAGGTTCAGGTCGTCGCTGCGCACGGCCAGCGACGCGGGCATAAACTCTTTAATCGCGATATCGCGCTCCAGTTGGTGATCCCAGGCACGATAGACAATGCCGAAACCGCCACCGCCGATGACATCTTTGATTTCAAACTCATTAAACCGGTAACCAATCGGGAGGGCATTGGGTACATTCTGGTGATTATCATTTTCCGACATATTCGAAAGCTCTCTGATAACAAACGGCTTTAGACAGCAAACTGGCAAACAAACTCGCCCTGATCACAGCTGACCTGCACGCGACGATAACGTTCATCACGAGCATGGGCGCTGAGCAGTATCTGGCTCATCTGCGGCAACAGGGTATTTGTCAGGATGGCATCGACCATGCGACCTCCAGACTCCACTTCCGTACAACGCTGCACGATCTGGCTGACGACCGAATCGTCAATAATGGCTTCAATACCGTGGTTCTCTTCCAGGCGGCGAACAATGCGCCCCAGTTGCAGCTTAACAATCTCTGCCAGCATCTCGTCACTGAGGGGATAGTAAGGCACCACCAGCAGACGGCCCAGCAGTGCAGGCGGGAACACCTCCAGTAAGGGTTTACGTAAAGCGGTGCTGAGCGCGTCAGGATCCGGCATGAGTTCCGGATCGGCACAGAGCGCACTGATCAGTTGCGTACCGACGTTAGAGGTGAGGATGATAATGGTATTGCGGAAATCAATGTGGCGCCCTTCTCCATCTTCCATCCAGCCTTTGTCGAACACCTGGAAAAACAGCTCATGCACATCAGGATGCGCTTTCTCAATCTCATCCAGCAGCACGACGCTGTAAGGACGACGACGCACGGCCTCCGTCAGCACACCGCCTTCACCGTAACCTACATAGCCTGGAGGCGCACCTTTCAGCGTTGAAACAGTGTGCGCTTCCTGGAACTCGCTCATGTTGATGGTGATGATGTTTTGCTCTCCACCATAAAGCGATTCGGCCAGCGCCAGCGCGGTTTCGGTTTTCCCGACGCCTGACGGGCCACAGAGCATAAACACACCGACCGGTTTATTGGGATTGTCCAGTCGGGCGCGTGAGGTGCGAACGCGTTTGGCAATCAGATCCAGCCCGTGACGCTGCCCAATTACGCGCTGATTCAGCGTGTCCGCGAGGTTAAGCACGGCGTCAATTTCGTTTTTCACCATCCGGCCCAGCGGAATGCCGGTCCAGTCGGATACCACTGCGGCAACGACGCTGGCATCAACGGCAGCAAACAGTAACGGGGCTTCACCCTGGACCGCATGCAACTTCTGTCGGGTTTCATCGAGCTGCTCGCGCAGGGAAGTTTCGCCTTCGGTCACGCAACGCGCGCGCAGGGCAATCAGCTGTTCGACCAGCTCACGCTCCTGCTGCCAGCGGGCGTCCAGCGCATCGCGCTCTGCTTCCAGGGCAGCGCGCTGGGCGGCAATAGTGGCCTGGCGGGTTTCATCACCCAGCCCCACTTTGACTTCACGTTCGGCGATCTCCGCTTCGATTTCCAGCGCGGCCAGACGGTGCAGGCAGTCTTCCAGCGCGGCAGGCTGTGCGCCCTGGCTGACGGCAACGCGTGCACAGGCGGTATCCAGTAAGGCTACGGCTTTATCCGGCAGTTGGCGGGCAGGAATGTAACGGTGAGAGAGCTTAACGGCGGCGCTGACGGCTTCATCCAGTAACAGCACCTGATGGTGTTTTTCCAGCGCGCTCACGGTGCTGCGCAGCATCAGGATCGCTTTTGCTTCATCCGGCTCCTGCACCTGAACGGTCTGGAAGCGGCGGGTCAATGCAGGATCTTTTTCGATGTATTTCTTGTATTCCGCCCAGGTCGTTGCGCCAATCGTGCGCAACTGTCCGCGCGCCAGGGCCGGCTTTAACAGGTTGGCGGCATCGCCTGTGCCCTGCTGACCGCCTGCACCGACCAGGGTATGAATTTCATCAATGAATAACACAATCGGCGTAGGGCTGGATTGCACTTCGTTAATCAGGGCCTGTAAACGCGCTTCGAATTCGCCTTTCATGCCGGCGCCTGCCTGCAACATGCCAATATCCAGCAGCCACAGTTGCACGTCACGAAGCGGTGCCGGTACATCACCGGCGGCAATGCGCAGCGCCAGCCCTTCTACCACCGCCGTTTTACCCACGCCAGCTTCACCGGTGAGTAATGGATTGTTCTGGCGACGGCGCATCAGGATATCCACCATCTGGCGGATCTCTTCGTCACGGCCCGCAACCGGGTCGATTTTGCCGTCGCGCGCTCGCGCGGTCAGATCCTGCGCATACTGCGCTAACGTGCTGTCGCCCGCCGCCGGAGGGGCGGCAGCATCGCCTGCGGGCTGAACCAGCGCCTGCTGAACTTCTTTACTGTTCGCCAGTAAGGTATCGAACTGCTCCAGTAAAGCATCGGCGTTCACGCGTGAAAACTGGGGGGAAATGCCTTTCAGGACGCTGGCGAGCGTAAAGGTCTTCAGCATACCTATCAGCAGGTGACCACCGCGAATGCGGGTCGCACCGTATTTGAGTGATGCATAAACCCAGGCGCGCTCAACGGCGCTGTCGATGTGTTCTGCGAGATCGGACACCGCACCCGCACCGCGCGGCAGGCGGTCCAGTGCAGCGACGATATCCCGCGTCAGCGCGTTTTCATCCAGTGAAAAATGCTTAATCACCTGCTGAAGATCGCCATCCTGCTGCTGCATGAGCTGATGCAACCAGTGCACCAGTTCAACATAGGGGTTGCCACGCAGTTTACAAAAGGCGGTCGCACTCTCAAGCGAGGTAAATAACAGCGTATCCAGTTTGCCGAATAGCACGGCACGGCTGATCTCTGACATATCGGTTCTCTTTATTGAAAGAAGCGGGCTAACTATCGGGGAAAGCGGTTGGGCTATGACGGCGTAGCTTCAACCTCAAAGGCAAAATCTTCACGATCGACAGGCTGCGGTTGCTGTCCAAGCCAACTGGTGTAGCCCAGCCGCGCCTGACCGCCAAGGGTTACGCCCTTAACGGCATCGGCTGCCAGAATCAGGCTGAGATCCCACTGCATCTCAATACCCAGATAGTGGCGCACCCAGTCACGCACTTCGCAAGCGCCCTGCGCGTTGGGTAAAAAACGTTCGTACTGCTCGGCGCTCAGTGGACCGATGCGCAGACGAAAACGATGCTGTACATCACGAACGGCCACACCGAGAAAGGCCGATTCACCCAGGCGCGGCATATGGCGACCGGCCGACAGACGGGCCTGATCGCGGCTGTCCAGGGATAACCACTGCGGCACGTTCTGTTGCAGCTTAACCGGAACGGCAAAGTAGTGACGCAAAATGCGTACCAGCCCTTCGGCATCGTGACCGTGGCGGCTGAGATGCCCTGACAGCATGAGGCGCGCATGCAGACTCAGCGAACTGGCTTTCTGCTGGGCCGGTAACCCAATACCGGCCACGCAGGCCAGATAATCCTGAAACCGCCGATCGTCGCGGCGATCCAGGGAGCTGGTTGGCTGTGAATTAGCCCAGGCACGGTAGAACAGCAGCGTGGCACGATGATGAAACAGATCGGCGAAAGCGCTCAGGCTGTGATCCTGATGGTGATCGATACGTCCGCGTACATATTCCGTCAGGTGCGTAGGGAGAGGGCCGTTGGGACCAAACAGCCCAAAGCTGTAAATGGAGACGTCGTAGCGTTCGTCCTGCTCACGCGCTTTAACCTGTGACACGGTCGACGGTGCAAAGGCTAGGGATGGCTTTTGCCCAAGACGCACGGCCTCAAATTTGGGCAGTGGCGCTTTACCTAAGGCATAACGCTGCCCACTCTGGGCGTCCAGCTTGCGTAGCAGCTGAAACAGATCATAGCGCCAGGGCGCGGCCATCACGGCCTGCCAGAAACCGTCAGGCAGACGCACCGCCCGCTGTAGGGGAATAACGTGCGCCGTCTCACTCATAGCAGCGCCTTTTTGCCCATGCGCGGCGGCCAGTAGCCCACTTCGCCGCGCTGCTGGCTGCTCAGGGTGAATTCGGTAAAGCTGTTAAGCGCCACAAGGCGAGAAAAGACCCGCTCCAGCACGCTGCCGAACAGCCAGGGGCTGGCACCTGAAAACGCCTGCTCATCCACCTCAAGCGCAATGCTGACCCCGCGCGCAAACACCACGGGTCCCGGCTCGGGCACCCGGCGGTGAACGGCTTTGAGGTTGCAGTGACGAATTCCGTCAATCTGACGCGTTAGCGGCGTTTCGGCCAGGCTGGCATACAGGCTCAGCATCTGGCGCAGTGCCGCAGCCCCTTCGCCATCGCTGCTGTCCATCAGGCTCAGATAGTTCATCTGCAGATGACTGATGAGTCGCCATGCTGAAAGCCCTTCAGCCAGCGCCGGACGCGGTGGGGTCGGGCCTTTGCACAATTTAAGTTGCCCGACAGGGATGGAATCCGGCATCACAAAGTTGGCCTGCTCTTGCTGTAGCAGCATCAAAGGCAGGTCACGGCTGGTGCACATCACTTCCGCAGACAAATAGCGGATATCGCTGTTCCACGGTGTATGATTTTGATCCACCAGGGAGAGAAACACTTCAGAACCGATATAGCCCGTTCGGGTGCCATAGCGCAACGCGTGCTCAGAGAGCGTGCGCTGTTCACGACGCAGGGAGAAATACGCGCCATAATCCCCGCCGTCATGACTGAAGGTGCTCCAGAACGGCCGGAAGATCTGCTCTTCGCGCTGCCCTTCGACAGAGGCAAACAAGCGCTTCACCGAATGGATCTCATAGTCCAGCGGACGAATGTTATCGACCACCAGGTGATACTCGTGCTGACTGTCACTGACCTTAAGCCGCTCGGCGGTTTTCGGGAACAGGTTAATGACCGGCGTGCAGTGCAGGGCCAGATGGGCGCTGTCGACAACGCTTTCCAGCGCCGCATCGGCCTTATCCAGCAGGATGACGATGTCAAACGACAGGGCGTTATCGCAGCGCTGCAGGAAAGGCGCCAGCTGACGCAGGCTGATAAACTGGAAGCGTGCCGGGAATGCAAAATACTCCTGCAGCAGGCGGTAGCCGTCAAAATTACGCAGATCGTCGGGCAGCAGGGCCTGCTCGGTCGAAAAGCCTTCCTGTTGAAGCGCGTCATCCGGCAGAACCTGACGTTGCGGTTTTGCTTCCACGGACTGCAGGATGATTCCGACACGATGCTGCATCAGCAGCTCCATCAGTTTCAGGGCCTGGATGTCGGGTCCGCTCAGGAAAAACATCACATCATCGAGACTGAGCTGGCTTAACGATGAAATGCCTTCGCAGGTGATGCGGATACGGAGGGCGCTGGACGCCGCCGTCGAGCCGCCCGCTTTCAACTCGCCTAACGGGATATCCGCTGGCACGCCACCTAACGACACATCGCTGATACGCAGGGGCTGTAACATCACATCGTGCGCGGTGGTATAGCTGCAGGTGACGCCCGTTTTTTTCAGGTTCTGGCTTTCCATCATTGTGCCGCGCGGCACTAAGAAACCGTTGCTGATATCGCCTTTGCGGCTGTCCGGCGTGAGCTGGGCGATGGCCATCGACGGCGTAGGTGAAAGGTAGCCCGGTGCCACCATTTCCAGCATCCGCTGAGAAAAGCGTGGAAACTCGGCATCCATCTTTAACTGCACGCGTGACGTCAGAAACGCGAAACCCTCCATAAGTCTTTCGACATAAGGATCGGCGACGTCAATGCCGCGCATACCAAGCCGCCCGGCGACCTTGGGATACTGGGCAGCAAACTCCGCGCCCATCTCGCGCAGATAGGCCAGTTCACGGTTGTAGTAATCAAGCAGCTTGCTGTCCATGATTAACCTGCATCCTGTAGTTCAAAATGGCCGCTCTCTAAATCAACCTGAGTGCGGAACAGAAACTCCAGCGGGTACGGCACGCACCATAACCGGCCTTTAATCTCAATCGATAGTACGTTGTGCAGACTCAGAGAGGTCAGGTCGCTTACACAGCGAACCTGTAAGCCCTGGGGTAAAATGCGTGGCTCAAAGTGCAGAATGGCATCAGTCATTTTCCGTTGCATATCCTGCCATTCGATGTCCGAGATATTCTGTCCGGCCAGGGGGGCCACGCCAAAATTCAGCACGGAACGCTGGACCTCCGTCAGGTCGCTCAGATCGTGCTGCGCCTCGTTATTGATGGTGTTGAATAACCACTGGAGATCGCGCAGAACATTACGTCGCAGCGTACTGTGGGTAATAATCGAACTGTTGCCTGACTCGGTGGTTTTATCTGGCGCGTCGTCTGTCAGCCTGTCCAGCAGGGACGACTGCAGTTTGTCACGCGCCGTCAGCGTGTCGCGATTTTTGCGCGCACGATAGCCGCCATGCAGCTGCGAATAGCCGTCACCGGACGAATTGTCATTACGACTCATGAGGTAACTCAGTTTCGTTGAAAATAAGCTGCTGCAGCGTCAGTAAGGGATAATCTGCTTCATCGCTGAGCCACATCTTTTGCCCGTGACCGATAAACTGACCGTCATCGCTGCCTGATTCCTGCCACTCCGTTACGCTTGCCCGCAGGAAGCGTTCATCAGCCTTGTCCTGAAGCGGGTAGCGCACCGGAATCTGACAAATTTGCTCACTTCCGTCCACCAGCTGCAGGCGAGTATGGCGCCAGACCAGATCCGTGACGCTTGCCGGTGCCTGAAATTCTATTTCACTGATGGCAGCAAACGGGATCCAGTAATAGTGTCCATTGGCGATGGCTTCACAGACCGGTCCGAAGCGACTGTCACCGTCCATTATCCAGGCGAACTGGCTTTCCCCCTCCTGGGTTGTGGCCGTACCGGCGCTCGCCTCTGCGCTTTCCAGCGCCTGAGCACGCAATGCCGCACCGACGGCCTTGTCGCCCGCTATGTCCGCTTTCAGCGCGGCCAGTAAAACCTGACACCACGGCCAGGCGCTTCCCGGCAGTTGCGGCTCGGCTTCACCGCGCAAAACCGCTGCACGTTTCTGTTCGCCCTCAATAGCCTGTTGCAGCAAGGTCACGGTGGGCTGCGCCTGAGGCAGCATGGCCAGCCAGGATTTTAGCTGTGTCTGCGCCCTGCTCCAGTTACCGTCAAGGCACAGGAGTTGCACAAACGCCGCCCGTAAATCCGCATCAGCCGGATTCGCCTGGATTTGCGCAGTGATGCTGGACAGGTTTTCCGCCAGGGTGGCATTGGCCAGTCGCTGTTGTAATGAGTCCATTCAAACTCCTTATGCCTTAGTTGATGGTGCGATACACGGCTGCGGCCGGATCTTTGAGTTCCGGATGCAGTTTTTCCACCAACTGCACCTTAATGGATGCAGGGCTGCTTAACCAGGGTGACCAGATCTTACGCACTTCCTGCAGGCGCGCACGCAGCGCATTTTCGTCTGCCGCTTCACTGGCGGGCATCTCAACCACCACCTGGTTTATCGCCTGCCAGCCGTTAAACTGCTGGCTAAATGGCAACACCAGCCAGCTGTCGGGTGACTTTTCATCACTCAGCACCATGCGTTCGCTGTTAACCGTGGTAATGGTCAGTTCATCAACCTGCTGTTTATCGTTCAGGCCCGCAACCGGGAACCCCTGCAGAAAACTCACGGAAACGGATTTGGTCGCGTCTTTGCCCGTCTGGGTCAGTGTGCTGTGCCCGCTTAACCAACCATCTTTGCCGCAGGTGACGCCCTGCTTAGCCGGCACAAACAGCGCGCTGGCCTGCGAGGGCTGATGCCACCAGGTGCGGAAATGGCAACCGTCCAGCAAGCTAAACTGGAGCCACGGTGTGGTATCCGCCGCTGGCGAATTCAGCACGACAGGCGCGGCGGGCGGGCTGACGGGCGCCTGCTGCACCGGCGCCTGTTGGGCGGGCTGAACCGGTTGAACGGGCTGTGCAGCGGCAGGCGGAGTCACCACCGATTTCCATTGCTGCGCTTTCGCGGCCGTACCATTGGCCAGTGCGCCGCCCTCGGTATCGGTTAATTGCCAGTGCAGCTGCTGTAACGGCTTACATTGTGAGGCCATCAAGCCCGCAACGCGCGGCAGGAAATCACTCAGCACCGACGCATCTTTATCGCCATGCGTCACAATGCGCAGGTTTACGGTGCTCTTACACCAGCTCGACAGCTGGTTATCTTTTACATCATCAATCCAGACATCCAGTTTCTGAGTTGGCGACTGCACAATGCGATAGTTCTCTGCAAAGGCATGTGTACTCAACAGCAATGCAGTCAGGCCCACTAATCCATATTTCATGTTGGCGTTCTCAATCTCGAAGAGGGAAAAACTGCGCCGCATCAGACAGCGAGTGCAATAAGGTGGTGTCTTCTGGTGAACCTACCCACACAGCCATGGCGCTGAAGTTGTCCTGTTGACCCCCCTGCGGTTGGCTGTTTTTGATAATTTGTTGCATCAGGGTTAGCCACTCTTCTGGCGTATTCACCATATGCAATGATTGCTGCATTTGTTCCAGCGTCACGCCATGCCAGAAACCATCCGTACACAGCAAAAAGGCATCCCCATCCTCAATAGGCACCACATCGCTGTAACTGGCATCCCGCTGTTCATCGCCCATGCCTAATGCAAAATAGAGCAGGTTACTGTTAATGCCTTCTGTCTGGTGCCCGGCATCTTTCATTTGCTGAATCAGGCTGTGGTCTGTGGTCACGTGGTAGAGATAGCCCCGACGAAACAGGTAAAGCCGACTGTCGCCTGCATGCGCCCAGTAGGCCAGTTCATAGTCTCTGTCGATAAACAAACTCACCAGCGTGGTGCCCATCCGGCTGTGCTGACTGTTTGCCTTTTGCTGTTGCCGAATGGCGCCATTGGCATAATTAACGTAATCGCGAATGGTTTGCGCATCGAGATGCGCATTGCCATCAAAGGCTTCCATCAGGCTACTGCGTGCAATTTTTGCTGCCACGTCACCGCCGGGAAACCCTGCCACACCATCACACACCACAAAGCAAGCCGAACGCTCGCCGATGCTCTCACCGGTTTGATCCTGATTGCTGGCGCGGTCGCCCTGATTCGACGTGGAAGCAGTAGAGATATTCATGCGTCATCCGTGTGGGTTTGTGAGTCTTTATACTGATTTACTTCCATGTCGTACGCGTGCAAGAAGGCTTCGCCAAACAAGGTATGGAAGTCATCTTCAATTTCACCGGCAGTTTCGCCATAGCGCTGGATAAAATGCTCCCACAGCGCGGCTTTACGGCTGCCGGGTAGTCCAATGCGCGATACGGAACCGTTTTGACGCGCTTCTTCTTCGAGCTGATCGGGGTTAAAGGACTGCAGCATGGAAGCAATAATGGCGCGAATACCGGCAATCATCCCTAACTGGTGCGCCTGGAGGTCAATCAGTGCGTCACGCACGGCCTGACGTGGCGGCATAAAACCTGGCATACGGCTGCCAAACATCTGCATCAATACGGTTTTACCCGACGGCAGCAGCTTAAACGGGTTGTTAGCATCATCCAGGATCACGGTCATGTCGGCTTTTACACCGCGTTTTAAAATCGACCGGGAAGACAGCAGTGCCACCGTTCCCTGCGAGAACATGCTGAGCATCTGGCCGAACTGCCGCATCTGCTCACGATCGAACTGCGGTGTCGGTTGCAGATCCTGCAGGCCCATACCTTCCAGCAGTGCATCCAGCAACTCGCCCTTTAAGGCATCACCGCTACTGGTGTTGCCACTCTGCTCGGTCCCACCGCTGTTATTGTGCGAGGCAACCGGATCGATGCGCAGCCGCCCTTTTGGCGTGGGCGAAGGCGTGCGTTGCACCGCCTGCGGTGTTGGCAAGGTAATGCCGCCGTAATCAATCGGGCTTTGCGCACCTTCAGGCTGGGCAGGCTGCGGTTGAGGATCGAAAGCGGGATCGTGAGTGACCTGCGTTTCAGTGTGATCAAACAGCGGTGAACTGCTTAAATCAGCCAACTCAACCGGTGCAGTATCCAGGATATCAGGCATCGGCTGGTGATGAGGTTTCTGCTGTAATGGCGCCGCTTGATGGGGCTCTTTCTGCTGCAAGGGTGCAGACTGATGGTTTTCTTTCGGCTGCGATGGCGCAGCCATAGGTTGCGAAGCCGCCATATCTGGCTGAGCCAGCGGCACGGCACCGCTCATCATTAACCCCAGCGGATCGTCATGATGACGCGGGTCCGGCGTGGTCTGGCTGCCAAACAGATTTAACGGGTCCACGTCCGTGGAGGTTTCCTCTATTTTGGGCTGCCCTTGCGCATTTTGTTTTGCCGACAAGGTGCTGGGCGTGCGGTCATCAAAAATGCTTTCCTGAGCAAACAGTGCATCCTCTTCATCAAACAGGCTGCTTGTCTTAGGTTGTTGACCGATATCTAGCGGTTTATCGCTCATTAACTGAGCCAGCGGATCTTCGGGATTACGGTTTGCCGCTGTAGAGGTTAACGGATTTGCCTCCGGCATTTCTGGCGCAGCACTTTTACGTTTCGATAAATCATCAGAAATTGAAAACTCTTTGGCAAGGCTGTCCCAGATCTCGCTGGGAATGGCAGCCGTGCTGGCAGCCGGCGCCTGTACAGGGACCGCATTGGGTACGGGCTGCGGCTTAGGTGCGGCTGCAGCGGTCAACGGAGGCTGCTGCGATTGCTGCTCGCCATTAAGATCGTTAACCAGCAGGCGATAGTCGTCGATGCCGAGAATATCTCCGTCCTGCAACTCCACCTGACGTCCACGTTCAAGCGGGATGTCATTCAGCAGCACGCGCGTAACGTTACCGCGGTTGGTCAGGCGACATTCACCCTCTGCAGTAATATGCACGATAGCCTGCAGGCGAGAAATAGTGCGATCGTCGTCGGGCAATATCAGATTATTATCCACGCCTCGACCAATAGTGCCGCCTGGAGGAAGAAAATCGAAACTGATTTGCGGCGGTTCATGGCCGGGTTTAGCGGTTATTATCGTAAAGCGCATCACGGATTCCTGCGGTTAGCTGTTCGACATCTATATCGCGCGTCTCTCGGGGAGAAAGGCGGGATATAGAAGCGTAGTCAATGGTACGGAAGATAAACGCAACCCTAATGTTGCAGATAGCCACCCCGTGAAAATTAATCGTAGGGCATTTCTGATAATTCTTTCGTGCGTAACTCATCAAGCCTGGCGACGCACTCGTTATTAAATACGGTATGCGCATAACTTCTTCATAAGATGAAATTAAAAAAAGCAGATAAATGAAAGCTACATTCCGAATGCTTTACCTCAAACTTCATTACAATTTTTCACTTTTCAAATGGGAGTCAATATTAAACCCTGTCATCTCATGCTCTTTTTTAAATCTTGCCGTGACATTATTTAAGAAAAGGCTCTTTGATAAGCAAAACATTCAATCATGAGACATTAAGATTCTTACTTTAAAAACCGGCAATAAAAATGAAAAGGATGTAGCTTTGCAATACACCCTTTTCATTTATGAATAAATCCTTTTAGCCTTAATGTCATCATGATTGCATGATGTGAGAGTAAAGAAATGATTAATACTTTATTTTGAGGCTTCAACCAGTTCAGAAACCCGACTCTGCATTTTTTCAGAGAGACACGACGCGTCACCGCCACATTCATTGCGCTTTTTGATCCAGTTACTTTGCGCAGAACGAAGCGTGGCGAGCTTGTCTTTGACATCAACATCAATACTTTTTATTTGTTTTACAGCGATGCTATAGGCTTGTGCAACACTCTTATCCCAGCCGGAAAGCTCAACGTTGCTACAAATAGCCTTCTCTGTATCTGATGAGGCTTTCGCACAGTCGAATGAGGGTGCTGGTTTAGGATTAGAGGGCAGTTTTTTTAACAACAAATAAGTTTGTGAATTCCAGTTGGTAAGAAGTTCATTATTGTTTTTCTCAATAATCCAGTTACCAACTTTTTCACCTGAAGGGCCAAACATGCCTGATTTACAGGTGACTTCATAAGCACTTACTGGATCTTTAGCCGATAAAGGTAATCCGTAATCACTTGCAAGATTATTGTTCGACTTTTCATCCTCACCTGCAGTAAGATTAAGCAACTGACCTGCCGTAACAGATTCTTTTTTATTATAAGAAGGTGAATCACATCCCTTCGCCACCAGAATTGATCCAGAAATACTTTTTTTGTCGAAATTTATGATTCGGCCAACTAGATTTGGATCATCACTAATAATATCAGGTCGTGAGGCGTTATTACTGTTCACATAGACGTTTTTAACAACCCACTGCCCATTTATATCGCTTTCTATATTTCCGTTGGCGTGGCAAGACGTCATAACCACTAAACCACCTAAAAGGGTAGATACAAGCAAACCTTTATTATTGTTCATACGTCATAAATCCCTTCTAGATAAAGTTTAACTTCAGAATTACGTCTATTAACCAGACCTTTAAAGACTTTACCACCGCTATAGATTATTTTTTTAATCATCGCCATTGCATCACCAACATTTCCGTTGTTAATGTCATTGGTCACTTTATTTAAAACACCGCCAGAGTTGTATGCAAACGAAACCAGTGCATCAAACTCATATTGTGTTAAGGGTACTGTAATCCTGTTTTTTATTAATGTTTCATAATGTGGAACAGTCAATCTCAACAAATCAGTTTCTTGCTGCCTTGATAAATCTATAAGATTTTTGTTTTGCACAGCAAAATCGGACGCGTCTTTATGACTTTTAGTTGCTCCCTCAGCCGCTTTAGCAGCAGAAGTTGCATCAATGCCGATAGAAATAAGTTTTTGCTTTATCTCACTTTGTGTTCTTTCAAGCATGTCGTAGCCAGCACCTAAAGTCACACCGCTTTTACCTCCAGGCCAATGCAAGTGATTACTGACGCCGCGCAAAGACTCTAATTTAAAAAGTGCCTGAATCCCACTTTCCGACAGTTTCATTCCGCTAACATACTGCCGTCCCTGAACACCTTTTAACGGAGGCGGAGGAACGGGAGCTACAACTCTTTTTCCTAGTGCTTCCCAGGTTTTTCTTCCAACAATGCCGTCTGCATATAATTTATTATCAGTTTGGAATTTTTTTACGGCTAACTCTGTATTTTTACCAAAAACCTTATCTATTGAGACTTTATAATTTTTCTCTCCAAGCATTTTTTGTAAAACTGCAACAGCATCACCTCGATCGCCTAAGCGTAAGAGCGTCATATCAAAATTCCTTTTGCATGCAATTGAGTTTATTTAAAAAAGCAGCCCCTTTCAGGGCTGCCATATCATTACGCTTCTTTATTCTCTTTGATATTCCAGCCAGCGCTGCTTTCTGCGCCTTTGCCACCGGAAGAGCTCTGCTCCCAGTACTGCTGTTTCACTTTCGCAGCCTGGAATGCATAGGTTACGCCCAGCGTATCGTCGTGCTCAGAGCCCACGAACTGTACGTTGGTGACCAGCACATCTTCCAGGGTGATGCGGGTGTACTCGATTTGCGTACCGCCAGCCTTGCAAACTGAAACTTCAACCTTAGTGACGTGCTTACCACTGGCACAGTTTTTCAACAGCGCAGTGACAGCCTTGTCGATTTTGGCATTAATGTGCAGGTCGTTGAAGTTTACTTTACCAGCACCGCCGCCGCCGCCCACGCTCATATTACCCGGCTGATTAGCGCCCCAGGAGAAAGAGGTAATATCAATCCAGCCGGTATGGTTTGAATCTTTAGATTCACCAGTAATACCGTCTACCTTCAAATACATATCAATAGCCATAATATTTACTCTTCGTTATGGAAAAAGTTGTCGCTTTCGAAAAAGCATCTATATGGCAAAGAGAAAAGCATGGGGCTGAATAAAACAGTCCATATTTTACTTTTGCCTCGACTCGGGAGGTTGCTACAGGCTCTCCGAAGTATCCCACCACAATTAACCGCTATAGCAGGAGATTTTTTTGCTGTATTCGTATTTCAAATTAATGTCATTGTGCAAAAAGCCATGACAATTATGGGGCAACCCGATTATGTTGCGCACTTTGTTTCAAGAAAATTACTCTGCTGGAACAAAGTCAAAAAAAACGATTAAAGAAGCCCAAATAATTTTCAGCTCGCCAAAGCCGACATTTTTATATTTTAAACACAGGTCGATCATTATACTGATAAATGTATGATGAAAGCTTCCAGCCATTCGCCAAAGGCATCACTTTAGGAAAAGGTTTATTCCGCTTCATCAGCATAATCAAAGTATGAGGAACGACATACATCAGCCATTTTTTTACATACGGCATGTTTTCATGCTTTAGTGCAGTTGCTCGCAAGAAGCACGCTCCGAAGAGCGTGCTTAGCGTTTCAACGATTAGTTTTCGTTCGACTTCAGCGAAGGCAGTTTCGATACCAGACGCAGCGAAACGGTTAACCCTTCCAGCTGGTAATGCGGACGCAGGAAGAATTTCGCGGCGTAATAACCTGGGTTGTCTTCCTGCTCTTCCACATTCACCTCTGCAGCAGCCAGTGGCTTGCGTGATTTGGTTTCCTGAGAAGAGTTAGCCGGGTCACCATCGACATAGTTCATGACCCAGTCATTCAGCCAGCGCTCCATTTCGTCGCGCTCGCGGAAGGAACCAATCTTGTCGCGCACAATGCACTTCAGGTAGTGAGCGAAACGGCAGCAGGCGAACAGATAAGGCAGTCGCGCTGCCAGACGCGCATTGGCGGTGGCGTCAGCATCGTGGTACTCCGCAGGTTTTTGCAGCGACTGGGCGCCGATAAAGGCGGCAAAGTCAGAGTTTTTGCGGTGAACTAACGGCATAAAGCCATTCTTCGCGAGCTCGGCTTCGCGGCGATCGCTGATGGCGATTTCCGTTGGGCATTTCATGTCTACGCCGCCGTCATCGCTTGGGAACGTGTGGCAAGGCAGATCTTCAACCGCCCCACCCGACTCCACGCCGCGAATGGATGTACACCAGCCGTACTCCTTGAAGGAACGGTTGATGTTAGTCGCCATGGCATAAGCCGCGTTGGTCCAGCTATAGTTGCTGTGGTCGGAACCGTCGGTCTGCTCTTCAAAATCAAAGCTGTCCACGGGGTTGGTGCGAATACCGTAAGGCAAGCGAGACAGGAAGCGCGGCATCACCAGGCCCAGATAGCGCGCGTCTTCAGACTCGCGCAGGCTACGCCAGGCAGCATATTCGGTATTCTGGAAGATTTTGGTCAGATCGCGTGGATTCGCCAGTTCCTGCCAGGATTCCATCTGCATCACGCTTGGTGCAGTACCGGTGATAAACGGACAGTGTGCTGCAGCACCGATACGCGCCATTTCGCCCAGCAGCTCGACATCCTGCGGGCTGTGATCGAAATAGTAGTCGCCCACCAGGCAGCCAAAAGGTTCACCACCAAACTGGCCATATTCCTGCTCGTAGATTTTCTTGAACAGCGGGCTCTGATCCCAGCCCACGCCTTTATAGCGCTTCAGGGTGCGGCTCAGTTCCTGCTTGGAGATGCTCATAAAGCGAATCTTGAGCATCTCATCAGTTTCGGTGTTATTCACCAGATAGCTCAGACCACGCCAGGCGCTTTCCAGCTTCTGAAAGTCATCGTGGTGAATAATCTGGTTTACCTGCTGAGACAGCTTTTCGTCAATCTCAGCGATCAGTGCCTGAATGGTGCGGTAGGCATCGCTGGACATGGTCACGGTGTTTTCCAGCGCCTGCTGCGCCAGCGTTTTCACCGCGCTTTCTACAGCTTCACGCGCCTGATCGCTTTTAGGACGGAATTCTTTGTTCAGTAACGCGCTGAACTCATCCTGACTAAAGCTGGCGCCGCCCTGCGATTGTGGTTGTTGAGAAGTCTGGTTCATTACTGCTCCTCCTTACCTTCAGGGGCATCCGTTTGCTTAGGCACGTGTGACAGGGCCTGCAGCAGTGTCGGATCCTGTAAAATCTTGCCGATCAGCTCTTCGGCGCCGTTTTTGCCGTCCATATAGGTCAGCAGGTTGGAGAGCTGGGTACGTGCTTCAAGCAGGCTGTTAAGTGGATCGACTTTGCGGGCAATGGCATCAGGAGAAAAATCGTCCATGCTTTCGAAGGTCAGATCGATGTTCAGTTTGCCGTCACCGTTCAACGTATTGTCTACCTGGAATGCCGCACGTGGCTTCATGGCTTTCATACGCTCATCGAAATTGTCGATGTCGATTTCCATGAATTTACGGTCGTCAACGCTGGCCTGCGGCTCCAGCGGTTTACCGGCTAAATCGGCCAAAACACCCATGATGAATGGCAGCTGAATTTTACGTTCTGCGCCATAGACTTCCACGTCATATTCAATCTGAACGCGTGGCGCGCGATTGCGGGCGATAAATTTCTGCCCACTGGACTTCATTGTTGGCATGGTTCTCTCCATAAATAATGCGCGGGTATAGGCTCGCAGGAGGCGCGCAGGTCTCGCTGCGTAAAGGCTTGACTGTTAGCTTAGTCGCGGCGTCCAAAAATGTTTTCTAACTGATGCACACCATCGGGCGCGAGATCGCGAATGATGTCCATAAAATCGAGTTCGATAAGGCGCTGTACCCTGTCAATCATCAGCGGTGCCGGGTGGCTCGGCTCATGCTGACTAAAGTACTGTTTGACCTTTTCCAGCATAAGTTGGGCTTCTGCCCGCGAATTCAGTTGGGCACTGCGCCAGTCGGTAGCCGCACGTGGTGCAGCGACGCTGGGCTGCTGCTCCGTTGCGGGTGCGGATTGCATCGCCGCCGCCAGGGAGTGTAACGATTCCATATCCGTGGCCTGACAGCGCTCATTCAGCATTGCCATGCTGCGTTGCAGCTGACTCATATCCGGCAAGGCCGTTTCATCCAGCTTTTCAATCACGATGCGGCGAATATTTTGCAAACGCTCAGCAATGTTTTGAATCGCTGCGATGCCCGGTTGTTCCCCTCGTGCAAGTTCGTCATTCAGACGCGGCAGCCCACCCGGATAATCTGGCACCTCTGTTTTACTGCCGTCACACAGCGCCGAAGCATCACGCAGCGTAATACCATCGGACGCATAGCGCATGAGCCATGACTGACGAACGGCGGCCGTAAGTGCCGACTGATCGCCCAGCACAGCCAGCGCGTTGATGCGGTAAAACGGATCGTGCTCGCCATCTTCTTCAAGGCGAGGCCAGAGCGGTTCCCAGAACTGCAACATCGCCTGTTCAATCAGTTGCAGGCCCTGTGCATAGCCCGGTAACCCTTTCAGGCGCGTCCAGGCATGTGTCAGGGTCAGCATGACACGCAGGTCTTTGCTGCGGCTCATCAGTTCCAGCGCAAGCTTTTCAACTTTGTTCCAGTCCGCTGGCTCAGCCGGAATAATGGTGTTACCGAACTGCTGTTCGGCTTTTCCCACGCTGGCCTGCTCCATCGCCTGAAAGTCCGCGTCGTACTCCAGGTTTTCACCGCACGGATTATCGTGGCTTACCGGTATCAGCAACGTGTCAATATCAATACTCATCCGCTTCGCCTCAGGATTCAAACATCGGGGGATAAAGTCCGTTTCGTCCCGGCTTTGCACCGCCTGCCGGATCAAACAACAGGGAAAATAACTGCGCGGTTAAGTTTCCACTGTGGACATGGGTATAAAGCGGAAAACCGTCGCTCTGATTCGTCCACCAGAAACTGGTCTGGAACTGCGGATCAAAGCTTTGGGACGGCAGATGCCAGCTCAGTGTTGAATCCTGTTCACCGTTGCCGATCACCCCCAGAATATCTGATGACGCCTCATCCTGCTGAGGCTGCGGCAGTGGAATGCTCAACAGCGCCTGATCGAACTGTTCGGGCGTACCGCCATCCTGAACCGCCCGCAATAAGGTATTTCCCATCTGGTGATACCAGTCGCCTGAACGCGTCAGCAACAAAGGCATCCACTCCGCTGGGGTAAAATAGCGGAGGGCACAGAGGGGATAATGGCGACCCACGCTGTCGCGTGCGGCCGTCAGACAGCCCATTTGAATCAGTTGCGTGCCCAACATCGGTGGTACCACAAAATTCCACACCGGGGCTTTAAGAAAAGCCCGAGAAGGCGCATTTTCGCCTTCAGCACTGGTCTTCCAGTGGTGCAATCCCACCTGAAACCAGTTAGACCACTGGCGCTGCAAGGTATCGGGAAAGCGTCGTTTAACAAAATCACCCGAACTAGGCAGTTTGCCGTACCAGCCAGGTGCTGCGTAATGGGTCATAGTCAGGTCCTGTTTCAGGGACAGCTAAATGCGGGTAGCTGGAAAGGATTACGAATGCTGCCTGGCGTGAATGACAGCGTCACATTATGGCCGTCCACACTAAAGCTGGCTTCGCGAGTCAGTCCACCTACCGACGTCACCCGTGCGCGATCAAAGAAGCGATTAAGCGCCCATGGGCCGCTGGTGGTCAGGGTTGAGGTCGTGCCGTTCGTTAGCCCCAGTTGCATGCGCACCTGACTGGTTCCACCTGGTCCGGGCCAACTCACTAACTGCACTGCCTGTGGTCCATGACTGTAGCGCAAAATCTGTCCATCGACATCCAGCGTCATATTCAGGATATCGTTATCCATCTTCACCGTCCGTAACGTGACGCGGAAGGATGGCGTAGTGGCCCCATTGGCAAAGAAGGCGTCGCGAATCGACTGCGCCTGCTGGAAAGGACGCAGCAAGGCTTCGCCGCCTGGCAAGGTTTTGCCATCAATGCCGGGCGTGAAGCGCCATGCCGCACGTGTGGTATCCACTTTGCTGGCCAGATTATCGCGGAAGAAGCTGTCCATCAATCCTGTTCCCGGCGCAAACATGCGCGCCAGGTCATCAGGCGTGACTTCGCTGCGTGCATTCCGGACCAGCGGGTAACGGCCTGCTATCGCCTGACGGCAGAAGCTGCCGACTTCCATGGTGATGCGCTTGCGAACGTTATCCATGTCGCGACGCTGTGCATCGCTGCTGGCGCCCACTGCCATGCCTGACACCATATTTTGCAGTGAACCGGGCAAACGTCCGGCGCTGGCCTGCAAACGGCTAATGGCATCACTCGCCGGCGGTGGCATACCGCTATTCGCGGCATCCTGCACGGCAGTGAGATAGCGATAGAGATCGTCGATCTGCTTAAGAAAATCATCAACGGCCAGGACCTTACTGCCCTGCTGTAACGGCTGTGCCAGCTCAATGACAGGTGCAAAGTGCGCGGTCACCGCCTGCTCGGGCGTTTGCTGCACCACCGCCTGCTCGCCGTTTGCGCGCGGCGAGGTAAACAGTGCCTGCAGCGTTCGTGTGGCGCTGTTATCCGATGACGCGGCCGTATCTTTGGCATTCTTGTCTTCAGGCTGCGCCCGGGTGAGCGTGAGCTGTTTGCTCAGGTTAATCACTAACTGCCGCAGCGGCGAATGATTCCCTGACAGCAGGCGCGCCGTATTAATACGTTGGGTCAAATCGGCGCTGCTGTTGAGTTGAATATCGCTGAGAAACTGCTCCCACTGGCGGATGTAATCCTGAATATAGAGCTGGCGCACCGCAAGGTCGGTTTGTTTGCTGTCTTCATGGGCCGTCTCTGCACCCAGCACCCAGATATCGTCTTTGTAGAGCGCATCCGTGACCGGCGCGATCTGTTTATCCACATGGTTCCAGTAGCCGTCTGGCGTAAAGAGCCCGGAAACACCTTCATTGACAGACTTACCGCTTTTACGGGAAAACACCAGTTCACTTTGCGGTCCACCCAGCGCGGACAAGGTAACCGGTGACATTGAGCCATCGCGTTCCAGCAGGCGTTTCAGGCGTCCGTAAACGCGCTGTGACAGCGGCATCTGACTAATCAGCGCCTGCTCGCGCTTTACCAGCGCATCATCCTTCGCATAGGGCGAGGACTGAATCTGCGTTTCCAGTAGCTGTTGCAGGTGCCACGCCAGCTGTTTCACCTCAGCCTGAGTCACGTCCTGCGGCAATTCACGCGAGATGTTTAACATCATCCACGCCTGAAGAAACTTACCGTCATAGTGTTTTGGCTGGTACAGCATCTGATAAGCCTTGAGCGCCTCATAGCTGTAGTCAGCGTCACTTCCCGTATCATTGCGTAACCAGCGGGTGATATTCTGGGCAACCTGCGGCATCAGCAGCTGTTTCAGCGCCCTTTCGTACAAGGCCTGGGTCGCATCACTGACTTCCGTTCCGCGATACAGCCCCATCCGGCGCGTGAGCGGCGGATGCTCCAGAGAAAAGGAGGCGCTTTCAGGCAGGTGCAGCAGCGTATTGAGGTAAGGCACCAGTGCAAAGAGGTTGCCGTTCACCTCTTTTTGTAACTTGTCACCGAGTTGCTCAACCTGGGGGCTTTTCGCCGCCATCTCCTGCAGGTAGGTTTTGTTTTTGTTATAGCTCACCAGCCACAGTGCACCGGCAATGAGTACGATAACCAGTAACGCCAGATAGCCCGACCACAGGCCCACGCGGTTACGTAGCTCCCACCAGCGGTTACTGCCGGCCAGACCGGACTCCTGGAAGATGACATTTTCCAGCACGCCCTTAAGGAAAAAGCTCTGGCCTTTGTTTTGAGGGATCGGCGCGTCTTTATCCACTTTGTCCCAACTGCCCGACTCACTCTGCTGCTGGCCTGGCAGATGCAGGGCGCGCGTCAGTTCACCCATTACGCGGTCAAAGGGTAAGCCTTCCTGCGTACCGCTGGCAAAGTAGATGCCGCGCGGGGCGAACTGCGTTTCGAAATCGGAACGCGCAAACAGAATATCCAGCGCCTCAGCCAACTGAGGGCGCAATGCCGCAAACTCCTGTGGAAACAGGTAGCTTTCGGCACGTGCCTGGGCATCACTTTCCGCCAGCAGTACATCGGCAAGTCCGGCATCCAGGCGCTGCTGCAGCAGCGAATATTCCTGCTGAAACTGGCTGCTGAGTTCAAATTCAGCCGTTGATGCTTTGGCCCACGGAAAGGTAAAACCCCAAATCTGCTCGCGCTGTGCCTTATCCAGGCTGGCAAAATAGCTGCGGAACCCCTTTAACAGGTCGGTTTTGGTGACCAGGACATACACCGGAAAGCGAATACCGAGCCGATCGTGTAACTCCATCAGACGCTGGCGCAGCGCCACGGCCTGATTGCGCATGGCCTCGGGCGACTGTGATAACAGGTCTGCCACGCTCAAGGTGACGATGACGCCGTTAACCGGCTGACGGCCACGGTATTTACGCAGGAGGTCGAGAAACTGATGCCATTCGCCGGCATCGCGCTCCTGCTGGCTCTCCTGCGTGGTATAGCGCCCCGCCGTATCCAGCAGCACGGCTTCGTTAGTAAACCACCAGTCACAGTTACGCGTCCCGCCGATCCCACGTAGCGCAGCCTTACCGAACTTGTCCGCCAGTGGGAACTGCAAGCCAGAATTCACCAGAGCGGTGGTTTTACCGGCACCTGGCGCGCCGATGATCATGTACCAGGGCAGTTGATAGAGATATTGATGACTGAAGCGCTGCGCCCAGAAAGGCGCACCTTTGCTGCTCTGCCGCTGGAAGTGTGCTTTTTTCAGCATCTCAGTCGCTTCAGAGAAGCGGCTGGCCAGCACCTGATCTTCACTGGTCAGTCGCTTGCGGTCTTCTTCCGGCGTATCCGATTTGCTGGTTTCCAGGCTGGACATCAGCTTACGGTTGAGCCAGTAGTTATAGACACGCGGAATCGCCTGGCTCAGGCCCCAGACAACATAGAGCAGCGCAATACTGATTACGCGGTTCTGTTCTGACTCCAACGGACGGGAGTCCACAATCGAGAACACCGGGCCAATGACCCAGATAATAAACGAAAGTGCGGTGATACCGACAAAGCCCCAGGCCAGACGGCTGGTCAGTACCGCAAATAGTACATTCAGCATGGATTAGTTCCCTCTCGCCAGGCCGTTAACTTCAGCTTGCGTCGTATCAGGTGCAACCTGCAGCGTAATTTCAACACGACGATTACGCGCGCGATTTTCTGCACTGGTATTCGGCACCAACGGATGCGTTTCACCCCGCCCTTCCGCTTTAACGCGTGATGGTTTTGCCAGCTGTTTTTGTAACAGCGTCTGAACAGACTGGGCACGGGCCAGAGACAGCTCATAGTTGGAGGCAAATCGGGCACTGCGAATCGGTACGTTATCGCTGTAGCCCACCACCAGGATTTTCCCGCTGACGTTATTCATGGCTTCAGCTACACGCTGGATAACGGCATCATAACGTCCGCGAACCTCTGTCGAACCGGATGCGAACAAGCCATCGCCTTTCAGCGTCACCACACTTTGATCTGCCTCATCGCGCACGGCCACCAGGCCTTCGTCGATTTCAGGTTTCAGGAATGACTTCAGGTTCAGTGACGGCGGCGGCGGCGGTGCCGGATTACGAATCTGCACTTCTGGCAGCGTCGTTTGGTAGATTTTGGCCAGCACGGGCGAGGTGTAATCCCCCAGACGCCAGTTCAGCACGATATAGAACAGGCAGGCAGCCAGGCCCGCCAGAGCCGCACAGGCCCACAGCGGAATCATGGGGCGCCAGAGTTTACGCAGCACCGGCTGATCGGTCGGATGCGGCGACAAGGCGGCGGCAAAGCTGCCCCTGACGCTCCTGATCATCTGCAACAGACGCTGTTTAATCGTATCCAGTTGCGAGCGTCCATTATCCAGAACCCGATAGCGCCCTTCAAAACCAAGCAGTAAGCAGAAATAGATCAGCTCCAGTAACAGGATGTGCTGACGCGGGTTTTGCGACAGTTTCGCCAGCAGCTGGAAGAATTTCTCCCCGCCCCAGGTTTCGTTGTGGAAGGTTACCAGTAAGCCATTACTGGTCCACACGCCACGGCTTCCCCAGGGCGTCAGTGCTGCGGCTTCATCAAGCGCCGTACACAGACAATAGCGGGCGCCAACGATCACCTCATAGCTCAGTCCGGACTGCTGGCAGGCCAGCTCGAAACGGCGGATCTGGTCAATAAGCTGTTGACGTAAACGTGCGGGATCGTCATGGGAGACGGAGTGACGAATCTGTGGAATCGCGTTAATCAGCGGATTCGCTGCAGCCACCAAACTATTCTGGTGGCTAAGATCCTGCTGAAAAGCATCACTGTTCGGTTTATTTTGTTCCTGCATCATGCCTGCTCAGTTTGAATTATTCTGACTGACTGCGAATGGCCCAGAACTCCATGTTCAGGCCCGGAAACTCACCGGCAAGGTGCAGCGCGAAGGCACCCGATCGCTCCATCTCCTGCCATAGCTCGCTGTTCTTATCCAGCTCAAAATAGCTGTATCCTGCGTGCCATGGGATCTGCGGTGGCGCACCCGGCATGGCTTTCAGGGCAAGGCCCGGTAGCTGCAGTTGGACGAGATCGCGAATTTTGGTGACGGGGGCGACTTTCATCTGCGCCGGGAAATGCGTTTTCAGCGCGTCGGCCGGGACGTTTGCTTTTACGGCCAGCACAAAACCGAATTCACGCACCATGCTGTTATCCGGCACGGTCGCCACATTCAGGCCGTGTGAGCGTTGCGTCAGCGGCAACTGAATGGCGCTCTCTTCCATCACCTGCGACAGGCCTTGACGGAGCAATAGCGTCAGGCGGGAGAAGCAGCCCTGCAGGTCGTCGTGGTCATAGAGAGGGAAAGCATCCGGCGTACGCGCCTCTGTCCACGTTGCCAGCTCAGCAGCCAGCTGCAGCCAGTGGCTGTAGAGGGTTTCAGGATGTAATAGCGGCAGATGCTGCAGATGCGCATGAAGGCCCAACTGGCGGTTAAGCAACGCCAGCAGCATAAAATCAACCATATCCGCGCTGTTAAAGCGGCCCGTTCCGGGTGCGCGCTGGCTCAGCTGCTGGCTACGTTGTTGAATCATGCCGTGCAGGTCGGTCATCATGCTCTGAAGCGGACGACTGCCAGCAAGGGTTAACGTGGGAGGGATATAATCATTGTCTAAACGGATATGGTTGTCGCTGCGCTTTTCAACGATCTGAGCAACGCCCATCGCCGTCCATTCCGCCGTGAGATCCTGCTCCAGCATCAAGCGGAGGCGCAGCTTGCCAAACTGAACGGTGGCCGTTCCGACAGCCTGCGCATTGTCATCTTCAACTTCCGCTTCCCAGGCCAGATAGCGAGCCAGCGAATCAGGCGCGTCCTGAAACGTCACCGCCTCGCGACCATTGCGGCGAGCGGGAATGGCCAAAACCACTTTGGCGCGGTCGGTATTGCTGGGGACGTCCAGCGGCGCAGGGCCGTGTTGTGGCTGACTGAAGGCAAAAAACGTTCCATCCGGCAGGCATCCACTGGCGGCGCTCAGTGCCAGTTTACCCTGCCGCAACAGCGCTTCATCAAATTCGAGATCGAAAAATCCCCAAACATAAGGGCGTTGCGACTGGCCCCATTCACGCAGCGAGCTTTGCAGAAAGTTTTCTGCCTGCTGGAAATGGTGAGGACGTAAAAACATCCCTTCCGCCCAAACAACCTTTTCGGCTCTGTTCATAATCATCCTTTGAAGACGGTTTTATTGCTTAACGGGACGCATGCCGGCATCGTCAACGATAATGTTGGCGTTTAACTCACCATCATTGCTTTTCCAGAACTGCCAGAACGAGCTGCTGTCACTGTCTGGGAAAGGCAGCGCAAGTCGCCACACCTTGCCATCCAGCTTTTGATATTCCGCCATGATGCCGATAAAGCGCGCGTCGGGAAGGCTTTTGGCACTCAGCGTTTTACTGAGCTGACCGGACATCAGGAAAAACTGCTGATTGTTGAGCAGCGTATTTCCCAGTGCGGTAGCGGGTTGATTCTGCAAAGTGAAGAAGTCGGCGGACATAAATTCTGCATCAGACGTCAGCAACATCACCCGGACTTTGAGAGGTGCGCCCGAATTGATGGAAGGATGTGCCTGGAAGTGCAGGTTGTATCGCGCAATATCAGGCTTACTGCTACTGCATGCCGTTAGCAGAAGCAGCAGGAAGGGCCAGATCCATTTTGCCAGGCCAACGCGAAAGTAAGTTTGTGCCATTTCTGTCCCTCCCTGCCCCTGACTTAGTTAATGATCCAGGTACCGTTATTCTTGTTCTGGCACGCCTGGCTGTTTCCATCTACAGAAACACAGGTTTTTTTCTTGGCGGCGGCACGCGCACGACGTTTCGGCTGATCGGCTTTAACGGTCTGATCGTACAAATCGCTTTTCACCACGGCGCGGAAAGGCACATAACCAACAACTTTTATCGCGCTGGTTGTGGCCTGAGCCGGTGCCGCTTTGCTGTCAGTGGCTTTGGCATCGCTGGCTGCTGGTGGCGCTTCAGCCTGCGCTTCTTCACCTAATGCCAGCCAGTTATTTTCAACCTGACCCACAACGGTGTAGGTTTCACCTGTTTTCAGGGTTTCGACGACTTTGCCGCCGAAGTCCGGACGCGTCATCACCGATGCAGGATATAAAGCGCGATAGGATTCATTTAATGCGGAGAACTGCGCCGGCGCAGCAACGGCATGACGATGGATCAGGGTTGTGCCATCAACGGTGCTGCTCACCATTGTGTCATCAGTCATTTTTGGCGGTGTTTTACAGCCTGCAACAGCAAAGACAAACATCAGGCTTAATGCAATTCGAAAGTTCACCATTTTCTTCATATTTAGTTCCATTAATACCCAAACAAGTGGCCATTGGCCGGTGTTAAGCAAACCCTGTTGCAGAACGAGCGATGCTGGCTGCCATCTGGAGCCAATACACTGATTAACAACACAATTTGCCTGAATGAGATGAGGTAGTGAGTTTAAAATTTTCTATTCGATGAGAGTGAGCAGGTGTGAAACTGCCCATGAAACCTGATGACCGGAACAAGACGGCTGAATTCGCGGTTAAACATTCAGCAAACTGACAAATTCCTAAACGCAAACGTCATTAAGGCAGCCTGGTTAAGCGTTGCTCAAAACCGATTCATAAAGCTGAATCGTTAAGTTTAATAAGGCTGATTAATCGTTATAAGTGTGGGGAGAATGGCAACATCCTGCTTAAATTCCAGTCGATCTCACACAAATAGCAATAAATCAATGGCTTACAAATTAAACTGCAGCACCATAGCTACCGCACGAGCCTCAACATCCTGCTCGCCTGTGTAAAGTTCTTTTCCATTTCTTAACATCTTACACAGCTTTACATAATGCCTTAAAAAATTCAACACAGCCCCGAGCGAGCTTAAATAGTAAAAATATTAATGTATAGTATTATCTCAAACTTCAGGCACTTGTTAACCAAATGCTATCGAGGCGATAAAAAACCCCGATTTAGCCCTGCCAGCCGCTTCGTTTAGATAATTAAACATTAGTAGTATGAATATTTAATCATGGTAATAAGGGATAAAACGGCCAGCGAAGCGCCCTGAAGCTGATTTTCTTAAGTCTGAGATCGTAATTAAGTCAAATTTTTAGAAAACACGAAGCGTGTCATTTATTAAAAAACCAATAAATACAACAGGTTAAATATTTAAAGCATTGCTAAATTAAGAATTATCTTAAGTAATATATCGGGGAGCAGTGTTGGTTTTAGCCGCAAGCTGGATCAATAAAAGGCAATGTGAGTGATTTTAATACAGCCAGAGACTAAGCCGCGGTGGATTGCACAAGCGCAGGACGTGCCAATGGCCCGATGTGAACAGCGGTATGGGCTGAAATCACTCAGGCATTGAATGGCACAGTATTTATCGTCGCCACCCGGGTTAAAGCGGCGACAGAGATAACAAATCAGGAAAAGGAATTAGGATGGCCCGGCTTTCGCGATCATTTTACGGTAATTATTCAGCCATTTACCGCTGGTGAACCTTCCCCAGAAAAACAGCCCTCTCACTGTCCAGTCGAGGAACATGCCAAGCCAGACGCCGATGACGCCCATTCCCAGTTCAATGCCCAGCAAATAGCCAGCCACGACCCTTGCACACCACATACTAAACATAGAGACGTACATCGTGTAACGTGCGTCACGCGCGCCTTTCAGCCCAGCCGGTAAAACCCACGACGCTGCCCAAATCGGCATAAACAAGGCATTGAGCCAGATGAGGTGTTTCGTGACATTTATCACTTCAGGATCGCTGGTATAGAAACGTGCCAACAAGCCCGCCAGCGGAACGGTCAGGGCCGCAACGCACGACAGGCAAATGGTTGCCAGCCAAAAAACATGCTTCGCCTGTCGTTCAGCCTGAAATACCTGGTATTTACCTAGCCGCTTTCCGGTGATGATGGTTGAAGCCGATCCAAGCGCGTTACCCGGCAGGTTAATCAGCGAGGCAACAGAAAACGCAATAAAGTTACCCGCGATCTCATTGGTGCCCATGCCAGCCACAAATACCTGGGTCAGCAATTTACCGCCGTTAAACAGCACAGATTCGATACTGGCAGGCACGCCAATGCTCAGTACTTCATAAAGTATGCTGCTGTTCCAGCGACGAAAATAGCTGGAAAGCGTGATTTTAAGCGAAGCATTAAATCCAATCATTAACACATAAATAATGGCGAAAGCGCCGATGTAGCGGGTGATGGTTAACCCTAATCCAGCGCCGACAAACCCCAGTCCATCCCATGAAAAGCAGCCGTAAATAAGTACGCTGCTGATCATGATATTGAGGATGTTCATCCCGCCATTAATCAGCATCGGGATCTTGGTATTCCCTGCCCCACGCAACGCGCCACTGCCGATTAGCGTGATGGCCGCTGCCGGATAGCTCCATGCCGAAACCTGGAGATAGCTCAGCGCCAGCGCTTTTACTTTCGGTTCGGCAGCGCCGGCAATGGCGTCAATAATCAGATGGCCCCAGAACTCAATCGCAATGACCAGAATTAGCGCCAAAATGGTCATCATCGCCAGCGACTGCCGCGTAGCGGCACGCGCCCGTTTACCATTACGCCTTGCCAGACTGAAAGCGACCACCACCGTGGTGCCCAGATCGATGGCGGCAAAAAAGGAGATGATGACCATATTAAAACTGTCAGCCAGGCCAACGCCTGCCATCGCCTCTTTACCTAGCCAGCTGACCAGGAAGGTACTGAGCACGCCCATTAACAGCACGCAGGCATTTTCAAAAAAGATCGGGACTGCAAGAGGCGAAATTTCACGCCAGTACAGCGTGCGGTAAGAACGACGTTTGGGATACCACGCCGTGCGCTTAATCGCCTGCACCACTGCTACGCCGGGATTTTGCAAAGGAGTACCAAATATGAAGAAGTCGGGGAAAGAGCTCTAATGATGGTAGCCTGCGGGCAAATATGCAAAACGTTTTGCATTCCTGTTAAATCATCGTTACACACTTTTTTTACCTTTTTCCTCACCTCGTTGAATCATCGCATTGCCGATGTCATCGCACGATCATGCCCGGAAACGGCCCTCTTCTTTACCAAAAAGCGGAGGCAGGCGTCAGGTTTGTCTGCATTTTGATGTAAACCCACGCACCAGCGCTAAGCCTCGCCCATAACTGGCGGCAGCAAAATGCGCTTGATCATAGATTCTTCACCAAATCCTGCGTTAAACCCGCTAAGCTTGGGGAAATTGTCGTAAGAACGTTAAAGGAGAGGTTATGCCAGCCCAACGGAAAAATCTGACACGCCAGCAGGCTCTTGATACGCTTGAGCAGATGTATGATGAAGCCGTCAACGCTCTGCGCGCATCAATTAAGGCCTATACGGAAGAAGGCTCGCTACCCGATCCCGTTGCCCGCGCGCAAGGTCTGTTTGTTTATCCTGAACTACGCATTACGTGGCAGGGCGACGGGCCTCAGCAGAATCGCACCCGAGCCTGGGGCCGCTTTACCCATACTGGCAGTTACAGCACCACGGTGACGCGCCCTGCTCTGCTGCGCCATTACATCTCTGAACAGCTGGCCATGCTGGAAAAAGAGTATGAGGTGACGATCGACGTCGGTCCTTCGCGTCAGGAAATTCCCTATCCTTACGTCATAGACGGGTCCGATCTGTCGCTGGATCGCACCATGAGTGCGGGGATTGCGCGTCACTTTCCAACGACTGAACTGTCGCAGATTGGTGATGAAACGGCAGATGGTTTATTTCATGCCGATGCGACCTTTCCTCTGTCTCACTTTGACGCGTTGCGCACAGATTTTTCGCTTGCCCGCCTGCGCCACTATACCGGCACGGCGGTTGAGCATTTTCAACCCTTTGTCCTGTTTACCAACTACACGCGCTACGTAGACGAATTCGTACGCTGGGCCATTGAACAGGTTCGCGATCCTTCAACCCCTTTCGACAGCCTTGTGTGTGCGGGCGATGTCGTTCTGACGGCGAGTACAGAAGACAATGAAGCCATGCTGTCTGACCTGGCCTGGAAAAAGCATCAGATGCCAGCCTGGCACCTGACCTCACCCAATCGCCGGGGCATTACGTTGATCAATATCGGCGTGGGCCCGTCCAATGCTAAAACAATCTGCGATCATCTGGCGGTCATTCGTCCTCACGCCTGGCTGATGATAGGGCACTGTGGCGGCCTGCGCGAGAGTCAGCGCATTGGTGACTACGTGCTGGCTCATGCATACCTGCGCGACGACCACGTGCTGGACAGCGTTCTGCCGCCCGACATTCCGATTCCAAGCATTGCCGAAGTTCAGCGGGCTTTGTATGACGCAACCAAGTCCGTGAGCGGTATGCCAGGCGAGGAGGTAAAAGAACGGCTACGCACCGGAACCGTTGTGACAACAGACGATCGTAACTGGGAGCTGCGCTATTCAGCCTCTGCCCTGCGTTTTAATCTGAGCCGGGCCGTGGCTGTCGATATGGAAAGTGCAACGATTGCTGCTCAGGGATACCGTTTCAGGGTGCCTTATGGCACATTGCTGTGTGTTTCGGACAAGCCGCTGCACGGTGAAATCAAACTGCCGGGCCAGGCAAACCGCTTTTACGACGGCGCGATTTCAGAGCATTTACAGATTGGTATTCGCGCGGTTGAATTATTGCGCGCCGAAGGTGATAAGTTGCATTCACGTAAGTTACGTACGTTTAACGAACCGCCTTTCCGTTAAACCATAATGAATGAAAAAGACGGTATTAATGCGAAAATCCTTCCCGTTAATACCGTCTCGTTAATTAAGACGATATTACGAATCAGGCCGCGTTCAGAACGGCGGTATTGATGAACCAGGCAAACACCGCAAGAATAGCCGGTACCATGAGCGTCCAGATAAGGCGGTTATTAAGGCTTTCAAAGCGTAAATCCAGTTTATCGAATCGTTCATCAATCCTGTCGAATCGCTGGTCCATGGCATCCATTCTCCGGTCCATCGCATCCAGTCGCCGATCGATACCATCAAGCCTGATATCAATACCATTCAGTCTCATATCAATGCCGTCCAGTCTCTTGTCGATGCCGTCGAATCTCTTATCGATGCCATCAAACCGTATATCCATTGCGTCGAGCCGAGCGTCAATGCCGTTAAATCTCACCTCATTAGCAGCGAATTCTTTGTAAACATCATCAAACTTGGCATTGATAATGTTAAAACTTACCTCGATAGCATTAAATTTATTAGCAAAATTGAATAAGATGCCATCGATTACTGAAAGTTTGCCTTCGATGCTAACCAGCCTGCCATCAACATCGTCAAACCGGATGCTAAACTGTTGGACTTTCTCTTCCAGCAGCGTAAATCGTTGAACCCTTTCAACATGAAACACCGCCTGTTCCGCACGCAGAAGCTCAAGATCGGCTTTGGTCGCAAACGCCATAGCCTGCCCGCTAAAAAGCGCCAGGTCGATTTTTATTTGATGGTTGTCTTCTTCAAGCCGCTCAAAGCGCGTCTCAAAATTTTCCATTCTTTTTGCCTCCTGTCCAGTGATGACTGAGGGTCAAATGCGGATTACCGCGATTCCGTTTTCCATACAGATTGCCCATGAGCTTTTCCTGACAGGCGGATTAACTTAATCCATTAACGTAAGTCGCAACCTGCTTCAGCATTATTGAAGCGAAGTCTTGCGCAATAAACATTACCTGATTGAATAAAAAGGAAAAATAAAATGGGAATTGTTCTTTTCCTTTATTCACAATGTTGAGTCAAAGAATAAAAGCACGGCCGCGCGAAGAAAAGGGCGTAGATCGATATTCTGGAAGGGTGCGCACAATGATGGAAAATAACAGAGAAAACAACCGCAAACGCTTTTTGAGTTCTAATGTTAAAACCGTTACAGCATATTCAATATGCTGTAACGGTTGGATTAATCAGGCGCTCAGCCAGCCGAGTTTAATCACAAATAATACAGACAGAACAATCAGTGCCGCATTAATCTCTTTGGTGCGTCCGCTGAGCAACTTCACCAGGGTCCAGGTAATAAAGCCAAAGGCAATACCGTTAGCAATGGAGTAGGTCAGCGGCATCGTCAGCGCGGTCACGGTTACCGGGGCAGCAGTGGTGATGTCTTTCCAGTCAATTTCGGCCAGCCCGGACGTCATCAAAACCGCAACAAACAGCAATGCTGGCGCGGTGGCATAAACCGGCACGCTTGACGCCAGAGGAGAAAAGAACAGCGCAAGCAGGAAAAGCACCGCAACCACAATCGCCGTCAGGCCGGTACGACCGCCTGCGCTCACTCCGGCGGCAGACTCGACATAACTGGTGGTCGTAGAGGTGCCCAGCAGCGAACCAAACAGCGCAGCCGCACTGTCCGCAACCAGCGCGCGTCCCATTTTGGGCACATTGCCCTGCTCGTCAGCCAGCCCGGCGCGTTTGGTTACACCCAATAGCGTGCCGGTGTTATCAAACACATCCACGAACAAGAACGCGAAAATCACGCTAATTAAGCCAACGTTAAATGCACCCGCAATATCCAACTGCATGAACGTTGGTGCGATTGAAGGCGGTGCAGAAAATACACCGCCAAATTTCGTCAGACCAATGCCCATCGAGATAAAGGTGATGATCAGAATGCCTATTAAGACCGCGCCCGTGACGCGACGCGCTTCCAGTACCACGATGATGATAAACCCTAACATCGCCAGTAAGGGGCCCGGCTTCGTCAGATCGCCAATCCCCACCAGGGTAGCCGGATTATCTACAACGATACCCGCGCCTTCCAACGCGATAATTGCCAGGAAGAGACCGATTCCTGCGGCAATACCGGCGCGCAGCGGCAGCGGAATGCTCTTGATAATCCACTCGCGAATCTTAAATATCGATAAGGCGAAAAAAATCACTGCGGACAGGAATACCGCGCCCAGCGCAATCTGCCAGCTGTAGCCCATGTGCAAGACAACGGTATAGGTGAAAAAAGCATTCAGCCCCATGCCCGGTGCCAGCGCAATCGGGTAGTTGGCAATCAGTCCCATTAACACCGAACCAATTGCGGCTGCCAGACAGGTCGCGACAAAAACAGCCCCTTTATCCATGCCGGTTGCACCCAAAATACTGGGGTTAACAAACAGAATGTAGGCCATCGCCAGGAAGGTAGTGATACCGGCGATGACTTCAGTGCGTACAGTTGTGTTGTGCGCTTTTAATTTAAATAGTTTTTCTAACATCATTATCTCTCGATGATAGAGACGTCACTCAGGTGCGCGTTCTCTTGCCAAGGTTATGGTCATGCTGTTTGTTGTGATACTGAGGGGCCGCCAGTGCTGTCGCATGCCAGCCCGACCACCCGAAATACGGTTTTCGCTTTCCTTTGTCACATGAGCAATTGCAAAGGCTAAAGCAATTGCTGTGCCAGCCTGATACGCAATCGATTACCTGGATACACGTCAGCGAGCCTTAAGATAATTCTGAACCAGATCAGGGCGCGATTATGGTGCATTGCCCCCTGAACGCGCAATCGTTTTCCTTCCCCCCTGCCCGGCAAAATTATGCGTTTCCGCACGCTTCAGCATTTTGTCAGGCGACGCTGGTCACGTTTCAGCTGCATCAATCAGCAGGCCATGCTGGAATGTGTAAACTCGCATTTAACCCTTCAGTAACATTGAGGTCACAAGATGAAGCCAGCAATTTTGGTGGTGGATGACGATCATGCCGTCTGCGATTTGTTGCAGGACGCACTCAGTGAACATGCGTTGTTGGTTTATCGCTGCCATCAAGGGAAAGATGCCCTGACGATGGTGCGCGAACATCCGGATATTTCCCTGGTTATGCTCGATATGATGTTGCCCGACACCAACGGTTTACTGGTTTTGCAGCAGCTGCAGCGACTGCGGCCTGATATTCTCGTGATTATGTTGACCGGTATGGGTTCGGAAGCGGAAATGGTGGTAGGCCTGGAGATGGGCGCGGATGATTATATCGCCAAGCCCTTTAATCCACGCGTTGTGGTTGCGCGGGCGCGGGCGGCTCTCCGGCGCAGCGGGCGCGTGGTGTTGCCGGAAACTGACCATGAGGGATGGCGCTTTAATGGCTGGCTGCTTGATGAAACGCGCTGCCAGTTGCTTAATCCGCAGCGAGAAACCGTGCCGTTAACGCAGGGTGAATATACCTTGCTGCGCGCGATGGTGCGGCACGCGCGTAAGGTCCTGACGCGTGACCAGTTGCTGGAACTCACCCACAGCGAAACGATGGACGTGTTTGACCGCACCATCGATGTGCTGATTATGCGGTTGCGGCGCAAAATCGAAGCAAACCCCCATCAGCCCGGCCTGATCCGCACGATTCGTGGGCTGGGTTATGTTTTCTCGGCGGACGTGGTCAAACCTGAAGGTTTGCGGCTCTCGACGCAAACGGCCTGAGCCATCCACTGCCGCATGTCGGTCAACGGGCGAATACCGTCGATTGCATTGGCCGCGCGCAAATTAAACCGGGCGCAGGTGTGCGCAAGTTGCAGCGTTGACAGCATGTCATCCCCTTCATGGCTGGCATAGAGTACACCCGCACAAAATGCATCACCTGCGCCAACGCTGCCCACAATCTCGTTGGGTGCCAGCTGCCACGCAGGCTGCCAGATGCCCTCGCCGCCGACTTCCTGCCCCCATGCGCCTTCGGGCGCGTGTATCACCACGCGCTGACGCACCCCCTGCCCGGCCAGCCACTGCGCAGCCAGGGAAAAGGCTGCGGGTGGTTGAATACCGTTATCATCCCGCAAAACGACGCCAGACAACGCCTGGGCTTCCAGTTCGTTAATAACCAGGTAATCTAACCAGCGCAACGCAGGCAATACCTGTGGTCGGTAATCCCCGGCACGGGACGCCAGATCGAGCGAGGTAAAATAGCCACGCTGCTGCATCTGGGCCAGCAAACGGGCGCTGCGCGTGCCGAATTCGCTGTCCGCGCCGTCCAGCGTTTCAAGCAACAGTAAATAGCCCAGATGAAAGATGCGCTGCGCATCGTCTACAGCGGCGAAATGCGTTCTGTCCAGCAGGGCATTTGCGCCAGGGGAAAAGAAAAACGTTCGTTGCCCGTCCGGTGCGGTCATCACCTGCGTCATCGCGGTGGGTTTATCGCTGGTACGTTGAACCCACCGATGATCGATCTGCGACGCCTGCATGATAGCCAGCAGGTAATCACCGTCGGCGTCATTGCCCAGCAGGCCAATCGCCACCAGCGGAAGCTGACACTGCATGCGCGAAAGGGTAAGTAAAACATTCAGCGGTGCGCCGCCTGCCGCTTTTTCGCTATGCTGTACCTCAGCCAGCCAGCCCTGTTCCGGCCAGTGGCTAATACGATGAACGTAATCCACCAGCATCACGCCAGCGGCCAGAATGCCGCGCCGCGCACCCATTTACGCCTGCCCTACGCTGCCGAAAATCTTCATCTGCTGCATCACGGTTCCACAAATTGCGTTCTCCACCGCCATCAGCAGTTCGGCAAACTCGTCATAGCGGGTGTTGCGTGAGGCCAGACTGCGTTCCACCGCGTCGAGTGCCGCCTGCGACATGCCGGTATAGAAGTTGATTTTATGGATGCCGAGTGAGATCGCCCGCCGGAAATCCGCGTCGCTGATGCCTGAGCCACCGTGCAGCACCAGCGGTACGCCGGTTTGCTCGCGGATAACCGCCAGCCGGTCAAAATCGAGTTTAGGCTCCCCTTTGTATTTCCCGTGGGCGTTACCGATAGCCACCGCCAGCGTATCAATGCCGGTTTCACGCACAAACTCAGCAGCCAGCCGTGGATCGGTAAATTTTTCGCTGTCGGCTTCGCCAAATAACGCGCCCCCTTCGTCTCCGCCCACCGCACCCAGTTCTGCCTCAACCGACACGCCGACGGCATGTGCCGCTTTGACCACTTCACGCGTCTGGCGAATATTCTCTTCATAACTCAGCGTTGAGCCATCGAACATTACCGAGGTGAATCCCAGACGAATCGCCTGCATCACCGCCTCAAAGTGCAAACCGTGATCCAGATTGAGCACCACCGGAATCGCGTGCTTCGCCGCTTCAAACTTTATCGCCTCAACCAGCTGGTCGAGCGTGACGTATTTAAAATGCACTTCCGCAATATTGATGATAAAAGGCGAGCGTTGCTGCTCTGCGGCCGCAAACAGCGCGCGCAGAAAATGCGTGTCCAGAACGTTAAAGGCGCCCAGCGCGTACCCCTGCTTCTGCGCATGGGCCAGCCCCTGTGCCAGAGAGATCAAAGCCATTATTCACTCCTCAGATTGAGCCAGTGGGAATAGTCGTTACAGAGCAGCCGGTGCGGTTCCTGATCCTCATCAAGGGCGTTAAAGCGCGCCAGCGGCGTCAAAAATACGTTATCGTTGTCATCATCGTTAGGCATCGAGACTTCGCCAACCAGCACATCGCCAAAGCCGTTTTCGCCCCAGAAGCTGTGCCAGACGCCGGCGATTAACGTCACGCTTTCGCCCGGAGACAGCCTGAGTTGCGAACCGGCCGCATGGGTTTGTGTGATGCCATCCAGCGATACCGTCACCGGCGAGTTCGCCTTCTCATTGCCTTCACGGTTATACAGTTCGACGATCAGATTGCCGCCCCCGCGGTTGATGATGTCTTCCATTTTGCGGGGATGATAATGCATCGGCGTGACCTGCCCTTCACGCACGTGCATGACTTTTTCAGCATAAGGTTTGTGCCAGGGCTTGCCGCCCGGCGAGCCGTTGCGCAGCGTAAAGAGCGTCAGGCCGGTTTGCAGAAAATCATCGGCGCCAAAGCTGGTGAGATCCCAGCCCAGCCGTAACGCGATAATTTCCTCAATGTCGCCCTGCTGCTGACGCCACTGACTGAGGTCGTAATCAGCCCAGGGCGGCAGATGGATATCCTGGCGTGTAAAAAAGTCCCGCGTGTTTTGCAAAAACACATTCACTTCGGAGCGTTGCATCGTCAGCTCTCCCGTTAAAGCGGCACCCGACGATGCCGCGTGCCGGTTTTATTTCACTGTCCAGCCCTTGTAGCTGCTGACGTTATTGCGATCGATTAATTTAACCGGGATCAGCACGGGTTTATCCGGTGCCGGTTTGCCCTGAAGGATGTCGTAACCGATCTCGACGGCTTTGGCTGCCATCACCTGCGGATCCTGGGCTGGCGTAGCGGCGAACAGCGAGTTCTTACGTTTCAGCGCTTCCTCACCATCCGGCGAACCATCCACACCGACGATAAAGAACTCGTTACGCTGGGCCTGTTTTGCCGCCAAATCGGCACCGATCGCGGTCGGATCGTTAATCGCAAATACCGCGTCGATTTTTGGATTGGCTGACAGCAGGCCGGTCATCACTTCCAGCCCGCCTTCACGGCTGCCTTTGGCGTTCTGATTAGAGGAAAGCAGCTTAATATCCGGATGGCGTTTCAGTTCGGTCATGCAGCCTTCCACGCGGTTTTGTACGGCAGAGACCGGCGGGCCGTTAATAATCACCACATTGCCTTTGTCTTTCAGGCGATCGGCGATGTATTTACAGGCCATTTCACCCGCCTGGGTGTTATCAGAGGTGATGGTGGCGTTAGCGCCATCTGCGGCGACGTCGACCGCAACCACAACGATACCCGCATCACGCGCGCGCTTGACCGCAGGGGCAATCCCTTTTGAGTCGGCGGCATTCAGGATAATCATGTCCACTTTTGCCGCAATGAAGTTATCAATCTGTCCCACCTGCTGCCCGAGATCGTAGCCACTCGACACCAGCGTGACTTTTACGTTATCCCCGGCCAGCTGACGCGCCTTCATCTCTGCACCTTTGGTGATCTGCACAAAGAATGGGTTAGCGAGGTCGCCTACCGTTACGCCAATCGATTTCAGTTCTTTTGCCTGAGCCACACCGGCACTGAGCAGCGTTGCCGCCAGCAGCCCGGTTACAATCGGATTAAAACGCATAGATCTTCTCCTGCTGTGATTTATCTGCCAACTGCTGAATGGCGCTTTGTTTGCTCTGCGCATGGGGGCTGTCAGCCCACATGATGACGAGTACGATATTTATCGATCAGGACGGCGATGATGATGACCGCACCTTTAATAACCAACTGCCAGAAGTAGGAGACGCCCATTAATGTCATGCCGTTATTCAGCGTGGCGATAATCAACGCCCCAATCAGCGTGCCGGTGATGGTGCCGATACCGCCGACGAAACTGGTGCCGCCCAGAATCACCGCGGCAATGGCATCCAGCTCATAACCCACGCCCAGATTGCCGTTGGCGCTGTAGAGCCGCGAAGCACTCATCAGCCCGCCCAACCCCGACAGCAATCCGCTCATGCCGTACACAAATATCAGCACCAGGCCCACTTTGATGCCGGTCAGTCGCGCGGCCTGAATATTGCCGCCCACCGCATAGATATGAACGCCCAGCGTGGTGCGACGCAGAATGAACCAGCAAATCGCGATAACGGCGAACGCGATGACGATCAGCCAGGGCACTGGCCCCAGATAGCCATTGCCTATCCACTCAAAGTTAATATCGGAATTGATCACCGTGGTGCCGTTGGCCAGCAGATAGGCCGCCCCGCGCAGTGCAGTATAGGTGCCGAGCGTGACGATAAACGGAGGCAGTCCGGCCCAGGCCACGAGAATGCCGTTAAACAATCCCATCACCAGCCCGGCGCCCAGCGCCATCGGAATAGTAAGCGACGCCAGCATCGGGTCCAGCGACGTCAGCAGCGCCACCACCGCCGTGGTGCCCAGCATCGAGCCCACGGACAAATCGATACCGCCCGTCAGGATGACAAAGGTCATGCCTGCGGCCAGCACGATATTGATGGAGGCCTGACGCGTAATGTTGAGCAAATTGGCTTCGGTAAAGAAGTTAGGCGTGACAAAACCAAAGACCGCCACGATTAAAATCAAAATCGGTAAAATGCCCACGGTCTGCATAATGTCGCCCATCAGAGCGCGTTTGACCGTCGGTGGATTAACACGTGCCGTTTGTGTCATTGTTTTATCCTCATACTTCAAGCGGTGATGCGCTGTGCGCACCGGTTGCCAGCGTCATGATGTTTTCCTGAGTGATCGTATCGCCCGCCAGCTCACCGGCGATGGCACCCTCATGCATCACATAAACCCGATCGCTCATGCCAACAACCTCCGGTAATTCGCTGGAGATCATGAGAATGGCTACGCCCTGACGCGCCATTTCCTGCATCATGCGATAAATTTCGCTTTTCGCGCCGACGTCAACGCCGCGCGTTGGCTCATCCAGAATCAAAATACGGGGACCGATGGCGATCCAGCGGGAAATCAGCAGCTTTTGCTGGTTGCCGCCCGACAGGCCCCCCGCACGCACCAGCGCGTGGGGCACGCGAATATTGAGCGAGGAGATCGCTTCGCTGGCAATTTTCCGCGATTTACCGCGGTTAAGCATGCCGTAGCGGGCATCACGCTCCAGCGTGGCCATGACGATGTTTTCCTGCGCGGCCATCTCCAGAAACAGCCCCTGCTCTTTACGGTTCTCGGTAAGAAAACCAATGCCGTGCGCAATCGCCTCACGTGGCGAGTGAATATCCACCTTCTGACCATCGATCCAGACGTCGCCCTGTTTAAGCCGGTGCACGCCAAAGATCAGCTGCGCCAGCTCGCTCCGTCCCGCGCCCACCAGGCCGGCCAGGCCGACGATTTCGCCCGCCCGAACCTCAAGGCTGCTGGGATGCACTTTGTCGCCGTCGGACAGATGATTGACAGCCAGCCGGACGGCCCCGCGCGCTATCGTGCGATCTTTATTGAACAAGTCGCTGAGCGGCCGCCCCACCATCATGCGCACCAGCTCGCTGGCATTCAGATTGTCGCGCGTCAGGCTGCCGACATACTGCCCGTCACGCAGCACGCTGACGCGATCTGACAGCTCATACACTTCCGCCATACGATGACTGATGTAAATAATGGCCATGCCTTCGCTACGCAGGCGCTTGATCAGGGCAAACAGTTGTTCGGTTTCACGGTTCGAGAGTGCGGCAGTCGGCTCATCCATCACCAGAATCCGGCTGTTACGGTGTAAAGCGCGCGCAATTTCCACCTGCTGCTGCTCAGCAATACTCAGCCTGCTGACTTTGTCGGTGGCGCTAAACTGCGCGCCCAACCGGTTGATCACCTGCTGCGCCTCATCCGCCATCTGATGACGTTTCACCATGCCTGCACGGGTAATTTCACTGCCCAGAAAGATGTTTTCCGCCACGGTAAGATTGGGCGCCAGATTGATTTCCTGATAGATCAGCGTGATTCCGGCGGCTAACGCCTCTTTAGGGCCTTTCAGCTGCCAGGGTTTGCCATCAATTAGCACCTCGCCGCTGCTGGCCGCATAGGCCCCCGCCAGGATCTTCATCAGGGTGCTTTTACCCGCGCCATTTTCGCCCATCAGGGCATGGACCTCACCGGGATACACCGTGAGATCCACCCCTTTCAAGGCGTAAAAATTACCAAAGCGTCGGGTGATCTCGCGCATTTCAAGTATCGGCTTTGCTGTCATCTACCCGCTCCTGCTGGTTATGGATAGCAGCGAGTTAAGCAGTGTCAGATAAATGGAAAATGTCAGAGGCCATTCATATTTGTCATATTTCGCCTCGTCCTCACTCCTATACTCGGCTCATCGTCGCACGAGCGGAGAGTCTTTATGCAACGCAGTTCACCGTGGCAGGTCGGGGCGCGCGGTCGCCTGTTGCTGTCTCATTTATTGGTGGTGTGCGTCACCTTAATGGTGAGCGTGGTGGCGGTGACCAGTTTTCGCCATGCGGGCACCATTCAGGCCCAGGCCCAGGCGCAAACGCTGGCTGATATGAACGGCAGCCTTGCCCTGGCGCGCGATACCTCCAATGTGGCCATCACGGCAGTGCGGTTGTCCCAGGTGGTCGGTGCGCTTGAGTATCAGAGCGAATCACGACGTTTACAGCAGAACCAACAGGCCCTACAGCACTCACTCTCTTTACTGGCGAGCACGCCACTTGCCGCGCGTGAGCCTGAGCGCGTGGCGCGCCTGCGTGCGCGTAGCCTGATGCTTGAGCAGTCGGTGAGTATGCTGTTGCGTCAAGGCCATGAACGCCATTTACAGCGCAACAAGGTGCTAAGCGGCTTGTGGCAGTCACAACTGCTGCTTGAACGCATTAATGATCTGACACAGCGCGACGGCATCAAAGCACCCGATTTAACGCTGCGCCAGCAAACCGGCAGACTACTGGATATCGCGATTCGCACGCCGTCATCGACGGCGGTCATCGAGCACCTGCAACAGGTGATGATGCAATGGCGCAGCGTGGTCGCGCCAGGTGCACTGGGCGACAATGTACAGCAGTTGCTGGAAACACAGCGCGGCCTGGTCCCGTTGGCCGCAGAGCTGGAGGAGAGTGACCTGGCGATTGCCTATGCGACTTACCGTATCAAGGCGCTGGTGGCGGCGCTGAATGATGACATTACCGCTTACGTCCAGCAGGTCGCGCAGCAAACGGAAAGGCGTAACATCACCACCCATCATCAACTCGACTCGGTTAGCGGCTTTATCATGCTGTCTGCCCTGCTGGCGCTGGCCATCACCCTCTATACCGGGTACTACATTTACCGCAATCTGGGCTCCAGTCTTACCGCCATTGCCGGTGCGATGACCCGGCTGGCACAGGGAGAGCAGAACGTCAGCGTGCCGGGATTACAGCGTCGGGACGAACTGGGTGAACTGGCGCGCGCGTTTAACGTTTTTGCGCGAAATACCGCCTCTTTGGCCCAGACTTCTCGCCTGCTAAAAGAAAAAAGCACCCAACTGGAGTCAACCTTCCTGGCCATGCGTGACGGTTTTGCCCTGTTTGATAACAGCGGAGAACTCGTGGTATGGAATGCGCAGTATCCGGCGCTGCTGGGCATCGCTCCCCGCGATCTGCATCGCGGTTTGCACTATCAGCACTTGCTGGCGCCGCTTAATGTGCAGTTGCACGATTTAGCGGAACCCCAGGAAGTGAGGCTGGCAGACGGCCGCACGCTGGAACTGCGTTTCAGCCCGGTACCACGGCGCGGAATGGTCAATACGGTGCTGGAGCGCACTTCGCGTAAGGTGCTGGAAGAGGCGCTGGTGCACAGTCAGAAAATGAAAGCGGTGGGCCAGTTGACCGGCGGCATCGCCCATGATTTTAATAACCTGCTGGCCGTTATCATCGGCAGCCTGGCGTTAACCGAGGGGCAACTGGCACCCGGCCCCGTCGCCAGCCGGATTGAACGAGCCCGCCAGGCGGCGGACAGAGCGGCACTTCTGACCCAACGGCTGCTGGCCTTTTCACGCAAACAAACCCTGAATCCCCACGCGGTTTCCGTGGTGACATTGATCGAGAATCTACAGGGGCTGCTTCAGCATTCGCTGCTGCCCGGTCAGCATCTGATCATCGATGCCCAGCGCCCCGGCTGGCCGGCCTGGATAGATGCCAGCCAGCTGGAGAATGCGGTGATGAATCTGGTGGTCAATGCCAGGGATGCGATGGGTGGCCAAAGCGGCGAAATCCGCCTGCGCATCTGGAATCAGCGGCGAAGCGAACAAGGGGAAAAACGTGACCGGGTGACCATCGAAGTGATCGATCACGGCTGCGGCATGTCCGACGAGGTGCGTGCTCAGGTGTTCGAACCCTTCTTCACCACTAAGACCACCGGAACCGGGAGCGGGCTGGGACTGTCGATGGTGTACGGCTTTGTCCGCCAGTCGGGTGGACAGGTGGAGCTGGAAACGGCCCCCGGTCAGGGCACAACGGTGCGGCTGTTGCTGCCGCGCGCGCCCGATGCCGCAGCCGCCCGGCCCCCCGTCCCTGCCCCGTCTCACCCCGCGGCTGCAGACGATCGTCTGATTCTGGTACTGGATGATGAACCGGCGGTGCGGCAAACCCTGTGCGAGCACCTGCATCAACTCGGCTATCTGACGCTGGAGTGCGCGACCGGCGAAGAGGCGCTGGCGCTGTTGCACCAGACACCCGATATCGATCTGTTAATCAGCGATTTGATGTTGCCCGGTGAGATAAACGGCGCAGAGGTCATTCGTCAGGCGCAGCAAAAGTGGCCACAGCTGGCAACCTTGCTGATCAGCGGCCAGGACCTGCGCCACCAGCCCGTTACGCTGCCGCTGTGTGAGCGGCTGGCGAAACCCTGGCAGGCGGCACAGTTGGTGGAGGCGCTGCAGCGCGCCTGGCAGCGGAGTGCAAGGCTTAATCGTGCCCGCCAGGCTGCCACAACGGCACCGGTTTCCCAATGATATAACGCTTACGCAGGCGGCTTGAGATGGCATCCATGATCATCACCACGACCACCAGAATCAACGTCAGGAACATCACCACATCCCAGTTCCACAGACGCATATTCTCAGCATAAACCAGGCCGACACCGCCTGCGCCAACAAAGCCGAGCACCGCTGCTGAGCGAGTATTCGACTCGATTTGGTAAAGGCTGAGCGCCAGAAACTGCGGAAACGACTGGGTGAAGATGCCGAAACGGTGTTTCTGCAGGCTGTTCGCCCCCAGTGCACCCAGCCCACGACTCGGGGAACGCTCCACCGCTTCATGTCCTTCCGAATAGAGCTTACCTAACAGGCCAACGTCCTGCAGGATAATCGCCAGCACCCCGGCTAACGGCCCCATGCCGACGGCACGCACAAAGATCAGGCCCCAGATCGCCATATCAATGCCGCGCAGCATGTCGAACAGGCGGCGCATCAGGAAAGCAATCGGTCTGGCAACTTTATCGTGCATCACATTACGCGCCGCCAGAAAGGACAGCGGCAGCGCCAGCAGCGTGGCGGTTATCGTGCCGGCAAACACGATCGCCAGCGTAATCCCGACCTGAGAGAAATAGTAGCCAAAGGGCCAGTTGGCAAAGTCTTGCCAGACAAACATACGCAGAAAGTAGCGTCCCAGCTGCTGACAGCCAACCAGCAGGCGGCCCCACTCGATACCGTAGACCATAAAGAAAAAGACGTAATAAAGCACCAGCGCCAGCGCCAGCATGGCCAGACGGCGCAGATAGCGGTGCTGCGCAGCGAAGAGTTCATGATGCTGCTGCTTCATCGCCGTGATATCCGGCGCGAGAGTAACCATATTTATTCCTCCACGACACGGCGGCGCAGGCGGCCAGAAACCGTATCCAGTAACGACACCACAATCAGAATCAACAGCAGCGTCATGCTGACCTGATCGAAGCGATCCAGCTTAATGTTGGTCATTAACTCCTGGCCGATCCCGCCTGCCCCGACCAGCCCCAGAATGGTCGATGAGCGGAAGTTAACCTCCAGGCGCATAAAGCTGTAAGACAAAAAGGTGGGCTTGACCTGGGGCCAGAACGCAAAGCGCATCCGTTGCAGCTTGCTGGCTCCGCAGGCCGCCAGCCCGCGTACCGGCTTATCCGACGCCGATTCGATGGCTTCATAAAACAGTTTGGTCAGGCTACCGATAGTATGCAGGGCCAGCGCCAGAAAGCCGGGAATCGCCCCGATGCCAAACGCCATCACAAACATTACCGCCCAGGCCAGTTCAGGCATGGTGCGTAAAAATGCGACAAAGGCGCGAATGCCCATGCGCAGGCTGGCGGGCGTTTGCGTATTATCGGCCGCAAAAAACGCCAGGATACCGGCAATCACCACGGCAACCAGCGTGGAGGCCAGCGCCAGCTGGAGGGTTTCCCAGATCAGCGGTAGCTGAATATTCAGACGATAGCCCCAGTAGGCCAGCGACCCTTCCGTTTTGCCATCGGCAAACAGGAGCGGCAGATGCAAAACGGGCATGATTTCACGGATATAATCAAAAAAGTGCGGCAACGACTGCCAGATGGTCACCAGATTGAACTCTGCCATATTGGCCGCCGCCAGATAAATCACGACCAGCACCAAAGACCAGATAAGCGAGTCACGCTTCTGTTGGCGGCGGATACGTTGATAATAGCGTTCGAAGTCGGTCACGTGAGGTGTCTCAGATTGATGTGTTACAAAGCCATCCAGGCAAGGTTGACGCGCAGACTAGCCCGCCGGTGAGGTCGTGCCGCCCCCTTATTCAGGGCGGCACGATGGCTGCAAGCAAACTGCCCTGCCGTTAGCCGCGCGCGCCTTTCATCAGCTCGCGTTTCATATCGATGATGTTCTGGAAGTCCGCTACCGAGGTCTTGCCAATGTGCTGCTGGCCCCCTACGGCTTTGGTGAAACAGGCGTGATCGTCTTTATCCAGTTTTTTGATCGCGGCGATGACTTTCGCTTTGAAATCCGCTGGCAGTTTATTGCTCACCAGGATAGGACCGTTAGGAATTAACGGCGACTGCCAGATAATCCGAATCTGTTTCATCAGGTCCGGATGGTCCATGCGGATCAGGCGGCCAAAGGCACCCGAGGTGTAGCCCGTGTTGTAATCACCGACCATAGAGGTCCAGGTCACCGCGCCGTCGAACTGATTATTCAGCACGCCCAGGATGTCCTGCTCATGACCACCTGAAAAGGTCACGCTTGAAAAGAAGTTGTTGTATTTATTGTCGATGTTGCCGCCAAACATTTTCTTAAACGCCTGGTTTGGCACGAGGAAACCGGATGTGGAATCGGGATCCGCCATACCAAAAGATTTGCCTTTCAGATCTTCCAGCTTCTTATAGGGGCTGTCGGCTTTCACAATCACCACGGAGTGATAACCGCGAGACTGATCTTTGTCATCCACCACAATGCCCACTAAATCGACGGCCTTGGGATCCTGAATATACACGGACGCATACGAGGAGGGAGACATACTCAATACCAGATCCACTTTACCGCCCAGCAGCCCCTGAATCACGCCGGAATAGTCTGAAGAGTTGCGGATTTTGGTATCCACGTTCAGTTCTTTATCAAAGAACGTTTTCACACACTGGTTATCACCAATCTGCTGAGTCGCGTTCTGACCGCCTAAAATACCCAGATTCAGCTCTTTTGGTGCGTCCGCTGCGTTAACGCCAAAGGTAAGCAATGCTGTAGTCAATAACGCGAAAGCTTTCATTTTCATTAGCCTTGTTCTCTTGCTGTGATAGTTAGTGGATCTGGTTAAATTCGTCGCCGTACAGCTGATGCAGCAAGCCGTCGGTAAGTGCGGAAGGATGACCGTCGAACAGCACCACACCGCGCTGAATACCTATCACGCGTGTGCAGTAACTTTTTACTAATTCAATCGAGTGCAGATTCACCATCACGCTGATGCCCTGATCGCTGACCTGACGCAATACATCCATAATACGGGTGGTATTTTTAGGATCGAGCGAGGCAACGGGTTCATCCGCTAACAGAATTTTGGGGTTCTGCATCAGCGCCCGACAAATCGCCACGCGCTGCATCTGACCGCCGGAGAGGTTTTCGGCGCGCTGTAACGCCTGCGGTAGCATGTTCATCCACTCAAGCAGTTGAATGGCGCGGGCGCGATCGGTTTCAGAGAACACTTTGAAAAACGATTTCAGCGTAGAGGTCTGGCTGAGACGCCCCAACAGCACGTTGGTCAGCACATCAAGGCGAGGCACCAGGCAGAAATCCTGAAAGATCATGCCGCACTGGGTGCGCCATTCACGCATCTGGCGGCTGCTGAGATTCACCACATCGCGATCGGCTTCGCCGTGGTGCAGGCTGACGATGGCGCCCTGTGAGGCGGAGATTGTGCCATTCAGCATGTGCAGCAGCGTCGATTTGCCTGCGCCAGAGCGGCCGATTACCGCCACCAGTTCACCCGCATGCAAATCGAAACTGACATTATCGAGGACTTTTTTGTTACCGTAAGCTTTGCTCAGTCCCTGAACAGATAACACTTTTTGCCCGCCTGACTGGGTCAATGACGAGACGTTATCGACCACCGTTTTAAGCAGTGCCTGTGCCATGATGTTCTCCGTTATTGCAGTTTACGTTCTGTACCCGCGCCCCATTAACCCATCTGGTCGGTACTGTCTGGCGTGAGTCATTATCTTGCGTTTGTGGCTCACGCCGCCGGAACCTGACGAGAGACCGCTATATTAAGAACACGGGGGATGAAGGCTGTATTACGGTTAGATGATTAAACTGTGACAGGCAAATCGGCACCCAGAGACAGCGACAAGCCGTCACAGGCTGCCCGAACCCCATCGGGTAAGGCGTGCTCTGCCAGCCAGTTATCCATGTGATGGCTCAGATGAATCAGCCAGGCCTGGTGCGGTTTCAGTTCATCAATGATGTTTAGCGCGGCGGTCAAATCGTTATGATTGCGTCCGCCCTGCCCGGGGGGATCGTTACAGTCTACCAGCAGGTGATCCAGCCGTTGTCCACGCAGGAAATCGGCAGTGTCCGGCGGCAGACCGCAGGTATCGCACAGCCAGGCCAGACGCGATCCATGCCAGTCAAACAGATAGCCGTGGGTCAGTCGTGAATGTTGAAGCGGCAGTGGTGTCACCTGTAATTCACCGAACTGATGTGCCACGTAAGGCGTTAAAGCGGGGCGGAAATCCAGCAGTCCGGGATGCTTAAACAGGTCATCGCAGCCCTTGTCGTCCGGCGGTCCCCACACAGGAATAGATTCGCCCTCGCCCCAGCGCAGAGTGAACAGCCCCTGCACATGGTCCATATGATAGTGAGTCAGCAAAATTCGGTTAATTTCGCCAGGCTGAAAGCGCTCGGCCAGCAATGGCAAACCGGCATCCAGTAAAATACGTTCGCGTCCGGCCTCAATTAACGCGCTGGTAGGCGCGCGGCGATAGCGGGAAGCGTCGCGGGCGCGCAAACAGGCATGACAGTCACAACCGAACACCGGCGCGCCTGTCACACCGCCGGTACCAAGCAAGGTCAGTTTCATGGGAATTCCGCCAGCAACTGTCGTAACTGTTGTACCGTATCCACCAGCGCACCATCATTGTTCAGCCGCAGGCAGCCCTCTGGCTGATGTTGCGCCGCGCGCGCCAGTCGTTGAACGATCTCCTCTTCACTCTCACGTCCCCGCTGTCGTAAACGCGCGGCCAGCACCAATGGCGAAACCTCAATGCACAGCGGCAACAGTCGTGCGCCGTAACGCGCACGAACCTGTTCCAGATGCTGACGGGAGCCGTTTACCAGCACGTTCTGCCCGCACGCCAGCCAGCCATCGATTTCACTCCCGATACCGTAATGAAAACCGTGGGCCTGCCAGCTGACCGCAAATAACCCCAGCGCCTTGCGCCGGATAAACTCCGCTTCCGTCAGGGCCACGTGGTTTTCGCCCCCCACATCGTGAGGGCGGGTGATATAGCGGTGCGCAATCAGCAGGCCGTCAGGCGGCGCCTCGCGCAGCAGGTCCAGCAGGCTGTCCTTTCCTGAGCCGGACGGGCCGATGAGCCAGATAAGCCGGGCCATCAGTACACCTGCCGGCCTTTGCTCCAGACATGGCGGATGTGGGGATGACCATGTTGGGTATGCGCCAGTACCAGGTCGGCACGGCAGCCTTCCGTAATCACGCCACGATCCTCCAGCCCCAACGCGCGCGCCGGATTACAGGTGACCAGCGCAACAGACTGGGACAGTGACAGCGTGTTTCGCTCATCCGCCGCTAAGCGGAAGGCCGCATCCAACAGGCTGCCGGGATAATAGTCCGATGACAGAATATCCAGCATTCCGTGTGATGCCAGCTCCCAGGCGGCTACGTTACCGGAGTGCGAGCCACCGCGAACAATATTCGGTGCGCCCATTAACACCTGCATATTGCAATAACGTGACGCCTTCGCCGCCTCCAGCGTGGTGGGGAATTCAGCTATCGCGCTGCCCACGCCGTGCGACTCTTCCACGTGCGCTTCGGTCGCATCATCGTGGCTGGCAATCGCAATACCATGTTCCCGGCACAGCGCGGCAATCGCCAGGCGGTTGGGCTGTGACCACTCTCTGGCCAGCGCCAGCTGATCGCGCTCAAACTCGTCCATCTGCTCGTCATTGAGCTGATATTTTCCCTGATAGTACTCGCGATACTTTTCCAGCGATGCGTACTGGCGCTGCCCCGGTGAATGGTCCATCAGCGAGACCAGCGACAGCTCTGGTGAGGAGATGAGCGCCTCAAACAACGGCAGCGTGGTGTGATGCGGCAGTTCGCAGCGCAGATGTAATAAATGCTCGGCGCGGTTGAGCCCCTTGCGGTTACTGTCACGAATCGCGCCAATCATTTTGCTGAGATTTTCCAGCCGGTGCCCCCCATCGCGTACATCACCTACACCGATGGCATCCAGCACGGTGGTGATGCCGCTGGCCACCATCAGCGCATCGTGGCTGCTCATGGCGGAATGGGCCGGCCAGTCAACCTTAGGCCGCGGGGTGAAGAACTTATCCAGGTTGTCCGTGTGCAGCTCGACCAGGCCGGGCAACAGAAACGCGCCCTCTCCGTCCAGCGCGCCGGCGAGCTGGCTGGCGGTTTCGCTAAAGTTCGTAATGCGGTCTTCACGAAACTCCAGCGATCCCTCTACCACTTCGTTTTCCAGCACCAGCTTTACATTATTGATGATCATGCTTCTGCCCCTGTTTTGAAGGGCTGCATCACGTGCAGGCGATCGGCCACACGCTCCCGCACCGCTTCATCATGAAAAATACCGACAATGGCCGCGCCACGCGCGCGCGCCTGTTCAATCAAACTCACGACTGCGGCGCTGTTAACGCTGTCGAGCGATGCCGTAGGCTCATCCAGCAGCAGCACGGGATAATCGGCAATAAAGCCACGGGCGATGTTGACGCGCTGCTGCTCTCCACCGGAGAACGTCGAGGGTGCCAGGGACCAGAGGCGTTGCGGGACATTGAGCCGGGTCAGCAGATCTTTGGCGCGCGCTTCGCAGAAGCTGCGCTCAACGCCGCGTTCCAGTAACGGCTGCATGACGATCTCCAGGGTCGGCACGCGCGGGATGACCCGCAGAAACTGACTGACCCAGCCGATGGTATCCCGGCGAATGGCAATAATCTGGCGGGCGGGTGCCTGTGCCATATCGACCCATTCGCCCAGATGCTGCACCCAGATACTGCCGCTGTTGGCCTGATAGTTGCCATACAGGGCACGGAGCAGAGTCGATTTTCCGCTGCCCGAATGCCCGTGCAGCACCACGCATTCGCCCTCACTGACTTCCAGGCTGGCATCCTGCAGCACCGGCAGAGCCGCCCCGTTCTGATTGTGCAGCACAAAGGTTTTGCACAAATTTTCCACGCGCAGTTGCGTCTTCATAGTCGCTGTCGCCATTAGTTAAGCACCGATGAAACCAGCAGTTGCGTATAAGGATGATGCGGATCATCCAGCACGCGGTCCGTTAAACCACTTTCCACGACCCGGCCCTGCTTCATGACCAGCAGCCGATGCGCCAGCAGGCGCGCCACGCCCAGATCGTGGGTCACAATGATCACCGCCAGATTCAGTTCGCGCACCAGCGTACGCAGCAGGTCCAGCAGTCGCGCCTGCACCGAGACGTCCAGCCCGCCTGTGGGTTCATCCATAAACACCAGTTTCGGCTGGGTCACTAAATTGCGGGCGATTTGCAGACGCTGCTGCATGCCGCCGGAAAACGTCGTCGGCAGGTCATCGATACGGTTCGCTGCGATTTCCACCGCCTGCAGCCAGTGACTCGCCTCGGCGCGGATCTCGCCATAGTGACGGTGGCCGACGGCCATTAGACGTTCACCGATATTGCCGCCCGCCGTGACCTGAGGACGCAGTCCTTCCAGCGGATGCTGGTGTACCACGCCCCACTCCGTGCGCAGTAAGCGGCGACGGTCGCTTTCGCTCATCTGGTAAAGATCGCGCTGCAGGTAATGAATTGCGCCTGCCTGCGGGGCCAGCCGGGCAGACAGGCTGCGCAGCAACGTGGTTTTACCCGAACCGGACTCTCCCACAATCCCCAGCACCTCGCCCGGGTAGAGATCAAAGCTGACCTCTTCGAAACCTTTGCCCGGTGCGTAAAGGTGCGTGAGGTTATTGACCGCGAGCAGCGGTTGTTCACTGTGCATGTTGTTGTTCCTGCTGCTGGTGGCAAAAATCGGTATCTGAGCACACAAACATGCGCGTTCCCTGATCGTCCATCACTACCTCGTCCAGATAGCTGTGACGCGATCCGCACAGCGCACAGGGTTCGTCCCACTGCTGCACGGTGAAGGGATGATCGTCGAAGTCGAGGCTTTCAACTTTGGTGTAAGGCGGCAAGGCATAGATGCGCTTCTCGCGTCCGGCACCAAACAGCTGCAGGGCGGGCATCATGTGCATCTTCGGGTTATCGAATTTGGGAATCGGCGACGGATCCATCACATAGCGATCGTTGACCTTCACCGGATAGGCATAGGTGGTGGCGATGTGGCCGAAACGGGCGATATCTTCGTACAGTTTGACCTGCATGATGCCGTACTCTTCCAGCGCATGCATGGTGCGGGTTTCCGTCTCGCGCGGCTCAATAAAGCGCAGCGGCTCGGGAATTGGCACCTGAAAAATCAGGATCTGATCTTCTTCCAGCGGGGTTTCCGGAATACGGTGACGCGTCTGAATCAGCGTGGCATCCACCGTGCGTTCCGTGGTGGCCGCGCCGCTCACTCGCTGGAAGAAACGGCGGATGGAGACGGCGTTGGTCGTATCGTCCGCGCCCTGGTCGATGACTTTCAAAACGTCTTTGTCGCCAATGACGCTGGCGGTGATTTGAATCCCGCCGGTGCCCCAGCCGTAAGGCATCGGCATTTCGCGTCCGGCAAAGGGCACCTGATAGCCGGGAATCGCCACCGCTTTTAAGATGGCGCGCCGGATCGTGCGTTTGGTTTGCTCGTCAAGGTAGCCGTTGTTATAGCCGCTGAGTTCAGCCATTTTGCTGCTCCTGATAGTCCTGACGCAGACGTTTCAGCAGTTCCAGTTCCGCCTGGAAATCGACGTAGTGCGGCAGTTTTAAGTGGGAAACAAAGCCTGCGGCTTCAACGTTATCCGCATGCGACAGAACAAATTCCTCATCCTGCGCCGGGCTGGTGATACGTTCATTGTGCTCGCGCGTCTGTAAGGCGCGATCCACCAGCGCCATGGACATGGCTTTACGCTCTGCCCGACCAAAGACCAGTCCATAGCCGCGCGTGAAGTGCGGGGCGCTTTCCCCATCGTGGGTAAAGCCGTTGACCATTTCACACTCGGTCAGCAGCATTTCCCCAATCTCCAGCTCAAATCCCAGTTCTTCCGGGCAAACGCTGACGCTGACATAACCGGTCCGGATTTCTCCGGCAAACGGATGGGTTCGGCCATAGCCGCGCTGGGTGGAATAGCCCAGCGACAGCAGAAAACCTTCATCGCCGCGCACCAGCTGTTGCAGTCGTGCGGCACGGGAGGCGGGAAAGCCCATCGGCTCTCGGGTGATGTCGGTGGGTTCGCTGCCGTCGTCGCTTTCACGCGCTGCTAAGCCTTCGTCGCTCATCATGCTGAACATGTGCGGGCAGTGTTCGGGCAGCGCCTGCTCGCTGCGCGGCGGCAGAGGCGTTTCCCCGTTAGCCATCAGGGTAAAGTCCAGCAGCCGGTGGCTGTAGTCATAGGTTGGGCCTAAAACCTGACCGCCAGGCAAATCCTTATAAACCGCGGAGATACGCCGCTCGATCCGCATGTTGCCGGTGTCCAGCGGCGTGCTTTGCGCCAGGCGTGGCAGGGTTGTGCGATAGGCGCGCAGCAAAAAAATGGCCTCAACCAGATCGCCGCTGGCCTGTTTAATGGCTAACGCCGCCAGCGCGGGATCGTAAATGCCGCCTTCGGTCATCACACGATCTACCGCCAGGCCAAGCTGCTGCGCGATCTGATCGCAGGATAACTCCGCGACCGCACGGTCGCCCCGACGCAGATCGGCCTGAAGATGATGGGCATTGGCAATGGCTTTTTCGCCCCCTTTAACCGCTACGTACATGAGCACACCTCAACATGGGTTGTCCGTGGCACCGCCATCATCGCTTCGCCACAGGTAAAGATGAGATCCACGCCCTGAGGGAACGGATGCGGTCGGGCACGCAGGTATTCGAGCACGCTTTCCGGCAACTGGGGCGCAATGGCGCGCGCTTCACGCAGGCCCGGGCCAGACAACCGTAGCGCCAGCCCACCGTTCAGTGCGGGCACCTCAATAATCAACGTGGTGCTTTTTTCCGGTGCCAGATTGTCGCCTGCGGCGAAGTCGGCAGGATTGGGCTGAGCAGTCGCGTGGCTGAGCGCAAAGGCTGCGTCATTGCTGTCGGTAAGGGGCGCACCAGTATGGAAACGCAGGTTATCGCGCAGTTCCTGATTATCGACCTGGGGATCCAGCCACAGCGGGCTTTCCTGATCCACCAGCGTCAGCAGCACGGCGGTGGCGGCAGGCGAAAGTGCGCCCCAGCCCTGTTGCAGCGGCAGGGAAACCATCACGCCAGGCTCGCTCATGGCTTTCAGGATGCGGCGGAAGGCGTGCTGCGCATCCGCAACCGGGTGATTAAAACTTGCCAGTAAAGTCATTCATTGTCTCCGCGTACCAGCGTAAAGAAGTCCACTTTGCTGCTGGCGATTTCACGTGCGCGCAGCTGACGCTGCTCTTCACGTGAGGCCGCCAGCGGGATAATCATTTTTTCCTGCAGCAGTTCAGCGGTGTCGGCCTGTTGCAACAGGGCATCCATCAGGGCGCAGCGTTCGGCATGGGCTTTATCCCGGCCGAGCAGATAGCTGTAACCCAGGGTGCCGTCGTTCAGCCGCACCACCGCACGCGTCACGGTGGCATCGCCCACCACAAAGCGTTTGCCGGTGGCGCCCATGCGGGCCTGCAGACGCGTCAGGCCAATCTCGGCCGGGCGAATCAGGGTAAATTCGGGCTTGAGGTTGAGCGGCTGCCAGTACGCGTCAAGCTCGGCTGCGCTGCTGTGTGCCAACACCGAAAGCCAGTGCTGGCGGGCCGTTTGCTGTTTCATTAATGCTCCAGAGTGAGTTCGATCATGTCGCCACGCGTGAGGCTGACGGAGTATTCCGCCATCGCGCCATCGGTGGTTTTATTCAGCGTCCGCACGCACAACAGTGGAGAGTGCAGCGCGATTTCCAGTTGCTTACACTCTTTGGCCTGGGCCCGGCGGGTGCTGATGCGCGTCTGGCTGCGTACCAGCTGCTTACCGGTGTGCTGCTGCAGATAGTCATGAAGTGAGCCGCTGTTAAAGCGCTGCAGCTGTGGCCACCAGCTGAGATCGGCAAGGAAGTGGTTGATCAGGCAGACCGGCAGGCCATTTACACGGCGAAGAGTTCGCAGGTGAATCACGTTATCGCCTTCACTGACGCCAAGCGCGGCGGCCACGTCGGCACTGGCCGGGCGCAGCACCGCCAGCAGACGTTCACTGGTGGGATCGCTGCCCTGCTCCATCAGGTTCTGGCTGAAGCGAGCCTGAGCGTGTAACGGATAGTCGTAGGGGCGCATCAGCACTAAAATGCCGACGCCATGGCGGCGCTGCAGCAGGCCCTTGTTCACCAGTTCGTCTACCGCCCGACGCAGCGTGTGGCGGTTCACCGCATAGTGATCGGCCAGCTGCTGCTCAGAGGGTAAATAGTCACCGCTGCGGTAGCGTTCCTGAACAGCCTGCTCCAGTTGCGCGGCAACAGCCTGATAGACAGTGGTCGGATGTCTGGATAACTCCATCACAATTAAATCCTCACATCAGTAGAGGGATTTCACAGCGAAGATGCTGCGGGATGGAAACAGAGTGACGGGATCAGATGACAGCGAGGTGACGAGACGGTGACGTAAAAATGAATTTGCGCCAGCCTGTCCCGCTCAGGGCGACAGGCTGGCAGAACAGCCCGTTAAGGCTGACCGAGCGTGTCCAGCAGCGCGGCAGAGGTGGCAACGGCACCAAAGATGCCGCCCTGCATGTGGATCATGCTCAGCGCGGCTTCATGATGGCGTTGCTCTGTGGCGGCACAACAGTCGGACAAAACCAGGCACTCATATCCGCGATCGTTGGCCTCTCTCAGCGTCGTATGAACACATACATCCGTCGTGATACCGGTAATAATTAAATTCCGAATGCCGCGACTGCGTAAGACCAGCTCAAGGTCTGTGGCATAAAAGGATCCTTTACCGGGCTTATCAATGATCACTTCTCCTGCTAAGGGGGCGAGCTCGGGGATAATCTCCCAGCCCGGCTCACCGCGCACCAGGATACGGCCGCACGGCCCTGCACTGCCGATCTCCGCCTGCATCCTGGCCGAACGCCAGCGCTTGTTTGCCGGTAAGTCACTCAGGTCCGCGCGATGCCCTTCCCGGGTGTGAATGATGGGAAACTGAAGCGCCCGCATACGTGCCAGTAACACTTTAAGGGGTTCGACAGGCGCACGCGTCAGGCCAATGTCGTAGCCCATCCTGTCAACGTACCCCCCCGGGCCGCAAAAATCGGTTTGCATATCAATGACGAGGAGAGCCGTGTCGGCCGGACTAAAATGGCCATCAAACGGCCAGGCATAAGGGGTGGAATTCACACTGTACTCAGGCATTGTTCTTCTCCAGTCGCGGCGTGGGGGAACGTAATTTAATAATCAGGGTGTAGCTGAGTGCGGCCGTCACCAGACCGATGACCGCTTCGCCAAACTGGGGGAACGCCAGATGCGCGACGACCGCGCACAGGCTTCCCAGCGCCCAGGCCGCGAAAGCCGCGCCATGGAAGCGTTGCGCCGGGCGCTGTTCACTCAGCTTTGCCATAAAAATCAGATCAACAATCATGACCGCACCAAACGGCGGCACCACCACGCCCAGCAGACTCAGCCACTCGAGAAAATATGACCAGACGCCTGCCAGTGCCAGCAGACCGCCGATGGCGCCAAGAATCAGGGTCCAGCGGCGCATCTTGCTGTTAAAGAGATGGCTAAACCCGACTGCACCGTTATAAAGACAGTGCGTACATACCGAGCCAAGGTTGATAAACACAAACAGGAAAGCCACCAGGGTCAGGACATCACCATGGCCCATCAGCATGGGCAGAAAGTTGCCGCCGTTGGTCAGCGGATCGACCGCCGCGCCAACCGAAACGATAATCACGCCAAACAGATAGGCGATCAGATTCGCGACCGGAAAGGCCGAAAAGGCGGCAATGACCGCAGCACGTCCACTCTTCGACCAGCGGGTGAAATCGGCGGTCATGGTGCCGGAATCGGCAAAACCCGCCACCACCATGGTGACCGCCGTGCCCATGCTCATGGCCCCCGCCACCGCCGGGCTGCCTTTCCAGTGAAACATGCTGGAAAATTCATGCGTCTGCCCCACGAAGTACAGCGCGACAAACCCCAGAATCACAAACATCGGCGCAGCAATCATGCCCAACACCGACAAGGCGCGCACGCCCAGAAAGGTCACGGCCGTAAACAGCACCATGGCAAATGCCGTCACCGACAGGGCATTCCAGCCGAAAGTCTCATGAATCACCGTACCGGTCAGTCCGGTCTGAAAGGCGTACCAGCCAATCACCACGGTCGAGAGGAAGCCCGACACGAGGATGTAACCTTTGCTGCCAAAGGTTCTTTTCGCCTGCAGGGCAAAGTTCATACCGGTATTACCGGCAAACCAGCTCAGCGTACCGACGTAGGCAAACAGCACCAGATTGCCCATCACAATCGCCAGCAGCGCAGGCCAGAAGCCAAGGTGCCAGGTGATGATGCCGCCAAACAGCGCATTCGTGAGGATCATAGGAAAACCAAACCAGACGGCCGAAACCGACCGGGTCGGATGGCGATGTGAGAGCGGCACAGGTTCGTGCTCAAACTCCTGTTCTAACGTTGGGGAAGCCTGTTTTTTCATTTGTCAGTTCCTGGTCAATGTCAGTCCACGGGTAGCCGCGTTGGGGCACTGTTTTTCATCCTGTACTCGCCATCGTTATGACGAAAAACGTGCCGTATCGCCGCCGACATGTGTGCATTGCGTGGCGTTGACGTGCCGCCTTGCCGGGGTGTTAATCCGTTTTCCACGCCTGTGTTCTACTGGATAGGGCTTACCGGACAGAAACTGCATGAAGCATGCCAGGAATCGCCGCCGCGACGTCATGGGGCGTAAATGCCCGTCGGGATACGGCCTTGGATACAAGATCGAATTCTTATGATAAGACGCGCTGAACCCCCGGCAGCGTCACGGCGGTTCAGGGCACGCTTGTGGGGCAGACTGCACAACAAATGGGAAACTTTATAACTCCATCTGGAAAGCAATTTTCACGTCAGATCGTCACGGGATTGTCATGTGTCATTAACGCTTTGCGGCCACAATACCGGGCCATCATTCGCCCGGAAGGTTTTCATCATGTCTGCTGCTGTTCGTTTTGGCATTTATCTGGCGCTGTTTTCTGGCATGGTTTCGACGCCTGTTTTGGGTCAGGATCGGCCCGCTACCGCACGGCCTGTCCCGCCGAGGGATCCGGGCTTCACCGACAGCGCGCCTGCGGCAGACGTGCCCGCTTTTATCGACAATATCGCCACCAACCAACGTGGTGATGCCCGGTTTGCGACGCTCGACACCAATGCCGGCGTGCGCGTGGTATCCGGCTTTCTTGCCCTGTGGCGCCCACGCACGCTGAAGGTCGATGCGGGAGTTACCGCGCCGGCCCGTGAGGGTTTTGCAGCCATTACGCCTTCTGACTGTACGGGACTGCCTGACAAAGCCCCCGTGTGCGGCACAATCCTTAATTCTCATGTCCTGGCCGCGAATGTTCAGTATGTGGTGACAACAACACGACGCCGCACGGCAGCCCAGGCTGAGGCGGCCTATTACGACGACCGTCGTGGCAAAGGCTACAGCGTCACAGATGGCATGGGGCCACTGACGGGCGCATGGCGCAGTGCGGCCCAGCAGGTCACAACCCTGACACGCATTCCGGCTGATGCCACCACCGTGCTGTACGTGGATAAAGGCAACAATACCGGCGTGGGCAGTCAGGAAGGCAATCGCGACTTCGGTCTGGTGGTGGATTTTCTCAATGAAATGGGCAACAACGCCTCGACCGAACCGGTGAAGCGCTTCTATAAATATGCGCGTCCGTATCGCTGGCGTTCTGCGGTGGAGGTTGTTCCTGCCCTTGTGCCTGCGGAGAATCCACAGCCCGCCACCGACGGCGGATTTATCAGCGGCCACACGGCGGAAGCCGTCAGAGATGCCCTTACCATGGCGTGGCTGGTGCCGGAGCGCTATCAGGAGATGGTCAGCCGCGGTATGGAGCTGGGCGAAAACCGGATCGTGGCCGGAATGCACTCGCCTCTGGACGTCATCGGCGGGCGCATGCTGGCGCTGGCGGTGACCACCGCAAATCTGACGGCTTATCATGAGGATGCCAGGCGTGCCTTCACCCAGGCGCATCAGGCATTATGGCAACGCACCGCGACGCAACCGGCCACCTTCTTTGCCTATGCCCATGCCGCGCCGCCGAGCGCCGATCGCTTCGCCGATCCCACCCTTAACCGCCTTCAGGCGCTGCGGCGCATGACCTTTGGTTTCGCCCCCATCGGCCCTCGCCACCGTCCCCCCGTGGTGCCCAAAGGGGCCGAGATTTTGCTGGAAACCCGGTTTCCCTATCTGAGCGCCCTGCAACGGCGCGTGGTATTAAAAACTACCGCATTGGCCTCAGGCTACCCGATCATGGACGATGCTGAGGGCTGGGGACGCCTGAACATTGTGGCCGCCGCCGACGGATATGGTCAGTTTACCGGCAACGTTAAAGTAGCAATGGACGCCGCTAAAGGCGGTTTTAATCAGTCCGACAGCTGGCGGAATGCGATCGGCGGTCAGGGAAAGCTGACCTTACAGGGTTCAGGCACCCTGAGGCTGACTGGCGCGAACCGCTACAGCGGCGGTACGGAGGTTCAGGGTGGCGTGCTGGAAGCCGGTTCAGCCCGCGCCTTTGGCGTGGGTGATCTCTATGTGGGCAATCAGGGCCGCGTGCGCATTGCTGCCCTGTCGCCGGTACAGGTGAAAAGCTACACGGCGCTGCCCGAAGCCAGTCTTGAACTGGATATTGATGGTCAGGGCGGTGGCCGTCTCATCGTGAACGGGCCTTTAGTGGCGGGGGGCACGCTGCTGGTGAAGTTTGTCAAAGGCTATCGTCCCGAAGCAGGCGATCTGATCCCGTTGATGCAGGCAGGCTCACTTGCGGCGCACTTTAGTCGCATCGTTGTCGAAGGCTATCAGGCTCGACCTGTCAGCAGCGCGACGCGACTCAGTATTAAGCTGCTCTGAACCTGATAAGCCCTGGCAAGGCGCGCGCAGGCAATGAGGTTGTCAGATTCCTGCGCGCTTAACCAAAAGTCAGACGCCGAACTCCATCGGGTTATGCTTGCTAATCAGTGAGCGCAGCGGCACGCTGCTTTTCATGACGGGTGATTTAATCACGATATAGCTGAAGTACTTATCGATACCAATTTGCGCATCCAGCATCTTCTCAATCACATCCTGATAATGCTCAATGCTGCGGGTAATAAAGCGCAACAGGTAATCGTAGCCGCCGGTAATTAAATGGCACTCCATCAGTTCATCAACTTCACGCATCGCAGCTTCGAACTTCATAAAGTCTTCGCGACGATGTCCGTTCAGGGTGACTTCGGTAAACACGGTGACGGAATCGGTAATTTTGGTGAGATTAACGTGCGCTTCGTAGCCGGTAATAAAGCCGGCCTGCTCCAGCCGTTTTACCCGCTGCAGGCAGGGACTCGGGGACAGCCCCACTGCATCGGCGAGATTGACGTTGCTGATACGGCCATCTTTTTGGAGTTGCACCAGAATATTGATATCGATGCGGTCGAGTTTCATTAAGCCGTTCATAGCACCCCTCATTGTTTACAGCTGTACTGGATGTTCGCTCCTACCCGGCGATAATCTGCGTACACGAGCGTAAAGCGCACTTTTAGCAATACTTAAAATACGCCACTTTAAAATAACAAGTACGCCACTTTTTTGTAACACAAAAAATTCCCGGCCTGTCACGCTTTGCAAAAAATGCGCCAGCGTTGACCGCGGCTGCGCGCACGCTGGCGGCACTGCCGGGATGATGCCTTTCCAATGAGAGAGAGCGGCTATCCTAAGCGTCCGGTCGCACGCGCCAGCGCAATATCAAAGATATGCAGCGCTTCTTCGAGTTGCGAATCGGTGGTCACTAACGGTGCAAGGAAGCGGATGGTGTTGCGATGCAAACCACATTTGATCAGCAGCAAACCTTCCTGACAGGCGCTGTCGAGGATCTTTTGTGTCAGCGCGCTGTCGGGTTTATGGGTATCCACATCCAGAATTTCTACTGCCTGCATAAAGCCCACGCCGCGTACATCGCCGATGCAGGCATATTTATCCGCAAGCTGGCGCAGACGCTGGTTTAACTGCTCGCCCAACTGGCAGGAACGCGCCAGCAGGTTTTCCTGCTCAAAGATATCCAGTACAGCCAGTGCCGCCGCACAGGCCAGCGCATTACCACCATAGGTACCGCCCAACCCGCCTGGGGCCGGACTGTCCATAATCTCGGCTTTGCCCACCACGCCGGAAATCGGCAAGCCACCGGCCAGGCTCTTCGCCGTGGTGATCATGTCGGGTTTGATACCGAGTTGCTGGAAGGCAAACATGGTACCGGTACGGCCAAAGCCGCTCTGAATTTCATCACAGATCAGCATAATGCCGTGCTGGGTAGTAATACGACGCAGCGCCTGCATAAATGCCGGGCCTGCAGGTAAGAAGCCGCCATCGCCCTGAACGGGTTCAATGATAATCGCGGCGACGCGCTCCGGCAAAATCTGCACAGAAAACAGCTGATCAAGTGCCTTCAGACAGTCGGCCTCAGTCACACCGTGCAACGGATTCGGGAACGGCAGGCGATAAACATCCCCCGGGAACGGACCAAAATTCTGTTTGTATGGCGCAGACATGCCCGTCAGCGTCACGCCAAGCAGGGTACGTCCGTGGAAAGCCCCGTCAAACGCAATGATGCCCGGCCGTTGCGTATAAGAACGGGCGATTTTCACCGCGTTCTCTACCGCTTCTGCACCGCTGGTGAAAAACACGCTTTTATAGTGCTCGTCACCGCCCACCAGCTTATTCAGACGCTGGGCCAGCTCAATGTATCCCGGATAGGCCGCCACCTGAAAACAGGCATGGGACACCATGCCCAGTTGGCGGGTGACGGCGTTAACCACGGCCGGATGGTTGTGGCCTACGTTAAGGACGCCAATACCGCCCACAAAATCCAGATAGCGGTTGCCTTCCACATCCCATACTTCGCTGCCTTTGGCTCGCTCAATCACCAGCGGATGAGCGGTAATAATGCCACGCGGCACATTGTGATCTCGGACATCCAGCAACTGGCTGTTGTCCGCATAGGTTTGCTGCTCTGCCAGGACATTCTGCATTTTTATACCTCATCCACGTCGTGTTCGGTTGGCTTAAGTATCGCAATCTGTTGGTCAATGACGCTGCCGTAATTCCGTCAGCCGCGGCATTTCGTGTCAAAATCCCACGGATTTCAGCCGGGAAATGTTGCCCCTGTTGCATAACAGGCCAGCGTGACAAAGGCCTGGATTCCGTAGGGTATGAGCGCGTCGTTAAAATCATAGGCGGCGTGATGGAGCGGCTTGCTGGGTGCCGATCCTATCCACAAATAAGCGCCAGGCTTTGCCTGTAACATAAAAGCAAAATCTTCTGAGGTCAGCGCAGGCTGAGGGGCCAGCCGGGCTGTCATGCCTGCCGCCTGCAAGGCCGCGAGGGCCTGACTTGCCTCAGACTCGCTGTTGATGGTGGCTGGGTAATAACGCAAATAATTCACCTCGGCGTCCAATCCATGCGCCGCCGCGATGTGCCCGGCCATGTGCCGCAGACGTGATTCGATGATGTCCTGTGCCGCTGGGTTGAACGTGCGTACCGTGCCGGTGATATTGGCTTCCGCAGGGATCATATTGTGAGAAAATCCGCCCTGCATGCGCGTCACGGTCAGCAACGCCGGTTCGCAGGGATCAAGCGCCCGGGGCACCAGAGTGTTTAACTGCACCACCAGTTCACTGAGGGCAAGCAGCGTATCGTGCGTGAGATGAGGCTGTGCGGCATGGCCGCCAGGCCCTTTCAGGGTGATATCAAATCGGTCTGCCGCGGCCATGATGGCACCGGGGCGAGTCTGAATTTCACCCAAGGGTAATTCAGGCCAGTTATGCAGGGCAAACACCGCATCGCAGGGGAAGCGCTGGAACAGACCGTCGTCAATCATGGCCTTCGCGCCCGCCAGGCCCTCTTCTGCTGGCTGAAAAATAAAGCAGACCGTGCCGGTAAACTCGACCTCGCGCGTCAGCTTTGCTGCCGCGCCAAGCAGCATAATGGTGTGGCCATCGTGACCGCAGGCGTGGCTGCAGTTCGGCGTCTGGCTGGTCCAGGGCACCTCGCCGTTGTCCTGCATGGGCAGCGCATCCATATCAGCCCGCAGTCCAATCATGCGTGAACCGCTGCCTTTTTTCAGTACGCCCACCACGCCCGTTTTACCGATGCCGCGATGCACCTCAATGCCGAGATCCTCTAAAAACCGCGCGACAATATCGCTGGTCCGCGCTTCATGAAAGCCCAGCTCCGGATGACGGTGCAGATCACGGCGCAATGCCACTAAAGGGTCCATTTCAATATCCTCGTGAACGATCAACGACGCCGACCAGCGGCTCGCCGCGCTGAAAGCGACGCAGGTTAGCCAGAAGCGCCTTAATCGCGCTGTCATTCTGCGTCTGGCTGGCGATGTGCGGCGTCAACCACACAGCCGGGTGCGTCCAAAATGCGTGACCGGCAGGCAAAGGTTCGGGATCGGTGACATCGATCACCGCAGCCCGTAACTGGCCGCTGTCGAGCGCATCCAACAGGTCCTGATGATTTAGCTGAGGGCCGCGTCCCACCTGAACCAGTGCGGCTCCCGCAGGCAACTGGCCGAACAGCCCGGCATTCAGGCGTCCCTGGGTGCTGGACGTTAGCGGCAGCAGGCACACCAGAATATCGCTGCGCGCCAGAAAGTCGGACAGCTGATCGTCACCATGCCAGCACGGCACGCCCGCAATATGGTGCGGCGTACGGCTCCAGCCGCCGCAGTCAAATCCCATCGACTGAAGCTGCGCCAGCGCCGCGCGGCCCAGTTCGCCCAGGCCCATAATGCCGATGCGACGCTGACTGGCGGGCATCGCCAGATGCGCCTGCCACTGCTGGTGGCGTTGCTGCTGGAAATAGCGTGGCATGTCGCGATGCAGCCCCAGCACCGCAAAGGTGACGTATTCCACCATGCCCTGCGTCAGGCCAGGTTCAATCGTTCTGACCAGCGGGATGTGGCCAGGCAGCGTGGACAGATCAAACTGCTCAGCCCCTGCGCCCACAGAAAACAGGACTTTCAGATTGGGAAAACAGGCCATAAGGTCATCCGGCGGCAACCAGGCGACCAGGGCATCAACCTGAGCCGCATCACCGGTTTCCGGCCAGAGATGTAAGTGGATATCGGGCGCGTGTTCAGCCAGCCAGCGCTGCCAGTAAAGGCCGCGCTGGGGTTCAGATTTATAGACAACGTGCATCAGGCCATGGCCTGCGTGGTCAGACCAAACGCCTGCATACCTTGCGCTACCCAGACCTCACCGCGCACCATCGTGACGGGCGCATCAACATTCGTGAGGCCCAGGCTCTCCAGCCAGGGAGCCAGCGGTAAAGCCGCATCCGTATCCATGCGCAAATACTCGCCCTTCATGCCCTGCATCAGCGCAGCCGACAGCGCCTGCGCAACCGGAAAATCTTCTGCAATAACGGGACCAATGACCCAGCCACGGCCAAAACGGCGCAGGCTGGCAAAGCCCTTAAGGCGTTGCTCATCATCCTGCAATATCACGGTCTGATTGTCGGTAATCAGATGCGCCACCAGCGCCGGGCGGAAAAGCCCGTGGGCGGCCTGGTCCATGTTTACCAGCGCATCCCGGTCGTCAAGGGTGGCGCTGCGCAACGTCAACCCAGCCGGGATCGCGACCCTGGGCAGCGTCGTCAGGGATGGCGTCTGGTACTGAAGGATCTTACCGCAGGCAACGAAGCCGAGCTTTTCATACAGGCCTTTCCCCATCTCGGTGGCGTGCAGACGCACATTGTAGCCGGGAACTTTCTCTAACAAGGCCAGCATCAGCTGCTTGCCCAGCCCGCGCCCCTGATGTGAGTTTGCGACAATGACCAGACCGATGGTGGCGGCTTTGTCGCCCCAGCGCCAGAGAATCGCGCTGCCAATCACTTCACCCTGATCTTCAATCACCACGCCTTCGCCAAGCTCAATGCCGATCGCCCAGTCTTCATGGCGGTGCGGCCAGTTTAGCGTCTGGCTCATCGCATAAACCTGCGGAATGTCTTCGGTCGTCATGCTACGAATATCAAATGTCATTTTGCTTTCCTTACATCATGCCAGGTGCATCAAGTCCGCTGCCGTCAATAAAACGGCTGTAACGATACGGGGTGGGATCCACCACCGGCGTCGCGTCCGTCGCCAGTTCAGCGGCGAGGCGGCCCGCGCCGGGGCCAATACCAAAACCGTGTGCGCTGAACCCCGCCGACAGCACCAGGCCAGGCAGTTTTGCCACCGTTGAAATAACCGGAATAGCATCCGGCGTACTGTCAATCATTCCCCCCCAGGCCTGGGCGACTTTGAGATTCGCCAGGGCAGGAAATTCGCGGCGCATGGCGGCCAGTCCGCTTTCCACGACCCAGGCATCGGCAGCCGGATCCAGAATACGCATCCGCTCGAAAGGCGAAACGGCATCCAGATCCCAGCGCCCCATTGCCTCAGGGCCGTGAAAGAACGGCTTCACCCCCAGATTCAGGGTAAGATTTTTACGACGACTTTTGAACGTGGGATAAAACTGACGCAGATATCGCAAGCCCTGAGCACCGGGCTCCAGCCGTCCACGGCCCGATACGGAAACGGTATAGCTGCCATCCAGCTGCGGCCGACAGGCGAAGCTTTCGGTATAAAAAGGAACGGCAATGGCCTGCTCGATGGGCTGAGTCCGAAAGGCGGTGCCAATCACATTCCCCAGCGGCAGATCGATGCCGTGCCGACGGCAAAACATCGACGTCCATGCACCCGCTGCGCAGATCACGCGGGGGGCTTTGACGACTCCCCGTTCGGTTATCACGCCGCTGACGCGTCCTGCTGAAATATCCAGCCCGCGCACCGCACATTGCTGAAACACCAGCGCCCCTTTTTTCTGTGCGCCAATCACTATACCCGGCGCGGCCAGTCTGGGCTCTGCTGCACCGTCGGTGGGGGCCGAAACGCCGCCCAGCCAGTTTGTAGTGCTGCCCGGCGTCAGGGCTTTCGCCTGCTGCGCATTTAATATGTCGCTGCGTACGCCATACTGTTTGGCCATCTGGCCCCATGTATCCCAGGCGGCGATGTCCGCTTCATTGCGGGTGGCGTAAACCAGTCCGCTGCGGCGAAAACCCAGCTCTTCACCGGTTTCCACACTGAGTTCTTCCCAGCCTCGTAAGGCTTCAATCACCAGCGGCAGTTCACGTTCATCGCGATTCTGCTGACGGCACCAGCCCCAGTTGCGACTGGATTGTTCAGCCCCGACCAGGCCCTTCTCAATCAGCACCACCTTCAGGCCCTGCTTTGCCAGATACCAGGTGGCAGCGGCACCGGCGATACCGGCACCAATCACCACCACATCAGCGGCATCCGGGAAGTCCGGGCTGTCCTGTACATAACGAATCGGTGCAGGCATGACGTCACAACCTCGTCGTGTATTGGGGCAGAATGACCCTGGTTCAGCTGCCCCAAAATGAGTTTTGCTTGCCAAAATGGCGGTGCCGGTTATTCGGCTTTCAGAATCTCTTCATGCTCGTCCAGCCAGCCCTGACGTAGCTCAGGAACCGCACGTTTCAGGCGTTCGAAATAGAGCTCACTGGTCGGTTGATCGTAGTTACCGCGTGCCAGCTGGGTCACGATAGCGCCATTGCGCATCACAACGATCTCGTCACACACGGCACGCACGGCGTGCATATCGTGGCTGATAAACATTACCGACAATCCCAGCTCACGGCGCAGTTCACTGATCAGATCCAGCACCGCCGAGGCCACTACGGTATCGAGCGCCGAGGTCACCTCATCACAGAGAATGACATCCGGTTCTGCCGCCAGGGCACGTGCCAGATTCACACGCTGCTTTTGCCCACCGGACAACGACCAGGGACGGCGCGAGAGTACCGTGCGCGGCAACTTCACCAGATCCAGAAGTTGATACAGCCGGTTCTGCCGGGCGATGCCGCTCAGACTATGAAACAGCGTCAGGGGACGAGACAGAATCCGCTCCACACTGTGCGCCGGATTGAGCGCCGTATCCGCCATCTGGAAAACATACTGAATACGGCGCAGCTCGTTATCCGTGCGCTTTTGCATCTGATCGGCCACCGTGTAGCCATTAAACAAGATTTGCCCCTGGCAGGCCGGATTGAGGCCAGCGATAGCGTGAGCCAGGGTGGTTTTGCCCGAGCCGGATTCACCAATAATGCCGATGGCCTGACCTTTCCAGAGCGTCAGATTGATGTTTTCCAGGATGCGCACTTTGGGTAAGCCATCGCTGCCTTTCGGGCCGTAACCGGCAGACAGATCGCGCACTTCCAGTAGCGGCAGTTCACCGGCTTTCGCCGGGCACCAGTGGCTGGGGCGCTCTTTCTGCTGAGCCGCATCCATCAACAGGCGCGTATAGTCCGCTTGCGGCGCGCCAATCAGGTGCGCAGTGGTGCCGTACTCAGCGATTTTACCTTGCAGCAGAACAAGGATGCGATCGGCCATTTGTGCCACCACGGCCAGGTCATGACTGACATAAATTGCCGTTACGCCGCGCTGTTTGACCACCCGACGAAAGGCTTTCAACACTTCAACCTGGGTGGTGACATCCAGCGCCGTCGTGGGTTCATCCAGAATCACCACGTCCGGATCGCTGATCAGCGCCATCGCCGTCATCAAACGCTGTAACTGCCCGCCCGAGACCTGATGGGGGAAGCGATCGCCAATCGTATCCGGGTTGGGTAACGCCAGCTCACGAAACAACGCCAGCGCTTTGGCCTTCGCCGCCTTGCGCGTCATTGTGCCGTGAATCACGACCGGTTCAATGACCTGATCGATAATTTTCATGCCGGGGTTAAAAGAGGCAGCCGCACTCTGGGCAATGTAGGCGACTTTGTTGCCGCGAAAAACACGCAACTGTGCGGGGGTAAGATTCATGATGTTGGTCCCCGCAACATGAATATTGCCCTCGGCTATTTTACAGCCGTGGCGTGCATAGCCCATGAGCGCCATCGCAATGGTGGTTTTACCCGAGCCGGATTCGCCAATCAGCGCCAGCACTTCGCCCTTTTGCACCGTGAAGCGAATATCGGACACGATATCCAGCTCATCCCCGTTGTCGTTATGCGCCGTTACGCGCAGGTTATCGACAGATATCACAGGCATTGCCGTATGTTGCGTCACGTTCATGCCCCCTCCTTTGCCAGCGTCAACGGACGCATGCTTTGCAAGCTGTCAATAAACAGGTTAACGGCGATGGTCAGGCTGGCAATGGCCACCGCGGGCATCAACACGGCGGGTGAACCATCAAACAGCCCCTGAATATTTTCACGCACTAATGTTCCCCAGTCGGCATAAGGTGGCTGAACGCCCAAGCCAAGGAAGCTCAGCCCGCTCAGCAGTAAAACGATATACACAAAACGCAGGCCAAAATCGGCCAGGACCGGGTGCACCATATTGGGCAGAATATCGTGGATGGCGATGTACCAGCGGCTTTCTCCCCGCAGGCGGGAGGCGCGGACATAGTCCATATTGCGCAAGTTGCTGGCCAGGGCAAAGGCGATACGAAATGCGCCAGGCCAGTAGGTGAATACCGCGGTAATCAGCAGCATCGGCAATGAAGATCCGAACACTGCCACGATCATCAGCGCCAGGATTTTCCCCGGTAACACCAGCATGGCGTCGTTGATACGGCCCAGCAGCTCTTCCAGCCAGCGCCCGGTCACCGCCGCTAACAGCGCCAGCAGGGTGCCAATCAGGCTGGCCAGCACCGCAGCGCCCAGCGCCAGGCCAAGGGAAAATTTCGCCCCGTACATAATGCGGCTGAGCATATCCCGCCCCAGGTAATCCGTACCCAGCAGGTTTTCATGCGTAAATCCCCCCATTAACGGGCCCGCACCAATGTCGTCGAGATTATGGGGCGCCCACCAGGTGCCGAAGAGCGCGATAATCAGCCAGAACAAGGTCACCACCAGGCCTAACTGGCCCGATAAAGACAGTGACTGAAAAATGCGCCAGGGAAGCAATATTTTCATCAGCTCCTCCATTTCGGGTTAAAGGCGATAGTCAGGATATCGGCCGCCAGCAGCAGAAGCAGATAGCAGCTGGCAAACAACATCACACAGAGTTGAACTACCGGCAGATCGCGGTTGCTGACCGCATCGACCATCTGACTGGCCAGGCCGGGATAGCTGAAGATGGTTTCGATAATGATGACCCCACCAAACAGGTAAGAAAGACTGAGGGAAATGGCGTTAGCGATAGGGCCAACGGCATTCGGTAAGGCATGACGGAGCACCGCCCGCATCGGGGAAACGCCTTTCAGCAAGGCCATTTCCAGATAAGGGCTGTCGAGCTGGTTAATAATGGCCGCGCGGGTCATGCGCGCCATTTGTGCCACCAGGCCGCAGCATAACGTCATCACCGGCAGCGCATAGGCTTTAAGGTAGCTGGCGAAGTCCATATTGGGGCTGCCCAGCGACATGGCCGAAACCCAGTGCAGCTTCACCGCAAAAATCAGGACCGCGACGGTTGCAACCAGAAACTCCGGTACCGCAACCGTTGCCATGGTGCCAATCACCAGGGCACGATCGAGTTTTGAGCCACGATTCATGGCCGCCGCGATGCCAATAATCAGCGCCAGCGGGACACAAATTGCCGTGGTGGTGGCAGCCAGTTCAAAGGTGGCAGGCAAGCGCTGCGCCACCAGCTGTGCTACCGGCAGATGACTGGCAAATGAGGTGCCAAAATTCCCTGTCAGCATACCGCCAAGCCAAGTGAAATAGCGCACCAGCAGGGGCTGATCTAAGCCCAACTGCTGGCGCAGGGCCGCCACGGTTTCCGGCGTGGCGTTTTGCCCCAGGATCATTTGCGCCGCATCGCCCGGCAGCAGGCTGGTGATAAAAAACACCACCGCCGAGACGATAAGCAAGGTCAGGATGCCAGCGCCAATGCGCCGGGCAATCAGGAACATCATGTATCGGTTCATCGGCGAACTCCTTCTTCAGACGATTATCAGGCTGAAAGCCAGGCGAACTCATGGAAGCGATAGCCCATCAGCATGCCCGATGGCCAGGCTTCAAGTCCGTTAACCTTCTTGCTGTAACCGTCCATGGAACTGATAAATGCCGGGATGAGCGTACCGCAGTGGTCATAGATCAGGGTTTGCATATCGCCGTACATCTGCTTGCGTTTGGCTTTATCACGTTCGCCACGTGCCGCAATCACCAACTGATCGAACTGAGGGTTTTTCCAGCCGCTCTCGTTGGTGGATGAGCTTGACAGGTAGAACTGTGAGAACAGCATATCGAGCGTTGGGCGCGGGTTGATCGAGCCGTAGCCCACCGGATCTTTCATCCAGTGGGTGCCCCAGTAGCCTTCATAAGGCACGCGACGCACGTTGACGTTCAGGCCTGCATTGCGTCCTACCTGCTGAATCAGCTGTGCCCCTTCCGTTGCGCCTTCCAGCGGCGGAGAGGTCACAATCTCAATGGTCTGCCCGGTCATGCCCGCTTTGTTGATATAAAATTTGGCTTTTTCGGGATCGAGCGGACGCGGTTTAAGGTCGGCGTTAAACAGCGGATGCCAGGGTGGAACCGGCGTGTCATTACTCACGTCGCCAAAGCCCTGCAGCACGGTTTTCACGATGATTTCTCTGGGCTGCAGATATTTCATCGCCAGCACGAAATCCGGGTTGCTGCCGGGTTTGATATCGGTGCGGATAATCAGGTTGGTGTACATGCCACCTTTGGTTTCAAGCACTGCATGATCCGGCGTACGGCTGATGCGCATACTGTCCGGCGCTTTCAGGCCCGAGGCCACCTGGATATCGCCCGACAGCAGCGCGTTGACGCGGGCGGCCTGATCGGTCACACCCAGCAGTTCCACTTCATCCAGATGCGGTAGCCCCGGTTTAAAGTAGTTCGGGTTTTTGGTGCCCACGGTATTGACCCCGGGCGTAAAGCTTTTGCACACGAAGGGGCCGGTGCCAATCCCTTTGCTGAAATCTTTGGTGCCATCCTGAACGATCAGGAAGGGAGATGTCGTCAGCATGTAAGGAAGGTCAAAGTTGGGTGCCACGAGAACAAGCTGAACTTCATTGTCGTTGACAGCTGTAAGGGTCTTGAACTGTTCGGCAAGCTTGAATGCACTTGAGGCCACGGCGGGATCTTTATGGCGGTTAAGCGAGAAAATCACGTCTTTCGCGGTAAAGGGCTTACCGTCGTGGAACGTGACGCCTTTGCGCAGTTTGATGCTCCAGGTGATACCGTCGTCCGAATCCACCGACTCTGCCAGGCCGGGCTTAACCGACATTGACTTGTCGACCTCTGTCAGACAGCTGTAAAACATAAACTGGCGCGTGTAGTCGGCGCTGTTGCTACCTTTTGCCGGATCAAGCGTATCAGTCGCAGACGCGTTAGACATGCCGACACGTATTTTTCCGCCCTGAACCGGTTTGCTTTCTGCCAGCGCCATGCCGGGAAAGCCGATCAGTCCGGTGCTCATCACCGCACCGGCGGAAAGCAGCTTCATTAAACTGCGACGGGACAGCGTGCCCTCCGTGATCATCCGCGTCAGAGCAGGATTGGTTACGTCAGATTCTTTATTATCAATTTTACTCATCTGTACACCCTCATTACGTGTTCGAGAGAACATGGAAACATCCCCTGCGTCATTCAGACGGCGCATACTGGCTGGCCGTTCCGCTGCCGGGCTGGCGAGTCGTCATTCACTGCGCGCCCAGAGCGGCCTGAAAAACAGTGTGAATTTATGAAAGGCGATCCTTTGCTTTGTAGTAGAGCCCGGCGAGCGGCAAAAACCACGGTTTTCCGTGATAGCCCGGCAGTGCAGGCCATGCCTCGCGCTGCCAGGGGTTATCGCGAGATTTCTCACTTATCAGATCGGCCATCACCCGGCCCATCCATACCGACATCTGCGTGCCATGCCCGCTGTAACCCAGCGAATAAAACACCCCGTCCTGTTCACCGGCATGTGGCAGACGATCGGCACTCATATCCACCATGCCGCCCCAGCAGTAGTCGATCTTCGTGTTAGCCAGTTGGGGGAACATTTTCGCCATTGCCGCATGCAGGATGTCGCCGCTGCGTGAATCCGACGTCGGATTGCTGATGGCGAAGCGCGCCCTGCCGCCAAACACCAGACGGCTATCCGCCGTGGTACGGAAGTAGTTACCGATGTTCATCGAGGTCACGTAGTTGCGGTTTTCGGGCAGCAGCGCATGAAGCAGCGCGTTATCCAGTGGCTCAGTGACGACAATAAAACTGCCCACCGGCACAATACGACGCTGAAACCACGGGAACGGGCCTTCGCTGGAGCAGCCGGTTGCCATCAGCACTTTGTCGGCCAGGATTTCGCCCTGGCTGGTGACCACCCGGTGACGATAGCCGTCGAGCCGTACCAGCTGAGTGACGTGATGATGGGTATAGATTTTTGCGCCACTGCGCACCGCAGCTTCGGCCAGGCCCACACCAAACTTGCCCATGTGCATCTGGCCGCCATGCTGTTGCAAGAGTCCACCATGAAAGTCGCCACCGCCAATTTCCCGCTGAACCTCATCTTTGCTCAGTAACTGGATATCAGGATCCACGGTGCGGCGCATCAGTGTCCAGGCGTCCTGCAGGCCGGAGAAGTGGGATGCCTTGCTGGCCAGTTTGAGCTTGCCGCACAGACGAAAATCGCAGTCGATCTGCTCTTGTTTAATTAACTGCTCAACATAGGTCACCGCATCGTCAAATGCCTTGTAGAAGCGACTGGCCTGGTCAAGTCCGTGGCTGCCAACCAGCGAGGCAAAGTTTTGCGCCACGCCGGTGTTGCAATGGCCGCCGTTGCGTGACGAGGCCTGACTCATCACCTCTCCGCTGTCCAGCACCACCACATTAATTCCGCTACGCGCCAGCGTCAGCGCTGCGGACACACCGGTAAAACCCGCCCCAATCACGACCACATCGGCCTGTGCAGGTAAGGGGGCTTTAGCGGCGGCGCTGAACGACGGGGCGGTGGCTTGCCAGTACGATTCCAGTTTCATGACGGTGTCCTCAAAGACCGACGACGCCAGGCAGGCCGCCAATATCTTTAATTTCGGTGTATTGATAATAGGGATTGGCCGGTTCATGCCCGCGATTGACCCAGACCTTATGCTTAATGCCCAGGTCGTGCGCGGTCATCAGGTCATAACGGAAACTGGATGACACATGCAGAATTTCGTCCGGACGGCAGTCCAGTTTTTCCAGCATGTATTCAAAGCCTTTCATCTGCGGTTTATAGGCACCGGCCTCTTCCGCCGTAATCGCCATATGCACAGGCGCGCCAAGACGAGGAATGTGATGCGGAATCAGGTCGTTCATCGAGTTGGTCAGCAGCACCAGCGGAAATTCTTTCGCCACTTTGGCTAATCCGGCGGGCACATCCGGATGCGGTCCCCAGGTGGCGCAGTCGGTGTAGATAAAATCACTGTCTGCCTGCTCCCATTTCACGCCCCATTTTTTACAGGTGCGCTGAATCGCATTGCTGACCACGTCGTAGTAAGGCTTCCAGGCACCCAGCACCTCATCCAGACGATAGCCCGAAAAGTCAGCGACAAAGGCATCCATGGCATTCGCGTCCACCCGCTCCGCAAAACAGCGCTTTGCTGCACCTGCCATATCAAAAAAGATCAGCGTGCCGTAACAATCAAAAGTGATGAATTTGGGTTTAAACAGTGCCATGGAATTAACCTCGTTATTGTCAGGTGTGGTGCTTAAAAATCGATAAGTACGCTTTTCTGGCGCTGGCAGGCCTGGAACGCCTGGCGTCCCAAATCTTTACCAATACCCGAGCCCAGAAAACCGCCGGTTGGAATGATGAAATCGCCGGAGCGTCCATAGCGATTGACCCACACTGTACCGGCGTCAATCGCCCGTATCGCCCGCATGGCCCGTGGCAGGCTCAGCGTATGCACACCGGCACACAGGCCGTACGTATCATGTGCTGCCAGCGCCAGCCCCTGCTCTTCATCGTCGAAGGTCTGAATGGTCAGTACCGGACCAAAAATTTCCTGCTGTACCGCCGGATTATCCTGCTTCACCTGGCTTAACAGCGTGGGTTGCCAGAACCAGCCCTCATCGGTATCCGCGAAGCGTTCGCCGCCCACCAGCACCTCAGCGCCCTGCGCTTTGGCATCTTCAATGACCGAACGCACTTTATTGCCCTGGCGCGCATCAATCAGCGGTGCATAACGCGAGGTGTCCTGCCATGTAACGCCTGGCCTGGCCTCACGACATAACGCCGCCAGCCGTTCCGTCAGCGCATCGGCAATGCCGCGCTGCACGATTAAGCGCGTACCCGCAACGCAGGCCTGGCCGCCATTTGCGGTGAAGCCGCGCAGAATACGCTGCGCCAGCACCTCAATATCCCCTGCATCATCGAAAACCAGTTGGGGGCTTTTACCGCCCAGCTCCAGCGTAACGGGCTTCATGCCAAACTGTGCGGCATCGCTCATGATGCGCGCGCCGGTCAGGGTGGAACCGGTGAAAGACACTTTGCGCACGCGCGGATGTCTGACGAGCGCGCTGCCCGTTACCGCCCCGCTGCCCTGCACGATATTCAGGATGCCTGCGGGTAAACCAGCCTGAACCGCCAGCTCTGCCATGCGCACGGTAGAAAGCGGCGTGAGTTCAGAGGGTTTCAGCACCACCGCATTTCCTGCCGCCAGGGCCGGCCCGCATTTCCACGAGGCCATCGACAGGGGGAAATTCCAGGGCGTAATCGCCCCGATCACGCCATAGGGTTCGGCAATCAGCATTCCCAGGCTGCTATCCCGCGTGGGAAACAGGTCACCGCTGTATTTGTCAGCACATTCGGCATAGAAACGAATGGCTTCGGCGGTGAAGGGAATTTCATGCTGCACCACGTCGGCGATCGGACGCGTTGAGCCAAGTGCTTCAAGCTGGGCCAGCAGCAGATCCTGTTCGATTAAGTCCGCCCAGCGGCGCAAAACCCGACCGCGTTCACGGGGGGAACAACCTGACCAGCCGCTGGTTTTTAATGCCTGATGCGCCGTCATCACGGCACGATCAACATCGTCCGCCTGGGCTTCATGCAGGGTGGCAAAAACACGACCATCTGAGGGGCGTTTAACGGCAAAAGATTCGCCTTGTGTTTGCACATGTTTCCCGCCGATATAATGGCCTAACGGGAGTGGCACGCTTTCCGGGTCGAAACTCAACATGGAAGAATCCTTATTTGTTACACCCATCACACTCTGGATTGGTTAAATTTCGGCAATGCTTTTCTGAATAAGTAATTAGGTAATGCAGAAAGTATGCCAGCCGTTAAAAAAATAAAAATGCGTTTAAAACGACGCAAAAAAATTTTTCTGCCGTATTAATGACGGATTTATTGCGGAATTGCCGAAGCGTTAAACAGATGATTTACCTCACAAAAAACCCGCCTTGCTTTGGTGCATTGCGCATGAAACTTGCACTAAAAAGGAGAAAAGGCGCAAAAACCAGATCTGATGCACAAAAAAAAGCGCCAGCATAACGATTATGCTGGCGCCTGAATTCAGGTATTACGTCTTAAATTACAAACTGCCGAGATGGAATGTTTTTTGTTCCAGATATTCATCAATTCCGTAACGTGAACCTTCACGACCGATTCCCGATAATTTAACGCCGCCAAAGGGCGCCACTTCTAAAGAGATTACGCCCGTATTAAATCCTACCATGCCAAATTCCAGCGCTTCCGCTACCCGCCAGGCGCGTCGAATATTCTCCGTAAAGAAATACGCGCCCAGGCCATAAGGCGTGTCGTTCGCCATCGCCAATGCCTGCGCCTCATCGTCAAACACAAACAGTGGTGCCACCGGGCCAAAGGTCTCTTCCTGCGCAATGCGCATCTCACTCGTCACCTGCCCCAGAACGGTAGGCTGAACCCAGGTTCCCGCTCCGCTGCTGATGCCGCCCGTTAACAGCGTCGCCCCTTTCTGTAAGGCATCGTCGATATGTGCATTGACCTTTTCAACCGCGGCGGTATTGATCAGGGGCCCGAGGGTGCTACCGGCCGCAAATCCGTCGCCCACCTTGAGGGTGGCCACGGCTTCCAGTAAGCGGGCGGAAAAGCGTTCATAGATGTTGCGCTGTACCAGAATCCGGTTGGCGCAGACACAGGTTTGCCCGGCGTTACGGAATTTGCTGGTCATGACGCCAGCCACCGCGATCTCAATATCGGCGTCATCGAAAACGATTAGCGGCGCGTTGCCGCCCAGTTCCAGACTCAACCGTTTTACGCTGTCGGCACATTGTTTCATCAGTAACTGACCCACACGGGTTGAGCCGGTGAATGAAATTTTACGCACCAGGCGGCTTTCAGTCAGGGCGGCGCCAATTTCCGTCGGCATACCGGTGACCACCTGCAAAACACCGGACGGAAAGCCGGCGCGCTCTGCCAGAACCGCCAGCGCCAGGGCAGACAGCGGCGTCAGATCAGAAGGTTTAACGATAATCGGACAACCCGCCGCCAGCGCAGGCGCCACCTTGCGGGTAATCATAGCAATGGGAAAATTCCACGGCGTAATGGCTGCCGCTACGCCGACCGGCTGTTTTAACACGATGATTCTGCGGTCGGACGTGGGCGCGGGAATGGTATCGCCGTAAATGCGACGCGCCTCTTCGGCAAACCACTTAACGAAACTGGCGCCGTACAAGACTTCGCTTCTGGCTTCCGCCAGCGGTTTGCCCTGCTCGGCCGTCATGATGATGGCAAGATCGTCGGCGTTATCGACAATCAACTGATACCACTTTTCCAGCAGTGCGGCGCGTGTGGCATTGGGTGTTTTGGCCCAGTCATGGCGTACCGACTCCGCATGATCGATCGCCGCCTCGGTTTCCTTCCGCCCCAGCGCCGGAACTGTCGCCAGCGTCTCACGGGTTGCCGGATCGATAACCGGCAGCGTTTCGCCCTGATAACCGTTCTGCCATTGACCCGCAAACAGCGCCTGCTGACGCAACAGCGTGTGATCTTTTAGTTGTATACGTGACATCGCATCCCCCCTTGTTCAGATCTTTCCACTTTATCGGGAGGGGAGAAGCGCAGGATGTTGTTATTGCCGGCCAGAAAGCGTTCGCTGTGAAGATTTACGGCAGAAAAAAAATTTTATGCCGTTGCGCCAGGGCGCTGGATGTTCAGGGTCGCTAAATCTGAAAATCGATAACCGGCTCATCGTCACCCGCGGAGGACAGTGCCTGCTCTTTAATCTCTTCAAGCGATAAGTTGGCGTTGCACAGCTCCAGAAATTGCCAGACATAGTTGCGCTGCAGTTGGCCCCGTTTCAGCCCCAGCCACACGGTGTTAGCCTCAAACAGATGCGTGGCATCCAGCCTGACCAGCTCACCGCCCGGTTCGGTTTCACAGGCCTGATCGGCCAGAATACCGACACCAAGGCCAAGTTTGACATAGGTTTTCACCACATCGGAATCCTGTGCGCTGAGCACGATGTCCGGCTTTAAGCCTGCCCCCTGGAAGGCCCGGTCCACACGTGAACGCCCGGTAATCCCCTGGCGATAAGTAATGAGCGGATGGTGACTGAGCGCATTGAGCGATACCGGCTGTTGCTGCACCAGCTCGTGATCGTGCGGCACCAGCAGGGCATGATGCCAGCTAAACCACGGAAACGCCGCCAGGCTGCTGTTATTCACCAGCATCTCACTGGCAATTCCGACATCCACCTCGCCTGCCAGCAGCATGTTCACAATTTCCTGCGGCGAGCCCTGGTTCAGTTCAAGTCTGACGTTGGGATAAAGCTGGCGAAACGCCTTGATGACGGGCGGCAGACTGTAACGCGCCTGCGTATGCGTGGTGGCGATGGAAAGGATACCGCTGGATTCATTGGTAAACACGTCAGCCAGACGGCGGACTTTACCGGCTTCGTCCAAAATGCGCTCCGCAATGGTTAATAGCGCTTTCCCGGGCTCTGTCATGCCAAGCAGCCGCTTGCCGCGCCGGATAAAGATTTCAACCCCAAGCTCATCTTCCAGATCGCGAATATGGCGGCTGACGCCCGATTGCGAGGTAAATAGCGTGCTTGCGACCTCTGTAAGGTTGAACTCCCGTCGTGCCGCTTCGCGGATAATTTTAAGTTGCTGGAAATTCACACTATTTACCTCTCTTTACACAATCCGATAAACAGAGGGTAAAAAGGATTTTCGATAACTGGAAATACTAAAAAAGTTTTATTTATGCATTTGAAGCATATAGAACAGGGCGGGAGACGTTGAGCTGCATCCTGATGGACAGTCACAGAAAGGGCAGCGGCGCGATATCTACGCGCCCTGCTTCAGAGAAAGTGGGTCAGGACAGGCGTTCTAGCTGACCAGGGTGAGTTCCCGTTTTTCCGTCAGCGGTTTGTTCAGCAGCGACAGCAGGATATTTTTAACGGCCTGCGCCGGGGGCGATAAAGGTAACCGATGTGAAAGGTTGAGCGATAACGGCAGGCTGATCGTCGGGCTGGTAATACGCGCCATCCATGCCTGGGTGGAACCCACCAGCGCCCGGGCGGCGGATTCCGGCAATACGGTGACGCCCATCCCGCTGGATATCGCGGCGGTCAGCGTGGAAAGCGACTCTATTTCACCAATAATACGCGCACTCAGGCGGCGCAGTGAAAATGCCTCGTCAACGCGCTGACGCACGGCACTGTAATCGCGTGGCAAAAACAGGCTCATCTGTGCCACTTCAGCCAGATCCACATTGGTACCCGGACAGGCGGTGGTGCCGACCAGATACAGATCTTCTTTGAGCAGCGGTAGACTGTTGATCCCTGCCGTCGGCGCACGGTCATACAGCACGGCCATATCCAGCTGCCCGCTAATAATGTTTTCATTCAGGGCGCTGCTGCTGTTTTCATGCAGATAAACAATGATATCCGGATACTGTTCCCGTACCGTTTGCAGCAATGGCATCGTCAGCGAGGAGGCGGCCGTTCCGGGAGCCAGTCCAATGGAAACCTGCCCTTTCACCACTTCACCGGCATTCATCACCGCTGACTGTGCCAGCTCACACTGTCGCAGAATAACGCGCGCATGGCTGTAGAGTAATTTTCCGGCTTCCGTAGGTGTTACGCCGCGTTTGGTGCGATTCAGAAGCTGCTGCTCCAGCTCACCTTCAAGCGTAGCAACCTGCTGGCTTAACGCAGGCTGGGCAATATGCAGCACTTCTGCTGCCCGCGTCAGGCTACCGATATCGACGATTTTCACAAAGTATTTCAGCCGTCTTAAATTCATCTTGCCTCCGTTGCTACGTCAAGGTTTCTGGCTGATCCGTATCAACCAGCCTGTATACAGATGAATTGCAATATGCAGACCAGGTTTATTCAGATCGCGAAACATGTCGGGAAATAATTGCTAAGCATCAGAATAAACAGCGTTTCTCTGTACCTCCAAAGAGGTAAGTCGGGGAGCACCGCCGCATTCAGGCGGCAACACAGGGTGAGCTGCACCGCAACAGTGCGAAACATGTCAAACCAGCGTGCAGCGTCGGCCCTGTGCCAGCAAAGGTTATCGACGTGCCAGCGTCCGGCCCGGTTATGCAGGAGAAAAAGCAGAAAGAGAGTGAGATGCGTTGCTAGGTTGCTGCGTGGCTGCGTGGCTGCGTGGCTGCGTGGCTGCGTGGCTGCGTGGCTGCGTGGCTGCGTAAAAGTCTAAGACTGTTGGCTGAGGAGAAACAGGTTTATTGCCTGAGCGGTTGATCGATTCGAAACGTCTTCCCACCTGTAACGCTCAATACGCTCACGTTTTTTTAAAAAGGTCAGAAAGGCGAATACGCAAACGCATTTGTGTTGTAGCAAGGCGGCGCCGGGCGCTTAGGCCCAGGAGCATAGTAAACTATGTGACTGGGATAAGCGCCTGGTGCCAACGCCGCTACGGCGCAAAGGCGGCAGCGTATTTTAGCGTTTAGCGCGATTGCGTCGCATATCGATGGTAACTGCGGCGACGATGATGATGCCTTTGATGATGTCCTGGATATAGGCATCCACCCCAACAAAGGTGAATCCGCTTTTAATCAGACCAAGAATTACCGCACCAATCAGCGTGCCGGTAATACGGCCCACACCACCCATTAGGCTGCTGCCGCCGATCACCGCTGCGGCAATCGCATCCAGTTCATAGCCCACGCCCATGCTTGACTGGCCGCTGCTGACGCGTGCCGCCAGCACTACGCCTGCCAGGCCTGACAGCGCACCCGCAATGGTGTAAACGATGATCAGGTATTTGTTGACGTTAATGCCGGACACTTTGGCCGACGTCATATTGCCGCCGATGGCATAAACATATTTGCCATAACGGGTATGTTTCAGCGCAACGTGAAACACCAGCGCCACAACCAGAAAAATCACCACCGGCATGGCACCCTGACCAATAGAGGTGAATCCATCGGACAGAAAACTGATGGGGTTACCCTGGGTGTAATACTGCGCCAGACCGCGCGCAGAAACCATCATGCCCAGTGTGGCAATAAAAGGTGGGATGCCGGTGCGGGTAATCAATACGCCATTGATCAACCCGCACAGTAAACCGACGCCAATGCCGGCAGCAATCGGCACGGCCGCAGGCATATTCACCAGGGATGGAAACATCGGCGTCAGCGTATCTGAGGTTTGCGCCAGGCTGGCAGCCACCACCGCAGTCAACGCAATCACCGAACCGGAGGAGAGATCGATACCGGTCGTAATGATCACCTGGGTTACACCGACGGCGATGATACCGATGATAGCGACCTGCAATACGATTAAAATCAGGCGGTTCGTGTTCATCAGGAACGACTGATCGCGAACATACCAGCCAAAAATTTCAAAAATTAAGGCAATCCCCACCATTACCACAAAGATGCCGGTATCCTTTGGAACCCGGTGACGCAGGCTTGCCAGGAAAGAGGGTTGTTGCTCAGAAGCCTGAGCGGCCGTGGCTTTCATATTACTCATCGTGGTTTCGCGCCTCATTCGGATGCTAACGACAAAATAGTTTCCTGATCGGCCTCTTCTTTATCGAGGATGCCGGTAATGCGCCCACCATGCATCACCATGATGCGGTCACTCATGCCCAGAATTTCAGGCAGCTCTGAGGACACCATAATGATGGCAACGCCACGGTTGGCAAGCTCACTAATCAAACGATAAATTTCTGCTTTTGCCCCAACATCAATGCCGCGCGTCGGCTCATCCAGGATCAGGATTTTCGGTTGAGCCAATAGCCAGCGGGCGATAAGCACTTTCTGCTGATTGCCGCCGCTCAGGTTATTGATGATTTGATCCATGGTAGGGGTTTTAATATTCAGACGGCGAATTTGATCCATGCAGTCCTGAGCCATTTTGACATGGCTGACAAAGCCGCTTTTGCCGCTGTATTCCGGCATGTTGACAATGCTCATGTTCTCCAGCACCGACAACACCAAAAACAATCCTGACTTTTTACGATCTTCAGTCAAAAATGCCATGCCCTTTTCGATGGCGACCGACGGTGAGTCAATATTCGCCGGGATGCCGTCAATCAGAATTTCGCCGCTGTCAAAATGCGTCATGCCAAACAGGCTTTCCATCACTTCGCTGCGCCCGGCTCCGACCAGGCCTGCCACACCGAGAATTTCTCCCCGGCGCACACCGAAACTGACGTCGGTGAAGCGGTCTTTGCAGCTCAGATGACGAACGGTCAGCACCTCTTCCCCGATGGCATTGTTGAATTTAGGGAAAAGCTGTGTCAGCTCACGCCCGACCATTTTAGTGATCAGAGACTGGCGCGTGAACGCACTGGTGCTGTCGCTGCCCACCCAACTGCCGTCACGAAACACGCTGATCTCATCCGTGATGGAAAAGATCTCATCCATTTTGTGACTGATATAAACGATGGCTTTACCCTGTTCGCGCAGATCGCGAATGATGGTAAATAAATGTGCGACTTCGGTTTCCGTCAACGCGGAGGTGGGCTCATCCATAATGACAATGTCGGCATCCCAGGACACCGCTTTGGCGATTTCCACCATCTGCTGTGAGGCGATGCTCAGTTCGCCTACCATGCGGTCGGCTTTCAGTTTGATATTGAGCCGGTTAAGCAGCGCCTGCGTGTCTTTATTTAGCCGGGCATGATCGACAAAACCAAATTTCATCGGCTCCCGCCCCAGCCAGATATTCTCGGCCACGGTCATGTGCGGCACCAGATTCAGCTCCTGGTGGATCATTGACACACCCGAACGTAACGCATCCATGGTGTCCCTGAACTGCACTGGCTCCCCTTTAATCTTGATGGTGCCCTGATCGGGACGGTAAATCCCGATCAGGCACTTCATTAAAGTGGATTTGCCCGCGCCATTTTCACCCATCAAAGCATGTACCGTTCCAGAGCGGACGCGCAGCGACACATTGTCCAGTGCCTTCACACCCGGAAAGAACTTGCTGATGCCTTCGGCTTCAAGCGCAAAAGCGGTCATACATCACCTCCGTACTACGGGTTCAGACGTTTATTTTTGGTTCATGCTGGTATATTTGGTGTAGTTGTCTTTGGTGATCAGCTGGAATGGGATATCAACAATCTTCTGCACTTTTTCACCGTTTGCCAGTTTGATTGCGGTCTGAACAGCGCCTTCACCCTGCCCTTTTGCATCCTGGAATACGCTGGCCACCATCTTGCCGTTCTTGATCATCTGCAACGCATCCGGTGTGCCATCCACGCCTGCCACCAGAATGTGTTTATCGTTCTTGCCTAATGCCTGAATGGCACCAATCGCCATTTCATCATTGTTTGACGCGATGGCATTGATATCATCGCCAGCGGTCATCCAGTTGCTCACGACATCTACCGCATCGTTGCGGCTGAATTTCGCCGTCTGCTTTTGCACCACTTTAATATTCGGGTATTTCGCCACTACGGCTTCCACGCCTTTGGTGCGTTCGCGGGTCGATTCGTTAGCCAGATCACCTAATAAAATGGCAACGTTGCCCTTGCCGTTCATCGCCTTCGCCAGGGCTTCCATCTGCAGACGGCCCGCCAGTTCAGAGTCAGAGCCCACAAACGCCATTTTGTCGCCTAGCTGGGCCTGGGGTTTACGGTTAACAAATACCAACGCCACACCGGCCTTGGACGCCTGATCGATAATGGGTTTTACAGCGTCAGTGTCGACGGGGTTAACAATGATGGCGTCAACGCCCTGTCCAATAAAGTTCTGTACCTGCTGGAGCTGCTGGGCCACATCGCCTTTGGCATCTTCGATCTGGCCTTTGACGCCATCTTTTTTCATCTCATTTTGTACAGCGTTACGCACAATCGTCAGAAAGTTGTCATCAAACACCGCCATAGAAACACCCACGGAAATATCTTTCGCCATCGCAGCGGCGGGCAACATGCAGGCTAACAGTGAGGCAACAATCGTTTTTTTGATGTTCATAGGGACCCTTCTTATTTGTTAACTTGCTAGCGATTTACGTTTTGAATGAAAAATATCTTTTACATTCACACCGCCTCGCCGGCGTTTTTATGGAAAATTTGAGGTAAGACGACTACGTTGATGCTTTTGCTAAAATCACCACTGCTTTTCTTATCCGCATGATTTTACTTAACATGCTGACGGTATCGTCCTGGCGCTGGTACGTCCATCCCACTTTCAGGCGCCAAGCAGTTTGTTTATTCCATATATTTCTTTTTTGAAATTTTTATCATAAAAGCACTGAAACAAGCGTTTTGATATCGTCAAATAACAAAACTTTGACATGCGTCTAACATCTACTGAGAAATGGCGTTAAAGTGAGATCCTGTTAGCAGTTTGAAAAGCAAGCGAATGTGTCTGATATTCACCAATACGCTGCTTTTACGAGCACTTAAACGCAAACCATGAAAGAGGGCTTTGACATCCCTAACCGGCGCCGCTACTATTCGCCCCGTTCTGACAATTCCTCTGTAGTTCAGTCGGTAGAACGGCGGACTGTTAATCCGTATGTCACTGGTTCGAGTCCAGTCAGAGGAGCCAAATTCTTGTTTTCAGGCATGCTTTAAAGCCTTTCAATCCGGTTTTATTACGTCTGCGTGAGAAATTTTTCCGATGCGTAGTGGGGTTAACCTGCGCATTCGGCAAAACAGCAAGTCTGATTGGCATCATTCCCGCTCGATAATAGCGTCATAAATCTGTTCCCCAGCCCTACGTGAAAAGCCTCAGCATCCCCCTTGTGATCGCCTTTTATACTGACTGATTCACAGCGTCTTTCTCTGCTTGTCCATCCTGACGGTTCACGCCGCTGTCCTCTCCGAGAGCGCCTCGACCAAAAAGAATCCCGCATTGCATCAGGTGCCCGTCACTGACTCCGTCTGCCATCCGCGCGACGCTATGCGTAACTGGCTGAAAAAGAAGATCAATCCCGCATAACCGCACTAAACTGGAAAAGTTGGTTCAGATTCCGACCTGCAGGCTGGCGCAGTAAAAGGAGGTATCCTGTTGAAAGCTGGGCTCTTCCGCGCTGTTCTGCGCCCGGTTTGGCTAACGTCTACAAGGCTAAGGCTTTCTGTTTGTAAAGCGTGGCGCTGTCCGCGACAGCATTGGGCAAGGAAGCGCTACCCATAGCGCTGGCGTGGTCAGGTATGTTTACAGGCAACAGAAGTCTTGAGTCATGTGTTGATATAAAAATAATGGCTTTTATGGCGTCAGCCCCTACCGATATCCCCTCCGTCTTAAAAAAGCGTCGTTCTGCGGTTTCTGAAAAGGACACTTAGGTTCACTCGTTCTTTGCCGAAAACAACATGGGTACGACAACACCATAACCGGAGAGAATGATGAAGGTATCGACACGACTGTCTGCTGGCTTTGCTTTTTTGATACTGCTTTTCGTCATCAGTTCAGCGGTTGCAATCAGCAATCTGCTTGAGACGCGTCAGAATATTGATGAGATCGTCAACACCAACCTTAAAAAAGTGACTTTGTCTAATGATGCAGGTACGGCGCTGAGAAACATGCTTGTTGAGGTGAGAAACATGGCGCTCTTCTCTGATCAAAAAGCAATTGAGAATGAGTGGGGCCGCTTTGAAACTCAGAAAGGGGTTTATACCCAGAAACGCACTGAGCTCGCATCCATGATCGAACGCGACCATAACCAGCAGGAAATTGGCCTACTCAGGAAAGTACAGCAGAATGAACAGGCCGCGCTCACGACACTCGCGACGGCGGCAAACATGGGCAGGCAGAGACAACTGAATGGCCTCGCAGATTATCTGACCAACGTTGTTCGTCCCCCTCAGCAAATCCTTATCTCCAGTCTCAACGAACTCACGGACATGCAGCGTGCCTTTGCTGAAAACACCGCCGTGGAAAGTAACGCATCCGCCAGCCGCGTTATCAAAACCTTTATTGTTCTCATCATTGCAACCGTCATTTCCGGCGCCCTGATTTGTCTCGTCATCAGCAGGAAGCTGATGCGCCAACTGGGCGGTGAACCTGCACAGGCTCAGGCGCTGGCCGCGACCATCGCTTCCGGAGACCTCACCTCCACCGTGCTGCTGCGTCGCAACGACACCAGCAGCCTGCTTGCCTCACTGGACAGCATGCAGGCCAGGCTGCGCGGCCTGGTATCGCAGATAAAGGATGCTTCCACTTCCGTGGCGCTGGCGGCCGACGAAATCGCCCAGGGCAACACCGAGCTGTCGTCACGAACCGAGCAGCAGGCGGCCGCCCTGCAGGAAACCGCTGCCAGCATGGAGCAACTGACCGCCACGGTGAAGAGCAACACCGCTGGCGCGCAGCAAACCGCTGAATCGGCCCGCGATACGGCCCAGTTGGCCCGTTCGGGTGAGGCCGACGTGCAGCGGATGTCTGGCACGATGCAGGATATTTCCGTCAGTGCCGCTAAAGTCCGGGACATTACCTCGGTCATTGAAAGCATCGCGTTTCAGACCAACATCCTGGCCCTGAACGCCGCGGTGGAGGCGGCGCGCGCCGGCGAGGAAGGCCGCGGTTTTGCCGTGGTGGCCGGTGAGGTGCGCACGCTGGCGCAGCGCAGCGCCACGGCGGCCCGCGATATCAAGATCCTGATTGAACAGGCCGTTGAGCAAGTGGAAAGCGGCGTTGCCGTGGCCTCCTCGACCGGGCAGAGCATCATCAAAATTGTCGGGATGGTCGGCGAGCTGGCGGAGGCCATGGACTCCCTCTCTCTGGCGTCCTCCGAGCAGATGCAGGGGATTTCACAGGTCAGCGTGGCGGTGAGTCAGATGGACGGCGTGACGCAGAACAATGCGGCGCTGGTCGAGGAGTCGTCTTCAGCCTCGCGTTCGCTGTCTGAACAGGCGCAGGCGCTGCGCGGTATGGTAGCGGCGTTTCATGTCTGAGAACGGGTTGTGGGTTCATGGTGAAGCATATTTTCTGTTTTCGTAGAGCATCCCGGTTCAACGGGTGCCGGCACAGGAATAAAGCCCTGATCCACAGCACAGAAAATCACAGGGTTCAGGCTGGCATTGCTGCCGTTGTTGCGCACGTATGACAACAATCGCCACACCCGGAGTAGCCCCCCTTTCACGCGCTCCCGCCTGCTTTTTACAATGGCATTACACAGCGAATCTCGATGAGGTTCGCTGTTCACTGACGCCTCAACGTCGGAAAAAAGAGGATGCTCCCCGCAAGCCTTCGTCTGCATGGGTTTAAAACTCGACGACAATATTGCATTTGGGAATGCTACAGCACGACAAAATATAGCCCTCTTCCACGTCCTCATCTGTGATGCCGCCGTTGTGGTTCATCTCCACTTCCCCTTCCAGGCATTTCACCTTGCAGGTGCCGCAGATCCCCATACCGCACGCCTTGGGAATATGCAGCCCCAGCTTAAGGCGTCAGCCAGTGACGTTTTCTTCGCGTTTACAATAGCTCCGGCCACGTCATAATCAGCTTTGCCTGCACAGGCTCGGCCAGCAGGCTGGGATCGGGCTGCCAGCTGTCCCAGTCGCGAAATGCGCTGAAATCAAGCCCGGTCAGGGTTTCCAGTGAACGAACCGCCACGCGATATTCATCCACCTGCGGCACCGCTTCCGGTTGTAAAAGCGGCAACACGCGGCGAGGCTCATCCAGCAGCTTATCCTGACTGACCAGCAGTGCGGTGGCCTGCGGCGTGCCCTGTGGACCGATGCGCAGAACGACCTTCCAGAACAGCAGCGGGACCTGCAAATCCCCGTACTGCCGATGTTGATCGTTCAGTACCGGGCCGGTCAGTACACTAATTTGCTGTTTGGTTTTTAACACGCCGTATTCCAGGATATAGCGCTCAACCCCTTGCCAATACTGCACGCTCTGGTTAAAGCGAAAATGCTGCGGGGAACAATTAGTGAAGTGGAACGTGTCTTTATTGGCGCGCACCGCCTCGGCCGCCGTGCCCCAGGTGGGATCGCTGCGGCGGGTGAGATGACCGCGATCGAACCAGCGACTGAACGCGCTATAAAACGACTCACCAGTAACATAGCGGCTGTCGATGCGGCTGTCTTCATACCAGCGGTCACCTTCGGGCAACAGCGAAGGTTGCCCACTGCCACGGTCAATGTTGATATAGCGTGCCCCATCGATATTGGTGGCGGTAAAAAAAGCCAGCCGTCGTTCGGCATTCATCAGCAGAGAAAAGTGCTCGTAATTCAGCCTGGCATCAGCGCCGTTGCGCCCGTCACGCAGAGGGGCGACTTCCCCTGCACGCGGCGCGATAATCTGTGCCAGATCGACAGGATTGTCCGCCAGAAAGTCTGTCTGAAAACCGTCGCGATTAGAGTAGTTTTCATCTGGCGCGGCGGCACTGGACTCAGGCAGTAGCGGTGCATTATCGGCCGTGAGCGCCTGCATCAGGATTGCCTGCCCATGCGGGGACAGCGCTGGCAACTCGCCCTTCAGCCAGTCGGTGAGCGCACTCATGCGAATGCCTTCGTTAACCCATTTTCCGCTGTCTTCTGTGGCGCCATGATGAAGGGCCACCAGCTGCCAGCCGTCGTTGAAGACCGGTGCACCTGACGAGCCGCCTTCACTGTCGGCCTCATAGTGCAGAAACTGTTCGTGACGTGCTAACAGGGCATTGTTGCGCAGCGTGATTTGCTGTGGCGCACCACCCGGATGATGAATGAGATTGAGGCTGATGCCCAGCGCATGTTTATCATTACGATCGTTAAGTGCCAGCGGCAGCGGTGGCTCACCGCTGTCGGTAAGCGCCTCGCCAAGCGCTATTAACGTACAGTCGAACGCCTCCGTCGGGCTGGAAAGCCAGAAGCTGTCGGCATCCACCGCATAGAGACGTCCCGGAAGAATTTCGCCGGATTCGTCTTGGCGATAACCGAACTGCAGCGTGATGCGCCCCGAAATGGGGGCTTCAGGCAGCACGTGATGATTCGTGACGAAGAGGTTGCCATAGGTCAGAAATCCACTTCCCTTAGGTATGCCATCTTCTCTGACCAGCGCGACGGCGCGGGCTGCGCGTAACCCCTGCTGTAAAAATGACACCGGCAGCAAGTCGTTAGCGCCCATAATGACGCTCTGGCGGGCCCGCTGTTGAAACGCATAGCGCTGCGCTCGTCGTGAGTCCGGTTCCGCCTGCTGGCCCTGGCTGAGCGCAGTGCGCGTCTGCTGCCTTTGCCCGGCCGTAATCGCCAGCCTTGAGGCTATCTGCGCTTTCAGTTGCTCGTTCATTCGCATCTCCATGGTTGGGTTTGCTCTCTTTAACCATAGCCGTTTATCACGGAACAGGCGGCACATTGCGGCGCTGCGACACAGTGGCTAACCTGCAGAAAACATGATCTATATAAGACTGTTTCGGCGTCTTGAACTGGCCTTTCCTGACGATTTGAACGGCCCTGCCATGCGGTAAACTGTGGATGAAACAACCAGGCTGCTGAATCCTTCAGCAAACGATCCGAAAGCGGGTAAAACCGCTTTGACTCAGCATGCCGACTCCATTACTATGCGCCCTGTAGCACGATTCCTCTGTAGTTCAGTCGGTAGAACGGCGGACTGTTAATCCGTATGTCACTGGTTCGAGTCCAGTCAGAGGAGCCAGATTTAAAGAAGCCCGCTCAGGGAAACCTGAGCGGGCTTTTTGTTGATCTTTATACTCTCCAGTCGCCTCTGAACGACGATTGCTGCCAACATCAGGTTCCCAGAACAAGCCAGTACACCCTTCGCTTTTTCCCATTTGATCCATGCACATGACCAACTGATTACTGAATATAAATTATCCGTTCATCAACGGTTTATAGACCGAAATATAAACCGGGTGCTAGTGTTTCGCTCTATAATAAAAAACGTCCCCCTAAGAGGCTATGGATGAGAAATCCCATTCTGTATTTTGCTTTAACCATGATGTTGACAGGATGTGTAGCACGCTCCCATGAACCCGATCCCCTCCAGGTGCAGCTCGCCAACTACGGTACGCTGCCAGACACTTATAAAACGGATGTCAGAAATACGTTTTATTATCACCTGAAAGATCCTTACAGCGCGCATTATCGCTTTTTTAAACCTTTTAAAGGGTATACCTGGGTAATGAATGTGCCCGAGGATAAAGAAGAACTGATGTTTGGCTGGGTCATCCCGGGCGTGATTAACGCAAAAAACAGTTTTGGCGCCTATGTTGGCGCGCGCAGATTCGTGGTGATTTATTCAAATGGTCACTATCACAATCTTTACTACATGAAAGGCACGAAAAAAATCGGGCGGGCCATTTAAAACAGCCCGCGATTTTCCGAGCCTTTAACACGTCATCGTCAATGGCGTATTTAAATGACAAAGGCAGGTGATATCGCGTTGTGAGTTTGCAATGATGATATTCGCCTGCCTGTCGTAGAAACGCGCTAGCCGTATTCAAATCCCTAAAGGGCGAACGTCTTTTACCGGCCTTTAGGGTGCAAAAACCGGACATTATAACTCACCGGCTAAAACAGACCTGCACGTTAAGCGCCGTGTCGCAATATCGCATTAAAATAACAAAGGCCTTCTGACAAACACGGCATAAGCGTGAGCCAATCATCTCATCGGGGGTTTTTAACCGGATAGGCCGTCAGCGGTTTAATCTCTTTCAAAACAAACATACTTTGCATCTCTTTAATGCGCGGCAGCCTGCGCACCACCGACATGGCAAACTCGGCGTAAGAGTCGAGGTCGGTTGCCACCACCTGTAACAAAAAATCGGCATCGCCGCCGATACTGTAGCAGGCCACAACATCCTCCAGCGCGGTCACCTGCTGCTCAAACTTTTCCGCTTCAGCTTCGCTGTGGCAGTCAATGACCACCCGAATAAAAACCATAACGCCCGAGCCGGTTTTCTTACGGTCCAGCACTGCCCGATAGCCCTTTATCACGCCCTGCTCTTCCAGTTTGCGGACTTTGCGCCAGCAGGGCGAGGCAGACATACCGATCTTATCGGCAAGCTCCTGATTGGTCATCCGGGCATCATCCTGCAAGATGCTTAAAATTTTCACCTCTGTCTTATCAAGCGGCATATCAGTCATATCCTTTCTGTTTAACCTATTTTACAGGCAAATTATTGCCATAATTACGGCACAGAAGCGATATTCAGACAACGTATTTCTGCCCAGCTCAGGCATACTTTAATCAGGCTGTATTGCGCAGCAGAGGAATGGCATTAAACGGCACAGAGCAGGTTCTTATGCTCAGAAGCGGGATGAGCAAGCGGCATCGCATTCTTTCCAGAATGCACGCTCTGTTAACGCAATCACGCCTGTAAACAACGTTCTTATCCCTATTGAATGAAGGAAACATCATGTCGCTTCAAACTGAATTACTGCCTTATATTTTGGCGCTGGGACTGGCCGCCGCGATTCCGGGCCCTGGGATGACGACGATCGTTGCGCGTAGCATCAATGGGGGTTCACTGGCAGGCTTTGCTGCGCTTATCGGCGTGATAATGGGCGATGTGTTTTATTTAACCCTGGCCGTATTTGGTCTGGGCATTGTGGCCAAGACCTATACCGCGCTCTTTACGTTGATTAACTGGGCGGCGGCGCTTTATTTGGGCTATCTGGCCTGGCAGTTCTGGTCTTATCAACCCCATGCTATCAGCATTGACCAGAAGGTTACCCGTCAGCAACTGGTCTCCGCCTGGCTGTCGGGGCTGAGTATTACGCTGGGCAACCCCAAAACGATTGCCTTTTATCTGGCAATACTGCCGCTCGTTATTTCCCTGGAGGCAATTTCACTGAAATTCTGGGGTGCCGTACTGGTTCCCGTTACCGCTGCCGTATTACTGGCCGTGGGCGCGATGTTTATTTTGGCGGCGGTGAAAGTCCGCGTGTTTCTGACCCGCCCGCGCTCGCTGCGGATCATGTACCGGGTCGTGGGCGTGATGATGCTGCTGGCCGCCATGGGTATGATTGTTAAAACGCTGTAATTGAGCGACCAGGTGAAATAACAGGTAGGTGACGGCTGCCTTGTGGATAACGGGGCTTCAGAACAGGCTGATTAATCCTGCTTAAAGGGGATTTTACTGCTGTATCCCCACCCGCATGGTTACGCTGTGGTAATATCGCCCCCTTACCTTCTCGTTACCTGGCAACCCACTGAGCACTATGACGGACACGACAAAACGCAAAAACGATCCTGAAGGGCTTAAAAAACGCATTCTGGCTGGCGCACTCAAAATCTTTGCTGAGTTCGGCATGCAGGGCGCCCGGCTGGAGCAGATCGCCGAGAGTGCTCAGACGACGAAACGCATGGTGGTCTACCACTTTGGCAATAAAGAGCAGCTCTATATTGATGTGCTGGAGCAGGTTTATCAGCAGATCAGGGAACATGAAACCGGCCTGAATCTGGCGGCAATGGAACCCGGACAGGCCATTACGAAACTGGTTGAGGCCAGCTTCGATTATCACGTTTCGCATCCTGATTTTATTCGGCTGATCTGCATGGAGAACCTCTCTCGCGGACGCTACATCTCACAATCCGTGCGGCTGAGCCAGCTTAACCGCAGCGCGCTGGATCTGCTGGATGACATCCTGACGCGCGGTCAACAGCAGGGGCTGTTTATTCAGCCGCTGGACACGCTGGATGTACATCGCCTTATCAGTAGTATCTGCGTACATCAGGTTTCTAACCGGTTCACGTTTAATACGCTGTTCAGTCCGGACAAAAGTGAAGAGGATATTATCAGCCGCAATCGCCAGTTAGCGGTGACGGCCACGCTGCGTTATATCTGTCGGCATCAGTAGGCTCACAGGGCGTTGAAAGCGATAGTCTATGCTTAAGGGGTATTCTTAATATCACTTAAGTAAGGAAAGCAGTTTGAGCAAAGACGCCAACCTTTATCCGCTTCGCCAGACCCACCTTGATCCACAAGATGATGCAGTCTGGAACTGGGCGCAAAACGCGCAGATTGGTACGCAGCAGCAGGTTAAACGCCCTGCTGACGAGGCCGCACTCCGGCAGTTACTGCGTGAGTCAAGCGGCAAAGTGCGCGTAACCGGTAAAACCTACTCCCCAGGCAGAATGCTGGCCGTGCACCCCGATGATTTGCTGCTGGATCTGAGTGCACTGTCCGGCCTGATCCGCAGTGATGCACACAGCGTCACGTTCGCCGGCGCGACCCCGCTGGAACAAATCTACAGTACCTTAACGGAAATGGATCGTATGCTCGCCTCCTCACCCGGCGTGATTTCGGTTCAGACGCTGGCGGGCGCAATGGCTACCGGCACTCACGGTCAGGGCCTGCACCAGAGTTCCATTGCTGATGAGGCTGAGCACATTCGCATGGTGCTGAGCGACGGCTCGATCCGTGAGCTGTCACGTGGCGATGCAGATTTTCCTGCCGCACTGGTGTCGCTGGGCGTGCTGGGCATTGTGACCGAAGTGACCCTGCGCACGCAGCCGTTTCGTATTTTCACCTGCCATAAAAATGCGGTGTCGGCGGACAGCCTGGAAAGTGATTTGCTGCGCTGGAATGATGAATACGAACTCAGCAAAGCCTGGTGGTTTGTGGATGACAATTTTATCCACGTCTGGAATGCACATCAGGCCAGCGAGGAGGAGATCCACCATTATGCGCAGAACGATCGTGAGGTGATGGAACACGCCGATGAAGGCGACGACAGCCTCAACGACACGATCGATCAGACGCTGGAACACATGCATCGCGACACCCAAATTCACGGCAAGGGCGGCAAACAGTTCCGTACCGTAACGCGCTTTCGGGATTTTACCGATGTGACAGGCGACATCTATCAGCTGTTCTGTCGCGGTATCGCCGTGCCGCAGATCAACGTCGAAATTGGCGTACCGCTGGAAAAAACGCCAGCAGTCATCAGCAAGATTAAACGCTGGTACGCCGACAATCGCCCGCATATGCACTATCCCATCATCCTGCGTTGTACAGGTGCGTCATCGGCATGGCTCAGCCCGGCCTTTGACCAGCCCACCTGCTTCTTTGGCTTTGTGGTGTATTACGCCGACGACGGCTCCCTTTCAGAAGCGGGCCTGCACTTTTTAAGTGAGGTGGAGAAGCTTCTGGCAGAAGAAGGCGGTCGCCCTCACTGGGGCAAGTATTACGACGCCTCGCTGTACCGCTGGCAGGATCTCTACCCGCACTGGGCGTCCTTCCGTGCTCTGCGTGAGCAGTTCGATCCGCAAGGCCGTCTGAGCAACGACTACACCGCTGCACTGTTTAATCAATTCGATAAGGGATGATATGTTTGCCTGGGTAACCTTACTGACGCAACCGGATTATCTGGTCGGCGTAAAAGCGCTGCGCTGTTCACTCACTCAAAGTCAAACGCGTTGGCCCCTGGTCGTGATGGCAACCGCTGCCATTGATGAGCAAGACTGCGCGATCCTGGAAGAGGAAGGCTGCTTAATCCAACATGTGGAGGGGCTTTATCCGCACAGCGATTTGAACCCGCAGTATGCATCTGAACGTTTTGGTGAAGTCTGGACCAAACTGCGCGCCTGGCAGTTGACCGACTATCAGCGGGTGGTCTTTCTGGATGCCGATATGCTGGTACTTCAGAACATGGATGAGCTGTTCTCGCTGGATCTGGGTGGCCATGCGCTGGCCGCCTGCCACGCCTGCCGCTGCAATCCGAATCAGATCGAGGCCTATCCCGACAGCTGGCAGCCCGAGTTCTGCCACTACACCTGGCAGGAACGTGAGGAGTCGCCGCCCGCACATGTGGATTATTACCTCAACGGCGGCTTTCTGGTGCTGGAGCCTGATAACGCCGTTTTTGAAAAACTTGAAGCGCGCATTGCCGCTATAGAGGACCTGAGCCAGTACGCCTTTTCAGAGCAGGATTTGCTGAACGAGGCTTTTAAAGGCCAGTGGCTGCCGCTCTCCTATGTCTACAATGCCCTAAAAACGCTGCGTTTCCAGCACGATAAGCTGTGGGAATGTGAAGAGGTGAAGAACCTGCATTACATTCTGGATAAGCCGTGGCAGCGCGATCTGTCTCAGCCTGTTAGTCAGCGTGATCGCTATTATGCGATGGATAAACTGTGGTGGGATAAAGTCTCAGCCTGATCAGCATCAACCGGCCCCGGCACTAAGCCCGGGGCCACATCCGGATCATGGACTGGTTTTGTATAATGTCACTTAAAGGCTATACCGCCATCCAGCGCCTTTCTGCCGCCGACAGCGCGATGGCCTCAAGCACCTTCTGCACCTGCAATCCTTCTGCAAAATCAGGCCACATAGGGTCGCCAGCGGCAATGCCATTAATGAGATCGCGAATTTCTACCGTTTTCTGATCGTTAAAGCCAATACCATGACCTGCTGAGACGCAGAAGTTAGCATAGTCCGGATGCGCAGGCCCGGTCAGCAGGGTTTTAAAGCCCTGCCGCCCCGCCGGTTCATCATGGATATACAGCTCCAGCTCGGCCATGCGCTCCTGAGTGTAACGCAGGGTACCTTTGGTGCCGGTCACGACATAGGTCAACCCCATCTTGGCCCCACAGGCGATACGCGAGGTTTCAATCACACCGTGCGCACCGTTGTGAAAGCGCAGCAAGGCGCTGGCCTGATCTTCATTTTCAACCGGCAACTGACGGCTGAGATCCTTTGGGTCAGGACGGGTTTTAATCACCGTCATCATATCCCCACTGACTTCCGCAATATTGCCCACCAGGTAGTGCGCCATATTGACGATGTGCGCCGCCAGATCGCCCAGCGCGCCTAACCCGGCCAGCGCTTTCTGGCAGTGCCAGTCGAGTGGCGTTTCCGGTTTCGCCAGATAGTCTTCGTTGTGCGTGCCGTAAAAGTGCACCACCTCGCCGATTTCACCGCGCGCGATGATCTCTTTTGCCAGCTGACTGGTCGGATTCTTCATATAGTTGAAGCCCACCAGGGTTTTAACCCCTGCTGTATTGGCCGCTTCAACCATTTCCCGCGCATCGGCCACCGTCAGGGATAACGGCTTTTCGGAATACACGTGTTTGCCGTTAGCAATGGCGGCCAGCGCCATCTCTTTATGCAGGAAATTGGGCGCGCAGATGTCCACAACATCAATATTCGGGTCGCTCACCAGCTCGCGCCAGTTGCCCGTAGAGCGGGAAAAACCAAAGGTGGCGGCCTGCTTTGCGGCCAGTTCGGGATTAACCTCTGCCAGCATTTCACGCACGATCTCCCCTTTTAACGCAAACACCGCGGGTGCCTGGGCATAGGCAATCGCGTGGCAACGACCGATATAGCCACTGCCGATCATGCCGATTCTGACTTTGTTCATTTTAACTCCGGGCTGACAGAGAAAGGATTAAATGAAATTTAAATTCCATTTATGAGTATTTCAATTTAAAAATGAAATAAATGTGACGAACATAAAGAACATTCGTGAGGGAATGTCGTGCAAAGCTTTATAAAAATGAAACAGAGATTCTGTTTACTGAATAAAAGGTGCAAAATTACAGCTATTCGATTGCGTCAGTACGCTAAGCGAAACGGTTAAAACGCGGGAGTTGGCGAGTATTTCAGCAATTAGACAGTTTTGTGAAAAAGAGCTTTGACAAGCCTGCGGGACGTCGATAATATGCGCCCCGTTCAAACGATTCCTCTGTAGTTCAGTCGGTAGAACGGCGGACTGTTAATCCGTATGTCACTGGTTCGAGTCCAGTCAGAGGAGCCATCTTCCTGTTTTCAGGCCTACTGAAACGTACCTGCTCAGCCAGGTTGCCGTAAGTTAGCGTGAAAATCTTCCCCGACGCGTATCGACCTACCCTACGCGTCCGGCGAAATGCGTTGTACGATTCCTTTTATTTCATTTCGATAATGGCACGACAAACCTGTCCCTTTTCAGCCCTGAAAATCCGTCGTATCACGTCTTGCAAAACCCCTGAACTGACCGATTCTTATGGTCCGTCTCTGCTTGTTGATTCAGGCGATTCACGTCTTTGGTATTCAACTATCGCCTCATCCGAAAAGAGCCCTATATTGTGCGAGTACCCGTCCGCAGGCTTTACTTTGTTTCCGGTGCCCGCAAGCAGCGCGAGTTTATCCGTTAACGACTGACAAAGAATAGCTGTCTCGCGCAGCAACACCTGGCTGAGAGCGTCGCCGCGCGAATGGAAAATGCGTTGGGGCCGTCGCGCAGGCATCGTGCAAAACCCTAAGAAACGATCGGCTGGCTACGTTGAACGGCCCTGCGGGTTTAAAGCACAAAACCGTAGTGAGAACCATCCGGCAGTTCAACATCAAGGCGAAACTTGCCACCGGTCGCTTCAACATAGCGTTTGAGCGTGGACAGCTTCAGGTCGTGCCCCGGTTTTTCCATTCTTGCAACGGTAGGTTGTTTGATGCCCAGCGCCTGCGCCATTTCTACCTGCGTTTTTTGTACTTTCTCACGCAGTTCGGCAAGGTGAATATTGAGCAGGATGTCCGTCGCCATCGCCTGAGCTTCATCCACGACGTCATTTTTTTCATCCGCAATAAGCTGTTCCAGCGTTCTGCCCATCGCGTTACTCCTTATTTTTTAATGCGTTAAGCCAGTTCGTAAATTCCCGGTCAGCAACCGGGAGCATCGCGTCGTAAAAACGTTTTTCATTGCCGACCTTATTTCCAGCACAAAGCACAATGCCGGTTCGGGCCGGCTCAAAGGCAAAAATGCCCGTAAAGGATAGCCCCGGCTCTGGATACGTCGTTCTTTCATGTTGCTATAGCGGGAGCCTTTGAGCTTATCGGTATAAGGTCTGGACAAACCCGGCCCCTTCTCCCGCAGGACCAACAATGCTGCAAGCACGTCAGCCCTGTCGATATCGCTAAGCGAGGTAAACCAGCAGTCAAACGTATCCGTTGTTTTAATCGGCCACACAACTCCGGGATATAGGTTAAATGCTATATAGGTGTAAAGCGATAAAGAGAAGTATGGCGCGAAGGAATGAGGGGTTCATACGGTATTGCTGCAAAGCTGAAGGCGCATTCGGTTGTTTAAGTGAATGGCTACGAGGACATTTAGCGTTTTACGATCTGTATCGATAAACCCGCTCAGGGAAACCCGAGCGGGCTTTATGTTTTTTGCCATTTGGCTAGCGCGTTATGGCTAGCGGGTTTGGTTATGCGCGGTTCGGGATTGTGTCGTTCTGTTCATCAGCTCTCTAAGGCAAATAAAACATCGGCTTTAATATTGAACTCACCGGGCTGTTATCCGCATTAGACGGCATTAAATCTTTCATCGATGCCCACCAGCGCTGGCAAACCTCGGTTTGCGCCACCGCGAGCCAGCGGGCTTCTGATTCAATCTCAACACTGGCGAACAGCAGGTTACGATCTGCATCCAGCCAGATAGCATAGTGATGGGCACCATGCGCTTTTAGCGTCTGTTCCAGTTCCGGCCAGATGGGTGAATGGCGACGCAGGTATTCATCGTGGCAGTGAGCATGCACCTGCATGACAAAAGCTTTACGTAACATCGCTGCGCTCCGCATCCAGTGCTGCCTGCCAGGGTTTAACATTAAAGCGTTCACCCAGCGCGATCAGCTGCGCGGTAGTGATGCTCTGACGAATACCGCCCATAGATAGAGCTTTTACGACAACCTCCGATGATTTTTCAGCGGTGTCGATCAGGCCAAAGGTCTCATCAAGATTAGGACCCGCGCCAAAGATGCCGTGGAAGGGCCACATGACCAGGCTGTGGATCGCCATCTCATCTGCCGTTGCCTGACCGATACCGTCAGTGCCCGGCACCATCCATGGCAAAATGCCCACCCCGTCCGGGAACACCACCAGACACTCTGTGCTGCCTTCCCACAACAGGCGCGTAAAGCGTGCCGAATCCAGATTTACAACGTAGCTCAGCGCCATAAAGTGAGTAGCATGGCAGTGCATAATCACCCGATCGCTTCCCTGAGTCACCTGCTTGCGTACGCTGTGCGACTGGAAATGCGCCGCCAGTTCAGAGGTCGGCAGCCCACCGTTGCTTAATCCCCAGTGAATTTTATACGACAACCCCTGGTCATCCACCTGCAGCAGCACCAGACTGTCTGCCGGGTCGAGCTGCACGTTACGAAAAAACTTGCCAGACCCGGTCACTAAAAACCAGTCGTTAGCTAACGCCGGTGCCGGTTTACTCAGTTCAATGCAGCGCGGTTCGGCATAAAAGTCGCTGGCGAAGTCCTGCACTTCTTCGGGAAGCAGGCGCAGGCTAACGTTACCGCCGTTACGCTCATCCCAGCCTTTCAACCACATATCGCTGGTGGCTTTTACCATCCCCTGTACGAACCAGGATGTCAGAATGTTTTGCATGGTTTATCCCTTAGCGTTGACGCAAAGTATGTTGTTCGTAATGACGGACGTCGCTCAGCCAGCTGGCATCGGCAGGAACGTCATGACGCAGGCACCATGCTTCCCACACCGCCTGCCACGGCAGCGACTTTTGCTCTTCCAGCAGGGCCAACCGTGTGGTGAAATCCCCTTCACTCTCCAGCCTACGCAGCCGATCGCTGGGCTCCAGCAGCGCCCGCAGCAACGCTTTTTTGGCGTTACGCGTACCAACGACCCAGGCGGCAATGCGGTTGATTGAGGCATCAAAAAAGTCGAGACCGATATGCACCTTATCGAAGAGTTTCTGGCGGGCGATCTCATGGGCAATCGCCTGAGTTTCATCATCGAGCAGCACTACATGATCGCTGTCCCAACGTACCGGACGGCTCACATGCAGCAGCAGGCGCGGCACGTACAGCATCGCGGTAGAGATTTTGTCGGAGATCACTTCAGTCGGGTGGAAATGCCCGGCGTCCAGCGTCAGCGCAATCTGCCGGCTGCTGGCGTAGCCAAGGCAGAATTCGTTGGAACCCACGGTGTAGCTTTCCGCACCAATCCCGAATAGTTTGCTTTCGACAGCATCAATATGGTGTTGCGGGTTGAGTTGCTCATTGATGATCGCGTCAAGCGCGCTGGCAAGGCGCTGGCGCGGCGCAAAGCGGTCGATGGTGAGATCTTTCATGCCGTCCGGCACCCAAATGTTCATCACGGAAGGCGTACCGAGCTGTTCACCAAAGTAAGCCGAAATATGGCGACTGGCTTTACAGTGGTCGATCCAAAACTGGCGAATACCTGAATCGGCGTGCGACAGCGTAAAGCCATCGGCACTCTTTTCATGTGAAAAGCAGGTGGGATTGAAATCCAGCCCCAGCCTGTTGCTTTTTGCCCACGCTACCCAGTTGCTGAAGTGTTTCGGCTCGATGGCATCGCGCTCAACGGGTTGGCTGCTCTCAAGATAGATCGCGTGCAGATTCAGACGTAAGGCGCCCGGAATCAGCGATATGGCTTTTTCAATGTCGGCGCGCAATTCGTCGGCGTTGCGTGCCCGTCCCGGATAGTTGCCGGTGGCCTGAATACCGCCGGTGAGTTGCCCGTTGGGATTTTCAAAACCGCGCACGTCATCACCCTGCCAACAGTGCATCGAGACCGGGATCTCATCCAGTTGCGCCATCACAAGGTCCACATCAACGCCATTCTCAGCATAACGTTGTTTCGCCAGGTCAAAGGCCTGTTCAATCAGCTTTGTCATATGCAAGTTCCTTAGCAGGTTGGAGCAGCGCGGTGAAGCGCGCCTGATGGGCCGCAAACGCGCTGTTGTCGAGCGGTTCAAAGATGTCTGACGGGAAATTACGGCTGATGCAGCGGCGCAAATCCGCGACGTCACGCAGTTCACCTAGCGCGATGAGCTGGCAACCCACATTTCCCAGCGTGGAGGCTTCTACCGGACCGGCAATCACCGGCAGTTGACAGGCATCGGCACACAGCTGGTTGAGTAAAGGATTCTGGCTGCCGCCGCCCACGATATGCAGCTGCCGTAGCGGTGTGCCGCGTAGCTGGCCGAGTTCCAGGATTGTCTGACGATATAAGAGCGCCAGACTGTCAAAGAGGGTGCGTGCCAGTTCGGCCGCAGTGTGCGGTATCGGCATCGCCTGTTCAGCACAGGCATGTTGGATTGCCTGCACCATGTTGTCTGGGTTAATAAAGCGAGGGTGGTTAGGATCTATGAGCGAGCGGCAGGCTGGCTGTTTTGCGGCATCCGCAATAAGCAGGGGCAAGTCGCGGATGTTCAGTTCGCTACAGACGCGCTGTAAAAGCCACAGCCCCATAATGTTTTTCAGCACCCGGTAACCTTCCGCGCCGCCTTCATTGGTTATGTTGGCCTGTAAAGCAGTCGCATTCACATAGGGTTGGAGACTTTCAATCCCCATTAACGACCAGGTACCTGAACTGAGATAGGCTGCATCGTCGTGCATCAGTGGCGTGGCCAGCACCGCGCTGGCCGTATCGTGCGTGGCTACGGCAATCACCGGGATCCGCTTGCCGCTGGCGCTGGCCCAGTAACCCACGTTATTGCCCGGTGCATGCGGTGTGCCGAACCAGGCGGAGTCGACGCCAGCCCAGTCCAGCAAGTCACGATCCCACTCACCACTTTGAATATTCAGTAACTGCGTGGTGGTGGCGTTGGTGTATTCCCAGTTCATTTCGCCGGTGAGACGATAGTGTAGATAGTCCGGAATCATCAGCGCATGTTTCACCTGCGACTGCCAGTCCGGCTGCTGCAGATGTAGCGCGCGCAGCTGATATAAAGTGTTAAATGGCAGAAACTGAATGCCGGTGCGCTGGTATATCGCCTGCTGGCCGAGATCGTCAATCGCCTGGGCCATCAGGCCCTCGGTGCGTTTGTCACGGTAGCTCACGGCTTCGCCAACGCGATGTCCGTCTGCATCCAGCAGTACCAAATCAACGCCCCAGGTATCAATACCCATGCTGTCCGGCACGATGCCTTCATCATCCAGTTGCTGCAGTCCGGCGCGAATGTCCTGCTCCAGACGATCCAGATCCCAGCAGTCATAGCCGCCGCGCTGAACCCGCTGATTCGCGAAACGACGGACTTCACGCAGGGCGATTTTCTGGCTGTCCGACGTCCACTGCGCAAGCATGACGCGCCCGCTGGATGCGCCTAAATCAATGGCAACGATGTTACGCATATTCATGGCATGTTTTCCTGAAATGACATGGCTACAGAATAAAAAGCCTGCAGGCCTGCCACCTTAGGCGCAGTGCCAGCAGAGGATCTTCGCTGGCAGGTTTGCAAAGGTGTTCGTGAGACAGCTCACAGAACCGCGTGACGATAGAGTTGTGAGCTTTGCCGCATTTCTATCAATCACTTAGGCGATCTTAAATAATTCGCCATTTTCTTGCGCCGCCCCGTTCAAAATTCAAGGTGATGTCCGCAGCGCCTGCGTAGACTCAGTTGCAACATTGTTAACGGAGAGCAAGCCATGACCGTTCTGCATAGCGCGGATTTCTTTCCCGCCGGAAATTACGCCATTGCCATCGAGCCACGCGTGCCACAGCAGGCTTTTCCAGAGCATCACCATGATTTCCATGAAATTGTGCTGGTTGAACAGGGGTCCGGTATTCATGTGTTTAATGGTCAGCCGCAGGCGTTGAGTGCCGGTTGCGTGTGCTTTATACGCGACCACGATCGCCATCTGTATGAAAAAACCGACAACCTGTGCCTGACCAATGTGCTGTACCGAAGCCCGGGGGCGTTCCGCTTTCTTTCCGGGCTGCAGGCACTATTGCCGCGTGAAGAGGACGGACGGTACGCGTCGCACTGGCGCATTAATCAAAAAGTGATGGGTCATGCTTTGCAGTTGGTGACACAGATGAAGCAGCAACCTCTGTGGTCACTGGAACGTCAGGCACATCAGGAGCAACTCTTTCTGCAAATGCTGGTGTTGCTACGTGAGGCCGCTCGCAATGACAACGCGCAGGACCAGGAAGCCAGACTGCACCGATTGCTTGACTGGCTGAATGAGCATTACAGTGAAGAGATCGTATGGGAGGCGCTGGCCGACAGCTTTTCACTGTCGCTGCGTACGCTGCACCGCCAGATGAAGCAGCAGACAGGCAGTACGCCACAGCGTTATTTGAATCGGCTGCGGTTATTGCAGGCGCGTCATCTGCTTCGCCACAGCGATATGCGTATAACGGACATCGCCTATCAGTGTGGGTTTGGTGACAGCAACCACTTCTCCACGCTGTTCCGGCGTGAATTTGGCTACGCGCCCCGCATGGAGCGTCAACAGATGTGGTAACTGGAGCTTTTAATATGTCGCTAATTCTGTCGCGCGAGGACTACTTTCCTGCCAGAAACCTGCCCATTGCAGTGGCCGAACGTATGCCACAACCCTCTTTCCCGCCTCATCAACACAGGTTTAGCGAGATTGTAATTGTCTGGCGCGGCAACGGGCTGCACATCCTCAACGATCGCCCCTGGCTGATTACCTGCGGCGATGTGTTTTATATTCGCGACAGCGACTGCCATAGCTATGACAGCGTCCATGACCTGGCGCTCGACAACATTCTTTATTGCCGCGATCGCTTTCGGCTCGATCTTGACTGGAGCCAGCTTATACCGCCTCAGGAAGAGAATGCTCAGTCCGGTTGGCGATTAACCACCCACGGTATGGCGCTGGCGCGTGGCGTCATCAGCCAACTGGAGCGGGAAAGCCGCAAAAACGATCCCTTGTCCATTCAGCTTTCTGAAGCCTTGTTTTTACAGCTGGCGCTGATTCTGCGCCGCCACGGTTACGCGGCCGATCGTTCCTGGGCGCTACCGGAAGGCGAACAGCTTGATCTGCTGATGTCGTCGCTGCTGGCCGATATCAGCCGTCCGTTTGACCTCGCCCACTTTTGCGAGCAGCACCAACTCAGCGAGCGAGCGCTTAAACAGCTGTTTCGCCAGCAAACCGGCATGACAATTGGCCACTATTTGCGTCAGCTTCAACTCTGTCAGGCAAAATACTTACTGCGCACCCAGGAAAGTTTAATCAGCGAGATTGCTTCACGCTGCGGCTTTGATGACAGTAACTATTTTTCGGTGGTGTTTACTCGTGAAACCGGCATGACGCCCAGTGCCTGGCGGCAACGTTTTGTACCGCAATGCGCCACGCTAACTGATAACGCAAAAGCCTGATACGCGTTAACGCATCAGGCTTTTATCTCTGCGGAGTCAGGCAGCCATGCCAAGCCCGACAATATTGGCAGCGATGATAATGACTATGCAGCCAATCGACAGGACGCTAACCGGACGACGCCCGACAGATTTCCACTCTTTCAGCATCAGTCCGACCAGACCACCACACAGCACATACAGACTCATGTGCAGCATCCAACTGACAAAGTCATATTGCGGTGGAATTTTGGCATGGCCCCATGCATAGAAAAAGAACTGCAGATACCACATGGTGCCGCCAAGAATAGCGAAAGCGATATTGGCAATTAACAGCGGTTTTGCCACGGAGAAGTCCCGGCGTAGGGAGAGCTCCGGCTTAACCGCCAGGCGGATAAAGCAGTACGCCAGGTTAATCAGCGCACCACCGCCCATAATCACCACATAGCTGGGTAGCGCCACGTACAGCGGATTAATACCCAGATTAGCTGCCGCAACATGCATCGGCTTTGCGGCATCCATAGCGAAGGACATGCCGGCCGAGAAAATACCGCAGATAACCGCCAGTATCAGCCCTTTCTTCAGATTGAATTCTTCGGCGTTAATGCCCAGCGCGCGCTCTTTCAGCAAACCGGCTCGCGATACAATTGCCACGCCAATCAGCGCGACCAGAACGCCAAGCAGCGTCATACGGCCACCAGCCGAGCTAAAGAGTGCGACAAAACGGCCCTGCAGCAACGGCGTCATGAGTGTCCCGACGACTAACGTAATGCCGATAGCAATACCGATGCCTAACGACATGCCGAGATAGCGCATGGTCAGGCCGTAGTTAATATTGCCGATGCCCCACATTGCACCAAACAAAAACACAGGTAGCAGCTGTGACAGACTGAAACTACTGTAGTACGCCCAGAAATTCGGCAGCAGCACGGCACTGACTGCCCATGGCAAAATCAGCCACGACATCAAGCCACCTACTGCCCACATGGTTTCCCATGACCATTTTTTGACCTGTTTAAACGGCGCATAAAAACATGCGGCACTGGCGGCACCCACCAGATGCCAGAAAATACCGGCAATAATGGCACTGTTCATTGTTATTCCTTCGCAAGGTTGAGGCCAAACAGGAAACCGACGTTTCCTGATAAGCAGCAGTCTAGTGGGAGCTGCTTTCACTCAGCCTTTGAATGGCTGCCGGAAAACACAGGTCGCTGGCAAAATCCGGTGAATGTTCAACATAAAGATCACAAATTCACATTTAAGGACAGTAACCGGACGTTTTACCTAACCCGCTTATTATTCGAGATATTTTTGTTGTTTGTTGTGTTGATCGGCACAGTTTTAATCTTACTGCCAGCACGCTTATTAACGTGGCAATGACATAAAGTTGAGCTGCGGGTTCGCTGCAAAGATGGTTTGGCGGACGAAGAGGGAAAACGGTCGGCAGAAAAGGTTTGTGATATGACTCAAGGCTAGTGGGGATACTGTGATCAGCGGGAGATCGCATGATGTTGGATAAGCACTCTACGATTCAGCGCAGTAGTCGCTGCGCATGTTATTAACTGCAGTCACGCAATGAGACGTTTGCGTGGCAGGGCAAACCGAAAGGACAATTGGCCGGGGATGCCTCCCGTCAAAAGCCTACCGCTTCGTCATTGACTGCGCGGGCAGGCACGGGCTTATCGCCATCCCAGGCGTTCCGGCATTTGCTGGCGAATACAGGGTTTCAGCCCGTCGACCCTTTTTATAAGACGCTGACCGCTCAGATAACAAAACACGCCGTGGAAATGCTGGCTTCGTCGTGTCTTTCTTCCCTTCCCTGCCATCTGCAGTGTGGCTTTGGCAAAGATAAAAAGGTGTATCGTCGTAATCTGTTTCACTCTGTTTTCACATAACGTTAACGAGTTAAAAGCGGAGCCCTGCATATGACAACACATCATCAACATTTCATTAATGGTGTTTTTGTGCCTAATCACAGCGATAAGTGGATTGAAGTGATTAATCCTGCTACCGAAGCGCTACTGTCACGCATTCCTCAAGGCACGCGTCAGGACGCCGCAGACGCTATCGCCGCTGCCGATGCCGCGCAGCCGGGCTGGGAAGCCTTACCGGCCGTGGAGCGCGGCAGCTGGCTGCGTAAAATTGCCACAGCCATTCGTCAGCGTGAACCCGAACTCAGCGCCACTATCGTGGCAGAAGGCGGTAAAACCCAGGGGCTGGCAAAAACCGAAGTGCTGTTTACCGCTGATTACCTGGACTACATGTCCGAATGGGCGCGACGCTACGAAGGTGAGATTGTGAACAGCGATCGTCCTAATGAAAATATTTTCGTCTTTAAAAAAGCGATTGGCGTTACTACCGGCATCTTACCGTGGAACTTCCCGTTTTTTTTGATTGCGCGTAAAGCGGCGCCGGCACTGATTACCGGCAATACGATTGCGATAAAACCGAGTGAGTTGACGCCCAATAACGCGGCCCTGTTTGCACAGATCGTTGCGGATATCGGCCTGCCAAAAGGTGTGTTCAATGTTGTTTACGGCTACGGCCCTGAGATCGGTCAGGAGCTGGCTGGCAACGAAAAAGTGGGGTTGGTAAGCCTGACGGGCAGCGTTAATGCCGGGATTGCCGCCATGGAAGCGGCAGCAAAAAACGTTACCAAAGTCTCTCTGGAGCTGGGGGGTAAAGCGCCGGCCATTGTGATGGATGACGCCGACCTCGATCTGGCTGTGAAGGCGATTGTCAGCTCACGCGTCATTAATACGGGTCAGGTCTGCAACTGCGCAGAGCGGGTTTATGTGCAGGAAGGGATTTATGACCGCTTTATCAGCGCACTGACAGAGGCGATGCAACACGTGACGTTTGGCAATCCGGCTGAAAAAAACGATATCGATATGGGGCCGCTGATCACCGCCGCCGCGCTGGCGCGGGTTGAGCAAAAAGTTGCCAGGGCAGTAGAAGAAGGCGGCAGGGTTGTGTTGGGCGGTAAACGGGCGGGTCGCGAGGGCTTTTACTTCGAGCCCACGATTATTACCGGCGTGCGCCAAGAGATGGAGATTATGCGTGAGGAAATTTTTGGCCCGGTGCTTCCTGTAATGACCTTTAAAACGCTCGAAGAAGCTATCGCACTGGCCAATGACTGTGAGTACGGCCTGACTTCCTCAATCTACACTCAGAACCTGACCACCACAATGACCGCCCTGCGTCAGCTGAAGTTTGGTGAAACCTACGTTAACCGTGAGAATTTTGAAGCCATGCAGGGATTCCATGCCGGCTGGCGTAAATCTGGCATCGGCGGTGCTGATGGTCGTCATGGGCTCGAGGAATATCTGCAAACGCATGTTGTGTATTTGCAGTGTTAACGACGGCGGTTTGCGGCCCTGCCGGGTCGCACCCTGAGGAGGTTAAACGGATGGCATTTCCTTATTGGCAACTGAATTCACGCGGTGAAGGAAACCGCGTTATCTGCTTGTTCTGCCAATAAAGTAGGCCAGGCGGTTTTATGCTCACCTGACCTGAATTCAAGGGGCAACCCGCAACGCTGCCTTTGAGAAGTGAGCAATCAATCACACCTTTCCGTTTTATGACTTATCGACCCGCAGCACAATGCATCCTTCGCTAATTTCTGCCGAGACCCGCGTGCCGGTATCAAATCCGGCTTCACGCAACCATTTGCCGCTGATATTCAGCGCAGGCGTGCTGGTGTCGCCAAAATTAGGTACGTAGCCGACTTTGTACCGGCGCTGAGTTTTTGAAATCGCGGAAGACGGTTTCTGAACAAGATTAAGCGTGGTAACAGACATTGAATAATCTCCCTTATTTGATGATGGTGTATTTACACAATGCGCCAGCCATGGCTGTAAAAAATTAAAAGCATATCTGTTAAAAATTTATGCTGGCTGTCTGGCCAGTAGCGTTTTTAGCGTCCCGTTATCTGCTTTTACAAAGCAGATAAAACATAGCGCCTAAAGTAGATGATAACAAGCCAGGTGCTGGAACCCGGCTCGCACAATTTGACTTATGCCCCTTTTATCAAGGATCATTCATCCGGGTTGCCGAAGCGTTAAAATGCACCATCTGGAGGTTTAGATTGACGGGCGCGGAATTAGGGAATATCCATCGCAGTCAGGTAGCCATATTCAATCTTTGTTAAAGTCAATTGCTCATTCTGATTAAAAAACAGCTTCACAAAATTCGCACTATCACCAATGAGCTCGACGCGCTGATACTCTGTAAAAGTAAATTGATTTAAAATATACGACATTCTTTCACGGTGTGCTGCTGGAATAGGGTTTTTAGATATGACCTCCCCTGCAAAAGTCGGCTCTGTGTCTTTGGAGGGTTTAAAATTATGTTTTTTCAACTTTGCCTTCTGAGAAAAAGCAACGAGCGCATCATGCGCGCTGTTAAAATTGTCTGCCAGATTTTTCAAATGCGCAGCTAATTGATTAATTGACAGGGTGCGGTTATTTGAATGGTACGATAAACCAATTCCGCCAAGACTCGCCACAGCAGGGACGATACTTCGTCCAACGATGCTAAATAAACCTGCAGTTGAGGTCCAAAAGATTGCCAATAAGGTGGCTGAACTTAACGCAACGGCTCCCATTGAAGTGGTATTATAATGCTGTACAGGAATGCCGAGTATGCGATTGTTAATATGCTTTATCTCACCATTCGGCCGCCGCCCTGTAGCCTGCTCTGTGGGAGGATTTTTAAAACGACTGTTACTGTTATTTTTATAATCGTTCAACGCACTGGCAATAACACTGGTTTCTCTTTTAGAAAGACTGGCAATTTCCATCGGCTCAAGCGAACTCATCAGAATCAATGATTCTTTGAGAATTTCAGAGGGTAAAAAGCTGCCTGAAGTATCAGAATTTAAACTGGGATTCGTCGTGAGTCCCTCAATCACATGTATGCCTGGAAATGCCATAATAACCTCTTTTTAAGATGTAACAGTTCCTTTGATTAGCTTTCTTTATTTTGCTTGATATCCCAACCCATCTGCACAGAAGCGGCTTTCGTTCCCTGAGAAGCCTGTTCCCAGTATTCCAGCGCAACCTTGCTGGCTTGAAAGGAATACTGCATACCCAGCGTGGACGCGTGACCAATGCCGGTAAAGTCAGTCTGCGTAACCAGCACATCTTCAAGCGTGATGCGAGTATATTCCACTTCCTGCCCGCCTGCCTTGCAAACAGACAGCTGAATTTTTGGCAGATGTTTACCACTTGCACAATATTTCACTAACGCCGGTGTGGCCTTATCGATCAATGCCTCAACGCTTAAATCGCGATAATTCACTTTTCCCGCACCGCCACCACCGCCAACGGACATATTACCTGGTTGCTGCGCGCCCCAGTTAAATGACAGAACATCTATCCATTTTTTATGGTTTGCATTTTGCGACTCACCTTCAATTCCATCTATTTTCAAAAAGATATCAATAGCCATTTTTCACCTTTATTTTAAGGGCGGATTAACTCAGCTCTCTTTATTTTGTTTAATATCCCAACCAGCTTTGCTTTCCGCCCCTTTGGTACCGCTGGCACTTTGTTCCCAGTAGCTGGTAGACACTTTGGATGCCTGAAAGGCGTAGTCCACCACAATGGTGTCACCTTGCCCTACTCCGTTAAAATCCGTTGCCGTAACCAGTACATCTTCCAGCACAATCTTCGTGTACTCAATTTGGTTGCCACCGGCTTTGCAAACCGACAGTTCTACCTTTGAAACATGCTTTCCGCTGGAGCAGTATTTAAGAATGGCAGCAGTGGATTTGTCGATTAACGCTTTAACACGCAGATCGTTGAAATTCACTTTTCCTGAGCCGCCACCGCCACCTACCGCCATATTACCGGGTTGCGAAGCCCCCCAGTTAAATGAGAGCACGTCGGTCCATCCTTTATGATTGCTGTCCTGTGATTCTCCAGTAGTCCCTTCAACTTTCAAATAAATATCAATCGCCATTAATTTTTTCCGATTACGCTGTGATAATGATGAAACGGGTGTTGCAATCCGTTATATTCGGCAGGTTCAGACAGAATTTAGAGCCATTTGCATTAAGAAACAGGCAGCAGCATATCAATGCTGTTGCATCGTGCTAACAGAAATAGTAACGCCTGAGAATTTTCTCAGTAAATATGAATATGTCAGGTAACCAGAATACAGTTAACCTTGAAGGTCTTTATACATTAATAAAATTAACACAACTTCATGTCAATTAATTTACAACTAACAATGTATTATTGAGATAAATCTGAAATCTGATGTTTTCAGCGGCTGATAGTTTCAGAGGTTAATAACACTAAACATCTCGCTGCACTGGCCAGCAATATTATCGGCGGGGAATGTGAGAAATATTACAGTAGAAGAGGCATTATTATTTTAGTAAAAACCCCACGCAGCGATGACTGTGTGGGGTTGTTAATCTGGCAAGATCAAGCAGGCTTAACGCCAGCCCAGCTCCGGCGCCACGTACTTCAGAATCGATTCAATGACGTGTGCGTTGTAGTCCACGCCCAACTGATTCGGTACAGTGAGCAGCAGTGTATCCGCTTCAGCAATCGCCTCATCCTCTGCCAACAGTTTGATCAGTTTTTCCGGCTCGGCGGCATAGCTGCGACCAAAGATGGCACGGGTTTTCTCATCCAGAAAACCGACTGAATCCTGATCCTGTCCACTGCGGCCAAAGTAAGCCCGATCCATATCGTTCACCAGCGCAAAAATACTGCGACTGACGGATACCCGTGGCTTACGCGAGTGCCCCGCCGCTTTCCATGCTTCACGGTAGGCGCGGATCTGTTTTGCCTGCTGGATGTGGAACGGCTCGCCGGTTTCGTCATCTTTCAGCGTCGAGCTTTGCAGGTTCATGCCCATCTTCGCCGCCCATACTGACGTGGCGTTGGAGCCCGAACCCCACCAGATGCGATCGCGCAGGCCTTCAGACAGCGGCTCAAGACGCAGCAGGCCCGGTGGATTCGGGAACATCGGCTGTGGATTCGGTTTGGCAAAACCTTCGCCACGCAGCGCATCCAGGAAAACTTCTGTGTGGCGACGGCCCATGTCCGCATCCGTCTCGCCTTCCTGCGGCGCATAACCAAAGTACCGCCAGCCCTCAATCACCTGCTCTGGCGAGCCGCGGCTCAGGCCCAACTGCAGGCGACCGTTGGAAATCAGATCGGCAGCGCTGGCATCCTCCACCATATAGAGCGGATTTTCATAGCGCATATCGATAACGCCAGTACCTATTTCAATTTTTTTGGTGCGAGCGCCGACCGCTGCCAGCAGTGGAAACGGCGAGCTAAGTTGGCGGGCGAAGTGATGCACACGGAAATAGGCACCATCGGCCCCGAGTTCTTCTGCCGCTACCGCTAAATCTATAGACTGCAGCAACACGTCCTGAGCAGAACGCGTGGCGGACTGCGATGATGGCGTCCAGTGGCCGAATGAGAGAAAACCAATCTTTTTCATCTGTAACGTCTCCTGACGAAAGAACAATGCTTTCGCGTGATAAACCTCAATGAAATAAGGTTACGCCAGCCGCGCCGTGACGGATAGTGAATATCCTTAAGCGCTACATTCAAGAATTTTGACATAGCTTGCGCTGACCTGACTGCGGTCAGTGCACTATTCTGTGTGGGTGCAGATTGTAATAATGCTTGCGGGCAGATTGGGTTTTAACACATAACGTAAATCACTGCCCTGCATCTGGGCAGATGCGTTCAATGGAGGAAGAAGGGATGCGTATTTTGATTGTAGGTGCGGGGGCAACCGGCGGCTATTTTGGCGCGCGGCTGATACAGGCCGGGCAGAATGTGACCTTCCTGGTCCGTGAAGGCCGTTTTAATCAGTTACAACAAACCGGCCTGGTGTTGCAAACCCGCTCAGGGCATGAAACGCTTGAACCCCAGTTGGTTACCGCCGCCAGGCTTGACGCGCATTATGACTTAATCATCTTAACGGTTAAAAGTACCGGCCTGGCGCAGGCGATTCACGACATCCAGCCGGCTGTTGGGCCACAAACCCTGATCATGCCGATTCTGAATGGCATGCGACATATTGACACCTTGCTCACCCACTTCGGTGCCGATCGGGTGATCGGTGGCTTGTGCAAAATCAACGCCACGTTGAACGATAAAGGCCATGTGGTGCAGTTGACGCCCTTACACCAGATCTATTACGGCGCACTGGATGGCAACAACGATGACCGACTGCAGCAGGTCGATGCCGCGCTACGTGGTAGTGCCGTGGAAACGTTTTTTTCCGACAATATTATCGGTGAGTTATGGGAAAAATGGCTGCTGTTAAGCACGCTCGGCGCGGTGTGTTGTCTGGCGCGGGGGAACACGCAACAGATACTGGCCCAGGCCGGTGGCGAGATGCTGCTTCAGGGCATTTACAGCGAGGTGCTTCAGGTTATCTGCGCGGAGGGCTATCAGCCCCGCCCTGCCGTTACCGCAAAAATTTATGAATTGCTGAACGATCCGTCGACGCCGATGACCTCCTCCATGTATCGTGATTTGACCCAGGGTTTTGCTATTGAAGCCGATACGATCATTGGCGACCTGCTACGACGAGCCAGCCATCATAGTATGACTGTGCCACTGTTGAATGCGGTGAATGTTAACCTGCAAATCTATCAACAGAACCGTTAAACACGGATGTGATGGGAAAGCAGCCGCGTCGTCGCAGGACGCGCGAGTAACGGAATTTTGTTACACTCGCTGCCTCATCTTTTGGAGGAATAATGACGTCCCGCTCTGTGACCCTTGATGATGTTGCCCAACTGGCTGGCGTTTCCTATCAAACGGTTTCTCGCGTGCTTAACCGCTCTGAGCAGGTTTCCCCCCGCACCCGTGAAAAAGTTGAAGCGGCGATGCAGCAGCTTAACTATGTGCCCAATCGGGTCGCACAGCAGCTGGCGGGAAAAGCGACCCGAACCTTAGGCCTTGCAACCAGTAACCTGGCCCTGATGGCCCCGGCGCAGATTGCTTCGGCCATTCAGCAGCGCGCCGCCAGCGCCGGTTATCACCTGGTGATCGCGATGGACAGTGAGGATAATGCGGAAGCGACAGTGAATGAACTGATGGCCCAGCGCGTGGATGCGGTGCTGATCAATATGCCGTTAGAGGCGGCCGAGGCGGAAAAAATCCGCGTGATGTGCGGTAAAAAGCCGGTACTGTTTCTGGATGCCGATCCCCATGCTCTCGTATCTCATTGCCAGTATTCAAACGAACAAGGGGCGCGTGCCGCCGTTGCACATCTGATTGCGCTCGGGCACCGGCAAATTGGCCTGCTGAATGGCCCGGTGCGCTCAGTGTCGGCTCGTCAGCGCGAAGCGGTCTGGCGTCAGGCGCTGGCAGAGCATCAGTTATCTCCCTGCTGCGTCCTGCGCGGCGACTGGAGCGCCAAATCCGGCTATCAGGCGATGCTGGCGCAACTCCCGAATGCCCTGCCCCAGGCGCTTTTAGTGGCGAATGATGAGATGGCGCTGGGCGCGATGCGGGCGCTACATCAGCACGGCGTGGCGATTCCGGGCGATATTTCTCTTGTCGGCTACGATGACACGGCAGAAAGCGCCTGGTACCAGCCGCCACTGACCACCATTCGCCAGGATCTTCAGCAGCTCGGCACCCATAGCGTGGATCAGGTGCTGGCCGAACTGCGGGGTGAAGCGGTGGCGTCACGTACCCTGGAGCCGATGCTGGTGATCAGAGAAACCACCGCAGCGCCCGCCAGCCAAAACCTGGACTTATCGGATCTGGCGCGTCAACTCCAGCAGATTGCACGTAAGCTGACCCGCTAAGTCTTCACCGACGTCTCTCAGCCATAAAAAAAGCCCGCCCAACCTGAAGGTTGCGCGGGCCGGTTATCAGCAGCGAAGGGTTTCCGTTATTCGCGCACCCTTACGGCGCTTTGGTTTCACCCACGCCCATGGTCTTGAGCTTTTTAGACAGCTCACGGCGCTCTTTCGAGAGGTCGGCGTTTTTGATGATGTATTCATCCACGCGATCTTCATAGTCCGCACGCATGCTGGCGATGATTTCCTGAATCGCTTCCACGCTCATGCCGGGTTTAATGTATTCGCTCAGGTTGTCCAGCAGCAGAACACGCTTTTGGTTGTCACGAATTTTCTTCTCATTATCGACAATTTCACGCTGCAGTTTGTTCTTGCGGCGAAACGTACGGACAAACTCAAGTACGTCCTGAAATGATTGCTTGGCATTTTCCATGATGGCACCTTTCTTTAAGCCTGCTAAAGCAGGGAGAGAGTCAAAACGATCAGCTTAGCGGCTAGCCAGCCTTAAGGGCAATTCTCACAGCTAAATTCGGACTGGCTCTTATCTTAGCGCAAAAAAACCGGGTTTCGCATTAAGTCATTGTCTGAGGTGATTATTTACGCAGCGCCAGACGCAGTAAGTCCGTCATGCGCTCCAGCTGCTTCGCCAGCTCCAGACTCAACCAGACATAGCCATAAATTGGCGTTTCCTCCAGACGGTCACTGCCGCTGGCGATCAACTGCTTAAGTTCATTGACGATTTCCGTTAACTCATGGTTGGCCGCGATGATGTCATAGGTTTCCCCTTTCACCGCCATCTCCGACAACGTTCGTAGCGCGTTTTCCGTCATCTGCTGGGTACGGCGCAGCGTCGGCGCATTCAGCATAATCAAATGGCTTTCCCGCGATGCCCACCAGGCATTAATTTGCATCTCAATGGTGTACACCATATTACGGTTTATGGTCTGAATCGCTTCAAATACCGATTTAGGAATACGCGTTTCTTTGCTGGACGGCTCCAGCAGCGCGCGCATTTTGATGACGCTGGAGAGCAACTTCCCAAAGGGCTTATTCAGTCGCGGCTTTTCCACCAGGTTAGCGGAAAACCCTGCATGATAGATTTTTGCCATCTCGCCCAGCGTATCCGAAAGCTGTATACGCCAGTGAATGTAGGCGCGCTGTGCCCAGACAGCGGTAAATATCAGCGCCAGCAGCGAGCCTAAAATCACATCGCCGCCACGCCACATGGCGACGGTGAAATCCCCCATTGGTGCGCCGACCACTACGCAGAGCGTGATGCCAATCAACAGCGCCATATAGGGATGCTTTCCCAGGGTCAGATAGCCGCTGATAAACATAATCAGCGCGCACCAGGCCAGCATGCCCGGTAGCGAAATCATCTCCAGCTTGAGCGCAATCAATCCCGAAATTGACCCGGCAATCGTGCCGCCAATGCGCTGAATGGCGCGGGGAAACACATTGCCCCACGTGGAAATCGGCCCCATCACCACCACCAGCGTAATCAGCGGCCAGGTGCCTTCGGGAATGCCGGTCATCCGCACAAACAAAAAGGCAAAAAGAAACGCCACCGCGATGCGCAAGCCGTGCACGCTACGGTAATGGCGATATAACCAGAATTCCAGATTAGAGATGGGCTTATCAGAGCGCAAGATAGCTGTCCGCGGGTAAAGAGGTGATTCTACGCGATGCACCGTGTGAGTCCTGGCGCGCCGTCAATATTTTAGTCAATACGTGACACATTGGGCCATTATCACCAACCTGTGGCGGTAAATCAGCAAAATAAAACGTTCAGGTGGCAATAGGGTCCTGCGATGCGAGCCCTCGCGGCACCTGCCCGGCAGGCAGGTGCGCGTGGCCTGAGATTAAAACTTACGTTTCAGATAGTCGGAGAGGCGGCTAAACATGCCGGCTTCGTTAACGGCACTGAGCGCCACCAGCGGATAACTGGCAATCTGCTTGTCTTTATCCATAACCTGAATCTCACCAATGTTCTCATTGGCTTTCAGCGGTGCTTCCAGATCGCTACGGTTAATCACGTATTTGGCTTTCACGTTCGGAATTTCACTGCGCGGGAGCGACAGGTAAACATCATTTGCCGTGCCCACCTCAACCTGATGCGGATTGCCGTACCACACGTGTTCGCTGCCGATCTTCTTGCCCGCATGGAACAGTTGGACCGTGTCGAACGTATTCTGGCCCCAGACCAGCAGTTTACGCGCCTGCTCTTCGCGCCCTTTCGCGCTTTTACCGCCCATCACCACGGCAATCAGGCGATGCTGACCGACCACATTTGAGGCGATGATATTAAATCCTGCGGTTTCGGTATGACCTGTTTTCAGACCATCCACGTGAAGACTGTTATCCCACAGCAGACCATTGCGGTTGTTCTGAGTGATGCCATTCCAGGTCAGGGTTTTCTCACGGTACATGGCATAGAAATCCGGCTCGCCGTCGATGATGGCGCGAGACAGCTTTGCCATGTCCAGCGCACTGGAGAACTGTCCTGGCGCATCCAGACCGTGGACGGTTTCGAAATGGGTATTGGTCAGGCCCAGTTTCTCTACGTAATGATTCATCAACTTCACAAAGTTGTCCTGGCTGCCCGCGACATAATCGGCCAGCGCCACGCAGGCATCGTTACCCGAATCGATAATGACACCGCGGCTTAAGTCGCGCACGCTCAGCTTATCGCCCGGTTTCAGGAACATGAGCGATGAACCTTTAAAGACCGGATTGCCTGCGGCCCAGGCGTCTTTCCCCACGGTGACCATATCGTCGCGCGTAATTTTCTTTTGATCGATGGCGCGGTCAACGACATAGCCCGTCATTAACTTGGTCAGGCTGGCCGGATTGCGGCGTTCGTCGGGATTGCCCGCCGTAAGCACCTGCCCCGTGGTGGCATCCATTAGCACCCATGATGCGGCATCGATCGCTGGTGGCGTCACGGGAAACGGCATATCGTCGGCCTGTGCCAGCGAAGCCCAAAAAACAGTTACGGTAATTAACAGACGCCTTTTCAACACTTCATCCTTAGTTGCACAAATAAAACAGACGGGAACAGCCGGACGTTTTACGGCAAAAGCCTTAAGAAGGTTTAATTAAATTGAAAAAAAATATGAACTGCCGGGTGCCACCACGCAGCTTTGGTCAGTACGGTTGTGCTGGCGAGCGCAGAAGACTATCCTGAACGTTGATTTTTTTGCAGACAGGACAGCGACGTGCCCGCCTCTGAATTCACTTTCTTATTCCATGATTACGAAACCTTCGGCACCAGTCCGTCACGGGATCGTCCGGCGCAGTTTGCCGGGTTACGTACCGACAGCAACTTTAATCCGGTTGGCGAGCCAGAGGTGTTTTACTGCCGTCCGCCGGACGACTATCTGCCCCAGCCTGAAGCGGTAATGATTACCGGTATTACGCCGCAAATTGCCGCCTCGCGGGGCGTCAGCGAGGCCGAGTTTGCCGCCCGCATTCATGCCCTGTTCACCGCCGAACAAACCTGCGTGGTGGGCTACAACAACGTGCGCTTCGACGATGAAGTGACACGCAATATTTTCTACCGCAACTTCTACGATCCCTATGGCTGGAGCTGGCAAAACGGTAACTCTCGCTGGGATTTGCTGGACGTGATGCGTGCCTGCTATGCGCTGCGGCCCGAAGGCATCAACTGGCCCGAAAATGAAGACGGTTTTCCCAGCTTCCGGCTGGAGCACCTGACCAAAGCCAACGGCGTAGCCCATGAAAACGCCCACGATGCGATGTCGGATGTCTATGCCACACTCGCCATGGCGAAACTGGTGAAAGAGAAACAGCCTAAGCTGTTCGAGTTTTTGTTTACGCATCGCAACAAAAACAAACTCATGACCCTGATCGATATTCCACAGATGAAGCCGCTGGTGCACGTTTCCGGCATGTTTGGCGCAGCACGCGGCAATACCAGTTGGGTGGTGCCGCTTGCCTGGCATCCGGATAACCGCAATGCGCTAATCGTGGTCGACCTGGCCGGGGATATGACGCCGCTTTTGACACTGGATGCCGACAGCCTGCGCGAACGTCTCTACACGCGCAAAAGCGAGTTGGGCGATCAATCAGCCATTCCCGTTAAGCTGGTGCACATCAATAAGTGCCCCGTGCTGGCTCCGGCGAATACCCTGCGGCCTGAAGATGCCGGGCGGTTGGGCATCGATCGCAAGTCTTGTCTGGATAATCTGGCGACGCTGCGTCAGCATCCTGAAATACGTGAAAAGCTGGTGGCGATATTTGCCGATGCGGAACCCTTTACGCCGTCGGATGATGTGGATACCCAGCTCTACGATGGCTTCTTTAGCGATGCCGATCGGGCGGGCATGAACATTATTCGCCAGACGGCGCCGGCTAACCTGCCCGCGCTGGATCTGACGTTTGACAGTCCGCGCGTGGCGAAGCTGCTGTTTCGTTATCGGGCGCGGAACTTCCCCGGCACCCTGGATGATGCTGAACAACAGCGCTGGCTGCAGCACCGTCGCGAAGTACTGAATCCGGATAAGGTGCAGTCGTTTTTGATGGAGCTGGAATCGCTGGCCAGCCTGCATGAAAGCGATCAGGAAAAGCTGGCCCAGTTAAAAGCGCTGTATCTGTATGCGCAGGAACTGGTGTCCTGACGCTCAGACTGGCCGGGAAACGCGAATCGCCTTTCCCGGCCAACATATCAAATCACAAACCACAGCGCCCACGTCAGAACAAAACCGGTCATCCCCATCAGGGTTGTCAGTACCGTCCAGGTTTTTAATCCATCCGCTACCGACAGGCCCAGATAGCGCGTCACCACCCAGAAGCCCGCATCGTTGACATGAGACAGTCCTAGCCCGCCGAAGCACACTGCCAGCGTGACCAGAACACGGTGCATATCATCAATGCCGGTCACGGCCTGCGTCAGTAGTCCGCTGGTGGTAAGAATCGCGACGGTAGCCGACCCCTGCGAGGCGCGCAGCGCCAGCGACAGAATAAAGGCCGCGGGGATTAATGGCAGGTGCAGCGTTTCCAGCGCTAGCGCCAGCGCTTTACCGACGCCGGACTCCACCAGCACCTTCCCAAAGGCCCCACCCGCGCCCGCCACCAGAATCACGCTCGCCGATCCGGGGATGGCCCGGCCGGTCAGATCTTCCAGCTTATCTTTGCTCCAGCCACGGCGGATGCCCAGTAGCCAGGCGGCCAGGCCCAACGCAATCAGCAGCGCTATGGGCGGTGTGCCAATCACCGTCATGATTTTACCTGGCAGGCTGTCCTGCGCCAGCAGCGAGTGAGACAGCGTACCTAATACAATCAGCACAATTGGCACCACGATCAAACCGCTGATGGTCAGCGCACCCGGCGGTGCAGGTTCATTTTTCTTCTGCGCGCCTTCCGGCTTCGCCATCTGCAGCTGCTCCAGCACCTCGACCGACAGATGATACTGGCGACGGTTCATCACCTTTGCGACGTAATAACCTAAAATGCCGACCGGCACCGAGACCAGAATCCCCAACATCATCAGCCAGCCCATATCGGTGTGCAAAATGGCCGCAGCGGCCGCGGCACCCGGATGGGTAGGCAGCGCCACGTGTACCGTTAACATCACACCGGCCATTGGCAGGCCAAACTTCAGGGGAGAAACCCGCGCCACTTTGGTAAAGCCGTAGATCAGCGGGATAACAATGATAAAACCCACTTCAAAAAACACCGGGATGCCCAGAATAAAGGCGGCCATGGTCAGTGCAGCAACAGTGCGTTTCAGGCCCAGCGTTTTGCTGAAGCGCTGGGCCAGCGACTCGGCGCCGCCCGAAGCTTCGATAATCGCCCCGAGCATGGCTCCCAGCACGATAATGATGGTGATGTGCCCCAGCAGTCCACCCATACCGCTGATGATGGTTTCCATGATTTTTTCAGCCGGAATACCGGTGGCGATCGCCACCAGCAGGCTGACAATCAACAGGGCGACAAAGGGATGGACTTTGGCTTTAATGACCAGCAACAGCAAAATCACAATGCTGGCGGTCGCAATGGCTAACAGCAACGCAGTCGTCATAGTAAACCTCTGGAATAGTTATCTTTTTTAGCGTTTTTTGGCTACAGCTCTACCTGGTGCTGGTCCGTTTTAAAGACGACCAGAACTGCACCGCTGCCGCAGCACCGGTGTGATTTTTTAACCTTAACTCAGCGGTGTTTCGCCCAGGGCGCCAGCCAGCTCAGCCCTTCCACGGTGTCCCCGCGCGGGAAATATTCGCAGCCGATCCAGCCCTCGTAACCCACCTCATCAAGCAGGCTGAACAGCCAGGGATAGTTGATCTCGCCCTCGTCAGGTTCATGACGACTGGGCGCGGCGGCGATTTGCACATGCTGATAACGCCCGGCGTAGTGGCGAATGAGGTGGCTGAGATTGCCGTCCACCATCTGGGCATGGAACAGATCCAGTTGGGTAAAGACGTTGGGACGATCGATGAGCTCAACCATCTCCAGCGTCTGATACTGGCTGGCATAGAGATAATGGGGTTTAGTGGTGGGATTTAACGCTTCGATTAACAACCGGATGTTGTGTGGGGCGAAGCGTTCTGCTGCATAACGCATATTACCGATGAACGTCTCAACATACTGCTGGCGATCGGCACCGGAAGGGACGGTTGCCGCCATGATGTGCACCTGTGGGCAATCCAGCGCCAGCGCGTAGTCCAGTGCCCTGTCGATATCGGCTCTTGCGTCCGCTTCCCGGCCGGGAATGGCTGAAACCCCCCATTCCCCTGCAGCCACGTTGCCCGGTGCGGTATTGAACAGCACCAGTTTAAGCCCGTTGTCATCGAGCAGCGTTTTCAGTTGCTCAGCCGGATAGTCGTAAGGAAACAGAAATTCAACCGCGTCAAAGCCCGCCTGTGCAGCGGCGGCAAAGCGCTGCAGGAAAGGCACCTCATTGAACTGGGTGGACAGGTTAGCTGCAAACGTTGGCATTATCGGCTCCTGAGTTCGGCGACTTCGTCGGCGGTAAGATAGCGAATGGCCCGGTCGCCCAGGGTAAACATCAGGCGTGCGGTTTCTTCCAACTCTTCGGTATTGTCCGCGGCTTCCTGCAGGGATTTGCCCACCACCACCGGACCATGGTTCGCCAGCAGGAAAGCACGGTAGCGCGGCGCCAGAAGAGCCAGATCTTCCGCCAGTCGCGCGTCGCCGGGTTTATAGTAGGGCACCACCGGCACATCGCCCACCCGCATTACCACGTAGGGCGTAAACGGGCGGATGCAGTTCTGGCTGTCCAGATTTTGCAGGCATGAGAGCGCGGTCAGGTAGTGACTGTGCAGGTGAACCACCGCCCGGCAGTCGGGGTTATTCAGGTAGAGCGCCCGGTGAAAGGCGATCTCTTTTGAGGGTTTATCCCCGGCTATCCACTCCCCCTGTAGCGTCACTTTAGACAGGCGCTGGGCATCCAGTTCGCCCAGGCAGGAGCCGGTGGGCGTCGCCAGCAGAGTGCCATCGTCCAGCAGCAGCGACAGATTACCGGCCGATCCGGTGGCATAACCGCGCTGGAAGAAAGATGCGCCCAGCCTGACCATCTCTTCACGGGCCTGTTGTTCAGTCATGGGAAAACTCCGTTTGTGCGCGGCGGAAAAACTGTTCATCACCAAAATTGCCTGACTTCAGCGCGAGTGACAACGGCTGCCCGATATCTCTCACCCAGGGCACGCCGGGCGAAATCACCGGACCAATATGGAATGCAGTCACGCCCAGGCTTTGGGCGACCACGCCAGAGGTTTCGCCGCCTGCGACGATAAAGCGCTGCCAGCCCCGGGACTTCAGCGTGCGAGCTATCTGGGCAAACAGCTGCTCCACCGCCTCACTGCTGCGCTGTGCGCCATAGTGCTGTTGAATCGACTGCAGCTGTTGCGCATCCGCGGTGGCATAGAGCATGGGTGCGAGGGGCTCATCAGCATGCTCTGCGACCCAGTCGCATAACGCCTCGGCGTACTTTTCGTCGCTGAGGCAGCGCGACACGCTGATCTCCTGGGCGGATGCCTGCTGGCGATAGGCATTGACCTGGCGGTTGGTCATTTGTGAGCAGGAGCCCGAGAGCACTACCGCCCGTTGGCCCTGTGGGTAACCCGCGCGCTGTGCTTGCGGGTCATCGCGGTGGGTCGTTGACCACTGGCGCGCCAGGCCAATCGCCAGCCCGGAGCCGCCCGTGACCAGCCGCATCGAGGTGAGTGCTTCGCCCTGGTTCAGCAGATGTTGCTCAGTAAGCGTATCAAGCACCGCGTAATTCACCCCCTGAGCACGCAGCTGCTCAAGTTGCCGTGATATCGCGCCTGCACCCTGCTCTATCGTGGTCGCAGAGATGAGCCCGGCTTTTCCCGTGCTCTGGCTCTCCATCAGCCGTAGCAGGTTACTGTCGGTCATTGGCGTGACCGGATGATGGCGCATGCCGGAATCCGACAGCAGCTGTTCACCCACAAACAGATAACCCTGATAAACGGTGCGCCCGTTCACCGGCAACGCCGGGCAGATCACCGTCAGCGTCTCATCCAGTGCGGCCATGAGCGCATCCGTCACCGGACCGATATTGCCCGCGGAGGTGCTGTCGAACGTGGAGCAGTATTTAAAATAAAAGCGCTCACAACCTTGCGCCTGCAGCCAGCGCAGCGCGTCAAGCGACTGGCTGACGGCCTGCGCGGGCGGGCAGGATCGCGATTTCAGGCTGACCACAATGGCCTGTGCATCCGGCACAGCGGCCTGTTTCGGGATGCCGTTAAACTGAAGGGTAGAAAGCCCGTTCTGTACCAGAAAGCTGGCAATGTCGGTTGCGCCGGTAAAATCGTCGGCAATGACCCCTAACCGCATCAGATTTCCCCCTCGCGTTGAGGCAGCGTAATGCCGCTGAAGATTTTAATGACCGCACTGTCATCCTCACGGCCATAACCGGCATTGCTGGCCTCGGTGAACATATTCAGTGCGGTGGAGGCCAGCGGCAGCGGGAAATGCAGGGCTTTCGCCGTCTCGGCGACCAGGTTGAGATCTTTGACAAAGATATCTACCGCGGATGTCGGTCGGTAGTCGCCATCGACGACATGGCGCATACGGTTTTCGAACATCCACGAGTTGCCGGCCGCATTGGTCACCACCTCATACATCGTCTCCAGCGGGATCCCGGCGCGGGCGGCCAGCGCCATGGCTTCGGCCCCGACGGCAATGTGCACGCCAGCCAGCAGCTGATGAATAATCTTGACCGTCGATCCCTGACCGATTTCCGTGCCGACGCGATAAACCTTCGCGGCCACCGCATCCAGTACCGGTTGCAGGGCAGCAAACGCCTCGTCGCTGCCGGACGCCATCACGGTCATCTCGCCGCTGGCGGCTTTGGCCGCCCCGCCGGATACCGGTGCATCCAGCATCAGGAGGTGATAGTCCGCCAGTTTTGCGGCGATCTGCTGTGCATCCTGCGCGGACAAGGTGGAAGAAACCATTACCGCCGTGCCTGGCTTCAGCCTGGCGGCCAGCCCCTGCTCGCCAAACAGGATCGTGTTAACCTGTTTGGCATTCACCACGAGCAGCAGCACAGCATCAAGCTGGCTGGCAAAGGCATGCGCCGACGTCTGAGCATCGCGCGCGCCCGCCTGACGCAGCGCATCCAGCGCCTGCGGATTCAGATCCACGCCCCAGGTTGACAGCCCGGCACGAATGCAGGACTGCGCGGCGCCCATTCCCATTGAGCCTAAGCCTATGACACAAATATGTGAAACTGGCATCGCTGGCCTCCATTGTTAATTTAAGTGAATTTTTGATTTCTGTTGTTAATAGTGCCAATAAACGACGCGCAAAAACGTGTCCTTATTCACATAAATTAACTCAAAGAGGCCACTGTAAAACATTTTTTCACATCACTCACCGCTTGCTATTCCCCCACCCGGGCAGTGAATGCGCGGTTTTTCAGGAAAAATAGAGTCAAAATTTCCATGTTTCTTCACATGACGATGCTCTACAATGTGAAAAAATGATAAAACGAGGTGGTTATGATTCCGGTTGAGCGTCATCAACAGATTCTGGCTCTGGTGGCAGAGCGCGGCGTAATGAGCATTAACGAGCTTACGGAGCGTTTTGGCGTGTCACATATGACCATTCGCCGGGATGTGCAAAAGCTGGAAGAACAGGGCGCGGTACTCTCGGTGTCGGGCGGTGTTCGTTCCGCTAACAGGCTGGCGAGCGAGCCCTCACATCTGACCAAAACGGCCCTGTTCAATGAAGAAAAAAAAGCCATTGGCAAGTTAGCCGCTCAGCTTATTCCGCCTGACAGCTGCATCTATCTGGATGCCGGCACCACCACGCTGGCGCTGGCGCGGGAAATTGCCGATCGGGAGGATCTGCTGGTCGTCACTAATGATTTTATGGTGACCAATCTGCTGATGGAGGCGAGTCGTTGTCGGGTGATTCACACCGGCGGTACGGTGTGCCGGGATAACCGCTCCTGCATTGGCGATGCGGCGGCACGCCACCTGCGTCAACTTGCGATAGATATCGCTTTTGTGTCCACCTCAAGCTGGGGGCTGCGCGGATTGTTTACACCGGATGAAGACAAGGTGGCGGTTAAACAGGCCGTGTGCGAGGTCAGCAGCAAACGCATCCTGCTCAGCGACAGCTCTAAGTACGATAAAATCGCGACGTGGCTGGCCTTACCATTGGAGAAGTTTGATGTGATCGTGACGGATGATCAATTGAATACCGCAGGACGAAATGCGTTACAGGCAGGAAGTTGGGAACTGATGATGGCCGGAAAAAACGAATAAGAACAGCCCTGCTCTGTCCCGTTATTGGGCACAGAGCAGGACCAGGGGGATTACACTTCTTCGCTAAACTGGGGAACCGGATTGCGGAAACTGCGGGTCACAAAGGCCAGGTAGAGAATACCAATGGCGGCCCAGATCAAGCCCAGAACCATCGAGCTCTGCTCCAGGTTAACCCACAGCGCACCAACGGTCAGCGCGCCCAGCATCGGCAGAACCAGATACTGGAAGTGATCTTTCAGGGTTTTGTTACGTTTTTCACGTACCCAGTACTGCGCAATCACCGACAGGTTAACGAAGGTAAACGCCACCAGCGCACCAAAGTTAATCAGCGCAGTCGCGGTAACCAGATCGAAGTTGATGGCCATCAGCGCGACGGCACCGACCAGAATCACGTTCAGTGACGGCGTGCGCCATTTCGGATGGATATAGCCGAAGAAACGCTCCGGGAATACGCCATCACGGCCCATTACGTACATCAGACGCGATACGCCCGCGTGCGCCGCCATGCCGGAAGCCAGTACGGTGACCACGGAGAAGATCAGGATACCGACCTGCAACGCTTTGCCCGCGACGTAGAGCATGATCTCCGGCTGTGAGGAGTCCGGCTCTTTAAAGCGCGAGATGTCTGGGAAGTACAGCTGCAGGAAGTAGGAGGCCACGATAAACATCAGGCCACCAATCAGCGCGGTCAGGAAAATCGCACGCGGAATGGTACGTTCTGCATCTTTCGTTTCTTCCGACAGCGAACTGATGCCGTCAAAACCCAGGAAAGAGAAACACAGGATGGTCGCTCCCGTAATCATCGGCACCACGTGGGCGTTTTCCGACCAGAACGGTTTGCTGCTTACCACTGTTCCTGCACCTTCACCGTGCGCCACACCGTAGATCACCATGGCAGTAATACCGACCATCACCACAACCTGCAGGATCACGATCACGCTGTTGAAGTTGGCGACGGTTTTGATTCCCTTAAGGTTGGAGAGCGTCATAAAGCCCACCAGCAGCACCACGAAAATCCACGAGGGGATACCTGGTACCAGGGTTTCAAAATAGTTTTTTGCCAGCAGGATGTTGATCATCGGCATGAACAGGTAGTCCAGCAGCGATGACCAGCCCACCATAAAACCGACGTGCGGACTGATTGCCTTTTGAGCGTAGGTATAAGCGGAGCCCGCAGATGGGAAGCGGCGTACCAGCTTACCGTAACTCACGGCAGTGAACAGAATCGCAATCAGGGCGAAAGCATAGGCGGTGGCAACGTGACCATCGGTCAGGCCCGACACAATACCAAAGGTATCGAACAGGGTCATAGGCTGCATGTAGGCTAAGCCCATCATGACGACCGGAAGTAAAGTCAGCGTTTTTTTCAGTTGGGCACGTTGTGGTGCAGCAGAGGTATTAAGCGACATGCTTCAGTCCTCCTTGCGCAGCAACCTGACTGGGTTGATTCACAAGGATACTGCGCATTAAGCGACAGGGAGTAAGGTTTGCGGCAGCGGCGCCGTAGTCATCACGAAAACGTGTACCAGCCTGCGCTGGCAGTGTGTTAAACAACCCCATCTTTACATCCTCAATCTCACGCGGGTGCGTGTTTTCAGTGTTTATCTATCCGGGTACGCGCCCGGCCTCGTTTGTGTCAGTGAAAATTCACTCTGTTGTAACATGCAAAAAAATAACCGACGCGGTGAGCGTCGGTTATGTTCTGAATTTGCAGGAGGCGTATTTTGCCCCAACCCAACGCATTATTTCAAGACGTTGTCGCAGAGAATGCAAAAAATTAATCAGGCATTCTTTAACATCCAGTCGATTTCTGTGGCAGTGATTAACCTTTCAAACTGCATTAGCTCATAATTTTTACAGCTAAACCACACTTTGGCAAATTTCTCACCCAGTAATTTTTGTAAAGGATAGCTGCTTTCAAACTCGGTAAGGGCATCACTTTGACGGATGGGTAACGCTAACCCTTCCGCCTCGTGACCATTGCCTTTAACCGGCTGCGGCAAAGGCAGTTGCGTATCCAGACCGTGCAACATGCCAGCTAAAATCGCGGACATCACCAGATAGGGGTTAGCATCCGCTCCCGCCACTCGATACTCGATTCGGCGGCTTTCAAGATCCCCACAGGGAATGCGCAACGCCACCGTGCGGTTGTTATGGCCCCACGAGGCCTGCAACGGCACGTACGCCTCCGGGACAAAACGGCGGAAGGCATTGACGTTAGGGGCTAGCAACGCCATGGAGGCCGGCATTAAATCGATCATACCGGCCAGGGTTCGCTTCAGCAGCGGAGAGTCGCTGCCGTCGTCGCAGGCAAAGGCGTTGTGATCGGCCGCGTCCAGCATACTGATGTGTACGTGCATCCCACTGCCCGCATAGTCTTCATAGGGCTTCGCCATAAAGGTAGCGGTCATACCGTGATTCTCAGCCACCTGCCGGATAAGGCGCTTAAGCTGAATGGCATGATCGCAGGCGCTCAGGACATCCCGGGTGTGATGCAGGTTAATTTCAAACTGCCCCGGTGACGCTTCCGCCAGCGCGCCGTCGGCAGGAATGCCCTGCAGGCGGGCCAGGGTATCGATATCCCGTAAGACTTCAGAGAAGTGATCAAGATTGTCCAGGGAATAGACCTGGCTCTGCATATTGCGATCGTCGCTGCCCGGTGCGCAGGGCGGCTGAATAAAACCTTCCGCGTCGCGCTTTTTATCGACCAGATAGAACTCCAGCTCTACCGCTACCACCGGAAACAGTCCACGGTTACGCAGCTGTTGCCACAGCCGGTTCAGGACATTTCGGGGTTCAACGTCAAAGGGAGTGCCATCTTGGTTGCACATGGTTAGCAGCAGTTGTGCAATGTGTTGCGGATCGGCGGCGGAGGGAACGAGCGTGCCGGGAACAGGAAGGCAAAGATTATCGGGCTCACCGAGGGATTGTCCCAGTCCGGCCTCTTCAACGGTGTTGCCAAGAATATCCATGGCAAAGACCGAGGCGGGAAAGTAGCAGCCCTTTTCCAGCTTAGCCAGCGCGGAGACGGGAATACGCTTACCGCGAAAAACACCATTTAAATCATTAAGTAAAATATCAACGTACTGGGTTTCAGGGTGGCGCTCCAGCCAGTTTTTAACCTCTTGCTGGAACGCGCTGGTTCGTCTCTCTTCACTGTGCAACGTGAAGTCTTCTACTTCTACCAGGTTAGTCATGATTTCATCCGCCTTTAACCACAAAATGGGAGTGCGTAATGCTCAAAAAAACCGCCACACCTCTAACATAGCGCTAACACAAAAAGTGTGCAAATGTAACAAATCTGTTTGAAGATCCGGCAGTGGGTTGCTAGATTGACAAAATATTGCACACTTAACCATCAGATATGCCCTTTTCGTCAAATATTTCGAACAGCTGTTGAGGGGGAAAGATGGGCATTATTTTTGACAAGCCGTTGATCGGCGTAGTGATGTGTCAGACGCATCATCACGGGCATCCGGTTCAGTCGGTGCACAATAAATATCTTGATGCCGTCGTTACCGCCGGTGGCGTGCCGCTTGCGCTGCCTCATCAGCTTATGGCTGCCCCTCATCTATCAGAAAACGCTATGGCTGCGCTGGACGGAATTTTACTGACCGGCAGCCCCAGCAACCTTGAACCCTGGCTGTATGGTGAAGCAGGCGAAGAACCCGACGCGGATGTCGGACGGGACAGGCTGGCCTTTAATCTGATCACACACGCCGTGGGTAAGCAACTCCCGCTCTTTGGCATCTGCCGCGGCATGCAGGAGCTGGTGGTAGCCAACGGCGGCGCACTTTACCGTCATCTTAATCAGCATCCACAGTTTCAGCGCCATCACGACGATGACGCTGCCCCGCTGTCGCAACAGTACGCACCTGCCCATGATGTGAATATTGAACCCGGAGGGCTACTGGCCGCGCTGCTCGGCCCGGCGCCGTTAATCGTGAATTCCGTTCATCATCAGGGGATACGCGAAACCGGGCCACAGCTGCGCATTGAAGCCCGGGCGCCAGATGGCCTGATTGAGGCGGTCAGCCTCAGCCGGCATCCTTTTGCGTTGGCAGTACAGTGGCATCCCGAGTGGCAGTTGAAACCCGCAACGCCGTCCTTTGCGCTGTTTAACGGCTTTATTCAGGCCGCGCGTCATTATCAACGGGAAAAGCAGCAATGAATGATGCGAATCAGGCTCCCGGACGTCGGCTGTCGCAAATTCGCCAGGCGATGGGATTATCTCAACGGCGCGTCGCTGAACTGGCTGGCCTGACGCACAGTGCCATCAGCACCATTGAGCAGGACAAGGTCAGCCCGGCGGTCAGCACGCTACAAAAACTGTTGAAAGTTTATGGTCTGTCACTGTCGGAATTTTTCTCCGAACCTCACAGCCAGGATGCGCCCAACGTGGTTGTCCGGCCCGAGGATCTGCTGGAGATCGGCAGCCGGGGCGTTTCACTGAAGCTGATTGATAACGGCACCCCAAAGCGCGCCCTGGGCATGCTGCTGGAGACCTATCTTCCCGGTGCCAGTACCGGGGAAAAACTGCACCACGCGGGCGAAGAAACCGGTACGCTGCTGGAAGGTCAGATCGTTCTGGAGATAAACGGCCAGCAATTTCACCTGTCTGCCGGTGAGAGTTACGTCATTGATACGGGCCTGCCGCACAGCTTTACCAACTTTGCCGATGTGCCCTGCCGCATCGTCAGTGCCCATACGCCCGCCAATTTTTGATGGGGGCCGTCTGCCAAGGAGCTAAATATGAATTATGTGGAAAATTACTACACCGCAACAATGAATCCACATGCGCCCTGGCCAGTATTACAGGAAAGCATTCAGTGTGACGTCTGCATTATCGGCGCGGGCTTTACTGGCCTGTCAGCCGGTTTGTTTTTAACCGAGGCGGGCTATGATGTGGTACTGCTTGAAGCCGCACGGGTCGGTTTTGGTGCCAGCGGTCGCAACGGCGGACAGGCAGTGAACTCCTACAGCCGGGATGTAGATGTGATTGAACAGCGTTATGGCAAAGACACCGCGAAAATGCTGGGCAGCATGATGTTTGAAGGCGGGGATATTATCCGCGATCGTATCGATCGTTATGCGATCGCCTGCGACTACCGCCCGGGTGGCATTTTTGCCGCCTTTAATTCTCGTCAGATGGCGCATCTGGCGAAACAAAAAGCTGCCTGGGCGCGCTATGGCAATCATGAGCTGGAACTGCTGGACGAACGGGGCATTCGGCGGGAAGTCGCGACAGAACGCTATGTCGGCGGATTACTCGACAAACGTGGTGCGCATCTGCATCCACTGAATCTGGCGCTGGGCGAAGCCGAAGCGATTCGTCGTCACGGCGGACGCATTTATGAGCATTCTGCTGCGTTAAGCGTTGACTATGGTGCGCCAAACCGGGTGAAAACAGCACAAGGTGAAGTGCGTGCCACTTTTCTGATCTTCGCGGGTAACGCCTATTTACCTTCGGAGCTGGAACCACGCCTGAGCCGGAAAAGCATGCCGTGCGGCTCGCAGATTATCGCGACCGAACCGCTGTCGCGCGATCGGGCGCTTGCGCTGTTACCCAATAACTATTCGGTCGAGGACTGTAACTATCTGCTGGATTATTTCCGCCTGACCGCAGATAACCGCCTGCTATACGGCGGCGGCGTCGTTTACGGCGCGCGGGAACCTGGCGACGTGGAGAAAATGATCCGTCCCAAGATGCTGCGCACCTTTCCGCAGTTGCACAACGTAAAAATTGATTTCGCCTGGAGCGGCAATTTTTTGCTGACGCTGTCGCGCATGCCGCAGTTTGGTCGGCTGGAAAACAACGTTTATTTTATGCAGGGCGACAGCGGTCACGGCGTCACCTGTACTCACCTTTCCGGCAAGCTTATCAGCGAAGTGCTGCGCGGCGATGCGGAGCGCTTCGACGCCTTTGCGAAGCTTCCGCATCTGCCCTTCCCTGGCGGACGGCGGTTTAAAGTGCCACTGACGGCGATGGGCGCCGCATGGTATGCGCTGCGCGACAGGCTCGGCGTGTAAATACCGGGTTGCGCGTGCAGGGCAGCGCCAGCGTTATTCCAGCGGCATTTTTTGGGGATCGTCGTAGCGGTACTCAAAACCCAGCTCATGACAGATACGCGAACCGTCTATCAGCTTACCGCTGTCGTCACTCGCCTCGGCGGCGAAAGTCGGCGGCGTCATGCCGAGCTGGCGTGACACGCCGGGATAAAAGTGCGCGCGGGACGGATGTTTCAGAGAGCACAGGTTAAAGGTCCGGCCGCCCCTGGGCGTTTGCAGCAGCAGCATGATCGCTTCCACCACATCATCAAGGTGAACCAGATTGACCCCGTGGGAACCGTTGGGTAGCGCCTGCTTACCGGCCAAAAAACGTCCCGGATGACGCTTAGGCCCCACCAGCCCCGCCAGACGCAGAACATCCACGCTGGTACCGGGCAGATCGTGCAGCCAGTTTTCCAGATCCACCAGCGTTTTGCCCGCTGTAGTTTCCGGCTGCAGCAGGCTTTTTTCCGTTTTGATCCCCGAACTGCCGCCGTACACGGAGGTTGAGCTGGTGAAAATAATGCGCGGTACGCTATGGGCCAACGCCGTGTCTACCACGTTTTGTACCCCCTGGACGTAGGCGTCCCCGCCCTCTGCCGTGCGACTGGCGGGTAAGGTAACGACCAGGGCGTCAACGTCGAACAGCACATCCAGATCTTCAGCATCGCAGATAAGGTCGGGCGTCAGTTCCAGTTGAAACGCGTCTAACCCGCAGCGACGGGCCGCTTCAACGCCATCCGGCGTGGTTTTGCTGCCGGTCACCTGCCAGCCTCGGGCGCTCAACGCCATGGCTAACGGCATGCCCAGCCAACCCAGTCCTACTATTGCGACCTTTTTCATGTTGTCTCCTGCTGCAGACTCAAAGATTCTTCCATCTTAAGCTCCCCCTGAGTTGCAAACCAGTTCAAAGTGTTTCGGCGCTTTGCGAATATCAACATTAAAAAAGAGTTGCCAATTTCAACTATCTTCGTTAGGTTAATTCCACACAAATGAATAAGATTTCATTAATCGAGAATTTTATGACACGCGTTCAGTTCAACCATCATCACCACCATCACCCTGACTAGTCTTTCAGGCGATGTGTGCTGGAAGACGTCTAGGATCTTCCAGTGGTGCGAACGCAAGAGAACCCCCGGAAGATCGTCTTCCGGGGGTTTTTTTATGGGCTGACGCAAATCAATCATTCAGGACAGGTCAATCAAGGGGACAGGAACAATGTTAGACAATAGCCGTTTACGCATAGCTATGCAGAAATCAGGTCGATTAAGCGATGATTCACGCGAGCTCCTGGCGCGCTGTGGTATCAAAATTAATCTTCAGCAACAGCGTCTGATCGCCTTTGCGGAAAATATGCCTATTGATATCCTGCGGGTGCGCGATGACGATATTCCGGGACTGGTGATGGACGGCGTAGTGGATCTGGGCATTATCGGCGAGAACGTGCTGGAAGAAGAGATGCTGGACCGCCGCGCGCAGGGCGAAGACCCGCGTTACTTCACGCTACGTCGCCTGGATTTTGGCGGCTGCCGCCTGTCGCTGGCAATGCCGGTTGATGACGAATATACCGGCCCACAGTGCCTGAATAACGCCCGTATCGCCACCTCCTATCCTCACCTGTTAAAGCAGTACCTCGACAAGCAAGGCATCAATTTTAAATCCTGTTTATTAAACGGCTCGGTCGAAGTGGCCCCGCGTGCCGGTCTGGCCGACGCCATCTGTGATCTGGTGTCCACCGGCGCGACGCTGGAAGCGAACGGCCTGCGCGAAGTCGAAGTCATCTATCGCTCGAAAGCCGTGCTGATTCAGCGCGACGGCGAGATGCCAGCGGCCAAGCAGGAGCTGATTGATAAAATGATGACCCGTATTCAGGGCGTGATTAAAGCGCGCGAATCCAAATACATCATGCTGCACGCGCCGAGTGAGCGTCTGGAAGACGTGATCAGCCTGTTGCCTGGCGCCGAGCGCCCTACCGTTCTGCCGCTGGCGGGCGATGTCAGCCGCGTGGCGATGCACATGGTAAGCAGTGAAACGCTGTTCTGGGAAACCATGGAAAAACTCAAAGCGCTGGGTGCCAGTTCAATTCTGGTGTTGCCAATCGAAAAAATGCTGGAGTAAACGATGAGCAGAATCATGACGCCCGTGAACTGGGAAGCCTGCAGCAGCGAGGCGCAGCAGGCGCTGTTGGCACGCCCTGCGCTCGCCTCGTCTGAGAGCATCAGCCAGATCGTGCGCGATGTGTTGGTCAGAGTGAAAGAGGAAGGCGATGCGGCTTTACGAGAATTCAGCGCGCGCTTTGACAAGATTGAAACAGACGACCTGCGCGTTACGCCACAGCAGATGCAGGCGGCCAGCGATCGCCTTGGTGACGAGCTGAAACAGGCGATGGCCGTGGCCATTGGCAATATTGAAACCTTTCACCGTGCGCAGATCCTGCCGCCGGTGGATGTGGAAACGCAGCCCGGCGTGCGCTGTCAGCAAATTACGCGCCCGATGAAATCGGTGGGCTTGTATATTCCGGGCGGTTCTGCCCCGCTGTTTTCTACCGTTCTAATGCTGGCTACCCCGGCGCGGATTGCGGGCTGTGGTCGCGTGGTACTGTGCTCGCCCCCGCCGATTGCTGATGAAATTCTCTACGCGGCCAAACTTTGCGGTGTGGAAGAAGTGTTCCAGGTGGGTGGATCACAGGCGATTGCCGCCCTGGCCTTTGGCACCGAAAGCATCCCTAAGGTAGATAAAATTTTTGGTCCGGGCAACGCGTGGGTTACCGAAGCCAAACGTCAGGTCAGCCAGTGCCTTGATGGCGCGGCGATTGATATGCCCGCTGGCCCGTCGGAAGTGCTGGTGATTGCCGATGAAGGTGCCACACCGGCCTTCGTTGCCTCTGATCTGCTGTCGCAGGCGGAACACGGCCCTGACTCGCAGGTGATTTTACTGACGCCTTCGCTGGCGCTGGCCGAGCGCGTCGCCGAGGCGGTGGAGGATCAGCTGGCCCAGTTGCCACGTGCGGCGACAGCCCGCCAGGCACTGGAAAGCAGCCGCCTGATCGTCGCCCGGGATATGCAGCAATGCATTGCGATCTCCAACCGCTATGGTCCGGAGCACCTGATTCTGCAAACCCGCACGCCACGGGATCTGGTGGAACAGATTACCAGCGCCGGTTCGGTTTTCCTGGGCGACTGGTCACCGGAATCCGCAGGAGATTATGCTTCGGGCACCAACCACGTGCTGCCGACCTATGGCTACACCGCGACATGCTCCAGCCTGGGCCTGGCCGACTTTCAGAAACGCATGACGGTACAGGAGCTGACGCCGCAGGGCTTCCTGAACCTGGCGGCGACCATCGAAACCCTGGCGGCCGCTGAACAGCTGCACGCCCACAAAAATGCCGTCACGTTGCGCGTTGCCGCACTCAAGGAGCAAGCATGAGTCAGGAAATTGAACAGCTGGCACGCGCCAACGTGCGTGCGCTGACGCCCTATCAGTCAGCTCGCCGCCTGGGGGGCAATGGCGATGTCTGGCTGAATGCCAACGAATTCCCGCTGCCGGTGCCCTTCGAGCTGTCGCAGCAAACCCTGAATCGCTACCCGGAGTGCCAGCCGAAACAGGTTATCACCCGCTATGCGGCCTATGCCGGGCTTACGCCAGAGCAGGTACTGGTCAGCCGTGGCGCAGATGAAGGCATTGAGCTGCTGATGCGTGCCTTCTGCGAGCCGGGCAAAGATGCCATTCTTTTCTGCCCGCCGACCTACGGCATGTACAGCGTCAGTGCCGAAACCATCGGCATTGAATACCGTACCGTTCCGGCGCGGGAAGACTGGCAGTTAAACCTGCCCGCCATCGCCGAACAGCTGGACGGCGTGAAAGTCGTTTATATGTGCAGCCCGAATAATCCCACCGGTAATCTGATCGACCAGGACGCTATCCGTCAGCTGCTGGCTATGACCGCCGGAAAAGCCCTGGTGGTGGCGGATGAAGCCTATATTGAATTCTGTCCCGAGGCGACGCTGGCGGGCTGGTTAAAGGATTACCCGCACCTGGTGATCCTGCGTACGTTATCAAAAGCCTTCGCGCTAGCGGGCCTGCGCTGTGGCTTTACGCTGGCCAATAAGACGGTTATCGATCTGCTGATGAAAGTTATTGCGCCCTATCCGCTTGCCACCCCGGTCGCCGACGTGGCAGGCCAGGCACTGAGCGAAGAAGGCATTGCCCTGATGCGTCAGCACGTAGCCGAGCTGAATGCCAATCGCAGCTGGCTGTTTGAACAGTTACCGCGGATTCGCGCGGTCGAGCAGGTATTTCCCAGCGAAACCAACTATATTTTGGTGCGCTTTACTGACTCGCCCAGGGTATTTAAAACCTTGTGGGATCAGGGCATTATTTTGCGTGACCAAAACAAGAACCCCGGCCTTGCAGGCTGTCTGCGTATCTCTGTAGGAACCCGAACAGAGTGCGAGCGCCTGATCGCCGCGCTGCAAGCCTTATCTCTGGAGTAAGCATGAGTCAGAAGACCCTTTTTATTGACCGCGACGGCACGATTATCTCTGAACCTCCGCAGGATTTTCAGGTAGATCGGATGGATAAGCTGGCGTTCGAACCTGATGTTGTCCCCGCCTTACTGGCATTACAGGACGCGGGCTATCAGCTGGTCATGATCACCAATCAGGACGGCCTGGGCACGGACAGTTTTCCTCAGGCCGATTTTGATGGCCCGCATAATCTGATGATGCAGATTCTGGCTTCCCAGGGCATTCGCTTTAGCGATATTTTGATCTGTCCCCATAAGCCAGAAGATGACTGCGACTGCCGCAAGCCAAAAACCAAAATGGTGGAAGCCTGGCTGGCAGAGGGCGCTCTCGACACGGCTCAGAGCTATGTGATTGGCGACCGTCAGACCGATATTCAGCTGGCCGAGAATATGGGCATTCAGGGTATTCGCTATGGTGCAGAAGGTCAGGACTGGAAGGCCATTCAGCAGCAGCTGACGCAACGCGATCGTTACGCACTGGTGCAGCGCAACACCAAAGAAACCCAGGTTCGCGTTGAACTGTGGCTGGATCGCGAAGGCGGCAGCAAGATTAACACCGGTGTGGGCTTCTTTGACCACATGCTGGATCAGATTGCGGTGCACGGCGGCTTTCGCATGAATATCGAAGTGAAAGGCGATCTGTATATCGACGACCACCACACGGTTGAAGATACCGGTCTGGCGCTGGGCGAGGCATTGCTGAAAGCCCTGGGCGACAAGCGCGGCATTGGCCGTTTTGGTTTTGTGCTGCCAATGGACGAGTGCCTGGCGCGCTGCGCGCTGGATATCTCTGGTCGTCCACATATCGAATTCAAAGCCGAATTCAGCTACCAGCGCGTGGGCGACCTCAGCACGGAGATGGTGGAACATTTCTTCAGTTCGCTGTCCTACGCCATGATGAGTACCCTGCATCTCAAGACGAAAGGTAAAAACGACCATCACCGCGTAGAGAGCTTGTTCAAAGCCTTTGGCCGCACGCTGCGCCAGGCCATTCGCGTTGAGGGAAATACCCTGCCGAGCTCGAAAGGAGTGCTCTGATGAACGTGGTGATCCTGGATACGGGCTGTGCCAACCTGTCGTCGGTAAAATGGGCTGTTGAGCGTCTGGGCTACGCGCCGGAAGTCAGCCGTCATCCTGACGTGGTGCTGCGCGCCGATAAGCTGTTTTTGCCGGGCGTGGGCACCGCGCAGGCCGCGATGAACCAGCTGCAGGAGCGCGAGCTGATTGAGCTGGTCAAGGCCTGTACGCAACCGGTATTGGGTATTTGTCTGGGTATGCAACTGCTGGGCAGCCACAGTGAAGAGAACGGTGGCGTGCCGACGCTGGGCATTATCGACCATCCTGTCTCGCTGATGGATACACAGGGATTACCGCTTCCCCACATGGGCTGGAACCAGATTACCGCTCAGGCGGGCAATCATCTGTTTCGCGGCATCGACGAAGGCAGCTATTTCTATTTCGTCCACAGCTATGCCATGCCGGTGAATGCCAGCACGATTGCCCAGTGCCACTATGGCCAGGCCTTTACCGCCGCAGTGCAGAAAGATAACTTCTTTGGCGTGCAGTTCCACCCGGAACGCTCTGGCAAAGTGGGCGCACAGTTGCTGAAAAACTTCCTGGAGATGTGATGATTATCCCCGCTTTAGATTTAATCGATGGCAAGGTCGTGCGCCTCCATCAGGGTGATTATGCGCAACAGCGTGATTACGGCAGCGATCCGCTGCCCCGGTTGCAGGACTACGCCGGCCAGGGGGCAACGGTATTGCACCTTGTTGATCTGACCGGTGCCAAAGATCCGGCTAAACGCCAGATTGCCTTACTGAAGAAGCTGCTCAACGGCGTTGAGGCGGTCGTGCAGGTTGGCGGCGGTATCCGTAACCGGGATGACGTAAAAGCGTTGCTGGATGCCGGTGCCAGCCGGGTGGTGGTCGGTTCGACTGCCGTCAAACAGCCTGAGGAAGTCAAAGCCTGGTTTAACGAATTTGGTCCGGACGCCATCGTGCTGGCGCTGGACGTCCGCATTGATGCGGCGAACCGCAAAGAGGTCGCCATCAGCGGCTGGCAGGAAGCGTCCGGTATCACGCTGGAAGAGGTCATCGAACAGTTTCAGCCCGTTGGCCTGAAGCATGTTCTGTGCACAGATATTTCCCGTGACGGTACGCTCAGCGGTTCTAACGTCGACCTGTATAAAGAAGTGACCGCACGTTTTCCGCAGATCGCGTTTCAGTCTTCGGGCGGTATTGGTGAACTCAGTGATATTGCCGCCTTACGCGGTAGCGGCGTTCAGGGCGTGATTGTCGGACGTGCGCTGCTGGAAGGCAAATTTACAGTTTCGGAGGCAATAGCATGCTGGCAAAACGGATAATTCCCTGTCTTGATGTACGCGATGGTCAGGTGGTTAAGGGCGTTCAGTTTCGCAACCATGAAATTATTGGCGACATCGTGCCGCTGGCGCAGCGATATGCGGAAGAAGGTGCCGATGAACTGGTGTTTTATGATATCACCGCCTCTTCGGACGACCGCGTCGTAGACAAAAGCTGGGTTTCACGCGTGGCGGAGGTTATCGACATTCCTTTCTGTGTGGCCGGCGGCATTAAAACCCCGGAAGATGCGGCCCAGATTCTGGAGTTTGGCGCGGATAAAATCTCCATTAACTCCCCTGCTCTGGCCGATCCTTCGTTGATTACCCGCCTGGCTGACCGCTTTGGCGTGCAGTGCATTGTGGTGGGCATTGATACCTGGTTCGATGATGCCAGCGGTAAATATCACGTTAACCAGTATACGGGCGATGAATCCCGGACGCGCGTCACCCAATGGGAAACGCTGGACTGGGTACAGGAAGTGCAAAAGCTGGGCGCAGGCGAAATTGTCCTGAATATGATGAATCAGGACGGCGTACGCAACGGCTATGACCTGGTGCAGCTCAAGAAAGTCCGTGACGTGTGCAAGGTGCCGCTGATTGCTTCTGGCGGAGCCGGTACCATGGCCCACTTCCTTGAGGCCTTTGAGCAGGCCAACGTTGACGGAGCCCTTGCGGCCTCGGTGTTTCACAAACAGATTATTAATATCGGCGAGCTGAAACGCTTTCTGATCGACAACGGTGTGGAGATTCGCGCGTGTTAACTGAACAACAGCTGTCCCGGTTAGACTGGGAAAAGACCCAAGGCATGATGCCGGTTATCGTCCAGCACAACGTGTCGGGTGAAGTTCTGATGCACGGTTATATGAATCAGGATGCGCTGAATAAAACCCTGCAGGACGGTAACGTGACGTTTTTCTCACGCACCAAAAACCGCTTGTGGACCAAGGGGGAAACCTCAGGCCACTTTTTGCAGGTCGTCAGCATCACGCCGGACTGCGACAACGACACGTTGCTGGTGCTGGCGAACCCGATTGGCCCAACCTGCCACTTAGGCACCTCCAGCTGCTTCTCGCCTGCTGCACCGGACTGGACGTTCCTTTATCAGCTGGAACAACTGCTGGCCTCGCGCAAAAGTGCCGATCCGGACAGCTCTTACACCGCGAAACTCTATGCCAGCGGCACCAAGCGCATCGCGCAGAAAGTCGGTGAAGAAGGCGTTGAAACCGCACTGGCGGCGACGGTGAACGATCGCGAAGAGCTGACTAACGAAGCCTCGGATCTGATCTATCATCTGCTGGTTCTGCTACAGGACCAGGATTTAGATCTCAGCACGATCATCAGTAATCTGCGCGCCCGTCATAAATAACGGTGCAATATACTGCTCAGAATTCCACTTTTATGCGGATTCTGAGCAGTATCCTTCTCAAAAAATTAATTAAACGCTATTATTGAGCATAATGTTGCTCAACAGGAGTTGTCATGCTCACACTCCAGCTGTTTATTAAGGGCCGCTGGCATGATGCTGCCCAGCTCAATATCCAACATCCCCACCAGGGACGTGAAAGTCCCGCTTTACTCGCCTATAACTTTGACTACGCTGTTGAATATCTTGATCGGAATGATTATGCCAGCTGCAGTCTGAATTACCCGGTCATGCTTATTGGCAGCTATGCGGCTCGTCCGTGGTTTACCTTTCTGGATGACATTATGCCTGCAGGTGCCAGTAGACGTTACTGGATTCAGCAGCTTGGGTTACAGGGAAAGTCTGCCGCTGAGCAGGATTTCTGGTTGCTGAAATCTGGCACAATTGCACCAGTGGGAAACCAGCGCATCAAAGAGTCGATACCCGCGTTACCCGCGCAAAGTCAGCTACGTGACCGACGTTTTCCGTCTGAATGGGCCATCGAACGTGACAGTGATTTTCTGGCGTACGCTCAGCAAATGGGTGCAGCCAGCGGTGGAGCGACCGGGGCTGGCGGTGAAGCGCCAAAACTCTTATTGCGCTATACGCCACAGGATGAGGTATGGATAGATACTTGGCAGGATGATGTACACAATCAGGATGTGCATTATCTGGTGAAGTATCCGCGCGGTGCGCGCAGCGCGATCGATTGCGACATACTTCGCGCCGAATACCACTACTATCATGAATTAGCGTCGATGGGTTTCGACACCATTCCCTGTGAAAAAATGAAGTTGTGTGAAGGTAGCCGTTATCCTTCCTTATGGTTACCCCGCTTTGATGTGTCTTACATCGCGGGCGAAAAAGTGATGTATGGTCTGGAATCTGTCTATTCAATAATGCGAAAACCGCCAGGCAGCTATCTCAATCATTTTGAGGTAATTAGCACGCTGATTACACACCTTAATCCTGACAGACGCGCGCAAGAGGCGTTCGTCATTGAGTGGGTAAAACGTGACATGCTGAATATTGCGTTTGGCAATTCTGATAATCATGGTCGTAACAGCGCGATTCTGAAAAAGGATACCGGCATGTGGCTTGCACCCATCTATGATTTTGCGCCGATGAAAGCGGATCCTGAAGGCGTGGTACGCACGACGCAATGGGGGGCGCCTTTTGAGGAGGGGGGACAATATCAATGGCAACAGATTGCTGCCGCATTGGATGACCTGGTGCCATCGGACAGATTACTGGCTGAGCTGGCCGTACTGGCCCGACAGCTTATCGGACTCAAAGAGCGTCTGCTTCAGCGAGGTATACCAGCATCAATTCTGACTATGCCGGCTCTTGGCTTTGATTATCTGGATCAGCGTATTGAAGGCTGGCAACTATGAAGAAAACGCTGTCACCGTTTGAACGTGAGGCAATGCTGCTAAACCTTCTTCAGCAGTTTCTTGAAGAAAAATTGTCACAGGGTGAACTCCTGATGCAGCTTCGCAAAAACGTGCTGGGATTTTCACAGGAACGCTATGCAGCGCTGGCAGGGATTAGCCGCCGGACACTATCAGATATCGAGCAGGACAGAGAAAATACGACCCTGAGTACGCTCAACCGGGCCTTAAGACCGCTGGGTCTGAAAACTGGCGTGCTACCGCGTCAACCACATATGCTGCAGACACTGATGCTGCAACTCACTGCTCAGGAAGAGAACCGTGACTACTCATGAAAAATTAATTGCCCTACTCGACCAAAATCGCGCACGTTATCGCCTGATGCAGCACGAAGCGACCGGCAAATGTGAAGCGGTGGCAACGATTCGTGGCACGGAAATCGGTCAGGGTGCAAAGGCGTTGGTGTGCCATGTGAAAGGCAATGGGATCAAACAGCATGTTCTGGCGGTACTGCCCGCCGACCAGCAGGCCGATCTCAGTAAAGTGGCCTTAGCGGTGGGAGGACGTCGGGCATCCCTTGCCTCGCCTGCGGAGGTCGATGCGCTGACGGGCTGTGTATTTGGTGCGATTCCCCCGTTCAGTTTTCATCCTGATTTGCTGCCGATAGTCGATCCGCTGCTGTTTGAACGTTACGATGAGATTGCGTTTAATGCGGGCGTGCTGGACCACTCAGTGATCCTGAACATCAAGGATTACCGTGCACTTTGTGGGGCTAACACTGTGAAAATCATCCTCTAATTGCCATCATCCCGGTCGAAAGGTACTCTGCGTAATACAACATTACGACAACAGAAGATCTGAACTATGGCAACGAAAACCCTCAAAATTCGCCTGCGCGCTGCGCTGGCACTGGCCGTGCTTGCTGGTTGCGCATTCGGCGCACAGGCAAAAATCGAACAGGTCCGCTTCGCCGTCGATCCCACCTATCCGCCTTTCGAATCAAAAACCCCGCAGGGCAAACTGGTAGGGTTCGATATCGACTTAGGCAACGCCCTGTGTGCACAAATGCAGGCGAAGTGCGTGTGGGTGGAAAGTCAGTTCGACGGCATGATCCCGGCACTTAAAGCCCGTAAATTCGATGCCATCCTGTCTGACATGGGCATTACAGAAGAGCGTTTGAAGCAAATAGACTTTACCCAGCCGCTTTACGATACCCACGCTCAGCTTATCGCACGCAAAGGGTCTGGCCTGTTACCGACGCCAGAGTCGCTGAAAGGGAAAACGGTGGGTGTTGAACAGGGCACGGTGCAGGAACGTTATGCCCGCGCAAAATGGCAGCCGCATGGCGTGACTGTGGTGCCTTACGGCGATCAGGCTCAGGTGGAAAGCGATTTAGTGGCCGGACGCCTTGACGCGGTCTTTACCGACGCGGCGCAGGCCGCCAATGGTTTTCTGAAACAGCCGCAGGGCAAAGATTTTGCGCTGGCAGGCCCGATTGTTCAGGATCCGATTATTGGACCGGGCACGGCGATTGGTCTGCGTAAAGGGGATGCCGAGCTGAAGACCGCGCTGGATACAGCCTTTGATGAAATTAAGAAAAATGGCACCTTTGATAAGATTCAGAAGCGCTATTTCTCAACCGATATTTCGATTCAGAAGTAACGTCATGGCGGGCTTTTTCGCTCTCCTGCCTGTGCAGGGCTATACTCAATGACTTTATGGGCGGCCCTTGTCGCCCTGAACCGACAAAAGGACATTAACACGGTATGTACCAACAACATCACCCCTTGTTAAGCGCCTCTCTCGGCACCCAGCGTGAAATTATCAGTTTTCATTTTGGCGATGACGCTACGCGACAGGTTTATATCCAGGCTGCCTTACATGGCGATGAAATACCTGGCATGGCGGTTGCGTGGTACCTGAAACAACGTCTGCAAACGCTGGAGTCAGCCGGACGGTTAAAAGCCTCTTTCACCCTGATCCCGGTTTCAAATCCTCTTGCGCTAGGCCAGTACTGGCATGGCACCCATTTGGGACGCTTCCATACGCAGACTGGACAAGACTTTAACCGTAAGTTTCCATCACTCGGCACCACGCTGGCTAACGATCTGGCTGGCGTACTGACGCCAAACGAAACCCAAAACAAGCGACTGATTCGTGATGCAATCGATCGCTACTACCGCGATACCGTACCGAAAACGGAGCTGGAAGCGCAGCGGTTCACGCTCATGCGCATGGCGAGCCAGGCGGATTTAATGATCGATCTACACTGCGACTGGGAAGCCCTGCCGCACCTCTATACCACACCGCACGCATGGCCTGCGGTCGAACCGCTGGCACGCTGGTTAGGTAGTGAAGTTCAGTTGCTGGCACAAGTTTCCGGCGGGGAGCCATTTGATGAAGCCTGTTGTGAGCCCTGGCTGACGCTGGCAGAGCGTTTTGCCGAACAGTTCCCCATGCCGCAGGGTTTATTACCCGTAACCCTTGAACTCCGTGGCGTACGTGACGTGTCGCCAGAGCAAGCGGAACAGGATGCCGATGCGATTATCAGCGCGCTACAGGAATCGGGCTACATTACAGCCGATGAGGCGGCCGTTTCTGTCGAGGTCGCGGCACCGGTGATTGGCGGCGATGAGCTGGTATCCGTCGCCAGCGGAGGCGAAGATTTAGTCGGCGTTGATGAGAGCGGTACAGGACTCGGTGCTCCAGGTCTTGCTCAGGTTGCCGATGAAAGCAGGATTATTAAGCAGCGTCACACCGAGGGTACATCCGCCTCATCACCTGCGCTGAAAAATCCGCCCACCCCGCTTGCCGGTTGCGAATACGTTCACTCGCCCGTCTCGGGACTGATTCTGCATCGCAAACCGCTGGGTGCGCTTATCAGGCCAGGTGAAGTGGTCGCGGAGATTGTCGATCCGGTAACAGACCATATCACGCCACTGGTGGCGGAGTTCGGTGGGATACTTTATGCCCGGCATTGGGCCAGGTTTGCCACGGCAGGGATGCTGGTGTTGAGGCTGGCGGGAGAGAAGTCGGTGCGGAGTGGGGATTTGTTGGTTTAAAATGGCATTTAATCATAATAGAATGCGTAATTATCTTCTTTTAGATTAGATCATTGATAAACGAAGTTATATGGCTCAAGCCTGAGCACAGAAAATAAAAGGTTGGTCAAAATACAGGCCAACCTTTCAAATTTCTACAGGCCCCGATTACGATAAATAATGAGTGAATTACGCCCAATAACTATAAATGATCCTAGAAGCGCGCCAATTATAAATGCAAGAATCAAAGCTAAGCCTTTTTTAGGACTAACGCGTTTAAGTGGTAAGTCAGGCTGCGAGATGTAACGAAAAGACTGTAGGTTATCAACCTCAATTTTTAAATGCGTGACAGCAAGTAAAGCACGTTGCGCGTCATAATATTCTTTGCTGAAATCTAATGGTTTGGAGTTTTCATTCTCTACCATAGCTTTAAGTGCATCACTCCCCAATAAATATAAAGTATCATCAGAAAGAAACTCTGCCTGATTAACTTGTAACTTACCTACATTAGATGCATCGGCGATTTTCAAAGCCTGTTTTATGACATCAAGACGGTGCTCTTTTTGGTTCAATGCAACTTGCTTATAAGTATCTAAGGTATTGGTGAGCTCACGTGTTTTAACGCTTAAATTTCTTTTAATATCATCGCCATAGTCTTTAACAACCTCATCGTTGACCTGGGAAATATATTGAGTCAGTTGCATTTGGGCTTCTCTTGCGCTTTGTCCGACAAATGAAATGCTTACCGCGTCGTCACTACCCTTGACGGGCGTTAAAGTCAACGTTAGAGGCTTTTCAAGGTTAGCGAGAGCCCCAGCTAACGCGCTCATTGAAGCAGTAAAACGATTAAACATTTGAGTTTGGAGCCCAGTGAGCGAAGGTTTATCCTGCGGAGAGTCAGCATAAACGATACTCAATGCAGCATTGTAATTCGCGACCTGCCCAGCGGCAGGAAGAGTTACCGTCGATGTAGAAACCCACTTTTCTTTCACGACGTTGATGTAAACCAAACCAATTAAAACAGAAATAATAACGGTAACAATGATTACAACCTTACCGCGCCATAGCTGTAAGACTAAATCAAATAAATCAATATCGGAATCAGGCTGCTCTTTCACGTACCCACCATGTAAGGATGAATGCTCGTCGTTTGTATTGCTTTTATTAGTCATAAATTCATTAATTCAGCTCGAATTACCTTTAATTGTGAGTCAAAGAGCCAGAGTGACAATAATTAAAAAGCCTCCCTTAGAAAAGAGGCTTTATTATATTTTATTCGAGCCACTCCGTATGGAACACACCTTCTTTATCGATGCGTTTATAAGTATGCGCACCAAAGAAGTCGCGTTGTGCCTGAATTAAATTAGCAGGCAGAACTGCTGAGCGATAGCTGTCATAATACGCAACTGCTGACGAGAAGGTTGGTGTCGGGATTCCGTTCTGAACGGCAAAAGCAACAACATCACGTAGTGCCTGTTGATATTCATCAGCAATTTTCTTGAAGTAAGGCGCTAAAAGTAAATTAGCAATATTCACATCCGCGGAATAAGCATCAGTAATTTTCTGAAGGAATTGAGCGCGGATAATACAACCTGCACGGAAAATTTTGGCAATTTCACCATACTGCAGATCCCAGTTATATTGATCTGATGCAGCCTTTAGTTGAGAGAAGCCTTGTGCATAAGAAACAATTTTACCCAAATACAAAGCTTGACGAACTTTTTCAATAAATTCAGCTTTATCTCCGGTGAAGTTTTTGGCTACTGGCCCACTTAAAACTTTAGAAGCAGCGACACGTTGAGATTTAAGAGAAGAAAGGTAACGAGCAAATACAGATTCTGTGATTAATGATAACGGCTCACCGAGGTCGAGAGAACTCTGGCTCGTCCACTTGCCTGTCCCCTTATTAGCTGCTTCATCTAAAATGACATCAACTAAATAATTACCATCTTCATCTTTTTTGGTGAAAATATCTTTAGTAATGTCTATGAGATAGCTGCTTAACTCACCATTATTCCATTCCGTAAAGGTATAGGCTAACTCTTCATTTGTTAAGTTGAGTGCACCTTTTAACAGAGAGTAGGCTTCTGCGATTAACTGCATATCACCATATTCAATGCCATTATGAACCATTTTAACGTAATGGCCTGCGCCATCAGAACCAATATAAGTCACACAGGCTTCACCATCTTCGGCACGCGCTGCGATTTTATTAAGAATAGGCGCAACAAGTTCGTAAGCTTCTTTTTGACCACCGGGCATAATCGAGGGACCTTTAAGCGCCCCCTCTTCTCCACCAGATACACCTGTACCAATAAAATTAAATCCTTTATCGGAGAGTTCTTTATTTCTACGAATAGTATCTTTATAGAAAGTATTGCCACCATCTATTAAAATATCACCTTTATCAAGATGTGGTGTCAGAGATGCAATAGTCTTATCAGTAGCTTCTCCAGCTTGCACCATTAATAAGATACGACGAGGCTTCTCAAGAGAATCGACGAAATCCTCAACAGAATAAAATGGAGCTAATTTTTTGCCTGGATTTTCAGCAATTACTTCATCAGTTTTTTCACGCGAACGATTGAAAACTGAAACAGTATAACCGCGGCTCTCAATATTGAGAGCCAAATTACGGCCCATGACAGCCATACCTACAACACCGATTTGTTGTTTGGACATTTTTTACTCCTTTCAGATTTATCGTTGCGACTCAATATGCATAAGCACAGATTAGCATATTCTCGTAGAAAAAAACGACTAAATTTAGTGTAGCACAGCACGCAAAAACTTTAGATTCAAATAACTGTTAAAAATTTAACCACTAATAGTATAATATTCAGAGATATCTTTATTTATCGATTCTGGATTAACCTCATAAATACCATCAGGATTTTTATTAATTATATAAATATCGTCGCCAATAGCAGATATATGCTGAAAAGGGGTATGACAATTATTATCAAATAATGAGCAGCCAATAAAATAATTTGCGTGATTTTTGATACCAAGCATGTTCAGAATCGTTGGGGTTAAAGAAAGACTATTTTTACCGGTACCATCTATTACAGTACGTTGCAAACCAGCGCCAATAATAATCAAGGGGATTTTATCCACAAAATAGTTTGTATCAACGTCAAAACTTTTTTTAAATTCTGGTGCAGGAAAAGAAGCATGATCAGCAGTAATAACTAATATCGTATCATTGTAATATTTAGACTTTTTAAAGTAATTAATAAACTCTCCAAGCTGATAATCATAATTATAAAATTTATTATAGATTTTATTGTTTCCATCTTTATAGCGTACATCTGGACTATCCATTCCGTGATGAGTTCCTGATGGATATACGCCAATAAAAAAAGGTGTGTCTGTGCTATAATTCTCAAGAAGTTGCTTTAATGATTCAAAGACTTTTTTATCAGACATCCTGTCTCCCTGCTTCCATCCAAAATCTTCCATTCCATAAACTTTTCGAAAAGGCATCGATTTTAGCAAGGCATTAAGATTGCTATCGTTTTCTGTCGAAGCGAGGAAAAAAGTATTGAAATCATTTTCGTTTAGAATAGAGGGTAGAGAAATAAGCCTTCCGAAATAGTTTGTTTCTACCTCTTTATGACTGATCTGAAAAAAACCACCAACTTTATTATTTGTTCCATCTCTGTATTGATATGCGGATGTGAGCTGACCACGCAGCCCACGGAATGTAGCAGCAGTATGATTATAATAATTTTTTACTATAACGCCTTCATCATAGAGTTTATCGATATTTGGAGTAAGATGGAGATCTAAAGTGTTCTCACGATCAATAACACGTGAAGAAAAGCCTTCTGTAAAAATAATAATAACATTTTTAGGTTTACTTTCGATAAAACTAATATGATGCGAGCTCTCATAAACATTAAATTTTAAATACTTCTTTGCAATATCAGGGTAATTATATGATGGTTTGTAGGTTAATTGCTTATAAAAACCATGCAAAGCTGAAGAAAAATTAGAGATAGCACCATCAGTAAAGAACAATGGGATGAAGAGGATAATAAAATGAACTGAAAATTTTGTTTTTCGTGGAATCAAACAGGTCAATGAAACAAGACAATACGTAAATGTAACAAGAAGCGTTTCAATAAACTGAGATTGCCCTATCGCCCTGAACTCCGATAGATTATCCAACGTCAGTGTTGAAACAAAATCCCCAGTCGATCTCAAGGAGGACACCTGAAGACCCAATGTTAAGCCATAAAAAAGACTGATAACAACACGAACAGGGCTGCCTAAAGCTCTGCAGGCAAAACTAAATAAAAGAATTTCGAAATAAATATTTAATTCTACATCTGTATCAAGATTAATTTTGTTTAGTAATAGGTAAGTTAATATTATTAGACCAATGGAATGTAAAAATAAAAAAAATTTATTTTTATTCATTTTCTTTATATTATCTATAAAATTATTTTCTTTCGAAGTAAACTTTGGAATATTCTGCAACCATTCGCTCTTTAGTGAAAGTATCAAGAGTATGTTTTCTTGCCTGATTGCCTAATCTTTTTACTTCATCTGGATGATTGATTAAATACAGCATCTTTTCAGCAAGTTCTTCAGGTCCGTTTTTATAAAGCTGACCTGTAATGTTGTCGAGCACCACTTCTGGTATACCCTCAACGCCATGCGCAATAGAGGGTATTTGAAAAAGTGCAGCTTCAGTAAAAACTAAACCAAAAGCTTCCCACAGCGAAGGCTGGCAAAGTACATCAACGTCATTAAAAAAAACACTTTTGTTAGTAATCCATCCCGGCATCAAAATTTTATCTTCAAGATTGTAATTAGTAATTAATGTTTTGCACTCAGAAAAAAGTTCACCATTACCTGCCAATGTGAATCTAATGTTATTATTGACATGAAATTTATTAACGAGAAGGTTAACTGCTTCAATAAATTCTAATGGGTTTTTCTGTGTGTCCAGGCGGCCTAAAAATGCAAAATGCAAACCACATTCGTTATGAAAATATTTTGTCTCACATTGATAATCTTGGATACTTACGCCATTGTAAATTAAATGACTCTTAACTAAAGGATAGTATGATATGTATTTCTTATTAACGGTAATATTTACATCACCGAATAATGTAGAAAAGTTTTCTAATAAATAATAAAAAATACGTTTAGGTAATACTTCATATTTATGAAACGCCACCCCATGAACCGTATGAATTATTTTATTGATTCCCGCAAATTTTGCAGCTATTCGAGCTACAATTCCAGGTTTAGTTGAATTGGTGTGTACAATATCAAAATTGTATTTCTTAAAGACTTTGTAGAGCGCAATAAAACTTTTTAAATCATCCAGCCCAATATTTCTCTTTATTGAAGGAACAATGATTATTTCTACGCCAGCATTTCTGAACGACTCCACAAACTGTTCTGTTGGATTTTCGCCGCAAATAACATACTTTTCTAAACCACTTTTTTCTAAGCCACAAAGAATATCTAAAGAAATTTGTTGAACACCAGACATTTTTGGTATTACTTGAACATGAGCTATCTTCATCAATTATTCTCATTAACTCTTTTAAAAATTTTTCTAAGAATTGCTTTAATCGTCCTGATTCGATAGCTAACTTTGAAGGATAAACTTGCGCCACTTTTAAAACCCGTCGTTGTCACTGTCGCACTGTGCCTGCGATAGTGAATGAGTGGTTTATCGGTAAATTCGATTTTTCCATATAAAATAGCCGTTAAACCAATCCAAAGGTCATGACCGAGACTTTCAAAGGGAAATGGAAAGGCCTTTTCAACTAATTTTCTGTTAAATGACATACAGCAACCATGGAAAGAACTTTTAAATAATGTTCTAAAAAAACTCGAGCTCGGCTTTATGTATTTAAAATAAGAATCAGCAATTATTTTTTTTTGTTCATCAATAATTTTGCAATTGCAAACCACTAGTCTAGGTTCATTGGCTTTTAAGAACTCGATCGTATTCTCTATGCGCCCTTCAATCCAGATATCATCCTGATCTGACAAATAAATATAGTCACCTTTGGCATTTTTTAACGCATTTTGCACATTTAATGAAACTTTATAAAGTGTATCACGCTGATCATCGCGTTTACTTCTGTAATTTTGAAAAATTTTAATACGTTTATCTCCGATGCTATTAATTTTACTAATTGTCGAATCAGTAGAATTATCATCTGAGATAACTATTTCATCATTGATGTCTAGTTGAGCCAAGATACTCCTGACCTGTTCCTCAATAAATGCTTCACCATTGAACGTTGGGATGCAAACAGAAATCATTTTTGGCCTCGAACATAAAAGCGGGAAAAATAGAGAATAAATTGTCTTTCTTTCGTTCTCAAAGTAAGTTTGATCGCTCTATTCAAAACCATAAAAAAATAAATAGCATCATCAATAAAATTATTTCTATGGCAATTTCTTGCACACTTACAATAGATTTTGAATCTATTTAATAAAGAATTAGTATCAGGTTCATCATTGGAAAGATCCTGTATAACTAATAAAGGCATGACATAGAAACAGTCTACATTTCTTTTTAACTTTTCGATAAATTGAAAATCGCTAAAGTCTAGAAATACTTTTTCTACATATCCACCACATTGAATGGCAGATGATGTATTCAGCATCATGCCACTGTTAATAGGAGAATAGCGATCAAGTGGATAAATTCCCGGTTCAATTTCTTTTAGAACAAATCCCCGATGTAGTGAATATCTTAATGGTGAACATAGTTCACCTTTTGAAGTTTTAAGCCTTGGGGCAACTAGTTTAATATGCGGATTATTCTTTATAGCTTTAACGTATTCCACAACTGATTCTGGAGGGAATTTCGTGTCTTGATCGAGTAGTAATACATACTCATAATTAAGCTCTTTAGCTTTTGATAGTCCTTTATTATAAGCTGCGCTCACACCTGAATTAGAATAATCGGTGATATAATATACTTTCCTGCCACGATAGCTTTCTATTACTTCATTGTTGCCTTCGCGTGCAGGGGAATTGTCATATACAAAGAGCTCAGAAATTAATCCCTCTACATCAGAGTCAAGTATACTATTAATACTGTCTGAATGACTCAAGCCTATTTTATAAAGAACGACAATTGGGAGGAATTTTATGTCCATTTAAAATTGATATCCAGAAATAATTTGATTGTGATATAAGTTTAAAGAAAGAATACAAGCGCTGTATAAGATCACTAAAAGCTTTGCAAGATTCTTTTGCTGACATCTGTAAACGATCATTGGTAGTAATACTATTTCAGCCACGGCAAATATTTCACTCATTCTTATCGCAAAGGCTGGAATAGCTGAAAATAAAACTAAGCAAATGGGTGACAAAGCATATATTTTCAGAAACAAAACAAATCTTTCATCTCCGCTAAACTTTTTATAAGAAGCAAAAACAAAAATAAGAATAAATATACGGAGCAATTGCATTATCGAAAAAACGTTAACTGGTTGTATCATTCCCTGCTGCGTTTGATAATTATATATTCTCAACTTCTCCTGAATAACAGGCACAGGTAAATATCCTAGCAACTCAACGGGGTTAATTTTCCATAGTATCGAGAAATAGCAAAGCCCTATTGAACACAGAATAATATAAATGTATTTGCTACTGATTTTTTTACTATTAAATTTTAGTGCGATAAGCATTACAACCATAGAAAAATGAAAACAACAGGCTGCAATGATGTAATAAATGAACTTTCTTTTATTACCTTCCACCAAAAACTTTAGCGCAAAGAAGCCTATTGCCACTCCAACGCCAATTCTTATTTGTGTCATCTCATGTAAAAAATAAAAATTACTGTAATACACAAGTAATGACAAGAATATATAAGGTGAAAACTGCTTTATATATTTCACTTTATAAAAAAGCGCTGCGAAACAGAATACTATAAAAATCAATTCATATGAATTTGTCAATAAATATGAGACCCAACTCATCAAATAAAACGTTGGTTCTATAGTATAAGGCTCACCATCTATAATGTACTCGTAAATGCTTATATAGGTTTTATAATCTCGGTCGACATCAACACCACGAAAAGCCGCCAATATAAAAAGAGTGGTAATGAAAAAAAAATAAATTTTTTTATTTTGATTATTTAATAGACTAAATAATGCCAACCCAAAAAAAATACATAAATATATTGCCATTATCAACCTGCTAATGATTATCGAATTTTCTTTGGCCTTTACAGAATAGATATTTTGCCAGATAAAATCTTCGCCTGATGCCCCAGAAAACTTTCATCGGTTTTGCCAAAATTTTATTATATAGCCTGACATTAAAACCAACACTTTCAATTTGGTTTTTCTTAATATCAGCGCCCATTAACGTGAAGCATTTAATTTTATCTTCCACATTTTTACTGCTATTCTCTTTATAAGTCTTCCACCCGTGGTGTACGGCTCTTAGCGTACGTGGCGTTCGACAAGAATAGAGTTCTGGTCTGAGATATCGTATATGGTCAGGATAAAGCCCAAAACTATTTATTGACCAATCCCATCGATATAATGCTGCAGTAGTATCAACCGGAGAAATAAATAATTCGCCGATTTTTCGTTTCTCATCGTAAAGCGCTTTCTCTTGTGAAAGGATATTTTCAAAATACATATCGTTTTCAATATCAGCCCAGTCCAGCGACATTCCTAGCTTGCCAATACATTTGTATTGTTCCATATATTTCACCAGAACTGTAAGCCAGCACTCTTTATTTTCATTCAATGATGGGAATTCAATGTCACCATCAGTTAACAAAAAATAGTTTGAACTATGGCTGTCTTTTATTTTTTTCAGGTGCTCGTTAACACCCAAAACCCATAGATTGTTTTTGTTTTTGAGAGTTTTTATATTCTTGTATGCAGCATATTTGTCAAGCAGCGCATTTTGAATAGGTGAATTCGAACTGTTATCAATTACATAAATAAAATAAGGGTATAAGGTATTATTGATTATACTTTCAATACATAACTCAAGAAACTCATCATCATTCCTGGTCATGATTACTATCGGTAAGGCATTATCGTCCATATCGCGCTCTTAACTGGCTTTTGATTAGCCCTCTTAAATCGGGACTCAAAACTGCAAATAATAACGTACATGGGGCGCCTATTATTACAGTGAAAACACAACATTTAAAGAGTAAACTTATGACTCCCTCGACTGGAATGGGATAAACTTTTGCGTAAGATACAAATATGCAACAGAAAAAAACAGCAGTAATTGCTGGCACCCATGAGAGAAAGTAGTCTTTGAAAAACGTATTTAAATCTAACTTGAACCCGTACTTATATAAATAGTACGGCCTGACAATCATTATAATTAGTACATTTGAAAATATGGTGCCTATTATTACTCCATTAATCCCCATGTATTTAATTAAGATTAAAGAGATTATTAGGTTTGCCACACCTTCTATTAGTGGTAAGTGTATATCTGACATGTATCCATACGAAACCTTAAAAATATCAACTGCACTTCTGGATATCAGGAAAAAACAATTTACACTTATTAAAAGGACAGTTCCATTAGCGAGTAAAACTGACTTTCCTAGCCAAAGTGTTATGACATCATTGACCACAAAATAAAATACAATACTCACTACCGAAGCACATAAGAAAAAAAACACATTTACTTGAAGAAATTTTTTGTAAGTTGCTTCTCCCCCTTTATCATGTAAATAATTACCCAATGCCGTACTCAATGGTGCACTCACTGTCGTGATAAGAAACGATAACGCCTGGATAATCATGATATACGAGGAATAAGATGTTACATACTTCAGTCCTAGAAAAAATGAAACCAAAAGGTAGTCAGTATTAAAAATCAACACACCGGAAATTTTATGGATAAATGTTTTTTTCAGTTCTGTAAAAACTTCTTTTCTAAAAATTGTTGTTTCTTCTTTATTTTTTATGGGTTTTAAATGATATTGTTTTTTTACGATGCTTTTAAAGAGAAGTAATTGCAGGATATTAGAAGTTAATTCAATAATACTAAAAACGATTATCCCATACCCTAGTTTTAGAGACAGAATTTGAAGAGAAAAACTTATTACCCTTCCTAAGCCATTGATAACTCTTACATAATGTAATTTTTGGTCGGCTGAAAGTAATATTGATTCCGAACTGTAGCTATAAGATAGCGTCGTTGCTAATACAAAAAGCACCCAAGGTATATAAAGCTCAAGATACTGTAACTTATCTTTGACTATTAATGGGAGGAAAAAGGCTATAGCGAAGCCAATTATCAATACAAGAAGCTGTATTTTTTTATAGAGATCTCGGATGGTTGAAATAATTATTGAAAGTTCCGTATTGTCTTTCTTGTGTAAAGGTTTAAATAAAAGATACGTTGATGCAGTCCCAAGTCCTAGTTCAGCTAAATTTATAAAGCCTAACAATTGGTTGATTAGCAAATAAAAACCTGTAAGTTCACTTCCTAACTCATCAAGAAATACTTTCCTCACAAAAAAAGTCATGACCATTATGAGCACTGAAAAGAAAAGCCCATATTTGAATGATTTTATTACGTTTTCTCTTCTCATTATATGCTCATTGAAAAAGCCAGTTTTTAACTGGCTTTTTGCTTCGCTATTATCAATCTTTTATAAAGTTAGTTATTAAATATTTCGCGAAATGACTTCGCTTTTTCGTCTTTTACAGAAAGTTTGTAATGACAATCAATTACCGGCCATTCTATGTTTAGATCTGTATCGTTATAAAGAATACTGTTTTCTGCTTCTGGATGATAATAATTTGTTGTTTTGTAAAGAAACTCAGCATGGTCACTCATTACGGCAAAACCGTGAGCAAAGCCTTCAGGAATCCAGAGCTGCCGTTTATTTTCAGCTGACAAGATAATGCCGAACCACTGCCCGAATGTTGTCGATCCTTTTCTGATATCAACAGCTACATCAAAAACTTCACCTGCAACACACCGCACCAGTTTTCCTTGAGCATAAGGAGCATTTTGAAAATGTAGGCCGCGGAGAACACCTTTCGTCGATTTTGAATGGTTATCCTGTACAAAGTTTATTTTTTTGCCTACAGCCTCTTCAAATGAGCGTTGATTAAAACTCTCAAAGAAAAAACCACGTTCATCACCAAACACTTTTGGCTCAACAATAAGTACATCTGGTAAGGATGTTGTTGCAATCTTCATCAATCAATTACCTTTGATCATATTAAGCAAATATTTACCATATTTGTTTTTTGCGAGTGGCTCAGCTAAATTTTTAACCTGTGCAGCATCAATAAATCCTTTTCTGTAAGCTATTTCTTCTGGGCAGGAAACTTTTAAACCCTGTCGCTCTTCAATAGTTTGAATGAAATTGCTGGCTTCAATTAAACTTTGATGAGTACCCGTATCAAGCCATGCAAACCCTCTTCCCATCATCGCTACAGATAATGTTCCTTTTTCAAGGTACAGTCGGTTGATATCGGTAATTTCCAACTCTCCACGTGAGGAGGGTTTAAGGTTTTTGGCCATCTGGACAACATCATTATCATAAAAATACAAACCTGTTACAGCATAGTTGCTCTTTGGCACCTCAGGCTTTTCTTCCAGACTAATGGCTTTACCGTTTTTATCAAACTCTATAACGCCATATCGCTCAGGATCATTAACATGATAAGCAAAAACTGTTGCACCACTCTCTTGTCCGATTGCCGTTTCCATTAATTTGGGTAAATCATGCCCATAAAAAATATTATCACCCAGAATCAAAGCACAGCTATCGCCACCAATAAATTCTTCCCCAAGTATAAACGCTTGTGCTAACCCATCCGGGCTGGGTTGGACTTTATACTCCAGTTTAATTCCCCATTGGCTCCCATCACCCAGAAGCTGTTCAAAACGAGGCGTATCTTGTGGCGTGCTAATAATTAATATATCGCGAATGCCCGCTAACATTAATGTTGAAAGTGGGTAATAAATCATCGGCTTGTCATAAATAGGTAAAAGTTGCTTACTGACAGCCATTGTGACCGGATACAGACGGGTACCTGATCCGCCCGCAAGAATAATTCCTTTACGCTTCGCCATTCATTTATCTCTTTAAGCAAAAATGCCTGTTACAGGCATTACTTTTTAACGTTCTGAGGTTAATATTTCCGTAAGCATACGCCTGACACCAACATGCCATTCAGGAAGTGTCAATTTAAAAACAGTTTGAAATAATGTATTTTCTAAACGTGAATTTTGAGGCCGTTTTGCAGGTGTTGGATATGCACTTGTAGGAACAGCATTAACTTTTTCAACCTTCAGTGGGATACCAAGCCGACGAGCTTCGTCAAATACATATGTAGCATATAGATACCAGTTCGTGGTACCACTAGCTGAAAGGTGATAAATACCTGCAACCTGGGGTTTTTCCAGTGCTACGCGCAATGCATGTGCTGTACAATCTGCCAGAAGCTCTGCACCTGTAGGTGCCCCGAACTGGTCGTCAATAACAGATAGCACACTTTTCTCTTTAGCCATTTCCAGCATTTTTTTGGCAAAGTTACTACCTTTTGCTGCATAGACCCAGCTTGTTCTAAAAATCAAATGCCTGGTACACTCAGATATCAGATTTTTTTCACCTAGAAGCTTACTTTTACCATAGGTATTTACAGGTTCGGCAATATCCGACTCAGACCATGGCTTTTCACCTAGACCCGAAAACACATAGTCTGTTGAATAGTGCACTACCCATGCTTTGAGCTTCTGCGCTTCTCTTGCTATTACTTCTATACTCTGGGCGTTTAAAAGATAAGCCTCTTCTTTTTGAGATTCAGCTTTATCCACTGCAGTGTAAGCAGCAGCATTGACGATTATAGCGGGCTTTATTTGACGAATGGTCTCAGCAATTTTGTCAAGTTTACTTAAATCCCCACAATAATCTTCAGCATGCCGGTCGAGCGCAATTACATTGCCGAGTGGTGCTAATGAACGTTGCAGTTCCCATCCAAGCTGACCTGACTTACCAAAAAGCAGGATGTTCATTACTGACGTTCTCCATAATTTTCATCAATCCAGCTTTTATAGGCACCGCTTTTGACATTTTCAATCCAAAGACTATTTGTCAAATACCAGTTGACCGTTTTTCTAATACCACTCTCGAATGTTTCTTGCGGCTTCCAGCCCAGTTCTCTAGCAATTTTAGTAGAATCAATAGCATAACGACGGTCATGTCCGGGCCGGTCTTTTACATAAGTAATTTGTTCACGGTAGGAAACATCTTTAGGCACTATTTCATCTAATAAATCACAAATAGTTAGCACCACATCGAGATTTTTTTTCTCATTATGACCACCAATATTGTAGGTTTCTCCAATTTTTCCGGTTGTGACAACCGTGTAGAGTGCCCTTGCGTGATCTTCAACATACAGCCAGTCACGAATCTGATCACCTTTGCCATAAACAGGTAATGATTTACCTTCAAGCGCATTAAGTATGACAAGAGGGATGAGTTTTTCTGGGAAATGATAGGGACCGTAATTGTTTGAACAATTTGTAATGAGCGAGGGCAAACCATAGGTACGTGACCATGCTCTGACTAAGTGATCGCTGGATGCTTTTGATGCAGAGTAAGGGCTGCTTGGCGCATAAGAGGTGTCTTCTGTAAATAAAGACAGCGATGACGACTCTTCTACTTCATCTGGATGAGGCAGGTCACCATACACTTCATCCGTTGAAATATGGTGAAAGCGAAAAGCATTTTTCTTCGACTCATCAAGCTTGAGCCAATATTGACGTGTTGCTTCCAGTAAAGTGTATGTACCTACAATATTGGTTTCTATGAATGCTGCAGGTCCAGATATTGAACGATCAACATGACTCTCTGCAGCCAAGTGCATAATTGCATCGGGTTGATGACGTTCCAGTACAGAAGCTATTTGGCCTGAATTACAGATGTTTGCATGTTCAAAGCTGTAACGTTCACTGTTCTCAACATCTTTAAGTGACTCAAGATTACCTGCGTAGGTCAGTGCGTCAACGTTTACAACGCTATCTTTCGTATTTTCGATTATATGACGAACTACCGCGGATCCAATAAAACCTGCACCACCAGTCACTAAAATTTTCACAATTGCTGTCCAGAATAGTATTTCACATTTCGCATTCAAACCCGACGCCGGAACGGGAGAGTCATAATGCAATTCAATTTGGGTGTAAAATTTACCTTTGCTTCAGCACGCACTGATGCAACCAGCCAGAATAAACGCAGCGTCAGAATTTATCCGCCAACGCTTCGTTTTCATTCTGATTTGAGAGCTTAATTGAGTTTATTCTATGAAACCTTGCTGACTTATTGATGGCCGCATTAAAGGTGAAGAACAGACCAATGAATGCCAGCAATTGCCAACAATCACCTATTCCCATGCTTTCCGATACAATCCCAATCATTGCAAGCATAGTGGCACAGGAGACCATGACAGTAAGTGCACCACGGCCGGTCAGACCTCCTCTCATCAACAAATGGTGAAGGTGCTCTCTGTCAGGCCTGAAAGGGCTGCAACCACGTCGGATACGTGAACTCATTACTCGGACCATGTCCATCAAAGGAACCGCTATTAGCCAGAGCGCTGTTACAGGCCGCATCACTGCCTCACTTCCCTGAGTCGCGATCATAAGTAACCAAATTACTGTAAATCCAATAAGTGTACTTCCTGCATCCCCCATGAAGACTTTAAATTTCTTACCCCATGGAATACCTAGATTCAATAAAATATAAGGCAGGCAGGCCGCCATCAGGCATGTGCACCATAATGCAAGCTTAGGATTACCTCCCAGTTCAAAGACGATACCAAGCGCGCCAAATGTCACACATGACAAAGCTCCTAACAGGCCATCAATACCATCAACCATGTTAAACGCATTAATGGCCCCGATGACGGCAAAGAGTGTAAATGCATAACCAAACATACCCAGCACTAACTGAAATCCAAATAAAATATTACCGAGTGAGTACAGGTAGTAGCCATTCCACATCATGATGCACGCCATCAAAGCCTGAATCAGTATACGAGGAATAACAGGCAGATCGAAACGGTCGTCAATCACACCAACAGTTAACAGCACGGTGGCACAGAACATATAAATGGTAAAGTCAGGTAGCCAGCCAGGCTGCATGACATAAAGTATCCATAGTGATAAGTAGACCGAAACGCCGCCAACTAAGGGAATGTGTCCTTTATGCTGCTTTCGGTCGTTAGGCTTATCGACCAGTCCGACCTTGCGAGCGACCTTGCGCGCAATGAAGAGCAACGCAAATGCACTTAGAAAAACACAAACGATCTCTTGCATGTATGCACCACTGCTAAGTTGTCATATTTTAACCACGCTACCGCCCCTGGCTATCGCAACCACCTGCGTAAACGTAGCTTTAGCCATCGTTAAGCATAGACTGCATTACATAATGGCGTTGTCTTGCCGGGTTAATAATTTCGGAACCCGGGCTAACTGATAAAAAACCTTACGATTCTCGTACTATCCTGGCTTCTAGACAAGGTTTAAAAGGCCACTTTTTGACAATTTTGTAATTACTCCCGCTCCGAGGTTACAAATTTGTGCATTTAATCTACAAAGTTGCTTTTTCAGTTATAAAGTGAGTGAAACGTGAAACCCGTAGCCCATTGATTAAATGTATAGATAACGTCCAATCATCATAAATTTTCACTTAACTTTATGTGATTATTTTTTAGACAAATATCATTCAGACAGATGTTACTTTGGGGGCACAAAAAAACCCCATATTTTCAATTGCTTCTTCAGCGATTGAACGATACGAGGCTTTTTTTGGTAATCGTTCGGTTTTTAACGAAACCCTTCCGGATTCTTCGACTGCCAGTTCCACGTATCGCGCATCATCGCATCGATACCACGCGAAACCCGCCAGTCCAGTTCCTGGTTGGCCAGCGACGCATCCGCCCAGAATGCCGGAAGATCACCGTCACGACGCGGCTTGATTTCAAACGGAATGGGCTTGCCTGAGGCTTGCTCAAACGCCTTGATCATTTCCAGCACAGAGAAGCCTTTCCCACCACCCAGGTTATAGGCTTTATAGCCTTCAATTTTATCGAGGTGGTCCAGCGCTTTCAAGTGGCCTTCAGCAAGGTCAACGACATGGATGTAGTCACGCAGACAGGTGCCGTCTGGCGTATCGTAGTCACCACCAAACACGCCGAGTTTATCCAGACGACCTATAGCGACCTGGGCAATGTAAGGCAGCAGATTGTTAGGGATACCGGTTGGGTCTTCGCCAATCTCGCCCGACTCATGCGCACCGACCGGGTTAAAATAACGCAGCGCAATGGTTTTGAACTTCGGCTCAGCTTTGGCGAAATCCCGAATGATAAATTCGACCATTAGCTTAGAGGTGCCATATGGGCTGGTTGTGCCGCCAATCGGTGTGGTTTCCACGTAAGGCACCGGGGCATTGGCACCATAAACGGTAGCGGAAGAACTAAAAATGAAGTTCCAGACGCCCGCGTTGCGCATCTCTTCAAGCAGTACGACCGTACCGGATACGTTATTTTCGTAGTATTCCAGAGGCATACGCGTGGATTCACCCACCGCTTTAAGAGCGGCGAAGTGAATCACGGCAGAAATGCTGTGGGAGGCAAACAGGTCACGCAGGCAGGCGCGGTCAAGAACGTCGCCTTCGATAAACGTTGCTTTCTTGCCGGCGAGTTTCTCAACCCGATTGATGGCCTCACGCGAGGCATTGCACAGATTATCCAGTACCACCACATCATCACCGCGCTCAAGCAGTGCCAGCACTGTGTGGGAGCCGATATAACCTGCCCCGCCCGTTACCAAAATAGCCATCTCTTCTCCCTTTCTGCCGCGTTAGCCGCGGCGAATGATAGTTGATTACTTCGCCAGAATTTTCTCGATCGCTTCGCGGAAGTCGCGGCCCTGTGCGTTATTGCGCAGACCGTAGGAGACAAATGCCTGCATGTAACCCATTTTACGTCCGCAGTCGAAACTGTGACCCGTCATGAGTGAGACATCGACCGTTTTTTTCTTACTCAGGCTGGCGATAGCATCCGTTAACTGAATACGGCCCCATGCGCCCGGTTCGGTACGCTCCAGCTCAGCCCAGATATCGGCTGAAAGCACGTAGCGTCCCACCGCTGCCAGGTCTGAGTTTAACTCGGCCGGGTGCTCAGGTTTCTCAACGAAGTCAGTAATCGTGCTGACATCACCTGGGTTTTCCAGCGGCTGCTCAGTCGTGATCACTGAGTATTCAGACAGATCGTAGTCGGTGAGGTGTTTTGCCAGCACCTGGCTGTGACCGGTCTCTTCAAAACGCGCAACCATCGCCGCCAGATTATATCGTAAATGGTCAGCGGTGGAATCGTCCAACAGCACGTCAGGCAGGACAACCACAAAAGGATTGTCGCCGATCATAGGACGCGCGCAGAGAATAGAATGCCCCAGGCCCAGTGGCTGCGCCTGACGTACGTTCATGATGGTCACGCCCGGCGGGCAGATTGACTGGACTTCACTCAGCAGTTGGCGTTTAACGCGTGCTTCCAGCAGGGCTTCGAGTTCATAGGTGGTATCGAAGTGGTTTTCTACCGCATTCTTGGACGCATGGGTGACCAGCACAATCTCTTTGATCCCTGCTGCAACACACTCATCAATGATGTATTGAATCATTGGCTTGTCCACGACAGGCAGCATCTCTTTCGGAATGGCTTTAGTCGCCGGAAGCATATGCATACCGAGACCCGCAACCGGGATTACTGCTTTAAGCTTGGTCATAGTTATTCCATCTAATGAAGTGAAGACATGCGTCAATTATGCCGGATGGACCGGAAAAGGAAGTATAATCTTTATCTGAAAAGCCGACACTAACTCGCTGTGAAATCTTACAAATTCGGGATTTTACCTAGAGTAAACATCCCCATAAACTGAGTTAACACAAACAGTAAAGGCCGACCACATGAGCGGCAGAGAAATTGACGTCGCCGTTTTTGGTGCCAGCCATAAAAAGAAACGGGCGACCTGAGTCGCCCGTTGTTATTGGCATCACAGCCACTGTTCAAACCATTCTGGCATCACGAAAAGGTCAAAGTGATTTACCAGCAGCATCAGCCCCACAAACAGGACCGATACAGATACCCACTGTCGGGCATAAGGGATGAAGCGAATACCAATGACTGGCTTGATAAAGAACGGATGCGCCAGCGCTGAAATCAGCACCTGTGAGATCGACAACGTCAGCGCGACGTAGAGCACGTTTGGCCAGATAAAGGTGGTCGCAAGCACGGCCATGACGACCAGGCTGGCCACGATGTTCCAGTAGAACTCCACGTTGGTTCGGCCATTCGCCTGTGAAATGGCGCCGGTCAGTCCACCCATCGGACGCAGCATGCCAAACAGCAGCATCAGCGGGATAAGATGATAAACCTGCTCGTGAGACGCACCATACAGGATGCGTACGATGACCGGAGACAAGATACCGATAGCAAGGTACATGGCACTGCTGAAGAGCATAATCACCAGCGTGCCTTTCAGGAACAGCTTCTTCAACTGCTCGGGATCCTGCTGTTTTTCCGCGAAGCGCGGTAGCGCCAGACGGTTAATCACCGGCGAAACCAACTTCAGGGGCTGTAGCACCAGCTCTTTCGCCAGAGAATAGACGCCGAGCATTTCTGCCCCCATCACTTTACCTACCACCAGCGCATCGGCCTGAGTACGAAGCTGGTTAATGGTCTGCGAACCCAGTTGATAGATACCGTAACGAATCGCACTAAAGAAAGTCTGTTTATCGAACTCCCATGTGGGACGCCATGACTTCTCACCCAGCGCGATCATGCACAGGATGCGGGTAAAGGCGTTAATAAACAGCCCCAGAATCGCGGCGGCCACCGTCAGCGAGGTAAACTCCAGCATCGCCACCACGCACAGGAAGGCAAACAGTTTGGTGCCCATTTCGATCTTCGCCAGCGACACCATGCGTTTGGTTTTAATGTAGTGGGCCTGATATTGCGAAAGATGCCCCAGCACCAGAAAGTTCAGGCTGGTCAGCATAATCAACCCTACCAGTTCCGGCAGATGATAGAACCAGGCAACAGGCCAGGCAATCAGCAGCATGACAACGCCGGTACATAAGCTGAGCGAGACGTTGACCCAATAGATGGTGCTCTGTTCGCGTCGGGTAATATTCTGGCGATGGACCAGATAACTGCTCATGCCCATGTCCTGCAGCACGCCCGCCACCGCTAAAATAGCGTTGATGATCGCCAACAGCCCCAGCTCATGGGTTTCGAGTTTACGGGCGAGAATACTCAGTTGAGCAACCTGTAATACCGCAGAGAAACAGGTACTGCCAAACAACCAAATCGCCTGTGACTTTATTCCACTCAAACCATTTGCTCCAGAATCTGTGCCAGCTCGCGATACGCGATGTGCTGATTAAACTCGGTTTCAACTTTATGTCTGGCTGCGGCAACAACCGGTGCCACGTCCACCGCGCCTTCTGACAATTTCAGCAGCGTCTCGGCCAGCGCCTCGGCGTCATCTTCCTTCACTAACCAGCCAGAAACGTTATTTTCGATCAGTTCCGGAATGCCGCTGTGGAAGGTGGAGACCACTGGCAGCCCTACCGCCATCGCCTCCATCAGCGCAACCGGAATGCCTTCCATGTCGCCATCTGCGGCCGTTTTAGAGGGCAGCAGAAAGATATCGGCTTCGTTGAGGGCCTGACGGATCTCTTCCTGAGGTTTGAAACCCGGCATCGTTACGCAGTCGTCCATCTCTTCGCGCGCAATAAAGTCACGCATCATCTGATCCTGATCGCCATTGCCAATGATGGTGTACTGGAACTGGCCACCGCGCTGTTTCAGAATGGCGCTGGCTTTCACCGCCACATCCAGTCCTTTCTTTTCGGTCAAACGGGCAACGGAAACAATGCGCAACGGCGTATGGAAGGCATCACGCGGCTGGAAATTGAATTTTTCAGGTTCAATTCCCATGCGGGTAACGTGAATTTTTTCAGGCGGGCAGCCCATTTCAATCAGCTTGTTCTGCCAAAGATGGCTGATGGGCAACATCAGCTCACTCTGCTGAAACAGATTACGGTAATCCTGCTTATGCTCGTCGAGGATGTGACGACGAGAGATATCCGCCCCGTGAAACACCGTTGCCTGTTTGCCTTTCAGGATACCCAGTTCACGCAGTTTATTCGCCAGCGCCCCGGCATAGCCGAAATGCACCAGGAAAACATCCGCGACATAGGTCTGACGCGCATTGGCAACGATCGCCGGCAGCAGCAGCTTACTGGACTGTGCGCCATAGCGGCGCACGTTTAGGGAACGGAGTAACGACACTTTGGTGATTTTGGGCAGAACCAGTTTCAGCCGCTGTCCCAGCTTGTCCGTCAGGGAAATTTTTTCTTCGGGTAACAGGTAATGCGTCTTTGCCGCCAGACCATATTCGTCAAATGCGCCGTGGCGGTTGACCAGGTCTCCCGGAAATACCGAGATAATCTCAACGTCGTAACCGGCATCAATAAAATGAGTGACCTGGTTGAGAACAAAGGTTTCAGAGGCAACCGGGAAACGCATCGTGAAAAAAGTCAGTTTCATCACATCATCCTATTACGTTTAGAATCTCTTCAGTGATTCTGTTACCTACTTCCCTTTCATGCGCCACGGCGGTTTCGACGTTTTGCTTGATCGTGTCGTAGTCGGCCAGGATAGCCTGAACTTTATCAATCAGCGAACCGTCCATCAGGCTCTGAACATCGGTAGCCATTTGCGGCAGACCTAGCTGATTCATGACGCCCATGGATTTGTGTTCATAGTTGATGGCGACCGCTGGCGTACCAAAGTTCATTGAGATGATGGCAGAGTGCAGACGGGTTCCGATGGTCAGGTGACACTCGCTGAGGAGGACACCTAATTCGAGGTCATTAAATTCATCCATTACAACGTGGTAGTGCTCTGGCTGCTCAACGCGATCGCGCAAAGTGAGCGCCACCATACGGTCATCTTTGGCGTAGCTGTCGATGCCCGTACAGGTAGATAAGGCGACGACCTGATAACCGCTGGCGATCATGGCGTTGATCACGCGACCAAAGGCGGCTTCGTATTCCTGCTGCGTGACGCCCAGACGCTTATCAAACGGCGCCAGTTCACGGACCGTAATCGCGATGGTTTTGCGGGTGCGAATCACGCTCTGCCAGTGCTGCAGACTGTGGCTGGGGTTTTCAACGTGACGGGCACGTACCAGGAAGGCCGTATCCACACCGGGCATCACCTTTGAGCTGGTCACGCCATCGCGCTTCATCAGGTCAAGGCTAACGGACTCACGCAAGATAAGGCGGTCAACCCGGTCAAACACGAAGTTGGCCAGTTGATTAGTGCGGGCGTTCTGGAAAGGTCCAACGGAGTGGCCAATCAGGTAAAGCGGCTTCTTAGCCAGCAGCGCGCAGAGCGCATGGTCAAACTGAGTCACGCCATACAGATCGACAAAGAATGAACCGCCCACCTGAATGACCGCATCGTACTGCGCCAGACTTTCCGTGAAGGCTTTGAGGTGTGGCGGCACGGAGAAGGATTTGTAGGGTCCACCCTTGCCCAGATGCGCCATCATGATATTCGGCATCAGTCGGTTAGCGACTTTGCGTTTAACAGAGCCAATCAGGCCCTTACCCGAGGAGTTGTTGTGCAGGAATAGCTTATCCTGCTGAATATGTTGCTGAAGCAGATAACCGGAGCTGGTTGGATAACGGCTTATCACATCAATATCCACATCGTTGCGCGCGGCCTGAATTGAATCAATCAGTCCACGCAGAATCGCGCCATCCCCACGATTCCCACAGGTATGGTTACCCACCAATAAAATCTTCATAAAAACTCCGAATAATTTTTTCTAATTCTACCAACCGCCCAGTTCCGAAACGGGCAAAATGAATAGGGAGAAAAACAGCAAATAAAAATCCTGCACCAACATCCCAGATGCTGTTGGTGTTGGCTGCCGTATCAGGGCAGCCCTCTCTGACTACGATTTAATCGCAAAATACGGTAAGGCGACCTGCTTACCGTTAATAACGACAGACACGAATCCTTCAGGTTTGCTGGTATCCACCTTGTCATCAGACAACGCGCGTGAGGCCAGCAATAAATCCCCCTGCTCATTCGCGCCCACGCCCGCTTTACCGTTATGCAGGCTAAAGCGCTGCGGCGCGGCATGACTGCCGCTGTCCGGCGCAGCCTGGGTCATTTTGGCATCGACCCGCGCACAGCGGCCGGTGACAAAGCGATCTTTCGCCGTGCTCTTGATCATCACCGCTGCCGAAGGCGTCCAGCCTGCCAGCCTGATGAAAACCTGCGTGTCGGTATCGGTTTTAGCGACGTAGCGCACATCCACCACCGGGCTGCTGCCTTCCGCCGACCAGCTGGCTTCAGCATGGTCTTTCTTGCGTTGAACGTGAATAACCGCCCGGCCGCCGGTGTTTTTCCCACTGATGAGGTTCATCAGCGGCTCACCGTCCGTGCCGTTATTGAACTGCGACTGTCCAAAAATTTCGATTTCCCACGAGTCGCCAACGGTGGGGGAATACAGATTGCCCAGTTCAAACCACACGGCCTGATTGGTGTTGTTTTCCAACAGCCAGCGTGAGGTCAGATAGTTATATTTCAGGCTGCCATCGATCGCGACGCCGTAGGACTCAACGCGGGTCGATCCCATTTCCCAGGCGCTTAGCCAACGATCGCCCTGCTCTGAGTTGTCAATCCAGCTGCCGGATTGCAGGTTGGTCTGACGCGTATTCAGGCGGGAGTGCCAGGCAATCAGCGGGTTCTTGCAGTCCTCAAGGCTTAAGGCATCGATAATCCATTGACCGTTTGAGATATCGCCGGGATTATCACAGTGCTCAATCCAGCCGTTGTGAATCAGCGACTGGCTGCAGCGCGGCAGGTTGAGAACTTTGCCGCCTTTACAGTGCTGGGCGTTAAAGTTTGACAGCTCAATCGCGGTACTGTGGTCCCAGTTCCCCTTTTTCTGACCAGACCAGCCGGCCTGAATCACGTCGCCCGTACAGGCTGAGGCGTACCACTGATCAATCTTACAATCCAGCGTATCCAGCAGGCTGAGCGCGGTGCCGCCAACCTGGTTGAAGCGCAGGCAGGCCCCACGGAAAAACTGTCCGCCCGGGCAGGTATTACGGAACAATCCCTGCTTATTGGGATGCGTATCCGTATTGCCATTAAAAATCAGGTTAGAGATTTCCACCCAGCGGGCGCTGACCTCGAAAACAAACGGCGATTTGCCGTCGGAGACGATGCTGGTCGCCGGGAAATACCCAAAGTTGACCATCGCACCGGAGATGCGGAAGAAACGGCGCTGCTCCTCACCGAAGTTACAGGCGGAAACGAAGAACGTGCCCGCAGGGAACTGTACGCAGATAGGCTGATCGCTCTGCTGCGACCACTGGTACATCGCTTTAATCGCGGGCGCACTGTCGGTTTTGCCGTCGGCGATAGCGCCAAAGTCAAACAGCGAGAGTCGGTTATAGTCATCGACTACGCGACGCCAGTGAAAGCCGTCGCCGCTGAAAATCACCCCCTGATCGTCCTGCGCCGGCTGGAAACTGCCGACGAATTCGCCGCCCCCCACTTCCAGGCCGGGGTGCCAGCTTTTGAGCTTGATCTTCGCGCCTTCAAACAGCGGTCGCGTCTTACGCAGATCGTCCACCGAGGGAATCTCACCGATTAGCTGATAACCCGCAGGCTGTGCCAGACGCTGACTAAAGGCAGCCTGGCCCGGCTGGCTGACATCCGGGATGTTAAAGACCATCTGCCCGTTGCTGTCTTCCAGCGCCATAGAGTGAGACGGATTCGCGATCAGCGCCGCATTATCCTTTACAAACTGGTCAAAATTTCCCTTATTCAGAGTAATCGGCTGGGTGATTTGTGCCAGCTTGCCGCTGGCATCGCGCAGGAACACGGGGATCTGGTTACCCGCCTGGCTGGCATCACTTCCCGACTTACCGATCCACAGTTTTCCCTGGAAGTTTTGCCAGAACTGCGGCGGCATCGCGTAGACATTTTCAGGCGTCAGAATCGGAACATCGCCTTTGGGTACCGCGCTTGCATCAACCGACTTGAGCGCCAGGCCAGTGTTTTTGGCCGCGTAGCTGGAAAAGGTGCTCACGGAGAGCGCGCCGACAAGGGCGGAGGCTGCGGTTTGCAAGACTTCTCTTCTTTTCATGCAATTAATCCCGTCGTCATGAAGGCCGTAAACTCAGCCATAAAAGGTGTCCCATGAGGCACATCAAAAGTGAGCGTCTTCAGCCCTTACACCAACGCCAGCCAGCTTTGTTTAATCTGTTTACCGTCAAACTTCAGCGCGGTTTGCTGGGTTTTTTCGCTCATGGCATAGAACAGTGCATCGTCGCTGGCCAGTTGTTCCATCCGCGCCAGAAATTCGCTTTTCTTGTTCATCGGCACCAGGAAACCGTCTTCGCCGTGATTAATAATCTCCTGTGGACCTGTCGGACAGTCATAGGCCACCACCGGCAGTGACCAGGATTTGGCTTCCAGCAGCACCAGCGGCAAACCTTCGTAACGGGAGGTCATCAGCGCCATATCGCTGTCGCGGTAGTAATCGTTGATATTGCTGACCTTACCGACGAACTTCACGCTGGAGGTAATGCCCAGCACGGCTGCCTGATCCTGTAATTGCTGGCGCAGTTCACCGTCGCCGGCAATCACCAGCGTCCAGTCAGGATGTGCTCTGGAAAAGTCACGCCAGATATCCAGTAACAGGTCGAACCCTTTCTGATTGTCCAGACGTCCCACCGCCAGCGCCTGACGATGGCGCGTGGTACGGTGCCAGGATTTGTACACCACCGGATTAGGAATGGCCTGACTGGGGATGTGCCAGCGCTGAAAGACCTGATGATCTTTATCCGTCAGGACAATGACGCGGTCGTAGAAGCGCAGTAGCAGGAACTTGAGAAACTTAATGGGTTTACTGAAGGAGTTGATGGCAACGTGCTCACAGGCATAGGCCTTGAAGCGCTTCTTTTTCAGCGTCATCAGGTTCCAGAAAGCAAACATCACGCTCAGACGGCCCATGCTGATTAAAAACACGGTGTCGAAGCCTTCCTGCTGAATACGCGCCACGGCACGTTTGATGGGGTTACTTTCACCTTCGAAGCTGACGATCTGCTTGACCTTGTCGAAAGGGTAAAAGGGTTCGCCGTGCCCCTCCAGTGAGTAGATGGTGACCTCATGCGCATCACCAAGACATTCCGACATAAAGTTACAGATATTTTCGGTGCCCGCATACGAGTAAGCGTCTTTGATCACCAGGACGATTTTTTTCATGAAACGTTATCCACCTCAAATTTATACACAATCCTGCCGATCGGCTTAACGGTGTTTCAGGCTAAACAGCACACCATTCACCATATACCAGGCGTAATAGTAATAGATTTTTAACGGATTGTTTTTATAGATAATTCTTAATAGTTCGAGGTGCCATTTGGCGGCTTTGTTTTTATTACGCGATAGGGAGTTCCCTAACTCGTAATAATTCACCAGAATACTCTGAATTACGCGGGCCTGTTTGTAGCGATTAAAGAGTTCGTAGAGGAAAAGGAAGTCTTCGTGACCTTTTCGCTCAAATAAAATCCCGCCTGGCGGACGGCGGAAACAGACGGATGAGAAGCACACCCGATACTGCTTTTTGACATAGCTGTCCTGCTTAAGGTAAGGCTTTGTATAGCGAATATCGTGGTCAGCTTTGCGGGTTTTGTAATGGTATTCCGTGATGACCAGATTGTCCCCATCAGCGATAGCCTGCATCTGCTGGCGAAGCTTATCGCTGTGCCATTCGTCATCGCTGTCAAGAAAAGCGATCACCTCTTCTTGCGAAGCACGTAATCCCACATTGCGGGTTTCGGCCGCGCCCATATTGACCGCATTGTCGAGAATCGTAATACGCGGGTCCTGGCACTGCTCGCGCACCCACGCGAGTGAATCATCGGTGGATTTATCGTTGATCAGATACAGGTGCCAGTCCTGATAGGTTTGATTGATGACGGACTGTACAGCGCGTAATACCGTCTCGCGGGCATTATACATAGGCATGACAATGCCGACGGTACCAGAGTGATTATTCATTTTCATACCTGAATAAATAAAATAGACGGGGCCACCAGATAACGTTCCGGTAGCGTTAAAACGTCACGACATTCAATAGAATCAGGAGAGTGCCTTTTCGCCACCGAACCGCGCTTTCAGTTTGTCTTTCACGCGGTTCAGGAAGTAAGTGCGATTATCTTTATTGGTGAGCAGGAAGTAGCGCGCGAAGCTGACGCTCGCCATCAGCGAGTTACCGTCCATTTTGTAGCGCAGGGGCAGCTTGAATGCTTTGTAGGTGTGAATATCTCGTGCGGTAAGGTGCGGTTTCATCGTATCCAGCCAGAACAGGGAGTACTTGACCGATTCACCTTTGTGTTTGGAGCCAAACTTCGTCACCAGGTGGTAGTTGGCCAGCGGGGCGGCGATCATTTCAAACCGGTAACCCATGCGGTCGGCACGGATGCAGAAGTCATAGTCCTGATGGCGGATAAAACGCGCATCGAACTGAATTTTAGCGGCATCTTCACGCTTCAGCACGATGGTGCTGGTTTGAATAAAGCCATAACAGCCAAACAGATACTCTGCGACAGTTTCGTTTTTTGCCGGAGGCTGCATCGGCATAACCTTCAGGAACGCACCGTCCTGATAGATGTTTACCTGGCTGAAGATAATGGTATTGTGCTGACCCTGCGCCTCCAGCTCCGCAATCTTTTCACTGACCTGCAGAAGCTTGTCGGCATGCCACTCGTCATCGGCATCCAGAAAACTAACATAGTCGCCCGTTGCCAGCTCAATGCCTTTGTTACGCGCGCCGGCACCGTTGAGTTTCACCTCAGACAAGACCAGATTGATGTCCAGGTCCTGATAGCGCTCACTGCGCACCACTTCCGCCAGCGCGGCGGCATCGGCAGATTTGTCATCCACGATGATGACTTCGAAATGGCGATACGTTTGTGCTTTAACGCAATCCAGCGTCGTGACAATCGATTCTGACGCGTTATAAGCCGGAATTACGATGGAGAAACGAATGTCCTTCATTGCCAGCACCTCATTAAAGTATTCAAAAATAAACAATTCAATCGACAAACGCCGAAGAAAAACCTGTGTTGTTACAGGCGACCGCCCCGCGAAGTGAAGCCGTTCACTGGGGGCGCGCCGCCGGGTCCGTTACCGAATCAGCCAGAACTCCTGGGCCACTTCGTACCCTACAACCGCCTGCTTGGTTGAGATGGTGTTGTAGTAGAGGTAATAGAGCAGGAAGAAAAACAGCATGCCAAACAGCGCCGGCTTCCAGACGCGTCTGGCCTGATAGATAAGCGAGGTCAGAATGATGGGTTCAACCTGTTGCAAATAGTTGGAAAGACGCGAACCTGACGGGAAGTTATACAGGAAGATGCGGATCGCCCCGCCGATAGCAAAACTTAAAATCAGCAAGTAGTTCAGACGATACTGGGCATAGTTTTCGCGCTTCAGTTCTTCAGTCAGCATGAAATAGAAGAAAATAAACACCAGCATGATGTTCTTCAGGTTCGAGACTGACAGGATGCTGCCATCCATTGCATAGGAGGGATCGTTGTTATAGCCCGATGCCCTTTCCCCCAGCGATCCGAGGTGTCCGGCAATCAGGGCGATGAAGCTTGAACCCCCGACGACCGAGAGCGGCAGGCTGACAACGATGATCACCACCGGCCACCAGCGCCAGTCACGAATAAACAGGAAAGGCACCAGCGTTATCACCATAACGGCGGTGTTGTGACTCATGAACGACAGGATAAAAAAGGTAAAGGCCCACCAGTAACGCTTCAGGTAGATCGTCCACAGCACGCCGAGGAACAGGGCGGAGCTTAAGCCAAAACGTATCTGATTGATGTCTTTGTTAATAAAGATGTGCGCCGAATACAGCGCCAGCGCCAGTACCGGATAAGGCGACATCTTTCTGAAAAAGAAGGCGTTAATGGATACCGCAATCGCACAGAAGACGAACAGAAACACGCTGGCGTTATGCGAAAACAGACTCGTTATCCACGCCATCGCAAAAATCAGCGGTTCGTAGCGGAAAAACGCGACGGTATTGAAAAAACCGTTGATCTGAATACGCCGTACAAAGTCCTCAAAGAAACTGCGGTACTGGAAGTCATCCATGCCGGTGCCGAGGCCACGAATCCCCCCGAATACGATCAGAATAATGGCCGCAAAGCACAGCAGCCAGGTCAAAATATAATTTGTGCGTTCGTCTTTTTTCACCAGGATTTCGAACAGCGAAATCAGCAGCAAAAACCCTGATATATACCAATATGGAGCCATGGTGTGATTCCTTAAATCCACAAGTTCTCATGCCAACAGTGGCCAGTGCTGATTACCTTCCGGGTTGATCTCTCAGCAGGTCTGCGCCGACATCGCGACAGACAAAAGCGTGTTGATGATGAATTCTGATGATTGACGTTAGATCGTCGCTTATTGTGCGTTGTATCCAGAATCACCTGTGCAAATCGTTACGTGTCGTTATCTTGAGCCAGGGATCAAAAGGGGCGGTCAAACCCGCCCCTTTTCTTTCAGCTCTTAGCTTTTCGTTGGTTTACCGTACTCGTAGTCGTAGTAGTCATAACCATAACCGTACGAGTTAGCCGCTTTACGTACCACGGCGTTCAGGATAACCCCTTTGATTTCGATACCGTTCTGCGCGAAACGTTTGAAGCTGACATCCACTTCTTTTGTGGTGTTGGTTTCAAAACGCGCCACCATCAGCGAGGTACCGGCCAGCTTACCGATGATGGACGCATCCGTTACGGCCAGAATCGGCGGTGTATCAATCAGGACTAAATCATAGTTTTTGCTTGCCCACTCCAGCAGCTCACCCATGCGGCGGTGCATCAACAGCTCTGACGGGTTCGGTGGAACCTGTCCGCGCGGCAGGAAATCAAAACCGTATGGCCCTTGCTGAATCATGGTCGGCGTAAACTCGGTTTTGCCAGACAGGACGTTAGACAGACCGGATTTATTGTCCGCCCCCAGCAGTTCGTGGGTGTAACCGCGGCGCATGTCACCATCGATAAACAACACCTTCTGACCGGCCTTGGCCACCAGGGTAGCAAGGTTAACGCAGATAAAGGTTTTACCAATACCCGGGCTGGCGCCGGTGATCATCAGAATGTTGTTTTTCGCTTCCATCATGGCGAAGTGCAGGCTGGTACGCAGGCTACGAATCGCTTCAATAGAGAGGTCGGTTGGATTACCCAGAGCCAACAGCGTCTCATGCGGATCGGTTTTGCCTTTGTGACCGCGACGCGCCAGTGCTTCGGTATCCTTCTTACGCTGCCACTCAGAGAGCGGTACGCTGGCATAGACGTTCATGCCCAGCTCTTCCAGCTGTTCCGGGTTCTCGATTCCGTGATGCAACAGCGCTTTAAGCAGAACCACACCGACGGACACCATCAGCCCCAGAATCAGGCTGGCTGCGATGATCAGCAGCTTTTTCGGCGCAACCGGCGAGTTTGCCGTGGCGGCCTGATCGATGATGCGAACATCACCCACGGTGCTGGCCTTACTGATGCTCAGCTCTTGCTGACGATTCAGTAACTGCATGTAGATTTCCTGGCCTGACTGCACATCGCGGGTCAGACGCAGAATCTCCTGCTGAGTTTTCGGCATCTGCGCAATTTTCTTGTTCAGCTGCGCCTGCTCATCTTCCAGCGTTTTACGCTTTTCCAACAGGGCCCGATAGGTAGGGTGATCTTTGGTGAACAGCTGCGAAACTTCGGCTTCGCGGAACGTCAGCTCGTTAAGCTGGCTCTGCACGCTAACGGATGAATCCAGCGCAGATTTGGCTTCAAGCGACAGGTCAACAGACTCGTTCTCACGGCGGAAGGCGTTAAGTTTGTCTTCCGCCTGATCCAGTTTGCCACGCACTTCCGGCAGTTGCTGTTTCAGGAACTCCAGGCTTTTCTCGGCCTGTTCGGATTTACGCTGCACGTTCTGTAACAGGTAGTTATTCACGATCTGGTTCAGAACTTTGCTGATCTGCTCCTGATCTTCACCCACGTACTGCAGTCCCAGTACGCCGGTGTCTTTCCCTTTGTCTGCAACGGTCAGGTTAGACAGGATGCTGTTAATTGCCTGCAGATCGTTGAGTTTGGTGACGGTAAACGTGGTCCCCGGCTCCGCATTGATATCGCTGACCAGCATGCTCACATCGCCGTGTTTTTCGAACTGCCCTACTTTGCCTTTGAACAGCTCATCGCCATCGGCAGAAACGGTATAGCTGTCTTTACCCGTAACCTCGAGCTCAACACTGCGCTTCTCGATCGTACGCGGAATCTCCAGACGGGAGATCGCGACATTGCCAGGCTTGTTGCCCATCAGGCGCGACAGACCTTTGCCGATAACCGGGAAATAGTTCTGTGAAACCACTGCATCCAGGCCAAGATCCTGAACGGTTTTTCCCAGCACCATGCGTGATTCAAGAATCTGTATTTCGGTATCCGATGCTGGCGTCGTGGGCATCAGCGTCTGTAATTCATTCAGGACGGTGCTGGTATTCTTCTGCTCCACCTGAACCATGGCATCGGCGCTGTAAATAGGCGTCGCAAACAGTGTGTAGAGCGTTGCTACCAGCATGAAAAAAGCGGTGACAGCGACGATAACCCAGCGGTGATCAATAAGCTGTCCCACAAGATGCGCCAGATCCCACCCATTCGATTCCTCGCGCGGCGCGGTCATGACTTTGTTTTTTATATTCATGGATAATCCCAACTATCGGCTTAGTACGCTGACCCATTTCTGAGTGGCGTGTTCCAGTAACCCGTAAACCTCTTCAAAGGCCTCACGGCTTTTTCTGTACGGATCCGCAATTTCCTTCTGATTGAGCCAGTGCCCAAGCAGCATCGTTTTGCCGCGTGCAGCCGGATCGATGCGGTTTACCTGTTCAATGTGGCGCTTTTCCATCACCAGAATCAGGTCATACTCCCGGCACAGGCTGGCCGTTAGCTGCTGAGCCTCATGACCTTCCAGCGATAAGCCTTTTTCGGCTGCCACCTCCGTCGCCGTTTTATCCGCCGCGTGCCCAACCAGGGCGCCGAGTCCGGCGGAGGCCACAGGCAGGTGCGGCAGCGCGCGTTTGAACAGGCGCTCTCCCGTAGGAGAGCGGCAGATGTTGCCTACGCAGACGACTAACACGGACTTAATCATGGCGAAACCTTAGTTCGACCAGTTGCGGATGCGCTGTGCAGCCTGCGTCGCATCGTTAACACCGGCTATGGTTGGTATCAACTGCGATATCACGCGGTTCCAACGCGTCAGCGGCGTCGATGTCACGTAGACGATATCGTAAGGTTCAAGTTGGAATTCGGTACCCATCACCATGGATGCCGCATCTTTGGTATTCAGCTGGTAGATATTGGCGATTTTGCTGCGATCGGAGCCGCGCGTCGGTCGGATAACAAAGACCCCGGTCGCGTCGGACGTGGTTTGATCCATGCCTGCCGCATTACCCAGCGCTTCAGCCAGGGTCATACCGCTGCGGTCCATTTTCAGGGTGGCCTGCTGTTTCACTTCGCCCATGACAAACACTTTCAGGTCGTCGTTACGCGGCACATACAGGATGTCACCCGGATAAAGCAGGTGATTCTGGCTCAGATCGCCGTTCTGCATCAGGGCCTGCAGTGACACGCGCTGCTCACGGCCGTTGTGGGTCAGGATAACGTTGCGCCAGTCTGCGTCCGCCGCTAAGCCGCCCGCTGCGTTAATCGCATCCAGGATAGTCAGCGGTACGTTGGTGATAGGCTGCTGGCCTGAGGTCGTCACGGCACCGGTCACGTAAGTCTTCTGTGACTTAAACGAGGCAATGCTGACGTCAACCTGAGGGCTTTCGATGTACTGCGCCAGACGACGCGCCACTTCATTTCGCACGTCACCTACGGTACGGCCGGCAACACGGACGCGGCCGATGTAAGGATAGAAAATCGTGCCGTCGGAATGGACCCAGTTACCGGTGTCACTGGCGCTACGGTACTGACCGGCAGGCGTGGTGAGTTCGGGGTGATCCCACACGGTGACGGTGAGAACATCACCAATGCCGATGCGGTATTCGTAGTTCTGAATTTCGGTTTGTAACGACGGATTAGCCTGTGCCACAAGTGGCTTAGGACGCATTTTCTCCACCAGGCCTGGCGTTAACGGATAAACGTTAACGTACTTGTCGATGTCAAAATTGCTGTCCTGCTGCTCAATGACATCTTTTCCCGAAGTGGATAAATTTTGCCCCGGCACGACAGTACACCCGGCCATAAAAGTTGCAGATACCAGAACAGGTATCATCTTCATTTTCATTGTAATCATTTAGATCTTCGCTATCAGTTAATGTTTGATAGAGGCGAATACGCCGCTGTGTAAGCGCTCGAAAAAAAGTAGGCTATCCTGACTCAGGCCCTGAACATGTCGTTCATTATTCTTAGCTCCTGTCTTGTACCCATCACGCGCTTTACCCGGAACGGAATAAAGCAAAGCAGAACATTTCGGTTTATCAATGCCGTACCGCTTTTTTTTAGAGAAATCTGCCCGCCGGAACCTGAAGTGGCACTTCGGCGCGCGGCTGACAGAGGCTCTTTTGCGGCTAGTAAGCACCATCACGTTTCAAAACCACACCCACGGTTTTGAACAAAATTGCAATGTCGTTCCACAGCGACCAGTTTTTTACATACCATGAGTCGAAGTAGACGCGCGTTTCATAATCCACATCGTTACGGCCGCTCACCTGCCACAATCCGGTCATACCCGGTTTTGCCATCAGGTAGTAATCGACATCGCCCGCATAACGCGCCAGTTCGTCTTCAATAACCGGGCGCGGCCCGACCAGGCTCATGTCGCCGCGTACGACGTTCCACAACTGCGGCAGCTCATCAAGGCTGGTTTTACGAATAAAGTGACCGACTTTAGTAATACGGGGATCGTTTTTGAGTTTAAAATCTTTATCCCATTCAGCACGGGCAACTGGATCGGTTCGCAAGACTTCCTCAAGCACTTCTTTCGAGTTGATCACCATTGAACGGAACTTAAGGCATTTAAATTTACGCCCGTTCAGGCCGACGCGTTCGTGACCATAAATAGGCGGCCCGCCATCACGTCCCACCAGGAATCCCAGCACCAGCAGCGCCGGTAACAGCATCAAAATGATGGAGAGTGCCCCGAAGATATCGAACGTGCGCTTCAGGAAGCGTGAGGTACGTTTGGCCAGGTTATTCTGAACACGCAGGATCATGACTTCATGGCTGAAGATATAAGCCATGTCAGTGCCGTACAGCGGCACCCCACGTAAGGTAGGAATCACTGAAACAGAGCGGCAGTTATGCATCGCCAGCGATTTCAGCCACATGTCACGATACTGACTTTGCTCAAACTCAACCGCCACAATGAACTGGGTTTCACTGTTAGTGAGCCTCCACAGCGCCTGCTCGTCGCGCAGCACCGGAATACCCGAAATCAGCTCTTGCGGGCAGGATCCGTCCACGTCATAGAAGGCAATAACCTCAAAGCCCATAACCTCTTCGCTTTGCAGAGCCTCCCACGCTTCCTGGGCATTTTTATTGCTGCCAATAATGATGGTCTGCTTCTTCCACAGGCCGTATTTATTCAGCAGGCGTTTGGACAGTGCGCGGCACACCGGCATTGCCACCAGGGCGATAAGCCACGTTAACAGCCAGACAAAGCGCGACATCTGCCATTGAGACAGGGCCGTGATCGACAGTTCAATGACGGAAAAAATGAGAATGGTACGAAAAATTTCTTTTAATTCGAACCAAAACGGTTTGCGGTAGGTGTAATGGCGCAGTCTGACCCAAAACCAGCCCACGCAAATTACTGACAGACAGATGTGTGTAGCAACTTTTAAATTAAATTCCCGATCAGACATATCCGATAACAGTGAAGGAGATGTCATATTAATTAGCATCATCGCGATAAATAATGCCGCGTTGAAACATATTAAATCAGAACAAGCCAATAATAATTTGGTGATAAGACTTTTAAACGTAAATTCATTATCGCGCATATTTAACTCTTTATTTTATTTCCTTAACCCACCACACCAGACGCTTAAGTAACCAGCATTGTCTCTTAAGCCCGAGCGTTTCTGAGGGGAGCTCCTGCGGCATTTACGCCATTGTCATTGACTATGAAACCAATAATACCGTGCACAATACCAACAGATTACTCTGACTTTATCAGCAATGTGCTGATTAAATATCAAACCGAAGCGGTGACGCAGACACGCTACCGCCCTTGGCTGTCGCTGCCAATACCGCCCTGATAACCTCTGTTTCTCCCTGCGCCGCGCGCGATTGCGAACAAAGCGTCCTTGTGCAGAATGCGTTGACATTCTGCTGCGTACCGAGGCGGTTGATTGCGCAAATTACAGATTCGGGCGCAGGCGTTGTCTAACTCGTTGCTATACTAGTTATTACTGGCATGTTTACAAGTAGACCCCGCCATCCCCGGACTATTTTAGGAAAAAGACTACCAGTAATAAGTATTGAAGCCGCTCATTTTCAGCTTTCAGGTAGGAAAAAATCAGATTTATTCCATGTTCGCACCAGGAATAATCGCATAAGAAATTCCTCTGAATGAGAAATACGGTGACATTAATCTGCAACCTTTATGCGCTACCTTCACCGCCGCATTAATCAATCTGCTGAAGAATTATCCTGTAATTAATGTATGGGCTATTCAATTAAATCGTAAAGACCCTGTAAGCTCGATATTTGTCCCAAGGCCATCTCTCCACTATCATCAGACAAAGCTTATTTTTAGACATTCAGGTGAATAAAGCATGCTGGAGGTATTGGCCGATCCCTCGCTATGGGCAGGATTAGTAACGCTAATCGTTCTTGAACTGGTACTGGGTATCGATAACCTGGTCTTTATCGCTATTCTGGTCGAGAAGCTGCCGGCAGCCGCACGCGACCGCGCGCGGGTGATTGGCCTGCTGATGGCGCTGGTGTGCCGACTGCTGCTGTTAGCCTCCCTGTCCTGGTTGGTCACGCTGACGCAGCCATTGATTACGCTGGCTAATCACGCTTTCAGCGCGCGCGACCTGCTGCTGCTGTTTGGCGGACTGTTTTTGCTGTTCAAAGCGACAACCGAATTGAACGAACGGCTCGAAGGCCAGGACGAGGAGAACGCTCAACAAAAAGGCGGCGCTAAATTCTGGCCTGTCGTGGCGCAGATCGTGGTGCTGGACGCAATTTTTTCGCTGGATGCGGTGATTACTGCCGTCGGTATGGTAAACGACCTGCCGGTCATGATGGTGGCGGTTACCGTGGCGATTTTATTGATGCTGCTCGCCAGTAAACCCCTTACCCGTTTCGTCAACAGTCACCCGACCATCGTTATTCTGTGCCTGAGCTTTTTACTGATGATTGGCTTTAGTCTGGTGGCTGAAGGCTTTGGCTTTGTTATTCCTAAAGGCTATCTCTATGCGGCGATCGGTTTCTCCGTGCTAATCGAAGCCCTGAACCAGCTGGCACAGTTTAACCGGCGCAAGGTGCTGTCGGCGGGTCGTCCGTTACGCCAGCGCACTGCCGAAGCGGTATTACGTCTGTTACGCGGCGAAGCCGAACAGGCGGAACTGGATGCAAAAACCTCGTCAATGATTGCCGATGGAGAGGCTGTCGCGCTGTTTAATCGCCAGGAGCGCGTGATGATCGCCAGAGTGATGGGGCTTGGGCAGCGTCATGTCAACACCATCATGACGACGCGTCACGATGTTCAGCACATTGATTTAAGCGACGATCCGGCGGAGATCATGGCTAACCTTGATCGTAATCAGCATACGCGCATCGTTATTACGGACAACAGCAAAGAGCCGCTCGGCATTGTGCATGTTAACGATCTGCTCCATCAGTCACTGCATCACCACTCCCTTGATTTACGCAGCCTGATTCGTCAGCCCCTGGTGTTCCACGAGCACATCACCTTGTTACAAGCGCTGGAGCTGTTTCGTCAGGGTCACACACATTTTGCATTTGTGGTCGATGAGTTTGGTTCGGTAGAGGGCGTGGTCACGTTGAGCGACTTAATGGAAACCATTGCGGGAAATCTGCCAAATGAAGCAGGCGAAACCGATGCCCGCTATGATATCCAGCCTAATGGGTCGGGTGGCTGGATTGCCAATGGCCAAATGCCGCTGGAGGATCTGGCGATGTACGTGACGTTACCGCTGGATGAGAAGCGTAATTATCATACGCTGGCCGGATTAGTGATGGATCGCCTGCAGAATATTCCCCAGGAAGGTGAAGAGATCCTCCTGGGGGATTACCGCTTACGTACTCTGCAGGTTGAACAGCACCGGGTTCAGAAGGTTGAAATTCTGCCGCAGCCTGACATGCAACAGCATGCCGCGCCTTAAGGGCGCGCCGAGTCTGGCTGCGTGGCGTTATTTCCTTTTAATTGCTGACGATTAAGCCACTGATTCAGGCGCGATTTCGCCTCATTCTGCAGCTTCTCGCGCAGCATATCGTCAACCGGCAGCGTATATTGCGGATTCTCCCAGCTGCCGTAAAGACGAAACGGGATCACCTGATCGGATAAGGCCGCAACCAGTTTTTCATCCCCGTGCCAGCCGCTCAGCGTCAGGCCCAATGTAACGTCTAACTGCTGCTGCACCATGTTGACGCTCCCATCGCCACGTAACGTCAGCTGCTTGCTTTCGCCGCTGAGATGGTTAAAGGACAGGAGGCCGTTCTTCAGCGCAAGCTGACCGCTGATGTGATCGATTCCCTGTCCCAATACCTGATCGTCGCTGCTGACGCGATCGCTCACGCGCGCCACCGCGCGACGGACCATCTGCTGTAAGTCAATTTGCGCCAGTTTCAGATGGCTCACACGGACATCCGCCTTGCCCTGCCAGCTCTGTTTCGCGTCCTCAAGGGTGAGGTTATCACCGGCCAACTCGCCGTTAAGATCAAGAGTTCCCTGCAGCGACTGAGGCAGGGCCAACGCCTTCAGTAATGGCTGAAGATCAACCTGACTCAACACGGGTTTGAAACTGACGTGCGTAACGGGCTGACGAATATCAATGCTGCCGGGAACGGAGAAACGCCCCTGCCCCACCGTTCCTGACAAGGTATTAAATGTCATCAGTCCCTGTTGGTTGACCGCATCCACAGCCAGTTTTGAGAGCGTAAGACCTCGCCAGACCGCGCTGTCCGCCTGCAGTTTTATGTCCAGATCGATATCGTTGAGCGGCGAGTCCGCATTGGTGGGTTCGCGCTGGTCTGCAATCACTGGCGCAGGGGCAATCTGGCTGCTTTGTCCACTTACCTGCTGAGTTAACGAAGAGATAAAAAGCAGGTTATCCATATCCAGTGAGGTCGCATGAAGATCCAGTGACAGCTTTTGCTGAGCCGTAAGATCGCCCTGCGCGCTGCCGCTGAGAACACTGTCGTTGGCGTTAAGCTTAAGATCGGACAGGGCAACGGTATTTCTGTCGCCATTCCAGTTTCCCTGGAAGCTCAGCGTACCTTTAATGCCCTGCGGTGGCAGGCTGGCCCCGGACAACGCGTAATCCAGTTGTTCGAGCTGACCACTGAGCTGATGGGGATACTGCGATTTATCAAATTGCCCCTTCAGATTGATCATCGCCGTGCGCTGGTTGCGCGTCAGGCTGGTGCTGAGACTGACTGTTGCCAGGCTCGACTGATCCTGCTCCATATTCAGGTTGAGATTACGGAAGGTGAACGCATCGCCGCCGGGCTGTTGCCAGATAAACAGGCTGTCCATGAGCTGGAGTTTGCCGATATCGAAAGACCATCGGTCTGAAGACGCAGGCTCGCTGTTGTGCGGACCGCGCGGGGCATTTTGCGGTACCTGCGCCGTGCTGTCTGGCGTGACCCGCACCACCGCGTTTTTCAGCATCACCTGGCTCACGCTCAGCTGATGTGATAGCAAGGGCAGAAGATTCACATCCAGCCGCATATTGTCTGCAGAGACCACGGGCTGAGCTGCACCGGGCGCGGTCAGGCTCATGCGCCCGGCCAGAATGCTGAGTTTAGGCCAGACGTGCCAACGCAAATCGCCATTGATAGTGAGTTGATAACCGCTGCGCTGTTCGACCTGTTGCACCATATAGCTGCGAAAGTCGTTGGGGTTGACCAGCATAACCAGGGCTGTTAATCCCGCTACGACCACCACCAGTAAGATGGCCAGCGTGGTTATCACTCTTCTCATCACATCCTCATGAATTAATCTTTGTCGATACGACTGGCATCAGCACCCTGCTGGCCACGATATTTAGCATTTTCACGGCGATTATAAGGACGCGCGGCAGGTCCCGAAAGCGGTTCAAAGCTGAGCGCACCAATCAGCATTCCCGGGCGCAGTGCCAGAGGCAGTTTGCCAGAATTATAGAACTCCAGCACGATACGGCCCTGCCAGCCCGGATCGATACGATGCGCGGTCACGTGGACCATCAGGCCCAGGCGGGCAAGCGAGGAGCGCCCGTCCAGCCAGCCAACCAGATCGTCGGGAATGGTCACAGATTCCAGCGTTACCGCCAGGGCCAGCTCGCCGGGATGCAGAAAGAATGCCTCGCCCTCGGGGAGAACGATCTCATCACTCATCACGCGATCCAGGGCCGCGCTCACTTCGTGCTTCGGCCCGCTCAGATCAATAAACGCGGCGGTATGTCCGCTGAATGTCCGGAACTGATTGCCTAAACGTACGTCGACCGTTGCACCGTTGATCCGTTCCACCGGTGGCCGTGGCGTGATCGCCAGTTTCCCGCTATCCAGCCAGGCTTCAATATCGCGGTCGCATAATCTCATTACGGTAACTCCATGAAGTAAGTGTAGCGAACAGGCGGCATCTGTGCTTTTAACCTGCTCGCGTCACGTCCTTTGAGACGTAAACTACTCGAAGAACTGGTTAATTTTGGCTTTAAGAATATCAATAGCAATACGGTTTTTACCACCGCGCGGCACAATGATATCTGCGTACTGTTTAGAGGGTTCAATGAACTGCAAAAACATGGGGCGGACCGTTTTCTGATACTGACTCATGACGGAATCCATTGAACGCCCCCGTTCATTGACATCACGTTTCATACGTCGCATCAGGCAAATGTCGAGCGGCGTGTCCACGAAGATGGAGAAGTTCAGTTCCTGGCGCAGACGCGCATCGGTTAACAGGAGAATGCCTTCAAGAATAATGACTTTTTTAGGCTTAATTTGCAGCGTTTCCTGAGTACGCGTGTGCTCAACATAGCTGTAAACGGGCAACTCAATGTCCTGCCCTGCCTTTACCGCACGTAAGTGCTGCAATAACAAATCATGATCCATCGCGCTGGGATGGTCATAATTGGTTTTAACCCTCTCTTCCATGGTGAGGTGACTTTGATCTTTGTAATAGGCATCTTCAGGGATAACGCCGATGTGCTCATCGCCGACCTGGTCGCGAATTTCACGATAGAGCGTACTGGCGATTAAACTTTTACCGGATGCAGATGCACCTGCAATGCCAACGATCACGCACTGATGGGACTTGTCAGTCATACTTTTAAAAACCTGATACTGGAGCCAGAAACTGTACGCAAACTGCGCACCCAGTTAATGGGGCTGAACGGAGAGGGTGAGTTGGCGCTCAGTATAGGGATTTCGGCCTTTTGATGCCAGAGAAATGGCACCGCCCCCCTTTTCAGACTTTCCCCTTTTAACCTGAATGGTTTCACCGATAAACTAGCCGCTTCACACAGAACAACGCCGCACAGCACCTGTCGGGCTCGGTATGGCCGATGAATAAGGGCATTTTGCCCAAGAAGAAGAAAGGAAGATTATGCTCTGGAAGACCCTCACCTATTTTGGTGACAGCATGTTATTGATTCCCACGGCGGTGATTATTGCCCTGATTTTACCGTGGAAAAGCGATAACCGTCGCGCCCTGTGGTACTGGCTTCTGGCCTTTGGCCTGGCCGGGCTGGTGGTCAGCGTGTCAAAAATACTGTTTCTTGGCTTTGGTATTGGCAGCGCACGCTTTAACTTCACGGGATTTAGCGGCCACAGCGCGATGTCAGCAACCCTGTGGCCGGTTATGCTTTGGTTAATTTCAGGGCGCTGCTCAAGCCTGTGGCGCGGCCTGGCGATTGGCGTGGGCTATGTGATTCCCTTAATGGTTGGCGTTTCGCGCCTGGTTATCCATGCGCATTCCGTCAGCGAGGTCATTACCGGTCTGCTGCTGGGCTTTACGCTGAGTACCGCGTTTTTACTTTCCCAGCGCGAGACGGCACTTAAAGGGTTCAGCTTGCCGCAAATCGCCGCTGCGCTGCTGGTGCCGGTTCTGCTGCTGGGTCACGGTCGGATTGCCACCACACAACAGTTCCTGGCGCAGTTTTCTGCCCGTCTGGCTGGCATGGAAAAACCTTACACCCGGGCCGATCTTTTCCGGGAATAATGCACATGGTGGCTCGTGCTTCCGCGAGCCATTCAATCCAACGAATAACGCAATTTAATGATTTCCCCCCTGTTTTTTCTATCAAATGTGCTAGCATTCTTCGAATGACAATGGCGATGCAGCGCATGCCATTGCACTATTTTGCCCTCTGCTGGATCGATTAATGATCGTTGAGACACTGGCCTCGTCAGATAAATCACCTAAAAAGTGGCTAAACGCCTGCTGGCTTGGCCTGGCTTCCTTCGTCCTGACGCTATTTTGCCTTGAGCTGATTGTGGTTAGCGGTAAAATTTCACCGCTCTGGTTCTCGACGGCACTGATGACCATCGTGGTGTTTCGCAGCACGTCTCGCCAGCTCCCCCTGTTACTCATCGCCTGCCTTATCGGTACGGCACTGGCGAATGCCTTCATTATCGGTCCCGCCCTCTCTAATTTAAAATTTGCCCTACTTAATCTGCTGCAGGCCATACTGGGCGGGCTGTTATTGCGCGCGTTGCTTGACCGTGAGGCGCCGCTGGTTTCGCTCAATGACTGGATCCGCTTAGTTATCGCTACCGGCCTGATTTCGCCCCTGATTGGCGGCTTACTCGCGCTGTGGATACTGCAGGTTGGAGAGCAGGCCTCATTTGCCTTCTTTTACACCTGGGTCATTTCGGAAATTATCGGCATGTTAGCGCTCGGGCCGGTTTTACTGTTGCTGACCTGGCCGCTGTCGCAGAATGGCCTGAAACGCGCGTCTCTGGTGGAGACGCTCATCACGCTGGCCCTGACGCTTACCGCCAGCTACCTGTCACTGCGGTTTTTACCCTGGCCTTTTACTTTTATTTTAGTAGTGCTGTTCTGGTGTGCCGTGCGGTTGCCGAAGGTGGAAGCCTTTGTGCTGTTTTTTGTTAACGCCAGCTTTATGGCACTGCTGCTGTCACTGGGCTGGATTAACGTCACGCCAACGGCCGCCAGCACCTATGCGGTGATAAGCAGCTGGCTTCCGTTTTTGATGGTCTTAATTCCTTGTCATATCATGGCATTAGTGATGGATGCCTTTCGGCATGAGAAGCGCCATATCAGTGAGAGCGAAACCCGTTTCCGTCATGCCATGGAGTATTCCGCGATTGGCATGGCGCTGGTTTCTGCTGAAGGCCGATGGCTTCAGGTTAATAAATCCCTGTGTGACACGCTGGGCTATCCGGAACATGAACTGACTCAACTGACGTTCCAGCAAATCACTCATCCGGATGATCTTTACGACGTCCAGGGCCGACTGGAAAAGCTGCTGCAGGGCGAGATTTACTCTTATACGCTGGAAAAACGTTATTTCCGCAAAGACGGCGAAATCGTCTGGGTACGGCTAACGCTTTCCCTGGTGCGCGATCAGGCGCAGCAACCACTCTATTTTATCGCGCAGATTATTGATATTTCTGAGCTGAAACAGAGTGAGCAGGTGAACAAACGCCTGATGGAACGCATTACCCTTGCGAATGAGGCGGGCGGCATCGGCGTATGGGAATGGAATCTGACCAGCGGCGAAGTTCTGTGGGATAAACGCATGTATGCGCTGTTTGGCATGAAGCCCCATGAACTGCCCAGCTACGATCTGTGGGTCACGCTGGTTCATCCCGACGATCGCGAACGTTGTGTGCTCACCATTCAGGGTGCCATTGAGAAAAGCAGTTCCTTCCAGATGGAGTACCGGGTGGTACGGGAGGACGGTCAGCACTGGATCCGTTCTCAGGCAAACCGCCTGCTCAGTAAAGAAGGCCGTATCGAACGCATTTTGGGTATCTCTCAGGACATCACCTCATTACGGAACCTGAATGAGGCGCTGTTTCAGGAAAAAGAGCGCATGATGATCACGCTCGACTCGATCGGAGAGGCCGTTATCAGTACCGATCAGGACATGTGCGTGACCTTTATGAACCCGGTCGCGGAAAAAATGACAGGCTGGTCACAAGAGGCGGCGGCGGGCAAACCGGTAAACGAACTGCTGCATATCACGCACGGTCGTCATGGCCCTGAAGTCGATAATCTGCTGCTGTGCCATGTGCCGTCTGAAAAAACCGCGCCCTATCTCTCTGAGGAGTGGGTGCTGCACACGCTCAATGGCGAGCATATTGATATTCATTACAGTATAACGCCGCTGAAATCTGAATCAGGTACCGAGCGTGGAGCGGTGATGGTGATACAGGACGTCAGTGAGTCACGTAAAGTGATGAAGCGTCTGAGCTACAGCGCACTGCACGATACGCTAACCCGGTTACCTAATCGTGCCAGCTTTGAACTGCAGCTTAAGCGGTTACTGTCCGACGCCGTCGAGCATCAGAATCAGCACGTTCTGGTCTTTATCGATCTGGATAAATTTAAGGCGGTGAACGACAGCGCAGGCCACGCAGCCGGGGACGCCCTGTTGAGCGAACTGTCGGATTTAATGCGCCATCGCCTGCGCGGGAGCGATTTCCTGGCCCGCCTGGGCGGGGATGAATTTGCCGTGTTGATGCCCGAATGTTCGTTGGATCAGGCTCGCGACGTGGTGCAGGACATCGTTCGCGCGGTCGGTGACTACTGTTTTGAATGGCTGGGGCGCGCCTATCAGGTCGGTGCCAGCGCAGGCATAACCCAAATCAACGCGCAGAACTGTCAGAGTAGCGATGTGCTGTCTCAGGCAGATATTGCCTGTTACAACGCCAAGCGGAGTGGGCGGGGTCGGTATAAGGTGTATGAGCAGCATGCGCTGGCGCTCATGGGAAGCCATCACTCCGTGGATCTCGCGACCCTGGATGCCTTACAAGTGGACATGCAGGTATGGGCCGTTGCGCCGCCTGGCAAGCCGCATTCCGCCAGCGTCTGGCTGGTTGAGGTTCAGCTATTTTCGCCAGAAGGGTTACTCATTGATGAGCATCTGCTACGTAATAACCTGACTGACGATATGCTGAAACGCCGGCTTGAAGACAATATTGTTAATGCCTTCTTCCGCCAGCAGATTGCAACGATGAGCCAAAAAGGTATCGCACTGATTTTGCCTCTCGATGTGCACGCACTGTACGATCCGGCTTTCGTTGACAATCTCTGCCTGCGCTTCGCCGAATCCGGTCTTGCCCGCAGCCATAGCGGGATTGCGCTTAACGCCTCCAGCGTGCTTTCCAGCGGCGATGGCCTGATCGGTGCATTGATGAAACTGCGCCAGGCGGGCTGCCGCATCGTGTTGCAGCATTTCGGCCGCAATCTGGATGCCTTTAACCAGTTGACCGGTAAAGTGGTGGACTGCCTGATCCTGTCCCCGGAACTGGTGGCTAACCTGCACAACAATTTGATGGATGAGATGCTAATCTCCATTATTCAGAGCCAGACCAGCCAGCGTGATATCACCCTGCTTGCCGGCCCGGTGTCCGTTCCCGCGGTGCTCACCACGCTGATCAGCCTTGAAGTGGACGGCGTTTGGGGCAGTGCCGTTGCGGAACGCCAGCCAATGAGCAGACTTGCGGAAGCCCCCCTTTTCGCTATTCGCTAATTCTGCCGCTCACCGCTTGCCACGACCGATCAGCTGCGCTAAAGTCGCCCCCTTTTTTCCGGCCTGGGGGCGAAAAATGTTCATTGGATTTGATTACGGTACGGCTAACTGCTCAATTGCAGTCAGTGAAAAAGGCGCGCCGCGTTTGTTAGCGCTGGAGAATGGCCAACGCCTGCTGCCGTCCATGATTTGCTCCCCAACGCGTGAAGCGGTGACGGAATGGCTTTACCGCCATCATCAGGTTGCAACACCGGAACAGGAAAGCACCGCGCTGCTGCAGCGGGCGCTGCGCTACAATCGTGAAGAAGATATTGATGTCTTACCCGATAGCGTGCAGTTTGGCCTGACCGCACTTCAGCATTACATGGTCGATCCAGAAGATGTCTGGTTTGTTAAATCCCCCAAATCCTTTCTGGGCGCAACCGGCCTGAAACCGCAGCAGATTGCCTTTTTTGAGGATCTGGTGTGCGCCATGATGCTGCACATTCGCCAGCAGGGTGAAGCGCAGACCCAGCAGCCTATCGACCAGGCGGTCATCGGCCGTCCGGTCAACTTTCAGGGATTAGGCAGCGAAGACGCGAATCAACAGGCACAGGGCATTCTGCTTCGCGCGGCCAAACGCGCCGGCTTTCGGGATGTTGAATTTCAGTTCGAGCCGGTCGCGGCGGGCCTGGATTTTGAAGCGACACTGGAAAAAGAGACCCGCGTACTGGTTGTCGATATTGGCGGGGGCACCACCGACTGCTCAATGCTGCTGATGGGCCCGCAATGGCGCAACCTGTCAGACCGGCGTGAAAGCCTGCTGGGTCACAGCGGCTGCCGCGTTGGCGGTAACGATTTAGATATTATGCTGGCGTTTAAAGCCCTGATGCCCCTGCTCGGCGCGGGCGGCAACACCCAAAAAGGCACCGCCCTGCCTGCCCTGCCCTGGTGGAATGCGGTGGCGGTGAACGACGTGCCGGCACAAAGCGATTTCTACAGCGCCGCCTGCGGCAAGCTGCTGCGTGATTTAGTGCGCGATGCAGAAAATCCTGCCGCCGTGGCTCACCTGCTTAAAGTCTGGCAACAGAAGCTGAGTTATCGCCTGGTCCGTACGGCGGAAGAGAGCAAGATCGCGCTGTCTGAGCGCCCTGCGTTTGCGGCGTCACTGGATTTTGTTACCTCCGGCTTACAGGCCGAGATCAGCGTCGCGACCCTGCAGGAGGCGATCGGCCAGCCGCTGGAGAAGATTCTGGAGCAGGTTCATCTGGCGCTGGCGACCAGCCATATCAAACCCGAGGTGATTTATCTCACCGGCGGCAGTGCCCGTTCCCCACTTTTGCGCGCGGCGCTCCAGCAGGCCCTGCCAGACACACCGATAGCGGGAGGAGACGACTTTGCCTCAGTGACCGCTGGCCTGGCGCGCTGGGCAGAGGTTATGTTTGCCTGACCTACCGGCACAGGCGGAACCGTCCTGTGCCAGCCATGCCTTTTGCCCGCCTCCCTGCGGGCAAAAGGCAGGCGGATGCCCCCGCGCATCACTATCGCCTGGCGAACATTGCCTCTCTGACGTTTACCCGTGTTGCCCTTCATCAAATTTCAACGTGTTATTTCCTGACAACAGCGGCTCATCACCCGTTATCCTGTGGCAAACTTTATGAAACGCATTCTGTTGACGGACGGCAATTAAACGGCCACGTCTGTTCAGAAAAAGAACATAATTACGCTGTGCTGACAGATATCCTTAATTCCTTCAAATTTTTACCGTCAGGGACGACTACAATTCGTGGTTTGCAGGCTACCGTTTAAGCCCGCGCCCTGGAAAGACATGGCTGGAGAGCAACAACAACAATGAACAACCGATACCCTGTTATGAAAAAAGGTCTGATTGTGCTGGTGGTCATTGCCGTAGCCGCAGGCGGCTATTACTGGTGGAAACATCCGGCACAGCCCAGCAGCGACGGTGACCTGTCTGGTCAGTCAGCACATGGCAAAAGAGGCAATGGCGCGCACAAACCGCTGGCTCCCGTTCAGGCGGCCAGCGCGGTGACAGAAAGTGTGCCGCAATACCTTAACGGGTTAGGCACCGTGACGGCCGCCAATACCGTGACGGTCCGCAGCAGGGTTGATGGAAACCTGATGTCCATCCACTTCACGGAAGGTCAGCAGGTCAAAGCCGGGCAGTTGTTAGCGGAGATTGACCCGCGCCCCTATCAGGTTGCGCTCATGCAGGCGCAGGGCCAGTTGGCACGCGATCAGGCAACTCTGGCTAACGCACGCCGCGATTTAGCCCGTTATCAAAAACTGGCGAAAACGTCGCTGGTGTCTCAGCAGGATCTGGACACGCAGAACGCCCTGGTCAGTGAAACCCTGGGCACCATCAAAGCCGACGAAGGCAGTGTTGCCAGCGCCCAACTGAATCTGACTTACAGCCGCATCACCTCGCCGATTGATGGCCGTGTAGGCCTGAAGCAGGTTGATATTGGCAACTACATTACCAGCGGTGATACCAATGGCTTAGTGGTGATTACGCAAACGCACCCGGTGGACGTGGTGTTCAGCGTCGCTGAGAATAATATTAGTCAGATCATGCAGGCGCAGAAAAGTGGTGAACCCTTGCTGGTAGAAGCCTGGGATCGCAGCAATCAACATTTAATCACCCGCGGTAAGCTGCTCAGTCTGGATAACCAGATCGACGCCACGACCGGTACGATCAAAATCAAAGCGCGCTTTGATAATCAGGATGACCTGCTCTTCCCGAACCAGTTCGTCAACGCCCGGCTGAAGGTGAATACCTTGCAGGATGCAGTGGTTATTCCTGCCGCCGCGCTGCAAATGGGCAATGAAGGCCACTTTGTCTGGGTGATCAACAATGAAGACAAGGTCAGTAAGAAAAGCGTAACCGCCGGACTGCAGGACAGCCAAAAAGTAGTGATCAGCGCCGGACTCAACGCAGGCGACCGCGTCGTTACCGACGGGCTGGACCGCCTGACGGAAGGGGCAAAAGTCGAAGTGGTTGCCGCGCAGAGTCGCGCCACAAAAGAGACCCGTGCCAGCTTGCCGTCAAAAGGGGAATCTGAGTAATGCAGGTTATGCCTCCTGACCACAGCGGAGGGCCGTCACGCCAGTTTATCCTGCGTCCGGTCGCAACGACCTTACTGATGATCGCCATTCTTCTGGCTGGGATTTTGGGTTACCGCTTTTTGCCGGTCTCCGCCCTGCCGGAAGTGGACTATCCCACCATTCAGGTCGTTACCCTCTATCCCGGGGCCAGCCCGGATGTGGTGACCTCTTCGATTACCGCGCCCCTTGAACGTCAGTTCGGCCAGATGTCCGGACTCAAGCAGATGGCATCACAAAGTTCTGGCGGCGCCTCCATCGTTACTCTGCAGTTTCAGCTGACCCTGCCGCTCGACGTGGCAGAGCAGGAAGTGCAGGCGGCGATCAACTCCGCCAGCAACCTGCTGCCCAACGATCTGCCTAACCCGCCGGTTTACAGCAAAGTGAACCCGGCCGATCCGCCGATCATGACCCTGGCCGTCACCACCACCAGCATGCCGTTAACCCAGGTGCAGGATATGGTGGAAACGCGCGTGGCACAGAAAATATCCCAGGTCACGGGCGTTGGTCTGGTCACGCTGACGGGCGGTCAACGTCCCGCCGTGCGCGTGAAAATGAACACCCAGGCGCTGGCCGCTATGGGGCTGACCAGTGAAGCGGTACGTACGGCCATCACGAATGCTAACGTTAACTCCGCGAAAGGCAGCCTGGATGGCCCTACCCGCTCGGTCACCCTTTCCGCCAATGATCAGATGAAATCCGTGGAGGATTATCGCCAGCTGATCGTCAGTTATAAAAATGGCGCCCCGGTGCGGCTGGCCGACGTGGCGACCATCGATCAGGGCGCAGAAAACAGCTGGCTGGGGGCCTGGTCTAATCGTGAACCGGCTATCGTGCTGAATGTGCAGCGCCAACCCGGTGCCAACATTATCGCCACGGCCGATAACATTCGTGCCATGCTGCCGTCGCTGATTGCCAGCCTGCCTAAATCCGTAGACGTGAAGCTGGTGACAGACCGCACCACCAATATTCGCGCGTCGGTCATTGACACACAGCATGAACTGATGCTGGCGATGGGGCTGGTGGTGATGATCATCTACCTGTTTCTTCGCAACGTCCCTGCAACCATTATTCCGGCCGTGGCGGTGCCGCTGTCGCTGATCGGCACCTTCGCCGCGATGTACTTCCTGGGGTTTTCGATCAACAACCTGACGCTGATGGCGCTCACCATCGCCACAGGCTTTGTGGTGGATGATGCCATCGTCGTGATCGAGAACATCTCACGCTATATCGAGAAAGGCGAAAAACCCATGACCGCCGCCCTGAAGGGCGCCGGCGAAATCGGCTTTACCATTATCTCGCTGACCTTTTCACTGATTGCGGTATTGATCCCGTTACTGTTTATGGGCGATGTGATTGGTCGTCTGTTCCGGGAGTTTGCGGTCACGCTGGCGGTGGCGATTCTGATTTCGGCCGTGGTGTCGCTCACCCTGACGCCGATGATGTGTGCACGCATGCTCAGCGCCGAATCACTGCGCAGGCAGAACCGCTTTTCCCGCGCCAGCGAAGCGATGTTTGATCGTATCATCGCGGTTTACGGCCGGGGGCTGAGCCGGGTGCTCAATCATCCCTGGCTGACGCTGTCCGTGGCGCTGGGAACCCTGCTGCTTACCGTGCTGTTATGGATCGCCATTCCCAAAGGGTTTTTCCCGCAGCAGGACAACGGCATTATTCAGGGCACCCTGCAGGCCCCGCAGTCGGTGTCCTATGCCAGTATGGCGGAACGCACCCGCGACGTCGCCTCGGTGATTATGAAAGATCCGGCGGTGCAAAGTCTCACCTCGTTTGTGGGCGTGGACGGCACCAATCCATCCCTTAACAGTGCCCGGTTGCAGATAAACCTTAAACCGCTGGATGCGCGCAGCGAACGTATTCCTGAGATTCAGCAACGCCTGCAACAGCAAGTCAACAAAATCCCCGGCGTGACGTTATGGCTGCAGGCGGTTCAGGATTTGACAATCGATACCCAGGCCAGCCGAACGCCCTATCAGTTCACGCTGCAGTCCGGGTCGCTGGACTCACTCAGCACCTGGGTGCCTGCGCTGGTAAGTGCCTTGCAGAAACTGCCCGCGCTGCGCGATGTCAGCAGCGACTGGCAGGATCAGGGCCTGGAAGCCTATATCAAGGTCGATCGCGACAGCGCCAGCCGGTTGGGCATAAGCATGGCAGATGTGGACAATGCGCTCTACGACGCCTTTGGTCAGCGGCTGATCTCCACCATTTATACCCAGGCAAATCAGTACCGCGTGGTGCTGGAACAGGACAACAGCGCGATCCAGGGCCTGCCAAGTCTGGATGGCATTCGCCTGACCAGTACCGATGGCGGCAGCGTTCCCCTTAATGCTATCGCCAGTATTGAGCAGCGCCATGCGCCCTTAACGATCAACCACCTGAGCCAGTTTCCGTCTGCCACTTTCTCGTTTGATGTGGCAAAAGGCTACTCTCTGGAAGACGCAACAAAAGCCATCATCCAGGCCGAGGAACAGCTTGGCATGCCGTCAGAGGTGATGACCCAGTTCCAGGGCAGCACGCTGGCCTTTGAGGCCGCATTGACCAGCACGGTATGGCTGATTGTGGCGGCGGTCGTGGCGATGTACATCGTCCTGGGCGTCCTGTATGAGAGTTTTATCCATCCCATTACCATTCTTTCAACGCTACCTACTGCGGGCGTAGGTGCGCTGCTGGCCCTGATGATAAGCGGTAACGAGCTGGATATTGTGGCGATCATCGGCATCATTTTGCTGATTGGTATCGTGAAAAAGAACGCCATCATGATGATTGACTTCGCCCTGGCCGCCGAGCGGGAACAGGGCATGAAGCCCTATGACGCCATTTACCAGGCCTGTTTGCTGCGCTTCCGCCCCATTCTGATGACCACCCTGGCGGCGCTGCTGGGGGCGTTACCGCTAATGCTCAGCACCGGCGTTGGCGCAGAATTACGGCAACCGCTGGGGATTGCCATGGTCGGCGGCCTGATACTGAGCCAGGTTCTGACCCTGTTTACCACACCGGTGATTTATCTGCTGTTTGACCGTCTGGCGCACAATCTGCGTCGCCGCATCGGTCACACGGAGGAACCGTCGTGAAGTTCTTTGCGCTGTTCATCCATCGGCCGGTAGCCACCACGCTGCTCACGCTGGCGATTGCGCTGGCGGGGATACTGGGGTTCCGCCTGCTGCCGGTCGCGCCGCTGCCGCAGGTGGATTTTCCGGTCATAATGGTGTCGGCTTCTCTGCCCGGAGCCTCGCCGGAAACCATGGCCTCCTCGGTTGCCACGCCGCTGGAGCGCTCGCTGGGCCGCATCGCGGGCGTGAGTGAGATGACCTCCACCAGCTCCCTGGGATCGACCCGCATCATTATGGTTTTCGATTTCGATCGTGACATCAACGGCGCGGCGCGGGATGTGCAGGCGGCGATCAATGCCGCGCAGAGTCTGCTTCCCACGGGAATGCCTTCGCGCCCGACCTACCGCAAAGCGAACCCGTCTGATGCACCGATCATGATCATGACGCTGACCTCAGATCTGTACAGCCCGGCTCAGCTTTACGATTACGCGTCCACACAGCTGGCGCAGAAGCTGTCGCAGATTAACGGCGTGGGCGATGTGACCGTGGGCGGCAGCTCTTTGCCCGCGGTGCGCGTGGCGTTGAATCCGCAGGCGCTGTTTAACCAGGGCGTTTCGCTGGATGCAGTACGGCAGACGATTTCCAACGCCAACCAGCGCCGCCCTCAGGGCGCGGTGGAAGACGGCCAGCAGCGCTGGCAGCTGCGCACTAACGATGCGCTACAAACTGCCAGTGAATATCAGCCGCTGGTGGTGCACTACAACAACGGCGCGGCGGTGCGCCTGTCGGATGTTGCGACGGTGCAGGATTCAGTCCAGGACGTGCGCAACGCCGGGATGTCGCGCGGTAAACCGGCAGTGTTACTGGTGATACGAAAAACCGCCGATGCGAACGTGATTGAAACGGTGGATCGCATTCGTGCCGAACTGCCCGAACTGCACGAGATCATTCCGGCTGCCATCAACCTTGAGGTGGCTCAGGACCGCTCCCCTACCATCCGCGCCTCTCTTGAGGAAGTGGAGCAGTCGCTGATGATTGCCGTTGCGTTGGTCATTCTGGTGGTGTTCGTGTTTTTACGCTCCGGCCGCGCCACGCTGATCCCCGCCGTTGCCGTGCCGGTATCCCTGATCGGCACCTTCGCCGCAATGTATTTGTGCGGCTTTAGCCTGAATAACCTGTCGCTGATGGCCCTGACGATCGCCACGGGTTTTGTGGTGGATGATGCGATTGTGGTGCTGGAAAACATCGCCCGCCATGTGGAAGCCGGGATGAAACCGATGGCGGCCGCACTGAAAGGGGTGCGTGAAGTCGGCTTTACCGTGCTGTCGATGAGCCTCTCCTTAATCGCGGTCTTCCTGCCGCTGCTCATGACAGGCGGATTGATTGGTCGCTTTTTTGCCGAATTCTCAATCACCCTGTCGGTCGCCATTCTGATTTCCCTGTTTGTCTCGGTCACGCTCACGCCAATGATGTGTGCTTATCTGCTCAAACCCCACGCGCCGCGCAGTCAACCGCAGCGACGGGGCGTTGGACGGCTGCTGCTGGCGGTTCAGCGCGGTTATGCCCGCTCGCTGACCGTTGTGCTCAATCATGCCCGCTGGGTGCTGCTCCTGCTGGTGGGCACCGTGGCTCTGACGGTATGGCTGTTTATCAGTATTCCCAAAACCTTCCTGCCCGAGCAGGACACCGGCCGCCTGTCTGGCTTTATTTCGGCTGACCAAAGTATTTCGTTCCAGGCGATGCGCGGCAAGCTGGAAGATTTCATGAAAATTGTTGGCGCCGATCCGGACGTTTCCAGCGTGGTAGGCTTTACCGGCGGCATGCGCACCAACATGGGGTTGATGTTTATTTCTCTGAAACCCCTGTCTGAACGGAAAGACACGGCGCAGGCGGTGATTGCCCGCCTGCGTGCCAAACTGGCGAACGAACCCGGTGCCAATCTGTATCTTAATGCGGTGCAGGATATCCGGGTGGGCGGTCGCGAAGCCAATGCCAGCTATCAGTACTCGCTGCTGTCAGACGACCTTGCTGCGCTGCGCACCTGGGAACCTAAAATCCGTCAGGCCTTTACTGCCCTGCCGGAACTGGCTGACGTCAACTCCGACCAACAGGATAAGGGCAGTGAAATGGCCCTGACCTATGACCGCGCCAGCATGGCCCGGCTGGGGATCAACGTTTCAGAAGCCAACGCCCTGTTAAATGATGCCTTTGGGCAGCGGCAGATTTCCACTATTTATCAGCCGCTGAACCAGTACAAGGTCGTCATGGAAGTGGATCCCCGTTACACCCAGGACATTAGCGCCCTGAATCAGATGTTTGTGATCAACAGCGAGGGCAAACCGATTCCGCTCGCCTGGTTCGCCAAATGGCAACCGGCTAACGCACCTTTGTCGGTCAACCACGAGGGGCTGTCAGCCGCATCGACCATTTCCTTTAACCTGCCAGAAGGCGTGTCGCTGTCGCAGGCGTCGGAGGCCATTGAGCGCACCATGACCGCACTGGGCGTACCCTCCAGCGTGCGTGGCAGCTTCGCTGGTACCGCGCAGGCTTTCCAGCAGTCACAGAGCAGCCAGCTGTGGCTGATGCTGGCCGCCATTGCGGCGGTCTACATTGTGCTGGGCATTCTTTATGAAAGCTATGTGCACCCGTTAACCATTCTTTCCACGCTGCCTTCGGCGGGCGTCGGTGCGCTGCTGGCGCTGGCGCTGTTTGATACGCCGTTCAGCCTGATTGCCCTGATCGGTATTCTGTTATTAATCGGGATCGTGAAAAAGAACGCCATCATGATGGTGGACTTTGCTCTTGAGGCAGAGCGCAACGGTAACCTGAGTCCGCGCGATGCCATTTTTCAGGCCTGCCTGCTGCGTTTTCGCCCTATTTTAATGACTACCCTAGCAGCGTTGTTTGGCGCACTCCCGCTGGTGCTGACCAGCGGAGATGGCGCGGAACTGCGCCAGCCGTTAGGCATTACCATTGCGGGTGGCCTGATCATGAGTCAGTTGCTCACCCTGTATACCACGCCGGTGGTGTACTTAATGATGGATAAACTGCGCCGTAAAAAGCGCACCCAGACGATCAATGCCACTCAGCATTAAGGGGTCACTATCATGCAGAGCGTAACTGTCCGCTGGCAGTTATGGATTGTCGCCTTTGGCTTCTTTATGCAGGCGCTGGATACCACGATCGTCAACACGGCGATCCCGTCAATGGCTCAGGATCTGGGCGTGAGCCCGCTGCATATGCATTCCGTCATTGTCGCGTATGTGTTAACGGTGGCGGTGACGCTGCCGCTGAGCGGCTGGCTGGCCGATCGGTTTGGCGTCAGAAATATCTTCTTTAGCGCCATCGTTCTGTTTAGCCTGGGGTCGCTGATGTGCGGGTTATCGAACACGCTGGATCAGCTGCTCGTCGCGCGGGTACTGCAGGGCATCGGCGGCGCCATGATGGTGCCGGTGGGTCGCCTGACGGTGATGCGCATTGTGCCGCGCGATCAATATATGTCTGCAATGACATTCGTCACCCTGCCCGGCCAGGTGGGTCCGCTACTGGGTCCGGCGCTTGGCGGAGTGCTGGTGGAATATGCCAGCTGGCACTGGATTTTCCTGATTAACATCCCGGTTGGTGTGATCGGCGCCATCGCCACCTTAAAGCTGTTACCCAACTACGCCATGCCGCCACGACGCTTCGATTTTCTGGGTTTTATCCTGCTGGCAGTCGGTATGGCAACCCTGACGCTGGCCCTTGATGGTCAGCGCAGCAGCGGCGGCTCTGCGTTGTTGCTGGCGGCGATGATTCTGACAGGAATGGGGTCACTGCTGTTTTACCTGTTACATGCGCGCCATAACGACGATGCGCTGTTTAGCCTGAAGCTGTTTGATAATCGGGTGTTCTCTATTGGCTTACTCGGTAGCCTGGCGGGCCGCATCGGCAGCGGAATGTTGCCGTTTATGACGCCGCTTTTTTTACAGATCGGCATGGGTTTCAGCCCGTTTCATGCCGGTTTGATGATGATTGCGATGGTGCTGGGGAATATGGGCATGAAACGCATCGTGGTCCGTATCGTTAACCTGTTTGGCTACCGCAACGTGCTGGTGGGATCGACGGTGGGCCTGGCGCTGGTGGTCTTACTGTTTCCGCTGGTGGCGATGCTGGGCTGGACGGCCATGTTGCCGCTGGTGTTGTTTCTGCAGGGCATGGTGAATGCCATTCGCTTCTCCTCAATGAATACGCTGACGCTAAAGGAGCTGCCGGACGAACTGGCCTCCAGCGGCAACAGTCTGTTATCCATGATCATGCAGCTATCCATGAGTATCGGCGTTACCGTTGCGGGCCTGCTGCTGGGCGCCTTCGGCCAGTCGGCGCTGGGGCACCACGGGCTAAGCCATCAGGCCTTTATCTACGTTTATCTCTGTATGGCCCTGATTATTATTCTGCCTGCGTTGGTGTTCTGGCGCGTTCCGAAAGAAGAGAGTAAAAGCGTCGATCTGCGGCGCCGGAGAAGTGAATGAGATCGTTTCTGCGCGTTGGCATTGGTGCCAAGCTGTTTATGGCTATTTTCTCCACCTGCATGCTGGTGCTGATCACCATGCACTGGGGCGTCAGGCTGAGTTTTGAGCATGGCTTCGTCGACTACATTAAACGTGGTAACGAACAGCGACTGAATTTGCTGGGTGCAGCGCTGGCCGATCAGTACGAGCAGCATGGCAACTGGGACTTTCTGCGTAATAATGACCGACTGATTTTTACCATGCTGCGATCGCTGGAACAAAATCCCGACAGCAGTAATCAGCTTCCGCCGCACGGCTGGCGAACCCAGTTCTGGGTGCTCGATCAGCAGTACAAAGTGATGGTAGGCCCACGTTCACAGGTGCCGCCAGAAGGTATACGTCATAACATCACCACCAGCAACGGCAAAATCGTGGGCTGGATAATCAGCTCCCCGCCTGAACGCCTGACGCGCAGTACCGATATTAATTTTGATCAGCAACAGCGACGAACCAGTTGGTATATCGTTGGCCTCTCTACCCTGCTTGCCGCGCTGGTGACCTGGCTGATGGCTCGGGGCCTACTGGCGCCGGTCAAAAGGCTGGTGGACGGCACGCATCATCTTGCCGAAGGGAATTTAGCCACCCGGGTTGAGGTCAGCAGTCAGGATGAGCTGGGTCAGTTGGCCCATGACTTTAACCTGTTAGCCCGTTCGCTGGAAAAAAATGAAAGTATGCGCCGGGCATTTATGGCCGATATCTCCCATGAGTTACGCACGCCGCTGGCTATTTTACGCGGTGAACTGGAAGCCATGCAGGATGGCGTTCGTAAGCTGACGCCCGACGCCATTACCTCATTGCAAAGTGAGGTTGCCCTGTTAACCAAGCTGGTTGACGATTTACATCAGCTTTCTCTTTCTGACGTCGGCGCGCTGGCCTACCGCAAGCAGGCGACGGATCTGGTGCAGCTTATTGAGGTCAGCGCAGGCAACTTTACTGAGCGCTACCGGGCTCATGAGTTAACGCTGCATCTGGACATGCCTGAAGAAGCCCCTTTCTTTGGCGATCCCGATCGCCTGATGCAGTTGTTTATCAACCTGCTGGAAAACAGCCTGCGTTACACCGATGCCGGTGGCGAGGTCCGGGTACGTCTTTGGTATGACGCGCCCGACTGGCGAGTCATCATTGAAGACAGCGCACCCGGGGTGGATGGCGAGCAGCAGGCCAAAATTTTTGAGCGTTTTTTCCGTACCGAAGGTTCACGCAATCGCGCCAGCGGCGGCTCGGGGCTGGGCCTGGCTATCTGTAAAAACATCGTTGATGCGCATGGCGGCACGATAACCGCGACGCACGCTGATTTAGGTGGACTGAAAATCGCGCTACAATTGCGTTATGTTCCTCCCGTTTAGAAGACTATGAATCAGGAAAACGCATATCCGCTGATCCTTGTGGTTGAAGATGAACCCAAGCTGGCACAACTGATGATTGATTATTTACAGGCATCTAACTACCGGACTCATCACCTGGCGCACGGCAATGAAGTACTGGATTATGTTAACCAGACGCCGCCCGATCTTATCCTGCTGGATTTGATGCTGCCAGGTAAAGACGGGCTGACGCTGTGCCGTGAAATCCGGCGCGACTCTGAACTGCCGATTATTATGGTGACCGCGCGTACGGAAGAGATCGATCGCCTGCTCGGCCTTGAAATTGGCGCAGACGACTATGTCTGTAAGCCGTTCAGCCCGCGGGAAGTGGTTGCGCGCGTCAAAACCATTTTGCGTCGCGTCAAACGCTCGCCAGAAGACGCGCCGGTCGCATCGCTGCTGAAAGTGCACGAAAGCCGCTTTCAGGCCAGCTGGCGCGATGAGCCGCTCGATTTAACCCCCGCTGAATTTCGTTTGTTAAAAACGCTGTCCCTTGAGCCGGGGAAAGTCTTTTCCCGTGAGCAACTGTTAAACCATCTTTATGATGATTATCGCGTGGTCACCGACCGCACCATCGACAGCCATATCAAGAACCTGCGCAGAAAGCTGGAAAATCTGGACAGCGAGCAGCCTTTCATCCGCGCCGTGTACGGCATGGGCTATCGCTGGGAAGCCGATATCTGTCATTTGATTTAGATTGATTCAGATCAATTTACTTCCTTTTTCTCACTGCCTACAATTCCGCATCTTTTGCAGGGTTTAGCCCTGCACGTGCCGTCCAGGCGGCATGCTGACCTGATATCAGTGAGTTCATCATGAAACCAGAATTGCTTTCTCCAGCCGGGACGCTGAAGAATATGCGTTACGCCTTTGCCTACGGCGCGGACGCCGTGTATGCCGGCCAGCCGCGCTACAGCCTGCGCGTGCGTAACAACGAATTCAGCCATGAAAACCTGGCGAAGGGCATTAATGAAGCCCATGAACTGGGTAAAAAGTTTTACGTCGTTGTGAATATTGCCCCGCATAACGCCAAGCTGAAAACCTTTATCCGCGACTTAAAGCCGGTGATTGAGATGCAGCCGGACGCGTTGATTATGTCCGATCCCGGATTAATCATGCTGGTGCGTGAGGCGTTTCCGTCCATGCCCATTCACTTATCCGTTCAGGCCAATGCCGTTAACTGGGCAACGGTGAAGTTCTGGCAGCAGATGGGGCTAAGTCGGGTGATTTTGTCACGTGAACTGTCACTGGAAGAGATCGCCGAGATTCGCCAGCAGGTGCCTGAAATGGAGCTGGAAGTGTTCGTACACGGTGCGCTGTGTATGGCCTATTCCGGGCGCTGCCTGCTTTCCGGTTACATGAATAAGCGCGATCCTAACCAGGGAACCTGCACCAATGCCTGCCGCTGGGAATACCAGTTGCAGGAGGCCAGGCAGGATGAGGTGGGGAATATTGTTGAAATCCATCAGCCGGTTACCGTGCAGGACGTCACGCCAACCCTGGGCATCGGCCAACCCAGCGACAAGGTATTTCTGCTGGAAGAGAAGATGAAACCCGGTGAGATGATGAGTGCCTTTGAGGATGAGCACGGCACCTACATTATGAATTCGAAAGACTTGCGTGCCGTGGCGCATGTTGAACGGCTCAGCCAGATGGGCGTTCACTCATTAAAAATTGAAGGCCGGACCAAATCCTACTATTACTGCGCTCGCACCGCTCAGGTCTATCGCAAAGCCATTGACGATGCCGCCGAGGGCAAACCCTTTAATCCCGCTCTGCTGGAAACGCTGGAGGGCCTGGCGCATCGCGGCTACACCGAAGGCTTTTTACGCCGTCATACCCATGACAGCTACCAGAATTACCAGAACGGCTATTCCATCTCGGAACGTCAGCAGTTTGTCGGCGAATTCAGCGGCGAGCTGCGTGATGGCTGGGCGGAAGTGGTGGTGAAAAATAAATTTGCCCTGCACGACAGCCTGGAGATCATGACGCCCGCCGGCAACCTGATTTGTACGCTGGATGCCCTGCAAAACAGCCGGGGCGAGCCGACGGAGGTGGCGCCGGGAGACGGACATCGCGTCTGGATGAAGGTGCCGCCTGATGTTGACCTGCAATTTGCGTTGCTGCTGCGCAACTTTACTGCGGGTCAGGATACACGCGATCCGCACGCCACGTGCGTGCCAGCTTGACACATTTTGACAAAAGCAAGAGTAGGATCACAGACGGCTTAATTTTGCTGTTCTATAGTGCTGCCTGCTACCAATGAGTAACAATTATCAGCAGCTGTAACTGGATCCACCTCATTCACCCGCCCGGCTCCCCCGTGCGGGTTTTCTTTTTTCTCCTTTTCGCCAATCATTTTTCTTCTCCGGCTATGCTATAACCACTCACTACGCTTTAGATCTCCAAGGAACAGATAATGGACAAACAATCGCTTACGCTGCTGATCCTGAACGGTAAAGGCGCAGGCAATGATGATCTACGTGAAGCGGTCACTAAGCTGCGCGATGAGGGCTACAACATTGCCGTGCGCGTGACGTATGAAAAAGGCGACGGCGAGCGCTACGTCGAAGAAGCCCTGGAATTACAGGCTGAAACCGTGGTGGCAGGCGGCGGCGATGGCACCGTCAATGAAATCGCCACCGCCCTGGCGTCCGTCAACGTCGCCGACCGTCCTGTCTTAGGCATTATTCCCCTGGGGACGGCCAACGATTTTGCGACCAGCGTCGGCATTCCTGAAGAAATCGAGCCTGCGCTGCGTCTGGCGATTCAGGGCAAAGGCTACGATATCGACCTGGCCCGGGTGAATCAGCATCACTACTTTATCAACATGGCGACCGGCGGCTTCGGTACACGTATTACCACTGAAACGCCGGAAAAACTCAAATCAGCCCTGGGTGGCGTCTCCTACTTCATTCACGGGCTGATGCGCATGGACACGCTCAAGCCCGACAGCTGTGAAATCACCGGACCTGATTTTAGCTGGCAGGGCGATGCGCTGGTCATTGGCATTGGTAACGGCCGTCAGGCTGGCGGCGGTCAACGTTTGTGTCCCGCTGCGTTGATCAACGACGGCCTGCTCGACATCAGCGTGGTCACCGCGCAGGAGTTACTGCCTACCCTGCTGCACTCACTGACCGGCGGCGATGAGGACAATCCCAGCATTATTTCCACCCGTCTATCGTCCCTGACGATCCGCTCATCGCATGAGATGACGTTTAATCTGGATGGCGAACCGCTGTCCGGACAGGAGTTTACGATTGATGTTATGCCAGGTGCGCTAAGCTGTCGCCTGCCACCGCAGTGCGCGTTGCTGAGCTAAGTTAACCGGGAGTGAAGACTCCCGGCTTAGATGTAAACAGTTCGTGATTGCATTCACAATTTCGTCACGCCAACTTGTATGGTAGTCGCGGGGCGCGTAATTTTTCATCCTTACCGCCGGAATGGCCTGTCGCTCCCTCCGCCACAAGGATGCATGATGCTGCAAATTGACCACCTTCCCGCTGATGTTAAGCGCCCCGCCTACGACCGTAGCCAGCTTAAAACCCGAATGATACACATCGGGTTTGGTGCCTTTCATCGCGCCCATCAGGCGTTATGTAGCGATAAGCTGGCTGAGCTGGGCAGCGACTGGGGTTACTGCGAGGTGAATTTGAACAGCGGCGCTCTTATTCAGGCGCTGCGGGAACAGGACCTGCTCTACACGCTGACAGAGAAGAGCGACGATGCTGTAGAAACCCGCGTAATCGGCATTATCACGTCCGCATTGCATGGCAAAACGGACGGTATCGAGGCCGTCATTGAGGCGCTGTGTCAGCCTGACGTGGCGATTGTATCAATGACCGTGACAGAGAAAGGCTACTGTTATCTGCCCGCCAGCGGCGACCTTGACGTTCAGCACGCGGATATTCAGCACGATCTGGCGCAGCCGGACCAGCCGCACTCTCTGCCGGGTCTGATTGTCGCGGCAATCCGCCGCCGCCGTGAACGGGGAGTCGCGCCATTTAGCGTGATGTCCTGCGACAATATGCCAGAAAACGGCCGCGTAACCCGTAATGTCGTGATGCAGCTGGCCCGGCACTACGATGCCTCCCTGGCTGACTATATCCAACAGAACCTCACCTTTCCCTCCACCATGGTGGATCGTATCGTGCCCGCCATGAATGACGCGGCATTTGACGCCCTGCAACAGCGCATCGGTTCACGGGATCCGGTCGCCGTTGAAGCTGAACCTTTTTTCCAGTGGGTGATCGAGGACCATTTTGTCAGCGGCCGACCGGACTGGGATAAAGCGGGCGCTCAACTGGTGCAGGATGTTCTGCCGTTTGAGCAGATGAAGTTGCGCATGCTCAATGGCAGCCATTCGTTTTTAGCTTACCTTGGCTATCTTGCCGGTTACGAACACATCAGCGACTGTATGGCTGATGACGCGTTTCGCGCAGCGGCACGGGCGCTGATGGTCAATGAGCAGGCACCTACGCTGACCATTCAGGATGTCGATTTATCCGCCTATGCCGATGCGCTTATCGCCCGCTTTGCCAATCGGGCGATTAAGCATCGGACTTATCAGATTGCGACCGACGGGACCCAGAAGCTGCCCCAGCGCTTTCTCGACAGCCTGCGTTGGCATCTGGACCACGGCACGCCGTGTCCCTTGCTGCTGCTGGGCATCGCGGCCTGGATGCGCTATGTCAGCGCAGTGGACGAAAAAGGCGAGCCCATCGAGATCCGCGATCCGCTGAACGCACAACTGGCCACTTGCGTAGCGGAAAGTGATGACGGTGAAGCTCGCGTGCGGGCGTTACTCAACATCAGCAGGGTATTTGGCGACGATCTTGCTAAAAACGATGCGCTGGTGAAACAACTTACCGCCTGTTACCTGCAGCTTGCCGCTCAGGGAGCCCGTGCCAGCGTCCAGCAGGCCATTGCCGGTCCTGAGGTCTGATGTGATCGCCTGATGCCAGGCCGAAGATAAAACGGACAGCGATATGACACTTTCTTACACCATTACCACCAGCGAACCGGTGAATCAGCAGGTTTACCGCTATCTGCGCCGCGATATCGTGACGTGCGTAATTCAGCCGGGCGCACTGCTCTCGGAAAAAGAGGTTTCCGCCCGGTTCAACCTCTCACGTCAGCCGGTGCGGGAAGCCTTTATCAAGCTCGCGGAAGCCGGTCTGGTTCAGATCCTGCCGCAGCGCGGCACCTTTGTGCGCAGGATCTCGGCTAAACGGGTCGAAGATGGTCGTTTCATTCGTGAGGCCGTGGAGATTGCCGTGGTCCGTCGCGCTGCTGAGGAAATCGCAGAGTCAGGGCTGATGGCGCTGGAGCATAACCTGCAGTTGCAACGCATCACCGCTGCCCGTGGCGATAGCCAGATGTTCTTAAGCCTGGACGATGAGTTTCATCGCCTCATCGCTGAGAGCATCGGCTGTCCACTGGCGTGGGAAACGGTTGAAAACATCAAAGCCACCATGGACCGGGTACGCTATTTAACCCTGAATGACGTTGCACCCGCCGAAACCCTGATAGAACAGCATGATGCTATTTTTGCGGCGCTGAAGGCAAACGATCCCGGCAAGGCTGAGGCGGCGTTGCGCCATCATTTGCAGGCCATGATGTTTTCGATCACCCCAGTCATCAAGCAAAACAGCGCCTGGTTTGAAGAGGATTAACGCCTTGCCAGTCTGCAAGGCGAATCACGATGGGCTACCACCACTGATGGAAATGGTGCACCGGCCCAATCCCGTTGCCCACTTCCAGCGAATCTGCCGCCAGTAATGCCTGCTGCAGCCAGGCTTTCGCTTCACTGATCGTCGCTTCCCAGCTGTCATGCCGGGGACGTAAGGCCGCGAGCGCGGCGGACAGCGTACAGCCAGTGCCGTGCGTATGACGCGTGTTTACCCGCACGCTGCTAAAGCGCTGACGCCCTGCCCGGGTTAGCAGCCAGTCCGGGCTTTCATCACCATCGAGATGACCGCCTTTCATCAGCACTGCCTGGCAACCCAGCGCCAGTAGCGCTTCGCCCTGGGTGAGCATCTCATCTTCCTTGAGGGCAACCTGGCATCCCAGCAGTGCAGCGGCTTCGGGCAGGTTTGGCGTAATCAATGACACCTGTGGCAATAAACGATCTCGCACACAGGCAATCGCATCCGGATTCAGCAGGGCATCGCCGCTTTTAGCCACCATCACCGTATCCAGCACCACAAAGGGAATTTCCCGCTGCTGCAGGCCATGGGCCACCCGCTCGACAATTTCTGTTTCAGACAGCATGCCAATCTTCGCACTGTCGATGCGCACATCATCCAGCACCGAGTCCAACTGGGCGGTCACAAACTCTGGCGCAACACGGTATACCGACTGCACGCCGCAGGTATTCTGCGCCACCAGCGCCGTGATCACACTGGTACCGTACGCGCCAAGTGCAGAGAAGGTTTTCAGATCGGCCTGGATACCGGCCCCGCCGCTGGGATCGGTCCCCGCAATCGTCAGGGCATTAATGCGTTTCATCAGGTGCCTCCAGCGTCCAGAGTGCATCCAGGAAAGCAGGCGCAAAGCTACCCGGTCCATCTGCATCCTGCGCGGCCTTTTCTCCAGCCAGCGCCATCACCCGACAGGCGCAGGCGATGTTGATCAGTCGGTCACCTGGCAAACAGGCAAAGGCCGCAACCACCGCTGAAAGCGCACAGCCGGTGCCGACCACCCGCGTCATTAACGGCGAGCCGCCCGTAATCGCCCAGGTTCGCTGTCCATCGGTGACATAGTCTACTTCGCCGGTTACGACGACACAGGTATCAAAAGCTTTTGCCAGCTGTTGGGCAGCCTGCAGCGCGGCTTCGGCCGAATGCAGGCTGTCAACACCGCGTCCGCCTTCTGCCTGCTGCGCCAGTGCCAGAATCTCTGAGGCATTGCCGCGAACCACTGCAGGCGACTGCGCGAGTAGCTGCTTGCAAAACGCGGTGCGCAGCGTCAGCGCGCCGACCGCCACCGGATCCAGTGTCCATGGCGTGCCCGCCTGGTTTGCTGCAAGCACCGCAGCCTGCATCGCTTGCTTACGATCGTGGGTTAGCGTACCGACATTGATAAGCAGCGCATCGGCAAGCGCGCTAAACTGCGCCGCTTCTTCAGCGTCGATGACCATGGCCGGAGAGGCATTAAGGGCGAGTAAAACGTTAGCCGTTAGCGTTTGCACCACATCGTTGGTCATACAGTGCACCAGCGGTGACTGAAGGCGAAACTGTTGCAGAATGGGCGCGCATTGCGCATCAGAAAGGTGTTGCGGTTGATGTGTCATCATAACTCCCAACCGGCGGACAAGAAGGCGAATGCGGTCAGGCATCAGACTTCCCTACGCTGGCATTATCCAGATCAGGTAATACGGGTTTTTCTCAGCCTTCACAAAGAAGGGCACCCCGAGTCGTCAGGTAAATTCACTTTACCCGTCATCAGCATAAGGTTGAGTCACTGGCAAAGCAACCTTGCCCGCATCAAATCAGATCGTTTAATCCGGGTTTATATTCAACACGCCTTCTTGGGCTTATTCTCGAGATAACAATTATTTACTCAGAGTATCCTGATGAAAACTGGCTTCAGCCTGGTCGCATATTTTATAAAACTGGCGTTACTCATGTCAGGATTGATGCTGGCATTTCAGGCGAGTGCCGCCCCCAGTTTTTCATGTGCGCATCCCAGCGCAATCGAAAAGGTGATTTGTCAGAGCCAGACGTTATCGGCAAAAGATCGGTTAATGGCGCATTTTTTTGATCTCGCGAAAAAAAACGCCACGGCCGGACCTTCGGGGCTCATTACCGCACAACGGCAATGGTTAAAAAACCTGACTAAAATGTGTCTCACTGACCCTCAAGAAAAACGCATTGAAGGATACTACGATCAACGGCTTTTTGAACTCGCTGTCATGGTTCTTTATACCCATCATGGCGAAGCCATTAAGCAAATCCGTAAAACAAATCCCGAGTTAGTGAACATATACGAAGCGATTTATCAGTTTACTTCTCTTCCAGCAGGTTCAACCAGGCATAATAAGGTCACCGAACTCATTCGACCCGCTTTCGAAGTAACAGATAACCACATATTCGAAGATAAAATTCCTGATGCAGAAAGCGCAGCAGAAAATACCAACAACTTCGGCATGTTTCTCTGGCTCATTGCCGAAAATAATCCAGAATCACTTATTATCCCCTGCGAGGCATTTTTACGGCATCCACAAAATATCGTCTGGCTGGAACCGCTGGCCGGTGGTGCAATTGACAGCCGAACCCCCATCAGTGACTGCGAACAAACTCAACCCACACTGCCGTTGTTTAAGCAATTTATTCATCTGGCGGAAGATGCCACCCCTGTTAGCACAGGGACCATTCGTTTTACAATTTATGCCATTACACGGGCGGAAATTTCAGCCACGTTAAGTCACAGCATGAAGTTTTTAAAGTCCATCCAATACGGAAAAAATAGCTTATCTGACGACGCACAGCAGTTTATCAAGCAGCATACTGAAGACTACCAGAATAGCCTTATTGAGCTGACACACTACTACCAACATGCGTTTAACATGCCGGCGGATACGGCGAATAGCGAAGCCAGACGTTCAATCACGATCCTGCTAAATAACATTACCGATGATGAGTAATAAAAAATGCAAAAAGACGATGAATCGCCATCTAATATCAAAGGCTTAATTAGCTTACCGCTGATTGTGTGATTGCACTCCTGATGATTATGGCTTATACATCTGTGTCTTCTGGTACATTTATCTTTTCTTTAATAGGGGGCACTTTAATATTAATAAGTTGGGCAATGTGGTTAATATGCGAACTTGTTACATCTATTTGGGAACGCCGTTGGAAAGATGTCGCGAAAGTTATTTCCCTGCCATTCATTTTCGCTGGCTTAGTGTTCCTTTCTGTCACAGAATTTAACTATATCAAGTTATTTTTGATTTACCCTAGTTATTATCCCCTTTTTGATATTGCACAATACTACACTCATCAGCCAGTCATCATAAAATGGGATGAGTTTAATGAGGGATTTACCGATCTCATCTATGTACCTGAAAGTCAGTGGCAAGCCGAGTGCATTTTTGGCCGCTGTTCAAAAAAACGTGATCCCGAGCTTAGTATCGTTACCCAACCGTTGATTGGCCACTTCTATCTTCAGGATACGTTATGGCGTTAACGCCTGTTCAACTGATCAGGGTCGTCATCACCTTATGGTTTCTCTCTGCAAAGCTTTGCGTTGATATGAAAAATTCTTCGCAACCTTTTGCATGATCTGGATCAACTCCCTTCCCTACAAAAAAAGGCTTAATGCTGCGGGCTAAAAATTCTCAAGTAATAGCAGTAGAGTTATTAACACTATTAAGTAATATTTTTCACCATTATTACATCGCCCGGAAGTTAACAAGCCTGCCTACAACATCGCAACAATAAGTATTCAAATAATATAGTTAAAAATTACCAGAACACTTCATCCTTTACAGGAAGCATGATGCGATTCTTAGCGCTTATTCCTCATCGTCACCGATGGACCGACATTAGCATCACCCGTCAGGGTGCGGTTTCTCCTTCTGGCCGATATTATTATTCCACCTATCTTTCTGCCCGCTGCCAACGTTGCGATACGGTTATCCATCGGGTTTATTACCGCGATATCAGTGATGATCAGGCGCGTCGCTGGCTGGGATGATCTGGCTGACCGCGCGCCCTGTTTTGCCAGGTTACGTGCTTGAAGCAATTTGATAGTCTTGCGGTTACTGAGTCACTGGATTGCTTACACTTATGCCATTCCTGCTGGATACACTAGGACACCAGATCTACCTTTCCGCCCCGTTGTTTATCCTGATTTTTCTGGGATTCTGCCTTATCCGGTTTGGCAGATGGCCCGTTACCGTCAGCGAAAGCATGAACCGTTTTGTGTTCAATGTCGCCCTGCCCTGCATGCTGTTTCGCATCATGAGTGACTTTTATAACAGTCCACCGGTCGATGTACGCCTGCTGCTGGCGTTTTTTGGCAGTTGCCTGTTGGTCTTCATTGTGGGACGGATTGTCGCATCGCGCCTGTTTCAGTTGGATGGCGTAGCCGGATCGGTTTTTGCCCTGGGCGGCGTGTTCTCGAACAACGTGATGCTGGGGATTCCGGTTGCTACCGTCCTGCTTGGTCAAGCGGCACTCCCCTCCGTCGCGCTGGTGCTGGTGTTTAACAGCCTGATTCTCTGGACCTTGCTGACGGTATCGGTGGAGTGGTCCAAACAGGGCAGTTTCTCACTGGGGGGTTTTAAACGAACCTTGATCAGCGTGCTGAAAAACCCATTAATCATTGGTATTTTGTCCGGCACGACCTGGAGTCTGCTACAGCGGCCGCTTCCCGTTATTGCCGCTGAACCCCTACGCATGCTGGCATCGATTGCCGCGCCTCTGTCCCTGATTACCCTTGGCATGAGCCTGGCGCACTACCGGATTCGGGAAGGCTTAAAAGAGAGTTACACCATCTGTGCGTTGAAACTGATTCTGCAACCGCTGTGCGTCTGGGCTATTGCCTGGCTGACCGGGTTACCCGCGCTGGAAAGCAAAGTGGTGGTGCTGCTGGGATCCATGGCGGTGGGCGTGAACGTCTATCTGATGTCGCAGAAATTTAATGTGATAACCGGACCGACGGCCGCGAGCATGCTGTTTTCCACGCTTTTTGCTGCCATTACTACACCGTTATGGATGATGCTGATGACGCTGGCCGGATATTAAAAAGCCCCGCAACACAGGTTACAGGGCTTTCGTCTTGCGCGTAAAACTTAGTGCGCAGGCTGGGTGCGAATCAGGTAATCAAACGCGCTCAGTGAGGCTTTTGATCCTTCACCGCTGGCGATGATGATCTGCTTATAAGGAACGGTGGTGCAGTCCCCTGCGGCGAAAACGCCTTTCAGGCTGGTTTCGCATTTCGCATCGATCATGATTTCGCCCATCTTGTTGCGCTCAACCGCGCCTTCAAGCCAGTTGGTGTTAGGCAGCAGACCGATCTGCACGAAAATGCCCGACAGCGCCAGCTCATGAGTAGTCTGGTTAGTGCGATCCAGATATTGCAGGCCCGTCACCTTACTGCCATCGCCTTTCACTTCCGTGGTTTGTGCATTCAGAATCACATCCACGTTTTTCAGGCTGCGCAGTTTGTCCTGCAGCACTTTATCTGCACGCATTTCACTGGCGAACTCCAGCAGCGTCACGTGTTCAACAATGCCCGCCAGATCGATTGCGGCTTCTACGCCGGAGTTACCACCGCCAATGACCGCCGTGCGTTTGCCTTTAAACAGCGGGCCGTCGCAGTGTGGGCAGTACGTCACGCCTTTGGTGCGGTATTGCTCTTCGCCAGGCACGCCCATGTTGCGCCAGCGCGCACCGGTGGCAAGAATGATACTGCGCGATTTCAGCACCGCGCCGGAGGCCGTTTCAATAGCGTGCAGGCCACCTTTCACCGCAGACGGAATCAGTTTAATCGCGCTCTGGCTGTCAATAATGTCAACGTTGTAATCATCCACGTGAGCGCGCAGGGCGCCGGCCAGTTTGGCCCCTTCCGTTTTCTGTACGGAAATGTAGTTTTCAATATCGACTGTATCCAACACCTGTCCACCAAAGCGCTCGCCCAGTAACGCGGTGCGAATCCCTTTACGTGCGGAGTAGATAGCCGCGGCGGCGCCCGCCGGACCGCTGCCCACGATCAGAACCTCGTAAGCCTCACGCTTGTTCAGCTCTTCTGCGGCACGCTTATCTGCATTGGTGTCGACTTTGCTGACGATCTCCGCCAGGCTCATGCGGCCCTGACCGAATTCTTTGCCATTCAGATAGACAGCGGGCACGCCCATCACATTGCGTTCCTGAATTTCATTCTGGAACAGGCCACCGTCAATGGCGGTGTGACTGATGCGTGGGTTTAACACCGCCATCAGGTTTAATGCCTGCACCACATCCGGACAGTTGTGGCACGACAGTGAATAATAGGTTTCGAAATGGAAATCCCCATCCAGCGCCGCAATCTGGTCGAGCAGGCTTTGCGCTTCTTTAGAGGGATGCCCACCGGTCTGTAGCAGTGCCAGTACCAGTGAGGTAAATTCATGACCCAGCGGCGAACCGGCAAAACGCGGCCCCTGATCAGCGCCTGGGTTAGTAATTAAAAACGAGGGCTTACGCACCTGACGATCGTTCTCTTCACGAAAGCTGACCTTGTCTGACAGGCTCGCGATATCGACCAACAAATTGCGAATCTCCGTTGATTTCGCGCCATCATCCAGCGTCGCAATCAACTCCACAGGCTTGGTGAGTTTCTCAAGATAGGCTTTGAGCTGTGTTTTTAAATTGGTATCAAGCATAGTGAGTTCCTGGTCAAAAAATCGGGTGCCGCAGCACCCGATGAGAAAATGATCGACGTATCGATGCGAAATTAGATTTTGCCAACCAGGTCCAGAGACGGTGCCAGAGTGGCATCACCTTCTTTCCATTTCGCCGGGCACACTTCACCTGGGTGAGACGCCACGTACTGTGCCGCTTTCACTTTGCGCAGCAGATCAGACGCGTCACGGCCGATACCTTCAGCAGTGATTTCTACTGCCTGGATCACGCCCTGTGGATCAACGATAAACGTACCACGATCCGCCAGACCTTCGTCTTCGCGCATGATGTCGAAGTTGCGGGTCAGCGCGCCAGTTGGGTCACCAATCATCGCATATTTGATTTTCGCGATGGTGTCGGAAGAACCGTGCCAGGCTTTGTGGGTAAAGTGGGTATCGGTAGACACGGAATAGATGTCCACGCCCATTTTCTGGAACTCTTCGTAGTGATCCGCTACGTCGCCCAGTTCGGTTGGGCAAACGAAAGTGAAGTCAGCAGGATAGAAGAAGAAAACACTCCATTTACCTTCAACGTCTTTCTCGGTTACATCAATGAATTCGCCGTTTTTGAATGCGCTGTTTTTGAACGGCTTAATTTTGGTATTGATAATGGACATGTGATGGCCTCCTTTAGAATATGTGATGCAGATTACAAATTTTTCGGGCCAACATCTAATAAGCCCTCGTTATCAATAAAATAAACGAAAGCTATCAAACGCCGATCGTCTTGATCTTTCAGGGAAAAAACCGACTTTACGGCGGCAACGCTCGCTGCGAAATCACGTTTTACTTGCTTATGCGTGAAATCCAGCGCCTGAAATTCACCACCCGTTCCTGTCTCCCCGAAAGGCACCGCCCAGCAGTGTACAGTGAAAGAGATGACATTTGTTCTGCTTTTGCTTTTTTGGCAATCCCTGCCATGTTTGTTAAAAAGGATTAATGGAGCGCGATGTGCATATTCGACTGTTTACTGAGGCCGACCGCCCTTTTTTGCGAACCTTGTATCTGGCGGCGCGCCGCCATAACTGGGACTGGATTGAAAACGAGGACTGGCAGCTTGAAGATTTCGATCAGATCATCCCCGGCGAGACGGTTCTGGTTGCAGAACTGGACGGTCATCGGGTGGGGTTTGCCGGGCTGATGGAAAACGATAATTTTCTGCACAGCCTGTATGTCGATCCGGCTTATCAGGGCCGTGGCGTAGGCAGCGCGCTGCTTAATGAGGTTCAGGGGCGCTTCACCTCAACGGGCGCGCTAAAGTGCCTGGAAATGAACAAAGCCGCACAAACATTTTATTTGCAGCGCGGCTGGAAAATCATTTCTCAGGGTGAGAGCGAACAGGGGAATTATGTGCTGATGCACTATCCTCAGCCATCGCTCTACACCAGCGAGGCCAGCGGGCTTTAAAGCGCGCGAAACGCGATATCGCCCGGAATCACCTCGCCCTGCCAGTAGAGCTGAGCCGCCACCCGGCCGGCAAGCTGGCGATAAAGTGCCGCGAACTCGCTGTGTGGACGACGGATCACAGTGGGTTCGCCATCGTCGAGGTCTTCACGCAGGTGAATATGCAACGGTAGCTGCGCCAGCAGCCGGGTACCATAGTCATCCACCAGCCGTTGCGCGCCGCCGGTGCCAAAGATTGGCTCGTGATGGCCGCACTCGCTGCAAATATGAATACTCATATTTTCCACAACGCCCAGTACCGGCACGTTCACCTTCTCAAACATTACCATCCCCTTACGCGCGTCGATAAGCGCAATATCCTGCGGCGTGGTGACCACCAGCGCGCCGGTGACCGGTACGCTTTGCGCCAGCGTAAGCTGAATGTCGCCGGTGCCCGGCGGCATATCCAGCACCAGATAATCCAGCTCTGGCCACTGGGTTTCGGTAAGCAGCTGCATGAGCGCTTTACTGGCCATCGGGCCGCGCCAGACCATCGCATTATCATCTGTTACCAGATAACCGATGGAGTTGGTTGCCAGCCCGTGCGACATAACAGGGGCCATATGCTTACCGTCTGGTGACGTTGGCCGCTCTTTTTCACACCCCAGCATGTTGGGCACGGACGGGCCATAAATGTCGGCGTCCAGAATGCCTACGCGTGCCCCTTCTGCGATTAACGCCAGGGCCAGATTAACTGCCGTGCTCGATTTACCCACGCCGCCTTTGCCAGAGCTGACGGCAATAATGTTCTTCACGCCGTTAACGCCGGGATGATTTTTAACCCGCTTCAGGGTGGCGATATCATGACTGAGACGCCAGTCGATAGCCTGGGCGCCACTGAGGCGCAGCAGCTCAGCACTGGTTTCTGCTTTCACCTCTTCAAACGCCCCGTTCCAGGCGAACGGCATCAGCAGTTCAATGTGCAGCGTGCCGTCCAGCAGGGCCACGTGGTGTAACGCCTTGAGAGCAATGAGGTTACGTTGAAGCGTCGGATGTTCAAGGCTGCTCAGTACGCCGGCCACAACGGCGCGTAAAGCTTCTGGTGTATGCGGTTCCCGGGATTGCGCTGTCATCCCCACTCCTTTTTCTGCTAGGCCTGCGCTGTGTTTCAGCGATGTACTAACAATACTATCAGATGCCGATCGTTTCGCGGGCTGTCGCGCACGGGAAATCCCTTATGTTTACGCGGCTGTGCCCATCGGTTACCATCTAAGCCCGTTTTTTTACTTAACTGAAAGCTACGCAAACTATGACTCAAGTCGCTAAAAAAATTCTGGTAACCTGCGCCCTGCCTTACGCAAACGGCTCAATTCATCTCGGCCACATGCTCGAGCATATCCAGGCGGACATTTGGGTGCGTTATCAGCGAATGCGTGGCAATCAGGTTTATTTCATCTGCGCCGATGACGCTCACGGTACGCCGATCATGCTGAAAGCCCAGCAGTTGGGTATTGCGCCGGAGCAGATGATTGCTGAAATGAAGCAGGAGCATGAAACAGATTTCGCCGGTTTCAACATCAGCTATGACAATTACCATTCCACGCATGGCGATGAGAACCGTGAGCTCGCCGGGCTGATTTACGGCCGCCTGAAAGAGAACGGTTTCATTAAAAACCGGACCATCTCTCAGCTGTACGATCCGGAAAAAGGCATGTTCCTGCCTGACCGTTTTGTTAAGGGAACCTGCCCAAAATGTAAGTCACCTGACCAGTACGGCGATAACTGCGAAGTGTGCAGCGCGACCTACAGCCCGACTGAACTGATCGATCCGAAATCTGTGGTGTCGGGTGCAACACCCGTGCTGCGTGATTCCGAGCATTTCTTCTTCGATCTCCCCTCGTTCAGTGAGATGTTGCGTGCCTGGACCCGTTCTGGCGCACTGCAGGAGCAGGTCGCGAACAAAATGCAGGAGTGGTTCGAATCCGGTCTACAACAGTGGGATATCTCGCGCGATGCGCCATATTTTGGCTTCGAAATCCCTGGCGCGCCGGGCAAATATTTCTACGTCTGGCTGGATGCGCCTATCGGCTACATGGGATCCTTTAAGAACCTGTGTGATAAACGTGGCGATATTAACTTTGACGAATTCTGGCAGCAGGATTCCACCACGGAGCTGTATCACTTCATCGGTAAAGACATTGTCTACTTCCACAGCCTGTTCTGGCCGGCCATGCTGGAAGGCAGCGGTTTCCGCAAGCCGACTAACCTGTTCGTGCACGGCTACGTCACCGTCAACGGTGCAAAAATGTCGAAGTCGCGTGGAACCTTTATCAAAGCCAGCACCTGGTTACAGCACCTGGATGCCGACAGCCTGCGCTACTACTATGCGGCCAAGCTCTCTTCGCGCATTGATGACATCGACCTGAATCTGGAAGATTTTGTTCAGCGCGTTAACGCCGATATCGTTAACAAAGTAGTGAACCTGGCCTCACGTAATGCCGGTTTTATCACCAAACGCTTTGACGGCAAGCTGTCAGCTGAGCTGGCCGATCCGGCGCTGTATCAAACCTTCCTGGACGCATCTGAGAAGATTGGTGAGGCCTGGGCCAGCCGTGAATTTGGCCGTGCCATTCGTGAAATCATGGCGCTGGCCGATCTGGCTAACCGCTATGTGGATGAGCAGGCGCCGTGGGTGGTGGCGAAGCAGGAAGGCCGCGATGCAGACCTGCAGGCCATTTGCTCGATGGGCATTAACCTGTTCCGGGTGCTGATGACCTGGCTGAAACCGGTCATGCCGTCGCTGAGCGCGCGCGCCGAAGCGTTCCTGAACACTGAGCTGCACTGGGATGCCATTCAGCAACCGCTGCTGAACCATCAGGTTGCGCCGTTCAAGGCCCTGTATGGCCGAATCGAAATGGCGAAGGTCGACGGCCTGATTGAGGCGTCAAAAGCGGATGCGGCAGACGCCAATAAACCCGCGGCGACCGGCCCGCTGGCCGATGCGCCGATTGGCGATACCATTACCATTGATGATTTTGCCAAAGTCGATATGCGCGTGGCGCTGATTGAGAAAGCGGAATTCGTCGAAGGCTCGGACAAGCTGCTGCGTCTTGAACTGGATCTGGGCGGCGAGAAGCGCCAGATTTTCTCCGGTATTCGTGCGGCCTATCCCGATCCGGCGGTACTGGTTGGCAAAATGACCATTATCGTGGCCAACCTTGCGCCGCGTAAAATGCGGTTTGGCGTGTCAGAAGGCATGGTGCTGTCTGCCGGTCCCGGCGGCAAAGATCTGTTTGTCCTGTCCGTAGACAGCGGCGCGGTGCCCGGCATGCCGGTGAAATAGTCCGTTGGCCATCCTCTGCGGTTTACCGCCGGGGATGGCGCTTCAGCCACACCGCTGATTGCTGGCGGGCCTGACCGTTAGTGCGTATGATAAACCCCGTTAAAAACAGGAGCCTGTCATGCACACCGTGCTAACGATGAGTTGGCGTTATCTGCGCGCTTTTATCATTATCTATCTTTGCTTATATGCCGGAAACGGCGTGGCCCTGCTGCTGCCCATCACCCTGCCCGGCAGCATTATTGGCATGCTGATTCTGTTTGCGCTGCTTGCATCGCAAATCCTGCCCGTGCGTTGGGTCAAACCGGGTTGCCATCTGATTATTCGCTATATGGCGCTGCTGTTTGTGCCCATCAGCGTTGGCGTCATGAATTACACCGATATTCTTACCGCGCAGTTCGGTCCTGTTGTGGTCTCCTGTCTTGTCAGTACCTTCGCTGTCCTGGCCATTGTAGGGGTAAGCGCGCATAAGCTGCATTCGCGCCCCGTGATCAAAGGGGGCAACGATGAGTGATATCTGGTGGTCATTGCCCCTCACTGTCGGGGCTTTTTTGCTGGCGCGCAAGCTGGCGGCAACGCTGAAAATTCCCTTGCTGAACCCGCTTCTGGTCTCCATGGCGGTGATTATTCCCCTTCTGCTGTTACTGCACATGCCTTATGCCCGCTACTTCGCAGGCAGCGAGATACTGAATCAACTGTTGCAGCCCGCCGTCGTGGCCCTGGCACTGCCGCTGTATGAGCAGATGCATCAAATTCGCGCCCGCTGGAAATCCATTATTGGCGTCTGCGTGATCGGCAGCCTGACGGCGATGATTTCAGGCACCGCCATCGCGCTGTGGATGGGCGCCACACCAGAAATCGCCGCCACGATTTTGCCGAAATCAGTTACCACGCCGATCGCCATGGCGGTTTCAGCCTCACTGCACGGCATTCCCGCCATCAGCGCAATTTGTGTCCTGATTGCGGGCGTGCTGGGCGCCGTGTTTGGTCATATGTTGCTTAATCTGCTGGGGGTGAAAAGCAAAGCCGCACGCGGGCTGGCGATTGGCAATGCCTCGCATGCGTTGGGAACGGCCAGGGCAGCGGAACTTGATTTTCAGGAAGGTGCCTTCAGCTCGCTGGCGCTGGTGATCTGCGGCATCATCACGTCGTTGCTCGCCCCCTTTATTTTCCCGCTGCTGCTGCACTGGTTTGGCTAAAACTTTGCGAGAGATCTCGCAAAGTTGAAAACTGTAAGACATGTTGCATTGTCAGAGAGACAGAGATCACATATAAACCGATGTCTGGCACATTGCCCTGATGATTGAATGAGGCTTCCATGCATCCACGTTTCCACTCTGCCTTTGAAGTACTTCCAGCCACTCTGCAAACCGCGCTGCGTCCGGTGCTGAGCGAGCCGGGATTTGACGCGATGCTGCAGGCCGATCAGGTCACCTTGTTGCAAGAGCAAACTCAACTGGATGCCGATGCGCTGGCGCTGGCGCTGCTGCCGGTTGCCGCTGCCTGCGCGGTTGCCACGCTTTCACATTTTAACGTCGGCGCGATTGCGCGCGGCGTCAGCGGCAACTGGTATTTCGGCGCCAATATGGAATTTGCCGGCGCGACCATGCAGCAAACCGTTCATGCTGAACAGAGCGCCGTCACCCATGCCTGGCTGCGCGGTGAATCTCGTCTGGAGACCATTACAGTCAATTACACCCCCTGCGGTCACTGTCGCCAGTTTATGAATGAACTTAACAGCGGCACAGATATTCTCATTAGCCTGCCGCAGCGCGCGGTGCATACGTTGGCGCACTATCTGCCTGACGCATTCGGCCCAGGCGATCTGAATATCACCGAACGCCTGATGGATGATGTGGACCAGGGTTATGTTGCAACGGGCGATGCGCTGTCTCAGGCCGCCGTCAAGGCGGCTAATCGCAGCCATGCGCCTTACAGTCGGGCGTTCAGCGGAGTGGCGTTACAGACCGCCTCCGGCCGGATTTTCAGCGGACGCTATGCAGAAAACGCCGCCTTCAATCCCAGCCTGCCGCCTTTGCAGGCCGCGCTGATTCTACTGAATATGGCGGGGGAATCCTGCCACGATATTCAGGCCGCCGCATTAGCCCAGACGCCGCAGCCAGCCCTGGATCAGTTCTCTGCAACTCAGGCCACCCTGCACGCCCTGGGTTGCGATAACCTGACGCACCTTACGCTGGCAAAAGCGTAAGGTGAGGCACGGTTTTAAACAGTTTCTAAATCTTTTATTTACAAAAGCTGTACATCGGCCAGAAATTTCATAGGATCTGGCGCCAGGTCTTCGTCATCACAATAAAACTGGCGTCACCCTACTCTTTGATTATTGCGCCAGGAAAACTTGCAACCGGAGCATGACTGCATGGAACTCGAATACGAAAGTAAACGCCCGCTATATATTCCTTATGCTGGCCCTATATTGCTGGAATTTCCGCTGCTGAATAAAGGCAGTGCCTTCAGCATCGAAGAGCGCAATGAATTTAACCTCAATGGCTTACTGCCAGAAGCGGTAGAATCCATCGAAGAGCAGGCAAAACGCGCATGGCGTCAGTTTCAGGACTTCAAAAACAACAACGATAAACATGTCTACCTGCGCAACATTCAGGATACCAACGAAACGCTGTTTTATCGTCTGCTGGACAACCATCTCGAAGAGATGATGCCGATTATCTACACGCCAACCGTCGGTGCCGCCTGCGAACACTTCTCAGAAATTTATCGCCGCGCGCGTGGCGTGTTCATCTCCTATCCCAACCGTGCGCACATCGAAGACATGCTGCAAAACGCCACCAAACAAAATGTGAAAGTGATTGTGGTCACTGACGGTGAGCGCATCCTTGGCCTGGGCGATCAGGGCATCGGTGGCATGGGCATTCCAATCGGTAAGCTGTCCCTGTACACCGCCTGTGGCGGCATCAGCCCCGCTTATACCCTGCCGGTGGTGCTGGATGTGGGCACCAATAACCAGCAGCTGCTTAACGATCCGCTGTACATGGGCTGGCGCCATCCCCGTATCACGGGCGAAGAATATGACGAGTTTGTAAACGAGTTTATTCAGGCCGTGAAACGCCGCTGGCCAAAAGTGCTGTTGCAGTTCGAAGATTTTGCACAGAAAAACGCCATGCCGCTGCTGGAGCGCTATCGTGACGAAGTGTGCTGCTTCAATGATGACATTCAGGGTACTGCTGCGGTCACCGTTGGCACCCTGATTGCCGCGAGCCGTGCAGCAGGCAGCCGCCTGTGCGAGCAGAAGGTTGTCTTCCTGGGCGCGGGTTCAGCCGGTTGTGGTATTGCCGAACAGATCATCGCACAGATGAAATCGGAGGGTCTGAGCGACGACGAAGCCCGTCGTCGCGTCATGATGGTGGATCGCTTTGGTTTGCTGACCGACAAACTGCCTAACCTGCTCGATTTCCAGAGCAAGCTGGTGCAGAAAAGCGACAACCTGAAAGACTGGGATACCTCAAATGATGCGATCTCACTGCTGGACGTGGTGCGTAACGCACAGCCAGACATCTTAATCGGTGTGTCAGGTCAGCCTGGGCTGTTCACAGAAGAGATCATCCGTGAGATGCACAAGCACTGCAAACGTCCAATCGTGATGCCGCTTTCTAACCCAACGTCTCGCGTTGAGGCCACGCCGGCAGACATTATTGCCTGGACCGATGGTGCCGCCCTGGTCGCTACCGGTAGTCCGTTCTCACCGGTTTCGTGGAACGGTAAGACCTACCCGATCGCGCAGTGTAATAACTCCTACATCTTCCCTGGCATTGGCCTGGGCGTGATTGCGTCTGGCGCATCGCGTGTCACCGATACCATGCTGATGACGGCCAGCCGTGCTCTTGCGGATTGTTCACCGCTGGTGAACGATGGTGAAGGCCCGGTTCTGCCTGAAATTAAAGATATTCAGGGCGTGTCGAAGATTATCGCGATGGAAGTGGGCAAAGCTGCCCAGCTCGCGGGCGTCGCGGTGGTGACTTCAGAAGACGTGCTCTCACAGTCTATCGCCAATAATTTCTGGCTGCCTCAATACCGCCACTACCGCCGTACCTCTATCTAAAAACACGGCGCTGGATCCCTGCGGATCCAGCGCTGCTTAAATTTACACCAGCCAGACGGGGTAAACTTGCTTAGCGGGTGACGCTCAAGTAGCCTTGTCCCACCCAAACTTCGGATCTCGAGTGCTCAGGCGCATGTTGAAACGCGTTTTCATTGCTCTGCTTTTCATCATCTTAACGATGGTGGCGACGGCGCTCGGCCTGGACCGCTGGATCAGCTGGAAAACGGCACCCTATATCTATGACAACCTTGCTTCCCTGCCCCACCGTCAGGTCGGGGTGGTACTGGGCACGGCCAAATATTATCGCACCGGCGTGATTAACCAGTATTACCTGTACCGCATGCAGGGCGCGCTTAACGCCTATAACAGTGGAAAGGTGAACTACCTGCTGCTGAGCGGGGACAATGCGCAGCAAAGCTACAACGAACCCATGACTATGCGGCGCGATCTCATCAAAGGTGGCGTCGATCCTGCTGATATTGTGCTGGACTATGCGGGCTTCCGTACGCTGGATTCTATCGTCCGTACGCGTAAGGTATTCGATACCAACGACTTTATTATCATTACCCAACGTTTTCACTGCGAACGGGCGCTGTTTATTGCCCTGCACCTGGGGATTCAGGCGCAGTGCTATGCGGTTCCGTCTCCTAAAAATATGCTCAGCGTACGAATGCGTGAAGTCGGTGCGCGGCTGGGTGCGCTGGCCGATCTGTTTTTACTGAAGCGCGAACCGCGTTTCCTTGGCCCGCTGGTGCCGATCCCGGCTGTACATGAAGTTCCTGAAGATGCACAGAGCTATCCTGCCGTGACGCCGGAACAGCTTCTGGAACTGGAACAGAAACGCCGTCAGTAATTTACCCCGTTTACCCGCGTTTCAGTAACAGATGAGCCCGGAATGGCTTATGGCTCCCCCACCTTACCTGCCTGATGCGGCTGTCAGAAATGAAACGGGAAGGCTGCGGCGACGTCCGCCAGCCAATTCAGGGTTGCGCACCGTGACGTTGAGCCGATGCCATGAAAGAAACAGCGCCCCGACGATGGGCGACCCCCACAACACCGCGTAAAAGGGCGCAAAAAAAGCGGCCCTGAGGCCGCTTACATCATTGCCACTGCTGTTATTTTTTACGCGAGTACTTCAACGAGTCGAGCGCCACAGCGAAGATAATGATGCCGCCCTTAATGATGTACTGCCAGTAAGGGTTGATACCGATATAGGTCAAACCGTAGTTGATGACGGTGAAGATCAGCACCCCGGTCACCACACCGGCCACCGTACCGACACCACCGGCAAAGGACACGCCACCGACTACGCAGGCTGCGATAGCATCCAGTTCATACATGAAACCGAGGTTATTCGTGGCTGAGCCGATACGACCCGCTTCCAGCATACCGCCGAAGGCATAAAACACGCCTGACAAGGCATAAATCAGGATCAGGTTCAGGTTAACGTTCACACCTGACACTTTTGCCGCTTCCGGGTTACCCCCGATAGCAAAAATGTTTTTACCAAAGCGCGTTTTGTTCCACAGAATCCAGACAAACACGACAGCAATCGCTGCATAGAAGGTGATGTAAGACAGTTTGAAATCACCGAAACGAAGGAAGCCTTGTGTGAAAGTTGAGAAGCCATCATAGAAGCCCGCAATCGGTGAGGCCCCAACGAAGTCGTAATACAGTGAGTTAATGCCATAAACGATGATCATGGTACCCAACGTAGTGATAAAAGGCGTCACTTTCAGATAGGCAATAATGACACCATTCACCAGACCAATAACGGCACCAATCACACAAACAATCAGGATAACGACCGGAATCGGCACGGTTTCCAGATGCGGAAACACTTTGTTGACGTTATCCATGGATTGCAGCAATGAGGCGGCCACAATGGCGGCCAGCCCCACCTGACGCCCGGCAGACAGGTCAGTACCCTGGGTCACAATCAGCCCCGCCACGCCCAGCGCGATAATAATACGCACCGAAGACTGGGTCAGAATGTTACTCAGGTTCATTAAACTTAAAAATGTCGGATCCTGGAAAATAATAACAGCCAGTAGTACCAGCAGTACGACATAAATGCCGCCCTCTTTCAGCCAGGTTAGCGCATTCTTTTTTGTAGTCGCTTTCATGTTAACAGCCCTTACTTCATTAAAGGTGTAATGACGCTAAACGCAATATTTCGTTCTGCGTGGTCGTTTTCGTATCAACAATGCCGGCGACCAGACCGTTACTCATTACCAGAATACGATCGGTGATGCCCAGCAACTCTGGCATTTCGGAAGAGATAATAATGATGCCCTTTTCCTTCTTCGCCAACTCAGCCATCAGCTGATAAATTTCGAATTTGGCCCCCACATCAATACCGCGCGTGGGTTCATCAAGCATTAAGATTTCAGGCTGAGTCAGCAACCAGCGACCAATAATGACCTTCTGTTGGTTACCACCAGAAAGTGAACCAATTTGCGTATGATGCCCTGGCGTTTTTACCCGCATAGCGTCGATAACCCATTGGGTATCGCTTTTCATGCGTTTATTATCCAGCAGACCAATACTGTTCTTATATTTTTTGATATTGGATATCAGGGAATTAAATCCAATATCCAGAAAAGCGTAAATACCGGTAGAACGACGCTCTTCAGTTACCAGCGCAAAACCATGGTTAATGGCTTCATTGGCGGTATGATTGTTAATCGTTTTACCATGCAGTTTAATTGTGCCGCCCGATTTTTCGCGAATGCCAAACAGCGTTTCAACGATATCGGTACGTTTTGCACCCACTAACCCGGCAATGCCGAGTATCTCCCCTTTACGTAAATCAAAAGAAATATCGCGAATTGAGGGCTGACGCAGCGACGTCAGATTGCGCACCTCCAGAATGGTTTCACCCGGAACATTGGTGCGATCCGGGAAGCGCTGACTGAGAGAGCGCCCAACCATCATGGAGATGATCTTATCCATATCCAGCCCTTCAAGCGGCTGAGTCACAATCCACTGGCCATCACGCAGGATGGTAATTTCATCGCACAGCTGGAAAATTTCTTCCATTTTATGCGAGATGTAAACAATTCCGCAGCCGCGATCTTTGAGCTTACGAATAATCGTGAACAGATGATTAACTTCTTTTTCGGTTAACGAAGAAGTCGGTTCATCCATGATCACGATTTTGGCGTCATAGGAAAATGCTTTGGCAATCTCAATCATCTGCATTTGCGAGACGGAGAGATGGGCGACTTTATCACGCGGATCGATATTAATATCCAGCTCGTCGAAAATCGCTTTGGTATCACGGTACATTTTGTCCTGATCGACAAAAACGCCTTTGCGTGGATAACGCCCAAGCCACATGTTGTCCATCACGGTACGCTGTAATACCAGGTTTAATTCCTGGTGCACCATCGACACGCCGTTTTCCAGCGCTTCTTTGGAGCTTTTGTAATCTATTTCCTGCCCTTGAAAAAGAATGCTGCCTGTATCTTTTTTATAGATACCAAATAAACACTTTAACAATGTCGATTTACCAGCGCCGTTTTCACCCATTAGTGCATGAACGGAGTGAGGCCGCACTTTTAAATTAACGTTGTCGAGAGCTTTCACGCCGGGAAATGATTTACTGACGTTGGTCATTTCCAGCAGATATTCGCGCTGCGCGGTCGTATTATCACTGGCCATAATTTACCTGGCTACAAAACGGTGATGACATAAAAAAGGCGCAGCAGCTGCCGCGCCCGTCTGCAAAGAGTTATTTCTGGAACTGAGACAGGTTTTCCTGATCAACCGGTACATAAGGTACGCGTACGATCTTATCAACCATCTTGAAGTTGGTGCCTGCCGTCGCCGGTTTGCCATCTGCAAGGTTCTTGGCCATGTCGATGGTGGCTTTCGCCTGGTTTTCCGCGTCATTCAGCACGGTACCGGCCATTGCGCCTGACTTAACCAGCGCCAGTGCTTCAGGTAACGCATCCACACCGAAGACCGGGATGGAAGACATGTTGTGTGCTTTCAGCGCTTCTACGGCACCCATTGCCATGGCATCGTTGTTGGCGATAACCACTTCGATTTTCTTGGCGTTAGGACCTGACAGCCAGGCGTCCATCTTATCTTTCGCCTGAGCGGTATCCCACATTGCCGTATCCATCGCTAACTGCTGGGTTTTAACACCGTCTTTGTTCAGCGTATCGATAACGTATTTGGTACGCGCTTCCGCATCCGGATGACCCGGCTCGCCTTTCAGCAGAACGAACTGAATCACACCATCTTTATTCAGGTCCCAGGCCGGGGTTGCTTTCCAGTGCTTCTCAATCAGTTTGCCCTGAATCACACCCGACTCTTTTGAGTCAGTACCCACGTAGTAAGCTTTGTCATAGCTGGCCAGCACTTTCGCGTTTGGCTCTTTGTTGAAGAACACCACGGGAATGTCGTTAGCACGGGCTTTCTGGACAACCACCGCGGCCGCGGCCGGATCGACCAGGTTAATTGCCAGCGCTTTCACGCCTTTTGCCATCAGCACGTCAATTTGATCGTTCTGTTTAGACTGGTCGTTCTGCGAGTCATTCATCAGCAGCTGAATACCGCCCAGCGTCTTGGCTTCTTTCTCGATATCTTTACGTACCATCGACATGAAGTTGTCGTCGTATTTGTAAATGGTTACGCCGATACGCGTGTCAGCGGCATGCGCCGTTGCACCAAACATCATGCTGGCAACCAGTGCTGTGAGCGTGAAAACCTTCTTATTCATGGTATCTCCGGTTTTTTTGCAGGGTCTTTTTTTGTTCTGCCGCGCAGATGGCGTTAGAACATCAGGTAGAATTATTCGGCGAGGCAGGATGCGCTCTCTATCAGGCTGAGCCACTGCTGTGCCATGCAAAACTCAACTTCCGTGACTTCCGTGTAGGCTACTGCATCCATAGTGCGTGTCATGAACCATGTAAACCGGCGACCAGGCCGGTGCCCTCAACAGGAGAGTGGCGTTACATAATGTTTCAGTACTGTAAGACGCTGCCATCATAGTGATAGCAATGTTAATTAACTGTGAATACAATCACAGATTGAAAACGGTTACATCGTGGAATCGCCTGAATTAGTGACGGACTCCACAATTTGCTTTTGCGCTACGGAATGGCGGCGTACCAGCGTCGGCATAAAGATGTGTTTTGCACTGCTGTCGATACAGCCCGCGGCCCCCTGAAGCGCCAGTTCGGTGGCAAGTTTTGCCATTGAAACAATGGGATAGCGAACGGTGGTCAGTTGCGGATCGGTGTATCGGGAAATCGGAATATCGTCGAAGCCCACTACGGAAAAATGCTGAGGGACCTGAATTCCGTTGTCTTTAAGGGCCGTAAGCGCGCCTGCCGCCATGCTGTCGTTATAGGCGAATATGGCGCTCAAATTGAGATTACGCCCCAGCAGTTCTACCATTGCGGCTTCGCCGCCCTGCATGTCGGGTTCGGCGCTGGCTATCCAGCTTTCCTGCGGACGAATCCCCTGCTCTGCCAGGGCCTGCAGCCAGCCTTCACGCCGCTGTGTAACGTCTTCAATGGGATGACTGGAACACAAATAGCCAATGCGGCAATGCCCCTGTTGCAGCAGCATTCTTGAGGCCATCAATGCGCCCGTTACATTATCAAGGCTGACACAGCGATGCTCGAAACCCGGCACGCTACGGTTAATCACCACCATACCGGGCACCTGGCTCATAAAATCGGCCAGTTCGGCGTCTGAAAGCGTTTTCGCGTGCACCACCAGCGCATTGCAGCGTTGGCGTATCAACACTTCAATGGCGTGGCGTTCTTTTTCTTCATGGTGCCAGGAGTTACTGATCAGAACATGCTTGTGCACGCGCTGTGCCACGGTATCGACCGCCTTCACCAGCGCGCCGAAAAAGGGGTCGGAAACATCCATAACCACCACCCCGATGGTATCACTCACCTGGGTAGCCAGCGCCTGAGCGTTGGCGTTTGGGCGATAGCCCAGAGCGTCAACCGCCTGTAACACGACGTCACGTGTTTCAGCGGTGACCGCGCTGCTGTTATTTAGTACGCGCGAAACGGTGGCCACTGACACACCGGCCTGACGCGCAACATCACGAATCGTTATCATGCAGCACTTCCAGAGAGATAAGGCATTACGCCAGTTACAACACCGGCGCTATTTTGTCAGGGAAGATCGCCACACAGCGTGAATTACGTCACATCAATGAAAACGGTTACATACAATTCTGTAACCTTTGTGATGGCGGTCATTATCTTTCAGAGGGGGAAGTGGACGGTGCGCCTGCGGCAATCAGCGTCAGACGACGCCAGATCCATTCGAGAGGGCCCTGCGGGAAGTAACGCAGCCACAGCACGGAAAACAGCAGGTTAACGCACCAGATGACTGGCACCAGCATCACCAGCTGCAGGCGTGAGAAATGCATAAACTCGCCGAAGCGATAAAAGAGCGTGGTACAGATCAGGGATTGCAACAGGTAGTTGCTGAGCGCCATTCGACCTACGCAACGAATGGCATAGCTCAGCCGCCAGCGCTGGACCGAAGACCAAAAGCCGAAACACAATGCCGTATAGCCGAGGCTGATGAGCGGACTGGCCAGATCGCGCGGCAGTTGCAGATAAAACGCGCTCCAGCGGTAGTCCCAGTTAACCCACCACTGTGCGGCAACGCCCGCCGCCGCCATCAGCAAACCCAGCGGCAGCAACAGCGCGGCAACGCGTCGGTAGTGCTGTAGCGGAAAGGTTCCTTTCAGCCATCCGCTGCGCACCAGCGCCGCCCCCAGCATCATCAGTCCCGCCAGTTGCCAGCCGTACTGGGCCACCAGCGCCATCAATCCCGAAGAAAGGTGATCTAAACGAATCTGCACGGCGGCCAGACCGCCCGTGAGCTTCCAGAACTGCTCGTACTGGATCTCTGCAGCGCCCGGGAGCCATGAGGGCGACGGTTCAGGGCTGGAGATCAAGCCAAATACCAGCAACACGGCGCATCCCATCAGATAGAGCAGAATTCCGGTGTTAATTAACCCCCGGGTAGAGGGAACATCGCGCAGCATACGCCAGATAACCAGCCCGATAATGCCGTAATCCAGCAAGATATCGCCTTCCCAGATAAATACGCTGTGAATCAATCCCAGCATCACTAACAGGGATAAACGGGCAGTCAGCCAGCGGCTACCGCGTGACAGCTGCATCTGCAGGCCTGCCCCGAACAGCAGAGCGAAAAGCGTCAGGAATTTAAGCTGGGCAAAGACATCGGAAATAGCCCACGTCCAGGCATCAAAAAGGGTGATGCTGCCCTGCCAGGCAGGATTAAGGTAGGCAGCAGAAGGTAAACCAAAGCCAATAATATTTAACAACAGAATGCCGAGAATGGCACAGCCCCGAATAAAATCCAGCACGAGGTAGCGTTGCATGTGGGATCCTGATGTCTCAGGCGGGCGACCGTCGCGCCCGCCCGTCAGCTTTAGTTATGACGCACCGCGCGCAGGAATTCCTGACGGGTATTTTGACTGGATTTAAACAGCCCACCCAGCGAGGTCGTGGTCGTGGCGCTGGTGGCATCCTTCACGCCGCGCGCTTTCACACAGTAGTGCACGGCATCGATCGAAACGGCAACGTTATTCGTTCCCAACAGCGTTTGCAGCGCCAGCAGGACCTGCTGTGTTAAACGCTCCTGCACCTGAGGCCGCTGCGCGAAGAACTGCACGATGCGGTTGATCTTGGATAAGCCGATCACCTTATCTTTAGGGATATACGCGACGGTGGCTTTCCCGTCGATAATCACAAAATGATGTTCGCAGGTGCTGGTCAGCGTAATGTCGCGAACCGTCACCATCTCATCCACTTTCATCTTGTTTTCGATGAGCGTGATTTTGGGGAAGTTGGCATAATCGAGACCGGAAAAGATCTCATCGACATACATTTTGGCGATGCGATGCGGGGTTTCCATCAGGCTGTCATCTTCAAGATCCAGATTCAGCAGCTGCATGATTTCCGTCATATGGCCTGCAATCAGGCTCTTACGCGTTTCATCGTCTATTTCACGCGTGGGTGCGCGCAGCGGCGTTTCCAGCCCACGCGCCAGCAGCGCTTCGTGGACCAGTGCAGCTTCCTGACTCAAGGTGCTCATCTTACTCTTCTCCGGCAGGTGTTGCGCCCGCCGTCTGTTGCCAGCGGGTCATATTTCTGAGTGCGTATTGTGAAACTTTCTGTGCAGGGAATCCAGCAATCAATCCGATTGGAGATGAAAGCTTTTCACGCGTCCCGCCGCCAGACCAGAAGCCCTGCGACGATCAGACTGGCCCCCGCCACCCACAGTGCGGGTTCGAGACGATGAAGAAACAGCGTTGACAGCGAGGAGAGCATAGGCCCTGCCAGTTGCCCAACTGCGTAGCCGGTTGTCAGCAAGCCGGCCATATAACGCATATGCTGTGGTGCCAGTTCACGAGCACAGAGCAAAGACAGCTGTACCACACACAGAAAGCCGCCCCCGACCAGCAGCGCGCCGATAAGCAGCCCGCTGAACCCCGGCAGCAATGCGGCCGCCAGCACACCCAGCGCCTGTGCCCACAGGGTCACCGCCAGGCGGGCATGACTGCTCCCCGTCTTGCGCGTGACAATGCCCAGAACAATACCGATGACCGCCGCACCGCCGAATATCGGCCAGACAAACTGTGCCATGGCACTGCCTGGAAAACGCACTGCAGCCATTTGTGAAAGAAATGTCGCGGGGAGAATATAGCCAAATCCCGCCAGGCTGTAACTCAGGACCAGCCGCCGGAGGTTACGGGTCAGCACCAGCGATGGCGGTGCCTGCTCCGGACGATGTAGCTCACCCTTGCGCGGCAGATTTCGGCTAATGAGCGCCACCAATACCGCCGCCAGCGCGGCATAAACCCACCAGGCCAGCGCCGCTGAGACCTGATATCTGTGCAAGCTCACCGCGAGCAGACCGCTGATAAAAATGCCTGCACCCGGTCCGGCAAAGACGGCTGCCGACAGCCCCGGACGACCATACTGATGCAACTGCTCGTTGCTCCACGCCGCCGCCAGCACCAGGGCGCATCCACTGGCCCAGCCGATGGCAAAGCGAATAACGCCATGCCACCACGGCCCGTCGGCAAAGGCCGACAGAGCCGTCAGCACCACGGCGCCCCACGTTCCGAGTTGCAGACGCAACGCGACCTTATGGCGTGCGCGCATGGCATCGAAAGACCCGCACAGGTAGCCCAGATAGTTTAACGCCGCCACCAGGCTGGCGCTGGTCAGCGTTAACTGGTGCGCCTGAATCATCAGGGGAACCTGCGGGGTAAAGGCAAAGCGCCCGATTCCCATTACAACAAACAACGTCAAAAATGCACTTATTGCCACGCGAAACGCCATCTGCCACCTCAGTTTTTTACACAGAAACTTGCTTATAGCATGAACGATGCTTACACTCACAAAAAGTGAATAATCTTAAGCAACTTGTTTACAGGAAGAGAACACTATGGATTTAGTTCAGTTACGTATGTTCTGTTCCGTGGCAGAAAGCGGTTCCCTGGCCCGTGCTGCGGAACAGCTGCATCGGGTTCCCTCCAACCTCACGACGCGTCTGCGTCAGCTGGAAGAGGAGCTGGGTGTCGATCTGTTTATTCGCGAAAAACAGCGCATTCGCCTGTCGCCCATGGGCCATAATTTCCTTAACTACGCCCAGCGTATTCTGGCCCTGAGTGATGAAGCATTAAATATGACCCGAGCGGGTAAACCCGGCGGGAATTTTGCACTTGGCTCGATGGAAAGTACCGCCGCGACGCGCCTGCCTGGCCTTCTGGCTGCCTTCCATCAGCGTTTTCCTGCTGTCGCCTTATCGCTGATTACAGGCACCTCAGGGGAAATTATTGATCGAGTACGTGAAGGTACGCTGGCCGCGGCCCTGGTCGATGGCCCGGTTCAGCACGACGATCTGAATGGCTGTATTGCCTTTCGCGAGGAGATGGTCTTGATCACCGATCTTGATCATATCCCGGTAACCTGCGCGCGCGACACGCAAGATGATACCCTGTTTGCCTTTCGCAACAGCTGTTCTTACCGGGTTAAACTTGAAGCCTGGTACCGCGACAGCCAGGCCGCGCCTCACAGCGTGATGGAAATTCAGTCTTACCATGCCATGCTGGCCTGTGTCGCAGGCGGCGCGGGCGTGGCTATGATTCCCGCGTCGGTGCTGAAACAGATGCCAGACCGCGCCCGTGTTCAGGTACACAGCCTGCCGGCGGAATATCGCAACACCGCCACCTGGCTGATGTGGCGACGCGATGCCTTCACGCCCAACGTTGAGGCGCTGAAGTATCTTATTATTGAACAATTTCACGATCGTCCGCTCAATGACGAGCTGATGCATCCATTGCAGGCAGCGGAATAGAGTTTCCGCGCTATTTTTAACTTATCACGACCATCCAGACGCCACATCGCGTCACAATCTGACTGGAAGAGGGATTGCATGAACATGATCAAAACCCGTGCCGCCGTAGCCTGGGCCGCAGGCGAACCGCTAAAAATCGAAGAAGTGGATCTTATGCCGCCGCAGAAAGGGGAAGTGCTGGTACGTATCGTCGCCACCGGCGTCTGCCATACGGATGCGTATACGCTGTCCGGCAGCGATCCTGAAGGCGTGTTCCCGGCGATTCTGGGTCACGAAGGCGGTGGCGTTGTTGAAGCGGTCGGCGAAGGCGTGACCAGCGTTGAAGTGGGCGATCACGTGATCCCGCTTTACACGCCAGAATGTGGTCAATGTAAGTTCTGCCTGTCCGGTAAAACGAATCTGTGTCAGGCCATCCGCACCACGCAGGGCAAAGGTCTGATGCCTGACGGTACCACGCGTTTCTTTAAAGACGGCAAGCCGATTTTCCACTACATGGGCACTTCAACCTTCTCTGAATATACCGTCGTGCCTGAAATCTCCCTGGCGAAAATCAGTAAAGAAGCGCCACTGGAAGAAGTGTGCCTGCTGGGTTGTGGCGTAACCACCGGTATGGGCGCAGTGATGAACACCGCCAAGGTTAAAGAAGGCGATACCGTTGCCATCTTTGGGCTGGGCGGCATTGGTCTGTCGGCGATTATCGGCGCGAAAATGGCCAAAGCGGGCCGCATTATTGGTGTTGATATCAACACCAGTAAGTTTGATCTGGCGCGTAAGCTGGGTGCCACCGATCTGATTAACCCGAAAGACTATGACAAGCCGATTCAGGACGTGATTGTTGAACTCACCGACGGCGGCGTGGATTATTCCTTTGAATGTATCGGTAACGTCAATGTGATGCGCTCTGCTCTGGAGTGCTGCCACAAGGGCTGGGGCGAGTCGGTGATCATCGGCGTTGCAGGCGCAGGTCAGGAGATTTCAACGCGTCCATTCCAGCTGGTAACCGGCCGCGTCTGGCGTGGCTCTGCTTTCGGTGGCGTGAAAGGCCGTTCACAACTTCCCGGTATCGTGCAGGATTATCTTGATGGGAAATTCGCGCTGAACGATTTCATTACCCATACCATGCCGCTTGAAGAGATTAATGACGCCTTTGATTTAATGCATGAAGGGAAATCGATCCGCTCCGTCGTGCATTTTAACAAGTAACCGGGGGCGCTATCTATGACATCTACTCTGGAGCTGCTGGAAGAGCATCGTATTTTTGGCGGCTGGCAGCAGCGCTGGCGTCATCAGTCTCAGGTGCTTCATTGCCCGATGACGTTCAGTATCTATTTGCCGAGTCCGCGCGGTGATTCCCCGCCGCCGGTGGTGTGGTTTTTGGCGGGCCTGACCTGCAACGACGAGAACTTCACCACCAAGGCTGGCGCACAGCGTGTCGCTGCCGAGCTGGGCCTGGTGTTAATCATGCCGGACACCAGCCCACGCGGTGAGCAGGTTGCGAATGACGAAGGCTATGACCTGGGCCAGGGCGCAGGTTTTTACCTCAACGCCACGCAACAGCCCTGGGCGGATCATTACCGTATGTTCGACTACCTGAGTGACGAGCTGCCTGAGCTGGTTGCCGATAACTTTAAGGTCAGTGAACGTCAGTCGATAATGGGCCACTCCATGGGCGGACACGGTGCGCTGATGCTGGCATTACGTCTGGGAAACCGCTTTGCGTCGGCTTCCGCCTTTGCGCCCATCGTTAACCCTTGTGAGGTTCCCTGGGGCCAGAAAGCATTCACGGCCTATCTGGGGGACGATCGCCAGGCCTGGCTCGCCTACGACAGCTGCCAGCTGATGCGGGAGGTTCAGCATCGTCTGCCGTTGTTGATCGATCAGGGCGACAGCGATCAGTTCCTGGCGGATCAACTGCAGCCGGAGCGCTTAGAAGCGATCGCGCAGGAAATGGGCTTCCCGTTGACCCTGCGCATCCAGCCTGGCTACGATCACAGCTACTTCTTCATTGCCAGCTTTATCGAAGATCACCTGCGCTTCCATGCGCAACACCTGCTGGTAGGGTGATCTCACACAGGGGATTGCCAGTGCAATCCCCTGATTTCAAGACAGTCCTTCCTGTACCAGCCCGTCAATCATGACCTGCGGTGTACCGCGTGAACAGTGCTCAATGCGGCCCTGTACGCCGTAAACCTGCGCCAGGGTTGCTGGGGTGATAACGCTATCCGGCGTGCCTTCGGCAATTAACCTGCCCGCTTTAAGCATCACCGCATGCTTAGCGTGGCGTAAGGCAATATTGATATCGTGCACCACCACCACCGTGACCATATTGCGCAGCGCGGTTTCACGCCGTACCAAATCCATCACGTGGAACTGGTAGTTTAAATCCAGCGCGCTGAGCGGTTCATCCAGCAGCAGCAGCGCAGGCCGACGAATCAGCGACTGCGCCAGGCCCACTAACTGTTTCTGTCCACCGGAGAGCTGGTCAAGGTAACGCATGGCCAGATGCGCAATGCCCAGTTGCTCCAGCAGCGCCATCACGTCCGCCTCGCTGGCGGCGCTATGTAAACCACTGGAGGCGCGCTGTGCCACGATAATGGACTCCAGCACGTGCAGATGAACGCCAGCCGGCAGCGACTGGGGCAGATACACGACCTGTCTGGCACGCTGGGCGAAAGGCTGGGTCATCAGGTCTTCCCCGTTGAGCCACAGCTCGCCCTGCCCTTTATTCAGTCCGGCCAGCGCACGCAGCAGCGTAGATTTGCCACAGCCGTTCGGTCCTAGCAGAACCGTAATTTCCCCACGCGGCAGGCGCGCCACATTCAGGTTTTCAATGACCTGGCGTTTGGGATAACCGGTCGTGAAGCCGCGCAGGCTTAATCCTTGCTCCCTCATACTGTCCCCCGGTGACGCAGAATAATACTCAGGAAGAACGGTACGCCAATCAGCGAAGTCACAATGCCCACCGGCACGATGGCGCCGGGAATAAGGTTTTTCGACGCCACAGAAGCCAGCGACAACACCAGGGCACCGGTCAGCGCGCTGGCCGGCAAATAGAAGCGATGATCTTCACCAAACATCATGCGGGAAATATGCGGTGCCACCAGCCCAATAAAGCCAATCGGTCCGACGAAGGCGACGGCCAGCGCGGACAGTACGCTGATACGGAGCAGCGTGGCCAGGCGTAAACGACGAACATCAATACCAAAACTGATCGCCCTGTCTTCACCCAGGCGCAATGCGGTGAGTTTCCAGCTGCTGAGCATAGAGAAGGGAACCAGCAGCGCAAAGGCCGCACTCAGTACGCCCAGCTTTTCCCAGGAGGCGCGCGCCAGGCTGCCCATGGTCCAGAACACCAGCCCCTGTAACGTATCTTCGCTGGCAATAAACTGCATCATTGAAACCAGGGCGTTAAAAGTAAACACCAGGGCGATACCAAACAGCACCACACCGGACGATGACACCTGGGTCCATCGCGTAATGCCATCCAGCATCAACGCGGCAAACAGGGCAAACAGAAAGGCGTTGGCCGAGATAAACCACTGCCCGGAGATGCCCGGGATCCCTACGCCCAGAATAATCGCCAGTGCTGCACCAAACGCCGCCGCAGAAGACACGCCCAGCGTGAACGGACTGGCGAGCGGATTATTCAGGATCGTTTGCATTTCGGCGCCGGCGAGGCCCAGCGCCAGGCCAACAACAATCGCCATCAAGGCATAAGGCAGGCGAATATCCCAGACGATTACGCGGGTACCTGCATCGACGCTCTCAGGAGAGAGCAGCGTGTGCCACAACACGGACAAAGAGAGCCCTGCCGGACCGAGCGTAAAATCAAGAACGAGTGAGGCGAGTATCGCTATCTGCAGCGCACCCAGCCAAAAGATTCGGCGGCGCACAACCTGATGATAGTTTTTTAATGTGTGCTGATGGTCCACTTCAGCACCGATCAACGAGGATTCCGTTGTCATGATTCAACCCAGTAATGGCTCCAGAATTAAAAACGCAGCCACAATAGTGCAGGTGATAATAATTATCAATTCATGGAATGTTAACAGTGATGACGTAAGCTTAAAAAAACGCCCGGTGTTCACCGGGCGCTTCCAGGCATTGCTAGTCTTTATAGACGGGAAATTCCATCTCAGTATATTTGACGATCCGACCGCCCCGCACCAGCCTGTAACCCAGCCAGATCAGCAGGAACAGCGGCAGACCGATATAGGTAGCCGCCACGCCGTACCAGTCAATTTTATCCTGCAGGAACGCCTGATAATTCTGGCCCAGAGTGATAATCAGACAAAGGACAAAAGCAAAAATCGGTCCAACGGGAAAAAAGCCGGAACGATATGGCAGCGCAGTAAGATCGTGGCCCTGCGCAACGTAACCCCGACGGAAACGGTAGTGGCTGATTGCAATACCGAGCCAGGCGATAAAGCCGGTCATGCCTGAGGTATTCAACAGCCAGAGATAGACTTCCTGATTGCCAAATTTCGAGGTTAAAAAGCACAGACCAGCCACCACCGTGGTCGCCCACAGGGCATTACGGGGGACGCCACCTTTTGACAGGCGGGCAAAGATACGCGGTGCTTTGCCTTCGCGTGCAAGGTTATAAAGCATGCGCGTTGAGGCGTACATTCCGGAGTTACCCGCGGACAATACCGCCGTTAAAATGACCGCGTTCATCACCGCCGCCGCTGACAGCAGACCGGCATTTTTGAACACCAGCGTAAACGGACTGACGCTGATATCTTTAATATCATTGTGTAACAGCTGCGGATCGGTATAAGGCAAAATCAGGCTGATGATCAGGATAGCCAGCACATAGAAGAGCAGGATACGCCAGAACACCTGACGTACCGCGCGAGGAATATTCTTCGCCGGATCTTCTGATTCGCCCGCCGCAATACCGATGAGTTCAGTGCCCTGGAAGGAGAAGCCGACAATCATCGCCACGCCGATCATCGCGGCGAAACCGCCCGCAAATGGCGCGTCACCGACCTGCCAGTTATGCCAGCCCGCATTTTCAGCGCCGCGCATAATCCCGACAATCATCAGTACGCCAACCACGATAAAGATCACCACGGTGACAACCTTGATCAGCGAAAACCAGTACTCCGTTTCGCCGAAGCCTTTCACCGAGATGTAGTTGATCAGGAACATCAGGCTCAGGAACAGAGCGCTCCAGATCCATCCTGGCGTGTCCGGGAACCAGTAATTCATCACCAGTTGGGAAGCCACCAGGTCAACGGCAATCGTAACCGCCCAGTTGTACCAGTAGTTCCAGCCAAGGGCAAAACCAAAGCCTTCTTCGACGTATTTCGCACCGTAGGTAGCAAAAGAACCGGATACCGGCATAAATGCCGCCAGTTCACCCAGGCTGGTCATGAGGAAATAAACCATCAAACCAATCAGGGCATAGGAGAGTAACGCGCCGCCTGGACCGGCCTGAGAGATGGTGGCACCTGATGCCACAAAGAGGCCTGTACCGATTGAACCGCCAATGGCGATCATGGTGAGGTGACGCGCTTTTAGATCGCGTCGTAACGCAGGTTGTTGTGTTGTTTTTGTGTCATTATGCATGTGTAAACATTACGCTGGGTAAAAATAAGGCGCGATTGTAGCAGCAAAGGCCGCACTGTATAGCGAATGCTGCGTTGATATAAGTTACCTTCATGATAGGCGGCAGATTATTAGCGGCAGCGCCTGTCTCCCTGAATTTCAAGGGGTTGAACCGCTTATTTCATCATCAGCCTCCCCCTGCGGTTATTCCCGACAGTAGGACAAAAACCGTGACAGCGCCTTTGAGATATGTTTTTGCCGGTGATGAATACGGTAAAGCGTACGCGTCAAATTGGGCAAAGGCGTATTCAGCTCAATGAGCGTTCCGGCACTGAGCTGGTCGGCAATAACCCGGCGGGATAAACAGCTAATGCCCATGCCGTGACGCACGGCATGTTTGATCGCTTCGGAGTTGCCCAGTTCCATGCCCAGTTGGAAGGTCGGCAGATGAGACAGCAGCAGGTAATCAACGATTTCGCGCGTCCCTGAACCCCGTTCGCGAAGAATCCAGGTGGCCTCCGCCAGCGATGCCAGCGTCACCGGCTGCTGTAAAATGGCAGCATCCGGCGCGGCAAACACCACCAGCTCATCGTCAAGCCAGGGCTCGCTTACCAGTTCCGTCATATGACAGGGACCTTCGATTAACCCGACATCAACCCTGAATTCAGACACGGCCATGATCACGTCCTGGCTGTTTCCCACGCTCAGCTCTAAAGGTAAGGTCGGGAAATCACGGCGGTAGCCGGCAATCATCCCCGGCAACAGGTAATTCCCGATTGTGCTACTGGCATAAATTCGGATAGCCCCGTTATCTTCTTTAAACAGCTGTTCGATTTCCGTCGCCTGTTCAAGCAGGCCCACGGCCCGCGGGTAAAGTAACCGGCCGTGTTCATTCACTACCAGTCGCTTACCTACACGGTCGAAAAGCTGAACGCCAAGCTGGTTTTCCAGATCGGCGAGTGCCGCACTGACGGCTGACTGGGACAAGGCCAGCACCTGAGAAGCCTGCGTGGTGGAGCCGCTTTTCAGCACTTCGGTAAAAACGTCGATTTGTCGCAGTGTAATGTGCATGGAGACTCCTGAATCTAACGCTGTAAGAGGTAAACCATCAGGGCTATCCACAGCAGAAAAACCACACCCAGCACACCGAACAGGGTTTTACCGCGTGCACGCTGCTGCCGGGCACGCTCTGCGCTGCTGGCGCGCACTTCCGTGGGTAACATTTTCAGCAGCAACATGACGCCGGTGGGAATGATCACTGCATCATCGAGTAGCCCGACGACCGGGATGACATCAGGGATCACATCAATGGGGCTGATGCCGTACGCCATGAGTCCCACGGCCGCGCCTTTACACCACAGCGGCGTTCGGGGATCGCGGCAGGCATAGGCGAGCGTTAAAACATCCCTTTTGATGAGCGTGATGAAGCGCCCCAGTCGTGCGAACAGCATATATCCTGCCTTATCACTTATAGCGGTAGATTATAAATATATAATCAATTTCACTTTTAACAAACCTGGCGTGATGATGCGTGCTCAACCAGGAGCGTAATCATGGCCGACATCAGCATTTCAAAATCTCACACTGTGCAGCAATGGCTGCCAGGCCTGTTGCTATGCGGTACCCTTGCCAGCGTTACGGCGCTGCTGGCGCAGGTACCTGCCGTCTCGCATCTGGGGCTGGGTTCGTTAACTCTGGCCATTATGCTGGGCATCATTATCGGCAACAGTGTTTATTCCCCCATGGCCGGTCAGTGCGACGCTGGCGTACTGCTGGCCAAACAAAAACTGCTCCGGCTGGGCGTGATACTGTTCGGATTTCGCATCACCTTACAACAAATCACGGATGTCGGCCTGAGCGGCGTCGTTATTGATGTACTGACCCTGAGCAGCACGTTTTTTATAACCTGCCTGCTGGGCAGGCGCCTGCTCAGGCTCGATCGTGACACCGTGTGGTTAATCGGTGCGGGGAGCAGCATCTGCGGTGCCGCTGCCGTACTGGCCACAGAGCCAGTCGTGAAAGCGGCCCCCTCAAAGGTGGCGGTGGCGGTGGCAACGGTCGTGCTGTTTGGCACCCTGGCGATCTTTGTTTATCCCTTGCTGTGGCCATGGGTTCATCATCTTTTCCCTGCCGTCAGTCTGACACAGTTTGGTGTTTTCACCGGTTCGACGATCCACGAAGTGGCCCAGGTGGTCGCCGCCGGGCACAGCATTGCGCCCGAAACCGAGAGCAGCGCAGTCATTGCGAAAATGCTCCGGGTGATGATGCTGGCTCCGTTTTTACTGTTGCTGAGCGGTGTACTGCGACGTGAACAGACAGCACAGCATAGCGCACAGCCGGTCACCTTTCCGTGGTTTGCTTTAATGTTTGTTGCTGTCGCTCTGTTCAACTCTCTGCACTGGTTGCCGGCCGGGTGGGTTAACACATTAAATACCCTCGGCGGGATCCTGCTGACCATGGCAATGGCAGCGTTGGGCTTAACTACCCGCTTTACTGCCCTGCGCGCTGCCGGATTTAAGCCTGTGCTGTTAGGAGCACTGGTATTTGTCTGGCTGATTGTGGGTGGCGGTACTATTAATCTGCTGGTCCAGCACCTCATGGCGTAAGCACGCAGCCCTCTCCCTTCCTGACCGGCCCGTGACGGGGCCGGTTATGGCGGCCACTTCCCCTTCACTGCCCCACACGCGGAGATTTGCGAGACGCGCCGTACATTACTGCGCCGTCATTAGGCGAACGCCCCGGTCTGCCCTATTTTAGGCGGGTCATTTTTTCGAGCCGGGACGGATGAAGATAAAAACCACCACGCCAACGCCTCACGATGCCCTGTTCAGGCAGTTTCTGACACAGCCCGATATTGCGCAGGATTTTATGGCGATCCACCTGCCAGAACCGTTACGCGCCCTTTGCGACCTGTCCACCCTTAAACTGGAATCGGGTTCGTTTGTCGAAGACGATCTGCGTCAGTATTTCAGCGACGTGCTCTACAGCCTTAAAACCGCATCCGGGGAAGGCTACATCCACGTGCTTATCGAGCATCAGTCCGGTCCGGATCAACATATGGCCTTCAGGTTGATGCGCTATGCGGTTGCCGCCATGCACCGCCACCTGCAGGCCGGGCATAAAACACTGCCGTTGGTTATCCCAATGTTGTTCTATACCGGTAAACGCAGCCCGTATCCTTATTCCCTCTGTTGGCTCGATGAATTTGCCCGACCGGACATTGCGGGCGCACTGTACACCACGGCTTTCCCTTTGGTTGATGTGACGATTATCCCTGACGAGGAGATTGCACACCATCGCAGCATGGCCGCCTTAACCTTACTGCAAAAGCATATCCACCAGCGAAACCTGACAGCCCTGATTGACAGCCTGGTCAGTCTTCTTCTACATAAACATCTCTCTTCATCGCTGGTGATATCGCTGGTAAACTACATGATACAGGTGGGCGAAGCTTCAGATGCGCAAACCTTTGTTCATAAGCTGGCACAGCGGGTGCCGCAACACGGAGAGGCTCTGATGACCATTGCAGAACAGCTGGAACAAAAAGGCATTGAAAAAGGCAGGAAGGAAGAAGCGCTGAAGATTGCCCGGACCATGTTAAATAACGGCCTTGATCGCCCGACCGTGATTAAAATGACCGGCCTGACAGAAGACGAATTGGCGAAACTCCGCCACTGATCCGCTGCGTTGCCTTCTTCTGACAGACAAGGTCGATTCGGCACCGGCCGGTTTCGCCTCACGCCCGGCCCCTTTTCTGAGACTTTTCGCGTATTCGGGTGAAAACAGCGAGCCCTTTGTGGCACGGCTGTATTCCTGATAATGCCTCCTCCTGACCTCGCTAAAAATTTCCTGCGCACCGCGCTTTGCCACAGCGCCATCGTGTATCATGCCGTTCAATCTGAGTTAAATCCTTCAGGAGAACGGCATGAAGTATATTGGCGCGCACGTCAGCGCATCGGGTGGTGTGGATCAGGCGGTCCTCCGCGCCCACGAACTGGAAGCCACGGCTTTTGCGCTGTTCACGAAGAACCAGCGTCAGTGGAAAGCCGCCCCGCTGTCAGACGAAACCATCGCCGCCTTCCGCGCTGCCTGTGAGAAATACCATTTTGAACCGGGCCAGATTCTGCCGCACGACAGCTATCTGATAAACCTGGGGCATCCGGTCATGGACGCGTTGCAAAAATCGCGCGATGCGTTCGTAGATGAAATGCAGCGCGCGGAACAGCTGGGGCTGACGCTACTGAATTTTCATCCGGGCAGTCATTTACAGCAAATTGATGAGCTGACCTGCTTAAAGCGCATCGCCGAGTCAATTAACATCGCCCTGGATCAAACCCACAGCGTGACCGCCGTTATCGAAAATACCGCCGGTCAGGGCAGCAACCTGGGGTTCCGCTTTGAACATCTGGCGACCATTATTGAACACGTCGAAGATAAGTCGCGCGTCGGCGTTTGCATCGATACCTGCCATGCCTTCGCGGGCGGATACGATCTGTGCAGTGAAGCCGCCTGCACGGAGACCTTTGCCGAATTTGAGCGCGTGGTGGGTTTTAACTATCTTCGCGGGATGCACCTGAATGATGCCAAAAGTACGCTGGGCAGCCGGGTTGACCGTCATCACAGCCTGGGTGAGGGGAATATCGGTAAAACCGTCTTTAGCTGGATGATGAAGGATTCGCGGTTCGATGGTATTCCGCTGATTCTGGAAACCATTAATCCCGATATCTGGAAAGATGAAATTGCCTGGCTTAAGTCAGAACAACGTTAAGAAATAAGACAAAGGAGCCTTGCGGCTCCTTTGTCGTCTTACCTGTCAGGCTTTCGCCAGCTCTTCTTCCGGGCGCTTCAGTACTGCATAGCCTAATCCGGCAATCGCGGTACCAATCAAAATCGCCATCAGATAACCCACGACCGGCGTAATCGCCCCCGGGATTAACAGGACGAACAGGCCACCGTGCGGTGCCATCAGCTTGGCACCAATCGCCATGGAAACGGCACCGGTTACTGCGCCACCGACGATACAGCATGGCAGGACGCGCATCGGGTCACGGGCCGCAAACGGAATCGCACCTTCTGAAATAAAGCACAGACCCAGAACCAGCGCGGCTTTACCGCCTTCCTGCTGACCTTTGTTAAATTTACGACGCGCAACCAGCGTCGCCAGCCCCATCGCCAGCGGTGGCACCATACCGGCAGCCATAATCGCGGCCATAGGTGCGTAGGTTTGTGAACTTAGCAGGCCGACGCCAAATGCGTAAGCAACTTTGTTAACAGGACCACCCATATCGGTACACATCATGCCACCCAGGATAGCGCCCAGCAGGATTGCATTCGCGGTACCCATGTTAGCCAGCCAGCTGGTCAAACCGCTCATGATGCCCGCGACCGGTTTACCTACCACGTAGATCATCAGCAAGCCGGTGATCAGGCTGGCAAACAGCGGAATAATCAGGATAGGTTTTAGCGCTTCCATACTCTGTGGCAACTTCACCTTACCGCTGATCAGTTTGGCCGCATAACCCGCAATAAAACCGGCGATGATGCCGCCAAGGAAGCCCGCGTTGATGCTGGTGGCGATCATACCGCCAATCAGGCCAGGCGTCAGACCAGGACGATCCGCGATTGAGAAGGCAATAAAGCCCGCAAGAACCGGAACCATCAGTGCAAAGGCACTCCCGCCACCGATTTGCATCAGGGCAGCGGCCAGCGTACCGGGCTCTTTAAAGGCCGTGATACCAAACGCAAAAGACAGCGCGATACTCAAGCCACCCGCCACCACCATGGGCAGCATGTAGGAGACGCCGGTCAACAGGTGACGGTAAGCCCCCGCGCCGCCCTCTTTTTTCTCTTCCTGAGAACTGTTTTGCGCGCCAGAAGGTTTATAAGGCTTCGCTTCTGCCACGGCTTTATCCAGCTCCTGCGCGGTCTTTTTCAGTGCCAGACCGGTTGAGGTGCGGTACATCGGTTTACCCGCAAACTTAGCCAGATCCACTTCGATATCCGCGGCCACGATAACCAGATCGGCTGCGGCAACTTCTTCAGGGGTGATCGCGTTACCGGCCCCTACAGAGCCACGGGTTTCAACTTTAACCCACCAGCCGCGTTTGGTCGCTTCCGCCTGGATTGCCTCGGCCGCCATAAAGGTATGCGCAACGCCCGTTGGGCAAGCGGTCACAGCAACCACACGTTTTGGCCCATTCGCTGGCACAGCGGTAACGGCAGCAGGTGCTGCCACGCTGGCTTGCCAGGGTTTCGCTTCGGCTTTGGCACGATTCAGGAACAGTTCCGGTTCACTGACTGCCTGCTGCACATCGCCCAGCCACACGGATTTCCCCGTCAGCGCGGCATCCTCTGGTACTGTTTTACCGGTGACGATCACCAGTTCGGCCTCGGCCGGGTTTTCGGTTAGCGTTATACCAGCCTGAGCAGCCGCAGCGGCCAGACGTTGTTTTGCCATGTAGGCAGAAGCCAGTCCTGTTGAAGGATCTTTTATCAGCAGCGTTTTCACTATCGCTCTCCTGCTGTCAGTTAACGGGTTGTAAGTCGACACGCGCCATCATTGCGGCCAACTGGGTACGATCGGTCACGCCGACGTTGCTCTGGCTGACAGCCATTGCGGCTACCGCAGTAGCCAGACGTAACGTATGTTCACTGGATTCACGCATTAACAGGCCATAAATCAGGCCACCTACCATGGAGTCACCTGCGCCAACGGTGCTGACAACTTCGCACACCGGCGGTTTAGCTATCCATTCACCTGAGGCATTGACCCAAAGTGCGCCTTCAGCACCCAGAGAAATCACCACATGTGCAATGCCCTGCTCACGCAACTCGTGCGCTGCGTCAATCACGTCCTGAAGTGCAGGTAGCTTGCGCCCTGCCCAAATCTCAAGCTCGCGACGATTAGGTTTAACCAGCCAGGGGGCGGCTTTCAGGCCCGCCACCAGGGCTTCGCGGCTACTGTCAAAGATGATGCAGGGACAGTGCGTACGCAGTTCAGTCATCCAGCGGGTAAAGGCATCAGGATCGACCCCCTCCGGCAGGCTGCCACTCACGCACACCATGTCGAACTGGCCCAGCCAGGTTAATGAGTCGCTGGTAAAGCGATCCCAGTCCTGAGCCGTCACCTGAAAACCGGAAAAGTTAAGATCGGTCACATCACCGGTTTGCTCAGTCAGCTTGACGTTAATGCGCGTGCGGCCATTCACGACCTGAAAACGGTTGGCGATCCCCAGTTCACTAAAGAGCTGCTGAAAACCATCCTGATTGTCTTTACCCAGAAAGCCACCAACGGTTACGTCGATACCCAGATCTTTCAGCACTTTCGCCACATTGATGCCTTTCCCGGCAGCATGTAAGCCAGTGGTTTTCACCAGGTTCACTTCACCACGTTCAATTTCTGGCGTATAACCGACCAGGTCGTACGCAGGATTCAACGTGATGGTTGCAACACGTCTGGTCATGCCGCCCCCTCACCTAAGCCACTGTTGATGGCTTCTTCGATAGCCGTCAGCGCCTGTTGGGCATCTTCCCCACTGGCAGTAAAACGCAGGCGATGACCTTTTTTCACACCCAGCGCAACGACTTTCATCAGGCTGCGTCCGTTTGCAGGTTTACCGCTGCCATCAAGGTTGGTAATCGTAATGTCGCTGTTGAACTGTTTAATCACGCTCACCAGGGCGGTCCCCGGACGCGCATGTAAGCCATGCTCGTTGCGAATAGTAAATTCAGCCGTCAGTTGGTCTGCCTGCTCGTCAACTTCGCTGGTTAGCAGGGCATAAACACCTGCCGCATCGGCTTTCAGCAAACGGTCGGCTTTGTTGCCATGCAGCAGTGCGCTCAGGTAACCCAGTACCTCTAGCGGGCGGTCATCGACGGCGGCCACGCTGACTAGAATTGCCACGGATTCACCTTCATGTTCAAAGGCTGTCGCCGCGCGGCTGACGGCCACACCGCTTTGCAGATTACCTTTGCCGCTGTCGCTTAACCAGATGCCCTGCCCCAGACTCAGCGGTTTACTGGAAACCACCTCAGCAACATAGCTGGCATCAACCACACCCGCAGCCTGTAAGCGGCCGGCATTGACGGCCTGCAGCGTTATCAGGTCACGTGCGCTGACATCCAGGGAAATTAATGAAGTATCGAAGCTGAATTCAGCTGACTGCTTCTCACCCATCAGCAGCGCACGCAGATCTTCAGCAGAGGCCGTTTTAAGCTGTTCGGCGATGCTGTCGTCACTCAGTACGTGCGTCAGCTGGCGCAGCAACGTCAGATGTTCATCAGATTTCGCGGCAATACCAATCGCGACATAGGCCGTTTGATCGTCGCCCCAGGCAATTCCCTGAGGAAACTGAAAGACCTGAACGCCGGTTTTCAGCACCAGATCGCGCGTGTCGGTGGTGCCATGAGGAATGGCGATGCCATTACCCAAAAAGGTTGAGGTTTGCTGCTCACGCGCCAGCATGCCGTTGACATAACCTTCCGCCACGTTACCCGCAGCGGTAAGTGCCGCCGCAACCTGACGAATCGCATCTTCTTTATTTTGGGCGCTGGCTCCGGTATGGATGGCCTGCAATTCGAGCTGGAACATAATTCTCCTCGCTTGCTGATTGAATCGTTTCAGCTCAATGGTGTTGAATCTTGCTGTTTGACCTGGTGAAGGTTGTCACAGCAACGCTGAAACGTTTCAGGGATTGTTATTCAGCTTGGCTTTGCAGGCAAGAAAATGCGTAAACGGCATAACAGATCTTTGACATTACGCACAATTCAGAGAGGTTACGGAATTTTCTTAAAAATAGTGCTGAAGCCTGGACGACATGAGGCCGAGTTTTTGAGCGTGATTTCAGCAGCGTCAGCAGACGCTGCAAACAGGGTAACGTTAACCTCTAAGAGGCACGTTGCCAGACAGTGATAATCCACCAGCACGGGCTTCACAGCATGGCGGCAAAGGGGCTTAGCCTTTTACGCTCATGATGTCCTTAAGGTTAGAACAGCCTTGCTAAACCTGCTGCAAAAAGCATCGACAGACCGGTAGCCAGCAGGCCAGGCAGGATAAATGGGTGATCGATTATCCTTCGGCCAAGGCGGGTGGATCCCGTATCATCCAGCGCAACGGCGGCCAGCAATGTGGGATAGTTCGGTAAGATAAACAGGGACGCGGTAGCGGGAAAACAGATAACAAGCGTGGCGGGCGCAATGCCCATACTTAAGGCCATCGGAAATAAAATTTTGGTCGATGCCGCCTGAGAATAGAGAAAACATGATGCCAGTACGATAATCAACGCCAGTAACCATGTGGAATCCAGAAAATAGCTCGCCACCCTATCCTGCAACCACAGACGATTGCTCTCCATAAATGTGGAACCCAGCCAGGCCACACCCAGTATGCATATACAAGACGTCATTCCGGTTTTAAACACCGACGATCCCGGAATTGTATGCACATTCACCCGACAGAACATGACGATAGCCATCGCCACCGTTAGCATTACGGCAATCCGTGCCTGCCCGCTATTGAGAACGGGGCGGGTAATGATCTCCATTTTAGGGCTGCTGATAATGGCATAAATCAGCACTGTCACCAGGCCGACAATAAAAATCAGTACTGAACGTCTGCCGTGGAGAGCGGAATGCGAATGCTGTACGGTGTTTACCGCATCATCCTGATGCTCAAGCTGGTCTGTGTGACGTAAGCGATCCCACCACAGGTAAAACAAGGCGGAACAGAAAAGCGCCATGAAGGTGGCGGGAATGGTCACGGCAATCAGTTCAATATAGCCCCAACCATGCGGTCCCTGTTCCAGAATCCCAGAGAGAAAAATCACGGCTGCAGAAATGGGCGAGGCCACAATGCCCAGTAAGGATGCGGCAACGGAAAGCGCTAATGCGCGGGTTGGACGAAGGTGATTATCTCTGGCCACAGCCACAATCACGGGCATACAGGCAAAAGAGACCTGCCCGGTACTGGCCATCATGGTCAGTAACCAGGTTGAGAGCGGTGCCGTAATCACCAACAACCGCGGATAGCGACGTAAGGCACGTTCTGTCAGTTGCACCAGATAATCAATGCCGCCTGCCTGTTGCATGGCCGATATGGCGACGATCACCACCATAATAAATACCATTACCAGCATGGGCAGATCGCCAGGCGTGGCACCCAGCGCGCACAACATGATTACACCCGCCCCACCTGCAAACCCCACACCGATACCGCCAATACGCATTCCCAAAAACAGAAAAAAAAGCACTGTCATAAACTGTAGTAGTAGCATGATCCCATTCCTTCTGACTGCGGTTTACACCGTTCCAGCCCACACTCAAGGCCGGTACAGGCTTCCTTTCACTCCGCAAGGTTGCAACGGGTTATTTGTCGGTATGTCCTACAGAGAAATGGCACGCGGCTAAATAACCGTTTTCTGCGTATCAGGTGCACTGAGGGTGTAAATTCTTTTCGCGATGATGCCTTTTTTCTCTGGCTGGCTGCCGGTCAGTAAACCGGGTTATCCCAGAGATACGTTGAATAGCCTTAGGCCTCGACGACAGGCAGTTCCCACATGAAGGCGCCCTGCCTGCCAGACTCGCCCGTTTTATTTCACCCGGCCCAGCTCAGCAGAACGCATTGCGGCATGAATCTCTTCGGCCGCTCCGTCACCCAGCGGTAACAGCGGTGAACGGACAGTGGCATGTTCCAGAATGCCACGCGCAACCAGCGCATGTTTGAGTGCGACAGTGCCTTCCATATGTGAGCCACGATGGTAAACCGCTTTAGTCACAGGCATCAGTCGATCATGTAAAGCACGTGCTTTCTTATAGTCCTGCGCTTTACCTGCGTTAATCATTTCAATCAGCGGCTCAGGGGCAATATTGCCGTAGCCCACCAGGAAGCCATCAACATCAAAAATGGTATGCAGCAGATATTCATCGTGGCAGGTCAGAATCTGTAGATCAGGACGTTCACGGCGGATGACGGGAATTTCAGTATCCCACCGCCGCATATTACGTACGCCATTTTTCATCGCAAACACGCCGGGTTGCGCGGAAATATCCAGCAGCGTTTTCAGGTTATAGGTGGCTTTGGTCACATCCGGGTACTGGAATAAAATAAGCGGTAAACCACTCTCTTCATACACGACGCGGTAGCGATCCTGGGGTGCGCCGTCCTGGTACCCAAAACGCAACCAGCCGTGTGAGGGATAGAGCAAACCGGCAGCCGCACCGGCCTCGACAGCGCGTTTTGCCTCACGCGCCGCGACTTCGGTGCCTTCCCCGGTAATACCGGCAATAACGGGGATTTTGCCTTCGACCGATTTTACAAATGCCCGAATCACGTCGGCCTGTTCATCCTGCGTCAGAAAGGTGCCCTCGCCAGCATGACCCAGGACCACCAGCCCCTTTACGCCGTCGATACTTCCCAGCCAACTGCCCAGACGTTGAATCGCGTCAAAATCCACTTGCCCTTCGCGCGTGAATGGGGTGACAGGCGCAGGGGTTAAACCTCTTAGGTCGATATTAATCATGATTAACTCCTTGATGTGAAATACTTTTAGTCACAGGTTCAGTCAAAGTGACCACAATATGAAAACGTTACTGCAATCGTTTTCACATAAGATAAATTGGCAATCTAATTTCATCGCGTCAACCAGCGGCGATTGATAAATGAGGCAGTTATCACAAAACGCTTTGGGAGACGAAGAGAGTTTGCGATCGGGATCCCAGCGGGTTAATGACCACATTACATTCGCAATGCGGTCATTAAAGGAACGATTACTGATGAGGAGAAGACGTGGATTTTCGCGGAATTAACGTAGGAATAATGGTCGATAAATGGGGTTCATGCCTGCCATGGATAAGCATATCTACAGCATTACCGGCAATATGTTCCAGCGGTGTTCGCACTGAGGTCAATGCGACAGGCAAGCGGCTGACCAGGGGGATATCGTTGTATCCGACCAGTGACAGGTCTTTGCCGATGGTCATGCCTGCACGATGCGCCGCAGCCATGACCCCAATCGCAATCTCATCATTGACGGCAAAAATTGCGGTTGGCCGCGAGGTATGGTTCAACATTGACGACCCCACATCTTCGCCTGACTTGATATTAAAGTCAGACGAACGGCACCATTCTGGCCGAACAGGCAAACCGGCTTCACTCATTGCCCGTTCAAAACCTTTACGACGATTCAACGCATTGGACGCAAAATCCGGTCCACCAATCATCCCGATTTTTTTATGGCCTAAATCGATCAGATGACGCGCTGCAAGGTAGCCACCCATTTCGTCATCGCCAACGGAAGAGGGACTTACGCCATCCGTACGCAATACCAGCACGTGCGGTATTTCGCGCTCCCGCAGGGTCTGGGGAAGCGGATCGCCCAGACGACAGGTTGAAAGAATCAGGCCGTCAACGCGTCTGTCCAGTAGGGATTCTGCGGACGCTTTTTCCTGTTGCGGATCGTCACCACAGGTCGCCACGATGGCAAAATAGCCGCGTCGTGAAGCTGCTGTCGCGATAGCCTCAAACAGCATCGCCGTCACCGCATCCGTCATACGCGGAACCAGAACGCCAAGCGTGCCGGTATCGCCCCTGCGCAGGCTGGAGGCAACATAATCACGCCGATAGCCAAGTTCACGGGCAACCTGGCGAACCTTTTCAGCTGACGCGCTTTTTGACTGCGGAAGCCTCTCATCCAGAATTCGCGATACGGTGGAGATGCTTACGCCCGCGGCATTAGCAACATCACGCATCGTTATCAGCCTTTTATCCGACTGTTCCTTTTCCTGGCTTTCCTGATCCATATATCACTCCGAGGATTAATGTGGGTGGCAAAGATCCCTCTGCAGACGGCAATACTATACAACAGACGCTATAACAACGGGATACGCCCTTAACATGCACTGCGTGGGGGCCGCATTTCTCTTTGTCGTCACGCCTGAAGAATACGATTTTCAACGCTTAGGCTCTCATTGTTCTCCCCAGCCTGAGCATCCCCGTAAAGGCTATTGAAGAGAGTATGACCTGTTTCACGCTTTTTCGATTGCCTGAGAGCGGAATGTGAACACGTTAACAATTAATCAAGCCGCTTAATTGACGCAGCGGGATATTAAACCAACGATAATTCATGTGAAAACGATTGCATTAACGTTTTCACACTATCCATTTTGCACAGGTTTTATGCAACTACCGTCAGTGAGTGGCTGCAAATGCATGGCTCAGGAACGCGCGTCGTCTTGCATGTTTGCCCCATATCCATCACGCAACAGGGTGTAACTATGTCAACTCAGGTTATCGCTTGCCACGCTCATCCCGCCGACGCATCAGTATTACTGGCACGGCTTGAGCGATTGCCCATCACACGCCGGTTAATGGCGATTCGTGTTGTGGTAGGGCTGTCCACTTTTTTTGATGCCTATACCATTATTGCCATCGCGTTTGCCCTGCCACAACTGACGCAGGAATGGGGGCTTACGCCGACGTTCGTCGGTCTGATCATTGCAGCCAGCTATATTGGGCAACTGGTGGGAGCGCTCTTTTTTGGTACGCTGGCAGAAAAAATTGGCAGGATTGGTGTTTTACGTATCACCATCGTGATGTTTGTGATTATGGATGCCGCCTGCCTGTTCGCCTGGAACGGTTGGTCAATTCTGATCATTCGTTTTTTGCAGGGACTGGGCATTGGTGCTGAGGTTCCCGTTGCCAGTGCCTATATCAACGAATTTGTCGGTGCAAAGAAGCGGGGTCGGTTTTTTCTGCTTTATGAAGTGATCTTTCCAGTCGGCATGATGTGTGCTGGCCTTATCGGATTCTTTCTGGTGCCCATTTATGGCTGGAAAATCATGTTTCTTATTGGCCTGATCCCTTCAGCTCTGGCGGCGCCTTTGCGTTGGTTTATGCCAGAGTCTCCGCGCTGGTTAGTCTCTAAAGGCCGCCATCAACAGGCTGAAAAAGTCGTTCAGTTGTTTGAAGCAGAAGCCCTTCGTCGTGGTATGTCATTACCCGAGCCTGTAATAAAACCCGTACCGGTGATGCCCGCCTCGTCCAGCGGCGTAAAGGCGCTGTTTTCAGGTATCTACAAATCCCGCACGTTTATGCTGTGGGGATTGTGGCTCACGGTTTATACCGTTAACAACGGCATGATTACCTGGTTTCCTACTATGTACAGAACCTTGTTTCATCTGCCATTAGAAACCAGCCTGGCCTATGGATGGATTACCTCTACCTGTGGCGTTATTGCCTCTGTCATTTGTGCCTTTAAGATCGATCAAGTAGGCCGTAAGCGCTGGTACACCTGGGCATTTATGCTGGCCATTATTCCGCTCATCGTGCTGTGTGTACTGGGTGCCAATACGCCATGGCAGATACTGATATTGGGCAGCATGGCCTATGCTATTTTGCAAACAATTGCCTTTTCACTTTATCTCTATTCGGCCGAACTGTATCCGACCAGACTTCGCGCGACAGGTACTGCCTTTTCCAGCGCCTGGCTGCGCGCCGGGTCGTCTGTTGGGCCACTAATGGTGGGTTTCATTGTATCGGGATTTGGTATCCGGTTTGTTTTCATTGCGTTCGCCGTGATTGCCCTAATCGGCGGAATGATTACCCTGCTCTTCGCCATTGAAACCAAAGGGAAATCGCTTGAAGAGTTATCGCCTTGAACGGGCAACATCACGTCGGGTCAGATACATCGCTATCGGGGGCTTTCCTGTAAAACCCGATCCGCCACGGAAAGCGCAGGCAGAGCAGCGTTAACAGGCGGACGTTGGCATAAGTCGAGGGCAAAAAGCAATGCAGGGTGACACGCTAAGGATCGGCAGACCGCTACGCATTAGGGCGCGGTGCTCTGCTCAAGGTGAATCAGGTAATCCATCGCGTCATGGCGATTACTGCCGCACATGTCAGCCGAGGGCTGAAGCCCGGCGCAAACTTTTGGTCGCAGGGGAGAACCAAAAATTTTGCACAGATTATTCTCCGCAAGTTGGACGCACCGGGTATTCGCGGGCTTGCCGTGCGGCATACCGGGAATGGGCGAGGAGATGCTGGGGGCGATACAACAGGCGCCACAGCCTGTACGACATTCCATGGTTTACGTCCTGGATAGGGGTAAACCGCGCACGATAGCAGAAGGGGCTCGCGCCCGAAATCACCTTTACAGAAAAAAGCGCTTAACCACTAAGAAGATAAGACAGGGTCAGGGGCTCAAATGGCCCGTGTCATGCCAGAACCCATGAAATATCGCTGTCCTGGTTGCCCTATCCGACGCGCCCTGCTGTTGCCCCCGACCACAAAATTTTTCGCGCTATCTTGCCTGTTCACGATCGCGCGAGTAACGTTGCGCGCACTATTACTCTGCAAGTGAGAACAGCAATGCCAAAGGCGAATGAAATCAAAAAAGGAATGGCCGTTACCCACAATGGAAAACTGCTGCTGGTAAAGGATATTGATGTCCAGAGCCCCAGCGCGCGCGGTGCGGCAACGCTTTATAAAATGCGTTTTACCGATGTTCGCACCGGTATGAAGGTGGAAGAACGCTTTAAGGGCGACGAGATCATTGAGGCCATATCCCTGAGCCGCCGCAGCGTTACCTTCTCCTATATTGATGGTGATGAATACGTCTTTATGGACGACGAAGATTACACGCCCTATTCCTTTAAAAAAGCGCAAATAGAAGAAGAGCTGCTGTTCATCCCGGAAGGTGGCATTCCCGGCATTCAGGTACTCACGATGGATGGCCAGGTGCTGGCGCTTGAGCTGCCACAAACGGTGGACATGGATATTGTGGATACTTCACCCGGTATTAAAGGCGCATCGGCCAGTGCCCGCACTAAGCCGGCGGGAATGTCTACCGGTTTGATCATTCAGGTTCCCGAGTACCTCAGCAACGGCGATCGCATTCGCATCCATGTTGCCGAGCGTCGCTATATGGGACGTGCCGACTGATAACGCGCGCTGTACGCCGGGTTGGCAGGTAGTGTTATATTATAACATCGTCCTCTTTCTCTACAGGAGTCACTGGCATGACACGCGTTAACCTTCTCACCGGATTTTTAGGCAGCGGAAAAACCACCACGCTGATTCATCTGCTGGCGCACAAGCCCCAGAATGAAAACTGGGCTGTGCTGGTCAATGAATTCGGTGAGATTGGTATTGATGGCGCGTTACTGGCCAACCGTGGCGCGACGTTAAAGGAGATCCCCGGCGGCTGCATGTGTTGCGTTAATGGGCTGCCCATGCAGGTCGGGCTAAACAGGCTGCTTCAACAAAACAAGCCCGACCGCCTGCTGATTGAGCCCACGGGCCTGGGCCATCCACGCCAGCTGCTACAGATGCTGACGTCGTCTGTTTATCAACCCTGGATCGAACTGCAGGCCACGCTAACCCTGCTGGACGCACGCCAGCTCGCCGACGTGCGTGTAACGGAAAATGAAAACTTTCGCGATCAGCTGGCCGCGGCCGACATTATTGTCGGCAATAAACGCGACTGCTGGTGCGAGGCCGATCGGCAGCGCCTCCAGGCGTGGCTTGCCGCCCATCAGGACGATCGTGAATTTGTTACTGCCGAGTTCGGTCAGATTCCCCTGGCGTTACTTGACAGTCCGCGCGGGAAACCGCGCGCCCTTCCGCATCCGGTCCACCATCATCACGCTGCGGCCCCGGGCAGCGGTATCGCAGCCTTGCGACTCGACGGGCGCGCGTCATGGCGTCGGGCGGTGAATGAGGGTCAGGGTTATGTCGCCTGCGGCTGGATTTTTGACCACGAAACGGTGTTTGATAGCCTTCCTTTGCTGGAATGGGCGCGGCTTGCCCCCGTCGATCGGGTTAAAGGCGTGCTGCGCATCCCCGAAGGATGCGTCAGCATTAACCGTCAGGGAGAAGACGTGCATGTTGAAATTCTCGCCGCAACCCCACCTGACAGTCGCATTGAGATGATTCATTCCTCATCTGCCGACTGGAATAGTTTACAATCTGCTTTGTTGAGGTTTCGTTTAAGCTGACAGGATTAAGGTCGGCGGTTATTTTTTACTAGGGCAGAATTATGCACGCAACACGCCTTGTCACCATCCTGTTGCTTAACGCACTGGGACTGGTGCTGTTTTTTTCATGGTATTTACCGCCCCATCACGGGTTTTGGTTTGATATCGATAAAGGGATTTTCTTCGCGTTTAATAATGAAATGGTGGATCACCCAGGGTTTGCCCTGCTGGTCGCCATCACTAACTTTCGCGGTTTTGACGCCGTGTCGTTGCTGGCGATGGGGTTACTCTATCTGTGGCTGTGGCGGCGGGAAACGCCTGCGGGCCGCCGTCGTATGTTTGCCATTGGCATTACGATGTTGCTGACAGCGGTCGTTTTGAACCAGGCGGGCCATTTGATCCCAGAAAAACACGCCAGCCCGACGCTGTTCTTTGAGAACGTTCACCGCGTCAGTGAGTTAACGGGTATCCCAGCCAAAGATGCGTCAAGCGACAGTTTTCCAGGCGATCATGGCATGATGCTCATTATCTTTGCGGCATTCATGTGGCGTTATTTCGGCTTACGTACGTTTTTAGTGGGTGTTGTCATTGTGGGGCTGTTCTCGCTGCCACGCGTCATGGCAGGCGCGCACTGGTTTAGCGATATTGCAGTCGGATCGCTTTCCGTGGCGTTAGTGGGATTAAGCTGGTGGCTATTAACGCCGGCAAGTGATTATCTGGTTAATTGGTTTTATCACAAATTACCGGGTAAAAATAAACCCTAATAGTAATTAATTAGCGAGGGCGGAATAATGATTAAATTATAACCCGCCCTCACTTATAAAAAACCCATGGAAATAATTAGCAAGCTAACCAAAAAAGACATCCGAACCCGATGATAATGCAGGACTTCTCTTCAGCCTTCGACGACAGTTACTCTGCAGACCTTCTCCCAGCCCGCACTAAGCCTGGAATTAGCGCCAGATCACCCCTTTTCTCCTGTTATCACCTTGAATAACTGTTGATAAAGTGAACAAGTTATTTAAGTTTGATAAGTATCAAAAAAACCTATCAGAATTTGATTAAAAGCGCTCGCCACGGCCTCTGGAATCGGTTAATCTCGGTCGCAGTGAGAAAAGAAGACGCGGTATTAAGCATTCTTTAATAGATAAAATGTGGTGATTTACACATTTTTATAATTAAAGCATTGTCTTGTTCTGACTGGCTTATTAATCTCATTCCGTTTTGTCATCTGGCTGGCGACAATCTTGTCGTAAGGACTTCGAAGGAAAACCCGAATAATGGTCAAGTCTCAACCAATACTGAGATATATCTGGCGGATTGCGCCCGCTCTGGCGCTGGCAACTCTCCTCTCAGCTTGTAGCAGTACCCATAACACCGTTAAAAACGAGAATCATGAAGTTAACAACCAGAATGGTTTTTTACTTCAAGCGTCTCAGGATGAGTTCGAAGAGATGGTGCGCAACGTTGATGTTAAGACGCGCATCATGGATCAATACGCGAGCTGGAAAGGTGTTCGTTACCGTCTTGGCGGTGATACCAAACGTGGTATTGATTGTTCCGCTTTCGTTCAGCGTACGTTCCGCGAACAGTTTGGTCTGGATCTTCCTCGCTCAACGTCCGAACAGCAGGGAACGGGAAAAGAGATTTCTCGCAGCAGACTGCGACCGGGTGACTTAGTTCTGTTCCGTGCTGGCTCAACGGGCCGTCATGTCGGTATCTACCTCGGCAATGACAACTTTGTTCATGCTTCGACCAGCAGCGGTGTCATGATCTCCAGCCTTAATGAAGATTACTGGAAAAAACGTTATCGCGAAGCGCGGCGGGTCTTAAGTCGCAACCCGAGCTAATGCCGCTCCCGAATGTCCTCTCAGCCAGAGAAAAACAGAACGCTGCCCAGGCAGCGTTTTTTTTTAATCCCTCGAATCCCCCTAAAAATACTTGTTTATCAAAATAATAACGAGACATTATTAACAGACTCGTTATATTCTCAGACGCAAATATTCGGGCGATTGCGCACCAGTACGTTTTATATTTTGATCAGGGGAAGCACTTCATGCCATTGTCGCGGGCGCTGATACGCCAGGCAACTTATCCTCGTCAAATCGCGTGGAATAGCGCGATTATTGGCAGTCTGTTTTTTTTGTTGTTAACCTCTGTTTTGCTCATCGAAACCCAACATCGTCGGGAAAGCCAACATAAACAGTTGCTCATCGACAGTAGTAACGACTTTCAACGTAGCGTCCAGACGCTTATTTCGGACACGCTTTCCCCCCTGCTTCCGTTCGTTCAGTCAGAATGCTATATCGGTAATCATGAGTTAACCGCGCGAGCCGCGTTTGCCGGCGACATACGCGCCATTATTTTAGTTAAAGACGGCAACGCGTTTTGCTCTTCCGCAACCGGAAGCTTTTTTCAGCCGCTTAGCGCGCTCTCAGCCCGAACGGATAGCACACGTGACAGGGACATTCGGTTGTTGCCGGGTACGCCGATGCAGCCGACAAAGCCGGTGCTGGCCATCTGGATTAAGCAGCCCGGCACCCTTCAGTCCGGCATTTTTACGACATTGAATCTGAGCCTGGCAACGTATCAGCTAAAAGCGTCTTCTTACCCCGAAATCACCGGGATTGCCTTACTCGCCCATAAAACTGCCATGACCAGTTGGCAGCCAACGCTGGTACGAAATCGTCAACTCCCGCCGCCGCTAATGCAAACGCCCCTGGAAGGCCTTCCTTTCCAGTTTGCTCTCTACGGTTCAACGCTGTCAGCAAGTGACTATCAGACCATCATGCTGAGCAGCCTGCTGATTTCATTAATCGCCAGCTGTGCCTTTTGGTTTTTGCTGACCCGCTTTCAGCGGCCTGGCAAAGAGATCACCCTGGGTATCCGACGAGGGGAATTTCATGTCGAGTATCAGCCTCTAGTTTCGGCCCAGGATGGCAAATCTTATAGTATGGAGGCACTGCTACGCTGGACACATCCTTCGGGTGAAACGGTCCCACCCGATATTTTTATCAGCTATGCTGAAGCACAACGCCAAATCGTCCCCCTGACCCGACACCTGTTTGAACTGGTCGCCCGCGATGCACATCAACTCCGTGATAGCCTGCCCAAAGGAACCTGCATCAGCGTAAATATTTCCCCTCTGCATCTCAGCGCCTGCAGTTTTCGTGACGATGTCCTGTACTGGCAGGACAATATGCCTCACGATCATTTTCTGTATGTTTTTGAAATTACCGAGCGCGCAGTCGTCGAGAACGCGAATGCGGCCGAACTGTTTCACTGGCTACAACAGCGAGGCATTAAAATCGCGGTTGATGATTTTGGGACCGGGCACAGTGCATTAATCTATCTTGAGAAGTACCATTTTGATTACCTAAAAATCGATCGTGGATTTGTGCAAAGTATCGGAACGGAAACGATCACTTCGCCGGTGCTGGATACGGTGTTACAACTGGCTAAACGGCTCAATCTGATGAGCGTGGCCGAGGGCGTTGAAACCGACGAACAGGCCAGTTGGTTGATCGACCGCGGCGTCACCTATTTACAGGGCTATTTTTATAGCCGTCCGTTACGCCCGGAGCAGATCAAAGACTATTTTCAGCGTCAAAACAGGTAACCCATGCTTTAATTGCCGTAGATTATCGCTACGGTGCAAGACACTCACAGGAGAGAACATCCCTTATGCAGCTCCGCTTCGCCCTTCTGCTGCTGTGTAGCTTGCTTACCCTTCCGCTGCACGCTTCCCCGGTTCAGACCAGCTACGCGTTTGCTCAGGTTGGAACGCCAAAGTATGCGCAAGACTTCAGTCACTACGACTATGTGAATCCTGCCGCGCCCAAGGGCGGCAAGATCGTCTTGTCCGTCATTGGCACTTACGACAATTTCAACCGCTATGCCTCACGTGGCAATCCCGGTGCCGGTACCGGGCCCCTGTATGACAGCTTATTCACGACGTCGGACGATGAAACCAGCAGTTATTACCCCCTCATTGCGGAATCTGCTCGTCATCCCGTGGATTTCAGCTGGATGGACGTTACCCTTAATCCCCGCGCCCGGTTCCAGGATGGTTCACCCATTACGGCGGAGGATGTGGCCTTTACCTTCCAAAAGTTTATGACTGAAGGGGTTCCGCAGTTTCGGATATTTTATCGCGGCGTCACGGTCACCGCCCTCAACCGCCAGACCGTGCGTATTAGGTTACCGGCCCCGGATAAAGACCTGATGCTGGGATTGCTGACGCTACCGGTGATCTCCCAAACCTTTTGGCAGACGAGAAAATTTAACGAGCCGCTCAGCCAGCCCCCCTTGTCGAGTGGGCCTTATCGCATCAGTAAGTGGAAGCTGGGCCAGTTTATTGAATTCAGTCGCGTAAACGATTACTGGGCGGCGGATTTGCCGGTTAACCGTGGCCGGTTCAATTTTGATGTAATGCGTTACGACTATTACCTGGACGACAACGTGGCATTTGAGGCATTCAAAGCCGGGGCCTTTGATCTGCGGGAAGAGACGTCGGCAAAGAAATGGGCCACGCAGTATCTGGGGCGTCATTTCGACGATCGACAGATCGTGAAAGAAACCACACCGAATACCGCCTCAATTGATACGCGCTGGCTGGCGCTGAATAATGAAAAAGCCCTGTTTAGCGATCGTCGGGTCCGGCAGGCGATGGCGCTGGCTTTCGATTTTGAATGGATGAATAAAACGCTTTTCTATCAGGCTTTTAAGCGCACAGACAGCTATTTTCAGAATACCCACTATGCCGCACGGGGCCTGCCCGATGCCGCGCAGCTGCGCATTCTGACGCCGTTCGCAGCACAGTTACCGCCTGAAGTCTTCAGTGAAACCTATGTGCCGCCACAAACTGACGGCAGCGGCTACGATCGCACCAACCTGCTCAAGGCAATGTCCCTGCTGAATAAGGCGGGCTGGCACATCAGGAATCAGCGCCTGATTAATGATAAAACCGGGCAGCCCTTTAGCGCAGAGCTGCTGCTGCCCGCAGGCGCAAACAGTGAATGGGCGCTTCCTTATCAACATAATCTGGCGCGGCTGGGTATCACGTTAACGCTACGCCAGATTGACAGCTCGCAGTACCTGCGCCGCCTGCGCAGCGGTGATTATGATATGGTCAGTAATATTTATCATGCGATGCCAACCCCCTCACGCAGTCTGCAGGCCAACTGGCAATCGGACTATATTCAGTCCTCCTGGAACACGGCCAGGGTCAAGGACCCCGTTGTCGATAGCGTTGTGAAACAGATCATCGCCCATCAGGACGATGCGGACGCCTTGCTGCCGTTGGGCCGGGCGCTGGACCGTATTTTACTGTGGAATGCGTATATGATCCCGATGTGGTACAACGCCGAGCAGCGACTTGCCTTTTGGGACAAATTTTCCCATCCTGCGGTTAAACCTGCCTACAGCACAGGTCTGGATAACTGGTGGTATGACGTGAATAAAGCCGGGCGACTGCCGGCCGACAAACGCTGAGGAGAGGCAGGTTGGCAAGTTACTTTTTACGTAGACTGTTACTGATTATTCCTACCTTGTGGGCCATCATTACGCTCAACTTTTTTATTGTACAAATTGCGCCAGGCGGCCCGGTCGATCAGGCGCTGGCGAATATCCAGTTTGGCCAGACCAGCGGGCTGCCTGGTGCGGGCAGCGGTGAAGGCGGTGGCACCCAGGCCAGCCTGCATCGCGTCACGCCAGGGGATAATCAATACCGCGGCGCGCGCGGCCTGGACCCGGAGGTCATCGCAGAAATTGAGCGACGTTACGGCTTCGATAAACCTATCGGGGAGCGCTATCTCACCATGCTGTGGAACTATCTGCGCTTTGACTTTGGCGACAGCCTGTTTCGCAGTGCTTCCGTATTGCAGTTAATCAAACAGAGCCTGCCCGTCTCTGTCAGCCTTGGCCTGTGGAGTACCTTAATTATCTACCTGGTCTCCATCCCGCTGGGCATTAGAAAGGCGGTGCGTAACGGCAGTACCTTTGATGTCTGGAGCAGCACCTTCATCATTATTGGCTACTCCATTCCGGCGTTTCTGTTTGGCATTATGTTGATTGTTCTGTTTGCCGGCGGCAGCTATTTTGACTGGTTTCCCCTGCGCGGTCTGACGTCTCCACAGTTTGATTCGCTGCCCTGGTACGCCAGGGTAACCGATTATCTCTGGCACATTGCGCTACCGGTACTGGCGACGGTGATTGGCGGTTTTGCCACCTTAACTATGCTGACCAAAAATGCATTTCTGGATGAGATTCGCAAACAGTATGTGGTCACCGCCCGGGCTAAAGGCCTCTCAGAGCGGCGCATTCTCTACCATCATGTGTTTCGCAACGCGATGCTGCTGGTGATCGCCAGCTTTCCCGCCACCTTTATCAGCATGTTTTTTACCAGTTCGGTATTGATTGAGGTGATGTTCTCTCTTAATGGCCTGGGCCTGCTGGGTTTTGATGCGACGATCCAGCGCGATTATCCCGTGATGTTTGGCACCCTGTATATTTTCACCCTGATAGGTTTGCTGATGAATATCCTGAGTGATTTGACCTATACCCTGGTGGATCCCCGTATTGATTTTGAGGGCCGGTGATGCGTCTTTCTCCCTTGAATCAGCAGCGCTGGCAGCGCTTTCGTCATCACCGCCGTGGCTACTGGTCGCTGTGGATTTTTCTGTCTGTCTTTATGCTTTCCCTGTGCGCGGAATTCATTGCCAATGATAAACCGCTGCTGGTGCATTATCAGCAGCGCTGGTACGCTCCGCTGTTTTTTAACTATAGCGAAAGCGATTATGGTGGCCCGTTTGCCACGGCAGCGGATTATCAGGATCCCTGGTTGCAACAGCGCATTGAAAATCACGGCTGGGCGCTTTGGGCACCCATCCGTTTCGGTGCCAACAGTATTAATTTCGCTTCTCAGGTGCCCTTCCCTTCGCCGCCCTCCCGGCAGAACTGGCTGGGCACGGATGCCAACGGCGGCGATGTTATGGCGCGTCTGTTATATGGTCTGCGCATTTCACTCCTGTTTGGGGTGCTGCTGACGCTGTTTTCCAGCGTGATTGGGATCGTCATCGGTGCCATACAAGGCTACTTTGGCGGCAAGGTGGACCTGATAGGTCAACGCCTGATTGAGGTCTGGTCCGGGATGCCCTCGCTGTTTTTGCTGATCTTACTTTCCAGCGTGATTCAGCCCAGCTTCTGGTGGCTGCTGCTGGTTACCGTGCTGTTTGGCTGGATGAGTTTGGTCAGCGTCGTACGTGCCGAGTTTCTGCGTACCCGTAACTTTGACTATATTCGGGCCGCGCAGGCGCTGGGCGTCAGTGACGGACGTATTATGCTGCGTCATATCCTGCCCAACGCCATGGTGGCAACCCTGACCTTTCTGCCTTTTATCCTGTGTGGCTCTATCACCACCTTAACCTCGCTCGATTTTCTCGGGTTTGGTCTGCCCATCGGCTCTCCCTCTCTGGGAGAGCTGCTGCTGCAGGGGAAAAATAACCTGCAGGCCCCCTGGCTGGGTTTATCGGGCTTTTTTACGCTGGCGATTCTGCTGTCGCTGCTCATTTTCATTGGCGAAGCCGTGCGCGACGCCTTTGATCCCAGTAAAGGAGTCTGAATGAGCACCCCGCTGCTTGCTGTTAACCATCTCTCCGTCGCCTTTCGTCAGGGCAAACAGCTGTATCAGGTGGTGGACGATGTCTCGCTGCGTATAGAGGCAGGAGAAACCCTGGCCCTGGTGGGCGAATCCGGTTCCGGAAAAAGCGTTACCGCCCTGTCGATCATGCGGCTGCTGCACGCGTCCGCCGTCGCCTATCCTCAGGGCGAAATTCTGCTGGCAGGCGAAGACCTGCTCAAGGCGTCGGCGCAACGACTCCGCGGCCTGCGGGGTAATCAGATGGCGATGATTTTTCAGGAACCCATGGTGTCACTCAACCCTTTGCACAGTATTGAAAAGCAGCTATATGAAGTGCTTTCTCTACATCGCGGCATGCGACGCGAGCCCGCGCGAGCGGAAATCCTGCGCTGCCTCGATCGCGTGGGTATTCGCCAGCCGGCCTCCCGCCTGAACGCTTTTCCACATCAGCTCTCCGGGGGCGAGCGCCAGCGTGTGATGATCGCGATGGCCCTGCTGACCCAGCCGAGGCTGCTGATTGCCGATGAACCGACCACCGCGCTTGATGTCACCGTTCAGGCGCAGATCCTTGGCCTGCTGCGCGAACTGCAACAGGAACTGAATATGGGCATGCTGTTTATTACCCATAACCTGAAGATTGTTCGCCAACTGGCAGACAGCGTCAGCGTGATGCGCTCTGGTCGGGTGGTTGAGCATAACGCCGGCCAGCGCCTGCTAACACAGCCTCAGCACGCCTACACGAAACAGTTGCTGGCGGCCGATCCGGAAGGTCGTGCCGTGCCGCTCCCTGCGGATACGCCGGTTATTCTTAAGGTGGACAACCTGCGCGTCAGTTTTCCCCTGCGTCAGGGCCTGTTTAAACGTAAAACAGGCGAAAAAATTGCAGTAGAGAATCTTAGCTTTAGCCTGAAACGAGGCGAAAGTCTGGGGTTGGTAGGCGAGTCAGGCTCAGGAAAAAGCACCACCGGTATGGCGTTGTTGCGTCTTATTGCCGCTCAGGGGGAGGTCTGGTTTGACAATCAGCCGCTGCATCAGCTGTCGAGAAAAGCGCTGTTGCCGCTGCGTCGCCGCATTCAGGTCGTTTTTCAGGATCCTAATTCTGCGCTGAATCCCCGAATGACGGTTCAGCAGATCGTTGCCGAAGGTCTGGCTGTGCATTATCCACACCTGAGTGCCGCACAACAGGACGAACGGGTTAAAGCGGTCATGACCGAGGTCGGGCTGGACGCGGAAAGCCGCCATCGCTATCCAACTGCGTTTTCCGGCGGTCAGCGTCAGCGAATCGCTATTGCGCGCGCCCTGATTCTTGAACCGGAGCTGCTGATACTGGATGAGCCAACCTCCTCACTCGACCGCTCCGTACAAAAACAGATTCTGACGCTGCTACGGGGATTACAGCAGCAGCGTCAGCTGAGTTATCTGTTTATCAGTCACGATTTGGAAGTGGTGCGCTCGCTCTGCCATCAGCTCATCGTACTGCGTCAGGGCGAGGTCGTTGAACAAGGCGACTGTGAGACACTCTTTGCCACACCTGCACAGGCTTATACCCGCGAGCTGCTCGGCTCCGTTTCGCTCAGTGACCGATGAAGGTTTCCGCAATCGCCACGCCCTGATTTTTCAGGCAGCAGTTCGTGGCGCTCTCATCACAACGGCGGATAAAAAGGCAGGGCTGCCCTTCGCACTCGGCGATTTTGCCGTCAACCTGAATGGCGGCCAGCATGTCTTTCAGTTCCCGCAGAATCTCCCATGCCGGAACACCATCATGGCTTATCAGCCGGAGCGCAATAACGTCATGCTCTTCTGAGCCCGCATCGTCGGTTTCAATCACGGCATGACGATCGCTAATCCAGCGAAACCGCTGCGGCAGGCGATGCACAACCGAAAGTTGCAACATAATGATCCCTATCTCCAGAGAATGAAGCGCAATTCACAACCAATGATGTCAGCCTGCAGAGTGGGTAAAGTCTGCTTAACGCGCCGATCCGCAATCGCCCGGTAGAGCAAATTTGCGAGTTAAATCTCACTTTGGGCTATATGTACCGCGTTTAATGATAACTAACAATCATTTTAGTCCCAATACGATTACTTTATTTGCTATTTTTTTTCACAAATAAGAAACATTTTTGACTAAGCGGAAAAAGAGGATGGCAGACGCCCGCTTAGCGAGCGACGGTACGCGGACGTGAGGCGTAGAGAAATAACGAAACGGAGATTGTCGCGCACAGTGCAATGGTTCCCACCATGGGCCAGGCACTGTTGAAGCTGAACAGGGAGAGCAGCGCCCCCGCCAGCGCACCCACGCCAAAACGCAAGGTGCCCGCCAGAGAAGAGGCCGTACCGGCCATATGCGGAAACTCATCAAGGATAACCGCCATAGCATTTGACGACACCATCGACACGCAGCCGATGAACATTGCAATGCCTAATACCAGCGGCAGGAACCCCAGATCGAAAGCGCTGACGATCAACAGCCAGATGCCCATAGCAAACTGCACCAACAATCCGAAGCGAAACAGGACCACGGGGCCAAAACGGCGCACTGCCCGGCTGTTAATCAGCGTCATGATGAACAAAAACACAATATTCAGACCGAAGTAGTAGCCAAAACTCTGCGGTGAAATGTGATTCAGTTCGATGTAAACAAAGGGGCCAGCGTTGAGAAAGGTAAACAGCCCCGCAAACGAGAATCCGCTCGATAACATATAGCTGAACGCGCGCTTGTGGCGAAACAGGATAACGAAGTTACCTAGCGTGGTGCGCAGGTGAAAGCGCTGTCGCTGCTCAGGTTTAAGGGTTTCGCGAATCTGGGTTGCCACCAGCACAGTGGTGATAACCGCCGCTATCGACAGCGTCCAGAAAATGGCGTGCCAGCTCCAGACTAACAGCAGCCAGCCGCCGATGATGGGCGCCAGCAGCGGTGCGATGGTGGTAATCAACATGACGAACGACATCATGCGTGAGAAGTCTTCTTTCGAGTAACTGTCACGCATCAACGCATTGATCACGACGCTGGCCGCCGCTGCCGCCAGACCGTGTAAAAAACGCATCGCAATCAGTTGTTCAATCGACTGCGAAAGTGCGCAGGCTGCCGCTGCGCAGGCAAATATCAGGGTGCCGAGCGTAATCACCGGCTTGCGGCCATAGCTGTCGGCGAGCGGACCGTAGATCAACTGACCGATGGCAAAACCCAGGATATAAAGATTGAGCGTCATCTGAACGCTACCGGCGGACACGGCAAACTGGCGCGCAATTTGTGGCATTGCAGGCAGATACATATCTATCGACAGCGGCATCAACATCGCTAACAGGCCGAGGATGACGACCAGCCCCATTGGCGAATTCTTTTCCTTACGCACCAGGTTTCTCGCTATTTTTGTTTAAGTTCATCCGGTAAGCCAATGCTGGCTATCTCTTCTTCCGTTAACGGGCGGTATTCACCCGGTTCCAGCGCCTCGTCCAGCACAATCTCACCAATGCGCTCGCGGTGCAGGCCAACGACCCGGTTACCCACGGCTGCAAACATGCGTTTGACCTGGTGATAGCGGCCTTCGCTCAAGGTCAGCAGCACTTCCGTGGGGGTGATGACCTCAAGCTGAGCGGGTTTAGTCAGGCTTTTTTCATTATGCAGCTGCACCCCGGCGCTGAACTGTGCGGCCGTGTCATCGCTCACCGGCGCTTCCAGCGTTACCCGATAAGTTTTCTCACAATGGTGGCGCGGTGAGGTAATGCGATGTGACCACTGACCGTCGTCCGTCAGCAGGACTAAACCGGTGGTATCAATATCCAGCCGACCTGCGGCATGCAGCTTAAACGCCATCGGTTCTTCAATGAAATAGACGATGGTGGGATGATCGGGATCGTCCGTTGAGCAGACATAGCCCTGAGGTTTGTTCAGCATAAAGTAGCGCGGCCCGGTCTGCATCTGCAATACATTGCCGTCATACTCAACCTCATGATCGGGCTGGAGTTTGAAAGCGGTGTCGCGCACCACATCACCGTTAACGGTAACACGTTGACCACGGATTTCACGTGCGGCGATGGCACGGCTGATTTCCAGTTGCTGAGAGATGAATTTGTCGAGTCGCATGAATTCGTTTTGCCTGTTACTGCGGAGGGAAACTAAAACGGCATTTTTAACCGTTGAAAAAGTAGGGGAAGTATAGCCTGATCTGCGCCTCGCTGACAGCGCGTTTATTGTGGATTCGTGGCATAATTGCGGCAGGTTTTACAAAAGTGAACAGCATGTCTTTTACCTTACGCCCTTATCAACAGGAAGCGGTCGATGCCACCCTCGCCCACTTCCGTCGTCATCCTGAACCTGCCGTGATCGTTCTGCCCACCGGGGCCGGAAAAAGCCTGGTGATCGCCGAGCTGGCGCGCCTGGCTCGAGGTCGGGTGCTGGTGCTGGCGCACGTTAAAGAGCTGGTGGCGCAAAATCACAGCAAGTATCAGGCTTACGGACTTGAGGCTGACATCTTTGCGGCAGGATTGCAGCGCAAAGAAAGCCAGCGGAAAGTCGTGTTCGGTAGCGTCCAGTCTGTTGCACGTAATCTCAGCCTGTTTGACCGCGCCTTTTCGCTGGTGATTGTTGATGAGTGCCACCGCATTGGTGATGACAAAGCGAGCCAGTATCAGCAAATTTTCAATCACCTGCGCCAGCATAATCCTCAGTTGCGTCTGCTCGGCCTGACCGCAACACCGTTTCGCCTGGGCAAAGGCTGGATCTACCGTTTTCATTATCACGGTATGGTTCGGGGCGACGAGCAGGCCCTGTTTCGCGACTGCATCTATGAACTGCCCCTGCGCTATATGATCAAGCATCAGTTTCTGGTGCCGCCGGAACGGCTGGATATGCCGGTGGTTCAGTATGATTTCAGCCGCCTCACCGCTCAGGCAAATGGTCTGTTCAACGAAGCCGACCTGAATCGGGAACTCAAACAGCAGCAGCGGGTGACGCCCCATATTATCCAGCAGATTGTGGAATTTGCCGAGGATCGCCACGGCGTGATGATTTTTGCCGCCACCGTCGAACACGCGCGCGAAATTTTGGGCCTGCTGCCTGAAAACAGCGCGCTGGTGTCGGCAGAAACTCACGCGAAAGATCGGGATGCGCTAATCGCGGCGTTTAAAGCCCAGCAGCTTAAGTTTCTGGTCAACGTTGCGGTGCTAACCACCGGCTTCGATGCGCCGCATGTGGATCTGATCGCGATCCTGCGCCCTACCGAGTCAGTCAGCCTGTATCAACAGATTGTCGGGCGCGGTCTGCGCCTGTCGCCCGGCAAAAAAGACTGCCTGATTCTGGACTATGCCGGTAATCCTCACGATCTGTTTACGCCTGAAGTGGGCGCACCGAAAGGGAAAAGTGACAATCAGCCCGTGCAGGTATTTTGCCCGGCCTGCGGCTTCGCCAATACCTTCTGGGGCAAGGCCACGAGCGATGGCATGGTGATTGAGCACTTTGGCCGACGTTGTCAGGGCGTACTGGAAGACGACGACGGCGGGCGCGAGCAGTGTGACTACCGCTTTCGGTTTAAGAACTGCCCGGCGTGCAACGCGGAAAACGACATCGCCGCGCGCCGCTGCCGCGAATGCGACAAGATTCTGGTCGATCCTGACGATATGCTTAAAGCCGCGCTGAAGCTGAAAGATGCGCGCGTTCTGCGCTGCGGCGGCATGACGCTGGAACAGGGCCGCGACGACAAAGGCGAATGGTTGAAAGCCACCTATTTCGATGAAGACGGCACCAGCGTCAGTGAGCGGTTTCGTCTGCAAACGCCCGCACAGCGCAAGGCGTTTGAGCACCTGTTTATGCGCCCGCATCAGCGCGCGCCCGGCGTGCCGCTGGGCTGGCAAACCGCCGCCGATGTGCTGGCCCTGCAGCCTCTTCTGCGCCATCCCGATTTTGTGGTGGCCCGTGCCAAAGGCCAGTTCTGGCAGATTCGCGAAAAGCTGTTTGACTACCAGGGGCGCTTTCGCCGCGCTAACGAACTGCGCTAAGCCTTATTAGCGTTTGCCCCTGTAGGGGATTACCGCTATAATGCCGCCCGCTTTTGCATGTGCATAAGCGGTGTTGAATAACCCTTCTGTTACTGGGTCGCCTGTAGCAGAAATCATAAAGAGACGTATTAATGTTCACTATCAATGCAGTAGAACGTAAAGAGCAGGGTAAGGGTGCGAGCCGCCGCCTGCGCGCAGCAAACCGCTTCCCGGCCATCATTTATGGTGGTTCAGAAGCCGCTGTTGCTATCGACCTCGACCACGACCAGGTGATGAACCTGCAAACCAAGCCAGGCTTCTACGAAGAAGTGCTGACTCTGGTGGTTGACGGTAAAGAAACCAAAGTTAAAGTGCAGGCTGTTCAGCGTCATCCGTTCAAGCCAAAACTGCACCACATCGACTTCGTTCGCGCTTAATCGCCGAATGCGTTGAAAGTAGAAGGGCCGGTTGCGAAACCGGCCCTTTTATTTTGCCTGTTATCCGCCAGAACGCCGGATCGGGCAGATGCTTATTTACTGCTGGTGCGGCGTTGCAGCTGCTCACGCAGGTTAGGCGGTGTTCCTTTGATGGTCAGCGTATCGGTGACCGGATCCCAGAAAATGCGCTCGCCAAGCAACAGGGCATCGAAGTTCAGGGTCAGCCCCCCACCGCTACCGGCAAACTTGGTTAACTGACGTAACGTACTGCGATCTGCCGGGAAATGCTCTTCCAAGTCATAGCCCTGCTCCTGAGTAAAGGCTTCAAACGTCTTTTCACCCAGTGGCGGCAGCTCACCTGATAACGCTTTCAGCGCGATCTCTTCCCCAGCCTGAAGCTGTTCATTACAGTAGCTGTAAACCTGCTGACGGTAGTTTTGTCGTTCATTCTTATCCAGATTCGACTCGTCACAATAGTCATCTACCGCCTGTAACAGCCCCCGGTTCTGCGCCTTGGCATCCAGTCCGACTTCCGCCCCCAGAAAATCCATGAAGAAATCAGAAACTTTTCGCCCTACCCGTCCACGCAGGAAGGTGAGGTAGCGCGTCGATTCAGGGCTGGTTTCCCACTCGGTAAGATCGATTCGTGCCACAATATCGGCGTGATTGATATCCAGATAGTGGGTACTGCTGATATCCATCTGTTCGTTGACGCGCATACTCGACTGGCTGTTTAACACCGCCACCAGCAAGTATTCTACCGCCAGATAGCGGTACTGGATAAACAGCACTACGCCGCCTTCGGCGAAAGGATATTTTGCCAGTTCATCACGCAGGCGTCCGGTAGCAGCCCGGCTAAAAGCGAGAAAATCATCGTTACCCTTGCGGCAGTTGCGCAGTGCATCTGCCAGTTCGCTTTCAGCATTAAACAGCCCGTAAGCTTTACTTTTTGCACTGTATACACGGTGCAGCTCTTCCACCATCGCCTCGACGGTATTGGTGGCCGGCAGTAACGAATCACGAAGCACCAGCTCTAACTGATTTTCATCACGTTTGATTAACTGGTGCAAGGCAATCTGGTCGATATCCAGACTCATGGTAAACTCTCCTAATAGCACAGGCGCGTATTCAAACACCGCCAGCAGCAGCTTTCAACTCCATGCACAACCCGAACACCGCGCTTTCGATAAATTTGCGGAAAAAAGTGCGCTGTTCCGGTACTATATCGCCTTTTGAGACGAGATAAGTTTTCGCTATGCCACAATCATCCCGTTACAGCGACCAACGCGTTGAACAACTCCTCGCGGAAATGGCGCAGGTTTTGCAAAAAGACCAGGCGCCAACCGACCTTTCCCTGATGGTACTGGGGAACATGGTAACCAATCTGATCAACAGCGATGTTGCTCCCGCGCAACGCCGCTCTCTGGCCCGTTCTTTTGCTGATGCCCTGCAGGCGTCGGTAGACGACAGCGCCCATTAATTCGCTAATCTGACGTCAAACTATGGTAACCAACCGACAGCGCTACCGCGAAAAAGTCTCCCAGATGATTAGCTGGGGACACTGGTTTGCCCTGTTCAATATCTTTTTCGCGCTCATTCTGGGTAGCCGCTATCTGTTGGTTGCCGACTGGCCTGCTTCACTGGCTGGGCGCATTTATGCGTACAGCAGCTGGATTGGTCACTTCAGCTTTATTGTATTTGCCGTTTATCTGCTGATTATCTTCCCGCTGACGTTTGTGGTGATGTCGCAACGTCTGATGCGGGTGATTTCGACGGTGGTCGCGACCGCCGGTTTGACACTGCTGATGGTCGACAGCGCCGTCTTTAACCGTTTCCATTTACACCTTAATCCGGTGGTGTGGGAACTGGTGATTAACCCCGATCAAAGTGAGATGGCGCGCGACTGGCAGCTGATGTTTATCGGCGTGCCGCTCATTTTTCTGGTGGAGATTCTGTTTGCCACCTGGAGCTGGCAGAAGCTGCGTAGCCTAAACCGCCGTTCGTTTGGTAAGCCGCTGGCCGCCCTTTTTATCAGCGCCTTTTTTGCCAGTCATTTGATGTATATCTGGGCGGACGCTAATTTTTATCGCCCGATCACGATGCAACGTGCGAATCTGCCCCTTTCTTATCCGATGACCGCCCGTCGCTTTCTTGAGCGTCACGGCTTGCTGGATGCGCAGGAATATCAGCGCCGTCTGGTGCAGCAAGGCGATCCTGAGGCTGCGGCAGTGCAGTATCCGCTCAGCGATATCACCTTTGCGGACAAAGGCTCACGCGATAACCTGTTGGTCATTACGGTGGATGGTCTGAACAATGCCAGTGCCGATAACGCCCTGCCGGCGTTGAACCAGTTTGCCAGCCAGAACGTGCGCTTTACCCAGCATTTCAGCGCCGGGGACAACGCAGAAAAAGGCCTGTTTGGCCTGTTCTACGGCATCTCCCCGAGTTATATGAACGGTGTTCTGGCACAGCGGACGCCGTCTGCCCTGCTTACTGCACTGAGCACCCAGGGCTATCAGTTTGGCCTGTTCTCGTCAGAGGGTTTTAGTCAGCCGCTATATCGTCAGGCGCTGCTGTCCGACTACTCTCTGCCCCCCAGCGAGGAGCAGCCCAATGCCAGCACCGTTTCACAATGGCAAAGCTGGCTGAGTGCCCAAAAAGGCGATGGTACGCCCTGGTTCTCCTGGGTGGCGCTGAACGGCCCAACGGTAAGCGGTGATAACGACAAAGCACGTCAGCGAAGCTATATGCGGCAGGCTCCTGCCCTCAATGAACAGATTCAGGCCATCCTTACCACACTGCAACAACGTGACTTACTGAAAAACACCGTGGTGGTCATTACCGCTCAGCATGGTGTGGCGCTGGATGGCAATCCGGACAACGAAGGCAATCGCCAGACCTTGCAGGTGCCACTGGTTATTCACTGGCCGGACACGCCCGCGCAGACGGTGACTCGGCTTTCCGATCATCAGGACGTGATGGTGACCCTGATGCAGCGCCTGCTGCATGTGCGCACTAATCCGGTCAACTATGCTCAAGGCGAAGATCTGTTTGCTGCTCAGCGTCGTCATGACTGGGTCACCAGTAGCGAAGATAATAAGCTGGTCATTACCACGCCTAAAATCACGTTGGTGCTGAACAATAACGGCAGCTACCGTGCTTACGACGCCAGTGGAAATGTACTGAAAGATCACAAACCGGAACTCGCGCTCTTGTTGCAGGTGCTCACAGAAGAGAAACGTTTTATCGCTAACTGATTAATAATGAGGCAGTTAGTTGCCTGATCGCTTGCATTCGTGCAGAGAATCAGTAGACTAGCTTTCCAAAGTTCGGCACGTAGCGCAGCCTGGTAGCGCACTGTCATGGGGTGTCAGGGGTCGGAGGTTCAAATCCTCTCGTGCCGACCAAATTATCCCAACGTTTTGTCTGGTGAAGTCCAGAGAGAACCATAAAAAACAGTTTAAACAGTAGGTTGTTGAAACCTGCTGTTTTTCTGTTGTCTAGTGAAATCCTGATTGATACAGTGGAATCCACCTGATTTAGGCATACCCATGGGCATACGTTTTTAAGACTGCCTTTTGATATGCCTAAGCCTTCCGAGGAACAGAATGGAGACTGCCCATGGCAAGACAGACCAAGCCCTTAAACAATACCGAAGTGAAGAACGCCAAAGCTGCTGGGCGAGCATTGGTTCTTTATGACGGGGATGGTCTGGAACTGCAGGTTACTCCCGGAGGCTCAAAACTCTGGCGGTTTCGTTATTACAAACCCTTCACTCGTAAACGGGCCATGATTAGCTTTGGTTCATACCCTTCCGTTTCGCTTTCTGAAGCCCGCCAAAATCGTGAATCAGCCCGCGCTCTTCTCAGCAAAGACGTCGACCCTCAAGAGCACAAAAAAGCAGAGCAACTTCGTCAGAAGAGTGTGAGTGAAAGTACGTTTGAAAAAGTTGCAGCTGAGTGGTTTAAGACCAAAGAGGCAGCAGGATTAACAACTCACACTCTTAACGATATCTGGCGTTCAATGAGTAAATATGTGTTCCCACATATTGGCTCTATGCCTATTTCCAGCATTACAGCCCAACAGTTTATTGGATCCCTTAGCCCAACTCATGCTGCAGGCAGACTCGAAACTGTTAAAAGGTTGAGTCAGCGTATTAATGAGGTTATGGATTACGCTTTGAACTCTGGCTTAGTCACTTCAAACCCAGCGGCAAAAATCGGTAAGACGTTCCATAAGCCAAAAGTAAAACATCGCCCCGCCCTCTTACCTGAACAGCTACCTCTGCTTATGAAGAAGCTCGCATTTGCGAGCATTGGCAGACAGACGCGCTGTCTTATCGAATGGCAGCTCCTTACAATGACACGACCGGCAGAAGCTGCGATGACACGCTGGGATGAGATCAACTTCGAGACAAAGGAATGGCACATTCCTGCTGGTCGCATGAAGATGAAACGTATGCATATTGTACCGCTGTCTGAGCAGGCTCTTGCTGTGCTAGAAGTTATGAAGCCAATCAGCCAGCACAGACAACACGTTTTTCCCGGTTACCGTAACCCTCTTGAACCAATGAACAGTCAGACAGCAAACATGGCGTTAAAGCGCATGGGCTTCAAAGATATCCTTGTAGCGCATGGTATGAGATCCATAGCTTCAACTGTTCTCAACGAGAAGGGATTTCAACCTGACGTCATTGAAGCTGCACTCGCTCACATTGATACCAATGAGGTCAGGAGAGCTTACAACCGTTCTCAGTATCTTGATCAACGAAAAGAAATGATGGCTTGGTGGGGAAAGCATGTTGATTTTGCGGCAAGCGGGTGCCTAAGCGTCACAGCTCTTTTTGAATATTAAAGAAATAATTAATTATGAAAGTTATTAGCTAAAATCGAGTTTAGGAAGAAAAATATCATGGATACTTTTATAAAAATTTTGGAAAAATTTAGTACACGCCCAATACTCTACGTTTTTGGAGGGTTATCGACATGCTCAATTTTTCAAAAAACAACAGCATTACAAGAACCTTCGACAACGAATATATCAAAATTACTTGCTGGAATGGTAATCGCGTGTTTAATATTCCTTACAATTGAAAAGTTAATCAATAAATTCAATGAGACTCTTCAATCAAACGATACCGCCGACATAGGCCCTATTTTAGGCTCTGCAGCGCTTGCTGTTTATTTAGTATTCACGCTTCATTACCTTGGCAACTCTATTAACCCTCTAAACACCACCTTATTGATAAAACCAGGATTTATTTATTCCACCACTTTATTACTATTCTCATTAGAGATGTTTAAACTAAACCGATTCGGATAGAATAGCGGTGATATAAAAGCCTCAAATTCGTCTATTCTATTAATTATGTCCAACTAACCCATTTGCATGAAAAGCTATCATGTAAACATTATCACAATAGGATTCGGGTGAGAGTTTACAGCTCGCGGCATGAGTTCTATAGAAAGAACAGCAGCAGAATACGGCAAGTTAAAAATTGAATCTGCTGAAGTTAAGAGACGCCGTAGAGAAACAAATAAGCCATCAAGAGCGAAATAGCGTTTGGGAAACTTACATCCATAAACCAGAATGTTTAGAAGAGCGAAACTCATTTTGCAATGGTGGGCTGACTATCTGGATAGCCTGTAGGGTGAGAACGCTAACGCCATAAAAACTTTCTAAAAAGCCATGTATTAATTTCTAAAATCACTTGGGTTAAAATGGGGATAACCCTAATGATTCGAACATTCTGATTAGCATCATATTTCATTATCACTTTATGTGTTCTATTGAAACAACACTCCTTAAAACATATTTAATACCAAGCAGTTAAAATTCAGTGTATTGTTAAAAACACTAATATTTTATATATTAGTGTTAAAATAAAAGCATCTTACATCATGCAAGATAAAGACTCAGAAGAATTACTGATCGTTTGAATTTTTTTGACGATGTGCACGGAAGCGTTCTTCAAAAAAAACAATTATACCAGGATAGTGCTTCCTATTAAGCGAGTAATTCTTATTACCTAATTTAGGGAAAACATAAGCATAGTTAGCATTTTTCACAGGGTTCTCAGAAAAAATATGATGGCTGCTTAACCAATCGTTGACAGCTTTCTCTACTTTTACAGGACATACCTCATTATCACCAACCTCTTCGTTAAGAACTTCATTTACTGGTATATAGGGAACAATAAATGTTACAGCAAATCGACGATACGCTTCCTTTTTACTCAAGTATCCAGAATCCTCCCAAGCCCTTCGCATCGCACGAGCAATATAAGTATTGCCATCGGAACGAGACCCAATAGACTGCACAGTTTGCTTTGCTTCAATTGCAAAACTACTGTTTGGGGACTGAACAAACAAATCACAACGACCATGGCGCAGAGACCCGCTATCAACCCCAGGTACAAGAGTGCGGTAACGCTTCATCGTAGAAAACTCTTCCAAAGCGAGCCAATTTTTCAGCGTCCATGCGGCACCAGCTAAAACACTTAGCGAAGCCCTTTCATTATACCACCATGGGTTATCATACTCATTAGTTGAGGTATAACGTATGATGGCATTAATCCAAGCATTTAGAAGGTTTTGTAACTCATCATCACTTTTATAAACCTGAATTGCTTCAATAGTTTTCACTTATTTTAAGCCTTGCATCTAAAAATAAACGATATTTTTTTATTTAAAAAACCAAAATCGATATGAAATATTATTTATATGGTTAACAAAAGGTCAATAAGCAACCACCTCTTCTTGTGAAATTTGAAATGCAAGCTTTATGGCTTAACTGACCACTAAACGTGAAAGTTGTGTGCAGTCACCTCAGCTAAAAAATAAAATCGGGATACTCATATACTGGGGAAGGTCTCCAGGAAGATTACCAAAATAATTTTCAGGAAGAGCATTTTTATTAATGCAACTAAGATAACTGGATTCAATGCGATAAAAAAATTGATTTTAACGATTTCTCTCTAACCACTACATTTACATATTAATAGGCATAACTCACTCCTGAACGAAAAAAATCAACCTAACAAAAGAACATAAATTTCATCAATAAATAATAAGTTAGGCCTTGGTTAAAAAATCCACATAATCATCTAAATTTTTATTATACTTTAAACAAAAAAAGCCCCGCAAGGCTTTTAATTGTTACTAGTTAGAAATTACTAAGGTTTGGAATTTTTACTAGGTTTTACCTTTGGGTTGTTTCCCGGAGTTTTTTTGTTATCACGTTGACGCTGATCAGGTTGTCCTGTTGAATCAGCAATTCGTTTCGGACCAGGCTTAAGTGCCATAGAAATTCTCCTGTGAATGTTTGAAAGGGAATCCTCCTGTTCAAAATATGATCAATAGTTGGCTGTATCAAGAAATCTTTTGACAAACTGATAGGGATTTGATCAAGGTCTAATTTTTAAGAGTTCATAGCAAGATGAACATAGATACAACTAATGCTAAATCTCGTTCTGACCGAGATACTATCTGAGTGTCGTATTGCCTGGCTTGAATGGAGGTTTACACTCGAATCCAGCCGGGTTTAGACACATAATCTGAGTAGTGAATAAACATTACTGGAGTCATACGTAACTCGCTTCAAGCACTATTAACAGTATTTAAAAGTCGCCTCTCGAAATTCTGTAATAAAATTAGATACTTGTGAAGATTAACTTTAGTTATATCTGGAAACCAGTTCCTGGTATCCACTTAAAGCATTCAATAAATTACCTAATAATATATCTGTACCAACATTAGGGATAAAATTTTATAATCCTAACTAAAGCTTTTTCACAACTTTATGCTGTGTGGGTATAAATTACCTGTAACTTGACTACCTATTTTCTGACCTTTAAAGCACCAAAGCATCAATCTTACTTATGTCAAACTCCTTTAACCTTAGCTACGACTTGTACGGTATTTTTTAAGTGAATGATTTTTAAGAGTTAAAAAATACAACTCAATATTAATTAGAAAATTCTTAATTTTTATATCAAAACACTCTAATATGTATAGAAAAATTTTAGTTACTTAGCTATAAAGTGATAATGCACTGATAAGCAAGGTAAAATCCTCAATTCAAAGGTTATGCGTAATGGACGAAATCGAAGGCTCACTTTACAAAAACTCAAATCTGTCACTCAGTCAGAAACTTGAAAAGTCGCGAGCAGAGTTACTCGATCTAACAGCTAGAAATCGTTTACTTAACATACCAAAATCAAAGACTACAAAATTTTTGGAAGTAGTTAATGAAAGATCTGACATTTTGTTCAAGATGCTTTTTGAAGAAGGCAAGCCGTTTACTTTTCTTCATGGTCGAGAAGATAAAAAGACAGATGAAAACAATGAGAACAGTGAGACAGACTCAGAGTCCGAAGATATTATTTTCTTAGATGACTCCGAAACCAACCACAATGATACAAAACTCCAGACCAAGCTCACGCCAAAAACATTACAAAAAAAGCTATTAGATTTATATTATGACTCAAAAACCCTTGAAGAAGAACAAGGCGTAAATATCCTGTTTCTGTCTCTAGGATCGCTTAAATGGATAGATCCTAATAATAAAGCAAACATACGCCATGCCCCTATTTTATTATTACCAGTTGAATTAATGCGAGCTAAAGCAGGAGAACGCTTTAAAATTAAAGCTAGGGATGAGGACATTGTTAGCAACCTGTCACTTGAAACATTCCTCAGCCGTGTTCACCAAATAACCCTACCTCCCCTGAGTATCGATGAGGATTTTTCTTTAACGAATTATTTCGCAGAGATAAAACAAGCTATATCATTGAAAGAAGGTTGGGAAGTATTAGAAAATGAAGTCAATCTAGGTCTGTTTTCCTATGCAAAATTTATGATGTATACAGATTTAGATCCTGATAACTGGCCTTCTGATTCAAAAATCACAGATCAGGAATCAATAAAATGTCTTTTAGAAACAGGCTTCTCTGGTGGAGAGTTAATCTCTGACGACATTGTAATTGACTCTGTTATTCCTCCCCGAGAAATGCTTCATATTTTGGACAGTGATAGCTCACAGACTCTTGCCATTCACGAAGTACGTAATGGTAAAAGCTTGGTTATTCAGGGTCCCCCAGGGACTGGTAAATCTCAAACAATCGCTAACATCATAGCTTCAGCAGTCGCAGACGGTAAAAAAGTATTGTTTGTAGCTGAAAAGATGGCGGCCCTTGAAGTAGTTAAGCGCAGACTTGATCAGGCGGGTGTTGGAGATGCTTGTTTAGAGCTACATAGCAATAAAACCAACAAAAGAGCATTCCTTGAAGAACTGAAGCGAGTCTGGGAACTTGGTTCACCTCGAGGAGAATTCCCAGATACATTAGTCAATAATCTCACAGAAAGCCGAGATATCCTCAACAATCACCCCGCAAGGATTCATAAAACGTACATGCCATCAGGCTTAACGCCATATAAGGTTATGGCGCAACTGGTACGTCTCAGACAATCAGGTTTTGACCCTAACGATTATAAGCTAAGCGGGTATAAATCATGGAGTAGCGACGATTTCTCCAAAAGACATGCACTTATTGATGAATTAATTGAGAGGATAAGTGATATTGGCATTCCTGATTCGCACCCATGGAATGGTATCGATAGAACTGAGATACTTCCTAGTGAAGTTGAAAGACTCACTGCCTCATTAACGAACCTGAAGTCTGAACTTTCAGATTCTATTGAAGAGTCTATCAATCTTTCTAAACTTACCAATGAAGCCTATCATATAGGCTCATTAAAAGAGTTACATGAATTCATTCTAATAGCTGAATTAATTAACTCAGCGCCTAATTTATCACCTGAATCATTAAGTTCGCCATTATGGGCCACTTCTAAAGATGAGACAAAGACGTTAATTGAAACTGGATTCTCATTTAAAGAGCTCTACAGCAAGCTTGAAAAAGAATTACATGCAGATAAATTCAACACCGAGGTCGCCAGCCTTTCAGAAGATTATCGTAAATTACCTGTAGATGTTAATATTAATGCTTTTACTACTGCCTATAGACTGAAGACACTTACACCTAGAATCTTAAAAGAGTCTTCAAGATTGCAGCAGGAGTTGGGTTCTAAAATCGGATTCTCGAATTTAAGTGAGATTGAAAGTCTAATTGAGCTGGGTGAAAGTATTACTCAAGCTCCAAATGTGAGTCCAGAAGCATTCATTGCCACAGTCTGGGAAGGTGGTATTGAAAAAGCGGCAAGTCTGGTTGCAGATATTAAACAACTTAGTATTTATAAAGAAAAAATCAATCTCATCTTTGTTGAAAAGGCGTGGGAAACAGATGTAGAAAGCACACGAAACAGCCTTGAAAACAACACTGGCGTTTTTAAATTCCTTAATAGCGAATGGCGAAAGTCGAAAAAGCTTACCCTTTCATTGATAAATGATAAAGGTTTGACGATCCCTCAGCAGGTTGAGTACCTCGATCTGTTGATAAAAGCACAGAAATTAAGAAAATCCATCATTGATTTGAATGAGTTCGGACAGTCTGCATTTGGTTCAGACTGGCGAGGAGAGAATAGCGATAGTGAATTGCTGAAATCACTTGTCGAATGGATGCGTACCTTACGTGGTATCAACTCTGAAGCCCGAATAATTGCAAGTCGCCTCTCCAACAAAGACGCCTTAGCATATCAAGTGAGTCAGCTTAAAAAACTCACCCATGAAGTTTTAGATGAAAGTCGTATTCTTTGGGATTCATTGGGAGCCACGCCAGAAGAGTATTTTGATAACTATTATTCCGTTAAAAGCATTCCACTGGAATCACTCCTTGTAAAGTCTGATATGCTAAGCACTATGGACTCCGCGTATAAAAATGTTTTCGTCAAAAATGAATCCTCTATTTCTGAACGTATTGAATTGTTGAGTTTGTTATCAAGCGCCCAGCAAAAAATGAATATCATTCATACTTTCGATAATTTGGCTCAATCAACCATGTATCCATTATGGTTGAAAGAAAACAGTGACTGGGATCTGTTACTTCAATCTCATTCCTGGATTGAATCAAATGACGACTTAAGAATCTTAGCGTCTAAAATAGATGACAGACAGGGTTTAGTTCATAAATCAAGAAGTTTGAGTGAGTCTATTCAAGCGCAGTTTGCCAAACTCACATCAGTGATTACTTCTCTTAAATCTTCCTATGAATCAATTTTAAAAAATGAAAATGTTCATGAAATACCATTTAATCTAGTCTATGACAAGATTACTCTTTGGATAGATAATTCTGAACAACTTTCAAAATGGGTTGCCTGGCAAAACCGTGTAGAGCTGGCGAAAACATTTGGTATTTATCCATTAATCTCCGATTTGAGTAGTGGAGTTCTTTCCTCCGAACGTTTACTAGGTACTTTTGACAGGACTTATTTCGACTCAATTCTGTCTTTAATGGTCGAAGATGAGCCAGAACTGGCTCGTTTTGATGGTGATTTGCATTCAAGAAGAGTAGCAAGCTTCGCTGAGATGGATCTGCGAAGAATTAAAGCTTCGAGTTTTGAAGTCGTAAGAGCTCACCACAGAGCAATTCCCTCTAAAGTTGGCGTAGGCCCTGTGGGTGTACTGCGGGGTGAGATGGCACGCAAACGCGGTCATATGGCGATTCGACAGCTCATGACAAAAGCTGGTGCAGCTATTCAGGCCTTAAAGCCAGTTATGATGATGAGCCCTCTTTCAGTTGCCCAGTTTTTAGTGCCAGGTAAGCAGTCGTTTGATTTACTGGTAATGGATGAAGCCAGTCAGATCCAACCTGTAGATGCATTAGGCGCTATTGCACGAAGTAAGCAGATGGTCGTTGTAGGAGACGAACGTCAGTTACCTCCAACTTCTTTCTTCGCCAAAATGACAGGTTCCGCAGATGAGCAGGATGATGACGAGTCAGCACAAGTGGCGGACATTGAGAGCATACTTGGACTTTTTGTTGCCAGAGGGTTGCCTCAAAAAATGCTTCGCTGGCATTACAGAAGTCGTCACCAGTCATTGATTGCTGTGTCGAATAGCCAGTTTTATGAAAACAAGCTTTTTATAGTTCCCAGCCCCTATACACAAGAAGCAGGTATGGGCCTACGTTTCCATAAAGTTGAAGATGGCGTATTCGAATCTGGAAGCAACGCAAACGAAGCAAAACGCGTAGCAACAGCAATTCTTGAACATGCAAGAAGCCACCCTCATCTATCTTTAGGTGTTGCTACCTTTTCTGTTACCCAGAGAAAGCGCATTCAGGACGAGCTTGAAGTGCTTCGCAGGCTGAACCCTGAGTTCGAGGATTTTTTCTATGCGCACCCAAGTGAACCGTTTTTTGTTAAAAACCTCGAGAATATCCAAGGCGACGAGCGAGACGTTATTATCATTTCTGTTGGATATGCCAGAAATCAACAAAACTTCATGGCAATGAAATTCGGGCCTCTTGGTTCAGAGGGTGGTGAAAGACGTTTGAACGTTCTTATTAGTCGAGCCAAGAGACGTTGCGAAGTTTATGCATCGATCACTGACGAAGATATAGTTCTTGAAAGAGCTAAAGGCAGAGGTGTATTTGCTTTTAAACTTTTCCTGCAGTATGCAAGAACAGGACGCCTGTCAGTTGCAGAACAAAGTGGCCGTTCAATGGACAGTGTGTTCGAAGAACAGGTTGCAAATGCTCTGCAAAAAGAAGGCTTCCAGGTCCACCCTCAAGTTGGCATTGCAGGCTTCTTTATTGATTTAGCCATTGCCGACCCTGATATGCCGGGCCGCTACCTTATCGGGATTGAGTGCGATGGTATGACTTACCACTCTTCCCGATCTTCGAGAGAAAGAGATCGTCTGCGTCAGGCAGTGCTTGAGGATCATGGTTGGATCATTCACAGGATTTGGAGCACGGATTGGTTTCAACGCCCCGAAGAGCAACTACAGAAAACTCTCTCTGCTATTCAGGCGGCTAAGAAAGAGCTCGAAAATCGTTCTGAAACTTCTCTATCTCGGTCAAGAGCTGTACCTGTCGAGATAGTGACAGTAGAAAGAGAGACTGTCACAGAGATTGGTCTAGAGACAATTGAAGGCAGTTTCAATGAAGCTGTGCCATATGTTGAGGCGGTTCCTGACGTTGACACAAGATTCCCGATTCATGAGACACCAGTTGGCGTGCTCGCCAAGATAGTTGAGCAAATTGTTCTTGTTGAAGCTCCAATACATGTGAATGAAGTAATCACTCGTATCAGGTCTGCATGGGGACTACAACGTGCAGGAGCTCGTATTGAGGCTTGTGTTAATAATGCTATAAGCCTCGCTATTAAGAACACTAGAACTTATTCCAATGGTGATTTTTTGTTAATAAAAGAAGGAGAATTGTTGATTAGAGATCGCCAATTTGTTACCTCTCAAACGCTGCGAAAACCCGAATATATTTCGCTCGAAGAAATTTCCACTGGGATAACAAAGACTATATCTCATGGTTTCGGCGCTACTAATGACGAGATCATAATTGCCATTTCAAAAATGTTGGGTTATAAGTCAACAAGCTCAATATTAAAAAATAGAATCACACTTTCAATCGAAGCCCTTAAGAAAAATGGGATTATTCACTGTAATGACAACTTAATTATAATTACAACCAACAACTGAAAATAAATTAAATATAATGACATCTTAAACTAAGATGTCATTTGAAATTCAGATATCATTAAGGAATTAAAACAATGAAAACTAACAAAAAATTGAGTCATTACGTTGCTAAAGACTTATTAAAATTTTTACTAACATTATTCATTGCATTTTCATTGGTTTATCTCATCTTAAGTTTATACCTATCTCCGCAAGTTAAGTCAGGAGTGCGCGAGTGTAAATTAGAAGGAACACCAGCAATCTCTATATGCATTTTAGTAACTTCAGTTATGATTGGAGCATGGTTTTACTGGAAGGGAAAGTCCGTTAAGGCACTAAATGACCTTTTATTATTCTTATCGGCTGCAATCGCAAGTTATTATTATTTTTTTGATTTTAATAAATATGAAACCATCAAAGAACATAGTTTTTTATGTTCCAACATAGGTTATCTATGCTGGCAACTTTTATTAGTGAATTGTTCTTTTGCTAAAGCATGGATCTCATTAATTGAGTTTTTCCAAGAAAGAGCTTTACTTTTCAAAAGTAATGACAGTGTAAACATTCAGACTGATAAAGAACTATTTTTCTATAATATTGCGATTTCCATTATTAAAAAAATTAGCAGAAAAAATAATTAATTTGTAGAATAAAAACATAAATAGTAGAGCGCACATTATGACATCCACAACACCTATAGCATAATGTGCTGCATTAAATAATACTACCCAATAATTAGCTTCATCAGTAATTGTTGAGATCCAAAAGCCTCCCCATGAAAAAACATGTATAAAAACCAAGCTTATTATGAGCCATCCATTTCCTTTAATATAATCACGCATTAGACATCTCTCTTTCATCATTTTATATACATCTATCATCTTTATTTACATTGTCAATTGATACTAAATGTTTTTTTAAGCAAGGGCTAACTCAGCGAAGCTGAGTAGCCTTGCTTTTTCTGCCCTTCGGTTGAAAAAGGGAAGTCAAAACCTACATCGTTGACATAATTCATCTATCGGTTATAAATAGAACAGGCATAAGGAATATGCTTATTTTTAGAAATGGAGATTATATGAAAGATATATACCGCCCTCCCCTTGCAGAAAATCTACGTATTCATTGCGTCAGCGTCAGACTCAATAACTCAGAGCTAAATATTTTGGATCAAGAGCGTAAGCAACACGCTAAGGGCGAGTGGCTTCGCATGTGCCTTTTAAATACCCAACCTCCTGTCGTTCCAGAGATCAACAGAGCGGCATGGAAAATATTTGGCGAGATAAATCACAGGCTCAATGAGATTGTTAACCACCTTAACGCAAAGCAGTCATGTAACCCTCTTACAAAGACTGAACTGTTCGCCGTAAAGCGGCAAATTAGTGAGCTTCGTTCTCGCCTCCTTACCGCTGATCTATGGAGTATCCCCTCTAATGAAGGGCATGCAGAAGATCAAGCGAGGTAAGAGCTTCGCAGGAGTTGTTCTATATGCGTTGAAGCCAGGAAAGCACCATAAAACCGATCCGGTTGTTATCGGCAGGAACATGTTGGGCGATTCGGCAACAGATCTGATTGCTGAATTCTGCGCTTCTGCTTCACTTCGCTCTGACGTTGCCAAACCGGTTTGGCACAACTCGCTTCGCCTACCTATTGGTGAATCACTCACGACAAAACAATGGGTGTCATTTGCTGACGACTACATGAATCGCATGGGGTTCAGTGAGACGCACCTACGCTGCTATATAATACATGACGATGAGGCCGGCCAACACATTCATATCATTGCGAGCAGAGTGGATCTTATTGGAGGGAAGCTTTACCTGGGCAGGAATGAAAATCTAATCAGCACGCGAGTAATTCAGGAGCTTGAGATAGCGCATGAACTGACTAAAACAAAAGGTCCCTCGCCTTCACATAGCCCTTCCCTATCCAGTAAGCGTAAAAGGCTATCACGAAATGAGGAACAGAAGGAGAAGCGTGAAGGTCAGCCAACGCCCAAGACGTTCTTACAGAACACTATCGACGAGATCCTTACCAATGCCAATGATATCTCGGGCTTCGTTGAAGCGCTTGCTGAGAACGGTATAGCGACAATACCCAACATTTCCTCCACGGACCGCATGAATGGTTTCTCATTCGAATACTCCGGGATCGCCTTCAAAGCTTCCCAACTGGGAAAGTCTTACTCATGGGCCAACCTGCAAAAGAAGCTTCTCTACGAACCCGAACGTGACAATCCTCTGCTCTTAACTTTGAAAGCTTCGGCTATGGGAGGTGATGAGACGAGTGATTCAGTTATAGAAGCTGCTAAGGTAGCTATTACACCGTCATTACCAGCTGCTTTGGAATTCGAAGGTACGCCTCCTCCTGTGTATGAACATAGAGCTAGAGCGTCAGAGACAACTGAAGCGCAGACACTGCTCGACATGACGCGTAAGCCAAGCGAGCAAACCAGAATCGCTGACTTCTTCATGACAAGGGTATTGAGCTGGCTACTGAGCATTCCTTACCTGGCCACTTTCATAGACCTGCTCAAAAAGGCAGGTAAGACGTTTCTCCACCAAAAATCCTCATTTGCGACAATTCATACAGTCCTCTTAGCTGAGCCTGAGTTATCTGAGCCATTAGCCAGCAGCGAAATACTGACTGAACGCGCAGCAGTGCCCTTTCGATAAACTCCTGCCTCAACAAAATTTTCAAGCCTAAGTCCTTATTTGAGCAAATAATTGATCGTTTTTACAGATCGATAAACTATATATGATAGTTATAAACTATCAAAATAAGATCATCGATCGGTACAAGTGATTTGCTTAAGTTTTGAACTCGTTCAAAAATGCGTCGTAAAAGCAGTTACCAATCAGCTAGTTATGAATCACATAACGTTAAAGGTATATAAAATGGATACAGCGGCTTTGAATGGTCAGAAAGTACGTAAACCTTCGTTCTTTCGTTCTATCAGGTTATGGATTGTTGTACTGGTGATTGTGTGGATACTGACTGATTCAAATCCAAAAGACACTGCAGGGTTCCTGTTCATGTGGACATTACCTGCCTTCTTCTTACTCCTTACGGCATATGTGTCATACACACATAAAAGGGCAAACGCCTCCACAGTCGACCTGCTGAACGTCAATGACAATGGATTGTGGAGCCATCAATTCCAGGGCAGCAAAATGACGATTGATACGAATCGTGAGTTGCTAACTCTCGAGGCTGGTAAGCGTAAAAAGGCTTACAAGTTCAGTGAAGTCAAAGGCTGGAGATACCACCTGGCTAATGGAGGGGAAATCGTAGCTCTTGATTTAGTCGGTATGGCAGGAGCTAAAGGTCAAAACAACCTAACCCGCCTTAAAAACTTCGAGAACTCAGGGTTCTTCATTGAAGTCAAAGACATCGAAATCCCAGAGTGGCAAATCAAATTTCACCCACGGAAAGGTCGGTTCCACCATGAACGAGGGATCCGGGATACAGAAATGCAGTTGAAGCAATGGTGCGAAATTTTCGACCAGACACTCAACAAATCCACAGAAACACACTGACCAACAAGTTCAAATAAGGGATTAAGAAATGAATAAACTTTCAACAGTAGCAGTCCTGTCCTTGGCGGTTTTACTTACAGGCTACGATAGCGAACCCTCGTCTTCTGAGATCCAAAAGGCTATGCAGGATGGATTTGACCCTATATATCCAGACGTTTTTGCTCTTATGATTGTGATAACTTCCTGCGTATATATTCCCGTGGTGAGCGATGTCCCAGTGCACTATGCGGATGATGTTCGTTGTAATGGCTGAACGCCACCGCCAGATTCATCACCGCAGCCTGGCTGTCCGGTTTCGGCATGATGCTGATGTAATCCCGCTTTATCGTCTTCACGAAGCTCTCTGCTATGCCGTTGCTCTCCGGACTACGCACTCTTGTCGTGCAGGGTTCCAGGCCCAGCATCCGGGCGAACGCCCGCGTTTCATGTGCCCTGTAGTCCGAACCATTGTCCGTCAGCCATTCCAGTGGCTCTGTTGGCAACTGCCTTCCGAAGCGTTTTTCTACCGCACCCAGCATGACATCCTGCACGGTTTCTTTGTCATAGCCACCTGTGCCTGCGGCCCAGTCGATGATCTCCCGGTCACAACAATCCTGCGCGAAGGTTACCCGCAACTTTTCGCCATTATCGCAGCGGAACTCAAAGCCGTCTGAACACCAGCGTCGGTTGCTCTGAGCCACTGCCACGCGTCCTTTACGGGCACGCTTCCGGTGGTTATCCGCAGGTTTTCGCTCAAGAAGCAGATGGTGAGTACTCATAATGCGGTACACCCGTTTTGCATTAACTACAGGCTGCCCGTCACGCTCAGATTCTCGTCGCAACAGTGCCCATACCCGTCGATAACCGTACGTGGGCAGGCTGGCCACAGCCGTATTTATCCGGGACAACACCGCGTTATCGTCAAAACGGGGTTGTTGCCGGTGATCCTGCCAGTCAGACAACCGGCGAACCCTGATACTCAGCTGCGCACGCGACACGCCAATACTTCGGCAGACGTCGGTTATTCGTCGTCCCCGGGCAACAAGGGCGCATGCGCAATCCATTTTTTTGCCCGACCGAACTTCACGGCCTCTTTAAGTATTTCAGCTTCCATCGTCTTTTTGCCCAGAAGGCGCTGTAGTTCACGGATTTGCTTATTAGCGGCAGCAAGTTCAGAAGCAGGCACAACTTCTTCACCTGAAGCCACGGCAGTTAGCGAGCCGTCTTCGTATTGCCTGCGCCATTTGAAAATCTGGTTGGCATTGATGCCATGCAGGCGGGCGACATGAGACACGGTCATACCGGGTTACATTGTCTGCTGAATAATGGCTATTTTTTCCGACGGTGTACGGCGGCGACGCCGCTCAGGTCCTGATAACACTTCAACCATCTTATTATTCTGACTGGTGTTAAACATAGGTCTAAGACTACCTCTTATTTTAAGAGAGGCGAAGTGTCTGGTGATCTATGGGGCTAATCTACCGCAGGGCAAAGCATATTTGCCTTTCGCTGGCTCCGTAGCGTGCCTGCAGATCCCGGACCCAGTCGCGCCAGCGTTAGTTTTTTGGCAACACATCCTGCAGCATGGCCCTGTCGAGGCTCAGATCGGCACCCCGCTTTTTCAGCCTGAGATTCTCTTCCTCAGGCTGCTGCATGTGCTTGAGTTCAGATGGGGAAATCACACCGTATTGCTTGCGCCACGTATGGAACGTGGCATCGGAGATACTCAGCTTGCGACAGACCTCCAGTACTGATGTACCCAGTTCAGCCTGCCTGAGGGCAAAGACAATCTGTTCTTCAGTGAATCGTGACTTTTTCATCGGCTCAACCTCCGCTCGGGGGGAGTATTAGTCATGCCAGAATTCTGTTTCTGAATGGAGCAGGATGTTGAATCAGGGTCACTAATCAGAACGGAGCATTGCAATAAAAAAAAGGGCAGTGCCTGATGGCCCTGCCCTCGAATTATCATGCATTAAGTTCCTGATCAGGTGACGTCGGTGCTACAACGTCTTCGTGCGGCATATCTGGATTAGGCGCAGGAAGATTCAGCAGCTTGGCCAGGATGCTGGCAAGTTTAAAGCGCATTTCAGGACGGCGAACAATCATGTCGATGGCGCCTTTCTCAATCAAAAATTCGCTGCGCTGGAACCCCGGCGGTAATTTTTCACGCACGGTCTGTTCAATAACGCGAGGCCCGGCGAAGCCGATGAGCGCTTTCGGTTCGGCGATGTTGAGGTCGCCGAGCATCCCAAGACTTGCAGAAACCCCGCCAAGGGTTGGGTTAGTCAACACCGAGATATAGGGTAGCCCCCGCTCCTGCATCTTCGCCAGCGCCGCAGAGGTTTTCGCCATCTGCATTAGCGACAGCAGCGATTCCTGCATACGCGCACCGCCGGATGCGGTAAAGCATACCAGCGGGCAGTTTTTTTCCAACGCTTTATCGACAGCCAGAACGAAACGCGCACCAACCACAGAGCCCATCGAGCCAGCCATAAAGGAGAATTCAAATACCGCCCCGACCACTGGCATGCCGAACAGCGTGCCTTCCATCACCACCAACGCATCTTTCTCGTCGGTTTCTTTCTGCGCTGAACTCAGGCGATCTTTGTACTTTTTGGCGTCACGAAACTTTAGCACGTCTTTCGGCTCAATCTCGCCCCCCAGCTCCACTGCCGTTCCTTTGTCCAAGAAACTATGCAGACGAGCGCGTGCTCCGATACGCATATGATGATCGCACTTAGGGCAAACCGTCAGGTTACGCTCCAGTTCTGCGCGATACAGAACCTGACCACAGCTGTCGCACTTGGTCCATATCCCTTCCGGGATATTAGTCTTGCGGGTGGAGATAATGTTGCTCTTAATTCGTTCAATCCAACTCATTGATGACCTTTTTCCTGAACCTAGTCGATGTATGTTTTGCCATGAGCGGCATACAGTGCTTCTATCCGCTTTGAGACTATGAAATGTTGCACATTAAAACATATGAGACAGAAACTAAAACATAAGAGAAAGAAACATGGGACAAAAAAGTGGTCCGATCTCTCCCGGTCCGCTACCTGACTCTGCTCGTGGAACCATTCTGGCCTGTCTGGCTACTGCTGCTCCAACCTCCAGGACAGAGGGTAAAACAGATGACCCATTCAGTTGGAATAATGGTAACGCACTTATACCTCAAATATCTCTTCCTCTCTTCTGAAGACACTCTTCCTCACCGCAGTTCGTGGCCGGTAGCGAATAAGATTGGATTCATCGTAAGCGATGAGGCAACCGGGCGAGGCCATCATTTCATCCGCAATCTCATCCAGATATTGCAGCAACTCTGCGCTGAGATGGTCCGACTGATACGGGGTCAGAACATAATCATAAACCGATAATAAAAGATTGTTCATCATTGCCAGGTCATTCACAAATATCCGAGCCACCTCTTCTATTACCTGTTTTCTTCCTTGCCTGTCATTAATACCACGGTACATAGTGAAATCCAGCTCACCTTTTCTTAGATAATACCATACCTGGTGAATAGGTTGAGACAGCGTGTTATCTACATTACAAAAATTCACACTTACCGAAATCTGATTGTGATCCAGTACTTCCTGGTTCATTGAGGGATCACCCAATAACCAGGCTTCCTTGTCCTCACACCAATATTCAATCAGAATTTGCTCTGGGTAAATATCCTGACTGAAGTAGGTACAATAGGCGTACCGTAATCTGGAAGGGATTTTTTTGTACCTCATCATGTCAAGCGCCACGATGGCCAGGGTCAAACAGTGCCCGACGAGCTTATTTTCAAAGGGGATTGGATTAATAATGGATGTCACACCAGCATCAGACAATCTGTCCAGTATGATTTCAGGCTGAGTGATATCAATGTCGTTGTACCTTTCAGGGCTAATTTTATATTTATTAATCCCTTTATAATGCTCTACTATATTCCTTGCCACCTTAAATATTTCACTCACAGAGCTGGAAATATGCTGGTAGTAATCATCATGTTTTGTTGGCCTGCGTTCAGTATACAACGCCTTAATATCTTCAGAATTCAAAATCATTTCCTTTTCTCTCTGTTTTTACAATGACTTTCTCTAACGTCATGCTTAACATTCATAAAAGAAACACTTCCCGTGTCAGATAAAAAATCAGATCGTCTGTAAAGTCATTCAGATATAACGAAAGGATCGGTCAAAGGGGCCTGTCCGGTCGGGAAACGCCAGGTCAAAGGGCTGGCGGGGTGCATTCAGCAATCACTGTAACAACGGTATGATCAAAAAACCTGAACCATCCAGTAAAATGAGAACCCGCACTATACTCTCCACTCCACGCGCAGGTGAGCTCAATCTGAAACTGTGCCGATTCTTCACATATCCACGTCAGCCTTGCGGAACTGAAATTCTGAAACAGCAACGTGTGGGGGAAAAGCGCTTTATATAACGCTTCTTTAGCTGAAAAAATCAGAGTGACCAGTTGCGGATGCGTAAGAGTGCTCCCCCCCAGGATAACGTCATTCCATTCGGCTTCAGACACGATGGCACGTGTTAATCTGGTACATTGATCGGCCGTGAATATTGTTTCTGTATCAATGCCCACAGCCTGGTAGTGCTCCTGATGACAGACAGCCGACACCGCTAATGCCCGCGTGTGAGAAATGGACCCACGGTAACCGGAAGGCCACTGAGGAAGTCGATGCTTCCCGATGGGAAGAGCGAGTGTTTTGCAGCCAAGGAACTGGAGCGCACGTCTGGCAGCTAGGCGACCGGCAAAGTACTCGGCCTTTCTTTTTTTCACTGCTCCGGTTAGCAGCGCCGGGCATTCCACATCAAAATCATGGAAGAGTGACTGCTCGAAATACCTGAGTTCGAAGGCATTGAACCAAAGCACCATATGCCTGAACTGCGGAAGCACCACCCTTTTACTGAGGCTTAAAAATGGAAGCATGTGTCAATTTCCTGAGCAATAAATCACCTGCATTGAGCAAACCCGACCCGTACCAATATGTCAGGTTTGCCCTGTTGGCTTATGGCGTGGCCGTTGACAGCTTTTGATGCTTGAGTAGTTGCTTTAAGACCAGTGGCTGCACGAGCGTAAGGGCTAACGCACAGGCGGCCAATATCTCAAGGTTGAGCAGCTTTTGTTGCTCTTCTACCAAGATACATGACGAGAGGATGGCAGCTAAGCCACTAAATACATGCTGGCAGATGCTTTGAAGAGACATAAAAGCTGCTCGTGTGCTGGGGGCTGGAACGGTGGTATTGACTGTGGCGGCAACGATGGTTCGCGTTGCCGTCAACGCAGTGAATGCCGTAAAAACAATTACCGTGGGTAAGACAGAAGAATGCATAAATCCGTCGAAAATCACCGCAAAAATTCCGATGGCAAGCCCAATCGCCACGGTAAGCGGCCCTATTTTGTCAACCATGCGACCACATATTTGTAGCGTAATCACACTGACTCCTCCCCCGATCAGGTAATACAGACTTAAATCGTCGCGGGCGACACCAGCGTTGAGTTGCATCCAAACGGCCAGATTTGGTAACAAAAGGAAGGTACTTAATACGGCCAGGCCCAGCGATGAAATTGCCAGCACAACCCGCCGATTAGAAATTAATGCCCGTAGAGACACATCAGGTGGCACGAACGCCGTTTCCTGAAGATGCCCTTTCAGGCCTGGCAGTAATACAAACACCATCACGGCCACAAGCATTCCTGAAACACCGACAACATGAAAAGGCATTGACCAGTCATACATAGTTGCCAGCTTGAGGCCCAAAGGCACGCCAGCAATCGCAGCAATAGAAAAAGCCCCCATCACAGTAGCCATGGCGCGCCCACGACGCTCTGCAGGGACACAGTCCGTTAAAATGGCCAGAGAGATAGCGACTAATGGGCCAGCAAAAAAACCGGCAAGAATGCGTGCAAACATCAGGCTGTTCATATTCCAGGTATGCGCGCATATCAGGGTAGCTGCTGACAATCCAGTCAACATGACTAACAGCACCCGTTTACGATCGAACCTGTCAATATACTTCGCCACCAGCAGTGAAGAGACAGCAGCAGCTAAGGTGTATGCCCCCCCAAGATAACCCATATTTGCTGCCGACATATGTAACGCACCTGCAAGATCGGCTCCGAGAGGCATAACGATCATAAAATCTACAGCATTAATAAATTGAATAAGTGCCATCAACCAGATGACTTTTTTCTCATGCATGAGAGAGTCCTTCATGTACGTCTCCACTTTTCAGACTTACTAACCGCTGGAATGCGCCACTAAGTTTGAAAATACTTAGATTAAAATTATATGCACTCAAGTTCATTTATCAGCTTATCGAAACATGGCCGTTCAAAGATTTCATGCAGCTGTAAATTGGGGTATAACTCAAGCATATCGAGGTGCAGAGAGATGGCCTGCATTGACGTTAACCCCAGTTCAAAGAAGTTGTCATCTTTTGACATCCGGGTGATGTCTATATACTGACCCAGGATTTTACCCGCAGGATGGGATGCCAGAGCGGAGGGTTCGCCCACTGACGAGGAGCCACTGGCTGTGGGCACCTGACTCAAAAGAGTGCGGCTCATCTCTTCAAGCCTGTTCCCGTCGACTTTACCGCTCAGCGTGTAAGGTAAGGCCGGAATAGTGAAAATATGATGAGGTATCAAATAGTAATTTAACTTTGACTGAAGAAATGCCCTTATTGCTGCCTCAGTCACCTCCGTACACTCCACCCAGCCTATCAGTTTTGAGGAATCAGATAGATCGTCATGAAGGCAAATGACCGCAGAACCTGAGACGCCCGCTATTGCTTCAAAGGTATCCGTTATTTCCGTTGGTTCAACCCGATACCCATTGATTTTGATAAACCCACCTTCTCTGTGAAGAAAATTGACGATACCTTCGTTATCCACATAACCAATATCATTGGTGTCATACATCCGTTGATTGACACCCCTTATACACAATTCTGTGAATTTACTCGCCGTCAACTCAGGGTTATTAAAGTACCCCATTGCCAGGCCATCCCCGGAAATATAAATACGCCCCGGCTCACCCTGTGCGCACTCTTGCTGATGCTCGTTCAATATCAGGATCTCGGTGTTACGTATTGCTTGACCAATACGCGTATCCCCTGCTTGTCGAATGACATGCGCACCCGACCAGACGGTGGTTTCTGTGGGTCCATACACATTGCACAGCCAGTCACTGCGTGCAAACAACGCTGAAGACAGCTGTGGAGACAGCGCCTCGCCACCCACTAATACTTTTTGGAAGTGCCACCCCTGCTCGAGATAACCTAACAACCCTTTAAACAATGAAGGCGTGGCCTGGTACACGGAAGGTGACCAACGTATGACTTGTGCTGCAATCTGTTGTGGCGAGTAGATCTCTTGATCTGTCAGCAAGATTAAGGTTCCCCCACTCACCAGAGGGACTGAGTATTCCAGGAAGAAAATATCAAAGGCAATCGACGTTGAAGATAACCATGTTTGCCCGGGCTTGAATGCTAATAAATGGCAAAAGTACTCAATGAGGTTAGCACACCCAATATGGCTGACCATCACCGCTTTGGGCGCACCGGTTGAGCCAGACGTATATATTCGATAGGCCTCTTGTGAGGCGTGTATAAGGTTTTTGTATTCGAAAGGGGCACTGGTATTTAACAGACCAATGACGTCTATTGTTTTTTGGCACTCAGTTATCTTCACGTTACTGATATACAGGTAACGCGCTTGAGAGAGGATATGTTCAATTTTATTGTATGTGGTTCTGGGGTCTACAGGAATATAAGGCATTCCAAGGTAATGGCACGCTAATATCGTGACGATTAGAGATTCATCTCTCCGTAAACACAGTACCACGCCCTCGACGTCGTCATCGATTTCAGACTGGATACCGGCAGCAACTCGCTTTGCCTGATATTGAAGTTGAGAGTACGTGATTGAACGATGACCAGATATGAGTGCGATATTCGCGGGGAATAATGCCGCAATAGATTCAAACTTTTCGATAAATGTAGAATTCATACTTTTTCGTCTAATGTAGGTTTCATCGATTAAACAAGGCACGGTCTATATTAGATACAAACATAGACATCAGGCTTGATACCATTTCACGCGGGTAATTCGCTTGATTAAAGATCATCTCGATTGCGATCCTCTCTTGCTCAGGCACGAGATTGACCGTCAAATTTCCATATACTGGCTGGTAGCGCACTGGATATTCAGAAAGCGTGAACTGCCGATATTTTAAAATATTGCCTTTGTTTTGGTTCTGATACATAAAAAGAATATCATAAACCCCCTGGCCGTTTTTCCCTGTCTGGGACGAAATTCTCTCCAGCGGCACGTGAGCATGAGGCAGGCTGTTTTTGAGTGCGCTGTCAGTCTCATTCAGGATTTCTTTGAACTGTGCCGACTCACAATTAACGACAACTGGAATATTATTCATTCGACAGTCAATTACTGCTCTGTCCGCTTCCGAGCGATTGGCCAGCGTCATTCCTGTGCAGATAACGGTAGCATTCAGGAATTCTGATAAGGTTGTATTGAACAGAGCATAGATCACGACAAAGAGGGGTTTCTTATGGATCCTGGCAATATCCAGTATTCCTGAAACCTGTTCCGGTGAAAGGCAAGAGACCACCGACCCGTTGATCAATTCCTTCGCCATGATCGGTCGAGCGGGGTCGACCGGTAATGACGTTTGCGGAGCGTTACGCAGAGAGTCTTGCCAGAACGCCAGGCTGGCATTGGAAATTTCAGGCTCTCTGCGCTGAGGAATACGGATTCTGTCTAAGGGCGCGTTTTCTTCACCGGACAAGACTTCCAGTAAATTGTGCAAGCCCGTCCCATCAATCGCAATGTGATGAAAATTCAACACCAGCAGCGTTCTGGCGCCATGTCGAAGCGTCGTTACCCGGCAAAGCGGCCCCTTATCGAGATCAAACCGTTGCTCATACACGGCCTGCAATCGCATTTCCAGAGAGGCTTCTTCAGACACTTCCACCAGCGCCGTTTCAATGACCTGTGCACGTTTGGCCGCCAGTGCAATACCCTCTTTGGTAATATGGTACTGATGAATGAACTGAGGGAGCTGCGCAAGAATTTCATCCAATGTTTGCGTGAAGGATTCAATCGGAAATGCCTTCGTAACCTCGACACAAATTGGAACGTTATATTGACTACTATTGCCTCGCTGAAGCTTTTCCAGCAAATAAAAACGTTGTTGATAAGGTGACAACAAACCCTGTGGGTGAAGAGGAGCAATCACCGGCTGGCGATCCTCCTTAGGACTGGCGCACAACAATGGATCCATGGCAATCGCGTTCGCGAGGGCCTCGGGCGTCGAATGCTTGTAGAGGGTTTCTGTCGTGACATCAATGCCGAGTTCTGATTTGAATAACGCAAGTAGCTCAACGGCCGTCACAGAGTCGCCATACAGATCGAAGTAATCACTGTCTGGGTAAATATCATCCTCCCCAAGCACTCGCTGATAGAAAGACAAGACCTGGGGCAACAGGGAGGAGAACGTAAACGGCGTCTGTTCTCCAGCGGGATCGTGCCTTGAGGTCTGTTTCTCACCGCAGGCATCTTTTGCCGGGGCCGGCTGAGAGAAGAATGAATACACGCAGCCCTGTGCCGCCTTATGGCTCGGTTTATCCAGCATGTGGGAAGTTGCGTTGCCGTAGCTTTCAATCACAATGTGCGCATTGGTCCCCCCCACGCCCATCGAGCTTATAGCGGCCAGAGAGGGCTTATCAGGATCCAATGAAATATTGTCCGCCGTAAACAATAAATTCTGCTTCTCCGACTCGCGGAGTAATTCATTGAGCTGAGACAGGTTGGACGTCCCAGGATAAACGCCTTGCTTGAGTGCCAGAACAGACTTAATCAGGGAAGCGATGCCCGAGGCCCAGAAAAGATGGCCAATGTTACCTTTGACCGATCCCACGACCACCGGGGATAGCGTGTTTTCCTCAGGGAAACTTTCCATTAACTGGCTAAGGGCCTGAACTTCCATTGGATCACCCACGACAGTTCCTGTTGCATGGCATTCTATAAACTGCAGCTGGCGAGGAGTAATGGCCGAATTTTGATAGATTTTAGACAGCAATTGCGACTGGCCCTTGACCGAGGGGGCGGCATAACTGGCCTTGTTCCTTCCATCATTATTACTCAATGCATTCGAAATCACAGCATGGATAATGTCCCCGCTCTTTTCGGCATCCTGAAGTCGCCTGAGGATCACGACCCCCCCACCATCCGAGGGAACGGTGCCATCTGCACTATGGTCAAAAGGCCGACACATGCCGGTTTGAGAATAAATGGACCCGGGTTCGTACTTGTAGCCTTCCTCCAAAGGATAGGAGATATGCACTCCGCCACAAATCACGGCATCACAACGCTCTGTTTGCAGCATCCAGCAAGCTTCAACAATCGCGGTCATTGACGAAGAACAGGCGGATTGCAGATTGAAACACGGGCCCTGAAAGTTAAATATATGGGCGACACGGGTAGCCATAAAATCGGTACCCTTATTGAGGTTAAGCAGCAGCGCATTAGGCGCTTCAGTCTGCCCTTCTGCGACGCTATTTTGCAGTTGATCATGATAGGTATGATTGCTGCCCTGCGTCGCTATCACCGCAACGGTTCCGAGTGCGCCTGGGTCGTGATATTCGCCATCAAGCAAGGCCGAGTCGACAAGTTCGATAAACTTTCTCAGCTGCGGATCCATAACTAACGCTTCCTTTTCAGAAAGACGATAGCGCTGCGCATCAAATGTTTCCGGATTCGGGCACTGCCCCTTCGATCTGACGTATCCTTCCTGATCGATATATGACTGATAGGACACCCGTCCCTGGCACAGATTGTCCCAGAACGCGTGGTAGTCGCTGGCTTCTGGAAACAGTCCCGCCATTCCTGTAATTGCGATCTTTTCTTTCATCTCTTTTCCTCGGCCACCACCATATCGAAGACAATCGCCTCTAAAATGGCAGAGTTAAGTCTTTCGTTAATAAAGGTTTGATGGTGATCGTTAATTTGATAGGCATCTCTGTCTTTTTTCGAGCTAAATTCCATAACGAATGCATACTCAAATCCTGAATGATATGCATTGTCACCATCATTTATTCCATAGCTATATTTTATGATGCCGGGGATTTTATCTTTCAACTCACCTAGCTGGTGAAGCAGTTCCAGAGCCTCTGTTTTAGAAACAGACGTCTGGAATTTAAATAAAATAATATGCTTATACATGCTGTTCTAAAAACTCCAGAATGAAATCTAAAACGTCATCAACATTTGATTCGGTGACTAATCCAACATGGTCAGTGTTGATTTTCCTGACTATCATTAAATCGCTTACTGGCCAGTTATTGTTGGCCTTTTTCAACGACTCAAATGCACTGGCGAGCATCTTGTTTTTTACCTCTACAAGAGAAGCGGTCGCCACGACATTGAGCAGGGGCACGCTGATCCCAGAATACGCAAATGCCTTAACCATATTTCTTTCAATATCAAATAATGATTTGAGATTATCCCTTGCTCTTTCATCTCCGCTAATCGAATTTGAAAAATAGCTGAGATCCATAAAACAGGAGAGATAGTCATCCGTAAAGAGCACTGAGCTATCCGGAGAGTACAGAACAGAATCCAGCAATACGTTGCCTTTGATTTCTATCTTCCCTCTTAATAATTCCGTTATTTTAATAGCCAGCAGCCCACCGAGTGACCAGCCGCCAATAAAGACTGGAGCAGTGCTATCTTTCACACTTTCGAAAATATCAGACGCATACTTTTCAGCGAGTTTATCTATTGAGCTAATTTTTTTTTCATTATAGAGATTATAAGAGTCGACTCCGAGCACTTCGATGTCACCAGCAATTTTTTTGGACAGACTTTTGTACATCTCCACGCCTGAAATCGATGCGTGAATTAATATAAGCGTTGCTCGTTTCTCGCCCGGCGGAACACACAGCGTTTTTATCAGCGAAGAGGCTGTTTTAGTACTGGCCAGTCTATTCAGTTCTTTCAGTTGGTCATTGAAAATATCGTATTTCTCAACCCATTCCATGGTCAAAGTCAGACCGAGGGTGGTATTAATATCAGTGACCAATGACAGCGCGAGGATAGAGTGCCCCCCCAGGTCAACGAAGCTGTCTTCTTTGTTTATTGATTCCAGCATAAAATTATCCAGCCAAATCTCACGCAGTGCCTCTTCGCAGCTAACCACATTGTCTCTGGTGGCTTCCCGCGGAACGTCGTCCACCTGGGTTTGCGGTTGAGGGGTGGACTGGAGCGTGACGACGTGCCTGGCATCAATTTCGCTCACATTAAGCGCGATCGCTTTCCCCTTATACTCTTTCAGACAAACGTCAAGGGGCTGACCGACAACGTTTGATCGCAATGTAGCGGCAATTTGCTGTTCAAGATCGCTCAGAGATGCAACAGCAAAGGTTGTAATACAGCTTTTCCCCACAGAGCGTCTTGTCAGGGTGTAGGCCACATCGTTAAGCGAATGAGAGATGTTTTTTAATTCCTCCCGGAGCTGGCACAACAAGTGCTGCAGGCGTCCACTGGTATTTGCGCCAATCATGACGACGACTGTCTGCGGCTTCTCTTCCACCATCAATGAAGTGCACTCTTCCCCACGAATGACTAGCGCACAGTTGGTTCCGCCGATCCCTAAAGAGTTAACCAGGCCTGTTAAATTATCCTTTCGATGGCTTTTTTCAGGGATGTAAAAAGGCGTCCGCTCAAAGGATATATTCGGGTTAAGCGATGAGAAATTGGCTGCTGGATAGAGCTTATTATTCCACACTTGCAGTACAGCCTTTAACAGGCCAGCATGACCGGCAACGACATCCAAATGGCCAATATTGGCTTTAACTGATGACAGTGCCGTGCTATTTTCAGCTGGCTCATCACTCATGAAAACTTTTCTCAGTGCCGCGACTTCGAGCACATCCCCAATCCTGGTGCCCGACCCGTGACCTTCAACAAAGTTGATGTCCTGCACCCTTAGCGCCGATTTGGCGAGCACGTTTTGGATGTTTCTGGCAATACCACTGGTTGAAGGCGCGGTATAACTCGATTTGGCTCTTCCGTCATTGTTAATGCTGCTCGCGGTAAGCACACCGTATATCCTGTCTTTGTCGCTGCGAGCCTTATCCAGAGATTTCAGCACAAATACGACACAGCCAAACCCGGGAACCATGCCATCTGCCGTCTGAGAATAAGAGGATAAAACACCGCTTTCCGACAGATTCATCCCCGGCTGGAACTGATACCCGGAATGAAGAGGATAAGGGAGGCTGGCTCCGCCTGCGATCGCCACATCACAGTCTCCGGTTGCGATCCCTTGCATCGCCATGTGGACAGAGAGTAAGCCGCTTGAGCATGCTGACTGTACCCCTACAGCCGGACCTTTCAGATCAAAAAGGTATGCGCATCGCAATGACTGCTGTTCCTTATTCGAGCCAATCTCGATCTCGAAAGGATCGTACTTATCCAATGCTAACTGGCTGCCTGAAAGAAAAGAGGGGTAATGGCTGTCGGAAGATGTGGAATAGACACCGGCGTTCAATGCGCAGCGGGTAGGGTTATAACCAGCATGTTCCAATGCCCGCCACGCACATTGAATAAACATACGCTGTTGAGGTTCAATGATGTAACTGTCCCGCAGTGACATCCCGAACAGGTCGTAGTCAAACTGATCGGCTCCCTGCACATAGCCCGCCCGGCTGACCCAACCTTCACGAGGGGTGACACAGGAGAGAGGGTCGGACAACGCATCCTGACCGGATTCCAGCAACGCGTCCAGCTCTTCCATATTACTTGCGCTAGGCAAGAGAAAAGAGAAGCCAGTAATCGCTATATCCATTTTAAATTACCTGTTGTCATAGGCATAGAATGAACACTCTATGCCTGGGTTATCGGGTTATGCTGACGGCTGTTTTAGCCAGATTTCGCTGTACATTTCGTCATCGACCATGAACCACAGTTCTGCGACTTTCCCATCAACAAATCGTTTTTCTACCATGATCTCAATATCACGGGCTTGCTCTTCACCTTTTAACGTAGCCCGGCGATTAAGGCGAGCATAGGTGCGGTCACCGGCAGCAAAGACCGACTCGACAGAAGTTAAGATCGACGCATGTTTAGCAACAAACTCCCCCATTCCCCCTTTCATCTGTTCAATGTGCAGCGTTTTACCTTTTAAATGACACTTCGCACCCTCATGGTAATAACTGTTCACGACAGGGCAATTGCCCGTATCAAAAACATCCGTATACAATGATTTTACAATTTCAATGTTTTTTAATTCGTTTTCACTATACTCAGTCATAATGTCGCTCCATTAATATAAAGCCCAGTACTGGCTGTTATTTGCAAGGTTGATAAATAGTAAGCTAAAGTCGTTTACTGGATAATGAATAATCCATGAGATGACTTTTTTGATTAAAAATTAAAATGCAGCAATACCTATAAAAAACGTTCACTCATTCGACATACTTTTCCGGTAGCGAAAAAGTAAAAATAGATTCTAAGCATTGACCTTGTTGTTGACTAAATCATCCACGCCTTGCAATGTGCCAGCGCTATAAAGATCAAGAAGATTTATTTTAATATCAAATTTTTTATTCAATTCGTAACTAAACGTGAGCATAGATATTGAATCAAACCCAAGTTCAAATAAACCAGCATCAAGCATTTCAACCGGCTTATCCAGCACCTGTTCAGCAACACTCTTCACCGAGCATTCGGTGGAATCATTTTGACGCATTTCAAGATAGTTTATCGTCTGATTAATCAGTGACTTCGTATCGAGTTTGCCATTCTTTGTGAGCGGCCATTGCGTGTTTTCGATTAAAAAATCAGGAAAAGAAAAGGAACTCAATTGAGCGCGTAGCCGGGTAGCAATCGTATCGAGATCGGCCGTTTCATCATGTATTTCGATCAAAGAAACAAGATGGCTATTCCAAATAAAACACAGTGCTTTGACAATAGAGCGATCGTTTTCTAATGTCTTTTCAATGTCATCTAATTCAACCCGATGCCCATTCAATTTAACCTGACGGTCCTGCCGACCCAAAAAATAAAATTCGCACTCTGATGTGCATTCGACAATGTCCCCGGTATCGTAATATCGGGTGCCGTCAATAATCATAAACACCTTGTCGGTTTCAACAGGATTATCGTGGTAACCCAGCGAGAGACCTCTTCCCGTTACATGGAGCCTCCCAATACCCAATTTATGGTATTCACCGGTGTGTTCATCGAAAAGAAGGTGTTCACTTCCTCTTACCAGCTTTCCTGTCGGGACCCGTTTCTCACGTTTCAGTTTGTGAAGGTCTAACAGAGCAACGGTAGTGAAAACGGTGTTTTCCGTCGGCCCATAACCGTTGTATAGCTGCGTATTAGGCGAACGTTCCAAAAAGGACACCGCAGCGTTAAAATTTACTTTATCTCCACCGACGATCAAATGTCTGAGACGTGCTAATGCGCGGCAATCTCCGGATAACATATGGCTCCTGAAGAGACCGGCCGTCATCCACATGCAGGTTATTCCGTAGCGATCAATGGCATGAAGAAGGCGTGCCTCATCCAATACCACCATCTTATCCAGCAGCACCAGGGTGCCGCCAGAGAGCAAGGGGGTAAAAATTTCGAACGTGGATGCATCAAAGGAGAGTGATGAATAAGATGCCACAACGTCTTCATCACTCAAGGAAATGAAAGAAGGACGATGAAGTAAATTGAGCACAGAACTCGCTCTGACCTGAACGCCTTTAGGTTCCCCCGTAGAACCTGATGTGTACATGACTGACATCACCCCTTGCTCAAGAGCACGATGAAGTACCTGCGCATGTCCATGATGCGTCAGGGGGTGTGAGACAACCTGCCCAGTATCAAAACACACATCATTAATCACCCGAATCAGAGGGAATTTCGTCGCGATTTTAGTCAAAAACGAACGAGGCCGATCGCCATCAACCGGTATAAATGTTACACCACAGTCTATAGCGGCTAGCATCAGTATGATGGCTTTAAGTTTATCTTTAACATTTATAATGACTGCAGTATCACTGCATGAAATAGCCTGATTGCAGATTTCAATGCGTCGTTCTAACTCCTGATACGAACAGACCATCTCATTGAACACGATAGCGTTTTTATGACTAAAACGCCCTCTTATCGTGCGAAGCACATTTTTCAAGTCATTATCTTGCACAGATTCACCTCTCCGTGTTTTTTGACCATTTGTCATGTATTAAAGTCTTTTACGTCTCCTGAATGTTTTATTTTCGTAAGCAGGAAACTGATAAGAAGCAGATACTCAGGCGAAAACACCCGCCACTCAGCGTCACGTACTGACATGAAATAAGGATGCTTTCCGAAAGACAAAACAACACTGAGCCGATTGAAAGTTGATTTATTTAATATGCAATGAGATGATTTTCTTATCGTTTATACATCCTTTGGAGCGGACAAACGCTGAGTGGACAGAATCTTTGACCTTACTCCTGTCTAACTTTGCGCTCCTCAGTTTAGGGAGTGAATCGAAAATGGCGAAGACATTTGGGATCATGTATTTCGGCAGCCGCTTTCCTAACAAAGAAATACATTCTTCCGGATTCAGTAATGACGTACTCTCGTACGAAAGAACCAAATAATCTTTATTGTTATTCGTGTACTTATGTAGAAACAGTTCTCCAACATTCAATACTTTCTTAATGTTTTCTGCAACATCCTGCAGATGGACTCTGAACCCATTGAGTTTTACCTCATCATCCGATCGTCCAAGAAAGTAAAAAACGCCCTTATCATCAACTTTGACAACATCATTGGTAGAATAGTATTGCTCACCGTCAACAAGTACGAATGGGTTATCAACCTCTAGCGGATTAATATAACCTTTCATGACTTGCTTGCCAGATATCAATAGTTTTCCTTCACCGGCATTTGATAAACCGTAGCGGGTTTTGAGCAAGTATCTGGTGCCATCAAATGGCTTGCCGATACTGATATCGCCAGCTAACGAATCCAAGGTGATCTCTGAAGAAAAGCAGCACATGGTACCTTCTGTAGGGCCGTAGGCGTTAATAACTTTAAGATCCGGGATGTGTTGCAGCAATGTTTTTATGGACTGCCCGTGAGGTTTTTCTGCACCAAACAGGATGAGATTCAGAGAATGAAGCTTATCAAACCCTGTCGCCTCTTGAAGCTGTGGCAACAATATTTCCAGCACTGAAGGAACACAGCTCAACCGGGTAATCTGATATTTTTCAATGATGCCAGAAAAAATTGCCGGTATGAAAGGCGCCTTGTACAAGTATACCGAGTGCCCATACAAAGCCGGCACTATGCTGTCAAGTATCGTCATGTCGAAATACAGTGGACCAATTGACAAATAGTTTTCTGATTGTTCACTGACGTACCGGGGATACAGTGCCGCTAAGAAAAAATTCAGGTTTTCATGTGTAATTTGCACCCCTTTAGGCTTCCCAGTTGAGCCGGAAGTAAAGATGATGTAAGCAACGGTATCGCTATCAATTTCCGTCACATTCTCTTCACCGTGGAAATCAACGTCGGTTAATTCGCTGACAGATCCATTAGAAACCACACACCCATGAGGAATTAACAATTTTTGTCTAAAAGCGCTCTCCTGACCTATATAGTTGTCCTCCGCTACCACCATATCTGGTTGAAGATCCGAGATAATCATCGCCAACCGACTGTCTGGAAGGTTTTTATCTAACGGGCAAAAAGTGACGCCTTTCAATAAACACGCAAAGAAAAAGGCATATTCTGAAAATGACTTATCCAAAAATGAGGCAACTCTTTTGCCCTGAATTATTTTAGCCGATTCAAAATAATTTATTATCGTTACCACCTCCAGATACAGTTCTGAAAACGTTATTTCCCTTTCATAGTTATAATAGACAACATCATTATTATCCTGAAATCGCCTTATCATCGACAATAGATTACTTTTAGTCATCCTGGGCCTTTTTATTGATTGCAGAGTACACCCATGAGACGACTCCATTCAGCGTGTCCAAAACCTTTTCATCGCCAATATTACTGCCAAATGACAGGCCGTAAAATTTATTTATTTTGTAAACAAACTGAAGGATATCTACCGAATCAAGAATTTCTCTCAGTTTAACTTCTGCATCTATCTCTACGCTATCATCGTAATGATTTAGTAATTTAATTTCATTTTTAAGCGTTGTTTCAATTTCAGATTTTTGCATATACCACTATCCATTATTATTCATTTTATGAACCCTCACCAATATCGGCGACGCGACTTAGCCCTCCGGGATAAGTCGCACTGGTCCCCGCACCCATCATTAAATATCGCGATTTCTGGTTAACACGTTTTGTGCAATGGACTCGATATAATCGGAGATGGTTTCGTCTTTTTCTAAATAAGGTACAAGCGTGCGAGTTTTGTCATAAAGAGCACGCGTTCGTTTCGACAGGCCAGCCGTTCCCCGAATGTCGACGGCCTGACAGGCACATAGTAATTCGAATGAGAAAACATATTTCAGATTCTTTAGCTGTTCTTTAACACGGCGAGCGGCAACAAGCCCGAAGGAGACAATATCCTGAAAATCTCCGGTGGTGCTAAGCGACTGAATTGAAATTGGCATACAGGAAGCTCTGGATTCAGCGGTAATCGATGCTGTCATGAATTGTCCTCCCATAAGTCCCAAACGTAACCCCGCATTTTCAGCACAAAGAAATGGAGGTAAACCATTGCTGTTGGACTTATCCATAAACCGGTCAATTCGACGGTTGGCGAGGTTCATCATCGTCACCAGCGCAATATTCAGGTGATCCATAGCCATGGAGACATATTGACCATGGAAGTGTCCATTATGGAATACCTCTTCAGTGGTCTGGTCAATTAATGGATTGTCATTGGAAGAATTCAACTCGTTAGTCAACGTTTGTTTAATATTCTTCAGAGTATCCGCAACGGGCCCAAGAATCTGAGGTGTACAGCGGATTGAATACGCGTCCTCAATCTGATGGCTACTCGCTTTGACTAATCCATCCATTTCCTCAGCAATCAGCTTTTCGACTTCATGTTCGTTCACGGCCAGCGAAGAGTCGGCCAGTGTTTCCCATATGGTAGTCGCCACTTCCAGCTGCCCTTGATGCGGCTTCATGCGGTGTACGGCCGGCTCAAACGGTTTAGTTTTACCGTGCAGCCCTTCAATTGACAACGAGGTTACTGTAAGGTAAGTGTCGAATAACTGTCTTACTTCGTCATAGAGCAAAACCCCTAAGCCCACCATGGCTGACGTGCCATTGATCAGAGCCAGTCCTTCTTTAAAGCTGAGTTCCATTGGTGAGATCCCCGCTTTTTCAAGCGCCATTGCCCCACTCATCTGCTCGCCTTGGTAGCGTGCTTTCCATTGACCAGTGCAAACCAGCGCAATGGCTGCCAGTGGGCCCAAATCGCCACTGGTTCCAAGCGAACCTTTTTCAGGGATGCAGGGAACGATTCCCTGGTTATAAATTTCGATTAGTTTTTTGAAGTTAACGATCGAAATGGCCGAGTTGCCACGTGACAATGAGACGATTCGCGCCAGCATGGTCGCCCGAACCGTTGTATCGTCGAAATATCTTCCCACATTGGTTGCAACAGCATTAATTAAGTTGTTCTGTAGCTCACTGGCTTTCGCAATAGGAACGATATAGTTAACGAATCCCCCCATGCTCGTATTCACACCGTAAATGACTCTTTCATCCGACACCATGCTCTCCAGGATGTCGCGCGACCTTGTCACTCTATTAACAACTTCATCATCGAGAGTGACAGGTTGGTGATCTCTCGCCGCGCGTGCAATCTCTTCCAGAGAAATATCTTTACCCGATGAGATGTGGAAATGCATTTTTTCAATCTGAGATAATGTTTCATTACGAGAAACAACGGATTGACGACCGTTTTCGTTTACAAAACTCATTATAACCACCGATTAATTTTAATTCGCATTAGCCGCCTGAACGGTTAAATATAAATTTGTCTTTTACAAACTTTCATATGAGTGACGACCGATTAAAACTGACAGACTCGTTACATCAAATGAATGTTCAACTTAGCCTTAACGCATTTATCTATTAAGAAAAATGCAGATAAACCATATATGGTAAAGTATTACCGACTTTGAAACTTGTATTTCATTTAATAGCTATCCATTGAGGATATGCAGACTAATGATATATCTGCTCACAGACTCAGTTTCAATCTGAGTTCGCAAGTAAAATGTGACATGAAAGGAGCGAATGATTGGTACTGGTGAATGCTTCGCAGTGGTACAGGTATTTTGAATCAAGACGACTGAGCAACTTTGTTACTAAGATATAGCTGGATCTGATATCACTGGCATACTGAATATTCAGGTTATCTAAACCAACTAAATAGCCACTATAATCAGGATCCAGTTTATTTTTTATGTGGATACCCGCTGCCTGAGCTAATGATTCGACAATAAGTGGCCATGAATTTTGACAATAGTGCTTATAGGTCTTCTCTGCATTAAAATCCGCCCGAGCCGTCATTTCATACTCAGACATACCCTCAACGGTAGAAATAAAAGAAAAAGGTTGAGCATGAGCCCCTTTCACAAACTCTGGCATGGCTTATAATCTCTTTGGTAAGGATGGAAGTTAATGAATCCTGAGAAGTCAGGATTAATACTTTTCATCTCTTTTCTACTTTCATCAATATTTTCAACGATTTCATCTACTCGTTGGGGGTCTTTCACATACTGCTTGAAATCAAAGTAGTCCCAGTAAAATAGCTCCACCTTATGTAAAGCCAGCACGTCCTGTAGCGTCCTCCATACGAATCGCTCAAGGCCAAGGATCTTTCTGTACGAATGATGATGAATGGCCTCAAGATTTAAATCACCGCGCCGATATTTTTTCCATAGATCAGTAAAGAGGTTGGATTTGATTCTCGGAATATTATCAAACTCGAAATCGATAAAGGATTGAGTCTGGTTTTTTTCAATAATCTCGAGCGTAATCGTTGGATCCAGAATTTGCCATTTTTGATTTGAAGAGCACCAGTACTCAAGGACGATGTGTTCCGCATAGGAGTTGGGTTCAAAATATTCACACAGGCAGAATCGATATCGCGCCGGAATCGACAACTCACGCAGGATACCAAGACATAACAGTGAAATCGTTTGGCAATTGCCAATGATTTTCTTTTCAAAAAGATTCTCTGTTGTTAAATCCAGCCCACGTCTCGTCGCTTCCTGCAAAACTTCTTTGACAGTGCGCAGTTCGAAGTCTTTATGCCGGGACAGAGGGATCTTGTAAGCATTAACACCGCTTTGATGCTCGATAAGATTACGACAACTTCTGGCAATACTTAGCAGTGAGCTGTCATTCATATCGAGATGAGGCGCCGCATCGCCTAATGCCGTAATATCTGATTGAGTTGAATAATCGATCATATCATTGCGCTTTAATGTAACTGACTTTAAGTATTTTACCTGCATCGTTTTTGACAGTGCAAACAACCTTATCCACACGGTCGTTGACTTTCACAATAACTTTTTCGTTTGGCAGGACCGTCTTGTAAAATCGTGCATTATCAATTGCGGAAATATCATCCACGCCTGTTTTTAGCAGATGGTCATAGATAGTATCTAATAATAGTACGCCCGGAACTATAGGATTAGTAGGAAAATGCCCCTCAAAAAAAACACAGTCGCTGTGAAATAACATTGAGAATATTCCATTTGAGGCTGTGTCAATAACAGCCCCATGCGTATTTTTGTGGCTCATAATACACTTCCTCTCAAGGACATTTGATATTTGCTAAGAAACAGAATGTTAATGAAAAGGCGACGGAACGCTTCACTTTTCTCAATGGAACGAAATATACGCACTGCCTCCCCTTTTCTTTATTAAACGCTATTTCGTCTGATTGTCATGGCTTGAGATTATGCATGCACCCACATTAGAGGACAAATCAATCGCTATTACCATTACGTGACACTTGGCGCCTGTCGAAATCATCTCAGTTGCGTCAACAATATGCGTCATAAAGCCGGATGAGAGTCTATTATCTTTATTACTTTCCACAGCAAGATGAGGGTGGTATTGGCTCAATACCTGTTTGACCCCATCGACAATGCTACTGTCCATCAACGCATTTGATACGAGGCAATGATCTATTTCATTAAAACTTATACAGGCTTCTTCAAGGGACTCGAGGATAAGCCGCTCCAGCAGGCGATGGAACCGTTTATCATTCCTAAGCACTAGCCCGTTCCATGATGAATGAAGCATGCTGCGAATCCATGCTGCGGGCGCGTAATCACTGCTGGAAAGTTGCTGCCTGCCAGAAAGGAGAAGGGCCGCACTTCCTTTAGACATTACATAGTCTGCTCCGGCAAAAACGTGATCGACAAGATCTTCCTGAACCGGTGTCACATCGTCACTTGAACAGGCAATCATAAAGTCCTGCCTACCCTTTCTAAGAAGATCCACAGTATATTCGAACGCCGCTGTCGGGCTACACACTACTGTTGAATGACCAATTAACTTGTGTGCAATAGAGACCTGACCACAGGTTGCGCTCACAATATGTCCCGGAAAGTGACGCGCACTTGCATACCTGGGATCACCATCATAAATCGACGTAAGGTAACTTTCCAGACAGCGTTGTGGGCGCAGTGAGTTGCCAGTAATGACCCCTGCACGGGCATTACTGTTTAAGACCTGCTCAAAACCCTTCACCACATCACCTACTGACTCGATACAGTATTTAATTTCTGGTGAGTCGCGTTTAAACCTCTTATTTTGCAGATGAAGTTGACACTCTTCTCTCACAACTCCAGTTTTGGCACCAATAATCGTTTTTACCATCCCGTCATTCGCACTTGCTTTCACAATAGGTATGGCTGACCGGGTATATTTGACCGGCCGTTCATTCGCTCGTTTAGTCACAATAACGGAACTGTTACTGCCACCAAATCCAAAACTGTTTGCCAGGACGGTACGGACTTTTTCGGCCGGGTAATCCCTGTAGTTGAGGTTTATGGGACTGCACCCTGCCCGCAGTTCTCTCAGGTTGTTATTTTCTGGCGTGATGCCCCTATCCAGCAGGGACAAAACACTGATCAACTCTATGATGCCAGAAGCGCCTAACGTGTGGCCGTAAAATGGCTTCATGACACTGACTGGCACATCAAGACCAAATAGTTTCTCGTAAGCTTTTGACTCAGGAATATCATTTGCGCCGGTACCGGTAGCATGTGCTGAAATCAAATCGACGTCATTTCTGCTCAGGCCTGCATCCATTAATGCAGCATCGATGGCCTGTGCAGCACCCGCTCCATTCGGCTCTGGAGATGTTTCGTGATACGCATCGCTGGAAGCCCCGTAACCAGTGACTAACCACTTATTATTAACGCTATCTTTGCTTTTGGTGAGTATAAGTATGCCCGCGCCTTCACCTAAATTAATTCCTTTAGGTTCAGAAAATGGCGCACATCGGCCTTCATTCAACGCACTCAGGCTGTTGAAACCAGCTACGACGGGAAGATCGATACAGTCAGAACCACCACAGATCACCAAATCCGCTTTATCGGTATGAAGGAGATCTGTCGCTATCCCTATTGCCGTTAGGCTCGACGAGCAGGCGGAAGAGATAACAATTTTCTTCCCTTGTATATTGTAACGAGCAGCAATCGCGTTGCCACAATGCGATAACATTGAAGACATCAGTTCGCTATACGATACGCAGTCCTGCTCATTGTTTAGCACTTTATTGAACATTTTTGAGTAGCTATCAGTGCCGGAATTATAGCTGCCTAAAACGACAGAGACGCGACGCATATCGTATTCAGCCAGGGTGATTCCTGAGTTTTTGATAGCGGCTTCCGTGGCTCTCAGCGCGAAAATGGAGGCATTATTCACCCAGCCTTGCTTTCCGAAAGATTCCGTGCTTTTTTTATCAAAGACGGACACCGTAGCATTCTTAATTCCCAATTCATTGTATTCAGAGTTGTTAATTAACCGATGATGATCAGAGCAAAAACGAGTTAACTCGTCTAAATCATTAACAGGTGGGGTATAGATCCCCATACCTGAAACTACAATTGAATATTTCATTATCTCGCCTTATTAACTCTAACAAAACTTCCCACCATCTATATGGAGTACCTGACCAGTCATGTAATGACAGATATCGCTGCACAATAATTGAACGATTGAACTCACGTCTTTTACAGAGCCTGTTCGCTTTAATGCTGATACCTGTAGAACATGGGAATAGGTGCTTTCAGGAAGATTCTGAGTCATATCAGTCTCGATGTAGCCTGGTGCAACGGCATTCACAAATATATTGTAACTGCCGAGCGTTCTTGCACATAAGCGAGTAAATCCATTCACTCCTGCTTTTGTCACGCTATAGGCGACCTGGCCTGCATTCCCACATAAAGAGGTGTTAGATGATATGTTAACAATTCGTCCGGGTTCATCATTACTGGTCGACTTTTTCAAAGAAGGTACCGCCGCCAGCGTCATGTTCATCACGCCTTGAAGGTTGGTCGATAACACAGCTTTGTTCTCTGCTTCGTCGCAATTGACGAATTGTTTACTCAGCGTTACTCCGGCATTATTAACCAGAATATTAATCGTCCCGTACTCACGTTCAACTGCTTCGACGACTGACTGACACATGTGAAAGTCCTGGACATCTAACTTATGAACGGAACAAGTTACATTGCTGTCTTCCAGCATCTGCCTGACCTGTTCTGCGCTTTGGGCATCGCGTGTATACGTTAATGCTATGTGGGTATTTTCTGAGGCGAGATCTCTGCAAATCTCTCGTCCGATACCTCTTCCTCCTCCAGTAATGAGGACGACCTTCTTAGACATAGTCAACCACTCCATTTCCTAACCGTATAGTCGCCCCATTAATTGGGAAGTTATTTTCAATCATCGATAAAATGAATTTAGAAACATCTGAATAGCAATTTGACTTATATTTCAACGCATAGTTTTTTAAAAGATCCTTACCCTGCCTGTTGAGACTTAGCTCCTTTAATTCAGGCTGAATAACTAGCGAGTTGAAAACCATATTGTACCGCGAATATTCTTTTGCCAGGGATTTAGACATTGATATTACGGATTGATTGTATGTGGGTGAGCTATCATTAGTATCCAGATAACCAAACGAATCATCTTTTAATAAAAAGAAAAACCTGGAGCTATCTAATTTCATGTTAGTCAATACTATCTGCTTCAAAACTCGCATTAAATAGTTTATATCATCAACTAATTTTCCTGAGAAGAATTCATTACTGTTATGGCTGGCATCACCATTAAAAATGGACCTTAGCCATTCCTCTTCATTAAACCTTAAATCAACAATGATGTTTTCATATACGAGGCTATGTGTTTCCAGTTTCTTTATCAGGTCTTCCTTCACATCATCACTATCATTCAATGAAAACAAATCGAGGCCGTTTTCAGTGAGATTATCTTTTAAGCAATCAACGATTGCTGATTGATAATTATTTAAAATCAGTGTTTTCATGTTATCGGGCACTATCTGCGGTTTAAACAATCAGCCCACATGGCGCTTAGGGCGTGGAATAGTATTCATTTTCAACTAACTTGAATAATTTTCTGTAGAATTACTCTCATCGAGCAGCACATTTATCAAAAACTAATTCAGCCAGAGTCAACGGAGATTGACAGTGTTTTTCCATCAATTCATGGGTGATTTCCCCAAGATCAATACTGTATTCTTTTTGGATGCCAACAAAAATGTCCAGAACATCGACAGAATCTAAAGCCAAACCTTCTTCAGTCAATAGAGGGGTGTCATCTTTAATGTCTGACAATTCATGTCCCCACTCACTTAGTTCGAGATCTTCAAAGATAATCTTTTCTTTAATATGGTTGATTACTTCATTTATATTCATATTTATCCTCAGTCTTTTAGGTAAATAGAACGTTTACCTATTCTTTAAGCAATTAGTAAATCCATCAATTCAATGTGCGTCTACTATGAAGTGTAATATTTCTGTCACCTCACAGAGTAATTGGTATGATTGAACGAAGATTTTTCAGGGGTGGTAACTTTATATTTTTGCGACGTAGCTTATTTTTCTACAGATACTCGAAAAATTCACGACCAACATGAGAAAGTTAAAGAATTACACACTGGAGGATGCAAAGCGAACGGCTTCTTTACGGCGGACGAACTGGGTCCAGTTTCCTTCGGTCAATGACCTGTTATTCTCTTTACGACGATCCTTTTTGAGTTTCCTCAACAGACTTCGGTTAGCAACATCACGCAAATCCGTACCGGAATGGTTCAATGGAGGAGAAGACAATTTACTGAACAATATCTTCTTTTCCGCAACGACCTTACTCTCAGGAATGTTCCAATTGTAACAGCAAGAGCGATCGGCGCATTGGACTAACGCAGCATATAAATACTTATTGTCAACGGAGCCAAAATATTTAATTCGAAGAATGCGTGAAGACGGGGAAATCTCACTACCGGGCTCAATGGGGATATCTGGTGTAATTGATGTCAGATAGACGATTCGTAGGACCATGCTAACGCACTCCCTGCTAGAAATTCATGTATATGCAGCATACATAGGGGCACCTGGCAGTGCCCATGCCGCTTCTTTGGTTTTAGGTCTCGAAACGGTCGCGACCGGGATATACCGTTTTTTCCCGTCCCTTTCGGTAACGGTCTGCGCCTTCGGTGATAGCGCCGTATTTAGTTAGGGCATGTTTAACTTCCCCCCTGCGCCCCTCTCGGCGCTTTGGGACTACAACTCGCGTTAAAAGCGTATCAACGCAGGTTGCCAGTTGCAATTCGGTTTTCTACATTTTGCAGATCTAACTACATGTACAGCATCGCTATTTAACACTAATTACTCAGCTAAATTTATATACACATTATATATACGGATATTTTAGCAAAATTTAAAAACACATTTCAAAATTGATATTAGATATATAAGAAATCACAGTACACTTATCCGGCCTCGTTTGCGCCTGACCAGGCCAAGGATTTTTACAGCCTGTAATCCTTTAACACAGAAAAGGGTCTACCGCTACTCTGTTCGCTAGCAACGGGAGGCAAACGCCTCCCGTTTCCGCGCTCTACTCATCATCGCTAATGATCATCTGGCTGATTTTAACGCCAATAGCTCTGTCGCTGTGCTGGCCTGAATGCACTGCATCACATCAGTTGAAAGATTCAAATTTTCGCTGATGAGCAGTACCTGCTGCTCTTTAGCATTAAAAATAACTGCTATTTTATTTAAATCCCATTTAGGATGGGGATTAACAGATTTATCAGATCGACCTGGATATTTATTCTCTTCCCGCCAGCTTTGCATCTTCCGTCCCTGCACTAATATGTCCCTTTCGGCAAGCAGTACTGCGTATTGTTAACTTAACTGTTTGCCTTTTGAAGAACACAGGTCACCAGTACTGGCTGAAGATGCAATTCCGGCATAAATATATTGTACCCCTGCAATGTTCAGGCCAGTCACATTACCACCGATAATCAGGATGTCTTGTTCCATAACCTGATACACCTGTGACCGATATTTTATGCGGCGTATAACAAAACATTTAGCCAAGCTAAACAATTGATTTTTTTTTATCAGGGTATAACTCTTGGTTAATCACTCTGAGCTGATTACGTAACTGTATGCAAAGGTAATCGACAAATTTATGCGTGACAGGGCTGAGAGAGACATCAGCGCGGCGCAGCAGGTAGAGGTCAATTTTCATTGGCGGTGAAATCGGATGGATCATCTCCGGGGTCAGATTATGGCGGGCGGTGAAAATGTCGGTGATACTGCATCCTACTCCACGTTTGACAAACTCTGTCGCCATGTAGCAGGTTTCCACATTCAACCGTGTCGTGGAAAAATCACGGCGAGTGGCGATGAAGGTAGAAAGTGTGTCGGGACCCGGAGAAATCCAGCGCTGCTGATCGATGTTTTCAATCTCGACTGCACCCTGCCGATAATCTTTGTCAACATAAACTAGTGGTACTTCGGCTATCAGCGTGGCCATGATTTCACCCTGCTGAACAGGCTGTAGAGTTAGGGCAAGATCGATTTCACGCAGGTCCAGTTTTTTGACCAGTGTCTCAGTATGTTCGGTAGTTAATGTCATTACCAGATTGCTGTTCTGTTGGTAGAAATCAGAGGCGAGTTCCGGTACCAGGCTTAAACCCAAGCAGGGTAAACAGCCCAAGGTGAATTTCGCACGAGGATCGCGGGCCAGGTTATCAGCCAATAAACGCAGGTTATCTAAATCCTGATAGATACTCTGGGCTTTTTCGAAAAGTGCGAGCGCTTCGCTGCTGGGTAATAGCTTGCCGCGCACCCGCTGAAAAAGCTTGAAGCCGAGCACCTGTTCCGCACTTTTCAGCGACTTGCTGGCAGCCGGCTGAGAGATGTTCAATGCTTCTGCCGCACGTGAAAGCGATCCGCATGTCATCACGGCGTAAAAGATTTCCAGATGGCGAAATTTCATAGACTATTAACTCAGGGTTATGGACCACGAAAAAAAACCATTTTATAACAAAAATATTACCTTTATGTAGCCCCCTGAAATGTAAGCATCCCGGTAAAACGAACCATTCACTTTTAGAGATCTTCCGACATACTGATTATGTCCTCTGAGGAGATCGCCATGCGTAAAGCCCGATTCACCGACCACCAGATCATTGCCGTTCTGAAGTCCTTCGAAGCCGGACGTACCGTCAAGGATGTCTGCCGTGAAGCCGGGATCTCTGAGGCTTCGTACTACAACTGGAAAGCGAAGTTTGGCGGGATGGAAGCCTCTGATATCAAAAAGATGAAAGACCTTGAGGATGAAAACCGTCGCCTCAAACAGATGTTTGCGGACCTGAGTCTCGAGTGCCGTGCACTGAAAGACGTTATTGAAAAAAAGCTTTAAAACCAGCGATAAAGCGGGAGCTCGTCAGCTATCTGACGGCCCAATTCGCCATGAGCATCCGCCAGTCCTGCAGGACATTATCGCTGAGCAGGACGGTCTATGTTTACCAGCCCGATACCCGGCGCGATGAACCAGTGATCCAGGTGCTGACTGAGCTGGCAGAGCGCTACCCACGATATGGTTTTAAGAAGTTGTTCCAGTTGCTGCGCAGGCAGGGTAACACCTGGAATCATAAACGTGTTCACCGGATTTACTACCTGCTGAAACTGAATTTTCGCCGTAAGGGAAAACAGCGCCTGCCGGTGCTTAATCCGGCTCCGCTGGCGACTCCGGAAGCGCTTAACCAGAGCTGGTCAATCAATTTTATGCACGATGTCCTGGTGTGCGGCAGACGCTTCCGGACCTTCAACGTAGTGGATGATTTTAACCGCGAAGCACTGGCGATCGAAATTGACCTGAATAACCTGAAACCGGAAGAGTACCGGCTGATGGCCGAAAAACAGGAAACTTCAAAAAGTGCGTGGAACTAAAACGGGTGTGCTTACATTAGCACCAGGGAACCATACAAAAAAAATAAAAAACCAGAAGCCTTTCACAGGCCTGTCCGGTTTGTATAGAGATTAGGTAATGAGTTACAATCAGACTATTGTAAGACAAATGAATGACGCTCATTATGAACAAAATGTAACTCGAAGAAATGCCTGTAAAAGAAGGGCTTACACCAAAGCAAGTCTCTGTGATACGTCAGCATGCTGAGAAAGACGGTTATCCTTATCCTTGGCTCCTTTCACAGTTAAAGAAAAGATTCATAGTTGCAATGATATTAATAGCAATCCTTCTCACTGGACTCATTTATATCATTCGCAGTGGTACAAAAGAAAACCTTGTTTCGTATTCAATCACGCTTATAGCAGGCTTCACAATTCTTTATTCCTTTGAAGCTTGCATACAAAGCATTTAAATTTTTGAGAAAGCACTCTCATGTTTTATAAAGTCGATAATAAACATTTTCATTTTTTCAATCGAAGAATCGCACCGCCTATTGCAATACATTCACCACTAGAGACATCTATATAATATTTTATTGGATTAGGCATACTTTCCATCATCCACGGAAGTTCTTCAGAAAACTTCAAGTCAGAGGTTGAAATAAGCCAAACAGATTTACCATTTAGCGACGTTCTCTCGGTCTCATGAAAGCGTTCATCCCAACCAGAATCATTTTTAATTGCATATTCTTTTGCAATTCTAATGGCTTCTTTTTCTGTTATCATATCTGAACTACCCTTCAATGCTATGTTATAAGATATCCCGTTTTATACTAGGGGATATCTTGATACACAACAAATATTCAAATTATCTAAACAATCGCATTTTCTAAATATGAATTAATTTCATCAGCAAAGTCGATAAATGTTGATCCAACTAAAAAATCACCTCTTTTAGGTCTATGTTCTTTAAATATACCTACAGCTTTAAGAGCTATATCTCCACTCTTTTTATTAATAATCATCTGTGCAATTACACTTCCGCTCATACCTGCAAGAGAAGTAATTGTTTTATTTGTACTTGCATCTTCAAAAATAACATTCCTTTCTTTACCATCAGCAACAAAATGGAAGTAAATATCTTCGCTTTCTCTTTCATACAAAAAATTATGAAAATTTATATTTAGGGGATACAAGCCTTTCTCTGGACGCATTTTATGCAGTTTGTTAGCTTTTGATGGATATCCAATGATAATAAATGAGGATGTTTTCTCATATCTTTCATTATCGCATTGATTGTCGAAAACCATGCTTTGAGGTATCTCTTTCATTATTTTTTCAGGTATAGGAATAATGGCGTAATCTTGTTTGTCATTGAAGTAAACCTCTAAATGCTCAAATTTAAACTTCTTCCCATCAATTGAAATGAAAGAAAAATCACTCTTTTGCATATCTTTTACTACGTGGGAGGCAGTAACAATGCATGGCATATTACCTCTTAACAGGCAGAGGAAACCACTGCCAATCAGAAAAGCCTCTTGTTTACGATGTGGTTGAGTAATAAAAAATGAAACAAGTGCGCTTAGCCATTTAGAAGATAATTCAGTGGATTTATTTTCCTCAACCCACATTGGGGACCAGTGAATAATAGAAGGATAAGGATAAATTAATTTCGAGTCTTCTAACATTTTCATCTCCTTTGTATAGATTTTTTTGCTGGTATTAACTAGGTAAAATGAGTTATGATCGATATAAACACACAGTCTTGGTGGATTTATGAACATCTTTGAACTTGAAAAAAAGCTTGCTGAAAAAGGTTTTAATGCAAAAGATATTTCAGCTCTAAGAATGCAAGCCGAAAAAAGTGGGACTACGTATCCAGCTTTGCTTAAAGAACTTAGTATTCGTTTTATAGTCGCCTCAATACTTGTTATCATCCTCGCTATTGTTTGGGTATATACGCTTGCATACAAAGATAACCTCGCAATCATCTCTTACTCAATAACAATGCTAATCATAGCCCCGATTTTCTACATTTTTACCCCAATGAAATTAGGCTACAAAGCATTTCGATATTCGAGAAACAAATGATTTATTTTTTATTATCGTATATTGATTTTAAAGCCGAATAGTCATTATATATTTCCACTCCTAATTCAAAGCGGCTCATATCTTTGATACCCCTAACGAAGTCGGAGTTCACGTAGTAGAAAAGTCGAAATGTTTCAGGTTTTCTTATCAGCCTAAACATGCCATAGGCAGAGAGAGCAAGATCCATACTACTGTAAGCAATTTCACCTGTTTTTTGATCAAAGCCTAAGAACTTGGCTGCTCCAATGTAACCATCTTTTAAGAATCCCTGGGCGTCTTTTTTTCCTGTAATAACATTCATTACCCCCTCCTGTACGCCATTCACTCCATGTAGTGTGAGCATCGCACCAAATCCAACACCTATTATATTCCCGGTTGCAGCTGAAGCGGCCATGACTCCAAACCCTGCCACTACCTGTAACCCACTCAGCACGACCCCTACACCATTGATTACATATCCCCAGGAATCACCTTGCTGAACGAACTTCACTGAAGCATGCAATGCTGCCTGGCCAGTCCGAAGAAGCTGATCTTGTCTCATGAGATTACGATGTTCTTCTTTCAGATTTTGTATACATTGCTGGCATTCTTCATCTGGGGCACCTGAACGGATAGTATCCATTTGTGCATTAACAAAAATCTTCACTTCATCCTGAAACTGAATCCTGTTGTAACCATCAGACAGGTGAATCAAAGAGACGTGATTTGTCGTACTAAGTAGCTGGTTTGCCTCAGCATGAGCCATAGTCAGAAAGTAATCCTTGAATCGGTCTGGTTTCCAGTAGTCCATGGCTGTGCCTTTATGTCATTATACGTATCGTTAAGTTTATTTAATCAGATTCCCCATCACAGGGAAAGCAAAAGGACCAGCTATGAGTACAGATCTCTTCTTAAAAATTGATGGCATTACAGGTGAATCACAGGACAGTAACCATAAAGGCTGGATTGCTATTGAATCTTTCACATGGGGCGCGAACCAGCCAGGGAACATGACAGTTGGAGGCGGAGGTGGTGCAGGAAAGGTTCAGTATCGTGATCTCTCAGTTCAGACGCTCATAGACAAAGCTACTCCAGCAATCATGCGCTATGTATCTAACGGCAAGCATATTGGCAAGGTAGAGCTTTCGATATGTAAGGCCGGAGGGAGTCAAATCGAGTATTGCCGCATTACGCTTGAAGACGTTCTTAGCACCAATGTGATTTTCAATGGCACTACAAATCGTGATTTGATCGGTGTCTCATATCAGTTCCAGGCTTCAAAAGTTAAAACTCAGTATTGGGAGCAATCTGCAAGCGGTGGCAAGGGTGCTGAAACACAGTCAGGTTGGGACATCAAAGGTAATAAAGAAATCTGAATCAAAACTGTTTTAAGATCTCTTCTTAGAAATTGTATTACTTAAGTTAAATTTTAATCTATTCTACAAAAATATAAGGTCCTTATCATGCTTGACGGCTTAGCTTATATACCTCCTGTATTAAAAACAGCAAATGCTATTTTTACATCCAGAAAAATGATTTTATCCAAAGTTAGTAGTTGTATTGGATTCGCTATGAGTTCGAAAATAATTGTAACAGGAATGGCAGGTGCAGGAAAATCTTATCTTTTCGAATCTTTAGTGCAAGAATACAAGGGAAAAAAAATGAAAAGACCTGGCCAATCAGTAAAAGGAGAAGATCATTTTTTATATCTAGGCAACGGCTTAATGCCCAAAAAAATAACTATTATTCCGGGGCAAAACATGGCTGTTTCAACAGAATTGCAAAAGGAAAAAATTGATAAAAACGATAACCTTCAAGGAGTTATACATGTAATGGATTTTGGATATAATACTCCTCGTGATACATTTACAGTAAACAACTACGAAGCAAAGGGGATTTATACTTTTGAAGCACTAAGAGAGTACAATTTAACTTCAGAAATTAATTACCTAAGCGATTTAATCGATAGATTCGAAAAACTAATAGTCAAACCTAAATGGTTTTGCTTAGTCCTTGCAAAAACAGACTTATACAAATCATCAGATGCAATTAAGTTTTATCAAAGCAATAATAAATTTAATGAAATACTTGCTAAAATCAACAGGATCTTTTCTTCAGACCGCATTGCATTATTTTTACCTACGTGTAGTGATATATCATCTTTATCTTACGGAAGAAAACGTATAAACCCTATTTATGTTAAAAACCATACAGAGTCACTCAATATGCTTATTGCTGTAATTTCAACAATAGAAATGATCGACTACTAAGGAGATAACGATGAATAAAAATGAGCTGCCTAATGATTTTTCTAATCACCAAAGTAAATTTAAGCAATCCTTCACAGAGCTATCAACGCTTATTGACATGGCAGTTTCTATGCAGAGTGATATTACAAAGCAGAAAAAGGAAATGAGTAAAATGATTTTTACTTTATCCATTTTAGTATACCTATCATTTATGTTTCTATTTGTTTTTAATTTCTACAAGTTAGACTCTTTTCGTTCAGAAACTTCTTTGGGTGTTATCACTATTACGTTAACTTTTATAATAGGTGTAGCTTCATTCTCGCTATATAGAATAAAAAACATAATGAGAGAAATCAAAATTGAAAGAGCTGCAATGCAAGAATTAATGGAAGTAATCTTTAACTTTAGAAAAGTAATTCCAAGAAGTACAATTAATGTAGTGGAAATGACAATATTGGATTTAAAACTAAAAAGACTTAGGTTTTATTGAAACTCATGAAAATGTAACACTAACCTTAATTTTAGCGTTAGTGTTACATATAATTTAATCCTTACTGAAAGGGACTATTCAATCAGATTTTCTTGAATAGTATTTCTTAAAACCTTAATCCTAACGCGCGCGTATTTTATTAAATCATTCAAGTAATCGTCATTCAGTTTCATTTCAATAACATTAAGAAGGTCTGCATATTTTTGCTCTGACTCATGATCGTTTTTTAAACGCCAAACAAACGAACTGTATCTAAATAATTTAATTAAACTTTCATTGTCTTTTCTGTCTACAAAAACTGCCCATAAAATTCTATGTGTTTTTTGAAGAAGAATATCAATTCTTTGTGAATAAAAATAAGAATAAGCAATACAAAGTATATTAATGTCTGCGTCTTTGATGCAATCAACCATATTCCTGTCAAGATAAGAAATATTCCTCTCAACTATCACATTGTAAGTAGAATATGTATCATTTAAATTCATTAAAGCAGAGTTTAATAACTTGTCATTTTCTTCATGGTCATCCTGATACCTTGATATTAAAATAGCTGCCTGACTTTTAACCACCTTAAAACCATATCGTTCTGATTTCCTTAATACTTTTTTTAGTTGTTGAATTCTGGAAACGTCAGATGAATTTTTTGCCAAAATTAGTTCAGCATGAACAAATGTAGAAGAATTTGTAGCACTCGATTTTTTGACTTCTTCTGCATAAGTTGTAGCTTCTGCTTCATAACCGGTCATGTTATCGTAAGCTAAAGCAATTTGTAACTTGCAAAATGCTATTTCCTGATCCTTAAATAAACTTGGCTGTTTTAATGCAAGTAACATTTCATCGACCGATTCTTTTTTATAGCTAAGCATTCTTAACCCTTTAGCTAAAGAATAATGCAATCTCCCAAGTTGGATTATTTCAGAAGAATCTTTCATTAGTGCTTTAATTTCTGTAGCTGAAAATATTAGATCTTTATAACGCTCATTATTCTCTAAGAACTGAAAAAATGCCAAAGCTAAATTAAAGGTAGCCTTAATTTCTCTACGCATATCTTTTTCAACTGCGTGCCTGAGGTATGCAGATATAAGTATATGCGCATTACCAGGCCCGGATTTACTAACATCTTGTAAATACCTCAAAGAAGACTGATTGAACTTAATATCACCACTTATCCACATATCACCAAAAGTTAGGTCAAGATATTTTCTAACAATTGAATGGTACTCGTCGTTTTCAATCCCCTGCCTTATATAAATGCCAACTAAAGGATTTATAACATGAACAGGTTCTTTTTCTTTTAATCCTTTTTCACTTAATACTATTATTTTTTCCGACGTAGTTGTAAGACCACAAGCAGAAATATCTAGAAAATCTGATATAGAAAAAGGTGAATTACCATTAAATCTTTTAAGTCTAGAGTAGGTATCTCCATATTGAAGAATAGAAAGTATTTTCAACAGCTCATAATGTCTTGTTGAATTTTTCTTTGTGATAAAACTTAATAATGACTCCTTCAGGTGAGGTGGAATTGGATCATCATCTTTAAATTCATCAAGATCTATTTTTTGGTTATACTCATCTTCCAAAAGACTCTCAATACCAACAACTTTTAACTGCCGCATTATATTATTCAACCGGGTAGGCAAACCCGATGATAATCGGACTATTGAATCAAAATAAGATTGCGCTAAAAATTCCTTTTCGCCATCAGGATGTTCCATAATATAAGATTTTACGTCAGGCTCTGATAATGGCTTTAGCGCAATTATTGGAAATTCCAATTTTGCTAAAGAAGCATCCCCACTATTTATAATTAAAACGTTCGGTATAAAGTCTAGTAGAAGGTTAATGAGCTTAAGATAATTATTGAAAATATGCTGCTTATCAAGAGAAGTTACATCTTCAAATAGTATTACAATATCATTCCATTCAGAGGCTATAACTACAAATGTATGTAGGCTATGACCAAACCTATCTTTAAACCTTCTATCTATATCATCTATGCTTTCGCAGCCTTCAATATTTACATTAAAAATTCTCTTTGAATATATAGGACTGAATTCATTTTCTTTTAAAGAATATAGAAAACCATTCCTTTCCATACCCCAATCTGCAATAATTGAAGCTACACGATGAGTTTTTATGTCATCTGCAAATTGAGACTGCTCTACGAGTCTGATGTTTCGGTGGGCAGGATAGCGTTTTAACGGCATTTGTTCGAAAACAGAACTGCTATCAATACTTTCCCCTGCCATACTTTTCTTTATTTCAGTAATTACAGTATCAAAAGCATTTTTCTTATTAGAGCTTTCATGCAAAACAACTGCAGAATTAGTAGCTGAATTAGAATTTTCACGAATCAAAGTTTCTTTAAGTTTGCTGAGGAAATAGTTGCACTCAATACCATAGTATGGTCTGAACCGCCCACGCTGATATATACTCCTGACCCCATTGAATAATTTTTCATATTTCCGTTCTACTATTTGCTCGTTGCTCTCAAAAAAAGCCCAAATTACATCTGCATTTACACTGTTGTCATAAGCTATGTCCTGAAGAGCTTCTACAAAAATGTCGTCCCAACCGCCATAGGCAATCACTACGAGAGTTGTATCTTTTAATAATCTTGATAAGGAAGACTTTAATTGGGGTCGTTTGCTTGAGAGTTGTTTAGGAGTGTGTAGCGTATCAGCCCCCTCCCAAAATCCATGTAGATGGATAACTGGAATACTGCGTGGTATATTTTCATTGAAAAACTCTAACCCACCATCACTATGGAGGATTTTGCTCATGGGAGTTACACCATGTTTTTTTAATCCTTCTTCTATTAATGGATCAAAATTTGTGGTTATTACACTTGTGATATTCACACATTGTGATGATATAATTTCACATAAACTATCCAATCCCTTTGGAATGTACCAACTCTCATTATCTTTATCATAAGCATTTAAGACAGCATTTTTAATAATATTATTCACTTCATCTTGATTTATATAGTTTTTTACAAAATCAAATCCATGTTGATAACGTTCAATAGTATTTGTTATTTTTAATTCTTCAAATTGCTCATATAGATTTTCTTTTTTTAAAGTTAGCTCAATCATTTCAACAATTTCTGATACAGTTGATACACCTAGCCTATTTGGTCCTTCTGCTGCTGATATAGGAGATCCAAGTAGAATTGTTAGAGGCTTTTTGGTTCTTGCAACAGCACTCATTAATGCTTTTTCAGATGCAACCTGCATAGGCTTTCACTCCCTTTGATAGAGATTCTAATGTAGAAATCATTTACATTTATTATATCTTAACGTCGATTAGTATAAATTTTATTTTCATGATTCACTTCACAAATCGCCATGACAAACTAACTTTGTGGGAAAATAAAAGTAACGGATTTAATCATTTAACTACAGCTTATTGAAGCATATTTCAAAATCACCAGCTTTAATATAGTTTAATTTTAGGTTTACAACCTTATTTAAATATATTTTTTAAATCCAACGTTCTACTCATTCAATTAAGGAGGCTTATTGAGAATCAAGCCCATAATTAAAAATTTAATCAACAGGTATATAACATAACTTTTAGATTCTCTTTTTTTTTCTCTTCCTTCTGGCAGTAACAACCTGATTCAGGAGTACAGCTTTCTCATACTTTACCCTTTCCTCACGATGAATATTTTCAGCCTCTTCTTCATTATCAATGGCATAGTGAATCATAAAGCGAAAGAAAAAAGTGATCTCGTGCTCATAACCAAGATGCTGAATGATTCTGGAAGAACTCGATTTTAGAGCGTTTGAAAGCATAGATATGATAGTAAAACGATCAGCGTGATCTGTTGTAGATTGTGGAAGGTAGTACTTAATGTAGTAACCGACACAGAACAGCCAGATATAGCGAATTATCTTGTCCTGTGCAAAACCTGATGTTTTTAATCTCTCAATGAACATTTGCAAAAGCAAAAGTAGCTTTTCTTCTCTTGAAAGAGCGTCTGTCTTTTTCATAGATTGCATCCTTGCAAAAATGATCAACCATCCCTTGGTTGTATATACAAGATAACATATAATTTAAATTGCGCAATATCTGCGCAACTAAATATTTAATCAGCATTCGTCTCCCTGTCTATCTTGGGCAGACCATTATTAAGTTGTTCAAAACTGATTCCGTGATTTATAGCATTAAACTGCCATACAACAAACCTTTCTTCCAGACTCCTGAGCTCTTCCGCCAGTACTTTATTTTTGAATTCGAGATTACTGATACGCTGTGAGGCCATTTTTAAATTAGCTGGCCGTTTTTCTTCATCGTTTCCAGACTTAATATTTTCCTTCTTAATATTGAAAGCCATGACAATATCTTTGTGAAGTCCCAGTGACTGACGGGTTGGTCGCTTACCAATCAGAGGTTCAAGCCTGTCACAAAGATATTCCCATGAAAGCTTACCTGACTTCTCACTGTCCCAACCTGCTATTGTGTTTTTAATTATGCTGATGTCTTTATTATCCAGATGTTTAGCCATATGATTCTCCTTTTAATTATGATTTATCCTTTCATTTCCAATCAGTTCATTTCTGCTCGCGCCTGTGAGATTTTTCATATGTGTAAAATCATCACCCTCCAGTCTTACCAGCGCCCCGTCCTCAAGATTTTTGCTTTTGAGTAACGCTATCAAATCCAGAAGTCTTGCTTGGGTTTTTTCGTGATAGGCCACCCACTTGTCAGCCCCGTATTCCTCTTCCATATCAACCTTTGCCTTTTCAAGAAGCTGCTCGGTGTATGCCGCAGTAGCTTCCAGCTTGCCTAGCGAGTCTTTGTCCCCTTTCACGCACGTATGATCGCTGCAATTGATACAGTCCCTGAACTTCGTACACGGAGAGATTACGTAGTCATGAGTGCAGTAGCCGAACTCTGTCACGTGAATGGCTGCATGGCCTGTTTTTTTAACATCAATACGCCATGAAGGGTTTGCTATAGCTCGTGGGGTGGTGTTTTCTGGTTTAATGCCAATATTCTGCACATTATGCTTAACTGACTCCCGAACCTTCTCTTCCTGGCTGACGTGGTTATAGGTTCTGTTTTGTGTTTCCCTCACTCGTCCTGACCACTTGGCTAGTTCAAAATCTCCAAGCCCACCCCGTTGTGCAATCGTATTAAGTAAGTGTCTTGCCTGGTGACTTTTGAGTGAAAGGTTATTCCCCTTTGACCCTTTGTAGCCGTGCCTGTCAAAAATCGTAGAAATGCAGTGCGTCCTGCGATACTCAGTGCTCCCCAGATTGGCGCTGACAAGTGTGGCAGTTGGTCTGAAAAGACTTCTTTGTGTTTTTATGCTTGTGCTGAGCTGATACCGGAACAGAAGACATAGTGCGTTGCTGTATCGAATGTTCTTTTCTTTATCGTACCAGGGGAAGTCTGGGTAAAGCTCACGGCCCTGACCAGAAATCTCAATCTCTCTGGCATATGTCCGGGCGTTTTCTGAAAGAGTCCTCAGCCTCCTGATAGCTATCTCAGCAACCGGAACCATGACTTCTGGTATCCACTTCACATTTCCACCAAAGCCTTTTTCTGAATAGAATCTCAGCCCGTACCTCAGCTTTCCTTCCCTGTCCGCCTCACGGATTTCACAATCCGCAGGGAGCGTCAGGATTTCGGTTACTCTGGAAGGCGCACACATAAGCAACGCAAAGACAGAGCTTATGAACACGTCCATTTCTGAAAGCTGATCGTCTGGAAGTGCGAAGATTTCAGCGATAGCATTCAATGACTCTTCGTCAGGTAACTTTGCCTCACGGGCCTCTTGTGCAGTTTTAGTGAGCCTGTGGCTTGCTTCCGGCGCTTTTAGCGGGCTCTTCCATAGAAGTGACTGCGTGACCAGGAATTCTTTTTCTCTGAGAAATGAAACCAGTCCTTCCAGTACTCTGCCGGAGGCGTGCGCTACTGCTTTGGTGTATGTGCTTTTTAAGGTAACAACGCACTGGTCCAGAACTGTGAGGTTAACGTACTGAATATGACTCCGCCCATTGACCTGCAAGAGGGCAGTCTCAAGTGTTCTGAAAACGATATTCAGACGCTGATTGATTTTCTTGCCTCCATTCATGTAGTGGTAAAGGACATAGCTTTTAGCGAACTCAATAAAATTCTTGTCTAATGGCTCATTTACAATAACAGAGTTTTTTTTGACGCCTTTGACAGGGGTTTTAGTGAAAAGGAAAATTTTTGACCAGTTAACCTCCTCCCAGCTCACAAGGTCGTTTTTATTGAGAGTGAACCGACAGTAGCTCACAAAATCATCTATTTTCTGCGCGCAATATTTTTCCCTGCGCGTTTCGAGCACTCTTAACTTATCATTTTTAATATCATCCATTTAACACCTCCGGGTTTAATTTGATTTCTTTGCACTTATTTATCACCTCTGATACTGCAATAATTGTTCTGTCCAGTATCTGTGTAGTCACAGGATCAGACACTATGCACTGAATCCTGTTACGCTCATCGAGTAAATATTCGAGTAATTTTTCATGCGGCCCTTCAACAAAAGGTCTGAAATGCATGCAGGTGTAACAGGGAATGGGCACACATGCTGTGCAGGATTTGCAACTGGCGCATTGCCCTGACTTTTCACCAGTATTGATTCTGATGTTGCCGCCGGGATATTTATCCTCACTTTTGTTAATCAGCACTCCCTGAAACATCTTTGCGTAGTAGCCAAGCTCAGCGGAAACGGCATCTTCGATTTTATTTAAACTATCTGGACCTGACTGAACATAAACGCCTGTATACATTAAAGTGGAATGATCAAGTAATTCGCCTATGACGACTTCTCCGTAGCCCTCTCTTGCGAGCCGTGTACCTAACGTATAGCGAAACCGCCGGGCATTTATATTTATTACTTCACCCGTCCTTTCCGAGATTACATTCTCTGTTGTAGCTATTCTTTTGAGCGTTTGAGTACACTTTATCGCATAGGCATGAAGTCTGTCTGAGGAAAGAATCTCATGTAGATTCTCACAATCAACAATCGCTTCAAGCCTTTCCTGACAGGCAAACAATGGTAATTCTGATATCTCTCTTTCAGAGAGCTTTCTGCCAAACTGCTTGCTAAAATCCTCAGAAACAATACGAGCCTGCTCTTTAAATATGTTGAATAATTCATTTGTAATTCTGAATCGCCTGAATGATGCTCTGTATTTTTCACCTTGCTTTATTCTGGGGATATTTATATAGCATTCGTTTATTGCTCTTTCCTTTATGATATCTTTCGTTTTTATCTGTGTGATTTGTAAACTTCTTCTTCCCGTATGAATGGTAATTAAGGCCATTGCCAGATCAGAATAAGATATCGTATCCTTCTGGTATGCACGTGAGACAGCATCGTAAAAGTTATCAAACTCCATGTCTGTCAGGGGGCCCTGATAAGGATCTCGTCTTTTAACCACCTCCCCCTTTTTATTGTCTTTTATCGTCCAGTTATCAACGAGGTCTACACAATTTTTGGTAATCCCCTCAAAACCTAGTTCATACCATTTTTTGATTAGGATTCTGAGACAAATGAGATCCTGATTCGAGAACTTATCACTTGATTTTGTTGTTAGCATTACAGCTTCGTCAATTGAATCAAAGCTCATAAACGAAATGAACTTCATGAAAACCCTGTTAATTTGCTTAACAGAACCGGGGCTGATTTCTTCTGCGAAATATTTCAGTGTATTCACATAACCGAACCTGAGATTATCTGACAACCTTTTAGTGACCTCACCCACATTCAATTTTATATTTCTACTTAACTCCCAGAATTCGTCATCCAATCCAAATGTGTAACTTTCATTTTTTGCATGAAAGATATCTCGTTGCGCATTCTTAAACCCTAATTTATTCATAGGAGACCCCGCTGCGCTTTTTAAAGATATTATCCTGAAGTTGCAAGGCTGCTTTTACTGATTCATTAACAATAAATCGTCTGTTGTAGATTTGTGCTGTTCCAGAACCCGGCTCCCACCCCATATGGTCTGAACGCATTTTCTCTTGCATCTCTTCACTCACATACTCAGTGCTTTCATCCATTAGTTTCGAAAACAGATAGTTCCAGGTGTGTCTGAACTTATGTCCGGTTAACTGGCTTAAACCTGAGTCAATGCTTCTCAGTCTGTAAATGATCTTATGGTAAGAAGGAACGGACAGAGGATCGCCACGTGTCTCACCTTCTTTGTGCGTAATAAAAAGGTATCCGTGCTTTTTCTTTCTGATATTGGCTTTTCTTTCGCCTGTAATATATGAATGGAGAAGTCTGGTAAGTTCGTCAGACATGGGTAAATTTCTTTCAAGCGTTTTTACGAGGGGCTGATTGACTCTTGTGTCCTCAATACTGTCAGCCCTTCGTCTTATGAAAAGCATTTGCGCTGCAAAATCAATATCTTCTACTCTCAGGTTCAATAACTCCCCACACCTTATCCCTAGCGAATGTAATATCGTGACTATAAGCTGATTTCTCTGGCGAACTTTTTTGTCGAATGGATTAAATTCACATTGAGGATTAATAACAGAATGAAGCATATCCAGGTCTTCTTCTTCAATTGTTTTATAGACATTGCCTTCTGAATTCCTGTATTTTATCTTCGGCCTTCTGGCTTTTATTTTTTTCACAAAGCAGGAAATTTTCCTGTAGCCATCATCTATATTCTTGATTGTTAGCTGACACAACCATTCGAGATATTTCGCTATTGTCGTAAGCCGTATGTACTTTGTCGCACTGCATACTCCAGGATGATGATCTTTGATATTAATCACTTTCGCAGTTCTCATCCTCTTTCCGACAAAATCCCGCAGAAGATCAATTTCGTTGTTATCCAGGAATCTGGCTGTTTGAATTCGCTCTTCAATGTCTATATTGCGTATAAAAAGAAACCGATAAAAAAGTGCGATACACCCTGCCTGAGTCTCAATTGTCTTTATCGATTCACTACTGTTTCTCAGTTGTGTAGTAATAAATAAACATGGATAAAATACCGGGATACCTGTTTTCTTGTTTTTTATAATGCAGTAGCGCTCACCATTTTTCATTTTAAACGTTTTAATACCAAATCTTTCCATAAACTCTCCTTTTTTTTCAGTTAAATTCTTTGCAAAACAGGTATAGGTTAAATATTCAAAAACAATGACCTACAATAATTTTGCAAGAATATTTTATTAATATACCGCTTAATAACTGTCAATAAAGGATGGTCCTAAATATTCTTTCCAAATGTTAATAAGGTATATATTAGGTTTATTCTATTTACCTGATACCTTAAAAACACTCTGTGCAGCTTGATACAACTAACTTCGCTTTATTTCCGTAAAGAATTTTGCAAAATTTAAGCTGTTTTGGCTTTTAATTCTTTCCATTTCATCGACAACTTTCACGGCATTAATTTTTAATAACACAACTATTTAATTAGTCAATACTTGATTTTACTTTATCATTTGTTATATATAAATAAAAACCAGGAAGAGCCTATGATTGATATTAAAAATAACTTATAAATTATGTGGGTATATTTCCCTGAGAATGAAAACGAGATCCTGCAAGAATTAAATGAATCATCTGCCTTCGAGTTTTACGATCGCTGCCTGTTAGAGTTATCAGCAAGTGAGTTCCTTGATTTCTTCCAATATTTATCAGACTACAAAATCGATAATAATCTTGATGATAAACATTCAATATCTCATCTCATTAGCTATGGATTTGGTCAGAAATTCACTCTCGACGTAGAACCGCAATTCGAAAAATTTATGTCTATTCAATCACGTGTTGCCAATCTTAGAAGCGAACATTTAACTCAAAGAATTAAAAATGAACAGGAAGTGTTGGATTCGAAGATTGAACCACTATCAGAAACCATAAAAAAGCCAGACAGATTGTAATTCATATATATGAAGGGCCATGCATATGATACATGGTCCCATACCTATTACTGCTATATTAACCCTATACAAATAAGATTTTTTTTAAAAATCTTACAACTTAAAATCCTTAAATTCATGTTCAGATTTAAACAAAAGGATCATTTTTGCCAAATTTTCAACATCTGCTTTCTGTTTAAATAAAGTCATCCATATTGAAAAGACCGCGTACTGTATTTTAAACTCAAGTTCAAAAATAGCAGATACCGCCCCCTTTATATTCCCTGAGAGATATTCTCCCAACCAGAAAGCAATGCTTTTAGAAAATTCATCATTACACATAGCTACAACTTCGTCATGTTCGAATTTTTCATCAAATGCTTGTTTATTCATGTCCGCGAAATATTTATTGGTGCTGATAAAATCGTTCAGTTTCATAATAAAGCCCTCTTAAATGGTTTCGCTTCGTGATTTAGAAATTAACATTTCAATCCATTCATCAATTTCACCCTCAATAAATGCCACCGCACGAGAGCCAATCTTGATAGGTTGAGGAAACTGCTTTTGATTGATCAACTCGTAGATCCAAGAACGACTAAAACCAGTCCTCTCAATCACAGCAGGTAAACGCATTAGTTTCGTATTTTGTGTTTTCATGTTGCTCTCCTCGGTGCAGTTTCGACGAGAGCAAATGTAAGGGAGATATGGAGAGGAGGGTTAGTGCGACTCAAGACAACAGAACCGCTGAAGGATAGGTCAGTTAGAATCCGAGAGTTTCATAACCTCCGAAACTCTCATGTTTTTCAGGTGTAGGTTTCGATTTATGAAGAAGTTGAACTGCCTAATGAAATCTATGGTCGCAGCTTTCATCGCAAGGGGTCTGTCTGCGTCTTTGATATGGTAGTGCAGACGAATAACTGCCTCATCATCTTCGTCTGTGTACAAAAGTCTCGACAGCCTGTCGTCTGAAAGGCGTAGGTCATTCATTTTTGCCCACAGAAGCACGTCGAGCATTGCTATGAGCCGATAAGAGATAACCTTCTTAATTGTGCCGTAGCCGAAGCGCACAGATCTTGACTCGTCAGCTTCAATCCCCTTCACGCGTCTCCATTGCGGAAGAGCTGATTTGATAGACTCTGCAATTTCATCGTCTGTACCACTGGCAAGGTCGATTTCTAAAAGGACGGTGCTTTCACATATCGCTGACATAACCGTAGATACATATGCTTCATGGTGGGGAAGGTTTACGCAGTACTCGTCACTACCTTGCTCCCAAGAGAACAGATTGACCCGGAGACCAGTTACACTAAGTTGAGCAAGTCTGGTTATATCAGTAATGAAGACGTGAGGAACGCTTTGAAGAGTTTGATCATCTTGCATGTAGTTAAGCTGTTCGGGCTCGAAGAGGAAAGGCTTCCCATTGAAGATCTGTCTCATGTATCCACCAAGACCGACCTTTTCCTCTTCAGTCGGCCATGGCTTAAAAAGAAGGGCTCTTGCCCATAACTCGTGGTATAGCGCATTGAGCGTTGTATCTTCAAAACTTTTATAGTTTTCTATGTTCAGCCAAGCTTTAACTGCTCTTGTATCCTCAGCAGACCAATTTTTCATAATTTTCCTATTTGGTAATAAAGGTCGACTCACGATTAATGCCTATACTTATTAATAACCTGTCTGCTGAGAATTCATATGAATATTTTCATAAGTTCGTTGATATCGGGTTTTGAAGATAAAAGAAAAGCTGTCAAGGATGCCATTTGTGTTCTTGGGCATAAACCACTTATGGCAGAGGATTTTGGGGCTAGAGCAAATTCGCCACAAATCACTTGTCTTAACGGTGTTCGTGAATCTGACGCTGTAATTTTGATTTTAGGCTCTCGATATGGAGCGATACAACAGTCAGGCCTATCAGCAACCCACGAGGAAGTCATCGAAGCTCGTAATACCAAGCCCTTGATTATCTTCATCGAAAGTGAAATCAGCGAAGCGGAACCTGAACAGGATAAACTGATAAAGGAAGTAAGTACTTGGGAAAAAGGCCTTTTTAGAGGGGAATTTTCTTCAGCTGAAGATCTAAAAGCTAAAGCTCTTAAAGCAATTCATGACCTTGTACTTGCCCGTGCAGTAGCACCTCTTGATCCTGTGGGCCTTAAAACTAGAGCAGTTGAGAATCTGCCGCGCAGTAACCAAACTTTTTCACAAAGCGCAATCAATCTGGATATCTCAATTGCTGCCGGCCCTGATTCAACCATTATCCGTCCTGCTCAAATGGACTCTAAAGAGCTCGAGGATAAGTTATCAAAAGAAGCTCTTTTCGGCAGGCATGCTATCTTCAACAAGCAATTTGGCACCAATGTATCGCTTGAAAATGGAGCGCTGTGTATATGTCAGACGCTAAACCGGGATCTTAAGAATCTTGTAAAGCTACATTCTAATGGCGATCTACTGATCTCATTACCTTTGGCTTCACCTTCAGGAGGCCTTCCCGCCATCATCGAAGAACAGGTAACTGAGCAGCTCTCAAAAGCTTTAGATTATGCTTTATGGATCTACTCTGACATCGATCCTACACAACGATTAACTCATCTCGTGCCTGCACTAAGCATATCAGGTGGCTCCTCAGCCTCATGGAAAACTCAGGCTGAGTACCTGGCTAGTCCCAATACTATGTATTCATCATTCTCAATGGGACAAGATAAAGCTCCGGTCTTCTTGAACCCAGCTCATGTTGGAAGACAGGCATTTACCTTAGATAAGCTTTTATATGTCGAAGATTTCATAGCCCTCTTACGTCGACAATGGAAAAGTAAGTAATTTTCATAAGCACATGTTTTAGGCATATGCATAGGCATATTTAACATATATATCAGTTTTAAATACCTTTAAATGCATAATGTTAGTTTAACTTTTCAAATCCTCTCGTGCCGACCAAATTATCCCTTAAAAAACCAACCTTTACGGTTGGTTTTTTATTGCCTGCGATTGGTGAGGGTAAAACAATGGTAAAACCAGCCATCATTTTGCTGTGATCAGATAGCAGAAGCGCGTGGCATGAGACAACGCCGCTTCGCACATCATCGTCCAGTACATTTCTGCCCTCGTGCCCCAAAAACGTCCCACGCCCGCACCCAGCAAAAGCGCAGGCTCTAGCGTCAAGATGCCAAACGGCGTCAACGTCTTTGCCGCAAACGGACCGCGCTTTGTCATTGAAAACAGCGTCATGACAAATTCCCTGCGATATCTACAGGACCACCGGTTTACTGCTACGTATCATGTTATCGTAACCTCAGGATGCCGGAGAGGATCTCAAACGCGAGATCACGTTTGATGATGAGCCTGGCCGTCAACAGGCGACGCCAAAGCCAGCAGTGCAAAGCTGGCAAGCCAGTGGCCGCCGCTGTAATGGCTGCCCACCACGTGAGGGAGACTGGCTGTCAGATGCCGCTCGGCTGCGGCCTGAAGCAACGAGACAGCGGGATGAGCGTTTGGCAATGCAACAGCAAGATGCCTAAAGCACCAGGCTCTGCTGAGATTCAATCCGTCAAGATGTGTGATGGTGGGATCGGTACGATCGCTGACCTCTGCAGGCTGCATCAGCGCGGTCTTACTGGCGATATCAGGTAGAAATGCATCGAACCAGTTGGCGAAGTTAACGGTGACTTTACTCATTAACATGGCTTCCGTTAATGCACCAGAAAGGTATTCGTCCCCACCGGGTTCATAATGTGCTGGATAATCAGTGTCCTCGCGGTAAAAACGTTCTGCGACATTAACGATGACGTTTTCCAGCAAGCTGTCCTCTAAAGTGCGTGCGTAATCCAGTGCTAACATCAGCGCGAAGGCAGAATTGGTATGGGTCCCGACCCGAATAGCGTAGGTCAGCTTACTGAAGTAGTCGATAAAGCGACTGCGAATGTCCTGCGTCAGTGGCTCAAGCCTCTGATACCACTGCGCAGCCTGCGGCAAGGCAGATTTTTTCAGCTCCCCGGATAAGCCAAGCAACCATGCATAACCGTAAGGACGTTCGAACGCCGTGCGAAACGGTACGGTAAAATAAGCACGTTCCTGCGCGATATTTTCTTCAGTAAAATGCGCATGAAAAACAGCAATGATTTCATCACGGCATGACAACGTGGGATAAAGGCTCAGGGCACGGAGCAACAGCCAGTAACCGTGTACCGCAGAGTGCCAGTCGTAGCAGCCATAGAAAACCGGATGCAGTACACGTGGCGACAAGGCATCACTGTCATCAAGCATTAAGTGTACAAGATGACTGGGATATTCCTGGCGCAAATAGGTTAATGGCATCCGGGCAAACGCATCAGTCCAGGATGGCGTTAATTTCATCATCATTCCTTACCCGAGAAAGCGTTAACCGTCTCAAGATTCCCCTTACCGCCAGTCAGTGACGGCAGGTTCATTTTTGGCTTAAAACACATGATCGCTGCGGGCTCTGGCGCGTCCGCAGCGCGCGCAAACGCTGGCATCGACATTTGAACAGCGATCAGCCCACCCGTAGCGTCCGTCAAAGCGACAAGCGCCACAGACCGGTTTCGTCGGATGATGACCTCATCGCTGGCGCGTACCGCCAACGATCAGGTTATCCACTTTAAGCGTGGGTTGCCCTACGCCCACTGGAACATTTTGTCCCGATTTCCCGCAGGTGGCGACGCCACGATCCAGGGCCAGATCGTTGCCAACCATGCTGATCTGCTGCAGCGTTTCCGGTCCCTTTCCGGTCAGCGTGGCGCCTTTAACCGGTGTTGTAATTTTGCCGTCTTCGATCAGGTAGGCCAGCGCGCTTTGAAAGCTGTATTGGCCACTGACGATATCCACCTGTCCGCTGCCCAGGTTGGCCAGATATAATCCACGTTTAACAGACGCAATGATCTCCTCAGGTTCATACTGGCCATTACGCATAAAGGTGTTTGTCATGCGCGGCATAGGAAGATACGCGTAGGACTGACGTCGGCCATTGCCAGTGGGGGGAAGTTTCATCAGACGGGCACTCAGGCTGTCATGCATATAACCTTGCAGAATACCGTCTTCAATCAATGAGGTGCACTGCGTCGGGTGCCCCTCATCATCTGTATTGAGCGAACCCCGGCGCCCCTGTAGCGTGCCGTCATCGACGATATTCACCCCAGGTGGTGCAACTCTCTCTCCGATGCGCCCTGCGTAAACTGAGGTACCCAGCCGGTTATAGTCACCTTCAAAGCCATGCCCCATCGCTTCATGCAACAACATGCCGGGCCATCCGGCGGCAATGACAACAGGCATTCCGCCGGACGGGGCCGCAACCGCCTCTAAATTTATCAGTGCCGAATCCACCATCGTGCGTAAAGTCTGTTGCAGCACCTGATCGTTGAACATGTTGAAATCGCCGCGCCCACCTATGCCGGTCGTGGCCGACTCACGGACGCCCCGCTGCTCGACGATGACGCTGACCTGCAACAGCAGCATCGGACGAATATCTGCAGCCTGATAAAAATCATGGCGCAGGACATAGTTAACCGAATGGGACAATCGAAGGCTGGCCGTGACCTGAATCACCCGTGGGTCAAGCGCACGAGTCATTTGGTTGATTTTTTCCAGCAGACTGATTTTCTCTGCCGCCTCCCATGCCACTAAGGGATCGCGGGAGCCGATATGCGTTGACTCGGGCCGGGCTTTAACAGGTTCAGGCAGGGCGAGACAGCAATGCTTAGCGATGGTCCGCACCGATCGCGCGGCTTCGCGCAAATGTTTGAGATCAAGATGCTGAGAATAAGCGAAGGCGGTCTGATCGTACTCTACCGCACGCAGGCCGAACCCCTGATCGACATCAAACGATCCAAAGTTCACCACGCCATTTTCCATTGCCCAACTTTCATGGCGAAGACTCTGCACATATAAATCGGCGTAATCGACCCGATGGACGAGAATCCGTCCCATGATGTCCTGTAGCAGGGCATCGCTCAGGCCGTAGGGTTCCAGCAATTGCTGTTTGGCCTGTACCAGGCGAGTGGTTGTGCCTGTTTGACTCATAGTAAAACTCCTTTGGCTCAGCGTCCTGCCACCTGAAGGTTATCAATTAATACAGACCCGGAAGTCAGTGCGCCCTGGGTTATCACGTCAGTCCCGATAGCCACAATGTTGCGGAACATTTCGGCCAGGTTACCCGCCACCGTAACGCCATCAACGGCGTACCGTATTTGCCCGCCTTCAGCCCAAAAACCCCGCAGGCTTCGCGAGTAATCACCGTTAATCAACCGTGGCCCGCCGCCGCTGAAACTGGTCACGATCAGCCCGGTATGAAGTTTTTTTACCATCGCGTCGAAATCATCGCCCTTCTGCGTCAGGCTGCTGGTCAGAGACAGGTTTCCCGGCCCCCAGCCATTCCCGGTCGGAGCCATATCAAGATGGCGCGCGGCATAAGCCGAGAGGAAAAAACCCGCCAGAATCCCCTGATTAACGATCTTGCGGGTTGTGCCGCCGATACCGTCGCCGTCGAATGACCGGCTGGCGAGCCCCTGCGGCGCGAAGGGATCTTCAGTGACGCTGACGTGGTCGCTGAAAACCGTCTCGCCCAGTCTGTCAGCGAGGAAGCTGTTACGGTGATACAGCACGCTACCGCTGTTCGCCTGAACCAGATGGTCAAGCAAAGACAGCGCACATTTAGCGTCAAACAAGACCGGACAGCGCTGGCTGCCCTGAAGCGGGGCAGTATCCAGCGCCGCTATCGCGCCATTTCCAGCCCGGCGTCCGATCTCTTCCGGTGCCATGAGTGACTGGGCGTGGCGGGCAACCGAGAAATGGAAATCCAGCAGGCTGCGATTCTGCTTACGGGCCAGCGCGCGGGCTGCCATCAGGTGATTGCTCTGGCGTTCGCTGCAGCTAAATCCATGACTGTTCATGATGAAGCAGTCCGAGTGCCCGGTGTGCACGGTAACACCGTCGCTAATGACGTCGTCACCCGCTGAAACAATCCCGGCCTCTATGCGCTGTGCCAGTGCTGTCGCATCGACTTCGTCGAGGTTCCAGGGATGCCAGAGGTCCAGTTCGTCCGATGCACGGCAAAGAAAGCGTGCCTCCGCCAGTCCGGCGAAACGATCTTCGCCGGTGTAACCTGCAATACGGCATGCGGCCTGCACCGTTTCACGCAGGCTTGCAGACGAATAGTTCGTTGAGCTGGTCGTTCCCTGATGATGACCTCGGTAAACGGTGAGAAACAGGCTGGATTGACTGGCGCGGGTGCGCGTTTTTAACCGGCCCTGACGCATTTCAAGTAGCAGTCCTGTGCTTTCGTTAAACATCACCTGCGCATCGGAAGCCCCTTCCTGCAAGGCCATCCTGATAACGCTGTCAGCCAGGTCAGACAGCTGAACCCGGCTGTGCGCCAACGTATTTGCCATAGCGGCCCCCTGTTTATGCATCATTATTAAAGGTCCGGTGCCGCGGCAAGCAGGCGATTCAAAACCGTCTGCGATGCTGTGCTTATTGGCAGCGCAAGCTGCAACAGGTTTTGATGAAGCGCGTTTTCTTTACTAATAAATTCACCATTTAGCGACTTCCATTCATCTCTGAGCTGGGCGATCTCCCCCTGAGTGAGCTTGCCCGTCGGCGTTTGACGCTCTTTCGCCATAAACCATCCCATTCGCTTCTCTGGTGTGGCGCGATCGTCGTCGCTCCAGCCTGAGTGGATTTGCATAATGTGGAAATGCGCCCAGTTCATATTTTTCGTGATGATGTCCCACCGTTCACCGTCGGTCGTAACAGGAAACGGTGAAAGATGTTGGATCATCATGGCGACTATCTTTTCCAGCTGTCGGTCTGACGTTTGGAAGCCAGACAACAGGGAAGATGCCAGATTGCCAATATCGGCCCAGGCCTGCGGCGTCGTTTCGCGTCCAGCAAACCGGTCGGCGCACAGTGTTTGCCACTGCGCCAGTAGCGTTATTAGCTCGGGCGCACGCAGATGATTATCCCAGGGGAAGAACCCATCGCTCAGCCACCACTGCATAAACGCTGGCGGCACCAGTCGGTAATCTTTACCTGCCCGTAACGCCCCAAACAGGCCTTCCACCTGTTCCACCGTGAGATATTCACAACGGTCAAGCAGGCAGCCCAGTGCAGGGGAAAGCCCGGTGATACGTTCAAATGCATTACTGTCGGGTTGATGGACCATCGCCGCCGCAAGGGTGCCTTTACCCTCGATCCAGTAGCGACTCTGGCCCGTGGTAATCTCTCGCTCGCGGGCATGTCGCAGCACACGTGCCGCAATAAAAGCGAGCAGTTCGTCATCCCCATAGAAACTGCCCCATTCCAGACTTTCGTCCTGCTGTACGTGCACTGTGGGTACCGAGATGTTGACCTGATGGTTGGCAAGCCATTCGTTGAGCTGAGCCAGAGACTGAGCGCCCACTAACCGAACCGGGTCCTGAGCCGGGTTAAACAGCAATAAGGTGGGAATGCCCCGTACGCTAAAGCGCTGCATGATGGAAGGATATTTTTCGACATCAAGTTTGGCGACCAGTAAATGTCCCGCCGTGTTGCGGGCCAGCTTATCGATAATCGGCGACATCGCTCGGCAAGGCGCGCACCAGGGGGCCCAGAGATCGACGAGAACCGGTAACTGAGCATCGGCCAGAAAGACATCAAGCTCAAGATCGGTTAATTCAATGGATTTATGCGTCATAGTGTTTCCTTTGCAAGCGTTAACGCTCATTAACGGGCCGTGAGCGTGAGAATATGAGGGTGGAAGTGTTCAAGCTCTTTACGGTGTGCCACGCTGATAAGCGTACAGTTGGGCAACTGGTCGATAAGCGCCTGATAAAGTCGGTTTTCTGTCTGCGGATCGAGTGCGCTGGTCGCTTCATCAAGAAACAGCATTTCGGGTTTGTGCAACAGCACCCGGGCCATCGCCAGCCGTTGCTGTTCGCCGCCGGAGAGCACCTGCTGCCAGCGGTCAAATTGTGTTAACGAAGCGGCGTGAGCCTCCAGGCAGCAGTCAATTAACGCCTGTTGGCACTGCTGATCGGTAAAAACGTCAGGTTCAAGCGGATAGGTCAGCGCACTTTTTAACGTGCCTACCGGGATATAGCTTTTCTGGGGTAAAAAAAGCGTACGAACAGACTCGGGGGCAATAATAGTGCCTTCGCCATAAGGCCAGAGCCCGGCACAGGCGCGCAATAGCGTGCTCTTACCACAGCCCGAACGGCCGCGAATCACCCAGCGCTCGCCCGCCTGTACCTGCCAGTGCGGCAGATGGGACAGTAACGAACCATCTGGCTGCCGAAGCGTCAGGTTCTCGCACTGCAGGCGCGTCCCCTGGTGCTTCAGTAAAATCCCTGAGGGCTTATCGCGCGCTTTATTTAACGCCCAGAGCAGATCACGAAGTCGGTTGGACAGCGCCATCCAGTTGGTAAATGACTGATAAGCCTGTGGGAAAAAAGAAAGCGTGCTAAGCAAGGTTCCGTAGGCCATCGTGATCTGCGTCAGGCCGCCCATCGTTATTTTTCCCGACAGTAGCAACGGGAGTGCCAGCAGCGTGGGTAAGGGCGAAAATACCTGCGAAAAAAAGCTCTGGAAAAAGTTGAGTCTGAACGTCTTACGCATCATCAGCAGGGTATTGGCGCGCACCCGTTCAAAGCGCGAAAATAGCCGCCGCCGTTCACGCTCTCCACCTTCAAAAAAAGCAATTTGCTCGGCGTTTTCCCGAACCTGCATGCCAAGGAAACGAAAGTCAGCTTCCACCGTTTGTTTATTCATATTCACGCCGATCAGGACTTTACCCAGCCAGTGCGCCAGCGCGAGATGGGCAACAGAATACAAATAGACGACAATCACCATGTAACCGGGAATAGATAATGTCGTGCTGCCCAGGCTAATGGATAACGCGCCTGATAATCCCCACAGCACAATGGTGAAAGTGACCATGTTGACCAGCACATTAATAATGTTGGTCGATAAATTGATTGTGACGTCGGTAAAAAGATTGATATCTTCCGCAACGCGTTGATCGCTGTTGCTGATAACGTTGTCCCGTTCTAACTGATAATAAGCAGGATGTTCTGTCCAGCGTTCCACAAAGCGAGCGGTCATCCATGTCCGCCATCGCAACGTGAGATAGTTTATCGCCAGTACGCTTATCAAAGGCAATACCGTGGTTAACGCGCCGATAATCAGGCTTTCAATCATGACATTGCTGATTACCGGCCAGTTGAGTGCGACCAGTGCATCGGTTAATTTTCCGTGTAGCCTGTTCAATGCGACAAAGGCATAGGTCGTGGTAAAATTAATTGTCAGGATGATAGCCAGTAATAATATAGCCAGCCATTTCTCTGATGATATCCAGAAAGGATAGATTAATTGCCACGTACCCGGACGGTTATCATCCGATGGGATTTTATTTACCACGTTAGTATACTCTGGTGATTTACATGTATCAGAACGAATAAGTCAGCGTCAGACGTGCTGTCCTGTCAGGTTTCACACTGATAAACTGAGGGGTTGAGGTGTAATAATAGAGCGTGCGATTAAATATATTATTCACGCCCAGCGTCACCGTATATTTAGGCTGATGATAGAAAACGGAGGCATCCGTTTGGGCCCAACCGCCCTCTTTAAAATAGTTGTTTCTGTAACCGTTCCAGGTACTGCTTGCTGCCTGTACCCCGACACCCGCACCCAGTCCCTGTAATTTCCCTTGCTGTATTTCATAGGTGGTCCAGAGGCTCGCGGTATGTTTTGGCTGACCCACAACTTTGCTTTGGTAACCGATAAGTGCCGCGTTGTCGGGATCTTTTGACTGAGAGAAAGTATAACTGGTGGTGATATTCCACCCCGGCAATATCTGACCATTCAAATCGAAATCGAAACCTTTGGTTTCCCTTCCTTGTGTCCCGACTGGTTGACCGGCAAAATTCGTAATGATGAGATTTTTTTGAATAATGTCAAAGGCTGACGTCGTAATCGTCAGGTTATCGTCGAGCAGACTGAATTTAAAGCCGGCCTCCTTCGATTTTCCTGTGGAAGGTGCAAATGCACTTCCGGTCCGGGGGTCCAGCAATCCACTTGTCTGAAAACTGTTGAGTAAATTAGCATAGACGGTGACCTCAGGCGTAATGTCATAACTCACACCGTAGCTGGGCACCCATTTCGTTTCATCTGAAAAGGTAATTAAAGTGCGCGTCGGTGAAACATAGGCTGTCGATTTTGACGTCCATTGCGCTCGCTTGGCGGACAATTGCAGATGCAGCTTTTTCCAGAAATCAATCTGGTCCTGAAGAATAATTCCCTTTTGTTGTTCAAGCGTATTATAGTTTTTAGCGGTTGGATCGGGTATTGGCGGAAAAGAAAGGCTGTCAGGATTGTTATAATTTCCCGTCGTGAAGATTCGCCCTTGAGCCAGTTCCCAGTCGGTGGTCTCTGTATGTTGGTAATCATAACCCACCAGAACATTATGGGTTAACGGCCCGGTATCGAATTTGCCCCGGATATCGTTCTGCAGGCTTAAGGACGTGGTGTCCTGTCTGATACCCAGCTCGTGGCTCAGTAAATTGCCATTGCGCGCGGCATTGTAAACTTCATGAACGCGGAAATTATTCACGCTGTCCACATAAGCGGCTTTACTGTTAAACGACCAGTTATCTGACAGATCCTGCTTTAGTTCATAATAGGTAGTTTTAGAATCAAGAGCGAAGTGGTCATCTTTATCACCCAGTCGGTATTCAGGCAGTTTTAAAATATGGCCGTTACTATAAAGAGTTGCTGCAGGGCCTGATTTTCGGGTATTGGTAAATTCGGCGCCCACTTTTATATGTGTTTTTTCCCCTTCCCATGCGAGAACCGGTGCAAGGTAGTCGGCACGATTACCATTAAAATCCGGGAAGCTGTTATCGGAGTGCATGGTGGATGCATTAAGGCGGTAGCGGAACGTTTTATCGTCGTTTAATGGTCCGCCGAGATCGATTGCGGTTTTGACTTCACCATATTTGGCCACCTCGACTTTTATTGTATGCAGTGGGTAAGCCGTCGGCGCTTTACGGACAACGTTAACCGAACCCGCAGGTGAGCTGTTTCCTGCTAATACCGCCTGTGGTCCTTTTAATACCTCAATACGCTCAACACCATCAATACTGGAGTAACCTAAAGGGCTGCCGTTTACCGCGTTGCTGGGATTGGATACGCCGTCTGTGGAACCTGAGGTGATGGCAAAACCTCGGATGCTAACGCCATTTTGTCCGCGATTACCGGTACTAAGATTGACCCCTCCTACGTTACGCAGCGCATCTTCCACAGAGGTGGCCTGCTGATCGTCCAGCACTTTGCGGCTGATGACCTGAACGGACTGTGCCGTATCCTGCAGGGATAAATTGGTGCGCGTCGCAGAACTCGACATTGATGGATTATATACCGTTTCATCTTCGCTGCGTTCTGCCTCACCGTTAACGGTAATCGTTGGCAGAGTCTGACCGCTGTCCTGCGCAGCTTGCAGATCTGAGGCGGGTTTAACCGGCGAGGTGGGATTCATCGCATAGATAGTCAGCGTACCATTAGGTGTGGTAGTGACGGAAAGTGGCGTTCCCTGCAACTGTTGCAAAAGAGCCTGCTTCAGCGTGAAGTGACCTTTAATCTCTTTAGCCTGGTAAGGCGCCACCAGTTTAGGATCGAACGAGATGGTTTGATGACTTTGACGGGCTATCGCTAATAAACCTTGCTCCAGAGAACCGGAAGGCACGGAATAATTGATTGCCGCAGGCGCTGCAGCATAACCATCCTGCAACGCAAGTAGCGGAAAGGCAGTAATGGCCAGGGCAATATTTACCGCCAACGCCAGACGGCCTTGGGTAAAATACGTTTTCTTTGCATGATGCGGTGCTTCGTTCATTGCTACAGCTCCAGCAGAAAAGGTAAAGGGACTACGTCATATTGTTATGAGTCGATTATTCTTCTCAGTAGGTATGTGCAATGAGATTTAAAAAGTGACACCTCATTAAGGTGTTTGTGTGAAAAAAATCACTTAACTTGAAAACATTAATAATATTAACTATTTAAATTCAAAATTAATTTATAAGTTATTCATCACTGTGTAACCCAACGCCGAGTGAACGGCGACGCATTAGCGCACCATTCTGGTGCTTAATTGGATGTGAGTTTTTACTGGGCGCTCTCTGGTGAATCAACACTCGCATCAATGACGCTTCGCCTCAGGAAGATGAAACACGTTAATAAAAAAATCATACTCTTGTCTTTCGTTCTGTCTTGTCTCCGCCGTCAGCGACAGATGAACGCAGCACCTTTGCGGTGCAGACTACTGAGGCTGGCCTTCCAGCGTCAAAAAGATGGCACAAGAGAAGTGAGTGGCAGAGCGTAACGATGCATTTATAACAAGCTGAATAGTAATAAATAAAAAAAATAAACTTAAAAAAGAAAAGTCCGGAAACACATTGGCCTTTCTTTTGCTTGGTAGGCAAAGGTTTTTCCCACAATAAGCTGCACCTTAGCGCAAGGTAGAAAGTGGGTTCCATTTCTCGGTCTTTATTGAGGCGCTGAGAAAGGTGTTAAGTTTTCAGATGGGGGACATTATGCCTGCCGACATGACCGATCGTTCAGATATATTAACGCTTATTTTTCGCAGCGATTATCGCTGGCTGACGGATAAATTACGGCGTCGAATTAGCTACGGCACCATGGCAGAAGATATCGCTTCTGAAGCGTTTTTACGTCTGGCGGCAATTCCGGAACTGCCCCACATTCGCGAGCCCAGGGCCATGCTGACGACACTGGCCCAGCGCGTGTTATATGAAAACTGGCGACGCCGCGACCTTGAACAGGCTTATCTCAAAGCTCTGGCAGATAGCCCGCAGCATTGTCACCCCTCGCCCGAAGAACTGGAGATGGTGATGGAGTCTTTACTGGCTATCGATCGCGCTCTGGATGGCCTGTCCGTAAATGCGAGAAAGGCCTTTTTGCTCAACCAACTGGATGGCATGACCTATGCTGAAATCGCTAAAGAGCTTGGCGTATCAGCCAGTATGGTGCGTAAATATGTGGCTAAAGCACTGACGAATTGTTATCTGGTGGCTCAGGGTCAATCTGACCCGATGGCGGGACATCACAAATGAAACTTACCCAGCGTCCCGACGACGTCGCGCAGGAAGCAATTGAGTGGATGGTACTGTTACGCTCGGGCGATGCCACAGAAGATGACTTCCGGCAGTATGAGCGCTGGCGTTATTCCGACGATCGTCACGACGCCGCCTGTGCAAAAATTGAAGCAACGTTGGGTAAAATTCAGACGCTAAACCACAGTATACCCACAGAAAATCTGCGCCAGACGTTGCTTGCGCCGTCAAGCCGCCGTCAGTTCCTGCAAAAAGCCTGTGGCGTTGCCGCGTTAGGTGTGTTCAGTGGGTTGATATTAAACCAGCGATATCCTTTGCCCTACCTGTTATCCGATGCTTATACCGATACCGGACAGCGGCGCAGGATCCAACTTAACGACGGCAGCACGCTGGATATGAATGCCCGCACGGCGTTGAATATTTCGCTGGATGAAACCTTGCGCAAAGTGGAACTGCGCACCGGTGGCATTATTGCCGAAGTGGTCGACGATCAACGCCCGTTCACCATTGCCACCCACGCAGGGCGAATTCTTGCGCAGGAAGCCCGTTTCCATGTTCGGCAGGAATCGAGCGGTATTCATTTGGCCGTCCTGAACGCGGTGGTAAAAGTGACCAATCGAAACGGTGACAGTCGGCAGGTTCAGGCAGGCCACGGTCTGTGGTTCGATCATCAGTCGTTTATTCCGCTGGGCGTCTCGCCCTATGAGGAAACCGCATGGACGCAGGGTCGCCTGGAAGTGAAAGATGCTACGCTGGGTTCCGTGATTAACTCACTGAAAAATTACAGTCCTGCCGTCATTCGCGTCGCCCCGGCCGTCGCTGACCTGCGAGTCAGCGGCAACTTCCCGCTTGATAATATTCCCTACACGCTCGACGCGCTTGCCCAAACAATGCCGATTGCGATCACTCGCACTACGAATTACTGGATCAGGATCGAGCCGGCCGCGTCATAAAAATTTGCGTTTTTTCTTCCCCGGCCGGTGTCATTTTTTCATTCTCGTTGCACATACAGGATAAGTCTTCCAGAAACTGCTGCTGAGAATCATTAAGCAGTAGCGATTTATCGTGAGGTAGTAGTGAAAGCAGAGCGCCTTATTTTCAAAGATCATCTTTCAGTGCCTGGAATACCAACGGCTCCCCTGATTGCTCCGCAAGGCGCGCAGAGTTCCTGTAAAAAAAATCTGCCAAAGCTGGCGGTGAGCGCGGTGGTTATCTTGCACCTGGCACTGATTGCCATGGCTATTACCCACACCACTCAATACCATCCGCTGAATATTATTAATCCCGCGACCCAAACCAGTATTGAAGCAACCATGGTCGAGGCGCCCGCTGAACCCGTATCGGTTCCGGAGGTCGTCAAAGCGCCACCTGTCCTGACCGCCGATAACAGCACGCGCGAAATCGATCAGGATGACGTCAAGCCGGTTGTACCGCCACCTGAGCCAAAAGTCGTGCCGCCTAAGCCCAAACCAAAGCCGGTTGTTCGACACAAAACGTTAACGGAAAAAACGCACCCGGTCGAACCGGTTAAACCTTCACCCGTGCAAAATGCAAAAGTGGCGGAACGAACGGCGATTCCCGCCACGTCTCAAGGGCAAATGCTGAAAAGCGTACCGAATGCTGCCCCCAGGAATGTCGCCACAGTGGGTTGCCAGGTACCGGCTCCGGACTATCCACGTAGGGCGAAACGGCTTCAGGAACAGGGCGAGGTGCTAATCCGCCTGATCATTAACTCCGATGGCACGGTGAAACACCGCGAAATTGCACGGAGCAGCGGCTTTGACGATCTGGATCAGGCGGCAATGGAAGCCGTTTCCCGAATACGCTGTAATCCATACATGGAAAACGGCCAGGCGATTTCCGTTATGACGATTCAACCCATCACGTTCAAATTATCCAGCTAGGGCAGGATGATGATGAGCGGGCGCTTTTCTTACTAATTGAGGATGCATTATGAATGAGTTTGGCATTGAACATGTATGGGAACAGGGTGACATCATTACCCGGTCAGTGGCCATTATCCTGCTAATTATGTCGGTCATGTCCTGGTCGGTCATTGTTATAAAATGCATACAAGGCGCGGGCATGAAAAAGATAGCCCACCGCACCAAGCATTTATTCTGGAGTCAAAAGACGCTACCGGCAGCCATTGATACCTTGGGTGCCAACGGTAACAACCCGTTTCGCGACCTTGCCATCGCCGGACACGCGGCCATGTCCCACCAATATACGATTGAAGCAGGCATCAGCAACAATCTGGATATTAGCGACTGGCTGGCCCGCGCCCTGAAAAACAGTATCGACGACAGCGCTGCCAATCTGCAATCAGGCCTGGGGATCCTTGCCTCCATTGGCAGTACGGCGCCATTTGTAGGTTTGCTTGGCACCGTTTGGGGGATCTATCATGCGCTGCAGTCCATCAGCATGGCCGACCAGCCCGATCTGGCTCACGTTGCCGGGCCGGTGGGCGAAGCGCTTATCATGACGGCATTTGGCCTTTTCGTGGCTATCCCGGCAGTTCTGGGGTTTAACACCATAAGTCGTCGCAACCGCGCCCTTCAGCACGCCATCGCGCGTTTTGCCAACGACCTGCACGCTTATTATCTTACCGGATCACGTATTACGTCTAACGTAGAGCAACTGCACGCTGGCGATAAAGCTCAGTCGAGCCCTGTTCAGCCATTTCGCGCCAGTCAGCCAGTTTAGCGCGGCCTTCTCAGGAGACGTGAAAAATGAGTATGTCAGGTAAATCACAGTTTGAGTCAGATGACGATCCGCTGGTCAATGATATTAATATGACCCCTTTTATTGATGTCATGCTGGTATTGCTGATTGTCTTTATGATTACCTTGCCGGTGATCAATCCGGCGGTAAAAGTCAATTTGCCCAAAGCTAACGCCAGCATGGTCGATAAGAACATTAAATCGGTGAATATCTCGCTGACGGCCAACGGGAATATTGCCTGGGATAAAGAAACACTCGATGACGCCGCCTTTGTAGCCCGGCTGCAGGATGCGGCAAAACTGCCTGAACCGCCGCATATCCGTATCTATGCGGATCAGGGAACCCCGTATGGGCGAGTGGCCTTCGTGATGACAAGTGCCCAGAGTGTTGGTTTAACAAAGTTTGATTTTGTGGTGGATAAAAAAGTGCCGGCTGCCTGAGCGTCATTTAACTGCATTTGTCAATAACAGATAAAAAACACAGGCTGTTCGATAGTCAGGAATGACTGTGCCGAGCGGGTTAATCAATGATCAACAGCGAATAAAGGCCAATATGCGCTGTTAAAAAAGCATCATGCCAGGATTTCGTTTAAGGGAAACATTTATTCTGATGCGTAGAACGTCGCCCCGATAAACAGGGTTCATGATTCCGGAAAGGCGCGATAAACAATGATAAAAAACCCACGCGCTGTCAGATTGTCGATTGTCGCTGCGGCCGTATGGGGCGAAGGTTTTTTACTGGAACCTATTAGCAAATATCCGTCATGAACGGGAATTTGATAAAAGGTCAATTGCCTTTATCTCCTCACGTTATATCGTAAATCTGGCCGAAATCCTGGAGTAAGGCGATCGATAAACCCGGCCCAGTTCGGTCAAAACCCACGCGATAGTGGGTTTTGAGTGGCTCCGCCGCTTCATCACCTTCGCCAGAAACATCCGACACTGGCGGGTTTATCCCTGTTCAGCATTGCAGATCGATCAGCACCATGTTCCAGCTGAGAGGCGGGAGCGACACCTGTTTCTGGCGACGCTGCTCATTTGTCAGCGTGCGGGGTTGCGGCACCACATTATCCGGCTGAGAGAAGGTATTTCTGGCATCCAGCGCATAGCCGGCTAACACGATATGTTGTGAGAGTACTCCCTCACCAAACGCATCCAGCATAAACCTGATGTCTGTTGCGTCATGGTCGTGTGTATTGAGCGCAAAGAAGGCAATTTGCTGCCTCTCTTCATTGTACACCGCCGCGCTTTGTACCTGCCGGGTTTCGCCATGCACCGTGTTAACGGTGGGAACGTTGGCAAAATAGCGCAGCGCGTGCCCGCGTCCATACTGGCTCACCATTTGGAAAGGCCAGAAGATGGTCTGGCGAATCACCTCGCCGCCGGGGCGGGTAAAGATGGGAGCAATCACATTGACCAACTGGGCCAGCGACGCCATTTTCACCCGGTCACAATGATTGAGTAATGAACACATCAGCCCGCCAAACGTCAGCGCGTCCAGGAAGGTATAAGACTGCTCCAGCAGGGGCGGCGCTTCCTGATAAAGGTTGTTGGGATCGATAAAATGATCCTGCCAGGGTTCGCCTTCGATTGACCAGATGTTCCATTCATCAAACGACAGCATCATCTTTTTATCGCTGCGCAGTTTGGCTTTTACATAGTCCGCCGTGGCCGTGATGGTATGAATAAAATCATCCATTCTCTGGAACGACGCTAAGAAATCCTGCGGGTTACCGGTGCTGTTTTCAAAATAATGGTGGCATGAGAGGTAATCGATCTGATGATAGAGCCCTTCCAGAACGATACGATCCCATTCCGGGTAGCTGGCCTGTAACGAGTTAGAACTGCCGCAGGCGACCAGCCTGATATCCCGGTCGACCCAGCGCATGATTTTTGCCGTTTCCCGCGCTTTTTTGACGTAATCCTCCGCGCTCAGCTGCCCGGTTTGCCACTCGCCGTCCATCTCATTACCCAGGCACCAGAGTTTAAAATTATACGGCGTTTCCCGACCATGCTGGATGCGCAGATCGCTGAGCGCAGTGCCGGACGCCAGATTACAGTATTCAATAAAGTAACCGGCCTCCTGCGGCGTACCTGTGCCAAGGTTGACGGCGATCATTGGCGTCACCACATATTTCTCACACCAGGTGGCGAACTCATCGATGCCAAACTGGTTGCTTTCTTTCGTCAGCCACGCATAATCCAGCCTGACCGGGCGCCCGGCTTGCGGGCCAATGCCGTCACGCCAGTTATAGCCCGAGACAAAGTTACCACCGGGATAACGTACGGTGCTGATCCCCAGATCCTTCACCAGTTCCCCCACGTCCTGCCGAAAGCCGTGTTGATCTGCCGTGGCATGCCCAGGTTCATAGATGCCGCTATAGACAGCGCGGCCAAGATGCTCAACAAAGGAGCCGTACAGGGCATCGTCCACCTGGTCGATGTAGTTTTGTTTTTGGAAAAAGTACGTAATCATTTTCTTCCCTTCTGTCTTCATAACGAATTACGGATAAAGGCTTACTCGGGATGCGTTGAGAACAGATCGTCTTCAATGGTTTTCATTTTGGCTGTGGTCAATATGTAGCGCGAACGGACCAGCCACACAGACAGCAGATAACCCACGACGGGAATCCAGACCATCAGCGCATAAATCCCGGCGATGGCGCGGCTGCTTTGCACAGCAATGTTGGCCTGATAACCGGTGACCGACAGGACAGCCCCCACAATCGCGCCGCTGACGGCCAGCGCAATTTTGAGTGAAAACAGGTTGCCAGAGGCACAGATCCCAGACAGGCGCTTGCCTGTTTTCCAGTCGCCATAGTCATCAACGTCACCGATAAACGACCACAGGATAGGCGCACCAATCTGATGAATGACTGACAGGATAAAAAACCAGCCAAACACCAGTACCACGTTCTGGGCGGGCAAAAAGAAGAACACCACTGACATCGCCAGCGCGACCGCTTTGCATGCCTGATAAACCTGAACCTTACACCACCGGTTCGTGAAAAACGGGGTAATGTAAGAGCCAAGAATACCGGCAACAATGCCGGTGCTCAGGAACAGCGTGGCGTAGTAATCGTTTAATCCCATCACGTACTTCGCAAAGTAGATACAGGCGGCGCCGCGCACAAAAGAAGGGATACAGTCCAGAAACATGGCAAAGACACAGACGACCCACTGATCGTTTTTTGTGATTTGCCGGATAATAGTGAAAATGGATTCTCCGGCATTGCTCTTGGGTGTAATGCGCTCCCGGGTGGTTGCCACACAAAAAACAAACAAAAACAGGGAAATGATGGCAAAAATGGTGATGACCCAGAAGAAACCGATTTGCCGGTTTCCGTTACCGAAAAAGGCCACCATTGGCAGTAATGTCAGCGTGCAGAACAGGCTGGCGAGCCCGGCGCCCATAAAACGGAATTGCTGACAGGACACCCGTTCTTGCGCGTTGGTAGTGATTACGCCGCCCAGCGAGCAATAAGGAATGTTAACCCCGGAATAAAGCAGCGACAAAATCAGATAGGTAATAAAGGCATACATGACCTTTGCCTGGCCCTGTAAATCCGGTGTGTAAAACATCACCATACAGCTAATGGCAAAGGGTACGGCAAAGCCAATAATCCAGGGACGAAAACGGCCCCATCGCGTCGCGGTTTTATCAATATAAGCGCCGTAAAAGGGGTCGAAAACCGCATCGGCAAATCGTACAACAAGAAAGATGGTCGCCACCACGCCCGGCGCAAGGCCAAATATATCCGTATAGAAAAACGACAAGAACATGGTTATCGGATTAAACAACATATTGCAGGCCGCATCGCCGGCGCCAAAACCGGCTTTTTCAATAAAGCCCACTCTGCCCGAGCGCGCCGACTGAACACGACCACCGGGGTGACTGTTAGAGATAGTGTGAGTTTTCATTTTCCACCTTCCTGAAAAGAGGTGGAGATAAGCATATGTTTTTGAGGTGTTTTTAACCTACAGCATGCCTCTCATAAGTCAAATCACGGCGATATCCTCCATATATTTAGCGTAAATAGCTATAAATACAGAGTGTAAAACCCGCATTTTGCAGCGCCTGTTTATCAGGCCAACAACATGTCACTAAGAGAAAAAAAACACGCCTGAGCGACAGCAGGAACAGGTTCAACAAAATCATGAGCATCGGGAAAATATAACCTTAATTCAATGACGCTCATTTATATGCAGGGAGTTAACGCGCGCATGGCATCCCCGGTTCAATATGACGATACTGATCTCTGCCTGTCCTGAATAACCGAAAGGCTAAAGACCTGTTGCCGAAACTGACCGTTATGAGGCGGCGAAAAATACCTCTGTGGCACAGTACAAAGCCGGTTACCCATGCACTGCCCTGGTGAACGCGCCAGCGCTCGCAGGACGCGTACGTGAACCTCAGCACAGGCAGTACAGTCATGGCCTGAACGAGCCAGACTTTCGTTGACTGCCCCGCTCTGCCGCCCCTGTTCACGCGTCAGACAGGCTGGCGATGCCACAGGCGTAAAGTGGCACTATGGCATGATAAATCAATTCAATTAACTTACCCCTCGCACGACGTTCAAACGCACGCTACGCTTATCGCCATTATCAGGTTTGTGATTGAATACAGACAAATTTCCAGGCATACGATTAACATGAATTATTTGAACGACATACAACACTTTATCGAGAACAAACCTGCTCTTTCCATTGCTATTAACATCGTTGTGTTGATTGTCGCGGGCCTGGTTGCGCATCTGATTTGTAAGTTTTTGGTTGTCAAAGTTGTACGTAAGGTGTTCTTCAGCAGCCATAAAAATCAGGTGCCGCTGGACAAAGACGTCAGGCTGTCTGAAAAGCTGTCTAATTTTATTCCGGTGATCACCGTCTACTTCCTGCTGCAGTTTATGCCGGACTTACCCGAGCATCTGCTGATTGCCATTAAGACCATCTGCGGCATTTTGTTTATGGTCTATCTGTCGCTGTTCTTTAATGAAGTACTGGAGATTATCAATATCTCCTACGTAAAAAAGTCGAAACGTAAAAACCATTCCATTAAAGGCTATATTCAGGTCGGCAAAATTCTGGTGCATATCATTTCGGCGATTATGATCCTGGCTATCATGTCGAATAAGTCGCCAGTCATTATTATCTCCAGTCTGGGTGCGGTGGCAGCGGTACTGATGTTGATATTTCAGCACACTTTACTGTCGCTGGTGGCGAATATACAGCTCTCTTCGAATGATGTGTTGCAGCTAGGCGACTGGATAGAGCTTCCGGTCAATAATATCAGTGGAGAGGTAGTGGATATCGCCCTTCACACCATTACTATTCGCAACTGGGACAATACTCTGTCCCGCGTTCCCACCAAAACCTTTCTGACCGAAACCTATACCAACTGGCAGGCCATGTTCTCATCCGGTGCACGCCGGATCATGCGCAGTTTCTACATTGATCAAACGTCCATAAGCTTTGTAAATCACGCCATGCTGGAGCCCATGACGCAGATTCGCGGCATTAATGAACAACTGTCCAAACTTATGGATGGTCGCGAACTGAGTGCCGTCGGCGATCGCTGGTTCGTTGAAAATGGCATGACGAATTTGATGATCTTTCGTCACTATCTCACCGCCTGGCTGGCTCAGCGAGATGATATCCATAAAGAGATGTATATCGTGGTGAGGTCAATGAAGCCGTCTTCTGAGGGGCTGCCCATTGAGATCTACTGCTTTACGTCGTCAGTGCTTTGGGTCGATTATGAACATACCCAATCGGCCATCTTCGAATACGTATATGCCATCGCTAACGTCTTTTCGCTGCGCATTTACCAGCGTCCTGCAGGCAGCGACCTGAGTTTTCTGGCTCAGGAACGTCTTCGCCCTGAGAGTGAGCATGAAGCCCAGACCTGAAAACCTCTGATTGGCCTGCTGCCTGACAGACATCAACAGGACTAAACGATTTCTGTTTGCCGGGCTGTGCTGAACAGCCCGCTGCTGATGGTTGCAATATCAGACTTTCCCGATAAACTGCTAAAAAATCACCATTATTGATATTAATTAATAAGTTAGTGATAAACCCTTAATGTCTAATGCTTCACAAAAATAACAAATAAGACAGCGGTTCATCAAACTGAAACATTTTTGTCATAAAAAAAGCTTATTCTGTTTCCTCCTGAAATCGAGGGTACAGATATGATCATCCAAGCTAAAAACCTGAAGGATGCAGAAAATTTACTGCACTCAGGTATCAATAAGGTGGAGCTGGCATACGACATCGGTTGTGACGATTTCTTTCGTCTGGCAAGTCAGTGGTGCGATCGCGGTGCGCGCATCAGCAAAGGCCAACAACATTTTGTCGTTTCACTGAAAAACTTCTCCATCCCGCCAAACGATTGATTATAACAAGCTACCAACCTCACACCGCGTTACAGCAAAGCAACGTGTGATTTCAAGCGCCAACCAGACCTTTTCTAAGCCGCTCACCCTGAGCGGCTTTATCCTTTATGCATCAACCCTCTGCCCCTCTTCTGAGTGTGGTAGTCAGGCATCGGGCAGCCTCGTCAATCGCGTTCATCAGACATCATAATCCGGTATCAGTCAGCCTGACGGCATCCAAGCTGGCGTGGTCGCGAGCATGGCCGGTTAATTCGTACAGATTACCCTCGCGCATTTCTAGCAGACGATCGGCATGAATAAAGTAGTGGTCGTCGTGGCTGATGGCGAATACCGTTTTACCGGCGGCCTGTAACGCCGGCAGTAGTTCACGATAGAAAACCCGGCGGAAATGGGGATCCTGATCGGCTGCCCACTCATCCAGCAGCAGGACATCGCGCTGTTCAGCCACGGCCAGCAGCAACGCCAGCCTTTTACTTTGCCCTTTTGACAACTGCAGATTCAGGATCTTATTCCCTTCAATCTTTAGCTTGTCCTGCATTTTAAGCTTTTCCAGCCACTGCTGAATCCGGGCGGGTGACGCCGGATCGCCTTTGCTGTCAATCAGGCGATCAAACAGATGGACATCGGTAAAGACGGCGGAAAAGTGTTTGCGCCAGCGATCGAGGTCGCCCATATCAACCGGTTTGCCATCGATTAACAGGCTGCCGGACTGAGGGCGATACAGTCCGGTGAGCAGCATGGCCAGCGTCGATTTGCCGCTCCCGTTACCGCCGATTAAAAACACCAGCTCGCCGCGCTGGAGCCGCAAGTTAACCGGTCCGACCTGGAAACCGTTATCGCCGTAGTGAAAGGTCACATCTCGCAATTCAAGCGTCTGCCAGTCGGTTTCGCCGTTAAAGGTGGGAAAGTCAGGTTCATAGGGCGCGAGATCAAAGGTATTGAGCTTGCGAAAGGCGACCTGAGCGCTCAGTAGCGTAGGCAGAGCGCCGACCGCGGACAGCAGCGGCGTGCGCAAAAAAAGCAACGTCAGGGAAAAGGTGGCCGCGACGGCCGTATTGGCCCATCCCAGACTGTTAGCCATGTAAAACACCATCCCGATAGCGCCCAGCATCATGATGTTTGACCAGTTAACGGCACTGAGATGAAAGGTATCGGCACGCACAATATGGTGCCGGTAGGTGTTGGCGTCCTGCTGATAAACCGTTTCATAGATGAGTCTGGCACGCTCACGGTTAAGCTGTAGCTCTTTACGCCCCTCGATCACCGTCTGGTAATCGCGGTAGAGATTGTCTTCGACATCGCGTAGCTTCGCCATATGCTGATAAACCCGCGACACCAGCATCCAGCCGCCGATGATGGTCACCACCAGCCAGCCGCTGGTGACCAGCAGCATTCTGGGTGACAGCCAGGCAAGATACAGCGCTGAACCGAGCGTGATAATGATGCCCTGAATTAACTCAGGCAATCGGACAAAAGCGAGGGTGATTGCCCGGACATCGCTGGTTAATCCCGCCAGCAGTTGTGCGCTACCAATCTGTTCGATGCGCTCCACGCGCGTGTCCAGGATACGCTTGATAAATTCGCCACGCATGCGCCAGACAAACTGATGGCCCAGCCAGGTCAGCGCCAGCTGTGAGGCCAGCGTTACGCCCATCAGCATCACGACCTGGAACAGAAACGCGGGCAGAACAGTCAGGGAAGTATTCACGGCGACGATCATTTCGCTATTGATAAAAGCAATCATGCCAATACCCAATGCGGCACTCAGCAGGGTGAGCAAAATTACGCCAATAAACGGCCAGCGATACTGGCAGAAAACCACATTCAACAACGCCATAGAACCTTACCAGACATGAAAATCAGCCTGCAGTGTAATGTGATGGCAAATGATAGCAATAGTTATTCGCACTTTGCGCGGGGGTTAAAAAGCCCGCCTGAATGTCAGGTTATAGCGAAAGGCGCCGGTGAGCGGATGGATGCCTGCCTTGAGCGGCAGGATGCCGTGATAGCGCAGTCGCGAAGGCCCGCCCCACACCACCACATCGCCATGTTCCAGCAAAACCCGCTGTGCATGGTCGCCCCGCTCAAAGCCACCAAACTGAAAAACCGCCGCCAGGCCCAGTGACACTGAAACGATGGGCTGGCGTAAGTCTTTTTCATCCTTGTCCTGATGCAGCGTCAGCTTAGCGCCGGGTTCGTAGCGGTTAACCAGGCAGGCATCCGGATTGAAGCCCGGGAAGCCGGCCTCTTCAGCCGACTGCTGCGCCAGCCGGCGAAACGCATCCGGCATTGCCGGCCACGGACGTTGACTGCTGCTGTCCTGTTCACTGTATCGGTAGCCGCGCGCATCTGTCGACCAGCCGAAGTCCCCACAGTTGGTCATCGCAACGGACATGCGATGTCCGCCCGGCGTGATGCGGTGCTCAAACGGATTACATTCTGCTATTGCCATCATGGCCTGATACAGATCTTCCGCCTCATCGCGTGCGCGACGGCGTAAAATCACCGCGCCATCAGCCAGGGGTTCTTGCCAGGGTGAGGCATCACTAAACAGATCCAGCATAGCGGTTCTCTCAGTCAGTCAGATGGAATAATAAAAGCAGAGAACTGGGGCGACATCCAGCTGACGAAGCGATCGCCTTCCCGGGTGATTAAATACACCGCCAGTTTCTCTTTAATCGCCAGCGCTTTGGCTTTTTCAGTACCTAACACCATGAGGCCGGTGTCCCAGCCATCCGCTTCCAGCGCCGTAGTGGCAATCACGGTCGCTGACACCAGCTTATGGTCAATTGGGCGGCCAGTCGCGGGATCGATAATGTGTGAAAGACGTTTGCCGTCTAGCTCATAATAGTTTCGATAGCTGCCAGATGTGCTGATGCCGTGTCCCTGTAAGTCTACCCGCGCCTGCACGGCATTTTCGCGATCGGTCGGTTTCTGAATCGCCACCCGCCATGGCTGGTTCTGCGCATTCATCCCGCGGGATAGCACAGCCCCCCCCACCGAGACCAGATAATTGTTAATCCCCTCCTGTTCCATCAGTCGCGCAAGGTGATCGGTCGCAAAACCTTCTCCCACCGTGGAGAGATCAACATACAAGCCTGGCAGATCCTTCTGTAACCACTGGCCTTCGCCTCCCTGTATGACACGTAAATGTTGTAAGCCGGTCAGGGCTTTGGCCGCGGCAATCTGGCTGTCATCCGGAATATGGTTGGGCTGCTTATCGGGGCCAAATCCCCATAAATTCACCAGCGGCCCGACCGTAATATCCATGGCGCCCGAGGTTTTTTTGCCGATACGCAGCGCAATCGTCACGATATCAGCCATGTTTTCACTCACCGGCTGAGGCGTTGTTGCACGGCTCTGATTAAAACGTGACAGCACTGACGTCGGTTTCCACGTCGAGAGTTCCGCATCATCGGCATCCAGTCGTTGCTGGATGCGCTGTTGTAGTGCCGCTTTGCGTCCAGCCTCCACGCCTGCCAGGCTGACTCGCCACACCGTTCCCATCGTTTTGCCTTCCAGCACCATGGCGTCATGGGCTTTGGATGACGTGTCGTCACATCCCATTAACAATGACATTAAAGCTACAAACAGGAGATTTATCTTAAAACGCATCATTATTTATCCGTAACAGGTCATCTGTGCATATTTCAAAGCACAAACACTAAGTAAAGTAACTTAAACATGGTTGATAAAACTTATTAGGTCGATCACACTGCTACGTTCCGCTCGCTCCTGAGAGCGTCAGAATAAGGAGTCACAGATGATTTATGTAATCCTTGCCGCTGTGCTGGGCCTGTTCGTATTAGGAAGCTATAAAACATGGCAGCAACGCCGTAATCGCAACATGCCAACCACTTACCTGCGCCGTCGTTGATCGCCCCTGCACCATTTAAGGTCATCAGCCCCCTAATTCGCGCGCCATTGTAGCAAAATCACCTGTTTTTCCGTGTCTATGAGAGCGGTTGGGCTGGCACGATTCCTGCACCAGAAACCTTAACTGTGTTGCTGAGAGGTGTGGGATGGATAAGTCGGAAACCGTGATGACTGCGATGCAAAACTGGCTGAGTTTTGCTGCGTTTACACTTTCAGGTGTGGCATTCGAGGGGGCCAGATATGGCAACGTGATCGTGCCACAGGATGATAACGAGCCGGAACACCCGGCAGATTAATAAATCAGGGAGCGCACGGGCGCTCCCTGTGACATTTAGAACTGGTACACCAGTCCTACGCCCACCACGTCATCGGTATTAATGCCGGCGGCCTTGGTAAAGTCGTTGTCATCGAGTAAGTTGATTTTATAATCAACATAGGTCGACATGTTTTTGTTGAAGTAGTAAGTCGCACCCACGTCGACATATTTCTTCAGATTCTGTTTGCCCCAGTTCTGCACATCGGTGCCGCGCGAGTTAACGTACGCCAGAGAAGGACGCAGACCAAAGTCAAACTGGTACTGTGCCACTAATTCCCAGTTATCAGCCTTGTCAGCATAGCCGTAGGCCGTGTTTGGCTGATTAGCGCTTGTGCTGTCGCCAAAGCTGATCGCGTTATAGGCGCGCGTGTACATCGCAGCCAGATAAATGTTGTTAGCATCGTATTTCAGACCACCGGTATAAGCTTCCGCTTTATCTCCGCGACCCAGAATGCCCGGCGCATTGCCATTTTGGTTGTTGGTACGATCCGACTGGAAGGTTGCCGCACCGATACCGAAACCGGAGCCCAGATCGTAGGTCGTGCTCAGACCCCAGCCGTCGCCGTTTTCACCCAGCACATCACGCCCACCGCTTGCTTCCGTTGGGTTATCGTTTTTGCCCTGATACTGAACTGCAAAGTTCCAGCCGTCTACCAGACCGAAGAAGCCGTTGTTGCGGTAGGTCGCCATACCGTTGCCACGCTGGAACATAAAGTTGTCTGCGCCATAGGTATCGCCACCAAACTCAGGAAGAACGTCAGTCCATGCGCCAATGTCGTAAGCCACACCGTAGTTACGACCGTAGTCGAATGAACCCGCATTGCCGAATTTCAGTCCTGCAAAACCAACACGGGTGTAGCTGTTTGCCGTACCCTGTGCTTCTGAATTGTTGAGCGCCGCCTGGTATTCCCACTGGCCGTAGCCGCTCAGTTGATCTGTTACCTGGGTTTCACCCTTAAAGCCAAAACGAACATAAGACTGGTCGCCGTTGGCACCGTCGTTGTCCGAGAAATAGTGCAATCCGTCAACCTTGCCGAACAGGTCTAATTTATTGCCGTCTTTATTGTATATTTCAGCCGCATTTGCCGAGCCCGCTGCTGCCAGTAATGCCGGGATCGCCAGGGAGAGAATGTGACGCTTCATTTTTATTACCCTCTGTTATGTGCCTTTTATATTTGCCACTGCAAACCGATGGTAATATCGGTCGGCAAACCATTGTTGTTTCATAATGGGTAATAATCCATCGTAAAAATGCTACTAAATTTCCGAAAGTGTTTCATGATCTGTAAAATTTATTGCTATATGTAAATAAAGGGGAACTTATTAGCCGCACGGAGTGATAAAAAATAAAGCACAAAATGACAACCGCGTTGAAAATAATAGCTATCCGAATGATTTTAGTGGGAATAATCCTAAGCACTCAATGGTAAAACTTATTATTCGCCAGCCAATATACTTACTCCCGCTATCATCATTTATTTCTTATCTTCATTCACCCCGAATGATTTTTTTTTACCCTTATATATCGCCGGGCTTATTGCCCGGCTTTTTTTTGCCTGAACGTTGTCTGTATTGTCTTAGAGAGTTGAATAGCCTGGATAGCTGCGGGATTCTTCACCGTATTTATGGGTTTATTTCGCGCAATATACCGCCTCAGCAGGTAAACTTCAGCGGCTAATTTATCACGCAGCGTAACTAAAATACGTGCCGTCAGAAAACGTGGGCTATATTAGCGTTCACGCATCGATTCTTTGACTTTATTCAACGGCTTAAGCAAATAGTCCATGACAGATTTCTGCCCCGTTTTGATCTCCACATTCGCCACCATGCCCGGTACGATAGGAAAGCGTCGTCCAGCCCTGTTGGTGAGTTCTGCTTTTTGCGTACGCACATAAACCCGGTAGTAATACTGGTCGCGCTTAACTTCATCCTGCAAGGTATCAGGCGAAACGGTTTCCACCACGCCGGTTAAATCCCCGTAAATGGATGAGTCATAGGCTGTGACTTTCACCACGGCTGCCAGCCCGGGCCGAATATAGGCGATATCACGGGGATTGATACGGGTTTCAATCAGTAACTGATCTTCCAGAGGGACGATTTCCATCATTTTTCCGCCGGGTTCGAGCACACCACCTACCGTGGTGACCTGAATATCTTTAACGATGCCGCGCACGGGTGAATAGAGCGTGGCGCGCGTCAGCTGATCCTCTTTGCCTGCGGCTACCTGTAGCTGGGCATCGAGTTCAGCATTGTTTTTCACCTGCTCCTCATGAGCGCGGACCAGATAGTCGTTACGCGCCTCGTCGATTTTTCCACGCAGATCGCTGACCTGCCGGCGCAGGCGAATCACTTCAACCTGCCCCGCCGCGCCTTTTGCCACCAGCGGTTCAGTTAACCGCAGCTCATCCTGTACCAGCCGCAAAGACTGTTGCAGGTTGTTGATGGTCTCGGTGAGGTTACGCCGACGCGATTCATACAGCTGTCTCTCACGCGCCACCAGCTGCGGCTCTTTTTGCGTCTCAGCACTGAATTTAAGTGGAATTCCCGACAGTTCAGCGTTGAGCCGTTCCGATGAAGCACGCAGCGTGCGAACTCTGGCCTGTACTTCACCAAAGTTGGACTGAAAGCGGGTTGGGTCCAGCGTGGCCAGTATCTGGCCCTTTTCTACAATATCGCCTTCGTGCACGTTGAGCTGCTTAACGATGCCACCGTCCAGGCTGTCAATGACCTGGGCGCGCGTAGATGGCGTAACCTTACCGGTCCCGACGGTTACCTCATCAAGAATGGCAAAGTGCGCCCAGATCAGGAAAAAGGCCAGCGCCGCCGTACACAACCAGATGATCGCGGAGGTGCGCCGCTCGTGTCTGGCAAGGTCTTTATCGATGATCACACTCATACCGCACCTCCCTGTGTCGCTTCCGGGACGTTCTGAGTGGCGCGCCGCAATATCTGCTCTTTCGCACCGTCGGCAATAATGCGCCCGTTATCCATCACGACAATGCGATCGACCATCTTCAGCAGCGCGGGGCGATGCGTCACCAGAATCAACGTGCGTCCACTGATCCAGCCCTGCATTTGACGGATGACATGCTCTTCAAGCTGCTCATCCATGGCGGCCGTTGGCTCATCCAGCAGCACCACCTGCGGCTGGCGCAGGATCATTCGACTGAGCATGATCATCTGCCGCTGTCCACCTGACAGCCCTCGCCCCCCTTCATTGATCACGCGATCCAGACTGGCCGCATCCTGCTGAACCAGCGACAGCGCGCCACTAATCCGTAACGCCTGCAGCATTTCCTGTTCGCTGGCGTGGGGATTGCCGAGCAGCAGATTCTGCCTGAGCGTGCCAAAAAACAGCCGCGAATCATGGGACAGCCAGCCAAGCTGGCGGCGCAAATCGGTCGGATCGATATGTGCCATATCCACGCCGTCCACCAGCACTTTTCCCTGGCTGGCCTGCGCCTGGCCAGCCAGTATTTTTAACAGGGTCGATTTGCCCGCGCCCACCTTCCCCAGAATGGCTATTTTCTCTCCAGGCTTAATGTTCAACTGCTGCACGTTGAGCACGTTTTTTTCGTTCTCTTCGTCGTAGGTATAGTGCACGTTGCGCAGTTCAAAGTGGCCGGTCAGGGTCGGACAGTGCGCCATGGTGGCCGACTCGGGTTTATCGAGCGGTTTTTTTAGCAGCTCATCCAGCCCTTTCATCGCGGTTTTGGCGTGCTGCCAACGAGAAAACACCATGGTCAGCTGCATGAGTGGCGCGATGGTGCGCGAAGAGAGCAGGCTGCAGGCCACCAGCGTACCGGTGGTGATTTGTGAATCCAGTACCAGATAAACCCCGAACACCAGCATGCCCGCGTAGGTCAGTTGCTGCACGGTGGAGGCCCAGCCGGTCAGCCTGGCGCCCCACAGACGTTGCTGATTGCCAATCGAGGCGCTGACCTCGTGGGTTTGCTCCCACTGGCGTTGAAAGTAAGGCTCGGCCTGCAGCGCTTTGATATCCTCAATGCCTTCTATCGTCTCGACCAGCACGGCATTCCGCAGCGCGCCTTCGCGCAGCCCGGCTTTTGCCAGACGCGCCATAGGGAACTGCACTAACATCCCCGGAATAATAATGAGCGGAATAGCAGCCAGCGGAATCAGCACCAGCCAGCCGCCGATAAACGACATGATAAACAGGAACAGAATGACAAAGGGTAAGTCTGCGGCAGCGCCGACGGTGGTTGAGGTCAGTAACTCACGAACCTGATCGATTTCACGCAGCTGGGAGATGAAAGAGCCAGTGGATTTAGGCCGTGACTCATTGCGAATATTCATCGCCCGGGCAAACAGCATGGCGGACACTTTCAGATCGATGCGTTTCCCCATCAGGTCAGAAACCTGCGTTCGCATCAGGCGAATCAGATATTCAATGGCGGCGGCAATGAGCACGCCGACAAACAGCACCCACAACGTCGCCTCGGACTGCGCCGGGATAACCCTGTCGTACACCTGCATTGAGAAAAGAATACCGGCGAGAGCCAGGACGTTACTGATTACCGATGCCAGAGATATTTCGCCGATTCGCCGGCCCATGCCGCGAAAGTTTTTCCAGAACCAGTGTGGTTCATAGGGCTGCACGAACTCATCAATGCGGGCATCTCTTCCGCGCGCGGCCACGCCAATCACGCCAATGTCCCCCTGCGCTCTGGAGAGCAGGCTTGCCAGCTCGCCTTCCCGAATGACATCGCCGCCTTCACTAAGCCAGTAGCGCGCCCCGCCCTCGCCATCGATTTCTTCCAGCACGGCGATGCTGTTATTTTCCATCACCAGCACCACGGGCGTGATGTCCTGCCGCCAGCGCAATTGGTTCTGCGGCACCATGGTTAAATGGAGACCCAGCAGCCCGCACAGGCGATCCCGCTGCTGCGCCACCGGCAGGTGTTCAAACCAGCGCATTTGCTGGCGAAGCGTTTTGCCCTCTGCAGGCTTACCGAAGCGTGCCGCCACGCGCAACATCGCAGCAATCCAGTTATCGGTCGTCGGGTTTTGTGCACTCATTGTTCGCGCCTTTTAAAACGGGTTGGCTATTGCAAAGAAGGAAGAAGATCACCACTGTTTTTTTGACGATCGATACCCATGATGTCGAGCAGGTTATCGACGGCAGCGGCGTAACGGACGGTGGCATCCCACCCGTCATAAAGCGCAGTGATTCGCGCGCTGTCGGCCTGAAACACATCCTGCTCAACGCTAAGCAGATCGTTCAGGCTGCGTTTACTGAGCCGGTACTCATCGGCATACACGTTGCGCGTATGTTCAGCGCTGGCTAACTGCGCCTCTCCCGCCAGTTGACGCTGCTGAGCACCGATCATATCGGCGTAAGATGTGGAGGCGTTTTGATTAATCGTGAGTTTGGCTTGCTGTACCGCAGCCTGGGCGGCCAGCCGATCGCCCTCCGCTGACTGGGTTTTGGCATTGACGAGACCGCCCTGATAGAGCGGCGCTTCTACCTGAAGCTGGACTTCATCGTCCCAGTATGAGCGGGTATCGTTTTCGTAACGCGTCCGGCCAGCCTGAACCTTGATGCTGGGCCAGTGACCCGATTGCGCCTGACGGACCCGTTCGCGGGCGGCTTCCTGTTTGTATTGCGCACTGCGCACCGATGCGCTGTTTTCATAGGCGATTTTGTCCAGGGTAATTTGCTGTTGTAACAGCGCCTGGGGCAGCTCAGGCAGCGTGGCAGGCACCACGCCAGTCAGGACGGTAAGCTGCGCGTTGGCAGAGCGCAGTTGGGCCAGATACTGTTCACGCGTGGCATGCATGGCGGCGATACGGGTTTCGGCCTGCAGCACATCCGACTGAGAGTTGAGCCCGGCATCTGCACGCATTTTGGCAATGTCGCGTACGTGCTCCAGCGAGGCGATATTCGTCTGTGCCGTGGCGGCGAGTGCCTGATAACGTTTGACTTCCAGATAAGACTGTAAGGCCTCTTTAGCCACCTGCGTCATGGCGTCAAATAACCCGAAGCGGTAGGCATCTGACAGGGCATGCTGCTCGTCAATGGCACCGTTAGTGCGGCCAAAGTCATATAACAGCTGGCTGAGGGTGATTCCGCCGGACCCATTGTTATTCAGACTGCCAGATGAGTCGGTTTGATGTGAGCGCCCCGCGGCCCCCTGAAGCGATATCTGGGGATACCAGGCGCTTTGCGCGGCACTCAGATCGCCTTCACCAATATGAATCTGCGCCGCCGCCTCGGAAATTTTTGGGTTGCGTGCGAAGGCTCGAAGGATGGCTTCCCGCAGGGTCAAAATGGCGACCTGCTCTTCGCTGGGTGCTGCGCGCCAGTTGAACTCCGCTTTCGGTAAGGGGGCGGCAAATGCCGCGGGCAGGACCAGGCCATTCAGGGCGTAAAAAAACAGGGCTAAACGCGCTTTGTTCATTATTCATACCAACAGGTTTTCTTATGATCATTCGATGACGTCCTGGTGATTTCAGTATGTAAAAAAAGCAAGGGCACGATAAGCATCACGCATTTTATTGTTAATTTATTTAATGCGTTCAGTAAAGACCGCTAAGCGCGAGTTACTATTAATAGTACATACAGAGAAAGTGGTCATGTTAAAAATCACCAATTATCAAATATATTTACTGAAAGGCGATTTTTTAAACAGACACCATTCCCTGCCACTACTTAAGATAAAATTAACGACATCGATTTTAAAAAAGTCATATTTCTTACCATTGAGTCACGAGCGGCCGTCAGTCGGAACGCTGCACTCTCAGGTCCTGGAAGGTCTCGTGATTGTGATTAATGAAGCGGTTGTCAGGCAAGGCGGCATCAAAAGGCGACGATTACGCTTCCTGTCGAACCGGCGTTAATCTGCCCGTTACTCTGGGTCGGTACAGCGTTACCCGAAGTCAAGATAAAACGGCCTGTTTCATCTATCCGTTAGTGGCCGAATGCCCTCACGGCGTGCTTACCCCATGCTGACATGTTGCCAGGAAGAGTGGCGGAATGTTGAAAGCCACGTTGCAGAAAAAAAGCAGCGGAAGCTTGCGCAACCGCTGCTGTGGGTAAGTGCTTAACGTGAATATCGTATGTTAAACGATGTGTACCTGCAGATTGTGTTGAATCAGAACATCGCCCAACGTGTTGTCATTGGTGAGCGCCGAGTTATGGTAGACCTCGTAGGACTGACCATTCACCATGCGTTCGCCACTGATTTCCCACGTGCCCCCCTGGCCATTGACCAGCGTGACAAGGCTACCGTCGGCCCCTTTAATCACCAGGTCATCGCTTTGTTGGTCAGTGATATTCAGCGCCTCGTTGAGATCCAGCTTCACAGCGTTCGTGCCGCTCTGGCCGAGATCGAGCACTTCAATGTTTTCCACTTTCAGACCAAGATCGGTCAGATCCAACGTCAGATGATCGCCGTTCAGCACCAGCGTATCGGTTCCTGCACCGCCATCGATATGGCTGAAGTTCAGATCGCTGACCACAACCGTATCGGCACCACTACTCCCATTTACCGATGCGCCTTCCACGATGCTGCCATCTGCCAGCGTAATGACCACCCCGCCGATGCTGTAACTTTCGTCAACAGGCGTGTCTGTTACGGCTGCCGTTTCAGCGACTGCCGCCGCCGCGACGCCGGTATTGTCCTCCGACGCATTGACCGGCGCGGCCACATCGGCTTCGGTGGTCAGCGTTGAAGCCACGTGCACCGTCGGCGTTGCCTCTTCGGTGGACTGCGTGTTGTGCTGCGTATCATGGCCCGCCGCGGTTGCACTGTCGTCCACCAGTGAGAACAGCGCAACGGACTCGGTCGTTGACGCCGTGGTAACCGGCAACAAAGCGCCTAACAATAGCGTATTGGTCGTGGTGTAGCTGTTGCCCGCCACATCCGTAATCGTGACCTTCGCCAGCGTATTGAGCGACAGCAGCAGTCCCCCAACCGATAACAGCGCGGGGCTGAAGTTAGCCGCGTAGCGTCCGAGCGCATCCGTGGTGGTGTTAATCGTCGGCCCATTGCTGCCGTTAGCCAGCAGCAGCGTAACGCTGACTTTTGACCCCTGAGCCGCATTCAGAGAGCCCCCCTGCACCGTCAGCCCGTTGATCAGCGATGACACCACACTCAGCACAGGATCGACGCCCAGAAGCGGCTGATTGTGCGACAGCGCCGTGAAGCTGCTGGAGGCTGTGGTGCTGTTACCGCCCACGTCGGTGATGGTAACGGCTACAGAATGGCTGCCATCCGCAATGCCTTTCAGGGTGGCTGACGGCACACTGATACTCCAGGCACCGTTACTGCCAATCGTCGTGGTGAAAATGTTGCCCGCCACGTTGACGGAAACCCGTCCCCCAATCGCGTTACTGCTCGTACCGCTAATGGTTTCTGCAACATTCGCCTCGGCAATATTCAGATAACCATCCCCACCAAAGTAGCTGTTGATGCCCGCCGTTGGCGTGGTCCGGCTGGCAACGCCCAGCGAAGCCGAGGCATTACCGCTGTTGCCCACGCCATTCGTCACGCTTGCCGTGACGGTATAGAGTCCATCCGCGATCGCCGCGAGATTAGAGGCCGAAACCGGAAGGCTCCAGTTGCCGTTGCTGCTGACCGTGGTAGTAAAGGTCTGGCCGCCAATCGTCACCTGCACCAGCGACCCTTCCGCATTGGTCGCCGTACCGCTAATCGTCTGGGTGGTTTTCACATCGGCAACGCTTAATGCGTTATCACCAAACAGCGAAGTAATGGTTACGGCGGGTGGGGTATTACTGATGACGGTCAGGCTGCCGCTGCCTGTCACGGTGTTGCCATTCACATCTGTGGCAGTCACCGCAACCGCTTTAAGGCCATCGCTGATACCGGTTAAATCACCTTTTGGCACGCTGATTGTCCAGTTGCCACCGCTGATCACTTTCGTTGAATAGGTAATGCCGTTGAGCGTAGCACTGACCGTCGCCCCGGCAGCCAGATTCGATGTCCCGCTGATGGTCTGGTTAGAGGCCAGGTCCGCAGCGCTGAGGATGCCGTCACCAAACACGGTATTGACCGTCAGGGTGGGTTGAGTCAGCCCCAGCTGCACACCGCCGCTGGTGGAGGTGGTGTTACCTACGGCGTCGGTAACCGAGGCACTCACGGTAAAGTTACCGCCGAGCAGCGTAGCCAGAATGGCGGGGGATACCGTGGCCGAGAAGGTGCCGTCGTTGTTAACGATCGCCGTTGCCGTGGTATTACCAATCGCCAGCCTGACGGTACTGCCTGCGGCTACGCCGGTGGCGGTACCGCTGATGGTCTGGGTGACCAGCGACTCGGCAATATTCAAAATGCCGTCACCAAACAGTGGGTTGAGCGTGACTTTAGGTAAGGTGTTAATCCCTACCGTGGCCGACGCCGTGCTACTGGTCGTATTCCCTGCCGCATCCGTGACGCTGACGCCGACCGTCAGCGTACCGTCCGTCAGGCCCTGGAGCAGCCTTGGCGTCAGTGACACAGCAAAGTTCCCGCTGGCGTCCGTTGCCGTCACGATTTGCTGGCCGCCAATCGTCACTACGACACGGGAACCGGCCTCTGCACCGTTCACCACGCCGCCAATCGTCTGGCCCAGTAACGCATCCGCGGCATTTAACAGGCCATCGCCAAACAGCGGACTGATCGTGAGGGTAGGCGCGATGGTATCGACGCGAATACCGGCGCTGGTAGAGGCGGTGTTACCGGCCTGATCGGTGACCGTGGCGCCAATCGTGAGATTTCCCTGCGTCAGAGTACTCAAAATATCCGGCGCAACCGTGGCGGTGAACGTGCCGTTGCTGCCGACCGTTGCCGTGACCTGGCTGTTCCCCACGTTCAGCGTGACCACCGAACCGGCAGCAACGTTATTCACCACGCCGCTGATGGTCTGGCTGGTGGCAATATCAACCAGGTTAAGCACGCCATCACCAAACAGCGACGTCAGGCTGATGGTCGGCGTTTGTGTGAAGATACCAATGGTTGCGCTATTGCTGGCTACGTTACCGACGGCATCGGTGACAGTCACGCCCAGCGTCAGATTGCCATTAAGTAAGGAAGAGAGATCGCCGGACGGCAGCGTCACGCTCCAGTTGCCCCCGGCTTGCACCGTGGTGTTATACGTCTTCGTCCCCAGGATAACGGTCACGCGTGAGCCCACTGCCGCGTTCTCGATAATCCCGCCAATCTGTTGATCAACCGCGGCCTCGGCAATATTCAGCAGATTATCGCCGCCAAACAGACCGGTCAGGTTATCCACGACAGGTACGGCATTCACGATGGCATTGACCGTTTCACCCACGCTGCGGCTGTTGCCTGCTGCATCGGTTAACGTCACGTTCAGGGCCAGTTCACCGTCGCTCAGCAGGCCGAGAACACTGGGGGGAACAACAATCGCCCACTTCCCGTCCTGGCCCACGGCGCTGGTCAGGGTAGTGCCGCCGATCGTGACCGCGACGGTTGCGCCTACGCCTGCAGAGGTCGCCGTACCGGTAATGGTCTGGGCAATCGTGGTGTCGATCGCGCTCAGCGTGCCGTCACCAAAGACAGAATCCACTACCAGCGTCAAGGCGGCATTGACCACTTTGTTCACGGTAATCGTGGCATCCGTCTGGTTGCCAGCCTGATCGTTGACGCGCACGCCAAAGACCAGCGCACCGTCGTTGAGGCTGGACAGCACCTGCGGCGTGAGGTCGATGCTCCAGACGCCGTTAGCGCCAATGATCCCGGTGGCGACAGGGGCGCCATCGCCCACGTACAGGGAAATGGTTTGTCCCTCTTCCGCACCGGTTGTCCGGCCCGTTAATACCTGCCCGACAGCAACATCGGCGGCGTTAATCAGGTTATCGCCGAGGAAGGCGTCAATCTCAATCAGTGGTGCTGCGGTATCGACGTTAATGGTGCGGCTGGCACTGCCCACGTTGCCGGCGGCATCGGTCAACTGCGCATTAATGGTCGTTTCACCGTTGGCCAACGCCTGCATATCACTGGCTGGCACGCTGGTAGACCAGGTGCCGTCGCCCTGCACGATCCCCGTGTAGGTTTTGCCATTCAGGGTAACCGTTACCGTACGTCCCGTTTCGCTGGTGTCCGCCGTACCGCTAATGGTCTGACGCGTTGAACTTTCACTGGCGTTAACCACATCGTCACCCGTGAAGCTGTTAATCGTCAGTACCGGTGCCGTCAGATCGATCTGAACGGTGCCGCTGGTGGTCACGGTATCCGTTCCGTCGGTGGCATTGACGGTAATCGTGACCGGACCATCAGTGCTGCCAAAATCACTGACCGGTAAGATTGCCGTCGTCCAGTTGCCGTTAGCATCAATCGTCGTGCTGTAGTCCACGCCGTTGATCACGACGGTAACGACACCGGTGGCACCGAGATTTTGTGACGTTCCACTCACCACGACGCCACCTGCCTGCTGATCGACCGTGCTGATGATGTTATCACCCGATACGGTGCCCAGCGTGACTAGCGGTCCTGGTGGGGGTGTAAGATCAACCGGCACCGTCAGATCCTGCGTGACCGGATTGCCCGCTAGGTCGCTGACGGCAAGCGTTAACGTGGTATCCGGTGCGACGAAGGTGCTCATTTGTTCTGGCGTCAGGGTCAGACTCCAGGCGCCGTTGGCACCGACAACCGCCGTACCTAACAGCGTGCCGTTATAGGAGACGGTTAACTGTGACCCGGTCTCCGCACCGTTAGCGATGCCGCTTAACACCTGAGGCTGAATACTCTCGGCATAATTCAGCCCATCATCACCTGCAAACGTCACGCCGGTGATCGCTGGCGCCGTTGTGTCGATTACCAGGGATTCGTTGAGCGTCGTACTGTTACCGGCAGGATCGGTGACGGTGATGGCTAACGAATAGGTGCCATCGGTTAAGGCGCTCAGTTGCGCGTTACTCAACGGCAATGTCCAGCTTCCATCCGCCGCTATCTGGGCAGTGAAATCGGTGGTGCCGATAGTCACCACAACCTGTTGCCCAGCGCCGGTTTCACCGGTATTGCCCGTCAGCGTGATACCGTTCTCGACGTCAGTGGCGTTGACATAGCCGTTGCGTGGCAGCGGATCCACGCTCGGGGCTGGCGGTGTCAGATCGGCGGTAAAGTCAAACTGTGCCGTAGCCGGATTACCCGTTGCATCCACCACATTCACCGTCACGCTGTGCGGGCCACTTCCGATGGTATTCAACGCATTAGGTGGGATCGTGACGCTCCAGTTACCATTCGCATCAACGGTACCCGGATAGCGTATTCCATCCAGATCCACGCTGATACTTGCCGCCTGGTTTGCACCGAGGCTACCGGTCGTCCCGGTCAGCGTTACGCCAGCAGCGGCCTCGCTGATGTTCAGCACGTTATCGCCACCAAACTGCAGGTCAGTAAAGGTGGGCACGGGAACGGTGACGGCGGTGACCACATTGAGCGTAGTGCTGTCAGTGTTGCCGGCAATATCCGTGGCGTTGACGGTAATAACATGACTGCCGTTGGGGATCTGCGCCATCTGCGCCGGCGTCAGGACCAGTGACCAGCTTCCGTCCGGCAGAACGGTTGCATTCAGTGGCAAATCGTTATTAAAGCCGCTGATGGTCACCGTTACTGTCTGGCCCTCGCCGCTGATACCTGTCGAGCCGGTCAGCGTCTGGTCTTGTGCCGCTTCAGCCGCATTCAGTGCTCCGTCACCGAACGGCAGAGTCAGGCTGACATCCGGCAGGGTTTGTATTGCTACCACAATGTTGCTGTTTATCGTGGCCGTATTGCCGTTGGTGTCCGTCATGGTTACCGCAACGGGCCAGTTACCGTCTGGCAGCGTCTGCAGTAATGCCGATGGCAGAGCCAGGGACCAGGTGCCATCACCGTTGAGCGTGGCGGCATAGGCCGTACCGTTGACGGTTACCGTAACGGAGGCGGCATTATCAATATTCAGATTGCCGCTCAGGGTGCCATCTGCCTGCGCCTCTATCGCGTTGATACGGCCATCACCAAATGGCGTGTTCAGCGTCGGTTCGGGGATAGGTGCCGTGGCCGTCGTAAAGTCTTGCGTAACGGCAACAGAAGTATTACCGGCCCGGTCAGTGGTGATCACGCTGATCGTGTGCGTTCCGTCTGCCAGACCGGCAATCACATCGGGCGGCAGGCTGGCGCTCCAGTTACCGTTCGCATCGACAGAGACGGTTAGTGGCGTGCCGTCTACGCTGACGCTGACGGTTTGTCCATCGCCAAACGGCGTGGTGCCGGTAATCAGCTGCACGGAGGCGGCTTCAGTGGTATTAATCACATTATCGCCAAACAACGTGGCGGCTATGGTCGGATCGGCCGGTACGGTCACCAGAATCTCAATGCCTGCGCTGACTTCAGCCGGGTTGCCTGCCGCATCGTTGGCCGTCACCACCACCTGGGTCAGGCCATCGGGTAAGGCATCGAGCGCGCCCGGCGCCAGCGTTAAGGTCCATGCACCGTTGGCACCAACGGTCGTATTAAACGGCTGATCGCCGATCGTCACCGTGATCGGGCTGCCCTCTGGCAGATTAGTCGCACTGCCGCTCAGGGTGAGTTCACCGGCAGCATCGGCCTGACTGACAATGCCATCACCAAACGGCGTATCCAGCGTCAGCTCCGGCAGTGTGCGGAAGGCCACATCCAGCGTGGTGCTGGTGTTGGTAGTGACATTGCCGCTGGCGTCCGTTGCGGTAATCGTCAGCGTCTGGAGCCCGTCATTGAGCTGCTGCAAATCCGCGGCGGGGATTGCCAGTGACCAGACACCATTCTCATCTGCACTGGTGGTGTAGGTGATTTGGTTCAGGACGACGGTGATCTGCGCGCCCGGATCGCTGTTGCCATTCACGGTCAGATCCTGCAGCGACTCGGCCAGATTAAGCGATGTGCCTGCACTCAGGCTGATATCACTCAATACCGGTAATGTCGTGTCAATCGCGACATTGTGGTTAGTCAGGGCGGTATTACCTGCCACGTCATTTGCCGTGACGACAAAGGTCTGTTGCGAGCCGGAAGGCAGACCACTCAGAGCCGAAGACGGCACGGAGACCGTCCAGTTACCCGCCGCGTCAACGGTGCCGGTGTAGCCGACGTTGTTCAGCGTGACGGTCACTACCGTTCCCTCTGCCAGTTGCGTACTGTTGCCGCTGACATCCAGATCCGCTCCGGCTTCAATGGCGTTGATAATGTCATCACTGGCGACCACATCCACGCTCAGGGTCGGCAGCGCCGCGCCACTGGCAATAACATTAAGGGTCGCATCGCTGCTGGTCGGGTTGCCTGCGCTGTCGGTGGCACTCACCACCACGCTCTGAGGACCGTCCGGTAAGGCACTGACGTCAGCCTGTGGAATGGTCACCGTCCAGCGGCCATCTGCCTGCACTTCTCCAGTGTAGCTTTGCCCGTTGAGCGAAACGGTGATCACCTGACCAGCGGTCAAATTCGTACTGCCGCCGCTGATGGTTAAGTCCGCAGCCGCTTCGCCCTGGTTAAGGTAATTATCCCCGCTGATGGCATCGAGGGTCAGTACCGGAAGCGACGCGCTGTCTGCGACGCGCGTCAGGGTCTGGGTGAGCGTGGTCTGGTTGCCTGCGGCATCGGTCAGCGTGACGTCCAGTGAGTAAGAGCCATCCGGCAAGCCCTGCATGACGCTGGCGGGTATCTCAAGAACCCAGGTACCGTCAATCAAGACAAGGGTTTGATAGGTTTCGCCCTGAAGCGTCACCGTCACCGTTTGCCCTGCATCGGCCAGCGATGCTGTACCCGAAACGGAAATATTTTGCAGAATTTCCAGCGAGTTAATCTGATTATCACCGGTTACAGGATTCAGGCTGAGTTCCGGTGGAGTAAAGTCAACGGTGATTGCGCTGCTCAGGCTGCCGCTGCTGCCTGTCGCATCGCTAACGGTGACGACAAGCGTATTTGTGCCTTCGGGCAAGGCCTGCAGGACGGTACTACTCAGCGTGACCGTCCAGTTGCCCTGAGCATCCACCGTGGCTGCATAGTCATTACCGCCTAGCGTGACGGTCACAATCTGGCCTGCGCCGGTCAGCCCTGTCGTGCCCGTCAGCGTTTGTTCACTGGCTGCCTCAATCTGACCCAGGTAGCTGTCGGCAAAAGGCGTATCAATGCTTATCGCTAATGTACCGGTCGCCACGGTAATATCACGGGTTTCAGTTGAAAGGTTCCCCGCAGGATCGCTGACGCTCACCGTCAGGGTATAACTGCCCGCTGCGACGTCTGCCAGGGCGCCCGCTGGCAGCGCAAAGCTCCAGTTGCCGTCAGCATCTACCGTGGTGTTCCATACCTGGTTATTCAGGGTGATGGTCACAACCTGCCCCTCGCCCGCATCGCTGCTGCCGCTCAGGACGATCGGCGCCGTGCTTTCTGCGGCGTCTACGATATTGTCCCCGGCGACGGGATCAAGCGTCAGGGTCGGTGGCGTGAGGTCAACATTAACGTTACCGCTTACCTCGCGGCTGTTCCCTGCCGCGTCCGTGACCGTGACGGTATAGTCCGTGCTGCCTTCATTCAGTGCGGCTAAGGCATTGGCAGGAAGACTCACACGCCAGTTACCATTTCCGTCTACCGTACCGGTATAAACATTGCCGCCCAGGGAAACGCTCACGGTCTGGCCCACACCGCTTACGCCGGTCGTTCCGCTAAGCTGCTGTACGCTGGAAATATCCGTGGCATTCAGGATCCCGTCGCCGAAGGCCGTGATCACCACAGGGTTGGGAACATTGTTAATCGCGACATTGAGCGTGGCTGAACTGCTGAGCACCGCGCCCGTTGTATCCGTCGTCGTTACGGTTAAGGCCGCAGGGCCATCCGTCAGGGCTGCCAGAGCGGATGGTGGGACGATCACGCTCCATGTACCGCCAGCAGAGACCACGGCGGTGTAAGTGACATTATTAAACTGCAGCGTGACAGTGCTGTCCGGTGCCACATTGACGGTGGTTCCCGTAATGATCAACGGTTCCCCCGCCTCGTTGGCATTCAGGAAGTTATCTCCGCTTATCGTATCAAGCGCCACACCGGAAGCATTACTGTTGACCGTCAACGCAAGATCCGTCGAGGTGGTATTGCCTGCGGCATCGCTGACGGCAATTGTATAGGTGGCGCTACCATCGGCCAGCGCCGACAGAACGGAAGCAGGAACAGTGAGGCGCCACGATCCGTCCGCCAGAACGGTACCGCTAAACACGTCACTGCCCACGGTCAGCGTCACAACCTGCCCCGCCTCCACGTTGGTGGTGGTGCCCGACAGTTCCTGATTGACCTGACGTTCAGCGCCGTCAACCAGATTGTCACCGGCAAACGGGTTCAGGGTCAGCGTGGGTAATGAAGCCGCATCGGCTTTCACCGTCAGGCTGCTGGTGTCCGTTGTGATATTGCCCGCGGTGTCGGTAGCAGTGATGGTCAGGGGATAGCTGCCGTTGGTCAGACCGTTCAGTGCCGCAGCCGGTACTTCCAGCGTCCAGCTCCCGTCCGGATTGGCGGTGGTGCTGACGGTGGTTCCGTTAATGTTGACTACGATAACGGCATTACCTTCGCTGTTACCGCTCAGGACCAAGGGCTGCTGAAGTTCAACTGCATTAAGAACACCATCGCCAGACGGTGTTGCTACCGTCAGGGCTGGCGGTAAAGTATCGACCGTCACGCTGCCGGCGGCATTACTGGTGTTGCCGGCAATGTCGGTAAGGGTAACCGTATAAGGCACCGATCCCTGTGGCAGTGTTGAGAGCACCGCTGAAGGAATGTTCACCTGCCAGTTACCGGTGTTATCGACAATACCGGTGTAATTGACGCCATTGAGCGTAACCACCACGCGCTGGCCTTCCCCGGTTACGCCACTGTTGCCGGTGATAGCACCGCCCGCTGCCGCTTCACTGCCGTTCAGTACGCCATCGACAAACGCATCGCCCGGTGTCGCAACCGGTACATCGGTCGCCACAACGTTGATATTCGAGGTGCTGGTTGCCAGCGTATTGCCGTCCGCATCGGTAATGGTGGTGGTAACAGGAAGCGCGCCGTTGGGTAAGCCAACGAGGCTGCCCGCCGGCAGCGTCACCGTCCAGGTGCCATCCGCGCCTACCGTACCGGTGTAGTTGTTACCGTTAACGGTGACGTTAACAATGCTGCCTGCCGGGATATTGCTGGTGCTACCGCTAAGCACGACCTCACTGGCCACGTCATCGGCATTAAGATAATTGTTGTTTCCTGCCGGAGCCAGGGCAACGCTGCTTCCTGTTGCGTCAACCTGGAAGGTCAGTTCGGTGCTGGTGGTATTACCTGCGGCATTCACCACGGTGACGGTCAGAGCCTGACTGCCCTCAGCCAGCGTTGCCAATGCTACGGGTGGTATAACGATGCTCCAGTTACCGCTTGCTTCTACCGTACCGGTATAGGTTATACCGTTAATGGTGACGCTAACTTGCTGTCCGGCCTCTACGTTTGTTGAGGTACCGGTGAGCGTTTGTGGCAGTTTTTGTTCTGAACCATCCAGCACGCCATCACCCGCAAAGGTGCCGCTGTTCACACTCAATGTTGGCTGCACTTCTGGTGCCGTTGCGACGTTTAGTTCGCTGGTGAACGTCGTCTGACTGCCATTGGCGTTGGTAATGGTGACTGTAAAAGGATTTCTACCCGAGGGTAACGCAGCCAAATCGGACTGATCGATACGGAATGACCAGCGTCCATTGGTGCTGACCAGCGTGCGGTAGAATCTGCCGTTAAGTGACATCGTGACCTGATCGCCATTCTGCCCGGTACCGCTCAATATCAGCGGCTGTGTCAGATCGCTTACGCTGAGCGTATTGTCACCGCCCACGGGATCCACACCTAATGAAGGCGGTTGCGTATCGACATTGACCGTGCTGGTCTGTGTCACCACATTCCCGGCCTGATCGATCGCGCTTACCACAAGCGGATTATTGCCCTGTGGCAGTGCAGCCAGATCGGCCGCAGGTACGGTCACACTCCAGCTTCCGTCATTACTTACTGGCAGGTCATAGATTTTACCGCCGAGCTGAACCTGTACCTGCTGGCCAGCCCCGGTGACACCGGTATTGCCGCTTAATACCTGATCGCTGCTGCTTTCGGTATTATTGAGAATACCGTCACTCAGCGAGCCGCTATCAAGCGAGATGGCAGGCAGCGTAGTGGCCTGCAGGGTCATATCGGCGGTGTTGGACAGCAGATTACCATTGGCATCCACGGTGCTGATGGTGATTTGTTTCACCCCATCACTGACGCCACTAAAGGCACCGGACGGAATGATGACGGACCAGAGTCCATTGGCATCCACGGTGCCGGTGTAATCGACACCATTAAAGTTCACAACGACCTGCTGCCCCTGGGCCACCCCTGCGACCGATCCTTTTACGGTCAATCCTTGAGCTGCTTCCTGAGCGTTAATAAAACCGTCGCCCCCCAGCGGCTGCGTGATAACCAGTGTACCTGCTGCACCTGCTGGCGCTTCGACGGTAAACGGCTGACTGTCTGTCGCATTATTACCTGCGGTGTTCGTCACACTTACGTCGATGGTGGCCGCACCCGCCGCTAACCCAGCAAGCGCTACCGACGGCACGCTCAGGCTCCAGCTGCCGTCCGGCCCAACTGTGGTGGTGTAGGTCTGGCCACCCAGCGTCACGGTGACGGTCTGGCCCACCTCCACGTTGCTGGTGGTGCCGGACACCAGCTGATCGCTGGCCTTCTCGCTGTTGTCCAGGACGTTGTCACCGGCAAAGTCATTCACCGTTATCGTCGGTGGGCCTGGAGGGGTAACCGGTGCGTCAACCGTAATCACCTGCTCAGCACTGGCCGCCGTTCCCGCCGCGTTGCTCACGGTCACGTTGAGCGTGGTGGTGCCCGCGGCCAGCGCGGTCAGCGCCGCCGAAGGCACGCTCAGGCTCCAGCTGCCGTCCGGCCCAACTGTGGTGGTATAGGTCTGGCCGCCCAGCGTCACGGTAACGGTCTGGCCCGCCTCCACGTTGCTGGTGGTGCCGGAGACCAGCTGATCGCTGGCCTTCTCGCTGTTGTCCAGAACGTTGTCACCGGCAAAGGGATTAACGGTCAGGGTCGGTGTTGCTGGCGTTCCAGGCGTTCCCGGTGCTGCCGGTGTGTCACCGCCTCCGCCTCCGCCTCCGCCGCGACTGGTGCCCAGTGCTAACCCCCCCAGTCCTAACAGGCCAACACCACTCGCCGTCATCAGGCCGGTAGAAATATTGCTGTTATCAGCCAGCAGGAGCGGCTCCACGTTATCCAGTGACTCAAATCCGGGCGTCACGGATGTTGTCGCTAAATCTGTTGCGCCTGCCGTCGTGGGAAAGAGTGCATGCTCTGGTGGGTTCACGCCATCATCAAAGACCAGTTCACTGTGGTCGCCTGCGGCATCGTCGAGGAAGAATTTTTTATAGCGGACGGAGCTTCCGTCACGCATCTGGACGATGAGATCGTCGCCCTGACGTTGGTATTGTACGACAGCCTCACGCGTACCATTAATGCGTACTACGCTCGGTTCATTAAGAGTGATCGTTTGCGTTAAGCCGCCGTCGACCTGAGACGTAAGCGTACCATTTGCACGGGAAATGATATCGACGCGACTTTGAGTGAGTTCTGCCATCTTGACCTTGCTCCACCAGAATATCTAATTAGCTGAAATGAAAACCATAAAAATAAATTATGATTTTTCATTGACGTTTTTTCATGCTGTGTATCGGAAAACGTTTCAGCCTGGCGGAGGCGGTTTAAGAAAACAGGCGAAGCAAAAGGCAACTCCGCAAGTAGTGACTTTGTTTTTTTAACATTTGTATTAATCGATGCTCACAAATGGCAACATCGTGCAATCAATAGTTAACTGCCTGCGTTTAAAAATCAATCATAAGATGCAGTTTTATTTATGAATTAATAAAAATAACATTAGAAATTTTTGTGATTTATTAGGGAGGAAAAAGGCGGAATGCATGTTATTGCATGTCAAAATATTGCTAAATATTTCCAGTAAATTGCAAAAGTGCCGGAAATGTCTCTATTTTTTTGTTTTCTGGGTTCCTGCCCGATACTGAAGTTCAGCTAAGCAATTCACATCACTAAACTGTGATGCAGATCGTTCCTGAAAGAGGGCCGGTGCAGGGTTTACCCGCGGGTTATGCCAGGAAAGTTCTGGAAAAAAAATTTGTCGCGGTAAAAGTCGGTACACTGGCCGCTGACAGGGCTGATAAAAGCGGTCCGGAAAACCTGTTAAACCTGTGTTCTCACAGCGTTTTGCAGCCAATTAATGCTACACTTTTCTGCTTTGCTACTGATGAATTAGGGCCATGACAGCATTGGATGCCGCAAAATCAACTCCCTCTGACCGCCGCCTGAGCGGGGGCACACGCATCATTTTTTTGATCAATGGCCTGGGAATGTCAGCCTGGGCGCCACTGGTGCCCTATGCACGCGATCGCTTGCATTTAGATGGTGCTTCCCTGGGGGCCCTGTTGCTGTGTCTGGGTATCGGTTCATTGCTCGCGATGCCGGTAACCGGCACGTTGGTAGCGCGCTTTGGCTGCCGTACAGTGATGATATTTTCAACGCTACTGGTGTTATGTATGATGCCGCTGCTCGCCACGGTGCAAACGCATCTTTTCATGGCCGCCGCGTTGATGCTGTTTGGTGCCGGACTGGGCATGCTGGACGTCGCCATGAATTATCAGGCCGTTGAAGTGGAAAAAGCAGCTGGCAAGCCGATGATGTCAGGCTTTCATGCTTTTTTTAGCCTGGGCGGTATTCTGGGTGCCGGGGCGGTCAGCCTGCTGTTGAGCCTGGAATTGACGCCACTGCTTTCCGTGCTGATCGTGATGGCCGTGATGATGGTGCTGTTGTTGTGGCGAATCCCCACCTTTATGAATCAGCGTTTGCACCAGCCCGATCAGCCGTGGCTGGTCATCCCACGTGGACGCGTCGCCTTTTTGGGCATGCTGTGTTTTATTCTGTTTTTAGCAGAGGGCGCCGTGCTCGACTGGGGCGCACTCCTGCTGTTGCAAAACCCTGTGATGACGACCGCGCATGCCGGGCTCGGCTACGCGCTGTTTTCCGTTGCCATGACAGTTGGGCGTTTTAGCGGGGATAAAATTATTCATCGCTTCGGCCGTTATCCTGTCATGTTGGTGGGCGCGCTGGCGGCGGCATCAGGAATGGCATTAGCGGTGCTCCTCCCATGGCCCGAAGCTTCATTGCTGGCGTTCTTACTGGTCGGCTTTGGATTATCGAATACCGTGCCGATGTTGTTCAATGCGGCAGGTAACCAGCATGATATGCCGGCTAACCTGGCGATTTCCGCCATGACAACGTTGGGATATGCAGGTATTCTTTCTGGTCCGGCGTTGATCGGGTTCATTTCTCAATGGATTAGCCTTAGCGGTGCGTTTTTACTCATAGCACTGTTATTGTTGGCTGTGGCTGTCAGTGCGCGCAACGTTGCGCGATAAATCAGGTATCTGAGACGCTATGTTGTATAAGTTTCCGCTGACATCCGGCAATGTCACTCGCTTTTTTATCGTATTTAATCTGGTGCTGTTACTGGCGCTAGGCTTTATGGTGCAAAACTCCGTCAATGCCTGGTTGACCGACAAACGTTACGCCATGGCGGATATGGCGCGAGATATTCAGAAACGTATTGATGCCTACCGTTTCGTTACCTGGCAGATTTATGAAAACCTGTCGACCAGTGCTGCCGGTACGCCTCCTGCCAGTAATCTGCAAGAGACGCGCCTGCGTCCGGATGTCTACTATCTGGAAAAAACGCGCCGCAAAACCGAAGCGCTGATTTTCGGGTCCCATGACAGCAGCACGCTGGATATGTCGATGCGAATGTCCAGCTATCTGGACACCTTATGGGGTGCAGAAACGCCGACCTGGTCCATGTACTTTTTAAATGGTCAGGACAACAGCCTGATCATGATCTCCACCCTGCCGCTGAAAGACATGACGACGCGTTACAAAGAGAATGCCATCAGTTCTCTGGTTGAGGCACGACGTGCTGAAATGCTGCAGCAGGCCAATGCGCTGGATGAGCGTGAAAGCTTTTCTCCCCTTCGCCATCTTGCCTTTCAGAACGACCACTATTTTACGTTGCGCACCACGTTTAATCAGCCCGGTCATCTGGCGACTGTGGTGGCATTTGATCTGCCCATCAACGACTTAATTCCCCTGAATATGCCGGTGGAGAATTTCCAGCTGCGTCAGGATGCCACGCTGAATAACAACGCCAGCAGCAACCAGGACGATGTTGAAACCACACAGGTAGCCCTGGTCAATCACGATATTGAAATCGCCGCTGCACTACCCAGTACATCGCTACAGCTGGTTTACCGTGTGCCACTCTTACGCCTGTTGCTCGACAGCGCACATAATTTGATGTGGCCGCTGCTGATTAACCTGGTGCTGTTTTTACTCTCGCTTAGCGGCATGTTGTTGCTACGTCAGCAGTCTCTACGACCCAGTGAGAATCAAAGCGCCGAGCTGGATTCGCTCCGGGTGCTCAATCAGGAGATTGTGGCCAGTTTGCCCGTTGGCCTGCTGGTCTATGATTTTGCCAGTAACCGCACGCTGTTGAGCAATAAAATCGCTGAGCATCTTTTGCCTCACCTGAATCTGCAGAAAATCATCAATATGTCCGACCAGCATCAGGGCGTACTGCAAGCCACCATCAACAATGAAGTGTATGAGATTCGTCACGCACGAAGCGTGCTGTCTCCGCACACCCAACTGTTCATGATGCGCGATCAGGATCGCGAGCTGCTGGTGAACAAGAAACTGCAAAAAGCGCAACAGGTGTTAGATCGCAACCACCAGATGCGTCAGCAACTGCTGCATCATCTTGGTCACGCGTTAAATCAGCCGCTGGAAAAAATTGTCTCGCAGCTGGTGCACCTGAGCCAGCGAGAGAATGACGAAAGCGTGCTGGATATTCTGGATGAGAGCCAGTCACTGGCACGTCTGGTCGACGATATTGTGCTGCTGAATCGCCTTGAAGCGCACGACTGGTCGCCTGACGCCAGTGTGTTTAATCTGCAGGAACTTCTGGACGAAATCGCGCTGGAAAGCCTGCCACTGCTGCGTCGTAAAGGGTTATCGTTGGTGGTGAATAATCATCAGCCGAACGATGAAGTACGCTTTGGCGATCGCCGTGCCCTGCGCAAAGTGCTGACGACGCTAATGCACTATGCCCTGATCACCACGCGCTGGGGCAAGATTACCCTTGAGGTAAAAACCGCCGAACAGCACCCTGACCGCCTCTATATCGAGCTGGTGGATACGGGAGCTGGGCTCACGATCGATGAACTGGCCAATGTCGATTTTCCGTTCCTGGGCGATACCAGCCAGGATCGTTATGGTCAGGCTTCGGGCATGGCCTTTTTCCTGTGCAAACAGCTGTGCAAGCAAATGGGCGGCAGCCTGGAAATCGTTGCTAAGGCGGACATTGGCACCCGATATAACATTCAGCTTCCGCTTACGCTTGAAGAGAAGCACGAAGACGATCAAGAGAAGATTCTCGAAGGGATTACCGCCCTGGTTGAGATTGCCGTTGAAGACGTGCACAAGATCGTCTGTCGCCATCTGGAGAACTGGGGCGCACGCTGCCTGACGCCGGATGAACGTATCTCAGGCCAGGATCACGATGTACAGATTACTGACGATCCCAGCAAACTCAGCGGCTGGGCTTTATTGCTGGCGGAGGATGAACCTGGCCATCATGCTTTAAACGACCAACAGTATCGCGTCAATTTCAATCTCAGCAATGCATTACTTGATGCCTTGCTGGCACTGATTGAGAAGCAATTGTCCCACGATGTGATGGAGGATGACACTGAAGATGACGCCGGCACGGCACTGTTAAGTGGAGGCTATTTCCAGCTGTTTACTGAGACAGTACCGGATGATGTAAAGAGATTGTATACTGAGTCAGCGATATCAGATTATGCCTCGCTTGCTCAGACAGCTCATCGCCTTAAGGGCGTGTTTGCTATGCTCAATTTGACACCGGGCAAACAGCTTTGTGAAGCGTTAGAACACCACATCAAAGTATGTGACGATTCAAACATTAAAAATACCACCAGTAATATTGACGCTTATGTCAATCAACTGCTGCAGCAAGGTAACCAATAAGATGAATAACTTGAATGTAATTATTGCCGATGATCACCCAATTGTTCTTTTCGGTATCCGAAAGTCTCTGGAACAAATTGAGTGGGTTAACGTTGTAGGTGAATTTGAAGATTCAACGGCGCTAATCAACAACCTGTCCAAACTTGATGCGAACGTCCTGATCACCGACCTCTCTATGCCAGGGGAAAAATACGGCGACGGTATTACGCTGATTAAATATATCAAACGTCACTATCCCGATCTGTCCATCATTGTTCTGACAATGAACAATAACCCAGCCATTCTGAGCTCGGTGCTGGATCTGGATATTGAAGGCATTGTCCTGAAACAGGGGGCGCCAACCGATTTGCCAAAAGCGCTGGCGGCACTGCAGAAAGGCAAGAAATATACGCCGGAAAGCGTCGCCAAACTGCTGGAGAAAATCAGCGCGGGCGGCTATGGCGATAAACGTCTGTCACCTAAAGAGAGCGAAGTATTACGCCTCTTTGCTGAAGGTTTCCTGGTGACCGAAATTGCCAAGAAGCTGAACCGCAGTATTAAGACCATCAGTAGCCAGAAAAAATCGGCCATGATGAAGCTGGGCGTGGATAATGATATCGCCCTGCTCAACTACCTGTCGTCCGTCAGTGCGACACAAATCGATAAAGATTAAGTCCTCAGGCGGTGCGTTTCGCACCGCCTCTTTTCCCTGCTACCCTACCCGCGTTTTCCGTACCCGCTCTGCATAAATGCCCAGCGTTGTTTTCAACACGTCCAAGGTCACCGGCTTCGACAAACAGTTGTCCATCCCTGCATCCATGCAGCGCTGTTTTTCTTCTGCCAGCGCGTTGGCGGTGACGCCGACTACCGGAAACACGTGCCCCAGCTGGCGCAGTCGCTGCGTCAGGCGATAGCCATCCATATTCGGCATGTTGACATCGGTAAGCACGATATCGATGTTATTACGACTGAGAACGTTTAACGCATCGACGCCGTCCTGGGCGGTCTTAACCTGATAACCCAGGGTGCCAAGCTGTTCTGACAGCAGCATACGGTTGATAGGATGATCGTCAACGATCAGTACCATAATGTCGTCATTATGAATTTTTTCTTCCACCGGACCGTCGAGCGCCAGGCCATCGTTCACCTCCGCGTCAACCGTAATCCGGTAAATGCGCGCCAGCAGCGTGGGTAACTCATGCAGGGTTGCCGTGCTGTGGATCCAGCGTCCCGTCTGAGGCTCACGAGGCATGTCCACGTGCGAACCGTCAAAAGTGATAACCGCCCGCACTGGCGCGTGGATGTCGGGCACGTAATCTGTCAGCACCACATCATCACTGCCCGGCTGGGCCTGATATTCAGCAACCTGGATACCATGCTGCTTTAGCAGCCGTTCAAGGTACTGCGCCAGATATTCATTGCGCATCGCCAGCCAGATTTTCTTATCCTGTAAGCCGTCCAGCAGCGGAATGGAAGGCTGTTTACCGTTGTAGATCGGAATACGGACAATAAACTGGCTTCCCATTCCCGGCTCAGACTCAACCTCAATGTCACCGTCCATCATGTTGATCAGTTTTTCACAGATCGCCAGCCCCAATCCGGTCCCCTGGAAATTACGCTGTACGCCGTTGCCCACCTGGAAAAAGGGATCAAACAGTCGGGTCAACTCTTTAGCCGGAATACCCACACCGGTATCACGCGTGCGGAACGCCAGATAGCCTTGTGTGACATAGGCATGCAGAATAATACAGCCCGTATGGGTGAATTTAATGGCGTTATTCAGAAGGTTAGAAATCACCTGCTGCAGTCGCAGAGGATCACCATCAAGTGCCTGCGGAACATCGTGCTCGATATAGCAGTAAAGCGTCAGGCGCTTCTTCACCACCAGGGAGAGATAGTTTCCGACAATATGGGTGATCACTTCGCGCGGCGAGAAAGGTCGCGGCTCTATTTTCAACTGTTCCGATTCAATTTTGGAGAAGTCGAGAATATCGCTGATGATCTTCAACAGCAGGCTGGAAGAGTTATTCATCGCGGTCACCAGCGAGTCTATACCGCTCGGCAGCTGCCGCGTCTGCAGCAGATCCAGGTTACCAATGATGCCATACAACGGCGTACGAAGTTCGTGACTGACCGTTGCCAGGAACATGGATTTCGACTGGCTGGCCTGCTCTGCCGCGTGGGCCATTTCCTGTAAGGATTGCTCCATGCGCACGCGGGCGGAGACATCCACCAGCACACAGATCGCCACGTTTTCATTGCGGTAGCGGGAATGCACAAAGCTGATTTGCAGGTTAGTATTACTGCCCGTCAGGACATCAACAAAGTTAACCTGCTGCCCGCCGATAATCTCATTTAATCGCTTACGGTCTTCCTGCGTCAGCAGCGTCAGATAGTTGTGTGCCAACTCGTTACTGAGAATATTGGTACCATCGCTGGTGCGTAAAATGCAGATCCCTACCGGCGCTGAAGCGACAATTTTACGGTTGAACTGCTCGTGCTCTTCCAGCCGGTGTGCGTTTTCTTCCGCTGGCAAAAACATGCGTCTCTCAAACAGCCAGGCAAGCGTAAACAGCAGGATGGCGCTCAGGATATTCAGCAACAGGGCATTGATCATCATCAGTTTGAGCTGATCGACCAGCACATCGGTAGAGACCGACCACACCACGTTAAGATTCGACGGTGGCAACGGTTTTTTCAGCACCAGCTGACGGTAACCGTCAAGATAGCCAAACCAGGTTTTATCATCAGGCAATTCATTTAATGAAAAGCCCAAACCGCCCCGGCGCGAGGTCAGGAGCGGAGCGTAATTTTCATCCGTAATCGTTGCCGTGACGGGCAGGCTACCGGGCTGAATAAACGCATCAAGCTGGATATTTTGCTCGACGCCCAGCAGGGCCTGAAGTTTATCCGCCACGTAGATCGGCATGATAACAGAGAAGTTTCCTACGCCTGGCTGGGCGCTGCTGTTTACCCAGTAGACCGGGTTGCGACGCTCCTCTTCCGAACTGTTGCGGTAGCGCTGAAGGTTTTCCTGCAACAGCTTGAGGCTGTTATCGCGGTTAACGTTGTTACCAATAGCAAAATCCGCCAGACACTTGTTATCGCCACCAATGAGGAACACCCGGTTGAGCTCATAAGATGAGGCGAAATGACTCCTCCAGTAATTGATATAGTTACTGAGTGAGTCCAGTGAGTTGCGCCAGGTCGCGCTCATGGCGGTGCAGTCATCACTGGAAAAAAGGGGGGTAAACTGCGGTTGAATCGTCTTTCCTGCCGTTGACCGATCCGAGGCTTCTCCCCCGGCGCTGGCGCTGGTGAGGTGGTTTTCAGCGATGAACTTAAGCTCGCGCATCTTGCCCGCTGAGAGGCGAACGTACCAGTCAATTGTGCCGTAGTTGCCAGCAAATTCCTGCCGTACCTTGTTCTCTTTATCGTGAAGTACGCTAATGATGTAGAAGGTGGTCAGCACCGCGCCCAGTAGCCAGATTAGCAGCGCCAACGCGCGAAACAGATAGCGCGAAATGCGAAGCGTCGTGCGGAAAGAGACTAGATATTTCAAAGGTAACTCGCAGGTGGCAAGGTTAGTCGCATCGTGGGATTTTTAATGCTCATACACTAGCTTTATCGCAGCAAAAAAGCCAGTCGGTGACGGGCACCCGGCGCAGTTTGGGACTATTTGCCCCTGAGGAAATCATCCTTTGCCAAACCTGCCGCAAAAAAAACGGCAGGTCGGGTGATCCCTGACCTGCCGTTGCTCTTAACGTACGACGCGCTAATTACTCATCGTCGTCCGCTGCGGGTACGTCATCGTCTTCATTGTCGACTTCAGGTACGATATCGTCATCCCCTTCCGCCACGCTGCCGTCGATGGAGTCCAGCTCTTCTTCTTCCACCGGCTCAGCCACGCGTTGCAGTCCAACCACGTTCTCGTCCTCTGCCGTACGAATCAGAATCACACCCTGGGTATTACGGCCCACGATGCTGACTTCAGACACACGGGTTCTCACCAGGGTGCCGGCATCGGTGATCATCATGATCTGATCGCTGTCGACCACCTGCACTGCACCAATCACCGGGCCATTACGCTCGGTCACTTTGATGGAGATCACGCCCTGCGTCGCACGGGATTTGGTTGGATACTCACTGTTCGCGGTACGCTTACCGTAGCCGTTCTGCGTCACGGTGAGAATCGCGCCCTCTTCACGCGGCACAATCAGGGAAACCACACGATCGTTTTGCGCCAGCTTGATACCGCGTACGCCCGAGGCCGTACGGCCCATGGCACGCACGGCAGATTCGGCGAAGCGAACCACTTTACCGGCGGCCGAGAACAGCATCGCCTCGTCGTTACCGTTGGTCAGCGCTACGCCAATCAGCTCGTCATCATCGCGCAGGTTAATAGCGATGATACCGGCGCTGCGTGGACGGCTGAACTCCTGCAGACCGGTTTTCTTCACCGTGCCGCTCGCGGTTGCCATAAAGATATTGAAGCCTTCGGTATATTCGCGCACAGGCAGAATCGCCGTGATACGTTCATTCGCTTCAAGCGGCAACAGGTTGACGATTGGACGTCCACGAGCCCCACGGCTGGCTTCCGGCAGCTGGTAAACCTTCATCCAGTAGAGTCGGCCACGGCTGGAGAAGCACAGAATCGTATCGTGGGTGTTTGCCACCAACAGACGATCGATAAAATCTTCTTCTTTAATGCGGGCGGCAGACTTGCCTTTGCCACCGCGACGCTGCGCTTCGTAATCACTCAGCGGCTGATATTTTACATAGCCCTGATGCGACAGCGTGACGACCACATCTTCCTGATTGATCAGGTCCTCGATGTTGATGTCTGCGCTGTTCGCAGTGATTTCCGTGCGGCGCTCATCGCCGAACTGATCGCGCATCAGTTCCAGCTCTTCGCGAATGACTTCCATCAGGCGCTCAGAACTTCCCAGGATGTGGAGCAACTCCGCAATTTGATCCAGAAGCTGTTTGTATTCATCCAGCAGCTTTTCATGCTCAAGCCCGGTCAGTTTCTGTAAACGTAAGTCCAGAATGGCCTGAGCCTGCTGTTCAGTCAGGTAATATTTACCCTCACGAATACCAAACTGCGCTTCCAGCCACTCTGGGCGGGCAGCATCATCACCGGCACGCTCCAGCATGGCAGACACGTTGCCCAGATCCCAGGATTGTGCGATCAGGCCCGCTTTCGCTTCGGCAGGCGTGGGCGCACGGCGGATCAGCTCAATGATCGGATCGATGTTAGCCAGCGCAATCGCCAGGCCTTCAAGGATATGCGCACGATCGCGAGCTTTGCGCAGTTCAAAAATAGTACGACGCGTGACCACTTCACGACGATGGCGAACGAAGGCTTCCAGAATCTCCTTCAGTGCCATAATCTTCGGCTGGCCCTGATGCAGCGCCACCATGTTGATGCCGAAAGAGGTTTGCAACTGAGTCAGTGAATAGAGGTTGTTGAGGACGACTTCACCAACCGCATCACGCTTGATTTCAATGACAATACGCATGCCGTCTTTATCAGACTCATCACGCAGCGCACTGATGCCTTCAACGCGTTTTTCTTTCACCAGCTCGGCGATTTTCTCAATCAGGCGCGCTTTGTTCACCTGATACGGCAGTTCGTGAATGATGATGGTTTCACGCCCGGTTTTGGCGTCCACTTCCACTTCGCCACGGGCACGGATATACACTTTACCGCGACCGGTGCGGTAGGCTTCTTCAATGCCGCGACGACCGTTAATGATGGCCGCTGTCGGGAAGTCAGGCCCCGGAATGTGCTCCATCAGCCCTTCGATGCTGATGTTTTCATCTTCGATATAGGCGAGGCAGCCGTTGATCACTTCACGCAGGTTGTGCGGTGGAATGTTGGTTGCCATGCCGACTGCGATACCGGACGAACCGTTTACCAGCAGGTTAGGAATTTTGGTGGGCAGAACTTCAGGGATCTGCTCGGTGCCGTCGTAGTTCGGAACGAAATCAACGGTCTCTTTTTCCAGGTCAGCTAACAGGTCGTGGGCGATTTTGGACATGCGCACTTCGGTATAACGCATCGCCGCAGCGGAGTCGCCGTCGATGGATCCGAAGTTGCCTTGACCGTCCACCAGCATGTAACGCAGGGAGAAAGGCTGGGCCATACGTACAATGGTGTCGTAAACGGCAGAATCACCATGGGGGTGATATTTACCGATAACGTCACCGACGACGCGGGCAGATTTTTTATAGGGTTTGTTCCAGTCATTACCCAGTTCGCTCATCGCGTATAGTACGCGGCGATGTACTGGCTTCAGGCCATCACGCACATCGGGTAAAGCTCGGCCAACGATGACCGACATGGCGTAATCGAGGTAAGAATTTTTTAACTCTTCTTCGATATTAACCGGTGTAATTTCTCTCGCAAGGTCGCTCATGGAGCCGCTATCCCTCTACTAATCCCGGATTTTAAAGGTGCGAAAGTATATCACAGAGCAATTCGCTGGTGAACGTTAACCACCTTATTAAGGTGCTTTTCCTCAAGTTGATAAGGTGCGTCAGAGTCAGTTAAGCGTTTATACTGATGTCACGTTTTGTCAGGAGTCACGATTCAATGAATGCACAACCACAGAATCATCAGCACAATGTCGATGCACAGGAAATTGCCAAGTTTGAGGCCGTTGCCTCGCGCTGGTGGGATCTGGAGGGCGAATTTAAACCGCTGCACCGTATTAACCCTCTGCGGCTGGGCTATATTGCGCAACACAGCAACGGGCTGTTCGGCAAGAAAGCCCTGGATGTTGGCTGTGGCGGCGGCATCCTGGCCGAAAGCATGGCGCGGGAAGGCGCGGTGGTCACCGGGCTGGATATGGGTGCCGAACCGCTGGAAGTGGCGCGTCTTCATGCCCTGGAGAGCGGCGTCACGCTCAGCTATGTGCAACAGACGGTGGAAGAGCACGCCAGCGCGCATGCGGGCGAATACGATGTGGTGACCTGCATGGAGATGCTGGAACATGTGCCCGATCCGCGTTCGGTGGTGCACGCCTGCGCGCAGTTGGTGAAACCCGGCGGTGAGGTGTTCTTCTCGACTATCAACCGCAATCCCAAAGCCTGGCTGATGGCCATTTTTGGTGCTGAATATGTGCTGCGCATGGTGCCGCGCGGCACACATGATGTGAAAAAATTTATCCGCCCTTCTGAGTTGCTGGGCTGGGTCGATGAAACGCCGCTACGTGAGCGCAATATGATTGGCCTGCACTACAACCCCATCACCGATAAGTTTCGTCTGGGTAACGGTGTGGATGTGAACTACATGATACACACGCATCACGGCGACGCCTGATAATCCTGCAGCGTGTGGCTCTGCCCTGCCCACGCTGCTGTCATCCTGTTGTCATCTGCGCAGGTTAGCGTTTCCGTGGGGCGGATCCAGGGCATTGGCTGAGACGGTATCTGCACGTTTTGCTCTCCCGCGCTGAGGTGTTGGAAAAGTTAGCGCAATGTTTGAAAAATCAGCGGTCGATCATAAATTGCAATATTTTCTCTGAATGGTTGACACGACCTGCGGCCTTACGAGACGCGGCTTAAGAAAACCCTCAGAAAATACAACCCCCGCAGACATCATTTTTTCCTCTTGTTAAGCGCCAGCAAAATACTAGAATAAGCCTCCATATTGTTATGCATATCGTCAACAACCCCAAGATGTAGTGTTTATCCACAACATTATTCACAATGAATATGCTGTGTATAAATCGGGATTTCTTTTAATTATTGGATACTCACGCAAAGGTAAAAACGCGACATGAACCAAAGTCTGCTCGTTACTAAACGCGATGGCCGCCAGGAGCGCATTGATCTCGACAAAATTCACCGTGTCCTCGACTGGGCGGCCGAAGGGCTGAACAATGTGTCGGTTTCACAGGTAGAGCTGCGTTCCCACATTCAGTTTTATGATGGCATCAAAACGTCTGACATCCATGAAACGATCATCAAGGCCGCTGCAGACCTTATTTCTCGCGATGCCCCTGACTATCAATACCTTGCTGCCCGACTGGCAATCTTCCACCTGCGTAAAAAAGCTTACGGTCAGTTTGAACCGCCCGCGCTGTACGATCAGGTTGTTAAGATGGTCGATCTGGGCAAGTACGATCGCCATCTGCTGGAAGACTACAGCCGTGAAGAGTTCGAGCAGATGGATGGCTTTCTCGACCACTGGCGCGATATGAATTTCTCCTACGCGGCCGTGAAGCAGTTAGAAGGCAAATACCTGGTTCAGAACCGCGTTTCCGGTGAGATCTACGAAAGTGCCCAGTTCCTGTATATCCTGGTCGCCGCCTGCCTGTTCTCAGGTTATCCGCGCGATACGCGTATGGATTACATCAAGCGTTTCTACGATGCGATCTCGACCTTCAAAATCTCGCTGCCAACGCCCATCATGTCGGGAGTGCGTACGCCTACGCGTCAGTTCAGCTCCTGCGTGCTGATTGAGTGCGGCGACAGCCTGGATTCGATCAATGCCACCTCCAGCGCCATTGTGAAATACGTTTCTCAGCGCGCGGGCATTGGTATCAACGCCGGACGTATCCGCGCGCTGGGCAGCCCTATCCGTGGTGGCGAAGCATTCCACACGGGCTGTATCCCGTTCTATAAGCACTTCCAGACTGCGGTGAAATCCTGTTCGCAGGGCGGCGTTCGTGGCGGCGCAGCCACGCTGTTCTACCCAATGTGGCACCTGGAAGTCGAAAGCCTGTTAGTGCTGAAAAACAACCGTGGCGTTGAAGGCAACCGCGTGCGTCATATGGACTATGGCGTGCAGCTCAACAAAATGATGTATCAGCGTCTGCTTAAAGGCGAAGACATCACGCTGTTCAGCCCGTCAGACGTGCCTGGCTTGTACGATGCCTTCTTTGCCGATCAGGATGAGTTTGAGCGCCTCTACACCAAATATGAAAAAGACAGCAGCATTCGCAAGCAGCGAGTGAAAGCCGTGGATCTGTTCTCGCTGATGATGCAGGAACGCGCCTCAACGGGCCGTATCTACATCCAGAACGTCGATCACTGCAACACACACAGCCCGTTTGACGCCAGCATCGCGCCGGTTCGCCAGTCTAACCTGTGTCTGGAAATTGCGCTGCCGACCAAGCCGCTGAGCGACGTCAACGACGAGAACGGTGAAATCGCGCTGTGTACGCTGTCAGCGTTCAACCTGGGCGCCATTGACAGCCTGGACGATCTGGAAGAGCTGGCGACCCTGGCGGTACGTGCGCTGGATGCCCTGCTCGATTATCAGGATTACCCGATTCCTGCCGCACAACGCGGTGCGATGGGCCGTCGCACGCTGGGTATTGGCGTGATTAACTTTGCTTACTACCTGGCGAAGCACGGCGTGCGTTACTCCGACGGCAGCGCCAACGGCCTGACGCACAAAACCTTTGAAGCCATTCAGTATTACCTGCTGAAAGCCTCAAACGAGCTGGCGAAAGAGCAAGGTGCCTGCCCGTGGTTTAATGAAACCACCTATGCGCAGGGCGTACTGCCGATCGACACCTACAAGAAAGATCTGGATGCGATTTGCAATGAGCCGCTGCACCTAGACTGGGAAACCCTGCGTGAGCAGATTAAAACCCACGGTCTGCGTAACTCAACGCTTTCTGCGCTGATGCCGTCTGAAACCTCATCGCAGATTTCAAACGCCACCAATGGTATTGAGCCGCCGCGTGGTCATATCAGCATCAAGGCATCCAAAGACGGTATTCTGCGTCAGGTGGTGCCGGAGTATGAGCGTCTTAAAGATCAGTACGAACTGCTGTGGGATATGCCCTCCAACGACGGTTACCTGCAGCTGGTTGGCGTGATGCAGAAATTTATCGATCAGGCTATTTCGTCTAACACCAACTACGATCCGTCACGCTTCCCGAATGGCAAAGTGCCGATGAAGCAGTTGCTGAAAGATCTGCTGACCGCCTATAAGTTCGGCGTGAAGACGCTCTATTATCAAAACACCCGTGATGGTGCGGAAGATGCGCAGGATGATCTGGCACCTTCTATTCAGGATGATGGCTGCGAAAGCGGCGCCTGTAAGATCTGACGGTCGGGCGGGAGCCATTCCCGCCCACATTTTCCCGCGAGGCCGGTGCTGAGCCTCGTCTACATTGGACAGTTTTTTATGGCTTACTCCACTTTTTCTCAGAATAAAAATGACCAGTTGAAAGAGCCGATGTTTTTCGGTCAGTCCGTTAACGTGGCCCGTTTTGACCAGCAGAAATACGATATCTTTGAAAAGCTGATCGAAAAGCAGCTTTCGTTCTTCTGGCGTCCTGAAGAGGTCGATGTTTCACGCGATCGCATCGATTACCAGGCCCTGCCCGATCACGAAAAACACATTTTTATCAGCAACCTGAAATATCAGACGCTGCTGGACTCCATTCAGGGACGCAGCCCGAACGTGGCGCTGCTGCCGCTGATCTCCATTCCTGAGCTGGAAACCTGGATCGAAACATGGGCATTCTCAGAGACGATCCACTCACGCTCCTACACCCACATCATTCGTAACATCGTAAACGACCCGGCGGTGGTGTTTGACGATATCGTGACCAACCAGCAGATTCTGGCACGTGCTCAGGATATCTCGCAGTACTACGATGATCTGATTGAGATGACCAGCTACTGGCATCTGTTAGGTGAAGGCACCCATCAGGTTAACGGTAAGTCCGTCACCGTCAGCCTGCGTGCCCTGAAAAAGCAGTTGTACATCTGTCTGATGAGCGTCAACGCGCTGGAAGCCATCCGTTTCTATGTCAGCTTTGCCTGCTCGTTTGCGTTTGCCGAGCGTGAGCTGATGGAAGGCAATGCGAAAATCATCAAGCTGATTGCCCGCGACGAAGCCCTACATCTGACCGGTACTCAGCACATGCTGAACCTGCTGCGCACTGGCGAAGACGATCCTGAAATGAAAGAGATCGCCGCCGAATGCCGTGAAGAGTGCTTTGAGCTGTTCAAAAAAGCGGCGCTGCAGGAAAAAGAGTGGGCGGAATACCTGTTCAGCGGCGGTTCGATGATCGGCCTGAACAAAGATATCCTGTGTCAGTATATTGAATACATCACCAATATTCGTATGCAGGCGGTTGGCCTCGATCTGCCTTTCGAAACGCGTTCTAACCCGATTCCCTGGATCAACGCATGGCTGGTGTCGGACAACGTTCAGGTGGCCCCGCAGGAAGTGGAAGTCAGCTCCTATCTGGTCGGTCAGATTGACTCCGAAGTGGGCGAAAACGACTTCGACGATTTCCAATTGTAATGATGAGCCGTTCCGTTGTTATTCTGCGCAGTTCCGGTACCCGACTGGAGGGCGCAGACGATCACCCTAACCTGCTGACGATGCTGGAAGCCAACAACCTGTGTGTTGAATTCCAGTGCCGTGAGGGCTATTGCGGCTCCTGCCGGATGCGGCTACTGAGCGGCGAAGTCGACTACGCGGAAAAGCCGCTGGCGTTTATTGAGCAGGGCGAGATCCTGCCCTGCTGCTGTAAGGCGAAGGGCGAGATCGAGCTTGAACTCTAGGCTTGCATCTCAGGCAGTTAAAAAACCGTCATTCCAACCGAATGGCGGTTTTTTTTCTGGCGCTGGCTCAGGGAATACGGGCAATCACCTTGATTTCAAAATCGAAGCCTGCCAGCCAGGTAAGATCAACAACGCCACGTCCGCAGCATAAAACCGTCAGCGCGCGCCGCTTAACGGTTTGTCGGCGCTTTCATAAGACAGGCTGGGCGACGCCAGCCCCTTACGTAAGCTCAGGCTTAGTGCTTCACCGTTTCGATCACATCGATCCAGCCGTGCCCTGTGCTTACCTCACTGCCGTGTAGCCAACGGCGCAACATGTTCATCGCCATCATCGCCACCACTTTTTGCCGGGTTTCCAGATTATGACGACCGTGGTTAAACTTCACGCGTTGTCCCCAGGTCGCCTCCGGCGTGTGTAGCGCAACGGAAATCTCGCCTTCGCTCAGGTTGCCGACCGACAGGGCCAACGGCGTCTGCAGCCTCGCCGCCAGCGCCTGCGTGCGCATCACCTGTACCTCAAGGCTTTCGTCCTGCTGCGGCAGAATTTCGGTGGCGCTCAGGGGAACCTCAGCCGAAGCCAACTGCCAGTTGAGTAACCCCGCCGTGTACTGCTCGCTGATTGCGAGACGTAGGTTACGTTGATTCAGTTCTCGCGCCAACAGCGCAGGCAGCCCCTCCAACCCTTCAAAAATCGTGCATTCCGCCAGCAGTAAACGCACCTGCTGCCAGACCTGCTCCATCGCCACGCGCTGTGAGGCAGGCCCCGTGAGCTTAATTTCGATAATGGGCATTGATGAACGGTAGCCCATCAACACGTTTTCCGGCAGCGCCAGCGGCTCCAGTTCATTAGCAATATCGCTTTCACCCCGACCAAAGGTCGTCAGCCGCAGGCACAGCGGCGGCTCTGGCAGGTCAAATTTATTTTTCAGGCGGGGGATGATTTGTTGTTCAACCATCACTTTAAATTCAGAGGGTACGCCGGGGGTAAAAAACAGCCAGCAACGGTTGAGCTGCAGGGCAAATCCACAGGCGGTGCCGACCGGATTATCGAGCATTTCGGCATTGGCAGGAATTTCGGCCTGTTTGCGATTGCTGTCGGCCATCACACGTCCACGACTGGCAAACCAGGCTTCCATAGTTTCAAGCCAGGCTTCCTGCATCACCAGTTCAACGCCACTCGCCATCGCAGCCGCCTGGGCGCTAAGGTCATCAGATGTGGGCCCCAGGCCGCCGTTAACGATGAGCACATCCGCTTCAAGACTACGTGCCTGTAAGGTCTCAACCAGGGACGACAGGGAATCACCTACTGTTGTACGGCTGGTCATCGGCATTCCGTGCTGAAATAACACATCAGCCAGCCAGGCCGCGTTGGTATCGACGATTTGACCGTGTAACACTTCATCGCCCGTGGACAGCATTTCGACTCTAATCACGTTCTTTCTCCTTGTGCCATTAGGTTCACTTTAGAAAGCCCCTGCGTAAAACACAATCTGTAAGGGAGATTTAGCGTCGAATAAGGCCGCGTCTGGCGAGAGGATAAGGAGGAGATAAGAAGATAAAAAGCAGGCAAGGGATGTTGAGAAAGCGCAAACGGACAGGAGTGAGCCTGCCCGTTGTACGTATTGCACTACGCGTTTAGCTTAACGGCGAGCCAGCAGCAGGCCTAAAACCAGCCCTGCCGTTGCACCAATACCGATGCCCTTCCACGGTTTCTCATGAACGTAATCGTCGGCACGGTAAGCAACCTGTTTAGCACGATAGTAGTAGCTATCGGACGCCTGACTAACACGTGACTTTACATCTTCCAGCGCTCGTTCAGCTTTGGTTTTCAGTTCGATGTATTTCTGGTCGGCCGGATCCCCTGATGACTTCAGCACTTCTTCCAGCGTTTCGGTCAGCAGTGCGATATCGTCGTCATAGCCTGTTTCAAAAGATTCAGTCTGTTTTACCATCATTTCCTCCATGTGAATTGCAAAGCACCTGGTTAACTATAGTCCCAAAACAGGGCTTTGCGTGGAACTCCGCCAGGAATTGCCTGAAAATCAGCGTGAGTAAACAAAACGGCAGTGAATCTGTGTCACGCTGGGCGCTACGCAAAGAAGTGTAAGAGATGGCCTGCTGGCAGCGATTTCGCTTCGCTTATTTGATTTATCTGATAAATTTTCAACGAAATGAATTTTTATCTACGCCGACTGTCGTACCCAGCTGTTGCCTGTAATAATCAGGCCATGTGCATATCAATGCGCTGACACGACAGTCACAGCAAACTCGAACAGCTAAGGAATGATCTCTGGCATGAATCGCAGAATGTTTATGAAAGCGTCAATGGCCTTTTCCGCCGTAAGCGGTATGACAGGCTTATCAACGCTGTTCGCGCAATCCGCCTGGGCAGATGATGGCATTGCTGACGGAACCGCAGTACGCTTCGATTTCGATGAGTTGAAGAAGAATGCGGCCGCGCTGGCTAAAAAACCCTGGGGCGGCGCACCCGGCCCCCTTCCCCCCACGTTGGCAACCCTGACACCACAGGCATACAACGACATTCAGTATGATGCCAACCACTCTCTGTGGAACAATATTCCCAATCGCGAACTGGATGTGCAGTTCTTCCACGTAGGCATGGGATTTAAACGCCGCATCCGCATGTTCTCTGTGGACAGCGCCAGTCGTGAAGCACGCGAAATTCATTTTCGTCCTGAGTTGTTTAACTACAACGATGCCAAAGTCGATACCAAACAACTGCAAGGTAAAACGGATCTTGGCTTTGCCGGTTTCCGCGCCTTCAAAAAACCTGAGCTGGCCCGCCGCGACATTGTCTCGTTTCTGGGTGCCAGCTATTTCCGCGCGGTCGATGACACTTATCAGTACGGCCTGTCCGCGCGTGGCGTGGCCATCAACACCTTCAGCAACGGTCAGGAAGAGTTTCCAGACTTTACGGCCTTCTGGTTTGAAACGCCGAAAGCGGAAGACACCACTTTTACCTGCTATGCCTTACTGGACGGCGCCAGCATCACCGGGGCCTATAAGTTTGTCATTCACTGCGAAGCAGAACGCGTGGTCATGGAGATTGAGAATCATCTCTTTGCCCGCAAGGATATTCGTCAGTTAGGCATCTCGCCGATGACCAGCATGTTCAGCTGCGGCACCAACGAACGCCGGATGTGTAACACCTATCATCCGCAGATTCATGACTCCGATCGCCTGGCGATGTGGAGCGGCAAAGGTGAATGGATTGCCCGGCCGTTAAATAATCCTCAGCGCCTGCAGTTCAACGCCTACGAAGACGAAAACCCGCGCGGCTTTGGCCTGCTCCAGCTTGACCATGACTTTGAGAACTATCAGGACGTGATTGGCTGGTATAACAAACGCCCAAGCCTGTGGGTGGAACCGGTAGGCAAATGGGGCAAAGGCGCCATTAACCTGATGGAAATTCCAACCACCGGCGAAACGCTTGATAACATCGTCTGCTTCTGGCAGCCCGCAGAGCCGATCAAAGCCGGTAGCGAATACAGTTTTGCCTACAAGCTTTACTGGAGCGCCCTGCCGCCCGTTCAGAGCGATCTGGCCCGCGTAGATGCGACCCGCACCGGCATTGGTGGTTTCCCCGAAGGCTGGGCGCCGGGCGAGCACTTCCCGGATGTCTGGTGCCGCCGTTTCGCTGTGGACTTTATCGGCGGCGACTTGCAGGCAGCCGCACCGAAAGGCATTGAACCGGTGATTACGGTTTCCTCAGGCACCTTTAAACAGGTAGAGATCCTGTATGTCGAACCGATAAAAGGTTACCGCATCCTGTTCGACTGGTATCCCAACAGCGACAGCGTACAGCCCGTCGAGATGCGCCTGTTCCTGCGCACCAAAGACGAAACCCTGAGTGAGACCTGGCTCTATCAGTATGTGCCACCGCCGCCGGACCAGCGTAAATACGTTGACGATCGCCAGATGACCGTGAGCTAACGCTTCCGCCTCACGTGAAATGCATCTCAGGCCAACCGCCGGGATGCATTTTTTTTGCCCGACAGGGCACCTGAGCCGTGAGCAGCGCTTTACTGCCCTGCTCTGCGCATATCGATATGGGGAATACTGTCCTCAAGATAGCTGTCGCTGACCGTAATAAAGCCATGTCGCTGATAGAACGCCTCAAGATGCGCCTGAGCAGAGAGAAACTGTGAACGCCCCGGCCAGTGCTGCTCACAACTGGCGATTGCCTGTGTCATCAGCTGGTTGCCTAAGTTCAGGCCACGTGCCTTACTGGATATGATCACGCGTCCGATTTTCACCTCTGCCCCCGCGCGATCGGGTGACAATATGCGCGCGTAGGCCAGCAGATCCCCCTGTGCCATGCCGAGAATGTGGCGATTCTCGCCCTGCAAATCCAGGCCATCGACGTCCAGATAGGCGCACTGCTGCTCCACGACGAATACCTCACAGCGTAAAGCCAGCGCCGCGTAGAGCTGCGGAACGCTTAAGGCTTGATGCTGAAGATCCAGCCAACTGATATGCATGTCTTATCCTTACTAAAATGGGCCGCCAGCCCGGGAGGCATCACATCACTTTACCGCGCCGGCCTTTCTGCAGCCAGTGAAGATAATGTTGAGGCCAGGCCATGGTCGGCGTGCCGGGTTTTCCCATACCAAAGCCATGCCCGCCCGTGAGATAGCGCACCAGCTCGACGTCAACCTGATGCTGTTGGCAGGCGCTGGCCATGATCAGGGTGTTATGGGGATCGGAAACCGGATCGTCTTCGGCCTGGACCAGAAAAAAGGGAGGCGATGTCGATGACACGTAATTCTGAACCGACCAGGCTGCGTCCTCTGCCGCCGTCGCATGCGTTCCCACCAACATACGGTGCGTTGCGGTGTGCGTATAGGGCGCTTCCAGGGTGATCACCGGATAGATCAGCGCCGCCCCGTCAGCATAAGCTGGCGCACTGTCCAACGCATCAAGGGCAGCATAGCTTTGAAAGTCATGGCGCGTCACAGCCATTCCGAGTAAATGCCCACCCGCGGAAAAACCCAGCACCGAGAGCCGCTTTGCCTGCGGCCGTAACAGCCGCAGCGCGCGCTGGGCATCCTGCAGCGCGACTATGTTGCCCGCTGCCCAGCCCTCGCCGGGAAGCCGATAGCGCAGAATCGCCGCCGTATAGCCGCGTGCCGTTAACCAGCGTGCCGCAGGCCAGGCTTCTTTCGCCATTTCTATCCGTTTGTACCCCCCGCCGCCGGCTATCAGAACAACATGGCCGTTGGGCATGTTCGGTTTGATCACTGTCAGCGTCGGCACCGCGATATTGCGCTGTGCGCCCGAAGATGAGGTCTTAACGGCACCGACAGGGCCGCCGCCGCCGGGTGGCGTGCCAGGCCAGAGCGGAATCACCGTGTGTGAGATTTCCGGCTGGGATGCCCGCGACAGCGTGCTCTTTGCGACTATCAGCACAGCGGTGAAGCCTAATAAAAAATGACGGCGCTCCATAGGCCATGCTCCTGTAACAAGCCAGAGGACATTGCAGCAGAAAAATAGGGAGACAGAATGAAGATGACGCATTTTTTTAGGGCAGCAGCAACCCTTGCGTCGTCACCGGTCGTGCGGTTAAGTCGCTGCATGGTGCAGTAGGCAGATTTCAGACAAAAAAAATCAGGCCCTAGGGCCTGATTCAGTATGACAATCGACGATTACATCAGGGGCTGAGCCATCTGTACCAGTCTGATTAACGGCTGCGGATAAACACCTAACAGCAGTACCAGAATCGCTGAAATCAGTACCACCACGCCGCCCGCGGTGAAGGCCCAGTTATCAGGCGTATCGCGGTTGAGCAGTTCTGGTGGGCTCAGGTACAGGCTCACGGTCACGCGCAGATAGTAGTACAGGCCGATAGCACTCCCCACCACCACCGCACCGGTCAACCACCACAGGTGCGCACTCACGCCAGAGGCAATCACGTAGAACTTACCGATAAAGCCCAGCGTCATTGGAATACCGGCCAGCGACAGCATCATCACCGTCATCACCGCAGACAGAACCGGACGACGCCAGAACAGACCGCGATACGAGTAAAGTGAATCCGCATCCGGACCGCGATAAGGGCTCGACATCAGGCTCACGACACCAAAGGCACCCAGGCTGCTGAACAGGTAACCGGCCAGGTAAACCCCAGAGGTTTCCAGCGACAGCTGATGATCTTTCACCGCAATCAGCGCCACCAGCAAATAACCCAGATGCGCGATGGAGGAGTAACCCAACAGGCGCTTAATGTTGCTCTGCGAGATCGCCATCAGGTTACCGAACAGGATGGAAACGAAGGCGATGATACCCAATACCGTTCGCACCGCTTCGCTGTCGGTCACCGGCGCATACATGAACAAGCGCATGACGACACCGAAGATGGCGATTTTACTGGCCGTGGCCAGGAACGTTGATACCGGAGCCGGTGCCCCCTGATACACGTCTGGCGTCCACAGGTGGAACGGCACCAGCGACAGCTTAAAGCCCAGACCAATAATCAGCATTCCCAGGCCCACCAGCAACAGTGGCGCCTGAATCATGCTGTCAGTCAGGCTTTTGCCCAGGCTGACGAAGCCCAGGTTGCCAGAGTCAGCGTAAATCAGCGCAATACCAAACAGCAGGAAGGACGATGCCGCCGCCGACAGGATAGTGTATTTCAGGGCCGCTTCCAGCGAACGTTTCTGGCGGAACGCGTAACCAATCAAACCAAACAGCGGCAGTGACAGCAGTTCAATTCCGATAAACAGCGATGCCAGGTGGTTAGACGCTGACAGCACGATACCGCCCAGTGCGGCAATCAGGACCAACAGATAAAACTCGTCCTTGTTATCCGGGAAAGTCGCCAGCCATGGATAGGCAAACGTACAGGTTGCCAGGCTGGCCAGCATCACCAGTGCGGTATAAAACATCGAGTAAGCATCAACGCGCAGCAGCGGCGTGACGTCCATCGCCCCGACCTGGCCCACAAAATACAGCGACAGCAGAGCCAGGTTCAGGCCAACCACTGTTAGCGTGGCGTTAACAAAGTGATTGCGTCGCCAGGCAATGGACAGCATCACAACCACCACCGTCAATCCGACGATTAACAGCGGCAGCAACGCGATCAATTGTTGAGGAGTTATTGTCATGGCGAATTACGGCCTTGTAGTTGAAATTGAAGCGGTAAACCACTGCTGAATATTGCTCATTGCAGCATGTGAGGTATCCAGAATCGGCTGGGGATAAATACCCAACAGCACCAGCAGAACCACGAGCACGCCAATGGTCAGGAATTCACGTGCCGACATTCCCGGCAGTGGATCTTTAGATTTCGCTTCGCCGTAGTAGGCACGCTGCATCATGACCAGCGAATAAACCGAAGCGAAAACCAGACCAAAGGTCGCAATCACAATAATGACAGGAACGACCTGGAAGCTGCCGGTGAGGATCATAAACTCACCCACGAAGTTACCGGTGCCCGGCATCCCCAGGTTGGCGACAGCAAAGAACAGTGATAAACCCGGAATCCATTTGATGCGCGACCACAGACCGCCCATCTGACGCATATCACGCGTGTGCAGGCGCTCATACAGCTGACCACACAGGATAAACAGGGCCGCCGCAGACAGGCCGTGCGCAATCATCTGTATCACCGCGCCCTGAATGGCCAACTGGCTGCCGGTGTAAATCGCAATCAGCACAAAGCCCATGTGGGAAATCGAGGTGTAGGCAATCAGGCGTTTAATATCCGTCTGTGAGAAGGCCATCCAGGCGCCGTAGAAGATACCGATGATACCTAACCACATCGCGATAGGGGCAAACTCAGCGGATGCATTAGGGAACAGCGGCAGGCTGAAACGCAGCAAACCATAGGCCGCAGTTTTCAGCAAAATACCCGCCAGGTCCACTGAACCGGCCGTTGGCGCCTGACTGTGCGCATCGGGTAACCAGCCGTGAAGCGGCACCACCGGCATTTTCACCGCAAACGCGATAAAGAAGCCCAGCATCAGCAGATATTCGACGGTGTGCGACATGGGCGTTTTCAACAACTGCTCGTAGTTGAACGTCCAGACGCCGGTCGCGTTGTAGTGGACAAACACCAGCGCCAGAATCGCAATTAACATCACCAGACCTGATGCCTGGGTATAGATAAAGAATTTGGTGGCCGCGGTGATACGGGTTTTCCCGTCCGAGGCTTTATGTCCCCACAGTGCGATGAGGAAGTACATCGGCACCAGCATCATTTCCCAGAAGAAGAAGAACAGGAACATGTCGATGGCAAGGAACACACCGATAACGCCGCCCAGAATCCACATCAGGTTAAGATGGAAGAATCCCTGATACTTCTCGATCTCGTTCCACGAACACAGCACGGCCATCAAACCGAGCAGCCCGGTCAGCACCACCATTAATAGCGAAAGGCCATCAAGCGCTAAATGGAAATTAATGCCGAAACGGGGGATCCAGGGTACTGAGAAGCTCGATTGCCACTGCGGAATACCCGCTGCCTGCGTCAGTGAATAGCCTCCCTGCAACCACAGCTGCAGTGAAAGCGCCAACGTCAGCCCCATGGTGATCAGTGCAATCCAGCGTGGCACTTTCGCGCCGAAGCGCTCGGCGAGCCAGCAGATAAAACCACCGAAGAAGGGTATGAAAATTAGCCAAGGTAATAACACGGCATACTTCCCTTTTATGGCCTTTTATGAGCTATCTTACTTACCATTTTCATTCCCGGCAGTGCTCGCAATCCTCACGTACTTCAGTACGCTCCGGTTGCTGTGCGCTGGCGGTAATGAAACTGGCTGCGACGATTGCGCTCATTACTCGGTTATTTGGACATTCTTAACTGGGGTAAGCGAACTCACCCCGCTCATCAATCTTTAAATTACCAGCAACAGGGCCAGAACCACGACGGCACCCACGCTCATCGACGCCACGTACCAGCGCAGATAACCGTTTTCACTGACCACCAGACCTTTATTGGCGATACGTGAAAGCAACGCAGGGAGGTTCATCAGGCCGTTGAGCGGATCGCGTTTTAACAGCCACGCAATGCCCAGGTACGGTTTGACAAACACCTTGTCGTAGAGCCAGTCGAAGCCCCAGGCGGCGAACCACCAGGTGCCGAAGAAGCGGCCCGGTGCGCTGTTGGCAATACGGGTCACCAGCTGACGTTTGCCCAGCCAAAGTGCGGCTGCAATCACGATGCCGGAAACCGCGACCAGACCCGATGCAATCTCCAGCGTCACTTTACCGTTTTCACCAAACTCATTCGCCGGCAAAACGCCCGCCAGTGGTGGGGTAATCAGTGCGCCAACGAAGGTGGAGAGCACCAGCAGCACCAGCAGCGGCAGATGATGGGTAATGCCTTTACCCGCATGAGCATGAATCTTCTCTTCACCGTGGAACACGATGAAGATCATGCGGAAGGTATAAATTGAGGTCAGGAATGCACCCACCAGGCCCGCTACCATCAGGTTAAGATGACCGTTCGCCAGCGCACCAAACAGGATTTCATCTTTACTGTAGAAACCGGCGGTAATCAGTGGCAGTGCCGCCAGCGCGGCGCCGCCCACCAGGAAGCAGGTGTAAACCAGCGGGATGCTCTTACGCAGTCCGCCCATCTTAAAGATGTTCTGCTCGTGGTGGCAGGCCAGAATAACCGAACCTGAGGACAGGAACAGCAGGGCTTTAAAGAAGGCGTGGGTCATCAGGTGGAAAATCGCGGCATCCCACGCCTGTACGCCCAGCGCCAGGAACATGTAGCCAATCTGGCTCATGGTGGAGTAAGCGAGGACGCGTTTGATGTCCGTCTGAACCAGGGCAGCAAAGCCTGCCAGCACCAGGGTAATGGCACCGATAATGCCGACCAGATGCAGCACCTCAGGCGTCAGCAGGAACAGGCCATGCGTGCGCGCAATCAGGTAAACCCCTGCCGTTACCATGGTCGCGGCGTGAATCAGTGCCGATACCGGTGTCGGGCCTGCCATTGCATCGGCCAGCCAGGTCTGTAAGGGCAACTGGGCCGATTTACCGACCGCACCGCCTAACAGCATCAGGGTAGCCCACTGCAGCATGTGATTGTCCGCCGCAAAGTGTGCCGGTGCCAGCTCAACCATCTCGCGGAAGTTGAGCGTACCCAGTTCGTTGTAAAGGATGAACAGCGCAAAGGCCAGAAACACATCGCCGACGCGGGTGATGATAAAGGCTTTCATCGCCGCTTTGCCGTTTTCCGGATTGCTGTAGTAGAAGCCGATCAGGAGGTAAGAACACAGCCCTACCCCTTCCCAGCCCAGATACATCAGCATCAGGTTATCCGCCAGCACCAGAACCACCATGCTGGCGATAAACAGGTTGGTATAAGCGAAGAAGCGTGAATAGCCCTCTTCTCCGCGCATATACCAGGAGGCGAACATATGGATCAGGAAACCGACGCCGGTAACCACCGACAGCATGGTAAGCGAGAGGCCATCCAGAGTCAGATTGACCTGAATGTTAAAATTGCCCACGTGAATCCAGGTCCACAGCGCTTGGGTGAATGCCTGCTGCCCGTTAGCAAAGAAGTCAACGCCAACATACAGGGTAGTCAGTGCGGCTAACCCCACCGATCCCATTCCGACCGTCGCCGACAGATTCTCTGACCAGCGACCACGGGAAAACGCTAACAGCAAAAAGCCGATCAGCGGAAACAAGACAGTTAAATAGAGAAGGTTCATCCGCGCATCTCGCTCACAATATCAATGTTCAGCGTCTGACGACGACGATAGAGCTGAAGCAGCAGGGCCAGACCGATACTGGCTTCCGCTGCGGCGAGGCTGATTGCCAGAATATACATCACCTGACCATCGGCCTGTCCCCAGTAGCTGCCCGCGACGACCAGCGCCAGCGCCGCGGCGTTGATCATAATTTCAAGGCTGATCAGCATAAACAGCAGGTTGCGGCGCAGTACCAGCGAGGTCAGGCCAAGAACGAACAGCACCGCGGCCAAAATCAATCCATGTTGTAACGGGATCATGCTTGCTCCTTATTCGCCTGCGCGGCATCGTTTGAACGGTTGCTCAGGACTTCACCCTGGCGCTCTTCACGTCCCAGATGGAAGGCAACAACCAGACCGGCCAACAGCAGCATTGATGCCAGTTCAACCGCCAGGACATACGGGCCAAACAGGCTAATACCGACCGCTTTCGCGTCGATGATTTTACCGTCAATGCCCTGATCCTGTGCCGTCATGATGGCGTAAATCATGACCGCCAGTAGCAGAAAGGACACCAGACCGGGACCGATCCACAGGGACGGGCTGAGCCATTCGCGTTCCTGTTTCTCCGTGGCCTTGCCCAGGTTGAGCATCATCACGACGAACACGAACAGCACCATGATGGCACCGGCATACACGATGATTTCCAGCGCACCGGCAAAGTAGGCACCCAGGGAGAAAAAGACACCCGCCACCGATAACAGCGAAACGATCAGGTACAGCAACGCATGTACCGGATTAGTGTGGGTAATGACGCGTAACGTCGTCACCACCGCCACCAGTCCGCAAAGATAAAACGCAAATTCCATGCCTTGCTCCTTAAGGTAATAAGCCTTTGACGTCGATGGGTTTCGCTTCATTTTCAGCGTCACCTTTATCTTTACCGTCAATCGCCATACCTGCCATGCGGTAGAAGTTGTACTCCGGATATTTACCCGGCCCCGAGATCAACAGATCGTCTTTTTCATACACCAGATCCTGACGCTTGAACTCGCCCAGCTCGAAATCCGGCGTCAGCTGGATAGCGGTGGTTGGGCAGGCCTCTTCGCACAGGCCGCAGAAAATGCAGCGTGAGAAGTTAATACGGAAGAACTCTGGATACCAACGACCGTCTTTGGTTTCGGCCTTTTGCAGTGAAATACAGCCTACCGGACAGGCTACTGCACACAGGTTACAGGCAACGCAACGCTCTGCCCCATCGGGATCGCGCGTCAAAACGATACGACCACGATAGCGCGGTGGCAGGTAGACCGGCTCTTCCGGATACATCTGGGTTTCGCGTTTCGCGAAGGCGTGCATGCCTATCATCCAGATACTGCGAACTGTCGTGCCGAAGCCTACGACAATATCTTTTAATGTCATTTGTTTACCCCTTACTGCGCTGTGTACAGAATCACTGCGGCGGTCGCCAGCAGGTTCAACAGCGTCAACGGCAGACACACTTTCCAGCCGAACGACAGCACCTGGTCATAGCGTGGACGCGGAAGCGCAGCACGAATCAGGATGAACATCATCATAAAGAACGCCGTTTTCAGGGCGAACCAGATGAAAGGCGGCAGGAAAGGCCCATGCCAGCCCCCGAAGAACAGCGTCACAATCAGTGCTGAGACGGTGGTAATCGCGACGTATTCGCCCACAAAGAACAGGCCGAATTTCATCCCGGCATATTCAATGTGGTAACCGTCGGCCAGCTCTTGCTCAGCTTCTGGCTGGTCAAAAGGATGACGGTGACAGACCGCGACGCCCGCAATACAGAAGGTCAAAAAACCAAAGAACTGCGGGATGATGTTCCACAGGTGCGTCTGGCTGTTGACGATATCGGTCATGTTGAACGATCCCGCCTGGGCCACTACGCCCATCAGCGACAGTCCCAGAAACACTTCGTAACTCAGCGTCTGCGCAGAGGCGCGCATGGCACCTAACAGCGAGTATTTGTTATTACTCGCCCAGCCGGCAAACAGTACGGCATAGACAGCCAGGCCCGCCATCATCAGGAAGAACAGCAGCCCGATGTTCAGGTCGGTGACGACCCAGGTCGGCGAAACCGGCACGATGGCAAATGCCAGCAGCAGTGACACAAAGGCGATGACCGGCGCCAGGGTAAAGATAAAGCGGTCGGTGAACGGGGGAACCCAGTCCTCTTTAAAGAACATCTTGATCATGTCAGCAACCAGCTGCAAGGATCCGCCCCAGCCCACGCGGTTCGGTCCATAGCGGTTCTGGAACAGGCCGAGCAGACGACGCTCGGCGAAGCTCATAAACGCACCGCAGCCCACCACGACCAGCAGAATCACCAGCGCTTTACCCACGGCGATCAGAATGTCGATAACACCTGGAGTTAACCAGCTCATTGCGCCGCCTCCTGCAGAGAATCAATTTTTGCATTCGCCAGGAATGGCGGTACGCCCGGCAGACCGAGTGGAAGCCCCACCTGCCCTGCCTGCAGCGACGCGGAGAAACGCACAGGCAAGCGTACGGTTTCACCGGCACAGGTTAATTCCACAGACGCGCCACTGTTCACGCCCAGCTTAGCCGCATCCTCCGGGTTCAGGACCAGAGTGGGTGCCGACATACGCTGTTGGATAACCGGCGCGCGCTGCGTCATCTCTTCACTACCGAATAGCTGATAGTAAGGCGCGACGCGGAACTGACCGTTAGTGGTATACGCGCCAGGTACGCTGCTGAACCAGGCTAACTGTGCGTCGCTGGCTTCGAACAGACGCACGCCGGGATCGCCGTGACGCAGTTTACCGCCCACTTCATCCTGGAATTTGTTCCATGCCTGAGGTGAGTTCCAGCCTGGCGCCCAGGCAAAGGGGATCTGCGAACGCGGTGCGTTCGGCTGGTTGTTCCCTTCCATTGAGAAGGCAAACATCGTGTCCTGATCCTGCGGCTGACGCGGCTCGTGCACGCTGATGTTGGCGCGCGCGGCGGTACGGCCACTGGCACGATGCGGTGAACGCGCCAGTTTCTGACCACGGATACGGAAGCTGGCATCCGGTGCCGCCTCTTTAATGCCCTTCAGCTGTGGCAGACTGGCAACCACGGCATCAATGACGTGATCCAGCTGCGTCCAGTCAACGTGGCGGCTTTCCAGCGCGCTGTGCAGCGAATGCAACCAGCGCCAGCTTTCCAGCATCACGATGCTGTTGTCATAATAGGCAGGATCGTACACCTGGAAGAAACGCTGTGCGCGCCCTTCGTGGTTGATTGAGGTGCCGTCGCTTTCCGCGAAGCTGGCCGCGGACAAAACCAGTCCGGCTTTCTCCAGCGTGGCGGTGCGTTGATGATCAACGACGATCACGTTAGCGGCCTGATTCAGCGCCGCATCCACCTGCGCTTTTGGCGCATGGCGATAGAGATCGTTTTCCAGTACCACGACCGCATCGGCTTCGCCGCTTTGCAGTTGTTCTAGCGCCTGGTCCAGGGTGTTTCCGCCCATCAGGCCCAGCCCCATGCTGTTCGCATGGCCTGCCAGTAAGGTGATACCGACGTCTGCGCCGCGCGCTTTCAGCGCTTTCGCCACGTTCGCGGCCGCTTCAATCATGGCAGTGCTGCCTGAGTGAACACCGGAAACGATCAGCGGTTTTTTAGCGCCGGCCAGCGCCTGCACGACGACATCCAGCTTGCCGTTCAGCGCAGCGTCGAAATCGCTTACGGCCGGGGCGCTTTCGTCCAGCGCATTGGCGATGGCAAATCCAAGACGTGCCTGATCTTCCACTGGGGCACGATAGCTCCACGCGGCAATATCATCGAGACGCGTTTCATCGACGTTGGTGACAAAGAGCGGATGCTTAGCGTGCTGACCGATATTCATGATGGCCGCGATTTGCCAGTCTGCGACTTTCTGCGCAGCGGCCATTTCACGGGCCTTACCTTTCACAGCCTGGCGCACAGACAGGGCCACGCGCGCGCCAACCTGGGTCAAATCTTCCCCCAGCACCAGCACCGCATCGTAGCTTTCAATTTCACGCAGCGATGGCGTATAAATTCCGCCGTCACGCAGCACTTTTAACAACAGTTCAAGGCGTTCCTGCTCACCGGCAGGCATGCCGGTAGAAAAGTTTTCGGCCCCGACCAGTTCACGCAGCGCAAAGTTGCTCTCGACGCTGGCACGTGGCGAGCCGATACCAATCACGCGTTTCGCCTGGCGCAGCACGTCTGCCCCGACGTTCACCGCCTGCTCCGCATTCAGCGTCACGCGATCGCTGCCGCGCAGCTGCACCGGATGGTGAGGGCGGTCCTTCAGGTTGACGTAACCGTAACCAAAGCGACCACGGTCACACAGGAAGTAGTGGTTAACGCTGCCATTGTAACGGTTTTCGATGCGGCGCAGCTCGCCATAGCGCTCACCCGGACTGGTGTTACAGCCCACGCTGCACTGCTGACAGATGCTGGGCGCGAACTGCATATCCCATTTACGGTTATAGCGTTCAGAGTGGGTTTTATCGGTAAATACGCCGGTTGGGCAGACTTCAACCAGGTTGCCGGAAAACTCGCTTTCCAGCGTGCCGTCTTCCGGGCGGCCAAAGTAAACGTTGTCATGCGCGCCATAAACGCCCAGATCGGTACCGTCAGCATAATCTTTGTAATACCGCACACAGCGGTAGCAGGCGATACAGCGGTTCATCTCATGCGAAATGAACGGGCCAAGGTCCTGATTACGGTGGGTGCGTTTGGTGAAGCGATAGCGGCGGAAGCTGTGGCCGGTCATTACCGTCATATCTTGCAGATGACAGTTACCGCCCTCTTCGCATACCGGACAGTCGTGCGGGTGGTTGGTCATTAACCACTCAACCACGCTTTCACGGAACTCTTTCGCTTCGCCATCATCAATAGAGATGAAGGTGCCGTCAGACGCCGGCGTCATACAGGACATGACAAGGCGGCCGCGGGTATCTTCAGCGTTCTGGAATTGCTTTACCGCACACTGGCGGCAGGCACCCACGCTTCCCAGCGCCGGATGCCAGCAAAAATAAGGAATATCAAGGCCCAGAGACAGACATGCCTGTAGCAGGTTGTCCGCTCCGTTCACATCATATTCTTTACCGTCTACATGGATTGTAGCCATAGTGACATGCTTCCGTAAGGCTCGTCATAAACGAGCGTTAATCAAATTCTTGTTCCTGCACACTGCAGCAGGAACGGCGGCACAGGGCCAGCTCCCGTGGATAACGGCGAATTACCAGCGCGCTTTCAGCAGGTTTGGCTGAATACCACCGATCGATCGGGTATTACCAAACACCTGCGGCGCGATACCGGCTTCAAACTCTTCACGGAAATATTTAATGGCGCTTTGCAGCGGTTCGACTGCACCGGGTGCGTGGGCGCAGAACGTCTTGCCTGGGCCGAGCTGGCGGCAAAGCTGCTCCAGGGTTTCGATATCCCCCGGCTGGCCTTTTTTCTGCTCCAGCGCGCGCAGGATCTTCACGCTCCACGGCAAACCATCGCGGCATGGCGTACACCAGCCGCAGGATTCACGGGCAAAGAACTCTTCGAGATTGCGCACCAGTGAAACCATATTGATTTCATGGTCCACGGCCATGGCCAGCGCCGTACCCAGACGGCTGCCCGCTTTACCGATGCTGGCGAACTCCATCGGCAGATCCAGATGCTGTTCCGTCAGGAAGTCTGTTCCCGCCCCGCCCGGCTGCCAGGCTTTAAAGCGCAGACCATCGCGCATGCCGCCGGCATAGTCTTCCAGGATTTCACGGGCCGTGATACCGAACGGCAGTTCCCAGACGCCAGGGTTTTTCACCCGACCCGAGAAGCCCATCAGCTTGGTACCCGCATCGTCGCTCTTAGACAGGCCCTGATACCACTCAACGCCGTTTGCCAAAATAGCCGGCACGTTTGACAGCGTTTCAACGTTGTTCACGCAGGTCGGCTTACCCCAAACGCCCGCGCTCGCCGGGAAAGGCGGCTTAGAACGTGGGTTAGCACGGCGTCCTTCCAGCGAGTTAATCAGTGCGGTTTCTTCACCGCAAATATAGCGGCCTGCGCCGGTGTGGACGATGAGTTCGAAATCGAACCCTGAGCCCAGGATATTTTTACCCAGTAACCCGGCTTCGGTCGCTTCAGCGATGGCACGGCGCAGATGCACCGCCGCTTCAATGTATTCGCCACGCAGGAAGATGTAGCCACGGTAGGCTTTCAGGGCAAACGCACTGATCAGCATGCCTTCAACCAACTGATGCGGCATCTGCTCCATCAACAGGCGGTCTTTATAGGTGCCCGGCTCCATTTCATCGGCGTTACACAGCAGGTAACGGATGTTCATGGATTCGTCTTTCGGCATCAGGCTCCACTTCAAACCGGTAGAGAAGCCTGCACCACCGCGTCCCTTCAGGCCGGAATCTTTCACCAGCGCCACGATCTCGTCGGGTGCCATGCCCTTCAGTGCTTTTTCCGCACCGGCGTAGCCGTTTTTGCTGCGGTACTCATCCAGCCATACCGGCTGCTGATCGTCGCGCATGCGCCACGTCAGTGGATGGGTTTCGGCAGTACGAATGATCTGTTTAATTGTCATTGATACTGCTCCAGCAAAGAGGCGATGCCTTCCGGCGTCAGATGAACGTGCGTATCTTCATCCACCATCATGGTTGGGCCTTTATCGCAGTTACCCAGACAGCAAGTCGGCAGCAACGTAAAGCGGCCGTCGGTCGTGGTCTGGCCGGGCTTGATATTGAGGTTTTCTTCCAGCGCAGCCTGAATGCCCTGAAAACCGGTAATGTGACAGACCACGCTGTCGCAGTAGCGGATCACGTGGCGGCCAACCGGCTGGCGGAAAATCTGGCTGTAGAACGTTGCCACACCTTCTACGTCGCTGGCGGGAATGCCCAGAACGTCGGCAATCGCATGAATCGCGCCGTCTGGTACCCAGCCACGTTGTTTCTGTACGATTTTCAGCGCTTCAATTGACGCGGCGCGTGCATCTTCGTAATGGTGTTTTTCGTGCTCAATCGCATGGTGCTCTTCCGCACTCAGCACGAAGACCTCGTTAGGGTCGATCGTTTTAATAGCAATGTGTTGATCGTGCATAATTAGCGGTCCACGTCTGACATAACAAAGTCGATACTACCGAGGTACACGATTAAATCGGATACCAGGCTGCCACGGATTACCGAAGGAATCTGCTGCAGGTGCGGGAAGCTCGGCGTACGCACACGTGTGCGATAACTCATCGTGCTGCCATCGCTGGTCAGGTAGTAACTGTTAATCCCTTTGGTCGCCTCAATCATCTGGAAGGATTCATTGGCCGGCATAACCGGGCCCCATGATACCTGCAGGAAGTGAGTGATCAGGGTTTCAATGTGCTGCAGCGTGCGCTCTTTTGGCGGCGGGGTTGTCAGCGGATGATCGGCTTTAAACGGCCCTTCCGGCATGTTGTTCAGGCACTGTTCCAGAATACGCAGCGACTGCCACATCTCTTCCATTTTCAGCTGTACGCGCGTGTAGGCATCGCTGATACCGGCACCCACGGGCACTTCGAAGTCGAAGTTTTCATAGCCTGAATAGGGACGCCATTTACGCACGTCAAAATCGAGACCGGTGGCGCGCAGGGCTGCACCTGTGGTGCCCCAGGCGAGCGCTTCTTCCATATTGTAGGCTGCCACACCTTGCGAACGGCCCATCAGAACGGTGTTGCGCAGCGCCGCTTTGTCATACTCTTTCAGGCGCTTTGGCATCCAGTCCAGGAAGTCACGCAGCAGGCGCTCCCAGCCTTTCGGCAGATCGTGTGCCACACCGCCAATACGAAACCAGGCCGGGTGCATACGGAAACCGGTAATCGCCTCAACCACATCATAAATTTTCTGACGGTCGGTAAAGGCAAAGAACACCGGCGTCATTGCGCCAACGTCCTGAATAAAGGTCGAGATGTACAGCAGGTGACTGTTGATGCGGAACAGCTCAGAGAGCATGACGCGAATAACATTCACGCGGTCAGGCACCACGATACCAGCCAGTTTCTCAACGGCCAGTACGTAAGGCATTTCGTTAACGCAGCCACCAAGGTACTCAATACGGTCGGTGTAAGGAATGTAGCTGTGCCAGGACTGACGTTCGCCCATTTTCTCTGCGCCACGGTGGTGATAACCAATATCCGGGACGCAATCGACGATCTCTTCCCCATCCAGCTGCAAAATGATGCGGAAAGCACCGTGCGCTGACGGGTGGTTTGGACCGAGGTTGAGGAACATGAAATCTTCGTTGGCGGTGCTGCGTTTCATGCCCCAGTCTTCCGGCTTGAACGTCAGCGCTTCCATTTCCAGATCTTCTTTCTGCTTCGTCAGCGTGAAAGGATCGAATTCGGTCGCACGCGCAGGATAGTCCTTGCGCAGCGGATGCCCTTCCCAGGTCTGCGGCATCATAATACGCGTCAGATGCGGGTGACCATCAAAGGTGATACCAAACATCTCCCAGGTTTCGCGCTCGTACCAGTTGGCATTGGCGAAAATATTGGTGATGGTCGGCACATGCATATCGTTTTCAGATAAAGCCACCTTGAGCATGATGTCGCGATTGCGTTCAATCGAGAGCAGGTGGTAGAAAACGGAAAAATCCGCAGCAGGTAAACCGGCGCGGTGGGTACGTAAGCGTTCGTCCATGCCATGCAGGTCATACAGCATGACGTACGGCTTAGGAAGTTTTCGCAGGAATGTAATGATTTCCAGCAGCTGTTCACGCTTTACCCAAACAACCGGAATACCGGTGCGGGTCGCCTGAACGGTAAAGGCATCCGGCCCAAAACGATTACGCAGCTCGCCGATCACCGGGTCATCCAGGTGATCCCGGGTTTGCCATAGCGGCTGAGCGAGATCTTGCGTGGTCAAATCTGTCATACGTTACTCACCATTCCGGCCTGATAACAGGCGCTCAAATGAAGGCGTCAGGATGGTGCCATGCATTAATTTGTGGTGTTGTCTGCTGCAGGCACTGATTCCATCCATACGGTTAACTTAAACTTCGTCTGGTGTACGCAGGTTGGTTACTGCAATACGTTCGCCACGCTTACGTTCACGCTCAGACTGCATATTGGCACGGTAAACGCCCTGGTCTCCGACCACCCACGAAAGGGGACGGCGCTCTTTGCCAATGGATTCCTGCAGCAGCAGCAGTGCCTGCATGTAAGCTTCAGGGCGCGGCGGGCAACCCGGGATATACACGTCAACCGGCAGAAACTTATCAACGCCCTGCACGACAGAATAGATATCGTACATGCCGCCTGAGTTGGCACAGGCACCCATGGAAATCACCCATTTCGGCTCCAGCATCTGATCGTACAAACGCTGAATCACCGGGGCCATTTTGGTAAACGGCGTACCGGCAATGACCATGAAGTCGGCCTGACGTGGCGATGCACGCATAACCTCTGCACCGAAACGCGCGACGTCGTGCACGGCGGTGAAGGAGGTGGTCATCTCAACGTAGCAGCATGAAAGACCAAAGTTGTAAGGCCACAGGGAGTTTTTACGTCCCCAGTTCACCATGTCGTGCAGGGCGTGTTCGAGCTTGCCCATGTAGACGCTGCGATGAACGTGCTGCTCCAGCGGATCGCTGACGATTTCCTGCTTTTGCAGAGGGTAACGGTCGTTCTCACCACCGTTTGGGTCTATGCGGGTGAGCGTATAGTCCATCTTATTGCCTCTCTTTTACTGCTTATGAGGATTGGTGTGACTTACCGTGGGCGTTTTAACCACGATTCGCCGGCGTGCAGGCGTCCAGTCCAACGCGCCAATGCGCACCAGATAAACCAGGCCCGCCAGGAGCACCAAAATGAAAATTGCGGCTTCCACAAAGCCGACCCAGCCGCTTTCACGGATAGAGGTCGCCCATGCGTATAAAAAGAGAGCTTCTACGTCGAAGATAACGAAGAACATCGCTACCAGGTAGAATTTTGCTGATAAGCGGAGGTGAGTGTCACCGACGGATTCAATGCCGGACTCAAAAGGTGTGTCTTTGTAACGGGCACGCGCTCTGCCGCCAAGCAGCCAGCCTCCGGTTAACATGAACGCACAGAGGCCAAAAGCGATGACGATAAATACGACGAATGCCCAATGCTGAGCGATGATTTCGGTGGTAGTTGACATACTCATTGCTTACTCATCAAAAGTGGCGCGGGCATCCTGCTCGGGTTCTGGCAGCAAACTCACCACATCGATTCAAAGGGAAGGATAAAAACCTTACAAATTTTGCTGTTACTCTGCAATAAGCAGCAATTTTATGGGGTTTTTTACTCCTTTCTATAACCTTTTGTCAACTTTGACAAAAGTATCCAAACTTTATTTTACACCTACATCATATTATTAACATATGATGCGCGTGTTTCCAGCTAAATCGCTTCAGTCTGTAAGGGTAATTTTAGTGTAGCGGGTATTTGCGCGCATGGATCGTGCAATTAACCCTCATATTTTGACAGGATTTCGGGGGTTTTCCTTCCCTTGGGAATGGCTATTTTGTTGATCCAGAACACAGAATTATCTTTTTTGTGTTAAATTTCAGCAGTTATCAGACTGATTCGAATCAAATATTTTACATTTTGCCTCTCGCCCGCCATTTACATCGCGCTGAAATGCTTGCGGGCAGGCGATAAACTCAGCGTCTCCGGGCGGGTTTTTATTTCGCAGGAAAAAGGTCAAAAAAAAGCCTCCTGTTCTTTTTACAGAACAAGAGGCCTGTTTACAGCCATTATCTTACCGGTGAATGACGTTTTTTTTGCGACAGCGTGAAAATGTTACTCTTCGTCATCCAGCAACAGCGTGCCGTCAGCGTTGGCCACCATGTTGTACGGATCGTGCGTGGACTGCATAGCATTAAAGATAGCCAGCGCCAGCTCGTTGTCGCTGTCGGCATTACGGCACAGCAGATACTGCGTATCCGGTAAAACCGGCAAGCCTTCTGCTGCGCCCATCACGCGCAGTTCCGGGCTCATCATTTCTACCGGACGCGCCGTTACACCCAATCCTGCTTTGACTGCCGCACGAACGGCCGCCAGGGTTGATGCAACGTAAGAGATACGCCACGGGATACCGGCTTCGTTGAGATGATCAATCGCCATATCACGATACGGACTGGGTTCATCAAGCAGTACCAGTGGAATAGCTTCTCCACGCTGGAACACATAATCCGCCGCGCAATACCACAGGGTCGGAGAGGTACGCAGAACCTGATGGGTAAAGTTACCCGGGCTTGACGTCGTGACGACTAAGTCAACTTCGCCCTGATTCAGCATTTCCATCATGAACGGATTGCGTTTCACGCGAACATCAATCGCCAGTTTTGGATAGACAGAGGTCACGCGGTTTAACAGGAACGGCAGAATGGTATCTGAGGTATCGTCAGAAGCGCCAATCGTCAGTACACCCTGGATGTTGCTGTACATCAGTGAAGTACAGGCTTCATCGTTAAAACGCAGGATTTTCCTGGCATAGCCCAGAAGCTGAATGCCGTGTTCAGTTAACAACTTGTTGCGGCCATGTCTGGCAAACAACTCTTTACCGACCAGTTGTTCCAGACGTTGCATCTGCTGACTCACTGCCGATTGCGTTCTGCACACCGCAGCAGCAGCGGCTGCAAAGGTGTTCAGGTCAGCTACAGCAACAAAAGTCCGGAGCAGATCGAGATCGAGATTGAGTATCGGACGATTTGCATTAGTCATGTTTTTTCTTCACTTATTAGATTTTTAAGAACTACTATCCTGGTGTTATTACAAGCTTATCAAAGCGATAAGCGGTAATGATGCTTCATGACGTCCCGGCAAAGGGCCGACATAAAATTTACTTACGGAGGAAGACGGTACTTCCCTGCAAAACAGGGAAACCGGGTCCTGAAGACAGAGACAACTTCTGTACCGAAGGCACTGGATGCAAAAATGCGGGAAGCTGTGTAGTTGTCTTTTCCTACCCCCAAAGTGCCCTCAGGCAGGGGTAAACGGGTCTGTAATACGCTAACGGTACGCAGCGTTTAATCTCATCAAATATTAAATTATACTTAATCATTTTTGACCGCAAAATGGAAATGTTTTTGTGAAAAGCATTGCATATTTTGATCAAATAGCATCTTACATCCCTTCGAGAATGTCCTGAGCGGACGTAACCTGCCTGAAAACAGGAAATACGACTTTTCAGCGATGAAACATGCATTGATGATGCTCCCGGTTGTCTCTCCCGGCCCTGAAAATCTTATAAAAAACCTTTGATATAAGATAGTTAACATTATGCACCATCGTTTTTTTTCAGGTTACTCTGAGTTGAGGCCGCTTTTTGCGTGCAAATTTTATGCATCAATAAAGCATAATTAAACTATTTCACTCATGACGCATCACAGATTCTCAGATTGTTTTACGGCCTTCAGGTTCATTATCGGCAAAATAAAAGCAGACATTACCCAGCGCTCAATTTTTAATCGCAGCATAATAAACTAATAAAACTCAAAAAAACAAACGTTACAACCGGCCTGCTTGATAACCAATACGCATTCCATCGTCTGGCTGGAGACAAAGATGCTGAACACGCCAAAACCGCGCCCTGCCCTTCTTTTGTCGGCCTGAGGAGAGTACATTGTGCAGGTTTGTTTTCAGCGGCAGGCACAAGGATTCTGCACATTAAGGCGGCCACAATGACTTTTCAAATTGATAAATCCGGCAAACTGGACAATGTCTGTTACGACATTCGTGGACCGGTTTTAAAAGAGGCTAAACGCCTCGAAGAAGAAGGTAATAAAGTTCTTAAGTTGAACATCGGCAATCCGGCCCCCTTTGGCTTCGAAGCGCCGGACGAGATTCTGGTTGATGTCATCCGTAACCTTCCCAGCGCACAGGGATACTGTGACTCCAAAGGATTGTATTCTGCTCGTAAAGCCATCATGCAGCACTACCAGGCGCGTGACATGCGCGACGTCACGGTGGAAGACATCTATATCGGCAACGGTGTTTCTGAACTCATCGTCCAGGCCATGCAGGCGCTGCTGAACAGCGGTGATGAAATGCTGGTGCCGGCACCTGACTACCCGCTGTGGACCGCGGCCGTGTCGCTCTCAAGCGGCAAAGCCGTGCACTACCTGTGTGATGAGTCCGCAGGCTGGTTCCCGGATCTGGATGATATCCGCAGTAAAATTACGCCACGCACGCGCGGCATCGTGATTATCAATCCCAATAATCCAACCGGTGCGGTTTACAGCAAAGCACTGTTGATGGAAGTCGTTGAGATTGCCCGCCAGCATAACCTGATTATTTTCGCTGACGAGATCTACGATAAAATTCTGTACGACGACGCACAGCATCACTCTATTGCTGCACTGGCGCCGGACTTGCTGACCGTAACCTTTAACGGCCTGTCTAAAACCTATCGCGTAGCGGGTTTCCGCCAGGGCTGGATGGTGCTAAACGGCCCCAAAAAGCATGCTAAAGGTTATATCGAAGGGCTGGAGATGCTGGCATCCATGCGTCTGTGTGCCAACGTCCCCGCGCAGCATGCCATTCAGACTGCGTTGGGCGGCTATCAGAGCATTAGTGAGTTTATTGTGCCTGGCGGGCGGCTCTATGAACAGCGTCAGCGCGCATGGGAACTGATCAACGATATTCCCGGCGTGAGCTGTGTGAAGCCGCAGGGCGCACTTTATATGTTCCCGCGTATTGATGCCAAAAAATTCAATATCCACGACGATCAGAAAATGGTGCTGGATTTCCTGCTACAGGAGAAAGTGCTACTGGTTCAGGGAACGGCGTTTAACTGGCCGTGGCCCGATCATCTGCGCATCGTGACGCTGCCGCGCGTCGACGATCTGGAAATGGCGATCAATAAGTTTGGCCGTTTTCTGCAAGGCTACCGCCAGTAGTCCGGATGCGCCTATACTGATGTGATTTCGGGGAGAGCACGCCTCTCCCCTGTCGCAAACAGGAATTACCATGACTCAGAGCCATTTCTTCGCCCATCTTTCCCGTCTCAAACTCATCAACCGCTGGCCGCTGATGCGCAACGTGCGCACCGAGAACGTCTCTGAACACAGTTTGCAGGTCGCGATGGTTGCCCACGCGCTGGCCATCATTAAAAATAAGAAGTTTAACGGCAACCTTAATGCCGAGCGCATCGCCATGATGGCGCTGTATCACGACGCCAGTGAAGTGCTGACCGGAGACTTACCCACGCCGGTGAAGTACTACAACGCGCAGATCGCCCACGAATACAAAAAGATTGAGAAAATCGCGCAGCAGAAGTTGATTGAGATGCTGCCGGACGAGTTGCAGGATGTTTACCGTCCGCTGATTGATGAGCATCTGCACAGTGAGGAAGAAAAAGCCGTCGTGAAACAAGCCGATGCGATCTGTGCCTACGTAAAATGCCTGGAAGAGCTGTCGGCCGGCAATAATGAGTTTTTGTTAGCAAAAGCGCGGCTGGAAAAAACCCTGAATCAGCGTCGTTCGCCCGAAATGAGCTATTTCGTGGAGGTCTTCATTCCCAGCTTTAGCCTGTCTCTGGACGAAATCTCGCAGGACACGCCGCTCTGACAATGGCGGCTTCACGCCGCCCTTTTACCTAGCCTTGATGGTGAAACGCAAACTTGCCCGTCGATCGTTTGGTGACCACCAGCGATTCCAGTGAAGTCAGGCGCAGCGCCACTTCGTCAATGCGTGGCGTATCATCAGGCGCATTCGCGGCGATCACGGCACAGCCCGCAGCTAACCCGGCGATCACGCCGGCCGGCGCATCTTCTACCACTACGCAGTCGGCTGGCGACAGCTTTAACCTTTCTGCACCCAGTAAGTAAGGATCGGGTTCTGGCTTGCCCTTCGCCACCTGTTCGGCCGTAATAAACACGGCAGGCTGAGGTAAACCTGCTGCTTTGTGACGCGCATGCGCCACCGGAACGGAGCCGGAGGTGACAATCGCCCAGGGGATTTGCAACGCATTCAGCTGCGTGAGCAACGCTTTTGCGCCTGGCAGCGCCCGCACGCCGTCCGTGTCTTCTGCTTCCGTTTTTTCCAGCGCCAGAAACTCGGCCTGGATTGCGGCTTCTGACTGGCCCGCCATAAAGTGGCGCAGTGAAGTAATCGCCTGCTTTCCGTGAATGAAGTCCAGAATCTCATCAGCCGCAATGCCATGACGTGCACCCCAGTTGCTCCAGGCGCGTTCAACCGCGGGTAGCGAATCCACTAAGGTGCCATCTAAATCAAATAAAAAACCACTGTACTCCACGCGTCACTCCTCATCAGGCGTTAATGATTTGCGCAATCTCGTTTACGCTTAAATGGTATTGGCGAGGACAAGTCTGCCACAAAGCCAGCATACGTTGATACTTTTCCCACATCGGCGTTTGCGCATTAAAGCCATGCGTTCCCGCATCAAAATGGGTATAGCGCCCTTCGATGTTCACCATAAACCGCACATAACCGAGATAGCGGGATTCCGTGGCGGCATCAAACCCCAGAAATGCCAGACGTCGTGGGTCGATATCGCCTTGGGTCTTGAGATTAGCCCAGGAGACCTGCAGCGCGTGGTGCATTTCCATAATGTCGATAAGCGTCCGGCAGGTCTCTTCGGGAAGCTTGCCAAACTCTTTGTCCAGCTCCCGCATTTGCAGGCCATAGCCACGCTCAATGATAGTCTGGTAGCGACGAAAACGTTCGGCGCTCTCCGGTTCCAGCATTGCCATGATTTTGTACTGGTTAGTCAGGATCAAACGTTGCGCGTGGGTCATTTCCATCATCTTGTCCTCCAGCCCGCGGGCTGTTCAGGTTTTATACGATGGAAAGATAATTACACAGGGGAAGCGATGCGGGCGTAGCCACATCGCTTTTCATTGATTTAACCGCAGGTTTGCGTGCAATAATTTCTGCACGGTGCGGATTAAAGATCGTCCAGAAAGGTGCGGTCCAACTGTTTAAAGGCGCGCTTAAGCAGATCGGCCAGTGCCTGGTAAGTTGGTTTGCCTTCAACCGGTGCGATCGCCTGACCTGCGGCTTCCAGCTTCGTGCGCACTTCATGGAACCAGCGCAGCAGCGTGGGCGGCAATGGGGTGACGGATCGCTTACCCAGCCACCATAATCCCTGCATAGGCAAACTACAGGCAAAGAGAGCCGTTGCTACTGCCGGGCCCAATTGCCCACCCATCGCGATCTGCCATGTGAGCGTAAAGACCGCCAGCGGCGGCATAAAGCGAATCGCAAAGCGCGTAGCCGTCGATACCCGGTTCTCAGGAAAGACCGGTGCCAGGCGTTTATCGTTGGGCCAGGTCTTCATATAATGCTGTCCGCGTTGAAACATCCGGAACCAGCCGGTGTGAGATTCATTCGCCATGGCTCGCCTCAACTAATACTGTATTTTTTGAAAAATAATTATAACCACACAACTTTACGTAACATCCTTCAAATATTTTTGTCTTTAAAGGTGACTCCGGCTATTCTGACGCCGTTTTAACAGCGTCACTGCCGCAACTTCCCTTGTAACAGAGACGACAAGGCCCGTTTTAAGCGAAATTTCAAATTTATGCGTAAAGACTCAATTTTTTTTTGCATAAAACGCACTATTTTGACCTGGGTATGACTTCTGTCATTAATCTGGCTGCGTCGATGGGCTACGCTGTAAGTCTGATTGCGTTATTTTTAGCCACTTTTAACAAATAGGTACTTCCATGTCGAGTAAGTTAGTACTGGTTCTGAATTGCGGCAGCTCTTCTCTCAAGTTTGCCATTCTTAATCCCACCAGCGGTGAAGAATTCCTCTCGGGTCTGGCTGAATGCTTCCACCTGCCCGAAGCACGGATCAAATGGAAACTTGATGGTCAGAAGCAGGAAGCACCTTTAGGTGCTGGCGCAGCCCACAGCGAAGCGCTGAATTTCATTGTTAAAACAATTCTGGCACAAAAACCAGAGCTTTCAGCACAAATCGCTGCAATAGGTCACCGTATTGTTCACGGCGGCGAAAAACTTACGCAGTCAGTGGTCATTTCTCAGTCTGTTGTGCAGGGTATCAAAGATGCATCATCTTTTGCACCACTGCATAACCCAGCGGGCCTGATTGGCATTGATGAAGCCATGAAAAACTTCCCGCACTTATCTGACAAGAATGTGGCGGTTTTTGACACGGCTTTCCATCAGACAATGCCGGAAGAGTCCTACCTTTATGCGCTGCCGTATGCCCTGTATAAAGAGCACGGCGTGCGCCGCTACGGTGCGCACGGTACCAGCCACTACTATGTCACCCACGAAGCGGCAAAAATGCTGAATAAGCCGCTAGAAACGCTGAACATCATTACCTGTCATCTCGGTAACGGCGGGTCTGTTTCTGCTATCCGTAACGGTGAGTGTGTGGATACGTCTATGGGCCTGACCCCGCTGGAAGGCCTGGTCATGGGGACCCGCAGCGGCGATATCGATCCGGCCATTATCTTCTTCCTGCACGACACGCTGGGCATGAGCGTCGATGCCATTAACAAGATGCTGACCAAAGAGTCGGGGCTGTTAGGGCTGACCGAAGTCACCAGCGACTGCCGTTATGTTGAAGACAACTACGCCACCAAAGAAGATGCTAAACGCGCAATGGATGTCTTCTGCCACCGTCTGGCCAAATACATTGGCAGCTATACCGCGCTGATGGACGGTCGTCTCGATGGCGTGGTCTTCACCGGCGGTATCGGTGAAAATGCGGCGATGGTGCGTGAGCTGACCCTGGACAAGCTGGCGCTGCTGGGCTTTGACATTGACCACGAGCGCAACCTGGCGGCTCGCTTTGGCAAGTCAGGTTTTATCAACAAAGAAGGCACTCGCCCGGCAGTGGTGATCCCCACTAACGAAGAGTTAGTGATTGCCCGAGATGCCGCTCGCCTTACCGCCTGATCTCATTTCGTCGTCAGCTCCGGCTGACGGCGTTGTTTTGACACCCAGTGAAATCTGAGAGGTTCAATCGTGTCACGTACAATTATGCTCATTCCGACCGGCACCAGCGTCGGTCTGACCAGCGTTAGCCTTGGCGTTATTCGCGCCATGGAACGTAAAGGCGTTCGACTGAGCGTTTTCAAACCCATTGCACAACCGCGTGCGGGCGGCAATGCACCTGACCAGACCACCAGCATTGTGCGCAAGAGTTCAGGCATCCCGGCCGCAGAGCCGCTGCCGATGTCCCGTGTGGAATCGCTGCTGGGTTCTAATCAGCAAGACGTGCTGATGGAAGAAATTATTGCCCGCTACCACGCCAATGCGCAGGATGCTGAAGTGGTTCTGGTTGAAGGCCTGGTGCCTACGCGTAAGCACCAGTTTGCCAGCGCGCTGAACTATGAAATCGCCAAAACGTTAAACGCTGAAATCGTCTTCGTGACCGCGCTGGGTAACGATTCTCCCGCACAGCTCAAAGAGCGTATTGAACTGACACAAAGCAGCTTTGGCGGTTCGAAGAATAAAAGCATCACCGGTGTGATCATCAACAAGCTGAACGCGCCCGTTGATGAGCAGGGCCGTACGCGCCCTGACCTGTCTGAAATTTTCGATGACTCATCGAAGGCCAGCATCGCGAATATCAATCCTGACCAGCTGTTTGCCAACAGTCCCTTGCCCATTTTGGGTTGTGTGCCGTGGAGCTTCGACCTGATTGCGACCCGCGCCATTGATATGTGCCGCCACCTGAACGCCCGGATTATTAACGAAGGTGAAATTCAGACCCGCCGTGTCAAATCAGTGACCTTCTGCGCACGCAGCATCCCGCACATGCTTGAGCATTTCCGCCCGGGCTCGCTGCTGGTCACCTCGGCTGACCGCCCTGACGTGCTGGTTGCCGCCTGTCTGGCCGCGATGAACGGTATTGAGATCGGTGCCATTCTTTTAACCGGTAACTATGAAATTGACGAGCGCATCGCCAAACTGTGCGATCGCGCCTTCCAGACTGGCCTGCCGGTCTTCATGGTCAAAACCAATACCTGGCAGACCTCGCTCAGCCTGCAAAGCTTTAACCTCGAAGTACCGGTTGATGACACGCAGCGCATTGAAAAAGTCCAGGAATACGTCGCAAGTTACATTAACGCGGACTGGATCGAGTCGCTGACCGCCACGTCTGAGCGCAGTCGCCGCCTGTCGCCGCCGGCTTTCCGCTATCAGTTAACCGAACTGGCTCGCAAGGCTGGCAAGCGCATTGTTCTGCCGGAAGGGGATGAACCCCGTACCGTTAAAGCCGCAGCAATCTGTGCCGACCGCGGCATTGCGACCTGTGTCCTGCTGGGCAATCCGGATGAAATCCAGCGCGTTGCGGCAGCCCAGGGCGTTGAGCTGGGTAAAGGCATTGAGATAGTCGATCCTGAAGTGGTGCGTCAGAACTATGTTCCGCGTCTGGTCGAGCTGCGCAAAAGCAAAGGAATGACCGAGGTGGTTGCGCAGGAACAGCTGGAAGATAACGTGGTGCTGGGCACCATGATGCTGGAAAGCGGGGAAGTTGACGGGTTGGTCTCGGGCGCGGTACATACAACGGCCAACACCATTCGTCCGCCGTTACAGCTGATCAAAACCGCGCCCAACAGCTCACTGGTGTCATCCGTGTTCTTTATGCTGCTGCCAGAGCAGGTGCTGGTCTACGGCGACTGCGCGATCAACCCCGATCCAACGGCTGAACAGCTGGCAGAAATTGCCATTCAGTCTGCCGATTCAGCGAAAGCCTTCGGCATCGATCCACGCGTCGCCATGATTTCCTACTCAACCGGTAATTCAGGTGCCGGTAGCGACGTGGAGAAAGTGCGTGAAGCCACGCGTCTTGCGCAGGAAAAACGCCCGGATCTGGTGATTGATGGGCCGTTGCAGTACGACGCGGCGATTATGGAAGACGTGGCAAAATCCAAGGCGCCCAACTCGCAGGTTGCCGGACGCGCAACGGTCTTTATTTTCCCGGATCTCAACACCGGTAACACCACCTACAAAGCGGTGCAGCGTTCCGCTGACCTGATTTCAATCGGGCCAATGCTGCAGGGCATGCGTAAGCCGGTCAACGACCTGTCACGCGGCGCACTGGTAGACGATATCGTCTACACCATTGCCCTGACGGCGATTCAGTCGCAGCAGGCTGAAGGTTAATCCCTTCCCGTTGAACAAGAGCATGCAGACTGCATGCTCTTTTTTTATGCCTATTGCAGCGTAACGTCGAGCGCGCGCAGGTGCTGAGGTTGCCAGGACAAGGTCACTTCACTGCCCGCCGTCCAGCCGGGTGAGACCTCCGATGAGGCCATTTTCACCATAAAGTTTCCCTGACCAGCAACTTCCGTCAGCATTCTCACGTGGTCACCCAGATAGATAAACTGCTGGATTTGGGCCTGGACCGACTGATCGCCCGGTTTGGCTGCATTTACGTTGATGCGTTCAGGGCGGATACTGAGCTGTATTTTCTTGCCCGGAGAACTGGGCCGCACCTTCAGCGCATCCAGCTGGATACCGTTATCCAGCGTCACCTGATAGTAATCACCCTGCTGCCCTGACTGGGTTGCCAGCAGGCTGTTATTCTCGCCAATAAACTGCGCCACGAAGGCGTTGTCGGGCTGTTCATAAAGCTTATTCGGGCTGTCCATTTGCTGAATCATGCCGTCGTTAAAGACCGCCACCCGGTCAGACATGGTCATAGCTTCGCTCTGATCGTGAGTCACGTAAACAATGGTCAGCCCGAGCATGTTATGCAGCTGCTTAATTTCCATCTGCATGTGTTCACGCAGCTGTTTATCCAGCGCCCCCAGCGGCTCGTCCATCAGGATCAGTTTAGGTTCAAATACCAGCGCCCGCGCCAGGGCCACCCGCTGCTGCTGGCCGCCAGACATCTGTGCGGGATAACGGTCTGCCAGCGAAGTGAGTTTAATCATATCCAGCACCCGCTTAACTCGCTGGGCAATATCGGCCTTGCTCAAACGACGAATCGACAAAGGAAACGCCAGATTTTCGGCCACCGTCATGTGGGGAAAAAGCGCGTAGTTCTGGAATACCATACCGATATCACGCTGATGCGGCGGCAACGTGTGCAAAGGTTTATCACGAAGCAGTATCTCGCCATCGGTGGGCGTTTCAAATCCTGCCAGCATCATGAGGCTGGTCGTTTTCCCGGAGCCTGACGGCCCTAACAGGGTCAAAAACTCGCCTTCTGCCACATCCAGATTGAGGTTGCGCACCACCAGCTTGTCGCCGTCGTAGCTCTTTTTGATATTCCGAAAACTGACAAAATTTCTCATGGCGTAATCTCGTAAACAGGATGAAAAAGGGTTTCGGCACGATTCATGCATCATCCTTTTGACGTGCGAATCCTGTCGGGCCTTTTTTTAGCACTACCACAACGCATTTGATTTGCACAAGCAGAATTTGACAATCTAAAAAGAAATGGCTTACAAATTTACTTTGCAGGCCATTGTATTTTATTGTCTTTTTAAATTTAACATTAAATTAACGTGACAGTTATCACAGAATCAGGCAATACCAGGGATGCGCACTGATGGTGCATCAGGGCGAGACAGACGCCACCTGCAGGTGATGTTGCAACCGGGTCAGGATAGGCGCGAACGCGGCGGGAATGGCGGCTTCGTCAACACAGGCATAACCCAGCAGCAATCCGCGCTGCGGCGTGCCCCGAAGATAATAGGACGACAGGGGACGTGTTAATACACCGCACTGTTCCAGCTCTGCGCTAAAGGCCACATCGTCAATGCTGTCCGGCAGCCTGAGAACCAGATGCAACCCCGCATTGCTGTGATGCACTATCCAGTCGGCGCCCAGCGATGTGCTAATCACCTCCACCAGCGCAGCACGGCGGCGGCTGTAAATCTGCCGCATGCGTCGTACGTGGGCCGCATAGTGCCCTTCCCGAATAAACTCCGCCAGCGTGAGTTGTACTAACCCGTAGCCGCCGCGATACAGCTCGGAGTGCGCCATTTTCATCCGTGCCGCCAGGGATTTAGGCACCACCATGTAGCTGAGCCGGATGCCGGGATACAAGGTTTTACTGAAGGTGCCCAGATAAATCACTGGGGCATCCGCCGCCAGGCCCTGTAGCGCAGGAATGGGACTTCCGGTAAAGCGGAACTCGCCATCGTAGTCATCTTCCACCACCCAACTGCCGCTGCTTTTTGCGCGCTCCAGTAATTCATGGCGCCGCTGCAGGCTCATGACCGCCCCGAGAGGATACTGGTGAGAAGGCGTCACACAGATCAGGCGAGGCACCGGGCTGTCTGGCTGCTCGGGCGGCAAAACCAGCCCCTGATCGTCAACCTGCGTGGGGATCAGCGTGACGCCGTTCACCGCCAGCACATTGCGGATCCCCCAGTATCCCGGCTCTTCGACGATGGCCCTGTCTCCCGGATCGCAAAGCATTTTCGCCAGCAGATCCAGCGACTGATGGGTTCCGGCGGTGATCAGTACCTGTTCGGGGGTGCAGTTCACCGAACGGATCACCCGCAGGTAATCCGCCAGCGCCTGTTGTAACTCAACACAGCCGCCGTGGCTGGCATAGCTCAGGTTTTCAACCGGCAGCCGTCGGCTCAGGCGGAGCTGAATTTTGCGCCAGATGTCGTGCGGCATATGGCTGACGTCCGGCACACCGGGCATAAATGCCCCCCACTGATGGCTCCCGGCACCGCTGCTCGCCAGCAGGCGTGAACCCCGTCGCGACAGTCTGACGGGTTTCATCGGCGGCGTGACGGGCCTGATCAGCGGCTCACCCGGCACCTGTTCCGGCAGCACGGTACTGACGAAGGTGCCGCTTCCGGTGCGGGTTTGTACATAGCCCTCAGACTGAAGCTGTTCATAGACTGCCAGCACGGTATTACGTGAGACAGAAAGTTCGCGAGCAAGGTCGCGGCTGGCGGGCAGTCGCGTCGCGGTGGCAATGGATCCGTCCTGAATCGCTGCCTGCAAGACATCATACAATCGCTTATTCAGCGTACCGCCGGAAAGCGAGGCCAGACGTTGTGCAAGCAGGTCACCGAGTAAGCTTCGCAAAATTGGTACCTCAAAATAAAAAAAACTGGCTCTGGATTATAAAACCCTGAAAACGCTAAAAAGCAAGGAGGCAGATTCCACTGTAACAATATGGCAACAAACACCATGAGGTCGCGTTATGAGTAACAGTGAAGTGCAGGTCCGTCGTCTCAATGCTACGCCGCGCGGCGTGGGCGTGATGTGCGATTTCTATGCGGTGAAAGCAGAAAACGCTACGTTATGGGATCACCAGGGCCGTGAAATTATCGATTTCAGCGCAGGCATTGCCGTGCTGAATACCGGACATCGTCATCCCAAAGTGATCGCCGCCATCAAAGAACAGCTCGATCATTTTACCCACACCGCGTTTCAGGTTGTGCCTTACGAAAATTATATTGCCTTGGCGGAAAAACTGAATGCGCTGGTGCCGGTAAGCGGCCCCGCCAAGACCACTTTTTTCTCCACCGGCGCAGAAGCCGTTGAGAACGCGGTCAAAATTGCCCGCGCGGCAACCGGCCGTCCCGGCGTCATCGCCTTTACGGGGGCCTTTCACGGCCGCACCAACATGACGATGTCGCTGACGGGCAAAGTGGTCCCCTACAAAACCGGTTTCGGCCCCTTTGCCAGCTCAGTATTTCACGCCCGCTACCCGAATGCACTGCATGGCTGTAGCGTCGATGACGCGCTGGAGAGTTTACAAACCATTTTCCGCTGCGATATCAGCCCGCAACAGGTTGCGGCCATTATCTATGAACCCATTCAGGGTGAAGGCGGCTTCAATGTCGCGCCGCCAGCGTTTGTGACCGCCCTGCGCACGCTGTGCGATCAACATGGCATTCTGCTGATCGCCGATGAAATCCAAAGTGGTTTTGCCCGCACCGGCAAGCTGTTTGCCAGTGAATACTATCCTGACGTGCAGCCAGACCTGATCACCATGGCAAAAAGCCTGGCGGGCGGTATGCCGCTATCGGCGGTTTCAGGGCGGGCTGACGTAATGGATGCGCCCCTGCCCGGCGGCCTGGGTGGCACCTATGCAGGAAGCCCACCGGCCATTGCCGCTGCGCTGGCCGTGCTGGAGGTCATTCGCGATGAAAACCTGTGCGAGCGCGCCCTGCTGTTAGGCGGGCAACTGACGGAAACGCTGCAGGGCGCAGGCTGTAGTGCGCTGGCAGAGGTGCGCGGTCGCGGTTCTATGATCGCGGCTGAATTCACCAACAGCGAAGGCCAACCCAGCGCAGAGATCGCCAAAGCTATTCAGCAAGAGGCGCTGGACGAAGGGTTGCTGCTGCTCACCTGCGGCGTACACGGCAACGTTATTCGTTTCCTCTACCCTCTCACCATTCCGGATGCGCAGTTCCGCACGGCACTGAATCTGCTGAACCGTATCCTGGGCAAGTATTAGGTTTCGCGGGCTGACGCGCCGCACGTTCCGCTGCGGGTCAGCCCCTGGCATCATGATTGCAAGGCAAACACCGGGCAGAGGAATCTGCCTGAACATAATAATTCAGGAGTTCGGGGATGATGAAAAACATAGCGGCACTGGTTCTGGCAGCGGTGGCCATCCAGGCACAGGCCGAAAATCTTACGGTGGTGTCCTTTGGGGGCACCAACAAGGACGCACAGGATAAAGCGTTTTATAAGCCTTTCATGGCCTCGGGGAAGGACAGCATTGAAGCCGGTGAATATAACGGCGAAATGGCACGCATCCGCGCAATGGTTGAAACCAAACAGGTCGGCTGGGATGTTGTAGAACTTGAAACCCCGGAACTGGAGCGGGGCTGTGAAGAAGGGCTGTTTGAAACCCTGGACTGGAGCAAGTTAGGCAACAAAGCCGACTTTGCCAAGGGGAGCGTGAGCGAATGTGGTGCGGGCTTCTTCGTCTGGTCTACCGTACTGACCTACGATGGCAACAAGCTCAAAACCGCCCCCACCAGTTGGGCAGATTTTTGGGATGTGAAAAAATTCCCCGGCAAACGCGCCCTGCGTAAGAGCGCGAAATACACGCTGGAAATCGCGCTGATGGCGGACGGCGTGAAGCGCGAAGACGTTTACAAGGTGCTGGCAACCCCGGCGGGCGTCGATCGTGCCTTCAGGAAACTGGATGAGCTAAAGCCGAATATTCAGTGGTGGGAATCGGGCGCGCAGCCCCTGCAGTGGCTGGTTTCAGGCGACGTGACGCTGGCATCGGCCTATAACGGCCGCATCGGCACCGCTCAGGCAGAAGGTCATAATTTCAAAATCGTCTGGGACGGCAACCTGTACGACTTCGATAACTGGGCGATTGTGAAAGGCTCAAAGCACAAAGCGCTGGCAGAGAAATTTATCGCCTTCTCGCTGCAGCCCGAGAACCAAAAAGTGTATGCCGAAAATATTCCTTATGGCCCCGCCAATATCAAGGCAGGCAAACTGCTGACGGCCGATCGTCTGGCTCAGTTGCCAACGGCACCGGAAAACATGGCCAAAGCCGTTCAGGTTAACGCCACATTCTGGCTGGAACATGGCGAAGAGCTGGAACAGCGTTTTAACGCCTGGGCCGCGAAATAACCCGCTGCCGGACCCGCTCCGGCAGCCCCCTTTCAGGAGATCGGCATGAGTCAAAACCCCGTGATGAATTCAGCGCCCGTCAGACGTACGGAAGGCGCGTTCAGTCTGCGCCAGCAATTTAACCGGGCAGGTTGGTTAAAAACACAACGCTCCCTGTTTTTAGTTGCCCCGTTACTGATTTTCGTCGTGGTGTGCTTTTTGTTCCCCATCGGCTCTATCCTCAGTATGAGCGTCAATAACCCTGAGCTTCACGACGCACTTCCGCAAACCAGCCAGGCCCTGGCTAAATGGAACGGCAAGGCGCTGCCGGATGAAAGCCTGTTTGCCACGCTGGCGAAGGAAGTCAGCGCGGCGCGCGAGCAGGGCCAGATCTCTGGCATTGCGAAGCGATTGAGTTATGAAGACAATGCGTTTCGTCGCCTGATCCTGGCCGTGCCCCGCCAGGCCCCCGAGGATGGGGTTAACGTCAAAGCCACCCTCATTGATAAGCAGCCCCTGTGGGGCGAGCTGTCTACATGGCAAACCCTCAAGCGCGTAGCCAAACCCTATACCAGCTATTACCTGCTGTCAGTGTTTGACCACAAGGTTGATGCAAAGACCGGCGACATCGTCGCGCAGTCCCCCGATCAGGCGCTTTATGTGAACGTTCTGCTACGTACGCTGTGGATGGCGACCGTGGTCACCTTGCTGTGCGTGGGCCTGGGCTATCCGCTGGCATACTGGCTGGCGAAGCAGCCGTCCAACCGCGCCAACCTGCTAATGATTATGGTGCTGTTGCCCTTCTGGACCTCATTGATCGTGCGTACCGCCAGCTGGATTGTCCTGCTGCAGTCAGGAGGATTAATTAACCGGACGCTGATGGCGACAGGGTTCATCGACAGTCCGCTCACGCTGGTGTTCAACCGGGTCGGCGTGTACATCTCTATGACGCATATCCTGCTGCCCTTCATCGTGCTGCCCTTGTATGCCGTCATGAAAGGGATTTCTCCCAGCTATGTCCGGGCGGCCGTGTCGCTGGGTGCACATCCCTTTGTGGCCTTCTGGCGCGTCTATGTCCCGCAGACCTATGCCGGGATTACCGCAGGCGCGCTGCTGGTGTTCATGATGGCGATTGGCTATTACGTTACGCCAGCGCTGTTGGGCGGGCCGGACGATCAAATGGTCAGCTACTTTGTCGCCTTTTTTACCAACAGCACCATGAACTGGGGCATGGCCGCCGCCCTGGGGAGCCAGTTGCTGATTATCGTGACGTTGCTGTATGTGGTGTATTCACGTGTCACCCGGACGTCATCCGAGGCGGCAGTACGTTAAGGAGCAAATGATGAAACAACAAGGTTCGACGTTGCTGCGGGTCTGGCGTTACCTGTTTAATTTTTACGGCGCAGCGGCACTGCTGTTTTTGATTGTGCCTGTTCTGGTCATTGTGCCGCTGTCGTTTAACGAAAGTTCGTTTCTGAGCTATCCGCTAAGTGGCTTTTCGCTGCGCTGGTACGAGGCCTTTTTTCACTCGAAGGAGTGGATAGGTGCGTTAATGAACAGCCTGCTGGTTGCGCCGCTAGCCACGCTACTGGCTAGCGTACTGGGCGTGCTGGCCGCCATGGGCCTGGTGCGCGGCGAGTTTCGCGGCAAAGGTCTGGTGATGGCAATCATTATCTCTCCCATGGTGGCGCCCGTCGTGATCATCGCCGTTGGCATGTTTTTCTTCTTTGCCAAACTGTCACTGCTGAACAGCTACCTCGGCCTGGTGTTAGCCCATGCCCTGTTGGGCGTTCCTTTTGTGGTGATCACGGTGGTCGCCGTACTGAAAAGCTACGACACCAATCTGACGCGGGCCGCTGCCAGCCTCGGTGCCTCTCCGCTGCTGGCGTTTCGAAAAGTCACCCTGCCGCTGATTGCACCGGGCGTTTTTTCCGGGGCACTGTTCGCGTTTGCCACCTCATTTGATGAAGTTGTCGTGACGCTGTTTCTTGCCAGCCCAACGCAGCGGACGCTGCCGATTCAAATGTTTGCCGGTATTCGTGAAAACCTCGATCCCACTATCGCGGCCGCCGCCACAATCATGATTGCGGCTTCGCTCCTGTTACTGATCGTCATGGAAGTCCTGCGGCGGCGCGGGGAAAAGATGCGCCAGCCACAGCCGGTTTAGATAACAGTCAGCAAACCGGTTCAGGTTGTTAAACCGCCCACAGGGTTAACGTGTGGGCGGTTGTCTGATCTGGACAGTGCGCACCCAGCCCCTGTCAGCCTGGTCATGGGCAAAATCACGTCAGGGGCTGAACGGGCGGTACCACCACAGTTTGTTGAAACGGGCCAGCATGCTGTGCCGCATGTTCTACGGCACGCACCACGTCGTTGAGCGCAAACGGCGTTCCACTAAAGGCGGGAAGTTGATCATCAGGCGAATGAGGCGGCGATCAACGCCGCGTGCCCGCTTTGCGAACGGCCACGACCGCCCGCAAAGCTAACAGAAGGTATCAGTGACTGTTTTCGTTGTTGCGGCTCAGCCACAGGGATAAGGCTTTGAGTGAATCATCGGTAAACTCATCACAGCGGGCGGTGATTTCATCCGGGGTCATCCAGAAAATTTCATCCACTTCTTCTTCCTGCATAGCAAAAGGGCCGTGCGATACACAGCTGAATAATCCTCCCCAGACGCGGCAATGCTCATCTTCAAAATAGAATTTGCCATGTTCTGCAAAAGGCACATCCGCAATGCCCAGCTCCTCTTCGGCTTCACGCCGCGCCGATTCAAGCATGTCTTCGCCACTCTGCACTACGCCGCCAGCCGTCGCATCCAGTTTGCCTGGCATAAAATCTTTGATTTCAGTACGGCGCTGAACCAGTATTTTCCCCATACCGTCATGAACCACGATATAGGTCGCGCGGTGACGTAAGCATTGCGCGCGCATCTGCGCACGCGTGGCCTGTGCAACGACTTCATTCTCTTCGCTTACGATATCGACCCATTCGATTTCGCCACCAGCAGTTTGATCCACCATCCGTAACCCTTTCCTGTTTAGCGTGTCTTTATGCACGCGCTGTTTGCCACACCTATATCATAGTGTGTCGTAAGGTAATCACTTATGACAACTTGAGCAAGCGCCGATCGCTAGCGATTTTTGCCGCTTTCCGTTAGCCATAACTGTACTGATGCCCGCTGCCATTGAAACTCAGCATAGTGCTGCAAACGCGCAGGCAAGGTATCGCCATGCAGCGCCAGTCGATTAAGCATGACAGCCAAATCGGTATCTGCAATGCACCACTCACCAAATAAATTTTGCTGACGTTCTGGCAACAGGCGCTGAACAGCGGCAATCAGTTTTTCGGCGGCCTCAACGGCTGCAGGCGACAAGGGCGCAAAGCGCTCACCGGCAAATAACACCTCGGTAGGGCGCTCCTGGCGAATGGGCAGCAGATCGCTGCGCAGCCAGGCCTGAATTTGCCGGGCGCGGGCGCGTTTCTCGCGATCTTTGGGATAGAGGCGTTCAAATTCAGGGGCAGCAAAACGCTCTTCGAGGTATTCGCAGATGGCCGATGATTCACTCAGCATAAAGTCATCGACCTGTAAGGTCGGGACGCGGCAGGTTAACGACAGATCGCGATAGGCCTCAGCATGCTGCTGGTTTTGCGATAAATCGATACGCTTTACGCTAAAAGGCACCCCTTTTTCGCTGAGCGCAACATAAGCCGACATGACATAAGGACTAAAGAAAGATGAATCTGACCACAGGGTGATGGAGGGGTAATTCATCTGCTACCTCAAATAGCTGACAGGGGTGCATCATCTTTACCGATTTTTATTTCTGAAAACAACCAGGCGCTGGTCCGATGTTTGCGCTCAACTGACTAAATTACGAAGCGGCTCACGCCACACGGGTACGACTCTTCTATGATGAAGTAAGCAAAAAATAAAAAATCAGACGGAGCCGCACTATGCATATCTTAATTACCGGTGGAACCGGGCTTATTGGCCGCCATCTTATTCCACGTCTGCAACAGCGTGGCGACACGGTCAGCGTGGTCACGCGCGACGTTGCCGCTGCACGAGACATGCTGGGGGAAGATATCGCGCTCTGGTCAGGCCTGGCGCAACAGCACTCGCTGGATGGCGTGGATGCCGTTATCAACCTGGCCGGTGAACCCATCGCGGATAAACGCTGGACAGAGGCCCACAAACGGCAGCTGTGCGAGAGCCGCTGGCAGATAACGGAGCGCATTGCCTCCCTGATTAACGCCAGTACCACGCCACCGCGCGTCTTGATTTCGGGATCGGCAACGGGCTTTTATGGCAACACGGGCGACGTGGTATTAACCGAGGACGATCCCGGACAGAACGAGTTCACCCACGAACTTTGCGCCCGTTGGGAACAGCTGGCGCTGACCGCGCAGAGTGAGCGCACCCGCGTCTGCCTGCTGCGTACCGGCGTGGTGCTGACGCGAGAAGGCGGCGCGTTGAGTAAAATGAAACTGCCGTTTAAGCTGGGAATTGGTGGCCCGATTGGCAGCGGCAAACAGTATATGCCGTGGATCCACATTGATGACATGGTCAGCGGCATTCTGTGGCTGCTCGACGATGATGCCTGTAGCGGCCCTTTTAACATGGTTGCGCCCTACGCCGTGCGCAATGAGCAGTTTGCCGCTACCCTGGGTGAGGTGATGCACCGCCCGGCTTTCATGCGCACGCCCGCCAGTGCCATCAAGCTGATGATGGGAGAATCGTCTGTACTGGTGCTGGGTGGGCAACATGTGCTGCCAAAACGGCTGGAGGCGTCGGGTTTTCGCTTCCGCTGGTATGAGCTGCAGAATGCATTACAGGATGTGGTGAAAAGCTGAGGATCAGGGGAGCACTTGCTCCCCTTCCCTTTTTTACTGAGAGGTGACCGCGGTTTTCGACTTCACCGTGGAACGCAGCGCGCCGTGATTCGGTTGCGGTACGCGGATGATAAACGTCAGCACACCGGCAAACACATACAGGCAGGTGTAAGCCCACACCACGCCGACGATATCAAAGAACGGCAGCATCATGGAGGCGATGGCGGGCGCAACAAAATTGCTCATGCCTGCGGACAGGTTATACACCGAGACGGCCGCGCCCTGATGATGGGGCTCCAGCGTAGGGAAAACCGCCGTCATGGGCACAAAGGCCGCCACGAAAATGCCCAGCATCACGGCAGGAATCAGGGCGACCAGGAAATTGTGACCGGCATAGACAGGCAGGTAATAGAACGCCAGGCTGGAGATCGCCATGCCGAGGCAGCCAAACCAGCGCACCTGGCGAATCCAGCCAATACGTTCACCCATGATGCCCCAGAAGATATTGGTAAAAATGGTGACAAAAAAGAACACCGCCCAAATCTGCAACCACTCTGACAGCGTAAACCCAAGCCGATCCACAAACAGCAGCGGCATAATGATGGCAAAGCCAAACAGCGACAGCGTATTAATAATGCGGATCAGACAGGCGTAAAACACATGCTGGTTGGTGAACAGGATAGTCACCGCACGCGACATTTCCGTCATTTTTTCCCGCAGGGGTAAGTTGACGCGAGAACGATCGACCGGCACGTTGCGCAGGCTAAAATAGGCCAGCAAGCCGCCACAGGTTACCCAGCCAATCGCCAGCCAGAGCGTGCCGGTTTCACCAATAGAAGGAATGATCAGGCTGGGCAGATAGCTCCCGACCACGCCGATGCCCACCGAATACATCGCCCAGAACCAGCCCGTGGCAGCCGCCAGCCGTTCCCGTGGCAGCACCTGCACCAGCAGCAACATAAATGAGTAGATAAACAGCGGATAGGCCAGGCCACGGATACCGTAAAACAGCAGCATAAGAGGATAATTGCGCATCCCGAGCCCCAGGCTCATAAACAGGGCATGCATGACAACCCACAAGATAAAACCGATCAGCATAGCGCGCTGCGGCGTAATCAGCTCCGCCACCACACCGGATGCCCAGGCGGCCAGCGCCACCGCTAAACCGTAAAAGGTAAACACCAGCGCCGACTGCCCCGGCGTGAATCCCATATCGGTAATATGACGTGACAGGAACGCCATCTCGAAACCGTCACCTGCCATAAAAACAGCGATGGCGACAAATCCCCAGATCAGATGTTTGGGCAAGCCAAACCAGTACGCAGTAGAGTGCATGACGATCGTCCTTCTCTGTTTGGTTACAGGTTAATCAGGCCAGCGAACGGGACTGAGAGTGTTGACGGTAAAGCTCACGGAACTGAGCCAGCCGTTGCTGCAGTCCCTGACGAACCTCAGGATTGGGCAGGAAGCGCGCCTGTATCGGGGGTTTAAGACACACCTGCGCTTCATCACCGCCCGCAGCCAGCCAGGCCAGGCGCGCCGCGCCCAGTGCACCGGATGCGCTGGCGGGATGCGTCACGACAGGCAGCGCCAGCACATCGGCGATCAGCTGCGCCCACAGGCTGCTGCGCGCGCCGCCGCCGGTCAGGCTGAACTGGGTAATGGCACGCCGTCCTTCCCCTAAGACGGTCAGGCCGTCGGCCAGGCCAAAGGTTACGCCTTCGAGCACCGCATAGCCTAGTAAGGCACGCTGGGTTTCGTGCCGCAGATAAAAAAACGCGCCCGTCGCATCAGGATCGTTGTGCGGGGTACGTTCTCCAGAGAGATAAGGCAAGAAAAGCGGGGCCTGCTGTTTTTGTGCCGGACCCAGCGCAGCAATCTCTTCCAGCAGTTGGTTTTCACTGACCGAGAGCAACTGGCACAGCCAGCGCAGGCAGCTTGCGGCGCTGAGCATGACGCTCATCTGGTGCCAGCGGTCAGGCAGCGCATGGCAGAAAGCGTGCACGCCTGACTGCGGATCGGCCTGCAGCCGGTCATTAACCACAAAGATGACGCCAGAGGTGCCAAGTGAAATAAACGCATCGCCAGGATTCACGGCGCCCACGCCAACCGCCGAGGTGGCATTATCCCCGCCGCCGCCTGCAATGATGACCGACGAGGAGAGCCCCCATTCGTCGGCAATCGCCGGCCGTAACGTGCCGCTGACGGCATTCCCTTCGACGAGTGCAGGCATCTGGTCACGACGCATTCCCGTTGCGGCCAGCAGTGCCGCTGACCAGTCGCGTTTGGCGACGTCCAGCCATAAGGTGCCCGCGGCATCCGAGGGATCGGTGACAAAGCGCCCGGTCAGGCGCCAGCGCAGGTAATCTTTTGGCAATAACACTTTGCTAATGCGACGAAAGCAGTCAGGCTCATGCCGGGCCACCCAGCACAGCTTTGGGGCCGTGAAGCCCGGCATGATCATATTGCTGCTAATGTGCATGATTTCGGGATGATGCTGACCCAGCCAGTGGCATTCTGCCGCGCTGCGCGTGTCATTCCACAGAATGCAGGGCCGTAAAACTTCACCCTGCTCATCCAGCAGCACCGCTCCGTGCATTTGTCCTGACAGCCCAATCGCCTCTATCGCAGACCAGGCCAGAGGTGCCTGCTGACGCAGACGCGTGATGACCTGATGGCAGGCGCGCCACCAGTCATGCGGGTCCTGCTCTGCCCAGTGCGGATGGGGGCGCTGCACGGCCAGAGCGGCATGTTCCGATGCCACGATCTCGCCCTGCGCATTCACGATCAGCGCTTTAAGCTCAGAGGTGCCGATATCGATACCCAGATACATATTCGCCCCCTAAACTACGGCCAGCGGTTGTTCTGGCTGGACTTGCCACGTTTCCAGCCCGGCGACGGTGGTGCTAAGCCGCGCATGAAAATCCTGTGATGTGGCCAGCTCAGCAAACAGGGACGTCTGGGTCATGTAAGCCTGTAACGGATCGGCATGGGCAAACCACAGCTGAACCACTTCAGGTTGCAGCACGCCATCCTGATAGTCATAAGGCAGCTCGCCGCTGGCCCAGCGTTGCAAAAACAGATAGAACAGCGCCGGGAGCACCAGGCTGGCCGCAGGCGGCGTGCCGCGCTGATAGCATTCCCGCAGCGTCGGCGTCACCATGGCGGGAATTTTTGACAGACCGTCAGCGGCCACCCGTTGGTTGGTATCTTTTATCCACGGATTGCTAAAGCGGGACAGGACAACATCCCGATACTCCGCCAGGTTGAGCGGGCTGGGTGAAAGTGAAGGTATGACATCCTGTGAGACATATTCCCATGCCATCTGGTGGATGGCTTTCTGCCGGGTGCTTTCATCAATGTAAAGCAAACCGATAAGCGTGCCCGCCCAGGCAATGGCGCTGTGGGTGGCGTTGAGAATACGAATCTTGGCTTCTTCCCAGGGCAACACCGACTCGACCAGCTCGACGCCCACCTGCTCCAGCGCCGGACGCCCGGCAATAAAATCGTCTTCGATCACCCACTGGATAAAGGACTCCGCCATCACCGGCACCGCATCATCTTTACCGGTTGCCGCCTGAACGCGCTCCGCGACGTCAGGAGTAGGACGCGGGGTGATTCGATCCACCATGGTATTCGGCGAGGTGGTGTTATCACGCACCCAGGCGGCCAGCTCATCTGCCCCTTTTGCCGCAAGGAAGGCCAAAAAACCCTGACGGAAACGCTCACCGTTATGGCGCAGATTGTCGCAGTTCAACAGGGTCACGGGCGCCCCACCGTTGACGACGCGTGCCGTCAGGATGCGCGCCAGCGCGCCATACAAGGTTCGCGCCTCGCCATTCAGATCCGCCTGGATATCGGGCTGCTGCAGATCAAGCTCATGTTCCGATGTTAAATAGTAACCCGCTTCGGTCACGGTGAAGGCGATTACCCGGGTGCATGGATCGGCGCCCTGCTGCACCAGCGCGCTGATCTCTTTGTCCCACGGCAGAATTTGCCGAATGGAGGTAATGGTCTCGTAGTGACGCTCGCCCTCAGGCGTGACCGTCTCCAGCACATATTCCCCTTGCTGGGCGGTTAGCTGCGTCAGCAACGGCGTTGCGTCATCGCGGATATTGCCCAGCGCGATATGCCAGCGGCTGTCGCCCTGCTGCATCAGGCGGTGCAGATACCATGCCTGATGGGCACGATGGAAAGAGCCTGCGCCGATATGCATCCAAACTGATGGTGTCATCATGACCTCTTTAGGCATTTGTTTAAATTAAGGGCATTTGCCCGATGCACATATGTTAATCAGAGGTAACGTCAAGGTTCTGTGATTAATTTCACATTTAAGACATTGGCCCGTTAATTGAGCTTTTGCCCTGATAGGCTTTTAAACAGATTGCGCGATAAAATGGCGATCCGCAGAGAAGGGAATGGCGCAATGAACAAAGAAGAGAAGAAACAGGAGTTGGCGGCGCGTGCCGCCTGGATGTATTACGTCGCTGGGTTAACACAGCAGGAGATCGCCCGGGCACTGGGATTGTCGCGCCAGGTGGCCCAGCGTTTGATTTCCGGGGCGCGTGAAATGGGCATGGTCAGCGTAAAGATCGCCCACCCCGTGACGCACTGCCTGCGTCTGGCGCACGACGTGCAGGAGAAATTTGGCCTGCAGCACTGCCGCGTGGTGCCTTCCGGCGATCTGGACGACAATGCCATACAGCAAATGCTGGCGGTAGAAGGCGCAGAGGTGATGTCGCAGTTTATCAATAACGACGAGCCGCAGGTGTTTGGCATCGGTTCGGGAAAAACCCTGCGTGCCATTATTGATGCGCTTCCCTGGGTTGAACGACCGCAGCATCACTGTGTTTCCATGATTGGGGCCATCGCCCGCGACGATTCAGGCACCCGCTACGACGTGCCGCTTAAGCTGTCTGAAAAAATGCAGGGCAAGTATTTCTTCATTCCCGCCCCGCTGTTCGCCGACAGCCCAGACGATAAGCAGATGTGGTGCCAGCATCAGGTCTATCAGCGCGTGGTCAACCGTGCACGACAGGCCCACGTCACCTTTTTGGGAATTGGGGAGGTCAATCCCGGCTGCCCGCTCCATGCCGAAGGCTTTATCACAGACAGCCAGGTGCAGGCGCTGAATGCGCGCGGCGTGGTCGGTGAAATGCTCGGTCATTTCTTCAATCAGCAGGGCGAACGCGTGTTAGGGGAAACCGATGCGCTGTTAACCAGCGTGGCGCTGGAAAGCCAGACGACGCGCAATATCATCGGCTTTGCCGGCGGGGAGCGAAAATATGCCGCTATTCAGGCGGCGTTGAACGGCGGCTGGATATCGGGCCTGGTGACCGATGAAGCCACCGCCGTGCGCCTGCTGAATAACCGATAGCTTGCCTACTTAAGCGATCCCTTCAGGAACTGCTGTAAGCGCGGGCTCTTGGGCTGACCAAATAATTCAGCCGGTGGCCCCTGCTCCTCAATTTTCCCCTGATGCAGGAAAATGACGTGGCTGGAGACGTGACGGGCAAATTCCATTTCGTGCGTGACCACCACCATGGTTTTCCCCTCTTCGGCCAGCTTCTGCATAATACGCAGCACCTCACCGACCAGCTCAGGATCCAGGGCTGAGGTGGGCTCATCAAATAACAGCACCTCCGGCTCCATCGCCAGCGCGCGGGCAATGGAGACGCGCTGCTGCTGCCCTCCCGAGAGATGGACGGGATATTTTCCCTGCGCGCGCTCGTCGATGCCGACCTTGTTCAAATAGGTAATCGCGCGCTCACGTGCCTGCGCTTTACTCAGGCCCAGCACCTGAATCGGCGCTTCCATAACGTTTTCCAGCACCGTCATGTGGCTCCACAGGTTGAAATGCTGAAAGACCATGGTCAGACGGGTACGAAGCAGGCGCAGCTGCTCCTTGTCTGCCACCTTCAGCTGGCCGTCCGTATCGCGTACCAGGGTAATAGCGGTCTTGTTGACCACAATGGTGCCTTCACTCGGCTTTTCGAGGAAGTTAATACAGCGCAGAAAGGTACTTTTCCCGGAACCCGACGAGCCAATAATACTGATGACATCGCCCGCATTGGCGTTCAATGACACACCTTTTAATACTTCATGTTCACCGTAACGTTTATGCAGGTCGGTGACGCTTAATTTGTTATCAGCCATAGTCTTACTCAATGCGATGAAGAAGGTTTCACGTGCGCCAGCCAACGACGTTCCGCAAGACGAAACAGGCTAATCAGCACGTAAGAAATAATCAGGTATAACACGGCCGCAATGCCGAACGCGGTAAAGGGCTGATAGGTTGCCGCGTTAATGTCCCTGGCGATTTTCAGCAAATCAGGCACGGTTGCGGTAAAGGCCAGTGCGGTAGAGTGCAGCATGAGTATGACTTCGTTGCTGTAAACCGGTAAGGCCGTGCGCAGTGCAGAAGGCAAAATAATGCAGCGATACAGTTTAAAGGTCGAGAAGCCATAGGCTCGCGCCGCTTCGATTTCACCGTGTGGCACGGCACGAATCGCCCCGGCAAAAATTTCCGTGGTGTAAGCGCAGGTATTAAGGGTAAATGCCAGTAGCGTACAGTTCAGGCCGCTGCGGAAAAACGAATTCAGTAGCTCTGTGCCTTTCACGATTTCCAGCGTATACATGCCGGAATAGAACACCAGCAGTTGCACATAGAGTGGCGTACCGCGAAACACATAGGTAAAGAGCCACACCGGCAGGCTGATAAAACGATTGGGTGATACACGCGCAATCGCCAGCAACACGGCCATGCAGCCGCCCAGTACGACCGAGACAATCAGCAGCCATAGCGTAATCGCCACGCCTGTGAAGCGATAACCGTCTGTCCAGAGCAGCGACTTCCAGTATTCGTGAATAATCTCGATCATAGCTCCGCCCTCTTCACGCCGACCGTGTAGCGGCGATTGAGCCACCAGAGAATGCCGTTAGACAAGGTGGTAAAGACCAGATAAATCACGCCCGCCACGATAGCAAAATAAAACGGCTGCCAGGTGCTTTTACCTGCCAGCTGCGTGGCTTTTACCACATCCTCCAGCCCCAACAGGGAAACCAGCGCCGTGGCTTTCAGGATCACCTGCCAGTTATTACCGATGCCGGGCAGCGCGTAGCGCATCATCGCAGGGAACAGGATACGGCGGAAAACCTGCGAACCGGTAAAACCAAACGCCGTGGCGGCTTCAATCTGCCCTTTTGGCACCGCCATAAAGGCGCCACGGAAGGTTTCGGTAAAATAGGCGCCATAGATAAAGCCCAGGGTGATGATGCCAGCCACCATGGGATCGATATCGAACTGGGCCAGGCCAAGCGCATCGGTGAGATGGTTGAGAGCGATCTGCAGGCCGTAGAAAATCAGCAGCATCAGAACGAGGTCGGGCACGCCACGAATCAGCGTCGTGTAGCCCTCAAAAATCAATGACAGCAGGCGATTGCGCGACAGCTTCGCGCCTGCGCCAATCAGACCCAGGATCACCGCCAGCAGCACCGAGCTCAGGGCGAGCTCAAGCGTAACCAGCGTGCCTTTTAAAATGACATCAGAGTAGCCATACAACATGGAAAAGGTCCTGTCGTGGGGTGGAAACGACGCTGCGCCGTCGTGCAGACGGGCAGCGCAGCTTCTGTTCTCGCATAGCCGATGACACAGGGTTGCTCCGACCAGAGGGATCGGGACAACCCAGGGCTTATTCTGTTATGCGAACAACAGAGGCGAAGACGACAGATCAGTCACCGTACACGTTGAAATTAAAGTATTTCTTCGCAATTTTGTCGTAGGTACCGTCTTTACGCATTGATTCAAATGCTTTGTCGATGGCCGCTTTCAACTCGGTATCGTCTTTACGTAATCCCATACCGGTTCCGACACCGAAGATTTTATCGTCTTTCACGGCCGGACCTGCGAACGCATAGCTTTTACCGACAGGCTGTTTCAGGAAGCCTTCGGCGGCCTGAACTTCGTCCTGGAAGGCGGCGTCAATGCGGCCGGCGGTCAGATCCTGATAGACCAGATCCTGGTTGGCATAAGGCGTTACGGTCACGCCTTTTGGACGCCAGTACTCATTCGCGTAGGTTTCCTGAGTAGTGCCCTGCAGCACGCCGATGTTTTTGCCTTTCAGCGCCTCAGGCGTCGGCTCGATTTTTGATCCTTTCGGCGCGACTAAACGTGCGTTAGCGGCATACAGTTTGTCTGAGAACGCAATCTCTTCCTGACGTTTAGCGGTGATGGACAGCGAGGAGATGATGGCATCGATTTTCTTCGCTTTCAGCGACGGAATCAGCGCATCAAAATCGCTTTCTACATAGGTACACTTGGTCTGGATACGTTTACAGATTTCGTTAGCCAGGTCGATATCAAAACCAACCAGCTGTCCTTGCGCGTTTTTCGACTCAAACGGCGGATATGTTGGGTCAGTGCCGACACGAATCGAGGTCGGTACTGCTGCAAATACGCTGGCCGCACTGGACAGGCCCAACATTAAAGAAAGAGCCAGAACACGCTTCTTCATAGATTACCCTCAAGTAAATTGCTTATTGTTATGTGATGCATGATGTGTGTTTGCGACGAACACTGCCTTTTCCTGTGCATGTTTCATGCCAGTTCTGCAGTTTTGCCGTCTGCCCAGCCGCCCGTTTGGTGACGAAAAGACTGGGTTTGTGAAAGGAATATATCAGTGATGTCGCAGAGAAAAAGCGATGTTGTGAACTTTTAGTTCAAGAAATGCAGGAACAGTGATCGCTCCCGCGTTTCTGCACCAAAGAAGGGCGAAAGAACACGCTTATGCACCTTGCCAGCGCACAAACAAGTCCTGCGGTAGTTCAATATCAAACTGATCAATGACCCGATTAACGGTCTGATCGACAAGCTGTTCGATAGTGGTTGGACGGTGGTAAAACGCCGGCACCGGCGGCATGATGATGGCCCCCAGTTCGGCCGCGGTCGTCATCATGCGCAGATGACCAATATGCAGCGGGGTTTCACGTACGCACAGGACCAGTTTACGCTGCTCTTTCAGCACCACGTCTGCTGCGCGCGTCAGCAGCGAATCGCTGTAGCTGTGAACAATACCGGACAGGGTTTTCATTGAGCACGGCAGGATCACCATGCCCAACGTTTTGAACGACCCGGAGGAGATACTGGCGGCAATGTCCCGCACGTCATGAACCACGTCGGCCAGCGCCTGGACGTCCCGCAGGCTGTAGTCGCTTTCCAGGCTCAGCGTCTGACGTGCCGCATGGCTGATGATCAGATGGGTTTCCACGTCGCTGATCTGCTGCAAGACCTGCAATAGCCGGACGCCATAGATCACGCCGCTTGCGCCCGAAATACCAATAATGAGTCGTTTCATCGTTCAACCTTGCAGTGGCAAAGTGCACCATAATAGCGCAGACCGGCAGAAAACACAGAGGGCGGGATAAATCCCGCCCTCCTTTTTGCATTCAGGTTCGCTTACCCTTCGTTATGCAGCTCGAGGTTTTCGACTTCGTTTTGACGGGCGATGGCTTTCGCATCGTCGTTACGCAGGGATTCCAGATATTCAAGATAGCCCTGATCGACGTCTTTCGTCACGTAGATGCCGTTAAAGACGGAGCACTCAAACTGCACGATATCCGGGTTCTCTTCCCGTACGGCTTCGATAAGGTCATCGAGATCCTGGAAAATCAGCGCATCTGCTTTGATAATCTGGCGAATCTCTTCCACTTCACGGCCGTGGGCAATCAGCTCGGTCGCGCTGGGCATATCAATGCCGTAGACGTTAGGAAAGCGCACTTCCGGCGCGGCAGACGCAAGATAGACCTTTTTCGCGCCCGCCTCTCGCGCCATCTCGATAATCTGCTCGGAGGTGGTGCCACGAACAATTGAGTCATCAATCAGCAGCACGTTCTTATCGCGGAACTCAGCGCGGTTAGCGTTGAGCTTGCGGCGAACGGCGCTGCGGCGCAGTTGCTGGCCCGGCATGATAAAGGTGCGGCCCACGTAGCGGTTTTTCACAAACCCCTGACGGTAAGGCTTATCAAGGATGCGGGCGATTTCCAGCGCGGTATCCATCGAGGTTTCCGGAATGGGAATCACCACGTCGATATCCAGATCTTCCCACTCGCGGGCGATCTTCTGACCCAGCTTGGTGCCCATGCGCACGCGGGCGCTGTAGACCGAAATCTTATCCAGGAAGGAGTCCGGACGCGCAAAATAGACGTATTCGAACAGGCAAGGATTGTTTTTTGGATTTTCGGCACACTGACGGGTTGAAAGCTGCCCCTGCTCAGTGATGTAAACCGCTTCACCCGGTGCCACGTCACGGATAAATTCAAAACCCAGGGTATCCAGCGCCACGCTTTCGGAGGCGACCATGTACTCGGTACGGCCATCGGCAATGACGCGTTTGCCCAGCACCAGTGGCCGAATGCCGTTAGGATCGCGGAAGGCGACCATGCCGTGACCGATGATCATCGCCACCACGGCATAGGCGCCACGCACCTGCTGGTGGACGGCAGCGATGGCGGCAAACACGTTATCGGCTTCCAGCGGATAGTGCTGAAAACGATCCAGTTCCTGCGCAAAGATATTCAACAGGATTTCAGAATCGGAGGTGGTATTAACGTGACGACGGCCTTTTTCGAACAGCTGCTTACGCAGCTCGTGGGCATTGGTCAGGTTACCGTTATGGGCAAGGGAAATACCGTACGGCGAGTTAACGTAGAATGGCTGGGCTTCAGAAGCGCTGGAGCTGCCCGCGGTAGGATAGCGTGCGTGACCAATCCCCATGTTGCCTTGTAAACGTTGCATATGACGCGCTTCGAAAACATCGCTGACCAGACCATTAGCCTTACGCAGGCGGAAGCAGTTCAGCGCATCGATGGTACAAATGCCTGCGGCATCCTGCCCACGGTGCTGGAGCACCGTTAACGCGTCATAGATCGACTGGTTGACCGGCATGAAACCGGTGATACCGACAATACCGCACATGTTGTCATTTCCTCATTAAGCCGTACGCCCGGTGGTCTCACCGGGGCAAAAAACTCGACGTGCTTTTCAGGTAGTCAAAAAACCACCTGATTATAGAACTGAACTCGGGAATAAGTTGAGACTGCTGCCAGTCCGGGCTCTTTGAAAAGCCCGTGAATGTATCCAGGAAGAACAGCAGAGCGGCCACGATGAGCACACCACGCAATGCCCCGAAACAAACGCCTAATACCCGATCGGTTCCCGACAGGCCAGTTTTCTCAACCAGCGAGCCGATAACGTAGTTCACGATTGCGCCCACAATCAGGGTCGCGATGAACAGCACCGCAATCGCGATTCCGTTACGAACCAGTTCGTCGTCAAAACCTGTGAACCAGACTGCAAGGTAGGCATAGTAATGACTGGCGACAAAAAACGCGCATCCCCAGGTAACAAGAGATAAGGCTTCGCGGACAAACCCTCGAACCAGGCTGACCAAAGCCGAAAAACCAACTACCGCAATAATGACGTAATCAATCCAGATCATGAACTCTTCCAGCGCCAGTGCCATTGCACCCCTGCTTCCAGTTCGGGGCGCATTCTAACAGAAAAAGAAAACGTTTGCGTAGGGGTTTTCAGGTTCTGCATCCATAAAAAAGGCGATGAAAAAATCCGTCTTCGCCTGTGTCATTTTCACCCCGCTAACAGGCTGAAAAGTTGTCAGAAATTTAGCGTTAAGCCGGGTCAGGCACTGCCGTTCTCATCCCGATTGGCGCTGCCTGTTATTTCTATCGGCAGCGCCAATCGGCGCTTTAGCGGGCGCTGTAAGACTTAACCACGCCGCTCAAGCCTGAAACGTTCTTCAGCTCGCCGACGGCCGCCTGCATCTTCGCTTTTGACGCATCCGGCCCCACATAAATGCGGGTGATTTGCCCCTGCACGGGCGTAGACGGCACGGTATAGGCCCGGTAACCCGACAGGCGCAGTTTCGCCACAATCTCGTTAACCTTGCTGGCGTTCTTGAGTGCGCCTAACTGAACAACGTAAGCCTGACCGGCAGGCTGCGTTTCTTTGGGCTGCTCCGCAGGCGCGGTTTTTTCCGCAGGCTGCGACTGCTCGGCCGGTTTAGTTTTTTCAACAGGCTTAGCCTGCTCAACCGGTTTGGTTTTTTCTACCGGTTTGCTCTGCGTCTGCTCGACCGACTTCGGTTTAGCCTGCTCAACCTGTTTGGGTCGGGTTGGCTCAACCGGCCTGGCTTTCGGCGCTGTCGTGGCCGGAGACGAATGGACCGGTGGCGGTGAGACCACGCTCGGTTCGCTACTTTGCTCGGGCTGACTGCTGCCCTCGGCGGCGGCATCATCATCCGTATCAGAATGGCTGACCGCACTGCCTGCGCCTGCTGGCGGATGTGCAGGCAGCGACTGCGTCACCGGCGGCACCATTTCGCTGTCCTGCTGGTCATCGGGTTTGGGCACCAGCGGGATCGCGGCAAATTCTTCTTTATAATGTTTTTTCTTACCATCCAGCAGCCCCGGCAATACGATCACGCCGACGGCCACCAGAATAACGGTACCGACTAAACGGTTTTGAAACTTACTCGCCACGTCCTTTCTCCGTTTCAATCGATTCCATAACCTGCGCCACCGTCAGGAAAGAGCCGCAGACCAGAATAATATCCTGCGCTTCCGCCTGCTGGCGCGCCTGGTGCCAGGCCTGTTCAACATCCGCAAATGCCTGAGCGGACGTTACGTGCGCCATGAGCTGCTCCGCGCTGGCACCGCGCGGACCGGCCAAGGGTGCGCAATACCAGCAGTCCACCTGAGGTGCCAGGGCCGCCAGAGTGCCGGCAATGTCTTTATCGTGCAGCATCCCCACAACCGCATGGACGCGTCCGCTTTGCGGCAATGCAGCCAGTCGCGAGGCCAGATAGGTCGCCGCATGCGGATTGTGGGCAACGTCCAGAATCACCCGTGGGGATTCGCTGATGGTCTGAAAGCGTCCCGGTAAAATCGCCAGCGGCAGATGCGCACGAATGATTGCATCGCTCACGTTCAGCCAGGAGGCGCGCAGCGCCACCAGTGCGGTAGCCGCATTTGGCAACGGCACCTGAGGCAGCGGTAAATCATGCAGCTCGCCTTGCGCATCGCGCAGCGACCAGCTCTCTGCCTGCTGATGATAGTGCCAGTCGCGCCCGTGCTGCATTAACCGCGCACCTTTTTCACGGGCAACCTGAGCAATTGTGGCAGGCATATCAGGTTCACCGACCACGGCGGGTTTCGCCTGGCGGAAGACACCGGCTTTTTCCCGGCCAATACTGTCACGATCCGGGCCAAGCCAGTCGGTATGATCCAGCGCGATACTGGTAATCACCGCGACATCCGCATCGACAATATTGGTCGCGTCCAGCCGACCGCCCAACCCGACTTCCAGAATGACGACATCCAGCCCCGCCTGCTTAAACAGGTTAAGCGCCGAGAGCGTGCCAAATTCAAAGTAGGTCAGAGAAACCGTACCCCGTCCGGCCTCAATATCGGCAAAACTGGCGCTGTGTTGGGCTTCACTGAGTTCCTGCCCCTGAATCCGGACGCGCTCGGTGTAGCGCACAAGGTGCGGCGAGCTGTAAACCCCAACCCGATAGCCGGCTGCCATCAGTAAGGTTTCCAGGGTGCGACAGGTGGTCCCTTTGCCATTGGTGCCCGCAACGGTAAAAACGAAGGGTGCAGGCTTGAGCAGGTCCAGACCTTGCGCCACCTGGCGAATACGATCCAGGCCCAGTTCTATCGCCTGAGAGTGGAGGTGCTCAAGATAATAAAGCCACGTGGCCAAAGGCGACGTGGCTTGAGGAAGGTGAAGATTGTCCATATGTCCCGTTTTGCAAATTTATACCCGATGAAAGCCGCAAGGTATACGGTGCATTGGTGGAAGGCGCGACCTGCGCACCTTCTGTCTCCTGTCAGGCCTCGTTGCTCTCCGGATGGCTCGTCGCAGGTGCGAACGCTTCACCGTCGTGCAGCGGTGCGGGCAGATTCATCATTTTTGCCAGCAGACTCGCCAGTTTATAGCGCATTTCCGGACGACGAATGATCATATCAATCGCCCCTTTCTCGATCAAAAACTCACTCCGCTGGAAGCCCGGCGGCAGTTTTTCACGAACGGTCTGCTCAATCACACGTGGACCCGCAAAGCCGATCAGGGCTTTAGGTTCGGCAATATTCAGATCGCCCAGCATCGCAAAGCTGGCAGACACGCCGCCCATGGTCGGGTCGGTCAGCACCGAAATATACGGCAGACCGCGTTCCTGCATTTTCGCCAGCGCGGCACTGGTTTTGGCCATCTGCATCAGCGACATTAACGCTTCCTGCATACGCGCACCGCCACTGGCGGAGAAGCAGATCAGCGGGCAGTTATCTTCCAGCGCCTGCTCAACAGCCCGGACGAAACGTGCGCCAACCACCGATCCCATTGAGCCGCCCATAAAGGCGAATTCAAAGGCGGCCGCCACAACCGGCATACCGTGCAGCTGACCTTTCATCACGATCAGCGCATCTTTCTCATTCGTGGCTTTCTGTGCAGCAACCAGACGATCTTTATACTTTTTGGAATCCCGGAACTTCAACAGATCCTTGGGTTCCAGCTCGCTGCCCAGCTCAACCAGCGTGCCCTGATCGAGCAGGCTCGCCAGGCGCTCACGGGCATGCATGCGCATGTGGTGGTCGCACTTAGGGCAGACCTCAAGATTACGCTCCAGCTCGGCACGATAAAGTACCTGGCCACAGCTGTCGCATTTCGTCCACACTCCTTCCGGAATACTGGCGCGACTTGTGGGCGTAATGTTGCTTTTATTAAGAATGCGTTCAATCCAGCTCATTGATGACCTTTCTGTTTAAAACTGACCTGGTCCAGTCGTCTTGATACTGCTGAAAACCGCTTCAGCAGACGGTAAATGTCGCTCATTAAACCACAACCAATTAAGACTGTGGATAAAAATCTGGTCTTACCCCTGAGCAACGCGGCTACTCAGGGATAATTTTACTGCTTAGCCTGGCGGCGATGGCGCCAGATTTCAATCACACCTGGCAGAATCGACACCACGATAATCCCGAGGATAAGCAGCTTAAGGTTTTCCTGTACCACGGGCAAATCGCCAAACAGATAACCCGCATAGGAAAACAGCAGCACCCAGGCCAGCGCGCCCGCGACGTTAAACAGGGCGAAGTGGCGGTAGGACATGTGTCCCATTCCGGCGACGAAAGGCGCAAAGGTCCGCACAATGGGCACGAAGCGCGCCAGGATAATGGTTTTCCCACCGTGCCGGGCATAAAAGGCATGGGTTTTATCCAGATAGCTGCGGCGGAAAATTTTCGAGTTCGGGTTGCTGAACAGCCGTTCGCCAAAGAGTTTGCCGATGGTGTAGTTCACGGCGTCCCCCAGAATAGCGGCAATGACCAATAGCGCCACCATGAGATGCACGTTGAGATCGTTACCCGGCAACGCGGCCAGCGCCCCTGCCACGAACAGCAGTGAATCACCCGGCAAAAACGGCGTGACGACTAAGCCCGTTTCGCAGAACAAAATCAGAAACAGGATGGCGTAGATCCAGATGCCATACTGCGCGACTAATTCGGCCAGATGCACATCAATGTGCAGAATAAAATCGACCACAAAATGGATAAACTCCATAACGATCCCTTGTACGTAAGGTTAATTAATCCGCGAGGAACAATGGCCCCATCGCCGGCTGAGGTAAAGCAAAATGCACGGGATAATCCACCGCCACCAGATAAAGCCCTTCGGCTTTCGCCGTTGCCGCCGCCAGCGTGCGATCTTTAGCCGCCAGCAGTTCCGCCATCCAGGATTCTGACTGATTGCCGCAGCCAATTTCCATCAGACTACCGACAATATTGCGCACCATATGGTGCACAAACGCATTGGCTTTAATATCGACAATCACATAAGGCCCGTGGCGCGTGACGTTCAGGTGCATCACGTTGCGCCACGGCGTTCGCGACTGACACTGCACGGCGCGGAAAGAGGTAAAATCATTCTCGCCCAGCAGGCACTGTCCGGCGCGCTGCATCTTTTCTACATCCAGAGGATAGTAAAAATGCGTCACGCCATTACCCAGAATCGCCGGACGGAGCCGCTGATTGTAGATCAAATAGCGATAACGCCTGGCGGTTGCGCTAAAACGCGCGTGAAAGTCGTCCGGCACCGCCTTGACCCAACGTACGGCGATATCGTCTGGCAGATTGGCGTTCACGCCCAGCGTCCAGGCGGCATCGGCGCGCTGCGCAACGGTTTCAAAATGCACCACCTGGCCGGTGCCGTGTACGCCGGCATCGGTGCGGCCGGCACAGAACACGCTGACCGGATGGTCGGCCACTTTCGACAGCGCCCGTTCCAGCTTTTCCTGCACGCTGCGCACTTCCTGCTGTCGTTGCCAGCCATAGTAGCGGCTGCCGTCGTACTCGATGCCCAGTGCCAGTTTTTGTGTCTGACCTTCTGACATCAGTACATGTACTCCTGAACCAGCTTCTCAGCGGTCTTCACCGCCATCAGCGCACCGCCGAAACGGACGTTGTCGGCCACCGACCAGAACTGCAACAGCTCAGGAATGCCGTAGTCGTTACGCACACAGCCAATGCTCAGTTCATCGCTGCCCGAGGCATCGGTAACCGGCGTCGGCACCGCATCCTCTTCGCTCAGATGAATATCCGCAGCCAGCGCCAGCTCTGCCCTTGCCTCTTCCGCCGACAGCGGGCGCAGGTTTTCAATATGTACGATCTGCGCATTGCCATAAAATACCGGCGCCTGAATGCTGCTGACCGCCACGGGCAAACCCTCGTCCTGCAGGACTTTACGTACCTGATCGACCAGACGGCGCTCGCTTTCTACGCTGCCTTCGCTATCTGCCAACTGCGGCAGAAGGTTAAAGGCCAGCTGGCGGCCAAAGTGGTGTTCGTCAGCGGGCACGCCGTTCAGCAGACGCGCACTCTCACCGGCCAGCGCATCCACGGCCACTTTGCCGTGGGTGGAGACAGAGATCAGATTGGTGACCTGTAAACGGCCCAAACCTGCCGCATCCACCAGCGGTTTGATTGCCGTCAGCAGTTGACTCACCAGATTATCCGCCACGCTGATGATGTTGCGATTACGGTAATCGGCCAGCACCTGTGGATTCACATCCGGCACCACCAGCGGCACGTCCGGTGACAGGGCAAACAGCTCGCTGCTGTCGATCACCAGACAGCCCGCGCCCGCCGCCTCTTCGGCATAGCGTTCTGATGCATCGCGACCGGCGACAAAAAAGGCCAGCTGCGCCTGTGACCAGTCAAACCCGGCCGCGTCTTCAACGCGCACAGAACGTCCTTCAAAACGTTTGATTTCACCGGCACCGTTGTCGCTCGCCAGCAAATACAATTCACCAACCGGGAACTGGCGTTGAGCCAGTAGTTCCAGTACAGCGTTCCCTACTGCGCCTGTTGCGCCCAGTAGCGCAATATTCCAGCCGTCAGACATGTTGGTTTACCTCAGACAATGACATAAAAACAGAAGGCGGTGATGTCACCGCCCGGGGATTCAGAATTATCCCTACCTTCAGCCGCGCGTTACCCGGCTGAACCCATCAGGTTGAGGATAATATGGCGTTAAAGCCCAGCTGAATAAGCTGCTCAGCGGTGGCTTCATTATCACAGTTCACCTGTAATGATGACCATTCGCGACGCTCTTCATACTGTTTGCGCAGGCGGTCAAACTCGCCCGGTTTTGCCGCCACTTTTCGCAGGGGCGCATCATCGCGGCGCACATCATACACCAGATGCACTAACCGTTTCAGCGTTGGCTGATCGAGCGGCCCGTTCAGGCTGATCTGGCTGAATTCCGGCGTCGGTAGCATGCTACTCAGCGGCACCTGCTGCGGTTGACCAATAAAGTCGCACCAGGCCTCAAAAACCTGGGTGGTGCCGCGCGCCTTGCCCTCCAGGGTATAACCAGCAATGTGGGCCGTCGCGATATCCACCTTATCCAGCAGCGCCAGGGAGAGATCCGGTTCAGGTTCCCAGACGTCCAGCACCACGCTGAGATCGGGACGCATGTTCAGGACTTCCAGCAGCGCGGCGTTATCCACCACCGGGCCGCGGCAGGCGTTAATCAGAATGGCGTTGGGCTTCAGGGCCATCAGCCGCGCGGCATCGGCCAGATGCCAGCTCTTGTAGGGGCCAGATTTAAACAGCGGCGTATGAAACGTTAAAATATCGGCCTGTTCCACCAGCGCATCGAGCGAGTGAAAATCCTCTTTGTCACCCCGGTCAGCGCGCGGCGGATCGCACAGCAGGGTTTTCACGCCCCAGGCTTCAAGGCGTTTCTGCAATCGCCCGCCCACGTTACCGACGCCAACGATACCCACCGTGCGATCGCGCAACTGAAAACCGTCGCGCTCCGCCAGCAGCAGCAAGGCAGAAAAAACATACTCTACGACGGCGATCGCGTTACAGCCCGGCGCGGCAGAAAATGCAATGCCCGCCTGCTCAAGCCAGTCTTCGTCAATATGATCTGTGCCCGCGGTTGCCGTGCCGACAAACTTTACGGGCTTGTCCTGCAGTAACGCAGCGTTAACCTGGGTCACGGAACGCACCATCAGGCCATCGGCATCGGCCAGTTGGGCTTCAGGAAGCGGCCTGCCAGGGACAGCGACCACCTCGCCCGTGCGGCTAAAGAGTTCACGGGCATAGGGCATGTTTTCATCGACGAGAATTTTCACCACGGCTTTCCTGTGTGTTGCATTTAAGGGCGCTATTTTGGCACAAAAGCCCCGCGTTAGCCTAACCACGCTGTGCAGTGAGTGCTAAGGCTGGCAGAAAGGGGCAACACAGGCGTACACTGCGGCGGGTCTGAGGCTGGAGTCATATTATGTTCTTTTTGTTCCCGCTGTTTGCGGTCTTAATTTGGTCGGTTAATGCTATCGTTAATAAATTATCGGCGAGTGCCATCGAGCCTGCGGCGATTTCTTTTTATCGCTGGTTACTGGCGTTGCTGGTCCTGACCCCGTTTGTGTTACCGGGTGTGATACGGCAATGGCAGACGATCCGGCCGCACCTCTTGCGCTTGATGGTTCTGGGTCTGCTGGGCATGGCGCTGTACCAAAGCCTGGCCTACTATGCCGCGCACAGCGTGAGCGCCCTGTTTATGGGTATTATCGCCGCGCTAATCCCACTGTTAACGGTATTGCTCAGTGTGGTCATACTGCGCATTGCCCCGACCGTGGGGATTCTGGCGGGCAGCCTGATCTCCTTTTGTGGCTTAATCTGGTTGGTCAGCGCAGGCAATCTTGATCAGTTGCTGCATCACGGCATCGGAGCAGGTGAAGCCATGATGCTGGCGGCCTCAGCCAGCTATGCGCTTTATGGCGTGATGACCAAACGCTGGTCAATTCCGCTGCCGGTCTGGCAGAGCCTGTATGTGCAAATTGCCTTTGGCGTTCTGTTGCTGTTACCCGGCTTTCTGATGACGCCGGACGTGGCGCTTACGCCGCATAACCTTCCGCTGGTGGCTTTTGCCGGGCTGTTTGCCTCGATTCTTGCCCCCTGGCTGTGGATCCATGGCGTGCAAAAATTAGGTGCCAGCATCACCAGCATCTTTATGAATTTGACGCCGGTTTTTACCGCCCTGATTGCGGTGCTGTTTCTGCATGAGCATCTGCACAGCTATCACTGGATCGGCGGCGGTCTGACGCTGACGGGCGTTTTGCTGGCACAGCGGCTGCGCAGGCCGCTGAGCGCGCGCAAATCGATTAAGGCCGATCCGCGCTAAAATTGACGGAAACACGCAGTCCGCCCAGTAACGGACTGCTCTCCAGCGTGACGGCCGCCCCGTGCCAGGCACAAATATCCTGTACCAGCGCCAGTCCAATGCCCGCTCCGGCCTGCATCGCGGCATTATCCAGCCGGATAAAAGGCCGCAGTGCTTTTTGTTGCTCTTCCCGGCTAATCCCCGGTCCCGAGTCTTCAATTTGCAGCCTGCCGTTCTCTACGCGGGCCGTAATCATGCCCTGCGCTGGCGTGTACTTAATCGCGTTATCCAGCAGGTTGGCGCACATCTCGCCCAGCAACAGCGCATCGCCTTTCACCTCACCGTGCTCATCCCCTTCGTAACCCAGGTCAATCTGTTTCGCGCGCGCCGCTGCATAACGACTCAGGCACGCTTCACGCACCACTGCCGCCAAATCCACCCGCGTCATGGGTTTATCTTCCCCGTGACGGGCTTTGATGCGCGACAGTTGTAACAGACGGTCGGTGAGCAGAATGGTGTCATCCAGCGTGTAGTGCATGCTCTGTAGACTTTCCCGCCACTGTTCGGGCCGATCGCTATCCAGCGCCGTGCTAATCTGCGTTTTCAGAATGGTGAGCGGTGTGCGTAGCTGATGCGCGGCATCGGCGCTGAACCGATCCTGCCGTGCCAGCAATTTTCTCAGCCGTTCCAGATAGCGGTTAAAGGCCACAATGAGCGGCTGAAGTTCCGACCAGGGCAGCGAAGGCAGCGGGGTCAGTTCAGCACCGTCGCGGCGCAGGACAATCTTTGACAGCCGACGTAAAGGCCGTAATACCCGGCGCAGCATCATGCTCGCCAGCAACAAGGCGATGAGCACCAGCGCGCTCTGGCTAAGTAAGGCTGTCCGCATCAGCCCCTGGGCAAACGCCTCACGGGAATGGATAGTTTCCGCCACCAGCACCAGCGCCATACCTTCCACGCCCGCCTCGCTGACCGGCTGCCATAAGGCCGCGACCCGAATGCGCTGTTTCTGGTAAAACCCGTCATAAAAATGGACTAACGCAGGATAGGCTTCAGACATCTCGCTGGTGGCCGGAATCGGCGGCAGCCCGTCATAACCCGACAGCGTTTTGCCCTGGGGCGAAATCACCTGGTAAAACAGGCGATCGTTCATATTGCGCTCAAAGCTGTCGAGCACGACCCAGGGCACATCGACCTCCAGATGCTGATGACGGACCACCAGCCGCTCGGCAACGGTGCGCGCAGAGGCCAGCAGCGAACGATCGTAGGCCTGATTCGCCGCCGCCAGGCCGCTCTGGTAATGCGTATAAACCGACAGAATCCACAGCAGGAGCAATGGCAGTCCCAGCCAGGCGAGCAGCTCTCCCCGTAGCGAGGTGATTAATCGCATGCCAGGGTTTCCAGGCTGTAACCCAGACCGCGTAGCGTCACAATACCGACATCACTTCCGGCCAGTTTTTTGCGCACCCGATGCACATAGAGTTCAATACTTTCCGGGCTGGCTTCATCCGCCAGCGTAAAGGTTTGTTCATACAAATGTTGCCGCGAGACCGGGCGACCCTGACGCTGCATCAGCGTAGTCAGCACGCTGGATTCTCGCGGCGTCAGCGCCAGCGGTTTTTCGGCCAGCAAAAAGTAACCCTCGCCGTTCAGCACCAACTGGCCCAGCGTTTGGTTTTGTGGCGATTGCCCCTGAGAACGCCGCAGTAGCGCTCGCAGGCGCGCGTCCAGCTCATCCAGTTCAAAGGGTTTGGTCAGATAGTCATCCGCCCCGGTGTTCAGACCGCGCACGCGGTCATCCAGCGTAGTACGCGCGGTCAGCATCAGTACCGGCACAGTTTGTCCCCGGCGGCGCAGCCGGGTTAATACTTCAATGCCGTCCAGGCGCGGCAGAGAGACATCCAGTACGACCAGCGCATAGTCTTCACTTTGCAGGCTGTGATCGGCCGCCAGGCCGTCCGCCACCCAGTCCACAGCAAAGCCTTTTTGTGTTAACGCTTTCTGTAACCACCGCGCCAGCTCGGCCGTGTCTTCCACCAGTAAGAGACGCATATCACATCCTTTCACTAAACCTCATGAATGAAAGGTAAATGAAAGGTTGCTGTTTTAACAATTCAATAACACCGAATAGTCGGTAGTAATCACACTCTGAAACAAAGATGGAGCGCACGATGAAAAAAATAATCCACACCGCCCTCGCCTCTGCCCTACTGGCTCTTATGTTGCCCTCATCAGGTTATGCTGCTGCACCCGACAGAACAGAATGCATCGCACCGGCTAAACCCGGCGGCGGTTTTGACCTGACCTGTAAGCTGATTCAGGTTTCGCTGATGGAAACGAAGCAGATCGAGAAGCCGATGCGCATTACCTACATGCCAGGTGGCGTAGGCGCGGTGGCCTATAACGCGATCGTTGCGCAGCGTCCTGCCGAAGCCGGTACGGTCGTGGCCTTTTCGGGGGGATCGCTGCTGAACCTGTCGCAGGGAAAATTTGGTCGCTACTCGGTTGATGACGTGAAGTGGCTGGCGGCGATCGGTACCGATTACGGCATGATTGCCGTGCGTGAAGACGCGCCGTGGAAAAACCTGGGCGAACTCATGGCGGATATGAAAAAAAATCCCACCAAAGTGGTGGTGGGTGCGGGTGCCTCTATCGGCAGCCAGGACTGGATGAAAACGGCGCTGGTCGCAAAAGAAGCCGGTATTGATCCGCGCAAAATGCGCTATGTCGCGTTTGAAGGCGGTGGTGAAGTCGTCACCGCCCTGCTGGGTAATCATATTCAGGTGATGTCGGGCGATCTCAGCGAGATGGTGCCGCATTTACAAGGGGGCAAACTGCGCGTGCTGGCGGTAATGGCAGACAAACGCCTGCCCGATCAGTTGGCCTCGATTCCTACCGCCAAAGAGCAGGGCTTTAACGTGGAATGGCCGATTATTCGCGGCTTCTATCTTGGCCCTAAAGTCAGCGATGCCGATTATCAGTGGTGGCAGAGCGCCTTTGAGAAAATGGTGCAAACCCCGGAATTCAAGAAGCAGCGTGAACTGCGTGGCCTGTTCGAATTCAATATGTTTGGCGCTGAACTGGATAAATACGTGAAAGACCAGGTTGCCGCCTATCGCGAGCAGGCGAAATCCTTTGGTCTGGCTAAGTAAGCGGGAGAGATCATGAGCGATCGTATTTTTGCCACCTTGTGGCTAGTGCTGTGCCTGGCGGGACTGGTTATCGCCTGGCAGATTCAGAGTGAATACAGCTATGAGCCTGTCGGCCCACGTCCTTTTCCGCTGGTGCTTCTCAGCCTGATGGCTTTCTGTGCCGTGATGCTGCTGCTGAGAAAACCGGATGCCATCCAGTGGCCCACGCCCGCCACACTGAAACGCCTGGTGGCGCTGGCGGCGATGATGCTGGTGTACGGCGGGATGTTTGAAACCCTGGGCTTCCCGTTAGCGACCTCGCTGCTGACGTTTGGTATCGGCCTGCTGTTTGGCGCGCGCTGGTGGGCCGCTGTGCTGTCCGGCGGTGTAATGGGATGGTCACTGTTTTACGCCTTCGACCATCTACTGGACGTTACCTTGCCTGCTGGCAGCCTGTTTAATTAAGGAGAGAAATGATGGAAACCTGGTCTTTCCTGATGCACGGCTTTGCCGTTGCCATGACGCCGGAAAATCTGCTGATTGCCCTTATCGGCTGCTTTATCGGCACCATCGTAGGCTTACTGCCGGGACTCGGGCCGATCAACGGCGTAGCGATTTTGATGCCGCTGGCGTTCGCCCTGCACCTGCCTGCAGAATCCGCGTTGATTCTGCTGGCCACCGTTTATCTGGGCTGTGAATACGGCGGACGTATTTCGTCGATACTGCTCAACGTTCCGGGCGATGCCGGCGCCATTATGACCGCACTGGATGGCTATCCGATGGCGCAGCAAGGTAAAGCGGGCGTGGCGCTCTCTATTTCTGCCGTCAGCTCCTTTGTCGGTTCCACCATCGCTATCATCGGCATCATCTTATTCGCACCGCTGCTGGCCCGCTGGTCGCTGGCGTTTGGCCCGGCCGAATATTTTGCGCTTATGGTCTTCGCCATTGCCTGTCTGGGCAGCATGATGAGTCAGAACCCGCTTAAATCATTCCTGTCGGCGTTGATCGGGCTGAGCATGGCTACCGTGGGCGTGGACGCGAATACCGGCGTCTATCGCTTCACCTTTGACAGCGTTCACCTTTCTGACGGCATCCAGTTTGTCGTGGTCGTCATTGGCCTGTTCTCAGTGAGCGAAATTTTGTTGATGCTGGAATCCACCCATAGCGGGCAAAAGGTGGTGCGTGCCAGTGGCCGCATGATGTTCAATATGAAAGAGGCCGCTATGTCTACGGGTGCCACACTGCGTGCCTCATTTATCGGCTTCTTTGTGGGCGTGCTGCCCGGCGCGGGCGCTACTATCGCCAGTGCTATCGCCTACATGGCCGAGAAAAAAATCACTGGCAGCGATCAGTTTGGTAAGGGCGATATTCGCGGTGTGGCTGCGCCGGAAGCGGCGAACAACGCCTCCGCCTGCGGCTCGTTTATTCCGATGCTGACCCTGGGCATTCCCGGTTCCGGCACCACCGCGGTCATGGTCGGTGCGCTGACGCTGTACAACATCACGCCTGGACCTGCGATGTTTACCGAACAGCCGGATATCGTCTGGGGACTGATTGCCGCGCTGCTGATTGGTAACCTGATGCTGCTGATCATGAACATCCCGATGATCAACGTGTTTGCGCGGATGCTGACGATTCCGCTGTGGTTTTTAGTTCCGGCTATCGCCGCCATCTCGGCCGTGGGCGTTTATGCGGTGCACAGCACCACCTTTGACCTGCTGCTGATGGTCGGACTGGGGATTTTCGGCTATATCCTGCGGAAAATGGATTTCCCCATGTCACCGCTGATTTTAGGTTTCGTGCTGGGTGAAATGCTGGAGCAAAACCTGCGGCGTGCCTTGTCGATCAGCAACGGTGAGATGGGCATTCTGTGGGAAAGTCCGATTGCGAAAGTCCTGTTGATCCTCGCCGTTGCCGTATTAATCGTGCCGCTGCTATGGAAACGGCTGCGCCGTAAGCCCGCTCCCGCGCATCAGTAAGTAAATCTTTGTTCGAAACACACAAGCCCCGTGGATTTCCCAGGGGCTTTTGTTATCATAGTGTATTCTGTTTCCGGCGCACCCCACGCTGTTCTGTTTCCCAAGGAATCCGCCATGCAACCTGTCAGCGGCCCCGGTGTGCCGGTCGGCGATCGTTCATCTGTTAATCCGCAAACTGACGCCCCGCGTACGGGAAGTGTTGCCGGTGAACAACCCCTTTCTCCTGCCCAGCGCACGACGCTTGAGCGCCTCATTGTGCGCATCATGTCGCTCAGCACGCTTAAAGCGCCTGAGCTCTGGGCCGGCCTGCGTCATGAAGTCGGTGTTAAAAGCGAAGCAGAACTCCAGTCACGCCATTTTCCGGCTGCGGAGCAGTTTCTTAACAACCGCCTGGCGCAGGTGCAGACCGGTCACGGTACGCGTCAGTTAATGACGCAACTCACCGACCTGTTGCCCAAAGGCAATAACCGCCAGGCGGTAAGTGATTTTATCCGCCAGCAGTTTGGTCAGACGGTGCTGAGCGCATTAACCCAGGATCAGCTTCGTCAGGTGCTGACCATGCTGCAAAATGGTCAGATGGCCATTCCGCAACCTCAGCAGAGCCGCAGCAGCGATCGCACGCTGCTGCCTGCCGAGCATCAGGCGCTGAATCAGCAAATTGTGCGCCTGGCTGCCGCGACGGGCGAATCCAGTGGCAAAATATGGACCGCCGCACTAAAGCTGGTAAACCTGACCAGCGGCGATCCGATCCCGTCACGCCACTATCCGCTGCTCACTCAGTATTTACAGGTCCGTCAGACGTTAAGCCAGCACAGTGCGCCAACGTTGCAGCTGATTGAAACCTCGCTGAAACACCCTCTGGATCAGCGTGAACAGCAGATGCTGGAAGACTACAGCCTGCAACGCTTTCAGGCCACGCCTCAGATGGTGCTGACCCCGACGCAAACCCAGGATCTGCTTAACTTCCTGTTTGCACGTCGCGCAGAAAGAGCACACGAGCAAGCCCTGGCCGATAACGAACTGAATCCGCATCCCATCTGGGCGCCCATCTCCGGCTCGCTGCCGCCTGTCCTGCAGCCGCTGGCAGCGCGCCCGGTGCTGAGCGCGGTCGTCGGGTTAATCGTTCTGGCCTTTTTACTCTGGCTGGTGCTGTAAGTTAACACCCACAGGATGCCGCAGAAGCCGTCTGCGGCCATTCTCCCGGCTCGTCGCCCCATGCCATGGGATGGCCATCGCGCTTCCAGAAATCCAGCCCGCCAATCAGTTCCTTGACCTTAAATCCCAGCAACGCCAGCTGATAAGCCGCTTTGGTCGAACCATTGCAGCCAATGCCATCACAGTACGTCACATACAGCAGGTTGCGATCCAGTCCGGCTGTGCTGGCTTCATTCATTTCCCGATGCGGAAAATTTATTGCTCCGCAGAGATGACCGGCGCGGTAAGCCTCGATCTGACGGGCATCAATGACGACAACGCCCGGTCGCTGATGGGCCAGATCGTCAGCCAGATCCCAGGCATCGGTGTAATAAGCCAGTTTGGCCTGCAGATATGCAAGGCTCTGCTGCGGTGACGCGGGGGGAAAACCTAAAACAGATGACATCGTTTTTTCTCCTGTTGTGGCAGACAGGCAGTTTACGGCAAAGTGGACTGCTGGATAATACCGCTTTCAATGAGCCCATAAGACCACGATGACTTCCCCGCTGCTGCAACTGTTTCATCATCAGGCAACCGGCGGTCTGCGCGACCGCCTGTGCGCCACGCTTCGCCAGTGGATAGAGACCGCGCACCTTCAGGCGGGTCAGAAACTGCCCTCCAGCCGTCAGTTGGCTGCCGATTTGAATCTGTCACGCGTTACGGTTGAAGCGGCTTACGCTCAGCTTGAAAGTGAAGGCTACCTGCGGCGGGAGTCCGGTCGCGGTAGCTTCGTTGCCATCACGCTGCCGGTCAGCGCGCCGCGCCCCCGCGCTGACCGCATGGCGCATTTCTCGCAGCGCGGCCATCAGATACTGGCGACAGGCGGTTGTCAGGATGCGCCCTTTCCGTATGCCTTTTCGGCAGGTTCGCCAGATTTGCGCGCCTTTCCTCATCCCCTCTGGCGGCGCTTAACCGCCCGCGTGCAGCGCACCGCAGGCCCTGGCGTCATGGGCTATGGCGATCCGTTGGGGTACCTGCCACTTCGCCACGCGCTTGCAGACTACCTTGCCCTGTCTCGTGGGGTTCACTGTGAGGCTGAGCAGGTGATTATTTTGACCAGTTCACAGCAGGCGCTGCAGCTGCTGTCGTTAATGCTGATTGATCCCGGTGATGAGATCTGGATGGAAGAGCCGGGCTATGCGGGGGGGCGCAATGCCTTTCTTGCTGCAGGCGCACGGGTGCGCGGCATTCAGGTGGATGCCGAGGGGGCGATTCCTCAAGCCGGAACAGCAAAGCTGATGTATCTGACGCCTTCGCATCAGTATCCCACCGGCGTGTCATTAAGCCTGCCGCGCCGTCTGGCCTGGCTGGACTGGGCACGGCGCAACGGCAGTTGGCTGATTGAAGACGATTACGACAGCGAGTTTCACTATGACGATCGCCCTGCGTCTGCGCTGCACGGACTCGACAACGATAACCGGGTCATTACCCTCGGCACATTTTCAAAATCGCTGTTTCCGTCGCTACGTCTGGCATGGATGGTGGTGCCCGGCCCGCTGGTCGCGCCCTTAGGTCGCGCGCGCAGCCTGCTTGACGGGCACAGCGCCCTGCTGCCCCAGGCGGTAACGGCGGAATTTATGCAGCAGGGGCATTTTGCCAGCCACCTGCGTTTGATGCGCCAGCTTTACCATAGCCGCCGCGATCGCTTACTCGAGCAGATAGCGCAACGCCTGACGCCCTGGCTCAGCCCCTTTCCCTGCCCGGGTGGACTGCAGACAACCGTTGCTCTGCGGCAGGGCGACGAAGCGAGGCTGAGCTTACAGGCCGAGAAGATGGGGTTATTGCTGCCTCGCCTGAGTCCGCTCTACGGCGATGGCGCGCGTCAGCAAGGCTGGATTCTGGGTTTTGCGGCGCTGACGCCGGATGAGATAGTGGCCGGGTGCGATAAGCTGGTGAGGCTGCTTTCATCAGGCTCATCACCCAACCGTCGCTGAGGGATAATCAAAACAAAAAAGGCCGGCAAGCCGACCTTTTCGCAGGGTTCACGTCGTGCCGCGCAGCGCGACGCCACGTTTTTAACCGGGCATTAAGCCTGGTATTTACGCATTGTCAGCGTGGCGTTGGTGCCACCAAAGCCAAAGCTGTTTGACATTACCGTGGTCAGCGCTTTTTCAGTTGGCTGAGTCACAATATTCATCCCTTCTGCCGCCGCGTCCAGCGAGCTGATATTGATGCTTGGGGCAATAAAACCGTGCTCCAGCATCAGCAGCGAGTAGATAGCTTCCTGCACGCCCGCCGCCCCTAAGGAGTGGCCGGTCATCGCTTTGGTTGCAGAAATATACGGCGTGTTGTCGCCGAACACTTCGCGAATGGCACCCAGCTCTTTCACATCACCGACTGGCGTAGAGGTTCCGTGGCTGTTCAGGTAGTCGATTGGCGTATCCACACCGTGCATCGCCATCTTCATGCAGCGCACTGCGCCTTCACCGGATGGCGCAACCATGTCTGCCCCGTCCGACGTTGCGCCATAGCCCACGATTTCAGCGTAGATGTGCGCGCCACGCGCCAGCGCATGTTCCAGTTCTTCAACCACGACCATACCGCCGCCGCCCGCAATGACGAAGCCATCACGTTCGTTGTCATAGGTCCGTGAGGCTTTTTCTGGCGTGTCGTTATAACGCGTAGAAAGTGCGCCCATTGCATCAAACTCACAGGCCATTTCCCAGCACAGCTCTTCGCCGCCGCCCGCAAAAACGATATCCTGTTTGCCCAGTTGAATCTGTTCAACCGCGTTACCGATACAGTGCGCGGAGGTCGCACAGGCAGAGCTGATTGAATAGTTCACGCCGTGGATTTTAAACGGCGTAGCCAGACAGGCTGAAACGCCTGACGCCATTGCCTTAGTCACCACATAAGGCCCTACGGCTTTCAGACCGCGTGGGCTGCGCATGGCATCCGCACCAAAAACCTGAAAACGTGGGGAACCACCGCCAGATCCTGCAATCAGACCTACGCGAGGGTTATTCTGGTAAGCTTCGTTGCTCAGGCCAGAATCTTTGATGGCTTCTTCCATAGACAGGTAAGCATAGATGGACGCATCACTCATAAAACGCACAACTTTGCGATCGATGAGGCCGGTAGTATCGAGTTTAACGTTACCCCAGACGTGACTACGCATGCCGGAATCTTTCATCTCCTGGGAAAAAGTGATGCCTGAGCGGCCCTCACGCAGAGATGCCAGCACCTCTTGCTGGTTATTACCAATACTGGAAACGATCCCTAAGCCAGTAATCACAGCACGTTTCATTCAATCTTCCTCACCACTTCTGTTATTTGACGAGCACTCTAGCTTACACTTGTACGCCGAACAAGTCCGATCAGCCATTTCCTTTTGTAAATTTGCGTCATGTCACGCCGACCGATAAGATCCTGACACTCCCTGAAAAATGAGCCTTTACTGTGAAAACACCCCAGGTTGAACACGCCAGACTGAGCTGGAACGAACAGGGTACACCTGTTTCCCGAGCGTTTGACGACGTCTATTTTTCCAATGACAACGGTCTGGAAGAGACACGTTATGTCTTTCTGGGTGGCAATGATTTCCCACAACGCTTTCATCAGCACCCGCGCGATCTGCTCATTGTTGCCGAAAGCGGGTTTGGCACAGGCCTGAACTTTCTCACGCTCTGGCAGGCCTTTGATTCCTTCCAGCAACATTATCCTGACGCGCCCCTAAAACGTCTGCACTTCATCAGTTTTGAAAAATTCCCCCTGACGCAGGCCGATTTAACGGCGGCCCACCAGCACTGGCCCGAACTGGCCCCCTGGGCTGAACAGCTCCAGCACCAGTGGCCGCTGGCACTGCCAGGCTGCCAGCGGGTGTTATTTGATTCGGGCCGCGTCACACTGGACCTGTGGTTAGGCGATATTAATGCGCTAATTGATAATTTTGATGACAGTCTGCATCGCCAGGTGGATGCCTGGTTTCTGGATGGCTTTGCGCCGTCGAAAAATCCCGATATGTGGACGCCGGAACTGTTTGCGTCGATGGCGAAACTGGCCCGGCCAGGGGGCACATTTGCAACCTTTACGGCAGCGGGTTTTGTGCGGCGCGGGTTGCAACAGGCGGGCTTTGCGGTGACCCGGCGTAAAGGCTTTGGGCCGAAACGGGAAATGCTGTGCGGTTCGCTTGAGGCCGCGCCTGCGCTGACTCATCGCCAGCCCTGGTATGCGCGCCCTGCCCTGTCCGGTAAGGAGATCGCCCTGGTCGGCGGCGGCGTTGCCAGCGCGACGCTGGCCCTTGCCTTACTTCGCCGGGGCTTTCGCGTGACGCTCTACTGCGCTGACGAGGCACCCGCGCTGGGGGCGTCCAGTAATCGTCAGGGCGCGCTCTATCCGCTCCTTAACCAGCACGATCCTGCCCTGGCGGCTTTCTTTCCTGCCGCATTCAGTTTTGCCCGTCGCCTGTATGATCAACTCGATCTGCCTTATGAACATGACTGGAGCGGCGTATTGCAGTTGGGCTGGGACGAGAAAAGTGCCAGTAAGATTGCGCAGATGCTGGATATGGCCCTACCGGCTGAGGTCGCCTTTGGCGTCAACCAGGACGAGGCAGCCGCGTTGGCAAATGTGGCGCTGGATTGCGGAGGTATATTTTATCCACTGGGCGGCTGGCTGGCCCCGGCCGAATTAACCACAGCCCTGCTGTCCCACTGCGAGCAGCGTGGATTACGCATTCACTGGCTGCACCGCGTCACCGCACTGACGCAGGTTCAGCAAGGCTGGCAGTTAACCTTTGACGAAAAGCCCGCAACCCAGCATCAGGCTGTGGTGCTGGCTAATGGTCATGCCATGACCGATCTGCCTCAGACCGATGCCCTGCCGGTTTACCCGGTCGCCGGTCAGGTCAGCCATATCCCGGCTTCACCGGCCCTGTCGGCACTGAAAACGGTACTTTGCTATGACGGCTACCTCACGCCAGCCAGCCCGCAGTTTGGTACGCACTGTATCGGGGCCAGCTATCATCGTGGCGACACCTCTACCGCCTATCGCGAAGACGATCAGCAGCAAAACCGCAGCCGTCTGCAGCACTGCCTGCCACACAGCGACTGGGTGAATGACGTGGACGTCAGTGAGGGCGAGGCGCGCAATGGCGTGCGCTGCGCCACACGCGATCATTTGCCCATGGTCGGCAGCGTGCCGGATTACGTGGCAACGCTTGACGTTTATGCCGATCTTGCTCAGCAGCGCGCCCGCGAGGCCGAGAGCGAAATGGCACCCTGTTTCCCTGGCCTTTATCTGTTTGGTGCGCTTGGCTCACGCGGGCTGTGCAGCGCCCCCCTGGCGGCGGAAGTGCTGGCGGCTCAGCTTAGCGGTGAACCCCAGCCGCTGGACCTCAACACGCTCGCGGCGCTTCATCCCAATCGTTACTGGGTAAGAAAACTACTGAAGGGTAAAAAAGCGGGGAAATAGCACAGGGCGGTCTGCCGCCCTGACTACTCAAGCCGTCTGACGGGCCTGTAAAAACAGGTTATCCCACATGCCAATCACCAGCGCCTGGTCCCGTGGCGATAACTCCCCGGCAGCAATGGCATTTTGCAGGCTACGTGTCACCTGAATCTGTAGCGCCTGCGGCGTGTGGTCGTCCAGCAGTTCCACTTCAGCGACTGCCAGAGTGAGGTGGCCGCGCAGATAACCGCTGGCAAATAGCTCATCGTCACTGGCGTGCTCAACCATATCGTCAATCAGGGCCAGAATACGTGCCTCAAATTCTGCGATCATCTCATCATTCCTCTGTTATTAAGTCCCTTATGCATCACAGATCGTCCGGCCAGGGAAACTGCGATGCGGTCAGAGAAGGCCTGCCATAATAGTCAGCCAGGGCTGAAATAAAGCGTGCGGGGCGCTCAGGAATACCCGACGCCAGATAGCTCATGACCTGGGCATGAACTTTACGCTGAAAGCCAATGCGATCTGGCTCACAATCGCCTTCGAGATTGTCACAACTGACGTTGAAGGGAAAGCCTGCGGCTACACAAAACATCCACTCCAGCGCCTGCGGCTTCACCTCAACCGCTTCAAACTGGCTCTGCGTTTGCGCGTCGCGTCCGTCCGGACAATACCAGTAGCCAAAATCCACTAACTTACGCCGGGCTTCGCCAGCAATGCACCAGTGTGAAATTTCATGCAGCGCGCTGGCATAAAACCCATGAGCAAAAACCACCCGGTTCCATGGTGATTCATCATCCGCTGGAAGATAGATCGGTTCGTCATCGCCTTTAATTAGACGGGTCTGAAAATCGTGGCTAAAGCAGTCATCAAACAGCGTAATAAGCTGCGCGTAATTATGTGTTGTTGTCATTAAGTCATCACGTAAAAGTATTACAGATTCAGCGTGCTCAGCCAGGCCATCAATTCGCTGCCGTGGCTGTCCCAGAGCAGCTTGATGCTCATCACCGCCGAAACGATGACCACCATCGGGCGAATCAGCCTTTGTCCGCGTGCCAGCACCAGCCTGGCGCCCAAACGAGCCCCGCAAAAAGCCCCCAGCATCATGATAAGTCCCGTGCCCCAGACCACTTTGCCACCAAACATAAAAAACAGCAGGCTGCCCAAGTTTGAGGTGAAATTGAGCAGTTTGGCGTGGGCGGTGGCTTTCGCCAGGTTGTAGCCGCATAGCGTCACGAAGCCCAGCGCGTAGAAAGAGCCCGCACCGGGTCCAAAGAAGCCATCATAAAAGCCGATACAGCCACCGCCGACCAGGGCAAAAGGCAGCCCCTGCAGGCGGTGAACGCGATCGTCTTCACCGATGCGCGGCATCAGCAGAAACCACATGCCAATAGCAATCAACAACAGCGGCAGCACCTGACGCAAAAAATCAGCCTGAAGGTGCTGGATCAGAATGGCACCGCCAACCGCCCCCAAAAAGGTCATGGCGATATTCAGCCGCTGCTCGCTCAGCTTAATCGCCCCGCGCCGGACAAAATAGAGGCTGGCCGAGAACGATCCGCCGACCGACTGCAGCTTGTTGGTTGCCAGCGCCTGAGCCGGTGACAGCCCGGCCGCCAGCAACGCGGGAACGGTTAACAGTCCGCCGCCGCCCGCAATGGAGTCAATAAAACCTGCCAGCAGCGCAATGAAAAACAGCAGCGCGACCAACAACGGGCTGACAACGAACCATTCCATGGGAACCCTTACAGTAGATGTTTATCCAGCAGTGCCTGACAGGCCGCAGGCAGCGGCGGCGGTTCACGTTTCACCGGTGCAGAGCCAGGCTGCCTGGGCAAAAACCAGCTTTGCAGTTCTGCGCCGCAGCCGTCACCGGCAGGCGGCGGTGCCTGCTCTTCACAGTCGGGGCTGCCCTGCGGACAGCGTAAACGGACGTGCATGTGGGCGCGATGCGCAAACCAAGGACGCACCTTACGCAGCCAGGCCCGGTCTGTGCCTGCATCGGCACACAGCTGCTTTTTAATCGCCGGATTGACGAAAATACGCGTGACATCTTCATCTTTCGCCGCCAGCTTAATCAGGCTGTCAATCTCAGGCTGCCAGTGGCGCGCCACCACGTTCTTGTCGTCGGCGGTGACGAGGTCCAGCGGCTGGGGCTTAAGCAGCTGCTGCGCGCTCCAGCGGGTTTTAGGCAGTTGCAGCCAGATGTCCACGTCCAGCCCGGTTTGATGGCTGGCATGTCCACTGCTGAAGCGCCCGCCCGCCGCCATGCCCATATCGCCAATCAACACGTTTCCTAGCTGGAGGCTATGGGCCTGGGTGGCCAGGCGCTGGATAAACAGGATCAGATCGGGATGCCCGAAATAGCGGCGCTGATCCTGACGCATCACCTGATAATCAGGCGAATTAAGCGGTAAAGCCTGCGCACCCACAATACAGCCATTGGCAAAGCCACCAATAGCCGTCGGTTGACCCGCAATCGGGTGCTGGATGCGCTGCCACGGCGTCGCCGCCAGGCTGGCCGCGCTCAACAACAGCGCGCTCACCATCAGCAAAATTTTCATTGGCTTACCAACGTGGCACGGTGGAGTGCACATCGCCACACTGCGCGCGCTGGCGCAGCAGATGATCCATCAGCACGATGGCCATCATGGCTTCGGCAATCGGCACGGCACGGATGCCCACGCAGGGATCGTGGCGACCTTTCGTGATCATCTCCACTTCCTCGCCGTCGCGGGTGATGGTTTTCCCCGGCACGGTAATACTGGAGGTGGGCTTCATGGCCAGATTGGCGCTGATTGTCTGACCGCTGCTGATGCCGCCCAGAATACCGCCCGCATGGTTGCTCTGGAAACCACTGGCGCGAATTTCATCGCGATGCTGACTGCCACGCTGATTAACCACGGCAAAACCGTCGCCGATTTCTACCCCTTTCACCGCATTAATGCTCATGAGCGCATGCGCCAGGTCGGCATCCAGGCGATCAAAAACCGGCTCGCCCAGGCCTGGTGGTACGTTTTCCGCCATGACCGTGACCTTGGCCCCAATCGAATCGCCTTCCTTCTTCAGGCCGCGCATCAGCTCGTCCAGCGCGTCCAGCTTGTCCGCATCCGGGCAAAAGAAAGGATTATCTTCCACAATGCTCCAGTCTTTCAGTTCACAGGCCACGTCGCCGATCTGCGCCAGATAGCCGCGAACCACAATATCGTGCTTCATCTGCAGATATTTTTTGGCAATCGCCCCAGCAGCCACGCGCATCGCGGTTTCGCGTGCTGATGAACGGCCGCCACCACGGTAGTCACGCGTACCGTACTTCTGCTCATAGGTGTAATCCGCATGGCCAGGACGGAACAGATCTTTAATGGCACCATAATCCTGCGAGCGCTGATCGGTGTTCTCAATCAGCAGGCCGATCGAGGTACCGGTGGTCACACCTTCAAACACGCCAGACAAAATTTTCACCTGATCCGGCTCACGGCGCTGGGTGGTATAGCGCGACGTGCCTGGACGACGACGGTCGAGATCGTGCTGGATATCGGCTTCGGTTAACGGGATGCCCGGCGGCACGCCATCAACAATACAGCCCAGGGCAATACCGTGAGATTCACCAAAGGTGGTGACGCGAAAGAACTGTCCGATGCTGTTTCCGGCCATTGAGATTCCTTGTTACGGTTTGACGGGCGAAAGTTCGCCCATCCTTTTAGTCTTTATAAAATGAGAAATGGTGCTGTGCATCCACGATCTGCTGGCGGGTGAGCATAAAGACGCCGTCGCCGCCATTGTCGAACTCCAGCCAGGTAAAGGGCACATCGGGATACTGTTCCATCATGTGCACCATGCTGTTGCCCACTTCGCAAATCAGCACGCCCTGCTCGCTCAGGTAGCCCGGCGCGCAGGCAAGAATGCGGCGCACCAGTTTAAGGCCATCGCTGCCCGCCGCCAGCCCCAGTTCGGGTTCATGCTGATACTCGCTCGGCAGATCGTCCATATCTTCCGCATCGACATAGGGCGGATTCGTCACGATCAGGTCGTACTGCACCGGCGGGAGTTCGCGGAACAGATCGGCGCGGATCGGCGTGACGTGATGAATCAGGCCGTGCTCTTCAATATTTTGCTCGGCGACCGCCAGCGCATCGTGGGAAATATCCACTGCATCCACTTCTGCGTCCGGAAAGGCATAGGCGCAGGCAATCGCAATACAGCCGCTGCCGGTGCACATGTCCAGAATATGTCGCGGTTTGTCCGTGATCAGACCGGCAAAGCGGTTTTCAATCAGTTCCCCAATGGGCGAACGGGGAACCAGAACCCGTTCATCAACGTAAAACTCATGGCCGCAGAACCAGGCTTTATTCGTGAGATAGGCGACCGGGATGCGCTCGTTCACGCGGCGAATGACGCGCTCAACAATGCGATGGCGTTCGCTGGCCGTAAGGCGCGCGTTACGCATGTCTTCAGGGATATCCAGGGGCAACCACAGCGTGGGCAGGACCAGCTGGACAGCTTCGTCCCAGGGGTTATCTGTGCCGTGTCCGTACCAGATTCCGGCAGCCGTAAAGCGGCTCACTGACCAGCGCAGCATATCCTGAATGGTGTGCAGTTCGTTCACTGCCTCATCGACGAAAATTTTGTCCACGTAGCCCTCCGCAGGCCTTTTACTAATTCGGCCGATAGTTTGCCACGAAGCCGAGGAGAATTCAGCGCAGCAAGGTGAAAAAGCTGACAATTAATGACGGTTAACGGTAAGGTATCGGCTTCTGCTGTTAATCAGCCACCTCAGACATGATTCACCACCCATGAGTAAAAAAAACCCCCTGAGCCAGGATGATCAAGCGCTGTTTCGCCAGTTGATGACAGGAACGCGTCAGTTAAAACAAGACACTATCGTACACAAACCGGCGGTTAAAACCCGGGAAGTGCCGATAAAAAGGCTGCTGTCTGAACAGGCGGATAACAGCCACTACTTTTCCGATGAGTTCCAGCCGCTGCTTTCCACTGAAGGGGCGACGCGCTATGTGCGCGCGGACGTGAGCCATTTTGAGCTGAAAAAGCTGCGTCGGGGCGATTACACGCCAGAGATTTTTCTCGATCTGCATGGGTTAACACAGATGCAGGCCAAGCAGGAGTTAGGCGCGCTAATTGCCGCCTGTCGTCGCGAACACCTTTTTTGCGCCAGCGTGATGACCGGACATGGTAAACATATTCTAAAGCAGCAAACGCCGCTTTGGCTGGCTCAACATCCCTGGGTAATGGCCTTTCACCAGGCACCTAAAATGTTTGGTGGCGACGCTGCCTTGCTGGTGCTGATTGAAGTAGAAGAGTGGCAACCGCCAGAGCTGCCCTGACATTCAGGCAGCAAAACGGCTTAAGCACCTTGCCCCGCTGCCTCCCCCTTTGACGGGGGAGCCCGTTAAACGGACTCACACGTCGCTCCCCTTAAACGCCCGATCCCGACCCTGTTTGGCCAGGCGTTCTGCTGCTTTCTGTTCAGGCTGACGCAGACTATTTGCTTAAGAAACTATTTATATTCAATACAAGTTTTCCCTTGCCGATAACGTCTAGGCATTTAGGCACATTAGGCTTCAACATTTTGGCGTATTGACCAAGGGAACATTTTGAATGAGCGCATTAAGTCATTTTTTTGAGAATTTAAACGTAGGTAAAAAGTTAATGCTCGGTTTTGGACTGATTTTGCTTTTGAGTCTGGCCGTAGCGATATGCGGTATTAAAAACCTCAACGATATTAGCGTCCGGGCCGAAAAGCTCAGGGAGCTGAAAAGTGTCAACGATCGGTTTTCACAGGCCAAAGATGCCCGGCTGCAATTCGTCAGAACACATGATGAAAAATTCATCGATCTGAACGAAGCCATGCTGAAAGAGGTGGATCAGAACCTGAGAAATTTGGGCGTTTTTCGCTGGGATGCCAGTCAGCAGGCGATGATTACGGCGATGCCGTCAGCCATTGCCACCTACCGGCAGAAACGGGCCGATACCGTGCAGGCCGTTCGTAATGGGGCTCAGGCTTTACAAAGCCTGTCTGTCGAAGAAGAAATGCGGGGGATCAGCCAGCTTGCCACGAGCAGCAGCAATGACGCGCAGGTTGCCGCAGCCTTACAGGAAATCAATAAGCATCTGGCTGGCGTCGCGGTGCGGGTGAAACTCTTTGGCCTTGAGCACAAAGATGCCGATCGCAGCGCACTCAGCAACTTCCTCACTGAAACCGTCGGGCTTATCGCACAGGTTGCGCCTCGCCTTAACCCGGCAGACAGTGCAACGCTCGCAAAAATCAGCGAACAGCTTGACGGGAAACAAGCTGACATTAATGCGCTGATGGCCTCCGTGAAAGCAGGCGAAGAGGCCACGGCCGAGCTGGCGGTTGCGGGTAAGACCCTGACGGACATGAGCAATAACTTGTTTACGCAACAGCTGGATGCCACCAATCACGATGCCGGACAGGCCGTGTGGTTAATGGCTGCCATTGTTATCGCTGCCATCGTGGCAGGTATTGTTATCGCCCTGTTCATTACCCGACAGCTGACGCGTCCACTTTCTGAACTGCTAAACGTGGCGAACCAGATGGCGCGTGGCAACCTCAGCATCATGCTCAACTCGACCCGTCGGGATGAGCTGGGCGAGCTCATGCGCGCGGTAGGCGAGATGAGCGATGAACTGCGACGGATTATCAGCGGGATTCGCAGCGGCGTCACCAGCGTCAGCCAGGCTTCCGCAGAAATCGCCTCCGGGAATAATGATTTATCGGCACGGACAGAAAGCCAGGCAGCGGCCCTTGCGCAAACGGCAGCCAGCATGGAGCAGTTGACTGCGACAGTAAAACAGAACGCCGATAATATTCATCATTCCAGCAGGCTGGCGCAGCAAACCTTTGACACGGCGAGCCGTGGCGGAGAGCTGGTGACCAATGTCGTCAGCACCATGGATGAAATTTCTGCCAGCTCGGGGAAAATCTCCGAGATCACCTCCGTCATTAACAGTATTGCGTTTCAGACCAACATTCTGGCACTGAACGCCGCGGTAGAAGCGGCAAGGGCTGGCGAACAGGGCCGTGGTTTTGCCGTCGTCGCAAGTGAGGTGAGAAATCTGGCGCAGCGCAGCGCGCTGGCGGCAAAAGAAATCGAAGCGCTTATTCAGGACTCGGTTGCGCGCATCCGCGCCGGTTCACAGCTGGTCAGTCAGACAGGTAACACTATGGGAGAAATCGTCACCTCGGTCAGCAATGTGACAGAGATACTGAACGAGATCTCTCACGCGTCTGAAGAGCAGAACCGCGGCATTGCGCAGGTCGGCGTGGCTATCGTTGAAATGGATAACGTGACGCAGCAAAACGCGGCCCTGGTGGAACAGTCGTCTGCGGCGGCAAGCGCGCTCCATGACCAGGCGCAAACGCTGGCGGGCTCAGTATCACGTTTTGTGATTGCCTGACCTGCAGGGAAAGAAGCAGACGGGAATGACGTTCGGGGGTCGTTTTCATGTTCGGGCCAGTAAATGGCCCGACATTATTACATCGCTTTCGCGAGTTTTTTGGGGCTGACCTGCCATAACAGTTTGCCCTGACTTTCAGCCGGATCGAAGTCAATGCAGGCAATGGCCGAGGTGGCAAACATCGGTGGGGTTTCCTGGGGGCAAAGCTCCGACACCAGATAGCCCACCAGTGGCAAGTGGGAGATAACCAGCGCCGATTTAACCCCTTCATTCGCCAGTGCCTGCAAATAGCATCCGACCAGACCGGGATCGCCGCCGGGGGTCAGTTCCGGCAAAATATCCTCCCCTTCTGGCAAAGGGAACGCCTCACGAAATGTGGCAAGCGTCTGCTGCGCACGGAGATAGGGGCTGACCAGTACACGTTCAATGTCAACAGACTGACCTTTTAACCAGTTCGCCATTTGACGTGATTCGTCACATCCACAAAGCGTTAAAGGCCTGACTGAATCACTGGCAGCCTCAAGAGCCGCATCGCCGTGACGCATGATAAAAACTTGCATAAAGCACCGCTGTTGTTTGTCGACATCGCCTGATGCATCCGCATGAGGCGCTTCATTCTGCGAATGAACGTCGTGTTGTACCCTAATGACTTCAGTATAGTCAACCGGTTGTTTATTAAATAAGCACCTGTCAGATTCGTGCAGCGCCTCACGCTTGTGCGGCGCGTTTCTAACCCCCTGAATCGGAGTGGGTATTCGAATTTATGAAGAAGTGTAAAACTTTGTCTGCTGCTCCGCTGCGCGCAGCAACGCGTCACAGGGCGCAAAACGGTCCCCGTACTGTTGCTGAAGCCGCGTTAATCTGTTGACGATTTCTGCCGCGCCCAGCCTGTCGATGTAATGGAACGGCCCGCCCAAAAAGGGGGGAAAACCAATGCCAAACACCGCACCGATATCGCCGTCCCGCGGCGAGCGGATAACCTGCTCATCCAGGCAACGCACCGCTTCGTTTAACATCATCATCATGCACCGTTCGGCAATCTGCGCGCCGCTTTGCTTTGCCACCGGCCGGGTCTTCACTAAGCCGTACACCGCCGGATCGACCTTCTTACGCGACAGACGCGACGATCCGTACAGGTAGAATCCCCTACCGTTTTTGCGTCCTTTGCGACCGTCTTTGATCACGGCATCCAGCGCGGAAGGCGCGGCAAACCGCTCGCCATAAGCCTGCTGCAGGCCCGGTGAAATCTTACTGCCGACATCAATGCCAACTTCATCCAGTAGCTGAACCGGCCCCACAGGGAATCCCGCCTTCACCAGCGCCCGATCAATGTGATCGATCGGTTCCCCCTCCACCACGCAGCGCATGGCCTCGTTGATGTAAGGTGTGAGGATACGGTTGACGTAAAAACCAGGTTTATCGGCCACCACTATCGGCGTTTTACCCTGTTTCCGTGCCAGCATTACCGTACTGGCAAGCGTTTCAGGCGAGGTCGTGGCATGCGGGATCACCTCGACCAGCGGCATTTTTTCCACCGGGCTAAAATAGTGCAGGCCGATGATGTTCTCCGGACGCCGTGCCGTCGCCGCAATCTCTGCAATGGGAATCGATGAGGTATTGGAAGCAAAGATCGTCTGAGGCTGACAGTTCGCCTCGACGTCCGCCACCATCTGTCTTTTCAGATCCAGGTCCTCAAAGACCGCCTCAATCACGATATCGCGCTGGGTGAATCCCTGATAGTCGGTGCTGCCGCTGATGCGCGCCATCTGCTGCTGACGCTGTGCCGGACTGATTTGCCGGCGTTTCACTTTTTTACTCAGCAGATCCCAACTGGTTTGCAGGGCATGGTTGATGCCTTTAAGACTGATATCCTTGATGCGCACCGGTAGCCCCGCATTAACGGCGCTGACGCTGGCGATCCCGCCGCCCATCAGCCCGCCGCCCAGCACACCGACCCGTTGGAGTGGTCGTGGTTCAGCTTGGGTGCCGTTCTCTTTCTTGATGGCGGTGGAAGCAAAAAACAGGCTGCGCAGCGCGGCCGACTCTGGCGTCATCGCCAGTTCGCCAAACGCCCGCGCTTCCGCGGCGTAACCGGCCTGGCTGCTCTGCTCCAGGCCGATGCGAACCACCTCGATAATGCGTCGTGCCGCTGGGTAGTTACCCTGGGTTTTACGATCGGTTTCGCGTCTGGCCAGTGCGAACAGCGCCTGACGAGCCATCGGGCCCTGCAGCAGACGATCGCGCAGGGGCAGCGGCGCTCTGCGGTATTTCCCTTTCTTCACCAGTCCAACGGCGGCGTCAAGCAGGATGGCCTGCGGCACGGCATCATCAACAATGCCCAGCTTTTTCGCCTGCCTGGCCCGCAGGTTCTTACCGGTAAGGATAAGCGGTAAGGCTTTCTGTACGCCGATTAAGCGAGGCAGGCGCTGCGTGCCGCCCGACCCCGGCAGCAGCCCCAACTGCACTTCAGGCAGGCCAATACGGGTTTTATCGTCCAGCGAACAGATGCGCGCGTTGCAGGCCAGCGCCAGCTCAAGCCCGCCGCCCAGACAAGCACCATGGATTGCCGCCACCACAGGAAATGGCAATGCCGCAATCGCCGCCATCACGTCCTGCCCTTGTCTGGCCAGCGCTTCTGCCTCGTGGGCGCTCTGGCAGCGATCGATCATGCTGATATCGGCCCCTGCAACAAAGTTGTCAGGTTTGCCTGAAATCAGCACCAGTCCCAGCAGTTGCGGATGCTTGCGTGCTTCCGCAATAATTGCCGCAATCTGTGCCGCGAATGCCGCTTTAAGCGTATTCATCTTTTCATTGGGTACATCAATGGTGATCACGCCTACATGATCGTCCCGCATCTGTAATGTGAACGCGCTCTGTTCCATTATTCGGCCTCCAGAACCATTGCTGCCCCTAAACCCCCGGCGGCGCAGGCTGTGACTAAACCCAGCCCGCCGCCCCGGCGGCGTAATTCATTTAACGTCTGGGTAATCATGCGTGCGCCGGTTGCGGCAAACGGATGCCCAAAGGCGATCGATCCGCCCGAGACATTAAAACGTGCCTCGTCAACTTCGCCCAGCGCATGGGCGCGGTTCAACACGTCCCGGGCAAAACGTTCATCACGGAACATTTTCAGGTTGCTTAATGTCTGAGCGGCAAAGGCTTCGTGCATATCAATCAGGGTCAAATCCTTTAAGGTTATCCCGGCACGATCCAGCGCCAGCGGCGAGGCGTAGGCCGGCCCTAACAGCATGTCCTGCCAGACGTCGATAGCGGTAAACGCATAGCTGCGTAAATAGCCCAGCGGCTGTATTCCAAGCTCTTTTGCCCGGCCTTCACGCATTAAAATGACCGCCGCAGCCCCATCGGTAAGCGGCGTACTGTTTGCCGCAGTAACGGTACCGTGCTGACGGTCAAATGCCGGACGCAGCCGGGCATAATCGGCGGCTTTTGCATCCATACGCACATTATTATCTTGCTCGATGGGCGCTTTCCACGGCGGCACAAAGGCGGCCATCACCTCCTGACTCAGTACGCCTGACTGCCAGGCCTGGGCCGCGCGCTGATGCGAGCGCAGGGCCAATGCATCCTGCTCTTCCCGGCTGATGCCATGCGTTTTGGCCATCTGCTCTGCGGTATCCCCCATACGTAATCCCGTGGAGTACTCCGCAACGGCAGGCGGAACCGGTAACAGATCTTTAGGGCGCAGCCGCCGGAGAATGTGCAGCTTCTGTGAAAAGCCACGCGCTTTATTCATATCCACCAGCGCGCGCGCCAGCGTTTTACTGACCCCAATGGGCAGCACAGAGGAGGAGTCCGCCCCGCCTGCGATGCCGGCAGAAATCGTACCTGCCAGTAAGCTTTCGGTGACGTTTGCCACCGCCTGAAAGCTGGTGGCGCAGGCGCGGCTGACGCTATAAGCATCGGTATTGACGCTCAGGCCACTGCTTAAGACGATCTCACGTGCAATGTTTGGCGCTTCCGGCATTTGCACCACCTGACCGAAGACCAGTTGCTCAATCACCTCAACCGGGAGTTCACTTCGGGCCATGATTTCGCTGATCACCATGCGACCCAGTTCAACCGCAGGGATGCCGTGAAAACCCGTGGCCTGGCGAAGAAAAGGCGTACGTAATCCGTGGGTTATGGCGATGCGCTCGCCATTACGCGTCAGCAGTGACTGCGCTTTGCTCATTGTATCCACCTGTACATCGTGACCGAGGCATCATTGCCGAAAGAGGTCTGACCTGATCCACAGTGTTAACCACAAGCGGGTGCGCCGCCAACATCAGGAGGAGAAAAGTGAGATAAGAAACACGAAAATGAAAAACGCCGCGGAGCAGCGGCGCCGAAATGTTTAACGTAAACCCAGTTGGAAAATCAGGGTTTCGGCCTGACAGCTAAAGGTAAAGTCGATATTAAGCTGCACGCCACCGGCCTCTTCTACCATGCTGGAATCGATAACGCAGGGTTCTGACTCGACCTGACGCGCCCTTTCCGTCAGCTGCGCCAGTTTCGTTTCGGCATCGGCGCGATCTTTACACCATGCTGACCAGCTGGCCGTACAGTCTGAATTATCCATCACCGTACCAACATCAACGCAACAGCAGGCAGCCGTTTCCGTCGCGCTACATTTTTTTAAAGCATTTGTCATGATTTTCTCCTGACATCACATCATAAGGTGGATGAGTTTTCTGCTGAAAATTTTACGCTCTGGCTTATCAACCCGCTACACACACCGCGCTAAGTGACGAATATCACAATAAAATTTGATGTGGATCAGTTTTGCTCCTGCCGCTCTGCCCATTTATTCCCGAGAAGTGTTAAGCAGATCGAATTTTCACCTATCAAATTGGAAATATTTTAAAAACAATATTGCAACATGTGTACAGGTCGGACCTATACTCTCCGCACTGGTCTGATATGTGCATTTGACATCAGTCCATACAATCCGCCGTTCCTTGTTACGCGACGTCACAACGTTAAATAATAATTCACATGAGGTTGTGGTCATGAACCATAAAAACCTGTTCGCAAAGTCAGCCGTGGCAGCTGCAGTAGCGCTTATTTCCTCTAACGTATATGCAGCCGGATTTCAGTTAAATGAATTTTCTTCCATTGGTTTAGGTCGCGCTTATTCTGGCGAAGGCGCAATGGGTGATACGGCGGCCTCAGCCAGTCGTAACCCGGCAACCATGGCACTCATGGATCGCCCTGAATTTTCAATCGGTGCGGTTTACATCGATCCTGAAGTGGATATCAGTGGCCAAAGCCCGACGGGCCGCAGCCTGGACGCGAAAAACATCGCACCGAATCAGTGGATCCCTAACCTGCATTACGTCCAGCCTCTCAATGACAAGTGGTGGGTAGGCGCGTCAGCGACGTCTAACTACGGCCTGGCGACAGAGTTTAACAACGGTTATACCGCGGGCGGATTCGGTGGAAAAACCGATCTGATGACCGCTAACCTGAACCTCAGTACGGCCTATCGTCTTAATGAACACTTCAGCTTCGGTGTGGGCTTTGATGCGGTTTATGCCAAAGCAAAAATTGAGCGCTACGCTGGCGAATCCTTCTCGGCACTCAGAATTCCTGCGGATACCCAGATTGCTCGTCTGAAGGGAGATGAATGGGGCTATGGCTGGAACGCCGGTATTCTTTATGAAGTCGATGAAAACAACCGTTTCGGCTTCACCTACCGCTCTGAAGTGAAAATCGATTTCGATGGGGATTACAAAAGTAATCTGCCTACTGCCCTCAATGCCTTTAACATCCCCGGTGCGCCTTTTGGCACAAGCGGTAACACCATTCCGGGGTCACTGACCCTGAACCTGCCGGAAATGTGGGAAGTTTCAGGCTGGCATAAAGTGGCACCACAGTGGGCCGTGCACTATAGCCTGGCCTACACCAGCTGGAGTCAGTTTCAGGAGCTGAAAGCAACGGGCTCAAACGGCCAGACGCTGTTCTATAAAGATGAAGGTTTCCACGATGCCTACCGCATCGCACTGGGTACCACCTACCAGTACGACAAAAACTGGACCTTCCGCAGCGGTATCGCCTTTGATGACAGCCCGGTTCCGGCTGACAAGCGTTCTATCTCTATCCCGGATCAGGACCGTTTGTGGCTGAGCGCCGGTGCCTCTTATGCGTTTAACGACGATGCATCGGTAGACGTCGGCGTGTCTTACATGCACGGTCAGAAAGTGACCGTGCAGGAAGGCTCCTATACCTTTAACTCTAGTGGTAAAGCCTGGCTGTATGGCGCAAGCTTCAACTACAAGTTCTGATGCGGGAAATGCATAAAAAAAGCGACACTGAGTGTCGCTTTTTTATTGCTCATGGGAACGTCACACGTCATTCAGTCTGGTGACAACCCTGTAACAGCTTCACGTCATCACCCCGGGCCGCTTATCAGGCCGCCCTTGCGACAGGCGGCTTCTGGCGGGCCAAGATTTACTGCGAATCAATGTCTTTCAGATCGTCCTGGATCGCCGCCGCATTCGGATTTTCTTCTGGCTTCAGCTTGCCGCCGCGCGCCAGGAAGTCGTAGCGCTGGAAGTAGGCGCTACGGATAAAGGCGTAAGGATCGCGTTGCTGTTTCAGGATTGCATCCGAGTCCAGCAACTGTGCGCGCGATTCGATGCCTTCCAGCGTCCATTTACCGATGGACATGGGCCAGGTCAACCAGCCAAGCACAGGATAAAGCGTATCGACGTAATCACCGCCGTCCTGACGTATCGTGAAGCTGCCATAGGCCGGTAACTGCACATAAGGGCCATAGCCCACGCCATAGTGACCGAGCGTGGTACCAAAACGCTGCGGTCCCTGGCGCGCCAGTTCCGGATTGGCTTTACCGGCGACATCAATGAAACCGCCCAGCCCCAGCACCGTATTCAGGAAGAAACGTGTAAAGTGGATACCTGCATTGCGCGGCTCGCCGACCAGAATCGCATTTACCATACTGGCAGGTTCGCTGAGGTTGCCCAGGAAGTTGCTGAGGCCTGCGCGCGCAGGCACGGGAACATAGTCGCGCCAGGCCACTGCCACAGGGCGCAGCACGTAAGGGTCCAGCACGTTATAGTTGAAGTTAAACATTGTGCGGTTAAAACCTTCAAGCGGATCGCTACGCCCTGCAGGCGCATCGTCAGCAGGCTTTGAACTGGCACAACCAACCAGAAGCACACTGGTCAAAGCCAGGCTGGTCAGGCGGTGATCCATTTTTTTCTCCCTGTGCATATAAGTTATTTATACCCTGCTGAGTTTCAGCGGGTAGATCAGCGCAGTCCAGCAAGCATAGCTGATATCTCCCGTGCGGTTGGCAGATTCAGACATTGCCAGACGCCAGCCGGTTAAGGCTGCTGTTTATCAATCGCGACGTCAATGTGCTGATGGCCATCCCAGGGGACTATCGCGCTGACGCCAAACCAGTCGCCCGGCTCAGGATTTGCGCGGCCATTTCGTGCAATCCTGACGCGAACCTGAATCTGTTTCTGCGTTGAAAGACGTCGGTCCTGTAACATGGCATTGCTGTCATCCAGCGTCAGCGACACGGGAAAGTGTCCGGGCGAGACGCGTTTCACCGCCACCGGCACCGGCGAGACGCCGTCAGTCACCGAAATATACATGACTCCGCCCGGCGGTAACATTTTTTCTGCCTGGGGAGAAAGCGTCACCTCGACCGTTAGTTGACTGCTTTGCTGCCCTGCATCGGTTTTGGCTTGCTCAATGCTGCGCGCAATGCCCTCACGACGAGGATCGTCGGCCGGTAACACCTGCAACAGGGTTTGCCAGCTGTCTATCGCCTGCGAATACTGCTGTTGTTCAAACGCATTATAGGCCAGCAGGCTTAGGGTGCGGATATCCTGCGGATGCTGTTTAAGCAGATCCTTGAGCAGCAGCCCGGCCTGGCGGTTATCCTGAGGATCGCCCGATCGCGTCAGCACCTCAGCATAATCCTGCTGCAGGGCAAAATTATTCGGTGCCAGCTGCAACGCATGCTCGAAAGCCTGACGCGCGCCCGTGGCATTGTTGAGTACCATACCGAGGCGGCCCAGCATCGCCCAGCCACTGAGGTTATCAGGTTCGGTTTGCAGCTGGCTGCGCAAACCGAGCTGCAGGCGAGAGAGCTGCTCTTGGGTAAGTGGCCGGGCATGGGGATCCATGAGCTGGGCGCGCAGCGCCGGATACGCTTCCTGCACCTGGAGCCAGCCACTTAACTGCGTTAAGCCACCGGTTTTAAGATAGCTTGCCAGTGACACGATAACTAAAACGATCAGGCCGGGTAACAGCACCCAGCGACGGCTGCGGTGCGAGTGGGCATCCGAAGCGGGCGGAATATCGCTAAGCAGGGTTTGCTGTAACTCCTGCTCCATCACGGCGCGATCGGCAATCACGCCCTGCTCTTCGTCCAGGGTCATCTCAGCCAGCCGCTGCCGATAAAAATGCGTATTAAGGTTGTCGCGCGCTGCCGTGTGGGTTTCACGTTGACGCCAGCCTGCGGCTAAAAACAGTACGCTGGCCGCCAGCAGCAGCAGAAAAATCGTGAGTAAAAAGACAGCCATTATCGTTTCCTGTCCGACTTCAGAATCGCCGCCAGACGCTGTTGTTCCTGGTCATCAAGCTCGCTTCGGGTTTTACGCTGACGACTACGCCACACGATCACGGTACCGCCCACAATCACAAACAGCGCCGGGCCAGCCCACAGGATCAGTGTTGAGGGCGTGACAGGCGGCTGGTAACTGACGAAATTGCCATAACGCGCCACCATATAGTCGATGATTTGCTGACGGCTCTGCCCCTGCTTCATCAGTTGATAAACTTTCAACCGCATATCTGACGCAATCATCGCATTAGAATCGGCGATGCTGTTGTTCTGGCATTTGGGACAGCGCAGCGAGGCCGTGATTTCACGGTACTGCTCCTCCTGCGCCACGGAGTCAAACGCATAGGTATCAATCGCGGCCCACAGGCTGGCGCTAAACAGCAGCCCACAGAGCATCATCATCAGGGATCTCATGCGCCGCTCTCCTTCGTGTATTTATCCCACAAGGGTTTGACTTCCTGTTGCCAGACGCGCGGGTTCAGATCGCCAGCATGGCGATAGCGAATAATGCCTTTGCCATCAATCAAAAAGGTTTCAGGTGCGCCATAAACGCCGAGATCGAGGCCCAACATCCCGTTACCGTCATACAGGCTGAGCGCATAAGGATTACCCAGCGTGTTCAGCCAGGTTACTGCCTTCTGGCGATCGTCTTTGTAGTTCAACCCTACAACCCGAACGCCCTGCTCTGCCAGCTCATTAAGATAGCGATGCTCGGCGCGGCAGGTCGGACACCAGGTCGCCCAGACGTTCAGCAACAGTGGTTTACCGGTGATCAACGTTTGCTGATCATAGGTTTTGCCTGGCTTATCCAGCGCCTCCAGCCTGAACACGGGCAAGGGCTTACCAATTAAGGCCGATTCCAGCCGTGAAGGATCGTCCCCTTCCGCATTACGTGACAGCTGCCACAGCAGCGCGGCAGCCAGCAGTAAAAATAATCCCAGCGGAACAAATAGAATTTTTTTCATGTCCGCACCTCACGATCGGCTTTCTTGCGCGAGCGATAGCGCGGGTCGAGCAAACAGAACAGCCCTCCGACGGCCATAAACAAGCCGCCAAACCAGATCCAGCGGACGAAGGGTTTGTAGTAGATACGCACCGCCCAGCTACCGTCACTGAGCTCTTCACCCAGCGCGGCGTAAAGATCGCGGGTAAAGCCGCCGTCGATCGCCGCCTCGGTCATCATGGTGCGCGCGGCAGAGTAAAAGCGTTTTTCCGCATACAACACGGCTTCCGGCTTGCCCTTGCGGGAAACGTCAATGACCGCCACGCCGCCGCTGTAATTAGGGCCTTGTAAGTTCTGAACATCACGAAAAACAAAATGGTAGTGATGGATATCGACGCTGTCGCCCGCTTTCATGCGCACGTCGCGCTCAACGCTGTATTGGGTACTGAACGCAATGCCAATAACGGTGACGCCCACGCCGAGATGTCCAAGCACCATGCCCCAGTGACTGCGCGAAAGGTGACGTAATCCGGTAAAAAAACGATGACGATGAGTGGCACGCTCATGCAGCTCCATCAGGGTCAACAGGATGATCCATACCGCCATCAGTAATCCCACCACCGTCATGGCTTGAACACGATCCTGCAACCACCAGGGCAGCAGCACAGAGGCCAGCAGCGTCACGAGCAGCGCTATCAGCAGACGACGAACCAGTTTTTGTGGTTCATCGCGTCGCCAGCGCACTAACGGCCCAATACCGAGCATTAACGCCAGCGGAGCCATTAACCAGCTGAACATGGTATTAAAGAAGGGTTCGCCAACGGAAATGCTGCCCAGCCCTAACTGTTTATGCACCAGCGGTAACAGCGTGCCGAGCAGGACCACCAGCATGGCCGCGATTAGCAGCACGTTATTCCCCAGCAGAAAAGATTCTCGCGACCAGAGCTCGTTTTGCACCCGACTGCGCACCTGGCCGCCTTTAATGGCATACAGCAGCAGCGAGCTGCCAATCACGATGACCAAAAATGCGAGAATAAACATGCCGCGCGCCGGATCGGAGGCGAAAGCATGTACCGAGACCAGCACGCCGGAACGGACCAGGAAGGTGCCGAGCAGGCTCAGGGAGAACGCGGTAATAGCCAGCAGCACCGTCCAGGCCTTGAAGGTGCCGCGTTTTTCCGTAACCGCCAGCGAGTGCATTAAGGCGGTGCCCGCCAGCCACGGCATAAAGGAGGCGTTTTCCACCGGGTCCCAGAACCACCAGCCGCCCCAGCCCAGTTCGTAATACGCCCAGGCGGAACCCAGCACAATCCCAATGGTCAGGAATAACCAGGCGGCGGTAGTCCAGGGACGCGACCAGCGCGCCCAGGCGGTATCCAGCCGTCCCGCCATTAATGAGGCGATGGCAAAAGCAAAGGCCACGGAGAAGCCGACATAGCCCATATACAGCAGTGGCGGATGAAAGATCAGGCCGATATCCTGCAACATTGGGTTAAGATCGCGACCGTCTACGGGAAAATCGGGCAGCGTTCGGTTGAAGGGATTGGAGGTGAGGATGATAAACAGCAAAAAGCCCAGATTGATCATCCCCATCACTGACAACACCCGGGCCAGCGCGTCCTGCGGCATACCGCGGCTGAAGATTGCCACGGCCAGCGTCCAGCCACTCAGCAGCAGCACCCACAGCAGTAACGAGCCTTCATGCGCGCCCCAGGTGGCCGCAATGCGGTAGTAAACCGGCAGCAGTGAGTTTGAGTTGTTGACGACATAGCTCACGGTAAAATCGTTAACGATAAACGCCCAGACCAGCAGCATAAAAGCCCCCGCGACGCAGGCAAACAGGCCAACGGCAAGCGGACGTGCCATGCCCATCAGGCGGGCATCCTGGCGCCAGGCGCCCCACAGCGGATAGACGCTGAGCAGCAGCGCCAACGCTAATCCAAGACAGAGTAAGAAACTGCCCAGTTCTGGCATCATGGTGTACGTCCTGCCGGGTTATTCGCGGCCTGTTGCGCAGAGGGTGCGGGTTTCATCGCGGTGCTGATTTCGGGAGGCGTGTAGTTTTCATCATGTTTTGCCAGCACTTCGTTGGCTTTGATCAGGTTGCCGGGCTCAAGTACGCCCTGCGCGACAACGCCCTGACCTTCGCGGAACAGATCCGGTAAAATGCCGACAAAGCTCACGTTGACCACACCGCGACCATCATAAAGCTGGAAGGAAACCGCCAGCGTGTGGGGATCCCGCGTTACGCTGCCAGGCATCACGACGCCGCCCACGCGCAGGCGCTGTCCGGGCTCAGGCTTGATATGCGCATCGCCTTTTCCCTCCAGGATTTCACCCGGCGTATAAAACAGATCGATATTGGACCGCAGCGCATACATCACCAGTGCGGTCGCCAGCCCAAGTCCGGTAAGTATCGCCACCACGACATACAGGCGATTACGACGGCGGGTATTCACTTCTCTTCTCCTGCCGTAGGGTTGGCGGTACGTTGAACGTTGGCCGCTCGCAGGCGGCGCTCCCGTGCATCACGCTGGCGAATGTCCGCCAGCAAACGTCGGTGTGACCACCTACTATGCAAGATCAGGGCGAAAAGCGGCACCAGCGTGCCTGCCACCGCCAGCCACACATAAAAGGCGTAGCCGCCCATGGCAACGAAGTCATGCCATGAGGCAAAAGCGGGCGTCATACTTTGCTCCTTGTCTTCGCCAGGGCAATTGCCCAGGGACGTTTACGTTCCGTAAGCAGGATCAGGTTACGTAAGCGCATCAGCGTTAAGGTGATAAACAACAGCAGGTCACCCAGGATGGCCCAGCGCAGCGGCGTGCGCATCGGCGGCGCGATCGCCTGTTGCAGCAACCCGGACGATCCCTGATGTAAGGTATTCCACCACTGCACAGAGAAATGAATGATGGGCAGATTGATCACCCCGACCAAAATGAGCACGCCTGCGGCCCGCCCGGCCATGCGACGATCGTCGAAGGCCTGATACAGCGCAATCACGCCCAGATATAAAAACAGCAGCACCAGTTCTGACGTCAGTCTGGCATCCCATATCCACCAGGTTCCCCACATCGGCTTGCCCCAGGCAGAACCGGTGACCAGCGCGATAAAGGTAAACACGGCACCGATTGGCGCCATCGCCGCTGACACTAAATCGGCCATTTTCATCTGCCAGACCAGCCCCGTGAACGCCGCAACGGCCATCGCGCTGTATATCCCCATCGACCACATGGCCGCCGGAACGTGGATATACATAATGCGAAAGCTGTCACCCTGCTGGTAGTCTGCCGGTGCATAGCCAAATCCCCATACCCAGGCCAGCAGCAGTACCGCCGCACTGGCCAGAGCAAACCACGGCAGCAGGCGACCGCACAACTGATAGAGCCGTTCGGGCTTAGCCAGCTGATGTAATCCTTTCCACATGTTCAATTGCTCACATTAAAATAAACGCTAATAACACGTCTGAGGCGTGCTGATTTAGTGCAGCGTAATCCGCAACGCCGCGGCGGTGGCAAAAGGCGCCAGCGTTGCACTCGCGACCAGCATCGCCCCCAGCAACGCCAGATACCCGCCAATGGCGACGCCCTGTCCTGCGGCATCAATGGCCGCACTGGCAAAAATCAAGACAGGAATCGCCAACGGCAGGACCAACAGGCTGAGCAGCACGCCACCACGACGTAATCCCACAGTCAGCCCCACCCCAATTGCGCCAAGAAAACTCAGCGTCGGTGTTCCCAGCAGCAGCGTCAGTGCCACCGCTCGCCAGCTCGGGATATCCAGGGACAGCAACAGAGCCGCCAGCGGCGAAAACAGGATTAACGGCAAGCCGGTGACCAGCCAGTGGGCAATCACTTTGCCCAGCACCACGACCGGCAGCGGCGTGGAAGACAATAAAAGTTGCTCCAGCGTGCCGTCATTGAAGTCATCGCGAAACAGCCTTTCCAGCGCCAGCAGCGAGGAGAGCAACGCGGCAACCCAGACAATACCAGGCGCGATCCGGGCCAGTTGCTGAGGATCGGGACCGATACCCAACGGGAAAAGCGTAATCACGATCAGGAAAAACCACAGTGGATTAACCACCTCCGCACCGCGACGACAGGCGATGCGTAATTCACGTTGAATAAGACGACACAACATTACTGCCACTCCATGGCATGCAGGCGAACGGTTTTTATCTGGCCGTTCAGCCCCGGCAGCGCCTGATGACTCGTCACAATAACAGAACCGCCCTGTTGCGCGTGTTCCGCAAAGCGCCCCATTAAGGTCTCGACGCCGACAGGATCAAGAGCGGTTAAGGGTTCATCCAGAATCCACAGGGTTGCCTGGGTCAGCCACAGCCGGGCCAGCGCGATTCGCCGCTGTTGCCCTGCAGAGAGCTGTGCGGCTGGCACGTCTTCATAGCCCGCCAGTCCGACGCTGGCCAGTGCAGTAAAAATGTGCTCATCGCGGCAGTTCGGATGATAAAAGCGTAGATTTTCCAGCGCCGACAACGCCGAGGTGATCCCCGGCAGATGCCCAAGATAAAGCATGGCCTGATGCCAGACATCGCGTTGCTGATGAATTTGCTGCGACTGCCAACGCACCTCGCCGTGTTCAGGCGTGCTCAACCCGGCCAGAATCCGTAGCAGCGACGTTTTACCGGCCCCGTTTGGCCCTTCAATTTGTACGATATCACCTGCCGACACGCGAAACGTGAGCGCCTCAAAGAGCGCACGTTCATCACGCACACAAAGCAGATTCATGATTTCCAACATGGAGGGGTAAATCGCGCCAGCCAAATAAGGCGCAAATGATAGCACAATGTTGCAGTGTGCCGAAGACCGTGCGCGGCCCCCTTTCCCACTGAGGTTAGATATTCGTGCTTTTCACGACGTTAAGCGGACAAAAAGCGCACCACAGCAAAATGTTGTAACTTTTGTTAGCTGTTGTAGAAACAATTTCGCGAGCCAAAAAACGACTACGCTTATAACGCATTTGCACTGTTACCAGGAGAAAACATGAAGCCTTCATCAAGCACCAGTCAGGGACCTAACGGCGTAGACAGCGAAGAGAAAGAACAGGGCAAAGAGGATATTGAAGTGGATGAAGACGCCCTGCCCTCTCGCGCCGCCGCTATCCATGAGGAGATTCGTCAGGACGGGGAAAAAGAGCTGGAACGTGACGGTATGGCGCTGCTGTGGTCAGCTATTGCTGCCGGGCTGTCGATGGGCGCCTCGCTGATGGCTAAGGGCATTTTTCAGGTGCATCTGGATGGCGTGCCCGGCGCGTTTTTACTGGAAAATCTTGGCTACACCTTTGGCTTTGTGATTGTGATTATGGCACGGCAGCAACTTTTCACTGAAAACACCGTGACCGCCGTCCTGCCCTTTATGCACAAACCTACTGTGAGCAATCTTGGCTTATTGCTTCGCCTGTGGGGCATTGTGCTGCTGGGTAATCTTATCGGGACAGCGTTCGCAGCTCTGGCGTTTACTGAAATGCCGATTTTTGATGAAGCCACCCGCCAGGCCTTTACCGACATCAGCATGAAGGTAATGGAACATACGCCGGGCGAGATGTTTGCGAATGCGGTGATTTTAGGTTGGATCATTGCCACCATGGTCTGCATGTTCCCCTATGCCGGTGCCGCCAAGCTGTTTGTCATTGTGATGATGACCTGGCTGGTCGCGCTGGGCGATCTGGCGCATATCGTGGTGGGTTCCGTCGAAGTGCTTTACCTGGTATTCAACGGCAGCATTCCCTGGACCGAGTTTCTCTGGCCCTTTGCTATCCCGACGCTGTTGGGCAATCTGACGGGCGGTACGCTGATTTTCGCCCTGATCAGCCATGCGCAGATTCGCAATGATATGGGCGAAGTTGCCCAGGCAAAGGCGAAAGCGGAACGACGTAAAGCGGAGAAAAAACGTCAGCAGCAACAAGAAGAACGCTAAATTGCTGACAGAATGAGCAAACGCGCGGCGGTGTAGTGAATCCTGCCGCCTAACTGCGGTATACTGCGCTGGCGTCTCCTTAGTTAAATGGATATAACGAGCCCCTCCTAAGGGCTAGTTGCAGGTTCGATTCCTGCAGGGGACACCATATGTTAGCCCATCTAAGTATTTTAAAGTCTAGTCAACTCTTCAACTTCAAACACTTACCTTCCTTTTATAGCCCGTTAACGTACACCGTCATATTTCAAAATCCACTCTGTTTTGTTGGTACATATGTTGGTATTTTAAGTTCGATAATGCAGATACCATCAGAAGAGGGTTTTTAGTATGGCGCTAACTGAGTTAACAGTAAGAAATACAGAGCCTTCTGATAAACCTGTCAAATTGACAGACGGTAATGGTATGCATCTTTTGATCACCACAAGTGGTTCCAAATACTGGCGTTTCCAGTATCGCTTCGCTGGCAAACAGAAAATTCTCGCACTGGGTGTATATCCTGAGGTTTCATTGTCTGAAGCCAGACGACGAAGAGACGAAGCTCGTCAGCTTGTCGCAAACCATGTAGACCCAAGTGAGAAGCGAAAAGCGCAAAAGATTGAGAGCAAAGGCTTGCTAACATTTGAGCAAGTTGCACGACAATGGCATACCAGTAACAGAACCTGGTCAGACAGTCATAGAACAACTGTTTTGAACAGCCTTGTTTCCCATGTTTTCCCTGTCATCGGCAAACGTAATATCAGCGAGCTAAAAACTCGTGATTTATTGGTTCCTTTGAAAAAAGCAGAAGCTTCAGGACACAATGAACTGGCTTCCCGCTTACAACAGCGCATTACGGCGGTAATGAGGTATGCCGTTCACAATGCGTTGATTGAACAGAATCCTGCAAATGACCTCGCTGGTGCTGTTGTTTCCACTAAAAGTGTTCATCGCCCTGCCCTTTCTTTGGAGCGTTTGCCAGAACTGATGAATAGACTGTGACCTGCTCCCCGTTGATTAATACACCGTGATGTTAGTAATGTCTTCATAAGCCACATGAGGACATCCCCATGAAGAAGCGATTTTCCGACGAACAGATCATCAGTATTCTCCGCGAGGCAGAAGACGGGGTTTCGGCCCGGGAACTCTGTCGCAAGCATGCCATTTCAGATGCCACCTTTTACTCCTGGCGCAAGAAGTTCGGCGGCATGGAAGTTCCCGAAGTGAAGCGGCTCAAGTCGCTTGAAGAGGAGAACGCCCGCCTCAAGAAGCTCCTTGCCGAAGCCATGCTGGATAAGGAGGCACTTCAGGTGGCTCTGGGGCGAAAGTACTGACGACAGACCAGAAGCGGGAAGCCGTGGAGGTCATGTGTGAGGCAATGGGTCTGTCGCAACGCCGTGCCTGCAGTCTGGCTGGTCTGTCACTTTCAACCTGCCGTTATTCGGCCCAGCGTCCTGCTGCTGACGCGCAACTGTCTCTACGGATCACAGAGCTGGCACTTGAACGCCGGCGATTTGGTTACCGGCGGATCTGGCAGTTATTGCGCCGGGAGGGCCTTCACGTCAACCATAAGCGGGTTTACCGCATCTATCACCTTAACGGTCTGTGTGTAAAACGCAGGTGCCGCCGTAAGGGTCTGGCGACTGAACGGCTTCCGCTTCTCCGCCCGGATGCGCCGAACATGACATGGTCAATGGATTTTGTCATGGATGCACTTGCCAGCGGCCGCCGGATTAAGTGCCTGACCTGTGTGGATGATTTCACGAAAGAGTGTCTGACGATCACAGCCGCTTTCGGGATTTCAGGTGTTCAGGTCACGCGGATTCTGGACAGCATTGCGCTGTTTCGTGGATATCCTGCGACAATAAGAACCGATCATGGTCCGGAATTTACCTGCCGCGCGCTGGATCAATGGGCCTTTGAACATAGTGTTGAGCTGCGCTTAATCCAGCCAGGCAAGCCAACTCAAAACGGATTTATTGAGAGTTTTAACGGTCGCTTTCGGGATGAATGCCTGAATGAGCACTGGTTCAGCGATGTTCTTCATGCCCGGAAAATCATTAATGACTGGCGGCAGGACTATAACGAGTCCAGACCTCATTCATCGCTGAATTATCAGACGCCATCTGAATTTGCAGCAGGCTGGCGAAACGGGAAACATGAAGAAAAACCCACCGACATTACTAACTGAAGGTTGTATTAATCAACGGGGAGCAGGTCACCAGCTCGCTATCGTATGGATTTTCGCAAGCATCATGCTCTTGATGTTTGCCTACAAAAAATTTCGCATTAAGAAGTGGAATGCCAGCACCAGAGACCATTTTGGCGAGCAAGACGGGATGTGGAGTCATGAATTCGGTTCAACTTTTATGAAGCTCGACCAGCAAAGAGGACTTATCCATCTCAAGGAAGAGAACAAACAAAAGACCTATCCGTTCTCAGCAATCAAAGAGTGGCGATACAATTTGTCTACTACGAGAGAACGGGCTGGTATCAACAAAGAACTCGACCGCACTCATGATTTCAGAGAATCGGGCTTTTACATCGCAGTGGACGATGTTCAGTATCCAGAATGGAGAGTAATGTTCTTTCCCCAAAAGGGTGACTTCAACTCGCAAGAAGGCATCCGGGATACGGAACTGCAGCTTAAGAGCTGGATGCATATTTTTGACAACTTAATTAACAGATAAAATTTAAAGTGTTATTTATCATAAACTTAAAAAACCAATCATCTGATTGGTTTTTTTTTAACTCTTAACTGTAAAGATAAACTTAACCAATCCGATAAGTTCTATGTTTTCACAAAATTTCAATAGGGACTTAGAATGGCTGAAGCGTTAAACGAAGGTAAAATCATGCAGGCTCTGAACTGGGCCTACGATAAGGCTCTGGATGGAAGCATACCAGGAACAGACTCGGCCTATGAAATGGCGGAAAGCTATCTAAAAGGTGATGACACTTTAGTTGAAAAAGTAAACTCCCTCATTCGGTGGCAAAATACTAAATCAGCCACAACAGGATTTGTCTCCGGCCTTGGGGGAATCATCACCCTCCCTGTAGCAATCCCCGCAAGCATAGCTACAGTCATTTACGTTCAAATCCGCATGATCACGGCTATCGCTCTAATGGGCGGATATGATGTAAAAGATGATCGCGTAAAAACCATTGTCTATAGCTGCCTTGCAGGTAATGCCGCAAAAGATATACTCAAAAGCACGGGCATCATCATCGGTTCCAAAATGTCCACTCAGTTGATCAAAAGTATTTCAAAAGAAACCATTTTTGCCATCAATAAGCAGGTCGGTTTTAGACTGCTGACGAAGTTTGGTGAAAAAGGAGCTATAAATTTAGGCAAGATGATACCTATTGTAGGCGGGATCATAGGGGGCACTTTCGATGGTGTTTCAACCAATATCGTTGGAAATGTTGCTCGTAAAACTTTCATTGAAAATAGCGCATTACAGTCGAATTGATAATAAGAATTCTTATTAAAAGAAACTAATACTGAAAAGTTTTTAGCATTAAATATAGAATTTTGCGAGCGATTTTAATATATTTTCAAACTTGGCACTAAAATATTAATGAGTTAAGGGGTTAGCAATTATCACTCCTTAACTCACTATCTCAAGGAATTACTTATGTCTCTCCGCTTCAGAAAAACATTTACCCTCTTTCCTGGAGTCCGTCTTAACATTTCCAAAAGTGGTATTAGCGCAAGTATAGGAGTGCCTGGAGCAACGGTTAATTTCGGACAAAGAGGGGTAAAAGCAACATTTGGGTTGCCTGGTTCGGGTTTATCATATTCTACATCGACTATACCCTATGAAACCAAACCTTCAATCATTGAAGAGCCAGATATTGCATCCCAAAAGCATTTATTCAATATACCGCAATCATTTGATGACAACATTCCTTCCAATGCAAAAATATATATGCCTCAATGCGGTATGAATGAGATATCAAGTGCATCAGTTGAAGTTTTAACAAGTACCTCACTTTTACCTTTGAGAGATTTAATTGCTAAAGCACGAGAGCAAAGAGAGGAAGTAAAGTCTGATTTGAAAGAAGCTCTTGCAGAAGAATCAATGCAAAAAAAAGAATTAACACGTCGGAAATCAAGTTTTTTCCGATGGTTTTATAAGAAAAGCATTGCTGAACTTGAGATGAAGTTACCTCAAACGCAGGCCGAAATATCTCGTTTAAAGTTGTGGGAAGAAAACACCAAAATCTCTATAAACTTCGAAAACAGTGATGCTTCACAGCGAGCATATGCAGCAATGGTTCGTGCATTTGACGCTTTGAAGTCCAGTATAAAAAAATGGGATATAACCGCCGATAAGTCTACTGATCAGTTCGCGGAAAGAACTCTCGCAACGAGAACTGTAAATCGTCATCCCGTAACTTTCGGTTACAGCTCTACTGAGCTTATTCAGTTCGCAGGAAGGGCTATGCGCTTTGAAAATATCAATGGTGACGATATTTTGCTCTATCCTGGTGTTGCTGTGATCCCTCGTGTAGATGGGGCATTTGCTTTAGTAGATATAAGAGAGTTAGACATCAATTGTGAGGCTCATGGATTTCATGAGGAAGAAGATGTTCCTAAGGACACAGAAATAGCTGGCTATACTTGGGCTAAGACGAACAAGAATGGCTCTCCTGATCGTAGATTTAAAGACAATTATCAAATTCCGATTTGTATTTATGGAAATATTACATTCCGGTCTCAAAGTGGTGTAACAGAAGAATATATGGTTTCAGATGCAGATTCAGCAAGAGTATTTGCAGAAACAGTCAAAATTTATCAGATGTCACTTGCCGACTCTCAAAATTAATTATATTAAAAAAATAATATAAAAACAAGTAGCCCCATTAAAACTAAGGACAACCACTGATATAGATTTTAATTGAATAGCTAAAAATCAACTTCAACAATAATCTAATGTGAGAAAATTTGTATGGTAACTAAAGGCATGTCGATTTTAAGAAGTTCATTAGCAATAAAATTCATCAATATAATATCAGTTGCTGGATGCATTTATTTTTTAGGTGTTTCCACATTATGGATTTATCTATATAGATTAGGCAGACTTGATTTATTTAATGCTGTGGCTGAAAAAGAAAAAACACTTGACATAATAACCTTTTTTTTACTTTTTTCACTATTAATATTTGCACTTGCTTTATTTATGCCATCTATAATTTCAGTTTTATTTTTAAGCAAATCGAACCAAAAAGATAAAAAAACCCCTGACAGCTCCAGTTATTCAATAAAAGCAATCATAGTTACATCTTCACTTACAATCATATCTATGGACGTAATATCATATTTGCTACCTTCCAATATCGCTGTAACTTCAATAGTTTTAACTTTTATACTTGCAATCGTTTTAAATACTCTATTCTTTTATATATTAGAAGGTAGAAGTTATAAGAGCTTGCCATATTACGACGATAACAATACGTTTCAAAAAATTAGTTTGCATCTTTCACCTCCTTTTATGATCAGTATGATCGCAATTCTGCCATTGATTTTTTTAATAGGATTATATCCATTACTTCAAATAGATAACGAGTCTGCGCCTTTAAGTCTAATAAGTATAATATCAATGTCATTACCTGTGATAATTTTAAGCCAGATTCCAGCAGAAATATTCTTAAGGAAGAACAAAACAAACTCAGTATTTAAAAGGACTTACTATGCTATATCATCCTCTTTAGTTATTATTATCATGCTATCTTTTATAATCAAATCCATCCCTGTGATAATAATTGATGCTTCACTAAGGTTCTCAGGTGTTACGGATTTCAGAGTGCATAATTATACTATAAATGGAAAAATTTATACTGAGGAGATATTTGATTACCCCGAATGGGAAAAGAAAAGCCTAAAATCTGAAAATAAGTTCACTATAACTGGTGTAACCATTTTTTCTTATAAAGATATAAGCCTGATATGTCCAAAAAACATTATTGACATCTATAAAGAATCGCGTAAATTCTCAATGTTTAATAGTAAAATAGATGATGAAAATCTAAAAAAACTTAGAGAGAAAACACAAGAGTGTTTCATTTTCGATAAAAAGGAAATCATGCAATGGAATCCTCCTCATAAATAATTTTTTAATTTAAAACTTACTGCCTGTTGGTATTTATTTAATTATATACAACTGATATTACTTATTTAAAAATATACTGGGCAGTATGATAATTGTTATAAATTGTAAATCACATAAAAATACAACTTAAAATCTATTAAAGCATGGGGTGAAAAAATGATCCAGCAGAATTTAGAAGAACGTTTTGGATTACTTGAAAAAGAACTCGCAGATGTTTTATCCACAAAACATCTACAATATAATGCATTAATGAACACAACTGAAGAATATGTTGACCACATAAAATATACAACATGGATATCTAAGGCTAAAAAGCTTTTAGAAGACAGTTTTGGAAAGGATTCAGATTATTACAATGATTTTAAAAAAGCTCAAAAGGGTTTCTATTCAACAAGCTACCTCATACTAAGCAAACAGTTAAAACCTGTATTCGATGCTGCTCAGCAGGACTTGAAGTATACAAAATCAGTCTCAACAAAAAATACAATCGCTCCGAAGGATAATTTAGACATAATTATCAACTTACTTAATAGATTCCCTGCTTTTTGCCGCCAGCTAAGTAAGAGGTATAACAATAGAGAAACACTAGAAATAAAAGATGAGTATGATGTTCAAGATTTAATTCATGCTTTATTGAAGTTACATTTCGATGATATAAGACCTGAAGAATATACGCCAAGTTTTGCTGGCGCAGCTTCACGACAGGACTTTCTGCTAAAAGATGAAAAAATAGTAATTGAGGTAAAAAAAACAAGAAAATCATTAGGTGCCAGCAAGATTGGTGAGGAACTTGTTGTTGACATAGCTCGCTATAGTGTGCATCAAGATTGTGAGACTTTAATCTGTTTTGTATATGACCCAGAATACTGGATAAATAATCCAAAAGGAGTGGTGGCTGATCTTGAGTCACTTGATACGAAGGGAAAAGTAAAAGTCATTATCACCCAACTTTGATAATCTTAATTCAAGGCATTTATTACCGGCTTCATGTATTGATAGATATTTGTTTTCTTGCTCGACTCAAGTTACTTTAAAATCTGATAATCATTGTTAAAGAAAGGTGCCGTTATGGATAACTACTGGGACAGGAACAAACAATCAAACTACTTTCTAAGTATGGCAAGTCTTGAGGCTAATCACTTAGTCAATGTTGCCACATCCCTCTCACAGTTCCATCTCAAGGATGCGCTAGTCCGTGTAAGGTTTCAGGATGAAATAAGGGAGTTCACCCGCTTGCAGATCCAGACAATCCGCAATTCTACCTCAGATGATAAGTGTCAGTGTAAGCACACCCGTTTTAGTTCCACGCACTTTTAGAGATCTTCCGACATACTGATTATGTCCTGTGAGGAGATCACCATGCGTAAAGCCCGATGCACCGAACACCAGATCATTGCCGTTCTGAAGTCCGTCGAAGCCGGACGTACCGTTAAGGATGTCTGCCGTGAAGCCGGTATCTCTGAAGCCAGCTATTACAACTGGAAAGCGAAGTTTGGCGGTATGGAAGCCTCTGATATAAAAAAGATGAAAGACCTGGAGGATGAAAACCGTCGCCTCAAACAGATGTTTGCTGATCTCAGCCTTGAATGCCGGGCACTTAAAGAAGTCATCGAAAAAAAGCTTTAAAACCAGCGATAAAGCGTGAGCTCGTCGGTTACCTGACTGCGCAATTTACCATGAGCATTCGCCAGGCCTGCAGGACGTTATCGCTGAGCAGGACGGTCTGTTTTTACCAGCCCGATACCCGGCGTGATGAACCGGTGATCCAGGTGCTGACTGAGCTGGCAGAGCGCTACCCGCGATACGGCTTCAAAAAGCTGTTCCAGCTGCTGCGCAGGCAGGGTAACACCTGGAACCATAAACGCGTTCACCGGATTTACTGCCTGCTGAAACTGAATTTTCGTCGCAAGGGAAAACAGCGTTTACCCGCACGTAACCCGGCGCGACTGGCTACGCCGGAAGCGCTTAACCAGAGCTGGTCCATCGATTTTATGCATGATGCGCTGGTCTGCGGCAGACGCTTCCGGACCTTTAATGTGGTTGATGACTTTAACCGCGAGGCCCTCGCCATAGAAATCGATCTGAATATCCCGGCACAGCGGGTGGTCAGGGTGCTGGACAGAATCGTGGCAAACCGGGGTTATCCACTGAAACTGCGGATGGACAACGGACCAGAACTGGTCTCACTGACGCTGGCACAGTGGGCTGAAGAGCATAGAGTGATGCTGGAATTTATCAAGCCGGGAAAACCAACGCAGAACGCCTTTATCGAACGGTTTAACCGGACGTACCGAACAGAAATCCTGGATTTTTACCTGTTCAGAACGCTGAATGAAGCTCGGGAAATCACAAGTCGCTGGCTGATGGAATACAACAGCGAGCGGCCTCATGAATCCCTGAATAACCTGACGCCGGAGGAGTACCGGCTGATGGCCGAAAAACCGGAAACCTCAAAAAGTGCGTGGAACTAAAACGGGTGTGCTTACACCCCCTCTTCTTCAAACCTTGCTTTGGATGTATTTGTTTTGTTTCTTAACCCACGCTACTTTAATATTCGATAAATCCTGCTAAACAAAGGTATCGTTATGGACAACTACTGGGACAGAAACAGGCAATCAAGCTACTTTCTGACTATGGCAAGCCTGGAGGCCAACCACTTAGTCAATGTGGCAACATCCCTCTCACAGTTCCATCTCAAGGATGCCCTTGTTCGCCTGAAGTTTCAGGATGAAGTGCGAGAGTTTAGCCGCTCGCAGCTTCAAACCATCCGCACTGCTACCTCGGATGACAAATGTCAGGAGTGCATCCAAAATCTCAAGCAGGAAACCCAAAACTTGAAGATTCAAGACAGGATGCTCAGAACAGGAGAAGCTGTCGTATCGTCTTCTGTGCAGTTTTACCATGACCATGAAAAAGTCATTGGGTATGTCATTGACGGTATCGGCGTCGTGCTGAGTGGCATGCAAATTGTTGCAGGGGTTGGTCTAATCGTAGGCTCTGTAACAACAGGCAATGTTATCGGAGTAGTGGCAGGCTCAGCCCTGGTGATGAATGGTGTGGGTTCTGGGATTGAGAGTATAGGTAAGCTAAGTGGTGTGCCTCACCCATCTAACCCAGTAAGAGATAAATATGAAGACGCAGCCGATTTTCTCGGTTTTGATAAGCGCTTAGGATTGTTAACCTACCAGGTCGTGGACCTGACAACATCATACTATGGCCTTTTCAAGCTTACCCTAAAACCTGAAGCATGGAGGTTATACAAATATCTACCAACCGATCACTATCGCAAAGTCCAGCTTCTGAGTAAACCAGCACTCGCTCTCAAAGGTTTGGGTGCTATACACAAGGGAACTGGAATAGGTATGAACCTTTACCAAATGAAAAACAATCCTGCACAGAACTAATGTTTATTCTTCCTGATAAATTTGTATGATTTCCAGGCTAAGTTAAGAGGCGTGACGAAATACACCACGAAGAAAGCGAAAGTCAGGACGATGATGTATGGGATGGCATTTGAAGAGTCTGCATTAAAAATGCCGTTCAATCCAATTAGAGCCAAAATAACCAGAGCAATGACCCCTCCCCAAAAGCGTTTGCTAAGATCAATCACGAGACTCTGAAGTGTGTCTTTTTTAGATTCATCTTTGTTAATGATGCTTTTGAGTTTACCGATATTCTTGGCAGAAAAACCGTTATCGAGAAGTTTTTGCTCAAAATCGTTCATTCAGTGCGCCCTGAGTCGATATAGTATTAAATTTATCATATCATAGCTTAAAGTTAAGATGCCACATGTTCTGTTGACGGAGAATTATCATCGAATTCTTTTACAGGAGTAATCCAGCACAGCAATCATATATCAATGCATTTAAAGAAACATATCACTTCCAAGCTCTTTTCTTTACGTCAAACCATTGCTTTTAATAAAGATTGAGAATTAAAAAATAGATATAATCTGGCTGCTTTATAAAAATTCAGCACATCAAGGGCAACTTTCAGATCGTTTCAGACAGAATGAAAACCTTGCCTGAACAAAAAAAAGCCATGACACTCATCACACAATTAAAATATAGCCACCAAGCTAAAACCTTCTCAAAAATATCTAAAGTTAGAGAATGTCAGAATATTTTCGCTTTTCCTTTTCCTTTTCCTTTTCCTTTTCCTTTTCCAACCTTAATGAGTTTCACTTTGAAATTAACATATAAAAAAGAAAATATTTTTCGGCATGCATCTATAAGACTTAAATGTAATAATAAAATATAGCACCATTTAAAAAATCATTTACGTTAAACACCTTTTCGCTTATGAGTACAAATTACATCCTTTGGAAATACACTTTTATCAAATCAGAATTCACTATCCAAATATTCTCTTCATTGTAAAAACCTTGCACTACCTTCATCCAATTCAAACATCGAGATTATTTTGATTTCAAAGCAGTATTTTGCTTCGACGTTCTAAAGGTGCTTCCCAATGAAAAACACCTTCAGGTGCGCTATTCGATCATATTACATGGCTGTTTGATTACGTATTGTACTAAAAATATCCGGCCGATTAAGGTTAATATAATCGACGCCCGCCGCCGCGATTTCCTGATGAATTGCTATGTCGTCACCACCGTAATAAACCATGATTTCAAGCTCGGCCTGACGGCTCGCTTCAAGGATGGCTCGATTACGCATCTGTTCTACGCTCAACTCAATGAGCGATGCATGATGGACGGTTCTCACAAGAGAGGGCGACATCGCGATATCAAGGGTGATCATTTTACGAAAGTCCGGCGCGGCGGCCTGAAGACCGCGGCGCATTTCCTCGGAAAACGAAAAGAAGAATGTGTCACGGACCATACCGAGATCCCGTACCAATGCAGCTACTTTAGCCGGATCGCAGTATTTCAGCTCGATATAAACGCCCGCACGACCGCGCAAATGCTCAAGATAAGCATCAAGCCGCGGCACCATGGCACCTTTAAAGCGCTCGTCGAATCCGCTTCCCGCATCCAGCGCATCGATATCGCGCGATAAGGCATGACCCACAGGGCCGGTGCCGTTAGTGGTTCGATCCAGCGTTTCATCATGGATGACATAGAGCACGCCATCGGCACTTTCTCGCACATCCAGCTCAATGTAATCAGCCCCCTGTTCCAGCGCCAGGTCTGCGGAAAAGAAGGTGTTCTCTGGCGCAAAATGGTTGGCGCCACGATGTGAGACGATTCGGGTCATTAGGGTAATTTCCTGTTAGCTGGCAGCATGGACATGTTTGCCGGTATGGCAGAATACGGAGAGGTTGGCATGAAGATCGACGATGCGTTTACCGGACGAATTAAAAATCAGGGTCAGCGCGGATTGGCATGCGATACCGATTCGGGAACCGGGCGCATGACGCACTGCTTCACCGTATTCCAGTGCATGGAGCCTGCCGGCTGGCGTGTCTATCGTGTAAAACACTTCGCGTCCCATCGGCTCAACGGTCATCACCTCTCCACATAGCGGCGCATCATCAGGGGCAACCAGGCTGATATCCTCTGGACGCAGACCAAAACAGACGGGGCCATCGTATCCGTGATTCAGTTCGAGTGACATTTGTCCCAGTTGCAGGAAGCGCCCCAGGGCTTGCCCCTTCACCAGATTCATGGGCGGCGAGCCGATAAATCCTGCCACAAAGAGATCGTCAGGACGTCGGTAAAGATCCTCTGGCGTACCGATCTGGACGATTTCGCCCTGATTCATACAGATAATCCGATCGGCCATGGTGATGGCTTCCATCTGGTCATGAGTGACGATCAAGGTGGTGAAACCAAGACGCTTCTGAAGATTCTTAAGCTCTGTCCGCATGGTGATACGGAGTGTTGCATCAAGGTTAGAAAGGGGTTCGTCAAGTAACAGGATATTCGGTTCCTTGACCAGGGCGCGAGCCAGCGCCACGCGCTGCTGCTGCCCACCTGAAAGCTGCGACGGACGTCGATCGAGTAGTGCGCTGATTTGTACAAGACTGGCCGCTTCTTCCACGCGCCTGGCGATTTGATCTCTATCTAATTTCTTAAAGCGCAACGGAAACGCGATGTTCTCACGCACCGTCAAATTCGGGTAAAGCGCATAAGACTGGAAGACGATACCGACATTACGATCGCGGGCATCAATGCGATTGACATTGTGCCCGTCAAACGCGATCTCACCACTGCTTGGCGCATAAAGCCCCGCCAGCAGAAACAGCGTCGTTGATTTACCACATCCAGATGGCCCGAGGATAGCGACGAATTCGCCGTTCTCAATGGTAAGATTGATCGGTTTCAGGACCTGGGTCTCGCCCCAGTTTTTGGTGACATTGTTGAGAGTGATCGAGGCCATGACAATTATCCCTTAATACCGCCAAAACTCATTTGGGTGATGTATTTCTGCGTGAAGGTGTAGAGAACGAGCACGGGGAGCAGGTAAATAATGCCGACGGCGGCGATCATGCCGTAATCCGCGCCGGTATTGTCCTGTGCAACAAAGAAGAGGTAGAGGCTCATCGTCATCTGGCTTTTGTCGATGAGTAACGTCTGAACAAAGACGTACTCCTCCCAACCGCGCAGAAAGGTAAAGGTGGCGATCGCAATCAGTCCGCTACGCACCTGGGGCAACACCACCATGCGTAAGGCCTGAAAACGGGTGGCACCATCAGTCACCGCACTCATCTCAATATCCCAGGGCACGCCGTCAAAAAAGCCTTTAAGAACAAAGATCGCATAGGGCAGTTCCAGCGCACTCATGACCATCACCACGCCGGAGAGATGGTTGAGCAGGCCCATATAATGGAGCTGGATAAAGATGGCGATGGTGAGTGCCAGCGCGGGGAAAGCATGTAACAGCAGCAAACCGCGAAGAAAATTTTCCCGGCCGGCAAAGGCAAAGCGGGATAGCGCGTAGGCTGCTGGCGTGGCGACGATCGTCACAATCAGCGTCTGAGAGACGGCAAAGATCAGGGAGCTGCCCAGTGCCGTCCAGACCGATGGCATCAGATCCACACGCGTTGTGCCGGTATTCGCGATATCCCGCAGCCAGAGAAACCGGTAGTTGTGCAACGTCAGATAGGGCATCAGAAAGATCATCACGAGGAGCAGCACGATGATGCCGAGCGCACTCCAGGACAATACCGGCCTGCGCAAGCGCTCTGCCATAAAAGCAAGCACGATCGCGCCGAGATAAGCCACGCCCGCAATGGCGCTGGTGCGCCAAAGAACAAGCCGACTGATAGATGCATCAGAGGTGGTCAGGGATTTCGCAAGAAGCCAGAGGTAAGGCAGCAGGATCGGAACCGAAATCAGCGTCAGGAAGAGAATGACCACAGAAAGGAAGCCGACACGATTGACGGTACCTCTGCGTTCAAGACGGGCCCATTTCGATGTGGCAACCGATGTGGTTTGGACGCGTGACATCATAATACCTCGATTTTCGGCGCGGCGAATGTCGCGCGCATATTGCTGACACGCCACTGTATTAAGGTCGCGGCGACGCCGATCACCATCAAACCCAGCGCCAGGGCCGCACCATAGGCATAAGCACCATTTTCAAAGGCACGACGGTAGATATAGAGCGCATAAGGTGTGGAGTCGTAAACGGGACCGCCCCCGGTGATGAGCAGAATGTATTCGTAGGTCGTCATCAGGGAGAGCCCCTGATAGATCGTAATAAATCGAATGGGCTGAGACAGCGCGGGGGCCACAACATAACGCAGCACGCCCCACTCGCTCGCCCCATCTATCCGTGCCGCATTGGCAAGATGTGAAGGGATGGAACGAATCGCTGACGTCAGAATGACCATGGCAAAGGATGCGCCGACCAGGCCATTGGCCACCACGATCAGAAACAAGGGGAAATCATTGCGCAGATTCATCGGCTGCAACCCGAAGGAACCCGTTATCTGATTAAGCAAACCGGACGGCGTGGGATCGACCACCCATATCCACAGAATGCTGTAGAGCACGGCCGGTGACATGCGCGGCAAAAGCCAGAGACCGCGAAACAGATTCCCGAGTCGGTCAGGGATTGCCGTTGATGTGATAGCCAGCAGCGCACCCAGACCGACATTGAAAAGAAACAGCGTCGCCGTTACGTAAATCAGCGTTGTTAGTAGCACGCCCGGAATACGCGCATCACGCGACACAATCCGCTCAAAGTTATGCAGTGTCAATTGACCGACCCGAAGATCCGCACCCATATCGGTAAAGGCGATAACGGTATTGACGATGATGGGCGCCAGGAAAAAGACGACCAACAGCGCGATAGCGGGCGCGAGATAGAAGACGGGCCGGGCGGGCCGGTGCGCCCGAGGCTGGAACTGCGACATCATCTCACCTCCCTCAATATTAACGATCGCATTAGGCGGGCTAAACCCTATTTGTTGGCAACGGACGAACGGATTTCTATATCGTCGCCGAACTGCAGTTCTAACTCTTCAGCGATAAAATCAACGGCCTGTTTTGCGGTCATTTTCCCTGTTTCCACGGCCTGTAGGCCGCTGAACAGCACCTTGTTGTAGCTGCCAAACTGCGTCTGATTGGGCACGAACTTCGCATGCGCCATCATGGGCGAGGCAGCAGACAACACCCAGTTATCCCGGTATTTCGGCATCGCCGTTTGCGCGTTGCTGATGGCGGTGTGATAGGAGGTTACGGCATGTTCGTTGTTAAAATAGGGCAGCGTTGCTAATGCCACGAGTTCGGCAGCGATGTCGGCATTTTTACTTTTGGCATTCACCGTATAGAGAAGCGGATGCGACAGGTTTGAGGGCTGGCCGCCCTTTTTGGCCGCGGGAGCAGGAATCCAGCCTATCTTATGAAAATAACCGTCTTTGTCCGACGGCCAGACAGCCCCATTTTTGTCACCCAGTTGCCAGGCCACTGCCCAAACACCCTGGTGGAAAATAAACGCCTTCTCCTGCTTGAACGCGCCCTGAATGGCATCCCAGCTCATCGCCGTATTATCGACTGGCGTGACGCCCTGCTTAGCATTACGCGCATACCAGCCAAGGGCGTCTGCCATTTCCGCTTTGGGGAAGATGAGTTTGCCGGTCTTCTCATCCATAAATTTCACGCCGTATGACTGAAAAACCATAAGATAATCAATACCCACGTTCGGGCGGTGCAGCATGCCATACTGGGCCGCTTTACCGTCCACGACCTCTTTGGCCAGCGCAGTCAGATCGTCAAGGGTGAAGTCACCGGATTCCACCCTGGCAGGGATAGCGTTAATAAAAGCTTCATCCTTGCCGATTTTTCTCAACATATCTTTGTTGTAGAAAAACATGCGTATTTCGGCATCCTGCGGTATGCCATAAATCTTGCCATCGTTTGCTTTTGCTGAATCCCACAGCACAGGCAGGATATCGCTGTAGACCCACGGCGCAGCAGCGATCTTATCGTTCATTTGCAAGGCATAACCGTCCTTAGCAAACTGGCCAATCCACTCATGAGGCAGCACATAGATATCCGGCCCCTGCCCGACGGACATCGCCTTCAGCATGTCCATCGCGAAGTCGTCCCAGCCTTTGACCGCACTGCTGTTGGCCTGAATCACGATATGTTTATCGACACCCGCAGCCTTGAATTGCTTGTTCATGATGTCGGCGGCATCTTCAATATTGGTGATGCGGTTGGGTGCGCTGCGCTCAGCAAGCGTGGAGAGTTTGATGGTGATCTCTTCGGCATGGGCAATGCCGACACAGAGCGCGGAAATCATTACGCTTGCCAGGAGAGTGCGTTTTTTCGACATGGTTTTTATTCCCGTTGTACCTATTATTTAAGTAAGTTAATTTATTTAAATGACAGGTTCATGACCACGCGACAACGACAGGGAGAAGCGGCATTGACTTCATCGAAGTATTGGGAAGGAATCGGTACAACGCAGTCTGCGGTGCTGCGTTATCTGCGTCGCAACCACGCCGCATCGCGTGCCGAGCTCGCCGAGGGCTGTGGCGTAACAGCGGCTGCCGTCAGCATGATGACCCGCGATCTCATCAGGCGAGGGATCATCGTCGAAGGGGCGCGTCGCCCGTCTGGCCGGGGCGCTCCGCACATTGATCTCACGCTGAATTCCGCCATTGGTTATGCCGTTGGAGTTCATGCCAGCCGCTTCTCCATTACGCTGATGCTGCTTGATTTCACAGGGAAGCGGGTTGACGAAATTGAGCTGCGCGGCCTTTACGATAACTTCGCCACGGCCCGGTCAGCGATTCAGAAGGGGCACAGAGCCCTGCTTGAGAGAAACCACATTCCGGATACTTTAGTGATTGGTGCAGGCATTGCCATGCCCACGCGATTCCAGCGAGGCGTTGCTCCCCTTCATCTGGCTCCCGAGGTGCTTTCCTGGGATGAACCCGGACTGTTCGAGTCCATTCAGCAGGCGCTGGGCTGTCCGGTGTTAATTGAGAATGATGCCAATGCTGCAGCGATGGGTGAAATGGCACTGGGTAATGCGGCTAATCATGAAGACTTTCTCTATCTCTATCTGTCAGAAGGCGTCGGCAGCGGCATTATTCTGGGTAGACAGCGTTATCGCGGTCATCTTGGCAACGCGGGCGAAATTGGTCTGTTACTGCCACTCGACAGGCCCCGCCCCTCCTTTACTGACCTTGCGGCATGGTGTCAGCATCGCCTCGGCCAGATACCGGATGGGCGCTCACAAGACATCTGGCAGCGATTCCTTACTGAAAACGTCAGCGTTCTCGACGAATGGATCGAACGAACAGGCCCGGAAATCGCCCGTCTGGGCTTTATGCTGAACGCTGTTCTTGCCCCTGCGGCGATCTATGTGGGGGGAACACTGCCTCAAAACGTTCGTGAACGGCTCGCGGTCTGGCTCGACTTCTCCAGGCTGGATAGCTTAAAGGGCAGCCGTGTCGTGCAACCCGAGATCTGCCTGCCGGATATCTCCGCCACGGATACCGTCGCATTTGGGGCCGCCGCCATGGTTCTGCATAACGTTGCCCAGCAGGATGGCGGGGATCGCCAGGGATTTAGCTGACATCTCAGCCTCATTGAGTGGTTAAAATGCAGCGCCCATGAGTGGGCGCATTCAGCGTGAAAACAGTTGCTCCCTGTTACCCTGACTCACAGGGCGATGATTAACAGGCCTGGCTTCCCACAGGCTTTTAGATCCGACCAGAATGGCCCGTGCAACATTGTGCCCTGTCAGGCCCGGTAAATATCAATCCTGCCAGCACGATTACGGGTAGGAAATAAACAGTATTGCTGTACTGTTAAAAGCCCCTGCCACAGGTTGCCCCTTCAATTCCGCTTGCAGCTTATAAGTCGTTGAGCCTTGCTCCGTTGAAACCAGCCTTTGGGATTGTATCAACTGCCCATCGATAGTTAATTCGGCTTTCATGCCGTTACTTAAAGGGACAGAGGAATCTTCACTTGTCAGATCGATAATATAGTTGGCCGGTCCCGAGCAATACACGCTGATATCCTTTTCCCGCGTCTGTCCTTCAGCCTCTCCCACATGGACTATGCCAAAATCGATATCCACATTAGGAGTTTCCATCGCGCACCAGGTTTGGGTCGGCGGCGATAACTTGCAAGAGTTATAACTGGAGGTAAACGTTGTGCCGAGCACCGAATTAACATCATTGAGATAGCGTAAACAAACCCGGCCGCGCGTCAGCCGCGAATCTGACCCCACATTGTCAGGGACGGTCGCCATATATTGCCCGCCTGGATCTATTTTCTCATGCAGACAATCGATAAATTGATGTATGTCATCGGTGGGGCAGCCTTCCCCGCGAGCAATGATATTTTCGGGTGGCACACTGGTATTCCCGGGGCCTGCACAACTGCCACCACTTTGTGTGCACCAGTAAAAATAAATCGCAATCCCTGAGTTTGCCGTAACGTAGTGAGGTTGATGGGGATCGATGTAACTCGTGGCGCGTCCGACATGAAATTCGACCTGTGTGCCGGGCACTTTTTGCGTGTTACCCACAAAAATCGGGAAAGGTGCATTCTCATGCAATAAGGCTTTCACCGGGCATGACGAAAACAGCAGAAAAAACACGCTGGTTAGGAAATAAAAAAAACGCATGAGGTTTCCTCACAGACTATTCATTACAAAAGGCTTTAAGCTCCGCCTTTCGCCACAGGATTCGCGACAGAGAGGCGCCTTGAGTGAAAACCGCGCCGTGTGGGCGTCACCTTTCAAGTTAAGGCACCCGCCGTTTTCACTGAAACTCAGCGCGTAACGTTACCCTGGCCGTGAAATCGCCTTCATCCAGCTCCGCACCTTCACGCTGAACCAGCACGGCTTCTATCTTCGGTAGCGTCTGGCCATTCACCTTGTACGCTTTGTTGAGTTCAAACGCCGCATCGTCGATATACAGTTTCACGCCCAGATCCGCCTGCTCTGCGGTCACGACCGTTGCGCTCTCGTTATCAAATCCTGCCGCTGTACCGGCGACGGTTAACACCAGGTTCCATGCCAGATTACTGCTATCGCACTCCAGCCCCGGGTTAACGGCCTGGCGATACAGACCATCGGGAACGCTTTTAATTCTGATGCTTTCCCCAAAGCTGATTTCCAGCGTGCTGTCTCCGTTAAGGATGCAGGACGGCGGGGTGATAAGCGTTCCTTTGAGCGCAAGATTGTTCGCGTAGACATCGGGTGCAATCAGGGCTAATCCCCCCAACAGCAGACTGCCCACCCGTATTCCGGGCCACCGATGTCGACCTTTCGCATATCCTTCATAACCAGGCATCCTGACTCCTTGATTTGTCATGATGTTCCATGTTTACAGGTAATTCGCTATCAAAGACGCGACGACGCTGAACTCTCCGCCGTTGAGCGTTACGCCCTCCTGCCTGACGGGCCGAACGGTAAAGGTGAGATCGGGCATGCCCTGCGCGCTGACGTTCGTTTGGATCCAGTCGTTGAGCGGCATCGTTCTGTCACCATAGATCAGGCGAAAACCGAATCCCGCCTGATGACCGGCAAGCAGTTCAGGGTTGAACGCCGAGGTGATGCCATCAATGCGCAACCGCACATCGCGTGAGCTGCAGTCCAGCGGAACCACAACCTCCCGGCTGTAAACATTGCTGTTGTCATCGTCCAGCCGGGTTGTCATCACATCATCACCAAAATTCACCGTGATGGTGTCACCGTTATTAACGGTGCAGGGAATACGTTCGATTAGCGTGCCGCGAAACGTCACATCCGCCTTCGGGTTCTCACTGGCTGCGTTAACCGGCAAGCAGAATACGGCGCTAAACACGAGCGGAATATAAACAGGGTGCATGCTGGCTCCTTACTGATACTCAAACACCATCGTTCCATTACCTGTAAAGGTACCGGCCGTGGGCAGAGCGTTGTTCTGTACTGCCAGCACGGCCCATAATTCGGGCAACGCGCCGTCGTTATAATTGAATGCAACGCTGCTGCCCGGCGACAGCGCGGCATTCTCATGCATTAACTGAATACCCAGTGCCGATTTGCTGGTTGCAAGCAGCGAAGTATTAAACGCAGCCGGTTCGCCGATAATCGTGACTTTTAGCCCCTGTTTAGCCAGGGATGTACACAGCAGGCTGTACATGATTCGTGTCTTTTTATAATCAACGCCGTTTATTCGGCTAATCACCACATCCTCACCAAAGTCCACCTCGATGGGTTCCTGGTTGTTGACCACGCATTCCGGCGTCTCCACCAGAATGCCGCGGATGGTCAGCGTGGTCATATCCCCATTGTTAACCTCTGCCTGTACGCTGCTCGCCATGAATGCAGTCAGCAGCAGAAGGCTGCACAGCCTGAATTTAGCTTTCATTGCGCTCCGCCTGCTGTTGCCTAAAGGAAATCTCATCCGGTATGCGCGATTTCTCTGCCTGGCAGGTGTTGCCGTTGCAAATAAACGGCAACAACCGTTGGCTGCCGTAATCGCTGACGAACATCAGAACCGGCGTGCTGCCTAACTCACTGACGGTCGGACTGAGCAGTTGGCGGCTTTTCGGTGCCACCATGACGGGTTCAAAACGTGCCAGTCCGCTTCCGGTCAGGCTTCGTCTGACTTCGACGAAGGAAAAATGGTAGGGCGTTGGGTTGTGCACTTCATACTGGTTTCCCTGCTTAATCAGCGTCAGGGTTTCCGTGCCGGGAACCGTATCTGACATCGGATCCACGTTCAGTCCTTTAGGGCGATAGAAGACTTTGAGCCGGATCTGCATCGCCAGCGTCAGAACGTTGGCTTTAGCCGATTTTGGCGGTATTTCCCGCAGATTAAGGTAGAAAACGCTTTCCCTGTCTGTCGGCAGCGACGAGATGGCCGGGAGAACCTGAATACGCACCAGCGTCTTGCCGCCCGCTTCAACACGCTGCACCGGCGGCAATACCATCAGCGGACCGCTGATTTTTTTTCCGTCTACATCTTCCATCCAGCCCTGCGCCAGGTAGGGATCTTTTTCATTGCGGTTGGTTACGTTCAGGCTGATCGACTTTTCCCCCTGATTAAGGATCAGGCGCGATCGATCAACCGTCAGCGCGCCATGGGCATTCACACTGCCTGCCAGCGCCAGAATGGCCCAGAGCTTTATCAATATCGCTTTTGTCCACATAGCAAAATGTCCTGTTGTGTTTCCGGCTGCCCGAGGCAACGCCTGTCTCTTTGCGCAGTCGGCGTGATGTTCTGCGGGATGCCGCCGCGCTGTTCCACCGCCTGCCCGTGCGCTAACCGGGCAGGTTTCAGCAGGTAATCGCTTTTAAGGCCGCGCAACAGGCGAAAACGAATCAGCAGAGAAACCGGCCCTGTTGCCCCAATTTTCTTCATCACAGCAAGTCGAATACCGCTGTCACGTTTACTGTGTGACTGGTGTGGTTTGCCCTGTATAAAGGCGCGCATATAGATCACTTCACGCCGGGTCAGGTAAATGGCCTCTTTTTTTACCGGCACCTTCAGGTGCGCGCATCGCGCCTTGATGTAAAGTTTCTCCATCAGTGCCTGCCGGGATTCGCCCGCGTCTGACAGCAGGATGCGCTTCGGATCCACCAGGCCGCTTAACACCGACAGCACCGGGTTACTGCCGGCAATCACAATCATGCATCCCTTTGCGAGCCGTGGATTCATGCTCCAGGCGAGCAGCGCTTGCATCGTCGGAAAGTAGAATCCCTGAAGGCGAATCTGCTTGCCCAAATGGTCTGACAGCGCCTGCTGTATCGCCTCAAGCCCAAGCTGGAAGAAGGCGTTTGAACACACACTTGTGCCAGTCATCAACGACCCGCCCAGCGCCGGGCCGCCCCCCGCCAGGGCTTTTCACGCGGCAGCGCCTTGACCCGCCCTTCTTTCTCAAGATCCAGCAACAGCAATCGGGTTTTGTACACGCTAATATCCAGCGCATCAGCGATGTCTCGGGTGGACAGTCCTTTGTCCACGTCCCTGGCGGTGCCCAGCACGGCAAGGCACTGTTGTTTCAGGCGTTCGTTACGCATATCACCTCCCTGATCAGTACCCGGCCGCGCACGCTGGCCGGATGAGTTTGAGTACCGGCTTGATGGCCTTGATCTAACAAGCTGAAGATATTCAACGGCTGTACCTCCTGATGCTGTGCGCTTTGCGGCCTTGACTACAAGGCGGCAGTAACGGTGCTGTTTTATTCGTATTGCAACTGAAAGGTGATCATTGCACTGTATTCCCCTAACGTGACCTCGCCATTTGCGGCCGTACGCTGCAATCGGGCCAGCCACTCCAGCCGATTTTCCGTGTCGGTGAGTTCAACAGGCGGCTGAAGCACACCGGGAAGTACCGCGTTACCCTGAGCATCGTTGACCGCCAGCCCCAACCCTTCCACCGTGCCATTCAGCGCAAAAAGTGCAGGATTTACGGCGTTTTTATCGCCAAAAAACGTGACGCTTACCTGCGAGCCGACAGACAGGTCACACTCTTTTAGCGCAATGGAAAAGTCGACCGGATAGGACTGATGATTGGTGGTAAAGTGCCGGGCGACGATGGGCGAGAAGGCTACCGTCTGATCCACCGAATCCATGTCGACCAGACAGGGCACGGCAAGCAGCGTTCCGCGGAACACAACGTCCGTTGATCCCGCATCCGCTTTCGCCCTGACCAGCAGCAGCGCGGTGAACATCGTGAGGCCAATCGCTATCAGCAAACCACCGCCCGCGCGACGAAAACGGATTAGGTTCTCCATCACTCGTACTCCATGCCAATGTTGATAACGGCCTGCCACTCGCCCGCTTCCAGCGGATCGCGGTTACGCCAGAGCTGTGCTTTGAGTACCAGGTCATTGCGCCCCTCGGCAAGCGGAACGGGTTGGCTTAACAGGCCGGGAATCAGGAGGTTACCCAAAGGATCCTCCATGCGCAGAGAAAGACCGGATGCGCCTTTTATGCTGAAAAATCGCGCATCATCATTGGCCCTGTCGCCGAGGAGACGCAGTCTGACCGAGCGCTGATCGGCGAGCCATAACCTGTGGCGCAGGTCCTGTGGGGTGCCAGAATGCCGGGCGCCGCTGGGACAGTGATCCAGTACGAGATGAATATCCACGGGCACAGTGACATCGCCTGTCTTGTTTAACGCCGCCAACGCAACAGGGCTGAGCGTAATATGCTGAACCTGAGATTCCGGCATTAATACACAGGGCGAGGTGATCAATGAGCCTGAGGCCTGCAACATTCCTCTTAGCGTATTTTCCCACCGGGCTTCCCGTCCGTGAGCTCGCGGGAACGTGGATATCAGCGGCACTGCGATCAGGGTTATTGCCATCATGTGTTTCCATCCGACATAGAGTTCAGACGCTCGCACTATCACTATTCTGTCTCCTTCTTCAGTGCTGAGTGACAGCCACGGGATCGGCCCGACATACCGAGCCCTGGCAGAGAAAGGGCAGAACAGGTTTTCCACCAAAATCATTAATGGTGATAATTTGCGGATCGCGGGAAACCGAGGACTTCACCGTCTCGCTCGACATCGGGGCGATCATGACGGGCACAAAGCTTTTCTCAACAGCACGGTTGCCTTTACTGATGATCCCCAGCAACGTCATGTAATAAGGTGTTGGGTTCTCCACGCGGAAACCGCCTTTCACTTTGTGCAGGACTAACTGATCATCATGGCGGCTGAAGCGCTCAGGGGTGATGCTGGCTGGTCGATAGAACAGTTTGATTCGGGTCTGCAGGGCCAGTTGCAACACGTTGGCGCGGTCGCTGCGCGGCGGAATTTCCCGGACGCTGAAATAAAACACACTTTCCCTGTCCTGCGGCAGCGAGGCGGAAGAGGGCAACGCGGTAATGCGAATGACGCTCTTTGCGCCCGGCTCCACGCGCTGCACGGGCGGCGTGACCCTGAGATAGTTGGTGAGCTTATTGCCCTGTGCATCTTCCAGCCAGGCCTGAGCCAGATAGGGCTCTTTCTGATTGTCGTTGCTGATATTCAGGATGAGATTTTTTTCGCCTCCGTTAAAAATGGCGCGCGTGCGATCAAGGGCAATGGCGGCCTGCGCTGTTTGCCCTGCCAACGTCGCCAGCACACTCGTTATCAACAGTAATGCCCACCTATCCTTGCGTCTTTTCATCATCTCGTTTGCACCTTGTATACGTTTGCTTTCAGATCCCAGACAGGCTGCATGGGAAGGTTACTCGCAGGGCAGCAGCAGTTGACTGTCGGGGATGAGTGACGGAAGCGTTGTCCGGCACTGTGCCTTGTCGCCCCAGAACAGCGTCAGCACCTCGTCGGGTTTAACCCCTGAAATCCAGGCTAAGCCCCCTTCACTCACCATGCCTAACTCCTGATCTTTTGCATTGCGCACGCTGGCCCCGAAAGGAGGAAAAGTGCCGTCAGCCATCGCGACAGTCGCCACGACTTTCGCACCCTTGAGCACGTCAAAACGGCGGAAACCAATCGCCCCTTCGGTCAGTGAAACTTCCGCAACGGGCGCGCTACTGATTTCGATGTCATCCGGCAACCGATTCACATCTACCTTGACCGTGGCGCGATAGTAGCCGGGTACGGAGGGTTCTACGGCCAGGCCAAATCGGTTGGTCATGCCATTACGGCCCACCGGCACATTCGCCACGCCATCGGTGCTGACCAACACTCGGGTGCCTCCTCTGACGCTGCTGCCATGGAGCGCGCCCCCTTCGCTGGTCGCTGTCAGGCCGCCGCTAATCGACAAGCCCGCTGAGGTATAGCCGTTCTGCTGCCAGCCCAGATTGGCGGTGATGTCTGCAGCCGTTCCTGTGTGGCTGTACAGCCCGCTCGCCTGGGTCGTGATGCTCTCGCTTTTTCCGCTTCGCGTTCCGGCCGACAGGCGATAACTGTCACCGTTTTCCAGGCGTTCATACCATCCTGCGGTTTGGCTGTAAGTCTGTTGACTCCAGTTGCCGTTGTAGCTGGCCGTCCCCTGACCAAAAGGAACACTTATCGTTAGCCAGAGCGCATCATCCTTACGGCCGTAATCGCGCGTTCGCACGGCGGAAACGGTGGCGGACAGATTGCGCCAACGGTTCAGATCGAAATAACGACTGGCAGAAAGGCTGTAACGGTCGGCACGCGGGCGATCCCAGTACGTCTGGTGAGACCAGCTCAGGTAGGCAGAAAGGTTGAGATCCGTAAAACTTTTGCTCGCCGTAACGGTATAAAGTTCTTTACTGCTGCCCGTTACGCCATTGCGATAGCGCGCGTCAAGGTACTCCGTCATGGTCATGTAATTGCGTTCGGAAAAACGGTAGCCCGCAAAGGTCAAATCGCTGTTGAAGTCGTCAAAGCGCTTTGAATAACTCAAACGGTAGGAACGGCCCTGTAAATGTCCCCTGTCCGGTAACGATGTTGCAGACTGGGTGATATCCGCTGAGAGCGCACCAAACCGGTAAAGATCACGAGCCACACCAATGGCCAGACTGTGATAGTCCGCAGAGAAAATACTCCCGCCATACAGTGACCAACTGTTAGCCACGCCCCATGATATTTCGGCGGTGCCAAATGTCGGCCCTTGCACATGGTGGTGGAAATCGGAGGGTCGCCCGGTGGCCAGCTTGTAACGCACCTGGCCCGGCCGGGTCAGATAGGGCACGGTGGCGGTGGTGACCTGAAAGTGTTGTACGCTACCGTCCTGCTCTTCCACCTTTACGTCCAGTTGCCCACTCACCGCACTGCTGAGTTCCTGCACGCGGAACGGTCCTGCCGCCACCATGGTTTCGTAAATGATCCGTCCCTGCTGGCTGATGATGACTTTGGCATTGGTGCGTGCAATGCCGCTCACCTCCGGCGCGTAGCCGCGCAGCCTGGGGGGCAGCTGGCTTTCATCGCTGACCAATGACGCGCCGGTGAAGCGCCATGTATCAAAAATATCCGATCGAAGATAATCCTCACCCAGGGTGAGTTTTGCCATAAGCGACGGCAGCGCGCGATAAAGGTAAAAGCGACTCCAGTCGATACGTTGGGTCGTGCCACCGCTGGAGCCGCCGGTCTTGTTGTAGTTAGCCTGCCAGTCGCCTCGCAAACGCCAGGGGCCGCTGTTTGCACCGAGCGTACCGGTGGCACTGGCTCGCTGTGACTGACTGCCGTGTACCGGACGGGTGAAGCTGGTATTGATGTTATAATCCAGCATTACCCCCGGTACGCCATTCTCCCAGCGTGAAGGCGGCAGCCAGGTGGCATCCTGATATTCGAGCCAGGCCTGGGGTACCGAAATATAGAGCGACGAGGTTGAAAGATCGCCGCGCAGCCTGACACCGTCCAGCGCGGAAAAATCAGCGCAGTCGTCATTATGGTCAAAGCTTATCTTTGCCAGCGCATCGTGCTTAAGACCGAGTAACTCAACCTGCTGAGGCGTCAGACAGGCCTGCACTTCTTCGGCACCTTTCTTCTCTTTAAACACCACCTCCTGTTCAATGATATTCCGCTCATTCAACCGAAGTGTGAGACTATAGGTACCCGGCATGATGTAACCCGCACGGGCGAAACGGGATAAATCAATATTATTTCGATCTTCGGCATCAAGAATGTCAGTATTAAATTCAACAGCGCGTGTATCGCCGCAATAACCCGACATCGTTATTAAAACGCTAAAAAAAAGACAATATCGATGTAATAGTTGTGGTTTACCCATTTACGTTATCTTTTGTTATAGCGAATCGTGCAAGAAAGGGATTTACTGATAACTCAGCATAAAACGTATTGCACCCGCCCAGTCGCCTTCTATATAGAATTTTCCATCCGGAACCACCTGCATAACATAATCAAACTGATGTTCATTCTGACTCAGGACAACGCTGTGCATAGGTATGCCCGGCAATGCCTGCTCGCCGTCACTGTCAGTCACTTTGAGTGCAATCCCTTTGGCCTCGCCCCTCAGCGAAAATAAAGAGGGCGCGTGAGAAACCGCCTCACCTGAAAAGGTGAACGCTATGCTTCGCCATTTATCTTCATCTCTAAGATCACAATTCACTAAGCGAATGGAAAATCGTTTTTCATTGAGCCCATTATTATTCTCTACGATATGCGGCGTAAGTGAATCGAACACAAATTCTTGCCAGACATCTTCAGTATGAATATTGCACGCCGATGTCAGAATCTGACCATTAACGTAAACACGGCCCTGCCCCTCATCTTTAATCGGGGACGCCTGGACAGTGAAATGGCAAATAAAAAAGATGAATAGCGTCAAACGCAAATAAACAATATGCATCCTGTTTATGCCTGTAGATAACTCCCCTACCCGGTCATGAGCTGACCGGGTAGGGGAAACGTTTGTGATCAGCTCTTAGTCATACGCCAACGTAAAGTCAGCAATCGAGGTAAACTCACCGGATTTAATCGCATTATTGTCGTCCAGTCCCTGCAGATAGGCAGAGAATGCCAACGTATTATTGCCTTCAATTAAGGTACGGGCTTCACTGGAACCGCCAACGGGAATAATTGCGCTGGACGCGTCGGTGATCACCACGCCCGCACCGGATGCGGTGCCCATAATGCCGAACTTATTATTATCTGTGGAGCCATCGGATTTTACTGCAGCCGTTCCACCGAAGGTCACTTTCACCGTTGGCGAGGTGATAACAGTGTTACCATTGCCATCGTCGGTGCTGTTCATGCGGCAGTTTTCCAGATCAATAGTGAAAACTTTTGGGCTGGATGTTCCTTGATCTTCTAGCTGTCGAGCTGAAATCTGGCCCAGTTCAACAGTTTGTTTTTCGCTGTCACTCCCGATGGAACATGCAGCATCAATGATATGACCATGGAAAGTGATTTTTCCCTGTCCCTGATTGGCCGCATGCGCACCTGTTGCGCCCATTCCCAGAGCAAGCATCAAAACCACTGCAACTTTATTAATTTTCATACCTATTTAATCCCGTTAATTGATTAATGCAATAACAAATAAATATCATCAAACAGATCAATATCTATTTAACAAATATTTATACATTTAACAAAAGCATAGAAATTAATTAAAAACACACCTTAAAACTGGCAAAGCCAATTATGCATTGGAGTTTTTGATTTACAAACAAAATAAAGAAATTAAATGTATATACGATCTTTAATACTAATTTAATCTTGCCGCAAAGTAGATAAAACCAGATAAATTTAAACTATAGTTTATTATCTCATTAAAGTGTAAAAATGTAGAATTAAAGATCGAAAAGTAAAATACATCAGAGTTACATATTAAGTGAGACGAATATTCTTAAGGGCATCTGCTTTCTTCTCAAAGTGATAACATTCCCAATATAGATTCGTGCGCGCACAGCACGCGTTCGTTATGATGACGCCCATGTCAAAAAATTATGACTTGATACAAACCACACGGTTAATAATTATTCCGGATAATATTATCCTTTTTCGAAATTATTTCATTGCACCTGACCTCCGCTTGTGAAAAATCCGATCGTTTCCAGCTCCGCCAGCGGCATTTTACCTGCGGATGTGATTTTAAGGCGTACCCTGCGCCGGGCACATTGCATGATGCCGCGGTTGGCGAAAGGCCGGTTTTATGACGACATAGTAAAGCCCCCAAACCACATTGATTCGTTAAAAACATTCATAAATAAAAAAATAGTTTCTGAGGGGCATGTTTACAGTCTGGCAGGAAAATGCCGGTTAAAGCGCGTGACGTGCCGGGCGCAAATATCGGCAGGGATAGCGAGCATAACGTCCATCCTTTCTGTGATTTCCGGACACAGGCTTTAGTAAAGCTAAAGTAGGGTATTTTCGGTTAAAGAGTGGAAAAGCGTATAATTGTGAACGGCGTTATAAATATGAATTATGAAAATAGAAAAGCATTGCTTTTTTAGTTGTTTTTAAGGCAACTGACAGTGAAATCAGATTATCCATTTTGATCAAAACATTAATTTGTCAGGGTTCATCCGCGTTTACAGAGTTGCACCGCCACGCGATCCAGCGCGCGGTCATAACTGGCCCGCTCCGCCGCACTTAAAAACCCCTGGACTTTCACCCACCGGGCACTGTCTTTGCGCACCTGTGCAATGTCCTGCCACAGCGCGCGGGCTTCTGGCTGCGTGAGCTGGCGCGCTTTCCGGGCTTTGCCGATATCGGCCTGTAGGACATCGGCACGCATAACAATGTGCGCCTCACGCACGTCCGTCATGCTGCCAACTGGCGCCGCCATCAGCTGATGCTGCACATTGAGGTCGCATCCCGGATAATCTGGCGCTGTCGCCAGGGCCATTAATGGGAGGAGCGAGCACAGCAGCAGAGAAGCGGTTCTCATGTTATTCACCTGTCTGAAGGGTTTCAGAGGGGAGGTTTTCGGCTGCACTGCACCCGTTATAATCCCCATTTGGGGCCATTCTGTGAAAGCGTGATCGTAATGGGTTTGCCGCATACCGCAACGCATGGCGCATTCTCTGTATTCCAGCGGAACAGACAGAGGTGCCAACCGCCGGGAATCATACGGGAACAGTCAATTATCCCATCGGCGCCTAATGCTCTTGCTCTGTCCGCATTTTCCCAGGCGTCCGGCGTTTGTCCCTGCTGCAGCGCGGGACGCCAGGGGCGATTCGATAGCTCGGGGATAATTCCCATTTGCAGACAACGCGCTTTATCCCGCTGATCGACAACCCTGGCCCCCATCACGCGTAGCGGAATGAGCACGCGCGGTAAGCCATCTTCCCGCATGTAACCTGAAACCGCGATTACAGACCATTCAGGCCTGGGGCTCATATATAACGCTGATTGCCCCTGCCGATGATAACGACCAGCACTTTGCAGCCCGGGCGCAGCGAGGACAGCCCGGGCATTCTCAGATAACACCGCGCGATAAAACTGGCCCGCAAGGGGCAAAAAAGCGTCAGGGTTCATCGTTCTCACCTTTTAACGTGCCCGTGAGGCATTCAGGCGGGTTAGCCTAAATGCTCTCAACGCTCCGCTGCGGGCCCCAGTGGTGTTTTTTGGCAGAGGGCGGATTGCACCGCTCCTGTGTACCCGGCAAATAAAAGTGACCGTCTGTTGAGCGTGGCGTGCCACCGGGACAGCCCGCCATCCCGCGTTGCCCGTTCTTTCCTGGAAGGCCACTTCCGCCATTGCTGTCCGCTCCGCCATGACCGGCGTAGCAGGCTGACACGGATAAGAGCCACACCATTCCTGTTAGCGCCGCTAAGTTACGCATATTCTTCGCCCTGATTATTCAACGGTGATGGTGTCCGGTTTTTGCGCCACGATGGTAAGTGAGGTGCCTTTAATCGCCTGACTGACCGCTTCCCGAATCGTCATGGTTCCCTGCACAGGATTGACGTGGACAGCGCCGGTTCGTGACAAGTCCGTCTCAATAAAACAGCCAGATGCATGGGCTAACTGCTGTGCCGTTTCGTCAAAGCGTGGGAAATTTATACTGTAAGTCCCTTTGACGTCACATTTACCCAGAGGAATGTGACCATTGGATGAAGGGCTGCATGCCGTAGCGAGGATAGCGAGTATCATTACGCCAAGGCACTTGAGGGGGACTGAATTCATAAACCTCTCCGGCAGGGAAAACAGGCATTCATTATTCCCACAACGGGTGGAGCCTGTCAGCAGGGGGAATATGTCTGAGTGTGATCACAGGTCCGCGGGCGTCTTTCATCCGATTCTTTGAACCGCCCCGTCCTGCGTCAGACTCACCAGAGCGCGGGCCGCAGCATCGGGAAGCGCCACAGCGCGAGACAGATCAGAATGTAAAGTGAAACGGCAGCCGGGTCAGGGAAGAGAGATCACTGGGGGAGATGAGGAGGTCGATGCCATCCCTGGCTTTACCACGATTTTACGGTCAGTTTTCAGGTGTGCTGTACGCGTTACGATTACGCGCTGTGCGTTACGCTGAACCGTACCGGGCGTGGAACCCTTTCCTGTCAGAGCCTCATGCCCATTGTTGCTGCTGATTGACAAGATATTGTGGTTGATTGATCGCCTTGCGCGCAATCCAGTAGAGCAGAACTCGCTCATCGTCGCTGTCACGATCCGCCATTGACAATAATTTTAGCGCCAGCGTAGATTTCGTGACAGGCTGCTGCTCTGTGCTCAATTCGATCACTGCCTGACCGATAATGCAGCAAACTTCATCCTCACTGGTGATGGATTCATATGTCCGGTCTTTCATATTTCCTCCTGTTGAATGGACTTTAAGCCTGGCAAAAAAACACGCAACCTGCCGGTAAAAACCGCTACCTGTAACATTCCCTTACGTCTGTTTACCTGAACTCATCACATGGTTAGTCTGGTTACGTTTATCGCGCCTGCCATTCATGCCGCTCTCACGGCATTTCATTCCATTCTGCATTCCGTTCATGCTCTTTTCCCTCCCGCGCGTCAGGCATTTGTTTAATCTGGCCGCAGTTTCCAGTTTTCCTGTGGGAGTAAAAATAATGAATGAGCGACAACAGGCTGTTGGTCAGCGTACACGCTGGTTAACCCTTTTCGGCACAGTGATTACCCAGTTTGCGTTGGGATCGGTTTATACCTGGAGTTTGTTTAACGGTCAGCTGTCGCAAAAGCTGGCGGCATCGGTGAGCCAGGTGGCCTTTTCATTTGGATTACTGAGTCTGGGCCTGGCGGTAGCCTCTTCGCTTGCCGGTAAGCTGCAGGAACGTTTTGGTGTCCGTAAGGTGACGATTGGCGCGGGATTAATGATGGCGCTGGGCTTATGGCTGACTTCACATGCCGATAACCTGGTCATGCTGTACCTGAGCGCAGGCATTCTACTGGGGCTGGCTGACGGCGCAGGTTACCTGATGACATTGTCTAACTGCGTGAAATGGTTTCCTGAACGTAAAGGGATGATATCCGCCTGCGCGATTGGTGCCTACGGCCTGGGCAGCCTGGGTTTCAAATTTATCTGTGGAGCGCTACTGGCTGAGTTTGGGCTTGAAAAAACCTTTATTCTCTGGGGGTTATTAGCCATGACGATGATAGTTATCGGTGCGCTGATGATGCGCGATGCGCCATTGCAACGTTCGTCAACGGCGCAACATCAGGCAACCCGCAATTATACGCTCGCTGAGTCAGTGCGCCTTCCGCAGTACTGGATGCTGGCGCTGATGTTCCTGACGGCGTGCATGAGCGGGCTTTACGTCATTGGCGTCGCCAAAGATATCGGGGAAGGCCTGGTGCACCTCAGCACTCAGACAGCGGCTAACGCGGTCACCGTCATTGCCGTCGCTAACCTGAGTGGTCGGTTGGTGCTGGGCGTCCTGTCGGACAAAATGGTTCGTATCCGGGTTATTTCCCTGGCCCAGTTGATCGCTCTGACAGGCATGAGCGTATTACTGTTTACGCACATGAACCAGACCACCTTTTTCCTGTCGCTGGCCTGTGTCGCTTTCAGCTTCGGCGGCACGATTACCGTGTTCCCTTCGCTGGTCAGTGACTTTTTCGGCCTGAATAACCTGACGAAAAACTATGGTCTGATTTATTTGGGGTTCGGCATTGGCAGCGTGTTGGGATCGCTGGTTGCCTCACTGTTTGGCGGTTTTACCGTGACGTTCAGCCTTATCATGACGCTATTGGTCATGTCCTTACTGCTGTCGCTCACTATCCGGATGCCGCAGAGTCAGTCCGGGAGCGCGCCGTTGCTGCAACGCCAGTAATTTCAGAGGCCAGGACAGCCTGGCCTCCCTTTTTAGCCGCGAAACAGCGGTTCCGCCATGCCGGCCACGTCCAGCTCAACCGCGAAAATATCTCCCGATTCCGGATAACGTTCCCGATCTTCTTTACTGAGATTTTCTCGTGAACTGGTGATATACAACGTCTTTAACTCGCTGCCGCCAAAGGCCACCATCGTTGGCCATTTAACCGGCAGCCTGATCTCATCGACGATTTCACCACTCTGAGGATGGATGCGCACAACCCGGCCGCCATCGAAGAGTGCCGACCAGTAAAAACCTTCGCTGTCTACCGCTGCACCATCGGGTAAACCGCCGCTGGCGTCAAAACGTCGAAAAACCTCCCGCTCGCCCGGTTCGCCCTGCGCATCCAACGGATAGCGGTAAAGCACTGCATTGGGCGTATCCGTGTGATACATCCATTGGCGATCGGGGGAGAATGCCACGCCGTTTGAGATCTTGATATCACGCGCTTTCACCTCAAGTTTCAGGTCTGGCGTCACACGGCACAGCAAACCGCCGTTTTTATCCTGTGGCTCCCACAAGCTGCCGCACCAGAAATTGCCCCAGGGATCGACACGTCCGTCATTGAACCGGCTTTTCTCCGCGATACCGGGATTATCAGCCACTTTTTTCTGTGGTTTGCCCTGCTCATCCAGCAGCCACACGCCACCGCGCAGCGCGGCGATGATACCGCCCTGTTCACGCAAGCCTATGCACCCTACCTCCTCCTGCTGAGGAAAGGTCGTCAGTTCGCCACTAAGGGGATCAAAACGATGAATCGCCGGTGCCAGGATATCAACGCACCACAATACCTGCTCCTTTACCGACCAAAGCGGGCATTCCCCTAACTCCGCCTGAAGTGGCAGAATATTTTTTACCTTGTGAGCCATGTTTGCCTCCCTTTATAGACCTGCTAATAATGTAGCTCCGATTTCCCCAACCGGGACAACGCTTTTCTTACTTGTTTTTAAGACAGGTCTTACGCATATTAGCGCTTATTCATCCTGTTCTGATTGGAATAGTCAGATTCTTTATCCGCCACCGCCCATTTTGAAATATAAAGAAATAATTATCGAAGTAACTCTACACTGGCTACATGTTTACTCCACTATTTCAGCGTAATATTTTAAGCATCGAAAAAGTGGAGATGTCGTATGAAAGCATTAAGTACCACAGTCCTGTCCACAGTATCAGCGGGTTATTTTATCAGCGGGTCAAAAATGATATCAGGGCAGGATAGCGACAGGCGGCAACAGGAAAGGATGTCCGCCAGATATGAGAAAAACTGAAGGGCAAAGATTTCACACAGCATAATATAAAAAAGAAGGTGGGATTCAATCCCACCTCGTTTTATTCGTTAACTCTTCACCGCGTAATTACACTGATACCAGGTTTTCTTCAGGCCTGGTATTGTGCTGTCCTGAGCAGGCAGATTTTCTACCTTATCAAAACCCTTATCCATGCAGTATTTCGCCACATCAATTTCCATGGCATCGCGATTAACTTTTGACGGATCGAAACGGTACTGTACCGTATTTGAGGAGGTGTCTTCATCGACCCGCTCAAACGCCCCGGGTTTGCTGGCGGTACAGCCGCTCAGCAAAATAAGTGCCAGTGCACCAATAAGTGTTTTTTTCATTTTTCCCTCACATTTTGACGCAGTGTAAGGTGCTGCAAAATGCGTATCTATAGGAATAGTACGCGACTGTCGCGTATTTACGAAGTTTTACCAATTGATTCAATACGGTTAAACAGTTGGCATAATGTGCCATTAAACTGCGAAACTGCATCTAACGAGAAACAGTCAAAGCACAACACCAGGTATGACTCTACTAATAAAAAGCCTCACTAAAAAAAAGCCTCTCAATTTAGCCCGCGTTAAGCGGGCTTTTTTTGCTTATCCCTCACCGGAAAGCGCAATCATTCTACGAAGCAGATTCGCGGCCTGCTTGTCCGGGAGTGCGAGAATTGCACTGTAGAGATCGATGGACATGGCACACATTGAAGAGCGGTCCACTGCCGTGTCTGCTGGCATATTGAGCTGCTGCAGCTTGTCGCCCCATTTCTGGTAAAGGCGATCAACAATATTCTTCAAATCATCCTGAGCCTGATCGCGATCCATCGGCTGTTCTTCCGCCAGGCTGTTAAGCAGCAAATATTCAGTGGCTTCCGCCTCTTTTTGGTTCAGCGCGGCCGGCAGCGTTTTTGCCAGATTCACGCCGCCCTTTACCTGCGGATAGAGAAACTGAAAACAGAGGCCGGGATCGCGTTTATTTAGCGCCTGCATTTCTTCGACAGAAACGCCAATGTAATTAACGATGGCATGGTTTGACGCGCGCATCAGACGCTGATTAATCACATCCGTCAGCCAGCCTCTCAGCTCGCCAACGGCCTGAATCATGGGTTCCCCTTCACGCAGTTTGTGGGCGAGTTCGCGTGTCAGTAATTGCCACAGGGCCGGTTCCTGAGTACGCAATACCCGATAGACCGTTGCCTGCGCCATATAGTCCGCAGCCCGTTCGTAGCGTTTTTCCTGCTGTTGCTGAGGCAAAATCCACTTGAACAATAAAATATTCGACAGGATGAGCGGCAGGATAAACAGGACGATGCCCTGCCAGACGCGCAACCGGGTCGTTCTGACCAACATAAAAATGATAATCGCCAGCAGCACAAAGGCCACCAGCGTAATTAAAAGCAGGGAAGTCATACTACGTTGTTAATCCTTACGCACATCAATCAGTACCGGGCAATGCGCGCGTTCAACAACGGCCGCACTCACAGATCCTTTCAATAAACGGTTAAAGGGAGACAAATGGCGTCGCCCCATAATAATCATGCTGGCGTTTAACTGTTGCGACTGCGCCACAATCGTGTCCGCCGCTTCGCCGGCCAGTATCATGCCCCGCGCCTTGATTCCAGCCTGCAATAAGGGGGCCAGCGCATGGCGCACCACCATTTCAGCGGTATTCTGTTCATCCTGAGCCGCGACAAAATCCGCCGGATCTTCACCTGCATCAATATCGATAGGCTGGTTGCAGGATGAATAAGCGGGATCGATGCAGCATAACACCATCACTTCTGCACGATGTGCCAGCGCTTCTTCAATCGTCAGGGAAATCACTTTCTTCGCAACGGGGGTGTTATCAATAGCCATTAAGACTGTTTTCATCGGGACGTTATCCTTCAACAGCGGCGATTTTGCCAATTTCGCGAATCAGCGCCTGTTTACATTGCAGCATTTCCTCACGATAACGTGCCTCGTGTTTCTTAAAACGTGCCGTAGGCACCAGTAATGACACCGCAAAGCGGCCGAAGATCGTATCCAGCGCGAAAGCCATGGTTGAAACGCCTTCAAGCGTTTCACCGCGATCGTAGGAAATACTGGTTTTACGCACCTCGTGAATCATCTGCAAAAGCGCCGCCAGCGTTTTAACCGTTTTATCGGTCAGTTCGCGCCAGTCATCGCCTACCCTCGCCTGCACGTCGGCATCGCTTTCCAGCGCCAGCAATGCTCTGCCGCCTGAGGTGCTGTAAAGCGGCAGATCCAGTCCGATGCGCGGCACCACACGCAGCTCGCGTGACGCCACAACATAATGTACAACCGCCAGCTGTGAGCCGCTTGCGCGGGCCAGCGATACGGTTTCATTGGTATCGGCAGAGAGTTTTTCCAGCAGGGGTTTCACTAAATCCACCACATCCGTGTTGACGCTGGACAGCAGTTTCAGCAAAGCCGGCCCCAGGCGCAGCCCGCCCGCCCCGCTGCTTCGCACCAGCTCTGCGCTATCCAGCGCTGCCACGATACGTTGTACGGTGGAACGCGGCAGATCGACCACCTGCGCAATCTCGCCCAGGCTCATGCCACCGGGATGTTCGCCTAAGGCATTAAGAATTTTTGCCGCCCGGGCAATCACCTGAATGCCGCCCGTTTTTTCATCCTCGCGGCTGGATGATTGATGAGTCATAGCGTCGTCCTTTTTGAGCTGACTTACTGTAACCCGAAAAGCGCACGTTTTACAGCATGTACCGCATTGCAATACAGCATATTGCCATGTAATATCGCCGCGATGTATCGCATTGCAATACATCGAACCATAATAATGAGAGCGCCTGCTATGACAACCCGGCCCGGCAATGCGCCGACGCTGCATCCCTTTACCCTGCGACTGGCATTAGGCCTGCTTGGCGTCTGGATCGCCGCACTGACCTCAGGCCTTAACGATCGGGTCAGTGATATCGCCCTGGCCGATATTCGTGCCGCGCTGGGCATCGGCTACGACCAGGGTAGCTGGATTATTTCTGTTTATCAGGCCGCCGAAGTCGCCGCCATGATGATTGCGCCGTGGTTTGCCGTGACGTTTTCCCTGCGCCGTTTTTCGCTGATCATGTCCGCCGGTTTTTTATTATCCGGCGTGCTGCTGCCGCTGATGACGAACCCTGCTCTGTTTATTGCCTTGCGCGTCGTGCAGGGCCTGTTTGGCGGCGCGCTTCCCCCGATGCTGATGACCGTCGCGCTGCGATTTTTGCCCCCTCCGATTAAGCTTTATGGCCTGGGCGCCTATGCGCTTACCGCCACGTTTGGCCCGAACATGGCCGCCTCGCTGGCGGCCTTTTGGACAGATGAAGTCAGCTGGATGTTTGTGTTCTGGCAGGTCGTGCCCGGCATGCTGATTGCCCTCGTATTGATGGCCTGGGGATTACCTCAGGATCCCCTGCGCACCGAACGGTTTCAGCAGATCGACCTGTTTGGCATGCTTACCGGCTGTAGCGGCATGGCGCTGGTCGTTCTGGTGCTCACGCAAGGCGAACGGCTCGACTGGCTGGATTCGCAGCTCATTGCGGCCATGCTTCTTGCGGCGTTGCCGCTACTGATTGTGTTTTTGATTAACGAGTGGTTTCATCCGCTGCCGCTGTTTAAGTTGCAGATGCTGAGGCGGCGTAATTTGATGCACGGCTTGCTGGTACTGGCGGGCGTACTCATTGTGTCACTGTCCGGCTCGGCGCTGCCCTCAACCTATTTTGCTCAGGTTGAGGGGTTCCGTATTGCCCAGTTTGCGCCGCTGGCCTTAACCATCGGCTTACCGCAGCTGATTATCGCGCCCTTTATCGCCGCCCTGCTGAATATTCGCTGGATCGACTGTCGCTGGGTGCTGTCGCTCGGCCTGGGGTTGCTTATCGCCGCTTGTCTGCTCGGCATGCAGATCACCACCGGCTGGGCGAGAGAAAACTTTTGGCTGATTCAGGCCTTACAGGCCGCGGGCCAACCGATGGTCATTTTGCCGGTCCTGATGAGCGCCACCAGCGTCGTTGCCCCGCCGGAAGGCCCGTTCGCCTCGGCGATGTTTAATACCGTCCGGGGATTCTCCAGCATCGCCGCCTCAACCCTGGTGTCATGGTTCGTCAGCCATCGTGAGCAGTTTCACTCCAGCATCCTGATTAATCAGGCGGCCAGCAGACCCTGGCTGATGACGGCCCCCGACAGCGGCCAGGCCAGTGGCCGCTATCCGCTTCTGCCAGACGGCAGCGCAAGCTCTGTTGAAAACCTGCGTGCTTTCGCCACCCAGGTCAAGCACCAGGCGCTGGTGCTCGGCCTGAGTGATACCTGGCTGCTGCTGATCGGTTTTGCGCTGCTGCTGCTGCTGATCACTGCTCTGCTACCCAAGCGGGTCTGGCCGCCACAAACCTTGATCCACTCTGCAACCTCCACGTCGGGATAACTGAATATGCGTGCTTTAGTAATGAGAAAAACCCTGCTGCTTTCACTGCTGCTGCTGGTTTTACTGGCGATGGCGCTGGCTGTCTGGGCGGTCATGACCCGTAACGATCATCGTACTAATGATGCCTGGGTGAATGCTGATTACACCATCGTCGCGCCAAAAGTGTCCGGCTATGTCGCCCATATCGACGTGAAGGATAACCAGCAGGTGGCGGCGGGCGAACGCTTAGCCACGCTGGACGATCGCGATTATCGCGTGGCGCTTGAAAGCGCCGAAGCTGATTTGCAGGTCAGTGAAGCCAAACTGTTGAGCAGCCAGGCACAGCTGGAGCAACAGCAGTCAGTTATTGCGCAGCAAAAGGCCAGCGTCGCGGCCAGCCAGGCCACGGCTCAGTATGCCGGTCAGAGTGCTGAACGTTATAACCGCCTTTATAAAAGCGGTACGGTGGCCGCAGACGAGCAGCAAAAAGCCAGTTCTGCACAGCGTTCGGCCACGGCCACGGTGCGCCAGAGCGAAGCGGCGCTGGCTGCCGCCATTAAGCAGGTTGGCGTATTGCAGGCGGCCGTCAGGTCGTCACAGGCCGATGTCGCCGCGGCGAAAGCCAACGTCGATCAGGCACGTCTGAATCTTTCCTACACCCGTATTGTGGCGCCGGTGGCAGGCATGGTGGGACAGCGTACGGTGCGGCTGGGGGCCTGGGTTTCCGCTGGCACGCGTCTGCTGGCGGTTGTACCGCTGCAGCAAACCTATATCACAGCCAACTATCTGGAAACGCAGCTGAAAGATGTTCGCCCCGGGCAACCCGTGCGCATCAAAGTGGATGCGTTACCCGATCAGGTCTTTACCGGCCATGTTGACAGCATTGCACCCGCGACGGGCGCGACATTCTCGGCGATTTCTCCCGACAATGCGACCGGCAACTACACTAAGATCGTTCAGCGCTTGCCGGTGAAAATTGTGCTGGATAAAGGGCAGCCGAATCTGGCCCAGTTACGTGTCGGGATGTCCGCCGTTCCGGAAATTAACACTCAGTAAAAAATGTGAACAAACTCTCAGAACCAAACTATTTCTTTTCGGTCTGAATACGCGTAGATTAGCCCCGATCCTGTACTGAGTTATTCAGTTCGTCCGGGAAACCGTTGACCGTTGACCTGAACGGCGGCCTTATCCCTTCTGTCCGCGTTGCGCTGGATCGGGATCGCCAATATCGTAACCGCTCAGAGGAGTTCGTGTGTGAAATATGCATTGATGGGAATTTCTTTCTTCGTACTGCTTTGGGTCGGCACCTTTGTGCTGATGCTGTAGTTTCTGCAAGCAGTCCGTAGGGGGCGACAGACGGTCGCCCCAGTGGCGTACTATATTTGTTCTTCCATGCTTTTCACGCTGCCTGGCAGAATGCCGTCAGCACGAAACATCGCTTTAATCCCTCTTACTGCCTGACGAATACGATCGCTGTTTTCAATCAGCGCAAAGCGGACATGCGTGTCACCGTAATCACCAAATCCCACGCCTGGCGAGACGCAGACTTTCGCCTCCTGCAGCATATGCTTGGCAAATTCCAGTGAACCGAGATGAGCGTAGTGGTCAGGTATTTTTGCCCACACGTACATAGAGGCTTTAGGGATATCAACCATCCAGCCCGCTTCGTGGAGCCCTTTTACCAGCACATCGCGACGGCGTTTATATTGCTCGGCAATATCACGCACGCATTGCTGATCGCCTTCCAGCGCCGCAATCGCCGCCACCTGCAAGGGCGTAAAAGTCCCGTAATCGTGATAGCTCTTGATACGTGCCAGCGCAGCGACCAGTTCTTTGTTCCCGACCATAAAGCCAATGCGCCAGCCTGCCATGTTGTAGCTTTTAGACAGGGTAAAGAATTCGACTGCCACATCGCGTGCACCCGGCACCTGCATGATAGAAGGCGCTTTCCAGCCGTCATAAACGATATCGGCATAAGCCAGATCGTGGATCACCAGGACGTTATACTGCTTCGCCAGCGCAATCACGCGTTCGAAAAAGTCCAGTTCGACGCATTGAGACGTCGGATTCGAGGGAAAGCCCAGTACCATCATCTTGGGTTTGGGATAGCTTTCCCGGATGGCACGCTCCAGCTCATTGAAAAAATCAATGCCTTCCACCAGCGGTACAGAACGCACCTGGGCACCGGCGATCACTGCGCCGTAGATATGAATAGGATAACTGGGGTTAGGCACCAGCACCGTGTCGCCGTGATCGAGCGTTGCCAGCATCAGGTGGGCCAGGCCTTCTTTGGAGCCAATCGTGACGATAGCTTCAGATTCCGGATCGATATCAACCTGATAACGCTCTTCATACCAGCGTGAAATCGCGCGGCGCAGACGAGGAATTCCCCGCGACGTCGAGTAACCGTGCGTATCTTCGCGTTGTGCCACCTGGCACAGTTTTTCTACGATATGAGGCGGCGTCGCCCCATCAGGATTGCCCATTGAAAGATCAATGATGTCTTCACCGCGCCGACGCGCAGCCATCTTCAGTTCAGCGGTGATGTTAAATACGTAAGGCGGCAGGCGTTCAATGCGTGAGAAACGACGGGTTGTGCTGTTATCAGCCATGATATCCTCTGGAAAACGTTAGCGCCCGGACCGTCCGAGCGACGCTGGTCACTGCGGTGACCACAACAAGAACATAACGTGCCAATAACAACTTTGTCGATAGGAGCAGAAAATTTTTTATATTTGCGGATGGAGCCGCTCAAGCAGCCAGTCATTCACCCAGCGGTCATTTAACAGATAATTATGTTGTAGTGTGCGCTGTAGCGTGAAGCCATTTTTTTCCAGAATCCGACGTGATGCCCAGTTCCCCTCCACCACCATCGCCTTGAGTTTGAGGAAATCAGCATCAAACAAACACTCACACAGTGCCTCCAGGGCTTCACTGCCAAAGCCCTGGCCGCAGTGGCGATGCAGCAGCATGTAGCCGATCTCGGCCTGGCGGGCAGGCTGCCACTCCGGCGTGCAGCCCAGTAGGCCAATGGCCTCTCCGCTATCGCGCCGCCTGACGACCAGACACAACATGTGAAAGCTGCCCACCTGCCAGGGTGCCAGACGTTGGGTGAAACGTTCACGGATATCATCTTCGTCGGGAATCTCACTCACCCACTTCATCGTATCGCGATCTTCATGCACAGCCCTGAACAGTTGCCAGTCTTCAGGGCGTAATGTCGTTAGCGTCAAACGTGAAGTCATTACCTGCATACTCTACTCCCGAGCGATGGCTTAAACGAGGATAACGGCGCGAATCACCTTGTCAGGCGTCCGCGCCCTGCCCCAAATTCAGCGAGGAATAATCTGTTCCCCTTTAATGCACTCAACATTTCCGCTTTTCCCTGTTTTAGATAAATTGATCTAAAACATGAACAGCCGCGCTGACCGTCAGGCATGCTGGCGCATCATCATCACATTTTTTATCATGGCGTTCTTTAACATAGCTGAAGAGTCGCCTGTGACTTCACACTTTAACATGCTCCTCGCCGTCTTTGATCGCGCCGCGCTGATGCTGATCTGCCTGTTTTTTTTGACGCGAACCCGGCCTTTTCGTCAGCTGTTACAAAAGGATGAGCATACCTCGCTGGAAAAAGCCGCCGTCATTGCGATTTTTTCCCTGTTCGCCTTATTCAGTACCTGGTCAGGCGTTAACGTGGAGGGATCACTGCTTAACGTGCGGGTGATTGCGGTGATGGCGGGCGGCATTCTCTTTGGCCCCTGGGTGGGAATTGCCACAGGCGTGATTGCCGGCCTGCACCGCTTTCTGATTGATGTTCATGGCGTTACCTCTGTGCCTTGCCTGATCACCAGCATCATAGCCGGGATCGTCGCGGGGGGAATCAACCGTCGGGTGCAGCGCGAACGGCGCTGGTTGGTAGGGATTCTGGGCGGTATGTTTTGTGAAAGTCTGACGATGCTGCTTATAGTGCTATGGGCCAAACCTGTCGCGCTGGGGCTGGCAATTGTGTCTGAAATCGCCCTGCCGATGATTCTCGGCGCCTCCAGCATTGGCTTAATCGTGTTGCTGGTGCAGAGCGTAGAGGGCGAGAAAGAGGCCATTGCAGCGCGTCAGGCCAAGCTGGCGCTGGATATTGCTAACCAGACGCTGCCGCTGTTCAGGCAGGTGAACAGCGATTCACTTCGCAACATTTGCGATATTATCCGGCGGGAAATCAAAGCGGATGCGGTCGCCATGACCAATAAACAGAAGATTTTGGCCTATGTTGGCTATGGCGAGCACAACTATCAGCACGGCGATGACGGTATCAGCCCCACCACGGCTCAGGCGATTCACAGCGGAAAAATCATCATTAAAAACAATGATGAAGCCCATCGGACAAAAGACATTCATTCAATGATCGTCATTCCACTGCGGGAAAAAGGACAGGTTACCGGCACCTTAAAAATCTACTATCGCCGTGCGTACCGTATCACGGGTTCACTAAAAGAGATGGCCGTGGGCCTGTCGCAGATTATCTCCACCCAGCTTGAAGTTTCCCGCACCGAGCAGCTGCGAGAGATGGCCAATAAAGCGGAACTGCGTGCGCTCCAGAGTAAAATAAATCCGCATTTCCTGTTTAATGCGCTCAATGCGATTTCATCTTCTATCCGCCTTAATCCGGATACGGCGCGTCAGCTGGTCATTAACTTATCGCGTTATCTGCGTTACAACCTCGAACTGAATGACGATGAGCTGATCGATATTAAAAAAGAGCTGTGGCAGGTAAAGGATTACATCGCCATTGAACAGGCTCGCTTCGGCGACAAGCTGACGATGATTTATGACGTGGATGAGGATTTGCATTTCTCGCTGCCCAGCCTGCTGATTCAGCCGTTGGTCGAAAACGCCATCGTGCATGGCATTCAACCCTGTAAAGGTAAAGGCGTGGTCACACTGAGCGTGCGCGATTTGGGCGACAAGGTCCGCATTGCCGTGCGGGATACAGGACAAGGCATTAGCGATGAGGTGATCGACAAGGTCGCGCGCAACGACATGCCGGGCAATAAAATCGGTCTGTTAAACGTGCATCACCGGGTCAAATTGCTTTCGGGCCAGGGGCTGCATATCGTGCGTCATCAACCCGGCACAGAGATTGCCTTTACGCTGGGCAAAAACGGACAGCCACTGGTGGGGAATCTTGCATGAAAGCCATCATCGTAGAGGATGAATTCCTTGCCCAGCAAGAGCTGAGCTGGATGATTCAGCAGCACAGTAAAATTGACATTGAAGCCTGCTTTGATGACGGACTCGACGTGCTGAAATATCTGCAACAGCACCGGGTTGATGTGATCTTTCTCGACATTAATATCCCGTCTCTGGATGGCATGTTACTGGCGCAGAATATCCATCAGTTCGTTCACAAGCCGCTCATTGTCTTTATTACCGCCTGGAAAGAGCATGCGGTCGAGGCCTTTGAGCTGGAAGCATTTGACTATATTCTCAAGCCCTATCATGAGTCACGTATTATCACGATGCTCAACAAGCTGGAAGCCAGCTGGCAACAGCAGCATACGATTACCCAGGCACCGAGTGCGCAACATGCTCTCACGGTTAACCTGATCAAAGATGAGCGCATCATCGTGACCGACGTAAACGATATTTACTACGTTGAAGCCCACGAAAAATTAACCTTCGTGTATACGCGCCGCGAAGATTACGTGATGTCGATGAACATCAGCGAATTTTGCGCACGCCTGCCTGAACAGCAATTCTTTCGCTGTCACCGCTCGTACTGCGTCAACCTGAATAAGATCAGAGAGATTGAACCCTGGTTCAATAATACTTATCTGCTGAAGCTAAGGGACAAGGATTTTCAGGTGCCGGTCAGTCGTAGCAAGGTCAAAACCTTCCGGCTGCTCATGCGTTTGTAGGGGAATGGCGGAATGGACACAGCCCTTCCCACCGGGAAGGGCAACGGCAGGCATTAGATAATGCGGCCCAGCGTTTGGCGCAGGTGCGCGCCAGCGCCTAATAATCCGGGTTGATCGTGGGTGATCATATAGACCGGAATCGTGGCGACATAATCGCGAAAGCGCCCTTTGTCTTCGAAGGCCGCCCGGAAGCCCGACGATTTGAAGAACTCCAGGAAGCGCGGCACGATACCGCCCGCGATGTACACTCCACCGAAGGTGCCAAGGTTCAGGGCCAGGTTACCGCCGAAACGTCCCATAATCACGCAGAACAGCGACAGTGCACGACGGCAGTCGGTGCAGCTGTCAGCAAGCGCACGCTCACTCACTTCTTTGGGCTTGAGATTTTCGGGTACGCGATGATCGACTTTCACAATCGCCCGATAGAGATTGACCAGCCCCGCGCCGGACAGAACGCGCTCGGCCGACACATGGCCTAGCTCTTCCCGCAACACTTCGAGGATTTGATCTTCTTCTTCGCTGTTGGCCGCAAAGTCAACATGGCCGCCTTCGCCGGGCAGACTGACCCAACGCTTATCAACATGGACCAGATGACTCACGCCCAGCCCGGTACCCGCGCCGTAAATGGCCACAGGCTTATCCTTGATCGGCTCTTTGCCACCAAACTGGATGACATGTTCCGCACCCAGCATAGGGATGGCCATGGAAACCGCTGTGAAGTCGTTAATAATTTCCAGGTGTTCAAAACCGATGTTTTCTTTGAGCTTTTTGGTCGAAAATGCCCAGTCGTGGTTGGTCATCTCAACCCAGTCATCGGTAATCGGGCAGGCAATGGCGATACAACCGTCTTTGATATCCTGCTTTTGTTCATCAAGATAGTGGCGGATGACGGCTTCGAGGCTGTCGTAGTCTGATGTTGCGAATGTTTTGGCCTGGGAGATGCTGCCGTTTTCCACCTCACACAAAGCGAGACGGGCATTGGTGCCGCCGACATCGCCGACCAAGGCATAAGTTGTCATTCTTCTGGTGCTCCGCTTGGGGGTCTTAAAGAGTTGGAGGACACTATAAAATCCTGCCGATAAAACAACAACGCTCACCGAAGTTATTGGTGAGCGTCTGACTCGTGTGTGCAACAGCCTAACCGCGTTAGGCTGGCCTGCACAGAGGCAACTTTCCGAATCTCAACCGCCGTTGCGCTGGCTCAGGCAGGCTGAGACTTTGCGCAATAACGGCGGAAGGTCATCTTTTTGCATCACCACTTCAATAAACGACAGCCTGCGCTGCTGTGTGAGCTGCGCCATCAGCGCCTGGAGCTGCACGGTTTCACTGATGCGCCAACTCTGCGCCTGGCATTCCAGGCTCATCGCCTGCGGCAGCGCTGTCCAGTTCCATTGGGCAATATCATTATAACGTTGCGCGGCGCCGTGAATCGCCCGCTCCACAGTATAGCCTTCATTGTTTAGCAGAAAAATGAGGGGATGCTGTTGATCTCGCAGCATGGATCCTAACTCCTGGATGGTCAACTGGGCCGAACCGTCGCCAATAATCAGGATAACGCGCTGCCCGGGCCAGGCCGTTTGCGCACCAAACGCGGCGGGTAATGTATAGCCGATAGAGCCCCAGAGCGGCTGCACTAAAAGCTGTGCCCCAACGGGCAACCGCAGAGATGCGGCACCAAATGCCGCCGTTCCCTGGTCCGCCAGAATAATATCGCCAGGCTGCAGAAACCCCTGCATTGCCTGCCAAAAAGCAGACTGGCTGATAAGGGCGGCGTCGGGAACCGGCTCTGCCGCCCGTGGCGCACAGGCGGCCTGCCAGCCTGCCCCCAGGCGTTCGAAGACAGGCAGCAGCGCCTGCAATGCCTCTGCCATCGACAACGGGGCAAACGTCTGTCCCGCTACGCTCGCGCTGTGCGGCTGAATATCGATAAGTCGTGCCTGACTGAACTGCTGCGTAAAACCCGCCGTAATGGTGTCGGTAAACCGCACGCCAGCACAAATCGTCACGTCCACCTCTTCAATTTGCTGCCGCACATCACCTTCACTGCCTTCGCCGGCATAGGTACCGACAAAGCCCGGCTGCTGTTCATCCAGTACACCTTTACCCATTAACAACGTGGCACAGGGAAACGCACGTCCTGCCCGTAAGGCCGCCAGCGCCGGCTGCTGTTGCCAGCGCTGGGCAAGAAAATCGGCGAGCAGCGAAACCCGCTTCGCAGGTGCCAGCAACCGCTCTGCCGCCTGCTGAAATGCGATGCGCACCTCATCAGACGACGCGGTAGTGGGCATTAGCGGCTGATCAGGCGCAGAGGTTTGCCGCTGTGCAACGTCAACCGGCAGCATTAAATAGCCCGGACGATGCTGCTGAAGTGCAGTAAGTATAATCCTGTCGATTTCAGCCGTGGCATTGTCAGCCGTCAACGCTGCCGTTGCGGCGCTGACCTCCTTCGCCATTCGGATGAAGTGACCGAAGTCCCCGTCTCCCAGCGTATGATGCACACAATCCCCCTGCTGCATCGCCTGGCTTGATGGCGCGCCCACGATGTGGATGACTGGCAGGTATTCGGCAAAGCTGCCCGCCAGACCATTAATGGCGCTGAGTTCTCCGACGCCAAAGGTGGTCAGCAAGGCGGCTGCGCCCGTGCATCGCGCGTAGCCGTCTGCGGCGTAAGCGGCGTTCAGCTCATTGGCGCATCCCACCCAGCCAATATCCGGGTGCGCAATAACGCGGTCCAGAAACTGCAGATTGTAGTCACCCGGTACGCCGAACAAATGCCTGACGCCGCACTCCTGTAAGCGAGCCAACAGATAATCACCAACCGTAAAATCGGACATAGCGAATTCCTTTGAGGGGATTGTTCTGATAAGTATCTGACATGGCGAAAATTTGGCGAGAATGGCAGCAAATTTAGCCGATGTATTGCATGGCAAGCCCGCGTTACGACCGTGCATTATTCCGTGAATATGCGACTTCACACGAATTAATACTGAGTGTAAGCGTATACACTGAGGCGGTTTTGGCACATTTATTTGTTTTTTACTCAGGACCTTACTATGACAGCTTTCCCTCATCCGGACCGATATCAGCATATGCAGTGGCGTCGCAGTGGGCGCAGCGGCCTGAAACTTCCCGCGATTTCACTGGGCCTGTGGCATAACTTTGGCGACAACACGCAACTGGACGTGAGCCGTCAACTGCTGCGCCACGCGTTTGACCACGGCATTACGCATTTCGACCTGGCGAATAACTACGGCCCGCCTCCCGGCTCCGCCGAAGTGAATTTTGGCCGCATCATGCGTGAAGATTTTCAGGCTCATCGCGATGAACTGATTATTTCGACCAAAGCCGGTTATACCATGTGGGAAGGTCCTTATGGCGACTGGGGCTCCCGAAAATATCTGGTCGCGAGCCTGGACCAGAGCCTGCGTCGGATGGGGCTGGAATATGTCGATATCTTCTATCACCACCGTCCGGATCCGGACACGCCGCTAGAAGAAACCATGCGGGCGCTGGATCATGTGGTCAGGCAGGGTAAAGCGCTGTATGCGGCGATTTCAAACTATCCCGCGGAACGGGCGGCCGACGCGATGGCGATTCTGCGCGATCTGGGCACGCCGTGCCTGATCCATCAGCCTCGTTATTCGCTATTTGAACGTACACCGGAACAGGGATTACTTCAGACGCTGGATGCGCATGGAGCAGGCTGTATTGCGTTCTCGCCGCTGGCGGGTGGCGTGCTGACCGATCGCTATTTGCAGGGCATCCCGCAGGATTCTCGCGTTGCCAGCGGCAGCAAATTCCTGAACGAAAGCCAGCTTACTGACGAAAAGATGGAAAAAGTTCGCAGGCTTAATGCTATTGCGCAACAGCGCGGCCAGAAGCTGGCACAGATGGCGCTGACGTGGGTACTGCGCGATCCCCGCATTACCTCGGTACTGATAGGCGCGAGTAAAACGGCGCAAATCGATGATGCCCTACAAATGCTGAGTCAGGCGCCCCTCAGGGATAATGAACTGGCCGCAATTGAGTCCGCGCTGCTGTAACCGCACCGCCTGGTTCGCCAGGCGGCTGCGCCAGAAAACTCTCAAACCTTGAGCTTTAACGGTTTTTCAGACGGCTTCCACAGGTTTCTCCGGCCTGATACCGACAAAATAGCGTATCAGCAGCGGAGACACGCTGCCGTCAGGAGAAAATCATGATACGTGGAATCTTACTGGCTGCCGTTGTAGCCATGTTAATGCCGCTGGCAATGCACACCGCTCAGGCCTCAGATACATCCGTGCGTCTCGCGCCCGGCGTAACGCTTCATCTGGGCGATCGCGATCGCCGAGGTTATTACTGGGACGGTCACCACTGGCGTGAGCCGCGCTGGTTTAACGATCGCTATGCTTATAAAGAGCGTCGCTGGTGGCGACACGAAGCGTGGCGACGTCATCAACAGTGGGAACGCGAACGCCGCTGGCACGCACGCGACAGACAACATCGCTGGGAGCATGAGCATCGCCACTGGCACGCTGAACGCCGCGAACACCATCGCTATCCTGAACGCTATCGCTAAAGCGCGCCTGTTAGCCCGTACGGGTTGGCAGGCCACCTGAGGTGATAGTGCCAGCTCTACTTCACTCTGGCCATGACAAAGCCATCCCAGCCCTTTTCGCCTACGGTTTGAATCGCCGTCGCGTCCAGCCGGGGATCGCTGGCAAGCAGTTGGAAAAATTCACGCACGCCCTGCACGTTGCAGTCTGTGGACGTCCCCTCTGTTACCGCCCCGCCTCGTACAACGTTGTCGGCAATAATGACCGTGCCGGGGCGCGCCAGAGTGACTGCCCAACGCAGGTAGTGCGGATTGTTTCGCTTATCCGCATCAATAAAGATCAGGTCGAACGGCCCCTGCAGTTGAGGCAGCACGTCCAGTGCTGCACCGAGACGCAGATCGACACGTTCGGCCAGCCCTGCACGGTGGATGTTCTGCCTGGCAACCTGCGCATGATGGCTGTCAGCTTCGAGAGTGGTAATTTTACCTTCCGCACCCAGCGCCTGAGCCATCCAGAGGGTGCTGTAACCTCCCAGCGTGCCAATTTCCAGCACGCGTGAGGCATTAATCATTTTGATAAACAGCCCGAGCATCTTGCCTTGCAGGGCAGAAACATCGTGAGCAGGCAGCCCCGCCTGACGGTTGGCGACAAGCGCGGCTTGAAAATGGCTATCGGCAGGAATAAGTTGCTGAGAAAAGTAGTCGTCGACCGCAGCCCATTTTGGCTGGTCTTCTGAAGGATAATCCGGTGTCCGCATCGTTCCGCTCCTGAATCAACAAGACAGAAGAAAATATAAACGGATACGGATAAAGCTCAAGGCAACAGGCTTTAAAAGCTAAAGATGGGCTGCCTGACGGGTTGCCAGGCAGCGACATTACATTCCCATCATCTGGCCGATCAGCAGATAGGCGTTAAGACTCACCACCAGCACCACGATGACGCGGCCGGTGTTTTGCATCAGCCGTGAATTGACCAATGCCTCGCCCATCAGCTCACGGTTGCCGGTGAAGGCCAGCAGCGGAATGAGAGCCAGCGCGATACCAAAGCTCAGTAACACCTGACTCATGACTAACACGCGCGTGGGATCCCAGCCGGCCCAGATCACAATAAACGAAGGCACCATGGTTACTGCGCGTCGCACCCACAGCGGAATATAGAATTTTATAAATCCCTGCATGACCACCTGTCCGGCCAGGGTGCCCACCACGGTAGAAGACAGCCCCGCCGCGACCAGGCTTAAGCCAAACACTGTGGCGGCAGCGTGGCCCAGTAACGGCTGCAACGTGGTGTAAGCCTGATCGAGCTCGGCAATCCCGCTGTGGCCGCTAAAATGGAAGGCGGCAGCGGCCGTGGCCATCATCGCCAGATTGACAAATCCCGCAATGGTCATGGCAATGGCGACATCAAGCTTGGTGGATGAATAGCGCCGGGCCTGACTGTCACTGCTTTTTCCCTGGGTCAATGCAGAATGCAGATAAATCACGTGCGGCATAATGGTGGCGCCCAGCACACCCGCAGCAAGAAAGACCGCATCCGCGTTGGGCAGAGACGGCAGCGCCATGCCTGTCACCAGTTCACTGACCTTGGGCTGGGAGAAAAACAGCTCCACAATGTACGCTGCCGCCACAAACAGCAGCAGGCCACCAATCACCAGCTCCAGCGGCTTTTGCCCACGGTTTTGCAGCATCAAAATAAGCACGGTGGCCACGCCGGTAAGCACAGCGCCCTGCATCAGGGACACACCCAGCAGCAGTTTAAAGCCCAGAGCGGCACCGATAAATTCTGCGAGATCGGTCGCCATCGCGATGATCTCCGCCTGTACCCAATAGAACCACACCGCCGGACGGGGAAAACGATCGCGGATGTGTTCCGCGAGGTTTTTGCCCGTCGCAATGCCCAATTTGGCTGACATCAACTGGATAAGCATCGCCATGATATTGGCCCATACCACGACCCAAAGGAGCTGGTAACCGTAAGCAGCACCCGCCTGGATATTGGTCGCAAAGTTGCCCGGATCGATATAGCCGATAGCGGCGATAAACGCGGGCCCCAACAGGGCGAGTTTCACTTTTCTTGCTCCGCGAGCGGCGCGCTCGGCGGCACGGCTTTCAAACATATTGGCTACCCTGTCGTTGGTTTACCTGTGCAGCTTAAAGCGACACAGGTGCAAGTGAAATGCGGTTTTAGTAATCAGTGTAATAGATAGTGCTATAAAGTATAGCCATTGCTATAAATTGGAGGTGCAGAATGCCTCAAGGTCAGGCGCAATTCCCCTACTCTACGTGTTGTTTAAATTACAGACAATAGGTTTAAGTGAATATGATGTGAACAATTTGGTTACAGGGCGTGATCGGTGAGAGTATTCTGAGAAAATTGGCGATATTTAATACTTATATTGTGGTGGAGATCTCGTTTTTCGGTAAGCCGTTACATAGAATACGCAGCAAAATACAATCCTCCTCAAATTTGGAGCAATCATGTCCCATATTTTGCAGTTTCTTTTAGCACTAGTGGTCGTTGGCGTGCTGGCCCTGCTGGTCAGCCACGACAGAAAAAGTATTCGGGTTCGCTACATCGTACAGCTTCTGGTTATTGAGATCGTTCTGGCATGGTTCTTCCTGAACTCGGAAGCCGGTCTGGGATTCGTCAAAGGATTTGCCGGTTTCTTCGATCATCTTCTGAAATATGCCGCTCAGGGTACCAACTTCGTGTTCGGTAACATGAATGATAAAGGCCTGGCGTTCTTCTTCCTGAACGTATTGTGCCCCATCGTGTTCATCTCAGCCCTGATTGGTATTCTTCAGCACTTCCGCATCCTGCCATGGGTCATCCGTGGAATTGGTACCGTGCTGTCTAAGATCAACGGCATGGGCAAACTGGAATCTTTCAACGCCGTAAGCTCTCTGATTTTGGGACAGTCTGAGAACTTTATCGCGTACAAAGATATTCTGGGCAAAATGTCTCAACGCCGTATGTACACCATGGCGGCCACTGCGATGTCGACGGTTTCCATGTCTATCGTGGGCGCTTACATGACCATGCTGCAACCTAAGTATGTTGTCGCTGCGCTGGTGCTGAATATGTTCAGTACCTTTATCGTGCTGTCGCTCATCAACCCTTACCGCGTTGACAGCGAAGAAGATCTGCAACTGCAGGATCTGCATCAGGGTCAGAGCTTCTTTGAAATGCTGGGCGAGTACATTCTTGCCGGTTTCCGCGTCGCCATCATCGTTGCAGCCATGCTGATCGGTTTTATCGCACTGATTTCGGGCCTGAACGCGCTGTTTGACTTCATCTTCGGCGTGACCTTCCAGGGCGTGCTGGGTTATGTCTTCTACCCCTTTGCGTGGGTGATGGGCGTGCCATCAGGCGAAGCCCTGCAGGTCGGCAGCATCATGGCAACCAAACTGGTTTCCAACGAGTTTGTAGCCATGATGGATCTGCAGAAAATTGCCGGTCAGCTGTCACCGAACGCGGAAGGCATCCTGTCAGTATTCTTAGTCTCATTCGCCAACTTCTCGTCTATCGGCATCGTCGCTGGCGCCATCAAGGGACTGAACGAAGAGCAAGGTAACGTGGTTTCACGCTTCGGTCTGAAACTGCTGTACGGCTCAACGCTGGTCAGCGTGCTGTCTGCGGCGATTGCAGGCCTGGTACTGGCATTCTGAGTTCGCGTTCTGCCCACATTAAGGCGAGTCAAACGACTCGCCTTTTTTGTCACCCTCCCATCCATAACCCCTTGTCCGCCGGAACCTGAGTGCCGGGCAAGAAAGTTGACCCCATCTGTCGCCCTGATAAATACTGCCCTTGTCTGCTAAGCGGAAGATCTCGCGGTTTACCACGCACCTCCGCATCGTTCAGTTATCGACTGTGTTTGCCATACAGGAGCCATTATGAGTCTGGATCCACAGGGTTTTATTGTTACCCTGCTCTTTGCAGACGTTCAGCCCGCGTTTCAGGCTGTCATTGACGATGCCCTGGCCCACCTGAGCGCTAACTATCGGGATAGCCTGCACAGCGTTTATCTTTACGGCAGCGTAGCGTCGGGAAGCGCCGTTGAGGAAGAATCTGATTTGGACCTGTGCCTGATATTCCGCCATTCACCTGATCGGGCGCAGCAAAACAGCCTGGCCGCTCTGAAAAAGGCGCTGGCCGTAAAGCATCCGGTAGTGAGTAAAGTCGATTTTGATATCGGCACGCTCGATGAGGCCCGCGCGCCGGAGAACAGCCTTTCCTGGGGATTCTGGCTGAAGCACCATTGCCGTTGTCTCTATGGCCAGGATCTCTCTGCGCTTTTTGGGCTTTACAGGCCATCCCGCGCGCTGGCTTGGGCGATAAACCGCGATGTCACAGAGGTGCTGAGCGAGTATGCAACGCGTCTGTCCCGCGCCAGCCAGCCCTGGCAGCAGCGGCCACTTCAGCGCGCGGCTGCCAAAAAGCTGATTCGCGCCACCAATATGTTACGTAAAGATAGCGACACGGACTGGCCGCGCAGCCTTGAGGAGCACGTTGAGCGGTTCGTTGCGCGTTATCCGGGGCGTGAAGCGGCAATAGCCTTCTTTTTCGCAGAAAGTCAGGCACCACGGGCGACGGCTGAGGCGTTTATTCTACAGCTTAATGACTTCCGTCGATGGCTGACGCAACAATTAGGCTGAATTCAGGCACAACGCCAGGTGATAAACGCCTGCTGTGTTGCAGAAAGATAACGTCAAAGAGGATAAATCGCACAGGCACGCTATATACGCTTGTGTGTGGATTGACGAAGAGAAATATCAGAAAGGCTGAGAAGCCAGAGATTTGGTGGAGATAAGCGGGTTCGAACCGCTGACCTCTTGCATGCCATGCAAGCGCTCTCCCAGCTGAGCTATACCCCCACATCTGGAAATCATTTTTTCAGTGCCAAACTTTTGGGAAGAAGTTTGGTGGAGCTAAGCGGGATCGAACCGCTGACCTCTTGCATGCCATGCAAGCGCTCTCCCAGCTGAGCTATAGCCCCGAACCGAAAAAACCGTCGTGTTAAGCGACGGACGGCATAATATGCAACCCCCCATGGAGTGTCAACGGCAAAATCACATTCTGTGTTTGATCGCTGAAAAAGACGGCAAACTCAGCGTGATGACGTGCGTTTGTTTCTCTCCTGCCCTTGTTAACATCGTGAAAGGAGCCTGGTTGAAGAGTAACTTTTTATCGGCAGTTAAGTTAATTCACGGTTAAATATGTTATGGGAATTATCTTGTCTTCCCGGTAATGTCGTGTAAAACTTAGCCCGCTATCTAATACGGCTGCATGGTTTTCTCCAGCGCACCGTTCTTCAACCAGGCGTTTTCGCTCCAATACTAAAATCAATAGAGAATATATGTCGCTGCATACACCCAAAGAGATCGCCCAACTGGCGATTCAGGCTGGCGTGGCAAAAAGCCATGCTTCCATTAGCTCCTTAATCATTCTTGGCTTCATGGCAGGTGCCTTTATTGCTACAGGTTTCTTGCTGGATGTTCATGTCATTAACTCTCTCCCTGCTGACTGGGGCTCATTTGGCGGCTTCTTAGGGGCTGCGGTGTTCCCGGTGGGATTGATCCTGACCATTCTGGCCGGTGGCGAACTGTTAACCGGTAATATGATGACGTTGCCTGTTGCCTGGTTTGCACGCCGTATTAGTGGCTACAGCGTATTACGCAACTGGTTCTGGGTAACGATTGCCAACTTCCTTGGCAGCATCGCTATCGCCTGGTTCTTTGGCCACATGCTGGCCATGACCGAGGGTGATTACCTGAAAAAGACGCTGGCGATTGCGAATGCCAAAGTCCATGCCGATTTCCTGCATGCGTTCATTTCTGGCATCGGTTGTAACTGGCTGGTATGTCTTGCCGTGTGGCTGGCCTTCGCCAGTAAAGATGTGGTCGGCAAAATTTTCGCGATGTGGTTCCCGGTCATGGCGTTTGTGGCCATTGGTTTCCAGCACGTTGTGGCGAATATGTTCATTATTCCTGCTGCGATCTTTGCCGGACAGATGAGCTGGGCTGAATATTTGCCTAACTTCGTGGCGGTATTCTTAGGTAATGCCGTCGGCGGTGCCGTTTTCGTTGGTCTGGCTTACTTCCTCGCTTTCCGCCCCGCAGCCGAGCAGCCAAGCACTGCGCAATAAACAATCCCCTGCCTTTTGTTGAGAGACAAAAGGCAATTTCGTTTCCTGTTACTTTCACGCGTTACGATTTGCTGTAATATGTATGGCTAATGTATTGAACAGGGACAGCATCGTGAAAAAGGAATGGCTAACTCCGGAAGAACTGGCAATCGAAACGGGCTACAGTCGGCAGACGGTGAACAAATGGATCAAACGCGAGAACTGGACGACCACGCCAAAACCCGGCGTTCAGGGCGGAAAAGCCAGACTGATTCATATTGATGAACGCGTGAAAAGTTTCATTCAGTCGACGCGCAACCTTAATGAACCCACGGCAAATTATACTCCCCCACCGAATTCATTACCTGCGTTATTGATAAGTTCTGTCCAGCAAATGAGTCAGAACGAGCAAGATCAGCTCACGGCGTTGATTTTGCGGGAAGGGATAAAAGGTGTGCTTGACCGACTGGGCATTCACGAACAATAAAAAAACCGGAAGCGCGATGCTTCCGGTTTTTTTTCGTCTCAGACAATCACGTCCCGCGGCCTGGCCTTCATCGGTTAATGCCAGAAAGCGCTCGGCCGCAAGCCGCCTCTCGTGGAAGAGAACGGTTACTGGCTCTGTGCTTCACGCTCAGCAATAAAGGCCAGTGCTTTTTCAATACGCTCAACGCTGCGGCTACGGCCAATGGCTTCCACCGTCACATCCAGTCCGGGAGACTGACCGGCGCCGGTGACGGCGACGCGCAGCGGCATGCCGACTTTGCCCATGCCCACACCCAGCTCATCCGCGCTCTGCTGAATAGCCTGATGCACCGTTTCTGCATTCCAGTCAGTCAATGCGACCAGCTTGTCGCGAACCACTTCCAGCGGCTGACGCGCGACTGGACGTAAATGCTTTTTCGCGGCATCGGCATCGAATTCTGAAAAATCCTGATAGAAATAGTGACACGATGCGGCCATCTCTTTCAGCGTCTTGCAGCGCTCGCCCAGCAAGGTCACCAGCTTTGCCAGTTCCGGGCCAGTGCGGGTATCAATGTTCTGCTGTTCAATATGCCACTGCAGATGGGTTGCCACGTACTCAGGCGGCAGCGCATTAATATAGTGGTGATTTAGCCACTGCAGTTTTTCGGTATTAAAGGCGCTGGCCGATTTACTGACCGCGTCCAGGCTAAACAGCGCCGTCATCTCTTTGACAGAGAAAATTTCCTGATCGCCATGTGACCAGCCCAGACGTACCAGATAGTTAAGCAACGCCTCTGGCAGATAGCCGTCATCACGGTATTGCATCACGCCTACTGCACCATGACGTTTAGACAGTTTCTTACCGTCGTCACCCAGAATCATCGAAACGTGGGCATAAACCGGTACCTGTGCGCCTATCGCCTTCAGGATATTGATCTGACGCGGGGTGTTGTTGATGTGGTCTTCACCGCGCACAACGTGGGTGATGCCCATATCCCAGTCATCGACCACGACGCAGAAGTTGTAAGTCGGTGAGCCATCGGTACGGCGGATAATCAGATCGTCCAGCTCCTGGTTACTGAACTCAATCGGACCGCGAATCTGATCGTCAAAAATAACAGAGCCTTCCTGTGGATTACGGAAGCGCACTACATGCGGCTCATCAGCGGCATGATGCTCATGGCTGTCACGGCAGCGGCCGTCATAGCGGGGTTTTTCGCCGTTGGCCATCTGCGTTTCACGCAACGCTTCAAGACGTTCTTTCGAGCAGTAACATTTATAGGCAGTACCCGCTTCCTGCATTTCATCAATGACGGCGTTGTAGCGGTCGAAGCGTTTGGTCTGGTAATAAGGGCCTTCATCCCAGTCCAGGCTCAGCCAGTTCATCCCATCCATAATAGCTTCGATGGCTTCCGGTGTAGAACGCTCAAGATCGGTATCTTCAATGCGCAGTACAAACTCGCCCTGATGATGACGGGCAAAGAGCCATGAGTAGAGTGCGGTACGAGCGCCACCTACGTGTAAGAAGCCGGTAGGGCTTGGCGCGAAGCGAGTTTTGATTTTCATTCAGTATTGCCTTAAATGCGCAGGTTCGTTGTCTGGATGACAAAAAACGGGTTAGACGCGAAAACAGTGCGCATATTCTAGCATCTGATGATGAATCCTCAATGCATGCAAGACAGCAGAGCGGCAGCAAAGCCTGTATTTCTGCTAAGAAAACCAGCACATTGGATAAAATCCCTACGGGATGTTTAAAATTAAACCGAACGCACAATTATGTTTTAAAAAGCGTTGACTCAAAATCAACTATCCCTATAATGCGACTCCACACAGCGGGGGTGATTAGCTCAGTTGGTAGAGCATCTCCCTTACAAGGAGGGGGTCGGCGGTTCGAACCCGTCATCACCCACCACTCTTAAGAAGGTTTAAGGTGGCCCGCAGTGACAAGAGATAAGATATGGGTGATTAGCTCAGTTGGTAGAGCATCTCCCTTACAAGGAGGGGGTCGGCGGTTCGAACCCGTCATCACCCACCACTCTTAAGAAGGTTTAAGGTGGCCCGCAGTGACAAGAGATAAGATATGGGTGATTAGCTCAGTTGGTAGAGCATCTCCCTTACAAGGAGGGGGTCGGCGGTTCGAACCCGTCATCACCCACCACTTCGGGTCGTTAGCTCAGTTGGTAGAGCAGTTGACTTTTAATCAATTGGTCGCAGGTTCGAATCCTGCACGACCCACCAATGTTGAAAGGCGCCCTAAAGGCGCCTTTTTGCTGTGCGTAAAACGTGCGGGATGAGAACCTGCCGCAGGTTCGACTGAATCGCAAAGCGGTTCAGGCTGATGCGTCAGCATCACCCGCAGGGCGAGGCCCACCGGGCCGAGGCAATCCTGCACGACCCACCAAATTTAGAAAAAAGCGCCTTCAGGCGCTTTTTTCGTTTCTGTGCGCCAGTGTCTATAGTGCAGGATGAGAACCTGCTGCAGGTTCGACTGAATCGCAAAGCGATTCAGTCTGATGCGCCAGCATCACCCGCAGGGCGAGGCCCACCAGGCCGAGGCAATCCTGCACGAGCCACCAAATTTATCCGCCCTGACGCCAGACTGTAAGAATCTTTTCGTAAAATTAACATTTTGGGGCATTAAGCTTTTGCGGCAAGCGTCCGATAACCTAAAACGTCTATTTGCAAGGAGATCATAATGACAACGATATTAACCAGCACGCCGAGTATCGGAAGCAGCAGTTCATCAGACACAACCAACTCAAGTGATACCGCATCACAAATCGCCAGCCTGAATAAGCAGATTTCTCGTCTCAACGACCAACTGAAAAGTTTGGGTGACGATAAGACGATGACCACAGAGCAGAAAAAGAAGCAGCAAGATACGATTAAGGCACAAATCCAGGTTTTAGAAGCGCAAATCCAGCAGTTACAACGCAAAGAGCAACAGAAAGCTGAAGCAAAGCAGGCGCAAAAAGAAGGTAATACTGCATCTGCAGATGGCGTTAACCGCCCGACGCAGACCAATCAACTCGATGTCTATATCTAAAACGCCGGTCTTGACTCGCGTTGTTGCGTCAGCAATCTTGCCTGCTGACGCACCTCCTGCCAGATCGCTTCGGCCGCTGGCGTTAATGAGCGATTTTTACGCTTAATTAAAGTCAGGGTGCGATTGATCTCCGGATAAAGACGGCGCACCGTCAGCGCCCGTCCTGCCGGAAGCGGTAACGCTAGCGCCGGTAAAATGCTAATCCCAATGCCGGCATCGACCATAGGAAACAGCGTTGCGGGATGGCCGATCTCCTGAACGACATTAACGTTGATATTTTGCTGGCGTAAAGCCGCATCAATTAATACCCGGCTGCCTGAAGCGTAATCCTGCAGCACCATCGTCCTGCCGTCCAACATAGACCACTGCGCCTGTGCTACCTCGCCAAGCGGATCGTCCTCACGACACAACAGCAAAAAAGGTTCATCCAGAATAGCGCAGCCGTCAAAATCGGTGTCGTTAAGCGGTCCGATGACGATGCCAAAATCCACTTCAGCATTGCGGACGCTTTCTAACACCCACTGCTGTACGCGGTCGTGCAAAATGATTTTTATGTCCGGATAGCTATGCTGGCTGGCAGCAAGGCACTGCGGCATCAGGTGCGCAGAGATGGTCTGACTGGCCGCGATTCGCACCGTGCCACTGCGCTGTTCACCGTAGCTGCGAATATCAAGCAGCGTCGTGTTTATCTCTTCGAGCAGCCTTTCCATGCGGGAGGCCAGCTGTTGGCCCGCCTCGGTCAGCACGACTTCGCGCGTCGTCCTGTCCAGCAGGCGAACGCCAATTTCATTTTCCAGCTCTTTTATGCTGTGGCTTACGGCCGACTGGCTCAGACCAATAGCCTGCCCTGCCTGACTAAAACCGCCGTAATGCGCTACAGCAACAAAGGTGCGTAGCTGACGCAAAGAGTAATTCATCGATTTCTCACATAGATTAATCTAATAAATCAATTTTATTTCTAAACCCACATCGCGCACAATCACCTCAGCCTAAATTTAACCGGATTTTAACGATGGGATTTTTACGTATAGACCCAATGATGATAAAGCTTATCATCACCGTATTATTGGCCTCTTTTATTCCTGCCAGAGGTCATTTTGTTGACTTTTTTCAGTACCTGACCACCGCCGCGATTGCGCTGCTTTTCTTTATGCATGGCGCCAAATTGTCGCGGGAAAAAATCATTGCCGGTAGCAGCCACTGGCGGCTCCATCTCTGGATTATGTGCAGTACCTTTGTGCTGTTCCCGGCTATCGGTATGTTAATTGTCTGGTGGCATCCGGTAAAAGTTGGTGCCGAGATTTATACCGGCTTCCTCTATCTGTGTATTTTACCGGCCACGGTACAGTCAGCTATCGCCTTTACCTCAATGGCGGGCGGAAACGTTGCTGCCGCGGTCTGTAGCGCCTCGGCATCTTCCCTGCTGGGCGTATTTATCTCTCCCCTGCTGGTGAATCTGGTTATGGACGTTAACAACAGCGGACCGGGTGATGGCCTTGAGCAGGTGGGTAAAATCATGCTGCAGCTGTTGGTGCCTTTTGTTTTAGGCCATCTGTCACGTCGCTGGATCAGCGGCTGGGTGGAAAGAAACCGGAGTCTGATTGGTATTACGGATCAAACCTCTATTCTGTTGGTGGTCTATTCCGCCTTCAGTGAAGCGGTGGTAAACGGCATCTGGAAACGGGTTGGCGTTGATACGCTGCTGTGGATTCTGGCGGGATGTCTACTGCTGCTGACTATCGTTCTGTTGATTAACTACTTTGCCTCTCGCCTGTTTGGCTTCAGCCGTCAGGATGAGATCGTTGTCCTGTTCTGTGGTTCCAAAAAGAGTCTGGCAAACGGTGTGCCGATGGCGAACATTCTGTTCCCCGCCAGCGCCGTGGGCATTATCGTCTTGCCACTGATGATCTTTCATCAGGTGCAGCTGATGGTGTGTTCGTTTATTGCCGGGCGTTATAAGAAAACCAATGCATTGCAGGCTAAAAAAGATAAAGCCGCCGTGGTGGAATCGCAGAAATAACCGAAACGCGTAGAAAATCGCTGCCTCGTTTGCTCAATATAACGAGGCAGCGTAATTACTCACCGCGCTTCAGGGGCTTCACCAGGCCTTCCAGCCCCTCAATTTTAATCGTCAACGTCAGTTGCATCAGCTCACCTAAACGTCCTGAAGGAAAGTCGCCACTGCGGGCGAACCACAGCAGGTAAGGTTCAGGCAAATCAATCAGCACCCGGCCTTTGTATTTGCCAAACGGCATGACCGTGTTAGCTATTTCAACCAGATACTGTTTGTCCATGTCAGGCTCCCAGCAGACGAATCATTTCAGCTTCATCGATCACTTCGATGCCCAGTTCCTGCGCCTTCGCCAGTTTTGAACCGGCCGCTTCGCCCGCGATAAGCAGATCGGTTTTCTTCGATACGCTTCCACTGACTTTCGCGCCGAGTTCGGTAAGGCGCGCTTTCGCGTCGTCACGGTTCATCTGTGACAGCGAGCCGGTGAGCACCACGGTTTTGCCTGCAAACGGACTGTCAATCTCTTCCGCTTTAACCACCATCACCTGGGGCCAGTTGATACCAATGTCTTCGACCAGCTGGCGAATCACGTCGCGATTGCTCTCTTCTTCCATAAAGTGACGTACGTGCTTCGCCACCACGGTGCCCACATCCTGCACTGCGATCAGCGCGTCCAGATCGGCATCCATTACCTTTTGCAGCTCGCCAAAGTGGTTAGCCAGGTTAGCCGCGGTCGCTTCGCCAACCTCGCGAATACCGAGCGCATACAGGAAACGCGCCAGCGTAGTGGATTTGGCTTTTTCCAGGGCGTCGACCACATTCTGCGCCGATTTCGCCCCCATCCGATCCAGGCCGGTTAAGGTTTCACGGGTTAATCGAAACAGGTCTGCCGGCGTCTTGACGTACTCTTTCTCTACCAGTTGATCGATAATCTTATCGCCCATCCCCTCGACGTCCATGGCGCGGCGCGAGACAAAATGTTTCAGCGCTTCTTTACGTTGAGCACCACAGATCAACCCGCCGGTACAGCGTGTGACAGCTTCGCCTTCGACGCGTTCAACATCGGATCCGCATACCGGACAGTGGGAAGGGAACAGGATTTCACGCGCGTCTTCAGGGCGTTCGCTGACAACGACATTCACCACCTGAGGAATCACGTCACCAGCACGGCGAATCACAACTTTATCGCCAATACGCAAACCAAGACGTTCTATCTCATCGGCGTTATGCAAGGTCGCATTGCTGACCATTACGCCAGCGACCTGCACCGGCTCCAGGCGCGCCACAGGCGTAATCGCGCCAGTGCGGCCCACCTGGAATTCAACGTCGCGCACGACGGTCATCTGCTCCTGAGCGGCAAACTTAAAGGCTACCGCCCAACGCGGCGCACGGGCGACAAAGCCCAGCTTCTCCTGCAGATCCTGAGAATCGACTTTGATCACGACGCCGTCGATGTCAAACCCCAGTTCTGCACGCTGCGCGTCAACCTCGTGGTAAAAGGCCAGCGCTTCATCCACGTTATGAACCAGACGAATACGATCGCTGACCGGCAAGCCCCACGCTTTAAACTGTTGCAGACGCGCCATATGGCTGCGCGGCATCTCGCCACCTTCCAGCAGGCCAATGCCATAACAGAAAAACGTGAGTGGTCGTTTTGCCGTAATACGGGGATCGAGCTGGCGCAGTGAACCCGCCGCGGCGTTGCGCGGATTGGCAAAGACTTTACCTTCGGTGCGGCGCGCTTCCGCATTCAGCTTTTCAAAGCCGTTTTGCGTCATAAACACCTCGCCCCGCACTTCGACGCGGGCAGGAATGTTCTCGCCTTTGAGCCGCAGTGGGATCGCGCGGATTGTCCGCACGTTGCTTGTAATATTCTCGCCAGTCGTACCGTCACCGCGGGTTGCCGCACGGGTTAACAGTCCGTCTTCATACAACAGGCTCACGGCCAGGCCATCCAGTTTGAGTTCACAGCAGTAGACCAGATCGTCACTGCTTTTTAGCCGATCCTGCACGCGCTTGTTAAATGCTCTGAAGCTGGCTTCGTCAAAGGCATTATCCAGTGACAGCATGGGCACTTCATGCCGGACCTGCTCAAACACCATTAAGGGAGCCGCCCCGACGCGCTGCGTAGGTGAGTCAGGCGTAATCAGGTCAGGATGCTGTTCTTCAAGCTCGCGTAGCTCGCGCATCAGGCGATCATATTCCGCATCCGGTACTTCCGGTGCGTCCATAACGTGATAAAGGTATTCATGATGGCGCAGCGTCGTGCGCAGTTCGGTGATGTGTTCCTGGACGGATTTCATATAACCCCATCAGATAAAAAACCCCCGACAGGCGGGGGTTTATCATAACAAATTGAAAAAGTGTGGATTAGTCCCGGGATTCAACCACATCGCGGATACGCGCTTTGTAGGTTTCCAGTTTTTGTGGCGTCATCATACGGCGCTCGTCATCGAGAACCACACCGCCCACATCGTCCGCAATACGCTGTGCGGACTGTAGCATCAGCTTAAAGTTTTGATTCGCATCGCCATACGACGGCACCATCATAAAAATAGACACGCCGGGCGTGGTGAAATCAGTCATTTCATCCGGATTGAACGAGCCAGGTTTCACCATATTGGCCAGGCTAAACAGCACAGGGCCGCTGCCCGCCGGGCTGAGGTGACGATGGAAAATATTCATTTCACCAAACTGAAAACCGGCCTGCAAAATCCCCTGTAACAGGGCTTCACCATTTAGCTGACCACCGGAATGGGCGGCGACATGCAGAACCAGCACCGCTTCTTTCGGCTTGCTGCTGGTTGCAGGGCGCGCTTCAGGTTGCTTAGGCGGCGGCGGGCTGACGACCTCAGGCGCGGGTTCAGGCTCAGCCTGATAAACGGGATTGGGCTGAACGCTATCCAGCGGGTCAGAATCCAGCAGAGGATCTGCCTGTACCGGTGGCGCAACAAAGGTTGGCTGAGGCGCGGGCTGTTGGCGTGCAGGCGCTGGCCGCGGCTGTGCGGATTCAGGCTTAGGTGCTGGCGCAAACAGGGGATCGCTTTCCGGCGCTGATGTGGCAGGCTGACGTGCACGCTGTGGCGTTACAGGCGCGTGCTGCTCGTCTGGCTGCGTATCGCGAATATCATCGAAGTGAGGTTCCTGATGGTCGCGGGCATGGCGCACACGCACTTCACCCACGCCGTCATCAACGTCGTCGGTAAGCGTCTCATCATCATGTTCATCACGTTGTTTCAAACGTTTGTGCGGGCGATCGCGGAACACTGAAGAGCGCTCTTTACGGCTGGTCCACAGTCCGTGAATAAGAAGCGCTATAATGGCGATCGCGCCAACAACGATTAATATCAGACGCAAATCCTGCATCATTGTATTCTCTGTTGTTCCAATACCTTGCCACCGCGGCAAACTTTATTCTCTAACTGTATTTGCCCTGCCAGATAAGTGCAAGTCTGTGCAGTATTTTCTCACAAATAAGATAGACCACCCACGCTTTTTCGCTGTTTTTTTACCCAAACGGCACCTGGAGAGGTGAAAAAGCCAGGTTATAGTAGACGCGCCTTACCATCTTCAGGAGAACGGGCTTTATGGTTGTCAACAATTCGGTTTCCGCTTTTAACGGTTTGCATTACTTCAGCGAGGGCTGGAAGCTGGTCAGATTGCCCGGTATTCGACGCTTTGTGATTATCCCTTTACTGGTCAACATCCTTCTGCTGGGCGGGGCTTTCGTGTGGCTTTTTTACCAGCTTGATAGCTGGATCCCGCAGTTAATGTCCCACGTTCCCGACTGGCTGCAGTGGCTGAGCTATTTGCTGTGGCCGCTGTCGGTGATTTCCGTGGTACTGGTGTTCAGTTATTTCTTTTCCACCCTTGCCAACCTGATTGCCGCCCCCTTTTGTGGGCTACTGGCCGAACAACTGGAAGCCCGCCTGACCGGGAAACCGCTACCTGACAGCGGCTGGGTAGGCCTGCTCAAAGATGTTCCCCGCATTATGAAACGCGAATTGCAGAAGCTGGGCTACTACCTGCCACGCGCGCTGGGCTTACTGCTGCTCTACTTTATTCCGGGCTTTGGGCAGACCGTCGCGCCCGTTTTATGGTTTATGTTCAGCGCGTGGATGTTATCGATTCAGTACTGTGACTATCCTTTCGATAACCACAAGGTGGGTTTTCAGCAGATGCGCCAGGCGCTGCGTCAACACAAGACGGCAAACATGCAGTTTGGTGCACTGGTCAGCCTGTTTACGATGATTCCGGTCGTTAATCTGGCCATTATGCCGGTAGCTGTTTGTGGCGCAACGGCAATGTGGGTCGATCGTTATCGTGCGAAGCTTGCTCGTGGCACCTGAGCTAAATCATCAACTATCCTTATGCAATTTTTGGCAGGTCTTATTGCCATGAGACATATAGATATATGATTTCTTTCCTTCCGCCAGAAAGAAGAACAGGTATGCTCTGAGGGTTCCCAATAATTCATACAGTTAAGGACAGGCTATGAGCAAGATTTATGAAGACAACTCTTTAACAATTGGTCATACGCCGCTGGTTCGACTGAACCGCATCGGTAACGGCCGCATCCTGGCGAAGGTGGAGTCCCGTAACCCGAGCTTCAGTGTGAAATGCCGTATCGGTGCCAATATGATTTGGGACGCGGAAAAACGCGGTATTCTTAAGCCTGGCATTGAACTGGTTGAGCCGACGAGCGGCAACACCGGCATCGCGCTGGCCTACGTGGCGGCGGCACGCGGCTATAAACTGACGCTCACCATGCCGGATACCATGTCTGTTGAGCGGCGCAAGCTGCTGAAAGCGTTAGGCGCAAATCTGGTGCTGACCGAAGGCGCAAAAGGCATGAAAGGTGCCATCTCAAGAGCTGAAGAGATTGTTGCCAGCGATCCAGACAAATTCCTGCTGCTGCAGCAGTTCAGCAACCCGGCTAACCCGGAAATTCATGAAAAGACCACCGGCCCGGAAATCTGGGAAGATACGGATGGCGAAGTGGACGTGTTCATCGCCGGTGTGGGTACCGGCGGTACCCTGACCGGGGTAAGTCGTTACATAAAAAACACCAAAGGCAAAAAAGAATTGATCACGGTCGCGGTTGAGCCAACCGACTCACCGGTCATTGCCCAGGCAATGGCGGGCGAAGAGTTGAAACCCGGCCCCCACAAGATTCAGGGGATCGGTGCTGGCTTTATTCCAGGCAACCTGGAGCTGTCGCTGATTGACCTGGCAGTGGCTATCACCAACGAAGAAGCTATCTCCACTGCACGTCGTCTGATGGAAGAAGAAGGCATCCTGGCCGGTATTTCATCTGGCGCCGCCGTTGCCGCCGCGCTGAAGCTGCAGGAAGATGAAGCTTACGCCAATAAAAATATCGTCGTGATTCTCCCCTCTTCCGGCGAACGCTATCTCAGTACTGCCCTGTTTGCCGATCTCTTTACCGAAAAAGAGCTGCAATAGCCCGAAACGGGTGCGGATAAATGCCTAAAAAGCACCCGGATGGGTGCTTTTTTGTGGCCCAGATCTCACTTTCACCATGTCGCAGATTGATTTCACTCACGTGGCTCTGGTATTTAGACTGCCAATTATTTCGAAGCCTGAAATTAATCCTCCTTTGAAGTGGATCAAGCTGAGTCAAGATTCAGATTTAGTGAAAGGGCAAATCACGGCATAATTAACCGGTGACGTGCTCAAATCGCTTTTTGACACTCAGCGGGAATGAAAGACTCATTCAAGCGCATTGTTAGACAGTAAGATGTATACCCGCGCACCTTCACAGGCTAAAGTTAGGGCTCCAGGCTAGACTTTAGATCCATAACACTAATCCTGAAAAAGTTGGGGAAATAGAATGTTCCAGCAAGAAGTTACCATTACCGCACCAAACGGACTGCATACTCGCCCTGCTGCGCAATTTGTCAAAGAAGCTAAAGCCTTCCAGTCAGAAATCACTGTCACCTCCAATGGTAAATCTGCCAGCGCTAAAAGCCTGTTTAAGCTGCAGACACTGGGTCTGACCCAGGGCACCGTTGTGACCCTTTCTGCGGAAGGTGAAGATGAGCAAAAAGCCGTAGAGCATTTAGTTAAGCTGATGGCGGAACTGGAGTAATCTCCTTTCTGCACCGCTTTAAAACGACTCTTCTGCGCCATTGCGTGCAACATCTTGATCGCGGACAAACTGTCCGCGTTATTGCTTTCGTAGAGTACGTGTCCCACGACTATGGCAATGCAACGAGTCCAGTCAGCCATCGTGATTAAAAGGTAGGGTTATGATTTCAGGCATTTTAGCATCACCAGGTATCGCTTTCGGCAAAGCTCTGCTGCTGAAAGAAGACGAGATCGTCATCAACCGTAAAAAGATTTCAGATGATCAGGTTGAGCAGGAGATCCAGCGCTTTCTTCAGGGCCGCGGCAAAGCGGCTGAACAGCTGGAAGCCATTCGCATCAAAGCCAGCGAATCCCTGGGTGAAGAAAAAGCAGCGATCTTCGAAGGCCACATCATGTTGCTGGAAGATGAAGAGCTGGAGCAGGAAATCACCGACCTGATCAAAAAAGATCACGCAACTGCCGATGCCGCGGTGAATTCCGTGATTGACGCTCAGGCTAAAGCGCTGGAAGAGCTGGATGATGAATACCTGAAAGAGCGTGCGGCGGACGTGCGCGACATCGGTAAACGCCTGCTGCAAAATATTTTAGGTCTGCACATTGTCGATCTGAGCGCAATCCAGGACGAATCTATTCTGGTGGCGAAAGATTTAACGCCGTCAGAGACCGCACAGCTAAACCTGAAAAAGGTGCTGGGCTTTATTACCGACCTGGGTGGTCGGACGTCGCACACGTCTATCATGGCGCGTTCGTTAGAAATCCCTGCGATCGTCGGCACCGGTAACGTGACCACCTCCATTAAAAACGGTGACTTCATCATTCTGGATGGCGTGAACAATGCGATTCACGTCAATCCGTCTGACGCCGTTCAGGAAGAGCTGAAAGCGGTTCAGAACCAGTACCTGTCCGAAAAACATGAACTGGCTAAGCTGAAAGATCTGCCCGCGGTAACTCTGGATGGTCATCAGGTTGAAGTCTGCGCCAACATCGGCACCGTGCGAGATATCGCCGGCGCAGAGCGTAATGGCGCTGAAGGTGTCGGTTTGTATCGCACCGAGTTCCTGTTTATGGATCGCGATTCGCTGCCGACCGAAGAAGAGCAGTTCCAGGCGTACAAAGCCGTTGCTGAAGCGATGGGCTCGCAGGCCGTTATCGTGCGTACCATGGACATTGGCGGTGATAAAGACCTGCCTTACATGAATCTGCCAAAAGAAGAGAACCCCTTCCTCGGCTGGCGTGCTATTCGTATCGCGATGGATCGTAAAGAGATCCTGCATGCTCAGCTGCGCGCCATTCTGCGTGCCTCCTCGTTCGGCAAGCTGCGTATCATGTTCCCGATGATTATTTCGGTCGAAGAAGTCCGCAGTCTGAAAGCCGAGCTGGACATGCTTAAAGCGCAGTTACGCGAAGAAGGCAAAGCGTTTGATGAGTCAATCGAAGTCGGCATTATGGTCGAAACGCCTGCCTCAGCCGTGATTGCCCGCCACCTGGCTAAAGAAGTCGACTTCTTTAGCATTGGGACAAACGATTTGACGCAGTATACTCTCGCAGTAGATCGTGGTAATGATTTGATTTCGCACCTGTATAACCCAATGACACCGTCAGTGCTGAACCTCATCAAGCAAGTTATTGATGCGTCTCATGCTGAAGGTAAATGGACTGGCATGTGTGGTGAGCTGGCAGGTGACGAACGTGCTACACTACTGTTACTGGGAATGGGGCTGGACGAATTCAGCATGAGTGCCATTTCTATCCCTGGCATCAAGAAAATTATTCGTAATACACATTTCGAAGATGCGAAGGCGTTGGCAGAGCAGGCACTGGCTCAACCTACGGCGGAAGACTTAATGAACCTGGTTAACAAGTTCATTAAAGAAAAAACGCTCTGCTGATCCACGAGATGCTGGCCCCAAATTACTGCTTAGGAGAAGATCATGGGTTTGTTTTCTAAACTTTTTGGCGAAAAAACAGATAGCGCTGGGACAATTGATATCGTAGCGCCTCTGTCAGGCGAAATCGTGAACATTGAAGACGTACCAGATGTGGTGTTTGCAGAAAAAATCGTGGGTGACGGTATTGCGATCAAACCAAGCGGCAACAAAATGGTTGCTCCGGTTGACGGGACTATCGGCAAGATTTTCGAAACCAACCACGCATTTTCAATCGAATCAGATAACGGCATTGAGCTTTTTGTTCACTTCGGTATTGATACCGTTGAACTTAAAGGCGAAGGCTTCAAACGTATCGCTGAAGAAGGTCAGAAGGTTAAAAAAGGCGACGTGGTTATTGAGTTCGATCTGGCGCTGCTGGAAGAGAAAGCGAAATCAACCTTGACGCCTGTTGTCATCTCCAACATGGATGAAATCAAAGATCTGACGAAGCTTTCTGGTCAGGTCATTGTGGGTGAAACCCCTGTGATTCGCATCAGGAAGTAAACGAAAAACGGCACCTGAGGGTGCCGTTTTTTTATGTTCGTTTTCCGCGTTAATCCGGCTGCCAGCGCGGCAAACGCAGCGTGAGCTCCAGCCCGCCTTCCGGTCGGTTAACGGCGTGCACTTCCCCATGATGCGCCAAGACCACTTTACGTACGATAGCCAACCCCAGCCCGTAACCTTTGCCCATCAGCGGAGAATTCACGCGTACAAACGGGTCAAAGATACTGGAAAGTTTGGTTTCTTCCACACCCGGCCCCTGGTCACGTACGTGAATAGCCAGCCACTGCGATTCCACCTTCAGGCTCACATGAATACGTTGTCCCGGCAGCGAGAAGCGCAGCGCATTGCGTAATACGTTTTCAATGCCACGGCGGCACAGTTCCGCATTGCCACGCACCGTATGATCGGCGCGCTCATCAACGTCATACACAACATCCACACCGGGGATCTGCGCTTCATAACGTAAGTCTGTCACCACCGCCTCCAGCAATCCCGCAAGGTCAAAATAGTGTTCTCCCGGCATGCTTTCGTGTTCTGCACGCGCCAGAGTCAACAGCTCGCCGATCATCTTATCAAGCCGTTGCGCTTCTTCGTCAATGCGATCCAGTGAGGTACTGACATTCTCTGGCCTTTGACGTGCCAGCCCGGTGGCCAACTGCAGGCGAGCAAGCGGTGAGCGCAGTTCGTGAGAGATATCATGAAGCAGCGCCTCACGCGCCTTCACCAGCGTATCCAGCCGTTCTACCATGGCATCGAATGCCTGAGCCACGCTCGACAGCTCATCGTGGCGTTTACGCAGTGCCGGATAAAGCCGGACGCGTAAATCCCCATTAGCCACGCGCGAAAACCCTTCGCGTAGCTGTCGCATTGGCCGGGTCAGGTTCCAGGCCAATAGCAAACTGAACAGCAGCCCTACCGAGCCAGCAAAAATAAACATGGGTTCAGGTATGTTCAGAAAGTTGTGTGGTCGCCCTTCCCGACTCAGCTCACGCATTCCTCTGAGGTCGTACATCAGTTCATAATCGTTGCCGTCTGCACCCTTTACCTGACGCACCAACCGATTGGGGAAAAACGATTTATCAGTGGTATCGGAAACCGGCGGCGGCGCGCTGACGGCGGGCTGAAGGTCATCAACAGGACTTATGCTCAGGAACTGGCGTTCCTCAGGCGTCCACTCTGCTGTCATCACCTTGAGTGCGGCTGGCCCTTCACGTTCCAGCACGGACGTGGCTGATGCCATTAACACATCCGCCAGACGCTGTGTTACCTGGAGTTCAGGCGGATGGTGGCGGGTTCCGGAAAGTGAAAAACCCAGCCAGATAAGCTGGCTGATGATGAAAAATACCAGCCAAAAGCCCAGCAGGATTTTCCAGAACATGCGTCCGCGATAGCTGTGACTCATCGAATGCGATAGCCAATGCTGCGAACGGTTTCAATCGTAATGCTCTCCGCCGTGAGCGCACTGAGCTTCTGACGAATATTACTGATGTGAACATCCACGCTGCGATCGTAAGCTTCGCGCGGTCGGCCCAGACCTTTTTCTGACAGTTCGTCTTTCGTCACTACCCGGTCGGGTGAACGCAGCAGCAAATCGAGCAGGTTAAATTCTGAGGCGGTCAGGTCAAACGTTTTGCCCTTCCACTCCGTAATCCGCCTGGCAGAATTAAGGGTGAGCTCGCCCCACTGCAGTATCTCTTTTTTGTCCTGCTGCGGTGCAAGCTCCTCAACCCGGCGCAGGACCGCGCGCAAACGCGCAACCAGTTCACGGGGATAACAGGGTTTGGGCATATAGTCATCCGCGCCCATTTCCAGCCCGATGACCCGATCAATATTATCGCCTTTGGCGGTCAGCATAATTACCGGCAGGCGGCTTTGCTGACGTACCTGGCGCAGCACGTCGGTGCCACTCATATCGGGCAACATAATGTCCAGTATCATGGCGCTAAACTCCCCCGACAGCGCTCCCTGAACCCCGGCACTGCCGGTTAACACCAGCTGAGCGTCAAAACCTTCTGTTATCAGGTATTGGCTTAACATGGTGCCTAACTCTACGTCGTCATCTACCAGCAAGATTTTCATTGTTATCTCTCATGCGTAACTGGCGCTATTTTGAACCGAGCCAGCGTAATGCGCAGCCGGTTTTACGCGATCCTTACAGATGCGACTAAGCATAGTGCCAACTCCGGTAAATAAAAAAGGCTTATGCGCCCTGGTGGGCAACACACGCCTTTTTTAACGCATCGGTATTGAGGAGGACGCTACTGATAAATTCCGGTTGAGAGATAGCGATCGCCCCGGTCGCAGACGATAGCCACCACCACACTCCCCGGATTCGCCCGGGCGATGCGCAGTGCGCCAGCAACCGAACCGCCGGAACTGACGCCGCAGAAGATGCCTTCACGTCGCGCTAACGCGCGCATGGTTTCTTCGGCTTCCTGCTGTCCCATATCAATGATGTCATCCACCAACTCAGGGCGATAAATGCCCGGCATGTAAGCCTGGGGCCAGCGGCGGATGCCGGGAATGCTGCTGCCTTCGGTAGGCTGCAGGCCAATCACTTTAACGCCGGTCTGGTGATCCTTTAAAAACCGGCCTACGCCAGTAATGGTTCCCGTGGTACCCATGCTGGAAACAAAGTGGGTCATTCGCTGTTTCGACTGCTGCCACAGCTCAGGCCCGGTGGTTTGGTAATGGCCGAGCGGGTTATCCGGGTTATTGAACTGGTCCAGTACCCTTCCTTCGCCCCGTGCCGCCATCTCCTGAGCCCGATCGCGTGCGCCTTCCATCCCCTGCTCGCGGCTAATCAGCACCAGTTCTGCGCCGTAGGCGCGCATCGCATCCTGCCGCTCCTGACTCATGTTGTCGGGCATCAGCAGCCGCAGCCGATACCCCTTCATCGCGGCAATCATCGCCAGCGCAATGCCGGTATTGCCACTGGTGGCTTCGATCAACTGGTCGCCCGGCGTAATGTCGCCGCGCAACTCGGCCTGGTGGATCATCGACCAGGCGGCCCGATCTTTCACTGAACCGGCAGGGTTATTGCCTTCCAGCTTAAGCCAGACTTCACTGCCGTTGTCAGGCGCCAGGCGCTGTAATCTGATGAGCGGCGTATTGCCGATGGTGTCTTCCAGAGTGGTCACGATGCATTTCCTGGCAAAACCCTCTCCGCCCTGATCCAGGCCACAGCCCGGGTTATCGCGGTATTCAGGTCATTAAAAAGGCGGGACACTGTCCCGCCCTGCGTGAAAAAAGAAAATATCAGGCGCTGTGTGCAAAGGCAACCGCCCGTAACGGTGTCGCGCCCTGGTACAGTCGGGCCTGCTGCAGCCCCACGAACAGGCGCTCGCCGCGCAACGGCGCGGTCTGTTCACCGTCAAAGACCAGCGAGAAGGGCTCGCTCTGCCATCCCGTTGGCTGCACCACCAGCTGCCAGAAGTGACCACGAGGACTCACTTCTAAGACCTGAACGGGCAGCGGCGTTTCCAGGCTACTTCTGCGCGAAACGTCGATTTCCCACGGGCGCAGGAACAGATCGACCGCGCCCTGATGTGCAGAGGTATAGCCTAACGGCCAGTGGTGCGCCCCGACATGGAACTGAGAACCATGCACTTCACCGTCGAAGCGGTTAACCTCACCCAGGAATTCCAGCACGAAGCGCGTGGCGGGATCGCGCCAGACTTCATCCGGCGTCCCCACCTGTTCGATGCTGCCCTGGCTCATCACCACCACGCGATCGGCCACTTCCATCGCCTCTTCCTGATCGTGGGTGACGAACACGCTGGTGAACTTCAATTCTTCGTGCAGCTGACGTAACCAACGGCGCAGCTCTTTACGCACCTGAGCGTCCAGCGCACCAAAGGGCTCATCCAGCAACAGGATTTGCGGTTCCACGGCCAGGGCTCTTGCCAGCGCGACGCGCTGCTTCTGCCCCCCCGAAAGCTGGGCCGGGAAACGGTTCGCCAGATGGGAAAGCTGCACCATCTCCAGCAGGCGCGTGACGCGTTTTTTAATTTCCGCACTGGACGGACGCTCACGGCGCGGCAGCACGGTCAGGCCAAAGGCAATATTGTCGAAGACCGTCATATGACGGAACAGCGCATAGTGCTGGAAGACAAATCCGACCTGGCGATCGCGGGCGTGCAGGCGGCTGACATCGTGGTCGTGAAAACGAATCTGACCGCTGTTCTGATGTTCCAGTCCAGCAATGATGCGCAGCAGCGTGGTTTTACCGGAACCGGACGGCCCCAGTAAGGCCACCATCTGGCCAGACGGAATATCCAGTGAGATATCGTTCAGCACCGCTGTGCGACCAAAGGATTTGTTGATCTGGTTAATCTCAATGCTCATGATTGTCCTCCAGTTGCAGGCGTTTGTGCTGTTGCTCTAAACGCCATTGCACAATGCTTTTCAGAAACAGCGTCACGATTGCCATCACGGTCAGTAAGGCTGCGGCAGTAAAGGCGCCCACCGTGTTGTAATCCTGATGCAGTAATTCAACCTGAAGCGGTAAGGTGTAGGTTTCACCGCGAATAGAACCCGAAACCACGGAAACCGCGCCAAACTCACCAATCGCGCGGGCGTTGGTCAGCACGACGCCATACAGCATGGCCCAGCGAATATTCGGCAGCGTCACGCGACGGAACATCTGCCAGCCCGAGGCACCTAACAGCACCGCGGCTTCATCTTCATGACTGCCCTGGCTCAGCATCACCGGCACCAGTTCGCGCACCACAAACGGACAGGTAACGAAGACGGTGACCAGCACCATGCCAGGCCAGGAGAACATCACCTGAATATTATGGGCATCCAGCCAGCCGCCCGCCGGGCCGTTAATGCCCCAGAACAGGAGATACATCAGGCCCGCCACGACAGGCGATACCGCAAAGGGAATATCGAACAGCGTCAAAAGCAGCTGACGTCCCGGAAAGGTAAAGCGTGTCACCAGCCAGGCCAGCAGCGTGCCGAACACTAAATTCACCGGCACGGTAATCAATGCGACCAGCACCGTGAGCCATATGGCATGGAGCATGTCGCTGTCGGTCAGATTGCTTAAGGTGACGCCCAGCCCTTTATGCAGGGCCTCCCAGAAGATGGACACCATCGGCACGACCAGCAGCAGCAAGGATATCAGCGCACCGATACCAATAAGCAGCCACTTGGCCCAGTTAACAGGCTGGCGGTCGGCATGATTGAGTTGCGAAATCTCTGCCATTAATGGCCTCCCAGACGACGACCAAAGCGGCTTTGTAAGGTGTTGATAGCGAAAAGTAACAGCAGCGATGCCGCCAGAATGACCGAGGCAATGGCGCTGGCTGCCGGATAGTCAAACTCCTGCAGGCGCACGAAGATCATCAGCGAGGTCACTTCGGTTTTCCAGGCGATGTTGCCGGCAATAAAGATTACCGCACCAAACTCGCCCAGGCTGCGGGTAAACGACAGCGCGGTGCCCGCGAGTAAGGCCGGTGCCACTTCAGGCAGAACGACCCGGCGGAAGCTCTGCCAGGGCGTGGCGCCCAGCGTTTGAGCCGCTTCCTCATATTCAGGCCCCAGCTCTTCCAGCACCGGCTGCACGGTACGCACCACAAACGGAATACTGGTGAAGGCCATCGCGAGCGCGATACCGATCCAGGTATAGGAGATCTTGATATCAAAATGCGCGAACCACTGTCCATACCAGCCGTTCACGGAAAACAGACCGGCCAGCGTCAGGCCAGCAACCGCGGTCGGCAGCGCAAACGGCAGATCCATCAGACCATCGAGCAGCGTGCGGCCCGGAAAACGGTAACGCGTTAAGATCCACGCCATTAACATGCCGAATACGGCATTAAACAGTGAGGCCACACCGGCCGACAGCAGCGTGACCTTATAGGCTGCGATGAGCTGCGGATTGGTGACCACGTCCCAGTATTGCTGCAACGTCATCTGCGACAGCTGCATAATCAGTGCGCTGATTGGCAGCAGCAGCACCAGACAGGTAAAGAGCAGGCTGGTGCCCAGGCTGAGACCGAAACCGGGCAGGACGCGTTTTTGGCTGGCTGCAAACATGATCACCGCCCCGCCGCTAATAACTGGTCTAGCTCGCCACCGCTGGCGAAATGGGTTTTCATCACGTTATCCCAGCCGCCAAAAATGTCTTCAACACGAAACAGGTTCGTGGCAGGAAAACGGGCTTTTTGCTGCGCCATTAACTGCGGATTGTTCACGCGGTAATAGAAATCCGTAATAATTTTCTGCGCCGCAGGAGAATACAGCCAGGTCAGATAGGCTTTCGCTGCATCGGCTGTTTTATTCTGCTCGACGTTTTTATCTACCCAGGCAACGGGAAACTCCGCGAGAATATCGGTTTTAGGCACCACGACTTCGTAGTCGTCTTTGCCGTACTGGTTGCGGATGTTATTCACTTCAGACTCAAAACTGATCAACACATCGCCCAGACCGCGTTCAGCAAAGGTGGTCGTAGCACCTCGGCCACCGGTATCGAAGACTTCAACATTTTTCAGAAATTTTGTCATAAAAGCGCGGGTTTTAGCCTGATCGCCCCCGTCAGCGTTGCTGGCGGCGCCCCAGGCAGCAAGATAGGTATAACGTCCGTTGCCCGAGGTTTTGGGATTAGGAAAAATCAGCTTCACATCGTCACGGGTTAAATCGGACCAGTCGTGAATCTGCTTTGGGTTTCCCTTGCGCACTAGGAACGCCATGGTGGAGTAAAACGGCGAACTGTTATTCGGCAGGCGGGTTTGCCAGTCGGCAGGGATCAGTTTGCCTTTATCGTGCAGCACCTGCACATCGGTGACCTGGTTATAGGTCACCACATCGGCACGCAGGCCTTGCAGGATCGCCAGCGCCTGTTTGGATGACCCGGCATGGGACATCTTAATGGTCAGCTTGTCGTCAGGATGGCTGGCATCCCACTGGCTGACAAAAGGCGCATTCAGGGCGACAAATAATTCACGTGCGACATCGTAAGAGCTGTTCAACAGCTCGGTCGCGTTTGCGGCACCGGCCAGACTCAGCGACAGTGCGAGTCCGCTCACGATTTTTTTCATCGCTGGTAAGGTCATGGTTCACCCTGAGGAAATTTGATGCAGATCTCATCTGCTGATACAGCAGTTTATTTATAACTCAGCGTAAACCCGTAACGGTTTTATATATCGTTTGCTGATTTCAAAGTCGAAAAAGGCATAAGGCGGCGGGAAAAGACAGACGAAAAACAGAATTGGACGCGCAGGGCCGGTTATGCCCTGCGGTTGAGCGGTGTGAAAAAAGACTTAGCGCTGCCAGACAATTTTGCTGAGCGTCCAGCTCTTGAGTGTGTCATCCGACGGCATCAACCCTTCTGGCCCGTGCCAGGTTCCGCTGTAGACATAGCGAAGATGCTGACTGTTGGGCGCGCGGCACTCCACGTCACGGTTGTCCAGTCCGCTCGCCAGCACGCAGTTATTGAAGGCTTTGTCGAATTTGGCGCTGAACGCGTCACCGATTTTGCTGCCATCGGCGCTGGCGATACGGCTGTCCAGCACCTCAACGCGATCGACCTGCGTCTGACCATAAATCACCAGCATCACTTTGCCGTCATCCATAGCCTGCCAGAACGACACCACCTGGCCGTTATGGCCGCGCATGCCCTGACGCAGATCGTACTTGCCTTTTAACCCCTCTTTTATGGCGGCTTCGGTCATGGCCGTTGAGCCATTGATGCCGCCCACGCCCTGCTCTGTGGCCGTAAGCGAGGAACCAAACCAGTTCCACGGCAGCGCGGCAGACCAGTGATAGCTCAGTGGATTCCACCAGCTTACCTGCTGGCTGCTGTTAGCATCAGTACCGGAGGAACTGGCACACCCACTGACCAGCATGGCCACAGTCAGTAACGTGTAACGAACAGCTTTCATGAAAACTCCTGTTAATAAAAGAACATTAAGGCAGAACTGATTGGAGTCGCAAAGCGGCAAAAAGTTTATTCAGCATGCGGTTGGGGTAAAAAGCAGGCGCGAAGCCGAACGCTGCTGAATAACCAGAGCAGCGCGAGCAGATCGAATAGCGTCAGTAACAGGGGAAGCGGTGAACTGAGGAAGTCCGCCAGATACAGCTGTACGCCTTGCCAAATCAGGTTAATTGCGACGGAAAGCATCAACACCTGACGCCAGCTGCGCCACACTCGGGGCAGACGCGAACGATAGCCGGTCAGCAGCAGGCCCGCCAACGCCGGTAAGCCAAGCGCCAGCCCTACCCAGAAGGCCTGGCGATCGGGGTAAAAGAGCGCCAGAAGATCGTTTCCCTGCTGGCGTGAGGCGCCAGCCATGATCAGCAGCAGCCAGGTACGCGACTGCAGCAGCAGAATCAGCCAAAAAAGAAACGGCAGACGCAGCTGACCTTTATCGTCGTACTCTTCAGGCGGCCAGACGGAATTAATATTCACGATCTTCGATTAAACGTTTACCCAGCAACACCACATCGACCGTTTCATAGTCGAGTTTTTCATAGAAGGCGACGACCTGATCGTTTTCTTCACGTACCATCAAATGGATTTTTGGGCAGCCGCGCGCAATGAGTTTTTTTTCAAGCCGGTTCATCAAGGCATTGGCAAAACCACGCCCCTGATAATCAGGATGCACGGCCAGATAGTAGGCCGCCCCGCGATGCCCGTCGTAGCCGCCCATGACCGTTCCGACAACTTCACCGCCCACTTCAGCCACCAGAAAAAGATCGGCGTCGTGATGCATTTTACGTTCGATATCCAGTTCCGGATCGTTCCACGGGCGTAACAAATCACAGCGTTCCCAGAGCGTGATTACTTCTTCAAAGTCTTCCTGGCGGAAGGTGCGGATTTCCATCTTCTTTTCCTGCTATTTACCACAATTTGCTGATTATCACGCTTTCTTCGTCGGGCGCAACCCTCCCCACTGGCGGCAACGTTAAAAAAAAGGGATTTGGCTGTTAGTGGGCTGAAATACAAAGTAATAACCTGAAATGCTTGAAAGATCGCCCTGGCGCTAACGTTACGCTATAACACTTTGCATGATTGTTGCTTATGGACCTGCACATGCATTTGCTTAAACGTTTGATTCACCGCCGCCAGCTTCTGCTGTCAGGACTGGCGCTGGCTGTTTTGTCCCCGCGCGCCGTACAGGCGAAAGAACAGCAGGCTTCGCTCTCTTCCCGTCACTCCTCACCCAAGCCACCCGCCAGTAACGGTAAACGCATTGTGATGATCGATCCGGGGCACGGCGGGATTGATTCGGGTGCGGTGGGCGAAGAAGGCGCGGAAGAGAAACATATTGTCTTAGAAATCGCCAACAACGTGCGCCGTGAGCTGCAGTCCCATCCGCGCATTGAAGTGCGGCTGACGCGCGACAGCGATCACTTTATTCCGCTTTATCAGCGCGTGGAAATTGCCCATCAGCATGGCGCGAATCTGTTTATGTCCATCCATGCCGATGGCTACACCAGCCCGGATGCCAACGGCGCCTCGGTCTTCGCCCTGTCCAACCGCGGTGCCAGCAGTAGCATGGCGCGCTATCTGTCAAACAGAGAGAACGATGCCGACAAGGTCGGTGGTGCAAAGGTGGAAGCGCAGGATCACTATCTGCAGCAGATCCTGTTTGACCTGGTGCAAACGGATACCATTAAGAACAGCCTGACGCTGGGTAAACATGTGCTGGATCAGATCCGGCCGGTGCACCACCTTCACAGTCAGCACACCGAACAGGCCGCTTTTGCCGTATTAAAATCGCCGTCGATTCCCTCGGTACTGGTGGAAACCTCGTTTATCACCAACCCACGGGAAGAGCAGCTATTGGGCACCAGCGCGTTTCGTCAAAAAATCGCGTCGGCTATCGCCACGGGAATAATCAACTACTTTGATGAGTACGATCGCCGAATGTCATAATGAATCAGCTATAATCACGTCCAATTTTTACCAAGAGAAGCTCATCACATGCCAGATATCTCCCGTGTAAAAACGTTCCTGTTGGATTTGCAGGATGAGATTTGTCGCAAGCTGACCGCCGAAGACGGCGGTGCCCATTTTATTGAAGACAGCTGGCAGCGCCCCGGCGGTGGCGGCGGACGAAGCCGCGTGCTGCGTGATGGCGCCGTCTTTGAACAGGCCGGCGTCAACTTTTCGCACGTTCATGGCGATCAGATGCCCGCGTCCGCTACCGCGCATCGGCCTGAACTGGCCGGGTGCAGTTTTGAAGCCATGGGCGTGTCGCTGGTGATTCATCCGCACAATCCCTATGTGCCGACCAGCCATGCCAACGTCCGTTTCTTTATTGCCGAAAAACCGGGTGCCGAGCCTATCTGGTGGTTTGGCGGCGGCTTCGATATGACACCGTTTTACGGTTTCGAAGAGGATGCGCTGCACTGGCATCAGACGGCTTTTGATCTCTGCCAGCCTTTTGGCGAGGACGTGTACCCGCGCTTTAAAAAGTGGTGCGACGACTATTTCTACCTGAAACACCGTGACGAGCAGCGCGGGATTGGTGGGCTATTCTTCGATGATGTTCATCTGCCTGGCTTTGAAAAAAGCTTCGCGCTGATTCAGGCGGTGGGCCGGGGATTCCTGGACGCCTATCAGCCCATCGTGGCGCGCCGCAAGTCGTTGCCGTTTGGCGAGCGTGAACGTCAGTTTCAGCTCTATCGTCGTGGTCGCTACGTGGAATTTAATCTGGTGTGGGATCGCGGCACGCTGTTTGGCCTGCAAACCGGAGGCAGAACGGAATCGATTCTGATGTCTCTGCCGCCTCTGGTACGCTGGGAATATGATTATCATCCTGAGCCGGATTCGCCAGAGGCCGCGCTCTACCGCGATTTTCTGCCGGTGAAGAACTGGCTTAACCTGCCCGAGTGACGTTCGTCTTCCTGCCCCGCGTAACGGGCAGGAAGACAAAGTTAACAGCGCTTTCATGCGCGAAGGTGAAAATCGGGGCTGCATGCGGCCCCGTTGTGTTACAGCGGCTGGGTTTGTGCTTCTACCACCGCCAGCGCCACCATATTAACGATGCGCCGCACGGAGGCGATGCGGGTGAGTACGTGCACGGGTTTGGTCATCCCCATCAGCACCGGCCCCACCGTCACGCCGTCAGCGTGCGAGACGCGCAGCAGGTTGTAGCTGATTCGTGCCGCCTCCACGTTGGGCATAATCAACAGGTTGGCGCTGCCTTTCAGCGGGCTGTCGGGCATGATCTCCCGACGAATGCTCTCTACCAGTGCCGCATCGCCGTGCATCTCGCCGTCAATTTCCAGCTCAGGTGCGCGCTGCTGCACCAGCGCCAGTACGTCACGCATTTTTCGAGCGCCAGGAGAATTTGAGGTGCCAAAGCTGGAGTGCGACAGCAGGGCAACCCGCGGTTCAATACCAAATCGCCGCACAGTTTCGGCCGCCATTAACGTGATGTCCGCTAACTGCTCGGGTGTGGGATCTTCATTTACGTAGGTATCCGCAATAAAGGTGTTGCCGTGCGGCAGCAGCAAGGCATTCATGGCCCCTGCCACTTTCACATCGGAACGCAGGCCCAGCACTTTCTCCACAATCTCGTAGTGCTCGTTGTAATCCCCGATGGTGCCGCAGATGAGCGCATCCGCTTCACCGCGATAAACCATGATGGCCCCAATGAGCGTCGGATTACCGATCACCGCTCGCTGTGCCTGCTCGGGCGTTACGCCGCGCCGCTTCATCATCTGGTAATACTCGTTCCAGTATGCTTTAAAACGGGGATCGGATTCGTTGTTGACGATTTCGAAATCCTTTCCGGCTTCAATCTTCAGCCCCTGCTTTTCAAGGCGCATCGCGATAACGTTCGGGCGGCCTATCAGAACAGGTTTTGCCAGCCCCAACGACACTAATTCCTGCGTCGCATGCAGCACCCGAACCTCTTCCCCCTCTGCCAGCACCACGCGCTTCGGCGCTTTGCGCGCCTGAGAGAAAATCGGTTTCATAAACAGATTGGTTTTATAGACGAATTCCGTGAGCTGTTCGCGATAGGCGTCGAAGTCGCTAATGGGCCGGGTCGCCACACCGGAATCCATCGCCGCTTTCGCCACCGCCGGGGCGATCTGCACAATTAACCGGGGATCGAAGGGTTTGGGGATCAGATATTCCGGGCCAAAACTCAGGTCCTGATCGCTATAGGCCGAAGCCACCACATCGCTCTGCTCCGCCTGCGCCAGCTCGGCTATCGCGTGCACCGCTGCCAGCTTCATCTCTTCATTGATGGCCGTTGCGCCAACATCCAGCGCTCCCCGAAAGATAAACGGAAAGCACAGGACGTTATTCACCTGATTAGGATAGTCAGAACGGCCGGTGCAGATAATGGCGTCGGGCCGCACGGCCTTAGCGAGCGGCGGCAGAATTTCTGGCTGCGGATTCGCCAGCGCCAGAATCAGTGGATCGCTGGCCATGGTTTTGACCATGTCAGGCGTCAGGACGTCCGGGCCAGAGCAGCCCAGAAAAATGTCGGCGCCTTCAATAACCTCGGCCAGCGTACGTTTTCCCTGATCCTCAACCGCATAGTCGGCCTTGGTCTCCGCCATATTGGGCTCGCGCCCACGGTAGATCAGCCCTTTTGAATCGCACACCTGAATATTGTGCTTCTGCAAACCCAACGCGACCAGCAGATTCATGCAGGCAATCGCCGAGGCGCCCGCGCCGGAGACCACCAGCCGCACGTCGGAAATCGCCTTCTTGATAATACGCAACCCGTTTAACACCGCCGCCGTGCAGATAATCGCCGTGCCGTGCTGATCGTCGTGGAACACCGGGATTTTCATGCGTTGCCGTAGCTGCTGCTCAATGTAGAAACACTCTGGCGCTTTGATATCTTCCAGGTTGATGCCGCCGAAGGTGGGTTCCAGCGCCGCGACGATCTCAATCAGCTTATCGGGATCGTGCTCATCGACCTCAATATCAAAGACGTCAATACCGGCAAACTTCTTGAATAAAACGCCCTTGCCTTCCATCACCGGCTTACCGGCCAGCGCACCAATGTTGCCCAAGCCCAGCACCGCCGTGCCGTTAGAAATGACCGCCACCAGATTACCGCGTGCGGTGTATTTATGGGCGGCCAGAGGATCGGCGGCAATTTCTAAGCAGGGTGCGGCGACGCCGGGTGAATAGGCCAGGGCCAGATCGCGCTGGGTGGCCAGCGGTTTAGTGGGCGAGACCTGAATCTTGCCGGGAGTGGGATACTGGTGAAAATCGAGCGCACTTTGCTTCAGTTGGTCATCCATTTGACATCCTTCTTCGCCAGGTAAGTGAACGCCCAGTATAGAAAGCAGACAACCACAAAGCGGTGAGGCGCTTCAAAGAACCTCATTTCTTAAGGCACAGATTGTTACAGTCTGGTCTGCGTCATTTGTCATGGCTGCTATTCTTAATAACCGGGCAGTCGTTATCCGCAGAAATGTCATCTCGGATGATTGCGCGCTACCCCCATCGCACAACATTCAGAGAAAACGCATTTTCACTGCACCCTGTCTGTTGCAAGGTGGTGAGTCGGCGTTACTGCGACCGGTAATGTCTGCACTGATTAGGGCACGAGGCCAGAGGTGTTCCCTTTCGTTACAACGTTTTTTTCAAGGAGTGTAGAAATGAACCAGCTTGAAGCCCTTAAACAGTTCACTACCGTGGTGGCTGACAGTGGCGATATCGAATCGATTCGAAATTATCACCCACAAGATGCGACCACCAACCCCTCGCTTATTCTGAAAGCATCTGCTCTCCAGCCTTACAAACACCTGATTGATGACGCCATCGACTATGCGAAAAAGCAGGGCGGCAGCAAAGAGACGCAGATCATCAACGCCAGCGACAAAGTGGCAATCAATCTCGGTATGGAAATCCTGAAAAGCATACCGGGCCGTGTTTCGACCGAAGTGGATGCGCGCCTCTCCTTCGATCGTGGCATGTGCGTCACGAAAGCGGAAAAGCTGGTTCGCATGTATGAAGAACACGGCATTGACCGCTCACGCATCCTGATCAAACTGGCTTCCACCTGGGAGGGCATTAAGGCGGCTGAAGAACTGGAAAAAAATGGTATCCAGTGCAACCTGACCTTGCTGTTCTCCTTCGCGCAGGCCCGTGCCTGTGCCGAAGCCGGTGTTTACCTGATTTCACCTTTTGTGGGCCGTATTTACGACTGGTACAACACCCGCAAACCGATGGACCCGTATCACGTGGATGAAGATCCCGGCGTGAAATCCGTACGCCGCATTTACGATTACTACAAGAAGCACCGCTATGACACCATCATCATGGGCGCCAGCTTCCGTAAAGTTGAGCAGGTGCTTGCCCTGGCCGGTTGTGACCGCCTGACGCTTTCGCCTAACCTGCTGGAAGAGTTGCAAAACAGTGAGGAGCCCGTAGAGCGCAAGCTCGAACCCTCAACCGAATGTTTCCACCAGCCTTCCCCGCTGTCCGAAGCCGAATTCCGTTGGGAACATAATCAGGACCCGATGGCGGTAGAGAAACTGGCAGACGGTATTCGTCAGTTCGCCGTTGACCAGCAAAAACTGGAAGATGTGCTGGCAGCGCGCCTGTAGTTTTCCCCCTCTTTTACCGGGCGGGAGCACTCCCGCCCTGATGCTTAACAAGGGAGACCCTTTATGTCCTCACGCAGAGAGTTGGCTAATGCGATTCGCGCATTAAGTATGGATGCGGTACAAAAAGCAAAATCAGGTCATCCTGGTGCGCCAATGGGCATGGCTGATATCGCCGAAGTCCTGTGGCGCGATTTCCTCCAGCACAATCCAACCAACCCCGCCTGGCTGGATCGTGACCGCTTTATCCTTTCAAATGGCCACGGCTCCATGCTGCTGTACAGTCTGTTGCACCTGACCGGATACGATCTGCCGATTGAAGAACTGAAAAACTTCCGCCAGCTCCACTCTAAAACGCCGGGCCACCCGGAAATTGGCTATACGCCAGGCGTGGAAACGACCACAGGTCCGCTGGGCCAGGGCCTGGCGAACGCCGTTGGTCTGGCGATTGCTGAGCGCACGCTGGCGGCCCAGTTTAACCGTCCCGATCACGATATCGTCGATCACTTCACCTATGTTTTCATGGGCGACGGTTGTCTGATGGAAGGCATTTCTCATGAAGTCTGCTCGCTGGCCGGTACGCTGGGCCTGGGCAAACTGATTGGCTTCTACGATCACAACGGTATTTCTATTGATGGTGAAACCGAAGGCTGGTTTACCGACGATACGCACAAACGCTTTGAAGCCTATAACTGGCATGTGGTGGGTGAAATCGACGGTCATGACGCCGATGCGGTTAAAGCCGCGATTCAGGAAGCGCAGAGCGTCACCGACAAGCCTTCACTGATCATCTGCCGTACGGTCATTGGCTTCGGCTCACCGAATAAAGCCGGTAAAGAAGAAGCCCACGGCGCGGCGTTAGGCGAAGAAGAAGTGGCGCTGACCCGCAAGCAACTGGGCTGGAACTACCCGGCGTTTGAGATCCCCAAAGAGATTTACCAGCAGTGGGATGCCAAACAGGCCGGCGCTGAGCGCGAAAAAGCCTGGAACAACAAACTGGCGGCCTATAAGCAGGCTTATCCAGAGCTGGCCGCCGAATACGAGCGCCGGATGAACGGCGGCATGCCGGCAAACTGGGAAGCGGAAACCGCGAAGTTTATTGCCGAGCTGCAGGCCAATCCGCAAAAAATTGCCAGCCGCAAGGCCTCGCAGAATGCCCTGGAAGCCTATGGCAAACTGCTGCCAGAGTTTCTGGGCGGTTCTGCCGACCTGGCACCGAGCAACCTCACCATCTGGTCTGGCTCAAAATCCATCAAAGACGATCCGGCCGGAAACTACATCCATTACGGCGTGCGTGAATTTGGCATGACGGCGATCGGTAACGGCATTGCCCACCACGGCGGCTTCGTGCCCTATACCGCCACCTTCCTGATGTTCGTTGAGTATGCCCGTAACGCGGCGCGCATGGCGGCACTCATGAAGGCCCGGCAGATTATGGTGTATACCCATGACTCCATTGGCCTGGGCGAGGACGGCCCGACCCACCAGCCGGTTGAGCAAATTGCCAGCCTGCGCGTGACGCCAAACATGAGCGTATGGCGCCCCTGTGACCAGGTGGAGACGGCAATAGCCTGGCAGGCAGCGATTGAGCGCCACCATGGCCCGACAGCGCTGATCCTGTCGCGTCAGAACCTGGCTCAGCCTGAGCGTACCGCAGAGCAGGTGGCTAACATCAAGCGCGGCGGTTATGTGCTGAAGGAGTGCGACGGCACGCCAGACATCATCCTGATTGCGACCGGCTCCGAGGTAGAAATAACCCTGGGTGCCGCGACGAAGCTGACAACTGGCGGTCACAAGGTGCGCGTGGTTTCACTGCCCTCCACTGACCTGTTTGACGCACAGGATGCCGCTTACCGTGAGTCGGTGCTGCCTTCTGCTGTTAAAGCGCGCGTGGCGGTAGAAGCAGGCATCGCCGACTACTGGTATAAATATGTTGGCCTGGACGGTGCCATTGTGGGCATGACGACCTTCGGCGAGTCGGCGCCGGCCGAGAAGCTGTTTGCTGAATTTGGCTTTACGGTGGAAAACATCGTCAGCCATGCAGAAGCACTGCTGAAACCCGCATAATCTACTTGCTGCTGAGCGACCTGCTGCTTTGCCTCAGGTCGCCTGGCCAACACGACGTGCCAGCCCTGCGCTGGCACGTCGCTTTTCTGAACGCCTGCTTTCGTCTCTCTCAGCCTCTCCCGCTTTCTCAGCCCTACTCCCGGCAAGGGATTCAGGCTATCTCACGCCTGCACCGTTCGGGAGCCATGCTGCTTTGCGAGCGCTTCAGTCGGCGTAACAGGTTTACTTGAGAAAATGGCTCAGTAATAACAACGAAAGCGAAACGTTAATGGCCCCGCCGATGCGCGTGGCGATCTGCGCAAACGGCATCAGGCCCATGCGGTTACCGGCGGTAAGAATCGCCACATCGCCCGTACCGCCCTGCCCACTCTGGCAGCAGGAAACAATGGCAACATCGATGGGATGCATGCCAATCTTTTTCCCGACAAAGAAGCCCGTTGCGACCAGCGCACTGACCGTGCTGATAATCACCAGCAGGTTGGTGAGCGTAAACGCGGTAACCAGAATATGCCAGGGCGTGATGGCGACACCGACGGCAAACAGAACCGGATAGGTTACCGCCGTGCGGAAGAAGCGATAGACCACCTGAGAACCGGCCAGAATACGCGGAGAAACCCCATTCACCAGTTTTACCAGCACGGCCAGGAACAGCATCCCTACCGGCGCAGGCAGTCCTGTCAGCTTCTGCCCTAACATCCCTACCATATAGAGCAGCACCGCCAGCAGCGCCCCGGACGCAATCGCCGTCACGTCAACTTTACCGGAGAAAACGGACTGCAGCGGCTCGGGTTCAACATTGGTCACGTTTGGCATCAGCTGGCCTTCCCCGGTGAGGTGCGGATAACGTTTACCCAGTTGGTTCAGACAGCCGGAGATAATAATGGCGGTCACGCCACCCAGCATAACCATGGGCAGGATGCGGCCCAGCGCCACGCCCTGATCCATATGGAGCAATGCCGCATAGCCGATGGAGAGCGGAATGGCACCTTCACCGACGCCTCCCGCCATAATGGGCAGAATGATGAAAAAGAAAATCTGGAAGGGTTCCAGCCCCAGCGCTAAACCCACGCCCATGCCGACAATCATCCCCACGATTTCACCACAGAGCATGGGGAAAAAGATGCGCAGAAAGCCCTGGATCAGCACCGTGCGGTTCATGCTCATGATGCTGCCAACAATGATGCAGCAAATGTAAAGATAGAGAATATTGGTCGATTTGTAGAATTGCGTCGTGGACGTTACCACGATGTCGGGAAGCAAACCGTAGTACACCAGCGCAGAAGGAATAAAGGTGGCGCAGATAGCCGCTGCCCCTAAACGCCCCACCACGGGCAGGCGTTTGCCAAACTCTCCGCAGGCAAAGCCAAAAAAGGCCAGCGTGGCGACCATGACCACGATATCGCTTTTTAGCGTTCCACTCAGGCAGTCTACCGCAATGAGCGCACCGGCCAGCACAAACAGCGGCAGAGGAATAATCCCGACTTTCCAGTTATCCATAATATGCCACCACTGCTCTTTCAGGGTTTTCCTGCGCGGTGAACGGGTCAGCGTGTCAGACAGAAAAGAATTATCAGGTGAGCTCATTATTATCCTCTTTGCGTCATCGTTTTTTTTCAGGATGCCGGGAAAAAAGGCGGAATTACGTGAAGAAGAAGGTATCTGGCATAAAGTTTTAATGGTGTTATTTCCAGAGCGTGATCCGCATCGTGATAATCGCCGTGGTGTTTATGGTTTTTATTCCCCGCTGCCGTTATTCAGCCTTTCAAGGGGCTTTTTTAGCCTAGATAATCGATAAAAATCACTATTTATCAAATAATTAAACCGATGTAGTTCCTATTGTTAAAAAGATGATACATTGAAGTTATTATTCCAAAATACGTGTGACAGTCATGAAGTTGTCATTTCAAACGAAGCTGTTTCTTTCGCTCGTGGTTTTTTCGTCTGTCCTGTTCGTGTTACTGGGAAGCTATTATTACGTCAGCATCACCCGGCAGCTTTATCAGGCGATGAGCATGCGCGCGAAGGTTCAGGCAGACGAGATCGCGCTGATTCCGGAACTGAAAAAAGCGGTGGCGGATCGTGATATCACGACCATCAATGTGCTGATGAAGGCTATAGCCCGGAAAAGCGATGCCAGTTTTATTGTGATTGGCGATAACCAGGCCCTGCATCTTTTTCACTCGGTGACGGCGGACCGAATTGGCAAACCGCTGGTGGGCGGCGATAACGCAGCGGTGCTGGCAGGGAAAAGTATCACCACCATTCGGACAGGCGGCCTGGGAATGTCACTGCGAAGTAAGGCACCCATCCTCAACGACCGCGGCCAGGTCGTCGGTATTGTTTCCGTTGGCTACCTCGCCCGCTATCTGGATGCCATCACCTTCAGCAACATGATCAACCTGTTGATCGTGGCGGCGCTGGTGCTTATTGCCCTGTTTATTTTCTCCTGGTTTTTTACCTGCAATATTAAAAAACAGATTTTCTCGCTGGAACCGCGCGAGATCGGCCTGATGGTCCGCCAGCAAAAAGCCATGATGGAATCGATCTATGAAGGCGTCATTGTTATCAATGAACAACTGCGGATCGAAGTGATTAATCAGGCTGCCCGCAAGCTGCTGGGACTGTCACAGTCCGCCGAGGCGCTGCGCGGCGAGTCTGTCAGCCAGATCGTCTCCCCGGTGCCCTTTTTATCGCAGCCCGTGATGCTGGAAAAAGATACCCACGATGAGATTTGCCAATTTAACTCGCTGACCGTCATCGCCAGCCGGGTGCGTATCATGCTGGAGGACGCGCTAATGGGATGGGTGATCACCTTTCGCGATTTTAACGACATCGATTCCCTCAGCGCCCAACTCAGCCAGGTGAAACGTTATGTCGATAACCTGCGCATCATGCGTCATGAACAGCTTAACCGCATGAACACGCTTTCCGGGCTGCTGCACATGGGGCGTTTTGACGAAGCGATTGGTTACATTGAAGCGCAGTCCGAGCACGAGCAGGAGTTGCTGGACTTTGTCTCGGCTCGATTCACTTCGCCTCTGCTGTGCGGCTTATTACTGGGCAAAACCGCGCGCGCCAGAGAAAAAGGCGTCATTCTCCACTTTGATCCCGCGTGCCTGATGGATAAGCCGTTTCCCGCGCTTTCCGATGCCGAACTGATTTCGGTCATTGGCAACCTGCTGGACAACGCCATTGAAGCCACGCAGCGCGCCCCGTTGCCTCATGAACCTGTTGAAGTACTGATTAAACTCAGTACCCGTGAGCTGATCATTGAAGTGGCGGATCGCGGCGTGGGCATTACGCCGGCAATCCGCGAGCGCATGTTTGAACGTGGCATGACCACCAAAACCCGAGGCGATCACGGCATCGGGTTGTATTTAACCGAAAGCTATATTACCCGTGCAGGGGGAACCATTGAGGTCAGCGACAACGTGCCCCGTGGCGCGGTGTTCTCGCTGTTTATCCCCTGTGCGCAAACCAACAGCTGTCCCGTAACGGAAACGGAGAACGTCCGCGATGCAACATGATCCTGTTACTGTCCTGATTGTTGAAGATGAGCCTGAACTGGCTCAGCTTCATGCAGAACTGATTGGTAAGCACCCTGAGCTCAGGCTGGTCGGCATAGCCAGCTCCCTGGCAGAAGCCAGACAGCAGCTTGAACTGACCGCGCCACAGTTGGTGCTGCTGGATAACTACCTGCCTGACGGCAAAGGCATCACCCTGATTGGCGATCCGTTGCTGGCCAACGCGAACTGCTCCATTATTTTTATTACGGCGGCCAGTGATATGGATACCTGCAGCCAGGCCATTCGCAACGGTGCCTTTGATTACGTGCTTAAACCGGTATCCTGGAAACGCCTTAACCGCTCGCTTGCCAACTTCATCGCCTTCGCAGACCAGCAGCGCACATGGAAAATTGTCGATCAGAAAAATGTCGATGTACTGTATCAGTTGCAGGCGAAGAACTACCCGCACGATAACGGCAGCAAAGGCATTGAGGAAAATACCCTGGCCCGGGTTCAGACACTGTTTACGCCCGCCACAACGCGCCTTTTTTCGGTCGATGAGGTGATGACAGAAACCGGGCTCAGTAAAACGACCGCCCGCCGCTACCTGGAGCACTGCGTGGAAACCGGCTTTCTGACGGTCGAAATGCTGTATGGCAAGGTGGGCCATCCCCGGCGCATGTACAAACGCACCTGACCGAACGGGTGTCCCGCGCTCGCCCTGCGCCAGTTCAGTCAGGTGGCTTTCAGGGGCAAAATGCGGCGCCAATCCCATGACGTCACCGGCCCGTCTGGCCCGCATGCTGTAATCCGAAACAAAAAAAACTGTCCTTTGCTCTTCCCGTCATCCGCAAACTGATTACTATAGGTTTTCACCCGATTCCTATAGCGAAGCCCTCTCCGTTGAAAATGCGCACTCCTTACGTACTGGCTCTACTGGTTTCTTTGCTTCCCCTTAAAAGCATGGCGCAGGTTGCGCCCGATCCGTTGCTGGCATCCCAAATTGTTGACCGCTATGCGGAGCATATCTTCTATGCCAGCGGTGCTACAGGCATGGCGCTGGTCGCAATAGATGGTAATCAGCGGGTTTTCGCCAGCTTTGGTGACACGCGGCCAGGAAACAATATTCGCCCCCAAAAGGATTCGTTAATTCGTATTGCCTCACTCAGCAAGCTGATGACCAGTGAAGTCATGGTGAAGATGGCCGAGCGCGGGGAGATTCGCCTTGACGATCCGCTCAGTAAATATGCACCGCCCGGAAAGCGGGTGCCCAGTTTTGATGGTCAGCCCATTCGGCTGATTAACCTGTCTACCCATACCAGCGGTCTGCCGCGAGAGCAGCCCGGCGGCAAACCCCATCGTCCGGTGTTTGTCTGGCCGACACAGAGTGAACGCTGGCGTTGGTTAAACACGGCCAGCCTGAAAGCCGCCCCCGGCACCAATGCGGCCTATTCCAATCTCGGTTATGACCTGCTGGGCGATGCGCTGTCGCGCGCGGCCGGTAAGCCTTATCCTGCCCTGCTGCAGCAGTTAATTACCCGTCCACTGGGGATGAAAGACACCACCTTTACGCCGTCACCTGAGCAGTGCGCACGCCTGATGGTGGCGGAAAAAGGCGCCAGCCCCTGTAATAACACGCTGGCGGCCATCGGCAGCGGTGGCGTATATTCGACGCCTGATGATATGGGCCGCTGGATGCAGCAGTTCCTCAACTCCTCGGTAAATCACCGTACGCCACAGATCGACCGCCTGCAGACGCTGATCTACCGTCGCGACCAGTTGCATAAAGTTGACGGCATGGACGTGCCGGGCAAAGCCGACGCGCTGGGAATGGGGTGGGTTTATATGGGGCCGGCCAACGGTCGCCCTGGCATTATCCAGAAAACCGGTGGCGGCGGCGGCTTCATCACCTATATGGCGATGGTTCCCCAGCAAAACGTCGGGGTTTTTGTGGTCGTTACCCGCTCGCCTCTGACGCGCTTTACGCCGATGAGTGACGGCGTAAACAACCTGCTCGCTGAGCTGGTGGGCAATCAGAACGGCTCGCCGATGATGGTCCAGGCGATTCCTTAACCGCTCACCGCTGATGAGGCTGACTGGCTCACCCAAAGCGTGGGCCAGTCGTCACTGCTGTGCCAGGCATCGCAGGTTGACTCCTCGGCATACTCGGCTAAAACAAAATGCTCGCCGTCAAACTGCCAGCGGGTCGCGGTACCACAGTCGCCAAGTCCGCGTCCTTTGCCAAAGGTATAGAGCTGCCCGCTTGCCGCATCATAATCTGCGTTAATCAGCTCCAGCTGGCGCTCTGATGCGCCCGGCGGGGTAAAAGGCAAGGTCAGCGTAATCCCACGCGCCACATAGGGCGGCGCACGCGTTACTTCAAAAGCCAGATCGATCACGTTATATGCGCCCATTTCACAGCTGACCAGCAGCAGCGCTTTTTTGTCTGTCAGCGGCGAGACGCTGACTTCGCGGCGCAGGGGATCAAGGGAACAGGTATCCGAATTTACCCGCCACGTTCCGTAGTCGATCAGCCCGCTGGTCTCGTCACGCGTCAGTGGCGCAGGCGCAGCCATCGCCGGCGGCAGTTGCGGTACGGCCGGTGCGGCCGGGACGCCGGTTCTTCCTCCGCGCCTGACCCAGGCACTCATGCTATTCACCCGGCCCTGCACATCGTCCATAAATAACAACGCGGCTTTCATACCGCGCAACGAAATCTGCGGACCGGCATTGAACGTCAGCTGCAGGCTTTTCGCATCCATGGTCAGTTCAAGAAATTCGTTAATGGCGATAGGATTGCTGGTAGCAAGATGGTGTGGCTCAACCGTCCAGTGCTTGAAGTCAGGCCGCAGCCGACGTTGATCGACTAAAAGATTATCTTGCAGCGCCGGGCCGGGCAGCGCGCCGCTGTATGCGCTGCCGTAATCGATGCGCAGTAACGGTTTGTCATCGGATCCCGCACTGCGGGAAAGCGTCATAACCAGGCCCTGGTCGCCAGGTATGCTGCGCGCAACGCAATGCGCCGCATTATTGCAGGTGAGTTGCCAGTCAGAAAACAGCTTCTGTACCGGATCAGCCTGAGCAGCGGCAACCATAAAAACAGACAACGCAAACAGCGATTTCATCCCATACCACATTAAGAAAATCGAACCCCAACTTCTTTGAGTGGAAGATGATAGCGCAATAGCGCACGTCACGAGGGCCGCATTCTGTGAAGTGCTCAGCAAGCGCAGCTAACCGACTAAAAAACATCCGCTTTACAACAAAAGAAAGGCGGTGATCTCTGCAGAATAGTCATCATGCTGTTTCACTCTGTTGCGCTCAATCGGATTCGTCGGACATTCCCGCCAGTCGAATCGGTCAAATACACATAAACGGTCAAAAACAGGCATGTTATAGTCGCCACAGGTGCAGGCATAAAAGCCTGTCAGCCCTGTTTCTTACGGTTAAATAGCCCTAATTTAGTGATATCAGTCACGTCTTTAATATACCTATTACATAGTTTTTCATAAAAACCCAACAAATATCTCTTTACGCACGCTGTGAGAAGAGTGACCTGCGTAGCCACGCTCAGGCCACATTTTTGCCGCGTGCCTTCCAGTACTTTATAACCCTCGGAGGCCAGCATGTTGCCGATTGAACGCCAGCAGAGAATTATTGATGAATTAATGCGTAATGGACGCGTGATTGTCGCTGAACTGACCGCCTTATGTCAGGTTTCGCAGGAAACGATTCGTCGGGATTTAGCGCAACTGGAAAAGAAAGGCATACTCCAGCGAAGCCATGGCGGCGCTGTTCCGGTTAAACAATATAATGCAGCCATTCAGATAAATAACCGGGCCATTAATGAGTATGAATTATCTTTCCGGCAGCGAATTAATGAACATGTCGATGCCAAAATGACCATTGCTAAGCGGGCGCTGGGGTTTATTAGCCCAGGTGATTGTTTATTACTCGATAGTAGTACCACGTGTTTTTATCTGGCCCGACAGTTACCGGATATTGAATTAACTGTATTAACTAATTCTTTACGCATTGTGCAGACCCTGGCGGCGCGCAGCAGTATTCGCACAATCTGCCTGGGTGGCGAATATTCCGATCGCTATGAAGATTTTCACGGCATCGTAACTGAACAACCGTTAAAAGAGTTTCAAATAAATAAAATCTTTTTTTCCTGTAGCAGTTTGGGCAACGACGGTTATTTACGCGAGGGGAATGAACATAATGCACATTTAAAACAACAACTCATTCTGGCAGCTGAACGCAAACATTTATTAATGGATAGCTCTAAGTTTCTTCGGCCCTCATTCGCGCGTGTTTGTCATTATCGCGATGTGGATTTTCTTATTACCGACCAGTTAAAAGATAAAGAGCTGGAACAGGAACTGGCGTGGAACGGGGTAAATATTATCGACTGTTCACAACGGCCTCAGTCCGTGCAGCTTATTAATCAATAAATGGAGTCACTATGAAAAAACAGCTTATCGCCTGCTCCCTGATCGCGTTATTCGCATTCCAGGCTCAGGCAGCAGAAAAAATACGTATGGGCATCGTGGTGAAAATTGGCGGTATTCCATGGTTCAACGCGATGGAAGCCGGGATTAAAAGTGAAGCGGCGAAAAGCGGCATAGATGCATGGATGGTCGGACCCACCGCAGCCGATCCCGCCTTGCAGGTACGCGCTATTGAGGATTTGATTGCGCAGAAAGTCGATATCATTGGCGTGGTCCCCAACGATCCTAAAGTCCTGGAGCCCGTCTTACAGCGGGCGCGCGATGCGGGCATCAAAGTGATTACCCATGAATCACCGGGTCAGAAATTCGCCAACTGGGACTTTGAGTTAGTGGATGCAGCCACGCACGGCATCAACCATATGAAAGCGCTGGCAGCCTGTATGCACGATGATGGGCAATACGCCATGTACGTTGGCAGCCTGACGGTGCCGCTCCACCAGCAGTGGACCGACGCCGCGCTGGCGTATCAAAAACAGCATTATCCCAAAATGCAGTTGGTCACCGACAAATTTGGCGTAGGCGAATCGCTGGATGATTCTATCCGTACCACCAACGAGCTGATGTCTAAATATCCAAATCTGAAAGGGATTTTAGCCTTTGGCTCACAGGGCCCTATCGGCGCAGGCCGGGCCGTAATGAACCGCAATAAGGTTAACCAGGTGTGCGTCATCGGAGCCTTCAGTCCGGGCCAGGGCGCGCAGCTCGTCAATCGGGGCGCGATCAAAGGCGGCTATATCTGGAATCCCCATACGGCCGGTGAAGTGTTTGTCCGTCTTGCCGAGATGATGGAGAAAAACACGCCCATTAAAGATGGCATGACCATTGAGGGATTAGGCAAGGTCCGGGTCGATGACACGACACATACCCTTCTGGGCAATAACACCGAAAGCCTGGATAAAACCAACCTGCCGAAACTGATTAAGCTGGGGCTGTAGAGATGAGACCTGTCGCACCGCAGACGCTCGTGACGTTAGATGCGTTGTCGAAAACGTTTGGTGGTCATCGTGCGCTGAGCGATATTTCGCTGACGCTGCTGGCCGGAGAAGTGCACTGCCTTGCCGGGACGAATGGTTGTGGCAAAAGCACGCTCATTAAGGTGATTTCAGGCGTTCATGCGCCGGATGAGGGCAGCGAGATCCGTCTGGGCGAAGGGGAAATTTTGCCCCGCCTCTCAACCCAGCAGGCCAGAGACTTTGGTATACAGGTGATCTATCAGGATCTGTCTCTGTTCCCTAACCTGAGCGTGGCCGAAAACATTGCGTTTGAACACAACCTGCGTGGCCTGTTCGGCTGGCATCAGCGTAAAAGGCTGCATGCCAGCGCCCGACGTATCGTTGACGAGCTTCAGTTTGAACTCGATCTCAACGAGAAAGTGGCGCACCTCTCCATTGCCCAGCGGCAACAGGTCGCGATTTGCCGGGCACTGGTTGCCGATGCCAGGCTGGTGATCATGGACGAACCCACAGCCTCGCTAACCCGTACAGAAGTGAATCAGCTGCTGCGCACGGTGCGCTATCTCAAACAGAAAAACATCTGTGTGGTGTTTGTCAGCCATCGACTGGATGAAGTACTGGAAATCTCCGATCGGGTGACGGTTATTCGCGATGGCCGCAGGGTTGGCAGCTGGCCAGCACAGGACATGACGCCGCACCGTCTGACGGAACTGATGACCGGACAGAAGCTGGAATATCCGTTGAAAAACGTCACGCGCAGGCGCGATCGCGTGTTGCTGGAAGTCGAGCACCTCAGCCGGAGCGGGCAGTATCACGACGTGAATTTTCGTTTGTACGAAGGCGAGGTGCTGGGGCTCTGTGGCCTGCTGGGTTCGGGTCGTACCGAGCTGGCTCTGTCGCTATTTGGTATGACCCAGCCCGACAGCGGCAAGATTTGGCTGGACACGAAACCGGTACGCTTCCGTAGCCATGAAGACGCCATCAAAGCCGGTATTGGCTATGTCTCAGAAGACCGTCTGACGCTGGGGCTGGTTCAGCAACAGTCGGTGGCCGATAACATGGTGTTGCCGATTCTCGATAAGCTGCAAAACCGCTTTCACCTGATTGATGAATACCGTAAGAATAGGCTGATCTTGCAGTGGATTCAGCAGCTTGGCGTCCGGGTTGCCGATCCCGAGCAGGCAATTTCCACGCTTTCCGGCGGCAACCAGCAAAAGATTGTTTTAGCCAAGTGGGTACTCACTCAACCTCGCCTGTTAATTCTTGACTCGCCCACCGTCGGCGTCGATGTCGGCGCGAAGGCCAGTATTTACCAGCTGATCCACGAACTGGCGCGAGAAGGCTTATCGATTATGTTGATTTCCGATGAAGTCCCAGAGGTCTGGCACAACTGCGACCGCATTTTGCATTTCCGTGAGGGGACGATCCATGCCGAATACCAGCCAGACCGAGTGCAAGAACAGCAACTGGCGGAGGTCATCAATGCCTGACTTATCCCGTTTACGTCCTCATTCCAGCCAGGGCTGGCTGACCTGGGTTTTACTGCTGTTTATTGGGGTGTTTTCGCTGTCCAGCGACCAGTTCCTCAGCGTACAAAACCTGCTGGATTTAGCCGAAAGCTATGCGGTCACCGGCATCTTCGCACTTGGGCTCTTTGTGGTGCTGGTCACCGGCGGCATCGATATCTCCTTTGCTGCCGTGGCCTCGGTGGTGCAGTACTTCATCGCCACCCTGTTTATACGCTATCAGTTTGATCACGCCCTGCTGAGTATTGGCCTGGCGGTGGCCTGCGGCACGCTGTTCGGCATGATCAACGCCTGGCTCATTACCTGGCTGCGGGTGGTCTCCATCATCATCACGATCAGCATGCAGTCGCTGCTGTTTGGGCTGCTGATGTGGTCAACCGGCGGACGCAGCCTCTATCAGTTGCCTGAATGGTGGATCACCCTTCGCAGCGTGCTGCCGTTTGAGTGGCAGGGCCAGACGTTTCAGCTTGGCCTGCCCCTGCTCGTCCTGCTGGTCATCGCCACCCTGACGGCCGTGTTACTCAACAAAACGCATCTGGGCCGCCAGCTTTATGCCGTGGGCGGTGATGCGGAGTCCGCGCGGCGCATCGGGATTCGCGTTGGTTTGATTCACCTCTTTGCCTACGGCTGGCTGGGGGCGATGGCGGCCATTGGCGGACTGGTGCAGGTTTATCGCATGGGTGAAGTGGTGCCAAACGCGTTGGTCGGCGGTGAACTGGATGTGCTGGCTGCCACCGTGCTGGGTGGTGCCAGCCTGATGGGCGGAAAAGGCACGGTCAGCGGCACCTTAATGGGGGTTTTCCTGATCGCCATTTTAAAGAACGGCCTCAACCTGATTGGCGTATCCAACTATTTCATGAACATCGTGGTCGGTGGCGTGATTATGGTCGCCATCGCCGTCACGCACTATAAAAAGCGCAAAGAGACTGACGTCAGCTTTGTCTGATGGGAGAAGCACACATGAAACTTTTATCTGCGTTGAAACCTGACGGTACCAATACCGGCCTGCTGCTGCTCATCGCGTTTGCGCTGGCGCTGTTCAGCATCCTGCTGCCCGGCCGTTTTTTTACCGATTCCACCTTTCTCAGCATGGCCTTTCAACTGCCTGAGCTGGGCTTGCTCACCCTGGCGATGTTTATTGCCATTCTGAGTGGCGGATTAAACCTGGCGATTATTACCACCGCCAACCTGACCAGCCTGTTCATCGCCTGGGTGCTACTCGGCATGTTGCCAGACGGGGCGGGAACCGGTCAGCAGTTGGCCTGGCTGCTGCTGGCGGTGCTCGGTGCCATGTTGATTGCTGCACTGATTGGCCTGATCACCGGCGTGATGGTAACCCGCATCGGTGCCCATCCCATTCTGGTGACCCTGGCCACCATGATTACCCTCAACGGCATCGGCATCTGGCTGACAAAAGGCGCCGCGGTGAGCGGCATGCCGCCGGTGGTGCGCGCACTGGGCGCCGACACGCTGCTGGGCATTCCTCTGCCGCTGTGGGTCTTTTTCGTGGCCGCAACGCTGCTGGCGGTGTTCCTGGGGAAAACCCGTGCAGGTAAGTGCATCTATATGGGCGGTAGCAACATTAATGCCACCTGGTTTAGCGGAATTAATACGCATCGCATGATCGTGCTGGTGTATGTGATTTCCAGCCTGTTGTGCGTGCTGGCGGGGCTGGTCATGATGGCGCGATTTAACTCTGCGCGTATGGGCTATGGCGATGCGTACCTGCTGCTGACCGTGCTGGCCATTATTCTTGGCGGCACCGATCCCAACGGCGGTTTTGGCCGTGTGACCGGCGTCGTGCTGGCGCTGATTGCCCTGCAGATCCTCTCAACCGGCTTCAACCTGATGAATATCAGCCAGCACGTCAGCCTGGCGATGTGGGGCGCAGTACTGATTGTGGTGCTGGCCGTGAAACAGGGTAAAGCCCGACTCAATGAACGCCGTGCCATGAAGCGCAGCAAGCGCCTGAGTGCGGTACTGAATCCTCTGACTGAGAAAAAGGAAGTATGATGCGAATTCAAATCTCCCCGTCGTTGATGTGTATGAACCTGATGGAGATCAAGCAGCAGTTGGCTGTGCTGAACACCCGCGCTGACTTCCTGCATGTTGATATCATGGATGGTCACTACGTCAAAAATATCACGCTCTCACCGTTCTTCATTGAGCAAATTCGCCCGCACACGCCGGTGGCTATCGATGTGCATTTGATGGTTGAGCAGCCCACCGATTTTATTGAGGCAGTCGCCAACGCCGGAGCGGACTATATTTGCCCGCACGCAGAGACGATCAATCGGGATGCCTTCCGGGTAATCAACCTGATTCGCAGTTTGGGGAAAAAACCGGGCGTGGTATTGAACCCCGCCACGCCGGTGTCCTTTATTCATCATTACCTGCATCTGCTGGATAAGATCACGGTGATGACGGTGGATCCGGGTTATGCCGGGCAACCCTTCATACCGGAAATGGTGGAGAAGATTCGGGCACTCAGTGCGTTAAAACGCGCCCACGGCCACCACTATTTGATTGAGATCGATGGCTCCTGTAATCAACGCACTTATCGCACCCTGCTGGAAGCCGGAGCGGAAGTGCTGATTGTCGGCACCTCGGGCCTGTTCAACCTGCATGACGATCTCTCCACCGCCTGGACAATGATGCGCGACAGTATTGATGCCGCGCAGGGACTGGCGCAGGAGTCTGCATGAAATCACGCTGGCTTGGCATTGATATTGGCGGCACCAGCACCCGTTTGCAGCTGATGGAAGAAGGCCGGAACTGGTGCGGCTTCCGTAAAGTGTCGACCGCCAGTTGGTCGCAACAGGCGGATGCGCTGGTCGCGCTTGGGGATCTGATTTGCGAAACGCTGGAGGCGCAGCCGGTAAGCGGGGTGATGCTTGGCCTGCCCGGCATTCTCAGCCGTGACCGCCAGCAGGTGATCTCGCTGCCCTTTATTCAGGCGCTGGATCAACAACCCGTCGTGGCACGGCTCAGCGCGCGCCTTGGTGTACCGGTTGCCATGGATAAAGATGTGAACCACCTGATGCTGTGGGATCTGCTGCAGCTGGAGACGTTACCCAATAATGCCGTGGGGTTATATCCCGGCACCGGTCTGGGTAACAGCCTGTGGCTGGAAGGCCGCTTTTATCATGGTCATCATGGCGGCTCAGGCGAGCTGGGCCATATTCCGCTGGCGAACAACGACCTGCCCTGCCCGTGCGGCAACCGGGGCTGTGCCGAAACCCTGATATCCGGTCACTGGCTCAGCACCTGGGCGGCAGCACAACAGCCGGATACGGGGATTTCGCAACTCTTTACCCGGCATGGCGATCACCCTGATCTGCGGGCGTTTGTGCAGCGGCTGGCACAGCTGATCGCCAGCGAAATGAACATTCTGGATCCCGAGTACCTGATTCTGGGCGGTGGCGTACTGTCGATGGCGGATTTTCCCTTGGTGCAGTTGCGCAGCACCATTCAGCAACATTTGCGACCGCCCGTTACGCGCCAGGGTTTAAAAATCGTTTTCAGCCATGCAACCGATCACACGGGCTGTCGCGGTGCCTGTCTGGCCGCCGAGCGCTGTTTTGGAGGGAAAAAATGAAAGGCAAAGTGTGCGTGTTCGGTTCCTTCAACCTGGATATCGTGGCAGGCATGGCCCGCTTTCCGCTACCGGGTGAATCGTTAATTGCCCAGCACAGCATGATGGGGCCCGGCGGCAAAGGCGCGAATCAGGCCACCGCCGCGCTTCGTGCGGGCGCCCGGGTGCACTACATCGGCAAAGTGGGCAACGACGACTTCGGCATATTTGCCCGCCGGCATCTGGAAAAAACCGGCTTTGATGCCATTACGCTGTTCACCTGCAAAGAGAAACCCACCGGCAATGCGTTGATTTACGTGGCCGGTAATGACGCTGAGAATATGATTTCTGTTTATCCTGGGGCGAATCTCACCGTCAGCGCAGCGGAAGTGACGCGCTGCAGGCCGACTGTTGCCGCGGCGGATATTTTGCTGGTACAGCTGGAAAATAATCTGAGCGCGATTCAGCGCATGATCGATCATGCCCGGGCGGCAAATACCTTTGTCATCCTTAATCCGGCACCGTTTCAAAAAATCAGTGACGCTCTGCTGGCAAAGGTCGATCTGCTGACGCCCAACAGTACCGAAGCCATGCTGCTGACCGGCGTGAAGGTCACGGACCTCGCCAGCGCCCGGCAGGCCGCCCTTGTGCTGCACCGCAAGGGCGCACGTCAGGTAATTATTACCCTGGGTACGGCGGGGGCCTTACTGTCTGACGGGCAACAGCTGCTGCATATTCCGGTGTTTCCCGCCACGCCGCTTGATACAACCGGCGCGGGCGATGCCTTTAACGGTGCGCTGGCTGCCCGGCTGGCCGCCGGCGTTTCTCTGGAACAGGCTGCACTGTTCGCCGCAGCGTTTGCCTCCCTGTGCGTTGAACGACAGGGAGCCGCTCATGCTATGCCCGCTTATGCCGATGCACTGGCACGCCTGCAGGCGCACCCGGAATGCGTGGCCGAAAGCGTGCTGGCCTGCGCGTAACATTCAGGCAGAGGCGCCTGGTGGCGCGTCTGCTCTGTACTCCATCAGAGCGTGAGCCAGCCTGCAATAAGCGCATGCTGCAATAACATAATGGTTTTGCCATCGCGGATGCGCCCCGCTTTCACCCACTGCATGGCCTCAGGAAACGTGATTTCCAGCACGTCGATGGCTTCATCCTCTACGCCGCCGCCCGCATTTTCCCGCAGCGCGTCGTGGTATTCAGCCGCAAAGAAATGCACCAGCTCGGTCACGCCGCCCGGCGACATGTAAACCGAATAGAGGGTTTCCACCTCGCCCACCGCATAGCCGGTTTCTTCAATGGCCTCTTTGCGAATGCAGTCTTCAGGCGAGTCATCATCCAGCAAGCCTGCACAGGCTTCAATCAACATACCGTCTTCATTACCGTTAACGTAGGTGGCAATGCGGAACTGGCGCGTCAGTACCACGCTGTTCTTGTCACGGTTATACAGCAGAATGGTGGCACCGTTGCCGCGGTCGTAAACTTCACGCTTGTGACGCACGAGTTCGCCCCGGTTGTCGGTAATCTCATAAGTGATATTACGCAGGACAAACCAGTTCTCTGACAGCAGCTTATCTTTGATGATGTTGATCTTGAAGGACATGGACGCTCCGCAGCGACAGGAAGGGAGCCTGAGATAATAGGACGTACGTTAAAAGAACACTATCTGAATTACGGGCCTTGCGCACGTCATCGTCCATCCTCACAGGCAAAAAAAATGCCAGCACGCTGGCTGGCATTCTATGCGAAACGTCTCGGTTACGACGATTTACCGTCGTGCTCGTGATGATCGTGTTCGGTCGCTGCGATGGCGTTCACACGCTTACGCACGCCAAACCAGCCCAGTACCAGAATCACCGCAATCAACGGAATGGAGGCGATAGTATAGGTGCCGTTTGGATAGTCGAACGCCATCAATACCAGCACGCTGAACAGGAACAGCAGCGTCAGCCATGAGGTAAAAGGCGCGCCTGGCAGCTTGAAGCTGACGTCGTCTGCCTTGCCTTCTTTGATCGCTTTACGCAGGCGTAGCTGGCAAAGCACGATAAAGCCCCAGGAAGAGATAATGCCGAGTGACGCCACGTTTAATACGATCTCAAACACCTGAGACGGCACATAGTAGTTAAGCACCACGCCGATGATATAGACGCCGACGGTCACCAGAATCCCGGCATAGGGCACCTGCTGGCTGCTCATTTTAGACATGAACTTCGGTGCGGAACCGCCCATCGACATTGAGCGCAGAATACGGCCGGTCGAGTAGAGACCGGAGTTCAGGCTGGATAACGCCGCACTCAGCACCACAATATTCATAATGCTGCCAATGTAAGGCACGCCCAGCTTAGAGAAGAAGGTCACAAACGGACTTTGCCCAGCCTGGTAGGCATTCCACGGCAACAACATCACTAACAGCACCACGGAACCGACATAGAACAAACCAATACGCCAGATAACGCTGTTGATCGCCTTCGGCAACATGGTTTCCGGATCTTTACACTCGCCTGCTGCCGTACCGACCAGTTCAATCGAGGCGAAGGCAAATACGACGCCCTGCACCAGCACCAGCGCCGGCAACAGACCGTGCGGGAACAAGCCGCCGTTATCCGTGATCAGGTGGAAGCCGGTTGCATTTCCATCAAGCGGTTTACCCGTGCCGAGGAACACGACACCGACAACCAGGAAAATGACAATCGCCAGCACTTTGACCAGCGCGAACCAAAACTCCATTTCGGCGAACCACTTTACGCCGATCATGTTCATGGTACCGACAATCGCCAGCGCCCCTAACGCAAATACCCACTGCGGCACATCACCAAACGCGCCCCAGTAATGCATATAAAGCGCAACGGCAGTGATATCCACAATCCCGGTCATGGCCCAGTTAACAAAGTACATCCAGCCCGCCACATAAGAGGCTTTCTCGCCCATGAACTCACGAGCATAGGAGACAAAGCTTCCGCTGCTGGGACGGTGTAAAACCAGTTCGCCCAGTGCGCGCAGGATGAAGAATGAGAAGATACCGCAGACCAGATAGATGATGGCGAGGGCCGGACCTGCCGCCTGTAAACGGGCGCCTGCGCCCAGAAACAGCCCCGTACCGATGGCTCCCCCGATGGCAATCATCTGCACGTGACGATTGCCCATGGCCTTCTTATAGCCGGAGTCGTGGGAATTGAGCCAGCGTCGTTTCGCAGCGCGCATGTCCGCTGCGGATTTCTTTGTAGATTTCATAGCCTTCCTGTTTGTCCTGACCATAAGTCATAGCGCATCCAAACGATTGCGTTCAGCACTGCGAAATGGGTTGTCTTCCTCTGTGCGTCCGCCTGTGAGTTTACGGAAAGCGGCGCGGGAATTTACGGCGATGAATCCTAACCGTTATGTAACATCGAAGCAAAATATACCGAGGGGATATGCGGGACGATTTGTAAAAAATTTTTCTGAGATCACAAAAAAACCGGCCATTGGCTGGCCGGTAAACACTACAGGGATGGAATAGAGAGGGTTTAGCGGTAAATCTCTGCGGTGCCGGTCCAGAGGCTGGAATCACCCGGCGTGTTCACACCGATGACCCGGAAATGGCTGGCGCCTTCGGCTTTCGCCTGTTGTGAAAGCTGGCGAGTCACATCGTCAAGTGAACCATTTACGCTGGAAACAGAGACGCTGCCGATTTTTTGCAGATCCTGTGCCTCGCGTTGGTCCACCGCCGTGGCGGCCAAGGTAGAAAATGACGCAGTGGCCAACAGGGCGGCGGTGAGGTAAGCAGGTAATCGTTTCATAAATACTCCTGTACTCGCGTTGGTCGCTGTGGTTAAACACGTAATTGATTATTGGCGAGGCAATGCAAGGCAACCTTTGTGAGTTGTAAAGCTGTGCGAGTAATGGTCGGTCTGACGTCGGTATTCCTGGGAAACGTCAATCTGGGTGAGTAAAGCTGCTGAACGGTCTCATTTCGGGCTATTTCATGACAGGTCACCTGGCGTCCTCTGCCACCTCTTTTATCCTTCCCTGTTACTGAAGGGGTTATTTGCTGTGATTGTTAAACGCTCTGTTACCCGAAGTATTGCGCAGTCTTTAACGCTGATTGTGTTGCTGGCTTTGCTGACAACCGGTCTGGCTCTGCTCACCCTTTCCAGCAGCCTGCGTGACGCGGAAGCCATTAATCTGGCCGGTTCGCTACGGATGCAGAGTTACCGGCTGGCCTGGGATGCCAGGCTGGAGCCTCGCCTGCTGGTAGCGCATCTGGCGCAGTTCCAGCACACCCTTGATGCCCCCGTTTTACAAGGCCTCGACCGCCCCTGGGTGCCACATAAAGTTATTAACCACTATCAACGTTTGCGCGCGGGCTGGCCGGAGTTAGCTCAGCATCTTGATGCCGATGCAGCAGAAGCCTGGCAGCTTCAAATGCCGGTCTACGTGGGGGAAATCGATCGCTTTGTCCTGGAACTGCAGCGTTATGCTGAACTGAAAATGCGGGTGGTGGCGATCAGTAGCCTGACGGGCCTGGTGGCGATCGTGGCGCTGGCGTTGATGACGATACGCTTTACCCGTCAGCAGGTCGTTAAGCCGCTGAACGCGCTGGTCACCGCCAGTCGTTATGTGGAAAAGGGCAATTTTGCGTTCCCGCCTCTGCACGTCCAGCAGCAGAATGAACTTAAGGTGCTGTCACACACCTTCAGCAGCATGGCCGCCCAGTTGCACGCGCACTATCAGCTTCTGGAGCAGCGGGTCCGCGATAAAACCCGGGATCTGACCCAGGCAAACCGCACGCTTTCGCTGCTCTATCAGAGCTCTCAGATTTTAACGCGCGGCCCCCTGCATCCGGCTCTGTTCGACAGCGTGTTGGCCAGCGTGCTTGCCAGAGAAAAGCTTGCGTTTATCCGCATGGAAGGTGAGCAGTTTACCTTTGAGTCCGGGCAAATCGCCCCTTCTCAGGCCTGGCATCAGTTACCCTTGCAGCAGGGCGATCACCCTATTGGCACCCTGCACTGGCAAACGACTGTTACGACGCCGCCTGCAGCATTAATGCAGAGCCTGGCGGCAATGCTGGCCCGGTCAGTCTGGATCTGGCAGACCCAAAAACAGCAGCAGCAGATGCTATTAATTGAAGAGCGCGCCACCATTGCACGCGAGCTGCATGATTCGCTGGCTCAGGCACTGACCTACCTGCGTATTCAACTGACGCTGCTGCGGCGCACTGTCGATGCGCGCGATCGGTCAGCACATGACATTATTGCCGAATTCGATCTTGCGCTGGCTGAAGCTTACCGTCAGCTCCGTGAGTTGCTTGCCACCTTCCGTTTAACGATTGAAAAATCCGATCTGATGGCCGCACTGCACGCAATGATCGCCTCCTTGCAGAAGCAGTCTGAGGCCGACATCCATTTCACCTGCCAGCCAGGGCTTGAGGCGCTGGATGCTCAACAGCAGGTACACGTACTCCAGATTGCCCGCGAGGCGCTGCTTAACGCCATTCGCCATGCAAATGCACAGATGATTACCCTCGACTATCAGCACACAGATGAAGGCGAACATATACTGAGCGTGACGGATGATGGTATTGGGATCGGCACGACAGAGGAACCGCAGGGGCATTACGGGCTGACGACCATGACGGAGCGGGCTGAACGGCTAGCCGGATCCTTACAGATTACGGCACAGCCACGTGGAACACGTGTCACACTGCGTTTTCCATCGCGTCCGGCGCTGCCGCGTGAGTAGTGCTGTTGCCCGCCATTGTGTATTTTAATAACATCCTGAGATCATACAAGATGTGGCAGATCAACACCTGAAGGCAGAATTAACCATTACAATCAACATTCTGCGCATCACCATTCTGGAACGGTCTGGAAAGCCGATCGTTCGTACTGCCCGTATCGCCGTCTGACATCCAGTGCACAGGGAGCTAACATGGCACAACCTGCTTTAACCATTATGATCGTGGACGATCATCCCCTTATGCGCCGGGGCATCCGCCAGCTACTGGCGCTGGAGCCGCAGTTGCAGGTCATCGCTGAAGCCAGTAACGGGACTGAAGCGCTGGCGGAAGCCCGCCGTCTGACACCGGATATCATCCTGCTCGATCTCAACATGAAAGGGATGTCAGGGCTGGATACGTTAAAAGCGCTTCGTCATGAAGGCATCAGCTCACGTATTCTGGTGCTGACGGTCTCTGACGCGCGCAGTGACATTTACGCCCTGGTGGATGCAGGAGCGGACGGCTATTTACTCAAAGACAGCGAACCCGAAATCTTGTTGCGCCAGGTCATGCAGGCCCTACAGGGTGAGACGGTGTTTAGCGATGCGGTAAGGCACGCTCTGTCCATGCGACATAACAGTGACGATCCCTTCCGCTTGCTGACCGAACGCGAACGCGGCGTGATGCAGGAAGTGGCGCGGGGCTTGTCTAATAAAGACGTGGCTCATGCACTTCATATCTCGGAAGAAACGGTGAAGGTCCACATTCGTAATGTCCTGCGCAAACTTGATGTACGTTCACGCGTTGCTGCAACAATTATGTGGATTGAGCGCCGAAACAGTTGATAAAAAACGCGCAAACTTACACATTCTCTACAATTTCTCCACTTTTCAAACCCGCCTCGCACGTAAAGTAGAGTCCTACCCGTGCGTGGTTTGCGTGGATTTTCCTGTGCGTCACGCGCTGCATCGCTCATATTAATAATAAAAGCAGTGAGGAGTGTCGGTTCAATGTCGAATTTCTTTATCGACCGCCCAATTTTCGCCTGGGTTTTGGCTATTTTATTATGTCTTTGCGGCACGCTCGCCATTATTTCACTTCCTGTTGAGCAATATCCCGATCTCGCCCCGCCCAACGTGCGTATTACCGCCACTTATCCCGGCGCCTCAGCGCAAACGCTGGAAAATACCGTCACCCAGGTTATCGAACAGAACATGACCGGTATCGATAACCTGATGTATATGTCCTCCAACAGCAGTAATACCGGCCAGGCGCAAATCACCCTCACCTTTACCGCAGGTACCAATCCTGATGAAGCCCGTCAGCAGGTTCAGAATCAGTTGCAGTCGGCCCTGCGCCAGTTACCTCAACCTGTGCAGTCACAAGGGGTGACCGTCAATAAAACCGGCGACAGTAACATTTTGATGGTGGCGTTTGTCTCAACTGACGGCAGCATGAACAAACAAGATATTGCTGATTATGTCGCCAGTAATATTCAGGAGCCCTTAAGCCGTATTGATGGGGTGGGTGAAGTGGATGCCTACGGTACGCAATATGCTATGCGCATCTGGCTCGATCCCTACAAGCTGACCGCCTATGCCCTGACCACCGATGATGTGGTCAATGCCATCAAATCCCAGAATACCCAGGTTGCAGTGGGCCAGGTGGGCGGGCTACCGGCCGTCAATAATCAGGCGCTGAACGCCACCGTGAACGCGCAGGCGATGCTGCAAACCCCCGACCAGTTTAAAGCGATTACCCTGAAGAATAATCCCGATGGCTCCGTGGTGACGCTAGGCGATGTCGCAACGGTGGCGCTCGGCGCTGAAAAATACGATTCCCTCAGCCGCTATAATGGCCAGTCCGCCTCCGGCCTGGGCATAAAACTGGCCTCCGGTGCCAACGAGATGAACACCGATAAACTGGTGCGGGCGCGGCTGGATGAATTATCACACTATTTTCCGCACGGGCTGGAAGCGAAAATCGCGTATGAAACCACGCCCTTTGTTAAAGCCTCTATCACCGACGTGGTCAAAACCCTGCTGGAAGCAATTCTGCTGGTATTTGGCGTGATGTATCTGTTTATGCAGAACTTCCGGGCCACGTTAATCCCTACCATCGCGGTGCCCGTCGTGCTGCTTGGCACCTTTTGTGTGATCTTTGCCTTCGGCTACAGCATCAACACCCTGACCATGTTCGCTATGGTGCTGGCGATAGGCCTGCTCGTGGACGATGCGATTGTGGTCGTGGAGAACGTTGAACGTATCATGAGCGAGGAAGGGATCTCGCCGCGCGCTGCCACCCGCAAATCGATGGGGCAAATCCAGGGGGCACTGGTCGGAATTGCGCTGGTACTCTCCGCCGTATTTATTCCTATGGCCTTTTTTGGTGGCACCGTCGGGGCAATCTACCGCCAGTTTTCGGTGACTATTGTCTCCGCCATGATCCTGTCGGTGTTGGTCGCGATGATCCTGACACCCGCCCTGTGTGCCACGCTGCTTAAGCCCATCGCCAAAGGGGAACATCACGGCGAGCGCGGCTTCTTTCGCTGGTTTAACCACCATTTCAACCGCAACGCCGACCGCTATCAGCGTGGTGTCGCCCACATTCTGCGCACGGGCGGCCGCTGGCTGCTGTTGTATGTGGGGATTATTGGCATCATGGCGTTCCTGTTTCTTCATCTGCCTTCGTCTTTTCTGCCCCAGGAAGATCGGGGCATGATTTTGACCCAGGTCCAGCTTCCCGCCGGTTCCAGCATGAATCAGACCTCGGCGGTAGTGGCAAAAGTGGAAAAGTACTACCTGACGAAAGAGAAAGATAACGTGCTGTCGGTCTTCTCAACGATCGGTTCCGGCCCTGGCGGGAACGGGCAGAACGTCGCGCGTCTGTTTATTCGTTTGAAAGACTGGGGTGACAGACCCGGGGCCGATCGCACGTCGTTCGCCATCATTAAGCGCGCCGGAAAAGCGTTCAAACACATCAATGAGGCCACGGTCATTGCGAGCAGTCCGCCGGCGATTACCGGTCTGGGCAGCTCATCGGGCTTTGACCTGGAAATACAGGATCATGGCGGCATCGGGCATGACAAGCTCATGGCGATGCGCGACATGCTGCTCGACAAGGCCAGCAAAGATAAGCTCCTGTCCCGTGTCCGTCATAACGGCCTTGATGACAGCCCGCAGTTGCAAATTGATATTGATGAGCGCAAAGCCCAGGCGCTGGGCGTATCACTGGATACCATTAACGACACGCTAGCCACTGCCTGGGGCTCAAGCTACGTGAACGACTTTCTGGATCGTGGACGGGTAAAAAAAGTGTATGTACAGGCTGATGCGCCCTATCGCATGCTGCCCGGCGATATCGATAAATGGTACGTGCGTAACAGCAGTGGCACCATGGTGCCCTTCTCGGCATTTGCCACCAGCCGCTGGCAAACCGGTTCACCGCGTCTGGAACGCTATAACGGATACTCCTCCCTGGAAATCGTGGGGGAAGCCGCAGAGGGCGTGAGTAGCGGTACAGCGATGAATGAAATGGAGAAACTGGTCGAATCCCTGCCGCTTGGCGTGGGTTTCCAGTGGACGGGGGCATCCTATCAGGAGCGGTTATCGGGCTCTCAGGCACCCGCGCTGTATGTGGTTTCGCTGCTGGTTGTCTTCCTCTGCCTGGCAGCCCTGTATGAAAGCTGGTCGATCCCGTTCTCTGTCATGCTGGTCGTCCCGCTTGGCGTGATCGGTGCGCTGATTGCCACCTGGACGCGCGGGCTGGAGAACGACGTCTATTTCCAGGTGGGCTTGCTGACCGTGGTCGGGCTTTCGGCCAAGAACGCCATCCTGATTGTCGAGTTTGCTAACGAGCTTAACAGTAAGGGAGGTGAACTGATTGAATCGACGCTGGCGGCGTCACGCCAGCGCCTGCGGCCGATCCTGATGACGTCGCTGGCCTTTATCTTCGGTGTGCTGCCGATGGCGATCAGCAGCGGCGCAGGCTCCGGCAGTCAGCATTCTGTGGGAACGGGCGTGATGGGCGGGATGATTTCTGCCACGATTCTGGCCATTCTGTTTGTGCCGCTGTTCTTTGTGCTGGTGCGTCGCCGCTTTCCCCTGAAAGAGAAGCATCGGGACTGATTAACCCGCTTTCCTGACGGCGCCTCAATCAGGCAAAAAAAACGGCCTCTGTTCGCAGCGGCCGTTTTATTCGTGTGTGTGGTCAGAATTACAGCAGAGGGGAAAGTGCCCTGCTTTTCTCCTCACGTGTTACTTGTTGCGTAACATCGCTTCGATGAATTCTTTCCAGTTCCCCATTTCGGTGTCAATCATAGAACCCTCTCTTATTGTAGTGGCAATATTACGCCTTTTTTTTCGCCTGGTGAATACGTTTACACCTGTCATTACTATCGGCAAAGGCGACAAAAAGCTGAGTATTTTCTGATTTGCTGGCTGACGCACACTTCAGCAAGGGCCTAAGCTGACAGGTTTTAATGCGGTTTTGACCAGGACGTAGCCTAAAAATCACAATTAAGGAAATTCTTAATTCCGAAATGATAAACCGCGAAATCATTAGAGGCAAAACTGAAACCGTTTACCCCCGACGGGAAACGCCTCTGTGCAGGGTATTTTTCGATACAGGCGCGATCGGGCGGATGCTGCATCAGATCACACTATGGTAAACTCCAGAGCTAATTTTAATGACAGGAGCAGGCGATGAGCGCGCAGTGGGTCATGTTTGGGATTAAAAATTGCGACACGATTAAAAAAGCACGTCGCTGTTTAGAGGCGGCGGGCGTGGACTATCGCTTCCATGATTATCGTGCTGACGGCCTGACCGGTGACCAGCTGCAGCAGTTTATCGACGTACTGGGCTATCAGGATCTGCTCAACACGCGCGGCACGACCTGGCGTAAGCTACCCGAGGCAGAGCGCGAGGCCATCACCGATGCCGCCAGTGCAAAAGCGCTGATGCTGGCCCAGCCTGCTATCATCAAGCGCCCTGTCCTGCGCGCACCCGACGGCTCGCTGCTGCTGGGCTTCAGCGAATCTCTTTACCAGAATCGTCTTCAGGAGAAGTCATAATATGTTTTGTCCGGTCATTGAGCTGACGCAGCAGCTTATTCGTCGCCCTTCTCTCAGCCCCGATGACGCCGGATGTCAGGCGCTGCTGATCGCACGCCTGGAAGCGATAGGTTTCCACATCGAAACCATGAACATCAACGACACGCTGAATTTCTGGGCCACGCGCGGCGAAGGCGAAACCCTGGCGTTTGCCGGCCACACCGATATTGTTCCCCCGGGCGATGCCAGCCGCTGGATTAATCCCCCGTTTGAACCCACCATCCGCGACGGCATGCTGTTTGGGCGCGGTGCAGCGGATATGAAAGGCTCGCTGGCCGCCATGGTTGTTGCCGCCGAGCGGTTTGTCGCCGTTCATCCTCATCACAAGGGGCGTCTGGCATTTTTAATTACGTCTGACGAAGAAGCCAGCGGCGCGAACGGAACGGTAAAAGTGGTTGAGCGCCTCATGGCGCGTAACGAGCGTCTGGATTATTGCCTGGTCGGAGAACCTTCCAGCAACGAAGTCGTGGGTGACGTCGTGAAAAATGGTCGTCGTGGCTCCATCACCGCGAACCTGACCGTGCATGGCGTACAGGGCCATGTAGCCTATCCTCAACTGGCGGATAATCCCGTGCACCGTGCTCTGCCGGCGCTTAACGAGCTGGTCGCCACGGAATGGGATCAGGGTAACGCCTTTTTCCCGGCCACCAGCATGCAGATCGCCAACATTCAGGCGGGAACCGGCAGTAACAACGTCATCCCCGGCGAGCTGTTTGTGCAGTTCAACTTCCGTTTCAGTACGGAACTCACCGATACCCTGATTCAGCAGCGTGTCGCAGAAATGCTGGACCGCCATCAGTTGCGTTACACCATTGAGTGGAAGCTTTCCGGCCAGCCATTCCTGACCTCACGCGGCAAGCTGGTTGATGCCGTGGTCAACGCCGTTACGCACTATAATGAAATTAAGCCGCAGTTGCAGACTTCTGGTGGAACCTCTGACGGACGTTTTATCGCTCGTATGGGCTCGCAGGTGGTGGAACTGGGTCCGGTGAATGCCACGATTCACAAAATTAACGAATGCGTGAAAGCATCAGACTTACAAATGCTGAGTCGGATGTATCAACGCATCATGGAACAATTGATCGCCTGACAGCGAGGGAAGGAGCGGGCCTATGGAGTTTATTAAAGATTACTGGTGGATCCTGGTGATCCTGCTGATGGTGGGCGTGTTAATGAACGTCTATAAAGATCTGAAACGCATCGATCATAAAAAATTTATGGATAACAAACCCGATCTCCCGCCTCATCGTGATTTCAACGACAAGTGGGACGAGGACGACAACTGGCCGAAGAAAAAATAACGGTCATGCGCCCCCGCCATCGCGAGGGCGCGCGGTTACATCATCATAATGACATCGTCATCGCCAGGTTTTGCCCCGCCTGAGGCTTCATCGAAGTAACGTTTGGGCACGGTATACTGCAAATGATGCAGCGCAAAATCCATGCTGCGCTGATCGATGGCATGCGCCAAATCCTCTACGATATTCAGCGTGACATCACCGCCCAGCGCGGTTAAACGCTGTTCCGCCTGTTGCGCCTGCATCAGCGGGATATGGTCATCATAATCACCATGGATCAGATGCACGGTAGTCCGCGTGCTGGCCTTTTCCGGTAGCGTCACAAAGCGACCGCTAAAGGCAACCGCCCGGCCAGCCAGATCGTCGTGGGCTTTGATGCCTTCCAGCACCATGCTGGCCCCCTGCGAAAACCCCACCAGTGCCGTGGCTTCGGGACGCACCCCGCTTTTCTGCTGCCAGTGACGCACCGACTCGACAAACTGCGGCATGCTGCTGTCTACACAGGCCTGCTCGCTTTTATCATGCAGGCCGGCTTCGTTAAACCATTGACCGCCCGGCCCCGGCGATCCCACCGACACCACCAGCGCCGCCGGAAACGTTTTAGCAAACCAGCTGCCAATTTGGCCCATCGCGTCGGGATTGTCCCCCACGGCATGATAAAGCAGAAACAGCTGGGCAGCCTGAGTGGGCTGCTGAACAATTACATATTTCAGTGTCATATCGACCTCCTGCGACTACTCTACGCCCCCGGGCGCAGGATGATAGTGGGAATATTTGAATGTCTTGGTGGATTTATTGCAATTGCTCGCGCAACGCTTCGCCTTCTCTGCCGGGTAACGCCAGTAGCGCAGCGGCGGCTTCAGCGCGTAAGGCCGTAATCAGCATCTTGCGTCCGTTGAGCCGGGCAGACTGAGCCAGTTCAGCCAGGCTGGTGTCAGCGTTCACCGCCTGTCGCAGGAGCGGCAAAGGCTGCTGGCTGATGCCAACCAGCCGCTGAAGTACCGCCAGGCTTGCTTCCAGCGGGCGTTGCGCCCAGGCAAAACCGGCGGCCAGCCAGGCATCGCGCCGGGTAAACGCGTGGTCACAGGCTGCCGGTAGCGGCAGGTCCAGCGGAATGTGCGGTCTGAGCAGCGGCCAGTCACGGGCCAGGCTTCCCTCCGCCTTCTGCTGCAGCGCTTTGCCGGCCGTCGTCAGCCCCAGCACGGCCATCGCCGCATAACAACCGCTGCTGGCTTCTCGCTGACTGCCAATTCGCGCCAGCGTAAAGCCACAGGCTTGCCAGAAAGCCCAGAGAGGTTCAGTGTAGCCAAAGCTGACCGAGAGGTAATCATATCCGGCGGCATCCGCGCAGGCGGCGGCCACCAGTTGCTGGCCGATTCCCCGGCGGCGCGCAGGTGCGGCAATGGCAATCCGGCTAATTCGCAAGGCGCGCAGCGTGGCGGCTTCCGTCAGCCCGGCGTGCGCGGCCAGCGACTGCGCCACCAGATTACCGCGAGGCCGCCTGTGGCCCGCCCATACCGCTTGCGCCAGTTCATCCGTCAGCCCGCCCTCTTCTACCAACCATAGCGCGCCCTGTAGCGCCGGAACCTCGCCCGCCAGCCACAGATGCATGCCTGGCGCATCCAACAGGCGACGCAGATCCAGCGGTGAGGTGCGGTAATGCGCACTGGTCAGCAGTTGGTAAGCCGCCTGCTGGGCGGCGAAATCAGACGCCTCTGCTCGCCGGGGCGCACGCTCCTCCAGGGACGGGGTTTCAGCGGCATCCTCAAACAGCAGAGCCCGGTTGAGCCAGTGTTCCAGGGGATCGTGGCGAGCCCAGCGTAACGGTTCGTCCAGCGTAAAGTAGCGCACCTGCTGCAGCTCAGCGCAGAACTTGAGCATAAAGCCACGGCCGCTGCCTTCGTAACCCTGAATGGTCGTTACCAGCAACACGCGCGGGAAACGTGCTACCAGCGCATGGAGCAGCGGAGCGGGAATGGCCGCGGCTTCATCCACGATGAGCCAGTCAAACTCGGGCTGGTCGGGCAGCGCCAGAATCGCATCCGGTGCCATAAACCGATAATGTTCTCCGGCGAAAGAGGCTAACACTGTGGTGGTAATTTTTGCCGGTGCGGTTACCAGGCAGCGCGTATTCTGTCGCGCCAGCATGCCTGCGAGCGCCGATTTGCCTCTGCCGCGCGCGGCGGTGATGACCGCCACGCCAGCAGAAAAATGCGTCAGCTCTTGCAGAATGCTTTGCTGCTGACTCGCGGCCTGACAGTGCCAGGCCGGCCGAGACGACCAGTTGGGCAGCGCGAGCGGCTGCGGCTGCTGATGCAACAGCGCCTGCTGATCGTCTTCCGTCAGGCGTTGCAGGTGATGGACAAAATGGGGCGTGGCAATCGGCTCGCTGACATCAGCCCAGCGCAGGCTGTCCGCATCGGGCTGCTGCGCCCAGCGCGCCCAGGGGGGCACTAACAGAAGCAGCCAGCTACCGGCCGTCAGCGTTCCGGCCAGCGCCGCCAGCGCCTCGGCATGGAACCCCTGGCGGGCATCAAACACGGCATGATGGAATTCACGCCCCAGCAGCGTACGAAATGCGGTCGGGGCGCAGTGCGTGCCGGTTTCCGGTGGGTTATCGCTCAGCCACAGCCAGTCGCCTTCCAGCGTCTGGCTCCATGAGAGCGCGGTGTCCCGGCACCAGTCGGCTTCGCCGCCGATCACGGCCAGCCGCCGTATACCGGCGGCCTGCATGGCACAGGTCGCTGCTTTCAGGTTCATCCTTTAAGAGCAAAGGTGTCGCACTGGCCAGGGTTACCGCTGTCGAATCCGCGTTTGAACCAGGTATACCGCTGCGCGGACGTACCATGCGTAAAGCTGTCCGGCACAACCCGGCCCTGGGTTTTCTGCTGCAGACGATCGTCACCAATGGCTTCGGCTGCGTTTAACGCTTCCTGTAAATCCCCCACTTCGAGGATTTTTTCCTGTTCCATATAGTGGCCCCAGACGCCCGCAAAGCAGTCGGCCTGAAGCTCCATTTTCACGGACAGTTGATTAATCTGAGTCTGGCTGGCCCCCTGCTGCATCTGACGTACCCGGGGTTCAATGCCCAGCAACTTCTGCACATGGTGGCCGACTTCATGCGCAATGACATAGCCCTGGGCAAAATCGCCGCCTGCCCCAAGCTTGTTTTTCATTTCGTCATAGAATGACAGATCGATATAAACAGTCTGGTCTGCCGGGCAGTAAAAGGGCCCCATAACAGACTGTCCGGTGCCGCAGCCGGTGCGCGTAGCGCCGCGATACATCACCAGCTTCGGCGGCGTATACTGTTTGTTCATCTGTTTGAACAACTTGTCCCAGGTGTCTTCGGTTGTCGCCAGCATGACCGACGTAAACTTTGCCGCCTCATCCTGATTCGGGTTGGCGGTGCGCTGCTGCTGCTGTTGGTTGCCCGATGTCACCTCGCCCCCGGTCAGCAACGGGGTCAGGTCATAACCGTAATAACCCGCCACCGCGACCAGAATCAGCATGATAATGCCCGCCTTGCCGCGTGGCAGAGGAATGCGTCCTCCCCGGTTACCGGATGACTGATTACGGCGATCTTCGACATTGTCGCTTTCGCGACGTCCTTGCCAGCGCATGGTTTTTGCTCCCTGTGGCGTATTAACTCAGATGGCATGATTTTAGATGCGTGACGGCGCAATCACCAGCTTTACACCAAAATGAAAAAGGAGAGCCTGCGCTCTCCTTTTCGTGACCTGCTGAGCGTTACTCAGTCAAGTTTGACGCCCAGGCGACGGGCTACCGCTTCATAGGCTTCAATCAGGCCACCCAGGCTCTGACGGAAACGGTCTTTGTCCATTTTATCCAGGGTTTCTTTGTCCCACAGGCGCGCACCATCGGGTGAGAATTCGTCCCCCAGTACCACTTCGCCGTTGAACAGGCCAAACTCCAGCTTGAAGTCCACCAGAATCAAACCAGCCTTATCAAACAGGTTGCTCAGTACGTCGTTGGCTTTATAGGTCAGCTCACGCATACGGGCCAGATTCTCTTTGCTGACCCAACCAAAGGTTTCGCAGTAAGATTCGTTAACCATCGGATCGTGTTTAGCATCGTCCTTCAGGAACAGGTCGAACAGCGGCGGGTTCAGCACAATCCCTTCTTCGACGCCAAGACGCTTCACCAGCGAACCGGCCGCACGGTTACGGATTACGCACTCGACCGGGACCATGTCCAGCTTTTTCACCAGCGCTTCGTTATCTGACAGCAGGGCTTCCATCTGTGTCGGGATGCCCGCTTCCTGCAGCTTCGTCATGATGAAATGGTTGAACTTGTTATTCACCATGCCCTTGCGATCAAACTGCTCAATGCGGGCGCCGTCGCCTGCTGATGTATCGTTGCGGAATTCAAGTATCAGCAGATCCGGGTTATCGGTGCTGTATACGGTTTTCGCTTTACCGCGATACAACTCAGCTCGCTTTTGCATCTTATTTAACTCCAAACATGAAAGATCCGGTTCTGAGGCAGGCATTTTGCGTTGATTGCCGTGACGCAATCGATTACCTCGTCTCGCGCTATTATGCCAAAAAACGAAATAAAAAGGCCGGAGAATCTCCGGCCTGGGGTAATTTTTTATTTGTTCATTGCGGCCTGGAACACTGCCACGAGCGCGTCGTTTTGCGCCTGCGTCAGCACATGGCCTTTAGGATCAATAAATTGCAGACTGGTACGGTTGTCGAGGTCGCCAACCTGAACCTTGTAATCGCCGTTTGGCAACTCAGGATCTTTGGCGCCCACGCTGTCCCAGGTGCTGCTGCCCGGCGCTTTGTAGGTCACTTTCATGCTGCCGGTTGAGCGCGTGCTGTCGGTGACGTCCATTCCTACACGGCCCATGGCCGCAGGCAGACGCTGCCAGGCAACATTGAAAGGCGTGCGTAACACCAGCATAGGCAGGCCGGTGTCGTCGGCACCGCTTTGCACATCAATCGCACCACTGACGCGGCCGGCGGCAGCGTTTTCATTCGCGGTGGCGATCTTGTCCATCCCTGCGGCGATGTCGTTCAGCATCTGCGCGGTATAACGCTGAATCTGCACTGGCGAGGTCACGCTGTTGCCTTCCTGCTGCAGCTCCAGCAGACGGACGGTCAGGACCTGCTGATAACTCTGCGACTGAACGCTGATTTGGTAACGACCACGGTACTGCTTATCTTCGTCTGCACGGTTCCACTGTACCCAGTCGGTGGTCAGCTGTTGTCCGGCGTCATTACGGGAAGCGATCGGGAAGTTATTAGACTGGACGACACCCACAACCTGCGACCAAATCGATCCGCGGCTGTTATCAAACATCAGCACACCAGTGTTATTACTGAACTGGGCGCGTGAGCCGTTCATCAGAGCCAGAGGCTGGGCTGGTGGACGAATATCCAGCTGCTTGCCAACCGGCGCTTTGCTGGTTGAAGGCGGAATATCGTATTCCCCGTTCTGGACAGGCAGAATCATGCCCGACGGTGCCTTCAGCTCCCGCAGACCACTGGCCTGCAGGTAGGACTCATCACCGCTGACCTGGCGTTTGTAACGCTGATCGTTCGAACAGGCCGACAATAGCATCAGGGTGGAAAGCCCCACCACTGTTGCAATCGTTGACCGCTTTACTGAGTAATTCATTCAAACTCCCTAAATTATCGCAAACCCGCTTTCACCAGCGCCTGCTCCACTTTCGGCTGTGCAACCGCAGTCAGTGGTGTCATTGGCAGACGCAGCGTGTCATTAGCGATTAATCCTAGCTGTTTTGCCGCCCATTTAACCGGGATTGGATTAGGTTCACAGAAAAGCGTCTGGTGCAGGTGCATCAGACGCTGATTGAGACGGCGAGCTTCAACGAAATTACCCTGCTGTGCGAGCCTGCACAGCTCGGCCATTTCGCGTGCTGCTATGTTAGCCGTCACCGAAATGACGCCTTTGCCGCCCAGTTGCATAAAGTCCAGTGCGCTGGCATCGTCGCCGCTCACCAGGATGAACTCATCATTAACCAGCTCTTGGATCTGGCTGACACGGGATAAGTTCCCCGTTGCCTCTTTGATTCCGATAATATTTTTGATTTCGGCGAGGCGGGCAACAGTTTCCGGCAACATATCACAGCCGGTGCGCGAAGGTACGTTATACAGCATTTGTGGCAGGCTGGTACTGTCGGCAATCGCTTTAAAGTGCTGAAACAGGCCTTCCTGCGTGGGGCGGTTATAGTAAGGTGTGACGGTGAGGCAGCCAATAACGCCAGAATTTTCAAAGCGTTTGGTTAGAGAGATGCCTTCAGCGGTGGCATTCGCACCGGTTCCGGCAATCACGGGAATACGCCCATCCGCCAGTTCCAGGGTTTGCAGCACGACATCACCATGTTCGTCATGGCTCAGCGTGGCAGACTCGCCGGTGGTGCCGACGGAAACGATCGCCGCCGTACCGCTGGCGACATGGTAATCAATCAGTTTTCTCAAACTCGCACGGCAGACATTACCTTTGTCATCCATCGGCGTAACGAGTGCAACAATACTTCCCGTAAACATTGGCGATCCCCTCGACAAACAAGTGCTTCATGGTACGTTTTACACTTAGGGAAAAGCAAGCAAGCTCCGCTATTCCCGCGCTTGTCAGCAGTTTTTTTTATGTTTACCTTATGGTTATTAGCAAATGCACAGGGAATCCTATTTTGCAGCAATCTCAACCCCACCACTTGGTGATCACCGCACTGGGTGTTGACCGCCCGGGTATCGTCAATACGATTACCCGTCACGTCAGCAGTTGCGGTTGCAACATCGAAGACAGTCGCCTTGCCATGCTTGGGGATGAATTCACGTTCATTATGCTGCTGTCCGGTAGCTGGAACGCCATTACGCTGATTGAGTCAACGCTGCCGCTTAAAGGCGCAGAGCTGGAGCTGCTCATCGTGATGAAACGCACCCATGCGACCGCCCGCCCTCCGATGCCGGATACGGCGTTTATTCAGGTCGAAGTCGCTGACTCACCGCATATTATTGAGCGCTTTACGGATTTAACGGACAAGCACCTGATGAACATCGCTGAACTGGTGTCACGCATTCAGCCAGCCCAGCACGACAGGCCCGCTACGCTCTATATTCAGATGACGGCGCACAGCCCGACGCGGAGCGATGGTCCGGCCTTTGAACAGGCCTTTAATGAATTATGCCAGGAGCTTAACGCGCAGGGTTCGTTGCGTCTCTACAGCCTGAGCGATGCCGATAATCGTGAACTGGCCGCACCTGGCAGGTAAAGACGAGCGCCCCCGTGACTGTTCTGCTACGTTAAAAGTGCAGTCAGGTGAGGAATACGTCTGAAACAGATAATTTTCCATTTGGCAGTTTCTCGCCTCTTGGTGTATTAACCACAGCATGAACTCAAAATGGAGAGATGTGATGAATCCACTGAAAGCCGGTGATACCGCACCGAAATTTAGCTTGCCCGATCAGGATGGCGAACAAGTAAATTTAGCCGACTTCCAGGGGCAGCGTGTTCTGGTCTATTTCTATCCAAAAGCCATGACGCCGGGTTGTACCGTGCAGGCATGCGGTCTGCGTGACAACATGGATGAACTTAAAAAAGCTGGCGTCGAGGTGCTGGGGATCAGCACGGATAAACCCGAAAAGCTGTCACGTTTTGCAGAAAAAGAGCTGCTTAACTTCACGCTGCTGTCGGACCAGGAGCATCAGGTTTGCGAGCAGTTTGGCGTCTGGGGTGAAAAAACCTTTATGGGGAAAACCTACGACGGCATTCATCGCATCAGTTTCCTGGTGGATGCGAATGGCAAAATCGAAAAGGTGTTCGACGATTTCAAAACGTCAAACCACCACGACATCGTGATGGACTACCTCAAGTCAGCCTGATGTCTTCAGGGCGCGGCATCGTCCGCGCCCTGAACGTTTAGCGACTCAGCGTTTCATCCAGCGGGGCTTCAGGCCACGCGTGCACCACCGCCTTGACCAGGGTGGCGAGCGGAATCGCAAAAAACACGCCCCAGAATCCCCACATTCCGCCAAAGATCACCACTGACAAGATGATCACCAGCGGATGCAGATTGACCGCTTCTGAGAACAAAATCGGCACCAGCACATTGCCGTCCAGTGCCTGAATCACCAGATAGACGGTTAACAGCGTCCAGAACTCGCTATCAAGCCCCCACTGAAACAACCCTACGCCAATAACCGGAATGGTGACCAGCATCGCGCCGATATAGGGGATCAGAACCGAAACCCCCACTAATACGGCCAGCAAAAGCGAGTAGTTAAGGCCGAGGAACATGAAAGCCAGCCAGCTGGCGATCCCGACCACCACCATTTCCAGCACCTTGCCGCGAATGTAATTAGTAATTTGCTGATTCATCTCCTGCCACACTTCCCCTGCCAGCCCGCGATTGCGCGGCAGCACGCGCCGAACGGCGTTCAGCATCTGCTCTTTGTCCTTCAGCAGGAAGAACACCATGAGCGGCACCAGCACGAGATAAATCATCAGGGTCATCAAGCCTACCAGCGAGGCCAGGGAATATTTCACCAGCGAATCGCCTACCCCGCTAAGACGACCGCGCAGGTTTTCAACGATGACGTCGATGATGCCCGCATCGACCAGGGCGGGGAAACGTCGGGGTAAACCCGCCGCATACAGATAGAGCTTGTTCAGCATGTTGGGCAGATCCCGCGTCAGGTTGATGCCCTGCTGCCAGGCGACGGGGGCGACAATCAAGACCAGAACCAGCAGAATCCCGGCAAACAGCACCAACACGATGCTGGTCGCCCAGCTCCGCGTACAGCCAATGCGTTGCAGCCGTACCGTCGGCCATTCAAGCAGGTAAGCGAGAACCAGCGCCACCAGCAAGGGCGCCAGCAACCCACTCAGAAAGAAAAGAATGCAGAATCCCGCCAGCAGAATCACCAGCAGGCCAATCGCCTGCGGATCGCTAAAACGGCGTTTGTACCATTGAATCAATAAAGCCAGCATGCCGTTGGGTCCATAACGTCAAAAAGGGCCATGATTGTACCGGATATTCTGGTGCGGGAAAGATGTGAAAAGCAGTCTGTGGCCTGACAGCTTTCGTTGACCGGGCGATGGCGGGCCTGCACGGCCCTGTTAACGGGAGTTTGAACCTGGCTGAGGCTGTCCACTGGCAGGCGAATCGCCACCGATTCTATTCACAGCGGGCCGAACGCCTTTCCGGCCCGCTGTCGGTCAATGTTCTGGGGTCAGGCTTCGTTTACCCAAATACGCATCTCCCCTTCTCCCCGGTTCGCCCAGCAGAACCAGGGGATAAACGTTAACGTCTGGCTCTGCGGTGCAGCCGGTGCGCGGTCGTAGTTCCACAGCGGCTGTTGCGCTGGCTCGTGGGCGGTCTTTTTCACCCCTTCAGCCTGGATTACTACCTTGTGCGCAAAGACGCCTTTCCCTTCAAAGGTGTTGAACGCCGCAGACGCGGGCAGCCATACATTGTGTAACTGCTCGCCGTTATCGGCCTGCTCCAGGCAGTAGACTATCGGCCCGCGCTGGACAGCCACCTTACCCGCCACATGACGCACGAGAGGATTACCGTACACCCGGCGCACCGGCATCGGAAGCGTTAGCGTGAGCGTGTCGCCCTCCTGCCAAATCCGTTCAATGTACAGGTAGCCTTTGCGGGCGCGATCCGTCACCACCTCACCGTTACAGCTCACCTGCGGCGCCTCGCACCAGTCAGGCAATCGTAACGCCAGCGTATGTTTTACGGGCTGGGTGGCATCGACAGAAATCGTGACCGTTTCCTCCCAGGGAAAGTTACCGCTGATACGGATACCCAACGTGCGATCGCCGACGGGCACATCAACCCGGTTGCCGACGTAGAGATTGATAAAGAGCGCATTCGCGTGCGGCGTATAGATATAGTGACCGAGCGAGGTCAGTAAACGCGCGATGTTCGGTGGGCAACAGGCACAGCCAAACCAGCGCTGGCGCACCGGTTTCACATGATCGTAAAGATGGTTGAAATGCAGGGTTTTCGGCTGCACCTCCAGCGGATTGACGTAGAAGAAATGTTTCCCGTCCAGCGCCATACCGCCCAGTACCGTATTATACAGCGCGCGCTCCATCACATCGGCGTACTGGCTGTCGGCTTCCATTTCCAGCATACGTCTGGCAAACATCATCAGGCCAATGGACGCGCAGCTTTCGGCATATACCGTGTCATTGGGTAAATCATAATCGCTGCTGAACGCCTCACCGCTGCTTTGGGAGCCGATTCCGCCCGTAATATAAAGCTGCCGCTGAGCCATGTTGTGCCACAGCCGCAGGCAGTCCTGACGCTTTCCTTCGTCCTGACTCAGACGCGCGAGGTGCGCTACGCCGGTCATCAGATAAACAAACCGCACCGCGTGGCCCACTGCGTGCTGCTGTTCGGCAAGAGGCTGATGCGCCTGGCTGTAAGCCTTGTCCTTCACCATCCATGCCGGGCCATAGGTATGCCAGTAGGAAGTCTGACCGCGTTTCTCGTACTCAATATCATAGAAGTGAGGCTGGGTGCCGCGCTGCGTGACAAACGTATTCACCAGCGCCAGATAGCGTGGTTGCTGAGTCACTTCATACAACCGCATCAGCGCCAGCTCGATCTCGGGATGGCCAGGATAACCATGCAGCTGATGCTCCTCAGGGCCGAAGACGCTGTCGATATGGTCGGCGAGCCTGCACACCACCTCCAGTAAACGGCGTTTGCCGGTCGCCTGGTAAAATGCCACGCCCGCCTCAATCATGTGCCCGGCGCAGTAAAGCTCGTGGCACTCGGCAAGGTTGGTCCAACGATCTTGCGGCGCTTTCACGGTGAAGTAAGTGTTGAGATAGCCATCCTCGCACTGCGCCGCCGCGATCAGCTCAATCACCTCATCGGCCGTTTTCTCCAGTTCCGCGTCAGGCTTCTGGCAAAGCGACCAGGCCACCGCCTCCAGCCATTTCGCTACATCGCTGTCCTGAAACACCATGCCATAGAATTCCCCGTCCTGCTGGCCAGCCGCGATGCGAAAGTTTTCGATGGCATGGCTGGGATCGGCTTCTTCGATCCGATCGTTAAGCGCCTCCCACTGATAAGGAATGACCACCTCCCGCACCAGTTGTTGATACTTACCGAGAAACGGATCGTGGATAGTCAGCTTATGCAGATCGACTTCATTGACAGACATCTTACTCTCCTCAAGACGGAACATGGCGAATACGCAGGTCGTGGGCGATCTGCGCCATCATCGGGTTAGTGAGCTTGCAGGCGCGGATGGTGAATGCCAGCAACAGGTGGAACAGCGCCGGTAACAGGGTTTCCGTGGCGGTAATACCGTGCAGGGAAGCAGCCGTCTGATTGCCGATCCCTGGCTTATAAGCCACGATGACAAACAGCAGGCTGATAATGACGGCGCTGGAGGCCCAGGCAAGCTTGATAAAGAACAGGTTAAACGCGAAATTCATGCCCGACGAGCGGACACCGTTTTTCCATTCGCCGTAGTCATCAGCAAAGGCCATTAGGGCAAAATGCAGCGGCAGAGTGAACCCGAGGATGATGCCATTACTGAGGATCACCACCAGCCACAATATCTGCCATGACGGCCCGACCGGCAGGAACCACATCATGACTGCGAGTGCGGCCAGCACAAGGTTGGTCCAGTAATACAGCCGGACGGTGTCAATGCGCCTGGAAAGCGGGTTCACGATCACCGCTCCCACAATGGAGGCTAACGTCACCATGGTAAAAAACAGCGACGTGAAAGCCGTGCTGCCCTGTAACACATAGGTAATGAAGTACATGTAGCCGCCGCCGCGAATGTTAAACACGTTAATCAGCAAAAAAGACATCACCAGCATCAGCAACAGCTGATCGTTTTTGCGTAGCCCGGCCAGATGCTCACGCAGGGTAAATTTGCCCAGGCTGTCCAGCGGTACGCGCTCGCGGACCCAAAAGAAGCAACACAGGAACATCACGACCGCCAGAGCGCACAGGATACCGACGCCAGACTGATAGCCCAGGGCCGCATTCCCCTTACCCAACACCGCGACCAGCCACGGCAGCCCTACCGAAACCAGAAACCCGGCCACCCCGCACAATACAAAGCGCCATGACTGGCAGGCCAGCACTTCTGTGTGGCGGGTGGTCATGGTGTTGATCAGCGCGCAATAGGGCACGTTGATGGCGGTATAGCTGACAGAGAGCAGCAGATAGGTGGCAAACGCCCAAACAATTTTCATGTCCATGCTGACGGCGGGCACGGTGAACGTCAGCGCACCAATGAGGCCAAGGGGAACGGCCACCCAGAGCTGCCACGGGCGGAAGCGCCCCCAACGGCTATGGGTTCTGTCGGCAATGACGCCCATCACCGGATCGGAGACCGCGTCAAACACGCGCAGCACCATAAACAGGGTGCCGACCAGCGCGGGCGTTAAGCCAAACACATCGGTGTAGAAAAACGTCAGGAAGTTGGTGATCAGGCAGGTGATCACCGTGCCACCGGCGTCACCCAAGCCGTAACCTATTTTCTCTCGCAGGGACAGCGCACTCTGCGTAGCCGACGGGCTAAGATCGGCCTGAGCGATAGTCGTAGAAGTCATTTAAAATGCCTCATGCAGGACAGAGAGGATTGCCCGCTTTATGCCGGGCTTATTGGTGTTTTAGCGCTTAACCCGATTTATTTTGTCAGGAATCCGTTCACCAACAAGAGCACAAAAAAGTATAAAAACGGGGTAATTCCGACCTGTGAAGCAAAGTGTGAACTGGATCAGGTACATGTCTTTTTTTTAGTTAATAATCAGAGAGAAAGACATTTATTACCTCTGTAGCAGCGGGAAAATGAATAACGATGTTCGAATTATCCATAACGTTTCCGATACAGGTGCAAAATGGCGGGCTGTTTATTTCGCGCGGCGTGGGAACCCATCCTGCACGCAGGCTGACCTCCTGGGAGATCATTTTCGTTGAACGCGGGCAGTTAACGATTCGGGAGGATGGCGAGCTGTTCAGCGTGCAGGCGGGCGAAAGCCTGCTGCTGAGGCCAGGGCATTTGCATGTGGGGGAAGGGATTTTTCCGGCCGATCTGAAATTTTACTGGCTGCATTTTGACTGGCAGAAACAGCCTGAGCAGCATGGCTTACACCAGGCACTGCTCCACCTTCCCCAGCATACTCGTGTTGGCGATCCGGCCTATATCATCGCCCTGTTCCGGCAGTTCCTCAGCGAGCAGGAAAACATTCATCGCAGCGTCGCACTGGAATGTATTTTACTGCTTATACTGCAGCAGCTCGCGGCTCCGGCGCTGCACGAGGATGTTGTCGACAGCCCCGGCGTTGACCTGGCCTGGAAAGCCAATCAGCTTATTCGCACGCAGTATCACCTGGCGCTTTCAACCTCCACGCTGGCGAAAACGCTGCATTGCAATGCCGATTATCTGGGACGTGTTTACCGGCGCGTGTTTCGCCTGACGCTGACGGAAGCCCTTCACCGGCAGCGCGTATTAATGGCAGAAAAGCTGCTGATCGGCGATAAGCTGCCGTTAACCGAGGTAGCGCGTCAGTGTGGGTTCAATGATGTGGGCTATTTCCGTCAGATATTCCGTAAGCATTCAGGCTTAACACCTGCCAGCTGGAAGCGACGCTACTGCCGCGAGCATATCAATTCCTGATGGCTCGCCCGGATTGCCGGGCGGGCCAGAAACCGTTAGCGCACAGTCTTGATCAAGAGGCTTTTACGCGTTTGGCAACCACGGTGCAGTTGCGACCGCTGTTCTTAGCCTGATACAGGGCATCGTCAGCCCGCTTCAGGCTGCTTTCCAGCGGCCGCCGCCGGGCATCCCATTCCGCTACGCCGATGGAAATCGTGATATGGCCGACCGCCTCGATAGCGTTATCCGCGATGCTGATGCGAATGCGCTCGGCCGTCGCCTCAGCTTCTTTCAGAGGCGTGTTAGGCAACAGCATTAAAAACTCTTCACCACCGTTACGGCAGACCACATCCGACTGCCGGGCGCTCTGTCGTAGCGTCTGCGCCACCTGCCGAATCACCCGATCGCCGACGTCGTGTCCCCAGTTGTCATTGACGCTTTTGAAATGATCGATATCCAGGGCGAGCACGGCAAAAGGCTGGCGCATCGTCTGGTAGTAATCGAGTACCGCGTTAAGCCCGCGGCGGTTGAGTAACAGCGTTAGCGAATCGGTCTGCGCTTCCGAACTCAGGCGACCAATTTTGTCCTGTACCAGCCCAATACCGGTTAACAGCGCCCGTTTAACCTGGGCGGCCTCAAAGTACCATGCCCGAATGCCGCCAATTTCGTAGGTGGCGCTTGAGGCATCAATCTTGCTGGCCTTGCGGGCCAGTTGCCAGAGCGGCATGGCAATCATCCGTGCCAGAATGACCGCCACCAGCAAGGTCAGTAAGGCAAAGGGCACTGAATGCTTCAGGACTTTCAGGAGCAACCCCGACAGCGGTTGCAGCGTGACGTCGACAGGTTTCAACGCCACCACCATCCAGCCCGTCGTGGGGACGATGGCGTAGCCGGCCAGCCGGGTCGGTTTGTCGGGCTCAGTTAAGACCAGCGAGCCGTTATCTTTTTCCTGACGTTCCCGATCGCTCATCAGTGGCGACATGGTTTTGCCCACCATCTGGCGGTTCTGGTGATACAGCACCTGATTATCGCCGTCGAGAACAAATACGCTGGTGCCGTCGCGATAAAACTGTTCACCCAGCAGCGCATTCAGAATACTTTTCTTTTTCAGGTAAATCGTCCCGCCAATATAGCCCAGATAGCGTCCCTGGTTATTCCAGATGGGCCATGAGACAAAAATCAGCAGGTTATTGGCGGCAGAGAGTGTCGGTCTGCTAATCAGCGGTTGCCGGGTCTGCAGCGCTTCGCGGGCCGCATCGCTGGTCAGATGCATCCCGGTTAAGGTCAGCGATTCGGGAGAAATTGCGCGCACCGTACCCGTTTCATCCACCACGGCGACCGAGTTAAAACTGTCGGTCTGCTCACGTAGACGGTTCACTTCCGCTTTGAGCAGTGCCTCATTATTGAAATCTTTTCCCAGTAAATTAGCACTGAAGTGCAACTGGGACTGCGCCAGCCGGAAAAAGACTTCGCTGGTGGAGGCCAGTTTGGCAGCGTAAGCGCGGTTAGCTTCCAGGGTGCTGTCGATCAGCACCATGCGTTGCACACGCCAGGTTGCATATAAATTATTGGCAAGCGTGATGACTATGCTGGCAATAACCAGCAGCGCAATAAGCGTGCGTAAGTCCGCCCGGGGACGGAAATTTATGAGCATGGCGGGAACGCCACAGTGCAAAGATTCATTTTGCTGTGCCTGACTCTGTTGTTTTTATCGTGATTGCGGTCCTACAGCGTGTAAGTTTACACGCTGTAGGACAATTTGAGCAGGTTTAAGCGCGGCATTAACCAAAAAGTCAGCCCGTATGGCTTTTAATCGATTAACCCGTTTTGATCATAAAAGGGCCAGGGGCCATCATAGTCTCCAATCGCACACTGATGCGTGGTCATTCCCTGCTGCGGATGCCAGCGATGCAGTAAAAATCCTGCCGGTTCCAGCATGAAGTTTGCCGGGCCATCCGGTTGCAGATCCAGCGCAACCTGATGAGATACGCCGGGGGCAATGCAGGCCAGCGTACCGGCAAAGCGGGTCTGAATCGCGCGGTGTACATGGCCACACAGCACACGTTCGACCTGCGGATGACGACTGACGATCGCCGCCAGCGCATCAGGGGCGCGTAAACGCTGGCGATCCATATGATCGATACCGCAGACAAAGGGCGGATGATGCAGCATCACCAGCGCGGGGCTGTCCGGTGACGCGGTCAGTGCGGCATCCAGCCAGTCAAGCTGCTGTTCATCAAGCTCGCCCCACGGCTGCTGCGGCACGCTGGAATCGAGCGCCAGTAGCTGAACCCCCTTAACCTCCCGTTGCCAGTTGAGCGTCGGGCCCTGTTGCAGATAGGGATGATCGGGAAACGCCGCCCGTAGCGCCTGGCGATCGTCATGATTTCCCGCCATCAGGTAAAACGGCAACGCCAGGGTGGCCAGCGCCTGCCGCAGCGTCTGATACTCTTCTGCCGTACCAAAATCCACCAGGTCGCCGGTTATGACCACCGCATCGGGCCGGGGCGTCAGGCCATTCAGGGTTGCGATCGCCCGTAACAGGGCATTATACGTATCGACTTTTTTATACGACAGACGACCGTGCGCTTTAATATGCAAGTCGCTGATTTGAGCAATCAGCACAGGTTTAACGGACAAACGTTGACTCCTTAAAGGGTAAATTCGAGTGCGGCCTGCTTAGCCAGCGACCAGCTCACTCGCTGCCCGGCGTGCCAGGTTTCCCGTGCGTGACGTTCAACCTGAATCGGCTTGTCCAGCCCGATATCAATCATCAGGCGTTGAGACGCGCCGAGAAAGGTGCTGGCAACAATGCAGCCGTGCTGCGCATAGCGGCCTTCGTCTGCCAGCAGCACATCCTCTGGTCGACAAAAACGCACCGGATGGCCTTGATCGTCACGTGCGATGCAGTTAATCGCGCCAACGAAATCCGCCACAAAACGCGAGGCCGGACGCTGATAGATGGCCTGCGGCGTATCGATCTGCACCAGGCGCCCCTGCTCCATGACGGCGATACGATCGCCAAGCGCCATAGCTTCCTGCTGATCGTGAGTGACATACACGGCGGTGATAGCCAGCTTTTTTAACAGGCCCCCGATTTCCAGACGCAGACGCTCACGCAGTTTGGCATCCAGCGCCGCCAGCGGTTCGTCAAACAGCAGCACTTTAGGCCGTGCCGCCAGCGCTCTTGCCAGCGCCACGCGCTGTTTCTGCCCGCCGGAGAGCTTGTCGATATGACGATGTGCCAGTGACGTGAGATCGACCAGTTCCAGCATCTCATTGACCCGGGCCTCACGCTCGTGGCGCGGAATGCCCTGCACTTTCAACCCATAGGCTACGTTCTGCGCCACGTTAAGCGTGGGAAACAGGGCGTAGTTTTGAAACACCATTCCTACGTTACGCTTCTCAATAGGCAGGTCGGTCACGTTGCGATCGTCAAACCAGACTTCACCCGGCGCGTCAGTGCTCTCCAGCCCACTGATAATGCGCAACGTTGTCGTTTTGCCACAGCCGGACGGGCCCAGCAGAACCAGGGTTTCCCCTGCGCGTACGCTAAGATCCAGCGGGTGCAGCGCCTGATGGTGATGAAAGCGACGCGCACAGCCGCGTAGCGTGACGTTAACCGCATCAACAATCATGCTTTTTCCTCCCTTGGTTGTTGGCGAGACTGGCGTTCAAGCCAGTGATTACAGGCGTTGAGCATCAACAGCAGCGGTAGAATCATTAAAATAAAGATCAGGGTATAAGCAGAACCGACTTCCAGCCGCATCGAGGCGTAGCTGTCGGCCAGGCCCACTGGCAGGGTTTTGGTCAGTGGCGTATGCAACATCCAGGTGATATTAAATTCGCCTACCGATAACGTAATTACCATAAAGGCCCCGGCGAGAATGCCGTTGCGGCAGTTGGGAACCACCACGGTGAAAAAGCGACGCCAGAAGCCGGCCCCGAGGCTGGCGGCAGCCTCCTCCAGTCGGGGCAGTTGTATCGCCTGCATCACCGCCAGTACCGGGCGGATCATAAACGGCAGCGTAAAAAGGACGTGACCAATCAGGATAAACACCCAGCTGTCACGCAGGCTGCTGAACTGGCCATACAGCAGGATAATGCCCAGTGCGGTGGCCAGGCCCGGAAGCGCCACCGGCAACATCAGGCACTCTTCAATGCGCGATGCCCAGCGAGAGGGCGATTTCAGTAAGCCCCAGGCGGCCGGTACGCCGATCGCCACGTTGACGATCAAGCAGCTGACGGCAATGAGCAACGACAGCCAAAAGGTGTCGCTGTACATCTCCCAAACCTGCGCCACCCATTTCAGCGTCAGTCCGCTGCGCAGGCCAACAAAATAGTTCTGCGTCACGCCCGCCAGCATAGACAGGATCACCGGCACAATCATGAACAGTGCAGTCAGTGTGGTGATCGCGACCTGCAGGTAAAACAGCCCACGGCGCTTCATGATGACGGCTCCTGTTTTGACTGGGTGAGTACGCGCGCCAGCATTAAGCCAGCCCAGGCGACAGCGCCCATGACCACCGATAACGCCGCCGCCGTGGCGAAGTTAGCGTAGTTGGTGAATTCGCCATAAATGGTCAGCGGCAGCACACTCAGGTCGGTTCCCAGGGTAAACGCGGTGCCAAATGCGCCCATACTGGTGGCAAAGCACAGCGCACCGCTGGAGAGCAGTGCCGGTTTAAGTCCCGGCACGATCACATCCCAGACAATGCGCCACTGGCTGGCGCCTAACGAACGGGCGGCTTCTTCCAGCGAGCGATCCAGTTTTTCACTCGCGGCCACCAACGTCACAATGGCGCGCGGCAGCGAAAAGTAGAGATAACCAATGAACAGCCCGGTGAGTGAGTAAGCCAGCGTCCAGCGCTCATCAAACAGGCGCAGGCTGATCTGCGCCAGCACGCCCTGTCGTCCTGCCAGCATCACCACTAAAAACCCCACCACCACGCCGGGAAACGCCAGAGGAAAGGTCAGCAGTGCCAGCAGAGTGCCGCGTCCGGTGAAACGCTGGCGAGCGAGGAAGCACCCTACGACGGTGGCGATGACCAACGTCAGTAGCGTTACCGTCAGCGACAGCAGCACGGTATTCACCAGGCTTTGCAGATACTGCGGCTGGGTAATTACCGTCCAGTAGCCACTGTGATGTGTGCTGCGATCCGGCGTCATGCCCATCTGTAATAATCGGGCAAAAGGTAACAGCCAGAACGCGGCAAAAAACAGTAAGGCTGGCAGCAGCATCCATGGCCAGTTTGCCCCCTGCTCGCGTCGGCGTGACCGGTGGCGCGTTGCCACCGGTAAATCGCTGCGGGCGTCAGACGCTGCCATTACCGAATCTCACTCAAGTAGCGGGCAGAGAAGGCTTTCTGTGCATCGGCCATCTGCTGATAGTCCACGGTATGCGCGCGCGCGTAATCACTGTCTGGCAGGAAGCGCTTTTTGGCCTCGGCAGACATGGCTGAAGGCCGTACCGGGCGCAGATAGGCATTGGCCCAGATAGCCTGGCCTTTATCCGACAGCACGTAGTCCATGACTTTTTTGCCGTTAGCGGCGTGCGGGGCGTTTTTCACCAGGCTGATGACATAAGGCACCGTGACCGTCCCTTCCTGCGGGATCACGAACACCACATTGGCATGATCTTTATATTTGGCGCGATAAGCGTTGAAGTCGTAATCCAGCAGAATGGGGATCTCGCCGGAGATCACCCGGGCATAGGCCGTCTGTTTCGGCACGACAGGCTTGTTCGCCTGCAACTTTTTAAACCAGGTCAGCGCGGGAGTGAAGTCCTGCATACTGCCGCCTTTGGCCTGATTCACCGCCACGGCGGCCACGTAACCCACAAACGCACTGGCCGGATCGAGATAGCCCACCATCCCTTTGTATTCTGGCTTCAGCAGATCGTCCCAGGATGTTGGAATGGGTGCACCGCCCAGCGCATCTACGTTGACCATAAAGCCCATCGTGCCGGAATGCAGCGCAACCCATTTCCCTTCCGGATCTTTCATGCCTGCCGGCACCTGATCCCAGTTGGCCGGCTTATAGTCAGCAATCACGCCTGCCTGAGCCGCCTGGATACCAAAGCTGACGCCGTAATACACCACGTCGGCAACGGGATTATCTTTCTCGGCGACCAGTTGAGCCAGTGCCTGCCCGGAGTTCTTGTTGTCCTGCGGCACCACAATGCCGGTATCTTTTTTGATGGCCTGAAGCTCGGTCGCCCAGTCTGCCCATTCAGGTGGACAGTTGTAGCAGATAGCATTCTCAGCAGCCTGCACCAGCTGGCTGGAAAATGCACAGGCGGTGAAGAGCGCCGCCCTGGCAAGCACGGTGATTTTATTGTGTGTAGACATGATGGTTCCCTGATGTTGACGAATGAAAGACTGCAGCGATGCTCTCGCCTGAACGCAACCAGTGGTCCAGCAGGCACGAGTCATCATGAGAGGGTTGAAGAAGCATATCGATGGCACAGGCACCTAACCGATCGCTGGGCTGTACCACGCTGGCCAGCGAGGGTGAAAGCTGTTCGCCTATAGCAATGCCGTCAAACCCCATGACCGACAGCTGGTGCGGGACCTGAATGCCGGCACGGGCGGCCGCGCCCAGCAGGCTGATCGCCAGGAGATCGTTACTGCAGATGACGGCGGTCAGTGGGTCCGGGCTGTTGATCAGCGGTAAAAGGGGCTCGAATCTGGATTGGGTATGGCTGGGCATATCAATTAGCGCCCTCGGGACAAATCCTGCCTGCTGCATCGCATCGCAATAGCCAAGATAGCGCTGACGGGCACGATCCGACTGCAGCATCGGTCCCGCCGCCATCACGATATGCTGATGACCCAGCGCAATAAGGTGCGCCGTGGCTTCGGCCATTGCGCGGCGGTTATCGACATAGACACAGCGCCAGTTTTGCTGTTGCGGCACGTTATGCGCCAGAACAAAGGGCATTCGCGCCTCTGCCAGCGGGGCTAATACGGTGCTGCTGTCCGCGTCGGAGACGGTCAGCACCATGCCCGCGACGCGCTGGCGCAGCATATGTTCAATCATGGCGGCTTCACGCTCTGGCTGGTAATCGGTCGTGGCCACCAGCAGGCCATAGCCCGCCAGACGCGCCTGTTGCTCCATGGCCTGAAGCTGCAAGGCAAACACCGGGTTACTGAGCGAAGGCAGCAAAACGCCCAGCGTCGTGGAGCTTTGCGTACGGAGCTGGCGCGCAATGTGGTTAGGTCTGAAACCCAGTTGCTCCGAGGCCTCCAGCACTTTTTTCAGCGTGCCGGGCTTAAGCAGATGGGGATCGGAAAAGGCACGCGCCGCGGTTGCTCGCGAAACGCCGGCCAGAACCGCCACGCTGATTAAATCACTCATTTCACCCCCGGTTAATCGATAATGAGATCGATCTCATTGGCGCTTAACCTAACGGGGTTGTGTGACATCAACATCACGGGAAGATGACATTGCGGTGACAGCGGTTCACCACGTCGTCAATGCGCGGGCAGCAAGACGAATGCCTTTTTCTGACTACTGATACAGGGCGGTTGGGGTTGGCAAGCACCCGATAAGCCCGGAAGGGGCAATGCGCCAATCCCGACTACCATAACGCCATTTCATTCTTCCCTGGCTGTGGTTAAGATACGAAGACCGTAGCGCTGTTGATGAAAAAACAGAACATTTCCGCTGCTTACCTGTCCAAATCAGGGATTCATTACAGGATTAAGGCATGTTGAACCGGTTTAAAAAGACGCTGCTTGCTGCGCTACTCCCTGCACTGATGTTATCCGGCCCGTTGACCGCCCGTGCGGATATCAGTGATTCGCTGCCGGATATGGGGACCACGGCAGGATCGACCCTGTCGATTAATCAGGAGCTACAGATGGGCGACTTCTACGTCCGCCAGCTCCGCGCCAGTGCCCCGCTGATTAACGATCCTTTGCTGAATCAGTACATCAACCAACTTGGGCAGCGGCTGGTTTCGCATGCGGACGCCGTTAAAACGCCCTTCCACTTTTTCCTGATTCAGAACGATGAGCTCAACGCCTTCGCCTTCTTTGGTGGCAACGTGGTGTTGCATGCGGCCCTGTTCCGTTTTACGGATAACGAAAGCCAGCTGGCCTCAGTCATGGCCCATGAAATCTCCCACGTCACGCAGCGCCATCTGGCGCGGGCAATGGAAGATCAAAAACGTAATGCCCCGCTCACCTGGGTGGGCGCGCTGGGTTCAATTTTACTGGCGATGGCCAGCCCACAAATGGGCATGGCGGCATTGACCGGTACGCTGGCCGGCACCCAACAGGGGATTATCAGCTTTACCCAAAATAATGAACAGGAAGCCGATCGCATCGGTATTCAGGTGTTACAGCGCGCCGGTTTTGACCCGCAAGCCATGCCCAACTTCCTGCAAAAACTGGCCGATCAGAGCCGCTTTTCTTCGAAGCCTCCGGAAATCCTGTTAACCCATCCCCTGCCTGACAGCCGTCTTGCCGATGCGCGCAACCGTGCGAACCAGATGCGTCCGGTGGTGGTGCAGTCGTCTCAAGACTTTTATCTGGCCAAAGTGCGGTCCTTAGGCATGTATTCGACTGGCCGTAACCAGTTAACGGACGAACTGCTTACGCAATATGCTAACGGTAATTCCCGCGAACAGCTGGCCTCGCAGTACGGTAAAGCTGTGCAGTTCCTGCAGGCTAAAAGCTTTGGTGAGGCGAAAAGGATCGTGGCACCGTTACTGGCGAAACAACCTGAAAATGTCTGGCTGCTGGACCTGATGACTGACATTGATATCGGCCTGAATCAGCCGCAGCAGGCGATAGCGATGCTGACCGCGACCCAGGCCTCAAAAACCAGCCCGGTCGTCCAGTTGAACCTCGCTAATGCCTATGTGGAAGCGAAACAGCCGGCGAACGCCAGCCGCATTCTCAACCGCTATACCTGGACCCATAAAGACGATACCAACGGATGGGATCTGCTGGCCCAGGCTTCCGCGCAGCAGGGGCTGACAGATGAGGAGCTCTTTGCCCGCGCCGAAAGTCTGGCGCTGAGTGGCCAGCTGGATCAGGCCATTAGCGCCCTAAGCCGGGCCAGTTCACTGGTGCCGCTCGGCAGCCTGAAACAGGCCCGTTACGATGCCCGCATCGACCAGCTACGCCAGCTCCAGCAACGCTTTAAGCAGTATCAACGAGGATAAACAGTATGGTGACCTTTTATCATAATCCGCGCTGCAGCAAGAGCCGGGAAACCCTGGCGCTGCTAGCAGAGCGCGGCATCGCCCCGGAGATCGTGCACTATCTGGACACGCCGCCGGATCGCCAGACGTTACAGATCCTGCTGCAAAAGCTGGGTATGCAAAGTGCCCGTGAGTTAATGCGTCGTAAGGATCCGCTTTATGCGGCGCTGGGGCTGGATCGGCCTGACATCGGGGAAAGCGCGTTGCTGGACGCGCTGCTGGAAAATCCCAAACTGATTGAGCGACCGATTGTGATCAACGGCGATCGCGCCCGCCTGGGACGTCCGCCAGAAGCGGTACTGGAAATCCTTTAGAGGCCAAGGGTTTCTTTTACGAAGGGAATCGTCAGCTTACGCTGGGCGCTAATGGATGCGCTGTCGAGACGATCCAACGTATCAAACAGCGTGCGCATTTCTCGGTCAAGGCGCTTTAGCAAAAAGCGCCCGACGTCTTCAGGCAGTTCAAATCCCCGCAGTCCGGCGCGCAGCTGTAAAGCCTGCAGTTTATCCTCATCGGAGAGCGGCTGTAGACGATAAATCTGCCCCCAGTCGAGGCGCGATGCCAGATCGGGCAGATGCAGATTGAGCTGACGCGGAGGACGATCGCCGGTAATAAACAACCGGGTATTTCCGGTTTCCAGAATACGGTTATAAAGATCGAAAATCGCCATTTCCCAGGCCTCTTCTCCCGCAATGCACTGAATATTATCGATGCAAACCAGCGGCAGTTGCTCCATGCCTTCCAGCACGTCCGGGACAAACCAGGTGCGTTTATCGAGCGGCACATAGCCCACGGCTTCGCCGCGTGCAGACATTTCAGCGCAGGCGGCATGCAGCAGATGGCTGCGACCGCCCCCTTCACGAGACCAGAAATAAAGATAGCTGCCATGTTGCTGGCTAAGCGCACCCTTAATCGCGGCAATAAGCGAGGGGTTTTCACCCGGCCAGAAGCTGGCGAAGGTTTCGTCGTCAGGTAAATAGAGTGGCAATGACAATTGTGCCGGCGTGTTCAGAAGCACCTCAGCAAGAGAACAAGCAAAAATCGGGGCAAGTCTATCATAGTTTTCGGCCAGAGATGAATCGGGCATCCCTGCCCGACTTTTGACCGCTGACGGTGGGATTACGGCTCGCGGTTGTCTTCCGCATCCAGAATCACTTCTTCTGGACGCAGGAGGGAAATGACGCGAAAAATTAAAGCCAGCGCAACGCCGACCAGCGTGGCCAGCGCCATGCCTTTCAGCTCGGCAGCCCCGATATGCACTTTCGCCCCGCTGACGCCAATAATCAGGATAACGGAGGTCAGAATCAGGTTTTGCGCTTTGTTGTAATCCACTTTGGACTCAATCAGGACACGGATACCTGACGCGCCGATAACGCCATACAGCAGCAGGGATACGCCGCCCATCACCGGCACCGGAATCGCCTGAATAGCGGCCGCCAGTTTGCCGACGCAGGAGAGTAAAATCGCGAAAATGGCCGCGCCGCCAATCACCCAGGTACTGTAAACGCGGGTAATCGCCATGACGCCAATGTTTTCGCCGTATGTCGTGTTCGGGGTGGATCCAAAGAACCCGGAAATGACCGTCGATAAGCCATTGGCGAACATGGAACGATGCAGTCCGGGATCGCGCACCAGATCTCTTTTAACGATATTCGCCGTCACGACCAGATGGCCCACATGCTCGGCAATGACCACCAGAGCGGCGGGCAGAATGGTCAACATGGCAATCCATTCAAAGCGCGGCGTATAAAACGTCGGCAAGGCAAACCAGTGCGCCTGTTCAACACCGCTCCAGTCCACGATGCCCATGAAGGCGGAAAGCGCGTAACCGGCCAGCACACCGATCAGGATAGGAATGATCGCCATAAATCCACGGAATAAAACCGATCCAAAAACGGTAACCGCCAGGGTCACCAGCGAAATCAACACGGTTGTGCCGTTTGGCGACTGGCCTTCGGCTGGAAGCAGCCCCGCCATATTCGCGGCCACGCCAGCCAGTTCCAGACCAATGACGGCAACGATGGCCCCCATTGCTGCTGGCGGAAACATCACGTCCAGCCAGCCTGTTCCGGCTTTTTTAACGATCAGCGCGACAAGGCAGAACAACACGCCACACAGAATAAAACCGCCCAGCGCCACTTCATAACCCAGCGGCAGCAGGAGCAACACGGGTGAAATAAAGGCAAAGCTGGAACCCAGATAGGCGGGGATTTTTCCCTTACAAATAAACAGGTACAGCAGCGTGCCGATACCGTTAAACAGCAATACCGTCGCCGGATTGATGTGGAACAGAATTGGCACTAACACGGTGGCGCCAAACATGGCGAACAGATGCTGCAGGCTGAGCGGAATCGTTTGCAGTAATGGCGGCCGTTCGCTAACGCCGATAGCGCGACGAGTCATTAAAAGTCCCCTTGAGTGAGTGGTCTGTTTTCAGGCAAAAAAAAGCCGACTCTCTGGTCGGCTGGTTCATTTCTTTATGTGTTACAACAGAAAAAAGCGGCTCGGCCTGCTTCTGCAGGCTGAAAACAGCGTGATGCATGGCGCCGCGGATTTTCGTCATTACTTGGTGCCGAAGATTTTATCACCGGCATCACCCAGGCCTGGGATGATATAACCCTTGTCGTTAAGCCCCTGATCCACAGAAGCGGTGTAAAGCTCCACATCCGGATGCGCTTTTTCCAGCGCGGCAATCCCTTCAGGTGCCGCAACCAGCACCAGCACTTTGATACTGCTGCAGCCCGCTTTCTTTAACAGGTCTATCGTGGCAATCATTGAGCCGCCCGTGGCCAGCATGGGGTCAACCACCAGTGCCAGGCGCTCTTCGATATTCGAAACCAGTTTCTGGAAGTAAGGCACCGGCTCCAGCGTTTCTTCATCACGGTAGACGCCAACAACGCTGATGCGCGCGCTGGGTACGTGCTCCAGTACGCCTTCCATCATGCCCAGACCGGCACGCAGAATAGGCACGACGGTGATTTTTTTACCTTTGATTTGATCAACCTGAACCGGGCCATTCCAGCCCTCAATGGTGACCTTTTCGGTTTCCAGATCGGCGGTCGCTTCATACGTCAGCAGACTGCCGACTTCAGAGGCCAGCTCGCGGAAACGCTTTGTACTGATATCATGCTCACGCATCAGTCCCAGTTTATGTTTGACCAGCGGGTGTTTGACTTCCACGATCTTCATTGTTGTTCTCCCGGAGTGAGTTGAGCTAAAAAAAAATCGCGGGATTATACCGCCTTTTCGCCGCAGTGCCACATGTGCTTGCGCAATCAGAGGCATTTTGTCATGGCAAAGTAAGGATTGATGAAAATCGCCGGGGACGCAATCTGAGACTCGCAAACGTTTGCCTGCGCTGGTAGAATTGCCGCGCTTTATATTAAACCACCAACCGCAACTCGCGTGGGGACCTCGCAGTGACCGACAAGACCTCTCTCAGTTACAAAGACGCCGGTGTTGATATTGATGCTGGTAACGCTCTGGTTGACCGTATTAAAGGCGTAGTGAAAAAGACGCGTCGCCCGGAAGTCATGGGTGGACTAGGCGGCTTCGGTGCGCTTTGTGCGCTGCCGCAAAAATACCGTGAACCCGTGCTGGTCTCCGGCACCGACGGCGTAGGCACCAAACTGCGTCTGGCGATGGATCTTAAGCGCCACGATGCTATCGGCATTGATCTGGTCGCGATGTGTGTCAACGATCTGGTGGTACAAGGCGCTGAACCGCTCTTCTTCCTGGATTACTACGCCACCGGCAAACTGGATGTGGATACCGCGTCGGCGGTCATCACCGGTATCGCCGAGGGTTGCCTGCAGTCAGGCTGTGCACTGGTGGGCGGCGAAACGGCCGAAATGCCGGGCATGTATCATGGCGAAGACTACGACGTGGCCGGCTTCTGCGTTGGCGTCGTTGAGAAATCAGAAATCATTGACGGCAGCAAAGTGCAGGACGGCGATGTCCTGATCGCATTAGGCTCCAGCGGCCCGCACTCCAATGGTTATTCTCTGGTGCGCAAAATTCTGGAAGTCAGCGGGACCGATCCGCAGGTTGAGCAGCTCGAAGGCAAACCGCTGGCCGATCATTTGCTGGAACCTACCCGCATTTATGTCAAAAACATTCTGAGCCTGATCGAACAGGTCGATGTGCATGCTATCGCGCATCTCACCGGCGGCGGCTTCTGGGAAAACATTCCACGCGTGCTGCCCGATAACACCCAGGCCGTGATTGACGAAAAAAGCTGGGAATGGCCGGCTGTGTTTAGCTGGATGCAGCAGGCTGGTAACGTCAGCCGTCACGAAATGTACCGTACGTTCAACTGTGGCGTGGGTATGCTGATTGCTCTGAGCCCTGCCGACGCGGATAAAGCCGTTGAACTAATGCGCGCCGCCGGTGAAAATGCCTGGAAAATCGGCGTGATTAAGGCATCAGAAGCGGAAGAGCGTGTGGTCATCACGTCATGAAAAAGCTGGTTGTGCTGATCTCCGGCAACGGAAGTAATCTTCAGTCCATCCTTGACGCCTGTGCAAACGGGCGTATTCACGGCAGCGTCGCTGCCGTGTTCAGTAATAAAGCCTCCGCCTATGGCTTAGTCCGCGCAGAGCGGGCAGGCATTCCGGCTATTGCCCTGGACGCCCGTGACTTTAGCGACCGTGAAAGTTTTGATCGCCAGCTTATGCGTGAGATCGACGCCTGTGCGCCGGATGTTGTGGTGCTGGCAGGATATATGCGCATTTTAAGCCCGGGTTTTGTGGCGCATTATCACGACCGACTGCTGAATATTCACCCGTCGCTCCTGCCCAAATATCCCGGACTGCATACTCACCGCCAGGCCCTGGAAAATGGCGATGCGGAGCATGGCACGTCAGTGCATTTCGTAACGGATGAACTGGACGGTGGTCCGGTGATTCTGCAGGCCAAGGTGCCCGTTTTTGCCGAAGACAGCGAAGCGGACATTACCGAGCGCGTACAACATCAGGAACATGCCATCTATCCGCTGGTAATTAACTGGTTTGTTGAAGGCCGCCTGGCCATGCGTGAGGGAAAGGCCTGGCTGGATGGTAAGCCGTTACCGCTTCAGGGCTACGCCCACGAGTAACAGGCAGGGAGCCAGGCTCCCTGCCCTTTTCAGCCATAGCGTCCGGTGATGTAATCTTCCGTCCGGCGCACCTTCGGCGTCGTGAAAATCTTGTCTGTTGTGTCGAACTCCACCAGCGATCCCTGATGCATAAAGGCCGTGTAATCCGACACACGTGAGGCCTGCTGCATATTATGGGTGACCAGCACCAGCGTGAAGTGCTGTTTCAGGGTGCTCATCAGTTCTTCGATCACCAGCGTTGAAATCGGGTCCAGCGCCGACGTCGGCTCATCCAGTAACAGCACGTCCGGCTCAATCGCAATGGCGCGGGCGATAACCAGCCTCTGCTGCTGCCCCGTGGAGAGCGTCAGGGCATTCTGTGCCAGCTGATCTTTCACTTCTCCCCATAACGCCGCCGCACGGAGTGCGCGTTCACAGGCCTCATTCAGTACCCGCTTGTCGCGCACGCCCTGCAAGCGCAATCCGTACACCACGTTTTCGTAGACCGACTTCGGAAAAGGATTGGGCCGCTGGAAAACCATACCGACCCGGCGACGCAGCGCAGAGACATCCTGGGCAGGCCGCATGATCGACTGCTGCTCCAGAAGAATCTCGCCGTCGATGCGGCAGTTATCGATCACGTCATTCATACGATTAAAGCAGCGCAGCAACGTTGATTTGCCGCAGCCGGACGGCCCAATCAGGGCGGTAATACGGTTTTTGGGTAGCTGCAGCGAGACATCCTGAAGCACCTGGCGCTCACCATACCAGAGCGAAAGGTGATCAACGGTTAGCGCAATATCAGTTTCGGGCATTGTAGTCATCGTCAGTTATTGAGTCATCAGGCGATAGCGTTCACGCAGACGGTGACGCAGGCCCATGGCTAGCAGGTTCAGCAACAGAATAATGAGCACCAGCAGCAGCGCCGTGGCAAACACCAGCGGCCGGTCGGCTTCGGTATTGGGGCTTTGAAAGGCTAAATCATAAATCTGAAAGCCCAGATGCATAAATTTTCTGTCGAGGTGCAGATAGGGAAACACCGCATCAACCGGTAATTCCGGTACCATTTTTACCACGCCGACCAGCATCAATGGCGCGGTTTCGCCCGCGGCGCGCGCTACCGCCAGAATCAGCCCGGTTAACATCGCCGGAACCGCCATCGGCAGCACCACGTTCCATAAGGTTTCGGCCTGCGTCGCCCCGAGCGCCAGCGATCCCTGTCTCAGGCTGTTCGGTATGCGGGATAAGCCCTCTTCCGTTGCCACGATCACCACCGGCAGGGTCAGCAGGGCCAACGTGAGCGATGCCCAGAGCAAGCCCGGCGTGCCGAAGGTGGGATTCGGCAGCGCGCTGCTGTAGAACAGCCGATCGACCGAACCGCCCACCAGCCAGACAAAGAAGCCCAGTCCGAACACACCATAGACAATGGATGGCACGCCCGCCAGGTTTACCACCGCGATGCGTACCAGTCGGGTCAAGGCATTGCGTCCGGCATATTCATGCAGCCAGACGGCTGCAATCACCCCCAACGGCATGACAACCACGGACATCAGCAGAACCATCAGAACCGTGCCGAAGATGGCGGGGAAAACGCCAAAATCGCTTTCGCCCTCGGCAGGCGAATCACTGACGAAGCGCCACAGTTGGTGGAAAAAGTGCCCTGTTTTTTCTGTCAACTTCATGGCATTGGGTTGCCAGGCCGCCACGATCTGCGACAGCGGGATACTGTGCTCGATACCGTTAACGTCACGCAGAATTAAGGCGTCACGCTGACTTTCATCTTGCAGATTGTTCAGCCTGTCATTGAGTTGAATAAGCCGACGCTCAAGTGCAGCCTGATTGGCGTCATATTCTGACTGCGCCTGCAAATCAAACTGCTTTGCCTCACGCTGCTGTTCAGCCTGATCGTCTAGCTGATCCAGTTGCTGATTCAGCCGGGCCATATCAACACGACGGATTTCGTTGGCCTGACGTACCAGAATCTGCACCTGTTCAAGGCGCTGCTGTAAAAGTGCATTGATGTTTTTGGCCGTCAGCGCTTCATTGTCTTCGCGCAGGCCCACAAGCCAGCCGTAAGCATTGCCGTGACTGCGGCGCTGTAACACCATGATGGCCTCAGGCTGGCTGACTGCCGGTGTATTCTTGCTGAGCGCAATACGAAAATCCGGTGCGGCCCAGTCACGGTTGCCGGTTTTAATCAAATAGCGATGCAGCGTCGCGTGCGGGTCATCTGCATTGCCAGCCGGGGCCGGATACTGTGACTGCCGCTCAAGGGTTTCACCCAGCAGCCGGGTGTGACTGCCGTCAGGCTGCGTAAAGGTATAGAGCTCAACCTTATGAGGCCAAAAGGTACGCAGCCCCTGCCATCCCAGCAATCCTATCAATAAGGTAAACGCCAACAGGCACACCGTCACGGCCCCGGCCGTTAACCAGCGCCAGCGGTCGTTTTGTCGCATCACCGTCATGCCTGCTCCTTGTACTGACTAAAGCGATGACGCAGGCGCTGCCGGATAAGTTCTGCCAGGGTATTAATCATTAACGTAAATATCAGCAATAAAAACGCACTCAGGAACAAAATTCGGTAATGGGCGCTGCCCACGGCCGCTTCAGGCATCTCGATCGCGATGTTGGCGGAAAGCGTACGCAGGCCGCTGAACAAGCCGCCTTCACTTTGCGGCGTATTACCCGTCGCCATTAATAAAATCATGGTTTCGCCGACCGCCCTGCCAAAGCCAATCATCAAGGCGGCAAAAATCCCCGCCGACGCGCCCGGCAGCACAACTCGCGTCAGGGTTTGCCAGGGCGTGGCACCCAGCGCCAGCGATCCTTGTCCCAGCGAAGCCGGCACGCTAAACAGGGCATCCTCAGCCAGGGTAAAAATTAACGGTACCAGCGCAAACCCCATCGCCAGCGCCGCCACCAACAGGTTACGTTGCGCGTAATGCGGTAGCCAGTCGCCGGCATCGGGTACGATCAGGGTCGGCAACCCTAACGTCAGCAGAGTGACACTCAGCAGCACAGGCAGAAGCAACAACACCTCTCGTCCTGGCTGGCGCCAGCGCTCAGGCAGGCGACGGCTCACTACGCCACAGCCGAGCAGGCTGCCGGCAAGCGTCACGGGCAGCAGCAGCACGCCCACTAACGCCTGGCCTACGTGCGGCGCTAACCATAATCCGGCGATCAGTCCGATCACCACGCTGGGCAGCGCCCCCATCATCTCAATGGCGGGCTTAACCCAACGACGCAGGCCCGGTGCCATAAACCACGCGGTATACATCGCGGCGGCCAGCGCCAGCGGCGTGGCAAACAGCAGAGCCATACTGGCCGCTTTAAGCGTGCCCACGACCATTGGGATCAGGCTGAATTTCGCCTGGTAGCTGTCTCCGGCATTGGTGGATTGCCAGACCCAGTCGGCCTTGGGATAGTTTTCATACCAGATTTTTTGCCAGAAATTACGCCAGGTCACATCCGGCCAGGGATTCGTCAGCTTCAGCGTTTCCCAGCCTGACTGCCGCTCCAGCAGCAGGCTGTCACCACGGGGGGAGAATTGGGCCTGAAGAATACCAGCGGCCAGCTGCCGTTGCAGGATAGGCCCGTTCTGTTTACTGGCAAACACCTTCAGCATCCCGGTCTGATCAACCGTGGCAAATACCCGTCGCTGTGGCTCACCGATCATCGTGGCCTGTCCGGCGCTGTGCTCAAAGGTCCGGATGCGGTGTAAGCGCAGGCCGTGTTGACCCGCTATGGAGAACCACTGAGAAATGCCGCTGTCATCCTGGATCAGCAGGCTTTGCCCGCCAGCCAGTAACAGCAACTGCCGGGGCGGCTGAGCCAGCGTCTGCGTTTCGCGCAGCCAGGCTCGCCCGTCATCAATTTGCCAGACCTGCAGCAGGTTACCTTCGGTGGTATACAGCAGGTCGCCTTTGGGCGACAGTAACAGATGCTGAGGTTGCTGGGCCGGTAGCGTAATCAGCGACGCCTGCTGGTCGGTGCCCAGCGTCAGTAGGTTTACTCCGGACTCACCGGAGGCGGCGATGCGCCACTGGTCAGGGCTAATCGTGGCCAGCGCCATCTTTTTTATTCCGCCCTGTGGCAGGCGAAACACCTTATCGCCCAATGGGAAATGCCATTCGCCTTCGCCCTGGCTTATCACCGGTTGCAGCAGGGTTAAACTGCCCTGGGCATTAAGCAGCAACGTCTTGTCGTCTGCGCTGGTTACGATCTGCTCCGGCACGGGCGAAAGCCCTAATGCCGGAGCTGCCGGTTGTCCGTTCAGCGGAATAAAGCGCGCCTTTCCGTCGCGGCTGATGCGCCAGCCTACGTCGCCCAGATTGCCGATCGCCAGAGCCGGTGCCGAATCCCACAGACGTTGGCTGCTGACGCTTTGCACGCCCGGCGCGCTGAATAACGGCAGGACCACCCAAAGCAACCAAAAGAACAACAGCATCATCAGTAGCAGAATGGCCGCTCCGCAACACGTGACGAGGCGCCGCGTGAAACGGTCAATAGCACGACGTCGGCGATCGCTAAACTGCACAGGAATATGGTTTACGCTCATGCGGCCCTGGTTATGCGGCGGAAATGAGTCGCTATGTTGCCCGTAGCTGGTTGATAAGACAACTTTTGCTGTTGGACAACCCTGCCATACTCTCGCCATAATGCTGTTGGATACTGTATCGTCGTCAGTCCTGCAACCGTCATACGGAGTGAGAATGGGTCAGGTAAAGCTTTATATCGAAAAAGAAATGAGCTGGTTGTGCTTCAACGAACGTGTTTTGCAGGAAGCGGCAGATAAAGGTAATCCGCTGATTGAACGTATGCGTTTTTTAGGTATTTACTCGAACAACCTCGACGAATTTTACAAGGTACGTTTTGCCGATCTGAAACGCCGTATCCTGATTGGCGAAGAGCAAGGCTCCGCCAGCACGCCACGCCATTTGTTAAAAAAGATCCAACAGCGCGTCCTGAAGTCAGATCAGGAATTTGACGCCCTGTATAACGACCTGCTGCTGGAGATGGCGCGTAATCAAATATTCCTGATAAACGAACGTCAGCTGTCACCTAACCAGCAAAGCTGGCTGCGCCACTACTTTAAGCATGAGCTGCGTCAGCACATCACGCCGATTTTGATTACTCATGAAACCGATTTAACCGAGTTTCTGAAAGACGATTACACCTACCTGGCGGTTGAAATTATTCGCGGTCAGGATATTCAGTACGCCCTGCTGGAAATTCCATCGGATAAAGTGCCACGCTTCATCAATCTGCCAGCCGAACCTCCCCGTCGCCGTAAACCTATGATCCTGCTTGATAACATCCTGCGGTATTGTCTGGATGATATTTTTAAAGGTTTCTATGACTACGACACGCTCAACGCCTATTCGATGAAAATGACGCGTGATGCGGAGTACGACCTGGTGACAGAAATGGAATCCAGCCTGCTGGAACTGATGTCATCCAGCCTGAAACAGCGTCTGACCGCTGAACCGGTGCGTTTTGTTTATCAGCGCGACATGCCGGATTCGATGGTGGCGCTGCTGTGCGACAAGCTGTCGATTTCAAATTACGACTCCGTGTTGGCGGGGGGGCGCTACCACAACTTTAAAGATTTTATCGGCTTCCCTAATGTCGGGAAGAACAACCTGATTAACCGGCCGATGCCGCAAATCCGCCATATTGGCTTTGACGGTTTCCGCAACGGTTTCGATGCCATTCGTAATCGCGACGTGCTGCTTTACTATCCGTACCACACCTTCGAGCATGTTCTTGAACTGTTACGTCAGGCGTCATTCGACCCGAGCGTGCTGGCGATCAAAATCAATATTTACCGCGTTGCCAAGCATTCGCGCATTATGGATGCGATGATTCATGCCGCCTATAACGGGAAAAAGGTGACCGTTGTAGTCGAGCTGCAGGCCCGTTTCGACGAAGAAGCCAATATTTACTGGGCAAAACGCCTGACGGAAGCCGGTGTACACGTTATTTTCTCCGCGCCCGGGCTGAAGATTCACGCCAAGCTGTTTTTGATTTCCCGCCGGGAAGGCGAGGAGATCGTGCGCTACGCCCACATCGGTACGGGTAACTTCAATGAAAAAACGGCACGCCTTTACACGGACTATTCCCTGTTAACCGCCGATGCGCGTATCACCAATGAAGTGCGCCGGGTCTTCAACTTTATTGAAAATCCCTATCGCCCGGTGACCTTTGACCATTTAATGGTTTCTCCGCAAAACTCGCGTCGCATGTTGTATGATTTGATCGATAACGAAATCGCCAACGCGCAGCAAAAACGCCCTAGTGGGATTACGCTGAAAATTAACAACCTGGTGGACAAAGGGCTGGTAGACAGGCTTTATACCGCATCCAGCGTTGGCGTAAATGTTAATTTACTGGTGCGCGGAATGTGCTCATTGATTCCAGACTTGCCCGGGATCAGTGAAAACATTCGTGTGATCAGTATTGTTGACCGCTTCCTGGAACACGACCGCGTATACATTTTTGAAAACGGTGGTGATAAGAAAGTGTTTCTCTCGTCCGCGGACTGGATGACGCGTAACATTGATTATCGCATCGAAGTGGCCGTGGCGATCCTTGATCCACAGATAAAGCAGCGCATCCTGGACATTATTGCTATTCAGCTTAGCGACACCGTTAAAGCACGTGTTGTGGATAAAGAGCTGACTAACCAGTACGTTCAGCGCGGTAATCGTCGTAAAGTACGGTCGCAGATGGCCATTTACGATTACATTAAGAAGCTGGAACAACCTGAATAACGCCTATGCCTATCTCCCAAAAAAGTACGCCGAAACCTCAAGAGTTTGCGGCAATTGACCTTGGCTCCAACAGTTTCCACATGGTAATTGCCCGCGTGGTGGATGGCGCTTTGCAGGTTCTGGGGCGTCTGAAGCAACGGGTACACCTGGCCGATGGGCTGGATGCCAAAAATTACCTGAGCGAAGAGGCGATGGAACGCGGGCTGAACTGCCTGGCGCTGTTTGCTGAACGTCTGCAGGGCTTTAACGCCAGCAACGTGACGATCGTGGGCACACATACGTTACGGCAGGCGGTGAATGCCGAAACCTTTTTGCAGCGCGCGGCCGACGTTATTCCTTACCCGATTGAAGTGATTTCCGGTCACGAAGAAGCGCGCCTGATTTTTATGGGCGTTGAACATACGCAGCCGGAAAAAGGCCGCAAGCTGGTCATCGACATCGGTGGCGGTTCAACGGAATTAGTGATCGGTGAAGATTTTGAGCCACAGCTGGTAGAAAGCCGCCGCATGGGCTGCGTGAGTTTTGCCCAGCTTTATTTTCCCGGCGGTGAAATCAGCGTTGAGAACTTTCGTCGCGCCCGCCTGGCCGCCACGCAGAAGCTGGAAACGCTGGCCTGGCAGTACCGTCTGCACGGCTGGCAATATGCGCTGGGCGCGTCTGGCACCATCAAAGCCGCCTGTGAGGTGCTGCTGGCGATGGGTGAGAAAGAGAAGCTGATTACCCCTGAGCGCCTGACGAAACTGTATGACGAAGTCATTAAGCACAAGTCCTTTGCTGCGCTGAGCCTGCCGGGCCTGTCTGAGGAGCGTAAAAGCGTGTTCGTTCCGGGCCTGGCCATTCTCTGCGGCGTCTTTGACGCGCTGGCTATCCGTGAACTGACGCTGAGTGATGGCGCACTTCGTGAAGGTGTGCTGTACGAAATGGAAGGCCGTTTCCGCCATCGGGATATTCGCAGCCGTACGGCTCAGAGCCTGGCGAATCACTACGCCATCGACAGCGATCAGGCTCGACGCGTACTGGAGACGACGGAACAGCTCTATCTGCAGTGGCGCGATCAAAATCCCAAACTGGCGAATCCGCAGTTGGCTGCGTTACTGAAATGGGCAGCCATGTTGCATGAGGTGGGGCTGACCATCAATCACAGTGGTTTACAGCGCCATTCAGCCTATATCCTGCAGAACACCAATCTGCCAGGCTTTAATCAGGATCAGCAAATGCTACTGGCGGCGCTGGTCAGATTTCACCGTAAAGCGGTGAAGGTAGATGAACTGCCGCGCGTGACGCTGTTTAAGAAGAAGCAGTTTTTGCCCCTTATCTTTCTGCTTCGTCTGGGGACCTTGCTGAATAACCAGCGCCAGGCCACGACTCGTCCGGACGCGTTAAAACTCACCTGCGATGACGGCCACTGGACGCTCACTTTTCCGGCAGGCTATTTCAGTCAGAATAACCTGGTGCAACTCGACCTGGAGCGTGAGCAAACCTACTGGGATGAAGTAACCGGCTGGAAACTGATTCTCGCAGAAGCCTGATTGTGCGGGCACTGACTGCCCGCATCACCGAACCGATGACGATGACATTACGAACTGAACATTATTTTGCCGATACCTACGGCTTAACGCCCACCCATTCTGAAGTGGTTGACGCCTTGCCTAAGCTGACGCCCGGCAAAGCGCTTGACCTGGGATGCGGAAGCGGGCGCAACACGCTGTTTCTGAATCAACATGGATTCGAAGTGACTGCCTGGGACCATAATCCGGCAAGCCTGGCACGCCTGAATCAGATTATTACCGCCGAAGGGCTGACCGGCATTCATACGGCGCAGCAGGATTTAAACCAGGTGCGTTTCAACGGCGCGTACCAGCTGGCGATCTCTACGGTGGTGATGATGTTTTTACAGCCGGAAACTATCCCCCAGCTGATTGCCGATATGCAGGCCTGCACCGTGAAAAATGGCTTCAACCTGATTGTTGCCGCCATGAATACCGAGGATGCCCCCTGTCCGTCGGACTTCCCTTTTGCCTTTAAATCCGGCGAGTTAAGTCATTACTATCGCAACTGGCACATTGTGAAGTACAACGAAAACTGGGGTCAGTTACACCGCAAAGATGAAAATGGCAACCGGATAAACTGCCGGTTTGCGACGCTCCTGGCGCAGAAAGCCAGTTATTAACATTGTTGTATTTTTTTTAAACAGCGGTTGATTTCAGCGGGCGACTGTGACTAAATATTGCTGTCGCCCGTCTTGGGTTTTTACAGGAATTACACTGCGTGAACAGCGCCCTTTCTCCACGAAGACGTAAAAAAAGCGTCAGCATGACGCGGATTGTTTTACTCATCAGTTTTATCATTCTGTTTAGTCGCCTCGTCTTTATCCTGCCCGCGGCTTTCGAGCATCATCAGCAAAAACAAACCGACTCGCCTCCGGCGATCACCACGCTTTCTGACAGCCGTTAATCATAAGATGTCATAACCTGATTAATCGACGCGCGATCCCCTGCATCAGCGCCATTTTTTACATCCCTTTTTCGGTCAAAACGCTACACTTCGTGCAAGTGCTTTCAGACTATAGGGATGCAATGTGTCTGCCTCACACACGCAACGTTTAAGTGAAATTCGTCATCGTATTCTGACGCTGCTGCTCAATGAGCACGATCTGGTGGATGAATTGCTGGATAAAGCCAGCCATCTCACCGCTGAGCAGCAACGTGAAAATGCGATAAATCGTGAAATTCTGCAGCAAGACATCAGCCAGCTTCATGCCGCTGACCTTGCCGATATTCTTGAAGCCTTGCCTGAAGAAGCGCGTCTGGCACTCTGGAGCCTGGTACCGGGTGAGAAACGCGGTCATGTGCTGGTTGAAGCCTCTGAAACCGTCTGGGACAGCCTGACCGAAGAGATGAGCGATCGCGCCATCCTGCAGGCCATGGAACCCCTGGACATTGACGATCAGGCCTGGCTGGTACGTTACCTGCCACGCGACCTCACGGGACGCCTGCTGACCTCGCTTGAGCCTAACCTGCGCGCCCGCATCCTGAGCGTGATGCAGTTCGACCGGGATCGCGTGGGCCGGATTATGGACTTCAATATCCTCACGGTGCGCGAGGATGTGACCTTAGCCACAGTGCAGCGCTTTTTGCGGAAAGGCAAAAGCATGCCGGACGGTACAGACAAAATCTTTATCACCAATGAAAACAACCAACTGCTGGGCGAACTGCTGTTAACCGCTATTCTGCTGAATAAACCCAAGACCATGGTGAGCGACGTGATGAATTCGCATCCCACCACGTTTCAGCTTGATGATAAAGCCGAAGATGCAGCCAGTGCCTTTGAACGTTACAATCTGATCTCAGCGGCGGTAACTGACGCGCAGGGTAAACTCATCGGCCGCATCACCATTGAAGATGTTGTTGATCTGGTTAACAAAGAGAACGAAAGCAATATCCGAAAAATGGGCGGGATCAGCCAGGAAGAAGATGTTTTCGCGCCGGTGCGCAAATCCGTGCGCAACCGCTGGGCATGGCTGGCAATCAATTTGTGTACGGCATTTATTGCCTCGCGCGTCATTGGTCTGTTTGAAGGCACTATCTCGCAGATTGTCGCCCTTGCTACGCTCATGCCGATTATTGCCGGGATTGGTGGGAACACCGGTAATCAGACCATCACCATGATTGTTCGCGCCCTGGCCCTGCATCAGGTTGAGCCGGGCAACTTTTCGTTCCTGTTTATGCGTGAACTCGGCGTCGCTTTGATTAACGGCCTGTTCTGGGGCGCCATTATGGGCGGAGTGACCTGGCTCATGTACGATAACATGGCGCTGGGCGGCGTCATGATGCTGGCGATGGTGCTGAATCTCCTGCTGGCTGCGGTTATGGGTGTCATGGTGCCGCTGGTCATGACGAAAATGAAACGCGATCCCGCCGTGGGCTCAAGCGTCTTGATTACCGCCATCACCGATACTGGTGGTTTCTTTATTTTTCTGGGCCTGGCGACAATCTTTCTGATACCGCACTGATCACGAATGTTGATAACCGTAGCGCTGCAGGGATCCCATCACGTTAAGCCGACGCGTCACCTGTGCCAGCTCACAGGTGACCGCAGGCAGTTGGTAGTGATTACGCTGCGCCAGCCACTCCAGCACATCGGCTAAATGCCAGATGGCCGTTTTGCCATCGTGAACCGGTAGCGGAAACTGTTTGCTGTGCGTGATCATCAGTTTCCGCATGTTCTGACGGGATACGCCGATAAGATCGGCGACATCGGTTAAGCCGACAAAGTCAGGTGCGGCTTCAACCATGACTGCGCCCGGAATGGCAGACTGCACATCCTCTATCGCACTGCCGAGTGCGTGACTCGCCGAGTCGGCGTGGCGCGTAAACTCCAGTGCCAGCTTACCTGCCATACCGGCACCGACCAGCGCGTCGTCGCATCCTGCCTCCGCCAGTTTTTCCAGTAATGCGTCGATGGATTTGGCTGATTCAGGCAGTTCAAACCGCAGGGTGAAATGATAGTCCGTCATAATCCTTCCCTCTTTTTCCACTCACGGGTGGCGATACAGTTGTCTACCACGCGCCGCAGCGCTTTGGCATGGTTTTGCGCGCTTTTCGGGGTGCGCCAGATACAGGTCAGACAGTATTCACCACAGCGGCACGCCGACAGATTTGCCGGGCAGTACATTTTGCCCCATGCGTGATGGCCCTTAGCAACCACCAGCCACCCATGGAACTCTGCGTAACATAATGCGGCTTCAATCTCTTTGCTGGGATGTCGCTTTCTGTCCACCATGGTGCATATCATTCCTTGTTTTTGATGGGTTGTCAACTGACAACTTATTTATACTTAATGCGGTAGATGAGCAGCATGGGGGTTGTCGGGCAGCAGGTAAAACAGGTTGCGGCTAAAATGGAAAAGGTTACGCAAAAAAGTGTCAGTCTGGCGTGATGGACTAAAATCAATACTCACAACGGAGGAAATATGTTTAAAACTGATGACCTGGTACAATCGAAAACGGGCGGCCCCAAAATGGTGGTGCTACGTGCCGAAGGAGAAACGCTGTGGTGCGCTCGCGTGGACGATGCCACTCAAAAAGAAATCGAAGTTAACGCGGACAGCGTAAATCTCTACCATGAAGATGGCGATTTTGGCGTCTGTTAAAACGGGTGATGTGACTCAGGCAGACCGTAACGGTTAAGACAACCCGAAGTGGGGTTACGCGGCAACCCAACACTCGGGTAACCTGTTTCGCCTGCCGCGTCATCCACCAAACGGCTGTCAGATTTTATTTTCCTGCAGATTATTTTTTCCTAAACCGCCAATAAAAGGCAGTCTCAGCCGAAACGGCGCAAAGCCTATCCCCGCGCTCAGTCCCAAAAGATTCACTTCAACCCCTTCTTCCGCCCCCAGCGTAATGCCCGCGACGCCAAGTATTGATACCTGAACCCCACGACCTGACGGCGGCAAGCCCACGGGGCGCCATAATGGCCGGTAATCTTTTCCCAGGGCGTTGGCAGGCAGATCAAGCTTGAGATCCGGCACATTGCGACCAATGTGCGCCATAAAGGTATTACTGTTCGGCCCGGGCCAGGCGCGATAGGTGGTGGGCCAGGGGTAGGATTTTATGGCGGCTTCAATCTGCGGGATCAGCTTTTGCGCATCCGGGCCACGATGCTCGACCAACAGCCGCGGTTTTGCCCCGTACCAGTAGCCGTCAGGCAACGATGAATTACGTCTTACCTTATCGCCGCTCCCCCAGCTAATGACTTCGTAACGTGTATAGCGGCTTTCACCTGCACGTTTAAAGATAATCCACGGGTGCACCGCGATGGCGCCTTTCCAGCCGTATGTCGGTGCGGCATAGACCTGAACGATGGCCTGACTGGCGTTGGCCTGTAGATCGGGCGCGACACCGGCCGAATCCCTTCGGGCCGTTGCCCAGCCACCCTGGCCGGTAGCGTTGTTGCCATGAGTGGCTTGCGCCAGGCTGGCCGCAAGCGACAGCAAAATCACGGTGAGAAAACAGAGACTGAAGATTTTCAGAGGCAGCATCGCGGTTCCTGCAGGTAAAAGATAAGGGATGATTTTGCAATGAAATATAGGGTTTGTATTCACTAACTATGCTGCGATGTCATCGCAATATTTGCTCACGCTGGTGAGTGGCTGCTGACGCAACGCCCGCCATCACCCGACGTCAAGGGGCCGTGATGGCTGTCACCACCAGTGTGCTCAGAGGCGGGCTATACGCAGAATCAGCCAGCCTGAAACCCGCCGCGACTCAGGCTCAGGAAGCAAGCAGGGATACTCGCCGCGCGCATTTAGCAGGCGACCGGTCTGGGCTACCCTTTGCTTTGCGTTCAAAACAGAAGGCGTCAGAGCCAATCCCGAAGGCACGCGAAACCTGCACTTCACCCATGCTCGAAGCAGATAACAGATCCCAGATGCATTTCATGCCTGGCGATTTCAACAACAGCATAGGTTGTCTTGAACCCGCCGTCTGAAAACTAGCCTGTTATCGCCTTTTCCGCTACACGTTGCAACCACGCTTCATAGCGCTGCTGCGCCTCCGGCGCGACAGGTTGGCTGCGTGAGTTTATCTCACCTTCGATACCAAATATTTTCCACATCAGCGGCGCGAGTCCTGCAATCACGCTGCTTTGACTGCTCTCCATTCTCAGCAATTCCAGGCTGGATGCTTGGTAGCCCGGCAGTGCCTCCGAGTGATAATCGAAAGCTTTGCCCAACCCGGAAAGATAAATGATTTTAGCGGCAGTCAGAGATGGCCAGTGACGGAGAATATTCAGCGGCCAGTCCAACATGGCGCGCTCATTCCAGACCTCCGAATACGGAACCTGTTGGTTAGCCAGCAGCGTCAGCATTAACGATTGCCCCAGCCCGGTCAGATAGACAGGCAACGCGTCAGCCGGAGGACGTTGATAAAAGGCATCCAGTGGTTGTTCACGCTTCAGGCCGGCCTGCATCAGTAATTTTTGCTCCAACGCCTGCATCACGTTGCCTAACCCGGCATCCGTTACCTCTTCAGTTTCAGTCGACTGTTTACTGCGCGTGGTACAGTTCCACAGCGACAACGCAATCTGCCAACGACGCTGTTCGCCCTCGCCAGTGCAGCCAATTTCCCCCGTCACCACATACTTCATGTCAGGCGGCAGGATCTCATAAATATCCTCACCCACCATCGGTTGGCCAGTGAGAACAGGACCGTGGCCCTCCGCCATCAGAAAATAGGTGCACGCCGCATAATCACTCCAGTAATGTACGGCTTCAGCGAGATAGAGCGGAATCGCGCGCGACAGTCGGCCAAGCTCATCTTCGCGCTGTATGCCCTGGGCTGCGGTGCCATCCGGTATTTTTGATAACGCAAAGAAACCGATCTTCGCTGTCTCTTCAGGTTTTTGGTTAAACAGCCAGTCGGCTTTGCATAAGCCGTAATGCCAAATGGGCTGCGTAACGGATAACGTTGTGATTTTCACATCATCAGGCGCCACCTGCTGAACGGGTTCCGTTTGGCGGCGTTTCTCTTCAAACGCTTGTCTGTAATAATCAAGATGCTGCTTGATCGGGGCAAAATTGAGTGCATACAGCTGGTTAAGAAGCGTGAGCCCCTGATCCGTCTGCCCCAACTCAAGATAAGCCTGCAATAAATTTATACCGGCCATAGGATCGTGCTTTTGAACATCGTAATGGGGCGCAACCAGCGAAATCAGAAGCGGAATCTCGCCATTTTTCCCCAGGTCGCCAGAGATCATATACAGCGCCTCAGCATCGTACCGTCCACCCGACAGCACCTCTTCATAAAGTCCACGAGCCTTGTCGGTTTCGTTATGCTCCAGATAAAAACGGGCCATCCAGAGCTGTGCTCGCCAGCTTCCCGGCATCGCGGCAACGCTGCGCAATCCCTCAATGTAAGCATCCTCGCCTCCGCGCTCGCGCTGAATGCTCACCCACCAAAGTAAGCCGTTATCCAGGTTCGGATCGGTTTGAATAGCCTGCCAGAGCGTGTCATCTGCCCGTTTGTCCTCACCGCGCTCGGCAAAGACTTTCGCCAGATTGGTGAGTAAGGTTCCTGTCGCGCCTGATTTATCCATTCCCTCTCGCAGGGTTTGTTCTGCCGCATCCAGGTGGCCGGTTTCCATCAGTACAATGCCGTGGAGGGTATGACTTCGTTCAGGATTACGGTCAATGTCCACCAGGCGCTCCGCTGCCGCAACCAGATCGGAAGCAAAGGCGTCTTTCAACCCCATCAGAATCGCGGTGTACAAGGCGTCCGCATCATCCCACTTCTTTTCCAGATCCGGCAGAAAGACCTTCTCACGCCATTCATTGCGTGCAATGTGCATTTCCTGTCCATGAGCATCGTAAGCAACAATCATCTCCCGTTCTTGAGCGGGCTCGTCTGGTGCGGTATCGGCGGGTTGGTTTTTATTGCGCAGAGAAGAGAGAAGACGCTTAAACATGGTTAATTCAGTCCTTGAGTTTGAGTCATCAAAAAGCCTGATTGCCCGTCGCTATCATGCCGTGAAATGGACACACGCAGGCTGTTTTACACGCTGACAGCGTTGCGGTTCAGAGATGAGTGTAGCGCTCAAAAAAACAACTGGCACGAAATTGATTCACCCACGGGTAAATCGTAAAAAATGCCATCCAATACAGACGCCACGCCTCTTCCCGCGCCTTTTCGCCATCAGCATTGTTCTCGCGTCAGTCATGAAATTTAAATAGCGCACTATTTAGTAGTTTACAACTCAAGAAATACCTGCCATCTTAGCCAAACTAAATAGCGCACTACTTAATCGCAAACACAAGGAAATCAAAATGAACGTGAAACTCACCGCAGGTGCTTTATTGTTAGCCAGCCAGATCACATCAGCATGGGCCAGCCCTGTGGAGAATGCGCCTGAACCTACCGTTGGCGTCGCCGCCTTTCTTAAAGCACTGAACAGTGGCGGCGGTAAGCCCATTGAGACCTTAACGCCTAAAGAAGCACGCGCGGTACTCACCGGCGCGCAGCAAGGTGCCACACTGCCACCCGCACAGGTTTCTGAAAAAACCATCACAGCATTGGGTAAGCCGCTCAAACTGACGATTGTCAAACCCGAACACGCAACCGGCGTGCTCCCGGTATTCATGTTCTTCCACGGTGGCGGCTGGGTGCTGGGTGACTTCCCGACGCACGAACGTCTGGTGCGAGACCTTGTGAACGAATCCGGCGCTGCGGCGGTATTTGTGAATTACGAGCCATCACCAGAAGCCCATTATCCGGTCGCGATTACTCAGGCTTATGAAGCGACTAAATGGGTAGCCGAGCACGGTGCGGAAATTGGCGTTGACGGTAAGCGCCTGGCGCTGGTCGGTAACAGCGTGGGAGGCAACATGGTGGCCGCCGTCGCGCTGCAGGCCAAACAACACAAAACCCCGGCGATTCGTTACGATGTGATGCTGTGGCCCGTTACCGATGCCCGCTTTGATGATGCGTCTTATCAGCAATTCGCCAACGGCTATTTCCTGACCCGAAACATGATGAAGTGGTTCTGGGATAACTACACCACGTCAGATAAAGATCGGAATAACATTCTGGCTTCTCCGCTGCGTGCCACTGAGGCGCAACTGGCCGGTTTACCGCCAACGCTGATTCAGACTGCCGAACTCGACGTGCTGCGCGATGAAGGTGAAGCCTTTGGACGTAAGCTGGATGCCGCCGGTGTACCGGTGACGGTGACCCGCTATAACGGCATGATCCACGACTTTGGTTTGCTGAATGCCTTGAGTAAAGAGCCTACGGTGCGTACGGCGATTGGCCAGGCGTCAGCGGAATTGAAGGAACACCTTAAGTAAACATCGCCCGACAGCGGATTCATATTTTTTGTTCGTACAGACATGCGGTAAATAAAATCAGCCGGATAGCACCGGCTGATTTTTTTCTGGCTTAAAGGCTGACAGGCATCAGGTCGTGATCACCCTTCTCCACTCCGCGCAAGTATTTATGCCTTCACCCAAAAACGGCCTTCGACAAGTGAAAGGAAAAAACCGCCGTTAAGCAGGCTTGTAGCGAGGCAGTAATGTTATCAACGTCTGCTCATTGCTCATCCCGACCACCACCAGCCACAGAACCCTGACCTTATCAAATTCCCGGTTGCTGGCACCTTGTACTGACCCCTTCTAACTCGCTACTTCGCGTCATCAACAATTGAGATTTCGGATAGCCGCCGCAGGAACAGCGTTAAGGATTGCCAGGATCTTTTTACTGAATTATCGTAAGCCGCTTTGGGTACCGCTGGCATACAATTCTGGGCCAGGCATTCGGTATAAATGCCTGCCTAAGGGACAACTATGTCATATCGCATCCTTTGGTCAATCGCGCTTTTAGCCGTCACGGCGGTGTGGGGCTGGAGCTTCGTTGCGAAGCACGACACGCTGGGCGTCATGGCCGCATCCACCCTGAACGCGTGGATGTTTACCCTGGCGGCTTTCGCGCTTCTCCCCTTTTCGATCCGTTCTTTTCGCCACCTGAAGCCACGTGACTGGGTGAGTGCGGTATTGGCGGGCATCGTGCTCTTCGCTGCATTTTCCCTGCAGACATCCGGCACAGCTTACACAACGCCCTCCAATGCCGGGTTCATCACAGGCTTGTGCACCGTTTTCACGCCGTTGTGTATCTATCTCATCGGCAGAGGACGCCCCAGTGCTAAACAGGCAGCAGGAACCGCCATTGCCGTGTTTGGGCTTGGCTTACTCAGCCTTGACGGGTTCAGGGTGCACTATGGTGACTTACTTATTCTGGGTTGTGCGGTGTGCTTCGCCGTACACATCGTCATCGTGTCGACTTTCACAACGCCTGACATTTCCCTGGCATCAACATCGATACAACTCGGCATCGTTGGCGTGCTTTCTTTGTTATGGAGCGTCGCCCGTGACCAGTTTTCTTTACCTCACTCGCTGCCGACAGCATTAACAATCCTGTCACTGGCCCTGTTCGCAACAGCCCTGGCGTACGCCATTCAGAATCGTGCTCAGGCTGTGCTGGCCCCGGAAAAGGTCGCCCTGATACTGATTTGCGAACCTGTGTTTAGTGGGATTTTTGGTTATTTTCTCGCGGGCGATCGTCTGCCGCCGGAAAGACTTGCAGGAGCGGCGCTAATCCTGGTGGGGATTGTCGTCACCGAGCTTCGCGTCGTACGTCTCCTGCCTGCCGCCTGGCGTAGATCCTAAGTTCGCTTCAGCGCCGTGCGCTGTTCAACGCGAACTCATTTTGCAGGCGAAAGTCAGTGATATCCCTCGCCGTTCCGGCGAAGCGACTATCGGCCAGACAATGCGGGAGCTAAAATGCAAAAAGCCCGCATAACGCGGGCTTCGTTTTTATAGTGCTTACTGTCGGTCTGAGCCAGACGCTAAATCATTCCCACTCAATCGTCGCCGGTGGCTTGCCCGAAATATCATAAACCACCCGGGAAATACCGTTAACTTCGTTGATGATGCGGTTGGACACGCGGCCCAGGAAGTCGTACGGCAGGTGCGCCCAGTGGGCGGTCATGAAGTCGATGGTTTCTACCGCGCGCAGTGAAACGACCCAGTCATACTTGCGGCCATCGCCCATAACGCCAACAGAACGTACAGGCAGGAACACGGTAAAGGCCTGGCTGACTTTGTTGTAGAGATCGGCTTTATGCAGCTCTTCAATAAAGATGGCATCCGCACGGCGCAACAGGTCACAGTACTCTTTCTTCACTTCACCCAGTACGCGCACGCCAAGGCCTGGCCCCGGGAATGGATGACGATAGAGCATATCGTAAGGCAGGCCCAGCTCCAGACCTATCTTGCGCACTTCGTCTTTAAACAGCTCGCGCAGCGGCTCGACCAGGCCCATCTTCATTTCTTTCGGCAGGCCGCCGACGTTGTGGTGCGACTTGATCACGTGCGCTTTACCGGTAGCAGAGGCAGCCGATTCGATCACGTCAGGATAGATGGTACCCTGCGCCAGCCACTTCACGTCTTCCAGGCGCAGTGCCTGCTCGTCAAAAACTTCAACAAAGACGCGGCCGATGATTTTACGCTTCGCTTCCGGATCGTTTTCCCCGGCCAGGGCGTCCAGGAAACGCGCTTCGCCATCAACGTGAACAATGTTCAGACCAAAATGGTCGCCAAACATGTCCAGCACCTGCTCGGCCTCGTTCAGACGCAGCAGGCCGTTATCGACGAATACGCAGGTCAGGTTTTTACCGATGGCGCGATGCAGTAGCATGGCGGTCACTGACGAATCCACACCGCCAGATAAGCCCAGAATCACTTTGTCGTTGCCGACCTGCACGCGCAGACGCTCGACGGCATCTTCGATGATTTTTGCCGGTGTCCAGAGCGCTTCACATTCACAAATATCGATAACAAAACGTTCCAGCATGCGCAGCCCCTGACGCGTATGCGTCACTTCCGGATGGAACTGCACGCCGTAGAAGCGTTTCTCTTCGTTCGCCATGATGGCAAATGGACAGGTTTCTGTACTGGCAACGGTAACAAAGTCAGCAGGGATAGCGGTCACTTTGTCACCGTGACTCATCCAGACATCCAGCAAAGGTTTACCGGCTGCGCTGATGGCGTCTTCAATATCGCGAATCAGGGCGCTTGCCGTGTTGACTTCAACCTGCGCATAGCCAAACTCACGCTCGTTGGATCCTTCCACCTTGCCGCCCAACTGCATCGCCATGGTCTGCATGCCATAACAAACACCCAGAACCGGCACGCCAGCCGTGAACACATAGTCAGGCGCGCGCGGGCTGCCATGCTCGGTTGTGCTTTCCGGGCCGCCAGACAGAATGATGCCGCTTGGATTGAACTGGCGAATCTGCTCTTCGGTAACATCCCAGGCCCAGAGTTCACAGTACACGCCAAGCTCACGTACGCGGCGCGCAACCAGCTGCGTATATTGAGAACCAAAATCGAGAATCAGAATGCGGTGCTTATGGATATTTTCCGTCGTCATTGAGGGGTTTCCAGAACGGTGACTTAAAGTAAAGCGCCCGGCTGTTGCCGGGCGGGAAATCTTACGGGGTTATGAACCCATGCGGTAGTTCGGTGACTCTTTGGTGATAGTCACGTCGTGCACGTGGCTTTCATTGATGCCCGCGCCGCTGATGCGCACGAATTCGGCTTTGGTACGCAGATCATCAATGGTCTGGCAGCCGGTCAGGCCCATGCAGGAACGCAGGCCGCCCATTTGCTGATGCACGATCTCTTTCAGGCGGCCTTTATAAGCCACGCGGCCTTCAATACCTTCTGGCACCAGCTTGTCAGCAGCGTTATCGGTCTGGAAGTAACGATCCGATGAACCTTTAGACATGGCGCCCAGCGAGCCCATTCCACGGTAGGATTTAAAAGAGCGGCCCTGATAAAGTTCGATTTCACCCGGCGATTCTTCGGTCCCTGCCAGCATCGATCCCACCATGACGCAGGATGCGCCCGCAGCAATCGCCTTCGCGATATCACCAGAGAAACGAATACCGCCGTCCGCGATAACCGGAATGCCGGTGCCTTCCAGCGCGGACACGGCATCTGAAACGGCGGTGATCTGAGGGACACCCACACCGGTAACGATACGCGTAGTACAGATGGAGCCCGGGCCGATACCGACTTTAACTGCGCTCACGCCAGCTTCAACCAGGGCCAGCGCGCCCGCACCTGTGGCAACATTGCCGCCGACGATTTCAAGGTCAGGATACTTAGCGCGGGTTTCACGGATACGCTGCAGTACGCCTTCTGAATGGCCATGCGACGAGTCAATCAGCAGTACGTCCACACCGGCAGCAACCAGCGCATCTACGCGCTCTTCGTTGCCCGCACCGGCGCCTACAGCCGCACCGACGCGCAGACGACCCTGCGCATCTTTACAGGCGTTAGGTTTACGTTCGGCTTTCTGGAAGTCTTTAACGGTGATCATACCCAGCAGGTGGAAGCTGTCATCCACCACCAGCGCTTTTTCTACGCGCTTTTCATGCATTCTGTGCAGGACGACATCACGGGCTTCACCCTCTTTCACCGTCACCAGGCGCTCTTTTGGCGTCATCACGGCCGTCACGGGCTGGGTAAGATCGGTGACAAAGCGCACATCGCGACCGGTGATAATGCCCACCAGCTCGTTATCCGCGTTCACGACCGGGTAACCGGCAAAACCGTTGCGTTCGGTCAGTTCTTTCACTTCCGCCAGCGTAGTGGTGGGCAACACGGTCTGCGGTTCGGTGACGACGCCGCTTTCATGCTTTTTAACCTTACGCACTTCATCTGCCTGGCGATCAATCGACATATTTTTGTGAATGAAGCCCAGACCGCCCTCTTGCGCCAGCGCAATAGCCAGACCCGCTTCGGTCACGGTATCCATTGCAGCAGAAAGCATGGGAATATTCAGACGAATGTTTTTGGTCAGCTGAGTGCTGAGATCGGCCGTATTCGGCAGGATGGTGGAGTGTGCAGGAACGAGCAGGACGTCGTCAAAAGTGAGTGCTTCTTTAGCGATTCTTAACATGGCAATACTCCACCTCGGGTGCGTGAGAATAGATAAAATATTGCCGCGGCATTATACAGGCCGTAATCGATTGCCTCCACTATTATTTGAGAAAAAGTCTTGATCCGCGCAATCAGCAATGTAGTATCGACTGATTAACCTACTGATTTGGAATTTGATCTTCGTCACATGTCGCTGCCGCCAAACGCCAATATTTTTACCGTCAGCCGTCTCAATACGACAGTGCGTCAGCTGCTGGAGAATGAGATGGGCCTGGTTTGGCTCAGCGCCGAGATCTCCAATTTCACCCAGCCTGCTTCTGGTCACTGGTACTTTACCCTGAAAGATGATGGCGCCCAGGTCCGCTGCGCCATGTTCCGTAACGGTAATCGTCGTGTGACGTTCCGTCCCCAGCATGGCCAGCAGGTCCTGGTTCGCGCAAATATCACACTCTATGAACCGCGCGGCGATTATCAGCTGATTATTGAAAGTATGCATCCCGCTGGTGAAGGCCTGCTACAGCAGCAGTTTGAGCAACTGAAAGCCAGGCTGGCGCAGGAAGGCTTGTTCGAAGCCGAACACAAGAAGCCCTTACCACAGCCGGCTAAGCAGGTTGGCGTGGTCACCTCTGCGACGGGTGCAGCCCTGCACGATGTTCTGCGCGTGCTGCATCGTCGCGATCCCTCACTGCCCGTTGTGATTTATCCCACTGCCGTTCAGGGCGTAGATGCGCCTGCCGCTATCGTGCGCGCCATTGAGCTTGCGAACCAGCGTGCCGAGTGCGACGTGCTGATCGTGGGTCGCGGCGGCGGTTCGCTGGAAGATCTGTGGAGTTTTAATGACGAGCGCGTTGCGCGTGCGATTTTTGCCAGTCGCATTCCCGTGGTCAGCGCGGTTGGCCATGAAACCGACGTCACCATTGCCGATTTTGTTGCTGACCTGCGCGCGCCAACGCCTTCCGCTGCGGCAGAGATTGTCAGCCGTAATCAACTTGAACTCCTGCGCCAGCTGCAGTCACAGCAGCAGCGGCTGGAGATGGCAATGGATTATTATCTGGCGCGCCAGCAGCGGGTATTCAGTCGCCTGGATCATCGCCTGCAGCAGCAGCATCCTCAACTGCGTCTGGCCCGCCAGCAAACCGCACTGTTTCGCCTGCAGCAGCGGTTGGGCGAGGCGATGGAACAGCGGCTTCGCAATGCCACTCGCCAGCAGGACCGCCTGTCACAGCGCCTGGCGCAGCAGCAGCCACAGCAGCGCCTGTATCTGGCGCAAAAAAGCCTACAAAGCTGGCACTATCGCCTGCAACAAAGCATGGAAAAATTGCTTAACCGTGACAAAAACCGCTTCGGTCAGCTTGCGGCCCAGCTGGAAGGCGTCAGTCCGTTAGCCACGCTGGCGCGTGGATTTAGCGTCACGACCGACAACGCTGGCCAGGTGGTGAAGAAAACGCGTCAGGTGAGCACAGGCGATTTACTGCGTACCCGTCTCGATGATGGTTGGGTAGAAAGTCAGGTCACGCAGCTTATTCCCGAAAAACCGAAACGAAAGAAAAGCATTTCTTAACTATACTTCCTGGTACATCCCTCGTGCCAAGGAGTCTACAATGGCTTTCAGCGTTATCCCTCCCTATATTCTCCGTAAGATTATCGCCCACGGTTCCGGTCATCAGCAGGAGCAGGCGCGCCGTACCCTCACCCACGTTCAGCACCTGATGGCGGAGCACTGGCAAAAGACGGCTGCGCCGAAAACCACGCAGGCCGGGAAGATTGAGCGTGAAATCTATGATGCCCAAAACAAGGAAACGTTGCCGGGAACCCTGGTGCGTAAAGAAGGCCAGTCTTCAAATGGTGACGTTGCCGCCGACGAGGCCTGGAACTATCTTGGCGTCACACACGATTTCTTCTGGCAGATATATAAACGCAATTCTCTGGACAATAACGGTTTGAAATTAGCGGGAACCGTTCACTATGGTGAAAAATATCAGAACGCTTTCTGGAACGGACAGCAGATGGTGTTCGGCGATGGCGATGGTGAGATCTTTAACCGTTTTACTATCGCTATTGATGTTGTTGCGCATGAGTTATCGCACGGTGTCACAGAAACCGAAGCCGGTTTGATCTATTTTGAACAGGCTGGCGCGCTAAATGAATCCATGTCCGATGTCTTTGGCTCCCTGGTGAAGCAGTTCAGTAAAAAACAGACTGCCGATAAGGCCGACTGGATTATTGGTGAAGGCCTGCTGGCGAAAGGCATCAATGGCAAAGGCTTGCGATCGATGTCGCACCCTGGTACCGCTTATGACGACCCAATGTTGGGTAAAGATCCGCAACCGGGCCATATGGACGACTATATTAAAACGCGAGAAGACAACGGCGGCGTGCACCTGAACTCTGGCATTCCTAACCGTGCCTTTTATCTGGCAGCACAAGCACTAGGTGGTTTTGCCTGGGAACAGGCAGGGCAAGCGTGGTATGACACCTTGTGTGATGATAATTTGCATCAGGATGCTGACTTCAAAACCTTTGCACAGTTGACCGTGCAGCACGGTGAAAAGCGCTTTGATCGTTCCGTCGGCAGCAAAATTGAACAGGCGTGGAAAGAGGTAGGCGTATTATGAGTCAACTCCCCGAACTTACCGATGACGCCACCATTGTGGTGACGCGCGAAGGTGGCTTTGCTTTTATCCCCGGCTTACGCAGCGAGCGTCGTTTTCCCTTAGGTGAACTTCCTGCGCCAGAGAAACAGCGCGTCTGCAAAGTGCTGGAGCAGGCGATGCCGCTGGGCGAGTCAGAGGATAAAGCCACTAAGGTAGGATGCGGGGATCAGCGCTATTTTCGTATCCAGATCCAGTACGCCACGCGCCGTGAGGCCGGTACGGTGGTGATCCTGATACCGGAACAGTCGGCCCCGCCGGAGCTGGTGTCGCTCTTCCGCGACGGAAAATAAGCACAAAAAAAGGGCCGCGAGCGGCCCTTTTATTTTACCCGTTATCGCTTGCTGTTACTTGCTGTCTGGCAGCGCATAAGCAATCACGTAGTCACCGCGATCCGGTGACTGACGCGCGCCGCCTGCAGAGATCAGAATGTACTGCTTGCCGGTTTTCGGCGAGACGTAGCTCATCGGGCCGCCCTGACTGCCAACGGGCAGACGCGCTTTCCACACTTCTTTACCCGTTGCGCTATCAAACGCACGCAGATAGTAATCCTGCGTACCGGCGATAAACACCAGGCCGCCCTGGGTTGCCAGCGTGCCGCCCAGCGTTGGCATGCCGATTGGCATTTTCGCGCGCATTTTGATCCCGAACGGACCGGTATCCTGCACGGTACCCACCGGAACCTGCCAGACGATTTTCTGCGTTTTCATATCGATAGCAGACAAGGTACCGAACGGGGGTGCCTGGCAAGGAATGCCCAGCGGTGACATAAAGCGGTTCTTATTCACCGCATAAGGCGTACCTTTCAGTGGAACGGCGCCCATGCCGGTATTGATCGCCTCACCGCCGTTGCTGCCACGGGAAACCTTGCTGGTATCAACCGGAATCATCTGTACCCACAATCCTAAACGCATGTCGTTAACAAACAACAGGTTGTTATTCGGATCGGTGGACATACTGCCCCAGTTCATACCGCCCAGCGAACCTGGGAAACTCAGCGACTTATCCGTACCCGGCACGGTAAACAGGCCGTCATAGCGCATAGATTTAAAGGCGATACGGCAGGCAAGCTGATCGAACGGCGTGGCCCCCCACATATCGGACTCTTTCAGCGTCTGATTACCAATCATCGGCATACCGGTCGAATGCGGCTGGGTTTTGGTGTACTGCTCGTTAGGGATATGTCCCTGCGGCATTGACAGCTCTTCCACTTTGGTCAGTGGCTTGCCGGTCATCCGGTCCAGCACAAAGATCATGCCGGTTTTGCCGCCGATCACGACCGCAGGCTTGGTGCTGCCGTCTTTCATCGGGAAGTCGATCAGGCTCGGCTGCATCGGCAGATCGAAGTCCCACAGATCGTTATGCACGGTCTGATAAACCCACTTCTCTTTACCGGTTGTTGCATCGAGTGCCAGTACGGAGGCACCGTATTTATGATCGAGTGCGTTGCGGTTTGCGCCCCACAGGTCAACCGATGAGCTTCCCATCGGAATAAACACGGTGTTCATGGCCGGATCGTAGGACATCGGCGCCCATGAGTTTGGCGTACTCCGCGTATAGTCCTTGCCCGGCATCAGAATAGCATTCGGATCGGTATTGCCCGGGTCAAAGGCCCAACGCATCTGGCCGGTGATCACGTCAAAACCGCGTAACACGCCGCCAGGCATATCTGTTTTAACGTTGTCAGCCACGCGCCCGCCTACGACAACGGTGGTACCGGCAATCGTGGGTGCAGAGGTAAGCTGATAAAGCGGATCGGGCGCATCGCCCAGGCCCTTTTTGAGATCCACAATGCCGTGGTCACCAAAGTCCTCACAGAACTCGCCGTTATCAGCATTAATGGCAATCAGGCGCGCATCGATGGTATTCATCAGAATACGGCGCTGGCAGCTGTCTCCGGCCGCCAGCGTAACGCCAGGAACCGGCGTAGAACCCGGTTGGGTCGGCTGGGTAAGCGGTTTGGTCGCATCAAAATAGGCCAGACCACGGCAGCGCGGCCAGACTTCTGCCTGAGCATTAATCTCACGTTTCCAAATCTGCTTACCGCTGTCGGCTTCCACCGCGATCACGTTGTTGTGCGGGGTGCAAAGATAAACGGTATTTCCCACCTGCAGCGGCGTTTGCTGATCTTCAGCGCCATTGCCGGTTGGGCTTTCAGGGATATCGCCGGTGTGATAAGTCCAGGCGACCTGCAGATCTTTCACGTTATCGCGAGTAATCTGGTCCAGCGCAACAAAGCGGCTTCCCCCTGCGGTATTCCCGTAGTGATCCCAGTTTTGCTGTTGCTTTGACTTATCTACCGGAATCAGCGGCAGTTCCTGACCGGTTGAGGCAACGGTAGGATGGGGCTGAAACATCTGAACTAAGGTAGCGACCATGCCTACGGCAATCACGGCAGAAAAGGCATACGACACTTTTGCCAGCGAAGGCTTGTTTTCGCGCTTGCGCAGCGCAGGCCAGGTGATGAACGCCAGAATCATCAGACCTGCAGGCACCATCAGGCGGGAAACCAGAGGCCAGAATTGCAGTCCGGCGTCAATGACGGCCCAGATTAACGTTCCTACAAACACCAGCAGGAACAGGACAACCGCGGAGGATTTCGCACGGAAAAACTGAATGGCTGACAGCACCGTAACGATGCCTGCAACCAGAAAATACCAACTGCCGCCAAGCGTCGCGAGTTGTCCCCCGCCAACCGCAAAGAACAGGCCGGTTGCCAGTAGCACCAGCCCGAGCAGCACGGACCATATTCTCAACCCTTTACCGGATCGAGATGATGTTTCAGCCATAACACTTACTCTCCTGATAAACAAAACCGCTCCAGCCCTGTGCGCGACCCGGCTCATCGCCGGTCACGTTGCAGGTAAAAGAAGCAGCGTTGTTTTATTCCAATTAAAGCGGACCCGCGTTCATGAAATGAATGATGTGTTCCGGAGACAGACCGCACGGGGCGCCCCCGTCATGACGCGGCAAAATTGTACCACCTGGTACGTTATCCCGTGAAGGTTTAAACGGGTTTGTTACGAAGCAATAGCATTTTCGCTACAAATTTTTACGCCGTTACGGTTCGCAGCGTTGGGATCTTCATGTGTTGCAGGTTGAAGTGGCCAGGCCTCAGACAGGAAAAATCCTGTAAGTGAGACGACGTCTGGAAATTAAGCCGTGACTATGATGACAAAAATAGTCGGTCGCGCCGCAACTTTTGAGTTGCTCAAGGGGCTGATGGCAGTCGGGGCAGACAGGCTGGTAGCGATAACGAACACCGCACCCGGTGCAGATAAGATCGATCTCGTCAGGGGCCAGGGGTTGATAACATTTTTCACACGTTGCGCGCATATTTTCATCCGACTATGCAAATAAACGCAATCTTAGGGCAAAAAAAAGAGGGCCACCTGGCCCTCGATCAATTAACGCTTATTCTTCTTCATATGCGCCATCAGACGCTTACGTTTGCGCTGTTGCGTCGGCGTCAGCAGATTGCGTTTGCCTTCGTAAGGATTTTCACCCTCTTTAAACTGAATGCGGATGGGCGTTCCCATCACGTTAAGTGAACGGCGGAAATAGTTCATCAAATAACGTTTGTAGGAATCCGGCAGGTCTTTAACCTGATTACCGTGGATCACCACAATCGGTGGGTTGTAACCGCCCGCATGGGCATATTTCAGTTTAACGCGACGACCGCGAACCAGCGGTGGCTGATGGTCTTCCGCCGCCATATTCATGATGCGCGTCAGGAGGGAGGTATTGACACGTTTTGTAGAGCAGTCGTAGGCTTCCGTAACGGACTCAAAGAGGTTGCCTACGCCGCTGCCGTGCAACGCAGAAATAAAGTGCACGCGTGCGAAATCGATAAAGCCCAGGCGGAAATCCAGCGTCTCTTTGACTTCGTCACGCACTTCCTGCGACAGGCCATCCCATTTATTCACGACGATAACCAGGGAGCGTCCACTGTTGAGAATAAAGCCCAGCAGCGACAGATCCTGATCGGAAATGCCGGCACGGGCGTCAATCACCAGCATGACGACGTTGGCATCTTCGATCGCCTGCAACGTTTTAATGACTGAGAATTTCTCTACCGTATCCGTAATTTTACCGCGCTTACGTACGCCCGCTGTATCGATCAGCACATACTCGCGACCGTCACGTTCCATCGGAATGTAGATACTGTCACGGGTGGTGCCCGGCATGTCGTAAACGACCACGCGATCTTCACCGAGGATGCGGTTAGTCAACGTAGACTTACCTACGTTAGGACGGCCAACAATCGCCAGCTTAATCGGTAAGGTTGTGGGATCGAAATCGTCTTCTTCTTCCTCTTCCTCACCGTTTTCTTCTGCCGCTAAGGCTGCCCAGTAAGCTTCGTTTTCATCTTCTTCGGTGACCTCAACCGGATCGACCTTTTCCATCCACGGCAGCAGCGCCGTTTCCAGCAGGCTGGTTACGCCACGACCGTGCGAGGCCGCGATAGCGTGAATTTCACCCAGGCCCAGAGAATAGAAATCCACCACCGCCTGATCCGGATCCAGTCCGTCGGTTTTATTCGCCACCAGAAACGTTGCTTTTTGACGAGAGCGGAGATGCTTTGCAATTTGCTGATCGGCGGCCATCATGCCTGCGCGAGCGTCGACCATAAACAGCACAACATCGGCTTCTTCGATCGCCAGCAGCGACTGCTCCGCCATGCGCGTTTCAACACCGTCTTCGGTGCCATCAATACCGCCGGTATCGATAACAATAAATTCGCGCCCTTCCACTTCGGCGCGACCATATTTGCGATCGCGAGTCAGTCCAGGAAAATCCGCTACCAGCGCATCTCGTGTGCGGGTTAAACGGTTAAATAGCGTAGATTTTCCCACATTGGGACGCCCAACCAGCGCGACCACAGGTACCATAACAATGCCTCAATAATGTATTAAATCGCCCGAATGGCGTGATTATAACGGCTTTAGCCGCTCAGTTCAGGCTTAAGGCGCTAAGGATACCATGCCTGACTAAAAACGAAACGGCCCCTGATGAAATCAGGAGCCGTTGTGCCAGGGAACCACCCTGCCTGACAACTTACCCGTTAGCGAGTAATGGCGTAAACTTCACCGTCTTTTGACTGAATCAGCAGCTTGTCGCTGGCGACGACTGGCTCAGTCTGGAAGCCTGAGCTGTCCAGCTTTTGCTGGGCAACAAAACGACCATCGGTGGTGTTCATCCAGTGCAGGTAACCTTCGCTGTCGCCGACCACAAGGTAGCCGTTATAGAGAACCGGTGAAGTCAGATTACGATGCAGCAGCTCGCTTTGACGCCAGATAGCGACACCGCCATCCGCATTCAGCGCAATCACACGATCGTCCTGATCGACCAGGTAGATGCGACCCGCATCGACAATCAGATCTTTAACGCCGCCGATTTCACGTTTCCATAAAATCTGACCTGAGCGTAAATCCAGTGCGGTCAGGTTGCCATTGTAAGCCAGCGCATAGACCACGCCGTTGACAATGACCGGCGTGGTATCCACATCGCTCAGGCGATCAATTTCCGTTGCGCCGCTGGGCTGTGAAATACGCTGCTGCCAAATCAACTGGCCCTGGTTCAGGATAACGGCACTGACACGGCCGTTATCGCCGCCCACAATGGCGCCACCAAAGGCCACAGACGGCGCAGATTCTCCGCGCAGTGACAGCGCAGGCATATCCAGGTTGACGGTCCACTTCACCGCTCCCGTGGCCTGATCCAGGCCCTGCAACATGCCGTTACTGGTATGAATCAATACCAGACCATCGCTGACCACAGGACGCGACAGGGCTTCACCCGCCGCTTTCGCCTGCCAGGCAATGGCACCATCGCTGGTGTTCAGTGCATAGACCTGCCCGCGTTCGCTGCCAATATAGAGGCGATCGCCGCTCACGGTGATGCCGCCGGACAGCATGGCAGAACGGTTTTTCGAGAAGAAGCCGGTTTTCTCAGAGAGATCGACTTTCCATTTTTCTTTACCATCGGCCGCGTCGAGCGCTTTTACGATACCAAAGCGGTCAGCAGCATAAACGGTGCCGTCTTGCCAGGTGGGGTGCAGGTTGGAGTAAAAATCACCGATACCATCACCCACGCCGGTACTCCATACCGTCTGAGGCGTAAACTGGTTTTCCACCTTCGGCAATGGGGCCATTTTCACTACATCTTCTTCGCCGCTGAACAGCGAGCAACCGCTGAGCAAGGTGACTGAGATCAGCCCCGGCAGCAGGTATTTACGTAATTCCATGCGCTCTCTCTTGACTGGCTTAGCTTAAGTTATTCATCTTCATCTGCATCATTTGCTTCAGTGCAGGAGACGCGTCAGATTCTACGCCTTTGCTCCATGCATCGCGCGCGCCCTGCTTATCGCCCTTGCTGAGCAGCGCTTCGCCGCGGATATCAGCGACAATGGCTGTCCAGCCATCACCCTTCACACTGTCAAGGGTTTTAAGTGCCGCATCAGCCTGATTCTGTTGCAGTTGAATGCGTGCCAGGCGCAGGTTGATAACCGCCTGCAGGTTGGCATCTTTAGTATCTTTCAATCCGTTTTGCAGCAAGGTAGCGGCTTTGTCCAGCTGATTGCTGTCGACATACTGCTTAGCCAGATCCAGGGCCGCCAGGGCACCGTAAGTATTGCTGTTTTCGCTGGCGAACGTGTTGACGGCTTCCAGGGTTTCTGGCTTACCGGCCTGCATCGCACGGGTGACTTTTTGGTATTCTGCCGATACGGTTTTCGCGGAATCCTGCTGATGGCTGGACCAGTAGCGCCAGCCGCCCAGTGCAGCAATCCCGATAACCACGCCTACGGCTAAGGCTTTACCGTTGTTGGCGAAAAAGCGACGCAGCGCATCAACCTGTTCGTTCTCATTGCTATAAACTTCCACGCAATCCTTCTCCTTTCAATGGTTGTGCTTTGACACGCTTACTGCAACAGCGTGCGCAGTGCAGCAGCCGCGTCCGCCTGCGCCAGCGTTTGCTGTTCGCCATTGCGCAGGTCTTTAATCACGACCTGACCGGCCTTCTGTTCATCTTCGCCCAGCACCAGGGCAACGCGGGCTCCCCATTTATCCGCACGGGCGAACTGCTTCTTGAAGTTACCGCCGCCAAAGTTGGTCATCAGTTTCATTTCAGGCAGGTGATCGCGCAGTTTTTCTGCCAGCTGCATCGCCGCTGACTGAACGCCCTGACCTGAAGCGATAACATAGACATCGACATTGCGCGCGGGTTCAAATTCCGGATTAACCGCCTGCACTAACAACACCAGGCGTTCCATTCCCATTGCGAAACCGACACCCGGTGTGGCACGGCCACCCAACTGTTCTACCAGCCCATCATAACGACCGCCACCGCAAACGGTCCCCTGGGAGCCCAGGCTGTCGGTAACCCATTCAATCACCGTGCGGTTGTAATAATCCAGCCCACGCACCAGCCGCTGATTCACCGTGTAAGCAATACCCGCGTCGTCTAACAGCGCGCGCAGCCCGTCAAAATGCTCGCGTGACTCCACATCCAGATAATCGCCCAACTGAGGCGCATCGTTCAGCAGCGTCTGAATATCAGGATTTTTACTGTCGAGCACGCGCATCGGGTTACTGTACATACGGCGCTTACAGTCTTCATCCAGCGCCTCTTTATGCTGTTCCAGAAACGCCACCAGCGCATCGCGATAGTTGGCACGGGCTTCAGGCGAACCAATGGAGTTCAGTTCCAGACGAACATGGTCGGCGATGCCCAACGCTTTCCACCAGCGTGCGTTCAGCATGATCAGTTCGGCATCAATGTCCGGCCCCTGCAGACCAAAGACTTCAACGCCTATCTGATGAAACTGGCGGTAACGCCCTTTCTGAGGACGCTCGTAGCGGAACATCGGCCCCATGTACCACAAGCGCTGTTCCTGGTTATAAAGCAGACCGTGTTCGATACCTGCGCGCACGCAGCCCGCCGTGCCTTCCGGACGAAGCGTCAGGCTTTCGCCATTGCGATCGTCAAAGGTATACATCTCTTTTTCAACCACATCGGTGACTTCACCAATTGCGCGTTTGAAAAGAGGAGTCTGCTCTACGATGGGTAAGCGAATTTCGCTGTAACCATAACTCGCCAGCACTGACTTCAGTACATCTTCAACCCGTTGCCAGATGGCCGTATCCGCAGGCAGGAAATCGTTCATCCCGCGAATCGCTTGAATATTCTTCGCCACGTTAAAATCTCTTAATGCAAAAAAACCTGTCCGGCATCATACCTCATGAGGATGAAACCGCACAGGTTCAGCTAAAAAAGTCATGCACGCCGTACACGCAACGGATTATTTTTCCAGTTGCTGCACGTCAATACGACGAGTTTCATCCAGCATGGCCGCTTTGGCACGAATGCGCGCTTCCAGTTGATCGATCATATCGTCATTGTCCAGACGTTCGCGCTGGCGCACGCCATCTTCATAGAAGCCGCTTTTCTTATTACTGCCGGTCACGCCCAGCGTAGAAACGGTGGCTTCGCCAGGCCCATTCACCACGCAACCGATGATGGAGACATCCATCGGCGTGATAATGTCTTCCAGTCGCTGCTCCAGCGCGTTTACCGTGCCAATGACGTCAAACTCCTGACGTGAACAGGTCGGACAGGCGATGAAGTTGATCCCGCGAGAGCGGATGCGCAGCGACTTCAGGATATCAAAGCCAACCTTTACCTCTTCAACCGGATCGGCTGCCAGAGAAATACGCAGCGTGTCGCCAATGCCTTCGGCCAGTAACAGCCCCAGACCAATCGCCGATTTCACCGCACCGGCACGTGCACCGCCCGCTTCGGTAATACCAAGATGCAGCGGCTGCTCGATCTGTTTTGCCAGCAGACGATAGGATTCAACCGCCAGAAACACATCAGAGGCTTTCACGCTGACTTTAAACTGATCGAAGTTAAGACGATCCAGATGATCGACATGGCGCATCGCCGATTCCAGCAGGGCCTGCGGTGTAGGCTCACCGTATTTTTCCTGCAGATCTTTTTCCAGCGATCCGGCGTTAACACCGATACGAATGGGGATATTGTTATCGCGGGCGCAGTCTACCACCGCACGAATACGCTCGTTATTACCGATATTACCCGGATTGATACGCAGGCAGTCCACTCCATACTCCGCGACTTTAAGCGCAATACGGTAGTCAAAGTGGATATCAGCCACCAGGGGGACGTTCACCTGCTGCTTAATCAGCTTAAACGCTTCGGCGGCATCCATGGTGGGCACCGAGACGCGGACGATATCGACGCCTACGCGCTCAAGGGCTTTGATCTGATTGACCGTCGCGGCTACGTCAGTCGTGCGGGTGTTGGTCATCGACTGAACGGCGATTGGCGCACCGTCGCCAATGGGCACCTGGCCGACGTAAATACGTTTAGACTTACGACGGATAATGGGTGCTTGGTTATGCATATTTCTTCTCCACAATTGCCCGGTACACGCGATACGCTGTTATTGCGCACCCAACGTCAGGCGAGCAACCTGGTTATTACGGATAAAGCGACTTAAATCAACGGGTTTATTCTGATATTGCACCTGAACCACGGATGGCGCGCCAATTTTCAGACGATAGGGAGCCGTGCCTGACAGGCTCAGCTTGCCACCGCTGCGCTGGATACCGCTAAACAGTTTCTTACCTGTTGCATCGCTGACTTCCAGCCAGCAGTCGCCGGTAAAGGTCATCACCACGGCATTCGGATCCGCCGCCGGTTCGCTAACCGCCGCCGCGCCCACTGGCATCTGCTGCGCCGTATTGGTGCTGGCCGGTGCGGGGCTGGTCGAAGTCGGTGCCTGAGAAGGCGAAACAACGGCGTTATTCTCTTCCTGCTGGGCAGCCGCGGCAGTGCTGTTACTGCTGTTACTGTTTTCAGCAGGCGCCGTGCCGGTGGATTCATCGGCGTTCGCCGGTGTGCTGGCGGCATTATTGCTCAACGGCACGCTGGTGCTGTTATCGGTTGATGCGCCGTTCGTCTGTCCCAGGGGGATAGACTGGCTGCTGTCGCTGTTACTGCCGTTTTGATCGGCCATCGACACCAGCTCATCCTGTGAGGCTTTATGGTTCTGCCACCACCAGGCGCCTGTCAGGCCGATCACGACAAAGACCACCAGCCAGGTAAAAATCATCAGCCAGCCGTCGCGTTTCTTACGCCGTTTGCCCAGGGAGAAGCTTTGCATCGGCTCAATTTTTGCGGCACGAACCGGCGTCTGCTTTTCCATCATCGGCAGCAGTTCCTCTTCAGGAATGTGCACCAGACGCGCATAAGAACGGATGTAACCGCGCAGGAAGGTAGAGGCTAAATCCGCAGGTGATTTGTCTTCTTCAATATCACGTACGGTAGTAAGTTTCAGGCACAGGCGTTCAGCAACATGTTGCTGCGTGAGTCCCATTTGTTCACGGGCCAGACGCAGGCGTGTACCTGTGGAATGAACTGCAGAATTTTCTTGAGTGGCTTCAGTATTCATTAGCTAAATAACGCTGGTACTGTATCGATTGCGGAAAACGTCGCGCTAACTGGTCGCCATAACGTGAAACGTCTGCGGCATTTCCCTGTTGCGCGGCGAAACGTATGTGTAACGCCAGGCTGCGTGCCGTCTCCGGCAGCGGCTGGTAAAGCTCTAATAATAGCGCTACGTTAGCCCACTGGTCATTTTCGACCGCGCTTTCAGCTTCGGCTAGTAGCGACGCTCCTTTACTCTGGTCCGCATCGAGCGCATACGACAAAGCAGCACGCGCTGCTTCTCTGTTTCCTGCCCGCAGATAACAATACCCCGACAGTTCATACGCATCGATACGGGCGTCTCCTTCCTGCGCACCCTTCGCCCGGATAAACTGTTGATGCGCTTCATCATACTGCCCTAAAGCGCAAAGAAACGCACCGTAATTGTTAGGGATGTAACCATTATGTGGCGCAATTCGCTGCGCGTGCTGAAAATGATAATGCGCTGCGGCAGTGTGCCCCTGCCGCTGAGCCAGCCGGGCCAATGCCAGGGGTACGCGGTAATCCTGGGGAGCGGCCGCCTGCGCCCGTAAGAGATTACGGCGCGCAGCAGGATAATCCTCTACCGCGAGGTAGTGCATACCCAGTTGCAAACGAAGCTCCGCTGCCCCCGGTTGGGTCGGCGAACGGACACAACCGCTTACAACAAAAACGGCCAGTAATGCCGTGCATATCCCTTTGCCCATCGCCTTTCCATCCTGTTATCGCTGTGGCTGGCAGCAGCCTGCCACGCAGAGACGGAATGGAAAACCCTGTTAGTCAGCCTTTCAGAGCGCCTTCACAGATATGGCTTCGCCCGCCATTTTCTTACGCAGGGTGCGTTTCGTACGGTCAATCACTTCCCCGGCCAACTGGCCGCAGGCGGCATCAATATCATCACCACGGGTTTTACGCACGATAGTGGTAAAGCCGTAATCCATTAACACCTTGGAGAAGCGGTCAATGCGGCTGTTCGAGCTGCGACCATAAGGTGCCCCGGGGAAGGGGTTCCATGGAATCAGGTTGATCTTACACGGCGTTTCTTTCAGCAATGCCGCCAGTTCATGCGCGTCATCGGTGCTGTCGTTGACATGATCCAGCAACACGTATTCGATCGTGACGCGTCCCTGGTTCGCATTGGACTTACCAATATAGCGTTTAACCGCCGCCAGGAAGGTTTCAATATTGTATTTCTTGTTAATGGGTACGATGTCGTCACGCAGTTTATCGTTTGGCGCATGCAGCGAAATCGCCAACGCAACGTCGATCATGTCGCCCAGCTTGTCCAGGGCAGGCACAACGCCCGAGGTCGACAGGGTGACACGGCGTTTCGACAAACCAAAACCGAAGTCATCCAGCATGATTTCCATGGCCGGAACCACATTATTCAGGTTGAGCAACGGCTCACCCATGCCCATCATCACCACGTTGGTGATAGGACGCTGACCGGTCACTTTGGCCGCACCAACGATTTTTGCGGCACGCCAGACCTGACCAATAATTTCTGACACGCGCAGATTGCGGTTAAAGCCCTGCTGCGCCGTCGAGCAGAATTTACATTCCAGCGCGCAACCCACCTGAGAGGAGACACATAAGGTGGCGCGATCCCCTTCCGGGATATACACCGTTTCAACCAGCTGATCGCCGACGCGAATAGCCCATTTAATGGTGCCATCCGTTGAGCGCATCTCTTCAGCCACTTCCGGGGCGCGAATTTCGGTGAGTTCCATTAACCGGTTACGCAGCTTCTTGTTAATGTCGGTCATCTGCTCGAAATCATCGCAGCAGTAGTGGTAAATCCACTTCATCACCTGATCGGCACGGAAGGGTTTTTCACCGAGCGAGACAAAAAACTCACGCATTTGCTGACGGTTGAGATCCAGCAGGTTGATTTTTTGGCTTTTGGGTGAGACGGAAATAGGCGAGGTGGACGCGGACGTCACAATCTGTTCGGACATAATGTTCTCTGGCCTCGTTGTTACACGTTATGGCGCTGTTGGGAAAAGAAAAAAATTGCGCCTTCACTAAGCTGGCTCAATGAAGGCGCAATATTGTACAACATCTGCTACCTGATAACAGGCTAGAGTTGCCCGTGTTCAGCAGATTTTTGTAAAGCCCTGTACGCGTCAGTCGTTAAGCAATTAACGGGTGCGCGGGCAGATTTCGTTTTCGCCGAAGAAATAGGCAATTTCACGGGCGGCTGATTCGGCAGAATCTGAACCGTGGGTTGCGTTCTCGGTGAAGCTGTCAGCGTAGTCTGCACGCAGTGTGCCAGCCAGCGCGTTAGCAGGGTTAGTTGCACCCATCAGGTCACGGTGACGCTGAACGGCATTTTCACCTTCCAGTACAGAAACCACAACCGGACCAGACGTCATGAATTCAACCAGACCGTCGAAGAACGGCTTGCCCTGGTGCTCTGCGTAAAAACCTTCAGCCTGCTCTTTGCTCAGCTGCAGCATTTTTGCGCCAACGATTTTGAAGCCTGCGCTTTCAAAACGGTTGTAGATGGCACCGATCACGTTTTTAGCGACGGCGTTTGGCTTGATGATAGAAAAAGTACGTTCGATTGCCATGATGACCTCTGTCTTGACGTTCTGAAGAAACCGAGGGCGCGCGCCCCGGCTAAGAAACGGCGCCGATTATAGGGGTTGAGTGTGACGTTGCCTATCACCGAACCCATAATTTATTGAAAAATCTTGATCTGAGTCGGGGCTAATACTTTTCAACTCTGATTTAGCGCAAAAAACACTCACCCACGGGTAAAAGCGACAGAGGCCAGCTGACCGGCCTCATCCATGACCACCAGCTGATAGTCCCCTGCCCGATCAAGAGGTAGCGACAGGGTGCCGTTCTGACTTTGCGTTTCGAGCGGCTCGCCGTTTAAAAACCACCAGCGCTGAACGCCCTGACCGCCCTGCACCGCAACCGGTATCACCAGCGTAGTATTGCCCGGCAGCGGCTGAACGCGCTGCCCGTCAATAACGCCAGTCACAATCAGCGGCGCGCTACTGCCCTGCTGCAAGGGCGGACACCGGGGATCAACCGCCGGTAAGCGCTGCGCCCGACGCTCCTGCGGCGGCAGCCAGGCTTCCAGCGGCAAAGGCCACACCAGACGTTCATGGCTGATGGCTCGCGGGCAATCCGCCGCAACCCGTAAGCCCTGTTCGTTCTGCCAGTAATGCAGGTGCAATCCGCTCAGGCTTTCCTGTCCCGGTGCCAGCAAGGTCGGCGGCAGCGTGTCGTTCAGCACCCAACTCTGCCGCCGTTGTCGGCAGTTTTCGTCTCCCTCGGGCAGCGGCTGCCCGCCAGGCCAGCAGATGCCTGCCACGCTGACCGACGCCGGTCGCGGATCGGTGGGGACTGCCCGCCCGGCCAGGCGGTTCATCAGTACGTTGTTAACCTGATTCATGACGGGAACCGCAGACGCGAAACCAAACTGCCCCGCAACCGGCGTTGCATCGGGTCGTCCGACCCAAACGCCAATCAGATAACGCGGATTGATTCCCACGGCCCAGGCGTCACGGTAGCCGTAGCTGGTGCCGGTCTTCCATGCCAGCGGTACCACCGCAGGCGCGCTGCCATTACCCGCAGGCTGAGCCTCACCGCCCAGAATACGGCGGATAATCCAGGCCGCACCGGGCGAAAGCAGTGGGCGTTCCTGTAAGGGCTGGTCTGCCATCCAGCGCAGCTGACCGGCGTTGCCATGTCGGGCAAAGGCGCTATAGGCCGCCACGATATCATCCATGCGCGCTCCGGTGCCGCCGAGAATCAACGACAGGTTAGGCTCTGCACCCGGTGGGAAACGTAGATTTAGCCCCACATTGCGCAGGCGTGCGGCCACATTTTTTGGGCCCAGCGCCTCCAGCAGCTGCACGGCGGGCAGATTGAGTGATCGCACCAGCGCTTCGCTGGCGCTGACCGGGCCATGAAAACCGGTATCGAAGTTACCCGGACGGTAATCGCCAAAACGACGTGGAACATCCTGCAGTAAAGACTCGGCATGGATGAGCCCCTCGTCCAGCGCCATACCATAGACAAAGGGTTTCAGGACCGATCCCGGCGAGCGAACGCTGGCAATCATATCCACATGACCAAAACGGCTGTCGTCGCCGAAATCGGCGGAACCGACGTAGCCCCGCACCGCCATAGTGGTGTGATCCACCACCAGTATCGCCAGTGAGGTGCGCGGAGGAAGCTGGTTTTTCACATTCAGCGCCATGCTTTCCAGCTCGCGCTGCAGCGACGGATCCAGCGTAGAGACGATTTTATCGTGCGTAGTCATCGATAACAGTCGCCGCGCCAGTAACGGCGCCATCTGCGGCATCTGGCGCGGCGGGAGCCAGACCGGTTCCTGGCGGATTTCAGCGACCCGTCGGGGCGACCAGACATGATACTGCGCCAGCCGATCCAGCACCTTATTACGTGCCGCTTCAGCCCGCTCTGGCCAGCGATCGGGCCGCAAACGACTGGGTGCCTGTGGCAATACGGCCATTAGCGCCGCCTCGCCCCTTGTCATCTGTGACGGCGCTTTACCCAGCCAGCTCCAGCTTGCCGCTCCAATCCCTTCCAGCGTGCCGCCAAAGGGCGCACGATTAAGATAAAGCGTTAAGATATCGTATTTAGAGAGATGCCACTCCAGTTGCAGAGCGCGCCATGCCTGAATCAGCTTGCCCCGCAGCGTTCGCGGCTGTGGGTCGATGATTCTGGCCACCTGCATGGTTAAAGTGCTGCCACCCGAAATGACGCTGCCATGACGCAGGTCCTGCCAGGCCGCGCGAAGCAGGGCGAGCGGATTAATACCGGGATGATACCAAAACCAGCGATCTTCATAGGTCAGCAACGCCTGTATGTACGTCGGCGACACGTCAGCGGGATTGACCGGATAGCGCCAGATGCCCTGGTCGTCAGCGAAGCGCCAAAGGGGGGTGCCGTCCTCGGCGACCACCACACGTGCGGGCTGAACCTCTTTAAGGGGCAAGGGGAATAACCGATCCAGAATCAGCGGGATAAGCAGTAAGGCCAGAATAAAAAGCGGCAGGGCTACCCACCGCTTTTTGATGTGCCTGTTTTTGATCACAACCCGGCCCGGCTACTGTTGTACATGCAGCTGTTGCGGCGTCGAACCAATCGCCCGCCACTCAGGTACGTACATCGATTCCACCTGCGGTGGCGGCATATGGTAGCTGCCCGGCGTCACTGCGCGCGCCAGATACATCAGGGTTGCAGGACGATACGTATCCACTGCCAGCGCGGCAACGAAGCGATCGTCACGGAACTCAATATGCCGGATGTTGGCCTGCTGCATATCCATCATGCTCTCTTTTAACGCATCCGCACTGTCACCCAGGCTGGCACTGCTGTCTGCCAGATTCTGGTTTTCCAGCTCCAGTCCGGCCGGTAACAGATCCACGACCAGCGCATCGCTGATGCGGCGTTTCGCGGCCACGGTAAGACGGACCACCAGCAATTCACCGCTGCGAAGATTATTGAGATCCGCCGGTTTACCGTCCAGGGTGAAGTACTCTCGCTTAACAGACAGCATATGGCTGACCGGATTCGGCGGCGTCAGCGGATAACCCACCACGTTCAGGCTGCCATACAGCGGTGCCGTGCCGGGATTGCTCACGTCAACGCCTTGCGCCAGCTGTTGACTATCCAGCCCTTTATTCACAGGCCCACTGCTGCTTACGGGCGGTTGATCACCCTGTAATATCGCCTGCCAATCCTTACCCTGTGCGGTTTGCAGCGTGCGCGCCGCCAGGTAAAGCGCATTGTTCTCCTGAGTAGAGAGCCAGCGCTTGCCGTTCAGCTCTTTCGACAAAGAGAGCAGCAGGCTGTTTTGCAGTTCCGGCTGCAGCTGATATTCCGCTAACAGGGCGATCATCATCCCCTCATCGCGCACCGTACTGCCGTAGTCGCCAAACCAGCTGCTTTCAGGTCGTGACAGCGTGGCGCCCTGCATCACAGCCAGCGGCGAACGCTGTCCATCCCCCATCAGCTTCAGCGCGACACCCAACTGCATCAGCGCCAGCCCCGATTTGGCCTTGTCACGCTTTTCATAAAGCGCACGCAACGCGCCCAGTGGCGCACGCTGCTGACGCGCCAGCACCAGGCCGGCATAAGCCTGAACGCTGAAACGCAATGCATCGGTGTCGGCACTGCCACTAGCGGTAATTTGTGAAGGGTCCTGTAAATAACGCAGCAGCCGTGCGTTAGCCCGATCAATCACGTCAGGGGGCAAGGCATAGCCCGCTTCGCTGGCGCGCAGTAAAAAGTCAGTAACGTAAGGTGTGAGCCAGAACTCCTCTTCACTCTGCTTACTCCACAACCCAAAGCTGCCGTCAGCACGCTGCATCCCGGCCAGACGGGCGATGCCGGTGTCAACGGCGGCCCGACGAACGTCATCACTGCTGGTTTTTATCCCCATAGCGCTGAGCTGCGCCTGACTGGTATAGAGCGACGGCCAGAGACCGCTGGTGGTCTGCTCCAGACAGCCATAGGGATAGGCATAAAGCGCACTGATGTAGCTGGCGATATTTAAAGGCGGACGATTACTCAGGGTCAGTTGTCCACTCAGGGTTTCTGCATCCAGACCCGCAAACGCCGCCGCCGTGACCTGCCAGGGGCGATCGTGGTCAATCACAGCGGCAAAATTGAGGGTTTGCGCAGGATAAGGCGGCCTGACGCCAATCTTCCACGTCTGCTGGCTGGGCCGCACCGTCTCACCGGGCAGGTTCAGCCCTGAAATCTGCACCTGCACTTCGCCGTCACCAAACCCGGTTTTCGCCGTCACGGGCACCTGCAGGGTGGTCCTTTCGCCTTGTGCCAGCGTCACATTTTGTGTGGCCGCGCCCGACAGTCCTATCAGACCTTTGGCAGTCAAATCGACCTTCAGCGTTTGCGGCAGGTCCGTCAGATTGGTGATATCCAGCGCCAGTGACGCGCTGTCGCCGCTGGCCAGAAAACGCGGCGTGGCCAGTTCGCTGACCAGCGGGGCAGCCACCACCAGCTTACGTTCGGCAGCGCCAAAGCTGTCATCGCTCCAGACCTGCGTCATTAAGCGCAACTCGCCGTTAAAGGCCGGAATGGGCAGCGTAATGGCACCCTTGCCGTTTTTATCCAGCGTAACGGCCTGCAACTGCTGCGCCACGATATTGACGTGGGTGACCGGTTTTTTACCGCCGCGCGTCATGGATTCGTCTTCACCGTCTCCGCCAAAGCGCAGAGCAGCCAGCCGTCCACCGCTTTCAATCAGTTGACCAAACACATCGTACTGATCGACGTTATAACGCTTGCGACCGAAAAAAGCCGTCCAGGGATCGGGCGTTTTATAATCCGTCACGCTTAACACACCGCTGTCTACCGCTGACAGCAGGACGTGCACCTTGTCAGGCAGCGGGCCGCCTTCACGGCTGGCCTGAACGTTCACCGTCAGGTTCTGCTCAGGACGAACCTTATCGGGTGCGTCCAGCGTCAGCGTTAAACGTCGCGCCTCGGTCGCCATCGGCAGATGTAACAGTCCGACCGCCCGTTTCGGCGTGGCACCACTGGTTTTGTCCCCTTCCCGCACCACGATGGCACTGAAATAGAGATCGTGGCGCTGCCAGTTGGCCGCGATCGGCACGTCCACCTGGGTTCCACCCTGCGGCACCGTTAAGGGTTGCCACCAGAGCGTCCCGCTGCTGGATTCCACCATCAGATAGCCTTTTCCGGCCGTGGGCGATTCGACCTGCAAATGGACGGTTTCACCCGGTTGGTATGCCGCTTTATCCAGCTTCAGTTTGACCTGGTCCGGACGCAGCGCGCCTGTACCATTGGTATTATCCTGCCAGTCATAGCCCGCCTGAAAACGCACGCTGCTGATGATTTTTTCACCCGACTGGACCTCAAGCCGGTAGCTGCCCCACTCAACCGGGAAGCTGACCTTGGTGCTGCCGTCAGCGGGAATGCTGACAGATTGCTCATCTTCCTGCAGGTCTTTGGCATCGTAACGTGACTGCCAGCCTTCACTGTCAGAGAAGCTCCAGTAGTAGTCACGCCGTTCACGAATTAAGCGTACGTCAAGCTTATCTGCCGCCAGCTTAGCGCCCTGACTGTTGGCATAAACAATATCGAATTCTGCCAGGCTGTTTTCCGGCACGGTCGGCTCATCGTGATAGCTGTCACTGCGGTAATCGTAGATCGCCTTATTGCCAAACAGCGGACGGATACCGGGCAACGCGTCCGCCGGCCAGATGGCCTGAGTAGCACGTCGGGTGACCGGACGACCGCCGGTTTCCAGCAGGCTGGCCTGCAGTATCAGGTTCAGCGGTGAGTGAAGTTGATCCCACTGATTATCCACGGTCAGTTGCGCCTTGCCGTTGGCGTCAAGCTTAAGATCGACATCGTCCAGACTGCGCTTCAGGCCCTGTTCGGTGATGTCACCAAACTGGTAGCCCGGCAGCGCAGCAACCGCCTCACGGGCCGGACGCAGATAGAGCTGTCCCTGCAGCTGATTCCCTGCCGCAGGCGCGCCATACAGATAGCGCCCCTCAATGTCGAACGTAATATCGGCATCCGCAGGCTGGGGTTGTTGATCGTTTTTCAGCGTTAATGCCATGCGCTCAGGCAGAAAATCCTCAACGCGGAAATGCCACTGCCGCAGCTGGTTATCACCGGTATTCAGCCGCAGCATCCAGCCGCCGGTCATCGCCGAAGCCGGTAAAGCAAACCGCTGCTGATAGAAACCGTCCTGCGGCTGCCAGACCACCGTGCGCACTACCTCGCCGTCGGGCTGTACCAGCTCAGCCTTAACCGGTTGGGCAGGTAAAGGCTTGCCGTCCGCATCGCGCAGCAGCGCATTGACGATCACCGTTTCGCCAGGCCGATAAATATCTCGTGGGCCGAAGACGAAGAGCTGTTTGTCATAGCCTTCGGGCCCCGCTACGGGGAATTCGGCTAAATCCAGAGCAGGGCGCGCCAGGTCGATCAGCGAAGTTTGTTCGCCCTTCATGGCCAGCAGGAACTTGCCTTTTTCGTCTGCATTAAGGCGCAAATGACCGCTGCTGTCGCTGGTGCCCTTTTGCAGCACCTGGCCTTTATCATTCAACAGCCTGATACTGACGCCGGAAAGCGGTGCGCCGTTTTCCAGACTCTGTGCGAAGAGTTCAAACTGGGTGGGAAAGCGGTGCAGCGACAGGCCGATATCGCTCAGGGTAAACAGCGTCGCAGGCATGCTGTAGTGATAAGTGCCCGCCTGCTTCATAACCGCCAGATAAACCCCTGGCTGCTGAAGCGGCTTAATGTCTTTCAGCGGCAACTGCAGTTTTTCCCGCGTGTTACGGGCCGGGTTGAGTTCAAAGCGGCCGGTATACACCAGTTGGCTGGTTTTCAGCAGCTCCTGAGATTGCCAGGTAGAGAGGTTGTTACCGTAATTCCACTGGGAAAGGAATTCCGCCAGGCCCGCATTTTTGATTCGGAAAAAATCCACATCCACCTGGTCTACGTTCAACGCCAGTACCGGCAGCCCCTGCGCGATACGCAACGGCAACAGGGAGCCTCGGCTGGCAAAGCCCACCATCGGCTCAATGTCGCGGGTAGTGATTTTTTTGCTGTAGGCCATTGTAAGCGTCTCACCGCTGGCGGCGCGCAAGCCCGAATCGACGGTCACGGTGAACTGACGAGAGGGTTCAGGATGGCGAAAACGCAGGGCTTTACGATTGCTGGAAAGCTCCCAACCACCATCGACTTTGCCGTGTTTATCGTCGATCAACCTGACCTTTTGCGCCAGATTCTGCTTGTCATCCAGCGGCTGATTAAAGGTTAAAACCAGCGCCGCCGCGCCATCAAGCTGTAATTCAGAGAGATCGATAATGGTGAGTGGTTTGCTGGCCTGCGCGCTGGCTGCAGGGGTTTCTGCACTGACAGGAATAACAGGTAAGGTGGCGACAGACAGCAGCGAACCACCGATCAGCATGCTGAACAGCAGCCGGTTAATGCGTTTTTTCATGGTAAATCCTTCACCGGGCCCCAGGGGAATTGTTATATAACGCTGGGCAATTTCACATCAACGCTCGCATTTAATCAACGCTTCTCTTGAGATGGTGTGCATATTACCCGACACTGGCATGACAGATTGCTGAGATGAGGTTGTTATGACGACGCCACTGTTTGTGTCCGCCGACTGGTTACAAGAACACTACAACGATGAAACGCTGCAGGTACTGGACGCACGTATGCTGCCGTCAGGCATGGATGCGGTTCGCAATATCCAGGCTGAATACCTGGCGGGTCATTTGCCCCAGGCACCTTTCTTTAATATTGAAGCACTTTCCGATCACACCAGCCCCTATCCGCATATGCTCCCGCGCGCTGAAAGCTTTGCCGTGGCCATGCGCGAGCTTGGCGTCAACAGTGATAAACATCTGATTGTTTATGATGAGGGCAACCTGTTTTCTGCCCCGCGCGCCTGGTGGATGCTGCGCGCTTTCGGCGTCGCCCGGGTTTCCATTCTGGCTGGCGGTTTGCAGGGCTGGAAAGCCGCAGGCTTTGCGCTGGCGGAGGGGGAAGTGAGCCTGCCTGAGGGCGAATTCGAGGCTGAGTTCGATGACGGGTTGGTGAAACGCCTGACTGACGTGCTGTTGATTAGCCATGAAGGTGGCGCACAGATTGTGGATGCCCGTGCGGCTAACCGCTTCAATGCCGAGGTAGATGAACCGCGTCCTGGTTTACATCGCGGGCACATTCCCAACAGTCTGAATCTGCCGTGGAACCTGTTGGTTGAACAGGGACAACTGAAGCCAGAGTCCGAACTGCGCGCCCTGTTTGCCCAGGCGGGCGTGGACCTGACGCAACCCGTTGTCGCCACCTGTGGCTCAGGCGTTACGGCGGTCGTGTTGATTCTGGCGCTGACGTCGCTGGGCGTTCGGGAGGCTACGCTCTATGACGGTTCCTGGGGCGAATGGGGAAGCCGGGACGATTTGCCGATTGCGAAATAAGAAGACGCGCGGCCGGTGAGGCCGCGCGCGTTGTCAGATAATACGCTGACCGCCTTTGAACTCGCGCAGGAAACTCCCCCAGCGACGTTCATAAAAGGGCGTGATGTGGGCGGTAAAGAAGTGGCTGATGCCGCGATCGTCTGCCGTGACCTCGCAGATATCAATGGGTGCGTCATCCAGTAACGTGTCGCTGGCGACGCTGCCAGCGGCCTGAATAATGGCCTCAATATCGCAGTCCGCTTCAATCCCAATCAGCAGGTTAGGTTCCTCATCCGCGCGTTCACGAATGCTGGCAACAAAGGCGCGTTTCACCTGCTTATATTTGCTGAGCAGCTGGGTCAGAGAGTCAATCATCTGGGCAGGCGGTTCTGCCACTTCCGACAGCAGCAGTGACTGCCCGCCTTCCAGCACGCTTTGCTGAGTGAGTGCACTGCCCTCTTCGCCCAGCAGATGGCTGATTTCCGCCGCGGAGAACTCTTTTCCCGTCGGCAGTTTTGGGTTCAAAAACAGGGTTTCGCCACGCGTCATGTCAAACAGGGTGCGCACGGGTAAACGTAAATACGCCTGTTCGCTCTCAACGGCTTCGCTCATCGCCTGTTCGGAGGTAAAAAACGGTATGACGCTGCTGCCATCCTCTTTTTCCCAGTGCTGGAGATCCACCGGCGTACTGGCATCCAGTTGCTGGCTGGTGCTTTCGCCGGGCACCCAGACGTCAGCTTCCAGCAACAGCTGGAAAAATTCAGGCCGGTGCGCAGGCTCGGTCGCGGCCAGCTTCAGCACCTCTTCAAGACGGTTCATAGTTTACTTCTACCTTGAGAAAGCGGTGACCAGGTCACCGCTGGATTGCGCTTATTTCAGTAACAGGTTGGCGAGGGTACGGACACCCAGACCGGTTGCACCGGCAGCCCACTGATCGACCGCGCTTTTGCGATAGGTCGCTGAGCAGTCAATATGTAACCAGCCCTGCTGATAGTGGCTGACGAAGTACGACAGGAACGCGGCAGCGCTGCTGGCACCTGCCGAATGCGCCGGACTGGCGATGTTGTTCAGGTCGGCGAAGTTCGATGGCAGATGGTTGCGATGGAATTCCGCCAGCGGCAAACGCCAGAAAGGTTCGTTTTCGCTGACTGCGCTGCCCATCACCGACTGCGCCAGGCCATCGTCAAAGGTAAACAGCGCGTGATAATCATTGCCGACCGCCGTCTTCGCGGCACCGGTCAGGGTTGCCGCATCGATCAGAAGCGTCGGGTTCTGCTCGCTGGCATCAATCAGGCCATCAGCCAGTACCAGGCGGCCTTCAGCGTCGGTGTTCATGACCTCTACCGACTTGCCGTTGCGGTAGCGAATGATGTCGCCCAGTTTGAAGGCATTGCTGCTGACCATGTTATCCGCGCAGCAGAGGTAAAGTTTAACCCGCTTATTCAGCCCGCGCGCGATCGCCAGCGCCAGCGCACCGGTGACGGTGGCCGCGCCGCCCATGTCCGACTTCATTGAGTCCATGCCAGCGCTCGGTTTCAGGCTGTAGCCGCCGGTATCAAAGGTAATGCCTTTGCCCACCAGACAGGCGTAAACAGGTGCCTCGCTGTCTCCGGTTGGGTTGAAATCCAGCGCCAGAAAGACCGGCGGGCGGTTAGAGCCGCGACCCACGGTGTGCAGGCCCATGTAGCCTTGTTCGCGTAAGTCGTCGCCTTTGGTGATGCGATAGCTGACGGCCTCACCACCCAGCTCACTGAGTAAGTCAATGGCGCTGTGCGCCAGCGTTTCCGGGCCCAGATCGTCGGCTGGTAAATTAATGGTGTCGCGCACCCAGCCAACAATTTTGCGGCGGCGATCGAACTCCGCCTGCTCGTGTTCACCCAGTTGCGGCCAGTCCACCTGGTTTTTGCCCTTAGGCCCGCGATAACCCTGCCAGAATGCCCAGCACTGCTCAAGGTGCCAGCCTTCGCCAGCCAGTGAAACATGACGAATGCCCTGGCCATCCAGTTTACGGGCGGCCCGTTGAATGGTCATCAAGGCATCCGCTTCACGCAGGTGCAGGGTCATGCCGTTATCATTGCTGCTTAACAGCGCTTTTTCGCCCCAGCGCGCATCGGCGGGCTGGCTGCTGAGCGTAATATTCATCGGTTGTGTATTCATTGTAGGGCTCCGTATTCGTTATTCGTTTCATCCAGCCTGTTTTAAGACGGCTTTTTCATTCAGATGTTACGCTGCACGCCGCAGATGTTGTCGGCGCACAGTTTGTCAGCCTCGGCTGGCAAATGCATCATGACTTCATGAGTTCACGCAGGCGCGTAACGGACTTCTGCACCAGCGCGATGGCATAATCGATCTCGTCTTCCGTGGTAAAACGGCCCAGCGAGAAGCGAAGCGAGCTGTGTGCCAGCTCTTCGTTCAGGCCAAGCGCACGCAGGACATAGGAGGGTTCAAGACTGGCAGAAGTACAGGCCGATCCAGACGACAGCGCAAGATCTTTTAACGCCATGATCAATGACTCACCTTCAACGTCAGTGAAACTTACGTTGAGAATGTTGGGACAGCTGTGCTGCAAATCGCCATTTACGCTGACGCCGCCGGTCTGGCGCAGCCCCTGCCACAGCCGATCCCGAAGGGCAGACAAGCGGGCCATCTCTTCTTCGCGGACTTCACGGGCAATGCGATAGGCTTCACCCATCCCCACGATCTGGTGCACAGGTAAGGTGCCCGAGCGCATATTGCGTTCATGGCCGCCACCATGGATTTGTGCATCGATCTGAACGCGCGGCTTACGGCGCACATACAGCGCGCCGATCCCTTTGGGGCCATACACTTTATGGGCGGAAAAGGACATCAGATCGACAGGGAGTTCACTCAGATCGACAGCGAGCTTACCTACGCTCTGTGTGGCATCAACATGGAACAGGATGCCACGTTCGCGGCAGAGCGCGCCCATCGCGGCGATATCCTGAATCACGCCAATTTCATTGTTCACGTGCATGATCGACACCAGAACGGTGTCATCGCGCAGTGCAGCACGCAAATCCTCAATCGCGATCAGACCATTGGCGGCGGGCGTCAGCCAGGTAATGTCGAAGCCTTCACGTTCAAGTTGCAGGCAGGTATCAATCACCGCTTTATGTTCGGTTACGCTGGTAACGATGTGCTTGCCGCGCGCCTGATTAAACTGGGCTGCGCCTTTAATGGCGAGGTTGTCGGATTCGGTGGCACCGGAGGTAAACACGATTTCACGCGGGTCAGCATTCACCAGCTCTGCCACCTGATTACGCGCAACGTCTACCGCTTCTTCGGCCTGCCAGCCAAAACGGTGTGAACGAGAGGCCGGGTTACCAAACGTGCCATCCAGCGTCAGGAATTGCATCATTTTGCTGGCCACACGCGGATCGGCCGGCGTGGTAGCGGCGTAATCCAGGTAAATCGGTAATTTCATTGCGCTACAGCTCCGTATAGAAAATCATACGTATTTATAGCAGATTCAGCCCCTACCGCGTTAGCAGTAAGGGCCGGAGAAGAGGAGGATTACGAGGCGCGAAGGTTCACGTTGATTTCCTGAGAACGGGAGTTCTGGAAACGGCGGTTGTCATTGGCGTTCTGACGGTCGGCCACATCCAGGATTTCCTGATTATTCACCAGCTCAGCCAGCGTAATGTTGTTCAGGAACTCACTAATGCGCACACTCAGATCGCGCCACAGGACGTGAGTCAGGCAGCGTTCGCCGCCCTGGCAGCCTTCTTTGCCCTGACACTTGGTGGCGTCTACGGACTCATCTACCGCCGTGATCACTTCTCCCACCGCAATCGCATTGGCTTCTTTACCTAGCAGATAACCGCCGCCCGGCCCGCGGACGCTTGCTACCAGGCCATGCTTGCGTAAACGCGAGAATAACTGCTCCAGATAGGAGAGCGAAATGCCCTGGCGTTCAGAGATATCTGCCAGTGGAACCGGGCCCTGGTGAGAGTGAAGGGCAACGTCCAGCATGGCGGTAACAGCATAACGTCCTTTGGATGTCAGTCTCATAGCATACAACCTCAATAGCGTCCGGTTATCGGAGGATTAGCGAAGATGGCAGCAAGTCTGACATTCCTGAGTAATTTGGTCAACTATTTAACCAAGTAAATTACTCAAGTATTTAACCTGGTAATTTACTCAACTATTATTCGCCGTCCGTTCTGGTTCCTTTTCGCTTCTCGAAAGACGAGAGCATACCGCGCAAAATATTGAGCTCATCGCGTTCAGGACGGGCGCGCGTATACAGACGACGCAGTTTGCTCATGACCTGGCCCGGGTTGGCTTCACGGATAAACCCGCTTTCCAGCATCATGTTTTCCATGTGCTGATAGAAGCGTTCCAGATCGTCCACCAGCGGATAAGGGGAAGCGTCGTACTGCGGTTTTGGGGTTTGGTTCTCTTGCGCCTGAAGCCAGGCCATACGCACTTCATAAGCAATGATCTGCACGGCCATCGCGAGATTCAGCGAGCTGTATTCCGGATTCGCCTGAATGGCCACGTGGTAGTGACACTTTTGCAATTCGTCGTTTGTCAGTCCGACGCGTTCACGGCCAAACACCAGCGCGACAGGCGCCTGCTGCCCTTCTTCAATACTTTTCACGCCGCATTCCCGGGCGTCCAGCATCGGCCACGGCAGAGATCGCGAGCGGGCGCTGGTGCCGACCACCAGGCTGCACCCGGCAATGGCTTCATCCAGGGAGTCTACAATCTTTGCCTCACCGATAACATCACTGGCACCCGCTGCCAGAGAGATAGCCTGAGAGTCTGGCTTCACCAGCGGATTCACCAGATAGAGGTTAGTTAACCCCATGGTTTTCATGGCGCGCGCTACGGAGCCCATGTTGCCGGTATGAGAAGTTTCCACCAGCACGATACGAATATTTTGCAGCATAAGAGTTGGGATCGGTCAGAAAATGATGACGCGTACTCTAACATAAAGCAGGACATTTACCGAACACCCTGCTATACTCCGCGCCGTTTTCCCCGTTCTTTAACATCCAGCGAGAGATACCGATGCATCCAATGCTCAACATTGCCGTGCGCGCAGCGCGCAAGGCCGGAAATTTAATTGCCAAGAATTATGAAACCCCGGACGCTGTCGAGGCCAGCCAGAAAGGCAGCAACGACTTCGTAACGAATGTTGACCGCGACGCAGAACGCCTGATTATCGAAGTCATTCGTAAATCTTACCCAAAACATACCATCATCACTGAAGAAAGCGGTGAGCTTGAGGGCGAAGATCAGGATATTCAATGGGTAATCGATCCGCTGGATGGCACCACCAACTTTATTAAACGCCTGCCCCACTTCTCTGTTTCTATTGCCGTTCGTATTAAAGGCCGTACAGAAGTGGCTGTCGTTTACGATCCTATGCGTAATGAACTGTTCAGCGCCGTACGCGGACAGGGCACGCAGCTGAATGGTTACCGCCTGCGCGGCAGTATCGCTCGCGATCTGGATGGCACCATTCTTGCCACCGGTTTCCCCTTCAAGCTCAAACAGCACGCCCCAGCTTATATGAACATCATGACCAAGCTGTTTACGCAGTGTGCCGATTTCCGTCGCACCGGCTCCGCTGCGCTGGATCTGGCGTACGTCGCCGCAGGCCGCGTTGATGGCTACTTTGAAATTGGTTTGAAACCGTGGGATTTCGCGGCGGGTGAACTGCTGGTGCGCGAAGCGGGCGGACTGGTCACTGACTTCACCGGCAACCACGGCTACCTGCATTCAGGCAACATCGTTGCCGGTAACCCTCGCGTGGTGAAATCGCTGTTATCGGCGATGCGCGAAGAGCTGAGCGAAGCGCTGAAGCGCTAAAAGAAAAGGCGGCACGATAACGTGCCGCCTTTCTTATTGCCTTGGGATTAACGACGTTCGTGCGTTAACACCTGACGTGGCTGAGTACGACGTCCTACCATTCCCATCACGCCTGCCAGTACCGCTTCAATAATCAGGATAAAGAAAGCATACCAGCTGGCTTTCGCGGTTGCTTTCGCCGCCTGCTCGCCGGCTTCACGCGCTTTCTGCTCTGCCTGTTTTTTCAGTTCCTGATATTTCTGCATAGCCTGTTGATAGCTTTGTTCTGCCTGATTGACGATCTGTTCAGCTTCCTGATCGCTTTTTCCGGTCCGCGCTTTAATAATATTTTTTAAAGCATCACGATCGGCGGCCTGTAAAGTATCTGAATGACGAGCAATAACGCCTTTAAACCAGTTTGCTAAATCTGTGTCTGCCGTTTGTGGATGATTAGCCGTGTTATTTGCCTGATTTTCGGCATTCTGCGCTTCATTATTCGCATCCTGCTTCAGATTTTCCGGTTGTAATTCAGGCTTACCCGTTTGACGCAGCGTCGTTTCCAGTTCTTGCTGCATATTGTCTAAATTAATATTATTTTGCTGCAGTTTTTCTTTAGCCATTTGGGTAACCGATGGCGCAGCGGCTGAAATACCACTTCCTACTGCCTGGAAACCCGTACCAAGAATATTCATGGCGCCGCCTAATACGCTACTGGCAAGGCTCACGGCCAGGTAAATAGTTAAGACGGTACTAATACCAAACATCAGCAAGCCGTGCAGTGCGCCTTCACGCTGCGCCAGGCGACCGGCGACGTAGCTACCGGCGGCAATAGCGATCAGCATTTCAATGGCCGTCCAGACTAGGGCACCCGTTCCAAGATGTTTAAATGGATTATCTTCCTGCAAAGGGTCAATGGTGGTAGCACCAATTGCCGTACCCAGCAAGGTTAATAATATGTGAATAATCAAAGCACAAATTACACCGGCAAAAACGGCACTCCAGGAAATGCGTTTAAGGGGTAAGCCTGCCGCTCCGGTGACGAGCGGATCGTTGTAGCCATTATTAATACGGGTATCAGCCATGAGATATTTCCCTCGCAACACATAGCAGGTGAGTGTCGTTTTTTTCATTCCCAGACAGGGGTTCGCAATAACTATAAACAGCGTAGTCAGTGAAAACTATTTTCACCACTCAACGTGCAAGAGAAAATAAAAATAGTTGCGAAGCGAAAATGCGAGGATCCCGGCAGCGGGGAATATCTTCCGCCGCCGCAGAAATTAAAAGGGTCGGATACCGCCGGTAAAACCAGGCTGAGCAGACTGCCAGAGCGCACAGCCCACAACAATCAACGTCAGGCTGCCCACTAACGCCAGCACAGGCAACAGGCTGCGCGCACCTTTACCCACCTGGCTGTCCGCGCCAAGACGTTGCGCCAGCGCGCGGGAACGCTGCACCAGTAAGCCAATGGCAGAAATGGTCAGGGCGGTCCCCACCGCCATAACGGCGGCAGAAAGGACGCCCCACAGATACACGCCAATCACTTTAGAAAACAGCAGCATCATGATCGCGCCTGAACAGGGACGCAGCCCCATGGAGATCACCACCAACAGCTGCGTTTTGCCATTAACGGCGCCCGCCATTTGCTGTGCGCTGGGCAAATGCGCATGGCCACAGCCACAGTGTTCATCATGCTGATGATGAGGGCGCAGCGCATGAATCCTCATTGTCGGCTGAGGACGCAACAGCAGCCAAAGCGCCTTTATCGCCCGGTAGCCTATCCAGATACCCAGGGCAATAACCAACACATAACTGCTCTTCTCCAGCCAGAAACTGCTGAGGTGCAGCTGCCGCGATGAGGTTTTCAGCACCACCAGCATCAGCGTGACCAGGATGATAGCCACTGAGCCCTGTAGCAACGAGGCCAGTAGCGTGAGTTTCATGCTGGTTTTTAGTTTTGCCGGATGCGTTGCCAGAAAGGTCGTGATCACGACTTTACCGTGACCTGGCCCTAAGGCATGCAGGACACCATAGATCAGGCTGAATGCCAGTAACGACAGTCCGGCATGATGAGGCTGCTCGGCAACCTGCTGCAGGAGCTGAGTCATCTGGCGATGCAGCACTTTTTGCCAGAGCACGCTTTGCAGAAGTATCTGGGGCCAGTGCAGCCAGATGGCCGCGCCCAGAGTAACCAACCCTGCCGTAAACAGTGCCAGCGGCCACAGCCGTTTTTTGGCTTGGGTCGTGAGCGTCAGTGACATGTCAGTATTACCGTTTGTGCAAACTGCCTTCCCAGATCCATATCCTCAGGCGGCGCATCTGCCTTGTCGAGCGAGAGCGCATACTGTTTCAAAGAGTCATCCGGTTTGGGCGTATGTAAGGTGAATGCACAGCGTGACTGTAAAGCTTGCGGTACAGTTAACGCCTCAGGTTTGTCGTAGAACATATCCACGAAGTAGGTCGGATCGAAGGTTAAAATCTCAAAGCGTTCATTTTTGAGTAAAGGCGGCTCGGCCAGTGGCAGAACAAATTCCAGTACCGCCTTATTGCCGCTGCGCGACAGATTGTATTCCGTTGGTAAATTCAAGAACTTCACCCGCTGCTTGTTATGCCAGATTTCGGAAAAGTAATGTTGCCCGAGCACGTTCGCCATCACACCCGCCGCCAGTTTCTTCCATACCACCGTTCCCGGTTTGGCATCGCTCGCGTCATACAGCAGGTCGGCGGAGGTAATCTCATCCATGGTCCACGTCATTTTCAGGCCGGTAAAACGATCGTCCTTCGTGACCAGCTCGGTTTTCATATCAATAAAGCTGTGTGGATGTGCCAGCGCTGACGAACTGACCAGGGTAAATAGTGCAAAAAACATGCGTCTCATAATGTTATAAAGTAACGTTCCTGATGAAAAGGTTTCTTAAGTAACAAAATTTTGTGACCCGCCTTAAACCTCTGAACAAAAAAACGGGTAAACCGTTCAAGGGTTCAGGAGGTTGACTATTCTTAGCTAAAAATAGCCTGCTGGAATAATGATTGATGAGTTCTGCTACATCTTCAGCACCACTCTTCACCGGTTCACAGCGTCGCTGTCATCTGTTGTTACTGCTGTTTCTGCCCGCTCCTGCACTGACGCTTAAAAGATTAAGCCTGCTAAACGGAGTGGACATCGCCACCGCGAGACAGGACATCGCAGAAGTGGGTGATGAGATACAGCGCTATCATCGACTGGAACTTCATCAGATGGTGGATGGCAGCCTGCGCATTCATGGTACAGAGCTGGATCGACGCATTTGCTTAATCCATAATTTGCGACGGAGCCTGCGACTGTCGCAGGCCTTTGTCTGCGAGCATTTTGCCGCGCCCTTACGCCTGCGTCTGAAGCAGATGAAAATTGAAAAAGCGCTGTACGATGAAACCAATTTACAGGCGCTGATCCAGCACTGCAGCCTGTGCCTTAATCGCCCGTTCAGCACGCGCGATCAACTCTTTTTACAAATATTTATGAAATACGGCCTGTGCCAGCGCCAGCCTGCGATCTTTACGGCGCAGCAGCAGGCATGGCTGTCAGCGAAAGCAGAACGTCAGGCCGCAAAAGATGTTATTCATCACTGGCAAAAGCGCTGTCATCTGACGCCGGACGCCAGCGAAACGGATTTCTGGACGCTGTTATTTAGTCTGATCCATTTTCCGGACGCCAGCCTTGTCGACCATCCCAGCGAGCAGCGATTGATGCGCGCCACACAGCGGCTCATTGATGATTTTGAGCACGTCGCCGGCACCACTTTTCATGACCGCACCGAACTCCAGCAGCAGTTATATACTCACCTGGCACAGGCGCTGGATCGCACCTACTTTACAATGGCTATTGATGACAGTGTGGCACAAGACGTAACCAGGCTTTATCCGCGCCTGCTGCGCACCACACAGCAGGCACTGGACGCTTTCGAGCAGACATTTCAGGTTCAGTTCGCGCCGGAAGAGGTCAGCCTGGTGACGGTGATTTTGGGTGCGTGGCTGATGCAAAGCAGCGCATTGCAGGAAAAACAGGTGCTGCTGCTCACCGGTGACGATCCCGAACTGGAACAGGATGTCGAGCAGCAAATCCGCGAGATTACCTTGCTGCCTGTTAACATCACCTATCAGCGCGTTGAAGATTTCCAGCGCGACGGCGCACCGCGCGAAGTCGATGTCATTATTTCGCCTTATGTCACCTCGCTGCCCCTTTTCTCTCCCCCACTTATCCACGCCGAACTGCCGCTGACTGAATACCATCAGCAACGCATTCGCTATTTGCTGGAATCCTGACGCGGCCGCAGGAACAGTGCGGGCAGTGCCACCAGCGCCATCACCCAGAAGAGATGACCGTGCAGGTGAGTAAAGAGTACGCCGCAAATCATGGTCATGACGGCAATTCCGCCGCCCATTGCCAGCGCCGAATAGAGCGACTGCAAACGGATCACATCCGCCCCCTGCCGTGAAGCGATAAAGCGCATTGCGGCCAGATGACATACCGTAAAGCTACCGCAGTGGAGTAGTTGCCCCACAATCAGCAGCGGCAACGCGGTGCTGGCGCCGAGCAGTCCCCAGCGAACCAGCGCACAGATGCCTGACAGCAACAGCAGATCCCGTGCGCGCCAGCGGTGAAACAGTCGATGGCTTAAGGCAAACACCACGATTTCCGCTACCACGCCCAGCGACCACAGATAACCCACCACCGATGCAGAATAACCGCTCTCCTGCCACCAGATGGCGCTGAAGCCATAATAAGCCGCATGTGCGCCCTGTAATAACGTCACGCACACCATAAAGCGCCAGACCGCGTTTTCCTTTATCAGATCGCGCCAGGCCTGCCAGCCTCCACCCACTCTGCCCTGCCTTTCGCTGCCCTGGGGATGGGTACGCGGGGTAAGCAGCATTCCTGCCAGCATACTGACCAACCCAACCGACAGCAGCATTAAGATCGCCTGCGAAGAGAAGGCGCTCACCAGCATACCGGTCAGGGCTGAGCTGATCACAAACGCCAGCGAACCCCACAAGCGAACGGGCCCGTAGGCAAGGCCAATTTGCTGCGTCCAGGTGGCGGCCAGTGCATCGCTTAAAGGAACCAGCGGCGAGAAAAACAGGTTAAAACCGGTCATGACTAACAGCAGCCACATCCACTGCTGCCCAACCCAATAGCCCGCCGCAATAAAGCAGGTCAGCAGGGCCAGCAGGCGTAATGCCGTAATCAGTTGTCCGGGATTTTTAACCTGAGAGGCGATGAATAAACTGCCCACAAAGCGCGCCACCATGCCGCACCCCAATAGCAGGCCAATTTGTTCAGCATTCAGGCCCACACCTTTGAGCCAGACGCCCCAGAAAGGAAGATAAATGCCGTAGCAGAAAAAGTAGGTGAAGTAGCTTAGTCCAAGCCACTTGGCGGAGCCGATTGCCATGTTCCCTCCAGCAATGATGCGTCCAGGCAATGATATGTGGTCGTTACTTTGTCAGAGCCGGGTTATGCAGGCAATAAAAAAGGATGGCCATGGCCATCCTCTTGTCAGACTGTGTTTTCAACAGAAAGGATTATGCGTAAACCGGCAGGCGCGCACAGATATCCAGTACTTTCTGCTTGGTACGCTCAATGGTGGCTTCATCGTTGATGTTGTCTAACACATCCGCGATCCAACCGGCCAGTTCGCGTACGTCTGCTTCTTTAAAGCCACGGCGCGTAACGGCAGGCGTACCAATTCGAACACCAGAGGTGACAAACGGGCTTTTCGGATCGTTTGGCACGCTGTTTTTGTTTACGGTGATATTCGCGCGGCCCAGTGCGGCATCGGCTTCTTTACCGGTCATGTTTTTGCTGACGAGATCGATCAGGAACAGGTGGTTATAGGTGCCGCCTGATACGATGTTATAGCCACGCGCGATCAGCACTTCTACCATTGCCTTAGCGTTTTTGGCGACCTGCTGCTGGTAGGCTTTAAACTCAGGCTCCATGGCTTCTTTGAAGGCCACGGCTTTACCGGCGATCACGTGCATCAGCGGGCCGCCCTGTCCACCGGGGAAGACGGCTGAGTTAAGCTTTTTGTACAGCTCTTCATCGCCACCCTGCGCCAGGATGATACCGCCGCGCGGACCAGCCAGGGTTTTGTGCGTCGTGGAGGTCACGATATGTGCATGTGGAACCGGGTTAGGGTAAACATCCGCAGCAATCAGACCGGCAACGTGCGCCATATCCACAAACAGCCATGCGCCAACGCTGTCAGCGATTTCACGCATTTTAGCCCAGTCGCAAATCCCGGAATACGCCGAGAAACCGCCGATGATCATTTTAGGCTTATGAGTCTGTGCCAGCTCGGCCAGTTCGGTATAGTCAATTTTACCGGTTTCGTCGATGCCGTAAGGCACAACGTTGTACAGTTTGCCCGACAGGTTAACCGGTGAACCGTGTGTCAGGTGACCGCCGTGTGCCAGGTTCATGCCCAGAATGGTATCGCCGGGCTGCAGCAGCGCGGTGAAAACGGCAAAGTTAGCCTGAGAACCAGAATGAGGCTGCACGTTCGCATAGTCAGCGCCAAACAGGGCTTTAGCACGGTCGATAGCCAGTTGTTCAACAATGTCTACGTATTCGCAGCCACCGTAGTAGCGCTTGCCCGGATAGCCTTCGGCATATTTGTTAGTGAGCTGAGAACCTTGCGCCTGCATAACACGCGGGCTGGTGTAGTTTTCAGAAGCAATCAGTTCAATGTGCTCTTCCTGACGCACTTTCTCTTGCTCCATCGCCTGCCACAACTCGGCATCATAATCGGCAATGTTCATTTCACGCTTTAACATCCGCATCTCCTGACTGGCTATCTTTAAATCGGCAATTTACGCCCCTGAGGGCGAAGGCAGACAGTGTAAACCGTTTTATCGGGGTAAGGTAGGGTGAATTCCCTCTTTTTACGCAAACGTTTGGCTACCGAGACGCCATGCCTTTTTATCCCTTTTTTGCAACGATTGCCCGCCAATATCATTTTTTCACTCTGTAAAAGATTTTTTGCACTTTTGTCGCGAAAACCGGCCAGTTGTTGCCAGAAACCCAGCATGAGATTTACAGCATCAAAGAAACGATCATAAGATGCATTTAAAATGCAACTTTAAATGAGGTGTTGCCATGCTTGATGCTCAGACTATTGCTACCGTGAAATCATCCCTTCCCGCCCTTGCTGCCTGCGGTCCCGATCTGACTGCTCATTTCTATGACCGCATGCTTGCTCAGCATCCTGAACTAAAAAATGTCTTTAACATGAATAATCAACGTAACGGCGGGCAGCGTGAAGCCCTGTTCAATGCGATATGTGCCTACGGCGCAAACCTCGAAAACCTGACGGCGATACTGCCGGCTGTTGAAAAAATTGCGCAAAAACATACCAGCCTGAATATTCAGCCCGCGCAGTATGCAATTGTGGGTGAGTATTTACTTGCTACCATCAAAACACTGTTGAATCCCGGTGATGACGTGCTGGCAGCATGGGGACGTGCTTACGGCGTACTGGCGGATGTGTTTATCCAGCGCGAAGAAGCGATTTATCAGGCATCGGAGCAGCAAAAAGGCGGATGGCGCGGGACGCGGCCGTTTCGCATCAGCGCGATTGAGCAGCAGAGTGCCGTGATCAAAAGCTTTACTTTTACGCCTGTGGACGGGGGTCCGGTTGCCCCCTTTAAATCCGGTCAGTATCTGACGCTTCACTTGCAGCCCGCAGGTTGTGAATATCATCAAATTCGTCAGTACTCACTAACCACAGGGAGCAACGAGAAAATGTACCGTATCGCGGTGAAACAGGCGCCGCAGGGAATCCTGTCCGGCTGGCTACATCAGCATGCAGAAGTCGGCAGTGAAGTGCAGTTGGCCGCCCCGCACGGCGATTTTTTCCTGCAGGTGAGCCCGACAACGCCGGTCACGCTCATTTCCGCCGGCGTTGGACAAACCCCAATGCTGGCAATGCTCCACGCGCTGGCTGCACAGCGGCATCTGGCGCCCGTCAACTGGCTTCACGCCGCCGAAAATGGCAAACAGCATGCCTTCGCAGACGAAGTGACCACCACTGGTGCTCTGCTTCCTGATTTTGAACAGCACATCTGGTATCGCGAGCCGGACGAACCCGATGCAGGCCGCTACGATGCGCAAGGTATGATGGATTTGGCGACCCTGTCAGCGCGGCTGCGGGATGTGAATACCCACTTTTATCTCTGCGGGCCACTTGGCTTTATGCAATTTATCGTTAAGCAGTTGCATGCGGTCGGCATTACGGCGGACAGAATTCACTATGAGCTGTTCGGTCCACATAAAGAGATATGAATCGGCGACTGCGAACGACGCCCTTGAAGCAGTGGTGCCAGCCGTTCGGTGTGCAGTGCTGCGTTAACGCGGGCGGGGGTAACACTTTGTGGTGAAACAGACAGCTTTTCGCCCCTCCCTCATATCAGGACGGGGCGAGATCTCGACGAATGAAACTTTTCCAACATCGCCGGGATTTCAGCTAAAGATTTTGCATCTAAAGTGAATTAAATCGCTTCTTCGTCTTCTTCGCCAGTACGGATGCGCACTACGCGGGCAACATCGAAAACAAAGATTTTACCGTCGCCGATTTTTCCGGTTTGTGCGGTGCGCATGATGGTTTCGACGCAGGTATCAACGATATCATCTCCGACAACCATTTCGATTTTCACCTTGGGCAGGAAGTCCACCATGTACTCTGCGCCACGGTAGAGTTCCGTATGGCCTTTCTGGCGACCAAATCCTTTTACTTCGCTCACGGTCATGCCGGTAATGCCGACTTCAGCAAGTGCCTCACGCACGTCATCGAGCTTGAAGGGTTTAATAATTGCATCGATCTTTTTCATGTCAGATCCTTTCCTCGAGCCCTCCATGGTTAGAGGGTTATTAAAGTATAAATGTCGCTGGCAGCGCCGCAGACTATGGGGGCAAAAAATTACTCTTTAAAGTCGCTGGCGTCCAGTTCATGCCGTGACAGCAGCTTATAGAATTCGGTACGGTTACGTCCAGCCAGACGCGCGGCGTTGGTGACGTTCCCTTTGGTCATCTGTAACAGCTTACGCAGATAGTTAAGTTCAAACTGATTCCGTGCTTCAACAAAGGTCGGTAGCGCGCTGTTTTCGCCACTCAGCGCCTGCTCTACCAGCGCATCGCTGATAACGGGCGAGGAGCTGAGTGCGACACACTGCTCAATGACGTTAACCAACTGACGCACGTTACCTGGCCAGCTGGCAGACATCAGGCGCTTCATCGCATCGACGGAGAAGCTGCGTATCTGCGGCTTATGCCGTTCTGCCGTTTGACGCAGCAAATGGTTAGCCAGCAGTGGGATATCTTCGGTACGTTGATGCAGCGCGGGGATTTTCAGGTTCACCACGTTCAGGCGGTAAAAGAGATCTTCGCGAAACGCATTTTTTTCCATCGCTTTCGGCAGATCCCGGTGCGTGGCCGAGATAATCCGGACATCAATATCGATATCATTATTGCTGCCCAGCGGCCGGACTTTACGCTCCTGGAGCACGCGCAGTAACTTCACCTGCAGTGCAGGCGGCATATCGCCAATTTCGTCCAGAAACAGCGTGCCGCCTTCCGCGGCTTTAAACAGGCCGTCACGCGCGCTGACCGCGCCGGTAAAGGCGCCTTTGGCGTGACCGAACAACTCTGATTCCAGAAGCTGCTCAGGTAAGGCACCGCAGTTAATGGCCACAAACGGCTTTTGCGCGCGCGGGCTGGCGGCATGGATAGCCTGTGCCAGGACTTCTTTACCCGTGCCGCTTTGCCCGTTAATCAGCACGCTGACGTCTGACTGGGCAACCATGTGTGCCTGTTCAAGTAAGCGCAGCATCTGCGGGCTACGGGTCACTATGGCTTCACGCCAGCGGTCGTCGCTGACTGGCGCTCGCTGCGCCAGGGCTTCGTCTATCGCCTTATACAGTGCATCGCGATCCACAGGCTTGGTAAGGAAGCTGAACACGCCCTGCTGCGTTGCCGCTACGGCTTCCGGGATTGAACCATGCGCCGTTAAAATGATGACCGGTAAACCCGCGTGACGCTTTTGAATTTCAGCAAATAATGCCAGGCCGTCCATTTCATCCATGCGCAGATCGCTGATGACCAGCTCGATCTTCTCTTTCTGCAACAGCCGAAGCGCATCGGGCCCACTGGCCGCGGTCGTCACCTGATATCCCTCACTGGTCAGGCGCATACCTAACAGTTTGAGCAGGCTGGGATCATCATCCACTAAAAGCAGGTGGGCCGCTTGTTTCACCATTACTGATCTTCCTCTTGTGGCAGTGCCGTTCCGTGACTGCCATCAGGCATATCAGAGGTTTTGCGCGACGAAAGCTGGCGCTCAATATCGGTTAGCCGCTCCAGTTTGCGCTGGGTATCACTGAGCTGCTGACGCAGTTTTATCTGTTGTTGACGCAGCGAATCTGACTGGGCATCGCTGCTCTGTTGCAAATGGGCGTAGCGTGACCGCATGGCGCTGAGTTCAAGCTGGGCGACCTGATTGCTGCGCCAGAGCTGAATTAACGCACGCATATTGGGGGGGAACTGCTCGCTGTAGCCATCAAGCACGTTGATGTAGTCGCGGCGTTCCAGTGGCGTCACATTGCCGTTTGCCATTAATACCCCCTGCTTAAAGGCGCGCGACCAGCTGTCCACCGGCCAGCGGTGGGCCTCCGCTCGTGCTTCAGCGGGAGAAAGTCGTTCGGCACAGTCTATACTGCGCATCCAGTAAAGGGGATTCGTCATGGCGGCGCTATTCTCAATACGCCAGATATCGACGCAGCGCATACTGAGATAGTCGACCAGCCGCGCTTCGGGCACCACAACGCTGCCCGAAGCGGGCTGGGCTGTTGTGGTGACCGGGGATGAGGCACACCCACTGAGCATCATGCTGCTCAGTGCGCTTATCACGAGGGCGGTGAAAAATTTCATGCTTCAGACTTTCCCGGCTGTGGTGTTCAGTTCGATGCGAAAACAAACATCAGCGTCGTCACGGGTAACCAGTTGCAGGCTACCGTGCATGCGGCGCAGACAATCCTTTGCGATGCTTAACCCCAGTCCGCTGCCTTTGACCGGCCCTTTACGCTGATGACTGCCCTGGAAAAAAGGTTCAAAAATCATCTCCTGCTCATTTTCGGGAATGGGCGTACCGCTGTTAGCGACATCGATGATTATTCGATCGCCCTGCCGCTGGCTGTGCAGCCAAATGTTACCGGATTCATTGCCATAGTTCACGGCGTTAGAGTAGAGGTTGTCAATCACGCTCATCAATAGCATAGGTTCTGCCAGGCAATCTGTGGCTTTCAGATCGATATTGACATGCATAAGCTTGGTTCGGGCTGAGAGTGCATGCGCATTAACAACGTCATACACGATGTCATTCAGATCCACCGTTTCCAGGGTAATCGGGCCATCAGCCAGTTTGCGGTTGTAATCAAGTAGCTGTTCGATAAGGCGTTGCAGGTGGCGACTGCTGTTATCCAGTATTGAAACGATTTCTTTCTGTTCAGGATTCAGTATGCCCGCAACCTCATCAGCCAGCAGCTCTGTACCTTCACGCAGGCTGGCAAGCGGCGTTTTAAGTTCGTGTGAAAGATGACGTAAAAATTCATGTCGCTGGGTTTCCAGCCAGGCCAGGCGTTCACTTAACCAGATAATACGTTGCCCCAAAGAGCGTAACTCGCGCGGACCGCGAAACACCATGCTGCTGCCCAGTTCGCGTCCTTCGCCAAGTCGGTTAATCATCCGCTCTACGCTTTTTACCGGGCCGATGATCATGCGGGTAAACAGCAGGGTTAACGTCAGGCTGATAATAAACAGGATAAGCGCCTGCCAGCCAAAAAACTGACCACGGTCGGCTATTTCACGTTGCAGTTGCAGACCACGTGCAAACACCACTTCTCGCGTATCCTGCACCAGTTGCACGTTTGTCGCTGAAAATTTTTCCAGCGCCTTTGACGCATCGGTCACAGGATTACCATTATCGCACTGCATGGTTTCCAGCTGAGGCAAAATGGCCTGCAACGTTTTAAACGCCGGTAAATCGGGCAGGCTGTCGGCATGGGAACTGAGCATCTGACCATAGCGGATACGCTGCGTCTGATAGAGCTTTGCCAGAGACGTATCGCCCAGCACACAGTACTGGCGATAACTCCGTTCCAGCTCGATAGCGGTGCGTGCCATCGCCTCGCTGCGCCTGACGTCAGTAAAGGTATTTCGGTTAGTGTCGGCAGCCTGATTACTTAACGCTGAGAGACTTTCCCAGGCTTGCCAGGCCAGCACCAACAGCGGCAGGAGCACCAGCAAAAAGGCCATCAGCACCAACTGGCGCAGGGACCCGGGAAATAAACGCCATTTTTTCACGCGACGGCTTCCTTAAAGATACGCTTACCGGATGCTAGCGGAGTCAGCCCAGAGAAGGAAGAGGCAGAAAAGAAAACGGCAGGCGCGATGGCCTGCCGTTGACGCACCGCCATAGCAGTACGCGAGAATGGGTGGAGCCTAACTCAACGTTGCGTCCGATGCTTGATAACGATGCAGAACATACGATTATCGGTTGGGTGGACGACAGGCTCCGTTTGGTGCGTCATTCGGATTTTATGAGCTCTGCCCGCTGTGCGGTGGCAATCATAAACAGATGAATGAGCAACAGGCATAGTATAGCAAGGTTCATGCCAGTTTTTAAAATACCTTTGTAATCAATATTTTGAAAAAACCATTCAGCTGACTTCGCTCATTTCAGACTGTCTGGTCCGCTAAAAGTGTCGCCAGATACCAACACAATTTTGCTTTTCCCTTTCAATCTATAGAAATCATAAAGATAGATGTCACCAATCGGCGACAACAAAAGGTGACGTATGTCTCCTTTTGCCAACAAGTGGGGAATAAAAAAGGGAGGCACTCAGGCCTCCCGGTCTTTTTTCGCCGTTCTTAACCCAATTGTTTCCGTGCATTGCGGAAAATGCGCATCCAGGGGCTGTCTTCGCCCCATTCAGCCGGGTGCCATGAGTTGCTGACCGTGCGGAACACACGCTCTGGATGCGGCATCATAATTGTGACGCGTCCACTTTCATTGGTCACCGCAGTAATACCGTTTGGCGAGCCATTCGGGTTTGCCGGATAGGCTTCCGTCACCTTGCCTGTGTTATCGACATAACGCAGCGCCACCAGCCCTTTCGATTCCAGTGCGGCAAGGTGCGCGCCATCACGCACCTCCACGAAGCCCTCGCCGTGCGATACGGCGATCGGCATACGGGAACCGGCCATGCCATCCAACAGTAACGACGGGCTGGCAGCCACTTCAACCAGGCTGAAGCGTGCTTCAAAACGTTCAGACTGGTTACGGACAAAGCGCGGCCACAGCTCACTACCCGGAATCAATTCACGCAGGTTAGACATCATCTGGCAGCCGTTACACACGCCCAGCGCCAGCGTTTGTGGGCGATGGAAGAACGACTCGAACTGATCGCGTACGCGCGGGTTAAACAGAATGGATTTCGCCCAACCTTCACCCGCGCCCAATACGTCACCGTAGGAGAAACCGCCACAGGCCACCAGCGCCTGGAAAGGTTCCAGATCGATCCGGCCCGCCAGCAGGTCACTCATATGCACGTCAACCGCCGTAAAACCTGCCCGATCAAAGGCGGCCGCCATTTCCACATGCGAGTTAACGCCCTGCTCGCGCAGCACGGCAACGCGTGGACGCGCGCCCGTTGCAATCATCGGTGCCGCAACGTCTTCGTCTGGCTTAAAGGTCAGGCTAACGTTCAGCCCGGGATCGGTGTCATCCTGCTTTGCCTGATGTTCCTGATCGGCACAGGCCGGGTTATCACGCAGACGCTGCATCTGCCAGGTGGTTTCTGCCCACCAGGTCCGCAAGGTGGTGCGGCTTTCGCTGTAAACCGCACTGTCGCCTGAGCGAATCACAAAGCGATCGCCCGACTGTGCGCTGCCCAGCACATGGCTGCAGTGCGCCAGGCCATGTTCAGCAAGAATCTGCTCCACGGCTTCGCGATCCGCCGCGTTGATTTGAATCACCGCCCCCAGCTCTTCGGTGAACAGCGCAGCCAGTGCATCGCTGCCCAGCGCCGCGATATCGACTTCGATGCCACAGTGACCGGTGAAAGCCATTTCCGCCAGGGTAACCAGCAGGCCGCCGTCTGAGCGATCATGGTAAGCCAGCAGTTTTTGCTGGCTGACCAGGGCCTGAATGGCATTAAAGAAGCCAGCCAGCTGCGTTGCATCACGGACATCAGCAGGCTTGTCGCCCAGTTGACGATAAACCTGAGCCAGCGCCGTCGCGCCTAAGGTGTTAGCGCCGTTGCCAAGGTCGATTAACAGCAGCAGGTTGTCCCGATCGGCGACCAGCTGTGGCGTCACATTGCGACGTACGTCTTCGACCCTTGCAAAAGCCGTGATCACCAGCGACAGCGGCGAGGTCATTTCGCGCTGTTCGGTGCCTTCCTGCCAGCGGGTTTTCATCGACATAGAGTCTTTACCCACCGGGATAGTGATGCCGAGCGCCGGACACAGTTCCTCACCGACGGCTTTTACAGCGTCATACAGGCCCGCATCTTCCCCCGGATGGCCTGCTGCAGACATCCAGTTAGCCGAGAGTTTCACGCGCTTCAGCGAACCGACCGGCGTCGCCGCCAGGTTAGTCAGCGCTTCACCCACGGCCAGACGGGCCGAGGCGGCGAAGTCCAGCAGTGCGACAGGCGCACGCTCGCCCAGCGCGAAGGCTTCGCCATGGTAGCTGTCGAGACTGGCCGTCGTAACGGCGCAGTTAGCAACAGGGATCTGCCAGGGGCCCACCATCTGATCGCGCGCCACCATGCCGGTTACGCTGCGATCGCCGATGGTGATCAGGAAGGTTTTTTCCGCTACGGTTGGCAAGTGCAGCACGCGATTTACCGCGTCCGTCAGCGTAATGCCCTCGCGCTGCAGGGCATCGCCCTTCGCCTGCAGTTTCACCACATCGCGCGTCATTTTCGGGGTTTTGCCCAGCAGGACGTCCAGCGGCATATCAATCGGGCTGTTATCAAAGTGGCTGTCGTTCAGGGTCAGGTGCTGCTCTTCGGTGGCTTCACCAATCACCGCATACGGCGCACGTTCGCGCTGACAAATGGCAGCAAACTCGGCCAGCTTTTCAGGGGCCACGGCCATCACATAGCGCTCTTGTGATTCGTTACACCAGACTTCAAGCGGGCTCATTCCCGGTTCATCACTCAGGATGTCGCGCAGGTTGAAGCGACCGCCGCGTCCACCGTCGCTGACCAGTTCCGGCATGGCGTTGGACAGGCCGCCCGCGCCCACATCGTGGATAAACAGAATCGGGTTGTCATCGCCCCGTTGCCAGCAACGGTCAATCACTTCCTGGCAGCGACGCTCCATTTCAGGGTTGTCACGCTGCACCGATGCAAAGTCGAGATCCGCATCGGACTGGCCTGATGCCATGGATGATGCCGCACCGCCGCCCAGGCCGATATTCATCGCCGGCCCGCCCAGCACGACCAGTTTGGCCCCGACGGTGATTTCACCTTTCTGAACGTGGTCCGCACGAATGTTTCCGATGCCGCCAGCCAGCATAATGGGCTTGTGGTAGCCGCGCAGTTCAGTCCCGTTGTGGCTGTTAACCTGCTCTTCATAGGTCCGGAAGTAGCCGTTTAAGGCCGGACGACCAAATTCGTTGTTAAAGGCTGCGCCGCCCAGTGGGCCTTCGGTCATAATATCCAGCGCGCTGACGATGCGTGCGGGCTTGCCAAAATCCTCCTCCCAGGGCTGTTCGAAGCCGGGGATGCGCAGGTTCGACACCGAGAACCCGACCAGGCCAGCTTTCGGCTTGGCACCGCGCCCCGTCGCGCCTTCATCACGAATTTCACCGCCGGAGCCGGTTGCCGCGCCAGGCCAGGGCGAAATCGCGGTTGGGTGGTTGTGCGTTTCAACCTTCATCAGAATGTGTGCGGCTTCCTGGTGATAGGCGTACTCACCCTTTTCTGCGTCCGCGAAGAAGCGACCGACCTCCGAGCCTTCCATTACCGCCGCGTTATCTTTATAGGCTGACAGAACATAATCCGGCGTTTGCTCGAAGGTGTTCTTAATCATTTTAAACAGTGATTTAGGCTGTTTTTCGCCGTCGATGATCCAGTCAGCGTTAAAGATTTTGTGGCGACAGTGCTCAGAGTTCGCCTGGGCAAACATATAAAGTTCAATGTCGTTCGGATTGCGTCCCAGCCGGGTAAAGGCCGCCAGCAGGTAGTCAATTTCGTCGTCGGCCAGCGCCAGGCCGAGCGTCATATTGGCCTGAACCAGCGCCTGACGGCCCTCACCCAGCACATCAACGCTTTTGACCGGCTGAGGTTCATGGTGAGCAAACAGCTGCTCAGCCTCGCTGAAATCGCTGTAAACCGTTTCCATCATGCGGTCGTGCAGCAGTGCGGAGAGCGTTTGCCATTGGCTTTCAGAAAGCTGAGGTGCCTGGACATAAAAGGCCATGCCTCGTTCCAGACGACGCACCTGCGACAGATCGCAGTTATGAGCAATGTCTGTGGCTTTTGATGACCACGGCGATATCGTACCAGGACGTGGCGTGACCAGAATTAAACGCCCTTGTGGCGCATGTTCAGCGAGAGAAGGACCGTACTTGAGCAGGCGCTGCAGACGGGATTTTTCATCCTCACTCAGCGGCGCGCTGACATCGGCAAAATGGACGTACTCAGCGTAAATATCACTCACCGGCAGATGAGCGTCCTGAAAGCGGGCCAGCAATTTGTTTACACGAAATGCCGACAGGGCGGGCGAACCACGCAGAATTTCCATCATAAGATCTCTCGTCTTCGAAGCGCCGGGCGACGCTTCATTGGGCGCAACAGGGGAAAACGGGGCGTATTATAAAGAAACCCACTCCGCGACGAAACCGTTTGCGCAAAATTTATGGCCATCAAGATTTGCCTGAAATTTGCGCAAAAATTGCTTTATAAGTTGCTCTGCCGGTGTTTGTTGCGCAAAATGCCCCTCGCTCTGGGAGTTAAAACAAGATCAATACTGCCTTAAAAGACAGAGGCCTTGGAGCCATCGAGAGATAACTATTTGAAACGCCTAAAATTTAATTATCTGGTTATCGGTCTGCTTACCGTGCTGCTGGCTCTGGCACTGTGGCCGTCTATTCCCTGGTACGGGGGAGGACAAGATACGATTTCACAGATTAAATCACGGGGAGTGCTACGCGTCAGTACCGTAAACTCGCCGTTGACTTACTACACCGTGAATAAAGCACCGGCCGGGATGGACTACGAGCTGGCGAAGCGTTTTGCCGATTATCTGGGCGTTAAGCTTGATATAACGGTGCGCGCCAACCTCAGCGATCTGTTCGATGCGCTCGACGACGGCAAAGCGGATCTGCTGGCGGCAGGTCTGATTTATAACGATGAGCGTTTGTCGCGTTATCAGATCGGTCCGGGCTACTACAGCGTTTCGCAGCAGCTGGTCTATCGCGTGGACAAACCGCGGCCAAAAAACCTGGGTGACTTAAAGGGGCGGCTGGTTGTTGCCTCTGGATCGGCTTATCTGTCGACGCTTAAAAACGCCCGGGCGAATCACTATCCCGATCTCGACTGGGCCATTTCGACCGATCAAAGTCCGAAAGCCCTGCTGGAAGCCGTGGCTGAGGGCAAGCTGGATTATACGATTGGCGATTCCGTGACGATTGCCCTGCTTCAGCGCATTCATCCCCAACTGGCTGTGGCTTTCGACGTCACCGATGAAGAACCGGTAACGTGGTATTTACCGCATGAAAGCGATGACAGCCTGAACGCCGCCATGCTGGATTTCTTTAACAGCATGGGAGAAGAAGGGGCGATGGCAAGACTTGAAGAGAAATATCTCGGTCACGTCGGCACCTTCGACTACGTGGATACCCGCACCTTCCTGCGCTCCATTGATAACGTGCTGCCCGATATAAAACCCCTGTTTGAAAAGTACGCCAAAAATATCGACTGGCGGTTGCTGGCGGCGATTTCCTATCAGGAGTCGCACTGGAATCCGCAGGCGACGTCGCCTACCGGCGTCCGCGGCATGATGATGTTAACGCGGAATACCGCTGACAGCGTTGACGTAGGTGACCGTACCGATCCAGAGCAGAGCATCCGTGGCGGCAGCGAGTATCTGCAAAACATGATGGAAAAGGTGCCACAAACGATTCCGGAAGATGAGCGTATCTGGTTTGCCCTGGCGGCCTATAACATGGGCTATGCGCATATGCTGGATGTGCGTAAGCTCACGGCTAAACAGGGTGGAAATCCCGACAGCTGGGCAGATGTCAAACTGCGGCTACCCATGTTGAGCCAGAAGCGCTACTACTCACAAACCACCTATGGCTATGCACGCGGGCAGGAAGCCTATAATTACGTGGAGAATATCCGCAAATATGAAATTAGCCTGGTGGGCTATTTGCAGGAGCAGGAAAAACGCATTGCCCAACAGGCGGCCCTGGAGGCAGAACTGGGCAAAGGTTATCCTGCCGTCACGCCTGAGGTGGCAATGAATTAACTTTCGCGCTGCGCCTGACGCAGCGCTTTTTGTTGCTGGCGGCGCATGCGGAAAAAGTCGCTCAGCATTGCCGCGCACTCCTCTTCCAGCACTCCCTGATGCAGCGCCACCTGATGATTCATTCCCGGATGTCCCAGAATATCAATCAGTGAGCCGGCTGCGCCGGTTTTTACATCGTGCGCGCCATAAACCAGACGTCCAATGCGACTGTGCACCATCGCGCCCGCACACATAATGCAGGGCTCCAGCGTGACGTAAAGCGTGGTATTGAGCAGGCGATAATTCTCCAGCACTTTCCCGCCCTGACGTAAGGCCATGATCTCCGCATGGGCGGTGGGATCGTGCTGCCCGATAGGCCGGTTCCAGCCCTCGCCTATCACCCGATCGCCCTGAACCAGCACCGCACCGACCGGCACCTCGCCCTGCTCCCATGCGCGCTGCGCCAGCGTAAGCGCCCGGCGCATCCAGTATTCATCTTGTTCTTGAGTCACGCAGACCACTCCCGGCAGCAAAAAAGCGGCGCATTATAACCATCGAATCCGTAAAACCGAAGCGTGACAGCGGTTATTCCAGCTGTTGTAATTCGCCACCCGGGGTGACGCGCCAGCGATGCTGGCAGAAGAACAGCAGCGGGTTATCCTGTTTGCTGTCGCTGTAACCGCTATACAGCTGTAAGGGCGTGCCGATTTGCTCTTCAAGCTGCACCACTTTTTCATGGCCGAGACAGCGCATTTTCAATATGCGTCCGCCTAAACCGGGCTGCATCTGGCTGGCGATGAGCTTCACCCTTGGTAGAAATGCGGAGTCGTAATAGACCTGCTCCACCAGCGACTGCGGTGAGCCCGTAATCAGCCATACATCGGCATCATCGCTACTAAGGTATTCACTGAGTCGTTTCTGCACCACGGGAAATGCTTTAACGCGTTGTCGAAACCACTGCGCGAATTCGGCTTCCAGCCGCAGCAGTGTGGCTTCAGAGCGGCCAAAGGTGATCGACCACAGCAGCAAACTCATCGGCCAGCGCGCGGCGCGTCCCTTAAACAATAAACCCGCGCCCACAACCGGCAGCAACGGCACCACCAGCAGCAGATTAAGCGGCTTGCGGCGCAGCAGATAGCGCATGAAGGTGCCAAACATGTCCTGTTGGTGCAATGTGCCATCAAGGTCGAAAAACACCACGCGACGTTGTATATCGTTGGTCAAACAACACTCCTTTTTACCTAATTGGCATCAACAGCCTCTATTGTAGTCATCTTCGTCCAACGAGGCGATGGCTGTCATTTTTTATTCCAGTGACTACAATGCGCATAGAATCATTTATTCCATGCGGAACATCCGCTAAATCATAAGGATTGAGCATGAGTTCATTGCTGCGCATTCGCCAGCTTTATCCCTCTCTGGCGCTGAACGAGCGTCGGCTGGCGGATTTTTTACTGTCACAACCGGATCGGGCACGGCATCTGAGTTCACAAAAGCTGGCGGAAGAATCCGGGGTCAGCCAGTCGAGCGTGGTTAAATTCGCACAAAAACTGGGATACAAAGGCTTTCCGGCTCTTAAGCTGGCGCTGAGTGAATCGCTGGCGGATAAAGATGCCATCACCGTGCACAACCAGATCCTGAGCGACGATCCGCTCAAAGCCGTGGGTGAAAAATTACTCACGGAGAAGCTCTCTGCGATTCGCGCCACGCTGGATATCAACAGTGAAGAGAAATTAAACGCCGTCCTGCAGTTGCTCAAGCGCGCACGCCGCATTTTGCTGGTCGGCATTGGCGCGTCCGGCCTGGTGGCAAAGGATTTTTCATGGAAGCTGATGAAAATTGGTATCAATGCGGTGGCGGAACAGGATATGCACGCGCTGCTGGCCAGTGTTCAGGCTATGTCATCTGGCGATGTGCTGCTGGCGATCTCCTACACCGGCGAACGACGTGAAATCAACCTTGCCGCTCAGGAAGCCGTTCGCGTAGGGGCGGATGTGCTGGCCTTTACCGGCTTTACGCCTAACACACTGCAGCAGTGCGCCACCCATTGCCTGTACACCGTGGCAGAAGAGCAGAGCACGCGCAGCGCCGCCATTTCATCTACCACCGCGCAGCTGGCGTTGACCGACCTGCTGTTTATGGCCCTGGTGCAGAACGATCCTGAGCGAGCATCCAGCCATATTCGTCACAGCGAAGCTCTGGTTAAGAAACTGATCTAGCCAGAAAGCTCAACGCAGATATTTTGCCGAGAACATAACGAAAGAAGCCAGCATTCGCGCTGGCTTCTCAGAGAACTGTAACTGTTAACCGGTATGAACGGATTAGCTACCGCTGGTATCTTGCGTCGAAATAGGCAGGTACTGGCTCATACCTGTGCTGGCAGAATCCACAGCAGCCTTGTTTTTAGCAACCAGATAGAAGGTGTCAGCATAAGAATGCGGAGCGTGATCTGCGGAATAAAGCGCGAATTTTACGACTTTCTTTCCACCCTCATACTTACATTCCATGTCCCAGCTAATAGTCGAGCCAGGTGTCGCTTTACATTTTCCCTTTCCATAGGTGTATTGCAGGAAATTATTCGTTTTATTTTCTGCCGACGCAACGAAATCTGGTCGAGATCCGCCCGCTGACAGGCTTCCGTAAGCGGTTGTTGCGGCAAGAACAGCTACGCCCACAATCAAAAGAATTCTTTTTTTCACCTGACACAATCCATCGATATTGTTGATGAATAGATATTATCGGAAAAATCCTAAGCCCGCATCTGTTCTTCGCATTTTCTATGACAAAATATTTCTATTGAACATTTTTCCTGCTAAATCCTTACAAATGGTGGACGGGATGACGTGGGGCACTTTTAACGCCTTCTCTCTCTTTAACCACTCAGGTTGCTGCTCAAAGAAAGCCATCATTCATCATAAAATTCAGCCCTGAACTTCATCCACAAAAAAAGAAATTTATAAACATTGAGTTATGCAATGCTGTAGCAGCATTTGTCACTTTAGCCCCTCGCCGTCATTTTTGCTTAAGGCAGAATATGATACTGTTCGCCACGTTTATCACAGCCGAATCCAGTTTGCAGGTCATTGACACAGTCTGCTAGCTTAAAAAGGCAATATTGTAACGTATGTCGGGAAATGAAAGTGTCATGGCAGGCTGTCTCGACCGCCGTCTTTGCCAGGCAACGCATAAACGACAAAAATTATTTATCGATTAAGATACCGCGATGTCTCTACTGATTACCGAACGATGCATTAACTGCGATATGTGCGAACCTGAATGCCCGAACCAGGCGATTGCGATGGGTGAAACAATCTATGAAATTGATGTAAGCCGCTGCACGGAGTGCGTGGGTCATTACGATCTTCCAACCTGTCAGCGCGTTTGCCCGATTGATAACACGATCGTCATTGATCCACAGCACATCGAATCACGCGATGCGCTGTGGGATAAGTTTGTGCAGCTGCACGGTTAACTTTCGATGATCACCGTTGCGCAAGCATAGTGACGCTCATCTGCCAGCGTGACATGCACATGCTGCACGCCAAGACGTTGCGCCACCTCGGCGGCATGATCGAAGAAACGCAGCAGCGGTTTACCCAGCGCGTCGTTATAAACTTCGAACTGGTTAAAAGCCAGCCCGCCCCGAATGCCGGTACCAAAGGCTTTTGCCGCCGCCTCTTTAACCGCAAAACGTTTCGCCAGGAAACGAACCGGCTGACGGTGCTGTTGATATTGCTGCCACTCGGCCTCGCTCAGGACACGCCGCGCCAGACGATCGCCTGAACGTGAAATCACATCGGCAATGCGTTCTATTTCGACGATATCGCTGCCCAGTCCCAGGATAGCCATTAGCGACGCGCTTCTCGCAGCAGTGCTTTCATGGCTTTCACCGCCTCAGGCAGACCACTCATCACGGCACGTCCAATAATCGCATGACCGATATTCAGCTCATGCATTTCCGGCAGGGCGGCGATTGGCAGTACGTTGTGGTAAGTCAGCCCATGACCGGCGTTAACTTTTAGCCCACGGCTGGCAGCAAAGGTGGCGGCCTGACGGATACGTGCCAGCTCAGCGTCGCGCGCTGGGCCTTCAGGCGCTTCAGCATAGGCACCGGTATGAATTTCAATATAGGGCGCGCCGCTGGTCACCGCCGCCTCGATTTGGCGGTGATCGGGATCGATAAACAGGGACACCAGAATGCCCGCTTCGCTGAGCTGTTTCACCGCGGCGTTCAGCTTCTCCTGCTGGCCCGCGACGTCCAGTCCGCCTTCGGTGGTGACTTCCTCGCGCTTTTCCGGCACCAGGCAGCAGAAATGCGGTTTGATTTCACAGGCGATAGCCAGCATCTCCTCGGTCACGGCCATTTCGAGATTCATGCGCGTTTCAATGGTATCGCGCAGGATGCGCACATCCCTGTCGGTAATGTGGCGACGATCTTCGCGCAGGTGCACGGTAATGCCGTCTGCACCCGCCTGTTCGGCGATAAACGCCGCCTGTACCGGATCGGGATAATGGGTTCCACGCGCATTGCGAACGGTAGCGATGTGGTCGATATTCACGCCTAACAGTAACTCAGCCATGACAATCCTCGGTTCATTATGGTCATTGCGTTGAGTGTACCGCGCAGAGATAAGGCCAGGCTACGGTCAGTGCTCTGTCTCGTCAGAAATAGTGGGCTTTTTTTTCGGGGTAAACTGGCGAAAAAGCTCCTGGCTTTTTAGCGGCTTACCGCCCAGGTAGGGTTTGAGGGCCATACGCGTGAAACGTTTGGCTGCGCGCAGGGTTTCTGCATCCGGGAATTCACGGGTAAACAGCGCCTGCAGTTCACGCCCGGTGAAGCTACGCTGGTTCAGCACCAGGCTGGCAATAAAGCCTTTCTCTTCACGGTAGCTGTAGGTCATGGCTTCGCTGACCGGTTCACCGCTGCCCGCACAGTGCAGGAAGTCTACGCCGTAACCCAAATGACCCAGCAGCGCCAGCTCAAAACGGCGCAGCGCAGGCTCTGGTGATCCTTCGCCTGCCGCCAGCATCTGAATGCATTGCAGGTAGTCGAAAAACAGTTCAGAGAAGGGAATGTGCTGCTCCAGTACCCGAGATAACAACTCGTTAACGTACAGGCCGCAGTATAGCGTGATGCCACTGAGAGGTAATGCCAGGGAGACCGCTTCAGCGTTGCGCAGGGTTTTGACTTCCCCACGCCCGCTCCAGCGCACCAGTAAAGGCGTGAAAGGCTGTAAGGTGCCTTTCAGTTGGGAACGCCGTGAACGTGCCCCTTTTGCCAGAACACGTACGCGGCCTTCACTTTCACTAAACAGATCAAGCAGCAGGCTGGTCTCGCTGAAAGGACGACTATGCAGCACAAAGGCGCGTTGCCAGCCTTCCATTTAATCAGAGATCGTCTGTGTAACCCAGGCTGCGCAGCGCACGTTCGTCGTCCGCCCAGCCGGATTTAACTTTGACCCACAGTTCGAGATGCACTTTCGCATCGAACATCTCTTCCATGTCTTTACGGGCTTCGATACCGATGGTTTTGATTTTGGCGCCTTTGTTACCAATCACCATTTTCTTCTGCCCTTCACGCTCGACCAAAATCAGACCGTTGATGTCATAACCGCCGCGCGCATTCGACACGAACTGTTCGATTTCAACCGTGACCGAGTAAGGCAGTTCAGCCCCCAGAAAACGCATCAGCTTTTCACGGATGATTTCTGAGGCCATAAAGCGCTGCGAACGATCGGTAATGTAATCTTCCGGGAAGTGATGGTCAGATTCCGGCAGATGCTTACGGGCAATGGCGGCGATGGTATCCACATTTTTACCGGTTTCTGCTGAAATCGGCACAATATCGATAAAGTTCATTTGCTGGCTCAGGAACTGCAGGTGCGGCAGCAGAATACTTTTGTCCTGAATATTGTCGACTTTATTGATCGCCAGCAGCACGGGCACTTTGCCATCGCGCAGCTTGTTTAATACCATTTCGTCATCCGGCGTCCAGCGCGTGCCGTCCACCACAAAGATGATGAGTTCAACGTCACCGATAGAACTGCTGGCAGCACGGTTCATCAGGCGGTTAATCGCCCGTTTCTCTTCCATGTGCAGGCCTGGCGTATCCACATAGATCGCCTGGTAGGCGCCTTCCGTATGGATACCCATAATGCGGTGACGAGTGGTTTGCGGCTTACGCGACGTAATCGAAACCTTCTGCCCCAGCAACTGGTTCAGTAAGGTGGATTTACCGACGTTGGGTCGGCCAACTATCGCGACAAAGCCGCTGTATGTAACGTTTTCGCTCATTCGAATCCTGAGGTTTTAGCGCCTGTTAAAGCGCCGGGATAATACTATTCCAGACCAAGTTTAATCAGCGCCTGTTCGGCGGCTGCTTGTTCGGCTTTACGGCGGCTGGAGCCTACGCCCACCACCGGTTCTGCCATGCCACTCACCTGACAGTGAATGGTGAATTCCTGATCGTGGGCTTCGCCACGTACCTGCACGACTAAGTAACTGGGTAGTGGCAGATGCCGGCCTTGCAGATACTCCTGCAGGCGCGTTTTGGGATCTTTTTGTTTGTCACCCGGACTGATTTCGTCCAGGCGCGTCTGATACCAGTCGAGGATCAGTTTTTCCACCGTCTGAATATCACTGTCGAGGAAAACGCCGCCAATCAGCGCTTCGACGGTGTCCGCCAGAATGGACTCACGGCGAAAGCCCCCGCTTTTTAATTCACCGGGGCCTAAACGCAGGCATTCTCCCAAATCAAACTCGCGCGCCATCTCTGCCAGCGTATTTCCCCTGACCAGGGTTGCACGCATACGGCTCATATCCCCTTCATCCACGCGTGGAAAACGGTGATAGAGCGCGTTAGCAATCACATAGCTGAGAATGGAATCGCCTAAAAACTCAAGACGTTCGTTATGTTTACTGCTGGCGCTTCGATGGGTCAGGGCCTGCTGTAAAAGTTCAGAATGTGTAAAAGTGTAGCCCAGTTTGCGCTGAAGCTTGTTAATCAAGATGGGGTTCATGCGATTCCAGTTCTGTTTTGCGTCTGTCACTCTGCATACCAAACAGGGCTGGAGAACCAACTCATTCTGTTTGGTGTGCAGTGGCCCCCCACCTGGAGGGCCACCCTTTTCACCTGACTGTCAGGCTATGGTTAGTGGATACCACCGATACGACTGAGTCGTACGCCGGTTGGCCACTGACCTTCTTGTTTTTCGAAACTCATCCAGATGGCGACCGCTTTACCCACCAGGTTACGCTCGGGAACAAAGCCCCAGTAGCGGCTGTCGGCGCTGTTATCGCGGTTATCACCCATCATGAAATATTGCCCCTGCGGCACGACCCAGCTGGCCTGCGGCTGGCCGGGCTGCTGATAGTACATGCTCGCCTGGCTTTGTGCTTCTGTCACCAACAGGATGTCATGCGTTACATCGCCCAGGGTTTCTTTGCGCGTGGCCAGACGTAATCCCCCCCGCATGGTGTCATTCAGCGGTAGCTGATAGAAACCGTTACCCGCTTCGTTACCATCAAACCCGCTAAACGTTTGAACAAATTTGCTGGGTTCAATATTGCTATAGGTGACGGGCAGCGCTTTGCTACAGGGCTTGCCGTTATCGCAGGCCGGATTAATGGTCAGCGTTTTACTGTACGGATCGTAGGTCACCCGATCGCCAGGCAGACCGATCACGCGCTTGATGTAATCCAGGCTGGGATCCTTCGGGTATTTAAACACCGCGATATCGCCCCGTTTTGGATGCCCGGTAGGGATCAGCGTCGTTTGCGTAATGGGATCTTTAATGCCATACGCAAACTTTTCGACCAGAATAAAGTCACCAATCAGCAGGGTTGGCATCATAGAACCGGACGGGATCTGGAATGGCTCATACACAAACGAGCGCACAAAGAACACCACGGCCAGCACCGGAAACACCGATGCGGCGGTTTCAATCCAGCCCGGTTTAGGGGCCATTTTCGCCAGCGCTTTGCTGTCGAGTGTTCCGCCCGCCTGCGCCTGCGCCGCCGCCTGCAACGCACGACGCTTTGGTGCCCACTTAATACGATCGATCACCCAAAGAATGCCGGTAATCAACGTCGCTATCGCCAGTATCAGGGCGAACATATTAGCCATTTGAGATCCTTATTTGCTGTCTTTTCCGACATGCAGAATGGCGAGGAATGCTTCCTGCGGCAGCTCAACGTTACCGACCTGCTTCATTCGCTTCTTACCATCTTTCTGCTTCTGCAACAGCTTTTTCTTACGACTGACGTCACCGCCGTAACACTTGGCGAGTACGTTCTTACGTAGCTGTTTAACGGTTGAGCGAGCGATAATGTGGTTGCCAATTGCCGCCTGAATCGCAATATCAAACTGCTGACGTGGGATGAGCTCTTTCATTTTCTCAACCAGATCACGTCCACGGTAAGGTGCGTTTTCACGGTGGGTAATCAGCGCCAGCGCATCAACACGTTCTGAGTTAATCAGAACGTCAACGCGCACCATGTCAGAGGCCTGAAAACGTTTAAAATTGTAGTCCAGTGAGGCATAACCCCGAGACGTTGATTTCAGACGGTCAAAGAAGTCGAGAACCACTTCCGCCATCGGAATCTCATAGGTCAGCGCCACCTGGTTGCCGTGGTAAACCATGTTGGTCTGAACGCCACGTTTCTCGATGCACAGCGTGATGACGTTGCCCAGGTATTCCTGCGGCAGCAGCATATGACACTCGGCAATGGGTTCGCGCAGCTCTTCAATATTATTAAGCGGTGGCAGCTTCGAAGGGCTGTCCACGTAGACGACTTCACCGCTTGTGGTTTCCACTTCGTACACCACCGTCGGCGCGGTCGTAATCAGATCCAGATCGTATTCGCGTTCCAGACGTTCCTGAATGATCTCCATGTGCAGCAGCCCAAGGAAGCCACAGCGGAAACCAAAGCCCAGCGCCGTTGAGCTTTCTGGCTCGTAGAACAGCGAGGCATCGTTCAGGCTCAGCTTGCCCAACGCATCACGGAACGCTTCGTAATCATCAGAACTGATGGGGAACAGACCGGCATAAACCTGCGGCTTCACTTTTTTAAAGCCGGGTAAGGCTTTATCCGCAGGGTTGCGTGCCGTGGTCAGCGTATCGCCCACGGGTGCGCCAAGAATGTCTTTGATGGCGCACACCAGCCAGCCGACTTCACCGCAGTTCAGCTCGGTACGGTCAACCTGCTTCGGCGTGAAGATACCCAGACGGTCAGCATTGTAGACCTGCCCGGTGCTCAGCACCTTGATTTTGTCGCCTTTGCGCATAGTGCCGTTTTTCACGCGCACCAGCGATACAACGCCGAGGTAGTTATCGAACCAGGAGTCAATAATCAGCGCCTGCAAAGGGGCGTCCGGATCGCCCTCTGGTGCCGGGATGTCGCGAACTAAACGCTCCAGCACTTCAGGTACGCCCACGCCAGTTTTGGCTGAGCAACGCACGGCGTCGGTCGCGTCAATGCCTACGATGTCTTCGATTTCCTGCGCGGCACGATCGGGATCGGCGGCTGGCAAATCGATCTTATTCAGCACCGGCACTACTTCCAGATCCATCTCAATCGCGGTGTAGCAGTTGGCCAGGGTTTGTGCTTCAACGCCCTGTCCGGCATCAACCACCAGCAGTGCGCCTTCACAGGCGGCCAGTGAGCGGGAAACCTCATACGAGAAGTCAACGTGTCCCGGCGTGTCGATGAAATTGAGCTGGTAAGTTTCGCCGTCTTTTGCTTTGTAATCGAGCGTTACGCTCTGCGCCTTAATAGTAATGCCACGTTCACGCTCCAGGTCCATTGAGTCAAGAACCTGCGCGGCCATCTCGCGATCGGTTAATCCCCCGCAAATCTGAATTAAGCGGTCAGAGAGCGTGGATTTACCGTGGTCAATATGGGCGATGATGGAGAAATTTCTTATGTGCTTCATTTATAGGAATATCTTCACGTAGAGAATCAGTTAGAAACCTGAGCACAGACACATTCAGGAAGATCGCTCTTAACCCACAATCCTGTCAGCCTCATTAATGACGACGCATATTACACTGTTAAGGCCGCGCATAAAAGAATGGAACGTTGTGGAAGCGAAACAGTTTTTGGCGAGGCGCCATAATGACAGAAGCCGCAGCAAGTGCGGCTTGAGTGAGGATCAGGCTTCGCTTTCAACGCGCAGTGCATCCGGCGGCAAAGCGATGTTCAAAATAACGGGCTGGAATGCCTCGCGATCGCCAAATTTCATCGAAATACCTTTGGCCACGATAAAGCCTCCCACGCCGCCTAACAGCGCGCCGCAGGCCGCAGCGAGGTCGCTACCAAACAGCGCCTGAAACAGGCCGGCAAACAGGAACAGGCCAAACAGAGGCGTCATATAAACCAGCAGCGCGGAACCCAGCAGGCTGCTCTCTTTGATACCGAGTTCAACACGCTGGCCCGGCGTCAACGGCTTGCTGCTGGCGATCTGCATCACGTGCGCGTTCTTTGGCCCCAGCTTATTCAGCATATGGCTACCGCAGCCTTTACGTGCCTGACAGCTGTTGCAGGACGTTTTAGCTTCAGTGTGCAGCGTGGCGATGCCATCCTGCCATGCCACCACAGTGGCCCATTCTCTCATCATTTTTTTGCCCCGAATTCGACGCTGTCTGCGATACGTTTGGCCGTCACGGGCGGTAGTTCGCCGACGACCGTAATTTCGTTATTATCGCGTATTACGGTTTGCACCGTACGACGTCCCGTGCGCAATGTCTGTGCGGTGCTGTTTTTATCTGCCGGAGTGACATTGACCGCAAAGCTAAACAGGCCATCGCTGTAGAGCCGTGATTCAACCGATTTATTTAACGCGGGAATGGTGCGACGACTTTGCGAGACCAGCGTCATGCCAGCGGGGAGCCAGGCGGGCTGCCAGTCTAACGAAACGTTATCGGTTTTAGTTAACGACAGCGACGGCGGCAAATTCGCTTTCTCCAGCCCCTGCATCAGATTGCGAACGCCATCGTCCACCGCGAAGCTGATAACGCGAAACTGCTCCATCGTTTCACCATCCCGGTCAAGCAAATCGACCCGGAGCGGCAGCTTGGTATCCACGTCCAGCCAGACAACGTAGCTGTAGCGCGTGCCATCGCGTGAAACGATGCGCACTACGTCGCACATCTGGTCGGCAATGCGTGAACGGCCCACGGTGATAAAATCGTAGGCGGTATCCAGCTTGCCAAAATCGGCGTAAATAATGGACGGTAGCGCATCCACAATGTGGTTGCCCGGTAGCGAGAAAGGCTCAATGCCAGGTTCAAAATAGCTGATGTCGTTGCCACGTTGAATCACTTCACGACGCGGACCGTCCATCTGCAGCACCTGCGCATAAACGCGATCGTCGATAACCGCATGACGATAGCGCAGAGATTCCATGCCAAGGCGGGAAACGTTAATGTAGGCGAATTCGTAGTTGAGGGTCTGGCTTGCCTGCTCCATCTGCTGCAATAACGCCCCAGACGCAGAAACCTGCGCTGGGGCGGCAGATGACCACAACAGGCTGCCTGCCAAAAGGCTGACGGCATACCATAGCGGCTTCATTACTGCTGCTGGATTCCTAATGACTGATTACCAGGGACATTGGCCTGCGCTTGTTTAGGCGCATTGGTTTCGAACTGCAGCTGATCCGCATGCAGGCGACGCTGGAGTTCATAGTCCTGCAGCATGGCATTCACGCGACGACGTTGATCCTGCACCTGCTGAGTCGCATTACCGTTGCCAAAGGCATCCGATGGCACGCCAAGGCTCACGGGAGAGGCTTTACCCATGACAGGTAAGGTGTTGAAGACCGGCGAATCAGAACTTTCGACGCTGCCGCTACCCGGTTGGTTATAGTGCTGAACGCCAACGATAACAGCCAGGGAAACACAGGCGGCGACACCAACCTGGGTAATCTGTGCCGCCCACGGGCGAGCTTTATGCCAGAACGGCATTTTTTCCCAGCGAGAAGGTTCGGGCTGTGCTTCGGGGATCAAGGTTGTGACGTTGCGCTGAGGCTCTTTTTCAATCGCAGCAGCGACGCGTGCAGCAATGTCAAAATGCAGGTGCTCGCCCACGTCACCGCGCATGGTATCGCGGATAAGATGGTAGCGTTCCCAGCTTTTTTGTAATTCTGCGTCTTTAGACAGCGCTGAAAACAGCTCACTGTCTAAAGCCTCACCATCCATTAAAGCGGAAAGTTTTTCTTTCTGCATGCCTAATACCCTTCCAGTAGCCGTTATCACTGACGTTGGATAAGCGGTTGAACTTTATTATCAATGGCCTCACGTGCACGGAAGATACGGGACCTGACCGTGCCCACCGGGCAATCCATAATGACGGCGATCTCTTCATAGCTCAGACCGTCAAGTTCCCTGAGGGTAATTGCCATTCGCAAGTCCTCAGGAAGCGCCTCGATGGTACGAAAGACGATTTGTTTCAGTTCATCTGACAACATTAAGTTCTCAGGGTTCGAAATTTCTTTCAATGCGCCCGCACTTTCGAAGTTTTCAGCATCAATTGCATCAACATCACTGGAAGGCGGACGACGCCCCTGAGCGACCAAATAATTTTTTGCTGTATTCACTGCTATACGATACAGCCAGGTGTAAAACGCGCTATCGCCCCGGAACGAGTCCAGCGCACGATAAGCCTTAATAAATGATTCCTGAACGACATCAGGCACATCGCCTGAAGGGACATATCGTGAGACCAGGCTCGCCACTTTATGCTGGTAACGAATTACCAGTAAGTTAAACGCCTTTTGATCCCCCTTCTGAACCCGTTCAACAAGAACCTGGTCCGCTAACTGCTCGCTCATCCGAGGTAATGTCTCCCCAAATACTTTCTTATGCGTTAAGGAACTGCCAGCACACCGCTATTGAGCAAGCATGCGCTTTGAGTCATTGCGTGGCAAAAAGTTCACTCTCGGCCTCTTTTAAGCCACTTTGCGGCAAAATCACACAGTTTGTTCATTTTCGTTCAGTGTAACGCGCGCAAATCGCAGGCAGAGTAACCTATGACAACAGCTTTTTCATCTTTAAATCCTTGTAATCGATTAAGTTTGGTATAAAAAACCCGATTTAAACCTGCAAAACATTAACCTCTTGATATCACTAATGAATTAATTTTCAGACACGCATATTGCCGCGTTTGTGTTCAAAATACTTCACAAAAAATGTCCAAACGCTTATGCTCGGTCCATTCTTGTTTAGTAAATTAAACACTATGACAATTTTCTCTTCCTCTGATTATCAGTGTGATGTCCTTATCGTCGGCAGCGGTGCAGCGGGATTGTCGCTGGCATTGCGTCTGGCAGAGCATTATCAGGTCACCGTATTAAGCAAAGCGCAGGTCAATGAAGGCTCGACGCTGTATGCGCAAGGCGGGATTGCGGCGGTTTTTGACGAAACCGACAGCATTGATTCACATGTGGAAGACACGCTGATCGCGGGTGCAGGTTTATGCGATCGGGCCGCCGTCTCCTTTGTGGCCAGCAATGCGCGGCACTGCGTGCAATGGCTGATTGATAACGGCGTGGCATTTGATACCGATCCCCAGGCTGCAGGCGAGATGCGCTATCACCTGACGCGTGAAGGCGGCCACAGCCACCGCCGTATCCTGCACAGCGCGGATGCGACGGGTCGCGAAGTGGAAACCACGCTGGTAGGCAAAGCGTTGCATCATCCCAATATCCGCATTCTCGAGCGCACCAACGCGGTGGATCTGATTCTTTCGGATAAGCTCGGCCTGCCGGGCCCGCGCCGGGTGACCGGCGCCTGGATTTGGAACCGTAATCGTGAACGGGTTGAGACCTGCCGCGCACGTGCCGTGGTGCTGGCAACGGGCGGCGCGGCCAAAGTGTATCAGTACACGACCAACCCCGATATCGCCTCTGGTGATGGTATTGCGATGGCCTGGCGGGCGGGATGTCGCGTGGCTAATCTGGAGTTTAACCAGTTTCATCCGACCTGCTTGTTTCATCCCCAGGCACAAAACTTTCTGCTCACTGAAGCGCTGCGCGGCGAAGGGGCCTGGCTGGTGCGGCCCGACGGCTCGCGTTTTATGCCCGACTTCGATGCGCGCGCTGAACTGGCGCCGCGCGACATTGTCGCCCGCGCCATCGATCACGAGATGAAACGCCTTGGCGTTGACTGTATGTATCTGGATATCAGCCATCAGCCTGAAGCCTTTGTGCGTTCACACTTCCCGATGATCTACGAAAAACTGCTGACCTTTGGTTTCGATCTGACCAAAGACAGGATCCCGGTGGTGCCTGCCGCGCACTACACCTGCGGCGGCGTCATGGTCAACGCGCAGGGCCGCACCGATATCAACGGCCTGTATGCCATCGGTGAAGTCAGCTACACCGGCCTGCACGGTGCCAATCGCATGGCCTCCAACTCGCTGCTCGAATGCCTTGTATATGGCTGGTCGGCAGCGGAGGATCTGCTGCGTGTTTTACCGGAGGTCGAAGCCGTTGATAACCTGCCGGCCTGGGACGACAGCCAGGTGGATGATGCCGATGAACGGGTGGTGATTCAGCATAACTGGCATGAGCTGCGGCTGTTTATGTGGGATTACGTAGGCATTGTCCGCACCACCAAACGGCTGGAGCGGGCACTGCGCCGCATTACCCTGCTGCAACAGGAGATAGACGAGTATTACCACCATTTCCGCCTGTCCAATAACCTGCTGGAGCTGCGTAACCTGGTGCAGGTGGCTGAGCTGATGGTGCGCTGTGCGCTACAGAGAAAAGAGAGCCGCGGGCTGCATTTTATCCGCGACTATCCGGATTTGCTCCCTGAGGCCCAGCCTACCGTGCTGCAACCGGGTCAGGACATAAACAAATAGAAGTCACGCGTCAGGCTTTGCCAGGCGTCTGAGTACTGCCTGTCTGCATCGCGAATAGCCAGCCGCTCAAACAGGGTTTCGCCGGGGCTGGGGGAAAAGCCCAGCAGAACCCGATGCGGGGGACGATGTGCGTACTCTGCTACATCAAAACGAAAGCGTAAGTGCCAGCCGTCAGCCTGTGCCAGCGCGATAACCTGCTGCCCTGTCGCTTCGGGTAAGACCACACAGAAAAATCCCTCTTCTTCGATCAGCGCGGCCGCACAGCGCAATAACGTCTGATGATCTAATGAACCGGTGGCACGTGCGCTGTCTCTAGCCGGGGTTGCGCAGGCCACACCGGGATCAAAATAAGGAGGATTACTGACGATAAGCGAGTAACGCGCTTCGCAGTTTTCAGCCCACTGGGCGATATCCTGTTGATGAACCTGCATTCGCGCTGCCCACGGCGACTGCTGGATGTTTTCATGCGCCTGCTGTGCGGCGTCCGGATCTAACTCTACGGCATCCACGTCGACATTCGACGGAGTACGCTGGGCCAGCATCAGGGCTATCAGGCCCGAACCGGTGCCGATATCGAGAATCCGCTTCACCCCGGCGACCGGTGCCCATGCGCCCAGCAAAATACCATCTGTGCCGACCTTCATCGCACAGCGGTCATGTGCAACAAAAAACTGCTTGAAGGTAAAACCGTTCTTTTTTAATTGTGGCCGCGCCTGCGGCTTGTCCTGCATCATACTCAGCGACCATTCACCTTTTATCCTGCCGTACGGCAAGGCGTAAGTGTAACGTGGTGGGTTGGGGAATTCACGCCGTTGACGTAATCTGGCGCAGTCAATACCGATAAACAGATGAAGATTATGTTCGATCTGTCTATAATCAGCGCCCCAAACTGAGGTAGAACATGACCGTAACCACATTTTCCGAACTTGAACTCGACGAAAGCCTGCTTGAAGCGCTGCAGGAGAAAGGCTATACGCGCCCGACAGCAATTCAGGCTGCTGCCATTCCCCCCGCGCTGGAGGGCCGCGACGTTCTGGGTTCGGCACCTACCGGGACCGGGAAAACCGCCGCGTATTTATTACCGGTGTTGCAGCACCTGCTCGATTTTCCGCGCAAGAAGTCTGGCCCGCCGCGTATTTTAATTTTAACGCCAACCCGTGAGCTGGCCATGCAGGTTGCCGACCAGGCACGGGAACTGGCGAAACACACGCATCTGGATATCGCCACCATCACTGGCGGCGTGGCCTTCATGAACCACGCTGAAGTGTTTAGCGAAAATCAGGATGTCGTGGTTGCCACCACCGGTCGTCTGCTGCAATACATTAAAGAAGAAAACTTTGACTGCCGCGCTGTAGAAACGCTGATCCTGGATGAAGCCGACCGCATGCTGGACATGGGCTTTGCTCAGGATATTGAAACCATCGCGGGCGAAACGCGCTGGCGCAAACAGACGATGCTGTTTTCTGCCACGCTGGAAGGCGAGCATATCAAGGATTTTGCCGAGCGCCTGCTGAATGAACCGGTTGAACTGGAAGCCGATCCCAGCCGTCGCGAGCGTAAGAAGATCCAGCAGTGGTATCACCGCGCCGACGATCTTGAGCACAAGACAAAGCTGCTGGTTCATCTGTTAAAGCAGCCGGAAGTGACCCGTTCAATTGTGTTTGTGCGCAAGCGCGAACGTCTGCACGAGCTGGTCAGTTGGCTGCATGATGCCGGTATCCGCACCAGCTACCTTGAAGGTGAAATGGTGCAGGCTAAACGCAATGAGGCGATTAAACGCCTGGTCGAGGGCCGCGTCAATGTGCTGGTGGCGACCGATATTGCCGCACGCGGCATTGACGTCGACGATGTCAGCCACGTCATCAACTTCGATATGCCGCGCACCGCTGACACCTATCTGCACCGCATTGGCCGTACTGGCCGGGCCGGTCGTAAAGGTATCGCGATTTCGCTGGTTGAAGCACACGACCATCTGCTGCTGGGTAAAGTCAGCCGCTATGTTGATGAACCGATTAAAGCCCGGGTGATTGACGAGCTGCGTCCTGTTACGCGCGCGCCTTCGGCGAAAACGACGGGAAAACCGTCGAAAAAGGCGCTTGCCAAGCGTGCAGAGAAAAAAGCGAAAGAAGAAGAGAAACCGCGGGTTAAAAAGCGTCACCGTGACCTCAAAAACGTGGGCAAGCGTCGCAAGCCGAGCGGCAGTACGCCGGGCAGCGAGAGTGCGGAATAAATCAGCACGGACTTAAAAAAATCGCCTCCAGTGAGGCGATTTTTGTTTTTGAAAGGCCTGTAAATATGCTTTTAGCATGATTTTAGCATCGAACAGCCCACGCTGGCCTGCCAGCCCAAACGCGCGCTTACCCAATCAAATTTATCATATTGTTAACATTGATAAATTTTGCAGACAGGCGCTGCGTTTTATTTCAGCGCCCGATCCGTTACAAACTTTCAGTAAAGGTACGGGCAATCACATCGCGCTGCTGTTCCGCGGTCAGTGAGTTAAAGCGCACGGCATAGCCTGAAACACGGATTGTCAGTTGGGGATACTTTTCGGGATGTTTCACGGCATCTTCCAGCGTTTCGCGGCGCAATACGTTGACGTTGAGATGCTGACCGCCCTCTACGCGAACCTGAGGTTTCACCTCAACCGGCACGTCGCGGTAAGCCACGTCGCCTAACTCCCCAATCTTCACAATCTGATCCTCCTGAAAGCCTGCAACGGCACAGAGGCAGCGCGCTTCGGCTTTTTCTTCGTCCAGCAGCCAGAAAGAGTTAATTAACGCCGGATTACTCGATTGGGTAATCTGAATACCTGTGATCATTTCAATCCCTCCTGCAAGGTGCGACCTTCGTCTACACCGTGACTCAGTCAATTTGAGCTGTTGGTATACCACCCGATGTCTGCCATAGTTTTGACCTGCATCAATTACCGCCGGGCGTTTTATCGCCACCCTGGTAAGCTTTTGATTTTAAAAACCCGCCTTAGGAAAATTTTGTTTAATTCTTCAAAAATTTTTGGGCTTCATGTCTGAAGACTGAACCGCTAAGCTTAGGGTTCGAAATACAAGGGAGTTGATCATGGCTGAAAAGCTGACCTGGCACGACGTGCTGGCCGAAGAGAAAGAAAAACCCTACTTCATCGAAACCCTGAAGCATGTCGCGAATCAGCGGGCCGCAGGCGTAACGGTTTATCCGCCTCAGAAAGATGTGTTTAACGCGTTTCGCTTAACCGAATTAGGTGACGTTAACGTCGTGATTCTGGGGCAGGACCCTTATCACGGCCCGAACCAGGCACACGGGCTGGCTTTCTCTGTGCTACCGGGCGTGCAGACGCCGCCGTCACTGCAGAACATGTACAAAGAGCTGCAGCAGGACATTCCGGGGTTTGAGCGGCCCAGCCATGGTTATCTGGCAAGCTGGGCGGAACAGGGCGTGATGTTACTGAACACCGTACTGACTGTTGAAGCCGGTAAAGCGCACTCTCACGCCCGGCTGGGATGGGAAACCTTTACCGATACGGTGATTAAAGCTATCAACGAACAGCGTGAAGGCGTGATCTTTCTACTGTGGGGCTCGCACGCCCAGAAGAAAGGCAGCATTATCGATCGCAAGCGCCATCACGTGCTGCAGGCGCCGCACCCTTCCCCGCTTTCCGCGCATCGTGGCTTCTTTGGCTGCCAGCATTTTTCCCAAACCAATGCGCTGTTACGCGATGCCGGTAAAACGCCGATTAACTGGACGCCGGTATTACCTGAGTAAACGCCATAAACACAAACGGCCGCGTCAGTGCGCGGCCGTTTGCAGGGTGAGACAGTAATCAGGCTTTCGCTTTCGCCACGGCAACCATGGCCGGACGCAGCAGGCGGCCGTTAAGCGTATAACCGCGTTGCATGACCATCATGACGTGGTTAGGCTCGACATCCTCAGACTCCATCATCGACATCGCCTGGTGCACTTCAGGATTAAAGGGCACACCGGTTTCGCCGACCACTTCAACACCGAATTTACGCACCGCGCCCAGCAGGGATTTCAGCGTAAGCTCAATGCCTTCAACCATAGAGGCAGACTTCTCGTCTTCTTTGTTGGCCAGTTCCAGTGCACGTTCCAGGCTATCGATCACCGGAAGCAGCTCATTGGCAAACTTCTCCAGCGCAAACTTGTGCGCTTTTTCAATATCCATCTCGGTGCGGCGGCGAACGTTTTCAATTTCTGCCTGCGCACGCAGCTGCGCATCACGCACGCCCGTCTGCAACTGGGCTAACTCAGCTTCAAGCTGAGCGATGCGCTCATCACGCGGATCCACCTCTACTGCTGTCTCCGCGTCCTGAGGTTGGTGTTGATCCTGTTGAATTTCGTCTGAGACTTGCTCGTTTGGGGTGTTCTGTTCTTTACTACTCATGAATTTCTCCGCGTTTTGCACATTCACGTCGCTGGTTGGCTTATTATGGGGATTGGTTTGACGGATTCAAGGGAACACGTCACATCATCGTGCCGATTTGGCTTATGAGGAACACCCACTCGATGAACAAACACTTTAACTGCATTGGTATTGTGGGCCATCCACGCCATCCTACCGCGCTCACTACACATGAGATGCTGTGTCGCTGGCTGACTGCCAAAGGCTATCCCGTTATCGTTGAACAGCAGATTGCACAGGAACTGTCGCTGGGGGATGTTCAGACCGGTACGCTGGCTGAGATTGGCCAACAGGCCGATCTGGCCGTCGTGGTGGGCGGCGACGGCAATATGTTAGGTGCCGCCAGAGTACTGGCGCGTTATGACATAAAAGTGATTGGCATTAACCGCGGTAATTTAGGGTTTTTAACCGATCTTGACCCCGATAACGCCCATCACCAGCTCGATGAAGTGCTGAACGGCAACTATTTTGTCGAAAGCCGCTTTCTGCTGGAAGCGCAGGTCTGCAAGACGGATTGCTCCCCGCGTATTGGCAGCGCCATCAATGAAGTGGTGCTGCATCCGGGCAAAGTCGCGCACATGATCGAGTTTGAAGTGTACATCGACGAAGTCTTTGCCTTCTCGCAGCGTTCCGATGGCCTGATTATTTCCACGCCTACCGGTTCCACCGCCTACTCGCTTTCAGCGGGCGGCCCGATTTTAACACCGTCGCTCGACGCTATTACCATTGTGCCCATGTTCCCGCACACCTTGTCGGCGCGCCCGCTGGTGATCAACAGCAGCAGTACGATTCGGCTGCGTTTCTCGGCACGGCGTAATGACCTTGAGATCAGCTGTGACAGCCAGATTGCGCTGCCTATCCAGGAAGGAGAAGATGTATTGATTCGCCGCAGCGAAAACCATCTCAACCTTATCCATCCTAAAAATTACAGTTATTTCAACACGCTGAGTTCAAAACTGGGCTGGTCAAAAAAATTGTTCTGAAAATGAGCGCGCCCTCTTTACTGGATAAAAAACCAGTTTATACTGTATGAAAAACCATATGTGTTTATTCATACAGGTGACGCTATGCTGGCACAACTGACCATCAGCAATTTCGCTATCGTTCGAGAGCTCGACATTGATTTCCAACGCGGTATGACCGCCATCACTGGTGAGACCGGTGCAGGTAAGTCTATTGCTATCGATGCGCTTGGGTTGTGCCTCGGCGGTCGCGCCGATGCGGACATGGTGCGTCAGGGGGCCAGCCGTGCTGACCTGTGTGCGCGCTTTCAAATTAAAGCGTCGCCTTCTGCCCAGTGCTGGCTGAGCGATAATCATCTCGATGACGGCAATGAGTGCCTGCTGCGTCGCGTCATCAGCGCCGATGGTCGCTCACGCGGCTTTATCAATGGTACGGCCGTTCCTCTCTCGCAGTTACGCGATCTGGGCCAGTTGCTGATCCAAATCCACGGCCAGCATGCCCATCAGTTGCTGCTCAAACCCGATCATCAAAAGCATCTGCTGGATGCCTACGCCGGTCATGACGACCTGCTCGTTCAGATGCGGGCATCCTATCAGACATGGCACCAGAGCTGCCGTACGCTGGCGCAGCATCAGCAACAGGCGCAGGAGCGGGAATCCCGCCGTGAGCTGTTGCAGTACCAGCTTAAAGAGCTGAACGAGTTCGCGCCGGTGGCAGGGGAATTTGAGCAGATTGACGAAGAGTACAAGCGCCTGGCGAACAGCGGCCAGTTGCTGTCGACCAGCCAGCAGGCGCTGCAGCTGTTAGCCGACAGTGATGACACCAATCTGAACAGCATGCTGTACAGCGCGCGTCAGATGCTGTCTGAACTCACTGCGATGGATGACAAGGTCAGCGGTGTATATAACCTGCTGGAAGAAGCCGCCATTCAGCTGAGCGAAGCCAGTGACGAACTGCGTCACTACTGCGACAGTCTGGATCTGGACCCGAACCGCCTCTATGAGCTGGAACAGCGCATTTCCCGGCAAATTGCCCTGGCCCGCAAGCATCATGTGGCACCAGAGGGCCTGCCCGCCGTGCACCAGCAACTGCTGGATGAAGCGGAACTGCTGTCACAGCAGGAAAGCGATCAGGAAAGCCTGCAGACGTTGGTAACCGAACACTACAAGGCTGCCCTGGCGTGCGCGGAGCAACTGCATGCGCAACGCACCCGTTATGCCAACGAGCTACAGCAGTTGATTACTCAGAGCATGCATCTGCTTTCGATGCCGCACGGTCGCTTTGCCATTGAGTTGATCTTCAACCCGGAGCAACTGACCGCCGACGGTGCCAGCCGCATTGATTTTCAGGTAACAACCAACCCCGGACAGCCGTTGCAGCCGCTGGGTAAAGTCGCCTCGGGTGGTGAGCTGTCGCGTATCGCGCTGGCGATTCAGGTTATCACCGCGAAGAAAATGGAAACGCCAGCGATGATTTTCGACGAAGTTGACGTGGGGATTAGCGGTCCGACGGCTGCGGTAGTGGGTAAAATGTTGCGTCAGTTGGGCGAATCTACCCAGGTGATGTGCGTAACCCACCTGCCGCAAGTTGCGGGCTGTGGACATCAGCATTTCTTTGTCAGCAAGGAAACCGATGGCGAAATGACAGAAACGCATATGCAGCCTCTGGATAAGCGCGCGCGCCTTCAGGAACTGGCGCGGTTACTGGGCGGCAGCGAGGTCACCCGCAACACACTGGCTAACGCGAAAGAACTTTTAGCGGCCTGATATGCACTTTTTTACCACAGCGTGGTCATATGCATGCTCTGTAGAGGTTTCCAATAGCGAAAAGGTTTATTATCATCGACAGCTAATGTCGCCTGAATAATAAAGCCTGCCGCAGGCAGAGTTCAGAATTTGATGGCAGAAGAACAGCCTGTAAAAGGCGTTTCGCCCAGGAAAAGGAATGTATAGATGCGCTGTAAAACGCTGACTGCCGCGGCAGTGGTAATGTTAATGATGACCGCCGGATGTTCCACTTTAGAGCGCGTTGTTTATCGCCCCGATATCAATCAGGGCAACTATCTGGTTGCTAACGATGTTGCCAAGATTCACACCGGTATGACTCAGCAGCAGGTTGCCTATACGCTGGGTACGCCAATGATGAAAGATCCCTTTGGCAGCAATGTCTGGTACTACGTCTTCCGTGAGGAGCCAGGCCACGAGAAGGTCAAACAACAAACGCTGACCCTGACCTTTGACCGTAGCGGCGTACTGACCAACATCGATAACAAGCCCGCGCTGTCTTCTTCACAGGATAATTAATCCAGGACGCCAGGGTCGTTACCGACAAGCGATTTAGCATCACCGAACGCAGTAAGAGCGAACGTAAAAGACAGAACGTAAAAAGGCGCTAATCAGCGCCTTTTTCATGCTCAGAAATCGAACCGAGAGATTATTTTTTACTGCTTGCCGCGCGCTCTGCTCGTTGACGACGAAGCTCTTTTGGGTCGGCAATCAGCGGACGATAAATTTCAACCCGGTCGCCTTCCTGTACGGTATCGCTCAGTTTTACCGGATGACTGTAAATCCCCACCTTGTTGCTGGCGAGATCGATTTCAGGCCGCAGTTCCAGCAAGCCTGATTTGCGGATAGCCTGTTCAACCGTGCTGCCCTCTTCCAGTTTTACGTAATGCTGATACTGTTTTTCAGGCAGGGCGTACACCACCTCGACAGAGATATCAGGCACTGTAAACCTCTTTGGCGCGCTGGGTAAAGGCCTGCACCATGCTGTTGGCCAGCTCTTTGAAGATTCGACCAAATGCCATTTCGACCAGCATGTTGGTGAACTCAAACTCCAGGCTCAGCTCGACCTTACAGGCATCATCCCCGAGATCGACAAAGCGCCAACCGCCGGTGAGCTTACGGAACGGCCCATCGACCAGTTGCATATGAATGCTCTGGTTGTCGGTCAGCGTATTTCGGGTGGTAAATGTTTTGCTGATGCCCGCTTTCGACACATCGACTGAAGCCGTCATTTGATTCTCTGAGGCATCCAGTACGCGGCTTCCGGTGCAGCCCGGCAGGAATTGCGGGTAAGCATCCACATCATTTACAAGTTGGTACATTTGTCCGGCGCTAAAGGGGACAAGCGCCGAACGACTAATCTGAGCCATAATGGTTCCTGTTCGTCACAAAACCGCTAAATAATAGCATTTTCAGCGATTAAACAAAAATTCCTCATTGCCATGGTGTGCTAGAATACCCTGTTTCCTGCTGCCCCGCTGGACTGGGGATGCGATAACCGACCAAGTGATGTAAAATACGCGGCATTATGACAAAGAAAAAAGCACACAAACCCGGTTCTGCCACCATTGCCATGAATAAGCGCGCCCGCCACGAATACTTCATTGAAGAAGAGTTCGAAGCCGGCCTGTCGCTACAGGGATGGGAAGTTAAATCACTCCGTGCAGGTAAAGCCAACATCAGCGACAGCTACATTCTGCTGCGCGACGGTGAAGCTTATCTGTTCGGTTCCACTTTTCAGCCGCTGGCGGTGGCCTCATCGCACGTGGTCTGCGATCCTACCCGCAGCCGTAAACTGCTGTTAAAGCAGCGTGAGCTGGACTCACTTTACGGCCGTGTGAACCGCGAAGGCTATACCGTTGTGGCGCTGTCGCTCTACTGGAAGAACGCCTGGTGTAAGCTAAAGATTGGCGTTGCTCGCGGTAAGAAAGAGCACGACAAGCGCAATGACATCAAAGATCGCGAATGGCAAATGGATAAAGCGCGTATCATGAAGAACGCCAATCGTTAAACACTGGATTTCGATACGCTTTTTTGCTAGTATTTGAAGTTCTGGGGCTGATTCTGGATTCGACGGGATTGTGAAGCCTTAGGAGCATGCCGAGGGGCGGTTGGCCTCGTAAAAAGCCGCAAAAAAATAGTCGCAAACGACGAAAACTACGCACTAGCAGCTTAATAACCTGCTTAGAGCCCTCTCTCCCTAGCCTCCGCTCTTAGGACGGGGATCAAGAGAGGTCAAACCCAAAAGAGATCGCGTGGATGCCTTGCCTGGGGTTGAAGCGTTAAACTGAATCAGGCTAGTCTGTTAGTGGCGTGTCTGTCCGCAGCTGACCGGCGAATGTAAAGACTGTACTAAGCATGTAGTGCCGACGGTGTAGTAATTTCGGACGCGGGTTCAACTCCCGCCAGCTCCACCAAAATTCTTTCGCGGCGATACCAGAATTGTCCGCTGAAGTACTGAAAGCCCGCACGGTGAAAGCCCTGTGGGCTTTTTTGTGTCTGTAATCTTCCGTGTGGATCTGCCTAAATCCAGAGATAATTGGTACACGAGTTAGTTCACGCTAGAAGGTGGGCCAAAAACGTGTATTAACTATGCATGGAAACCATTCAGGACGCGGATCACACGCCACCTTACCAATAACGAAATCCTCAAAGCCAAACCTCAAGAGAAAGACTTCACACTGCATGATGGTGACGGCCTTTTCCTGCTCATTAAAACGTCAGGTAAGAAGCTATGGCGTTTTCGCTACCAGCGGCCAGCAAGTAGCAGCCGTACAAATCTTAGTCTTGGCTCATACCCTGCCCTAACACTCGCTGTCGCACGCCAAATGCACGACCGATATATGTCGCTGCTTGCGCAAGGGATCGACCCGCAGAAGCAGCAAGAGAAAGTATCGGAACAACGCCAAATCGAGCTGGAAAGTATTTTTTTGGTTATTGCCGGAAGGTGGTTTCAACTTAAGAGCAAAAGCGTTACCGTGAATTGTGCGAAGGATATTTGGCGATCGTTGGAGAAAGACATCTTCCTTTCTATCGGTGAGATTCCTGTTCAAACGCTTAAGGCTAGAACGATTGTAGAGGCCCTAGAGCCGATTAAAGCTCGCGGGGCACTAGAAACAGTTCGCCGCTTGGTTCAGCGTATTAACGAGATCATGATTTATGCCGTTAATACCGGTTTGATTGATGCTAATCCTGCTTCTGGGGTTGGAATGGCTTTTGAAAAACCGAAGAAACTTAACATGCCTACGTTAAGACCTGAAGAATTGCCCAAGTTAATGCGCTCGTTAACTATGTCGAATTTGTCAGTTTCGACTCGCTGTCTAATTGAATGGCAACTTCTGACACTTGTTCGACCTTCTGAAGCTGCTGGGGCGAGATGTAAGGAAATCGATTTTGATGCGAAATTATGGACAATTCCAGCGGAGCGCATGAAAGCCCAACGTTTACATATCGTTCCCCTTTCTTCTCAAGCTATGTATATTCTTGATGTGATGAAATCAATCAGCAACCACAGAGAGCATGTATTCCCTAGCAGGAATGATCCCAAACAGCCAATGAACAGCCAGACTGCTAATGCTGCTTTAAAGAGAATTGGATTTGGAGGAAAGCTCGTTGCTCATGGTTTACGTTCGATAGCGAGTACAGCTATGAATGAAGCAGGACTAAATCCAGATGTGATAGAGTCAGCATTAGCGCACATAGATAGAAATGAAGTTCGTAGAGCTTATAACCGTTCAATCTATTTAGAGCAAAGAATTGAATTAATGAATTGGTGGGGAAAACAAGTTAATAAACATAAGGTGCATAACTAATGGATAAAGAATTCCCTTGTAAAGCTTCAAATATCTATGACAAGAACATTAATTTTTTGTTTGGTTCTGGAGCATCTGCTGCATACATACCAACTTTATGGTTAAGCAATAATGTAACATACGAAACATTACTCACGCATGATGATATCAAAGGACAGACGAATTTAGAAAACTACATATTAAGCTTTTATTATAACAATATAATCGAAAAAACCTTCTGCATTAAGCCTGAACCAACTCCAATTAACTATTCTAAAACATTAAATGATTATAATAAATTCTTATATGAACTAGTTTCTTTATTGGAAAGAAAAGGCTCACATCAAATAAAAAGGGGCAATATTTTCACTACAAATTACGATCTTTTTTTTGAAACAGCCGCAGATAATATTCTTAACAAAAAGAGTTTCTACTTCAATGATGGAGCATTAGGCTTTAAAGAGCGAAACCTAAATATTAGCAACTTCCATTTATCACATTGGCATCAAGGAACACACGATTTATATAAACAAGAAATTCCAACAATAAACATTATAAAAATGCATGGTTCAGTATCATGGAATAAAAAAGATCAACAAAAAATAAATATTCAATACCCCAAGACAGCGCCAGAAAAAATAACTTTAGAATGCGATAAAAAAATACAAGACTTCACCACATGTCTTTGTGAAACAGACGAAGACCTTTCTGATTATTTAGCGCTTTGCCAAGAGGATATTGATAGCCTTGCTGATTTCAGAGTTGAGTACAACAGATTAGCTATAGTAAGTCCTACAAAAGAAAAGTTTTCAGAAACTGTTTTTCAGCAACATTATTACCAAAGTCTGAGATTATTAAGCTATGAACTTGAGAAACCTCAAACAGTATTGATCTGTTTTGGCTTTTCATTTCAAGATGAGCATATTTTAGAAATAATAAAACGTTCACTTAGCAACCCAACATTGAAAATTTTTGTTTTTTGTTACAGTAAAAATAGCAAACAATCAATAAATGAGACAATCAATGACTCAAGAATAACATACATATATCCCAAAAGTGATGCTCATAACATTTCCCTCGATGTATTTATAGATAGGATTTTCACTTCTGACAATGGAGACTGGATCTCATGGACGGACTAAATGTTGGTTATGTCACCCAAGTAAAAGGAACTATGGTTGTTGCTAAAGTGGATCATGCTTTGTATCAATCCACCTATTTTCATCATGGTAAAATACTTCGAGGAATAGCTATTAACGAATTCGTTCTAATTCGGAAAGGCTATCAAGACATAGTTGGAAAAATAATAGGTGAGGAAATCATTGAAAACGTCAACATTAGAAAAGATGAATTAGAACAAAAGAAATATGATAGATTCATTGAATTAAGTATATTAGGGTATTTCTTTGAAGATCATTTTTATTCGGGCATAAAATTCCTCCCGATGATAAATGACCAGCTTTATTTAATATCAGATGAGAACATTTCTGAGATTTACAATTTTAGTAAAAATAAAAACACCCCCCTAATAAATATAGGGAAATCAATTCTTGAAGAGTTACCAATCAGCATTCCAATTAATGGTGTATTCAACTCTCATATAGGTATTTTTGGTAACACCGGTAGTGGGAAATCTAACACTTTAGCTAAACTTTACCACTCACTCATTTCACTTGTCAGAGATAACGTCGATTTTAAGAACAAGTCAAAAGTAACTCTCATCGATTTCAATGGCGAATATGGTACCCTGGCTAACTCATTCCCCGACATAACCGACACTAAAACGTTAAACACGAAAAACCCACAAGACAAACTGCATTTTACCGAAAGTGAGTTTTGGGATGATGAGTTGTTATCTGTTCTCTTTTCAGCAACTGAAAAAACTCAAAAACCATTTCTAACTCACCTAGTCAGAAATAAAAATGATTACGACGACGACCTCGGTAACTATCTTAAAAGAACAATATCCATCATGTTCGGGACAAATCAACATAGAGAAACAATAAATTTACTTAGAGGCCTAATACCATTTTTTGAAGAAAGAGATCAGAAATCAATAATTGATGAATTAGCTAATTTTTCCTGGCACTCAACTCAAAATAAATACGACCATCCCAATAGGTGGATAAACACCCCTGAAGATGCCATAGCTCATTTGAGCACCACATATAATAGTTCACTTACAGCCAACTCCGTTTTTGATGAGATATTTATACGATCAACATTGCAACTAATAAATTCGGTATCGAAAAACTACGTTCAATATGAACACATATCACCACTAATTAATAAAATAACAGCAACCGGACCATCATTATCCAAGGTAATTGAAGTAACACAATTAAGAGAAGAACGCTTTCCAATTTCAATTATATCTTTAAAGAACTGTAATCAATCAACAAAAAAAACCATTCCTATGATGATTGCAAAATGTTCTTTCTTAGACCACAAATCAACAGATAATGATTGCGAAAGTTTCCATTTAATTATTGATGAGGCTCACAATATATTATCTGAAACCTCGACTAGAGAAGCTGAAAGCTGGAAAGACTATAGGTTAGAGCTATTCGAAGAAATAATAAAAGAAGGAAGAAAGTTTGGATACTTTGTAACCATTTCAAGCCAACGTCCTTTTGATATTTCACCAACCATTATCTCTCAGTTACATAATTATTTTATACATCGATTAGTAAATGAGAATGATCTATTTCTTTTAAAAAATACGTTAAGTACTCTTGATGCGGCATCAAGATCATTAATTCCTACACTTCCCCCTGGTGCATGCATCGTTTCAGGAACTGCTTTCCATACTCCTTTGATTGTTCAAATGGAAAGACTGACTGAAGATATGGCTCCACAAAGTGACACGTTAAATCTTGAAACTCTGTGGGGACTTTCATAGACGCGCGCAATGCTATCCCCGCCACGCCTGCCCGCTTTATGCATCGTTTTTCATGCAAGTGCATTGAGTGGGCTAGGCCGCGCCCTATATGGCCTGAATGCAGGAAAGCGGTAAATGATTTTGGATGCAGATCCATGCACGCTATGCATGCACGGCTCTTTACAAAGCGGCTCGCCATAGAAAAGGCTTCATGAAGACAAAGGTCAGGAATAAAAAAGCCGCTGGTTGTGCAGCGGCAGTGTGAGAGCTCAATGTATCTGGCGGAATGAAGAACCATAACGGCCGAGCGTCTGGCGTTTTCTTGCTGGTGCCGGTGATGGTGTAAGCACACCCGTTTTAGTTCCACGCACTTTTTGAGGTTTCCGGTTTTTCGGCCATCAGCCGGTACTCCTCCGGCGTCAGGTTATTCAGGGATTCATGAGGCCGCTCGCTGTTGTATTCCATCAGCCAGCGACTTGTGATTTCCCGAGCTTCATTCAGCGTTCTGAACAGGTAAAAATCCAGGATTTCTGTTCGGTACGTCCGGTTAAACCGTTCGATAAAGGCGTTCTGCGTTGGTTTTCCCGGCTTGATAAATTCCAGCATCACTCTATGCTCTTCAGCCCACTGTGCCAGCGTCAGTGAGACCAGTTCTGGTCCGTTGTCCATCCGCAGTTTCAGTGGATAACCCCGGTTTGCCACGATTCTGTCCAGCACCCTGACCACCCGCTGTGCCGGGATATTCAGATCGATTTCTATGGCGAGGGCCTCGCGGTTAAAGTCATCAACCACATTAAAGGTCCGGAAGCGTCTGCCGCAGACCAGCGCATCATGCATAAAATCGATGGACCAGCTCTGGTTAAGCGCTTCCGGCGTAGCCAGTCGCGCCGGGTTACGTGCGGGTAAACGCTGTTTTCCCTTGCGACGAAAATTCAGTTTCAGCAGGCAGTAAATCCGGTGAACGCGTTTATGGTTCCAGGTGTTACCCTGCCTGCGCAGCAGCTGGAACAGCTTTTTGAAGCCGTATCGCGGGTAGCGCTCTGCCAGCTCAGTCAGCACCTGGATCACCGGTTCATCACGCCGGGTATCGGGCTGGTAAAAACAGACCGTCCTGCTCAGCGATAACGTCCTGCAGGCCTGGCGAATGCTCATGGTAAATTGCGCAGTCAGGTAACCGACGAGCTCACGCTTTATCGCTGGTTTTAAAGCTTTTTTTCGATGACTTCTTTAAGTGCCCGGCATTCAAGGCTGAGATCAGCAAACATCTGTTTGAGGCGACGGTTTTCATCCTCCAGGTCTTTCATCTTTTTTATATCAGAGGCTTCCATACCGCCAAACTTCGCTTTCCAGTTGTAATAGCTGGCTTCAGAGATACCGGCTTCACGGCAGACATCCTTAACGGTACGTCCGGCTTCGACGGACTTCAGAACGGCAATGATCTGGTGTTCGGTGAATCGGGCTTTACGCATGGTGATCTCCTCACAGGACATAATCAGTATGTCGGAAGATCTCTAAAAGTGAATGGTTCGTTTAAGCGGGATACTTACACAGCTCTGATTCTGTGAGGCACTTGGCGCGCATCTGGCTGTAGAGGCTTGTAACCATCCAGTAATGGTTTTTTAAAACTCCTCCATTACAGTTTAAAATTAGAAAAATTATTGTACTTTTTTATAAACGACCATGATCATACGATTCATGCTGAGCTATAGCTTTCTGAAGCTGTTCAAATGCATGTTCAATCCTTTGAGATTCGCAATTAACTTTTAAAATATTACAGATTCTTGTGAGGCCTTCAGTTCTAAGGCCCACAGCTATAAGATAGTTGTATGTTGCTAACCTGCGCCTTTCCATTTCCGCATCTTTTACTAATTTTTCAAGATCATCACCAAACAAGGCTGCATTTTCATAAAACATTATCAAATTTGCTATATCATCTGAGAAGCTGTGCACGGAATCACATAGTGGAGCATAGAAAGCGTGGTAATGATTTTCCCATCCCAAACATTCAAATAACTTCCTTCCATTTGGATATCGCTCGGTGTTGGGCCATCGCTCATCAAAATCAGCTAATGCAATTTGGCCATTTCTTCTCCGAGCTATAGCTCCTGGGTTAGACCATCCCTTTGATTCAAGAAAAGCTATCCAGTTCTCACCATTTTTTTTAGTAAGTTGCTTACTACTTCTTAGTAAGGCTCGGGAGCGTTCGCCTTCATCGCCAGCAATATAAAGTTGATTTGCAGCCTGTTCAATAATGACTCTAGTCTGGGCTTCCGCTGAAGAATAAGCTCCTGCAAGAATCAAGTTTCCAGCTTGAGTGCACAGTTCATTCAATATTCTAAAATAGTGAAAGACCATTAACTCCTGTGTTTGGCTCTTGAAGGTGTTGAACATTTTATCTTTCAGAAAGCTCAGTTCGCCCTCACAAACTCTGTTTAGGTTCAATGCGACCTCAGCATCCTTTTTCAAGTCGATTATCTTACTCATCCATGAACTCGCGCTTAAAAGTTAAAAATAATATAGTCTTTTTTATACCTACAACATAGATATTTCAAATCCCTTTTGCATTACAGGAACGTCTTAATGCTTCGTGCAATTTCCTTTGAGCAGAGCCTTAATCTGACCGATATGTGCCAGCGCTTTTTCAACGCTTACTGGCGCTACAACATTTTCAATCTGAACGATGGGCGCTGGAATGCACTCGCCTGCCTTAATCCGTTTGGCCATCTTACTCAACTCAATACGGCATTTTCCACGCAGCTCTGACTCGCTTAGGCAATCGGCGCGCATCTGGCTTTACAGGCTTGTGACCATCCAGTAATGGGTGTTTTCCTGCCATGGATAAGCCTCAGGGGAGCTGGCGGGAGAAAGTCCCACAACCTCAATATAAAAATAAAGTAGCCAAAGGCCGGTGATGGTCATTGCCCCGCAGCCAAAGATATCACCCATCCCCCAGCAGACAATATTGCGCGTTTTGACTTACCTTGTTGCCTCAACTGTCCTCGTCATATTTCGCATCTCTTCTGTCAGCCAACAGGAAGCTGCACAATAGAAGAGGTGAAAATTTTGCGTAATCATCACGACGCCGCTTTTTTTAAAAACTGAGAGCAAAGCGAGGAAAACCGCATCAATGAAATTGATAACGTGATACAGCTGACGATATTGCACCTTAAGTGAAAAGCTAATGCGATAAAGGCCCGCATTTTACGCACGTGTAAAGGCAAAATAGCGTGCATCATCACATATAAAGCGAGAAGCAAGGCGGATTTGTGAATGCCGCGGCAAGCTTTACATCCTGAGGTAATTTCGCCGATGGCGCGGGAAAATGATGCTTTGATAAAAACGACCAACCAGCAATGTCTCTCATTTTTCCTGAACACATCGCAGAAGTGCTAACCCACCGCCTCCCAAAACCCCCTCCCTCTTCCTCCCCTTGACAGCCTCCCCCTCCATGATCTAAAAAGGAAACGATCACTTCCTAATTGGAGATTAGCTATGAAATCCCCTTCCCACACCGGCAGTGCGCAATCCTCTGCGGGCCGACCACGTGCTTTTAACGAAGCGCAATTTCTGGATGGGGCCATCAGGCTATTTCGCGATCGTGGTTTCAGTGACGTCAGCATCAGCGACATCACCGCAGCGACCAACCTCAGTACAGGCAGCGTTTACAAGGCTTATAAAGACAAACAGGGCGTTTTTGCTATGGCGCTTGAACGGTATGTGTTTCTTCGTGAAGAGCACATAAAAACCCGGCTGGAAAAGGCCACGACAGCTAAAGATAAGCTTGCTGAACTGCTGCGTGACTACGTTGAGCTCAGTCAGGGGAAAGAGGGCAAGCTGGGCTGCATGGTGGTGGCTGGTGTCACTAACGTCGACCAGCTCGGCGCTGCAGCCACCAGCCTGGAAAAACAGCTGGCAAAGCGGCGCAGCAACATTGCGGAATTGATCAAAAGCGGAAAGCAAGATGGCTCTATTGCCGCGACCACCAACGAAGCCGCCGCTGCCGAGGTGATTCTGGCGTTGCTTCAGGGAATGCGCGTCATCGGTAAAGCCTCAACCCTCACCGACGATGCTGAGCGTTTTGTGGCTCAGGCGTTGAAGGTTCTGGCGTAACGCATGATTGTTGAAGCCGCACTCGCCGGGGCGATATTGCTGTTGCAGCGGACTTCATGACTCATCTGGTCCATGCACCTGGTTCACCATTTTAAGCGGCGGATGATTACACCGCGCCATGGCGGCGGTAAGCCGGTAGTGTACTTTTACTTTAGGAAAACCCTATGTCTGCTCTCATGCTCCCTGCTGCACCCGATGGTTTTAGTCACCATTTTTCCCGGATAGAAGGTCTGCGCTTTCACTATGTCACGGGCGGTCGTGAGGATGGCTTTCCGCTGGTGTTGCTGGCCGGCTTTCCCGAAAGCTGGTTTGCATGGCGACATGTCATGCTGCCTCTGGCTGATCAATACCGAATTATCGCCGTTGATTTGCCGGGCCAGGGCGACACCGATAAGCCGCTTTCCGGCTACGACACTCAAACGGTTGCCACGCGGCTGCATGCCTTTATCGATTCACTCGGTTTAGGATCGTACTTTCTTGCCGCACACGACGTCGGTGCCTGGGTAGCCTTTACCTACGCGATGTTATATGGCGAGGAAATACGGGCGCTGACGTTGATGGATGCCGGTATTCCGGGCATATCATTACCGGATAAACTGCCGTCGGCTTCTGACAAATCCTGGAAAACATGGCACTTTGCCTTTCATGCCGTAGCGGATCTTCCTGAAGCCTTGCTGGCAGGCCGTGAGCGCATTTATCTGGAATGGTTTTTTCGCGAGAAAGCCGCTAACCACAGCTGTTATGGCGAGACTGAACTGAGCGAATATGAGCGCTTGCTTAAAACGCCGGGGGGCTTACGCGCGGGGCTGGCGTTTTACAGAGCGCTGTCTCAGTCGGCCGCGCAAAATGCGGAGCTGGTCAGGCAGGGGCGACTGGTCATGCCGGTACTGGGGCTGTCCGCCGATCAAGGCTCGATTGCAGATATGGCGGCGACGTTGAAAGCCTATGGCGATGATATACACGGCCAGCACATCGCCAACTGCGGGCACTTCCAGCCGGAGGAACAGCCCGAAGCCACTGCCAACGCCCTGGCCGCGTTTTTTGGCCAGTACAGGCATTAGATCAGTCTCTGTCCGTGGATAACAAAACCATCTGCACAGTTTTGCTGGCCGTTCGGTGTGGACAATAAAAGGTGAATGCGCCATCCGAACGCCGCGTCCCTTTTCTCTGAGAGCCGCGGAGTATCAAAGGCGCGTTGACGTCACAAACGTGTCTGAGGATTGAGCATCCCCGGAACACGTTTGAGCGGATGCGCCCGCAATCCACTGCAATATTCCCACCGCCTCTGAATACGATATTCATCATTATTCTGAATAAAAGATTCGCCTGATTTTCCAGTTTCCCGCAGATTACGCGTTACCTGCACCGCAACTCCGGCCTGATCATCGTTAAAATATAAATAAAACGCTTATTGAAAGTTAATAACCAAGCCAGAAATTGTTAACTGCCTGTATATATCTTCTGATACAAAGAAGAGAATATCTAATATTTAAGCGTGACTTATAGACAACTCATTATTCAAGCCAGTGTTAATGAAAATTTAAATTTAGCCAAAGACAATCCCAAAACCGTGCAGTCTTAATCAGTTAGCTCAGGCGCATTTGTGGCACCCTGGTATTCTTACGACGCTTGCTGGCAATTTAATTCTTTAAAAAAACCACTCAGTTTCATGACGGATTTATTTTTCCGGCAATTGATAATGATTATTGAGTTGATTCCCATTTGCATATGGAATTATGATTTCTTTCGCTCAGGGATATATCAACTGGATGACAATCGTTAAAGGATTAATCGTTATGATGCCGTTGAAAAAAATCACTCGCCATATTACCACGAGTTTATTGGTTCCCGCTGTTGGCATGATCTCCCCCGCTCTGGCTGAGTCTGACAGGAATGAAGACAGTGAAGATGTCATGGTGGTAACGGCATCGGCGATTGAACAGCGACTGAAAGATGCCCCTGCATCAATCTCTGTTATCACCGCAGAACAGCTGGAAAGAGACATTGGTAAATCCGCCACGGACCTTGCCGATATTCTTGAACGTGTCGCAGGCGTGACCAAAGCCATTGGCACAGACGTCAGTTCCGGTATTCAACTGCGCGGTATGCCCGCGGCTTATACGCTGTTATTGGTTGACGGTAAACGCATCGGCTCAAGTAACGGTATTAAAAGCACCCAGCAAAACTATTTCGACGATATTAACTGGATCCCCGTGGATGCGATTGAACGCATTGAAGTGGTCAGGGGGCCCATGTCCGCGCTCTATGGTTCGGATGCAATGGGCGGAGTCGTGAATATTATCACAAAGAAAAATAGCGATACCTGGCACGGCGCATTAACGGCAGGCACCCGACGGCCGCAGGATCGCAACCGGGGCAATACCCAGACCTGGACAGGCAGCATTGGTGGTCCGCTGGGCCATGGATTTGATTTGCGTGTTAACGGGTCGTGGAACAAGCGCGAAGCGGATAAAAGCGAAACCGACACGTTGCGTTGGGGAAGCGGCCAGGAAGGCCGCAAAAATGAAAATTACGGCGCAGAACTCGGCTGGGATATCACCCCTCATCAGCGCATCGCCGTTTCCACTCAGCAGGGAACCGAGCGAGGTATTCCCGGTGAATCCATGGATGGCAGTGAAATTGCGCTGCGCGGTGTGGATAAACTTGAACGTGAAAATTATGCGCTCGATTATCGCGGTATTTTTGATTTCGGCACGGCAAAGCTGAACGTTTATCAAAATAAATTTAAAAACTGGGTAACCGATATTCCGGTGATTTCTGGCGGAGCGGTGACGGGCAGTCAGGATGTGGCGCTGTGGAATCAAGAACGCATTGTTGAAGGCGATATTAACCTGCCATTTGAATTCGGTTTACCACATAACCTGACTGTCGGCGCACAGTGGAAAAAAGAAGAACTGAACAACCCTCGCTCTGTTGGCGTGGTGGCGGACGCCTCCAGCAGCTATGGCAAACATCACGCTCAGGCCAAAAGTACCGGCCTGTTTGTCGAAGATCAAATCGACCTGCTGGATACTGTTTCACTGACGCTGGGCCTGCGCAAAGATAATACCGATTACGGTAACAGGACAACGCCACGCGCCTATCTGGTTTGGCAGGCCACGGATACGCTGACGTTAAAAGGGGGATATTCAGAAGGTTTTAAAGCACCCAGCGTGCGCCAGGCAAGCAAAGGCTTTATTGAATCCTCCAAAGGCGCTGGATGTAACGGCTATGCCGATTACCACGGCGGCGGCTGTTACACGATGGGCAGCGATAAACTCAAGCCTGAAACGTCACAAAACTGGGAAGTGGGCGCGATCTTCGATTATGAAGGATGGAGCGCGGGGCTGACGTTCTTCGACAGCCGCTTCAAAGACAAAATCGCCTCTGCGCCTGTTGGCTATTTACCCGGTGATACCTCAGGCCGCTACTGGCTTGAACGCGTCAATCTTGATACGGCGCGAACTCAGGGCCTGGAAGGCAATGTGACCCTTCCCCTGATTTCAGAAGAAATGGGCCCCTGGATGAAGCGCCTGTCGCTGAGTAATACGTTCACGCGAATGCTCAAAGCCGAAGATTCTCTGGGCGTGATGCTCGTGACAACGCCAACGCTCGCCACGTGGTCCTCCCTTGACTGGCAGGTCAATGACGATATCAGCCTTTCATTTACCGCAAAATACTACGGAAAGATGCTGGGGCTGAACAGCAGCGCAGACCAGGCGGCGAGAGGCAATACCGCGACGGCACGTATCCGCAATGCCTACATGATTTATGGTCTGTCAGGACAATACAGGGCAACGAAAAACCTTAAGTTTAATGTCGGGCTGGACAATCTTTTTGATAAAAACCCTGTCTCTGACCATCCGTCCTCCAGCGGGGTTTCAGGCAACAACTACGCGGTTCCCGGCCGCACAATGTATGCCTCAATAACGGCGTCATTCTGATCGCCTCACTGATGCTCTCACGCCGCCCCGTCAATGGCGCCGTCACAGGATGATTTATCTGAGCGAGCATGGGATGGACAGAGAGCAGCCTGAACAGTAACTGGCCCGGCATCACGTTTTATGCATTGCGACCGCTGCGTGATACAGGCGCGTAGAGCAGGTATTCAGAACTGCATATAACCCAAAACCACTGACCTTATACGGACCCTAACCACGCGCAAGGAGAACACATGCGTTTCCCGTTTCTGTCGATTTTATTGCCCCTGGCCTGGGTACTGACGGTTTTGCCTCCGGCATCTGCTGGTGAAGCACCAACGGTCAGGGTAGCGCATCTGCAGGGAACCACGACGCTGCCGCAGCATCCTCAACGCGTGGTGATCCTCAATCCGTCCACGCTGGATATTGCCGATGCATTAGGCATTACACCGGCGGGCGTCCCGCAAGCCGGTTTCACCTATCCGGCGCATCTGGCTAAATATAATGGTCAGGGCTATTTCAATGCCGGAACGCTGTTTGAGCCCGCCTATGAAGCCTTAAGCGCCGCCGCACCGGAGGCGATCTTTGCCGGTGGCAGAGCCCTGGCGGCCTACAACAAACTCAGCGGTATCGCCCCCACCGTTTCTCTGGATATTGACCCGCATGATTTCATGCAAAGCCTGACGCAGCGCACGACGCAACTGGGGGAAATCTTTGGCAAACAGGCGCAGGCAACAGCCGTTTTAACCGCATTTAACGCGCAGATTGCAGACCTTCGCCCCCTCGCCGCCCGGTCGGGAAGCGCCATGATGTTAATGGTTAACGGCGGCAAACTCAGCGCCTATACGCCGCACTCCCGCTTTGGTTTTATTTTTGATGTGCTGCAGTTCAAGCCTGCACTCTCTCTGCCCAATGCCAGCAAACATGGCAATGCTATTTCGCCCGAGTTGATCATGCAGGCGAATCCCGACTGGCTGTTCGTTCTGGACCGTGACAGCGCCATCGGCAGTAAAGAAGGCCTGTCGGCCCGTCAGGTTCTGGATAATCCGCTGGTGCGCCGCACCACCGCATGGAAAAAGCAGCAGATTATCTGGCTGGATTCCGCCTCGCTGTATATTGCTGGCGGGATCCAGAGCTACAGCCTCATGATGAGCCAGATCAAACAGCAACTGCTCGCTGCCAGAGAGCAGCCTGAATGAAATATGGGGCTTATCTCATCGGCCTGGGGCTGCTGTCTACGCTGGTTATGCTGAGCTTAGTCACGGGCGTAACGCGCGTGTCATTAATCGACCTGTGGCACGATGCCGAGATGCGGGAAATTCTGTTTGTCAGCCGCTTTCCACGTACCGTCGCGCTGGTGCTTGCCGGTAGCGCGATGAGCGTGGCGGGCCAGATCATGCAGATGCTGACGCAGAACCGCTTTGTTGAGCCCTCTGTGGTGGGTACAACCCAGTCCGCAAGCCTGGGGCTTCTGCTGGTGATGGTCTGGTATCCGGCGGCGCCCGTTATCGTCAAAATGTGCATCGCCTCCCTGTTTGCGCTGGCCGGTACGGTGCTGTTTATGCTGCTCATTCAGCGCATCCGGCAGAAAAGCGCGTTTATTGTGCCGCTGGCTGGCATCATGCTGGGCGCCGTTTTCAGCTCGGTAACGACATTTTTGGGGATGCAGTTTGATATCCTGCAGTCGCTAGGCAGTTGGGAATCCGGTGACTTTTCCAGTGTGATGCAGGGACGCTATGAACTGATCTGGATTGTCGGAATGATTACCCTGCTGGCGGCCCTGATTGCCGATCGCTTCACGGTGGCCGGTCTGGGCCAGGACTTCTCGGTTAACGTCGGGCTGAACTATCGCCAGATCCAGTTAACGGGGATGGCGATGATCGCCATTGTCAGCGGCGTGGTGATCGTTGTCGTCGGTGTCCTGCCTTTCCTGGGGTTGGTTGTGCCGAATATTGTCAGCATGATTTTCGGCGATAACCTGCGCCGCACCGTGCCCTGGGTCGCGATGACAGGTGCCATACTGGTTTTGAGCTGCGATATCCTGGGGCGGCTGATTATTTATCCCTTTGAAGTCCCGGTCAGTGCTTTACTCGGCGTACTGGGCGCGGCGGTTTTTCTGGTGCTGATTATCAGAGGAAGGCGCTATGGCAACTGATCTGTCACCGCTGTCCCGCTCCCTGAAAAACGTCTCCTCGCCCGTCTGGCGAATCAGCCTGTTAGCCCTGCTTGCGGTCATTGTTTCCCTTGTCTTTATGACCTTGCATCTGCAGGGAAATATCAGCTACGTGTTGAAACATCGGGGGCAGATTTTATTCACCATCGTGCTGGTCGCCTTTGCATCCGGCATCAGTACGCTGCTTTTTCAAACCATCACGCAAAATCGCATTTTGTCGCCCTCGGTCATGGGCCTTGAGGCGCTTTTTGTGTTTATCCAAACCCTGCTGGTGTTTTTTGTTCAGCTTTCGCAACTGAGCCAGGTGGGAAGTATGGTGCCGTTTCTTGGCGAAACGGCACTGTTGATGATCTTTGCCACGCTGCTCTATCGCTGGCTATTTAACCGCAGTGGGCTGGATCTTCACCGGGTACTGTTAACGGGCCTGGTGTTTGGCACCCTCTTTCGCAGCCTTTCGGGTCTGATGCAACGTTTACTCTCCCCTGGCGAATTCGCGGTGCTGCAAAGCCGGATGTTTGCCACTTTTACCCATGCTGACCCGGCGGTGCTGGCCCTTTCGGCCGTGCTGATTGCTGCAATCACGATTATCGTCTGGCGCATACGGCACCGCCTGGACGTTATTGCATTAGGGCGCAATAGCGCGACGGCACTTGGTGTCCCTTTTCAGCGTTATGTCACCGGTCTGTTGCTGTTGGTTTCGCTCCTGGTGGCAATTTCAACTGCGCTGGTCGGGCCGATGACATTTCTGGGGCTATTGGTGGTCAACCTTGCCTGGCCCGTGGTGGGATCGTGGCGTCATCGCTACCTGCTACCGGGAACTGTGCTGATTGGCATCATCATGCTGACGGGCGGACAGTTAATCCTGGAGCAGGTGTTTAACATGGCGGGAACGCTGTCCGTCATTATTGAATTTTTAGGCGGTGGACTGTTTATTTACCTGATTCTGAAAAAGGTGGCGACGTGATTGAAGTTGTGAATGTGAATAAGGTATACGGCCCGTTATCTGTCCTTAAAAACATCAACGAAACCCTGCCCTCATCAGGCATTACCTCAATCATCGGGCCCAATGGGGCAGGCAAATCAACCTTGCTGTCGGTGATTAGCCGCCTGTTGAAGCCCGACAGCGGTGAGGTCAGAATCGATTCGCTCATCGTCAATGAAGCGCACAGCGAGAAGCTGGCGCGAATTATGTCGGTACTGCGGCAGGAAAATCAGGTCACCAGCCGGCTCTCGGTGTACGATCTGGTGAGTTTCGGTCGCTATCCCTATTCCAAAGGGCGCATCACGGAAAACGATAAGCATCATATCCATCAGGCACTGTATTTTCTGGATTTGCTTCCGCTTGCTGAACGTTATCTTGATGAACTCTCGGGAGGCCAGCGACAGCGCGCTTTTGTCGCGATGGTGCTGTGTCAAAATACAAAATACGTGCTGCTGGATGAGCCGCTGAATAATCTGGATATGAAACACAGCGTGACCATGATGAAGCAGCTACGGCGCGCCGCTGACGAGCTGGGAAAATCCATCATCCTGGTTATCCATGATATTAACTTCGCCTCGACGTATTCAGACCATATTATCGCCATGAAGAACGGTGCGGTTTTTTTTCGCGGCACGCCGGCTGATATGATGAAACCCGATCTTATTGAGCGCCTTTTTGAAATACCTGTCGCGGTTGAAACCGTGGCGGGACAGCACATTGCGGTCTACTACCGTTAACCTTGCGCACCGGGCGAAACGCCGGTGGTTATGCCATCGGCGCTTTCAGTCAACCTGCGGGCCAACGCGTGCATGTAGAGCCTGTGGCTGTATTTATGCACGCGTTCAGCAACAGGTTTTTTACGCGTTGTGTGCGTAAACAACATCACAGAACGCTTTTCTCGCGCCGAGTTGAGCGGAAAGTCTGGCTGCGGACTCTCGCATCAGTTCTCCCAATCCCGCCTCTTTGCGATCCAGCGTTAACCGTGATGATGGGCCGGTTAACGCCAGGGCTGCGGCTAACTTATCCCCTTCGCCAAACACCGGGATGGCAAAGGCGGCAGTATGGGGATCGCGCGCGCCCGAGGTATAGAGCGGTAAATCCGGTGCGTCGTCAAACAAGGTTTCGCCCATCCCCCAGTGACGCAGCACCTGACCAATGGCGGAGTTGTCCAGCGGATACAACGAGCCCGGCAGTCGCGTATGCCGTAAGCCATCTGAGGATTCGGCACGAAAGACACAAAGACGCTGGCCGCTATCAATCACATACCAGCTGGCACTTTCCTTTGTAGCTGAGGCCAGCGTTTGCAGTTCGGGCTGAACCACGCTGGCCAGATGAAACGACTGTTCATAGAGCTTGCCCAGATAAAGCAGCCTTGGCCCCAGGGTGTAAATGCCGTTCTCCCTTCTGACCACGTAACTCATACGTTCCAGCGAATTCATCAGTCGATAAACGGTGGTTTTGTGGTAGCCCGAAAGCTGCGACAGCGTCGTCAGGGACAGGCTTTCTTCGCCTGGCTTAAAACAATCCAGCAAGGCCAGCGCCTTCTCTACCGCATTAACGCCTTCGTTTCCCATTTCGCTTCTCCTGATTTTTGCTGGCACCGAGTGTACCCGAAACTGTGAGTCACATCTTGTTTACATAACAAACAAGCTCGCAACACTGGCGCCGTGGTCAGTGTCACCGATATAGTTATTTCATTATGTACAACACAGTTTTACTCTGTAAAACACGAAACCTGTGAGGTGACCCATGTCCGCGAACGAAAAACCGATGATCAACCGAAACGTAACGCGAGTCAGCAGTGATTATGTCAGACGTGCCGCTGAATTTCAGGCCGCGATTATTGCGGATGTCGCGGGCAGACGCGGCACGCTGCATGGCCGTATCAAACCGCTGGGCACACATATGAAAGTGGCCGGGCCGGCGGTAACAGTGGAAGTGCGCCCGGGTGATAACCTGGCGATCCATGCTGCGCTGGCGGTGGCCAAACCCGGCGATGTCATCGTCGTGGATGGCAAGGGCGATATCAGCTGCGCGCTGTTAGGCGAAATCATGGCAACCCAGGCCGAAGCATCCGGCATTGCCGGGATTATCATCGATGGTGCGGTCAGGGATGCGGACGCACTGAGCACGCATACCTATCCCGTTTTCTCGGCCGGGCTCAATCCCTGTGGCCCGACGAAGTTCATTCCTGGTCGCGTGAATTACCCGGTTTCTGTTGCCGGCGCCACGATTAACGCGGGCGATCTGGTGGTGGGTGATATCGATGGCGTGGTGGTGGTGCCACGCGATGAAGTAGAAGTGGTATTGGAGCTCGCGGCGAAAAAACTGGATATGGAAACCCGCCGTATTGCGGCGATCAAAGCGGGAGACAAAAGGCCAGGCTGGTTGAACGGTGCCCTGCGTGCAGCGGGCATGTTAGCGGAAGGGGAGGAACTGTGATGCGTAAAAAGGACACTGTCATCATTACCGGCGCAGACATCACTCCCGCCGCGCTCGCGATGCTGGAGGATTATGAGGTGGTCTTTGCGGGCACTAAGCCGTCAGAAGACGATCTGGTTGCGCTTTGTGAGCAGCACAATCCGGTCGGGATTGTGGTGCGCTATGGAAAAATTAACGCCCGCATCATGGATGCAGCGCCTGCCCTGCGCGTGATCTCCAAGCATGGCAGCGGCATTGACGTTATCGATCAAACGGCGGCGGCCAAACGAAACATCAGCGTCCAGTCTGCGCCCGGTGCCAATGCGGCAGCGGTGGCAGAACATACCTGGGCCATGATTCTGGCCTGCACCAAATCCCTGATCCCGCTGGATCGCCGGATGCGTGACGGCCACTGGGATAAATCCACCCACAAGTCGCTTGAACTTGAAGGCCGGACGCTTGGACTGATTGGCCTGGGCGCGATTGGCGGCCGGGTGGCGGACATTGGTCGGGTGTTTGGCATGCAGGTGATAGCTTACGATCCCTGGGCGAAAACGCTGCCCGCAGGCTGTGAGCAGGTGGACGATTTAGCCACGCTGTATGCGCGCGCAGATATTGTGTCGCTGCACTGTCCGCTGACCGCGCAAAACAGCAAGATGATCAATGACCAGGCTCTGGCACAGTTCAAACCCGGCGCCGTGCTGGTGAATACCGCGCGCGGTGGACTGATTGATGATGATGCCCTGATTCGTGCTCTTAACAGCGGCAGACTCAGCGGCGCGGCGCTGGACAGCTTTACCGTTGAGCCGCTGACTGCGCCGCACATCTGGCAGAAGGTGGAAAACGTCATCATTACGCCGCACATCGGCGGCGTGAGTGATAATTCTTACGTGAAAATGGGCACGGCCTCCGTAACCAATCTGCTTAAAGTATTAGCGCAAAAGGAAGCCACCGTATGATGTGCCTGACCACACCGGAGGTCAGGCAGACATCGGTTTTTACCCGGTTGCCCGACCGCTTCCGCGCACCTGACCGTCACAATGCCTGGGCCACCGCGAATCGCGGCGGCCAGCTTACCGACTCTTTTCTTGAAGGGCCGGTCTGGCATCCTTCGGGCTGTCTTTACCTGACCGACATTCCCTATGGCCGGATATTCCGCGTTGATATGGCAGGCAACTGGGACATCGTCGTGCAATACGATGGCGAACCCAACGGCATGAAACTTGTCGGTCCGGAGACGCTTCTGATTACGGACTATCGTCACGGGTTAATGAAGCTCTGTCTCAAAACGCAAAAAATCACGCCGTGGCTGTCGCGCCGTAACAGCGAGAGTTTTCGCGGCGTGAACGATTTAACGCCCGACAGCCGGGGGAACCTCTATTTCACCGATCAGGGGCAAACCGGGCTGCACGATCCCACAGGACGGGTTTATCGGCTCAGCGAGGATGGACGGCTGGATATTCTGCTGGATAACTGCCCAAGCCCAAACGGGCTGGTGCTGTCGCCAGACGAAAAAGTGCTGTATGTCGCAATGACGCGCGGCAATGCGATCTGGCGCGTGCCGCTTCAGCGCGATGGTTCAGTCAGCAAGGTCGGTCAGTATTTTACCTCGCACGGCCCCAGCGGTCCCGATGGATTAGCCATGAACGCGCACGGCGAGCTGCTGATTGCCAACCCTGGCCTGGGCCGCGTCTGGCTGCTGAACGATCTGGCTGAGCCCGCAGAAATTCTCACCAGTCCCGCCGGACGCTCCACCACCAATCTCTGTTTTGGTGGCGAAAATTTACAGCAGCTGTTTATTACCGAATCGGTCAGCGGCAGCATTCTTACCTGTTCAATGAAAACACCAGGCCATCCACTGCCCTTCCTGTCCACCGATTTTCTCTGAGAACAACACTGCGTTTTCTGAACGCAGCGGAGGCAACCATGAATCTGCATTCTGTAAGCACTGGCTCACCTGTTGAGCCAGCAGCCGTGTCTGCATCCCATGAAGACATGAATCAAACGGATTTTGAACAAAGCGAACGGGCGGCGGCTAAAGCGTTCCGCCGTATCCTGCCTTTTATTTTCATCTGCTACGTGGTCAGTTATCTGGATCGCACCAATGTCAGCTTCGCCGCACTGGGCATGAACACCGATCTGGGCATCACGGCTGAGCAGTTCGGGTTTGGTGCCGGGATGTTTTTCATCGGCTATTTTCTGTTTGAGGTGCCCAGTAACCTGATTATGCAAAAAGTGGGGGCTCGTATCTGGATCGCCCGCATCATGATCTCATGGGGCATCATCTCCATGGCGACCGCCTTCGTTACCGGGCCGGTCAGCTTTGCCTTTGCCCGTTTTTGCCTGGGCGTGGCTGAAGCAGGCTTTACACCGGGTATTTATCTGTTCTTCACCTACTGGTTTCCCGGAAGCTGGCGCGCAAAAATCACGGCGGCATTTTTAGTCGGCATCCCCGTGGCGAATATCATCGGGGCGCCCTTATCCGGCATGTTGATGCAAATCACCGGGCATGAGCACATTCGTAACTGGCAATGGTTGCTGCTGCTGGAAGGGTTTCCGGCCGTTATCCTCGGCGTCCTGTGCCTGTTCTTCCTCAACGATCGCCCGGCAAAGGCCAACTGGCTGAGCGAGGCGGAAAAAACGTTGCTGAGCCGACGACTGGCAAACGAGCAGCAGCAAATTGAAAGGGCGCACGGTGCCAGCCTGCGTGACGCGCTGCGCAATCCCCTGCTTTACCTGCTGGCTTTCATTAATTTTTGCGGCATTGTCGGTTCTATTGGCGTGGGCCTGTGGATGCCGCAGATCATCAAGCAGATTGGCGTGAGCCATACCGCCACGGGTTTTCTGACCGCGCTACCTTATGTTTGTGGTGCCTTCAGCATGCTGTTCTGGGCGCAGCGGGCCAATGCCTCCGGCCACCGCATTCGCTGGATCAGCGCTGCGCTGGTTATCGCCGCCATCGCGCTGGCCTGCAGCGCCGTCGTGAATGAGCCGGTGGTGAAGATGCTTGCGCTCTGTTTTACCGTCAGCGGCATTCTGGCTTTTCAGGCGTCATTCTGGGCACTGCCTTCGGGTTTTCTCACAGGAAGCGCGGCCGCAGGCGGATTAGCCATGATTGTTTCTGTCGGCAATCTGGGAGGATTTGTCGGGCCTTCGCTTATTGGCTATGTGCGTCAGACAAGCGGGGGTTTTATGTGGGCGCTGCTGGCAGTTTCCGCCGTGTTGCTGATTGGCGCGTTTACCGTAGCGTTAATCAAAGATCCTTACCGCAAAGCATAGTCATCCCCTCCCCTGAGGCGCTCCGGCGCCTTTACCTTTTCCTGTTAAGCCTTATTCCGCCATGTCATCGGCTACAAAAAAAAGCGCCCGCAGGCGCTTTACTGGTTTTTCAGGTTGAACCCACTATTTGCTTGCCGGTGACAGGCTCTGATCAACCTCGATTTTTGCGGCGCTTTTGCGGCCCATGATCAGCACCGCGATACCGCCCGCCGCGCAGAGTACCGCCAGTGGCACCATCGCCAGCGCATGGCTGCCGGTTTGCTCATTGATAATGCCGTAGACGTTGACCATCAGGCCACCACCAATCAGATTCGCCATTGCGCCGATAGCCGCTAAGCCCGCCGCTGCGGTGGTAGAAGACATCCAGCCGGACGCCAGCGCCCAGAACGGGCCTTTCATGGAGTAAGCACCAATCAGAACCAGCGACAGAATCACCACGCTTCCCGCCAGCGACTGCGTAAGGAAGGCAGAGAGCAGCCCACCCGCGATCAGGAAAAGCGTTAACGCGGTATGCCAGCGGCGTTCGCCCGTGCGGTCAGAGCTACGTCCCCAGACAATCATCAACACCGACGCCAGGCCATAAGGAATCGCGTTGACCAGCCCGGTGGTGAAGTTGTCGAGTCCAAACGACTTAAGCAACTGCGGCGACCAGACGCTCAATGTAGAACCGGCAGCCGAAGCCCCTGCGTAAATCAGCGCCATCACCCAGATATGTTTATGCCGCAGAAGCTGCCACAACGAAATATGACCAATCACTTTACGTTTTGCGTTCTCTTCAGCCAGCGTGGTGCTGAGCCAGTTGCGCTGATCTTCGGTTAACCAGGTCGCATTTTCAGGGCGATTGCTTAACAGGAAAAAGGCGGCGACGCCTAAAAGCACGGCTGGAATGCCTTCTAAAATAAACAGCCAGTGCCAGCCGCGTAACCCGAACCAGCCATCCAGCGAGAGTATTGCGCCCGAGATCGGTGAACCAATGAAGTTTGCCGCCGGAATGGCCACCATAAACGTCGCGATGACGCGGGCGCGGTACTTACTGGGGATCCAGTAGGTCAAATACAGGATAACGCCGGGAAAAAACCCCGCCTCGGCAGCACCCAGCAAGAAGCGCAGGAAATAGAGCATTTCAGCGCTTGAAACAAAGGCGGTGCAGACGGATACGATGCCCCACGTCACCATAATGCGAGATATCCAAATCTTTGCGCCAATCTTTTGCATCGCTAAGTTGCTGGGCACTTCAAACAGAAAATAGCCGACAAAAAACAGACTGCTTGCCAGACCAAATACCGCTTTGGACAGGCCGAGATCCTCGTTCATTTGCAACGCCGCCATTCCGATGTTGCCCCGGTCAATGATAGCGATCAGATAGCAGACGATCAGGAAGGGAAGGATCCGTCTTATCACGCGTTTTACGGTCTGCTGTTCGATATCGGAGGTTAATGCGCCATTCGGCATCTTTTCAGACATGGTGTTCCTCGCAGAATTGTCATGGTTTTACGCCTGGATACATCGCTTGTTTTACTCTGTAAAACCGTGGTGTACAAAGTACACTCATTATCTGGTCAAACTTTTTCCGCCGCAGGTAAATGTTATGAGGTTGTGTTATTTGTCACAAAAAGGTATCAGCATAAGCGGCGATATGTGACGCTGGAGGAGTTTTTACGCTTTTAAACGGGAGCGATGTTGGAGAAATGCGACAGTCAAAATATCAGCAGAGACCGGCAAGGCTGGCGTTCGGCAGAGTCGCCTGATGGATGATGTGGCAGCGTCGGCTGCCGACGAGAAAGAGGCCAGGAAATCAGGTTTTGCCTGCCGCAGCAGTAACAATTTAAAAAAGGCATCTTATCAGTTTCATTTTGCGCCTTAATACACCGCCCTTAAAAACGTGATGTCGCGCGAAGGTCTCTTCATGTTTTCACTGCACGCGAGCGCAGACAGGCGAAAATACACCCAGGATAAGGCGCGAATCGATGACCTGACCGACACTGACAGCGTTTTGTGTTGAGAGCGCCTTCAGTGCACGCGTCGAACGTGCCTGGTCAACGCATTCACGGTCATCCGGCAATCACCCGACAGCTGGATTATCCTCCATGCGCCGCCATTTGCTTTCAGGTGACAGCACTCCGTTCAGAGGCGCAGGTGTTCACTGATAACAGGTTTCGCGATATTCAAAACAGTGTTAAGCATCAGGTATTCCGAGATTCACGCTATTACTATCGCGAGGAAAAAAAATTCGCCCCCTAACGATTAAAAATGCCTGATAAATAATAATGTGAAATATATTAAAGGGTAACAAAGCCCTGCAAATAACCAATCGGCATTGCATAAAATCCCTGTGGCTGATAAGAAATGAAAAAAAACGGAGGGATGATTCAACTATGAAATATAACGCTTTGATAGCGGCCCTGTTTATTACGATCAGTACACCCTCTTTGGCTGCTATCAACAGAGTCGTTGACGTCAAACGCCCGCCAAACACGGTGAAGTCCGTAAAGGTGTTTTTCACCGGCGTGGTCACGCTTAATAAGGTGATGTCGCTTTCATCCGTGCTCGATGAGATCGGTCAGAATTATAAATCAGCCACGCAGGTGCTGCTCTATATCAGCAGCCCCGGTGGTGACATTGATGCCGGGAAAATTGGTTATCAGGTCGTTAAAAACTCCCCCATTCCCGTTACGACCGTGAACGCCTCCTCCGTCGAGTCCTCGGCGACGATGATCTACTGCGGCGCACAAAAGAGGCAGGTTATGGGTGACAGCATTTTCTTATTGCATGCGCCAACCGTTGGAAACGCGCCGCGTAGCAATGTCAGTGAAAATATGCTGGACGAGAAAACCGAATTTACCAGCAGATACCGGAACGTGATAAAAACGATTTATCAGTCCTGTACCCACCTCACTGACGAGCAGATTGAAAAGATCACCTACAGTGAAGATAACCATAAGCTGCTGGACAACAAGCAGGCATTAGCCACGGGCATCGCCACAGGCGAAATGACCGATTTTCAGCCTGCTGATGCCGCATATTATATTCATGATAATGACTAAAGGATGATGAAGAGGGGCAGAGCCTGCAAGTCAGACAAGGTTCGAGCCGTTGGATGATAACACCACTCACTTACCCTTGCTGTGCAGGGGGTTTTGTTGAAAAGGGTGCACAGCGTATGCACCCTTTTTTGACCGACGACAAGCAGGTTTTCGCCTCTTATGACAAGGCTTACATGCCCACTTTATCTATCTGTCACCACTCAACACAGATTTTGCCCAGATGCGAGCCGCTCTGCTGCCAGGCGAAGGCCTCGGCAATATCGTCATATTTAAACGTCCGGTCAATAACCGGCTTCTGGTTCATGCTTTCCAGCGCCTTCACGTAGTCAATCTGGTCCTGACGACTGGCAACGATCACGCCTTTAATGGTGACCTGCTTCGCCAGAACAGACAGAATGGACAGCGTTGCTTCATCGCCGGAAATGATACCGATTTGGGTGATGTGCCCACCGATTTTGACCGCTTTCAGTGACTCGCCCAGCGTCGCCGGGCCGCCCACCTCAACAACATGATCCACGCCCACGCCGTTGGTCAGTGCGAGGACGCTATCGCCCCAGTTCGGAGTGGTGCGGTAGTTGATGGTTTCATCGGCCCCCAGCGCTTTAACGTGCTTAAGCTTTTCATCTGATGAGGATGTGGCGATCACTTTCGCGCCCATCGCTTTAGCAATCTGCAGGGCAGCCATGGACACGCCGCCCGTGCCCTGCACCAGCACCGTGTTGTTGGCCTGCAGTTTGCCTTCAGTGATCAGGGCGCGCCAGGCTGTCAGGCCAGACGTGGTGATCGTGGCCGACTCACAGTGCGTCCAGCCTTTCGGGGCATGGGTAAAGGCATTCTCAGAACGCACCACGTATTCGCTGGCCATGCCATCAATGCCGTCGCCCGGCGTATGGGCAAAGCCTCCCACTTCTGCGGAAGGTTTGCCGGACAGCCAGACGGGAAAGAACGTCGAAACCACGCTGTCGCCCACGCGGAAATCCTTAACGCCTTCGCCGACGGCTTCTACCACGCCTGCGCCATCAGACAGCAGGATGCGGCCGTCTTCGGTTGGAAACTGCCCGGTAGCGACAATCAGATCGTGAAAATTCAGGGAGCCGGCTTTGATAGCGACCCGAATCTCACCTTTGCCCGGCTGGCCCGGATCGGCGATGTCCGACACACGGATATTGTTGAGTCCGCCTGGTGCTTTAAGGGCAAGTGCTTTCATGATTTTCTCCGTTAAAAGAGGGATGTCTTAATCAGCAGTTGCTAAACATAGACCCTATGTGCATTTTATTAAATACGGTCATTTAGGTGATATAGGTACATTTTGGATACTGTAAAAACCCCAAGATATGAAAATTACGATGCGGTGGCCTGCCCGGTTGAAGCCACGCTGGAACTGATTGGCGGCAAGGGTAAAGGGATGATTCTTTACCACCTGCAAAACGAAACGCTGCGGTTTAATGCGCTAAGAAGACGGCTGGGTGATATCACGCCGCGGGTACTCACGCGGCAACTTCGGGAACTGGAAAACGTCGGGTTAATTCATCGCGAAGTGTATGCTGAAGTTCCGCCGAAGGTGGAGTACAGCATGACCGAAGAAGGCGCTTCGCTTGCGCCCTTGCTTGGGCTGTTAAAGCAGTGGGGAGAGCAACACGCGCTGGCCTTATTAGGCAAAAAAAAACCCGCCGTTGTGCCGGAAACGTCCGAGGCGGAAGCACAATGAATGGCCGTGCGCGGTGCCCCCAAAACCTGTTATGACTGATCCTGGACAGGTTCCTCCGCAGGGTATCATGGGGAGGAACCTGAACCCCGGTGGTGAGGTTCAGTCGTTCAGTACGTTTCCATCTGGCACATCACAAGGTGGCCCGCAGCAACCGATGACCGGTTTTCTGTGCTGTCTCGCCATTGCTTATTTCTCAAGCACAGAAGCAACCGACTCACAGTTCACCGGCATCCTGTGCTCTGCCACGGAGACAACACAAAATCCGGCCGCATCTTTGCTGTAATGTGCCGCCACACTGAAACGATTGTGGCGTTTAATCTCCTCAACCGGCGGGATTGAGCCAGGCACACCACCTACTGCGGTTTGCAAGCCTACTGTCCAGGGCTGGGTAAACAGATTGTCGTTAACGCTAACCGGCCCGTCGGTCGGTACACCTCGAATATAAACACTGCCTCGGTTTGACGTCCCGTAGCGGCCATAATCAAACAGATTATTGTTTATGATGATGTTTTTCCCGCCGTGGCCCTGCGCGCCCTTGTGCATATCAAACTGATGGTAAGCGCCCCGTGCTCCGCCATTGAGCACAAGGTTGTTATAAGCGTGATAGCCCTCACCGTCATCGCCTTTTCCGGCAATAGCATGACGATTAGCGTTAAAGGTATTGCAGTAGATATCGGCCTGGGCATGGCCATTTTGTACCACCACACCGTAGCCCAGTTGGGTACGGATATTATCGTGGATAACGTTGTGATGAATTTTATTGTCGACGGACGTTTTTACGCTAATCCCGGCCCACGGCCAGTGATAAATCTCATTGTTGTCGATATCAATATGATCGGTGCCGGGTAAAAACTGGATGCCAATCGTTTTATTCGGCGTGTCCGGTTGTCCAGAGGGGCCTTCAATACGCAGCCCGGTTATCCTTGCTTTAGCCTCAACAACATACACAGGATATTGATTAAGTCCGTCATTGAGCCATGGCGTTTGTAATAAAGCGCCCCGACTGCCTTTTTCACCACGATTGCTAAAAAGCGTCTGCCCGGCTTTAATGCGCAATGCCTGTGGCTGATTCGGCACCGTGATGGTGACATCACCCGGAACATAGATGAAGGGATGATTGCTGTCGACAGCCTGTTTCAACGCATCGAAAGTGCGGACAGTAACATAGTGGGCGACGTTATCCGGCGTAAGACGATCCTGATACTGCGCCCCACCTCCAATGACATCGCAACTGCCCACCGCGCTAATGGCAGAGCCGGATATCAGTAACAGGCCCGCTATGGCTATTTTCATTTTGGTCATCTCCTGTCGACGCCCGATACAGGCCAGGCTGTCATGTACGCCGTTTTGCAGGGCAGCGATCGCCCTGCCATGCTTTATTCAATGGTGCTGTCTACGACCGCCTGCGCCTGTGCAAACAGTTGCTCATAATGCGAGTGGCTGTCATCAATCGTCTCCTCAACACCCAAGGTGTTATAGAGGAAATGAACCTCCACGTCAGCGTTCTCCAGGTAACCCGCCACGCCCATTGTGTAATCCGTGATGTTTTTCTCCCAGCCATATTTAATAAAGGTTTGCTGAGAACCGCCGACCAGTGCCAGCCAGCGTACTTTTTTATTTTTTAACGCGCTGTTTTCACCGTAGGCCAGACCGTAGTTCCACACGCGTTCCAGATAGCCTTTGAGCATGGCGGGATAGCTGTACCACCACAGTGGAAAGACAAAAATGATCGCATCACGATCGTCAAGCTCACTGAACAGACGATGCACCTCCGGTGAGTAGCGCTTAGCCGGATTTTCCCACTCGGGTTCGTCCTCTTCCCGCATCGCCGGATCAAAGCCACTGCGGTAGAGATCCAGCATCTTAACATGTGCGCCCCGCTGCTCCGCCCGGTGGCGCAGGCTTTCCACCATCTGTGCGGTGAGTGAATCGGCACGGGGATGTGACCAGACGATATACAGGTTTGTTGATTTCATCTTTCACCTCATCTTGTGTTGAGGCATTCACATTACGCTCGCCACATTAGTGTGTGAAACGTATGATTTGAGATGGGTTGATGAGAGATTTTCACCAATGAAACTGAACGTCTATGACTTTGCGACCTTTATCGCGGTTTCACGGCACAAAAGTTTTCGCGCGGCCGGTGACGAGCTTGGCCTGTCGCCCTCGGCGGTTAGCCACGCAATAAAGCAACTTGAGCAGCGGCTGAAAATCCGGCTGTTCAATCGCACAACGCGTAGCGTTGCCCTGACAGAAGCCGGAGCAAATCTGTATGAGCGTTTGCGCCCGGCCTTTGATGAAATCAATGTGATACTTGATGAGGCTAACTGTTTTCGTCAGACGCCCATGGGCTCGCTAAAAATTAACTCATCGCGTCTTGCCTCGCGCATGGTGTTAATCCCACTGGTGGCAACATTCAGTCGGCTTTATCCGGATATCCGTGTGGAAATCACAACGGAAGACCGGCTGGTCGATATCGTGAAAGAGGGATTTGACGCGGGTATTCGCCTCAGCAGCAGGCTTGAAAAAGATATGATCGCGCTTCCCGTTGGGCCCAAAATCAGGTTGGTTGTGGTGGCAACCCCGGACTATTTCGCCCGCCATGCACCGCCTGAGCACCCGCGTGACATCATGAATCATCAGTGCGTGATGTTCCGTCACGGCAGCGGTCGCATTTATCAATGGGAATTCAGCGGCCCGGAAGGCAGGCTTGAGATACTTCCGGCCGGTAATATCCTGCTGGACGATATGGACGCTCAACGTGATGCCGTGCTGTGCGGTGCCGGACTGGGCTACCTCTATCACGAACAGGTAAAAGATGAACTGGCAGCTGGCCGTCTGGTTCCGGTACTGGAAGCGTGGTTACCAGAGCAGCCCAGCCTGCAGTTTTACTATCCTAATCGCCACTATATGTCATCGGCGTTAAGGGCATTTATTGACCACATCAAAGCCGCTTCGCCAGCCGCGGTTAGCTGTTAAGATCGTACTCTTTCAACTTACGCCACAGGGTGGTCGGGCTTATGCCAAGGATGGCTGCCGCCCTGACCTTATCCCCTTGAGTTTGGGTGATGATACGCGTGATGAGGTGTTTTTCCTGCTTTTTAAGCAAATGGGTTTCGCTCTCCGCAGGCTCGCAAAGCAGGGATTGCTGGCTGGCAGAGCCAAAATCATCGGCAACCCGCACGGCCCTGAGCAGTTCGTCTTTGTCTACAACATCGCGATCGTGAAACACGGCCAGCCTGTAGATAACCGACTGTAATTCGCGGATGTTACCCGGCCAGCTGTGCCGCCTTAAGACATCCAGCGCATCCGGAGTAAACGCGATCTCTTTTCCCTGCTGATGCAGTAAATGCCGCGCCAGTAATTCAATATCCCCTTCGCGCTCAGCCAGTGCAGGTAGCCTGAGTTCCAGGATATTGATTCGGTAGTAAAGATCCTGGCGAAAAACGCCCGACTGAACCAAAACATGCAGATCTTTATTGCTGGCGGTAATCAGCCGAAAGTCTGCCGCAATGAGCGCCTCTCCCCCCAGACGGACAAACTGCTTTTCCTGCAGGACACGCAGTAATTTAACCTGCACATTGAGCGGCGCTTCGCTGATCTCATCAATAAAAACCGTTCCCTTCATCGCCATTTCGAACACGCCGGGCTTGCCACCTTTCCGCGCATGAGTAAATGCCCCCTCAGCATAGCCAAACAGCTCGCTTTCCAGGAGGTTTTCAGGAATGGCAGCACAGTTGATTGCGATAAAGGGGCCATGTTTTCGGATGCTGTGATGATGAATACTCTGCGCAAAGAGTTCTTTGCCAGTGCCGGTATCACCCAAAATATGAATGGGGGCGTCATGACGCGCGCACAGCTTGGCTTTATCAATCGCGATGTTAATGCTGGCTGAATGACCAATAATGTCATCAAAAGCGTAGCGAGTGTAAAAGCCTTGCTGTTTTATCTTTTTGTCTGCACTGTTTCGCCACTGGCTCTTCCCCTGAATAAACCCGGTAACGATGGAATAGCCATCCTGGCGCTTGGTGTAATGCTTTATTGAGGTACAGATAAAATCACCGTCGAGTTCTACGATCATTTCCTTTACGTCTGACTCATCGATAATTGAGCGATAAACCTCTTTGAAAGCGTCTTTGCGGTAAATTTTATCGCCAGCATGACACTGAAAAAGGGTTTTCCCTCTGTTGTTAATGCTCACCACCTCCCCCATTTGGTCAATGCACATAATGCCTTCACGAGACTGATTCATCGCGGAATAGCTCATATCCAACTTCAGACTTTCCTGATTGATATATTTCAGCAAACTGAAGGCCTCGTTGATGGCTTGCTCAATTGAATTATTATCCGTGTCCCCCATCACAACATTGAGGTCATATTTCTTCGCCATCTCTGCAACCGTCAGACCGCCTATAACGACTTTGTAGTTATTTTCTGCAAGATTTTTCACAACACTTTCGATGTCATAGTGATTATAGACCTGACAGATTTTTAAATTTTCATTGGTCATGTTTTGGTAATGCTTGAGCGCGTTACAAAATTGGGGAAAACCTACCGCAGCAATTTTTTGCGATTTATTTTTCGCCTGCTTAAGAATACGATAAATGCCATGAAAATCATGCGCTATCTCGATCACCGGAATGGTCACATTGCTGCGAAGAAGCACGGCAGTCCCGCCACGACTAATAATGATTTTCGTTCCAGACCGAATCATTTCATTCGCTTTATCTAATACTTCTGAATAGCCCGTTTCGTACACTGGCAGTTCAAGCTGCTTTTCAATAAGAACATTTAAAATGCGTTGGGTGATGGTTTTTGAAACGGAGAAAATGACGATTTCATTAGACTTCATTGAAGATTCGCTTTTGTCGCTCGCTATTTCATCGAGTATAAGGATAACGATGAATGAGATATTGACAGGCGTCATTCCAGCTTGAGTAAAAAAAGCCTTGTTATATTCAGGTCACAAGGCTTGAGAGGCGAGGTAGTTAAAAATTAGCCGTGCAGGCGCCGATAGCAGATCTGACCATTACTGATCGTGACGCAGTTATCGATATAGCGTTCGCCTTGCAGTCTGGCTCCCTGAGTATCTTCGAAAACAATTTTTTCATTGCGCAGTTTTACCACCGAAATATCGGCAAATGCCTTCGGCTCCAGCGTACCTATCTGCCCTTGCATTTTCATGAGTCGTGCCGGCGTGCTCGTGACCGCCCTGATAACCTCAAACAAAGACATGCCCATATTGAGATATTTAGACATGACATGTAGCAGACTGTAGACCTTATCTGTACGCAGACTGTTGCGCTGCGTTAAGTCGGTGCTAATGATATCCGGGTAGAACCCCTGATCCATCGCGTTGCGGGCAACGTTAAAATCGAAATGCGCCACACCATTTGAACAGTCAAAGACTACGCCTCTTTGCTGTGCCGCCAGAACAGACGGGTACACCTCGCCCCGACCGTTGAGAATGGTATGGCCTGTCCCGTGGAAACAATGCGCATAGATATCATCCGCGTTGAAATGCTGAATGAGCTCATTCGCCGGCAGAAAGGAATCGGTGACATGCACACAGAGTGACGTCTCCAGCTCACGCGCCAGCGCAACCGTGGTTAAAAACGGATCGCTGCTGTACGACTTGCCTTTGGCAATATCCTGGCTGTAACGCAGTTTCAGCCCAAGAATATTCTCTTTATTTTCGCTTAATACCTGCCTGATGCGTGGCAGGTTATAGTTGGCCGGATTGGTGTTTTCCAGGTATCCCGTTGGCCCGCCACCCAGCGTAGACAAGCCAACATTGACCACATTAAGATAACTTTTTATCTTCACGGTAGCCGTATTAATCACGCTGTTACGGAACAACTTATAGTTTACCCAGCCACTACTGCCGGCATCGACAACGCTGGTTACGCCGTTGGGTAAACAAACCACATCCGGGTTAACGCCTATCGCCGTCCCGCCGTGGAAAACATGCGCATGAAAGTCGATCAATCCGGGGAGAACAAGGCAACCCGCTGCATCAATCACCGTTTCCGCCTCGGTGCTGTCAACGTTTTCAAGGTCAACAATACGGTTGCCGATGATGCCAATATCCCGCCTGAGGTAATCTTGTTTGTCACTGTCCACCGTCAGGCCATTTCTGATAAGCAAATCCAGTTTCATCTTTATCCTCCGGTTAAATACCTATCAATTTCCAGTAAGGAAGACCAATCAGGAAATAAACGATGACGTTAATCAGCACCATCATGGTGCCCAACAGCCAGAAGGTTTTTTGCGGCACGTAGCCACTGGAGAAGGTAAATACGCCAGCGCCGTTACCGTAGTGCGTCAGAAGTGCGCCGTAACCCGCCGAGAATGCCAGAGACAAGGCAACATACATCGGTTCTGCCTGGGTGGTCATACCGAGGGTGAACAGCACGGGATAGAAGGAGACAACAAATGCGCTGTTGGACACAAAGAAGTAACGCACAGCAAGACTGATAAAGATCAGCACGCCGATTGCGCTAAATTCGCTGAGATGAGACAGGTCAAGGTAGTTTTTAATGACGCCGACCAGAAAGACATAGAATCCCCCTTTTGACAGCGCAACGGCGCATCCGTAAAACGCACCGTACCAGACAAATGTCTGCCAGGCCGCTTTCTCGCTGACGACATGTTCCCAACTAAGGACTTTAAATAACAACAGACAGGCGAGAAAGGCAAATCCGACCGGGATAAAAGGAATACCGGTAATTGATCCCGTCATCCATCCCAAAACGCCCATGATGAAGAAGACGATCAGCAGCTTCTCTTCACGTTTGACCGGCCCCAGTTCACGCAGCCCCTGCTCAGCAATCTCATTAACGTTATCGATCTTTTTCAGTTCTGGCGCATAGACTTTGTAAAGGAGCCAAGGACACAGCAGCAGGATAAATCCGGCAGGAATGATGGCAGCCTTAAACCAGGTCATCCAGTCCAGATTAACCTTCATGATTTCGTTAGCCAGTGAAACAGTAATGGCGTTGGTTGCCATACCGGTTAAAAACAGGCTCGACGTCCCCATCGACACCACATACATCAGGATAGTGAGATAGGCGCCGATCCGGCGGCTACCCTCGTCTGGTTTCGATCCCAGTGCCTCAGCTATATTTCTGAAAATGGGATAAACGATACCGCCAGAACGCGACATATTCGATCCGGTTGCCGGGGCCAGCACCGTATCCGTTACCATCATCAGATAACCCAGCGTCAGCGTATTTTTACCGTAGCGTTTTAACAGAACGTAAGCGATACGCTTACCGAGCCCGGTAATGACAAATGCCTTACAAATAATAAAGGCACTGATGATAAACCAGACCATTGAGGTGCCGTAACCCGCGAAAAGAATATGCGGATCGATGAAGATCGATGCGATGCCCAAAATGATCAGCATAATAATCGCATCAGTGAAAGGCCGAAATACCAGTCCGCACAGCATCGCCAGATAAATGCCGACCATATGCCAGGTCGTGGCGGAAATCTCTTCAGGATTCGGTATTATCCAAAATAAAACCGGAAAGAATACGATCGGGAAAAGTTTTAAATAGAACATATTTTATTACCTTTGCTTTATCACCACGGAAGCATGGCTTCCGTGGCTTGAGCTAATCGATGTTAGCCAGGCAGACTAACGAAATACGTCGTCAATGAACTCAACGCGCTTCTCGTCCAGTGTTTTTCTGACCCAGGCACGGTTGGCGGTTCCGTTTTTGGCCGCCTCGACTTTGCTCGCGTCAAATTTTGAATAGGCTTTTGCTTTTTCAAGCAAGGCTTCCGCATCACCCAAGGGAACAACAATCACGCCATCCGCATCACCGACAATGAGATCGCCGGGCGATACCGCAACCCCGCCAACGGCAATCGGCGTATTGACCTCGCCGGGGCCTTCTTTAAACGGGCCAGCCGGGTTTGACCCCGTGGCAAACAGAGGAAAGTCCAGTACCGATAAGGCATCAATATCGCGGATGGGCCCATCCAGAACGATACCGGCGATTTTCTTGCAGTAATGGGCGTAAGCCACCATGATTTCGCCCATCAACGCCCGAGAACGGTCGCCTTCGTTGGATACCACGATGACGTCGTTTTCCGTGGCCATATCCAGTGCTGCGTGAAGCATCAGGTTGTCGCCAGCCCGGGCTTTAACGGTAATGGCATAACCCGCCATGACCGGTTTTTGTGGTGAAGAAATACGCTGAATACCGTTGCCCAGTACGGCAATACGATTCATGGTGTCCGCAATATTCGCAGCGGGCAGTTGCGCGTACGCTTTGAGTAATTCAGGGTTGCCTTCAGGACGTTTTAAATAAATACGATTGCCAATAGTCATCTTATTCTCCAAAGCCAGGAACGGGCCAGGTGGGTTTTTTACCAGACAAAACCTCATCAATACCGATTGCGGTATGCAGTGAAGCTCTGTCAGTGGCTTCTTTTGTGGCGGCACCAATATGCGGACCAATCACGACATTACTGAGTGAGAAAACAGGATCGTTCGGGTCGAAGGGTTCTTTCTTTAAGACGTCCAGGCCGGCACCGGCGATAAGATGGTTAGCGAGCGCGTGATACAGCGCTTTTTCATCCACAAGCTTGCCGCGAGCGGTATTAATGAAATATGCAGTGGGCTTCATCATGGCAAATTGCTTTTCGCCGACGAAATCCTGGGTTTCCGAGGTGGTTGGACAATGCAGAGAGACAAAGTCACTTTCCTGAAAAATGCGGTCAAAGTCCTCGGTACGCTCCACGCCTTCTGGCATTTCCGCCTGGGTTTTATAGGGATCGTAAGCAATGACTTTCATGTTGAAACCGTGCAGCGCTTTGAGCGCGACGCGCGAGCCAATATTACCGACGCCCACTAAACCAAGCGTTTTACCGTCCAGTTCGACCTTTGGCGTGCGCAATTTAGCCCAGTAGTAATCCTCCAGCATCTTCTCTTCAACCAGCCTGAAGTTACGCGAGCAGTGCAACATGTAGAAAATAGCCAGTTCTGCTACGGACATGCTGTTAGCAACGGGCGCGTTCAGAACAACAACGCCATGACGTTTGGCCGACTCAAGGTCAACAGTGTCGTAGCCCGCGCCGTGCCGGGCGACGACTTTCAGTTTCTTTGCTGCCTCAAAAACGCGGTCAGACATTTTTGATAGCCGCACAATAATGCCGTCGCAGTCAGGAATATCACGAATAATGTCGTCTTCTTCCATACCTGAACCGGTAATCAGCTCATAACCCCGACTTTCTAAATAAGCGCGCCCTTCTGCCATTATTTCCTGAGGGAGCAAAATTTTATATGCCATGTAAACTTCTCCTGTGTTGAATACGCAGAATGTATTGCAGCGTGCGTGCCAACACCGAAAGAATAACAATCAAAAAATATAATCATTTGATTTTATGATATTTCATAGCCTCAATGTCCCAGACATGTGGTCGCATAAGAGTGATGATTATCACGCATAAAAAACGGGAGCTTTTCAAAAAGAAAAGAGAGATTGATTAACCATTTCATTCTGAAAGTGAAGATGTGAGGCAGTTAACGGTGAATGGATGTTGAGAAACTCAACAGTTTTGCTGAGGACGTAGATCCGGGAAGATAAACACGGTTAACAAATACTTGTGATAAACATATCCACTTTTTTAAACACCTCGTTCTTATTAAACACTATTTTAACAAAGCGCAAATAAACGCTGTACATTATTAATCCGTCTCTCAGGGTAAGATCTCACCTTCAGTGTCAATAAATGCAAAACCTTTAATTACGTAAAAACACTTCCCTCATCTTTATTCTTTTATTAATGAAGTTATAAAAACCAGAGAATGCCAGAAAAAACAATTAACAAAAAAGGCATAATAAGAACAAAACAAAGAACCCATAAAAAACAACGGAATATTAAAAAAATAGCAACAACGACAATATAAAAACAATAATATCAAGACAAACAAAAAACACATCAGACCTTCTATTTAGACGCAGATCATACAAACACAAATAAATCGAAATAGCAGGAAACTTATCATTGAATTCATACCGCATTGTCATTTAAAAGTAGTGAGCCATTTAAGCGCGCCTCATCCATCAGTGGTTCTGGTTAATATAAAATAAAACTACAGGATTTCTCTCATGAAACTTAAATTAGTTGCAGTGGCAGTAACTACATTGTTAGCAGCAGGTGTAACAAATGCTGCAGAAATCTATAACAAAGACGGTAATAAATTAGATCTCTACGGTAAAATGCAGGGATTGCACTATTTCACCAGTGATAAAGGTGAGCGTGGTGATAATTCATATGCTCGCCTCGGTGTAAAAGGGGAAACGCAGATCACCGACCAACTGACCGGGTTTGGTCAGTGGGAATACAACATGCAGGCGAACCGCGATGAAAAATCTGAGAGCCAGTCATGGACGCGCTTAGGCTTCGCGGGGCTCAAATACGGTGACTATGGTTCGTTTAACTACGGCCGTAACTACGGCGTGGTTTACGATGTTACCTCCTGGACCGACGTGTTGCCGGAGTTTGGCGGCGACACCTATGGCTCCGATAATTTTATGCAACAGCGTGCCAATGGCCTGGCGACCTACCGTAATACCGACTTCTTTGGCCTGGTATCCGGACTTAACTTTGCCTTACAGTATCAAGGCAGAAACGGCGGTGCTGATGGTGAAGGCAACAGTGTGACGAATAATAACCGTAATGCTGCGAAGCAAAACGGCGACGGCTACGGTGCAGCAGTGACCTATGCCTCTCCTCTGGGCATAAATGCCGGTGTGGCCTATTCTCATTCCAAACGCACACTGGACCAGAACGGTCTGGCATTGGGTGAGGGTGATAATGCCGAAACGTATTCAGCCGCGCTGAAATACGATGCCAATGCCGTTTATCTGGCGGCACAATATACCCAAACCTACAATGCCACACGCGTTGGTAATGGCAACCCAGGTTTCGCCAACAAAGCACAGAATTTCGAAGTCGTTGCGCAGTATCAGTTCGACTTTGGTCTGCGCCCCAGCATCGCGTATCTGCAATCAAAAGGGAAAGATCTTGAAGGCTTTGGCGACCGGGATTTAGTGAAATATGTTGATTTAGGTGCGGCCTATTACTTCAACAAAAATATGTCAGCCATCATCGATTATAAAATCAACCTGCTGGATGAAACTGACTTCACTCAGGCAGCGGGCATTTCAACTGACAATATTCTGGCCGTCGGCCTGGTTTATCAATTCTAATTCCGACGCGCTCGTGTTAAGCCAGCTCTCAGAGCTGGCTTTTTTATCACCCGCATATTTACCGCTCTGGGGTACAAGGATGGTTTTGACAACATTTACCGGGCGTTGCCTTTGTGGTGAGTGTCAGTTCGCCGTCGAGATCGATGAACTGAACGTGCATGCCTGTCATTGCACGTTGTGTCAAAAATGGTCAGGCGGGATTGCCATGTACATTGAAGCGGCCAGTGCGCCAGCATTACTCAGGCAGTCAGCCTCGCCCTCATGTTTCACCTCGTCCTTACAGGGTAAACGCTATTTTTGCCCCGGCTCTGGTTCTCCAATGTGGTTGTTGTTGACTGACAGCCAACGGTATTTTATTCCCTGGACACAGCTTGACCTGACTGAAGATGTGCAGCGCCGTCTGGTACTGGCCGCTGAAATCTGCACCGAGACTCAGCCTGCCTTCTGGCGCCTTACAGGGCAATATGCCCGCTTTAGTGGCAAAGCGTTCGAAGCCAGAATGCCGCACCGCTAATCGGTTTCCTCAGCCATCCCTCATGCACTGACGCCAGCGGCGCAGTCACGTCACGTCACGTCACAGCAGTAAAGATCATCACGCCATCTTAACGACCTAATACGCTATCTGACCCGACAACCGGACGAATGGCTATGTTGCCCTCGCCCGGCCTGATTCAGAGGCGCTTAGCGCTGCTTCGGTTTTAGTTTTTCGACCGCCTTCATCACTGAAAAATAGAACAGGGGTACAAAGAATATGGCCAGCAGCGTGCCGCTGATCATCCCACCAAATACGCCACTGCCGATCGCCTGCTGCGTTCTGGCACTTGCTCCGCTAGCCAGCATCAAAGGTACCACGCCCAGGGTAAAGGCCAGCGACGTCATCAGGATCGGGCGTAAACGCATCCGCGAGGCTTCCAGCGTTGCCTCAACCAGCCCTTTGCCGCCTTCGTGCATCTGCTTAGCAAATTCGACAATCAGAATGGCATTTTTTGCCGACAGTCCAATAATCGTAATCATCCCAACTTTGAAGAATACGTCGTTCTGCATATCCATCAGGCTGACGGCAATGACCGCGCCCAGCAGGCCAAGCGGCACGACCAGCATAACGGAGACCGGCACTGACCAGCTTTCATAGAGCGCCGCCAGCACCAGGAACACCACCAGCATGGACAGCACCATCAGCATAGGCGCTTCAGAGGCCGATTGCTGCTCCTGTAACGAGCCACCGGTCCACTCTATTGCAAAGCCTTCTGGCAGTTGTTTCGCCAGCCGGCTCATCTCGTTCAGCGCATCGCCACTTGAATAGCCGTGTGCGGGATTGCCGGTTATCTTGATTGACTGATAACCCTGATAACGAACCAGCTGCAACGGGGAGGTTTCCCACTCCGCATGAACAAACTCAGCGAGCGGTGCCATTCCGCCGGACGCATTGCGCACGTATAACCTGAGAATATCCTCGGGTTGCATACGATATTTCGCATCGGCCTGAATGATGACCTGCTGCATACGATCGCTGTTGGGAAAATCATTGACGTAAAGCGAACCTATCGCGCCGGAAAGCGTCTGGCTGATCTCATCAAAAGCCACGCCCATCGCAAAGGCTTTTTGTCGATCGATATTAAGCCGGATCATCTGCCCATCGGGTAAACCGTCAACGTACACATCCCGGACGACAGAACTTTTCGCCGCAAGCGCCAGCAACTGCTCCTCCGCCTTTTTCAGCGCCGCATAGCCTTTGCCGCCGCGATCCTGCAGGCGCAACGTAAAGCCCGATGAGTTCCCCAGCTCGTCAATAGCCGGGGGGATCAGATTAAAGGTTTCCGCTTCAGGATTCGCTGACATCACTTTCTGCGCGCGCGCGGCTTCAGAAAAGGCGGTTGCCCCCTGACGATCTTCCCATCCTTTTAAGGTGGTGAAAGCCATGGCGGAGTTAGGCCCGGAACCCGCAAAGCTGAACCCCATTATCGCGATAGTTGACTGCGTCGCCGGGCTTGAAAGCACCTGCTGTTCAAAAGCTTTTACCACGTTCAGCGTGCGTTCGCTGGTCGCGTCCGAGGGGAGCTGAATGGAGGTCATAAAGTAGCCCTGATCCTCCTCCGGCAGAAACGAAGACGGCAGGTTTTTTATCGCCAGAAAGAACAGCAGGCACAGCGCCGCATAAACCGCTAACGCACCGCCTACCCGTTTTAATAAACGGCTTACGCCCTGGCCGTAAAGGTAAGTCATTGCTGCAAACTTATGGTTAAACCAGCCAAAGAAGCCCTTTTTCTGATGAGCATGCCGATCAACAGGTTTTAACAGCGTGGCACACAGCGCCGGCGTCAGGCTGAGCGCCAGGAAGGCGGAGATCAGGATAGAAACCGCCATTGAGAGCGTAAACTGCCGGTATATCGCCCCAACGGAACCACTGGCCATCGCCATCGGGATAAAGACCGCGCTCAGGACCAGCGTAATCCCGATGACCGCACCGGTAATCTCCTTCATCGCCTTTTGCGTTGCCGCTTTCGGGCCCAGCCCCTCTTCCGTCATGATTCGTTCGACGTTTTCCACCACCACTATCGCATCGTCAACGATGATTCCAATCGCCAGCACCATACCGAACATGGTTAATACGTTGACCGAGAATCCCGCCAGCAGCATCACGGTAAAGGTGCCCAGCAGCGCAATCGGCGCAACAATCGCCGGGATAAAGGTATAGCGAACATTCTGTAAGAACAAATACATCACAAGGAAGACCAGTATCATGGCTTCGATAAAGGTATGAATGACCTTCTCAATCGAGATCTTCACGAAGGGCGTCGTATCAAACGGAATGCTGTAAGCCATTCCCTCTGGCATAGCCTGACGCAGCTCGTTCAGACGGAGTTTGAGCCGCTCTGCGGTTTTAACCGCATTGGCGCCTGGCGAAAGCTGAATCGCTGCCGCGGTAGAGACGCGTCCGTTTTCACGGGTGGCAAAACTGTAGGTTTGCGATCCGAGCTCAACCCGCGCCACGTCGCTCAGCACCACGCGAGATCCATCCGGATTGGCGCGCAGGGTAATACTGGCGAATTCCTGGGGTGAACCAAGCTGGCCTTTGACCAGAAGCGGATAGCTGACCTGCTGGCCAGCAACCGCCGGTGCGTCACCGGTCCGTCCGGGCGCAATCTGGGTATTTTCCGTGTTGATTGCCCGACTGATATCGCTGACGGTCAGGCGATACTGGCTAAGCTTGACCGGATCGACCCAGACCCGCATTGCTTTCTCTGCGCCAAACAACTGCACGCGGCCCACGCCTTCAATACGACGAAGCTCTTCCGTGATATTGCGTGAAAAGTAGTCGCTCAGATCGGCCTCAGTGAGTTTGCCATCTTTAGACGTCAGCCCGACGATCATCAAAAAGTTAGCGCCCGAGGCCTCAACGCTCAGGCCATTCTGCCGCACGGCCTGGGGCAGGCGCGGCTCAATCACTTTGATACGGTTTTGCACATCAACCTGAGCCAGCTCAGGATCGGTGCCGGGCGCAAAAGTCACCGTAATGGATGCCATACCGCTGGTATCGCTGGACGATTCGTAATACAGCACGTGCTTTGCCGATGAAAGCTCACGCTCAATCAGCGCCACCACGCTGTTGTTCATGGTTTCCGGCGTTGATCCTGGATATGAGGCGGTGATGCTGATCGTCGGCGGTGCCACCGAGGGATAAAGCGCTACGGGTAATTTTGGAATGGAGAGCAGGCCAAACAAAATAATAAAAACGGCAATAACCCAGGCAAATACCGGTCGATTAATAAAAAACTGAGGCATGATTTACCCTGACTGAATATAAAAAAGATGAGGGCAGAAAACCATCACCTGTTACGCTGCAAGCCACACACGTGTGCGTGCTTTTTAAAGTAAGACGCCAGTCTGTCAATTCATCGTGGTGGTAACTGGCTTGTTTGCTGTGTGCATTTACGCCTCCTTTAGTCGGCGCAGCGCGGCCTTATACAGGAGCCGGGTCACGCGCCCGCCCCGGCAGGCCAGCGCATTGGTGGTGACCGCCTCCCAGAACGGCGTCTGGGCGGTTCGCTCATAGCGATTAATCTTTTTCACTGGCCGATACATCGTCGCGATCGCGCTTCTCCCCTTAACGCTTAACGCTTGCTGTAGCGGTGTGACGCCTGAAGGATGCAAACCGGTGGTGAACAGCAGCAAAAATAAAAAGCAAAAAACGGACCTCACTAAATTACGCGGCGTCATCACGAATACTCTCCAATAATGCGCATTATTCCGGAGTGTACCCGCCTGACAATGACCTATTATGTAAAGTTTATGGAGAGAGTATGGATAGGTAAAAATAAAAAAACGTCGCACACCGCGCAATATATTCGATAGACAATTTAAAAGCGCAGGACATAATATATGCTGAACTTTGACAGGGACAGAGATTATCTGGACACAAAATTACAAGGTATTCGCCTTTATTTTATCCCGGGAAAGGGTTTGAGATGAAAATAGCTGAAAGTGAACGCGTCTTCATCAGGCGTTTTTTGCAACAGGATGCTCAGGGCCTGTTAAATTATTTATCCGCGCCTTATCCGGCCTGCTTTTTCGATGAGAAACTGGCCGATCTTGAGGCCGCCGTCAAGGAGGCGCGGAAAAGGAGCATTGACGCCACGCAGTTTGCCCTGTGTCTGCAACAGACAGGCGAATTAATCGGTCATCTTTTTGCCTGCGATGACGAAGAACCGGATGCCCGTACCCGGAACGTGGGATGGTATCTGAATCCTGCCTATCAAGGCCATGGCTATGCTCAGGAAGCCGCAATCTGCCTGTTTAATTATTTATTTCGGATAAAAAATGTCAGGCGGATTTATGCCTATGTCGCCGATGACAACGCGGGTTCGCAGCGATTATGTCAGCGTTTGGGGATGCGGCTGGAAGGATGCTTTAAAGAGCATGTGTCATTCACGGATCACAATGGCATCGCGATTTATGAAAATACGCAGGTTTACGCCATCCTGCAAAGAGAGTGGTGCATCAGCTAATCGGCGTTCCATGCTTTCTGTCGCCGCGTGACGTTGCTTTTCTTTTGGCTAAGGTCTGATTGTGGGTTTCATGCTGTGCGCAGTGCTTTTGCTGGTCTGCCTGTCATGACAGGCGTAATGTTCCTGATGATAGGACGCGCTTCTCCTCCGGCTGTGCTGCCCCATCATCCGCAACAGGTGTTTTTAATTTTGAGGGCGTTATGAGCAACGATAATCTAATCCTTGTGGCAGAGGATGACTTTGAAATCTCTGATATATTAATGAGTTATATCAAACGCGCCGGAATGAAAGCGGTGCATGCGGCAGAGGGGGAAAGCGCTCTGGCCTTAATTAAAACCTTACAGCCTGACCTGGTGCTGCTGGATATCCAGTTGCCGCTAATCGATGGCTGGAATGTGCTTTCAACGTTGCGTAAAGAAAGCAACACGCCGGTGATCATGGTGACCGCGCTGGATCAGGATATTGATAAGCTTATGGGGCTTCGCCTGGGTGCCGATGACTATATCGTTAAACCCTTCAATCCTTCGGAAGTGGTCGCCCGTATTGAGGCCGTGCTGCGCAGAGCAAAAAATCAGGCTGTCCCTCAATCCCTGATCAGAACCCGCTTTATGACCATCTACACCGATGAGTTCTGTGTGGAGATCCACAGCGGTGGGCAGACGTTTACGCCGGTACTGACCACCACAGAATTCAAGCTTCTGACGCATATGGCAAAATATCCCCGTAAGGTCTTCAGCCGTGAAGAGCTGCTCAATGCCTGCCTGCCCGAAAGCGACACGCTCGACAGAACCGTAGACAGCCACATGAGTAAGTTGCGTAAAAAATTTGAAGGCTGTGGCTTAAACGGCGTACCGGAAAGCATTCGTGGGATAGGCTATCGGCTGGGTGAACAGAAGTGAATAAAGATAAAGCGCTCAGTCGGCAAATTCTTCTGTTTATGCTGTCCCTGACGTTCACCATCATTATTGTGGCCGTGGTCGGTTCCTATCTGTTTTACAGCTTCATTATTGAAAACTTCCCCGGCGGTTTGTCCGCCAGCAACAGTGAAAGCATGACGGTCTTTGACTGGGTCTGGATCGCTATCAGCTCGATAATCAGCTTCCTGATTGCCTTACTGTTTGCTTTCAAACTCTCCGCCAAGATACTGAATCCCCTGAGTTCCGTTGCCACCAGTTTGCGCCGGATTTCTCAGGGCGATTTGAGCGCCCGCGCCGCAAACAGTCAGAGCAGCCTGGGGGAGGTGAATACGTTAGTCAGGGACTTTAACGAAATGGCGGAAAAGCTGCAGACGCTGGACAACCAAAGAAAGTCCTGGAATGCGGCGATCGCCCATGAACTCAGAACGCCGGTCACGATTTTACGCGGCAGGCTGCAGGGGCTGGTTGAAGAGGTGTTTGAACCCGATCCGCCGTTGTTCAAAAGCCTGCTGCGGCAGACAGAAGGATTATCACGGCTTATCGACGATTTGCGCGTCGTGGGAGCGGCAGAAGGCGGATCCTTTACGCTGGATGTGAAAGCCGTGGCAATGAGCGATGTGCTGGAAAACGTTGGCGCATCGTTTGGTCACCCGTTTCAGGAGCAGGGATTTAACCTCATCATTGAGCAAAATAATGCCGTTACGCGGTGTGATCCGCTGCGCATTATCCAGTGCCTGACCATTTTATTTGATAACGCGCTTAATTACGCCACGCCGGGCATCGTCAGGGTCCGAAGCGGACATCGGGACAACCTGTTTTTTATTGAGGTGGAAGATACGGGGCCGGGCGTGCCTGACGATTTCCAGCGTCATATGTTTGAGCCGTTTCAACGCGGCGCCGCAGGTCGTGCGATAAACCCGGCGGGATGCGGGCTGGGTTTATCCGTTGCGAAGGCGATTATGCAGGCTCATGGGGGCGATATTCGTTACCGCACATCATCCCAGGGCGGCTCCCTTTTTTTACTGCGCTGGCCTGACGCTGACTAGCGCAAATCCACCTCTGGGCTTGAAGGCAGGCGGAAGGTTTTATGGTACGCCTGCTGTTGCCACATCGCGCCAAGTATCGCGTCCCATTCCTGGGGAATGATTTTGAGCTTACCGCGCTGTGGCGTAAGCGTGATCTCGCTGAAGTACAGGCTGTCGTCCTTCAGCATTAAATCGACCCGGCAATAGTCGATATCTTTTGCCAGCGCCTGCGCAGCAGAGAGGGCGCGATAAAACAGCGCCGGTTCCGGTATAAAAGCCGGATGATGGGGATAGGCTATCTGGAAGGGCTGCAGTTCCCATTTTCTGTTGTACACATTCACGTACTCCCTGCCCTGTTCATCAGTAAAGTCGGCTTCGATAATGCTCGCATTGCCATCGAAGCAGTGAATACGCAACATTTCGGGCGTAGTGCTTCTGTCCCTTCCCTCAAACAGTTCAATATATTCTTCACACAGAATGGTGGGCGTAATGTCTTTGTATTGCCACTCTCGCGTGCAGTAATACATGTTCTTTTTCAGGGCTAAATCCAGCGTTAATAAAGCAGACTGACTATCGAACGCCGTTTTGTCTTTGCAGATTATCGTGCTGCCACTGTCGTGATTGCACTTTAAAACGAAGGTATCGGGCAACGCGGCAAAATCAATCTCTTTAGTGCTTTTATAGGTCTTAATTAAGGGCGCGACCGTGACTTCATCCGTGCGGCTGGCAACGTAGTGACGGACAGCGAGCTTGTCTGCCAGCAGCGTATAAAGCGGCTTCCTGTCATAGAGCAGCCTGTAGCACATTTTTTCATTCAACGTGACAGGATGAATCAGATCCGGCTCTCTGTTTAACAACGGGCGCAGTCGTTGCGTATGGAAAAGTACGTCGCTAATTAAAAAACACCTGATGATTTTGAGGTTATATTCAACATATTTAGCGATATAGTTCAGCGTCTTCATCTTATCCTCCCCGAAAGTGGCAGGATGATAAGCAGAATAGATTGCTGGAGTTTGTGTGAATGATGGAGCAGAGATGGAGCCGCCAGCCCTTGCCGAAAACGTCGCTGGCGCTGCAGACGCGCCGCGCCGGGGCAACGCAGACGCATTCCCGCGTGAGGCGCTCGCAACCTAGTCAGTCAGTCAGTCAGTCAGTCAGTCAGTCAGTCAGTCAGTCAGTCAGTCAGTCAGGAACGCTAAACCGCGCATTGCCGTACTTCACCCTCTTCCTATGGTTAATATTATTTCATCTATCATTACATTAACTATTACTCCTCTAATTGTAATGAAGGGTTTACTCATCTGTTTTAGCTCAGTGTTATTTATTTTAATAATGACCAGGCTGGCACGTTGATTTCTTTCACTCAAATAATTTTTATACATTTCAGCTAAAAGCCAACTCATATAATAATGATTTCTATTTACATTTTAGGTCTGATAAAATCCGCCGCGCCAGAATGTTAAAAGCACGCAGTCTCATTTATTAATGGACATATACTAATGAAAAAAATGCTTAGCCTGTTAAGTTTTATTTTCCTGACAACGAGTTCCGCCTGGGCAACCACCTATCCTCTGACGATTGAAAACTGTGGTCAGAAAGAAACATTCACCAAGGCACCTGAACGCGTGGTGGCGCTTGGGCAGAATACCGCTGAAATTCTGCTGCTGCTGGGACTGCAGGACAAAATGGTGGCCAGCGCATTCTGGCCGACCAAAGTCTTACCGCAGTTAGCGGAACAAAATGCCAAAGTGCCGGTACTGACCGTCGAGATCCCAACGCTGGAATCCATTCTGGCGAAGAACCCCGATTTTGTTGCGGCACAGATCCAGCTGCTGATGGGGCCGAACAGCAAGGTCGCCAAACGTGAAGACTTTGAGTCAGTGGGCATCAACACCTATCTGTCTCCGGGCATGTGTGCCACAAAACAGAACACCGGCGATATCTACGGTAGCCGTGCCACGCTGTGGAATATGTCCTACGTTTATAAAGAGATCGCCGATTTTGCCAAAATCTTTAACGTAGAAGATCGCGGCCAGCAGGTGATCAACGACTTTAAAGCACGCGAAAGCGCCCTGAGAAAAGCCTTCCCGAAAGGTAAGAAAGATCTCTCCTTCCTGTTTTGGTTCTCCAGCTCCTCGCCCTCTGCCGACGCTTACGTCGGCGGTAAGAACGGCGCATCCGGTTTTATTGCCAATGTGTTAGGCGGCCATAATGCGATTACCACTGAAACTGAATGGCCCACCGTGAGCTGGGAAAGCATTATTGCCACCAATCCGGATGTGATCGTTGTGACCAGCCTTGACCGTAATCGCTGGAAACTGGATAACGCCGAAGAAAAGATTAAGTTCCTGAAAAGCGATCCGGCGGTCAGCCAGCTGGATGCGGTGAAGAAAGGCCATATCGTGGTGATGGACGGTCAGGCAATGAACCCGACGATTCGTACCCTTTACGGGGCAGAACAGGTTGGCGAACAGTTACGTAAGATGGGCCTGAATTAATGCGTGAAGGGGTTGTTCAGGCACGACGTGGCATGGGTTTTATTGCTGTCGCAATCATCGCCATCGTCGTGCTGTTTATGGTTATCGCGCTCGGCGTCAGCGTAGGCGAATTATCGATACCGTTGAAATCCGTGGTGTACACCGTGACCAATAAACTGGGTATGACGGATGTGCCCGTGAACCGTATTCACGAAAGCGTTATCTGGGACTTTCGTTTAAGCCGTGCGCTGGTTGCGGCGCTGAGCGGTGCCGGTCTGGCCATTTGCGGTGCTGTACTGCAAAGCCTGTTGAAAAATGCCCTTGCCGAACCTTACGTACTGGGCGTTTCTGCCGGCGCATCGACGGGTGCGGTATTGATCGTGGTCTCGGGCGTCGGGGCCGGTGCGATTTCCCTGTCGCTGGGCGCCTTTACCGGCGCCTTTGCCGCCTTTGCCTTTGTTGCACTACTCACCAATGGCGCACGCGGTGGCACAGAGCGTACCATTCTGGCGGGCGTGGCAGCGTCGCAGCTTTTCAATGCGATTACCGCCTATACCATCAGTACTTCAGCCAATGCCCAACAGGCGCGTGACGTGATGTTCTGGTTGTTGGGTAGCTTTAGCGGCGTGCGCTGGCCTGAGTTTCAGCTGGTTTTGGTGATAGTGGTCATCGGTTTAGCGGTCTGCCTGTACTATTCCCGCGCGCTGGACGCATTTACCTTTGGTGACGACGCCGCCGCCTCGCTGGGGATTCCGGTCGGCGTGGTGCGTCTGGTGCTGTTCACGGCAACCGCCCTGATGACCGCCACGATTGTCAGTATGGCTGGCTCGATCGGTTTTGTCGGCCTGGTCGTTCCCCACGTGATGCGCTTCTTTTTCGGCCCGCTACACAGCCGCTTACTGATTGCCTGTGCCATCGCCGGCGCGATTCTGATGGTCCTGGCGGATATTGCTTCACGTATGTTGATTGCGCCGCAGAGCCTGCCGGTTGGCGTCGTGACCGCGCTGGTTGGCGTGCCTTTCTTTGCAATTATTATTTATCGCTCCAGGACGCAATAATGAGCATCAGCGCGGAAAATCTTACCTGGCGGGTAGGAAAAAAAGTCATCGTTAACGATGTATCCCTGGCGGTCTCGTCGGGCGAAACCGTGGGCTTACTGGGGCCGAACGGCTCCGGTAAATCGTCGCTGCTGCGCCTGCTGGCCGGTCTGCGTAAGCAACACACGGGCAAAGTGATGCTGGATGGCAAGGATCTGTCCCTGATTGCCAGAAAGCAGCTTGCCCGCCGTGTGGCTTTTGTTGAGCAACATGCGTTAACCAGCGCCAATATGACCGTACGTGATGTCGTAAAGCTTGGAAGGATCCCGCATCACTCCCCTTTTTCCAGTTGGACACATCACGATGATGAGATAGTCGAAGCCGCGCTGACGCGGGTGGATATGTGCTCACGCTGCGATCAGGGCTGGCAGAGCCTGTCCGGCGGTGAACGCCAGCGCGTACACATCGCCAGAGCATTAGCCCAGGCGCCCAATGAAATTCTGCTTGATGAGCCCACTAACCACCTGGATATTCACCATCAGCTCCAGTTGATGAAGCTCATTAGCGAGCTTCCGGTCACCAGCATTGTCGCCATTCACGATCTGAATCATGCGGCGCTGTTTTGTGACCGGCTGATTGTGATGCTGGAGGGCGAACTGATTGCGCAGGGAACGCCTGATGAGATACTCACAGAGTCGCTTCTGTGGGACGTGTTCAAGGTCAGGACGAAAATCGAGACGTCGCCCGTCCATGGCAAGAAGCATATTCATTACTATGCCTGATTCAGTGCTGCGTTAAATGTTTAACGCGATGTCACCGTTTCCGCTGCGCCCGGCCAGCCGTTTGTGATCGCCTGTTCTGCCTGCCGGTTTGTGTTTACTCTCAGCTTTTATTCGGTCGTGCCCCTTCAGGCCGCTTTCTGTGCAAGGACGGGCTGCTTGTCGGGCTGCCAGACTGGTCGCGTGCTACGGCGCACTTGAGACGAGGGCGTTTTTGCCGTGCTGGCCGAAATCTCATCATGGGCAGCCAGCTTGCTGCTGCGCTACTCCCCTTTCCCCAGGCCATACTAAGCTGGCGCTTTTTCCTTTCATGCACGCCGTTGCCATGCTGATAATGTGTTGTCCCTTAAAAAAAGCGTAGCGTTCAGGGCTGGGCCTGTTATCACGACAGAAATAAGATAATTAAAATTCAGAGGATGAACCACTTGCAGGATTTACGCCCGGGTTCTTTTTTTAATAAACCACTGTTTTCCAGTTTCAATAACCAGTTTCGCGCAGCATAAATAGACATATCGCATTCATCCGCGACATCACGAGTCATTATTCCTTCCGCCTGGCGCTTTATCAGGCACATCATCACATCTTTCATTTTTGGTTTTTTTTCCGTTTCCTGAAGCTGATTCCATTTCGCCTCACACTGAATTTTATAAGCTAAATTTTTCATCGCTGGCTCCCCGTAAGGTAAAAATCCGACTTCATTTTCGAAATCAAACGCTTGTATAAGCGCGTATCGGCGACGGCTCTCTGCCACAACCGACCGCAATCTTAACCGACGATGCAATTTAACAATTACCACCCTCAGGCAACCACAAACACTTATCCATGCCTGTTTTTAGATTTAATACTCTGAATTTATAAATAAACACAAAATAATAAACCAGACAAAGGCAGCGGTGAGGCAAGAAGAATGAGGACAGGCGAGCGGCAGGCAAGCTCGTGCCCGTCCGGTCAATCCGTTAGCGGGTGTGACAGACAATCAGTGGCAATACACGGCTACCGATAAGTACGGCATCGTTCATACCGGTTATTTTGCTGATATAAAGATAGGAGAAGTTGGTATTCAATACGCTGTCAGGAACATTATCCCGCAGACCCGGATGAAGGGTGAAATGATTGAGTTTATACAGAGACTGAATATAAGGTGAATAGTGGAATTCGGCATTACGCCTTAATACGTAATCCTTGCCATTTTTATGTACGATGCCATCAACGGAGACCATTGCGTCGCCAGAATAACGCAGCGTCAGCACAAAACTGGCGTCCAGATGAAAGTCAGTGGCGGCATCGCGCTGCTGTAAATTAGCCGCGCAGGTAAATTCAAACATGTCACTGTGCGATCGCACGTAATAATAGCTGGCATAAATGACCACGCCCGCCAGGGCAATGATGAGGCACAGCAATAAGGCGAGGCGTCGTTTAGGGTTTATCATTATCTGGCCTCCATCCCAGCTCGGTATAATTTGAGCACGCTATTTTTTCGTCTTTCGTTCTCACGCAGTACGAGACATAGACGTTGCCGCTGTGGCCTGCCGTGACATTTCTGTCCACATAAAACATATACTGACCGCCCTTCTGACACGCCATTCCGCTGTCTGTAATCAGCTTGTGCCACACGCGTTCAGCAGGAAAGGTCGATTCACCGGAGTGAACGGGAAGATAAAAGACGTCACAGCCATCAAGCCGGGCGACGCTGACGAGCGTGATGCTTTTCTCTTTCAGAAGCAGCGGAATAAGAAGCACGCCGAGTAACAGCAAGATAAAACCGCCAGACAGCCAGTAGGCGCGCGGGCTGCGTCGCGTAACGGATGTGGAAGTGGAAGTGGACGCCGGTTCGCCCGCGGGATTTGGGGGCTGGAGGGCCAATTTTTGGATGCGAATGGCGGGATTGAAAACGAAGCCCACCTTGTACACCGTGGTAATCGCCTCCTGCTCTATGCCCAGTGAAGACAGCCCGCGTCGAATGGCGGAAACGTAGGCATTGAGGCTGTTGGAAGAAGGCGTTGCGCCCGTCTCTTGCCAGAAGTTATCCAGGATCTGCTCGCGGGCCAGCACGACGCCGGCGCTTTTCAGGAACATTTCCAGTAAATGGTTGCAGGCAGGCGATAGCGGCACGCTGGTCTCGCTGGAATCCACCAGGCATAGCAGGCCCTGAGCCGGTATAAACCGCACCAAATCGTCAATCACGTACTCCGTTTGTTGCATCCCGTTCTCCGGCAACAAACTGCGTGTTTAATCAATAAGCAACACATGCGTGGCAATAAACCCTTATCGGCATGGGACAAAAGCGCAATGGCTCGCGAAGGCACACAAACGGTGAATGCGGAATTCGCTACGGCAGGACCCGGCCCTCGTCGAGGCGATCGCAGGTTCAGGTGGTTAACAACCTGCACCCGCGGCAGTGAACGCGGCCTGCCCCATACCGGCTCACCTCAAGATCCCCCGACGCTGGCGCGGTGAATAATGTGCAAATTGTATCAGAGAAATCTGGCGGGAGAGAGGGAATGACCAGTAGCTTGCTTACATTTATGGCATCACTTTCGACGGATTGATCCAAAACAAAGTGTGCGATCGGCAGCAATGCGGGGAGAGTACGGTGGGCGGTGGATGCCTTGCCAACGCGGTTTCGGCATCCACCTGTCGTTTATGACGTTATCGGTTTATTCCTGCAGGCAGATTAATACCAGCGGCCGAAACGTTTGATATAAAACATTTTCATTCCCTGCGCGACCAGGCAGTAGCTGAATAGCGTCAGCACCAGCCAGGGGAAATAGTGCCATGGCAGGGGCACTAACCCGACCATTGCGCCAAGCGACGAGAACGGCAGCAGAATACCGGCGGCGGAAATACCCAGCGTGGTCAGCAGCACTGGTAACCGGGCACAGCTCTGAACAAAGGGGATTTTCTGCGTCCGTAACATGTGCACCACCAGCGTCTGGGACAGTAAACCCTCAACAAACCAGCCGGACTGGAACAGCGACTGCGCACCGGCGTGATTGGCGCCAAACACATACCACATCAGCGCAAAGGTTGTGACATCGAAAATGGAAGAGGTTGGCCCCATCCACAGCATAAAACGTTTGATGTTACCCGCATCCCATTTACGCGGTTTGCGCAGAAACTCGCGATCCATTTTATCCCAGGGCAACGCCAACTGAGAGACGTCATACATCAGGTTCTGAATCAGTAACTGCACAGAGAGCATGGGCAGAAAAGGAATAAACGCACTCGCTATCAGCACGGAAAACACGTTGCCGAAATTCGAACTGGCCGTCATGTTCAGGTACTTGATGATATTGCCAAAGGTCTCACGCCCTTTCAGTACGCCTTCGCCCAGTACCGCTAAGTCTTTTTCCAGCAAAATAATGTCGGACGACTCTTTGGCGATATCTGTCGCGCTGTCGACCGAAATGCCGACATCCGCCTCGCGCAGCGCGGGCGCATCATTAATGCCATCGCCAAGAAAGCCAACGGTATGTCCATTCTGTTGCAGTAATTTAAGCACGCGTGACTTCTGCTGAGGCGTAAGTTTGGTGAAGATCATGCAGCGCTCGACGTCGCGGCGCAGCTCGTCGTCACTCATAGCCTCGATTTCATTACCGGTCAGCATGGCTTCTGAAGCCAGCCCGATTTCCTGACAGACGCGCATCGTCACAAGGGGATTATCGCCGGTCAGCACTTTTACGCGAATTCCGCTGTCTTTCAGTGCCTGTATCGCCTTGCCCGCGCTCTCTTTGGGCGGATCAAGGAATGTCAGCAGGCCTTCAATCGTTAATTCGCACTCATCTTCACGGCTGAGCGGCACCGATATCCCGTGCTCACGCGTAGCCACCAGCAGCACACGAAAACCCTGCTGGTTATAATGCCGGGTCAGCGCGAGCAGCTCTGCGCGCTTTTGCTCGCACAGTGGAAGAGTGGTATCGCCCTGACGTAGCGTGGTCGCCGCTGCCAGCATTTCTTCTACAGCGCCTTTGCAGATGAGCAACGGGCGGTGGCTTTGCAAATCCTCCACGATGACCGAGACACGACGACGAACGAAGTCGAAAGGAAGCTCATCCACTTTCTGAAACTGGCTGCACTGCGCTTTAGACAGCGTTTGCTCACCAAACTTCAGCACGGCGCGATCCATTAAATTTTTCGCACCGCTCTGGCTGCTGCTGTTAAGCCATGCCAGCAGCAGGACGCGGGCATCCTCTTCATCGTTAGCGTTGAGATGCGCCGACAGCAAAATATTGTCCTGTGTCAGCGTGCCGGTTTTATCAGTACAGAGCACATCCATTGCTCCCAGGTTCTGAATGGCGTTCAGGCGTTTAACAATCACTTTTCGGCGCGACATCGCAATGGCGCCTTTTGCCAGATTGGCGCTGACAATCATGGGCAGCATTTCCGGTGTCAGGCCCACCGCAACGGCCAGCGCGAACAGCATGGCATCCATCCAGTCGCCCTTGGTAAAGCCGTTCAGCAGTAAGACAATCGGCACCATCACCAACATAAAACGGATGAGGAGTCTGGAAACGCTGTTCACGCCGCGGTCAAACGATGTCTGTGGACGGCGGCCGGACAGAGAGGCCGCCAGCGAACCAAACCAGGTCTCGCTGCCGGTGGCGACCACTAATGCTCTGGCCGTGCCGCTGGCAACATTGGTCCCCATCAGGCAGCTGTTTTTCAGCTCAAGCACGCTGCGACCGGGTTGCTCTTCAATCTCCACGCCTGCGCTGAGATCGTTTTTTTCTACCGGCAGGGATTCCCCAGTCAGGATCGCCTGACTGATGAACAGATCGCGTGAGGTCAGCAGGCGCACATCGGCAGGCACCAGATCGCCCGCGCTCAGTAAAATGACATCCCCCGGCACCAGTTCGCGCATATCGATATCGTAGCGACGGGAGATTGCACAGCCCTCTTCCCGACGCAGCACGGTCACCTGAGTGCGCACCAGAGATTTCAGCGCCTGAGCGGCACGATTGGTGCGAAACTCCTGCCAGAAACGCAGCAGCCCGCTCAGCGTCACCATGGTAAGAATAATCGTCACGCCCGAGAGATCGGTTTCCTGACCAGCCCGCAACGGCAGCCAGTAATCCGTTATAAAGCTCACCAGTGCCAGAACCATCAGCACATAAATAAACGGATTATTGAATGCCGTAATCAGCTGGATAAACGCAGAGGGCGCCTTCTCATGCATGACTTCATTACGACCATAGTCATTGAGCCGCGCGCTGGCTTCCACATGGGTCAGCCCCTCAAAGCTGCTGTGCAGATTCGTCAGCGTCACATCGGTGCGATAACGTGCTTCACGTTCAATGGCATAAGGGGTGTTTGATTTTTTTGCTGCACGATGCGCATGGTAAGCCATCGCGGCTTGTTCGAGTTTCATGTCGCTCATGTCGACATCTCCCTGATTTAAAGCAACAGATATCCTGCATGCCAAATAATGCATGCCTGGTTTTCCGGTGATTACCGGTTTATTGAATCAGCCCGTCTCTTAGAAAAAGTTATTTTCCCCACCCTGCGGCCGTAATATCAGGCCGACAGATGTCGGGCCTTGCGAAATAAACGCAAAGCAAAAGAAAGCTGAAAGTGAAAGGGTGCGCAGCCCACAGCTACGCCTGTCGAGGCGGAGGAAAAAGTGCCAGAATATACATCAACATAGCGTGCTCTCGCGGTGACTACAGCGTTAATTTCAAGGAGAGCAATCGTGATCTAAAGAAAGGATTGCTGCCCGCCGTGTGGCAAGCAGCGAAATGCAGTTAGCTTGCCGGAGTTAAATCGCGTTTAGGGTGACTGTCCAATGTATGACTCCTGCAAATATTTTCACGTAGTATAAACGCCGGGCCCTTCGGGTAAAGGAAAATAACCGCTCAATTGCCATCTCGTTTATTAACCGTTTCTGTTTCGCACAGCCGTTTTGTTTGCGTCTTATAACCGGGCTGCATTTGTTATAACTTTTTTGCATATCATTAGCCGATAATGGACTATTCTTTGCATGAGCCCTTTCGTACACTCGCGTTACTTTCTCAGGCAAGGATTTTCCATGAAAAAAATAATTCCATCACTACTGGCCTTGTCACTGGCCACCGCCTTTAGCGTCAATGCTGCCACACCAAAAGATACGTTAGTCGTGGTGCAGTCGACCGATGATGCCGACAGCTTCGATCCGGCGAAGGGATTTGAACTCACCAGCGTACAGGCGTTCACCAATATTTATCAGCGGCTGGTCCAGTCCGACCCGCAGAACCCAATTGATTTAAAACCCACGCTGGCAACGTCCTGGCAGCCAGGCAGTGACAATCGCAGCCTGACATTTGCGTTGCGTAAAGACGCTAAATTCTCCAGCGGCAATCCACTGCGTCCGGAAGATGTGATCTTCTCGCTGGGTCGCGTCGTGAAACTGAATCTGGATCCCTCCTTTATTCTTACCCAGCTCGGCTGGAATAAAGATAATGTGGATAGCTTCCTGAAAAAGGTCGATGACGACCATGTGCAAATCAGTTGGACGGCCGACGTCAGCCCGGCCTATGTGCTGAGCCTGCTGTCAGCACCAGTGTCCTCCATCGTCGATGAAAAAACCGTTAGCGCGCACGCCGAAAAAGGCGATTTGGGGAACGGCTGGCTGGCTACGCACTCCGCCGGTAGCGGCCCGTATCAGATTCGCAAGGTCGTGATGCACCAGGCCGTGATCCTGACCGCCAATCCGACCTCTCCAGCCGGGGCGCCAAAGATCAAAAATATTCTGATCAAGAACGTGCCGGAACCCGCGGCCCGCCGTCTGCTGCTTGAGCAAGGTGATGCAGACATCGCCCGTAATCTGGGGGCCGATCAGATCGCCTCGCTGCAGGGCAAAAGCGGTGTGAAAACCGAAGCCATTCCGATGGCCTCGCTGTATTACATTCAGTTCAACATCGGCAACAAAAACAACGCCGCCTTAAAAAATCCGGCCTTCTGGGAAGCCGCGCGCTACCTGTTTGACTACAAGGGCATTGCCGGACAGCTGCTGAAAGGCCAGTTCGATGTGCACCAGACGTTTCTGCCGAAAGGTTTTCTGGGTGCATTAAACGACAACCCCTACAGTTACGATCCTGAAAAAGCCAAAACGATTCTGAAAAAGGCCGGCCTGACTAACGTCAGCTTCACCCTGTCTACCAGCAATCAGCCTCCCTACCTGGATATCGCTCAGGCCCTGCAGGGCAGCTTTGCCAAGGGCGGCGTGAAAGTGGAAGTGTTACCGGGACTGAGCTCTGAAGTCTCGACCCGCGTCAAAGCGCATAATTACGAAGGCACGATCAACGCCTGGGGCGCAGACTACTTTGATCCGAACACCAACGCCGCGTCATTTGCCTATAACCCGGAAGATGGCAGCAAGACGATTGCTTACCGTTCCGACTGGCACATTCCGGAGCTGAACAAACAGGTGCTGGCGGCAACGGCTGAAAGCGATCCGAAAAAACGCGTTGAGCTGTATCAGGCCATGCAGCGTGAAGTGCTGAAAAGCTCGCCTTATGTGATTGGCCTGCAGGCGAAAAACCTCATCGCCCTGCGCGATAACCTCAAGGGCTATGTTCAGGGCATTAACCCGGACATGGTTTACTACTCGCAGGTAACGAAGTAATGGCACAGTCTGCCTCTTCTGCCGGGCCCGCCCGGCATGTCTGGCGGCGCGTTGGCCGCCTTTCATCAGGCTTGCTGTCGCTGGCGATCACCCTGCTGGGTTTGCTGGCGTTCACCTTTATGCTGTCGCATCTGTCCCCTATCGATCCGGTACAGCAAATCGCTGGCGATCATGCCAGCGAAGCGACCTACGCGCAGGTGCGTCACGATCTGGGATTAGATCAGCCGGTACTGATGCAGTTCTGGCACTACATTGAACACCTGCTGCGCGGCGATCTCGGCGTATCCCGCCTGACCAACCAGCCGGTGAGCAGCGACCTGCTTCAGACGTTTCCGGCCACTATCGAGCTGGCGACCTGCGCGATGATTTTTGCCGTCATCTTTGGCGTTTCACTGGCACTGATTGCCGCGTGGAAACCCGGCAGCTGGATTGATAACGTCGCCCGCTTTATCTCCCTGCTGGGCTACTCTGTGCCGGTTTTCTGGCTGGGCCTGCTGGGCCTGTTGCTGTTTTATGCGGTTCTGCACTGGTCTGCCGGACCTGGGCGGCTGGATGATATCTGGGCCTATACGCTGGAGCCGAAAACCGGCTTCGTGCTGATTGACAGCTGGCTGTCGGGTGACCGGGAAATATTCTGGAATGCGGTGGCGCACTTATGGTTACCGGTGGTGATCCTGGGCCTCCTGGCGATGGCAGGCATCACCCGCCTGCTGCGCGCGGCGCTGCTGGAAGAGAGCAGCAAAGAGTATGTGGTGCTGGCACGAGCCAAAGGCGCGGGACGGGGGCGCATTCTGTTGCGCCATATTTTCCCTAACGTGCTCGGCACCCTGATTACCGTGATTGCGCTCTCTTACGCGACCTTGCTGGAAGGCTCGGTCCTGACGGAAACCGTATTTGCCTGGCCCGGCGTGGGGCGCTACATGACCAATGCGCTTTTCTCTGGCGATGTGCCGGCGATTTTAGGCGCCACCTTACTGATCGGCGGCTGCTTTATCCTGATTAACGCGCTGGCGGATGCCCTCACCTGGTTAACCGACCCGAGAACACGATGACGCAACAACTCACTGAACTTGAAACGGTGCGACCCCGTCGCCGCCGTCGCCGCATCACCTCGTTAACCATTGGATTGACGCTGGTGACGATTGTGATTCTGATGGCAGTGCTGGCCCCGCTTATTGCCCCTTACGATCCGAATCTGCAAACCATCGCCAGCCGGTTGCTGCCCCCTTCGGCTGCACACTGGTTCGGCACCGATGGATTTGGTCGCGATTTACTCTCCCGGGTGATTTATGGCGCGCGCCCTACGCTGCTGCTGGTCTCGCTGATCCTGGTTCTGACCATTCCGGTTGGCCTGTTGGTGGGGATCACCGCGGGTTACGCGGGCGGCTGGACCGAGCGCGTATTAATGCGCATTACGGATATTTTTCTGTCGCTGCCCAACCTGGTGATTGCGCTGGCGCTGGTCGCAATGATGGGACCGGGACTGATGAACGGCGCGCTGGCTCTGGCGCTGACCAGTTGGCCTCCGTTTGCCCGCCAGGCACGAGCCGAAACCCTGGCGCTGCGCCGCAGCGACTATCTGGCGGCGGCCCGAATGCAGGGGATTACCGGTTTTCGCCTGATGTTCGGCCATATTCTGCCGCTGTGCCTGCCCACCGCGGTGGTGCGCGCCGCACTCAGCCTGGGTGGGATTATTCTGGCGGCCGCCGGACTGGGCTTCCTTGGCATGGGCGTGCAACCGCCGACCGCCGAGTGGGGTTCAATGGTGGCAGAAGGCAGTAAGGTCATATTTGACCAGTGGTGGGTCGCTGCTGCACCCGGCGCGGCCATTCTGTTTGCCAGCCTGGCCTTTAACCTGACAGGCGATGGCCTGCGTGACCGACTGGATACCCGACATGCAAAATAACATTCTGGTAGAGTCGCTCAGCATCCGCAGCGACGACGCGACGCTGGTCGATAACATTAGCTTTTCTATCGGGCGTGAGCGCGTGGCGCTGGTCGGCGAATCCGGCTCCGGCAAATCCCTTACTGCACGAACCCTGATGGGACTGCTGTCTCCGTCACTGCATCTGCAAGCTACCCAGCTCCAGGTCGCCGGTGAAAATGCCCTGACCCTGAACGAACGCAGCTGGAGTAAGCTTCGTGGCGATCGCGTGGCCATGGTGATGCAGGATCCCAAGTATGCGCTGAACCCGGCGCGGACGATCGGCTGGCAGGTTGAAGAACCGCTGATTCTGCATCGCCGCCTGAGTCGGGCGGAACGAAAAGAAAAAGTCTGCGATATGCTGGACGCGGTGGGCCTGCCCGATCCGCGAGCCCTGATGCAGTTCTATCCGCATCAGCTTTCGGGCGGCATGGGCCAGCGCGTGATGCTGGCGATCGCCCTGATTACCGATCCGGCTTTTTTGATTGCGGATGAGCCGACCTCCGCGCTGGATCACGCCATGCGCGATCAGGTGCTGTCGCTGATCCGCCAGCTGGTTGAGTCACGCAACATGGGCCTGCTACTGATTAGCCACGACCTGCAACAGGTTTCGGAACACTGCGAGCGGGTTATGGTGATGTACAAAGGCCGGGTGCTGGATACGCTGCCGGCCGCCGATCTGCCTCAGGCCACGCATCCCTACACCCGTACGCTGTGGTCATGCCGTCCCAGTAAAGCAACACATGGACAACCGCTGCCGGTTCTGGACCGCGCGGCGCTGGAGGCCAACCACAATGATTAATTTGCATAACCTCAGTGTGTCACACAAACAGGGTTACGATCTCCGCACGGTGGTGCACGACGTGAATCTACAGGTGAACGCCAGTGAGTGCTTTGGCCTGGTCGGCCCGTCCGGCTGTGGTAAATCGTCGCTGCTGTGGGTTATGGCTGGACTGAATCCCCACTGGCAGGGCGAGATGCAGCTGGCCGGGCATCCGGTGCAGCCAGGCAAAACCTTTACCGGTGCGCTGCGCCAGGACGTGCAAATGGTGTTTCAAGACCCTTATGCTTCCCTGCATCCGCGCCACCGTTTGCGCCGCACGCTGGCTGAGCCGCTCAGGCTGCTTAAGCAGGATAACATTGACGATCGTATTGATGACAGATTTCGCCATGTCGGGCTGGACCCGTCGTTAGCCGATCGTTATCCTCATCAGCTGTCCGGCGGCCAGCGTCAGCGCGTGGCGATTGTTCGCGCTCTGTTGCTGCAGCCCAAAATACTGCTGCTGGATGAGCCGACATCAGCACTGGATATGTCAATACAGGCTGAAATCCTCAATCTGCTTAACGATCTCAAGCGTCAGGATGGCCTGACCATGGTTCTGGTGAGTCACGATCCTGACGTGATTGACCATATGTGTGACCGTGCCGTACGCATGGCGCAGGGGCGGATCGTTGAGCACATTGCCGCTCCAGCCTAAGTAAGGAAAGATAATGACCATCAGACTCCGCCCGCTGGAAAGAGAAGATCTGCACTTTGTGCACCAGCTTGATAACAATGCCAGCGTCATGCGCTACTGGTTCGAAGAGCCGTATGAGGCTTTTGTTGAGCTGTCCGATCTCTACGACAAACACATTCACGATCAGACCGAGCGACGTTTCGTGGTGGAACATGAGGGGCAAAAAGCGGGAATGGTGGAACTGGTCGAAATTAACCATGTCCATCGCCGTGCTGAGTTTCAGATCATCATCGATCCGACCCATCAGGGCAAAGGCCTGGCAACCCAGGCCGCCCGCCTGGCGATGGATTACGGTTTCTCAGTCCTCAACCTGTACAAGCTGTACCTGATTGTCGATCAGGAAAATGAGAAAGCGATCCATATCTACAGCAAACTCGGTTTTGAGATCGAAGGCGTGCTAAAACACGAATTCTTTATCAATGGCGAGTACCGCAATACGATCCGTATGTGCATTTTCCAGCATCAGTATCTGGAACGGCATAAAACCCAGGGCAGCATGGTCAAACCCACTGCCCAGTAATCAGCCGCGCGCGCCGACCGGATTCATGTAAGGGCTGGGATGCTCTGGCTCGAGGTTGTACATGCCGCCATAGAACGGATCCACCAGTAACCAACCGGGTAAACCCAGCAGGGGAATATTTCCCAGCAGATACCAGAGGTTGGCGCGGGCCTCAATTGGCACCGTTACTGGCACATAGCCCGGACTTTCCAGCATCAGCAGATAGTGTTTTTTGCCAAAGTAGCGGTGGTTGGATTTCTCCAGGACGACGGTTTTCGGCGTGTATCCTTCCGCAACCGGGCGGCCGTTTTCATCCTGCACGGTAAAACGCGCGCCCGGCGGCTGTGAATCGATCAGAACCGATTGAGTTTCAGTGCCAACAATGGTGGCGCAGCCGCTCAGAAGCATCGCGGCGGCAAGCGCCAGAATGTGCTGTTTCATGGAAGGATCCGATAAAAGTCAGGAAGCACAGTGTAAACCGCCCTTCCCACCTTTTCATCTGTCTCAATCGGGCTATCATCGCCCGATTCTGCCGCTTTATTGCGGTTGACAATGCCGGGCAATAGCCGCGATGTCTTTGGGGGAGGTGCGGCAGCAGCCGCCAATCAACCGGGCACCGGCCTGCTGCCACTCGCTAAACTTGTCATGCAAGGTGCAGCCAGAGGGCGCAGAGTGCCAGGTTTTGCTGCTGGCGTCGTACTGCTCGCCCGAGTTGGGATAGACCACCAGCGGTTTGTCCGTCAGGCGCTGGAGCTGCTGCAGGGCCGGCGTAACGCTTTCCAGCGCAATACAGTTGATTCCTAATGCCACCACCTGCGGTTGCGCATTGAGGTAAGCCGCCACCTCACGCAGCGGCGTACCGTCGCTGATGTGTTCGGCATCACGCAGCGTGAACGAGAACCAGGCGCGGCTGTCAGAGAATTCGCCTAACAGGGCAACCAGCGCCTGGGCTTCTGCAAAGGAGGGCAGCGTTTCGCAGGCCAGTACATCCACGCCCGCCGTCAGTAATGCGTTGATCCGTGGGCGATGGAACGCCATCATTTCAGTCTCTGGCAGCGCGTAATCCCCCCGGTATTCCGATCCATCGGCCAGAAACGCGCCGTAAGGTCCGACCGATCCCGCCACCAGCAGGATCTTTGCTTCGGCCTGCGTCGCCAGATAATCTGCGCGGGCACGTTTAGCCAGTTCGACGCTTTGCGCGATCAGCGCCAGAGACTGCGTTTCGTTGAGGCCCCGCGCCGCAAAGCCCTGCGGCGTTGCCTGATAGCTGGCAGTAATGGCGCAGCGCGCGCCGGCAGCAAAATAGTCGTAGTGCACCTGGTAAATCAGCTCAGGGTTCTCCACCAGCACTTTAGCGGACCATAACGCATCCGCCAGATCGCAACCACGTGCCTCAAGCTCGGTCGCCAGCGCGCCGTCAAGAATTAGCGGTGCAGACTGTTGTAATGCGCGCGAAACAGGATTATGCGACATCCCTGGCCTCCTTAGCCTGTGTTTTTTTGTGCGTGACATGGTAAGCGCCATAGCAAAACAGCACAAACGGAATTCCGCACCACAGGGCAATACGCTGCGAGGGATCGAAAGCCAGCCCCACACAGGCCAGCAGGCAAAGCAGGAAGCCCAGGATGGGAGTGAGCGGATACAGCGGCGCGCGATAAACCAGTTCCTGCAGCGATTTACCCTGTTGCACATGACGACGACGAAAAACGTAGTGCGACGCGCAGATGCTCAACCACACGGCCACCACGGCAAAGCCAGAGATAGCAGACAGCGCCACAAATACGGTATCCGGCGCGACCACGCTGGAGAACAGCGCCAACAGGCCGCCGATCATACTGACCGTTATCGCCAGCAGCGGTACCCCGCGTTTGTTGACCCGGGCGAAAGCGCGCGGCAGCGTGTTCTCATTGGCCAGCGACCACAGCATGCGGCCTGAGGCATACAGACCCGAGTTCGCCGCAGACAGGATGGCCGTGAGTATCACAAAGTTAATGATATCTGCCGCCCAGGGAATGCCGATCTTCTCAAATACCAGCACAAAGGGACTTTTAACGATGCCGGCCTGGTCCATTGGAATTAAGGCGGCCAGCACGAAAACGGTGCCGACAAAGAACAGGATCAGGCGCGCGACGGTAGTGCGAATGGCCAGCGGCACGACTTTTTGCGGGTTTTCGGTTTCGCCTGCGGCAATGCCAATTAGCTCGGTGCCGGAAAAGGCAAAGTTCACCGCGACCATCGTCATCAGAATCGGTAATACACCATTAGGTAGCCAGCCGTGTGCGGTGATATTGCTCAAACCCGGCGCGGGTGTGCCGTCTTTCATCGGGATAAAGCCAAACATGGCAGCGCCGCCCAGGACGATAAAGGCGACAATCGTGATGACTTTGATGATGGAAAACCAGAATTCCCCTTCGGCAAAGAAACGGGTGGAAATCACGTTGAGCAGATAGATGGCGATGCAGAAGACCAGGCACCATAGCCAGACCGGCACGTGTGGAAACCAGTACTGCATGCAGAACCCTGCCGCCGTCAGGCTGGAGCCCAACGCGACGGTCCAGGTCAGCCAGTACAGCCAGGCGACGGTATAGCCCGTGGCCGGGCTCAGATAGCGAGCGGCATAGACGTGAAATGCCCCCGTTTCAGGCATGGCGACCGACAGCTCACCCAGGCAGGCCATCACAAGCCATACCACCAGCGCACCAATCAGATAAGCCAGCAGCGTGCCTGCGGCCCCGGTGGTGGAAATAATGTAGCCGGTATTAAAAAACAGGCCGGTCCCGATGACGCCGCCCAGCGATAGCATCACCAGGTGGCGAACTTTCATGGTTCGCTTAAATTGATCCTGCGAAGAAGTCGTCTGCTCGCTCATATATCCCATCCGTATGGACGTCTAAACATCTATATGCAGCAGATTTATACGCATTACGGCGCCGAAATGCAACGGGCGAAACGGTCAGGCATCGACGGGAAGGGATCGTTGCCCCGCGTTAACGGGGCGGGATGCGCTAGCCGAACACGCTCTGTATATAGCGTTCAAGCGCCATGCGGGAACTGAAACCGTGTGGAATACCATAATGTTCCTGCGAATCACCCGCCAGGTAGAGAGGGAACTGCGTGTAGTGATCACAGGTTTTCATTTCTGACGCCGGTTCGGCAAAAGGCTGACTTTTTTCTTTCAACGTTGGGTGAATGATCAGCGCCGTGCGCCCCATACGCGCTTCGCGGTTAACATAAACATAGTTGTCGCCACGACGGTAGCCATAAGCGCGTGGTGTAATCTCATCGACTTCAAAGCCTACTTTTTCCAGTACGCGCGCTACCTCATCTGGTCGTAAATACATGCTTGATCCTCTCCTCTTCAAAAGCCACGCAACCTTACATCAGCGTGGCTGCACGGGCATTCGGAATTTTCCCTAAAGGGCCATCCCGCGCCTCGTTAAGCCAAACGTGGTCTACACTGAGTATTACGTGTTAATGACAAGGGAGCCAAAAATGTTTAATCGAACGCAAAAAAACGATGACATTGATATCAATCAGGATGTGAACGAGCTGGCTGATTCACTTGAAGCGTTGCTGAAATCTTACGGCAGCGAAGCGAAGGATGAGGTTAATTCTGCCCGCAGCCAGGCGGAAGCGCTGCTGAAGCAAACCCGTGCGAAATTAAACGGTGGCGGCAATCGTGTTTCGCAGGCCGCCCGCGACGCCGGCTATCAGGTTGATGCCTATGTGCATGATAAACCCTGGTACGGTGTCGGCATCGGCGCTGCGGTCGGGATTGTGCTGGGCGCGCTGTTAGTGTCCCGCCGCTAGTCCCTGCCCTGCCGTTATCATCAGCCTCGCTCAATGAGCGGGGCTTTTTTTATGCCTGTTTTTTGCGCAACTGGCTTTACAAAATATTTTTTCGCGTGGCAGGGCGCGTCGCCACTGGCTTGCCGCATCCGGGGCCATTAACCCCATATATAGTACGCTTGACCGCAATTAACGCTACATCTAGTATTCATTTCATTGTCACACCACAAGATGTTTGCAAGGACGAAGCCTGATTCATGGAAAAAAACTTCGTTATCCGCAGCGGCACCGCAATGAAAGAGGAATACGAATCATGCGCATTATTATTTACACTAAAAACAACTGTGTCCAGTGTAATGCCACGAAAAATGCACTGGATCGTCAGGGCATCGACTACCACCTCATCAACCTGGATACGCAACCGGAGGCCATCGATAACCTCAAGGCCTTGGGTTACCGCCAGGTACCGGTCGTCATGACGCGTGACGATCACTGGAGTGGGTTCCGCCCTGACAAGATAGCTGGCCTGTCTCAGTCCGTGGCGATGGGCGGATAGCCGCATGTTTCCACTGGTCTATTTTTCCAGCCAGTCGGAAAACACCCATCGGTTTATTCTCCGTCTGGGCCTGCCCGCGTGCCGCATACCGATTGACGCGAAGCAACAGCTGCACATTGACCAGCCCTATATTCTGGTCGTGCCCAGCTATGGCGGCGGCAGCCACCGCGGTGCGGTGCCCAGACAGGTTATTCAGTTTCTCAATGATGACGCCAACCGCAACGGCTTACGCGGCGTTATCGCCGCCGGTAACCGTAATTTTGGCGAAGGTTACTGCCTGGCTGGCGACATCATTGCTAAGAAATGTCAGGTTCCCTACCTGTATCGGTTTGAACTGATGGGAACCCCCGACGATATCGCCAATGTGAAAGCGGGAGTAACCCAATTTTGGCAACGACAGATACCCTCAACGACGTAGCGCTGGATTACCATGCGCTGAACGCCATGCTGAACCTGTATGACGCTGACGGCCGTATCCAGTTTGATAAGGATCAGCAGGCCGCACGTCAGTTTGTTATTCAGCACGTGCAGCCCAACACCCAGCACTTTGCCAGCATCGCCGATCGCCTGCGCTATCTGGTCGCCGAAGGCTACTACGAAGCTTCCGTACTCAATCAGTATGATTTTAACTTTGTCTGCGGACTGCACGACGAAGCCGATGCATGGGGCTTTGCGTTCAAGACCTTTTTGGGTGCGTGGAAGTACTACACCAGCTACACCCTGAAAAGTTTTGATGGCAAGCGTTACCTGGAAACCTTCGAGCAGCGTGCCTGTATGGTGGCGCTGACGCTGGCGCAGGGCGATGAAACCCTGGCGCGCTCGGTGCTGGAAGCCATCCTGAGTGGGCGTTTTCAGCCCGCCACGCCGACGTTTCTGAACAGCGGCAAGCAACAGCGCGGCGAACTGGTTTCCTGCTTCCTGCTGCGCATTGAAGACAACATGGAGTCGATTGGCCGGGCCGTGAACTCTGCGCTCCAGCTGTCTAAACGCGGCGGCGGCGTGGCGTTTCTGCTGTCGAACCTGCGTGAGTCCGGCGCGCCGATCAAGCGCATTGAAAACCAGTCTTCCGGCGTTATTCCGGTGATGAAAATGCTGGAGGATGCGTTTTCTTATGCTAACCAGCTCGGCGCGCGTCAGGGAGCCGGCGCAGTCTGGCTGAATGCTCACCATCCGGATATTTTGCGCTTCCTGGATACCAAGCGCGAAAACGCCGATGAAAAAATCCGCATTAAAACGCTGTCGCTGGGCGTGGTCATTCCGGATATCACCTTCCAGCTTGCCAAAGAGAATCAGCCGATGGCGCTGTTCTCGCCCTACGATGTTGAAAGAATCTACGGTCAGGCGTTTGGCGATATCAGCATCAGCGAGAAATACGCGGAGATGCTGGCGGACGACAGAATCCGTAAAACCTATATTCAGCCGCGCGATTTCTTTCAGACGCTGGCGGAAATCCAGTTTGAATCAGGCTATCCCTACATCATGTATGAGGACAGCGTAAACCGGGATAACCCGATTGCCGGTCGCATCAATATGAGCAACCTCTGCTCAGAGATTTTGCAGGTGAACAGCGCCAGCGAATTCAACGAGGATCTCAGCTACCGCCGCATGGGCAAAGATATCTCCTGTAACCTTGGCTCGCTGAATATTGCCCATGCGATGGATTCTGGCGATCTGGCCCACACGGTAGAAACGGCAATTCGGGCGCTGACTGCGGTGTCAGATATGAGTGACATTGGCTCGGTTCCCTCCGTTGCGGAAGGCAATCGCCGCTCGCATGCTATCGGTCTGGGTCAGATGAACCTGCATGGTTACCTGGCCCGTGAAGGCATTGCTTACGGATCACCCGAGGCGCTGGATTTCACCAATCTCTATTTCTACTGCGTGACTTATTATGCACTGCGTGCCTCGAATCAGCTGGCAAAAGAGCGCCAGCAGACTTTCGACGGTTTTAGCGCCTCAACCTATGCCACCGGCGCGTATTTTGACAAATATCTGCAAAGCGACTGGCAGCCGCGAACCGCCCGCATCGCCGCCCTGTTTGCCGATGCGGGCATCAGCTTGCCCTGTCACAACGACTGGCTGGCACTGCGTGAATCGGTGATGGCCTCGGGGCTGTATAATCAAAACCTGCAGGCGATACCGCCTACCGGATCGATCTCCTATATCAACCACGCCACGTCCAGTATTCATCCGATTGTGTCGCGAATAGAGATCCGCAAAGAGGGCAAAACCGGTCGCGTTTACTATCCGGCCCCCTTCATGACCAACGACAATCTGGAACTCTATCAGGACGCTTACCAGATTGGGCCGGAAGCCATTATTGATACCTACGCAGAGGCGACCCGACATGTGGATCAGGGCCTGTCATTAACCCTGTTTTTCCGGGATGACGTGACCACGCGCGACATTAATAAAGCGCAGATTTACGCCTGGAAGAAAGGGATTAAAACGCTTTACTACATTCGACTGCGCCAGATGGCCCTGCAAGGCACTGAAATTCAGGGCTGCGTCTCCTGCGCACTGTGAGAACCCATTATGCAACTCAGACAAATTCAAGCCATTAACTGGAACCGTATTCAGGATGAGAAAGATCTTGAAGTCTGGAACCGTCTGACCAGCAACTTCTGGTTGCCGGAAAAAGTCCCTTTGTCCAACGATCTGCCGGCCTGGCAGACGCTGGATAAACAGCATCAGCAGTTGACCATCCGCGTATTCACCGGCCTGACGCTGCTGGACACCATCCAGAACGTGCTGGGTGCGCCAGGATTAATGCCCGATGCGCTGACGCCGCATGAGGAGGCCGTCTTGTCGAATATCAGCTTTATGGAGGCGGTACATGCCCGCTCATACAGCTCGATTTTTTCGACGTTGTGTCATACCAGCGATGTGGATGCCGCTTATCAGTGGAGCGAAGAGAATCAGGCGCTGCAAAATAAAGCCGAGATCATTCTTACTCATTACCGCGCTGACGATCCGTTAAAGAAAAAAATCGCCAGCGTCTTTCTGGAGTCGTTCCTGTTCTATTCAGGATTCTGGCTGCCGATGTACTGGTCAAGCCGTGGCAAACTGACCAATACCGCCGATCTGATTCGGCTCATCATCCGCGATGAGGCCGTTCACGGCTACTATATTGGCTACAAGTACCAAAAAGCCCTTGAGCAGGTTGATGAAGGCCGCCGCGAAGCATTGCAGCAGTTCGCCATCGATCTGCTGCTGGCGCTGTATGAAAACGAGGTTGTTTATACAGAAGCGCTCTATGGCGATGTCGGCTGGGCGGAAGAAGTAAAAACCTTCCTACACTACAACGCCAACAAGGCCTTGATGAATCTTGGCTATGAAGCGCTGTTCCCGGCAGAATTAACTCAGGTTAACCCGGCAATTCTGTCGGCGTTATCCCCAAACGCGGATGAAAATCACGACTTCTTTTCGGGTTCGGGCTCCTCATACGTGATGGGCAAAGCGGTCGAAACGGAAGACGAAGACTGGAGTTTCTAAGGTTGTCTGTGCCGTCATAACAGGTCACAGGCGGTCATGATTACTGGCGCTGATTAATAAGCTGTTATTTCCCTTAAATCAGCGTCATTATTTCTCATTCATTCCCTCCCTACCGCTCGTCATTCTGCCAATATCTCAGCGCTGCACGGTCTAATTACTGTCGTTTTTTAAAATAAATCATAAAAAATTCATCTCCCCGCATCCCTTGTGATGACTGGAAATTATCGCGATAAGACGTGATTTCCAGCCATGAATATTTTACACCAGGGTTGACAGATAATCTGAGTATGTCAGGTTATAGCCTGCTTAAATTGAACCAGGGTACGTCATTTTACATTAAAATAATTTAATCAGGGCATTAATTACGGATGACAATAAAATTAGAAGTAAAAAATCTTTATAAGGTATTTGGTGATAATCCACAGAGGGCATTTAAATATATTGATAAGGGTTGTGGTAAAGAGGAAATCCTCGAAAAAACAGGCTTATCGCTCGGTGTCAAAAATGCCAGTCTGGCCATTGAAGAAGGCGAGATCTTCGTCATCATGGGGTTATCCGGTTCAGGGAAATCCACCATGGTTCGCCTTCTCAATCGTCTGATAGAGCCGACGCGCGGCCAGGTGATTATTGACGGTGTCGATATTGCAAAAATATCGGACAGCGAACTGCGTGAGGTTCGCCGAAATAAGATCAGCATGGTATTTCAGTCATTCGCCTTAATGCCGCATCTTGACGTTGTAAATAATGCCGCTTTTGGCATGGAATTAGCCGGCATCCCCTTAGCAGAACGTCAGGAAAAAGCCCTTGAGGCATTACGTCAGGTTGGGCTGGAAAATTACGCCCACGCCTATCCTGATGAGCTATCAGGCGGCATGCGTCAGCGTGTAGGTCTGGCACGCGCTTTAGCCATTAATCCCGATATTTTATTAATGGATGAAGCCTTTTCTGCACTCGATCCCTTAATTCGTACCGAAATGCAGGATGAACTGGTGAAATTACAGGCCAGACATCAGCGCACTATCGTGTTTATTTCACACGACCTGGACGAAGCCATGCGCATTGGCGATCGTATTGCCATTATGCAAAATGGTGAAGTCATTCAGGTCGGCTCACCCGATGAAATCCTGAATAATCCCGCCAATGATTATGTCCGCACGTTCTTCCGCGGCGTCGATATCAGTCACGTCTTTAGCGCTAACGATATTGCACGCCGAAATGCTGGCGCGCTCATTCGCAAAGCGACCGGATTAGGCCCGCGCTCGGCCATACAACTGCTGCAGGAAGAAGATCGTGATTACGGCTACGTGCTGGAGAAACAGAAATTCATCGGCGTAGTGTCAACCGACTCTCTCAAGGCGGCCCTGGCGGCAGGGCAAGGGCTGGAAAGCGCCCTGCTCGACGCGCCATCGGCGGTTCCTGCCACGACCTCGTTAAACGAACTGCTCTCACACGTGGCGCAGGCTCCCTGTGCCGTTCCGGTGGTGGGAGAAGAAAATCAATACGTCGGTGTGATATCGAAAAGCACGCTGCTACGTGCTTTAGATCGTGAAGGAGCCAGCAATGAGTAAAGACACAGCAACCCCATGGGATAACCCGGCACCGACGGATACCCAGAGCAGCCAAAGTAGCGATCCCTGGTCGGGTGCCGCAGATCAGAGCAGTGCCGCCGACAGCGGCCATCATGCCGCCACCGGCGGTGCAGATGCGTGGGGCACGCCAGATGGCAGTGCCGCGACAAGCTCCAGCAGCAGCACAGACTGGTTGAACAACGCGCCTGCACCCCAGGCGGACCATTTCACTATTATGGATCCGTTCCATAAAACCTGGATTCCTCTGGATCACTGGGTCACCGAAGGGATCGACTGGGTCGTGAATCATTTCCGTCCGGTCTTTCAAAGCATTCGCGTACCGGTGGATTATATCCTCAGCGCGTTTCAACAGCTGCTGCTGGGCATGCCCGCGCCGGTGGCTATCGCGCTGTTTGCGTTAATCGCCTGGCAAATCGCCAGTCCGGCAATGGGCATTGCCACGCTGATTTCACTGATCGCCATTGGCGCCATTGGTGCCTGGTCGCAGGCGATGATTACGCTGGCGCTGGTGCTCACCGCCCTGCTGTTTTGCATCATCATTGGCCTGCCTATGGGCATCTGGCTGGCGCGCAGTGAACGTGCGGCACGTATTGTGCGTCCGCTGCTGGACGCCATGCAGACCACACCGGCCTTCGTTTACCTGGTGCCGATTGTCATGCTGTTTGGTATCGGGAATGTCCCGGGCGTCGTCGTCACCATCATTTTTGCCCTGCCGCCCATTGTCAGGCTGACCATCCTGGGAATTAAACAGGTTCCTGCCGACCTGATCGAAGCCAGTGAGTCCTTTGGCGCCAGTCCGCGCCAGCTGCTGTTTAAGGTTCAGCTGCCGCTGGCCATGCCCACCATCATGGCGGGTGTGAATCAGACGCTGATGCTCGCCCTGTCGATGGTGGTGATTGCCTCCATGATTGCCGTGGGTGGACTGGGCCAGATGGTGCTGCGCGGCATTGGTCGTCTGGACATGGGCCTGGCCTCCGTGGGCGGCGTCGGCATCGTGATTCTGGCCATTATCCTTGACCGCCTGACGCAGTCGGTGGCGCGTGACAAACGCAGCCGTGGCCGTCGCCACTGGTATCACACCGGCCCCATTGGCCTGCTGACGCGTCCTTTCCGTCAATCCTGAATATTGAGCGCGGCAGTCAGCTGCCGCCGTTATCGCGACAATAAAAACGAGGAATAATCATGCGCAAGACGCTTCCTGCTGCCGTTGCCATTCTGGCCACTTTCTCTGCTTCTCACGCTTTCGCGGCCGATCTGCCGGGTAAAGGCATCACGGTGAAACCGGTACAAAGTACGATTGCCGAAGAGACTTTTCAGACGCTGCTCGTGAGCCGGGGCCTGGAGAAGCTGGGCTATACCGTTGAGAAACCGAGCGAAGTGGATTACAACGTCGCCTATACCACCATCGCCTCGGGTGATGCGACCTTCCTGGCAACCAACTGGCGGCCACTGCATGACGATATGTATAAAGCCGCAGGCGGGAGCCAGGCGTTTTATCGCGAGGGAACCTATGTTTCCGGCGCGGCTCAGGGCTATCTCATCGATAAAAAAACGGCTGAAAAGTATCACATCACCAATATCGCCCAGTTGAAAGATCCCAAGATTGCCAGGCTTTTCGACAGCAATGGCGATGGCAAAGCGGATATGACCGGCTGTACGCCTGGCTGGGGCTGCGAGGCGGTCATTAACCACCAAAACACAGCTTATGGCCTGAGCAACACCGTCACCGCCAACATGGGCAACTATTCGGCGATGATCGCGGATACTCTGGCGCGCTTTAAACAGGGAAAACCTGTCCTTTACTACACCTGGACGCCTTACTGGCTGAGTGATGTGCTTAAACCAGGCCGCGACGTGGTCTGGCTGCAGGTGCCATTCTCTTCATTGCCGGGCGAACAGAAAGGCGTGGATACCAAACTGGCTAACGGCGCGAACTATGGCTTCCCGGTCAACACGATGCACATAGTGGCCAACAAAGCCTGGGCGGAAAAAAATCCCGCCGCCGCGAAACTGTTTGCTGAGATGACACTGCCGATTGGTGATATCAATGCGGAAAATGCCGCCATGCACGCAGGGCAAAATTCTGAAGAGGATATCAATCGCCACGTAGACGGTTGGATCAAGGGCCATCAGGCCCAGTTTGATAAGTGGATTAACGACGCGCGCGCCGCGACTCAATAAGGCTCGGCAGGCAGACGAAGGGCGGACACCTGTCTGCCCTTTTTCCGTTATGACTGATTAACAGGCGCATGACATAAACATAGCTCTCAAATAATTTTTTAGGTTATTATTAACGCCACTTTATTAATATTTACCTCTGCCTCCCTATGACAACATCTCGCCCTGGTTTAACGTCTGCACTGGTGGGACTGATGTCCGTTGCCACTGGCCTCTGTGTTGCCAGCAATTATTATATTCAGCCACTGCTTCATACCATTGCCCAACACTTTGACCTGTCGGTGGCGCTCGCGGGGTTCATTGTGACCAGCGCACAGCTTGGCTATGCCTGTGGGCTGCTGTTGCTGGTCCCGCTTGGCGATATGCTGGAACGGCGCGACCTGATAGTGGGCATGATGGTGCTGGCGGCGGCGGGCATGGTGATCATTGCTCTCTCCTCCTCATTTCCCTTTCTGCTGTTAGGCACGGTGATCACCGGACTCTTTTCGGTGGCGGCCCAGATTCTGGTGCCGCTGGCCGCGACGCTGGCAGAGCCGGAAAAGCGGGGCAACGTTACCGGCACGGTCATGAGCGGCTTGCTGCTGGGCATCCTGCTGGCGCGAACCGTTGCGGGCGGCCTGGCGCAGTTAGGTGGCTGGCAAACCGTATACTGGGTCGCCAGCGTATTTATGCTGCTGATGGCGATTGCGCTGTGGCGCACGCTGCCGCGCATCACACCTTCTGTTTCATTGAATTATCCGCAATTGCTGATTTCCCTATTTCGGCTATATGCCGCCGATCCTGTGCTGCGCACCCGTTCCGTTACCGGCTGTCTTACCTTTGCGAATTTCAGCATCCTGTGGACATCAATGGCATTTCTGCTCTCTGCCACGCCTTACGGTTTCTCGGAAGGAGAAATCGGGTTACTGGGACTGGTCGGCGCCGCCGGGGCACTGGCAGCCAGGAAAGCTGGCTCGCTGGCGGACAGAGGTCATGCCAAACTCACCACCAGCGCAGGCTTGCTGCTGATGTTGCTGTCCTGGGCGGCCATTGCCTGGGGCGCGCAGCAGCTTGTGGCGCTGATTGTCGGCATCTTAGTGCTGGATCTGGCGGTTCAGGCCGTGCACATCACCAATCAAAGCGTGATATACGCACGCCAGCCTGAGGCACGAAACCGACTGAATGCCGGTTATATGACCAGCTACTTTATTGGCGGTGCGCTAGGCTCATTGCTGTCGGCCAATGCCTACCATTTCGCGGGCTGGTATGGCGTCTGCGCGGCCGGTGCGACACTGACTTGCCTGAATTTACTGATCTGGTGGCGGAATCATCGCCAGGAACAAACGAATAGCCAGAATAGTGTGATTTAGCCTGTTCAGCGGAGTGTGAGTTTGCTATCGTTGGCCCAAAGTTATTCACGCCAGTTATTTTTTCTTTTGCAATCATTTGATGTCGTACCGTTTTACTGTACGACCAACGCGTATGAAATCGATGCGCAAAACCTTTACCCTGGGGTCAAGGACAGATCTTGAACTACCACAGTGCGACAGCCTGAGGATGACCTGTTAAGGCCAGAAGACTCAGCAATGACGCTGCCACCGTGGTGATTATAAAAGTTGAAATTAGTGAGGTTTTTTCTGATGGAAAGTTCGTTTACGCCCATTGAGCAAATGTTAAATATCCGTGCCAATCGTCACATGGATTTCCCCTTCCAGGAAATTCTCCTGACGCGCCTTTGCATGCATATGCAGGGTAAATTGCTGGACAATCGCAACAAAATGCTTAAAGAACAGGGCATTAATGAAACCCTGTTTATGGCGTTACTGACGCTGGATGCGCAGGAAGACCAGAGCATTCAGCCTTCTGAGCTGAGCACCGCCCTGGGTTCCTCACGGACTAATGCCACGCGCATTGCCGATGAGCTGGAAAAACGGGGCTGGATTGAACGTCGTGAAAGCGCGCAGGATCGCCGCTGCCTGCATCTGCATCTGACCGACAAAGGTAATGCATTTCTGCAGCAGGTGCTGCCGCCTCAACATCAGAGCCTGCAATACCTGTGGTCTTCACTGACCGGTGATGAGAAGTCACAGTTGGAAAACATCACCCGCAAGCTGCTTACCCGTCTGGATAAGATGGAAGAAGATAAACTAACTGCTTCCCTGTCGCGGTAATAGCAAGATCTGCGACACAATCACCTGACGAAATCGTTATTTTAACCCTCTTTTATCCGGCCAGCGCTTAGTCGCTGGCTTTTTTGGCTCGGGCGATGGTGAAAACGGAGTTTAACCCGCCGATTAAGTGGAAAACGTGGAGAAATAAATGAGTGCATCAGAGGCGCAAAGCCCGCATCAGCCAGTAAATAACAAGAAGAAAAAGCGCAAAGGCGCGCTGCTATTACTGGCGCTGGTCGTCGTACTGCTTGGCATTGCGTGGGGCGTTTACTGGTACCTGGTGCTACGCCACTATCAGGAAACGGACGATGCTTACGTTGCCGGTAACCAGGTGCAGGTGATGGCCCAGGTCTCAGGCAGCGTCAATAAAGTCTGGTTTGATGATACCGATTTTGTCAAAAAAGGGGATGTGCTGGTATCGCTGGATAAAACCGACGCACAGCAGGCGTTTGAAAAAGCCCAGACCGGGCTGGCGACCAGCGTGCGCCAGGTACATCAGGAGATGATCAACGCGAAACAGTATCAGGCCACCATTGCGCTCCGTCAGACCGCGTTAGATCAGGCGCAGGCCGACCTGAAACGCCGCGAGCCGCTGGGCGCCTCTAACCTGATTGGGCGTGAAGAGCTGCAACATGCACGCGATGCCGTGGCTTCAGCGAAAGCGGAGCTGGATGTGGCGGTTCAGCAGTATAACGCGAACCAGGCGATGATCCTGAATACCTCTCTGGAAAACCAGCCTGCCGTGAAGCAGAGTGCGGCACAGCTGCGTGATGCCTGGCTGGCACTTCAACGTACTGACATTCGCAGCCCAATGGATGGCTATGTCTCGCGCCGCAGCGTGCAGGTTGGCTCGCAAATCAATACCAGTACGCCGCTGATGGCGGTGGTGCCTGCAACCGACTTGTGGGTAGACGCTAACTTCAAAGAGACCCAACTGGCTGGCGTGCGTATCGGCCAACCGGCAACCGTTGTGGCGGACATCTACGGTGACGATGTGGTTTACCACGGTAAAGTTGTCGGTCTGGACATGGGAACCGGAAGCGCGTTCTCCCTGCTGCCGGCGCAAAACGCCACCGGTAACTGGATCAAAGTGGTTCAACGTCTGCCGGTCCGTATTGAGTTGAATCAGGACGAAGTGGCTAAACATCCTCTGCGTATCGGGCTGTCAACATTGGTAGAAATTGATACCGATAATAAAGACGGCAGCGCACTGGCTACCAGCGTTCGTCAGCAGGCTGCCTACAGCAGCAACGCCCTGGCCATTGACCTTGCACCGGTTGATAAGCTGATTACCGATATCGTCCACGCGAACGCCGGATGATCACCCGGAGGCTGTAATGGCACAAGCACCGCTTAAAGGGATGCCGCTGGTCTTAATGACCATTGCGCTCTCCCTGGCGACGTTCATGCAGGTTCTGGATTCCACCATTGCGAACGTTGCTATACCGACCATTGCGGGTAACCTGGGGGCCTCAAACTCCCAGGGGACCTGGGTCATCACGTCTTTCGGGGTGGCAAACGCCATCTCGATTCCGATAACGGGTTGGCTGGCCAAACGCATCGGTGAAGTCAAACTCTTTACCTGGTCGACCATCCTGTTTGCGCTGGCTTCCTGGGCCTGCGGCATGTCCGAAAGCCTGGAAATGCTGATTTTCTTCAGGATAATTCAGGGGATCGTTGCAGGTCCGTTGATCCCGCTGTCGCAAAGCCTGCTGCTGAATAATTATCCGCCTGCAAAACGCAGTATCGCCCTGTCACTCTGGGCGATGACGGTGATTGTGGCCCCCATATGTGGCCCCATTCTCGGCGGCTGGATCAGTGATAACTATCACTGGGGCTGGATCTTCTTTATCAACGTGCCGATTGGTGTTGTGGTCATCATGCTCACGCTGCAAACCCTGCGTGGTCGTGAAACCGCTACCCAGATCCGCCCCATTGATACCGTTGGCCTGGTGCTGCTGGTGGTCGGGGTTGGCTCGTTGCAGGTGATGCTGGATCGCGGTAAAGAGCTGGACTGGTTTAGCTCAACAGAAATTATTGTGCTGACGATTGTCGCGGTGCTGGCGCTGGTGATGCTGTTGATTTGGGAGCTGACAGACGATCACCCGATAGTCGATCTGTCGCTGTTTAAATCGCGCAACTTCACCATAGGCTGCTTATCCATTAGCCTTGCCTACATGCTCTATTTTGGGTCGATCGTTCTCTTGCCGCAGTTGCTGCAGGAGGTCTACGGTTATACCGCGACCTGGGCAGGGCTGGCCTCAGCGCCGGTCGGGATTATCCCGGTTATCCTGTCGCCCATCATTGGTCGGTTCTCCCATAAGCTTGATATGCGGAAACTGGTCACCTTCAGTTTCATCATGTATGCCATTTGTTTCTACTGGCGCGCTTACACGTTTGAACCGGGCATGGACTTTGGCGCGTCGGCCTGGCCACAGTTTATTCAGGGCTTCGCGGTCGCCTGCTTCTTTATGCCACTTACCACAATTACGCTGTCGGGTTTGACACCCGACCGGATGGCGGCGGCATCCAGTTTGTCGAACTTCGTGCGTACGCTGGCGGGTTCGATAGGGACGTCGATCACCACCACGATGTGGACGGATCGTGAGGCAATGCACCACAGTAATCTCAGCGAATCGGTGACGCCTTATAACGTTAATGCGCAGCAGATGTACAGTCAGCTTGAGGGGATGGGCATGACGCATCAGCAGGCCTCAGCGTACATCGCTCAGCAGATCACCAATCAGGGATTGATCATTTCCGCCAACGAGATTTTTTGGGCGTCGGCGGGCGTCTTTCTGGTGCTGTTGGTGCTGATCTGGTTTGCCCGTCCGCCCTTTACCGCCGGTGGCGGTGGTGGTGGCGCGCACTAGACGAACGCGATTGGGTTCTGGCGTGGAAGTCACGCCCGCCAGAACCCGTTTTTACGCCCAGCGCGTCGCTTTCATATCCATCACGAACCGGTATTTCACGTCACCTTTTAGCATTCGCGTAAAGGCTTCTTCGACCTGCTCTCCACGAATCATCTCAATGTCTGCGGTGATGTTGTTGTCGCCGCAGAAATCCAGCATCTCCTGGGTTTCTTTAATGCTGCCGATGGACGAGCCGCTGATGCTTAAACGACGGAACACCATTGGCGTCACGTTCGGTGAAGCGTGCGGACTGTCGGGAATGCCCACCAGCACCAGGCGGCCATTGGTTTTGAGCGTCGCCAGATAAGGGTCAAGATCGTGCGGGGCCGCCACGCAGTCAACGATAAGATCCAGCGCGTTCTGGCTGGCCTGCATAGCCTGAGCATCGCGTGATACCACCACATGACGGGCACCGAGACGGCGGGCATCCGCGGCTTTGTCAGCCGACGTGGTGAAAAGCGTCACCTCAGCTCCCAGCGCACTCGCCAGCTTCACCGCCATGTGGCCTAACCCACCCAGGCCAATCACGCCAACCTTATCGCCCGTTTTCACGTTAAAATGGCGCAGCGGTGACCAGACAGTGACGCCCGCGCACAGCAACGGCGCAACACCGGCCAACGGCAGGTGCTGTGGCACCGAAACCACGAAGTCCTGATCGACCACCACGTGCTCAGCATAGCCGCCTCGGGTAGATTCACCGGTGTATTTATCCGTACCGTTATAGGTCGCAGTGAAACCGGCTTCACAATATTGTTCTTCCTGCTGCTGACAGAAATGACAGGTGCGGCAGGAATCCACCATCACGCCCACGCCAACAATATCACCCGGCGTAAATCGGGTGGCAGCGCTACCGGTTTCGCTCACCCGTCCAACGATTTCGTGTCCTGGCACCAGGGGATAATGGCTTACCGCCCATTCGTTGCGTGCCATATGCAAATCTGAGTGGCAAACGCCACAGTAAAGGATTTCTATCCGGACATCCTGCGGTTGAAGCGGACGCAGCGCGATCTGGCCGGCGGTAAGGGGCTGGGTCGCATCGTGCGCGATCAGTGCATTAATTTTCATGGTGCCTCTCATAGTGACTGGCTTTTGATAACGGAGGGCGGCAAACTCTACTTAAATAGTGCCATTATTGATAGTAGTTACCATTTGGTGACCATAAAGGAGGGAGAAGACGATGCCTGCCTGGGTAGAGGGTAAACTGGTTTTTTATGTGGATTCACCGCCGCGCCGACTCATGGATCTTTTTTCTGCCAAGTGGAATCCGATGGTGCTGCATGCGCTGTATCACTGGCCGGGAGGCCGCGCACGCACGGGCGAGTTGCAGCGAAGTTTGCAGGGGATATCAAAAAAGATGTTGTTTCAGACGCTGAAGGAGCTGGAGCAGCGCGGATTGATCACCCGCCATGTTTACGACGTGATCCCACCCAAAGTCGACTATGCGTTAACGGCGCTGGGCCAGACCTTCGCGGAACCGGTAGAGCAGCTGTATCAATGGGGGCTGGATAATCAACGGGCGCTTGATGAGATGGACGAACATGTTGATCAGGCTACATCCGACTCCGGGGATGGTAAGGCGGGGTAACGGGCTGGCGGAGCATCTTTCACGCCCCGCCGGGAACGCTGAACCTGTATGGCACGTTTCACGGCACCATACATCAGCTAACATCAGGCGTTCTGACGCCACCATTCGGCCAGCAGAACGCCGGTAGCGACGGAGACGTTCAGACTTTCCACGTTGCCGGTGCCGCCAATCGACACGCTCATATCGCCCTGCTGGAACGTGCTGTCAGACAAGCCTTCACGCTCCTGACCCAGCACCAGTACCATTTTGGCCGGTAGCACCGCGTCAGACAGGGATGTGCCCTGATGGCTCGAGGTCGTCACGATGGTGTAACCCGCTTTGCGGAAGGCTTCGAGGCCTTCATTAAAGGTTGCGCCGCTGATAGCCTGAACGTGTTCAGCGCCGCCTTCCGCCGTGCGAACCGCTGCACCGGATTCCAGTAGCGAGGCATCGTTAACCAGCAGACCTTTCACACCAAAGTGCGCGCAGCTGCGCATGATCGCGCCAAGGTTATGGGGATTGCTGACATCTTCAAGCGCCAGTACACAGTCTTTGCTTTCGGCCTTGTTAAGCCATTCTGCTACGTCCATGCCCATGCGTTTCTTGATCAGGAAGCAGACGCCGCCGTGGTGTTCAGTACCGGAAGCTTTGGTGATCTCTGCGTCATCGACCACGTGGTAGGCTTTGCGGTTAGCCGCCAGCCAGCGCAGCGCATCGCGAAAACGTGGCGTCACGCTTTGCACAAACCAGGCGCGAACGATGCATTCAGGACGGCTCTGGAACAGCGCCTGACAGGCGTTTTCACCGTAAACGCGGGTTTCTTCCAGACGCTGGCGACGAATCTGCTCAACGTCAACCACGCCTTTACCGCTAATCCCTGGGTTTTCCGGTTTGTTGTCTTCCACGACCGGCGCGCGGGAGACGGTGCGCCATGGGGAATCACTGCTGCCGTAAGCATCACGATTGTCGCTGCCGCGATCGTTGCGGCGCGGTGCGCTGTCACTGCGGCGTGGCGCGCTATCGCTGCGACGGCCTGTACCGCGACCGCCTTCTTCACTACGCTCAGTGCGCGGGCCGGATGAACGACGATTGTCTTCACGGCGAGCAGCAGGACGGCCACCTTTGCCTGTACGAGGATTCGGCGCGCGCGCGCTTTGCTCATCTTCGCCACGCACATACATGACTTTGACCTTACCACTTTTGCCTTTAAATTCGTCGTTCATTTCTTCCTCCTGCATTGAGAGCGCGAAGATTACCTGATGTGACTGCGCTTAGCTATCAACTATTGTACCTATAGAGCAATCCACATTGAGACGATCTTACCACCCTTTCATAATGGACAATATTGAGCAAAGTGCTCTAGTTCATTATCAGAGGTTTATATGAATACGGTATGCACGTCTTGTCAGGCAACCAATCGCGTTCCCGAAGAACGGCTTGCCGATGGTGCCAAATGTGGTCGTTGCGGCGAAAGCCTGTTTTCTGGCGAGGTCATCAACGCCACCGCCGCCACGCTGGACAGCTATCTGCAGGACGATCTGCCGGTTGTGGTGGACTTTTGGGCGCCATGGTGCGGCCCCTGCGTTAATTTTGCCCCGGTGTTTAAAGACGTCGCACAGGAGCGCAGCGGCAAGGTGCGCTTCATTAAAGTGAATACGGAGGCCGAGCCGGCGCTGAGCAGTCGCTTCCGCATTCGCAGCATTCCCACCATTATGGTCTTTAAGAAAGGTGAGATGGTGGACATGCTAAACGGTGCCATGCCGAAAGCGCCCTTCAACGAGTGGCTCGACGAATCCCTGTAAGCGCAAAAGGCCAGCCAGTGCTGGCCTTTTCCCTTTGTCCGACGCTTCGATTACACTACGCTTTTTCTTGTCCTGAATAATCATGTCTGAAAATGCCGTTTTGCGTTTACGTGCCCAACGTCTGGCCCGCGCCACACGTCCCTTTCTGGCACGTGGAAACCGTGTGCTTCGTTGCCAGGGATGTCTGTTGCCGGAAAAACACTGTCTGTGCGCCAGCATTCGTGTGCAGTCTGCCCGCAGTCGCTTTTGTCTGGTGATGTTTGATACCGAACCGATGAAGCCAAGTAATACGGGCCGGTTGATCGCCGACGTCTTGCCAGATACCCAGGCCTTTGGCTGGTCACGCACCGAGCCCGATCCTTTACTGCTGCAGGCCGTGGCCAGTGAGGCTTATCAGCCACTGGTGGTTTTCCCTGCATCTTACGCCGATGAAGGTCGCAAGATTGTGCATTCGCCGCCGCTGTCAGGTAAACCGCCGCTGTTTATCATGCTGGATGGTACCTGGAATGAAGCCCGCAAGATGTTTCGTAAAAGCCCCTGGCTTGATCGCTTTCCGGTGATCTCGCTTAATGTCACGGCACCGTCCCGCTACAGGCTGCGCGAAGCGCATGGCGAAGGTCAGCATTGCACCGCAGAGATTGCCGCGGCGCTGCTGCACCAGGCCGGCGACCGTGAGGCTGGCGAGGCATTAACCCTGCACTTTGAGCAGTTCCGTCAGGCCTATCTTGCCGGTAAGCCGCATCATCCCGGCCAGGAGAGGTAACACTCGCTCTGACAGGCCGATTGTCATTATTCAGGCTGGGATCTGCCCGACGGTAAAAAAGCCCAAAAGCGTTTACACTCCCCTAAATGCCGACGAATGGAGAAGGTGATGAGTCAACGTGGACTGGAAGCGCTGTTAAGACCAAAATCAATTGCGGTAATCGGCGCCTCGGTCAAGCCGGGACGGGCAGGCTATTTTATGATGCGTAATCTGCTGGCGGGCGGCTTTAGCGGCCCGGTGTTGCCGGTGACGCCAAAATATAAAGCCGTTAGCGGCGTGCTGGCCTGGCCTGATATTCACAGTTTGCCCTTCGCCCCCGACCTGGCGGTGATCTGTACCCATCACAAAAGAAATCTGGGGCTGTTACAACAGCTCGGCGAGAAAGGCTGTAAAGCCTGCATCATCCTCTCCGCCCCCGCCAGTCAGCTCGCCGAGTTAAAAGCCTGCGCCAGCCGCTGGCAGATCCGATTGTTAGGCCCAAACAGTCTGGGATTGCTGGCCCCGTGGCAGGGGCTTAACGCCAGCTTTTCTCCTGTTCCCATCGCCAAAGGCCGTATTGCGTTCATATCGCAGTCATCAGCCGTCTCCAACACCATTCTTGACTGGGCGCAGCAACGTAACCTGGGGTTTTCATGGTTTATCGCCTTAGGCGACAGCCTGGATACCGACGTGGACGATCTGCTGGATTTTCTGGCCCGTGACGGCAAAACCAGCGCGATTCTGCTTTATCTTGAACACCTTAGCGATGCCCGACGGTTTGTCTCGGCCTCCCGTAGCGCATCCCGTAACAAACCTATTTTGATTATCAAAAGCGGCCGCAGTCGCCAGGCACAGGCGCTGCTTGGTACGCACAGCGGTCTCGATGCCGCCTGGGATGCGGCGATCCAGCGTGCGGGCTTGTTACGGGTGCAGGATACGCACGAGCTGTTCACCGCAGTTGAGTCCCTGAGCCATATGCGTCCACCACGCGGGCACCGGCTGATGATTATCAGCAATGGCGCGGCTCCCGCCGCGCTGGCGTTAGATGAACTCTATGCCCGCAACGGTAAGCTCGCCACGCTGGGCGAGCAAACGATAGAGCAGCTTAGTGCCGTTCTGCCGGAGGGCGTCGGGCACGGCAATCCGGTCGATTTAAAGGACGATGCAACGCCGGAACGCTATCTGGCCTGCCTGGCCGTCCTGCTCGACAGCCATGATTTAGATGCCCTGATGATTATTCATGCCCCCAGCGCTGTTGCCCCGGCGACCGAAACCGCAGAGAAAATCATTCAGCTTATTCATCAGCATCCGCGCGGAAAACAGCTCACGCTGTTGACCAACTGGTGCGGCGAATTCTCCTCTCAGGCAGCGCGCCGTGCTTTTACTCAGGCCGGCATTCCCACCTGGCGAACGCCGGAGGGCACCGTCACCGCCTTTATGCATCAGGTTGAATACCGGCGTAACCAGAAATTGTTGCGGGAAACCCCCGCCCTGCCGGTAAACCTGACCCAGGACAGCGCTCAGGCCCACCAGTTGCTGTCTCAGGCGCTGGATAAGGGCATCCTGTCGCTGGATACGCACGAAGTGCAGCCCGTTCTTAAAGCTTACGGCCTCGCGACGTTACCCACCTGGATAGCAAAAGACAGTGAGGACGCCGTCACGATTGCTGAACAAACCGGCTATCCGGTCGCGCTGAAGCTCCGTTCGCCCGATGTGGCGCATAAGTCCGAAGTGCAGGGCGTCATGCTCTACCTGCGTAACGCCGCCGAAGTTAAACGCGCGGCGGACGCGATTATTGACCGGGTCAGGCAGACGCTGCCGCACGCGCGTATTGAAGGACTGGTGGTGCAGAGCATGGCGAACCGGGCTGGTGCCCAGGAGCTGCGGATTGTGGTGGAGCAGGATGCGCTGTTTGGCCCCATCATCATGCTGGGTGAAGGCGGCGTAGAGTGGCAGGCAGAGAAACAGGCGGCGGTTGCTTTGCCGCCGCTGAATATGACCCTGGCGCGCTATCTGGTGATCCAGGCAATAAAAAGCGGCAAGGTCCGCAGCCGAAGTGCCTTGATTCCGCTTGATGTAGCTGGCCTGAGCCAACTGCTGGTGCAGGTCTCTAACCTGGTGGTAGATTGCCCGGAAATACAACGGCTGGATATTCATCCACTGCTGGCGGCAGGTAGCGATTTCACCTTACTGGACGTTACGCTGACGCTTGCGCCTTTTGACGGTGATAACGAAACGCGTCTGGCCATCCGCCCCTATCCTCAGCACCTGGAAGAACAGGTCGAGTTGAAGGACGGTCAGCACTGCTTATTCCGCCCTATCCTGCCGGAAGATGAACCGCTGCTGCGTGACTTTATCAGCCAGGTGACGAAAGAAGATCTCTACTACCGCTACTTTAGCGAAATTAATGAATTCACCCATGACGATTTGGCCAATATGACGCAGATTGACTACGACCGGGAGATGGCGATTGTCGCCGTTCGGCAGCATCAGGGGCAGCCGGAGATCATCGGTGTGACCCGCGCGATTTCGGATGCCGACAACGTTGATGCCGAGTTTTCGGTACTGGTGCGCTCCGATCTTAAAGGGCTGGGGATGGGAAGACGTTTACTGGAAAAAATGATCCGTTACACCCGCGCGCATGGCCTGCAACAACTGAACGGCATTACCATGCCCGGCAACCGCGGCATGGTGACGCTGGCGAAAAAACTCAACTTTGACGTGGATGTCCAAATGGACGATGGCATCGTCAGTCTTAAGCTTTTGTTACAGGATAATGTCAGTTTGCCGTGTAGAGAAAAGTAAAAATCGCCCAGTTCGTCGTGGTTGATGTTATTATTTAGCGTTATGACCCTGATTTGGTGGCAAAAGGCCATACAATGAACCGAGAAGAAGTGCACTGTGATGTTGTCTAAATTTAAACGCAATAAACACCAACAACACCTCGCACAGCTGCCTAAACTGTCACAATCTGTTGCGGATGTGTCGACGCTTTATTCGCCCGCCGAATTTCGTGAGACGCTTTTGGAAAAGATTGCGTCAGCGCAATCGCGCATTTGTATCGTCGCACTCTATCTGGAAAATGACGATGCGGGCCGCGCCGTCATGAATGCACTGTATGCTGCGAAACTCGCTCGCCCACAGCTCGACATCAGTATTTTAGTCGACTGGCACCGTGCCCAACGTGGCCGCATTGGTGCTGCACGAGGCGTGACCAATGCCGACTGGTATTGTGAGATGGCCCAACAGCATCCCGACCACGTCATTCCTGTCTACGGCATTCCGGTTAATACTCGCGAGGCACTCGGGGTACTGCATCTGAAAGGCTTCATCATTGATGATACGCTGCTCTACAGCGGGGCCAGCCTGAATGACGTTTACCTGCATCAGCACGATAAATATCGCTACGATCGCTACCAGCTCATTCGTAATCCCGCGCTGGCCGACACCATGTTTGAATGGATCAACCACCATTTAAAAGACGCCGAGGCCGTCAATCGCCTGGACTATGCTGAGCGTCCTTCCAGTCCGGAAATTAAAAATGAAACGCGTCAGTTTCGTCAGGACCTGCGCGGGTTCAACTATCAGTTTGAAGGCAACGCCGGCAACGATGAACTCACCGTGACGCCACTGGTCGGCCTGGGCAAGCGTAGCCTGCTGAACAAGACCATTTTCCATTTGATGCCCTGCGCTGAAAAGAAGCTCACCATCTGTACGCCCTATTTCAACCTGCCTGCGCTGCTGGTGCGCAATATCATTGGCCTGCTACGTCAGGGGCGTGACGTTGAGATCATCGTGGGTGATAAAACAGCGAATGACTTCTATATCGCACCCGATCAGCCATTTAAGATCATCGGTGCACTGCCCTACCTCTACGAAATTAACCTGCGTCGCTTTTTAAGCCGGCTGCAGTACTACGTTAGCAACGGGCAGCTGACCGTACGTTTATGGAAAGACGGTGAAAACAGCTATCACCTGAAAGGAATGTGGGTTGACGATGAGTGGCAGCTCATTACAGGCAACAATCTTAATCCCCGCGCCTGGCGGCTGGATCTCGAGAATGCGGTACTGATCCACGACCCGCATCAGCAGTTGGCCGAACAACGACAGCATGAGCTGATGCTGATCCGTCAAAATACCACGGTCGTTGGACACTTTCGCGAGCTGGAGAGCATCGCTGACTACCCGGCGAAAGTGCGTAAGCTGATTCGCCGTCTACGCCGTATTCGTATTGACCGCCTCATCAGCCGCATACTGTAAACCCTCAGAATGCCGCAGCCTGCCTGCGGCACTCCTTTCCTCTGCTACAGCTTAATTCCTTTCCCATGCCGGTGGAGCAGCAGCGAAACCAGAAACGCCAGCGCGCCCATCGCAGACACGTACCAGAAGAAGGTGGTCTCCATCCCTCTGTGCTTCATCAGTAACGCCACGTACTCTGCAGACCCACCGAAGATCGCATTCGCCACCGCATAAGACAGCCCGACGCCCAGGGCTCGCACCTGCGGCGGAAACATCTCAGCTTTCAGAATCCCACTGATCGAGGTGTAAAAGCTGGTAATAAGCAGTGCCAGCATAATCAGAACAAATGCCATGCCTGGACTCTGTACGTTTTGCAGCAGGGTGAGGATGGGCACGGTACAGATTGCTGCACCGGCACCGAAAATCATCATGGACGTGCGTCGGCCTATCTTATCCGACAAACCGCCAATAACGGGCTGCAGCAGCATATAGACGAAGAGCACACCGGTCATCAATGCACTGGCGGTTTTCGCATCCATGCCTGATGTATTTACCAGATACTTTTGCATGTAGGTTGTAAAGGTGTAAAAGCTCAACGAACCGCCCGCCGTAAAGCCCAGCACCATCAGGAAGGGTTTGGTGTGATTACGTAACAGGCCAATGACGCTACCGGCATCCCGATGCTCACGGCTCTGTTTATCGGACGTTTCGTCCAGAGAGCGGCGCAGCCATAACGCCACCACGGCCAGCGCAGCGCCTAAAAAGAACGGGATGCGCCAGCCCCATGTGCGTAGCTCCTGGTCGGTTAAGATGAACTGCAGCACCACCACCGTCAGCACAGCGGCTAACTGCCCACCAATTAAGGTGACGTATTGAAAGGAGGCATAAAAGCCTTTGCGCCCTTCCAGGGCCACTTCGCTCATATAGGTTGCACTTGTGCCGTACTCCCCGCCCACCGACAGCCCCTGGAACATACGAGCCAGTAACAGCAGGGCTGGCGCGGCTATCCCAATGCTGTTGTAACCCGGCAGACAGGCGATGACCAGCGATCCGAAACACATCATACAGACAGAAATCAGCATGGATTTTTTTCGCCCGTGGCGGTCACCAATATAGCCAAATAACCATCCGCCAATCGGCCTCATTAAAAAGCCTGCGGCAAACACGCCTGCCGTCTGGAGTAACTGGGTTGTCGTATCCCCTTGCGGAAAGAAGATATGGGCAAAGTAGAGTGAGAAAAACGAGTACACATAAAAGTCGAACCATTCGACGAGATTACCTGAGGATGCACCTACGATGGCCCAGATACGTTTTTTTCTGTCGAGCAACTGCGATTGTGGATTTTTGATCACATCTGACATGCTATGCCTCGGCTCCATGCTGATAAGCAGCGTTAAAGCGTTGAGTAAAGCATGGACGGGAATAAAACGGAAAGAGGTGTTGGTTCTGGATGACAAAATGTGACTTATGTTGTTAATTTGCTGTAACAACTGAAAGTGTCAGACCTCCGCGCCAGCCCGCTACGGATATCAAAAACGACCGACCTTTCTCTACAACATGTGTACGAGCAGTGCAGACAGGCCGGTGTTTTAGTGCATCAGAACGTCGTGACTACCGTGACGCCCGGTGATTCAAACTTATCCATATTGATTAACGCTTCTATGGATTGCTCGAGGCTGATGGTGCGGCCAATGAGCTTTTCAGGACAGAGTTTACCGGTGGCAATCATGTTCATCATGTCGCCGTAACGATGAGCCTGCATGCCGTGACTGCCAATAATCTCCAGTTCGTTAGCAATAACGCTGGCCATTGGAATGGGCGGCGCACTGTGTTCGCCCGCCATCAGGCCTATCTGGATGTGCCTGCCTCTTTTTCTTAAGGAATGAATGGAGTTCACGCAGGTCACAGTATGACCCAGCGCATCCAGTGACACATGTGCTCCGCCTTGGGTGATTTCTCTAATGGCTTCCGCCACATTGTGCACGCGAGCGCCATTTACTACGGCAACTGCACCCAAATCAAGGGCCAGCTGCAGCTTTTCATCCGAAATATCCACCGCCACCACGTTTGCTCCGAGCGCATTCGCGATCATGATGGCGGAAAGTCCCACACCGCCACAGCCGTGCACGGCAAGCCACTGACCTGCCGACGTTCTTCCCTGATCGACCACTGCCCTGAACGAGGTAATAAAACGGCACCCGAGACTGGCTGCGGTAGTGAAGTTCAGCGTGTCCGGCAGTGCGATAAGATTTAAGTCGGCCTGCTGTATCGCTACGTATTCGGCGAACGATCCCCAGTGCGTGAAGCCAGGCTGGAACTGATGGTCACAGACCTGCTGATTACCGGTATGACATTCGTGACAAAAGCCGCACCCCGATACAAAAGGTACCGTGACATTATCGCCCGGCCGCCATTTAGTCACCGCGTTGCCAACGGCTTCAATTGTGCCTGCGAATTCGTGTCCCGGCACATGAGGCAGAGGAATATCGGGATCGTGCCCGACCCAGCCGTGCCAGTCACTTCGGCAAACACCGGTGGCTTTGACCCGAATCACCACGCCATGCGGCTCGGGAGTAGGGTCCGGGACCGTTTGCAGCATCGGCGGCGACAGAAATGACTCGTATATCACTGCTTTCATCAGTAAACCCTCATCGTAGGCGTTCATAAAATTATACCTTTCGATTCGGAAATTACTTTTCATCTGTTGCAGGCGGATAATTATTTATGAAATTATCCTTCATCAAACATGCAATGGTTGAGTGGATATTTCAGTGAGTCTTCTTGATAAGAAAGATCTGGCGCTGCTGCGTTATCTGCAGCAGGACGGCAGGGTATCGAGTCTTAAACTTTCACAGGATTTGGATGTTAGCCCGGCTTCTGCATGGCGACGTCTGAAACGGCTTGAGGATGAGGCGTTTATTGAGGGTTATCAGGCGGTGGTTAACCGCAGAAAAGTGGGCTTTGGCGTGATGGCATTTGTCCGTCTGGTCTGTAGCCAGCACAGTGAAGCGGCAACGCGGGATTTTGAAGACAGGATTAATGCCAATCCCTATGTGCTTTCCTGCCACAACATTACCGGTGAAGCTGATTTCCTTTTACAGGTCGTGGCGCGCGACTTAGACCATTACAGTCTTTTTATCGAAAAGGAACTGCGTAAATTACCGGGGATACTGAGTATTAATTCTTCGATTTCGCTCAGAGAAGTGAAGAAAACGCATCCGCTACCGGTTTAACGGTGTCGCGATTTTGCAGGATGCAATGCAAAGTTGCTTTTCACTCGTTCTACCCTTCATAGCTGGGTAGTCGGCAAATTCCTTGTTGCCTGATTAATGCTATCGGTTAAAAAAACAGCTATTGCATTGTGCTGGATCTCAAACAGAGAAGGAATGCGGTGGATTGCGGTCAGGTACTTGCGGCTTTTGTATCGATGGCGTTTGTTGTATCACGATGATCAGGCGGTTCGTCGTCTTTGGGCAGGGGGTGCAGGTATATGACGCCGGGCGCGGCATGCCATCCGGCTTTCTCACGCGCCATTTTCCCGATCCGGCGGTTTTAATGACGCGGAAGGCACTCGCGCGGTCCCGGCCGTGCAGGACAGCCGGCCTGACGCCCCGCTTTTCACCGGTTACGCAAGTAAAAAAGCCCTGAACTTTCGTTCAGGGCTTTTTTACTTGTTTGATGCCTGGCAGTTCCCTACTCTCGCATGGGGAGACCCCACACTACCATCGGCGCTACGGCGTTTCACTTCTGAGTTCGGCATGGGGTCAGGTGGGACCACCGCGCTACAGCCGCCAGGCAAATTCTTTGTGCTCCGTCCTGCGTCTTTCACGCTGCTGCCGCGCTGGCTTCCCTCGCGCCGCTCAGTCACATACCTCAGTATGCTCCTTCACCCCGTCTCGGTTGCCGCCTTGCACTCAGCGCAAAATCCTTCGGACTCGCGTCCGCAGAACAGAACTAAATTCTTTATCCGGTAAACAATGCTGAAAATTCAAGTCGTCTCTCTACCAAAACGCCTCTGGCGTTGTAAGGTTAAGCCTCACGGGTCATTAGTACCGGTAAGCTCAACGCATCGCTGCGCTTACACACCCGGCCTATCAACGTCGTCGTCTTCAACGTCCCTTCAGGAGCCTTAAAGGCTCAGGGAGAACTCATCTCGGGGCAAGTTTCGTGCTTAGATGCTTTCAGCACTTATCTTTTCCGCACTTAGCTACCGGGCAGTGCCACTGGCGTGACAACCCGGACACCAGCGGTGCGTTCACTCCGGTCCTCTCGTACTAGGAGCAACCCCCCTCAATTCTCCAGCGCCCACGGCAGATAGGGACCGAACTGTCTCACGACGTTCTAAACCCAGCTCGCGTACCACTTTAAACGGCGAACAGCCGTACCCTTGGGACCTACTTCAGCCCCAGGATGTGATGAGCCGACATCGAGGTGCCAAACACCGCCGTCGATATGAACTCTTGGGCGGTATCAGCCTGTTATCCCCGGAGTACCTTTTATCCGTTGAGCGATGGCCCTTCCATTCAGAACCACCGGATCACTATGACCTGCTTTCGCACCTGCTCGAGCCGTCACTCTCGCAGTCAAGCTGGCTTATGCCATTGCACTAACCTCCTGATGTCCGACCAGGATTAGCCAACCTTCGTGCTCCTCCGTTACGCTTTGGGAGGAGACCGCCCCAGTCAAACTACCCACCAGACACTGTCCGCAGCCCGGATTACGGGCCTACGTTAGAACACCAAACATTAAAGGGTGGTATTTCAAGGTCGGCTCCACGCAGACTGGCGTCCACGCTTCAAAGCCTCCCACCTATCCTACACATCAAGGCTCAGTGTTCAGTGTCAAGCTGTAGTAAAGGTTCACGGGGTCTTTCCGTCTTGCCGCGGGTACACTGCATCTTCACAGCGATTTCAATTTCACTGAGTCTCGGGTGGAGACAGCCTGGCCATCATTACGCCATTCGTGCAGGTCGGAACTTACCCGACAAGGAATTTCGCTACCTTAGGACCGTTATAGTTACGGCCGCCGTTTACCGGGGCTTCGATCAAGAGCTTCTCCTTGCGGATAACCCCATCAATTAACCTTCCGGCACCGGGCAGGCGTCACACCGTATACGTCCACTTTCGTGTTTGCACAGTGCTGTGTTTTTAATAAACAGTTGCAGCCAGCTGGTATCTTCGACTGGCTTCAGCTCCGGGAGCAAGTCCCTTCACCTACGCGCCAGCGTGCCTTCTCCCGAAGTTACGGCACCATTTTGCCTAGTTCCTTCACCCGAGTTCTCTCAAGCGCCTTGGTATTCTCTACCTGACCACCTGTGTCGGTTTGGGGTACGATTTTGTGTTACCTGATGCTTAGAGGCTTTTCCTGGAAGCAGGGCATTTATCACTTCAGCACCGTAGTGCCTCGTCGTCACGCCTCAGTGTAAAGTGAACCGGATTTGCCTGGAACACACACCTACACGCTTAAACCGGGACAACCGTCGCCCGGCCGATATAGCCTTCTCCGTCCCCCCTTCGCAGTAACACCAAGTACAGGAATATTAACCTGTTTCCCATCGACTACGCCTTTCGGCCTCGCCTTAGGGGTCGACTCACCCTGCTCCGATTAACGTTGAACAGGAACCCTTGGTCTTCCGGCGACAAGGTTTTTCACCTTGTTTATCGTTACTTATGTCAGCATTCGCACTTCTGATACCTCCAGCATGCCTCACAGCACACCTTCGACGGCTTACAGAACGCTCCCCTACCCAACAACGCATAAGCGTCGCTGCCGCAGCTTCGGTGCATGGTTTAGCCCCGTTACATCTTCCGCGCAGGCCGACTCGACCAGTGAGCTATTACGCTTTCTTTAAATGATGGCTGCTTCTAAGCCAACATCCTGGCTGTCTGGGCCTTCCCACATCGTTTCCCACTTAACCATGACTTTGGGACCTTAGCTGGCGGTCTGGGTTGTTTCCCTCTTCACGACGGACGTTAGCACCCGCCGTGTGTCTCCCGTGATAACATTCTCCGGTATTCGCAGTTTGCATCGGGTTGGTAAGCCGGGATGGCCCCCTAGCCGAAACAGTGCTCTACCCCCGGAGATGAATTCACGAGGCGCTACCTAAATAGCTTTCGGGGAGAACCAGCTATCTCCCGGTTTGATTGGCCTTTCACCCCCAGCCACAGGTCATCCGCTAATTTTTCAACATTAGTCGGTTCGGTCCTCCAGTTAGTGTTACCCAACCTTCAACCTGCCCATGGCTAGATCACCGGGTTTCGGGTCTATACCCTGCAACTTAACGCCCAGTTAAGACTCGGTTTCCCTGCGGCTCCCCTATGCGGTTAACCTTGCTACAGAATATAAGTCGCTGACCCATTATACAAAAGGTACGCAGTCACCCCATAAAGAGGCTCCCACTGCTTGTACGTACACGGTTTCAGGTTCTGTTTCACTCCCCTCGCCGGGGTTCTTTTCGCCTTTCCCTCACGGTACTGGTTCACTATCGGTCAGTCAGGAGTATTTAGCCTTGGAGGATGGTCCCCCCATATTCAGACAGGATACCACGTGTCCCGCCTTACTCATCGAACTCACAGCCTGTGCACCTTTGTGTACGGGAGTATCACCCTGTACCCTGCGACTTTCCAGACGCTTCCACTGATGCACAAGCTGATGATGGTTCTGGGCTCCTCCCCGTTCGCTCGCCGCTACTGGGGGAATCTCGGTTGATTTCTTTTCCTCGGGGTACTTAGATGTTTCAGTTCCCCCGGTTCGCCTCATACAGCTATGTATTCACTGCATGATAGTGTGACGAGTCACACTGGGTTTCCCCATTCGGGTATCGCCGGTTGTAGCGGTTCATATCACCTTACCGGCGCTTATCGCAGATTAGCACGCCCTTCATCGCCTCTGACTGCCAGGGCATCCACCGTGTACGCTTAGTCGCTTAACCTCACAACCCACAGGCGTTTTACGCTGCGTGTCATGAGCTTTTGAGAGACTCGAACGCGTTGTGCTGTGTTCCTTATTACGGAGGAACACGACAATGCGTCGTTTCAAATTTTCAGCTTGTTCCGGATTGTTAAAGAGCAATATCTTAAAGATGACTCGCAAGTCATCTTTAAGATATGTGGGCAACACCTTTCACCTGTCACCAAGCAAGTGGCGTCCCCTAGGGGATTCGAACCCCTGTTGCCGCCGTGAAAGGGCGGAGTCCTAACCGCTAGACGAAGGGGACACTGACGTGTCTCGACTTCGCAGCCGTCTTGCTTCTTTATCTTTCTATCAGACAATCTGTGTGAGCACTTCGCGGGAAGGTATCTTCAGGTAAGGAGGTGATCCAACCGCAGGTTCCCCTACGGTTACCTTGTTACGACTTCACCCCAGTCATGAATCACAAAGTGGTAAGCGCCCTCCCGAAGGTTAAGCTACCTACTTCTTTTGCAACCCACTCCCATGGTGTGACGGGCGGTGTGTACAAGGCCCGGGAACGTATTCACCGTGGCATTCTGATCCACGATTACTAGCGATTCCGACTTCACGGAGTCGAGTTGCAGACTCCGATCCGGACTACGACGCACTTTATGAGGTCCGCTTGCTCTCGCGAGGTCGCTTCTCTTTGTATGCGCCATTGTAGCACGTGTGTAGCCCTACTCGTAAGGGCCATGATGACTTGACGTCATCCCCACCTTCCTCCGGTTTATCACCGGCAGTCTCCTTTGAGTTCCCGACCGAATCGCTGGCAACAAAGGATAAGGGTTGCGCTCGTTGCGGGACTTAACCCAACATTTCACAACACGAGCTGACGACAGCCATGCAGCACCTGTCTCAGAGTTCCCGAAGGCACCAAAGCATCTCTGCTAAGTTCTCTGGATGTCAAGAGTAGGTAAGGTTCTTCGCGTTGCATCGAATTAAACCACATGCTCCACCGCTTGTGCGGGCCCCCGTCAATTCATTTGAGTTTTAACCTTGCGGCCGTACTCCCCAGGCGGTCGACTTAACGCGTTAGCTCCGGAAGCCACTCCTCAAGGGAACAACCTCCAAGTCGACATCGTTTACGGCGTGGACTACCAGGGTATCTAATCCTGTTTGCTCCCCACGCTTTCGCACCTGAGCGTCAGTCTTCGTCCAGGGGGCCGCCTTCGCCACCGGTATTCCTCCAGATCTCTACGCATTTCACCGCTACACCTGGAATTCTACCCCCCTCTACGAGACTCAAGCCTGCCAGTTTCAAATGCAGTTCCCAGGTTAAGCCCGGGGATTTCACATCTGACTTAACAGACCGCCTGCGTGCGCTTTACGCCCAGTAATTCCGATTAACGCTTGCACCCTCCGTATTACCGCGGCTGCTGGCACGGAGTTAGCCGGTGCTTCTTCTGCGGGTAACGTCAATCGACGCGGTTATTAACCACATCGCCTTCCTCCCCGCTGAAAGTACTTTACAACCCGAAGGCCTTCTTCATACACGCGGCATGGCTGCATCAGGCTTGCGCCCATTGTGCAATATTCCCCACTGCTGCCTCCCGTAGGAGTCTGGACCGTGTCTCAGTTCCAGTGTGGCTGGTCATCCTCTCAGACCAGCTAGGGATCGTCGCCTAGGTGGGCCGTTACCCCGCCTACTAGCTAATCCCATCTGGGTTCATCCGATAGTGAGAGGCCCGAAGGTCCCCCTCTTTGGTCTTGCGACGTTATGCGGTATTAGCCACCGTTTCCAGTGGTTATCCCCCTCTATCGGGCAGATCCCCAGACATTACTCACCCGTCCGCCACTCGTCACCCGAGGAGCAAGCTCCTCTGTGCTACCGTCCGACTTGCATGTGTTAGGCCTGCCGCCAGCGTTCAATCTGAGCCATGATCAAACTCTTCAATTTAAAGTTTGATTTGCTGAAACAAGTCCAGCGGTGCTCATCTGTAAAACGTCATAATGAATTTCATTATGTGTTCACTCGTGAGGCTTTGATATTTTTTACGTCCGGAGACGCTGATATCAATCCTGCGAGTGCCCACACAGATTGTCTGATAAATTGTTAAAGAGCAGTGCGAACAGCGGGTTAACCGTCTGTCGCGAGGTGGCGTATATTACGCTTTCCTCCTTCAGAGTCAACCTCTTTTTCAGAAGTTTTTCTCCGGCGGAAACTCCTGGGAGCCTCCTGCTGAACACCGCGTTACGTAAGCCGTTGTGCCGTGTCAGTGGAGGCGCATTATAGGCAAATATTTTAGGCTGACAAGCGCTAATTCAAATAAATCTTTCGAGTGATTACTTTCCAGGCAATACGCTTTAAAAAAAGCCAAAACCACAGATTCCGCGTACAAAAAACGGGCGTAACGCCCGTTTTTAATAAATATGCCTTTACTGGTGGGCAGTAATGACGTCGTCTTTTACGTCCATCTCAATCACTTTGCCCGGGACCAGCTCACCAGAAAGAATCTGCTGTGCCAGTGGGTTTTCTATCTGCTGCTGGATAGCGCGTTTCAGTGGACGCGCACCGTAAACCGGGTCATAACCGTTTTCGCCCAACAGTTTGATCGCCGCATCAGAGATATGCAGCTGATAGCCTCGGTCTTCCAGACGTTTGTACAGCCGCTGCAGTTGAATCTGTGCAATAGACGCAATGTGTTTCTCACCCAGCGGATGGAACACCACTACCTCGTCAATACGGTTCACGAACTCTGGACGGAAATGTTGACCCACTACGCCCATCACCAGATTTTTCATCTCGGGATAATTCAGATTGCCGAAACGTTCCTGAATTAAATCTGAGCCCAGGTTAGAGGTCATGATCACGACCGTATTGCGGAAATCAACGGTGCGCCCTTGTCCGTCCGTCAACCGGCCATCATCCAGAACCTGCAGCAAAATATTGAAGACATCGGGATGCGCCTTCTCGATTTCATCCAACAGGATCACAGAATAAGGACGACGGCGAACCGCTTCAGTCAGATAGCCGCCCTCTTCATAGCCGACATAACCCGGAGGTGCGCCCACCAGCCGCGACACAGAATGTTTTTCCATAAATTCTGACATGTCGATACGAACCATCGCATCGTCACTGTCGAACAGGAAGTTAGCCAGTGATTTACACAGTTCCGTTTTACCCACACCTGTTGGGCCCAGGAACAGGAACGACCCGACAGGACGATTAGGATCGGCCAGACCTGCGCGGCTACGGCGAATGGCATTGGAAACCGCTTCAACCGCTTCATCCTGTCCGATGACTCGTGAATGCAGTTCCTGCTCCATACGCAGAAGTTTGTCGCGCTCCCCTTCCATCATCCGGGCGACCGGAATACCGGTCCAGCGCGCCAGAACATCGGCAATCTCAACGTCCGTTACGCGGTTACGCAGCAGCTTCATCGTCTTGCCTTCAGACTGTGTAGCGGAAGCCAGCTGTTTCTCCAGCGCCGGGATCTTGCCGTACTGCAGTTCAGACATCTGTGCCAGATCGCCTGAGCGACGTGCCTGCTCAAGTGTAAGGCGCGCCTGCTCCAGCTCCGCTTTGATATTCTGCGTGCCGGTCAACGAGGCCTTTTCCGCTTTCCACTCTTCTTCCAGCTCGGCATATTCACGCTCTTTCTGGTTGAGCTCGGCTTCCAGCATATCCAGACGTTTGACGCTGGCATCATCAGATTCTTTCTTCAACGCCTGCTGTTCCAGCTTCAGCTGAATAATACGGCGCTCCAGACGATCCAGTGCTTCCGGCTTGGAGTCAATCTGCATACGGATACTGGATGCCGCCTCATCAATCAGGTCAATCGCCTTATCTGGCAACTGGCGATCGGCTATGTAGCGATGAGAAAGCGTTGCTGCCGCGACGATAGCCGGGTCAGTGATCTGCACATGATGGTGCAACTCATAACGCTCTTTCAAACCCCGCAAAATCGCGATGGTATCTTCAACGCTGGGCTCTGCCACAAACACTTTCTGGAAACGGCGCTCCAGCGCTGCGTCTTTCTCGATATACTGGCGATATTCGTCCAGCGTGGTAGCGCCGACACAGTGTAACTCGCCGCGCGCCAGCGCAGGTTTCAGCATATTGCCGGCGTCCATTGCACCATCTGCTTTACCCGCGCCCACCATGGTATGCAGCTCATCAATAAACAGAATGACGTTGCCTTCCTGCTTAGACAGGTCGCTGAGCACGCCTTTCAGACGCTCTTCGAATTCACCACGGTATTTAGCCCCTGCCACCAGCGCGCCCATATCCAGTGCCAGCACACGGCGGCCTTTCAGCCCTTCCGGCACTTCACCATTGATAATGCGCTGCGCCAGCCCTTCGACGATGGCGGTTTTACCTACGCCGGGCTCACCAATCAACACGGGGTTGTTTTTAGTACGACGTTGCAGTACCTGAATGGTACGGCGAATCTCTTCATCACGCCCAATCACCGGATCGAGCTTGCCTTTCTCGGCGCGCTCGGTGAGATCGATCGTATATTTCTTTAAAGCCTGACGCTGATCTTCAGCACCCTGATCGTTCACGTTGTCGCCTCCACGAAGTTGTTCAATCGCTTTGGTGAGCTTTTCGTTGGTGACGCCTGCGGATTTCAATATGTCCGCCAGCGAGCCACGTGAATCCAGGGCTGCCAAAACAAATAATTCTGATGAGATAAAGTTGTCGTTGCGCTTCTGTGCCAGCTTATCGCACAGGTTAAGCACTCGGATCAGGTCGGATGATGGCTGCACATCTCCGCCGCTGCCTTCTACCTGCGGCAAACGGTCAATAGCCTGATCAATTTGCGTACGTAACGATGCTACGTCAGTACCGGCTGAGGACAACAGGGGCGCAACGGAACTCCCTTCCTGCTTGAGCAACGCGCTCATCAGGTGCAAGGGTTCAATAAACTGGTTATCCTGTCCTAAAGCCAAAGACTGCGCGTCGGACAGAGCGAGTTGAAATTTATTAGTAAGACGATCCAGACGCATAATTCCTCCCATTACAGGTCAAATGCTACTGGAGATTAAAATGAGGTCATTCCTCAAATATTCAAGGTTAATGACCTGAAAAAGGACTAAAAAACGCGCTGTCTGGATCGTCTTACGGGCTAAGACTATAACAGCCAAATTAAAGTTGCCATACGGCCGGTGATGCCATCCCGACGATAGGAGAAGAAAGCGTCCTGCTCGCTAAAGGTACAACGTGAATCCGCACTCACTGATTTCACGCCTGCAGCATGGAGCCGCTGACGGGCCAGTAGCCAGATATCCGCGTAGAATTTTTCCCCCGCCGGACGAAAAGCGGCAGCTGCCTCAGGATCGTGATTCATAAACGCGCGACGCACTTCTGCACCGACTTCGAACGCATCAGGACCAATGGCCGGCCCGAGCCAGGCGTGAATATTACCGGGCGCAGCCTGAAACTGTGCCAGGGTATTTTCTAGTACGCCGCCACACAGCCCGCGCCATCCTGCATGAGCCGCAGCAACTTCACGGCCGTCATCCGAACAAAACAGCACAGGCAGGCAGTCAGCCGTCATGATTGCACATACCACGCCCGTTTCCCGTGTGATACAAGCATCTGCCTGTAGCGGCGCGGTTCCCCCTGCGCGCAGGCAGGCAACGTCGGTGGAATGAACCTGCTCCAGCCACTGCGGCATCGCGGGCAACGCCGCAAACGCTATCAGCCGCTCACGGTTGGCTGCCACATGATGCAGCTTGTCACCGACATGGCTGCCAAGATTAAGCGAACGCCAGTTCCCCTCGCTCACGCCGCCCTGCCGTAACGTTGAGACGGCACGCACCCGATCGGGTGCCGGCCATTGTGGAATAATCAGGCTCATAGCCAGTCCAGCTGATCCTTGAACATCTCTGTATCCGCTTTCAGCGCATCAATCAGATCAATCATGTCCTGAGGTATTGCGGCATGGAATTCCATCTCAATCCCAGAGATAGGATGGTAAAGCCGAAGCATCGTCGCATGCAGCGCCTGGCGATCAAACCCGCGCAGCGTGGTAATAAAGTCTTCCGATGCGCCTTTTGGCGGACGCGGACGGCCACCGTAAAGCGGGTCGCCCACCAGAGGATGATTAATGTGCGACATATGCACACGGATCTGGTGCGTACGGCCGGTTTCCAGGCGCAGACGCAACCGCGTATGAGCTCGGAAATGCTCCATGATGCGATAGTGAGTGACAGCCGGTTTCCCCATGGGATGCACGGACATATGCGTACGTTTAGTCGAGTGACGGCTAATCGGTTCATCGACCGTGCCGCCAGCAGTCATCGTACCGATGGCGACCGCTTCATATTCACGTGTAATTTCACGGCGCTGAAGGGCGTCGACAAGGTGCGTTTGCGCCGGGACGGTTTTCGCCACGACCATCAGCCCGGTTGTATCTTTGTCCAGGCGATGAACGATGCCCGCTCGCGGGACATCGGCAATGGCGGGATAGTGATGCAGCAGCGCATTGAGTACGGTGCCATCAGGATTGCCCGCGCCCGGATGCACCACAAAGTCACGTGGTTTATTGATGACAATGATATCTTCATCTTCGTAGACGATATCCAGCGGGATATTTTGGGGTTCCCAGCGCTGCTCTTCTTCGATCTCAGCATCGATGGTCACGCGCTCGCCGCCGAGCACTTTTTCTTTCGGCTTATCAGTCACAGTGCCGTTGACACTGACGCGCTGGTTAAGGATCCACTCTTTTATGCGGGAACGTGAATAATCAGGGAACAATTCCGCCAAAGTTTGATCTAAACGTTGTCCGAGTTGTGACTCGGATACCGTTGCGGTGAGTTGAACTTGTTGTGCCATATACAGCTTCTTCGTTAACGTTGGGTTTTACGGCGATGCCGTTTAATATAATGTGCTATCGTACCTGGTCATTACCGGGAGCTATACGGACAGCTTCCGCCATAACATTTTGAGGATAATCACTTCGTCATGACGCGTATGAAATATCTGGTGGCTGCAGCCACACTGAGCCTGGCACTTGTTGGTTGTTCCGGCTCAAATGACGCGGTACCGGACAACCCGCCTTCTGAAATCTATGCTACAGCGCAACAAAAGCTGCAGGACGGTAACTTTAAAGCGGCGATTAAGCAACTGGAAGCGCTGGATAATCGTTACCCATTCGGTCCCTATTCGCAGCAGGTTCAGTTGGATTTGATCTACGCGTACTATAAAAATGCCGATCTGCCGATGGCGCAGGCTGCCATCAGCCGCTTTATGCGTTTAAATCCTACGCATCCTAATATCGATTACGTCATCTATATGAAAGGGCTGACGGATATGGCGCTGGATGATTCGGCATTGCAGGGCTTTTTCGGCATCGACCGTTCAGATCGCGATCCTACCCATGCTCGTGATGCATTCCGCGACTTTGCACAGCTGCTGCGCAGCTATCCAAACAGCCAATATGCAGCCGATGCCTATAAACGTCAGGTCTATCTGAAAGACCGTTTGTCAAAATATGAGCTTTCAGTGGCGCAATTCTATACCAAGCGTGGGGCCTATGTCGCGGTTGTTAACCGTGTTGAAGGCATGATGCGCGATTATCCGGACACGCAGGCGACGCACGATGCGTTACCGCTGATGGAAAACGCCTATCGCCAGTTGCAACTGAACGCCGAGGCAGATAAAGTCGCAAAAATTATCGCAGCAAACAACGACTGAGACGTTCGCGCGTTGAGCCACAAAAAAAGCAGCCCTGGAGGCTGCTTTTTTATGCGCATAAAACAGGCAAAATGTTGATTTACCTGTTGAGCTAACTTATCAAGAATGCCTTGATAAGGTGTTAGCTTCAAGGCTTTTCGGCCACATTCTCGCCCTTTCTCACAATTTGCTGTAGTTGACAAAAAGTGACATTTTTTTGTGATCAAAATCACACATCTACAGAGATATCGCGCTATGCTGGATCCATTCAGACGGCAATCACAGAGAGGTAAGCATAATGATCGTGAATATTACCAGTAAGCAAATGGAAATTACTCCAGCCATCCGTGAACACGTCGAAGACCGTCTCGCCAAGCTAGAAAAGTGGCAAACCGACCTGATTAACCCGCATATCGTTCTGTCGAAAGAATCCAAAGAGTTTGTGGCAGACGCCACGATTAATACGCCAAACGGTACACTGGTCGCCAGTGCCAAACATGACGATATGTACACTGCTATCAACGACCTGATAGGAAAACTCGAGCGCCAACTTAATAAAGTGCAGCACAAATCTGAAGCGCGCCGCGCGGCCACCAGCGTTAAAGACTTTACCCCCGCCGCCGAAGAGTAAGTTTTGTCCTCACCTTCCTGACGCGCCTACGGGCGCGTTTTTTGTTGACAGCTTTTCATCTGTGCGGTTACTCTCAGAACAGCTTATTTTTGGAACCTGTCATGAAAACACTGTCGTTTTTCTTCGCTTTCTTTTTTACCTTCCCCTGACTGGGAGGCCATTCGTCGTGTAAAAAGAAAGCGAAGACGAACAACAAAGCCTCCCAACCGGGAGGCTTTTTTATTGGATAGCTTACAGGTGAGCCTTATGACCCCGGACAATCCGCTTCTGGCACTGCGTGATAAAATCAGCGCCGTTGATGAAAAACTACTGACCTTACTTGCTGAACGGCGTTTGCTGGCTGTGGAGGTTGCAAAGTCGAAGCTGGCAACGCACCGCCCTGTCCGCGACGTCGAACGTGAACGCGCACTGATTGAGCACCTCATCGTACTGGGTAAAAAACATCAGTTGGATGCGCACTACATTACCCGCCTGTTTCAGTTAGTGATTGAAGATTCGGTTCTGACTCAGCAGGCCTTGCTGCAAAAAAACCTCAACCATACGCATGCTCATGCGGCCCGCATCGCCTTCTTGGGCCCGAAAGGCTCTTACTCTCATCTGGCTGCCCGTCAGTATGCCGCGCGTCATTTCAGTAACATGGTTGAATGCGGTTGCCTGAAATTTCATGACATTATCAAACAGGTGGAGAATAACGCGGCGGATTACGCCGTCTTACCGATCGAGAATACCAGCTCCGGTTCAATCAACGATGTGTACGACCTGCTGCAACAGACCAACCTCTCTATCGTAGGGGAACTGACGCTTCCGATTGAGCACTGCATGTTGGTCAGTAGCCAGAGCGACCTGGAACAGATTGAAACGGTCTACAGCCATCCGCAGCCTTTTCAGCAGACCAGCCACTTCATTAACCGCTTCCCGCACTGGAAGATTGTCTACACCGAAAGCACCGCCGCTGCCATGGAAAAAGTGGCCGCGCTCAACTCACCTAAGGTCGCGGCGATCGGTAGCGAAGCCGGTGGCGAACTGTATCAGTTACAGGTGCTGGAGCGTAATCTGGCCAACCAACAGCAGAATCACACACGCTTTATTGTCCTGGCCCGTAAGCCCATCGAAGTATCCGATCAGATTTCGGCGAAAACGACGCTGATCATGGCAACCGGCCAGCAGGCGGGTGCACTGGTTGACGCACTGTTGGTCTTGCGCCAGCACAACCTGATTATGAGCAAACTGGAATCCCGGCCTATCAACGGTAACCCGTGGGAAGAGATGTTTTATCTGGATGTGCAGGGCAATCTGCAGTCTCAAAAGATGCAGCAGGCATTAGAAGAGCTGAGGGCAATGACGCGTTCGTTAAAAGTACTTGGCTGTTACCCCAGCGAAAATATTATTCCCGTTGAACCCGACAAGTAATCAGTAAAAAGGCATCCAACTGGATGCCTTTTTAGCTTATGGCCGGCTGTCGTTCGCCGAGCGCAGCAGGCTTCGGCTCTCAACCAAAAAGCGTTTGGCGTGATCGCCAAACCACTCTTCTACCCGGTTGAAGCTGGCAATAAAGGCGTTTTTATCACCTTGTTCCAGCAGGGCAATGGCTTCACCAAAGCGCTGATAATAACGTTTGATAAGGTTCAGGTTATTTTCAGACGACATAATGATATCCGCGTACAGCTGCGGATCCTGTGCAAACAGGCGCCCCACCATTGCCAGCTCAAGCCGGTAAATGGGCGAGGACAAAGCCAGGAGCTGATCAAGATTGACATTCTCTTCAGCCAGGTGAAGGCCATAAGCAAAAGTCGCGAAATGGCGCAGCGCCTGGATAAATGCCATGTTCTGATCGTGTTCTTCTGCCCCAATGCGATGCAGGCGCGCTCCCCAGACCTGTATCTGCTCCAGAAACCACTGATAGGCTTCCGGCTGCCGCCCATCGCACCAGACCACAACCTGCTTGGCAAGACTGCCGCTGTCCGGCCCGAACATAGGATGCAGACCGAGTACCGGTCCCTGATGCGCCGCCAGCATCGCCTGTAGGGGCCGATTCTTGACGGACGCCAGATCCACCAGAATACAGTCATCCGGCAGCGCAGGGAGTTGTTGAATCACCTGCTCGGTCAGATGGATAGGCACGCTGATGATCACCATACCGGCATCGCTGAACAGCGTTTCCGCCCGATCCCAGTCATCTTTATCCAGCGTTTTTACCTGGTAGCCTGACAGCGTCAGCATTTTATTAAACAGGCGTCCCATCTGGCCATTACCGCCGACGATCACCACCGGACGTAACTCGGGACACAGGGTTTTAAACCCTTTATCATTTTCGCTGGTATAGGATTCTCGCATGACGCGGCGCAATACGTCTTCAATCAGATCGCCAGGCACGCCCAGCGCTTCTGCCTCTTTGCGACGGGACGCCAGCATAGAAGCTTCCCGCTCCGGAACATAGATTGGCAAACCATGGCGGCTTTTAACTTCGCCGACTTCCGCTACCAGTTCCAGACGTTTTGCCAGTAGATCCAGCAGTGCTTTATCTACCTTATCAATTTGTTCGCGTAATGCCGTTAATTCAGCCACCATTGCCCACTACACCTCGTGTGAAAGACGCGCCGACAGAACCTCGTTTAGCTCATCATGCATTTCGCGCAGTAACGCCTCGGTGACGTTCCAGTTGATGCAGGCATCGGTAACAGAGACGCCGTACTTCATCTCACTGCGCGGCTGCTCGGAAGACTGATTGCCTTCGCTAATGTGGCTTTCCAGCATCAGGCCAATAATCGAACGGTTGCCTTTCTTGATCTGATCGATGGCCGACTGCGCGACGCCAGGCTGACGGCGGTAGTCTTTATCAGAGTTACCGTGGCTGCAATCTATCATTAAGGCCGGGCGGAGTCCCGCTTTAAGCATGGCCGTTTCACATTGTGCCACGTCTTCCGGACTGTAGTTTGGTGCTTTGCCGCCGCGTAAAATAACGTGCCCGTCAGGATTTCCCTGTGTTTGCAACAGGCAAACCTGGCCTGACTGATTGATACCCACAAACCGATGAGGCATTGCCGCCGCGCGCATGGCATTTATCGCCGTCCCCAGGCTGCCGTCGGTACCGTTTTTAAAGCCCACCGGCATTGACAGGCCTGAAGCCATTTCACGGTGGGTTTGTGATTCCGTCGTGCGTGCGCCAATCGCCGACCAGCTAAAAAGATCGCCCAAATATTGCGGGCTGTTTGGATCCAGCGCTTCCGTCGCTAACGGCAAGCCCATATCGACAAGATTCACCAGCAACTCACGGGCAATGTGCAAACCCGCTTCCATATCAAATGAGTTATCCATGTAAGGATCGTTAATTAACCCCTTCCAGCCAACGGTCGTGCGGGGTTTCTCAAAGTAGACGCGCATAACAAGGTACAGTCGATCTTTCACCTGCTCAGAGAGGCTTTGCAGACGACGCGCATAATCCAGAGCCGCTTCTGTATCGTGAATTGAGCATGGGCCACAAACCACTAACAGGCGGGAATCACGGCCTGCAATGATATCCGCAATCGTCTGGCGCGAGGCGGCGATTTGCGCCTGCTGCGCATTGCTCAACGGGAATTTCGTTTTAAGCTCTTCGGGAGTAATCAACACCTGCTCATTGGCGATATGAACATTGTTTAACGCGTCTTTTTGCATCGTCCTGTCCTTTACACTCATTTATGCGGTCACGGGATCCTCATGGAGGAGAGATGAAACTGTATCATAATGAGTACACTCGACAATCCCTTATGTACACTTTATTTACCATCAAAAATAAAACACCTGAAAATATCAATAAAATATATTTAATATCAATGAATTAAAAAAATAAAAACACAATCAGTCAGGCTGTCATTGTGTAAACATAAATATACATAGCATCTGTTCCACCACCGAAATCCCCCTGTTAATATTGATACGTTAACTGACAAGGACGAAAACATGACCCAGACCACCGCAGCCATTCGCCTGCGTCCTTTTGATCTAAGCGATATTGAGGCCTTCACCGTAGCCGTTAATGACTCTTTGGATACGTTATTGCCCTGGATGAGTTGGGCGCATCCGGATTATCAGCCGGATGAAGCCGAAAGCTGGATTCGCTTTACACACTTACAACGCGCACTTAAAGAAGCAGAAGAATTTGCCATCGTGGATGCCCAGAACCACCTGTTAGGTGGTGCAAACTTTCGCTTTGCTAAAAAACCGGGAGAGTTTTGCGCTTTGGGGTACTGGGTTCGCAGTGACGCGCAATGTCAGGGTGTTGCCACGCAAGCGGTAAAGCTGTTACTGGAATTTGGCTTTGCGCGCCCGGATGTACAGACAATAGAACTGCTGGCGGTGGAGAATAACTTCGCCAGCAGACGTGTAGCGGAAAAGAGTGGCGGGCGCTTTATCGATTACCGTTATGGTTTAATTGTTTTAGACAGCGGGCCGGTCAACGCGGCGATCTATCATTTCCAGCGCCCCTCATGAAAAGGCATGAGATCGTACTCAGCGGTCGTAGGCCTCAACATAAGCGACAAGCCAGCTGTTAACGTCTATGGTTTTCCCGGTATTACGCAGAATGATAATGCCGGATTCGATCCGGACCAGTTCGAATGCGCGCATCTCTCTGTGGAAATGACAATAGCCTTTGATAAACATCCCATCGCAGGACTCCACATCCACGCGCCGGTAAGCCACCTTACCCTCGTAGTCAAAATAGCTGAAGCCGATCTCTTTTAGACTCAGCCAGGGCATATCAACCTCGACCAGGGGCACATGCGCCGTCACCGCCGTGGACGTTTTGTTCTTACGTGCCAGTTCCTTTTTGTGTTCGCGGCCTGCCCAAACAAGGATCACGTTAGCCGCCACAAAGATAAGGGCCGGACCATACAACCCCAGCGCAAGAAAAAGGGGAAACAACACGAATCCCATGCTTACCCAGACTGCGGTCAGGCAGCGGCAAAGCCACTTATGCTTGTTGCCTTCAAGTGCATATCGGGCTGAATAGAATGAGGCGAGCGAAAATATAAAGCCGGAAACTAAAAAAACGACGTCTTTCAAAACCTGTCCTTAGGGCAATGAGATTGAATAAGAGAATAATCGGTTGTGTCCGATGACGAGCAGATTGCGTTACGCAGCATCCCGGCGGTTGGCATGCACAGCATCGCAAAGATACCTGTTCTGTTCCGACAGGTTTTCCTTTATGTGAGACAGCGCTTTGGTCTGGCACACTTTGCCTGCAGATGACGGCAAACATTCGGCGTAGGCATTTTGTAGGCACTGGCATAAAAAAGGGGCTGGCACATTGCCAACCCCTTGTTTGCTATTAACTTTTAGATGTCGCGTTAGCGATACCTTAGTTAAGACGCTCTTTGATACGAGCAGACTTACCAGTACGCTCACGCAGGTAGTACAGTTTGGCTTTACGCACAGCGCCACGACGTTTAACAGCGATGCTGTCAATTACCGGAGAGTGAGTCTGGAAGACACGCTCAACGCCTTCGCCGTTAGAAATTTTGCGAACAGTGAATGCAGAGTGCAGACCGCGGTTACGAATAGCGATAACCACGCCCTCGAATGCCTGCAGACGTTTTTTAGAACCTTCAACGACCCATACTTTCACTTCCACGGTATCACCCGGACGGAAGGAAGGTACGTCCTGTTTCATCTGCTCTTGTTCAATTTGCTTAATAATGTTGCTCATAATTAAATCTCTTATCCTGGGTAAACTGATAGTCAGGGAAGATCACTCTCCCGCATCATCGTTTTGTTGCTGGTGTTCCTGTTGGAACGCCTTAAGCAACCTTGCTTGCTCTTCAGTCAGAGCCAGGTTTTCCAGAAGTTCAGGTCTTCTTAGCCAGGTACGGCCTAGCGACTGTTTCAGGCGCCACTGGCGAATATCGGCATGGTTGCCCGACAGCAAAACTGGCGGAACGTCCATCCCTTCTAACACTTCAGGTCGGGTATAGTGCGGACAATCCAGCAATCCGTCAGAGAACGAATCCTCATCGGCTGACGCCTGTTTGCCGAGTACTCCCGGAATGAACCGGGCAACCGCGTCAATCATCGTCATTGCTGGCAGTTCCCCGCCGCTGAGAACGTAATCACCGATTGACCATTCTTCATCAATTTCGGTCTGGATTACGCGCTCATCAATCCCTTCATAGCGACCACAGACAAGGATGAGCTTGTCTCGTGATGCCAGTTCGCAAACGCCCTGTTGGTCAAGTTTGCGGCCCTGAGGTGAAAGATATATCACCCTGGCACCCTCTCCCGCCGCTGCTTTCGCTGCGGAGATGGCATCCCGTAAAGGTTGTACCATCATCAGCATTCCCGGTCCGCCACCATAAGGACGATCGTCCACAGTACGGTGCCGGTCGTGCGTGAAGTCACGTGGACTCCAGCTTTGAACGCTGAGCAGGCCATTTTTTACTGCCCGGCCAGTTACCCCGTAATCGGTAATAGCGCGAAACATTTCTGGAAACAGGCTAATTACACCAATCCACATTGTCTTCGCCGTTACGTTACCGTTTGATTCGGAGATCAAAAACCAGGATCCCAATCTACTTCAATAAGGCCAGTAGAGAGATCGACTTTCTTGATAACCTGTTCATCAAGAAACGGAATTAACCGCTCCTGTACACCAAACGCATCTTTCAGGTTTGCCTTCACGACGAGAACGTCGTTCGAACCGGTTTCCATCATATCGACGACTTTACCCAGTTCGTAGCCTTCAACGTTGACTACCTTGCAACCCATCAGGTCTTTCCAGTAGTACTCACCGTTATCCAGCGCAGGCAGCTGCGTCGAGTCGACCTGAATTTCGCAATTGGTCAACTGTGCCGCCGCATCCCGATCGTCAATGCCTTTGACTTTGATGATCAGGTCCTGATTGTGGTGCTTCCAACCATCCAGTTCCACCTGCTGCCATTTACCGGCGCGCTGGATAAACCAGGGTTGGTAGTCAAAGATGCTTTCAGCGTCTTCAGTGGAGGAAAACACTTTGAGCCAGCCGCGAATGCCGTATGCCGCACCCATTTTACCCAATACAATCGGGTTAACAGGTGCCTGTGCGGCAAGTTGTCTGCTCATGCTCACCACCGTGACAGATTAAGCTGCTTTCTTTGCTTCTTTGATCAGCGCGTTAACGCGATCAGAAAGCGTTGCGCCCTGGCCAACCCAGTGCTCGATACGATCCAGATCCAGACGCAGACCTTCTGCCTGACCAGATGCGATCGGGTTGAAGAAACCTACGCGCTCGATGAAGCGACCGTTGCGTGCATTGCGGCTGTCAGTGACGACGACCTGATAGAACGGACGCTTTTTAGCGCCGTGACGTGCCAAACGAATTGTTACCATAACATCCTCTTCAGTTAATAAAACACCCGGCCCCCATCGAGGAACGGGGTCCGGGTGCTGTATAAAAAGCCCGAAAATTTTACTCATTTTGGCGCAAAAAGCAACCTAAACCGAGTAATCCCAGGCTTTTTTGTGGAACCCATTAGCGTCCTGGGAAACCTGGCGGCATCATACCTTTCATGCCGCGCATCATTTTCGCCATTCCGCCCTTCTTCATTTTCTTCATCATCCGCTGCATGTCGTCGAACTGCTTTAATAAGCGGTTAACGTCCTGCACCTGCATGCCCGAGCCGGTAGCGATGCGGCGCTTGCGCGAACCTTTGATAATTTCTGGTTTTTCACGCTCTTTGCGTGTCATCGAATTGATGATGGCTTCCATGCGCACCAGCACTTTATCATCCATCTGCGATTTCACGTTGTCTGGCAGTTGCCCCATGCCCGGCAGCTTGCCCATCAGGCTCGCCATACCGCCCATGTTACGCATCTGCTTTAACTGCTCAAGGAAGTCATTGAGATCAAAACCGTCGCCGGTTTTCAGTTTCTTCGCCAGTTTTTCCGCTTGCGCGCGGTCAACTTTACTTTCGATATCTTCAATAAGCGACAGCACGTCGCCCATGCCAAGAATGCGCGAGGCAATGCGGTCAGGATAAAAGGCTTCCAGCGCATCGGTCTTCTCGCCCATCCCCATAAATTTGATCGGCTTGCCGGTGATATGGCGAATAGACAGGGCAGCACCACCGCGTGCATCGCCATCCACCTTCGTCAGAATAACCCCTGTCAGCGGCAGCGCTTCATTAAAGGCTTTGGCGGTATTCGCCGCATCCTGACCGGTCATGGCATCCACGACAAACAGGGTTTCTACCGGATTAATTGCGGCGTGAACCTGTTTAATCTCGTCCATCATCGCTTCGTCTACGTGCAGACGACCCGCGGTATCGACCAGCAATACGTCATAAAACTTGAGTTTGGCTTCACGCAGCGCGTTGTTGACGATATCAACGGGCTTCTGGCTCAGATCCGAGGGGCAAAAATCCACACCGACCTGCTGTGCCAGTGTCTCAAGCTGTTTGATCGCCGCCGGGCGATAAACGTCAGCAGATACCACCAGCACTTTTTTCTTGTGCTTTTCACGCAGAAATTTACCCAGCTTACCGACACTGGTGGTTTTACCCGCACCCTGCAGACCGGCCATCAGCACAACGGCCGGCGGCTGTGCGGCAAGATCCAGCGCGTTGTTTTCTGCGCCCATCGCCGTAACCAGTTCGTTACGGACAATTTTGATAAATTCCTGGCCCGGCGTCAGGCTTTTGTTGACGTCGTGGCCTACCGCGCTCTCTTTGACGCGATTAATGAAGTCACGCACCACCGGCAGCGCAACGTCAGCTTCCAGCAGCGCCATGCGCACTTCGCGCAGCGTATCTTTAATGTTGTCTTCAGTCAGCCTTCCGCGGCCGCTGATATTGCGCAGAGTTTGCGACAAACGATCGGTTAAATTGTCAAACATTGTCTCTCACTTAAAAAAAATCGCGAGGCACCATACCGGCAGAATGCGGCGGATTATAACACGAAGCCGAGGCGATCTCTTCACTTCCACCTCAGTTCCTCTTCAATTCCACCTCAGATCGTTTGGAGCCTGCTGCGGCTGGCGCTATACTGCCCTTTTCCTTTATCTGACTGATGCCTGAAAGGAACTATGTCCGTTTTCGCGATTGTGGCGCTGTTCGCCTACTCCCTGAGTCTTGCACTCATCATCCCCAGCCTGTTGAAGCGTCAAAGCGGCTGGCGCAGGTTAGCTGTGCTGTCGGCCTGTGTGGCGTTAGTCACGCACGCTGTCGCCCTGCAGCAGCGTATCTTTGCCGTTGATGGCGGGCAAAATCTTAGCCTGTTGAATATCGGCTCTCTGGTCAGCCTGCTGATTTGTGCAATCATGACCATTGTTGCCTCCCGAAATCGTGGCTGGCTACTGCTGCCGATTGTTTACAGCTTTGCATTAATTAACCTGGCCTTTGCCACTTTTGTCCCGAATGCGTTTATTACGCACCTTGAAACCACGCCCGGCATCATGATTCATATCGGGCTGTCGCTGTTTGCCTATGCAACACTCATCATCGCGGCGTTGTACGCGTTGCAGCTTGCGTGGATTGATTACCAGCTTAAGAACAAAAAACTGGCTTTCACTCAGGACATGCCACCGCTGCTGACCATTGAACGTAAAATGTTTCACATCACCCAGGTTGGCGTTGTGTTACTGACGCTGGTGCTGTGTACCGGCCTGTTTTATATGCATGACCTGTTCAGCGCCGAAAACGTAGATAAGGCCGTGCTATCGATTATTGCCTGGTTTGTCTACATCGTTCTGCTCTGGGGCCACTATCATGAAGGCTGGCGTGGTCGCCGCGTAGTGTGGTTTAACTGCGGCGGCGCAGCGCTGCTCACGATGGCGTACTTTGGCAGTCGCGTACTGCAACACCTGCTCATTCACAGTTCTTAATAAAAGGAAGTTTTGCGGTGGAACATGTTTCGACCACGACGTTGATTGTCACACTCATCATTATGGTGTTGGTTTCAGCCTATTTTTCCGGCTCTGAAACCGGCATGATGACGCTCAATCGTTATAAACTGCGCCATCAGGCTAAACATGGCCATCGCGCAGCCCGCCGCGTCGAAAAATTGTTAAAGCGCCCGGATCGCCTCATCAGCCTGGTCCTTATCGGTAATAACCTGGTCAATATTCTGGCGTCCGCCATTGGTACTATTGTAGGGATGCGTTTGTATGGCGATGCCGGTGTCGCGATCGCGACCGGTATCCTGACATTTGTTGTACTGGTGTTTGCAGAAGTGCTGCCCAAAACGGTTGCTGCACTTTATCCAGAAAAAGTCGCTTACCCCAGTAGCTTTCTGCTCGGTCCGCTGCAATACATCATGCTGCCCCTGGTCTGGTTGCTTAACACCATTACCCGACTGCTGATGCGACTGGTGGGCATCCGGGCGGATGGTGCGATCAGTTCAGCGCTCAGCAAAGAAGAGTTGCGTACCATCGTTTACGAATCGCGTACGCACATGTCGCGCCGCAATCAGGATATGCTGTTATCTGTACTGGACCTTGAAAAGGTCAGTGTGGACGACATTATGGTGCCGCGTAACGAGATTGTTGGTATTAACATCAACGATGACTGGAAATCAGTCATCCGTCAGTTAAGCCATTCACCGCACGGCCGCATTGTCCTGTTCCGTGATTCGCTGGATGATTGTGTAGGGATGCTGCGGGTGCGCGAAGCCTGGCGCATGATGACCGAGAAAAAAGAGTTTACGAAAGAGATGCTGCTGCGTGCCGCCGATGAGATCTATTACATTCCCGAAGGCACGCCGCTCAACGTTCAGTTGGTGAAATTTCAGCGCAACAAGAAAAAGACCGGTCTGGTCGTGGATGAGTACGGCGATATCAAAGGCCTGATTTCGATAGAGGACATTCTGGAGGAGATTGTGGGTGATTTCACGACCTCAATGTCTCCGTCGCTGGCTGAAGAAGTGATGCCGCAAAATGATGGCTCCGTGCTGATTGAAGGTAGCGCGAATATTCGTGAGATCAATAAAGCCTTCAACTGGCAACTGCCTGAGCAGGAAGCGCGTACCATCAACGGTATGTTACTGGAAGCACTGGAAGAGATTCCAACAGTGAACACGCGCGTTCAGGTGAATCACTATGATGTTGATATTCTGGATGTGCAGGACAATATGATTAAGCAGGTTCGCATCACACCACAGACACCGCTCAAGCAATCCGTAGGATCCTGATGCTCATAAAAAACTGCACCTTACTCAGTTGGGTGTCCAACTTTTTGGGTGCAGTTCATTGCAAGGCGGTTTTTTTCGCCTGACCCGCAGGTTTTTGAAAAGCCCGCCGTCGTCATGCAGGCGCTGTTATAAAAAACGCCGCTCATGTGCGGCGTTTTACTGTCCGGACTAACCTAACTGACTAGATGTGCAGCTCTTTCAGTTTTTCGGCAGGCAGTTTCAGATCGTCATTGTGGTTAACACCGATCTCCTGCGCCAGCACGTTGCGGGCAATTTGCTGAGCTTCATCCAGAGAATGCAGTTTATAGCTGCCACACTGATATTCGTTCAGCTCTGGAATCTGGTTCTGATCTTTCACCTTCAGCACGTCTTCCATCGCGCCTTTCCAGGCTTGTGCCACACGTTGCTCGTCTGGTGTACCAATCAGGCTCATGTAGAAGCCTGTGCGGCAACCCATAGGTGAAATATCAACAATCTCTACGCCGTTACCGTTGAGATGGTTACGCATAAAGCCCGCAAACAAATGCTCAAGCGTGTGGATCCCACGTTCAGTCAGAATGTCGATATTGGGGCGACAAAAACGCAGGTCAAAAACAGTAATCGTATCGCCATGGGGAGTCTTCATGGTTTTTGCTACACGCACTGCGGGCGCGGCCATGATGGTGTGATCAACAGTAAAACTATCCAGTAATGGCATACGTCACCTCTTGGTCTGAAAAATTTTTTGAGAACGATGAAACTTTTCCGATCGCCCAGCGTCTGAATATATGAAAGACGCGCATTTGTTATCATCCATCCCTGACAACAGAGATGTTAATTTGGCCACATTGATGTGGCCTTTTTCTTTTCTACCCTTCCCGGCCAGCCAGATAGGTTTCAAAATCTAACGTATCATTCGCTTCAAGCTGCTGCTGCGCGGCAACGGACGCCTGTGCCTGACGCGCAAAGTCTTCCGGCTTGAGCACTTCCAGTGGCTCGTTAACCAGCAACTGCTGATACTGCTCTGCCAGAGCGATGCCCGTTCCCGTCACGCCGCTTTCTTTCATGGCTTTAAGAATACGCGCCGAATAGGTTAGCTCAGGATCGTCGAAGGATGCTACCAGTTCGTCACAGACTTGCTGATATTCTGTTGTGCCTTGATTGCTGTCCAGCGCTTCCGCAACGCGGCGCAAATCAGCAAACAGTGTCTTGCCGACCTCGACCAGTGAATACTCTGCTTCACCGCAGCCGACTGCAATTTTCAGATCGGGTTTGCGCCCTTCCAGCACCACGCGATTCCAGTTCTGCCGACTGCACTGCAATTCATCAGAGCTCATCTCTGGCGCATCTGCCAGCGTGCACCAAATCAGGAACAGATCCAGGAACCGCACCTGGTTTTCATCCACCCCGATGGGCGAGAAAGGGTTAATGTCCATTGAGCGCACTTCGATGTACTCAATGCCGCCACGTTGCAGGGCATCGGAAGGCGCTTCACCGGATCGGGTAACGCGCTTGGGACGAATCGGCGCATAGAGCTCATTCTCAATCTGCAGGACGTTGGTGTTCAGCTGCAACCAGTTTCCGTCTGCATCCCGCGTGCCCATCTTCACGAAGTCTTCAGAAGGCGTTTTAATCGCTTTTTTCAGGGCGCTGACATAACCCTCAAGAGAGTTAAAGGTAATACCCAGCGAGCTCTGCGACTTATTGGTATAGCCCAGGTCACTCAGACGCAGCGAAGTGGCATAGGGGAGCCAGAGCGTACCTTTATTATCGGTGTCAAACGGCAGTGCGCTCTCGCTGCCCTGCAGGAAACTGGAACAAATTGCAGGCGATGCGCCAAACAGATAAGGGATGATCCAGCCAAAACGATAGTAGTTGCGGATCAGCCGCAGATAACCGGCAGATATGGTTTCTTTACCGCTTTCATAATCTTTTACGTCCGCCCAGGCCTGCCAGAAGGACAACGGCAGCGAGAAGTTGTAATGGATACCGGAGATGGTTTGCATCAACGCACCATAGCGGTTCTTTAATCCCTGACGGTAAAGGGTTTTCATACGACCGATATTGGATTTGCCGTATTGTGCCAGCGTAATTTTATCCGCATCTTCAATCAGGCAAGGCATGCTGAAAGGCCACATGCGCTCTTCACCGAGTTCGCGGGCAACATGACGATGAACGTCACGCAAAAACGCCAGCATGTGATCGATGCTGTGATCAACCGGGGTAATAAACTCCAGCAGCGTTTCAGCAAAGTCGGTGGTGATCCAGTCATGCTTAAGCGCCGACCCCAGTGACTCTGGATGCGCGGTCGTCGCAAGATGACCATCTGGCTGCACACGCAGCGTTTCACGTTCAATACCACGGCCAATGCCTTTAAGTGCATCAGGATGCGCTTCCAGCCAGGATAACGCTTTTGATACGTCGGGGATCACATTAACCTCCCGCTGTGTGAATAATTTATTTTTGTTCAGCATAGTGTTAACCCTAGCCCCGAATCAGTACGAATCAATGCCACCATTCCATGCCCTGTAATGTGGCGTTCGCAATAACGATATAACGCAGCGTTTTACCGATAGCCAGAAACAGTATTGAGGGCAACCAGCCAAAGCGTAACCAACCTGCAAGAATGCAGAGCAGATCGCCTACAACCGGTAGCCAACTTAACAACAGTGCTGCCGGCCCCAGCCGTTGCAACCACGTCATCGCTGTCTCATGCCATCGCCCCTGACGTTTTAACGGCAATAAGCGACCCAAAATTATGTTGGTCAAGCCACCCAGGGTATTCCCTAACGATGCGACTAAAATCAACCCATAGACTGATGCGCTTTTCGCGATCAGTAGTGCAACTAACAGCGCCTCTGAGCTACCCGGAAGTAACGTCGCACTGAGAAAGCTGCTACTCAATAAAGACACATAAGCCAGTGTTTCGCTCACAGCAGGCGAACATCAACCACGGCCATTCCTGCGGCCTTCGCTGCCTGCACGCCAAAATCAGCGTCTTCGAACACCACACAGCGCTCTGGTGCGATGCCCATCAGCGCAGCACAGCGTAGAAAGGTATCGGGCTCAGGCTTGTGACGCTGCACGTCATCGGCCCCCACCACAGCAGAAAAGAGATCTCTGACACCCAACTGGCTGAGCAGCGCATCAGCCATAGCGTGCTCACTACCTGTACCCACAGCCAAAGGGCGGCGACCATAGTACGCCTTGACGACCTCCATGAGCGGAAGCGGCTGCACGTTATCCAGCAGCATCGCTTTTACCGCTGCCGTTTTTTCAGCGGCGAGCAAATAAGGATCGCGATCTGAATTATTGGTTTCAATAATGAACTTCGCCAGTTGCCATGAGGGCGCACCGTTGAACGCCGTTACGCGCGCTTCATCGAACGCCAGGCCATAGCGTGACAGCACCTGACGCCACGCTTTTCGATGTGTCGGTTCAGTATCAAGAATAGTACCGTCCATATCGAAAATCAGGGCGTCGTATTGATCGTAGATTGTCACTGAGGACCTCCAACAAATGAGCCATTACTTTAGCTGAATGTGCGTAGGTTGTCGCCAGGCGGGATGAACAGCAAATGCTTTGAAAGCATTAGCTATTTTAGTTTTCAGATAAAGGTGATCGGGTTGGAAAGCCTGTAAGGTCGCGAATTCCCTGTGATTTTAGCAGCGATGCAGAAGGTAAGCGCTATGCCAGGAATGTTATCAAGGATTAACAATGTTCAGCAGAAAATGTATCACCACAATCAATGTGATTCTGGCACAAGATCGCGACTACGCTCACGCCTAAAGCCCGGACGCGTTCAGGCCGCATAAACCGAAGCTTGCGCGACACAGGTGAGGTTTGAGGGCATTCAGGTGAGGCGTTCTCAGATCGTCTGAGTAAACAGAGAGAACGAACAGTGTTGTCCTGCGCCTGATAACACGATGGCTTCACAGGTCATATGCGGGGGATTTCGGCCAGAAGATTCGCAAGACAGTGCCTGCGTAAGGATGACTCGGCTGACGCCTCGCCCTTCGGGTCGCTGCTGAAGCAATGCTATCCTTCCTGGTGTTCGCTGTGATGACACCTGATTATGGCGGAGAGGTTTCGCTTTAGCACTACAGAATATGGTGCATCCGGGAGGATGACTCGGCTGACGCCTCGCCCTTCGGGCCGTTGCTGAAGCAACGTTATCCTCCCTGGTGTTCGCTGTGATGACACCGGACTATGGCAGAGAGGTTTCGCTTTAGCACTACAGAATATGGTGCATCCGGGAGGATGACTCGGCTGACGCCTCGCCCTTCGGGTCGTTGCTGAAGCAACGCTATCCTCCCTGGCGCTCGCTGTGATGACACCGGAGCATGACAGAGAGGTTTCGCTTGAACATTGCAGAATATGGTGCATCCGGGAGGATTCGAACCTCCGACCGCTCGGTTCGTAGCCGAGTACTCTATCCAGCTGAGCTACGGATGCATAGATAATCTTTTATGGACTGGCAGAAATCAACCTGGGGGTAATACGAAGAATGGTGCATCCGGGAGGATTATTCGGCTGACGCCTCGCCCTTCGGGCCGTTGCTGAAGCAACGTTATCCTCCCTGGCTCTGCCTGACAAATCGACGATGTCTTACAGACCAGGAATACACGTCCATACCGAAAAGTATGGTGCATCCGGGAGGATTCGAACCTCCGACCGCTCGGTTCGTAGCCGAGTACTCTATCCAGCTGAGCTACGGATGCATTATGAAATTCTTGTACAACGCAGGGTGCTAACGACTCACCATGAAGGAATTGCTAGTTCACTTTACAACTCTGTTCCGACAATGTTTTCTGCGGCGCTTCGCCTGACATCAACATATCCATATTCAACGATATGGTGCATCCGGGAGGATTCGAACCTCCGACCGCTCGGTTCGTAGCCGAGTACTCTATCCAGCTGAGCTACGGATGCATCGGAAATGGCGGTGAGGGAGGGATTCGAACCCTCGATACAGCTTTTGACCGTATACTCCCTTAGCAGGGGAGCGCCTTCAGCCTCTCGGCCACCTCACCTTACGCGTTCTTCCGAACTGCGCTTCTGAACTTGTTTCTGCTCATCGGCACTGCGTGGCGCACATATTACTTTCCCGCACTTATAAGTCAAACAATTTTTCGGAAGGTTTTTTCCGTTTGCACAAATGACAGGCAATTGGGACAAAATGACCGCAAAAAGAGTGAATAATCAACAATCAAAGATGATGAAGTTAACAAAAATGGTAGATAACGAGGAAAAAGAAAAGGCGAGACGGTGGGAACAAAGGGTAGCGTCTCGCACAGGTGCGAGACGCTGAATCTGTCAAACGTTGGTTTGTTGCGTTTTTTCGGCCTGGATGCGCTGATAAATCTCTTCGCGATGCACAGACACTTCTTTTGGTGCGTTAACACCAATGCGGACCTGGTTACCTTTGACGCCCAGTACCGTTACAGTCACCTCATCACCGATCATGAGGGTTTCACCAACTCGACGAGTTAGAATAAGCATTCTTTGCTCCTTGAAAGATTAAAAGAGTCGGGCTTGATAAAGCTTCCCGGCGTTATCCATCACTTAACGCTGTACACAGGCTATGAGAAATACACCATTGCACATCAACGCGCCAATACATTCTGCTGATAAATAGTTTAGCCGAAATACGCTACATCAACCCGACTTTGTCACTAGCAAATTTAACATCGTATTAAAAAGCGCCGGAACATCAGTTCTGGCGCTTGCTACGATGAATTATTTTATTTCATTACAGACGGCTCGAAACCCATCCTTCAACACCTGCCAGCGCACCTTTCAGTGCAGTAGCATCACTGCCACCTGCCTGCGCCATGTCCGGTCTGCCACCGCCCTTACCACCCACTTTAGGCGCAAGTTCGGCGATGAGCTCCCCAGCCTTAACACGGTCGGTTAAATCTTTCGTTACGCCAGCAATCAGTGACACTTTGCCATCTGCTACCGTAGCCAGCACGATAATCGCCGAACCCAGCTGGTTTTTCAGATCATCCACCATGGTCCTCAGCATTTTCGGATCGGTGTTGCTGAGCTTAGTCACCAGCAGCTTAACGCCTTTGACGTCGACCGCATGATTGCCCAGCTGCGCACTTTCCTGCGCCGCCTGCTGATCGCGTAACTGCTGTAACTCTTTCTCCAGCGAACGCAGATGATCAACCAGCCCGCGCACTTTTTCATTCAGGTTACTGCTGTTGGCTTTCACCAGTTGGGCAATATCCTGTAGCTGGCTACTCTGCGCATAAACCTGTGCCAGAGCCGCCTCGCCTGTGATCGCCTCAATACGGCGAATCCCTGCGGCAGTACCGGACTCGGCCTGAATGCGGAACAGGCCGATATCACCGGTTCGCGCAGCGTGCGTTCCGCCACACAGCTCAACCGAGAAATCCCCCATGGTCAGAACGCGAACCTGCTGATCGTATTTTTCACCGAACAGGGCCATCGCGCCTTTGGCTTTCGCCGCCTCAAGATCCATGACACGGGTTTCAACAGGCAAATTGCGACGGATCTGTGCGTTAACAATATCTTCGACCTGACGAATCTCCTGAGGTTTCATGGCCTCAAAATGTGAGAAGTCAAAACGCAAATATTTGTCGTTAACCAACGAGCCCTTCTGAGCAACATGTTCACCTAAAACCTGACGCAATGCAGCATGCAACAGATGCGTTGCGGAGTGATTCAGACGAATACGAGCCCTGCGCGCCTCATCAACCACCGCCTCAAGACGATCGCCAACGCGTAATTGTCCGCTGCTGAGTTTGCCAATATGACCAATCGCCTGACCATATTTTTGCGTATCCTGTACGCTAAACAGCGCGTTATTGCCTTTCAGCTCGCCTGTGTCGCCCACCTGACCGCCAGACTCGCCATAAAATGGCGTTTCATCCAGCACAATCACCGCGTCCTGACCGGCAGACAGGGCGTCAACGGCTTCACCGTTCACGAACAGCCCCTTGACGGTCGCCGTCAGATCCAACTGCTCATAGCCTTTAAACGACGAAGCTGCGTCGATAAGAATCACATTGCTGTAGTCTGCGCCGAAGCCGCTGGCTTCACGTGCGCGCTGACGCTGCTGTTCCATCGCCTTTTCAAAACCGGCTTCATCGATTTTGAGGTTACGTTCACGGCAAACGTCAGCCGTTAAATCGGCAGGGAATCCGAAGGTATCGTATAAGCGGAAGACGGTTTCGCCATCCAGTGTATCACCCTGCAGTTTTGCCAGTTCCTCGTCCAGAAGTGCCAGGCCACGTTCAAGCGTTTTAGCAAACTGCTCTTCTTCACTTTTCAGAACGTTCTCAACCTGTGCCTGCTGACGCTGTAACTCTTCGCCTGCCGCGCCCATGACCTGAATCAGTGGTGCAACCAGCTTGTAGAAGAATGCGTCTTTAGCACCCAGCATATTGCCGTGACGCACGGCGCGGCGAATGATGCGACGCAGGACATAGCCACGGTTTTCATTCGACGGAATGACGCCATCGGCAATCAGGAAGGCGCAGGAACGAATGTGATCGGCAATAACGCGCAGGGATTTATTATTCAGATCGGTCGCGCCGGTGACCTTCGCAACCGCTTCAATCAACGTCTGGAACAGGTCGATTTCGTAGTTTGAATTAACATGCTGCAGAACCGCAGTAATACGTTCCAGCCCCATCCCGGTATCCACAGAGGGCTTAGGTAATGGCAACATCGTGCCATCCGCCTGACGGTTAAACTGCATAAAGACGATGTTCCAGATCTCAATATAGCGATCGCCATCCTCTTCAGGGCTGCCCGGTGGTCCGCCCCAGATATGGTCGCCGTGATCGTAGAAAATTTCGCTGCAGGGACCGCAAGGCCCGGTATCACCCATCTGCCAGAAGTTATCTGACGCGTAGGCGCTGCCCTTGTTATCACCGATACGGATAATACGCTCACGGGGAACGCCAATATCGTTGGCCCAGATATCGTAAGCTTCGTCATCGGTTTCATACACGGTGACCCACAGGCGCTCTTTGGGCAGCTTAAACCACTGCTCGCCGGTCAGCAGTTCCCAGGCAAACGCAATAGCTTCTTTTTTGAAGTAGTCGCCAAAGCTGAAATTGCCCAGCATTTCAAAAAAGGTGTGGTGACGTGCGGTATAACCGACGTTTTCAAGATCGTTGTGTTTCCCACCGGCACGTACGCAGCGTTGTGACGTCGTTGCTCGCGTGTAGTCACGCTTTTCCTGACCCAGAAACACATCTTTGAACTGGTTCATTCCGGCGTTGGTAAACAGCAACGTCGGATCGTTGTTTGGTACCAGGGAGCTGCTTGCTACAACCTGATGTCCCTTACTATTGAAAAAGTCGAGAAACGCTTGACGGATCTCAGCAGTGCTCTTGCTCATATATATCCTGGAATCACGCTAACGAAAGGTCCTTCTTTATCAGGCGTACCGCATCGTTACGGCAGCAAGCATAAGGAACCAAAAGGGGTAAGATAAATATTCTTCGGAGGGAAGTAAAATCACATCGACTTTTAGTCATCAAAATTTCTGAAAACCTGCTGAATATCCTCGCTCAGAAAGCCTTTGGCATGCAAAAAGCGCTGCACTTTGGCTTTTTCTTTCCATTCTGTCGGCAATGGGTGACCAAATTTTTTCTCGGCGAGTTCAGCCGCACAGGCCGACCAGTCAATATCGGTTTCTTCCATGGCGAGATCGATCGCATCACGGCTGATGCCCTTTTGTGCCAGCTCCAGCCTGATACGCTGTGAACCAAATCCCTTGCGGCTTCGGCTCTGAATAAATCGTGCGGTAAAGCGCTCGTCATTTAACCAGCCGTTTTCACCACACCAGTTCAGCACCTTTTCCATTAGCTCGGGCGTAATGATTTCAGGATCTTTTTGTTTCATCCACGCGCTACGCTGAGCGGACAGCTGGAGCTTTTGTTTAAGCTCTTCGCGGCTGTGGTCACGCTGGCCCAGCAGGCGCATCGCACGATCCAGCAGGCGTGAAAATGAGATGACTTGTGGCTGAGATTGTTCAGACATACTGCGCACCTTTTACGAACGGAGGGAGAGTATGGCGGGAGACAGGAACAGAGGAAAGGCACGTGAGGCGTTAATGTAAAACAGGAGCGGAAAATCCGCTCCTGCTTCAGGCTTTAATAATCTTCGTTGGCTTCGCTCGCCGCCTTCTCAACGTCGTTGCCTGCAACGTCCGCCGCGATATTTTGATCGCCACCGTTAAGCAGCATTTCACGCAGTTTGATATCAAGCTCGTCGGCCACCGCGGCATTTTCTTTGAGGAAGTTGCCCGCGTTTGCCTTGCCCTGACCGATCTTATCGCCTTTATAGCTGTACCATGCACCGGCTTTTTCAATCAGCTTGTGCTTCACGCCAAGATCCACCAGCTCACCGAAGGTGTTAATGCCTTCGCCGTACATGATCTGGAACTCAGCCTGTTTAAATGGCGCTGCAATTTTGTTCTTAACGACTTTAACGCGCGTTTCACTACCCACCACGTTGTCACCCTCTTTAATCGCACCGATACGGCGAATATCAAGGCGAACAGAAGCGTAGAACTTCAGCGCGTTACCACCGGTAGTGGTTTCCGGGTTACCGAACATCACACCAATCTTCATACGAATCTGGTTGATGAAGATCAGCAGCGTATTTGACTGCTTCAGGTTACCCGCCAGCTTACGCATTGCCTGGCTCATCATACGTGCCGCCAGGCCCATATGTGAGTCACCGATTTCACCTTCGATTTCGGCTTTTGGCGTCAGTGCAGCTACGGAGTCAACGATAATGACGTCAACGGCACCAGAGCGGGCCAGCGCATCACAAATTTCCAGGGCCTGCTCACCGGTATCCGGCTGTGAACACAGCAGATTGTCGATATCTACGCCCAGTTTCTTAGCATAGATGGGATCCAGTGCGTGCTCGGCATCGATAAAGGCACAGGTTTTGCCCTTACGCTGCGCGGCGGCAATAACCTGAAGTGTCAGTGTCGTTTTACCTGAGGCCTCTGGGCCGTAGATCTCAACGATACGTCCCATCGGTAAACCACCCGCACCTAATGCGATATCCAGTGACAGAGAACCCGTTGAAATGGTTTCCACATCCATTGAGCGGTCTTCACCCAAGCGCATGATGGAGCCTTTACCAAATTGCTTCTCAATCTGGCCGAGCGCGGCAGCTAAAGCCTTCTGTTTGTTTTCATCAATTGCCATTTCTACTCCTAATCATGCCGGGTAAACACGCACGCATGGTGCCTGTGCACTTTCTGTTGCGGGTAATTATACTGTATAGTCATACAGTATCAAGTTTAATTTTGCAGAAATTGACGGGATAACGTCTGGAGTGCCCAGCCAACTGACTGACGGCGCACGGCATCGCGATCGCCATCAAACTGCTGACGAAAAGCCATGACCACGCCACCCGGCGCCGCAAAGCCAAACCAGACCGTGCCTACCGGTTTGTCTTCACTGCCACCATCCGGGCCGGCAATACCGCTAACGGAAATAGCGTAATCGGCGCGCGCCCGCTGCTGTGCACCAAGGGCCATTTCACGCACTACCGCCTCGCTGACGGCGCCGTATTGCGCCAGTGACGCCGCGCTGACACCGACCAGTTCTTGTTTGGCATCGTTACTGTAGGTGACAAAGCCCCGTTCGAACCAGGCAGAGCTTCCGCTCACGTCAGTAAACACTTTTGCTATCCAGCCGCCCGTGCAGGATTCTGCACAAGTCACGGTAGCGTTACGCTGTTTAAGCGCCTCACCTGTCTGCGCACTCAGCGCGTGCAACTTCTGGTCATTCATTTTTCGCTCCCTGTCGCCGTTGAGTGAACATGGTGCATGCTCTGCGCTTTTTCAAGCACTCAGGGGCGCTTAGTCAACAAATTGCGCGTTACGCTCCAGTTTAGCCGTTGCGTGTCGCCACCATGAAAAGCCGGGGAAAAGCTAAGAGTACCTTGCCATCCTGACGGGCGGGATAGCCGGTAATAAGACACTGATGATAAGCAGCCAGAAACTGTTCCTGCTCAGAGACGTCCAGCGGCGCAAGGAAAGGACGCAGCCCGGTGGCCTTTAACCAGTGGATGATAGCCTGCGCATCGTCCATAACGTGATAGTAGGTGGTTCGCCAGATATCAACCGCGCAGCCTGCCTTTGTCAGCACGTCATAATAGTGTTCAGTTGAGGGTAATTTTTTGCGTTCCGCCGCCTGCGCGCTGATCTTGTCGCGCCAGGGGCCGGATGCGGCGACCTCACGCATTAACTGATGCGAAGGTTCTTCCAGATTATCGGGCATTTGAACCGCCAGCGCACCGGCAGGCGCCAGTTGACTGACTAACCGTGGTAACAGGGTGGGATGATCGCCAAGCCATTGCAGCGACGCGTTGGCATAAATCACCTGCTGCGGGATGTCGGTTGTCCAGTTGCCGATATCCGCCTGAATAAACTGGCACTGAGGCAAACGTTCCCGCGCCTGCGCGAGCATGGCGGCAGAACTGTCAAGCCCGATCACCTGCGCCTGCGGCCAGGCATCGTAAAGCAGTTCGGTGCTGTTCCCGGGGCCACAGCCCAGATCGGTAACGAACCGGACATCTTCAACCTCAATTCGTGCCAGTAATTCATGCGCAGGCCGCGTTCTTTCTGCCTCAAATTTACGATACAGCGCGGGATCCCAGTCTTGCATATTGCGTCTCCTCTCAGGGGTTAAAGATTCACAGAAGATGAGACGTATAAATAAACATAAAGTGCCCGACCAACAGCAAAATATGTCAGCGGCACGCAAACGGGCACGAGGTCTTTATAAGGGAAAAGTCCGGTCGGGCTGACAGGAATAAGATCGGGCGCAGCGAGCAGGCGCCCGGCAGAATCAGTTCTTTTTCACAAACTCAGATTTGAGCTTCATCGGACCAAATCCGTCGATCTTGCAATCAATATTGTGATCGCCTTCAACCAGCCGGATGCTCTTAACCCGGGTGCCTATTTTCAGCACAGACGAACTGCCTTTGACCTTCAGATCTTTAACGACCGTGACGCTGTCGCCATCGGCGAGTAAATTGCCGTTTGCATCACGAACGATCAAATCCTGACCGCTGTCATCCCCTTCAGCCTGAGTCCAGATATGACCACAGGACGGACAGTTAAGATTTTCAGCATCTTGCCAGGTGTAATCGGCATGGCAAACAGGGCAAGCAGGTAAAGACATAACGGCTCCAGAAAATGAGGACGGCACAGAATAAAGGGCCGTCATCATATATCCTTACAGTTGCTAAGGGTAGTTTTAAAACAGCGATCCCTGACGCGCCTTGCTGACCGCCTCTCCCAGTTGCCACACGGTCATCGCGTAATGCGTGCTGTTGTTGTAGCGGGTAATGGCATAGAAGTTAGGCAAGCCGTACCAGTACTGGTAGCTGGTGCCGAGATCCAGACGGAGCAGGCTGACCTCGTCATGGCCATCCAGCGAACCCTGTGGAGAAAGCCCCGATGCTGCCAGCGTGCTGACGTTGTAACGGGTTTTGAAACCGTTTTCGAGCATGGGTGCCTGACCACTGGCTGGCACGGCAACATTTTCACCCGGACGCCAGCCGTTCTGCTGGAAATAGTGTGCGACACTGCCTATCGCATCGACGGGATCCCACAAATTGATATGGCCGTCACCGTTAAAATCTACCGCATAAGCTTTGTAGGACGATGGCATGAACTGACCGTAGCCCATCGCGCCCGCAAAGGAGCCTTTAAGATCGAGCGGATCGTCCTTCTCATCACGCGCCATGAGCAGGAAGGTCTCCAGCTCACCGCTAAAGTAAGCAGCACGGCGCGGGTAATCAAATGAGAGCGTTGCCAGCGCGTCCAGAATGCGGGTTTTCCCCATGATGCGGCCCCAGCGCGTTTCCACGCCGATAATGCCAACAATAATCTCAGGCGGAACGCCGTAGACCTGCTGCGCACGCTGCAGTGCATCATGATATTGATTCCAGAACGCGACGCCATTTTGCACGTTATCCGGTGTGATAAATTTATTGCGATAGCGAATCCATGCGCCGTTAGGCCCACTCGGCGGTGTATAGGACGGTGCCTGACGATCCATTAAACGCAGGACGTAGTCCAGCCGCTTAGCCTGGCCAATAATGGCGTGCAGTTGCTCACGGTCGAAGCCGTGTTTCGCCACCATTTTGTCGATGAACTGTTCCGCAACAGGATTGCTGGCGAAGTCACCAAACATCGGCTGAACAGCATGAGACGGCTCCAGCAAAAAGCCACCTTTAGGCGCAACCAGTTCGGCGGGCGGCTGCGAAGAGTGTGGCTTACTGCTACAGGCAGCAAGCAGGGCAAAAAGCGGAAGGTAAGCAAGCTTAAAACGCATCAGATATCCATATAACAGGCCAGACCAGGGATTTTAATGTTAATCGTTCAACGCGGATACATACAAACGAGATCGTAAAAAAAACACTTTTTTTAACAATCAAACCGGCTGTTTTGTGAAATGCCTCTACTGCTTTCTCTCTCATCAAAAAAATCATTCAGTTGGCGACCCGGCTTTGCTAACTTCATTACCCGCTGCGGTAAGCCGGATGATGCAGGAGCCGTAAAATGGTACTATTTCCGCGCGGCATATGCAGCATGATGGTCGCTGCCTATCACCCTTGTTTAACCCAGCGAAAACCGTGACGGGAAAAGGAAGAGTCAACCTTGAGTAAGAATGAGATGAACAAAACAGCGCACATGGACTTGAGTACTCACACGCCAATGATGCAGCAATATTTACGCCTCAAGGCTGAGCATCCGGATATCCTGCTGTTTTATCGCATGGGCGATTTCTACGAGCTGTTTTATGACGATGCCAAACGTGCCTCTCAGCTGTTAGACATTTCCTTAACCAAACGCGGTGCCTCGGCAGGCGAGCCGATCCCCATGGCCGGTGTGCCCCATCACGCCGTCGAAAACTATTTAGCCCGGCTGGTGCAACTCGGTGAATCAGTCGCCATCTGTGAGCAAATTGGCGACCCTGCGCTGAGTAAAGGCCCGGTGGAACGCAAAGTCGTTCGTATTGTTACCCCGGGCACCATCAGCGATGAAGCCCTGTTACAGGAACGGCAGGATAACCTGCTGGCGGCAATTGTTCAGGGGGCGCGCGGCTATGGTTATGCCACGCTGGATATCAGCTCAGGCCGTTTTCGCCTGAGTGAACCTGCCGATCAGGAAACGATGGCGGCAGAGCTGCAGCGAACGAATCCTGCCGAGCTACTTTATCCGGAAGATTTTGCTGCGATGGCGCTTATCGATCAGCGTCGCGGTTTACGTCGCCGTCCGCTTTGGGAGTTTGAAATCGACACGGCGCGTCAGCAGCTCAACATGCAGTTTGGCACACGGGACTTAAACGGTTTTGGTGTTGAGCAGGCGCACCTGGGTCTGCGCGCCGCCGGTTGTCTGCTGCAGTATGTGAAAGATACCCAACGAACCAGCCTGCCCCATATCCGCTCTCTTAGCATGGAGCGTCAGCAGGACAGCATCATTATGGATGCGGCCACGCGCCGTAACCTTGAAATTACGCAAAATCTTGCGGGCGGAACAGAGAACACGCTGGCCGCCGTGCTGGATAAAACCGTCACGCCAATGGGAAGCCGGATGCTAAAGCGCTGGCTGCATATGCCGCTGCGTGACAGTAGTATCATCGCGAAACGACAGGCATCAATTGCAGAGCTGCAACCACTCAGCGATGTGCTGCAACCCGTTCTGCGTCAGGTCGGTGATTTAGAGCGTATTCTGGCCCGACTGGCGCTGCGAACGGCGCGCCCGCGTGATCTGGCGCGCATGCGCCATGCCTTTCAGCAGTTGCCGGAACTCAACGATCTGCTGGCAAACGCCGAATCCCCCCAGTTGAAAACGCTGCGTGCACAGATGGGCGAGTTTAGCGAACTGCGCACTCTGCTTGAGCAGGCCGTTGTCGAATCCCCCCCGGTATTAATCAGGGATGGTGGCGTTATTGCGCCCGGTTATAACGCCGAGCTTGATGAGTGGCGAGCACTCGCCGATGGCGCAACAGATTATCTGGATCGACTGGAAGTTCGCGAACGCGAAAAGCTCGGTCTGGACAGCCTGAAAGTGGGCTTTAACGGCGTTCACGGCTACTACATTCAGGTCAGCCGTGGCCAGAGCCATCAGGTGCCTATCCACTATGTTCGCCGTCAGACGTTGAAGAACGCAGAGCGCTACATCATTCCAGAGCTGAAAGAGTACGAAGATAAAGTCCTTACCTCTAAGGGCAAAGCGCTGGCGCTGGAGAAAAGCCTGTATGAAGGCCTGTTTGACCAGCTGTTGCCGCATCTTGAAGCGCTGCAGCTCAGTGCGGCGGCGCTGGCCGAACTGGATGTCCTGAGTAACCTCGCGGAACGTGCCTGGACACTTAACTACTGCCGTCCCACGCTGCACGACAAGCCCGGGATTAAAATTACCGCCGGCCGCCATCCGGTAGTGGAGCAGGTCCTGAAAGAACCTTTTATCGCGAACCCGCTCTCTCTGGCCCCACAACGCCGCATGTTGATCATCACCGGTCCGAATATGGGCGGTAAAAGTACCTACATGCGCCAGGCGGCATTAATCGCCCTGATGGCCTGGATTGGCAGCTTCGTTCCTGCCGAAGAGGTGGTCATTGGTCCACTGGATCGTATCTTCACCCGTGTGGGCGCGGCAGATGATCTGGCCTCCGGGCGTTCGACCTTTATGGTTGAAATGACCGAGACGGCCAATATTCTGCACAACGCGACAGAAAACAGCCTTGTCCTGATGGATGAAATCGGCCGCGGCACTTCGACGTATGACGGTTTATCGCTGGCCTGGGCCTGTGCGGAAAATCTGGCTAACCGTATTAAAGCGATGACCCTGTTTGCAACGCACTACTTTGAACTGACAACCCTGCCTGAAAAACTGGAAGGCGTGGTTAACGTTCACCTGGACGCAGTTGAACACGGCGATACGATTGCGTTCATGCATAGCGTGCAAGACGGGGCTGCCAGTAAAAGCTACGGACTGGCCGTAGCTGCGCTCGCGGGCGTGCCCAAAGAGGTCATTAAACGGGCGCGCAATAAGCTGAAAGAGCTCGAAACGGTTTCCAGTCAGTCCGCGACGTCAAACATTGACGGCTCGCAGTTGCCGCTGTTGGTGGAAGAAACCTCCCCTGCCGTGGAAGCACTTGAGGCACTGGATCCCGATACGCTGACACCGCGACAGGCGCTGGACTGGATCTATCGACTTAAATCGCTGGTCTGATCACTGCCGCCCTTGACTGGGCGGCAACTGACTGCGCGTCAACCTTCTCTTGCGCCCGCGTTTCCCATTCTGCTGGCGCATTTTTCTGTTACTGCTTTACGCTATGACCGGCCGTTAAAGCGGTGTCATACTGCTGTCGTGTGCCTGTCGTGCTGCGATCGTGTTCCTGACGACGCTAACCGGGGATGCTGCTTACCGATTGTTTACTCTTTCGGAGACTGCACTATGCGTAACCTGAATAAAGTCAGAGAATATCGTCTTGCCCGCGCCTGGTCACAGGAGCAACTGGCCGAAATGGCCGGACTCAGCACCCGAACCGTACAACGCATTGAAAACGGTGATCCACCCAGTCTGGAAACGTTAAGCGCGCTGGCGGCCGTCTTTGCGTGTAAAATCACCGACCTGACCAGCGAGGCATCAGCGGAGAACGGCGAAGCGTTGGACAGCTACATTTCAGATGCCCGCCTGCAGCTTGCTGCCGAGAGTCGGTTTTACCGTTCTCTGTTTAGCGCCGTGGTAGTGTGCACACTGCTGTTCGTCCTCAACCACTTTACCTCGCCGAATGAGCGCTGGTCACTTTGGGTCGCTGCTATTTGGGGAGCCTTACTCGTGGTCAGAGCATTACGCCTGTTTATTTTCAAGGAAGCGATCCGCCGTTGGCAGCAAAGACGGCTGCAAAAGTTATTGCGCAGGCAGGGGTAACTTAGCGGGTTGCGCCTTCCTGTTATCCTCACACTTCAGGAACAGCTTATGCACTGGTACAGTCAGGACGCGTTTGCAATTCGTCTCGAATGGGGCATCGCCGCACTGGATCATCTTGCCGGCAATGTGGATGCCATTGTGATAGTGGATGTGATGTCCTTTTCCACCTGCGTCAGTCTTGCCGTGGAGAACGGGGCACGCGTGTATCCCTATCCCTGGAAAGATCAGACTGTCGTCCATTATGCGCAGTCCGTCGGTGCTGTCGCGGCGAACAGCGACAGGCGATTCGGTGGCGAAGGCTACAGCCTGTCGCCCCGAACGTTGCTCAGCGTTCGCCCTGGTGAAAGGTTGGTACTGCCCTCCCCTAATGGCTCCGCGACCTGCTTCCGGGCACGAGAGTGGGGCGTGCCCGTGCTGACAGGCTGTCTGAGAAACCTCACTGCCACCGCCGAGGCCTGCCGCCCCTTTAAACGTCTTTTGATTGTCCCCTGCGGCGAACGTTGGCCGGACGGGAGCCTTCGCCCCTGTATTGAGGACTATGTGGTTGCCGGGGGGATCATTGCCGCACTTGAGCGAAACTCGCTGTCACCGGAAGCACAGACCGCTGTCGCAGCCTGGCACGCTCATCAGTTGCAGGATTTCACGGCGCTGTTTCACTGTTCGTCAGCAGCAGAACTGATACAGCGCGGTTTTCCGGAGGATGTAACATTGTGCCTGACAAAAGATGCGGCCCGTCGGCCCTGTTTTTTGTCAGGCGAGTATTTTGCCCTGCGGGCAGAGGCATAACACGCAGATAAAAAAAAAGCGATGGGGTTAACCATCGCTTTCTGTTGATGTGCTCTGTGACGGCTTATTCGCGGAACAGTGCTTCAATGCTGAGGCCCTGACCCTGCAGGATTTCACGCAGACGGCGCAAACCTTCAACCTGAATCTGACGCACACGCTCGCGGGTTAAACCGATTTCACGGCCAACATCTTCGAGCGTTGCCGCTTCATAGCCCAACAGGCCGAAACGACGAGCCAACACTTCGCGCTGCTTAGCGTTCAGTTCGAACAACCATTTAACGATACTTTGTTTCATATCGTCATCTTGCGTAGTGTCTTCTGGGCCGTTGTCTTTTTCATCGGCCAGAATATCCAGCAGCGCTTTCTCAGAATCCCCTCCCAGTGGAGTATCAACTGAGGTAATGCGTTCGTTGAGACGCAACATACGACTAACGTCATCAACCGGTTTATCCAGTTGTTCTGCAATTTCTTCCGCACTCGGCTCATGGTCAAGCTTGTGAGAAAGTTCACGCGCAGTACGCAGATAAACGTTCAGTTCTTTAACAATATGGATTGGCAAACGAATTGTACGGGTCTGGTTCATGATTGCCCGTTCAATGGTCTGACGAATCCACCAGGTGGCATACGTTGAGAAGCGGAATCCACGTTCTGGATCAAACTTTTCAACGGCGCGGATCAGGCCGAGGTTACCTTCTTCAATCAGGTCCAGCAGAGCCAGACCGCGATTGCTGTAACGTCGGGCAATCTTAACCACCAGGCGTAAGTTACTTTCGATCATGCGGCGACGAGAAGGAATATCACCTCGTAATGCGCGGCGAGCAAAAAGAACTTCTTCCTCTGCCGTCAGCAATGGAGAATAGCCAATCTCCCCAAGATAGAGTTGAGTAGCATCAAGTACACGTTGCGTCGCACCCTGCGCCAGCAACTCCTCTTCTGCTACATCATTGTCGCCAGATTCATTTTCAACGAGTGCCTTCTCATCAAAAATCTCTGCTCCATTCTCTTCGAATTCCGCGTTCTCATGTAACTCGTTTACTTTCAGCGTATTCTGGCTCATAAGTGGCTCCTACCCGTGATTCCAGGGCAGATTCCTGAGGACTCTGCCGGATTATCGCTGCGGCAAATAACGCAACGGGTTTACGGATTTCCCCTTGTAACGAATTTCAAAGTGTAATCTAACTGAACTGGTTCCGGTGCTACCCATGGTAGCGATCTTTTGCCCAGCCTTAACTTCCTGTTGTTCCCGGACCAGCATTGTATCGTTATGGGCGTAGGCACTCAGGTAATCATCATTGTGTTTAATGATGATTAAATTACCGTAACCACGAAGCGCATTGCCTGCGTAAACCACCCTTCCTGAAGCAGTGGCTACAATTGGCTGTCCGCGCGAACCTGCGATATCGATGCCTTTATTGCCACCCTCGGCGGCAGAGAAGTTATCGATGATCTTACCTTCAGTTGGCCAACGCCAGCTTCCCACAGGGGTTGAACTGTTAGTTGTACTGCTAACCGTAGGCGGTGCGGTAACGGCTGGAGCTGTTGTCGTTGCAACATTTGCTCCCTTCGAAGGCAACAATTTGCTGCCACTCGATTCACCCGAATCATCAGAATACGTAATAACAGGCTGCTGTGCAACAGGGGCCTGTTTTATTTGTGGTGCACTCACAACGCCGCTTTGCGTTGCATCTGCAGCGGTGATGGCGTTGCCACCGGTAATGGGCTGACCCGAGCCGTTGTCAACCTGTAGCGTCTGTCCCACATTCAGGCTGTAAGGGGCCTGAACATTGTTGCGCTGCGCTAAATCGCGGAAGTCATTGCCCGTAATCCAGGCGATATAGAACAAGGTATCCCCACGTTTTACGGTGTAGGTCTGGCCAGAATAGCTACCTTTAGGAATATTCTGATAACTTCTGTTGTACACAATCCGGCCATTTTCAGTTTGCACATTATTATTATTGGCACTAATGATTCCCGAATTGTTCTGCGGTAAAGGTGTACTACGGCTTAACATTCCGCCCTGCGGTGGCACAGAGGGCACGCCGCCGGTGGCTGGCGCAGTACCAGAGCCAGCCATATTACTGTTGTCATTAACGCTGTTGCTGTCGCCGATATTGCTTATCGGCGCCTGAGTATTATCGCCTGAACTACAGCCTGCCAGCCAAAAACTCACCAGTGAAAGCGCCGCCAGACGGCGTAACTGAAAAATTGTGCTTCCCGTGCTCATTAATCCCCCGTGGTGGCAACCTTTAAAAAACTGACTTACTCGTCTCACCAGCACAATACACTGTGCGGCACGTTAAACGCTGGATTTTCGTTGAATGAACTGGATAGTAGCAATATCAACTACCTGATTCCATGAAACAGTTATGAAGAAATGCTAACAAGGCAGTCAGGCCAGATCGCCCTGAACTAAGGGAACGAAACGGACCGGCTCAATGGTTTCTTCTGTAATCTCATTGCCGCGGCGGCGCAGACGCTTTAACACCTGCTGCTCCTCACCTACGGGCAGCACCATAATGCCGCCTTCCGCCAGTTGCGCTATCAGCGCAATCGGAATTTCAGGCGGTGCCGCGGTAACGATAATGGCATCAAAAGGGCCACGAGACGGCCAACCCTGCCAGCCATCGCCGTGTCGGGTTGAAACATTGTGTAAATCAAGCTGTTTCAGGCGCCGTTTGGCCTGCCACTGCAGGCCTTTAATGCGCTCGACCGAGTAAACGTGTTCAACCAGGTGGGCGAGGATGGCGGTCTGGTAGCCGGAACCGGTGCCAATCTCCAGCACGCGCGCGTGCTCTGTCAGCGCCAGCAACGCGGTCATGCGTGCCACCATATAGGGCTGCGAGATGGTTTGACCGGACCCGATGGGCAGCGCCATGTTGTCCCAGGCTTTGTGCTCGAAGGCTTCATCAATAAAGCGTTCGCGCGGGACATCGGCAATGGCTTTTAACAGGTGCTCATCTTTAATGCCCTGTTGACGCAGCTGTGACAGCAATGTCTCAATACGCCGACTTACCATGCCAGGTGTACCTCAGCGTTGGCCAGCCAGGTGCTGAGAACAGCCTGCGCATTATGCGCAGTCAGATCGACGTGCAATGCAGTCACTGACACATAACCCTCATCCACGGCGGCAAAGTCAGTCTCAGGGCCCGCATCCAGTTTTTCACCGGGCGGTCCAATCCAGTACAGCGGATTACCACGAGGGTCGGTTTGCGCAATCACCCGATCGGCCGGATGACGGCTGCCGCAGCGCGTGACGCGAATGCCCTTTATTTCAGCCAGAGGCAAATCGGGCACGTTGATATTTAAGATGCGTCCGGTGCGCAGCGGTTGTTGCGTCAGCGCTTTAAGAATGGCACAGGTCACTGCCGCGGCAGTGTCATAGTGCAGCTGGCCATTTAGCGATACCGCCACGGCGGGCAATCCCAGATGGCGGCCCTCCATTGCGGCCGCTACCGTACCGGAATAGATCACATCATCCCCCAAATTGGGGCCGGCATTAATGCCTGACACCACGATGTCTGGCCGGGGCTGCATAAGCGCATTCACGCCCAAATAAACGCAATCGGTGGGCGTCCCCATTTGCACGGCAATATCCCCATTGTCATGGGTAAAGGTGCGCAACGGGGTTTCCAGCGTCAATGAGTTAGAGGCACCACTGCGATTACGATCCGGTGCCACAACCTGCACCTCGGCAAATTGACGCAAAGCCTTTGCCAGCGTCTGAATACCAGGCGCGTGGATGCCATCATCGTTGCTGAGCAATATCCGCATTTAATTCTGACCTTTTCTGTTCAACCGGGCCGCCGTTATATGGACCTGTTTTGAGGCATGGCAACAAGTTAAGAGTGGACAGCGACTTTTGCATTCTAGCGGTGAGCGAGAGGAAGTGGTAGGCGAAAATCAAACGAACGGGCAGGAAAAGAGCAAGGTCGCTACGATGTTAAAGCATCTGGAACAGTGAAATACGCATACTGCCATGCCAACGGGCCGCCTACGCGGCTCGTTGGCAGCCTGGCGACGAGGCCGGTTCTGATACACAGGCGACGTCGCGGCTTATTCGTCAGGCATATCAAGTAACTCGGTGCTGTTGAGCAACTCCCGGACAACGCTGGTGGCAAAGCTGCCTGCGGGCAGCCAGAATTGCATCTCCAGCGTGGCCTCATCCTGCCAGCGCCAGCGCAGGTCGCGCGGAACCACCAGCATCGCCCGGCGCCCGGCATCCACGCGCTCACGCTCAAGCAGACCGCGCAGCTCACCGGCATCGGCCAGGCACTGCTGTTCAAAAGCCAGCGCATCCGCCTGAGGGCCGGGCTCGCCCTGCCCCGGTAACGGTGCCGTAATGCGAAGCGCATGCTGATTAACACGCGTCTGCAGCTCGGCCAGATCTTCCGGCTGGGCAACGAACCAGCTGCCGCGACCGGTAAGCTGCAGTGCATCCCCGTTCATAACCTGGGTTAATCCGCCCTGCTGCGCTAAACGCATGCTGGTGACCTGATTAAACAGCGCACTGCGCGCCGCAGAGAGCATCAGTCCGCGCTTGCTGCGATCGCGTATCTGAATCTCGTTCCGCGCTAACTTTGCCGCCGTCACCAGGTTATTGCCGTTGCGGCCAAAGCGTTGTTCGCCAAAATAGTTGGGCACGCCGTTATCACGGATGCTAACCAGCCGCGCCTCGGTTTCCTCACGATGGCTGACCTGCCGGATCACCAGCCGGAATGCATTTCCCGCCAGGGCGCCGATGCGCAGCTTGCGCTTATGGCGCACCACCTCAAGTATGTCAACGCCGTCCAGCGCAAACCCCGCCAGAACGGGCATGGAATTGCCGGGGACGCGAAAGCAAAGCGTCTGTTCCGTGACCGCATGGCGATCTTTCATGCCCGCATAGCTCAGGTCGCGTACGCTGACCTTCATAAACTTCGCCAGGGCTTCGGCAACAAAACGGGTATTGGCGCCGCTTTTGCGAATGCGCACCAGCACGTGCTCACCCTCGCCATCCGGCTGATAACCCAAATCTTCCACGACCACGAAATCTTCCGGTGTCGCTTTAATCACGCCTGTCGCCTTTGGCGTACCCTGCAGGTAGTGCAGCGTCATGCCGGTTCCACTTTCAACAGTAAGGCCACCGCTTCACAGGCAATACCTTCACCCCGACCGGTAAAACCGAGTTTCTCGGTGGTGGTGGCTTTAACGTTAACCTGGTCCATGTGGCAGCCCAGATCTTCGGCAATGTTAATGCGCATTTGCGGCACGTGCGGCAGCATTTTAGGTGCCTGGGCAATCAGCGTGACATCGACGTTGCCAATGCAGTAGCCTTTAGCCTCAATGCGACGCCATGCTTCACGCAACAGCCCGCGGCTGTCCGCGCCTTTGAACACTGGATCGGTGTCCGGGAACAGCTTGCCGATATCGCCCATGGCCACCGCGCCCAACAGCGCATCGGTGAGCGCATGCAGCGCCACATCACCATCGGAATGGGCAATAAAGCCATACTCAAATGGGATTCGCACACCGCCAATCACCAGCGGACCTTCTCCACCGAAGGCGTGAACGTCAAAACCGTGACCGATACGCATTATGTGCTCTCCTTTGACTGAATCTGACTGAGATAAAAAGCCGCCAGGGCTAAGTCTTCCGGGCGGGTAACTTTGATGTTGTCGCTACGGCCTGTTACCAGCTCAGGATGATAACCGCAGTACTCCAGCGCCGAGGCTTCGTCGGTAATGGTCGCCCCTTCGTTCAAGGCTCGCATCAGGCTGGCCGTCAGTAAGGCCCGGGGGAAAAATTGCGGGGTTAAAGCGTGCCACAGGTTGTCGCGATCGACAGTGTGCGCAATCGCCGCCTGACCAGGCTCGCCGCGTTTCATGGTGTCACACACGGGCGCCGCCAGAATGCCGCCCGTTTTGCTGGTTTCCCGCAACTGCAGCAGACGATCCAGGTCGTCAGGATGCAGGCAAGGCCGTGCCGCATCGTGAACCAGCACCCAGCTGGCACCCTGAGCTGCCTGCAGGCCGGCCAGAACCGACTCCGCGCGCGTATCGCCTCCGGTGACGCAAATCACGCGCGGATCGTCTGCCAGAGGCAAAGCAGCAAAGTGCCGATCGTCTGGGCTTAACGCGACGATAACCTGCGAGACAGCTGGATGGGAAAACAGACGGGCAATGCTGTGTTCCAGAAGGGTGTGCTGACCAATCGTCAGATACTGTTTAGGGCAGGTTGCCTGCATGCGGCTGCCGATACCGGCAGCGGGCACAACGGCAATCACATCCGCAGAGTGGGACCGATTGTTCATGTTTTATCGTTGTTGGTTTTGCGCGGCTTGTTGCGCGTTGCGTTTGTTCTGGTCAGGGACCAGACGATAGAAGGTTTCACCAGGCTTAATCATGCCTAATTCGCTGCGTGCGCGTTCCTCAATCGCTTCAGAGCCGCCATTGAGATCGTCAATTTCGGCAAAGAGTTGATCGTTGCGCATTTTCAATTTGGCGTTATTCGCCTTTTGTACCGCAACGTCATCGTTGACGCGCGTAAAGTCATGGATGCCGTTCTTACCCAGCCACAATGAATATTGCAGCCAACCCAACAGCACCAACAGCAGTAACGTCAGTTTTCCCATCCCGCCCCCTAAAAACGGCCCAATCATCCCATAACTTTACCCAGGACTCCACACTGGCAGTAAAAATGGCGTGCAATGCCGTTTATGCAGACAAAAAAGGCAGGAAAAGATCGGACGCAAAGCAGGAAAACTTTTGTAACCTGCTGCTGCGTTTGGACATCAGTGTCCTTACCAGCGGGACAGAAACAGGAACAGTAACCAGAACTGACAGGCCACCGCAGCAACGCAGATCAGAACGGTCCAGAGCAGTTGCCCACGGAGCCAGGTATTCAATACCATTCCTGTGAGAACGGAAACGGGAAACAGTGCCAGGAAAAAGGGCCACGTGTAGAGGAAGAAAAACAGCGTGCTGGAGCCGTACAACAGGAAAGGTATGGCAAGCGCGCACCAGTAACAGATAAAGCCAATGACGCCTCCAGGAAGGACGGAACGAGGCTCATCCGGTGTACGGTGGTCTTTGCGTGCCAGCATGGGAGTAATGTTCTGCATAAATATCCTGTCAACGCGAAGGCGGCAAAACGAAAGGCGCTTTGCCGCTGTCTGTTCAGGAACTGATAATATCGCGCTGACGCAGCAGATCTAACAATTGGGCCGTCAGTTTTGTAACCAATTGTTCCCCGTTAAGCCAGATTTCTGGCTGGTCCGGCGCTTCATAAACGCTGTCTATTCCGGTGAAATTCTGTAACTCGCCTGCACGGGCTTTTTTGTACAACCCTTTAGGATCGCGCGCTTCACACACTGCCAGCGGCGTATCGACAAAAACCTCGATAAACCGGTCGCTGTCCAGCAGATCGCGCACCATCTGGCGCTCGGCACGGTGCGGTGAGATAAAGGCGGTAAGGACGACCAAACCGGCATCCACCATTAGTTTGGCCACCTCGCCTACACGGCGGATATTCTCTTTACGATGTTCATCGCTAAAGCCCAGATCGCGACACAACCCGTGACGGACATTATCGCCGTCCAGCAGATAGGTGCTGACACCGATGCGGTGTAGCGCCTGCTCCAGCGCCCCCGCAACGGTGGATTTACCGGACCCCGAAAGGCCGGTAAACCACAGTACCACGCCCTGATGGCCATGTTGCTGTTCGCGTGCCTGCCGCGTAACCGGATGGTCATGCCATACTACGTTTTCATCGTGTTGGGCCATTACTGACCGCCCAGCAGATCGCGCGCATTCCAGTGCGGGAAGTGGCGACGGACCAGTGCATTAAGCTCGAGTTCGAACGCGCTGAACTCGCCGTTGTGCTGCGGCCGATCGTTCAGTGGCTCATGAATCAGCCCCGCGCCTACGGTGACGTTACTCAGACGGTCAATAATGATCATGCCGCCGGTTACGGGATTTTGCTGATAGCTGTCAAGCACCAGCGGCTCATCAAACGTAAACTCAGCAAGGCCAATCCCGTTCAGCGGCAGATTGTCCACCTGCCGTTTCTCCAGTGAATTAATCTCAACCTGGTGAATGACCTTTTCCACTCGCCCACGGGCTTTCTTACCGGCGATTTTTACATCGTAGCTCTGCCCGGCCTGAAGCGGCTGCTCGGCCATCCACACCACATCGACGGTGGCGGACTGAACGGCGCGCAGCTCGGCGCTGGCGTCCACTAACAGATCGCCACGGCTGATATCGATTTCGTCGTTCAGGACCAGCGTAATGGCCTCGCCCGCTCCCGCTTCCTGCAGATCGCCATCAAAGGTCACAATGCGGGCAATGGTGGACTCCACGCCTGAAGGCAGGACTTTAACGCGCTGTCCTACTTTCACCACGCCAGAGGCCAGCGTGCCGGCATAACCGCGGAAGTCGAGATTGGGACGATTAACATACTGCACCGGGAAACGCATCGGCTGGTGATCCACCACCGCGTTTAACTCCACGGTTTCCAGAACGTCGAGTAACGTCGGGCCGCTGTACCACGGCATGCTCTGGCTCTGTGAGGCGACGTTTTCGCCTTCCAGCGCCGACATCGGCACAAAGCGAATATCCAGATCTTCAGGCAACTGGCCGGCAAAATCGAGGTAATCCTGCTTGATCTGCTCAAACACAGACTGCTGGTAATCCACCAGATCCATTTTGTTTATCGCCACAACCAGATGCTTGATGCCCAGCAGCGTCGAAATAAAGCTATGGCGACGCGTCTGATCCAGTACGCCTTTGCGGGCGTCGATCAGCAGGATCGCCAGGTCACAGGTTGATGCGCCCGTTGCCATATTGCGGGTGTACTGCTCATGGCCTGGCGTGTCGGCGATGATGAACTTACGCTTTTCGGTGGAGAAATAGCGATAGGCGACATCAATGGTAATCCCCTGCTCGCGCTCGGCCTGTAAACCATCGACCAGCAGCGCCAGATCCAGTTTCTCGCCCTGGGTGCCGTGACGTTTGCTGTCGCTTTGTAATGAAGACAGCTGATCTTCATAGATCTGACGCGTGTCATGCAGCAAGCGGCCAATCAGCGTACTTTTGCCGTCATCGACGCTGCCGCAGGTCAGAAAACGCAGCAGGCTTTTATGTTGTTGTGCGGTCAGCCAGGCTTCAACGCCGCCCTGTTCGGCAATCTGTTGTGCAATTACGGTATTCATCTGGCGTCTCCTTAGAAATAACCCTGACGTTTTTTCAGTTCCATCGAACCGGACTGATCGCGGTCAATCACACGGCCCTGACGCTCGCTGGTGGTGGAAACCAGCATCTCTTCAATAATCTCAGGCAAGGTTTGCGCTTCAGATTCCACCGCACCGGTCAACGGCCAGCACCCAAGGGTACGGAAACGAACCATGCGCTGTTTGATCACTTCACCTGGCTGGAGGTTAATACGATCGTCATCGATCATCATCAACATGCCATCACGTTCCAGTACGGGACGCGGCGCGGCCAGATAAAGCGGCACGATCTCAATGTTTTCCAGGAAGATGTATTGCCAGATATCCAGCTCGGTCCAGTTAGACAGCGGGAAAACACGAATGCTCTCGCCTTTGTTAATCTGGCCGTTATAGTTGTGCCACAGTTCCGGGCGCTGATTTTTTGGGTCCCAGCGGTGAAAACGGTCACGGAACGAGTAAATACGCTCTTTGGCACGTGACTTCTCTTCATCCCGACGGGCGCCACCGAAGGCCGCATCAAAGCCGTACTTGTTCAGCGCCTGCTTCAGGCCTTCGGTTTTCATAATGTCGGTGTGCTTGGCGCTGCCGTGCACAAAGGGGTTGATCCCCATCGCCACCCCTTCGGGATTGCGATGTACCAACAGCTCCGCGCCCATCGCTTTGACGGTGCGGTCGCGGAATTCATACATCTCGCGAAATTTCCAGCCGGTGTCCACGTGCAGCAACGGGAACGGCAACGTGCCTGGGTAGAAGGCCTTACGCGCCAGATGCAACATGACAGAGGAATCCTTGCCGATGGAATACATCATGACCGGATTGCCGAATTCGGCTGCCACTTCGCGGATAATATGGATGCTCTCCGCCTCCAGTTGGCGCAGATGAGTGAGTCGTTTTTGGTCCATCGTTTTTCCTCTCAAGCCAGATTGACAACGGCGGACTCGCGAGCCCCCTGCTGTGCCGAATGCTGAAACCAGGCCAGTTGCCCGTGTAAATTAACCACTTCCCCAATCACCAGCAGGGCCGGGGAAGGCGCTGACGCTGCCAGCGTCTCCAGATGTTCGAGTGTGCCGGTCAATACCTGTTGATCCGGTCGGGTACCGCGCCCAATCACCGCAACCGGTGTTGAGGCGGCGCGCCCATGAAGAATAAGCTGCTGGCTGATGTGAGCCGCCTTGACAGCGCCCATGTAAATCGCCAGCGTCTGACGGGCACGCGCGAGGGATGGCCAGTCAATATCATCGCCATCCGGACGGCAGTGTCCGGTGATAAACAGCACGCTTTGTGCGTAATCACGGTGCGTCAGCGGAATGCCAGCATAAGCGGTAGCCCCTGCGGCGGCCGTTACGCCAGGCACGACCTGGAATGGAATGCCCGCTTGCTGCGCCGCCTGTAACTCTTCGCCGCCGCGGCCAAAAATAAAGGGATCGCCGCCTTTAAGGCGCACCACACGTTTGCCTTTCTGCGCCAGCTGCACCATCAACTGGTTAATTTCGTCCTGTGGCAGGAGATGGGCGCTGGCACGCTTGCCTACGCAGATACGATCGGCATCGCGCCGGACCAGATCGAGCACCTCATCGCTGACGAGATGATCGTAGAGCACCACGTCCGCCAGCTGCATCACCTGCAGTCCGCGCAGGGTTAACAGGCCGCTGTCGCCAGGCCCCGCGCCAACCAGAATAATTTCGCCCTGTCGGGGCGGCTGATCGCCCAGTTCGCTATCCAGCGTCTGTTTAGCGGCCGTAACGTCGCCCGTCGCCATCTGACTGGCAAAACGGCCATTAAATATTCTTTCCCAGTAACGACGGCGATCGGACATACGGCTGAAGCGAGCTTTGACTTTGTCACGCCACTGACCCGCCAGCTCGGCCATTTGGCCCAGATGGGATGGCAGCAGCGTTTCGAGTTTCTCGCGCAGCATGCGGGCCAGCACCGGCGCGGTGCCACTGGAGGAGATCGCCACGACCAGTGGCGAGCGATCAACAATAGAGGGGAAAATAAAGCTGCATTTAGGCTGATCGTCTACCACGTTTACCAGCTTGTGGCGGGCATTCGCTTCGTCATAGACCTGCGCATTCAGCGCATTGTCATCGGTAGCGGCAATGACCAGAAAGACCTTGTCGAGCTGAGCGGGTTCAAAGAACGTGGCCAGCCATTCAAGCTGCTGTTCATCCAGCAAAGCCTGTAACTCGGGGCAGAGTTCGCGTGAGGCGATTTGAATGCGCGCCCCGGCCCGACGCAGCAGCTCAATCTTGCGCGCCGCGATATCTCCGCCGCCGACGACCAGTACGGGTCGACCTGCGAGATCGGCAAAAAGAGGCAAATAATCCACGTTAACCCTAGTGTTGTTACGATGCGTTATCGCGACTATACGTTCACAGGTTTATTGAGATGAAATTACGAATTGGAATGAGATGTTACCGAATGGAATAACGCCCGGCAAAAGCTCAGAACAAAATGTGCTTAGCGAATGATCTTATGAGGCTTTCCGGACGATTCAAATTGTGTAATCACCGTCACAGTTTCATACTAGGCACAAAAAAATACGGCCCTCTTTTACGGAATGATCCACAAGGAACCCGACATGTCTGCCTTTCTCCGCCTGGCCGTACTGCTTGGCGGCTGCATTATTTTCAGCGCTCAGGCCGTGACCGACCTCACCGGGCACTTTGCTGAGCAACAGGTTCGTCATATTGCCACCTATTTTCCCGGCCGCATGAGCGGAAGCCCGGCTGAACTGATGGCGGCCGACTATCTGCAGCAGCAGTTTACCCAACTCGGTTTTGAAACTAATACCCGGCAGTTTAATACCGGCTATGCCTGGCGCGAAAATGACGGCACCTCGCGCTGGCATAAGCTTACCGCGACATCGGTTATTGCCGCGCGTGAAGGCAGTGCGCCCCAGGAAATCCTGGTTGTCGCCAGCCTGGATACCTGGATTCCGCTCACCCGCAGTGAAACCGCGCGCAGCGAAGGCGGATTGCGTTTGCAAGGCGTTGATGACAATGCATCCGGGCTTGGCGTGATGCTGGAACTGGCCCGGCAGATGAGTCATAAACCGCTCCATTATGGCGTGCGCTTTGTCGCGCTCAGCGCCAGCGAATCTCAGTTGCACGGCATGGAAGACTATGTGGCACGCATGAGTGAGAAAGAGAAAAAAAATACGCTGCTGGTGATCGATCTCAACAGCCTGATTACGGGCGACCACCTTTATTTCAACAGCGGCATCAACACGCCGCGCGCCGTGCGTAAACAGACCAGCGAACGCGCCTTACTGCTGGCTCGCCGCTATGGCATTTCTGCCGTCAGTCGTCAGATGAAGAGCACTGATTTTCAGGGCATCAATCCTTTCGACGCGGCAGGATTCCCTTTGCTTGATGTCACTGCGCGAAACTGGAACCTGGGCAGCAAGGATGGTGAACAGCAACGCACCCGTTCCCGGCATTTCCCGGATGGCACGACCTGGCATCAGACCGATCGCGATAATCTGGATTTTTTAGATCACTGGCTACCCGGCCGGATTGGTCTTCGTACCCATGACAGCGTTAAAGTGCTGCTGCCATTGCTGAGCGAGTTAACCAACCCCAAAGTGTGAGGACAGACGATGTATGTCATTTACCTGAGTTATTTTCGGCCCATCGAGGAAGTGGAAGCCCTGCTGGCACCCCATATAACGTGGCTGGATCGCTATTTTGACAACGGTGAGTTTATTGCTGCCGGCCGCAAAGATCCCCGCACGGGCGGCATGATCATGGTAAGAGACATGGATCGCGCCCGGCTGGATACGATTCTGGCGGAAGATCCCTTTGTCGCCGTGGCCCATTATGAGGTCACAAAGGTCAACGTGACGCGCACAGCCGATGCGTTTGCGGGGCTGAAAGACCTGTAGCCCCTGAGCCAACAGCGCCGGGCGCCCCGTTTCCCCACGCGGCGCTGCTTTCAACTTGCCCGTCGGCTCAGGTAAAGTCAGACAGCTTCTGACCCGCGTTAATTAAGGTTTTCAGCAGCATCTGACGCCGCGCTTCTGGTGTATCCCGGCTTACCATAAAACAGATGGCCGCCACCGCCAGATCGTTGCGGGCGCGAATAGGCGCAGCCATACAGCAGGTAAAGCTCTCTGACAGCCCTTCCGTCATGGAGTAGCCAAGATGCCCGGCCCGGTGAATGTCAGCCAGAAAGTCCTGCTTATCCAGCACCTTCCCGTTCGCCAGCTGGTAATCCTCTTCCGGGATCAGGGCCAAAATCGCCTCATCGCTCCAGTTACTCAGCAGCAAGCGGCCGGTGGCTGTCCAGGGAATCGGGATTTTAACGCCGATATCGGAGGTTATCTTGAACGGATGGGCATTGCTCTCTGACAGCACCACCGTGTATTTATTGCCTTCCAGCATACACAGCTGCACGGTTTCACCATGCTCCGCAACCATCTCGATCATTAACTGATGGGCACGACGGATCAGGGGATTGTGCGCCATATAATCCGCACCGTAATAGTGCATTTCACGACCAAAATAGATACTGCCTTCCGAATCAATTTCGACCAGCCCCGCCTCACTCAACAGATTAACCAGTTCATACACGCTTGAGCGGGGCGCGCCCGTCGCCTCGATCAGTTCACGCATCGCCATGGGCTGGCGGGCAACGTGTAACTGACGAAAAATCGCGATCACACGGTCCACGCCACGTGCTCTGGCGGGTTTATCTTCCTGCATACCCTTATTCTCCTGCCGGGATCGTCACGTTAAGGTTGATGTAATACATCATACACAGCCCACTTTGTTTTACCTACGGTCGCGCACGCTATCCCGCCTTTTCTTTTTTTCGCGACATGCTATTTATCAGGGCACCAAAAGAGCGCACTCAATAATGATAAAAAGAGATCTTCATCACCATTTATTTAAAAAACTTATCATTAATGACAAATATTCGTGAAGCCAGTTGTAAAGCATCAAAATAATCCCTGATCAGGCTATTGCAAAAGAAATAACATTGTGCAAATCTCGACCTATCCGGTATTGCAGATTTAATTCCGGTATATCAGACAAGCTACAGGAATGATTCTAAGGGCACAAGCATGACAATCAAGCGCTATGGCACAGAGGGCGGTGTCGGTACCGGAGGACAAAAGCTGCCTTTTGCCCGTGCGGTAGAAGCCGACGGCTGGCTGTATATCTCCGGGCAGACGCCAATGAAAGGCGGCGAGGTCGTTGAAGGCGGCATAATTGAGCAGACGCGCCTGGCCTTCGACAACTGTCTGACCATTATGCAGGAAGCAGGCTATCGGATTCAGGATGTGGTGCATGTGACGGCGGTCCTGACGGATGCACGTTACTTCAGCTCATTTAATAAAGTGTTTAGTGAGCTTTTTCATGATAACCCGCCCGCCCGTATTTGCAGCGTGCAGGACCTGGTTGTGGATTGCAAAGTCGAAGTCGATATGACGTGTTTTAATGCCGAACGGAAATAAAAGCTGATTCTTATCTCCCCGGCCAGAAATAAACGCATTCGGTATAAAAGTGATAATTAAAAAACGTCTCTCCACATTATTTAATAATGTTGGTGATATCCCTCTTTTATTTGAGAGCAGAAATATGAATACCACTTTCCAGCAAAATGTATTCACCCGGTTCCTGCCTGCCCTGTTCACCGTGGTGGCACTGGCCGGTTGTACGCCAACGGACAATAAAAATGAAACCGCAGGTGCCGCACCGGCATCCACGCTGCAAACCGTGCTTCAGCGTGGCACGTTGCGGGTGGGTGACTGCCTGAGCTTTGCGCCCTTCGGTTTTTACGATAAAGCCGGTAATCCCGACGGTTACGATGTGGATCTGGCCAAAGCCCTGGCAAAAGCGATGGGGGTAAAGCTCGAAATGGTGAACACCACCAGCGCTAACCGCATTCCTAATCTGCAAACCAATAAAGTGGATGTCGTGTTCTGTAATTTCACCCGCAACCTGGAGCGCGCCAAAGAGATTGGTTTTACTCAGCCTTACGTGGTGGCCAGTGAAGCGATGCTGGTTCGCAAAGTAAGCGGAATCAAATCGGCCCACGACATGGCAGGAAAAACCATCGCGACGGTCAAAGGCTCGACCAACGGCGACGAAGTTCGCAGCATGGGGATCGATGTAAAGATCCAGGAATATGATTCCTCTCAGGCAGCAATTCTGGCCGTGAAGCAGGGTCAGGCAGATGCCATGATTGAAGATAATAACTTCCTCGCCTATCAGGCCAAACTCGACCCAACACTGGAAGTCACTAATGAAGCCCTGGTTCCGCTGGAATACAACGCGTTCGGCGTCAAGCAAGGCGATCAGGTGTGGACGAACTATCTCAACGAATTCCTGTTTGAAATTAACGCATCAGGTGAGAACGCTCAGCTCTACCAAAAATGGTTTGGCAGTAAGCCTCGCTATCCGCTGAATCCGCAGTTCTGACAGAAGAGGACACAGGTCACGCCTGTGTCCTCCTGAGGAGGCTTTCTATGCGCTACCAATGGCTGACACTCTGGCAATATGCCGATACCTTTCTCGCCGCGACCTGGTTAACGCTTCAGGTGACGTTGCTGGCTTTTATGCTGGCGCTGGTACTGGGACTGCTGGCCGCGCTGGCGAAATCTGCGACTTTTGCGCCTTTGCGCTGGTTGAGCCACGGCTACGTTGAATTTATTCGTAACACGCCCGTGTTGCTGCAGATTTTTATCGTCTTTTTCGGGCTTCCCTCGCTGGGCATTACCATGAGCGCCTTTACCGCGGGCGTGCTGGCGCTGGGGATTAACGTCGGTGCGTATCTGGCTGAGGTTTTTCGCGCCGGTATTCAGTCCGTCCCCAAAGGTCAGCTGGAAGCCGCCTGGATTCTTGGCATTAGTCGTCGCCAGCGATTTTTAAACGTGGTCATGCCACAGGCCGCGCGCGCCGTCTGGCCCGCGATTATTAACAACCTGATTCAGCTACTGTTGGGCACCTCACTGCTGTCAGCCATTGCGCTACCGGAGTTGACGGGAACTGCAACGGTCATCAATGCGCGTACGCTGCTCTACATTCAGACATTCAGCGTCGTCGCGCTGGTCTATCTGTTTCTCAGTAACCTGTTTTCCTGGCTGGGCAATGTCGCGGGACGCCGACTGTTTATGCCGCCGCTGGTTGTCTCGGTCAAACGGCCCATCTGGATGCAGGCGAAAAGAATGTTTTCCCATACGATTAAACGGGAGCCAGCCCAATGAGCGAACTGATCCTCAGCAGTCTGCCGCTCCTGTGGCGCGGTCTGGTGATTACGTTATTGCTGTCGGTCGCTGCCATTGCGGGCAGCACGTTGCTGGGTTTACTGGCCGCGATTTTGCGTACCAGCCGCATCCCTGTCGCCCGGCAAATTGCCGTGATCTATACCGAGCTGTTTCGCGGCACGCCCGTGCTTATCACGCTGATGTTTATTTACTTTGGCGTGGCCTATTTCGGGTATGACATCAACCTGTTTGCCGCAGGCATTTTGGGCCTGAGCATTTATCAGGGCGCTTACATTGCCGAGATTTTTCGTGGCGGGATTGAAGCCGTGCCGAAAGGACAGTGGGAAGTTTCGTGGATCCTTGGGCTCTCCAGGCGGCAGACTTTCACCAGCGTGATTCTGCCGCAAACACGCGGCATCGTATTGCCGCCGCTGGTGGGTCAGTATCTGTCGCTGATTAAAGATACCTCTATCGTCAGCATGATAGGCATGTCGGAACTGATGCATCAGGGCCAGGCCATCGTCGATCGCATCGGACAGCCCGTAGTGGTTTATGGTCTGGTTGCCCTGCTCTATTTCGTTATCTGTTTTCCGCTTTCCCGCTGGGTCCAGCATCAGCAAACCAGGAACTCGTTATCATGAAAAATGCAGCCATTACTCTGAGCCGGATTACGAAGTCATTTGGCGCTACGCAAGTTCTGAAAGAGATCAGCCTTGATGTCTCGCCCGGAGAGGTGCTGGTGCTGATCGGCGCATCCGGTTCCGGTAAAAGTACCGTACTACGGATCATGAGTGGTCTGGAAAAGGCCGACGGCGGCGAAATTTGGGTTAACGACGTTCCGCTGCACGACCCAAAACGCAATCGTGATATTTGTGGTCAGGTGGGGATGGTGTTCCAGCAGTTCAACCTGTTTCCTCATAAAACCGCCCTCGGCAATGTCACCCTGGCGCTGATAAAAGCGCAGAAACTGTCAGTGGCCGAGGCGAATTCGCGCGGGATGGCAGCGCTGGAGCGCGTTGGACTGGCTGACCGCGCCGATCACTATCCTTCTCAGCTCTCCGGGGGACAGCAACAACGTGTGGCCATTGCGCGCGCTCTGGCGGTGCAGCCAAAAATCATGTTCTTTGATGAAGCCACGTCCGCTCTCGATCCTGAATTAGTCGGTGAAGTAATGGAAGTGATGCGCGGGCTGGCGCGCGAGGGCATGACAATGGTGGTGGTAACCCACGAAATGGGGTTTGCCCGGAAAACAGCCGATCGCGTTGTTTTTATGGATCAGGGCGTGATTGCTGAGCAGGGTAAGCCGGACGACATTTTTGTTCATCCGCAGAATCCGCGCACGCAACAGTTTCTGTCACGCGTGCTTGAGCACTAAGGAGCCGCCATGTCTTTACATTTTCCGCTGATCGCAGACGCGAAGCTGGACACTGCGCAGCCGTCGCCCCGCTTTAAATCGGTTGCCGGTGAGGGCGATGCTCCCCTTAAGGTCGGCACCGCCGTGCTGAGTAGTGAAGATGTCTTTTCGCCCGTCATGGTAATGAAACAGTCCGCTCTGGAAAACAACCTGCGGCAGTTAGCAGCGTTTTGCCAGGAGAAAGGCGTCATGCTGGCAGCACATGGCAAAACCTCAATGGCACCGGCAGTCTTACGCCGGGCCGTGACCCAGGGCGGCGCGTGGGGGATTAGCGCAGCAACACCTGCTCAGGTGCGCGCCCTGCGCCATTTCGGTATCCGCAACGTGTTTCTGGCAAACGAATGTGTCGATCCTGGCGGAATTCGCTGGATTGGTGAATGGCAGCGTCGGCATCCTGACCACGGCTTTCTCTGTTACGTTGACTCCCTGGCGGGCGTTACGCTGCTGGAGCAAAACCTGGGCGACACGGCCATTGCGGTCTTGATTGAAGTGTCGATTCCCGGCGGCAGAACAGGATGCAGAACCGAAGAGGAGGTGCTGGCGATTGCTGAGCGCATCGCCCAAAGTCGCCATCTTCATCTTGTAGGTATCGCAGGCTATGAAGGCGCGCTGGGTGCCGGGCGGGATGCGGCTGGCGTGGCGTTAATTCAGCACTACTGCAACGTTATGCTGGACTGCGCCAGAATGCTGGCTGAACGCCAGCTGTTCCACAGCAAGACGATTCTGCTCAGCGCAGGCGGGGGGGCGTGGTTTGATGTGGTGACAGCCTGTTTTACCCAGGCCGTTTTGCCGCTGCCGGTTCAGCCTTTGATTCGCTCGGGTGCCTACATGGCACACGACAGCGGGCTCTATTCGCGTATTGCGCCTTTTTCCCAGCCCGGCGCTGACCACCATTTTGAAGCGGCCCTGGAAATCTGGGGGCGCGTGCTTTCCCGCCCTGAATCTGGTCTGGCGCTGCTGGATTTCGGCAGACGGGACGTGCCTTTCGATCAGGATTTGCCCGTGCCTTTGTGGATTCGCCAGCCGGATGGCACCGCGCCACGAACCGGCACGCATCTGCACATCAGTGAGGTTAACGATCAGCACGCCTATTTACGCGTGCCTGACGATGAATCGCTGATGCCGGGAGACTGGGTCGGATGCGGTATTTCTCATCCGTGCACGGCATTTGATAAATGGCGTTATCTTCCCTTAGTGGATGATGAATACCGGGTGGTGGACAGCGTCGAGACGGCGTTTTGATCGCAGCCGACATCCTTCCCCTGAGGCGATGACAGAGGCCATAGCAAAACGGGCGACCCCAGAGGATCGCCCGTTACCAGAACTAAGCGCGTCAGTTAGCCTTCGTGCAGGCCGCACTCACGTTTCAGGCCAAAGAAACGCGTTTCTTCTTCTGCCATCCCCGGCTCCCACTTGCGCGTGGTGTGCGTATCTCCGACAGACAGATAGCCTTCCTCCCACAGCGGATGGTATTTCAGGTTGTGGGTTTGCAGATACTGATGAATCTGGCGGTTATCCCAGTCAATAATTGGCAGCACTTTAAACACGCCGCGCTGCACGCCCAGTACCGGCAATGTAGCGCGGCTGCCTGACTGATCGCGTCGCAGGCCCGCAAACCAGGTTTGGGCGCCCAGGGTTTCCAGCGCCCGATTCATCGGCTCAACTTTGTTGATCTGGTTGTACTGTTCAATGCCCTCTACCCCTTGCTCCCACAGCTTGCCGTAGCGGGCTTCCTGCCACGCTGGCGAGGTTTCCGCCCGGAACACCTGCAGGTTAAGGTTAAGCTGGTCAGCCAGTTCATCAATAAAGCGGTAGGTTTCCGGAAACAGATAGCCGGTATCGGTGAGGATGACCGGAATATCCGGTTGTACGCGCGTCACCAGATGCAGCGATACCGCAGCCTGAATGCCAAAGCTGGACGAGAGCACGTAAGCCCCCGGCAGATTTTCCAGAGCCCAGCTTACACGCTCTTCAGCCGTGGCCTTTTCCAGTTGGGCGTTGGTTGCCGCCAACGCCATCGCGCGCTGGACCTTCGACATCTCATTCAGTGCTGCAAGATCGATACTCATTTTGCCTCCTGCCAGAAGTCGCGCGCAGGATCCAACACCGGCGTAACAATGCCAGCCCGAATCACGAAGTCACCAAAGCCTTCTGCGGCCTCGCGCTCTTTCGCCCAGCGACCTACCAGCTCATCAAGTGTGGCGAGAATTTCACTTTCAGTAATATTTTCGCGATACATACGTGGAATGCGCGTTCCGATGCGGTTACCCCCGATATGCAGGTTGTAACGGCCCGGCGCTTTCCCCACCAGGCCTACTTCTGCCAGCATGGCACGGCCACAGCCGTTCGGACAACCGGTAACGCGTAACACTATGTGCTCTTCGCCTACGCCATGGCTGTGCATGATCTCTTCGACTTTCGTCACGAAAGACGGCAGAAAACGTTCAGCCTCCGCCATCGCCAGCGGACAGGTTGGAAACGCCACGCAGGCCATCGAGTTTTCCCGCTGGGCCGTCACGTTTTCCATCAGGCCGTGTTCGCGGGCAATCGCTTCAATCTGCGCTTTTTGGCTTTCCGGCACGCCTGCCACAATCAGGTTCTGGTTGGCGGTCAGACGGAAATCGCCCTGATGGATTTTGGCGATTTCCGCCACGCCGCTTTTCAGCGGACGTCCCGGATAATCCAGCAGACGACCGTTTTCGATGAACAGCGTCAGATGCCACTTGTTATCAATGCCCTTGATCCAGCCAATGCGATCGCCACGGGTGGTGAATTCGTAAGGACGTGTCGGTGCAAACGTGACACCGGCGCGCTTCTCGACTTCCGCCTTAAACGTCTCTACGCCTACGCGTTCCAGCGTGTATTTGGTTTTGGCGTTTTTACGATCGGTACGGTTGCCCCAGTCGCGCTGGGTCGTCACTACCGCTGCTGCCACATCCAGGATCTTATCGACCGGGAAGTAGCCAAATTCGCTGGCGGTACGCGCGTAGGTGGCTTTATTACCGTGCTCGATAGACAGGCCGCCGCCCACCAGCAGGTTAAAGCCCACCAGCTTGCCGTTTTCCGCAATCGCGATAAAGTTCAGATCGTTAGCGTGCAGATCAACATCGTTATGCGGCGGAATCACCACCGTGGTTTTAAACTTACGCGGCAGGTAGGTCTGGCCCAGGATCGGCTCTTCGTCGGTGGTGGCCACTTTTTCCTGATCCCACCAGATCTCGGCATAAGCGCGGGTTTGCGGCAGCAGATGCTCCGACAGCTTTTTGGCCCACTCATAGGCTTCCTGATGCAACTCAGACTCCACTGGGTTTGAGGTGCAGAGGACGTTACGGTTAACGTCATTCGCGGTCGCCAGCGCATCCAGCCCCACTTCGTGCAGCATCTGGTGCGTCGGCTTCACGTTCTTCTTCAGAATGCCGTGAAACTGGAAAGTCTGACGGTTGGTCAAACGGATGCTGCCGTAAAGGGTTTTATCGGTAGCAAATTTATCAATCGCCAGCCACTGTGTGGGCGTAATGATCCCGCCCGGCAGACGACAGCGCAGCATCATCGCATGGCGAGGCTCAAGTTTTTGCTCCGCACGTTCAGCACGAATATCGCGGTCATCCTGCTGATACATGCCGTGAAAACGGATCAGCAGGAAGTTATCGCCGCTGAAACCACCGGTCAGGCCCTCGTCGAGGTCCTCAAGGATGGTACCGCGCAGGTAGTTGCTCTCTTTTTTTAAACGCTCAGCGTCGGTGAGTTTGCCTTCAACCACCAGCGGGCCAGGGTATTTTTCAGTCATTAGTAAACGTCTCGCTGATAACGGCGCTCAATGCGCAGCTCACTTAAAAATTCGTCAGCCGTTTCACGATCCATAGCGCCGTGTTCGACCACCACATCCAGTAATGCCTGCTCAACGTCTTTTGCCATACGATTGGCGTCGCCGCAGACGTAAAGGTGCGCGCCTTCCTGTAACCAGCTCCACACCTCCGCACCCTTAGCGCGGATTTTATCTTGTACGTAAATTTTCTCGGCCTGATCGCGCGACCAGGCCAGATCGATATTCGTTAACAGGCCATCTTTCACGTATTTCTGCCATTCCACCTGATACAGGAAATCGTCAGTAAAGTGGGGATTGCCAAAGAATAGCCAGTTTTTACCGCTGGCGCCGTCGTTCTCGCGCTGCTGCATAAAGGCGCGGAACGGCGCAATACCTGTGCCAGGCCCAATCATAATGACCGGTGCATCCGGGTTGGCGGGCAGGCGAAAATTATCGTTGTGTTCGATAAACACGCGCACCTCACCGTCTTCTTCAATGCGATCCGCCAGCCAGGTGGAAGCGCCGCCGCCGCGCGGGCGCCCTTCAATATCAAAGCGCACGGCCCCCACGGTGATATGTACTTCGGTATCGGTTTCGGCCTGAGACGAAGCGATAGAGTAAAGACGCGGCGTTAACGGACGCAGCAAGCCGGATAACTGTTCTGCGCTCAGTTGGGCTGGTGCCAGACGAACCATATCAACAATCGGATAGCGTTGCGCATACTGCTGCAGTTTGGCTTTATCATCCACCAGTGACAGCAGTTCGTCGTTACGCGCTAAGCTCGCATATTGCGCCACGATTTGCGCCGTATTGACCGTTAACTCAAAATGTTTCTGCAACGCCTCTGCCAGCGGTAACGTCTGGCCCTGCACCTCAACCGGCTCATCGCCTTTTAGCCACACCAGTTCAAGCAGCTCGTTAACCAGCGCGGCGTCATTCTCATACCAGACGCCCAGCGCATCACCAGGCTGGTAGCGTAACCCTGAATCGCCCAGGTCGATCTCGATATGACGCACATCTTTGTCCGAATCGCGCCCGGTAATTTTCTGGTTCACCGCCAGGCTGGCACTAAGCGGCTGCTCTTTAGTGTAAGGGCTGGTAAAGACTTCGTTCACGCTGCCGGCGACGGTTGCCGCACTCTGGGCCGGTGACGCTGCCGGTACGCGTTCTTTCAGTGCAGCAGTAATTGCCGCGCGCCAGGCGCTGGCCTGCTCGGCATATTCAACATCCGCATCGACCCGATCCAGCAGTCGTTCTGCACCCAGTTCGGCCAGGCGGCTGTCAAAATCTTTGCCCGCTTTGCTGAAGAATTCATAGGAGGTATCGCCCAGACCAAACACGGCAAAGGCCGCGCCGTCCATTTTGGGCGCTTTCTTAGACATCAGGAATTTATGCAGCGCAACGGCCTCTTCCGGTGGTTCGCCTTCGCCCTGCGTCGAGGTCACGACAATCAGAATTTTTTCCTGGCCAATCTGCTTAAATTTAAAGTCGCCCGCGTTGACCAGATTCACGGTCAGTTTTGCCGCCTGCAGGTCATCGCGTAACTGCTCGGCTACCCGGCGGGCATTGCCGGTTTGTGAAGCAGAGAGCAGCGTAATCGCCGGGGTTTCAGCCTGCGCAGGCGCGCTGGCAACCGCCTGGCCTGGCGTTTGATTGACCATGCCCCAGAAATAGCCAGAGAGCCAGGCCATCTGAGTGGTGGAAAAATCTGTCGTTGCTGCCTGTAAACGAGCAAGTTGCTCCGGAGAGAGCGGAAGCATTGTGCCTGGTGCCTGAGTCGTCATCGCGATAAAAATTCCAGTAGCAGAAGTCCGGACCGAATAGTAGCGGAAGAGAAGAAAGGGTACAGGCTGCTATATTAACGATTAAATACGCCTTCGACATATCAAATAACCAAAATGACTAAATGGTTTTTCAGATAAAATTAATCGTTAAAAGTGGTAAGAATATTGAGAGTTAACACACTCAGGTAATCACGGCGCTCACTGGACTTTACGACGGGTGATCGCGGCAAATTGCTGGGTTAACAACAGGAAAACGACCAGGAGCGACGACAGGTGCCAGGCATTATCACCGCGTTACCGCAAGCAATGGCGGAGCAGATTCTGCAAAAACTGGGGTTTAGCGCGCCTCCCGCTCCTGATGAGATCGGACTGAGTGAGATATATCGCGCCTGGTGCCAGTCGGTACCCTTTGATAATCTCCGCCGCCGTCTGATGACTGACCACGACAGCGCCCTCCCCTTGCCCGGCAGCACGGCAACCGACTTTTTCACTCACTGGTTAACCTATGGCACAGGCGGCACCTGCTGGGCGGGCCATGGCGCGCTGCATGCCCTGCTGATACACGTGGGATTTAACGTGCAGTTTGGCCTTTCCACCATGCTGTCCTCACGTCCGACGCCCGCAGGTTCCCCCGGTCATGGCATGCTGTTTGTTAACATGGATGCAGGCACGCGGGTGGTTGACAGCACGCTGCTCCATGGCCATCCGCTCCCGCTGGAAGCCAGGCTGAATCCCCATCCCGTCTGGGGCACACGCGTTTATGAGCGAGACGGCAGTTGGTACATACACTGGAAACCGCTGGGTCGGGCAGGAATCGACTGCAAAATTCTGACTACCGGCCTCCCCGTTGACGCGTTTCAGTCACGTCATCAACAGAGCCGACATAGCAGCCGCTTTGACGGTGCCTTGCTGATTCGCCGCGCCAGCGCAGGGAGCATCACCGGAATCGTGAAGGGAGAACGGGTGATCAGGGACTCTGAGGGAAAGGAAACCTTTACGCCGCTGTCACGTTCAGAGCAGCAACGGCTGCTGATTGAGGATTACGGCATAGCGGAAGCTATCGTGGCGCGGCTTCCGGCTGACGATCCGGGTCATGGCTGAGCGCATTTTGGGAAAGGCGCGCGAATCCTTTTACTATTCTGGCTTAATCGTCGTTTAACGGCGCTTAGCAGATGCGAAAAACTGCTCTTTCAGGTAGAATTCAGCCGTTTTTAATGCCTGAGAGCGATTATGTCTACCACGTTATTTAAAGAGTTCCAGTTCGAAGCCGCACACTATTTACCCAATGTGCCGGCAGGACACAAATGCGGCCGTCTGCACGGTCACTCATTCCTTGTTCGTCTGGAAATTACCGGTGAAGTGGATGCGCATACCGGCTGGGTCATGGATTTTGCTGAGCTGAAAGCGGCGTTTAAACCCCTCTATGACAGGCTCGATCACTATTATCTTAATGAGATCCCCGGACTGGAGAATCCCACCAGCGAAGTCCTGGCAAAATGGATTTGGGATCACATGAAGCCTCGCCTGCCGCTGCTGAGTGCGGTGATGATCAAAGAAACCTGTACTGCAGGCTGCACCTATCGCGGTTAATCTGCTCTGTACGGCAGCGCAGGGCCGGTCACCCGCTTACTGACCTGTTGATCGGCCTGCTGCCGCCTCTCCTGCACGACATCAGCTGAACTCTCCTCCTCTGTCTGACGTCATCCTTCTGTCATCTTTCCCCACCAGGCTGTTCTCTCCTTCATTAAAGATCAAGAGAATCAACAATGAACCTGGTAAAACCGCTTTTTGCTTGTCTCTTTTTTATCACCGCCTCTGCCGCCGTTCAGGCGGAAAACATCCTCAGCTTTCCACAACCCGATTCACTGCCCGACGAATTCTATGCCGTGACGGAAATTCCGGCAGGCGGAATCATCAAATATGAAACCGATGCGAAAACCGGTTTTATCGTTGCCGATCGTTTTCAGTCGATGCCGGTCGCTTATCCGGCAAACTACGGTTCGCTGACGCAATCGCTGGGCGGCGATAACGATCCGCTGGATGTGATCTTCTACACCCGCGCCCCACTTGCGCCCGGGACATTAATTAAACTGCGCCCGATTGGCGTACTGAAAATGATCGACGGTGGCGAAGTGGATGACAAAATCGTGGCGGTTCCGGCCAGCAAAGTCGATCCGACCTATGATGCGATTCAGACGGTCGCCGATCTGCCAAAGCTGGAACAGCAGCGGCTGGAAGCGTTCTTTCGCGTCTATAAAGCGCTGCCGGAAGGGCGTAAAAACGTGGAGCTGAAGGGATTCGAAGACGACAGCGCGGCCAAAGCGGAGATCAAACAGGCTTTTGAGGCCTGGAAAGCGAAGCAATAACGGTCAGGCGGCGAGAGGCCGCCTGAGTCTTATCAGGCGATGTTCAGATATTTATGTGTCTGCATCGACAGGCGCCAGTTGCGCGCAATACAGGTTTCAATACAAAGTTTTGTCGCCTCATCTTTGCGGCTAATTGGCTGCAGCGCAATGATTCGAGCTTTGCTGTCCTGAATGCCAGCCAGCAGGTCGTCTAACGCCTCCACATCACGTTGCCGGGCAACCGGATGTTTGATTTCATCCGCACGGCTCAGGGCCTGAGCCAGCACGTCGTATCCGCCGCGCATATTTACCTTGGGTGAAACGGTAACCCAGGTTTGTTCGGAACAGTGGATTTCATGGGTTCCGCTGGTCTCAATCTGGCATTGAAATCCTGCCGCCTCCAGCGATGCGGTCAGCGGGCGTAAATCGTAAATGGCCGGTTCGCCGCCAGTGATCACCACATGGCGGGCCGTCCAGCCCTGTTGCGCGATGCTGCTGAGCAGCGTCGCCGTATCGGCGTTGCCCCAGGCATCGCTTTCCACCGTTTTGACCAGAATATCGCCTAATGATGTTTCCCGATCCGCCTGTTTTTCCCAGGTGTGTTTGGTGTCACACCAGCTGCATCCTACCGGACATCCCTGTAAGCGGATGAAAATAGCCGGCACGCCGGTGTAATAACCTTCGCCTTGCAGCGTCTGGAACATTTCGTTAATCGGGTACTGCATAATGGTCTCTGTGGTTTTAGCAAAACGCGATTATCGCAGAACTCCGGGTTAAGATCATGTCAGGTGATGCGGCGTGGCTGACTTTGTCTAAGGCAAGCCGGATTTTTGCGTTTATCCAGAGGCGAATTTCACTGATTATTGTGAGCTGATTAGCACTATTTGGCCCGTTGCTGGCTCTTTGTCCTGCAAATTGATCGTCATCATTCCTCCGCTTACATCCCACTTTTAGCATCGCCTTTTGTCGCCAAAGATGTAAGGAAATAAACGATGACTGACTCTTCTCAATCCGAACCGCTTAAGGTCGGACCGGGCGCTTACCTGGCCTTGCTGTTTGCCATGGTGTTTTTCTCCGGTCTGCTTGGCGGAAAAGAGTGGTATGGCGTGTTTGACTTCACCACATTAAACGGGGCATTCGGAAAAGTGGTATCCGGTGTCAGTCTTCAAACCGACACCCTGGATGTCGCGCAAAGCGCCTTTCGGGGAAAAGGCGGTTATGGGGCAATGGATGGGTTCCTGTTCGCATTTGGCTTGATCCCTGCAGTTATGTTTGCGTTAGGCATGATCAACGTGCTTGAGCACTACGGCGCACTTCGTGCAGCCCGTAAGCTACTTACCCCGCTACTGCGGCCTCTGATGGGGATCCCAGGCTCAACCGGGCTGGCCATGATTGGGAGTCTGCAAAGCACGGATGTTGGCGCATCATTAACCCGCGTACTGGCTGATGAAGGGCAGATCACGGAAAAAGAAAAAACAATTTTTACTATGTTTCAGTTTTCCGCTGGCGCGATGATTACCAACTTTTTCTCCTCCGGTGCGGTGCTGTTTACCCTGATAGCGCTTGATGGCTCGCATGCCGTTCCAGCCTCAATTGGTCTGTGCGTGGCGGTAATGTTCGTCATGAAAATCGTGGGCGCTAATCTGGTTCGCCTGATCCTGACGATCGGCGAACGCAGACAAGGTACAGAGGTAAAAAATGACTGACTCAACTAAACCGATGATCACCGATGTCTTTGTGGCCGGAGCGCGAAAAGGCTGGACCATCGCGACGACCAGCACACTGCCTAACGTTCTGATGGCCTTCATTATTATTTATGCCCTGGAACTCACCGGCACGCTGGCTGGCATGGCATGGCTGTTCGGCCCCCTGATGCGGCTTTTCGGCCTGCCGGGCGAGGCCGCCGCGGTGCTCATTGGCGGCTGGATGTCCATGGGCGGTGGCGTGGGCGTTGCCATCAGTTTATTTGAGCGAGGGATTCTGACCGGTGCCCATCTGGCTATCCTTGCGCCAGCCATCTACCTGATGGGTTCACAGGTCCAGTACGCTGGACGCATTCTTGGCGTGATCGGCATTCCAGCAAAACGTATCCCTTTGATGATTGCCCTGTCGGTGCTGAATGCCTTCGGCGCCATGATAGTTATGCGACTGATGATTGCGGAGTAACCTATGGAATTAACACAGTATCTTCAGGAACTGGAACAGGTTGTCAATATTGACTGCGGAACGGGCTCGGTGGAAGGCGTGGAACAGGTATACCAGCACTTTCAGCAATGGTATCAACAGGATGGCTGGCACTGTCAACGTGTTGAGCTGGACGACAAGGTGGGCCCGGGCCTGCTGGTTACCAACAAACCTGATGCAGAGCATTATGATGTTTTACTGGTGGGGCATATGGATACCGTTTTTCCTGTGGGAACGGTGGCTGCACGTCCTTTCTCTCTTGAGGGCGATCGCGCCAGAGGCCCCGGCGTGGCGGACATGAAAGGGGGATTGCTGACCATTCTCTGGGCATTACGTGGGCTGAATCACGCTGAGCGCGATCGTTTATCTATTGCCGTCGCCATGAATCCCGATGAAGAAACCGGATCGGTGTATTCTCATCACTGGTTGACCGGGTTGGCAAAACGCAGCCGTTGCGTGCTGGTTGGCGAAGCGGCGAGAAGCGATGGCTCACTGGTCAAAGCACGGAAAGGCATGGCGCGGTATCGGCTGAATTTTAGCGGCGTTGCTGCGCATTCGGGCAACGATCCCGATAAAGGCCGTTCAGCCATCAACGCACTGGCGTACAGCGTCATTGCCGTTGCGAACCTGGCCGATCCCGCACAGGGCACAACGGTAAACACCGGCGTGATTTCAGGCGGGGACGCGGCAAATATTGTGCCAGACCACGCAGAGATGATCGTAGACGTGCGCTTTCAGCTTAACGCTGAGTTTGAGCGGGTCAACATGGCGATGAAAGCCCTTGCGCATTTTGAGGCGGAGCCCGGCGTAACGACGCAGGTTACCCAGCAGGCTTACACGCCTGCCATGACGCCAGATGCTAAAACAGAAGCGCTAATGCAGATCGTTGAGCAAGCCGGGCAAACAGAAGACATTGAGATTAGCTGGCAGGCTGTAGGCGGGGGCTCGGATGCCAACCATACCGCCGCAGTGGGCACGCCCTCACTGGATGGGTTTGGCCCCATCGGCGCAAATTTTCATAGCCCGTCTGAATATATGGAACTGAACAGCATTGAACCGCGCATTCGTTTACTGAAACGCATCATTCAGTCGCTGTAATGCTGTGGCTGCACAGGCTGCGGTCAGCGCCGCGACCTGTGCCGTCTATACCTCGGACTAGATCTTCAGGTCCACCCAGACTGCCGCATGATCCGAGGCGGCATTCACCTCTTTTTTCAGTTCGGGATAGGTTTCCCATTTTACCGGGCGCACGCCTGGCCACATCCCTTTGCGCCACACGCCGCCCTTTTCCACTTTTTTCCACAGCGCGGGGGACAGTAAAATGTAGTCAATTTTATTACTGGCGCTGCAGCCGCCCCAGGTTCCTGGATAGCCGCCGTTATCAAATTTTTCATGGGTGAAGATATCTTTCAGATCGGTTTCTTTCAGCAGAGGTGCCAGCGCCTCGCTGTCCGGCGTATCGTTAAAGTCTCCGGTGATAGCAATCAGCGTTTGTCCCTCTTTAATTCGCTGCTGATAAATTGCCTTCACCCGTTCGGCCTGCAGTTTACGGCGGGCGTCGGAAAGCGTTTTGGCACCGTAGCCTTTGCTTTTAAAATGGTTAACCAGCACGTGCAGGGTTTGTCCATCGGGTAGCGGAATCGCAAATTCGGGACAGTCGCGCGAGAAAATCAGGTCGCCCTGCTTATCCTTATCATCAACGTGGCTGCGAATGGTGTCGATTGCGAAGCCTGCTCCTGTCATCAGGCCAACATCAATGCCCCGCTCATCGTTGCCGTCAATCACCATGACGTGATCAAAAGGCGTTCCCTGGCGCGCAGGCAGCATGGCGTTATTAAATTCCAGTAAAGCGGGCCGGCTTTCTGCCTCAACAACGGTCAAAATATCTGCCTTGAGGTCAATCATGACCTGCGCTGTTAATCCCATAGCTATTTCATCTACCGGCGCACGCCGCAGTTCCAGCGAACCGACCCAGTCGGCGCGTCCTGCGGCAATAATCTTTATTCCGCTGTTGTCTGTGGGGCGGGTCAACAGCTTGCCCCGGTTACGCCGGAGGATAACAAAGGGCCCGGTATCTGACTTTTGCAGCCCCAGCGCCTCCATCAATTCCACCATTTGCTTCTTAGTCGCATCGCTGTATTCCACCTGCCCCAGCAGTGCATTCAGTTGGGCGAATTTTTCCAGCGTCGGTTTGCCCTCACGCCATTCGTTTTGGTTCATTGCTCTGGCGCGATCGAACAGGTTTTCCACGTTATAAGAAGCCAGTCTCATGCGTTTCCCCCTTCTGCCTGTCAGAAATGTGAACCTGAAGCGCGTGCTTCAGGCCAGCGGTAAGGTGCGGGGTCAGCCCGGCGCACCTTGCTCGTTATTCAGTGTCGGTGGGTTTTATTAAGAACGGATGTAAACAGCATAGACGTCGCGCAAAAAGATGGCGGAAGCCGCATAAGGTCCGGGCATAAAAAAACCCGCCACGTGGGCGGGTTATGATCAGAAGTCAGACGGCAGTAAACTTACTGACCTTTAACTTCTTTCAGACCGTTGAAGGGGGCTTTTGAACCCAGCGCTTCTTCGATACGGATCAGCTGGTTGTACTTAGCAACACGGTCAGAACGGCTCATTGAACCGGTTTTGATCTGGCCCGCAGCTGTACCGACCGCCAGGTCAGCGATGGTCGCATCTTCAGTTTCGCCTGAGCGGTGAGAGATCACAGCGGTATAGCCTGCATCTTTCGCCATTTTAATTGCAGCCAGGGTTTCGGTCAGTGAACCGATCTGGTTGAATTTGATCAGGATAGAGTTAGCGATGCCTTTCTCGATACCTTCTTTCAGGATTTTGGTGTTGGTTACGAACAGGTCGTCGCCCACCAGCTGGATTTTGTCGCCCAGCACTTTGGTCTGGTAGGCGAAGCCATCCCAGTCAGACTCGTCCAGGCCATCTTCGATAGAAACGATCGGATACTGTTTAGTCAGATCTTCCAGGAAGTGGGTGAACTCTTCTGAGGTAAACGCTTTACCGCCTTCACCGGCCAGAACGTATTTGCCATCTTTGTAGAATTCAGAAGCCGCACAGTCCATGGCCAGAGTGATGTCTTTACCCAGCTCGTAACCGGCTGCTTTTACCGCTTCAGCGATAACGGCCAGCGCTTCGGCGTTAGAACCCAGGTTTGGCGCATAGCCACCTTCGTCACCCACCGCCGTGCTCATGCCTTTGCTTTTCAGCACTTTTGCCAGGTTGTGGAACACTTCAGAACCCATACGGATCGCTTCTTTAACGTTTGAAGCGCCAACCGGCTGAATCATGAATTCCTGAATGTCGACGTTGTTGTCTGCATGTTCGCCGCCGTTGATGATGTTCATCATTGGCAGTGGCATAGAGTATTTGCCCGGGGTGCCGTTCAGTTCAGCGATGTGCTCATACAGCGCCTGACCTTTAGAGGCCGCTGCGGCTTTCGCTGCTGCCAGGGAAACAGCCAGAATGGCGTTAGCACCGAAGTTAGATTTGTTCTCAGTACCGTCCAGGTCGATCATGATTTTATCGATGTTCGCCTGATCTTTCGCGTCTTTGCCTTTTACCGCTTCAGCAATCGGGCCGTTAACCGCAGCAACGGCTTTGGTTACGCCTTTGCCCAGGAAACGGGATTTGTCACCGTCACGCAGTTCCAGTGCTTCACGAGAACCGGTAGATGCACCTGAAGGTGCCGCAGCCAGACCAACGAAACCACCTTCCAGGTGAACTTCTGCTTCAACAGTTGGGTTGCCACGTGAGTCGATAATTTCGCGACCGATGACTTTTACGATTTTGGCCATTACGATTTTCCTCAGTACAAGTTAGTCAATCCTAAGACAAACAACGCGCGAAAAGTTCGCGCGTTGTTCGTTAAACTTATTTCGCTAAACGCTTCTGATGCTCATGTGCTGCTTTCACAAAACCCGCAAACAACGGATGACCATCGCGAGGCGTCGATGTGAACTCAGGGTGGAACTGGCAAGCAATAAACCATGGATGATTCGGGATCTCAATGATCTCAACCAACTGATCGTCACCTGAACGACCTGCCACGCGTAAACCCGCTGCCTCAATTTGCTTCAGCAGCATGTTGTTCACTTCATAGCGGTGACGATGGCGCTCAACAATGGTGTCAGAACCGTACAGCTGGCGAACCTTACTTTCCGGATTCAGCTGGCACTGCTGGCTGCCCAGGCGCATGGTGCCACCCAGATCGCTCTGTTCAGTACGCACTTCCACGTTGCCTTCTTCGTCACGCCATTCGGTGATCAGTGCCACCACCGGATACTTACAGTCTGGCACAAATTCAGTGGAGTTAGCGCCTTCCATTCCGGCGACGTTACGGGCGAACTCCATCAGTGCGACCTGCATGCCGAGGCAGATGCCGAGATAAGGCACGTTGTTTTCACGCGCGTATTTCGCCGTCATTAGCTTGCCTTCTACGCCACGGTAGCCAAAGCCACCAGGGATCAGAATGGCATCCAAATCTTTCAGCAATTCGACACCACGGGTTTCAACGTCCTGTGAGTCGATCAGCTTGATGTTTACGGTCACACGATTTTTCAGACCGCCGTGCTTCAGCGCTTCAATAACGGATTTATAGGCATCCGGCAGCTCGACATATTTGCCCACCATGCCAATGGTGACTTCGCCGCCCGGATTGGCTTCTTCATAAATCACCTGCTCCCACTCGGCCAGATTGGCTTCCGGGGCGTTCAGGTTGAAACGCTTACAGATGTAGTCGTCCAGGCCCTGTGATTTCAACATGCCAGGAATTTTATAAATTGAATCGACGTCTTTCAGCGAGATAACGGCTTTTTCCGGCACGTTACAGAACAGGGCAATTTTGCCACGCTCATTGGCTGGCACCGCACGATCGGACCGGCAAATGAGCACGTCAGGCTGAATACCGATGGAGAGCAGCTCTTTGACCGAGTGCTGCGTCGGCTTGGTTTTCACCTCGCCTGCGGCGGCCATGTAAGGCACCAGCGTCAGGTGCATATACATCGTATGCTCGCGGCCCACATCCACCGCCATCTGACGAATCGCTTCCAGGAACGGCAGGGATTCGATATCACCGACCGTACCGCCGATTTCGACCAGCACCACATCGTGGCCTTCACCGCCTTCAAGAATGCGCTCTTTGATCGCATTCGTGATATGAGGGATGACCTGAATAGTGGCGCCAAGGTAGTCACCGCGACGCTCTTTGCGCAGGACTTCTGAGTAGATACGGCCCGTGGTGAAGTTGTTACGGCGCGACATTTTAGTGCGGATGAAGCGCTCGTAGTGACCCAAATCCAGATCGGTTTCGGCACCATCATCGGTGACAAACACTTCACCATGCTGAGTAGGGCTCATGGTACCCGGATCGACGTTGATGTACGGATCCAGTTTCATGATGGTCACATTCAGACCACGCGCTTCGAGAATGGCTGCGAGGGAGGCTGCGGCAATGCCTTTACCCAGAGAGGATACGACCCCGCCGGTCACAAAAATATAATTCGTTGTCATGCTGAACCTGAGAGTTTAGGTTTAAAGACGGTGGAATAACCAGGACGGGAAAACAGTATACTGGAAACCGCTATCAGCCACAATTGATGAATCACATCCCTCTCCCAAAGCATTGCTGCGGGTAACATAGCGGATAGCGGTAAACAAAATTTTGACCTGCGTCACAAATCTGACGTCAGGCTGAATCGAGTAAGCTCGAGCGCACACTTTATGCGCGGTGCAGGAATAATCAGCTTTTTTCCGTTGCCTTTACCTGCTGCCAGGCGGCCTCCATCTGCTCCAGCGTCGCCCCCGGCATTGTCAGGCCCTGCGCGCTGATAATAGCTTCTACCGCGCGGAAACGTCGCTCAAACTTGTCGTTGGCTTTCTGCAGCGCCGTTTCGGCCTTGCTGCCCAAATGACGAGAGAGGTTAACGGTCGCAAACAGGAGATCGCCAATCTCTTCTTCCAGTTTTTGGGGATCGATAACGCTTTGCTGCGCTTCATGCATGACTTCGTCAATCTCTTCATGCACCTTATCGACCACCGGCCCCAGTGTGCTCCAGTCGAAGCCCACGTTGTGGCATCGTTTCTGAATTTTATGGGCGCGCATCAGGGCTGGCAGGGCTTTGGGAATATCGTCCAGCGCGGAGTGCTGCGCTTTTTCTGCCCGTTCCGCGCGTTTAATCGCTTCCCAGTTTTTTAACACGTCTGCGCTGTTCTCTGCCGTGCCGTCCGCAAAAATGTGTGGATGGCGGCGTTCCAGCTTGTCACTGATGGCATGGCAGATATCATCAAAATTAAAACGCCCCTGCTCCTGGGCCATCTGGGCATAAAACACCACCTGAAACAGCAAATCGCCCAGCTCCCCCCGCAGATCGTCGAAGTCCTCGCGCTGGATGGCGTCCAGCACTTCATAGGTTTCTTCCAGCGTGTAAGGCGCGATAGTGGCAAAGGTCTGCTCGCGATCCCACGGGCAACCCTGCTGCGGATCGCGCAGGGTTTTCATAATGCCCAGCAGGCGATCAATTGACGTCATAGGGAAATCCTTCAGGTGTTCAGTTGGCATAACAGCGGTGATAAAAGCAGCCAGGCGCACGTCGGTCAAGACATGCGCCTGATAACGGACGATTAGTGCAGGCGGCGGGCATCGATAATGTCAGGCACCTGATTCAGGCGAGACAGCACGCGCCCCAGGACCTGGTGGTTATAAATCTCGATGTCCATATCAATGGTGGCGAGCTGTTTTTTGGTATCGCTGCGGCTTGAAACGCCCAGGACGTTAACCTTCTCATTCGCGAGGATGGTGGTGATATCGCGTAACAGCCCGCTACGATCGTTGGCCGTCACCCTTACGACCAGCGAGTAGCCGCTGGAGTAGCTTTCGCCCCATACGGCATCCACAATGCGCTCGGGCGCGGTGGAAATCAGCTCAGACAGCTGGTCGCAATCGGCGCGGTGAATCGAAATGCCCCGTCCGTGCGTGATAAAACCCACGATGTCGTCACCCGGAATCGGCTGACAGCAGCGTGCAATATGGTGCATCAGGTTGCCCACGCCTTCCACGACCACACGGCCGCTCTCTTTGCGTGACGTTGGCGCATGCGATTTTTGTGTGAGTTGGCGCAGGGCTTCACGATCCTGCTCTTCCGCCGTCGGCTTATTGAGCTTCGCCTGCAGGAAATTCACCATCTGATGAAGGCGAATGTCCCCCCCGCCGATGGCAGCCAGCAACTCGTCCAGCGAGGTAACGTTATAGCGCGGCAGCAGCAGTTTCTCGGCTTCACGCAGGCTGATATCCATCTGATTCAGCTCGTTATCCAGAATCTGACGGCCGGCAAGAATGTTTTTATCGCGATCCTGCTTGCGGAACCAGTTATGAATCTTGGCGCGGCCTCGGCTGGTGGTGATGAACCCCAGGTTAGGGTTCAGCCAGTCACGACTCGGGTTCGGCTGTTTTTGGGTGATGACTTCCACCTGATCGCCCATCTGCAACTGATAGGTGAAGGGCACGATGCGGCCACCAATCTTGGCACCGATGCAGCGGTGACCGATATCGCTGTGAATGTGGTAAGCGAAGTCCAGCGGGGTAGAACCTGCCGGCAAATCGACCACGTCCCCTTTTGGCGTAAAGACATAGACGCGGTCGTCAAATACCTGGCTGCGCACCTCTTCCAGCAGCTCGCCGGAATCCGCCATCTCTTCCTGCCATGAGATCAGCTTACGTAGCCAGGCAATGCGCTCTTCGTGACCTGCCGCGCCACGCGCATGGCTGGACGACGGCCCTTCTTTGTATTTCCAGTGCGCGGCGACGCCCAGCTCGGCGTCCTCATGCATCTGGCGGGTACGGATCTGGATCTCGACGGTTTTGCCCTCGGGCCCCAGAACCACGGTATGAATGGACTGATAGCCGTTAGGTTTGGGGTTGGCGACATAGTCGTCGAACTCGTTGGGCAGGTGGCGATACAGCGTGTGCACCGTGCCCAGCGCGCCGTAGCAGTCCTGCAGTCGCTCGGCAACAATACGCACCGCGCGAACATCAAATAGCTCATCAAACGCCAGCGACTTCTTCTGCATCTTGCGCCAGATGCTGTAGATATGTTTAGGACGGCCGTACACTTCGGCCCGCACGCCCTCTTTTGCCATCTCTTTGCGCAGATTATCGACAAAGTTATCGATGTACTGCTCACGGTCAATGCGGCGCTCGTGCAGCAGCTTAGCAATGCGCTTGTACTCGTCGGGATGCAGGTAGCGGAAGCAGTAATCTTCCAGCTCCCACTTAAGCTGACCGATGCCCAGGCGGTTCGCCAGCGGGGCATAAATATTGGTGCTCTCTTTCGCCGCCAGTACGCGTTCATCTTCCGGCGCGTCTTTAACTTCGCGCAGGTTCATGATGCGCTCAGCCAACTTCAGCACCACGCAGCGGAAATCTTCCACCATGGCGAGCAGCATACGGCGGACATTATCCACCTGCTCAGAAGCCATTGAATCGTTATGAATGGCTTTCAGCTGACGAATGGCGTCCATATCGCGGACCCCGTGCACCAGCGAAACGATGCCCGGACCGACGGTTTTTTCCAGCTCTTCTTCGCTGACCACTTCGTCATTCGCGAGCGGGAAAATCAATGCGGCGCACAGGCTTTCGATATCCATGCTGAGCATCGAGAGAATTTCCACCATCTCGATGCCGCGCCACAGCAGCAGCGACTGGTGAGGATGCCCCTGAGTCTGCGCTTCACAATAGCGCCAGGTTTCAGCAAGGCGATCACAGGAATGCGGGTTAGCAACGCCAAGACTGGCGATCCACTGGTCAAGGGCAAACTCCCCTTCCGTATTTAAATGCGCACTTCTGACCGCAACCATATCCTCTCCTGCACAGCGCCCCTGCCGGACACTTATATTTTTTTTCTGAACAGCACCATGGATTCGAGATGACGGGTATGAGGAAACATATCCAGCATCGCGACCCTTTCCAATTGGTAACCCGCTGACAGCAATGTTTCACTGTCACGTGCGAGTGTCACAGGATTACACGAAACATAGACCACGCATTCTGGCGATAATTTGACGACATGTGCCATGACACCTGCCGCCCCAGCGCGAGCCGGATCGAGTAATACCTTGTTAAATCCCTGCATAGCCCAGGGCTGGCGCGAAACATCTTCTTCCAGATTATGCTGGAAGAATTTGACGTTTTTTAGCGCATTCACGTCAGCATTATACTCTGCCTGCTGCACTAATGCTGCAACGCCCTCCACACCCACGGCACTTTGTACCGATTTTCCTACAGGAAGCGTAAAGTTTCCCATGCCGCAAAACAGATCCAGCACCCGATCTTCAGGTTGCAAATCCAGCCACGCAATGGCCTTCGCCACCATCTGCTGATTCACCGTATCGTTGACCTGAATAAAATCCTTTGGACTGAAGATTAGCTCAAGCTGGTGAGAATGATAAAACGGCTGCCGATCGCCAGATGCGCGCAGCGTCTCGCTTCCATCATCCAGAAACAGCATCAGTTGGTGCTGATGCGAAAAACGTTCCAGTTTTGCAATATCATCGGTACTTAATGCATCGAGATGGCGCAATAACAGCACCGGGCCGTTGTCAGCCAGCACCAGCTCAACATGACCTAAGCGTTTGACAGCATTAAGCATAGTGAGACAATTGCGCAGCGGAATAATCAGCGCTTCAAGCTGGGGCACCATGATGGGGCACTGCTGGATATCGACGAGATCGTTGGTGGCCGCCTGGCGAAACCCCATCAGCAACTGCTGTGTTTTGTTCTGCCACTGCAGGCCAAGCCTGACGCGGCGACGGTAGCCCCAGGCCGGTCCGGCAATGATCTCATCAACCGCCACCGGCTGGTTCGCTGCCTGGGTCAACATCCGTGCCAGCGCACGTGATTTACTTTGCTGTTGTAACGCCTCGTCGACATGCTGCTGCTGACAACCGCCACAGCGGCTAAAATGGGGACAGCGCGGCGCAACCCGTGAAGGACTGTGGTTAAGCAGGCGCACGGCTTTCGCTCTGGCATACTGGCGTTTATCCTCCAGCAGGGTGACCTCGGCCTGCTCTCCGGGCAGCGCGCCCGAGACAAACAGGGTTTTGCCCTTGTAGCGGGCAACGCCCTGACCAAACGGGTCGAGGTCTTCAATGGTGACGGTGATCCGTTGTTGGGTCGTCACGCGCTGTTTTGCGGAGTAAAATTGCGCCATAGTGTGGTTCTTTCTCTTTAAGATTCGATGTGCACAAGGTTCAGCAGATGCACAGGGACGTTCATGCCGGACAGCAGGCGACTATTATGACCAAATACAGCCTGCGGGCGCGAATGATGATTTTAATTTTGGCCCCAACGTTGATGGTTGGGTTACTGCTCAGCTCATTTTTTGTCGTGCATCGTTATAATGAGCTGCAGCGCCAGGTCATCGATGCCGGGGCCAATATCATCGAACCGCTGGCGGTTTCTACCGAATACAGCATGACATGGCACAATCGTGACGCGCTGCGTGAACTGGTCAGTTTACTGCATCGCCGCCATTCCGGGATCGTGCGCGCCATCTCCGTTTTCGACGATAATAATCAGCTTTATGTCACCTCTAATAATCACCAAAACCTGAGTCTGGAAAGCAAGCAGGCTATTCGCGCGCTGCCTGAGGATGTGTCCGTTGAAGGCAGTGGCAACCTGCTGATCTTACGCAAGCCGATTATCTCTGAACGTTACGCCGTGGATGAGCTGCCGGGTCAGGATGCCAAACCCGCAGGTAACCCGTTGGGCTATGTGGCGATAGAGCTGGATCTGCAATCCGTGCGCTTACAGCAATATCGGGAAGTTTTTATTGCTACCCTGATGCTGCTGTTCTGCCTGTGTATTGCCATGCTGTTTGCCTATCGCCTGATGCGGGACGTCACCGGCCCTATTCGTAATATGGTTAGCACCGTTGACCGAATTCGTCGTGGACAACTGGACAGCCGGGTTGAAGGCCATATGCTGGGTGAATTGAGTATCCTGAAAAACGGTATCAACGCGATGGCGATGTCGCTCACCGCCTATCACGAAGAGATGCAGCACAATATCGATCAGGCCACATGGGACCTGCGGGAAACGCTGGAGCAGTTGGAGATTCAGAACGTCGAGCTGGATCTGGCCAAAAAGCGCGCGCAGGAAGCCGCCCGTATCAAATCCGAATTTCTGGCAAATATGTCGCATGAGTTGCGTACGCCGCTTAATGGCGTGCTGGGCTTTACCCGTCAGATGTTGAAAACGCCGCTGCGCACCACGCAGCGCGACTACATGCTGACCATTGAGCGCTCGGCCAACAATCTCCTGTCCATCATTAATGACGTGCTTGATTTTTCCAGACTGGAAGCCGGCAAGCTGATGCTGGAGTCCATTCCCTTTCCGTTGCGCGCCACCCTGGATGAAACCCTGGTTTTGCTGGCCCCATCCGCCCATGAGAAGGGGCTGGAGTTGACCGTGGTCTGCGATAACAGCGTGCCGGACAACGTGATTGGCGATGCGCTCCGCCTGCAGCAGATCCTGATCAACCTGATGGGCAACGCGATTAAATTTACCGAAAAAGGGACCATCAATTTACGGGTAGAACAGCACACGATTACGGCGACGCATGTTGAACTGGAGATTCAGGTTCGCGACACAGGCATTGGCATTTCTGAAGAGCAGCAGGCCCAGCTGTTTCAGGCCTTTCGCCAGGCGGATGCCAGCATTTCCCGCCGCCACGGAGGATCGGGGCTGGGGCTGGTCATTACCCAAAAACTGGTAAGGGAAATGAACGGGGAGATCACCTTCGTCAGCCGTCAGAACCACGGCTCTACCTTTTGGGTGCGCGTTAAACTAGACCTCAATCCCAATGCACCGAGTATGCCTCGAGTGCTGGATGCACTGTCGAACACGCGCATGGCCTATGTGGAGGCGAACCCCGACGTCGCCAGCGCGGTGGTAGAGATTTTAGGTGCCACGCCGTTGCAGGTTGAGCACAGTTTAACCCTGGAGGGCCTGAGCCAGTCGCGCTATCCCATTGTGTTAATGGCCATGCCGGTCAACGCCAGCCAGCCGCAGGTGCTTGAGGACAGGCTGATCCATACGCTTTTGGAGCGCGCCGACCAGGTCATTATGGCGCTGCCGAGTCCGATGATGTTACTGGCCGATGAGCTGAAAGTGCGTGGTATTGATGGCTGCATCGCAAAACCCGTCTCGCAGACGCGCCTGTTGCCGATGCTGCTGGAGCTGCATGCCCGTCACAGCAGCGAACTATCGGCCTCACCGCGTCTGCCGCTGACCGTGATGGCCGTGGACGACAATCCCGCTAACCTCAAGCTGATTGGGGCGCTGCTGGAAGAGCAGGTTCAACATATCGTACTGTGCAATAATGCGGAGCAGGCCATCCGTGTGGCCCACAGGCAAGTGCTGGACGTGATCTTAATGGATATACAAATGCCCGATATTGATGGCATTCGGGCCAGCGAGATCATCCGCACGCTGCCCAACCACGCAACCACCCCGATAGTCGCCGTTACCGCCCACGCTATTGACGGTGAACGCGAACATCTTATCCGGGCCGGCATGAACGACTACCTGGCCAAGCCTATTGATGAAAACAAGCTCGCTCAGGTCCTGGCCCGCTATATGCCCAGCCCGAGCACCACGGCGCCCGAGATCCCCCCAATATTACCCACGCTGGACTGGAAGCTGGCATTACGCCAGGCAGCGAATAAGCCGGATCTGGCGCGGGATTTACTCCGAATGCTGTTGGCATTCCTGCCGGAAGTGCACGGTAAAATGGCGCAGTTTATCGCCGACAACGACGCGACCTCCCTGCGTGAGATCATTCATAAACTTCACGGCAGCGCCAGCTACAGCGGCGTCCCGCGGATGAAACAACTGTGCCGTAAGCTTGAGAAAGAGCTTCATCAGGCAAGCGATATCGAAGCGCTGGAGCCGGAACTGCTGGAGCTTCAGGATGAAATGGAGAACGTCGCCAGACAGGCACGGCGCATCCTCTCCATGCCTTAGCCGGGCATACTGCGAAAGAACAAACGGCCCTGTCAGGTGAAGGGCCGTGAATACGCTTAGTGGAACCCGGCGATTTTCATTGTGGCAGCCACATTGCGCGCGGTGAGACGGACATTGTTTTCTGCCCCTTTTAGCGCCTCATCCAGCGAGCAAATACGGTAAAGCACGCTAAATACGGCATCCAGGCCATGCTGATGCACCACACCGACATCGTCAGTCAGGCTACCGGCAATGCCTATCACGGGAATATTAAAACGCTTAGCGACCTTTGCCACACCAATCGGCACCTTGCCCTTGATGCTCTGGCTGTCGATTCGTCCCTCGCCGGTAATGACCAGATCGGCATCTTTTACCTGCTCCTCCAGGCCCAGCGCTTCCGTCACAATCTCAATCCCACGGCGTAATTCCGCCTGACAAAACGCGTGCAGCGCAGCCCCCATGCCACCGGCAGCGCCGCCACCGCTGATCTGCAGCACATCAATACCCAAATCGCGCTGAATAAGCGCAGCGTAATGTGTCAGGGCTCGATCCAGTTGCTCAACCCGTTCCGGCGTCGCGCCTTTCTGGGGGCCAAACACCGCAGAGGCACCGTGATCGCCCGTCAGCGTATTGGTTACATCGCAGGCCACTTCAACGCGGCACTGCCGAATGCGCGGGTCAAGTCCGGTAACGTCAATGCTTGCCAGGTCAGGCAATGCGCCACCTCCCCGACCAATTTGCTCGCCCTGTTTATCCAGCAAGCGAGCGCCCAGCGCCTGCATCATGCCAGCACCACCGTCATTGGTGGCGCTGCCACCGATACCGATAATGATGTGTCGGACGCCTTTATCGAGCGCGTTTTTAATTAGCTCCCCAGTCCCAAACGAGGTGGTGATAAGGGGATCCCGCTGCGCTGCCGGTACCAGCTCCAGGCCGCTGGCCGCCGCCATCTCGATATAGGCGGTATCTTCATTACCCGACAGGCCGTAAAACGCCTCGACAGGTTCACCCAGCGGACCGGTGACCTTTAACCTGACCCGCTTTCCCTGGGTCGCAGCCACCATGGCTTCCACCGTGCCTTCACCACCATCAGCAACCGGTATTTTCACATAATGGGCATCGGGAAAAACCTCACGGAACCCCGCTTCGATTGCCGATGCCACTTCCAGGGCCGAAAGACTTTCTTTATATGAATCCGGTGCGATTACGATTTTCATAGGCAATCCAGGCGGTATTAATTAACGATCAGAGCGTGAAATCGGCCCGGCCTCCACAGAAGCCGGGCAAGGCATTAGCGAGAGATCTCAACCTTTGCTAATTTCTCATAATAGCAGGCCAGCGCGCTGTGGTCGGCACTCCCCTGTCCGTCATTACGCAACGCCTGCATCATTTCCATCACGGCCGCCGTCAGCGGCAGGTGCGCACCAAGGCTGTGCGAGGTATCCAGCGCGTTAGCCAGATCCTTGATATGTAAATCAATGCGGAAACCCGGCTTAAAGTTGCGGTCCATCACCATGGGCGCTTTGGCATCCAGCACGGTGCTGCCCGCCAGACCGCCACGAATCGCCTGATACACCAGTTCCGGACTGACGCCCGCTTTGGTCGCCAGCGACAAGGCTTCAGACATGGCGGCAATATTCAGCGCTACAATGACCTGATTTGCCAGCTTCGTCACGTTACCTGCGCCGATATCGCCGGTATGAACCACCGATCCCGCCATGGCTTTCATGATGTCGTAGCACTGGTCAAACACGGCTTTATCGCCGCCCACCATCACGGATAACGTCCCCTCAATCGCTTTGGGCTCGCCGCCGCTCACCGGCGCATCCAGCATGTGAATCTGCTTTGCTGCCAGCGCATCGTGGACTTCACGGCTCGCCAGCGGCGCAATGGAGCTCATATCGATCACAATCAGGCCCGGTTTCGCGCCATCGATAATGCCGTTTTCGCCCAGGCAAACCTCTTTCACCTGTGGGGAATTTGGCACCATGGTGATCACCACATCGCACTGTTGCGCCAGTTCTTTGGCATTCGCCGCTGTGGTCGCCCCCAGCTTCACCAGCTCAGCTTCGCTTTCTGCATTGTGATCGCGTACCACCAGTGAATAACCGGCTTTCAGCAGGTTTTTGCTCATTGGTTTGCCCATGATGCCCAGGCCAATAAAGCCAATTTTCATGTCGTTTCTCCTGGATGATTACTTTTTAAATTTGTCGCACAACGCCTGCGTGGCACTGCGGAAAACACCGAGATCGCTGCCAACGGCAACAAAGGTTGCGCCCCATTCGAGATAGCGACGGGCATCAGCTTCCACCGGTGCCAGAATGCCGCTAGGTTTGTTGGCGGCTTTTGCCCGCTCAAAGATGTGTTTGATGACCGTTAACACCTCCGGATGGGCTGGCTGCCCGAGATAGCCGAGTGCGGCAGAGAGATCGCCCGGCCCGACAAAAATGCCGTCCACGCCATCAACCGCGGCGATGGCGTCAATGTTGTCGACAGCCTGCTGGGTTTCTATTTGGACCAGCACCGAAATGTTGTCGTTGATGGTGGCGTTATAATCCGGCACCGTGCCGTACATGTTGCTGCGATGGGAAACCGACACGCCGCGAATTCCGGCAGGCGGATAGCGCGTGGAGGCCACCGCACGTCTGGCTTCGTCTTCGTTCTCGACGAAGGGAACAAGGATGTTATTAAAACCAATATCCAGCAGGCGCTTGATGATGACCGGTTCGTTACAGGGTGGACGTACCACTGGCGCGCTGCGGCTGCCCTTCAGCGCCATTAGCTGGGGAACAAACGTGGTGATATCGTTCGGTGCGTGCTCGCCATCCAGAACTAACCAGTCAAATCCGGCCAGCCCTAACACCTCGGTCGAGATGGGACTTGCCATGGCGCACCAACTGCCGATCAGGGTTTCACCTGCCAGCAGGCGGCGACGGAATTCATTTGGCCAGGCTGTATTACTCATGGTTTGACTCCTGTGGAACGGACTTCCTGAAGGAAGCCCAAAAAAGTTAACGCACCAGGCACGGACGCTTGTTATCAAACGTCCACTGTGGGATCAGGAACTGCATGGCCTGAGCATCATCACGTGCGCCAAGGCCATGCTTTTGATACAGCGCGTTAGCCTGCATGACCTGGTCCATATCCAGTTCAATGCCCAGGCCCGGTGCCTGCGGCACTGCGACCATGCCGCCTTCAATCTGGAAAGGCGTTTTCGTCAGTCGTTGATTGCCTTCCTGCCAGATCCAGTGGGTATCAATAGCGGTGATCTTGCCCGGCGCGGCAGCGGCAACGTGGGTAAACATCGCCAGTGAAATATCGAAATGATTGTTGGAGTGCGAACCCCACGTCAGGCCAAACGCGTGGCACATTTGCGCCACGTGCACGGAACCCTGCATCGTCCAGAAGTGCGGATCGGCCAGTGGGATATCCACCGACTGTAATGACAACGTGTGGCCCATTTGACGCCAGTCAGTGGCGATCATATTCGTCGCCGTCGGCAGACCGGTAGCGCGCCGGAACTCGGCCATCACTTCACGCCCCGAATAGCCCTGCTCTGCGCCACAGGGATCTTCTGCATAGGCGAGGACGTTTTTAAGCTGCTTACCCAGCGTAATGGCTTCGTCAAGCGACCAGGCACCGTTGGGATCGATAGTGACGCGCGCCTGGGGGAAGCGCTTCGCGAGTGCAGTAATCGCTTCAGCCTCATCACTGCCGCTCAGCACGCCGCCTTTAAGTTTAAAATCGTTGAACCCGTATTTTTCATAGGCCGCTTCGGCCAGCCGTACCACGGCATCCGGCGTGAGCGCTTCCTGATGGCGCAGGCGATACCAGTCGCAGGTATCGTTGTCCTGATGCTGGTATGCCAGCGAGGTCTTGTTGCGATCGCCAACGTAGAACAGATAACCCAGCATTTCGACTTTGTCGCGCTGCTGTCCGTCGCCCAATAGCGAGGCGACATTGACGCCCAGATGCTGCCCCAGCAGATCCAGCAGTGAGGCTTCGATGCCGGTGACCACGTGAATGGTGGTGCGAAGATCAAAGGTCTGATTACCTCGCCCAGCGGCATCGCGATCGGCAAAGGTGGCGCGAACCTGGCTCAGGATGTTTTTATATTCGCCAATCGTTTTGCCCACCACCAGCGCGGCAGCCTCTTCCAGGGTTTGACGAATCTTTTCGCCACCGGGGATTTCACCTACGCCGGTATGGCCTGCGTTGTCTTCAATGATCACGATATTGCGGGTGAAAAAAGGCGAATGTGCGCCGCTCAGGTTCAGTAACATGCTGTCATAGCCGGCAACCGGGATGACCTGCATGGCGGTAATTTTTGGTGTGGTATTCATCTGTTATCCCTTAAGCAGAGGCCCGGCCAAAGGCCGGCCGTTTACGGTCAAATGTCCAGCCTGGTAGCAAGTACTGCATGGCTGTGGCGTCATTACGTCCGCCCGCCGGCAGTGATTTGTAGTGTTCGTTTGCCAGGCGGAGTCGTTCCCAATCCAGTTCAATGCCCAAGCCAGGCGCATCTGGCACCGTGATTTTGCCCTGACGGATCTGCAGCGGCTCTTTTGTCAGGCGTTGATCGCCCTCCTGCCAGATCCAGTGCGTATCTATGGCGGTGGGATTACCGGGCGCGGCGGCACCGACGTGGGTGAACATCGCGAGAGAAATATCAAAGTGGTTATTCGAGTGGCAGCCCCAGGTTAAGCCCCATTCATCGCACAGTTGCGCGACCCGAACGGCGCCGCTCATCGTCCAGAAGTGTGGATCGGCCAGTGGGATATCGACAGCATTGAGCATCAGCGCATGGTTCATTTCACGCCAGTTGGTGGCGATCATGTTGGTGGCGACCGGTAATCCGGTCGCACGACGAAACTCGGCCATCACCTCGCGCCCTGAATAACCCTGCTCGGCGCCACAGGGATCTTCTGCATAGGTCAGGACATCCTGCATGCCCTTACAGAATCCGATCGCCTCGTCCAGCCACCACGCGCCGTTAGGATCGACGGTGATGCGCGCCTCGGGGAAGCGCTTTTTCAGCGCCTGCGCGGTGGCGATCTCCTGTTCGCCCGGCAGCACTCCGCCCTTGAGTTTGAAATCTTTGAAACCGTATTTATCCTGCGCCGCCTCGGCCAGCCGGACAACCGACTCGCTATTCAGCGCTTCCTGATGGCGCAGGTGATACCAGTCATGCTGCGCCTTCTCACCCGTCAGATAAGGCAAATCGGTTTTACGGCGATCGCCTAAGTAGAACAGGTAGCCTAAAACCGTCACCTCATCGCGCTGCTTACCCGGTCCAAGCAGTTCGGCGACCGGCACGCCCAGGCATTGTCCCAGAAGGTCCAGCAGTGCGGCTTCCAGTGCCGCGACCGCGTTGACGCGCAGCTCAAAGGTCCAGGCCCCTTTGCCAAAAGTCTCGAAATCGGCGGACTGATTCCCCTGATGAATCTTCTGCACCAGCCGGTTCATACGGGCGACCTGCTGACCGATCACCTGCGGCGCGGCCTCGATTAAGGTCTGATAGAGGGTTTCTCCCCCCGGTGCTTCACCCAGCCCGGTGTGTCCTGCACTGTCGGTCAGGATCACGATATTGCGCGTGAAGCGGGCATTGTGTGCCCCGCCAATGTTGAGCAGCATACTGTCGTAGCCAGCCACAGGGACCACCTGCATAGTCGTAATAACGGGCGTCGATTGCGTATTCATGCAGGCTCCTTAGCGTGTTTTCAGCTCAATGCGTTTGATGTTATCCACCAGCACCAGGTAGCTGAGTACGGCAACGAACGCGTGGATACCGACATAAACCAGCGCGCCGTTATAAGAACCGGTAGAGGCAATGATGTAGCCGATCGCGATGGGGGTAATAATGCCGGATGCATTACCGAACATATTGAACAGACCGCCGCTCAGGCCGCTAATCTCTTTCGGTGCGGTGTCCGCCATCACTGCCCATCCCAGCGCGCCAATTCCTTTACCAAAGAAGGCGGTTGCCATGAACAGCACCACGACCCAGTCCGTCTCGACATAGTTACAGACCACCATGGACGTCGAGAGCAACATGCCGAGCACAATCGGGGTTTTACGGGCGATATTGAGTGAGCCGGTTTTGCGCATCAGCCAGTCAGAGATCACCCCGCCGAGCACGCCACCGATAAAGCCGCACAGCGCAGGCACCGAGGCGACAAAGCCCGCTTTAAGGATCGACATGCCCCTTGCCTGCACCAGATAAACCGGAAACCAGGTGATAAAGAAGTAGGTCAGAGCGTTGATGCAGTACTGGCCAATGTAGACACCGATCATCATGCGCGACTGCAGCAGTTGCTTGATCTGGAACCACTTATCACTGAAGCTGACTTTTTGCTTCTCGCTTTTCTGATCCATATTGATCAGGGCGCCGCCCTCCGCCATGTAGTCCAGCTCCGCTTTGTTCACGCCGGGATGATCGCAGGGATCGTAAATCACTTTGAGCCAGATAAAGCTCAAAATAATGCCCAGCCCTCCCATAAACCAGAACACGTGCGCCCAGCCCACCGCGGAGGTCAACCAGCCCATGATGGGCGCGAAAATTACCGTCGCGAAGTATTGTGCGGAGTTGAAAATCGCCACGGCAGTGCCGCGCTCCTGAGCCGGAAACCAGGCTGCCACAATACGGCTGTTACCCGGGAATGAAGGGGCTTCCGCCAGCCCGACCATAAAGCGCAGCATAAACAGCGCCATGACGATGGTGTAGCCGCTGAACACGTCCACGAACCCCTGCAGCAGGGTAAACAACGACCAAAGAAAGATACTCCAGAAATAGACGCGCTTAGAACCAAAGCGATCCAACAGCCAGCCACCGGGGATTTGCCCAATGACATAGGCCCATGAAAAAGCAGAGAAGATAAACCCCATCCCCACGGGATCGAGGCCAATTTCTTTTGCCATGGCCGAACCCGCGATAGACAACGTGGCGCGGTCACCGTAGTTGAATGAGGTCACAATAAATAGCATGACCACTATCCAGTAACGCGCGTTCGTCCGTTTTTGTACCGCCTCCGTTGTCTGGTGATAACTACTCATGATGCACTCCTGAAATATAGCGAAAGCTACATTCGCTCTGACTGCATACACATCGCGTTGGGTATCAGAGAGATGTAGGTTAAACACGGCGATTTTTTTTAATGGCAAACCGATAATGCGTCGTGACGAATAACCTGATCGGGAAAACGGAAATCAGTATAGGAAGCGGGTTTGGGTGAGGCATTGGAACATCACCCTGGAATAAGGTGAATGAACGATGATTTTTTGGGCTAATGCATAAACTGCTGCGGGACGTTTCACGTTATTTGTAAAAAGTCGCAATAAGCACGCCCAAACAGGCGTTGATAAGCGGCTTTGTGAGAATCTTCACTTGATTTAGTAAAAAGATAATAAAACCGCGCCATCTCTCAGCCGAATATAGGTCAATTGCACAATGTGCAGGCAGTAACACCTTCTTATACTGACGGTGGCAAATACCGAACCTGTGACACCTGACGTCTCATAATGAATGCGCCGTACCAGCAAGGCGCTACGCACTGGAAGGTGAGCGATGAACCCCATTTCAAAAGAGCAGCCGCTTTACATTAAAGTTCACGAAAACGATAACGTTGCGATTGTGGTAAACAGCCAGGGGCTGACTGCGGGCACCACGTTTAAGGATGGATTAACACTAACCGAACATGTACCGCAGGGGCATAAGGTGGCGTTGGCCGCCATTCCTCAGGGTCAGCCTGTATTGCGCTATGGTGAAATTATTGGCCTTGCCGTTCGTGATATTGCCCAAGGCAGTTGGATCGATGAATCACTCATTGCGCTTCCGGACGCACCGGATTTGCAGAGTTTGCCCCTGGCGAATAACGTGCCGCCTGACTTACCGCCGCTTGAAGGTTATACCTTCGAGGGCTATCGCAACGCTGACGGCAGCGTGGGCACCCGTAACCTGTTGGGCATTACCACCAGCGTTCACTGCGTGGCGGGCGTGGTGGATTATGTGGTGCAGATGATAGAGCGTGATTTGCTGCCCCGTTATCCCAATGTGGACGGCGTGGTTGCGCTAAATCATCTCTACGGCTGCGGCGTGGCAATCAACGCGCCTGCGGCGGTTATTCCTATCCGTTCCGTCCACAACCTGGCCCTTAACGCGAATTTTGGCGGGGAGATCATGGTAGTCAGTCTGGGTTGTGAAAAATTACAACCTGAGCGCTTGTTGACCGGTACGCCCGACGTGCAGCCCATCTCGCTGGATGAGGAGGATATTGTGCGTTTGCAGGATGAGAAGCTGGTGGGCTTTGGCGCCATGGTGGATGAGATCCTCCAGGTCGCAGAGCGCCATCTGAAACGGCTTAACCAGCGCCAGCGTGAAACCTGCCCTGCCTCGGAACTGGTCGTGGGCATGCAGTGCGGCGGCAGTGATGCTTTTTCTGGCGTGACGGCGAATCCCGCGGTGGGCTTTGCTTCCGACCTGCTGGTGCGCAGCGGCGCGACCGTTATGTTCTCTGAGGTCACCGAGGTGCGCGATGCCATTCACTTACTGACACCGCGCGTGATCAATCAGGAAGTGGGTCAGCGGCTGATTGAAGAGATGGCATGGTATGACCGCTACCTTGATCAAGGCAAAACCGATCGCAGCGCCAATCCCTCACCGGGCAACAAGAAAGGTGGGCTGGCAAACGTGGTGGAAAAAGCCTTGGGTTCCATTGCCAAATCAGGCCGAAGCCCGATTGTGGAGGTTCTGTCGCCCGGACAACGTCCGACACGACGTGGACTGATTTTTGCCGCGACGCCCGCCAGCGATTTTGTGTGCGGCACGCAGCAGCTCGCCTCAGGTATCACCCTGCAGGTCTTTACCACCGGCAGAGGAACCCCGTATGGCCTGGCGGCAATCCCGGTGATAAAAATGGCTACCCGTAACGCGCTGGCCGAGCGCTGGCATGACCTGATGGACATCAATGCTGGCACGATTGCGACAGGCGAGGAAACCATTGAGCAGGTTGGCTGGCGGTTGTTTGAATTGATACTGGACATTGCCAGTGGCAGAAAGCAAACCTGGTCAGATCGCTGGGGAATTCGTAATCAGCTGGCCGTATTTAATCCCGCGCCGATAACCTGAGAAACGGGAGCGCGCAGGGCGATGACGGAACGCGCTGTACGCAGAATCCTGTTATCGTAACACCGCTGCCGCCGGTGTAATCCGAACGGCAGCGGAACAGCGTAGCAGCCTTGATCTTATCAGAGCTGCTTGCCCCACTGCTCAACCCACGGCGTGGTGACGGATTCAGGTTCTGGATGTTCCGTGGCATCAACCAGCAGAACCTCACCCACCCGTTTAGCCTGATGCTCCTGTAACAGGGCATCAAAGCGCTTACCCGCACCGCAGAAATTCTCGTAGCTGCTGTCGCCCAAGGCAATAACGCCGTAGCGCAGCCCTGGCTGGTGGCCCAGCTTGTCCTGCACGTCATGGAACAGGCCAGAAATAGTATCCGGGAAATCGCCCTGCCCGGTGGTTGATGTAATCACTAAGGCGACATCATTCGCATAGTTTTGCCATTCGGCTAACGTAGGATCTTCAAAAATCCTTACGTCATGGCCTTGCTGCTGCAATGCCGGTTCTGCTTCTTCTGCAACCAGTAATGCATTGCCATAAACGGTGCCTACAAAAATACCAATTTTCGCCATTTCTTTTCCCCTTTATTCCGTCCCGCTATCCTGACCTGAGCCAGCCATAAACTCAACCCGTGGCACATCCGGCATACAGGCCTGCCAGCCAAACTGATCCATTACCCGTTGCCAGACAAGATCAAGTCCGGCGCGAATAACCAGGGGTTCTCCCGTCACCGGGTGGCTGAGCGACAAGCTGCTGGCATGCAACATTAAACGATTTGCGCCAAAGTGTGCAGCCGCCCCCCGATTCTGACGCAAATCGCCATGGGCCGAATCGCCGATAATGGGATGGCGAAGATGAGACATATGCCGACGCAGCTGATGCTTGCGTCCGGTTTTGGGTTTGAGCTCAATCAGGCTGTAACGTGCAGTGGGATAACGACTCACTGCCACCGGCATTTCTACGGTTGCCAGTGAGGCGTAATCGGTCACCGCAGGCTGAGGCGCGCGGGGGTCGCTGACAAATTTGTCGGCAATTTTATCCAGCTCTTCGACAAGCGGATAATCCAGCCGATCGCGGCCTTCCAGCCAGCCGCGCACCACGGCATGATAGGTCTTCTCCATCTGATGATGCTCAAACTGCTGGGAAAGCAGGCGGCCCACCTCACTGGACAGGCCCATTAGCAGAACGCCCGATGTGGGGCGATCAAGCCGGTGCGCCGTGAAAACATGCTGGCCTATCTGGTCGCGTACCGTCTGCATGACAAACTGCGTTTCATGGCGATCAAGCCAGCTACGGTGGACCAGCCAACCGGCGGGTTTGTTCACCGCCACCAGCCACGCATCCTGATAAATGATCTCTAACATCAGGCAGACTCATCCTCCAGAAGGGCATCCAGCTGCTTTAACGTCAACACCAGCAGGGCACGACCGGGCTGCCCGGGCGTTAACGCCACTTCAAAATAGGGGGCGATCGCGACGTTCTTCGGCAACGGCTGCCCGGCACCAATGATGGCCTGAACGCGCGGTATCAGCACCCACTGTAACCATTCCAGCGGCTGAAGCGTATCAAGGAAGAAAGGTTGCTGGCTGGTGAACGCGTGATCGTCTGGCGCAACAGACTGCCAGAGATCGTGCTCGCGCATTATCGCTTCGACCTGTTCGAGTCGTTGCAAAATTAAGTGTTCCAGCGTCATGCTTCACCTCTGACCGGATAAAAATGGGCGGCAAGCATAACCCGCAGGCATAAAAAAAGGGAGCACTGTATTAAACAGTGCTCCCGGTTCGTTTGCAGCTTTCCCGCTACGTTAGTGCTCCCTGCTCATCCGTGACAACTTTTCCCGTGCGAATTCCATTCGCGCATCATCCTGACAAATCCTTAGCATCCAGGCCCGCCACCTCTTCTGAGGGGCTCTCATTCTCCGTCCTGGAGGTGTCCTTTAACTCAATCCAGAGTGTCCTGCTTCATCCTGAAGCCTTCCTTGTGACGTAAACTCCGTTACGTTCCGGCCTCCTGGCTACCGTCATCCTGACGGCTCCTGTTGTCCAGGACATCCTGTCCGCGAGTGATATTCTCGTCAGAAATTACTCAGAGCACAAGGTGGTAAAACGCCTTATAACGATATCTTATGAAAAGCGCTCATCAGCGCAGCTAATAAGTTAATGATTTACAATATTTTTACATCTTTCCGAAATGATCACTGCGTGAAGGATAGAGCGATCTCTCACAGAGCTTGTAAGAGATCTCTCACACCGCTGATAGCGGATATCTGCAACTAGTCACTAAGCGGTTGTAAATCATTAAGAAATGATGGGATATCAGGTGCCAGCGTCTGGCGATGTTTGCGCCCTGGGGTTTCCAGAATGACATGTCCGCTCAGGTTACACAGCGAGATAATGTTTTCTTCGGAATCCGTTGTCGCGATAAACAGCGTCGGCGCCTGCTTCAGCCGGCGCTGCATCACTAAATGACCAATCAGATTTTCCTGCAGTCGGACAAAATCCTCTTCGCTCCAGACCTGCAGAAGCGTTAACCTGATTTGGTCGTGAGTGGCGCGCATGTCTCCCGCGAACTGGTGGGTATAAAATGCGGTAATCTGCGGCTGGAGCTGGATATCCAGCGCGCGCTCAACGGCATCCAGAGACGGCGGCAGGCTAAAGGGCTGCGGTTGCCACAGCGCCTGCTCGCCACGATTTTCAATCAGGCAGGGTGAAGGAACGCCATAAAGATCGCTACTGGCCGGTGCATGGCCATTATTCTGCTGCCAGTGCAGACAGTATCGGGTGGTAAAATCAGTTAACGCTTCAGCCGTTTGCTGCATCATTCAAATTCTCACTTCTGATAGGTTACACTTACTCACTTTGATGACCTCAGTGGTAACCGTTATGTCTTCTTATCAGCCGGATCCGGCGCTCAGCAACCTGACGCTTGGCAAGCCCACAGCTTATCACGATCGCTACGACAACAGCTTATTACAGGCCGTTCCGCGCAGCATGAACCGCGAACCACTCGGCCTTTATCCTGATAACCTGCCTTTTACGGGAGGCGATATCTGGACGCTATATGAACTCTCCTGGCTCAACAGCAAAGGCGTTCCGCAGGTGGCGGTTGGCGAAGTGGTGCTAGACGCCCACAGTCGTAATCTTATCGAGTCCAAGAGTTTCAAACTCTATCTTAACAGCTTTAACCAGACGCGGTTCGCAGACTGGGGCGAGGTGCGCCAGACGCTGGAGCAGGATCTGCGTGTCTGTGCCGAAGGCGAGGTGCGCGTCGCGCTGTTTCGGTTAAATGAAATTGAAGGTCAACCTGTGGGACACTTTGCAGGCTACTGCATAGATGAGCAGGATATCGAAATTGAAGATTATGCCTTCAATGCCGATTATCTGATTAACGCAGCCGGTGAGGAACAGGTGGAAGAAACGCTGGTCAGTCACCTGCTTAAGTCCAACTGTCTGATCACGAATCAGCCTGACTGGGGCTCGGTGATGATTCGCTATAAGGGCCCACGGCTCGATCGCGAAGCGCTGCTGCGCTACATCATTTCATTTCGTCAACATAATGAGTTTCATGAACAGTGCGTTGAGCGTATCTTCAATGACCTGATGCGTTTTTGTCAGCCCGAACAGCTCACCGTTTACGCGCGTTATACGCGTCGGGGCGGACTGGATATTAATCCATGGCGTAGTAATGTGCCCTTTACGCCGGGTCATTCTCGTCTGGTTCGTCAGTAGTTTGCGAGGTATTTCTCAGGCTGCCGGTCAACTATAGCGTTCCACTTGAGTCAGCCCTGCCGACAAGGCTACTCTGGGCAAGGCGGCATACAGTGGATTGCCAACCAGGGATTTTCGTCACTGCATTTGCAGTGTCAGCCATCACCCCAGCGGGTGCAAAGGAGTTCATTTGATTACACATGTCAGCCCTCTTGGCTCTATGGATCTGCTCTCCCAACTGGAAGTAGATATGCTGAAGCGCACAGCCAGCAGCGATTTATATCAACTTTTCCGTAACTGCTCGCTCGCCGTGCTCAATTCTGGCAGCCAGACTGACAGCAGCCACGAGCTCCTGTCCCGCTTTGAGAACTTCGATATTAACGTGCTGCGCCGCGAGCGCGGCATCAAGCTTGAACTGATCAATCCCCCCGAAGAGGCCTTTGTTGACGGCCATATTATTCGTTCACTGCAGGCTAACCTGTTTGCCGTGCTGCGCGATATCCTGTTTGTTAACGGCCAGTTAGCCAGTTCCGGCCGGTTACCCTGCGCAGAAGACAACGACTCGGTCATGATTACCAACACCGTGTTTTCTATTCTGCGTAATGCCCGGGCATTACACGTGGGCGAATATCCCAATACCGTTGTCTGTTGGGGCGGCCACTCGATTAACGCGGTGGAATACCAGTACTGTCGTAACGTCGGTACGCAGTTGGGCCTGCGTGAACTGAATATTTGTACCGGCTGTGGCCCGGGCGTGATGGAAGCGCCCATGAAGGGGGCGGCGGTAGGCCATGCACAGCAACGCTACCGCGACAGCCGCTTTATCGGTTTAACCGAGCCGTCGATTATCGCGGCTGAACCGCCTAACCCGCTGGTGAACGAACTGATCATCATGCCGGACATCGAAAAACGTCTGGAAGCCTTTGTACGCATTGCACATGGCATCATTATTTTCCCTGGCGGCGTGGGGACGGCAGAGGAGTTTCTTTACCTGCTGGGCATTCTGATGAATCCGCAAAATGAGCATCAGGTTCTGCCGCTCATTCTGACCGGGCCGAAAGAAAGCGCCGACTATTTCCGTGTGCTGGATGACTTTATTGTCAGCACGCTCGGGGAGCAGGCACGTAAGCATTATCAGATCATTATTGATGATGCCGCCGAGGTGGCCCGCCTGATGAGAAAAGCGATGCCGCAGGTGAAAGAACACCGCCGCGAAACGGGTGATGCCTATAGCTTTAACTGGTCTATCCGCATCGCGCAGGATTTGCAGGTGCCCTTTATGCCAACGCATGAAAATATGGCCAATCTCAATCTCTACACTAACCAGCCGCCGGAAAAACTGGCAGCCGACCTGCGCCGGGCGTTCTCGGGCATTGTGGCAGGTAACGTTAAAGAGATGGGCATCCGTGAGATCCGGGAAAAAGGCCCTTATAAACTGCACGGTGATGCCGACATCATGCACCGCATGGATGAACTGCTACAGGGCTTTGTGGCGCAGCAGCGTATGAAACTGCCAGGTACTGCCTATATCCCGTGCTACGAAATCATTAAGTAAATCAGGAGGCAGCCGCCGGGCTGCCCGTACCTTATGTCACATCACTTACTTATTGTTGATGCACTCAATCTCATTCGCCGCCTTCACGCCGTTCAAGGCTCTCCCTGTGTGGACGGCTGCGTGGCGGCATTGCGCCAGCTTCTCGGCCACACGCGTCCTTCTCACGTTGTGGCCGTGTTTGACGGTGAAGCGCGCCATCAGGGATGGCGGCATCAGCTGCTGCCCGACTATAAAAGCGGTCGCCCGCCCATGCCGGAAGATTTGCAGGCTGAAATGCCCGCTTTGCAGGCGGCGTTTCGGGCCGCGGGCGTGAGCTGCTGGATTGCCGAACAGGATGAAGCCGACGATCTGGCGGCCACGCTGGCGGTAAAAATGGCGCGGGCGGGCCATCAGGCCACTATCGTTTCCACCGACAAAGGCTACTGTCAGCTACTGGCGCCGGACATTCGCATCCGCGATTATTTTCAGAAGCGCTGGCTGGATTTGCCGTTTATTGAAACGGAGTTTGGCGTTGCGCCCACTGTGCTGCCCGACTACTGGGGATTATGCGGCATCAGCAGCAGTAAAATCCCGGGTATCGCGGGCATCGGCCCCAAAAGCGCCCGGGAACTGCTGCAGCAGTTTGGCTCACTGGAATCGCTTTACCAACAGTTGGATCAGGTCCCCACCAAATGGCGCAATAAACTGCAGACAGGGCAAGAGATGGCGTTCATCAGCCGCGACGTCGCCCGGCTGAAACAGGATTTGGTGCTGGAAGGAAATCTGAATTTACTGCGTTACAGCGGTGACTAGCATGGTCAACCGATCGGGCACCATCGCGCCCGATCGGTTCGATTAGCGCTCGTCGCGACGGCCACCGACCGCGGCCCAGATACGACGAATATGCACCGTTACTTCTTCACGATCGTGGTAGAGCTGGCGTGCGCGAATTTGCGCATTAATACCCTTTTCCGTGAGGCGCTGCTCAATCATGGCCAGATTCTGCGTGACTTCTTCATACCGCTTCTTCATGGGCAGCTTCAGGTTGAAAATGGCCTCACGACACCAGCCATTCACCAGCCAGTCCGCCATCAGATTGGCCACGCGAGCCGGTTTTTCCACCATGTCGCAGACCAGCCAGCTGATATTGGTGCGCGGTGGGCGGAAGCGGAAACCGTCTTCGCGTTCGTGAAAGACCTGTCCGGTATCCATCAGACTCGGTGCCATGGGGCCGTTATCCACGGCGTAGACCATCATGCTGCGCTGTACCAGCTGATACGTCCAGCCGCCAGGGCAGGCGCCCAGATCCACCGCATACATGCCGCTGGCTAACCGCTCATCCCACTCGTCGGCGGGCACAAAAACGTGGAAAGCCTCTTCCAGCTTAAGCGTTGAACGGCTTGGCGCATCAGAGGGAAACTTAAGACGCGGAATGCCCATATAAAAGGGGGAATTGTTTTCTGGCAGCGAATAGCCCACGTAACAGGTACCGGGAGCAATAAAGAACACGTGCACGACCGGGCGTTTTGGGCTCTCGTAATTAAGCAGAATTTTGCTCTCACGCAGGCTGGCACGTAGGGGAACGGTAAACTTGCGGCAGAATTTGGTGAGCTCTTTTGCTTCATTGGTGTCAGGCACCTCAACACGCAGCTCGCCGCCTTTCTCGACCACACCGCTCAACATGCCAACGATAGGCGAAATACGATCGTCCTGAAGCAAGTCACGCAGCAGCTCGCCGACAACCAGCATCTGGCGGGCGAAAATCAGGGTTTCAAATGGCAGTTCCCGAATCAGCCTTTCCGCATCGGGCTGCTGATAGCATTCAAACAGCACATAACCGGCATCTTCTTTTACCCGTGGAAAGCCGTAGACGTTACGCTCTGCGGCTTTCGCACTAATCTCTGCCGCACACTCTTTTTCAAAGCCGGAGCGGCAATACAGTAAAACTTTATTCATGGCGTTCTGCCTTGGTTTTAAGACGCAGTGCGCCAATCAACATCAATAGCCAGCCGACGAGGAAGAATAGGCCTCCGACTGGCGTGATAAATACAAAAAACGTTAAATGCGACAGCGCCAGTGAATAGAGGCTGCCGCTAAATAATACGGTTCCCAGCGCCATAGACGCACTGCTCCAGTAAAACCAGATGTTACAGCGATACAGCATTGCCGCACCCAGCCCCAGTACAGCCAGCGTATGGTAAGCCTGATATTCCAGCCCGGTGTGAATCCAGGCCATTTCAGTGGCTCCCAGCGTTTTGTTCAACACGTGAGCACCAAAAGCACCAAATGCCACCAGGAAAAAGCCGCTGATGGCCGCAAAAATAAACATGGCACGTCTGGACATCAATCTATCCTCAAGGTGCGTTTGCAGGTCCCTGCAAAAAAAATCAAAAAGTTACTGATCATAACGAAAGCGGAATTTTTCTTGTTCGGTTGCCGCTTTAGCGAGGATCCACTGTCGAAAGGCGGCTATTTTACCCAGTTCTGCCTGGCTGTCATGACAAACCAGATAAAAAGCATTTTTGCTCACTAAAACGTCATTAAACGGACAAATCAACCGCCCCGCTTCGATTTCGCTCTGCGCCATAACGTTATTGGCCAATGCCACGCCCTGACCATGAATCGCCGCCTGCAACACCATGGCGCTGTGACTGAAGATGGGGCCCTGTTGAACGTTGATATGCTGAACGCCGAGCTGGCGAATATAGGATTGCCAGTCACGACGCGACGCATCATGCAGCAGAGTAAAGCGAGCAAGATCCATAGGGGTTTTAAGCGGATTTTCCCCGGTCATCAACGCCGGAGAACAGACCGGCAGCAGGTATTCTGCGTAGAGTTTTTCCACCCGTAACCCAGGCCAGTTGCCCCGACCATAGAAAATCGCCACGTCCACATCGTCGGCCAGTTTCTCCTCATCGCGGTCAACGGCCTGGATACGGACATCGATTCCCGGATAAGCCAGATTAAAGCTGGAGAGGCGCGGCACGAGCCATTGAATGGCAAAACTCGGCAGTAAACTGACCGTGAGCGCGCCTTTGGCACTGCGTGCCTGCAGCTTGCGCGTGGCTTCATTCAGGGCAGAGAAGATTTCTTTAATGTCCAGATAGTAGCTTTGCCCCTCTTCCGTGAGCAAAAGCGAACGATTCCTCCGCCTGAACAGCTTTAATCCCAGAAAATCTTCCAGTGATTTAATCTGATGGCTGACGGCAGCCTGGGTGACAAACAGCTCTTCAGCCGCTTTGGTAAAGCTTAAATGGCGTGCTGCGGCATCGAAAACCCGCAGTGCATTAAGGGGAGGAAGACGTTTTGACATGGTTATCCATAGCCAGCCTGGCAAAAAATACGCGAACTAATACAAAGGCTTTACGTATTAGAATTTATAATCCGAGACATTATAAATTGTCCGTTGATGAAGCTCCAGCAAATACCTATAGTTGCGCTACTTCCTGAGCCGGAACGAAAAGTTTTTAGATTTGTGAGTGAGTTCGCAGATTTTCTGAAAGCTTTTGGCTTGTGGTCGTGATGTTGTGTTTGCAATTTTGGTCTGACCTTTACAGATCAAGCTTTTTTAATTCCTGTAGATTTACCCTGTCTGTCCATTGTGATATTGAGTAGCACCGCAAATTGCGGTGCTTTTTTTATGGGCTGATTACTTCATTTCAACCATTTCTTTCACATCTGAACGGTTAATCTGCTGCTCATTGCCATTCGCATCTTTATAGCTGATCATACCGGTGTCAGTATCGACCTTTGGTTTGCCTTCAGCGACGATAGTGCGTCCATCATTGGTATGCATCACGTAGTTGCTTGAACAGGCAGCCAGGGTAAAGGCCATTGTACAAATGGCCAGCATTGCGGCGAGTTTTTTCATCTTCTATCTCCTTGCAGATTGATTGCACCAAACCCCCCGCGTTACGCTGACCAAAGAAACGGTCAAGTGCGATCGACTGTAAGTAGGTCGTCTCGCCATGCGGGTTAAGTTTATACCTTGCAATACTCAGCATAACCCGCTTTTCCAGCTTTGCCAGACAGACAGCCATCTTTCAGCCTGGACCTGAAAATTAACAACCTGTGAGCCACGTATGAGCGCCTTCAACCCTTCTTCATTTCGTCAGCAGTTTCCTGCGCTAAACGATGCCGGTGTCTATCTTGACAGTGCCGCCACCATGCTGAAACCGCAGACGGTGATAGACGCGACGCAGCAATTCTACAGCCTGAGCGCTGGCACCGTTCACCGGAGCCAGTTTGCTGCTGCCCGCCAGTTAACGGAGCAGTACGAACAGGCGCGTGGCATGGTGGCACACTGGCTGAATGCCGCCAGCGATCGCCAGATCGTATGGACGCGCGGCACCACTGATGCGATAAACCTGGTGGCGCATGGCTGGTTAGCGCCGCGTTTACAGCCTGGCGATGAGATAATTGTCAGTGAGGCAGAACATCATGCGAATCTGGTGCCCTGGCTGATGGTTGCGCAGGCCAGCGGCGCGCGGGTGGTGAAATGGCCGATTGGTGCCGATCGCCTGCCGGATATCTCACTGCTGCCTGCGCTGATTAACAACCGGACCCGGCTGCTGGCGGTCGGGCAGATGTCTAACGTGACCGGCGGCTGTCCCGATCTAGCGCAGGCCATTGCGCTGGCCCACGCAGCAGGCGCAAAAGTCATGGTGGATGGCGCTCAGGGCGTGGTGCATTGCCCACCGGATGTGCAGGCGCTGGATATTGATTTTTATGCTTTTTCCGGCCACAAGCTCTACGGGCCAATGGGCATTGGCGTGCTGTACGGAAAAGCGGAACAGCTGGAAGAGATGCTTCCCTTACAGGGCGGCGGAAAGATGCTGACACAGGTCGATTTTACCGGCTTTACGCCGCAGCCCGTTCCCTGGCGTTTCGAGGCGGGCACACCCAACGTTGCTGGCGTTACCGGGTTAAGCGCCGCCCTCGGCTGGCTGAAGCAGTTGGATATGCGCAAAGCCGAGATGTGGAGCCAGCAGCTTGCCAGCCTGGCCGAGGAGCAACTGGCTGAACTGCCCGGCTTTCGTAGCTTCCGCTGTGGCAGTGCCAGCCTGCTGGCCTTCGACATTCAAGGCATTCATCACAGCGACATCGTGACGCTTCTGGCCGAGCACGGTATCGCCCTGCGGGCGGGTCAGCATTGCGCTCAGCCATTGATGGCGGCATTAGGCGTTGACGGCACGCTGCGCGTTTCGTTTGCACCTTATAATAATCTTCAGGATGTCGATGCCCTGCTGCGCGCCATGCGCAGCGCCATCGATCTGTTATCGGAGTTTTAATGATGAACGCACCGCTGTTAGCGCCTCACCCGTTCGGCGCTGAAATCACCACGGCTGATTTACAGGCTACCTTCTCCCGCTTTCATCAGTGGGAAGATCGCTACCGGCAGCTGATTTTACTGGGACGGCAGTTACCCGGGTTGCCTGACGCGTTAAAAACAGCGGATATCGAACTGAGCGGCTGCGAAAACCGCGTCTGGTTCGGCAGTCAACTGGGAGAGAAGGGTACCCTGCACTTCTATGGAGACAGCGAAGGTCGTATCGTGCGCGGTCTGCTGGCCGTGTTGCTAACCGCCGTTGAAGGCAAGACGCCAGCTCAGTTGCTGGCGTCCGATCCGCTCGATCTGTTTGAGGCGCTGGGCCTGCGCGCTCAGCTTAGCGCATCACGCAGCAGTGGCCTGAAAGCGCTGGCTGACGCCGTGCGGCAGAGCGCCCAACGGTATCAGGGTTAAGCCTGGCGCGCCGCGCGCGCCAGAAACTTCTTCAGGGCATGGGATACCGCAACAAAGCCGAAGGTGGCCGTCACCATCGTTGCCGCGCCAAACCCGGATTCGCAGTCCATTCTTTTCGGCCCTTCTGCCGTACTGCGTGAGGCGCAAACCGTGCCATCCGCCTGCGGATAAACCAGCGCCTCAGTAGAAAATACGCAGTCGATGCCCAGCTTGCCTTTGCTGTTCTTCACGACACCAAACTGTTTAAGGCGCTCGCGCAGTTTGGCCGCAAGCGGATCCTGGATCGTTTTGGCTAAATCGGTGACCTGAATTTGTGTCGGATCGATCTGGCCGCCTGCGCCACCGGTAGTGACCAGCGGGATCTTGTTGCGCCGACACCAGGCAATCAGCGCGGCTTTGGGCCGCACGCTATCAATGGCATCAATCACGTAATCGATATCGCCCGTCAGCAGGGTCGCCGTGTTTTCCGGCGTAATAAAATCATCAATGCACACCACTTCACAATCAGGATTAATGGCGCGCAGGCGATCCGCCATGACTTCCGTCTTGGCTTTACCCACGTTGCCATGGATCGCATGTATCTGACGATTGGTATTGGTGATGCAGACATCGTCCATATCGATCAGGGTAATCCTGCCGATACCGGTGCGTACCAATGCCTCTGCAGCCCAGGAACCTACGCCACCAATCCCAATGACGCAGAAATGCGCATCCGCAAACCGCTGCAGAGCCTGCTGGCCATAAAGACGTGCCGTGCCACCAAAGCGCTGGTGCCAGGCATCGTTTAACACTTTCATAGTCAAACCTGTTACAGAGTGCGGGCCAGAACGCCCGCCACATCAAAAATTAGTTAGCACCCAACAACAGGGTGCCGTTGTTGCCGCCCTGCGCATTGCTGAACAGCGGCTGACCGGCGCCAAGGGCAGATTTAAGCACCCATACGCGTCCATAATGGTTATAGAAACCGGCAAGATGAGCGGCATCCGGGCCCACGCCCTGATAAATGTCGAAGTGCTGGCCTTTGATGGCACCGCCAACATCCAGCGCCACCATCATTCGCATCTCATATTTACCGTTAAATTTCCCTTTTTCATTTAACTGCGGCACTTCTGCCAGCAACACCGTTCCGGCAGGAATCAGTGAGCGGTCTGATGCCACAGAAGCTTTCGCCACCAAAGGTACAGCGCTGGCACCGCGCACCGGCACATAGTCTTCAGGTTTGAAAAACACAAATGAAGGGTTGGTTTCTAACAGCGCACGCACTTCCTGCGGAGAATGCTCCTCAGCCCACTGGCGAATCGCCTGCATGGACATGTCTTCTCGCTTCACTTCGCCACGATCGATCAGCTCTTTACCGATGCTATGATAGCCCCAGCCGTTTTTTCCGCCATAACCAAAAAAGCGCATTGGACGCCCGTCGCCAAAATCAACGTAGCCGCTCCCCTGTACGTCCATAATAAAGTTATCGATGAGTGAATTACTCCAGGCAATCACATAGCGATCGTCCAACCCACCACTATATATAGAAGCACGGCTTGGCAGCTTTTGTCCGCGCTTACGTGGCGGCATCCGGTAAATGGGATACTGGAACTCACCCTGACGGGTGTAACGTGCCTCAACGACTGGCGTGTAGTACCCGGTGAACTGCACGTTGCCGTAATTGTCTGTGCCTTCCATCTGAAACGCGTCCAGACCAAACTGGCGCAGCTGGCGCGTATCGCCGCCGGCTATCAGCCAGTTTTCTACCGCACTGTAAGTACTGTTGTTACGGAGAAACAGGCCAGAGGAGGCAGACTGAATCTGCCTGACCTGTTCACCAAAGTCCCGGCCGTTAACCGGGCGGCCTTTAGCATTAGGTTGATTGACCAGCGCAAGGGGCTGATCCAGTTTGCCGTCTTTATATTGCTGACCCCGATCGGTTGGCTTACCGCTACAGCCAGCCAGCAGCGCTAAAAATGCGCCAGTAAGTGCGTACTTCGCCCAACGTCCTTTCATCTTCATCTCTTTTTATAACTGTTCGCCACGCGACGATAGCAAAGCCGTCATCAGAATGAAATCCATCCTGTTTCGTCATAACGGATATCGGCGCAATAAATCACCAAATGGAGGAATCCTTCATCAATTAACAGCAAATTTAGCCTTTTAGGGCAAAAAGGGGTTGCAACAATCATCGTGCGGAGTATAGTGCGCATCCACGGACGCGGGGTGGAGCAGCCTGGTAGCTCGTCGGGCTCATAACCCGAAGGTCGTCGGTTCAAATCCGGCCCCCGCAACCAATTCTTCTGTGATTTTGCTCATACAGAAGAGACAATGTGAAAGTCGCTATGCGCAATCGGACGCGGGGTGGAGCAGCCTGGTAGCTCGTCGGGCTCATAACCCGAAGGTCGTCGGTTCAAATCCGGCCCCCGCAACCAATTCTTCTGTGATTTTGCTCATACAGAAGAGACAATGTGAAAGTCGCTATGCGCAATCGGACGCGGGGTGGAGCAGCCTGGTAGCTCGTCGGGCTCATAACCCGAAGGTCGTCGGTTCAAATCCGGCCCCCGCAACCACTTTAAACACCTGAAAGGGTGTTTTTTTGTTTCTGAAATTCGCTCAACCGCCAGTGTAGTCACCTCTCCTTCTCTTCCTCTTTTTAAGCTGTTCTCGCGTTTGCCACTCAGACAGAACCCTGTTCAGGCCGCAGCTATTGCTCTTGCCGCTATATTTCTGTTTTGATGATTCATTCGGACATCACAAGGTCTGCTATGAATAACCACAATATTGCTGCACTGACCACTCAGTTTCCGCAGGTCGCGGATTTAATTGCGCTCAATGAAACCACCTGGTTTAATCCCGCCACGACCACCGTCGCAGAAGCCTTACCCCATGTTGGCCTGACGGCTCAGGATGTTGAAGAGGCGCATGCACGCCTGAAGCGGTTTGCACCTTTTCTGGCACAGGCCTTTCCTGAAACGGCCGCCACGGGAGGAATTATTGAGTCGGAGCTCGTAGCCATACCGGCGATGCAGGCGCGGCTACAAAGGGAATACGGACAACACATTGCGGGTACGCTGCTGTTGAAGAAAGACAGCCACCTGCCAATTTCTGGCTCAATCAAAGCGCGTGGTGGGATTTATGAAGTGCTGACCCATGCCGAGAAACTGGCACTGGATGCAGGTTTACTGACCCGGGAAGAGGATTACAGCAGGCTACTCTCGCCTTCGTTCAGGCAATTTTTTAACCGGTACAGTATTGCCGTGGGCTCAACCGGCAATCTTGGCCTGTCGATTGGCATCATCAGCGCCCGCCTCGGCTTTAAAGTTACCGTGCATATGTCGGCGGACGCCCGCGAATGGAAGAAAGCCAAACTACGCAGTCACGGCGTCACGGTAATTGAGTATCAACAGGATTATGGCGTAGCGGTAGAGCAAGGACGTAAAGCGGCAGAGTCCGACCCGGACTGTTTCTTTATCGACGATGAAAACTCCCGCACCCTGTTTTTAGGTTATGCCGTTGCCGGGCAGCGCCTGAAGGCTCAGTTTGAACAGCAGGGCCGCGTGGTTGACCGCCATCATCCGTTATTTGTGTATTTACCCTGCGGCGTGGGCGGTGGCCCCGGCGGCGTCGCCTTTGGTCTGAAGCTGGCTTTTGGTGAACACGTTCACTGCCTGTTCGCCGAACCCACCCACTCTCCCTGCATGTTGCTGGGCATCTGCACGGGTTTGCACGAGGGTATTTCGGTACAGGACATCGGCATCGACAATATCACGGCAGCCGATGGACTGGCGGTCGGACGCGCTTCCGGCTTCGTTGGCCGATCCATGCAGCGCCTGCTGGACGGGCTCTATACGCTTGACGATCAAAGCCTGTACGACATGCTGAGCTGGCTGGCGCAGGAAGAAGACCTGCGGCTGGAGCCCTCGGCCCTTGCCGGTATGGCTGGCCCCCAGCGCGTCTGCAGTGCCACAGCTTACCTGCAAATGCACGGTTTTACCGCGGCGCAGTTAGGTCAGGCGACACATCTGGTCTGGGCAACGGGCGGCGGAATGGTGCCGGAAGACGAAATGGCCCGTTATCTGGCAAAGGGGCGCTGAGCACCCGGCGGCCTCTGAACAGCAGGCCAACCTGCGCGGCCTGATCCTGAAGCCGCGTGGGATCGCTTTCCGGTCCTGGTGTCTCAGCAGGCCAGGAAAATGCGCCAGCGGCCGTTTTCCTGAGGGTTACTCAGCGATGAGCCAGTGCGACACCGCTTTTAAAATAGGCTTTGATTCCTTCCAGGATCGCCTCTGCCACCTGATGCTGATAGCGCGTGGTGCGCAACTTACGCTCTTCTTCAACATTACTGATAAAGGCCGTCTCCACCAGAATAGAGGGAATATCTGGTGCCTTAAGCACGGCAAAACCGGCCTGATCCACGGTGCGTTTGTGCAGGTGATTGATGCGCCCCATGCGGTGCAGCACTTCTTTACCAAACTTCAGGCTGTCATGGATCGTCTGGCGCTGCACCATATCAAACATGGTGTGATCCAGATAGCGATCTCCACTCATGCTGACGCCGCCAATCTGATCGGCTTCGTTCTGGGTTTGCGCCAGGAAACGCGCCGCCGCAGAGGTCGCGCCGCTGGTCGACAGCGCAAACACGGAAGAACCGCGCGCGGCCCGGCTGGTAAATGCATCGGCATGAATTGAGACAAACAGGTCGGCACGTTGCTTGCGTGCTTTAGCAACCCGCACCCGCAGAGGAATAAACACATCCTCGTTGCGGGTCATGTAAGCCTTCATGTTGTGCTCTTTTTCGATCAAGGTTTTCAGCCGACGGCCAATCTTCAGCACGATATCCTTTTCACGTGTTTTATGTTTACCGTGGGCACCGGGATCTTCACCGCCATGCCCGGGATCGATCATGATGATGATCGGGCGATCGCGCCCCGCTTTACCGGGCAGAGGCGCCTGAACGGCCTCATTTTTTTCCAGATCGCCCTGATTGTAATCTTTAAGTAATGCCAGAAGCGGATCATCTTCAACGCTATCCTGGCTGGGATAGAGATCGACCACCAGTCGGTGTTTGATCGTGGACACCGGGTCAAGGCTAAAGATTTTAGGGGACACGTTGCGCTTCAGTTCCAGTACGACGCGCACGGTATTGGCATCAAACTGCCCCACTCTGGCGCTTTTAATAAAAGGATCGTCAACACGCACGTGCTGATTCACGCCCTTAAGGACTGAGTTGAGATGCAAGCCATCGATATCAATGACCAGGCGGTCAGGGTTCGTCAGGGCAAACTGCTTGTACTTAAGCGCGACGTTAGACTCCAGCGTCATACGCGAGTAAGTGGAAGAGGGCCAGATGCGGACCGCTAAAATATGGCTGGTCGCGGCCATACTCACACCGCTGACGCTGAGCAGTAACAGCGCCCCTGTACCTTTTAATAATCGTCTACGTGAAACCAGGGGATTACCTTCCGACATGCCACTCCAGGTGTTATATAGTGTTTAAAAAAACGGCAGCCAAATAAAATGGCGGCGAAAACTTTATCCAATCCTGCAGGCAATGTCACCCCGGAAACCCCAAATAATGCAGGCTGTTAGCGGCTTTGGCACCAAAAAAAACGTAAATTATCGTCAGGATTAGCGCTTGCAAAACGATGGCTAAAGGCATAAAAATACACAAAATACGAATAAACATTCACTGAGGGTTAGCCGTGAAGGAACGTAGTACCGAACTGGTTCAGGGTTTTCGCCACACCGTTCCCTATATCAATGCGCATCGGGATAAGACATTCGTCATCATGCTCGGCGGTGAAGCCATTGAGCATGAGAATTTCTCCAGTATTGTCAATGATATCGGCTTGCTGCATAGCCTCGGTATCCGTCTGGTCGTGGTGTATGGCGCGCGCCCACAGATTGATGCCAGCCTGGCGGCACATCAGCTGGAACCGGCTTACCACAAATATACCCGTGTGACCGATGCTCAGTCGCTGGAACTCGTCAAACAGGCCGCAGGCCGGCTGCAGCTGGATATCACGGCCCGGCTCTCAATGAGCCTGAACAACACACCTTTGCAGGGCGCGCACATTAACGTGGTGAGCGGTAACTTCATTATTGCTCAACCGCTCGGCGTGGATGACGGGGTGGATTACTGCCACAGTGGACGCATTCGTCGTATTGATGAAGAGGCCATTCATCGTCAGTTGGATAACGATGCCATTGTGCTGCTTGGCCCGGTGGCGGTGTCGGTGACGGGTGAAAGCTTTAACCTGACGTCTGAAGAGGTTGCCACCCAGCTCGCCATTAAGCTCAAGGCCGAAAAGATGATTGGCTTCTGTTCTGAACAAGGCGTGATCGATCGTGAAGGCAATATTGTCTCGGAGCTCTTTCCTAACGATGCGCAGGCACGTATCGATGAAATGGAAAGCGACGGTGATTTTCTTTCAGGTACCGTGCGTTTTTTACGGGGCGCGGTAAAAGCCTGTCGCAGTGGCGTGCGCCGCAGCCATCTCATCAGCTATCAGGAAGACGGTGCGCTGCTGCAGGAGTTGTTCTCGCGCGACGGCATCGGGACGCAGATTGTGATGGAGTCGGCCGAGCAGATCCGCCGTGCCACCATCAACGACATCGGCGGTATTCTGGAGCTGATTCGCCCGCTGGAGCAGCAAGGCATTCTGGTACGTCGCTCACGTGAGCAACTGGAAATGGAGATCGATAAATTCACCATCATCCAGCGCGATAACCTGACCATCGCCTGTGCCGCGCTTTATCCGTTTATGGATGAAAAGATTGGGGAAATGGCCTGCGTCGCAGTGCATCCGGACTATCGCAGTTCATCGCGTGGCGAGTTGCTGTTGCAGCGCGTCGCGCTACAGGCTCGGCAAATGGGGCTGGAAAAACTGTTCGTGCTGACTACGCGCAGTATTCACTGGTTTCAGGAGCGCGGTTTTACGCCGGTGGATATTGAGTCGCTGCCAGAAAGTAAGAAAGAGATGTACAACTATCAGCGCCGCTCAAAGGTGCTGATGGCGGATTTAACCTGACAGTTACCGGGCGGCAGCCATGCCGCCCTTGCTGTTACGCCTGCCCGGCCGCCCCTAACCTTTCCACCAGCCCGCTTCGCCGCTGCGTTTGCAGCTGTACGGCGCGGTCAAATATTGCACGATCGCTGTAAAGCGTCAGTTGACTGCGCGCACGCGTAATTGCGGTATAAACCAGCTCGCGGGTCAGCACCGGCAGAAACTGGGTCGGCATGACCAGCGCGGTATGGTCAAACTCCGATCCCTGCGACTTGTGTACCGTCATAACCCAGGCGGTTTCATGAGACGGCAAACGGCTGGGCTGAATCGCTTTCACGCTGCCGTCTGGCAACGGAAAAAAGACTCTGAGCTGGCCTTCCTCATCGCGTAGAGTAATACCGATATCGCCGTTAAACAGCCCCAGTGCGCTGTCATTACGGGTGATCATTACCGGCCTTCCCGCATACCAGCGGCTGCCCAACGCAGGACGTCTGATGCGCTGCAGCTGCATCAGGCGTTGCTCAATGCGCTGATTCAGCCCGTGCACGCCAAAGGGCCCTTCACGCAGGGCACACAACAGCTGATAACGGCTGAATGCGTTAATAACCTGCTCTGGCGTAGCCTGATGCTGAACGGCATGCAGATAATCGCTATAACCCCGCGCTACCTCGTCCAGCATAGCCTGATAAGCGTCGCCGTCGTTCAGCGGCTGAAAAGAAACATCCTGGTGTCCGGCGGCAAAAATCGCGCTCATCTGGCGCGCATCGCCCTGGTTCACCGCCCGTGCCAGCTGACCTATTCCGGACTTTTCATCAAAACGATAGCTCTGTCGCAGCAGGCAAATGCTGTCGCGAACGGCTGGCGCGGCCTCAACATCGTCGCCTGTGAGCGTGCAGCCGGTCAGGGCCGTCAGCTGTGCAGCCCGTGACGGGCTAAATCCTGTTTCGCTGCAGCGGCAAATATCCCCCAGCACGGCGCCCGCCTCCACCGAAGCCAGCTGATCGCGATCGCCCAGAAAGACCACGCGCGCATGCTGTGGCAAGGCAGAGATCAGTTTTGCCATCATGCTCAGGTCGACCATTGAGGCCTCATCGACCACCAGTACATCCAGATGCAACAGGTTGCCCGCGTGATAGCGCAGACGCTGCGTGTCCGGTTGTGCACCCAGCAGGCGGTGCAGCGTCGTCGCTTCCGCAGGGAACCGGGTGCGCTCTTCCTCGCTCACGGCCAGTCCCTGTAGAGCTTTACCCAGCGACTCCGTTAAACGGGCCGCGGCTTTGCCCGTGGGCGCCGCCAGCTGTATGCGCAGCGGCACCGTATTCAATCGGATTAGCGCAGCCAGCAGCTTTGCCACCGTGGTGGTTTTACCGGTTCCCGGACCACCTGAAATCACGGCGGTTTTTCGCGTCAGCGCCACGGCTGCGGCAATCTTTTGCCAGTCGTCAGGACGGCTGCCAAACAGGCTGGTCAGTACCTCGCTGGCCCGGTGCGCATCAAATGTTCCTTCGTCGGGCTGCAACGAAAAAAAGCGCGCAACCTGCCCTTCGCTCTGCCACAAGCGATGCAGATACAAACGCTCATGGCTCAGCACCAGCGGGGTGACGGCACTGCCATCACTGATTGCTGACCAGCCCGCCAGTGCAGCATGCACATCGTCCGGCGCGCCTGCGGCCTGCCACAGTGCCTGGGCCAGGGCCGGCTGACGCCCCGCAAAGAGTCCGGCCTCGCTCAGATTAGCCAGCGGCAGACAGACGTGACCTTCTCCGGCATCGGCACTGACGCAGGCCGCTGCCAGCAGCAGAAAAGGCTGGGCGTCGTCCGCAATCAAGCGGGCAAACTGTATATCCAGAGGTCGCAGTAAACGCTTTTCGACTGCCTGGAGCAGTAAGGCGTTTATATCACTCATAACATTTCCTCTGTATTGCCAAACAGCCTGTCCATTTCATCAATAAACGCCGGGTCGGGTCGGGTGGCGAAAATGCCGTTGTCGTCCGGGCTGCCATCGACGCCACGCAGAAACAGGTAAAAGACGCCGCCGAAATGCTGTTGGTAGTCATAGCCTGCCAGACGGTGCTGGAGATAACGGTGCAGCGCCAGGGTATACAGCTGGTATTGCAGATCGTAGCGGTGGTCGATCATCGCCTGCTCCATCGCCTCGGGCGTGTATGCGGCACGACTTTCCCCCAGCCAGTTCGATTTATAATCCAGCAGATAGTATTTTCCCTGCCAGCGGAACACCAAATCAATGAACCCTTTCAACATGCCTTTCACCTGGCGGAAATCCAGTGCCGGACCGCGCTGCGACAGCGGATCGTACCGGCGTACCAGCGCATCCAGATCGGTCGCGGTCAGCAGGTTATTGATCGGGAGATAAAATTCCATTTCAATCAGCCGGTCGCGGCTGTTAATACTGGACAGCGTTACGCCTTCCTTGTTAAGCGGCGTTGTCAGGACGCGCGCAATCCACTGCTGAATGACCGGGAGCCAACTGAGTGAATATCCGTTTTGCTGGAGCTGATCTTCCAGCCACAGCGCCTCTGGCGGTTCGGTGAAATCGATTGATTCAAACAATCCGTGGAGGAACGTCCCGGGTGCCGCACCGCGCGGAAAATGGTGCGGCGTCAACAGGGTATCCTCTTCGTCTGCCGTTTCGCCTGCGGCGTCGATATCAAATTTAGGCAAGGCGTCTAGCAGCGTTGAGCTACCGTGCTGCTGCAAACCCGAATAACTGGTGACGCGCCAGCTGTCGGCCAGCGCTCGCGTCATTTCCCGACTGCTCAGCGCATCGTTGCTGCCCTGGCCTTCATGCCAGATCGCCCCGGGCTGGAGCGCGCTGCTGATAACCTCAATTCCCGCGCCCTCAAGCGCCTGCAGATGCTTACTGAGCTGCGCGGCATCGGCGATTTCGCCGCGCTGCACCAGGAAACCGAGCGCGCTTTTGTGCAAGTCGCTTTCACCCGCTTTTTTACGCGCGCCCTTAATCAGCGGTGCAATGCCTACGCTGCAGTGGTGAACCGAACGGGTCAGTGCCACGTAGAGCAGGCGTAAATCCTCTGCCAGGCGCTCCTCTTCTGCCAGCGTCAGGCTGTACTCATCCCCCTGCACGTCCAGCATCGCAGCAAAGCTTTCACGATCGTGATACAGCGCACTGGCGGCCTCGCGGAATCCGGCGGCAAAGGGCAGCCAGACCAGGGGATACTGCAATCCTTTCGATTTATGAATGGTGACGATTTGCACCAGATGACGATCGCTTTCAAGACGCAGTTGCTGACTGGCGGCCTGGCTATCGGGGCGGGCAATTTGCTGTGCCAGAAAACGCACCAGCGCATGGGTGCTGTCGAGCTGAACCGCCGCTTCCTGCAGGAGTTCACCCAGGTGCATCAGATCGGTTAAGCGCCGTTCACCATTGTCTGATGCCAGCATATTTTCGGCCAGTTGCCGCGTGGTCATCACGTCGCGCAGCATGGGTAAAACGCCGCGCTGATGCCAGATTTGCTGCCAGCTGACAAACTGCTCCACCAGTGCATCCCAGTGGCGTTCGTTCTGCGCCAGCGCGTCCAGTTCGGCGGCATCAATAGCAAAGATGGACGTCGCCAGCGCGCTGCGCAGCAATCGCTCCTGTTCAGGTGACTGAACCGCCTGCAGGAGCCATAACAGTTCACGCGCTTCCGGCGTGGTGTAAACGCTGTCGCGGCTGGAAAGATAAACGGAGGGAATCGACAGGCTGTTTAGCGCATCGCGGATCAGGCTGGCCTCGTTACGGCTGCGCACCAGCACGGTAATGTCCGATGCCTTAACCGGCTGCAGGGCATCGCCTTTGCCAATCAGCGCCTGCCCCTGCTGTCCGGCTACCAGCCAGCGGCTGATATCCGCAGCACACTGCTGCGCCATAAATTGTTGGTAATCACTCACTCCCACACCTTCACCCGGCTGAAGCCAGAAGCGCAGCGCGGGCTGCGGTTGCTGCTGATAAATCAGCTTCAGGGCCTGATTAGGCGCAGCCGGACTGACCGGGAGAAAAGGAATGGAAGAGAACAGAAACGGCGAATCAACCTGTGAAAACAGCCGGTTAACGCTGTCCACCATGTCAGGCGAGGAGCGCCAGTTAGTATCTAATGTGTAGTGAGCACTAACTTCACTACGGGCGCGCAGATAGGTAAAGATATCCGCACCACGGAAGGCATAAATCGCCTGTTTGGGGTCACCAATGAGTAGCAGGGCCAGCTCTGGCTGATGGAGATATAGCGTACGAAAGATACGATACTGCTGCGGATCGGTATCCTGGAATTCATCAATCAGCGCGACCGGGAAGCGCCCGCGAATCGTTTCCGCCAGCAGTGCCCCGCCCGGCTGTTGAAGCGCCTCATCCAGACGGCTCAACAGGTCATCAAAGCCCAATAGTGCGCGCTGACGCTTTTCGCGCTGGACCGCCTCGCGGACCTCGGTCAGGGCCTGCCAGATAATGACGTCTCGCAACGTCAGCGGTTCGGCCAGAAAGCGATCTACCGCATCAAACAATGCATGCTGCGGTGCCTCGCCCTTTTTGGTCTTCTCGTGCAGCACCTGCTGTCCAAAGCGCTCCAGCTCTTTGGGCAGTTGATAATCAAGCGTTTCGCTCTGTGCCCACTGGGTGACTTTAGCCACCCAGTTAGGTAAGTGCTTACTGCTATAACTGCGCTTATCAACACCAGACGCGCTAATGAGCCCTTCCACATCGGCGCTGGCAGCCTGCCACTGCTGCTTAAGGGCGTTAATTCGCTCAAGATTGGCCGCATGGCGGGAGGCCAGCGTTTCCTCTGGGCGAGGTGGGCGCCTGAGCGTCGGTGACTCCCCCTGCAGCCAGGGCCGCAGCGTGGTCAGTAAGCTGTCCGGCCCGCTCCACTCCGCCGCAATGACTCTGGCCACATCCAGCGACAGGGGATAACACTGGCGACGCCAGAAATCGGCCGTGGCCTGTCGGAGCAGCGTTTGTTCGTTTTCAATCAGCTCCTGCTCGAACAGCATGCCCGATTCAAAAGCGTTCAGGTTAAGCATGCGCTGACAAAAGCCGTGGATGGTAAAAATTGCCGCCTCATCCATTTGTCGCTCGGCCGCCAGCAGTTGTGACGCGGCCTGGGGCAGGTCTGGGATCTGCTCCATCAGCTGTTGGTGCATGGGGTTATGGCTTTTACCACGCACGCAGGCCAGACGTAGCTGATGGATATTGTCACGGATACGACCGCGCAGTTCAGCCGTAGCGGCTTCGGTAAAGGTCACCACCAGAATCTCTTCGACGGACAGCGGCCTGCGCCAGGCGTTCTCGCCGCCCAGCCCTAATAGCAGACGTAAATAGAGCAGGCCGATCGTAAAGGTTTTACCGGTCCCCGCTGACGCCTCAATTAACCGCTCGCCGCTCAGCGGCAGCGTTAACGGGTTAAGCGACTCGGGTCTTGACTGCATCATTGGGTTTCACTCTTTACCGGCAGCGACTGCTGCAGTTTGGCGATTTCCTGCCAGGTTCTCCAGCCAGGCAGCGGGGCAAATTCGATTTTACGCTCGCCGCTTCCGGCGATCTGCGACGTCATGGCCATGCCTTTTTTCTGCATCACGGCCTGATGAAAGAAATCGGCCAGGCCGGCAGGCGTAAGCAGTTGGACCTGCTCCATCAGCTTTTGCCGGGTATCGAAGTCGTTGTTTTGGCGATCAAAATCGCGGCTGAAACGATCGGCTTCTTCGTTCAGCGTTTGTGGACGCTGTCTGAGATCGTTGAGCATCGCCTGCTGATACTGCGTAAAATCGGCCTGGCTCATCGTACGCAGACGCTGCTCAGCCTGGGGATAAAATGCCTGATAGCGCTGCATTAGATAGGCGGGCTGCTTGCTGTTACTCTGCAACAGAAAACCAATTCCCCACTGACGTCCCACCGGCATCCGGAAGGCAAAGACGGCATAGCCCAGTTGCTCTTCCGTCCGTAGCTGATTGTAAAACCATGGCTGCACGATCTGGCTGAGCATCGCGCTGTTGGCCATGCTCTGGTATTCGTCATAGCCTAAAGGAATATAGAGCGCGGCCAGCGCAGAGTCGGTACTGCTGCCGTGCTGCTCCAGATTCGCCTTTAACGGCTTTTCAACGCTGAGGTAGTTGCTGTGCCAGTAGTGAGTCCCTTTGCACTGCATCTGCTGTTTCAGATCGCGCCCCAACTGCGTGACGCTGTCGGCGCTCAGGTTGCCAACCGCCATCATCTCCGGCGTGGCATTTTTTAATAACGCATCGCGGTAAGCCACCACCTCATCCAGCGTAATGCCGCTCACCAGTTTGCGGCGTGTTTCTCGCTGAGTATAAGGCAGCTGCGACAGGAGCTGCATTGGCTGAATAGCCTGCTCAAAGGCTTTGCCTTTTTCGGCCGCGTCCAGTCGCTCCAGGTACCAGGATTTAGCCTGCTCCAGCTGCGACTCACTGGGCTGGAAGGTGCGATAACGATCCACCAGCTGTTTAAGCAAGGCGGGCAGACGTTGCGTAAAGCCACTGGCGTTAAAGACCAGACCATCGTTCTCACTGGTCGAAAAGCTGATACCGCCAATGGAGGCCTGCGAGCTCAACTCATCCAGCGCCAGGCTGGCCAGATAGTCATTCAGACCAAACAGCACCTGCTGGCGCGCATCGCTGATGGCCTGCTGGTTTCGCAACGCCACGGTAATGCTGGCTTTGGGCTCATTCGCATAGAACTGGCTTGGCATCCAGTAAATGCGCATCCCGAAATCGTTATCCAACTTTACCGGATGGCGATAGGTCTTCTCTGCGGCAGAAACCAGCGTAAAATCATCGGGAATATAGGGATTCAGCACCGGCATCGCGAGCTGAATCTCGCGCCCACGCTGCTGCCACTGCGTAAACGTCTGAGCGGTAATTTTATCTACCTGATAAGGCGCATTGACGAAATAGGCCAGCCTGTTGTGCGGCTCCTGCGGGCTGATATACCAGATGCGCGCCTTCTGCGGCGTCATCTCTTCCAGACGGGCCTGAATTGCCCCGGCATCGTAGCGGTCGGCAAGATAAGGGGCATCCAGCGTGTGCTCTACCGGTACCCGTAGCATCGTATCGGCCAGCCACTCGATATAATCCATGTTGCGGGTAATGGAGGGATAACGGAAATCCAGCGCCAGAACATGTGAAACTTCGTCGAAGTAGCGACGATCGATGCCTTTTTCGCGCAGCATGGCAATGTAGCTAAAGACGGCCGCCACGACGTCGTCGCGCTGGGCGAGGCCTTTATCGGTGAGTGAGACGCTGATCGTAAAGATGCCGCTGTTGCGCTCGGTAACCGGATCGGCTCCGGCGCTGACGCCATCGGCCAGCCCCTGTTTTTGCAGCCAGTCAGCCAGCGTATTGGGGCTACGGTTGCCAATTAAATAGCCGATGAGCGTGTCCGTTTTACTACGGAAGCGATCGCTGTTATTCGGAATGCGGAACTCAATTTTGAGCTGTTTACGGGGTTGTGCAGGCACATAATGAATAAGAATACCCTGCTGCGCCTCGGTGACAACAGGCTCATTAATCATCGGAACGCTGGCATTGTGGTTAGCCACCCGACCAAAGGTGTCTGCCGCAATGGCGGCCATCTGCGCCAGGGACTGGTTGCTGTAGATAACGGCCTTCATCAGGTTGGCAGAATAGTGGCTGTGGTAAAAGTCCAGCAGCGCCTGATGCAGGTTACTGCCGGGTTTATCTCGCAGGGTTTCAAGATTGCCCCCATAGAAGTGCGCAGCCGGATGGGCCGGATTGATCGTCTCGGCCCCCACTTGGCCCATGCGCAAAGCGTCGCGGGCGCGCGCCATTGTCAGCTCAGCATTGACCGCATGACGTTCCCGATCGGCATTGACCGGATCCAGTAACGGTGCCGCAATGGCGTCGGCCAGGCGATCGACGGCAGGCGCAAGGGCATCGTTTTCCACTTCAAGGTAAAAAGCGGTGCGGTAGGACGCCGTGCTGGCATTGTGGCTGCCACCATGCTTTTTGAGGAAGTCCGCCAGGCTGTCAGGTTCCGGATAACGCGTTGAGCCCATCAGCACCATGTGCTCAAGATAATGTGCCAGGCCAGCCTGTTGCGCAGGATCGTCCAGTGAACCAATCGGCAGGGTTAAAGCCGCCAGCGATTTAGGAGCATCCTTGTCTGACACCAGCAGCACGGTCATGCCATTATCCAGCGTAATAGCCTGATACTGACGCGGATCCTGTTCGCTTTTACCGATGGTACTGTTAACGGGCTGCCAGCCCTGGCCCGTTTCGGCCTGAACCGTAAACGCCACCAGGCTGAACAGAATGGCCAGGATCAAGCGTGCATGTGTGCGCATGTAAACCTCTTACGTTACCCAAAAGCCGCCTTGCCAGCGCATTGGCGGCTGAAAATACAACAAACGTTCGTTGGTGTTCTCATCACCTGCAAAGGTGTGACTTACCGATCGTCCTGATGGGCCTGCAGCACCGGTGAGTACCAGCACGCCGCCGCCTCGGTTATGCGCTGTAGCTGGGATTCGTCCAGTACTCTGCACAGCCGCTGCAAATAGGGATCGCTTCCCTCGCCCTCCTGCTGATACCCCCCCACCCAGGCCGCCAGCAAATTGTTGCGGGCTTTGAGCTGCGTGGCCTCATCACTGAGGAACTGATGGCTTTTCTTATCAAAACAGGTGCTGATCCAGGCGCCCCCGCTTTTAGTCAGGAGCATCAAGGGTTCGCGCATTCCTTGCAGATAACCTTGCATGTAGCGCGCTAACTGGGCCGTGGCGTCATCCGGCGCAACGGCGTGGAAGCACCAGTAGCTCTGCTGGCGGCCAAACATGCGGCTTCTGCCGTTACCGCCCAGTGCACAATAAACTAAATGTTCGAGCCACAGTAATAAACCATCATTGATATTCAGCACGCCTGGCCGCCAGCGCAGTAGCCCGTCACTCTGCACCTGAGTCAGCCAGCCGGACAGGCTGACGCCGTCCAGATCCAGATTGATTTCCCAGCTTTCCCCTTCGCTACGTTGAGAGGTGACGTCTGCCGCCACCTCCTGCATCTCTTCACGCTGAGCCTGCCAGAACAGTTCACCAAACGCGCCATAAGGTAAGTTTCCGGCAGCGCGGTGATGGGCATAAAGACGATCGGTGTCCTCGCCTGTTACCAGTGCATTCAGCAGTTGGGCATTAATCTGGTAACGCTCCAGGCTATCCAGCGCAAAGGGTTCGCTGTCGGGGAGTTCATTTTCTTCAAGCCAGAAACTCACGCCCAAGCGTTGCTGAAACCAGGCCCGCACGGGATGACGCCAGAATCGCAGGAACTGTTCAAGGGCTAATGTCTCTACGGGCGGCGTGAGCAGGGGCTGAACGAAATCGGGCTGGGGCTGACCCGTACCCCGCGCGGCGGGAAGCCATTCGCGGGCAAAACTGTGGGCTGCCGACGCGGGCTGAAAGTTCTCGGGCGCGAACGGCATCCGGCTGTGTAAGTGTTCCAGATGCGACCTGACCCGGCGCGCGCTCTCGTCCAGATCCTGGTCTTCATCGCCTGGCAGATAAAAACTTTGCCCAATATATTCCAGTAATTCTGTGACCAGCACGGACGGATAACGTTCGGTATTGTCCTGTATCGCGCGTCCGATATAGCTGATATAGAGCTGTTGCTGCGCGGAGATCAGGGCCTCCAGAAACAGGTAACGGTCGTCATCACGGCGGCTACGGTCCCCTTTACGCGACTGCTGTTGCATCAGGTCAAATCCCAGCGGCGCCAGGGTACGCGGATAAACGCCATCGTTCATCCCCAGTAAACACACGACGCTAAACGGGATGGAACGCATTGGCATCAGGGTACAAAAGTTGATTTGTCCGGCGAGAAAACGCTGACTGATACGCTGCTGGTCCAGTCGGCCGCGCAGATCGTCGCGCAGCAACACCACCGGAATGGGCTCATCGAAGCGTGCGTCCATGCCGTATTCAATCAACGCCTTCCACTGCTCTTCCACCAGCAGCAGTGCAGCTTCAGTTTCGGGATCGGCCGTAAAGAATGCATTGAGCAGCTCGCGGCACAAAGGCAGCCACGCTTCCAGCGGGCGCGGTTCGGACAGCACCTGACGCCAGTGGTTGAGCCGCGACAGCAGCTCAGCCAGATGACCTGCCAGTTCGGCCACCAGTCCACTTGACTCATCGTAGGGCAGGATGCCCTGCCAGTCGCCATGCTGGCTTTCCATCGCATAGCCAAGCAGCATGCGTTGCAGCCCAAAGCGCCAGGTATGCTGACCGGTAACCGGCAGGGCCAGTGCCTCAACGCTGGCATCATCCAGCCCCCAGCGTACGCCCGATTCGCTCACCCAGCGCCGCAGTAAACGCAGCCCGCTTTCGTCAATCGAGAAGTGGTTCGCTAAGGCGGGCACGTCCAGCAGCGCCAGCACATCTTCGGAGACGAAACGGCTGTCGGGCAGCGCCAGTAAATGCAGAAAAGCCACAATCGCTGGATGCGCCTGACTGGCACGGCGGTCAGAGATGGCAAACGGCAGATAACGTTCGGCCGGAGCATTAGCAAACACGGCCTGAATAAAGGGCGCATAGGCGTCAATGTCGGCGACCATGACAATGATATCGCGTGCTTTTAGCCCGGGATCCGCCTCCATCCGCGCCAGTAAATGATCCTGCAACACTTCCACTTCGCGTTGGGCACTGTGACAAACCTGTATGGCGATGGATCGATCCGCTGGATCCAGACAACGCTTTTGCCCACTGTAGGCCAGTTCGTCGGCCGTCAGACCGATCACGGCCTTGTCCTGCAGATTGAGAAGATCGTGCTGCATGCTGTGCAGCAGGTTGTCTTCCTCTACATCGACAAAGGCGTCAATTTCGCTGTTAAGATCCATCTGGCTGAGCAGGTAAAGGTTATCGCGCCCCAGCTTGCCCCAGGAGGCCAGGAGCGGGTTCGTGAGCTGCTGCTCGCCTTCGTCACTGAACAGCGCAGGCGCACGCGCCACATCGCTAAACAATCCACGATACTCCTCCCGATCGTGGCGGCGACGCTGACGGCTTTGTAACTTCGCCAGAAAAGCATAATCCTGAATGTCGCCCCAGTAGTCGCGGCAGGGATTCGTGAACAGCAGATAGATATCGATATGTCGCCCCAGCGCCTGTAACGCCTGAAGATAGACCGGCGGAAGCGCTGATATGCCGCAAATAAAAACCCGTTCGGGCAGGTTGGCTGGTGGGGTCTGCGTCTGCTCCAGCGTATGGATAAAGCGCGCATAGAGGTTGGCACGGTGCCATTTAGGCTGGCCCAGTTCCTCGGTGTAATTCACTAAGTCACGCCATAGCGCCGCCTGCCAAATCTGGGCATCGCCCAGGCCGTCGATGTGCTGACCCCGCTCCCAACTGTTCAGCCAGTCGGCGCGATAAACCAGATACTGGTCAAACAGGTCAGCGACGCGGGCACTGAGCTGAAACAGTTTGCGCTTGTCACCATCATCGCTCAGGTAATGGCGCAGTGAGGCAAACTCATCCTGTAGCAGCAGCGAGGGTAAACGGTGCATCAGCTTCCAGCTCATGCTGGCTTTGCTAAAAGCGCTTTCGACCGGAATGTCCGGCAGTACGCGAACAAACATTTCCCAGATAAAACTGGCCGGTAGCGGAAATTCAATATTCGCCGCAATGCCAAAGGTGTGCGCCAGCTCCATCTGTAACCATTGCGCCATGCCCGGACTTTGTACCAGCACCATTTCTGAGGCAAAAGGATCGTCAAGCGGATCCAGTTTAATCACTCTGGCTGCCAGGCTTTTGAGCAGATCAAGCTGATTAGAGTGATAAACGTGAAACATGAAAACTCCTGTGGAAAATCAAAACGGCATAGCGACCTCAGAGGATACTCACTCTACCGCGTATCGCATTTCAAGCCTACCAAAAGGCGGGTAAGCATAATGCCCTAACCGCTTAACAGGTTAAACGCATCAGGCTGGCGTGACGTTGATGCGGCCCGCTCACCTCGGCTTTTTCCAGCGCACAGCCTCCCGGACCTTGTGTTTTCTCGAAACGGGATTGCCAGCCTGGCACCTCGTGGCCAAGCAGTCGCTGCTCTGCAACGCGCCAGGCTTCTCGTTGCTGCCACTGCTGACTGAAACCCAGCGTCAACACGCGGTGATACTGAAGCAGAGCGCTGGTGCTCACAGCCATCAGTAGCAGGGCAAACAGGGCTTCCGGCAGGCTGAACCCACGCGCGTCAGAAACATTGCTCTGACGCGGCCAGCGGGCAGTAGTCAATCCAGCCCTGCGGCAAAGGATGAATGGTGCTGCCCTGCACCCGTACCCAGCGCCACAGGGCCATCTCGCCAGTGCGGTCTTCACCTTTAAGTAATCCTTTGTCATCTGCGGTTCTTTGCAGACAGCTCTGCCAGCCATACCGGTTCTCCTGTTGGCAGAATAACGGCGGCTGCTCGGGCCACTGTAAGGTCAGCCCCCACTGCAGCGCCGACTGCGCCTGCCAGAATCCCTGAATGAAACGCTGCTCATCGGCAACCCCGCGCATCCCCTGCGTCAGCATGTCGCGGCTGGCGTGCAGCGTTATGCCGCCTGTCAGCATGATGATTAACACCATCCCCAGCGCGCTGTTGCCCTGCGCCTTCACAAATTCATGCCCTTCACCCAGCGCACCACTGTTTCCTCCTGCTGACCCGTTCGCCCCTGCAGCATTATCCTGACCCGCTGGCCTTCCCGCTGCAGTTCAAGGGCTTCCACAGAGAGAAACGCGGGGTCGGACAAGCGCTCCCAGCCACTGCCATTGCAGTTATCCACACCGCGCTGCATCTCCAGCTGCTTTTGCCGCAGCCGGTAGCCGTAATAGTCGCTTTCACCATGACTGATATCTTCCCAGCGACCGTTGCTGTTCTCATCAAAGCGGATAAGCAGGCAGCTCCCGGTTATTGTTAATCCTTCACGGCCACATTCTCCCTGGCAATAGCCTGCCCGTCGCACGGCTTTTTCCAGTGTAGACAACATCTGCTGCAGCTCCGTTTGCAATTGCACCCGCTGTTGCAGACGGAGATTTTCCCCCAACAGCAGCGGCATAAAGCGCCCTGCGCCCACCATCAGTACCGCACTGATGGCCATCGCAATCAGCATTTCCAGCAGGCTAAATCCGGCCACTTTCATTCGCAGCCTGCTTCCTCTGAGGAGCACAGGCGAATCCGCGCCCGTGACGAGATGATCAGCCGGATTCGTCCCGCTGGATTGACCAGCTCAATGCTGCCCGCTCTGGCCACGTTGCGCCGTCCGTAAAAGCCTGGCTCACCGCGTAGCGGCTGCAAGGTCACGCCCGTGTGCGGCGCAATAAAATGCAGGCGTCGGGCGGGATCACAGCCGTTTACCGGCGCATCGCCAACACCTAAGCACCAGGGCTGCATGGTTCGCGCCCATAACACAAAGTCGCGGTTTTGCCAGTTGGCCTGCGCCCGTACGCTGAGCAAAAAAAATTGCAGCTGGCGAGCGCTGTCACGCAGTTGCTGACGCTGCTGCCAGCGCTGCCAGCCCTGCGTGGCAAACGCGCTGAGAATGCCGACAATCACCATGACAAACAGTAGCTCTGCCAGCGTAAACCCTTTTGATGTTGGTCTTTTCATGGCAACAGCGTGCGATCTGGCGGGCGGGATGGCAATGTGTAAAAGCGGGAACGGGAAGCGGCGCTGCAGACTATTTCAGCTGCATGCCGTGTTTGAAGCATCGTTTGAGATCATCGCCGCAAAGCGCCGGGCGGAAAGATAAAAAAAGCCCCGGTATGCAAAGTCATACCGGGGCTTAGTATCAGGAAACCGTCAGACGGCAACCGGGGCTTTAATCGCCGGATGCGGATCGTAACCTTCAATCTCGAAATCGTCGAAGCGATAATCGAACAACGAAGCAGGTTTGCGCTTGATGACAAGCGTCGGCAGCGGTCGCGGCTCACGTGTCAGCTGCAGACGGGCCTGCTCCAGATGGTTGCTGTAAAGGTGCGTATCGCCCCCGGTCCAGACAAAATCACCCACGTCCAGATCGCACTGCTGTGCCACCATATGCACCAGCAACGCATAGCTGGCGATATTAAACGGCAGCCCCAGGAAGATATCGCAAGAGCGCTGATAAAGCTGACAGGAGAGTTTACCGTCCGCAACATAGAACTGGAAAAACGCATGGCACGGCGCCAGCGCCATTTCATCCAGCTCGCCGACGTTCCAGGCTGACACAATAATGCGGCGGGAATCCGGATCGCGTTTCAGTTGTTCAATCACCTTGGTGATTTGATCAATTTCCTGACCGCTTGCCGTGCCCCAACTGCGCCACTGCTTGCCGTAGACTGGCCCAAGATTACCCTGCTCGTCCGCCCACTCATCCCAGATTGAGACGTTGTTTTCTTTCAGGTAACCGATATTGGTATCGCCTTGCAGAAACCACAGCAGTTCATGAATGATGGAGCGCAGGTGGCACTTTTTTGTGGTGACCAGCGGAAAACCATCCTGCAGATTAAAACGCATCTGGTGACCAAAAATTGAAAGCGTGCCTGTACCGGTACGGTCAGATTTTGGTGTGCCTTCGTTCAGCACGTAGCGCATTAAGTCCAGATACTGTTTCATTTTTCCTCGTGAAGTTGTTGCTGCGGGCGACGGCGGTACGCCCAAATCATCATAATCACACCGGCAATAATCATTGGGATCGACAGGAGTTGCCCCATGCTCAGTCCACCGGTGAGCAAACCAAGCTGTGCGTCTGGCTGACGGAAGAATTCAACAATAATGCGGAATGTGCCGTAGCCAATCAGGAACAGGCCAGAGACGCTGCCCATCGGGCGAGGTTTACGAATAAACAGGTTCAGGATAATGAACAGCACGATGCCTTCAAGAAACAGCTCGTACAGCTGTGAAGGATGACGCGGCAGCACGCCATAGGTGTTCAGTAAGGCCTGATATTGTGGGTTGTTGGCCGCCAGCGCGATATCTTCGCTGCGCGAGCCGGGGAACAGCATGGCGAAACGGAAATTGGGATCGACACGGCCCCAGAGTTCACCATTGATAAAATTACCCAGGCGACCAGCGCCCAGGCCAAACGGAATAAGCGGCGCAATAAAATCAGAGACCTGAAAGAAATTACGTTTGGTGCGACGCGCAAATATCAGCATCACCAGGATCACGCCAATCAGCCCGCCGTGGAATGACATACCGCCATCCCAGACTTTGAACAGGTAAAGCGGATTATCGAGAAACAGCGGCAGGTTATAAAACAGCACATAACCAATACGACCACCCAGGAAAACGCCCAGGAAGCCCGCGTAAAGCAGGTTCTCTACTTCCTCTTTTTTCCAGCCGCTGCCTGGCTTGTTGGCCCGACGCACCGCCAGCCACATGGCGAAAACAAAACCCACCAGATACATCAATCCGTACCAGTGAAGCGAAAGCGGTCCGATCGAGAAGATTACCGGATCGAACTGCGGAAATGCGATATAGCCGTTATTCATCATTCACCGTTTATTTTCAGCCCTGAAAAGGGGACGTGATGCACATAAATTAGGGCTGGGCATCATAGCACAGCCAGTTTTCTGAGTAGCCGCAGAAATGTAACCTGGGTTAACGACCGCCGCGAATCAGGCCGCCCAGGCCGCGCTCTTCCATAAACGCCGAGACCAGCTGACGCACATCTGACGCTGAATAGGCTTTGAGCGCCTGGGTGCTGAGTTTCTGGACTTCTTCGTAATCCAGATGACGCAGCAGATATTTCACGCGTGAGACATTCTTCCCGTTCATGCTGAGATGGTGATATCCCATCCCTATCAATAGCGCCACACACATCGGATCGCCCGCCATTTCACCACATAAGCATAATTCCAGATTCGCCAAATGGGCTTCAATGGAAATTGCCTGTAGCGCACGCAGCATAGCCGGATGCAGCGAATCATACAGGTTCGCCACGCGAGTATTATTACGATCCACCGCCAGTAAATACTGCGTCAGGTCATTGGTTCCGACAGACACGAAATCGACGCGCGACGCAAGGTGCGGGATCATAAACAGCATAGAAGGCACTTCAATCATAATCCCGATGCGCGGCGTCGGAATGGTATAGCCGAGCATCTCTTCCACTTCTGTCCCGGCACGCTGAATGAGCCGCTTGGCTTCGTCGATCTCATCGATATGGCTGATCATCGGCAACAAAATGCTCAAATTGCCTGACGCGGCGTTAGCACGCAGCATGGCGCGCACCTGCACCATAAAAATCTCGGGTTGGTCGAGCGTGAGACGGATGCCCCGCCAGCCCAGGCAAGGATTCTCTTCACTGATTGGCATGTAAGGCAGTTGCTTATCTGCCCCGATATCCAGCGTGCGCAGCGTTACCGGCTTTTCGTGGAACAGCTGCAGCATGCCCTGATACTGAGCAACCTGCTCTTCTTCCGATGGAAAACCGCTTTGCAGCATAAAGGGAATTTCAGTGCGGTAAAGGCCAATGCCGTCAACCCAGCTGCCCAGCGTTTGCTCATGCTCCGGGCTCAGCCCCGCGTTCAGCATAACCTGTATACGTTGACCGCTACGCAGCTCGCCCGGCCTGTCCACGCCGCCTTCAGCCATTTTGCTGAGGGCATTTTCTTCACTGATTAGCCGCTGGTACTCCTGCACCAGAACCGGTTCAGGATCGATCAGCAGTTCACCGCGATAGCCATCGACAATCAGCAAACGTTTGTTTAACTGACTGGGTTGAATGTCCGCGCCCATGACGGTCGGAATGCCCATCGCCCGGGTCAAAATGGCCGCATGGGAGTTCGCTGCGCCGTCGCGTACCACAATCCCTGCCAGCCGCTCGTGCGGAATTTCCGCCAGCGTTGTGGCGGTGAGTTCGTCTGCCACCAGCACGAAACGCTCAGGCCAGGCGTTCACGCCCACCAGAGAATCATCGAGATGGAACAGCAAACGTTGACCCAACACCCGTAGATCGCCGGCGCGCTCTTTCAGATAGCTGTCCGTCAGGCTGGCAAACTGGGCGGCAAACTTTTCAATGACGGTTTTGACCGCCCACTCGGCAACGGATCCCCGCTCGATCTCCGCGAAAAGATCCTTTTTCAGGCGTGCGTCCGTTAACAGGTGCGAGTAGAGATCGAAGATCGCCGCGCTCTCTTTTTGCGCGCTGGCGGTAAAGCGTTTACTGAAGCGACGGAATTCACTGGCGGCTTCGGTCATGGCCAGTGACAAACGCTCGCGTTCACGCTGCGGATCCAGCGTTGAGGCGGCAGAAACCTGATCGAGTAAGGGCTGGGTTTCGTCTACCCAGCCCGGCGCGACGGCAACGCCTGGGGCGGCAGCAATGGCCCGAATACGTGCCAGACGATACTGACCAAACAACTGACTCAGTTGCGATTGTGACAGTAAGGCAGCCAGCTGCGTGGCCAGGGTAACGAGAAACGACTCTTCACTTTCGTCGAACTGCCGATGTTCACGCTGCTGAACCACCAGCACGCCCATAAGCTGGCGGCGGCTGATAATAGGCACGCCAAGGAAAGAGCGATAGCGCTCTTCCTTTACTGAAGGAATGTACTTAAAGCTGGGATGGCTCTGCGCATCGGCAAGGTTAATCGGCTCAGCGAGTCGCCCCACCAGACCGACAATACCTTCATCAAACGCCAGCTTGACCGTTAGCCCACGCGGTTTTTTCAAACCGCGTGTCGCCATCAGGTAATAACAGCGACGTTCGTGATCGGCGAGGTAGACGGAACAGACTTCCGTTTCCATCGCCAGGCAGATCTCATTAACCAGAATGTCGAGTGCTTCATTCAGACGTGGCGCACTCGCCACCTTTTCAACAATTTCTCGCAACTGAGTGAGCATAAAGGGCGTGGCCTATCCTCTTTTACGTCGATGGGCAGGATGATTTCGCTGCACCGCACTCTCCTGCATGGACATCACTACGCCAGCGAATTCTTTCATCACCCGACGATAAACATCGCGCTTAAAAGAGACAACCTGACGGACCGGATACCAAAAGCTTACCCACCGCCAGCCGTCGAATTCCGGCGTGCTGCTGTGCTGCACATTAATGTCTGCGTCATTACACATCAACTGCAGAAGAAACCACTTTTGTTTCTGACCAATACAAACCGGTTTTGTGTCCCAACGCACCAAACGTTTTGGCAACTTGTAGCGCAACCAGTTACGGGTAGATGCAAGTATTCGAACATCTTTGCGGTGTAACCCGACTTCTTCGAACAGTTCGCGATACATCGCCTGTTCCGCGGTTTCACCGGGATTGATGCCTCCCTGAGGAAATTGCCAGGAGTGCTGTCCAAAGCGCCTGGCCCATAACACTTGCCCCTGCCTGTTACAAATTACGATACCAACATTCGGGCGGTAGCCATCATCATCGATCACCGGACTACCTCAAAAGCTAAAATTGAATGGTCTGATTGTTTCACACTCCTTACAGGCGGTAAACCACTGGATTTGCGGGCGCTTAGGGGCGTAATGTCGGGATAACTCACAGACTCATGCGAAGTTATAAACAAAAGTCCGTAAAAAGAGAGATCTTATTCACGTTTTCTGTGGATAGCTTTGTGCAGAACACGGGAGTTAACTGAATAACGTACCAGGATGAATCTGAAGGCACCAAAAACCAGACCACGATTTATTCTTGAAATATAAGCCTATTTTTTTACTCTGCTGCCTTTTACCCTGCCGGAAAGGGGGCGGATAATTCCTTCGTGCTGACAATTGGCTAAAGATCCACCACAATGCTTTTTATCCACAGCGATCGGCTCAAGCTTGCATCAAACGGCTTAATTTTTGTTGAAAAACAGCAAAGTCAAGGCTGTAAATGGAACCAGTAGGCAACCTGAGACGGGGTTATCCCATTTTTCTGTGGATAACTGGGCTTGAGATCCTGTTCATTGTTGATAGCAAGTTGGGATAACCTGCGACATGAGTTGGAGCCTGCCAATTTCGCTGTAAAAAAAAGTACTATGTTTCATGTTATTATGTGAGTTATACCGCGTTCTTTCCTGTGGAAAACCTGAGGCTGCCGCAGGCTGCTTAATTATTAATCATTATGAGTTATTCACATGACATTCCTTCCCGGGCCACCTGAAGACGAGTCAACACTGTTATCGCGCGCCCAGTCACTGGCAGGTTTAACGCTGCAAACCCTGGCCGACCAGGCAGGCATTCCGATACCGGCCAACCTGAAACGGGATAAAGGCTGGGTCGGGATGCTGCTGGAATGGCATCTGGGCGCCAGTGCGGGCAGTAAAGCAGAACAGGATTTCGCACACCTGGGAATTGAACTGAAAACGATCCCTGTCGATCGCTATGGCAAGCCGCTGGAAACAACATTTGTTTGCGTTGCGCCCCTCACCGGAAACAGCGGCGTCACCTGGCAAAACAGCCATGTCCGCCATAAGCTGGCGCGCGTCCTGTGGATGCCGGTAGAGGGCGAGCGTGACATCCCATTAGGCGAACGTCGGGTTGGCGCGCCGCTGCTGTGGAGCCCCGACGCGCAGGAAGATGAGATGCTGCGCCAGGACTGGGAGGAGTTGATGGATATGATCGTACTGGGTCAGGTAGAACGCATCACCGCCCGTCACGGTGCCTGGCTGCAGATTCGCCCCAAAGCAGCAAACAGCAAAGCCTTAACGGAAGGGATCGGCGATCGCGGACAGCCCATCATGACGCTGCCACGCGGGTTTTATCTCAAGAAAAGTTTTACAGGCCCGCTTCTGGCACGCCATTTTCTGGTCTGACAGCCTTATTCTCGCGTCCCTGACGGTATTTAAATGTGAGTTAGACAAATTTGGTGCGTATAATCTTTGTTTAATTTTCGTTTAGGATATGAGTGCAGGTATGTTCGAGTGGATTACCGATCCCAACGCCTGGCTGGCGCTGGGCACCCTGACCATTCTGGAAGTGGTTCTGGGCATTGATAACATTATCTTTCTGTCGTTAGTGGTGGCAAAACTCCCCAAACATCAGCAAGCCCGCGCACGCCGCATCGGTTTGATGGGCGCAATGCTGATGCGTCTGGGATTACTGGCCTCTATTGCCTGGGTCGCAAGACTGACCAACCCATTGTTTACCCTCATGGATCATGCTTTTTCAGCACGCGATCTCATTCTGTTGTTTGGTGGATTATTCTTGCTGTGGAAGTCCAGCATGGAGATTCATGAAACGATAGAAGGCGAAGAAGCCGAGCACAAAACCAACGTTCACTCGTTCATGGGTGCCATTGTTCAAATCATGTTGCTCGACATCATTTTTAGTCTCGACTCCGTTATTACGGCCGTGGGCCTCTCCGACCATTTGTTTATTATGATGGCGGCAGTGGTGATTGCGGTATTAATGATGATGGTCGCTGCCCGCAGTATTGGCGAGTTCGTTGATCGTCATCCATCGGTCAAAATGCTGGCTCTCTCGTTCCTGATTTTGGTGGGTTTTACCCTGATCCTGGAAAGTTTCGCGGTGCATGTACCAAAAGGTTACATTTATTTTGCCATGTTCTTCTCGATGGCCGTTGAGTGCCTTAACCTGATGCGCAGTAAGAAAAAAACGCACTAATGTTGTCAAGGGCGGCTCCGCGCCGCCCGGTTATTTTCAGATTGATACGATTAACCCAATCGGTAAAAGGATTTATTACTACACTTTTTGCAGTGGACGATTCGTGAGGATGAGCATAATGAAAGGGCTGAGTAAAATTGTATTATTGGCCGTTGCTGCGGTGACATTGGGTGGATGCAGTTCCAATTATGTTATGGCAACAAAAGATGGCCGGATGATTATGACCGAAGGCAAACCGAGCATTGATAAAGAAACGGGGCTGGTGCAATACACCGATCAGTCAGGCCATACGGTGCAGATCAACAGTGACGACGTTTCTACCATTATTGAACGCTAGATGCGAAAAGTATCGGCCTGTCGCCCCTCCCCCGCGTCGGCAGGCTATTTCTCTCTGTTATCCCCCTTTCTTAGCCGCTACGCCTCGCGCTATAGTCCCTGAAGTCATATTACTTATCCCTACAGAAAAGGAAGCCGGCAATGCACTATCACCGTATCCCCCATAGCTCGCTGGAAGTGAGCCAGCTTGGATTGGGCACCATGACGTTTGGTGAGCAAAACAGCGAAGCCGACGCCCACGCTCAACTGGATTTAGCCCTCAGTTCGGGCATCAACCTGATTGATACTGCCGAGATGTATCCTGTTCCCCCGCGTCCCGAAACTCAGGGGCTGACCGAAAAATATATTGGCAGCTGGTTAAAAAAGACCGGTAGCCGGGATAAAATCGTTCTTGCCAGTAAAGTTGCCGGCCCAACGCGCGGCAACGATGCGTCGATTCGCCCTAATATGGCGCTGGATCGCAAAAATATCCGCGAGGCGCTGGATGCCAGCCTGAAACGTTTAAACACCGACTACATCGATCTGTATCAGCTTCACTGGCCGCAGCGTCAAACCAACTTTTTTGGCAAGCTGGGCTATCAGTACAGTGAGAACAGCGTCCCTGTCACGCTGTTAGAAACGCTGGAGGCTCTGGCTGAGCAGGTGCGGGCAGGTAAGATCCGCTATATCGGCGTGTCGAATGAAACGCCGTGGGGCGTCATGCGTTATCTGCAGCTGGCAGAAAAGCATGAACTGCCGCGTATCGTCTCTATTCAAAACCCCTACAGCCTGCTAAATCGCAGTTTTGAAGTGGGCCTGGCGGAAATCAGCCAGCATGAAGGCGTGGAGCTGCTGGCCTATTCCTGCCTGGCGTTTGGCACGTTGAGCGGTAAATACCTGAATGGCGCGCAGCCCGCGGGTGCACGTAATACCCTGTTTAGCCGCTTTACCCGCTACAGCGGTGAGCAGTCTCAACTGGCGGTGGCGGAATATGTGGCGCTGGCCCAAAAACATCAGCTTGATCCTTCACAAATGGCACTGGCGTTTGTTCGTCAGCAACCTTTTGTGTCCAGCACCCTGCTGGGCGCAACCACGCTGGATCAGTTAAAGATCAATATCGACAGCGCCAACGTGACGCTCAGCAATGAGGTTCTGGAAGAACTCGAAGCGATCCATCGCCGTTACACCTATCCAGCCCCCTGACGGGGACGACCAGCCGTGCGGTGGCACGGCTGGCCTGTCCGTCATCGTCTTTCAACAGGCGCAGTAGCCTCATTCCAGCGCCAGCAGATCTTCAATGCGCTGCGCGCGGCGGATTTCTCTCGGCTCGCCGTTTTCAAACAGGATCTCAGGAATCAGTGGGCGGCTGTTGTAGTTTGAGGACATCGATGCGCCGTAAGCGCCGGTGTCGTGAAACACCAGATAATCCCCGACTTTCGCGGCCGGAATAGCGCGGGTTTCCACCTTGCCACCTTCAAGCTGTGTGAAAACATCGCCCGACTCGCACAGAGGGCCTGCAACCACGCTGTCGATCGTTGCCTGTTCATCGATCGCCCGGTTATCGCCCGCCATCACAGAGATATGATGGTAGCTGCCGTACATGGAGGGGCGCATCAGATCACTGAAGCCTGCATCCACCAGCACAAAGTGGCGGCTGCCCATCTCTTTTACTGCCCGAACCTGAGAGACCAGCACGCCTGACTCCGCGACCAGGAAACGGCCGGGTTCGATTTCCAGCTTCACGGCATGGCCCAGATGGTCCGCCACGCGCTGGCGTGCCGTGTCCCACAGGCCAAAATAGTGATCGGTATCGATCGCCTCTTCCCCGTAGTGATAGGGAATGGATAAACCGCCTCCGGCAGAGATAGCCTCAAGATCCTGGCCAAATTCCACGACCAAATCCACCATGGCATCGCAGACCTGCTGCAGGTGCGCATAGTCCACGCCTGAACCGATATGCATATGAATGCCGATCAGGCGCAGTCCATATTGTTCGATAGCCGCCTGAGCAGCGGGCAAATCGCTGGGCCAGATACCGTGCTTACTGTTTTCGCCACCGGTATTGGTTTTTTGGCTGTGCCCGTGACCAAAGCCCGGGTTAATGCGTAGCCAGACGGCATGTCCTGGCGAAACGGCACCCAGTTGATGCAGCATATCGACGGATCCGGCGTTAACCGGCACCTTAAGCTCTGCAATCCTGGCAAGCGTAGGGTTATCCAGGACATCGGCAGTGAATACGATTTCGTCACTGTCAGGCTGAAAGCCGGCCACCAGCGCACGCTCAATTTCGCCCAGGGAAACCGAATCAACCTTAACGCCCGCAGAATGCATCAGGCGCAGAATGTGGGTGTTAGAACAGGCTTTTTGCGCAAAGCGCACCACATCAAATGCGTGGAGTTGAGCAATACGCTGTTGGATAACCTGCGCATCATAAGCCCAGAACGGGCCGCTGTACTGACGTGCCAGCGGCAGTAAATTATCGACGTTCAGGGCGGTTTCGGTGGTATTAAGTGGACGAGGCATGGGTTTCTCCTGTGGCAATAAAACCATTAAGCCAGAATCGTGCCATGCCGAAAAATATCTGTTTTAATAGCATCTATGCAAAAATGATATGGAATGATGCATGGCAAAAATCAACTGGCGGCATATCGAGATTTTTCATGCTGTTATGACCAGCGGAAACCTTACGCAGGCTGCGACCCTGCTGCAGACGTCCCAGCCTACCGTCAGCCGCGAGCTGGCGCGACTGGAACGGCAGCTGAGTCTGACGCTGTTTGAGCGCGTGCGCGGCCGCTTACAGCCTACCGTACAGGGCTTACGGCTGTTCGAAGAGGTGCAACGCTCATGGTATGGGCTGGACCGCATCATTGATGCCGCAGAGGGATTACGCCAGTTTCGCCAGGGTGAGCTCTCTATCGCCTGCCTGCCGGTTTTTTCCCAGTCACTGCTGCCGCCCGTCTGCCAGACCTTTTTGCAGCGCTACCCTGATGTCAGTCTGAACATTATTCCGCAGGAATCCCCGTTACTGGAAGAGTGGTTGTCGGCTCAGCGTTACGATCTGGGCATTACGGAAACGCAGCACGCCCCCGCCGGGACCGATCGCCAGGCGCTGCTGACCTGCGATGAAGTGTGCGTGTTACCGCAGCACCATCGCCTGGCGCAGCGCGCCTTGCTGACGCCGCAGGACTTCGCCGGTGAGAACTATGTCAGCCTGTCGCGCACGGATAGCTACCGCCAGCTGCTCGACGCACTGTTTCATGAGCAAGGTGTGACACGCAGGATGGTGATGGAAACCCATAGCGCGGCGTCCGTGTGCGCGATGGTGCAGGCCGGAGTGGGGATCTCAGTGGTTAATCCGCTGACGGCGCTGGATTACGCCGACAGCGGTGTGGTGATGCGCCCTTTTAGCGTCGCTGTGCCTTTTACCGTTAGCCTCGTCAGGCCGCAGCATCGGCCGGCATCCGCGCTGGTAGAGGCGTTTGTGAACCACCTGCAGCAACAGGTGGCCCGTTTTCCTGAGCAGATTGCGGACAGACTCGCTTAGGCATGCACGCGGGCCGCAGCACCGCCGGATTTGCGGAAGGTGATCAAGCAAACCATCAGTCCAACCGCCGCCAGCGCGGCGGCGGCAACAGGAACCGCGGTCAGTCCATAGCCGCGCGCAATCACCGCGCCGCCCACCCAAGCGCCAAGCGCATTGCCAACGTTAAAGGCAGAAATATTAAGGGTGGAAACCAGATTAGGTGCCGCTTTACCGTGACGCACCACATTGATCTGCAGGCCGGGAACCGTGGCAAAGGTTGCCATTGCCCACAGGAACAAGGTGATCTCCGCCAGCCAGAGCGCGTGGCTGGTCCAGCTAAACAGCAGTGAGAACAGCGTAATCAGCGAAAAACTGCCTATCAGGCTCAGGGAGACTTTGCGGTCGGCCATTTTGCCCCCCAGAATATTGCCCACGGTCAGGCCCGCGCCAATCAGAAACAACGTCCAGCTCACGCCACGATCGCTGATGCCGGTAACCTGCAGCAGCAGCGGTGCTATGTAGCTAAACAGGGCAAACATGGCGGCAGCAAAACAGACTGTCATCAGTAATGACAGCCACAGTTTGCCGTTGGCCAGCGCGCTGATTTCGCTCGCCAGATCGACCGGCTTCTCATTCTTATTTCCCGGCAGGCTGGTGATTAAGGCAATGAAGGCCAGTACGCCGATAGCCGAAACGCCCCAGAATGTCGCACGCCAGCCAAACAGCTGACCAAACCAGGTTCCCAACGGCACGCCTAATACATTGGCCAGCGTCAGACCGGTAAACATCAACGCCACGGCAGAAGCCTGACGATCGGCGGAAACCAGACTGGCCGCGACCACCGATCCAATCCCAAAGAAAGCTCCGTGACAGAGGGCGGTAATCACCCGTGCCAGCATCAGCAGGTTATAGCTGTAGGCCAGAGCACACAGCAGATTGCCGATAATAAAAATTACCATCAACAGAATCAGCGTTTTTTTACGGGGCAACTTCGCCGTTAACAGCGCCATGATCGGTGCACCGATTGCTACGCCTAATGCATAGCCGCTAATTAACCAACCTGCGGACGGAATGGACACGCGCAAATCGTTTGCGACATCCGGCAACAGGCCCATGATCACAAACTCAGTGGTTCCGATAGCGAACGCACTCAGCGCCAGTGCAAGCAATGCAACAGGCATAACACTCTCCCAAAAATGATAATTACAACGAGACGGATGACGCATGCATCCTGATAAACGAGCTATAATTTATGATCTATATCACACTACGTATTACAGCATAGCTACCTGTCATCTGATACTCACATAACAACAACAATCTATTGCGTGTATGGCAATAATTGACACACACATCAACCAGGCTTATTAAACATACAGTTAGCGAGGATGCCGCCGCGTAACGCACCGGACGATGATAAAGGTTGCCAGCGAAGTAGCCGTTTTTTTGCTAATACCGATTTTAGTTATCAATAAAGTATTAGCGTTGCCGATATAGCTCTTATGAATCGCCAGATGAAATGCAGTCCAACTGACGCGGAGAGAGAAAATGCAACGGCTTATCGTTTTGATGGTAATCAGTCTTACAGGCTGCTCAGTCGGCCATTATGAATACAGTAGAGAAGCAGAGAAGCGCGTGGATATGACCGTAACAGGCATTCCCACCGTGCTGGGGCTGGGCACGCTGGGCACGACTATTCCCCTTACCCCTGACTACAGCCTCACGGCCGCCCACGTCGCAAAATATTCGCTTTACCGCGTGAAAGCCTGGCATCCTGAGTGCGATCTCGCGGTCGTCTACCACAAGAACAGCGAAGCCAACCTGCCACCGTCCTTCCGTAACAGCCATATTGGCGACAAAGTGAATCTTTACGGCTACAGCTTCATCTCTGCAATGCCCGTGAGCTCTACCGGGAAAAACCTGGTGAACACCACGCTGGCAAATGACTGGAACAAAGCGAACTGCGTTGTCGTGGCCGCCAATGCGGGCGTGGTTAAGGGCATGTCAGGGGGCGCGGTTTATAATGCATCTGACGACACGCTGGCAGGCGTGATTGTGGGTTACAGCCAGCGCATCAACGACAACAAGAGCGGAAAAACGCTGTATAAAGATGTGGCGCTCTATGTGCCCTACTCACGCTTCCAGACCTGGCTGGATAATGCTGTGAAATCTTAAGGCTTTTCGTCCGGCAGTCCGGGATGTGTGCCCATCTGCTGTTGCGGTGGGTTAAGCCACTTGTCTTCGCGCGTGGCTTCGTAGTCGCGGTTTAGCGGATAGGTAATGCGGTTCTCCGCTTTGCTGACCTCGCCGATCACCAGAAAGCGCGCGTCGGCGTCGCTGTTATTGATAAAGGTGTGACAAATGCCGGTACCGGCCGGAAACGCCACGGCCTCTCCCGGTGACAGCGGATACAATTCGCCATTGATCCACGCGTGTGGATAACCTTCCAGCACGAAGATAAACTCCTCTTCCGCACTTTCCGCATGGGGATAAGACATGCGGCGTCCGGGCGGCAACCTTTCATGATGAATGCCCAGCCGGGTTAATCCAGACAGTTTCGCCAGTGGTGTACCAATGGACATCAGCTCATCGCTATCGGAATAATGTTCGTTGTCTTCGCCTTCCAGCGCTTGCCAGTGAAGAATGCAGTCAGGACGTGGCTTCATGATGATCGCTCCAGGTTGAGATTGTCAGCCTGGCAGACGAGGGGGGATTACTCAAGTCGATGCACGTTGTGAGGTGTGGCGGGCAGCAGAAATGAAAAAGGCCGGAATCACCCGGCCTTTAACCAGCATCTGATAATTACTTTGAGCCTGGGCGCAACGCCGGGAACAGAATTACGTCGCGGATGGTGTGGCTGTTGGTAAACAGCATGACCATGCGGTCAATACCAATGCCTAAGCCTGCCGTTGGCGGTAAACCATGTTCCAGGGCGGTGACATAATCCTCGTCATAGAACATCGCTTCATCATCGCCCGCATCTTTCGCATTCACCTGCTGCAGGAAACGCTCAGCCTGATCCTGCGCATCGTTAAGCTCAGAGAAACCGTTGCCGATTTCACGTCCGCCAATAAAGAACTCAAAGCGATCGGTGATCTCAGGATTTTCGTCGTTGCGACGGGCCAGCGGCGACACTTCAGCCGGATACTCGGTAATGAAGGTTGGCTGAATCAGATGTGCTTCAGCGGTTTCTTCAAAAATTTCGGTCACTACGCGCCCTAAGCCCCAGCTTTTCTCGACTTTGATGCCAATGGTCTGAGCAATCGCCACCGCTTTGTCGAAATCGTCAAGATCGGCCAGATCGGTTTCCGGACGGTACTTCTTGATCGCTTCACGCATGGTGAGTTTTTCAAACGGCTTACCAAAATCGAATTCCTGCTCACCGTAAGGCACAACCGTGCTGCCCAGGATATCCTGCGCCAGCGTACGGAACAGGCTTTCGGTCAGTTCAATCAGGTCTTTGTAATCCGCATAAGCCATATAGAGTTCCATCATGGTGAACTCTGGGTTGTGACGAGGCGAAATCCCCTCGTTGCGGAAGTTACGGTTGATCTCGAACACGCGATCGAAACCGCCCACCACCAGGCGTTTCAGATACAGCTCTGGCGCAATACGCAGATACATATCGATATCCAGCGCGTTGTGATGCGTGATAAACGGACGCGCTGAAGCGCCGCCCGGGATCACCTGCATCATTGGCGTTTCCACTTCCATAAAATCGCGTCCAACCATGAACTGACGAATGCCGGCCATGATCTGCGAACGGATTTTGAAGGTGTTGCGTGATTCATCGTTGGCGATCAGATCAAGATAGCGCTGACGATAGCGCGTTTCCTGATCGGCCAGACCGTGAAATTTGTCTGGCAGCGGGCGCAGGGCTTTCGTTAACAAGCGCAGCTCTGAGCAGTGAATCGACAATTCGCCGGTTTTGGTTTTGAACAGCTTACCGCGTGCGCCGAGGATATCGCCCAGGTCCCACTTTTTGAATTGCTCGTTGTAGATACCTTCAGCCAGATCGTCACGTGCCACGTACAGCTGAATGCGGCCGCCCACGTCCTGCAGGGTAATGAAAGACGCCTTGCCCATGATACGGCGCGTCATCATACGGCCAGCCACGCTGACCTCAATGCCTAAGTCTTCCAGCTCTTCGTTACTCTTCTCGTCATAGCTGGCATGCAGCCGATCGGAGGTGGTATCACGACGAAAATCGTTAGGAAACGCCACGCCGTTTTCACGCAGCACGCTCAGCTTCTCGCGACGCGTTTTCAGTTCGTTATTTAACTCAAGTGCGACGTCAGCGCTCTGCGGTTGTTGTTCAGACATGTCGGTTCCTTATAGCCCTGCTTTTAAACTTGCTTCAATGAAACGGTCCAGATCGCCATCCAGCACCGCCTGCGTGTTGCGCGTTTCCACGCCGGTACGCAGATCTTTAATACGTGAGTCGTCCAGAACATAAGAACGGATCTGGCTGCCCCAGCCAATGTCAGACTTGTTGTCTTCCAGCATCTGCTTCTCGGCATTTTTTTTCTGCATTTCAAGCTCGTACAGCTTCGCCTTCATCTGCTTCATCGCCTGATCTTTGTTTTTGTGCTGAGAGCGATCGTTTTGACACTGGGTGACCGTACCGGTTGGAACGTGGGTAATACGCACCGCCGATTCCGTACGGTTAACGTGCTGACCACCTGCACCAGAGGCGCGGTACACGTCAATACGCAGGTCAGCCGGGTTGATGTCGATATCAATATCGTCATCCACTTCCGGATAGATAAAGGCTGAACTGAAGGAGGTATGGCGGCGACCACCGGAGTCAAATGGACTCTTACGTACCAGACGATGTACGCCGGTTTCGGTGCGGAGCCAGCCAAACGCGTAATCGCCAGACACGCGAATCGTCACCGACTTAATGCCCGCGACTTCACCTTCTGACTCTTCAATAATTTCTGTTTTGAACCCTTTGGCTTCTGCCCAACGCAGATACATGCGCATCAGCATGCTGGCCCAGTCCTGCGCTTCTGTTCCACCCGAACCGGCCTGCAGATCGATGTAACAGTCGGCGCTGTCGTACTCGCCAGAGAACATACGGCGGAACTCTAGCTCGCCGAGCTTGCCTTCCAGCGCGTCCAGCTCGGCGACCGCTTCGTTGAAGGTTTCTTCGTCATCGGCTTCTACCGCCAGATCAAGCAGCCCCTGCACATCTTCCAGCCCCTGGCTCATCTGATCGAACGTATCCACGATGGCTTCCAGGGAGGAGCGTTCTTTGCCCAGTGCCTGAGCGCGTTCAGGCTCGTTCCAGACGTCGGGCTGTTCCAGCTCGGCGTTTACTTCCTCAAGGCGTTCTTTCTTAGCATCGTAGTCAAAGATACCCCCGAAGAACGTCGCTGCGTTCGCTGAGGTCCTGAATACGGTATTTGACCGGGTTGATTTCAAACATGTGTTTAGCGTCTTTTTTACGTTCGATGGAATAAGAAATTTAACCTGCGAGTTTACCCGAAACCGACGGCGGTTTGTAGCGTTGAGAAAATGCGCAGAGGTTAATCTTTCGTTGAGCCAGCTGGACTGGCTCTGCCGACGCGGGCGTGGCAAGGTTAAACTGGCAACGGCGGGAATGTGAGGCCCCGCCGTCACCGCTGGCTAACTGAGCGGCCAGAGATGTTCAATGATCAGTTGGACAGAGCGATTGCCGCGATACTCATTGATATCAAGCCGATAGGCCAGTTCGACCTGGCGCACGCTGCTGTCAGGCCACAACGTGGTATCCACGTTGAACGCGATACCGTCGATCAGCGGTCCGCCCTCCAGAGGTTCAACCATGACCTTCAGGTGACGTTCACCAACGAGGCGCTGCTGCAGTAGCCTGAACCGGCCGTCGAAAGCGGGCTCAGGGAAAGACTGGCCCCATGGGCCGGCATCACGCAGCACTTCCGCCGTCTGAAGAGAAAATTCAGCGGGCTGCAGGGCACCATCCGACCAGATGACGCCCTGCAACGCTTCGCCGGCCAGCCATTCGCCCACCAGGTCCGCAAAACGCTGACGAAACTCGTCGTAGCGGGCCTCTTCCAGCGACAGTCCGGCGGCCATCGCGTGACCACCAAACTTCTGCATCAGGCCGGGATGCAACGTATCAAGACGCTCAAGCGCATCGCGCAGATGCAGACCGGCAATCGATCGTCCCGATCCCTTCAGCATGCCATCACCGGCCGGTGCGAAGGCAATAACCGGGCGATGAAAACGCTCTTTCAGGCGGGAAGCCAGAATCCCGACCACGCCCTGATGCCACTCAGGATGATAAAAGGCCAGCCCCAGCGGCAAATCGGTTTGCTCGTTCTCCAGCTTTTGGCATAACGCCAGTGCCTCGCTCTGCATCCCCTGCTCAATCTCTTTGCGCATCTGGTTAAGCGCATCCAGTTCGCTGGCTAACATGCGCGACTGGCTGAGATCGTCGGTCAGTAACAGCGCCACGCCGACAGACATATCGTCCAGCCGACCGGCAGCGTTAAGCCGGGGCCCCAAGGCAAAACCCAGGTCGCTGGCGGCCAGCTGTCGGGCATCGCGGTTGGCGATTTCCAGCAGGGCCTTGATGCCCGGACGGCACTTTCCGGCCCGAATACGGCTCAGGCCCTGCCACACTAAAATGCGGTTGTTGGCATCCAGCGGCACCACATCTGCCACCGTGCCCAACGCCACCAGATCGAGCAGGTCGGCCAGATTGGGTTCCGACCGCGTGACGCCAAACCAGCCCTGAGTGCGCAAGTGGGCACGCAGGGCCATCATCAGATAGAAAGCGACGCCCACGCCCGCCAGCGAACGAGAGGGGAAATGACAGTCAGGCAGGTTGGGATTAACGATAGCATCGGCGTCAGGCAGCGTTTCGCCCGGTAAGTGGTGGTCGGTCACCAACACCGCAATGCCGTGCTGATGCGCAAGCGCCACACCCGCATGGGACGAAATACCGTTATCGACGGTCAGAATCATCTCTGCACCGCGCGCGCGGGCCTGCTCAACCACTTCCGGACTCAGGCCGTAGCCATCTTCGAAACGATTGGGCACCAGGTACTGCACGTTGCTGCATCCCATGCTGCGCAGCGCCAGCACCGTCAGGGCGGTACTGGTGGCACCGTCAGCGTCGAAATCCCCGACGACCATAATGCAGCGGCCATCCAGCAGCGCCTGATGAAGCAGGTTAACGGCCTTGTCTATGCCGCTCAGTGCACTGAAAGGGAGCAGGTTTTTCGCGCCCCTTTCGAGCTCGGCGGCGTTGGTGACGCCACGTTGCAGATAAAGCCGACGCAGGAGCGGCGGTAAATCTGCCGGTAGCCCCGGCAAATCGGCTACCGCTTCACGGCGACGTAACTCAACTTCGTGCTTTACCACGCCTTAACCACCACGCTTTTGATTATCCAGTACCTGCTTGAGCTCCTGTGGACTTTGATAGCCGGGGATCATCATGCCACTATCGGTCAGAATCGCCGGCGTGCCCTGGATACCAAACAGTACGCCAAGCTGGTACTGCTTGCCGATATCGATCGTGCAGGAGGCTGGCGCATCCATCTTCGGCACATCGCCTTTCATCGCCTCATCAAAGGCTTTATTGCGATCGGCGCTGCACCACACGGCCTTCATGGCGCTGGCAACTTTGCCGTTCATGCCTTCACGTGGGAAAGCCAGATAGCGAACGGTGATGCCCAGCGCGTTGTAGTCAGCCATTTGTTCGTGCAGTTTGTGGCAGTAGCCACAGGTGATATCCGTAAACACTGTCACCACGTGCTGCTCTTTGGGCGCTTTATACACGATCATTTCCGGAACCAGCGCCTCAACTTTTTTATCCAGTAGCGCGTTCGTCACGTTGACCGGCTGAGCACCGCTGACATCGTAAAGCGGTCCCTGGATCATGTGTTTACCATCATCGGTAACGTACAGCACGCCGCTTTCGGTGAGCACGGTTTTAAAACCCGGCAGCGGTGCAGGTTGGATCTCAGCCTGGTGCAAACCCAGTTTCTTCAGGGAAAGCTGAATGGCGCTGTCATCAGCGTGGGTCAAACCGGAAAAAGCGCTGGCCAGTAGCGCCAGCATGGCAACATGTTTGTTCATTGTTTTCCTTACTCTCCGCCAGCTATGCGCGCGGATGATGCTGTTGATGTAACAGTCGCAGACGTTCCGTGGCGACATGCGTATAAATCTGCGTCGTTGAGAGGTCGCTGTGCCCCAGTAACATCTGTACGACACGTAGGTCAGCCCCATGGTTCAGCAAATGCGTGGCGAAAGCATGGCGTAACACGTGGGGAGAAAGCTTTTCGCTATCAATGCCCGCCAGCATGGCGTAATGCTTGATACGATGCCAGAAGGTTTGCCGCGTCATCTGCTGGGCACGGTTACTGGGGAAAAACACGTCCAGCGTCTGCCCATTGAGCAACCACGGCCGCCCGTGCTCCATATAGTATTCCAGCCAGTGAACCGCCTCTTCACCTAATGGCACCAGCCGCTCTTTATTGCCTTTACCGATCACGCGCACCACGCCCTGGCGCAGGCTGACGTCATTCAGGGTCAGTCCCACCAGTTCCGAAACCCGTAAGCCGGTGGCATATAACAATTCCAGCATGGCTTTATCGCGCAGTTCAAGCGGCACGTTGACATCGGGTGCCTGCAGCAGGCGATCCACCTGCGCCTCACTCAGATCTTTTGGCAACCGCTGGGGCAGCTTGGGCGCGGCCAGCATCGCGCTGGGATCGTCAGTGCGCATCTTTTCGCGGTACAAATACTGAAACAGACGGCGCATGGCGCTGAGCAGGCGTGCAGAGCTGGAGGCTTTATAGCCGCCTTCCAGTCTCTCCGCGAGAAACTGTTGCAGATCGGGCGCGCTCAGGGTTGTCAGCGTTAAGCCGTGATGCGCCAGCCAGCCGGTGAGAGTTTGCAGATCCTGCCGATAGGAGGACAGGGTATTTTGCGCCAGATTGCGCTCGATCCACAGCGCATCAAGAAACTGTTCTGTCAGTTCACTATCTTGCACGTTTTCCCCACCGTTCAGTATGAAATCGTGCTCATTATGCCTGATTCAACCCTGCTTCTGATACAATTACGCCAAAGTCAGGATTAACAGAGCACTATCTGCATGAAAATAGGTCTTTTTTACGGTTCCAGTACCTGTTACACCGAAATCGTAGCGGAGAAAATTCGGGATTTTATTGGCGACGAGCTGGTGACGTTGCACAACGTGAAAGATGACGATCCGCGTCTGATGGAAGACTATGATCTGTTGATTTTGGGGATTCCCACCTGGGACTTTGGCGAGCTGCAGGAGGACTGGGAGGCTATCTGGCCCCAGTTGCCGACGCTCAATTTGCGCAACAAGATCGTGGCGCTGTACGGCATGGGCGACCAGATTGGCTACGGTGAGTGGTTTCTGGATGCTTTAGGCATGCTGCATGAACTGCTCCAGCCGATGGGGGTGCAGTTTGTGGGCTACTGGCCGCTGGACGGCTATGACTTTACCAGCCCCAAACCGCTGAGTGCCGACGGCAAGCAATTTGTCGGACTGGCGCTGGATGACGTCAATCAGTTTGAAGCCACGGATGAGCGCGTTGAGCAGTGGTGCGAGCAGATTCTGACAGAAACCGCCGAGCGTCTTTAAGCCGCGCGCTAAAACGCAATCCTGAAATCCTGGAAGAGGACGCGCCGTCGATACGCCTGTATTTGGAAAGCCTGACCTGGAAAAGCGTGTTCTGAAATCGGCACGCTTTCTCGTGACGCGCTGTTCCGGGCACGCTATTTAGCGCCTTGCGGTTTCGCTGAAACAGCATGACCGCAAGGCGCGCCACGCCTCTGGCTGCATGTTGTCCTGCATCAGCCAGAGCCGTAAGGTCTTGCCCTTGCGGTTTCGTGCGACCAGCAACACCGCGCCTGGCAACCAGTACAACGGCTGCTGCGTTTGCCAGTCTTCTCCCTGCCAGTGCCACTCACGATTGCTGTCGCGCCGTAACTGTCCATGCCGTTGACGCAAGCGGCGATCCTGTTTCCATCCTTCCCACAGCACCACCACGACCAGCCCGGGCTTTATCATCCACTCTGCCGCAGGCAGTTCCATAATGCCAACGCCTGCTATCGTTACTGACAGCATCAGTGCGAGGATCAGGCGTGCGCGCAAAGAGGGATGAAGTTTACATTGCCACCGGACCGCGTTCACGATTACGCTGCTGAATCAGCTTCACCATGCGTTTCAGCTCGGGATCGGCAGGCTCACCGTGGTTCATCATCCAGTTGAAAAGATCGGGATCGTCACTTTTCAGCAGTGCGATAAACACCTGCTTATCGGTATCATTTAACGTGTCATATTCGTACTTAAAGAACGGCATAATAGCGACATCCAGTTCCAGCATGCCACGACGGCAGGCCCATTGAACGCGCGATTTATTATGAATATCCATGCATTCGTTTCCACATTTCACATCGTGGCAGCTAGTGTACCCTGGATTACTGCTGGCTGCAGGTTCACAAACCGACCCTGTGCAACGCGCCGCAGACTCAGGCTTTTTTTACACATCGGCACGCGTTTTGTGCGCCCTCTTTAGTAAACAGGTTGCATTGCCAGTGTGCTCTTTTACCATTGAAGACATTGTTTCGGATGAACCTTCAGACTCAGGATTTATCGATGCCAACATTTACGCTTCCCCCACGCCAACCTGCGGCCTCATCACGTCTGCCGCTCACGTTAATGTCTCTGGATGCCTGGGCACTGGTTGCCGTGGTCGGCCCTGACAGCACGTCCTATTTACAAGGCCAGTTGACCCTGGATGTGGCGGCACTGGATGCCTCTCATCACCTTCCTGCCGCCCACTGTGACGCCAAGGGCAAGATGTGGAGCAACCTGCGCCTGTTTCATCGCGCTGAGGGTTATGCCTATTTGGTGCGTCGTGAGTTGCGAGACACTCAGCTGCCGGAGTTAAAAAAATACGCCGTATTTTCTAAAGTTACCCTGACCGCGGATGACGATGTCGCACTGCTGGGCGTGGCGGGTTTCCAGGCCCGAGCGGCGCTGGCCAATGTTTTTGACACGCTGCCTGACAGCACCACCCCGGTGGTACAGCAGGGCGACACCACGCTGCTGTGGTTTGCCCATCCAGCAGAACGCTTTCTGCTGGTCACGTCGCCCGCCCAGGCCGATGCCCTGAAGCAGACGCTGGCAGACGATGCGCAGTTCAATGACAGCACCCAGTGGCTGGCCCTGGACATCGAAGCCGGAATTCCGGTTATTGACGCAGCCACCAGCGCGCAGTTTATTCCCCAGGCCGCAAACATGCAGGCGCTGGACGCGATTAGCTTTAAAAAGGGCTGCTATACCGGCCAGGAGATGGTGGCCAGAGCCAAATACCGGGGCGCGAATAAACGGGCGCTCTACTGGCTGTCAGGACAAGCCAGCCACCTGCCCGCCGCCAACGATTCCCTGGAGCTGCAGATGGGCGAGCGCTGGCGTCGCACGGGCACCGTTCTTGCTGCGGTGCAACTGGACGACGGCGTCATCTGGGTGCAGGTGGTCATGAACAACGATCTGGAGCCGGATAGCGTATTACGGGTTGAACGCGATGAAGGCGGTAAGCTGATGATTCAGCCCTTGCCTTACTCGCTGGAAGAAAGCTGAGTTCAGGGGCGGGACCGCGTCCCGCCCTGTGACGTTACATAACGTAGAAGTAGATGGCGCAGAAATGGCAAACACAACCGCCTAAAACAAACGCGTGCCAGATAGCATGGTTAAACGGCACCCGACGCGCGACGTAAAAAATCACGCCCAGGGAATAGATAATGCCCCCCGACGCCAGCAGCCAGATGCCTCCCGCCGACAGTTTCATCGCCAGCTGATAGACCACAATCAGCGACAGCCATCCCATGCAGAGATAAGTCGCCAGCGACAGTACCTTAAAGCGTTCGGCAATCGTCAGCTTAAAAATAATGCCCAACAGTGCCAGGCCCCATATTACCGCCATCAGCCCATAGGCGAGAGGCGACTGCAGACCAACCATCAGAAACGGCGTGTAGGTGCCAGCAATTAACAGGTAGATTGCGCAGTGATCCACTTTTTTCAGTACGCGCTTCGCACGTGGGTGGCTGACGGCGTGGTAAAGCGTTGAGGCCAGAAACAGCAGAATCATACTGCCGCCATAGAGGCTGGAGCTGACAATGGCGGTCAGCCCTGCATTCATGACCGATGCCTTATCGAGCAGCAGCATTAACCCTACAATGCCGAACAGACAACCCAGTCCATGACTAATACTGTTGGCAATTTCCTCTGCCAATGGATAACCCTGCGTCGGCAAACTTTTGTGACTCATAACATTCCTGCCTGAAAGTGATAGCAACTGCAGATTTATCGTCCAACAGATTACCCAGAAAAACTTTCAGTGTACAAGTGTAAGCTTAAAATAATTATTGCGGTCACCTCCCCTTCGAATTCTGTTAAAATGCGGGCCAGTTAATTGCCGGGTGAGCTTTTCCATGTTCTCGCATCACGATCTTGCTACCCTGAACGATCTTGAAATGCAGGTTTATCAGTACATTATCAAACAGCGTGACAGCGTCAGTTACATGACCATTCGCGAGCTGGCTGAACAGGCTGCGGTATCGACCACGACGGTATTACGCTTCTGTCGCAAGATGCAGTGTGAAGGATGGTCAGAATTCCGTATCCGACTGCGTCTGGCCAGGGAACAAACCGCGCCTGCGCTACCTGCCTCCGGCATCGCAGATATGCTGAGTTTTTTTAAAAGCATCAATAATGATGAGTTTGAGCAGGTCATCCATCGGGCTGTGGGGATGATTAATCAGGCTGAGCGGGTGTTTTTTATTGGTGTCGGCACATCGGGCAGCCTGGGGAAATACGGGGCACGTTTTTTTTCAAACGTAGGCAAATTCAGCCACGCGATCGACGATCCCTATTATCCGGTCAGTCCGAGTTTATATGAAAATGCCCTGGCCATTATTCTTTCTGTCTCCGGCGAAACGGAAGAGGTGCTGCGCATTGCCAGTCAGTTCAACCTGAATCAGTGTAAAATCATCGCCATTACGAATAGTGAAACCTGCTCGCTGGCAAAAATGAGCGACTTTACGGTGTCCTATCATGTACCGGTGATACGTATGCCCGACCAGAGCGATATTACGACCCAGGTGCCTGTCATGTATATTATCGAGTCACTGGGTCGGCAACTGGGTAAATAAAACAAAGCGTTTTTTAGCTGTAACAAATCCCTTTTTCGCGGCGGTGTTATAGCGTGACATTATTAAGTGCTTTGCTACACTCACCCCAATTTAATCCTCAGGGGAGAGTGCATAATGAGCTTACCAAAAACGTTTCTGTGGGGCGGCGCGGTCGCGGCTCATCAGGTGGAGGGCGGCTGGGATCAGGGCGGTAAGGGCATCAGTATTGCTGATGTACTGACCGGCGGCGCTCATGGCGTGGACCGCGTTATCACCGACGGCGTCCAGCCAGGAAAATTCTATCCAAATCATCAGGCTGTTGAATTTTATTCTCATTACAAACAGGATATCGCGCTGTTTGCTGAGATGGGATTTAAATGCTTCCGTACCTCAATTGCCTGGACCCGTATTTTCCCTAACGGCGATGAACCGCAACCCAATGAAGCCGGCCTGCAATTCTATGACGATCTGTTTGATGAATTGCTTAAATACGGTATTGAGCCGGTTATTACCCTCTCCCATTTTGAAATGCCCTATCACCTGGTAAAAGAATACGGTGGCTGGCACAATCGTAAGGTTGTCGATTTCTTTGTGCGCTTTAGTGAAGTTGTGATGAAGCGTTATAAGAATAAAGTGAAATACTGGATGACCTTTAACGAAATTAACAACCAGCGTAACTGGCAATATCCGCTGTTTGGTTACTGCTGCTCAGGCGTTATTTTCACGGAACATGAAAAACCTGAACAGGCGATGTATCAGGTCATGCATCATCAGTTTGTTGCCAGCGCCAAAGTCGTGAAGCTGGGCCACGAGATCAACCCGGAGTTTAAGATTGGCTGCATGATCGCCATGGTGCCGGTTTACCCCTTCTCCTGCCATCCGGATGACGTCATGCTCGCTCAGGAAGCGATGCATCAACGCTATGTCTTTAGCGACGTGCAGATGCGCGGTTACTACCCGGCTTACGCCCTGAAAGAGTGGGCGCGCAAAGGCTATCATATCGACATGGAGCCTGAAGACGCTGAAACCCTGCGCAATGGCTGTGCCGACTATGTGGGCTTCAGTTATTACATGAGTACAGCCGTTCAGACCCGCGCCAGTGGCGTTGATGATCCTATTACCGGCTTCGAAGGCACGGTGAAAAATCCGCACGTTAAAGCCTCAGACTGGGGCTGGCAGATCGATCCTGTTGGTCTGCGGTATGTTCTTAATGATGTGTATGAACGCTATCAGAAACCCCTGTTTATTGTTGAAAACGGTTTTGGCGCCATCGACAAACCGAATGCGCAGGGCGTGATAGAGGATGATTACCGCATTGATTATCTGGCCGCGCATATTGAAGAGATGAAAAAAGCCGTCATTCATGACGGTGTGGATCTCATGGGGTACACGCCCTGGGGCTGTATCGACTGCGTGTCTTTCACTACCGGTCAGTACAACAAGCGTTACGGTTTTATTCACGTGAATAAAAACGATGACGGCAGCGGAGACTTCTCGCGCTCCAGGAAAAAGAGTTTTGCCTGGTATCAACAGGTCATCGCCAGCAATGGTGAAAAGCTGTAAGTCGTTTGCCGCAGCGCCCTGCTGCGGCATCATTCTAGCGCCCGCCGGCAGCATCGATAATGCTGCCCGTAATGTAAGAAGCGGCATCGCTGGCTAACCAGACAACGGCTTCTGCGATTTCTTCGGCATAGCCGCCACGCCCCATTGGTATGCCGCTGGCCAGCCTGTCTACCCTGCCGGGTTCTCCGCCGTCAGCATGCATCTCGGTGTAAATCATCCCCGGACGTACGCCATTGACCCGAATTCCCTGCTGGGCCACTTCCAGCGACAGGCCTTTGGTCATCGTGTCCATTGCGCCTTTCGATGCCGCATAGTCGACATATTCGCTTGGCGACCCCGTGCGGGCAGCTACAGACGAGACATTGACGATGCTGCCGCCCTGACCGCCATGATGGGTGCCCATGCGCCGGACGGCTTCACGACAGCAAAGAAATGCGCCAAGCACATTCGTGGCAAAAACCTGCTGAATACGTGAGGCATCCAGTTGCTCAAGGCGACATTGTTGGAACAGAATGCCGGCGTTATTCACCAGCAGCGTGAGCGGCAGATCTTCCTGATCCAGCCGTTGAAACAGCGACATCACCTGTGTTTCATCGCTGATATCGGCCTGAACGCTAAAGGCCTCACCGCCGTTACGTACAATCTCATCTACAACCTGATGGGCTTCACTGGCACGTGAACGGAAATTGACCGCCACCCGGTAGCCTCGGGATGCCAGTAAGAGTGACGTCGCGCGACCAATGCCGCGACTGCCGCCGGTAACGAGTGCGAGCTGCATACAAACCTCCATAAAAAAAGGGCCGAAAATCGGCCCTCATAATTAAACGCGTTAAGCTGACTTACGCATAATCGCTCATCGGGACACACGAACAGAACAGGTTACGATCGCCAAAGACATCGTCCAGGCGCTTCACCGTTGGCCAGTATTTATTGTGGCTGCCTGCAGGGAACACGGCCAGTTCACGGCTGTAGGAATGAGACCATTCTCCGATGACTTCCATTTGTGTATGAGGCGCGTTAACCAGCGGGTTATCCTCAAGTGACCACTCACCCGTTTCCACCCGGCCGATTTCCATGCGAATCGCCAGCATGGCATCAATAAAGCGGTCCAGTTCAATTTTGCCTTCTGATTCTGTCGGTTCGACCATGAGTGTTCCGGCGACCGGAAACGACATGGTGGGCGCATGGAAACCGTAGTCGATGAGGCGTTTCGCGATATCCAGTTCACTGATACCGGTTTGCTCTTTTAACGGACGAATATCAAGAATACATTCGTGCGCTACGCGGCCGTCGCGCCCTGCATACAGGATGGGATAGGCCGATTTTAGCCGGCTGGCAATATAGTTAGCGTTAAGGATCGCGACCGAACTGGCCTGCTTCAGCCCTTCTGCCCCCATCATACGGATATACATCCAGCTGATAGGCAAAATAGACGCGCTGCCAAATGGCGCAGCGGAAACTGCGCCCTGCTGCGTCAGCATGCCGTCAATTTGTACAACGCTGTGGCCCGGCACAAACGGCGCCAGATGGGCTTTAACGCCGATCGGTCCCATTCCCGGCCCACCTCCACCGTGCGGGATGCAGAAGGTTTTATGCAGGTTAAGGTGCGAAACGTCTGCGCCGATGTAGCCCGGCGTGGTAATGCCTACCTGCGCGTTCATGTTGGCGCCATCAAGATAAACCTGGCCACCGAACTGATGCACAATCTGGCACACCTCGCGAATAGTTTCCTCGTAAACGCCGTGGGTGGACGGATAGGTCACCATAATGCATGACAGCTTATCGCCAGCCTGAGCCGCTTTTTCACGCAGGTCGCCCAGATCGATGTTGCCCTGCTTGTCACAGGCGACCACCACGACATCCATGCCCGCCATCTGAGCCGAAGCCGGATTAGTACCGTGCGCCGAGCTGGGGATCAGGCAGAGATGCCGTTCACCCTCACCGCGGCTTTCGTGATAACGACGAATCGCTAACAGACCGGCATATTCACCCTGCGCACCCGAGTTAGGCTGCATGCAGAGTGCATCGTAACCAGTCAGTTGAACCAGCCACTGTGAAAGCTGCCCAATCATTTGCAGGTAGCCGCCAGCCTGTTCAGCCGGGCAGAACGGGTGCAGTTCGGCAAATTCAGGCCAGGTGATCGGGATCATCTCGGCGGCGGCATTGAGTTTCATGGTGCAGGAACCCAACGGAATCATGGCCTGATTCAGCGCCAGATCTTTTTTCTCCAGGCTGTGCATATAGCGCATCATCTCAGTTTCGCTGTGATGACGGTTAAACACCGGATGCGTCAGAATCTCGCTTTCACGCTGCTGCGCGGCCGGAATGGACGGGTTGTCAGCCGTGACCAGGCTGTCGAGTCGATCGATATCCTGGCCGTGCTCATCCCCCAGCAAAATAGCGAACAGTGTAACGATGTCTTCACGGCGCGTGGTTTCATCCAGCGTGATACCGACGGCATTGAGAATGTCGCTACGCAGGTTCACACCGAAGCTCAGCGCACGGTTGAGTACGCCCGCTTTATCCGCAACCTCTACCGTTAGTGTGTCAAACCAATGGCTATGACGCAGTTTAAGCCCGCCACGCTGCAGTCCGGCAGCCAGAATATCGGTAAAGCGGTGGATACGCGACGCAATACGTTTCAGCCCGACCGGCCCGTGGAACACGGCATACAGCCCGGCGATATTGGCCAGCAGCACCTGAGAAGTACAGATATTGGAGTTCGCTTTTTCGCGACGGATATGCTGCTCACGGGTTTGCATCGCCATGCGCAAGGCGGTGTTGCCTGCGGCATCGCGGGAAACGCCGATAATGCGGCCAGGCATTGAACGCTTATGTTCGTCGCGGCTGGCGAAGAAGGCAGCATGCGGGCCACCATAACCCATTGGCACACCAAAGCGTTGGGCCGAACCGAACACGATATCCGCGCCTTGTTTGCCCGGAGATGTCAGCAGCACCAGCGCCATAAAGTCGGCAGCGACGCTGACAACCACCTTGCGCGCTTTCAGCTCGCTAATCAGGTGGGTGTAGTCGTGTACTTCTCCCGTGGTGCCCACCTGCTGTAGCAGCACACCAAACAGGTTGTCGTGGTCCAGTGCTTTGGCCGGGCTGTCGATAATCAGTTCAAAGCCAAAGGTTTCGGCACGGGTACGCACGACGTCCAGCGTTTGCGGATGAATATCGTCAGCGATAAAGAACCGGGTCGCGTTTTTCAGTTTGCTGATGCGTTTTGACATCGCCATCGCTTCGGCGGCGGCGGTCGCTTCATCCAGCAGAGAAGCGGAGGCAATGTCCATGCCGGTCAAATCGATCGTAACCTGCTGGAAGTTAAGCAGGGCTTCAAGCCGTCCCTGCGACACTTCTGGCTGATACGGCGTATACGCCGTGTACCAGCCGGGGTTCTCCAGCATATTTCGCAAAATCACCGGCGGCGTAATCACCGCGCTGTATCCCATGCCGATCCAGGATTTATAAAGCAGGTTTTGCCCGGCAATGGCCTTCAACTCAGCCAGCGCCTGTTGTTCAGTTGCGGCATCGCCCACCGCTGGCGGGCCTGGCAACTGAATGTCGGCGGGAACGATAGAACCAATCAACGACGCCAGAGAGCTGGCACCGATCGCCTCCAGCATGACGGCCTGTTGTTCTGGCGACGGACCAATATGGCGCTCAATGAAGGCACCGTTGTATTCAAGCTGGCTGAGAGTCTGAGTCATGAGCTGTAAATCCTGAATCGGGCTGGGGAACAGAGAATGCAAGTCAGATATCTGCGGCCTCAGTTTGAGGCCGCACGACGATTACTCGTCAATGGAGGCTTTATAAGCATCCGCATCCAGCAGCGAGTCGATTTCTGACTCATCGCTGGCCTTAATCTGGAATAACCAGCCGCCGTCATAAGGCTCGCTGTTAACCTGTTCAGGGGAATCGTTAAGGGCGTCGTTGACGGCAACGATTTCACCGCTGATGGGCGCGTAAATGTCTGAAGCGGCTTTGACCGATTCCGCAACCGCGCACTCTTCTCCGGCAGAGAAAGTGGCACCGACCTCAGGCAGGTCAACAAACACCATATCGCCCAGCAACTCCTGCGCATGTTCGGTGATACCAACGGTATAGGTACCGTCCGCGTTTTTGCGCAGCCATTCGTGACTGTCGCGGTACTTCAACTCCACTGGCACATTGCTCATCGCCCTTTCTCCTGTAATTATGTTTTACTGCGCAACCGGTTTTCCGGCGCGAACGAAAATTGGTTTAGTGACTTTCACAGGCATTTCACGGTTACGGATCTCAACAATCGCGTTTTCCCCAATCCCTGCCGGCACGCGGGCCAGTGCAATGCTGTAACCCAACGTCGGTGAGAAGGAACCGCTGGTGATCACCCCCTGCTGCAACTGACCCTGCTGATCGGTAAAACGCACCGGCAACCCGTTACGCAGAACACCTTTTTCCGTGAGGATCAGCCCAACCAGTTTTTCAGTGCCCTTTTCTCGCTGGCTTTCCAGCGCTTCACGTCCGATAAACTGGCGGTCGCCAGGTTCCCAGCTAATGGTCCAGCCCATATTGGCCGCCAGCGGCGATACGCTCTCGTCCATTTCCTGACCGTAAAGATTCATACCCGCTTCCAGACGCAAGGTGTCGCGCGCGCCCAGCCCGGCGGGTTTGACGCCCGCACTTAACAAACGCTGCCAGAATCCGACGGCATCGGCGGCAGGCAGCGCAATTTCATAGCCCGCTTCGCCGGTATAACCGGTTGTGGCAATGAACAGTTCACCGGCCTGCACGCCGAAGAACGGCTTCATGCCCTGTACAGCCTGACGCTGTGCGTCACTGAATAAGGTTTGGGCTTTTTGCTGCGCCTGCGGGCCCTGTACAGCAATGAGAGCGAGATCGTCGCGTTCTGTTAACGCGACGCCGTAACCCTGTGCATGCTCGCCGATCCAGGCCAGATCTTTTTCACGCGTCGCGGAGTTGACCACCAGACGAAAAAACGTCTCGTCCATAAAATAAACAATTAAATCGTCAATTACGCCAGCGGAAGCATTCAGCATGCCGGTATAAAGGGCTTTGCCCGGCTGAGTCAGTTTGGCGACGTCGTTTGCCAGCAGGAAGCGCAAAAACTCGCGCGTGCGCTCACCTTTTAAATCCACAATGGTCATGTGCGAAACATCGAACATGCCCGCGTCGCTGCGCACGGCATGATGCTCATCCATCTGAGAGCCATAGTGCAACGGCATCATCCAACCGTGGAAATCCACCATCCGCGCGCCATTTGCCTGGTGCTGTTCAAACAAAGGTGTGTGCTGAGTCATAACTATCCTGTGCAGAAACGAGTGAGTTTGAAACCACGCGCCATGTAGCCGACGCAAACGTTCTCTTTGCCTTGACGTTACCACCGAATCAGGCGATTAACCATAAGCAAAGCGAGGTCGAAAGACGTGGCACAGCCTAACCAGGTCCGGGATTAATCAGGATAAAAAACTATAATTTTGTGATTAACCACGCAATAAATACGCCATAGTGATTTATTCACAGCAAATTTATGCGCACAGTCCAGCAGGATGTTAAAAAAATAGCGGGTCGAAAACAGTCATGGATAAAAAAAAGTAATGCGAAACTTCACGCAAAATTAGAATAAATCAAACGATGCGCAGTCAGAGTGCAGCCCTGCATTTTTACGGTGCAGCGGAGGGTGAGCATAAAAAAGCCAGCAATTATGCTGGCTTTTTGCGGGTGAGCGGCGTTACCGCAGCCATGCTGGCATATCGTTCAGGCCCATGGCCTGACGCAGCATTACCGGCTTCACGCCCGGCAGGTTATCAGCCAGTTTCAGGCCCAGATCGCGAAACAGCTTTTTGGCTGGATGATTGCCTGCAAACAGTTCACGAAAACCCTGCATTCCGGCAAGCATCATGGCAGCGCTGTGTTTGCGACTGCGCTCGTAGCGGCGCAGATAAAGGTGCTCGCCGATATCTTTGCCCTGCTGGTGCAGGCGGCGGATTTCGCCAATCAGCTCAGCAGCATCCATGAAACCCAGGTTGACGCCCTGTCCTGCCAGCGGATGAATGGTATGTGCCGCATCGCCCACCAGCGCCAGCCGGTGAGCGGCAAAGTTACGTGCATAGCGTGCCGTAAGCGGGAAACACTTGCGCTCGCCTTCCAGCTGGCACAGCCCCAGGCGCATATCGAACGCGACCGACAGTTGTTGATTAAACAGCGCCTCCGGCATGGTTTCGAGACGGCTGGCTTCCTGAGGAGAAAGAGACCAGACGATAGAACAAAGATGGGGATCCTGCATCGGCAGGAAAGCCAGAATGCCATCGCCGTGAAAAACCTGGCGCGCTACGCCGTCGTGTGGCAGCGCCGTGCGAATATTCCCGACCAGCGCATGATGATCGTAATCCCAGAACGTCAGGGGAATATCGGCTTTGTTACGCAACCAGGAGTTGGCCCCGTCCGCCGCCACCATTAGCCGTGCACTCATCATGCTGCCATCCTGCAGCGTAATAAAGGCTTCATTATCGCCAAAGGCCACCTGCTGCAGTTGGGAAGCAGGCAGCAGCGTAACATCACTGCACTGGCTGGCGCGCTGCCATAAGGCGCTGTGGATCACAGGGTTTTCGATGATGTGCCCAAGATGCGTCAGGCCCTGCTGCTCACCGTCAAATGCGATCGTACCGAAGCTGTCGCGATCCCAGACCTCCATTGCCTGATAAGGGCTGGCACGGAGCGACAGAATCGTTGACCAGACGTCCAGCTTCTGCAAAAGACGTTCACTGGCCGCGTTAATTGCGGATACGCGTACGGATGGCGATGCGCCTGCATCAAATTGCGGCCCGGCAGACTGCTCCAGCACGGCAATGCGTAATCCGCTCCCTTGCAGACCGCAGGCTACTGCCAGACCCACCATACCGCCACCGGCGACCACTACATCGTAAGTTTGCATCAGTGCCTCTCAGTTAACGCTTAACCCAGCCGAGCGTACGCTCGGCCAGAAGATTTCTCAGCCATGGCAGGTGATCCATTGCCAGCAGGCCAAGGTTGCGCCCGACGACCAGCGGCGCATGGCGGTTGGCAAACATACGCACCAGGCCGTCAGTGATGCCCACGGTAATAGCACGATCCTGCTGGCGACGTTGGCGGTAATGTTGCAGGACCGCATAGCTGCCAGGGTCCTGCTGCTGTCGGTGCGCGGTTGCCAGGGTTTCTGCAAGCGACATCACGTCACGCAGGCCAAGATTGAACCCCTGACCGGCAATAGGATGCAGCGTCTGTGCCGCGTTACCAACCGTAACGACGCGATGGGAAACCACCGAATCGGCCTGCTGCAGCGCTAACGGATAAACGTCACGCTTACCGGTATGGATAAATTTGCCCAGTCGCCAGCCAAACGCGCGCTGAAGCTGGCTGAGAAACGCCTCGTCACTCCAGCTTTCGACCTGCGGGCGCTGATCCAGCGGATGGCACCACACCAGCGAGAGGCGATTATCTGACATTGGCAACAGCGCCAACGGGCCAAACTCGGTAAAGCGTTCAAAAGCCCGGCCCTGATGGGGAAGTTCACTGGTGACGTTGGCAATAAGCGCTAACTGCTGATAGGGCTCGGTGTGCCACTGCATGCCGCAGGCGGCCGCAACGGCTGAACGTGTGCCATCAGCGGCTACCAGCACGTCGCCTTCCAGCTGTTCATCATTATCAAGCGTGACCCGCACGCTTTCCTGGGTGCGGGCCACCTGAGTGACGCGCGCGGGACAGCGCAGTGTGACGCCGGGTGCCTGTTTTAACTGTGTGAACAGGCTTTGCCCTACGTCGAATAATTCAACCACCTGCCCCAGCGCGGGAATCGCATAATCGCTGGCGGCGAGTGACACGAAACCGGCATGGCCGCGATCGGATACGTGAATAGTGGTAATCGGTGTGGCACGGGGGGAAATCCGCTGCCAGAGATTGATATCAGCAAGCTGCTGGCAGGTTCCGGCAGACAGCGCAATCGCCCGGCCGTCATAGCCCGGATGCGCACGGCTGCCAGGCTCGCTGCTTTCAATCAGCGTCACGGGCAGTTTACCCTGTGTCAGGTGCGCGATGGCCAGCGCCAGGGTGGCGCCGGTCATTCCTCCACCGGCGATAAGAATGGTCATAACGCGCGTGCCGCCGCCATCAGCGATTCGATTGCATCAGGATCTTTCACGACGCTGTCGGTGAGGTTCTCAATACCGGTTTCGGTAATCACAATGTCATCCTCGATGCGGATGCCGATACCACGGTATTCCACAGGGACGTCAGCATCGGGCGCGATATACAACCCCGGTTCGACGGTGATAACCATGCCCGGCTCCAGAATACGATCGCGGCTTGGTGTGCCGTAGTGCCCCACATCGTGGACATCCAGACCCAACCAGTGGCCCAGACCATGCATAAAGAATTTACGATGGGCATCTTCAGCGATCAGCGTATCTACCTCGCCCTGCATTATCCCCAACTCAACCAGTCCAGTGACCATAATGCGCACGACGTCATCATTAACCTCGCGGATGCTAACGCCAGGGCGGAATCGGGACAGTGCCGTTTCCAGTGATTTGAGTACGATGTTGTACACCGCCCGCTGCGGCTGAGTGAATTTACCGTTAACCGGGAACGTCCGGGTAATGTCACCCGCATAGCCCTGCCATTCACATCCGGCATCGATAAGCACCAGATCACCGTCCTGCATCTCACACTCGTTTTCGGTGTAGTGCAGAATGCAGCCGTTTTCGCCGGAACCCACAATCGTGTTGTAAGACGGGAATCGCGCACCGTGGCGGTTAAATTCGTGATGAATTTCGCCTTCCAGATGATATTCGTACAGGCCCGGACGACAGGCCTGCATTGCGCGCGTATGCGCCAGCGCACTGATCTCACCCGCACGCCGCAGAATGGCGATTTCTTCCGGACTTTTGAACAGGCGCATCTCATGCACCCAGGGACGCCAGTCTGTCAGGCTGGCAGGCGCGCTGAGATTCTGGCGAAAACCCTGCCGCAGTTTATCCAGCGCACCGAACACCAGTTTATCGGCTTCAGCATATTGGCCCTGCGCGTGGTACACCTCATCCAGGCCGTTCAGCAGCAGGTGGAGTTGTTCACCAATATCGTTCCAGGGCAGGGCACGATCCACGCCGAGCTTAGCGGGCGCCGCATCCTGTCCCAGACGACGGCCAAACCAGATTTCTGCAGTCAGGTCGCGAACACGATTAAACAGCACACTGTGATTGTGGTTCTCATCACTTTTGATCAGCACCAGTAACGCCTGAGGCTCATTGAACCCCGTGAAGTACCAGAAGTCGCTGTTCTGACGAAACGGATATTCGCTATCATTACTGCGCGTTACTTCAGGCGCGGCAAAAATTAACGCTGCGCTGCCCGGAACCATTTTCGCCAGCAGCGCCTGACGGCGCTGCTGAAAATTTTCCAGTGAAATCATGTCTGCACTCCCTGTTAAACTCAGATAGCTGGCTTAGTGTAGCGTTGGCTTTTGTACTTCTGGCGCAGTCGGTTGCGGACGAGTGAAAGTGTCGTGGCAAAGTAGTGCTGCAACACGAACGTACTCAATCACCTCTTCCAGCGACTGCTCTAATTCTTCCTGATCTTCGTCTTCGTCGTAGCCCAACTGAGCAATCGTGCGCAGATCGTCAATGGCCTCGCCCGTTTCACCGGTGACCTTATCCAGTTTAGGCTGGGTTACGCCCAGACCAAGTAAAAAATGGTTTACCCAGCCCGCCAGTGCATCAGCGCGATCAAACACCGTAATGTCATCATCGGCGGGCAGCATCAGTTGAAAAAGGAAGCCATCGTCCTCTAGCGCAGTCGCAATGCTTTCATGCAAAGACTGCAGTGGCAGGGACAGCGTCTGCGAAAAAGCCATGCCTTCGTTCGCAAGATCGTGGACCAGCGCTTTCCAGCTGTTATCCGCGTTACCGCCACATAAGATGCCGCTGAGTAAGCCGTGCATTTCCGCAGGCGTCATGCCCACGCCATGCTGTGAGAGCGCCGCCGCCAGCGCGTTGTAATCGGGGGTTGCGTTCTGTGAAGACATCATTTTTCATCGTCGTTGGCTGTAAGAGTTCGTGGTATGCTACCACTAGCTGCCTCAAGGTTTCCAGAAAAGGGGTTGTATCTTATTTCTCAGGTCTATATAGTTGCCCGCCTCCCAGGCCATTGAAGGCTAAGGGGAATGGCGAGCCAGGTAATCAGTCAGGAAGGTGGCATGTCTGCACAACCGGTAGATTTACAAATTTTTGGTCGTTCTTTGAGAGTGAATTGTCCGCCTGAACAGCAAGATGCGCTGAACGCGGCAGCAGAAGATCTCAATCAACGGTTGCAAGATTTAAAAGTTCGCACTAGAGTCACAAATACAGAGCAACTGGTGTTCATTGCCGCGTTAAACATTTGCCATGAGCTGGCACAAGAGAAAGGTAAGACGCGTGACTATGCTGCTAACATGGAACAACGAATCCGTATGTTACAGCAGACCATTGAACAGGCTTTAGTTGAGCAAGGTCGCATAACCGACCGCCAGGATGCGAAGTTCGAATAACACTTCATGGTCAGTGTGCTACACTAACGGTGAAGTCAATTTTCTCTGAGATGTTTGCAAGTGGGCCAGTCCCCTGAGCCGATATTTCATACCAACAGAATGTGACGCTCCGCAACCTGTGAGCATGCTCGGTCCGTCCGAGAAGCCTGATGGTTGCGACGGCATGTTCACCTTGAACCAAGGGTTCAAGGGTTACAGCCTACGGCGGCATCTCGGAGATCTCCTTTCTGGTCGTACTGCATTACCTCCCACCAGGCATGATATAATGCGTCGCTTAAGCGACTTTGTCTGGGGGACACCATGTCAGCACCCTCTTTAGTACTGCGTCAGGACATCCGTCAGCACGTTCGCCACCTACGTCGCGCTCTGAGCGCTGAGCAGCAACATGCGGCAGCCGAACAACTCGCCCAACATGCGATCAACTTTGCACCACTGGCCGATGCCAACAACGTGGCACTGTTTTTGTCTGTTGATGGCGAAATCAATACACGACCGCTTATCGCCAGGCTGTGGCAGCAAAACAAACGGGTTTACCTGCCGGTTCTGCACCCCTTCGCAGCGGGCCATCTGCTTTTTCTGCGCTATACGCCAGAAACACAGTTAATCCAAAATAAACTGCGCATTCCCGAACCCCCACTGGATATCCGCCATCTGATCACGCTGGATGAACTGGACGTAATGATGGTACCGCTGGTGGCGTTCGATCGCGCCGGACAGCGTTTAGGAATGGGGGGCGGCTTCTACGATCGCACCTTACAGAACTGGAAACAGCATGGGTTTTTACCGGTGGGCATCGCTCATGACTGTCAGCGGGTTGACGCGCTGCCTACAGCGGCGTGGGACATTCCTTTGCCGGCCGTGCTGACGCCATCAAAACTGTGGCTATGGGATGAATAAACCCGGGCATGCTTGTGTGCCCGGGTAGGTGACAGCGTGGGATCAGTAAAGCAGGCGGGCGCGAATCGTTCCCGGAATCGCCTTCATCAGCTGCAGAGCTTTCTCTGCCAGTTCGTGCTCAGCATCAATGTCGATGACCACATAACCCATCATCGGAGAGGTTTGCAGGTACTGAGCGGCAATGTTGATGCCTTGTTCAGCGAAAATCTGGTTGATCGCGGTGAGAACGCCCGGACGGTTTTCGTGAATATGCAGCAGACGACTGGCACTAATGCCGTGCATCGGCAATGACACTTCCGGGAAATTGACGGCGGACAGCGTTGAACCGTTATCCGAATATTTCGCCAGCTTGCCCGCGACTTCAATCCCGATATTCTCCTGCGCTTCTTCCGTCGATCCCCCGATGTGCGGCGTCAGGATAACGTTGTCGAATTCGCTCAGTGGGGAAACAAACGGATCGCTGTTGGTCGCCGGCTCTACAGGGAACACATCAATCGCAGCGCCACCAACCTGCTTGCTGGCCAGCGCTTCGCACAAAGCAGGAATATCTACCACGGTGCCGCGTGAGGCGTTTATCAGCAGGCCGCCAGGCTTCATCTGCGCCAGCTCATTGGCAGAAATCATATTTTGCGTAGAGGCGGTTTCCGGGACATGCAGGCTGACAACGTCACTCATATTTAGCAACTGCGTCAGGCTACGAACCTGTGATGCGTTGCCCAACGGCAGCTTGTTTTCGATGTCATAGAAGTAAACGTGCATGCCCAGACTTTCTGCCAGCACGCCCAGTTGCATACCGATATGGCCATAGCCAATGATACCCAGCTTTTTACCGCGCGCTTCAAAAGAGCCTTTGGCGATTTTATTCCAGATACCACGGTGCGCTTTGGCATTCGCTTCCGGAACACCGCGCAGCATCAGCAGCATCTCGCCAATAACCAGCTCGGCCACAGAGCGCGTATTTGAGAAAGGTGCGTTAAAAACCGGGATACCGCGTTTCGCTGCGGCATTTAAATCAACCTGATTCGTTCCGATACAGAAACAGCCCACCGCTACCAGTTTTTCTGCAGCGGCAAAAATCTCTTCGGTCAGTTGGGAACGGGAACGGATACCGATAAAATGCGCATCGCGAGCGGAAGCTTTTAACGCCTCGGCATCCAGTGCGCCTTTGTGGAATTCAATATTGGTGTAACCTGCAGCACGAAGATTTTCCAGCGCGCTCTGATGGACACCTTCCACCAGCAGGAACTTAATTTTGTCTTTTTCCAGTGATACCTTTGCCATTTCCCAACCCTATTCAGAATTCAACGAGGACTGAACGCAGTCAGCCGTCTGTCAAAATATCAAAAAAATCGCCTGCGGCAATACAAACGATTGCCTGACCGCCAGCATGGCAGGGCTCAGAGGACGTACTTTGCCAGACAAAATCGTGGGTTGGCCGCATCGAGAAGAACGAACCCGCTGCCGATGACGGTTATGTGACATAAGTCACCAAATTTCAGCCTGGTGAGAAAAGTTTTTTTAAATCAAAAAAAGCGGGCGCCCTGTTGTGCGCCCGGTGCTTTATTTTTTGAGGGTTTTGACACCGTCAGGTCCGCCAATCAATGCGACATCTGCGCCACGCGTGGCGAACAGCCCCACGGTGACAACGCCAGGCAGGGCATTAATCGTTTTTTCCAGCTCGATGGGATCGAGAATACGCAGGTTGTGCACATCAAGAATGATATTACCGTTGTCGGTCACCACATTCTGACGATATTCCGGCAAACCGCCCAGCTTCACCAGTTCACGCGCGACATAGCTTCGCGCCATCGGGATAACTTCAACCGGCAACGGGAAGCGTCCAAGCACGTCCACTTCTTTGGATGCGTCGGCGATACAGATAAACTTTTTGGCGACCGCCGCGACGATTTTCTCGCGCGTTAAGGCAGCACCGCCCCCTTTGATCATCTGCATTTGTGGGTTAATTTCATCGGCACCGTCGACATAAATGGCCAGATCATCAATCTCGTTCAAATCAAACACCTGAATGCCCAGGCTTTTTAGCTTTTGCGTCGACGCTTCGGAACTGGATACGGCCCCCTCAATCTGATGTTTAATGCTGCCGAGCGCATCAATAAAGTGAGCGGCCGTAGAACCCGTACCGACGCCGACGACAGTACCGGGCTGCACATAATCCAGTGCGGCCCAACCAACAGCTTTTTTCAGTTCATCCTGGGTCATGATATGTTTAGAACCTGTGCGATAAGGAAATGCGCGTAGTATAAAGCAAGGCTTGCTGAAAATGCTCGGATGCATTGGGCGGATTTAATGCTTTGGAAGCCAGCCCACAAAAATATCGCTGACATTTCCGTTGGAGTATTTGTGGCATAGTAACGTCCATCCTGAAGGAGAGAGAAAAATAATGAAACGCCCGGACTACAGAACGCTTCAGGCGCTGGACGCAGTGATACGTGAACGCGGATTTGAACGTGCCGCACAAAAACTTTGCATTACGCAGTCTGCCGTCTCGCAACGCATTAAACAGTTGGAAAATCTGTTTGGTCAGCCGTTATTAGTTCGTACGGTACCGCCTCGTCCCACTGAACAGGGGCAAAAGCTGCTCGCACTTCTGCACCAGGTTGAGTTACTGGAGGAAGAGTGGCTGGGCGATGAGAACAGCGGCACCACGCCGCTACTGCTGTCGCTGGCGGTCAACGCCGACAGTCTGGCAACGTGGCTGTTACCAGCATTAAAAGACGTACTGGCCGATTCGCCTGTGCGCCTGAACCTTCAGGTCGAGGATGAAACCCGCACTCAAGAGCGTCTGAGACGAGGCGAAGTGGTTGGCGCAGTCAGTATTCAACCGCAGCCGCTACCCAGCTGTCTGGTGGATCAACTGGGTGCGCTGGATTATTTGTTTGTGGCGTCAAAGGATTTTGCAGAGCGCTTTTTCCCCAATGGTGTAACGCGTTCCGCCCTGCTTAAAGCGCCAGCCGTGGCATTTGATCACCTGGATGATATGCATCAGGCCTTTTTGCAGCAGAATTTTGATTTATCACCGGGTAGCGTTCCCTGCCACATCGTCAACTCGTCCGAAGCGTTTGTGCAGATGGCCCGGCAGGGCTCGACCTGCTGTATGATCCCTCATCTGCAGATTGAACGCGAACTGGCGAGTGGCGAGCTAATCGACCTCACGCCGGGGCTGTATCAACGTCGGATGCTGTACTGGCACCGCTTTGCACCTGAAAGCCGCCTGATGCGTCGGGTAACGGATGCGCTGATTGCGCATGGCCATCGGGTGCTACGTCAGGATACGGCGGAATAATCGCCCTTTGCCGCAGCAAAATTTGGGCGTTGCGGTGAGAAGGTGCACTTGTGAAAGCGGCACGGCGTTAATGGCCGTCAGGGTCATTTTTTAGAAGGCAATACGCAGCGCTGAGCAAAGGGAATCAACCAGGATTTACCCGCAAGGATGCGGGTAAAAGGCGCAGCCGGCACATCCCTGTGCCGGCTGCGCCGGTCCGTCAGGCTGATGAGCGATGTGAAGGAACCGCGTCAGCGGCGCGAGGACCGCCTGGCAAAAATTGCCCCTGATGGCTTAACCACAATACCAATAAAGGCTTACTGTGCCGTATTTGGTTTCATCTCAAAAACCACATCCACCTGGTCATCAAAGTTGATGCTTTGCTGATCGTAGGTTTCCTGTGCAGAAGTATCTGCCACAGCCGCGGCTTTAAACATGCGGTTCATTGGCATTGGCTGATAGTTTGCCACCTGATAACGAATGCTGTAGATCGGGCCCAGTTTGGCATTAAAACCTTCAGCCAGTTCAGCCGCCTGTTGGGTCGCATTTTTGATTGCGGCCTGACGTGCCTGCTGCTTGTAGCTTTCAGGATTAGCGACGCCCAGTTCAACGCTACGCACTTCATTCAGACCTGACTTCAGCGCACCATCAAGCAGATCGTTAAGTTTGTCCAGCTGACGTACGGTGACCTGAACCTGACGCACCGCACGGTAGCCTTTGAGCTGTGACTTACCGTCTTTGGTGTAATCATATTCTGGCTGCGTCGTCAGGTTCGCGGCTTCGATATCCTTTTTCTCAATACCGTTTTTTTGCAGGAAATCAAAATATTGCGCTACGCGGCTATCGACCTGCTTTTTTGCCTCTGCGGCATCTTTCGATGAGACATTCACCACAATTGACAGCGTCGCGATATCCGGGCGGGCATCTACAGTTGCCTTACCTGACGTAACAACATGGGGTCCGTTCGGCAGTTCGTCAGCCTGTACGCTTAAAGGCAATGCCCCTGCACTCATCATCGCGGCAAGCGCCAATGCTTTCAGTTTCATGAAAGTCCTCCTTGAAAAGGTCAGTTCGATGGCTCCCAGTACATGAAGCCCACAAGCGCATCATATTACGCGTTGTTTGGAGTGAAGATTATGGCAAAAGTTCGGCAGACTGGCCTCAATAACCCGTTTTCGTATAGCGTTTACTCAAAATCCCGTGATGACCTGCCGGGCAAGCTGAAACGCAATAAACCACATGACCGCACCGACCAGCAGGTTAATGATGCGTTGAGCGCGCGCCGTTTGCAGTAGAGGCGCAAGCCAGGCCGCCAGCAGCGCCAGACCGAAAAACCACAGCACCGAGGCGCTGATGGTCCCCAGCGCAAACCACTGTCGCGCAACCGTTCCGGGTAACTGCCCGCCCAGACTGCCCAGCACAACAAAGGTATCAAGATAAACATGCGGATTCAGCCAGGTCACCGCCAACATCGTCGCGATAATTCGTTTTCTGCTCTGCGTTGCGTGGCTACCCGACGCCAGTTCAATGTTACGGCTAAATGCCGTGCGTAAGGCGCCCCAACCGAACCAGAGCAGAAAGGCAACCCCGGCACAAGTAATCAGCATCAGCAGTAAGGGAGACTGGTTCAGGAGCGCACTGCCGCCAAAAATGCCTGCACAGATCAATGCGATATCGCTTAACGCACAAAGCGCCGCAGTCATCAAATGATACTGGCGCTTTACCCCCTGGTTCAGCACGAAGGCGTTTTGTGGGCCTAACGGCAGGATAAGCGCCGCCCCAAGAGCAAGCCCTTGAAAGTAAATGGTTAACACTGGATGACATTCCTTACATCGGCGAGATGCAGGGATTATAAAGAGCGAGTCTGATTAGCGGAAATTGAAAAAATTAATCTGCTATTAACAAAATTAATGGGCGACCGCTGCCGCCCATTAACGTTACTGCGTTGCGGTCGTCTCGCTTTCAGGTTGTTGAACCTGGTGCAGGTGCACATCCATTTGTGGATAAGGGATGCCAATACCTTTGCTGTCCAGCGCACGTTTAAAGTTTTTCAGTAAGTCCCAGTAAACGTCCTGCAGATCGCTGCTGTTACTCCAGCAACGCACTACGAAGTTAAGCGATGACGCCCCTAATTCATTCAGGCCAATCTGGATGCCACGTTCTTTAAGTACGCGCTGATCGGCCTCAACGACGCCGCGCAACAGGGCAATCACCTCATCCACATCGGCTTCGTAGGCAACGCCGATAATGAATTCATTCCGGCGCACTGGCTCGCGCGAGAAGTTGATGATATTGCCACTGATGATTTTACCATTTGGCACCACAACGATTTTGCCGTCGGCAGATTTCAGGGTGGTCGAGAAAATTTGCACATTGAGCACGGTGCCCATTACGCCGCCCAAATCGACAAACTCACCGGTGCGGAAAGGACGGAAGGTGACCAGGAGGACGCCAGCCGCCAGATTGGAGAGCGAGCCTTGCAGGGCTAAACCTACTGCCAGACCGGCGGCACCCAGCACGGCGATAACCGATGCCGTCTGCACGCCGACACGACCCAGCGCAGCAATGACCGTGAAGGCGATAACGCCATAGCGCACCAGGGCGGAAAGGAAATCGGCTACGGTGGCGTCAATATGGCGCGCGAGCAGCAGGCGATTAACCGTGTTAGAAATCACCCTGGCGATGATCATGCCGACAATGATAATGGCAATTGCCGCGACGATATTGACGGCATAACTCAGAATCAGCGCCTGGTTGTGTACCAGCCAGCCACCGGCACTGTTAATGCCATTAACAACATTCAAGTCTTCCATTTGTAAGCCCTGTCGATAGTTCCCCTGTGGGGAAAGACAAAAAACTGCCAGATGTAATCCGACACCCAATGGTTAAGGGTAATCAATTATTTAGCCAGACGCCAAACTGAGTGATACGGGAAGGCGGTTTTGCACACTTACGCATCAGCACGCCGGCCTCCGCGCACGATGTTTGTTCAGGGCACATGGCTGAGTATATTAATCAGCCTGCCAAACGGATCACGGACATAAAAACGACGCACGCCCCACGCTTCTTCTGTAAGCGCATAGTCGACCGGCAGCCTCGCAGCGACAACGCGTTGATACACCTCATCAAGATTATCAACCTCAATGGATAAATCCGGAACAGCTGTGCCGGCGCCGCCTTCCCGCGCAATACTGACCTGCGGCACCATCGTGTTATCCGCGGCCCAGGTCATGATCCATCCGTGATCCATCGCCAGTTTCAGATCGAGAATGTCACCGTAGAAGCGTTCTGCTTCTTCCATATTTCCGGCCCGAATATTCGCCACAATGCGTTTGACGGCCATACGATTGCCCTCACCTGTTAAGCCACACACAGGATACAGCGCGCGCTGCAGTGAGGTTGTGACAGCACGTCAGAATGTGTCGCCCGACAAAAAGAAATGAAACTGAGCGTGAGCAGAAAGGATAAAAAAAAGTCCCGATCGGACGATCGGGACTGAGTCGTTCGTCTGCCGTTCTCTCGAACTCAGACGCCAGCAGCGTGATGCTTACAGAACGTCAACGGCGTTGAGTTCTTTGAACGCCTGCTCCAGACGCACCACCATGGATGCCTGGGCAGAGCGCAGCCATACACGTGGGTCATAGTATTTCTTGTTAGGCTTGTCTGCGCCTTCTGGGTTACCCAGCTGCGCCTGAAGATAGCCTTCGTTCTTTTTGTAGTACTGCAGGATGCCGTCCCAGGTTGCCCATTGAGTATCGGTATCGATATTCATCTTGATCACGCCGTAGCTGATAGACTCTTCGATTTCTGCAGCAGATGAACCTGAACCACCGTGGAATACGAAATCCAGCGCGTTGTGCGGCAGACCGTGTTTTTCACAGACATATTTCTGTGAATCACGCAGAATGGTTGGGGTCAGTTTAACGTTGCCTGGCTTGTAAACGCCGTGCACGTTACCGAAAGAGGCCGCAATGGTGAAGCGCGGGCTGATCGCATTCAGTTTTTCGTACGCGTAGTTTACGTCTTCTGGCTGAGTGTAAAGCGCTGAAGCATCCATATGGCTGTTATCTACGCCATCTTCTTCACCACCGGTGCAGCCCAGCTCAATTTCCAGGGTCATGTCGATTTTCGCCATGCGCGCCAGGTATTTGCTGCTGATTTCGATGTTTTCTTCCAGTGACTCTTCGGACAGGTCGATCATGTGAGAAGAGAACAGCGGCTTACCGGTTTTCTTGAAGTGCTCTTCGCCCGCGTCCAGCAGACCGTCGATCCACGGCAGCAGTTTCTTGGCGCAGTGGTCGGTATGCAGGATAACCGGCACGCCGTACTGCTCAGCCATCAGATGCACGTGGTGTGCGCCAGAGATGGCACCGAAAATCGCTGCGCCCTGTGGCTTGTCTGTTTTAAAACCTTTACCGGCGATGAATGCAGCACCACCGTTGGAGAACTGTACGATAACCGGCGCTTTTACTTTCGCCGCGGCTTCCAGTACAGCGTTAATGGAGTCGGTGCCGACACAGTTGACCGCAGGCAGAGCGAATTTGTTCTCTTTCGCTACTTTGAAGATCTTCTGAACGTCATCACCAGTGACAACGCCGGGTTTTACGAAATCAAAAATTTTAGACATGATTGTGTCCTGTTTCGTGACCGGTTATCCCCGATACGGGGACAGCGATTTAAACGCCCGGTTTCGGGCGAGTTTTCAGGCGATGCCGTAGGGCACCGCCCCCAAAGGATTACTGCTTCGCACGCTCTTCCAGCATGGCTACGGCAGGCAGTTTTTTGCCTTCCACGAACTCCAGGAAGGCACCGCCGCCGGTAGAGATGTAGGAGATTTTGTCTTCGATACCGAACAGGTCGATAGCCGCCAGCGTATCACCGCCGCCCGCCACTGAGAATGCTTCGCTGTCTGCAATGGCGTTAGCCACAATCTCGGTGCCTTTGCGGAAGTTCGGGAATTCAAACACGCCCACCGGGCCGTTCCACAGAATGGTTTTGGCATTCTTCAGGATGGTCGCCATGGCCTGAGCGGTTTCATCACCGAAGTCCATAATCTCTTCGTTATCTGCGACTTCCGAAACCTTTTTCACGGTTGCCGGGGCAGTTTCAGAGAATTCCGTGCCAACACGTGAATCGGTTGGAACAGGAATTCCGTACTGATCGCGCAGGCCTTTGGCCGCGTCAACGAAGTCTGGCTCATACAGCGATTTGCCCACGTTGTTGTCGATAGCGACAAAGGTGTTGGCGATGCCGCCGCCGACAATAACGGTATCGGCAATCTTCACCAGCGACTGCAGCACGTCAAATTTGGTTGAAACCTTAGAACCACCGACCACAGCCACCAGCGGGCGCTCAGGGTTCTTCATCACTTTACCCAGCGCTTCCAGCTCAGCTGACAGCAGCGGGCCAGCACAGGCGACAGGGGCAAATTTGCCAACGCCATGCGTGGATGCCTGGGCGCGGTGCGCGGTACCAAAAGCATCCATAACAAAGACGTCGCACAGCGCAGCGTATTTCTTAGACAGCGCTTCGTCGTCTTTCTTTTCGCCTTTATTGAAGCGAACGTTTTCCAGTACGACCAGTTCGCCCGCGCCGATATCGACGCCGTCGAGGTAGTCTTTCGCCAGGGTAACCTGAGTACCGTTCAGTTTCTCTTTCAGGTAGTTCACTACTGGCAGCAGTGAGAATTCTTCGTTGTATTCACCTTCGGTCGGACGACCCAGGTGAGAGGTAACCATCACTTTGGCGCCCTGTTTCAACGCCGCTTCGATAGTTGGCAGTGAAGCACGAATACGTGCATCTGACGTCACTTTCCCTTCTTTCACTGGTACGTTGAGATCGGCGCGAATTAAAACGCGTTTGCCAGCAAGATCCAGATCGGTCATCTTAATTACGGACATGGTGAACCCTCTCGTTGATTCTCATAAGTTTTGCCAGACGCAAACCGCGTCTTACCTGAAACCGCTTGCGGCCATCGCTAACGTTGTGTCGAGCATTCGGTTAGCAAAGCCCCATTCGTTGTCACACCAGACCAGGGTTTTGATCAGATGCTGACCGCTGACCCGCGTTTGTGTACCGTCCACAATGGCACTGTGCGGATCATGGTTGAAATCTACTGAGACTAACGGCAATTCTGTATAGTCAACTATACCACGAAATGCCCCTTCTGCCGCGCTTTGCAACAAGGCGTTAACCTCACAGGCCCGAACGGGCTGGCGCACGGAAACGCTGAGATCAATGGCCGTCACGTTGATCGTCGGTACGCGAACCGCGATGGCTTCGAAGCGATCGTTAAATTTCGGAAAAATACGCGCAATGCCTGCCGCCAACCGGGTATCCACCGGGATGATAGACTGACTGGCCGCACGCGTACGGCGCAGATCGCTGTGGTAGGCGTCAATTACCTGCTGATCGTGCATCGCCGAATGGATAGTCGTTACCGTCCCCGACTCGATACCAAAAGCGTCATCCAGTAGCTTGATCACCGGAATAATGCAGTTAGTGGTACAGGATGCATTAGAGACAATACAGTCCGTTTGTTTCAGTTCCTGCTCGTTAACGCCGTACACCACGGTTGCATCAAGATCGTTCCCCCCTGGATGGGAAAACAGCACTTTCTTCGCTCCTGCACGCAGATGGGCTTCGCCGTCATCACGGGAACCGTAAACGCCTGTGCAGTCCAGCACCACGTCAACGTTAAGCTCGCCCCAGGGCAGTTCGTCCAGTCCGGCACGATGCAGAATACGGATAATATCGTCTCCGACCCACAGCTGATCCCGCTCCTGACGCACATCCAGCGCGAAACGCCCATGACTGGTATCGTACTTTAGCAGGTGCGCCATGCCCGCAGCCTCAGCCAGTTCGTTAACTGCCACCACTGTGATCTCCGCGCGGCGGCCCGTTTCATACAGTGCACGCAACACGTTGCGCCCAATGCGACCAAAGCCGTTTATCGCTACCCGAATGGTCATCTTTCTCCTGCCAAACCAGACTGAAAAAAAGGTGCAGATAGCCTGAGCGTTTCACTGCATTTTGTACAGGAGATTCTTAGCCCGATCGCTGGCAAAGCAGCCTCAACTGAAACGGTTCAGCTAGGATAATAGAAGGACGGAATAACGGGAATGATTGCGATCAAGCGGGCTGCGTATTTTTGGATCTACATCACAAAATTACGCAAAAAATCGCTATTACTACAGGAATAATTTTGTCGATAAGGGGGCAAACTGCGCCCCCTTTCATCTGGGCACAGGCGAGCCTTCACTCGCCTGTGCCCTTCTGTCAGGCCAGCAACGCTTTTGCTTTCGCTACTACGTTGTCTACCGTGAAGCCGAAGACTTCAAACAGCTTCTCAGCAGGCGCTGACTCACCAAAGGTGGTCATGCCGACGATAGCGCCGTTCAGGCCAGTATATTTGAACCAATAGTCTGCAATACCCGCTTCAATGGCAACGCGAGCGGCAACGGCCTTCGGCAGGACAGATTCACGATACTCTGCAGACTGCTTGTCGAACGCATCCGTTGATGGCATGGAAACCACGCGAACCTTACGGCCTTCATCGGTCAGTTTCTGATACGCAGCCACAGCCAGTTCAACTTCTGAACCGGTGGCGATCAGAATCAGCTCTGGCGTGCCCGCGCTGTCTTTCAGCACATAACCGCCGCGGGCCACGTTTGCCAGCTGCTCTGCGGTACGATCCTGCTGCGCCAGATTCTGACGAGAGAAGATCAGTGCGCTTGGACCATCTTTACGCTCAATCGCATATTTCCACGCCACTGCTGATTCCACCTGATCACACGGACGCCACAGGCTCATGTTTGGTGTGGTACGCAGGCTCGCCATCTGCTCTACCGGCTGGTGCGTCGGGCCATCTTCGCCCAGGCCAATTGAGTCGTGGGTATAAACCATAATCTGACGGATTTTCATCAGCGCGGCCATACGGGCGGCGTTACGTGCATACTCAACAAACATCAGGAAGGTCGCGGTATAAGGCAGGAAGCCGCCATGCAGCGCCAGACCGTTGGCAATCGCGGTCATACCGAATTCACGCACGCCGTAATGAATATAGTTGCCGGCAGCGTCTTCATTGATGGGCTTAGAGCCAGACCAGATGGTGAGGTTACTGGGTGCCAGATCAGCCGAACCGCCCAGATATTCTGGCAGGATTTTACCAAAGGCTTCGATCGCATTTTGTGAGGCTTTACGGCTGGCGATTTTCGCCGGGTTAGCCTGTAACTGCTCGATAAACTTCTGCGATTCCTGCTGCCAGTTAGCCGGCAGTTCGTTGCTCATGCGGCGCGTAAATTCTGCAGCCAGCTCTGGGAAGGCACTGGCATAGGCCGCGAATTTCGTGTTCCACGCATCCTCTTTCGCCTTGCCTACTTCCTTAGCATCCCACTCAGCATAAATGTCTGAAGGAATAACGAAAGGCGGATAGTCCCAGCCTAACTGTTTGCGGGTGAGCGCAATCTCGTCATCGCCCAGCGGTGCGCCGTGTGAGTCGTGGGTCCCCGCTTTATTCGGTGAACCAAAACCGATCACAGTTTTGCACATCAGCAGTGACGGCTTGTCGCTCACCGCTTTCGCTTCTTCAATGGCTTTCGCGATGGCGTCGGCATCGTGACCGTCAACGCCGCGCACCACGTGCCAGCCGTAAGCTTCGAAGCGCTTCGCGGTGTCATCGGTGAACCAGCCGTCAACATGACCATCGATGGAGATACCATTGTCATCATAGAATGCCACCAGCTTGCCCAGCTTCAGCGTACCCGCCAGCGAGCACACTTCGTGTGAGATGCCTTCCATCATGCAGCCGTCGCCCATAAAGACCCAGGTATTATGATCTACGATCTCATGGCCCGGACGGTTGAACTGTGCTGCCAGCGTGCGCTCCGCAATGGCAAAACCTACGGCGTTAGCGATGCCCTGCCCCAGCGGACCGGTCGTGGTTTCCACGCCCACGGTATAGCCATATTCAGGGTGCCCCGGCGTTTTAGAATGCAACTGACGGAAGTTTTCCAGCTCGCTAATCGGTAAATCGTAGCCGGTAAGGTGCAGCAGGCTGTAAATCAGCATCGAACCGTGACCATTGGACAGAACAAAACGGTCGCGATCGGCCCAGTGTGGGTTGGTTGGGTTATGATTGAGATAGCCGCGCCACAAGACTTCGGCGATATCCGCCATGCCCATCGGGGCACCCGGATGTCCCGATTTAGCTTTTTGCACTGCGTCCATACTTAACGCGCGAATGGCGTTGGCAAGATCTTTACGAGAGGGCATCTTCTACTCCAGTTCGGATTAATGATTTGCGCCTTAACCTGTTGTAATTAATCAGCTATCGGGCAAATCACGGGGAAAAGTTTCACCACAATGTACATGAAAAACGGGGCAAAAGTAATGTCGTAAAACGCTAAATGTTCCCGCTTCGTCTGGCTTTTCCAGTCATGTCTGCTAGCAAAAGGGTTTATCACGAACTATAACCTGTTGGTTAAACCACCTTGTACGGATTCAGGTGTTTGTTTTTTATCTTGTTACTTATGGGACGACAGAATGAAAATTCATAAAATGGCACTGGCTCTGGGCCTGGTTGCGCTGCTTAGCGGCTGTGAGGGTGTAAATAGTAATGGTCTGCTGCAATCCGGCGCACAGGCATTTCAGGCTTACACGTTGAGCGATGCTCAGGTTAAGCAGCTTAGCGATCAGTCCTGCGCCCAAATGGACAAAGAAAATCAGGTCGCGCCAGCTGACAGCGAGTACCAGCAACGGCTGAATAAAATCGCTGCGGCACTGGGCGACAACATCAATGGTATCCCGGCTAACTACAAGGTTTACCAGACCAAAGACGTTAACGCCTGGGCAATGGCCAATGGCTGCATCCGCGTTTACAGCGGACTGATGGATATGATGACCGACAATGAAGTCGAGGCGGTACTGGGCCATGAAATGGGCCACGTTGCGCTGGGCCATACGCGCAAAGCGATGCAGGTCGCCTTCACCACAACGGCAGCACGCACCGCGGCGGCATCGGCTGGCGGTATTATTGGTTCGCTGTCACAGTCGCAGTTGGGTGATATGGGTGAAAAATTAGTGAATGCCCAGTTCTCGCAGACGCAGGAGACTCAGGCTGATGACTACTCATACAACCTGCTGAAAAAGCGCGGTATTGATCCGGTCGGGCTGGCAACCAGCTTTGAAAAACTGGCAAAACTGGAACAGGGCCGTCAAAGCTCAATGTTTGACTCGCATCCTGACTCCGAAGCGCGTGCGCAGCATATTCGCGATCGCATCGCCGCAGACGGCAAGTAAGTCAGAATCAGAGGGATAACCCTGAGGTTATCCCTCTGTCGCATCAGCCTTTATTCGCTGCCTGAACGTGCAACATGTCCAGCGCCAGCGTAGCGGCGGCAAGTGCCGTCAGATCGGCGTGATCGTAACCCGGCGCGACTTCCACCAGATCCATCCCCACGATATTCATGCCCTGTAAACCACGAATCAGTTTAGTGGCTTTATCTGTGGTTAAACCGCCAATGACCGGCGTACCGGTGCCCGGCGCATGCGCAGGATCCAGACAGTCAATATCAAATGTCAGATAAACCGGCAGGTCGCCGACGGTACGCTTAATTTCCGCCAGAAGATCGTCCACACTGCGGTCGTTAACCTGAGCAGCATCCAGCACGTTAAAGCCCAGGCTTTTGTCGAATTCGGTACGAATACCGATTTGCACCGAGTGCTGAGGATCGATGAGCCCCTCTTTCGGTGCGGTAAAGAACATGGTGCCATGGTCAAACGTTGGACCATTGGAGTAGGTATCGGTATGGGCGTCAAAGTGCACCAGCGCCATTTTACCAAAGTGCTTCGCATGCGCGCGCAGCAGGGGAAGCGTGACGTAGTGATCGCCACCAAAGGTCATCATGCGTTTGCCGTTCGCCAGCAGTTTCTCTGCATGGGCCTGCAGCTTGTCAGACAGATCCTGTGAATCACCAAAGGCGTAAACCAGATCGCCGCAGTCCACCACGTTCAGGCGCTGACGCAGGTCAAACTCCCACGGCCAGCGGCAGCCTTCCCAGGCGAGATTGGTCGAAATCTGGCGGATAGCGCCAGGGCCAAGACGGCTGCCCGGACGGCCTGAGGTCGCGGCGTCAAAGGGCACCCCAGTGATCACCCACTCTGCGTCGCTGTCGTAAGGCTGGAAATTAACCGGAAAACGCATAAAACCAAAGGCGTTAGAAACCAGTGAATTGTCGTACTGATTGCCGAGGGTATTGTACATAAGTCGTCCTCTGTCTGTGCATGAGGCGGGCCTGGAGCGCGCACCATGAAGGTTGAGATAAAAAAAATCCCCTCCGCGTCGTTAGGCCCGACGAGGAAGGGATGGGTTGCTGCCGATTATCAACAATGTCCCGACCCGCTGCAAGCGCTTCGCGGGGCTTTATTCGTCTTCTAAATAGGTGTAGCCATACAGACCGCTTTCGAACTCCTGCAGGAACTGCTCACGCAGTTCGTCATCCAGTTCAGAGGTCTGAATCTGCTTACGGAACAGCGTCATCAGTTCGTTCGGATCGAGCTGAACATACTGCAGCATGTCGGCCACGGTATCGCCCTCATCCGACAGTTGAACCTCCACCTCGCCATTCTGGAAGGCAAACACGTCAACCGCTTCGGTGTCACCAAACAGGTTATGCATGTTACCCAGGATTTCCTGATAGGCGCCGACCATAAAGAAGCCAAGCATCGGTGGGTTGTCCACGTCGTACTCCGGCATCGGCATGGTTGTGGCAATACCGTCACCATCAACATAGTGATCGATGGTACCGTCAGAGTCACAGGTGATGTCCAGCAGCACGGCACGACGTTCCGGTTTTTTATTCAGGCCTTCCAGCGGCAGCACAGGGAACAGCTGATCGATGCCCCATGCATCCGGCATGGACTGGAACAGCGAGAAGTTAACGTAGATCTTGTCCGCCATGCGCTCCTGCAACTCGTCGATGATCGGACGGTGCGCGCGGTTGCTGGGATCAAGATGCTGCTGAATGTAGTGACAGATGCTCAGATAAAGCTGTTCTGCCCAGGCGCGCTGTTTCAGGCTGTAGGTACCGGATGAGTAGCCTGTATGGATATCAAACAGGTCCATCTGGCTGTCGTGCAGCCATTCACGCAGCGAACGACGCGTGTCCGGCTCGTGCATCTCCTGCCAGGTTTCCCACATGCTCAGGATAGGACGCGGGGCATCCTCAATCTCTGGCGCTTCTGGCTTACTGAATTCGTTACGCTCAACGCCGATGATGTTAGATACCAGCACCGTGTGGTGAGCCGTGACTGCGCGGCCGGATTCGGTAATCACCGTTGGGTGCTCAAGTCCATGCTCGTCACAGGCTGCGCCAATTCCCCAGATCACGTTATTGGCATATTCATTCAGTCCGTAATTGACCGAACAGTCGGACTGTGAACGGGTACCTTCATAGTCAACGCCCAGGCCGCCGCCAACGTCAAAGCACTTAATGTTGACACCGAGTTTTGCCAGTTCAACATAGAAGCGCGCAGACTCACGCACCCCGGTCGCGATATCGCGAATGTTAGACATCTGCGATCCCAAATGGAAATGCAGCAGCTGCAGGCTGTCGATCCGGCCCGCTTCACGCATGATTTCAACCAGCTTGAGCACCTGCGTTGCTGACAGGCCAAATTTAGATTTTTCGCCGCCGCTCGACTGCCACTTACCAGAACCCTGTGAAGCGAGACGTGCACGAATGCCCAGACGCGGCACCACATTCAGGCGCTCGGCTTCTTCCAGCACCATGCGCACTTCGGTCATCTTCTCCAGAACCAGATAAACCTTGTGCCCTATCTTCTCGCCAATCAGCGCCAGACGAATATATTCACGATCTTTGTAACCATTACATACAATAACCGAACGGGTCTGACCGGCATGGGCCAGTACCGCCATCAGTTCGGCTTTTGAACCGGCTTCCAGACCCAGCGGTTCGCCAGAATTGACCAGGGATTCGATGACGCGCTTATGCTGGTTCACCTTGATGGGATACACCAGGAAGTAATCACCGGTATAACCGTAAGACTCACGTGCGCGTTTAAAAGCAGCGTTTATTGAGCGCAGGCGATGCTGAAGAATCTGAGGGAAACAGAACAGCGCGGGCAGACGTTGGCCCTGGGCCTCGCGTTCCTTAACCAGCTTAGCCAGATCGACACGCACATCCGGACGATCCGGATCGGGGCAGACGCTAATATGACCCAGTTCATTGACGTCATAGTAGTTATTGCCCCACCAGGCAATGTTGTAGGTCCGCAGCATCAGGCTGGCGTCCTGATCGTTCATCGCCACCTCCTGCATTGAGCGGAGTGTACCTTGTTCGCCAGCTGACGAACCCTTGATATTCTTCATGCCGTCAGACATCGCGAACCTCAATTTTCCGTTGAAAGATAATAATGTAAACCGACTTGAAGGTCGGGAGTCTGGAAATTCGTTGCCACATATTACGTCATGCTCTGTCTGCGTTGCGAACCTGCACGATGCATCACTGTAGTGTTAAGTGTAAAACACTCAGCCGCGTCAGGTACAAAAGGGCCGCGAATAATTCACGACGCTCACCGCCTGGACGATATAAACCGCTATCGCGTCAGAGGTTAACCAGCGCTTGTGTCGGGATAATTACCGAAACCAATAAAATGTCGGCAGAAGAGAAATAAGGACGGGAAACAGGATAACGCCAGCGCCGTGCCAGCACGCGAAAAGGCCAGGAGAGAGAAGATAAGGCTCATTACTCGTATCACCTCCGCACATGTCCTGGACATGTGGAAAACCACCTGGGTGAAAGCCAGACAGCTGTCTGACGGGCGCGACGCGGTAAGCGCGTCATCCTTTTTGCTGCTGAGAACGCAGCGGCGTTTTATACATTTTGCGCCTAAAAAAAGCAAAGAGATTATTTGCTTAATGCACGCGCTGTCAGCAGGATTTTCCACTGCTGCGCGTAAAGTTAACAGTGCAACATCAAAAAGGGCTGGTAATTCGCTCACCGCGTAACCTAAAATAGACGTCCAGATGGTTTTCCATCTAAACAGGTTAATATCCAGGCGGAGTTGGCCTGCGTGCTGACACTACCTGACTGCTCACGGCTTTGCCTTAAGGGGCGTTAAGTCAGCTAATACTCACTTGCGCTATGCAGTCGAATTCAAACCATTGGTAAGGTAAAGAACATAATGGCTAAACATCTTTTTACATCCGAGTCCGTATCCGAAGGACATCCTGATAAAATCGCCGACCAGATTTCTGATGCTGTGCTTGATGCGATCCTGGAACAGGATCCCAAAGCGCGCGTGGCCTGCGAAACGTACGTTAAAACCGGTATGGTTCTGGTTGGCGGTGAGATCACCACCAGCGCCTGGGTTGATATTGAAGAAATCACTCGTAATACCGTACGTGAAATCGGCTATGTTCATTCCGATATGGGCTTTGATGCCAACTCCTGCGCAGTATTAAGCGCTATTGGCAAACAGTCTCAGGATATCAACCAGGGCGTTGACCGCAGCGATCCGCTGGAACAGGGTGCGGGCGATCAGGGTTTGATGTTTGGCTATGCGACAAACGAAACCGACGTTCTGATGCCAGCCCCGGTGACCTATGCGCACCGTCTGGTTCAGCGTCAGGCCGAAGTGCGTAAGGACGGCACGCTGCCATGGCTGCGTCCGGATGCCAAAAGCCAGGTGACCTTCCAGTACGACGACGGCAAAATCGTCGGTATTGATGCGGTCGTTCTGTCAACTCAGCACAGTGAAGCGATCTCACAAAAAGATCTGCAGGAAGCGGTGATGGAAGAAATCATCAAGCCCGTCCTGCCTGCCGAGTGGCTGAGCGCATCCACCAAATATCACATCAACCCAACGGGCCGTTTTGTTATCGGTGGCCCAATGGGTGACTGTGGCCTGACCGGTCGCAAAATCATTGTTGATACCTACGGCGGTATGGCACGTCACGGCGGTGGCGCCTTCTCAGGCAAAGACCCGTCAAAAGTTGACCGTTCAGCCGCCTATGCCGCCCGCTATGTTGCAAAAAACATCGTGGCAGCGGGTCTGGCCGATCGTTGTGAGATCCAGGTTTCCTACGCCATCGGTGTTGCCGAGCCGACCTCCATCATGGTCGAGACCTTTGGCACTGAGAAAGTGTCTACTGAACAGCTGACCTTACTGGTGCGCGAGTTCTTCGATCTGCGTCCTTACGGCCTGATTCAGATGCTGGATCTGCTGCATCCGATCTATAAAGAAACCGCTGCCTATGGCCACTTTGGTCGCGAACATTTCCCTTGGGAAAAAACTGACAAAGCAGAACAGTTGCGTGAGGCTGCGGGCCTGTAAGCCTGAAAACGTCTCAAAAAGCCCTGCCTCGCGGCGGGGCTTTTTTTTTCTTTTTATTCCTCTCGGGCCTTCAGTTTCCCCCACCTGCACATTTTTTTAACTCAGCTACACTTTCTCTCAGCCTGTGCTCAGCTAATGTGTTAACGCTTACAATTTGAAACGCTTTAGATATCGGCTATTTAGGAATTTATCGCCGTAGTTATTCTTCCTAAAATGCGTTATTTTCAGCGTCATCTGATAGGCGTTAAACAGGGCATTGTCAGAAACTTCGAGGGTGCTATACCTCACTGGTTACTTGACCTTTCTGGGTTATAAATGCTGGATTTCAGGGTTTCAGCAAGTGTAAGCGATTACATCAATGTGATCGGGCTCACTTTTTGCCCAGATAAGGTTTTTTAACATCGATAACAACAATGATGGATAATTTTGGAGGCAACCATGCCTGGCAATTCACATAAAAGCAGAACCTCAAATAAGGCAATGACCTTATTTGTCTGCTTTCTGGCAGCCCTTGCAGGCCTGCTGTTTGGGTTGGATATCGGCGTTATCGCCGGTGCACTGCCCTTTATCGCGAAGGACTTTAACGTTACGGCACACCAACAGGAGTGGATTGTCAGCTCAATGATGTTCGGGGCGGCCATCGGTGCTATCGGCAGCGGCTGGATGTCATCGCGTCTGGGGCGTAAAAAAAGCCTGATGGCTGGTGCGATCCTGTTTGTTATTGGCTCACTGTGGTCAGCCATGGCACCTAACCCAGAAATGCTGATCAGCGCACGCGTGCTGTTAGGCCTGGCGGTCGGTATCGCCTCTTACACTGCGCCGCTCTATCTTTCTGAGATTGCGCCTGAAAAAATCCGCGGCAGTATGATCTCGCTTTATCAGTTGATGATTACCATCGGTATTCTGGGTGCGTACCTTTCCGATACCGCGTTCAGCTTCACAGGTAACTGGCGCTGGATGCTGGGCGTGATCACCATTCCTGCCCTGCTGCTGCTGATCGGCGTGTTCTTTCTGCCAAACAGCCCACGCTGGCTGGCGGCGAAAGGAAACTTCCGTGATGCGCAACGCGTACTGGATCGCCTGCGTGATACCAGTGAGCAGGCGAAGCGCGAGCTGGATGAGATCCGTGAAAGCCTGAAGATCAAACAGTCAGGCTGGGGATTATTTACCAGTAGCAGCCACTTCCGTCGTGCGGTGTACCTGGGCATTCTGCTGCAGGTGATGCAACAGTTTACCGGCATGAACGTCATCATGTATTACGCACCGAAAATTTTTGAGATTGCGGGTTTTGCGAATACCACCCAGCAGATGTGGGGAACGGTGATTGTCGGCCTGGTTAACGTACTGGCAACCTTTATTGCTATCGGTCTGGTGGATCGCTGGGGCCGTAAGCCTACCTTGATTCTGGGCTTCCTGGTGATGGCAGCCGGTATGGGCGTTCTTGGCACCATGCTGCACATGGGCATTCATTCACAAGGTGCGCAGTACTTTGCCATTGGCATGCTGCTGATGTTTATCGTGGGCTTTGCCATGTCAGCCGGTCCGCTGATCTGGGTTCTGTGTTCTGAAATTCAGCCTCTGAAAGGACGCGATTTCGGTATCACTGTTTCAACCACGACTAACTGGATCGCCAACATGATTGTCGGCGCAACCTTCCTGACCATGCTGAATACGCTGGGCAATGCGCCGACCTTCTGGGTCTACGGCCTGCTCAACGTCTTCTTCATCGTCCTGACGGTGATGTTGATTCCCGAAACCAAAAACGTTTCGCTGGAGCACATTGAACGTAACCTGATGGCAGGTAAAAAGCTGCGCGATATCGGTCAGTAAGCCCTCCTCAGTATGTCCCCTAGAGCCAGTCAAGGTAAGCTGACTGGCTTTTTTCTTGCCGCTTTCCCCACAACTGACAACGAAAAATATCCTACCGTTTCAACGCCCAGACCTTGCCGTTACTGGCTTACACCTCCCCGCTTCGCTTTTCTTTCATTAAAGTCGAAAAAATATACGCCGATAAATTACCTGACGTTTTCATTATAAAAAGCTTTTTTCAGACTTCGCGTTGACCAGGAAATAGCATGAACAATACCAGCCCTAAAAAGACGATGAGCACCCGTGCTCAGATGCTGCTGGCAGGCGGAATGACGATCGTCGTGGGGTTTACTGCGACCATCGGATTACTCAGTTGGCAGTCCTCGAAAGAACAAAAATCTCTTGCCGCTAACTACCTGCAGCAAATTGCTGCTAGTCACGCCGGGCAAATTCAGCAGGAACTGACGCATGCATTGGATGCCGCTCAAAACCTGGGGCAAAGCCTTGCTGCCCTGCCTGCAGCAGGGATAAATGATCGTAAAGTTGCCGACAAGCTGATGGAATATGCATTGAATAAAAACCCTGACTTTGTGTCGATGACCGTAGTGTTTGAACCCGATGCCTTTGATGGCCGTGACAGTGCCTTTGTCGGCCCGCAGGGAACGCCACCGGGTGGTCGCTATGCCTGGTATGTTGACCGGGACAAAGACGGGCGCTACAAAATGAATCCGGCACTGGACTTTCTGCAGCCGGGGGCCGGTAATTACTATTTACTGCCGAAAGAAACGCAAAAGGACACCCTGATTGAGCCTTACAGCTTCGCTTATGATGGCGCAAAACCAGAGTGGTTAACCTCGGTGGCTACCCCTGTTATGGTCAATGACAAACTGAAGCTGGTTGTCAGTTCCGATATCCTGCTTTCCGCCATCCAGAAAAAAGTAAACCAGATCAAACCCTGGCACGAAACCGGCTACGCGCTGCTGCTTTCGAACAGCGGCAACGTGATTTCCTCCCCCAATGCAGGTGAAGCCGGCAAAAAATGGCAGGGAAACAGCAACAGCTACCGTACGGCAGTGACAGAACAGTACGATCCCGTACTGAAAGAAAATGCCATGTACACCTGGTACCCGATAAGCGTGGGCAACAACACGAAACCCTGGTATGTAGGGATTGTGGCACCCGTCAGCCAGGTAATGGCGGCGGCTGACAAGCAGCTTTACTGGGCTATTGCGCTGATGATTGTCAGTATCCTTTCCGTGGGGGCCGTGCTGGGTCTGTTATTCAACCGTAAAGTGATGCGTCATCTTGGCGGTGAACCCGAAGAGGCGGCGCGCATTGCGCTGGCCGTTGCTGAAGGTCAGTTAAACAATGGCATTCAGGTTGCGCCAGGCGACAGCAGCAGCCTGTTTTATGCCCTCAACACCATGCAGACACAGTTGCAGAGCATTGTGGGACAAATCAAAGACGCCAGCACCTCGGTCCAGCAGGGAGCGGGCGAAATTGCCGGTGCAAACCTCAACCTCGCCTCACGCACCGAGGAACAGGCTGCGGCACTGGAAGAAACTGCCGCGAGCATGGAGCAGATTAGTGCAGCTATCCGCATGAACGCGGATAATGCACAGCAGGCAACGAGCCTGACTGAAAATGCCACGCGCATCGCCAGCCGGGGGGAAACCCTGGTCGATCAGGTGGTCACTACCATGGCGCAGATTGATGAAAGTTCAAAGAAAATCGGTGATATCACCACGCTGATTAACAGCATCGCGTTTCAGACCAACATTCTGGCACTTAATGCTGCTGTTGAAGCTGCACGCGCAGGCGAACAGGGGCGCGGCTTTGCGGTCGTAGCCGCCGAAGTCCGGAATCTCGCGCAGCGGACAACCAGCGCCGTGAAAGATATTTCCGCCCTGATTGAGGAATCAGTTGTTCGGGTTGAAAATGGCGTTGTGCTAGTCAACGATGCAGGCAAAACCATGCATGAGATGACAAATGCCGTTTCATCAGTGCAGCGCATCATTGGTGAAATCGTTGCTGCATCCGATGAGCAAGCCCGCGGTATTGCGCAGGTGACCATCGCGGTCAATGAAATGGATGGCACGACCCAGCAAAACGCTGCGCTGGTTCAGCAGATGTCAGCGGCGTCAAGCTCACTTGAGGATCAGGCGCAGCAACTTGCTCAGACAATAAGGCAGTTCCATTAAAATAATGTCATGTCTGCCCGTCGGGTTCGGCGGGTACGACTTTTTTGCAGGACCGATATTGCTGTTGAGTTGAGTTCCACGCCGCTGCCGCTTATGCTGAGCGCCATGAAAACATCCCGTCTTCCCATTGCCCTACAACAAGCCGTTATGCGCGCCCTGCGTAGTGGGCTCGAACGGGCAAATGAAAAGCTCGAACAACATTATCCCGAACCCAGGCTGGTTTATCAGCAGCGCGGCACGGCTGCCGGAACGGCCTGGCTGGAAAAATGGGAAATCCGCCTGAATCCTGTCCTGCTGATGGAAAATCAGCAGGCCTTCATTGATGAGGTCGTTCCCCATGAGCTGGCCCATTTGCTGGTGTGGAAAACCTTCGGCCGCGTTGCACCGCATGGCAAAGAGTGGAAATGGATGATGGAGACTGTGCTGGGCGTGCCGGCGCGGCGCACCCATCAGTTTGAGGTCGAGTCGGTGCGCAGCCGCACCTTTGCTTATCGCTGCCAGTGTCAACAGCACCAGCTTACCGTGAGGCGCCATAATCGTGTCGTTCGCGGCGAAAGCGAGTACCGCTGCGTTCACTGCGGTAGCTTATTGAAAGCCGAGGTTTTTCCCCTTTCCTGAGCGGATTCTCATTCCGCCTGAGCAGGCATTCTGTTACCCTGCCGCCCTTTTAAGGACCAGGGGTAAAACTGGAACATGTCTCGCAAATTTCTCATCACGACTGCACTGTTACTCGCGTCTTTTAACAGCCAGGCCCTAAACCTCAACAACTATCATCAAAATAATTTTCAACAGGCAAAAGCCTACGCCGCAGAGATTAATGACGATGCGCCCGGCAGCTTTTACTGTGGCTGTAAAATTACCTGGCACGGCAAAAAGGGGGAGCCTGATCTGAACAGCTGTGGCTACCAGCCGCGCAAAAATGCCCACCGCGCCGCACGTATCGAGTGGGAACACGTGATGCCCGCCTGGGAGTTCGGCCATCAACGTCAGTGCTGGCAGAACGGCGGCCGCAAAAATTGCAGCAAAGATGCCGACTATCGCCGTATCGAAACCGACCTGCATAATCTGCAGCCGGCAATCGGTGAAGTGAATGGCGATCGCGGTAACTATGCCTACAGTCAGTGGAACGGTACGGATAAACAGTACGGTCAGTGCAGCATGCAGATTGATTTTAAAAACAAGCAGGCGCAGCCGCCCGAACGGGCCCGTGGCGCGATAGCCCGGACTTACTTCTATATGCGCGACCAGTATCATCTGCGTCTGTCACGTCAGCAAACGCAGTTATTTACAGCCTGGAACAAGCTCTATCCGGTCAGCAAATGGGAATGCGAGCGCGACCAGCGCATCGCTCGCGTACAGGGGAATCATAATCCTTATGTGCTTGAGGCTTGCACGCGTTAAAATCCCTGCCCTAAACTAACTGTTTCACAGCCCCGCCGCGTCAACCTCGCGGCGTTTAGCTCTCAGGGACATTATGCGCATACCTCGCATTTATCACTCACAGCCTGTTCATGTTGGCAGTGAAATCACGCTTGATGAAGACGCGTCCGGTCATGTTGGTCGCGTGCTGCGTATGACCAGCGGACAGCATGTAGAACTCTTTGATGGCAGTAATCTGACTTTCGCTGCAGAAATCACGCATGTTGATAAAAAACGTGTAAAAGTATCCATCACGGCAAGTCAGGAAGACGATCGCGAGTCGCCCCTCCATCTGCATCTCGGTCAGGTCATGTCTCGCGGCGAAAAAATGGAATTTACCATCCAGAAATCAATCGAACTGGGCGTTAATGTTATTACGCCGCTGTTTTCTGAACGCTGTGGGGTCAAACTGGATGCCGAACGCCTGGCAAAAAAAATTCAGCAGTGGCAAAAGATTGCTGTTGCCGCCTGCGAGCAGTGTGGTCGTAACCGGGTACCCGAAATCCGTCCGGCCATGGCACTGGAAGCCTGGTGCAGTGAAGCGGAAAGTGGGTTAAAACTGAACCTGCACCCGCGCGCCAGCCATAGCATCAACACATTGCCTCAGCCGGTTGAGCGCGTTCGCCTGCTGATTGGTCCGGAAGGCGGGCTTTCAACTGACGAAATTGCCATGACGGCGCAGCACGGTTTTACCGATATTCTGCTTGGCCCACGGGTTTTACGTACCGAAACAACGGCCCTGACTGCCATTACGGCACTTCAGGTGAGGTTTGGTGACCTGGGTTAAGCGATACTTTTAGCTCCACTGGGACGCCTGTAATCAACATCGCGTTCTGACTGCTCAGCCCCTTTTTGCCCGAACGAAACGAGACGGTAACCGCCGCCTCCTTCAGGAGATAATAATGATCAAGCTTGGCATCGTGATGGACCCAATCTCATCCATCAACATTAAAAAAGACTCCAGCTTTGCAATGCTGCTGGAAGCACAGCGCCGGGGTTACGAAATCCACTACATGGAGATGAACGATCTCTCCCTGCGCGGTGGTGTGGCTTACGCCCGCACTCGCCTGCTTAGCGTGGAACAGAATGCCGAAAGTTGGTATCAGTTTGGCAGTGAGCAGCAGATTAAACTGGCCGATCTCAACGTCGTATTGATGCGTAAAGACCCGCCGTTTGACACCGAGTTTATCTACTGTACCTACATCCTGGAACGGGCTGAAGAGCAGGGCACGCTGATCGTCAACAAGCCGCAAAGCCTGCGCGACTGTAACGAAAAACTGTATACCGCCTGGTTTGCTGAATTCACGCCGGACACCCTGGTCACGCGTTCTAAGCAACAGCTGCGGGCGTTCTGGCAAGAGCATGGCGACGTCATCATGAAACCGCTGGACGGCATGGGCGGCGCCTCTATTTTCCGAGTGAAGCAGGACGATCCGAATTTCGGCGTTATCGCTGAAACCCTGACTGAACATGAAAGCCGTTACTGCATGGCGCAAAACTACCTGCCAGCTATCAAAGACGGTGATAAGCGCGTGCTGGTGGTGGATGGCGAACCGGTTCCTTATTGTCTGGCGCGTATTCCCCAGGGGGGAGAAACCCGCGGAAACCTGGCGGCTGGCGGACGCGGTGAAGCGCGCCCGCTGAGCGAAAGTGACTGGGAAATCGCCCGCCGCGTCGGTCCAACACTGAAGGCCAAAGGCCTGATTTTTGTGGGCCTCGACATTATTGGTGATAGACTGACTGAAGTTAACGTGACCAGCCCAACATGCATTCGTGAAATTGAGGCCGCCTTCCCTGTCTCCATCACCGGTATGCTGATGGACGCCATTGAGAAGCGCCTGAGCTGAGCATAACGCTGGGGCCATGCTCCGTGATCAACCCAACACCGGTGCAGCAATCACGCACCGGTTATCTTTGGTAAAGCATGTGAGAATGAATTTACAGCATCACTTTTTAATTGCCATGCCATCGTTGCAAGATCCCTTTTTTAAACGTTCTGTCGTCTACGTTTGTGAGCATAACGAAGAAGGGGCAATGGGGCTGATTATCAATAAGCCGATGGAAAACCTGACGGTTGAAGGCATTCTGAAAAAGCTCAAGATCGCCGAAGATAACCGCGATCCGGCTATCAATCTTGATAAGCCTGTGTTCAGCGGTGGTCCGCTGGCGGAAGATCGGGGCTTTATCCTGCACTCGGCACAGCGCACCTTTACTTCCAGCATTCGGGTGTCAGACAACACCGTGATTACCACCTCACGTGACGTGCTGGAAGCGATCGGTACAGCCTCACAGCCCGATCATGTGCTGGTCGCGCTGGGTTATTGTGCCTGGGAAAAAGACCAGCTTGAAAATGAGCTGATGGAGAACGCCTGGCTGACCACACCGGCTAACAGCAATATTTTGTTCCAGACGCCCATCGCCGAGCGCTGGCGTGAAGCCGCGCGCAGTATGGGCATTGATATTCACAACATGGCCAGCGATGCAGGTCACGCCTGATGAATACACAAACGTTGTTAGGTTTTGACTTCGGCACCAAAAGCATCGGCGTTGCGGTTGGTCAGCAGCTGACGGGCAGCGCCCGTCCGTTAAGCGCGATTAAGGCGCAGGACGGGACGCCAGACTGGCTGCAAATTGAAAAGCTGCTTAAAGAGTGGCAGCCCGACTTTGTTGTGGTGGGTTTGCCACTGAACATGGACGGCACCGAGCAACCTTTAACAGCCCGCGCCCGTAAGTTTGCGAATCGCCTGCATGGCCGTTTTGGTATTCGCGTTGAGCTACAGGATGAGCGCCTCAGCACCGTTGAAGCGCGCGCTGGTTTGTTTGAACGGGGTGGCTATCGTGCCCTGAATAAAGGTTCAGTCGATTCCCAGTCAGCGGCGATTATCCTGCAGGACTGGTTTGAAACCCATTAATGAATCACCCCTTCGGCCTGACGGGCTAACCGACTCTGCTCAAAGGTTTGCATTCCGGCCTGCGCGCCGGTTTGCAAAATAGCGGGAATCTGATGCATTTTGCCTTCCCGAATCAGATTGACCACCGCGCTGGTGGCAATCAGCACTTCAAACAGCCCCACGCGTGTCTCATCTGTGGCTGAAACTAGCTGCTGCGCAATAACGGCTTTCAGACTGCCCGCCAGCTGGGTGCGTATCAGCGCCTTTTCATCTGCAGGGAACACATCCACCAGCCGATCCACCGCCTGGACCGCGCCGCGCGTATGCAACGTCGCCAGCACCAGATGTCCGGTTTCTGCCGCGGTTAATGCCTGGCGAATGGTATCGCTGTCGCGTAATTCTCCCAGCATAATCACATCGGGATCTTCGCGTAAGGCCGCTTTCAGGCCCAGACTAAACGAGCGGCAATGCAGCCCCACTTCGCGCTGTTGAATCAGGGACTGCTGGCTGTGATGAATAAACTCAATGGGATCTTCCAGCGTGAGAATATGACGGGCCTGCTGCCGGTTGATGGCATCGACCATGGCGGCGAGCGTGGTGGATTTACCGCTACCGGTCGCGCCGGTAATCAAAATCAGCCCGTCCTGTTTGTTCAGCAAGGTGGGCACAACCTGCGGAAGGCGTAAATCCGCAAGCGAAGGACAGCGGCTGGCAATAATACGCAGCGCCAGAGACAGCCCGTTGCGCTGCATAAACAGGTTCGCGCGTAGGCGCTGCCCGTTAGCCAGTGTTAAGGCGAAATCCAACTGCCCTTCTCGCTTCAGCACCTGCTGCTGTTCGCTGTCCAGCCATGACGAGGTAAATCGCGCCATCCAGTCGGATGGCAGGATGGGCTGGCCGGGCAGCGTTTCAAGCCCGCCCTGACGGCGCCAGTACGGCGAATGTCCGTTACAAAGGTGCAGATCGGCGGCGTTATGCTTTACACTAAGCTCCACTAATTCATCCAAATCCATTTTGATCTCCAGACTATGACTTCAATCCAGCACAACTTACAGCAAGTCCGTCAGCGAATCGCTGCTGCTGCAACCCGTTGCGGCCGGTCGCCAGAAGAAATTACGCTACTTGCAGTGAGCAAAACAAAGCCTGCGAGCGCGGTCGAAGAAGCCGCAGCGGCGGGACAGATCGATTTTGGTGAGAATTACGTTCAGGAAGGGGTTGAAAAGATTCAGTCACTGACCTCACATCCTGCCTTAACCTGGCACTTCATTGGCCCGCTGCAGTCCAATAAAAGCCGCCTGGTCGCTGAACACTTTGCCTGGTGTCATACGGTCGATCGTCAGAAGATCGCACAGCGTCTTAACGATCAGCGGCCTGAACATCTGCCGCCGCTCAATGTCTTAATCCAGGTAAATATCAGTGATGAAAACAGCAAATCTGGCATCATGCTGGAGGCAGTTGCCGGACTGGCTCAGGACATCCTGACGATGCCGCGTTTGCGTTTGCGCGGGCTGATGGCGATTCCGGCACCCGAAGAAGATTATCAGCGACAGCTGGCGGTATGCCAGCAAATGGCTGATGCTTTTGACCAGCTTAAACAGCAGTATAGCGACGTTGATACGCTTTCCCTTGGGATGAGCGATGACATGGAGGCGGCAATTGCCGCTGGCAGTACGATGGTGCGCATTGGCACCGCCATTTTTGGCGCGCGAGATTACACACAACCTTCACAACAATAATTGAGGAACTTCATGTTAACAATGACGTTTTTAGTAAAAACGCTAATCGATCTCTACGTCATGGTGCTGCTGCTGCGCATCTGGATGCAGTGGTCACGTTGTGATTTTTATAACCCGCTTGCGCAGTTTGTCGTGAAGATTACTCAGCCGATTTTAAAACCCCTGCGTCGTATCCTTCCGGCTCTGGGTCCGATTGATACGGCCTCCCTGCTGTTGGCCTTTGTGCTGACAACGCTTAAATATCCCCTTCTGCTGCTGATTCAGGTCGGCGTGTTCTCTGTCGATCCCACGAATTTGCTGGTTGGCCTGCTGTCGCTGTTGAAATCTGCAGGTTATCTGGTGTTCTGGGTCATTATCATTCGCTCCCTGATGAGCTGGATCAGTCAGGGCCGCGGCCCGATGGACTATGTGCTGATTCAGTTGACCGAGCCGTTAATGGCGCCGATTCGTCGTATTCTTCCTGCCATGGGCGGCATTGACTTCTCAGCCATGATCGTGATTCTGGTGCTGTATGCCCTGAATTTCCTTGGCATGGATCTGTTCCCGGGTCTCTGGTATTTGCTGTAAATGAATCAAACTGGAACTGTTATGCAAAAAGTTGTTCTTGCCACCGGCAATCCCGGCAAAGTACGTGAGCTGGCGGATCTGCTCGCTGACTTTGGTCTGGATGTCGTGGCGCAAACCGAACTTGGCGTGGAATCCGCCGAGGAAACCGGCCTGACCTTTATTGAAAATGCCATCCTGAAAGCGCGCCATGCCGCGCAGGTGACCGGCCTGCCGGCTATCGCAGATGACTCTGGCCTGGCCGTGAATGCGCTGGGTGGCGCGCCCGGGATCTACTCAGCCCGCTATGCTGGTGAAGACGCCAGCGACCAGCAGAATCTGGAAAAGCTGCTTCAGGCTCTGGAAAACACGCCTGACGGACAACGTCAGGCGCAGTTTCACTGCGTGCTGGTTTATCTACGTCATGCTGCCGACCCAACGCCGCTGGTCTTCCACGGTGCCTGGGAAGGGGAAATTACCCGAACGGCATCCGGTGAAGGTGGCTTTGGTTACGATCCGGTGTTCTGGGTTCCGGCACTGGGTAAAACTGCAGCCGAACTGACTAAGGCAGAGAAAGGAAAAGTCTCTCATCGTGGTAAAGCATTGACGCTGTTACTGGAAGCGATGCGTAATGCCTGATTTACCGCCTCTGAGTTTGTACATCCACATTCCCTGGTGTGTACAGAAATGCCCCTACTGCGATTTTAATTCTCACGCATTAAAGGATGAGGTGCCGCACGTTGAGTATGTGCAGCACCTGCTGCGCGATCTTGAACACGACCTGCCGCTGATTCAGGGTCGTGAGGTTCGCACGATCTTTATTGGCGGCGGGACGCCAAGCCTGTTAAGCAGCAGCGCCATGCAGATGTTGATGGATGGCGTACGCGAGCGGCTGACGCTGACAGCCGATGCTGAAGTCACGATGGAAGCCAATCCGGGCACGGTGGAAGCGGATCGCTTCAGCGCCTATCAACGCGCCGGTATTAACCGAATCTCGATTGGTGTCCAGAGCTTCAGCCCGCAGAAACTGGAACGTCTGGGCCGTATTCACGGACCGGAAGAAGCGAAGCGTGCCGCAGCACTGGCACAGGGTTTAGGGCTGCGCAGCTTCAACCTTGACCTGATGCACGGCCTGCCCGATCAGTCGCTGGCCGAGGCGCTGGATGATTTGCGCCAGGCGATTGCGCTCAACCCGCCGCATCTCTCCTGGTATCAGCTGACGATTGAGCCCAATACGCTGTTTGGCTCTCGCCCGCCAACCCTACCGGATGATGATGCGCTTTGGGATATTTTTGAGCAGGGCCACCAGTTGCTGACTGCGGCAGGTTATGAGCAATACGAAACCTCGGCCTATGCTAAACCGGGCTACCGCTGTGAGCACAACCTGAACTACTGGCGCTTTGGCGATTATCTGGGCATTGGTTGTGGTGCGCATGGCAAACTGACTCAGCCAGATGGCCGTATTGTCCGTACCGTAAAAGTGCGCCATCCGCGTGGCTTTATGAAGGGCAATTATCTCGATAAGCAGTACGACGTTGCAGACGAGGATAAGCCTTTTGAGTTCTTCATGAACCGTTTTCGTCTGCTGGAGGCCGCGCCGCGTGCAGACTTTAGCCGCTATACCGGGCTGCATGAAACGCTGATTCGCCCACAGCTCGACGAGGCCATTGCCGCAGGTTACATCACTGAATCGCCGGAACACTGGCAGATTACAGAGAAAGGGAAACTGTTTCTGAACTCGTTGCTGGAGCTGTTTTTAGCGGAAGCCTAGTGCATTCTGGCCCGGAAGCATCACTAAAGCGACCGGGCCGTTTGCGCGAACATCAACCGCGTTCGGTATTCTGTCTCAGTTGTAACAGCTTCGTATTAATAATGGCGATGTTGACCTCACAGGGCATACCATCATCCAGATAGACGGTTTCGTTGATCTCCAGCGCCGCCTCATTCGCATTAAAATTCAATAGTCTGAGCTGCTCACCATCGGTGACGTTGATGGCATTCAGTTGCTGATCGCGACGCTGAATTTTCTTGCCGGTGATCTGTTCAATGTACGAATACTTTGAGATCTCCAGTCGTCCAAACTCCATGCTGCTAAACAGGCTGACAGGCAGGTGGATATATTCCAGCGCAACGGGGATGTCATCAAAACACATCAGACGAACAATTTTGTAAATCTGGTCACTGTTCTTGATGCGTAAAGCCTGCGCCATATCCGGCCCGGGCACTTTAATGATGCTGGCAGTCAGCACCTTTCTGACCGCTTTATGCCCTTTTTTGTGTGCCTGATAATCAAACGGGGAAAGCGCATGAAACCGGCCTGAGTGATTACTCTTGCCGATGGACCCCACGAACAGCCCGGAGCCTTTCACCCGATAAATACGCTGTTGCTCAATAAGAATGCGGGTGGCTTCCCGCACCGTCGCCCGGGTAATACCAATGTTCTTAGCAATCGCGATTTCCGTGTCCAGCTTATCGCCCGGCAGCAGTCCATCCTGCATGATCTTTGTCAGGATATAGTCGACTACCTCTTTTTGCTTCTCTGTAATGCCATCGAACATCAGCATATTCCCGAATAGTGTGCCCGTGCCTGCGGTGCCCTACAGCAAACCCTGCAGGCCCGGTTTTCGTCACGACGTGCCCGTGAGCAAAGATCCAGATGTGATCCAGCTAACGATTTTGCACTCAAACCCCACGCGCCCCGCCAGAAATGATTCTTGCATATTGTATCTGTACAGGTCGAGGTGCATCATCAAGATGACTAGACAGCTTAAACATGTCTATACGTACAAGCCGGTTTTTGCAACAGCAATTTGTCAGAACTGACGAGTGCGACTTAAATTAATATCTTGTTTTAGAGTAAGTTAATGTCATTTACGTTTACCCCTCAGCCGTGAGTGGTTTTGTCAGATGAAATAAAAAAAGGCAAAGCCGCAGGGATAAACAGAGAAAGATGACTGTACAGCTTGATGAATTCTGGAAGCCAGCTGGCTGACTTTTTTGCCTAACCTTTTATCCAGGACATTGTATGCCGAATCTGACCCAATGGCTGAATGCTGAAAAAATTCAATATATTGAGCGCGTATCCGACTGGAAAGCCGCGATTCAGGTCGCGGGCGATCCTCTTCTTAATGAGGGGGCGATTTCACAGGATTACATTGACACCATCATCCGCCTCAAACAGGAAACCGGTCCCTACTTCGTTATTGCGCCGCGCATTGCCATGCCGCATGCCCGCCCTGAGCAAGGTGCCAAAAAGTTGGGATTATCCGTAGTCAAGCTGGCTAACCCGGTCACCTTTGATGCAGGAGAGAATGATCCTGTCGATATCCTTTTTATGTTCTCCGCCCCTGACAGCAACAGCCACATTGAGATGATCTCCCAGCTGGCTGAGGTGCTTACCGATGACGACGTGATGGAACGCGTTTATCAGGCACAAAGCCAACACGCACTCTGTGCCCTGTTGTTAGCAGACAGCATATCCCGTTAACTCGTTAAAATTAAAAGAGGTTTTTATGAAAATTATGGCAGTTTGTGGTTCAGGCCTGGGAAGCAGCTTCATGATGGAAATGAACATCAAAAAAGTGCTTAAAGCGATGGATATGACGGCAGACGTTGAACACGCCGATCTCGGTTCGGTCACGCCAGACGTAGCGGATGTGTTCGTGATGGCAAAAGACATCGCCTACAGCGCTAACCTGCCACCGGAAAAAGTCATCATTATCAATAACATTATCGACCTGAAGGAAGTTGAGCAGAAAATTCGCGACTACTTCAATAAATAACCCTGTCACCCACTTAAAAAAGAACACTTACCGCTGAGGTTATTATGTTTATACAAAACCTTTTACTGGTAGTTGTCGACGTGCTGAAGGTCCCCTCTATTCTGGTCGGGCTGGTCGCCATGTTCGGTCTGATAGCGCAACGTAAACCGCTGCCGGATGTGATAAAGGGTACGGTAAAAACCATCCTGGGTTTTTTAGTACTGGCAGGCGGTGCCACGGTGTTAGTGGGATCGCTGACGCCGCTGGGGGATATTTTCAAACACGCGTTCAACGTCCAGGGCATTATTCCCAATAACGAGGCGATGGTTTCTATCGCCCTGGCGAAGTATGGTGCGCCCACGACGCTGATTATGGCCTTCGGCATGGTGGCCAATATTACCGTCGCCCGCTTTACGCGTCTGAAATATATCTACCTCTCTGGTCATGTCACTTTTTATATGGCCTGCATGATCGCGATTATTCTTTCGGTGGCGGGTTTCGAGGGCGTGCAGCTTATTTATACCGGCTCGCTGACGCTGGGCATGTTAATGGCCTTTTTCCCGGCACTGGCGCAGCCCTACATGCGTAAAATCATTGGGCACGATCAGGTCGCGCTGGCGCACACCGGTACGGTTGGCTATGTCCTGTCGGGCTGGATAGGTTCTCTGGTCGGCAAAGGTTCTAAATCCACCGAAGAGATGAACATGCCAAAAAACCTGAGTTTTTTGCGTGACAGCACCATCTCTATTTCCCTGACGATGATGGTCATCTATTTTATTTTGTCCATTTCGGCAGGCAGAGAATACGTGGAGAGTCAGTTCAGCCACGGGCAAAACTATCTGGTGTACTCTTTTGTGCAGGCCATTACCTTCGCTGCCGGTGTTTTTATTATCCTCCAGGGCGTGCGTTTGATTCTGGCCGAAATTGTGCCGGCGTTTACCGGGTTTTCAGAGAAGTTGGTGCCAAGCGCGCGTCCGGCACTCGACTGCCCGATTGTATTCCCCTATGCGCCTAACGCCGTTCTGGTCGGCTTTATTTCCAGCTTTATCGGCGGCCTGGTCGGGCTGTTTATTCTGGGACAGCTGCACTGGATATTAATTCTGCCTGGCGTGGTACCGCACTTTTTCTGCGGCGCAACCGCAGGCGTTTTTGGTAATGCTACCGGCGGGAAACGCGGGGCCATGTTAGGTGCCTTTGCCCACGGTATTCTGATTACCTTCCTCCCGGTCGCCTTATTGCCTGTCCTGGGCGCCATCGGCCTGACGAATACCACCTTCTCAGACACCGATTTCGGCGTCACGGGGATTCTGTTGGGGAATATGGCCAGATTCCTTGATAAAGGGACCATTACCATGGTGATCACTGGAATTTTTGCCCTGCTGGTTATCTATAACTATGTCGCCCGTAGCAAAACGGTCGTCAAAGAGGCCAATAACGATTGACAGGCATCAGGGGCTGACTCCAGCCCCTTTTTTCAACAACGTGCTAAAGCAGAAAAACGCCAGCCGTGGCGGCGTGACGTTCAGGATGAAAGGCAGACGACCAGGCGGCGCAGGCCGTCTGAAAAGCACTATTTCAGCGAACCGACCAGGGCTTTACGGTCATTCTCAAGCGTAATCACCCGGTTACAAACCGCTTTGCCAAACTGCTGGAAATCGGCTTCCTGATTGTTCCACTCGCTCTGAATGGCGTTTTGCAGGCCGCCAAGATTGCCCATCAAGCCCTGCAAACCGCTACCGCCACCGTTGGACATCGCCTTGCTGCCCATCTCATTGATGCTGTCCTGCAGAATACCGCCCATCGCCTGATTAACCAGCTGTTGACCATCGGCACGCACCTGATCGATCGCCTGATGATGGAAGGTTAAACCATCGCTGCGATGCTCAATAATACGGTTCATCTGGGTTTTTAACTGCGTATTCAGCGTAGCCAGTCGGCTATGTAACCGGCTGGATTCGCCAACCTGCTGAGTAATGATGTTATCCAGCGCGGCACGCCCTTTCTCCAGACGGGATGTTGCTCCGTTATCGATCCAGGGAAGATCGCGGCGTAAGGCATTTTGATAATCAATCGCCTTCTGACGGTTAGCGGCGTTCAGGGCCATCTTCTGACCGTTGAACTGCACATCCCCTAGCGTCGATATCTGCAGATTGCCATTTGCGCCCACCACCTGCACGCTTTGTGGCGTAATCACAACATCATCCTGCGGTTTGACACTGCACTCCCAGGCAGCCTGGGCCTGCGTTGCCGCCAGTAAAAGGCCGGCGACCAGCGCGTTACGAATCATACAATCTCCCTGTCTGGGTGTGAAAGCGACACTGCTGGTAACTTAGTCCCACCAGACGTCAAAGAGTTCGGTAACTTTCACATCCTGCAGCTTGCGGTCTTCCAGCCACTTGCGCACGAGTTCACGATGCTCATCGGTGCATTTACCGGTTTGCTGCAGGCAAATCAGCCCTTCCCACGCCAGATAACCGCTGCCATCGTAAGCCAGACCATTAGGATCGATCGCTTCGTTGATGAACTGGTTCAGGGTTTCATCGATGTCACTTTCAGACGTGCCTTCAGGAAAACGCCAGGCCACGGAAAAGCCCAGTTCCTGGAATTCATCGATATGTAATTTTTTACGTAAACGGCGGCTGCGTTGTGTGGCCATTATTTCACCCTCTCAAACATTAAATCCCATACGCCATGGCCTAAACGCTGCCCGCGCTGCTCAAATTTTGTCAATGGACGCGTTTCAGGACGCGGCACATAGGTGCTGTCTTCAGACAGGTTACGATAACCTGCGATGCTGCTCATGACCTCAAGCATATGTTCTGCATAAGCTTCCCAGTCGGTTGCCATATGGAATACGCCACCCAGCTTGAGCTTACGCATCACCAACTCGGCGAAAGGCACCTGCACGATACGGCGTTTATTGTGACGGGCTTTGTGCCACGGATCGGGAAAGAACAGCTGAACCATGCGCAGTGAGTTATCAGGGATCATCTTTTCCAGCACTTCAACCGCATCATGGCACATCACGCGCAGATTGCTGACGTCGGCTTCTTTCGCCGAGGCCAGGCAGGCACCTACGCCTGGCGCGTGCACTTCAATTCCCAGGAAGTTTTGGTGGGGAGTGTTTTGCGCCATGGTCACCAGCGAGGCCCCCATGCCAAAGCCGATCTCCAGCGTTACCGGGGCTTCGCGGCCAAACAGCGCGGGCAAATCTACGGGATCAGGCTGATATTCAACACCCATCTCTGGCCAGTAGTTATCCAGCGCCAACTGCTGGCCTTTGGTTAAGCGGCCCTGGCGGCGCACAAAACTGCGAATCCGACGCAACGGGCGTCCATTCTCATCAAATTCCGGGGTGATGACATCATTAATCATGTTGAAGCCTGCTGGTTTGCCTGTTCTGGGAAACGGGCATTATGCAAAGTTCAAAAGCAGAAGCAAGCCTTTGCCACGTTCTGCTTTATTCCTGCGTGCCCTGAAGCGCAATTTCCTGCCTGAGTGTAGAGTAAACCGCAAAAATTTCCTTGTTATGATGCCAGCCTGCAGGCAAAGACGGCCAACGCTATCGGAAACTTATAAAGACATTGTCTGCCGCCGCTGCTGGCTCAGCTTGCGGTACTGCTGAGGAGACATGCCAACATACCTGGCAAACGTGCTGTAAAAACGGCTGCTGGAGCGGAAACCGGCCGTCAGCGCCACATCCAGAACGGTGATATCGGTATCGCTCAGGAGCGCCCTGACATGATTGATCCGCATGGCCGTGATGTACTGTTTTAGCGTCAGCTGCATCACGCGCTGAAAAATGCCCATCGCATAATTCGCATTGAGTTTAACGTGTTCGGCCACGTCATTGATGGTTAAAGCCTGATCGTAGTTATCTGCGATAAACTCCAGCATCTGGCTGACATAAAACTGAGCGTGGCGCGAAACGCTGTTCTTATGCGTACGCGACGTTTTGTTCACCAGCACCGGCTGCCATCCCGACAAACTAAAGCGCTTAAGCATCAGACCAATTTCATCAACGGCAAGCTGGCGAATCTGTTCGTCGGGACTGTTCAGCTCCTGCTGCCAGCGCTGCACTTCAAACGCGCTGAGCTGCTGCTTCGCCACAGATTTAATCACCATGCCGTGGGTGACATGATTGATTAACTCCCTGTCGAGCGGCCAGGACAAAAACAGATGCATCGGCAGGTTCAGAATAGCCATGTTCTGGCAGCGTCCGGGACGGGTGAGTTGATGTGGCGTACAGGCCCAAAACAGGGTGATGTAACCCTGCTTGATCTGAACGACCTCGTTATTAATGAGGTACTCCACGTCACCGTCAAAGGGCACATTCACCTCAACCTGACCGTGCCAGTGGCTGGTGGTCATGGCCAGCGGCGGACGCAGTTCGATATCCATGCGCTGATATTCAGAATAGAGCGACAGCGGGCTGCGGGTCTGCTTTTCATCGCTGCTGCACATATGCGGGTCGGGCGGAAGTGGTACGACAGGCTGCATAATCATCATTCCCTCTCCTGAATTATCAGAACCCTGCCATATCTGAACGGCTCAGGCCAGTCTCAGAGGCGAGAAATGCGCGGTCAGCATGGCGTTTTCGCCTGTTAGCACACCAGATACTCTTCTTTCCGTGCAAATTTGTCCCGAAAACTCAGATCTGCTCGCCGCCAGCATCAGATCTGAGTTTGTGGGAATGCTCGTTCCGTAAGGCGGAAGTTTCTCGATGAATGGCGTGACATTCTGGCGTTATCCAACCTTGCAATGGAGCGTCCTGATGTCTGCACCCAAAATTACCTTTATTGGCGCGGGTTCCACTATTTTCGTCAAAAATATCCTTGGCGATGTCTTTCACCGCGATGCGCTGAAATCCGCCCATATCGCGTTGATGGATATTGATGCGACCCGGCTTGAAGAGTCCTTTACCGTGGTCAGTAAGCTGATGAGTTCGGCTGGTGCGGCCGGAAGAATCACCTGCCACACCGACCAGAAAGCGGCATTAGCGGATGCCGACTTTGTTGTGGTCGCGTTTCAGATAGGCGGCTATGAACCCTGTACCCTCACTGATTTTGCGGTGTGTAAGCGTTACGGTCTTGAGCAGACCATCGCCGACACGCTTGGCCCGGGCGGCATCATGCGCGCGCTGCGCACCATCCCGCACCTCTGGCAGATTTGTGAAGACATGACGGCGGTATGTCCTGATGCCACCATGCTTAATTACGTTAACCCCATGGCGATGAACACCTGGGCGATGTACGCGCGTTATCCGCATATCAAACAGGTTGGCCTGTGCCATTCCGTTCAGGGAACGGCGGAAGAGCTGGCTTACGATCTCAATCTTAACCCGGCCGATTTACGTTACCGCTCTGCCGGCATCAACCACATGGCCTTTTACCTGGAGCTGGAGCGAAAAACTGCAGACGGGGCTTACGTGAATCTCTACCCGGAACTGCTTGCCGCTTTTGACGCCGGGCAGGTACCGAAACCCAACATGCATGGCAATACGCGCTGTCCCAACATTGTGCGCTATGAGATGTTCAAAAAACTGGGCTATTTCGTTACCGAGTCTTCAGAACATTTTGCAGAATATACGCCCTGGTTTATCAAGCCGGGACGAGAGGATCTGATTGCGCGCTACCAGATCCCGCTGGATGAGTATCCCAAACGCTGCGTCGAGCAGCTGGATAACTGGCGTACCGAGCTTGAACATTACAAGCGCGCTGAGCGTATTGAAAGCAAACCCTCGCGCGAATATGCCAGCGCCATTATGAATGCCATCTGGACAGGTGAACCGGCCGTGATTTACGGCAACGTGCGTAACGATGCATTGATCGACAACCTGCCGCAGGGATGCTGTGTTGAGGTCGCCTGCCTGGTGGACGCCAACGGGATTCAGCCTACGAAGGTGGGAACCCTGCCCTCACATCTGGCAGCCATGATGCAAACCAATATCAACGTGCAGACGCTGCTGACGGAAGCCATCCTGACCGAAAACCCTGAGCAGGTTTACCACGCGGCCATGCTGGATCCCCATACGGCGGCGGTGCTGGGCATCGAGGAGATTTATGCGCTGGTGGATGAGCTGATCGCCGAACACGGGGACTGGCTGCCCGCCTGGCTGCACAAATAATGCCTGTGTCTCCGGGCGTGCTGTCCGGCTGCGGCTCTATTCCTTAACAGAAGGCGGGCGCTGGCAACAGCGTCCCGGTACCCGATGAGCATTTCAATAACGACAAAACTCAGCTATGGATTCGGCGCATTTGGGAAAGATTTTGCTATTGGCATTGTTTATATGTACCTGATGTATTACTACACCGACGTGGTAGGTTTGTCGGTTGGCCTCGTCGGTACGCTGTTTTTAGTGGCCAGGATCTGGGACGCAATAAACGATCCGATCATGGGCTGGATCGTAAATGCCACGCGATCGCGCTGGGGGAAATTCAAACCCTGGATTTTTGCAGGCACGCTGGCAAACTCGCTGGTGCTGTTCCTGTTGTTTAGCGCCCATCTGTTTGAAGGCACCACGCAGGTTATTTATGTCTGTGTGACGTATATCTTGTGGGGCATGACCTACACCATTATGGATATTCCGTTCTGGTCGCTGGTGCCTACCATCACGCTGGACAAGCGCGAACGTGAACAGCTGGTTCCCTGGCCACGCTTTTTCGCCAGCCTTGCCGGGTTTGTTACCGCAGGCCTGGCCCTGCCCTTTGTCAGTTATGTTGGCGGCGACAATCGTGGCTTAGGCTTCCAGATGTTTACCCTGGTGTTAATCGCCTTTTTTATCGTCTCCATGTTAGTCACGCTGCGAAACGTGCATGAAGTCTATTCGTCCACCCGCGACGAAACCTCAGGCAGTGACCGCCTGGGGCTAAAAGCCATTGTTGCCCTCATTTACCGTAACGATCAGCTTTCCTGCCTGCTGGGAATGGCGCTGGCTTACAACATCGCGGCTAACATCATTACCGGCTTTGCCATTTACTATTTCACCTACGTCATCGGCGATGCCGGGCTGTTTCCCTACTACCTCTCTTATGCAGGCGCGGCAAACCTCGTCACGTTAATCCTGTTCCCGAAACTGGTAAACATCCTGTCGCGCCGCATTCTGTGGGCGGGCGCGTCCGCGCTGCCGATACTGAGCTGTGGCGTGCTGTTCGCTATGGCACTGGCAGGCTATCACTCAACGCTGCTGATTGTGGTGGCCGGCATCCTGTTAAACACCGGTACCGCGCTTTTCTGGGTGCTCCAGGTCATTATGGTGGCGGACACCGTTGATTACGGCGAATACAAGCTGCACGTGCGCTGCGAGAGCATCGCCTATTCAGTGCAGACGATGGTGGTGAAAGGCGGCTCCGCCTTTGCCGCTTTCTTTATCGCCGTGGTGCTGGGCATGATTGGCTATATGCCCAATATCGTACAGTCGCAGGAAACCCTTGCAGGCATGCAATTTATTATGATTGCGCTGCCGGCTGTTTTTTTTATGCTGACGCTACTGCTCTATTTCCGCTTCTATAAGCTGAACGGCGATATGCTGCGGAAAATCCAGATCCATCTGCTCGATAAATACCGTAAACCGCAGGAGCCAGAAACCCTCCCGCTCAGGATGCAAGACAAGATCAACGTCTGACCAGTAAAAGCCCTTTGCGGGCTTCTGTGAAAGATGTCGCGGGCCGGATTCACATCGTCTGGCCTGCTACTGTCTCCCGGCGGCTCCTGATATTGTCAGGCCCGGCACGACGCTGCCGCACGGGACAGACAGGCCGGTATGAAACAGGCCTTTTCAATCTTCCGGTTTACTCTCACTGGCGCTTATGCTGGAATTCCTGCCCGAATATCGCGTAATCACGGAAATATCCTTTTTATGATGCAAGCCCCGCAGTTCGCGCAACAGGTGCTGGACTGGTATCAGCGCTTTGGCCGCAAAACCCTGCCGTGGCAGCTGGAAAAAACACCCTACAAGGTGTGGCTGTCCGAAGTCATGTTGCAGCAAACTCAGGTTGCCACGGTTATCCCCTATTTTGAGCGCTTCATGGCGCGGTTTCCTGACGTCAGCGATCTGGCCGCCGCGCCCCTGGATGAGGTGCTGCATCTCTGGACCGGTCTGGGCTATTACGCCCGTGCGCGCAACCTGCATAAAGCGGCAAAACAGGTGGTGGACCTTCATGGCGGTGAATTTCCCCGCCACTATGATGAGGTCGCCGCTTTACCCGGCGTTGGCCGATCCACCGCTGGCGCGATTTTATCTCTGTCGCTGGGTCTGCATTTCCCTATTCTCGATGGCAACGTTAAACGGGTTTTAGCGCGTTGCTACGCGGTAGGCGGCTGGCCGGGTAAGAAGGATGTGGAAAAGCGGCTCTGGCAAATCAGCGAAGAGGTCACGCCTGCTCAAGGCGTCAGCCAGTTTAACCAGGCGATGATGGATCTGGGTGCCATGGTGTGCACGCGATCCAGACCAAAATGCGACATCTGCCCGCTCAACAGCGGATGCGAAGCAAGGGCTAACAACAGCTGGGCCAGCTATCCGGGTAAAAAGCCGAAGCAGACGTTGCCGGAACGCAGCGGTTGGTTTTTGATGATGCAACATGGCGACAAGGTCTGGCTGGAGCAGCGTCCGCCGGTGGGCCTGTGGGGCGGTTTATTCTGCTTCCCGCAATTCACCACTGAAGAGGCGATGACCGACTGGCTGCATGCGCGCGGCATTCACGCCAAACCCCAGCAGCTTACGGCATTTCGTCATACCTTTAGCCATTTCCATCTGGATATTGTCCCAATGTGGCTGTCATGGCCTTCTGCCGGGGCATTAATGGATGAAGCTGGCGGTCTCTGGTATAACTTAACGCTGCCGCCGACTGTGGGATTAGCCGCACCTGTAGAGCGTCTTTTGCACGAACTGCGCCATCCCCAGCAGTTGCCTTTAGGCAGCTGTGAGATTAACGAGGAAGAATAATGAGCCGCACTATTTTTTGTACTTTTTTACAACGTGATGCTGAAGGGCAAGATTTCCAACTCTACCCTGGCGATCTGGGAAAACGCATTTACAATGAAATCTCGAAAGAAGCCTGGCAGCAATGGATGGCTAAGCAGACGATGCTGATCAACGAGAAAAAACTCAACATGATGAACCCCGAAGATCGCAAAGTGCTGGAAAAGGAAATGATTAACTTCCTGTTCGAAGGCAAAGACGTTCATATTGAAGGCTATACGCCACCCGAAGCATAACTTTTTTTGGCCTCAGTACTGGGGCCGTTTTCCAGGTCAGGCATGTATTTTAGATGAATAAAAAGCTGATAGCCCTGCTGGTGATTGCACCCCTTTTAGTTTCCTGTTCCGGCAAAAAGAACCCGACCTATTCAGAAGAGTGGGTGAAGGACACCAACGGATTTGACATCCTGATGGGGCAGTTCGCCCATAACATTGAGAACATCTGGGGGATCAATGAGGTTCTGATTGCCGGACCGAAAGACTACGTCAAATACACCGACAACTATTACACCCGCAGCCATATCAACTTTGAAAGCGGTAACATCACGATTGAGACCATTTCCGGTACCGACCCCGCTGCCAGCCTGCGTCAGGCGATCGTGACCACCTTGCTGATCGGCGACGATCCGGGCAATGTCGATCTTTATTCTGATGTCAACGATATCCAAATCAGTAAAGAACCGCTGCTTTACGGACAGGTGCTGGACAACACCGGACAAGCTATCCGCTGGCAGGGCCGCGCTCAGGCCTTTGCGGACTATTTGATTGCGAATAAACTGCAGCGTCGCAATTCCGGCCTGCACGTAATCTACTCGGTTACCATCCCGATGGTGCCTAACCATCTTGATAAGCGTGCGCATAAATATCTGCCGATGGTGCGCAAGGCTGCTGAGCAATATGGTGTTGATGCGTCTCTGATCCTCGCGATTATGCAGACCGAATCCAGTTTTAACCCCTACGCCGTCAGCCATTCTGACGCACTGGGTTTAATGCAGGTGGTACAGCATACTGCGGGCGTCGATGTATTCCGTATGAAGGGTAAATGGGGCAAACCAAGCCGCAGCTACCTGCTGGATCCCGAGAACAACATTGATGCCGGTACGGCTTACCTGTCATTGCTGCAGCGCAGCTATCTGGCAGGCATTCAGGATCCGCTGTCGCGTCGCTACGCGGTCATTACCGCCTATAACGGCGGTGCAGGCAGCGTGCTGCGCGTGTTCTCCAGCGATAAGGATCGTGCGGTCACTATCATTAACGGCATGTCACCCAGTCAGGTTTATCAGACGCTGTCTAAACAGCATCCGTCTGCGGAATCGCGGCGTTATTTGTATAAGGTGAGCTCGGCGCAGCGGAGCTACCATCGGTATTGATGGCGAAGGGTTTCCCTTGGTGGGGGATTGCTGGCGCGGAGAGGTTTTTGCGCGCAAGGCGCTGGGGTTCTGTCCTCTGGCTCTGAGAGGGTTCCGCCCGCCAGGCGATGGGGTTCTGTCCTCTGGCTCTGAGAGGGTTCCGCCCGCCAGGCGATGGGGTTCTGTCCTCTGGCTCTGAGAGGGTTCCGCCCGCCAGGCGATGGGGTTCTGTCCTCTGGCTCTGAGAGGGTTCCGCCCGCCAGGCGATGGGCAGTTTCAGCCTGCCCGTGCAGGCGGACGTGTTAAGGGGCTTACGCCAGCCCCTTAACAATCCCGGCGCCCGGCAGCCGTCGCTGTTCCTTCGTCACTCACTGCGGCCTGACGGGCCGGCCGGATGCGCCTTCCCTGGCGCAGCCGTCCTCTGCGCGGCATCCCTGCCGCTCCGCCCTGGCCTCCATTCTTTCCTCAGCGCTCCGGATGCCTCCTGAAAACCCACGCCTGTAAGATCGAATGTTTTCCCGGAAGACTGGCTTCGCCTGTTGTTAACATGTGCGATCAGAACTGAAGACTGGAAAGCCTGAAGAAACAGAAACAGATGAACCGTAATGAGCCAGAAGGCTTTTCCTGCATCTGAAGCGGCAACGCGGTTTGTTTTACTACAGATATCGAAGCGGGGGTTTTGGGCGGCCTTCCCGACCGCTGAGCGGATGAGGGATTTCCGGATGAGCCGACAGGACGTCGGCGAGAGTCAGGCCGCGCCAGGGATGGCGCGTCCTGGCGGTCCGGCAGAAATCCTGAAGCAGCGAAGGGACCGCGCAGCGGCGGGTGGGCAGGACGGGAGCCCGGGGTCAAGGGGCCGCGGCGGCTGGCGGCCCCTTGTCGGTCGCCCGCAGGGGCAAACTGAAACTCCCTGCCGCCTGGCGAGCGAAACTTTCTCGGAGTCATTAACTGAAAGCCTCGCGAAACGCCCAACCGCAGGCACAAACCGATACCTTCTCAGCGCTAACAGTTAAGATCTATGAGCTATCCAGGCGACAGCCCCCTCAACCCACCATCATATTCGCCACCAGATACTTACGTCCGTCAGCGCCTTCCTCGGTGTAAACCCCTTGCAGCTCCGGCGAAAAACCGGGCAGTTGATTGATGCCCGCTTCCAGCGCCAGAAAATAGCGCTGTACCGCCCCGCCCCATGTTTCGCCCGGAACCACACAAAGGACGCCCGGTGGATAAGGCAGAGCGCCTTCCGCCGCGATGCGACCTTCTGCCGTTGCAATAGGTACCAGTTCGACTTCGCCACGAATGTAAGCCTGATGCGCATCCTGTGGGTTCACCTTAACCTGCGGCAGCCCCTGCTCGCGGAACATCATGCGCTGCAGGTCTTTTACGTTATAGCTTACGTACAGGTCGTGCATCTCCTGACACAGACGGCGCAAGGTATAACCCGCATAGCGTTTAGCGTTTTTGCGGTACAGCGTCGGCAACACTTCGGCCAGCAGCGTATCGTCTTTTACATGCTGCTCGAACTGCGCCAGCATCGCCACCAGCATCGCCATTTTTTCCGGACTTTCGGCTGGAGTCAGCAGGAACAGAATAGAATTGAGATCGCATTTTTCCGGCACGATGCCGTTTTCACGCAGGTAATTCGCCAGAATGGTCGCCGGGATGCCAAACTCAGCATATTCACCGCTGGCTGCGTCAATGCCTGGCGTGGTCAGCAACAGCTTGCAGGGATCGACACGGTACTGATCGCGATCGTATCCGGCGAAACCGTGCCATTTAGCGTTGGGTTCAAAGCTAAAATACTGCAGATCGCGAGCGATCGCTTCCGTTGGTGCATCCTGCCAGCGCTGGCCGTTTACCCTTTCCGGCACGAAAGGCAGGATCATGTCACAACGATCAAAGATCGCTTTACGTGCCTCGATCCCCAGCATCACGCACTCATCCCACATGCGGCGTCCCGCCTCGCCCTGATGCATTTTGGCGTTAATATCTAGCGCGGCAAACAGCGGATAGAACGGGCTGGTTGAAGCGTGCAGCATGAACGCATTATTCAGGCGCTTATGCGGGCAGAAACGCTTTTGCCCACGAATATGGTTATCTTTCTTGTGGATCTGGGAGGTCTGCGAAAAGCCCGCCAGCTGCTTGTGCACTGACTGGGTAACAAAAATGCCGGGATCGTTTTCGTTCAACTCCAGCGTCAGTGGAGAACAGCCTTCCATCAGCGGAATAAACTGCTCATAGCCCAGCCAGGCCGAGTCAAACAGAATGTAGTCACACAGATGCCCAATGCGATCCACCACCTGCCGCGCGTTGTATACCGTGCCGTCGTAGGTGCCCAACTGGATAATCGCCAGCCGGAAGGGACGCGCCTCGTTAGCCCTTTCAGGCGCCACTTTCTTGATCTGTTCGCGCAGGTAGCCATCATCGAAACAGTGCGCATCAATGCCGCCGATGAAGCCAAACGGATTACGGGCCGCTTCAAGGTAAACCGGCGTCGCGCCCGCCTGAATCAGCGCACCATGATGGTTGGACTTGTGATTATTGCGGTCAAACAGCACTAAATCACCGCGCGTCAGCAGCGCATTGGTGACCACTTTGTTCGCGCTTGACGTGCCATTTAACACAAAGTAGGTTTTATCCGCGTTAAACACTTTGGCGGCAAATTTTTGCGCATGCTTAGCCGACCCCTCGTGAATCAGCAGGTCGCCCAGCTTGACGTCAGCGTTACACATGTCCGAACGAAAAACGTTCTCGCCATAGAAATCAAAAAATTGCTTACCCGCTGGGTGCTTTTTGAAAAATGCGCCGCCCTGATGGCCCGGACAGGCAAAGGTGCTGTTCTGCATATCAACATAGCGGGTCAGCGTTTCAAAAAACGGGGGCAGCAGCGCGGCTTCATAAGCCTGAGCCGCCGCTTCCAGCGCTACCCAGTCCTGCGGCTCGCCATTCAGTTCGCCGGTCACGCCGGGCAGGTGCATCACCTCTTCTTCAAAGGCATTAGCAACGAACACCGGTAAATTAAAACCCGTGTGGCGTAACAACGCCAGCACGCCACTGCGCGTATCAGCCAGCGAGACGACAACAGCCGCCACATCGGTAAAATCAGTATTATCCAGCGTGACCACGTCGCGCGCAGTATTCAGGGTCAGGTTAGGCGCAACAGCAGCGCTGGCAGCAATTTTCAGTGGTGTCATAACACAAATCCCTAACAGTCAGGGAGTGGGTGCCTGAGGCACGGCAATGGGGAAATTTCCCCGGCGAATAATGTCTGACGCGATAAACCGATAGACATCAGTAAAGAGTAGTCCTTACTCATGTCCAACAGCAGCGGCCCGGTTGGCCTCACCGCATAGTGAACGATGTGTGTGTAACTGACATGACGAAGAACAGATCGCGCGCGAATTCAGGCGAGTGGGGACACGTGCAGTTGCACATTGAACCGGACATGGCAGCGTCCTCTGTTATCGGGCGGTGGCGAGAAAAAAGTGGCCGTCATAATGTCATTTTTTATTCGCAGGAACAACCCGACAACTTTAAATATCAGGTCAATAAATGCAAAATATAAAAACATTAAATATCAAAGCCTTATAATGATACACCAGTGAATAACCGCTTAAGTTTCTGTTATTTATGCGCAATTATGCATTTTTCAGCACGCTGGCAGTCGCTCCCTCATTGCCACTGAAATCGCCACGGAAATGCCTCAGGTTTGCGGCAAGCCTCGCACTTGTCGGGCCAGTGCCCTACCCTAATCGACGCATCGGGCGTAAACTTGCCTGATTATTCTTACGCCTAACGGAGGATACATGTTTAAGGCAATGGTCATTGATAAGGACGAACAAGGTTACCGCTCTCAGCTAAAAGAACTCTCCGAAACACAATTACCCGATGAAGACGTCACCCTCGACGTCAGCTATTCCACCCTCAACTATAAAGACGCGCTGGCCATCTGCAATAAAGGGCCGATTGTGCGCCAGTTTCCAATGGTGCCGGGCATTGACTTCGTGGGACGGGTCACAGCAAGTCGCCATCCCGACTGGAAACAAGGCGATGCGGCGCTGCTCACCGGCTGGGGCGTCGGGGAAAAACACTGGGGCGGGCTGGCTCAGAAAGCCTGCGTGTCTGGCGACTGGCTGGTAGCCGTGCCTGAAACGCTAACCCCGTTGAATACCATGGCCATCGGAACGGCGGGCTTTACCGCCATGTTGTGCGTGCTGGCACTCGAAAAACAAGGCATTACGCCTGCCAGCGGCCCGGTTTTGGTGACCGGGGCCAGCGGAGGCGTTGGCAGCTTCAGCGTCTCTCTGCTGGCAAAACTGGGCTATAACGTCATCGCCTCCAGCGGGCGAGCCAGCGATGAAGACTATTTAAAAACCACCCTGGGCGCAGCCGAAGTGATAGATCGCGACGAGCTGGCTCAACCGGGTAAACCCCTCGGGAAAGAGCGCTGGGCCGCCGCCATCGACAGCGTCGGTAGCCATACGCTGAGCAACGTGCTGGCCGGCACCCAGCGTGACGGCGTGGTCGCGGCCTGTGGTATGGCACAAGGCCTGGATCTGCCTGGTAGCGTCGCGCCCTTCATTCTGCGCGGTGTGACACTGGCTGGCGTAGACAGCGTGATGTGCCCTAAACCGCTGCGCCAGCAGGCCTGGCAGCGGCTGGGGCAGCTTCTGGATGACGCGTTACTGAACCAGATAACAACGGTCATTCCATTGCGTGACGTGCACCAGGGCGCACAGGATCTGCTGGATGGCAAAGTTCGGGGCCGTCTGGTGGTCGACTGCGCTTAACGTTCGCCTTCCGCCAGGGGCGACGAAGGCGGGCGCATCAGTCATTCGCTTAGTTCCTGAATTGCCCCGCTCGCCCCTTCCCTTACCACTTCTGGCTGCCGGGAAAGTGCTGCCAGCGGGCGATAACTTCACCTGCTGGCAATGCCCGGCTCATCCAGACTGAGCCTGGGGGCCGGCTATCTTCCCCGCCCGCAGGCCCGCATTACTGCTGACAAGCCTGGCTCATGGGCTTACCTGAGCATCCTGAGCATCCCGAGCGTCCCGAGCGTCCCGAGCGTCCCGAGCGTCCCGAGGCATCTTACAGAGGGCTTCCTGACTTACCGCCATCTGTTTTTTCAGGGCTTCCCACTCACGTCAGACAGCCTTACCCCGGCCCCTTCGCTGTCGGTTCCGGAGCCGCTAATTTGATGTTTTATCAGAATAAACGCAGGGGCACACCGGTACCGTTTCGGCCAGCGATGCGGTAAGGTTTGCGCTGCTGTCTGCCACGGGTGAGGATTCGCGTCAGGGTTAGCAACGTATAAAGAAAACAGAAAACCCATGCGAAAAGCCCGGCCGGCATGCTTGCGGCCCCTGCTGGCCTGAGCGTTAATTAATGATAAAGAGAGGGAAAGATGCAAAAACCCGTGGTCGTCATTCACTATTGTACCCAATGTAACTGGCTGCTGCGCTCCGCGTGGATGGCACAGGAACTGTTACAGACCTTCGCACAGGATCTCGCCAGCGTGACGTTGCGTCCCGGCACCGGCGGCGTATTTGAAATCACCCTGGATGAACATCTGCTGTGGGAGCGCAAGCGCGATGGCGGATTCCCGGATGCTCAGGCACTCAAGCAGCGGGTAAGGGATATTTGTTTTCCGGAGCGTTCGCTAGGGCATATCGATAAAAACCGATCGGACGACAGCTGATCGTCCACGTCAGATTAACTGCGGCTGATATCCTCTGCCGCAGTCATCAGAGCAGCGACGATTGTTTGCCGGGTTTCATCGGTAATGTCCTGCTGCGCCAGACGCGTGTTCAGGGCAGTTTTAAAATGATCGATCGCCTGCTCAATTTCAGGAATGCTGCGGTTGTTGACCAGCACTGCCAAAGACGATAACCGGTCGATGAGACCTGACAGCGGCTGTGCATCGTGCTTTAGCATGGCCTGCCCCGTTTCGGTGAGTACGTAAGCCTTACGTGCAGCCTGAGGGTCACTGATGTGAATAGCCCCCATCTCCTCCAGCCATGTCAGATTCGGGTAAATGATGCCTGGACTGGGCGAATACTCGCCCTTTGACAGGTCTTCAATGCATTTAATCAGCTCATAGCCATGTGTGGCGCACTGCGAGATAAAATGCAGCATCAGCAGACGGATCTCGCTGGCATCCAGCATTTTCTCACGGCGCTTGCGCCGTCCACTGCAGGGCGCATCGCGGTTATCTTGCCCTGAACGTGCCGAATCCATTTTCATTATCTGCCTGAGTCAGTGGAAAGAGCCTGATGGTAGTGGGCCATCAGGCGAAATTCAATCAACGGCAGGTCACTTAAATTCAGTTAACGAACGACAGCGGGTTTTTGATGCCAGTAGGCTACGGCGCGCACCAGGTCAGCGTCAACCCCGCGCTGTGTGGTGAAATAGTCACACAGCTGTTTTACGAACTGCCCTTCTCCGGTCAGCCAGATAAAAGCGTCGTGCTGCGGAATCGCGATCCTGTCCAGCGCGGCCGTCAAATGTGGTAAATCCGCCAGCGTCATCTTGCCGCTGCCAAGCCAGTTAACAGAGGCATTACCGGTATCTCCCAGGTAGGCTTGTCCGGTCACCTCATCAGCACAGGCAAACAGATGCAGCGCCTGAGCCTCCACACTACTGCTACGCCGCCTGAAAGCAGGCAACCCGGTTTCGTCACAGACGTAAAGCTGAAAAGCATAATCCGTTGGCACCAGCAGAGAGCCACGCGGCCCACCAATGATCAATCTGTCACCCGGCTGTGCCTGGGATGCCCAGTCGCTGGCAACACCGCTGTCGTGGATATAAAAATCCAGCGTCAGCGATGACGCACCATCAAACGCCAGCGGCGTATAGTCGCGCGCGACAGGGCGCAATCCGCCTTGCCACTGAATACCGTCATCGTTGATCGTCGGCAGTGCCAGCGGCGCGCCGTCAGCAGGGGGAAAGAAGACCTTAATGTGATCGTCAAAACCGGGAGAATGAAACCCCTTCAGATCGTCGCCCGTGAAGACAATGCGCCAAAACGTCTCGGCAATTCGGGTTTTCTCGGCGACGTGGATAGCGCGGAAGCGCAGTTCGTTACGCACGCGTTCAGGTAAGCGGCGGGAATAAGATGTAGGCACGAGGACTCTCCGTAAACGCGGCTGCATGCAAAGAAGCTGTTTTCGCGCCGCTTAAGTAAATAGAAATCATTCTCATATAAACCTGCTAAGAATAGCCATGATATATCTTAAGAACAATGACTAAAAATGCGATACGTTGTGAAAAAACGCGGACAAAAAGGAAGGAAGCACAGAAAACGAAAAAGGCGCTCAGGCGCCTTTTAAGGGGATAGCGGTAATAACGTGGTTACCGCGCCGGGTTTTGTCCACTGCCTTGCGGCAGGGAGCTGTCACCGAGTATCTCGCTATGCGTCCCCTGCGATCCAGGATGTAACCCTGTGGGCACATTGGCAGGATCGGTCAGTTGTGCGGCAGCCAACGCTGGGGCCGCACACAGCGCGATAGCCAGCAGCATCGCTGATATCTGAGAGATTTTAATCATGTGTTTTAGCCTGATAAGGCGTAGAAAGCAGGTGAATATTCCAGCCCTGAGAAATAAAAGCCGTGGTAATGGCGCCTCTGTGAGCTTCAGGAAGAATTTTACGCCTGCACAGCTAATCCGCTTATAAAATCGTGCGCTTTATCACATTATGGCGCACGTTATGTGCATTCAGCCCTGGGTCACCGGGATGAAAAATACGCCTTCGATTCTGTCCTGCGTGCTTCGGGCCAAGTCCAGACACAGTAAATCCATCCCCGGCCGACAGGCTACGCCCAGCTTGGGCAAATGCAGATAATAAATGTCTGCGATGAAGTGCGTAAGCTGGTCCGGCGACCCGCTCCATGCGAGGCTGGCGTAGAGGCCTGGCGCAATGGTGCGAACCGGCAGGGCGGAATGTACATCAGCCGTTTGCTGTGCTTCCAGGCCACGAAACAGGCTAATATGCTGCTGCTCGACAGAGCCGTTTCCCGGCCCGTACTGGAACCCCAGCCAGCCCTGCGCAGCCCCGTGACGGGCGCGAACAACCTGGCGCACCTGCTCAGCAACGCGATGATGGCGGTCGCTTATATAGTCGCCATAGCGGCACTCCCACTCCACTGTCTCACCCTGTAGCTGAAGGGCTTCTTCACGTATAACCAGCACCGCCTGCTTGACTGGTGCGCGCTGCGCAATGCGGCCGTGAAAATGGCGCACAGGTAAGACTCTGTGGCGACGGAAGGCACCTGGCGTCATCATAAAGTGGTTTTTAAAGACCCGGTTAAAATTCTGCTGATTTTCGAAGCCGAAGCGCACCGCAATATCAATCAACGGCATCCGGGTCAGCCGCAGCGCCATGGCGGCGAGAGTCAGGCGTCGTTTTCGGGTATAGGCCGCCAGGGTTTGCCCGGTCATCTCTTTAAACAGACGCTGCATATGCCATTTGGAGTAGCCAGACTTGAGGGTAATCTGGTCGATATTGATTTCGTTGGTGAGATTGGCCTCAATCCAGTCGACTAAATCATTAATATGCTGTTTTTTTATGGTTTGACTTAGCATTGATGTATGAACAGAAAACAGAAGGGAAATTCGTCATAAAAGAGTAACAAAAAGCCTTAGGGATTGTAATGAAGCACCGGGTAAACGAGAGGGTGGAAAGGCAAAAAGCGCATTAATTGCCTGGGTTACTATTTAAAAAGCCAGCCCGAAGGCTGGCTGAGTAGACAAGTAGAGTGCAGCCTGGCGTAAAGCGCGCGTACTGCGGTTAAGAAACGTACGGAGAATAAATCCTCAGTGGCTTCGCATACCGGCGGCGGTCATCATCATTCTGAACAACGTGGCCACCACACCGAGCGCCAGCACACTTGCCCCATAGATGACCACCAGCCACAGCACACGTTTCCACCACGGCGACCGGGTTTCATTCTGACGTTCTTTGCTGTCGACCTGGGTTTGCATATCAATGGTATCCTTCGTCTGCTTTGATTTTTCCGCGGAACACGTAGTAGCTCCAGAAGGTGTAGCCCAGGATCATCGGGATAATCAGCAGGCTACCCACCAGCATAAAGGCCTGGCTCTGAGGCGGTGACGCCGCCTGCCAGATCGATACCGATGGCGGAATAATATTCGGCCAGATACTGATACCCAGACCTGAGAAGCCCAGGAAAATCAGCGCTAAGGTGAGAAGGAAAGGCGAATAGTGCGCCTCACGCTTGATCGCCCTTCTCAGCCCCCAGGCACTCAGCACGACCAGGACTGGCACCGGCAGGAACCAGAACAGATTCGGCATGCTGAACCAGCGGTGCGAAATATTCTCATGCGTAAACGGCGTCCAGATGCTGATCACGCCGATAATCACCAGCAGCGCGATAAGCAACGGCGTTGCCAGAGCGGACATCTTGCGATGCAGCTCATGCTCGGTTTTCATAATGAGCCAGGTACAGCCCAGAAGTGCATAGGCCACCACCAGTCCTACGCCGCAGAACAGCGGGAACGGCGCCAGCCAGTCCAGTGTGGACCCGGCGAAGCTACGACCTGATACCGGAATGCCATCCAGCATGGCACCCACCGCAACCCCCTGGCTGAAGGTTGCCAGCAGCGAACCGGCGATAAACGACTTGTCCCAGAACGCCCGGTGATGCTCCACGGCCTTGAAGCGGAACTCAAATGCCACGCCGCGAAATATCAGCCCAATCAGCATCGCGGTCAGCGGAATGGAAAGCGCATCCGCAATCACCGCATAGGCCAGTGGGAAAGCGCCATACAGGCCCGCACCGCCGAGCACCAGCCAGGTTTCATTACCATCCCAGACCGGCGCAACGGTATTCACCATCATGTCGCGCTCCCCTGCATCCTTATTAAAGGGAAACAGCAGGCCGATGCCCAGGTCGAAACCGTCCATCACGATATACATCAGAACAGCAAAGACAATAATCGCGAACCAGATAACAGAGTAATCAACCATCTCAACGCTCCTCATTCTTGTGAGTGGCAGCAGAGAGCGGACGTGCTGGCGTTTTAATCTGGCCGGGACCACCCGTTTCAACAATATCGCCTTCGCCCGTGACCGGACCTTGCTTAATCAACCGCATCATATAGTGATAACCCACACCGAATACGGAGGAGTAAACCAGGATAAAGGCGAGCAGGCTGATACTCATGTGCATTTCACCATGCGGTGACACCGCATCAATAGTGCGCTGCACGCCATAAACCACCCAAGGCTGACGGCCAATCTCGGTGGTGAACCACCCCGCTAAAATGGCAATCAGGCCGGAAGGGCCCATCAGCAAGGCAAACCACAGGAAGGGACGTGACTGATACAGGCGACCTTTATAGCGCAACCACAAGCTGACCACGCCCAGCGTAATCATCAGCAGCCCCAGCGCCACCATCACGCGGAATGACCAGAAGATGATGGTTGAGTTTGGACGATCTTCCTTCGGGAAGGATTTCAGCGCCGGCACCTGCTTATCCAGGCTGTGCGTCAGGATGAGGCTGCCCAGGTAAGGAATCTCCAGCGCGTATTTGGTGCGCTCCTCCTCCATATCCGGCAGCCCAAACAGAATGAGCGGTGTTGCCTCACCCGGCGGATTTTCCCAGTGGCCTTCAATCGCCGCAATTTTTGCCGGCTGGTGCTCAAGGGTATTAAGCCCGTGCGCATCCCCAATCATTGCCTGAACGGGTGCGACAATCAGGGCCATCCACAGCGCCATCGAAAACATCTTACGAATGGCGGGATTGTCGTTGCCTTTAAGTAAATGCCAGGCGGCGGAGGAGCCGACAAAGAAGGCGCTGGCCAGGAAGGCCGCTACAGACATATGCAGCAGGCGATAAGGGAAAGAGGGGTTAAAGACAATTTTAAACCAGTCTTCCGGCACGACAACGCCATTCTGAATAAGGTAGCCCTGCGGGGTTTGCATCCAGCTGTTTGACGAGAGGATCCAGAACGTCGAAATCAACGTGCCGAGCGCCACCATGCAGGTCGCAAAGTAGTGCAGGCCCGGACCGACGCGGTTCCAGCCAAATAACATGACGCCCAGAAAACCGGCTTCCAGGAAGAACGCCGTTAAGACTTCATAGGTCAGCAAGGGGCCGGTAATACTGCCCGCGAACTGGGAAAAGCCACTCCAGTTGGTGCCAAACTGATACGCCATCACCAGCCCGGATACCACGCCCATGCCGAAGTTGACAGCAAATATTTTTGACCAGAAATGATAGAGATCGCGATAGGTTTGATTACGCGTTTTGAGCCACATTCCCTCCAGCACAGCCAGAAAACTGGCCAGGCCGATCGTGATGGCTGGAAAGATAATATGGAAGGAAACAGTAAATGCGAACTGGATCCTGGCGAGATGAAAGGCATCTAATCCAAACATTGCTTACCTCTTTGCCACATAGAACACCGTATAGTTACTTATAATTAACAACTTATGTACAAAGAACGTCATTCCATTGCACAGAAAAATTCCATGGCGAATGTAAAACGCTTCGCCTTGGTGAAACAGAGACAATTGGATAAGTAAAAACTATAACAGTATTTTTTGATTTAGATCATTTTTTTGTTGAAAGATCTTTTATTTAAAAAACAACGAGGAAAGGTTAATTACAGCGTAGCTTTGTGACATTATTGTTATTAAATTAGGGGATAAAAAAGTGAGTTCCTGTCCAGACAGGCTTAGCACGAAAAAACGCGCAACCCGCTGTTTTTAGCTGTTATTCAGCACAACTCCGCGCACCTGTCTCGGGCTAAAATGCACATCCCACACTGAAATTATGTGTTTTTTTATATCGTTAGCAGGGTATTTATCTTATCTACCCCTTCTGAGGTTATTTCCCAGATTGGGACATATTTAATGAACTGTAAAAAAGCGTTTATCCGCCGCAGGCGGCCAGGATTAGTTTGCTATTTATGTTAAAAAAATATCGAAGATGTAAATGACCCGGTGTTCATTAACTGGCAGTGCCATTATTTACGGGGGCAGCCTTGTCAAAATAACCGCAGTAGTAAAAATGATGTTAAAAGCTACGGGATATCATCGCCAGGTTGCAGATAAGGCCGACGGTTTATCTCCGCTAAGCGTTGCGCATTCGTTAGCGGGCATCGTCTGGTCAGGGAACGTCGCTTCGCCCCGGCAGGCGCTCGCCCGTCAGGATCAACAGGCTATTCAGCGGCAGTGTCCTTTTCGCGGTGAGACAGGATGCGCTCAAGATTCTCTTCTAACCAGTCTGCCAGCCCTACGACCTGCTCCCCGACTTCACGCCCCAGCGGCGTCAGGCGGTATTCCACATGCGGCGGCACGACATCATAGGCTATACGTTGCACAAAGCCGTCCTCTTCCAGATAGCGCAGGCTCTGGGCCAGCATACGTTCACTGACGCCCCCCACCGCGCGACGGAGTTCGCTAAATCGCAGCGTTTTATCTTTAAGCGCGAGCAGGATCAGCACGCTCCAGCGACTGGTGATACGCTTTAACAGGTCGCGTGACGGACAGTTAACATTGAGCAACTCGCCCCGGCTAAATTTTTCGCTCAGTTTTTCAGACATTTAACGCTTTCACCCCATGCTAACAATTCTGTAAGTACTTACTAAAAGTTAGTTTATCGCTTAGGCTGCCTTTTACCAACTGTCATCTTAAGGAGTAACCTCATGATCGCTGTTACGGGTGCCACTGGCCAACTGGGCCGTTTAGTCATTGATGCATTGAGCAAAAAAGTTGCGGCAGACAAGATTGTTGCCACCGTACGCACGCCTGCTAAAGCGGCGGATATTGCCGCATTGGGCGTTAACGTGCGTGAGGCGGATTACAATAAACCTGAGACGTTAGCGGACGCCTTTGCAGGGGTCGAAAAATTGCTGCTCATTTCGGGAAGCGAAGTCGGCCAGCGTGAACCTCAACACAGAGCCGTTATTGAGGCCGCCAGGTCCGCAGGTGTGAAATTTATTGCCTATACCAGCCTGCTGCATGCGGATACCTCTCCGCTTTCGCTCGGGATCGAGCACCGCGCAACCGAAGCCATGCTGGCGGCGTCAGGTGTGCCTTATGCCTTGCTGCGCAACGGCTGGTACACGGAAAACTATGCAGCGAGCATCGCACCTGCTCTGGCACATCATGCGTTCATTGGTGCGGCGGGCGAAGGACGGATTTCGTCTGCTGCGCGTCAGGACTATGCCGATGCGGCGGCTGAAGTGATGGTTCGTGACGATCAGGCAGGGAAGGTCTACGAACTGGCAGGCGATCACAGCTACACCCTGGCTGAATTTGCCGCTGAGATTGCCGCGCAAAGCGGTGAGCAGGTTGATTACGTTAACCTGCCGCAGGCAGACTTTGCGGCGGCGCTGAAAGGCGCAGGCTTACCGGCGCCGTTAGCGGACTTACTGGCGGACTCTGATGTCGGCGCGTCTCAGGGCGGTCTGTTCGATGATTCCCGCGCGCTGAGCCAGCTTATTGGTCGTCCAACCACGCCTTACCAGGACGTGATTCGCGCCACGCTGGTACAAGGATAAGATCAGCCGAATCGCAGGCGTTTTGCCCTGCGATCGCGCCGTTGTTTACCGGAGCAGAGTCGACGGCAGGCAACGGCGGATTTCTCCCCTGTCGGTTTTTACTCTGCCAGGCGCACGTCCCTTCTCTCTTCTCGCCCTGCCCTTCTCCACATGGAGCACGCCATTGTTCGGTACACGCCGAAGCATCGCATTCTGCCGCGCGTAAACTGCCCGCATGCTTACTCATGGAGATCTAAAATGATTGCTGTTCTTTTTGAAGCAGAAGCCGTACCCGCAGCGCAACAACGCTATCTTGCGCTGGCGGCTGAGTTGTCGTCCGGGCTGGCTGAATTACCGGGGTTTATCCAGATTGAAAGGTTCCAGAGCCTGAGCACGCCCGGAAAGATCTTATCGCTCTCCTGGTGGGAAGATGAGAGTGCGGTAAAAAACTGGCGAGAAAACAGAGAACATCAGTCAGCGCAGGAAGAAGGTAAAAGCCATATTTTTTCACATTACCGGATACGCGTTGCTCAGGTGATGCGCGACTATTCAGGGCCGGAGGGACGTCATCATGTTTGATATTCATGTCGTATTCAGCAACACGCCAGGCGCGCTTGCCGCCTTTGGCACGCTTCTCGGCCAGCATGGCATTGGTCTGGAAGGGGGCGGTGTGTTTTCTACGCCCCAGGAGAGCCATGCCCACTTCCTTGTTGAAGATGGCCCCAAAGCCCAACAGGTATTGTCGCAGGCCGGTTTTGACGTCAGGGACGTTAAAAAGCCACTCATCAGAAAGCTGGCACAGGCGCGGCCGGGGGAGCTGGGCGAAATTGCGCGGATTATTGCGCAAAACGGCATTAATATATGCGTTCAGTACAGCGATCACAGTAACCGCCTCATCCTGCTCACAGATGACGATTTGCGGGCTGGCGACCTGACCCGTCAATGGACATGCGCGACAGAATGAAACTGATCCCTTCCCGCCATCATCAGGATAATCAGCCCTCGCTGGAGATCAGCATGTCTGTGGTCGCCTCGGCGATGGCAGATGCCTCCAGAATGCACATGCTTTGTGCATTGATGGATGGCCGGGCCTGGACCGCCACCGAGTTGAGCGTGGTGGCCGATATCGCCCCGTCAACCGCCAGTGGCCATTTGAATAAGCTGCTTGAGACGGGCCTGCTCGTCTGTGTGGTACAGGGAAGGCATCGTTATTACAGCCTGGCCGGTCGCGAGGTTGCCAGCCTGCTGGAAAATCTAATGGGCGTTTCGGTAAGGCCCGACGCCCCGCTTAAAACCACGACGCCAAACCGTCTGAGGCGAGCCCGAACCTGCTACGATCATCTGGCCGGCGAAATTGCCGTAGCCATCTATGATTTTCTGCAACTGGAAGGCTGGATATGTGAGGACGGCACGGCGCTGACGCCACATGGCACAGCTAATTTCGCAAATGCAGGGATTGCGCTTGCGCCCCGCTCCCGGCGAAAAGCCTGCTGTCCCTGCCTGGACTGGAGTGAAAGACGCTTCCATGCCGGAGGCGAAGTGGGTGCCGCCTTGTTACGCTTTCTGTTGCAAAAGCACTGGCTGGTTCAGGCGCCGGGATACCGCGAACTGGTTGTGACAGACAGCGGCAAACTGGCCCTTCAGCGCCTCTTCAACATCAGCCTGAGCTGACGCACACTTCACGTCGCCCGTTAGTTCTACGGGTGACGAAGCACGTAAGGCTTATTGCTCAGCGTTCGGGTTCTTTGTCCAGCCGCATCAGCAAGGTATCGTGATAAACGCCGTTGACATAAAGCGCGGCCACATCCGTGCCATAGGTCTGAAACCCTGCCGAGCGGTAAAGCCGGACGGCCGCCGTATTGGTGGTGCTCACGGCGAGCTTCAGGCAGCAGCATTCACCGGCTTCGGCTATCGCGGCCGTGAGTAACGCCTTTGCCAGCCCGCTTCCACGCCATTCCGGGCACAGATACATTCCCCAGATCGTGGCGTAATGGCGCTGTTTCTGCGCGGCATTAAAGCGCACACCGACGATGCCGCCCAACCGGCCCCGATCGTCTGCTCCTGCCAGCACGCAGTTTTCACGTAGCCTTGCCGCAAAAAACGCGTCAGGCTGATGACGCTCAGTGTCATAATCTGCGCCAAAGGCAGCGGGATGACGCTTGAGCCCGTCAAGCCTGATAGTCCGAAATGCCGCCATATCCCGGTCAGTGAGACGCTGTAAGGTATAAGGTTTCACGCTAAATTGTCCTTCGCGGTCTTGTTCACGCCATTGTGCTCCATCGTGACATTTTTGTGTATTATCACCTTCACCTGCGTCATAAACATTACCCTCCGGGTAGATTAAAATTTATTTCGTTGTTACCTAAGAGATTCATCTGAAATGCATTTACGGCTAAACCCGCCATATTTAGTTGAATTGACTGTGTTTTATTCAATGCATACGATTAATAGACAATTTTTATTACGTTCATAGACAATCTGCATTGTTGTTCCTGCCTGCGAGAGGTCTATAATTCCTTCTTTGTGCAACCCCGTTCGCTCAGGAGGCCGTTATTAATACTTATCGCCAGCAACTCAATGCATTCGAAGAGAATCGTGCCGGGGCGGAAGTTGAGTATCAATACGATCCCCATGAACTAAAGCTGGACCGCATGCAAGATTCTGAACCCGAGCCGGAGCTGATTGAAGGCTTACCGGCTCCGGATGCGCTGACGCCTGCCGATCGCTACCTTGAGCTGTTCGAAGCCGTCCAGATGTCAGGCATTTTCGAGGACAGTAAAACTTTCCCCGACTGCTCGCCTAAGTACGATCCTCTGGATGTGCTGATGCGCTATCGTCGTCAAAAGCGCAGCAAGGAGTTCGACCTGTCGCGTTTTGTTGCTGAGCATTTTTATATGCCGGGCATTAATGAAAGCTTTTACGTCTCGAATCCCGACAAGACGCTCAACGAGCATATTGACGATCTGTGGCCGGTGCTGACCAAAATGCCGCAGCAGCATATGCCGCACTCATCGCTGCTGCCGTTGCCCAAACCCTATGTCGTACCGGGCGGTCGCTTCGGTGAAACCTACTACTGGGACTCTTACTTCACCATGCTTGGTTTGGCGGAGTCGGGCCGCGACGACCTGCTACGCCATATGGCGGACAACTTCGCGTGGCTGATCGATAACTACGGCCATGTCCCAAACGGCAACCGTACCTATTACCTCAGCCGCTCACAGCCGCCGGTGTTCGCCCTGATGGTTGAGCTGTTCGAAGAAGATGGTGTGCAGGGCTCTCAGCGCTATCTGGAGCAACTGATGAAAGAGTATCAGTTCTGGATGGATGGCGCGGGCTCGCTGATGCCAAACCAGGCTTACCGCCATGTGGTCAGAATGCCTGACGGCTCGCTGCTGAACCGCTACTGGGACGACCGCGATACGCCGCGCGACGAATCCTGGATTGAAGATGTGGAAACGGCGCGTCATTCAAAACGTCCGGCAAGCGAAGTTTACCGCGATCTGCGCGCAGGGGCGGCATCGGGATGGGATTACTCGTCACGCTGGCTGCGTAACCCAAAACGCCTGGCCAGTATTCGCACGACACAATTTATCCCTATCGATCTCAATGCGCTGTTGTACAAGCTTGAGTTGATGATAGCCACGCTCTCGCATGCTAAAGGTGAAGAGCTGACTGCGCTGGCCTGGCAGAAAAAGGCCGAGGCGCGTAAGCGGGCGATTACCCGTTACCTGTGGGACAGCACGGCAGGAGTCTTTCGCGATTATGACTGGCGCCGTGCGCGCTTCGGTGCCTTTACCGCCGCCGCCGTCGTGCCGCTGTTTGTCGGGCTGGCAACGCCCTATCAGGCCCACCTGCAAGCTATCGCCCTGCGCCACCTGCTGCTCAGCAACGGCGGCCTGCTGACCTCAATGGTGGAAAGCGGTGAACAGTGGGATAAACCGAACGGTTGGGCGCCCATGCAGTGGATGGCCGTTGTGGGCTTAAACAACTACGGGGAAGAGTCGCTGGCGAACGAGATTGCCGTTAACTGGCTGACCACGGTGAACAATTTCTACCAGCTGCACCATAAGCTGGTAGAAAAGTACGATATCAGCGGCGATCGTGCCCGCCCGGGCGGCGGTGGCGAATATCCGTTACAGGACGGCTTCGGCTGGACAAACGGCGTAACGCGTCGCCTGATGGCGATGTACGGTCATTTAATGGCTGACTAACCGCCGCAGAAGCACGTAAAAAAGCCGGGAACATTTCCCGGCTTTTTACCGCCTGCGGCACCGCAAACGCATTATTTCTTCGCTTCAACGCCCGGCTGCGCGGAGCGCTGCAGGAACTGTTGCGTCACCTCAGGCAGATGCTGGAACAGCCATTCAGCCATCGCAATCTCCTGATTGCGAATTTCGCTCAGCACTCTGACACCTTCGCTGTCACCGACCTGTTCTGCTGCTGCAATCAGGCTGGTATAGCTGGCGATCTCTGCGTTCTCGAACACATAGCCGCTCATCGCCCCTTTCACGACTTCATCAGAGGTGAACATACCGCCGATCGCCTGCCCCATTGCCGCCATTTTTCCCATCACGTCTTTCATGATGGAGTGGTCAATGCCGTGACGATCCAGCAGCTGCTCAAGCAGCTGAAGCTGATGTTTGGTTTCTTCCAGATGCTGTGCCAGGCGTTGTTCCAGTGCCGGGTAGTGCTCAAGGCGGCCCGACATTTTGCTCAGCATGCTCTCGGCCTGCTTCTCCATGGCATGCGCATCGCGTAGCCAGTCATGATAGTTTTCAATCGCCGTGGTCATTTTGCTGCTCCTTCAAGCGTGCTGATTGCCTGAGCAAGAGTAGTGAGTTTTACATCGGTTTGTTTTTCCTCCTCAAGCGTCAGTGCCAGCAGCTTCGCCGCTTTGGTGTAGCCTAGCTTGAGTGCCAGCGCCTGCAGGGTACCGTAGGTCGCGATTTCATAATGCTCAACTTTTTGCGCCGCTCCGATCAATCCCTGATCGCGTACCTCTCCCTTTTCTACCGACTCGATAATTTCCTGTGCTTCTTCCGCCAGCCCTTCCAGCGCATGACATTTCATACGTTTAATTTTTACCTCGGCCGTGGCCTCAACTAATTCATCCAGACGCTCAATTTGCCCGCGTGTCTCTTCAAGGTGCTGATTAAACGCAGCAACCAGGTTTTCATCACTGGCAGCGCGCGCCATTTTTGGCAGAGCCCGGGCAATCTGTTTTTCTGCACTGTAAACATCTGACAGGTCGTGGATGAAAAGATCATTTAACGTTTTAACAGTCATGAAAAGAGCCTCATTAATTAGACAGCAGCACCGAGGTTTCAGCGCCGCTTCAGTCAATCGCACTTTATATAACCTTAGTGGAGTTGGCGGGAATAGTGTTTAACTTTGCAAAACCTGACAACATAAGTGGCATTAAAAATACATTTTTTCTTTCATTACCAGTGATTTATCTTTTTAATTTAAATTTATTAAAAATGAGGATCTGTTTAAATTCAGCCAAATCTGTACGAATATTCCCATCCGCGTACAACTTAGCACCCAAGGAAAATAATGCCCATTCCGCCCATTGGATTGAGGTTCCATTTTTTATATTTATTTTTTGATGTCAGCGGAGCGCTGAAAAAGACACCGGAAAGGGGGCGTTCTTTCCGGTAAGATTCTTGCGACCTCACACCAGAGCGTGTTTTCACAACAGGTCAGACGGGAAGACAGAAGCGTACTGAACGTATTTCCCTTTTTTAAACCGCCAAAGATAATAGCAAGTCATTGTAAGTAAATGATTAACTACGACGGCTTACTTTACCTCCTTTGCGGCCTGCTTCGATCGCTCGCTGCGGGTCATTCTTAAAGTTCCCACCGCTGTTCTGCCCGCCTTTACGCCCGGCCTCTGCCGCGCGCTCTTTATCTGCGGCGAAATTACCCGCGCCACCACGATATTGCGTCATTCTGTATTCTCCTCAAATTTCATTATTCAACTGGCACAGTTAAAGCTGCATTACCTTAAAGGCTACAGAATTAAATGTAGCCATAAAAATCACCTTATCAAGCATAAACGCTGAGCGCTGGCGTGGGTTGCCAGACAAAACCATTTTGCGGCTCATCCCTTTAATTCTTTAGTAACGAAACTATCTAAACAAGAAACTTAACGAGAATGGCGATCATGTCAGCCCTGTGACAGCCACTCTTCCCGCCCCTATTAATCGATCGATTCATTAAAAAGTCCACCCCGTTTTTCTTTATAAGCGAAGCGGTAAATCGGATCAGCATCACGGAACGTCGTCAATATGATCAATAAATGTTCTTTTTAACCACGCCTGATAAAGCAAATTCAACAACATCACACTTCCATCATCTGAAAATAAGCGAAGCGGTAAATTCGTTAATTATCGATGTTTCTGTTAAAAGCAGATCATTAAATAATCAAAAAAGCATCAATTAGTAAAATGGTCATGAAAAATAAAAGAGAAGAAGGTAAAAAAGGTGTTTTAAATAAGCGAAGCGTTGAGGAATAAAAAAAACGCCCTGACGGGCGTTGCTTTCAGATTATTCTGTTCCGTTACTGTTGTAAAAACGTCAGTAAATCCTGATTGAGTTGGTCCTGATGCGTGACGGCAAAACCATGTGGGCCATTGTCATAGATCTTAAGTTCCGAACCCGGTATCAGCGCATGTGCCAGCTTGCCCGTGGCTTCAAAAGGCACTATCTGGTCATGACTGCCGTGAATAATTAAGGCTGGCACATCCACTTTCCCCAGATCTGCGCGGAAATCTGTTTCGGCAAACGCGGTAACACAGTCCAGCGTTGCTTTAAGCGATGCCAGTAAAGCGATGTTTAAGGTCTGCGTGAGCACGCCTTCTGAAACCTGCTGACCGGCATTGGTGCCATAAAACGGCGCAGCAAACTCGTTGATAAACTGCGCGCGATCTTTCAACAATCCCTGTTTAATGCCGTCAAAGACCGATTTCTCGACACCTTCGGGATGATCGTCAGTCTGGCCGAAAATCGGCGTTACCGCCCCCAGCAGCACCAGCTTTTTAACCTTATCTGTCCCGTATTTGCCGATGTAGCGTGACACATCCCCGCCGCCCATTGAGAAGCCAATCAGGGTCACGTCTCTGAGTTGCAGATGTTCAATCAGGCAATGAATGTCGTCAGCAAAGGTGTCGTAATCGTAACCGTCCCAGGGCTGATCGGAACGCCCAAAGCCACGTCGGTCAAAGGCGATGGCGCGGTAGCCGCGTTCTGCAAGAAAATTGAGCTGACTGTCCCACATGTCCGCATCCAACGGCCAGCCATGACTAAACAATACTGGCTGACCTTTACCCCAGTCTTTGTAATAGAGATTATATCCATCTTTGCTTTTAAACAGACTCATGCGTGCCTCGCTCCAGGTGGAAGTCATTACGCCTCAGGCCTCCGCCGCTCATGTTGCCGCGACAGCGCTGGCAGAATGGTGATACCACATAAGCCTGGCAGAGGGCGAAAAATGTTCCAGTCGCGGGAAGCGTCCTTATAAGCCTTCCCCGTGTGACAGGGCGACGCCACATTTGCCATTTTTTTTGATGCTGTACATGGCCTCATCGGCCCGGGCGAGCGCGCTGTCAAAGTTCTCGGGGCTGTTAACCTGAACCACACCAATCGAAGCGCCAATAGACGCTGTACCGTTAGCCAGTTCGAAGGGCTGCAGGGCAGCTTCAAGACAGGCTTGTGTGAGTTTATCTGTGAGCGGATGGGACAAGGCGAAAGGGATCAACAAAACAAATTCATCTCCGCCCAGTCGGCCAATAATGACATTAGACGGACAGGCGGCGATAAAGCGCTGGCTGAGCTGAATCAGAACGTCGTCGCCGCTGCGATGCCCCAGCGTATCGTTGACGTGTTTGAAATTATCTAAATCAATAAAGGCAATGCAAAACACGGCTTCCGTTTTCATATCGCGAAAATGGGTGAGTAATGCATGGCGGTTAGTTAACTGCGTAAGAGGATCATGCATCGCCAGCGTCGCCAGCTGCTCTTCGTACTGTTTCTCTTTGGTCATATCAATATGGGTGCCCGTTACTTTGGAGGGCCTTCCCTGCTCGTCCCATTCGCTGACCCGACCGCGATCCAGTACCCAGGTGATCTTGCCCGTTTTGCCCACCATGCGGTGCAACGCCTCATAGAAAGGTGCCTTTCCGTTAATATGATCGTAGAAAGCCTTCAATACGTCGCTGGCATCGTCCGGATGCAGGCAGGATTTCCATACGTCGAAATGCGCACCGACTTCTTTGGGCTGAAAACCCAGCATCGATCCCCAGCGTCGGTTAAAAATGACCAGTTTGCCGCTGGGAATATCCAGCTGCCACAAGCACAGTCCTGTTCCGTCCAGTGCGGCGCTTAATTTATTACGGGCATCGTGCGCAATACGCTTTAATCGCGCATTGTGCTTTTTTAAATTCGCGATTTGCTGCCGCAGAGCTTCTTCAGACATAGCGATTACTGGAAAGGGAAATGACTATTTTGCCAGTGCCAGAGGTTGTGTAAAGCAGCCTACTCAAAAGAAGACGAGACGCGGATAAAATCCACACACACAGGATTTCCCACGCTTAACGGCCACCGGGCCAGCACACGACAAAATCTTAAGGGGAAAAAGACAGTGTGTTTCCTCTGTCGTTACCCGCCTTATTTTCCCGTTAACAGGATGATGAAAATTCAACCTGATGTCAGCCTGTACGTTTTCTTCTATAGAAAACTCAGGTTTCTTAAAGAACGGAGGACCTGTTACAAACTCATTCATCTAACTCAATGACTTTTAATGAAAAATAAAGATGACAAATGTAACGATGACATTTTTCTGCAAACTCATAATCACACTTAAATATCTTTCGGGTGTTAATTAAAGACATCAGCACGACATCAAGGAGATAAATTATGGCCCGGTTAATGACCCTTTCTTTTCACGGCAGCCAGTGTGAAAACCCGTCACAGCAGGATGTACACCTTACCGAAGCATGCTTTTCAGGCGATATGTTTTTTACCCAACTGCGCGGCAGCAACTGTCCTGTAAAAGATTACGCCTCAGACAGCACGGCTCCCGATCGTTTCTGTGTCAGTAATGCTGTTCTGGATAATCATTTCCACAGTAGCAAAACCCAGACGGCGATATTCATCTGACAATCACTGTCTATGATTTTTCCGGAAAGATTTATTACCCGTAATAAGGCACGCTTTATGTAATTAATGACGTTAGCACCTTTCGGATGCATACATACAGAGGATTAATATCATGAAAAAGATGATTGTTAGCTCAATGATTGTAGCCGTATTAGTGTTTACTGGCGGAGCCGCTGCCGCTGAATCTTTTAAAGACAGCCACACGTTAAATAACGAAGTCGTATCCGCGCAGGCGGCCCAGGCGATGAATGATATTCAGCTTTCTCGCAACGCGTTATTTAACGGTCAGACGCAACAGGCAAAAGCGCTGGCCACCCAGGCAGAAACCTACCTGAAAGATAATAGCGTGGACTGGACCAAATATATTCGCTACGACAAGAAAGCCCCTATGAATGGCGATAACTATATTCGTATCGGTTCAGACGTCTCCGTTTCAGAAGATTATCAGTTTTCGAAACAGAAAAATGATGCTATCGATCAGGCCAACCAGCATATCAAAGCGGGTGATAAACAGGGCGCGCTTGATGCGCTGAAACTGGCAGGCGTTGCCGTTACCGAAACGCAGGAACTGATGCCGTTGCAGCAGACTGAAAACGATGTTTCCAGCGCACTCGCCATGATGAAACAGGACAAATACTATCAGGCAGGTATGTTGCTGAAATCCGCTGAAGAAGGGGTAATTTATGATACTCAAACCTATTCTGAGCTTCCTGTGAGCCCAACGATGCACCACACCCAAACGGGCGCTCATGCGCAGACAGGGAATAAAGGCTAATCATCGCAGTTAATAAAAACGACGTTATTTAACTGCTCTGTCGCTTTCATTATTTCGAATGAAAGCGACATTTTTTATACATATCCATTAGCAACTTTCTCCATGTTTTTTTCTGCATTAGCGTTTTGAATCCCTTCACCTCCGCAAAGCGAAATTGCTTCCTCTTTATTAAGCTGTTTTGTCACGTGCTTATGGAACGGCTAAAAGTCACGTGACTGCTCGTAACATACGGTTATGTTATCCCCACGGCATCGTATCCTTTCTATAGATAACCCAGGTAATTATCTGCGGCTAACCTTAAGGACAGGTTTTATAAAAAAAGGAGGTGCGGTTATAAACTGCCACTCTTCTTTGCCGATAAACGAAATGTAATGGCTTTTATCACAAAAATAATAAGATCACTTATCGGGGAAAAACATGAAAATCACAACCGGCCGTAAAATCGCCCTCGCGTTCGGCATCATCGTTATTGTTTCGCTGATTGGCAGCAGCTTGTCGATCGCCAATTTTCTTAAACTGCGTCAGGCCAACACCTGGAACATCCACAGTTATCAGGTCATGAGCGTCAGCGACAGTATGCTGACCGATATGGTGAATATGGAGACGGGCGTGCGTGGGTTTGTTGTTTCAGGCAATGACAATTTCCTGGCACCGTTTAACGCTGGTAAAACCGCTTTCGATCAGAAGTACAATCAGCTTCGTAGCATGACGGCGGATAATGCCGAGCAGCAGCAAAGGCTGACCTCGCTGCTTGAACTGCATAACAGTGTTCAGGCTGTGGACGATCAACTGATCGCCTTGCGCCGGGATGTAAACAGCGGCAAACAACCGCTGGAAACGCTGACGCATTTCTTTCAGGAGGGCCGCGATAAGGCATTTATGGATCGCTATCGCGCCCTTGCCGCTGAATTCAACAACGCGGAAGCCACGCTGTTAGCTAAACGCTCTGAAGAGGTGAACAGCCTGGCCTTTGCCACCAAAATGACGCTGAGCCTGGCCGGTATTATTACGATTCTGCTTTCGATTATTCTGGGTACGATTATTACGCGCAGCATTATCCGCGCACTGGGCGGCGAGCCAAAAGCGGCGGCCGATATTGCCGGAATGATTGCGCAGGGTAACCTGACCGTGGACATTGCTGTTCCGCTTAAAGGCCAGGGCAGCCTGATGGCGTCGCTTGAAGCCATGCGTCAGCAGTTGGTCACCATCGTCAGCGGCATTCAGTCGTCTGCGGAGCTGATCAACAATTCAGCCAACGAAATCGCGCAGGGCAATATCGATCTGGCTCAGCGCACAGAAGAGCAGGCTGCCGCGCTTGAACAAACGGCTGCCAGCATGGAAGAACTTACCGCCACCGTTCGTCAGAATACTGACAACGCACGTCACGCCAATACTCAGGCCGACACCACATCACATGTGGCGATCCAGGGCGGGGATGTCGTGAAGCAGGTGGTGGAAACCATGCGCTCTATTTCAGAAAGCTCGGGCAAAGTTGCCGAAATCATTTCAGTCATTGAAGGCATTGCATTCCAGACCAATATCCTGGCACTTAACGCCGCCGTTGAAGCCGCAAGAGCGGGCGAAGGTGGACGCGGATTTGCGGTCGTCGCCGGTGAGGTGCGTTCGCTGGCCTTACGCAGTTCAACCGCGGCCAAAGAGATCAAAGATTTGATCACACAGTCGGTCGAGCATGTGGCGAAAGGCTCAGGCCTGGCAAGAGAAGCCGGTAATACGATGGAGGAGATCGTGAAATCGGTGCAGGGCGTAACGACCATTATGGGCGAAATAACCATCGCATCGGACGAGCAGAGCAATGGTATCGGTCAGGTCAGCATTGCCGTTAGCCAGATGGATCAGGTTACCCAGCAGAACGCCGCGCTCGTTCAGCAGGTTTCCTCCGCCGCGCAGGGCATGCTGGAACAAACCGTGATGCTGCGCAACGCAGTGTCTATTTTCCGCACCGAAAGAAGCGGCACTCTCGCGACGCCGGCTTTCCGATAACTGACGCGCTTTTCTTCCGATAACCGCGTTTTATCGCCTCACCCGGGCCAGCGCCTCGCTGGCCCGGCCATGTTACAGCATGATATATCACCGTACGCGGTCCCCGCGCATCCCCAATAAAAAGCATTTCACAAAGCGCCAATGATCACTAAAGTGAGCATAACCTCACTCACTACTGGCGCTATTATGTTTACGAAAACGTATCAGGTTGACGAAAAGCACATCGATTTTCAGGGCGTGGTGGACGGACTCTACTATCCGTTTTATATGGAATGGACACGTCACGCTTTTATGAAAGAGCACCTGGGTGTCGATCTCGAAGAAGAGTTTACCGCGGGTCGTATTCATATGCTGCTGGAGTACACCCTGCGCTTCAAAAAGAGCCTGAAGAAAGGTGATGAGATGCAGGTGACCTGTACACTGGCGGCCAATGAAAAACGCAACCGCGTTAACTTCATCCAACAAATTCTGGTGAATAATGTCGTTTATGCCGAGGCGGTTTTCACCGGCACCTGTCTGGAAAACGGTCGCCCTGCCATCCCTGAATTTTTGCGCAGTGCAATACCGGATAACCCGTCATAACGCGGCTTCAGGCCGCTTCATTGCAGCACCATCCGCTCCCCGACACTGACAGTGTTGAGAGCGAAACCTACGCTGAAGGGCATGCGCATTGTTGACGTCACCGCATGCCCTTTGTGAATAGCGTGATGCACCTCACCAGACTTTAATTGTGTCCGTAATGTGACCTAAATATGACACGCGCGATGCCGATAACGTTAGTGGACCCGAGCCGATCGACCTCCCTGTAAACAGGTCGCTGTCTCTCCACTACGTGGTCAACTCTTTGACCTTTTTACGGCTATAAATGGAGAGTGCTATGTTTTCCTTTACGCGTTTTAAACCGGGCAAAACCCCGCTGAATGTCTCCGACGATCGGAGTAACGTACAGGCGATCAAAGCCTGTAGCGGCTGGATTGAATTTACGCCCGAGGGCATCATTCTTACGGCCAACCCAGTCTTCCTAGCGGTCACGGGCTACCAGCTCAGTGAAATTACCGGCCAGCATCATCGTATGTTCTGTAAGCCAGACTTTGTGCGCTCTCGTGAATATGCCGAATTCTGGGCAACCCTGGCATCAGGCCAGTCTTTCAGCGGCATCTTTGAACGCTACAGAAAAAATAAAAGTCTGCTCTACTTAAGCGCCAACTATTTCCCCGTGAAAGACAAACACGGCACCGTGAAGAAAATCATCAAAATCGCCAATGACATCACTGACCGGCACGAAGAGCTGACGCATAAAGAAGCGATTATTACTGCGTTGAACAACTCCATGGCGATGATCGAATTTACCCCGCAGGGCGAGATCCTCAACGCCAATAAAAACTTTCTGACGCTGATGGAATACGATCTTGCGGCGATTCAGGGTAAACACCACCGTATATTCTGTTTTGATACCTTTTACAAAGAAAACCCTGATTTTTGGCAGAAAATTCAACATGGACGCGCGTTCACCGGGCGTTTTGAAAGGGTAACGGCATCAGGAAAACGTGTCTGGCTTGAGGCCAACTACAACCCGGTTAAAGATGCTGCGGGGCACATTTATAAAGTGATTAAGCTGGCTTCGGATATCACCCAACGTGTCGTCACGGCGCAGGAGGTTGCGGATATTGCCATGAATACCTCTGAAAAAACGTCGCATCTCACCGCGAATACCAATGAGGTTCTGAGCCAAACGGTGCGAAATGCAGAATCCATGGCCTCTCAGGTAACAGCCGCTGCGGAGATCAGTGACAAACTGAATTATTCGGCCAAAGACATCAAAGAGATTGTCTCCACGATTCACAACATTGCCGGACAAACCAATATTCTGGCGCTGAACGCCGCCATTGAGGCCGCACGCGCGGGCGAAGCGGGACGTGGGTTTGCGGTAGTCGCGGAAGAAGTCAGACGTCTTGCCGCCTCCACCTCTCAGGCAACGCAGAAAATCAGTAAGGTAGTTGAAGAAAATGCCAGTCTTATCGGCGACATGCATCAGCAGCTTGATGGCATCAACAGTTTTCTCACGACGGAAAACGACAAGATGATTCATCTCTCAGACAGTATTCAGGAAATTTTCAGCGGTGTGAACGAATGCGTTACGGTGATCCATCGACTGAATGTGTGACGGCACAGGCGATGTTGCAGGCTGACATTGGCGACACCGCCTGAGATGTCATCGCCACGCCAGCGCCCCACCCGCTGGCGCATGATTGTTTGGCTCGTCAGCCCCTGCCACTATCCGCCCTCTACGCGCCAGTATTTTAATCTCGCCGCCTGCGCGTCAGCACGGCAGAGGCCGGTACTGGGGATTGCGCTATCGCCGGTATCTTTTGCTGTCGGTCTGAGAAAGGGGAGCGGACGCTATCACCTTGCGCTGCGCTCCTCAGGTATTTCGTTGTCTTACGCAGAGCGCCTTCGCTTAAGCCGATGATAAAAACGCAGCTGGGTTGCCCGAAGTGAAATCAGTCCAGTTGAACGAACGCCTGTCAATCGAATCATCCCCCGATTCATTTGGATAACAAAAACGTCCCCAATGTTTTTTGTCATCATTCAACAAGTTATGATTAACAATTCCACCGGTGTGCTGGCAATTTTTAATGGCTTCCGTCCTGAAACAGGCCGTCCGCTGCCCCTGGCGTTTTTTCAGTCGGAACAGCAAACATGGCGAGGGAACCCGCTAAATTACTGCTGCTCGCGTATTTTACACCACCATCTCATCTTCGGGCTGCACGCCAGGCAAGAAAGTCCGCGTGCTTATACCGCACTGGATCGCTTTGCCTGCCACTGTGATAAACATCACTTTTTTTAATCTATTTCTAAATATGAATTCATCAGTGCCGATAATCTAAGACGACCCGCGCCGGACGCTTTACTTTTCACAGGCAGCAAACTCCCCGACACAGGCCCAAATCGTTTGTCCCTTTTATCTGAAAAAGATGGAGAGCGTTATGTTTGCCCTGACACGTTTTATGCCCGGTAGCGCTTCATGGGGGTCCGCAGATGACCAGACCAACACGCAGGCGATCAAAGCCAACATTGGCTGGATTGAATTTACGCCTGACGGCAGCATCATTACGGCAAACGAGCCTTTTCTTGAACTGACGGGTTACACGCTCAACGAGATTGCGGGTCAGCACCATCGCCTGTTCTGCGATGATAACGTCGTGCGCTCCAGCGACTACGCGCATTTCTGGCAAACCCTGGGCGCCGGTCACTCCTTTAGCGGCATTTTTGAGCGCTTTCGCAAAAATCACAGCCGGCTGTATTTAAGCGCGACGTATTTTCCTGTGAAGGATCGTCACGGCGCGGTAAAAAAAGTCATCAAAATCGCCAACGACATTACTAACAAACATGAAGCGTTGAAGCATAAAGAAGCCATTATCACCGCCCTAAATAACTCTATGGCCATGATCGAGTTCACCCCGCAGGGTGAGGTTGTTGATGCCAATAACAATTTTCTGAAATTAATGGGCTACCCGCTTGATGGCCTCAAGGGCAAACATCATCGTATGTTTTGCTATGATGAATTTTATAAAGAGCACCCTGATTTTTGGCAAAAGATCCAGCAAGGCCGGGCTTTTACTGGACGTTTTGAGCGGGTCACCGCCTCAGGCAAACGCGTCTGGCTGGAAGCCAGCTACAACCCTATAAAAGATGATGCTGAGCACGTTTATAAGGTCATCAAACTGGCATCTGATATTACCGAACGTGTCGAGAATGCTAAACGGGTTGCTGACATTGCCGTCACAACGTCGGAAGAGACGTCTCAGATCACCTTTAATGCGAATGATGTACTGGGTGAAACCATCCGCAATGCGGAATCGATGTCGTCACAGGTCAGTGCGGCAGCAGAAATTGGCGATAAGCTCAATCATTCTTCGATGGATATTAAAGAAATCGTCTCGACGATCAACGCCATCGCCGGGCAAACCAATATTCTGGCGTTAAACGCCGCGATTGAGGCGGCACGTGCAGGCGAAGCGGGGCGTGGATTTGCCGTAGTGGCCGAGGAGGTCCGGCGACTGGCGGCCTCAACATCGCAGGCGACCCTTAAAATCACCAGAGTGGTGGAAGAAAATACCACCCTTATTGAAAACATGACCCAGCAACTTGAAGAAATTAAACGCTTTCTTACCGCCGAGAATGACAAAATCAGCAACCTCTCGCGCAGTTTTCAGGAGATTAATCGCGGGGTGAATGAATTCGTGACGGTTATTCATCGGCTCAATGTATAGACGTGGAAAAGTCATGCCAGCGCTGAATACGCTGGCTTCTTCTTGCCCTGTCTAACAGGACAAATACGATCCGCTGCGCCCCGCCGATTAGGTTGCGTCCCGCAGGCTGAATGCACCCAACCCGGCCGAGAACGCCGGCGCGCGGTTCCTTTTCTGGACATTACACTCTCCCTTCATCTTTTAGTCACAGACATTCGCCAGGATGGCCGATTGAGATGCGCGTCCCCTTGATTGACCAGCACGATGATGCCGGGATCTGTGCTCCCGCGCAGGTGTGTTATCTCCCCCTCATCATTGCATCAGGCTTCTGCTGGCCTGTGACATCCCGGCCAGACAGAGAAGACGTCCTCTCTACATGCCCGTGCAAGATCGCACAGGCGAGGAACCCATTAATGATTTTGCCGGAATCTGCTCAATACTGAGGTAGGACGATGACAACACGGAGAATGCTGTTGAAAGGTACGATTGCCACTCTGGGCGGTATGGCCGCCGCCCGCGCTATCGGTGCGGAACACCGCCCTAACGACGTGGGCCGTAAGTTTGCCGCGGACGGCCGGGTTCTGCCGTTTAGGGGAAACACGATTATTTGCCATCTGCCGCAGCAAGGTGAAGGCTCGGAACCCTTCGATGCCCTGCTTGATGTCTATCGTGAGTTACCCGGTGAAAGCTGGTCACGAAAGGTCACCGCGCTGCCTCCCTCCAGTTATCATATGACCGTTTTCGGCGGTGCCAACGACAAGGAAAGACGCTATCCCCTATGGCCTGCTGGGTTGGCTCTTGATATGCCTATGGAAGAGTGCGATCGGATCCTGGCTGATCGCCTGCGGTCGTTTAAGCTGGGTGAAGATGCCGCGCCATATCGCATGCGCCTTAATCCGGACGCGCCCTCTGCGCATGAAACCCCGTTAACGCTGCGCCTGTTAACGGCCGATGCCGATACGGAGAAGCGCTTGCGCCAGTTGCGCGATCGCCTGTCTGAAGTCACCGGCATTCACGAGCCGGGCCACGATCGTTACCAGTTTCATATTACGCTGGGATATCAGGTTGCGCCGTTAACCGACGATGAAGATGCCGCCTGGCGACATTCACTGGCAAACTGGAAAACCATGATTGCCCAACGCGCGCCGGTTATCACGCTCGGCAATCCCGAGTACTGCCTGCTGAATGATATGTTTGCTTTTAAGCGCCAGTTTTATCTGTCGTGAATCTGCCCTGCGGGAAATGCGCGAGGCCCTTTCTTCGCGCTTCCCTTATACATCCTGGTTTTACGAAAAAAGCCTTACCTATCCATCGTGGCTGAATCGTTTACAGATTTTTGACTACTGCCGATAAAAAGATGACTTAACACCATTAAAAAGCATTTTAAATGTGAGCAACATCCCACTAACACGCTTAATCCTTCCTCATTTTCCAGCAGGTGAGGAAAATCACGTTTCCGTTACGTCCGAATCAGTAAATTCCTCTGATGATTGAAAAAACGATTCAGCTAAAGGGGTAAATGATGAAGACAAAACTCGCACTGACGGTATTAGCCGTGATGATTTCTGGTTCTGCGTCTGCCAAAACCTGGGTGCTGACGAGTGCTGAACAAGGCACAGACAAAGGAAACTGGCAGGTTAACAGCAGCGAGCTGAAATTCCAGGGCAAGCCGTTCAGCATTGAGCAGAAAGTGTTGCACGGCGGTAAGCAGGAAGGCAGTAAGATCCTGGAGATTCGAAGTCAGGATGGCCTGACCATCACGCTCGTTCCCACCCGGGGAATGAACCTGCTCCGCGTGGAAGGCTTTGGCACCCGACTGGGCTGGGATTCACCGGTTAAAGAGGTGGTGAATCCCGCTTTTATCAACCTTGAAAGTCGCAATGGCCTGGGCTGGCTGGAAGGGTTCAACGAGATGATGGTGCGCTGCGGCTATGAATGGACCGGCCATCCTGTTAACGACAAAGGCCGCATCTATACGCTGCACGGCAAAGCTGGAAACACACCGGTCTCACAGCTTGAAGTCGAGGTGGCGGATGCGGCCCCGCACGAAATCCGCATCCGCGGTTTGATCAAAGAGAGCACCTTCAAGAAAGCCGATCTCCAGACGTGGACGGAATTGCGCTATGTACCGGGCAGCAATCAGTTCAGCCTGCATGACGTGCTGACTAACCATTCCGATTACCCACACGATTACGAGATTATCTATCACAGCAACTTCAGCACGCCAATTCTGGAAGAAGGCGCACGGTTTCTCGCCCCGATGTCGCAAATCAGTTCGTTTAATGACTATGCCAAAGCCGGTTTGAAAAACTGGCAAACTTATCAGGGCCCGACAAAAGACTTCGATGAAATGGTGTTTAACATCAAGCCGCTGTCTGATAAGGATCATCAGACCCTCGCCGCCGTAGTGAATAAAGCCGGAAACAAAGGTGCCTCTATCCAGTTTGATACCCAACAGCTGCCGCTGCTGACCCTGTGGAAAAATACCGATACGCTGAAACAAGGCTATGTCACCGGGATTGAGCCCGGCACCAACTATGCCTATCCGGTGACCATTGAACGTGAACAGAAGCGCGTGAAACAGCTGGCACCGGGCGCGAGTGCAACCTTCGATCTGACCTATACCTTGCTGCATAACAGCGAGCAGGTGAATGCGGTGGAAAAACGCATCCAGGCGATTCAGGGCGATACGAAGATTGACGAAAATGCTACGCCGATAGCGACAGAGTAAAACATCCTGCCTCTCTGCCGGGAAATTTGTCGTCTCTCAGAGCGGACAGATGATGAATCACACTTACGGGCATAATTGCCCGTAAGTGCATCAACGAAGCCTGGGCGCGTTTACTTCGACTCACTGTTGGCTGTTCCTCATAATGCTGTTTCTGCGAACCGAAGATGCATGAGATATCATCGATAGATGAGCAGGTTAAACCTCACAGGCGAGGCGCTTTACTTCAAGGAATGTTGAATCAGTTGGATGCTGTTTTTAATTTCATGCTGAATCTTGTTCTCATCCCAGTCCGCCAGTTCTGGCGCAAAAGGTTCAAAGGCATAAATGCCTTTATAGCCTCGTTCTTCAAGCTGTTTAACCTGGCGACAGGTGAACAGGCGATCTTCCGGCGTCAACATTATGCGCTCGGCATCTGTCAGGCTTTCACGCGGACGTTTGTCCTCCACGCCCGACAGGTGAACCAGACCAATTTGGGCGATATCCACCTGACTGAATTCGGCGTCAGCATCGGGATAGAGATGATGATGGAAGGTGTCGATTAATAATTTAAAGGGAACATGGGCATCGCGAATAAGCTTCTGCGCCTGCGCTGCCGAACGCAGCGAGCTTTGTGGGAAGCCGAGTGGCTCAACCAGTCCGGTTATTCCGTAGGTCGCGAACAGCGGTGCCAAATCGCGCAGTGCGTTTAATGTTACCTCTGGCGCAACCGACGAGCCGTCGTTGAGGGGACAAAGCACCAGCGAACGCGCCCCTACCGCTTTCGCATCGGCCAGCAAGGATTCGGTCAGTTGGCGAACCTGTTCCGTACGCTGATTGAAGGGATAAACGGCATTTATGGTAATAATGTCAATGCCATAGCGTTCAGCCAGTGCGCAAACCTGGGCAGCACTCAGGTTGTCCATCACGTTACCGCTGGGCAAGTCGTTACGAAGTTCCACCTTATTCAACCCTAAACCGTTCACCAACCTGAAGAAGGCTTCAATGCTCAGCGAGGGGGCGATCTTTCTGTTAATACAAAAACGTTCTGCGGCGATGGTCATGCGACTCTCCTGAACCCGGTAACATCAAGCGAACCCAATGGGATAATAAAAATATTTATTTCATTTTATATTAAAAGGAAAATAAAGTTCTTTGATGACACTCGCAAATACGTTAACGCCCGGTTAAATAACTCAGAAAATAAAGAATAAAACCCACCATTTTTCTTAATTAACAATTAACTATTCATTATTCTTTTCCTGACAAGAATCGGCAGGTTCACGTGAAAAAATGTATCCCTGATGAAATGGAAATTTCATTTAAATGCCCTTAAGCACCCTGCGAGGACAGCGACAGTCAGGTGTGAATCTTTTACCGGTGTCAGGCCAGTACCTGACTATCGCGGGTTAGGTTATTAGTGGAGAGCAGCCATCCAGCAGCTAACCGGCGTTAACACCATTATGTATTATGCCCCCACCGTGCTGAAGTCAGTCGGTATGTCGGATAACGCCGCGCTTTTTGCCACCATCGCCAATGGCGTGGTGTCCGTCTTGATGACGTTCGTTGGGATCTGGATGCTGGGTAAAGTGGGTCGCCGAACCATGGTGATGACGGGACAGTTTGGTTGCACCGCCTGCCTAATCTTTATCGGTACGGTGAGCTATCTGCTGCCTGAAACGGTTAATGGTCAGCCAGATGCGCTACGGGCTTATAGGGTACTGGCGGGCATGCTGATGTTTCTCAGTTTCCAGCAGGGTGCCTTATCAGCCGTGACATGGTTGTTATTGTCAGAGATATTTCCGACGCGACTGCGTGGCATCTTTATGGGCGGTACCGTATTCGCCATGTGGATAGGGAACTTCCTGATCTCTCTTTTCTTCCCTCGTCTTCTTGCCGGGGTTGGTCTGGCAAGTACGTTCTTTATTTTCGCCGCCATTGGACTCTTTGGTGCCATTTTTGTCATCAAATGCGTGCCGGAAACCCGTAACAGAAGCATGGAGCAGATCGAGCATGATCTTAAGGGCTGGCTTGATGATGAAAATCGCCATACGGCCAACCATGCCGTTTTCGTTTCAAAAAGCCGCTAACGGCACAGGCGCTTAAGAGTTGGTAATCGCCTGTGCCGTAATGAGGACGTTTAAGGGATGATAGTGCTCAATGTTATCTGACGATGCCCCGTGGATGATCGCGTTCCAGTCAGTAAACCGTCATCTCAACGCTGCGCGGGGCATGACGAATATTGATCACCTTTTGCGCCACCATCTGAGCCGTCATGCAGTATAACCGCCCCGGATACAGAGACAGGCTGATATCCGGGGCGTTATTAATTACCGTCAGGCGCTGTGCTAAGCATCGGTGTTCTCCCTACGGACTCATTTAGGGGAAAGCCGTTAGGCCGAAAAGCGACAAGGACGATCAAGCTCGTCCAGTTTCTTTTCCACCAGCCACTGAAACGCTTTGCCATCCGGGCGGGAATAAAGCGCTTTTCTCACCGGCACCAGCGCCACCCACTTCTGGGCAATCGTCATTTTTTTAACGTCGGACAGCGGCAGCCCATGACTTTCGCTAATCGCCCGATTAACGGCCTGTTCGGCAGTGATGCCCTTCCAGTTACGGTTACGCTTCAGCGCCTCGCCAAACCACAGCAGGCGAAAACTCTGGTGACGTTCGATAAGCCCTTTCATCGCACTGACGCGCTGCCAGAACGTTTTACTGAGGGTATCAATGACATCCTCAGGAAAGAAAGAATCCATGGTGGTTCTCCTTTGCAGATGAATGTTCAGGTCAGTATGTGCACCGCTCTCTGTTATATCGGCATATGACCGTCAGAGTGACAGTAACGCATAGCAGGAATGATAAGCGTGTCACAGGTAAAAAACGCGCCTGTTTACAGCCTTTTACGTCCTTTACACTATCTAACGAGAGATATCATGGTGTGACCACGGCGCGGTATAGCCGCCTTGTAAGCGAGCTGTTAGCCATCGAAGGCTGCGCCATAACCTTCAGGCGCTTTGCATCCTTTTACTGCGGGTATTTCAGCAATTCACCCGGCGGTTTTATCAGAAACGACGCGCCTGCGGTGGCAGTCGCCCGGTTGCAGTTTGTTTCCCTGAGAGGAGCGCACATCCAAAAACTGAACCGGCTTACCCTGTTCGTTATCAAGCAGGACAGAATAGGTTTCCCCTTGTTCAAACATATAACGCTCTCCCCATTGCCGCATCGCCACAACAATGGGGAAAACGGAACGCCCCTTTTCCGTCAGGACGTATTCCCTGTAGGCGCTGCCATCCGATGCTGGCAAAATGTCGAACACGCCGATATCGACCAGATGTTTCAGGCGCGAAGCCAGGATGTTTTTGGCAAGCCCCAGGTTTTTTTGAAACTCGCTGAATCTCCGCACATCATCAAATGCCTCGCGGATAATCATCATGCACCAGCGCTCACCAATCGATTCCAGCGTCCGCGCAACGGGACATTCGCTGGTTCTTAGCGATTCCTGTTTTGCCATGGGTGTTCTCCCTGTCAGTCTGTCTACTGATGTAAGCTTAATCCCCGCATTTAACAGTTGCAAAAAAAAACCACTCTTGTTACTTCTATAAGCAACCTAGTTTTAAAAAGAAACCAGAATAAAGGCACCTTATGGCAGGTAAGGCAAGTACGTGTCGCAATGACGGAACGAAAATCGCATCGACCAGTCTCACTGCGCTGAGTTCAGGGATGACGATGCTATTTTCATTGACCTGTGCACTGGCGGTAGCCAATGTGTATTCTGCGCAACCGTTACTCCAGTCGATGGCGACAAGCCTGAAAGTCTCGCCCGCTATGATCGGCAGCATAGTTACTGCCACACAGGCGGGCTATGCCATCGGCTTGCTTTTTCTGGTGCCGCTCGGGGACTGGATGAACCCTAAACGCGTAGTGATGACGCAGTTGTTATTCTCCGTTATGGCGTTAGTTATGGCGGGGTTATCACGTAGTGTCACGGTCCTGCTCTGCGCCGTGATGGTTATTGGCCTGATGGCCGTGGTGGTGCAGCTTATCGTAGCGTGGGCAGCGAGACTGGCGACACCACAAAAACGAGGCCAGGTGATTGGCACCCTGACCAGCGGAATTGTTACAGGCATCCTGTTATCCCGTTTTATCTCAGGCGCCATTGCCGATATCGCCGGCTGGCGGGCTGTTTATCTCACCTCTGCCTGCCTGATGTTGCTGATTACCTGTTTCGTCTGGAAAGTGATGCCATCGCCCCCGCCACGGCCCTGCAGGCCCAGTTACCTCTCCCTGCTGAAGTCGGTTTTTCGGTTGTTTATCACGGAACCTCAACTGCGAAAACGTGGGATGATTGCGCTCCTGATCTTCGCGGCTTTCAGCATGCTGTGGACAACCATGGTAATGCCACTTACGGCACTTTCCCTGACACATACCCAGACAGGTATGTTTGGCTTAGCCGGAATGGCTGGCGTGCTCGCGGCATCACGCGCGGGCAAGTGGGCTGACAGAGGATTTGCCCAACGCACAACAGGGTTAGCACTGGCACTATTGGTGTTCTCATGGCTGCCTGTCGCATATGTCGAAAACTCTTTGTGCTGGCTGGTGGCAGGCATCATCGCGCTGGACTTTGCGGTGCAGGCCGTTCATGTCTCCAGTCAGAGCCTCATCATTGCCGCCAGACCCGCAGCAGCAAACCGTCTGGTCGGTGCTTACATGTGTTTTTATTCGCTGGGCAGCGCAGCAGGCGCCCTCATTGCAACGCAACTGTATGCCTACTGGGGATGGCAGGCCGTCTGCCTTGCCGGTGCCTCGGTCAGCGCGTGTGCTTTTCTTATCTGGTCAGGATCCCGTTAATCATGAAATACCCACATCTTCTGCTCGCCATCCTGGTTACCGCAATCTGGGGCGTAAACTTTTCCGTCATTAAACTTGGCCTGCACACTATCGATCCCTTCACACTGGCAGCCATTCGCTTCACGCTGAGTGCTCTGCCTGCCCTTTTTTTTATCAAAAAGCCCGATGTGCCGTGGCGTTACCTCATCGGTTACGGCCTGATTTTTGGCATCGGCTTGTGGGGGCTGGTCAATCTGGGAATCAAAACAGGCTTGTCTGCCGGGATAGCATCGCTTGTGCTGCAGTTCAGCGCTTTTTTTACCTTATTGCTGGGCAGCCTGATATTCCGGGAGCGCCTCAGTCGCTATCAAATCACCGGTTTTGTTATCGCCTGTGCGGGTTTACTGAGCATTGTTTTTGTAACGGATGGCTCGGTTACACTGAGCGGTATGCTGCTGGTCATGGCCGGTGCGCTTGCCTGGAGCGTCGCCAACATCATTATTAAAAAGGCAGGCACAAAACAGGTATTCGCCTTTCTGGTATGGTCGAGCGCATTTTCGCCGCTACCGCTTTTTGGCCTGGACTGGCTGGTTAACGGTAGCAGCGGCTTTACAGAGATGTTTAGCCACATGGACAACCGCGCGTTGTTGTCTGTTTTGTTCCAGGTCTATCCCAATACACTTTTCGGCTACTGGATATGGAATTCGTTACTCAAGCAGTATCCGGTTTCCACAGTCGCACCGCTTTCACTACTGGTGCCGGTCTTCGGGATTTTAGGTTCCATGATGATATTCGGCGAGCATATCTCACCGCAAAAAATGCTTGCTCTGCTGTTGATTATTATCGGGCTAACGGTGGGGTTATATGGTCAGCGACTCGTCCAGCGCGTTCAGTTGCTGCCGCGCAAACGTTAAAAATACCTCCAGCGCGGCACTACGCGGCCGGCCGGAAGGCACCTGCAACTGCAGATTGCGCTGGCTTAATTGATCGATGCCGACGGATCGCAAAACCAGTCCGTGCGCTTCGGCTTCCTGTATCACGCTGAACGCACTGCAAATGGTGACGGCTAATGGCGTATGCAGCAGGAACTGGAACAGGGTTGAGAAATTGTCGCAGGTCACGACCGGTTCAATCAGATTGCCGCTCATATGGCTTGCCAGCTCGAACAGCTGTCGTACCGTGGTGTTTTGCTGCGGCAGTGCCAGTGGATAGTGGCTGATATCGCTGAGCGTTACCTGCGGCGCGCTGGCCAGTGGATGACCCTGATGCATGACTAACAGCACCGGTGCAGGCCAGGAACCGAGGATCTCAACCCCGTGCTCAGCGTGCAGGCTGAACTGCAGCGCCAGGTCGCAGTCGCCATTACGTATCAGTTCTGATACGCCCTGTGGGCTGGCGACCTTGATCTCAAAAAGGATGCCGGGATTATTCTCCCGAAATGCGGCGATCATGCGGGGCAGCAACGTGAAGGCCAGGCCATCGGTACAGACCAGTCGAATCAGGGTGCGGCGTACTGCTTTTAGTCCTTTGATTTCCGCCAGCGCGTATTCCATATCCAGCATATTTTTGCGCACGTGATGGGCAAAAATTTCCCCGGCTTCATTCAGCACCATGCCGCGCGCGTGGCGATCAAACAGCGGCACGCCCACCTGCGCCTCCAGCCGCTGAATTTGACGACTGATCGCCGATACCGCAATAAACAGCTGCTCGCTTGCCGCACTGAGCGATCCGGCATTGGCGACGGCAAGAAAATAGCGGATTTCATTACTGATCATGCGAACGCCTTTTGCTGGTGCATGCCTCGAAAACGGGCAGGCAGCTTTGCTTTAAAAGCAAATCTTACTCGATAAATTGATAATTGTGGCAAAGCAGCGTTTCGGAAATGATGGGAAAACCATAATACGAATAAAAGACGAGCAAACATGACAGCCCAACAAGCGGTAGACCAGGCCACCGCCTGGTTCGACAGTGGGGAATTTCAGCAGGTTCTGGCGCGCCGCGTTTCGCAGCGAACTGAGAGCCAGCGCCAGGATCGCGACAGTGAATTACACCACTATTTACACGACGAAATCGGCCCACAGCTGAGTGCGTTGGGTTTCACCCTCCACTTCATCGAAAACGCCGAAGCGGCCCATCGTCCTTTTCTGGTGGCGGTGCGCATCGAAGATCCTGCGCTCCCTACGCTGCTGAGTTACGGCCATGGCGATGTGGTGTTCGGCGATGATGAAAACTGGCGTGAAGGATTAATGCCCTGGCAGCTCGTTGAAGAGGGCGATCGCTGGTATGCCCGCGGCAGCGCAGATAACAAAGGTCAGCACTGCGTGAATCTGGCCGCGCTGGAACAGGTGTTTCTCGCACGCGGCGGACGTCTGGGCTTCAACTGCAAGCTGCTGTTTGAGATGGGCGAAGAGATCAGCTCACCCGGCCTGGCGCAGCTGTGCCGGCAGCACGGCGATCTGCTGAAAGCCGATCTGTTTATCGCCTCGGATGGCCCGCGCCTGAATGCGGTGCAACCTACCCTGTTTCTGGGATCGCGCGGTGCCGTGAATTTCCGCCTGACGGTGACGGCCCGTGACAACGCCTATCACTCTGGCAACTGGGGCGGTTTGCTGAGCAATCCCGGCACGCAGCTGGCCAACGCCATTGCCGCGCTGGTTAACGCAGAGGGCGTACTTCAGGTGGAAGCACTGAAGCCTGACTCACTGACGCCGCAGGTACGTGACATTCTCAGCCAGATCAACGTGGGCGGGATGCCGGGCGATCCCGAGATCGATCCGAACTGGGGCGAACCCGCATTAACGCCAACGGAACGCCTGTACGGCTGGAACACTCTGGAAGTGCTGGCCTTCCTGACCGGCAATCCTGCGCGCCCGATGAACGCCATTCCAGGTGAGGCAACGGCCGTCTGTCAGCTGCGCTTTGTGGTGGGCACCGACTGGGAAAAGCTGGCGCAGCACGTCAGCGAACATCTGTCGCAGCACGGCTTTGGCTATGTGAAGGTCGAGTTCCTGCGCGGATCGCCGGCAACCCGCCTTGATCCCACCGATCCGCTGGTCGACTGGGTGCTGGCCAGCATCGCCGAAACCAGCGGCAAGAAACCGGCTCTGCTGCCCAACCTGGGCGGTTCGCTGCCCAACGAGGTGTTTTCCGACATCCTCGGCCTGCCCACATTGTGGGTGCCGCACTCCTATCCCGCCTGCGGCCAACACGGCGTGAACGAACATATGCTGAAGTCGATTGCGCGTGAAGGTCTGCAAATCATGACCCGACTGTTATGGGACTTAGGCGAGCAAGGCCGCGAACTGGTGGCGAAGCATCGTCAACATGCCGGAGGTGCCGCATGAGCACGCTCAACACCGCTGCACCGCTGCACGCGAATAAACCCAGCCTGCATAAAACCCTTTTCGCCACCTGCATCGGTAACGCGCTGGAGTGGTTTGATATCGCGGTTTACGGCTTTTTTGCCAGCTATATTGCCCATGCATTTTTCCCGACCAGCGATCCGTCCGTTTCTATGCTGCTGACCTTCGGCAGTTTCGGTGTCTCTTTCCTGATCCGTCCGCTGGGCGCGATTGTGTTGGGTAACTATGCCGATCGCCACGGGCGTAAAAAAGCGCTACTGCTCTCCATCAATCTGATGATGCTGGGCGGTGCCATCATTACGTTTATGCCGGGCTACGAACACATTGGCCTGGCTGCGCCCTTGTTGATTCTGCTGGCGCGTCTGATACAAGGCTTCTCTGCCGGTGGCGAATTTGGTAGCTCGACGGCGTTTCTGGTCGAGCATTTTCCCGAGCGCAAAGCCTTTATCGCCAGCTGGCAGTTCGCCACGCAAGGGGCAAGTACCCTGATGGCCTCCGCGTTTGGTCTGGGATTAACGAAAATCCTGACGGAAAGCGAGATCCAGGACTGGGGCTGGCGCATTCCTTTTGCCTTTGGTCTGCTGATCGGCCCGCTGGGGATCTATATTCGCCGCCACGTACATGAACCTGCCAGCTTCGCCACCCAGCAGCCCGAGGTCGCCCCGCTTAAGCGCCTGTTTGGTCGCCAGAAAGAGCTGATGCTGCTGGCGATTGGCCTGATGGTTATCTCTACGGCGGTTAACTACATGCTCAACTATGTGCCAACCTACGCCACCCGCAATCTCCACCTGCCCGGCTCTGTGGCCTTTACCGCCACCTTGCTGGCGGGGGTGATCCTGACCGTGGTGACGCCGATTATGGGCCTGTGGGCAGAGCGCGTGGGCCGGGTTCCGCTGATGTGGGGATCGCTGATTTTACTGATTGTCACCATCTACCCTGCCTTTAAGCTGGTGGTGAATCACACCACGCCCACCACGCTGATCGTGCTGGTCTGCTGGATGGCGTTGCTCAAGTCGATTTACTTCTCCACGGTACCCTCGGTCATGGCCGATCTGTTTCCTATGGGCACGCGCGCCAGCGGCATGGCGATCAGCTATAACATCGCGGTGACGGTATTTGGCGGATTTGCGCCGCTGATCTGCACGCTGTTGATCACCGCCACCGGCACCAGCCTGGCTCCCGGCTATTACCTGATGGCGATGTCGGTGCTGAGCGGCCTCGCGCTGCTGCGAAGCCAGAAGCGGGTGACGTGAGAGGACAGGTGCGTCTGGTCGGCGCATCTGCTGTAAAGATGAGCATAATAAGAAGAGAGAACTCAAAAGCTCATTAGCTTATCAAAAAAAAATGGTGAATAACTGTAAATCTATAAAGTAATAATTTATAAGCAACAAGCTAAAAAATATAGAAGGAGAGAAATAACACCGATAACTATTGTGTGCATCTTCATATCGACGCTACAGCATACATTTTACATTAGCTGAGAAAAAACCTCATAACTGGAATTAATATCCAAAAAATTAACCATGTTACTTCAAAAAATCCTTCATGCTCCAAAATCATTCCTAAAATTTCCCGCAAAAAAAAATCACGTACCAATTATCGGTAAATCACGTTATGAACAGCAAATGGATTCTAAAAAAACCATAACTTACAGATGGTTAAGAGTTTAGCGTATCGGTATATTGACAGAAAAAACCAATATTACTCTCATCCCAGGAAGAGATAAAATTCACAACTATTCTCATCTTAACCAGGAATTTTACCCTGATCAAAAAACAAAATATTCAAATTTATAAATTAAATCTGTTAAGATTCTCCATCTAAAGTGCATGGGAAATTTCAGAAGGAATTGAAGTAATGAAAAAAACTATTTTTGCAATTTTAATTGCTGGAATTTCATTCGGAGTTATAGCTCAGCAACAGGGTTTCGTTTCCCCAGATGAAGAGATATATTCGAGTGGTGGATTTAAAGGGCCAACCCCAGGTTTGACGACTGTCGCACAGGCAAAAACTTTGCGCGACGATGCCTGGGTTGTCCTGGTGGGTCATATCATTAAACAGGTAGGTCATGAACTTTACGAGTTCAAAGATAGCAGCGGTCGTGTTCGTGTCGAAATTGATGATAAACACTGGATGGGACAAACGGTATCTCCTGATACAAAAGTGCGTATTGACGGTGAAGTTGACAAAGACTGGAACAACGTCGAAATTGATGTCAAAAAACTGCAGGTTCTAAAATAAGTTTATCTTTAAATTTACAGCGGTTATGAATTTTATAAGAGTAATCAGTTTAGTTATCGCCGCTGTCATCCTCTATGATGAAACTATCACTAACCTCAATATCTGGTATTACAAGATGCACCACGAATTAATATCGTTATTTCTGATTCAGAAACCAATAGCTATAAATAACCAAGAGCAACAATGTAAATATGTAAGCATCCCGGCAAACCGGACCATTCACATTTAGAGATCTTCCGGCATACTGATTATGTGCCCGGAGGAGATCCCCATGCGTAAAGCACGATTCACCGAACACCAGATCATCGCCGTTCTGAAGTCCGTCGAAGCCAGACGCACCGTTAAGGATGTCTGCCGCGAGGCCGGAATCTCTGAGACTTCGTACTACAACTGGAAAGCGAAGTTCGGCGGCATGGAAGCCTCTGATATCAAAAGATAAAGGATCCTGAGGATGAAAAACGTCGACTGAAACAGATGTTTGAGGACCTGAGTCTCGAGTGCCGCGCCCTCAAAGACGTTATTGAAAAAAGCTTTAAAACCAGCGATAAAGCGTGAGCTGGTCAGCTATCTGACCGCGCAGTTTGCCATGAGATTACGTCAGACATGGAGGACATTGTCGCTGAGCAGGACGATATTTCGCTATTAGCCGGATACGTGACGTGATGAGCCGGTGATTATGGCGCTGACCGTGGCGGCTGAACGCTATCCACGATACGGATTTAAAAGCTTTTTCAGGTGCTGCGCAGGCAGGGCAATACATGGAACTATAAAAGGGTTCATCGTATTTACTGCCTGCTGAAACTGAATTTTCGCCGTAAGGGAAAACTGCGCCTGCCGGTGCGTAATCCGGCTCCGCTGGCGACACCAGAGGCGATGAACCAGAGCGGATCCATCGATTTTATGCACGATGCGCTGGTGTGCGGCAGGCGCTTCAGGACCTTCAACGTGGTGGATGATTTTAACCGCGAAGCACTGGCGATCGAAATTAACCTGAATATCCCGGCGCAGCGGGTCGTGAGAGTGCTGGACGGGATAGTGGCAAACCGCGGATATACGCTGAAAATGCGGATGGATAACGGTCCGGAGCTGCTCTCGCTGGTGCTGACACAATGGGCAGAAGAACATGGTGTGATGCTGGAATTTATCAGGCTCGGCCAGCCCGCGCAGAATGCCTTTATCGAACGGTTCAACCGGACGTACAGGACAGAAATACTGGATTTTTATCTGTTCAGAACGCTGAATAAAGCACGGGAAATCACAGAGCGCTGGCTGATGGAATATAACAGCGAGCGCCCTCATGAATTCCTGAATAATCTGACGCCGGAAGAATACCGGCTGACAGCCGAAACCCCGGAATTTCAAGAAGTGCGTGGAACTAAAACAGGTATGCTTACAGATATACCTCCTTTCATTAAGCACCTCAGTATTTTTAATCGCTTACATTTTTATATTAGATATAAAAAATCAATTAAAATTACTTAGCATGCTTTTTTTTTCATTTTTCAATCTCATTGACACATTATTGAACCAAAGAAAAATATACTGAAACAAAATTAAAATTCACGCTTTGGGCAATAAAAATTTTGCTTTATTTTATTATATCCTCTGGCACATCAATAAAATTATGGAGATTTATAATGTATATGTTTTTACCCTTTCTTATCGCCTTAGGCGCTATACTCAGTACGACATTCGGAAAAAAGAAGTCGACCTATCTAATATGGCTTTTACTGCTAGTTATCACCTTACTCTGGTTCAAGTATCACGCCACCGATTCTCTAAACTTATCTTTTTGAATGGAATTTAAACATGAACAATTCAATACATATTATTAAAGATAATAATCTGGCGATTAGGTCGAATATAATTGGTATGTTCGGTATTAGCGCAGCACTTTTGGTGGCTTTTTACTATCAACTGGTACTGTTCGAGTTGCCCTGCCCACTCTGTTTATTACAACGAGTTGGATTAATACTGATTGGCCTTGGCTTCTTATGTAATATCCGCTTCGGCATTAAGAGTGTCCATTACAGTTTAGCGTTGATTGGCTGTGTGGCTACCGGCTTAATCGCTGCTCGCCAGATGTTTTTGCATATCCTTCCGGGCGATAATGGTTATGGTTCAACCTTAATGGGTCTGCATTTCTACACTTGGGCTCTTATCGCATCTTTAGTCGCCGTTGTAGCAATCGCGGTTATGATGATGTTGAGTGTAGAGTTTCCTGGCACAGAAAAAAATTTCTTGGTTTCGCTATGTGGAAAAATTTCCATAATGGTTTTTACCCTGATGATTGTAGCCAACCTCATATCAACCGTGCTTGAGTGTGGCAGCGGACAATGTGCGGATAACCCAACATATTATCAATTACTTGTAAAATAAATCCAATATAATGGGCATCATTAACATTCGGTGTCCATTTAAATAGCAATGATAACAACGAAAATCAATCTCTAAGAAGACGCTATAAAAGCTGTTATGCTCAACTAAAGCAACCTCGCCTAAACTCATATTTGTTACCACTCATTTACCGTTAATACCAAAATTAACAGTTTAAACTGGTTTATACTCATATCAAATTCTTTTACTAATCATTGCCTACCATGCCATGATTTAGCAGGCTAATAATGCACTTTATCTGGACATATCACACTCTCATAAAATTTTCATGTTTACTAAGCTTTCACATCAAATAGAAATGCATGTTAGTAATTCCTGCGTCATTTTTTTTAAAAAACCATATCTGACAGCACATCGCATTACTCTGTCTTCTGTAAATAACAATATTTTTTTAATCGAAGTTATGACGCTGTTGGTATGGCTAACATCGTTGAGGAAGAATCAACTCGTACTCATGGAGAATTAGCCACTATACCTTATTAAAATTTCGATAATCAGGGTAATTATATACTACCTCACTCTAAATGAAACTACTAAAATCATCGTAATTAATTTCAAAAGGCCGACTATTACAAATCTATTTAACTTATAAAAGGGCCAAGAAGGGAAAGGATATGCACAGACAGTCATATCCACATAGGAGATCACTATATAAAGCAAAGCTAATTATAACCGTCCTCTACCATAGTTTTTTCGTTGATGGAAAATTGTATATGTTAATGGTTGCTTTACGTAAAGATGATATGAATTTAGGGAAAACATAAGAGATGAAACTGTAACTTAACTGGTCTTATAAACCACTCATGTAACTTTTAGTCAGAATGTTAAACAAAAGATTATAACTAAAATCTGAAATTTTATTGATATTATATAAAAAAATGGAAAAAAAAATGAAAATGAAATGTAAAAAAAAACCGACCTCACCTCATCAAGTAAAAATTAAAGAATGAAAAAAAATAAGATCTTTATTGATAAAATTCCTAATAACAACCCAGATGAAAATAAATTCAAATACCCGATAACTTATCCTTTTGTTTTTTAAGTAAAAAAACACCCCATCACCAAGAAACCAGATTGATATTTGATAGGCAACATCTATCATAAAAGAGAAATTGATCGAAAATGGTAACTATGTTAGTTTTGTTAAAAGATCATTAATTAACAATAAAAATATTATTTCTGAAATGGAATATCAAAAACCAGTGAACAAAAAATGAAAATATATTATTACCAAGCATTATTTCACATTAAATATTTTCCTGTAACCTAATCAATTAACTCAAGGATTATAGCGTCATGAAAAAGAAAAAATTTATTTTATACTGTGAATTAATTGCCGAACTAAATTTCAATGCAGAAGCATGTATTAGAGTAGCATCTGATTGGGGAGTGTCTGATTACGAAGGCACTATTGAGCCTGTTAAAAAGCTTCCGAGTATAAAAATTAAAAATGAAGAGACGAAATTCAAACATTTACCAAAAAAAATTATTGCTAAAATTTTAGAATTGAAAATTTTCGAAAAGCAGGCTGAAAGAATTATTCTTGATATTTTAGAGAGCGAATTTGCCTATGATTCAATGACCTTTTTTATATATAGACAAATATATGCAACAAAAATAGGAGTGAAATCATTAATCATTGCCGAGAAATTAAGGAGGAAAGCAAAAATACCTGAAGAAAGATTCTACAGAGAAAAGGAATCCCCTTTCATGGCGCTCAAAGAAATTTGGCGAATAAATCTAAAATCATATATAGAAATCTCGAAATAAGTTGAAATTTAGCACAGTAAAGTATCAAAAACCTAACGGTAAAGAAAAATGCTAACAAAAGAACTAAGTAAAAGCTCGATGAACATGATTTTAATTACTGATGATCAATATTTGATAACTGCAATGATAGATCATTTTTATAACATACAGCATTTTAGCAGCAGCAATCTGGTAAATTATATAACCAGCAAAGAAAATAATGATAAAATCGTACTGGTTGACGATCGATGTGCAAAATTAAAGCTATTAAACTATCGTAACATTTCCAGGGAAAATGACTTTCTAATAATATTGAGATCATCAGTGGAAGGGAAAAGGAAAGTGCCATGTCACTATGAAGCAATCATAGATTTGTCAGTGAGTACAGTATGTTTTTGCAACAGACTAAGAAAATATTTGTACATATTTTCAAAAGCTAAAAACTCAACTTTCCCCCGAAAAAACATATTAAATGACACTGAAACTGAGATCCTAAAATTGCTATGCACGAAGAAAACACCTAAAGAAATAGCAGAAATTCACAATTTATCCTTAGCAAGTACCTACAGGTATATTAAAAACATCGTAAATAAATATGATTATAAAAAACTCTATTTCTTTTACGATGACTTACTTAAAAATCAGGATGCCACTTAACTCAGGAATGAATTCAACGCCAATATTTATGCTATATAAATATATATAGCATAAATAAAAATTGTGAGTTCTAAACGTCCACATCCACATCCACATCCACATCCACATCCACATCCACACCTTCATGATGTTTTCACTGTATAGAATGAGAAAAATCGACATATATTTTTGTAAAAACCCGTTAATAAAAATCCCAAAAAAAAAATTAAAGTGCGGAAAATGATTAATAAAAATCTTATTTATTGTGATTTTTATCTGCTTATTAAGCTTCCCATAACGCGGCGAAAGTGTATTTAATGTTCCCACATAAAATATACATATAAGAAAAACAAAGGGTTATGAAAAAAAAAGACAAAAAGAAGAAACTTTGACATATTTTATTTACCTAAATTCACATCGGTAGAGCCATTTGACTACAAAATCATAATATGAATAATTAATAACATCTTCGTCACTCATACACTCCAAAGCTAATAAAAATGTATAGACTAATTTTATTGATATATTCGTTAGATTATAAGAATCCATATTTCCTCAATTCATAACAAGAGAAACGAATTGAGTACATTGATAATTTCAGGTCTTAACCGAGTTAGATAAAGGGTGATTGGTTCATCATTATGTCAAAGTTACGAAGTGTTATCGCTGCATTTACTTTTTTATTCTGTACTTTCAATAACGCTTTTGCATATGGCGGTATTACAATACAAGGTACAAGGCTTATTTATCCACTGGATGAGAGACAACTGACTTTTTCAGTCGCTAATACCTCATCCAAAGACTCATTCCTCGTTCAGTCTTGGGTCGAAAATCAGGCTGGTGAGAAAGTCAAAGATCTGATCGTTGTACCACCTCTTTATTTGGCCGGGCCAAATGATGAAAACATACTTCGTCTTATATTGATGAATCGTAATCTGCCAAATGACAGAGAAAGCTTATACTATTTTGTCGCAAAAGGCATACCCTCAATTGACAAAAAATCACAACAAAAAAATAATATCAAAATAGCTTTGGCAAGTCGTATTAAATTGTTCATTCGCCCGTCCGGGCTAACCCCTTCTCCTGCCAGGGCGCCAGAAAAATTAATTTTCATAAAAAATAAAACTGGTGTAGTCATTAAAAACCCAACGCCATATTTCCTGACTTTGGTAAACATTAAGTATGTGACAAAAAATATTGAAAGCTTAATGATCAAACCGTTTTCACAAGAAATCATACCTGTACAAAAGACAACATCATCTGTGATTAGCTTCTCAACTATTAATGATTATGGTGCAAATACATCTCCACTCAAAGCAAAGGTCTCATGACATTATAAAAAAACAGAGAAAATGAAAATTACACCGCATATAATAAAGCCAATAATCATACTTAGTCTATTTTTCAATACTAAGTCGTGTTTTGCTGACCTTAATTTTGACCCGGAGATGCTTTCAGACTCCGGAAAAGATATAGCGGATCTATCCGTATTTGATAACCCCGGACGGCAGTTACCCGGAACCTATGACGTTGACGTTTATTTAAATGGATCTTACTTGCGTAAAACGAACATTTTATTTATTCCTTCGCACGGACTTCATTCCAATGTTAATAGCCCTAGGGACGAGACAGGGTTAATGGCATGTTTAGGCCCAACATTTATGCGAAGCCTAGGTTTAAACGCGGTAGCATTAAAAAAAATAACTAAAGAATCATTATCTAAATGTATTAATCCAGCGCAAATATTAGATTCATCATACACACAATTCAGCTTTACAAAAATGAGGCTGGACATAAATATACCACAGGCATACTTGATATTGAGAACCTACAATTCGGCAGATATTACAGAATGGGATAATGGAATAAATGCTGGTTTTGTTAGCTGGCAGTACTCTGGCAATAAAAATAGTGGAATTTATGGTAAAAGTCTTAACGAATATCTAAATTTAACATCCGGATTAAACTTGGGCGCATGGCGTTTACGCGATAACAGCATATGGACCCGTTCCAGCAGTAGCGATAGGCGTCAGCAAAAGTGGGAGCACGTAAACACCTATTTACTACGCCCTCTCGTTCCGTTAAAGAGTAATCTCGTTATAGGCAATACTCAGTCTGGAGGAAACGTTTTTGAATCTTTTTCATTCAGTGGTATGAAAATAGGTACAAACTTATCCATGTATTCCGACAAAATGCAAGGCTTCGCGCCCATAATCAGAGGTGTGGCTGCCAGTAATGCCGAAGTTTACGTTCGTCAAAACGGTAACCTTATTTACCGCACGGTTGTACCCGCAGGAGCATTCACTATTACGGATTTAGCTTCTCTCAGCAACAGTGGTGACCTCGAGGTCACCATAGTAGAGGCTAATGGTACAAAAACACATTTCATTGTACCTTATTCTTCTGTCCCCGTCTTACAACGGAAAGGACGCGTTGTATATTCGTTGGTAAGTGGGAAAGTTCGGAATACTAACAATTTATATGATCCTCTAAAATTCGCACATGGAACATTTCTTTGGGGCTTAACCGATAATACAACCGTTTATGGAGGAGTGCAGTTAGCTAATCGTTATAAGGCGGGAGCAATCGGAGCGGGTTTTAATGTGGGCCGTCTGGGCGCCATTTCTGCCGATGTTACACGTGCGTACAGCCTATTAGCTGATGAATCGAAACATAGTGGTGCCTCATGGCGTTTGATGTACGCCCGATCATTGTCATCCACTGGAACAACATTTCAGTTAATGACCAACAGATTCTCAACTAGTGGTTATTACACGTTATCTCAAGCTGCACTTAAAAATATGAACGGATGGGTAAACGATTACTCTGATATGAGTCATAATAGCAATGACAACAAAATAAACTGGAGTAATTACTACAATCTTTACCAAACCAAAAAAAACTTAATACAGGCTAATGTAACGCAGAAAGTTATGGGGTTTGGTTCTCTTTACATGACTGCAAGTCGTCAAACATATTGGGGAAGCATGGCGCCGACCACTTCTTTCCAAATGGGATTCAATAGTTCCCTTTGGAAAGTGAATTATCAGGTGTCAGCAGGATACAGTAAATACAGCAACCAGCCAAATGCTGATAAGAACATCTATCTGTCCTTCTCTGTTCCACTTGATAACTGGTTACCGGGTAACAGCACGCTCAGTAATACTACTCTCTCATACAGTATTAATAGAGATAGCGGCAGTATTTCGAACCAAATGCAGCTCAGCGGAAGTGCACTTCGCAGCAACAATTTAAACTGGGGCATTAGTCAGGCTTACAGTCAGAAGGGTGATAATTTTGGAGACGCCTCTGTGGACTATCAAGGGGCATATGGCGGAATTTCACTTGGTTACGGTCAGAGTAATGATTACAGCCAATTACGATACGGAACAACTGGGAGCGCTGTATTGTCAGAGTACGGTTTAACAATTGGACAGCAGTTAGGTCAAACCAACATTCTTGTTAAAGCACCTGATGCATCATATGTGCCTGTTGAAGACAACCCGGGCGTAAGTACTGACTGGCGTGGTTACACAATCAAAAGTAATGCTTCAGATTATCGTCGTAATCGCGTCGCTTTGGATGTCAGTGAACTCGATCAGTTTACTGAAATAGAAGAGCCGGTGAGATATGTCGTACCTACAGAAGGCGCATTAGTGCTGGCCAGTTTCAATGTTAAAAAAGGGCACCAGGCACTTCTCACCCTGAATTTTAAGAGTAAACCCTTACCTTTTGGTGCCAGGGTTTCTTTTTCAGATAATAATAATGCTGGCATTGTTGATGAAAACGGAGATGTCTATCTTACGGGCTTAAAAGAGAAAGGATTTCTTCGTGCTAAGTGGGGCAATCATAATAATGAACAATGTATCGCCCCCTATGACTTATCCAAAATAAACCAAAATGCCCCAATCATTCAGTTGAGTCTGGTGTGTAAGTGAAATAGTGACTGTGAAAAAACTCTTATTTCAAATGTTAAATTAAAGTTATTAAGGATTTGTAATGCCTTCAACAAAAAAAATCGGTACGGTATTTTTAATGAATATGTTTATTGCCTGTGCAGCTACTGATGCTTATGCAGCATCTGACTCTGCGAAGGTTACTGTGACAGCAACCGTTGTTGATAATACCTGCACACCAAGCTGGAGTGCTTCAGGGATTGATGTTGCCTTAGGACGCGCTTCCTTAAGAGACTTTTCAGGCACAGGCTCATCAGGTGCTACAAAAACGTTTGCACTAGATTTGGAAGGCTGCGGGTCTGGTTCAAAATCTGTTACGGTAACGGCGGATGGTACGCCCGACACAACAAATCAGACGCTTTTTGCAAACGCCACCAGTAATGGAGCACAAGGTGTGGCCCTCGGTCTTTATGGTGGAAGCACTAAGGCATCTCAACTTTTGCCTAACGCAGGAAGCTCAGTAGATTACCAGATTGTTGATAATAAAGTCAGTATGGGATTTACGGCAAAACTAATTCAAACTAGTGCCTCCTCGCCAACCTCGGGTGATTTTAGCAGTATAGTCACACTCAATGTTGCCTATAACTAATTAGTCAAACTGCCCTTAACAGGGCGGTTTTTTTTCATCATGATATTGACTGGCGAGAGTTAAAAATTTTAACGGTCTGAAGCCTTCAAGGAATATATACAAGGGGATTGTCACATGATTGATTTTATTCTTAAAATAAAGCATCTCATTCCAAAGTGTAAGTTATTAATGCTGCAAGTGCTTGCCATATTCTCTTTAACTCTTTGTACTCAGTATGTTTACGCTGACTCCGCTAGCAATACTTTCACCTGTCATTCAGGCAAGCCATGTATAATGAAACTGCAGTCTCAATACCAGGGTCATACAATCATGCCTGATTACAAATATGATATTACAGCGACTAAAAATGGGGATATTTCGGTTGAAAAGAATTCCGTCTCAGCAAAAATTACTTACACCTACGGAGATCAGACTGCCTCATATGCTGATATTACTAACCTCCCACTCGATGGTTTGAAACATTCTTATGCTCTCCAAAATGCCCCCGATACAAGTAAGGAGGTTAAGAAACTATCAGAATCTGTGTCTGCTTTATTCACAAATGAATCCTCTGAGAGTAAAAGTGTATCTATTAATATCAGACATAATTACGGAGAAAATGACGATACGTTTACATATATCGTAAACGTATTGCCCCCTCCTCCGGTATGTACCACAACCATCAGTGACGCCAATCTCGATATGGGAACCTATACCACCTCTCAGCTCGCCGAACTTTCCCCGGGGCAGTCTGCAGGAGTTACTAAAAGTGTGAAAGTTTTCTCTCAGTGCTCTTACAGCTCTGGCATTAATATCAGCCTTAGTACTAATAAGGTTGCCTCATCGGGATACCTTGTCGCTGGAGGAGGTTTAGGTTTTCTCCCAGACATCGATGGTAAAAGTACGTTATTTGGTTCTGACGGTAAGTTTTCATTTAATGCTAATTCTGATAATCATTCTTTTGATCTAGGTTTCACTGCTATCCGCTCAGATGAAAAACCATCAGCTGGAAATTTCAGTAATATCATCACTGTAACCACAACGCCTTTATAATTTTTTTACTTTACATTGCCCTTAGAGCTTCACTACATTAGATCACGGAGTGCATTTTTTGAGAAATGTTTGAATTTATATATCCACATTTTTTAGGAAAGGAATCGTATTATTGTTGAGGCATTCAACTTCGGGTGTCATAACACCGGGAATGTTTAAAATGCTAAAGCGCGATAAAAGATGACTAAAAATAATGTACGTGTCGTCATTCAGTTTCCTCCTGCTGCGAAAACTGTTGAATTGTCAGCAGGGAGCCACATTCATCACTTGCAACAGTATAACGCCTGCTGGTATACGGCGAACCTGCTTGTTATTCAGGTGAAAGTGAAAATGCGCCTCTGTGCTATCCACTCCCGCCTGCTCCGCGCATCTTTTCGTAAAAATCTCGACTATAACCCCAACCCCGGAAATCAAAACCTTACCCTCTCCTGGATCAGGCCCACTCGCCCACTGAATCAGAGCTTTAAAAGCCCCAAACGCAAAAACCCCCGCCGAAGCGAGGGTTTCAAATTTGTGGTGCCCGAACCCGGAATCGAACCAGGGACACGGGGATTTTCAATCCCCGTGTCCCTGAATCGCAGTTGAGTATGCATTTGCTCGCACTTGATTAACTATTAGTTATCAGGTGATTAAATGCATTCAAAAACGAAAGTTATACCCGTAGTTTCTACCAAAGGTGGAGAGGGTAAATCAACTCAAACCGCTAATCTTGGTGGATTTCTGGCCGATGCCGGCCTGAAGGTTCTCATTATTGATGGCGACCATGCTCAGCCAACGGCCAGCAGTATATTTCCCCTGAGTTATGAAGCCCCCTGCGGACTCTACGAGCTGCTCATGCAGACCGTAAACCTCTCAGTAGCAGATAACATCATTTCCCGCACGCAAATCGATAATCTCCACCTTATTGTTTCAAACGATCCACGCAATCTTCTCCCAACTTACATGCTTAACGTGCCTGACGGACGAGTCCGGCTGCGCAATGCGCTTTCTGCACCGTTGTTCGAGGGGTACAACGTCATTCTGATTGATTCCCAGGGTGCGAAAACGGTGATGTCCGAGCTGATTATCCTTGCTTCAACGGGGGAAATGATCGGCATGGTTAAACCCGTACTGCCTGACGTGCGCGAATTCATGCGCGGAACCGTTACCCTGATGGAAGATCTTGTGCCGTATTCTGCATTTGGCATAAAACTCCCTGCCATACGTATGCTGGTCAACTGTATGGATTATACCAACCTGGCCACAGAAACGCTTAAGCAGGCTGAGCAGATTATCCATGACAAAGCCTACAGCGCACAGTCTGAGCAGATTGCAATCTCGATGCTAAATACCCGTATTTACGATTTGACGGTCTATAAGCAGGGACACGCAAGCGGGCTACCGGTTCACCGTCTGGAGAAGAAAACCAGCCGTACCAGTGATTCGGCCTTTGATTCTATGCACAAACTTGCCTGCGAACTGTTCCCTGAGTGGAAGCATAAATTCGACGTACTTTCAGAAGAAGGGGACGTGAAATGATGTTTACCTTTACGCCCCCTAGATTCACTGTTTACCAACTACTGGCATCAGTGCCTGCCCGTGTAGGGGTCATCAAGCGAGTCAAGACGCTTCTCAACGCGGCGCAGAAAGTCTCTGGCACCACTGCTGGCTTTATAAGTTTCCCATTCTGCCTCAAGCGCCATATTCATCTCTCCAGCAGTCATTTTGGCAGCCTCAGCAGCAGAAAAATTGTGGCGCAGAATAAGGTAACTTTGGAGGGCTTTGAGGGGAGTGATTCCGGGATTCATCTCTTTCCATCCGTTAGTTACTGCAAGCCAGTCACCCAGCCACTGCAGGCGATACATCGTATGGCGGGATACAACGTCCTCAGAGTGTTCTCGTGCAACGGCCCAGAAATAGCTCGAGTAAATAAGAAACATGGTTTCTTGGAGCCCGTCATCTTCATGAAAGTTAAAAAAATCAATGCCGGACGGCAGCTGTGTAGATGTATTCATGGATATTTCCTTCAAAGTTTTGACATGAATATGCTGTCCGCATCTTCAGACCAGGGGCGGCAACCACATTGGTCTGAAATCATGCAGACAGTCTCGGGGAGTTTACTCCCGGCAACTGTTCGTCCGGCACCCTTTACAAATTTTTGCCTTAATGTCAGTTCTCTGAAAATAAAAGGTATAACGTCACTGAATGAATGCGGCTCTCGTCCCTCCTTAGCGATCTCGCGTAAGGGAGGTTGTCATGTTTGACAAACGCAGAAATATTCCAGGCCTCTGTGCACTGGACGCAGAACAGAGCGTCATTGGCGGCCTGATGCTGGACAATGACTGCTGGGATGAAGTTGTCATGCGTCTCAGGCCTCATGATTTCTTTCATAAGGCTCACCGGGAAATATTCAATGCTATGTCGCATCTTGTGGCGGCAGGCAGGCCGATTGACCTGCTAACGCTTACCGAGAGCATTGAAAGCCGGGGCAAGGACTTGCTTGAGCAACTGGGCGGCTTTGCCTATCTGGCTGAGATCGCCAAAAACACCCCGAGCGTGGCTAACATCACGCACTATTGCGACATCGTGGCCCGCTACAGTCGCGGGCGTCAGCTGGCAGCCATCGGTAGTGAGATACATGCTTCAGCCACCGCGCCGGGCGCTGACATTGCGGCCGCGATGGAAACGGCCGAGAGGAAAATCACGCAGCTGGCAGAGCGGGCCGAACCGCAGCAGGGCGTGAGCATGGTTAGCGGACTGGAAAAGCTGGCGGCGGAACTCGAACGGCGCTGCCAGACGCCTGACGGCATTACTGGCACGCCAACCGGGTTTGACGAGCTTGACGCCTTTACCAGCGGCCTCCAGCCGGGCGACCTTGTCCTCATTGCCGCACGTCCTTCTATGGGGAAAACGGCGCTGCTGATAAACATCATCGTTAATGCTCTGATGAAAAACGTGGCCTTAAATGGCCAGTTTTACAGTCTGGAGCAGCCTGTGGAGCAAATTCTGATGCGCATGGTGTCGTCGCTCGGCAACGTTGACCTGACCCGCATGAAAAGCGGGATGATGGATGATGAGGACTGGGCACGAGTATCAGGTGCCTTCGCATTACTGACTGGCGATATGAAAGAGCGTCTGCTCATTGATGACACCAGTGATCTGACGCCGGCCATGCTCCGGGTGCGGGCAAGACGCAACGCCCGCCGCTACGGTAACCCTGACATCATTGGCCTCGACTATCTTCAACTCATGCGCTGCCCGGATCAGGAAAACCGCACTCAGGAAATCGCAGAGATATCCCGGTCGCTTAAAGCCCTGGCGAAAGAGATGGCCTGCCCGGTGGTGGCACTGTCCCAGCTCAATCGTTCCCTGGAGAGCCGGGCTGACAAACGCCCCAACTGCGGCGACCTGCGTGATTCGGGTGCGCTTGAGCAGGATGCTGACGTCATCATTTTTGTTTACCGTGACGAGGTTTACAAAGAAAACTCCCCGGACAAAGGCCTGGCAGAGCTAATCATAGGCAAACAGCGTCAGGGGCCAACCGGCACCCTGCGGCTGCGTTTTGAAGGTCGCTATACCCGTTTTGAGAATCTCCGGGTCGATGCCGGGAGGTCTTCATGAATAACGTGCGCAACCTGAACCTGGGCACAGCGATGCTGCTCCGGGGAAAATCACCGGCGCAGCAGGGGGGTAATGTCTCAGAGGCCCCCTTGCCAGTCAGCGAGATGGCCATGGTGTTGACGCTGGATCAACTTCGTCCGAATCCCGACAATCCGCGCAAAAGCAGAAATCCCCGTTTTGACGAAATTAAAGCGTCAATTCGGGCGAGAGGCCTGGATTCTATCCCCAAAGTTACCCGTAACCCAGAGGGTGACGATGTTTATATTTTCAGTGATGGCGGGAATACCCGCTATCAAATCTTATGTGAGCTGTGGCAGGAAACAGGCGAAGAGCGTTTTTATCGTGTTCACACCATCTTCAAACCGTGGCCGGGCCGTCTTAAATGTCTGGTTGGCCATCTTGCTGAGAATGAGGTCAGGGGGGATCTGACATATCTGGATAAAGCACTTGGCGTACACAATGCGAGAACTATTCAGGAGGAGTTACTTGGGCATTCTGTTTCGCTTCGTGAACTTTCAGACCTTTTGAATTTAGAGGGTTATCCGATTCATGCATCCAGCATCAGCAGAATGGAGGATACGTTAAAATATCTTTATCCCTCTATGCCTGAGTTACTTGAAAGCGGGCTGAGCCGGAGTCAGGTTATTCCGTTACTTAATCTTCGTTCCCTCGCGGAGAAAGTGTGGCTGAAATTTCGATTAGCTGTGGACACGACTGATAATTTTCAGTCAGTTTTTTCTCAGACTTGCAGTCAGTTCAACGACCCTGACAGTTTTACCCTTGAGCATTTTCGTGACGAATTTATTGGTCATCTTATAAAGGCTCTGCCACACCCCAGCCTGAACTATGACCGCTGGCTGATTGAGCTCGACCCTAAGGAACAGAAGCGCCGCGAGCAGTTTGGGGAGCCGCCGGCCATGCCCTCACTGACCCTCAGCCCGGTCCCGGAGCGTTCCGGCGGGCACACTGCTCCCCTTACCGTTCTGACGGATGACACGACTTCCAGCACGCCCGTCACCGGCCTGCGCTCAGGCACTCTCACTGGCTCAACCTGCCCCGAACCCGCTCCTGAGCAAGCTGGTCATACCGTTCTGCCCGACAGTTCCGGCATCAGCGCCGGCAGCCTTCCGCGCAGAGAAATCCAGAATGACCTGTTTGGTGGCCGTCCCGTTATTACCGGTGATGGTGTCAACAATAACGCTGAACACGGCACGGGGCTGATTTCTCTGGGGAGTCTTTCCTTGGCCTCGGCGTTTGGAGAGCAGGACGATGCGGAGTCAATGTCAGCCGGGTCCGTGAGCTTTGCCGAAACCGGCCTTGAACCCGTCAGCGACATCTGGCTGATCCCGGCTATGCAGGATGATGTTGAGCATCTCCAGGACATGGCCTACCGACTTGTCTACGAAATTGCCGAAGGTATGGGGTGTGTAAGCGACATCAGTGAGGACAAAAGCCCTGAGTCTGCCGGTTTTTCCGTATCAGGCGGCAGCAGAGAATTCAGCTTATTCCTGGCAGGCCTTTCCGGTCGTCTGCCTAATCAGCAGTGCAACATGTTCATGTTCTGTCTGAATTTTTTTGGTTCTCAGGAACCAGCCGACACGCCGGTATTTGACGACGTCATGGTGGTCAAAATGATGCGCCTTATTCGCATCATTCGCCGCCTGCGTGAGCTGCAGCGCCTTGCCGCAAAAGGGGGAGAAAATGTCTGATGATTTGAACGACGAAATGGCACAGGCCAGTACGGCTTTATTCATTCAGCGCGGCATTGACGCCGTCCGGTCGCAGCTCCGAACTGATGAGCCGTCAAACGAGTTCTGTGAGTGCTGCGGTGCTGACATTCCAGCAGGCCGCCAGCGTGCGATGCCTGGTGTGAAACTCTGCGCCGGCTGCCAGGACGTCAAGGAGAAAAAGGCCCTACACATGGCAGGCAGTTACCGGGGGGCGCGTCATGCCTGAAAACTCAAAGCTCACCCGTCGCATCCGTCGCCTGATGGCGCTGGGGACGCAGAACAGCAACGATCATGAAGCCGCCCGGGCGGTTGCGCTGGCCCAGCGGCTTATGCGCCGTCACGGTCTGACTGACGATCAGATTTCGCTGAGTGAGATAGGTGAATCGGTTTGCGAACAGCTGACCAGTAACGCTGAGAAAGTCCCCGCCTGGATGCACTCGCTGGCCACAGTGGTATGCATGGCTACAGGCTGCCGGTGCTGGTTCGGCTGGTACGGTTACGTGAGCACGGGCGGGTTGCGCCTGATCCGTCGCTCACTCCACTTCTACGGCTTCGGGGAACGTCCCGAGCTGGCCCTCTATATCTATACCGTGCTGCAGCGCAAAGTGCGGGCGGCAACAGATGCGCACATGTCGAGTTACCGCAGGCAGCGTATTAAGAAGAGTACGCTTCGCGGCCGTGCCGACCAGTTCCGTGAAGGATGGGTCTCCGGCGTCTGGCAGGTTCTGCAGTCTTTCAGTACGCCTGACGGTGAGAATCAGTTGCTACAGCGCTGGCTTGCGCAGCGGCATTCGGGACAGGCCTTCTCTGCGCTTGTCACGCGCGAGGCGAAACGCTGTCGCGGCGACATACTGGCAAGAAACGCAGGATGGTTCGCAGGCCGTCAGGCCGAACTCAGTTACGGCCTGGCAGGGGCGCAGGCTAATAAGCAGCTTACGGCGGGAGACACACGCAATGATTAACACACTCTTACTGGGGGCCTGTCTGTCAGGCTGGATTTTTGATGCAATACGGCTGACCAGCCAGATCTGCACGGGAGGTGGTCTGTGAACCAGCAAAACCTTTCCGGCGCAACAGCCAGTATTCTTAGCTCACTGCTGATGGACATCAAATGCGGGAATATCCGCCGCTGCGAATCGCTGGGCCTGTCAGTTGAGGAAATTCGCGTGCTCAGCGGCCTCAGCCTCGACGAATTGCACTATATAGGTCAGTCGAAGGTGTCCGTCCTGGACGTCAAATTAAACCACGAGAACTTCTGGCTGATACTCAACCAGGCCCGCAACGAGCAGGCCCGTATGCTGATGATCGACCGCGCCCTTGAGCTGGGCGGCTCTATGGAGCTGATGGACAAATACTTTGGCATGTCACCTTCTGACGTGAGCAGCCGTCGCCGTCTGATGGGCATTGAGAGCCGACAGGGCAGGACGCAGTCTCTGACCGAGGAGCAGGATGCGCTTCTCTGGAACGAGTGGAAAAACACCGGTCTTGAGTCGCCGGACTCGCACAAGGCGCTGGAGGCGATGATGCTCGCGGCTGAGCTTCACAGCCTGTCGCTGACCGCCGTATGGACGAAGGTCTGCCAGTGGTGCCGGGAGGCATCAAAACGGGTTTCCTCAATCCCAGCGCTGCGTAAGGAGGCCTGATGCAGTTAAGCGATTTCACCCGGCGTCAGCAGGTTTCGCCAGCAGTGCGCCGCCGGGCTCAGCAGCTGTTCCTTGCGCTCTGCAGCGGTAAAAAGGTGTTCCGGCGGCTCGCCCTCAACGGCTACCTTAAAATTGATGTCGGCCCCTACTGGCGAATGCTCAGCAAGGACGGTGGCCGGCAGTGGTGGCTGATGGACCATGAGACATATAACCGTGAAATTCGCCGGTAACGGACGACCAGCGAAGACCAGACAGTGCCGGGTTATCCCGGCACTGTGCTGTCTCAGGTAAAAAAGGGGAACAAAAAATGAACATACCCGCCGACAGCATTGTGGCGCACACGCTGTCACGCATGGAAAAAAGCCTTGAGCGCAGGGCAGTGAATGGCGACTCCAGCCAGGAACGGAGCGGTCTGCTGTTTATGGGCAACGTCCACGATGCGTTTCCCCGTCGGCTGTTTCTCGACACGCGCCTGTCGCCGCTCGATAAAACCGCCTGGGTGATGATACGCCTTTATGCCCAGCAGAATGACGGGGCGGTGTTTCCGACCTATGACGAACTGCAGGCACAGCTTGCCTCAGCACATTCGGACAAAGCCTCGCGTGAAACCGTGAGCCGCACGCTGCTGATGCTGCGGCTCACGGGCTGGATAAGCCTGTGTAAAAAGGTGCGCGACGAGGGCGGCCGGGTACGTGGCAACATCTATGCTCAGCACGATGAGCCGCTGGGCTACCGTGATGCGGAGAGCTTCGACCCGGGCTGGCTGACGCTGGTTGAGCAGAGCTGCCAGAGTAAGAACAAGTCCGTGCGCATGACGGCGCTGGCCATCGTTAACGACATTCTGCAGGACAGCGGCATGCGCCACCGCCACAGCCGCCTTGCGCTGATTGAAAGTCGCCTCAATGCTCCGTCAACGCCGCTGGCCATGATGCGTAAAAACGGCGCGGAACAACCGGGTTCGAAAAACGAACTCAGTCAGAAAACTGCTGAAAAATCTCCTGAAATACTGAGTTCGGAATCCGAACTCAGTCATGCGCAGGCTCGAAAATCACTGAGTACGGAATCCGAACTAAGTAATAAATCAGTCACTTACAACAGAGTTCGAAATTCGAACCGTAACGTACGTTCTTTCACACAGAGTGTGATTAAAGAAACGTACGTTGCTGACCAGCCGGTTTTGCCCGAGAGTTTTCTGGCCATGCTGAGCAACGAAGACCGCCAGATGGTCAGCGAGCAGTTTTGTGCGCTGCCGGTGCCGGTGGCTGACGCCCTGAGCGGCCTGCTGCAGGAGCAACTGAGCAAAGGCCGCCTGGCGAACCCTGCCGGCTGGATGTTCACCATGCTGAAACGTTCCAGACAGGGCGAATTCCGGCCGTCTGAAGCTCCTGCGACGCATTCTGCGCAGGGCTCTGCAAAGCCTGTAAACAGTGCTGCAGGCAGGTCTTCGCCAAAATCAGAGTCAAAACATACGGCTCCCGTCCTGCCTGAAAACCGTGCGACCGCTGAACAGGTCAGCGCTGCGATCGCCGCTATCAGACGACAGTTCAGCTAACTGAGTTGTTTATGTTGGTCAAATATTCTGCGATTTATAAAAGTCGATGTCAGGAAGCGGAGTGGCGGTCAAATAACAACCAGTGTTGCGGGGCGCAACAGCGGTCAAATAATAACCAGTGTTGCGGGGCGCAACAGCGGTCAAATATTAACCATTGTTGCGGAGCGCAACAGCGGTCAAATAGCAAACAGAGATGCGGAGCGCAACAGTGTCTAAATATAATCAGCTCAGCTGGTGCTTTGAGGTCTTGAGATTTACTGATAATAATTAGCGGATTGGAATTATGAGTTTCAGGCTGTTGTAAAACCTGATAATTCAGGACTATGTCGCCTCATCTTAACTGACGGCAGGTGACAACAATGGCTGATAAAACGGACAAGCGGACGGGCGCATTGCAGTCCGAAATGACGATAGCGCTTCATACTAATTATGCAATTGGACTCTGGCAGGGACGCAAACCTGAAAAGAATGAGACTGATAAGCCCGGGCGACACGGGATCATCGGTATGCCTCAGTTTTTCCAGAGAGCAGGCCAGATAAATCAGGATTCGCTCAGGAATAACCCCTGGGCAGATCAGGCGATGTACCAGCTTGAAGAAAAAATAAGGTCTGCTTCTGAAGCCATGACTTCTCTGCTGGAACAGATTGATAAAGACATGAGCATGCTGCCTAAAGGTGTGTCGGTCAGCGACGTGGAATCAGCTGAGCCACTCGACATTAATGTCTTTACCCGAACCCCTCTGGGTTATCGCTGTGTATTCCTGCTCATGGGATTCGATCAGTTTGCCAAAAAGGTTTTGCAGGCATCTCATTACGGTCTTATAACACGTTCTAAAAGAGATCAGTATCTGAGCGAAGGTGGTCGTCTTCTACGACAGATTTACGGTACGGTACTTTCATACCGTCATGTTGACGCCACTCGTATCGATGCCGCTGAAGATAATGAAACCTGGCGAAAAGCCTGCGAAGCAGCTGGTGAACCCGACCGGGCCGTTCTGCTCGGTGACAAACGCTCGGCGTTCTCCCCGCCAGTTAATGAAGCCAGCGTGAACCTTCTGCGCCTGCGTTATAAAGCCGGTCAGTAGCGGGGCCGGTGATGCGGTTATTTTTGTGCGAAAAGCCTTCTCAGGGGCGTGACCTTGCCGCCGTACTGGGCGCGACCCGGCGTGGTGAGGGCTTTCTGACGGGTAATGGCGTGACAGTCACCTGGGCGGTCGGTCATCTGCTGGAGACCGCGCCCCCGGAGGTCTATGGCCAGCAGTACGGTAAGCCCTGGTCGCTGTCTGTGCTGCCTATTCTTCCTTCAAGATGGCAGGTTGTCGTTAAAAAGGACACGCAGGATCAGTTTAAGGTCATTGAGAAACTGCTCAGGCAGGCAGATGAGGTGGTCATTGCGACCGACGCCGATCGCGAAGGTGAAGTCATCGCCCGCGAACTGCTGGACTACTGCGGCTGGGAGGGGAGGATTCTGCGCCTGTGGTTCTCGGCACTGGACGAGCTCAGCGTCCGGGCTGCTCTGAGCGACCTGCGTCCGGGACAGGCTTCGGTCGGGATGTACCATGCCGGGCTGGGACGCTCACGCGCGGACTGGCTGGTCGGCATGAACCTGTCCCGGCTGTATACCCTCCGGGCAGCCGAAGCAGGTTTTGAGGGTGTGGTCTCAGTCGGGCGTGTACAGACGCCCACGCTGGCACTGGTTGTTCGGCGCGACCGCGAAATTGCTGCCTTTGTACCGAAGCCCTTCTGGCAGGTTAAGGCTGTGCTCAGTGCTTCAGGTGTCAGTTTTCAGGCATCGTGGGTCCCGGCCGCCGTCTATACGGATGAGGAACAGCGCTGTATTCACCAGAATATTGCACAGCAGGTGGCGCAGCTCTGCCGTCAGGCGGGTGTTGCCACGGTGACGGAGTACGAAACTAAACGCGAGAAAGAGGCCGCCCCGCTGGTCTTTTCACTGGGAACGCTGCAGCGGGCCTGTGGCAAGATGTGGAATATGTCGCCACAGCAGGTGCTGGACACCGCCCAGAGCCTGTATGAAACGCACAAGGCCACGACCTATCCCCGCACAGACTGCGGCTGGCTGCCTGAGTCGATGCGGGAAGAAATCCCGGCCGTGTTTGATGCCATGGCGCGGACTGACCCCTCACCTGAGTTCGCATCCCTGCTTTCACAACTGGACAGAGGGTTTGTTTCCCGCATCTGGAACGATAAAAAAATCACGGCGCACCATGGCATTATCCCCACGCGCAACGCCGTTCAGCTGTCCGGCCTGACTGAGACAGAGCGCCAGGTCTACCTGCTTATCCGTCGCAACTACCTGGCCCAGTTTCTGCCGCTGTGCGAGTCGGATGCGACGCGCATTTCCTTTGATATTGGTGGCCAGCTGTTCCGCACGACCGGCCGCACCGAAGTCCTGAAGGGCTGGAAAGTGCTGTTTACAAAGGACGAGGAGAATAAGAACGCTGCAGATGATGAAAACGCAGGTGCCCTGCCACCACTCAGCAAAGGTGCACAGTGCGGCGTTACCGGCTCAGAGGTTAAGCAGCTGATGACCCAGCCGCCTGCGCACTACAGTTTTGACACGCTGATTGGTGCCATGATGAACGCCGCTGCGTATGTCACGGACCTTCAGCTGCGTAAAATCCTCAAAGAAAACGCCGGGCTCGGCACTGAAGCAACACGGGCCGGCATCATCGAGCAGCTGCTGAGCCGCCGATTCATCATACTCAAAGGCAGTAAACTTCTGGCAACAGACCTGGGTGCGGACGTCATCGATGCACTGCCAGCGCAGCTGACCGACCCGGGTATGACTGCACTCTGGGAGCAGGCGCTGGATGAAGTGGCTGCCGGCCGTCTGAACCTGAACGACTTTCTGCAGCGTCAGACAGCCTGGACCGCGACGTTAGTCAGCCAGGGAATGCAGCAGCGTATCAGTATCCGGGTACCTCCTTCGCCTCCGTGCCCGCTCTGTGGCAGCAAAACCGCTCTGCGCAGAAGCCCTAAGGGGGAGTTTCGCAGCTGTACGCGCTACCCGGAATGCAAAGGGATCATCAGTCTGGATAAGGCAAAACGTAAAAGCCCGGCCCGTGCTAAGTCGACAAAAACAAAAAAGAATTAACCCGTCTTATCCGATTGCGGGCGGGTAGCGCCTTTGTTATTGTGACGCCGGCTCTGAAGCCGCACCCCGTGACTGCGGGCTCCGTCAGCATCTAATGCATGTGTTGCCGGAGTACAGTCTGACCGCCCATGCCCACACCTGAGCGTGAGACGGTAAGGCACGAAAACTCCATGAAACCCGTGCCGGGCGCTGAACGCGCCAGCGGAGCAACTGCGTCAGGCAGGTTAACAAAAGGTCGATGGTGCAGACCCCAATGGCGGTGCCGAGAGGTGCCGCTTTTTATTATCCGCGCACTGATGAATTTTTATACGCGGCCAGATTGACAAGCGCCGCGTGTACGTGAAAGATAAAGAGGCTAAACGTTGTCCTTCCGACAACTGCCAATGTTCCGGTGATTTGAGAGGAACGCCTTCGGGTAATCACATGCCAATGCCATCACAACCTGAGAGATGGCGCTTTCGGGCGGTTCAAACCTGTTTAACCTTTGCAAACAGGTGCCTTTTAAGGTCAAGGTCCACTTCACTAATACAGCCTGTCGGCAATTAATTGCTGACCCCCTGCGGGAAACTCTCTCCCGCACGGGACTGATGTTTCTCCGCTCCCTGTTTCGTTTTACTCCGGAGATAACATCATGACTGTAACTGCAAACACCCCTGCTTCAAACAACACTGCCTCTGCTGGTTCAGCCACTACCGGCAACAGCCAGAAAGAGTATTTCAACCTGAACGTCAGTGGTATCGGCTACCTCAGTTCGATTCGTCGACTGCAGGGCTCTAATGGTGAGTTTACCTGTGCCGTCATCAATGCCCTGACGGGTCCGACTGACAATGCTTCCTATACCCGCTTCGACATTACCGTTGCAGGTAAAGAGCAGACATCCCTCATCAACCGCTGTCAGAAAGCCGTTGATGAAGAGGAAAAAGTCCTTATTGGGTTTGTACTCAGCGGCCTGAAAGCCGACGTGTTTACCCTGCAAAGCGGTGAGCATGCCGGTGAATCCCGCCCCTCACTGAAGGCCCGCCTGATAAAGGTTGAGTTCATCAAAAAGGGACAGGTCGTTGTTTACAAGGCTCCTAACGCTTCCCAGACGCCAGAAACCGGTCCAGCCGCTCAAAAGGCTTACGATCCGGAATCTTTCTAAGCGTCACGGACACACCGCCGGAACACATCCCGGCGGGTGTGTTCCTCTCACCCCATTTCTAAGAGGAATTCATTATGTCCGCACGCGGCGTCAACAAAGTTATCCTGGTCGGTAATCTCGGTCAGGACCCCGAAGTTCGTTACATGCCAAACGGTACTGCAGTGACCAGCCTTTCTCTGGCCACTTCCGAAACCTGGCGTGACAAACAGACCGGTGAAAACCGGGAAAAAACCGAATGGCATCGTGTCGTAATGTTTGGAAAGCTGGCTGAAATTGCCGGTGAATACCTGCGTAAGGGTTCACAGGTCTATATCGAAGGCAAACTCAGAACACGGGAATGGCAGGATAGCGAAGGTACTAAACGCTATACGACCGAAATCGTGGTTGATGTAAACGGAACGATGCAGATGCTGGGCGGGGCTAAAAACAGCACCAACACCAGTGGAAACAATAAGCCGTCAGGCCAGCAGGGTACATGGGGCCAGCCACAACAGCCTCAGCCTTCTCAGGCACAACAGACGGCTCCGAGTAATCCGGCGAACGAGCCGCCAATGGACTTTGACGATGACATACCGTTCCTCGGACACGGCTATGGCGTATGTCGTAAGGCCATCTACGCAATTTCGTAAAGGATTCATTAAGTTATACCCTCAGGAGCGCCAGTTTGACTGGCGCTTTTTTATTCACCATAATCGAGCCATGCACAGGGTAAAACGTTTATGCCCGTTATACTCAGAGTACGCGGATTCAAATTTTTCTTTTATTCAAACGAAGGAAACCCCCTCGAACCTGCTCATATTCATGTTCGCAGTGCAGAGGGTGAAGCTAAATTCTGGACGCAGGGTGAAGTCCGGCTGAGCACTAATGATGGATTTGATTCCAGAACGCTCAGAGAGTTAACAAAGCTGGTTAAAGATAACCAGACGCTTTTTGTGGAGGCCTGGAATGACTATTTCAGCTAAAACGGTAAAGTTCGACGAAAGCACCATGTGGGTTGAGCTGAGCGATGGCAGAACGATGGGAGTGCCACTTGTGTGGTTTCCAAAACTTCTCAACGCCTCAGATCGCGACAGAAACGACTTTGAGCTGAGCAAACGTGGCATTCACTGGGATGTGCTCAATGAGGATATATCAGTGGATGGCCTGCTGGCGGGCCGAGGTGACGTAACTCATCCCCCTCACCATGTTGCATAATAATTCATAAACCAGAACGCCAGCTGATGCTGGCGTTTTAATTTAAGTCTTAAAACACAAATTCTTTTAAGTTAGTTTAATGGCAGTCAGAGATAAATTACCCAGGCTATACCCTCTGCAATAAAACCATCCCGATGGCAGTAAAGTCTTTATGAATATAGGGGGAAGTTTTATTTAGTATGACACTCCGACTAAGGCCTGTGAATATCAGCCGTTCTGAAAAGCATATTTTCACCCGAACCTCCGCTTTTCCGCTGGAGCTCAACATTTGCTTTGTGAGCAATCAGACCAGCGGACAGGCATGCTTAATCAACAGGTTTAAATGCACGGTTAAGCTGAGCAATACCTTGATGATTAATTTCTTCATCTGCTTCATCAACAGCCCTCGAAATGGTCAGCAGACTCTGAAATTCACTGAGCAGGAGCGCGGCATCAGACTTCAGCAGGTCATCACATTCGGCAGAGTCAATAACCGTATTAATCGCCTTATTAGCGCTTTCAATCATTTCGGTCACGCCACCTTCTTTACTGACAGCCAGAACAAGCGCGCCGATGAGAAGAGACTGCGCCTCAACGCGGGCTGTTAACTGCTTCATACCTGCATCGATGTGCGATATTTTAGCCAGCATGCTGAGTACAACGTTTTTCATTATATACTCCTTAAAGTGAAGATTAGCTTTTTAAAATGAGCTGTTCAGCACTCTGCTATTCAGGCGAGACCGCCATGTTCAGTCCGCAATGACCAGTACAATCAAGCTGAACGCGTCAGTTGAGTCTTTTTAACGGAAACCCGACTGCCTCGATGCGCAGGAAACGGACACAGAACATCAGGCTTTATGATTCCCCTGTGAGGGCAAAGCCTGAACGATTTTCTCCTGAACATGCCTTATACCGTCACGCAGGCTGGCGAGCGTTTCAAACGGAATGCCCATTTCACAAATCATCGCAGCAGGCACCCCGGCGGCCCTGCTTTCCAGCTCACGGCCTGCTCCGGTCAGGCGGATAATCACCCTGCGTTCATCATGAAGGGTGTCGCGCATACGGCTGATGAAGCCTGCCTGCTCAAGGCGCTTCAGCAGATTGCTGAGTGTGCCGGAGTCCAGTTGAACGCTCTGCCCCACCTCGGAAACCGTGATCCCGTCCTTTCCCCACAATGCCAGAAGTACCAGATACTGCGGATAGGTCAGTCCCAATGGCTTCAGGTGCGGCTGGTAAAGCTTTGTCATGGCCAGTGAAGTGGAATAAAGCGCAAAACAGAGAAACTGCTCCAGATTATGGGGCTGAGTGGTGTTACTTTCACTTTCGCCACTAGGGTTTGTCATGCCGGTGCTCCTGATGAGGTTGAAGTCCGGCAGGCGTCTGGTGAACCATATTGTGCGACAGGCGCAGTGAGCCGGAAATAAAAAGGATATCACGGACAGATACGGATGCCTTAAACCGCCGCCAGAGTGCCCCGGCAGCAATAATACTGACATCAATTAAGTTGTGTTAAATATATTTTGTAAAGCCTGTGGAGTCTACCCCTGCTGCAGCCGATAGAACCTGACAGTGACAATCACACCCAGGGAAAATAATGAAGGTTTCAACACGTCTTACTACAGGCTTTGGTTTACTTGTTCTGCTTCTGGTTATCTGTACCGGGACTGCCCTGCACGCGCTGACCGAGGCGCAGCGCGGCATGAATGATGCGATAAACAATAAAATGAAACGGTTTGCGATTGTTCTGGATATGCGGGGTGATATCCGCGACATGGCGATTGCCGTCCGCAACCTGGCGCTGCTGACCGATGAGAAAGACTCCAGGCCTGAATGGGAGCGTATGACGACTCAGCGCCAGAAGTACATCGCGGAACGTGAGAGGCTCGTAGACAGCATGACCAGCAATGTCAGTGAGCAGGGCAAAAACGCGCTGGCTGAAATACTCGCGGCAGAAGGTGATGCTATGCAGACGCTGATGACGGCCGGCAAAATGGGGCTGGAGAACCGTCAGCAGGAAGCGACCGCTTACCTGCTGAAGACTGCGAGACCTGCACAGCGCAGGTTACTGAATGCGCTAAACAAGTTGACCGAGATTCAGAGGGCGCAGACGGTAAATACGGTCAGTGAAACCAGTGAGACCGTTTCCCGGACCCGTGCGCTACTGGTTATTCTGACACTGCTGTCTGTACTGACCGCCGTGGCGGGTTGCCTGATTGTCAGCCGCAGCCTGATGCGACAGTTGGGCGGTGAGCCGGTTCAGGCTCAGGCGCTGGCCGCTGCCATCGCTGCCGGCGACCTGACAGGACCGGTTACGCTGCGCCGTAACGACACAACCAGTCTGCTGGCTTCACTGGATGGTATGCAGGCGAACCTTCGCGGCCTGGTGTCGCAGATTAAAGATTCGTCCGCCTCCGTGGCACTGGCCGCAGATGAAATTTCACAGGGCAACACAGAGCTGTCCTCACGCACTGAACAACAGGCCGCCGCGCTGCAGGAAACGGCTGCCAGCATGGAGCAGCTCTCAGCCACAGTGAAAAGTAACGCGGCCGGCGCCCGGCAGACGGCAGATTCGGCCCGCGAGACCGCGCAGCTGGCCCGCGACGGTGAAACCGATGTGAAGCGCATGTCGGACACCATGCATGATATCTCAGTGAGTGCAGCGAAGGTACGCGACATCACCTCCGTGATTGAAAGCATCGCGTTCCAGACCAATATTCTGGCCCTGAACGCCGCCGTCGAAGCGGCGCGTGCGGGTGAAGACGGACGCGGCTTTGCCGTGGTTGCCGGCGAGGTCAGGACGCTCGCGCAGCGCAGCGCCACGGCCGCGAAAGACATTAAAACCCTGATAGAGCAGGCCGTCACGCAGGTGGAGAGCGGCGTCACGGTGGCCTCGTCAACCGGGCAGAGCATCCTGAAAATTGTCGGTATGGTGGGCGAGCTGGCCGAATCCATGGACGAACTGTCGCTGGCGTCCTCGGAGCAGATGCAGGGTATCTCACAGGTCAGCATTGCCGTGAGCCAGATGGATGGCGTCACTCAGAACAACGCGGCGCTGGTCGAGGAGTCGTCTTCCGCCTCTCAGTCCCTTTCAGAGCAGGCCCACGTCCTGCGCAACATGGTGGAGACATTTAAGGTATGAGTCATGACCCAGGAAATGGACAGGAAGCAGTGCAGGTGTATAAGACACTTAGCGCCATGAAGGAGCGGGTGGACTTCATGGTAAATCAGCTGACCCGGGGGAATTACCTCACGTCGTCAACATTTGCCAACAACCTGCTTCACCTGAGCCGGGCCTTTGAGCCGATACATGCCCGAATGGCGGTGCCGGGCGTTATGGAGCTACTCCTCCGGGAAGACGTCCTGCTTGCTGCTGACCTCATTGCCACGGGGCGCGCAATTGCGATGATGAATAATTTTCTCGTCTGCGTCACTGGTCAGGGTGGGGACGGACTGCCAGGCAAAACTACAGTAATACTTTAAGCATTCCAGCCTTCCCTATTCAGACGGCACAGGCTTTAACGCCAGAAACGTCCCGACAGGCACTGCCGGGACGTTTCGCTCAGGGTGCTATACTTTAAGGACATTCGCTTTACGGAGGCTTCATGGGTTCCAGAGTGGATACCAGGGAAAAGGCATTTGAACTGACGGGTATCGTTACCTCGCAACTGCTCAGCATAAAAGACGGCGTAATGAGAGAAGACATTATTTCCGCGCTGAACCGCCTCAGTCAGGAAACCAGTGACTGGGCGGTGCGGGCAGGCTGCGTAAAGGCCGTTAAGATGATGAGAAGCAGGAGGAACTGACTCATCCTGAAGCACCACCTGCAGTATGTTTATGAGCGAAGGGTCGATCGTTATCAGTGGCAGATGAACGGCCCTGACATTCCTCTACCATGAGCAGTTTTTCCTCGGGCCGCGTTATCTTGCCCGTCTCCTGCACTTTGTAAAAATCCTCCGGTCTGCCTGATTGCATCCTTTATGGCCTTCCGACGCGCTTCGCTGGTTTCAGTCTTAAGCATCCTCTTTAACTGAGCCGACAGCGTTTCTGTACTGACTTCAGCGTCATCATCAAGCAGTGATAACAGGGCTTCTCCAATGACAATGTTAACGTTCTCTTCTTCAACTTTGAACATATTAACCTTCCTTTTTCCTGGCTGAAAAAGTCCATTTAGGCGGACAAGTGGCATTGCTGTGGAGCGGTATCTCTTTTGTTTGAATTTTAATCTACACCCCAATTCCCGAAAGTTATAATTAAAAATGGCCCTGAACGTATCCAGAAATGCTGTTGAGTCGCTAAGACTCAAGGGTGATGGCATTGCACTCAGAAAGATGCTGTTTGGCCGTAATACATAAATCAGCCTTTACTCCCCAGTTAATAACACTGTCCTGCCATGAAATTTGCATTTATGACATTACGTAGCAGGCCGCAGGGGTTTATCAGTAAACGGTGAAAACCGGATGTACAAAAAACTGCCTTTAGGCGCCTGGCTCTCCTTTTACATTGTCCAGAGCGATCTTTGCGGAGAACGCCCTCAGCCTGTTTATTATCACAAAGGTATGAAAGAGCAAGCGGCTACTCTCCCTTCCGGAAATTTTTTGTTCAGTTCACGATCAGAGTTTTGAATTGTCCGGTGTTACGCTGCAGCCAGAATAGCAGTCCTGATTAAGACTATTCCTGGGGTGTAACCTGATGGCAGTACCTTCCGGACAGACCGCTAAACGTGCCGGCATCATTGCCTGCACGGTGATGCTGGCAGGCTGTGTGAATACAGCCGCGACAGACACCGCGTCGGTGTATTCCCGCAGCCGCACACCGGCCCGGTTTGATGATATCTACCGCAACCGCTCGCCTGAGGTGGTGCGTTACGATCGCTATACCCTGGTCAGCACCCGCCCAGCCGATGCGCAGCTGGACCCGCTGAACCAGGTGGTCGATATCACTATGCCGGCGCAGCTGGTCAGCACGGTCGGAGAAGGATTCCGCTATCTGCTGCTGGAGTCAGGCTATTCACTGTGTTCAGCAACGAGAGCTGCGTTTTCTGAACTTTTAAGCCGTCCGCTGCCCGCCGTTCAGCGCACCATCGGCCCGCTGAAGCTCAGTGAAGCGCTTCAGGTAGTTGCGGGTCCCGCCTGGCGTCTGAAGGTGGACGAAGTTAACCGTGAAGTCTGCTTCGAACTGCGCGACCAGTACCGCAGCTTTTCCGCGCCGGCTGCCAGCCTTGCTGCCATTCGCCCTGCGGTCAGCGCCCCGGTCACCAGGCCATACGCAGCTCCGGTTGTGCAGACTAAAGCCGTATCAGTACAGACGCCTGCATCCGGGCTTGCCAGAAACCCTTTCACCGGCGATGTGGTCACGCCCTCAGGGCTCAAACCGCAGAGCCTCAGCGTTCCCTCGCCGGTACTGCAGCAGAGTCAGTCGTCAGTAACCTCAGGCAATTTACCGGCCTCTTCACAGAAGCCGGCCTCTTTAGCTTCAGCGGGAACCGCAGCTGCTGCGCACACCACGGCGAAGCAGAATAATGTAGTCATTACGCCAACAGCCGTCAAAACCAAAACAGTCCCCCTGACTACAGTGAATGCCGCTGCGAAAGCGTCTGCAGTCGTGCATCAGCAGCCGTCCACGGCTGTCACACCGGCACCCGCTGCGGACAGCCGCATCATACCGACTTATTCAATGGGTACGCCGGTAACGCCGCCAGCCACGGGTCAGACCTGGCGGGCTGAGCCGGGCACCACCCTCAAAGAATCGCTCACCGCCTGGGCGGCAAAAGCGCCCTGCGCCAATGGCGGCAACTGGGTCCTTATCTGGCCCGTTGCACTTGACTACCGCATCGATGCCCCCCTGGTGTTTCACGGCAATTTCGAGTCGGTTCTGATGCAGGTGTTCGATTTGTATCGCCACGCTGAAAAGCCGCTGTTTGCCGAAGCCAACCGCATTCAGTGCCTGGTGTCCGTCAGCGACACCCCCACGCCCGGAGGGCGCTGACATGGGGTTTGCCCTGCCGGTTATCGCGCTGGCCATGTTCTTCTGGCTGATGGCCAGTGACGCCCAGCGCCGTAATTCAGACGTTGTCACGCAGTCAGTGACCGTGGCCGCGCCCTCGCGGCTTGCCACCGACATGCTGCGAACGGCAGATGCGGTGAACGACTGGCGGCATGGCCGCTCTGTGGGTGACGGACCCGTTTCGCCAGCAGCGACCGGCATGATGCCGCCCCCTGATGAGCGGATTCAGAGTGTCATCCAGAACGGCAGGCTGTGGGTCTGGGTCTCGGATACGCCGGGGGTTTATGCCGCGCTCCGTAATCAGTCGACATCCTCTGCGCTGGCGCTGACCGTTTCCGGGGGCCGGCTGCGCATGTACGACGGCACAGACATGAATCTTTCCCTTCCGTCCGGCGTGACGGAGGGGAGCATTGTTTACCTTAACTGAGGAGCAGCGGATGTCGCGCACCCCACTAAAACTGACGCTGCTGGCCATGACCGTGCTGCTTTCTGCGTGCTCGGTCAGAGACGTGGCCACCATTGAAAAAGACAACAATACGCAGGGCTACACGGCACAGCGGATACTGCAAAGTCGCCTGGATATGTCGCAGCCGGCTGTCGTGTGGGCGGACAAGCCCTGGGTTAACCTGAAACCCATTCAGTCAGCTGTTTCAGCGCCGGACGACGTCAGAATGCCGCCCTGTCCGGTGTTTTTTAACAGCCCCGAAGGTTTGACGCTGCCGCAGATAGCCAGCCGCATTAATGCCCTCTGTGGATTCCGGGTTTACATCTCGCCGGAGGTGTCCGCTGCGCTGCTGCAGTCCGCCGGTGGCAGCGTCGTCACGTCGCAGATGAGCGGCCGCCTCCCAGCACCTGACGACAACGGTCGGGTGCCGCTGGCACAGATGGGGATGCCGGCGCAGCCCGCTGTCATGTCGGCATCTGAACCCGTCCTGTTCCAGGGAACGCGGTTTCAGGGCGATGCGCAGGAAGCCCTGAACATTGCCGCCAGTACGCTGGGCCTCTCCGTTCGCCGCACAACGGGGCGTGTGGATTTCTTTATTCAGGACACGCGCACCTTTCAGCTCGCCATCCTCAATACCAAAGTCGACAGCTCCGCGTCCATCACCTCCGGGGCGGGTGCTCAGTTGGGCAACCAGAGCGGAACAGGCGGCACCAAAGGCGACGTCAGTTCGAATCAGAAAACCAACTACGGCATGAACAGTGACCTGTATAACGATATCCGTAAAACGGTCGAGCAGATACTCACGCCAAAAAGCGGCCGCTACTGGCTGTCTGACGCCACCGGCACGCTCAGCGTGACCGACACGCCTGACGTACTGGACAGGGTCGGCCGGTATATCGATTACCAGAATAAAGTACTGAAACGTCAGGTACAGCTGACACTGCAGATAGTTCGCGTTACCCAGACCAAAAACGTCGACCGGGGTCTGGATTGGGGCCTGATTGCCAAAACGGTGTCAGGGCTGGGTGCGAGCGTCGGCAGCACCTTTACCGGCGGCCCGGCCAATGCGGGGAGTTTTGGCCTGTCCATTCTGAACAGTGCAACCGGCGGGGCTGAGAAGTTTTCCGGCTCACAACTCATGCTCAGGGCGCTTGAGCAGCAGGGTACGGTCACGATGGCGCTGAACCAGACTGACCCGACAGCCAACCTGACGCCAATAGCCTACCAGCTGTCCAACAATACCGGGATGCTCAACAGCTCCAGCTCCACGGCGGTGGCCAACGTAGGGGTGACATCCAGCCAGACCGTTACCAGTATTACCACCGGCCTGTTCATTACCATGCTGCCTTTTGTGCAGGAAAATGGCGATATCCAGCTGCAGTTTGCCTTCAGTTACACCACGCCGCCGGACATTAAAAGCTTTATAAGCAAAGACGGAAATACCCGTAACGACGTGGCTAACACCGCGACCGAAGGCCTTGCCCGCAAGGTCAACCTGCGCGCGGGGCAGACGCTGGTGCTCACCGGCTCAGAACAGCAGAACGCCTCCTCCAACAAGCAGGGGACGTTTACGCCTGAGAACTTCCTTCTGGGCGGCGGTCAGAGCGGCGCAAAGAGTCGCTCAACGCTCGTCATCATGGTTACACCGGTTTTACTGGGGCAATAACGATGAAAATATCTAAAAAAGCGTCACGTCTGCTCAGCTCCGGCGTAACGGTCAGGGACAGAAAAAACCGCCGCGAGTGGGTGGCCGGCATGGAGTGGGAGGAGGCACAGTCCGGTATTCAGTGGCTCCGCCACGGCACCCGGGCAGCGGACACGCACTACCGGATTCAGGGGGCCCGTCCGCATGCTCTGGTGGGGAATGTTTCCCCGGGCCGGACCCGCAGCGGCCTGTATTCACTGGCTCTGGCCTTTCAGCTCAAAGAAAGCGGCAATGCCTGGGGCATATACCGGCTGAGCCGTGAGCATGACAGTTGGGTGTTTCTTGCCATAAGCAACGGGCACCTCTCGGTCATGGGCGACTTCACCGGCACCCGGGCTGATGCAGAGTCCGCCGCCAGAAATTTCCTGCATTTTAACGATTCCGAATCGGGTGAATTCCGCTGTGTTGCAGCAGCTGATGAGGATACTGATGTTCTGTCTGTTACCTCAGACCTCACAGGCGCTCAGCTCAAACGCTGCCGTCTCCGCCGTCGCCTGAGCCCCTCGGAAGTCGCACTCCCTTCACTGGTGCTGATGGTGTTGCTGTATGCCGGCTGGTATGCCAGAGACACCCTCAGCGAACGGGCGAGACTGGCCGCCGATGAAGCCGCGTTCCGCGCAAGGATGGCCATGACGCCGGCAAAACCTGTACTGCCTGCCTCAGCGCCGCATCCCTGGGCGCATCAGCTGCCGGTGCCTGTGATGCTCAGCTTCTGCTGGCTGACGCGTGAACCGCTGTACGCCTCTGTTGCCGGCTGGCGTGTTTCAGATGCGGAATGCATTCCGAAGGGCATCCGCCTGCGCTACACCGCCACGCCGGGTGCCACGGTGAGTGATTTTGCCAGACGCGTCAAAGAGCTGTTTGGCCTTGATGCAGTCTTCAACCTTCAGGAGGGAGGCAAAAACGGGGATGTGTTTATCCCTGCCCGGGTTAACACGGGGATGTTTGAAGATGAAAAGCTGCCCGGTACTGATGCGCTTCTGATGCGCTTTATATCTCATCTGCAGCGGCGAAACATTGATGTGAAGTTTGATGAAGTTAAGCCGCCTGTTCTCGCCCCCGGGCAGGAAATGAAAACAGCACCGCAGGACTGGCGGGAATTCACCTTCATCATCAACTCCCGCCTGCAACCCGAGCTGCTGTTTCAGGGGCTGGATGCGACGGGGATTCGACTGACGAGCGTGGCCATCACCATGAACGAGCAGGCGAAGTTCAATTACACCATTAAGGGGAGCGTTTATGCGCAGAAATAGCCCTGCAGTTATCGGTCTGCTGCTGTCATGGACGCTGATGCATCACGCTCAGGCAGCAGACAGCGGCGCTCTTCCGCCCAACGTCACCCTGGGCGAGCTGGAATCTGCTCAGGCGCAAAACCTGCTGCTTGAGCAGAGGGTACAGACGGCGCGACTGCAGCAGCAGTTGCGGGAGAGTCAGACGCCCGTCGCGTCTGCGCCAGCGTTGTCAGCCGTCGTTCCGCCGCTCTCCTCTTACCCGCAGGCCGGGCAGATGCCGCCATCATCTGCACAGGTGAAAGAGAGCAGCTCAGCAGCTCCTAAGTCTGCCGGCATCAGGCTGGTCGAGATTTACGGTAAGCCCGGCCAGCTCCGTGCCCGCCTGCTGTTGCCGAGCGGCGGTATCGCCGAGGTGGTGAAAGGTGACCAGATCCCCGGCACGGCAAAGCGCGTGACGGCCGTGACCGAAACGCTCGTGCGTCTCAGCGACGACACCGAACTTTCATTCTGAGGTGACCATGAAACCGGCTAAAGACATTGCTGACTTTGTGTTTGCAGAACAACACCCGACCCAGGGCGTCACGCTGCTGATTGATAAAAACCGCCGTCAGGACCCGGCCATACAGCGCTGGGCCGTGGATATGGCGAAACAGCACCCCGGCGCAAGAACGGAATTCGTTACGCTCAGTGAACTCAGCCAGCGCCGTGAAAGTGCCGTTGCTCAGGGGCTGGTTGTCACGGAAAACGACCTCGACAAAAAAGACGTCAGTCGCTCCCAGGATAAGGTGCTGAGTTATTTCAGCCTCGCGTATGAGCTTAATTCCTCAGATATTCATTTTGAGATTAGCGCAGACCGCAAACTCACCATTATCAGGATGCGCATCCACGGTGAGCTTGAGGTGATTGATGAGCTCACCGATGAGGAAGGTATTACCCTCGTCTCAACGGTTTACATCTCCATGTGCGATGTCCGCGAACAGTCTTTCTACATGGGGCGTGAGCAGTCGGGCCGTGTTGACGCGAAGTTTGCCCGTCAGGCCGGATTATACGGGGCACGTTACGAGCATCGCGCCACGCCTGACGGGCTGTTTGTCGTTATGCGTATGATCCCCGATGACAGCAAAAATATGCCAACGCTGCCTCAGCTCGGCTTCCTGCCCGAGCAAATCGGGCTTGTGATGCAACTGCTCCGGCTGCCCTCGGGTATGGTGCTTCTGACGGGGCCAACCGGCTCAGGCAAGAGTGCCAGTATGCGTTCGTTCTGCGATCTGTGGATGAAACTGACGGGCGGCAAAAAGCTGCTGCTGACACTTGAGAACCCGACCGAAGGCCTGATGCCTGGTGCCATTCAGACGCAGGTCATGCCGGATGATAATTCTCCTGAAGCCATCAGCCGGGCGTGGAACAACGGCAATGCCTCCTCTTTGCGACTCGATCCGGATGCGCTGGGAACGGGTGAAATGCGTGATCTCTATTCCATTCTTGCGGCTATTTATGCCTGCGAAACAGGGCACCTTTTTTTCTCAACGCTGCATACCAAAACCCCAATTGGCGCCCTCCGGCGAATGGAGCTCTTCGGCATTGATCGCCGCCTTCTGGCCGACCCTTCCCTCATCGTCGGGCTGATAGGCCAGCGACTGGTGCCCCTGCTCTGCGAGAGCTGCAAAATTCCCTGGTCCGGTAAAATGCCTGAGCTCTATACGGAGACCCGTGAGCGACTGGAGAAATACTGCAACGTTGATGGGGTCTGCACACCACAGCAGCTTTTCTTTCGCAATCCTGAAGGTTGTGAATGCTGCAGAAAGGTCATTCCGTTCAACGGCCGGGTGGTCAGTAAAGGTGTTACAGGGCGTGCCGCAGTGGCAGAGGTCATGCGTACGGATGCCCGAATGATGAAAATCTGGCTTTCAGACGGGCCTGATGCCGCGCGTCTGGACTGGATCAAACGGGGGGGAATCTCACGCCTGATGCACCTCATGCGCTACCTTGCCGAAGGCAGGGTCGATCCGCTGGAAGCTGACCTGATTTGCCCCCTGGATGAAGACGAACACCTGCACAGTGAGGCGTCTCATGTCGCGTAATCTGCGTTTCAGGACAGAGCGGGACATGTCCGTCTTTGAACGATGCCGCTATCACGCCGTGAGACTGACCTTCACCGGCGCACACCGTCAGGTCTTTTACGAGAACATGCGTTTTCTGCTGGAAAACAAAAAGCCTCTGGGCATTTCGCTGAAAATGATTGGCGATGTGCACACCAGTTTTGGTGAGAAGTGGCATCCCTACCGGGAACTGACCGAAGACTGTCTTGAAGGGCTCAGTGATAACACCCCGGGGCGGACGCTCAGCGACGTGCTGGCCATATGGGTGCCTTACGAAGAAGCGGCGCTCATCAGTGCGGGACTGCGGACAGGGCGAATTCCTGTCTCCCTGGTACAGGCAGACAAACTCATCAAGGCCCGCCAGCGCATCCTTAATCAGGTGGTTTTTGCTTCTGTCTATCCGCTGGTACTGGTTGTACTGGGTGGCGGTCTGCTGGGCGTCAATAACCTCGCGCTTGTTCCGATGCTGAGTAACATTTCCGACCCGGCAGGCTGGACGGGGGCGCTGGGCTTTATGAAAGACCTTTCGGACTGGACGGCTCAGTGGGGGCCTGCAACAGCATTTTCCGCTGCCGCTTTGTTTGTGGCCAGTCTGTGGTCTCTTCCCCGTTGGCGCGGTGGCGTGCGCCGCCTCGCCGATAAATTTCTGCCCTGGTCTTTATACAAGGACCTGCAGGGTGCGGTGTTTCTGATGAATACCGGTGCGCTTCTGGGCGCCGGCGTACCTGAGCTGGATGCACTGGAGCTTCTGAACAGTTTTGCTCCCCCCTGGCTGCAGGAACGCATTGAGGCCGCCATGGACGCCATGAGCGAGGGGAATTCTCTCGGCATGGCGCTGCGCGAGTGCGGCTATGACTTCCCCAGTCGTGAGGCTGTTAACTACCTGTCACTGCTTGATGACGGCAAGGGTTCAGCCGAAATGATCAGCAACTATGCCGACCGCTGGCTTGAACAGACACTGAAACGTGTGGCCCGCAGGGCCAATACGACCAAATTTTTTTCAATGCTCATGATTCTGGGGTTCTTTGCACTCATCATTCTGATGGTCATGCAACTTCAGGATACAGGCTCATTTAACCTTCGCTGAGGACATGCCATGTCTGTTTCAAACAATGCCGTAAAAATTAACCCTGACCGGGGCTGGGGTTTTAGTGAACAGGGCTATATCGCCCTGGGTTATCTCCTTGTTATTACCATTGTGGTAATAGCCGGCTGGAAACTTTTGCACAAAAAAGACACCGCCGTTGAGGTCACCAGCCTGCAAACCATGCTGAGCAACGGTGTGGCCCTTAAAGGACGTAACGGATACGATTATTCCAGCGGTGCCTCCATGACTGGCACCCTTATTAAAAGAGATCTCGCACCGTCCGGTTATACCGTTCACGGCACCCCATCTTCTGGTACTGCCACCCTGACAAACAGTTACGGTGGTCAGGTCGTCATCGCCCCGGTTGCGGTCAATGGCTACAACAATGCGTTTTCAGTAACAACCCAGAGCCTCCCGCAGTCAGCCTGTATTGATGTTGCATCCGGTATGAACTCATCGGGCACGTCTAATACGCTGACCATCAACAGCACGGATTTCAGCGATGGTGCCAGCTCTGAGACAATCTCACAGGCCTGTACCGCAGACAGCGGGCGCACCGGCAACAACACGATTGTCGTGACCCATAACGGCTGATGTGATGTCTCGCCCGGTACTGGCTGTAATGATGTTTATGACGCTGTTTTGTGCCCGCGCGCAGGCATTCTGCTTTGACGCGGCGGGCGCTAAATACCATATCGATCCGCTTCTGATTAAGGCGATCGCGACGGGTGAGAGCGGCCTGCGTCCGGGCGTTACCCACATCAATCGTGACCCTAAAACCGGGCGGGCTGTCAGCACGGATTACGGACTGATGCAGGTGAACTCTTCGCATATTCCGTCGCTTGTGGCGCAGGGTTTAATCAAAAACCCGCAGGATCTGCTGACGAAACCCTGCCTCAACGTACAGACAGGCACCTGGATTCTGGCCTCGCATTTTCAGGTGTGTGGCATCAGCTGGAACTGTCTGGGGTCGTACAACGCCGGATTTCGAAAAGACCGGCACGAAACCCGCGAGTCCTACGCCAACCGCGTTTATGCCATTTATAAAAAACTGCTGTTAAAAGAGCGGGGAATAAAACTGTGACACTGCTGACCCTGAGTATGCCCTGGCAGTTTACTGCCGCGCTGTTTCCTGTGTTTCTTTCACTGCTGAGCCTTATCGCCAGACACGTCCGTAAAAGCATCGGCCTGTATTATCTCCCCCGTAACCGGGGGGAACAGGAGTTCACCGCCGCTGCCGTCAGCTGGCTGTTTGCTGCTGCCGCCACGGCGGTCATGCTCTCTCCGCTGTCACAGCGACTGCCCTCCTTTTTTTTCATCCTGTTTCTTTTCAGGCTGACGCTGACCGATGCCCTGACGGGGTTGCTGCCGCGACACATGACCGTCAGTTGTCTGCTGGCCGGTCTGGCGGCTTCACTCTGGATGCCCGTCAGTGACGGTTCCGGCACCGCGTTGTCTGCCCTGGCGGGTCACGCAGCTGCCTGCCTGGTCGTCCTCGTCATGGTCGGTGCCTTAAGGCAGTTCAGTATTATGCGCGACGGCAGAGAAAACCCGGCGCTGGGCGACGTGTGGCTGGCTGGCGCTGTCACGGCCTGGCTTGGCTTTTCAGACGGCTGCTGGGCGATCGGAACAGGCGTTGTCATGTTTACACTCTGGCAGGCGCCGAAACGCCATACGGGCGAAGGCGGCCCGCTGGGACCATGGCTGTCTGCGGGCGCCGTGACAGTGACCCTGATTCAGCTCTATCAACCCATTGTGATCTGGTGAATAACATGCCTGCTCAAAAATCTCACGATCGTGGCTGGGCCCTAGTCAGCACCGGGATTGCGCTCATGGTTGTGCTTTATATGTCCGTCTGGGGCGGTTCGCTGGTACGCGAATGGAATGACAGACAAAACTGGCTCAGGAGCGCCACGCAGGCATCCCGGTTCACGCAGGCCGTGAAAAGTTACACGGGTCGCTACTACGATACGCTGTTGTCGACCGCGCCCGTCACGGTGACGCCGGCCATGCTGAAAAATACGGGTTTTCTGGAGCCGGGATTTACCGAAAACAACGATTATGGTCAGCAGTATCTGGCCACCGTGGTGCGTAATCCGTCCCAGAATAACCAGCTGCAGGCGCTGGTTTACACGCAGAATGGCAGTCCTTTGCCTTTTGTGGCCATGGATCAGATAGCCGTCAGCATCAACGCGGGGATGGGCGGCTACATCGATACAGCAGGCACGGTTACCGGCGCCCGGGGTGGCTGGTCGGCTCCTCTTCAGACCTTTAACGCAAATACCACGCCCGGCCATATTGCGGCACTTCTGACCACGGACGACCTCGGCGCCTCCCGTGCAGAGAGTGACCGGTTATACCGCTTTGCGGTGAACGGCAAACCCGACCTCAACACCATGCATACCAGTATCGATATGGGCGGAAATGACCTGAACAATACGGGCAATGTGAACGCGGCAAACGGCAATTTCAGCAGCAACGTCACGGCGAACGGCACCGTAACGGGTCAGGATGTGAACGCACGCGGCAACATGTCTGCCGGCAACAACATCACGGCGAACGGCGATATTCGCAGTAACAGTGGCTGGCTCATCACCCGGGACGGTAAAGGCTGGCTGGATGAAGCGCACGGCGGCGGTTTTTACATGTCGGATAACGACTGGGTTCGCGCCGTTAACGATAAGAGCATTTACACCGGCGGTCAGCTACAGGGGGGAACTGTCAGGTCAAACGGCCGGCTCTCCACCGGGGATGTCATTCAACTTGACGGGGTCAACAGTCCCGGTGCTGATTGCGGGCCAAACGGTCTGGTCAGCCGCGACTGGAGTGGCGGCATACTCTCCTGCAAAGATGGTAAATGGGTGGGTATGAAATCAACCGGCCAGTACGCTGACCTGGGTTATATCACGGGGCAGTATAATGGCTATAACGCTCAGCCTTATACCATTACCGTTTATGCTACAGGCGGCTCCCCGACTGTCCACAGAGAAGTGGGGGATGGTGGTGACTGCACTAACACTTACGATCTTACTGGCTACTCCGGAGGTAAGTATGTTGCGCAGGCGCACGATAATAATCCGGGCTGGGCAAAAATGGGGTTTATCAGTTTTGAGGTGCCGGCTAATACCAGCTTCAGCATCGTTTCCAACCCCTTACCTGAATACGGATGTTCACCGGGCGCCTTCAGCGGCTTCATTTACCAGTGATGTCTGTATACAGAACGGGCGTGCAATAAAAGACCGCCCTCTGGCGGTCTGCGTTTCATACTGCTGACCGGGACACCCGGGGTTGCTCTTCTCTGATGTGTTCGTCAGGTGTTTCTGCCGTGTCGGCTATACCTGAATGGCCGGTATAGCCGCTGCGGTGCCAGGGCAGAGGCTTTACATGCGGAATGTCTCTGGCCATCGCGGTAAAGGTGACGAACATACACAGAGCTGCAAAACGGAATCCCGCTTTCATGTGTCTTCCTCCTCGCTGTTGAACAACCGGAGCTATCCTGCAAAAAATTCCGTAAAGCTGCGTCAGTCAGATTTAAATCTCCTGAGTAGCCTGTAACGGATTCATAAATCTTTGAAAGCGGCTGATGAGTTAATCATCGCCAGTGCTGCGTTAATTTTGCACCTTATGGCCGTTCTGCTGTGCAGCCATAAGGAATTCACCGATGTCACTTTCCCATGCCTCACCTGATGAACTGGTTGCGCCCGTATCGGGGGCCTGCGTCACAACAGATGAGTCCGTTGTTTCTTCGCCAGCATCTGAAAAAAGGCCGCCCGACATACGGCGACGGTTGCGTCAGGGTTGTGCTGCCATTGTGGTTATCGCTCTCCTCGGCACCCTGACGGCATCATCGTTACTGCTTGTGCGCGTGTCGAACCTGACTATCCGGGTTAACACCCTGGATGCCGCTTTCCGCAGCGGCGAGATTGGCCAGTTGTCTTCGAACGTTACCATCATGCAGGAAAAGCTGAAAACGCTGGAAAAACAGGTGTCAGCGCTTGCGCCGGTGCAGGACAAAGTCACCTCGATGTCGACTGAACAGCTGAAACTCAGCACCCGTGTGAATCAGCTCAGCGATGCGAGCCTCTCCGATCAGCAGTCTGTTGAACAACTGCAGCAACAGCTGGGTCAGTTACGTCAGGAGGTTCAGACGTCGGCCTCAGCCATCGATGCGTTGAAACAACAGGCCGTGGCCACGCAAAAAGCCCCTGAGCCCGAAAATGCAAAGCCGCAGCCGTCTCAGAGGGCAGTGTCCTCGCCAAAAAAGGCTAAACGGTCAGTCCGGCACGCGGTGATGCCGGCTGCACCGTTTGAGCTGACCGGTATCGAACGTCGCGGCGGCCAGACCTTCGCCGTCGTCATTCCCCGTGGCGTCACCGTGATTTCCTCAATGCGCCTCGTCTCACCCGGGGACGGCTTTATGGGCTGGACCCTGCGTGCGCTTGAGGGCAACGCGGCGCTGTTCAGCGTTAATGGCAGTGCCGTTCGTCTTCAGGCTCAGTAAAAGGACAAATCATGAAAAAAACACTGACCGCAGTTCTCATATTACTGCCGCTCTGGGCGCTGGCATCCACAGCGCAGACGCCGGCAGTGAACAGCCGTGTGGCACCGCTTCAGGAAAACACCTCTTCCCGTCTGAGCACTCAGCAGCAGGCCCAGCAGTGGGGGTTATCTGACAGCGACTGGAGCCGTTATCAGACGCTGATGAAGGGCGAGCGCGGGATCATGTCACCGGGTCTGGACCCGCTCACGGCGCTCGGCGTGGAAACCGATAACAGCGCGGAACGTCGCCGGCTGGCAGAGTTGTGGGTAAAACACGAATATCAGCGAACCGAGAAGGAACTCGCTTTTCAGCGTGACGTCAACGCGGCCTGGCTTCGCCTCTATCCGGAAACGCTGGCGGTAAACATGGGTGCCAACGCGGCCGGCATTGCGCACGACACGCAGGGTCGCCTGGCGCTGTTCCTGAAGGAGAACTGCTCACGCTGTGATGCGCGTCTTGCCGCCGTGCTGGCTGACAACCGCCCTGTAGACCTGTATCTGGTCGGCATCGACAGCGATGACGGCCTGCGTGCCTGGGCCGTTAAGCACAACATTCCGGTGGAAAAAGTCCGCAGCCGTCAGATAACGCTTAATCATGACAATGGCCTGTGGTTCAGGTACGGCATGGGTCAGATGCCGGTCATTCTGCAGCAGGGGGAGACCGGATGGCAGGTCGCGGCGTACTGAAGAAGGCGGCTGTTTTGGTCTGCCTTGTCAGCTGCGTCTGCAGTGCGGCTGAAAGGCGCCAGGTCATTCCGGATGCCTACCGGCAGATAGCGGCAGCAGAGCGCGTGCCGGCAGAGTCGCTTTATTCGCTGGCCATGGCGGAGAGCACCCGTAAAACCGCCTGGGGTACAAAACCCTGGCCGTGGACCATCAACGTCGCCGGCCGGGGTTATCACTATGAAACGCGTGAAGCGGCCTTCATCGCGCTGCTGGGGTTCATGCAGCGCTGGCCACTGAAGAACATCGATGTCGGCGTGGCGCAGGTCAACCTGGGCTGGAACGGGCATTTTTTCCCGACTTACCGCGATGCCTTTGACCCGTATCTCAACCTCCGCGCGGCCGCCCGCATACTTCGCGCCTGTTACGAAGCACGCCCCGGCAGCTGGTTAAACGCGGCTGGCTGTTATCACCATCCGGCCGGCGGTAAAGAGGCGCAGACCTACATCGCCATCGTTCGCCGCAAGCTTGGCCAGATTGCCCCGGTGTCATCCGGTGCACAGTCTGTCATGCCGGTCGAGCTCGCCAGTAACTCCCTTACCTGGATCGAACCGAAATGATGAAACGCAACTGCTTTATCCGTAACGCTCTGTTCAGCGCGTGTCTGCTCTCCGTCGTCACGGGGGCCAGCGCGGCGCTGGTTGTGGTCGGTGACCTGGGTGGTGAACCCACAGCGCCGTACTTTGATGCCATTAACGCTGACAAAGATGCTGTTGCCGGTTCACCCTCCGTGCCTGCAGCACCGCCTGAATCGCTGTCCATATCCGACATGCTGCCCGTCAGCACGCCGGAAATGAGCCCGGGCCCGGTCACTCCTCAGCCGCTTGAGCTTTCAGGCATGCCGCCGGTGTTTGTGGTGGGTGACGACAACTTGTCAAAGCAGTGGCTTTCACAGCATGCGGCAGCGCTCAGTCAGATGCATGCCACGGGCATGGTCGTGAGCGTGAAAGACGCGGCTGCGCTGAGCGCGCTTCGTGCGCTGGTGCCGTCCACAGAGATGGTGCCGGTGAGCGGCGGTGATCTTGCCCGCCGCCTGCACCTGGTCCATTACCCCGTGCTGATTACCGAAAAGGGGCTGTCCCAGTGATACCGGTGTCTGTTATTGCGGAGCTGGTAAGGGGACATCCGTTAAAGGTAGCGGTTGCTGTGGCGCTGGCCCTTGTTCTGGTGTGCCTGCTTTCTCCTTTCTGTCTCAGGAGCGCCAGTGCGAGGCGCCATCGCCTTTATCAGAAACGCGCCGCATCAGCACTCTCCCGCCTGCCGCAGCTGCGTGATGACTCAGCCCGCATGGTCTGGCTGCGCAAAATGAATCCTTATGTTTTTGAGGAAATGTTGCTGACGGCACTATCCCGCCAGGGGTTTCGTATCAAACGTAATGCCAGCTACAGCGGAGACGGCGGCATGGACGGTCAGGTCTGGATAGCCGGCCAGCGCTGGCTGATTCAGGCGAAGCGCTACGGTGCCACGATCAACGCACAACACGTTGTTGCATTCGGAGAGCTGGCCCTTAAGGAAGCGTGCGGTGGGCTCTTCATCCATACCGGGCGCACGGGTGAAGTCAGTCGTGAAGCCTTCAGATGCTGGCCAAATATCACGCTCATCAGCGGCAATCGTCTGCTTCAGCTGCTTGCCGGCGACCGGCGCTGGCTGGATTTCAGCGACAACGTCCGACAGCTGTCGTCACTGGCCCGTTCTTCGTCCACCTCAACACACCCGTAAGGAACCCGTCATGCGCATATTCCTGAAAACCGTGCCAGCCGCTGTCAGTAATCTACTTCAGTCTGTAGGGATAAATAACGCACTCTCATTAATCATGAGCCCTGTACTCTGGCTGCTGGCATCGTTGGCCTTTCTCTTCCTTTACCTGCTCAAAATCGTGATTCTGTGGCCCCTGATGTGTTTTACAGCAATGACGGCAGTCATCACTACTCTCATTCCGGTTCTCATGCTGACGAATCCGCTGTTTACACCTGATATTGTGACTCACGGGATAATGAGGGTATTTCATCAGTTACCTTATATGTGGCTGGAATTCATCCTGCTGAGCTTTATGACCGACATGCTGCTGTGTTTACGTCGGGAATATAACCGGGAGTTTGGGAGAGCATGTGGCTTTATATATAAAAGTGGCAGAGGCCAGGCATCAGGTAGTGGCTTAACCTTTAAACAGAGGGCGGACCCATGAGCGAATTTCTGTCGAAAATTGACGCAAATCCGCCACACTGGGCAGGCGCGCTTATTGAAGCCTGGGATGACACACTGCTTTCTCAGTACGCTGGTTTTCTCACACGGCATCACTGGACGGAATCCGGCACGATCAACGTCTTCTGCATTAAAGGCACATCGCATCCGGATTATCAGAGCCTCAGCTGGTCTGAGTTTCTGCACCAGGGCAAACATATGGCCAGTAACCTTGCCCTCATTGAGAGCAATCAGGCTTACTATGAGTGCTACACGTCTTACTATTCTGAGATAGCAGCAAAACAGCCCGCAATGTGTTTTAACAGCTACAACGGCATTGACTGGTATGTTGGCGCAGACGGTAATCACCGTGCCGCCCTGGCACGATTTCTGTTTGACTACCTGGGAAAGTCGTATCTGCACGGTGTGCAACTGAATCATTATGAGTTCAATCTGCCGCTTCTTGACGTGTTTCTCGCCCTCAGGGAAGAGCTGAGTCTGCACACGGCGCAGGGTTTTTTCATGGACCTGAGCGTTAATCGCGTTCACCGCTGCAGAGAGAGTAATCCTGGCTGGAAAACAGACATTTATTCCACCTCTCTTTATTTCAGCACCGGATCGTGGAGCCGGCGTTATGAGCAAAATCCGGCTGTCAGAGCTGTCAGCGAAGCCCGTGAAATTACTGCTCCTGCTGAGGGCATTGAGCTGCTGGTTGCGCTCAGGCTCTGGCGTGAACGACGCATGGCTAAGCGTAATGGTGTTTTAAACTGGCTGTCTGGCAGGAGAGATTTATGAGCGATCGCTATGTCATGGAGTCGCTGCTCCGCCCTGCAGTCGAGATGTACTCGGCAACCGCGGCTGGCAGCGCCACATTCATCTGTCTGACGGCCCCCTGGTCTGTTGCGCTGGCGCCCTCGGTAAGCTGGGTGACCGCTGCCGGTTTCGGCGTGCTGGCGCTGAAGCGCACTTCTCAGGGATTAAAAATACTGCGCTACCGCCACAATATACGCCGCCTTTCCCGCTACGCGCTGACCAGTGACCAGATACCGGTCAGCCGCCGGCACCTGTTCCTCGGTAAAGGTTTTCAGTGGTCGCCCCGGCACACGCAGCGGCTGATGGAAGCCCGTCGTCCTGAATGCGAAATCTACGTCCAGCCTTCGGTCATGTACCGCATGGCCCGCGAGCTGGAAAAAAAGATGGAGTACAGCCTGCCGTGGCTGTGCCGGCTGACGTCGGCCGACACTGCCTTAAATCCGTTCCGGCCGCTGCCGCCGGTCGGCGGAAGTTCCGTTTATCACGGGGTTGAGCCTGATGAGGTTAACGTTATGTCTGACCTGGGCGAGCGCGTGGGCCATATGCTGGTTATGGGCACAACCCGCGTCGGTAAAACCCGCCTGGCGGAGCTGATGATTACCCAGGATATCCGACGCCGCAATGCCGCCGGCGAATTTGAGGTGGTCATCGTCTTTGACCCCAAAGGTGATGCTGACCTGCTGCGCCGCATGTATGCCGAATCACACCGCGCCGGACGGCAGGATAACTTCTGGGTGTTCCACCTGGGCTGGCCGGACATCAGCGCCCGCTATAACGCCGTGGGTCGTTTCAGCCGTATCTCCGAGGTGGCGTCGCGCGTCGCGGGTCAGCTCTCCGGAGAGGGTAACTCTGCCGCCTTCCGTGAGTTTGCCTGGAGGTTCGTTAACATTATTACCCGTGCGCTGGTCGCCCTTGGCCAGCGTCCGGATTACAGCCTCATCCTGCGTTACGTCACCAACATCGGCGAATTGTATGAGACCTATGTCGATAACCTACTGAGCGAAAAGGCACCTGCGCTGATGGGCAGCCTGGAGGCACTGATGCAGGCAGGCATCAGTGAAAAAGAGCTGCCCCGACACCTGCAGGGGCGGGAGAACGGTAAGAAAATCTGGGCGTCTGAAAAGGTGCTCGGTAGTCCTGAGGGAAAAAAACTCTGGGACCCGGTGCTCGATGGCCTGCGCAGTGCGGTGCAGTATGACCGGACTTACTTTGACAAAATCGTGGCCTCGCTGTTGCCGCTGCTGGAAAAGCTCACCACCGGAAAGACGGCCGCGCTGCTTGCCCCCGATTACACCGATCTCAGCGACCCACGCCCGATACTCGACTGGCACAACATCATCAAGTCTCGCGGCGTGGTCTATGTTGGCCTCGACGCGCTGTCTGACCCGGTGGTGGCCGCCGCCGTGGGTAACAGTATGTTTGCCGACCTGGTCTCTGAAGGTGGCCATATCTATAAGTTCGGGCTGGGCGATGAGGGCGACAAAAAAGCCGGTAAGGCCGTCATTAACCTGCATTGTGACGAGTTTAACGAGCTGATGGGGGATGAGTTTATTCCGCTCATTAACAAGGGCGGCGGTGCCGGGTTTCAGGTCACGGCCTACACCCAGACGCTGTCCGACATTGAGGCCCGCATCGGAAATTCGGCTAAAGCCAGTCAGGTCATCGGTAACTTTAACTCCCTGGTCATGCTCCGTGTGAAAGAGAAAAACACGGCTATGCTGCTGACCGATCAGCTGCCTGAGGTGGGGGTGTATCAAAAAACCCTGACGTCAGGTGTGACCGACGTCTCCCGTCCGGGGGAAGGCACGGACTTCAACAGTAACGTCAGCGATCAGGTGACGCTGGTTAAGGTACCGATGATAAGCCCCTCCGATATTATCAATCTGCCGAAGGGCCAGGCTTTTGCCCTGCTGGAAGGCGGAAGGCTGTGGAAAATCCGTATGCCGCTGCCGGTCAGCGATGACAGTGACCGCTTTATGCCGGCGAGCCTGAAACAGCTGGCTGACACGATGGAGAAGAATTACCACAGCGGCGAGTCCTGGTGGACGGGTGGCGACGCCGGTATTCCGGGAGGCCTTCATGTCCCAGAATGACGGCGGAAATACCCGGCAGAGCGCTCCCGCGAAACACAGACACCCGGGGCCTTTTACGCTGCTGCTGTGGGACATGCCGCTAAGCCTCATCGGCATCCTGATTGGTTCACTGTTCGTCAGCCTGGGTGTTGAATATGCGTGTATGACGTTCCTCTGGCCGGACGAGGGTGCCACGCACAGCTATCAGGTGATGCTGGCCGAGAGTCACTGGCTGTCTTCGGGGTATACCCGAAGCCTGCTGATGGCCACGCCGGTGGAAACCATCACCCGATGGGTTCAGGCCGCCTGGCACTGGCTGTTTGTGGACAGCGGATTCAGTCACTGGCTGGCCTCTTTCAGGGAAACGAGCCGGAAAGGGAGCGGCCTCATTCCGGCGCTGAACGGCTTCGGCGCATCCCTCATCAGCAGGCTGGGAGAATACCTGCAGGCCACGCTCTGGGTGACGCTGATTTTCTTTATCCGCGTGATGATCCTGTTTCTCAGTATCCCGCTGTTCGGGCTGGTCATCATCACCGGTATCGTTGAGGGACTGGTCAGGCGTGACCTGCGTCGCTACGGGGCGGGATACGAATCAAGTTTTGTCTATCACCATGCAAAACGCTTCGTTAAGCCTGCACTGTACGGCCCCTGCATGCTGTATCTGGCATGGCCGACAGCGGTCTGGCCAAATCTGTTTTTGCTGCCCTCTGCGCTGCTGGTTGGTGGCGTACTGGCTGTTGTGACGGCGTCGTTCAAAAAGTATCTGTGATGTGTGTGCTTGCGGGGGATGTGCCCGGAGGGCCTGCGCTGCTGCAGGCCTTTTTTATGGCCAAAAAGAGGATTCAGAGGTTCATGCCCAGAACATGCACCGTGACATTTTGGGTAGCAGTGTTATAGAAATTATCCCTGATAAACGTCATACCCTGTCTTTCATAAAATCTACGCGCACGGGTATTTTCTTTAAGCACCTCAAGCCACAGAAAGTCACTCCCTCTTTCTTTCGCCATCTCAGTCACTTCATTAAATATGAGTTCACCGTAGTTTTTCCCGGTGGAGCCTTCTGAAAGATAGAGTTTTTTAAGAAGAGTGCCCTGTAAAGGCGTCCCAGGAATATTACACCGCCATATGACTTTAACAAATCCGATCGGAGCTGACGTCTCGACGACATACCAGCCTGCGGAAGGGTCAGCGAGGCTGCTTTCGATGACCTGTGGCGAATACTCCTGCTTAAGGAACTCGTCCAGTTCCTCGCTGTGGGTCCAGTACTGCTTAAAATGATGGGTGTATGTACTGACACCCAGCTCACTCAGGAGCGAAACATCACACTGTCTTGCTTCGCGCAGAATTAATGTCATTCAGTAATCCGTGTCTTTGACGTTAATGTATCGTTTCAGGGAAAAAGCCAGCGTCCGGCCTCAGCAGACTCAATCAGCATTTTTACGAAAAGAGGGGCAGGTTCGTGATAATCGGTGCGCATAGATTTTGGCAATATGGCATTGGGCAGGAAGCGTATTCCCTCATTCGGAAAGTACTTTCTGAACTCAAAATGAGTCAGGTCGATGTCAAATTTTTCTGCGTATTCCACCATAAAATCATAAGCATCTTTCGGCAGTACGACTTCTTTTCCGGTGCTCAGAGATGCGTTATCAGTCATTTCCCAGAAATGTTTCCTGATGAGATGCCGCACCCTGTCAGCGTTCGTCATCATCATGAGTAAAGCCAGCGCCCGGCCTCAGCAGACTCGATCAGCATTCTTACGGTCAGTGGCTTGTGAGGGTCAGGTATATCTCCTGTTCCTGGCAGTTCCGGATGAACGTAATTCCTGATATCAAAGCCCAGGCTTTCAACGTTCCAGCGCTCAAAATACTCATGCATCAGCGCGCCTGCCGTTTCTATCGTGAGCTTCAGGTCATCCCGCAGGCTGGTTTCAGGCGACACGGGAAGACGTTCCCCCCAGAATATAAACCGACGTCGGGCATAGTTTTCTCTCACAAAGGTAATGATTTCTTCGCTCAGGGTGTCCATTAAAAATAGGTCCATTGGATGCGGTGTTCCGGCCGGGCAACCCGGTTGTAGGTGCTGCGGATATCGTTAAAGATGTTGTAGACCGTGGTAAACGTCATTATCCAGCCCAGCCACGGGACATTCCGGCCAACGAACGCCCCCAGATGGTTGGTCCAGCTAACGTGCAGTTGACTGATGGTTTTGCCGTTGAGTGTCGGCAGTAACATGCCTTTTGGAAAACGGTAATTCAGCAGATATCGTGAAGCCAGAGAGGCGACCGACGTGCCTTTGGTTGCGCTACCGGGTTTTGCGCGGGTGGGAATAAGAGGTTGTCCTGCCAGAACCAGTGCCGCGTCGGTTGCCGCGAGTCCGAGATGCTCACTCACCACCTGAACGCCCACAAGCCAGAACAGCTGGACATGGGTAACGTTACTGTACCCGCCATAGAAATACGTACCATTAAGCTCTTCGGTCGTGTCCATGTGCCTTCAGCTCCGGATATGAATACATTGTTTAATTAATCATCGCCCAGCCGGTGCGGTTTTCGCCAGAAATAATCTGCTTTTATTTTCAGAAATCCATAAAGATTTTACTGCTGTCAGGCGGTCGCGGTTGCGGCACTCTCACCCTCATCTGATACCCGGGAGAGCCGTACATGCGCCGTTTACCCCCTTTCATTGCACTCCTCGTCTGCGTCATGCCGGCCGTGGCGTGTCATGCCTCCGAAAAGGACGAGCTCGCGCTGGTGATGCGCCAGCTGGATCAGGTCCAGGCGGGCCTTGACCGCGCCCGCGTGGTGGCGAACCAGAATCAGGATGCCCGCTTTTACTTCGATTATCAGCAGGCGACCCGCGACATCGCCACCATGAAACAGGGCATTTCTACTTATCTGGAGCCGTCCCGCGCACAACCCAATTCTGGCTCCGCCTCGGTGACCGGTCAGTACCGGGCACAGGAGCCGGCGTGGCGATGAACGGCGCACAGACCTCTGGCTGGGCGGCAGGCACCGGCGGCAGCGTCACACCCTCCCAGCTGAACATTCTCATCCTGAGCGCGCTCGCCATCGTCATCCTGCTCTTCTCTGCCTGGGCACTGGTAATGGCGTACCGGGGCCTCGCGTCTAAAACGGTGACGTTTCGGCAGTTTACCGAGACGTTTATCCGTCTGGCGGTTCTGTGGCTGCTGACTCTGTTTTTCTTCTTTAACTGAAAGGACACCACAATGAAACTCCGATTTATCAGGCTCTGCCGTGCCGCAAGGTTACGCGCCACGCTGCTGATTCTGCCTCTGGCACTGGATGTTGGCCAGGCATCTGCAGGACTGCCACCAGTTCAGCAACCGACAACGGGCGGCGGTGGCGGACTCTGGAACACCTGGATGGCGTACCTAAAAATGGGCGCTCTGGGTCTGGGTCTTCTTGTCACTGTCGCAGCCTTCCTCGCCGTTGCGCACGCCGTCATCACCTCGTTTCATGAAATTAAAAAGGGCAAAAATACCTGGACCGACCTCATCCTTTACTGCGTCGTCGGCATCCTCCTCATCCTCGTGGTGATTTACCTCGCGACCCAGGCTGCAGACATTCTCTGAGGTGCAACGATGGCCGTTATCGACTTTCTCCCTGACCGGCTCAATTACCCGCCAGTCGTGTACCGGGGATTTACCGCCGGCGAATTTCTGCTGGCGGCAGGCACGGGCAGTATTGTGGGCATTCCGCTGGCCGTACCGCTTTGCCTGGTGCCCCACGTCGGCTGGCTGGCGTTCCCGACCTGCATGCTGCTGATGCCGATTCTGACTGTGTTTTTCGGCGGGAGCTGGATTGCTGCCTACAAGCGCGGCAAGCCGGAGAACTATATCTGGCAAAGGCTGGAGCAAATCCGCTGCCAGTTGGGCCTGTCGCGCTCGATGATTCTGGCCAGCCGCGCCTGGGAGCTGCAGCGCACGTCAGCACGCGCTATGAGGAGGTCCACATGAGCCGGTTTCGTAACGGTATCACGGCGCGTGATAACCACATCTTTTCCCTGCGGATTGCCTGCGTGCTGCTGTTCTCCGGCATGCTTGTAACGTCAGTCGGCTGGATGCGTGCGCCCTCGGACATGACTATTCATATCCCCCCCGACCTGCGCTCGGGCAGCACGCAGAAATGGTGGGTGATTCCGCCCTATACGGTGTACGCCTTTGCGTTCTATATCTTCCAGCAGCTCAACGCATGGCCGACCAACGGTGAGGTGGACTATTCGGCGAAGATTGTCCAGCTCAGCCCTTACCTGACGCCGTCCTGCCAGGATTTTCTGAACAGGGACTATGAGTTTCGTAAAAACAGCGGCGAGCTCAAGGACCGCGTGCGCGTGGTGTATGAAATCCCGCGTCGCGGCTACAGCGACAGCAGCGTAGACATCCTGAGTGACGATCGCTGGGTGGTCCGGCTCGACCTGATAGCTGACGAGTATTACCACGCCGAGAAGGTCAAGCGGGCGCTTGTACGCTATCCCCTCAAGGTCGTGCGCTGGGAAGGTGACCCGGCGCGCAACCCGTTTGGCATGGCGCTTGACTGCTATGCCTCCACGCCGCAGCAGCTCGAAGCCATGCCGCAGCCGGAGCCGGAGAAAAAAACAGGAGTCTTCCAGTGATGAAACGACCTCTGCTACTGCTGTGCCTGCTCATGGTCTCAGACCTTACGCAGGCGGTTGAGCTCATGAAGTGGGAGCGTATTCCGCTGCAGATACCACTCACCGTCGGCCAGGAGCGCATCGTGTTTGTGAATAAAAACGTACGCGTGGGGTTCCCGCCGGCCCTCAACGGCAAAGTGCGCATCCAGAGCACCGGCGGCGCAGTGTACTTCGATGCCAGAGAGGCTTTTCCGGTGACGCGCATTGAGCTGCAGAGCAAGGAAAACGGCGAAGTTATCCTCCTCGATGTCAGCGCCGTGCCCGGCAAGGTGACCCGTGAACCCGTAAAGCTGGTTTATGACGGTGAAGTGGCCACAGCAACGGCCAGTGACAGACAGTCGGTGAGCGGCGGTGCCGACAGCGGCAGTAAAGGTACATCTCCGGCGCCTGAAAGTGACACTGCGCCTGCACGCAAAGCACCAAAACTCAGCGCCCCGCTGCCGGTGGTACTGACCCGCTATGCCGCACAGAGCCTTTACGGGCCGGTCCGCACCGTGGAGCCGGTGCCAGGCATCAGCCCCGTATCGCTGAAGCTGCCATCGTCCATTACCACGCTGATGCCCGGCGAGCCCGTGTCGGTCACGCCAATGGCGGCCTGGAGCCTGCTGGGTGACAGCGTGGTGGCGCTGCAGGTGCGTAACCGCTCAGCAGACAAAGTCGTCCTCGATCCGCGTGAGCTGCAGGGCCAGTTCGAGACGGCAACCTTTCAGCACCGCTGGCTGGGCCGTGCCGGCACGCCGGAAGACACAACGGTCGTGTACCTGGTGATACAGGGACGGCCCGAAGGCGCGTTTATCACTGAACCGGTCACGGTTATGCCCAAAACGGCGCGGAGGGCGAAGAAATGAGCCAGCCCGGCACAAACCTGATAGTGAAAATTGCGGTGCCGGTGGTACTGACCGCCGCCATCGTCGTTGGCGTTAAATCCTGCTCGGATTCAAAGGATAAAACGACGTCGGTGCAAAAAAACACCAATGCAGCGCTGAAAGATTTGTCGCCTGATGAGCTAAAGGCGCTGGGTGTGGAAGGCGACACGCCGCAGGACACCCTGCGCACGATAGTGGGCAACTTTCGCCGCGTTCAGGACCGCCTGGATACGCTCGCCAGTGACAACAAAAAGCTGAACGAGGAAAACGCGGATCTTAAAAAGACCAACAGTAACGTGGATGCACAAATAAACGAGGCCGTGGCCAATGCCCGGGCGGAGGAAGCCGAAAAGCGGGCAAAACTGAGCAGCCAGGTCTCCGATCTGAGTGCACAGATGGGCCAGATGATGGAGCAGCTGAAAAACAAAAATGCCGCAACGCCAGACAAAAGCAGCGCACCCGGCAGCGATATCCCGATCGGGCTGGGCTATGACAACGGCACCAGTGGCAGCGTCGCGATGTCAGCCCCTGCCTCAGACGGTCTGCAGTGGGTCGAACCTAAAGACGGTATCCCCGTTGATGCCAGCGGCAAACCCGTGAATGACAGCAATAAAAACAGCGCAACCGGCTTCTCGTTTGCCTCGTCGTTCGGTGAAGCGGGTGACGCCGGTAAGCAGGCCGGCGCGGCGGTGTCCACAGCCGTCAGCCAGGCTGTGCCGGATGCGGTGAAACCCGTCGATCCGGTGTTTACGCTGCCGGAGAACTCCACGCTGGTCGGCAGTCGCGCCATGACGGCACTGCTTGGCCGCGTACCCATTGACGGCAAAGTTACTGACCCGTACCCGTTCAAGGTTATGTTAGGCAAAGACAACCTGACGGCCAACGGCATCGAGCTGCCGGACGTTCAGGGTGCCATCGTGTCCGGTACGGCGACCGGTGACTGGACGCTGTCCTGCGTGCGCGGGTCTATTACCAGCATCACGTTTGTATTCGCGGACGGCACGGTGCGCACGCTGCCGTCGCCGGACAGTCAGAACGCCAGCGGTAACAATCAGAATTCACAGAACAGCAGCGGAAACGGCAATAACAGTATTGGCTGGCTGTCGGATGACAACGGCATTCCCTGCATCTCCGGCACACGTAAAAGCAACGCCTCTACCTATCTGCCGACTATCAGCCTGCTGGCCGGCGCTGCCGCTGCCGGCGATGCCCTTTCACAGAACCAGATGACGGGCCAGACCAACGCCATGGGCGGCGTGACGCAGACCCTGACCGGTGATGCGGGACAGGCCGTGCTGGGTAAATCGCTGTCCGGGAGCATGAAAGAAACCGTGGACTGGGTAAAACAGCGTTATGGCCAGACGTTTGACGCGATATACGTGCCGCCGGGTCAGACCGTTGCGCTGCACATTACCCGCCAGCTGGCGATCGACTATGAAGAAAAAGGCCGCAGGGTGAAGTATGACTTCAGCCTGGCAGGCTCAGGTACGGGGATGGATTGATGAAAAATGAATTAATAACCAGTGATTTAAATGATTATGCGCGGGCCTGTGAGGCCGGGCATCTGGCTGAAAGTGCTGGTCCCGTGGGCAATCCGGCGGCGGTGTTGCAAAGGCTGATGAGGCTTAAGTGTGAAACAGTCGTACGAGCGGCAGACGGTAAATTCCGGCGTCTCACCTCCCTTTATCATGAACACCCAGCCCCGGAGGTGACGGATGCGTCAGTGTAAACATCTGGCGGCGCTGGCACTGGCTGGCCTGACCGCGCTGATGCTCAGCGGCTGCAGCACCTCCAAAGAAGAAATGCTGCCACCTGGTGACAGCACCATGCTGGAGCTCTGGAACAACGGCGCATCCACCACGCACGCCACCGCTGAAAGCCGCACCACGCTGCGCCGGCCGGTCTCCGACAGCGAACGTACCATTGGACAACAGACCCGGGACAGCTACAGCCGTACCCAGGAAAATGAAATTCAGCAGACATTTCCGCGCCTGCCCAACCCCGACATGGTGATGTACGTGTTTCCGCACCTGGCCGACGGCAACACGCCGGTGCCGGGCTACAGCACCGTGTTCCCTTTCTACAGCCAGGTGCAGTACGCGCTGCCCGGCGAACGCACGGAGGCGCTGTAAATGGCCTTTCGTCTTTTTCGCCGCAGCCGCGAAGCGCAGACTGAACATCAGTACGGTCACGGCCCGTTTTCGGTTGAGGGCCATGAGCCGATCACCCGCGAGGGCCGGCTGACGCATGCCGATGAGTCGGGTCTTTATGCCACAGGCCCCTCCATCATTGACCACGTCCCCTGGGGAGAATACCTGCCGGAACACCAGTGCATCCTTCTCGACGACGGCGTTTCTGTAGGTGCCGTATATGAGATCAATCCCGTCGGCACCGAAGGTCGTCCCGAATGGCGTCTGGAGGAAATCCGCAACGTGGTGGAAAACGCCCTGCAGGACAGTATTCCCGAGCTGGACTCACATCAGTGGGTGGTGCAGTGCTTCTGTCAGGACGACACCGATCTGTCGGCTTACATGGATTCCATCCGGGGCTACGTCAGACCCCGCGCACAGGGGACGGCGTTTACCGAGGCCTGGCTGAACGAGCAGGAGCGGCATCTGAAAAATGTGGCCACTGAAAAAGGCCTGTTTGTTGATGAAGCCGTGACCGGTGCGCCCTGGCGCGGGCAGATCCGGCGCACGCGCATGGTTGTATACCGCTGGGTGGAAAAGCCTTACCGCGACCCGATGGCGCCGGAGGTTGTACTGAATCAGGTCTGTGACCGTCTGACCTCTGCATTAAAAGGTGCCGGCATCCTTTCCGTACGCCAGAACGGCGAGCAGATACACAGCTGGCTGCTGCGCTGGTTCAACCCGGCCCCGCAGTGGACGGACAAAGCCACGCTGTACCGCTGCGCCCGCTACCGCGATGATGCGCCCGGTGACCTGCCGCTGCTCAATGACTTCAGTGAAAGCCTGTGGTTCACCCGCCCCCGCAGCGATGCGGACAAGGGCATCTGGTGGTTTGATAACGTCGCTCACAAAGCGGTGCCGGTAGCCCGGCTCCGTAAAAGTCCTCAGACCGGGCACCTCACGGGTGAAGTTGAACGCGGCGAAAAGATTAACGCCATTATGGACCTGCTGCCGGAAGGCACCGTGCTGGCCATGACGCTCGTCGTACAACCACAGGACAGGCTGGAGAGGGATTTTTCCCGTCTCAGTAAGAGCTCAATGGGAGAAAACGTCGATTCCATGCGGGCCCGCGAGGATGCCGCCACGGCCCGCACGTATCTGGGTAACAAACACAAGATGTACCGGGCGGCCATTACCCTGCTCATAAGAGGTCAGGACGAGGACGCCCTCAGCAAACGCTACCGTGACCTCAGCAGTGAGCTGCTGAACTGCGGACTGGAGCCGGTCAATCCGGAGCACGATATCAGTCCCCTCAGTACCTACATGCGGGCGCTGCCGATGTGCTTTAACCCGCAGCACGACCGCCAGAACTGGTACACGCGCCTGATGTTTGTCCAGCACTTCGCCTGTATGGTGCCGGTTTACGGGCGCGATACCGGCACAGGCCATCACGGCCTGTCCTTTTTTAACCGGGGCGGCGGTCCGCTGTCAGTTGACCCACTGAATAAAGCGGACCGCACCCAGAACGCGCACCTTATTTTGTTTGGTCCGACCGGTGCCGGCAAGTCAGCCACGGTGGTGGACAAGATGACGCAAATGGCGGCCATCTACCGGCCGCGTATTGTCCTGGTCGAAGCAGGCAACAGTTTCGGCCTTTTCGGTGACTACTGTGCGTCGCTGGGCCTCAGCGTTCACCGTGTCAGCATTAAGCCCGGTAAAGCCGTATCGCTGGCACCCTTTGCTGACTCACACCTGTTGCTGGAAGTGGAGCCCGAAAAGCTGCTCATCCACGAGGAGGTTTTACCGGAAACAGACGCTGACGTTGTGGATGAAGATGAGGATGATGAAGACGGTGAACGTGATGTTCTGGGAGAAATGGAGATTGCCGCCCGCTTGATGATTACCGGTGGAGAAGCCACAGAAGAATCCAGACTGTCGCGGGCCGACCGGGGGATGATCCGCGAAGCTATCATGGATGCCGCCCGTAAGGCTTATGCTGAGTCCCGTCAGATGCTGCCCGAGGACCTGATGTTTGCGCTGCAGGACATCGCTCATGATGCCAGCCAGGGCGCTGACGGCCGGGAGAAACGCACGCCAGCCCGACGCGCACGCGCCGAGGAGATGTCAGAGGCGCTGCGCATGTTCACGGAAGGCTTTGAGGGCGAACTGTTCAACCGCCCGGGCACGCCCTGGCCTGAGGCCGACGTCACCATCGTTGACCTTGCCACGCTTGCCCGGGAGGGCTATGAGGCTCAGCGAGCCGTGGCGGTGATTTCCCTGCTGAACGCCGTCAATAACATCGCCGAGCGCGATCAGTATCTGGAAAGGCAGACTATCGTGGCCATTGATGAGGGGCACATCATCACCACCAACCCGCTGCTCGGACCCTATGCCACGAAAATCGCCAAAATGTGGCGTAAGTTAGGCACCTGGCTGTGGATTTTTACCCAGAACCTTGAGGACTTTCCGGACACGGCCAAAAAAATGCTCAACATGGCAGAGTGGTGGATTTGTCTGGTCATGCCCCCGGCAGAGGTTGAGCAGATTGCCCGCTTCAAGACGCTTAAAGATGAGCAAAAGTCCATGCTGCTTTCGGCCAAAAAACTTCCCCAGAAGTATACCGAGGGCGTCATTCTTTCCGTTAAAACGCAGGCCTTGTTTCGGGCTGTACCGCCGAGCCTCTACCTGGCGCTGGGCATGACGGAAAAAGAAGAGAAAGCAGAACGCCGGGCCATTATGAATGAATTTAAGTGTACGGAACTTGAGGCCGCTTACCATGTTGCACGTCGTCTTGACGAGAGCCGTGGTCTTATTTACTGACAGGGGAATTTATGAAAAAACTGACCATGGCACCGCCACGGGTTGTCGGGGACAAGGCTTTAATCGCCACTGTCATTTTTACCGTCCCGCCGCAGGGGCAGGCATCGGTTGGTGAGACGGATAACCGCGCCATCGTGCAGCTCCGGGAGGAGATAGGTCAGCGCCTTGAACATCCCTTGCTGGTATCGGTCTATCCGCATCGCGTTGGGCGCCGCAGCTGCACGGCCGTGCATCTCTCCGGAGCCAATAACAAGGCGCTGGATATTCTCATTACCGTCACGGGCAATACGCTATGGCCAACCGAGGGGGATTACAGGACCGGCATCCGCTGGAATATTTGCGTGCCAGATGCGACAGATATGCTGTGGGTGCTGAAGGAGATAGACCGCGCAACAGAGGCTGAGATGTGTCATTAATCAGACACTCCGTTATCGCCCGGCACCGGTGTGTGGTGTCGGGCGGGAACGGAGGCTGCGGGTGCGGGCGGCATAGAGCCCGCTGGTATTAAGTTTTATAAAAGTTTTTATATTTTAGTGTCTTATTCTGATTTCCTGTGTGTTTCCTTAGTGCAAAAAGGCGACATAATAAAAGTTGAAACACATAAATATATAATCTCATTAAATGTATGGGCGGAACCTTACTAAATCAAATCATCATCAGTGGGCAACATTTTCGCATAATTGCGTGTAATAAATTTCGCCGCCTTCTCTATCTCTGGGAAAAGTATACTTTCATAAATACCTAAACGTTCAAGCTGTCCGCGTATCACATCTTTGTCTTCAGCAGCTACGTACACACTGCGTGTTGGCAAAACTTCTTCAGCAGTTTTTAAGGTCGTGGTTTTCGAACCATAAAGCATAAAGGCACCAGACTGAGCGATTATCCTCTTATTACTTAATTTTGGCTTTACGTAAATAGGTCTAAGTAAGTCATGAGGCTTCATTAGCGGCCGAAAATGAGGCTTCTCCATTCCTATATGATAATAAAGCTCATCAAGCACGTCCTTGTTAAACCCATTGTTTTTTTTAGCATTTTTACTATTCTCAATAAAGCTAAGGGGATCACTGCTTTTCCGAGCCAAATCAAATAGAATATCCTTACTCTCTCCGCTCAAATTAGCTACATTTGCCATGCAACTTACGCGATCACTGTCATAGTACCGCTGTCTGGAATCCGGAACAAAATAGGCTGTTACTACCCCGCCTTTAGGTCCCTCAGAAAAATATTTGTTATTTTCCGTAAACATATATTCTTCGGTGGCAAACCAAAGTGCTACAAGCGGATTCTGCGTAACATCCATTAATCTTGTTGGAAGGCCAAAGTGCTGCATCCTCACTAAACGATCAAACATTGTTTTATCAGACTCAAACTCAGATGGATGAATGGATACTATGTCTCTAATAGCACGATTCTCATTTTCATAGATTCTCCCTTCACCCCGGAACAGTTTTGGTTTACTAACCCAACCATAAAATGCTTGCCCTCTAAATGCAGTCGGAAAATCGCCTTTGAGCTTCCATTTATTTACGTACTCAACAAACTGCATCACATCCTTGATTCTGTCGGTCGGTTTTCGTTTTCTAAAAATCATTTTAATTTTTTTCCCTGTTTAGTCCGTACAGTGCAGTTAACCGCTGTTTTTCTGCCAAAAAATCTTCATTTATATTTGATAAGTCAGGTAATGAACCAGCCAAATCTTGAACGCGGTGAATTATTTTCCATGCTTCATAGTGAATGAACGGATTCATACCGATAACATTTCCCGCATCAGGGAGAAGTGAATTTGCAGCATTGGCAATCATAAAAAATTTATCACTGGCTATAGCCTCATCCCAATCAGATATGAATAGAAGCAAAGCAGAAAAAGCAAGCAGTTGATTGTTATTCATTATTGAGAGCGGAGTGGTAAACTTGACCCTTAGGAAATCATAATGCTTAGTTAAGATTGTCGATAGTTTCATCGCTGCCACATATTTATCATTTAGCTCTCGCCTGTCAAATACCCTTATTCCACTATCCCTTAAAACAAGACGATATGCCCGATGTGTTAAAGTTTTGCTGTATAGTCTATTGAGCGGTAGGTTTTCCCTAGCGTTTAAATCAATACCAAGAAAGGAAGAATATTTGTATCTTAATGATTTATATACTTCATCATTTATATCAAACCATGTTTCTTTTTGCTTTCCGTCCTCAATTTCATATTTATCAGCTTCCCCCCGGCCATAAAATGATGCGCTAAGAAGTTTAATTACATGAGGACTAAAACTGATAACAACATTTCCCGACTCTCGCAGATCAGCAAACCACCTTCTCATATTTCTAATATCTTGCTGATTGAAAAAATTGTGCTCGATGCCTCGGCAAACCAATTCCCTAATTAACATCGTAACTTTTGAACCATCTTTTCCAAATTTGATAAAGGCGTCACCACCTGAATCCATGACTTTGTCTTGACCAGTATAATAGTCGCAAAAAACTCTATGTGCATCAGTGCTGTCCGCTTTTTTAAATGCGAAATGTGCCTGCTTAATTTTTTTATTGGTTTTTTTTGAATAACCTTCTGACACATAATGTGCACCCGTAACATTACACATGGGGCATTCTGCATCTTCATGAACGAAATTTCGAAAGCCTTCTAAATTATCTGATACATTTTTTAGATATAATCTTTCCAGCTGTTCTTTATCCAGCTCGCTTTTAAATCTCTGAGAATAAATAGTAATTGCCATTTTTTACCTTGTTTTTTAATAGAGAGCAGAAATTTTCAACGGGATGTCAAGCTCATAGAGTTTGGAGCATAATGAGTTCCGCTATTTAAGGGGTATTCCATACTACTGATGTTAACGTCTAATTTGGGTGTGGTGGAAACCTGCGCCTTCAGAACTTTCACCATTAATAAATCATTTGTGTTCCGCAGGCGGAATAATGTACGTTTCCTTTTAAAGCAGCTTTTCGAGCAATCTTTACACTAGTACAAAGGTTCCTTTTAGGCAATACTTTCTAGGGTGACCCGAGCAATTAAGATGGCCCTTGATCTTCGCATTTGCATCAATCAAACAAGATCAACCCGAAGATATGAAGGTAAATAGAATGCATAGGTTATCCTAGGACTCATTCCTTCCACATCGTCAAGTATTAACATTTTATTTTTTACATGGTGAAGATGTATTATCGGTGCTAAATTTATACTAATCTTAATCTTAGGGGTATAAAAATGACTCTTCCAAAATTCAATGAAAAATTATCCGTTGGGGCAAATTTCCCTATTAATCAAGCACATGAGCTTATCGGCAAAACAGTTCAGTCAGTGGAAATTGGGTATCAGGATACCCCCTCAGCAGTGCATCAAACAGAAATGATGATTATTACTTTTACAGATAACACCCAGCTTGCAATCTCTACCGGTTCTAACGTTGGTAATGTTATATCTAAAATCAAGCGAGGGGAAGGAGTTAAAATCAAACCCACTGATTTTCATACTGATTTGGAATTAACCTGGAAACGATAATTTCTTAAGGCAAGATTTATGCAAACTATCAAGGACTCCTTCCTTGCTGATGAGTTTGAAGGCTGGGATGAAGATTTTATCTACGAATTTGATGATGGCAGTAAGTGGAAGCTTGCTTCTTACACTTATAGCTATAGTTACAGTTTTCGGCCTAGAGCCAAACTAAAAACTGACGGTTTCAGATACTTTCTTGAAGTTGAGGGGATGGGTCAGCCTGTAGAAGTTGAGGAAGTTAAATAAACTTGGCGGCATTCATATGAAGTTCAATAAGTTGCAGAAGACAATAGCTGTTTTTTTCTTCCTCTCAATTGCAGCAACTGGGGTGGTTCCTCCTTGGATAAGAATAGTAGGACAGAACGGTTTAGAGTCCGCAATTGGTTTCAGTTCTGTTTTTTTTCCACCTGATTTCCCGGCTGTCAGAGTTGATTTCGTCCGGCTTATTATAATTTGGATTGTCATTTCGGCCGTCACTTTAGCTGCAATGCTTCTAGCTAATGAAAAAGTTAATAAGCGGTGAGAGAATAAAACGATAATGTGAAATTTTGATATGTGTTTTCTCCGGACTTGACGCTGCCAACAACTAATAACCCGACTATTCACCTAGATATCTTTCATTGTAGCTTTGTCATGCTTCATACAAGTGCCTTGTTTCGGTGCGACGATCATCAGGCTTTACATCTACCGCCATATTAAGGCAGTGCTCACGCCTACTGGCATCAATTATTTTTCCGCATCCTATCTTGAGCCGTCCATCACTTTCAGGCAGCGTCGTGCGGCACGGTACCAGAGGCCACCTTGTTAAAGTGATTCTACAATGCTGCCTTCGAGTTTCAATGAGCCATTCTCGGTCATCATACCTGGCTAGTTTGTGCCAGTTATTATTCAGACCCCGTTATGACTTCTTCATTTAACCCTTAATCTGCATCAGGAAAATGGCTCTGAAACCACTACAGGAGCATTCTGATGCGACATCCCTTCGAACTCGACCCCGAAATCATTCACCACATCATATACAGCCAGGCCGGCTCAGTGGCCAAAGCCCTTATCGAACTCATCATGAACAGTGTCGATGCCGGCGCGGGCGCTGTCATTCTGGAGATTACCCCGGAGGGCTTCACCTGCCGTGACGACGGTCATGGTTTTGCTTCACATGACGATGTGAAACGCTTTTTTGGCCGGTTCGGTACGCCACACCGTGGAGGCGATGCCACCTACGGCCGCTTTCGCCTCGGCCGTGGCCAGATTATGGCACATGCCCGGACCGTCTGGCGCTCACAGCGCTGGCAGATGGAAGTCGACACGCGGGTAATGGGTTATGAATATGAACTGACAGAGTCGGGAGAGATTCAGGAGGGGTGTGCCATCAGTGGTGACTGGTATGAGCCGATGTCCACTCAGGAGCGTATGTCCTGCATGCAGGAAATTCGTGATCTGGTGCGTTACACGCCCGTCTCGGTCAGCCTCAACGGCAACGTTATCACGCGCAAACCTGAGCTGGAAAAATGGGATGCTGAAGATGACGCAGCCTGGTATCGGCTGCGGGAGGACGGTGCCGTATCCATTTATAACCAGGGCGTGCTTGTGCGGCACGACCCGGGCCACAACTGGGGCGTTGGTGGCCTTATCGTGAGTAAAAAAGCCATTGCGCTCAACGTTTCGCGGACTGAGATTCTGCGCAAGAGCTGCACGGTCTGGAAGCAGATAGCAGCAAAATTCAGCGGGCTGGCGCAGGCCTTTTCTGACAATACCGGCAGCCACCGTAAAACCGAGGCCCGCCGTGAGAAAACCGCCCGGGCGCTGCTTGCCGGTGAGGGAGACCTGCAGAAGCTGGCTAACGGCGAAGAGGTGATTACGCTGCTCCCGGGCAAACAGCACGTCACCCTGGAGCACTTCCTGCGCAAATGCCGCTACTACCCCTCTGCCGTCGATAAAAACTGTTTTACTGTGGCTGAGTATGCTCGGGACGTCCCGCGCGGGGAGCTCATTGCGCGTGCCGGCATCGCGCCGGTCATTCACCCGGTGACGCTGACGCGCTTTAACTGCGACGGCACGGATGATTTTATGGACTACATGCGTCGCGTACGCGACAACCTCATCGCGTACCGCGCACAGCTGCCGTCTTCCGGCCGCTGGGGAATGCCGTTCAGCTCAGAGCTGCAGCTCATTGATTTTGATACGCTCAGCGCGAACTTTGTCGACCGCACGCAGATGGTGAGTGAAACGACGCTGGATAAGGAAACCCGCAGGGCCTGGACGGCGCTGCGCTACTGCCTGGCCCAGTATGCCCGGGTGTGTTCGGGCGGCGAGCGCGGGAGCACCTCCCGGGCTTACGGCGGCGTGCGGTTCCAGATTCTGCTGGGCGAGTCGACGTCGGCCGACGCCTGGACGGACGGTGAGACGTACATCGCGTATAACACTGATATCGTGCGTCAGCTTAAAACCGAAGCGCTCAGAACGGCCAGTCGCCTTTTCAGCCTGACGGAGCACGAGGTGGCACATGAAGGTGACAGCATGGACTGCGGCCACGATGAGGGATTTTATCAGCGGTTTCACGATATCAGCACAGCGTGTGCAACTGATCGTCAGCATTTTATCCACGTCTGGCTGATGAAATACACGACCAGCCTTGAAGGTGCCGGTAAACGCGCGAAAGGCCAGGCGTGGAGTGAGCGTTACCTGGCTGAACGCGCCAGCACCGGTCGGGAAAGGAACGGCCTGCACGGGATTATCAGTGCTGACAGCCTGGCTGATGACGTAGGGGCGGCTATCGAGCCGGAGGACGGTAACCTTCTGACCTTCCTTAATCAGCAGCTCGGAGTAGCGGGTACGCAGTCACCTGAATCCGGCGACTGGGCTGACGTCGTGGCTGCGGGGATCGAGGAGGCCGGCGTCGCCCGCGAACGCAGGGCTGAGGAGAGAAGAATTCACGAGGAGGAGTTGGAAGCTTACAAAGCATCGCCCGAATACCTGCAGCTTATAAAAGACCAGACCGAGTATTTTGCTGCCTCTGAGCAGGAAGAGCGGGAGTTCATGGCGTCCAGCCGTCTTCGTTTACTTGAGTCCCTTCCCGGCGCAACCCCTGAAAACCTCACGCAGGAAATTTTAGAATACCTTGTCTACTGCACAAATACAGATGAAGAGGAGCTGGATGCCTGGCAGCGAAAAACATGGGAACAGCCCGGCGGATACCGGCCTCTGCACACAGCAGACGACAGCGCTTCAGCTGTTCAGAAGACTGAGCCCCGACCAAAAGACAGCATCCCTGAGGACTGGCTACCGTAAGTTTATGAGGGTGAGACGCGTGCGATGATTGAGCGCAAAGCGGCCGCTGCGGGATTTTTCCGGGAGCTGGATTATCTTGAATGGCGGCATTCAAATGAGACTGACAGTCAGAAATAACAGATAAAAAAGGGGCCAGGGGGCCCCAAAATGAATTTGCTAATAAACTTATCGGAAACACGAACCATTTTTTACCAGTTCGCTTATTTTCTTATCGGCATGCATTTTCCATACTTTATGATTTTTCTGCGTAATTATTTACTATCGTACGCCGCTCTGGCAATCATCCCACAGAATTATGATTTCCGGTTTAAGAGTTAACTGCTGAACCTTACGCGCTAAAACCGCACCCTGAGGGCATCATTCACTCAGGGAGTGCCTTCATGAAAATCCCCCTCTGCAGCCTTGCCGTTCTGTTACTGACTACCGGAGCCCACGCCGGCACCGTGATTTACACCGACCATGCACATCCTGTCACCGGCGAACTGAGCCCGGACATCACTGTCACCGAACTGGACGCACCCGATCGCCTTCAGGCTGAACTCTTCGGCCCGCTATCCAGTAATCCGTCGCAGGCTGAGCAGCAGGCTCAGGCGGTCATCGCTTCACCGGCGTTCCGCCAGAATCAGCAGGCCTTAGCGGCGAGCTATGCCGGCGTCGCACACGCCTGGTCACTCGGGCTTGAAAAGTACCCTGCCGTGGTGTTTGACGATAAATGGGTGGTATACGGCACAACCGACGTCGCCGCAGCGCGGGCGAAACTCGATGCCTGGCGGGAGAAGCAGCCGTGAACATGCGCCTGTCCCGTCCGCGCCGGCTGCTGCTGGCCACGCTGTTTACCTGCACCGGCACGCTTGCCAGTGTGAACACCGCGAGCCTGGTCTCCAGCGCCATGAGTCCGGACTGTATCAGCTGGCGCATCAGCGGCATCTGCTACTGGCTGCTCTGCACCCCCTTTGGCTGCACGGTGAAAACCTCGGTCAAAGTCACCCACTACATCCCGGAAGCCGTGGTCTCTGCCTACCTTAACCCGGGCGACAATCCGTGGACCGAAATGTCTGCCGTGAGTTCCACGGCCAGCGGCGCTGAAAGGCTGGTGTCGGGCGGTCTCGCCGGCGTGCCAGCTGGCGGTGGCCGTCAGGAGATGAAGGCTCCGGGCATGCGCAAGCAGAACCTGCATTTCTACTATGGCGATGCGTATGGCCACCCGGCGACGTCGCTCATCGGCGGCATGGTGCCGGGCTACTCCTGCCGCACAGCCGTCACGCCGTTCGTGCCGTATTTCGTCAGCGCCATGGACTCCCTCGCGTGGCGAACGGGCGTGCCGGAGTCCTTCTATCCGGAAGCGCTCATCCCCGGAAAGCGTGAAATCGGAAATACGTTTGCCGGCGAGATGTGGGGCAACGTTTATCCCCGCAGCGGCTTCGTGACGCAGACCGACAGCTACAAGTCGGCGGCCGTTGTGGTTCAGCGCGTGGCCGACATCATCACCCGTGAGGGACAGCTGCACGTCTATAACCCACTGACTGGCCAGCGGTCTCCGGGGTACTGGCCACCGGACCCCGTTACCGAAAACACCGGCACAAAAAACCACAAGTGGCAGCGGCTTTCGCCCCAGCTGTCGCAGAGCTGCGCGGTCTTTCCGGATACGGGTGGTCAGACGGCGGAAAACGGCGATTACGCCTGGGCGCTCTGGCAGCCCTACAGCTGCTGTAAGCGACGTGGCCAGACCTTCCTGTACAGCACCGACTTTTCATAAGGACACACAGCATGATGAATTTCAGCGTTAAAAAACGGTGCGTGGCCACGGGCGCATTATTGCTTTCCCTGGCGATGCCGGCACTGGCCATCGATACCACGCTTTCCTCACAAGGTGCCGGCGTCAGCGGCGCCATCAACGACGGTCTGTTCTACTCCATCGGCGGCGGCTCGGTGATTTCCCCGCCCTCAACGCGCAGCAACATGTCGCGCCTCGGCCTGGACGGCGGCTGGAGCAGTGATTTGATGTGCGGCAACTTTGACCTGAAAACCACGGTCGGTAACCAGCTCAACGGCATCACCAGCGGATTTAAGGACCTCATGGGCAACGTCATTCAGGGCGCGACCGGCGCGGTGATGAGCATGCCGGCGATGGCCATTCAGCGTGCCAATCCGGGTCTGTATGAAATGCTGACCAACGGCGTGCTGCAGGCAGGCCTGAACTTCGACAAGGCCCAGCTCAACTGCCAGAACATGTCGAAAAAGCTGGCCGACTACACCCTGGGCAGCAAGTGGCAGCAGGCGGCCGTGTCTGAAGAGTATAAAGACATCGTGGCATCGAGCGGCGGTGATGCGGTATCGAGCGACCAGAAGCTGCAGAAGGCTACCGGTGAGGAAGGCGTGACCTGGGTCGGTGGCCAGAAGCGCGGCGGCAAGGGACAGCCGGCGATTCAGCCCACGCGCGACCTGGCAAAAGCCGGCTATAACATGATGAACAGCCTGCCGGTGACCAGCAACAGCAGCGTCGGGTCAGCCAGCTGTAACGGTACGGTCTGCCAGCGCTACAAATCCTCCGATGAAGCCGCTGCGGCCGTAGTGAAAGTTCTCGGCGACCGCTCTATCCGCACCTGCCGTGAAACCAGCGAATGCTCCAGCGGCGGCGCAGACAACCAGCCGGGCAGCACCGTTGCCGGCACCGGCTTCTCGCCGGTTCTGGAGGACGCCACCAAAACCAATCTGGAGCAGCTCAGCAAACTCGTTAACGGTCAGCTGCAGCCCACGGCTGATAATCTGGCCGCGCTCAAAACCGGCAGCCTTGTCGTCACGCGCGGCGTGATTCAGGCGCTGCGCGATGACCCGGACAGGGCCGCACTGGTGCAGCGACTGGCGGGTGAACTGGCCATGGCTGACACGGTTGAGGCGGCACTCACCATGCGACGCATGCTGACGACCGGTGAGTCTGAGCCGAACGCGGCCGAACAGCCTGAGGCCATCGCCGAGGGTGACCGCCGCGTGGATGCGCTCGACCGCGAGCTGAACGCGCTGCGCAACGAAATGGAGCTGCGCAAATCCATCAGCAGCAACAGCCTGCTGACCACGCTTGAGCGTCAAGGGGAACGTAATCAGGACAATCAGCTGCAGCAGAAAGCCGGCAATCAGGACCAGGGCTTCAGTCAGATGGGCCAGCCTCAGCCGGGAGGCAACTGACATGAAGCTCAGATTCCTCATTGGCTACACCGGCCGCATTCTACTGATATTCCTCTACACGTTTCTGGCAGTGGGCGCGATTTTGGGACTGGCATCGGTGTTCATGGCGTATGACCCCGATGGCCACCTTCTTCAGAAGTGGCTTTACGACAGCCGCTGGGCCATGTTTGCCTGGCGACTGTGCATGTACGTTTTCATCGGATGCATCTGGATTATGAAGCTACGTCGTCGCCTGCTTAAGCGCTGGCCGGACGCTGCCGGAGGCCTGCCGCGCCTGGAGCGCCTTGCCATCATTTATCTTCTGGCCACGGAGTACGTGGCCTGGTCAAATGCGGTTCAGGGAGGCTGAGATGACGGCAAACAGTTACCTGGAATACTTCCTCATCCTGTTTGGCTGGGTCCTCAATAACTCGATGTGGGGCATCCTCAGCAGCACTGGCCTCTTCGCGCTGCCGCTGGTTTTTAAGGTGCTCGGCGTGTGGCTGAAGGTCCGGGAGGAAGGGGCTGATGAGGGCAACAAAGGCGTTCTGGCGCTGCCGCGCATCGAGCACGCCATCTATGTCTCGTTTGTGGTCATGCTGGTCTGCTGCATTCCGCTGTTGCCGGTGGATATCAGTACGATAAAGTTTGACGACGCGCGGGCAAAACAGTGCGGCTTCAGCGTACCGACGCCGCAGAACTCCGGCTATAAAGGGCTGGTAAATGACTTCGACGGCCGCACGGCTGAGGTGCCGGTGTGGTGGTATCTGCTGCATGCGATGTCGAAAGGCACCACGCAGGCGATGATAGCGTCCATACCCTGCGGCACGCAGCTGCGGCAGCTGCGCTTTGACGTTCAGAACACCAAACTGCGCGACCCGGTGGTGCTGCAGGAGGTCCAGGACTTCGCAAACCAGTGCTACTCACGGGCCTACTTTAAGTTAAAGAACAGCAACAGCCAGCTGAGCGACGCCACCATCAACTCAGTCGGCTGGATTGGCAGCGACTATTTCCTCAACACCTCAGGTTATTACGACTATTACACGGCCATGACGCCACGAAGCCAGTGGCCATACAACAGCAGTCGTGACAGCGGTTATCCGGATACCGGCCAGGGAGGGTATCCGACGTGCAAAACCTGGTGGTCTGACGGGAGCAACGGACTGCGCAAGCGTGTTCTGGCCAGCTTCAGCGAGTCTACCCGAAAAGAGCTTCAGCGCCAGTTCCCTGGCACACAGTGGGAAGAGCCGGCACTGCGCTGGCTGGTCAGCCCCAGCAACGCAGAAATTTCAGGCAGCGGCGTCACCTACATGTCCGGCAGTGCGGACACAACGAGTGGTATCGGAGGTAGCCTGTCGCGGTTTGCATCTACTGTCGGGCTGGGCATGAAGCAGGTTGAGGCGTTGCCGGGCTTTGATGCGCTCAAGCAGGCGCTGCCGATGATACAGGCGCTGCTTCAGATGATGATCATCATTGTCATCCCCGTGCTGATGATGTTCAGTGCTTATGAGCCAAAGACAGTAGTAACGATTTCGTTTGCGCTGTTTGCCCTACAGTTCATCACGTTCTGGTGGGCACTGGCGGGCTGGCTGGATGACAGACTGATCACCATTCTCTACTCAAACCTTGCGGCAGGCGGCCTGGCATCAGGGCAGCCTATTGCAGACTTCCTCAGCTCACCGCGTGACGGCTGGATCATGAATATGGTGCTGGGAATGATGTACGTGGTATTTCCGGCGTTCTGGGTAGGGATGCTTGGGTGGATTGGCGTTAATATTGGAAGCACTATTGGCGCTTTGTTGGAAAAAAGCGCCTTACCAGCGCAATCAGCTGGTGAGCAGGGAGGTGGGTTAGCTAAGAAAGCAGCTATGGATGTGGTGACAAAAGGAAAAGGATAAGGGTTTCTCAAGAAAGATGCGTTACCTGGAGGGTAACGCATCTTTAATTGTTAGAATTATCAAACGGATCGATATAATTATTCCTTTTCCAAACCCTATCTTCTCTGTCTTTTTGCTCTTTCCTAAGAGAATCAATACTGTCGCATACATCTGAGTTACTTTTTGGGAAAAATGAGATGATTTTTGAAGCAACTGATCCTGCAGTAATCAATGAATCCCTTAAGTCATCCCCGAAATTACGATTTTTCTCGTACTTATCGAGCTCTTCATTCCAGTCGCTGGCCATGCTCTTCCCCTTCATAATTCTGCTTTAACACTCCTTAAACACTACTAAAAAAAAGTTTACCTGGCAAATTTTTGTACAATCGGCTTCTTAAACCAGATTCGGCAACTAAGCATGTAAATCAATGTGTTACTGGTGTGAGATCTGGATATGGAGTAAAAGTCACGTAAAAGAATGCTTGTAATTTGAGCCACACTATCAAAAGCGGCTTAAAATATATACTTCTAATCAGGCTCAGGGAAAACCACCAATAGAAATAGCACTAGTAAAAGAAATACATTTTTCTTATTAGCATCACAGTGATAACCATATGATATAACTGCAAGGCTTCTGTTCGTCATACAGATTTACAACATCAATGCGATAAATCGGAGGAATCAAAATGCTAATGAGTGATAAAGAAGTTGAGAAGGATAATGAAGCAACAGAATCACAAGGCTCAGCATTCTTGCAAAACAAGCTTCTCTCATCGCGCTCAATAATTATCTCAGGGGAAGTTAACCAAACACTGGCTGAAAAAGTTGTCACTCAGTTAGTTCTTTTGCAAAGCATCAGTCATGACCCTATCCGACTGTATATTAATAGCCAGGGTGGTCATGTCGAATCGGGTGATACTATTCATGATTTCATAAAATTTATAAAGCCTGATGTGCATATAATCGGTACAGGGTGGGTGGCAAGCGCAGGAATCACAATTTTCTTAGCTGCCAAAAAAGAACATCGTTATTCATTGCCAAACACACGCTTTATGATCCATCAGCCAATGGGGGGAGTAAGAGGCCCTGCTTCTGATATCGAAATTGAAGCTAAAGAGATAATCAGAATGCATGATCGCATAAACAAACTTATCTCAGAGGCTACTGGCCAGCCACTTGATAAAGTTAAAAAAGATACGGACCGTAATTACTGGATGTCACCAAATGAAGCACTCGACTATGGAATAGTCAATAAAGTCATAACCAGTTATGAAGAGCTACCAATCAAATAAATCATTCTAAACATAATGCCAGATTGATTTTTGCTTTAATCTGGCATTAGCTGAGCCTTAAAAGGCGGGTTATAAAGATTCTTCGGGCAGCACACAAATTCTGACCACTGATAAAACTTGAAAATGGATCTCATAACGATCTAACATTCCTGCTGCTGTACCGTTGCTTTAGCAACACGCCAATGTCCCGGCAATCTGAGAGGGACGCCTTCGGGTGATTGCGCTGCCAAAACCGTCATGACCTGAGAGACGGAGCCTTCGGGCGGTAACTTCGTTTAACCTTTGAGAACGAAGATCGCGATGCGATAAAGGTCCTTTCTTTTACAAAGCCATTTCTGGCATTTTCTGATTACGGTTTCGGCCGTATCGTTTTCACTTTTCTTTACGCACTGACGCTGAAGGGCTGCTGCGAACTTTGCAACGCGGGTATGACCATTTGGAACATTTGGGCATCTTCCACGTTTGCATTGAAAGCAGAGGAGCGCGGCGTCACTTGTGTACGAGTGAAACGAGTACCAAGTGACGCGCGCGAAAACACGTCCTGAACGCGCATTTTCCGTGGCTTTTCTCCTTTCACTACAACGTGAAACGAAGTGAGAAGACGAACACAATTTTATCAACCCAGTGAAAAACGTAAAACGAAATCGTTTTATCACATTGTTAATTAAGGAATAGTTATGTAATGAGATACCGAATCGGCGGCATCATCGGAGGATGATGTCGGGGGCGACCTGGAAACAGGTACAGCGAAAACTGCGGTCAGTGTAGAACACTGATTTGACACCTCTCAAAACCTCAACACTCTGCACTTCCCTGGTGCTCAGGTACTCATTACGACGCAGGATGCGCGAACCCAAACCGTGTCGCCAGGGTAATGCGGGTGTCGTTTTCTGCCGTTTTCACGGAACGGCAGAAAACGACATCTGCCTGTAATGCTGTTTTACGTGATAAAACTGTTAAGGAGATATAGATGTCCAGGCGTGAAAAACTGTTAAAGCAGCAACTTGTCGCTGAAATCCGTAAAAGCGGAGGGAGCTTTAAAAAGCAGGATGACTATTCCAGAATTATGCACCGGTTTGCTGAGCGTCTCGCCGCGCTCAATATTCAGATAAACTCGGTATCACAACTCAAAGTCCGGCACATTGAGTTGTATATGAACAGCCGGGCATCTGATGATGTTTCCCGGCGAACCCGTCAGAATGAAATGTCGGCAATACGGGTAATGCTCCGTAATGCCGGTAAACACAAACTGGCTGACCCTTCACATGAACGACTGAATAATAAAAGTCTGGGTATTTCAGACACGAGTCGCATGGGCACAAAAAAATCTGTTTCTGACGAGCGCTACATTGAGATTCTTCAGAACATTGAGAAAAAAAATGAAGGCGTTGCCGTGGCGGTATGTCTGTCACGTTATATCGGACTGAGAAATGAAGAAGCTATTCAGTCAGCAAAATCGTTAAATACCTGGCAGAAGGCATTACAACGCGGCGATAAAACCTTGAAGGTTATTTTCGGAACCAAAGGGGGGCGTGCAAGGCTGACTACAATCGTCGACAGGGATAAAGTCCTGGATGCCGTTAACCGTGCCATTAAACACGCAGAAAAAAATAACGGTAAGATTATTGATAAACCCGATTTAAAATCCGCGATGGACTATTACAGAAATACGCTCCGGACAGAAATGACCGGGGGGCATGAGACACCACACAGCTTACGTTACAGTTACGCGGAAGATGCTTTCAGATATCACCTTGCCAGGGGTTTTTCGAAAGACGAATCACTTGCACTGACCTCGATGGACCTCGGGCATGGTGACGGACGAGGAACCTATATCAGAAATGTTTACTGCCAGTCCCTGATGGACTGATGATTAATCATGAGGTGTACTGTGAATAATTTACTCGTTATAAATTTCAGCATTTTATCTGCTGAGTATATTCACGGAATCAGCTTATCTGAAATACCACCTTCAGAAATCAGGATTACGTTTAGTTGTCTTTCACCGGTTAATGAAACGGATACGTTTGCGACAGTTAACCATTATTTTGATGACGGTATCGACTTCAGTTGCGCGACTGCCACTTCAGAAACAGGCTATATATTTATGGGTTCATTAAAGATGTGTAACCGCGACAGCATTGAAAACATTACGGCGGGTAAGTTTACCATTCCTCTTTCAGCGGTTTTAGCCACGTTGCTTAAAAACGGAACCTACCTGCAGCAGTGTGATCCCGATGCCATTATGGCAGACGCCTGGTTTGGGGATCGGTGCGAGACGGTGAAAGCGTCCTGGTAATCTTCATAAAATTCACTCCAGCGTTGTTGATTTGGACAGTGCGCTGGAGTACATTTTCCCTGCTAACCGTTGTCATCTCGACAACTGCCAATGTTCCGGTGATTTGAGAGGAACGCCTTCGGGTAATCACACGCCAATGTCATCATTACCTGAGAGATGACGCTTTCGGGCGGTAACAAATCTGTTTAACCTTTGAAAACAGAGACCCCTACGGTTAAGGTCCTTTTCTACTTCGCACCACACTCCCATACACCTGTTTTACTCATCTGGCATTTTGTGCCTGATTCTCACTCCTGAGGGATACTTTCCCTCCGGGACGGTTCCCTTTTTATTAAGGAATCGTACCCATGCATTACACCAGAATGATCAACCCTCTCACCTTACTGAACTGTGATTCGCCGGCTTCTGCAAAAATCATGGTGGATTACGTAAAAACTCAGCTTCACGTTCGTCTGGATTACAGACTCATGGTCGATGCAGATCCCCAGGTTCCTGCTGACAGCCTTCCGGACTACCTGACTTTTCTGAGACACGTCGCTTATACCGTTGGTTTTGCGGCTGAGCATGGCTACATCAGAGATGCCTTTATCGAAGAGGCAGTGAACGAACTTACTCTCCTCGGGACAAGTGTTAACAGTCGTCACTGGAATGCGGCTTTTCATGAGGGCGCTACCCGGTCTCGCGAGGATAAAGAGCTGGACAACGCTACAGAACAATTGCGCGCAATGTTTTATCAGAGCGCTGATGCTTCTGACATCGTCTGACCGCCTTATTAACCGAACCGTTTCTTACCCTAACGGGACTTCTGTCCCCGTCAGGGGCAGGGTTCCTCAATTCTTTAAGGAATCCTTTATGAACGCATTAACTCTTACCGAAGATTTTCAAATTAGTGCCGGCGAACGTAACGCTTACAAAGTCGCACTGGCCAGAGCTGAAGGTGACCTGCTGATTATTGCAGCGCATCGTCGCCTTGGTCTGAACACCAGTACCGATGAAGACGGTTTTCCATACTATGTCTGGGAAATGGCTGACGTTGCCCGGGACCTGGCTGAACTGTCTGTACGCGAACTCGTGCCGGCATCCTGGCAGTCTTTCTTTGAAAGCCTGTGCCAGATGGCCAGAGACATTGATGAAGCCGCCTGGACGTTTTTTTTCGGCAGTGCCGTGAAGGACGAAGAGGCTTTGATTGAAGAAGATAGCTGGTATGACTGAGGGGGGATATCTCAAAGCAACCAGCAACCTGTCAGCATCACAGCTGTCTGTTTTACCCTTGCGGGGATTTTCTCCCTGCGGAGACAAATCCTCCTTCCATCTGAAGAGGATTTGTCGATGAACATTCAGGCTTCTGAAATATCACTGCTGGTTAAGCACAACAGCGAAGAGTGGCACCGTATGTGGAACAGGCTTGCGGAGCACCCTTTTAACCGTTCTCTCAACGCCCCCGGGCAGACTCACCACGGCGGCGAAGACTGGGAGTACGTTGAAACACTGGAGCCACCATCCAGCGGAGCTGAAGGATGTTATCTTCATCACTTCAGACACCGCTGTCACCCTGTGGCAGGGAATGTGAGTGTTAACGTTTCTGCCAGCCGGCGCTTTACCCCGCAGGATTCGGGTAACGCTTACTACCACGATTTTGGTTAGTGATGAACCACCGGCCTGCGTCAGTTTCTGACAAAGGCTTTAACCCGCGCGGGGACAACCTCCCCGCAACAGCGGCGATGGTTTTCTCCGCGCTTAATCAGGAGAAAACCATGAGCAGTATAATGCTTTCACTTATCACCCGCCTTTCAGGCGCACTCAACCGGCTTGCCGGCAACCTGCAGCAACAACAGGCAGAGTGGTTTACCAACCGCAGCGGCCGCTGCAGCTTTAAGGCAGACGTCGTGCCGACAGAGAACGGGTTTACGCCCGTCATCTCCCGTCGCACCGGCTTCACTCAGCGTGACTGGCATATAGACCAGTTGCCTGGAACCGGTACGTACGCAACAGCCCGTAAGGCCCTCAGGGCCGGTCGGCTGATGGCGCAGCAGATGGCGGAACTTCGCTACCGCTTTGACTGATGTTAACTGAATGACACTTCCCGGAGGGACCTTCCCTCCCGGGGAGGTCACCTCCTTTTTAAGGAGCGCTTATGATCCGTTTTACATCAACTGAACTTCGCCCGCTGCTGACACAGAATCAGGGCAAAGGGCGTCCGCTGATACTTGAAAAGAATCTGGGGATTTATGTCCGTGTACCCGATGACAATGGCTGTGAGGAATGGCTGAAAGCCTGGGCTGCCGGCTGCAATCCCTCCTGGGATGCTGACTGGTCAGCACTAAGTGATGCCTTAATACCCGAGCCGGAGTTTTCTTTCAGCACCTTACTGGACCAGAGTATTTACGATGCCGTGCTTAACGAACATCACGATTTATACATGCAACCCGGCATTAATCAGCTGGCTAAATCGCTGACCATTTATAAAGAGACACAGCCGCCTCTGAAGGAATATTTACCGGTTGCGGATTACCGCGATCAGATTCAGTGGCTTTATGACCAGTCCCGCCAGCATCTTCGCGCCTGCGTGAACAATGCTGAACGACTCAGCTGGCGTTCGGAGACGCTTCATGTACTCGACAGGGTTATCCGCGTTGATTCTAAACGGGCTAAACCTGAAGACCGTAAGCGGTTTGAAAGTGCCGTACGGCGCGTCAAATCCGACATCGAATCTCTGAAGTCTGACGGCTCTTTCCGTCGTTACTGATTTATCCACTCACTGTGGAGTATTGTCCGCCACCGGGCAGATGCGCCGTTTTTTTAAGAGGCGCATCTCATGAAGAAAAAAACTGCCGGCCGCAAGGCCACAACGGAACAACAGACTGACCTTTATCAGCAGGTCACCGACAAAATCATCATCGCACTGGAAAGCGGCGTGCTGCCCTGGCGCCGGCCATGGCGCCGGGGGCAGAAGGACAATTGCCTGAGGCTGCCGGTTAATGCCCTCACGGGCAGAAACTACAGCGGCGTCAACGTGCCGCTGCTGTGGTTGGCCGCTCAAGAGGCGGGCTACGACACCGGTTGCTGGCTCACGTATCAGCAGGCAAAGGCTGCCGGCGGCCTGGTGAGAAAAGACGAGCGCAGCTCGCTGGCCATCATCTTTAAACCGTCTGAACGACATCCCCGCCAGGGGAGTCATGGTCAGGGCCCCGAATACGGGGAAACGCAGGTCCGAGTGCGGTCGCTGCAGCTGTTCAACGTTGCCCAGTGCGAAGGCCTGCCTGAAACGGTGTCTGCTCCGCCCAGTGCCCCGGATGCGTTGAGTGTCCAGCATCAGGTCCGTGAAATATTCAGTGCTACCGGAGTAATGGGAACTCATCATGGGCTCAACCGTTCCGACTACCTCAGCTGCATTGACACCATCGTGGTGCCTGACAAAGCATTTTTTCAGTCACCGCCGAACTACATGGCCACCGTACTGCATGAGCTTGTTCATGCTACCGGTCACGCCAGTCGTCTCAGCCGTGAGGGAATAACGTCTCATCTCAGCAGGTTTGATAACCCGGTGTATGCCCTGGAAGAACTCATTGCCGATACCGGCACTGCGTTTCTCTGCGCACAGCTGGGCATAGCCGGCAGGGTTCAGCATGACAGCTATGTTGATGAATGGCTGAAACTGCTCCGTAACGACAAAAAAGCGTTTTTCCGCGCCTGCCGGCTTGCCCGGGAAGCGTCGGAGTATCTGCTGAAGCTGCCGGGTGACACCCGGAACAAAGCAGCGTAATTAACCCCGGCGACGTCAGTCGCCATCATCCCCCTGAGGGCACTCTCCTCAGGGAGATGCCCTCTTTTTTAAACGTAAAAGAGGAGTACAACTATGTTTTCATGGTGCAAAAACCGTTTGGAAATCACCGGTAAGTCTGACTGCATCAATGTCATGCAGTCGTGGATTGCCGGAACCGAAGTGCCGCTTTACCGCCACGCCATACGGCAGGCCATAAAGCTGTTTCTCGCCGGCTGTGCCGGCATGCTCAAACCCGTCAAGGCAACGGAATACCGTGCTTATCCGGAGCTGGTTTCATCAGGCACCGGCGGCAGCACGTCACCAAACCAGGCGTTTCAGCATTTTCTGGAGCTGCTTGAGAAGGATGCCTGGCTTGACGGCACAACGCTCTCGCGAATGGACAAAATCTGGGTTCAGTCCGGCATCGGCGACATTAAGTGGGAGAGTATCCCTCATGCAGCCCGCCAGACCATCATCCGGCTGATGGCCGTTCACTACGCCGACTGGTTTGGCGTCGCCTCTGCGGGCGGTCAGTTTGACCCGCAGGAGCGCTGGGAGTGGCTCAGTATAAAACCGGACACGACCTGTCCGTGCGACATGCTGATGGTGATGCCGTCACGTCTGGCCACCGAACTAAACGGGGACAGCGGTCTGTTCAGTGGCCTCAGCACCACGTCAGAACTCTATACCCAGCTTTACGGGACGGAGTTTCCGGCGGGGCACCGGATGGAATGGAGTCGTGACGATATTGGTTCACTGAAGCTGACGTTCTCTTCTCCCTGGTATCCGCCGTCGGCGGAAGTCATGGGGCAGATGTCGGAGAAGTTTGACTGTGAAATTCGTCACTACTGGCTGTCTCCGGATGCTGGTACGTCGGGTTACCACTGTTTTGACCGCGGTGACCACGTCGACAGCGGTCCTTACCCGGAGGAGGACGTGCAGTATCCGGTGAGTGAAGGGGCCCGTCTGTATCAGTTCAGTGCTGAAGCAGGCGCACCGGCCACGCCGTCCGTTGCACACTACGCCGGCGTTCGCGCGTGACGTTACCAACCGACAGACCGGCATCTCAGGTCTGTCAGACAATGGCCACGGCATCTGCTGTGGCCGCTTTTTCACCCGGAGGGGGAACATCGTTTCCCTTACGGGGCGTGTTCCCCCTTTTTTACTGAGGAAACACGCATGAGTGTCCGCATCGACAATGAGAAAGAATTCATCTCCCTGTTCAACTCCATCGCCCGGGGCACCCGGCGTCTTCAGGTGTTTACCGACTTCATCAGCTGCAGCGTTATTGCACTTCAGAATGGCCTGCAGTTCTGTGATAAACGTGAAAAGAAATACATGGCCATCGTGGCCAGATACAAAAAAGAGGACGTTTCATCAATGGCCAGACTGCTGGCATACGTTGTGAACGGCCTGGAAGAAAAGCCCTGTGACTTTCTCGGGCGCATTTACATGCTGCTGGAGCTAGGTGACAAAGGTAAAGACCAGTATTTTACGCCCTGGAGCGTGGCGCTGATGATGGCGCAGATGCAGCCCGGCAGACCCGAAGAGCTGTTCAGGGACAAGCCGTTTATCACGTTTGCTGAGCCCGCCTGCGGTGCCGGTGCTATGACGCTCGCATTTGCCTGTGTGCTCCGGCAGGCCGGTTATTCTCCGCACCGCCATATGTGGGTATCGGTGACTGACATTGATCCACTGGCGGCTGGCATGGCCTATATCCAGCTTTCATTCTGCGGCATACCCGGTGAAGTTGTTATCGGGAATGCCTTATGTGACGAACGGCGACGGGTTCTGCTTACCCCGGTACATTACTGGGAGGGATGGTCAGGACGACTGCAGAAGCATGTTAAAAAACCCGAAGAGCGAAGTGAAGAGGCTGCTTGAGCAGAAACAAACTGCAGTCAGGTAATTAACTGAGAGGCTTTTATTTACAGACAAAAGGGGGCATTTGCCCCCTTTTTACTACTTAATAAAACGCTCCAGAAGCCACTTAAACAGCGAGCTTAAGGCGATTTTGCTGATCCAAATCAGCGGGATAAGATAGGGTTTTGGGTTTCCATTCCTATCAAAAATCAGGCTTTGCAGAGTCATATTGATTCCTCATGACTGCTTTACAGTGAGCCGAATCAGCCGCTTTTATTAAATACGAGCGAACGGCAAAATCGCGGTAGAAGCACTACTCAATGTACTGGCTGAAACGCAGAAGGTAGCCATCCGGATCATGCACAAGAAACTCTCGCTGGCACGCTATTTTTTTTCCGATGTTGTAGTGGTTATCACGAAGATCCCGGTACAGCGTTACGCCATGCGCATTTATGCGGTCGAATATCCGTTTAATGTCGTCCACTTCAATCTGAAAATTAACACCACGCCCCAGCGGCCAGGAGAGTTCTGCTGTGTTCCATCCGCCCGGATGAAACTGCTCAAGCATCAGTTGTGCCTCACCGAGGCTGATATAGGCAAAATCGGGCTCTGAGCGCCTTATCATGACATTAAAGCCAAGCACGTCACTATAGAAGTGCAGAGAGACGGAAAAATCCGTTACGGTGATCTCTGGAACCATGCGGTTCCAGTAGGTGTAGTTTGTATCAGTCATGTTTTTTCATCCCTTTTAACAGACGTAGCATACACCATATGCGTTGTGCGGGGGCGTGACTGAGGTGTCATGTTTAATGTGGCAGAACTACCCATGTCATCATGATTTTGACGTCCGCCTATTGTTCATAGCGGACCTTTCACCGGTTTTTTTATGTCTGGTCATGATAAATGATTTGCATCATAAACTGACGCTGCTTTTAATTTCAGAGGCATGTTTAGGGCAAACCGCGCCAGCAAGCAGCGCGGTTCGGCAATCAGAATTTAGACCAGCCTTCATTCTCATTCTTTATGAGGGCGTTTCCTTCAGTATCCAGTTTCTTCCTCGCGGGTGTAATAGGAACCTGAACAGATGACTTCGCGGCCTGATTACCAAGACTGAATACGGATACTGCCTGAATAAGCCTTTCGGCCTGATCTTTGAGACTAGCACCCGCTGCGGCAGACTCTTCGACCAGAGAGGCATTTTGCTGAGTCACTGTATCCATTTCGCTAACGGCCGTCCCGACCTGCTCTATGCCACGGCTCTGCTCTTCAGACGCGGTGGCTATTTCGTCCATGATCGTCGTTAAGCTTGTTATCGAGTCGACAATTTCTGCCATTGTTTTACCGGCATGTTCAACCTGAACAGAGCCGTTTTGTATGCGATTTGTTGATTTTTCAATAAGTCCTTTAATCTCTTTTGCCGCCATAGCACTTCTTTGTGCCAGACTTCTTACCTCTCCGGCAACAACCGCAAATCCACGCCCCTGTTCCCCGGCACGTGCAGCTTCAACAGCGGCATTGAGAGCGAGAATGTTTGTCTGGAAAGCAATTCCGTCTATAACGTTTACGATATCGGCAATCTCGTGCGAGCTACTGGTAATTTCACTCATTGTGTTGATCACATCATTGACCACGTCTCCGCCTTTTGAGGCACTGGATGACGCGTCTCGAGCCAGTTGGGATACTTGCCTCGCATTGTCTGCATTAAGACGGACAGTTGCCGTCAGTTGCTCCATACTGGCTGCAGTCTCTTCCAGTGATGCAGCCTGCTGTTCAGTGCGGGATGAAAGATCATCGCTGCCCGCAGAAATTTCGGTTGCACCACTATGAATGGCTTCAGCCCCCAGTCTTACTGCATTGACAGTTCGTATTAAAGCGCGCTGCATTTCCAGTATACTGGACGACAGCTGCGACATCTCATTCCGGCCTTCCGGCTTTATTTCATGCGACAGATCACCCGTTGCTATTTTATGCAGCTGATGCAGGCTGACATTGAGTGGCCTGATTAGCATCTGTCGTAGCGCTTTCCAGCTGAAAATAATTAACGCGATGATAAACAGCGTCGCTGTGCTGAGTGTCCACAGCATGAATTTGTGATTTTTGGCGTTTTCGTGGACCCCTTGTTCTGTGGCTTCAGCCAACAAAGTGCGCCACAATTCATAGCTTTTTTGCGTACTGACCTGGGCATCCTGGATTTTTAGTTGAGACAACGCTTCATACTTTTCTTGATTTACCAGTAGAAGGCCCTTTTTCAGTAATTCTGCAAAGGTCGTATAATTCTCATTCAGCGTCCTGATACTATTCACATCGACACCAGCTGTAGCAGGCAACGAGTTAAACCTGTCGAATGCTCGCTGTGACTGCGCCATCAGGTTGTCACTGTCTTTAAACAATGCCTTTACGAAAGCTTCATCCTGGTCTGACATTTTCACGTTTTGTCTGGCACGTACCAGAATACGGTTAAAATTAATGCGTATCTGAAGAAGACCTATCCATGCTTCAGTAAAATTCGTGCGTCGCTCATTGGCGTACTGAAAGTTATGAAAGTTATCTCTGTCAATATTGAGGCCGCGAAGTGACCAGGCCCCTGAGAAAATCTGCACGGCACCAAGCAGGCACAGTATAAAAAGCATGGCATTGACAATCTTTATACGATTCAACATAGATATTCCCTGTAAATTAGTTTTCGGGTATTACCGCACACGCAAAACTCAAAAAATGCTGTGCAACAAAACAGATGTCTCATTACGGCTCGGACATTTGAAACCACATTCATGCTGAGTATTCTTCTTAATTGATTTTTAAATCAAGCTCCACATATATTTATCGGCTAAACTCTCTGTAAAAATAAGTGAATTTTATTTAAGTTTTACCGGTAATCAAAATGGCATGTTACTGACCCGGTAAATTACAGGAATGCTTCAGAGGGATTAATGGTTAACTTGCTGAAAATAAATATAACCATGCAGAGGCTTTCAAGTGAGTTTTGCCTTCCGATGAATCTGTTTTTAATTTCCTTAAAATCAGAGATTTAACATGCTCATGCAGGCAGTGTAAATGCTGAGGTTTGGGCTGGAAAGAGTATGGGCAACGTACTGTAAACAGAGAATCTTTTACGGCTATGGTTCTAAATTGTCTCCTAATGCGCGAACCTTAAAGATGATTTGATAGTCAGAAAATACGCGCATTTTCTTACTCGCCTGTACGCTTTGTGCTGTGAGTTCAATGGGTCGATGCAACGCTAACCATTACTAATGCAACTCTACTAACGCACCAAGTTTCTATTTTTTCGAAGGATTTTCCATGCCCGTTAATAAAAATATTTTCTTGGTTTAATTTTTTGGCTTAAGACATTTAGGTAAAAATGACCTCGTTTATAGAAAGTTAACAAATACCCTTACCTTCGTCTTTCTTAAATCAATCTGAAACTTTCTTTCAAAACAACGTAGAAGAGGCCAACATTATCATCTTAAAATTTGCAAATTGGACTATTCAGATAGAATTAACTTGCTGTGAGTCCAGTTAACTGGCAGATCCATATCTGTTGTGATGATTAATGAACGCTATTACTAAAGGACGTAACTACCATGTCGATAACATTAACGCGTGATTAACACGTTTTAACTCAAGGAATTAACATGGCCGTTATCAACACAAATACACTGTCTCTGGTTACGCAGAATAATCTGACAAAGTCACAGTCTTCACTGGGTACTGCGATTGAGCGCCTGTCTTCTGGCCTGCGCATCAACAGCGCCAAAGACGATGCAGCCGGCGAAGCCATCGCCAACCGCTTCACTTCTAACATCAACGGTATGACCGTTGCCGCCCGTAACGCCAACGACGGTATCTCTCTGTCGCAGACCGCTGAAGGCGCGCTGACCGAAGTCAACAACAACCTGCAGCGCGTACGTGACCTGACCGTTCAGGCGCAGAACAGCTCTAACTCAGCGTCTGATATCGACTCGATCCAGGCCGAAGTGAACCAGCGCATGCAGGAAATCGACCGCGTCACCAAGCAGACTGACTTCAACGGCATCAAAGTCCTGAACACCGGATCCGGCAGCACCACCTACAATTTCCAGGTAGGCGCCAAAGATGGCCAGACAATCGGCATCACTCTGAGCTCAAGTGACGGTTTCGACCTGGCTGCAGCGGGCAATGCCTCAACAGGCACCACACAAAACACCAGTTCTACAACCGGTCAGACGGTTAACGGCAATGCGCGCAGCACTTCAGCCATCGGCTTCGACGTGCTGAAAGGCGCAGTCACAGGCGGTTCAGGCGGTACAGCATCCGGCACCACGCCTCTGGCCGACATTGATAAAGCTATCAAAGCGGTCGACAACCAGCGCAGCCTGCTGGGTGCGTCTCAGAACCGTTTTGAGTCCACCATCAGCAACCTGAACAACACTGTAACTAACCTGACCGCTGCCCGCAGCCGTATTCAGGATGCGGACTACGCGACCGAGGTGTCGAACATGTCCCGAGCACAGATTCTTCAGCAGGCAGGCTCTTCTGTACTGGCGCAGGCTAATCAGGTTCCACAGACCATGCTGTCATTGCTCCGCTAATAAGCGTCGGGGGCTGTATAATGCAGCCCCCACCTTAATGCTTCTTGAACAGTTTTTATTTACGCAAAACATCAGCTTTAATTGGCGTTACTTCCTGCCGAGCATCTCATTCTAAAATCTCAACGCCTGTACATTTCCATTTTCATGTAGAAACCGCGAAGTTCGTAGAGTTTCTTCATTTTCATCATATGCTCTGGTCATTTAACAACGGAACTCATGTCCCTGAATTTGAGACATAAAAAGCATCCTCAATAGGTAGCGCTTATTTAAGGCGCTACTCACTGATTCTGTAAAGATGGGCGGGCTTGAAATAAAGACTGCCTGCTTAACACAGCAATGATGCTTAAGTAAATTGCAGTCTTTCTCGAGCGACTTTTTTTACTTCATTAGGGTTTTGTTCTAAGGGAGGTCTGTTTTGTTACACAGCGCATGAAATTATTTATTATGGCTATTTTTCTTCCCGTGGTCATGAGATCAGAATCAAGCAGGTGATCAGTTCTTGTAATAAGCTCAATCACTTCAGGTTTTATCAGAAGCACCTGAACTTCTTCATACGACTGGATGAAATTTAGCCAGTTATTTGCGATAGTATCAGTGCTTGCATAATCACCCTTGCACAAACTGGCCATGATGAAATCCATATCTTCCTTAACAGCCTTTAAGGCTTACTTAACAGCCTTTAAGGCTTACTTAACAGCCTTTAAGGCTTACTTAACAACTGAGTGTTCATTATGTGACATATTTTGTCTCTTCTGCTCAAACACGAAACCTTCCACCATGCCGCTAAGGACGTGTACCTGCTCAGAGAAAGAGTGCGAGGCTGAAAAGGACTCTTCGACCATCATCACTTTATTCTCTATCACGCCGTCCATCTGGCTCACGGCTACGCCGACTTGTCATATCCCCTGCATCTGTTCTGAAGAAGCCAGCGAGAAAGTTCTCATCGCCTCAGCCAGTTCGCCTACCATGCCAACAACCTTCGGGATATTCTGTACTGTAGTTGAGGCCACGTTGATACCGCTTTGAATCTGCTCCAAAGTCTGTTCAGCCAGAATCTTGATGTCCTTTGCGGCATTCACGCTGTGATGGGCCAGTGCGCGAACTTCGGCGGCTACCACTGCAAAACCGTGCCCCTCTTTACCTGCCCCCATGCCGCTTCCACAGCAGCGTTTAGTGCCAGAATGTTGGTCTGAAATGTAATACTTTCAATCACGGATGTGATGTCATGGACCTTCTCTGCGTTCTCAAAGATTTCCTGAATAGTTGCTGACACAGAGCTTCCATCGCGGGCAAGCTGTACCACCTCGTGAGCGGAATCTGCAGTCTGCTGCGCTTCGACCGTGTTGTTTATCACCGTGGCGGTCTGTTCTTCGGCCCGTGATGACAGATCGGTGTTGCCACAGATTTCAACCAGCATAATTCTCAAGGCAGTCCCTGCATCATTGGCCAGCTTGGTTTTTTCAGGTTAATGTCGACGAGTTCATTGATACTATTACGGGCTTCAAACAGGTAATTTAATCACCCCCAGAAGTTATTAAAAAAAGGAACATTAAAAAATAAAAGCAAACTGAAAGTCGTGTAGATATTATCATTATACCCCCTATATTTATAGTCACTTTCCTTTATCGGTAAATGTCATTAAGACATGAGGTGAATTTTTTATAAAAAGCCTGGCACTCACACTTTTAAATTTTAATGGTGAGTTTGATTTTTTCTCTTCATGCATTTACGGATTTTATGATATTTGATTTATTGCAATCGAATAGCTCTGTCTTTTTTTACTGATTTTGAATTAATGTTCTTAATAATTTTAATCATGGACCTGCGAATTTCATAATTTGACTTAAGTTAGTCAAAAAAACTTTGTATCAGAAATCAAATCTTTAAAAAATAAGATACATCAGCACATGAGCCTAATTTAGACTGATGTTAAGATATTGGGATAGGTAAAAATTATTACTTATTTTAAATTTTTAGATAATAATTCCAATTATTGTTATTTTTTAAAAATAATGATCTGTTTTGGATTCCGGGTGTTAATATGTAAGCGTTTTAACAAAATGTGCTATCATCATTTTCATTCAAAAAAACTGAAAGTCATGACCCTAACTACGAGGAGATGTTTGATGATTGTTCCTTTTGATTTGAGGAGAGCGACTAATCAATCTTCCGACTCGACATCAAATGATGATGAAGATGCATCCGCTTTTATGGCGCTGATATCATCTCTTCAGGATAAACTAAAAACTGATCATTCAGTAAAGAAAGAGGGAAGACTTTTCCTTTTCAGTTCTCCTAAAACAGATGATTTTTCTCCTGACTTAATTGAATCTGCGTCAAACCCATGCGCCTACATCAATAGTCCTTATGGTGAAATAAATTTATGTGAAAATCCTTGTGGTGAGGTTTCGAATCATATCGAGGCTGATGTAATTAAATTTAGCTTTTGTAGTGAGGGAGGTAAAAATCAGGATTGCGACAACCCCAATGAGAACGTGATTCCTGAATATGTAAATCTCATGCCAGAAGACCAGGTCTCGTCGATGTCATGGATGATTTGTATTTCCACAAATTCAGTAAGTATAAAAGTCAGAAGATGATTCAGAAGCTATTTAATTATCATTTAAAAAATCCACTTACTTACTTTTAATTAAAAGCGCCATCTCCGGTGCTAAACTAATGAGGTTTGCATGCCCAGTATAAGTTCGCTCGGTGCCGGAACCAATCTTGATTTAAATGGCCTTTACGAAAAGCTTGAAAAAGCTGAGCAGCAACGCCTGAGCCCTATAGTAAAAAATCAGGTGTCGTATAAAGCTAAACTGACTTCATGGGCAATACTTCAGACCTCATTGCAGAAGTTACAGACAGCAACGAAAGCGCTGGAAAATTCGTCGTCACTTGCTTCCGGAAAAGTAACCACCTCAAACACTGCTTTTACTCCAACACTATCCAACAATACCAGTTCCGGTAGCTATGAAATTGACGTCTCTCAGCTTGCAAAGTCACAGATGTTAATTTCGAAAGCGGCTGACAGCAAAACAGCACAGTTGGGCGACAGTTCTCAGCAAAGCAGAACAATTACCATTACCCAGAAGGGTACCGACAAAAAGCTGGAAGTTACGCTAAATAAAAACCAGACAAGCCTTTCAGATATCAGAGATGCTATCAATAAGGCTCAGGGGGGGGTAAGCGCGAGCCTTATTAAAGCCGATAACGGCACATATTATCTTTCTCTGACCTCACGTGATACGGGAACAGGCAGCGCAATGACTGTTTCCAGTAATGACAAAAAACTTGAAGGCTATCTTGGCTACGACGGTAATGCCTCAAACTCTTCCAATGCAATGAGTCAGAAAGTTGCTCCAACGGACGCAGTTATCAGCGTGAATGGTGTCAAAATTACCCGCAGTAGTAACACCATCACTGATGCACCTGAAGGCGTAGTCCTTAAGCTTAATTCCGTCACTTCAAAACCTGAACTTCTGAAAATTGAGAAGGATAACAGTCAGATGGTGAAAGCTGTTCAGGACTTTGTGGACGCCTATAACTCCTTTCAGACTACTGTCGCTTCGCAGACAAAATTTACCGTGGCCAAAGCGGGGAGCTCACAACAAAACAGCGATAACGGCGCACTGGCAGGCGACAACGCATTACGTAATATCCATACGCGCATCCGAAGCCTTTTGTCTGTTCCTCAGACCGGTGGGGGATTGTCTCTGCTATCTCAAATCGGGATCACGCAGGACGTAAACGGTAAACTCACTGTTGACAGTAAAAAACTTGAGCAGGCGTTAAATGATAAACCGGAGAGTGTCACTAAACTGCTGTCAGGGGACGGCAAAAAAACCGGCTTCGCAACGCAGATGAATGATTTCCTCACCAAAGTCCTTGATACCAAAGGACCACTGAATACAGCTCAGGACGGTATAAATTCGTCTCTACGCCAGCTCGATAAGCAGGCCAGTGCAGTCAATTTGAGTATTGCTTCTAACCTGGCACGCTACAAAGCGCAGTTTACCAAACTGAGCAGCCTTGTATCTGCCATGAATAATACCTCGATTTATCTCTCCAGCCAGTTTGCAAAATTGTGAGAAACAAAGTTGTTCAGTTTCTCTATCCAAATGTAAGTATTCATAAAAGCGTGTGCGTTGGGTTGTTTTTATCGGTCAATGATTCGGGCTATATACCGTCTCAGGTCAGCCCCCTTAATGGAGAATAATGATGAGTATTGCTGTAGGAATTAATGAAAATCTGAAACCCTCTGTACTCACCACTAAGGGAAACTCAGACAAAGGGAATGATGCGCAGTCGCTGCAGAACAATTTCCTGACCATGCTGGTTACGCAACTCAAGAATCAGGATCCCACCAATCCCATGCAGAACAGCCAGCTCACGACTCAACTGGCGCAGATCAGCACGCTGAGCGGAATCGAGAAACTCAACTCCACCCTGGGTTCGATTTCACGCCAGATAAGCAGTTCTCAGTCACTCCAGAGTTCGATGCTGGTAGGTCATGGCGTTATGGTTAATGGCTCTCAAATCCTGGTGGGTAAGAAAGTGACCACTCCGTTCGGTGTTGATCTGTCAGGTGCATCGAACTCAACCCTGTTTACCATCAAAGATTCACGTGGACAGATTGTCCGTACCATTGATGCCGGCCCCCTGAAAGAAGGCATTCATACATTCACCTGGGATGGGACTATGCAGGATGGCAAACCTGCTCCCGACGGTAAATATTCTTTTTCCGTCTCTGCTGCCAAAGGAACCACTGCTGTTGCAGCCAGACCACTTAACTATGCCTGGGTTAACGGAGTTAGCACGGTTAACAACACAGTGATGCTGGATTTGGGGACGCAGGGATACGTCAACCTGAATGACATCCGGAAAATTTGCTGATTATGGCTGCCGGCAGGTAAAGGACTGCCGGGTTTTATCAGGTGCTGTATGTTGGAAACATCATAATACTGACGGGGCGGGCAGGAAAATGACAAAAATAATAAATTCGGCCATGAGCGGTCTTCTGGCCGCACAGGCTGCGCTGAATAATACCAGTAACAATATAAGTAATTATACTGTGTCGGGATACTCCAGGCGAACACTTCTGTTAGCTGAAGCGAATACAACCCTCAACGGTAATGCTAATTACGGTAACGGTGTCACCATCTCAGGAGTACAGAGGGAATATGATGCCTTCATCATTTCACAGCTCCGGGATACATCAGCCGCATACAATGCTGCTAACACTCAGCACTCTCAGATTTCCCGCATAGACGATTTACTGTCCCGTACAGCTGGAAATCTCTCCTCTTCTTTACAGATTTTTTTCGCAAATGTGCAGAACGTTGTCAGCAATGCTGGTGATCCGGCTGCGCGTCAGTCCCTGCTGAGTAATGCCCACAGTCTGGTGAACCAGTTTCGGGTCACAGGGCAGTACCTTTCCGGATTACAGGACAACGTTAATGCTGATATTACCGCTCAAGTTAATCAGATAAACACCCTCACCAGCCAGGTTGCAAACCTTAATGTTCAGATTTCGAAACTCTCGACGTCAGGCGGGGCAAAACCCAACAATCTGCTCGATCAACGTGACCAGTTAGTGAATACGCTCAACAACCTTATTGGTGTAAAAGTTTCTCAACAGGATGGAAAGTATAATGTGTCTACGGTCAGCGGCCTTTCCCTGATTAACGGTAACAGTGATAATTCCCTGGTGGCTATGCCATCAGAAAGCGATCCCAGCCGTATCTCAGTGGGTTATGTCGATAAACAGGCCGGAAAGGTTCTGATTCCTGAGTCTCAGTTGGGTATGGGCTCCTTAGGAGGGCTTCTGAATTTCCGGAATCAGGATCTTGATCTCGCGCAAAACCAATTGGGTCAGCTGGCTGCGGTCTTTACCTCCCGTTTTAACACCATCCATAAACAGGGCTTTGACAGTAAGGGGAACCCCGGCAGTGATTTCTTCACAATCGGTAACCCGACCACTCAGGGCAACAGCAAAAATACTTCTTCAGCGACACTGACAGCCACCTGGAACAACTCTGGCGCACTGAAAGCTTCGAATTACACGGTCAGCTATGATGGCAATAAATGGACCGCAATTCGTGCCTCGGATAATGCGAAGATAAACCTGGCCCCCGTTACGTCAGACGGCAAGACTACATTCAATCTGGACGGGTTGACCCTGACCGTTAGTGGCAATCCTGATGCCAGAGACAGCTTTCTTGTTAAACCATTACAGAATGTAGTGAGCAGGATGTCGGTGGCGATCACAAATGAATCGCAGATAGCAGCGGCGGGAGCAAAAGTGGGGGAAAGCGACAACCGGAATGCCCAAAAATTACTGGCAATTCAGGATGCCCGCTTAGTTAACGGAAATTCTACTCTTTCTCAGGCTTATGCTGGTATGTTGAGTGAAACAGGTAATAAAACCAAATCACTTGAAACATCTGCCAAGACTGAAAAAAACGTAATGACTCAGCTTATAAAACGTCAGCAGTCTGTGTCCGGTGTGAACCTCGACGAGGAGTACGCAAACCTGACACGATACCAGCAGTATTACATGGCAAACGCGCAGGTCCTGAAAACCGCCAGCAGCCTGTTTGATGCTCTGCTCAGTATACGCTGAATTTGAAAATTTCGCAGGAGCGGTCCCGAATGTCACTACACTGGTTGAGCGCCCATTATACCTCACGGGCTGCCTCAAGGTTTAATGTTAAAGGAATCGTTACAGGCTCTGGAAAGAGGGCAGAGGCAAGTCAGTTCCACCGGTTAAAGTTTTATAATTAAATAAAGAGGGAAGATCTATGTCAACAGCAAAAATGGTTATGGCGAGCATGATGATGGTTATGGCTGTTTCGTCTGTAGCATCAGAAAAAGTCACAGAGATTGAGGGAAAACAGGGTAAAGAAGTCAGTTTCTCTGTTGAAAGTAATCCCACTACCGGTTACAGCTGGATGATTAAGAGGCTACCGGAACAACTGATGCTTGTGTCCAGTAGTTATGAGCAGTCTGCAGACTGTAAAAAAGGGGCTGTGGGATGTTCAGGTAAAGAGACGTTCACTTTTATCGCACAGAAACCCGGTAAAGGTGAACTGAATCTGATACACGGACAGGCTTTTGACAAGAGCTCCTGGAAAGAGACCATCGTAAAAGTAAATATAAATTAAACAAAGTGGCGGGCCGGGAAATATTGGTGACGAAGGTCCGTTGCATTAAGCGATAAGTCAGACATGTAAACTTACTGAGGGCCTGCACGGGTTACTTTGCGAGCCAAGTGCTTATTATATTCAGGGCATACACTGAGCACATTACAGTTAAGCCAGGCGTTCAGGCCGATGGCTGCCAGAGCTCTCATGTAGTTCACCCTTCTGTAAGAACATGCTCATGACATGCAGGCGATGAGTTATCTCAACAGCGCCACGCTTAATCTGAACACTGCGTGTGAAATGAATCCAGAAATGTTGTGCCATCGAAAAGCAAATACTGCTTCAGCTTAAGCTGAATGGCAAGAAAGGCGATTCCCACTTTAAACCAGATCAAGCTTTTTCTGGCTGATGACACAGAGCCAATTTGATACGAAGTAATGACAAGGGAAATTATGTATCTTTTAAAAACCACAAAAGCAGTAAACCGCCGGCCCGGCGTTGCGCTCTGGGCTGGGTTGTTGGGTGGAAATATTGCAAGCTTCGTTAAGTGGGGTACAGAGATACCGTTACCCCCTCGCACGCCTGATCGTGCCATTCCACCGGCAGAAATATTGCAGGTATGGGGATCACTGTCAGCCGTCTGACTTATGAATATTCCGGTCATGTAATTAATTGGGGTGTTGCAGGTGTACATCATCTGTTTTCTTTGATTTTTGCATTGTTTTACTGCCTTGTTGCTGAATATTTACCAGGCATAAAACTTTGGCAGGGAGTGGCATTTGCCCTTGTAGTTACGGCAGGTTTTCATGGTGTTTTACTTCCGCTGGCGGGCTGGGCTCCGCCGGTGTGGAAACTGCCGCCTGCCGAGATTTTCTCCGAGACGCTCGGGCACATTCTCTGGATGTGGACAATTGAAGTATTCAGGCGCGATATCCGCAGTCGCCTGACGGGAAGATCTGACGCGGAATTTACGAACGCATAGACTGGCGTATTTATATTCGCCAGAGGCACGTATACCCGTATGGTATACGTGCCGGACAGCCCTTATCTGCGTGGTTCTGCCCCCCGGACAGCCCTTTGCCGGCTTCGCTGACTTTAACCGGCTGGTGCATCACCAGATTAGCCGCGGTGACATACAGCCACTTTCTACTGTCTGTCCCTTTACACAGCGCCAGGTTGCCGGTGTCTGAATTGTCACTTGAATCGCCACGGATAATCTAGATGACTTCTAAGTCGTTGATAATAATATTTTTAATATTCTGTCGGTGACATCTGTTCGCCCGAACCATGCCGACGTTTACTGTTATAAAACATTTCGATGTAATCAAAAATATCACTGCGGGCTTCTTCCCGCGTTCCGTAGATTTTTTTCTTTATCCATTCGCGTTTCAGCAACTGGAAAAAGCTTTCTGCAACCGCATTATCGTGGCAGTTACCGCGACGGCTCATGATGCCTTCCAGGCCGTGTGATTTCAGGAACGACTGCCGCCCATGGCTTGTGTACTGGCTGCCCTGATCCGAGTGAACCAGCACCTTTTTTTGAGGATTACGCCGCCATACAGCCATCAGCAATGCGTTCAGGACAATGTCCTTTGTCATCCGGGATTGCATTGACCAGCAAATAATTTTGCGTGAGAACAGATCAACTACCACAGCAGGATAAAGCCAGCCTTCGTGGGTCCTGATGTAAGTTATGTCCGTTACCCAACGCTCATCCGGAGCATCCGGATTGAACTGTCGCCGGAGCCTGTTGGACGACACGATACTGGCCTCGCCTTTATGTGCCCGCGGGATCCGGTAGCCGAGCTGAGCCTTTATTCCGGCACGTTTCATCAGTCGCCAGACTCTGTTGACTCCGCACTGTTGCCCGCTGTCCCGCAGATCCAGATGGATTTTGCGATAACCTCAGACACATCCCGATTCCAGCCAGAACTGTTTAATCTGTCCTGTCAGTCTCAGGTCTGCCTGATGGCGTTGTGAATGCGGCTGCTGAAGCCAGGCGTAAAAGCCACTGGGATGCACATCCAGAACCCGACAGAGCAGACGAACAGGCCAGCAACAGGTGTGTTATCACGGATAAAGGCGTACCTCAGTCGGACAGCTTTGCGGAGTACGCCGCGGTTTTTTTTAATATGTCCCGTTCGTCGGTAACCCGCTTCAGCTCTTTCTGGAGACGGCGGATCCCGGACCCATTCGCGCAGTGGCGCCACAGTCAGTTCTTTTTTGGCAGCATATCCTGCATCATGGCCTTGTCGGGGCTCAGATCGGCAACCCGCTTCATCAGCCTGAGATTCTCTTCCTCAGGCTGTCGCATGTCCTTCAGTTCAGATGGAGAAATCCCGCCGTACTTCCTTCGCCATGTACAGAATGTGGCATCGGAGATACCCAGCCTGCGACAGACCTCCGGTACTGATGTACCCGGTTCAGCCTGCCTGAGGGCAAAGGCAATCTGTTCTTCAGTGAATCGTGACTTTTCATCGGCTCAACCTCCGCCAGGGGGAAGTATTAATCATGCCGGAATTCTGTTTCTGAACGGAGCAGGATCTTGGGGCAGGGTCAATCAGATATAAACTGCCACTGAGAATCCTCATCCTGTGGGCACGTCCTGTAAGGCATCCTGGCGATGAAGCGTGAAAATGTCCCTTTCACGGTGGCAGCCATCGCTCGCAGCTGATAAGTCCGGACAGGCCGGTTCTGATATCCGGGGGTATTACAGCCTTCATGCAGAAACGTTGATCTCATCGCTTATTCGTTTATAGTTAAGCACCAGCTCTGATAAGAGCTGGTTTCGTTGCCGGCACACACCATGCGTTCCAGCTGGCTTATTTCAGTCCTGAAGGTGACCTGTTGCCGTAAAGGAGAATTTTAAAAATCATGCGTCTTACGCCACCCTGAGTCGTAACCCTCCCCGTCGCACTGAGTAATCTCAGTCGCGCATCCTTAAACATCCCGTCTGCGGATGTGCTTTTTCGCACCTGAAATTTTTGCCCTCACGGGCTGACTGTATTCAAAATCTGAGAAATTATTATGCTGCTGTCCTCGACGCGTAAGGACTGGCTCGGTAACGTCCGTGGTGACGTCCTTGCCGGTATTGTTGTCGCGCTCGCGCTGATTCCCGAAGCGATCGCTTTTTCCATCATTGCCGGAGTCGACCCACAAGTCGGCCTCTACTCGGCGTTCTGCATTCCCGTGGTGATGGCCATCTTTGGCGGACGCCCGGCCATGATATCCTCGGCAACCGGCGCCATGGCGCTGCTGATGATCACTCTGGTCAAAGACCACGGCCTGCAGTATCTGCTGGCGGCAACAGTGCTTACCGGCCTGCTGCAAATTATCGCCGGTTACCTGGAGCTGGGCACTCTCATGCGCTTCGTTTCGCGCTCGGTTGTGACGGGCTTCGTTAACGCGCTCGCCATCCTGATATTCATGGCGCAGTTGCCTGAACTGACCAACGTCACCTGGCATGTCTATGCGTTAACCGCCGCAGGCCTCGCCATCATCTACCTTTTTCCGTATCTCAATAAAACCCTCCCCTCGCCGCTGGTCTGTATCGTGGTGCTGACGGCCATCTCCATGTATCTGCATCTGGACGTGCGCACCGTGGGTGATATGGGCAAACTGCCCGACAGCCTGCCGGTGTTCCTTATTCCGGACATTCCGCTGAACCTGGATACGCTGCTGATTATCCTGCCTTACTCTGCCGGCCTCGCCGTGGTGGGGCTGCTGGAGTCAATGATGACCGCGACCATCGTCGATGATATGACGGATACACCCAGCGACAAAAACCGTGAGTGCAAAGCGCAGGGTATCGCTAACGTCTGCACGGCGTTTATCGGTGGCATGGCGGGCTGCGCCATGATTGGTCAGTCCGTGATTAACGTAAAATCCGGCGGCCGCGGGCGACTTTCCACCCTCACTGCCGGTGTGGTGCTGCTGTGTCTGATCATCTTTCTGCGCAGCTGGGTATCACAGATTCCCATGGCGGCCCTGGTTGCGGTGATGATTATGGTATCGATCGGCACCTTCTCCTGGCGCTCCATTACGGATCTGCGTCGCCATCCGCTTTCGACCAGCGTGGTGATGCTGGCAACGGTGGTCATGGTGGTGGCGACCGACAACCTGGCGTTTGGCGTGCTGACCGGCGTGCTGATTGCCTCATTAAATTTTGCCACCAAAGTGGCGAGATTTATGACGGTCGAATCAGTCCTTGAGGACGGTGTCCGGACCTACACCGTAACCGGGCAGGTCTTTTTCGCCTCAGCGAGTCGTTTCATGAACTGTTTTGACTTCCGCGAAGCTACTGAGCGCGTGGTTATTGATGTCACCCACGCTCACTTCTGGGACATAACCTCCGTCAGCGCGCTGGATAAAGCCGTGATTAAATTCCGGCGCGAAGGCTCTGCGGTGGAAATACGCGGCATGAATGATGCCACCTGCACGATCGTCGACCGGTTTGGCGTGCATGACAAGCCGGAAGAAGTGGAAAAACTCATGGGCGGACACTAACCGAAAGGAGCAACAGTGATGAAAAATAACGTTATTGGATGCGTGGATGGCTCACCATCAACCGGGGCGGTCTGCGACTATGCAGCCTGGGCTGCTGCCGGCCTCTCGGCACCGCTGACTCTGCTGCACGTTGTGGAAAAAGACGGCCATCCGGCCGTCTCTGACCTGAGCGGCATCATCGGCATTGACAGCAAAGAGCTGCTGACCGAAGAACTGGTCCGGGTCGAGGGCGAACGCAACCGGCTCCTCAGGGCACAGGGAAATGTCATCCTTTCAGGGTGCGCCGGGCGGCTGGCGCTTGCAGGTCATTCAGCGGTGCGCCAGCTGCAGATGCACGGTGTTCTGGATGAAATCCTGACGGAGCTGGACGATGTCAGGCTGATGGTGATGGGCCGTCGTGGATCTGAACACCAGGTAGGCAGTCACCTGGAAAGCGTCATCCGCCTGCAGAAACAACCCGTTCTGGTGGTGCCGGAAACGTTTACTGCGCCCTCGCGGGTGCTCTTTGCCTGGGACGGCAGTGAGGCAAGTCGCAAAAATCTGACCAGACTGACTCTGAGTCCGCTGCTGCGAGACCTGACCTGCCATGTCGTGATGGTTAACGGCGACGAGGCTTCGCTTCTTGATGCCCGGTTGATTCTTGAAACGGCGGGTATCCCTGCAGAAGCCCGGTTACTCAAAGACGATTCTGTCCCGCATGCCTTAGGTCTTTACGCGGAAGAGAATGAAATTGATTTCATCGTGATGGGAGCATGGGCACACACGCGGCTTCGTCAGTTCTTCATCGGAAGCAACACTTCTACCATGCTGGCTGAGAGTCGTCAGCCCTTACTGATGCTGCGTTAAACCACACTGGCCTGCGACCGCGGGCCGCTTTAATCATTATGCTACGGAACCCGGATAGAGGCTTCGTAGCAACGGCTTAGCACGGTACCTTCGTAAACCGTGCTCAGGGAATATCATGCGTCAGTTGTTTCGCTTTATACATCAGCACGGCAGCCATCTCGGCTTTGGCGCCATACTGATGGCCATGTCGAGTTTTGGACAGACTTACTTTGTGTCGCTTTACGGACAGGACTGGCGGCAGGCTTTCGGGCTCAGCGACGGTGCGCTTGGCGGCCTTTATGCAGCCGGTACGGTGATGAGTGCCCTCACCCTGACGTGGGCCGGCCGGCTGATTGATTACACCACCACACGGAAGTTTACGCTGGCCGTCACCTTTCTGCTGACGGTGGCCTGCTTTCTGGTTTCAGGTGCTCAGACTACATGGATGCTCTGCGCCGGCTTTTACCTGCTCAGGCTGGGTGGGCAGGGGCTGATGGTTCACACCGCCCTGACCGCGACTGCCCGGCAGTTTCCACTGGACGCGGGCAAAGCGCTGGGCGCCATCGCACTGGGCCTGTCGCTGGCGCAGGCGTTTTTTCCTCTGGCGGCCGTGCGGGTCGGCCACCTTACTGGATGGCGCACGGCCTGGCTCATCAACGCGGTGATACTCATCGTGGGCGTTGCGCTGGCGATATCCTGCCTGCCACGCCGCGCCGAAAAACCACTCCGTACGTTCAGAAAGTGGGGAGACAGAAAAGTCCGAGCCCCCTCCATATGGAAAAACCGTAACCTGCTGCTGGCCCTGCCGGTGGTGCTTGCATCACCCTTTATTACCACCGGCTTCTTCTTTCACCAGGCGCGCCTCGCAGAAGAAAAGGGGTGGGCACTGTCATGGGTTGCCGCATGGTTTATCGCCTACGCCCTGACGCAGGCAGTCTCGCTGCTGTCATTCGGCCCGCTGATTGACAGACTGACGCCACGCAGGCTGCTGCCCTGGTTCCTGATGCCGCAGGGGGCTGGAATGTTTGCACTGTGGTTCAGCAACGGCCTGTGGGTGACGCCGTTCTACCTCATCATGACCGGTATCTCGTCGGCCATTTCCTCCACGCTGGCCACCGCGCTGTGGGTCCAGCTCTTTGGGCCGGCCCTGCTGGCAAAGGTGCGTTCGGCTGTTGAGGCCGGTACGGTTATCGCCAGCGGTGCCTCACCGGTCATCATGGGCGTCCTGATTGACCATCATGTCTCTGTGCGGTCGCAGGCGTTGATGTGTCTGATATTCATCATTGCAGCCAGTCTGACAGCAAGCCGGATTAAAACGGCAAAACAGAGCCTCATCAGGCATGAGAACGGGACGGCTGACTGATTCAGAAAGCGCCCCGTATGAAAATACTGTTGAGCGAGACGGCCTGCCGTTATGGCCCAGGAGTCGTCTCGCTGAAATGGTAAACTGTAAACACATCGTTTTGTGGAGATTTCATGGGTTCCATTGAGGACACCAACGAAAACGCGCTTGAGTTGATTGGCAGTATCACCCGCCATATTTTACTTAACTCGCCCAAAGTCAGTAAAGAAGACCTGATAAATGCACTGAATAAGCTCAGCAGTGATACCGACGACTGGTACGTAAAAGCTGCCTGCCTGAGGGCACTGCAGATGTTGAAACACCGGTTACACTGACCTAGGGCAGGGTGCTGTGTATGTCAGCCCGATTGTTTTAATACCGGAGCTTTCTTTTGTGACGACGTTTTTTTGTGATGAGGGCCCGCAAGGTTGCCTTGTCATAACTGAGCCATCCGGGGAATATACTGCCCTCCCGAAAAGCCGGTCAAACTGTTCGACTGCCTGTCTGATTGTTCTGCGACGGGACTCGTCAGTCTCAGCTTGCAGCATCTGATTCAGTTGTTTCGATATCATTTCATTACTGACGTCAGTGTCATTACGAATCAGCGCCATGATTGCTTCGCCAGTCACAATATTCACTTTTTCTGGTTCGCTCCTGAACATGTAAACCTTCTTTTTTCCTGGGGGTAAAAGTCCGTTGTAACGGACAAGAAGTGCTGTCTTGTTGCGTTGGTGTCTTTTTGTACACGCTCTCAGTGTAGTCTCGCATCAGAGGAAAAGCACAGCTAAAACATGCTATGTAACCATATAAATTATAATCGCTTTGGTCTGATTTAACTGCACGGTTTTGTGTCTATCCCCCTGCAGTATCCTTCTGTCTCAGGTGCTGGTTTAATCGCGCAATGCACACCGCTGAGCCATTATGTTTTTATCCTGAGACGTATTTTGTGTTTGTGCCTTTAGCGGATATTAAAAGATGTGCTTTGCTTTGCCGTGCAACTCATCCGTCTGAGGTCTAAAACGACTTCCCGGATTAACCCGGGTAAAGGAAATGTTTATTTCCTTTATTTATTGCAGAATTAACGTCAGTTGCCGATAGTTTTTATAGTGGATGCGGGGGAGCCGGACACGCCGACACCAGGACAAAACGCTCCGGTTCCCCTGCGGTGCTTCAATACCGCCAGCAACCACGTTGAACAGGCCGTCGCCCGGTTGGTCTGATTACGCCAGTTCCTGCGATTTGCTGAAACGCGCCATGCAACGGTCCTCACACAACGATTGTGGCTGTTACGCTGAAATTTATATTGTGTTTAGCGCCGGGCGGGGCGTTACACCTTCCCTCAGGGCGTTGTTCTGCACCCGCGCCGTCCGGCCTGTTCGGTAAACAATGTTAAGCTCCGGCTTTCCCAGATGAGATTTTGCGCCAGCAGCATTTTTGACCCTGCTTTTTAAAGAGTTCATCAGGGCAAAATTTTTATTAATATCAAGGTAATGTCCGCTCCTCGCTCGAAACGATCATTGCGGCATAGACATATCCGCGCGTAATAAACTGTTTGTCTTATCTTCTGTCACCTGAGGTATATCTGTTCAGGAAAAGCCGGAAGGACCAAGGGGCACGAGGTTAAGTCAGATCCGTTTATCCGGAACACACTGATGCGATGAGCTGTGACGGGCCTGAGGGGAATTCCGGGTTTTGTCATTGTGCCGAGAAGGCAGCGAGGTAATGATGCTCCTGGCTGTACAAAAGCCACATAAAAAATAGCTGGCGGCTTGGTAAAGCCGCCAGCATAAAGTAACTAGTACAACTTTTTCTCAGAAGTTAGTGCGCGTTACAGAGACAGTTATCGTCTCGCTTATCCGAAACTTTATATGTTACGTATCTCAATACAGAGGATCCGAATCAGCCCCATCTTTTTCCGCAAACTCCTTGAATCTCCAGCCAAGTCCGCTTTGTGCCAAAACCCGACGTGGATGCTTTGAATTAATACGGATGTCGGTGTTGCTATCAGGCGCGCTGTACGCAAAAATCACTCAGCAGGACGGCTGATATTTTAGCCATAATGGCATCTACCATTTACTGCAACCAGTACTATCAATTTAACCATCCCAGACTCGCTTCCAGGCATAACAGGTAATACAACTTGAATATCAATAAATATAGTCAGCCTGTAGGTTTCCCTCTTCCAGACTGGCAGCCTCTTTGCTTTCCTCCCCGGAGTCAGTTAAGCGGCCTGCACTGTAACCTTTTGCCTCTGGAAATTAGTCATTGCGAGGCATTGTTTCAGGCATATTCGCTGGCCAGAGATGACAGGGACTGGACCTGGCTCGGCGCAGAAAAGCCCGTCGGTTTGCAGGACATGATGCTTTGGATTACCAGTAAAATCAACGATCTCAGCCTGGTTGCATGGGTCGTGACAGACATAAAAAATAACCGTCCGGTCGGAGTGGTCTGCTACAGCAATATTGATCCAGTAAACGGGGTGCTGGAAATAGGGCATGTTACCTGGTCGACGCTAATGCAGAAAACCAGCATGGGAACGGATGCTCTCTTTATTCTACTTAGAAATGCTTTCAACCTGGGTTACAGGCGAGTTGCATGGAGATGTGACTCGCTCAATAGGGCATCAAGAAACGCCGCTGAAAGAATAGGATTTACTTTTGAAGGGCGATTTCGTCAGGCCATGACCCGCAAGCAACGCAATCGAGACACCGACTGGCTCTCAGTCATTGACACAGAATGGCCGGTTATTGAAAAAGCCTTGTTGGGGTGGCTTTCGCCGCAAAACTTCCATCAGAACGGTGTGCAAAAGCGCAGGCTTGAAACATTCTTCCTGAACGGTCAGCAGCAGGATTGCTAGCGGTAGCTAAGCAATCTCATGCTCAATTCATACCGATTACGCAAAGTATGTCTACATTTCGAAGCTGACAGACACACCATATACTGTCTGAACGTTGTGTCCGCTTCTCGCTCATAGCGGACATTGGCCTGACGCCAGTCCGCTTTGTGCCAGAAGCGGACATGGCAAACATCCCACCGTTAATCAATCGGGAGCAGGTCAATAGTGAGAGAGCTACATATACATTGATATCCTTCATTGCATTACACCGATACTTACAGTTCTGCCAGCAGTGATTTTAAGCGGTTGAGCCAGGCCTCGGTATCGTTCAGCAACGCACAACTGAGATTTTCAATGGTCATGTGTTGTGCCATTGAGGCGCGGCGCAGCAGGCTATAGGCATCGTCCTCGTCCAGACTGAGCGCATTCATAACCCGCAGCTGTGCGGAAAACAGAAACTTACGTGCCCGAAGTCGCTCCTCCTGCCGCCGGAGTTGCGCGTCGAGCTGGTTGATATGCGCGGCATTGTTAAGCGCCAGGGTAAACGCGGTCATCACGCCATCAAAGCGCACCGGTTTACGCATGTAGCTGTCGATCTTCTGTTCGGCAATCCACTGTAAGCGCGAGGGCGTTTCAACGGCGGTAAGCGCAATCTTAGGTAACGCGGGCCAGGGGAGCGGGTTTGTGGGGTGAAACAGGGTTGAGTTATCGCCGTCGAACACCAGTAACTGCCGATCGGCAAGTTGATGCTCGTCCGGAAACATGGCACAGAACAGGCCCTCAATCCCTATGCGGCTGAACTGCTGTGCCAGATGATGGTTATCGCGGTCGGAACAGCCGATCACACACACTTTTAATCCGCGTAACTGTACGTTTTTTCGGCTCATGCGCCACCTCCGCGCGGCATGAGGCTCGCAAGATCCACCCTGGCCAGCCAGGGATCGGGTTTCACAGCGGCATCTGCCTGCCAGAAACTCTCCAGCCTGCCGTTGTGGCATCGTGCCAGATGCGGGGTCAACCAGCAGTGATTGTTGTCGGCGTCGAGGCGGATCCGCCCGGCTGGCGAATCCATTTCATCCTGCAATACCGCATTGCGCACACCTTCAACATCCCCGTTACCGTGGCGCGCAATGGCTCTCGCCAGCAAATGTCCGGCCAGCCAGGCACTCTCGCTGTCCACTGACGGCGAAACATGCTCCCCAAAGCGCTGATGATAGCTGCTCAGAAAGCGCCGGTTGGCGGCGCTGTCAATCGACTGAAACCAGCTTGCAGAAACCAGGTATCCCTCTAACGCCTCTGCGCCAATTAACTGAACTTCCGGTTCACACAGCGTCAGACTGAGCTTCAGCACCTCGTTTAACCACGGTTGCTGCTGGCAGGCCTGGTGCCAGGCGCGGTAAAAACTGTAGGCACTTTTGCCGACCATGGTATTGAGGAGGACTGTCGGGCGGCAGGCGATAATATCCGCGATTAACGTCTCCACATTTTCGTCACCCATGGGCAGTAATTTACTCTGCAGCACGCTGCCGCCCGCAGGGATCACAGCTTCACGGGTGATGCGATCCATCTCCCATGACCAGACATAGTTAGAACCGATGTGATAGATCTCCGCCGCCTGCTGCTGTAACAGCCAACTGAGCATCGGCAGAATGTGCTGGTTGGGGGAGGCACCAAGGTAAATCACGCTATTACTGCTCTCAAAGCCCTCATAGCGTGCAGAGTGCCACAGTAGCGCGTTGGCGCCTTCGATCAACGGAAGAATGGTCTTCCGCGCTGCAGACGTATAGCAGCCAATCACATGACGCACACCATGGCGATAGAGTAAGTCGTGGCAATAGTCGTAATAGAGGTCCAGCGATCCCTGCGGATCGCGGATCACGGGCGCAAGGGTAAATTGATGGGCAGGATTGGCGTTTATCTCCTCAATCGCCAGCAGAATGCCGTTGAGCATCTCGCGCCCGATAACCGCATAATCGCCTGAAACTGAATAGAGAATACCGACCGGAATAACGCGTTTAGGCAGCGGTTGAGTGGCAGTCATCATAGCTCCTGAATCAACGCGGCCCGCAGGCCGCGTCTGTGGCTCATCGTGGTGGCTGAGCAATCAGCGCAGTGTAGTAATGCGGCTGACGCATCAGCACCAGGTCTTTACGCCTTACCACATGGCCGGGATAAGGGGTTCCGGCTGAACCCGTAGAGATAGCCAGCACCGCCAGCCCTTTCGCACCGATCGCTTTCGCTTCCTTACGCGGAAAAGAAAAGGTTTCCGGACCAAATATCCCACTCAGGCCAAAGCTTTCGCCTTCCGCAGCGGGCCAGTTGGCAAAAGCCAGCCAGACATTATTCTCCCCCGCACGGACGCGCGGCAGCAGCCAGTGGTGAGGATCGGCGCCGCGCGGAATCGGCCAGACATGCGGTATCGCCGTGCCCGCGTGCGCCATTGGCACAGGGGAATAAAGCTGCGCCGGGCAGGCAATGATGTCGCAGCCTTCCAGCGCCAGAATCCGGGCGGCTTCCGGCACCAGCAGATCTTCACCCAGCAAAATACCAACGCGTCCGCAGGGCAGATCGCATGTCACCCACTGATTGCCTGCGCAGGCCCAGTGCCGATCCTGTTCGCTCAAATGAATCTGGCGATAGTGCGCGTTGACCCCTTCACTGCTCACCAGCACCGCGCTGTTATAGCACCGCTCGCCTTCCCGCTCGGCGAACCCTGCGAGCAGCGCGATATTCAGTTCTATCGCCAGCGCGATCAGCGCCTGTACAGGCGCATCCTCCCGCGTCAGTGCAAAGCGGCTACCGTCACTACCGGTCAGCGCGCGCTCCGGCAGGACCAGCAGTTCCACGCCATCTGATTTCGCCTGTTCGGCCCAGTGCCGAATCTGTGCCAGATTGGCATTCACCTCGTTTTGCGGGCGAAACTGCGCCACCGCGATACGGGATACTTTGCCGTCGGGCAGGGGATCACGCCCATATAAGCCAAAAAAGTCCATTGGATTCCAGTGGTAAGTGTTGGTCATCAAACGCTGATAGAGCTCAGGCCGCCGCTTATTTAGCTGCGGATTTTTCTCAGGAAGGGGTAACTCAACGCTGAGTATCCGATCGCCACTGTCACAACTGGCCAGCACATTCCCCAGACTATCCACAATGCAACTGCCGCCGCTGAACTGTACGCCTCGCTCCCATCCCCAGCGGTTACTTTCAATCAGCGCACAGCCGTTCTCCCAGGCACGGGTGAGCCAGTAAGGCGCGGGCGTACGTTCAGCCAGCCAGTTACTGATGTGGCAGATAATCTGCGCGCCCGCCAGCGCGGCCAGCCTGGCGGTTTCAATAAAGTGAATATCCATACAGATCAATAGCGCGATATTGCCGATCTCAGTGTGAAAGACCTGATGTCCGCCATCACCGTTAGCCGCCCATTTCGGTTCCGAAATATAGGGGTGCGTTTTACGGTGCACGCCAATCACGCCCTGCGGCCCGACAAGAATAGCGCTGTTAAAGTAGAGATCAGTTACCCTGTCTCGCTCCGGCATGCCAAAGACCAAAAAGCAGTTAAACTCACGCGCAATCGCAGCAAATGCCTGGCTGGTAGGGCCGTCCGCCGTTTCTACATAGGGGGCGACTTCCGCGCGATCCAGCCAGCAGTAGCCGGTGGTGGCCATTTCCGGCATCACAATTAAGCGCGCGCCATCACGCGCGGCCTGGGTTGCTAATGCCAGTAGGCGAGCAACGTTTTCCTCTTTTCTGAACTGTGTGGGTTCAAACTGGATGGTGGCAACATTGATGCCCATTATTCTGCCTCCTTGCTCAGTAACGGATTAAAAACCGGTTTCGGCCCCTGGTAAGCATCGGCGGGTTTCCAGCGAGTTTGCATATCCTCCGGGAAGGTTTTGAAGTAATAGCTGCCGCGGGTCGCCATGCTGATAGCCACATGCAGCACAGGACCAACCAGCATGGCAATAAACGAGGCGTACACCATGGGATACAGACCCAGCACGCCTGCCGCCCCTGTCGCCACCGCGACGCACAACGCAATGACGCCTGACGGATTCCACATACGCAGATACTCTTTGCGAAATTCCACGAAATCGGAAGGCGCAAGGTGCAGCACTTTGCGACAGATAAAGTAATCTGCAAGGATAATAAATACCCAGGTGTTGGTGAGAATGCCGGTAATAGACAGGAAAGTGCCGGTGTACTGCAAAATGTTGCAGATATAGAACACCACGCCTAGCAACCAGACCAGCAACATCCACCACTGACGTCCCGGACGATAGTTAAAGGCCATATCCATGGTGTTCGACAGGGCAATCGAACCAGAGTAAAGATTGAGCACGTTAATGCGAATCTGGGTAATCACCGCAAATAACACACCTGTCAGACCAATAACCAGCGGGAAGACAAAGCCCGGATCCAGCGCCAGCGACCAGACATCTTCGCCCTGAATATGTGGCATCAGGGTATAAGCCATAAATGCGCCAAACAGCATGACCACGACAATCGGGAGCAGCATCCCCAGCATGATCGTTGCGGTGCCTTTATGCGTGATCCCCGGACGGGCAAAACGACCATAATCGGTGGCCATCAATCCCTGAAAAACAATTTGCCCGTTGGCCATGTTCATGACCAGCCACAATGCATGACTGTCGACTTCCCCTTTGGGTTGCCAGCCGCTGAAACTGACCGCCTGATAGTGGTGTGTTAATTGCCAGATACAAAAGCCAAACAGCGCAATGAAAATGGGAACACCCCAGGTTTGCAGAAATTGCATTGATGACATGCCTTTCCAGACAAACCAGATGGCGGCCAGCCCCATCAGCGCAAAGATGGCGATACCGGTAATGGAGTTGACCGGCACGCCCGCATAGTTGGCGATGGCGTGAGAAACAATGGTGCCTTCAAACAGAAAATAGAAGATGAAGTTGACGGCGTAAATCAGCGAGGTGAAGGCTGAGCCCATATAGCCAAAACCCAGCCCGCGCGTCATCAGATTAAGTGAGAGCCCCTCTTTACTCGCCATCTTCATAATGCACGAGCCAATCAGGGTGGCGAACAACACCATATAACCAATCGGAAGCAGCAACATTGGCCAACCGACCTGGTAGCTCATGTCCGCGCCAAGGCTGAACCAGAACATCGCGGTAGAGTTGCCCAGCAACACCAGAATAATAGCCGGGATGGGCCAGCGATAGTGCGATGGTACACGGCTTACCGCGTAATCCTCAACGGCCTCTGCTTCGGTAATATCCTGCGGCCCCTGAAACCATGCTTTTAACTTATTCATAGATTTACTCCAAAAAAAAGCCCCGCCGACAGCATTGCCGGTAGGGCTTCTTCGCCTGAAATCAATGTAGTGGAGTGGCTGCTCGCCACAAGCCGCTTGCCAGGCTACAGTGCCTGTTCCTGTACGGCAGGATGCGGTAACAGTTAGAAAGCAATTAATGCGCCAACTGTTAAGTAAACGGAGGAAGGCGCTATACAGGCCCGGTGGCGGGAGTAGAGTGCATGATGTCAGTGCAGCACGCACCACGGTGATACATATGAGCTGAGCGTTTTTTATGACCCGTCTTGATTAACGCACGATGAGACTTGAGGCAACTGTCATTGCAACGCAATTGCTTATTCGATGGATACTGGCCTGATCCCTGCTGGTTCATCCAGAATGCCGCCAGCAATATCACCAGACCGCGCAAACAAAACATTGCAGGGCAGAAATGACGCGTCAGGTTCAGTGATTAACTCGGTTCCTGAGCTCGTCAATGACCTTCTCACCCTCTTCTTTGGTAAAAGCCCCCTGCTGCGGGTCCGGCAGGAGGTCCAGAACCGCTTCTGACGGACGACAGAGTTTTGTACCAAGAGGCGTTACGACCACCGGACGGTTAATGAGGATAGGATGATCCAGCATAGCATTCAGCAGTTCATCATCGCTGAACCGGTCCTCTGCCAGCCCCAACTGCTCATAAGGTTCCGTATTCTTGCGCAGCAGGTCGCGCACGCTGATCCCCATATCCGCAATCAGCTTTTTCAGTTCGTCGCGCGCTGGCGGCGTTTCAAGATACAAAATCACTGATGGTTCTGCGCCGCTATTACGTATAGGCGCCAGGGTGTTACGCGAGGTTCCACAAGGGTTGTTATGTTTAATGTGGCAGAGCTTCCCTGTGCCCATCATTTGAAGTCCGCTTCTCGCTCATAGCGGACTTTGAGCGCCGACTGTCCACCTTGTGCCAGAAGCGAACGTTGCAAACGAACTTCTATGTTAAATATTGGACGCCGTCACTGATGAAACATTATGTTAGGTTCACTAGCTAAAAATTAATCGAGGGTATCGAATGTTTAGCATTTCAGAAGTAGATAAAAGTGATTCTGATCTGGCCTTGCTGGTCAGCGAGCTCGATGCCTTTCTGAGCGAATTGTATCCTGCAGAAAGTAATCACTGCCTTGACCTTTCAACAGTAAGTGACGAGCAGCTCCGTTGCATCATTGTGCGTGATGAAGGGGGGATTCCGTCAGGTTGTGGTGCTTTACTCTTTCTGAAAGATGGCTCAGCTGAGATCAAGCGGGTTTATATTCGACCGGAATACCGGGGCAGAAAGCTGGGAGAGCAGATAGTCAGTACAATCGAGATGATTGCTTCGGAACAAAATTTGCCCTTATTACGGCTTGAAACAGGGATTCACCAGCAACCAGCGATAGCACTGTATCGCAGATGCGGTTACGAGATATGTGATGCATTTCCGCCGTATGAAGCAGATCCGTTGAGTGTTTTTATGTTTAAAGAGCTTCCTAAAATGGCGCCAGGAAAGAACGGAATAAATCGATAGTGGTTCGCCGCCGGGTTGCTATGTTTAATGTGGCAGAACATCCCTATCGCTATCATTTTGACGTCCACTTTTCGCTCATAGCGGACCTCAAGCTCAGTCATCCTGTCCGCTCTGTGCCAGAAGCAGACGTTGGTACATTATGACAATGTGCCGCTAATCAAAAATAACGGGCAAAAACTTCTAACTGGGAACGCAGGTACGCCAAGCTTTTAAGCTGTTTCATCAACGGAAATTTTCCGAAAGTATGGATCCTGTAATCAGGCAATCTTCCCGGCAGTATAATGTCCAAGACTGTTTCCCAGCCCGTGAAGCAGGGCGAGTCCTCCCTGACGGTCACCGGCAATGTTCAGAATGAAGCTTTCTCTGTGGAGATATGCCTCAAGCGCTACGCCAGCGTCTCTGTCGTCTTCAATCATCAGAATCTTTTTCAATAGCATTGCTCACCTTAACCGTTTCTTCATAAAACCCAGGCTGTTTATTGACAATCCGCTGCGATGCTGGACGTCCTGAAACTACAGCCTGCGTGATAGGTATGCTTTCTGCTACCGAGGGATGCAAAGATGATAAATAAAATGAGTTCACTGTATATGGCCGGACTGCCTCTGCTTTTCAGTTCATATGTTCAGGCTGATGACAGCGCCGTACAGGATGGCGTAACTGTTGGCATCGGGGGCCAGTATGCGCCCCGTTACAGTGGCTCTGACAAAATGCGCCTGCAGCCCGTACCGGTCGTGCAGGCACGAAAGGGGGCTTTCTTTTTCGACTCCCAGAAAGGCCTCGGCTATGACCTCCAGAGCAATAACGGTATTTATCTGGAACACACGCTTGGCTGGGGGCTGGGCCGGGCGGACCGTGATTCGGACTGGCGGGATGGCTCTGACAGGCTGAAAGGGATGGGCAACATCAAGGCCTCCGTCAATACGGCTCTGGCACTGGGATGGTCCGTCACGCCCTGGTTTGTCATAGAGGGCAAGGCGACCCTGCCTCTGAGCGACAGCCAGGGCGTTAACTACCAGACCTCACTGACGTTCCTGCCGGTGCAGGACAAAACTGACACTGTTGCCCTGCAGACCGCAGCGCTTTTTGGCGATGCCCGTTATATGAACACCTGGTACGGCGTAAGTGAGTATCAGAGCCAGCGCAGTGGCTATGCGCGTTATCAGGCGTCAGGTGGATTTTATGGAATAGCATCAACCGTAACCTGGGGGCATCAGTTTAATGAACACTGGGGCAGCGCCATTACTGCTGGTTATACCTGGCTGGGAGACCATGCCGCTGAGAGCCCGGCTGTGTTTCGTCGTGACCAGGCGATGGGCGTAGTGGCTGTGACTTATACATTTTAAGGGAATTTACGAAGTGTTGGTTCAGTACCAAGAGGGCGATATGGCTGACGAATATCTTATCAACGCGCGGCTTATCTGGATAAAGAGTCACAGTGACAGGCAGACTACCGTTGATGATGTGGCCAGAAAATCAGGCTACACAAAATGGTATCTGAACCGATATTTCAGGAAGCACACCGGAAAAAGTATTGGCGTAATCATCAGAACTGAAAAATGAGGTCAGCGGCGTTTTTGCTTGTCTTTACTGATGAAAAAATCGCTGTTATCTCCGAAAAGTATCACTTTGAATCTCAGCAGACGTTTACACGGGCGTTCACTTGTCATTCTGGCATCTCCCCAGGTGCATGGCGGCAGGTCCATGGGGCTGAATGCAGGGAGAATTAACGCCTTAAGCTAACATCTGTTTAAAAATCGCTCTGCCAGGTTAATCGGCTGAGAATCTGAACTGACTCTTTTACGCGTTACGGAAAGGGGAGCATAAGATCAATTCAGGAGGGGCCTAAATAGACCGACGGGATACGTAACTGTACACCTTATTTAACATAGATTGTTCGTGTTGTTCATTTCCCAGATACGAACCAGGCACGTCTGCTTCATGCCCATAGCGAACCTCTCTCTGTCAGCCTGTCCGATTTGTGCCAGGTGGAAATTATGAACGCTGAGGTTTGCTTTTATTCCAGGGATACAGGCAGCCTGTCATCACATCAATAACAGGCTGTGTAATACGAGCTATAATATTATTACTTCACAATAGTGACCGGGCCGTGATTGTCACAATGATTCCCGTGTGGATGGTGAAGATGACCATCGACCAGATAATCGATATGGTCGCCATGAGGCACAGCTTCATGTCCGCAGTCCGGTCCATGCACATGGCCTGGCTCATGACCGCTGCAATGGTGGTCTGGCGTACATAAATCCGGGTTAGTGGCATTCACGGGTAACACGTGCTCATCTACATGGTCACCATGTGGATGGTGGAGATGCCCGTCATGCAGATAATCTACGTGATCGCCATGTTGAATTGCTGTGTGACCGCATCCTGCACCATGTTGATGCTCATGATGCGCATGATGTTTTTCATTGCAGGTAGACATAAATTACTCCCGGACGGTTAATGATCTTCGTTAATGTGTTCACATGCGTTGCGAATAATATCGGCGACATGGTTGTCTGCGAGACTGTAAATCATCTTTCTGCCCTCACGCCGGCGCATCACCAGACGGTGATAGAGTAATTCTCTCAGCCGCGCAGAAACATTTACCATCTTCTCGCCAGACAGCTCTGTGAGTTCAGTAACACTTTTTTCTCCATTCTCCAGCAACATCAGCAACTGAAGACGACCTTCATCAGCTAATGCACGAAAAAACCGTGATACATCCTCTAAGTCACTATGCACATCACTCACCCTGTTATTCTATAGATAGACAGAATAACAGTCTGTCCAGAAGATTCAAGCAGTGATTCTCCCTGGGGTGATATTCAGAACGGCAGCAAGCATCGCCAGGATTTCGGACGAGGCCGTACCTGCTATGAGGAACAACTACACACAGGCAGAGATGCCAGGCCTGACGGGGACGTTAGGCATTGTCGCCAAGCCGGTGGAAAACGATTCCAGAATGATGCGGTATATCAGCAAAAACATTCTTCGCTAACCAGCGCTGGAGACAGGATCGGTAAACCCTCAGGCGACACTCTCCAGGTAACCGAAGACGGCTCTGCCTACGCGCGAGCTAAGAGCGTCCCGATCCTGGTGGCAAGCGGGGCGAATGCCGCAAGCATTGCCAGGATGATAATGAGGCGGCTTTGGCTTACAGCCCTCGACAGTGACATTCAATGTTCCTTGAAGCAAGGCGGTCTATCCACTGACTGCTTGCGGTAGATAGAACCCTTACCACTGCCTTTTTGTAAAGTTTGATCAGGCAGTGGATGAGATTTGAGCCGAATGTTATACCTTGCTGTAAGGTGTCACCCTTTGCCATTCCAGCGTGGCATCGATTTCGACACCGCCAGAGCGAACTGGCTCGACTGAAGACAGAAAGAGACGGTCGCCTTCAATGCGTGCCCTGCGTAACTGTCGCTGGCCGCACCAGTTTGGGAAAAGCGACACATCCATGCCGTGAATGATCGTTCCGTCCTGTTTGCCAGGCTCCCATGGCCCGCTGTAAGCGATATATGTGGTTGCTTCCGCCTCGAATTCTTCTGGAGAAGCGATGAACCAGTCTCCGGATGCGAAACGGGGGCGGTCAGGAGAACAAAGTTGTGCCGACATGTAGCCATCTGGCGTGTAAAGGATTAATCCCTGAGGCCGGTCGGTCATGGGTTGGCGTTGCGGAGATCCGTCCCGTGGCTGTTCAATGTAGCTTACGAGGCGCCACGCCCCGGTTAACTGTTCACGAAGAATCTGAGTCATATGCAATTTATCCTCTTCAGGCGTGGTGACCATTAATTCTGGTCGGTTTAAAGGCGCTTCAAAGGCACAAAGAGATAACTGTCATGGTCTGCCCCAAAATGAATGCGATGAACGCCCTTGTTGCGGGACGGCGGCATCACCTCCTGGGCCTTGGCCCATGCCGGCATTGTGGCCGGTCCACCGCCGGCCAAATGTAACATCTCGGGCTTTTCCCCGGGTTCGAACGTAAAGCTGTTCTTCGGAAGGTCGATAGCCGCAAGCCCGAAGGGCAGATTAACGGGAGCGTTACGGAAGGGTTCGATGGTGAGTTTCAGTTGCTCGCCAGGGTGGAACTTCATTGCCAGCGGCCAGATGCCTATCTCAACAGGTACAACCTCTTTTGGTGACAGCCGCTGTTCACCCTGTAGAAGAAGTACTGGGTCAATATCAGTGGAACGGACAGGGTCCAGAGCTCGACGTGAAACCCTCAGGTAGCTGGCTGTACGGGTTGGTCCGGCGCCTCCGGGGTATGTCTCGCGAATAATCGCTTGCCCTGCAGAATCCACCTTCTCTATGTTAACAGTCAGGTCCATGTCATCTGCCCCGTCGGCTTCGACATACAAACGGAGTTTGCTATAGCCGATAAGTTCCGCCTCATAATTGATCGGCAGTAAGAAGGTGGCTGATCCCCCTTCCACCTTGTAAGAAACGACGCCTGATTTCCCGGAGGGCGAAGTTGACAGTAAGGAATCATTTACGAGATGAAGCTTTATGTGCTTATAACCGGCTGGAGGAAATGCCTCGACAATACGGTTAACTTCATCCTGGTGCCCGGGGTCGAGGACCGAAATACGGACTGTTGGCGTCTCTTCCCAGTCGTTGTTCTCATCTTTCAGGAACCGGTCGAAAAAGCGCTTAAGCTCGGCCTGATTCGCTGGATCGTAGAAGTCGGGCCACTCCTGCTTGTTATGAACGCGCAGCCATTTCTTACTTGATGAAATTCTGCGCCAGGCATCGAATGTTCCATGTGTGTGTGCGACGTTGTCATAGCTGGCAACAATGTAGGCAGGGATTTCAATGCGCTCCAGGCGCGCGACTTTGTCTGCCCAGTAAGGCGTCATATCCTGCTCAGTCGCAGCCATACGCGGCATATCTTCAAGGAGGTGTTCACCGGCAAAGCTTTGGATGAGAGCTTCCGGGAATGCAGTACGTGGAATACCGCCGCGGAGAAAATCATCGCGGGCAATATCGGTTGCTCCCTCCCACGGTGCGATGGCGGCCAGGTGCGGTGGTCTTTCAGCTGCGATAAACCATTGTGATACACACAGCCAGCTATTACCGGCCATACCCACTCTACCGTTGGACCAACCTTGATCTGCTATCCAGGCAATCACATCACAGCCGTCCTCGGCGGTTTGCCGTCCCCAGCCAACGATATTTCCGCCGGAACGGTAGGCACCGCGGATGTCGGGGTTGATTACGGCATAACCAGCACTGACCCAGTAAGCCGGGTCAGGCCCTTCCCACTTCATCATTTCTGACGTCATGCCCAGCTTGACGCCGTAACGCTCTGGAATTTCGTCCAGCCACTGACCGCCTATCTCCTTGCCATACGGACTCCAGGCGAGAATTGCAGGATTGGCCGCATCACCGACAGGGCGGAAAACGTCTGTATAAATCACCGTACCATCGCGCAGTGTGACCGCAACATCGCGCTCAAACAAAATGTCGCAGCGCAAAGGCATCGCACCCTCTCGCCGAATGGTTCCTTTGCGCAGGACTTCCGACCCGGGCTTGAACCCGGGATAACGCACCCGGGGTGCATCCAAAGGCAGTGGGCGACGGAAGTAGGTCGGGTAAGCATCGTTGCCATAGATGCGAAGAGGCAGCTTTTCGGACACAGGAACCTCGTTTTGTAATGACGCTGCAAGCGCTGAGTCAATAGGATTTTTCATGAATGGCAAAGCAACCTGGCTGGCGACAAGAACCCCGCCCGTTACACCCGCTGTGATAAGGAAGCGGCGGCGGCTGTGAGACTCGGGAGTATCGACAGAAGCAGGAAGGATTGCTGGAGACGGCTTCGATTTGGTCATGGTCGATCCTTTCTTGAGTGTCTTTTGCTATCGACAAAAATAAAATTCGATACTTATAATGTCCAATGACATTAAGTTCCCTCTGTGATTCCCAAAGGTGATAATGGAACTGCGCCACCTTAACTCTTTCGTCGTACTGGCGGAGGAACTGCATTTTGGAAGAGCGGCAAAGCGCCTGCACATCGTCCAGCCGGCGCTGAGTAAGCAAATCCAGCTCCTTGAAGAAACCGTTGGATGCCGCTTACTGAATCGCAACCGTCGGGGCGTGGCACTTAGCGAAGCGGGTAAGGTCTTCCTTGAAGAGGTCAAACTGGCGCTCGAACTTGTCGAGCGCGCGACCGAAGCAGCCAGGCGTGTTGGCAAAGGGCAATTGGGACGCGTACGGATCGGCTATTCCGCCAGCGCGGTTCATTCCGGTACGCTGGCATCGGCTCTCGCGCGGATCGAGGCAGCTATGCCGGAGGTGGAAGTGCTGCTTCAACAAATTGAGCCATGGGAACAGGAAGAGCGGCTCATGGCTGATAGGGTCGATTTTGTGTTCGGCCCGGTTCTAGACAACACCCGGGAGGCTTTTCGGGTTCATCATCTTGCAGAATTGCCAGTCGTCGCGGGCATATCGACTAATCATGCGCTTGCTGCCAAATCTGTCGTTGAAATTGAAGACCTTAAGGGCGAAGTGTTCATCGAATTTGCGAATAGCGTAGATGAGGGCCTTGCCGTGGTAAAAAGTCTCATCGGACATAGCCCCCAGACAGTCATTGCAAAATCCGATCCGATCGCAGTCCTGGCACTGGTTCAGGCGCGGCGCGGTATCTGCGTTCTACCCTCTGTCCTTCAGCTACCGAATTTTCCTCAGGTCATATATAAGCCACTGACAACAAACAGGGCTGTCCGGCTGTCACTTATCAGCCGAGGCAATGACGATGATCCTTTACTTCTCAAAGTCGAGGAGATTTTGACCACGCCAACTGACCGGACAGGTGGCTGATTACTATCGGCAGTGATTAAAGAATGTTCATTCTGAATGTACCAGACCTGAAAGCCGGGGAGAGCGCATGGCTGTTTCGGAGCCATCGTTAAACTGGGCTGAGCAGCGAAAGGAAAGGCGGTAAGCACTGCTTTCAATCTTACAGGCAGGAAGAAGACTGTAATGCCCACATTTCACGTATTGCGGATCTTCCGTGACAAACATGTCCGCTTTGTGCCAGAAACGGACATTTAGCTTCGCACAAATTTAAGGTTATGCAAAATTTAAGGGCAAGGAATTGGTGGCCATATTACTGGAGCCACCTAAAAAGCAGACAGTGAACGTGGATTTGAGCAATCAACTCTGTCTTCGATTCCAAATACCAAGGATTTATATTAGAAGGTGGGGTTCCTCTAATACTGAAAAGTATATAACCATCCGTACGGCTTGATTGCTCTGCACATGAATGCCAGTAAAACTTCACAGACAGTGTTTTGCTTGCCGGATAGAGGCTGGCAACAAACCATCATTCGCTAATGAAATTATTCTTTTATTATTTTTTCAACTGTTTCGCCTATTGCCAGAATTTTCGCATCATTTCCCGGAAGTCCGTCTATTTCCATACCTACAGGCATGTGTGACTGTTTTCCAAGGCCGGCAGGAATGCTCAGGCCAGGTAGACGCACATTACTTCCCGGATCAGTATTATGTATAAGTCTGGCAAACTCAGGACCGGAACTGACATTCTTACTGGCGAGTGGAGCTATAACTGGTGATGTTGGAAAAATGAGTCCGTCAAGGTGATTGAGGTTAAATGCTCTTTCGTAAATACTGAGCAGATGCGGTACCCCGTCGTTTAACGCTTTGTAATAGATTACGTCTGCTGACCTGGTTCCGCCATCCTTGTCAACAGTGGTTTGTGGTATTATTGCATGAGCGAATATAGCTTTCACATCGGGGCTGGATATGTTTTTAGCTAACTGTTCGAAAGATACTCCTGTATGGTTTTCACGGAGATAATTAATCAAATCATGCTTACCTTCGTAAATCACCAAAGGTAAAGAAACAGCTGCATTAGCCTCCTCAAGGCCTGGCATTTTTACAGTAAAGATCTCTACGCCAGCCTTTCTGAGTTTATCTAAAACTATATGAGCCCTCTCACTAACGTCTTTATCGAGATCCTGCCAGAAATAAGGCGTTATGCCTAAGCGGATATGCTGTGCTTCAGGAGGCGTCAGAATTCTAGCCCCAGTAATAACATGATCAATCAATGCAACATCCCCTACAGTATGCGCCATTGGGCCAGCAGTATCTCGGGTATGCGAAATGGGGGTAATCCCCTGCTGACTGTATCGCCCGGTCGTAGGACGAAATCCTACGCAACCGTTCAGTGCACAAGGCTGACGAACCGAAGCGCCAGTATCGGTACCCATAGCTACCGGCGCCATACCTGCAGCAACAGCGACAGCACTTCCGGATGAGGAGCCCCCCGCAATTCGGCTGGAATCATGTGCATTACGGACTCCAACAATCCCCGGAACGTGCATTGCGGTGTTATAACCGGTGGCTCCATATGCAAGTTCATGCATATTGGTTTTACCTATAATAATTGCTCCTGCATTCATCAGTTTCAGAATAACCGGTGCACTGGTTTTGGGCATAAAGTTTGCCAACGAAGGTGTTCCGGCTGTGTTTGGAAAACCTATAACCTGGGTATTGTCTTTCACTGCCACCGGCACGCCGCCAAGAGGAAAACAGTGACTGCTTCGCGACTGTTTTTTATCCCACGCAATAGCTTCTGCTATTGCTTTGTCAGGCTTTACAGTAATGAAGGCATTCAGATTAGGATGTGACTGGATATTACTCAGATAAGCCCGCATTAACTGCTCACTGGTAATTTGTTTATTGCATATCATCTTAGCTGCATCACTTGCAGTCAGTTTTGTCAGATCTACAGGTAAACCGTCTGAGGCATGAGCGTATCCGGCATTCCACAAAACAGTTGCAAAAACAATAATTTTTTTTATCATTTTTTATCTCCCGGTTAAAAAATTCACACATCCAGTAATACCAACCGGAAACAGGAAAGTGAATCCTCATTATTGAGGAGTTAATCAAATTTCCTGTAGGCTAACTCGGTACGATTCGCGCACTCAAGTTTACGAAGTGCCTGAGTTAAATGGGTTCTCACCGTGGTGAAGCTGATATCCAAAATTCGAGCCACTTCCTTATCAGTCAGCCCTTTACTGACCAGCCCAGCAACCTCACGTTCTCTGCAGGTTAATTGATTATTCTTGAGAGAAGGGTGTGGTAATGCCTGGCTAAAATAGGGTTGTAGGACCGCGAGAAGTTGACTTTCTCTGTGTGAAAATGCCGGGCGTCTGTCAGAACGCCAGATTCTGAGGTCTCCCAGATCGGTATGATTTCTGGTGAAAAAAACATTTATTCCATAGCGCAGGCCATTAGGCTTGAGAAATTCCTGATAGTAACGTGTTTTTGAAAGCAGTGAGTGAGGCATCAAATCACATACGCGCGTTGGATTAGTTTTTCTACTTAAAAGTGGTGTAATTGGATCAATGTACTGAAATTCAGTGTCGTGCTGGCGAATAGCAGACTCATCGATATTGATGATAATGCCATCACGAGACGTCTGACTTATCGAGTCCCAGACATAGGAAGCACCATAATCTGCGCGAAGCAAATCCATAATCTGAGGCAACAGTGAACACCTCAAACCGAATGAGTTTTTTTCCGATGCCAGTCTCCATAATATTTCACTCACTGTGTTCATTTCTTCTAAAGTCAATTCAAGCATTCTAGGCATAAATCCTCCCGCTGCTATAAACAAGCAAACTTCATGCCAAAAATTGACTATAAAATCACGATGTTGCGTAGCAGCAATGAAGGGGCGAATAGCCCTGGGATTCCATTGAGTTATCAATACTGGCTGAGTTTAAAGACGTCAGTATCTTTGCATTAAAGCCCGCAGACAAGGCTCAGATGTATAGGTTTCTGTTATTTACTGACCATCGATGGTCGTGTTTAGACCTGATCCCTTTTAATGAATACACGACTAAGGAAACAAATTCTCTACGAGTAATGACAGCTACGGATGTCCGCTTTTCGCTCATAGCGGACCTCCAGCTCAGTCAGCCTGTCCGCTTTGTGCCATAAGTAGACAGTGACAGCATCGACATGTACACATATGCGGGAAGCAGATCATCTGCTGAGCACCCGGGCCGGCATGTCTTAAGCCCGGAATATAGCCGGGAATTTACGAGGTCGTGTGGTCTGGTTGCGGTTTACCAGATAAGCATAGAGGCTAAACCACGAGCGAGTTTCTGGCCAGACTAGATGCAAATCCGCCGCAATGGGCAGGGGGACGATTGGTGCCTGAGACGACAGCCGGCTGCGACTGCACGGCAGATTTCTTAAACGCCATTACAGGGCTAACCCCTCCCGATGCTCCCCTGAGCCATTAGTAAATAGAGTCGCGTTTGGTAAACGGATCACCGTAATGGACGTGAGCCTCCACCGCGCAAAACACCTCATAGTCAGCATGCTCTTTCATGGTTCTGAGGCACCGAACAATCCGGTGCCGGCTGACAGCATTACTACTCTTCACCACGGGCTGCCGCATGAATCTGACTGAAAAGACGTTTTGTCCAGGTATCAGTGACGTGCTTCGGATCGGATGAGATATACGTTGATACAACAAAGCTCCCCGCTCTGGTGCCGGTGGCACCCGTGCCTTTGAATGTCCGGCGAAGCTCAATCGTCAGCCTGTCATTTCCCGCCCAGTTTCTGGACATGCGGTAATAACTGCCGGGCTCTGCTGACCAGCTGGTGCCCTCTGAAATGGCCGAGGCTGACCAGCCCGCATTCCCCTGGCCGCTGTTGCGTGCGGCAGCCACATCCCCGTCTGATACGAAGCCAAACTTTTCTTTCAGACGCATCGCCACGGTATCGGCCGGTATGGCAATGGGGCCGTAGACATCACTCACCTGATTACGTTTTTGCGCTGTTGTCTGGTCTTTTACGTCTGAAGGCATTGGATGGTCGTCATTAAGCGAACCAAACTGGCCGATACCGCTCATGAAGCTGCTGCAACCTGTAAGCGTGGTCGCCAGCACAATAGCAGACAGATTAAGGGCTTTTTTTTGACATGCTATTCTCCGGTTAACAGGCGGGCTGCACCCGGCAGCCCGCGTTGTTCATAATCAGAAAGTGAAAGAAAGCTGCGCGGCAGCGCCAAAGCTGCGGTCTGTACCGGCCATGCCGGTCAGGTCGAGATGCACGACGTTGAAGGGTGAAATCCCCACACCGGCGGTAAACATGCTCCGAGCGCTGTTGCGCATGTCTGCGCGGTAACCGGCACGCAGTTGCGCCCAGTTCCAGGCATTCAGCTCGGCGCCCACGCCGGCATACTGTGCTTTTTCATCCGACGCAAAACCGCTGGCCGGTGTCAGGTCAACGTCTGTGGCCAGCGTGACAAAACCGTTGCTCCACGCCGTGCCGGCAGTCGCCTGCGGGCGGATCTGGAACGTGTCCGTGATGCCGTTGATTTCACGCGTACTGATGTTACGCGCCACAAGGTTCTGTCCTGTCAGTCCGACGGTCCACTCAGGCGTCAGCTGAGCCGCAATGCCGACATCGACGTTTGCGCCGCTTTCAGAACGCTTCCAGTCACCGCTGCGAAAATCTGACGCGCTGTAGTTACCGACGGAAACGTTGTAGTTCCAGGTATCCACGCGCTGGACCTTTGGCGTAATACCGACAGAAACCGGCGTGCCAGCCAGCGTAAACTGATGCGCTGCGGCGATACCGTATTCCGTGACCAGTGCGGCGACGCCCTGCGCCCGGGAGGTCATCTGGTCAATATCCGTCTGAGTCGGCGAGAAAATGCCGCTCTGTGCCGCATCAAGATATGCCAGATCACGCTGTGTGATATCGGTGCGTACCTTCGCCTGTCCCCAGCCTTTGGCCACAAAGGCGATAGGGAGGGTGTCATTGGGAATGGCAATCACCGCAGAAAGCCCGGCGCTGGCATGCCCGCTGTTGCCGTCGACGTCCTGCAGGGCCTGTTTAAGCGCTGCCGCCTGTCGTGAGCTGTTGCCGGTGCCCGCTGAATCGCGGAAGTCGTCAAAGGTGCTTTTTACCCTGTCCAGTCCGTCACGCAGGTTGTCCGGATCGCTGATTTGTGCCCCCACGCCCGGCAGGATAAGCCCGACGTCGTCACCGGCATCGTGGCGTGTCATCAGCGCGGGGTTGGCCAGTGAAGCGGCCAGATAACCGGAAGAGGCCACGCCGGTTCCCCCCATGGCGTCGTTACGCGCTTCGGTCCAGGTTGTTGCGGCATTCACTGACGGCACGGCTGAAGCCAGTAATGCCAGAAGGATGCTGTGGGTTAACAGTTTTGCTTTCATCATTTATTTCCTTTTCTTGTTTTTGACAAAGGGGTTTCCCTGGTGCTGACGCACCATTTAAATAAACAGGTCTGGTTTTTATTATTTAAATACGTTTAACCGAAACTCATGACTTCTTTCAGATAATCCTCCCATTCAGGCGTAATATGAAACTCCGGGTTTATGAAAGGTATCAGTTCCTCCCCGTTCCACATGAAATTTCGCCCTGGTCTGAGCTTGCCCATAATACTTTCATCAGTGACGGATGAGACCGAAAACGGCAACTCAGAGCCCTCTCTCAGACTGTCAAATATCCTGCCCGGTAATTTGCGACATGAAATTTGAGCAACCCTTCCTTTTAACCACAGTAATTCACAGAAAGAAAGAAAGGCATTTGTCTCTGATTCATTGCTGAGCGTAAGAGGAACCACGCCGGTTAAATAATTACTTTCAAAGGACACGCCATTAATATATTTATCCCGGGTCGCTGTGATTACCATCTCGTGGCTGAAATTCAGTGCAGGCTCACCTGTGTCATGCTGACGTCTGTAAAAACGTAAGGACTTAATCACTGTATCTTTATGCGGCAGAAGGCATTCAACTGCCTGCCAGAAGTCACGCAGTATCACGGTCGGAACCGGAAGAATATCTTCTCCGGCGAGCCAGCCGGACTGAACACAGAACCATGACGCAAGCTGTTCCAGCACAGGCAGGGTAAGGTGATCAAGTGTGCGCTCGCGGTTTTCAAGCACACTCATGCCGATGTTCAGCTCAGAGAGTATTGTGGCCACCTGCACCACATCAAGGCTGTGGCGGTCCATCAGGTGCCAGAAGCGCTCATAAACGCGGTTTACGGAGGCTTTGCGGGGCGCCGTGGTTTCTGTCATGACGCCTTCGACAATCACATTGACCAGCTCTGAAACGGAGATGCCGAGCTTGTGTGATACCTGATTCAAAAATTCTCTTGATGCCGGCCGGAAACGAATGGTTACTGGCGGACTTACTGTTTTCTTCCCTTCCGCAAACTGCTCAAGCAGCTGCCTCTGCTCATCGGTCTGCTCTAAGGCGACGCGGGACAGAATTTCTGTCAGGTTCATGCGTTTCATAAAGGCCCTGGTGTTGGCTGAATGAGAAAATATTTTGTTAATCTTTTCTGTATTCGGTGTGAATACAGTACCTGGCGAAACCGCGTGTTGTATAACGCGATATTTCGATCGTTCAGATCGAATACATGTGTGTAATCAGTGTGAACATTGCCTTCGTGACTTAATACCCCAAATTATTTTTCCGGTTCAGAAGTTTTTTTCAGCAGCATCACCGGCCACCGGGTCCGGGACGGACAGCGCCAGTGCCACTGCCGGAAGAGGATTTCCAGTTGCATCAGCGCGCGGGCTGAATCCCGGAAAGGGACGCTGGTCAGCCTGCTGCGGTAAAACCATCCCCGCGCCTTCAGGTATGTCCTGAGTCTGGCCGCACGGGCTGGCGTCAGAAGGTGCGAAGCAACAACAACGGTTTTTCCCCCGGCTAACGCGGCTTCAGCTGACTCAAAAACCCCCGACCAGAACCAGCTCACGCGCTCAGGCGTGAGCCCGACGGTTGGCTGCCAGGGAGACAGATGAACGGTGATGCGTTTTCTGCGACTCAGTATGCAGGGCTTCCTGAGCAGCTGACGGGTCAGCCAGTCAAGGGGTCTGAGCAGAAACGGAGAGAGAGCCGTAAGCAGCCACATAAAAAAGAATGCATCACGGCCGGATGAAATAAAAAGGCTGATGCTGCCGGACAGAGTCAGCCACAGAAGAAGGTACAGCGCTACCAGACGTTGCTGCATGAGTGAGTTCAGATTAATTAAAGGAAGGTTGCGCAAGAAAAGCACGGGACGTTAAAGCCGTCCGCCGTTAATCCTGAATCCGTTCCTGAAAATTAACGCAAGCAGAATATCTCTCTGCATTAAATCCAGGATTAACGTTGCAAATGTAGCCCCGTCTCTTAGCGTTACGTCATTTCAGATAAAGAGCGGGTGTCGATGGAGCGGGTGATGAAGTGGCTGACGGGGCGGGGAAACAACAGGCATTCAGGGCAGCCGGTGGATACGGTCGTCAGAGAGGTGGCGTTTCGCCCGGTTCTGGAGGGCAGCACGCTAATGCAGACAGAGGAGCGACGCAGGCTTGTCAGAATGCTGGCGGATAACAGCCCGCTTTCACAGTCCGTTACCGGGGCATGGTGGCTGAAGCCTGCGCAGACGATGCTTGAGCGTGTGCAGGACTGCCCGGCCGCATGGAAGGGAGCATATTCGTCGCCGGGGGGTTTTGGCGACCTGAGCCTCGGAGTGGCAGTGCGGGCAGTCAGGCTCGTCAGGGGAATGATGCTGCCGCCCGGCGCCACACCTGAAGAGCAGTCTACACAGGCACCGGGCTGGGTCTGTGCGGTATTCTGGGCAGGCCTGTTTCATCATCTGCCCTGGCTGACGCAGGTGGAAGGCGCGACGCAGTCCGGAAAAATCTGGTATCCGGGGCTGCACAGGCCTGACGGCCCGTGGCGGGTCCGGCCCGCAAAGAATGACCGGGCTGCGACCCTGACAGGTCAGTATATGGCGGCAAAGCTGCTGCCTGAGACCGGGATGCTGTGGCTTCACCAGTGGCCGGAAGCGTCACGCTGTCTTCTTCAGTTTCTCTCGGGTGAGCGCGCCGGTGCCGGAGTGCTTTACAGCATCATCATGCAGGCGCGGGAGGGAGCGGGTCTGGAAACAGGTGGTCTTTCAGATATTACTGGCACGCCTTCTGTAAACCCGGCGCCGGAAATGCAACATGCTGATAACGCCCCAAAATTAGCAGATAACGCACCTGTCCTTTTGTCGAGTCACATCATTTCAGCAAATGTTTCAGGGCCAATTGAAAATAAAGTATCGACTTATACTCCCCCACAGGCAGGCGGAGAGGAGACGGCTCCAGGAACAGAAAAACCTGAATTACCGGTACTGAACTCCGCGCTGCAGTCTGCAATCGGCGGGCGCGAAGCGACTGAGTATGGTTCAGAGAGTGAAAATGAAAAGGAAGATTCAGAAATTAAACAGGGAGTGGATTTACTTTCGGTACTGGACCTGATGGCTAAAGGGGAGGCACCCGTTTTATCAGCCGTACAAACTGCTGAGTCAACGAAGCAGGAGCAAACGGAAGACGGGAAGCCGGCAGCGGACAGTGAACCCTCTGAGGGCAACGTTTTTCTGGACTGGCTGCGGGAGAGCGTGGAGGCCGGAAAAGTTACCGTCAATGAGTCCGACAGTCTTCTGCATATGCTGTCCGGTTTTATTTTTATGATATCGCCTGATGTGTTTTTCCGGTTTATTTCCTCGCAGCCAGAAAATAAATACGAAAAAAACAAGCTGCAGAAAAACTTTGAATCACTGGGCCTTCATCACTCACGAAATGGTAAGGGTCTTTACTCCTACCATAAATATGACTCGCCTGATAAACGCGGTCAGTTCACCAAACTGTCGGGCTACATGATTAAGTCTGACATTATTTTAAAGAAAGGAAGCTGTCTTTCAGACAGCAAATGGCTCTTTCCCAAAAAAGAGTAATTACAGGGTTAATAAAATACGAGGTTACCATGTCTGAAAAAACGACCTTCGATGACATTCTGAACGACTATTTTTTCAGTAAGGTTCTCCGTCCAGCCAGTGAATGGAGCTACAGAAAGGTTGTAAAAACTTTCACAGAATTCAGTGAAGGTAAAATATTGCCTGAAAGTATATGTCGCCTTGATGTTCTTAAATGGCGACGTCACGTTTTGAACGAACAAAACTGCAGTAAACGGACATGGAATAATAAAGTTGCACATATGAGAGCGCTGTTTAACCACGCTATAACGCACTCTCTCGTTACTGCCCGGGACAATCCGTTCAATGGCGTGGTCGTTAAGCCAGACCGTAAACGAAAGAAAACGCTTACCCGGGAACAAATGAAGAAAATTGATCTCGTAATGCATCGAAAAATTGAACAGGAGCAGATCGGTATTCATGATCCCCGGCCGAACGCGCTTGAACCCGCATGGTTCTGGATGACAGTGATTGAAACGCTAAAGTTTACAGGCATGCGTCAAAACCAGCTGCTGCATATAAGGCTGTGCGATGTGGATCTTAAACAGGGTGTTATTGAGCTGAGACCTGAAGGCTCAAAAAATCATCGTGAACACCGGGTGCCTGTCACGGACAAGCTGAGGCCTCGCCTTGAAGATCTGTACCGTCAGGCTAAACAAATGGGCGCAAGGCCGAAGGATCAACTGTTTAATATCAACCGTTTTAGTCGTTTAAAAAAGAAAACCGTCACAGGCGGTAACATGGATCATCCCCCAATGCGGGCGTTTTTCAGGCGGCTTTCACGCGAGTGTCAGTGTGATATCAGCCCGCACCGTTTCAGGCATACCATCGCTACAGACCTGATGAAAACACCGGAACGAAGCCTGAATGACGTGAAAATGTTGCTGGGGCATTCAAGTGTTGCGGTCACTCTGGAGTATGTTGAAGCGAATATGGATCATCTTCGAAGGAATCTTGAAAGCGCATTTATGCTCTAGGACTATTCCTAAGTCAAATTTCTAACGGATTGATATAAGTGGAGGAAAATTAGCGCGGTTTCATTTACAGATCGTTGACACAAACCTTGTGAAAAGGTAAAAACCTGTAATGGAAATACTCGGGATGTGAGAAATCCGGATGATGCAGGAACATCATCCGGATTCTTAATCCCATAATCTTCAGGTGCAGAACGAATGTGACTCATCCTGCACGATGACGAAAAGGGATCTCTGTCTTGCCCGTTAAGGATCTCATCTCTTAACGAACAGGCTCTGAAGAATGGTGCCCGAACCCGGAATCGAACCAGGGACACGGGGATTTTCAATCCCCTGCTCTACCGACTGAGCTATTCGGGCAACGGGGCGCATTAAACCTTAAGCAGGCCCCAGCGTCAAACGCTTTTCACAAAAATGAAATCAACTGACGGGTTTTCCATCAACAGGAAGGGGAACGGGCGAAAATTTAACAATCCGCCCAATCAACCGCCGGATTTTCGCGCTGCAGAACGCCCTCTGGCAGGCTATTTTTCGCTGCAATTTTGCTTTAACTGCGATTTATCGGCCCTCTTTTTACCAACCGTTTTTTTGCCATAAATCCGTCATCTGCGCTCATTACTCTAAGATTATTCCTGGACAATCAAGAGCCGCATCATGCAGTTACCCGCCTCTGTGAATACTGTGGTTTCCGCCTCAAGCCTTTATGACGCGCGGGTGTTATGCATTGAGGTCCCTTTCGTCAGTCCGGAGACAGATAACCGTGCCGTCATGGCACTCTTTGCCGAACACAAAGATCTGATCGGGTTGCCCGTAGTGGAAAACGGCAAGCCGTTCGGCATGATCAACCGCCACATCTTTTTGTCGCAGATGGCGCGCCCTTTCTTTCCCGAACTCTATGACCGCAAGAGCTGCATTGCCTTTATGGATAAGTTCCCGCTGGTGATTGACGTGGAAAATACGCTGGAAAGCGTTGCGCAGCAGGTCGTGGCCAACGGGGATAAGTCCGTCGCCGATGGGTTTATCCTGACCGAGCACGGGCACTATATCGGCATTGGTTTAGGGATCGATCTGATTCGCCGCGTCTCCGATTTACAGGCGCGCCAGCATCAGCAAATTTTACAAAGCATTGATTACGCGCGGGTCATTCAGGACGCGATGCTGGATCGGTCCAACCAGCTGATTGCCTCCCTGCTCGACGACTGGTGTTTGTACTGGCAGCCCCGAGACGGCGTGGGCGGCGATTACTACGCTTTTCACCGCCATGACAATGGCTGGCTGGCGGTCATCGCCGACTGCACGGGCCACGGAATTCCAGGCGCTTTTATGACGGTGATTTTGCAGTCTGCGCTGGAAAACGCGCTGCGCGAGGCCGATCTGCAGGCACCTGCCAGCATCCTGCATGCCCTTAATCACCATATTAAACAAACCCTGGGCCAGCTGAACGCCTCCCAGCAAACCTCACTCTCTAACGACGGCTGCGATGCCATCGTTATGTCAGTTGATACCGGACTGCATCAGCTGCGCTGGGCCAGCGCCCGAACCCAGGCATTTATGCTCAGCAACATCAGCAATGAAATTATCTCGCTCAGTCAGGATCGCGTCGGCGTCGGCTATACCGATACGCCGGAAGACTATCACTGGCCTGAACAGAGCCTGACGTTTAATCCGGGCGACATGCTGTTTGTCCTCACGGATGGCGTCACCGATCAACCAGGTGGCGAACGGAATATCATGTTTGGCAATAAGCGTATTCAGTCTCTGCTGATGCGCTATCAGCATTTGCCTATGGCGGAGTTATCGCTGGCGTTTCAGCAAGACTATTTAAGCTGGCAAGGTAATCAGGCGCGACGCGATGACGTCACCTGGTTTGGCTTTCGCTATTGACTGCACCGGGAAGAAAATGAAAAACGAGTCACTACGGGGTCTGCCCTTTAATACCGAATCGCAGTCCGGCCTTATTGCATTGCAGTATACCGGCTTTTTTTCACCGCAGAACATCACGGCGATGGGCGAAGTGGTCAAGCTGTTTCTGGAGAATCACGAGCAGTCGCAAAAAGTCAGGCGGCGGCTGTTCTCCAGCTTTGTCGAGATTGCGCAAAACATTCTGCGTTACTCGCAGGACAGCCGGGCGCTGAGCCACAACGATCAGCTGTATCGCTTTGGTTCATTGAGCCTGCGTTACGATGATGGCCGCTACTATCTGGAAAGCGCAAACCTGGTCGGCAGCGACGCCACTCATCAACTGCGCGGGGATCTGGATTCGCTGCGGGTGATGAATGCGGATGAAATTAAACAAGCTTACCGAAACCGGTTACGCGCTGAGAGTCCGGTCTGGAGCAAAGGCGCCAATATCGGCTTGCTTACCCTGGCGCGCGACGTCAGTGAACCGCTGGAGTATTGTTTCCAGCCACTGGAGGCCAGCGAGCTCTCTGCCTTTTGGCTTAAGGCCACTATCTGCCATGACTGAAGAAGCCCCTATGCAAATCATTCAACTTACCGCCACTGAATGTACGCCCGCCGTAGAGTTTGACTTTGCGGCGCACCGATTCTCCCTGCGGGGAGAATCCTGGCCAGAGAATGCCGCCGCCTTTTACCGTCCGCTGCAAAGCGCGCTGGAAAGCTGGCAGCCTCAGGCCAGCCAAGCGGCAGAGGTGAATATCGACCTGAGCTATTTCAACAGCTCAAGCACCAAGATGCTGTTTGGGCTGTTTGATCAGTTCAACAGGCTCGCGCAGAGCGGCTGCACGATTGTACTGAACTGGTTTTACGATGCCGAAGATGACGTGTCAGAAGAGTTTGGCGAAGAGCTGTCTCTGGATTTCACCGCGTTAACCGTGAAGCTGCATGCGGAACAGCGCCAATGACGCACCTCAATGAGCTGTTTCTGGAAGAAACCCAGGCACTCAATCAGGCCAGCCATGTCGCGGCGCAGCATAGCCTGCAGGCTGAAGAGTATCGGCAGGCGCTGCTACAGCTCAACGGACACTACCAGCGGCTGATGCGTGAAACCTATCGGTTAATCTCACGCAGCGATCGGGCAGAGCGTGAGCTGAACCGGGTTAATGAGCAACTGAACGAGCTGGCAACGGAACTGGAGTACAAAGCCACACACGATCCCCTGACGGATGTCTGGAACCGCAGCGCCATTATTCAACGCATCAGCGATACGCTGGACCAGGCGCCGGCGGCCTTAATCATTCTTGATATCGACTTCTTTAAACGCATCAATGATGAATACGGTCATCCCGTCGGGGATAAGGTGATTTGCGAACTGGTACAACGTATTCAGCGTAATACACCTGCCATCGCCAGCATTGGTCGAATCGGCGGTGAAGAGTTCACCATCATGCTGCCCAATACCTGGCTGGGCGATGCGGTTATCGTCGCCGGAGCCATTCTCGCCTCGCTGAACGCCTCGCCGTTAAATGCGCTGCCGGAGCGGCTGGTCACGGCCAGCCTCGGCGTCAGCTGGGGCGCAGCAGGCACCCGGTTCGAAACGCTTTACACCCAGGCAGATGCCGCGCTGTACGATGCCAAAAAGCACGGGCGTAACCGGGTATTCTTCCGCTAGCCTGCCTGATGCTGTGCCACCTCAACGGGCGGCGGGGTGGTCGGCGGCAGGAAGATATGGTCAAGCAGCTTGCGCATCACCGGCGCGGCAACCACGCCTTCACTTCCGCCGTTTTCCAGAATCAACGCCACCGCAACTTTGGGGGCGCTGAAGGGCGCGAAGGCGGTATAAAACGTATGATCGCGCAGCCGTACCGGAATCATTTTGGCGTTGTAGGTCTGGTTTTCTTTCAGACTGAACACCTGAGATGTCCCACTTTTCGCTGCAATGCCGTAAGGCGCGGTATGGAAATATTTATAGCCCGTTCCGTTCGGTGCGTTGGCCATGCCAAACATAGCGTGGCGCACTAATGACCAGTAGGGAGAATTCGGATCGCCAATCTGCGCCTGTGGCAGTTTAGGCTGATAGAGCTGGACCCGGGTGCCGAGCTGGGATTTTTCCAGTAAGTGCGGCGTAATCACCCGGCCATTATTAATCAAGGTTACCAGCGCCTTCACCATCTGAATCGGGGTCGCAATCCAGTAGCCCTGACCGATCCCCACCGACACCGTGTCCCCCTGATACCAGGGCTTTTTATGGACTTTCATTTTCCAGTCGCGGCTGGGTAGCAGGCCGCTGTACTCTTCGTTCAGGTCGATGCCTGTGGAGCGGCCGTAACCAAATTTGCTGAGCATGGTGTGAATGCGATCGATGCCCATCATAAAGGCCACCTGATAGAAGAAGGTATCTGCAGACTCTTCGATCGCTTTGGTGACATCGAGCGTGCCGTGGCCGCTTTTTTTCCAGTCACGGTAGCGACGGTCGGTGCCCGGCAGCGTCCATGTTGGGCCGCCAAAAAAGGTGGTTTGCGGCGTAATCACATGGGTTAACAGGGCAGACATCGCCATATAGGGTTTGACGGTGGAGGCCGGGGGATACAGGCCCTGGGTGACACGGTTAATCAGCGGCAGGTTTTTATCCTGCAGCAGCGTCTTGTAGGCTTTATAGCTAATGCCCTTCACAAAAGGGTTGGGATCGTAGCTGGGGCTGGAAACCATCGCCAGTACGGATCCGTCATGGGGATCTTCCACCAGCAATGCGGCACGCTGTCCGGCCAGCAGGCTTTCCGCATACTGTTGCAGATGCAGGTCCAGCGTCAGGGTGATGTTTTTGCCTGCTACCGGCGGCACTTCTTTCAGCACCCGGACAATGCGGCCATGGTTATCCACTTCCACTTCCTGATAGCCCGGCTTACCGTGCAGCAGGGATTCGTAATAGCCTTCAATCCCCTGCTTACCGATGTTGTGGTCAGCCGCGTAGTTTTCAGCAATGCCTTCGGCATTCAGCCGCTTATAGTCGTTATCATTGATTTTAGAGACGTAGCCAACAACATGCGCCAGATCGGCCCCATAGGGATATTCCCTGTCCTGATAGGTATCAATGCTGACGCCGGTAAACCGGAACTGGTTGACTGAAAAGCGCGCCACCTCTTCGTCGGTAAGTTCCTCTTTGAGGATAACCGGTTTGTAGCGGCTGTTCTGCCGGAGATCGTGCTGAAAACGCGCAATGTCGTCCGGTGTCAAATCGATAAGCGGCGTGAGCTGGCGCAGCACGTCCTTCATATCGTCCACTTTATACGGGGTGATAGTGATGTCGTACCAGGTCACATTGCGCACCAGCGGAATCCCGTTACGGTCGAAAATCAGCCCGCGCGTGGGCGCGATAGGGATCATTTTGATATCGTTTTGGTTTGAGCGCGTCTGGTAATAGCTGTGATCGCGTACCTGCAGGCGATACAGGTTTAAACCCAGGATGGTGAAGCAGATGCAGACCAGCACAAATGCCATGGCGGCACGGCGTACAAACAACTTCTCTTCAGCGTCGAAATTTCGAAAATTCATCAGGCAGGTATTTTCAGTCTGGCATGTTGTTATTTATTGTTCGGCTTCATGATAGTGGCATAAGCGGTCCTTGCCAGTAGCAAGATGCACAAGCCTGATGAAAAGTGTGTCATTTGATGAGAATGTTGCGAAATGAGCGGGAAGCGTAAATCTTCTGACGCGCTCACCCGGCAACGTCGCGCTGCCGGGTGAGCAAGAGCATCAATGAGCGTGGAGATTAATCGCCCAGCAGCACAGATTCCAGCGCAATCTTAATCATGTCATTAAAGGTTGTCTGGCGCTCTGCGGCAGTCGTCTGCTCATGGGTACGGATATGATCGGACACGGTGCAGATCGTCAGCGCTTTCGCCCCAAATTCAGCAGCCACGCCGTAAATGCCGGCGGCTTCCATTTCCACACCGAGAATGCCGTACTTCTCCATTACGTCAAACATCTGCGGATCGGGCGTGTAGAACAGGTCGGCAGAGAAGATATTCCCTACGCGCGCGTCAACACCCAGATTTTTGGCCGCATCGACAGCGTTGCGCACCATATCGAAATCCGCAATCGCGGCAAAATCGTGATCCTTGAAACGCATACGATTCACTTTGGAATCGGTCGATGCGCCCATGCCGATCACGATATCACGCAGTTTCACGTCGGGACGCACGGCACCACAGGAACCCACGCGGATGATTTTCTTCACGCCGAACTCGGTGATCAGCTCTTTGGCGTAAATGGAGCAGGAGGGAATGCCCATGCCGTGGCCCATAACGGAGATTTTGCGGCCTTTATAAGTGCCGGTATAGCCCAGCATGCCGCGCACGTTGTTCACCTCAACGGCATCTTCCAGAAAGGTTTCTGCAATGTGCTTCGCACGCAGCGGATCGCCCGGCATCAGTACGACGTCTGCGAAATCACCCATTTCTGCATTAATGTGAGGAGTTGCCATAATTCTCTATCCTTTTTAAAAATTTCGCTGTTTTTACAGCATGTTCTTGCCGTAGTCCATGGGGGACAGGTCAAAATAGTGTGCGATCGTCTGGCCGATATCGGCAAAGGTGTCGCGATAGCCCAGCGATCCCGGCTCAACCTTCGGTCCGTAAATCAGGATCGGAATATGCTCGCGTGTGTGTTCCGTGCCTTCCCAGCTCGGGTCACAGCCGTGGTCGGCGGTGAGGATCAAAATATCATCCTCTTTGACCAGTTCCATGAGCTCTGGCAAACGGCGGTCAAACAGCTCCAGGCCGCCCGCATAACCCGCAACGTCGCGGCGGTGGCCCCAGGTGGAATCGAAGTCGACAAAGTTGGTGAACACAATCGCCTGATCCGGCGCAGTTTTCATTTCCTGAATGGTCGCATCAAACAGCGCGTCCAGACCGGTGGCTTTCACTTTTTTAGTGATGCCCTGCTCAGCATAGATATCGGCAATTTTACCGACCGAAATCACATGACCGCCCTTCTCGTCCACCAGCTTCTTCAGCATGGTCGGCGATGGCGGCTCAACGGCCAGATCGTGACGGTTGCCGGTGCGCTCGAAGCTGCCTGCTTTGTCGCCCACAAACGGCCGGGCAATCACGCGACCAATGTTGTAGCCGCCTTCGGTCAGCTCTTCACGCGCAATTTCACAAAGTTCATACAGCCGCTCCAGCCCGAAGGTTTCTTCGTGGCAGGCGATCTGGAATACGGAGTCCGCCGAGGTGTAGAAAATCGGCTTGCCAGAGCGCATGTGCTCTTCGCCCAACTGGTCGAGGATTACCGTACCGGATGAGTGGCAGTTGCCGAGATAGCCGGGTAAACCGGCGCGTTCCACCAGTTTGTCCAGCAGCGCCTGCGGGAAGCTGTTCTGCTTATCGCTGAAGTATCCCCAGTCAAACAGAACAGGCACGCCGGCGATTTCCCAGTGGCCTGACGGCGTATCTTTGCCCGATGAAAGCTCACTGGCGTAAGCATAGGCGCCCGTGATCTTCGCCTCAGGATCCAGCCCCGCAGGAAAACGACCAGTAGACAGCTCAGCCGCTTTGCCCAAGCCCAGCGCGGTCAGATTAGGTAAGTGCAGCGGCCCTTTACGGCCCTTATCCGCCTGACCGTTAAAGCAGGCTTCTGCGATATGACCTAACGTATCTGAACCTGCATCACCGAATTTATCGGCATCTTTGCTGGCACCGATTCCAAACGAATCCAGCACCATAATAAAAGCACGTTTCATGCCAGTCTCCTGCGCCAAAAGCGCGCGACAAGTCAAAAAAAAGCGATCAGATCAGTATACCTGAATCCGGGACGGTATAAAGGGGTTCCCTGCGTCAGCCTACGTCAGTGACGCGGCGATACACGACAGGCGTGGCTGCCGGGGCGCGTTCACCCAAGGTAATCGCGGCTTTTACGGCGGCAGCGGCCTGTTGCCAGTGCGCTTCGCTGCTGGCATGGATGACCGCCAGCGGACGTGAAGCATCCACCTGCTCGCCCAGGGTGATCATGTCGCTCAGGCCCACGCTGTAATCGATGGCATCACTGGCGCGCTGGCGTCCACCGCCCATCGCCACCACCGCCATGCCCAGCGCGCGGGTATCCATATGGGTAACACAGCCTGCCCGGTCGGCATAAACCGCTTTGCTCATCGTTGGCGCAGGCAAATAGCTGTCGTAGCGCTCAACAAAATCGGTCGGGCCCTTCTGCGCCGCCACCATGCGGGCAAACACCTCTGCGGCCTTGCCGTTATCCAGCACCGTCATGAGTTTTTCGCGTGCCTCAGCCTCATTTTCCGCCAGTTTGCCGGAGATCAGCATTTCGCTGCACAGCGCCAAAGTGACTTCCAGCAGGCGCGGGTTACGCTGCGCACCGGTCAGGAAGCGCACTGCTTCGCGCACTTCCAGCGCGTTACCGGCCGTGGAGGCCAGCACCTGGTTCATATCCGTTAACAGCGCCGTGGTGCGACAGCCCGCGCCGTTGGCGACGCCAACAATGGCCTGCGCCAGATTTTCAGAGGCTTCATACGTGGGCATAAATGCCCCGGAGCCGACTTTGACATCCATCACCAGCGCATCCAGCCCTTCGGCCAGCTTTTTCGCCAGAATCGAGGCGGTGATCAGCGGAATCGAATCCACGGTGGCCGTGATGTCGCGCGTGGCGTAAAAGCGTTTGTCCGCCGGAGCCAGGGAGTTGGTTTGGCCAATAATTGCCACGCCAACCTGCTTTATGGTCTGGCGAAAGTGGTCATCACTGGGGAAAATGTCAAACCCGGGAATCGCTTCCAGCTTGTCCAGGGTGCCGCCGGTGTGCCCCAGCCCGCGACCTGAGATCATCGGGATATAGCCGCCACAGGCGGCCACCATCGGCCCCAGCATCAACGAGGTGACATCGCCGACGCCGCCGGTGGAGTGCTTATCGACCACCGGCCCGTTCAGATTCAGGGATTTCCAGTTCAGCACGGTGCCTGAGTCACGCATCGCCATCGTCAGGGCAACCCGCTCCGGCAGCGACATATCGTGAAAATAAATGGTCATTGCCAGCGCGGCAATTTGTCCTTCCGAAACGCTGTTATCACGCACGCCGTTAATGAAGAAACGAATCTCGTCTTCACTCAGCGCGTGGCCGTCACGTTTTTTTCGAATGATTTCTTGTGCAAGGTACAAAGTCGCCCCCTTACGTCAGGGAAAGAGGAGAAAAGGCGGCAAGATGCCGCCCGGAGATATCAGTAGCCTGACTGACGGGTATCGCTGCTGTGTCCAAGGGTGTTCAGCAGGTTTGCCAGCAGGCTGGAAGCGCCAAAACGGAAGTGGCGAGCGTCAGCCCAGTCGGCACCCAGCGTATCTTCAGCCAGTTGCAGATAGATGGCGGCATCTTCAGCGGTACGCACGCCGCCAGCCGGCTTAAAGCCAACCTGCGCTTTCACACCTTTATCGCGGATCACGCTTATCATGATCTGCGCCACTTCGGGCGTTGCATTTACGGGCACTTTACCGGTTGAGGTTTTGATAAAGTCCGCTCCGGCATCAATGGCAATTTCAGAGGCCTGACGGATCAGCGCTTCCTGCTTCAGCTCACCGGTTTCAATAATCACTTTCAGCAGTACATCCGCTTCCGCACAGGCTGTTTTACAGGCTTTAACCAGATCAAAGCCCACCTGAGTATTGCCAGCCATCAGCGCGCGATAAGGGAAAACCACGTCCACTTCGTCAGCGCCGTAGGCGATAGCGGCACGGGTTTCAGCCAGTGCGATCTCGATGTCGTCATTGCCGTGAGGGAAGTTGGTGACGGTGGCGATACGCACGTCCGGCGTGCCCTGCTCACGCAGCGTTTTGCGAGCAATGGGAATAAAACGCGGATAAATGCAGATGGCGGCGGTATTGCCCACCGGGGATTTCGCCTGGTGACACAGTGCGATCACTTTCTCATCGGTGTCATCTTCATTCAGGGTGGTTAAATCCATCAGTTTCAGCGCGCGCAGAGCCTGCTGTTTGATATCAGTCATAACAATCTCCAGGACAAGGGGTGAGTTTTTATCCACCCGTATGTGATAATAATAACAATTCGGAGCCGGTGAATATGTGCCATTCGTCACATCGAAATATGAAACAACTGCAATATTTCAGATAAAAGTTGATTCAGTCACGAAATAAGGCGAAGCGAAGCCCGTATAAGCCCACGACGGGAATGTTATTATTATAACATTTTGTGAGAAGAAGGGTAAACGGGCGACATCAGGAAAGGCGAAAAAGTCTGTGGCTGTTGTGCCATAGCGCATCGGCAATGACCTCTGGCGCTTCTTCACGCAGCTCACACAGCACCTGCCACACCTGAAAAGCGCGCTCTGGTCGGTTGGGCTGCCCCTGAAAACCGTTCAGCGGCATATCGGGGGCATCCGTTTCCAGCAACAAGGATGAAAGCGGTAACTGTGCGATGGTCTGTCGGGTTTTACTGGCGCGCGGATAGGTAATGGTGCCGCCCACGCCAATCGCATAGCCAAGTTTGATAAAAGCCTGGGCCTGCTGCAGGCTACCGGCAAAACCATGAACCACGCCACGGCGCGAGAGATCGTGACGGCGCAGATGCAGCGCCAGCTGATCGTGCGTTCGACGCGAGTGCAGGATCACCGGCAGATCGTAACGTTTAGCCAGCTTCAGCTGCGCATCCAGAAAATGTTTCTGCTTGTCGAACTGCGGATCGTCCCGATAAAGATCCAGGCCGATCTCACCTAACGCTACCAGCTTAGCGGGCGACTTTATCAACCGGGCTTCCAGCTCGCTAAGATGCGATTCCTGATGATGTTCAATAACAATCGGGTGCAGCCCCAGCGCAGCATAAAGGGCGGGATGGGCGTGAGCCAACTGGCAGACCGTTGCAAAGCGTCCCGCGTCTACCGAGGGCACGATAATTTTTTCAACGCCGGACTGGGCGGCCCGGGCAAGACTTTCCGCCGCCTGCCCGACGAAGGGCGGAAAATCAAAGTGGCAATGGGTATCCACAAACCTCATGCCAGCGAGCCTTCATTCCAGGCGTCGTCATTGCCCGCCAGCGGCGTAACGATCGCCCCACTGTTGGGTTCATTCGCCACCGGCGCGGCAGGCGTAACGATATCCAGCCCCGTTTGCGGCTCGGCATCGCTCAGCCACTGGCCCAGCGTGGCCATAAAATAGCGGCCACAGCGGCGTCCCAGGTGGTAATCCTGGTTAAGCGAGGCGATCCGGCTGCCTAAAGCGTTACTGGCCAGCACGCGCGGTGGGAAAATTTCAATGATGCGTAAATCCCCTGGCGGTGACTCGATAAACTGCTGCGTTTCCCGATAGGTCTGCTCATGATGATGCAGGATAGTGAGCATCGGCTGCAGCGCACCGCCGCTAAACCAGCGTTCCATACGCGTTATCCAGCGTGGCGTATCGAACATCTGTGAGGGTACGGTACGGATCACCACGATCGTATCTGCGCCACGTTTGGCCGCCTCACGCACGGGTATAGCATCACTGACGCCACCGTCCAGATAGCTGATGCCTTCCAGATCCACCCCCAGGCGATAAAAGCCCGGAATGGCGCTGGATGCCTTAATGATTTCCAGCCAGTTATCACTGGTGGGCGCAAAATAACTGGGCGCATAGTCATCACTGCGGCAGGCACACATATAGAATTCGCGCCCGCTGGAAAACAGGGTTTCGGCACTGCTCATCGCCAGGGGGAATTCGCTTCGGGTGATGTCGATTAACCAGTCGAGATCGATAAGATTGCCGCCGCGTAAGAAACGCAGCGGATCGAAAAACTGCTTGCTGGTCGTATAGCGGGTGATCACCCGGCGCGCGTAGCCCGGCTGCGCGCAGACAAAGGCAGACAGATTCTGTGCCCCGGCAGACGTGCCAAGCAAAAGCTGGAAAGGGTTGAATTTAGCCCGCTGAAACTCATCTAATACGCCGGCGGTGAAGATGCCGCGTTGACCGCCACCCTCGCACACTAAGGCGATTTTCCTGGCTTTAAAAGGTGTGAGAGCAAGGGGTTCAATCGCCCCAAGCGTCACGGGAATACGTATACCCAATGTACCGACCTCAGATTGGGTTCCCGATAGGCAAATGTAGGGAATGCAGGGATTAGAATTGTGAAAGGATACTAGCACGGAGAACCAGCTACGTTGTCCATAAATTGTGCTATTGGCGTTGCGCCGTTTAACACATCGTTGCGAATATGAAGCATCCTTTGCCTCACAATAACATTCGCACAAATAACTGGTCTCCGTTTGATGCTGACTACGCCAGCATCAAACAGTCTGGGTCATCGCTATAGCTTTTTACGGCCAGTGAACAAGCTGATGAGGAACAGAATAATACCCACCACGAATACGACTTTAGCTGCCCAGGCTGCGGTACCGGCAAGGCCACCAAAACCTAATGCAGCAGCGATCAGTGCGATCACCAGAAAAATAATGCCCCAACGAAACATAAGCCTCTCCTTAACCATTTTAATATTGAACTGCTTGTTTCATCCCACGATGGGTATTTTTATCAGTGCGGCTTCCAAAAGAAGCCGCACCGGGTCGTGTTAAGACTTGACCTTCAGGTCATTTTTAACACTTTTTACGCCTTCGATAGCTTTAGCGATGCTTTCGGCACGGTCAGACTGTGCCTGATTCGCCACTTCACCTGAAAGCTGAACCACACCGTCGGTGGTTTCCACTTTCACGTTACGTGAAGGAACCATGTCATCTGCTAATAGCTTAGCTTTAATTTCGCTGGTTGTGGCAGCGTCACCGGCATAACCTTTCATTGACTGTTTTTTCGCGTCTTTCACGTGCAGCTTGTCGCTGACTGATTTAACGCCTTCAACTTTTTTCACCACGGCCACGGCTTTCTCAGCCTGATCTTGTGAGGTCACAAAGCCGCTCAGGGTAACAACGCCCTGATGGGTTTTGACAGAAATGTCGGTGCTTTTGATGGAGTCGTCATCAACTAGGGCCGCTTTTGCTTTAGCCGTCACGGCGCTGTCATCCATAAAGCCGCCCACTTTCTTCATTGAGCTGTCAATTTTTGCACCGGCGCTGTCAGCCGTTTGTGAGGCTTTCTGAGACGCGGATTCCTCTGCAAATGCGCTTCCGCTCAGCAGAGCAGTACCGATCATCGCAGCCATCAATGTTTTAGTAATCTTAGTTGTGTGCATCGATATCATCCTTCTATCTGTTAACTCGCCCAAAACTGTGGGCGCAAGAGCAGCAAACAGTGCTGCTGCGGCACTGGACGCGGGGAGAATAAGTCTCTTAAACCGTCCGATGAAGTAATCATAGTCGGGATTTAGGGTTTTGCTCGGGTAACTGGTTGATCGTGCGTCAAAAGAGAGGAAAAGGCGCGTTTTAGGAGGGTTCTGTATCCGTTGAAACAGGGCCATTCCGTGCTGGAATGGCCCTGAAAGCACGAATTAGTGCTCGCGGGTTTTACGGAATGTCACATCAGGATAGCGTTCCTGAGTAATATTCAGATTCACCATGGTGGGAGCGATATAAGTCAGGTTATCACCGCCATCCAGCGCGAGGTTCACCTCATTTTTACGCTGGAAATCTTCGAACTTTTTGGCATCGCTGCACTCGACCCAACGTGCCGTAGAAACGTTAATCGCCTCATAGATGGCTTCAACGTTGTATTCGCTTTTCAGACGCGCGACGACCACGTCAAACTGCAGGACACCAACTGCTCCCACAATCAGGTCGTTATTGTGAACCGGACGGAACACCTGAACCGCGCCCTCTTCCGACAGCTGGACCAGCCCTTTCAGCAGTTGCTTTTGCTTCAGCGGATCGCGCAGGCGAATACGGCGGAACAGTTCTGGCGCGAAGTTCGGAATACCGGTGAACTTCATGTTCTCACCCTGGGTAAAGGTGTCGCCGATCTGAATCGTGCCGTGGTTGTGCAAGCCGATGATATCGCCCGGATAGGCTTCTTCTACGTGCGAACGGTCGCCCGCCATAAAGGTTAACGCATCAGAAATCACGACGTCTTTGCCAGTGCGCACCTGGCGCAGCTTCATGCCTTTTTCATAACGGCCTGATACCACGCGCATAAACGCCACGCGGTCACGGTGCTTGGGATCCATGTTAGCCTGAATCTTGAACACGAAACCGGTAAATTTCTCTTCTTTTGCCTCAACCTGGCGGGTATCGGTCTGGCGCGGCATGGGGCGCGGCGCCCACTCCACCAGGCCATCCAGCATATGATCAACGCCAAAGTTACCCAGCGCAGTACCAAAGAACACCGGAGAGAGCTGACCGCTAAGGAAAGCCTCTTTTTCGAATTCGTGCGAGGCGCCCTGCACCAGTTCCAGCTCTTCACGCAGCTGTGCGGCCAGCTCTTCGCCGACGGCCGCGTCGAGGTCCGGGTTATTCAGGCCTTTAACGATGCGCACTTCCTGGATGGTGTGCCCTTTACCGGTCTGATAGAGATAAGTTTCATCGTTATAAAGGTGATAAACCCCTTTAAACAACTTACCGCAGCCTATTGGCCAGGTGATGGGCGCACAGGCGATTTTTAACTCGCTTTCCACTTCATCCAGCAGTTCCATCGGATCGCGGATGTCACGGTCGAGTTTGTTCATAAAGGTCAGGATCGGCGTATCGCGCAGGCGCGTCACTTCCATCAGCTTACGGGTACGATCTTCAACGCCTTTCGCTGCGTCGATCACCATCAGGCAGCAGTCAACGGCGGTCAGCGTACGATAGGTATCTTCAGAGAAGTCTTCGTGCCCCGGCGTATCCAGCAGGTTTACCAGGCTGTCACGATAGGGAAACTGCATAACTGACGTCGTGATTGAAATACCACGCTGCTTTTCCATCTCCATCCAGTCAGACTTCGCATGCTGGTTGGAGCCGCGGCCTTTTACCGTACCGGCGGTCTGGATCGCCTGTCCGAACAGCAGGACTTTTTCGGTAATTGTGGTTTTACCGGCATCCGGGTGCGAGATAATCGCGAAGGTGCGGCGGCGTGCCACCTCTTCTAAAAAGGGATTAGACATGAGTGAATTCTTCTCAACGTAGCCACGCGCTAACAGGCGCGGCAGATAAATCACGGTGGCCGGCAGAACCTTACCGGCGGATAAACGGTGCCAAATGCGACTTTATGTCGTCGCGGGGTGAGCGCAAAGTTACATTGGCGTGCTTCCGGTTACCTGGTCAACTTTAAGGCGGCATAGCATACAATATTTTGTGCTATTGGCCTACAGCGTACGGAAGAGAAAGTGGCGTCAGTCAGAAACGGCAGGCCGCCGCGCCGGTAGCGCGTCAGGGTGGCCAGGCGTTACCCCGAACGAAACCTGCCCCACAAAGCGTATCCGTGGGGGCGGTTACTCCTCAGGCCTCGACTAATCGACGAGTTCGATGCCCAGACTTTCCAGCAAACAAACCGCTTCCAGGCGAGAGAATTTGGCTTTATGGACCGTGTTATGGAAGATATTGATGGCGTAATTCCAGGATTCTGTGAGATCTGCGCCACGTAGCACGGTGTGATTGAATAAACTGCCCGTCAGGTCCGATTCGGTGAGCGTTGCGCCAGTTAAATCGCACTCCCTGAAATCCACCTCTGTCAGTTTGCATGCCTCCATTTTTAAGCCCTGCAACCGCAGCCCAAAAAAAGAGCCGCTGGCCAGAATACATTTCTGAAAATGCAGTTCGTGATCCAGATAAAAATCGGGCCAGTAGGCTGTCGTCCAGTCAATGCCGGTCAGCTTGCACTCATTGAAGTGAACGCCAAAGAAGCGGCTATTGGATGGGTTCAGCAGGCTCATATTGCAGTGATTAAACACACAGTTGATGAACTTGCAGGCCGAAAACACCGCAGAGGTAAAGTTGGCGTTATTGAATTCGCAGTCTTCAAAATGCGTTTCAGCGATCGTCAGACCGGTGAAATCTTCTTTTGAAAACTGGACGTCGTAAAATTCAGCATGGCTTTTGACAGATTGCATATTCCCCCTGAGGGTTAACGGTGGCATTTCACGAAAAGTTTATGCGATTTCTTCGCGATGAACCCGCATAAAATTCACCTTCACGCCTTGCCTCACAAATCTCTGGTCAGGCATTTCTTGCGCATGCGCTGCAGCCGGTTCATCGCCGGGTCACCCTTGCCTTCCTGCCAGGCCGCATCCAGCCTGACCTGCCGGTAAAGGAAGCCGCACGGAAGCCTGGTGCACCGGCTTAGGGAGTGACAACTGGCGACCCGAAAAGCTGACCACAATGATAATCGCTCGCATTCAACAGTTGAAATAATTCTTTTTAAATCAAACAGATAAATTGCAAATTTTTCAATAAAAGGCTTCCCATTCGTTACCAGCCTGTTGCATAATTCACCACTAATTTATTAACACTCAAAGGACGCGGCCATGCTGACTGCTGAAATGACTGGACGTTTAAACGACCAGCTGAACCTCGAATTTTTCTCCGCCAATCTCTATTTACAAATGAGTGCGTGGTGCAGCGATAAAGGCTATGAGGGCGCAGCGTCCTTCCTGAAAATGCATTCGCGTGAAGAGATGGAACACATGCAGCGCCTGTTCGACTATCTGAGCGATACCGGTGCTATGCCGGTGCTGGGCAGCATTGCTGCACCGCCCGTTGCCTACAATTCACTGAACGAAGTGCTGATTCAGGCGCTGGATCACGAGAAGCTGATTACCAGTAAAATCAATGAACTGGCGCACTCAGCGATGACAACGCAGGACTATTCAACCTTCAACTTCCTGCAGTGGTATGTTGCAGAACAGCATGAAGAAGAGAAGCTGTTTAAAACCGTGCTGGATAAACTGGCGATGGTTGGCGATAGCGGTAACGGTCTGTTCCTGGTCGATAAAGACCTTGGACGCATGAGCACCGAAACCCACTCCGCCTAAAATAAACCGGCCCACGCAGGTGGGCCGGTAGTGTGATTTGCGCTCTGGGTTACGCCAGTCGGTAACAGGTTGTCATTTCCCCGTTGACCCACAACGGACGCTTCTCGCCCGGCGGTAAGCTAATCGCCATATCACGCCACGCTGGCTGATAATCTCCCCGCTTTTCAATGATCAGCTCCAACCGTGACGCGCTGCTGGTTAACGTCCAGCTCAGCCAAAGCGCATTGCCCTTCTGCCAGCCATGCGTTTCTCCGTCGTCGTCAAACAGTTCGCCGGAGGTGGTCGCATTGCCCGGCGCAGGCCACAGCTGCAGTTCCCGTACGTTATCACGCTGCGCATCGGTGGTACTTTCACACTCTCCCAGTGGAATTGCGGCACCGGCACGGACCAGTAACGGCAGACGATCCAGCGGCGCATCCAGCATTACCGACTGGCCCCCCGCCAGCCAGCTACCGCTGTGCCAGTCATACCAGCCGTGGGCGTTATCTGGCAGATAGACCTGGCGCTGACGGGCGCCCTGCTCAACCACGCTTGCCACCAGCAAATCGCGCCCCAGCATGAAATCATCGCACTCGTCATAGGTGCGCGGATCGTGCTCGTGATCGAGGAAGGTTGGCCGCAGCATTGGCTCATCCTGCTCGCTGGCCTGCCAGGCCAGCGTATACAGATACGGCATCAGGCGATAACGCAGGCGAATAGCCTCACGAATCATTGATGTGGCTTCCGGATACATCCAGGGCTCGTTGACGGTGTGATCGTCATTCCATGAATGAATAGTAAAACGGGGATGCATCACGCCATTCTGTACCCAGCGCACAAACAGCTCCGCATCCGGTTTATCGCCGGCAAACCCGCCCACATCGTGCCCGACGTTAAACAGGCCCGACAGACTCATTCCCAACCCCATACGGATGTTATAGCGCAGGGTTTGCCAGTTTGTCCGGTTATCCCCGCTCCACGTCTGCACATAGCGCTGCATGCCTGCGCAGCCTGAACGGGAAATCAGGTACGGCCTTTTTTCCGGGGCAAAGCGCTGCTGAGCCTCCATCGAGGCGCGCATCATCAGCAGCGGCATCACCGGTCGGATGTGCTTAATCGCAATGGGTTGGCCAAAGCCATAGCAGCGTGCTTCGCCGTCCCAGACTTCATATTCGTTATTATCGTTCCAGGTCGAATCGATCCCTTTTTTCAGCAACTGCTCAGTGACGTTTTGTTGCCACCACGCCACCGTTTGGGGATGGGTGAAATCCAGATGCGAGCCTTCATCATCCCAGAATACGGAACGCTCAGGCCGATCCTGTTCCGAATCGCGGATAAACAGCCCCTGATCCGCCACTTCTTTATAACGTGGATGATCCTGTAACAGGCAGGGCTTGATGTTGGCCGCCAGCTTCATCCCGGCCTGATGGAAAGCAGCGCACATGGCATTGGGATTCGGCACCTTGTCATAGTTCCAGTTGAACACGTAGCGCTTGTTATTGATGGAGGTGTAGCCCGACGACAGTTGAAACGAATCGCAGGGAATCTCATGCTCGCGGCACAGTTGAATAAAGGACAGGAGCTGTTGCTGCGCATCAGGCGCATCCGTGTAGTGCATGGTGGAGCCGCTGTAGCCCAGGCTCCACTTCGGTTGAAAGAGCGTCCGGCCGGTGAGGCGAACAAATGCCTTGGTCACCTCCAGCAGCGTCGGGCCCAGCATCATGTAGTAATCCAGATCGCCCGCCTCTGCGCGGTAACGGCGATAAGGCAGATGATAATTATCTAACTCATTCCCCAGGTCCAGCCAGCTGCTGGTGAGGTTATCGTAAAACAGCCCGAAGCTGACGCCGTCACGCTGGGTCAGCGTGAAAGGAATATGTTTGTAGAGCGGATCGGTACTGGCAGCGTTATAGCCCATCGCATCCAGATTGCGCATTTCGAAACGGCGATTGACCCGGTTGAGATCGCCGCTCTTTTCACCCAGGCCGTAAACCCGGTCCTGCGGCTGACGACGCTGATAATGTTCCACACCATCGCCATGCATGTTCAGCAGGTAAGCCCCGGTATGGCGATCGACCGCCAGCGGCTGCCAGTCGGTGCCGTCAAAATGTTCCCAACTGAGGCAAAGGGGATAATGCACGGTAACCCGCAGCCGGTCCGTGGCCAGACGGATTTGTTGCGCCTCCTGTTGCAGGGTAAAGGCGGGCAGCGTAAAACCTTCCAGCGATTCGCGGTCGCGCCCCTCCCAAGGCACATCCTCTTGCGGGGCAATGCTCCAGGTGCGGTTCAGCGCCAGTTCCCCGTCGCGTTTCAGCAGCACGCGCATCAGGCCGTTTTCTAATACGTAAATCCGTAAAAAGTGACGCTGCTCGACTTTCAGTTCGACAAAATGCGGCGTTTGTTGATGTAGCGTCCATGTCTTAAGTGTTTTCATGAGATTACCCTCACTGTTTAGCAGTACGTTGGCGGCGTTCGGCAATAAACATCACCAGAAAAACCGCGCCAATCAGATCAAAAAAGCCCATGGCAATAAACAAGGGATTGAAGCCAATGGTGTCGGCGGTAACGCCGATAATCAGTGAAAAAATAAAGCTGGCTATCCAGGCGCAGGACCCGCGCATGCCGTTGACCGTCGCCATCTGGCGGCGATCAAAACGCTCAACCACCAGCGCGCTCAACATGCAGGAAATCACCTGGTGGCCGAAACCGCCGATGGAGATCAGGGCAATGGCAAGATAGGGATCTTTAACCAGCGTCATCAGTGCCAGCGAGATCATCAGCGCGGCCCCGGTGACGGAACTGGCGACGATGGAGTTCACGCGGGAGCAGCCAAACCAGCGCACGTAGAGTTTTGTCAGGTAACCGCTGGCGACGCTGCCGAAGTCAGCGGCCAGGAACGGCAGCCAGGCGAACATCACGATCTGCTTCAGATCCATGCCGCGTTCATTGGCCAGGTAGAGCGGCACCCAGAAGCTCAGGACCGCCCAGGCGGGCTCGGCTAAAAAAGCCGGAATAGCGATTCCGTAAAACTTCTTCTCTTTCCCAATCACTTTCATCGCAGTGAAAAACGGCAGCTTTTCGCCGATGACTTCGTTGTCCTGGGTAATAAACGCCCGCTCCTCATCCGAGAGGCGCGGATGGCGTTCAGGCGAGTGATAGCCCCACCACCAGAGCGCCACCCAGATCAAACCCAGCCCGCCGGTGAGCAGGAATGCGCCCTGCCAGCCAAACGAGATATGCGCGATATAAATAATGGGCGGAGCCAGCATCGCGCCGACGGAAAAGCCAACGCCCGCCCAGCCTGCCGCTACCGGCCGCTCCTTTTTCGGAAACCACTCCCCGATGGCCTTGGCATTCGCGGGCGTGGCTGCCGCCTCTGATGCGCCCATCACAAAACGTAACAGCGCCAGATGCAACCAGCTTCCTGCCCCGGCGTGCAGCAGACAGGTGACAGACCAAATAACGGCGCAGATCAAAAAGCCCACTTTCAGACCGATAACATCAATTAACCAGCCGCACACAGGCTGAAACAGCGTATAGGCCAGTTGGAAAGCCGCCACGACCCAGGAATACTGCTCCGTGGTCATATTCAGGGTGCTTTTCAGTTCCGGTGCCAGAATCCCCAGGGAGTTACGGGTGATGTAATTCACCGTGACGCCCAGCAGGAACATGCCCAGCATCCACCAGCGCAAATTTTTAATCATCCGCAGCGGGCGCGACGACGCGTGAGTGCGGGTGGTCGAGTCGAGACTCATGATGAAACTCCTGTAGCCAGTGATTGACGCGTTGCCGCGCAGCGAGCCTGTTTATCTGATCCGACCTTAAAAAAGCCGAAAACGTGGGTACAGCCCATTTTTTGCAAACCTTTTCATGGCACTATCGGGAAATAACAAAAATGCCCTTGCAGACCAGCAGGGACACGATTCAGCACCTTATGAAAATTTTTTCATTTGCAGATTTGAGGGCGATCACAGAATGAAGCAAAGCTTAAAAGTGAGCGAAATTGCTGCCCTGAGCGGCGTGTCGATCAGCACGGTTTCGCGCGTCCTTGCCGGGAAAGCCAATATTCGCGCCGCCACGCGCGACAAAGTGTTACGCATCGCCCAACAGCAAGGCGTACTGGATAATCTTCAGCATGGTCGGCTGTTGCTTAATGACCTGATGGTATTTGCGCCACCGCGGGCATTCGATATCCGCACGGATATCTTTTATTACAAGGTGATCCAGGGGATCAGCGAAGCCGTTAAACCGCACGATGTGCGGTTGCGCTACTGCCCGCTGGAAGAAGTGGAAAGTGATGCCGCGCTGTTTATCGACAAGATGCAGCAGACGGAAGCCGCGCTGTTGATCGGTATCGACGATGAACACATTCATCAGTTGGCGGCCGAAATGAACAAACCCTGCGTGCTGATCAACGCCCGCGACCGCCGAATGCGCCTGCCCTCGGTGTCGCCGGATCATCAGCTTATTGGCGAGTTTTCCGCGCGCTATCTGTTTGAACAGGGCCATCGGCAAATTCTGTCGCTGCACTGCCTTCGGCGTTACACCATGGAGCAGCGGCTTCAGGGTGTACGCGATGCCTGGCATGCCATGAATCTGCGCTTCGACAGCCGCCAGCACCTGATTACGCTCAACAGTTTTAGCAGCAGCGAAGCCAGCGCCTGTCTGGGCGACTATTTGCGTCGCTGCCCGCAGGCGCAGCGCCCTACGGCGATTCTGGCGAGTGGCGATTATATTGCCGCCGGAACGGTGCAGGCGTTACAGCAAGCGGGCCTGCGGGTGCCGGAAGATGTGTCCGTGATGAGCATGGATGGTTTCAACTTGGCCACCGTGCAGGAGATCCCGTTAACCTCGGTTCAGGTTCCGCGAGACGAGCTGGGCGAGGCCGCCGTCAAAATGCTTCAGGCGCTGCGTTTAGATCCAAACCTGCCGCCCGGTAATCTGCTGCTGAACGGCAAGCTGGTGGTACGCGACTCGGTACGCCGCATCCGGGATAATCCGGGTCATGCGCCGGTGCAGCAGCACGGGCTTTACAGCTAATGCGATCAGGCAAAGCTTTCCCAGCGGGATGACAGCGTAAAGTGACGCTGCCAGCTGAGCGTGGCAGACGCTCGGGCGATTAACTGCTGGCACAATGCCGGCTCGACAAAAGCGGGAATGACCTGTTCCGCTCCGCTGTGTTTGATCAACGCCAGTTGATCGTCCAGCGGGGGATGGACATTCCAGGGCAACCACTGCGCTTAGCCGTTTTGTAGCATCGCGAAGGCCCGCGTGCCGCGAGCGACATGACTGCTAAAAATCAGGTTGAACTCGGGTCGCTGGCTCAGCAAGGCGGCCAGGCCGCTGTCCGCCACCGCATCGGCCGCGACGATAACGCTGTCAGGTCGCCATTGCGCAGGCGTCGGCTCACGCAGCAACGGCAGCAACGCCAGCGCCGTGGCGGCCGGCAGCGCATTTTGCGCCAGCAGCTGTGACACGTCTTCCCGCACCTGCGGGCACAGCACCACCGGTAATCCTTTTGCTCGTAGCCGCAGTGCCATCTCCGGGCCTCTGCCGTGCAACGGCGCCGTGACCACCGCCCCGTGGCGGGCAGCCTGTACCAGCGCGTCAACCTGCTGATTAAGTCGCTGATGACGGTCGCCGTAAGAGGCATCGGTAATCAACCAGCGCGCCCGTGGTGGTCGGTCAAAAGGCAGCAGCAGTGATTCGCGACTCCAGTCGCCCATATAGGTGATGCCGCCCGCGACCGGCAGGTGAAACCAGACGGATCCCGGTGAGTGGCCGCTCCGGCCGGTAAACAGATTAAGCGGGCCAACCGCGCACTGCCCGCGTAAGGGCAATGCGTGCCGCGATCGCGCAGGTACTGGGCACTCTCCCAACTGCTGCCAGGTCAGTTCCGTGGCGTAAACCGGCGGCGATCCCAACGCCTGCCAGCTGTCGAGTGCACCTGTATGGTCGCCATGAGAATGGGTCAGACAGATGGCATCGACGTGCCCCGTGACCGTCAAATCCGGCCTTACGCCGGGCTCCGGCCCCGCGCCCAGATCCCACAACAGGCGGTATCCCTGAATCTCAAGCAGGAAAGCGGCGGGCAACTTTCCCCCCACGCCGCTCACCACGGTCAGGCTTGCCATGGCAATACTCCCTGCGGCAGCGCGCGCGTCAGGCGCGTCGCCAGCAACATCAAGGTCAGAACAACCAGAATCATCAGGCATCCTACGGCGGCAGCCAGCGGTGCAGAGCCGCCCTCATCAAGAAAGATAATGGTTGGCCCAAGGGTTTGCTTATCGGAGGTCACCAGCAGCACCGAGACCTGAATTTCGTTCAGCGCGGTCAGAAAGACCAACAGGCTTCCCGCCAGCGCAGACGGCGCCGCCAGCGGCAGTAAAATATCGCCCATGCGGCGCAGAAACCCCGCTCCACACAGACGCGCGGCCTCATCCAGCGAGGGGTCAATTTGTGCGAAGCCCGCCAGCGTGGGGCGCAAGACTAAGGCCAGGAAGTTGGACAGATAGGCGGCGAGAATGATCCAGACCGTGCCGTAAATCGAGACCGCCAGCAGAGGAAGCGGCGGCAGAAAAAACAGGATTGCCGCCACACCTGTCACGATACCGGGCAGCGCATAAGTCAGCTCGCTGGCAAACCACAGGCCGCGCACCAGTCGCGTGCGTCGCCAGCTCAGGAAGAAAGCCAGAAACAGCGCCATGACCGTGAGCATCAGCGTCGCCAGCGAGGTGAGCCACAGGCTGGTCGCGAAAGCATGGCGTATTGCGGGATAGCCCCACAGCGCCTGGTAAAAGTTTTCCAGCGTCAGGGTCTGCCACGTCAAGGCCTGACCAAAGCCGCGCGTCAGCGCACTGGTCAGCAGCGCGCTGACCGGCATGATGAGCGTAGCCGCCATCCACAGCCAGGCCATCACCTCCGTGGGCAGCCGCGCGCCGTTAAGCGGTTGCTGAAACGGGCGCGGCGAGCCACTCACGCGAACATCACGCCGTCCGCCCAGCCAGCCGCTCAGCATCATGCCGGTTAAGGTGATCAGCGCAATCAGCAAGGAATAGACGGCCGTATCCGGCAGCGCACCGGGGCCAATGGCGTTAAGTTGCTGATAGACCAGCGTAATTAAGGTCGGCAGACGTGCCGGAATGCCCAGCATCGCCTGAATACCAAAATTCCCGACCGCCGCCACAAAAGCCAGCGCCGCGCCCGCGAAGATGGCGGGACGCGCCAGCGGTAAAATAATGGTGCGCAGGATTTGCCCGTGCGAAGCCCCGCTAATCTGCGCGGCTTCCACCAGTTCTGCCGGCAAACGGCGAAGCCCGGCACGCACCGTCAGGAACACCAGTGGCGCATTGTGCAGGCCCAGCAGCAGCACGATGCCGCCCCATGAATAGAGCGGTTGTTCACCCGGCGCGAACCAGGGTAAACCCAGCAGCTGAAACAGCGATGCCAGCAGGCTGCCTGGCGCCAGCGCCTGCAGCCAGGCAAGTGCCGTCACCTGTGGCGGAATCATCAGGGGTAAGATAAAGGCGAAGACCCAGGCTGCTTTAGCGCGCATATCGCTCAGCGCCACCAGCCAGGCGGCGAGCGTGCCAAGCAACAGCGACAACAGGGTGGCGCTCAGCCCGATGCTTAAGGTCGTTAACGTGGCGCTGAGTACCCGGCGGCTGATCAACAGCTGCGTCAGCCGTGTCAAATCCGGTACGCCCTGCGGGGCTATCGCTGTCCAGATCAGCCGGGTAAAAGGCGCCACGGACAGCAGCCCGATCGTCAGCACCAGCAGCCCTAGCACCCAGGGTTCAGCGCGAAAACGCCAGCGCGTGCGATGCACCCGGCGAGGCTGACAGTCGTTACTCAGCACGCTCATTCTCAGCCACCGAATAGCGCGGTAAACTGTTCCCGCACCTGCGCATCATCGGCCACCGCCTTCTCCAAGTCCGGGGTCAGCAGTTTGATCTGGTCTACCGGAACAAAGCCTTCAGGCGCGGCAATGCGGTCATCGACCGGCCGGTTACCCTGCTGAACCACCAGTTTCTGTCCCGGCTCTGACAGCAGAAAATCCACAAAGGCTTTCGCGGCAGGCAGGTTATGCACCGATTTCATAATGGCGACGGGTTCCGTGACGTAAGACACGCCCTCTTCGGGATAGACCAGGTCGATGGGCGATCCCTGCTTTTTGGCCCGGATAATGTCGGCATCGGTAATCACACCATATTTATCCAGTCCACTCGCTACGGCTTTTAACGCAGGTCCGTTACCGCCCTGCGGCGCGATGCCCAGCGCCGCCAGCTGTTTATAGAAGTTCCAGCCGATGTCAGGCGTCGTGATATCCGTGTGCAGCTTATACAAGGCAGCCCCGGAGTAAAGCGGACTGGGCATGGCAATTTGCCCTTTGTTGTCCGCGTTTAGCAGGGCTTTCCAGCTGTTAACGGGTTTAGCGCGCTGCGTGTTGTAGGCAATCACGGTGGCGATAATTTTGGTGCCAAAAAAGGTTTTATCCCGGTCATAAAAGGCGGGTTTCAGGTGATCGACGGGCGCATCCTGATACGCATAGAGCTGCTTCTCTTTCTTCAGTGCGCCAAGGTTGATGGCGTCGGCAACCAACAGCACGTCGGGCTTCACCTTGCCGCTCATCATTTCCGTGTGCAGCACGTTCATTAACTGCGTAGTGCCGTTGCGCGTCCATTCCACCTGAATACCGGGATAGGCCGCTTTGAACGCGTCCATGGTTTGCTGCGCAATTTCCGGTGCCTGCGAGGTGTAGACCACCAGCTTGCCGGCAGGCTTGTCTGCCGCCAGCGCCAGCGTGGGGCCTGCCAGCGCAGCCGTGAAGAGCAGAGATGTAACCGAGGTAAGCATGAGTTTTTTCATACTGTCTGAAGTCCTTTATGCGGGAAGAATCCAGCCGTCAGTCACGGCAATATTTACGGTGTCGTTAACCCTGAGAGCAGAGACATCGTCAAGGGCCAGCGTGATGGAAACCTCAGGCTCTGCCTGTGGAGACAGATGGATGTCGTAATGGCCGCCGCGGTAAATCAGGCGTTCAACCCTGGCGGTGAAATGGCCGGTTTCGTCAGCCGCCAGGCGGAAACTGGCCCGATGAAAGCTGGCTTTACCCTGCGGCAAGGCTGTCTGATGCGCGGCACAGCGCAACCGCATCCGTGTACCAAACAGCATCACCGATGCCTGCCCCTGGCCTGTCGGTTCAATCTCTTTTACCGCCAGCACGCGCCCCTCATCAATAAAGGTGGCGACCATCTCATTAGCGGGCTCACGCCACAGGGTTTGTGGTGAAGCAAACTGCATGACCTGCCCCGCATTCAGCACCACAACGCGATCGGCGAGCGCCATCGCTTCGCGCTGATCGTGGGTGATATAAATTAAGGTGGCCCCGCTGTGACGGTGAAAACGGCGAAACTCCTCTTCCATGGCGGCACGCAAATGCACGTCAAGGTTAGCCAGAGGTTCGTCAAGCAGGACCAGCCGGGGCTTTGCCACCAGGCAGCGGGCCAGGGCTACGCGTTGACGCTGACCGCCGGACAGATCGGCCGGGCGGCGATCGGCAAAGGCCAGCAGGTCGACCAGCGCCAGGGCCTGCCGGATACGTTCTTCCCGATCGGCACGGTTTACGCCGCTGACTTTCAGGCTATAGCCTACGTTTTCAGCCACCGTCATATGCGGCCACAGCGCGTAGTTTTGAAACACCACGCCAAGATCGCGGTTTTCGGGAGGCAGATGAAAATCCGGGGAGGCAAACAACGTGTCGTCCACCCAGATCTCGCCGCGATCCAGCGTTTCAAATCCGGCGATTAACCTGAGTAAGGTCGTTTTGCCGCAGCCGGAGGGGCCCAGCACGGCGATAAACTCACCCTGCTGGATCTCCAGCGATACCGCCTCAAGGACCGGCTGCGCCGCGAAGGCTTTATTCAGCCCGGAGAGTGAAATTGCGGCCATGTTGATGTCGCCTTTGCCGTGTACGTTTTGTGCAAGACGTTACGACAGTTTGATGACAGGACCGTGACACCGGGCTACTTCGGCAGATGGACCGCCACGTAGCGCTCGTAGCGCGATGGCTTGATTTTGGTTAAATCTGCCAATACCAGCCCATCAATACAGTTGTTAAAGTCCGGGTCGCTGCCGAAATCAATAAACTGCACCCCGCCTGGCTCATAGACTTCGCAATACTGTTTGTAGAGCGTGGGGATGGCGACGCCGAGGTTACTGAGCAGCTGCTTCAGCCGCTGAAGATCCTCTTTGTAATCATTGCCGCTAAACTGGGCCAGTACGGCAGGCAGAGAGGCCGGATAAGGACAGCGCGAGGTCGCCAGCGGAAAGTCCGTTGGGAAATAGATCCGATAGAACGCGACCAGCAAATCGCGCGCCGCCAGCGGCATAGTGCCAGAGATGGAAACCGGTCCGAACAGATAGCGCACCTCGGGATATCTGGCCACGTAAGCCCCGATGCCAAGCCAGAGATAGTCCAGCCCGCGTTTACCCCAGTAGGCGGGCTGAATAAAGCTGCGGCCCAGTTCAATGCCCTGACGAAGAATAGGGATCATGCGTTCGTCGTAATGGAACAGGCTGTGACTGTAGAGGCCTTCCATGCCGCGTCGTTCCAGCTGTTCGCCACCGGGGATAAACCGGTAAGCCCCGACGATTTCCAGCTCTGCGTCGTCCCACAGAATCAGGTGATAGTAGTCATCATCGTAGCTGTCGAGATCCCGTCGGCGACCGCTGCCCTCACCGACGGCACGAAAGGCAATCTCACGCAGCCGTCCCAGTTCACGCAGTATCGGCACCCAGGTCGCCCCGTTACGCCGCCACAGATAGATCTTCTTGCCGTCAGGCGTATTGCCCAGCAACTCGCTTTGCAGCAGAGCCTTTTTCAGTTCGGCACGATCTTCCGCCAGCGCGATGGCGGATTCTGTCTGGAAGAGCCCTTTTTTGCCCTGCCCCAGGCGGTAAACATGTTTTCGCACGCGCTTTGCCAGCTCTTTGCCGGGCGTATGGCCATCGTGCCAGTGCGCGAAGGGGATCTGCGCGCCGATACGCAGTTTGATGCGCATCCCGCGTTGTTTAAACATTTCACGCACCAGCATCAGCATCGCCACGGACGGTGCGACTTTCGCGGTGGCATAGAACAGTGAGCTGTTTCGACCTTCGACATGCACCGGTACCAGCGGCGCGCGCGCTTTCGCGGCCAGGCGCAGAAAGCTGTGATGCCATTCGCGATCGCGCACGCCGGCGCTGGTCAGGCGGGACACTTCGCCCGCCGGGAAGATAATCAGGACGCCCTGATTGCTCAGGTGCTGTTGCATGTGCTGCAGCTGCTGGCGGTTGGTGCGGTTACCGATATTGTCGACGGGTAACATCAGGCTGTTGAGCGGTTCCAGCAGCATAATTAGCCGGTTCGCCACGATTTTCACGTCGCGGCGAACCTGAGATATCGCATGCAGTAACGCCATGCCGTCGATGGTACCCAGTGGATGGTTCGCCACGATCACCACCGGTCCGTGCGATGGGATCTGCTCCAGATCGCGCTCGCTAAGTTCGCAACGGACGTCAAGATGTTCCAGTACCTGCTCGACCATATCCAGCCCTTTCAGGTGGGGATAGCGCGCGGCAAAGCGCTGGAATTCATCTTCACGTAGAATCCACTTCAGTATCCGTTTCTGCCAGTTGGCAGGACGCTGGTTCGGCCAGAAACGTTCAATGACCTGATCGACTGAAAACATAGTTAACCTTTCGTGCCTGTCCCGGAGATACAGCGAAAGTAAGTCGCATTGTTTGCACTTTTATGAATTACGGCAGGTCGGCAGGCAAATTTGTTGGCGCGGTCAGCGGCACATGAGCGCCTAAACAGGTTTTCATCAGGAAAAACAGCAGGATAAGACAGGATATTTCGCCGGCTCGGCGCGGCGCCGGGATATGAAAAATCTTAATACTGGTTGCTATAAAGGCGCTAACGTCTCCTGGCCGCCTCTCAGCAGGAGGCAGCGGGGCCGGTTGCCGCTGCCAAACCTCTGCAGCCACGTCTTCATCCCTTTTGGGCAGCCGGTCCCTGTGCGCGCTACGGGTTGTGCATCATGGCGGCAACCGGGGTCCAGATCTCGGTCATCGCGCCCGCTTTACCCGTAAAGGGATCCCGTTTTGGCAACGGGACTTTTTTCACTTTTTCCTGGGACAGTTTGAGCTGGCCGATTTCATCGCGCAGAATTTCAGGCTTCAGCCCTTCAGGATAGGCACCTACCGCCAGGAAATCTTCGCTGGCGGAAACCTGTCGATGCCCGACACCCGCAGGGATCAGCACGGCATCCCCTGCCCGCAGGGTAATCATGCGGCCACTGTCGCCCCCAAACAGCACTTCCGCCCAGCCTTCAGCGACGCCAAGAAGCTCATGCGTATTAGGATGGTAGTGCATATAGGGAAACAACTGATCGCGCCAGTCAGGCGGCCAGCCATTTTTTTCAAAGGTTTCCTCGAACCAGGTGGCGATATTCTCTTCGTCCTCCGGCACCACGCGTGGCCAGATAATCAGCGGCAGCGGATTGTTTGGTACGCCGGCAGACGGGCTGGCGAACATCAAATGTTGTGGGTTATTTGATGCCCCAGCTGAAAATGTGCCTGCTGCGAAAGACATCAGCAACATCAGACTGGAAGTTTGGGCAGTCATACAATGTCTCCTTTTTTTCTTTAGTGTGACAAAGGTCGCAGGGTTGGAATGTGCGCTATACATCACAATTTACATAATCACTCTAACTCGCTAACCAAAGCCAAATTAGTTGTTAACAATATCTCCTTAACCCGCTAAGTCTTTTTTATCTGGTAGGATTAATCTGTAAACGGTGCGGCGGCCATCGTTGCCCGCTGAACCGCCCGCTTTTTTGCCGCCGTCAGCGCGAAGATGAAGACCAATACCGCCAGAAAATGACGGGCCGATGACACCGCCCCGATCTGCTGCGCGGGCTGTTGCAAGGAAATAAAAAAACCCGCCAGAGCTGACGGGTCGGTGCACGTTCATGGGCCTTAACGGAAGCGCCTGGCTGGCTCGTTTTACTCAGTAAATAATCCCGGGTGGATTAACCATCGAATGGGTAATCGCCTCATCCTGCTCGCCCCAGCGTTGTAACACCTGGCGATACTGCCCGCCGGCAATAGTGCCATCCAGCGCGGTTTGCAGCGCCGCGGCCAGGCCATTGCCTTTTTTCGTGGTCACCGCTACCCAGGCGCGGTAGGGCCCCTCGCCGACTAATTTCGTCTGGCCGCGTGACGCCACCTTCCAGGCCGCCACGGCGTGCGGACCAAACATCGCATCTGCCCGCCCTGAAAGCAGATACAGCGTGGCCGAGGCATCGTCGGTCAGGTAAATCGGCGTGACCGGTGGCAATCCTTTCGCCCGGTTCTGTGCGTCCCAACTGAGTAAAATACGTTCCTGATTGGTGCCGGAGGCCACGATGATGCGTTTGCCCGCCACGTCTGGCGGAGAAGTTATCGCGCTGATCGGACTGTCCGCCTTGACGGCAAAGGCGTGGTTATCGGCCCGATAGGTCGCAAAATCAAACTTCTTTTTCCGCTCTTCGGTCACCGCGATATTAAACATGGCCACGTCATAGCGCCCGGCACTGATCCCCAGCGGCCAGTCCTCCCAGGAAGCCGGTACCAGTTTAAGTTTCAGCCCGAGGCTGTCCGCCAGCAGGCGGGCAATATCCGGATCGCTGCCAATGCGGGTCACGTTATCCGCCGCCAGCAGCGCCAGCGGCGGTGAGTGAGTGGCTGAAGTCGCTACCGTTAACGTGCCGGGCTCAACAAAATGAAAATCCGCCGGAATTTTTTTAACCGCCTCAGGGTTCACCGGCGCGTGAATCGGCTGTTCATTTCGGGCGACATCCGGTTTTTCCTCGGCAAAAACCGCGCCGCTCACCAGCAGCGCGCACAGCGTCACACAGGCATATCTCATTCTGGCCCCTTAGAGTACGCGCGCCAGAAAGCGGCGCGTTCTCTCATGTCGTGGGTGGTTTAACACCTGGCTACTGCTGCCCTGCTCGACAATTTTTCCGTCCACCATAAACACCACGTTGTCAGCTACCTCGCGGGCAAATCCCACTTCGTGTGTCACGATGACCAGCGTGGTGCCCGATCGGGCCAGCTTTTTAATCACGTCCAGCACTTCGCCGACCAGTTCCGGATCCAGCGCCGAGGTTGGCTCATCAAACAGCATCACCCGGGGTTGCAGCATCAAAGCCCGGGCAATGGCAATGCGCTGCTGCTGCCCGCCAGAGAGATGCCGGGGCCACGCATCGGCCTTATGACGCAGGCCGACGATATCCAGTAGCTCACCGGCACGGATTATCGCTTCACGCTTCGAGAGCTGACGGTGCGCGATGGGCGCTTCGATTAAATTTTGCAGTACCGTAAGATGGGGAAACAGATTGAAGTTCTGAAAGACATAGCCCACGTTAATGCGCTGACGCAGAATCGCCCGCTCCTTCAGCTCATATAGCCTGTCACCCCGACGCTGATAACCAATGTAATCGCCGTCAATCTGGATAAACCCTTCATCCACGCGTTCCAGGTGGTTAATGGTGCGCAGCAGCGTCGATTTTCCCGATCCTGATGGCCCCAGAATCACCGTAACGGAACCGGGTGCCAGATCCAGCGAGACGTTGTCCAGCGCCTTGAGCCTGCCGAAACGTTTGCTGACGCCGGTAATGCTGATGGCTCCGGTGGTAGGGGATAAGCGGTAATCAATGGCTTCGGACATGGCCGATCTCCTCAACAGGATTAAGCGGTGCGACGCGAGTGCGCCATTGTCGCCAGCGCGACGGTTTGGGTTCACGGCTGACGCTGCGAGCCAGCCAGCGCTCAACGCTGTGCTGAATCACTGACAGGACGGTGGTGATAATCAGATACCAGGCCGCGCCGACCATCAGTAACGGGATCACTTCCTGGTTGCGGTTGTAGATCATCTGGATGGTGTAAAACAGTTCCGGCATCGCCAGCACATAGACCATCGCCGTGCCCTTCGCGAGGCTGATAATCTCGTTAAATGCAGTCGGAATAATGGCGCGTAACGCCTGAGGCAGAATGATGCGAAAGGTGCGACGCGACGCGGACAGCCCGAGGGCGGAAGCCGCTTCCACCTGACCATGATCGACACCCAGAAAGCCGCCGCGAATGATCTCTGCACTGTAGGCTGCCTGTACCAGCGTCAGACCAATCAACGCCGCGGGAAACTGGCCCAGCACGTTGATGGTCTGAAAATGGCCCCATGACAGCGAGGTAAAAGGCACGCCAAGAGAGAGCGTGTCATAGAGATAGGAGAAGTTGTAGAGAATGATCAGCACCACGATCAGCGGCAGCGATCGAAACAGCCAGATGTATCCCCATGCCAGGCTGCTTAACAGCCAGGACGACGAGAGCCGCGCCAGCGCCAGTACGCCACCGAACAGCAGGCTGAACACCGTGCCCAGCAGGGTCAACAGCAGCGTTTGCCCCAGGCCATGTAAAATTACCGGATCAAAGAACCAGCGGGCAAACACGCCCCATTCCCAGCGTGGATTAAACGCTACCGACTGCACCACGCCCGCCAGGATAAACAGCGCTACCACAGCGCCCAGGGTGCGGGCGGGATAGCGGGCAGGCACCACATGAAGTTGTTGTTGATGACGCATGCTCGCTCCTTAACTTGCCTGCGCAACGCTGGGCACGTCGATGACTTTGATGAAGCGCAAGCGTCCATCGTGCGGTGGCTGTCCGAAACGCTCCAGATCGCCACTCAGATCGAACTGCGGCTCATAGCCGTGGCCGGTATATAAGCGCACCGCCTCGGGCTGGCGGAAACCGGTGGTCAGAAACAGGCGCTGATAACCGGCGCGCAGCGCCCGTCGCTCCAGCTCTTTTAGCACCACCAGCGCCAGCCCCTGACGACGCAGGTCGCCACGCGTCCAGATGCGCTTCAGCTCTGCCGTGTGCGCGTCGTAAGGTTTGTACGCGCCCATGGCGATAATCTCGCCGTCGCGCTCCAGCACAATAAATAAGCCGTGCGGCGGCAGATACCATTCGGCCTGCTCCTGTTCCTGATGGCGGCTGAAATAATCGCCATAGCGGGCCGCATATTCACCGAATAAACCGGTCAGGATGGGCACCAGCTCGGGCGCATCCGGTGACAGCTCGCGGAATTGCAGTTCACTCATCATGCGCTCCTTAGTCACCCAGACCCGGTGGATTAATCTCGGAATGGTCGATGCGTTCAACGCCCTCGCCCCAGCGATCCAGCACCTTCTGATAGTCACCATTTTGAATGACGCCGTTCAGGGCGGTGCTGATCGGTTCAGCTAACCCACTGCCTTTTTTTACCGTGACGGCAATGTGCGCGGCTTTCGGCCAGCCCCCATCAACGCTGCCGACCAGGCGGGTTTTGCCGTTGAGCGCGGCTTTCCAGGCACCGATCACGTTAGGGCCAAAGTACGCATCCGCTCGTCCGGCCTGCAGCGCCAGCGTCTGGGCGGCGTCATCTTTGGTGTAAATCGGCGTGAAAGGCTTAAGGCCCCTGGCCTGATTTTCTTTATCCCAGGCGAGTAAAATCGCCTCCTGATTGGTTCCAGAACCCACAATGATGCGCAGTCCGGCAATATCCTCGGCTTTAGTCAGCGACTGGATTGGGCTGCTGGTTTTGACGTAAAACCCCAGCGAGTCTTTACGGTAGGTCGCAAAATCAAACTTCTCTTTGCGCGCCTTCGTCACGGTGATGTTGGTAATGGCGGCATCATATTTTCCCGAGGCCACGCCGAGCGGCCAGTCTTCCCAGGAGGCCGGCACCACGTTGAGCCTCAGCCCCAGGCTGTCGGCCACCAGCCTGGCGATATCGACTTCGCTACCCAGCAGCGTTTTATTGTCATCCGAAAAAACAGTGAGCGGCGGGGAATTCAACGCCGCTACCGCCACGGTCAACGCGCCCGGTACGGCAAAATGATAGTTGGCGGGCAGCTGCGCCACCGCGCTGGCATTTTTCGGCGTGTGGATCGGGGCTTTGTTGGCCTCAAGACTGACGCGCTGGCCATTTACGGCGACACTGGTGCTTTCCGCCAGGCTGCCACCGCTGACGCTAAGCATCAGCAAGGCGATAAAACTCGTTTTATGCATAGCAAAGGCTCTTATTGTGAGGTGAATTGATTAACCGGCTGTGGCAAGGCAAAGCTGTCACGCAGCGTTCGGCCCGGGTAGTCACGTCGCGCTAACCCGCGCGCCTGCAAGACGGGCACCACCTGGTCAACAAAACGCTCAAAGGTATCAGGCGTACCGCCGTTGATGATGAAACCGTCTGCCGCCTGGCTTTCAAACCACAGTTGCAGGCCGTCGGCGACCAGCTCCGGTGTGCCATGAAACAGCGGACGTGGCGTGGCCGCTTCCAGCGCCGCCTGACGCAGCGTGTGCCCCTGCTCGCGGGCTTTGCGTTTAATCTCGTCGGTGGTACTGCGGAAACTGTTCTGGCCAATATCACCGAGATCGGGAAAAGGCGCATCGAGTGGATACTGTGAAAAATCGTGATGGTCGAAGAAGCGACCGAGATAGTTGAGCGCATCCTGGATGGAAACCAGCGCGGCGGTGGTTTGATATTGCTGCTCCACCTCCTCTGCATCTCTGCCGACAATCACGCTTACGCCCTGAAAAATATGCAGATCCTGTGGCTGACGGCCGTTTTTCACCAATTGCGCTTTAACATCCCGGTAAAAAGCCTGGGCTTCTTCTCGCGTTGGCTGATGCGTAAAAATGGCATCGGCATGACGCGCCGCCAGCTTTTTGCCGTCCTCCGAGGCACCTGCCTGAAAAATGACCGGTCGGCCCTGCGGCGTGCGGGAAATATTGAGCGGTCCCTGCACCTGAAAGAAGTCGCCGTGATGGTTAAGCGTGTGCAGCTTCGCGGGATCGAAAAACTGACCACTCTCTTTATTGCGAACAAAGGCATCCTGTTCCCATGAATCCCACAGCCCTTTCACCACCTGCAGATATTCGTCGGCAATACGGTAACGCAAGGCATGTTCAGGGTGCTGCTGGCGAGAAAAGTTCTTCGCCGACCCTTCCAGCGGAGAAGTGACCACGTTCCAGCCCGCACGTCCGCCGCTCAGGTGATCCAGGCTGGCGAACTGGCGCGCCACGGTAAAGGGCTCGCTATATGAGGTGGAGACGGTGCCTACCAGCCCCAGATGTTCGGTGACGCCAGCCAGAGCCGACAGCAGCGTTAAGGGTTCGAACCGGTTCAGAAAGTGGGGAATCGATTTTTCGTTGATAAATAAGCCGTCGGCGACAAACAGAAAATCCAGTTTGCCCTGCTCCGCTTTACGCGCGATTTTTTTCGCGTAGTCAAGGTTAATGCTGGCATCTGCCTGGGCTGCCGGGTGGCGCCAGGCCGACATGTTTCCAGAGGCGCCATGCAGAATGGTGCCCAGTCGAAGCTGTCTTGTGGTCATGATGTGCTCTCTTTTGTGCATCAGGATGCCAGGCAGCTGTCCGGGACAGCCACACAGGCACTTCAGGCGGTTGAAATCAATTCAGGGCGGGTTCACGACATCGGTCGTGAAGATGGTGCAATGCCTGCCGGGCGAGTTGCGCAAAATAGTGGGCGGCAGGCGCTATCGAAGATTCGTCGGGGGTGAAACCGGCATGATGCAGGCCAAAGTCGCTGGCGCTGCCAATGCTGACAAACGCGCCCGGCACCTGCTGGAGGTAGAAGGCGAAATCTTCCCCACCCAGGTGTAGATCGGCAGTCTGAACCTGATAGCCTACCTGGCGAGCCACCTCACTGCTGAACTGCGCCCAGTTCGCGTCGTTAACCAGTACGGGCGGTCCGGCATGCCAGTGCAGACTGGCCTGAGCGCCATTCGCCAGGGCGATGTTCTCCACCAGCGTGCGAACACGTTTTTCCAGTTCCGCCCGTAGTTGCAGATCGTGGGTGCGGGCCGTACCGCCAAACTCCACCGTTTCCGGCAGCACGTTCCAGGTCTTGCCGCCGTCAACGCGGGTGATACTGAGTACCAGGCTATCGAGCGCATTAAAGCTGCGACTGGTCAGCGCCTGCAGTGCCTGAATGATCTGGCTGGCGACCACGATGGCATCAACGCCCTGCTCGGGATGCGCAGCGTGCGCGCCCTTACCTGTCACGTGGATAACAAACTTGTCGGCATTGGCATAAAACGCCCCGCCACGCGTGGCGAAGGTCCCGCTCGGCAAGCCTGGCTCGTTATGCATGCCAAAAATGGCCTGTACCTGATCCAGCACGCCAGCCTGAATAAACTGCCTGGCACCGCACGCAATCTCTTCGGCTGGCTGAAATAAAATACGCACCCGCCCACGAAGCTGATGTTGCTGAGCCTGCAGTTCGAGCGCCGCCCCAAGCATCACGGCACTGTGTAAATCGTGGCCGCAGGCGTGCATGACTCCCGGCTGGCGAGAGTGAAAACTGACGCCGCTGGCCTCGTGGATAGGCAGCGCATCAATATCGGCACGCAGTGCAATCAGGTTTTCACCGCTGCCGATTTCCGCGACCACGCCGGTTTCCAGTGGATAGTCCAGCAAGCGAATGCCGGCATTCTGAAGCCACTGGCGTAACCGCGCGGTCGTCGCAAACTCCTGGCCGGAGAGTTCGGGCCAGGTATGTAATTCACGTCGCCATTCAATTAACTGTGCTTCGTTCAGACTCATGGTTTACCTCGGCTAACACATCGTGCTCAGGCGGCGACCCACTGATGGGTGGCCAGTAGCTCCAGCGATCGGTAACGCGCGCGGGGATCGGCAATCGGCGTGTCGATAACAAACTCGTCAATGCTGAAGTTGCGCTGCAGGGCCTCCAGTTGGGCGTGGACCTGTGAAGCGGTGCCTTTCAACAGGGACGGCGTACGTGGCTCAATCAGGTAGTCCGTAAAACCGCCCTGACGGACATAACGCTCCGCCTGTTCCAGGCTGGCGACGTTCACGCCTGGCCCGTTTTTGACCTGCACGTGGAAATGCCTGAGATCGGCCACCAGCAGCTCGGCCTCGGCGGGCGAGTCAGCTACGACCACCTGCACCGCCACCAGCGCCCGTTTGCCCTGAGCCTGTTGTGAATAGGCCCGCAGAGATCGCGCCAGAAGCTGACGATCGCCGTTGATATGCGCGGCAAACACGAACTGCCAGCCCAGCCGGGCCGCCAGCCGTGCACTCTCTTCGCTCCCGCCTAACAGAAACCGCTGTGCCGGACGGGCCGGTAACGGCGTCGCGCGCACGGCTTCGTCCTCGTCCCGCGGTCCTGTCTCAGGCTTCAGCCAGCTGTCCAGTTGCGTAAGCTGTTCGTCAAAACTGCCCTTTTCGTCCTGATGGACCCCAAGCTGCAGTGCCCGAGTTGAAAGCGGCAGGCCGCCCGGTGCTTTACCGATGCCCAGATCGATCCTTCCCGGCGCCAGCGACGCCAGTAAATTAAAGTTTTCTGCCACTTTGTAGGGGCTGTAGTGCTGCAGCATCACCCCGCCAGAGCCGATACGAATATGTTGAGTTTGCGCCACCAGCCAGGCGATCAACACCTCAGGTGACGGGCTCGCCAGCTGCTCAATATTGTGGTGTTCAGCCAGCCAAAAGCGGTGATAGCCCCATTTTTCAGCCTGTTTCGCCAGCTGCAACGTGCGCTGGAGCGACGCCGCCGGTGTTTCACCTTCCGCTACGGGGGCTTTGTCTAACAGACTTAACTGATATGCCATTCACCTGTCCTCACTCATTTCCGTTATGGGCCAGTGTGGCGATGAGGATATATTTCGTAAAACAATAAATATGAGAATATGAAGTTAAAAAACGGCAATAGAATTTAAATAATAAAGTAATCAACCGAGGAGATTATTATTTCCGCGCGTAAAACATGATCGCGGAGAAGAGTAAAAAATCGCTCAATCACCATTTGCGTATTTTAACTAAGCTTTGATTAATTCCTTATTTTATCCGCGAAAGATCTCGCCTGATGATGATTCATCAAACTCACGATCTCAGGGCAAAAAAAGCATGGCAAAATTCAGCATGTTATTACACCGTCTCTTTTCAGGTAAACAGGGTTCAGACTGCCAGCACAGCGCAGTAAAAGCGCAGACGGCGCGGGCGGGCTCAGCCTCTGACAGCGCGTTATCCCCCCGCCATCATGTGTCGCGAGATAATAATCAACCTGCCGGTGTGCCGGTTTTATTTACCCATGAAAACGCCCCGACGTTATTACGCGATTACCCCTGGCAACCGAATCATCTTTAATCACCCGTCAGCAGCCTCAGATAAGACGTTGGCCTGTTTAAATAAGGAGACTCATGACGTCATTATTAACGGAACAGCTGGTGCAGTGGCGTCGGGAATTGCACCAGCATCCCGAACTCTCTCATCAGGAGTTTGCCACCACGGAACGTATTACACGCTGGTTAAAGCAGGGTGACATTCGTTTGCTGCCCCTGCCGTTGAAGACCGGCGTGGTGGCGGAAATCGGCCAGGGAGAACCGTTGATCGCCTTTCGCGCCGACATTGATGCCCTTCCCATCGATGAAGGGGTGAACGTACCCTGGCAATCCCAGCGGTCAGGCGTAATGCACGCCTGCGGGCACGATATTCATACCGCGGTGATGCTCGGCGTGGCACATCAGCTTAAGCAACGCGAAGCCACGCTGCCGGGCCGCGTGCGGCTTCTTTTTCAGCCCGCAGAAGAGACGTTTGAAGGGGCCAGCCAGCTGCTTGCCGCAGGCGCGCTGAACGGCGTAAAGGCCATCTTCGGCATGCATAACGCGCCCGATTTGCCGCTGGGCACGCTGCGAACCCGGCCAGGCGCGTTTTACGCCAACGTTGACCGCTTTACGATTCGGGTGCACGGCAAGGGCGCCCATGCCGCACGGCCTCAGGAGGGGATTGACGCTATCGTCATTGCAAGCCACATCGTCACCGCCCTACAGACGCTGCCTGCGCGGGTGTTTAGCGCTCTGGACACAGTCGTTTTGAGCGTCACGCGTTTTACGGCGGGGAACACCTGGAATGTCCTCCCGCAGCAGGTAGAGCTGGAAGGCACGGTCCGCACCCATAATGCAGCGCTACGTCAGCAGATACCTGAGCGTATGACCACGCTGATTCAGGGCCTCGCAGCAGGCTTCGGCGCGCGGGCAGAACTGGAGTGGATAGCAGGGCCGCCTGCCCTGATCAATACGCCAGAATGGGCAGAGGTTGCGCTGGACCAGGCCGCCCAAAGCGGCTATTGCGCGGAAGAGGCTGCAACGCCGCTGATGGGCGGGGAAGATTTTGCTTTTTATCTGCAGCAGGTACCGGGCGCCTTTGTGAATATCGGCAGTGCCAGCGCGTTTGGCCTGCATCATCCAGCTTTTAATCCCGATGAGGCACTGTTGCGGCCTGCTGTCGACTATTTCACCCAGTTGGCACCGCGCGCCCTGAACATCGTGGCGGCACAGTCCGTGCGTGAAAGCGAAACTGTTATATAAAAAATGGCGTCATCTGTGTCTGAACGGCTTGACTGTTATCTGTTCTAATTGCTATCAGTTGAAAGTGAGGGGAACGATGGACGCCATTAAACAGATCTTGATCGACGAAATTAATACGCTCAACCGTGAAGAACGCCGCGATAACCTGCCGCGTTTCAGCTTCTCTTTTTTGAAAAAGCATCCCGGGCTGTGGGCGGTGATGTACCTGTGCTACGGCCTGTGCGTGGCTCTGATTTTTTCCACTGAGATGCTGGGCTGGCCGGCGTTTTGGTTTGCCACCGCTTTTGTGCTGGTGATGAGCTTTCTGATGTTGCTGGACATCAATCCCAAATACCGCTTCGAAGATATCGATGCGCTGGACCTGCGGGTTTGCTACAACGGCGAATGGTATTACGTGCAGCCGGTGCCTGAACAGGCGGTCTCGCGCATTATGTCTTTACCAGATGCGCCAGAGCGCGTGAAAACAGGGATTGATCGTTTGCTGAAACAGAAAGGCGAAGTGGACTTTTACGACGTTTACTACCTGACATGGGGACATCGCCAGGCCGCGCAGGTTTAATCGCCGGCCATTTCCGCCATAATTTCACCCAGCGTAACGACTGCCGCCTCGGCCCGTGAATCCCAGGGCCAGGCGGTATTGAGCCGGAAACAGTGGCTGAACTGTTCACCTGCAGCAAACATCTGCCCCGGCGCAATACTGATGCCTTTCGCCAGCGCCCGCTGGTAAAGCTGCGTGGTGTTGATGCTGTCCGGCAGCGTGACCCATAAAAAATATCCCCCCGCCGCGTCACTTACCGTTGACTGCGCAGGCAGAACCTTTATCAGTGCCTGGCGGGCCAGCTGCTGGCGCTTGACCAGGCTTTGCCGCAGCCGTTTCAGATGATTATCGTAGCGGCGGGTTGCCAGAAAATCGGCCAGCGCCAGCTGCATCGGTGCGCTGGTAGAAAGCGTGCTCATCAGCTGCAGACGTTGAATGCGCTGTGCATGCTGACCTGCCGCCACCCAACCCACCCGAAATCCCGCCACCAGTGATTTTGAAAATGATCCACAGTGCAGCACGTTGCCCTCGCGGTCCCAGGCTTTGGCCGGCAGGGGCGGTGCGCGTTCGTCCCACAGCTCTGCGTACACATCGTCTTCAATAAGCGGCACCTGATGACGGGCCAGTAACGCCACCAGCTGCTGTTTACGCGCGGGCGTCAAGGTAACGCCTAACGGATTTTGCAGGGTCGTCATCAGCCAGCAGGCCTTCACCGGCCAGCGCTGAAGCGCATCCTCAAGCTGCTGTAAATCAATGCCGTTCTGGGCATCGCTCGGAATAGCCAGCGCCTTGAGCTTAAGCCGTTCAATCGCCTGGAGTGCGCCATAAAAGCTGGGCTGCTCAATCACGACATAGTCGCCGGGTTCGGTCAGGGACTGCAGACTGAGGTTCAGCGCCTCCAGCGCACCGCTGGTGATGACGATTTCATCGGGCGATAAGGTCATGCCCTGGCGGGCGTAGCGCTGGGCCAGCAGCTGGCGCAGCGTCGCATTGCCAGGCGGCAGGTTATGTAACGCATCGGTAGGCGTCAGCTGGTGGGAAACGTTCGCCAGCGAGCGCATAAGCTGGCGCTGGGGAAACAAAGCCGGATCGGGAAACGCTGAACCAAACGGCACGATGGCCGGATCGCGCGTGGCCTGCAGGATGTCGAAGACAAAGTCGTTGATATCTACCCGCTCGCTAATGGCCACGCTGAGCGGCGCGGCCGCCAGCGCCCGCGGCGCCACGTAATAGCCGGACTGCGGACGCGAGACGATCCATCCCTGACTTTCCAGCAATTCATAGGCATGCAGCACGGTCATCAGGCTCACCCCCTGCCGGGCGACCTGCTGGCGCAGCGAAGGCAGTCGGGTGCCTGGGGGCCAGATACCGGCTTCTATTTGCTGCTGAATGTCGTCCATTAATCGCTGATATTTCGCCACGGCATGTTGCTCCTGATGCTGAGGCGTCACTTTAGCATGTTGAACATCTGTAACAAAAAAAGCCGTGGCGCTAACACTCCAGTTCAGCGGGTTTGTCTGTTTCTGCGCGGGCAAACACGTCCATCTCTTCAATCCGCTCCGGTGGAAGGGGGCGACCGAGCAGATATCCCTGCAGAGTGTTGCAGCCAAGATCGGTAAGAAACGCCTGCTGTTCAGGCGTTTCGACGCCTTCGGCTACCACTTTTAAATGCAGTGACTGCGCCAGCGCAACGATCGCCGACACAATGGTGGCATCTTCTGACTGATGCTGAAGTTCGTTCACGAAGGCCCGATCGATTTTCAGCTCGCTGGCCGGCAGACGTTTGAGATACAGCAGGCTGGAATAGCCAGTACCAAAGTCATCGATCGACGCTTTGACGCCCAGTTCGGTGAGTTCGGTCAGAATGCGCACACTATCATCAGGATTGCGCATGGCCGTGGTTTCGGTCACCTCCAGCGTTAGCTGCGCGGCCGGAATATGGTGCAGCGCCAGCGCCTGCTTAACGGTATCGACCAGGTTACTCTGCTCAAACTGCATCGCCGACAGGTTTACCGCCACCGACCACTCAGGATGGCCCTGCAGGTGCCACTGGTGCAGTTGGCGGCAGGCCTCATTAATTACCCAGTTACCAATATTGACTATCATGCCGGTTTTTTCCGCCATCGGCAGAAAGCAGTCCGGCGACAGTAAGCCGTGCCTTGGATGCTGCCAGCGCAGCAGCGCCTCGAAGCCCAGAATCGGGCCATGCGGGGCACAGAATTTTGGCTGGTAATACAGGCGCAGCTCATCGTTATCCAGCGCATGCCACAGGTCGTTATTAAGCTGTAGCTGGCTCTGCGCCAGGATATTCATGGACGGCTGGAAGAAGGTGTAACCGTTTCGACCGTTGTTTTTAGTGTGATACATCGCAGCATCGGCATTAAACATTAGCTCGCGTTCATCCTCGCCATCGCCGGGATACACCACGATACCAATGCTTAACGACACCACCAGATCGTAACGGGAAATGGAGAACGGGCGATCGATGGCTTTCACCAGTTGATCGGCCACCGCTGCCGCATCGTTCGGTTCGGTAATTTCAATCAGCAGAACAAACTCATCGCCACCCAGCCGCGCCAGGGTGTAGTAGCCTTTCATCTGCTCACTCATCCTTTCCGTCACGCTGATCAGCAGACTGTCGCCAATATGGTGACCAAAAGCATCGTTTACCGCTTTAAACCCATCAAGATCCATGAACATCAGGGCAAACTGACTGCACTCCCGGTTGGCTTTGTTAATGGCCTGTTCAAGACGATCTTCCAACAGGATACGGTTGGGCAGTCGGGTCAGGTTATCGTGCAGCGCCAGCTGTGCCAGCTCACGATTGGCTTCCGCCAGCGAACTGGCCAGGATCGACGTTCGGGCCTGCATACGCGCATCCAGCATGGAAACCAGTAGTGTAATGCCGAGAATGGCAAGGGTCACCACGGTCACAACCATGGCTAACCAGTTGCTGTTAACGCCAGCGTCCATGCTATGGCTGCCCGCAGGGAATTCAGCCGCCATCATGCCGGTGTAGTGCATGCCGGCAATCGCGGCGCCCATCACCACCGAGGCGCACACTCGCAGAGTCGCGACGCGTCCCTCATGCCCTTCCCGTAGTTTAAATGCCAGCCACAGTGCGGCAACGGAGGCAGCCAGCGCAATGATCACCGATATCAGCACCCAGCCCCAGTTCCAGACGATCCCCTGCGACAGCATCAGCGCGGCCATGCCGGTATAGTGCATGGCTACAATGCCCGAGCCCAGCACGATGGCTCCGCCGGCTAAGCGCGGCAGGGGCAACTCCCCATGACAGACCAGCCACAGCGCGAATATTGAGGCGCACACCGCAATACCGGCAGACAGCGCCGTCAGCCGGGCGTCGTAACTCATCATCATGTCCAGATCCATAGACAGCATGCCGATGAAGTGCATTGCCCAAATGCCGATGCCCATGGCAAAGCCGCCGCCAAGCAGCCATACGAGCGCCACTTTACCGGTTGAGGTCGCCACGCGTTCCGCCATATCCAGCGCAGTAAATGAAGCCAGCATCGCCACCAATACCGAAATGACGACAATAAATGCGTTATAAGAGGCCACTAACATAGGGTTTTCCGAACAGCGCCGAATACGCAGCTGTAATAATGGAGTTGAAAAAGATCTTTTGCCTTGTTTACCGTTTATCGGCGCAGAAAAATACTAACTTAGGCTTTTTTAATAGAAGATATCGATGCTTCCGAGCGTCAGGATCAATCAATCCTCATTACAGGCAAAATACATGATAGTCATGCAGCGCGATTTTGCCCGGACGGCTGGGGTGCCGCTTTCCCTTCTCCGCTATCCGCCCATGCGTCTCAGTGACATAGAGCCACCTAAAAACGAGACTTTTTCAAGAACTTAACAGGCGAAAACACCCCAATACTTTCCTTGACGTTCGCCCGTAACCGAAGCGTTTCGGTGAGCGTTTCAGACCGGTGCGAAAACATATCATCGAAACCGAAAGTGGGATAGAGGGCCGGCAGTTTCGCCTTTTTTATTTTCATGCATTAACGGGCGAGGCAGATGAAGGGGGCTAATGTAACAAAATAATAAAAATTTTTACGCGGAGTTTCGCCACAGCGCATAAGCTGATGTATAGTAAAAAAAACTAATATAAAACGTTCAACCCGATGACGCGGTTATCGTCAAAAACGCTGGCAGGATGCTAATAACTTACAGCAAGATTCTAATTTTTCTGGTTTTTTTGTATTACGCCATCAGGTGAAAAAGCACTGATCCTCAATAATCGGTAAGGAATGGTTATGAAATTCAAGCTTTTTCTGTTCGTTGTCGGGTTGACTACGGCGCTGCCTTCCACGACGTTTGCTGCCACCACCACGGGTGCGATTAACGCGACGCTAACATTAACCACGGGTTGTCTGGTGAACGGGCAGTCCGCCACCACTGGCGTAAATTTCGGTTCGTTAAACTTTGGCAGCAGTGCCGCGACCTTCGATACCCTGAATGCCACCTTAGTGGGCGCGGCGGGTAACGGTATCTACGTGCGCTGCACAACCGGTCAAACCTTTAACGTCCAGGTGACCAGCAGCAATGCGGCACCGGGAACCGTCTACGGCACCGTGTCATCCGCTCCACGCTACCTGGTGCTGGGGGCGGATAATACCCAGGGCATCGCTTATACCCTCTATAGTGACGCCTCCTTTAGCACCGCCATCGCAAATAACACCAATATTGCGCCCAGCGGCACCACCGATCCGACGCTTGGTACCAATTACGCCATCTACGGGCGCGTCGTGGGCGGCGGCTTTAACCCTGTGATACCGGCCGGGACTTACACCGATACGATTAACGTCGCCGTGAACTATTGAGTGCTCGTGTTTGAGTAGCGACAGATGACGGCAAAGTGGTCACCTGTTTCAGTCACCGTTGGCGGGCTGCTGCTGTGGGTGAGTGGTAATGGGTGGGGCATCACGACCAGCTCCACCACATTCCAGGTGTCAGCGTCAATCGTTGCGGGTTGCGTGGTCTCAGGCACGAATACGGGGATCTTTGGCACGCTTAATTTTGGTACCCAGTCGGGGTTGGCCACGAACAGCGTTAGCGCCAGCTATGTACAAAGTTCCACGATTAACCTTGCCTGCACACCGGGCACCACGCTGAGCATGACCATCAATGGCGGCAGTAACTATACCTCGACCCGTAATCTGAAGCTGGCTAACAACACCAACACGGTTCCCTATTACCTCTACAGCAATGCTGCACGTACCACGCCGATTCCGGTGAACACGGCAGTGCCGTTGAGCTACAGCAATGCGAATAACATCACGTTACCAATATATGGCTCGCTGCAGTTACCCGGCCCGACGCGCGCCGGGGTTTATTCGGACACCCTCAGCGTCACGCTGACCTGGTGATAAAAGGACAAAGGAGCTTTACCATGCCATCCCTGCGCGCCCTGTTTTTTCTGTTCACATTTCTGCTGTTGCCTCAGGCTCAGGGCGCTAACTCCGTCATGATTTGGCCCATCGATCCGGCGATTAACCCGGAGGACAAAGCCAGCGAGCTGTGGCTGGAAAACCGTGGCAGCACCACCACCCTGATGCAGGTGCGCATCTTCGCCTGGCAGCAGACGCACAATCAGGAGCAGTATCAGACCCAGCAGCAGGTTGTCGCCAGCCCGCCGCTGATACGCATCGAACCCGGGCAAAAGCAGCTCGTTCGCCTGATTAAACAAGTCCCGCCCGTGGCAGGTAAAGAGATGGCCTACCGCGTCGTGCTGGATGAGATCCCCACCCCACGGTCGGTCGGCGATAATCAGGCCGGACTGAATTTTCAGATGCGCTATTCGGTTCCCCTGTTTGTCTACGGCAACGGACTGGTTCGCGATGACGCCAGGTCTGTACTGAGCTGGCGCCAGGTCAACACTGGCGGTCAGCGCTATCTGGAGCTGACTAATCGCGGTAACGGCCACGCACGTCTCAGTAATGTCACCGTGGGCGGTCAGCGACTCGGAAACGGACTTTACGGTTATGTGCTGGCTAACAGCACCCAGCGTTTTCCTCTGAGAGCCGCGGTCAGCGGTGAACTGCGCGCAGAAACCAATCACGGGCAGTGGCGCAGCGCTGCGGCTCAGTAAAGTGTAATGATGCCGTTTTCGCCGCATCCCGTTGCGCTGGCCATCGCGGGGCTGTGCTGCCTGATACCCGGTTCTGTCTGGGCTGAAACCTTTACGTCGCTCCCGCCGCCGCCCGCAGTGGACAACAGCGCCGCCGGTCAGCGCTACATGTTAGAGCTGGTGGTGAATCAGCAGGCACGGGGCGATATCGTGCCGGTAGAGCAACAAAACGGCCACTTTCTGGTGCGGGCAGGCGATCTGCAGCGTGCGGGGATCCCGCCGGAAAAGTATCAGGGACAACAACAGGTTGATGTTAATCAGCTCGCAGAGGTGAAAGTGGACTATGACGATCGTCGCCAGCGCCTGCTGCTGACGGTACCGCCCGGCTGGCTGCCCGAACAGACGATTGGTGAGAGCAACACCGGACCGCGCTTTCCCGGACGCGTCAGCCCTGGGGCGCTGATAAATTACGATCTCTACGCCACGCGCACCGACGTTGCGGGTACACGTCTGGCGGCCTGGAACGAACTGCGCCTGTTTGGTGATGCCGGACACATCTCCAGCAACGGCGTCTGGCAACAGCAGCTGGAAGGACAAAATCGCTACCAGGATGATGGCTATATCCGCTACGACACCTGGTGGAGCAATGAAAACGAAAACGCCATCCTGAGCTGGCGGGTCGGCGACCTCACGACCGATGCGCTGGCATGGACCAGCAGCGTCCGGCTTGGCGGCATTCAGGTTGCGCGGGACTTCAGCGTACGTCCGGATCTGGTGACCTATCCCCTGCCCGCGTTTTCCGGTCAGGCGGCGGTGCCCTCAACGGTCGATCTGTTTGTTAACGGCTACCGCTCCACTCAGGCCAACGTTCAGCCCGGTCCCTGGTCGCTCACGAACGTGCCCTTTGTAAACGGCGCGGGCAACGCGGTGATTACCACCACGGATGCCGTCGGGCGTCAGGTGGTCACCACGCTGCCGTTTTATGTTTCCAGTAATCTGCTTAAGCCGGGCCTGTCCGATTACGCCTTTTCCGCCGGTGCGATGCGGCAAAACTACGGCATTAAAAACGCGGATTACGGTGCGGCGGCGATGAGCGGCTCATGGCGCTATGGCATGACAGACTGGCTCACCCTGGAAACCCATGGGGAGGGCAGTAACCACCTGGGCATGGGCGGAGCAGGCGCGCAGTTTAAAGTGGGCAGTTGGGGCGTGATCAATGGCGCAGCCGCGCAGAGTCAAATGGACGGGCAGTCTGGCGCGCAGTACAGCTGGGGCTATCAGTACAACAACAGTCGCTTTAGCCTGGGTACGCAGCACCAGGTGCGCAATGCCGGCTTTGGTAATCTGGCCCTGCTGAGCAACCAGCGCAACGGCGGTTCGGATTACCGTTACAGCCTGGCGCGGCGAACGGCGCAGTACAGCGCCAGCATATCGCTCAACCGTTATGGCAGCCTGGGTGCAGCCTATATTGATATTTCCGGCGGCGATAACCAGCGCACCAGCCTGTGGAACCTCTCCTGGAGTAAAAACCTGTGGGGCAATGCCAGCCTGTACGTTTCCGCCAGCCGTGACAGGCAACAGGGCGAATGGAGCGGCGCCGTCTCGCTGGTCATTCCGTTTGGTGAAAACAGCAATGCCTCACTGAGCGTTGAGCGCGATCAGCAAGGTCGACACAATCAACGGGCTTATCTGTCCCGCGCCATGCCCAGCGACGGCGGTTTTGCCTGGGACGCCTCCTGGGCCAACCAGGGCGGGAATAGCGGTGATTACCGGCAGGGCAGCCTGCGCTACCGTAACAATAAAATCGATACGTCTGGCGGATTCTACGGGGATGATGACAACACTACGCAGTGGGCAGATTTATCCGGCGCGCTGGTGTTAATGGATAACCAGGCCTTTGCCGCAAACACGATCAATGATGCCTTTGTGGTGGTGAAAACCAACTACCCGGACGTCAATGTCCGCTATGAAAACCAGTCGATGGGACGTACCGACAGCAAGGGCTATCTGCTGGTGCCCTCCATCAGCAGCTATTACGCGGCCAAATACGATATCGATACGCTCGACCTGCCCGCCGACATGACCACGCCCAAAGTCGAGCAGCGTTTTGCCGTGAAGCGCCAGAGTGGATTTTTGCTGAATTTTCCGGTTGAGCGTTTACGCGCCGCCAGCGTGATTCTGTATGACAGCCATAACCAGCCGTTGCCGGTATCCAGCCAGGTGATCCGTCCCGGCCAGGCAACGGGCTACGTTGGCTGGGACGGTATCGCCTGGCTGGACGATCTCAGCGAACACAACCCAATTAAGGTCATCGCTCCTGACGGCCGAACCTGTAAAACCGAACTGACCCTGGCGGGTGGCCAGCCGCAGGCATTGAAAACCTACGGTCCGCTGACCTGTCCCCTGCCGCCGCTGCCCGACGGCGCACCGGTACCCAACCCCGAAAACGCGACAGCCGGAATAACACCATGAAAAACCTGATGCTGCTTTGCCTGCTGCTGCTACCCTCGCTGGGCTATGCCGCCTGTACCCTTCCCGCGTCCAGCGCCAGCTTTGGCACACAAACCACGTTTGTTGCTAATAACAGCGTCAGCACGACCTCCACCAACGCTAACGTTAACTGCGGATCAGGCACGGCCCTGACTCTGCTGAGTAATAATCAGATTACGTTTCAGCTGACCAGCGCCAGCAACACCAACGGCACGCGCGGCACGCTCAAGCGAAGCGGCGATACCGGTAGCGACAATATTCCGGTGCGGCTGTGTACCGACAGCGCCTGCGCTAATGAGCTGACCATTGGCGGATCGGCTTTTGTGTATAACTCGGCCACATTGATCAACCTGGCGGGATTACTCGGCAGCCTGAACTTCGCGATTCCGGTGTATTTACGCACCGTCGCCGGGCAAACCGTGGCGGCGGGCAGCTATACGCTCACCCTGAACATGACCGTCACCTATAACATCTGCACCTCTGTTTCCGCCCTGGGCGCTTGTCTGACCCCGCAGACCGGCAGCGGCGTGATCCCCATTACCGTGACCGTCGTTCTGAGCAATGACTGTACAGCGATTACCGCCCCCAACATTAGCTTTGGCAGCGCGCCGCTGGTCGCCAGCTTTGGGGCAATTTCGCAAACCATCAGTGTGTTATGCAGTAAAGGCAGTACCTATACCGTGGGCTTAAGCAATGGCAACAACGCATCAGGCAGCGTGCGGAATATGGCGAGCGGAACCAACCGTTTGAGTTACGAAATCTACAAAGGAACCAGTAGCGATCGCTGGGGGCCGAGTGGCACAGAACGGGTAGGCAGTGCGGCGGCCAATACCGTCAGCACCGATGGACTGTCGCGCAGCTATAACTACACTGCGCGCGTCCTCACCACACAAAACACGCCGCCTGCGGGAAACTACAGCGACAGCGTGGTGGTGGATATTGCGTTTTAAAGGGATGTGCTGACCGGCGTGCTGCCGTGACGAGCGCGATACTGCTTAACCATGCGACCAATGAGCAGCGTACCAAACAGGCCACAGACGGCCGCAAAGGTCAGCCACACGCCCGGCATCGCCTTGTCACCTGTGGCGTGAATCAGATAGCTGGATACTGCTGGCGTAAAGCCGCCAAACAGCGCCGTTGCCAGGCTGTAGGCCATAGAGAAGCCCGCGGCGCGCACTTCCGCTGGCATAATTTCCGCCAGATAAACCACCATGGCGCCGTTATAGCTTGCGTAGAGAAAGGAGAGCCATAATTCCGCCTCGACCAGATGCGCGAAGCTGGGCGAGCCCACCATCCAGTGCAGCACCGGCCAGGCGGTGGCAATCATCAGCACGGTAAACGTCAGCAGCAGCGGGCGACGACCTATGCGATCGGAGAGCGCGCCCATCACCGGTAGCCAGAACAGGTTCGAAATCCCGACAAACAGCGTCACCATAAACGCCTGGGTGTCGCTCATCATCAACACCGTTTTGCCGAAGGTGGGCGTAAAGGCGGTAATCATATAGAACATCACGGTGGTAGTGACGACCATCAGCATACCTGCCAGCACCAGCGCCCAGTTGCTGGCCACCGAACGCATAATTTCGGTCATGGCCGGGTGGTGTTTACGCTGACTGAAGGCTTCGGTTTCTTCCAGCATACGGCGGATATAAAACAGGAAGGGCACGATCAGGCAGCCCACCACGAAGGGAATGCGCCAGCCCCACTCGGTGACGTCATCATGAGAAAGCAGATGGTTCAGGCCCAGTCCCAGCAGCGCAGCGAATATCACCGCAATCTGCTGACTTCCGGATTGCCAGCTGACAAAGAAGCCTTTGCGGCCTTTCGGTGCGACTTCGGCCAGATAGACCGACACGCCACCCAGTTCCACACCGGCTGAAAAGCCCTGCAGCAAACGCCCCAGCAGAATCAGAACCGGTGCCGCCGCGCCCAGCGTGGCATAACCCGGTACCAGTGCAATCGTGAGCGTGCCCAGCGCCATCAGGCCAAGCGTTAACAGTAGCCCTTTGCGACGACCATGGTGGTCGATGTAAGCCCCCAGAATAATGGCCCCCAGCGGACGCATCAGGAAGCCCGCACCGAAGGTCATCAACGTCAGCATCAGGGAAGAGAACGGATCGTCACCGGGAAAGAAGGTTTTGGCGATGGCCGTGGCGTAGTAGCCAAACACCATGAAATCGTACATCTCAAGGAAGTTACCACTGGTAACGTTGAAAATGGTTCTGGCCGCGCTGGCTGGCGGCTTTTGTAAAGTTTCACTCGGGTTCATCACGGCTTCCTTGGTTTTTTATCCGTTTTAGCCTGCGACAAGCCAGATTAATGTGACACCGATCACCATTGCAGTTTACAAGTCTATAAGTTTCCGTAACAAGAAATTAACAGGAGAGTTACAGCAGCATCTTTGCCTGTTATCAGGCGGAATGAGCAGAAGAAGATTCTGTGAAAACAGACATAAAAAAAGCGCGGCGGAATGCGCGCTTTTTAGCCGTGATAGCGTATTGACGAGGCGCGTTTACCACGCCTGAAGGCCCCGAATGTTGGCTGAATGCGTTGAGCGTTAAGCGGGAAAGCCCGACCGGCTCCAATCGCTATTTCTTGACCGTTTCCATTCCCATCAAGCCGATTTTTAAATACCCGGCCGTGCGCAGTTCGTCCATCACGCTCATCAGGGTTTCATAATCGACAGACTTGTCCGCCTGGAAGAAGATCGTGGTGTCCTTGTTGCCTTCCGTCTGCTGGGTCAGCACGTTGATCAACGACGCTTTATTCACCACCTCGTTACCCACGTACAACTGCTTGTCGGCTTTGATCGAAAGGTAAACCGGTTTTTCCGGACGCGGTTGGGGCGCACTGGTGGAAGCCGGAAGGTTAACACGGACATCAACGGTCGCCAGCGGCGCTGCAACCATAAAGATGATCAACAACACCAGCATCACGTCGATAAACGGCGTGACGTTGATTTCGTGCATTTCGCCATCTGTTTCGGCCTGGTCGTTTAATCGCATCGCCATAACGCTTACCCCAGACGCAGTTTTTGTGCGGCTGCCGGGCGGTTAACGTCAGGCTGGGCCAGGTTTCCCAGGTCGATATCGCGGCTTTGCAGCAGCATGATTTGCGCGGCCACATCGCCCAGCGAGGCTTTGTAGTTGGCGATCATGCGGGCAAACACGTTGTAGATCACCACGGCCGGAATGGCGGCGACCAGGCCAATAGCGGTAGCCAGCAAGGCTTCGGCAATGCCGGGGGCAACCACGGCAAGATTCGTGGTTTGCGTTTTGGCGATACCAATGAAGCTGTTCATGATGCCCCAGACGGTTCCGAACAGGCCGACAAACGGCGCGACCGAACCAATCGTGGCCAGGAAACCGTTACCGCGGCCTGCGTGACGGCAGAAGGCAGCCACCCGACGTTCAAGACGGAAAGCGGTACGCTCTTTGATCCCGGCGGTATCTTCAACGCCAGCAGAAAGTTCCAGCTCATTTTGCGCATCGTTAAGAAGTACCGCGCTGTGGCTGGCGGTTTTGAACTGCTGGGCAGCGCGCGCGGCATCATTCAGGTTGCGGGCTTCACCTAACGCCAGCTGCTCGCGCTTGAGGCGACGTTTGGCCGCGCTCAGCTCAGCATATTTACCGAAGAAAATTGCCCAGGTCACGACCGAGGCCAATAACAGACCAATCATGACCACCTTTACCACGATATCGGCATGCTGGTACATGCCCCATACGGAAAGGTCTGCTTGCATTAAGTCACTGGCTACCACGCTGCTTCTCCAACTTCATCTACTACATGGGTGCGGAATGAAGTGCCGATGATAGCAAAAAACAATCGAATTGATAGTGGTTCTCATTAGTATTTACAATCTTGCAGCCACTGATGACGGTGAGCCAGCACCTGAATACGCCGCGTCTGCCCTGCCGTTTCTTTAGTCCAATCCTGTCGGGATGCCTGGCGTTGATCGTTTCGCCCCTGTTGGCGGCATCCTGCCCCAAAACGGTTAATTAGCGATCGCTCTCATAAAATAACTTTTTCGTTTCGATGAATGTGAAAATTATGTTGCAGCTAAAAACCGCCTACAGCAGGATAAGTAGAACGTTCTACTAAAACGTTCTACTTACAATAAAAACGCCAATAGGGGCGCAACATCGGGAAAACTCGGTATGACACTGCTATCAGGGTTGGTTAAATCGTTATCGAAGTTATCAATGATTGGTCGGGCGCTCATGCTGCCTATTTCGTTGCTGCCTGCCGCTGGCTTACTCCTGGCATTTGGTAATAAGTTCGAGTTACCGCTGATGATGAACGCCGGAGGGGTGATTTTTGATAACCTGCCGATGCTGTTTGCGATTGGCTCGGCTGTGGGACTGGCCGCCGAATCCGGGATAGCCGCACTTTCCGCCGCGGTTTCCGTCTTTGTCACCAACATCACCATTGGCACCATGCTGCATATCACTCCGGAAATGGCGGCCCAGGGAGGAAAATATGCCATGGTCGTCGGCATTCCGACGCTACAGATGGGCGTATTCGGCGGCCTTATCTGCGGCATTCTCGCCGCCTGGTGCTACAACCGCTTCCATACCCTGCAGCTCCCTGAGTTCCTGGGTTTCTTCTCGGGTAAGCGTTTTGTTGCCATTGCGACGGCATTTTTATCCTTTCTGCTCGGCCTGCTGATGCCCTATGTCTGGCAACATATTCAGGCGGGCATCGATGCGCTTTCGGTGATCGTCAACGGCGATAATCAGGCGGCCTCCACCTTTATTTTTGGGCTGGTGGAGCGCGCCCTGATCCCGCTTGGCCTGCACCACATCTGGTATCCCTCGTTCTGGTACTCCTTCGGTGATTACGTCACCAAAACCGGCCAGGTGATTCATGGCGATCAAACCATCTGGTTCAAAATGCTGGAGGAAGGCGTGAAATCCTTTAGCAGCAACGGCTACCAAAATGCGGGCAAGTTTATGCAAGGTGAGTATCCGCTTATGCTTTTCGCCCTGCCTGCCGCCTGTCTGGCGATGTACCACGAAGCCCATACCAGGAATAAAAAGATCGCGTTCGGTATCCTGTTTTCAGCGGCGTTGACCTGCTTTTTGACCGGCATCACCGAGCCAGTGGAGTTTACCTTTATCTTTGTCGCGCCCCTGCTGTATGTCTTTAATGCCATCATGGCGGGCCTGGCCTATATGACCATGTATTTACTGCATGCCCATATCGCTAAATCTTTTTCCGCCGGATTGATTGACTACATTAGCTTTGGCATTGTGCCCTCGCTCAACGGTTACCAGACTCACTATCTCAGCGCGGTTATCGTGGGCGTACCGATGGCATTGATTTACTATTTCACCTTCCGCTTCGTTATTCGTCGGTTTAATGTAAAAACACCGGGACGAACGGACGTCACGGCGACGACCGATGACAAAACCGATGCAGAGCTGGCTAGCGAAATCATCGTCCTGCTGGGAGGTGAGAAAAACATCCGCTCGGTGGGCGCCTGTATCACGCGCTTACGGCTTGAAGTCGTCAACAGCCATGACGTTGACCGTGAAGGGCTGAATAATCTTGGCGCCCGCGGCGTGGTTTTTGTCGGCGATAACGGTATACAAATTATTTTTGGCGCCAGAGCGCAATTTATTGCCCAGACGCTGTCCGGGATGACAGGCTGATGCAGGCCTGGCTTTCTGACGATGGCGGGCAAGGCGATAACAGGCTGAGCAGGTGAATTTCAGGGAGCAGGTTTGAAGAGAGTCAGCATTACTGATGTGGCTAAACACGCCGGCGTGTCGGTTTCGACCGTCTCGTTGGTGCTGCGTCAAAAAGGAAAAATATCCGATGCCACCATCAGGAAAGTTCACGCCGCCATTGATGCGCTCGACTACGTTCAGAATGTGGCAGCCGCCAACCTGCGCGCCAGCACCTCTAACCTTATCGGTCTGATTCTGCGTGATTTCAGCGACAGTTTCTCCGTGAAGGTTATGGCAAGCCTTGTGCAGCAGCTGGAAAAGCAGGGCTATATGGTGTTTTTGGGGCAGCCCACTGACGACGGCGAATCGCTGACGCGCTGCCTGCTCTCCTTTAAACAGCAGGGCGTCGCTGGCGTTGTCTGTCTGGCGTCAGACAGGCGAAATGCCAGCCTGCCGTCGCAGCTTCTCCACTGCCCTTTACCCCTGGTGGTGGTGTCCCAGTCGCTGCTGGCGGAGAAGTGTAATCTGGTCATGCGTGACAACCACCAGGCCGCCCACCTGGCGACCCGCTATCTGATTGAACGCGGTCACCGCAATATTGCCTATATTGGGGGAATTGAAGGCGACCTGATCCGTCAGCAGCGCTTACTGGGGTTTCGCAGCGCCCTGACTCAACACGGGCTGGCCGTAAGGGAAGGATTTACGCCATCCTGCCGTGACGATACCCACTCAGCCGCCTTTGCCACGCGTCAGTTACTGGAGCAAAACAACACCATTACCGCGCTGCTCTGTCACTCTCCGGATGCGATAATCGGGGCGATGTCCGGTATTCATCACACCGGTCGCACCGTGGGTAAAGACGTGTTTCTGACCCAACAGGTCGCTCTGATGGGCTTTGAGGACATGCTGCACGTGAACCTCACCTCGCCCTCTTTTACCTATGTTTCCTCCGCCAGTGAAGAAACCGGCCGCCAGGCGGCTGAGCTTATCCTGCGCCAGCTACAAGACCCTGAGCGCCCAAGGCAGCGTATTTTATTATCGGGCCAATTAATTACACGAGAGTCAGCATAAATCGGCATTTTGATTGTCAGAGAAGCGAGTATGTGAAAAATCGCTTTCGGGCGCAGCGGTTAGCCTCTGCGAACGGTGGGTGCGCAAACATAACGATAAACAGCCTATGAGCAACACAATCATAACCAGCCTAACGTCACTTTTACGTCGGAAACGACAGCAGCGCTTATTACGGGATCGCCGTATAGGCTTTAACCGTGCACGCGCGCAAGATCACGCATCACGCGCTGCGCACGCTTCGATATTGCCTGGTCCTGACGGCCATCGCGCTGACGCCACAGGGCCGCTTACTGCGCCCGCCCGTTCTGCAGACGGCTCGTCACCGCTCCCCATCACGACGCCAGACCGGACGATGCTGCTGTGGCTATCCCGCTGCCTGTTATTTGTGTCGCTGCTGCTGCCGGGTTCAAACATGATCTCATCCTGCTCTGGTGCCTGTTATGCGGCGACCAACACGCTGATCACCCTGCACTTTTTCAGGCGCTGTTATGAGTCAGGTAAACCCTCATCCGGCATCGTGAAGTGTTTCAGTCGCCAGTTGCGCAGCGTGGCCCTGATTCGTTTTATCCACGCCTCACGCAATGCGGCGCCGCCGGGCAGACTAAAGCGTTTTCACTACGGTCATCAGTCGGATAAAACGCGAAGGCGCAACGTGCGCCCGCCGTTCCGTGCGGCTCCCGAATCAGACTCAGCCATCCATGTCAGCCCGGCAGAGCCCTCTCTGTTTTCACCGGATGCCTTGCTCAGGTCGCCGCAGGCGCAATCGTTACCGCCCTGTACCACTCCGCACTACAACGCCGCTCCTCCGTTGATCACGCCGCCGCAGAACCCGCTGGCGGCATCCCCGGGCTGTCAGCCCTGAGCAGGCGACACGTCCACAAAGCCTGGCCCGGTGGCGGGTGATTAGCGGATATCGCCAGGGCTTATCCCCCAGCGGGAAGGCGTGCTTCTTTCGCCCGCCTGGCGCTGCTGACTGCGCCCCTTGGCCGTTATCATCGCCACCGTTAACAGGGCCGGGATGGCCAGCACGGCGAAAATAGTGGCGAACCCCCAGCCCAGCGCCAGCATCTCTGCCCCCACCAGCGCGCTGAGAATGGCCCCGATGCGCCCTACGCCGTGCATCCAGCTGGAGCCCGTTGCACGCGCCTCGGTGGGATAAAAGCTGGCCGAAAGCGCATTCATTCCCGTGTTAGCGCCACCGATGCAGAAGCCGATCATCATGGCGCAACCGCCCAGCAGCACCGGGTGCGCCAGCGAAAATCCCATCCCCACCGTGAACAGCGCGCCCGCGCCGTAAATCATCGACAGCGCCCGGTGCGATTCAATCCTGTCCATCAGCCAGCCCGAAAACAGCGAACCGCAGGTTCCGCCCGCCTGGAACAGAGCCGTGATAATGGCGGCCTGCACCACGTCAAAACCGTTATCCTTGATCAGCATGGGGAGCCAACTGCCCAGGGTATAGAATAAAAACAGTGCGGTAAAATAGGCGCCCCACAGCATCAGGCTGCCAAACCGGTACTGGTCGTTAAGTACGACTTTTACCGGCTGCGCCCTGGCCTTGCTGACCGGCGGCAGTTCGACGCTGCACTGCTGCAGATCCAGATCTGGTGCCAGCTTAGCCAGAATACGGTGAATTTTTTTGCTGGCGGCACGCCTTACCACTAAAAAGCACACCGATTCCGGCAGCGCCCAGAGCAGTAACGGCACGAACAGCATTGGCAGGATCCCGCCCAGCATCAGGACAGAATGCCAGCCGAAGTGCGGCATCAGCCAGGAGGCGGCAAAGCCACCCAGCGCTGCGCCAAACGTGAAGCCACAAAACACCACGGTGATAAGGAATGCCCGTCGTCTGGCAGGAGCAAACTCGGCCACCAGCGTGCCCACGTTGGGCATCGCCGCGCCTAATCCCAGACCGGTCAGAAAACGGAACAGGATCATCTGTTCCATATTTTGCGAAAAGGCGGTTATCAGCGTCCAGGCGCCAAAAAAGAACACGCTGTTAATAATCACGACTTTGCGACCCAGCCTGTCTGACAGCGGGCCGGAGAGCATTGCGCCCAGCGCCAGCCCCACCAGGGCAGCGCTGATGATCAGCCCCAGTTCGCGATTGGTGATGCCCCAGTCCGCTTTCAGTTCAGGTGCAATGAACCCCATGATGGCAATATCAAACCCATCGAGGGCGATGATGCAGAAGCCAAACAGCACCACCATTTTTTGCCACATCCCCAGCGGGCGGCTGTCGATTAACGCCCGAACATCAATTGCTTTGCTTTCCGCCACGGTGACTCTCCGGTGAAATACGTAATGTGGGGTTACTATATGCAGGCGCTGTAATGCGTTAAACGGCGATAATCGAAATTTTGTGCGTTTATCGCACGATTATGCGCGAATTAAACACCAAATCTGCGTTAATAGATTGTTAAAAAAGACAATTTTTCTGGCAGCATGGGTTCCGTTATCGGCAAAGGATTGTGAGCGGGATCGGGCGGATTTGAGCGGGCGAGAACAGGCAGAGAAGCGGTCTGAGCAGGATAGCGGGCCAGCGAAACTGGCCCATCAGCGTCTTACCGCATGGCGGTCAGCCGCACGGGAGCATTGGCCGCGCCAAAGCCACGATAGCCGCCACGTCGTTCCAGCAGCTCAAAGAAGAAGCGGCCCTTTTCATAGGGAAGCGTATAGACGTGCAGCAGCTCCCCGCCCTGTTCGTCCCGATCGTACAGCACATCGTAACGCTGGAGCTGCGCCAGAAAATCGGCGTCAAGATCGAAACGCGCCATCAGGTCCTGATAATAGTTATCGGGAATGTGCAAGGTTTTCAGCCCACGTTCGCGCGCGGCCTTTACCGCACTGAACAGATCGTCACAGCCAAAGGCGACGTGCTGCAAACCTGCGCCCTGATAGGTCGTTAAAGCGCGGGCTATCTGGGTTTCCCGACTGACCGACATGTTTAGCGGCAGGCGAATCGCATCGTTGGGGCTTCGCAGCACGCGGCTACGCACCAGCCCCAGCGGATCGGGCAGTTCCCACTCGGTATCCTGCACAAAACCCGGCACGCTACGCAGGAACATAATCCAGTTATCGCGCGTATCATCCGGCAGGGCAATCGCCAGATGGTCGATGGTCTGCATCGCAGGCTGGGGCGCGGCGCGGTGCGTTAAGTGGAAGTCGCTGTGGTAGCCGTCCTGACCGGCAGGCTCATCTTCCACCAGATAAATCAGGCTGCCGTCAGGCGCACATAACGCCGGGATCTGGCGTTCGTTGGGGCCGGTTTCCCCCTGCCAGATGGCGTAACCGTAATCCTGCGCGCGCGTGATCAGCTTATCGACCCCGCGAACCCGCCAGGCCACCGCACACAGCGAAATACCGTGCTGATGATAATACCCGCTGGCCTGGCTCTCCGGCTGCGCATTCAGAATCACATGCACCTTGCCGTTACGATACAGCGACACCTGCTTGGAGCGATGATCGCCCGCATGAACCAGGCCAAGCTGCGTCAGCCACTGTCCGAGTGCAAAAGCATCATTGTGGCTGACGGCAAACTCAATGAACTCCAGCGACAACAGCGGCGGCTGGGGCGCAGAGTGGAACAGCCCTTCCCCGGCCAGGGAGGCCAGCGCGCTCGGCAGCAGCGGCTGTCCGACCAGCCAGTCACGGGTTTGCTCCTCCAGCCACAGCAGCGATCGGTAACCATCCTGCGCGGTAGGCACCACCGGCGAGGCGCGGAATCCATCGTTGAAAATTTCCAGCGACCAGGCATCCCGGTAGCCATGCGCCGACAGTTGCGTCATAAACTGAGTCAGATTGAATTCGCCCTGGCCGGGAAAACAGCGGAAGTGGCGACTCCACGACAGCACATCCATTTTTAGCAGCGGTGCATCCGCCAGCTGTACGAACACAATTTTCTCCGTCGGGACCGCTTCCAGCCCGTCCAGGCTGTCGCCGCGCGACAGAATATGAAAACTGTCGAGCACGATCCCCAGCGCGGGATGGTTGACGGCCTTGACGCGGGCCCAGGCGTCGCGCCACAGGCTGACGTGTCGTCCCCAGGCCAGCGCCTCATAACCGAGAGTAATACCGTGCTCAGCCGCCAGCTCTGCCAGAGCGGTGAGATCGCTGACCTGTGTGGCGAAGTCGTCACTGCAGTCGGGTGAGACATTGCTGCAGACCAGCATCCGCTGACAGCCCAGCTGCTGCATGACCTCAAACTTGCGCGCCGCGCGCGCCAGGTTTTGCGCCAGCCTGTCACGGGGGCCGCCTTCGAAGTCGCGAAAAGGTTGAAACAGCAAGATTTCCAGCCCGAGGGCTTCACACAGCTGGCGGATTTCCACGGGTGAGCCGGGATAATAGACCAGATCGTTATCGAAAATTTCAACGCCATCGAAGCCTGCGGCGGCAATTGCTCGCAGTTTTTCCGGCAGCGTGCCCGATACCGAGACCGTTGCGACAGAACGTTTCATTGTTGCCTCCTGATAAGCGGTCACGGGGTGACCTTAAAGCAGCCGGTCAGCAGCGAGGCATTCTGCTAACGGAGATTGGCAATTGTTATGAACCAGTTGGAACATTTCGTCAATGTGTAACAGGTCATGATTTTTGGTTATGACAAAGCCGACGATTTTTCACTTTTCTTTTACAAGTTGCGCTTCCTACACTTCCCGCTCTGTACCGAAAATAATAAGGATGCCTGGATGAAAAATGACTGGCCCGCCCGCGAACTGGTTCATCGTGACTATCGTGATCACCCACCGGCGCTTGCGCCTTTGTATAAAACAAGTCTGCTGCGCTCGCCACGCAACGCGCTGATTTCTTTGCAGAATTCGCTATCCGAAATCACGGCACCGGTGTTCACCCAGCAGGAGCTCGGACCACGAGACAGTGACCTTATCCTCAATTACGCCAAAGAGGGTTTACCCATCGGCGAACGGATTATTGTGCATGGCTACGTGCGGGATGCATTTGGTCAGCCGGTGCGCAACGCGCTGGTTGAGGTATGGCAGGCCAATGCCGGGGGGCGCTATCGTCACAAAAAAGATCAGTATCTTGCGCCCATCGATCCAAACTTTGGCGGGTGCGGTCGCATGCTGACCGACGATAACGGCTACTACTGCTTCCGCACCATTAAGCCCGGTCCTTACCCGTGGCGGAATCAGGTGAGTGACTGGCGTCCGGCGCATATTCATTTCTCACTCTCTGGCGAAGCCTTTGCCCAGCGCCTGATTACCCAGATGTATTTCGAGGGCGATCCGCTGATCGGCCGCTGTCCCATTGTTCAGTCAGTCGGCAGCGAAGCGGCCGTGCGCACGCTGATTGCCGAGCTGGATACCCACTCTGCCGTGCCACTGGACTGCCTGGCCTACCGCTTTGACCTGGTCCTGCGCGGGCACCGCGCAACCTGGTTCGAAAACCGCACTCAGGGGGCGGCATCATGAAACGCTATCTTGCCGAAACGGCGTCACAAACCGCCGGACCTTATGTGCACATTGGTCTGGCGCCCCATGCGGCGGGCTTCGACATTTTTGAAAACAACTTCAGTGAGGTGCTGACCCAGCCGGAAACGCGCGGCGAGCGCATTGTGGTAGAAGGCTGCGTTTACGACGGTTCCGGTACGCCGGTGCGCGACGTGCTGATTGAAGTGTGGCAGGCGAATGCCGAAGGGCGTTACAACCATCCCGCCGATCGGCAGCACGATAAGCCGCGGGACCCGGCGTTTCGTGGCTGGGGACGGACCTGCTCCGACTTCGACAGCGGGATCTGGCGTATCAAAACGATCAAACCCGGTAGCGTGACCGGGCGCGACGGTCGCCCCATGGCGCCGCATCTTAACCTGTGGATTGTGGCGCGCGGCATTAACATCGGACTGAACACCCGGCTCTACTTCGCCGATGAGCAGGCGGCAAATGACGCCGATCCTGTGCTAAATGTGATCGAATGGGAGAAGCGACGTCGCACCTTGCTGGCGCGGCGTGAACAGCGCGGCGACGAGACAGTCTACCGGTTCGATATCTGGCTGCAGGGTGAAAACGAAACCGTGTTCTTCGATGTCTGAACCTTAATATGCCCACGACAATGTCCTTGCCGCTTCGGCGGCAAATTCATAACATGAGTCATGGATAGGGTTTCCCGGTTTAGTCAGCGCGTGCGCGTGCGCCATCTTCACGCTTTTGTGGCCACTGCACAGCAGGGGACGCTGGGGCGCGCCGCGCTCCATCTGGGGATTACCCAGCCCGCCCTGTCCAAGACCCTCAACGAACTCGAATACCTTGCCGGTGAGCCGCTGTTGCTGCGCAGCCGCCAGGGGACGGAACTCACCGCCAGCGGCACGCGATTCCTGCACGATGCCATCCGTATTCTTGATGCGCTGAATATTGTGGACCAGGTGATGCGTCCCGGCAGTGCGCCGCAGCCCGGACCGATGCATATTGGCGCACTGCCTACCGCCATTGTCAGCGTGGTGGCGCCGGTATTAGCCGGCCTGCAGCAGCACTATCCGGGCTGGCGCATTCAGGTCAGCACGCTGGCGAATGATGCGTTGCTGATGGGGATAAAATCAGGGCAGATGGCGCTGGGGATTGGGCGCATGGCTGAACCCGTATTGATGGATGGCCTGAACTTCGAGCTGCTGTATCTGGAAACCCTGCGTCTGGTTGTGGCCCCACATCATCCTCTGCTGCATGCTGGCGTAACGCTGGCTGAAGCCCTGAGCTGGCCGCTGATCCTGTCTCCACGCGGCACGGTGCCGCGCCAGAATGCCGAATCGCTGATGACCAGCCATGGCCTGAGATTACCGGATGGCGCAGTGGAAACCCTGTCAACCACGCTGGCCCGCCGTCTGACGCTGAGCCACGGCTACGTCTGGCTGGTGCCCTACGGCGCGGTGCGCGACGACCTGACCAGCAACCAGCTACGCACGTTGCCGCTTCCCAGCCAGGGGATGGCTGAGGCGGTCGGCATCCTGACCCGCCAGCAGCACGCGCCACCACCCGAGCAGCTGCAGCTGGTGGCGGCCTTGCGGCAACGGGTGCTGGACGTGCCTGTCTGACAGCGCAGTTTACTGGGCGCTGTCCTGCTCATCGAAAACGCTCTGCGCCAGATGGAACGCGGCGTTGGATGCTGGCAGGCCGCAGTAGAGCGCAGCATGCATCAGCAACTCTTTGATTTCATCCCGGCTGACGCCGTTATTGAACGCGGCCCGCAGGTGCATTTTCAGCTCCGCTTCGCGGTTGAGCGCAATCAGCATGCCGATGGTGATCAGGCTGCGCGTGTGGCGAGTCAGGCCGGGCCGGGTCCAAATCTCGCCCCAGGCGTAGCGGCTGATAAAGTTCTGAAACTCATCATTCAGCGGCGACAGGTTTTCGAGCGTCCGCTCAACGTGGGCGTCGCCGAGCACCGCCCGGCGTACGGTCATGCCCTGCTGGTAGCGCTGCTGCTGGGTCAGCTGTGCGTCAATAAAAGGCTGCAGCGCGCGGTTAAACGCCAGCCAGACCTCGACGCTGGACAAGTGCGAGGCGGGCAGCACGACACGCTGCGCACCCGGGATCTGTTCAGCCATGCTGTCTGCATCGGCCAGGGTCGTAACCCTGTCGTCACGCCCGGCAATCACCAGCACGGGTAACGAAATCGCCGCCAGTTCGTGGCGCAAATCGGCTGTCGCCAGGGCTTCACAACAGTCAGCGTAGCTGTCGGCGTCAGAGGCGCTGAGCTGGGATACCAGATGGTTTACCGTCGCAGGCGCACGTTCACAGAAGGCCGGGGTAAACCAGCGTGCCGCCGCGCCCTCTGCAATGGCAGCCATGCCGTACTGACGAGCCTGCGCGGCCCGCTCTCGCCAGGCGGCCGACTCGCCGATCTTTGCCGCGCTGTTGGCGATCGTGAGCGTGATCAGGCGTTGCGGATGAAAACGCGCCAGCCAGAGTCCGGTCAGCCCGCCCATTGAAATGCCGCAGAAGTGCACCCTGTCGATGCCCAGTTGGTCCAGCAGCGACAGGACCGCTATCCCCAGCTGTTCCAGCGAGCGGGTTTGTCCGTTCGGTGCCGAAGCACCGTGGCCGGGAACGTCGTAACGCAAAAGGCGATACGTCCCTATCAGCGCATCACGCTGCGGCTGCCACATCTCGGACGTTGTGCCTAAGGAGTTACTGAATAAAATCACCGAGGCATCGTCTGGCCCCTCAAGTACGTAATGCAACATCATGTGGCCCTCGCAGCCGCTAAAACCTGGTGAATAAAGCGTGACGCGCTGCCCGTGGCGTTCGCCGGATCGAGCAGCCTCTCCAGTTCGGGCCGACTCAGGTGCGAGGCAACGGTTTCATCCGCGCACAGGACGGTCAGCAAACGCTGCTGCGTCGCCAGCGCCCGACGGCAGCACTGTTCAATATGATGATGGGCCTGCTGCCGTCCCAGCGCGTCTGCCAGCGCCAGCGTGACCGCTTCCGCCATGATGAGCCCCTGTGTCAGGCCGAGATTGCGTTGCATGGCTTCTTCATGGACTTCCAGTCCGTCGATCAGTTCTGTGCTGTGCACCAGCGCCGCGCCGCTGAGCATAATCAGCTGCGGCAGGCTCTGCCACTCGGCCTGCCAGCCGCCCAGCGCACGCTCGTGCTCCTGAACCTGACCGGCATACAGACCTGACATCAGGGCCGGCACCCGGTTGGCCGCGCTGAGAATCGCCGCGCAGAGCACCGGGTTCCGTTTGTGCGGCATGGTAGAAGATCCCCCGCGCCCCGGCGCCAGGGGTTCACTGACTTCGCCGACTTCGCTCTGCATCAGAAGCGACATGTCCCGGGCCAGCTTGCCCAGCGTACCGGTAAGACCGGCATACCAGCCCGCCAGTTCGGTGATTCTGTCGCGCTGCGCATGCCAGGGCGTAGCGCTTCGCGGCAGCGCCAGCACATCAGACAACGCCTGCTCGACGCGTTCGCCCTTTTCCCCCAGGGACGCCAGCGTGCCCGCCGCCCCGCCAAACTGCAGCACCAGCACCCGCGGCCGCATGGCCGTCAGTCGCGCACGAAAACGCACCAGCGCATCCAGCGTGCCCGCCAGCTTCAGGCCTAACGTCACCGGCAGCGCGTGCTGCAGCCAGGTCCGGCCGACCATCAGCGTCGTGCTGTGCCGCTCGCACTGAATCGTCAGGGCGGCAATCAGCCGATCCAGCAGCGAAGCCGTGTCGTTAAGCGCGGTGCGCAGTTGCAGCATCAGTCCGCTGTCGATGGCATCCTGACTGGTTGCGCCCCAGTGCACATAGCGCGCGGCCTCGGGCGACGCCGCCGCAACCACGGCAGTGAGCTGTTTAACCAGCGGAATCGCCAGGTTGCCCGCCAGGCCCGCCGCCTGCGTCAGCGCCGCCGTATCGATCGCCTGCGCCTGGCAACAGGCCTGAATACAGTGAGCGGCGGCGTGATCGATCACGCCTGCCGTGGCCAGCGCCTGTGCCAGCCCGGCTTCGAAATCCAGCATTCCCTGTAACAACGCCGTATCGCTAAAGCAGTCGTCAAGGGGAGAGGCCATAAACATGGCGCGGTAAAGAGACATTGGTTATACCCGTTCCAGAATGAGTGCGATGCCTTGCCCCACGCCCACGCACATGGTGCACAGCGCGTAACGGCCGCCCGTGCGCCGCAGCTGATACGCTGCGGTCATGGCCAGCCTGCCGCCTGACGCGCCCAGCGGATGTCCCAGCGCAATCGCGCCGCCGTTGGGATTCACATGGGCAGCATCATCGGCCAGTCCCAGTGCGCGCGTCACAGCCAGCGCCTGGGCAGCGAAAGCCTCATTTAATTCGATCACGTCCATTTGCGCCAGCGTCAGGCCACTCTGAGCCAGCACTTTACGCACGGCAGGCACCGGACCATAGCCCATAATGCGCGGCTCCACGCCACAGGCCGCCATCGCCACAATCCGCACCAGTGGCGTCAGTCCATGTTCTGCCGCCGCGTTCTCGCTCGCCAGCAGCAAGGCGCAGGCCCCATCGTTAATGCCCGATGCGTTACCCGCCGTCACGCTGCCGTCCGGGCTGACCACGCCTTTTAAGCCCGCCAGCGCCGCCAGCGAGGTGCTGCGCGGATGCTCGTCACAGGTGACGTTCAGGGCTTCGCCTTTGCGCTGCGGGATGCTCACCGCCATCAGTTCGTCACTAAACAGGCCCATTTCCTGCGCCCGGGCGGTACGCAACTGACTACGCAGGGCAAAAGCATCCTGATCGGCGCGGCTGATAGCGAAATCACGCGCTACGTTTTCTGCAGTTTCCGGCATGGTTTCGACACCAAAGCGAGCGCGCATCTGCGGGTTGATGAAGCGCCATCCCATCGTCGTGTCTTCCATTTTCAGGGAACGGCTAAACGCGCTGTCTGCTTTGCCGGTCACAAAGGGCGCGCGCGACATGCTCTCCACGCCGCCCGCTATCATTATTTCGGCCTCACCGCATTTGATCGCCCGGGCGGCCGTGCCGATGGCATCCAGCCCCGAGCCGCACAAACGGTTGAGCGTGGTGCCCGGCACGCTGGACGGCAGCCCGGCCAGTAACAGCGCCATGCGCGCCACGTTACGGTTGTCTTCTCCCGCCTGATTTGCGCAGCCGTAAATCACATCGTCAATAGCCTGCGCCACCGAAGCCGGCTGGCGGGCTAACAGCGCCGCTAAGGGTAAAGCAGCCAGATCGTCAGCACGCAGGCTGGCAAGCGCGCCCGCGTAACGGCCAAAGGGCGTACGGAGTGCATCGCAGATAAACGCCTGTTGCATCAGCTTCTCCTCAGGCGGTAGCCAGTTCAGGTTGCAATAAACGCACCGGCGTTAACGCCTGCAGCGCATCAAAACTCAGCCCGGGGCAGCACTCCACCACCAGCGGGCCCTGTGGGGTAATATCGATCACGGCCATATCGGTATAGAGACGACTGACGCAGCCCAGACCGGTAAGCGGATAGCTGCACTGTTTGACCAGCTTGCACTCCCCTTTTTTGGTCAGGTAATCCATCATCACATAGACTTTGCGCGCGCCGATGGCAAGATCCATCGCCCCGCCTACGGCAGGAATCGCGTCTTGCGCCCCAGTGCTCCAGTTAGCCAGATCGCCGCCGACAGACACCTGATAGGCCCCCATCACGCAGATATCCAGATGCCCGCCGCGCATCATGGCAAACGAGTCGCCGTGGTGGAAAAAACAGCCGCCAGGCAGCAGCGTTACCTGCTCTTTCCCGGCGTTGATCAGCTCTGGATCCTCCTCTCCGGCGACGGGAGCGGGCCCCATGCCGAGGAGCCCATTCTCGCTGTGCAGGAAGATCTCTTTATCTGCAGGCAGATAGTTGGCAATGCGGGTGGGCAGGCCGATGCCCAAATTGACGTAGGCGCCCTCAGGAATATCGCGCGCCACGCGCTGTGCCAGTTGGTCTCGGGTGAGTTTTTGCATAGCCTACTCCTCAGGCGGAAAGGGTCAGGGTCACGGGATTAGCCACGGCCACCAGCCGCTGCACAAAAATACCCGGCGTGACGACGTTTTCAGGATCGAGCTGGCCGAGCGGCACCAGTTCTGCCACCTGCGCAATCGTGGTCGTAGCGGCCATGGCCATCACCGGACCAAAATTTCGTGCCGCTTTGCGGTAAACAAGGTTGCCCCAGCGGTCGCCCTGATGCGCTTTGATCAGGGCAAAATCAGCCTTGAGCGGCTTTTCAAATACGTAATGACGACCGTCGATTTCACGGGTTTCTTTGCCCTCCGCCAGCGGTGTACCAAAGGCGGTTGGCGTGAAAATCCCCCCCAGCCCGCTCCCTGCCGCCTGCATTCTGGCGGCAAGGTTGCCCTGCGGCACCAGCTCCAGTGCAATTTCTCCCCGGCGATAGCGTTCGTCGAACACCCAGGAATCGACCTGGCGGGGAAAAGAGCAAATCATCTTCTCAACACAGCCGGCCTTCAGCAGCGCGGCCAGGCCACTTTCGCCGTTGCCCGCGTTGTTGCTGATCACCGTCAGCCCGCGCACGCCATGGTCAATCAGCGCATCAATCAGCTCCAGGGGCTGGCCTGCGGGTCCAAATCCGCCAATCATGATGCTGGCCCCGTCCGGTATCACCGCAACGGCCTCTGCCAGCGTTGCCACACTTTTATCGATCATCTGCTCTTCCTTTCGCCCGGCACAGGCCGGCTTGTCGTGAATAGCCAAAAAGTAGATCGCTCTGTGACAGCAAACAATACCGATAATCGAAATAGTGTGCGATTATCGGTCACTGACGGGATAAAACAGGACATTGTGATCGCGCACACAGGCGTGCGCGCATCAAGCCACTGACAGGAGAAAACCATGACGGATGAACAACAACGACTGCGCGGTAACAGCGATCCCTGGAAAGGCGATCCCAATTTTATGGCCTCCCTGGCGCGGGGACTGGAAGTGCTACAGGCGTTTACGCCACAGCGCCGCCTGATGTCCGTGTCGCAAATCAGTCAGCGTACGGGCATTCCCCGTGCGGCCGTGCGGCGCTGTCTGTATACGCTGAGCAAGCTGGGGTTTGTGTATGCGGAGGATGGCAAAAACTTTGAACTGCGTCCGCGCGTGCTCTCTCTCGGCCACAACTGGTTAGGCGCAACGCCGCTTGCCAGCGCCTCGCAGCCGGTTTTGCGTCAGCTCAGCCAGACGCTGAACGAGTCCTGTTCGATGGCGGTACTGGACGGGGACGACATTCTCTACATCGCCCGTGCGTCGGCATCGCGCATTATGACGATTGACCTGCACATCGGCAGCCGCCTGCCTGCCAGCACCACCTCCATGGGAAGAGTGCTGTTAAGCGGCCTGGCCAGTGAACCGCTTAACGATTACCTGGCGCGCTTGACCCAGCTGCGTTATACCAGTCATACGCTGGTAAGCAGCAGCGCGCTGCGTGAAGAACTGGCGCGCGTCAGGCAGCAGGGCTACGCCATTAACGATCAGGAACTGGAAATCGGGCTGCGATCTCTCGCCGTGCCGCTCAGCGCGCCGGGGGGCCGAATAGTGGCCGCGCTCAACGTGGGCGTGCATGCCGGGCAGGTTTCTGCCGATACGCTGCGCCAGCACCATTTGCCGCTGCTGCAGGAGGCGGCCCGGGAAATCTCCCTGCTGCTGCGTCAATAATCTGTTTTGCCCCTCAACGTCGCTGCAAAATTCGTGGTAACGTGAAGGCTGAGTTGCAAGCGGCAAAGTAGAGAGTTATGACCACGAAAAAAATTGATACCACCCTCGTCAGCGCTGGACGCAACAAGCGTTATACCCAAGGCTCGGTGAATGCGGTCATTCAGCGAGCCTCTTCACTGGTTTTCGATAGCGTTGCAGAGAAAAAACGGGCCACCGCAGGGCGCGCGAAAGGCGAACTGTTTTACGGCCGTCGCGGCACCCTGACGCATTTCGCCTTGCAGGATGCCATGACGGAGCTGGAGGGCGGCGCGGGCTGTGTTCTCTATCCTTGCGGCGCAGCAGCCGTCTCCAATGCCATCCTCGCGTTTGTCGAAGCGGGCGACCACATTTTAATGAGCGGCGCCGTTTACGAACCGACTCAGGACTTCTGCACAAAAATACTCAGCAAGCTCCAGGTCTCGACCACCTGGTTTGATCACTGTATTGGTCACGACATCGCCGCGCTGATTCAGCCCAATACCCGCGTGGTTTTCCTGGAATCTCCTGCCTCCATCACCATGGAAGTGCAGGACGTGCCGGCTATCGTTGCGGCGATACGCGCTAAAGCGCCAGACGCCATCATTATGATCGACAACACCTGGGCGGCAGGCGTGCTGTTCAGCCCGCTGGCCCTGGGCGTGGATATTTCTATTCAGGCTGGAACGAAATACCTGATCGGCCACAGTGACGCCATGATTGGCACCGCTGTCGCCAACGCCCGCTGCTGGGACCAACTGCGCGAAAACAGCTACCTGATGGGCCAGATGGTGGATGCCGATACGGCTTACATGGCAAGCCGTGGCTTACGTACGTTGGGCGTGCGCCTGCGCCAGCATGAAGAGAGTGCGCTGCAGGTCGCAGAGTGGCTTTCTGCGCGCCCTGAAGTGGCGCGTGTTAACCATCCGGCGCTGCCCTCGTGCCGCGGGCATGCATTCTGGCAGCGTGACTTCACCGGCAGCAGCGGTTTATTTTCATTCGTGCTGCGGCAAAAACTGAGCCGTGAACAGCTGGCGAATTATCTCGACCATTTTCATCACTTCAGCATGGCTTATTCCTGGGGTGGATATGAGTCACTGATTTTAGCCAACCAGCCCGAAGAGTTAGCGGCCATTCGCCCGGCCGGTGGCGTTGACTTTGAGGGGACGCTGATACGGCTCCACATTGGTCTTGAGCATGTCGATGACCTGCTGGTCGATCTTGAGGCAGGCTTTGATCGCCTGACGCGCTAAAATAGTAAACACGATATAAACCAGGCGCCGACCGTCGTGATATTACACCCGGTCATGGCTGGTTAGCTGTTAACATTCGATCTATAAAAAAGTGTTCAGTCAGCAGAAGAACCGCAACATTTTACCCCTTCACCGCGCAATGCTGTGGTGGGAAGTAAGAGGTCAGCCAGGTCTGAACAGAACAATTGAGTTTCATTTTGACGTAATGGGATAGCTAATGGGTGTTTTACACGAGATTGTGCACGCGCTTTGGCATCAGGACTTTGCCGCGCTGGCCAATCCAGAAGTGGTCTGGATCGTTTACAGCGTAATGTTTATGACGCTATTCCTGGAAAATGGTTTGTTACCTGCCTCTTTTTTGCCTGGCGACAGCCTCTTGCTACTGGCCGGTGCCATGGTGGCTAAAGGCGTGATGGACTTTTTCCCGACACTGGTGATACTTACGGTCGCCGCCAGTCTGGGCTGCTGGCTGAGTTATCTGCAGGGGCGCTGGCTGGGCAACACGAAGCTGGTGAAGAGCTGGCTGATGCAGTTGCCGGCGCAATATCATCAACGCGCCTGGAATATGTTCAACCGCCATGGTCTGATGGCGCTTCTGGTTGGCCGCTTCCTGGCGTTTATTCGTACCCTGTTGCCTACCATGGCGGGCATTTCCGGACTGTCTAATGCCCGTTTCCAGCTGTTTAACTGGCTCAGCGGCCTGCTCTGGGTCGGCATCGTGGTCACGCTGGGTTACGGTATCAGCCAGGTGCCCTTTATCAAACGTCATGAAGATCAGGTCATGGCGATCCTGATGATACTGCCGATGGTGTTACTGGTGGTCGGCCTGGTCGGCAGCGTCATCGTGATCTGGAAAAAACGTCGCCAGAAACACGCCTGACAGCGGGTTGCGTCAGGCGGGCGGTTCGGCCACCGTCTGGCGCACCCGATTCACTTCCTCTCCCGGCGTCACGCCAAAATAGCGTTTAAACTCACGCGAAAATTGCGACGGACTTTCATAGCCAACCCGCACGGCCGCCACGCTGGCTTTCAGGCCATCGTGCAACATCAGCAACCGCGCCTGATGCAGACGATAACGTTTAAGGTACTGTAACGGCGACGTCTGCGTGACGGCCTTAAAGTTATGGTGAAACGCCGACACGCTCATGTTCACTTCCGCCGCCAGCGCATCCACGCTGAGGTTATCGGCATAGTGATTCTCAATGCGGCGCAGCGCGCGAGCGATCTGGCTGAACTGCGTCTGCCGACTCACCAGCGAGAGCAGCGCGCCGCCTATCGGCCCGGTCAGCACGTAATAAATAATCTCCCGCACAATATGCGGCCCCAGCACGCGCGCATCGCGCGGCTGCGTCATCACATCCAGCAGGCGTTCTGCGGCACACAACATGGGCTCGGTTAACCAGCCGGAGTGAATACCGGAGGTGAGCGGCTGTGGCTGAAACCCTTCGTCGTCACCTATATCCATCAGCAGATCCTGCAGACTGGCCGTGTCCACGCGTAAACACATTCCGGCCAACGGCTGCTCCGGTGAGGCCCAGGTTTCGCATTCGACCGGCAAGGGCACGGTCAGCATTAAATATTTTGTGGCGTCGTACTGAAAAACAGTACTGCCGAGATAGCCGGTTTTACCGCCCTGAAACAGAATGACGATGCCCGGCTGATACATGATGGGCGTGCGCGGACGATACTGATCGGCGTAGATCAGAGAAACGTTTTCTACCGGACAGCGCTGGTGACGGCCATGTGTCATCAGCGTGACCACCTGCTGAGCCAGACGTTGGCACAATGCGTCGTGAGGCATAATCACTCCAGAAAATAAAACAGCAGTTTGCCGCGCGCCTGGTTAATTCGCCAGCAAAATGGAGAATCAGGCAAGAAGTTTACAGGATCAGGCAGGGTTATCCTGTGCGGTTCACAGGCAGCCTGAAAATTGTTAGCTAGACTTAAGCACAGCGAGGATTCACTGGTTTACTGCAAATGTAAGGAGCATGTTATGGCAGACCAACCCATTATCAAACTGCACGATGGTAACATGATGCCGCAACTGGGACTTGGCGTGTGGCAAGCCAGCGTCGAAGATGCCCGTCATGCCGTGCTGAAAGCGCTGGAGGTCGGCTATCGCTCAATTGATACCGCCGCCGCGTATAAAAATGAAGAAGCCATAGGTCAGGCGCTACAGGAAACGGAGGTCGCGCGTGACGATATCTTTGTCACGACCAAGCTGTGGAACAGCGACCAGCAAAACGTTCAGCAGGCGCTGGAAACCAGCCTGGAAAAACTCAAGCTGGATCAGGTTGACCTCTATCTGATGCACTGGCCGTGTCCTGAGAATGATCACTACGTTGAAGCCTGGAAACACATGATCGCACTGCAGCAGCAGGGCCTGGTGAAGAGCATCGGCGTGTGCAACTTTAATCAGCCGCACCTGAAGCGACTGCTGGAAGAGACGGGCGTGACTCCGGTCATCAACCAGATTGAGCTGCATCCCATGCTGCAACAGCGCACGCTCCATGCCTGGAACGCCATGCACCAGATTCAGACTGAATCCTGGAGTCCGCTGGCCCAGGGCGGTGAAGGCGTATTCGATCAGGACATCATCAAATCGCTGGCGAAAAAATACGGTAAAACCCCGGCGCAAATCGTCATCCGCTGGCACCTGGACAGCGGCCTGGTGGTGATCCCTAAATCCGTCACGCCTGCGCGCATTGAAGAAAATTTCAAGGTGTTTGATTTCCGTCTGGATAAGACAGAAATGAGCGAGATTGCGAAGCTGGACAGCGGTAATCGCCTGGGGCCTGACCCGGATACGTTCAACGGCTGACCATCGCCTGCCTCGACTTAACAAGAGAGTGGGTACGCATCGCCTCTCCCGGCTGGGGGAGGCTTTTTTTATGGCTGCGCGGGAGCGGGGAGTTTTAAGATTTTTTAAAATCTGTGTCAAAGGACATCATTGATGATCAGCCTGCGTCAGGCGCATTCGTCTTCTCCGGCACAAGATGAGCGGCTCGCCAGCACATCGCCACATCCTGCGCCTCGTTAAGTCAAATCCCCCCTCTAAAACCTTGCCTTATCCGCCAGCAATACGGTTATCTGTGCCGTTTAAAAACGGGCTCAGCCTGCTGGTGGCCCCGTTCCCTGTTAGCGCGACACGCTTTGCAACACACCGCCGGGCTGACTGACTGTGCCGGTCTGATAACCGGGGTGATAATGATTAACGTTATGATCTTTTAGCCTGGCTCTGCTGCCTGCCCGCCCCCGTTCAAGGGATCGCGGCATTAAGGCGCAGTGAAGTAAAGCGTAACGTTATCAACCCAGGAGCCTGTCATGTCGGTTATCAATACCAATATCCTGTCATTGATCGTTCAGAATGACCTTTTCCTTTCGCAAAACGCGATGTCGACGGCCATTGAACGCCTCTCTTCCGGACTCCGCATTAACAGCGCTAAAGATGATGCTGCCGGGATGGCGATAGCTAACCGTCTGACCTCAAGGATCAACGGAATGACGGTTGCCACCCGAAACGCCGGTGAGGGTATTTCGCTGTCACAAACCGCTGAGGGCGCGCTCGATGAAATAAATAACAACCTGCAACGTATACGCGACCTGACGGTACAGGCACAAAATGGAAGCAACTCCGCTGCGGATATCGACTCGATTCAGACCGAAGTGAACCAGCGAATGGAGGAAATTAACCGCATTACGGCGCAAACGGATTTCAATGGCATTAAGGTGCTGAATACCGGATCGGGTGCGTCCGAGTATCGCTTTCAGGTCGGTGCGGAAGACGGTGAAACCATCAGCATCGATATTGACTCGAGTGACCGGTACAACCTGCTAAAAGCGGGAACAACCGGCACCACGCTCAACGTCCGGCAGATGACATCAGGTGACACCGTTAACGGGGCCGCACGTACGGTTGCCGCAGAGGGTTTTGACGTTCTGAAAGGCGCAGTGACTGGCGGAGCGAACGGGACAGCGACGGGGAACTCGCCTCTGACTGATATTGACCGGGCGATTCAGTTCGTTGACACGCAACGCAGCATGATGGGGGCAGACCAGAACCGCTTTCAGTCCGCTATCGCCAACCTGGGGAGCATGGTAACCAATCTCACTGCCGCACGGAGCCGGATAGAGGATGTTGATTACGCGACAGAAGTATCGGCGCTGTCACAGGCGCAGATTTTACAGCAGGCCGGCGTAGCGATGCTGGCTCAGGCCAACCAGATGCCCCAGTTGATGCTGCAGCTTCTTCGGTTTTAATCTCCGAAGGGCACGGGCAGGAGAGGCTCTCCTGCCCTGTTGAAGCACGCGTGCCGCTAAGACAGCGTGGGTTGCGTCAGCAGCTGACCTGCCGTGCCGCGATCCGCCAGTTCCAGCGTCTGGCTGTGATAGACAAACGGAAAATGCTCAGAAGAACTTTGCGTAAAGCTCACCAGCAGCTCTACATCCCCGTCCACCCAGACCGTGTCCTTCCAGCCGCGATCTTCGCCCATCGGCTGAGCGCCGTTTACGCTCTTAATCAGGAACATGACGCCCTGGATGTGGAAAGATTGCGGACGATCGGCGCGAATAATCCAGCGTTCGAACGTGCCCTGCTGTGCGGTAGAATCAATGCGGTTCATATCCCAGACGGCACCATTGATGCCCGGCAGGCTGTCGCCAATGCGGAACTCACGCGTGCGTACCGAGGCGCCATCCAGAATCTGATCGGCCAGCAAACGCATCGGCAGGTTATCCGTCACCAGCGGCAGCAGGCCGGTAGGCCGCAGCGTAAGCACCAGCGTTGAGGTCAGGATCGTAGAGGGCTCAAAGAAACCGCGCAAACGATCCATAATGCCCGCCGCCGTGCCTGCCGTGATGGAGACTTCATCCCCTTGCGACATATCCACTAAGACTTCACGCCGTTCGCCCGGCGCCAGAGTTAAGCGCTGTACGGCGACGGGTGACGGCAGAAAGCCCTGATCGCTGGCAATCACCGTGAAGGGCCGGTTGTCACTGAGGCTCAGTTCATAACGCCGCGCATTGGAGGCGTTAAGCAACCGCAGACGGACCCAGCCACGTGATACCTCGACAAAAGGGTTACGCACACCGTTAACCAGCAGCGTATCGCCGAGAAAACCGCCGTCGCCCGGTGGGTCATAAACCGGCGTGGCAAAGTTATCCAGCCGTTTATCCTGAATAATCAGGGGGAAATCATCCACGCCATAGTGTTTCGGCAAAGGTAGCTGCTTGCTGATGTCATCCTCAATCAGCCACATGCCCGCCAGGCCGTTGTAGACGTGCGGGGCCATGCGATTTGGCGTGTTGGCGTGATACCAGCAGGTCGCGGCACTCTGGCGAATGGGTAAAACCGGTGCCCAGTCGACCCCGGCTGACATCATGCGCGGCGCGCCGCCCATCAGTGCGCCCGGCACCTGCAGGCCACTGACCGTCATTGAAACGGGTTCATTGAGGCGGTTGCTGTAAATCAGTTTGACATCATCACCGCTGTACACGCGCACCGTGGGGCCGAGGTACATGCCGTTGATGCCCCAGACCGGGACTTTATTGTTATCGCCGTTAAACGACCAGTGGCTGCGCTGCAGGGTCAGAAACAGCGGCTGACCGCGGCGAGATTCCAGTAGCGGCGGGACAGGCAGGGGCGTATCACCGCCCGCAGAAGCGGCACGCGCCGCATGAGGTACAAGCGCGGCACTGAGCGCCGCACCGGCAGAAAGCTGGATAAACTGACGTCTGCTGAAAGACATTGAATTTCAGACCTTTTACGCGTGGCGCTGAACCGCCAACTCTGTTTTTATTGCTGTCATTGCTGTGCTGCGTGCACGGCGAGCAACGTCATGCTGACTCACCGTGGGGCATCCATGCAGAATAGTCCGATAAAGGGCTTATCGGTTAGATTTTACCGTTTTTTTCGCGTTCTTCGACTTCGGCGTTCAGCTCTTCCAGCTTGGCCGCCATCAATTCCCGGCAGTGAGTCGCCAGCTTGCGCACCGAAGAGGATTCGAATTGTTTCACGTCTACCGGCGGCAGCATTTCCACAATCACCAGTCCGTTTTTCAGGCGGTTGAGGTTAATCTTGCCGTGAGTATTCGATACCACAATCGGAATGATCGGCACGCCTGCGGCAACGGCGGCATGAAATGCCCCGGTTTTAAAGGGTAACAACCCACGACCACGGCTGCGCGTGCCCTCCGGGAACATCCAGAAGGAGATGCGTTTTTTATTAAACTGATCCACCAGCTCACCGATCGTCCCGTGTGCTTTGGCGCGGTTGTCACGATCGATCAGCAGGTTGCCGGTCAGCCAGTAAAGCTGACCAAAAAAAGGTATCCACAACAGGCTTTTTTTACCGACGGTGACCGTTGTTGGCTGCACAATCTTGGCTGCAGTGACCATATCGTAGTTGTTCTGGTGGTTAGCGATGTAAATCGCGTTGCCGTAGTTATCCGCGCCTTCGGGCCGACGAAGCTCAACTTTAAGCCCAAACAGCGTCGATAATTTGCCAAACAGGTGACCAAAGGTCGCAACGTGGCGCGGATTACGTGGCGAGAACAGGCACCAGATACAGCCAAAAAAACTCAGCAATATTGAATAAATCACTACGATAATAGTGCGTAATATCAGTAACATATTTTCCTCAATGTGACACGGCTGGCCGGGGCCAGCCGGGTGAATTACGCGTCGCTGTCCGCGCTGCCGGGACGTGCCGGCGCATCCAGTTCGACCCGATCAATTTTTTGCAGGCCGCGCGGCAGCAGTGTGCCACGACGGCCGCGATCGGCACGGAACTTCTGCAACTCTTCACTGCGTAACAGCAGCTTGCGTTTGCCAACGTGTAGCGTAATCGCACTGCCCGGTGGCAGGATCATCAGCCAGGCCAGTTTATCCGCTCCCGACGCGGCATCCGCAGACGGAATCGAGATAATCTTGTTGCCCTTGCCCTTTGACATCTGCGGCAGCTCGCCGACCGGGAACATCAACATCCTGCCCGCCTGCGTAATGGCCAGCAGCATGTCATCTTCGTGATGTACAGCCATGGGCGTCATCACGCGGGCATTTTCAGGCAGCGTCAGCAGCGCTTTACCCGCACGGTTGCGCGAAATCAGATCGTTGAAGGTACAGATGAAACCGTATCCGGCATCAGACGCCATCAGCAAACGCTGCTCTTCCGGCTCCATCAGCACCTGCTCCATAACTGCACCCGGCGGTGGCGTCAGCTTACCGGTCAGCGGCTCGCCCTGCCCGCGTGCCGACGGCAGCGAGGTGGGATCCAGCGTATAGCTGCGTCCGGTGGAATCGATAAAGGCCACAGGTTGGTTACTCTTGCCGCGCGCCGCCGCCAGATAGCTGTCGCCCGCTTTGTAGCTCAGCCCTGCCGGGTCGATGTCATGTCCTTTAGCGCTGCGCACCCAGCCCATCTGCGACAGCACAATGGTGACAGGCTCGGACGGCACCAGCTCGGTTTCACTCAGCGCTTTCGCTTCTTCACGCTCACGCAGCGGTGAACGGCGGTCGTCGCCAAAATTGTTGCTGTCTGCCTGCAGCTCTTTTTTCAGCAGCGTATTCATTTTGCGTTCGGACGCCAGAATCGCCTGCAGCTGATCGCGCTCTTTTTCCAGCTCGCTCTGCTCGCCGCGAATCTTCATCTCTTCCAGCTTGGCCAAATGACGCAGCTTGAGTTCAAGGATCGCTTCAGCCTGGGTTTCGCTAATGTCAAAGCGCGACATCAGTACCGGTTTCGGCTCGTCCTCGGTACGGATGATATGAATCACTTCATCAATATTGAGGAACGCCACCAGCAAACCGTCAAGGATATGCAAACGGCGCAGCACGCGATCTAAACGGTAGTTCAGACGGCGGCGCACGGTGTCACGACGGAACACTAACCATTCAGACAGGATCTCCAGCAGGTTTTTTACCGCCGGACGGTTATCCAGGCCGATCATATTGAGGTTGATGCGGTAGCTTTTTTCCAGATCGGTGGTGGCGAACAGGTGGTTCATGACCTGCTCAAGATCGACGCGATTGGATCGCGGCACGATCACCAGCCGGGTGGGGTTTTCGTGATCGGATTCGTCACGAAGATCCTCTACCATCGGCAGCTTTTTGTTGCGCATCTGGTTGGCGATCTGCTCCAGCACGCGCGCGCCGGATACCTGATGCGGCAGCGCGGTGATCACCACTTCGCCGTCTTCTTTTTTCCACACCGCGCGCTGACGCACCGAACCGCGTCCGTTCTGATAGATTTTGCGAATCTCGTCACGAGGCGTGATGATCTCGGCTTCAGTCGGGAAATCCGGGCCCTGCACGATTTCCAGCAGCGCATCCAGGCTGGTTTTCGGATCGTCAATCAGGGCGATAGCGGCCTGCGCCACTTCACGCAGGTTGTGCGGCGGAATATCCGTTGCCATGCCCACCGCAATGCCGGTGGTGCCGTTCAGCAGGATGTTCGGCAGCCGCGCCGGCAGCATCTTGGGCTCCTGCATCGTGCCGTCAAAGTTCGGCACCCAGTCAGCCGTGCCCTGCCCCAGCTCGCCCAGCAGCACTTCGGCATACTTCGACAGGCGCGACTCGGTATAACGCATGGCGGCGAAAGATTTAGGATCGTCCGGCGCGCCCCAGTTTCCCTGGCCATCGACCAGCGGATAGCGGTAGGAGAACGGCTGTGCCATCAGTACCATGGCTTCATAGCAGGCACTGTCGCCATGAGGATGGTATTTACCCAGCACGTCACCGACGGTACGGGCGGATTTTTTAAATTTGGCGGTGGCGTTCAGCCCCAGCTCTGACATGGCATAGACAATGCGGCGCTGCACGGGCTTTAAACCGTCGCCAATATAAGGCAGCGCGCGGTCCATGATGACGTACATGGAGTAATTTAAGTACGCATTCTCAGTAAACGTATGCAGGGCAAGACGCTCTGCACCATCCTGCGTCAATTCGCTCATTAAGTCCTCATCCTCACATCGTGACCCGCAACGGCGGATCACCCGGCGGTTGTTTGGCGAGGATAGTACCTTATTCGTGGGTGTTAGTCACAGGCCAGACGCAGTCAGGCCTGGGGTTTTTTCCCGGTTGACCGATCGCCGAAAATCCGCCTCAGGACAAAATGCCGAATGTCTTATTTCTAATAGTTTGTGACCGCGCTCGCAATTAATTACCGGCGACGTTATAGCGTATTAATCCTGTCCCGTTTCGGGGACAACATTTAGTATTGTTGATTCGCCTTCCACGCCCTACATTCAATTTTAACGCTGTTACACACTTTTATTTTTTTCCAGGTTGGATTTAACGAATTGCCACTTAAGCACCGCTAACGAAATAATAGACAGGTGACTGAATGCAGAATCTGACTTCACGACAACACCGGTTACTGAAATTACTGCTGCAGGCGGGTACGCCGCTGGCTTTAACGCAATTAGCCCAGCAGTTAACCGTTTCTGAAAAAAGTATTTATCGCGATTTGCAAAGCCTGGAAATCTGGCTGGGCGCCTGGCAGGCGCAGTTGATCAAGCTGCCCGGTCGCAGCGTGATACTGCAAACCGAGGATATCGCGCAACGCCTGCGATTACAGCAGCATCTGGCCAGTGAAGAGAACTGGTCTGAAGGTTTAAGCAACAATGCACGCCGGGTGAAAATTCTGTCACAGCTGCTGAGGGATGCGCCGCGTGAAACCTCCATCAGTAAGTTATCTGAACGCTATTTCATTAGTCACGCTTCTATCGTCAACGATTTAAAGGTCATTGAAGAGTGGCTACAACCGCTGGCGCTGGCGCTGGTCAGAAGTCAGAGCGGTACGCATGTCGAAGGCAGTGAGCAGGCATTACGTCAGGCGATGGTATCGCTGATTAACGATGTTATGCAGCATAACGGTGGCAGTAACACGGCGCTACCGCGGCTGGACCCGGGCAGTTACCAGGCGCTGATCCACTATTTTGGCGAGGAGGATGTGGCGTTTGTGCAGACCTTACTGCAGCAGATGGAGCAGCAGCTTGGCTATCCACTGAGCGATGCGTACTACATCAATCTGTCCACCCACATCCTGATTATGATCCACCGCATGTCGCAGGGTAAGGCTTTATCTCTGCCCTTAGCGCTGAGCGCTCAGGAAATGGATAATCGCATTCTGAAGATTGCCCGTCAGATGGTGCGACAGGTTGAACAACGTTTAGACCAGTCAGTGCCGGCGGATGAAGTCGGATTTATTTATCAGTACATTATTTCGTCGGGCATTGTGGTTGAAGAACGCGGCAGCGATATGTTGCCGCAATATCAATTATCGAATGAAGCCTCGCGTAATATTACGGTTGAATTAATTCGCTGCTTCTCAGAACTTATTCAACAGGACCTCACTGCCGATCCTTTATTATTTGAAGGTTTACTTTTCCATATTAAGCCATTACTTAACCGGCTGAAATATCATATTAGCATTCGTAATCCATTGCTCGATGATATTAAAACGGAGCTGAGTGAAATTTTTACGCTGACTCAGCGGGCCATGCAGCTTACCGCCGCGCGTTTTCATTACGAGTCGATTGCGGACGACGAAGTGGGCTATTTATGTGTCCATTTTCAGGCCGCGCTGGAACGGCAAATCGCCCATAAACGCATTTTGCTGGTCTGTTCCAGCGGCGTCGGCACCTCGCATCTCCTGAAGAGCCGTATTCTGCGCGCGTTCCCGGACTGGATTATTGCGGGCGTCATTTCGGCCAGTAACCTCGGCGATTTTTGCCAACAGGAGCCGGTTGATCTGGTGATCTCGACTATTCACCTCGACACCTCGCTGTTTCCTACCGTGTATGTGACCGCGTTTTTCAATGACGACGATATTCGCCGTGTGACTGACGCCATGATTGGCAGCCAACTGCCGAAGGCCGTTAACAGCGCCCTGGCAGAACATTAACTGAATGAGGTCTGACTGATGGATATTTCTCGCATTCTTACGCCACGCCGCGTCAATCTCAACCTGCAAGCCAGCAGTAAAGAGGAGGCCATCATTGAACTGACCGATTTGCTGTTCAGTGACGGTGCGATTAGCGATAAACAGGCCTTTATCAAGGATGTCTGGCTACGCGAGGCAGAGGGATCGACAGGGTTTGAAAATCACATTGCCATTCCCCACGGGAAATCGTCAGCCGTGAAACAGACCACGTTAGCCATTGGGCGCAGCCAGCAGGATATTCCCTGGGAAACGCTGGATGGCAGCCAGGTGCGCTGCATCATCCTGTTTGCCGTTCGCCTTGAAGATCAAAATACCCCCCATATTCGCCTGCTGTCCCAGGTGGCCAGTGCGCTGGCCGATGATGAGGTGATTGCGCAGTTGCTGGTGGAAAACGACCCCAGCGAAATCATTCGGCTGTTCAGTCAGTACGCCGAAACCGACCTCTGTTAATCCTACACGTCCGAGGTAGACCATGAACATTGTCTGTGTTGCCGCCTGCACGGCGGGTATCGCGCATACCTACATTGCGCGCGAAAAACTGATCAAGGGAGCCCATGCCCTTGGTCACACCATCCACGTGGAAACGCAGGGCACCATTGGTACTGAAAACGCCCTCGATACGGAAACCATCGCCGCCGCCGATGTCGTCATTCTGGCGGTGGATGTCAAGATCAACGGTGAGGAACGCTTTCGCGGCAAACCGATCGTCAGGGTGAAAACTGAAGTGGTGATCAAGTCGCCGATTAAGTTTCTGGAAAAAGTGGCGGATTCACTGGCGCGTGCCTGAGGAGATCCACAATGAACGATAACAAAAGACAGTACGGACAGGAGATCAAAGGTCATCTGTTGACGGGGATCTCCTGGATGATCCCGCTGATTGTCGCCGCCGGGATCTGTATCGCGCTGGGCCAGGTCATCGGTGGTCCGGACGTAGGCAAACATCCCGGCACGATTGCCTGGATGCTGAACCAGATGGGCGGCTGGGGCATGGGATTGATCGTGCCGTTGATTAGCGCCGCCATCGCCTACTCGATTGCCGACAGGCCGGGCTTTGCGCCTGGCTTAATCGTAGGCTTTATCTGCGGCCAGATCGGCACGGGTTTTATCGGCGGCATCCTTGGCGGCTTCCTGGTGGGTTATACGGTGATTCTGTTGCGCCGCAGCATTCGGCTGCCGCAGTCGATGCAGGGCCTGATGCCGATCATGGTGTTACCGGTGCTGAGCACCATTATCGCCGGGCTTTTGATGATGACCTTCATCGGCCAGCCCATCGTCTGGTTGCAGAAGGCGCTGATTGCGCTGTTGGAATCCATGCAGGGCGGTTCGAAGTTCGTTATGGGCGCCATTCTGGGGGCGATGGCCACCTTCGACTTTGGCGGGCCGGTCAATAAAACCATGTCGCTGTTCGCGGATGGCATGCTGGTCGACGGTATTTACGGACCGGAAGCGGTCAAATTTGTCGGTTCGATGATCCCGCCCTTTGGTATCACCCTTTCCTGGCTGTTAACCCGCCATAAGTACACCCGCGCGGAAAAAGAGGCGCTGAAGGCGGCCTTTCCCATGGGGATCTGCATGATCACTGAAGGTGTGATCCCGATTGCCGCCCGCGATCTGCTTCGTGTCGTCGGCAGCTGTGTGGTGGCTTCCGCCGTCGCCGGCGGGCTGATTATGGTCTGGGGCGTCGAAGCGCCCGTGCCTCACGGCGGCATGTTCGTAGTGCCCCTCTTCACCAAACCCTGGCTGTTCTGCCTGGCGCTCGGTATCGGCAGCACGATCTGTGGCGTGATGCTATCGCTGCTGAAAAAGCCGGTGACCGAAGCCGACGAAGAGTTTGACGACGTGGAAGACCACAGCGTTCGCGACGACGACATTAAATTCACACTGGAATAAGGAGTGCGTATGTACGCGGCAATGAACGACCTGATCGCACGGGCTGCCCGTAATCAGTATGCGGTACTGGCCATCAACTGTTTCAATCTGGAGAGCGCACGTGCAGCAGTGAAGGCGGCGGAGGAGCAACGCGCGCCCCTGATCCTGAATGTTTATCAGGGGCACAGCCGCCATTTCCCGCCCGCTGTCGCCGTGCCCTTGGTTCAGGCGCTGGCAGCGAATGCCCGCGTGCCGATCGCGCTGGCGCTTGACCACGGAAAAGCCTTTCCGCTGATTGGACAGGCCTTTCGCGCCGGGTTTACCGGACTGATGATCGATGCCTCCTCCGAGCCGCTGGCAGAAAATATTCGCCAGACGGCAAAAGTGGTCGAGATGGCGCATACCGCCGGGGTTTGTGTGGAGGGCGAACTGGGGCATATCGCCGATGCCCCAACCTATGCGCTGGCAGACGCTGCGGTGAAAATGACCCAGGTGGCGGACGTGGTGCCCTTTCTGCAACAGACGGGCATCGATCTGTTAGCGGTGTCGGTTGGGACCGCGCACGGGCTCTATCCCGCTGGCGTCAAACCGCAAATCGACTTTCAGCGTCTGGCTGCGCTGCATGGGGTTTCGCCGGTTCCTCTGGCGCTGCACGGCGGCAGCGGCACGCCAGCCGACGATATTCGACGCGTCAGTCAGCACGGCGTCGCCAAGATTAACGTTGGCGCGGCGGTCTTTGATGCAGGCAAGCAGGCGCTCCATCAGGCGCTTAAGCAGCATCCCGCTGCTGAGCTGCCTGATCTGCTGGCGCTGATGGAGGCCGCCTGCTGCGAAGTCGTACATGACTATCTGAGCTGTTCCGGCTCCGCTAATCAGATCTGATTTTTTTCTGCTGTAACCCGGTGCGCGTCTCTGAACGTCAGCGCAGGGCATCCCTTTGTCGTAAAACAAGCTGAGGAAGATTTAACATGTTGATTTCAATGAAAGAGATGTTAAGCCCCACCCGCCAACACCGCTTTGCTATAGGCGCATTTAACGTGGCCGACAGCTGTTTTATCCGCGCGGTGGTGGAAGAAGCCGAAGCCACACAAACTCCGGCCATTATCTCTATTCACCCCAGCGAACTGGCGTTCGTGACGGATGCGTTTTTTGGCTATGTTCGGGAGCGCACTCTGAAAAGTACCGTGCCCTTTACCCTGCATCTGGATCATGGTGCTTCGGTTGCCCACGTGCTGCGCGCTATTCAGTGTGGCTTTACATCGGTCATGATTGACGGCTCGCTGCTGCCCTATGAAGAAAACGTGGCGCTGACCAAAGAGGTAGTGAAGCTGGCGCACGCGGTGGGCGTATCTGTCGAGGGCGAACTGGGGACCATTGGCGATACCGGCACCTCGGTAGAGGGCGGCGTCAGTAAAGTGATTTACACCGATCCCGCGCAGGCGGAAGACTTTGTGCAGCGCACCGGCGTGGATACTTTAGCGGTGGCAATAGGCACGGCGCACGGTATCTATCCCAAAGATATGAAGCCCGAACTGCAAATGCATATTCTGCGGGATATCTCGCAACGCGTGTCCATTCCGCTGGTCTTGCACGGCGGTTCGGCGAATCCCGATGCCGAAGTGGCGGAGGCGGTTACGCTGGGCGTGGGTAAAATCAATATTTCCAGCGATATGAAATATGCCTATTTCCAGAAGGTGCGCGAAGTCTTGACCCGCGAAACCTGGTGGGATCCAAACGTGATTTATCCTGAAGCGATTGAGGCGGCCAAGGCGGTCATTCGCTACAAAATGAACTTGTTTGGCGGACTGGGGAAAGCCTCTCTGTATTGAGTACTTAAGGGTAAAAATGTGTGGTTGGTGTTCCGTGCGGTTCCCACCGCCACGGTATCGGATCTGACGTCCTCGCGCCGCTAACGCGGTGCCTTCGCGGCGTTCGTCAGCCTGACGAACCAGCGGAGACGGTACTTCCTGTACCGGCTCCGCTTTTTGCCCGCGTCCTGCGGGCAAATTCTGGCTTCCTCGCTCTGCTCAGCGCTGCGAATTGTCTGTTCCGCTCCCGTGGCGGTGGGCACAGTGACGCATGTGCGCCGTTTCGGACGGCTATCTGCAGTTTTGAAGCCCGGCGTTAACACATCAGATAAACCCCCTGCTTTCTCTTTACTTCATCACACCCATCCACTGCTGGGCGATCTGCGCATATTCCCCGGTCGCGGTGCTCAGGTGCAGCCACTGATCGACATACTGCTTCCAGCTCATATCATCACGCGGAATCATGTAAGCTTTTTCACCGTACTGCAGCGGTTTATCCGGGTTGAGCGCACACAGGGAAGGAAAGCGTTTTTGCTGATACAGCGCCTCTGAGGCATCGGTGATCATCACATCGGCTTTATTGTCCACCAGCTGCTGGAAGATGGTCACATTATCGTGAAACAGCGTTAACGCAGCCTGAGGTAAGTGGCTGTGAACAAACGCCTCGTTCGTGCCCCCTGCTGGCTCAACCAGACGCACGCTGGGCTGGTTCATCTGTTCGACCGTCTGGTACTTCGCCTTATCGGCGCAGCGCACCAGCGGAATTTTACCGTCCACGCCTAACGGCTGCGCAAACCAGGCCGTTTGCTGGCGCTTCAGCGTGACCGATACGCCACCCAAGGCGATATCGCACTGCTTCGCGATAAAGTCCTGCATCAGGGTTTTCCAGGTGGTGGGTACCCATTGCACCTTCGCCCCCAGTGACGCGGCCAGGGATTCAGCCATGCTGATATCCAGCCCTTCATAGCTGCCATCCGGTTTCAGGAAGCTGTAAGGTTTGTAGTCCCCAGTAGTACAGACTTTCAGAGTTTTGGTGTTAAGAACGCTGTCCAGACGCGACTGGGCCTGCGCGCCGCCAGCCACCAGCAGTAACGTGATTACGAGTGTTTTTTTCATCATTGTATTTTTTTCGACAGTGAGTTTGCGCTGGTATGGTGACATAACCTCGGGGGTTATTGCGCTATTCGCAAAAGTGTTGTGATCATTCTCGCATTTTTCTCCCGCCCGCCACAGCCTAAGCTACCCCCCATTGACGCATACGGGAGACAAGCTTAATGAGTAACATTTTAATTATCGATGGCGGTAAAACCTTCGCCCATTCGAAAGGCGAGCTGAATCATACGCTGACCGAGGTGGCCGCCAGCCAGCTGCGTGATCTGGGCCATGAGGTCACGATCACCGTTGCCGACCACGCGTATGTTGTGGCCGATGAGGTGCAAAAATATCTCGACAGTGACGTGGTGATTTATCAAATGCCGGGCTGGTGGATGGGTGAACCCTGGACCGTGAAACGTTACATCGACGAGGTTTTCACCGACGGCCACGGTAAGCTGTATGCCAGCGATGGCCGCACCCGTGCCGACGGCGCAAAAAAATATGGTTCAGGCGGACTGATTCAGGGCAAAAAATATATGCTGTCCCTGACCTGGAACGCACCACTGGAGGCCTTTACCGACCCTGAACAGTTCTTTGAAGGCGTGGGCGTTGACGGACTATATCTGCATTTCCATAAGGCGAATCAGTTCCTGGGCATGGAAGCATTGCCGACCTTTATCTGCAACGACGTGATGAAACAGCCGGATGTTCCACGTGATATTGCACGTTATCGCACGCATCTCAGCAAAATTTTTGCTTAAATAGCGTTTCACCCAGAAAGAGGAAACGTAAATGTTAACCGTCGTTGCTGAAATTTGTGTTAAGCCGGGCTGTCGTCAGAAAGTGCTGGATGCGTTTCACCAGGTGATCCCTACCGTGCTGGAAGAAGAAGGCTGCCATCAGTACAGCCCTCTGGTCGATCACCAGGCGCAGGTGCCCTGGAAACACAATTCACCTGATTCGATTTTTATGCTGGAGCAGTGGGAAACCCTGCGCCATCTTGATCAGCATCAGCAGATGCCGCATATGGAAGCCCATCGTACGGCGATTAAAGACTATGTGACTGACGTGAAAATTCTGGTGCTGGAGCCGGGTAAATAATCCTGGCGGAACACGCACAAAAAAAGCCCCGTTCAGGGGCTTTTTCCATCAGGCTGCGGATTACACTTCAATATCCGCTTTATCGCCTTTTTCCTGCAGCCAGTTACGACGATCTTCGGATCGCTTTTTCGCCAGCAGCATATCCATTACCCGCAAAGTCTGTTCAATGTCATCGTCACTGACGGTGAGCTGCACCAGACGGCGCGTGTTGGGATCGAGCGTGGTTTCGCGCAGCTGCAGCGGGTTCATTTCACCCAGCCCTTTAAAGCGCTGCACGTTTGGCTTGCCCTTCTTGCGCTTCAGCTGCTCCAGTACGCCCTCTTTCTCGTCTTCATCCAGCGCGTAATACACTTCTTTGCCCAGATCGATGCGATACAGCGGCGGCATGGCGACATAGACGTGGCCATTTTTTACCAGGGTACGGAAGTGCTTCACAAACAGCGCACACAGCAATGTGGCGATGTGCAGCCCATCCGAGTCCGCATCAGCAAGGATACAGATTTTGCCGTAGCGCAGCTGTGAGAGATCTTCGCTATCGGGATCGATACCGATCGCCACCGAAATATCGTGCACCTCCTGCGAGGCCAGCACTTCATCGGACGAGACTTCCCACGTATTGAGGATCTTACCTTTAAGCGGCATGATCGCCTGATATTCGCGATCGCGCGCCTGCTTGGCCGATCCGCCCGCCGAATCCCCTTCCACCAGGAAGAGTTCGGTTTTATTCAGATCCTGCGCGGTGCAGTCTGCCAGCTTACCCGGTAGTGCCGGGCCGCTGGTCAGTTTTTTACGCACCACTTTTTTGGCTGCGCGCATACGGCGCTGGGCGCTGGAGATCGCCAGCTCCGCCAGCTGTTCTGCCGCCTGCACGTTCTGATTCAGCCACAGGCTAAAGGCATCTTTTACTACGGCAGACACAAAGGCGGCGCACTGGCGCGAGGATAAACGTTCTTTTGTCTGGCCTGCAAACTGCGGATCCTGCATTTTCACTGACAGCACATAGGCGCAGCGATCCCAGATATCCTCTGCGGACAGTTTGACGCCGCGCGGCAGAATATTGCGGTATTCACAAAACTCACGCATGGCATCCAGCAATCCCTGACGCAGACCGTTGACATGGGTACCGCCCTGCATGGTGGGAATCAGGTTCACATAGCTTTCGGTCAGCAGCTCACCGCCTTCCGGCAGCCACAGTAATGCCCAGTCCACCGCTTCGATATCACCGGCAAAGGTTCCGACGAAGGGCTTCTCTGGCAGGGTTGGCAGGCCGTTGACGGCTTCGCACAGGTAATCCGTCAGACCATCTTCGTAGCACCAGCGCTGTTCGGTATTGTTCAGCTTGTCTTTGAAGACAATTTCCACCCCTGGACACAGCACGGCTTTCGCCTTAAGCAGGTGTGATAAGCGGGACACCGAGAAGCGCGGGCTGTCAAAGAAGTGCTCATCCGGCCAGAAATGGACGCTGGTGCCGGTGTTGCGCTTCGCAACCGTGCCCGTGACGGTCAGATCCTGCACTTTTTCACCGTTTTCGAAGGCGATACTGTAGATCTCACCATTACGCCGCACGTTGACTTCAACACGTTTAGAGAGGGCATTGACCACCGAAATGCCGACGCCGTGCAGGCCACCGGAAAACTGGTAGTTTTTATTAGAGAATTTCCCCCCCGCGTGCAGCCGGCACAGGATGAGCTCAACGGCCGGGACGCCTTCTTCCGGATGGATATCCACCGGCATGCCGCGTCCGTCGTCAGTCACTTCTAACGACTGATCGGCATGTAAAATCACTTCTACGCGCCTGGCATGGCCCGCCAGTGCCTCATCGACACTGTTATCAATCACTTCCTGACCCAAGTGGTTAGGGCGCGTCGTATCGGTATACATTCCCGGGCGACGGCGAACCGGCTCAAGGCCAGTCAGGACCTCAATGTCACCCGCATTATAGCTTGATTGACTCATGGTAACTGTCTGATTAGAAGAAGAAAATGGTTGCGATTTCCGCGTTACTCAAGCGTGATTCAGGCCCAGAAAGTCCAGAATTTGCGGGAAATGGCGTTCGAATCCAGTAAATGCATGATTTCCGCCCTCTTCCACCGTATGACGGCACGCGCTGTAGTAATCGAGCGCCTGGCGGTAATCGAGCACTTCATCGCCGGTTTGTTGCAGCAACCACAACAAATCAGGTGCTTCCAGCGGTTCAATCTGCATCACTTTCAGATCGTAAATGTGGCGAGACTCTAACACATATTGCTGACCGGTGTAGGGATTCTGATTCTCCCCTAAAAAATCCACCAGCAACTCGAACGGCCGCACGGCAGGGTTGACGACCACTGCAGGCAACATAAAGCACTGGGACAGCCACGTCGCGTAGTAACCGCCCAGCGAGGAGCCCACCAGGCCCATTTCACGCCCGCTGTGACTTAACACGATGTCTTCCAGCATCGCCGCGGCCTCGGCCGGAAAAGTGGGAAGCTGCGGCACAATCATCTCTATGTCGGGATGATTGTGACTCAGCCACTGTTTGAACAGCGTCGCTTTCGCTGAGCGCGGGGAGCTGTTAAAGCCGTGCAGGTAAAGCAGCGCCTTCATCCGTCAGTATCCTTCGGCATCAAGATCGGGGCAAAACGCCTGAGTGCTGAGCCGGTTCACTTCTGTATCAAGCTGACCGTCATTGTGCAGCGTAAACCAGCGCCAGCCTGGCGCAAGGGTATCAATGGTAAAGCTGGTGCAGTGCGGTTTGAACTGCACGCAGGTGGAAGGCGTGGCCAGCACGCGGCGACCGTGCCACGCCACATCCATTTCCTGATGGATATGGCCGCACACCAGTGTCTTTGCCAGCGGATAGTGCTGTAACACGGCATCAAGCTGATGGGGATTGCGCAAACTGTGTTGATCAAGCCAGGTGCAGCCTGAAGCAAGCGGATGGTGGTGCAGCAGCACCAGCGTATGACGCAGGGGAAAGCGCGCGAGGGCGTTATCAAGCCAGTCGAGCTGATAGTCGCTTAACATGCCATGAGGCACGCCGAAGACCTGACTGTCCAGCAGCACGACCTGCCAGTGTTCGCCCACCAGCACATGCTTGTGCGCGTTGATGCCGGCTCTGGCCAGCGTATCCACCATTGCGGGCTGGAAATCATGATTACCCGGCAGCCAGACGCAGGGTTTTGGCAGGCGCGAAATGCCCTCAACAAAATGCTGATAGGCTTCGACCGAGTGATCCTGAGAGAGATCGCCGGTGGCCACAATGAGATCATAGTCGCGCTGTTGTGCGATGATCGCATCCAGCACGGCGTCATAACTCGACCAGGTATTCACTCCCAGCAGCGATTCGTGTTTTCCTGCGAACAAATGCGTGTCCGTCACTTGCAGAATCCGCACCCCAGATTCTGTTGCCGCAGGAAGAGTTAGCAGGCTATCCAAAGCGTTTCCTTCGTCTCTACGCCGTTCAATGCATTATACGTATCAGCAAGCCGGTACTGCCATGGCGCCATGCGTCAGACAGTAGCGTAACCAGTCAGCGAGGAACTGATTGATTTGATGCTTTTCATCACGCTGATTCATCTTTTTATTCGGGTAATCATAACGCGCTTTAAACCGATAGATCTGCTGTGTTGAACACACTTCAGCGACCATGGCGTCATGATACAGCCTGACAGACATGGAAGGCAGGCTCCAGTAACTCACCGCCGGTGCCGTCTGGCGAATTTCAACCAGAGTAGTGTAACGTGTTGATTCTTCTATTGTTAACTGATAGCGGGCGCCGCTCACCTGATAGCTAACCGATGCGCCTGCCTCGTCATCGCGCGGGAGCAGACGGCGTAACTGGGCGAAATTGGTTTCGCACAGCCGCATCATCTCGGGGAAATCAGGGATATAGCGCTGTTTCATTTTTGCGTCCACTCTTCTCGAAGTTCTTTATGGTGCAGTGCCAGCCATTGCAAGGCGATGACAGATGCCGCGTTATCAATAATCCCCTGTTCCACCCAGTGGTAAGCCTGTTCACGGCTTACGACATGCACAAGAATATCCTCATTCTCTTCCTCCAGGCCATGGCATCCTGTTGCCAGGCCGGCATCCACTTCTCCCACCATAACTGATAAACGTTCGCTGGTGCCGCCCGGGCTGGCAAGATAGTTCAACACGGGCTTCACCCGGCCAACGGTCAGACCGGCTTCTTCTGATGCTTCACGGCGTCCCACCTGTTCCGGAGTTTCACCGGGTTCAATAATGCCCGCAATCATTTCCAGCAGCCAGGGCGTTGGGCTGCAGTCGAAGGCCGGAATGCGGATCTGCTCAATCAGCACCACTTCATCACGGATGGGATCATAAGGTAGCAGGACGGCAGCATGGCCGCGCTCAAAAACTTCACGCGTCACTTCTCCGCTCATGCCGCCTTTAAACAGACGATGGCGAAAACGGTAGCGAACGATGGAAAAAAAACCGTCGTAGGCCGTTTCACGTGCAATAATTTCTACATCATTTTTTGTGAAAGTCACAGGTGATGTTTTATTGTCCTTCATCGTTTGGTTCCTTTTGCAGATTGGGATGACACAGATAAAACACAAGCCCGGGCACTATCTAAACAGTCATTACAGAGTTATTTACCTGAAACACGCAAATATGGCACGTTCAGCCACCTTATCTCACAGTTGCCCTCTGCTAGAATCTGCGATAATTTTTGGCTTACCGGCGGCACTATCATTGCGATTTGCTGCAACAAAAGGAATGCAAATGAAAAAACTGCTCCCATTATTTATTGGGCTGAGCCTGGGCGGTTTCAGCGTCGCCAGTCAGGCAGAAAACCTGCTTCAGGTTTACCAACAAGCGCGTTTAAGCAACCCGGACCTGCGGAGCTCCGCTGCCACTCGCGATGCTGCGTTTGAGAAAATCAACGAAGCGCGCAGCCCTTTATTACCACAACTGGGTTTGGGTGCAGATTACAGCTATGCAAATGGCTATCGTGATAGTAGCGGTATTCATTCCAACACGACCAGTGGCACACTGCAATTGACGCAAACCATTTTCGACATGTCAAAATGGCGCGCGCTGACCCTGCAGGAAAAAACCGCAGGTATTCAGGACGTCACCTATCAGGTTGCTCAGCAGGATTTGATTCTGAATACCGCGACGGCCTATTTCAACGTGCTGAAAGCCATTGATACGCTTTCTTACGTCGAAGCACAGAAGATGTCCATCTACCGCGAGCTGGATCAAACCACTCAGCGCTTTAACGTGGGCCTGGTGGCCATTACCGACGTGCAGAACGCCCGCGCCCAGTATGACAGCGTGCTGGCCAATGAAGTCACGGCGCGTAACAATCTGGATAACTCGGTGGAGTCTCTGCGTCAGATCACCGGCATGGACTATCTGGCACTGGCCTCACTGAACATCGATCGCTTTAAAACCACCAAACCTGATAACGTTAACGCGCTGCTCAAGCAGGCAGAAAGCCGTAACCTTAATCTGCTTTCTGCCCGTCTGAATCAGGATTTAGCTCGTGAACAGATCCGCTCTGCGGAATCAGGCCACCTGCCAACGCTCGATCTGACCGCGTCTACCGGTCTGTCTAACAGCAAATACGGCGGAAGCCGCGCTGAACAGAGTGCAAACTCAACAGACTCGATTACAGGAAACAGTAAAGTCGGCCTGAGCTTCACGCTTCCGCTTTACAGCGGTGGCAGCGTGACCTCACAGGTGAAGCAGGCGCAATATAACTTTGTCAGCGCCAGCGAACAGCTGGAGGCGGCTCACCGCTCTGCGGTTCAGACGGTACGTTCTTCTTACAACAACGTGAATGCGTCCGCGAGCAGCATTGCGGCGTACAAGCAAGCCGTGGTCTCTGCGCAGAGTTCATTAGACGCCATGGAAGCCGGTTATCAGGTCGGTACGCGTACCATCGTTGACGTGTTGAACGCCACCTCAACCCTGTATAACGCGAAACAGCAGTTGTCCGATGCACGTTACAGCTATCTGATTAATCAGCTAAATATCAGCTATGCGCTGGGCACGCTGAACGAGCAGAGTCTGGGCATTCTCAACAGCCAGTTAGGCAAAGAGATCTCCACCTCACCGGAAACCGTTCAGCCCCAGAACGTTCAGCAGGTACTGGGTGAAGATCACATCGCGAGTTCTTCTGAAACCGCGACGGCGCCAGTGCGCCCGGCCGCCCATAAAAGCAGCCGTAACCCTTTCGCTAACTGATCGCCCTGCGGGCCGCTTTGCGGCCCGCTTCTCTTAAAAACGTATAACTAAGTAAAGATCCCCGTCCTGCCTGGCCGTTAGCTTCATTTCTCGCCACTCATCCCCTATTCTATGCGCTACCTTTGGGCACAGGATATTTATAATGAAACGGACTAAAACGATCCGCTATGCCGCCTTTCGTAAGAGCTGGCAAGCAAGACACTTAACGCCTGTTGCTATCGCTGTATCAGCGGTATTTATGCTGGCAGGCTGTGAACAAAACGACGAAACCGTCTCGCTCTATCAGAACGCCGATGATTGTACGAAAGCCAATCCCGGCCAGAGTGCGCAATGCACCACCGCGTTTAACAACGCCAAAAAGGAAGCGGAACGCACCGCACCGAAATACGCCACACGTGAAGACTGCGTGGCAGAATTTGGTGAAAACCAGTGTCAGCAGGCGCCTGCACAGGCTGGCGTGGGCAGCACTAATGCCGAGTCGCAGCAAAGCGGCAGCTTCTGGATGCCGCTGATGGCGGGCTATATGATGGGCCGCATGATGGGCGGCGGCGCGGGTTTTGCGCAGCAGCCGCTGTTCTCACCTAAAACGCCAAACAGCCCGGCTAACGGTCAGTTCGTTGATGCGTCCGGCCGTAACTATGGTAACGCCACCTCCGGTAAAACCATGACGGTTCCTAAAACCGCCATGGCGCCTAAACCGACCACCACCTCAACGATTACGCGGGGTGGCTTTGGTGAAACGGTCGCGAAGCAAAACAGCATGCAGCGTAGCAGCAGCGCGTCCGGCACCTCCAGCCGTTCGCTGGGAGGCTAACCCCGCTTATGCAACGCATCGCGATTTCAGAGCGCCCGGGCTGGCGGGAAAAAGCCACGGAGTTTGGTTTTCGTTTTCACACCATGCACGGTGAGCCCTACTGGTGTGAAGAGGCTTACTATCAGTTCACGCTGGCGCAGATTGATTATCTTGAGGACGTCACCGCCGAGCTTCATCAGATGTGCCTGCAGGTCGTGGAAAAAGTGGTGAACAGTGAAGCGCTGCTCACCAAATTTCGCATTCCTAAGCATACCTGGGACTTCGTGCGTGATTCATGGCAACAGCGTCAGCCCTCGCTTTATTCGCGTCTCGACCTCGCATGGGACGGCAAAAGCGATGCCAAACTGCTGGAGAACAACGCCGACACGCCGACGTCGCTGTATGAGGCGGCGTTTTTCCAGTGGCTGTGGCTCGAAGACCAGCTCAATGCCGGTCAGCTGCCGCAGGGCAGCGATCAATTCAACAGCCTGCAAGAGAAACTCATTGAACGCTTTACGGTGCTTCATCAGCAACAGGGGTTTAACTGGCTGCATTTCGCCTGCTGCCGTGATACCGATGAAGATCGTGGAACGGTGCAATACTTGCAGGACTGCGCCACGGAAGCCGGGCTGCCGAGCGAATTTCTCTACATTGATGAGATAGGGCTGGGGGAAAAGGGCCAGTTTACTGACGCCCAGGATCAGGTCATCAGTAATCTGTTTAAGCTTTATCCGTGGGAATTCATGCTGCGCGAGATGTTTTCTACCAAGCTGGCCGATGCGGGCGTACGCTGGCTGGAGCCGGCATGGAAGAGCATCCTGTCAAACAAAGCGTTGCTGCCTCTGCTGTGGGAGATGTTCCCTAATCACCCTAACCTGTTGCCCGCCTGGTTTGCCGAAGACGATGTGCCACCGATGGAGAAATACGTAGTTAAGCCACTGTTCTCGCGCGAAGGGGCCAACATTCGTATTGTGGAAAACGGCAAAGAGATCGCCCGTGTGGACGGTCCTTACGGCGAAGAAGGCATGATCGTCCAGCAGTTCCATCCGCTGCCGAAATTTGGCGACAGCTATACCCTGATTGGTAGCTGGTTGATCGACGATCAGCCTGCGGGCATCGGCCTGCGCGAAGATCGCGACCTGATCACCCAGGATCTTTCGCGTTTCTATCCGCACGCGTTTATCGAGTAGCGCTTTCCTCCAGGCCAGCTCGCTGGCCTGGTTTCCCTCTAGCCGACCTGTACCGACAGCATACTGATTGCGCCCATTTCCATACCTTCAACAGGGACGGTGACGGCCTCACCTGGCTGACGGGACCCCAGCACGTACAGCAACGGCAGGAAGTGCTCCGGCGTGGGATTGGATAACGCCGCATCCGGATGCTGCATAAAATTCACCAACGGATGGGAATCTGCTCCGGCGTCAACCGCCAGATTATCGCGCACATAGTTGTTGAATCCGGTCGCCCAGTCATAAGCGTTTCCGCCGCCCCACAGCACCTTACGCAGGTTGTGTACCACATTGCCGCTGGCGACGATCATCACGCCGCGATCGCGCAAGGCAGACAGTTTTTGCCCTATTTCAAAATGCCAGGCCGCAGGCTTGCCGCTGTCGATACTAAGCTGGACTACCGGAATATCCGCCTCAGGATACATTTTAATCAGCACGCCCCAAGAGCCGTGATCGAATCCCCATGCATGGTCCTGATAAACCGGCACAGGCGATAAAATCTCAGCAATTTCATTTGCCAGTTCAGGCGAACCCGGCGCGGGATAGCGGGTATCAAAAAGCGCCTGCGGAAAACCGCCAAAGTCATGAATGGTGCGCGGGTTTTCCATCGCTGTGACCGCCGTTCCCTGGGTGTACCAGTGAGCCGAAATGGCCAGGACGGCCCGCGGTCGTGGCAGCGTAGCACCGGCTTTACGCCAGGCTTCGGTGTAGCGGTTTTCTTCTAACGCATTCATTGGGCTGCCGTGTCCCAAAAACAGTGCTGGCATACGTAACTGGCTCATAGCGATCCTCAATGTGTTAACTCTATGAGCACTACGATACGCTGTTTGCAGGGGTTATCACGCGGATAAGCATGATGTTCTCTGTCAGGAAATTTGAACGAAAGAGATGAGTCAGATAAGCAGGAAGGATGGGAGAAGAGATGAAGCAATCAGGCCAGTATTTCTGGCCTGACAGTAAGCCGGTTAGCTGGCCTGACGCGTTTCGTGCTCGCGACGATAGGCAACCAGATCTTCGATCGTCACGACCGGCATCGCATGCTGTTTAGCGAACAGGATCACTTCAGGCGCATGCGCCATAGAGCCGTCGTCGTTGGTCAGTTCACACAGGACGCCTGCAGGTTTAAAGCCGGCCAGCGTGACCAGATCGATGGTCGCTTCAGTATGACCGCCGCGGGTCAGAACACCACCATCGTGGGCACGCAGGGGAAAAACGTGGCCCGGACGGTTCAGATCTTCGGGTTTGGCGTTATCGGCAATCGCCGTGCGAATGGTAGTGATGCGATCCTGCGCGGATACGCCGGTAGTGACGCCCTTCGCCGCTTCGATGGTCACGGTAAACCCTGTGCCATAGGCGCTGGTGTTGTTTTCCACCATCATCGGTAATGCCAGCTGTTGGCGGCGTTCTTCGGTCAGGCAGAGACACACGATACCGCTGCCGTGGCGAATGGTGAGAGCCATCTGCTCGACGGTCATGGTTTCGGCAGCGAAAATCATATCGCCTTCGTTTTCACGATCTTCATCGTCGAGCACCATCACACCGCGTCCTTCACGGAGTGCGGCGATAGCACGTTCTACACGCTGTTTCGGCGTGCCAAATTCAGAAAGTAGAGTCTGATTCATGGTAATAAAACCTTTTAAATGTATTGGGTTACCAGAATCAGGGCAAGCTTAGGAGTGACGCCGTGTATAGACGTAGCAATGACGCAAAACAGACATAATGCCTGACAGATGTCGTTACCCTCTCCCATCCGGACTTTAACCGTCGGCCCCGGAATTTCACCGGATCTGCTGACCTTCACCATCACAGTGAAGCGCTCGCGGGCTGTCAGCCTGGGCTGATTTACCGCCGGTGGGGAATTTCGCCCCGCCCTGAGAATAAGCGTTTTAACTATAACGCTTCCTATTCGGGGCGGCAATCCACAAAGCCATTATTGCTTTAGCATTTTTTGCGCTAAGGATTTCAGGTTTAACCTTTTCAATTCAGGCATTACACTTAAGTGACTCTAGCGTTGGTACAATGCTGCCATAGCAACCCGTAACCAGGAAACCATCATGATCGACACGAAAAAAATTGAACAAATGGCCCGTCAGGTTCATGACGCGCTGCCGAAGGGAGTTCGTGAATTTGGCGATGATGTCGAGAAGAAAATCCGGCAGACGCTGCAGGCACAAATGACCCGCATGGATCTGGTCAACCGTGAAGAGTTTGATGTCCAGACTCAGGTTTTACTGCGTACGCGTGAAAAACTGGCGGCGCTGGAACAGCGTCTCGCTCAGCTGGAAAGCAAGAGTTCAGCGTCTGCCGCGCCCGCTGCCACCAGCACACCTGGCCCGGCACCGGCCATCGTGCCAGCCGCACATCCTGCTGACAAACCGGCTAAATAAAGGGCGGGCGGGAGCCCGGGCTCCCGCCGCCATGACTCAGTCGCCGCGAATGGTTTTGATGATATTGGTGGTCGAGATGCCATCTTCAAAGTTCAGCACCCGCACGTCACCGCCATTGGCCCAGACTTCCTGGCAGCCCGCGATATCTTCCGGTTTGTAATCCCCGCCTTTTACCAACAGATCGGGCAATACGCTGGCGATTAAGCGCTGTGGCGTGTCTTCTTCAAACAGCACGACCCAGTCTACCGCTTCCAGCGCACCCAGCACGATCATACGGTTTTCCTGCGGGTTCACCGGACGGCTGTCGCCTTTGAGGCGTTTGGTGGACGCATCGCTGTTTACCGCGACAATCAGGCGATCGCCCAGCTTGCGCGCGTTGGCAAGATAGGAAACATGGCCGGCATGCAGAATGTCGAAGACGCCGTTGGTCATCACCACTTTTTCGCCGCGCTGACGCGCCATGGCGACGGCCTCTTTCAGCTCGGATTCAGTCATGATACCAAAACCGCGCTCTGGACGCGCACGAATGGCGTTTTCCAGCTCCACGATGCTGACGGTTGATGTCCCCAACTTCCCAACCACCACGCCTGCAGCGGCGTTAGCCAGAAAACAGGCTTCTTCCAGCGAATCCCCTGCGGCTAAAGCAGCGGCCAGCACGCCAATGACGGTATCCCCGGCGCCGGTCACATCAAACACTTCCTGCGCCTGGGTCGGCAAATGCAGAGGCGCTTTACCCGGCTGCAGCAGCGACATGCCGTTTTCAGACCGCGTGACCAGCAGGGCGGAAAGGTCGCAGTCGGCGATCAGCTTCATGCCACGTTCCACAATCTCATTCTCTGTCTTGCATTTGCCCACCACGGCTTCGAACTCAGACAGGTTGGGCGTCAGCAGCGTCGCCCCGCGGTAGCGCGCAAAATCCGTGCCTTTCGGATCGATCAGCACCGGCACATTCGCCTCGCGTGCCAGCGCGATCATCTGCTGAACGCTGTCCAGTGCGCCTTTGCCGTAATCCGACAGCACCACCGCACCGCTACGGGACAGTGACTGGCGCATTTTTTCGTGCATCGGGGCGGCGTCCACCTGCTCAAATCCCTCTTCGAAGTCCAGACGGATGAGCTGTTGGTTGCGAGAAAGGACGCGCAGTTTGGTAATGGTGGGATGGCTTTTTAAGGTGACAAAATCGCAGTCAACACGAACATCCTTCAGCGTTTTACTCAGTACCTGAGCCGCATCGTCTTCTCCGGTCAGTCCGATCAGACGGGAACCCGCCCCCAGCGCAGCAATGTTCATTGCCACGTTAGCGGCGCCGCCTGGGCGTTCTTCAACGGTTTCCACCTTGACCACCGGCACCGGCGCTTCAGGCGAAATACGGCTGGTGGGGCCGTACCAGTAACGATCCAACATGACATCGCCAACGACCAGCACCGAGGCCTGGCCGAACGCGGGCAGAGTAACTTTCATTCCAGACACTCCAGACTGCATTCAAAATAGTGCGCGGATGATAACACAGTTGCGACAGGTGCTATCAGCATCACGCCGTGAGAGAGTGTGGTGACTGTAGCCATCGCTGCCAGCTGGTGTTCACCGACTCTTTTTCCTGCGCAAAGGCGTCAGGTTCAACATGCCCGGGCTGCTCCTGAAGCGCCAGATGATGCAGCGCATCGCGCAGCGTGACATAAGCATGCGTGAGCGCTGCCGCTTCCTCGTCAGACATTTTGTGGTGGATTGCCATCCGTTCAAAAATCCGCACATTGTCTGACCAGCGCGTCAGGTCGGGCTGCTCCGCCGCATAGCGCAGCACCAGGTACTGGGCGATGAATTCAATATCCGTAATGCCGCCTTCGTCTGTTTTGATCTCCCAGCGGCCCTTGTGCTTGTTGCTCAGGTGCGCGCGCATTTTGTCACGCATCTCTCTGACTTCCGTTTGCAACGCTGCCGCATCGCGCGGCAGACAGAGGATCGCACGGCGAATGGCGCTAAAACGCGCGCTCAGATCGGGCTCACCGAACACCACGCGGGCGCGGACCAGCGCCTGATGCTCCCACGTCCAGGCTTCGTTGCGCTGATAGTCGTCGAAGGCTTCAAAAGTACTGACCAGCATGCCAGCCGCGCCCGAAGGCCGCAGTCGCGCATCCACTTCGTACAAAATGCCGGACGACGTACGGGTGCTGAACAGATGCATGATGCGCTGCGCCAGCCGCAGGTAAAACTGCCGTCCGTCTATGCTGCGCTCGCCCTGCGTGACGGCTTCCATCGGGCAGTCGTGCAGGAAAACCAGATCGAGATCGGAGCTGTAGCCCAGTTCCCATCCGCCCAGCTTGCCATAGCCCAATACCGTGAAGCCCCGCTCGTGTTCATGCACAAGGTGTGACGGTGGGCCATAGCGCTGCACCATCATATTCCACGCCTGCTGCACCACCGATTCGATAATGGCCTCGGCCAGCCAGGTTAAGTGATCGCTCACTTTCATCACCGGCAACGTGCCCGCAATATCCGCCGCCGCGATGCGTAATAACTGTGCCTGTTTAAACTGGCGTAATGCTTCAAGCTGCTGCTCTTCATCATCCGCAGGAATGCGCATCAGGTACTGACGCAGCTCATCCCGGTAGGCATCCGTAGCGGTTGGCTGATAGAGCGTGGCGGGATCAAGCAGCTCATCCAGTAACAGCGGATAACGTGCCAGCTGGCTGGCCACCATCGGTGAGGCTGCGCAAAGACGAATCAGGTGACGCAACGCGCCGTGATACTCGGTGAGCAGCTCAAGGTAGGTACTGCGGGTCAGAACGCTCAGCAGCAACGGCGCCAGGCGGCTGAAGGTCACCGCGGCATCGCTGCGTGAACAGACTTCACTCAGCAGTTGAGGCATCAGCTGATCCAGCGCCTGACGGCCGCGCGGGCCGATAGTGCGGTGACCGATATCCTGGCGAAACGCTTCCAGCGCCTGATTGAGAGCATGACACTGCGTGGTATCCAGTTGTGGCACCAGCGGGGCCAGCTCAGTGTCTTCCAGGCTGTCGTGCCACAGCATGTTAAAGTCGGCCAGTTCGGGGCGATCGCCCACATCCGGCGTATCCTCACCGATTAACTCATCGAAGATGGCACGCACGGCGGCCATATGCGTTTCCAGCCGGGCGCTCAGCGCAGCCCAGTCATCACAGCCCATCGCCCACGCCAGCCGGGCGCGGGGTAACGCCTCTTCCGGCAGCGTTTGCGTTTGTTCGTCCGCCAGACTTTGCAACAGGTTTTCCAGCCGACGCAGAAACAGATAAGCCGCGCGCAATGCCGCAACCTGCTCGGGTGGCAGTAACGCCAGAGATTCAATAGCAGACAGCGTAGGTATCAAGGCCCGGAGCTGAAGCGAGCGCTCACGTCCACCACGAATCAACTGAAAAACCTGCACGATAAATTCTGTTTCGCGAATCCCGCCCGCGCCCAGCTTGATGTTGTTTTTCAGCCCGCGGCGACGCACTTCACGCGCGATCATCGCTTTCATATTGCGTAACGACTGGATGACGCTGAAATCGATGTAGCGGCGATAAACAAAGGGCCGCAGCATCTGCTGCAGTTCCTGGCTCCAGCGATCCTGCTCATCGCCCATCAGCCGCGCCTTCACCATGGCGTAGCGCTCCCAGTCGCGGCCCTGCTCCTGGTAATAATCTTCCAGGGCGGCAAAGCTCATGACCAGCGGCCCGCTGTCGCCAAACGGGCGCAGGCGCATATCGACCCGGTAAACAAAGCCGTCGGCCGTGGGCTGATGGAGTACTTTGATCAGACGCTGGCCCATGCGGGTAAAAAACTGCGCATTGTCGAGTTCGCGGCGACCGCCGCGCGTGGTGCCGTTTTCCGGCCAGGCAAAAATCAGATCGATATCGGAGGAGAAATTCAGCTCGCCGCCGCCCAGCTTGCCCATTCCGAGGATCAGCAGCGGCTGTGGTTCACCCGCGGCATTGCAGGGCGTGCCGAATTCGCGACAGCAGTCCTGATAAACCCAGTGGCGCGCGGCGTCGATCAGCACCTCGGCTAATACGCTCAGCTGCTGCAGCGTCTGCTCTGTCGTGGCAAGCTGCAAGCACTGCATCCAGGCAATGCGAACCAGCATGCGGCGGCGAAACAGGCGCAGCACGCGCATCAGGCTGGCTTCACTGTCCACCGCCGCCATGTCTCTGCCCAGCCACTGCGTATACTGCTGCCACTCGTCGGCCTCGGGCGACTGTGCGGCAATCTCCTGCCACCAGTGCGGATTCTGCTGCAGGTTATCCAGCACAAAGTCGCTGAAGGCCAGACCGGCAAGCTGCGCCTCGCTGAGAGCGGTATCCGCAAGACCGAGCTGTTCAACTGCCCGCGCGGCTTGGGTGCGCAATACGGTGGTTAAGGATGGCAACATGTTCTCTCCCTGATAGCGTGCTGTATGACTTAGCGTGGCGAACCGCTGGTTAACCAAAAGGGTGACTGTTTCATCGCCTGCGCCGTTAACCAGTCCAGGCTGGCGTGCTGCTGTTCCCTGATTGCGCGCTGCAGCTGCTGCCACGGCGCCAGCCAGTCGTGAACGGCATCCGGCGAGTAAGCGCCCGCCAGCAAATGCACCGCCAGCAGCTGTCGATCCAGACGCGTGGCCTTGTCCTGATACTCATTCACCTGATGGACGGTGCTGAAGGTTTCTTTCAGATCGGCATTGATGCGGCCCAGCATGATATCGCCAAAGCGTTTAAAGGAACCGTTGAGCTTAGTTTGCCCCTTTTCATCAATCCACTGCCGCCAGTGCGCCTCGGCTAACCAGTGAGTAAGTGCTAACTGGGTTTCTACCGAGAGAGCCGAAAAACAGAAGCTGTCGGCATCGACATCTTCATTCAGCAGCGTTTCTTCCAGCGTGGTCAGCTTCTGACGCAGCTCGCTACTGGCCTTGCGCGGGACTACCGCCCCAAACAGCGCAAACGCCTGACGCAGAACATCCAGCGCCTCACGAACCGCTTCTCTGGCGCGCTTATTGCCACGCAGCCACACTTCTTCATGATATTGCCAGTGGTGAAGACCTGCCGCCATGGCCGCTGCCATGCCCTCTTCCACCGTGGCTTTCGCCCCGGCTTTTAACAGCGGAAAGGCGGTTACCTCACGCGAGGGATTACCTTTGGCTAACTGATAGCCGCGCGCCGCCTTGCTCAGGCTGCCCATCCGCAGGTCGCCCACGGCCACTAACTGCTGAGCAAAGGTCAGCAACTCGCTGCGCTGGCCACCTTTTAGCTCAAGCTCAACCTCTGACAGAGGTTCGCTCAACTCCCCCGCCGTCACGTCGCCCCGATCGCAGGCAATTTCTATTTCACTACTGCCCGCCGTGACTACCCAGATCTCTCGTTCAAAATGGGTACTGAACAGCGGCTGCAGACGCTGCTGTAGCGCTGCCACATCCGTTCCTTCCGGCCAGATGTCTGCGGGCAGACGGCTGATGTCCAGCGTTGGCTCAGTGAGGTCAACGTTGTATTCACCGCGCTGATGTAGCCCACCCAGCGTTTTGCCGGCGGTTTTCAGCGTCATTTCGTAGCGTTGATCAACGCCCCGAATGCGCAATCCCATATTCCAACGACGTAACTGATTATCGTCGGTTTCAAAATAGATATTGGTCAGCTGACGGGCAGCCTGGTGCTGATGCGGAAACGCCGCCAGCCGTTCTGCCAGTTTCCCGGCAGCATTGGGTTTAGTAATGAACTTAAGTTCGATTTCGATGGTCATATTTTTTTATTCACTAACGCCGCTGGCACTTAAGGATATATTCCCTGCCTGTTTAAGGTTATCTTCTGCTGCATCCACTGAGCTGAAGGTTAGGGTTTTCAGGCGAAGAGTAATGCACAGAAGCCGGACTGTCTCTGCTTTCTTTGTGCTTTCGCTACCCTTTTCGCACTGTCATGAGACCAGGATAGTTCTCATTCAGATTTACGCGAAGCCTCTACAGACTGTGCCGGTAAATTATCTTTAATTTTTAAGCAAAACGAAATCTAATGAAAAAAATCACAATCGCTGGAATCACTTTGCTGGCCCTCAGCACCCTTGCACCTGCTCACGCCGATGAAAAACGTTACGTTTCTGACGAATTATCCACCTGGGTTCGTAGCGGTCCCGGCGACCAGTTTCGCCTGCTGGGCAAGCTGAATGCGGGTGAACAGGTACAGCTGCTGCAGACCAATGATGCCACCAAATATGGCCAGGTACGCGATGCCGAAGGCCGCACCGTCTGGATCCCCCTGTCGCAGCTGAGTGAAAATCCCAGCCTGCGCACCCGGGTACCGCAGCTGGAACAACAGGTTAAAGACCTGACCGCCAAGTTAGCCAATATTGATAACAGCTGGAATCAGCGCACCGCCGAAATGCAGAACAAAGTGGCCAGCAGCGACAGCGTGATCAACGGCTTAAAAGAGCAAAATCAGAAGCTGAAAAACGAACTGATCGTGGCGCAGAAGAAAGTCAGCGCCGCTAACGTTCAGTTGGATGACAAACAGCGTACGATCATCATGCAGTGGTTTATGTATGGTGGCGGCGTGCTAGGCGTCGGCCTGCTGCTGGGGCTACTGTTACCGCACATGGTGCCGCGCCGTAAGAAAAACGATCGCTGGATGAACTAGTTTTACCACCGCTCGCTATCAGGGGATCGTAAGATGCCCCTCTTGGCCTGTCTGCAATATGTCGAATTTGTGCAACAATAGAGTTTGTGCCCGTCTGGATTCAGGTGCCGGAAGCCCACAGACGCGCAGATCACTTATTTATCTCTGGAGTTGTGCGTGAAGACGTTTCTTGTTGGCGGTGCAGTGCGCGATGCGCTGTTGAAGTTGCCGGTTAAAGACAAAGACTGGGTTGTGGTAGGCGCGACCCCGGAAGCCATGCTGGAACAAGGCTACCAGCAGGTCGGCCGCGACTTCCCCGTGTTTCTGCATCCCGACAGCCGGGAAGAGTATGCGCTGGCGCGTACCGAACGGAAGAACGGCAAAGGCTACACCGGGTTCACGACCTGGTCGGCGCCAGACGTCACGCTGGAGCAGGATTTACAGCGCCGCGATTTGACGATTAACGCCATTGCCCGCGACGATCAAGGCGAGCTTTACGATCCCTACCACGGACAGCAGGATATTGCCGACCGGCAGCTGCGCCACGTTTCCGATGCCTTTAGTGAAGATCCCCTGCGCGTCCTGCGCGTCGCGCGTTTTGCCGCGCGCTTCGCCCACCTTAATTTTCGTATTGCCGACGAAACGCAGGCGCTGATGCGACAAATGGCAGAGAGCGGCGAGCTGGCCGATCTCACGGCCGAACGCGTCTGGAAAGAGACGGAAAAAGCCCTGTCCTCCCATAATCCCCAGGTTTACTTCCAGGTACTGCGCGACTGCGGCGCATTGCAGGGACTGTTTCCGGAAATCGATAACCTGTTCGGCGTGCCGGCGCCCGCCCGATGGCACCCGGAAATTGATACCGGGGTTCACACGCTGATGGCGTTAACCCTGTCTGCTGGCCTGTCGGAAGCGATTGACGTGCGCTTTGCGACGCTGTTTCACGATGTCGGTAAAGCCTTAACGCCGGTGGAAAAATGGCCCAGCCATCACGGACATGGCCCGGCAGGCGTTCCGCTGGTCGCCGCGCTGTGTCAACGGCTACGCGTGCCGAATGCGATCCGTGATCTGGCGCTGCTGGTCACGGAGTTTCACGACATGATGCATACCATTGAGCAGCGCCCTGCCGACGCGTTGATTGGCTTATTTGACCGCCTTGACGCCTGGCGCAAACCCGAGCGGGTTAACCAACTGGCGCTGTGCAGCGAAGCGGATGCCCGCGGACGCGGTGGCCTTGCCAACATGCCTTATCCTCAGGGCAACTACCTGCGACGTGCGTTTGCCCTGGCTCAGGCCGTGCCATCTAAGGCGGTCGTGGAGGCGGGATTTAAAGGGATAGAGGTGCGGGAAGAGCTCACGCGACGTCGTATTGAGGCTGTCGAACAGGGCTTAGCGTAACGCGGCCAGTTGCCCGACCGCGTTACCCTGTGGCTTACATGAAAATCATGTACACCGCGCCCGCCACGATAAAGCGGTAGATGGCAAATGACACGAAAGAGATGCGTTTGATCAGCTCCAGGAACACTTTGATGGCCAGCAACGCGACAACGAATGCGGTGATAAAGCCCACCGCAAACATCGGGAAGTCGGCCATCGTCAGGAAGCCGAGGCTTTTATAGATATCCAGCCCTGTCGCCCCGATCATCATCGGTACGGCCAGGATAAACGAGAACTCGGATGCGGCATAGCGGCTCACGCCCATCAGCATCCCGCCTGAAATGGTGGCGCCCGAACGCGAGAAGCCCGGCCACAGCGCCAGACACTGGAAGCAGCCAATCATAAACGCCTGACGATAGGTGATATCATCAATACCTGGCGATTTTGGCTGTTTCGGTTTCAGGAATTCCGCTGCCAGCAGCAGTAAGCCCCCGACCACCAGCGCATACATGACGTTAATCGGATTAAACAACGTTTTAATCTGATCGTGCAGCGCCAGACCAACCACCACCGCAGGGATCATGCCCAACAGGATATGGATCAGGGTTAACCGACCTGTCCCGACACCTTCATGTTTAACTTCACCAAAGTGAATGCCGATCAATCCAAACAAACGCCGCCAGAACATCACGACGACGGCAAGAATGGAACCTAACTGAATGACCACTTCAAAGGTTTCTGCTTTGTCGCCCTCAAAGCCCAGCAGGTGCCCCACTATAATCATGTGCCCGGTAGAAGAGACCGGTAAGAACTCGGTTAACCCTTCTACCACGCCCAGGATTGCAGCTACCCACAGCTGATGAAGATCTGCCATCAATGTATTCCCTCTGTCCGTTTTAAAATCATGAAAAAGGCGCTAGCTGTTGCGCTATCGCCTTAAATCTTATCTGCTTAAGTCTGAGTAAAACCTTAAGCTCAACTGCCGTTTAGTCTGTCGTAACGAAACGGCACGTGCTGAGACAAACAGTAATTTGGTTTGGTTTCATTGTGATGGCAATCACATCGTAATTATTTAGGAATAGTCCCGCGCTCAATTCGCACGCCAACCTGCGCTGCCTGAGCCACCGCGCCCGGTTTTGCTACCCTGATGCGCACGCCAGGTGAATTGAAACGGTTCATCAACAGATCCGCAATTTCTTCCGCTACGCGCTCCACCAACGCAAAACGCTGTCCCGTCAGATGCGACAGAATCGCTTCTGAGACATCGGCATAGCTCAGGCAGTCTTTCACATCGTCGCTGGCGGCGGCCTGACGGTTATCCCACGCCATTTCTACATCGATCACCAGCTTCTGCTGAATTCCCTGCTCCCAGTCGTAAACCCCTATCGTGGTGAAGACGGTGAGTTGTTCTATAAAGACGATATCCATGATGATGCTCTCTGTTTTTGGTCGCGCCGGATACCACTTCCGGCAGATTGTGCGTATTATCCATGGTAGACGTGATCAAAACGACCCCAAAGGAAACGGGACGGTGTTATGAGTGCTTTCGCGCTTGGTATGATTATTTTCGCGTATCTGTGCGGTTCAATTTCCAGTGCGATTCTGGTTTGCAAACTCGCCGGTTTACCCGATCCCCGCACCCACGGTTCAGGCAACCCGGGCGCAACCAACGTACTGCGTATCGGCGGCAAACTGGCGGCTGCGTCTGTGCTGGTGTTCGATATTGTGAAAGGTATGCTGCCCGTGTGGCTGGCCTATCTGTTTCATGTGCCCCCACTTTATCTGGGCTTAACCGCCATTGCTGCCTGTCTGGGCCATATTTATCCGGTGTTTTTTCGCTTTCGTGGCGGGAAAGGCGTGGCGACGGCGTTTGGTGCAATCGCCCCCATTGGCTGGGATCTGACCGGACTCATGACGGGAACGTGGCTGCTGACCGTGCTGCTGAGCGGCTACTCATCGCTTGGCGCGATTGTCAGTGCGCTTATCGCGCCGTTTTATGTCTGGTGGTTTAAGCCACAGTTTACGTTTCCGGTTTCCATGCTCTCCTGCCTGATTTTACTGCGTCATCATGACAACATTCAGCGCCTGTGGCGCGGCCAGGAAAGCAAAATCTGGAAGCGAAAAAAGAAAAAGTAAGCGTAAAAAAAGCCGGTTAACCGGCTTTTTTGATCTCAGATGGCGGGCAGTTCCGACAAGGGCCAGCGCGGCCTGACGCTCACGCCCAGTTCTCCCCGCGTGCCGCCTTTAAGGCGCACCATGCCCGCGTAGGCAATCATGGCCCCGTTATCGGTACAAAATTCAGGACGGGCATAGAACACCTCACCGCCCCGCTTTTGCATCATCACGGCCATCTGTTCACGCAGGGTGCGGTTAGCACTGACGCCGCCCGCAATGACCAGACGTTTAAAACCCGTATGATCCAGCGCGCGTTTGCATTTAATCGCCAGCGTATCGACAACCGCATCTTCAAACGCCCGGGCGATATCGGCGCGGGTTTGCGCGTCATCTTCATTGCCACGAATGGTATTCGCGGCAAAGGTTTTCAAGCCTGAGAAACTAAAATCCAGCCCCGGACGATCCGTCATCGGGCGCGGGAAGGTGAACCGCCCGGCGGTGCCCTGCTGCGCCATTTTCGACAGCATCGGGCCGCCAGGATAATCCAGCCCCAGCAGTTTGGCGGTTTTATCGAAGGCTTCACCTGCGGCATCGTCAATCGACTCGCCCAGCAGTGTGTATTCGCCAATACCGGTGACGCTGATTAACTGCGTATGACCGCCTGAAACCAGCAATGCGACAAACGGGAACGCGGGCGGATTCTCTTCCAGCATCGGTGCCAGCAGATGACCTTCCATATGGTGCACCGGCACCGCAGGTACCTTCCACGCAAAGGCCAGCGCGCGTCCAACCGTTGCGCCCACCAGCAACGCGCCCACCAGGCCCGGTCCGGCGGTATAGGCGACCGCATCAATTTGCTGCGGCGCCAGGTTGGCCTGCTTCAGGGCCGCCTGGATCAGCGGCACCGTTTTGCGCACGTGATCGCGTGATGCCAGTTCCGGCACCACGCCGCCGTAATCGGCATGCAGTTTTACCTGGCTGTACAGTTGGTTAGCCACCAGGCCAGCCTCGTCATCATAGATTGCGATGCCGGTTTCATCGCACGATGTTTCAATACCCAGAATTCGCATTGCTTCACCTCATTCTTGCGGCGCGCAGTTTAGCATAGCCCTTGCACGAAAAGAGGATGCAATCCACGCAAAAAGTCATTTTCTGCTGCCTAAAGAGTGCGCTATACTCCCGCCCCTGGAAAAAACCGGCAGCCGCACAGGCAAACGCTCCTGTTGGTTCTAAATTATCCATGGTGCTTTACAAGCCGACGCGAGTTGGAGTAAAATGCTGCACCATTTTGAAATGTGCTGGCGCCGCAGTCAGCAGCAAAACCGAATTTTATTGAGGTGAGAGTTACATGCCGGTAATTAAAGTACGTGAAAACGAGCCGTTCGACGTAGCACTGCGTCGCTTTAAGCGTTCCTGCGAGAAAGCAGGCGTTCTGGCTGAAGTTCGTCGTCGTGAGTTCTATGAAAAACCAACGACCGAACGTAAGCGCGCTAAAGCATCTGCAGTTAAGCGTCATGCCAAAAAACTGGCTCGCGAAAACGCACGCCGCACTCGTCTGTACTAATTTCCCGGAGGTTCGCCTCCACAGCGTGATAAACGCAGACCGAGTCAAGTAAAAGGCCGTGCTTTCCGAAAGGAAGCGCGGCTTGTTGTCGTTTATGAGCTGAAAAAACGGGGCTTATGGCAGGACGTATTCCACGCGTATTTATCAATGACTTACTTGCCCGCACGGACATCGTGGAGTTAATCGATGCCCGCGTTAAGCTGAAAAAGCAGGGAAAAAATTATCATGCGTGTTGTCCTTTCCATAATGAGAAAACGCCCTCTTTTACCGTAAATGGCGAAAAGCAGTTTTATCACTGCTTTGGTTGCGGCGCTCACGGTAACGCAATCGACTTTCTGATGAACTATGATCGTCTTGAGTTTGTTGAAAGTATTGAAGAGTTAGCCACTTCCCATGGTTTAGACGTACCTTACGAAGCGGGCAATGGGCCAAGCCAGATGGAACGCCATCAGCGCCAGAGCCTGTACCAGCTGATGGAGAACCTGAACGGTTTTTATCAGCAGAGTTTGCAGCAGTCCAGCGCCCAGTCAGCACGCGATTATCTTGAACATCGTGGTCTGAGCGCCGACATCATCAACCATTTTTCGATTGGCTATGCGCCCGCCGGTTGGGACAACGTCCTGAAACGCTTCGGCAAGCAGCCTGAAGATCGTGAATCGTTGATGGAAGCGGGGATGCTGGTCAGTAACGACAAAGGCCGGGTTTATGACCGCTTTCGCGAGCGCGTGATGTTCCCGATTCGCGATAAGCGAGGCCGCGTCATCGGTTTTGGTGGCCGCGTTCTGGGTAATGATACGCCTAAGTATTTGAACTCACCGGAAACGCCGGTTTTTCATAAAGGCCGTCAGCTCTATGGCCTGTATGAAGCGTTAAAAAATCATCCTGAACCTAAGCGCCTGTTAGTAGTAGAAGGCTATATGGATGTGGTTGCCCTGGCGCAATTCGGCGTGGATTACGCGGTTGCGTCACTGGGGACATCAACCACGGCTGAACATATTCAGCTGCTGTTTCGCAGCACGGACAACGTGATCTGCTGTTATGACGGCGATCGGGCCGGGCGTGAGGCAGCATGGCGTGCACTGGAAACCGCATTGCCTTACATGAATGACGGTCGTCAACTACGCTTTATGTTTCTACCCGACGGCGAAGACCCGGATACGCTGGTTCGCCAGGAGGGTAAAGCCGCATTTGAGGCGAGGATGGAGCAGGCGATGCCGCTCTCTTCGTTTCTGTTCGACAGCCTGCTACCTCAGGTAGATTTGAGCTCTCGCGACGGTAAAGCACGTTTAAGTACGTTGGCGTTGCCGCTGATCACACAGATTCCCGGTGAAACACTGCGTATCTATATGCGCCAGGCGCTGGGTAACAAGTTAGGTATTCTGGATGACTCTCAGCTTGAAAAGCTGATGCCAAAGCAGGCCCCGGGCGGAAGCGCACCGGTCGCCCCACCGCTTAAACGCACCACGATGCGCGTTTTAGTGGCGCTGCTGATTCAGAATCCGCAGCTGGCAACCCTGGTGCCGTCACTGGACGGGCTTGCCGAGTCGAAAATTGCCGGTTTACCGTTATTTATTGAATTAGTGACGCGCTGTAATGAGAATCCTGGATTGACCACCGGTCAGCTACTAGAGTTATATCGCGGAACAAATTTTAGCCAGACGCTTGAAACACTGGCCGTCTGGAACCACATGATAGTGGATGAGGAAAGCGAGGAGGTATTTCAGGACTCCCTTGCCAGCGTTTATGACTCGGCGTTGGAAGAGCGACTGGAGTTCCTGATTGCGCGTGAACGTACGCACGGGCTCAGTACCGACGAGCGACGCGAGCTTTGGGCGCTGAGCCAGGCCTTCGCGAAAAAGTAACGCATTATCCGGCCTGCGGCTTTCCCTAAGCGAAGCGGCATGCTGAAAAATTGAGGGGCGAAGCACGTTTTGTTTCTGTTGGCGCGCAGTCACCGGCGCGTACTGATGTACGTGAGGATGACGAGCACTTGGCAGCGGCAAAAATGGCGAGTAAGCCAGCTTCCGCTTTCGGGCCGTCGGCGTCGAAGCAAGTTTTGTCGCTGAAAGCGCGCAGTCACCGGAGCGTACTGATGTACGTGAGGATGACGAGCACTTGGCAGCGGCAAAAATGGCGAGTAAGCCAGGCCCGACATAAAATTTGCGGCTTAAGTGCCGATTACTGATGGGCAAAGCCCAGGCCGCGACGAAGGCAGCGGCGAGAATAAATGCCTTCACTGTTATTGTTGGCACGCTGCCGACCAACACCAATCTAATTAACAGAAGTGTGGATACCGTCTTATGGAGCAAAACCCGCAGTCACAGCTCAAGCTTCTTGTCACCCGTGGTAAGGAGCAAGGCTATCTGACCTATGCTGAGGTCAATGACCATCTGCCGGAAGATATCGTCGACTCCGATCAGATCGAAGACATCATCCAGATGATTAACGACATGGGCATCCAGGTGGTTGAAGAAGCCCCGGACGCCGACGATCTGATGCTGAATGAAAACAGCTCCGATACTGACGAAGATGCCGCGGAAGCTGCCGCTCAGGTATTATCCAGCGTTGAATCTGAAATTGGCCGCACCACTGACCCGGTTCGCATGTACATGCGTGAAATGGGTACCGTTGAACTGCTGACCCGCGAAGGCGAAATCGACATCGCGAAGCGTATCGAAGACGGTATTAACCAGGTTCAGTGTTCCGTTGCTGAATACCCGGAAGCCATTACCTACCTGCTGGATCAGTACGATCGCGTTGAAGCAGGCGAGTCGCGCCTGTCAGATTTAATCACTGGCTTTGTTGATCCTAACGCTGAAGAAGACCTGGCACCGACCGCCACTCACGTGGGTTCTGAGCTGTCTGAAGCCGATCGTAACGACGACGAAGATGACGACGAAGAGAGCGATGACGACAGCTCTGACGACGATAACTCTATCGATCCAGAACTGGCGCGCGAGAAGTTCTCTGACCTGCGCACGCAGTACGAAACCACGCGTGACGTGATCAAAAGCAAAGGACGCAGCCATGCTGCCTCGGTTGCCGAGATCCAGAACCTGTCTGACGTCTTTAAGCAGTTCCGCCTGGTACCGAAGCAGTTCGACTACCTCGTGAACAACATGCGTGAAATGATGGAGCGTGTCCGTACTCAGGAACGTTTGATCATGAAGCTGTGTATTGAAGTGTGCAAAATGCCGAAGAAAAACTTCATTACGCTGTTCACCGGTAACGAGACTAACGAGAGCTGGTTCAAAGCCGCACTGGCCATGAACAAGCCGTGGTCTGAAAAACTGCTGGACGTGCAGGATGACGTGATGCGTTCTCTGCAGAAACTGGCCCAGATTGAAGAAGAAACCGGCCTGACCATCGAGCAGGTGAAAGACATCAACCGTCGTATGTCGATCGGTGAAGCGAAAGCCCGCCGCGCGAAGAAAGAGATGGTTGAAGCTAACCTGCGTCTGGTCATTTCCATCGCGAAGAAATACACCAACCGTGGTCTGCAGTTCCTGGATCTGATTCAGGAAGGTAACATCGGCCTGATGAAAGCGGTTGATAAGTTCGAATACCGTCGCGGCTATAAGTTCTCAACTTATGCCACATGGTGGATTCGTCAGGCGATTACCCGTTCTATCGCTGACCAGGCGCGTACCATCCGTATTCCGGTGCACATGATTGAGACGATCAACAAACTCAACCGTATCTCGCGCCAGATGCTTCAGGAGATGGGCCGCGAGCCGACGCCAGAAGAACTGGCTGAGCGCATGCTGATGCCTGAAGATAAGATCCGCAAGGTGCTGAAGATTGCCAAAGAGCCTATCTCTATGGAGACACCGATTGGTGATGATGAAGATTCACATCTGGGTGATTTTATCGAAGACACCACGCTGGAGCTGCCGCTGGACTCTGCCACCTCTGAGAGCCTGCGTTCTGCCACCCATGACGTGCTGGCTGGCCTGACCGCCCGTGAAGCCAAAGTGCTGCGCATGCGTTTCGGTATCGATATGAACACCGACCACACGTTAGAAGAAGTGGGCAAACAGTTTGACGTTACTCGTGAGCGTATCCGTCAGATTGAAGCGAAAGCCCTGCGTAAACTGCGCCATCCGAGCCGCTCGGAAGTGCTGCGTAGCTTCCTCGACGACTAAGTCAGTTAAAACCCCGGTTCGCCGGGGTTTTTTATATCTGCCGCCCTGCCCTTTTCCCGCAAACCGCCAGCATTAAGGCCGCAGCTGTAGCGCATCGTACATCTGACGATATAGCGCCACCATCTCTTCCAGCGACGCACGATTTAACCCACTCGGATTCGGCAGCACCCAGACCTGGGTTTTCCCCATATAAATCGGCTGCTCGCCCCACTCCACCTTGCTCTGCCGAAACGCGCGTTTAAAGGCATCCTTACCCAGGATAGCCAGCGCAGCAGGTTGGTAACGTATCACCTTATCCATCAGCCGCTGACCGCCATCGCGTAGCTCATCACCACCCAGTTCATTCGCCTGGATGGTCGGACGCTCGACCAGCATCGTGATACCGCAGCCGGTCTCCAGTAAGCGCTGCTCCTCTTCCGGCTTCAACTGCTGCTCGGTAAACCCTGCCAGATGAATCACCTTCCAGAAGCGGTTGCCGGGATGGGCAAAATGGTAGCCGGTGTGCGCCGTCGACTGACCGGGATTGATACCGCAAAACAGCACGTTCAGATCCGTTGCAATGATATCGGTGATGTTGTGTTCGCTCATGGGGCTCCTGGCTTTGCGCTGCGCCTTACAGCCGCTCACGCATCCTTATTCGTCATAATCTTGCCACTGATTAAAGCGCATTTGCCGGTTAACGTCCTGGCCTGAGTGGGTTTTTTTTATTGTTAAGCGGGGAAAGACATTTAAGGATAACAGCGTCAGTTGCACCGCCGCCCATCAGCCAGAGATTTTCGTCTGTTTTATCATAGTTATCAGCAAGTAAAACATTGCTGCTTATTTCAGCAACCAGCCGAACAACGCTGGATTGCCCTGGACAGATACTTTATAATCCCCGCTCCATTGGCCCCTTAGCTCAGTGGTTAGAGCAGGCGACTCATAATCGCTTGGTCGCTGGTTCAAACCCAGCAGGGGCCACCAGATTTAGTGATGAAAATCATGCAGTTAAGCCACCTTAAAAGGGTGGCTTTTTTGTTTTCAGAATTCGTCATTGGTCGTAAAATACCAGATATAGATCTTCTCAAACGGCCGAGACGGCAAAATGATTCGCCGCGAGTTTGCGATGAAGGGCTAAGCATAGTCCTTTGAAAAGTTCGCAAAATAGCAGGCTTAGGACAAGCCCTGGCTGGGAGAGAAGGCAGATAAGCAGCAAACCATAATGGCTTTTGCCTGCGAGGCAATGGGAAACCCACTCGCAACCGAGTTTAACGCAAAAATTTTTGCGTCTTATCGTGAGCAGCGATTAAGCGGCAAAATTACTCGCTCCAACCGAGTAAAGATAGTTACACCTCGCACAGTAAATTTAGAGCTGGCGTATTTCAGAGCAATGTTTAACGAGTTGCGTCGGTTAGATGAATGGACCGCGCCTAATCCGCTTGAGAATGTACGCGAGTTTAAGATCAGTGAATCAGAGATGGCATATCTCACCATTGAGGAAATTAGAACTCTCCTTACCGAATGTGAGAAGAGCCGATCCAAAGACCTGACAACCATTGTGAAAATCTGCCTGGCAACTGGAGCACGATGGAGTGAGGCAGAAGGCTTAAAGGGGAACCAAATTCGTGCCGGCCAGATCATATTTGTAAAAACTAAAGGCAAGAAAAATCGAGCGGTGCCGATAACAGATAAACTACTGGCAGAACTACCTCTTAGCCGCAAAGCGCAGCCCCTGTTCACGCCCTGTTATTCTGCTTTCAGGAAAGCGATACAACGGGCCGGCATCGAAACGCCACCAGGACAGTTGACGCACGTGCTTCGTCACACCTTTGCGTCACACTTTATGATGAATGGTGGCAATATTCTGGTGCTTCAGCGAATACTAGGACATACAGATATAAAGGTAACGATGCGGTATGCACATTTTGCGCCGGATCACTTATCTGAAGCACTAAGGTATAACCCCTTGCAATCCGCAGAATTATAATCAGTAGTCAAGAACACCTATAACTAGTCCGTTCTTGAAATTGAGAGTTCCCTCAACGTTTAGATTTTGATGCGCATTATAAAAACGATCATCTGAAATTATAGTAACCCCACTTTCATCTTTGCGATGAAGAGCGTTAATAGGCACACTCATTCTAACCTCTACATTTTCGCCTTCAGAATTAATATCTCTCGAAATGTATTCAAAATCTTGATTGACAATTTCAACTAATAAATCATTAGTTACACCAACAAAAAGCAAACTTGTTGAGTCAACAAAAAAACATCTACCACCATATCCTCCTTTTGTGTCTCCATCATAATAGGCATTAAAAAAATACGTTGGTCTATTACCAGAATCATAATTAAAAGAACCTCTTGAATTTGGTTTTAATTTTATATCTTCCGTATAGTCAAAGCTTTCATTTAAAAGCTGTGAAAGTCTTTTATCAATAACCTCAATCAATTCTGACTCTGGTGCAATTATATTTAAAATACGAAGATAATATTGAAGCCTACTAAAAACCCTTAAAAAGACAACGTCAAATTCATCATCATTACCAGGTGGGTCGACTAAATAACAACACACTTCATTTTGATCTATAGTAGCGATAGTCCCGTAGTTGTAATTACCATTTATTACAGATTTTACGTTTTTTTTCTTGCATATATCATTATATGGTTTTGATATTGCCAATTTAATTGCTGACGTTCCTTTCGTCTCAAGCTGTACTAACCCAGAAGCTGATATTGCTAAGCTGAAATCAAGTGTCTTATTCCTATTGGATTCTGGTATAACATCCCAGTCAGCATTTGTTATCCCATAGAAATGAGAAATAATTAACATTCCAATAGATTCACCTATATTATCAGTCACCCCACGAGGAAGTGCCCTTCTGTATCTTTTCTGAATAGTTGAATTTGAAACAACAATATGTAATGATAACAAATCTTCCATTGATTTAACTTTTGTAGCAAACTCAGCCTGCGTTATCCCATACCCTTTGTTATAAAAAAGAGTGTATAAAACAAAGTCCGCACCTTTTATGTTACATCCATTTTTGATAACGCGTCTAATTTCATCTGTTACTTTTTTAGGGTAATTTGCTTTATTTAAAAGCTTTAATCTATGCGGTAAATTATAAAACTTAACTTTAATCAACAAATTGCTTTCAATGATACCTTGCATTTGACTCATTGGGTCCCTCCAAAGAATGTTTAATAGTTTAATTCAATTAGCTTTAATCTTTAGCATGATTTCATGAGTATTGTAAAATGCTGATTACAGCTTCCCTACAAACAGTGGCAGCAAAGTGGCAGCAGAGCGCAACGCTATTCAACGCTTTCTGTCGCTATTCGGTCTAAAGAAAAGATAAAAATCAGTAACTTACTGATTTAACTCACTTCAAAATGGGACTCATAATCGCTTGTTCGCTTCCTTAAGTCTAACGAAAATGAAGCTTGTAAGGTTAGCCAAAATTTCAAAATGACTTGCTGAGGTAACATTCAATTTTTTTCGCTTACATCGATAAACAGGTTGCAGCAAAATACGATATTACTGCGAGCCATTTAAAAATGGTAGATATAAGTCCTGCATTTAAAATTAAACCCACTTACTATATCTTATATAAAAACAAGCAACGATACCGACCCAGGCAAAGACAAACCCCATTGGGTAAAATGGAACAAATAACACAATAAAATAAGCGCCAACAGCACTGGCTATAATCGGTATAAGATAGAAAAAAGATTGCATTAACCATACAATAAAAGCTTCATTTACTCAAACTCCATCAAAGCCTCAGCTATTTTATCAAAGTTGTAATGGCCACATTAAAAAATTCACAATAGCGAAATTTAGCTTTTTCCATTTACCACACATATAATTAACTCAACATTTCACCCACAAATTTATCCCTTCGGCTCAATTCCCCTTGCCTTTAACGCCTCCCTAGCCAGATTCTTCAACCAGTTTGCTAAACTAATTCCTTCTTCAGTTGCAACCGCATCGAGCTGTTTTTTCAAGGCGGGATCAATGCGCATTTGAAATTGTGGGGACTTGCCTCGACCTTTTGGTTTTTTTTCACGCATTATGATTGACATGTATTGACCTATTCCCTCATTTTAATCCTTTAAAAGACCACACTAACATGAGGACTTTTATGAGAGCAACGCCCCGGCAGTGATGCAACACATACCGGAGCGTTTAACCACAACGTTCACTCTTTAGGAAACAACGCTATGGCTAACACCGATAGTAACACAACTGCCCATCATCAAATCTTGGACATTCAGCCAGTTATCGGATCTGCGATCTCAAACCTCTTGAAAACGCCGCTCGGCACCACGCACGATCTCTTTCAGGTGCTGGATACGTGCGTGCGCTATGTCGATGCCCTGGTGGAATGTAACGAGCTCGCAGCTCGCATGGCGCTATGCGGTCGCCTGCTTGCTGCACTGGAAGTCCTGAGGGTTCTGTTGGACCAGCCACTGCCAGAACACCTGATTGAGCGCCTCACGCTGGAGAAAGGTGATGACAAAGCCTGTCGCACCAAGGATTTGATAGACTCGGAAGAGATGCGGCAATATTGCAGCGCGTTAACGTTAGTATTGCTGAATCAGCAGGCCCCGGCAGACTTGCAAAAACATATCACGGGCTTGTTATTCCAGATGGTTAACATCATGGCTGATGACTTAACCGCGCCGCGCTTTTTGCGAACAGAGTCGGGGCTGGTGATGATAGAGAGCAAATTTACACATATCGTTCACTGATTTTGGACCCTTCCCTTCTTCCGCAGGGAAGAAGGGAATTCGCATGCAAAATTTAAAATCTCACTGTTGACTCACTCTCAGTGCCAAAATGCTTTATAGCCCTGAGTTTTCTTCTGCCGAAAATACCGCCACGATTCATCTCCATTCACTGGACATATATTTTGTCGTGCTGACACTCCTGGAATCTTTTCATTCCCGTACAGTTATTGCCACTGTCCCCAAGGGTCCGCGCCCTACCCGCCGTACAGTTATTAACAGAACTCCCAGAGGGCGCTGTCGCCCCCTTAAACGTCAACGGCGCGCTGGCCTTCAGCCTCATCTCCCAGCGATCCCATCCAGGCCGCAGCCATAAAAAAACCCGCTTTCGCGGGTTGGGCTTACAGCAGCTGCGGTGACGGATTATTGCTGCCTTTTGCCATCATCGGCACCGTATTGATCTGCGCCGGTTCGACGATAATCCCGGACACGCTCTCCAGGGTTTTAAAGGTACAACTGCAGTTAATGTTCTGGCACTGGTGATAACGTTCCTTCGTCTCTTTCGAAACGTAGCGACTGCTTTTCGTATGGGCGGCGGTCTGACATTTTGGGCAATGCATCATGGTGGTTCTCCTCTCTGGCATACAACAATATTAGCCAAAGACTAAACAAAAAGCAACTTAAATTAGACTTAATCTAACCAACCTGTTTTTCCACTAAGACGTAATCCACGTTTTCAACCATCAGCTCCAGGTTCAACAAGGTGGTAAATCCACTTTTATCGATGGTATGCACGATATTGGTAATCAGCCATTTTTGATTATCGATGACCGATTTAAAGCCCTGGGCTTTGACCGGCGTTTCAGGAATCAGCTTTGCAGCGCCCAGTGCCAGTAGGATCTTCAACGTAGCCCGGTTACGTTGCAGATCCTGCCACTTCGCTTTAGCCGCCTCCTCTGCTTCCTCCTGGCTACTGAAGTGCGTATTCAGTACATACAGCTTCTTATTGCTGCCAAAAACATAGGTTTTTCCCGGGTCTTGTTGCCCGATTGTGGGGATATTTTTGGCCGCCGGATGGACAGGGTTCACCGCCGGTGTTGCTGGCGGTATCGTGTTGACGGTTATCCCTTTCTGCTGCGCCTTTTTCTGATCGTACCATTTTGCTTCAACGCCACTGTAATCGTCGCGCTTAAACAATTTGTACTCATACTTATCGCCATCCTGTCGGTTCAGATTCAGGAGTGGAATCGGCTTTCCGCTCACGGTCACGCCCTGCCCGGGGGGAAAGAACAGTAGCGTCTTATCTTTTATTGCCGCCACCGCGCCAACCAGCATAGCCAGCCGGGTAATGAACGTGCCGTCCGTTTCCTGCGTCTGATCGATATGCTTAATCTTTTTTTTGGCTATCTCCGGCCGCACGTCGGAGGTAAGTCCGTTACGTTTCGCGATTTTGTCCACAACCTCGCCAACCGTCATGTCTGGATATGAATCAGTGATTTTAACATCGAGCGAGCCGCTAAAATCGGCGCTTCGGGCGACAACCGTTATCGTGTCCGGCGCGCCTTGGTAGGTGACCTGATCAATGATGTAGGAGCCCTTATCTGCAAGCGGCTGCCCCTTCCAGCCTATCTCTAAGACCACTTTTGCGCCAAAGGGCGGCATGACCAACTGGCCGTCACTGTCGTCGAGCACCAGGTCCAGCTGATCGACCTCCAGGCCGCGGTTGTCCGTCAACTTCAGAGAAATCAGCCGTGGGCGAATATCTTCCGTTTTATCCTTCGTCTCAATTTTGATAGTAAAGTCCGGCGTAGGCGCAACGCGCAGGGGCACCGGAATCGGGACGATATCGCTCATCTCAGCGCCCTCCATTCAGCGCAGAAGTGGCGCTGTTGATGACAGAGCCGACCCGTTGCGCTGCGTCGCTGGCCCGGTTTTGCAGTTCTTCCGCCTGCCTTTTTAAGTCCCCGAACATACTGGTTAGTGAATCGTCTACCCGCATCAGGTTGAGGGTAAAGCCTATCTTGCGCGCGCTGCCGTCGCTGTAGAACTCCGTATGCGTGGCCGAGAAATCCGTCACAACAAACATGCCGTAAATAATGCCATTGCCGCCAATCAGCGGCCACGCCAGCCCTTCATCGGCCATGGCCTTCAGCGCCAGCAGCGTGACATTGCCGCCGGTGATTTCAGGCCGGAGCTCGCCAGACAGCTTGATTTTATCGTCGCCGCCGCCCAAAAACTGGGTCGACTCACGACGCCCCACGCGGCTGTTTTTTGCCCAGCGATAGGTAATGTCATGCTGTAAATTGTCGAAGGGAAGGGTTTGCCGTACAAACGGCATCATGCCTAATATCATCATCATGGTTAATTAATCCAGACTAAACATGGAGTTATAGCTATGGTCAGACGTGGGCCATGGCGATGCAGTGGAATACTGCGCAACGGCCTGTCCAATCGCCTGAGGCTCACCTGTCGCATAGATATTGTTGGTGACCGTGTGCTGACGGTTATCCACGTTTGAATTGTTAACCGAGGGCAAAGGCTGATTGAGCGTGCTGTTCAGGCTGGCGCGCGATGCGGCCGGACGGGCATCCGCGTTATCCTCATCCTCTTCATCCTGCTCACGCATTTTGGGCGGAGGCAGCTTGTCTTTCACCTTGTCAGATTTCTCATCGATGATGCCAAGCTTGCCCAGCACCCAGTCAATGCCGCCTCGCAGCTGATTCAGGGCTTCACCGGGTAATTTGAGTGCTGTCGCCAGCATATTGCCGAAGCGCTGTCCCATCTCACCTGCCGAGGCCAGTTCCTGCTGAGAAAACTTCACGGGTTCCAGCAGCTTTGAGAACCAGGCCCCCAGCTCGGACACTTTATTGCTGAACCACTCAAATACCGGCTTCAGCGGCGCGAACGCGTCGCTTATCGGCCCCATCGCCGCACTGAAGCCCTGAGCGATGCCGCTGATAAAGGCGCTAATCGGTTCCCAGTACTGATAAACCAGCATGGCCCCCGCCGCGATAGCGGCACCAAGCACCACCACCGGCAGCGTGATCGCTCCCAGCGTGGCCGTAATGGCGCCGCCGATGATGGCAAATGCACCGCCCAGCAGCTCCACGCCCGCCATAATGGTGCTCAGCCCGCTAATGACCGGCCAGGCAATGTTCCCGACGCTGGCCAGGGAATCCACCAAGGTCAGCCCACCGGCCGCCAGCGTCAGCAGGCTGTCAGAAAGTTGAGGATTGATATTCATGACGCCGGTCAGAACGGACTGAACGGATAAGCCGTCCTGACTGATAGCTTGCAGGTTAGTATCCACAGAGGCATCTGCTGCAGGCGGCTGGGCTGCGGGCGACTGAGACAGCTGATCCAGCCGGCCACTGGCCGCGCCCTTCATCAATGCTGCGGCAGGTGCGGCGCCCTGTTCACCAAAGATGGCCTGCAGATAAGTGGCCTGCTGGGCAGCGTCGAGCTTGTTTTTCTCAAACGCCGCCTGCACCTGGCTGAGCACCGCGAAAATGGGCTGACTGTTGCCCTGGTCGTCAGCGGTTTGCACATTCAACGCTTTAAGCGCGCTATCTGCGCTGGCATCAGGCGCCTGAACGTGCGTTAACATCGCACTGGCGCCGGCGCCTGCCTGGCTGCCCGTTATACCGTTTTCCGCCAGCACGCCCATCATGGCCGCAGTCTGGCCAACACTCAGTCCCGCCTGTTTTGCCACCGGGCCGACACTGGCCATCGCCTTATTGAGTTCTGTGATATTGCCCGCGCCCTGCCCGTCAACGCGTCCCTTGCCGTCTTTCGCGTCACTGGGTGACAGGTAATCGATAACTTTGCGGCCCTTCTCGACAAAGTCTTTGGCCTTCGAACTGGCGCTTTGTACGTTATCTGCCAGCGCCATGCCCGCACGGTAACGTTCACGGGTGCGGTTGAGCTTGTCCTGGCGCTGATTTAGCAGATTCATGGACTCACCCTGCGCATTGAGGGTGGATGTCGTGCGCTCTGTTTGTTGATTCAGCTTCTGGCGCTCGCTGCTCAACCGGCGCGTGGAAATTCCCGCCTCGTTCAGGGACTGGCGCTGATCCTGCACTGACTGACGCAGTTGAAGGTTTTTTTGCTGCAGCGCGTTAGCCGACTGACGCAGCTTATCCAGCGCCTGGGTTTGTTCCGCGGTAGGGTTTTGGGTGTTTTTAAGTTGAATGGCAAGTGCCGCTGCTTCTGCCCGGGTATTTTTAAGATTTTGTTGGGTCAGCGTCAGTTCTTTGCGGGTTTCACGGAACCCTTCAATCTGCGCGGATTTGGCGTTGAGCTCGTCCAGGCGATCCTGCGTTTCCTGGATATCCGCAGACAGCTTTTCGGTTTCTTTACGTACGGCATTGAACGGGCGCGTAGCCCGATCAACCGCTTCCAGCAGCACTTGCAGCTTGAGCGTGTTACTCATCTGAGGTTACTCCACTGCGGATCATCACTCTATGCCGCCAGTCGAGTAACTCTTCCAGCGACATGGGATACATTTCTGAGGGTGGCCAGTGAAAAACGCTGGCAATATCGGCCATCAGGTCATTGACCGTCAGATCGCGGGGCCAGCTTACGCGGCCGATTTCGCTGACAAAAAACCAATCACCTTGCCGCCCAGGGCAATCAGGTCAACTGGGTCCAGTGCGTTGCACTCTGCTTTGGTCAGCGATGGCATGGTGATGCGGGGCAGCACCATCAACAGGGCATCCACATCGGACGAGGCCAGATCAGCCAGCCGCACACCGCGCAGCGCGCCGGCGGTCGGTTTCACCAGCTCAACCTGAGCGATCACCACATCGCCACGTGAAATCGGGCTTTCCAGCACCACCAGGTTTTCTTTCAGTTCTGGCTTATCAAGCTGTTCCATTTTTTCTCCATCCCAATCAAGAGGGGCCAGCGCAGGACGCGCCGGCCGTTGTTATTACACCAGGCCGAGGTTTTTACGGCGCTGTTCCAGACGATCGACGCCGTTGACCTTCTCCACCATGTTGACGGTGTCGATTTCGATCAGCTCTTTGCCATTCCAAGTCAGTTTGAAATAGGTGTTTTTACTGGTGATTTTGGTTTCGGTGTTTTCGCCCTGTTTGGCTTCACCGAAGTCAAAGGACTGGTGCTTACCGCGTACTTCGATTTCCACGGCGATTTCTTCGCCGGTGTCATCACGCTGATAAGAACCGGTGAAACGCAACGGTACGTTCGCCATCGCGCCCCACTGGCTTAATACCAGCTCATCCATCCCGCCCAGCGTCCACTCCATATCGAGTGCCGCATCGTCCAGGCCGTTATCAATGAATGCCGCACCGTTCATACCGCCAGCACGGTAGGTATCCAGCTTGCGTGACAGCTTCGGCAGCGTAACTGCGGTGACGATGCCCTGATAGCTGTTTGAATCGTTGAAGAGGTTCAACCCCTTGAGTTTACGTGGCAGTGCCATTTATCCGGCTCCTTAGCTGTTTACGGATGCGGCGAAGTTCGCCAGATAGGTATCGGTGATGCGCTGACGCAGGGTCAGATCTTCCAGCGGCGGCACCGGCGTGTAGTCGTAATCGATAAACAGTTTACCCGCCTTCAGGCTCTCTTTATCGTTGGCGCTTTCGTCGTACCAGCAGTTGGCGCCCAGCAGATAACCGGCGCTGACCAGCTCACGGAACTTGGCATTGATACCGGCGATGATTTCGCGTACCAGTACTGGCGTCAGCGGTTTGTCGTTGGCCCACATGTGCGCTTCCGCCATGGTATCGGCCAGCACCTGCGCTGAACGGGTGTAGTTTTCAAAGGCAAAAAGTGGATCGTCACTGCAGGTGCGGTTGCCCCAGAAACGGAAACCGTCCTTGCGAATCAGCGTGGTCACACATTTTTCGTTCAGCAGATCGGCATCGGTGCCGGTCTGTTGCAGATCCCAGAAAACATCTGCAGAGATACCCGTCACGCCATTGACGCCCACGTTAGACAGGGTTTTATGCCAGCCGGTGTCGTTGTCAATTTTGGCGCGCAGGCCCAGCGCACGTGCGGTGGCATAAGCCATTTCAGATTTATTGGTTGCCGTGTTCCAGGCAATAAAATCTGGCCAGATCACCATCAGCTCGCGCTGGCTGAAGTTTTCGCGGTACTTCATGGCGTCAGAGATGGTTTTACTGTTCCAGGCGGACACGTAGGCAAAGCCACGCAGCTGCTGGGCAATGCTGGCCAGCGCTGTCGCCACTTCCAGCGAATCCAGACCCGGCACGCCAAGAATGCGCGGTTTAACACCCAGCTGCGTTTGCGCGCTGAGCAGCGCCTTCATGCCGGTGTATTTACCGTTCGCATCCGTCGAGCCAATCAGGTTAGAGGTGGTTTCAGCCTGGCTCGCGCCTTCTGCAACGCGAACCACGACGGTTACCGGCTTCGCCTGGTCAGCAATCGCCTGCAGCGCGGCCGCTAAGGTGCCTTTGGTACCGGCTTTACCGATAGCTGCCTGCACGTTGGTCAGCAGAACAGGTGTGTTAAGAGGAAATGCCGTTGCATCAGCATCTTCTGCGGTGCAGATCATGCCAACAATGGCGGTTGAAACTGTTGAAATGGTGCGTGTACCGTCATTGACTTCGACGACGCGGACACCGTGATGAAAATCAGACATCTGTAGCACTCCGTGTTGTGGGTGTGCTCAGAGTGTCAGGTCAGTGAAAAGGATGCATTCGATTGCGGTTTGCTGGCATATGACTAAACAGCACTTGAACTAATCGCAATTATAGTGAAGGATTCTCAGCGCCAGACAGCGCACGAAAAAAAATAACCCATTGTAAATATTAAACTTAATGACTCAACGATTCTTTTTAACAGAAGTTTTTATGAGGTTCGCTTTTCATGATATATCCAAGCGTATGAACAGGGGCACAGGGGAAATAAAGAACAGGATTTGACGTTACTGCAAATGGCTCAGCTGGGGCTAAAACTTAAGGTCTGGGAAGTGATGAGTGAAACCGTTAATTGTAATGAAGTGATACGCCGCGCGATAAATTCATCCGTTAATGACTGATGAAGGATATCGCCGCAGCGTAGTAGATGCAGAGCGAAGAATGTCATCCTGCTCAACCAGCTCTCAAATTTCCAGCATGCTACTCTGGTGCTTGAGGCCAGTCGGGTTTGGCTGTATCCACACGGTTAAGCATTACCCGATATTTTTTCCAGGAAAGTAAACGGGCTTTTTCTTCATCAGTGGCCATCTCTAAGTCTGCGGCATCCTGAAGCGGCGCAACGACTTTAGATGCTGCGACAAGTCGCTTAGCTTTTTCAGCTTCTGCAAAAGCCGTCAGCTCTTGCTCCGTATAAATCCGCTCTACAATGCCCTTACCGTCAAACACCCAACCACCGGTATTATCGGCAAGACGGTTTTGCTCCGTATTTTCAATCTCCGTTACGCTAAGCCCATCAGGAAATAAAGAGGATACATCGGTAAAATTGTTCGCAATAGCCGCGACAATCCCTTTTTCACGATACGCAATTTTGATAGTGTCTGGCGAAAACAATTTCTGACTTTCATACCATTCATTACCGTCTTCATCGAACAAAAACCATGCACCGCCCTGTGCCAGCGCTTTCTGCTGCTCGGTTCTGGGTTCACCACGTTTAAAGTTTTTAAGATTCATCATTATGAGCGTCCCACCGTTATCCATTGACCACTTCTGTAATACTGGATATAGCTCCAGAAAAGCCCTTCTGCGGAATAATCAGCATCACCATTGGTAAAACCGGTTAATACGGTATTCGCATTGCGATAATCCGTGATGCCGTTAGCACCGACCTGGTGCTCTGCTGTTAAGCGTATATCCGTCACTCTGTTAGCCTGAGCATCACTTGCCGCATTCCGTATCGCAGCGAGTTGTGAATTGAGCCAGTCGCTTAGCCAACCGCCCCAAGCGCTTCCATATAAATTACCGTCCGTTTGAAAGCACGCATCCTGGGCGTAGAAATTACCTTCTATACGTGTATTTGCACCCAAATACAGCCGCCCATCATTTGCATTGATGCGCAACGGTCGGGAGTTATCCCATAAGCCATCAGGATCGCCATTTACCGTTTTCAAAATATAAAAATCGTTGCCATCAAAGCGGAGAAAAAACGCCTTATTATCGGTGCGAATACGATAGCTATTTAGACTTGTCGTACTAAGCTCACCTGTCATAGTTCCCCCGGCGACAGGAACTGCGTCAATATCTCTGGCAGTAGGTTTATTATTTGTATGATATAACTCATACCAGTCATTCCAGGTCTGATTGTCGCCGTTCATTGTACGGACTTTAAAGTGATTACCATTTGCGTAACTGGCAGCAAGCTGGACGCGATAATTCCCTGTATGTCCTGAGAAGTCCAACAAAGATGCCTCGAAACCCGGCGAGTTTTTAGCTGAGGAATAGACAAAACTGACAGCATTAGCTGATAGATCGTTAGTGTCTTTGTAAGCGCTGTCGCCTTCTCCACGAGCGTAAACAGTCCGTACCGCAATCGCCCCACCGTTAACCAGTGCACGTCCAGCAGTAACATCATCTTTTGAAGTCTGGATCTCACTCAAGGCCGCACTGCCTAATTCAAGATTTTTTCGGGCTTCAGCCATCAATCCAGCATTTTTAATCTCCGCTAATGCATTAGCCGTTTGTAGATACTGAGGGTGAGGATTGGCTGCCTCGACGTGTTTTTTCATCACGTCGTCGGTATAGCCTTTTACCTCAATCGTTTTATCATCCACATACTGCCGCGTGGCCAGCACAACCGAAGGGTCGATCTTTAGCGTAACGGAACTGGGACTATTTACGATCAGAATCATGCGCACGGTCTGAGTACGACCGCTGCCTTCCTGCAGCTTTGGCTTGTAAGTTTCCGCGCAGTTCGCGACGGCAACCATCGTGCCGTCGTCGTCATACAGGGCAATCTCGCGGATCCAGAAGCCACCCTCGTCCTCTGGAATAATCTGTTCAGCAATAATATGGTTGCTGTTAGCGGTATCAGTTTTCAGCGTATTCAGTGCGGCACGGCGCTTTTCGCTAATCAGTTTGGTCTGCGCGGGGTCCGGTGTTGGCAGGCTGCCTCCACCATCGCCCAAAGCCATTTCGGTAATCTTCAATTGAGTACCCTGGGCTGCGGCATTGGCCAGCTTTGCCGCGCCCTGATTGGTCAGTAGGGCAAAATATTTCGTTGTCATGCTCTCACTTCCGTCAGATCATTAAGATGGACCGCTGCACGGTGTAACCTGAACCGCCTGCGGTGTTGATTAAGGTATAAAGGGATAAACGGTTAATTCGTCACCGCTATAGCTGGCGACAGTCACAGGTAAAGAACCCGTTGAATCAAGATTGATAGACAATCCAATCAAATGTCGGCTAACCGGTTTTGCATCAGCAATTAACCGCTCCAGCTCGTTGTACATTGCCTCATCAATCCCGGCTTCCTGCACGCCAACATCGATGCGAAAGGTGCCCGGAACCCCATCGTTTTGCCACCATTCGGTGAAACGGATCAGGTAGCCAATCGGCTCCACCACACGACGCAGAGAGCCAATCGTCCCTTTGTGTTTATGGATATATTCCGATGCAGCAACCACGCTGCGTTTCGTGCTTTCGCTCCAGCCCGAATCCCAACGATCCACCGACCAGGCCCAGGCCAGATAGGGCAGTAGCTCTACCGGACAGGTCTGCGAATTCCATAACTGGCGCAAAGGAACAGGAATGGACTCCAGCGCTGCGCAGGCTTCAGCCGCGGCAACTTCCAGGGCTGATGAACCCGTTGGCAGCAGGCGTTTACTCATCGGAACCTCCTACCGTGATCTGGTAGCCGGTGCAGAACGCGGCCTGAGTTTTATCCAGCACCACATCGGCCACCGGCTGGGCCAGTTCGACGCGCTGTACACCTTCTACATGTAGCGCGGCATACAGCGCAGACTTGCGAATATCGCGGCCTAAACGTGCCTGGGTGTTTACAAATGCCTTGAGCTTCGCCTCGGATGCGGCACGGATGGGCTCCGCCTCGGGACCGGGATACAAATACAGCGTGGCGTCAACGCGATAATCCACAATCTGAGCCGACTGGACGGTAACCCGGTCAGCAACCGGACGGACATCTTCGTCATTTAGCGCGGCATTCACGATCGCCAGCAGGTCGCTGCCCGCCGCACCGTTGCCTTCGCGGGACAGCACGGTAATCGTGACGCTGGCGGGAGAGGGACTGATAGCCGAGGCATCGGCTACGCGGCCATCGGCGCTGCGTGCATGAAATTCGTAAGCGCCGGACGGCCCCGCAACACTCAGCCCTTCAAACGCGGCGGCAATGCGGGCGCGGAAGTCTTCATCCCGCTCCATTACCGCCTCAACAGGGGGCGTAACGGTATTATCCGCCGGCGTCAGCACCAGCCGCGTCACGCCGTTGTTGGCGCCCAGTTGATCCAGATCGCTGCCGTTGGCCCAGGCCACCATCACCGCCTTGGCCGCCTCGTTGATGCGCTGACGCAGAATGACTTCCCGGTAGGCGTTCTCCTGCAGGAGTTTCACCAGCGGGTCGGACTCCAGCGCCAGAACCCGAGCAACCGATGCCTGCTCGTCTGCAGGATAGAGCGAAATCAAGGTGGCTTTGCGTTCGGCAAGCAGCGTTTCATAGTCCAGCGTTTCCACCACGTTTGGCGCAGGCAGCTGGCTCAGGTCGATAGTAGGCATGATTCAACTCACAGGGACGGTTAACGAAAAATCCTGCGCGGTGTCCGCACGGTTGCCGGTGATTTCCACCACCATCCCGCCGTCAAACGCAGATTCAAAATTAATGGCAGTCAGGCTGATGCGCGGCTCCCACTGCAGGATCGCCATATAACAGGCCGACATGATTTGCAGGCGCAACCTGTCGTTCTGCGGCTGGTCGATTAGCGCCGACAGCAGTGAACCGTAGTTACGGCGCATCACCCGCGATCCCAGCGGCGTCGTCAGAATGTCACGGACGGACTGGCGGATATGCTCCAGCTCAACGAGGGTTACGCCTGTTTCGCGGCTCATGCCGGTGTAGCGTGCTGTTGTCATAATGGTGCTCCTGTGGTGCCACCGCTGTCGCCCGGATGCTGGTGCGTATGCAGCACTTTGCCGTTGGAGGCGAAGCTGCCGCCGCTGTGCGACACATCGCCCTTCATGGTGCCGCCCTGGGTCACTTCCAGCGTGGCGGTTTTCAGTAACGTGGTGCATTCCACTTCTGGCGTATCCAGCAGGATTTTGACAGCCGCCTTGATCGTCGCCGTCTGAATCCCTTCGGCTTTAAGCGCGCCGGTTGCAGGCTCGTATTCAATGACCGCACCATCGGGAAAAGAGTAGTGCAGCGCATCGGCAGAGGCCGAGGGCGCCGGGCTGGCGTCAGAGAACACGCCGGGTAACACGAAGCCGCTGTTCAGCTCACCGCCCAGGCTTATGATCAGCACCTGCTCGCCTGGCGACGGCGCATTCCATGAACGGGTTCTTCCCGCCCGGGCACTTAGCCAGTGCAGCCAGTCAGTGGTGTTATCGCCGGTTTTTACCCGGCAGGTTCCCGCCTCCAGATTGATGGCGGCAACGGTGCCAATGCGGACCATATTGCGCAGCAAGCGCTTGATTTCTAATATTTGCTCGTTCATGGCATTAGTTTCTCGTTGCAGGAGAAAAGCGGCAATCGAATGCCGTTTACCCAGGGATGGCTAAACAGCGCGTCAGCGGATAAGGGTTATCGCTATGTTTTCCATTCGCTGACCAGCTTGCCTTTGATGTACAACTGCCAGGGGCGCTCAACATTTTCCGGCATAGCCGGTTCTGGCAGATGCGTGATGTGTAATGCGCCGTTCTGCTGCTCAACCCAGACGCGTTCGGTCAGTTGCAGAGTGATATTCACCTTACTGCGCCCATCGCCGGTTGCCTCAAGGGTGAAGGTAAAGCCGGTGCGACGTTTCTCATCCGAAACCATGATGTCGGGCTGGTTTTCCCGAAGCCATGTCAGCAGGGGAACCATGATCAGATCGATATCCTCTGCGTAGTCAGTAATCGTGACGGCCAGCTGGAAGTGGTATTCAAACGACAGCGAGCTGGCCAGCGTGGAAACCAGGTTTCCGGACTGAATCGCTATCGTCAGGTTGTCAGGATTTTGCTGAAGCAGCGGAACGCTGTTTATCAGCACCTGGCGTAGTTGGGTCGCTTTCAACATCATGCTGCTCCTGGCACGCTTTAATCATCTCAATCTGCAACCCGCACGATGCGAGCGCAGCCTCTAACTGGCGGTTATCCGCCGCCAAATCACCCTGCGTCTGCAGGTTGTTTTCCGGAATGGGGCAACTTGTCACGCGTGGACAACCAGTCCAGATAATCTCGGGCATTGCTGAAGGCCGGACGGCTGTGCAGCCGGATAACGTCAGCAGGCAAAGCAGCAGCGCTCCAGACACGTAAAGCGGGATTGGCATCGGTTTCTCTTCTGATAATGGTTTCACGATGGAGCGCCTGCGCGCTGGCCTGGTTCTGAAGCAACCGCAGCGCCGCCTCGCGTTTTCGGCTAGCCTGGATATCCGCATCGAGTTGGGCCAGCGCCTTGTCACGGCTGCTGACGTCAGCCGTCAGCGTACTCACCCTGCGCTGTGCCTCATCCCGTTGATGAGTCATCACGCTAAGGCGCCAGCCGGTTAAGCCCAGGGCAATAAGCAAAATGGCGATCGCCAGTGCAACCAGTCGCATCATGCCGCTCCTTTTAAACACCACGCCATTTCGCGCTGGCGACGGTTATCCAGGCCCGGGTTGTAGGTGCCTTTGACATATACCCAGCGCTTAAGCTGCAGGCAGGCATCGTGCCAGCGGCCGCTGTTGATCAATCCCGCCAGCGTTGAGTGACAGGCGGCGTGCACGCCAACGTTAAAACCGAATGACACCACCGCGTCATAAACCTGGTACGGCATTTCACGTGGCATGCATTGGTCGATCCCGCGTTCAACGCGCATCACGTCGTAAACCAGGTTTACTGCGGCCTGGCGCTCGTTCACCACGCTGGTCGGGGTAACACCTTGCGTGTGACCAATGCCGTTGGTCCAGACGCCGGCGCTGCACTGATAGGGCGAGGTGCGGCAGCCTTCTGCATCGGCAATCAGCTTCAGGCCGGCTTCAGAGGTTTTCAGCATGTTGATTTGCGGTAGCAACGCGGCCAGGGCCAGTACGGCCGCCACGGCGCAACGTTTAGCGGTCTGGCTCAAAGTTAAGCCCCTGTAAGTTGCGCTGCTGTAGCTCGTAAGTTTTGCGACGGTAGTGCCAGTTGATAAAAAACGTCGCAACGTTGGTGCACATGGTCAAAACGGCGACGCCAGAGCCAACCATAAAGGCGATATCCTGCGGTGTGTGACGTCCAAACCACATCAGGACGATCCCGATGAGGTAATTAATCAGAGAACTGATTTTTTCCATTGGCGCTAATCCCACAGATTGAGGGTTTCACCCGTGGCCGCCTGAGGCAGCTCCGGTAACACCACTCTGCATCCGTGCGGTAATGTTGGGCCTTGTTCTGCCAGGCCAGGATTGGCGGCATAAACCTGTTCAACCGCCTGCTGCGTGCGTCCGTAGTAACGCCAGCAGATCTCATCAACGGTTTCTTCCTGTTGTGCGTAAATCAGCATTGATTGGCCCCTTATGAGCGTAAAAGCCATGGTCGAGTAGGCGATAAGTTGAGAACATCCGCTGTCGTGGTGACAGGCAATAAAGGCCCCGTTGGCCAACAGAAACCTGTTCAGAGAATTGCACCGTCGGGCCACCAAACCGCCCTGAAGCCGAATCCAGATAACCTGGATACGCGATGTGCATTGGCCTTCGCGCAGAGCGATCCAGAGATTGCTGTGCCTGCCGCTTGTCAGAAGTAGTGTGTGCCTCAGCAGGCGCTTGCTCAACGCAAGGCCGTCCGCTCAAGGCTGGGCGGGCAGAGGGTTACACCCCGAATGCGGGCGCCGATGGAAGGGTCGCGAAAGCGCTGGGATGACGTGAGCACATTTGCTTTCACAGCGACGACCGGGAGAGGTCGTAAGCCAGCAACAGGAAAGGGGCAGTAACCAAAAGATTGCCGCGAACGCTGACAGGAAAGCGGCCGGGATAACGTTATTCAGTAAAGGTGGGGGAAGACTACGCCTGGCGAACAGGGGTTGCTGCAAACGCCTGCAGGCAGCAGATGCCCGGCGTTTTCGGTCGGTCATGACGCAATGTCAGCGATAAAACGTACTGGCGCGGTTTTGCTGTTGCCCGCGCCTGAACCCTCTCATCCGTTAAGATGGCTCAGGCAACGGACAACCGTCCTGATGTCACAGTGAACGCGTCGCCATCATGATTTTTTTAAAGGCGTCGCCGCAAAGACAACAGAAAAGTGGTTATCGGAAAGGGTGTAGTTCGCAGCGATTTCAGCGATCAAATTTAACGCGATTTCCCTGTCACGCTCCCGGCAGGCTCCTTCACTGGTAAGCCTGGCGATAAGTTCGACGCGTTCAAGCATGACTCGCTCATGTAATTCATTTCCCACAATTCCCTCCCCCAAATAAATACTGTACATACATACAGTATCATAGCATTCATTAACTGTGGAAGCGTTTTAAGATAGTTCGTAAAAAATTATATCATGTTGATAGGCATCAACTTTTGTTGTACTGCCTGCCAGACAGGTGAAGGCACACTTACGCCAGAAGCGTAAGAAAAATCAATAGATTTTCCTCATTTACCCATCCAAAACAGCAGGTTTTCACTCCGTCTTTTCGTCACGTCAGGGCGAAAAAGAAATCCTCACCGTTGGCTGGGCTGCAGGAGAAGCATCGCCTCTGTCGTGGCCTGAAACAGGGCCAGGAATGCGTAAAGGCGAAGCCCGGCAGATAAACCTGGAAGCCCTTTCGCCTTGGTGACCTCTGCGCCACGGATCTGTGCGCAGATCGTCAGAGACCTCACTTCTGGCATAAAAACGGCTTACGGGGTCCGTACAGTTATTAACAGAACTCCAAGACAACGAAGCGGACTGGCTTTTTTCGTCGCCCGTATCTTCAGCACGTTTGGGCACCAGCTTCCATAGCTTTAACCGCGTCAGGACTGGCGTATCAGCACCAACGGCAGTGGCGTAAACGCCTTTAATTGACTGGATTTCCTCACCAAACGCATTACAGCTTTCGGCGGGCTGGTACCAGGTGCGCACCGCAAGCGCGTCGCGTTTAACGAACGGGCCGCCCTGGGCATTGATGTAGTCGGCCCATTGACCGGCATCGGCCGCATCGTGCACCGCGGCGAATTCCACGCTCAGGCCATGCGCGGTTTCGGTGTCCGCCACGCGGCGAAGTTCGCGATAAACTGTTACGGGCGCACCTCCAATAAACTGAAACTGGCGGATGTGCCAGCGTGCTGCCCATGCCGACACCGCCATCGCTGTCTCTTTTAGCGGTTTACCGCTCTCGTTATCCCGCTCGCCCTCTAGCGCATAGCCGTCAATGTTTTTAGAAACATATTTGGCAACATAGCCGGTCGCGCTGCCTTTCGCCGGATCGATCGCTTCGACGTGAAAACGGGCTTTGCGCGCCTTTGGGCTGTTCAGTTCCTCACTGTCCTGCTGGCAGGCGTAATGGCGCAGGATCTCGTCTACGCGGTTAACGTCTTCAGGGCGCATAAACATCAGCAAATGCCAGTGGGGCGTGCCATCATGATGCGGCTCCGCAACCCGTAAACCAAAAATACTGATCTTTTCACGGTGCAGTTTAGCCCGCACTTTTTGCCAGAGTGAGCAGAGATAGCGCTGTGTTTCGGCCGGGCTGGCCCCCGTCCATTTAGCGTTACGGTGACCACTCTGCAAGGTCGCGTGATAGCGTGACGGCGCGGTTAACGTGTAGAAGCAGGCCCGAAAGCCCATATCCTGACAGATGGTTTCGAAGCCACGAATACGCGTCATCAGTTCAGCACGGCGAATAGCCGGATTGGCTACGCTGCCGTCGTATTTTTCAATCAGGCTGATGCGGTTGCCCTCTTCATCCTCCAGATCCATTCCCTGGAGGAAATCACGGGTACGGCGGCGTTGCTCACGCCATTCCGCTACGGCCATAAGGCTGGCATAAGGGGAATGCGTTTTATTGACGTTCGCCAGGGCGATATGCAGATGTTCACGCCAGAAGGCACTGATACGACGCAGCTGACCTTTCCACCATTTTTCCGCCTGCATACGCAGAATGGCCGAGGTCACCGCTTCAGGGCAGAATACGCGGGCGCTGACGGTTTCCCATAAAGGCGGCGTCTGACCCAGCTCACGGGTGATCACCGCCGCGGTCATATACAGTCTGTGGGTATAACGGTAGTCCGTATCGGTTTGGGCGTGAGTGTGCAGTTGCACCAGCTCCGCGTGAATGAAATGCGCGATATCCCCTGCCAACACATCAGTGTCGGCACGGGACATATCCGCAAGGCGGTTAAAGCGTTTCATCAGTTCCCACAGCGTGCCGGCGGCTCTGGCTGCGCCCTGCGGGCAGGACATGCTGCGGGTCAGCTGTGCGACAACGCCCGTGCGCATATCATGCAGTTGATAACGTCGGTTAACAGCGTCAACACGTGGCAATGTGCGCTCAACAAAGGTTTTTGCTAAGTAGGCATTGGCCCGGGCTGTTCCCTGCTGCTGCTCCAGACTGGCAAGACGACGTTTCACGTCCATCTGGACAATGCTGGGCTGGGCACGAAGAATTTTCTGTCCGTGCAACCACGCCGCAATCTGTCGATGACGGTGCTGCTGCTGGTCATGGGTCAGATACGGGCTGGCTATCGCCAGCCGCGGGGCATTCCACGGGTAAGCGAACGACATCATCGCGTATTCCCGTAGTGAAGACGTGCTCTCAGCTCGCTCAACTCCTGACAGGAGAGGCAGCGGGTCACGCCCTGCAGCGCACGACGGCGCGCTTCAGGAATCGGTGCGTCGCACTCTTCACAGAGCGAGGCGCCGATCGCCACAGGACGTTGCGTAACCTGCGCGATATTTTGCGCCAGGATTTCCTCGCTGCGCTGCTGCGCAATATCGATTGCATCTGCCATTAGCGCATCTCACCTGATTCGTTTTCATAACGCTCAGCTTCAGATCGCAACAGCTCTGCTGCTTCGATGCCGTTTAGCGTCTGCCGCGTAATGTGCGCTGCCATCGCACTCAGCCGCTTCGCCACGGCCAGCGCACAGGCTTTACGCTCATTATCGAGCAGTTTATTGAGGGTAAAGGCCATGGCGTCGTTCATTGGATGTGTCTCGGTATTCATCATTTCTCTCCAGATTTTGGGCAAAGGCATGCCCGACGGGTTTACGTCATCACTTCAGGGGTGATTTATTTATTCAGGCAGAAAGCAGTCAGCCGTTGAGAACTGACGCGGCAACATGTTTCCCCAGCGGGCCAGCTTATTCATTGCTAAAATGATGTGCTCACGGCGCGCCTGGTCAAAAAACTGGAAAGGCCTGCCAATGTCTTCCAGCCTGAACATGCCCGGGCAGTCGCGGTTAGCCAGGGTTAATACGCAAAATTTAAAGTCATCATTTTGACGATTAAAATAGCGAAGCGATGGGTTTCGGTTGTGATCGCGCAGCAAGCGCCAGTGCTGTCGAAACGCATCAAACGTCATTTTTTCGCTGTGGCAGTCTTGCTCTGCGGTGAAACGTGGCCCGGCAGATGACTGACTGATGACCTGGACAGTGCGGTTCATAGGCTCCTCCGAAAACGTTGCAGCGGGTTTTGACGAATCAATACCCTCATCGTTATTACAGTGACGTTTTACTGGCGGCGGATTCGCGCCTGTCTCATCCATGACGCTCGTTAAGCATTAAGCGAAACGGCAGGTGCGCAGACGGTTCCCCCCCAGATTGCCCCGGACAGGGCGCGTTGCTGCGCCAGCCGCGGCCTGAGAGCGCTTTCGACCCTGAAAGCGCGCTTTTACGCGCCTCTCCACGTGCGCTGACTGCATTAGCCCTGCATCTCATTGCGACAATAAGGTTCTGGCTTGATGATTGTAAAAATGAGCCTCATCAGGCAAAATCCTGAGTTATCAGATAAAGCCGCACCCTGTTGCATCATTCAAAGGCTAACTTAAACTGGAGGATACTTAGACTAAATCTAAGTGTCAATAAAAATGAGCGTTTATACTAATTTCAAATTTCCGAACTCGAGCGCAGAAGCTCTGGATCGCGTTGTCGATGCCTACGGCTTTACCATGAAAATGCAGCTTGCAGATCACCTTGGAATTGCAGCAAGTAGCCTGTCTGCACGCTATAAACGTGATGTTTTTCCTTCAGATATCGTTTTACAGTGCGTGATGGAAACGGGCGCAGACCTGCAATGGTTGATCACAGGCAAAGGCTCAAAATTCTCTGAAAGCAAACCCGACACGCCCACACTGATTAGAAAAAAGCTAATCAGCGGCAAAATCGAGGAAGCGGGTTATGTGATGCTGGATAAAGCGTTATACGCGCCATTGAAACAGGAACCGCGCAGTGCTTTCTTACTGTTGGCGGAAACCACCCAGTACATCATCGATACCGATTTTGAAGATATGCATGACGGCGTCTGGTTGGTCGAAATTGAAGGAACCGCCAGCGTCAGGACACTAACGCGCATTCCGGTCAGGAAGGTGCACGTCAGCGGCATCGGCGTAGCGTTTGATTGTGGGATTGATGATATCAGGCTGATTGGCCGCGTGGTTCTGACAATTCAATAAACCGGCGTCTTGCGCACGGCAACGCCTTATCACGGCCTCAGCGTTACTCACAGAATGCGGTACAACGCGGGCCGCCTGCCTCAGGCCGCCCGCTCCGCTCTTAGCGGCAAGGGGTTCCCACTAAAGCGGCTTGCTGATCGCTGAGGTTGGCTCCCCGGTCGATACAGGTTTAACCGTGGCTCGCCCGTTACCGCCAGCGTTAACGCTTAATACAGTCCGGCCTTCCCCGCTGAAGAGAAAAGCCGCATCTTGTGCTCGACAACGGCTTTCGCCGCCGCCATCGGGCGCACGTAGAGTGCGCTGGGTTCATGTCCGTTTGACTGCAATTCTTCCTGCAGCGCGACATAAAACGCCTTCTTCATATCGCTGGAGATATTGATTTTCCCTACGCCATACTTAATCGACTCCGCGACCTCGCTGTCTTTGTTGCCCGAGCCGCCGTGCAGAACCAGCGGAATTGTCAGCCGCTGTCTGATGGCTTTGAGACGGTAAATATCCAGTACAGGCTGTTTACCCGCAGGATACAAACCATGCGACGTGCCGATGGCCACGGCAAGCGTATCCACTCCGGTTTCTCTGGCAAACCGCTCCGCCTGGTCGGGATCGGTATAGAGAATTTCACTGTGCCCCCCTTCCGCGCTCCCCTCTGCCACGCCAATCGTTCCCAGTTCGGCTTCTACCGAGACGTTAACCTTGTGGGCAATGGCGGTGATTTCACGCGTCAGCGCGATATTCTCTTCAAATGGCAAGCCTGAGGCATCGATCATGACCGAAGTATAGCCGGTGCGGATGGCGGTTAAAATATGCGCCAGCGTCTGGCCGTGATCCTGATGAATCACCACCGGCACGGAAGCGTTAACCGCCAGCTCCCTGAGATAGGCGATGAAACTGTCGCCGACGAAAGCGTGCTCATCGGGATGCACTTCCAGGATGACGGGAGATTGCAGGGATTCCGCCACCTCAATGACCAGCCGGGCAAACTCAGCGGAGGCGATGTTGAAGGCACCGACGCCGAACTGATTCTCCTGCGCCACCTTCAGTAACGCCTTCATATTTATCAACATAATTCACTCCTGCGGTAAATGTTGCGGATGATCTTTTTTAATCACTCTGAGGATCAGTGCGGTAAACAGCGCACCGGCGAGAATGGCAAACAGGTAGGCTGAGACATGGGTAATGACGTTCGGTATGAACATAACGAAGATCCCGCCATGCGGTGCGCGGGAAGCACAGCCGAGCATCATTGACAGTGCGCCAGCCAGCCCCGAGCCCGCCACAATGGCGGGAATGACGCGAAGCGGGTCCGCCACGGCATACGGAATGGCCCCCTCGGTGATAAAAGAGAGGCCGAGCACGTAGGTGACCTTGCCGGTTTCGCGCTCCTGAACGCTGAATTTCTTTTTAAAAAGGGTGGTGGCAAGGGCAATGCCCAAGGGAGGAACCATTCCCGCAGCCATGCATGCTGCGATGGGTTCGTAGATTCCGGTCGACATCAATCCAATCGCGAACATACAGACGGTTTTGTTAAGTGGCCCGCCCATATCGAAAGCCACCATCATTCCGATAAGCAATCCGAAGATAGCAGCGTTGGCATTTCCCATATCCGTCAGGAAGGTAGTCAGGCTCTGTAACAGAAGCTTAATGGGCTGGCCGACGACCAGAATCATCAGCGCACCGGTCAGGAACACGCTTAACAGTGGCACAATCAGAATGGGTTTAAGTCCGGCAATGGCCTTGGGTAAGTTGATGTACTTCACCACGAGCAGCGTGATGTAGCCCGCCATAAAGCCCGCCAGTAAGGCGCCAAGAAAACCCGATCCGGTATGAATGGCTAACATGCCGCCCACCGCGCCCGACACAATCCCCATATTGCCACTAATCGACTTGCTGATGCCCAGTGAAAGAATCGGCAGCATTAACGCAAAAGCGGCACCGCCACCAATATCGGACAGCATCTTTGCAATGGGGTTATAGAGGGGATCGCCTGGCGTGGCGGCAGTGATCCCAAAAGAAAAACTGAGGGCAATTAATATCCCGCCAGCCACGACAAAGGGGATCATCAGGTTGACGCCGGTAATCAGATGCACATAGATGCTCGACAGCGCCGCTTTTTTGTCTTTGTCTCTGCCCTGCAAGGTTACGTCTTCTGATGAGGCGGAACAGATTTCGCCGGTTAAGGCTCCGGATAAAATGTCGTCCAGTAATCCAGCGGCATCTCTCGCGGCTCGGGTAACGGACACGGTAATCATGCTTTTGCCGATAAAGCGGGAGCAATCAATCTTTTTATCCGCGGCAATAAGCACGATATCAGCACGTTTAATATCCTCTTCAGTGAAAATATAGTCACTTTCAACGGCACCCTGTGTTTCAACAAGGATCGTTATGCCTTTTTTCTCTGCGCTCTTTTTTAAATTGGCTTCCGCCAGATAAGTGTGTGCTACGCCTGTGGGACAGGCGGTAATCGCAATAATATTCATTTTTCCTCCCGGTGAAAGGCTTACTCCTGGGTGTTATTAACTAATAAATTAAATAAGGCCTCTTTTGTCTGTGCGTTTAGTAATGCCTCAACGACTTCATCATCGCCAAGGGCAATTGAAATTTTTGCCAGTAGCTTTATATGTCCCGCGCCGCTGTCGGCTTCTTTAACCGCAAACAGAATCACGAGGCTGACCGGCGAATCGTCCATGGTTTCCCATTCCACGGGGGACGCCAGTTTGGCTACCGCGATCCGGGTTTCGTTCACCCACTGCGATTTTCCATGCGGGATCGCTATCTGATTTTCGAAGCCGGTAGAACCTAATGCTTCGCGCAGCATGACGTCATGAATAAAACCTTCTTTGTTGCTGATAATATTTAATTCACACAAGCTTTGCGTTAATTTCTCAATAACCTCATCTTTATTTTTTGCATTTAGATTCATAAAAACACAGGTCTGACTTAACAGATCGGCCACAACAATTTTATTATGCATCCGTTACTCCGTTAGCATTATCTTCTTTATTAAGGCACTCCATCACCCGCAAAACATCTCTGTTTGAAAACAGGGCAGAAACATAGGCCACAGGATGTTCAGTCTCCTCCAGTCTGATCGTGGAGATAATTAAATCGCACCTGACTTTCTTAATGGCTTCGTTCAGGCGGGCACCCGGCACAATATCCACGATCTCCCATTCGGGAAAGGCCCGGCTGATTCGGCTGGAAAGCAGCTGAGATGTACCAATGCCGCTGGAGCACACCAGCATGACGCGTTTAGTTGCATGACACTTTTCTAACGCGTTCTGAATGTAAATAGTCAGATAGGCAATCTCATCATCCGACGCTGTCGGAAGCCCCCACTGCTGATTAAGGTGCAACACGGCCTGTTTGACGACGTTAAATACCGCGGCAAATTCTTTACGTATCTCGTCCAGCAACGGGTTGTGAATAACAATGCGGTAGGCCAGCCGATTAAGCATGGGCTTCACATGTGACACCAACGCGTTAAGCAGCACGCTGTCGCTGCCAATATTCTGTCTTAATAACGAAGAAAGCCGGGTGATTAAGGTCGTGGCGTAGTTCACGGCGTCTTCGTCGTAGTGCGATGGAGAGGGAAAACCGGCGCTAAACGGATGCCGACCCGACGAGATGAGGTATTGATAAATATAATGAACCTCAACGGGCGCGAAGGAGACCGCGTAATTTTCCTCCAGCCATCTGACCGCTTGCCGGGCGACTGACCATTCGTGATTGTTGTAACCTGCCATGTCCGACTCCGCTGGCGCGGGTGGCGTGCCGTTAAGCGCTCTTTTAATCGTCACCAGCAGATGGGAAAACAGGTTGGTATAATAGGGCTCGCTAATGGCGCAGTGCAGCGCCTCTTCAATGTAGGTGATCAGATTAATGCAGCAGGCCACATTGTCGCTGCCAAACTCCGCCACCAGCTGAACGCGCGAAAAACGATCGATGCGGCTGTCGGCGACAGGGTAACCACTCATCACGCTGAAGGTAATAATCTCTTTCAGCGCCAGACGAATATCCCGGTCGCTGCCGGTAATACAGGTTCCGCTATGGCTACGCGCGATGCGCAGTGAAAAAGGCGCTAACCAGACCTCAATTTTTCGTAAATCTGCCACGATGGAAGAGCGGCTGATAAAATATTTTTCCGCCAATGCGCTCAGCGTGAGCGGTGATGGAGAACAGGTAAGCAAGTCTGTTGTGATGGCGACCAGCCTTTTATTTTTCAACAAACCTTTTACCTCTTCCCCATGCAGATCCACGGGTAAGGCGACGCCATTTTCCAGCAACAATCCCAACCCGGGTTTGCTGAGGATTCGGCTCTCCTTGTCGGCGAAATAGTGATTAACGGAATCTACATCGCGGCGCAGCGTACTGGCTGAAACCTTCAGCGTCCGGGCAATATCTGTTGCCGAGCGCCATTCGCCCTGGGAAGCTAAAAGATGAATTAATGCCTTTTGTCTTTGGGTCAGCACGTTGACTCCCGGCTTCGCTAGGTGATCCAGATGCTCGGTCATTACCGTTATATCTGCCTTGTTCCGGTAGAGAAATACCAAACCATGGCGTCGATATGACCATAATAGTGAACAGTGCACCTGCAATGCTGCTAACCCGGTTCCATTCGTGCAAACACCAGTGTGTCGCGGCGTGAAAGCAAGAGCGGGCCTGAACATCAGGCCCGATGCGGTTAATGTCCGCCAAAGACTTTTTCAACTTCTTCGGGTTTGTCATGTACGCCAAAACGATCGACAACGGTTTTTGTCGCCTCGTTCATGCCACGAATCTCGACATCCGTCCCTGTCCGACGGAATTTAACCACCACCCGATCAAGCGCGTTGACAGACGTGATATCCCAGAAATGGGCATGGGTTACGTCAATCACCACCTTTTCCAGATCCTCCTGAACGTCAAAGCTGCGGACAAAGCGATCGGCGGAGGCGAAAAATACCTGCCCGGTAACGGCGTAATGGCGACAATCGCCTGATCGCGTGGAACTGACCGCCATAAAGCGTGCCACTTTGGTGGCAAAATTTAATGCAGCAATCAGCACGCCCACGATGACGCCAAAGGCAAGATTATGGGTAAAAACCACGACCAGGACGGTAGCTATCATGACGACGCTGCTTGAGAGAGGATGGGTGCGTAACGTCGACACCGAACGCCAGGAGAAGGTACCTATCGAAACCATTATCATGACCGCGACCAGTGCCGCCATGGGAATCTGAGATACCCACTGGCGCAGAAACACCACCATCACCAGCAACGTGATACCCGCCGTGAGTGTGGAAAGCCGTCCACGACCGCCTGATTTTACATTGATCACCGACTGACCAATCATCGCGCAGCCTGCCATTCCGCCGATGAAGGAGGTACAGATGTTGGCAATGCCCTGCCCCTTACATTCGCGGTTTTTGTCGCTCGCGGTGTCCGTCATGTCATCAATAATGGTCGCCGTCATCATCGACTCCAGCAAGCCAACCACGGCCAGACCTGCGGAGTAAGGCAAAATGATCAACAAGGTGTCGATGTTCAAAGGCACGTCGGGAAGCAGAAAAATGGGCAGGCTGTCAGGCAGTTTGCCCATATCGCCCACGGTTCGCACATCCAGGTGCAGAAACAATGAAACTGCCGTCAGAATCACAATGCAGATCAGCGGTGACGGCAGTGTTTTGTCGAACAGTGGATAAAGATAAATAATCGCCAGGCCGGCGGCGGTGAGCGCATAAACATGCCAGGTGACATGAGTGAGTTCAGGCAACTGCGCCAGGAAAATCAGAATGGCCAGCGCATTAACGAATCCCGTGACCACCGAACGCGACACATAGCGCATCAGGTTGCCGAGTTTACAGTAACCCGCAATGACCTGAAGTACGCCGGTGAGCAACGATGCGGCAAGCAGATACTGCAGCCCGTGCGTTTTGACCAGCGTCACCATTAGCAACGCCATCGCGCCGGTGGATGAGGAAATCATCGCCGGACGCCCACCAAAAAAAGCCATGACAACCGGAATACAGAAGGCGGAGTAAAGACCCACTTGAGGATCGACACCTGCGATGGCAGAAAAAGCGATCGCTTCAGGAATCAGCGCGAGCGCGACAACAATACCAGCCAGCACGTCACCACGGACGTTACCCAGCCAGTCCTTACTCGTCGAGGACAGCAACATAGTATTTTCTCAAATTTTGAATGCAGTTCGCCCAAAAGGGCAGATTTCAGACAGAAAGCGTCACATCCACAGACGGGATGTCAATGAAGTGCGTCCGAATAGGATCGGGACGACAGGGAAGGGATAAAACTCAGGGTGGCGTGATACGCATGACGGTTAAAAACTCCTTATCAGCATGGGCTGGCTGCAGCAAGGCACTGCAGTAACATTGCCGGGTCATCTCAGGCAACGCCCTGTTCAGCTAACTACTTTACACAAAAAATCACCCGCACTGGAAGCCTGAATTTGCCTTACAGCCCAGGCACTCCCGGCCAGCGGCGGGAGAAATCCTCAATAAGCGCTTGTAAAACTGCTGTTTATTGATTTTATAACATTGCGTGCCGCAGGCGCATATAGCCTGACTGACCGCATAAATGAACGGTCAGCCAGGCGTGACGCATCGCTTCGGCGCGTCGTTACACTCTGAATGCCTCAACCATACCGCGTAATGAATGTGCCTGTTCAGACAGGGACTGCGAAGCAGACGAAGACTCTTCGACGAGTGCCGCGTTATTCTGGGTGACCCCGTCCATCTGGCTGACCGCAATGCTGACCTGAGAAATGCCCTGCATCTGCTCCGAGGACGCCATCGAAATCTCATCCATTGCGCCCGCCAGTTCGTTCACCATGCCCACGACTTTTAAGATGCTTTCACCCGTACCGGCCGCGACGTGCACGCCGCTGTCCACCTGCTCTACGGCACGTTCGATAAGTTCTTTAATCTCTTTAGCTGCGGTGGCGCTTCGCTGCGCCAGCGTTCTGACCTCGCCGGCAACAACGGCAAATCCGCGTCCGTCTTCACCCGCCCGCGCCGCTTCGACAGCGGCGTTCAACGCCAGGATGTTTGTCTGGAACGCGATACTTTCAATCACGCCGGTGATGTCACGAACCTTGGTAGCACTGGATGCGATTTCATTCATGGTGTGAGACATCAACTGCACCTCTGACTCACCAGTGCGTGCCAGGGTTGCAGCCTCTCTGGCAACGGTGGCGGTATGCTGAGCACTGGCAGTATTACTTTTCACCGTCGCGGTCAACTGTTCCATACTGGCCGCCGTTTCCTGCAGGGCTGCGGCCTGCTGTTCAGTGCGTGATGACAGCTCAGTATTGCCCTGGGCGATCTCGTCCGAGGCGGAGGCGACCGAACCTGCCGATTCTTTGATTTGCGTAACCAGACTTCGCAGGCTGGACTGCATGTTAGCCAGCGAGGCAAGCAGGCTGCTGGAATCGTTGTGGCGGAGTATGACTGGCGCTGTGAGGTCGCCGCTGGCGATGGCCGCAGACAGTGCCTGGGCCTGGGCCGGTTCCCCGCCCAGTTGGCGCATCAATACTCGGGTAATGATGAAGCCCGCCGCAATTGAAATCGCCACGGAAAGCGAGGCCAGAATCATTAAGATTGTGGTTGCTCTGTGAACGTTTTGACTGGTGTTTTCAACCGACCGCTCACTGTCTTCCATTTGAATGTTCGTCATTTCCTTGAGGGCCTCCAGCAACTGGCCCTGCAGCGGCCTGACCGTTTTTATCAGGTAGCTTATCGCTTCTTGCTGTTTATTTTGCAGGCCTAACTGCCCTGCGTGATCCAGCACGGCCAGAACGGGGCCTTCGCTGCTGACGATCTTGTCGAAGGCTTCCCGGGCCTGCGGGGTTGAATCTTCGGCGACCATGGCAGCAAGCCGTTCGCGGTTTTCAATATAACGGGCTTTTTGCGTGACAATACGCTGCCATTCCTTCTGCATCTGGTCGGCTTCGGTCAGCAGGGCAAGGTTACGAACGATGACGGCCATATCACGTAACCCGCCGTACATTTCCATCCCCAGACGGTATTTCTTCATTTTGACATTGACGGCGTTGTCCATGCCATTACGGGCATTATTCAGGCCGTTATAGGCCACCGAGGTGCAGATAATGAATAACGTAATCAACAGGCCAAAGCTGATAGTGAGACGCGTAGAGATTTTCATGGGGACTCCTGTTTATGTTAGGAAACAGGTATCGGTTGAAATAATAAAAACCACAGTAAAAAAATCATAAATAATAGTTATAATAATATAAGACATTGATAATTATGTTATTATAATAATTTCCTTTAATAATTTGACGAATGCGACTTTATATTCTATAGCGCCATGAAAAAATAAATATCACCAACCAACCCTTTATTAAAAAATATTCCATGCTTCCTTTTCGATTAAGAAAAATAATATAAAACGTCGTTGCTGCGGCATACTCTGCTGATTGATGGGCTTAACGCTATGGATTTTTGCTGTCAGCCGCGATTGTCCGGTCAGGAAGACCCGCAGACTGTCCAGGGAGTGGGTTTGTGCAACGGACAGGATAACGAAAGGATAAGTCACTGGCTGTGCCTGACGATCACCGCTGCTATCATGGCAACGAAACCGGTAGCGATGACGGTTTGGGTTTGGATTTGGGTTTGGGTTTGGGTTTGGGTTTGGATTGAGGTTTGGATTCGGATTGAGGTTTGGATTCGGATCGAGGTTTGGATTCGGATTGAGGTTTGGATTCGGATTGAGGTTTGGATTCGGATCGAGGTTTGGATTCGGATTGAGGTTTGGATTCGGATTGAGGTTTGGATTCGGATCGAGGTTTGGATTCGGATTGAGGTTTGGATTCGGATTGAGGTTTGGGTTTGGATTGAGGTTTGGGTTTGCGGGTGAGATAACAGGAGCCAGACTGCCGCCATTCATAATTAGCGCTGCGCGAGAGAAACTGAGTCGCGTTAAGCGTTATCACTTTAATTTTTATGCATGCGCATGCCAGCATCCCGACAAGGGCGCTTTTTTAAAACACACAGAATAATTAAACGGGGATATTATCGGCACATTTTTTAAAAACTTTACTGTTTTTATATTTTTTAACAAATGAAAAGGTTTTCATTTATCACAACCCCGGACATACCTATTTATGATTAGCCTGAGGTTATCGAAAAAATATTAATTTGGCTTAACCGGATCCAAAAGAAAATATTGTGCATTTCTAACGTGGAAAATAACACACCACATTCTATAATCTCCTCTACTATGGAAAGTAGAATTTCCCCTGCGCATTTCAACAGACACATAGTGACCTAGAGTCACGCGCAAGGCCTTGATAAATAGAAATTTAACAAAGATTATTATAAATAAATTACACAAATAATATTTGATGGCATTCATCAAAAAACACCATTTCACCTGGAATTCAATAAATGAAAAACATTCTCAATAACATTAGTCTGCCGACTAAATTCCTGATCCTGGGGATTTTCGCGTTGGTATTATTTGTCTTTCCCACCTATTTATTTATCCAGACGGGTAATCAGGCTATTGATGCGAAGAAACAAGAGCTGCAGGGCGTACCGGTCGAAAAAGATATCCTGACGTTGCTTAACCTGATTCAGCGTCACCGGGCTGAAAGTGCAATCGCCATTTCATTGAATAAACCTGATAATGCGCCGCGCCTGGCACTTGCCTCTCAGATAGATACCCTGACAGATACTATTGCCGCAGAATTACGCCAGTATGATGCCAGTGCGCAGCCGACCCAGCGCTTCAACGGCGTCAAAGCCGCCTGGTCTCAGCTTCAGCAAGATGTTGCATCGGGTAAATTGACGCTGGCTACCAGCCTTTCGCATCACGCGCTGCTGATTCAGAACTTACTGGACACCAACCAGGACATTCTTGATTTATATGGTCTTTCTTTGGACGCGGACCTCAATACGTATCAACTTATCATGAGTATCTATGGTCGGTTACCTGAACTGACCGAGACGCTTGGACGCATCAGAGCCAGCGGTACCTCTGTGATTGCCGCGGGTGACAACGCATCCGATTCTTCACGCGGCACGATGGAGTACCAGATTGAAGGGGGTAATGCGGCGCTGGAAAAATTCAGTAATGTGTTAAATAAAGCGTTTGCCGTAGAGCCGGATCTCAAATCTGAATTTACCGCGCTGGCGAATGATGCCTTCCAACGTTCCGCCAGCGTCCTTAAACTGGCTGAAGATGTCTTTATTACAAAACGTGTTCAAATTACCCCTGTTGAATATGTCAAAGACTTCACCCAGGCTATTAACACTTATAACGATCTTGGTATGAAACTCAGCCAGCAGCTGGGAAAAACACTGAACGACCAAATCGACCAACGTCGTCGTTCACAATATATATTGCTGGCTTCACTGATCGCCGTGGCCTTGCTGGCCGTATGTGTGGCGGTGATGATCAGCCGGTCCGTTACCCGTCCGGTAAAAGAAGCGGTTTTACTTGCCAGTAAAGTGGCCGCCGGTGATTTAACGACGACGATTACCGTGTCAGGTAAAAATGAAATTGCTGAGTTGCTCAATGCGCTCTCGCAAATGCAGCAACGTCTTGCGCTTCTGGTATCGAATATTAAAAACAATGCGTCAACCATCGCAAACTCCTCTGAAGAAATTGCGATGGGGAATAACGACCTCTCTTCCCGAACTGAAGAACAAGCGGCCTCACTGGCGGAAACCGCGGCAAGCATGGAGCAGCTCTCTTCAATCATCAAGCAGAATGCTGACAACACGCGCTACGCATCAGATATGGCGGTTTCAGCCACTAACGCAGCGCTGAAGAGCGGCGAAGCGATGACTTCTGTAATGACTACTATGCAAAAAATTCGCAGCAGTTCGGGGCAAATCGAAGAAATCACCTCCGTTATTGACAGCATCGCCTTCCAGACGAATATTCTGGCGCTGAATGCGGCCGTGGAAGCAGCGCGTGCGGGCGAGACGGGCAAAGGTTTTGCCGTGGTTGCCGCTGAAGTCCGGGCGCTGGCCCAGCGTTCGGCCAGCGCAGCGAAAGAAATTAAGGGCCTGATTGAGCAGTCTGTTGGGCATTCGAATGAGGGCTTAATGCTGGCGCAGGATGCCGGCAGCAAAGTAAAACAGAGCGTCGAAGCAATTGAACAGACATCTCAGTTGATTCGCGATATCTCCTCATCCTCTGAAGAGCAAAGCAGCGGCGTAAGCCAGATAAATATTGCGGTTAATCAGATGGACCAGGTCACGCAGCAAAACGCCGTGCTGGTTGAACAGTCGGCGTCTTCTGCTGACGAGCTGGCAAAACGTGCGAGCGATCTGCGCGACATGGTCTCTGTGTTCCGGACCGCTTAATTTCTCCTTTTGCCACTGCCGTCAGCCTTTGGCTGGCGCAGTGGCCGTTATAATCCCTCATGCCCGGCGTTAGCCAGGCAACTTTCGACCAGAAAAACAGCGAAATCACACGGATGATTAATTGAATGATTACCGAAAGAAACTTATTCTGTTCGCCGTAAAAAAACAGTAAGCGGTCAACGGCACTCTGCTAATGTCCGAAGGCTGAGGTTGTTGCGGTCCATCGGTGCATTCTCATTTTGATATAGAGCACCTACCCGTTGGGCTAAGCTGTGCTAACCTTCCGGTCTCAGAATCGCCATTCGGGGAGAATATGAACAACGTTTTTGACGAAAAAATGACGGACATCATCATCGGTGAGATGGTGACGCAGCTACTGAATGAGGATGCGGCTATCTCGTGGAGCATTCTCCTTGAGAGGCTGCAACAGTTTCTGGACATCGAGCGGGATGAAACCCGGCTCAGAGCGGCTTTGCGGGCGATGGATGAGATACGCGCCGAAATGCTGTTACATCCGGCCGAGAACAACGGGGTTGAACCTCATCCGGCAAATCTTCATCAGCTTCACTAAGTATTGAGCAACACGGCTGGACATTCCGTTTACACGTTGTGAATGGTCTACCGCCTGAACGACAATTTATAATATCGAAACAATGACAGTAATAATCCAGAAGCCACTGCTCTGGCGGATAACCGCCCCATGAGCGACGAGACCGCCACTGAAGATATCTATACCCTGATTGGCAGGATAGTTGCCCACCTGCTCAGGCCGGATGGGGAAATACACCTGCAGGACATACTCAGTTCATTGCACCACTGCAGCCAGCAAAGTACCGATAAAGGTGAAAAGCGAGCCTGCGAGGAAGCCATCCGTTTGCTCTCCAGACAGCTCCACTGAGAGACAGTCACTCAGCTCGCTGCCGGATGTTACCTTAAATCGCCAGGCCTGCTAACGCCTCAGAACAGAACCCGGTTTTTTGCCCTTATGCCTGTTCTTCCTGAGAGCACGTGCGGCCGACCACAATCTCAAGGCAACTCCGCAATACATCCAGCTGTACAACATCTTCTGTACTCTCCAGCTCGGCAATCAGATTGATAATAATGGCCTTGCTGGTCACTTTTTGTCCCTGAATGACAATATTACGGATCACTGCATCCAGCACTGCACTTTCAGCCTCAAGTTTATCGCCCGCACCGCGAAAGAGGCGCATAATTTCCGCTTCGGTCGTGCTTTGCTGAGTGTCGATGGTGTTCTGCATGATGCTCTTCTTAATCAATGTCAATTTAGTGGACACGTGGTAATGCCGCGAAGCGCGGCAGAAATACAGACGTGCCTGTCCTGAGTAGTGATGATTACACTACGCACAGTAAAAAAGTATTTTGAAAAGGCGTGAGACGAGCCTTAATGCTTGCGACTGTTGTCCGGGACGCTTTGACCGAATGCTAGCGCCGCAGAATCAACGGGATCACGCGCGGAGGCAAACTCGCTCTGCACTTCAGCAAGCACCTTTTCAATGGCCTCTTGCCGCCCGGCATCCGTTTCATCTCTGAGCATAGACTTTAGCCTGTTAGCCAGAGTTGCACCGCTGATTCTGTCATTGCTGTCCAGTAGCGCAATCACCGCCTCGCCCATAATGTGCTCTGTCAGTTTCTCAAGTTTGTCTTTCAGCATACCCGCACCTCTGATGACATTGTGCCCATACAACCGGGCAAACCAGCCTCAAACGCTCAGGCTTCTAATGACCTGCTAATTTGGCCGATCAGATTGATGCTGCGAGACGTTATTACCCTTTAACGCAACGCGGCACGAATCTCAGCGGTCAAAAAGCATGCCGATAAGTTTCTGGTAATGCTGCTCTTCTTGAGGCCCGGTCGACTGGCTAAGGCGACGGATCAGCGCGCTGCAAATGGCCTTACGGTTAAGGCTTTTACCTGCATGCAGGATCTCAAGAATGACCTGACCCAGCGTCTCTTTCTCAGAAGGCTGCGTGTCATTGCCGAAGTAGCGCGCAATATCACGGACGGTGTTTGTAGTGGTTTCGTTCTGATGCATGCTAAACCCCCAGATGTGAAATTGAGTGAACTATAACCAAGCCTTGCCCACTAAACTTATACAACATCTGGAAAATTGTACAGGAATTCCGTTTATTCCCTGCGCTGGGAATTGTGCATAAAGTGCTATGCCCTGTATAACAATTACTTGCGTGAGTATCAGATTCTTAACCTTTAGAACGTTACCCACTCTTTAACAGGCAAAAACTGTCTTAGACATTCCTGTTTCGTGTCGCAAGGTGAACCTTGTACAAGTCTCTGGCAGCGTAGCTATCTGTCATTGTCCTCATCCGAACGGAATCGGATGACATCATCATTGCGCTTCGCGTTTTCATCCTGGTTCGCCGACATAAGCCACCTCAGACTCGCATTGGGGCGAGCATGCGACTGCCTGAACTGTTTCAGCCAGCTACGGGCAGCAAAAATCTCTGCCAGTCTGTTGTCACAGGTTTCCTCTTCGGCCATCTGGTTGAGCTCTGTGATGAGCGTATCAAAACTTATTTCTTTCTCACCGAGAGCCAGGCTGACCACGGCTTCACCAAGAATGACGTGCTCTTTCTCATCGTCATGAAATAACACTGTATCCTCCTGCTTTATAAATTACATCGTTACTACATAAGCTATTTTAGTGACCCGAGGCCAGATGACAAAAATATTTCCTGGCCATCAGAACAATATTTTACAGGTGCGAATATCTTATATTTTAAATGCTTTTTTTAACCTGATGAAAAACAATCATTTTGTGGGTTAATTTACTTACTAAAATCCTGTAAAAGACTATTCTTAAAGCGCAGCCTGGCTGAAAATGGTCGAACCAGGCCTGACGCTGCAAGGCTTGCGGGTCGGTGGTCATTAACGTCTCGACATCTTTAAAGAGGCAATCTGCGCAGCATTTAACCCTATAACCTGCCTTATTTTATGATTTTCATCTGATAATTTCACTTGTCACTTTTTAAGCGCCCGCTTATCACAGCCTATAAAACCACACTCAATGCAGTGTTGTTTTTTTACTGATGCAGAAGACAGGATTTATTGCGGATAACATTTCCCGACGAGGTGACCAGCCCAATTTCCCCCTCCTGCAACGTTCAAAAAATCAGGCAGGTTTCGCGGTGAATTTGAAAAACAAATATGCGCGGGTATGCCGGTATTCGTGTTTCTCAGCGGCGTGCAGGCATTGTCACACCGGGCCCAGAAAAAGTAAGCCAAACGGCACAGATTTTTGTTAGGGCACGATCGGTAATACTGCTGTACAGCAGCCCCCAGGATCGGTTAACTTGCGCACAACTCTTCCTACTTCGCTCAAGGGAACACTATGCGCCAGAACGGTTTACCACCTTCGGGGAAAACCAGCAGTCTGGCCCACTATTTCAGCCAGATTGATCATCCCCACCAGCTCGAAACGCTGGGCAGGATAGCGGTTGAAATACTTCACGAGAATAAGCCCGTCAGTCGACGGATCATCTGTCTTAAGCTCATCGGCTGTCTTGAAAAAGCCACCCGTGAGGAAGACGCTTTGCATTATCGTGAACTACTGGCCATGCTATTCAGTCAATAACACCTGCTAAACCGTGCTTCCATCAATGAGCAGGTCAAACCCAACACCGCCCTCTACGTAACATCACGTCGGAATCCGTCTCTCCCTCGCTGCGCTCTGCTGTATAGCACAGTGCGAGTAGCGGTTTTCAGATGCGCTACGGAGGGCGAGCTCCCCCCTTACGCTTTACGACAACATGCAAACCCCCTGACGCCGACAAAAAAAATGCCCGCACCTCGTTAAAGGGTCGGGCCGGAGTTCTCAGGGAAATCCTAAATGACTTCCAAACAGCGTTTTTAAATTAGTTCACCATCTGAATTGTCGCCAGTCGAAATCGGACAAATTTTTTCTGTACCTGAAATACGTCTCTAATTTTTTGCTGATAAGTGCCGTCTGACAGTAAGAATCAAGCTTCATATCACATTTTTGCAAAGTCTTATCGGGCCGGTTCCATGTTCTGCCTGGCAAGCCGATAAGGGTAATGTGAGTTGATTATCACAATGATTGTCCTGACCACATGTTGCTTACTTCGGCACCCTTGCGGTGCCGTTTTTTTGTCATGCGTGGGGTCAATACGTGCCTGGCGGAGTTTGCCAGGCACAGTGAAACGCTATCCCTGGCGGGAACACGGCGAAGGCTTAATTCAACGGGGTGAGATAGAGTTGTTCAAACCGGGGTGCGCTGACCGGAGAGCCCGTCTGGTTCCCCTGCAAAACGTCGCATTCAGCCGCGCAAATCAACGCGTGCTGTGCGTCGTTCTCAATGCCCTCGGCGGCCACCGTAATCCCCATATTTTTAGCCAGTGACGCGATAGCGTTGATTAACAGCCGGGTTTTGTTGCTCTTCTCCAGTTGCAGAGTCAGTGATTTATCAATCTTAAGCCCCGCGACGCAGCGATGTTGTAACAGGCTCATTGAGGCAAGGCTTCGGCCAAAGTGATCAACGATCAATAATGCTCCCGTCGCCTGAATGGCTTCTAAAACCTGCGATTTGATGTCCACAGTATTGGTCAGCAAGGGTTCGTCCACTTCCAGGTCGATAAAACCTGCGTCATCGCCGGCACACTGACGGATCACCTCTTCAAGGCCAGCCTCCATTAGCTGGCGCGGAAACAGGTTAATACTGACTCGCAGGGACAGATTTTGCGCACGCCACTGCTTAACCTGACTGACGGCAGACTGAACAATCCACGTCCCCAGAGTAATGGACAAAGGGCTTTTAATCAGCATATCGATGAAATCAGCGGGAAACAGCAGGCCCCGCGCCGGATGCATCCAGCGTACCAGGGCTTCACAGCCGATTAACTCGCCATTCTGGGCATCAAACCGCGGTTGATAATGCAGAACAAACTGCTGCTGGCGAACGGCGGCTTCCAGCTCACGTTCAAACCGACGCCGCCCCAGTTCCGCCTCACGAAACTCAGACTTAAACAGCACTGACTGGCCTTTGCCGCTTGCCTTAGCCCGGTACAACGCCAGATCGGCTGCTGACATCACCGATGAGGTATCCGCCGCGTGATGGGGAAAACTGGCCACCCCGGTACTGGCACCGACCGCTATAGTCGAATCCATGTAATGAAAAGGCGTCTGAATCGCGGCGGTGAGTTGCTGGGCAATCTTCATCGCCTCATCGCTACCGCAGGGCAGTAAAACGATAAACTCATCGCCCCCCAGGCGAGCGGCGGCGATAGCCTGAGTGCAGACAGCGCGGATTTGCTCAGCCACATGGCAAAGCAATGCATCACCAGCCGCATGACCGCGGGTATCGTTAACGTCTTTGAAACTGTCTAAATCTGTCATCAGCAGCGTATAAGGTACGCCTGATTCAGTTAGCTTGCTGAGCTGCGTCATGAAGGCGCTTCGGCTGGCAAGCCGTGTCAGCATGTCCAGTGAGGCCAACTCGCACAGACGGGCTTCGCTCTCGTAACGAAGCGTCACATCCCGAATGATCATACCGATGTAACGCTCAATGCCCTCCCGCCAGCCGGAAAAAGAGACTTCCGCCGGAAACTCTTCCCCATTGCACCGCTTGCCCCAGATCTGCAAGGTACGCGGCGCTGAGATAGCCGCCTCTTCATGTTCAAGGCGCTCAAGCTCATTGCGGTAATCCGTCTGGCAGCGCTCCGGAATGAGTCCGGCAACGTATTTACCCGCCATCTCTTCAGCATCATAGCCAAACATGTTGGTCGCTGCAGGGTTCCAGAAGGTAATCCCCCGGTTCAAATCCGTACAGATAATGGCATCGGGCGAGGTTATCGAGATGGCTTCGAGGCGCTGCTGACTGGCATGACGCAGCACCTCGATACGATGAACTTCCATGCGATCCATGACCAGTGCGGCAAGATCGGTCAGATTCTGACGGTCGGTCGTACTCATCGCGGGGCGTGGATGATTATCGGTCAGACAGAGCGTACCAATGCGATGCCCGTCCGGCGTAATCAGCGGCACACCCGCATAGAACCGGATAAAAGGATAACCCTGCACCAGCGGGCTGTTTGCGAAACGGGGATCGTCGAGCGCATTGGGAACGCAAAGGATATCGTCACTTTCAAGCGTGTGGTGGCAGAACGCGACGCTTCGCGAGGTTTCTGTGATTTGCAAACCATAACGCGACTTAAAAAACTGTCGTTTTTCATCAATCAGCGACACAAATGCGACCGGCACGCTGAACAGTCTGGCCGCCAGGATAGTCAGTCGATCAAAGGCTTCATTGGGCGGCGTATCCATCAGATGGTACTGGGCCAGCGCACGCAAGCGTGCGACTTCACAGCCGCTTTCAGTTGAGTGCTTCAGAGTTTGTCCTCCTGAGGTCATATACTGTGGCCGGGCATCTCACAGTAAAAAGAGGACGCCTGCAATCAGACAGAACCAGGTAACGCACTACACATCAACCTGAAGCCGCAACATAGGTCCGCCTGTACAGCATAATGTCTGAGATCAGAAACCTGTACTGATAACGACATCTACTCTTACATAGTGCCCGATGTTGCAATTATCGTCCGTTCAGGAGCGAACTTCATAGCTAAAACCGTGTTTACGCTTTCAAAGGGTAAAAATCGTCATTTTTTCTGTTGCGGCACCAGTTCGTAATGGGGATGGCGCCCTGCAAGCAGCAGCAGAAGCTCATACTCCCCCTGACTCAGCAGGGCGACCTTGGCGGTGGCCTCTTTGGTTTGCCATGCCCGCAAACTCAGGTCGAAGCGTTCGGCAGCCCCTTCCTGCGACAGGCCAGCGGCAATCCGCAGTTCACGCACGTTATTCTGGACGGTAACGGGCCGTCGGACGATTGAATTTCCCAAACCAGGCTCCCTGTGGATAAAGTAGGGTAACAGGTCGTCAGCCGATCCCTTCGGTGTCCGCTGACACATCTGTCTGCAACCGTTGCAGCACACATTTCATAAGGATTTTTAATCTTATCTGTTGAAATGTCAAACAGGGGGCAGCTCGTCTGTAGGGATTATTTATCTCTAAAAGGAGGGTCAGTTCAGCCCGGCTTATTTTGATTAAGCGAAACGCCTTTATATTTAACTGGCTCAAAATTTTGGTTTTTATTCTGTGTTGTTATTATGTAAGTAAATATTTATCACGGAATGCTCTATTTAATGCAAACAAAAAACCCCGCATCCAATACGGGGTTTTAAAAGGCATCGCGGCAGGTTAGCGCGTTTATAAGGTATCAGGTTGTTCCCAGTCCCTTAATATCTTATGAGACAGGCACGAATTAACGGCCAAACGCGACCCACGCATCATCATCTTTGGTCGGTGCAGAGACGATGTGACGCTTCGCCGGTGCTGGCGTGACTGGGGAAAACTGAGCTGGGGACGTCGCGGGTAGCGTAAACCGCGTGATCACGCTGGTCAGCGTTTCCGTCTGATTATTCATGCTCTCTGCTGAAGCCGATATCTTATGAACCAGCGTGCTGTTTTGCTGCGTCACACGGTCAATCTCGGCAACGGCGATCGTCACCTGAGAAAGGCCCTTGCTTTGCTCTTCGGATGCCAGCGCTATCTGGCTAATCAGCTCGTTAACGCTGCTCACGCTCTGCAGGACCTCTTCCATCGTGCTGCCGGCGCTGTCGGCTGCTCCGCGCCCTTCACCAATGCGCGCGACCGTGTCCGCAATCAGCCCTTCTATCTCTTTCGCCGCTTCGGCACTGCGCTGGGCCAGCGACCGAACTTCGCTGGCAACAACCGCAAAGCCACGCCCCTGTTCCCCGGCACGTGCGGCCTCAACCGCGGCGTTGAGGGCCAAAATGTTGGTCTGGAACGCGATGCCATTAATAGTGGCAGTAAACTGGCGGATTTTTTCAGCCCCCACGGCAAGTCCCGTCATCGCGGTCACTACCGTTTTAACCAGCTGCTCGCCTTTCTGCGTTGTCTGGGCTGTTATACCTGCCAGCTCACGCGCTTCACGACTGTTTTCAGCATTGTGCCGAACGGTGGCCGTCAGTTGCTCCATGCTGGCAGCCGTCTCCTCCAGCGCCGCTGCCTGGGTGGCCGTTCGGTTCGACAGGTCAGCATTCCCTTTCGCAATATCTCCCGCTTCAAAGTTCAAAACAGAGGCGTTATCGCGAATAGCCAGAACGGTATTTAACAAACTTTGTTGCATTTCTTTTAATAAAGGAACCATTTGCCCGACACAATTCCTGCCAAGATCTTCGGGTTCACGGGTCAGATCACCTTCGGCAATCACGCGGAAGTGAGCGCGCAGTTTCGCGACCGGTCGCACCAGGTGCACCACCAGATAACGGTCGCAAAAGAGCAGCAGCGCGGTGACGGCGGCCAGCGTCACCAGAAAGAGATCGACCAGCTTCTGATGCTCATTGCGCAGCGGTGCCTGATCAGCGGAAAGCTGCTGTTCAAGTGCCGTAAGCCGTTCCTGAGCCGCTGCGGGATAATCCTGAGGCGCGCTGGTGAGTGCGGTACGATACCGCTGCCAGTCAGCCTCTGCCGGTGCCTGGGCGGCGATGTCTGCATGCGTAGCCGTTGCGTTAGCCTGCACCTGCAAGCTGGCGCGATTAAGAAAAACCAGCTGCTGAGTCAGGCTGTTACTGCGGCTGGCCTGATGGTCGATTTCATTGATGATGAACGATCCATATGCGCCGGCTAACGCGATAATCATGACAGCAGCGATAAGGATCCAGAGGACAACGCGTCTGATTGTAAAATTTTTTAGAATATTCATGGTATTTCCCCGGTGTGGCGACGTAAAAAAAGCTAAAATAAAATATTCACGGCTAATAGTTGCGAGCAAAACAATAGCGCGCTACTCTTATCTGAGTATTGTGGCAGCGTTATTGAAAAAATAAAAATCAAAAATTGATTAAATGTATGCATCGTCGATAACTAATAAATTCATTAAAGAAAATAAAAAGAGACATAAAACCAGAACGCGCCTATTATTTACCGAGAAAAAAACTATTTTTTATTTTCCTTTCGCCGAGTCCGGCCTCATTCCGGTGTTTTTATTCGACATTTTTTCTTTTTAATTTCGCGCCGTGAGCAATCCGGAGCGGAGGACACACATGCTTATGAATCTCGACGGCGATCATGAACGCCGCACGCGTGCCCTTGAGGCCCTTCGCTACCCCGATGAAAGTCGGGATGATGTGCTGAGAAAATTCGTCAGGCTTGCCAGTCAGGCGCTGAATATTCCCGGAAGCTTTATTTCGGTCATTGATGACGAATTCCAGTACATTCGTGCCTCACACAACTTCAAGCTGGAGCGCTCCTCCCGCGAGGACTCCCTTTGCCGCTACGCGGTAGACAGCGATGCTGCGGTGGTGGTGCCAGACACGTTTCTGGACAACCGGTTCGCGGCACATCCGCTGATCATTGGAGCCCCCTTTATTCGTTTTTATGCGGGCGTACCGCTTAAAAACCGCGATGGCATTAATCTGGGCACGCTGTGTGTGACCGATATTCAGCCGCATCCTTTCACCCCGGCACAAATCACGACGCTGACACTGCTGTCATCACTGGTGATGTCATTTCTGGAAGCGTGGCATTCTGCAGGATTTATCGATCCGGTGACGAATCTGCCAAATCGTCAGCGCCTGATCCGCGACATGCATTATCTGGCTGCTGCCGGTGACACCACGCTGCGTCGCCTGGTCCTGATTGACTGTATAGATATGCCCCGTGCCTATGAACTGGCCCGTTCAATGGGCATGGCCCCGGTCGAAAGCCTGCTTAAAGATGTTGCGACACTGCTGCCTTTACGCCTGCGTCCTGCACCCAGCGATATTCTTTACACCGTGGCAACTGGACGTTTTGCCGTGCTGACCCGGGCGGACAGCCGCATCAGTGCTAACTGGGTGGCCTGCCAGATGGCGGGCATCAGTGCGGACCTGGGTGAAGGCCTCTCGGTGGGGCTGAGTACGCACACCGGTGAAGTCGATTTTGTCTCCGGCATTTTCCCCCCTCACGAAACGCTGCGTCAGGCAGTCAGTGCCTTGCATGAAGCCATCGATCGAGGATTGCCCTCTTTACGCTTTAGCGAGGCCACCGACAACAAACGTACCCAGGACTTCACCCTGGTAAACGATCTGGCGAGGGCGTTGCGGGAAAATAGCGGCCTGTATTTGGTTTACCAACCCAAAATTTGCTTACAAAGCGGCAAGCCTATTGGGCTGGAGGCGCTGATTCGCTGGCGCCATCCCGTGCACGGTGAACTCTCCCCTGCCTCATTTATTCCGCTGGCCGAGCAGACAGAGATACTCACGAGCCTGACCACCTGGGTCATAGACAACGTGATTACACGCCTGAAACGTCTGCGCAATAGCTGTATCCAGTTGCCGATCACGATTAACGTTAGTGAGCGTGATTTCTCGATTGATGGCTTTGCGGACGTGCTGGAAGAGAGAATGTTAAAGGCGAAACTTCCCACGTCGCTGCTGGGAATTGAGTGCCTGGAAACAGAGCGCATTGTGGAAAGCCCTTCCGCCATGCGCGGACTTGAAATGCTTAAGCTGCGCGGCTTCGGTATTTCTCTTGATGATTTTGGCACCGGCTACAGCAATATCAGCTATCTTCGCCGTATGCCGCTGGACGTGATTAAACTGGACAGGTCGTTGATCAGTGAGCTGTCGTCAGATACGGCGTCACGCATCATCGCCCGCAACATCATCGCCATGCTGAAAGAGCTGGATTATGTCGTGCTGGCTGAAGGCGTAGAATGCGTCGATACCGTCGAGGCATTAACTGAATATGGTTGTGACCAGGCGCAGGGCTTTTTCTACTCCCGGCCGCTGGCAGACAGTGAACTGGATCACTGGCTGCACTGGAAACTGCGTGAGATGTGCTGATACACGGCGCGCAGGCTTATCCGGCAGGATAGCGAGAGATCGCGCCTTCGTGGCTTATCATCACCCGGTTACGGCCATCCCCTTTGGCCGCATACAACGCTTCGTCAGCCCGTCTTAACAGGGCGTCTTTGTCCTCCGTTTCACTTAGCGTCGCGACGCCGAGAGAGACAGTCATCGCACTGATAAACGGAAATGACGTTTTGCTGACGGCTTCACGGATGCGTTCCGCCATCGCGGCCGCGTCGTTCAGTGCCGTACCGGGAAGCAGCAAAATAAACTCCTCCCCCCCAAAACGGCTTATCACATCCAGCGTGCGGCATCGCTTACGCAACAACCCTGCCAGGCTCACCAGAACCTCGTCTCCCGCATCATGCCCGTAGCGATCGTTGATCTTTTTGAAGTGATCGATATCAATAGCGATGGCGCTTTGCACAGGCTCTTCGCTGTGCTGCGCCGCCTGAATATAAAAGCCGCGCCGGTTATTCAGTCCGGTCAGCGGATCGGTCATGGCTTTATCATTCAGGTCGGCAACGTGCCCGGCGACCGCCCGACGATGCTGCTGAACCGCCTCTCTCAACCTGTCCGCTTCGTTATACCAGGTGTTAACCGATGAGAGCAGCTCCGGGCTGGCATCGCTACCACCATCGCGCACCATTCCGGCCAGTTTTTCCAGCGGATAAGAGATGCGCGTCGCCAGAAAGGCCATACAGGTTGCGGTGAGCACGATAACACCGAGGATAAACCAGAACGCGCTCCTGGCCGTGTGCGCCATCAGGCTACCCACGGTTTCTGAGGTGCCTGACATAAAAATATTCCAGTCGGTTTTTTGCAGGCTGGCATAGCCGATGAGGTATTTTTTGCCCTCCTCCTGAATCATTAACTGACCACTCGTGGTTGAGGCCAGCCGCTTTTGCAACTGTGGGCTTAGCGCCATGCGTTTGCCAACCTGGGCTGGATCGTGACTGAAAATAACGGAGCCGTCATCACTGACAATACTCACCGAGGTGCCATCCCCGTAATAATGCTGGCTCAGCACATCACTCAACATGCTCTGTTTCTTCAGGTAGATGGTTCCACAGATAAAACCAAGATAACGACCATCCGCTGCAAACAGGGGCTGTGACAGCAGCACGACGTAATTGCCTGAAGGGGAGTTGAAAGGCGAGGAAATAAAGGGCTTACGGAACGTAATAGCCTGCTCTGTCTGCGGAGTGTCTACTTTCACGCCCACGAGGCTGAGGCTTTCAGGCGAAACGGAAGCGATAACGGCATGACGGTCAACAACAGCGACCGAATTAAAAAAGCCGGACTGCTGCAGTAAACGCGTGGTTTCGCGATGCAGCCTGTTCAGATCGTTGAGATCGGTGATCTGATTAGCACTCCAGGCCAGTTCGCGCTGAGCAATGGTCAGGTAATGATCGGTCGTATCCGCCAGCTTGCGCGCGTAGGCGATGTTACTGTCTAACAGCGACTCTTCAATATTGCTCTTTTGAAAAATAAACAGCGCGCCCAACAGCAGACCTGAAGTCAGTATGACGCTTCCAATGGATAACGCGGTAAGGAGCGTTCGTAGATGTATTTTTCTGCGATACATATTGGGTTGCGCTGAGGATGAGTTAGTCAAATTTTAACCGCCGCAGCGCCAGACAAACGCGAGAATAAACGCCTGTTTACTTGTCTTTCATACTGAATGACGTTACGCATTGCTGTAAAAGCAGCCTGATACTCTTTTTTTTACGTTGTGCAGCATTTAGGCGCCGTGAAGGTGTAATCTGGGCCAGCGGTTACCCGGGCGTTTTTGGGTTTACCCTTGCCAGGCATTCCTGCCGGATAACGCCTCTGGCGGCGGCGCAAAGCCTTTCGTGATAAGCGGAATCATCCGATCACGGCACGGTTGCCTGTGCTTTTCTCCGCGCTAATAATGTTCAACACCTACACAGACTTTGAGGAAGACCATGATGAAAAGCGCTGTTCTTAGCATGCTGGCCAAAATTTCAAAAATGGATGCTGAAACGAAAGAACTGGTTGCTCAGACAGAAGCGCAGTCGCTGTTGCTCAGCGCGTTGACGCTGACCGTGGGCAAAAGCGGCGGTGTCGAAGAGCTGATTTCAGCGATCAGTCAGGCCATCAATACGGTTCTGGAGTCCTCTGACGGCCTGATTAAATCCGATGCGGAGCTTCTGCTGACCAAATTTCAGGAGCAGTTAACGCTGACCCGGCTGGTGGATGAGGAGTCAAAAGAGTTTCTGAAAAGCGTTCCTCAAAAATCGCTTCCCTCCGTCTCCGGTAATGAAAAAATTACCGACTGCTAGCCACCGCCTCTGAGGGCGATGCGTTAAGCGCGTCTGTCTGTCTTTTATCGTCACGCCTGTGGTAGGGTATTTATTTGCCTGTACGTGGATAAGGTTCGATGAAAAAACAGCGAGTTGGCATCGTGTTCGGTGGCAAATCTTCTGAGCATGAAGTGTCATTGCAGTCGGCTAAGAATATTGTTGATGCGATTGATAAAACCCGGTTTGAGGTTGTGCTGCTGGGGATTGATAAGCAAGGCCAGTGGCATCTTAATGATGCCTCAAACTTTCTGCTGAATGCGGAAAATCCGTCGCTGATTGCCTTGAACCGCACGGCAAAACAGGTCGCACTCATCCCCGGCGAACCCCAAAACCAGATCATTGACCGAATGGACGCCCATCCGCTGTCGCAGCTCGACGTGATTTTTCCCGTGGTTCACGGCACGCAAGGCGAAGACGGTTCCCTGCAGGGTTTGCTGCGTATGGCTTCGCTCCCCTTCGTTGGCTCGGACGTGCTGGGCTCTGCCGTCAGCATGGATAAAGACGTCACAAAACGCCTGCTGCGGGATGCCGGTTTAAAGGTTGCCCCCTGGCTGAGCGTGACGCAGGCGCAGATGAACAAACTGGACATCGAAGCCGTTATCGCACGCTTTGGACTCCCGCTTTTTATCAAGCCAGCGAATCAGGGATCGTCCGTTGGCGTCAGTAAGGTCACCACCGCTGCAGCGTTTCGTGCGGCGCTGGAGCTGGCGTTTAGGTTTGACAATAAGGTTCTGATTGAAAAAGGGATTAAAGGTCGCGAGATCGAGTGCGCCGTGCTGGGCAACGATTACCCAGAGGCCAGCCCCTGCGGCGAAGTCGTGGTGAGCGATGCCTTTTATTCCTATGACACCAAGTACATTAGCGAAACCGGCGCACACACGGTGATTCCGGCGGACATTCCTGCGGCTGTCGATGAGGCGATTCGTGAGGTGGCGCTCACCGCCTTCACCGCGCTGTCCTGTTTTGGTCTGGCCCGTGTTGACGTGTTCCATACCGAAGACGGTGAGATTATCGTGAATGAGGTGAATACCTTACCCGGCTTCACCAACATCAGCATGTATCCTAAGCTTTGGCAGGCGGCAGGTCTGAGCTATCAGGATCTGATTACCCGCCTGATTGAGCTGGCACTGGAACGTCATCAACAGAACGCGTCGCTCAAAACCAGCGTTAATTAATCGCCGCCAGCGGCCTGCTCAGGCAACGTCGCTGGTCATCTCACTGCGCGCATTGCCGGGTGAGGTCTGATTACGGCCGTTTCGCTTAGAGATATAAAGGTTTTTATCCGCGGCAGAGATCAAACGATTAACCGTTTCGGCCCACTCCACACCGGGTTGCGCCTGGCCGTATGCCAGCCCCAGGCTGACGGTGACGGTGACCGCGTTGCCATGCAGTAAGAATTTCTCTTTAACGATGCTCTGACGAATGCCTTCAGCCAGTGAATAAATCATTTCCGGCGAGAGGTCGAACTGCACAATCACAAACTCCTCTCCGCCAAACCGGCAGATATGACCGTGGTTGCCCACCAGCGGCGAAATGCGCCGCGCGATCTCTTCCAGTACCCTGTCGCCCGCATCATGGCCAAAATTGTCATTGACCGATTTAAAGTAGTCCACATCCAGCAGGATCACCCCAACCTGGCGTTGCTCAGAACAGGCTTCATTGCGGAGATGTTCATACAGCCCCGAACGCGACAGGAGCTGGGTCAGAAAATCGTAGTCCGCACGTAGCGCCAGACGTTCATTGAGCTGGCGAATCGCATCCATGCTTACTGCCACAATTAACGGACTCAGGGCAATCGTGGCTACGCCGAGGCGCGCTGAGGTCAGATGGCTGATGGGCAGCAGACTGTTATCGCCCTGAATATTCATCACACCGTGAGAAACCAAAATAATTTGGCTAATCCCGGTTATCAGGGTGATCAGGCTGGTCAGCGGCACAGGCAACACGATGGCACACCAGATTAGGGCTGGCACCGGTAAGGTAAGGCTGCCTGCCCCGCCCATTAACGCCCCGGCGACCAGTGACAGCACGACGGCAATTAACGGGACAATTTTGCCCATCTGCAGCCGCCGGGCTGAAATCCTCACGCGCCAGCTTGAGGTTAACAGAAACGGCAGCAGCATGAGTCCGGTCGAAAACTGCTCGCTGAACCAGTTCATCCACGCATCGGCAAATTCGGCATTTATGCTGCCGACCTGCGCCAGGCCGCCCCAGGTGGCGCAACCGAACGCCGCCAGCAGGCAAGCCGGAAAAATGCGCATGGCGTTAGCGATACGCTCGCTGCTGGAGTCGTGCTGATACTGCCGCCCCATCACCACGACGCAAATCAGGATAAACAGAATATTGGCAACGTTCAGTGTGAACGCCGGTAAGGTCCAGCCTGAAAACACCGCGTCGTTAAATACCATGGCGCTGAAACAAACAAGATAAAAACGGGTGCGATGAAGAAAGGGATAGCGCAGCATCATACCGGCAATAAAGGCGTTAACCGGCCAGAACAGGGATAAGTCATGGGGAATACGCAGATGTCCGCCGACAAAACAGAACATCAGAGTAATCATAAACAGCCAGAGGGCACTTTTTTTAGCATTGTGCTCTTCAAACAGCTTAACGCGCATACGTCTGGACCTTGTCACAAAGAGGCTTACCATCACGCCGCTTACGGGGTATATGGCGTTATGATTATTTAACCCTGAATCTTGTCTGCGCCATTCAAAGAAAAGCACCCTTAAATGAACGAACGTTAGCGATTTGAAGCCCGTTACTGGGTATAAGCATGCACGCAGAGATCCCCATTCATTATGTCTTACAAATAAAAAAATCGGATATCCGAGATATCCGATTTTTCACGTTTTGTCTGACTGTTTTGGTCTGAACGGTTATTTCACCGCCACCGGCCATTGACTCAGACGGATTCCCCGCTTATCCGCATTCTCACCAAAATCCTTCAGGACGGCTTTAACGTCCGGATCGATGTATTCTGCATTATCGTTATCGACGATTACCACGCTATTTTCGGGTATTTTATCAAGCAGCCCCTGCAGTTTAGGATTGTGCATAAACGTCAGATTTTGCTGGAAACGTAAAACGTAGTGGTCGTCATAACGTGTAAGCTGCAATGCGTTACGGTGGCTCTTGTAGATGCTGTAAAGGATCTGGGTGGCAATACCGATACCGATACCGACCAGCATCCCCAGCGTAATAATCCCGATAATCGTGGCCAGGAACGGTACGTACTGTTGCGCGCCCATGCGGAACTGCTCAATAAACAGACGGGGTGCGGCCAGCTTGTAGCCGGTGTACAGCAGCACCGCCGCGAGGCTGGCGAGCGGGATAGCATTCAGCATTTCACTGAACCACATTCCGCAAATCAGCAGCATGACGCCATGCAGCAAAATGGACAGTTTAGTTTGTGCGCCAGCGTTGACGTTAGCCGAACTCCGGACGATCACCGCCGTAATGGGCATGGCACCAAGGAAGCCGGCCGTCAGGTTACCTATGCCCTGGGCAAACATTTCTCTGTTGGGTGACGGCGCTGGGGTTTGCGGCCGCAGCTTTTTCAGGGCTTCCTGGCTTAACAACGTTTCCAGACTCGCCACCAGCGCCAGGGTCAGGGCCACGACCCAGACCTGTGGTTTTTTCCATGCCATCCAGTCCGGGGTTTCCAGCTCCGCCATCATCGCGGAAACGCTGTCAAAAGCGGGCAGTGAAATGCGCGGTAGGGCACCGGTGAGTTCAGGGAACAGTCGCGCGCCTGCAACGGTCACCACACAGCCAAACAGCACGGCGAACAAGGGGCCAGGTATCCATGCCAGTGCCTTGATTCGTTTAATGGGTCCGGTTGTCCATACAAACAGAATGAACAAGCCCACTAAAGAAACCAGCAGCGCGGACAGCGAGAATGTCATTTCCCCGTTGACCAGCGACACTAACTTCACGCTGCCGCCCGCGCCCAGCGCGACCGGTATCTGCTGCATAATCAGCAGCAACCCAATCGCCGCCAGCATGCCCTTGATGACGCTGCCGGGCACCAGGGCGATGAAACGCCCGGCGCGTAACAGGCCAAACAGACATTGCAGCACCCCGGCGATAATCAGGGCGGTCAGAAACGCGGAGAAGCTGCCCAGCGTCGCCATAGAGGCCACGACGATGGTCACCAGGCCCGCGGCCGGTCCGCTGACCGCAAAACGTGAAGGGCTCAGGGAGGTCACGAGTATCCCGCCAATCACCCCCGTCAATAAACCGGCAAACGGCGGCAGTCCGCTGGCCTGTGCGATGCCCAGGCAGAGCGGCAGTGCGACCAGAAACACAACCAGCCCTGCCGGCACATCGCGGCGTAATGTATCCAGATTCATGGTGAAGACTCCTCTGCAGATTGCTGAATCAACTCTTTAAGATGACCCGATTGCAGGTCGTAAACACAGCCAAACACGTCCAGTTCCTGACCAGACTGCCAGGCCTGCCGTACCGGTTCGGCCGCCACCAGATTGGCAAACTGCACCAAAACATTGGCCTCAACCAGACGATTCAGTTTCTCGCTTTCCGTCTCCTGCGTGGCTTCGCTGTGAAGATGACTCGCTAACCCACGCCGCAGAAAAGTAATACGCCGTGCCAGTGCCGAATCCTCAGTGGCCAGCGGGCTGTCGGGCAGCGATAAGGCCGCCTGAACGCCTCCGCAGCCGTAGTGACCGCTCAGCACGATTCGCTTTACCCCAAGGTAAAAAACGGCATATTGCAGCACGCTTAGCAGGTTATCGTCCTCTGCCACGACCATATTGGCGATATTACGGTGAACAAACAGTTCACCAGGATGCGACCCCGTTAATACCTCCGCCGGTACCCGACTGTCTGAACAGCCTATCCATAATGAATGCGGTTTTTGCTGATATAAGGATTTTTCAAAATAGGCGGGGTTACGCTGGCGGCGCTGAAGTGCCCAACTGCGATTTTTCGCTAATAAGGGTTTAAGTGTCGTCACAATCATCTTCTCTCTACGACCGGGAACAGGACGTTCTGGCTGACCACGGAGTGGACCCGCTCACTTAATATCTGCGAATGGGTTACGAAACCTGAAGCTCATCACATTAAAAGGTTATAGCTGCTTATCATTATCAATGCACACGGAATATTTCAGCCCAGAAAAACAGGGCGTTTTATGTAAGCACTTATTCAACAAACGTCATGGTTACGTAAATAAAATTAAGAGGTCATACCACTGAGGTATCTGGTTACTTTAATTATTTATCATTAAAATCATTTAGTTAAATATTTACCAGGAAAAGCAAAACTGACAAATAAATACAAAACGCTTTCCGGGCGAGAATGAAAAAAAACAGAGGTCGCGCATCAGACCAGGATTACTCTTAAATGCAGAATTTATGAATAGCACAATCCACCGCCTTTATTCGAATTAGGCAGTTAAATGAACTTTGTTAAAGGGAATATTAAAGCAAGAGATGGTTAATTTAATTTGCATGAGAATAGTGACGACAGTAAGTAAATGCCCACAGCGATGTAAAAAGAGCCTACTCATTGCAGGCTCTCTGTATTGACACATTATTTACCGTTCCAGGCCCTCAGGCGCGCTTCACGGACGGAGAGCTGCTGTTCAGGCGTCAGTTTATTGTAATTCTCGGCCATCCCGCTCTCCCAGTCGCCGTAGAGCGGGTTAGGCAACACAATGAACTGTGTACCAAACTGTGCATGGTTACGCTCAACAAACGCCTGGCGCTGTGCATTCCCCTGATGCCAGGTTGCCCCACCAAAATCGTTCAGGTTGTCACCGATATACAACACCACGTTGTAGCCCGCATTTTTGATTGCATCGAAACGTGCCTGTTTGTTTGATGAGTCCGTTTTCAGGCTCACCGTTTTTTCGCTCACGCCGCTAAAACCAAGCTGTTCAAGGTTAGCCACCGTCGCAGCGTAATCTTTCTGATCGCGGTTGGAGACATAGAATACGGTGCCGCCATGGCTGTTGACATAACGGGCAAACTCCACCGCGCCGGGAACGGCTCTGGCCTGACGCGCCTGGGTCCAGGCTGACCAGGTTTTATCGCTGAAAGGCTGTCCATTTTTTGCCTGCCAGGCACTGTAGGCGCTGTTATCGAGCATGGTTTCATCTAAATCGACGATGACCGCCTTAGGCTTGCCGGTCAGCGAAGCCGATTGATCAAAGGCCAGACGGGCGCTGTTAAATGCCTGCCAGCTGAGCGCCTGATATTCGCCGGACTGCTGGAACCAGTCTAACGCCAGCACCGATTGCTGCCCCAGTTGCTGCTGTGCCTGCTGCCGGGCAGGTTGCGCACAGCCCGCCAGCGCCAGCACAACCATGGCTGACAGCGCGACATTCACTGAATTTTTCATCGTTTCATCCTAAGGTGTGAAAGATTTGAGTGGGTAACGCTTCAAAAATGTAGCAGTTAACGTAAGCTGAGGGCAGCAGATTGCACGCTGACCTGACAGGAGAAGAGGATGTCCGCCATGCCGCGTTCGCCATTACTTGATGCACTCGACTGGGTCGATTACGCTTTTCAGCCCGCAGGTGAACCGCCGCCCGAGGATGCGGCCTATGGTCATCAGCGCCACAGCGCCGTGGTCGTCACCGATATCCATAATTTCCCCCCTAAAAGCTGTGATGCAGATGGCGTGATTGCCACCGGACACCGACCCGTCGCCGTGTACACGGCCGACTGTTTACCCGTATTGTTTGCCGACCGGCAAGAGAGACAGGTGGCCGCCGTGCATGCCGGCCTGCAGGGCACGCTGGCCGGGGTGCTGTACCGCGCCGTGGAGCAACTCTGTGAACGCGGCGCAACGCCCCAGAGCCTGACCGTGGCGATTGGCCCGGCGCTGGCGCCCTGTTGTTTTGAGCTGGATCGGCAACGCCTGGCAGATATTGAGCGGTTGCCAGGTATCCCCCTGCCGCTGCGCTATCACGAGCAGCAGCCTCGTAATCCGTTCGCACTGCGCCCCCAGGCCGTTGCCACCCAGGCAGGCATCTGGTTCGATTTACCGCAGCTGGCTAAGCAGATGCTGGTCAATACAGGCATACCGGCAGCACAAATCGACCTGATTCCTCTGTGTACTTACTGCGCCACCGAATCTGGCTCCAGCTACCGTTTCAATACCCATCACGGCAGCGGCTATCGTTCGCGCTATTCCTGGATTCGCCGCCGCTGAATTCCACTGAGTCTGCTCTTCTGCGGCGTGTTTAAGGGGCGGACTGCCGCGCCGGGTAGTGACGCTTTTATGATGTTTCTCACACCCTGATGCCATTTCACTTTTTTTTAACATAGAAATGGTTGAAGCTAACTCATCCGACCACTTTATCTGTGAGTGATTATGACAGCGCTGCCCTCCCACTATCCTGCTTTATTCACCCCGCTCGATCTGGGCTTTACTCAGCTCAGAAACCGTTTTCTGATGGGGTCAATGCATACCGGCCTTGAAGAGCGTGAAGAGGGCGCGGCCAGGCTGGCGGCATTCTATGGCGAGCGGGCACGGGAAGGCGTGGCGCTGATCGTCACAGGCGGTGTGTCACCGAATCCCCAGGGCGTGACCGCCGAACACGGCGCGGTGCTGAACGAGGAATCACAGTGCGACTGGCACCGACAAATTACCGCCGCGGTGCATCAGCATGAGGGGAAAATCGCCCTGCAGATATTGCACACCGGTCGCTACAGCTTTCAGCGCGATCTGGTTGCCCCCTCTGCGATACAGGCCCCCATCAATCGCTTTACTCCGCGTGAACTGAGCGATGCCGAGATTGAACAGACCATTGCCGATTTCGCCCACTGTGCCCGGCTCGCCCAGAAGGCGGGCTACGATGGTGTGGAAATCATGGGTTCCGAAGGTTATCTGATTAACCAGTTTCTGGTGCAGCATACCAACCAGCGCCAGGATCGTTGGGGCGGTGATTTTACCGGGCGCATGCAATTTGCCCTGGCAATTACTCGTGCGGTACGCGCGGCCACTGGCGAGCGCTTTATTATTATCTTCCGGCTGTCGATGCTGGATTTAATTCACCACGGCAGCACGTTAGAAGAGACGCTGCAGCTGGCCAGCGAGCTGGAACGCTGTGGTGTGACGCTGTTTAATACCGGCATCGGCTGGCATGAGGCGCGAATTCCAACCATTGCCACCTGCGTACCCCGCGCCGCCTTTGCCTGGGTCACGCGCCGTTTGCGTCAGCACGTCGCGGTGCCGGTGGTGGCGACTAACCGAATCAACCACCCGCAGGTGGCCGAACAGCTATTACAGGATGGCTGTGCAGACATGGTGTCGATGGCGCGACCTTTTCTGGCCGATGCTGCCTTTGTCAGCAAGGCGCAGCGGGGGGATGACAACAGCATCAACACCTGTATCGCCTGTAATCAGGCCTGTCTGGACCAGATTTTTGCCGGTCATGTGACCTCCTGCCTGGTTAACCCCCGCGCCTGCCATGAATCCCTGATGCCCGTTACGCCGACGCGCGCAGCTAAACGGCTGGCCGTGGTCGGTGCCGGACCGGCGGGCATGGCGTTTGCGTTGCAGGCGGCAGAACGGGGGCATCAGGTAACACTTTATGATGCCGCGCCAGACATCGGCGGGCAGTTCAATATCGCCCGTCAGATCCCTGGCAAAGAAGAGTTCAGCGAAACCCTGCGCTATTTTCGTCATCGTTTACCTGCGGCAGGTGTGGTCATTAAAACAGGTTGCCGGGTCAGCGCCGCTATGCTGGCTGACGTCGATGAGGTTATCCTGGCAACCGGCATTAAACCCCGCACGCCAGAGATTCCCGGTATCGATCATCCCAGCGTGCTGAGCTATCTGGATGTGCTGGCGGATAAACGTCCGGTTGGGCCGCGCGTGGCGATCATTGGCGCAGGCGGGATCGGGTTTGATACGGCAGAATACCTTTCTCAACCGCATCAGACCGAAACGGTGGACGACTTTTATCGTGAATGGGGCATCGATCACAGCCTGACGCAGCGCGGAGGTCTGATCGCCCCCGCGCCGCTGCGATCCCCTCGCCAAATCTGGCTGCTTCAGCGTAAGGCGGGCAAGCCCGGCGCAACGCTGGCGAAAACCACCGGCTGGATCCACCGCAGCAGCCTGCAGTCACGCGGCGTTGAAATGTGGGGCGGGATTACGTATCTGGCGATTGATGATGAAGGACTACATATCAAACGCGACGGCGAACCGCTTGTCCTGCCGGTTGATAATGTGATTATCTGCGCCGGTCAGGAGCCGCAACGCGAACTGGAAGCGGCATTGCGGGCAAACGGCAAACCGGTGCAGGTAATTGGCGGGGCCGATGTGGCGCAAGAGCTGGATGCCCGTCGGGCAATCGCCCAGGCCACCGCACTGGCGTTAACGCTTTAGTTAACGCATTTTTACGGCGCGCAGCACCACAAATTTTTTGTTGGAGGCCACCAGCGTACAGTTACCGAACAGCTTTTTCAGCTTGTGGTGATAATCAAGGTGGCGGTTGCCAACGATGCGCAGTTCTCCACCATATTGCAGGCAGCGTTTCGCATCGCGGAACATCTGCCAGGCCAGGTGGTCGGTGACCGCGTGCTGCTGGTGGAAGGGTGGATTACAGAGCACAGCATGCAAGGTATCGGATGGATAGCCACTAAGCACGTTGTTGACCCGGAACTGGCAGCGCGACAGATCGTCTGGGCGGTTGACCTCAACGTTTAACCGGCTGGAGGCCACTGCCATATAAGACTCATCAAGGAAATGCACCTCTGCCTCAGGATTCTGCGCCAGCGCCATCAGCCCGATAACGCCATTGCCACAGCCCAGATCGACGATTTCGCCCTCAATATTTTCCGGCAGATGCTGCATGAACAAGCGCGCACCGATATCCAGAGAAGATCGGGAAAACACGTTGGCATGGTTGTGAATCTGGTAAGGCGTTCCGTCCAGCGGCCAGACCTGCGTTGGCGCTTTTTCACGCAGCGCGGGTTGGGTGAACTGACTGTATATCACCCGCGCTTTTTTTACGGCCAGCGAGGTTTTGGTTTCACCAATGATCTGTTCAAACAGTTGCAGCGTGGAGGTATGAATCTCTTTCGCACGCCCCGCCGCCAGCACTACGGTTTCCGGGGTAATCACCTGACGCACCGCACGCAGTTGCTGCTCCAGCAGGGCCAGCGTTTTAGGAACTTTAATCAACACCAGTGCGGGCGCCGCCGGTAAGTCAGAGAGGCTGTCGAGGAAATGGACGTCGCTGTCATCCAGCGCATTCAGGCGCAGGTTCTGGCGCGTTGCCTGCTGGCTCAGCCAGGAATCACTAATATGCCACACCGGACGCGAATGCAGCGCGCAGGTTAACGCCCCGAAACTGTCGTTAAAAATCAACGCCGGACCCGATGGCAGGCTTTGCTGCAACAGATATTCATCAGCGGCATCCCAGGCTTGTAACGGACTCTCGTCACGCATCTGCGGGAAACGATGCAGGGTTAGTGCGCGATCGTTCAGTTCAAGTTGGCTCATGAATTCTCCGGCGTGGTACACTTTGGTTGATTTTCGCCCCAAAAAGGGGGCGCAGTATACTGTCTTTCGCCGGGAATCTCTAATGTCCTCACTTATCTATCTTCAGGGTTATCCTGAGTCCATCCTTGAGCAGGTGCAGACCCTTATCGATCGCCAGCGTTTAGGCCCGGTGCTGCAACAGCGCTATCCTGATATGCATGACAGAGTGAGTGATAAGGCGCTGTACGACTTCACACTGGCGCTGAAAAACCGCTACATGCGAAATGCTCCGCCGATCAATAAGGTGGTATGGGACAACAAGATTAAGGTGATGAAGCATGCGCTGGGTTTGCACACCGCCATCTCCCGCGTGCAGGGCGGCAACCTGAAGGCCAAAGCCGAGATCCGTATTTCGACGTTTTTCCGCCAGGCGCCCGAACCCTTTTTACGCATGATCGTGGTGCATGAGCTGGCACACCTGAAAGAGAAAAACCACGACAAGGCGTTCTATCAGCTGTGCTGCCATATGGAGCCGGACTACCACCAGCTCGAATTCGATGCGCGCCTGTGGATGACGGAACAGGCGATGCGGGGCAACGCAGCTTAGAGAAACTGCTGCGCTTGCTGAATCAGGCTGGTTTTGGTGAGCGCCCCCAGGAAACGGCGCTCCTGCGGGTTATTCAGCACCGGCAGGCGCTCCAGCGTCACGGCCGCAAAGGCTTCCCACCCTTCCCGTAGGCTTTGATTCTGATAGGCGACCGGGAAATCCTGATCCATCACGCACTGCACCGGCGAGTCCAGATTAATCTCCTGTGCCAGCACCCTGCGCGATATCTCATGAATCGAGACCACGCCCAGGAATGCACCTTCCGCGTTGATCACATAAACATAGCGTTCGCGCTTAAGCGAACTCACCGCCAGCGCTTCGCCCACCGACGCTTCAGGCTGGAGCGCCGCGCCCGGAATAATCAGCTCGCTGATGCGCATATTATCGAAGTCATATTTGGCTTCAGAGCGGTTGAAGTGGTGAGTCACGACCGGATAGGTACTTGCCATTTGCAGGCGATAAACCACCATTGTCGCCAGCACGGAAGCGATCATGACCGGGAACAGCAAGCTACTGTTGAGCGTCATTTCCAGCACCATCAGCATCGCCATCAGGGGAGCCTGACTCACGGCAGCCAGCACCGCCGCCATGCCTACGGCGGCGAACAGCAAAACGTTATCTAGCGGAAGATGCAGCGCCACCCCGCCGAGTGCAATGACCATGCCCAGCAGCGCGCCAATGAGCAGGGACGGCGTAAACAGCCCGCCCACCGCATTGGATCCCACGGAAAGAGTAGTCGCCAGGGTTTTTAACACCAGTAGCAGCAGTAACCCGGACAGAAGATAATGACCCGCCATCACCTTCACAATCACCTCGTAGCCATTCCCGAGGATATCGGTTGAGATCAGCGCCAGCAGGCCCACGGCAAATCCCCCTGCCCCAAGGCGCAACGGCAAGGACTTGACCCGACTGAACAGCGTTTTAGCGCGCGCAATCAGCCGAATAAGGAGTAAGCCGGCCAGACCAGACAGTAAACCGATCAGGATGGTAATCAGCAGGCTGTAACTATCCATCGTGAAGCTGACATCGGCCAGCGGATACAGCGCATTACGAAAGCCTAACGTCCACATGGTCATAACCGCCACAGCGGACGACACCACCAGCGGAATCAGCCGTTGTAAAGCCGACATGCCAAAAGCAATTTCCGCCACGAAGATAGCCGACGCCAGCGGCGCATGATAAACCGACGAAAGACCGGCGGCGGCGGCCATGGCGACGACGTCACTGTTTTTTAACTGCAACGCGCCGGGCAACACGCGCCCAATGATGCTGCCGCACAGGGCGGCAAGCTGAACCATTGGGCCTTCTTTACCGATTGACGCGCCGCTGCCAATACTGGCTATCGACGACAGTGCCCGGAAGAGCGAGGTTTTGGTGGGCACGACATCAAGGCGCGCGTTGATGACTTCCAGATAATCTGTTTTTACGGTTTGCTGCTGCTCGATTGCCACCGCATAGCGCAGGAAGAATCCCGCCAGCAGTCCGCCGACACCGACCAGAACCGGCCAGAATATCCAGGGCCAGAGATGCAGAGATTCGGTAATGTCGTTGCTGCGGCCAAACAGCAACTGATTGATAAACTCGATCGTTTCACGAAATAACAAGGTAACTAACGACGCCGCACAGCCAACCGGGATGGCGATAAGCAATGTGGTCCAGTTTAGTGCATGTTTACTTCCTTTCACCTGCGCTCCCCGTCTTGTGCTTAACGTGCGTTATCGAGACATATTATTGGAATGGAGATCTCAGGATCAACGTCTGGCGTTGCCTGCCCGGTTTCAGATGCTACTCTGCGTTTTTATCTGTGCAGGAGGCTAACTGTGATTCGCTTTGCCATTGTGGGAACCAACTGGATTACGCGTCAGTTTATTGAAGCGGCACATGAAACCGGCAAGATGACGCTCTGTGCCGTCTATTCGCGCACTCTGCAGCAGGCAGAGGCATTCCGTCATGATTATCCCTGCGACCAGCTTTTTACGTCGCTGGAGGCCATGGCCGCCCATCCTGAAATCGATGCCGTGTATATCGCCAGCCCCAACGCCCTGCACTGTCAGCAGGCCATGCTGTTTATGTCGCAGGGTAAACACGTGATTTGCGAAAAGCCGCTGGCCTCGAATCTGCAGGAAGCTGAGGCGATGATCGCCTGCGCCTTCCGGCATCAGGTCGTGCTGTTTGAAGCCTTTAAAACCGCCAGCTTACCGAACTTTATTCAACTGCAACAGGGGCTGGCAAAGACTGGCACACTGCGCAAGGCGCTGCTGAACTATTGCCAGTATTCCTCTCGTTATCCGCGTTACCTGAATGGCGAGCGGCCTAATACTTTCGATCCCCGCTGGTCCAACGGCTCCATCATGGATATCGGTTACTATTGCCTGGCGCTGGCCGTCACGCTATGGGGCGAGCCGCAGCAGGTTAACGCCTCCGCCACCCTGCTGGAAAGCGGCGTCGATGCGCACGGCACGGTGATCCTCAATTATGGTGAGTTTGATGTCACGATTGTGCACTCCAAGGTCAGTGACTCCGTGCTGGCCAGTGAAATTCAGGGTGAGGCGGGATCGCTGGTGATAAACCGCATCGCTGAGTGCCAGTCAGTGACCTTTATCCCGCGTGAAGGGGATAAACAGGCGTTAACCCAGCCGCAGCATATCAACAGCATGTTGTATGAAGCAGAGACCTTTGTGCGGCTGGTTGAACAGCGCCATGTCAGCCATCCGGCGCTGGCGGTTTCTCGTTGCGTGGCCGGATTACTCACCGAGATCCGACGTCAGACGGGCGTCGTTTTTCCGGCCGATGCATCCTGAATGTAAATATTTCAAAATATGACTGGCAATGATTGATTCCTGAGCGCCAGCCACGTAACTTACCCGCTTGCAAAGGGGAGTAACTTGTAAGCTGATTGATCGTCACTACGTTGCGCACGCATCCGGTCATCAGGCAACCCAGAATCAATTCCTGAGTTGTAAGTGAGACCTTGCCGGAAGGCGAGGTTTGCTTACACTGAATAAGCGGCTGACGTCTTCTGACTTCAGCCGTTTTTTTATTTTTCAGACAGGATACGATTATGCAAACTGTAGGTACGCCACTCCTCTGGGGCAGTTTTGCGGTTGTAGTAGTTATCATGCTGGCGATTGACCTGTTCTTACAGGGTCGTCGCGGTTCGCAAACCATGTCCTTTAAACAGGCTGCGGTCTGGTCGCTGATTTGGGTTTCCGTCTCGCTCCTGTTCAGTGCTGCATTTTGGTGGTATCTGGACGGCACCGCCGGACGCGAAGTCGCCACCAGTCAGACGCTGGCTTTCCTGACCGGCTACGTGCTGGAAAAATCCCTCGCGGTCGATAACGTTTTCGTCTGGCTGATGCTGTTCAGCTACTTCTCTGTTCCTGCCAACCTGCAACGTCGTGTGCTGATCTACGGTGTACTGGGCGCTATCGTGCTGCGTACCATCATGATCTTCGCGGGTAGCTGGCTGGTCACGCAGTTTAGCTGGATCCTGTATATCTTCGGTGCCTTCCTGCTGTTTACCGGTATCAAAATGGCGATGGCGAAAGAGGATGATGCGGCGGTGGGCGACAAACCGGTGGTGCGCTGGTTGCGTAAACACCTGCGCATGACCGACACGCTGGAAGGGGAGAAATTCTTTACCCGCAAGAACGGCGTACTGTTTGCGACACCGCTGCTGCTGGTACTGATCATGGTCGAATTAAGTGATGTGATCTTTGCCGTCGACAGTATCCCGGCCATCTTTGCCGTCACCACCGATCCCTTTATCGTTCTGACCTCAAACCTGTTTGCGATTCTGGGCCTGCGCGCCATGTACTTCCTGCTGTCTAACGTCGCGGAACGCTTCTCAATGCTGAAATACGGCCTGGCTGTCGTGTTGGTGTTTATCGGTATCAAGATGCTGATTGTCGATATTTACCATATCCCGGTGGCGATATCGCTGGGCGTCGTGGGCGCGATTCTTGCCTCAACCCTGATGATCAACGCCTGGGTGAATCACAAGAACGACAAGAAGAAGCTGACTAAGCCTTAACGACAGGGTAAGGAAACACAGTGAAAAAGGGCGGCAGACATGCCGCCCTTGCGTTTACAGCGTCACGCCGCTTTTAAAAATAGCCAGCTCACGGAAATCATTCTTTTCATTGTTGGTTAATTGCCCGTTGGCAATCGCCACGATGGTGTCAACAAAGTCGGCTAACAGCGCGTCCATGCTCATGCCTTCGACCAGCCTTCCGGCGTTGAAATCAATCCAGTGCGGTTTCTTTTCGGCCAGCGGCGTGTTGGTGGCCAGCTTGACCGTAGGGACAAATCCGCCGTACGGCGTGCCGCGCCCGGTGCTGAACAGCACCATATGGCAGCCCGCACCGGCCAGCGCACTGGTCGCCACCGCATCGTTCCCCGGCGCGCTGAGCAAGTTAAGGCCCGGCGTTGTCAGACGTTCACCATACTTGAGCACGTCCACCACCTGACTTTGCCCCGCCTTTTGTGTACAGCCGAGTGACTTCTCTTCCAGCGTGGTAATACCGCCTGCTTTATTACCCGGTGACGGGTTTTCATAGATGGGCTGATGATGATCGATAAAGTACTGTTTGAAGTCGTTAATCATCGACACGGTTTTGTCGAAGGTAGCCCGATCCCGGCAACGGCCCATCAGAAGCCGTTCGGCCCCAAACATCTCCGGCACTTCCGTCAGCACCGTGGTACCGCCGTTGGCGATCATCTGATCGGAGAAGCGCCCCAGCAGCGGATTCGCCGTAATGCCTGAGAAGCCATCGGAACCGCCACATTCCAGACCGAACTTGAGCTCGCTGAGTGTGCCGGGCGAGCGGCGATCGTGACGCATTTTTTCATAGAGTGCGTGCAGCCGTTCCAGTCCGGCTTCCACTTCATCGTCGTGCTGCTGGCACACCATAAACTCAACGCGATCGCTTTCAAACGCGCCCAGGGTTTCACGAAACACATCCACCTGGTTATTCTCGCAGCCCAGGCCGATGACCAACACCGCGCCGGCATTGGGATGGCGCACCATGTTTTGTAGCATGGTGCGGGTGTTGTCGTGATCCTGGCCCAGCTGCGAACAGCCAAAGGTGTGACTAAACAGAAAAGCGCCGTCTGTACCGGCGGCCTCCTGCGTCTCCTTCAGAAAGCGCTGTAAAATCTGTCGCGCAATGCCATTTACGCAGCCGACGGTCGGTAAGATCCACAGCTCGTTCCGAATACCGACATCGCCATTGGCGCGACGGTAAAGTTGTACCTCACGGTCGCCTGGCTTGGTGGCTGACGCAATCTGGTCGGGCTGATATTCATAGTGATCCAGGTCGCTAAGATTGGTGCGCGCATTGTGGGAATGAATCAGCTCCCCTGCCCCAACGGCCTGAGTCGCATGCGCAATCGGCAAACCATATTTTATGATCAACTCGTCCTTGCCGATGGCGCGCAAGGCAAACTTGTGCCCCCGTCCCACGTCCTGAAGCAGCGTGACGGGCTGGGCGGCGAGTTCAATCGTGGTGTCGGCTTCCATATCATGCAACGCCACGGCAACATTGTCCTGCGGATGAATTTTTATGGCGTCTTGCATGGTTATCTCCGTTGGCTCAGCGCGTCACGTATACCGTGCGCGAGGATGCGTTGCAGGTGCTGGCTGACCGTTTCGGCCAGGCCGGGTTGCTGTGTTAAATCTTGTCCCCAGTGCTCGGCATCACTTAATACGCGACTGACCAACGCTAAAGGAGAGATCTGCTCTGCTGCCACGGCGGCCCAGCCCTCTGAGTAGCGTTCCAGCCAGTGCGGCTCATCCTGCAGAGGCCAGCTTTTATCCGCCGATTCCCCGCGATAAAACGCAATCAGGGCTGCCAGCGCAAACGTCAGGTGCTGTGGCCACTGCCCTGTTTTCGCATGCGACATCAGCAAAGGTTGTAGCAAGCGCGTACGGAACTTGGTCATGCCGTTCAGGGCGATGGAAAGCAGTGCATGGCGAATAAACGGATTGCGGAAGCGACGCAGTACCGCATCGGCAAAAGCGTTAAGCTCATCAGCGGGCAAATCCAGCGTGGGGATAATCTCTTTGCGCAGCAGCGCATCCACGTACGCCGAGATTTGCTCATCGTCCATCGCCTCTCCTACGCTCTCCAGCCCCGCCAGATACGCAACCGGCACCATGGCCGTGTGAGCGCCGTTCAGAATCGCGACTTTTTGCGCTTTGTACGGGGCAATATCGTCAACGTGACGGACATGCGGCGCCAGTGCGGCCAGCTTCAGTTCGTCAAACAGCGCAGCTGGCCCCTGAAGAACAAATTGATAATAAACTTCACCGGCCACCAGAAAACGGTCCTGATAGCCCAGTTGGGTTTCAAGCGTGGCGCTCTCGGACGGGAAGCCGGTTACAATGCGATCCACCAGCGTGTTATAGAATGCGCAGCGCGTATCAACCCAGCGTTGAAATTCCCTGGGCAGTTGCCAGAGATCGGCATAGCGCAGCACATGTTCACGCAGCATATCGCCATTGTGATCGACCAGCTCACAGGGCACGATGAGCCAGCCTTTCTCTTTATCACCGTCGAAATGCTGGTAACGCGCCCACAGCAGTTGCGTCAGCTTGCCCGGAAAGCTGGATGCAGGCCGATCGTCCAAGCGATCCGTTTCGGTAAACGCGATGCCGGCTTCGGTGGTATTGGAGAAAACGAACCGCATAGCAGGCTGACGTGCCAGCGCCATAAAATCGTCAAACTGCTGGTAAGGCTGAATCTCACGGTTAAGGCTGCGGATCAGGCGGCTTTCGCTCACCTGTTCGCCTTGCGCGTTCAGCCCGCGGATCAGCGTGGTATACAGACCGTCCTGCTGATTCAGATTGTCGCTGACGTCGCGATTACGCGGCCTGACCACCACCACACCGGCGTCTGTGCCCTGATCTTCATTGAGCCAGTCAAGCTGCCAGTCGATAAAGGCACGCAGAAAGTTACCTTCACCGAACTGAATCACGCGATCGTGGTAGACCGCGCCGGGAAAGTCGTGGCGGTTTAGCCGCTTCATGGTCAGGCTCCCAGCTCAATGCCAAAATAGTCACGGGCATTGTTGAAGCAAATGTTTTGTACCATCTGGCCCAACAGCGCTTCGTCTGCGGGTGCTTCGCCCTGTTCGACCCAGCGGCCAATCATCTGGCACAGCAGCCGACGGAAATATTCATGACGGGTATAAGAAAGGAAGCTGCGGCTGTCGGTTAACATCCCGACGAAGCGGCTCAGCAGGCCAATTTGCGCCAGCTGCGTCATCTGGCGCTGCATGCCGTCCAGCTGATCGTTAAACCACCAGGCGGAACCAAACTGCATTTTCCCGGCCTGGCCTTCGCCCTGGAAATTTCCGGCCATGGTCGCCAGCACTTCATTATCCCGCGGATTCAGACAATAGAGGACGGTTTTAGGCAAGGCGTTATTGAGGTTTTGCGCACCGAGTAAGCGGGCCAGCGGCTCGGCGACGGGCTGATCGTTGATGGAGTCAAAGCCTACATCTGCGCCCAGAAGTTGGAACTGGCGTTGGTTAGTATTGCGCAGCGCGCCGATATGGTACTGCTGCACCCATCCGCGACGAGCATATTCCCCCCCGAGCCATACCAGCACTGCGGTTTTAAACTGGGCGATAGCCTGGGCATCCGGCTTTGCGCCTCCGCGACGATGCGCCAGAATGCTGTCCAGCGTGGTTTCATCGGCATCGGCATAACATACGACGTCCAGCGCATGGTCGGAAATCTTGCAGCCGTGTGCCGCAAAGTGATCCAGACGTTTGCTCAGCGCCTGACGTAAATCATCAAAGCGCTGCACGCTGATATCGGTCAGGCTTTCCAGTTTTTCAATCCACGGCAGGAAGGTGTCGGCTTCGATATTAAAGGCTTTATCCGGACGCCAGCTTGGCAACACCTTCACCTTGAAGCTGTTGTCTTCAGCCAGTACGCGGTGATGCGTCAGATCGTCCAGCGGATCGTCGGTGGTCCCGACCATCTTAACGTTCATCTGCTGCATGATGCCGCGCGCGGTGAAATCGTCCTGCGCCAGTAAATCATTGCAACGCTGCCAGATCTCATCAGCCGTTTTTTCGGACAGCAGCACGCCGGTAATGCCGAAGGGACGGCGCAGCTCCAGATGCGTCCAGTGGTAAAGCGGATTGCCAATGGTTTGCGGCACGGTGCGCGCCCAGGCATTGAATTTATCCCGATCGCTGGCGTCGCCGGTGCACAGCGCCTCTGCCACACCGTTAGCCCGCATCGCCCGCCACTTATAGTGATCGCCTTTCAGCCAGATATCGTAAAGGTTGGCAAAACGATAGTTTTCAGCAATCTGCTGCGGCGGTAAATGGCAGTGATAATCGTAGACAGGCTGGTCTTTGGCGTAGTCGTGATAGAGACGACGGGCGAACTCAGTGTCCAGCAAAAAATCCTCGGTCATGAAACGCGACATAAAAAGCTTCCTTATGGGATGACCCCTGAATGGCTCAAAGTTATCATACCAATTTTGGCTGACTGCAGGTTTTTTTACGACTCAGGTCACATTTAAGCAAGATGATCACATCCCATATGGACCTTATTGTCGCCCGCAGCGCGCTAACTGGCTGTGTTCTCGTCTGTTTGCAGTATCCCACAAGCTATTGCGGGTTTTTGTGATGGCTTTCAACTTTTAAAGTTGTATAACAAGTTAGGCTCTCGCTTTACCGCAAGGTAACAACTTTCTTACACAAGGCAAGGCAGATAACGGTCGCTGGTGCAGGGCCGGCGGGCGTGAGCAGAGCTGTATCACGAGATGTCCCGCTCCAGATAACAACAGCGGTAAGACCGCGCAAACAACTGGAAGAGGTACAGAATGCGTAAGATCAAAGGATTACGCTGGTATATGATTGGCCTGGTTACCCTGGGTACGGTACTCGGCTATCTGACGCGTAACACGATTGCCGTGGCAGCCCCGACGCTACAAACCGAACTGCATATCACCACCCAGCAATACTCCTATATTGTGGCGGCATACTCTGCCTGCTACACCGTCATGCAGCCTGTCGCAGGTTACGTTCTTGACTTACTGGGCACCAAAGTGGGCTACGCGGTGTTTGCTGTGCTGTGGGCGATCTTTTGCGCCGCGACGGCGCTGGCGGGAAGCTGGGGCGGTCTGGCCCTGGCGCGCGGCGCAGTGGGTGCCGCAGAAGCCGCGATGATCCCTGCCGGGCTAAAAGCCAGTAGCGAATGGTTTCCGGCGAAAGAACGCTCGGTAGCGGTGGGCTATTTTAACGTCGGCTCCTCCATCGGCGCGATGCTGGCACCTCCCCTGGTGGTCTGGGCGATTGTTGCGCACAGCTGGCAGATGGCCTTTATTATCGCGGGCGTACTGAGCATGATTTGGGCGCTATGCTGGCTGGTGTTTTATAAGCATCCCAAGCAGCAGAAAAAGCTGAGTGACGAAGAGCGCCACTACATTATTTCGGGTCAGGAGCTGCAGCATCAAACCGGCAACACCACCAAAATGTCGGCCCTGCAGATCCTGCGCAATCGCCAGTTCTGGGGCATCGCCCTGCCACGCTTTCTGGCTGAACCGGCATGGGGAACGTTCAACGCCTGGATTCCGCTGTTTATGTTTAAAGTTTACGGCTTTAACCTGAAAGAGATCGCGCTGTTCGCCTGGATGCCCATGCTGTTTGCCGACTTTGGTTGTATCCTGGGCGGTTACTTGCCCCCGCTGTTTCAGCGCTGGTTTGGGGTCAACCTGATTGTGTCACGTAAGATGGTGGTCACCATGGGCGCGATCTTAATGATCGGCCCGGGCACCATTGGTTTATTTACCAGCCCTTATATTGCTATCGCGCTGCTGTGCGTAGGCGGCTTTGCCCACCAGGCGCTGTCTGGTGCGTTGATTACCCTGTCTTCCGATGTGTTTGGTCGTAACGAAGTTGCCACGGCGAACGGACTGACCGGGATGGCGGCCTGGACAGCCAGCACCCTGTTTGCGCTGGTCGTCGGTGCGTTGGCCGATACATTAGGCTTTAGCCCACTGTTTGCCGCCCTGGCCGTGTTCGACTTGCTCGGTGCCGTGGTGATCTGGACAGTGTTAAAAAACAAACCCATTTCTGAACTGCAGACCGCCCCTTCCCCTTCTCAGGCTGCGCCGATACGTAGCTGATCCTGAGGGCTGGCCCGTGCCAGCCCTTTTCTTCTCTTGCCGCAAAGTGGTATAACAACTTATCTGCTCGTTACTTTGGATTGCCTCATGGACCTCACTGAATCTCGTCGACTTTATCAACAGCTGGCCAGCGAGTTAAAACGCCGCATTGAAAACGGGGTTTACCAGGTGGGAGAGAAACTGCCCGCAGAGCGCCTGATCGCTGAAGAAATGGAAGTCAGCCGCACGGTGGTGCGCGAAGCCATCATCATGCTGGAGGTTGAAGGCTACGTTGAGGTGCGCAAAGGCTCGGGCATTCACGTGATTTCCAGCCAGCAGCAAAACCGGGTCACCGAAAGCAGCAGCCAGCTAGAGTTTGCCGCCTTTGGCCCGTTTGAACTGTTGCAGGCGCGCCAGCTTATTGAAAGTAACGTTGCCGAGTTCGCGGCAACCCAGGTGACACGCCAGGATATTGTCGATTTAATGGCGATTCAGGAGAAAGCGCGACAGGAGGACCATTTCAGGGACTCTGAATGGGATATGAGGTTTCACGTTCGTATTGCTCAGTCGACGCAAAACAGCGCCCTGGCCGCGATTGTCGAGAAGATGTGGCTGCACCGTTTACACAACCCTTACTGGCTTAAGCTGCATGAGCATATCGATCAGCGCAGTATCGTAAGCTGGTGCGACGATCACGATCAGATTCTTAAAGCATTAATCCGCAAAGATCCCGCCGCCAGTAAGCTGGCAATGTGGCAACATCTCGAAAATACTAAGCAGATGTTATTTAACGCCACCGCCGACGATTTTGAGTTCAATGTTGACCGCTACATGTTCAGTGAAAATCCGGTTGTCCTTCCGGATGCAGATACGATTCAGCGTTAATTTGACCGAAAAACAGTCAGTTAATCTGCAATAGTGTCAGGACATGTAAAACTCCTTTTTACATCGAGATACAGAGGGTAAAACTCCTGTTCGTTTAGGAGTAGTTCTGTCTCCGAAGCTTGATTTTTGTTACAGTTATCATCCTTTTCTTACCTTTTGCGATAAGGGCTTATCAAATCGCTGATTTAACAATCAGTTCTGGAAGGATCCAGAAACGCTTGCTCAGACTACGCTCTCAGAATCGATAAAAAATGTCAGTCTGCGCTGAGGTCCCTGTGGGACATGTTCAACGATGATGTTCGGGAATGATTGATGGAAATTTTGCAAGCGCTGCTGCATGCCTTGTGGCAACAGGATTATGAAACGCTTTCCGATCCAACACTGGTGTGGGCAATTTACGGCGTCTTATTTATGATCCTTTTTCTGGAAAACGGCTTATTGCCTGCCGCTTTCCTGCCCGGTGACAGCCTGCTGATTCTGGTGGGCGTGCTGATTGCCAAAGGAACCATGAGTTTTCCGCTGACCATTCTGGTCCTCACCACCGGCGCCAGCCTGGGTTGCTGGGTGAGCTATATTCAGGGCCGCTGGCTGGGGAACACGCCGACGGTGCAAAACTGGCTATCACACCTTCCTGCCCGCTATCATCAGCGTGCACATAATCTGTTTCACCGTCACGGCTTATCGGCACTGCTCATTGGCCGCTTCATTGCTTTCGTGCGTACGCTGCTGCCCACAATTGCGGGCCTTTCCGGTTTAAGCAACGCCCGTTTCCAGTTTTTTAACTGGATGAGTGGCTTTCTGTGGGTCGTCATTCTCACGGTTCTGGGCTTTGCCTTAGGCAAAACGCCGATCTTCCGCCGCTACGAAGATGAACTGATGTTTTTCCTGATGATGCTGCCGCTGGTGTTGCTGGTGATTGGGCTGGTGGGCTCGCTGATTGTGCTGTGGCGTAAACGCCGCGCAAACCAGCGTGGTGAGGGCTCATGAAACCTTTACACGCTTTTCCTAAACGCTGGCTTCCCTGGTTAATTGGCGGGGCATTTGCGCTGGTAGCGGTCAGCATGATGCCCAGCCTGATGCGCCATGAAAACGTGGTACAGATTCGCGTTTCGCACGCGGGTGCCCCGATGCCCGATGGCTTCTATCTCTATCAGCAGCTGAGCGCCCAGGGTATTCGAATCAAAAGCATCACGCCCTCAGGGGATGCGTTGATTATTCATTTTGACAACGAAGAGCAAAGCCTCGCCGCGCAGAAAGTTCTGCGTCGATTGCTGCCGGACGGGTTTATCGTCGCGCAACACGACCAGGCGGCTCACCTTTCACTTGCTTAATTCGTCGCCCTTCTTAAACGCTTAGCGCACTTTCAGGCTGTGCTAAGCGTTTCTCTGTATATCGGTGATCTTTGGACTTTTTCCACCTGATGTCTATGCTTAAACTAAGGCGCGTTATCAGCGCACTGCGGAGGGTTCTTGCAGTGCGCTGAATTAAGTCAGGCAACAATGGAAGGTACAAAGCCGAATGAAACATACGTTACTACTGGGAATCACGCTGTTTTCTCTTTCAGGCTCCCTGATGGCGGCACAGTCGCTGTGTCAGCAAAAAGAGCAGGACATTCAGCGTGAAATCGAGATGGCTCAGAAGCACAACAATCAGCGCCGTGTGAACGGTCTGGAGCGCGCCCTTACCGAGGTGCGCGCGGGATGTACTGATAAAAAGCTTAAAGCCTCGCATCTGGAAAAAATCAACGCTCAGAAAGAGAAAGTGGCTGAGCGTGAGCGCGAACTCAAGGAAGAGCGCGACGAAGGTCATGACAAGGACAAGATTGCAAAACGCGAACGCAAGCTGGAAGAAGCACGCCAGGAGCTTAAGAAGTTACAGGCGGAGCCCTATTAATCGGATTCAATCTACTGATGTTAAAGGAGTATTTTATGTCTAAAGACACATCATCGGAATATTTGCGTGCTGAATTGAAAAACCTGGCGGATACGCTGGAAGAAGTCCTGAGCAGCGGGACTGAAAAGTCCAAAGGTGAACTGGATAAGCTCCGTCACAAAGCGCGCGTTGCGCTGGACAGCTCTCGTGAGCGTTTAGGTGAATCGGGTGAGCGCCTGGCGGCGACCACGCGCGAAGCGGCGCAGAAAGCAGATGGTTATGTGCGTGATAATCCATGGCATGGCGTGGGTATCGGTGCCGCCATCGGCGTTGCCATCGGTATGCTGATCTCGCGTCGTTAATCATGACGGATTCACAGCAGAACCACGGACCGGCCAAAGGGGTCATCAATATTGGTCAGCGTATCGTCACCACGCTGGTTGGTATGGTCGAAACACGCGTTCGTCTTGCAGTGGTAGAGCTGGAAGAAGAGAAGGCCAATATCATCCAGATGCTGTTGATGCTTGGCCTGACCATGCTCTTCACGGCTTTTGGCCTGATGAGCCTGATGGTGCTGATTATCTGGGCAGTTGATGCTCAGTATCGTTTAATGGCTATTGCCATCACCACTGGCGTGCTGTTCTTGCTGGCGTTGATCTTTGGGCTATGGACACTGCGTAAATCACGTCAGTCAACCCTGCTGCGCCACACGCGCAAGGAACTGGCGAACGATCGTGATCTGCTTGAGGATAACCGGTAATGAGCCGCCGCGAGCGTGAAGCGCGTATCGATGAACTGCTGAAACAGGTTCAGCAGCAGCGTCTGGACATGAGTGCCGCGCGGCGTAGCTGGCTGGAGATCACCGCGCCCTACGATCGTGGCTGGTTTACGTTTTTGAGTCTGAAACGCTATCTGGCCATTGGCAGTAGTGCATTAGCTATCTATTCCATTCGCAGTCCTAATCGCCTGCTACGTTGGGCGAAACGGGGCTTTGGCCTGTGGAGTACCTGGCGCATGGTTAAATCAGCCCTTCCCCCGCGTTGAATCCCCAAAGCCAGTCCAGTGCGACTGGCTTTTTCTTTTTTCAGTTTTACTGAATAACATCGACAGTTTATATCGCTTACAACTGTCACTTCTCGCGACTATCATCTCCAGCTATCAGCCCGGCCAATTGCAACCATGCAGTTAACGGGAATATTCACCGCGGGCATCGCTGCCTTGCAAACTTTTAGCGTTGGAGTAGATGATGAAAAAATTCGAAGACAGTGGTTTGTTAGCCGCCCGTATCCTGATGACTATCCTGTTTATTACTGCAGGCTGGGGCAAAATCACCGGCTACGCCGGCACTCAGCACTATATGGAAGCCATGGGCGTGCCCGGCTTCATGCTGCCGCTGGTTATTCTGCTGGAGTTTGGCGGCGGCCTGGCCATCATGTTTGGCTTCCTGACCCGTTTTACCGCGCTGTTTACCGCTGGCTTTACGATTCTGACCGCGTTTCTGTTTCACAGTAACTTCGCCGAGGGCGTGAACCAGCTGATGTTCATGAAGAACCTGTCTATCGCTGGCGGTTTCCTGGTGTTAGGTCTGGTAGGTCCGGGTGCGTACAGTATCGATCGCCTGATCAGCAAAAAACCTCAGGGTGCTCTGGCGCGCTAACTGACGCCTGACTACACCGCTTTTCTGACGCACCGGTTGCTTTCTCCCGGTGCGTTTTGCTTTTATGATCAAAATCCTTTGCCGGGCGGTTTGAAGCGATCATGCCCTCCCATCCCGCAGAGTCCCGGCCCACCCGGTGCTTAAGGTAAGCCTAATCTAGTCATGGAAATATAGCGTTCCGTCCCTCTTCTTTTTGGCAACGCTATGAAAGTATCTTATGGTCAGTGGCTTCCCCATCACGATGCACCCTTTTTTCGACGGCTTCATCTTTTGGTCGCCGTGCTGATCCTTTCGCAGATCATCAATTCCAATTTCACCGCACGTGAAGCGCTCGGCGAGCACAGCCTGGAGACGCTGATAACCTGGCTACATATTCTCTCAGGACTGTTGCTGATCGCTGCGGGCGTTATCATGCTCATCTGGATGCTGGTTCAGCGAGGTTTTCGCTGGTACTTCGCCTGGCTCACGCTGGATTTTCGGGGTATTCGAAACGATGTCGTACAGCTGACCGGCCTGAAACTCCCACAGGCACATGGCGGTGGCATAGCCGCGACGGTGCAGGGCCTGGGGGTTATCGCGTTGATCGCCGTCGCCTGTTCTGGTGGGCTATGGTTTTTATTTAACAGTACGTCGCTCGCCACGCCTGATTTGACGCGTAGGGTATTGCACTGGCATAAATTCCTGACCACCTTTGTAGAGATTTATTTTTACAGCCATGGCGCGATGGGCGTGCTTCATATCCTGCTATCCCGCTATGAAAAATAGCACAGGGCACGCATGCAGGCTGTCGCCCTCCTGATTAAACGAATCGCTTATCACTGGAAGACCCGATGCTACATAGTGAATCGCATAAAATTGAACACGCCGGATGGCTACGGGCTGCCGTATTGGGCGCGAATGATGGCATCGTTTCGACCGCCAGCCTGCTGGCCGGCGTCGTTTCTGCCAGCAGCAGTCATCACAATGTTTTGCTCGCCGGGCTGGCAGGTATTGTTGGAGGCGCAATGTCGATGGCGACGGGAGAATACGTCTCGGTGTCCTCGCAGTCAGATACTGAAAAAGCTTCTCTGCGGCAGGAGAAAGCCGAACTCGAGGCCGATTTTGCGGCTGAAACGGTGGAGCTGTCAGCCATATACAGGGCGCGTGGCCTGTCGCCCGAGCTGGCTCGTCAGGTCGCAGAACAGTTGATGGCCCATGATGCCTTAGCCGCTCATGCCAGAGATGAGCTGGGCATCACCGATTTCAGCAGTGCCAAACCCCTTCAGGCCGCTCTGTTTTCTGCGGTCAGTTTTGCCTCAGGCAGTATTTTACCCTTCGCCGTTGCCATGCTGATCACCGGCCCCTTCGCCTTGCCCGCCATTGCGGTCTCGGCGCTCCTGGCATTGACGCTTCTGGGCGCGACGGCGGCCAAAGCCGGTGATGCGCCGGTCAGGAAAAGCGTCACGCGCATTTGCTTCTGGAGCCTGCTGGCGATGACGCTGTCTGCATCAGTCGGCTATCTTTCAGGTATGGCGCTTGGCTGACGCACTTACTGGGTAAGGATGCATCTGCCGCCCTCAGCGCGCCAGATGCTGCCCGACAATCAGCCCGAGCTGGCCTGCCAGCGTCGTGCCCGTGACAGATTCGCCGCCCGCAGACTGCCCCTGCAGAATTTCAAGTTGTCCCTGCCCACAGCCAATAACCAGCGGTGTAACTGAAACAACTTCACCCGGCTGGCTGGCTTTACGCGCATCAATAACGCGGGTTTGCCAGACGGTGAATCGCTGTGAGTCTGCCAATGTAAAAGCGCCGGGCCAGGGAAACGCCAGCGCCCGGACAAGGTTATGGATATCGCGGGCGGGCGCCTGCCAGTGAATTTGGCCATCTTCCGGCTTACGGCTGCCAAAACAGCTTGCTGCACGCTCGTCCTGAGGGGTTTCGGTAAGCTCGCCCGCCACCAGCGCATCAAGCCAGGTCGGTAGCATTTGCGCCGTGGTCGCAACCAGTCGGGTATGCAGTGCCAGGGCATTGTCCTGTGGATGAATTTCAACGGCCTTCTGCGCCAGAATCGGGCCGGCATCAGGACGTTTAATCATGCGGTGCAGGGTCACACCGGTTTGCGTCTCGCCTTTAATAATTACCCAATTGAGATGGGCACGGCCCCGATAAGCCGGCAGCAAGGCGGCATGCACGTTATAGGCCCCTTTTTTAACAGAGGACAGGATGGCTTCGCTGAGAACCTGACGGTAAGAGAAGCAGAACAGATAATCTGCCTCAAGGCTGGCTATGCGGGCTTGCCATTCGGCGGTATTGACATCCTCGGTGATAAAAACCGGGATGTTGTGGCGCTCAGCCAGGCGGGCGACGGAGCCGTAAAACTGCGCGCCGGACGCGGGATCTGCATGGGTAAACAGGGCACTAACCGTGAATCCGGCATCCATTAACGCCTTCAGGCCGGTACAGGCCATTTCGTGATAACCAAAGAGTACCGCTTTCATTCCGCTTTCCTTCATCTTTTTTTCGCCTGATCCTGCGGGACGGGCGTGATGGACGGCTTGTCCGTTACAGGCCGTAGACAGCCCCATGATAAGGCATTCTTAGCCCGATTACGCCTCTGGCCCGTTCGCCGTATAGCGCGCATTTATGCGGGTAGGCAAAATGTTTGGCAACGCACGTGGTGCGCTGTCGAAGTTATCCATAACCGCCTATGGTTAAAGTCGGAAATATTCTTTTTATCGTTTGTACGGGAGACAAGATGGGTCAGCTAATTGATGGTGTCTGGCATGACACATGGTATGACACGAAATCAACCGGTGGGCGCTTTAAGCGCTCGGAATCCGCATGGCGTAACTGGGTTACGCCCGACGGCAGCGCAGGACTGAGCGGCAAAGCCGGATTTACGGCGGAACGCGATCGCTATCACCTCTACGTGTCGCTTGCCTGCCCGTGGGCGCACCGCACCCTGCTGATGCGTCAGCTTAAAGGTCTGGACAGCATGATTGATGTCTCGGTGGTGCATCCGCTGATGCTGGAAAACGGCTGGACGTTTGATGACAGTTTTCCGGATGCAACTGGCGATAAACTGCACCAAAATGAATTTCTTTATCAGCTCTATCTCCATGCGGATGCCGACTACAGCGGGCGTGTCACCGTGCCCGTGTTATGGGACAAACAGCAGAACACCATCGTTAGCAATGAGTCTGCCGATATTATTCGCATGTTTAACAGCGCGTTCGATGCAGTCGGGGCGCGGGCGGGGGATTACTATCCGGCTGACCTGCGAGAGAAGATTGATGCGCTCAATGGCTGGATTTACGACACCATTAACAACGGCGTGTACAAAGCCGGTTTTGCCACCTCTCAGTCCGCTTACGATGAAGCCGTAACCGCCCTGTTCCACTCACTGTCGCGGGTAGAGCAGATCTTGGGTCAGCATCGCTATCTGGCTGGCGACAGGTTAACCGAGGCCGATTTACGCTTATGGACCACGCTGGTGCGCTTTGATCCGGTTTACGTCACCCATTTTAAATGCGATCGCCACCGTATCAGCGACTATCTGAACCTGAGCGGTTTCCTGCGCGACATTTACCAGATGCCGGGTATCGCCGACACAGTAAACCTGCCTCACATTCGTCACCACTACTACTGCAGTCATAAAACCATCAACCCGCACGGGGTGATCTCTGTCGGCCCGGCCTTTGACTGGGATGCGCCGCACGGTCGCGGTTAACAACAGAACACCGCGTTGAATTGGATGTGAAAAGACCTGACGTGCGCTGACTAACAGCACATGTCAGGTCAAACAGGGCTGAATGACGGTCAGAAAAACTTATAAGCGATATTTAAAATGGTGAGTAAGCCAATCGCGCTGACAAAAACGTTGTCAGCCCGGCCTTTGTATTTTGCCAGTGCAGGGACTTTGCTGATGGCATACATGGGTAACAGGCAGAGCAGCGAGGCGATAATCGGCGCGCCCATCGCCTCAATCAGGTCGAGAATATTGGGGTTAAGGTAAGCTACCAGCCAGGTCGAGCCCATAATAAAGACCATGCTCAGCGTATTCAGCTTACGGCTGGACACAGCGTCTTTATCGCCCTTATAGCGAAATTTGATAATCAATCCGTTTAACCCTTCCAGCGTGCCCAGATAGTGCCCAAAGAAGGATTTGAAAATAGCGACCAGAGCAATCACCGAGGCGCTGTATTCCAGTACCGTAGAGAAGGTGGACTTCTCACCCGACAGGGCGGAAAAGTGATTCGCCAGGTAGGAGAGCACAGGGATATTTTGAGCCTTCGCGTCCGCCATATCCTGCGGGGATAAGGTAAACAGACAGCTAAAGGCAAAGAACATCACTACCGCCACCATCAGTATGCTGGCGCGGGAGATGATCTGGCTGCACTTGTTTTCGGTATAGGTCCGGCCCATTTCCGGCTCGTATTCTTCCCGCTTTGACACCACAAAAGAAGAAACAATCGGCGAAAAATTGAACGAGAACACCATAATAGAAATGCCTAACCACACGGTAACCAGAATGCCATCGTGCCCGGTCAGGGCGATGTCGCTCAGGTTAACCTGATCGATCACGGCGGTATTCCAGTAGGGGATTAACGACAGCGAAATCAGCACCAGGCTGGCGATAAACGGAAACACCAGCCAGCTCATCACCTTTACCATCAGGTCTTTACCAAACCAGATCACAAAAGCCATCAACAGCAGCAGCAACAGCGCCACCACACCGCGATTGAGGGCCGGCAGCAGTAGCTGATATTGCCAGAACGCCATGAAGGTATTGGTGATGGTGACGCCATAAATCCAGAGCAGCGGGCAAATCGCGAAAAAGTAGAGAAAAGTAATGACCACCCCGCCCGTTTTTCCGAAATGCTCTTCTACCGTTTCGGTAATATTGCCCGATACGTTACTGCCTGACAGACACAGTCGGGCCAGCGCCCGATGGCAGTAAAACGCGATGGGCCAGGCCAGCACCAGCATGATCAAGATAGGGATCAGCCCACCGTAACCGGCCCGAATGGGAAAGAAAAGCACGCCGGCGCCAATGGCCGTGCCAAACAGTCCGAGTGTCCATGTGGTATCGGACTTACGCCAGGTTGAGGTTTTTTCCTGGTCGAGAATATTTTCAGAATTACTCATAACTTATCCTTTATGCGTCAGCAAAACCCGTAATCTGGGAAACCCGGGACAAATCAATATTGCCGCCTGAGATAATGCACACCGTTTTCCGCCCCTGAATGTAGTGGTCGACTTTGCCGCTCAGTAACGCGGCGCATGCCAGCGCGCCGGCACCTTCTGTGACCACTTTGTTTCGCTGAATCAATGCAATCATACTTTTACGAATGTCGTCTTCACTCACTAACACCATCTCATCGACCAATTCTCTCACAATCGCGAAGGTGAGATCGCCCGGACAGGCGACATCGCAGCCGTCCGCAAGGGTGCCGGTAAGACGATGGCGCGTAATGGTATCAGCAAAAAAGGAGGCTGCCATACCGTGAACGTTTTCAGACTGCACGCCGATGACGGTAATCGTGGGATTAATGGACTTGATCGCCGTGGCAATCCCGGCAATGAGCCCGCCGCCGCCTACGGGAACGATGACGTTATCGACATCAAAGAGATCCTCAAGAATTTCCAGACCGATGGTGCCCTGTCCGGCAATGATTTTCACATCATCATAAGGCGGGATAAATATGCGGCCTTCGCTGGCCACAATGTCTTCCACTTTGGTTAGCGTGTCATTAAAGTTTTCACCATAAATGACCACCTCCGCGGAGTAATCGCGCGTCGCCGCTTCTTTGGATTTTGGCGCACCCGCAGGCATGACCACTTTGCCGTCAATATGCAGCATGGCGCACGACAGTGAAACGCCCTGCGCATGGTTACCCGCTGAGCAGGCGACAACGCCCTGACGTTTTTCTTTCTCCGTCAGTGAGCTCATTTTATTGAATGCACCACGAATCTTAAAAGAACCCGTTCGCTGCATATTTTCAAATTTAAGGAATATTTCTCCGTCGCAGCGCTCGCTGAGATAGTTTGAACGTGGCATGCCGGTTTTATAAACTTTCCCTGTGAGTCTCTCTCTGGCAGCATAAATTTCATCAAGGCTAACGGGAAGGTTTTTATTGATATTCATATCGACTCCTTTTTCAGGCAGGGTTTATTCAGCAAAATTCCCCGAAGAGAAATGCGATCGTATAAAAGCTGAAAAAAAGTAATAAACTTACCGTTTTCGCTTCGCAGCATGCTGTAACAGCATGAGCTTACGCAGTTGATTTAAAAAGAAACGGGCAGCGAGAGGATAGGAAAAGGATGGCGATAAAACAGCGTATTGTGTGGAAGAAACTGTATTACTGACGGAAGGGATAAAACGTATTCTTGCAGAAGAGACGGGGTTAAAGCGATTCGTTAATAGGGGGCGAACAGTGCTCTGATACAGTGTTAGCCGGGGCGTTCGTCGTTGCGTATACCTGTGCATGATGTCATTCCTTTACGTCGCCTTTATCCGCTACGAATCTTAATCATCATAAAAAAATGGGATTGTGCTGTTTCTCACACTTCACTCTTTTCTTATGAGAACCAATGCTTTTGTTTATACTGACTTTGTGAAGATCAATAAAATATCTTTTTTTCACTTAAGAATATTTCGCCGAAAAAAGCAGAGCGATGAAACAGCCGTTAACAGAACAAGGATAAGGGAAGACAATCACGCTATTTAAGACGGGCTTAGCCGGGAAAGGGGGAAGGTCATTATTATCCCTGAAACGCTGAAGATAACGCATCCAATAGCATTTTAATGCGCGACGTTTGCCGATGAGTCGCGTTAAAAGATTAACGCCCATCTGTTCAATGGGCGTTATTTAAAAGTTATTTCGTTTCGCACGCGACGGGCCAGGGCTTCGCAGGGGAGTTGAACGGATGGTACTGGTAGCACCAGGTTTCCGACACCACCTTGTCTTGTGCTTTCAAATAGAGCTTAAGCTCTACCGGATCGCCTTCGCCGGCGACCAAATCAAACTGCGCCAGCCAGTTGCCTGAATCGTCCGGCAATTTAGACACGAGCACGTTCTCAAAAGTACCACGCGATGCAGAAAGCACGGCTTCGGGGGAAACGCCTGACGGCAGATGATTAAGCACATCGCCACGGAACTCGACGGCAAACTTACGGCTGTCATGCGGACGATCGGAACCCGGTACACCGCCCCGGCCCAGTCGGGTAGCCCCACAACGCGCCAGAGGAGAAGGATAAGGCTCATCGGCCAGCCAGTGCAAACGATAATGGAAATGATGCTGATCGCCCGCTTTTGCTGGCGCATCCGGTACCCACATGGCGACGATATTGTCGTAGATTTCATCGTCAGTCGGGATTTCCATCAGTTGAACTGAGCCTTTGCCCCATTCCCCTCGCGGTTCCACCCACAGATCGGGACGTTTCTCGTAGTGCGCAGCGTCCAGATAGCTGTCGAAATCCCGATCTTTCTGCAGTAAACCAAAGCCGCGCGGGTTCTCATCATGAAAACTGGACGTGACCACGCGTAATGGGTTATTTAACGGCCGCCAGATATGTTCGCCGCTGCCGGTCCACATCGCCAGACCATCGGAGTCATGCACTTCCGGGCGCCAGTCTGTCGCCGCTCCTTTAACCGTTTTTGAGAACCAGTACATGGAGGTCAGAGGCGCGATACCGAAACGCTGAATGTCCTTACGCAGGAAAAGCGTACATTCGACATCCTGTATAACCCCTTTGCCGCGCTGCAGGATAAATTTGTAGGCGCCCGTGATACTCGGCCCGTTGAGTAGCGCATAGACCGTGAGATGTTTGCTGTCGTCTTTCGGCGCTTCAAACCAGAAATCCGTAAAGTCAGGGAACTCTTCATCGACACCCGGCTGAACGGTATTCAGCGCAATACCGCGCGCGGATAAACCAAACTGACCCAGCTCGCCGATGGCGCGGAAATAAGACGCGCCCATAAAAGATATCCAGTCATTTTGTGGATTGGTTTTTAGCGTGTCCTGGCTGGCCAGCACTCTGAAACCTGAGAATACGTTACCTTTCAGCGCCGGCAACGTAACGTTTTTATCCGTCGTGGTGAAGTAGTCAATATTTTGAATAATTTCACGCGCGGCGTTATTTTCCACGACGTGCATTTTCACCGGCATACGGTGTAAACCGTTTACCATGAAAAAGGTAACAGGAAACCGTCCGGCATTTTTAAACAGCGCATAGTCCGGCTTGTAGACGGTTTTCATGTAGGCGTCATAGGTTATGTTGGATAACAATGACGGGTCGAATGAGGTGGGTTTTTCATAGGGTTTGGCTGCCAGGGCCTTGGCCTGGGCAATCAAGGTTTCAAAGTTAAATGCTTCGCTGTTACCTAACTTGAGAACGCCTGCTGCGATAGCGCCGGGAGAAATGCCTAATGCAGATAAGGCAGCAAACGCCCCGGAATAAGTCAGTAAAGTCCTTCTTGTAACCATGATCCACCTGTTTTTTTAATCTTCATTCAATGAATTCGCGCCCAATGGGGCAAAACGTAAAATAATGACGTGTGGCAAGCTGCCTTCAACTATAGACGAGAGAAACCGTTGCCTCCCAAACAGATGGCAAGCCATCATCTGACACATCGGATGAGCCTATAGTGCATTGGAAAGAAAATGGATGGGATTTGCCTGAGAAACAAAGCCTCTGGCAACGCGGCCCATTTTTCTTGCCAGATCAGGAGAGTGAATCGCGTTTCCTCTCAGGGTCGCCAGCGCAGAAGCGCCCTGACCGGCTAACGCCACATTGTTTTACAACGGTATCGGGCAACGCCCTTCATCGCGCTGGTCAGCCCGCGTCAGCAAGGAGCCGTGGCCTGCTTGCCGATATCCCCCGCGTCTGGTGGCGGCAGCGACGCCTGCTTTGCCGCGCCATAAAGCAAAAACCCCGCTTGCGCGGGGTTTGCATTAAGAAGTCGAAACTGACCGATAAGCCGGGTTCTGTCGTGGACAGTCATTCATCTAGGCCAGCAATCGCTCACTGGCTCAAGCAGCCTACCCGGGTTCAGTACGGGCCGTACCATGTGAACCCCTATTTGGCCTTGCTCCGGGTGGAGTTTACCGTGCCACGGACTGTTACCAGCCGCGCGGTGCGCTCTTACCGCACCCTTTCACCCTTACCTGATCCCATTACTGGGCCATCGGCGGTTTGCTCTCTGTTGCACTGGTCGTGGGTTTCCCCCCCAGGCGTTACCTGGCACCCTGCCCTATGGAGCCCGGACTTTCCTCCCCTCCGCCCGTCTCCTTCAGAGAAGGACGACGACGAAGCGGCGACTGTCTGGTCAGCTTCGGCGCGCATTATAGAGGGTTTAGCCCGCGCTGTCACGCCCGGCGCGCAGGCAACTCAACAGGCTCAGGCCTGCTGCTCAAGCGCATGTTTATAGAGCGCATTCTTTTTCACACCGTGTATCTCAGCCGTGAGCGCCGCCGCCTTTTTCAACGGCAGTTCCTGCTGCAACAACGCCAGCGTGCGCAGTGCATCTGCGGGTAATGCCTCTTCGTCAGGATGATGGCCTTCAACGATGAGCACCATCTCACCTTTACGGCGATTTTCATCCTCTTTCACCCAGGCCAGGAGTTCCCCCACCGGTGCGCCATTCAGGTTTTCCCAGGTTTTGGTTAATTCGCGCGCCAGCACGACGTAACGGCCAGCCCCCAGCTCCGTGACCATATCCTGCAGGCTGTCCAGCAAACGGTGCGTGGATTCGTAAAAGATTAAGGTACGCGGCTCCTCGGCCAGCGCCCGAAGCGCATCACACCGCGCCTTTGTTTTGGCGGGTAGAAATCCTTCGTAACAGAAACGATCAGACGGCAATCCCGCTGCGCTTAATGCTGTTATCGCTGCGCAGGCACCCGGTAAAGGAACGATGCGAATACCGGCCTCACGGCAGCGGCGAACCAGGTGATAACCCGGATCGTTGATCAATGGCGTGCCAGCATCAGAAACCAGAGCTATGCTTTCTCCCTGTTGCAGCCTGGTTAGCAGGATTTCTGCTTTCTGCTGTTCGTTGTGGTCATGAAGTGCGAAGAGTCGCGCATTGATGGCGAAATGTTGTAGCAACAGTCCGGTATGACGTGTATCTTCCGCTGCGACCAGATCGACGCTGGAAAGTACCGCTAGCGCCCGCTGGGTAATGTCAGCCAAATTACCTATTGGGGTTGGCACGATGTAGAGCGTGCTGGCGGAAATGTCTGCCCGATCGAGTTGTTTCATTGTTTCATCCGAATTGCCGATTTAATATTGAGCATCTTGAAAAAAACATCACTGGATACAGTATGCTTCCTTCAAAAATCGTTCGTCATAAAGCAGGACGCTTTGTGCCTGTCCTTCTTGCTGGTCTGATTTTAGCCGCGTGTAGTGGCCAGGGCCCGAAAAGCCAGTCCGTAGACATCCAGGCACCCGTTACTAATAATTCCGCCTACTATCTGCAGCAGGTGCAGCAAAGCAGCGATGATAGCAAGACCGACTGGCAATTACTCGCAATCCGCGCCCTGTTGAAAGAAGGAAAATATCCGCAGGCTGCTCAGGCGATCGGCGAACTGCCTAATCAGCTTTCTGATAAACAGCAGCAAGAATTACTGCTGCTGAAAGCCCAGTCTCTGGTTGCTCAGCAAAAGATTGCCGATGCCCAACCGATATTGAGTCAGGTGAAAACCAGCGAGCTGTCTCAGGATCAGCTGGCGCGCTACTACGGTTTACAGATTGCCAGCGCACAGGGTAAAACCTCGCTGGCCCTGCTCCGCGCCTATATTGCTCAGGAGCCGTTGCTGAAAGGCAATGAACGCCAGCAGAATATCGATGCCACCTGGCAGGCGCTGACCCAGCTGTCGCAGCAGGATATGAATTCGCTGGTGATCAATGCCGACGAAAACATTCTGCAGGGCTGGCTGGATCTGCTCACGGCGTGGCATGCCAACGCCCAGGATGCCAACATGCTGAAGTCAGCTATTAAAGACTGGCAGACGCGCTATCCCGACAACCCTGCTGCAAAAACCTTACCGACCCAGCTGAGTCAGGTGCAGAACTTTACCAAAGCGTCCACCAGCACTATCGCGCTGCTGCTGCCGCTGAACGGTCAGGCTCAGATGTTCGCCAGCGCTATCCAGAAAGGCTTTAACGAAGCGAAGAACGGCACCCTCGCTACCGCGCCTCAGGCGACGCCGGGCAGCGCCCAGGATCCTATCGCGATAAATCAGCAGCAGCCTGCGGACGCGAATGCGGTCGTCAGCCCGTCAGCTAACCCGGCGGCTGCACAGCAGAGCGGCACGGCGCAGCAACCGGCAACGACGCAACAGCAGCCTCAGCAACAGCCGGCCGCCGAACCCGCCAGCAATGCGCAGGTGAAGGTTTACGACACCAGCAGTCAGCCCATCGCGCAGGTGATGCAGCAGGCCCAACAGGATGGTGCCACGCTCATTGTTGGACCGCTGTTGAAAAACAACGTTGAAACGGTCGCGAACAGCCAGACACCGCTGAATGTCCTGGCGCTGAACGAGCCAGAGCAAATCCAGAACCATCCGAATATGTGCTATTTTGCGCTGTCGCCTGAAGATGAAGCGCGCGATGCGGCGCATCATATCTGGGACCAGGGCAAACGCCAGCCGCTGCTGTTAGTACCTCGCAACGGCCTGGGCGATCGCGTAACGGCGGCCTTTACGAAAGAGTGGCAGTCACTGGGCGGCGGCACCGTGCTCCAGCAGCGCTTTGGTTCTGTTTCAGAACTCAAGCAGGGCATCAATAGCGGTGCAGGCATCAGCATGAGCGGTACGCCCGTGGTTATGCCCTCGTCTTCTCAGCCGCAAAGCGTTTCCGTTGCGGGCCTGAACATTCCGGCACCGCAAACCAGCGCCCCGGCCGCCAGCAGTGGCGGAGCCATTGATGCCGCTTATATCGTCTCGACTCAGGATGAACTGCAACTGATCAAACCGATGATCAGCATGCGCACCGGTAGCCGCAGCAACGTTGCGCTCTACGCCAGTTCGCGCAGCGCGCAGGCGGGCGCAGGGCCGGATTTCCGTCTGGAAATGGAAGGGCTGCAGTTCAGCGATATCCCCCTGCTTTCCGGCGCAAATCCGGCGTTGATGCAGCAGGCCGCGAAGTCGTTCAATAACGATTACTCGCTGGTGCGTCTGTACGCGATGGGGATTGATGCGTGGACGCTGGCTAACCACTTTAACCAGATGCGTCAGGTGCCGGGCTTCTCGCTCGACGGCAATACCGGCAAGCTGAGCGCCACCGCTGATTGTGTGATCAACAGGAAGTTGACATGGAACCAGTATCGCCAGGGCAACATCGTACCGGCCAGCTAAACCGCCGTCGTACGGGTGCCGAGCACGAACAACTCGCCCGCCGCTATCTTGAGCGGGCGGGGTTAACATGGGTCGCCAGCAATGTTTATTATCGCGCAGGGGAACTAGACCTGATAATGCGAGACAACCAGTGTTGGGTGTTCGTCGAAGTGCGTTACCGGCGTAACGCACGCTTCGGCGGCAGTCTGGCCAGTATTACCCGACAGAAACAACACAAGCTGCTGCGTGCCGCCTCTCTGTGGCTGGCGCAACGCGGCGGCAGTTTTGAAACAGTGAATTGCCGTTTCGACATCATTGCCATTACCGGCACGGCGCTTGAATGGTTGCCGAATGCCTTTAATGCAGACGTTTAGAACCAGGTGGTCGTGTGCAGGAAAGAATTAAAGCGTGTTTTACCGAAAGTATTCAAACTCAAATCGCTGCTGCAGAGGTGTTACCCGATGCCATTTCGCGTGCAGCAATGACAATGGTGCAGTCGCTTCTCAACGGTAACAAAATACTGAGCTGTGGTAATGGTGCGTCATCCGCCAATGCTCAGCACTTTGCCGCCAGCATGATCAACCGCTTTGAAACCGAACGCCCCAGCCTGCCCGCGCTGGCCTTAAGTGCGGACAACGTCATGCTGACGGCGATCAGTAACGATCGTCTGCATGACGAGATTTACGCTAAGCAGGTGCGTGCACTGGGACAAACCGGTGACGTTCTGCTGGCAATCTCTACACGCGGGAATACACGGGACATCGTGAAGGCCGTCGAAGCCGCCGTCACGCGCGATATGACTATCGTTGCGCTTACCGGTTATGATGGGGGCGAATTAGCCGGATTGCTGGGACCGCAGGATGTGGAAATTCGTATTCCTTCACATCGTAGTGCTCGCATTCAGGAGATGCATATGTTAACACTCAACTGTTTGTGCGATCTGATTGATAACACCTTGTTTCCCCACCAGGAATGACGGAAGGAGCACCAATGAAAGCATTGAACGCTATAGCCATTGTTTTAACCGCCATGCTGCTGCAGGGCTGCGTCGCGGTGGTTGCCGGTAGCGCCGCTGTGGCGACCAAAACCGCCACCGATCCCCGCTCTGTCGGAACGCAGGTCGATGACGGCACGCTGGAATTACGCGTCAGCAACGCGCTGGCAAAAGATCAGCAAATCAAAACCGATGCTCGCGTCATTGCTACCGCCTATCAGGGTAAAGTCCTGCTAACCGGTCAGGCCCCAAGTCAGGAGATTGCCAACCGCGCGAAACAGATCACCATGGGCGTTGATGGCGCAACCGAAGTCTATAACGAGATTCGGATTGGGCCGAAAGTCAGCCTTGGCACCTCGTCGTCTGATACCTGGATCACCACCAAGATTCGCTCGCAGCTGTTGGGCAGCGATCAGGTGAAATCATCAAGCGTCAAAGTCACCACGGAAAACGGTGAAGTGTTCCTGCTGGGCCTGGTGACGCCAGAAGAAGCAAAAGCCGCCGCGGACATTGCCAGCCGGGTCAGCGGCGTGAAACACGTCACCACCGCGTTTACCATGGTGAAGTAATGCTGAGTTAACCCCAGGACAGCTGTCCGGGTTGTTACTGGCGCAGACAGAAAAGCCGCACCCTGTTGGGTTGCGGCTTTTTTTATTGCGGGTTTAGCCGTGACCGGGCCAGAGCCAACAAACGTTTTCCGGCTTGCCGCCCAGCATTATCGCGCCGCCCGAGGTTGTCTCCGCTGGCGGCGGCGTAACGAGAGAAGGCCTCAGACCGGAATATCGATCACCAGTGCGCGGGTCGGGGTTTTCGCTGACAGCCACAGCTGTTGCTCTTCCTGCAAAAATGCGCCATCGCCACAGCCCAGCTGTTCCTGATGAGCGCCCCCGGCCGAGGCCTCAAACGCGCCATGGATAGATTGCAGATAGGCGCGCGCGCCCTGAAGCGGCACCAGATGCTGCTCGCCTGCCGCCAGCTCAACCTGATGAATCCAGACCTGCTGACGCAACTGCAGGCTGCTGTCGCCGCCATCTGGTGAGGCCAGCAGTTGCGAACGCATGCCGCCCGACAACGTCATTTTCTGCATACGGGGATTTTCACGTTCCGGGCAGGCCGCCAGCCAGAGCTGCATACGGGTTAACGGGCGATCTTTACTCGGATTAAGTTCGCTGTAGCTCACGCCAGGCTGAGCGGAGAGCAGCAACGCCTCACCTTCACGCACGCTGATGTGATTGCCTTCGCTGTCCCGGTATTCCGCCTCACCCTGTAAAACGATATTCAGCACATCCACCTGAGGATAGGTGCGCGGCTGAAATGCCGCGCCGGGTGCCAGGACTTCCTGATTCAAAACGCGTAAGGAGGCATAACCCATTAATTTGGGATCGAAATAGTGGCCAAAAGAGAAGCTGTAGCGCGCCTGTAACCAACCGTAATCGGCCTGACCACAAGCGGATGCACTGCGTGTCGTAATCATTATGTACCTCCAGCATCCGTCGGCAAGAATCGACGACGGGAAATATGCCTTTATGGTAAAAGTCTGGACGCCGGATTGTTAGCCAGTTAATCTGCCGTGCATATTCAAATTTCCTGACAGAGAACCGGGATGGCCAAAGATCGTGCGTTAACCCTTGAAGCTTTACGTGTGATGGATGCTATCGATCGCCGCGGCAGCTTTGCCGCCGCCGCCGATGAACTGGGCCGCGTGCCCTCAGCGCTTAGCTACACCATGCAGAAACTGGAAGAAGAGCTGGATGTGGTGCTGTTTGACCGTTCGGGCCATCGAACGAAGTTCACCAATGTCGGAAGAATGTTACTGGAGCGCGGTCGGGTGTTGCTGGAGGCCGCCGACAAGCTCACGACCGATGCCGAGGCGCTGGCACGCGGCTGGGAAACCCAGCTGACTATCGTGACGGAAGCGTTAGTGCCCACCGATGCGCTGTTTCCATTGGTCACGAAGCTGGCTGACAAAGCCAATACCCAGATCGCCATCATCACAGAAGTACTGGCTGGCGCCTGGGAGAGACTGGAACAGGGGCGGGCTGATATTGTCATTGCACCGGATATGCATTTTCGCGCCTCGACCGAAATAAACACCCGCAAACTTTACAGCATCATCAGCGTTTACGTTGCCAGCCCTGACCATCCAATACACAACGAACCCGAGCCGCTTTCAGAAGTCACCCGGGTAAAATATCGCGGCATTGCCGTGGCAGATACAGCCCGCGAACGTCCGGTTCTGACCGTGCAACTGCTGGACAAGCAACAGCGCCTGACCGTCAGTACGATGGATGACAAACGTCGCGCGCTCCTGGCCGGTTTAGGGGTCGCCACCATGCCTTATAACATGGTGGAGCAGGACATTGCAGAGGGCCGCTTGCGGGTGGTCAGCCCGGAGTATTCGCGTGAGGTCGATATCATCATGGCCTGGCGGCGTGACAGCATGGGTGAGGCAAAAGCCTGGTGCCTGCGCGAAATTCCTCGCCTGCTGGCCCGGAAAAACTCACCGACGCCGGGCGCCCATCCCTGAAGATTACAGCCGGCTCAGACAGTCCAGCGCGACGCTTTTAAAGCAGGCAAAGTCACTGCTGTCGCGCAATCGCGTCATCGCCCGCTCGCGCATAAAGGTCACGAACAGGTCATAGATAGCCATCGCTTCCTCATACTCGTTTTTGCTGATTGCCAGCAGGAAAATCACGTAAGCCGTGTCCTCGCCCCAGGGGATCCCCTGCGGGGCCAGCACGGTGTACACCACCGTTTTTTTCGCCATCAGCCCCAGCGAATGCGGAAGCGCAATCCCTTCGCCCAGCATGGTGCTGACAATGGCTTCACGCTCCTCAACGGAAGCATAAAACGCGTTGTCCACCACGCCTTCTGCCTCCAGCCGATCGCATAACAGCCGAAACAGCGCAGACTGACTCATCGGCCGATCGATGATGCAGAAATGGCGGGCATCAAAAAATTTCTCCAACATATAGGGCCGGGTGCGGTCCACCAGCACCAGCTTGCCTATCTGCTCCCGTTGAAATTCCGTCGGGAAAGGCGCGACCACGACAACCGGTTTCTCTTTTTCACTCAGCCGCGTAGTGGAAATCACAAAATCTTCTTCGATGCGCTGGCGGGCCTCATATTCACGCTGCGACAGGCACTGCGTCACCTGCAACTGGGGATAGTTGCGCATTAACATGGCTTCGATCATGCGGAGCGTCGACGTACCGCTGTCGCACACCAGCAGTACCTGAGGGCGACGCTGGTAACCCACGTTATAATGGCGCTCCAGCCCGACGCCGATATGAAGCACCAGAAAACCAATTTCATTTTCGCTAATCGTATAGGGCGAATATTTTCCCCAACTGGACACCGCCGCCAGCGTCACATCGTAGGCCATTGGATAGTGCTGCTTGATATTGCTTAATAACGGGTTAGGAATATGGATCTGATAACGCACGCGCGTGATCATCGTTTTAATATGGGTAAGCAGATCGGCACGGAGTTGAGGATCGTTCTGCAGATCGTAATAGTAGTGAGTGTTAATAAAGCTGAGCAGGTAGTTAACCAGCGCCTCCGCATCGTCAGCATTAATGGCGCTGGGGGCAACGTCCTGAATGCGTCGGGCGGCGATATTCACCCGCAGCCAGCTCTCTTCCGCCGGAGAAACCGGTTTAACGGTGAGCGGCCGCAGCGCATGGATCAGCGTCTGCGCAGACTCGCGCACGTCATCCCCGATCTCTTCCACCTGTGGATCGCTCAGCGGATAGCCTTCATTGATGCGACGTAGCGCCACCGCGCAGTAAAAACGCAAATAGCGCTCGCCTTCATCACTGAGGCGGATATTGTGCTGGGCAAGGCCGTTTTGCAGCAGCGGCTGAAGGGTTTCCAGCAGGCCGCTTTCCAGCGATTCGGGCACGATCAGCGGGCTGTCAGGCTGCTCCTGATCGATCTCAAACAGCAGATCGGTTAAGCAGGTGCGGATCGCCACTTCACTGCCAAACAGCTTCATGCCGTGATGGGGTTTGCTTTCGATACTCAACTGATAACGGCCGAGCCATTCGCGCACGTCGGCCATGTCATTCTGCAGCGTGGCACGGCTGACAAACCACTCCTCAGCCAGGGTTTCCAGCTTCAGGGAATAGGCGGCGGTGAGAAAGCGCACCAGCAGGTAGCGGATTCGGTCGTGTGAGGTGCGCGGCACCCGCAGAGGCGCACGCGTCTGCTGCTGCAGCACGTTAAAGCGCAGTGCATCAATAATTTTAAGCTGGTAGCCCGCACCGCGATTCAGGACAAACTGCGCGCCGTGCTGCTGCAGCATGGCGTTGAGCGCGGTAATATCCGTGCGTACGGTGCGCGTGGACACCGCAAACCGCCGTGCCAGTTCGTCCTGGGGGAGCGTTTCGTTTTTCAATGCGTCGAACAGTTGCGCAAGGCGCTGATTCGGGAATCTCACGTCGGGTTACCTGCTTCAGCGGTTAACAAGAACAAAGTAAACGTCAGACTGCCGGAAAACAGGCGGCAGGTCTATTATGCCCTGCGCGCCCGTAATCTGTCCTTGAAGTGGCGCACAGGCCTGGGCTCAGTCCAGCAGACTTTTACAGATGGCCAGCAGTTGGCGCACGTCTTCCACGCGGGTTTCGCCACTGGCTTTGTCGATGATCGAACTGTAAATGTGGGGAATGATCTTGCTCACGCCAGCGTCCAGGGCAATACGCAGGATCGGCCCAACGTTTTGCAGATCGATCCCGCCGGTCGGCTCCAGCCAGAAATCCTGTTTCGCACAGGCTTCGGCCACCGCGCGGTACTCGTCCACCGTGTCCAGACCGCCCATTGGAAAATACTTCACGGAACTGCCGCCCATGTCCTTCAGTAACGCAATCGCGGTATCAATGGGCACAATTCCGTCGCTGCCCTGTGAACTGAGGGGACCGGTGGAAATTTTCACCTTGCCCGGCGTGCCGGTTGGTGAAATCAGCCCGTTGACTACCGTTTGTGACTGACCGAGCAGCGCACGGCTGGTGCCGACGCCGGTAAACACCTGATTAACATGTTGCGGCTGTAGTACAGCGGCCAGTTCGCTGACCATTCGCGACTGCCGGGGATCGCCCGCGCCCAGGCCGATGGACAGTGCGTTATCAATCAGCGCGGCATACTCGCGCATATCCGCAATAGCGGCCTCGTTGCTGGGGTAGTTTTTTGATAACACGCCGACCAGTACGTGGCCTTCTGCGGCCTGCCAGATGGCTCGCGCGTTCTCTTTTGAACCCGCCAGTACGTTAAGACACAGGCGATCCTGATAAAAATTGGGGGTTAGCGTCATGCTATTTTTCTCCTGTTAACAGCGCCCGAATGCGGGTGAAAATAATCTGCAGCTGCTCAGCGCTGACGCTGCGCACGTCGGCTTCAATAATGCCCTCATTAGCCTTGTAGCCACGGAAGTAAATGGCGATATCACCGTTTTTTAGCGCCTGCACCAGATCGCCGGTTCGACGCGCGATGTTAGCCTCATCAAACTTAATTTCGGCACGGGCAATGTCGCGTCCGGCGGCATCCCATACAACGCGCGCACTGACGCCATCCAGACCGTTAAGGTTGTTGATGAAAGGCGTCATTTTTTCCACCATCTGGGCGCCGGTGGTTTTCGGCAGGGTCAGGTAGGATTCAATGGCCTGGGTCAGTCCCAGAATCCCCTCTTTGCCCACTTTCATGGTGCGGCCAATGCCGTTGCTCTGGCGCTTCACCCACTCGACAAGCTGATGTTTCCCGATAACCAGGCCGCTGGTGGGGCCTTCAATGGCTTTAGCCCCGCTGTAAATAACCAGATCGGCACCCGCCTGGTAATAGCACTGCAGATCTTCCTCAGCGGCGGCATCCACGATAAGCGGCACGCCATGCTTACGTGCCACCTCGGCGGCCTGCGCGACGCTCAGGTGGCTCTTTTGTACGCAGTGATGGGACTTCACATAGAGAATGGCCGCCGTCTGGGCGGTGACTGCGGCGGAAAGCTGCTGTGGCGAGCACTCGTTACTGTAACCCGCCTCAACCGTCCGACCGCCGCCCAGCGCAATCATGCTGCCAACGGGCGCGCCGTAATTCACGTTATGCCCTTTTGGCACCACGATGTCGTGCGGCACGGTCAGCGGTGCGCTATGTAAATTATCCAGCAGCCAGTCGTCATCTTTCACAATGACGGCAGCCACGCTTTGGGCGATGCCCGCAGAAGCACAGGACACCACCAGCGCATTTTCCACCTGCAGCAAATTAGCGATGTAAGCCCCGGTCTTATCAACCAGGTCCTTCACTTCAAAATAGTGCTCCAGGCCGTATTTAACCGTATCAACCACGTCGCTGGCCGGTGTAGACACGCCAAGAATGGTCATGCGGCCAGAGGCATTAATGACCTGCTTCAGGCCATATTTCTCATACAGTGAAGACATTGTGTTTTTTCCCTTCTTCAGTCATCCAGCACTCACCGGCGACGATAGCCGCCAGAGGAATCAATTGGCGATCGCCCTGCTCCGCCAGCCCTTCCGCATCCACAAACGACACGGATTCGTGCGCCACGGTAAACAGGGTAAAGTCGGCATCAAGTCCGGGCTCAATAGCACCTTTGCTGCGTAATCTCAGCCCGCTGGCCGCCTGATGCGTTACGCAGGCAATAATCTGTGGCAGCGTCATGCCTACATTGAAAAATTTCGACATCACGTGCGCCAGGGTATAAACCGGTCCGTTCAGACGATTGCGGCAGTAGATGTCTGAACTGATGGTGTCAGGCAGAATGCCTTGGGCGATCGCCGCGCGCGCCACCTCAAAGCTGAAGCTGGCACTGCCGTGGCCAACATCAAGCCGCACGCCCCTTGCCAGTGCCTGTTTTACCGCTGCACGCAGTTGCCCTTCGGGCGTCAGGATGCGGTTTGGCTTGCCGTTGTAGCAGTGGGTGATGATGTCGCCGGAGGTCAGCAACGCGGCAATTTCATCGAGGTTGGGGGGATTGTTACCAATATGCACCATCAGGGGCAGGTTGCCATTTTCCTGCTGAATCGTCTTCGCCAGCACCAGCGGCCGAATGCCGTTTTCGCCCACTACGCTGCTGCTCATCCGGGCTTTAAGCCCGACGATAAAATCGGGATGACGTCTTACCGCGTCGGCAATCGCCGGGCGATCAATCTGCGTCATGTCCGCCAGTTCATTTTGGGTAACGATGCCGGTGCGGGCGATATTCAGCAGCGCAAAAACCTGGGTGGTGACCGCTTGCGTGCGCTGTCTGAAATCATCAATGTCGTCTGCACCTGTACTGCCTGCATCGACAACACAGGTGACGCCGCTTTCCACGCCAATCCGGTCGGGATGATCGTGGTAGATGGGCGATTTTTCATAGCAGTGTACATGGGAGTCGATCCAGCCCGCACTGAGATAGCAATCCACCGCCAGGGTTTGTTCCACTTTTGCCCTGCCGGTTACCTCACCCACGGCGGCTATTTTTCCGTCGAGTATGGCGATATCGATCAGACGTTCATCCGGCAGTCGCGCCCGACGCAGAATCAGATCGTACATAGGAATCTCCTTTGACTGCCCCGATCGGCCTTCACCGATCGGGCATTAACGCGATCAGATCGCGACCGGAAAAATCGCGCCGAGGATCATGGCACCGAGGATCGCCCCGCCGGTGATCGGTTTGTTCCACAGATAGAACACCAGCGCACCCAACAGCGAACCGAGACCGATAGGAATGGAGGCGCCTATGGCGGCCAGGATAATCAATGGCCCCAGGAAGCGTCCTGATGCATTGCCCGCGCCCATCATCACGTCCGCACCATAGGTGCTGTTGCTTTGATTAATGGTGAACTTACGCGCCAGAATGATGACGTAGCCTATCGCCACACCGATAACCAGACCGGTGACCAGCGAAGCCGCAAAATTCGCCACCGGGAAGACAAAACCGGCGCCCAGCAGCAGTGCGGGCACGCCCAGCCCGACGCCGGTCTGGATGGCACCACCGATATCCAGAATCCCTACCAGCGATCCTTCAATGATGCGGGCGAACAGAAAGCTGGCACCGAAAGCAGCCACCGCGCCGTAAACGCCGGTATCGATGCCCGCCCGTAACATCGAGACGAAGGCCACCTCGTTAAAAGCGCCGATGCCGTACAGGTAGTACATATGGGTCCCGGCAAACACGCCGGAGGAGAGCAGACCGACAAAAATCGGGAATGACCAGTCGGCATACCAGAAACCTTTGTTTGATTCTTCCATTGCAGACGCTCCGTTATTTGCCGCTCAGGCTGTTATGAATACTGTCGAGCCAGCCAGGAATGCCGAGCTGGAAGGATTGCAGCATCTTCATATCGAAACCGCGGAAGAAGGCGCTGAGAACAAACAGGGCGACGATGGCGGTCATCATGATTTTGGTCACTTTGTTCCAGCCGCTCTCTTCAACCCCTTTACCAATCAAAATGCCCAGCACCAGGCCCGGTACGGCATTGCCCATAATCAGCTGTGCCAGACCGCCGAAGATGGTGGCCCAAAAGCCCGATTTCTTACCAGCGTCAATTGCCGCCAGCCAGAAGATCACCGGCATGACCGTGTTCACCAGCAAATTAGCGGCCGGTACCAGCACCTTTACCGCCGTGACCTGCAGAGCCGCCGGAACAGCAGAGGCGGTCGAGTTGAGAAAAGCCACCACCACCATGCCGATGATGCCGCAGGCGATAGCCATCTTTTTCGGGTCGTATAGCGTCTCTGCCACATTGCGGTTTTTGATCATGATCGCCGCCGCGCCCCAGTTGGGGATGATGCGATGATCCACGTCCTGCGTGAACGCACCCGCCGCCACGGAGGAGGCCCAGGCGTTAAAGAAGAATCCCAACCCAAAAGAGAAGTGAGAGGCAGGATCGCCTTCACAGGAGTTAAGTTCACCCAGTGTGCGAAAGGCGCCCATACCTTGTGTCGTCGGGGCATGGAACATGCGGGCGGCACCGGCACCCACACCGACGCCCACGAGGCCGCCGATAATTAACGACTTGAGCAAAATGATGAGAAACATCCTCTTTCCTTATATGTGTTGTTTGAGGCTGACTTACACGCGGGTGAACTCGACCTTATCGCCGTCCAGGCAGGTCACGTTAATGGTGACCTCCAGGTCGACGCTGAAGAGCCTGCGCTCGCGTGCCAGGAAAAAGAAAAGGAATTTTTCGGTTGTGACGCGTTCCCGCGCGCGCACCACCTTTACGTCCTGCGGTTCAATGCGCAGCAGAATCTTATTGGCGTTGCGCAGGACTTCGTGCTGTACACGACTCAGCGCATCTGCGAAGGCTTTCGCCTTGGTATCGCCCTTACCGCTTACGGCAACCGAGGTTGTAAAGGTCTCTTTCATTCCTTATCCACCGTGTTTTTTGTTCCAGGCCTGAACCAGACGTTCACCCAGCTCTTCTTTGTCCATAAAGCCGAAGCCCAGCACGTTGGCGCCTTCATTAATGGCGGTCACGCCTTCATCCACAGAGCGCATACCATGTTTGGCCTTATAGCCGTATTTGTTTTGCGCCGTAATCGCGCCTGCCCCTCCGCTGCCGCAAAAGGAGATACCGAAATCGGCATTCTCTGCTTTCATGACGTCGCCCAGCTTCATGTCTGCCGCGACGCCCGGCACCACAACGGCACGGCCACCGGCTTTTTCTACGCCAGCCGCCACTTTTTGTCCTTTACCTAAACGATCGCCGATCACTACGGTTACCATATGTCTGTTCCTCTCAGGGTTGGAAAATTAGTCGTTCTTCGCCACTTCAAAGTGGACAGAAAGCAGCCAGGCTTCTTCTGGTGGCAAATTGCCAAACAGGTCCACCACCTGCTGTGCCAGCGCCATCGACTCTTTGGAAATTTCGTCAAACAGCTCAGCCTCAACCTCTGGCAGACTCTCGCCGGTGACGGATCGCAATGCCATTGCCCGCACGTGCGAAGCCAGCATTTGTATCTGCACGGCATTCGGCTGGATGGCCCGCTCGGCAAAAAGCACCTCAATCTGCGCCATCACGCGATCCGTCAGGGCCTGAATCCTTTGCTGTTCGTCTTGTGACGCATTCATCGCTACCGCTCCCTTACCCGTACTCATCGTCTGCTTCCCATTTCGCGCTTAGCGTGATCTCAAACTAACCAGAGGCGGCAGCGCTGTGGAGAACGACTTTTTCCGTTTCGAAGTGGAAATCCGGCCCTTGTGAGTGATCCGGAACGCAAACTTGCGCGTTCGCTTAGCGGACGGATTATTTTTACCAGATTAAACAGTGAGTTAAAAAAGGGATATCACACAGGAAAGGCGGCAGGTGAGGAATAAACAGAAAACCGGGTTGCTGGTCAGCCGTCACAAAACTGGCAAACAGCAACCCTGAGGGCAAGGTAACAGAGAAACTTATGACTCAGCGTCAGTGGGCTGACGTAATGGCGTAACGCGGTTTTTGTCGTCAACGGGCTGGAGGCGATGCGTTTTACGTCGGCTAATGGCGGCCACGATCAGGGCAAAACGCGCTTCATTCAGCTTGTAGCAGAAGCCCATGATCAACGCCGCCGCAATCGCCAGCGAACAGGGCCAGATAAAGATCAGCTGCCTTAAACCTGCCAGCGTGCCATCGCTTTGTACGGCATTGGGCACGTAGCCTATTTGCGTCAGCATCAGACCGGGCAAAAATCCTGCCAGCGCGGCGGATATCTTGCGAAAGAAGGTGTAGCCCGTGTAACAGGCACCTTCTGCCCGAATGCCGGTTTTCCACTCCCCGTACTCGACGGTATCAGGCACCAGCGCCCAGTTAAGGCTGTTAACGAATGCCGTACCGAAAAACGCCACGCAGGAGAACATGACGAACAGCAGAGAGCTGCTTCCCCAGAGAAAGTTACCCAGATCGCCCAGGGCCCAGAGGATGAGTCCCCCCAGATAAACCTGTTTCTTACCAAACTGTTTTACCGCTGTGGGCACCAGCAGTACGCCCACCAGAATACAGCCCATGCTGAAGAAGCCCATCCAGGAGAGCAAATGAACATCGTTCAGCACGTACTGCGTGTAGTAGACCTGAATGGCCAGCTTGATATTAAACGCCGCCAGGGTACAGAGGTTCGCGAGGCACAGAACCAGCAACGGCGGATTGTGAAAGATGGCGCGGAAGGCCGTTGCCACACCGGGTTTATGATGCGTCGGGGTGAGCTCAACATAGCGCTCTTTAACCCCGCTGTAACAGAACCACATGCACAGCAGCCCGGCGACCACAAAGACGGCGGCGGCAACCTGATAGCCCAGCGCACTTTTGCCAACAAACAGCGACTGAATGGGCATAAAGCACACGGTGCAAACCAGTAATCCCACCGTTGCCCCGCCCTGCCGCCAGGCGGCGAGGTGGGCGCGTTCGTGGGGATTTTTGGTTATGGCTGGCACCATTGCGCCATAGGAACAGTTCATCAGGCTGTAAAACAGACCAAACGTCATAAACAGGGCGGTCGCGATCGTTTTCTTTATCGTCAGGCTAAAGTCGTTAGCAACAAACTGTGCCGTAGCCACCAGCGCTACCGGCAGCGAGAAATAGAGAATAAAAGGTCTGAATTTTCCTCTCGTGCCAATATGGCGGCGTGAATCCAGCACAATGCCGGTGAACATATCGGTTAGGGCGGTAAAGAATTTCGCCACCAGGAAAATCACCCCGCCGTACCAGGCTGGCATGCCCAGCTCATCGGTGTAGAACTTGAGTAAATAAAGCGTCCCGATAGTCAGCATCAGGTTGGAGCCAAAATCACCGACGCCGTAAGCCACCTTCTCACGCAGCGGGAGTTTCAGCGTTAATGGATCGGAGCCTGTCTTCATAAGTGATCCTTTTAGCGCCGCGACCGGCGCAGTCACAAAGCCAAATTAGCGCTGACGCTTACGTGCATCGATCTCCTCAATGATACGGACATACATCTTCTCATTGAGATTGTAGAAGCACCCCATGGCCACGATGGTGATCACGGCCAGCGCACCGGGATAGATGAACATCAGCTGCTTCAACCCTTCTACCGTTCCGGACGACTGAATCACGTTGGGCACGTAGCCAATTTGTGTCAGCATCCAGCCGGGGAAAAAGCCGGCCAGCGCCTGTGAGACCTTACGGAAAAAGGTAAAACCGGTATAAACCGTACCTTCAGAACGAACGCCCGTCCGCCATTCCCCGTACTCCACCGTATCGGAAACCAGCGCCCAGTTAAGGCTGTTGACAAAGGCTGAGCCAAAAAAAGCCAGACAGGAATACGCGACAAAACTGACCGAACCGCCGCCGAAGAAATAGTTGAGCAGATCGCCCGCGACCCAAATCAGCAAACCGCCGATATACACTTTTTTCTTACCAAAGCGCCTGACCGCGCCGGGCATCATAAATACGCCAATAAAAATGCACCCCATGCTGAAGAATCCCATCCATGACAGCAGAATGGGATCGTTCAGCACGTACTGGGTGTAATAAACCTGGATCGCCAGTTTGACGTTAAAGGCGCCTAGTGTGCATAAGTTGGCAATGCACAGGATAAACAGTGGACGGTTGCCCGCGATGGCACGGAACGACGCTAACAGTCCCGGTTTCTGCGTGGGGCTGCTGGCGGGTTGCTCGACATAACGCTCTTTTACGCCGGCATAACACCACCACATAAAAAATAAGCCAAACGCCGAGAACAGCGTGGCCGCAACGACATAACTCAGCTGCGGATTGCCTTCAATCAGGTTCATGACCGGTACAAAACCCACGGTACAGATCAGCAAGCCCAGCGTTGCGCCGCCCTGCCGCCAGGCGGCCAGTGCGGCACGCTCGTCGGGGTTTTTCGTCATCGCGGGCACCATCGCACCGTAGGAACAGTTCATCATGCTGAAGAACAGGCCATACATCATAAACAGCACTGTGGCGACGATCGTTTTTCCGGTGACGTCAAACGGCGTACCCACAAAATTGGCGATAGCTAACAGAGTTACCGGAAAGGCCGCGTACAGCACGAAGGGGCGGAACTTGCCTTTCGGGCCAATCCGACGCCGCGAATCCAGCATGATGCCGGTACCCATATCGGTAAAGGCGGTAAAAAACTTGGCCACCAGGAAAATGATGCCGCCGTAGGTTCCCGGCAGCTCCAGCACGTCGGTATAGAACTTCAGGAGGTAGAGCGTACCGATATCTAATAAAATATTTGAACCCAGATCGCCGATGCCATAGGCGACTTTCTCTTTGAAGGGCAACCGTAACGTCGCCGGTTCACTGCCGGAAGCAAGATGGTGTTGGCTCATGATTTCTCTCCGCTGCCCCACTGAACCTGTCAGCAGGGCCGCTTTTTCAGGATGGTTTTGAAGCGTTTTGTTGCTCGATTTCAGCGCGAATAGCGGCCACTTTTTTACCAAACAGCAGCTGCATGACGGCCAGCAGGCCAAATGAGGGCACCAGTACCTGCCAGGCCGGGATATCCAGAGCGCCTTTGATCAGCATGGAGCCCGAAGCAATCAGCAGGAGAAACACCATCAGTCGGAAAGCCCGCACGGAGATACGCTTGTGCACATACTGGCCCACTAACGATCCCAGGATCATGGTAGGAATGCAGAACATCACCAGCTTGACCGTTGAGACCGTTAAAATGCCGCTGGTGGTCAGGCCGCCAATAATGGCGATGTTATTCGCGGTAAAAAATGCATTGAGCGTGCCGCGAAAAGCAGCGGGTGCCAGATTCCTTAACATGCCGTAGATCACGACGGGCGGACCGTTGGTGGCAAACGCCGAGCCGAGCGCCCCGGCGATAATACCGGTGGGCATCACTATCCAGTTTTTGTCATAGACAGGCAGACGAGGAATAAACAGGCTGTAGAACGAATAAAGGATCAGGAAAACGCCCAGCCCGGTTTTCATCATGTCGTCCGGAAAATTGGACAGCGCGTAAATGCCCAAAGGGATACCGGCAAAGGAGAACAGGATCAGCACGAGGGCTGACTTCCAGTTGGTTTCCTTACGAGACAGCCAGGTGGCATACAGCGCCGTTGCCGTCCCCACAATCACCGACATCGGTGCAGCCATTTTGACCGGCAGCAGCAACGTCAACAGCGGCATCGTAACCAGCGCGCCACCAAATCCCGCACAGATGCCAATAAAGGTGTACAGAAACATAATCGCAATAATGATGCAGACGACCTCAGTGGTGATTTCCAGACCTTCAGGTGTAAGTAGCGTAAAGAAATCCATAATCCTTTCTCCCGCTACTGTGGCAAGATCTGACTGCCAGCAAGCCGTAATGAAGCAAACAATGACTGCCATTCGCTGTCTGCCCGATAAAATACCGGCGGCTGACCCATCGGCGCGGCGACAGTGATATCCCCGCCGTTTAGCGTTTCTCCGGTCCACATGTTGACCCAGCGGTCTTCAGGCAGATAGAGCGACCAGTCGCGGCGGCCCTCTTCATAAACCGGTGCCACCAGCAGGTCACGCCCCAGCAGATATTGGTATTTGAGCGTGTAGGTGCGGGCATCCGCTTCATAGTGCAAAAACAAAGGGCGCATAACGGGTAAGCCCGAGTGGGCATTCTGCGCGACAGCCTGCTTGATATAAGGTTTTAAGGTGGTGAAGATCGTGGACATGCGGGCAAAGTGGGCAATGGTTTCTTCATCGCTGTCAAACTGCCAGTTATCGCCAGGACGGTTCCCTTCATGGGTGCGCATCATCGGGGTAAAGGCATTGAAGTCACACCAGCGAAGCAGCAGTTCTTTACTGCGTTTCATGCCGTACAGCGTGGTGTAGCCACCGATGTCGCTGTGATGCAAACCGTGGCCGCTCATCGCCAGTGACAGCGCGGCGGGCACCACCGAGGCCAGGCCATCGTCCAGGCTCCAGTCAACATTTTGATCCCCGGCCCACATCATCACGGAGTATTTCTGACTGCCGGTGTAACCCGCACGCATAAAGAACAGCACGTCACCGAGTTTGCCGGTTTCTTCCAGCGCCTCATAGTTACACTTCGCCCACAGCGCGGGCCAGGCATTGTGCATGATTTCGGCGCTGACGCCGTTGTGCAGATACGTGTCCGTTGGCAGGTACTCCCCAAAATCCGCCATCCAGCCGCGACAGCCCAGGGCAATCAGATTGTCTTTGATGACGCCTTTGAACCAGTGGTAAGCCTCCGGATTCGTGAGATCGACGACGCCCGCATAAAACTCACCAAATTCGACGTGGTAATCGTCCCCAGCCGCATTTTTGGTCAGATACCCTTTCCGGGCAGCCTCTTCGCACAGGTTACGGTCGCTGGCGACGTAAGGGTTGATATAAGACAGGAACTGTACGCCTTCCGCTTTCCACTGCTGAATGCGCGCGTCCAGTTGGGGATAAAGCTCGCTGTCCCACTGCCAGTTCCACATCACGCGTTTGCCGAAGGAGGTCATCCGGATGCCGGACCAGTCCTGCGCCCAGATGCCATTCACTTTCACGCCCGCCTGACGCATTTTGTCCAGCTTCTGCTGGCAGACGTCGGTGCCGCCCTGGATCCCCAGCGTGACGCCATCGTAAACCCAGTCCGGTAATACCGGCTGACGCCCCAACAGGGCACTCATTTTTTCCAGCAGGGCGATGTAGGTATCGGCACATTCAAAACGTAACGTGGCGTTATTTTCCCAGAAAGCCAGTTCATGATAATCCGCTGCGCTGAAGTCAAAATTCATGTAGCCGCTGTTATCCACATGGCAGTAATACTTCTGGCTGCTGACAAAGGTCGGCTGGGGGAAAAAGGTCCAGTAGTAATCTCCGCCGGCATTCTCTGCACAGTCAGCCTGCCAGGTGACCACGCTTTTCTTATTGCGCCCGACGCCCTGTTCGCTGGTCCAGAGTGGAAAAGGTTTCCCGCGCAAATCAAAACAGGAAAACTGCTCGCCACAGCCGTAGATATGATCGTCGTCCAAGGCTGACAGCCTCAGCCAGATACGGTTAAGCCTGTCGCTGTCGTTTGTCAGCGTAAGCAACAGGCGGCCGTTTTCGTCTGTGCCGATGATCAGCGTGGCGCTAAACTCCTCTCCGCGTGAGAAGCGCACCGTCCAGCCGGTGTCCTGCGCAGTCACAACGGCCGAGGTTAACGCCAGTTTTTCATTCAACCGGTCTTTAATACTGAAATTGCCGCGAAACATGTCGATATCGGCGTTGCCATTGCCTATCCACAGACAGGGTTTTTCCTCGCTGTGGCTAAGAATTTGTCTGTTTTGATAAGTCAGTGAAAAGCCGTTACCGGCGGCAGTCAGCTTTACGCCTGCCGTCTCAGGATGTTGTAAATGCATTCTGACCTCTGCGTTGTAGGATAAAAAAATAAGGTTTAGCGTGATTCGTGCTGGTCACAGCCAATCGTGAACGTCATGAGATGGCGCGCCTGTGGCGCAAGAAAAATCACATCAATGCCAGAATTGAACGCGTCAGGTGGACAACTCATTGGCTCGGCTGCCAATCCCGTGCGGCCAAGTTTTTCGCCGCTGTAAATTTGCAACCAGGGTTGATCGCTGCGTAAAAAAACCGAAAGTGCCTGCTGTGGACAAGTTAATCTCACCTCCCATTCGCGTCCGGCTGCGCGGGTGTTAACACTGCAGTCGATCTGCGTCGACGCCAACCGACGCGGGGTAAGAAAATCCCCTTCTGCAATCGCGGCCGGTAGCGTAAGCAGGCAGTGATCCACCAGGGTCATGTTGCAGGTCAGATAAGGATGCGAACCGACACCGTAGGGCGCGGGTTGATCGCCTACGTTCTGGCTGCTGATACTGACCTGCAGGCCCTGTGCGGCATCAAGCCGGTAAGTCACTGCCGATAGCAACGCAAACGGATAGCCGTAACTGGGCGGCAGGAAAACCGTTAAGGTCGCCTCGCTGTCGGTGTGTTTGGCGATCTGCCAGTCACGCCAGGCCAATAAGCCGTGAATGGCGGTAACGCCTTCGTGGTCATTGATGGGTAGCTGAAGCAGCTTGCCGTTATGTTTCCAGGTTCCTTTCGAGACGCGATTCGGCCAGGGAATCAGGACTTTGCCCATATGCGCCAGCGGCATTGCCTCCGGAGGATGTGGGAGCACCAGATGGCGGCCCGCGTGCGTCAGCTCAGCCAGGCCAGCGCCTACGGTGACGATTTTTGCCTGATATTCTCCAGCGTGAAGAACAAGGGTTTGTCCGCTGCTGTGCATAGCTGGTACTCCCGTTAGTCTGTTTTTCAGGGGTTATTTCGCATTACAGTCCAGTAATCCTGCCGCTACGGCGGGTGCCAGCCCCGGTGCCAGAGGAAGGCGCGGGATCACCAGGCAATGCAGCAGGTGATAGATATCCTGTTTGCCGTCCCACACTTTGGTGGTCACCTTGTTTTCGCAATCCAGCTCTTGCCACCATGAGCCATTCTCGAAATCCATCATGTAAGTGATGCAGTAATCCCACCATTTCTGGTACCAGGCTTCGTATTGCGCCTCGCCAGTGACCGCATACAGGGCGTAAGCCGTGCCCATTGCCTCAACCACGGGCCAGCGCACTCTTTCACTCACTACGGGCTTGCCATCCCAGTCCACGGTGTAAACAAACCCGTCTGCGCCATCGGGCGCCCAGGCATCGCGGATAGTGGCGTCGAATAAGCCTTTCGCATCTTCAATAAGCCAGGCCGGCGGCGTTTCGAAGCGCGCTTCCAGCGCAGCATGCAGATGCAGCATCAGACGTCCCCATTCAATCCAGTGTCCGGGCGTGCCGCCATAAGCCCGGAAGCGGTGAGCGGGATTCTCTTTGTTATAATCGCGTAATGGGTTCCAGTCAGTGTCGAAGTGTTCATTGACGCGGTACTCACCGCTGCGCGCGACGTCGTGAATAATCACCGAGGTGACACGCAGCGCGCGATCCAGCCATTTCTTGTCGTGCGTGACGTCATAGACAATCAGGAAGGCTTCAACGGCGTGCATATTGGCATTGCCGCCGCGGTAGTCTTCTGTCTTGCTAAAGGCTTCATCCCAGGACTCCAGGCACATCTGTTCGTCTTCACTCCAGAAGTAGCGATCGATCACGTCGATCGCGTCATCCAGCAGTTGGCGGGCGGCAGGATGCCCCGTAGTGACCGCACTGGCCGCGCCCAGCAACACGAAAAAGTGCTGATAACCCTGTTTGGACGCATCAACGACGCCTTCATCGTTTACGCAGGCATACCAGCCGCCGTACTGTTTATCGCGCAGCGCACCATTCAGGGCGTTAATGCCGTGATCGACCAGTTGATAAGCTCCCGGCCGTCCCATCGAGGCCGCAACGGCATAGACATGCAGCATGCGTGCGGTAATCCACAGGTGCGTGCCCATCTCGGGTTTTACCTGCCCGGTATTCCCCAGCCAGCCAAATCCGGTGGCGACCGCTGCGTTTTTACCAAAGTCGAGAATCCTGTCCGTTTCCTGTTCGAGCCAGCGGTTATGACTCAGCGTGTTAAACCATTTCATTTGCGTTGCCCTCTTAGCGTTTAGCCATCATTTCATCTACGATCTCACCCAGCCGTTGCAGCCTGGGGACGGAGACATCCCGCAACATCAGGTCGGTATCCGGTAAGCCAATGACGGAAGACCAGACGGCTCGCCCGGCCAGGAAGCCCGATGCGCCCGCCTGCATCGCCACCCGCACGGCGCGCGGGAATAATTTTTCATCAATGCCGGACGAGAGAATGACCCACGGCATCGCGATCCGATCGTTGAGCTTTTGCGCGGCCGCCAGCAGATCCGACTGTGTACCTTTGCCGTACAGGGGCATTTCCACCTTGTAGAGATCCGCGCCGCTGTTGCCCAATTCTGTGGCCGCGTCCAGGATCGCCTGCTCGCGATCAAAGCGATCGCCACGGCGCGGTGGCCTGACTACCGGTTCGATAATGCTGAGCAGGCCATGGCGGTGGCAGCGGGTGTTGAAGGCCTTAACTATGTCGAGACGTTGCTGCGGATCTTCATCGCTGCGCCACAGCACCAGCAGCTTCAGCGCCTTCGCGCCGTCACGCTTCATCGCCACCGGATCGACGTTGTTATCGATCGCCACGCTGTCCACCGGAATGCCATTGCCCGGAATGAATTCATCCGCCGCGACGATAAGGCCGCAGCCGGGGGCAACCGCTTGCCGTTCGACGATGTGCGGGAAACAAAACTGTTGATCAATCAGGATCGCCGAGGCATAGGGCGATAACACGCTGGCGGCATTGACTTTAAACTCGGTCAGCACGCGATCGCTGACGGGTAGTGACGCGCCAGCGGCCGCGAACATCAAACGCATGGCCTCACGCTGATCGACTGCGAGCATGGCGAAACCACCTGAAGGTCGGGTGATGTCTTTAAGGGTGTAATGAGTCATGCTTCTTTCCTCTGAATTAAGCGTCACACTGTGTGGGGAGAAATGAGGCCCGCGCTGGCGCGAACATGTTCAAGGATGGCGGTCCAGTCCTCGCGTCCGCGTCCGGCAGCGCGGGCCTGGTTGTAAACTTCACGTGAGGCAGCCCCGAGCGGCATCGGTACATGCAGCTGGTTGGCAACATCCAGCGCAATCCCCAGGTCCTTATGCGCCAGATCGATCATGAAGGCCGGTGAGCGATCCCCTTTCAGTACCTTGTCAGGCCAGGTCGTGGTGAAATGCCCTTTGCCCGCAGGCGTGCCGTTCATCACCTGCAACGCCACGTCAAACGACAGCCCCAGACCTTCACACAGCACCGCCGCTTCCGCCGAGAGGGCATTCAGGGCGATGCTCATGTAGTTGTTGATCAGCTTGACGCGAATCCCCATACCGGGGCCGCCTGCCACGACCAGCTCATTGCCCATCGCCCTAAGCACGGGTTTTGCTCGTGCAACCTGTTGCGGCGTGCCGCCTGCCAGTAGCAGCAGTGAACCGGCTATCGCATGGTCTGACGTGCGGCCGACGGGCACGTCCATCATGCTGAAACCGCGAGCGGCCATCTCACCGATCAGCCGATCGGTTTGCAGCGGATGGATCGTGGACATATCAATCACCAGCGCAGTGGATGCCAGCGTGCTACACACACCTTTGTCGCCAAGCAGTACGGAACGCACTAACTCGCCGTTGGGCAGCATGGTGATAACAAACTCGGCCCCGGTTGCCGCCTCCGCAGCAGAAACGCTCGCCCGGGCGCCCTTATCAACCAGACGCGCGACGGCCTGAGGATCCACATCAAAGACGTTGAGCTGATGGCCCTGCTTCAGCAGATTGCTCGCCATCGGCGCGCCCATTTGTCCCAATCCAATAAACGCAATTACCGACATACCGCTCTCCCAACCCCGTTATTGTCATATTTTGTCATTAAAGACGACTTTTACTGTCTGTTTTAGATCATATTTGTAATTTATGGTCAAAAAATTGACAGGTGTCACTTTTAAAACATTTGATGAAATTAAAATGACAACACCAACAAAATGTGAGGAAGCGTTATGACGCGTATTGCTTGTGTAGGGATCACCGTATTAGATCGCATTTGGTATCTGGATACCTTGCCGTCTCAGAGCGGAAAATATGTGGCAAACAACTATCGGGAAGTCGGCGGTGGTCCGGCTGCTACAGCGGCCGTTGCCGCAGCTAAACTGGGTGCAGAGGTGGATTTTATTGGTCGGGTTGGTGACGATGACACAGGGAAGAGACTGCTGTCTGAGTTAAATGAGTACGGCGTAAAGACCCGATATACTAAGGTTTTTGAGGCCGCCCGCTCTTCACAATCCGCGATTCTGGTGGATGCCGAGGGGGAACGGATGATTGCCAACTACCCTAGCCCGGACTTAGCAGAATGCGCAGACTGGCTAACAGAGATCGACTTCTCACAATGGGATGCGGTGCTGGCAGATGTTCGCTGGCACCAGGGTGCCAAGTGCGCGTTTACCCTGGCCCGCCAACAGGGCGTTCCCACCATTCTGGATGGGGATGTGACCCCGCAGGACATTGGGGAGCTGGTGGCGTTAAGCGATCATGCGGCATTTTCAGCGCCGGGTTTACAGCGCTTAACCGGGCTGGAGGGGGAAACGGCGGCGTTAAAAAAAGCACAAATGCTCACAAATGGTCATGTCTATGTTACCCAGGGCGCTCAGGGCTGCGTCTGGCTGGACGCCGGCACGCTCCAGCATCAGCCCGCCTTTGAGGTACAGGTCGTCGATACCACCGGCGCGGGCGACGTCTTCCACGGGGGGCTGGCCGTGAAACTGGCGCAGAAGGGCTCTGTCACAGAGGCCGTGCGCTTTGCCAGTGCGGTCGCGGCGCTAAAATGTACGCGACCGGGCGGGCGAGACGGGATCCCTGATTATGATCAAACCTGTTCTTTTATGTCGGTAAATGTATAAACTGTGTGCCATGGTGGTATTCAGAGAACAATCCATGATCCTCTCGGACGTAACCGGTAATCCTCGCCACGATCGTTTGCTCAGGCTGATCGCTGAACGTGGCTACATGAATATTGATGAACTCGCCTTGCTGCTCGACGTTTCCACACAAACGGTCAGGCGCGATATTCGTAAACTCAGCGATCAGGGATTAATCACGCGTCATCATGGTGGTGCGGGCCGTGCATCCAGCGTAGTGAATACCGCTTTTGAACAGCGCGAAGTCTCACAGACTGAAGAAAAACGTGCGATTGCGGAAGCCATTGCGGACTATATTCCCGATGGATCAACGGTATTTATCACTATTGGCACTACGGTTGAACACGTCGCCCGGGCGCTGGCAAATCATAAACATCTGCGCGTTATCACCAACAGCCTTCGTGTCGCCCATATTCTGTACAAATGCCCACAGTTTGAAGTGATGGTGCCCGGCGGCACGCTGCGTCCCCACAACGGTGGCATTATTGGCCCGGTCACGTCCGCGTTTGTGGCCGGTTTTCGGGCAGATTATCTGGTTACCAGCATGGGCGCCATTGAGAGCGATGGGGCGCTACTGGAATTTGATGTTAACGAGGCCGCCGTGGCGCAAACCATGATGGCGCATGCGCGTCATATTTTGTTAGCGGCAGACCACACCAAGTTTCAGGCATCGGCAGCGGTAGAAATGGGCAGCGTTACCCAGGCGACCGCCCTGTTTACAGATCGGTTGCCGGCAACGGCGTTGCAGAACGTACTTAAAGCACATCAGGTGGAAATCATTCAGGCGACGCCAGGCGGCGATGAAGAGCCCTGAGCAATTAACCCCGGCAAGCCGGGGTTATCGGTAAAATTAGCGGAACTTCTTGTGGTTTTCGTTACGGATAGCCGCCAGCTTTTGCGCTTCTGCTTTGGCTTCATCCAGTTTACCCTGCTTAGCCAGCGCATCCGCTTTATCAATCTGGGCGATCAGGTCATCCATACCTTTGTGAAAGTCTTTCATTTCCGGGCTGTCCGGGGCTTTGCCTTCCAGCTTGTCCGGCGTGCCTTTTTTGGCATCCTCTGCTTTAGCACGCAAATCACTTAACATCTTGTGCAACTGGTCGGCGCTTTTCGCCCCGTCCAGTGACTTATAGATACCCGACATATCTTTCATATCGTGCTCAAGAGAGGCAGCACCGGCGGTCACGCTCACGGATAACACGGCTACAGCTAACAACGACATAAGCTCTTTACGCATGCTCAGCTTCCTTTTTATTGTGGGAATGCTTTTTATAAAAAAACGGAGGGTCGATGCCCTCCGCTTGCTATCGCATAAACAACTTAAAAGAGATTTTACTGTCCGGCAATATACATTTCGGGGAGTAAGACCGAACCGCACTGAATATTGCTACGGGTTTCAATGTCATCGCCCACGGTGACAATGTTCCGCCACATGTCGCCTAAGTTACCGGCGATAGTAATTTCGCTTACCGGATACTGGATTTCACCGTTTTCTACCCAGAAACCGGCTGCGCCACGTGAGTAGTCGCCCGTGATCGCACTGACGCCCTGCCCCATCAGTTCTGTCACCACCAGGCCGGTGCCCATCTGCTTCAGCATAGCGTCGAAGCTGTGCCCCTGACCGGCGATGCGCCAGTTGTGGATACCGCCCGCGTGGCCGGTGCTGGTCAGGCCCAGCTTGCGCGCCGAATAGCTGGTCATCAGCCAGGTTTGCAGCACGCCATCTTTGATAATGTCGCGAGCCTGGGTGCGAACGCCTTCGCTGTCAAACGGCGTTGACGCTAAACCTTTCAACAAGTGCGGCTGCTCCTGAATGGTCAGCCACTCAGGCAAAATCTGTTTGCCCATGGCATCCAGCAAGAAGGTGGATTTCCGATATACGCTGCTACCGCTGATGGCGCCCACCAGGTGACCGAACAGACCCGTTGCCACTTCGGGGGCAAAGATCACCGGCGCTTTCATGGTGTCGAGCTTGCGTGGCGCAAGACGCGACAGCGTACGGCGCGCGCATTCTGCGCCGACCCAGTCCGGGCTTTTTAAATCGTCGATTGCCCGGCCGATGGTGTAAGCATAGTCACGCTCCATATTGCCGTCCTGCTCAGCAATCACGCAGCTGGAAAGCGAGTGGCGGCTGGAGCAGTAGCTCTGTAACATGCCGTGGCTGTTGCCGAAGACTTTAATCCCGATGTGGCTGTTAAAGCTGCCGCCTTCGGTGTTGGTGATGCGTTTGTCCGCCTGCAGCGCCGCCTGTTCTGCCTGGGCCGCCAGTTTGATGGCGTGATCGGCATCGATCTCCCACGGATGGTAAAGATCGAGATCCGGAGCCTCATAAGCCAGTAATTCTGCATCCGCCGGTCCGGCAAAAGGATCGGGTGACGTATAGCGTGCAATATCGATCGCCGCCTGCACAGTCCGTTTAATCGCGTCCGGGCTGAGATCGGTCGATGAAGCACTGCCTTTACGGTTTTGATGATAAACGGTAATACCCAGTGCGCCGTCGCTGTTGAACTCAACGTTTTCTACCTCGCCGTAGCGGGTACTCACACCAATACCGGTCGTCTTGCTCACCGCGACTTCCGCGCCATCCGTACTTGCTTTTGCCAGTTCAAGCGCCTGCGCAATTGCCTGTTCCAGTGCTGTTCGCTGTTCTGCAACTTGAGTTGATACGTTCATCGACCTGCCGTCTAATCTTATGGTTGAATAATTTGAGTCTATCAGAGTCAGAGAACAATTTCGCAGTCACCCGATAAACTGGTAGGATTAGCCTCTTTTTTTTGGAGCCAGATATGACTAAGCAGCCTGATGAGTGGCTCGACGATGTACCCGATAATCACGAAGAAGAAGATGAAGAGATTATTTGGGTTAGTAAGAGCGAAATAAAACGTGATGCTGAAGAGCTGAAACGCCTGGGTGCCGAGCTGGTCGATCTGGGTAAAAACTCTCTGGATAAAATTCCGCTGGACGAGCGTCTACGTAACGAGATTGAACTGGCACAGCGCATCAAGAAAGAAGGTCGCCGCCGTCAGTTACAGCTTATCGGTAAACTGTTGCGCAGTATGGATGTTGAGCCGATCCGCATCGCACTCGACAAACTCAAGAACCGTCACAACCAGCAGGTCGCCCTGTTCCATAAACTGGAAATGCTGCGCGATCGTCTGATTGATGAGGGTGATGAGGCGATGGCGGACGTGATCGCCCTTTATCCGCAGGCCGATCGCCAGCAGCTGCGTAGCATGATCCGTAATGCGCAGAAGGAAAAAGCCGGTAACAAACCGCCAAAATCTGCCCGTCAGATTTTTCAGTATCTGCGTGAGTTAGCCGAAACCGTCTGACCTTTCCGCTGATTTGCGGCTGAGCAGCGCCCAGCCGCAGGGTTTTCTTCTCCCGTCTGAGGGAGAGGAACGGGTCCGCTAGTGATCAGCGCGCCAGACGATCCAGCAGCTTCTGATGAATCCCACCAAAGCCCCCGTTACTCATGACCAGGATGGAATCGCCCGGCTGGGCCGTTTTCGCGATCGTCTCTACCAGCGTATCGATATCCGCGCTGCAGTGAGCGGGCTGCATGCAGGCTTCTGCGACGTCCGCGACCTGCCACGGAATATGGCTCGGCTGGAACAGGAACACTTCGTCTGCGCGCGCCAGCGACGGCGCCAGCTCATTTTTATTCACGCCCATTTTCATGGTGTTTGAACGCGGCTCCAGCACCGCCAGAATGCGCGCGGTGCCGCCCACTTTACTGCGCAGTGCGCTCAGCGTGGCCAGAATCGCCGTCGGGTGGTGGGCAAAATCATCATAGATCTTGATGCCGTTGACCTCACCGCGCAGCTCAAGACGGCGGCGGGCATTAATAAAGCTGTCCAGCGCCTGGCTTGCGTCCTCAGGTTTTACGCCGACATGGCGCGCTGCCGCAATCGCCATCAGGCCATTGTGCATGTTGTGCTCGCCTACCAGTCCCCAGTTCACCTCGCCCACTTTTTCACCCGCCAGCAGCACTTCCCAGCGGGAGGCATCCGGCGTCAGCTTCTTCGCCTGCCAGTGACCGCCGTCGCCCACATGCTCCTGTTCGCTCCAGCAGCCCATTGCCATCACCTGCTTCAGGTTATGATCGTGCTCTGGCAGCAGGATCTTGCCCTGACCCGGCACAATGCGTACCAGATGATGAAACTGTTTCTGGATGGCCCGCAGATCGTCAAAAATATCGGCATGATCGAATTCAAGATTATTCAGAATCAGCGTACGTGGGCAGTAATGGACGAATTTCGAGCGCTTGTCGAAAAACGCGCAGTCGTATTCATCAGCCTCAATGACAAAGAATGGGCTTTTTCCTAATTTTGCAGAAACATCGAAGTTACCGGGTACGCCACCAATAATAAAGCCAGGTTCAAGGCCGCAGGCTTTCAGAATCCACGCTGCCATGCCTGCTGTGGTGGTTTTACCGTGCGTGCCCGCCACGGCCAGCACCCAGCGATCGCGCAGCACAAAATCGTGCAGCCATTGGGGGCCAGAGAGGTAAGGAATGTTGCGTTCCAGTACCGCTTCCACGCAGGGGTTACCGCGCGTCATGGCGTTGCCAATAATGACCAGGTCCGGTACGGGCTCAAGCTGGCTCGCATCGTAACCCTCTGTTAATTCAATGCCTTGCTGCTCAAGCAACGTGCTCATCGGTGGATAGACATTGGCGTCAGAGCCTGTCACCTGATGACCAAGGGAGCGGGCCAGCATAGCCAGTCCGCCCATAAAAGTGCCACATATCCCGAGGATGTGAATGCGCATAACGAGGTCCATAACTCAAAAGTTCGGCGCACAGTGTAACCTCGCTTGCACACGGAAGAAACGGATTAGGACTATGGTTTTTAAAGTTCAATCGGCTAAACTGCGTACGCATCCACGGGCAGTTAAGTATGCCGCTGCCACTCCATCGATGATTCAGGGAATGTGTTATGAAAACGTTGGGCGAATTTATCGTCGAGAAGCAACACGACTTTCCGCACGCCACAGGTGAACTGACGGCACTTATCTCAGCCATTAAGCTGGGTGCTAAAATTATTCACCGTGATATCAACAAAGCCGGCTTAGTCGATATTCTTGGTGCCAGCGGCGTTGAGAATGTTCAGGGTGAACAGCAGATGAAACTGGATCTGTTCGCCAACGAAAAACTCAAAGCCGCACTGAAAGCACGCGGCATTGTTGCCGGTATCGCTTCTGAAGAAGAAGATGAGTTTGTTATCTTTGAAGGCGAGGAAAACGGAAAATACGTCGTATTGATGGACCCGCTCGACGGTTCGTCGAACATCGATGTTAACGTCTCCGTCGGCACCATTTTCTCCATCTATCGCCGCGTCAGCGAGCCGGGTACGCCAGTTGTCGAAGCCGACTTCATGCAGCCAGGCAACAAACAGGTTGCCGCCGGTTACGTCGTTTATGGCTCATCCACCATGATGGTGTACACCACCGGTTGTGGCGTCCATGCGTTTACCTACGATCCGTCCCTGGGCGTGTTCTGCCTCAGCCATGAACGCATGACCTATCCAGAAGTGGGTTACACCTATTCCATTAACGAAGGTAACTACATTCGTTTCCCACAGGGCGTGAAAAAGTACCTGAAATTCTGTCAGGAAGAGGATGTGGCGACGCACCGTCCTTACACATCACGCTATATCGGCTCTCTGGTCGCGGATTTTCACCGTAACCTGCTGAAGGGCGGCATTTATCTTTATCCCAGCACCGCCAGCCATCCAAAAGGCAAGCTGCGCCTGCTGTATGAGTGCAACCCTATGGCTTTCCTGGCGGAGCAGGCCGGCGGTAAAGCCAGCGACGGTCAGAACCGTATCCTGGATATTCCCCCGGTCACGCTGCACCAACGCTGTCCGTTCTACTGCGGTAACACCGCCATGGTTGACGACGTAGAGCGTTTCCTGGCTGAATTCCCCGAGTGCCGTCAGGGCTAAACATCAAGGGCGCGCGTGACGCGCCCTTTTTGCGTTACGACTGCTGCAGCCTGAACTGCGCCATCGCCGCCTGGAGCTGCTCGGATTGCGACTCCAGTGAATGGGTCGCCGCCGTTGCCTGTTCTACCAGCGCCGCGTTCTGCTGCGCCGCTTCATCCATCTGCGTGACCGCGTGATTCACCTGATCGATTCCCCGGCTCTGCTCTTCTGACGCCATGGAAATCTCTTTCATCAGGGCCGTAACCCGCATAACTTCAGCGGCAATCTCATCCATTGTTTCGCCCGCACGCGTCGCCATTTCACTGCCCTCTTTGACGCGCGTTTGTGAATCACCGATCAGCGTACGGATCTCTTTCGCCGCACTGGCACTGCGCTGTGCCAGCGTACGAACCTCATTGGCGACCACGGCAAATCCGCGCCCCTGCTCTCCGGCCCGTGCCGCTTCCACCGCCGCGTTCAGTGCCAGGATATTGGTCTGGAAAGCAATGCCGTCAATGACGCTCAGGATATCGCCGATACGGTTAGCGCTGTCGGTGATTTCATGCATTTTTTCCATAACATAATTCACCACCTCTGCGCCGCGATCGGCACTGTCAGACACGGCGTTAGCCAGCTGATGGGCCTGCTGGGCATTGCTGGCGTTAAGACGGACCGTTGCGGTTAGCTGCTCCATGCTGGCCGCCGTTTGCTCCAGCGATGCCGCTGACTCTTCGGTACGTTGGGAAAGATGGACATTGCCGGCGGCCAGTTCACGGCTACCGATGTCAATTTTCAGGCCGGCTTCGCGCACCTGATTAACCGATTCGCGCAACGCATGCTGCATGCCCGCCAGCGCATTGTTCAGGCGCCCCAGCTCATTATTGCCCGCCAGCGGCAACGTCTGGGACAAATCGCCCGCCGCAATCTGCTCAAGATGGATGATCGCGTTGTTTAGCGGAATCAGCAGCATGCGGCGCAACAGCATCCAGGCCAGCACCAGCAGCAACAACGAGAGTCCGACGGCCACGGCTATCAGCACTTTCATCATGATTTCATTGCGCTGGGCTTCAACTAATTGCGCCTGGGTAATCTCATCGGCTTTTTTACCGAAGGTTTCTACCGCTTTGCTGTATTTCGCCGAAAGCGGCTCCAGCTTGCCCTCCAGCAGCTGGTAGTATTCATCGTTGTACTGTTTATCCAGCGCCTTCATCATTGGCAGGATGCCCTGATCGAGGTAGTCCTTATAGCTGGATGCGATGGCATCGGCCATAATTTTCCCTTCAGCGGTCACGGTACCGGCATCGACAAATCGCTTAAGATTCTGCTGCGATGCCGCGACATCAGCCTGCGCCGTTTTGGTGACCTGCGCGCCCTCATCCAGTAAACCAATCTCAATTTTACGCACCGCCAGCGCAGCACTGGCCCGTGCGCGCATTAAATCGGCATTACTTTGATACAAGCTGTTTAACTCGATTCCCTGAATGCGGTTGATCACATCCAAAGAACGGTTACCTTTATTAATGGCCACAATGCCCATCACACTCACCGCCAACAGCAGCAGTGTCATGAATGCCAGCAACGCCAGCAACCCCGTGCGTAGTGATAACTGTTTCATCTTGATCGTTTCCGTATGAGTAGTAAAAGGCGAAAAAAATTTCGACAACCCTTAAACGGAGAAAGTATCGGCACTGCGATTCGTAAACTTTAACGCCAGTGAATGATTAACCCATTCATTACCGCTAATCTGTTAATGAATCTGAAGGTATTGTGTTAAAAAAACAAAAGGGGAAATCCATGAAAAGAGGATGGGTGTTGCTGTTACTCTTAAGCTGCAACGCAGCAGTTGCGGAGCAGTCCACTATTGATGTCACATTAAATCAATGCCTTAATCAAGCTAATACCACGTTGGCCTTGATGCAATGCCAGGATGCGGCGACCCAGGAATGGGATAAGGAAATGAACACGCAGTACAATGCATTGATGAAAAAATTAAGCGGACAGCCCAGAGAAAAACTGCGTGCCGCACAGCGCGCATGGATGAAATACCGTGAGGCATGGTTAGCGGCGAGCCGCAGCCAACTGAATACGCAGGGCACCCTTGGCCCCGTTGCGCTGGCGGCGCAGAGTACAGCCCTGGTACGCAATCAAACGTTACAACTGCAATCTTTGGCCAATGGCAGTTGCGCTAACCCCGACGATTGTTGATTAATGTCAGTCCGTTGTTGGCTTTTTGCCAATGTTGTCTTTTACCTGCAGGGAAAAATCATGGCTGCTTATGCCTCTACGCTGATATTAATCGGCCTTGCCATACTGAGCTATTTTGTCCACAACACCGCCGTAACCCTTTCTATATTGATTCTGCTGGCCATCAAACTGACCCCGTTGGCGCAGTTCTTCCCTTACGTGGAAAAACAGGGCATTACGATAGGCATTATCATCCTTACGGTGGCGGTCATGGCCCCGCTCGCCAGCGGTTCGTTGCCCGCCTCCTCCCTGATCAAGTCCTTTGCCAGTTGGCAATCCATTGTGGCGGTGCTGGTGGGTATTTTTGTCGCCTGGCTGGGCGGCCGTGGCGTCAGCTATATGAGCGTGCAACCTTCGGTCATTGGCGGGTTGTTGATGGGCACGGTGATTGGTGTGGCGTTTTTCCGCGGCGTCCCGGTAGGGCCATTGATTGCTGCGGGCATTGTTTCCCTGTTCATCACGGCCAAATAGCGTCGAGGAGCATTCCGAAACGCCAAAAAGGGGGCGTACTTTCACAGTCAGTTGGCTATAATAGCCAACACTCAACACACGACGACTGAAGGAATTCCCGATGAGTTTGAACCAGGTGCCAGCAGGTAAAGACCTGCCAGAAGATATCTACGTAATTATTGAGATCCCGGCCAATGCCGATCCGATCAAATATGAAGTTGATAAAGATTCTGGAGCCCTGTTTGTAGATCGCTTCATGTCCACTGCGATGTTCTATCCGTGCAACTATGGTTACATCAACCATACCCTGTCACTGGATGGCGATCCGGTAGACGTGCTGGTCCCTACCCAGTACCCATTGGAGCCAGGCTCAGTGATCCGTTGCCGCCCGGTTGGCGTATTAAAAATGACCGACGAGTCAGGTGAAGATGCCAAGCTGGTTGCCGTTCCGCATACCAAGCTCACCAAAGAATACGATCACATTAAAGATGTGAACGACCTGCCAGAGCTGCTGCGTGCGCAGATCACCCATTTCTTTGAGCACTACAAAGATCTGGAAAAAGGCAAATGGGTTAAGGTTGACGGCTGGGATAACGCTGAAGCAGCGAAAGCTGAGATCATCTCTTCTTTCGAGCGTGCGGCGAAGAAATAAATCCCCTTGCGCTGAAACGCCCTACCGCTTTTCAGCACAGGACAAAAGGCAAACGACGTTTTCCTTTGTCATACATACAGGCCCTGCTACGGGCCTGTATTTTTTTGTCGTTATTCAGTTGCTTCGTTGCGGGCTGGCCGCCTGTTAGTGCTGGCATCCCTTTAATGTGAAATCGACGGTTAAACGATCGCGATACTTATACAGGTCATAGTCCTGATTATGCGCAATGCGTTCTCCATGGCACATCGACATGACCACATCCTCATGGCTTACCGTAATATCGTCCTGTATGGGAACCCTGAGAAGACACGATAATGAGGCAGGCTGGAGAGTCGCCTGAAAACAGGAATAAAAGGGTTCATCAAGATCATGAACCCTTTTATCTGAATGGCATTCAGCTTAACTGGCTGGTGAGTCCAACGAATTAATCGCTTTCCTGCTCCTCTTCACGTTTCAGCCAGTCGCCGCTCATAATGCGCTGACGTCCTGAAACTGAACGTTGATAAACATAAAGCCACGCGCTCCCAAACGGCGTCTGAATCAGAAAACGTTTGTATTCTCCGCCTTTGGTGCGAAGCGCATCTAACTCGGCGAGGATGGAGGCATCAATTCGGTATACTTCGCAATATACCGTTCCTTCGCCAGTAATCACGCCGGGATAGTGACCCAGACTGTAAAGCTCATAGCCCTCAATCTGATGGTCACCCAACCATTGCGCGTGTGTCATCCAGTGACTGTTTCCCTGTTTGCGCCGTAAACTGCCATAGACAATTATTCGCATTGCTAAAACTCAAACTGATAAAGCAAATCAAGAGCCTGATCCACACCGGACACGGCTTCCAAATAGAGTTTGGGCATCAGGCGGTAACGCAAGGTTAACGTTGCCAGTGAATCAAAAATGCCCACTCCGTATTTTACTTGTAGACCCGGCAGTACATAGCCGCTGACCTGCACCTGTTGACTGTCGCCAACGCCGGTGGTGTCGAGAGCAAGGTTACTTACACCGAACGTCTCGCCGATTTTACCCACAACCTGCCCACTTTGTGCAACCCCTAAGCCGACTAACGCCGAAGTTAGTGCGTTACCGTCACCGTCGCTTTTCAGTCCCTGACCCCGTAACAGGTATGAAAGGGCTTCCTGCTGTGACATCGCCGGATCGGAGAACACTTCTACTTTTGGCTCGTCTGCCAGCCCCGTGACGCGCAACCCTGCGGTGACGCCATCCTCTGTTGCATCCGGATTACGAATCGCCTCCAGGTTGAGATAAGGCTGGTCTGGCGGGCCTGCAAACTGCAGTTCACCTTTGCGTACGATCAAGTCCTGACCATAGGCATGGAAACGGCCGGATGGAATGTTGATCTGTCCATTAAGCCCCAGTCCGGATTTATCCTGCACCATTTTCAGATCGCCATTGAGCCGGGCTTTTAGTCCAAAGGCCGACAGACGTACGTCGTTTCCGACGTGAATGGTCAGGTTACTGTTAATCGGTATTGAGGCGGTTTTAGGCTCAATCGGTTTGAGGTTCTTATCCAGCATCACCTCGTCAGAGGAGACGCCCACGGCGCTCTCTGGCACCTCTTGTACCGTGATGCGCGCCCATGGGATATCCACCCGGCCGTCAAGGTTAAAGGCGGCTGGCGTAGCCTCAAAGACCACATCCGGGGAAACGTCCATGCGCACCATGGGCGGCACGGTGACGCGAACCCGACTGCCTTTAGCGGCAACGCGCGCACGCCAGTTATCCAACTGACTCCAGTCCGCATCACCACTCAGGTTAATGTTGCCCTGTGCGGTCTGGAGCAGGCCATTCAGCGTCGAACTCATGCCGTTAAACACCATATTCAGGCTGGCACTGGTGAGATCCACCGGCATGAAGTTGCCTTTTACATTCACATCTTTGAGGCCGAGTTGACCAAAAATCTGCGGCTGCTGTGCTGTTCCTCCCAGACGCAGATTACTGTTCAGATTGCCTTTGATGCTTTCGCCCTGCATCAACGCCGGGTTGATCATTGCCAGGGAGATGTTGCGGATATTCACGTTGCCGCCCAGCGCACGGCGCTGCTGCGGATCGGTAATCTGCACATTGCCGTCCAGTTGACCGTTATTCACGATGCGAATCAGCCAGTCGAGCTGAGCCCGTCCGTCCCGCAGTGCCGCATTAACGTTAATCGTGTTAAAGGCGATGGGCAGCGTATTGCCCTGCACATCCTGCGCGACTTTCACGTTGTTACTCTTCAGCGCCAGCGTGCCGACGGGCAGTTTACCCTCCGCCGTCCAGTTGACGCGGGCATCACCGCTGAACACGCCGCTCAGCTGCGTTTGATCGGTCAGGAAGGGTTTCAACATTGCCAGATCGAAGCGGTTTAACACCACGTGAGCATGACCACTGGGGCCGGCTTCAATGGGCTCTGGCACACAAAGCTGTGCATTGGGGTTTTGCCAGCAGTGGGGGCCGATCGTCGCGCTCTGTTTCTGATTAAAATAGTCAATGGTCATCGCACGCGTCAGTCGCCATTCACCCACCGGCGTGTCAAAACGCGTATTATTAAGGCTGCCTTTCCACGTCTCTGTCTGACGGTCAAAGCTGCCGTTGAGCGCAAGCTGTCCTGATACCGGCTCACCCTGTACGTTGAGTTTGAGCTGGTGCTGCTTTTCATCACCCTCGGCATTGAGCGTCAGCAGGCTGATGTTGAGTGCATCCTGTTTTAGCTGTTCAACCCGCAATTGAAGTTTACCGGCGATCTGATCGCTGGAGCGCACGTCGCTTTTCAGGGTGATGCGGCGGACAAGCAGTTGCTGCCAGCGTAAACCCGTGGCGGTAAGATCGGCCAGCAACTGTGGCGCTTTCAGCGTACCGCGTGCTTTGATATCCCCTTTCACCACGCCGCCCAGGCCTGGAAGTGCATTATCAAGACGGGGCGCATCAACGTTGGCATCCAGGTTCAGGCTATCTGCCAGACTGCCTTTTATCTCCAGGTGATTGCGTCCCAGCGCTATTTTGATGCCGGGGATATCCCATTGGTTGTAGCTGTTGCCCCTTAAGGTCCCCTCTGCGCTGACCACATTCTGCTTAACGTTACCTTTTAGCATCAGTTGCGGTACGCTGACCTGCCAGCTGCCGCCATACAGGCTGCCGCGCGTGGTAATGTTGCCGTTCAGCTTTGCCGGCCAGTCAGGATACTGGCGTGCGGTATTGATGCCGTCCAGCGTCAACTCACTGCGCCAGCTGATCGCTTTGCTCCAGTCCACCAGCGCTGTCAGATCAACGTTGCCCTGTAACACCGCCACACGCAGCTTATCCAGACTGAACTGCTGAACGTTGCCTTTCCCCTCCAGGGCGACCGTCGCAGGCGGCACCGACTCCCCTTTGACCGACGTACGGAGCGACATGACATAGTCAGTCGCCTTGCCGTTGAACTGGTAGTGAAGATCGTCGGCCTGATACTGAACCGGCCCTGTCAGGGGCCAGCGTAACTGCGGACTGGTCAGGTTGAGCGCCAGCGGAAGCCCAATAACGGCGGGCTGGGCGCTGGCATCGAGCTGCGCGCGCACCGGGCCTGAAAGCGTTAGCGCCAGTTTCAACTCGTCGCGCATCGCGCCTTTTACTGTCAGATTTAGCTTTTCGCCTTTCACCGGATCAACGTTCACGTCACCGTTTAGCGCCAAATCAACGGGCCAGTTGTCGGCCAGCGTCGCCTGACCGCTGCCGTTCAGCTTGCCCAGGTTTGAATCCACCGCCAGCGTTTGCAACTGCATATGCCGGTCGAGGGTTTTTGCCTTCACCTGCAATCGGCTCACCGTAATATCGGTATCCCCAGTAATCCGCAACTGCTCGCCCACAATGTCCTGTACATCAATGTCCAGCGGAAGCTGAAAGTCGGGCAGTTCAGGCAACAGCGGTTTGGCAAACATCGCCTGTAAGGTTTCGCCCAGCGGCTTCTCGTCGGGCTTCGGCTGCTGTATTTTGGGCTGCACCACCTGCTCTTTTGCCACCTGCGCCGCTTTCGGCAGCGCAATCAGCAGGCTTTGAATATGGGTGGGATTGAGCGTCAGCGCACGATCCTGCCACTGCAGGCCGGTGGTAAAATCCACCAGCGAAATAGCGGTATCATCCACTTTCACGTTTATATTGTGCAGGCCCACGTGGCGCAGGGCGATCGGATAGGGCGTGCTGAGGTTTGTCTTGCCGCTTTCTTCTTCCGGCGGCGCGGTGGAGGGCGTCATCTTTTTGCTGTCGACCACCACGCTGATATCCTTCAGCGTAAGATCGTTCACACAAACAGACGAGTGCAGCAGGCAGTTAAGATCCACGGCCAGATGGATATTGCCCGCGTTAACGCTGACGCCAGGCATCTCATAGCGCAATCCACTGAGGGTAAGATTACGCCAGCCACCGTCCACTTTGTTGATGGATAGCCCCGGCACCCAGCGCGTAGCGCCCTTCAGCACCAGATGTAATCCCGGCGTTGTACCAATCAAAAATGCCAGGCCGGCAAACAGCAGCACTAAAAAAATCAAAAAGCCAATCAGGACCTTTTTCCAGCGCGTCATAATTCAGGCCCCAATCCTACGTAAAATTGCACACCATGCTCCTCGCTGTCCCCAATAGGGCGGGCAATATCAAACTTAATGGGCCCCACGGGTGATGCCCAGCGTACGCCGATACCGGCACCGGTTTTGATATTGCTTTGACTGATGTCATTAACGGCCTCACCGGAGTCAATAAACACCGCACCCCACCATTTGCCGCTGACGTTGTATTGATATTCCAGCGAACCGGTGGCCATTTTCGAGGCCCCGGTCAGTTTGCCGTCACTGTCACGGGGCGAAACGTTTTTGTATTTATAACCGCGAATGCTGCGATCCCCGCCGGCGAAGAAACGCAGGTCCGGCGGCACCCTGTCGAAGTCGTTGGTTTCAATCCATCCCACCGTGCCGCGCGCGATAAAGCGGTTCTTTTCGCCCAGTGTGCGGATCCAGACGTTTTGCGCCTGCAGGATCAAGAAATCGACATCCGATCCCCAGGTGGTATCGGACACATCGGCGGAATAACGCTGCGAGTCGCCCCAGGTGGGCATTAAGCCCCCGCGCGAACGGGTGCGGTTGAGACTGACGCCGGGATAGAGCAGCATCGTGGTGTTAGTGACGTTACCCTGTGTAAAGTGGTCCAGGCTCCAGCGCAGATTAAGGGCTCTTTGCCAGCCGCTGCTGCTGTCCCAGTTACGTGATACCGCCAGCGTACTGGTGTCCGCCTTGGTATCGTTGAGGTCGGTGCGCTTCAGGCCGCCCGAGAACGTGTAGTACTGCTCCAGGGGGCTTTTCAGCAAGGGGACTTTATAACTGAGATCGACCTGCTGCTCGGGGGCAGAAACATAGGCACTGGCGACCATGCTGTGACCGCGATCGTTAACCCAGGGCTTTCTCCACGTTCCTTTCAGGCGCGGTCCGACATCGGTTGAATAACCGACACCGGCTTCGATGGTGTTTTTAGCGCGGGGCGATACCACCGCATTCAAGGGCAGGACTTTGGTTTTACGTCCCTGCTTAAACTCAGGCGCAACCACAACTGACTGGAACCAGCCGGTCGCAGAAAGACGGCGGTTAAGCTCCGCCAGATCGCGCGAGCTGTAGTAATCGCCCTCTTTAAAAGGGACTAAATTTTGCAAATAGGCTTCGCGAATCTGCGAACCTTCAAAGCTGACATTGCCAAAACGATAGCGCGGGCCGCTGTTGTAATCGAGATCCCAAAAGGCTTCGTGGCGCGCAACGGAAACGCCCAGCTCGCTTTTCTCAAACTCACCGTCGAAATAGCCGTTACGGAGGGCAAGGTTAGTGAAGCCGCTTTTGAATTTGTCGTACTGCCCGTGATTCAGCACCGTTCCGACTTTGGGGCGCCCCTGCGCGATCCAGTTTTTATAGTCCGCATCGTTTTTAGCCTGGCCGGTGACGATAATCGTACTGCCCGCAATTTTTACCGGCTGACCGGGCGTGACGCGGGCGATTAACACCGGACGGCCGCCCTGAGGTGGCGCGGGCCGGGATACGAAGTCGATATCCGGCTCATAATAGCCAAGCGCACGCAGCCCCTCTTTTATTGCCGCGGATACGCGGGAGCGAAAGCGGCCATCGTTGGTGACTTCATCGCTGCCAATAGTCGACAGGCGTGCCCTGACGTTTTTTTGCAGTTCTCCGGTTAGCCCTTCCAGCTGTAGTCGAACCGGCGCTGCCCCGAAGGCGGGCGCGACGAGTAGTAAACCCGCCATGCAATAAACATAAAATCGTGGCACCTGTACTCCTGTCTGTCATGCCTGCCCCATTCCACAGGGCGCGTGTTAATCCTCGTTACCGATACGATCGCGACGGCAACTCACTCATCATAGCCGCACTTTTTGCTAACTGGCAGTGTACAACGAGTTATAAGTCAAATTGAGCATTATTGTCGGCAAAACCCACTTACGTTACAACGATGTTGTTACGTCGCAGGCGCGATTGCCGTTTGTCCGCCTGACCGGGCGGTTGATGACAGGCTGCCCGATGGCCTCACAGGACGCCACCGATTGCCCTCTGGCGGCGGCATCGTCGCTGCTGCTATAATCACCCACCACAGGCATCCCGCCTGTCTTCATTTCTGCCCCGACGCTCACGCATTGTGTTAAATAGGCGCAGACATTTTTGGCACGGATAGCTCCCCTTGCGTCACCAGCACAGGGAATGACCGCCTAAACCGCACGCTGCCCAGGCCAAAAATGACAAGTGAATAACTCTTTGGATCTCATATGCTTGATAGCTTACTTGTCATTCTGCTACTGATCGTAATCAGTGCTTTTTTCTCTCTTTCGGAAATCTCGCTGGCCGCCGCCCGCAAGATTAAGCTGAAACTTCTGGCCGACGAAGGCAACATCAACGCTCAGCGCGTTTTGAAAATGCAGGAAACACCCGGCATGTTCTTTACCGTGGTGCAAATCGGCCTGAATGCCGTGGCGATCCTCGGTGGTATCGTCGGTGATGCGGCGTTTTCGCCCGCGTTTTCCAGCCTGTTTAACCGCTTTATGTCGCATGAACTTGCCGAACAGCTTAGCTTTATCTGCTCGTTTACCATCGTGACCAGCCTGTTTATTCTGTTTGCCGACCTGACCCCGAAACGCGTCGGTATGATCGCGCCCGAAACCATCGCCCTGCGCATTATCAATCCCATGCGCTTCTGCTTGCTGGTGATGCGCCCGCTGGTGTGGCTGTTCAACGGTCTGGCCAACGTCTTCTTTCGCATTTTTAAACTGCCGATGGTGCGTAAAGACGATATTACCTCTGACGATATTTATGCGGTTGTCGAAGCCGGTGCGCTGGCCGGTGTGCTGCGTAAGCAGGAGCACGAACTCATTGAGAACGTGTTTGAACTGGAGTCGCGTACCGTCCCTTCCTCCATGACCTCACGCGAAAACATTGTCTGGTTCGATCTGCACGAAGATGAAGTCAGCCTGAAAACCAAAATCGCTCAACATCCTCACTCTAAATTCCTGGTCTGTAATGGCGATATTGACCACATTGTGGGCTATGTCGACTCTAAAGAGCTCCTGCTGCGCGTGCTGGGAAATCAGAGCATGGCGCTGAACAGCGGGGTTCAGATCCGATCGGCGCTTATTGTGCCCGATACGCTGACGTTATCTGAGGCGCTGGAAAGCTTTAAGACGGCGGGTGACGATTTTGCGGTCATCATGAACGAGTACGCGCTGGTGGTGGGCATCATTACACTCAACGACGTCATGACCACGCTGATGGGCGACCTGGTGGGCCAGGGCATGGAAGAGCAAATCGTCGCACGTGACGAAAACTCCTGGCTGGTGGAAGGCGGTACGCCGATAGATGATGTCATGCGCGTGCTGGATATTGATGATTTTCCGCAGTCAGGTAACTACGAAACCATTGGCGGCTTTATGATGTATATGCTGCGCAAAATCCCGAAGCGCACAGACTTTGTGAAGTTTGCCGGTTACAAGTTCGAAGTGGTGGATATCGACAGCTACCGAATTGACCAGCTACTGGTGACGCGGATTGATGAACGCCCGCCGATGCTGAATGTGGCAAAAACCGAAGAGTAGAAACACTAAGGGCGCCAACGGCGCCCTGTTATTTAGTTGAACTCTAGCTTGAGACGAACGACCTGGCGGTTAATTTCTGACATCACGCTCAGGTGCTGTTTGTCTTTGACCCGTGGGATCAGGACTTTACCTTTATCAAACTCGAATGCGCCAACATCCTTGATGTACAACCTTCCTTTAAACAGCGTCTTAACATATTTTGCTATCTGTAGTGGATTATAGCGCTGGAAGATTTTCATAGTGATTAACTCCTTAATTTTTAAGCACGCTTCACCGTTGCCAAATTCGGTACGGATCCATGAAGCGCGAATTCGAGATAAACTATAGAACACTCTGTTTGCTTCGCACGATAAGAAATAAATTTTTTTACCGTTCTGACACAACATTACAGAATACTCTGTTATTTACTTTTCACTATTCAGTGTAAACCTTCATTGGTTAAAGAATTGTGTTGTCGATAGCAAAGCTGACAGCTTTTTGAGACAGCCGCATCATCCCTACTTAATATGACAGTGGAATGACTAACTGGTCTGATCACTGGAGAGAATAATGATGCGTGCAACACTGGCAGCACTGGCTTTATCGTTGTTGATTCCCGTTAGCGCGCTGGCGCATAACATTGAGCTGGGCAAACGTGTGCCAGCAGTGGGCGTCAACGACAAAGGCGAGCTGATTTTACAGCAGGAAAAATTCAGTTATAAAAACTGGAACAGCGCTCAGCTGAGCGGAAAAGTCCGCGTAGTACAGCATATTGCCGGGCGCTCATCCGCGAAAGAGATGAACGCGGCGCTGGTTGAAGCTATCAAGGCAGCGAAATTGCCTCACGACCGCTATCAGACCACCACCATTGTTAATACCGATGATGCCATTCCTGGCACCAGCATGTTCGTACGCAGCAGTATTCACAGTAATAAGCAGCAGTATCCCTGGTCGCAGTTTATCGTCGACAGCAATGGCAATGTGCAGCACGCCTGGCAATTACAGCAGGGCGGCTCGGCTATTGTGGTACTGGATAAAACGGGTCAGGTTAAATACGTTAAAGACGGGGCGCTCTCTCAGCAGGAGGTGCAGCAGGTGATGAGCTTATTAAAATCGCTGTTGCAGGACTGAAGGCGGAAAGCGGGAGGGCTGCGCCTCCCGCACTGGGTTAAAACAGCGAGACGCGAAAGCCGGGATTAAGAAAAGATTCACGCGGTGCATAGTCCAGTGTTCTTCCCTGCCAGTCGTGAACGTGAGCACCCGCGGCCGCGGCAACGGCATGACCCGCTCCGGTATCCCAAATATTGGTTGGCCCAAAGCGCGGATAGAGCTGTGCTTTCCCTTCTGCCACCAGGCAAAACTTCAGTGATGACCCGGTTGCCACCGTCTGATGTTCCCCCAGTTGCTTGAGGTACTCTTTCATCTCGTCGTCGTCGTTGTGCGAACGGCTCACCACCACTAACGGTGGACGCGCATCAAGCACATGAATCTGTTGTCGCTCGCCGTTCTCTTCTTTCCAGGCTTTGCCCTCTGCGGCGGAATACATCACGCCCAGCGCGGGGGCATAAACCACGCCCATTACCGGTTTGCCCTGCTCAATCAGCGCAATATTCACGGTAAATTCGCCGTTACGTTTGATAAATTCTTTGGTGCCATCCAGCGGGTCAACCAGCCAGTAACGTTGCCAGTGCTGGCGAACCTCCCAGCCGGGCGGATCTTCCTCTGACAGCACCGGAATATCCGGTGTCAGCTGTTTTAAGCCCGACACAATCACATCATGAGCGGCCAGGTCTGCCGCCGTGACAGGAGAATCATCCGCTTTGTGAGAAACGTCTGTCGGAACGGAACCGTTGTAGACCTGCATAATCGCGTCGCCTGCTTCACGCGCCAGTTGGCTTATTTGCTCTAACATTTTCCACCTCATGTATGAGAATGCTACGCGTTAACTGTCATACCCGTTGGAATACAGTCTAGCAGCTTCACGTTCATCTCTGATTTCAGGCAAACATTCTGAATCATTTTTCAGGTATATCAACATAATAGAAAAAAATGGCAACGATATCCTTTTACAAAGCCTGCAACGCGTTTCGCCCGACCCCAGCGTGCGGCTGGCTCAAAACGTTATCTTCATCACGATTTAATCTGCCCTTTCATCAGAGTTTTACATTATTTTTGTAGCCTTGATCTATTAGCTTTGGGAGCGAGCATGTTTAAGGCGGGAATGATGTTACTGGCGTTGAGCGTTTCAGTTGCAGCACAGGGAGCCACCGTGGATTTACGCGTGCTGGAAACGACCGATCTGCACAGCAATATAATGGACTTCGACTACTACAAAGATACGCCCACGGAAAAATATGGTCTGGTGCGCACCGCCTCGTTAATCCATGCGGCGCGTCAGGAAGCCACCAACAGCGTTTTGGTAGACAATGGCGATCTTATTCAGGGCAGCCCGCTGGGCGACTATATGGCCGCAAAAGGGCTCAAACAGGGCGATATCCATCCTGTCTATAAAGCCATGAATACGCTTGATTACAGCGTCGGTACGTTGGGCAACCATGAGTTTAACTACGGCCTGCCATACCTGCAAAAAGCGCTGGCTGGCGCGCGCTTCCCCTATGTGAATGCGAACGTTATCGATCTGAAAAGCGGTAAGCCTCTGTTTACGCCCTACCTGATTAAACCGACCCGCGTGACCGATCGTGAGGGTAAAACACATACCCTGCAGGTGGGCTATATCGGCTTTGTCCCGCCGCAAATTATGGTGTGGGATAAAGCCAACCTGCACGACAAGGTGCGGGTGGATGACATCACAGAAACCGCACGTCGCTATGTCCCAGAGATGCGCGCTAAAGGCGCGGATGTTGTTATCGCCCTTGCCCACTCCGGTCTGAGTAGCGAACCTTATCAGGCCATGGCTGAAAATTCTGTTTATTACCTCAGCGAGGTCGCAGGCATTGATGCCATTATGTTTGGCCATGCGCACGCCGTTTTCCCGGGCAAGGAGTTTGCACGGATTAAAGGTGCGGATATTGAGAAAGGAACCCTTAACGGTATTCCTGCGGTGATGCCGGGCATGTGGGGCGATCATCTTGGCGTGGTGGATCTGGCGCTGAGCAACGCAGGTGGCCGCTGGCACGTTACTCAAGGCACCGCACAGGCGCGCCCTGTCTATGACACCGCAAACAAGACATCGCTGGCCGCAGAAGATCCGGCACTGGTTAACGTCCTGAAAGACGATCACCATGCCACCCGCGAGTTTGTCGCTCAGCCCATCGGAAAATCCGCCGACGTGATGTACAGCTACCTGTCGCTGGTTCAGGACGATCCCACCGTTCAGATTGTGAATAACGCTCAGCGCGCCTACGTGGAGCATTTTATTCAGGGCGATCCCGATCTGGCGACGCTGCCAGTGCTGTCGGCCGCTGCGCCGTTTAAAGCCGGTGGACGTAAGAACGATCCTGCCAGCTACGTGGAAGTGGAGAAAGGTGACCTGACGTTCCGAAATGCGGCGGATCTTTATCTCTATCCCAATACGCTGGTGGTGATGAAAGTGAGCGGCGAGCAGGTAAAAGAGTGGCTGGAATGCTCCGCAGGCCAGTTTAATCAGATCGATCCGACCAGCACCCGTACGCAATCGTTAATTAACTGGAATTTCCGCACCTATAACTTCGACGTGATCGACGGTGTGAGTTACCAGATTGATGTGACACAGCCGGCCCGTTATGACGAAGAGTGCCAACTGATTCATCCTGATGCCTCACGTGTTAAGGATCTTCGCTGGCAGGGGCAACCCATCGATCCTAAAGCAACCTTCCTGGTGGCGACCAATAACTACCGGGCCTACAGCGGTAAATTCGCGGGTACGGGCGACAAGTACATTGCTTTTGCCTCACCGGATGAAAACCGCTCAATCCTGGCGGCCTATATCAGCGCAGAAACCAAAAAGCAGGGGGAAGTGCGCCCTCAGGCTGACAATAACTGGCGGCTGGCGACGATCAAGGCTGCACAGCCTCTTGATATTCGCTTTGAAACCGCGCCCGGTGATAAAGCCACGCACTTTATTCAACAGCATGCGCAGTATCCAATGAAGGCAACAGGGAATGACGAGACGGGATTTGCTCTCTGGCAGGTAAATTTACAGCAGTAAGAGGGCTAAGGGCGGCATCGCGCCGCCCTTTTATCCTTACAGGATTTCCAGCAGCTCAACTTCAAAAATCAGGGTGCTGAATGGCGGGATGGACGCACCCGCACCGCGCTCGCCGTAAGCGAGGTTGTGTGGAATAACCAGTTCCCATTTGGAACCCACCGGCATCAGCGTCAGCGCTTCGATCCAGCCCGCAATCACGCCGGTAACCGGGAATTCAGCCGGTTCGCCGCGAGCGACTGAGCTGTCAAAGACGGTGCCGTCGATCAGTTTACCGGTGTAATGCACGCGTACGCGGTCCTGGCGCGATGGAATCGGACCTTCCCCCTGCGTCATCACGCTGAACTGTAAACCTGACTCGGTGCTGCTGACGCCTTCGCGCTGGGCATGGTCCTGCAGGAAAGCCTGGCCTTCTGCGGCCATCGCTTCCACGCGCTCACGACGCACGCTTTCCGCACGCTCATGGACTTCACGCAGCGCGCGATGGACCACATCAACAGGCACCGCGGGTGAGTTCCCTTCCAGCGCGTCGCGCAGGCCCGCGAGCAGTGCTTCTGGCTGCAGCCCCTGCAGACCAGACTCCAGCAGCTGCTGGCCAACCTGTAAACCAATACCGTAACTTGCTTGTGCTTCGACGCTGTCGAAAGAAGGGGTAGTCATCTTCGTTCCTTTCACTCTCGGATATAGTAAGACGGGCAGCATAGCAGCGCAGGCCGCTGGCGTAAAATCCACAGCGCCGCAGATGACTTTTGCTGGCGAAAGAGAAACAATACGCAGGTCAAATTTATCAATGCTGGCAGGCACTTCGCGTCCACATTGCCCATACTGTATAAGTGACAAGTTTTTCCTTGTCAGTGGCACTATAAGAAAGAGAGAAAATATGGGCCAGATTGCCCCTCGTCGCCGCAGGACGCACGCACTGCGTATTTTAACCCGGTTACAGGCCTGGCTGCCGCAACGAACGCGGCCGCAAGGTGCCGGAGCGGAGGAACCTGATATGCCTTCAAACGTCTCGTCTCGCCTGCCTCACTGGCTTTATCGAATCTGGCATTTCACAGACGATATCCGCTGGATGGACCCGCTGCCGGCTTTCCACCGTCGTGGGATCGTGCTCGCTTTACTCATCCTGCTGCTGGCCTTTCTCTGGCCGTCCAGCACGCCACAGTATCCGGTAGAACGGCCTGTGACGCCTTCGGCAGAAAAAGAGGTGCCGATGCAGGCGGACATCTACAATAACAAACCGGCTCAATCCGCGTCTCAGCCAGAGGCAAAGGCCGATTCTCAGGGTGACTGGCATAGCTACCAGATTGCGTCCGGGCAGACGCTGGCGCAGCTGTTCCGCGACAATAATCTTCCGGTGAATGACGTCTTTGCGATGGCGCGCGTCGAAGGTAACGATCAGCCGCTCAGCACATTAAAAGAGGGCCAACAGGTGAAAATCCGTCGGGATGCAAAAGGCGTCGTGACAGGTTTAACGCTGGATGGCGCGAACGGCCCGGTGCTGTTTACCCGCCAGCCGGACGGCAGCTTTTTACGGGTAGAATAAGCGATAACCGGTGGCTCACGTCACCGGCTGTCCGTTATCCCGCTTTTTTGATTTTATTGACCAGCACGATCCCCGAACAGACCAGCAGCAGGGCAAGCAGATACTTGATGCCCAACATATCTTCACCGTGGAAAACGGCGGAGAGCACCGTGCCTGCTACAGGCATCACGACGTTAAACGGCGCAATCATGCTGACGCGGTTATATTTTAGCAGCACGCTCTACAAGGCAACAAAGGTCACTGACGAGATCAGCGTCAGATAACCCAACACCGCCCCAGCACCGATACTGTTGATCTGCAGCGTCTCACTCGCCAGGCCACCGCCCATTACCATGACGCCCCCGCCCAGAGCCAACTGCCAGCCGGTCATCACCTTCGGATCGATAGTGTGAGAAATGCGTTTTCCCTATCGCGTGGCGGCAGAGAGGAGAAACGCGGCCAGCACCACGAAGCCGTTACCCTGCCAGACAAACTGAAAATCACTCAGTCTACTTTCGAGGTTGACCAGCATCACGCCGCTAAAACCCAGAAGGCAGCCAGGCGATTTGTTGTCACTGAGCCTGTCATTTTGATAGATAAAATGCGCCAGCATGATGCTAAAAAATGTGTCCGTGGCGTTCATGATCGAACCTTTTACCCCTGTGGTAAACGCGAGCCCGATTTAGAAAAACGTGTATTGAAGGGCGGTTTGCATGCTACCCAACAGGGCAAGCTGACTAAACTGGCGGGGGGATAAACGGTAAACCGGTTTGCGCTGCACCAGGGCAAAAAGAAACAATATCAGCCCCGCTAACAAAAAACGATAACCGGCAAAAACCCCTTTCGAGGCAATATCGTCTGGGCGATTCGATACAGCGCGTATCCGCTTTTGATCGCGGGGTAAGAACGTCCCCAGAGCAAACAGCACCGCGTTGCGCAGGCAAAAACCCCATTTCGACGGGTGAACACGGACTCGACAGAAGGATATGCATGGGCGTAGCCAATAATAAAATCGCGTTTCATTTTATATTCAACATGCCCGGAGGAGCCTGAATCTGCAAGACAGAGAAGGGAATTCTGTTACGTCGTTAAAACAAAAACGCCGACACAAGTGTCGGCGTTCAGGTGTGGCAGGTAACTAAAAATTAGCCTGCTACTACGTTCACGATCAGTTTCGCGAAGACTTCGCTGTGAACCTGGAAGTCCACTTCGTGCTCACCGGTGGTGCGCAGAACGCCGTTCGGTAAACGAACTTCGCTCTTAGCGACTTCAACGCCAGCTGCAGTGACTGCATCAGCGATGTCGCGGGTACCGATGGAACCGAACAGTTTACCTTCATCGCCTGCTTTAGACGTGATGGTAACGGTGCCCAGTGCGTTGATTTTCTCTGCGCGAGCATTAGATGCTGCCAGAACGTCAGCCAGTTTGGCTTCCAGTTCTGCACGACGTGCTTCGAAGAATTCAACGTTTTTCTTGGTAGCAGGAACAGCTTTACCCTGTGGAACCAGGAAGTTACGAGCGTAGCCCGCTTTAACGTTAACCTGATCACCCAGGCTGCCCAGGTTTGCTACTTTATCAAGCAGAATAACTTGCATTACCTTATCCTCTTAAAGTCGTTAATGGACAACAGCCGTTACTGATGACGATCAGTGTACGGCAGCAGAGACAGGTAACGCGCGCGCTTGATAGCACGAGCCAGCTGACGCTGGTATTTTGCGCGAGTACCAGTGATACGGCTTGGTACAATCTTGCCGCTTTCAGTGATGTAGTTTTTCAGCGTTGCGATATCTTTATAATCGATCTCTTGAACGCCTTCCGCGGTGAAACGGCAGAACTTGCGACGACGGAAATAACGTGCCATTTGGCTAGTCTCCAGAATCTATCAATTCAATCTGCTCGGCATGTAACACCATTTTACTCTGACCATTTCGCGCCTGATGGCAGCTGATAAAGCCTTCGAGAATGAGTTGCGTGCCGACCGTTATATGTTGAGTAATCACCTGATGGGCGCTGCCGCTAATAATAACAGGCATTCGACACCAGGCTTGCCGGTGAAATCCGGCCTCCTCCTGCACCGAGTTGTGCTCAAGCACGAACTGACAGTGCGGAATTCCTGACGGGCTAATTTTACGGACTGGCGTCTTGCACACCGTGCCAGACAAGCGCAGCCGATTAACCGTCACGATGGATTACTCTTCAGAATCCCCAGCATCTGAGTCATCAGCGGATTCGTTAGCAAAATCTTCGCGGCGCTCACGACGCTCGTCTTTCGCTTTAACCATCGGTGATGCTTCAGTTACCGCGTTTTTAACGCGCATAACCATGCTACGGATAACGGCGTCGTTGAAGCGGAAGTTCGTTTCCAGCTCGTCGATCACTTCCTGCGGCGCTTCTACGTTCAGCAGAACATAGTGTGCTTTGTGCAGTTTGTTGATCGGGTAAGCCAGCTGACGACGGCCCCAGTCTTCCAGACGGTGGATCGTGCCTTCTGCACCAGTGATAGCACCAGTGTAACGCTCGATCATGCCCGGAACCTGTTCGCTCTGGTCAGGATGAACCATAAATACGATTTCGTAATGACGCATCGAAATTGCTCCTTACGGATTATTCAGCCTCCTGTCAGGGTCAGCTGCGGCCCACGGAAGCAAGGAACGTTATAGGTCGTGGGTCACCGTAATGACACACACCTCTGAATGCAGCTGAAAAATTGACGCGTAATCATACTGGCGGCAACGCACAAACTCAAGCGGGGATTTCATTTAAATTGTCGGGAGACGCCCGCTTTCCGCCCTTGTGTGCGGAAAGCGGGAATGCAGAGGCAAACAGAGGCTGAAACGGAAGGCGCTGTCGTTTATGGGCTAGAGTTGGCGCTTAAAAAAGCTGACCAGCGCCGTCAGGCCCGACGGCGTAATTTTGTGTCCGATATGCTTTTCGGACAACGAAACAAGATGGGCATCCAGCCTCTGCTCGTGCAGAGCCCGTTCCAGCCGCTGGGTTTCTGCGAAAGGGACGACCTCATCGGCCTCACCGTGCCATAGCAGGAGGGGGCGGTCCGCGAGATTATGTAGCCGGGCAGCGGGATCGTAATCCGCCAGCGGCGCCATCCGTTTTGTGAACTGTGCCTGCTGTTCCGGGCCCGTTACCGTGACAGGCGGGAACAGCGTGTGGCTGAGTTGCATAAAATAGCCGGACCCCATCATGCAGGCGACGCTGTGAATATGCGCATAGCGCGCCATCACCCCTAACGCCGTCATTCCGCCCATTGAGGCCCCGGCGACGGCAAGACGGTCGCCGGCAATCAGGTCATCAGCGCGTAACGCGGCCTCTATCAACGGGAATTCATCAATGTTTTGTTTGAGGATGTCCCAAAAATGGCTAAACCGCGCGTCGGCATCGCCGTTATAGCGTGCGCCATGCATATCGGCGTCGGGCATCAGGGTACGAAACCCCGCCTGGGCCAGGGCCACCGCAAAGTAGGCATAAACCTCTTTCGACGAGGTAAAGCCATGATAAAACACGACCGTTGGCAGCCGCTGCTGGCGCTGGCCTGCGGGTGCTGCATGCAAACATTCAATACCTGCCAGCCTTTCCGTGGTGAGTTCAATCATATTTTCTCCTGAAGCAGGGGCGGCCTTTAGCGCCTCGCCAACGACGATAACCTGGGTAATGGTTTACAACATTACAATAGTAATAATTTCTAAACTAAATATTTCCGCTGCGCTGCCGTTGTTAATGCATATTTGACAAGAAAACAAAGGTAATCTATGAAACGTTTCTCTCTTAGCAGAACGAGCCTTGGAGTGAAGCTATGCGTCATCACTTCCTTCAGCGTAGGCGTTTTGTTATTGGCGTTAACCCTTATCCAAAGCCAGAATGCTTCACGCCAGTTGGAAAGTCTTGCCGTCGATGACATGGTTAATCAGGTGCAGGGCATCACCGAGATGGCATCCATGTTTAATGCGACGCTGACGCAGGAAGTCGGCAACTATACTCAGCTCTTCGTCAGCTTTTTACCTAAACGCTTCAGCCGCGATGAAACCGCACGTGTTCAGGTCGGCGAATTTTCCACACCGACCCTGCGTGCCGGCCTTAAAACCCTTAACCTCGATCAGATCGCCGTCGATGATTTTACGGATCGCACCTCGGCTGTCGCGACGATTTTTGTCCGCGATGGTGATAATTTTATCCGTATTTCCACGTCCCTGAAGAAACAGGATGGCAGCCGGGCGATCGGTACCCAACTTGATCCTGCCAGCGCCGCCTGGAAAAGCGTCATGAAGGGGGAAACCTTCCGGGGCCTGGCCACCTTATTCGATCACCGTTACATCACGCAGTATCAACCGATTAAAGACGACAGCGGTGCCGTCATCGCGATTCTGTTTGTCGGCGTCCAGATCGATAAGCAGTACGGCCTGATGCGCGAAAAAGTGCTGGCTCGCCGCCTGGGCGACAGCGGGCATTTCTATGTGCTCAATGGCTCGCCGGGCGCGGCGCAGGGACAATATCTGTTTGATAAACAAAATGAAGGCAAGCGTCCAGACTGGCAGGATAGCGTCATGAAGCAGATGCTGGCGCAGCCCGAGGGTGTTCAGCAAGTCGAAATCGACGGTGAAACGAAGATGCTCGCCTGGCAACAGCTGCCCGGCTGGAACTGGATTGTGGTCGGTGAAGTTAATCGTGACAGCCTGCTGGCTCCGGTTATTCACAGCCGAAATCTGTTTCTTATCACCGGCCTGATTCTGGTGTTGCTGTTTGCCCCCTGCTTTGTCTGGTACAGCCGCCGCGCCATCACGCGACCGTTACAACAGGTTATTCACTTAGCTGAGCAGTATGCCGCCGGCAATTTGCTGGAGCATCTGGACACCACGCGTCATGACGAAGTGGGTCAGTTGATTAACGCCATTAACGGCATCGGCGAGGGGCTGGAGAAGATTGTTGCCCAGGTTCGCCGCGCCGCGCAGGAGATCAGTGACGGCACAGATACCATTGCAGCCAGCAGCCACAACATCAGTGAGCAGATTGGCCGCCAGGCCAGCAGCGTTGAAGAAACCTCTGCCAGCATGGAGCAGTTTGGTGCGACCGTTGAGCACACCGCCGATAGCCTGCGTCAGGCCATGTCGCTGGTCGCGGAGGCTAGCGGTATCGTGAGTAATGGCAACCAGACGGTGACGCGCTCGGTCAGCACGATGTCGGCCATTAACGTGTCTTCGCAGAGCATTGCCGAAATTACCCACGTTATCGAGTCCATCGCGTTCCAGACCAATATTTTGGCCCTGAATGCCGCTGTCGAAGCCGCGCGTGCAGGTGAGCACGGTCGTGGATTTGCCGTAGTGGCAGCCGAAGTGCGTGCGCTGGCACAGCGTTCGGCACAGGCGGCAAAAGAGATCGATACGCTGATCGCGACCTCGATACGTCACGTTGCGGAGGGACATACACTGTCGGAGCAAACCCGTGACGCGATGAGCGATATCGTGACGCACATTGAGCAGGTTCAGGCATTAATGGGTGAGATTAACGTTGCCGCACAACAGCAGACGGCGGGCATTGGTCAGGTCAATCTGGCGATGAACCAGATAAGCCAGGCTACCCATCAAAACAGTGAACTGGTTGCACAGGCAGAAAACACGGCCCAGAGTCTGAGCGACAAGGGGCATCATTTGACGCAGCTGGTCAGTGTTTTCTCGATCAAATCGTGAAGATAACGGGCGGGTAGCTTACACTTATCCACTTAACCTGACGGCGAGAAATCTGCTATGCGTTACGCTCTGTTACTGACGTTAAGTTTGTTGTTAAGTGGCTGCTCGCTGTTCCAGGTGACGCCAAAGGCCCCGCCCGCGCCAACAGGTCACGCGCAGTCTATTACCCGTGCCCAGAGTGGCGGTTTACCGAAGCTGGGCACCATCAGCGCCAGCGTAAGAGGCTCGCCTGACGACGCGCAGCGTGCCATTGCTGCGCGCGCGAATCAGGCCGGTGCCGTTTATTATCAGATTTTGATGGTCGACGAAACGGTTACCCCCGGGATCTGGTACACGACCGCCATCCTGTATGGCGCCTCACCTGCCGCTGGCGCGCGCCAGTAAGCGGTTGGTCAGTGGCCCCTCGATTTTGCGCGTGCCGCGCGGGTCGAGCCACTGACTGCACCATGCATCCGCCACTGACGGCTCGGCGTGCTTCAACAATTGTGCCGCCGTCGCCAGTTGCAGCAGCCTGTCGGTAAGTTCACGGGCCTGCGACTCATCCATTTTGCTCAGGTGCAGAGCCAGCTGTCGCCAGCTGCGATCGAAATGGCGATTACAGCCTTTAACGGCGTCAAACTCCTGCCTGAGCATGTCCAGCGTGCCGCTCTGGCGGCCCACCACTCTTAATACGTCAAGGCACATCACGTTGCCCGATCCTTCCCAGATACTGTTAACCGGAATATCACGATAGAGGCGAGGCAGTTCGCTGTCTTCGCAATAGCCCACGCCGCCCAGTATCTCCATGGCCTCAGCGATAAAGGGGGCGCCTGCTTTACAGATCACATATTTCGCCGCCGGGGTGAATAACCGGGCGAAGGCGGCTTCATGGACGTTGGCGGGAGAAGACCAGGCACGAGCCAGACGTAGCAGCAGTGCCGTTTGCCCTTCTAACTGCAAGGCCTGACGCGCCAGCACCTGACGCATGATCGGTTGATCCACCAGAGTTTTGCCCATGACCTGACGATGATGTGCGTGGTACAGCGCAACGGAAAACGCCCGGCGCATTTGGCCGTGGCTGCCCAGCGCGCAGTCAAGACGCGTCATGCCCGCCATTTTCAGGATCAGACGAACGCCTTCGCCCTCTTCGCCCAGCAGCCAGCCGGTCGCCTCCCTGAACTCCACCTCACTGCTGGCGTTGGATCGGTTACCGAGCTTGTCTTTTAACCGCTCAATGACGATGGCATTTCGTGAACCGTCCGGCAGCAGCCGTGGCAGAAAGAAGCAGCTGAGCCCCTGCTGCGTTTGCGCAAGAATCACATGCGCATCGCTTTGCGGCACAGAGAAAAACCATTTATGCCCGACGATACGATAGGCTTCACCGCTTCCGCGCCTGTCCAGGGGCTCTGCGCGCGTCGTGTTGGTCAGCACATCGCTGCCGCCCTGCTTTTCAGTCATGCCCATGCCAATCAGCAGACCGCGCTTCTGATCGCCCGGAACCGCATGCGTGTCGTAACGATCGCTGAGTAAGGGTTCGAGCCAGGACTCAAACCGGGCAGGCAAATAACGCTGTAGTAAAGGGATTGCCGCGTGGGTCATGGTCACCGGACAGAGCGTTCCGGCCTCAACCTGAGCATGCACGATAAAGCGTGCCGCACGGGCCACGCTGGCATTTGGCTGTACGTCAGGCTGCCAGCTGAGGTTATGCAGACGGCTGGCGCAAAGGCCCTGCATCAGTAGATGCCAGGCTGGATGAAAGCGGACGTCATCCAGCCTGACGCCGCGTGCGTCATAACGGTGGAGTTCAGGCGGACTGGCATTGGCGAGCCTGCCCAGCTCCAGCGATTCTGCACTGCCCAACTGCCTGCCGACTGACGCCAGCCACTCGCTGTCCCAGCCGCCGCCTTCGCGCTGCAGTGCGTCACACAGCGGAACATCAGACAGAAACAGATTGCTGTGACTGAGGGGAAAAGGTTGATTGAAAACGGTGTGAGTTGTCCAGGTCATAACGGCTCCTCGCGGATATCACTCACTCAGTATGTAAGGTGAGCCACCATTATGACCGGACAGAAAGACTAAATTGCGGCAGCGATCACGCGTTACGCTGACGAACCGCTTCAAACAGGCAGACGCCAGTGGCCACTGACACATTGAGGGACGAAACGCTGCCTGCCATAGGGATACTGATTAGCTCATCGCAGTGCTCACGCGTCAGGCGACGCATCCCTTCACCTTCAGCCCCCATGACAAGCGCCATCGGCCCGGTCATCTTGCTTTGGTATACAGTATGGTCGGCTTCGCCAGCGGTGCCGACGACCCAGATGTTATATTCCTGCAGCAGGCGCAAGGTGCGTGCCAGATTGGTTACCCTGATGAGGGGAACGTTTTCTGCCGCACCACTGGCAACCTTTTTCGCCGTCGCGTTCAGCGGTGCGGAGCGATCTTTGGGGACGATCACGGCATGGGCGCCTGCGGCATCGGCGCTACGTAAGCAGGCACCGAGGTTGTGGGGATCGGTAACGCCGTCGAGCACCAGCAGGAACGGCTTTTCCAGGCTCTGCAGCAGATCCGGCAGATCGCCTTCCTGATACTGGCGGCCCGGCTTCACACGCGCCACGATCCCCTGATGTACGCCGCCTTCCACCTGGCTGTCCAGCCATTTACGATCGGCCAGTTGAATCACGATCCCTTGAGCTTCTAACGCGGTCACCAGCGGTTGCAGGCGACGATCGTCGCGGCCTTTGAGAATAAAGACTTCCTGGAAACGCTGAGGATCGCGTTCCAGCAGCGCCTGCACGGCATGGATACCAAAAATAATTTCGCTCATCAATCTGCTCAGTGGTTGGAAATGAATGGATAACAGCCCCTGCATGCACGCAGGGGCTGGTGTGCGCATCAGGCCGGCTTCGCCTTCTTCGCGGCACGCTTAGCCTTGGTGGCGGCGGCGATTTTACGGGTTTTCTCGGAAACTTTTTTACTTTTTTTCTCAGTCTTTGCTGCAGCAGGCTGACTGCTGCTGTTGCGGAAGGCTGAATCCGGCTCGAAATTCGTTTTGCGACCGGCCTGACGGCGATGCTTCGTCGGTGCCTTAGCGTTCCGCTTCGCCTTATCCCGTTCCGTTTTGCCTTCGCCACGTACCTGGCGCTTGCTGGAAACCAGCGCAAAGTCGATTTTACGCTCGTCCATATGGACCGCTTCGACCCGGACTTCAACGGTATCGCCCAGGCGATAGGTACGACCGCCAGATTCGCCAATCAGTCGCTGCCCTACCGGATCGAAACGATAGTAGTCGTTGTCCAGCGTAGAGACATGAACCAGCCCGTCGATAAAGAGATCGCTCAGGCGCACAAAGAAACCGAATCCGGTCACGCTGGAGATCACGCCGTTAAAGACGTTGCCTACCTGATCCTGCATAAAGTCACACTTCAGCCAGTCTGCCACATCGCGAGTGGCCTCATCGGCACGGCGCTCTGTCATGGAGCAGTGCTGGCCCAGCTGCAGCATCTGTTGCATATCGTAATGGTAGCCGCCGGTAGCCGTGGTCAGGCCTTTTACTTCGCCCTGCTCTTTTGCCAGCAGATACTTGATGGCGCGATGCAGTAACAAATCCGGATAGCGGCGGATTGGCGAAGTGAAGTGCGCATAAGAGGCCAGCGCCAGGCCAAAGTGGCCCCGGTTTTCCGGATCGTACACCGCCTGTTTCATGGAACGCAGCAGCATGGTTTGCAGCATTTCCGCGTCGGGGCGATCGGCAACCTGATCCAGTAGCGCGGCGTAATCGATCGGCTGCGGTTTGTTACCGCCCGGTAAGCTCAGACCCAACTCATTCAATACCGTGCGGAAGCTTTTGATACTGTCATCGCTGGGACGATCGTGATCGCGGAACAGTGCCGGTTCCTGATGCTTCTCGACGAAACGCGCGGAGGCAATGTTTGCCAGAATCATGCACTCTTCAATCAGCTTGTGGGCATCATTACGTGAGGTGCGCTCGACACGTTCAATTCGACGTTCCGCGTTGAAGATAAATTTCGCTTCTTCGGTTTCAAATGAGATGCCGCCGCGCTCTTCACGGGCCGTTTCCAGCACCTGATACATGTTGTGCAGTTCCTGCAGGTCTTTCACCAGCGGCGCATATTGCTCACGCAGTTCCGGATTGCCCTGCAGAATATTCCAGACTTTGTTATAGGTCAGACGTGCATGGGAGTTCATCACGGCTTCATAATGCTTAAAGCCGGTGAGCTTACCTTTTGACGACACGGTCATTTCGCACACCATACACAGGCGATCGACCTGTGGATTCAGCGAACACAAGCCGTTCGACAGCACTTCCGGCAGCATCGGCACCACCTGCGAAGGGAAATAGACCGAGGTACCGCGCTGCTGCGCTTCGTTGTCCAGCGGTGTGCCGGGACGAACATAATAACTGACGTCCGCAATCGCGACCCACAGCCGCCAGCCGCCGCCGCGTTTTTTCTCGCAGTAAACCGCATCATCGAAGTCGCGCGCATCTTCACCATCAATAGTGACCAATGGCAGATCGCGAAGGTCAACACGGCCTTTTTTTGCCGACTCCGGGACCTCTTCATTCAGTTTGCCCACCTGAGCCTCAACCTCTGGCGGCCAGCTGTGCGGAATTTCATGCGTGCGCAGCGCCATATCGACCGCCAGGCTGGTGCCCATGTCATCGCCCAGAATCTCTGCGATTTTGCCGATCGCCTTCGAACGACGCGTCGGGCGCTGCAACAGTTCAACCACCACCACGGAGCCCATTCGGGCATTCATGGTTTCGTCAGGGCCAATCAGGATGTCGAAGCTCAGACGGCTGTCATCAGGCACCACAAATCCCACGCCCGCGTCCGTAAAGTAGCGGCCGACGATTTGATTGTTACGCGGTTCCTGTACCCGCACCACACGGGCTTCACGGCGGCCTTTGCGATCCGCACCCAGTGGCTGGGCCAGAATCACGTCGCCGTGCATGCAGAATTTCATCTGTTCCGCAGACAGGTAGAGATCGTCTTTTTGTCCTTCTGCGCGCAGAAAGCCATAGCCATCACGGTGGCCAATGACTTTTCCACGGAGCAGATCGAGACGTTCTGGCAAGGCATAACACTGGCGGCGGGTAAAAACTAACTGACCGTCACGCTCCATCGCACGTAAACGACGGCGCAAGGCTTCGAGGTGTTCTTCTTCCTGCAGGTTCATCTCTTGTGCCAGCTCTTCACGGCTGGCCGGTTTTTCTCGTTTTTCTAATAACGCCAGAATAAATTCACGGCTTGGAATAGGGTTTTCGTACTTTTCAGCTTCTCTGTCCAGAAAAGGATCTTTTGACATTACGGTTCCTCCGATGTCATTTAATATTCATTGCCACCGGCGGTTCGGACAATATAATTTCATATAAAGGTGTATTACCTTCTACTAAGTCTGCCAGCGTGTAGCCATCCAGCTCCTGTAAAAACAGCTGCACGGCGTCATGTAAGGCCTTTTTAAGGCGGCAGGCGGGCGCGATAGAGCAGTTCGAGCAATCCACTAACTGTAGTGGCTCCATTTTGCGTACCACTTCACCTATCACGATGTCCCTGGCGCTCATGCCCAGGCGGATACCACCATTTTTACCACGAATGGCGGAGACGAATCCTGCACGACTAAGCTGATTGATAATTTTGACCATATGATTACGCGATACGCCATAGGTATCGGTGACTTCAGTGATATTGGTCAGCCTGCCTTCCGGCAAGGTGGCCATGTAAATCAGCGCCCGCAGGCCGTAATCGGTAAAACTTGTTAGCTGCACAGTGACCTCAGTCAATCATCCGGTGGCACGTCTATGCTCGCCCGTCCTGCTCTTTATTTCAATGTTGAACTGGCTCTTTCGTATTGAGTTACGATGATAAACCAGACTGTTGACGACCGTGTATTTTTTTCAGCCAGTGAAGGGTTTGACAAGCGAAGGGGCGTTTAGTGGCATCAAATTACATAAAAACAAAGGCCGGACAATGTCCGGCCACAGGATGATTATGCGTTGAAGGGATCACGCAGAATCATCGTCTCGCTACGGTCTGGACCCGTTGAAATAATATCAATTGGCACACCGGTCACTTCTTCTACACGTTTAATGTAGTTACGCGCGGCCTGGGGCAGGCCTTCCAGCGTTTTCACGCCAAAGGTTGTCTCGCTCCAGCCCGGCAGGGTTTCGTAGATCGGCTCAATGCCTTCCCAGTTTTCCGCTGCCAGCGGCGTGGTGGTGACTTCGCTGCCATCAGGCATGCGGTAAGCCACACAAATTTTCACTTCTTTCAGACCATCCAGCACGTCCAGCTTGGTCATGCAGAAACCGGAGAGCGAGTTAATCTGCACGGCACGACGTACAGCGACCGCATCCAGCCAGCCAGTACGGCGGCGACGGCCTGTTGTGGCGCCAAACTCATTGCCCTGCTTGCACAGGAACTCACCGGTTTCGTCGAATAACTCGGTCGGGAACGGGCCTGCACCGACACGCGTTGAGTAAGCTTTAACGATACCCAGGACGTAATCCACAAAGCGTGGACCAATACCTGACCCCGTCGCCACGCCACCGGCCGTGGTATTTGAGGAGGTCACATAGGGGTAAGTACCGTGGTCAATATCCAGCAGCGTGCCCTGGGCACCTTCGAACATGATCAGATCGCCACGCTTACGCGCAACGTCTAACAGTTCAGAAACGTCAACAACCATGCTGGTGAGGATGTCGGCAACCGCCATCACATCGCTCAGCACTTTGTCGTAGTCAACGGCTTCTTCTTTGTAGTAATGCACCAGCTGGAAGTTATACAGGTCGATCACTTCTTTCAGCTTGGCTGCAAAGGTTTCTTTGTTAAACAGGTCGCTGACGCGCAGTGCACGGCGGGCTACTTTGTCTTCATAAGCAGGACCGATACCGCGACCTGTGGTACCAATGGCTTTTGCACCACGCGCTTTCTCGCGCGCCATATCCATTGCCACATGGTATTGCAGGATCAACGGGCAGGCTTCAGAAATCAGCAGACGTTCGCGTACCGGAATTCCACGCTCTTCCAGGCCTTTCATCTCTTTCATCAGAGCTTCAGGAGAAAGCACCACGCCATTACCAATGATGCTGGTAACGTTGTCACGCAGAATGCCAGAAGGGATTAAGTGGAGGACGGTTTTTTCACCGTTGATGACAAGTGTATGGCCCGCATTGTGGCCGCCTTGATAACGCACAACGTAATTAGCGCGCTCAGTCAGAAGGTCTACAATCTTACCTTTACCTTCGTCACCCCATTGGGTGCCCAGTACGACGACGTTCTTACCCATTTCTCAAAATCACCGATTGCTTAAAAAAGGATTCTACCATCTGATTTTTCGGTTTTCAGCACTTTTAGCATACGATTGCGCGCTTTTTTGCCTGAGTTTTGATCACTACAACATCCAGGGGTAAAATCGAGGCTGAGATACCATTCAGACGGCGAGGCTGAACGCATTAGAGTTCGCCATGCAGCCGCAACATACAGTAAATCACCATTCCTGCCACCACCAATCCCCCGCCAAATCGATGTAACAGGCGATCGGGCAATTGTGTCATGCTCAAAATCACACGTCGCCACAGACGTGGCATAAACATTGGCCCCAGGCCTTCCAGCACCAGAACCAACGCCAGTGCCATCCAGATATTCACGTTCATACTGCATCCAAAAAAAAGGCCGACAACATTGTCGGCCTGTTAGTTATATCAGTTCTTAACGCGTGGCGTTAGAAGGCGCCTTCATATAGCGGAAGAAGTCGCTATCCGGGCTCAGCACCATGACGTCCTGATTTTCATTGAAGCTGTTTTCATACGCGCGCAGGCTGCGGATAAAGGCATAGAAATCCGGATCCTGGCTGAATGCGTTGGCAAACAGTTTCGCCGCTTCTGCATCACCATCACCGCGGGTAATCAATGCCTCACGCTGTGCTTCTGCCAGCGTACGGGTGACCTGGTAATCGGCCTGGGCGCGCAGTTTTTCGGCCTCTTCCTGACCCTGCGAACGCTGACTACGTGCAACGGCTTCACGTTCTGCGCGCATACGGTTGAAGATCGCATCCGACACTTCCGTCGGCAGGTTGATCTGTTTGATGCGCACATCTACAACCTGAATCCCTAACGCCGCCATACTGTTTGGATTAGGCGCAGGTTCGCTGCTGTTGGTTTCACGCTCAACTCGCGCGGCTGCACTGGCGATAGCATCATCCGCAGCAGGCGTGGCAACTTCGTCGTCACCGCCCGCTGTACCGGTGTTCAATGCATCGCGCACGTCGGTGGTTAAACGGCCTCGTGAATCGGTCACGATGTCTTTAACGTCAAGACGTCCCATCTCTGAACGTAAACGGTCACTGAATTTACGTTTCAGCAGGACTTCAGCCTGAGAAACATCCCCGCCACCGGTCGCCAGGTAGTAACGACTGAAATCGCTGATGCGCCACTTGATGTAAGAGTCCACGATCAGGTCTTTCTTCTCTTTGGTTACAAAGCGATCGGCCTGGTTGTCCATGGTCTGGATACGTGCATCCAGCATCTTAACCGTTTCGATAAACGGAATTTTAAAATGAAGACCCGGCGCAAACACCTGCGGTTTGTTTTCGCTATCGCGTAACACTTTACCAAAGCGCAGAACGATACCGCGCTCGCCTTCCTGAACCACGAACAGCGACGCATAAAAGGCCACCAACGCGATAATGATTAGTACAATTACTGGCTTACGCATTGATTACTCTCTCCCTTCGCGCTGGGTATCGTTGCGCAGAGCATTGGCTCGACGCTGATCCATGATGCTGTCTGGACTGTATGACGACGTGTCATTGCGGCTGGCACTGCGATCGGAAAGCGAGGGCAATGTTGAGCTGCTTTTTTGTCCACTCTTCGCGGATGAAGACTCGCCGCCACGCATCAGTTGATCGAGAGGCAGGACCATCAGATTGTTACCGCGATCGTTCACCAGCACTTTACGTGTATGGCTCAGCACGCGTTCCATGGTCTCGATATACAGACGCTCTTTGGTGATTTCCGGCGCGGCTTTGTACTCAGGCAACAGCTTGGCAAAACGCGCGACTTCACCCTGTGCTTCCAGAACCGTACGCTCTTTATAGGCACGCGCTTCTTCCAGCACACGCTGTGCACGACCGTTAGCACGCGGCTGCACTTCGTTGGCATAGGCTTCGGCTTCACGTACGTACTGCTCACGGTTTTCACGTGCGGCAATCGCATCGTCAAACGCCGACTTCACTTCTTCTGGGGGACGTGCCGCCTGGAAGTTCACGTCGAGAACCGTAATGCCCATATTGTAAGGACGAATGGTTTCGTCGATTTCACGCTGGGTTTCGCTGCGCACGACCGTACGACCTTCGGTCAGAATACGATCCATGGTAGAGCGACCAATGACGCCACGCAGGGCGCTGTCGGTTGCCTGACGCAGGCTGTCGTCGGCGCTGGTCACCGCGAATAAATAGCGCTCAGGATCGGTAACGCGATACTGTACGTTCATTTCAACGCGCACGACGTTTTCATCAGAGGTCAGCATCACACCTGATGCCGCCAGTTCGCGAACGGCTTCGACGTTGACCGCACGCACCTGATCGATAAAGGTCGGTTTCCAGTTCAGGCCCGGCTCCACCAGGTGGCTGAACTTACCAAAGCGAGTGACTACGCCCCGCTCGGCTTCTTTTATCGTGTAAAATCCGCTCGCGGCCCAGATGACGACGGCGGCTACGGCGACGATACCAAAGATTTTGCCACTACCACCGGAACTGCGCTGACCGTTATCACCTTTTTTGCCACCACCGAATCCGCCGAGCTTTTTGCTCAGTTTACGGAAGATATCATCCAGATCAGGAGGCCCAGATTCCTTACCTCCCTTATTTCCCCCAGAGTTGCCGCCTTGATTATTGCTGCTTCCCCACGGGTCGCGGTCCTGTCCGTTATTTCCGGGCTGATTCCACGCCATGTCATTACTCCATTTATAGTTTTAGCGGCTTACCCGTTGTATTCCGTATTGTCGCAACGCTGGCTACGCTCATTGCCCTGACCCTTTGCAAAGTCACTGTCAGAGAGCAAACCCCCAACGCCGCACGACAACATAAAATCCTCAGAGTAAGTTCGATTTGGCAATATCAAACAATATAACTGGTCAGCGACGGCTCCTGCTTGCACAAGCGGCGCCAGTCAATCACGGGCATACGCACATGCAACCCTACACAGCCGTCTTCTTCGTTCCACTCTTTTTCAATCGCCTGCAACTGATAGAAGCGGCTGCGTAAGCGACCCGCCTCCGGCGGCAGACGTAAATCATACTGCGCAATTTCACCGGACAACCGCTCGGAAAGCGCCTGCCACAATAAAGGAATGCCGACGCCGGACTGTGCAGAGAGCCACACGCGGACCGGCATATTTTCTTCATCACGGTCGATGCGCGGCTCAAAACCGTCCAGCATGTCGATCTTATTCATGATCAGTAACGCGGGGATTTCATCAGCGTCGATTTCCTCCAACACCTCATTAACCGCGCCGATATTTTCATTAACCCGGACATCGGCGGCATCGATCACGTGCATCAGCAGCGTGGCCTGACGCGTCTCTTGCAGGGTAGCTTTGAAGGCGGCAACCAGATCGTGCGGCAGGTGGCGAATGAAGCCAACGGTATCGGCCAACACCACTTCGCCCACATCAGCGACGTTTAGCCGACGCAGCGTGGGGTCCAGCGTCGCAAACAGCTGGTCCGCGGCATAGACATTGGCAGACGTAATGGCGTTAAAGAGAGTAGATTTACCGGCGTTGGTGTAGCCCACCAGTGAAACAGTCGGGACGTCCGCTTTGGCACGCGCCTGGCGGCCCTGCTCGCGCTGTTTTTCAACACGTTCAAGACGCGACAAAATCTGGCTAATGCGCCCGCGAAGTAAACGGCGGTCAGTTTCTAACTGGGTTTCACCCGGACCACGCAGGCCAATCCCGCCCTTCTGGCGTTCAAGGTGCGTCCAGCCACGTACCAGACGTGTTGCAAGGTGACGCAACTGCGCCAGCTCAACCTGCAATTTACCTTCGTGGGTACGTGCGCGTTGGGCAAAAATATCAAGAATCAAGCCAGTGCGGTCGATAACACGGCACTCGCACAGGCGCTCAAGATTACGTTCCTGAGCGGGCGTTAAAGCATGATCGAAAAGAACGACCGATGCTCCACTTGTTTTTACCGCATCGGCAATTTCAACGGCCTTTCCTTCACCGACAAAATACTTTGGGTGTGGCGCTTTACGACTGCCGGTTACAACCTGCAGTGCTTCAACGCCAGCAGAAGACACCAGGGTTTCGAATTCCTGTAAATCTTCCAGCTCTTTGTCTTGGGAGAACCAGATGTGTACCAGTACGGCCTGCTCACCGGCATCATAACGGTCAAACAAGCTATAACCTCGCTTATATAAAAAGACCAGGATGGAAAACCTGACGCTTTCCGATCCTGGTTAAACGGTGCCGCCTTACTCTGCGTTATCACCGTCTTGTTGTGGCTGCGACTGCGCAGAAGTGCTGCTGCCGCCATGATGGTAATTGTTGCTGCTGCCACCGCCGGTATTGTTGCTATGGTGAGAAACCGGGCGTGAAGGCACGACGGTAGAAATGGCGTGCTTATAAACCATCTGACTTACCGTGTTTTTCAACAAGATCACGAACTGATCAAAGGATTCGATCTGACCTTGCAGCTTAATACCGTTAACCAAATAAATCGAAACCGGAACACGTTCACGACGCAGTGCGTTCAGAAACGGGTCTTGTAATGATTGCCCCTTAGCCATTCTATCTTTTCCTTATATGCTTGTTGTTTGTTGCTTGTAGAACACAGTGGTTCTGAAAAAAACTGCGTAAAAATTTGCGCACGTAACTTGCCAATTGTACACAATCACCCATGCTTCGCACTAACAACCTTCAGTACTGTATCACGCGCTGAGTGAGGTTCATCACTGTCTAGCCAGTGAATATTTTCCCAACCACGTAACCAGGTCATCTGGCGTTTAGCGAGTTGCCGGGTTGCGCAAACTCCCCGATAAACCATTTCGTCGTAATCGATCTCGCCAGCCAAATACGACCACATCTGGCGATAGCCAACACAACGAATGGAAGGCATATCCGTATGCAAATCACCTCGTGCAAACAGGGCCCGAGACTCCGCTTCAAATCCTGACGCCAACATCTGATCAAAACGCAGTGCGATGCGTTGATGCAACAGTTCGCGGTTCGCGGGGGCGATAGCAAACTGATGCACATCGTAGGGTAACGCTTCACCAGAAATTTTTGTCAGTTCCGTTAAAGTTTTACCCGAAATAAAAAAAACTTCCAGTGCTCGCGAAAGTCTCTGCGGATCATTCGGATGAATACGACTGCCTGCGACCGGATCAATTTCGCAAAGTTGACGATGTAAAGCTTCCCAGCCTCTTTCATTCGCCATTTGCTCTATTTTTTGACGAACCTCCGGATCGGCCGAGGGCAGCGGCGACAATCCTTCAAGTAACGCCTTGAAGTAGAGCATAGTTCCACCAACAAGCAACGGAATTCGTCCATGCTGAACGATATCCGCCATTTCTGCTAACGCATCCCGCCGGAACTCTGCCGCCGAATAGGCTTCGGCAGGATCGCGAATGTCCAGCAAACGATGGGGCGCCTGCGCCTGCTCTTCTGCAGAGGGTTTTGCCGTACCGACATCCATCTGACGATAAATCAGAGCCGAATCTACGCTGATAAGCTCTACAGGTAAGTGCTTGCGCAATTCGATCGCTAATGCGGTTTTGCCTGACGCTGTAGGCCCCATCAAAAATATTGCCTTTGGCCGGCCAGCCTGGTTCAGTTCACTCATGCTTCAACGCGTTGACCGCGCTCTCAATCTCAATGGCTTGTACTAAGCCAGAAGGTGGCGATTTCAGTAACTGCGGACAAAGCCTTTCGAGCTCAGCCAGCAAGGTAATCGCCTGGGAGTGATTCCAGTGTTGAGGCTCTGCATCTTCACGTCGCGCCAGCCACTGGGCCAGTTGCGTAGCAGAGTTCTCTTGCTGCCGGGCGAGATAGCCTAACAGTTCAGGAATCAAGATTTGTAAATTTTGTGTTCGTAACGGTAAAGGCACCGCACGCAGGATAATGTGGTCACCCTCAGGGTGTAAATCAATGCCCATCAGGTTGAGCAGGCTGAGATTTTCCTGGGCCGCCTTGCGCTCCGCCGAGGCGATTTTTAACCGCACCGGGATCAAAAGCGGCTGTGATTTCAGCCCACCTTCGGTAGGTTCTAACTGTGCCTGCTTTAACCAGCGGGTTGCCACAGGCAGAGCCATTAGCAGTAACCGCTGGCCCTGCTCAAGCAGAGCATACTGGCCTTCAAGCACGGTTAACACGCGGCCAAAACTGTGGGCGTGAGCCGCCAGAGGTGGCACGGCACTGACCGGCTCTCGTGCCGCAGGCTCGGCACTTTTGGTTGCCGGCGAACTCGCCGGCGTTTTAAGAAGCTGCTGGTAAACCCGGCCTTCGCGTTGGCTGTATCCGGCGTCTTTATTTTGCCAGGCGGGTGCAACCGATGGCCTGGCCGCGTCACCTGTGACAGCCGGCTGGCTGAAATGATTGCCGCCTGCCGCCTGGCGGTTCTCCTGCTGCCAACGCGGAGTGGGTTCTTCAGCCTGTAACGTTGGCAGAACCGGGGAGGCGCTTTCCTGCAGCACGCTCATGACGCCCTGATAGATGAAGTCATGCACCAGACGTGACTGATGAAAACGCACTTCGTGTTTTGCCGGATGCACATTTACATCGACCTGATGCGGATCTATCTCTAAATACAAGACGTAAGCGGGGTGCTGATCATCCTGTAGCTGGCTCTGAAACGCCTGACGTATAGCATGATTGATCAGCTTGTCACGCATCATGCGGCCATTAACATAGCAATACTGAATATCACTCACCTGACGGGAGCCGGACGGATCGGCAACCCAGCCGCGCAATACAAGGTCATCATGTTGCCAGTCTATGCGTAGCGCATGCTGCATGAAGGTCGTCCCGCATATGGCACCCAGCCGACGCTCACGTTGCCCGTCATCATTGACGGCCCGGTACTGACGCATCAGTTTGCCGTTATGGCTTAATGAGATAGCCACGTCAAAGCGCGCCAGCGCGATGCGCCGGATCACTTCATCAATATGCCCGAATTCAGTTTTTTCAGTGCGCATGAATTTGCGCCGGGCTGGCGTGTTGTAAAACAGGTCAAGCACTTCCAGCGTCGATCCACAAGGATGGGCGGCGGGCTTAACAGTAACGTCCATATCGCGCCCTTCAGCATACGCCTGCCAGGCTTCGTTTTGCTCGGCCGTGCGCGATGTCAGGGTCAGACGAGACACTGAGCTGATACTGGCCAGGGCTTCACCGCGAAAGCCCAGGCTCATAATGGCCTCAAGATCGTCCAGCGAAGCAATTTTACTCGTGGCATGCCGAGCCAGCGCCATTGCCAGCTCATTTTTCGCTATACCGCAGCCGTTATCGCGGATGCGAATCAGTTTTGCGCCACCCTTTTCAATTTCCACATCAATGCGCGTCGCCCCGGCATCAAGGCTGTTTTCCACCAGCTCTTTGACGACCGATGCAGGACGCTCAACCACTTCTCCCGCCGCAATTTGGTTTGCGAGTTGCGGCGGCAAAATTTGTATTGGCATGCTGGATATCCTTGTGGCTGACAACCCGGCACGGCGGCCGGGCTAACAATCAGGATGCAGGGATTTTCAGGTTCTGACCCAACATCACGTTGGTGGATTTCAGGTTATTCGCCTGGAGAATCGATTTAGGGCTGACGCCATAATGCGCGGCGATACTGCTCAGCGAGTCTCCCCGCACCACTTTATGCCGCACCGGGCGATGCGCCCCTGAGGAAGCCGGTGCGGTACGGCTGGCCACCGCACTGGCCGGAACTTTCAGCCGCTGCCCCACCCAGACAACATCGCGCTTCAGGGTGTTCATCTGCCGCAGTGTTGCCATGCTCACGCCATATTTTGCCGCGATTCCTGAGAGCGTTTCGCCGCGCGTTACAGTATGCCGCTGAATGGCGCCCGTATACTGCGTCTCTCCGGTCGCCGGATTACTGACTACGCTGACCGCTGGCGACGTAGCCAGCGGCCGGTTTTCCTCCTTTGGGACCGATTGTAGCGGGTGCGCCAGGAAATAAGCGCGCAGTCCTTTATATATCGACTGAGCAATCTTATCCTGGTGTGCGCTACTGCCGAGCAGTCGCTCCTCCGAGGCATTACTAATAAAACCGGTTTCCACCAACAGGGAAGGAATATCCGGCGAACGTAACACGCCAAGACTGGCATGCTCAGGTAAACGCTTGTGTAAAGACGTGACGCCACGCAGCTGCTGAATCACCTTCGTCGCGATGTCATACCCGACGCGCTGCGAGTGACCAAACTGCAAATCCAGCACGGCCTGACTCAGATAGGGATCGGCCTGACTGTTCGCCAGCAGATCGCCTGCTCCGCCTAAGAGCTCAGATTGTTTCTCTTTCTGCTCCAGCCAGTTTGCCATCTCACTGTTCGCGCGGCGGTTAGACAATACCCAAACAGAGGCTCCGGTTGCCGCATGGCTGGGTGCCGCATCGGCGTGAATTGACACCAGCACGTTAGCATTCGCTTTGCGCGCAACGTCTGAACGGCCCATTACAGAGATAAAATAGTCGCCGTCACGCGTCAGAACCCCTTTGAACATGGGATCGTCGTTTAACAACACTTTCAGTTTACGCGCAATGGCGATGGTGACGTTTTTCTCTTTAAGTCCGTGCTGGCCTATCGCCCCGGGATCCTGGCCTCCGTGTCCGGCATCAATGGCTACAATAACCGTGTCGTTTCGGCTGGCAACCCCACCGGGACGGACCGTGCTGTTGGTGTTGGTGACCGTGGTCACCGGGTTAGCATTGAACGGATTACTGGCTGCGGTTTCCCGTGCTCGTGTCGGCGCAGGCTCGGCTGCAACCACGGGCGCGCTGCGCGTAACGGCCGGATGTTTACCCTGTATGGTAAAGACCACGCTGTACTGACTGCCGTTGCGTTGCGTAACGGCGCGGGTTTTTCCAGACTGCGTCAGCTCAAAGACCAGACGTATGCTTTGTTTATCTTTTGGGGTACTGGTACGAATGCGTTTAACGATGTTATCGCCGCTAAACGTCAGGGGTAAGCCTTTGATGACGCCGCTTTGACGAATATCCAGCACCACACGGTCGGGATTGTGTAGCGGAAAGTAGGCATAAACCGGCTGGCCGGAAAAACTCAGCGTAACCGTGGCCTGATTTCCGCCATTCGATACCTGAATATCAGACAGGTTAGCGGCAAACAGGGGGCCGGTAATCAGTAGCAATCCTGCCACAACGAGCATTTTCATCCATGTCATCATGCCCGGGCCCTGCCTTGTTCGATCTGATCAACCCAGCGCTGCCCCTGAGCGGAGTGCGCAACCAGCTCGGCTTGCCGCGCTTCATCGACATAACGGAGCGTCAACGCCACGTCCGGCGGGGGCAAAATACCGGCGCCCTGCTGGGGCCACTCAACCAGACAAACCGCGTCGTTCGTGAAGTAGTCACGAATGCCCATAAACTCCAGCTCTTCCGGATCGGCAAGGCGGTAGAGATCGAAATGATAAACGGAACGCCCTTCAAGAACATAAGGCTCGACGAGGGTGTAGGTAGGGCTTTTCACATTGCCCGGATGACCGGATGCCTGCAAGAAACCGCGGCTGAAGGTGGTCTTTCCTGCGCCGAGGTCGCCATAAAGATAGATCACCGCCGCATTGCCACAGGCCTGCGCCAGTTGAGCACCCAGTTCGAGTGTTGCCGCCTCATTGGGCAAAGATATAACACAGCTCTTCATGCTTCTTGATTCATCTCTGGATTAACAAACTGCCACAGCAGATCAAATAAGTCTGATGCCAGCATGCCGCGCGTGCCCCGCTGCTCAGCCAACGTATCAGCGGCAGCACCGTGAGCAACACAACCTGCACAGGCAGCATCAAACAGCGCCAATTTTTGTCCCATTAACGAGGCAATAATACCGGTGAGCACATCACCCATACCGCCCGATGCCATCCCGGCATTACCCACATCGGCAAACGCCATTTGCCCGTTTTCACTGGCGATAATCGTGCCCGCACCTTTTAATACGGCAACGCCACCATAACGTTTCGCCAGCTCTCGTGCGGCTTGTAAGCGGTCACTCTCAATTTCGCTGGTCTTAACACCCAGTAAACGAGCAGCTTCACCCGGATGCGGCGTTATAATGCGATTCTGACGTTTCTCAGCGCTTATTGCCAGCAAGTTAAGCGCATCTGCATCCCAAAGCATGGGCTTTTCAGTACTTTTAACCTTTTCGAGCGCCTTTTTGCCCCATTCCCGCTGTCCCAGCCCCGGACCGATGGCGATGACATCCGCCCATTCCAGCGCATCAGCCAGTCCCGCGTCCGTGAGCACATCCACCATAATTTCCGGGCGCGCGGTGAGGATAGGAATAATATTGTCTTTGTGAGTAAGCACTCGCACCAAACCACTTCCCGTTCGTAGCGCGGCTTCTGCCGACATCCGCACGGCACCGGCGGTGCCGCTGTCACCGCCTATCACCAACAAACGCCCCTGTTCGCCTTTGTGGGACGTTGCTTTACGCGGTTTCAGCCAGTGGGATAAAAAACGGGCATCGTAGCGCACCATAGGCGGCGACTGCGCTGACAGAAAGCTTTGCAGTCCCAGGTCGGCAAAGTAAAGCGACCCAATACAGTCCCGCGCCTTGCCGGTAAGCTGTCCGGGCTTCAGCGCAATAACGCTCAACGTATGCGTGGCATTGATAACCTCTCCCGGTGTGTTGCCTGTCGCTGCAGACAGACCAGTGGGGAGGTCAATCGCCATGACCGGCGCGTCATGTGCGTTTACCTGAGTTATCAGGGTGGAAACAGGTTCGGCGGGCGCCCGGCTGATGCCTGTTCCCAGTAACGCATCGACGATAATATCGACCTTTTCAGGCCAGGCCACGTCGGGCGCATGGATCACCCCACCCGCTTCAAGCCAGCTGTTTCTGGCGGCCTCTGCTTCGTCGGGCAGCGGCTTATCGCTATCACAGGCCAGAAGCGTCACCTGTTTGCCTGCAGCCTGCGCCAGACGGGCAACCACATAACCATCGCCTCCGTTATTGCCATGACCGCACAGCACCAGCCAGTGCTCTGCATCCGGCCAGTGGACAGTTATATGCTCATAGGCGGCCTGTCCTGCCCTTAACATCAGCTCGTAGAGCGAGATACCCAGTGCATCGGCACCCTCACGCTCAAGTTGTGCCAGTGCCTGCGCAGGCCAGACAGAGTGTGGTAAACTGCTGCCGTTTCTCTTCGAATTCTGGTTAGTCATGTCATACCCTCTCGATCTTGATCAACTCGCTCAACACATTAAACAGTGGGGACGCGATCTCGGCTTTCAGCAGGTCGGTATTACCGACACCGATCTCAGCGCTGAAGAACCGCGTCTGCAGGCATGGCTGGACAAACAGTACCATGGCGAGATGGAATGGATGGCCCGCCATGGAATGATGCGTGCGCGTCCCCGTGAGCTGTTACCCGGTACGCTGCGGGTGATCAGCGTGCGCATGAATTATCTTCCTGCCAAAGCCGCTTTCGCCAGTACGCTGAAAAACCCACAGTTAGGTTATGTCAGCCGCTATGCGCTGGGCCGTGATTATCACAAAGTATTGCGCAATCGCCTGAAAAAGCTCGGAGAAATGATTCAGGCCCACTGTGGCGAAAGCCAGTTTCGTCCGTTTGTCGATTCTGCCCCACTGCTTGAACGCCCTCTGGCAGAGAAAGCCGGATTGGGCTGGACCGGCAAACACTCGTTGATCCTGAACCGGGAGGCGGGCTCATGGTTTTTCCTGGGGGAATTGCTGATCGACCTGCCTCTGCCGATAGATTCTCCACAGGAAGAGCAGTGTGGACGCTGCGTGGCCTGCATGACGATTTGCCCGACAGGCGCTATCGTGGCGCCCTACACGGTGGATGCCCGCCGCTGCATTTCCTACCTGACGATTGAGCTCGAAGGCGCCATTCCCGAAGCGCTGCGGCCCCTGATGGGGAACCGCATTTATGGCTGTGACGACTGCCAGCTCATCTGCCCCTGGAACCGCTATGGGCAACTGACTGACGAAGCAGATTTTTCACCCCGCGCAGCGCTGCATGCGCCAGCGTTAACCGCACTGTTTCAGTGGGATGAAGCGAAATTCCTGCGTATTACCGAAGGCTCTCCCATCCGCCGAATTGGTTATCAGCGCTGGTCACGCAATATTGCGGTGGCGCTGGGGAATGCCCCGTGGAGCGCAGAGATCCTCCCCATACTCGAACAGCGGCTGGGTGAAAGTGATTTACTGGACGAACATATTCAGTGGGCCATTGCGCAGCAACAGGATAAGCGAAAGCACGTAGAGATTGACGTACAGCCAGCACAGCAAAAAAGGCTCGTCAGGGTAATAGAGAAGGGATTGCCGCGTGATGCCTGATTGCGCAACGATGCACAGGAAACAGATTTCCACATCCTGTGAATAAAAATAAAAACACCTTGTCATTCAATCGTAATAACACAAGTGACAGAATCAAATAACATAATGAAATATTATTATTTCATTAACTATCAATAGGTTAAATAAAATTTGTGTTATTTTGCAAATGAGTCTAGCGTTTGGCTTAATCCCTATATCTGTGGATAACTCTGTTTAAAAGAGTTTTACAGAACGGCAAAAAAGCATGAACAGTCATCTGTCCTGCTGTGGATAACTCTGACTGTAGTACTAAAGATCATCATCCAGCCTGGCAGGCTGCGACAAAGAAAGTGACAAAACTGGAGCGGGAAACGAGACTCGAACTCGCGACCCCGACCTTGGCAAGGTCGTGCTCTACCAACTGAGCTATTCCCGCATAGAAGGGCACTGCTAAACATATTTTGGAGCGGGAAACGAGACTCGAACTCGCGACCCCGACCTTGGCAAGGTCGTGCTCTACCAACTGAGCTATTCCCGCATAGAGGGTGCTGCTAAACTTAATCTGGAGCGGGAAACGAGACTCGAACTCGCGACCCCGACCTTGGCAAGGTCGTGCTCTACCAACTGAGCTATTCCCGCGCCTTGTACCGTCATAAATTCTTCACCGGTACGGGGTGCGCATTATACGAGAAATCGCTGCTGCTGCAAGATGCTTACAGCAAAAATTTGCGCTTTTGATGCGTTTGCTGCTTATTGCATCAACCTGGCGATTTCCTGCGCACCCTTTGCGGTTTAAAGCTGCAAAAAGTGTTGGCGGTAGTACGCCAGTTCGGCAACGGACTCACGAATATCGTCTAACGCCTGATGCGAGCCGCTCTTTTTGAAGCCTGGAAGAATGTCTGGCTTCCAACGACGAGCCAGTTCCTTGAGCGTGCTGACATCTAAATAGCGGTAGTGGAAATAGGCTTCCAGCTCTGGCATGTACTTGAACAGGAAACGGCGATCCTGCCCAATGCTGTTGCCGCAGATGGGCGAGGTATTTGCGGGCACCCACTGCTGTAGGAACTCGATAGTCGCTTTTTCCGCAGCGCGATCGTCAATCTTACTGGCCTTTACCCGTTCCACCAAACCGCTATTGGTATGTGTACGAACGTTCCATTCGTCCATTAAGGCGAGCTGTGCATCTGACTGATGAACCGCCATCACCGGCCCTTCAGCCAGGATATTGAGGTCGGCATCGGTCACGATAGTGGCGATCTCAATAATGCGATCGCGTTCCGGATCGAGTCCGGTCATTTCAAGGTCGATCCAAATTAGATTATTTTCTTTTCCAGTGGCCATGCTGTTACCTGTGGTTGCTGAGTCGTCATTCATCATGAATAAGGTGTATCATAGACGTTTTGCCCCTCAGGGCGAAATCCAGCTAAACGGTGAGGGTGAGTGAGTAAAAATAAACTGTCTAAAGGTCAACAACGTCGCGTAAGCGCTAACCACGATCGTCGTTTGAACCAGCGCAAAACGCGCCCGGAAGCGGACGATAATTTGTTTGGTCAGGACGCAGAGGGCGTGGTGGTCAGCCGATTTGGCATGCATGCCGATGTCGAGGACAGTGCTGGCCTTACCCACCGTTGCAATATACGTCGCACGATTCGTTCGCTGGTCACCGGCGATCGGGTGGTATGGCGTCCCGCGCTAAACGGCGGTAAAGGTATTGTTGAAGCGGTGCACGAACGCACCAGCGTGCTGACGCGCCCCGATTTCTACGATGGCGTCAAACCCATCGCCGCAAACATCGATCAAATTATTATCGTGTCCGCGATTCTGCCAGAGCTGTCACTGAATATTATCGACCGTTATCTGGTCGCCAGCGAAACACTGGATATTGAGCCCCTACTGGTGCTGAACAAAATCGATCTGCTGGATGACAACGCACGTGCGTTTGTTGACGAGCAGATGGAGATTTACCGCAAGATCGGTTATCGGGTATTGATGGTTTCCAGCCATGTGAAAGAGGGTTTGAATGCACTGCAGGCAGCCTTAACTGACCGGATAAGTATCTTTGCCGGGCAGTCCGGCGTAGGTAAGTCCAGCCTGCTGAACGCCCTGCTTGGCTTCGATCAACAGCAGGACACCGCCATTCTGACCAATGATGTTTCCGATGTTTCCGGACTGGGCCAACATACCACGACCGCATCCCGGCTTTATCATTTCCCCGAGGGCGGGGATGTGATTGATTCTCCGGGTGTCCGTGAGTTTGGTTTGTGGCATCTTGAGCCGGAACAAATCACGCGTGGATTTGTCGAATTCCGTGCGTTCTTAGGCGATTGTAAGTTTCGTGACTGTAAGCATGACACCGATCCGGGCTGTGCGATTCGTGAAGCCGTTGAAAACGGCAAAATCGATCAATCACGCTTCTATAACTACCACCGTATTCTTGAAAGCATGGCGCAAATGAAAACCCGGAAAAACTTCGCCGAGAGTGAAGATTAAGGCCCGTAACGGCGTATTCGCCATCTGACTGGGGCGCTGTTACAATCCGCTCCCTTTTTGTCAATGTTATGAAAGATAGCCAGGAGGCTAGGGTGTTTGATCGTTTTAAACTCGGCTTGAATCACATTCTTCCAAAAAAATGGCTGACTGAACTTGCGGGTTGGGGAGCCAGCCGTCGCGGCGGCTGGCTGACGAAGCTGGTCATTGATATTTTTGTCTGGTTTTACAAAGTCGATATGGCTGAAGCACGGAAACCGGATACCGCCAGCTACCGCACCTTTAACGATTTCTTTGTTCGTCCGTTAAAGGACGATGCACGCCCAATCGATCCCGATGCCAGCCTGATCGTTCTGCCTGCTGACGGCGCGATCAGCCAGCTTGGCCATATTGAAGGCGATCAGATTTTCCAGGCGAAAGGCCATTACTACACGATCGACGCCCTGCTCGCCGGTAATGAGCATATGGCGGCACAGTTTCGTGAGGGGGAATTTGCGACCACTTACCTGGCACCGCGTGATTATCACCGCGTCCACATGCCTTGTAACGGCATCCTGCGTGAGATGATCTATGTACCGGGCGATCTTTACTCCGTTAATCCGCTGACCGCACGTAACATCCCTAACCTCTTTGCCCGTAACGAGCGCGTAATTTGTTACTTTGAAACCGATATGGGTCCGATGGTGCAGATCCTGGTGGGCGCAACGATTGTCGGCAGCATTGAAACCGTTTGGGCAGGCACCGTCACACCGCCGCGCGAAGGCATTATTAAACGCTGGCATTACCCGGCCGCCGATCATGACGGTGCCGTGGTATTACTCAAAGGTCAGGAAATGGGCCGCTTTAAACTGGGTTCTACGGTAATCAACCTGTTCGCGCCTGGCCGAATCAAGCTGGCGGAAAGCCTTGAGGCGGAAAGTAAGGTTCGACTGGGCCAACCTTTAGCGCTCGCCCTTCCACTGACGACTACCGCGCCTGACGCTGTCGAGTAGAACCTATGTTCGTGCGTTCGATCTTTTGTCTGCTGCTGAGCCTCTGGCTCAGCTCTTCTACGCTAGCCGCCAGCCTGCCTGATGCCAGCCAGCTCAAACAGCAGCTGGAAGAGGTCAAAGCCACTAAAAATGCCCCCTCGCAAACTGAACAAATTCAGTCACTGGAAGCCGCACTGGCCTCGCTCTCTGAACGCGATGATGCCCTCGAACGCGCACAACAGTATCAACAGGTTATTGACGATTTTCCGCGCCTTGCCCGCGAGTTAAGGCAGCAAATCGCCACGCTTAACGACAACGCTAAAACCGTGCGCAGCACGATGACCAGCGCAGAGCTGGAACAAGAGATTCTGCAAATCAGCAGTCAGCTGATTGAAGAAGGACGCCAGGCCCAGCAGGAGCAGGACCGTGCCAGAGAGATCAGTGATTCCCTGTCGCAGTTGCCACAGCAGCAAACGGAAGCGCGCCGGGCACTGACCGAGAGCGAACGGCGCTTACAGAGTGCCGGCAGCGCTGCCACTCCAGTCGGTCAGGCCCAACTGGTGGCTCGCCAGGCAGAAAATGCCGCCAATAAAGCCAAAGTCGATGAGTATGAGCTGGCGCAGTTGTCGGCCAACAATCGCCAGGAGCTGGCTCGCATGCGCGCCGAGGTGCATCAGCGCAAAGTGACCCAGCTTGATAATTATCTGCAGGCTTTACGTAATCAACTGAATGAACAACGTCAGCGCGAGGCCGAAACGGCGCTGGCGCGTACGGAACAGCTGGCGGAAAACAGTGGTGATTTACCGCCCGAGATCAGTGAGCAGTTTCGGGTTAACCGCGATTTGTCCGGTGCGCTGAATCAGCAGGCACAGCGCATGGATCTGGTGGCATCGCAACAGCGCCTCGCCACCAATCAAATTATTCAGGTCCGTCAGGCGCTGGCAACGTTGCGGGAACAATCCCAGTGGCTGGGTGCCTCTAACCTGCTCGGCGATGCGCTTCGGGCACAGGTGGCGCGTTTACCCGATATGCCGAAATCTCAGCAAATCGATAATGAAATGGCACAGCTGCGCGTTCAGCGCCTGCATTATGAAGATCTTCTGGAACGACAGAATGCGCTTCGCAAAGCACATCAGGCGGACGGGCAGCCTTTTACCAGCGACCAAAAGCGCATTCTGGATGCACAGTTAAAAACGCAGCGAGAATTGCTGAACTCCCTGATATCCGGCTGCGATACGCTGATTCTGGAAATCACTAAACTCAAGGTCGCCAATACGCAGCTTCAGGATGCGTTAACCGAAGTCAAAGACGCCACGCACCGCTATCTGTTCTGGACAGCAGATGTCAGCCCCATTTCATTGAGCTATCCTCTGGACGTGGCTAAAGGCCTGTCGCACCTGCTTACGCTGGATACGCTTGGGCAGCTTGGCAAAGCTCTGGCAATGATGTTTACCAGCCGCAGCACCGTCCTGCCCATTTTGGGTGCCGTGTTGCTGGTCGGTTTTAGCCTGAGTACACGTCGTCACTTCAACGCTTTTTTGGAACGCTCAGCCAGTAAGGTTGGTAAGGTCACCCAGGATCGCTTCCGCCTGACCATCCGCACTGTTTTCTGGTCAATTCTGGTCGCGCTTCCGCTTCCTGTGCTTTGGGCAACCCTGGGATACGGGCTGCAAAACGCCTGGCCGTATCCGGTAGCCGTTGCTATCGGCGATGGCATTACGGCGACGCTGCCTCTGCTGTGGATATTCATGGTCAGCGCCCAGTTTGCCCGCGCCAACGGTTTGTTCATTGTGCATTTCCGCTGGCCGCAGGTACGCGTTGCGCGTGCCATGCGTTACTACTCGTTGAGTATTGGCCTGATCGTGCCGCTGATTATGCTGCTGATCACCTTTGATAACCTTGACGATCGTCTGTTCTCTGCCACCCTGGGCCGACTGTGTTTTATTTTGATCTGTGGCGCCCTGAGTCTTGTTACGGTAAGTCTAAAACGTGCAGGGATCCCTCTTTATCTTGATAAAGAGGGCAACGGCGAAAACATGATTAACCGCCTGCTGTGGAATATTATGATCGCCATTCCATTGCTGGCCGCGCTGGCCTCCATGATTGGTTACCTTGAAACAGCGCAGGCGCTGCTGGCACGTCTGGAAACCTCGGTGGCAATCTGGTTTTTCCTGCTGGTTATTTACCATATCATTCGCCGCTGGATGCTGATTCAACGACGCAGGCTGGGGTTCGATCGCGCACGCCAGCGCCGGGCCGATATGCTGGCCAATCGCGCGCGCAACGAAGAAGAAAAAGATCAGGCGCAAAATACTGACGTTATTGAAATAGAAGAGCCCGTGATTGATTTGGACGCCATCAGTGCTCAGTCACTGCGCCTGGTCAGGTCAATCCTGACGCTGATTGCGCTGGTGTCAGTCATTGTCCTGTGGTCGGAAATCCACTCTGCGTTTGGTTTCCTTGAGAATATTCGTTTATGGGATGTCAACACCTCCGTTCAGGGCGTGGAGAGTATTCAACCCATTACGCTGGGCGCCGTTCTGATCGCCATTCTGGTGTTCGTGATTACGACGCAGCTGGTGCGCAATATGCCGGCCCTGCTTGAGCTGGCCCTGCTGCAGCATCTTGATTTGTCGCCAGGCACTGGCTATGCCATTACCACGCTGACCAAGTATTTGCTGCTGCTAATTGGTGGCTTGCTCGGCTTCTCATTGATTGGAATTGAATGGTCCAAGCTGCAATGGCTGGTGACCGGCCTGGGCGTTGGGTTGGGATTTGGTCTGCAGGAGATTTTTGCGAACTTTATCTCCGGCCTGATCATTTTGTTTGAAAAACCCATTCGTATTGGCGATACCGTTACTATTCGCGATCTGACCGGCAGCATTACGCGCATCAATACCCGCGCCACGACAATTACAGACTGGGATCGCAAAGAGATCATCGTGCCTAATAAGGCCTTTATTACAGAACAGTTTGTTAACTGGTCGCTGTCGGACTCCGTCACGCGCGTCGTGCTGACCATACCCGCTCCCGCACAGGTAAGCAGCGAGGAGGTCACCACGTTGCTGAAGCTGGCTGCAGAACGTTGTAGCTACGTTCTGGATACACCGCCGCCGGAAGTGTTTCTGGTTGACCTGCAGCAGGGAATACAGTTGTTTGAGCTACGCGTACACGCCGCTGAAATGGGCCATCGCATGCCGCTTCGCCATGAACTGCATCAGCTTATTCTGCACGGCTTTGCAGAACATGGTATCGAAATGCCTTTCCCACCCTTCCAGATGCGGGTAGAAACCTTAAGCAGAAAAACGCCTGCCGGAAATGGTGCGTCGACGACGCGGACTTTTAAATCAGGCGGGTTATAAAAAAACGCCCGGTTTGACCGGGCGTTTTCCTGTTCGGGCTGCGGGGGTTATTGCTTCACAAAAGCTTCGCCCTGCGCGATATCTTTTTTCAGTGTTTCCAGCATGCCATCCAGCGCCTGCTGTTCAAACGGGCTAAGGGCACCAACAGGCTTACGCTCCGCCACGCCGTTTTTACCTAACAGCAGGGGCTGAGAGAAGAAGCGGGCATGCTCGCCATCGCCTTCCACGTAGGCACACTCCACAACGTTCGCTTCGCCGTTTAAGGCACGTACCAGCGATAAACCGAAACGGGCGGCGGCCTGCCCCATGGATAACGTTGCTGACCCCCCACCAGCCTTCGCTTCCACCACTTCTGTACCGGCGTTTTGAATACGTTTGGTGAGGTCAGCCACTTCCTGATCGCTAAAGCTGACGCCCGCAACCTGGGACAGTAATGGCAGAATAGTGACGCCTGAGTGTCCCCCCACCACGGGCACGTTCACCTCGCCAGGCTGTTTGCCTTTCAGCTCAGCGACAAAGGTATTGGCGCGAATAATGTCCAGCGTTGTCACGCCAAACAGTCGATTCTTGTCATAAACACCGTGTTTCTTCAGGACCTCGGCCGCAATCGCCACCGTCGTGTTAACCGGATTGGTGATCACCCCAATTAACGCTTTCGGCGCTGTCGTAGCAACCTGCTCAATCAAATTACGCACGATGCCGGCATTGACGTTAAACAAATCGGCCCGATCCATACCAGGCTTACGCGCTACCCCAGCAGAGATGAGCACGACATCCGCACCTTTTAAAGCCGGGGTGGCATCTTCCCCACTAAAACCCTTAATGTTAACTGCGGTAGGAATGTGGCTGAGATCGACCGCGACGCCAGGCGTGACGGGCGCGATGTCGTAGAGAGAAAGTTCTGAACCTGCGGGAAGCTGGGTTTTGAGTAGAAGTGCTAGCGCCTGGCCTATGCCACCAGCGGCACCGAGTACGGCAACTTTCATTCATAACTCCTTATTAAGGTGGGGCAGAGAAGAGCCGAAATTCCATCTGTGTCAGACCTTAATCAACTGCTCAGGTGATGACGGGTATCCGAGACTATTTTACGCGCTAATGCCCGCAGTCTCGGGATTTTAAAACTTACTTATCATCGCTATATCGTCCTCATCCTGCGTTGCAGACAACGAGCTAACCTGTTTGCCGTGTCAGGGCTACCTCAGGTAAGCGCCGACGACGGTGACGGGATTTCTCTCCAACTGTTGCGCGGGAGTTGGCCGGTATCACCTGAAATCGACAACCTTGACGTCGGCAGACAGAGAACGGCAGTGTAAATTTTTATTTTCTTACCTCATCAATAATATAACAGCTTTGCAACCTTTGCCTTTCCAGGCTGTGAGCTGGGTTTTGGTCTGAGTAAATTCTTTGCTATTATCGCCGCCCGCCATGGATACCGCCCCGTTCAATTAACAACCAATTGCATAAAAATTCATTTATATGCATAATAATGACTTTGCTGCGGTCTGTTCCGCGGTTTTTCTTACATTTACTGGTAAATTATGCGAAACCCATCGAAACAAGACGATCTGATCAAAGCCTTCAAGGCTTTATTAAAAGAAGAAAAATTCAGTTCTCAGGGCGAAATTGTTCAGGCGCTTCAGGAAGACGGCTTTGAGAACATCAACCAGTCCAAAGTTTCCCGGATGCTGACAAAGTTTGGCGCGGTGCGGACCCGCAATGCCAAAATGGAGATGGTGTACTGTTTGCCTGCCGAGCTGGGCGTGCCGACAACAACCAGTCCATTGAAGAATCTGGTTCTGGATATTGACTACAATGATGCGCTGGTCGTGATCCATACCAGCCCTGGCGCAGCGCAGCTGATCGCTCGCCTGCTGGATTCTCTGGGTAAATCTGAGGGGATTCTGGGGACGATTGCGGGTGATGACACCATTTTTATCACGCCGGCACGCGCCTTTACCGTCAAACAACTTCACGATGCTATCCTCGTCCTGTTTGAACAAGAGCTATAGTCGTTCCCGCTAACCGGCAGCACATCGCCGGTTTATTCTGCCCGTTATCCCCCTCTTCCTTCTGTCAGCTCTCTTTCAGCCGATACGTTACTTTTCAAGGCATTACTCTTTAGCCGCGTCGTTTTCAGCGCATAAAATATTGGTCATACCCTTTGCCACCTTTAACATTACGCGCTATTTTACACTGCTTTACATTCAAATACTGGCGTCATCACCCAGACCAAAACAGATAAGCAGCCAGATCAACCATGATTTTTCGCACTAAAAGTTAAAGTAACGTATCTTACTGTTTTTATGCGTAATTACCCATCTGTAGTGGCATTTTAGCCATTTTTAATAACTTTTAGTTATTAAAAAATCCCAAATGGTTAAATTGCATCAACAAAACATTATTAGGCAGGTATTAATTTCTGCCGTTATTAGTCCTATACTTAGTTTCGTGATGTGAATCACACTAATAAAAAAGAAGAACAACCAGGACGAGGACATCTTTTATGAAAACTAAATCTACCATCGCTGCCTTGAGCATTTTATCTGCCCTGTCATTCGGCGCTTCTGCAGCAGATTATATTTCTGCTTCACAAGCACAAAATCTGCAGCCTGTTGGCACGGTAAGCGTGAGCGGTGTGGCCGGCGCGCCATCCGATATCAGACAGCAACTGAGCGATAAAGCCGATCAACAAGGCGCGAAAGCTTTCCGTGTTATTGAGGCCTATAACGACGGCAACTACCACGCGACGGCTGAGCTGTACAAATAAACTCGCAGGACCTGACAGGTAACCAGCGGTCCCAATGCGACCGCTGGTTAAACATCCTTACCGGAGAATGAATGATGAAAATCCAATTAACGATTGCCGCGCTGGGCGTGGCCTCACTGCTCTCTTTTGGTGCCAATGCCGCTAGCATGGTCACAAATCAGCAGGCGCAAGACATGAATCTGCAGCCGCTAAACCAAACAATTAGCGTAAGCGGTATCAATGGCGACCAGACCAACATCCGCCAGGTACTGTCTGAGAAAGCGGATGCACAAGGTGCAGGCCATTACCGCGTGATTGAGAACAACCGTGACGATACCTTCCACGTCACCGCCGAACTGTATAAATAATTCATCTGCGGCAATGTTGCCGCCCTGACAAAATCGATGACCCGCTCTATGTATGCCATTCCGCAGGTTGTTGATTGCTATGAGGAATAAATCATGAACATCAAATCAACCATCGCAACGATGAGTCTGCTCTCCGTGATCGCTTTTGGCGCTTCAGCAGCGCAGCTCGTCACGGCCGATCAAACGCAGAATCTGCAACCTGCAGGAACCGTAAGCATCAGTGGCGTTGCGGGTTCACCTATCGACTATCGCGCCCAGCTGTCCCAGAAAGCGGATGAACAAGGCGCAAGTGCCTATAAAATTATTGAGGCTAATACCGGTGACAGCTACCACATCACCGCGCAGCTGTATAAATAGTTCCTCGTCTGACGTATGACGAACCCTTTAGCCCCGCTCGCCGGGGCTTTTTTTTGCCTGAAACGCGCGGTGAGTGAACTGTGACAGGGGGTAAGCAAAGGCAGCCTTCATCCGCCAATGTTAATCGACGGGATTCAGCGACATAAAACGACATGAGCAGAAGAAGTCTGGCTTACGCGGGGGATTAATACGCTGTCAACAGTACCGTAAATCACAGACCTAAGGCGCAATATATCAATGGGCAATCTGCGCCAAATCATCGTCTGACAGTCCGGTCATCTCTGCGACAAGGCTGGGAGGCAAACCGTTTTGCAGCATTGTTCGCGCGATTTTTAGTGCAGCCGACCGTTCTCCCTCACTGCGGCCTTTCACCAGGCCACGTTGTTCACCAAGCTGAAGGCCCTCTTCCAGGCCCTTTTCCATCCCCTTTTCAATGCCTTTCTGCTCAAGCTGTTGTGCGATGGTCATCAATGCATCCTCATGTTGCGGCACCCGCTGCGCCAGCGTTCTGACGAAAAGGTCAGCGTCCGCGGTTTCGCCCGCCTGTAAAAGATAGTTTACCAACGATATAACCTGTGATGAAGAGAGATAACCCGCCAGTGTGACAGGGGCCAGCTTATCGATGAGTTCTGCTAAATCTCTTTGATGAATATGCTTTTGCAGCAGTGTTAATGCAGCCATGCTGCGGTGGCCGACAATCTCCTCATCAGGAATCACCGTCACGTCCACTAGCGGAAAAGCGTTGCTGTAGAGCCGACTGGCGAAGGCGGGAATCGAAAATTCGTCCAGCCAGCGGGTACTATAGGGATAGGGACTGCGTTTGCCACTGTAGAATAAAATCGGAATGACTAACGGGAGTTTTTTGTGCCCGGCATCCAGGTGCCGCTGCATTGCCGCAATGGCATAACGCATCAGTCTGAATGCCATATGCCTGTCAGGTGATGACTGATGTTCAATCAACACATGGATATAGCCATCATCGCGGCTTGTGGTTTTTAGACTGTACAGTATATCGCTAAAATATTGCCGTAAGTCCTCTTCCACAAAAGCGCCAGATTCCAGTTTTAACGTATCCAGATCGCACAGCGCAAGAAACTCTGCCGGAAGATGCAATGCCATAAAATCACGGGCAATGGTGGGCTGGGACAAAAATTGACGGAATGTCGCATCATGGGGCGTGGGCGTGCCATTTTTACTTTTCATGTAACCTGTCCTGATGATGAGGTGGCAGGTTAGCACGACCTGAAAATGCTCAGCGTCAGCAAACGGTGACGTTGCGAGAGCTCTCGAGGAATTTCTCGCACGTGGGCGACCCGATAATACACGTTAGTCGGTCTTCAACGCTGTTAACGCTCTATTACGTTAAATTGCAGTTGTCCTTCCAGCTCCTCTTCCGCCTCGTCGAACAGCAGAATTAAGGCTCCATATCGCCGCTTCTGCCCTTGTCCTAAATTCACAAACTCTATTTTCAGGGGGAGAGGTAAACCTTTGCAGACAATGATGTCCCACAATCCATCCAAATCACAGATGGCGTACGCCTTTAAAGCAAAGCGTTCGCAAAATTGCCGTAAAAAATGGGCCTGATCGACAATCTCATTAAAATCAAAACGCTCGACTCTCATACTGGCGACTCCCGTTATCCGGTTCTGGGCGGCCCTGCGCCGCCCGGATGTTCATCTAACTTAACCCGCCGAGGTGCAGCGCTTTGACCTCCAGGTACTCATCCATCCCCAGTACCGATCCTTCACGTCCCAGACCAGACTCTTTCACGCCGCCAAAGGGGGCCAACTCTGTCGAGACCGCACACTCATTGATGCCAATCATTCCACTTTCGAGCGCGGCAGAGACCCGGAATACCCGCTGCAGGTTTTGCGTATAAAAATACGCCGCCAGCCCGTATTCCGTCTGGTTGGCACGACGGATAACCTCTTCTTCGTCATCAAAGCGGAAACAGGCTGCCACCGGCCCAAACGTTTCTTCCTGAGCCAGTTTCATGCCTTCATGTGCCTCAACAATGACCGTTGGCTGCCAAAAATTTCCGCCCAGCGCGTGCCGCTGACCACCCGTCAGCACTTTTCCGCCCTGAGCAATGGCATCTTTGACATGCTCTTCGACTTTTTCTAATGCGGATGATTCGATTAACGGGCCGACGACCACGCCATTATCCATGCCGTTTCCGACGCTAAGCTTATCCACTTCAGCGGCCAGTTGGGTCGTAAAACGTTCGTAAACTGCACTGTGAATGAAAAAGCGGTTAACGCTGACACAAACCTGACCGGCATTGCGGAATTTATTGGCGATGGCTCCCTGCACGGCTGCATCGATATCCGCATCTTCAAAGACGATATAGGGCGCATTACCGCCCAGTTCCATCGAAACCTTTTTCATGGTTTCAGCAGCGTTACGCATTAGCGTTTTCCCCACTGCCGTGGAACCGGTAAAGGAAATTTTACGTACGGCTTTGCTGGCCATAATGGCATCGCTAATGGCATGCGTGTCGCCTGCTACACCGTTAAGCACGCCATCAGGGATGCCGGCTTTTTTTGCCAGCGCCAGTAAGGCAAATGCGGAAAGCGGTGTGTTATTCGCGGGTTTAATAATGCCTGTACATCCCGCTGCCAGCGCCGGGCCTAACTTACGTGTCAGCATCGCCATAGGGAAATTCCAGGGCGTGATAGCGGCGACGACGCCGACCGGCTCACGGGTTGCCAGAATGCGCGATCCCGCTTTAGCAGGAGGGATGATTTCACCGTTAGCCCGTTTAGCCTGCTCGGCGAACCATTGAATAAAGCTGGCGGCATATTCCACTTCGCCTTCTGCTTCCTTGAGCGGCTTACCTTGCTCCGTTGTCATTAGCTCAGCCAGCCAGCGTTTGTGTTCAATGATTAACCTATACCAGCGGTACAGCAGTTCTGAACGCCCCTTGGCGGTCTGTGCTCGCCACGCTGGGAAAGCATCCTGGGCAGCCTTTATTGCAGCTTCCGTTTCCGTTTTTCCTGCTTTTGCCACCTGAGCGACGACCTCGCCCGTGGCAGGATTCGTCACGTCAAAGGTAGACGTGGTACGCAGCCATTGCCCGTTTACCAGATAGCCTGTCTGGAACAGTTCGCTGTCGTGCAGTAAAGAATGCATTAGGTGCTCCTGTCGGTTTGTCATCTGTCAGGAAAGTATAGATGGCAAAAATGACAGGTCAGGTAACACGGGGGATCATCATGGCCGCCAGCGCTTGCCGCGGCCATAATTCAGATTTGGACGAGCGTATTTTGATATTTTTTCAGCATCTCAGCCAGTCGCGTTACCGGCTCGGTCACGCTGGTTGGGGCGTCATAGTGCGCCAGCTTGTGCTGATAGACATCCAGCTCTTTGAGTAACCGTTCGAAATAGTAACGGCGCTTTTCGTCACTGCGTACCGAGATGATCCGATCCGCCGTGTGGCGCAGCTGGCGATGATACGCAGACAGATCGGCATTAACCGGCACATCGGCAGCACGTAATCGCTGATGACCAATAATTAAGGTCAGGGCAATGCGATATTTGTCGATGTCACCCGGGAACAGGTTAAGCAGTAAAAAGAGCTGCTGATAGAGTGCCGGAAGATGGTTTTCACGACGGCGAGCCTGGTTAGTGGTCATCGCCGAGACCGCCGCATACATGAAGCGGTTGAGCAATTTACGGCCCGTGCGCGCTTTGGACTTATCCCGAATCAACAGGATGACCATCAACGCAACGAAGCTGCCGATCCACTGTCCCAGCGCATTGTCGATAAACTGCGTAAAGTTGAACTGCATCGGATTATCCAGCACCAGCACGTTGATTGTGCCGACCATGGCTCCCAGCGTACCAATCTGCCTGCGCTGAATTAAAATGCCGGAAATAAACCCTAACAGGCCAATGGCAATGCACAGCAGCACGGCACTTTGTTGGGTGTTGGGCAAAATATACATGAAATAGAGTGCGCCCAGCGGGACCGCCACCGTCATACCGTAAACAAAGTCTTTAGCCATCATGAGTGGATTGGGCATGCGCATCGCCAGTGCCGTAATCACGCCCAACATGACCATACAGCCGCTACCTGATGTCCAGCCGGTATAGAGCCAGAACAGCGAACCGAGCGCAGTCGCTACAAAGGTGCGAACACCGTTAATCATCGCATGGTGGTTTTCAGCAGAACGCGCCTGAATCACGACCTCGCGCTGAAGAATCCCCTCCTCCAGCGCTGTGATACGGCCGTTACTTTTGATGCCATGCGTCAGCAACTGATATTCCGTTGCTGCCTCAACCCAGCTTTCCAGCGTCTCGGGGACCGTTTTACTGCTGACGGCAATTAACCGTCGCAGCGCTTTCATACGCTTGTGTACGTCTTCTGCCGTCGCTGCCTCTTTCTCCATTAACACACGATACTGCGTTGCAATGTAGTCAGGCCGTGAGTTTTGAATTAAAAAGGTTTCAGCCGCCTGGGTAATCATCGTCAGTGACAGAGTGTTCAGCATTTGCAGCCGTCGACTGGTATTCTGCCAGCGCGAAGACTCCATCATCAACTGGCTACGCATACCGCTGAGCGCCGTGGTACGCCGTACCAAAGCCCCCCAGGCTTTATCGACTTCTTCTTTGTCCTCATGCGCCACGCACAGCTGCAGCAACCTGTAATGCGCCACCAGTAGCGAGTCAACTTCAGCATCAATCACTTTTTTAATCGAACGTGGCGAGAAAATCATATCGGCCAGAATGGCGCACAGTATCCCTAAAATGATCTCGCTACAGCGTTCCACGGCATATTGCGGGACCAGCGTCAGCCCACCACTGGCATTCGCCGTCACGACAATAATTAACGCGGTGTAACCAGCCAGTCCGAGCGCATAGGAGTTTTCAACCTTGATCAGCGAAGACAGCCATACGCAGAAACCCGCCCAAATACAACACAACAGCAGCATGACTACCGGTGCGCGTACGGTCGCAATCATGATGACCAGCGCGGCGACACAGCCAATAAAGGTTCCGATGATACGAAGAATACCGCGATAGCGTAATGCGCCCGAATAGGGATCGCCGCCTGCCGCAAACGCCGTCCCGCCTGCCACAATGCCCGCCGTCATGACGGCCCAGCGGGGGGTTTCAAGGTTAAGATGAAAGCCGATCATCAGCGCCGCAACCAGCGCAAAAGTCAGCTTTATCGGGAACCGCAGGAACTCAGTCATAGCGTCCTCTTAACCAAACTCACGTAGACGGTTAAAGAAGGACATGATGGGCGATGTATCAGTATGCTGACGATCCTCTGTGCCAGTGATGACCACGGTCGCTGTCGTTCCGGCCGGATAGTGATTGCCGGGGTCCTGGTCAAGACGGATGCGAACCGGTACGCGCTGCGCCAGGCGTACCCACTCCAGGTTAGACTGGACCGTTGCCATTCCTTTACTGTCAACGCTGCTGCTGCTGTTGGTCACGCCTGCCGCGATGCTGTCAACCGTACCGCGCAGCGTCACATCGCTGCCCAATGGCGTGATCTCGGCCCGAAAGCCGGGGCGCACACCATGCAGCTTGGTCTCTTCGAGATAAGCCAGCACGTAAAATGAGCGCTGCTGTACCAGCGCCACGGCAACCGCTCCCCGCGTAATGAATTCGCCCTGGTAGACGTTCAGGTTCGTCACCCATCCATCTGACGGCGCGGTGATCGTGGTTCGTTCCAGGTCGATCTTAGCCAGATCGCGGGTAGCGACAGATTTTGCCAGTTGATGTTCACTGGTTTGCAGATCGTTGTTGGACTGCTCAATGGCTTCGCGTGACATCGCAGAGGTCCCGAGTCGGTTTCGACGTCCGGCCTCACGGCGTTTTTCATTAACCAGTGCCTGGTAATATTCCACATCAGCCTGCGCTTCATCTAACGCTTTTTGGTACCGTGGACGATCGACCACAAACAGCGTGTCACCTTTTTTAACCCGTTGGTTGTCGTGAACGGGAACCTCGGTAATTAACCCGGTGACATCAGGTGAAATCGCGACCACATCGGCCGCAAACCTTGCATCGCGTGTCCAGGGGGATTCGGTATAGAACACCCAGGCACGGAATATGATAATGACGGCGATGATGACCAGCAGGATGGTGATCGCGTAACGCGCGATTTTTCTTATAAGCGTGTTCACGTAAACCTCAAACAAATAAACGGGATACCAGATAAAATACACAGCAGTAAAGGGCTGTATTGAAGAGTGCCGGATGCCAGACAAGATCGTAGATACCGCTGGGCGTCAGCACACGTTTCACTATCCAGAACAGCATGAGCGAAACGATGAGTTCGATGAAAATGGGCGGAAAAGAGAGCCCAAACATGACAAATACCGGAAGTACACTCATTAAAAATCCTTAGTTCGATACGGCCGGGATAATTCACCGCCTGAAGGACGCAAACGCCTGCGCGCCATAAGCCACATCTGAACTACGGCTGACTTAATAATAGCGTATCATCGGGTGTTTTCAGGTAATGAAGCGTCGCCAGGTCATACCCCGGTCGACATATAGTAACGCGCTTAACTATACGTTTTCTACTGAATGTGATCTAAATCACTTTTTAGCCAGAGTAAACAATGGAACGACTCAAAGGTATGTCGATTTTTGCCAAAGTAGTTGAACTGGGTTCTTTTACTGCGGCCGCACGACAGCTTCACCTTAGCGTGTCATCAATTAGCCAGATTGTCGCCAAACTGGAAGATGCGCTGCAGGTAAAGTTACTCAACCGCAGTACGCGCAGCATTGGGCTCACTGAAGCCGGTAAAATCTACTATCAGGGCTGTCGCCGTATGCTGGCAGAGGCTAACCAGGTTCACGAACAGCTTTATGCCTTTAATAACACGCCGATCGGCGTACTACGCATTGGCAGCTCTTCCACGATGGCACAGAACGTGCTGGCCGGTATGACGAGCGATATGCTGCGTGATTACCCGGGGCTGAGCGTCAACCTGGTCACCGGTATTCCTGCGCCAGATTTAATCGCGGATGGGCTGGACGTGGTGATCCGGGTGGGCGCTTTAAAGGATTCGAGCCTGTTCTCGCGCCGACTCGGGGCGATGCCAATGGTGGTCTGTGCCGCTAAACACTATCTGACGCAGCATGGGACGCCGGAGAAACCTGGCGATATCACTAAATTTGCCTGGCTGGAATACAGCGTAAGGCCAGATAACAATTTTGAGCTGATTGCCCCCGAAGGCATCGTTACGCGTTTATCACCGCAGGGGCGTTTTGTCACCAATGACTCTCAGACGCTCATCCGCTGGCTTAAGGCCGGTAATGGCATCGCCTATGTCCCGATGATGTGGGTGGCGGATGAAATCAAGAAAGGTGAGATTGATATTTTGTTCCCGCAGTACCAATCTGACCCACGACCGGTTTATGCGCTTTATACTGAAAGAGACAAGCTGCCGCTGAAAGTGCAGGTTTGCATCGACTATCTGACGCAGTATTTCGAGCAGGTTGCCGAGCAGTACAAACAGCACCGCAAAAGCTAAAAACCCGCCAGTTGGCGGGTTTTGCGTCTCGGTCAGGCGGTGCCGCCGATTGTCAGCTTATCCAGCTTGAGTGTGGGTTGCCCCACGCCTACCGGCAGGCTCTGTCCTTCTTTACCACAGACGCCAACGCCTTTATCCAGCGCCAGGTCGTTGCCGACCATCGAAATTTGCTGCATTGCCTCGATACCGGAGCCGATCAATGTCGCCCCTTTTACGGGTTTGGTCACTTTGCCCTTCTCAATCAGATAGGCTTCCGAGGTGGAGAACACAAATTTTCCGGAAGTGATATCGACCTGACCGCCGCCGAAGTTAGGGGCATATAATCCGTACTCCACGCTTTCAATGATGTCCTGCGGCGTGGATTTACCGGCCAGCATATAAGTATTTGTCATACGCGGCATCGGCAGGTGCGCATAGGATTCGCGACGACCATTACCGGTGGGATTCACCCCCATCAGACGGGCATTCAGCTTATCCTGCATATAGCCTTTCAATACGCCATTTTCGATCAGCACATTGTATTGCCCCGGCACGCCTTCATCGTCGATAGCTAACGAACCCCGCAATCCATCAATCGTGCCGTCATCGACAACGGTGCACAGATCAGAAGCGACCAGTTGGCCCATCTTGCCGCTAAAGACCGATGTACCACGGCGATTGAAATCACCTTCCAGGCCGTGACCTACGGCTTCGTGCAGCAGTACGCCCGGCCAGCCAGCGCCCAACACCACGGGTAAGGTTCCTGCAGGCGCAGCCACCGCTGACAGATTTACCAGCGCCATGCGCACGGCCTCACGAGCCCAGGCATCGGCCCGCACCTCGCCGTTCTCATCGGCCAGGAAAAAGGCATAGCCGGTACGCGCACCGCCGCCGCTTGAACCGCGCTCACGCTTGCCCTGATCTTCAACCTGGACGCTGATGGACAGACGAACCAGTGGGCGGACATCGGCGGCTAAGGTGCCGTCAGTGGCGGCAACCAGGACCTGCTCATAGACGCCAGTCAGGCTGGCATTGACTTCCTGAACGCGGGGATCGGCAGCACGTGCGACCTGGTCTACACGATGCAGAAGGGCTATTTTATCTTCACGGCTCAGGCTACCGAGCGGATCGACCGGCGCGTACAGCGAGCGGTTAACTACGGCCGACAGCGTCTGTGCCTTGCCGTTGCCTTGTTCACGCACAATGCTGCGTGCCGCTTCAGAAGATAAACGCAACGCATTCAGGGTAATTTGGTCAGCATAGGCAAAGCCGGTTTTTTCACCGCTTACGGCGCGTACGCCCACGCCCTGATCGATATGGTAGGACCCGTCTTTAATGATTTTATCTTCCAGAACCCAGGATTCATGGAAGCTGGACTGGAAATAGAGATCGGCATAGTCCAGACGACGTTCTGAAAGCTGCCCTAACAGGGAAAAAAGGTCCTGCTGATTAATGTTGTTAGCAGTTAGCAACTGCTCACTTACCAGATTCAGAGTCATCGTTTCTCACTTAATATGTGCTCGGATAATCATAGCCTGCGGCAATTATGTTACGCCGTCAAATATCACTTGTTATAGGTTTCGCGTGGTTTACGCATTACTTCATCAATTTCAGGCTTATCCAGCGGCCCGCTGATGTGATAACGCAGCACGGAAATCTTACTCCAGAGCGGCCCCAGCACCTTGCTGGCAGCAAATACCGCAGCGCCCACCACCGGATTGATGGCAAACGCAGCCGCTACGCCGACTGAGGCTGAGATTTCTGGCGTGACTATCGCTTCCATATCAATGCGGCGCTTCACCAGGTCCATATTCCCCTGCATGGCGATATCCGCTTCCAGCCCATCGACAAGCAGGTTATCCGTGCGTACGACGCCATTTTCAATCCAGGCGGTGCCGTTGATGGCGTCGAAGTAGAATCCTTTGTTAAAGGTATCGCTGAAGTCAAAACGCAGTTTGCGTAACAGCGCATCAAAGCTCAGCAGACGCAGGATCTGTCCCGCAGCGCCGGTATCCACATCACTGATTTGCCCTTTGCCAAAATGCGTTTTTAATGTGCCGCTCAGCGTTTCCGCTGCAGGCTGCCACGGTGCAGAGCGCCAGTGCAGATCATAATCAATCTTGAAAGGCGCATCCCGCAGCGGTGTATTTACGCCAAACCAGTTGGTGGCGTTATTGATGTTGCTACCTTGTAATGTGCCTTTCAATGAGGTTCGCTGGTCGTCTGGACGATTAACCCATTCGCCCTGAATATTCAGGCGCGAGGTGCCGGTGTCAACCAGTCCGTTAGTGAGTGCTAACGTACTTCCATTGGGCTGCAGTCTGGCGTTCACCCGACCATACTTCTGCCCCAACAGCCAGCATTCTGTACACTGCAGCTGTAAGGCAGGCCACTGACTAAAATCGATCCGCTCGCTCTTTTGTCCCAGCGGTGAAGTCGACGCGCCTTTTTGATCGGCCGTCGCCTTCCATTCTGGATTGTAATACAGGTAATCCAGTGCAATCTGCCACGGGGCCGAAGGTGAGGTCGTTAACTGGCCTCTCAGCTCATCGGCGTTGACCTTCACCCGGGTCTTACCACTCATTTCCTGAGTGAGAGAGGTATCAACGTTATGCCACTGTTGCCCGGCCAGAGTCACAGAAGGACTGCGCAGGATAATATTGCCCGGCAGCGTTGCGCCGCCCACCTGATGCTCACCCGTCGTCGAACGGGTTGATCCGCCGTCGCCGGTCGCGATCAATGCCGCCCAGGCTTCGCCATCCAGCGCCGGCAGGTTCAGCACCATTCCCGATCGGTCTGGCAACGTCGGTAGGGTTTTTGTATCGTTAAGCCAGATGCCCCGATCGACGCGCAGTGTGGGTTCCAGCAGCCAGCGGCTGTTGAACTTATGTCGTTCATCCACGCTACCGCTGAGATCAAAATGCGTTAAATCGCCTTTAGCATTGACGGCGATCGGCAGGCTTTCGCCCGCTTTTTTATCAAGCGGCGAAGGTAAGCGACTACTTACTTCTTTTCCGTCACCTTTCAAGGCTACGTCATAACGCGCGCCGCCCTTGTGCGGTAAGGAAACGTTCACCTCACCCTGCCAGGGAAGATGCCCGGCCAGTTGGGTGCCAATCTGAGGCGGCATTCCGGTGATTTTTGCCAGCTGCCAGTCAGCAAGCAACTTTACGTTAACGCCAAAATCATCGGGGTTTTCTTTCGTACTAAAGCTGACATTGAGTGGCTGACCAAACCAGTTAGCCTGCATCTGATCGCTTTCGAGATTGCCGTTGTCATAACGAAACTGTCCTGTCAGATGCGTCATGGTGGTGTTCAGCGGCTTGATATGCAGGCTGTTATTGTTCATCACCACATCACCGCTGGCGTGAACATCCTTACCATCCAGCGGAATATCAAGTTTGAGGTGGCCCTTGGTCAGACCTTTAATCTGTAGCTGCTCCAGCGCCGCGCCCAGCGAGGACTTAAGTGGCGTGTGCTGAAAGTATTCGCCAATTTCCTGCCCATCACCGCTGATATCGCCATTGATAATCAGCTTTTCCTTCATGTAATCAGGAATGACGGCGCTGACGTTGCGGGCATTAACCTCCCCCAGTTTTGCCAGATGAGCCTGCATCCACAAACCGTCATTGAGAAAGTTAAGATCGATATCGAGATTGCTGATATCCGGCCAACCCGGCTGGAAGCCATAGGTAGCCTTGCGTAACGGTACCCAGACCTGAAACATGCCGTCGTTGTGCTGGAAGGGGAAAAGCGCCGGATTGCCGTTGAACAGCAGCGTGGCATTGTCGACCCTGCCCCCTTTTACGGCACCGCTCAGATAGCGCGTAAGTGAATGCCCCATTAACGGCGTTGGGAAATAGCGCCAGGCATCGCCCGCGTCAGTAACGTTGATCCCGGCCAGGATATCCAGCTGAGGATGCGTATCGGTATTTTGCTGATAACGGAAATCGCCATGCGCCCAGAGTGAACGCGCCTGTACATCAAGATCCTGACCTGCCAGAGTCAGTCCGTGTTGGTCACGCAGCCAGTTCATGCTGCCAGTCACCTTCTTGATCTCTAACGGGGCCTGGAACATATCACCATAGGGCACCGTAGCCTGACCCATCGCAATCCTGGCCTGTCCGTTATTCAGGCTGCCTGCTGCCTCGCCACTTAAATGACTGATTCCCGGAACCAGTTTCCAGTACTGCCAGCTGAAATCTCGCCATTTAACCTGAAAGCGTGTCTGCTCAGGCTGCTCAACAGGAATATCCAGGGCCAGCCCGTCAATGGTGCCGCGAGGTCGCAGTGCTCGCCAGTTATCAAACAGCGCCGGTGACAAGGGCGCAAACAGCGGCACCAGGGGGGCAATATGGTCCAGCGCCAGTTGCGTCGCGCGAACCCGTACCTCAGCCTCGCTGTTGCTGCCCAGCATCTGCGCGTCCTGAGGTTGCCAGAGTAGCGAAAAATGACCAGCGGGCCAGGCGTTACCGTCTGTGCTGAGTTTGGTTTGCGGCACATTAACCACCCAGCCATTTTTGTAACGCGACAGATGGGCAGTAAGGTTATCAACGCTCAGCGTATGTGGGCCGCTTTCGCCCTGCCAGCTTGCGCCGCCCCGACTTAACAGCAGATCGCCGGCATAGACGTCGCCATCGCGCAAATTAACCCAGGCCGCCAGACTGAATCGGGCACTGTCAAGACGCGTATTATCCCGCACCCAGCGGCCCAGCCAGGGGCGCATATCAACGTCATCAGCCTGCATCCAGATACGACCATCGTTGAGTAAGCCACCGCTGTCTTTCAGGTCGAGACGGACCTGCACCACGCCGTGCTGGCCGGTAAAGCTCGACAAGCTGACTTCACCTTCAGCCCGATGCCGGGTGTTTTCATTCAGCCATGTCAGTTTCGGTATCGCCAGTTCAGCATGTTGGCCGGATGGCGTGATAAAACGAATGGTGCTGTCACGCAGGTCAAAGTGATCGAACTGGCGCAAAAACAGATCGTTAACCTGGGTGAGTTTGAAACTGTGCTTGTCATTGTCACTGGTTAACAGAGGCTGTGTGCTGTCGAGATGTAACTGCCAGAAGGTAAGATCGCGGAACTGCCAGCGCCAGTGAAGCAGTGACTGCCAGACGTCCAGTGCCACGGTGATACGCGCGATAGAGAGCGACCCCGTCTCTTTCATATCGACGTCTAAATTGCGGATTTGTAGCGTGGGCCCAAAATTCTCCCACTTGCCACGTAGCTCACTGGCTTTCACGTTGACGCCGCTGGCGTCAGAAACCCACTGAAGGACCTGACTGCGATAGGCATCGAGATGCGGCATCGCCAGACGTAGCGCGCTGACGAGCAGCGCCACAATCACAACGACTGTCGCGAGCAGCAGTAACAGAATTCTTGGCAACTGCCTCACTCACACCTCTCCTTGTCTACCGTTAACGACGGATGGTTGCTGCTCATACCCGGCGTCCTATGACATAGCGGTATGGGTTCACATTTTACCCTAAAATGTGCAGTCAGGCATCGTCAGCCCGACCAGCCAGTATTACATCATCACCACGTCAAATTGTTCCTGGGTGTAAAGCGCTTCGACATGCACCTTTACCTGCTTGCCCACGAAAAGCTCCACTTCGGCCAGCGCATGGGACTCATCCGTTTTCAACGCTTCACCTACGGTTGGCGAAACATACACCAGGAAACGATCCGAATCATAAGCATGGTGCACGCGGACGATTTCGCGCATGATTTCATAGCACACGGTTTCAACCGTTTTCAGCGTGCCGCGCCCTTTGCACACAGGACAGTCTTCGCACAGCACGTGCTCAATGCTTTCGCGCGTGCGCTTGCGGGTCATTTCCACCAGCCCCAATGCGGAAAAACCGCTGATACCGGTCTTGACCCGATCTTTATTCAGCGCCGTTTCCAGTGAATGCAGTACGCGACGACGATGATCTTCATTACTCATATCAATGAAGTCGATGATAATAATGCCGCCAAGGTTGCGAAGCCTTAGCTGACGTGCAATGGCCTGAGTGGCTTCCACGTTGGTATTAAAGATCGTCTCATCAAGGTTTCGGTGTCCGACAAAGGCACCCGTGTTGATGTCTATCGTCGTCATCGCTTCAGTTTGATCGATGATGAGGTATCCGCCAGATTTGAGTTCAACTTTACGCTCCAGCGAGCGTTGAATCTCATTTTCAACGTCGAACAGATCGAAGATGGGCTGCTTGCCGTTGTAAAGTTCGAGCTTGCTGGCCATCTCGGGAATGTATTCGCTGGTAAAATCGTTAAGTAAATCACAGGTCAGCCGCGAGTCTACGCGAATGCGGTCAAGGGCTGCGCCGGCAAAGTCTCGCAGAATACGCTGCGCCAGCGCCAGTTCGCCATAAAGCAGGCAACGTGTCTGGTTACGTTTTTTCCGCTCGCTGACTTTGGTCCACAGACGTTTCAGAAAGGCGGCATCCTGTGCCAGCTCTTCTTCGCCAATGCCTTCGGCTGCCGTGCGAATAATAAAGCCGCCCAGATCGTCGCAGTAGTCAGCCACCACCGCTTTGAGACGCTCGCGTTCTTTTTCACTGGCAATACGTTGAGAAACCCCGACGTGCGCAGCACCAGGCATGAACACCAAATAACGGGAAGGCAATGTGATATCCGTAGTCAGGCGCGCGCCTTTTGTGCCAAGCGGGTCTTTCACTACCTGCACGACCAAATCCTGCCCCTGACGAACCAGTTCTGCGATATCGCGTACGACAAAATTTTTCTTTTCATCGCCTGCGACACATTCCGTATGCGGCATGATGTCAGAAGCATGCAGGAAAGCGGCCTTGTCCAGTCCGATATCCACAAAGGCCGCCTGCATGCCAGGCAGCACGCGACTGACGCGTCCCTTGTAGATATTGCCAACGATGCCGCGTCGGGCTTCACGCTCAATATGGATTTCCTGCAGGATACCGCCGTCGATATAGGCGACACGCGTTTCAGCAGGCGTAACATTAACCAATAGTTCAGCCGTCATGTTAACCCCTTACGGCACGCAGTGACTGAAAATGGTCGATCAGCTCCGCTGTCTCAACCAAGGGCAATCCGACCACCGCGTGATAACTTCCATTGATTTTACGAACAAAGTTTCCGCCCTTCCCCTGAATGCCGTATGCGCCGGCTTTATCCATGGGTTCACCTGTTGCGATGTAATCGGTAATGTCGCGCGCGGTTAAGTTACGAAATGTCACCTCGGTTACCACCAGGCAGTCCAGCACCTGCTGACGATCGGCGAGGGCAATTGCGGTCATGACCTGATGGGTTTTCCCGGAGAGTTTACTGAGCATGGCGCTGGCATGGTCGGCATCGTGCGGTTTTTCCAGCACTTCTCCATTGAGCACGACAATGGTATCCGCGCCCAGCACCGGCAAATCGTGTTGGGCAATCAGCGTACCGGCTTTCGCTTTGTCATGCGCCAGGCGGCGGACATAAACGTCTGCCGCTTCATGGGGCTGACGCTGTTCTTCAACGTCAGTGATGATGCGCTCAAAGGTCAGACCCAGTTGGGTCAGCAGCTCACGTCGACGGGGAGACGCGGAGGCCAGATAAAGGGTTACCATAAATTTCCTTATTGAACAGCGAACTGACGGCGGATCTTTCTCATTAATAAGAATAGCCACGGCCAGAGAATCCCGTCGACAACACTGCTCCAGAAAATTTCAGGGCGGAATGAGACGTTGATCACCAGAAACTCCGCCCAGAAGACGATCACATCCATTGCTAATGACAGCACCATAACCATTAACGCCTGCTGCCACAACGCTAAGTTACGGAATAGCTGGAATTTAAATGCGACCAGATAGGCGATGATGCTCAGCGCCAACGCCCGAACGCCGAGCGTCGAACCCGCGATTAAATCCATAATCGCTCCCAGCAGAAAACCACTTCCGACGTTGACACGGTGCGGTAGCGCCAGAACCCAATACACGAGAATCAGCAATAGCCATGATGGCCGGAACATATAGATCTGTTCCGGCCACGGCATGATTTGCAGAATAAAGGCCATAAGGAAGGACAGCCAGATAACCCATCGACCCTGGCTGCGATATCGACTCAATTCTGGCCTCCGCGTGAGCGCGAAGCGGAACCCTGTGCGGCGCTTTCGCCACTGCCCGAAGCCGGAGTGGTGTTCTGCGCTGAAGGCGCAGGAGGGCCCATTTCACCGGCGGGAGGCAGAACCTGCGGCATCATTTGCATCAGCCGTTCATTAGCTACCCGATGAACATCGTCAGGTGCCATCGGCATCTCGCCTTTGCGATCCGCGCCCCACAGCAGCAGCAGGTAACGCAGACGTTGCAGACCCGCGGTGGGATGCGCCTGAATGACCGTGTAGGCGCGCTGTGTGTCAACCTTGACCGATGACACAACACCCACCGGATAGCCTTCAGGGAAACGGCCACCTAAACCAGAGGTGACCAGCACGTCACCAACGCGAATGTCAGTATTGCCCGGCAGATGCTCCAGCTGCAGATCTTCCGTACAGCCATTGCCCGCTGCGATGACACGAATGTCATTGCGCAGCACCTGAATAGGCAGCGCATGTGATGCATCACAAATCAACAGAACACGGCTGGTGAACTGGCCTACGGCAATCACCTGACCGACCACACCTTTATCACTGATAACCGGCTGGCCTTCGTATACGCCATTCGCACTGCCCTTATCGATCACGACCTGATCGGTGTAAGGATCGGTGCCGGTAGATATCACCTGGGTCACCATCTTGTGCTCGTCCTGACGCAGTGGGGAACCCAGCAGCTCGCGCAGGCGCGCGTTCTCCTGCTTATATTGCCCCAGCATGAGCAGGTCGCTGTTCTTCAGAAAAAGCTCTCGACGTAACGCTTTATTTTCCAGTTCGAGCTGCTGGCGAGAAGCCAGCGTGTCTGACACGCCATCAAGTAGCTGGCGCGGCCCGTTGGCCAGGAAGTAAAACGGACTGACCGACGTGTCCAGATAGTTGCGTATTTGAGTAAATGAACTCACGCGACTATCAGCGATGATAATGGCAATCGCCACAATCACCGCCAGAAATAGACGCAATTGCAGAGAAGGCCCTCTGCTAAAAATCGGCTTCATATAATCTGCGTGTTCCTCGACTACAAGGTAAGAAAGTACGGGCGGGCCGCACTTTCCTGGGCTGGTCACATCATACCGATGCACGCAGCGCCGGTTTACACGCTACTCCCTGCGCACTGTTACAACGATTCCAGCCGGTTGAGGCAATTATTCTTCGCTGAATAAATCGCCGCCATGCATGTCGATCATTTCCAACGCTTTACCGCCACCGCGAGCCACGCAGGTCAGGGGATCTTCCGCGACGACCACAGGAATACCGGTTTCTTCCATCAGCAGGCGATCCAGGTTACGCAGCAGCGCACCACCACCGGTCAGTACCATACCGCGCTCGGAGATATCAGATGCCAGCTCCGGCGGGCACTGTTCCAGCGCAACCATGACTGCACTGACGATACCGGTCAGAGGCTCTTGCAGGGCTTCAAGAATCTCGTTGGAATTAAGTGTAAAGCCGCGTGGCACACCTTCCGCCAGGTTACGTCCACGCACTTCAATTTCGCGCACTTCATCGCCCGGATAAGCCGAGCCGATCTCATGCTTGATGCGTTCTGCCGTGGCTTCACCAATCAGTGAACCATAGTTACGGCGCACATAATTAATAATGGCTTCGTCGAAACGATCACCGCCGATACGGACGGATGACGAGTACACGACGCCGTTCAGGGAAATAACGGCGACTTCAGTGGTACCACCACCGATATCGACGACCATAGAACCCGTTGCTTCGGAAACCGGTAGGCCAGCACCAATCGCGGCCGCCATCGGCTCTTCAATCAGGAAAACTTCGCGGGCGCCAGCGCCCTGGGCCGATTCGCGAATCGCACGACGTTCAACCTGGGTAGCGCCAACTGGCACACAGACCAGCACGCGCGGGCTTGGACGCATAAAGCTGTTGCTGTGAACCTGCTTAATGAAGTGCTGCAGCATTTTTTCCGTCACAAAGAAATCGGCGATAACGCCATCTTTCATTGGACGAATAGCTGCGATATTGCCTGGCGTACGGCCAAGCATCTGTTTGGCGTCATGACCTACTGCCGCCACGCTTTTTGGTGAACCGGCACGATCCTGGCGAATAGCAACCACGGAAGGCTCGTTCAGCACGATGCCTTGTCCTTTTACATAAATCAGGGTGTTCGCGGTACCCAGGTCAATGGACAAGTCATTTGAAAACATGCCACGAAATTTTTTAAACATACTAAAGGATAATCCTGCAAGCTGGAGGCGGAAAATAAAATCCGCTTACTTTACCAACCACACGAAGCTGCCACAAGGCGCAAAAACGTTCTGCTTCGGTGAAAAATTAGACTGCATTCGCTTTACATCATTTATGCCTGTTACGCACACGAGCGGAACAGCGATACCACGGCATCAGAGCGGCATGTTAAAGAATTTTCTTAACTTTACTCCGACATAAAATCTAACATTTCAGGCGCATTATTCTGCCTGTTTATTGTCACATATTCACCAAAAGCGCAGGCGATAACCCTGAAACCGGTCAAACGATTAAAAACGGTAACGTTGGGAGTACTTTTTTACGTTACTGTTAACCGGTTGTGAAGGTGAAAAAAAGTCACCCTGACCACCTTCTACACCTAACCCGACCAAAGTCTGCCACTCTGCGTGCGTTCGCACACCAGTCGCATACAGCTGCGTCCCGGTGGGTTTGCAAACATCCAGTAAGCTTCGCACGAACAGCTGGTTTTCTGTACGTCGCTCAATATTACGTACTAAACCCGCATCCAGCTTGATCAACTCAACCGGTAATTGCCGGATATAGGCACTGCTGACCACCGTCAAACCCGCCTGATTAACGGCGATGCGACAACCGAACGCCTGCAATGCGTGAAATACGGGAATCAAATCGCTGATGTGTTGACAGACGTCCCCTTCTGCAAGTTCAAATAAAAATCGCTTTCTTTGACTTTTTGGGCACTGCAGCAACATCGTGTACAACCAGGCAATAAAGGGACGTTTCAGCAACGACTCAATGTTAACGGGGATCGCCAGCGTCTCTTCCGGCCACAATTCAGAGAGTGCGGCAACGCGTAATACCATCTGCCGGTCCCAGTTCTCAGCCATACCGAGCTGCTGAACCAGGGGCATATATTCTGCCGACAGGACCTCTTTATCCCCGTCAAAAATGCGCGTGAGCAGAACGCGATGCCGCACCTTACCCTCTCTGTCCACGGCGGGCTTTTGATATAACCGGGGGCCGCCGCGACTTAAGGTATTTTCCAGCAGAGTACGCCAGCGAACGCTGCCGCGCCCGGCATCCAGGGGATTTCCTGCGCCATTGGACCAGTTGTTTCCGCCCGACAGGGTTGCCCGACGCGTGGCCATTTCAACGTTTTCCATGACCTGGGGCACCGTCTGTCCGCTGTGCCAGGCGCTGATACCTATGTGGATAAAATCGTCCCGGTTGACCATGCGCATAGGCGGCAGGGCATCGACCGCATTGATGAGGTGATCGGCGATGCTGTTAGCCTCTTTCAGGCTGCGGTGCGGCAGTAAGACCGCAAAATCGCTGCGAAAATAGCGGGCCAGAAGTGCGCCGGGGTAACGCATGACAAAGGTCGACAACATATTCACGACATTGAAGAGATACTCTTCGACCAGCACGGGCCCCAGTGAATCATCATGTGTATCAAGTTCAGGAAAACGGATCATCATGACCACGCCATGCGTGCCAACATCTTCCTGATCTTCAAGCAGCGTTGCCAGCTGACTGTCGAAGAAAAGGCGATTATTCAGCCCCGTCCGCCCGTCCTGTGCAGCGAAGGTACGAATTAAGGTATCAATGCGCACACGCTGCTCACCGGCTTCCTGTAAATCGGAGAGCAAGACGTCAATTGCCCGGCTGGCTTTGGGCGGCCACTCATCAGCATGCTTCTGGCGATAAAGCTGGCGCGCGCCGCTGAGAATTGATGCCGACCGGCTCTCCAACTGTTCCATTCCGCGCCATTGTCTTACCAGCCAGCGATGGGTGATGAACAGCGTCACCGCCATAATCAGCACCACCAGCATCAGGGCGGCAAGCGTATAGGTGGTGGGAATAGATCGTAGCCAGGTTTGTGCCGGGTCAAGTATCGTCAATTGCAAACGCATACCCGGCTGATGCATCAGCGCAATGTCAAAGTGGATGTAGCGGTTTTTTTGATGTTGCAGCATCTGGTTTTCGTGGCGGGAAAGCGTAAAAACATTCTGCCGGCCATTGTATAAAGATAATTGCTCAGCGTTGATGACGGGTAAGACCGGCGCAAGCCAGGCTTCTAACGCATCGGGCGGCTGTTTTAGCAAGACTTTATCCACTTCCGTTGCCAAAACCTGTACGCGATTTTCAACGCGTTGATGCGTGAGCCAGAAAACGCTAAAAGCACAGCCCACCAGCATTAAAACCATTGCCAGTACGCTAATAAATGTAATAAATGCAGAAAGTTTGGTAGTTAATCGCATCCCTGTGCCTGTTTCACTACGGTTGTAGCCGAATCACGCCGCCCCTCTGCCCGTCCGCCGGGAGAAATTTTGAGAAAAATAACAGAAATTGTTCCCGCCGGCAGCGAGGTCGTGCATGAAGCCGAAGTATACCGTTGAGAAAGGCCCAGAGCGCTTAATTATCCTTTTTTCAGCGCATTCTCATTGGAAGGGTTTACCAGGAAATTTCACATTTTTGCGGCAAAATTCGCCAACTTAAGTAATAGTCATCATGCTGATGATGAAAATCGAGCCGGAGAAGAGACGATGACGCTGAAAAAACGCCTGACTGAAGCTGATGTAACGCCAGAAAACATCTTTAATATGAATCGTCGTCGCGTGCTTCAGACCCTGGGTCTGGGCGCTGCCGCTATCAGCATTCCCGGCATGGCCAACGCCGATATTCTGAGTTGGTTTAAAGGCAATGACCGCCCACCCGCGCCCGCAGGTCGCCCTCTGGACTTTACCAAACCTGCACAATACCAGGCTAACCTGCCGTTGACGCCTGCAGACAAGGTTTCGGGCTATAACAATTTCTATGAGTTTGGCCTTGATAAAGCCGATCCGGCCGCCAATGCGGGGACGCTAAAGACCGATCCCTGGAAGCTGACGATTGAAGGCGAAGTGGCAAAGCCCATCACATTAGATATGGATGATATCTTCAAACGCTTTGCCATGGAGCAGCGTATCTATCGGATGCGATGCGTTGAAGCCTGGTCGATGGTGGTGCCCTGGATAGGTTTCGAACTCAATAAACTCCTGAAGCTGGCTGAACCCACCAGCAAAGCGCGTTTTGTCGCTTTCCAGACGCTTTATGCTCCCGATCAGATGCCAGGTCAAAAAGATCGCTTTATCGGCGGCGGGCTAAATTACCCTTATGTAGAAGGTTTGCGTCTGGATGAAGCCATGCATCCCCTCACGATTCTGACGACAGGCGTTTACGGTAAAGCGCTGCCCCCGCAGAATGGCGCCCCGATTCGCCTGACGGTCCCATGGAAATATGGCTTTAAGGGCATCAAGTCCATTGTGAAAATCACGCTGACGCATGATCAGCCACCGACGACCTGGAACCAGATTGCCGATAACGAGTACGGCTTCTATGCCAACGTTAATCCGCATGTTAATCATCCACGCTGGTCGCAGGCGACCGAGCGTTTTATTGGTCCGGGCAGCAGCTTTAATGTGGATCGTCAGCCGACATTACTCTTCAACGGTTATGCCGATCAGGTCGCGTCGCTGTATCGCGGTATGGATTTACGGGAGAATTATTGAGTGCGCCTGACAATAAAGCAGATCGGCTGGCTTAAAGTCCTGCTACATCTGGCGGCTTTCTTACCGCTGGTTTACTTGATTATGGCCGCTATGCAGGGCGGTCTTAGCGCCGATCCCGCCAAAGATATCCAGCATTTTACCGGCCGTATGGCGCTGAAACTGCTACTGGCGACGCTGCTTGTCTCGCCGTTAACGCGCATCGCCAAACAGCCTTTACTCATTCGCACCCGACGGCTGCTGGGGATCTGGACTTTTTTCTGGGCCAGCCTGCATTTAACCAGCTACTACCTGCTGGAACTGGGCATTAACAACCTTGGTCTGCTCGGTAGCGAACTGATTTCACGCCCCTATCTCACGCTGGGAATTATTTGCTGGTTTATTCTGCTGGCGCTGGCGGTGACCTCTTTTCAACGCATGCAGCGAAAACTGGGCAGACGCTGGCAAACCTTGCACAACGCGATTTATCTGGTCGCGATTTTGGCCCCAATTCACTACATATGGTCGGTAAAAATCCTTTCTCCCCAGCCTGTCATCTACGCGCTTTTCGCCCTGATCCTGTTAGCCTGGCGCTATAAAAAGTTCATTAAATGGTGGCCGCGTTAGCCCCTGCGCTTCTCCGAACGTCTGCGAAAAATGGGGTCCACAGGCCGCACACGATCAACTTCGCAGATAAGACCAGTATTTTGCTGCGAAATGCCACGAAACGGATATAATGCCCGGCTTTATTGCGATATGACGCTTCTTTTTTACTGTGACGGGTGACAAATGGAAAGCGGCAAGGTATTTTACGCGATGCCTCAATGATTGCGGGAGATGGCAGCAAGATGGCCGACAAATTACATATTCTGCTTTTGAACGGTCCCAACCTTAATCTGTTAGGGACGCGCGAGCCTGAAAAATACGGGGATGTCACCCTGGATCAGATCGTTTCCGATTTGAGCCATCAGGCAGACCAGCTGAATGTAAGATTAAGCCATATGCAATCCAATGCTGAGTTTCAGCTTATTGATCGCATTCATGAGGCAAAAGGCAATGTGGATTATATCCTTATCAATCCTGCTGCGTTTACGCATACCAGCGTAGCATTACGTGATGCGCTGCTAGCGGTGAATATTCCCTTTATCGAAGTTCACCTGTCAAATGTGCACGGTCGCGAGCCTTTTCGCCATCACTCCTATTTTTCTGATGTCTCTGCTGGCGTCATTTGTGGGCTTGGCGCTGACGGTTACTCGTGGGCATTGCAAACGGCAGTAAAGCGCCTGTCTCATACTAATTAATCAAACTGAGTACGGAACCCCATTCATGGATATTCGTAAAATTAAAAAACTGATCGAACTGGTTGAAGAATCTGGCATTTCTGAGCTAGAAATCTCCGAAGGCGAAGAGTCTGTTCGCATCAGTCGCGCACCTGCAAATACCGGTTACCCAATGATGCAACAGGCTTATGCCGCGCCGGTTGCTCAACAGCCTGCTCTGGCGACAGCCGTTGCACCTGTTGCCGCCGTTGCAGAAGCCGCGCCTGCTGAGATCAGCGGCCACATCGTACGTTCACCAATGGTAGGGACCTTCTATCGCACACCAAGCCCGGATGCAAAAGCATTCGTGGAAGTGGGTCAGAAAGTTAATGCAGGTGACACGCTGTGCATCGTTGAAGCCATGAAAATGATGAACCAGATTGAAGCGGATAAGTCTGGCGTTGTTAAAGCCATTCTGGTGGAAAGTGGTCAGCCGGTAGAATTTGACGAGCCACTTGTTGTCATCGAATAACGGGGCGAACCATGCTGGATAAAATTGTTATTGCTAACCGCGGTGAGATTGCGCTGCGCATTCTGCGTGCCTGTAAAGAACTGGGCATCAAGACTGTCGCGGTCCATTCAAGCGCGGATCGTGACCTGAAGCACGTGCTGCTGGCAGACGAAACGGTTTGCATCGGCCCTGCGCAGTCGGTCAAAAGTTACCTCAACATCCCGGCGCTGATTTCTGCCGCTGAGATCACCGGCGCGGTGGCGATTCACCCCGGCTACGGCTTCCTTTCTGAGAACGCCGATTTTGCTGAGCAGGTTGAGCGTTCTGGCTTTATCTTCGTCGGTCCGAAAGCCGATACCATTCGCCTGATGGGCGATAAAGTGTCCGCGATTACCGCGATGAAGAAAGCGGGCGTTCCTACCGTCCCCGGCTCCGATGGCTCGCTCACCGATGACATGGAAAAAAACCGTGCCTTCGCCAAGCGCATCGGCTATCCGGTTATTATCAAAGCCTCTGGCGGCGGCGGCGGTCGCGGCATGCGCGTTGTGCGTAGCGATAAAGATCTGGAACAATCCATCAACATGACGAAAGCGGAAGCCAAAGCGGCTTTCAACAACGACATGGTTTACATGGAAAAGTATCTGGAGAATCCACGCCATATCGAGATTCAGGTACTGGCCGACGGCCAGGGCAATGCCATTTATCTGGGCGAACGCGACTGTTCAATGCAGCGTCGTCACCAGAAGGTCGTGGAAGAAGCGCCAGCACCGGGGATCACGCCAGAATTGCGTTCCTTCATCGGTGAGCGTTGCACCCGAGCCTGTATTGATATTGGCTATCGCGGGGCAGGTACGTTTGAATTCCTGTATGAAAACGGCGAGTTCTATTTCATTGAAATGAACACCCGTATCCAGGTTGAGCATCCGGTTACCGAGATGATCACCGGCGTTGACCTGATTAAAGAGCAGCTGCGTATTGCTGCGGGTCAGCCGCTGTCAATCAAGCAGGAAGACGTGATTATTCGCGGTCATGCGGTCGAGTGCCGTATCAACGCGGAAGATCCGGTTAGCTTCCTGCCAAGCCCGGGCAAAATCACCCGCTTCCATGCGCCGGGTGGTTTTGGCGTGCGTTGGGAATCTCATATTTATGCCGGTTACAGCGTACCGCCTTATTATGACTCCATGATTGGCAAGTTAATCACCTACGGTGAAACCCGCGATATCGCCATTGCACGTATGAAAAATGCCCTGGCGGAGCTGATTATCGACGGTATCAAAACCAACATCGAACTGCAGATGAAAATCATGTCCGATGAGAACTTCCAGCAGGGTGGAACCAATATCCACTATCTGGAGAAAAAGCTTGGCCTGCACGAGAAGTAATCGCCACGCTGAGTCAGTCTGAGGCCGGATATTCCGGCCTTTTTCTTTTCCCGCTGGCGTTGAGGTCACACTATGGACGCGCGTTATTTACAGGCTCATAAAGAAGCTCGCTGGTCACTCTATCTGACGCTGGCCTGGTTAGCCGTCTGGGGCGGTTCTGCCTGGTTAGGGGGAAATGCCACTGGCCTGACCGGCTTACCTCGCTGGTTTGAGCTCTCCTGTCTTTTTGCCCCCCTGCTGTTCATTTTTTTATGCTGGATGATGGTGCGTAAGATCTTCCGGAATATGTCGCTGGAGGATGAAAATGAACACTGAAATCATTCTTCCACTGCTGGCTTATCTGGCTGTTATCGCGGGCCTTTCCGTCTTTGCGATGCGAAAACAACGCCAGGGAAATTTCCTGACTGAGTATTTCCTGGGCAGCCGCTCAATGGGCGGATTTGTCCTGGCAATGACCATCACGACCACCTATATCAGTGCGAGCTCGTTTATCGGCGGGCCGGGTGCAGCTTATAAGTACGGCCTGGGCTGGGTGCTGCTGGCTATGGTACAGGTGCCTGCTGTCTGGCTGTCGTTAGGCGTGCTGGGTAAAAAGTTTGCCATTCTGGCGCGCAAGCACAACGCCGTGACCCTTAACGATATGCTCTATGCACGCTATGGCAGTACGCTGCTGGTCTGGTTAGCCAGCCTGAGCCTGCTGGTTGCCTTCGTGGGCGCGATGGCCGTGCAGTTTATTGGTGGCGCGCGTCTGCTGGAAACCGCTGCCGGGATCCCTTACGACACCGGCCTGTTGATCTTTGGCGGTACAATAGCGCTTTATACGGCCTTCGGCGGCTTCCGCGCCAGTGTGCTGAATGATGCGATGCAGGGCGTGGTGATGCTGATAGGCACGTTTTTACTGCTGTTTGCCGTTATTCACCACGCTGGCGGTATTCACTCGGCCGTCGATAAACTGCACGCCATCGATCCCAAGCTGCTGTCGCCGGAGGGGCCGGGCGATATTATTACGCCCACGTTCCTGAGCTCGTTTATCGTGCTGGTCTGCTTTGGCGTCATCGGCCTGCCGCACACCGCCGTTCGCTGTATCTCTTACAAGGACAGTAAAGCGGTACACCGGGCTATTGTGCTTGGCACCATTGTTGTTGTGCTCCTGATGCTGGGAATGCATCTGGCTGGGGCGCTCGGACGCGCGGTATTACCCGACCTGACCGTGCCGGACAGCGTTATCCCTACGCTGATGATCACCGTGCTACCACCACTGGCTGCCGGGCTGTTTTTAGCCGCGCCGATGGCGGCGATCATGTCCACTATCAATGCCCAGTTGCTGCAGGCCTCCGCTACGCTGGTGAAAGATCTCTACCTGCGCCTTGCACCGCAGCAAATCGATAATGAGCCGCGGTTGCGAATATTATCGGGAACGGTGACCTTTTTGCTGGGTGTCATACTGCTGTTTGTCGCCTGGCATCCGCCAGACATGATTATCTGGCTCAACCTGCTGGCTTTTGGTGGTCTGGAAGCCGTGTTCTTATGGCCGCTGGTGCTGGGTTTATATTGGGAGCGCGCTAACGCCGCCGGCGCTGTCAGCGGCATGGTGGTGGGCGGAGGATGTTATGCCGTTCTGGCAACCTTTGGTCTGCAACTATGGGGTTTTCATCCCATTGTGCCGTCATTAATGTTAAGTCTGCTGGCATTCCTGGTCGGCAACCTGTTTGGGCGCTTACCGCATGCGGTTGATGCACCACAACACTGAATTAAGAGAGACGTTATGCCTTGGATTCAAATCAAAATTAACAGTTCTGGCGCAAACGCGGAAGGACTGAGCGACGCGCTAATGGAAGTCGGTGCCGTGTCTGTGACCTTTCAGGACACAAACGATACGCCGGTATATGAACCTATGCCGGGTGAAACGCGTTTATGGGGTGATACCGACGTTATCGGATTGTTCGACGCTGAAAGCGACATGGATGGCGTGATTGCGGAACTGTCTCAACATCCGCTGCTCGGCGAGAATTTCCGTCACAAGATCGAGCAGATCGAAGACAAAGACTGGGAACGTGAATGGATGGAAAACTTCCATCCTATGCGGTTCGGTGAGCGTTTGTGGATCTGTCCAAGCTGGCGCGATGTACCCGACCCCGATGCCGTCAATGTGATGCTCGATCCCGGCCTGGCGTTCGGAACCGGCACGCACCCCACCACTTCGCTGTGCCTGACGTGGCTCGACGGCCTGGATCTCGCGGGTAAAACCGTGATCGATTTTGGCTGCGGTTCAGGGATCCTGGCAATTGCGGCGCTTAAACTTGGGGCGGCGCAGGCTATCGGTATTGATATCGATCCCCAGGCGATCCAGGCCAGCCGCGACAACGCCGAGCGCAATGGGGTGGCCGATCGTTTATCCCTGTATCTGCCGCATCAGCAGCCGGAAAACCTGCAGGCTGATGTCGTGGTCGCGAATATCCTGGCCGGGCCGCTCCGCGAGCTGGCACCGCTTATTGGTGTCCTGCCTAAATCTGGCGGGCATCTTGGTTTGTCAGGCGTACTGGAGAGCCAGGCTGAAAGCGTCTGTGAAGCTTACAGGACGCATTTTGCGCTCGATCCCGTTGCAGTCAAGGAAGAGTGGTGTCGTATTACAGGCGTTAAAACCGCTTAGCCTTTCAGGCATTGCAGCTACCAACAACAGCCCTGGCGGATCGGCAGGGCTGTTAAACATTCGTTACTGTCCGTTCAGTGTTTCACCCAGAGCCGCGATTGCAATCGGCTGAGGCTAAACCCTCCTGTGGCGCAGTCTTTGTGGTTGATAAAACCGCTGCTTGTATCGTTAATCACGGTATGTGACGTTTTTTATCTGGTGAATACCGAATCTTCGTCGGAAAAACCTTTGTTCACAAAATAAACACAAACACTTAATCTACTGATTTATCTTGTTATTTATCCTTATCAACAGGGTCAGTGCAGGATAAAAGCGGTTTTCTTGTGAATTGTTCAAAGTTTGGCCTTTCATCTTCATAAAAAAATGCGTAATATACGCCGCCTTGCAGACACAGTATGGCATTACGACTTCATGCGCATTGGAAACCTCCAGCTGAGAAATCGACTGATTGCAGCGCCGATGGCCGGTATTACCGACAGGCCTTTCAGAACGCTTTGTCACGAGATGGGTGCAGGAATGGCGGTTTCTGAGATGTTGTCATCGAACCCCGAAGTCTGGGCCAGTGACAAATCTCGTTTACGCATGGTGCACAGTGATGAACCCGGCATTCGTGCCGTCCAGATTGCAGGCTGTGATCCCAGTGAGATGGCCCAGGCTGCACGTATTAATGTTGATGCTGGTGCACAGGTTATTGATATTAATATGGGTTGCCCGGCGAAAAAGGTGAACCGCAAAATGGCGGGCTCCGCCTTACTGCAGTATCCCTCAGTAGTAGAGTCAATTCTCTCTGCCGTGGTAAATGCTGTTGATGTCCCGGTAACGCTGAAAATCCGTACCGGATGGGATCCAGAAAACAGAAACTGTGTCGCGATTGCCCAATTGGCTGAACGCTGTGGCATTCAGGCTTTGACGATACATGGCCGCACTCGTGCCTGCCTGTTCAACGGAGACGCTGAATACGACAGTATTCGGACAGTTAAGCAGAGTGTTTCTATTCCGATTATCGCGAATGGAGACATAACTGACCCGCATAAAGCCAGAGCAGTGCTCGACTACACCGGAGCCGATGCTCTGATGATAGGACGTGCTGCTCAGGGAAGACCGTGGATCTTCCGGGAAATCCAGCATTATCTGGACACTGGGGAGCTGCTTGCCCCGCTGCCACTGGCAGAGGTCAAGCGTTTGCTTGTTTCGCATATACGTGAGCTGCACGACTTTTACGGTTCAGGCAAGGGATACCGTATAGCGCGAAAGCACGTCTCCTGGTATCTCCAGGAACATGCCCCAAATGACCAGTTTCGGCGCACATTCAACGCCATTGAGGATGCCAGCGAACAGCTGGAGGCGTTGGAGGCATACTTCGAAAATCTTGCGTAACGAAATAAAGAGCTGAAAGAACTATGTTCGAACAACGCGTAAATTCTGACGTACTGACCGTTTCTACCGTTAACTCACAGGATCAGGTAACTCAAAAACCTTTGCGTGATTCGGTTAAACAGGCACTGAAGAACTATTTTGCTCAACTGAATGGTCAGGATGTTAGTGACCTGTATGAGCTGGTTTTGGCTGAAGTCGAGCAGCCTCTGTTGGACATGGTGATGCAGTATACCCGTGGCAACCAGACCCGTGCTGCCCTGATGATGGGTATCAACCGCGGTACGCTGCGTAAGAAACTGAAAAAATACGGCATGAACTGATTCAGGTTCAGGCCGTTAATCTCGCCAGCCTCAGGGCTGGCGTTTTTATTTGTGCCCTGACACACAAATTGTTTTAAAACTTGTGAAACAGTTGCGTCAAATATGGTAACTGTAGTTGCAGTCGCCAGCGTGATTTTTAACGGGCTGCCTTTTTCACATCGTCCTCATTTCCATCCCTGTTTTTTCCCGTTTCCAGCCTCTCAGCCCCGCTATAGCGGCCTTGTGTGAGCCTGCTTTACTTTTTTCGCAACGAGCACCCTGCTTGCAGTCAGCACATGCAACGCTGCTCACAATGTTGCTAAATAGTGAAACATTTTGCACTAAATGTGATCCCTACGACTCGAAATGCTTCCTTTTGGTGCGTCATATTAACGCAGCCTTCCAGATAATTCAGATTATTACCCGATCTTTCAGGTGACTTCAGGATTCTGCAAACCTGGCACTGGCTTTGCAAAGTCGTGGGGGGCCGTTCGCCACAGACAGGACGCACAACAAAGTGCGCAATACATAACAACACAACATGACATGCCACACAGGATGCTTTATGAAAAAGATGATGCTCTCTACTCTGGTTGCTGCGGCTTCTCTGCTTGCCGTTGCTCAGCAGGCCCATGCAGGCCCTACACTCGATGCGATTAAAAAGAAAGGCTTCATTCAGTGTGGGATCAGCGATGGCCTGCCGGGGTTCTCTTATGCGGATGCCAGCGGCAAATTTACCGGCCTTGATGTGGATATCTGTCGTGCTGCCGCGGCCGCCGTATTTGGCGACGCCACAAAAGTGAAGTACACCCCGCTGACGGCAAAAGAGCGTTTTACCGCGCTGCAGTCCGGCGAAGTCGATGTGCTTTCTCGCAACACCACCTGGACTTCATCACGTGACGGCGGCATGGGCTTCATGTTTACCGGCGTCAACTACTACGACGGCATTGGCTTCCTGACTCACAAGAAAGCGGGTCTGAAGAGCGCGAAAGAACTCGACGGTGCGACCGTCTGTATTCAGGCGGGCACCGATACCGAGCTGAACGTCGCTGACTTCTTCAAAGCCAACAAAATGCAGTACACGCCGGTCACCTTCGATCGCTCAGATGAATCCGCTAAGGCACTGGACAGCGGTCGTTGCGACACGCTGGCCTCTGACCAGTCTCAGCTGTACGCCCTGCGCATTAAATTAGGTAAACCAGACGACTTTATCGTCTTGCCTGAAGTGATTTCTAAAGAACCACTGGGGCCGCTTGTACGTCGCGGTGATGATGACTGGTTCACCATTGTTAAGTGGTCGCTTTTCGCCATGCTGAACGCCGAAGAGATGGGCATCAACTCCAAAAACGTTGATGAAATGACGGCTAAACCGGCAACACCTGATATGGCTCACCTGCTGGGCGCTGAAGGTGATTTCGGCAAAGACCTGAAGCTGGATAACAAATGGGCTTACAACATCATTAAACAGGTAGGTAACTATCAGGAAAGTTTTGATCGCAACGTCGGTAAAGACAGCCCGTTAAAAATCGCTCGTGGCCAGAATGCACTCTGGAATCAGGGCGGTATTCAGTACGCGCCACCGGTACGTTAATCGCGCCTCAACCCGTCGGGCACCGTTTTCTACGGTGCCCCAGCAAAGCTTTTGTTATTGAGGTTTAAACATGTCACAACGCCCAACCGTGAAAAGGGATTTTTCGTTCGGTAATCCCACGGTTCGAGCCTGGCTTTACCAGATAGGTGCGATCATTATTGTAGTTGCTGTGGTGGGCTACCTTATCCACAACACCGTTATCAATCTCGCTAATCGCGGTATTACTTCCGGGTTTGGTTTTCTGGAGCGCAATGCGGGTTTCGGCATTGTTCAGCATCTTATTGACTACACTGAGGGTGACACCTACGCACGCGTCTTTCTGGTCGGGCTGACCAATACGTTACTGGTTTCGGCACTCTGTATTGTTTTTGCATCTGTTCTGGGGTTTTTTATCGGGCTGGCACGCCTGTCAGATAACTGGTTACTGCGTAAAATCGCCAATATCTATATTGAAACTTTCCGCAATATTCCCCCCTTACTCCAGATCTTCTTTTGGTATTTTGCGGTATTACGTAACCTGCCCGGCCCCCGTCAGGCGCTCAATGCTTTCGATCTGGCCTTCGTCAGCAATCGTGGCCTGTATGTGCCCTGGCCGACCTATGCACCGGGAAGCTGGCCATTTGTTTTTGCCCTCGTTTTGGCTGTTGTCGCGAGTTACGCCCTGTTCCGCTTCAACCGTCAGCATCAGCTTAAAACCGGTCAATTTCGTCGCACCTGGCCTGTCGCCATTTTGATGTTGTTACTCTTTCCCTTCATTGCACATCTGGGCTTTGGCGCAGCCATGCATTGGGACATTCCTGAGTTACGCGGCTTTAACTTTAGGGGCGGTTTCGTCATGATTCCTGAGCTGGCGGCACTGACGCTGGCGCTGTCGATTTATACCTCCTCGTTTATTGCGGAAGTCATTCGTTCAGGTATTCAGGCTGTGCCCTATGGGCAGCATGAGGCGGCCCGCTCGCTGGGATTACCCAATCCGGTCACCTTGCGTCAGGTTATTATCCCTCAGGCGATGCGCGTGATCATTCCTCCCCTTACCAGCCAGTATCTGAATATTGTGAAGAACTCTTCTCTGGCTGCGGCAATTGGCTATCCCGATATGGTGTCGTTGTTTGCCGGAACGGTCCTGAATCAGACCGGCCAGGCCATCGAAACCATTGCTATCACCATGAGCGTCTATCTGATTATCAGCCTGCTGATTTCAATGTTGATGAACTTCTACAACCGCAAAATCGCGCTGGTTGAGCGTTAAGAGAACGGGATAACTATGTCTGTCACTACACACGAAACACCGCAGATAGCCTCATCACCGCTGAGCCGGGCCTGGCTGTGGGCGCGCAAAAATCTGTTTTCAGGGTGGTTTAATACCTTTCTGACGCTGCTTTGCATCTGGCTTATCTGGCATGTGATTCCACCTGCTCTGAACTGGCTGATCTTCGATGCAAACTGGTTTGGCACAACACGCACAGACTGTACGAAAGAGGGGGCATGTTGGGTCTTTATTCATGCCCGCTTTGGCCAGTTTATGTATGGGCTTTATCCACATGAACTGCGCTGGCGCATCAACCTGGCGCTGGTCATTGGGCTGGCATCCATTGTGCCGATGTTTATTAAACGGCTGCCTTACCGTGGACGCTACATTGCCGCATGGGCAGTATGCTATCCCCTTGTTGTCTGGTTTCTGTTGTATGGCGGTTTCTTAGGGCTGGACCGGGTGGAAACCCGTCAATGGGGTGGGCTTACGCTGACGCTGATCATTGCATCCGTCGGTATCGCTGGCGCCTTACCGCTGGGGATTTTACTGGCGCTGGGACGACGCTCCCGGATGCCGGTGGTGCGAACGCTGTCAGTGATTTTTATTGAGTTCTGGCGCGGCGTGCCGCTGATAACCGTTCTGTTTATGTCTTCGGTCATGTTGCCGTTGTTTATGGCAGAAGGAACGACCATCGACAAACTGGTACGTGCACTGGTTGGCGTGATCTTGTTCCAGTCGGCTTATGTGGCAGAGGTGGTACGTGGTGGACTGCAAGCCTTGCCTAAGGGGCAGTATGAAGCTGCTGAATCGCTGGCTCTGGGATACTGGAAGACGCAAATGCTGGTCATCCTTCCGCAGGCCTTAAAGCTGACTATTCCAGGACTGGTGAACACCATTATCGCGTTATTCAAAGATACCAGCCTGGTCATCATTATTGGTTTATTCGATCTGTTTAGTAGCGTGCAGCAGGCTACCGTCGATCCCGCCTGGCTAGGCATGTCTACTGAAGGCTATGTCTTTGCCGCGCTGGTCTACTGGATTTTCTGTTTTAGCATGTCACGTTACAGCCAGTATCTGGAAAAACGTTTTCACACCGGGCGCAAATCGCACTGAGGTTTCTATGACACAAATAATAACTGATTCAACCAATGCGATGATTTCGCTGGAAAATGTGAACAAGTGGTACGGGCAATTCCATGTGCTGAAAGATATTAATCTTCAGGTTAAACCCCAGGAACGTATCGTCTTGTGTGGACCATCAGGTTCAGGCAAATCCACCACAATTCGCTGCATCAACCATCTTGAAGAACACCAGAAGGGCCGTATTGTGGTTGATGGTATTCATTTGAATGATGATGTGCGCAACATTGAGCGGGTCCGTACCGAGGTCGGTATGGTGTTTCAACATTTTAACCTTTTCCCTCATCTTACCGTTTTGCAGAACTGCACGCTGGCGCCCATGTGGGTGCGTAAAATTGCTAAAAAGGAAGCCGAAGAGCTTGCTATGCACTACCTCAAGCGTGTTCGTATTGAAGAACATGCGCATAAGTTTCCCGGCCAGCTTTCTGGGGGACAGCAGCAGCGCGTAGCTATCGCACGTTCGCTATGCATGAAGCCTAAAATCATGCTGTTTGATGAGCCGACCTCTGCTCTGGATCCAGAGATGGTGAAGGAAGTGCTCGATACGATGATTGGACTGGCCGAAGATGGTATGACAATGCTTTGTGTGACGCACGAAATGGGCTTTGCCCGTACGGTAGCCGACAGAGTGATCTTTATGGATCGCGGTGAGATCGTGGAAGTCGCTCCTCCGCAGGAGTTTTTTGCTAATCCTCGGTCAGAGCGTACCCGCGCTTTCCTGTCCCAGGTTATCCACTAACCCCTCTTATCTCTCCCCGCATCTTCGTCTACGACGGAGGTGCGGTTTCCCCCCATGACGCTCAGCATAATATTCTTCTGCTACGCGAATAATCGCACTGCGTTAACTGTGGTTGCACAACGCCTCAGCTGCCAGCATTGCTTATAATCGCGTTTCATTACGCTAACAACCCTGTTTGAGCTCAGTTGCCCGGTTTTTAATCGGCGTTTTATTCGTATGGAAAGGAGCATTCGAAAGTTTTCAGTGCCCAATGGGGGCCTTCCGCGCGCCATAATCGGCTCGATATTGGCTTTTTACCGCATCGCAGACGTAAAAAAGCCCCGCACTTTCGTACGGGGCTTTTCTGTTTGATGCCTGGCAGTTCCCTACTCTCGCATGGGGAGACCCCACACTACCATCGGCGCTACGGCGTTTCACTTCTGAGTTCGGCATGGGGTCAGGTGGGACCACCGCGCTACAGCCGCCAGGCAAATTCTTTATTTGCCGAACTCTAGCCATATATAACTGGTGCTGATACCCAGAGTCGAACTGGGGACCTCACCCTTACCAAGGGTGCGCTCTACCAACTGAGCCATATCAGCACGCAACAGGTACTCCCGGCACTGTTATGCTGATGCTCGGGTCTTTCAATTTGATGCCTGGCAGTTCCCTACTCTCGCATGGGGAGACCCCACACTACCATCGGCGCTACGGCGTTTCACTTCTGAGTTCGGCATGGGGTCAGGTGGGACCACCGCGCTACAGCCGCCAGGCAAATTCTTTGTGCTCCGTCCTGCGTCTTTCACGCTGCTGCCGCGCTGGCTTCCCTCGCGCCGCTCAGTCACATACCTCAGTATGCTCCTTCACCCCGTCTCGGTTGCCGCCTTGCACTCAGCGCAAAATCCTTCGGACTCGCGTCCGCAGAACAGAACTAAATTCTTTATCCGGTAAACAATGCTGAAAATTCAAGTCGTCTCTCTACCAAAACGCCTCTGGCGTTGTAAGGTTAAGCCTCACGGGTCATTAGTACCGGTAAGCTCAACGCATCGCTGCGCTTACACACCCGGCCTATCAACGTCGTCGTCTTCAACGTCCCTTCAGGAGCCTTAAAGGCTCAGGGAGAACTCATCTCGGGGCAAGTTTCGTGCTTAGATGCTTTCAGCACTTATCTTTTCCGCACTTAGCTACCGGGCAGTGCCACTGGCGTGACAACCCGGACACCAGCGGTGCGTTCACTCCGGTCCTCTCGTACTAGGAGCAACCCCCCTCAATTCTCCAGCGCCCACGGCAGATAGGGACCGAACTGTCTCACGACGTTCTAAACCCAGCTCGCGTACCACTTTAAACGGCGAACAGCCGTACCCTTGGGACCTACTTCAGCCCCAGGATGTGATGAGCCGACATCGAGGTGCCAAACACCGCCGTCGATATGAACTCTTGGGCGGTATCAGCCTGTTATCCCCGGAGTACCTTTTATCCGTTGAGCGATGGCCCTTCCATTCAGAACCACCGGATCACTATGACCTGCTTTCGCACCTGCTCGAGCCGTCACTCTCGCAGTCAAGCTGGCTTATGCCATTGCACTAACCTCCTGATGTCCGACCAGGATTAGCCAACCTTCGTGCTCCTCCGTTACGCTTTGGGAGGAGACCGCCCCAGTCAAACTACCCACCAGACACTGTCCGCAGCCCGGATTACGGGCCTACGTTAGAACACCAAACATTAAAGGGTGGTATTTCAAGGTCGGCTCCACGCAGACTGGCGTCCACGCTTCAAAGCCTCCCACCTATCCTACACATCAAGGCTCAGTGTTCAGTGTCAAGCTGTAGTAAAGGTTCACGGGGTCTTTCCGTCTTGCCGCGGGTACACTGCATCTTCACAGCGATTTCAATTTCACTGAGTCTCGGGTGGAGACAGCCTGGCCATCATTACGCCATTCGTGCAGGTCGGAACTTACCCGACAAGGAATTTCGCTACCTTAGGACCGTTATAGTTACGGCCGCCGTTTACCGGGGCTTCGATCAAGAGCTTCTCCTTGCGGATAACCCCATCAATTAACCTTCCGGCACCGGGCAGGCGTCACACCGTATACGTCCACTTTCGTGTTTGCACAGTGCTGTGTTTTTAATAAACAGTTGCAGCCAGCTGGTATCTTCGACTGGCTTCAGCTCCGGGAGCAAGTCCCTTCACCTACGCGCCAGCGTGCCTTCTCCCGAAGTTACGGCACCATTTTGCCTAGTTCCTTCACCCGAGTTCTCTCAAGCGCCTTGGTATTCTCTACCTGACCACCTGTGTCGGTTTGGGGTACGATTTTGTGTTACCTGATGCTTAGAGGCTTTTCCTGGAAGCAGGGCATTTATCACTTCAGCACCGTAGTGCCTCGTCGTCACGCCTCAGTGTAAAGTGAACCGGATTTGCCTGGAACACACACCTACACGCTTAAACCGGGACAACCGTCGCCCGGCCGATATAGCCTTCTCCGTCCCCCCTTCGCAGTAACACCAAGTACAGGAATATTAACCTGTTTCCCATCGACTACGCCTTTCGGCCTCGCCTTAGGGGTCGACTCACCCTGCTCCGATTAACGTTGAACAGGAACCCTTGGTCTTCCGGCGACAAGGTTTTTCACCTTGTTTATCGTTACTTATGTCAGCATTCGCACTTCTGATACCTCCAGCATGCCTCACAGCACACCTTCGACGGCTTACAGAACGCTCCCCTACCCAACAACGCATAAGCGTCGCTGCCGCAGCTTCGGTGCATGGTTTAGCCCCGTTACATCTTCCGCGCAGGCCGACTCGACCAGTGAGCTATTACGCTTTCTTTAAATGATGGCTGCTTCTAAGCCAACATCCTGGCTGTCTGGGCCTTCCCACATCGTTTCCCACTTAACCATGACTTTGGGACCTTAGCTGGCGGTCTGGGTTGTTTCCCTCTTCACGACGGACGTTAGCACCCGCCGTGTGTCTCCCGTGATAACATTCTCCGGTATTCGCAGTTTGCATCGGGTTGGTAAGCCGGGATGGCCCCCTAGCCGAAACAGTGCTCTACCCCCGGAGATGAATTCACGAGGCGCTACCTAAATAGCTTTCGGGGAGAACCAGCTATCTCCCGGTTTGATTGGCCTTTCACCCCCAGCCACAGGTCATCCGCTAATTTTTCAACATTAGTCGGTTCGGTCCTCCAGTTAGTGTTACCCAACCTTCAACCTGCCCATGGCTAGATCACCGGGTTTCGGGTCTATACCCTGCAACTTAACGCCCAGTTAAGACTCGGTTTCCCTGCGGCTCCCCTATACGGTTAACCTTGCTACAGAATATAAGTCGCTGACCCATTATACAAAAGGTACGCAGTCACCCCATAAAGAGGCTCCCACTGCTTGTACGTACACGGTTTCAGGTTCTGTTTCACTCCCCTCGCCGGGGTTCTTTTCGCCTTTCCCTCACGGTACTGGTTCACTATCGGTCAGTCAGGAGTATTTAGCCTTGGAGGATGGTCCCCCCATATTCAGACAGGATACCACGTGTCCCGCCTTACTCATCGAACTCACAGCCTGTGCACCTTTGTGTACGGGAGTATCACCCTGTACCCTGCGACTTTCCAGACGCTTCCACTGATGCACAAGCTGATGATGGTTCTGGGCTCCTCCCCGTTCGCTCGCCGCTACTGGGGGAATCTCGGTTGATTTCTTTTCCTCGGGGTACTTAGATGTTTCAGTTCCCCCGGTTCGCCTCATACAGCTATGTATTCACTGCATGATAGTGTGACGAGTCACACTGGGTTTCCCCATTCGGGTATCGCCGGTTGTAGCGGTTCATATCACCTTACCGGCGCTTATCGCAGATTAGCACGCCCTTCATCGCCTCTGACTGCCAGGGCATCCACCGTGTACGCTTAGTCGCTTAACCTCACAACCCACAGGCGTTTTACGCTGCGTGTCGTGAGCTTTTGAGAGACTCGAACACATTGTCATCATTCTTTATTACGGAAGAATGCGACGCTGTGTCGTTTCAAATTTTCAGCTTGTTCCGGATTGTTAAAGAGCAATATCTTAAACATGACTCGCAAGTCATCTTTAAGATATGTGGGCAACACCTTTCACCTGTCACCAAGCAAGTGGCGTCCCCTAGGGGATTCGAACCCCTGTTACCGCCGTGAAAGGGCGGTGTCCTGGGCCTCTAGACGAAGGGGACGTGAAATACTTGTGCAACAGACACGGGTAGTTTCACGTGAAGGTGAGATTGTATAATCAGGCGACAATTAATATTGTTACCGCACCCCAACGCGTAGACGCTTTGCTCATTACTTTTCTATCAGACAATCTGTGTGAGCACTTCGCGGGAAGGTATCTTCAGGTAAGGAGGTGATCCAACCGCAGGTTCCCCTACGGTTACCTTGTTACGACTTCACCCCAGTCATGAATCACAAAGTGGTAAGCGCCCTCCCGAAGGTTAAGCTACCTACTTCTTTTGCAACCCACTCCCATGGTGTGACGGGCGGTGTGTACAAGGCCCGGGAACGTATTCACCGTGGCATTCTGATCCACGATTACTAGCGATTCCGACTTCACGGAGTCGAGTTGCAGACTCCGATCCGGACTACGACGCACTTTATGAGGTCCGCTTGCTCTCGCGAGGTCGCTTCTCTTTGTATGCGCCATTGTAGCACGTGTGTAGCCCTACTCGTAAGGGCCATGATGACTTGACGTCATCCCCACCTTCCTCCGGTTTATCACCGGCAGTCTCCTTTGAGTTCCCGACCGAATCGCTGGCAACAAAGGATAAGGGTTGCGCTCGTTGCGGGACTTAACCCAACATTTCACAACACGAGCTGACGACAGCCATGCAGCACCTGTCTCAGAGTTCCCGAAGGCACCAAAGCATCTCTGCTAAGTTCTCTGGATGTCAAGAGTAGGTAAGGTTCTTCGCGTTGCATCGAATTAAACCACATGCTCCACCGCTTGTGCGGGCCCCCGTCAATTCATTTGAGTTTTAACCTTGCGGCCGTACTCCCCAGGCGGTCGACTTAACGCGTTAGCTCCGGAAGCCACTCCTCAAGGGAACAACCTCCAAGTCGACATCGTTTACGGCGTGGACTACCAGGGTATCTAATCCTGTTTGCTCCCCACGCTTTCGCACCTGAGCGTCAGTCTTCGTCCAGGGGGCCGCCTTCGCCACCGGTATTCCTCCAGATCTCTACGCATTTCACCGCTACACCTGGAATTCTACCCCCCTCTACGAGACTCAAGCCTGCCAGTTTCAAATGCAGTTCCCAGGTTAAGCCCGGGGATTTCACATCTGACTTAACAGACCGCCTGCGTGCGCTTTACGCCCAGTAATTCCGATTAACGCTTGCACCCTCCGTATTACCGCGGCTGCTGGCACGGAGTTAGCCGGTGCTTCTTCTGCGGGTAACGTCAATCGACGCGGTTATTAACCACATCGCCTTCCTCCCCGCTGAAAGTACTTTACAACCCGAAGGCCTTCTTCATACACGCGGCATGGCTGCATCAGGCTTGCGCCCATTGTGCAATATTCCCCACTGCTGCCTCCCGTAGGAGTCTGGACCGTGTCTCAGTTCCAGTGTGGCTGGTCATCCTCTCAGACCAGCTAGGGATCGTCGCCTAGGTGGGCCGTTACCCCGCCTACTAGCTAATCCCATCTGGGTTCATCCGATAGTGAGAGGCCCGAAGGTCCCCCTCTTTGGTCTTGCGACGTTATGCGGTATTAGCCACCGTTTCCAGTGGTTATCCCCCTCTATCGGGCAGATCCCCAGACATTACTCACCCGTCCGCCACTCGTCACCCGAGGAGCAAGCTCCTCTGTGCTACCGTCCGACTTGCATGTGTTAGGCCTGCCGCCAGCGTTCAATCTGAGCCATGATCAAACTCTTCAATTTAAGTTTGATTTGCTGAAACAAGTCCAGCGGTGCTCATCTGTAAAACGTCATAATGAATTTCATTATGTGTTCACTCGTGAGGCTTTGATATTTTTTACGTCCGGAGACGCTGATATCAATCCTGCGAGTGCCCACACAGATTGTCTGATAAATTGTTAAAGAGCAGTGCGAACAGCGGGTTAACCGTCTGTCGCGAGGTGGCGTATATTACGCTTTCCTCCTTCAGAGTCAACCTCTTTTTCAGAAGTTTTTCTCCGGCGGCTCAGTTGCCTGAACCTCTCAACACCGCATTCCGTAAGCCGTTGTGCCGTGTCGATGGAGGCGCATTATAGGGATCCGATTTAATTGCACAACCCTTTTTTTGGATCTTTTTACTGACTGCCGAGAAAACATTCATATTGATTAGATCACCAACGATCCGGCGCAAAATCCCCTTGCCAGTTGGTCACAATCGCATCAGGCTGCCGGTAAACACAGTAAAGGAGAGCACAATGACTGTAGCGTTACGTCCTTATAAACATCTATTCCCGCAGTTGGGTCTGCGCGTCATGGTTGATCCCACCAGCGTTGTGGCGGGTGACGTAATCATGGAAGACGATGTCGGTATCTGGCCTCTGGTGGCTATTCGTGGTGATGTGAACCAGGTTCGCATCGGCGCCCGCACCAATATTCAGGATGGTAGCGTGCTGCATGTTACCCATAAGTCTGATGCTAATCCTGCAGGTTTCCCACTGGTGATCGGTGAGGATGTTACTGTCGGACATAAAGCCATGCTGCACGGTTGTACTATTGGCAATCGCGTACTGGTTGGAATGGGGTCAATTGTGCTGGATGGCGTGATTGTTGAGGATGACGTTCTGATTGGTGCCGGGAGCCTGGTTCCTCCCGGTAAGCGGCTGGAAAGTGGTTATCTTTATGTAGGCAGTCCGGTCAAACAGATCCGACCGCTGAATGAAAAAGAAATAGCAGGATTGCTCTACTCTGCCAGCAACTATGTCAGTTGGAAGAACGACTACCTGGCCGGCGACAGCCAGATCCATCCTTCATTATCGACCTGATCGTTACGGATACAGTCTTCCGCCTGATCTTCCAAATCCCAGCGATGGTCACGAAACAGTGCCATCGCATCCCCTTCCCCGAATTGTTGGTGTAAAGCCGTCACACTGATGGCACAGGTTAGCCCCATGCCATTGACCAAAACAGGGAAACAGACAGCCATTAATGTCGTATCCAGCGTTTCACGATCTGGAAACTGGATAGCCTGATTCACGACGACAGCTCCGCTTTCAATGACGCGATCACCGGCGCAATTTCCGGCATGATGCCATGCCATAAATGAAATGCATGCGCGGCTTGCCCCACCAGCATGCCTAATCCATCCGCAAGATGCGATGAACCCTGTTGTTGGCACCAGCGCAGAAAAGCGGTTAATCCGTTCTGATAAAACATGTCATAGCAGTGTAAATCAGCATGGATTAATGATGAGGGTAATGGCGGCACATCGCCATTAATGCCACTCGATGTCGCGTTAATCAGTAAATCAAATTGTTTACCACTCAGCGCATTAAATGAACATGCACTCACCGCCCCATACTGTCCGAACGCCTTTGCCATGCTTTGGGCACTCGCAGCCGTGCGGTTGACTAGCGTAATCGTCGTTCCCAGAGAAAGCAGAGGCAGGATCACGCCACGCGCTGCCCCACCAGCCCCCATCAGTAAGACACGATCGCCTGGTTTGATCATCGACAGACGCTGAAGATCGCTGACTAAACCAATGCCGTCCGTATTGTCGCCAAGAATCTGTCCGTCCGGGCACTTTTTCAACGTGTTAACCGCCCCCGAGGTAGAAGCCCGCTCGGTCAGTTGATCGGCATATTCCCAGGCCTGCTGCTTGAAAGGTAACGTGATATTTGCGCCCGCTCCGCCTTGGGCAAAAAACGTCGTAACAGCCTCGGGGAAACTATCCACAGGCGCTTCAATACGATCATATTGAAGGGTGATCCCCGTTTGTCTGGCAAAAGCCTGATGGATTTGCGGCGACTTACTGTGGCTTATTGGGTGACCAAAAACGGCAAAATGTGTCATCTGCTAACCCTGCCGTATCTGGTTGCCGCTGATGACGTCGCGGATCTCGGAGGGATTTAACCTGCCTCCCGTGTTCCCGTTGAGCACGGGGAACGCCGGACCAAACTGCCGTTTGACTTCATCTACTGTGCGACAGGGCGGCTGCCCTGAAAGATTCGCACTGGTTGACACCAGAGGCTTGTCAAACGCCCGGCACAACGCCTGAACGTCAGGATGATCGCTGACGCGAATAGCCAGAGAATCGAATTGTCCGGTTAACCAACGCGGCGTATGCGGTGCCGCAGGCACGACAAAGGTGACCGGGCCGGGCCAGCAGGCAAACATACGTTCACGCTGCATCGCCGTTAACACGTGATCGGAAACGTAGGGCATGAGCTGGCCATAATCGGCCGCTATCAGAATCAATCCTTTTTCCACTGGCCGCCGTTTCAACGCCAACAGCGCCATGACGGCCGATTCATTATCAGGATCGCAGCCCAGGCCGAATACCGCTTCTGTAGGGTAAGCAATGACTGCATGTTGCTTCAGATGGTTCACACAATCCTGGAGTGAGCCGGAAACTGGTTGATTTTGCATGATGATGTCTTACGTCTCTTCAATGATAGCTTTGCCACAACGTTTACTGGCGCAAAAAAGCCGGGTGCCTTGCGCGGTCTTTTTTTCAACTAAAAGTGGAAATTCACAATGCGGACAACGCCCGGCCACGGGTGTCAGGTTGACGGCAAACTGGCAGGCTGGATAGCGATCACAGGAATGAAACGTTTTACCAAAGCGCGATCGCCGCTGTACCAGTTTACCCTGCTGACACTGCGGGCAATCGAGAGTCGTCTCATCAGGTTTATCGATCGTTTCTGTGTAATCACATTCTGGATAATGGCTACAGCCAATGAACATACCAAAACGGCCCTGGCGTAATACTTTATCTGCGCCACATTGCGGGCAGGCGTGACCTTCCAAAACTTTCACAACGTGCCCGTCGGCCTGGTTGCCCAGGGGCCGAATGTAATCGCAGGCAGGGTAGTTTGCACAGCCCAAAAAAGGACCGTGTTTTCCTGAACGTATAACAAGTTCTGCCCCGCAAGCGGGGCAGGGATCCTGTTTACGCACAGTGAAGAGTGCGGTTTTACTCATAACGATAATGCATCAGTGAAATTTAATGCAGCATACCTTCGTTGACGTCGAATAACAGTTCTTCCATTTGTTGGTAGGCATTTTCACATCCAGGGATGTTAAAAAGCACCATCAACACCACCCATTTAAGATCCTCAAGATCGAAATCAAGAGTATCAAGCGCCATGACACGTTCAATGACCATTTCTCGTGTTTCAAGGCTCAATACCTGAATTTGTTCCAGGAAGAGCAGGAAACCGCGGCTTTCGGCATCTAAACGCTTGCTCTCTTCATCTGTATAGATGCGCATGGAGAGCGGATCATTTGCCAGTAAAATTGGTGCGACCAGACCTTCCTGGTAGTCTGCCAATTTTTCTAACCAGTTCAACGCGTTATAAATGTCTTCGCGATGAAAACCGGCATCCGTCAAGTCATCTGTCAATCTGTCCTGATCAACACCCATTTCTGCTTCGTTGTGGATATAGGTCTCAAACAAGTACATGAGTACGTCGAACATGGCATGCCCTCCTCAATCGGACATAGCCGCCGGGTACAGCTGCGATCCATCCTGCTAACTCCAGTTCCAGCAACTGAGCTGTAATAACTGGCACAGGTTGGCCGGCACGTTCAGCGACAACGTCAACAGGTGTAACCTCATCACCTACGTTAGCCAACAGCTCGGCAAATGGCAATGGAGCATCGTCACTGGCATCAGAATAAATTTCGTCTGATTGTGTAACAGGTAACCAGTTAAGCATAGCGCGTAAATCTTCAATGATGTTATTAGGATGTGCCACCAGCATTGCTCCCTGCTGAATCAACCAGTTTGTTCCCTCACTGCCGCTGTTGCCCAATGCTCCAGGCAAGGCATAAACAGCGCGATTTTGCTCTAATGCGTAACGGGCTGTGACTAATGAACCACTCTTTAATGACGCTTCAATGACTAACACGCCCTGGCTTAATCCGCTGATAATCCGGTTTCTGCGTGGAAACCGGTGTGCCAGAGGAAGTGCATCAAGCGGAAACTCGGATATCACCGCGCCCCCCTGCTCGACAATTTCCTGAGCCAGCGCAACATGCCTCCTGGGATAGAGGTGGGCCAGTCCACTGCCCAGTACCGCAACGGTTTTCCCCCTCACGTTCAGCGCAGCACGATGTGCAACACCATCAATACCGAGAGCCAGGCCGCTGGTGATGGTGAAGCCACTGAGCGACAACGCCTGTGTGAACCCGTCACACCAGTAACGACCGGAGTGAGAGCACTGGCGGCTGCCCACCACCGCCAGTTGCGATGTACCCAGAACGGAAGGATCGCCCTTTACATACAGCAAAGGAGGAAAACAGCTGATTTCAGTGAGCTGAGCGGGATAAAGCGGATCAAGGGCGGTAATCAAATGATGTAACGGGCTTTGCGACAGCCACGTGTTTACCGTTTTCAGCCAACCCGGGGAGAGATGATGGTAATGGTGGCGCTGTGAAACCTCTAATCCATTCTGGGTCAACACATCGTCAACATCTTTGCCTTCAGACAGTTGCTGTGCCGCCTTTAACCAACGCCTGCCGGTTAAGCCCGGTATAGTGCCCAGCCGCAGTAATTGCTCCCGTTTTCTCATCTTCAAAGCCCTCTGACAAGCATCGCGTCCCTCCGCAGAATGCTGTCAATCGGGTAGTAAAAAGTCTACAATATGAGGAAGTAATCTTTCCCTTTTAGAATTTATATCTGGATATTTATGTCAGTTTTACAGGTATTACATTTCCCTGACGAGCGCCTGCGCAAAATTGCCGCGCCTGTTAAAGAAGTTAACGCGGACGTTCAGCGTATCGTCGATGATATGTTCGAAACCATGTATTCCGAAGAAGGTATCGGCCTTGCCGCGACGCAGGTGGATATTCATCAGCGCATCATTGTGATTGATGTCTCTGAAAACCGCGACGAACGCCTGGTCTTAATCAATCCTGAGCTGCTGGAAAAGAGCGGTGAAACGGGTATCGAAGAAGGTTGCCTGTCTATTCCTGAGCAACGTGCCTTTGTGCCTCGTGCCGAGCGGGTAAAAGTCCGTGCACTGGACCGCGAGGGTAAAAGCTTCGAACTTGAAACCGGTGATCTTCTTGCTATCTGCATCCAGCACGAAATCGACCATCTCGATGGTAAGCTGTTCATCGATTATCTTTCGCCTTTAAAGCGTCAGCGCATTAAAACAAAGTTAGAAAAGCTGGCGCGTCAAAATGCTCAGGCTTCCTGAGATCGGAATAAGGGATAAACGTGTCTGCTCCGCTTAAAATTATCTTTGCTGGCACGCCAGACTTTGCAGCGCGTCATCTTGACGCGCTGCTTGCTTCTGAGCATCAGATTGTCGGCGTCTTCACCCAGCCGGATCGTCCTGCAGGTCGCGGCAATAAGTTGACTGCCAGCCCGGTCAAGTCATTGGCCCAGGCTCACAACATTCCGGTATTTCAACCCCAATCCCTGCGCCCGGCCGAAAACCAACAGTTGGTTGCAGACTTACAGGCTGACGTCATGGTTGTCGTCGCTTATGGGCTCATCCTGCCAAAAACCGTGCTTGAGATGCCCCGTTTGGGTTGTATCAACGTGCACGGTTCCCTGTTACCACGCTGGCGTGGCGCCGCGCCTATTCAGCGCGCACTCTGGGCGGGTGACAGCGAAACCGGCGTGACCATTATGCAGATGGATGTCGGGCTGGATACGGGTGACATGTTGTTAAAACTCGCCTGTCCGATTAGCGCTGAAGACACCAGCGCAACGCTTTACGATAAGCTGGCAGATCTGGGTCCGGCAGGGTTGATGACCACATTATCCCAGTTACGTGACGGTAACGCGCAGGCCGTTCAGCAGGATGAAAGTCTGGCTAACTACGCAGAAAAACTGAGCAAAGAAGAAGCGCGCCTTAACTGGACGTTATCGGCTGAACAGCTGGAACGCTGCATTCGTGCTTTTAATCCCTGGCCGATAAGCTTCTTTATGGTGAATGACCAGCCGGTGAAAGTCTGGCAAGCCAGCGTCTTACCTCATGTCAACAAGCAGCCGGGAGAGATTATCCAGGCTGACAAACACGGCATTCACATTGCCACTGCCGACGGCGTGCTGAATTTACTTCAGCTTCAACCCGCCGGTAAAAAAACGATGTCAGCACAGGACCTGCTTAACTCGCGCCGTGAATGGTTTGAAACCGGCACGCTTCTGGACTGACCCTCAGGCCCGGCAAAACCGGGCCTTTTGCTTGATGGCACTATCTTATGACTAAATCAACCAATCTTCGTAGCCTGTCTGCTCAACTGATCGAACGCGTTGTCGATAAAGGCGAATCACTCAATACCGCCTTGCCCGCGGCACAGAAAAAACTCTCAGATAAAGATGCTGCCCTGGTACAAGAGATCTGCTTTGGTGTACTGCGCACGTTACCGCAGCTGGAAGCGCTGATCGGCAAACTGATGGAACGTCCCTTAACGGGTAAGCAGCGTACGCTGCATTTCCTGATTATGGTGGGCTTATATCAGCTACTTTATACACGCGTGCCCGCTCATGCAGCATTAGCGGAGACAGTGGCCGGGGCGGAGGTGCTGAAACGCGCAAACCTGAAAGGATTAATCAATGGCGTCTTGCGCCAGTTCCAGCGTCAGCAGGAAGCCCTTCTTGCCAGTATTCAGGATGGTCCTCAGCGTCATCTTCATCCGGGCTGGTTACTGAACCGGCTTCAGCAGGCATGGCCAGAGCAGTGGCAGCAAATTGTTGAGGCAAACAACCAGCGACCACCGATGTGGTTGCGTGTTAATCGCCAACATCATTCACGTGACAGCTGGCTGGCGCGCCTCACCGCAGAGGAGAAGAGTGCTGCTGTCGCCCAAGATGTGCCAGAAGCGCTGCGTCTTGCGGCGCCTGCACCGGTTACTCTGCTGCCTGGCTTTGAGCAAGGCTGGTTTACGGTACAGGATCTCTCCGCTCAACGCTGTGCGCTTCTGCTTGAGCCAAAAAACGGTGAGCAGATTCTGGATCTCTGCGCGGCGCCGGGAGGGAAAACGACCCACATTCTGGAGATTGCTCCCGAGGCACAGGTGCTTGCTGTCGATGTTGATGCCCAACGACTGAAACGCGTGAATGAAAATCTGACTCGTCTGGGGATGACCGCCGAGGTAAAACAGGGCGATGGGCGCACGCCGCAGCAGTGGTGCGACCAACGTCAGTTTGACCGCATTTTGCTGGATGCGCCCTGCTCAGCGACCGGCGTTATCCGCCGGCATCCCGACATTAAGTGGTTACGTCGCGATCGCGACATTGCCGAGCTGGCCGCATTACAACGTGAAATTCTGGATGCGACCTGGCCGCTGCTCAAACCCGGCGGTACGATGATCTATGCAACCTGCTCTGTCTTACCGGACGAGAACCAGCGGCAAATCAGCGAGTTCATCGAGCGTCACGCTGATGCGGAAGCGGTTTCATTGTCCGGCGCGCCCCTGAACGGTTGGCAGGTCTTTCCCGAGGCAGAAGGCGGAGATGGTTTTTTCTACGCTAAGCTGGTGAAACGCACGGGTCCACTCTGAAAAGGCATTGATAAGCGATGAAAATCATAATTCTTGGTGCTGGTCAGGTTGGCGGCACACTGGCAGAAAACCTGGTTGGTGAAAATAACGATATTACCGTTGTGGATACAGACTCAACGCGGTTACGCCAACTGCAGGACAAATTTGATTTACGTGTCGTGCAGGGCCATGGTTCTCACCCACGTATTCTCCGTGAGGCCGGTGCAGAGGATGCCGATATGCTGGTTGCCGTGACCAGCTCGGATGAAACCAATATGATTGCCTGCCAAATCGCTTATTCGCTTTTCAACACGCCAAATCGCATCGCCCGTATCCGTGCGGCGGACTATCTGCGCGACGCCGATAAACTGTTTATTCCTGAAGCCGTGCCCATCGATCATTTGATTTCGCCTGAGCAACTGGTCATCGACAACATATATCGTCTGATTCAGTATCCTGGTGCACTGCAGGTCGTTAACTTTGCCGAAGGTAAGGTCAGTCTTGCCGTTGTCAAAGCCTATTATGGCGGTCCGCTCGTAGGCAATCCGCTGTCGATCCTGCGGGACCATATGCCACATATCGATACGCGCGTGGCGGCAATCTTCCGTCAGGATCGCCCTATCCGTCCACAGGGATCCACCATTATTGAAGCAGGGGATGAGGTCTTTTTCATTGCCGCAAGCCAGCATATTCGTGCAGTCATGAGTGAAATGCAGCGGCTGGAAAAACCCTATAAACGCATCATGTTGGTGGGCGGCGGAAATATTGGTTTTGGCCTGGCGCAGCGGCTTGAGAAAAATTACAGCGTCAAACTCATTGAGCGTAATCCTCAGCGTGCTGCCGAGCTGGCAGAACAGTTACATGATACAGTGGTGTTCTATGGTGATGCGTCCGATCAGGAGCTGCTGGCGGAAGAGCACATCGAGCAGGTCGACTTATTCATTGCCGTCACCAACGATGACGAAGCGAATATTATGTCGGCCATGCTGGCTAAAAAAATGGGTGCCAAGAAAGTCATGGTGCTGATACAACGACGGGCTTACGTCGATCTGGTCCAGGGCAGCGTAATTGATATTGCCATTTCGCCACAGCAGGCCACGATTTCAGCCCTGTTAGGGCACGTGCGCAAAGCGGACATTGTAGGCGTTTCGTCTTTACGCCGCGGTATTGCCGAAGCCATTGAAGCCATTGCGCACGGTGATGAAACCACCTCACGCGTGGTGGGACGGTCAATTGATGATATCAAGCTTCCACCAGGCACATTGATTGGTGCGGTGGTTCGCGGCGATGATGTGATGATAGCGAATGACAACCTGCGTATTGAACAGGGCGACCACGTCGTCATGTTTTTAACCGATAAGAAATTTGTACCGGACGTCGAACGCCTGTTTCAGCCAAGTCCGTTCTTCCTGTAAAAAATTCAGGGCTGTGTCTGACATCATTTAGCAAATTGTTCGCAGCAATGGCAAATATGGCAAGCTTTGTTAAACTTTATGGCATTGGCTAAGGCAAGGAGAGAAGTATGAGTTTATTCAAAGAGTTTCGTGATTTTGCGATGCGCGGCAATGTGGTTGATCTGGCCGTCGGTGTCATCATTGGTGCGGCATTTGGTAAAATTGTTTCATCATTGGTGGCGAACATCATTATGCCACCTTTGGGTTTGCTGATTGGCGGCGTTGATTTCAAATCGTTTAGTTGGGTGCTTAAACCCGCCGTAGGTAATGCGCCCGCTGTCGTCATGGAATATGGTGTTTTCCTGCAAACCGTATTTGATTTCATCATTGTTGCTTTTGCTATCTTCATGGCAATCAAGTTGATGAACAAACTGTATAAAAAGAAAGAAGTGGAAAAACCGGCCCCCAAACCTTCAAACGAAGAACTGCTTCTGACCGAAATTCGCGACTTACTTAAACAACAAAACACGAAAATTTAAACGACGAAGCCGCTTCAACGCGGCTTTTTTGTGCCCAAAAAGCAGAAGGCCAGTGATAAACGGCTTGCTTATCACTGGCCTCCCAGTCTTTTCCTTTTCCATGTTTTGCTTTACGTTTGAAACTGCCCTTCCCTTTTTGTTTCTGTTCGACCCGCTGTCTGAAGAGAGGATCGTGTAACAATGCCTGTAAGGCGTTATCCTGTATTTGCCCTTTCGTATGGCGATAACTGGACATAATTTCTCCGTGTTGTTGATAGAAATAAGGCTGTTAAAGATGCAGCAGCCACTATTATACGCGGATGCTGACGACATAAAACATGCTAATCTGGCGAAATTTTGTGCTTAATTGCGCGGCCATATTCGCCATTCAGAAAATCTGTGCTCATACCGGCCTGACGAAGTTTAACCTTCAGCAGCAGCAGCCGTTGTGTCTGAATCAGTCTCTCAGGATCGTCAGGATCTAAATGGTGTAACAGATCGCTGACCTGCAGCGCTTCGCGCCGGAGTTCGAGTTCCGGGGGCAGGAAGCCTGCATTTTTTAACAGTCGAAATCCTGCACGCAGCTCAGGTGGAACCTGACTGTCGTCTTCAAGTTGCAGCGGCGCACCTTCGCCCGGCAGGTTACTCAGCTCGCCTTTCTCCTGCGCCGCTTTGATATGCTGTTCAACAAGCTGATCAATTAACCACATTGTTCGCCTCCTTCATAACATGACAAGCGTAGCAGACGCGGAACTGCAGACAATAAAAAACCCGCCGAAGCGGGTTTTTCACGTTGCAACAGATTACTCTGCCGCAGCTTCTGCTTGAGCTTCTGGACGATCAACCAGCTCGATGTATGCCATCGGAGCGTTGTCACCAGCGCGGAAGCCACACTTCAGAATGCGAGTGTAACCACCTGCACGGCTCGCGAAACGCGGGCCTAACTCATTAAACAGTTTTGCCACGATCTCGTTATCACGAGTGCGGGCGAATGCCAGACGACGATTAGCTACGCTGTCGGTCTTGGCAAGAGTAATCAGCGGCTCAACTACGCGGCGCAACTCTTTGGCTTTCGGCAGAGTCGTCTTAATGATCTCATGACGAACCAGAGAGCCAGCCATGTTGCGGAACATAGCCTGACGATGGCTGCTGTTGCGGTTCAGTTGACGACCACTCTTACGATGGCGCATGACCTTATCCTTCTCAGTGAAACCTTAACCTGTGATCGGGTTATTCATCAGCAATGCTTGCCGGTGGCCAGTTTTCCAGGCGCATGCCCAGAGACAGACCACGTGAGGCCAGCACATCTTTAATCTCGGTAAGAGATTTTTTACCAAGGTTAGGCGTTTTAAGCAGCTCAACCTCAGTACGCTGTACCAGATCACCGATGTAGTGGATAGCTTCTGCCTTAAGGCAGTTAGCAGAGCGGACAGTCAATTCCAGATCGTCAACAGGGCGCAGCAGGATCGGATCGAATTCTGGTTTCTCTTCTTTCACTTCCGGCTGACGTACATCACGTAAGTCAACGAAAGCTTCCAGTTGTTCTGCCAGGATGGTTGCCGCACGACGAATCGCCTCTTCAGGATCGATTGTGCCGTTGGTTTCCATTTCGATGACCAGCTTGTCCAGGTCGGTGCGCTGCTCTACACGCGCTGCTTCAACATTGTAGGCGATACGGTCTACAGGGCTGTAGCAAGCGTCAACTAACAGACGGCCGATTGGGCGCTCATCTTCTTCCGAATGAATTCGGGCAGAAGCCGGCACATAACCACGACCACGCTGAACTTTGATACGCATGCTAATAGATGCGTTTTCATCGGTCAGATGGCAGATCACATGCTGCGGCTTGACGATTTCGACATCACCATCATGGGTAATGTCGGCTGCAGTCACAGGGCCAATGCCAGATTTATTCAAGGTAAGAATAACTTCATCTTTGCCCTGAACTCTTACCGCCAAACCTTTAAGGTTGAGCAGGATTTCCAGGATATCTTCCTGTACACCCTCTTTGGTGCTGTACTCATGCAGTACACCATCAATTTCAACCTCGGTCACCGCGCAACCCGGCATTGATGAAAGCAGAATACGGCGCAGCGCGTTACCAAGAGTATGGCCAAAGCCACGCTCTAAAGGCTCAAGGGTCACCTTGGCGTGCGTCGAACTCACTTGCTCGATATCTACCAGGCGCGGTTTTAGAAACTCTGTCACAGAACCCTGCATTGTGTCCTCTCTTTGGTACTAAGCTTTACTTGGAGTAAAGCTCGACGATCAGGTGTTCGTTAATGTCCGCAGACAGATCGGTACGTTCAGGAATACGTTTGAACACACCTTCCATCTTAGCTGCATCAACTTCCAGCCAGGTTGGCTTTTCACGCTGCTCAGCCAGCTCCAGAGCGGCCTTCACGCGAGATTGCTTTTTGGCTTTCTCACGGATGCTAACGACATCATTCGGAGATACCTGATAAGAAGCGATGTTAACAACGCGACCATTTACCAGAACAGACTTATGGCTCACCAGCTGACGTGCTTCCGCACGCGTGGCACCAAAGCCCATACGATAAACGACGTTGTCCAGACGGCCTTCCAGCAGAGCCAACAGGTTTTCACCGGTGTTGCCTTTCAGACGTGCTGCTTCTTTGTAATAGTTACGGAACTGACGCTCAAGAACACCGTACATACGACGAACTTTTTGCTTTTCACGTAACTGGCCGCCGTAGTCAGACAGACGTGGCTTACGCGCACCGTGCTGACCAGGAGCTTGTTCAATTTTACACTTGGAATCAATCGCGCGAACGCCAGACTTAAGGAATAAGTCAGTGCCCTCACGACGGCTCAGCTTGAGCTTAGGACCCAAATATCTTGCCATTTTCTTTCTCCAACTATCCTAAAAAACGGGGCGTTATACGCGACGTTTTTTCGGCGGACGACAACCGTTATGAGGGATCGGAGTCACATCAGTAATATTCGTGATGCGGAAACCAGCGGCGTTCAGTGCACGAATTGTTGATTCGCGACCCGGACCCGGACCCTTAACCATAACTTCCAGGTTCTTAATACCGTAATCTTTTACCGCTTCTGCACAGCGCTCTGCAGCGACCTGAGCAGCAAACGGAGTGGATTTACGTGAACCGCGGAAACCGGAACCACCGGCGGTTGCCCAACCCAGTGCGTTACCCTGACGATCAGTAATGGTAACGATTGTGTTGTTAAAAGAAGCATGGACATGAGCCACGCCATCTGAGACTTGTTTTCTTACACGCTTACGTGCACGAACTGGTGCCTTTGCCATTATTTACTCACCCCGATTATTTCTTGATCGGTTTACGCGGACCCTTACGGGTACGTGCGTTGGTCTTGGTGCGCTGACCGCGAACCGGAAGACCACGACGATGGCGCAAACCACGGTAGCAACCAAGGTCCATAAGACGCTTGATGCTCAGGGTGATTTCACGGCGCAGATCACCTTCTACAACGAATTTAGCAACTGCATCACGCAGCTGATCAATTTGTTCTTCAGACAGCTCACTGATCTTAACATTTTCAGCAATGCCCGTTGAAGCGCAGATGGCTTTCGAACGAGTCTTACCAATACCGAAAATCGAGGTTAAAGCGATAACGGTATGTTTCTGATCAGGAATGTTAATGCCTGCTATACGGGCCACTATGCACTCCTACTATTTAATATGTACGTACCATGCCGAAAAGCCCGTTTTCAGGATACTCAAATGGAAACGTACAGACATACAAAAGATTGGCTGGCTAATCTAGCCAGCTCAACCCGACTTTGCAAGAAAAATATGTGAAAATCAGCCTTGGCGCTGTTTATGCTTTGGCTCGGCGCTGCAGATCACACGAACGACACCGTCGCGGCGAATGATTTTGCAGTTACGACATAATTTCTTGACGGAAGCACGAACTTTCATTTTTACTCTCCGTAACTTCTCAACCACCTGAATTAACGGCCGTAGCCCTTCAGGTTAGCTTTCTTCAATGCAGACTCGTACTGACTTGACATCATCAGAGTTTGCACTTGAGCCATAAAGTCCATGATGACGACCACTACGATGAGCAGTGATGTACCGCCAAAGTAGAAAGGAACTTTCATCGCATCACGCATGAACTCCGGGATAAGGCAGATAAAGGTAATGTAGAGGGCACCGATTAAGGTTAACCGCGTCATTACTTTATCGATATACTTCGCCGTTTGCTCTCCCGGACGAATTCCCGGTACGAATGCACCAGACTTCTTCAGGTTATCTGCTGTTTCACGCGGGTTGAAAACCAACGCCGTGTAGAAGAAACAGAAGAAGATGATAGCAGTCGCATAGAGTAGCACATAAAGCGGCTGTCCTGGCTGCAAATACATCGAAATTGTTGTCAGCCAGTTCCAACCGGTACCGCCCCCGAACCACGATGCAATCGTTGCCGGGAACAGAATAATGCTGGAAGCGAAGATTGCCGGGATAACCCCTGCCATATTCACTTTCAACGGTAAATGTGTGCTCTGTGCAGCGTATACACGGCGACCTTGTTGACGTTTGGCATAGTTCACCACAATGCGGCGTTGACCACGCTCAACGAAAATAACAAAGAAGGTCACTGCAAATACGAGAACTGCAACCAACAGCAACAGAAGGAAGTGCAGGTCACCTTGCCGCGCTTGCTCGATGGTATGGCCAATGGCCGGCGGAAGACCCGCAACAATACCTGCGAAGATAATGATTGAAATACCGTTACCGATACCACGCTCAGTTATCTGTTCGCCCAGCCACATCAGGAACATTGTCCCGGTAACCAGACTCACAACAGCGGTAAAATAGAATGCAAAGCCTGGATTCATTACCAGGCCTTGCATACCAGGCATATTCGGTAAACCGGTAGCAATACCGATTGACTGGAATATGGCCAATACCAACGTACCGTAACGGGTGTACTGGCTAATCTTACGACGGCCAGCCTCCCCTTCTTTCTTAATTTCAGCTAACGCGGGATGAACCACCGTTAACAGCTGGATAATAATCGATGCCGAAATATACGGCATGATACCCAGAGCAAAGATAGAAGCACGGCTGAGAGCACCACCAGAGAACATGTTAAACATTTCAATGATGGTGCCACGCTGTTGCTCAAGCAGTTTGGCAAGTACAGTGGCATCAATACCAGGGATCGGAATAAAAGAGCCAATACGGAAGACAATCAGTGCACCGATTACAAACAGCAGTCTGCGTTTCAGTTCACCAAAGCCACCTTTGGCACTTTGAAAATCTAATCCCGGTTGTTTAGCCATCTGCTACTTATTCCTCGATTTTACCGCCAGCAGCTTCGATTGCAGCACGAGCACCTTTGGTGACACGCAGGCCGCGAACCGTTACCGGTGCAGAAACTTCACCAGAAAGAATTACTTTAACGAATTCAATCTGAACACCGACAATGTTGGCTGCTTTCAGCGCGTTCAGGTCGACGATACCGCCTTCAACTTTCGCCAGATCAGACAGACGAATCTCTGTGGTGATCATTGCTTTGCGAGAGGTGAAACCGAACTTCGGCAGACGACGGTACAGAGGCATCTGACCACCTTCGAAACCGCGACGTACGCCACCGCCAGAACGAGAGTTCTGACCTTTGTGACCACGACCACCGGTTTTTCCGAGGCCAGAACCGATACCACGACCCAGACGCTTGGTAGCGTGCTTAGACCCTTCGGCCGGAGACAGAGTATTTAAACGCATCTCTTACTCCTCCACTTTAACCATGTAGGAAACCGCGTTGACCATACCGCGTACAGCTGGCGTATCTTCACGCTCTACGGTATGACCAATACGACGCAGACCCAGGCCAACCAGAGTGGCTTTATGCTTAGGCAAGCGGCCGATTGAACTACGGGTTTGGGTGATTTTAATAGTGTTAGCCATCGTGATTACCCCAGAATTTCTTCAACGGATTTACCACGCTTAGCAGCGACCATTTCCGGAGACTTCATATTGCCCAGACCGTCAATAGTTGCACGAACCACGTTAATCGGGTTGGTGGAACCATAGGCTTTTGCCAGAACGTTATGTACTCCAGCGACTTCCAGAACGGCGCGCATTGCACCACCGGCGATGATACCGGTACCTTCTGAAGCCGGCTGCATGAACACACGGGACCCAGTGTGCGCACCTTTAACAGGGTGCTGCAGGGTGCCGTTGATCAGCGCGACATTAACCATATTGCGACGGGCTTTCTCCATCGCTTTCTGGATCGCTGCTGGAACTTCACGCGCTTTACCGTAACCAAAACCAACGCGGCCGTTACCATCACCCACTACAGTCAGTGCGGTGAAGGAGAAAATACGACCACCTTTTACAGTTTTAGATACACGATTTACCGCGATCAGTTTTTCCTGCAGTTCGCCAGCTTGTTTCTCGATGTGTGCCATCTTAGACCTCTACCTTAGAACTGAAGGCCAGCTTCACGGGCAGCATCTGCCAGTGCCTGGACGCGACCATGATATTGGAAACCGGAACGGTCGAAAGAAACACCAGTGATGCCTTTTTCGATTGCGCGTTCTGCAATAGCTTTACCTACAGCAGCTGCGGCTTCTTTATTACCGGTAAACTTCAGTTGTTCAGTGATAGCTTTTTCTACAGTAGAAGCAGCAACCAGAACTTCGGAACCGTTCGGGGCGATTACCTGTGCGTAAATGTGACGCGGGGTACGATGTACCACCAGGCGAGTAGCACCCAGCTCTTTGAGCTTGCGACGTGCACGGGTCGCACGACGGATACGAGCAGATTTCTTATCCATAGTGTTACCTTACTTCTTCTTAGCCTCTTTGGTACGCACGACTTCGTCGGCGTAACGGACACCCTTGCCTTTATAAGGCTCAGGACGACGGTAGGCGCGCAAGTCAGCTGCAACCTGGCCGATCACCTGCTTATCAGCGCCTTTCAGCACGATTTCAGTCTGAGTCGGACACTCTGCAGTGATACCCGCGGGCAGCTGGTGATCAACTGGATGAGAAAAGCCCAGAGACAGGTTAACTACGTTGCCTTTTACGGCAGCACGATAACCAACACCAACCAGCTGCAGCTTCTTAGTGAAGCCTTCGGTAACACCGATAACCATTGCGTTCAGCAGCGCGCGAGAAGTACCCGCCTGCGCCCAGCCGTCAACGAAACCTTCGCGCGGAGCGAAAGTCAGAGCGTTGTCAGCATGCTTAACTTCAACAGCATCATTGATAGTACGAGTCAGCTCGCCGTTTTTACCTTTAATCGAAATTACCTGACCGTTGAGTTTTACCTCTACGCCGGCAGGAATAACGACAGGTGCTTTAGCAACACGAGACATTTTATTCCTCCGATTACGCTACGTAGCAGATAATTTCGCCACCAAGACCAGCCTGGCGCGCTGCACGATCAGTCATGACACCTTTCGATGTAGAAATGACAGCGATACCCATACCAGCCATTACCTTTGGCAGCTCATCTTTTTTCTTATAGATGCGCAGGCCGGGACGGCTTACTCGCTGAATGCTTTCTACAACAGCTTTACCCTGGAAATACTTAAGAGTCAGTTCCAGTTCCAGCTTGATGTCGCCTTCGATTTTAAAATCTTCAATAAAGCCTTCTTCCTTCAGCACGTTGGCAATTGCCAATTTCAGCTTGGAGGAGGGCATGGTGACCGCAACTTTGTTCGCGGCCTGACCGTTACGGATACGGGTCAGCATATCCGCGATCGGATCTTGCATGCTCATCTGTGTTACTCCCGTGATTCAATTGGTGACAATTACCAGCTAGCCTTTTTCAGACCCGGGATTTCACCGCGCATTGCGGCTTCACGGACCTTGATACGGCTCAACCCAAACTTCCGCAGGAAACCGTGCGGACGACCTGTTTGACGGCAGCGGTTACGCTGACGTGAAGGGCTGGAATCACGCGGCAGACTCTGCAGCTTGAGAACGGCATCCCAACGGTCTTCGTCGGAAGCGTTCACATCAGAAATGATCGCTTTCAGTTCAGCGCGTTTTGCGAAGAATTTGTCTGCTAATTTCACACGCTTAACTTCGCGTGCTTTCATAGATTGCTTAGCCATTAAGTAACCCTACCTTACTTACGGAACGGGAAGTCAAAGGCAGCCAGCAGAGCACGGCCTTCATCATCAGATTTCGCAGTAGTGGTAATGGTAATATCCAAACCACGAACGCGATCGACTTTGTCGTAGTCGATTTCTGGGAAGATGATCTGCTCACGTACACCCATGCTGTAGTTGCCACGACCATCGAATGACTTAGCGGACAAGCCACGGAAGTCACGGATACGCGGTACAGCAATGGTGATCAGACGCTCAAAGAACTCCCACATGCGTTCGCCACGCAGAGTTACTTTACAGCCGATCGGATAGCCCTGACGGATTTTGAAGCCTGCAACTGATTTGCGTGCTTTGGTGATCAACGGTTTTTGACCGGAGATTGCTGCCAGGTCAGCTGCTGCGTTATCCAGCAGTTTCTTGTCAGCGATCGCTTCACCAACACCCATGTTCAGGGTGATCTTCTCGACCCGAGGGACTTGCATGACAGAATTGTAGCCGAACTCACTCATGAGTTTCTGGACTACCTCGTCTTTGTAGTAATCATGCAGTTTCGCCATCGTACTACTCCAAATTACTTGATAGTTTCGCTATTAGACTTGAAGAAACGGACTTTTTTGCCGTCTTCGAATCTAAAGCCTACACGGTCAGCCTTACCGGTTGCCGCATTGAAGAGAGCAACGTTAGAAACCTGAATAGCAGCTTCTTTTTCAACGATGCCGCCTGGTTGGTTCAGAGCCGGAACAGGCTTCTGATGTTTCTTAACCAGGTTGATACCTTCAACGATGACCTTGCCAGAAGACAGGACGTTCTTAACTTTACCGCGCTTACCTTTATCTTTACCGGTTAACACGATAACTTCGTCGTTACGACGGATTTTAGCTGCCATTGTTCGCTCCTTAGAGTACTTCTGGTGCCAGAGAGATAATTTTCATGAACTTTTCAGTACGAAGTTCACGAGTTACCGGCCCAAAAATACGCGTACCGATAGGCTGCTCACTGTTATTGTTTAAAATAACGCATGCATTACCATCGAAGCGAATGACAGAACCGTCCGGGCGACGAACACCCTTCCTGGTGCGCACCACTACCGCCTTCAGGACATCACCTTTTTTAACTTTACCACGTGGAATTGCTTCCTTGATGGTAACTTTAATGATGTCGCCGACGCCTGCGTAGCGACGGTGCGAGCCACCCAGAACCTTGATACACATTACGCGACGTGCACCGGAGTTGTCGGCGACGTTCAGCATAGTCTGTTCTTGGATCATTTCAGTGCTCCGCTAATGTCAACTACTACTTCGGGACCTAGACCTCAGGTCGATTGAAAGCCCCATAATTGAGGGCGCGGCATTATAACACCGGTTCTCGCAGATGGGTAGAAAAAATGAACGGCTCTTGCGAGCCGTTCATTCGATTTTTAAAGAGGGCAGATTCTATTACAGAATTGCTTTCTCTACAACGCGAACCAGAGTCCAGGACTTAGTCTTGGACAGTGGACGGCATTCGCGGATTTCTACCACGTCACCGATTCCACATTCGTTGTTCTCGTCATGGATGTGCAGCTTAGTCGTACGCTTAATGAATTTTCCATAGATTGGATGCTTCACGAAACGCTCGATAGCAACAACCGCAGATTTCTGCATTTTGTCACTAACGACACGACCCTGCAGAGTACGGATTTTATCGGTCATTACGAACCCGCCTTCTCAGTCAGTAAAGTCTTAACGCGCGCAACATCACGGCGAACCTGCTTCAGCAGATGAGACTGCTGCAGTTGGCCAGATGCTGCCTGCATGCGCAGGTTAAATTGCTCACGCAGCAGATTAAGCAGCTCAGTGTTCAGCTCTTCAACGCTTTTTTCACGCAGCTCTGTTGCTTTCATTACATCACCGTCTTAGTTACAAAGGTGGTTTTGATAGGCAGTTTTGCTGCTGCCAGCTTGAATGCTTCACGGGCCAGCTCTTCTGGTACGCCGTCCATTTCATACAGGACTTTACCAGGCTGGATCAGGGCAACCCAATACTCGACGTTACCCTTACCTTTACCCATACGCACTTCCAGCGGCTTCTCGGTGATCGGTTTGTCCGGGAATACACGGATCCAGATCTTACCTTGACGCTTAACTGCACGGGTCATAGCACGACGTGCTGCTTCGATCTGACGGGCAGTCAGACGACCACGGCCAACAGCTTTCAGACCGAAAGTCCCGAAGCTAACATCCGTACCCTGCGCCAGACCACGGTTGCGGCCTTTGTGCACTTTACGGAATTTTGTACGCTTTGGTTGTAACATAGCGACTCTCCTTACTTACGGCCTTTACGCTGCTGCTTTTTAGGTTGAGCAGCCGGTTCCGGTTGTTCAACAGCAGCCATACCACCCAGGATCTCGCCTTTGAAGATCCATACCTTAACGCCGATTACACCATAAGTGGTGTGCGCTTCAGAGGTGTTGTAGTCAATGTCAGCACGCAGAGTGTGCAACGGCACGCGACCTTCACGATACCATTCGGTACGTGCGATCTCGGCGCCGCCCAGACGGCCGCTAACTTCAACTTTAATACCCTTCGCGCCCAGACGCATGGCGTTCTGAACCGCACGCTTCATAGCACGACGGAACATCACGCGACGCTCCAGCTGTGAAGTGATGCTGTCAGCAACCAGTTTAGCGTCCAGTTCCGGTTTACGGACTTCGGCGATATTGATCTGTGCAGGTACGCCAGCGATTTTCGCCACGACCGTGCGCAGTTTTTCTACGTCTTCACCTTTCTTACCGATCACGATGCCAGGACGAGCGGTGTGAATGGTCACACGGATGCTCTTAGCCGGACGCTCGATAACGATACGAGATACAGACGCCTTAGCCAGTTCCTTAGTCAGGTACTGACGTACTTTAAAGTCGCTGTCCAGGTTGTCAGCGAATTCTTTGGTGTTCGCAAACCAGGTAGAGTTCCATGGTTTTACAATACCCAGGCGAATACCATTAGGATGTACTTTCTGACCCATTGCTAGTCTCCAGAGTCTCAGCGATCGGACACAACCACAGTAATGTGGCTGGTGCGCTTCAGGATGCGATCTGCACGACCTTTTGCACGCGGCATAATGCGCTTCATGCTTGGGCCTTCGTCGACGAAAATTTTCGCGACTTTCAGATCGTCGATATCAGCGCCATCGTTGTGTTCAGCGTTAGCAATGGCAGATTCCAGAACTTTCTTGACCAGTACAGCCGCTTTCTTGTTGGTGTAGGTCAAAATGTCCAGTGCCTGCGACACTTTCTTACCGCGGATCAGGTCAGCAACAAGGCGAACCTTCTGAGCAGAAGAACGAGCGTGGCGATGTTGAGCTAAAGTTTCCATCTCTTCCTCCTACTTATTTCTTCTTGGCTTTTTTATCAGCCGCGTGACCGCGATAAGTACGTGTCGGCGCGAATTCACCCAGTTTGTGACCAACCATTTCGTCGGAAACAAAGACAGGAACGTGCTGACGACCATTATGGACAGCGATGGTCAAACCGATCATGTTAGGAAAGATCGTTGAACGACGGGACCAAGTGCGCAAAGGCTTCTTGTCACCGCTTTCCACCGCTTTCTCTACCTTCTTCAGCAAGTGCAGGTCAATAAAAGGACCTTTCTTGAGAGAACGTGGCATGGCTTATCCTCTAATATTATTTGCTACGGCGACGTACGATAAACTTATCGGTACGCTTGTTGCTACGGGTCTTCTTACCTTTGGTCTGAACGCCCCACGGGGTTACCGGGTGCTTACCAAAGTTACGACCTTCACCACCACCGTGCGGGTGATCTACTGGGTTCATCGCGGTACCACGAACGGTCGGACGAACACCACGCCAACGGGTTGCACCGGCTTTACCCAGAACGCGCAGCATATGCTCAGCGTTACCGACTTCGCCCAGTGTTGCGCGGCAGTCAGCTTCGACTTTACGCATTTCACCTGAACGCAGACGCAGGGTAACGTAGGAACCTTCACGCGCAACGATCTGCACGTAAGCACCGGCTGAGCGAGCAATCTGACCGCCTTTGCCTGGTTTCATTTCTACGTTGTGAACGGTAGAACCCACCGGGATGTTACGCATCGGCAGTGTGTTACCTGCTTTGATCGCAGCATCAACGCCAGACTGAATCTGGTCGCCGGCTTTCAGGCCTTTAGGGGCCAGGATGTAACGGCGTTCGCCGTCTTTGTACAGAACCAGTGCGATGTTCGCAGAGCGGTTCGGATCGTACTCAAGACGTTCAACGGTTGCCGGGATACCATCTTTGTTGCGTTTGAAATCAACCAGACGGTAAGCCTGCTTATGACCACCACCGATGTGACGGGTAGTGATGCGACCGTTGTTGTTGCGGCCACCGGATTTGCTGTTTTTTTCCAGCAATGGAGCAAACGGCTTGCCCTTGTGCAACTCTGGGTTCACCACTTTAACGACGTGGCGACGACCCGGAGATGTCGGTTTACATTTAACAACTGCCATTGTCTTTCTCCTCCGACTTACTCAGCGCCGCCGACGAAGTCCAGATTCTGGCCTTCCTTCAGGGTGACGTAAGCTTTTTTCCAGTCGCTACGACGACCGATACGCTGTCCGTGACGCTTAACCTTACCTTTAACAACCAGGGTGTTTACGTCTTTAACTTCTACTTCGAACAGCTTCTCAACAGCAGCAACGATCTCTGCTTTAGTCGCGTCTTTAGCTACTTTGAGTACGATGGTGTTGGTTTTTTCCATCGCGCTAGATGCCTTTTCAGATACGTGCGGCGCGCGCAGTACTTTCAGCAGACGTTCTTCACGGATCATGCCAGCATCTCCTCAACTTGCTTAACTGCATCAGCAGTCATAACGACTTTGTCGAAGGCGATCAGGCTAACTGGATCGATACCCGCTGCATCACGCACGTCAACCTTGTACAGGTTACGCGCAGCCAGGAACAGATTCTCATCCAGTTCACCGGTGATGATCAGCACGTCTTCCAGCGCCATGTCTTTCAGCTTCTGCGCCAGCAACTTGGTTTTCGGTGCTTCAACAGAGAACTGCTCGACGACGATCAGACGATCTTGACGTACCAGTTCGGACAGGATGCTTTTCAGCGCGCCGCGGTACATCTTTTTATTAACTTTTTGACTGTGGTCTTGTGGCTTCGCAGCAAAGGTCACGCCACCTGAACGCCAGATCGGGCTCTTTACAGAACCTGAACGCGCACGGCCGGTGCCTTTCTGACGCCAAGGCTTTTTGCCTGAACCGGTTACTTCAGCGCGAGTTTTCTGCGCGCGAGTACCCTGGCGGGCGCCTGATGCGTAAGCAACAACAACCTGGTGAACCAGCGCTTCGTTGAAATCACGACCGAAGGTAGTTTCGGAAACAGTCAGCGCGCTCTGCGCGTCTTTCAATACTAATTCCATTGCTATCCCCTTACGCCTTCACAGCTGGTTTAACGATCAGGTCGCTACCGGTAGCACCGGGAACTGCACCTTTAACCAGCAGCAGGTTGCGCTCAGCGTCAACACGTACTACGTCCAGGCTCTGAACAGTTACGCGCTCATTACCCAGCTGACCTGCCATTTTCTTGCCTTTGAACACTTTGCCCGGAGTCTGGTTCTGACCGATAGAACCCGGAACGCGGTGAGACAAGGAGTTACCGTGGGTAGCGTCCTGGGTACGGAAGTTCCAGCGCTTAACGGTACCTGCGAAACCTTTACCTTTAGAGGTGCCAGTTACGTCTACTTTTTTAACGTCAGCGAAAATTTCAACGCTGATGCTCTGACCTACGGCATACTCATCACCTTCAACGGTGCGGAATTCCCACAGGCCACGGCCAGCTTCTACGCCAGCTTTAGCAAAATGACCAGCTTCAGGTTTGGTCACACGGTTTGCTTTTTTAGCACCGGTGGTAACCTGAATTGCCTGGTAACCATCGTTTTCCAGGCCTTTGACCTGAGTAACGCGGTTCGCTTCAACTTCGATTACGGTTACTGGGATAGAAACGCCATCTTCAGTGAAGATGCGGGTCATACCCACTTTTTTACCGACTAAACCAATCATTGTTTCAACCTCTCAATCGCTCGATGACCTGATTAACCCAGGCTGATCTGCACGTCAACACCGGCAGCCAGGTCCAGACGCATCAGAGCATCAACGGTTTTCTCAGTTGGCTCAACGATGTCTACCAGACGCTTGTGAGTGCGAATTTCGTACTGATCACGCGCGTCTTTGTTAACGTGCGGGGAGATCAGAACGGTAAAGCGCTCTTTGCGGGTTGGCAGCGGGATCGGACCACGGACCTGCGCACCAGTGCGCTTGGCAGTCTCGACGATTTCCGCGGTTGATTGATCGATCAGACGATGATCAAACGCTTTAAGACGGATACGGATTCTTTGGTTCGACATGAGACCAAGGCTCCAAACATTTTATAGACGAAAAAAATTACTACTCGAACCCATTACGATTGATGGGAGAGTGTAATCGTTCAGCATATAACTCCACAGTTGGGAGTATTGTCAGACGGCCCAACATTCTGCCGTCTGCGATTCAGCTCGAATCGCGCCTACCAATATCGGTAGGCCCGCGCATTATACGTATATTTGCTCAGGAAGCAACCCATGTCAGGAATTTGCCGGTGAAAAGTGGAAACTGATGTGCTGGCACAGCCCGCACAAAATGATGAATAAGAGATGTAAAGCCGCAATTTCTCTGTGAGGGGCGCTCCACTCTGCTCATCTTGCCCGCGACGTCAGATGGGCCTTCCGCCAGGCTGGGGCGACATGTCAGTTCATTTGAGGCAATGCGGTGCTTATCATCCTGTTCACTGTCACGGCGCTTGGCGCCGCTTTGGGTAGCACTCTTGCCCTGGCCTGCCAACGTTACTCGCCCACGGTGTCACCGTCCGACTGGTTCCGCGCGCTGTGGACGCCACCTTCGCGATGCATGCTGTGCCGGGCCCCCGTCCTGTGGCGCGATAAAATCCCCTTAATCAGCTGGCTGTGTCTTCAGGGGCGCTGTCGTGCCTGTCGCCAGGCAATCGGCGTGCTGCCCCTGCTGTTTGAGCTGACGGGCGCCCTGCTTTGCCTGATGCTGGTGATCGTGTTTAACGCGTGCCCCCTCACCGCAGCATTTATTCTGGTGGCGTCCTGCCTGCTTCTGTTACTTGCGGTTATCGACCAGCGCCACTTCCTGCTGCCGGATGTGCTGACGGGCGCGTTACTCTGGCTGGGACTGTCGCGCTTCTTTTTCGCTGCGCCGCTCTCCGTCACCTCGGCAGTGGGCGGTGCCGTCGCAGGTTACGGTTCACTCTGGCTACTGGCCTGGCTGTATCGTCAGATAAAGCATCAAGAGGGATTGGGTAACGGCGATATCAAACTCTTTGCCGCACTGGGCATATGGTGTGGTTGGCAGGCTCTGCCGTGGATTGCCTTGATAGCCAGTGTGTCAGCCCTGCTTGCCTTTGCGGTCAGGGCTATCATCCACAAGCGCTTGTATATGAACAGCCCGCTTCCTTTTGGCCCTTTTCTGGCCACCGCGGGCTGGGGAATGATCGTCCTGCAAAGCCTCATTCGTCTCTGATTTGCGCCTGAAGATAGTTTTGAATGCCCATTTTTTTGATCAGATCGAGTTCGGTCTCGATCCAGTCGATATGGTGCTCTTCGTCCGCAAGGATTTCGATCATCATATCCCGACTGACGTAGTCATGAATTTTGTCGGCATACGCGATCGCTTCGCGCAGATCTTTTGCGCCTTCAAGTTCAAGGTTAAGATCGGACTGCAGCATCTCTTCCACATCCTCTCCGACCCTGAGTCGTCCCAGATCCTGCAGATTTGGAATGCCCTCAAGAAACAGAATGCGTTCAATGTATTTGTCCGCATGCTTCATTTCATCAATGGATTCGTGGTACTCAACGTCATTAAGACGCATCAGCCCCCAGTTTTTGAACATCCGCGCATGGAGAAAATACTGATTAATCGCAACCAGTTCATTCCCTAACAGTTTATTGAGATGACTTATGATTTTCGCATCGCCCTTCATTTCACGTCCTCCGCTCATGTTTATTTGAGCGTAGATGCGGTTAAAAAGAAGTCAAAAAAACGCGATGAAAACTGTGGGTATTATCATGTCCCAGGAAAGAAAGCGCTCAGGCGATCTCTTTATACTGCGGAACCTGCTGCATCTCTTCATCCATGATTTCACGGGCGACACGAATGCACTTACCGCATTGCTTACCCACGGGTACGATTTGGCGAAGCTGCTGAATAGATTTCGGCTGGTAGCGGCGCACGACTTCACGGAGGGTTTTATCACTAATGGCATTACACAGACAGACGTACATTTCTTCATCACTCAGTCTATTTCGTGCACACAGTGTAAATGCGAATCGTTTTTATTTCAAACCTACCCTTTGTAGGGAAAACGTTCAGGTAGCCTGTTTAAGCCCAAAAAAAAGAGAGCACCTAAGTGCCCTCTTCTGTCTTGCTGTGACCGCTTACGCGGCCACATCAGATATCACAATTAAGCGATAACTTTAGCAACAACACCCGCGCCAACGGTACGGCCACCTTCGCGGATTGCGAAGCGCAGACCTTCGTCCATTGCGATTGGGTGAATCAGGGTAACAACCATTTTGATGTTGTCGCCTGGCATAACCATTTCAACGCCTTCTGGCAGCTCTACTGAACCGGTCACGTCTGTGGTACGGAAGTAGAACTGTGGACGGTAGCCCTTGAAGAACGGAGTATGGCGGCCACCTTCGTCTTTAGACAGAACGTAAACTTCTGACTCGAACTTGGTGTGTGGCTTGATTGAGCCTGGCTTCGCCAGAACCTGACCACGCTGGATGTCTTCACGCTTGATACCGCGCAGCAGAACACCACAGTTTTCGCCTGCCTGACCCTGGTCCAGCAGTTTGCGGAACATTTCAACACCGGTACAGGTTGATTTCGCGGTATCTTTGATACCAACGATTTCAACTTCGTCGCCGACTTTAACGATACCGCGCTCTACACGACCGGTTACAACAGTACCACGGCCAGAGATTGAGAATACGTCTTCGATTGGCAGCAGGAATGGCATATCGATTGCACGTACTGGATCCGGGATGTAGTTATCCAGGTGACCAGCCAGCTCAACGATCTTCTCTTCCCACTCTGGGTTGCCTTCCAGCGCTTTCAGGGCTGAACCGCGAACGATTGGTGTATCGTCGCCCGGGAAGTCGTACTGTGACAGCAGGTCACGAACTTCCATCTCAACCAGTTCCAGCAGCTCTTCGTCATCAACCATGTCACACTTGTTCAGGAACACGATGATGTAAGGAACGCCTACCTGACGACCCAGCAGGATGTGCTCACGGGTCTGCGGCATTGGGCCGTCAGTCGCAGCAACAACCAGGATCGCGCCGTCCATCTGCGCAGCACCGGTGATCATGTTTTTCACATAGTCGGCGTGGCCTGGGCAGTCAACGTGCGCATAGTGGCGAGACGGGGTTTCATACTCAACGTGTGCCGTGTTGATGGTGATACCACGTGCTTTTTCTTCCGGGGTGCTGTCGATCTGATCGAACGCACGTGCCTGGCCGCCGTTGGTTTTAGCCAGAACGGTGGTGATCGCTGCAGTCAGGGTGGTTTTACCGTGGTCAACGTGACCGATGGTTCCCACGTTTACGTGCAGTTTGTTACGTTGAAATTGCTCTTTCGCCATGGCGATATTCCTTACGTTATGCCTTCATCACTCTGGATGAAGGCATCAGTTCAAATTTAAACCGTAGCTTATTTGCTACGAGCTTCAATAACGGCCTGCGCAACGTTGCTCGGTGCGTCGTCATACTTCAGGAACTCCATGGAGTACGAAGCACGACCTTTGGTCAGAGAGCGCAGCTGAGTTGCATATCCGAACATTTCAGACAGCGGAACTTCAGCGTGGATCTGAACGCCAGTAGCGTTAGATTCTTGCCCTTTGAGCATACCACGACGACGGCTAAGGTCACCGATTACGTCACCGGTGTTCTCTTCTGGGGTTTCAACTTCAACCTTCATGATAGGCTCAAGCAGAACAGGCTGCGCTTTCTTAAAGCCATCTTTAAAGGCAATAGACGCGGCCAGTTTAAACGCCAGTTCAGAGGAGTCAACGTCATGGTAAGAACCGAAGTGCAGACGAACACCCAGATCCACAACCGGATAACCTGCCAGTGGGCCTGATTTCAACTGCTCCTGGATACCTTTATCAACGGCCGGGATGAATTCACCAGGAATTACACCACCTTTGATATCGTTGACAAATTCGTAACCTTTCGGGTTAACGCCCGGCTCCAGTGGGTACATGTCGATAACAACATGACCGTACTGACCACGACCACCAGACTGCTTGGCGTGTTTACCTTCGATACCGGTGACTTTAGAGCGAATGGCTTCACGGTAAGCAACCTGTGGTTTACCCACGTTCGCTTCAACGTTGAATTCACGCTTCATACGGTCAACGATGATATCGAGGTGAAGTTCACCCATACCAGCGATGATAGTCTGGTTAGACTCTTCGTCAGTCCATACGCGGAATGACGGGTCTTCTTTCGCCAGACGACCCAGAGCCAGACCCATTTTTTCCTGGTCAGCTTTGGTTTTCGGCTCAACGGCGATAGAAATTACCGGCTCTGGGAATTCCATGCGCTCAAGGATGATGACGTTATCTGGGTCACACAGGGTGTCACCTGTCGTCACGTCCTTCAGGCCGATCGCTGCTGCGATATCGCCCGCACGAACTTCTTTGATTTCTTCACGCTTGTTGGCGTGCATCTGAACGATACGGCCCAGACGCTCACGGTTTGACTTAACCGGGTTGAATACGGTATCACCCGTGTTAACCACACCAGAGTAAACGCGGAAGAAGGTCAGGTTACCTACAAACGGGTCGGTAGCGATTTTAAACGCCAGCGCAGCAAACGGCTCTTTGTCATCGGAATGACGCTCAGCCGGTGTGTCTTTACCGTCGTCCAGGATACCGTTGATCGCGGTAACGTCAGTCGGTGCTGGCAGGTATTCAACAACCGCATCCAGCATCGCCTGAACACCTTTGTTCTTAAATGCAGAACCACAGGTCACCAGGATGATTTCGTTTTTCAGAACGCGCTTACGCAGAGAAGTTTTGATCTCTTCTTCTGTCAGCTCTTCACCGCCGAAGAATTTCTCCATCAGCTCGTCAGAACCTTCAGCTGCGGCTTCAACCAGTTTCGCACGCCATTCTTCAGCCAGTTCCTGCATGTTGGCTGGAATGTCTTCGTAAACGAAGGTCACGCCCTGGTCTTCATCGTTCCAGTTGATCGCTTTCATTTTCACCAGGTCAACAACACCGGTGAAGCTGTCTTCTGCGCCGATAGCCAGCTGAAGTGGGACTGGGTTTGCACCCAGACGCGCTTTCATCTGGTCAACAACTTTCAGGAAGTTAGCACCCATGCGGTCCATTTTGTTAACGAACGCGATGCGTGGAACTTTATATTTGTTAGCCTGGCGCCATACGGTTTCAGACTGTGGCTGAACACCACCAACTGCACAGTAAACCATAACTGCGCCATCAAGCACACGCATAGAACGCTCAACTTCGATGGTGAAGTCAACGTGTCCCGGGGTGTCGATGATGTTTACGTGGTGTGGTTCAAACTGCTTAGCCATACCAGACCAGTAGCAGGTGGTCGCAGCTGACGTGATGGTAATACCACGTTCCTGCTCCTGCTCCATCCAGTCCATGGTTGCTGCGCCGTCATGAACTTCACCGATTTTGTGGTTTACACCGGTGTAGAACAGAACACGTTCGGTAGTTGTAGTCTTACCGGCGTCGATGTGCGCACTGATACCAATGTTACGGTAGCGCTCAATGGGTGTTTTACGAGCCATTTGATTCCTCTGATTCTTAGACGTTCTAAGTTAATAAAGCCCAGCAGGTAAGCCACTGGGACGCCCGCTGGGTTAATAACACCTACGCAGCTGTTACCAGCGGTAGTGAGCGAACGCCTTGTTGGCTTCAGCCATACGGTGAACGTCTTCACGTTTCTTCACTGCAGTACCTTTGTTTTCTGCAGCATCAGAAAGTTCGTTCGCCAGGCGTAAAGCCATAGATTTATCACCGCGTTTACGAGCAGCTTCTACGATCCAACGCATTGCCAGGGCATTACGACGAACCGGACGGACTTCAACTGGAACCTGGTAGGTTGAACCACCAACGCGACGTGACTTAACTTCGACAGTCGGACGTACGTTTTCGAGAGCAACCTCGAACGCTTCCAGGCCATCTTTACCAGCACGTTGAGCCAGGGTCTCAAGCGCGGTATAGACGATAGATTCAGCAGTAGATTTTTTACCATCTACCATCAGGATGTTTACAAATTTAGCCAGCAGCTCTGATCCGAACTTAGGATCCGGCAGAATTTTACGCTGACCAATGACGCGACGACGTGGCATGGAAATACTCCGTTGTTAATTCAGGATTGTCCAAAACTCTACGAGTTTAGTTTGACATTTAAGTTAAAACGTTTGGCCTTACTTAACGGAGAACCATTAAGCCTTTGGCTTCTTCACGCCGTACTTGGAGCGTGACTGCTTACGGTCTTTAACACCTGAGCAGTCCAGCGCGCCACGAACGGTGTGGTAACGCACACCTGGCAGGTCTTTAACACGACCGCCACGGATCAGGATCACGGAGTGTTCCTGCAGGTTATGACCTTCACCGCCGATGTAGGAGGTGACTTCAAAACCGTTAGTCAAACGCACACGGCAAACTTTACGCAGTGCTGAGTTTGGTTTTTTAGGAGTGGTGGTGTACACACGAGTACAAACACCACGTTTCTGCGGGCAAGCTTCCAGCGCCGGCACGTTGCTCTTTGCAACTTTGCGGACGCGTGGTTTGCGAACCAGCTGGTTAACTGTTGCCATTAAATAGCTCCTGGGATTTAGCTTTTTGCTTCGTAAACACGTAATAAATCACCTCGTAGAATTACGAGGAGGCAGAATTTTAGGGCTGTGTCAAAAGGGTGTCAAGAAATAACCAGGGGGTTAACGAATTACCAGGCCATTTGTTGTCGATGTTTTACCGTTAACGCAACGAAGAAAGTATAGTCTACTGGCTGCACAATGGGGGAAATTTGCTCACCCAGCCCGCGTGCATTCAGGTCCGCTTCCAACGCCCACACGTTTACCCCACTGGCGCTCAGTTTTTCCAACGCCTTACTGCCCTGCATCGCAGCCAGCACGCCGTCCTGCAGCAATAACAGGTCGTCGTCCGGGCTGAGGAGCAAAGACAGCGAATCGATATCACTGTAGGCCGGAGAATGAAATAAAGTATGCAGCATTACACGCTCTTAAAAAGTCACAATACGGTCATAGCTCGCGAGTTTTTGACGCAGCAACGGCGCATCTAAAATCTCAGCATCCAAAATGCGCGGCGCACGTTCCGCTAAACCGCGATCCCGTAACGCGTCCCGACACAGGTAACATTGCTCAATATCGTACAGCGCCAGCACACCAAAGGTCGCGGCATAATGACGGGCGTGAATGCTTTCTGGCTGTTGCCCGCCGCAGAGCTGGAGCACGCCATCGCCGATAAAAAACAGGCCAATATCGTCGCTTAACGCGCCGGTGGCCAGCGCAGCATCCAGTCCTTCACGCCCCGCGCTGCTACCATGCGGCGCACGGGTAAAAACAAATGCAACACGATTCATTAAAACTGCACCATACGTTCGCAACGCAGCAGAGCTTCCGCCAGCGCGCCTAACCCCGCCAGCGTAAAGCCGGGTTGCAGATTAGCGCCGGGCAGCGCCAGCCGTGACGCTTCCTGCTGGTCGGTCACACCGCGACGTAACGCCGCCGCAACGCAGATATTCAGCGCGACGCCCTGAGTCTGACTGAGTGTCTGCCATGCCCTTACCAGATCAAACTCATCACTGGCCGGTGCCGTCAGCTGATTCGCATTCAGCACCCCTTCGCGGTAAAAGAACACGCTTTCCAGTTGATGGCCGGCTGCCAGCAACGCGTTGGCAAACAGCAAGGCGCTGGTCGCCTGCTGCGTGCCATAAGCCGGTCCCGTCACTAACAGCGCGTAGCGCATTAGCGATCCTGCCCCTGAAAGTCGCCATTTTTAAACTGACGGATGTACAGATACACGGTGTGTTTAGAAATATTTAAGCGGTCCGCCACCTGATTAATCGCGTCCTTGATGTCAAAAATACCTTTCTCATACAGGTTCAATACGATCTGACGATTCTTGGCATTATTAGAGACGTTGCGATCGGCGCTCACCTCTTCAATAGTAAATTCCAGCGTTTGCATCACCAGGTCGTCTACCGAACTGGCGAAGTTGACGTTAGAGTCAACCTGATGCATCTCAGGCGGAAGAAATGTCGACATAATCTGCGAAAACGGAACATCAAGGTTCATATTGATACACAGCAGCCCAATCACCCGCTGCTGTCGGTTACGAATCGCGATGGTCACTGACTTCATCAGCACACCGCTTTTCGCGCGGGTAAAGTAGGCACGGGAAACATTGCTGTCTGCACCCTGCATATCATGCAGCATGCGCAGTGCTAAATCCGTAATGGGCGATCCCACTTTACGCCCTGTGTGCTCGCCGTTAGCAATGCGCACGGCCGAACAGTTCAAATCCTCCAGTGAGTGAAGGACGATTTCGCAATGCGAGCCAATCAACATGGCAAGGCCATCTACGACGGCCTCATACGACTTTAGAATATCGTAATCAGTTTGCTCGAACGGATGCTGCTCCAGAAGATCGAAGTCGCTCAGTTCACCGGGATTGAATGGATTAGACATTGAAGACATCACCCTACATGGCTGGAGCCTGTCTCAGCGGCTTACGGGCAGACTCAATATTGGGATAGTTATGCAGGCGATAGTCTGGCAAATGTCGCGGGCTTATGCCAGAGGTTTGTCATAAACAGAAACCGCCACCCGAAGGTGGCGGTAGACAGATTACTGCGATTTCTTCGCGTCAGCAGCAGGGGCCTGCGTTTTTTCATCCGCTTTCGGAGCAGGTTTGATATCAAGCAGTTCAACATCAAACACCAGGGTGGAGTTAGCCGGAATACCCGGAACGCCGTTTTTACCGTAAGCAAGGTTCGGTGGAATGACCAGCTTGATCTTACCGCCTTTCTTAACGTGCTTCAGGCCTTCGGTCCAGCCCGGGATCACGCCATCAAGACGGAATGACAGAGGCTCACCGCGCGTGTAAGAGTTGTCGAACTCAGTACCGTCAATCAGCGTACCTTTATAGTTGACGACCACGGTATCGCTGTCTTTCGGCGCATCACCGGTGCCTTCTTTCTCTACTTTGTAAAGCAGACCGCTGTCAGTTTTCTTCACGCCGCTCTCTTTGGCAAACTTAGCGCTGTAAGCTTCCCCTTTCTCAGCGTTTTCTTTCGCGTCTTTTTCCATCTTGGCTGAAGCCGCGCCTTTCACACGCACTTCAAACGCCTGCAGTGTTTGCTCGATTTCTTCGTCAGACAGTTTGCTCTTGCCACCGAATGCATCCTGAACACCGGCAATCAGCTGCTGTTTGTCCAGTTTGATGCCCAGCTTCTCTTGTTCTTTCAGAGAGTTGTCCATGTAACGGCCCAGCGATGCACCTAATGCATATGCAGATTGCTGATCTTCGTTTTTGAAGGCAGCGTTTTTTGGAGCCTGGGGAGCAGTCTGAGGTGCATCAGCAGCAGCCGGTGCCGCTGCAGTTTCTGCGGCCATTGCCAGCGGAGCATTTAGCGCAACGGCCATGGTGGTAGCTAACAATGTGACTTTGAACAGTGATTTCATCCTTTCTCCAAAACCGAAGCCTGACACCTCGGGAATCATTGCGGACTGCGGGCCCACACTATAACTTTACGTGGCAGTGGCGAACACTCCCACAGCGTAATTATCCTGGTCTACTTCCGACCTTTTTTGCATCAGGAAGTTTCACCAGAGATGATGCCATCTGGGCCATTTTCAAGCTAAACACTAAATTAAAGATAAAAAATAGGGCAATTCTGCAACGTCAGCCATTAGAATTGCGCGCTGAGTAGCACCTTAACAGGAGAACAGGTCATGCAACAGTCAGAGTGGGAACAACGTATTGAAACGCTTGAAAGTAAACTGGCTTTTCAGGAGATGACCATCGATCAACTGAACAATACCGTGGTCCAGCATGAACTTGAAATGAGTAAGATGCGCGAACATATGCGCCTGCTGCTTGAGAAGTTCAAAGCCAGCGCGCCATCGATGATTGCCGATCCTTCTGAAGAAACGCCACCGCCTCATTACTGATCCAGGCGGTTATCGACGCGCGCACCGCGACAGGCAGAAAAAAGTAAGGCCACCCGGAGGTGGCCTTGACATGCAGATTTGAACTTAGTGGCTGCAACCGCAACCACCGGTACCGCAACCACCCTGACCGTGGTCATGGCCGTGATCGTGGTCATGATCGTGATGATGACCATCTGCACCGTGAACGTGGCCATGGGCCAGCTCTTCCGGTGTGGCTTCACGAATCGCAACCACCTCAACATTGAAGTTCAGGTTCTGACCTGCCAGCATGTGGTTACCGTCAACCACAACATGCTCGTCTTCAACTTCGGTGATTTCAACCGGTACTGGGCCCTGATCGGTTTCTGCCAGGAAACGCATACCAACCTGTAATTCATCAACGCCCATAAAAACGTCTTTTGGTACGCGCTGTACCAGGTTGTCATCGTACTGACCGTAAGCGTCGTTTGCAGGAATGTGCACCTCAAACTTATCGCCCGCTACGTGGTTTTCCAGCGCGTTTTCCAGACCAGAAATCAGGGAACCATGACCGTGCAGATAGTCTAACGGTGCACTCACCGGTGACTCGTCAACCAACACACCGTCTTCTGTACGTACCTGATAGGCCAGGCTTACCACCAGGTCTTTTGCTACTTTCATGATATCTCCTAACCGTTGAGAACAAAGATCCCGTCTCATTGGTCTATTCTTGCGTGCAATAACACCAACCAGAAAGGTTCGGGGCTGAGTACAAGAGGTTATCTTTTTCTCTTGCGACCACAGCGTTAATGGCGTCAATTGTAACGGAATTCAATCCCGCTGTGTGGTTAAGCTTAAAAAAAGCTGGGCCATTTCGCTACTCGGGATGGAAAATTCCGATCACCTGCTCATTGCTGCGAACCTGATCGCGTGCCTGTTTATCCGCTTCGCGCATTTGATGGCCGCACTTCACACACTCAACCACATCGACATTGTTTTCACGCCACATGGCCAGCGTGTCTTTTTCCTGGCAGTGCGGACAAACCGCACCGGCAATAAAACGTTTACGCATGATGCTCTACCTGCCTTCTCTGATTACTGATCGTCGTCCCAGTCATGGATCTGACGCCGTTCATGCTGCATTTCACGCTGGAAGATATCTTCAAGTTCCCGACGGGCTTCACGCGCACGAGAAATCTGTGCATTGTCGGAATGGGCGGGCATCAGTTCCCGTAACATGCGCATATCCAGCCGACGGAAATGCTGCTGTGCGCGGTGCGCCTGATGCGGATGCATACCCAAAGACATCAATGTTTTACGCCCCAGTTCCAGCGCACTGGAAAAGGTTTCACGCGAGAACTGCGTAACGCCCGCCTGAAGTAGCTCGTGGGCTTCTACGCGGCCGCGAGCACGCGCCATGATGTGCAGATGCGGAAAATGCTGCTGGCAGAGATGGACAATCGTCATGGCATCTTCCGGATTACTGCAGGTAATCACAATGGATTGCGCACTGGCCGCCCCGGCTGCACGCAGTAGCTCCAGCTCGGTGGCATCGCCATAATAAACCTTGTAGCCATATTTACGCATCAGGCTCACCGCGCTGATATCGCGCTCCAGTACCGTGATACGTTTATTGTTCGCCATCAGCAAGCGGCCAACGACCTGACCAAAACGACCAAAGCCCACCACAATAACCTGCGGCTGATCGTCTTCAACGAACGGCTTTTCAGCATCTTCGTCGATTTCATTGAAACGACGTGCTAACAGACGGTCAATGCCTTGCATCAACAGTGGCGTCGTCATCATGGACAGCGTCACGGTTACCAGCAGAAGCGGAAGTTGATCGCCCGAAAACAGTTTGGCGGATGACGCGGCTGAAAACAGGACGAAGGCAAACTCACCGCCCTGACTCAGTACACCGGCAAACTGCTGGCGCTCCGAGCTGCGCAGACCATAAATACGTGCCAGTACGTATAAAACCAGGATTTTTACCGCTACCAGCGCCAGTACGCCCAGCAAAATCGCGATAATATGGGTATAGAGCACGCCAAGATTCAGCGCCATACCGACTGAGATAAAAAACAGCCCCAGCAGCAAACCTTTAAACGGCTCAATCGCCACTTCCAGCTCATGCCGGTATTCACTTTCCGCCAGCAGAATGCCGGCGATAAATGTCCCCAGCGCCATGGACAATCCCAGCGCATCCATAAACAGCGCCGATCCTAATACCAGCAGCAGTGAAGCAGCGGTAAACACCTCGCGTACGCCCGATGCCGCGATATAACGAAAAATGGGGCGCAGCAAATAACGGCCACCCACTAACATGCCAGCGAAGGCCAGCACCTTCATGCCCACTTTCATCCAGTCGATACTGCCGCTGTCATTGCCTGCCAGCAGCGGAATCAATGCCAGAGCTGGAATGACGGCCAGATCCTGGAACAGCAGTACTGAAAAGCCTAACTGCCCGGCTTCACTGCGATTCATTCCCTTGTCGCGCATCAGCTGGAGCGCCATCGCCGTGGATGACATTGCCAAACCAATGCCGCCAATAACCGCCGCTCGCCAGTCAAATTTGGTCAGCCACAGCAATACGCCGAGAATGGCCGCTGAAAAAATCACCTGCGCCGCACCGATACCAAAAATAGAACGGCGCAGCGCCCAAAGCTTTGCCGGATTAAGCTCCAGCCCGATGATAAACATCAGAAACACGACGCCCAGCTCAGAAAAGTGCAGAATCTCATCGACGTCGCTAATAAACCCTAGTCCCCATGGCCCGATAGCAATACCGGCCAGCAAGTACCCTAAAACCGCGCCAATACCGAGACGCGCCGCTACCGGTACGATCAGCACCGCCGCAACGAGATAGATTACCCCCGCGGTCAGTAGCGTTTGTCCTTCCATTTATAACCCTCCATTTGGCAGCGGTGCTGCCAGCCAGTCGCTGTAAGCGCGGGCATAGTTTTTCAGTAAATCGGGATCCTGACGGCGAGCCCAGTAAATAATCATCGGCGGCATCCAGTGCATGCGGCACATCTGCGCCGTCAGCTCGAAGGGACGTAAAATGTCATTCATGGCGTAGCGATTTAGCCCCTGGCGCTGAAAGGCGGACTCTGGCTCACCGGTGGTCACAATACTGCGCCAGTATTTGCCTTCAAGCGCATTACCATCCACGCCGTTGGCAAAGCCGCGCGACAGCACGCGATCCAGCCACTCTTTTAACAGCGCCGGGCAGCTGTAGGTGTAAAGCGGATGTTGAAAAATAATCACATCATGCTCACGCAGCAGCTGTTGCTCGTGGTAGACATCAATAAAAAAATCCGGGTAGGCAGCATAGAGATCGTGAACGGTGACATGTTCTGTTTTCTCTGCCGCCTCCAGCAAAATGCGATTTGCCTTTGAATCCTGTGCTTCAGGATGAGCAAAAAGCAGCAAAATCTTAGGTGGCTGCGACATCCTTTCCCTCCAAAGCGTCGTCATTGGTGCAGATTTCCGCTACCATGCACAACGCAACAAAAACCCAATTATGTTGCAGGTAAATTAACATATTCTGACGATACGGCGCTTATGATTGTCTTCTCTGCCCTACAAATTCGCCGCGGTATCCGCGTTCTGCTCGATAACGCGACCGCCACCATCAATCCCGGCCAAAAAGTCGGACTGGTGGGTAAAAACGGCTGTGGAAAATCCACGCTGCTGTCGTTGCTGAAAGGCGAGATCAGCAGCGATGCTGGCTCATTCACCTTTCCCGGCAACTGGTCACTGGCCTGGGTAAATCAGGAAACCCCTGCCCTGAGCCAGGCCGCCCTTGACTATGTGATCGATGGCGATCGTGAATACCGCCAGCTTGAGGCAGAACTGGCAGAGGCGAACATCAGAAATGACGGAAATGCCATTGCTTTGGTACACGGAAAGCTCGATACCATTCAGGCCTGGACCATCCAGTCACGCGCCTCGAGCCTGCTGCATGGACTGGGATTTAGTCAGGAGCAGCTTCAGCGCCCGGTAAGCGACTTTTCGGGCGGCTGGCGCATGCGGCTAAACCTGGCTCAGGCGTTACTGTGCCGCTCAGATTTGTTGCTGCTGGATGAACCGACCAACCACCTCGATCTGGATGCGGTTATCTGGCTGGAGCGCTGGCTGAAAAGCTATGAAGGTACGCTGATCCTGATCTCGCACGATCGCGATTTTCTCGATCCCGTGGTGGATAAAATTATCCACATCGAGCAGCAGACGATGATGGAGTACACCGGGAACTACAGCTCCTTCGAACGCCAGCGCGGCGCCAAACTGGCCCAGCAGCAGGCGTTATATCAGAGCCAGCAGGAAAAAGTGGCGCATCTGCAGAAATATATTGATCGCTTCCGTGCTCAGGCAACCAAGGCGAAGCAGGCCCAAAGCCGCATCAAGATGCTGGAGCGCATGGAGCTGATTGCGCCAGCGCACGTGGATAACCCCTTCAGCTTCAGCTTTCGTGCACCGGAGAGCCTGCCGAATCCGCTGCTGAAAATGGAAAAAGTCACCGCAGGCTATGGCGATCGCATCATTCTTGATGCCATTAAGCTTAACCTGGTGCCCGGCTCACGTATTGGCCTGCTGGGGCGCAACGGCGCCGGTAAATCGACCCTGATTAAGCTGCTGGCCGGTGAGCTCAGTGCCAAAGAGGGTGAGATTGGGCTGGCAAAAGGCATCAAGCTGGGTTACTTCGCCCAGCATCAGCTGGAGTTCCTGCGCGCCGACGAGTCCCCTTTACAGCACCTGTCCCGTATCGCGCCAAAAGTGCTGGAGCAGCAGTTACGTGACTATCTCGGCGGTTTTGGTTTTCAGGGTGATAAAGTCACAGAGATAACAGCGCGTTTCTCCGGTGGAGAAAAGGCGCGCCTGGTGCTGGCGCTGATTGTCTGGCAGCGCCCTAACCTGCTGCTGCTGGATGAGCCAACCAACCATCTGGATCTGGATATGCGCCAGGCACTCACCGAAGCTCTTATCGATTTCGAAGGCGCGTTAGTGGTGGTTTCGCACGATCGTCATCTGTTACGTGCCACCACGGACGATCTCTATCTGGTTCACGATGGCAGCGTAGATGTGTTTCCCGGCGATCTGGAAGACTATCAGCAGTGGCTGAGCGACCTGCAAAAACAGCAGTCTCAGCAGGATGCGGCACCCAGGCAGGATTCCGGCAACAGCGCTCAGGCGCGCAAGGACCAGAAGCGCCGTGAAGCGGAGCTGCGCACGCAGACCCAGCCGCTGCGTAAAGAAATTGAGAAGCTGGAAAAGCAGATGGCAAAATGGCAAAGCCAGCTCGCCGACGCCGAAGCCCTGCTCTCAGACAGCGCCCTCTATGAGCAAAGCCGTAAGGCCGATCTCAGCGCCGCGCTACAAAAACAGGCCGAGAGTAAATCGGCCCTGGAAGAGGTGGAGATGGCCTGGCTGGATGCACAGGAAAAACTGGAAGCCATGCTCACCGCCTGATAAAGGCGGTGATGTTTCTTGCTCTTGCCTTACTCCTCCGCACCGGCTCCAGCGCCGGGTGCGGATCAATAAGGCCGGTCACCTAGCACCGTCGCCCGCTGCATCACTCGCCTCGCCGGATAGTAGTCCGCATTCGCATAGTGCTGTGTCACCCGGTTGTCCCAGATAGCCAGGTCGTTTGGCTGCCAGCGCCAGCGCACCTGAAACTCGGGCCGGGTCACGTGGGCAAACAAAAAGCCCAGTAGCGCGTCGCTCTCTTTCTGACTGATATCCATAATTCGCGTAGTAAACCCCTCGTTGACAAACAGGGCCTTCTTGCCACTCACGGGATGGGTGCGGATCACCGGATGATAAACGGGGGGATTTTTCGCCACAGCCTGCTGCCACTGCCGATGCGCCTCTTCCGTCTTGCGATGCTTATATTCAGGAAACGCCTTGGTAAAGTCATGCTCTGCACGTAACTCAGCCAGTAATGTCTTAAAAGGCGCAGACAGCGCCTCGTAAGCGGCAATGCCGCTGGTCCACAACGTATCGCCCCCAGACTCAGGCAGCACTTTAGACGCAAGTAACGCCACGGCGGGCGGCGTTTGAATAAAGGTCACATCGGTATGCCAGTTGTCATTATCCGGCGGATTATCCTGGTGCGTGTCCAGAACGATGATCTCTTCCACGCCCTCGGCATGAGGGTAAACCGGATGAATATGGAGATCGCCAAAGCGAATCGCCAGTGCGCGATGCTGCTCGGGCGTAATGACCTGTTCGCGCAGGAACAGCACCTGGTGACGCAGCAGCGCATGATAAAGCTGTTCAAACTGCGCGTCGCTGAGGGGACGTGATACATCAAGGTTGCCGACCTGGGCACCGATAAAAGGCCCCAGCGGCTTGATGGCTAACTTTTCGTTCATTTTTGCTCTCCATTCCAGGGCGTTAACCGGCGTTGCAACGCACGCAGACTCAGCTCTAAACCAAACGCAATCACGGCAATGACCGCGATCCCTGCCAGCACCACATCCGTAGCAAGAAACTCGCCCGCCGACTGCACCATAAAACCCAAGCCTCGGGTTGCCGCGATTAACTCGGCAGCCACCAGCGTTGACCATCCCACGCCCAGACCAATCCGTAACCCGGTCAGTATCTCCGGCAGGGCGCCAGGCAAAATGACCCAACGCAGCTGTTGCCAGCGGGTCGCTCCCAACGAGGCCGCCGCACGCAGACGAACCTGCTGAGCATGACGCACGCCCGCCACCGTCGACAGCACCACCGGGGCGAATATAGCCAGATAAATCAACAGGATTTTCGAGGTCTCGCCAATACCAAACCAGATCACCATCAGCGGCAAATACGCCAGCGGCGGTACGGGCCGGTACAGCTCAATCAGCGGATCGATCAACGCACGCACGACCGGGCTGATGCCCATCGCGATCCCCACCGGGATGCCGATCGCCGCCGCCGCGGTTAAGGCAATCAGCATCCGCGTCAGACTGGCCGACAGATGCTGCCACAGCGTGGCGTCCATAAATCCTTGCGGGCCAGCCACCAGCAGTAGCTTACTTACTACCTGCTGCGGCGAAGGTAAAAACAGCGGTGCAATGAGGCCCAGCGCGGTCACGCTCCACCAGACGAACAGCAGCACAAGCAGGCTCAGGGCGCTCAGCGTAAACGAGGTGGAAAAAGGCCAGCGCAGGCGACGGTGGCGCACGGTGGCCGGCTCATCGTTGATCAGCGCACTCATACAAAGGCCTCCCGCTGTTCAAATACCCGACTCAACACATATTCCCGCTGGGCAATAAAATCAGGATCGGATTTAATGCTCCGGCAGGGTTCGCCCTCCACGAAACGCTGACCAAAATTAAGCGTCATTTTTTCCTGCACGCGCCCTGGCCCGGGAGAGAGCAGCACCAGCTCGCTGGCCAGAAAGATGGCTTCTTCAATGTCGTGAGTGATAAGCAGAATCTGCTTACCGCTGTTGCGCCACAGGGTTAATAACAGGGTTTGCATTTGCTCACGCGTAAACGCGTCAAGTGCGCCGAAAGGCTCATCCAACAGCAACAGTTGTGGATTGGCCGCCAGCGCCCGGGCGATCCCGACGCGCTGGCGCTGGCCTCCTGACAGCTGCCAGATAGGGCGTTTTTCCGCACCTTCGAGTCCGACGCTTTTGATGAAACCCCGTGCAATCTCCTCACGCTGCTGGCGCGCCATGCCGGCTATCTGCAAGCCGAAAGCCACGTTATCCAGCACGTTACGCCACGGCAGCAGGCCTTCGTTCTGAAACACCACGCCACGCTCTGCGCCCGGCCCGCGCACAGGCTCCCCGTCCAGGGAAACCGTGCCGGACTCAACCGGTAAAAATCCGGCGATCAGGTTAAGCAGGGTTGTTTTGCCACAGCCTGACGGCCCCAGCACGACCATCAACGCTTTTTTATCAAGCTGTAACGTGATGTCCTGCAACACAGGCTGGCCGCCATAACTCGCGTTCAGGTGAGCGATACGTAACATGGCGCTCTCCTCAGGGTTTAGCCAAGGGGGCAACAAAGCGGCTGGTGACATAACGGCTGTAATCACTGCCAGCCTGCGGCACTTTTCCCTGCGCTTTCAGAAACTGCGCCGTATCCACGATGGCCTTGTTCACCGGCTGATCCAGCTGTTTAACCTGCTGCGCGGCCGTAAGGTAGGTATTGCCTTTTACCAGTTCCGGAACCGCTTGCTCTGGCACGCCGCTTAAACGCGAAAGCTTGCTGAGGTTGTCAGCCTGTTTCAGCCACTTTTCCGGGTCATCCAGATAGGCTTTCTGCGCCTCAAGGGCGCTGCGGGCAAAGGCGGTAACAATATCAGGATGCTGCTGTGCGAAGTCTTTACGCACGACCCAGACATCCAGCGTAGGCGATCCCCAGCGGCCAACCTGAGAAGAGTCTGTCAGGACCTTGCTGTCCTTTTCCAGTGCATTGACAGCCGGTGCCCAAACGTACGCGCCGTCGATATCGCCCCGCTGCCAGGCGGCCACAATAGCGGGCGGCTGCAGGTTCACCAGTTGGACCTGGGAGGGTTTAATTCCCCAGTGCTTCAAGGCAGCAAGCAGGCTGTAGTGCGTGGTGGAGATAAAGGGGACGGCGATGCGTTTGCCAATCAGATCCTGAGGGCTGGCGATGGTTTTCCTGACAACAAGCGCTTCTGAATTCCCCAACTGAGAGGCGAGCAAAAACGCTTCTATCGGGAGTTGCTGCGTCGCCGCAACCGCTAGCGGACTGGACCCAATATTGCCTATCTGCACATCTCCGGATGCCAAGGCGCGCAATACGCCCGCCCCACTGTCGAATTTGCGCCAGGCTACCGTTGCGCCGCTCTCTTTAGCAAAAGTGTTATCTGCCTGCGCCACCTTGGCCGGTTCGGCAGAGGTTTGATACGCCACCGTCACGTCGACCGCGCCGGCCTGAAACGCCAGCAGTGACAGCACAGTAACCAAAATGGTTGACTGCCCTTTTAACATGATTTTCCCCATCACTTTTATGATGTGGGCAGTGTTGCTGGCAGGATTAATTTCACAAAGGAATTAAAAGTTATCCCTAATAGAAAGAAATTCTTAGATCATCATCTGCAATAGATTGCTGTTATATGCAAATTAAAATTCAGACAAAAAGCCATAAATTTGTCAGGCGCTCACATGCTGGGTGTGCTATTGATATGCGCTATTATTTGCTCCCGGTGAGGCCTGCGAGTTCGATGTCGATCGACAAAGTTGCCCTGTTAGCTGGCGTGTCTAAAGCCACGGTATCCCGCGTGCTTAACGCTCATCCAGGTGTGAAAGCGGATACGCGCCAGAAAGTGCTGGATGCCATTTCAACCAGCGGCTATCAGCCAAACCTGTTAGCGCGTCAGTTGCGTACCTCACAAAGCCATATGCTGCTGGTGCTGATTTCAGATATCACCAATCCCTTTTGTTCCAGGGTGGTGCAAGGCATTGAAGCGGAAGCCGAAATGCATGGCTACCATATCCTGTTGTGTAATTCCGCCTCGCAGTTTAAACGCGAAGCCGCTTACCTGACGCTGCTCACAGGCAAAGTCGTTGATGGCGTCATTACCATGGACGCGGCGGCCGGGCTGGAAAGCCTTATCGATATCATTGGAGATGCGCCCTGGGTGCAGTGCTCAGAGTTTGATCCCCAGATTGCGGCATCCTCGGTCTCCATCGATCATCTTGAGGCTGCGCGCGATACCGTACATTACCTTGCTGCCAGAGGCCGCCAACGCATTGCACTGGTCAACGGTGACATGCGTTATCTGTATTCCCAGTATCGTGAGCAGGGTTATCGCCAGGCCATTGAGCAAACGGATTTGGGCTGGTCTAAGGTCGTCTATACTGCGGATATTTCCTGTGAAGAAGGCAGTCGGGCTTTACGGGAGATGTTGCACTCACCCGAGCGACCAGACGCGGTCTTTGCCGTGTCCGATGTACTGGCGGTCGGCGTCGTGCATGCGGCGCTGGAAGCAGGCTTGCGCGTGCCCGAGGATTTGGCTGTGGTCGGGTTTGACGGTATTCCCTTTACCGGCAGCCTGAATCCGCCTTTGACCACCATAGAGCAACCGATGAATGAGCTGGGCGCCCGCAGCGTACAGTTGCTGCTGAAAAAAATCCGTCAGCCCCATGCGCCGGTTGTCAGGGAGGTGCTGCCCTGGAAGCGCCTGGAACGCGCCTCCAGTTAACGTCAGCGCCAGATGAGCAGTACGCAGGCTGCGGTTAACAGCCCCATACTGAGGTTAAATATCTTCCACGCGCGCGGACTGCGTAAAACACGGCCAATCATCGCGCCAAACCCCATCCAGATGATGCCCGCGACCAGATTGACCATCACCATCCCTACGCTGATTAACAGGACAGAGTGGCGATATCCGGCACCGGCCAGGCTAAAGCTGGCTATCGCCCCCAGGGCCATTAACCAGGCTTTGGGATTGATCAACTGCAACAATCCTCCCTGCCAGAAGGGCATGGGCGCGACCGGCGCCGCATCGGTCTCCAGCTTTTCGTATGCGGCGGTCGCAATTTTCCATGCCAGCCACAGAAGATAGAGGCTCCCGGCAACTTTCAGGATAAGGTGCAGCGAGGGATAGAGCAGGATCAATCCCCCTACGCCAAACGCCACCATCAGTAGCATCAGTTGCATACCAATCATGATGCCGACCATTAACGGAAGGGTACGGAAAAAGCCAAAGTTGGCGCCCGAGGCGGTGAGTAACATATTATTAGGACCGGGTGTAATCGCCGCGACCCAGAGAAACCCTAACATTGATAAAAAAAGACTGAGTTCCATTAATCCGGGTTCTCCCTCCATTATGTGAAAACTTATCGAAGCTAACAGTGTGATATGGAACAGACAAGCCTTTACAACATGAAATTTTCGGGCCCGGACGGCGCGGCGTTCAGCCCTATGCGCGGCCTGACCAATCCGCATGTGCAAACCATACTGCCGCGCCTGTTCCGCCGTACTATAGCGTTAACGCCTCACTGGCAGCGGCTGGATTTACCCGATGGTGATTTTGTCGATCTGGCCTGGAGTGAAGATCCACAGTTTGCCGCGCATAAACCACGCGTGGTGCTGTTTCATGGTCTGGAAGGAAGCTTCCACAGTCCCTACATCCATGGCCTGATGCAAGTCTGCAGGCAACGTGGCTGGCTGGCCGTAGTGATGCATTTTCGCGGCTGTAGCGGCGAGCCGAACAGGCTAAACCGGATTTACCACTCCGGCGAGACGGAAGATGCACGCTTTTTCCTGACCTGGCTGAAGGCCCGCTGGGGACAGGTTCCTACTGCAGCAGTGGGGTTTTCGCTGGGCGGGAATATGCTGGGTTGCCTGCTGGGCCAACAGGGCAGTGACGTTGCGCTGGATGCCGGCGTTATCGTTTCGGCACCCTTGATGCTTGAACCCTGTAGCGCCCGACTGGAACGCGGGTTTTCCCAAATTTATCAGCGTTACCTGCTGAGCCAGCTTAAAAAGAATGCCAGGCGCAAGCTGCACGCATGGCCCGACACCTTACCGGTCAATCTCAGTCAGCTGAATGCCCTGCGTCGCCTGCGTGATTTTGACGACGCCATCACGGCCCGGGCGCATGGCTTTGCCGACGCCACGGACTATTATCGCCGTGCCAGCGCCCTGCCGTTGCTGAGATCGGTGACAAAACCGTTGCTGATTATCCATGCAAAAGATGACCCCTTTATGAGCGATGAGGTGATCCCGCAAAATGACCAGTTATCTGCCACTATTACCTATCAGCTGACAACACACGGTGGTCATGTTGGATTTGTGAGTGGTACCCTGCGTCAGCCTGAATTGTGGCTGGAACAGCGCGTGCCGCAGTGGATTTCCCCTTATCTGGATAGCTAACCCTGTGATTATTCCCTGGCAACAGGTTTCTCCCGAAACCCTTGAAAACGTTATTGAAGCCTTTGTTCTGCGCGAAGGTACCGACTACGGCGAACAGGAACTCAGCCTGACCGAAAAAGTCGCCAATGTGCGACGCCAGCTGCAGCAAGGTGAAGTCGTGCTGGTCTGGTCTGAGCTTCACGAATCGGTCAACATCATGCGCAAAAGTGAGTTCCGTGGCTGATGCACAGAACGAAAAATCGTGCTAACAATGCTCATCGCCTGATTTCACAGGGAGTTTCACTATGTCGGCACGTCATCCGATTATCGCGGTAACAGGTTCCAGCGGTGCCGGAACCACTACCACCAGCCTCGCATTCCGTAAAATTTTTCAGCAACTCAATTTGCACGCGGCCGAGCTGGAAGGGGACAGTTTCCACCGATTTACCCGGCCTGAAATGGATATGGCTATCCGTAAGGCGCGCGATCTGGGTCGCCATATCAGCTACTTTGGCCCGGAGGCGAATGATTTCGGTCTGCTGGAGCAGACCTTTGTTGAATACGGTGATCAGGGCAAGGGCCAGTCACGTAAATACCTGCATACCTACGACGAAGCGGTGCCCTGGAATCAGGTACCAGGTACCTTTACCCCGTGGCAGCCGCTGCCACCGGATACGGACGTGCTGTTTTATGAAGGACTGCACGGCGGCGTCGTGACGGCTCAGCACAACGTCGCTGAAAAAGTGGATTTACTGGTCGGCGTCGTCCCCATCGTTAACCTGGAGTGGATTCAGAAGCTGGTACGCGATACCGGTGAACGCGGTCATTCGCGTGAAGCCGTAATGGATTCGGTGGTGCGCTCAATGGAAGATTACATCAATTTCATTACGCCGCAGTTCTCACGCACCCATATTAACTTTCAGCGGGTTCCAACCGTCGACACCTCTAACCCCTTTGCGGCACGCACCATTCCTTCACTGGATGAAAGTTTTGTCGTCATCCACTTTCAGGGGCTGGAAGATATTGATTTTCCCTACCTACTGGCCATGCTGCAGGGATCGTTTATTTCCAATATCAACACGCTGGTTGTACCTGGCGGGAAAATGGGGCTGGCGATGGAATTAATTATGGCACCGCTGGTAAAACGGCTCATGGAAGGCAAACGCATTGAATAAAATCAGAGGCCGCGCTGGCCTCTGAATAATTACAGCTCGATAACTTCGTAACTGTGGGTAATTTCCACCCCTTTGCCTAACATAATGGCAACCGAGCAATACTTCTCAGCTGAAAGGTCGACCGCACGCGCCACGGCTTTATCTGAAAGTGCTTTTCCACTGACGATAAAATGCAGGTTGATGCGGGTAAAGATGCGAGGCGCTTCTTCCCGGCGTTCTGATTCGAGTTTTACTTCGCAATCAGCCACATCGTTGCGACCTTTTTGCAAAATTGATACCACATCAATGGCGCTGCATCCGCCGGCCGCCATCAGCACCATTTCCATAGGGCTGGGCGCTTTATCGCCGGAATTGCCGTCCATTAAGACCTGATGTCCGGACGAAGACTCGCCGAGGAATGTTAACCCTTCAACCCATTTGACTCTTGCCTGCATAATCTGGCCCCCAGAATGCCCTGTTTTTGCGTCAGAGTACGCTTTTGCCTGGTAAACAGCAATCCGGAGAAATCAGCCTTATTGCTGAAGCGAGACAACACAAGACAGTCGGCGAAAGCTGTGCTACAAACAGTGCTGAAAATATTTTTCGTCATCCGAAGACGAAGCCGGGAAGAATGATGCGCTCTGCGCAAATGCAGCCCGAATAATTTCCTGAATGGAAACACGCTTAACGCTTTCATCGCCTGGCAGGGAAACTGAGCCCTGTATTTTGGGCACGATTACAATAGAGGATAATAGCGAATGGTTCTCGGCAAACCGCAAACAGACCCTACACTTGAATGGTTCCTGTCCCATTGCCATATTCACAAGTATCCATCCAAAAGTACGCTGATTCACCAAGGTGAAAAAGCCGAAACGCTTTACTACATCGTGAAAGGTTCCGTCGCGGTACTGATTAAGGATGAAGAAGGCAAAGAGATGATTCTTTCTTATCTGAATCAAGGCGATTTTATTGGTGAGCTTGGCCTGTTTGAAGAAGGTCAGGAGCGCAGCGCCTGGGTACGTGCGAAAACTGCGTGCGAAGTGGCAGAGATTTCCTACAAGAAATTCCGTCAGCTCATTCAGGTTAACCCGGATATTTTGATGCGCCTTTCTTCTCAGATGGCTCGCCGTCTGCAGGTGACGTCAGAAAAAGTGGGGAATCTCGCTTTCCTGGATGTGACCGGACGCATTGCACAAACGTTGCTTAATCTGGCTAAACAGCCAGATGCCATGACGCATCCTGACGGCATGCAAATTAAAATTACTCGTCAGGAAATTGGCCAAATCGTTGGTTGTTCACGTGAAACCGTGGGCCGTATCTTGAAGATGCTGGAAGATCAGAACCTGATCTCCGCACACGGCAAAACCATCGTTGTTTACGGCACACGCTAAGCCTGACTGTTCACGGCGTGATGGCGACATTATGCCGTGAATGTCTTGTGTTGAGCCGATGTGGCGAAGAATAATCTATCACCCCGAAGTTAACTATGCGCTGCGCCAGACGCTGGTGTTGTGCCTTCCCGTAGCGCTCGGCTGGCTGTTCGGCGATCTGCAAAAAGGATTGCTGTTCTCATTGGTTCCCGCCTGCTGCAACATTGCCGGTCTGGACACGCCCCACAAACGCTTCTTTAAACGCCTGATCATCGGCGGCAGCCTGTTTGCCCTTGGCAGTTTACTGATGCAGTGGCTGCTGCTTAAAGACGTGCCGCTGCCGCTCATCCTGTTTGCCCTGCCTTTGCTGCTTGGCGTCACCGGAGAGATCAGTCCGCTGCACGCCCGACTGCTGCCCGGCACGTTAATCGCGGCAATTTTTACCCTCAGCCTGATTGGCCGTATGCCCATTTACGTTCCGCCCCTGCTCTATATCGGTGGAACGCTCTGGTATGGCCTGTTCAACTGGTTTTGGTTCTGGCTGTGGAAAGAGCAGCCGATGCGCGAAAGCCTGAGCCTGATCTACCGTGAGCTGGCAAATTACTGTGACGCCAAGTACAGCTTATTGACGCAGCTGACCGATCCGGAAAAAGCCCTGCCGCCCCTGCTGGCGCGTCAGCAAAAAGCGATCGATCTGATCAACACCTGCTATCAGCAAATGCATATGCTGTCTGCGAGTCGCGATCACAGCCACAAACGCCTGACCCGGGCGTTTCAGGTAGCACTGGATCTGCAGGAGCATATCTCCGTCAGCCTGCATCAGCCGGAAGAGGTCCAGAAGCTGGTCGAGCAAAGCCATGCTGAAGCCGTCATCCGCTGGAACGCCAGAACGATTTCAGCCCGGCTGCGCGCGCTGGCCGACGATATTCTGTATCACCAACTCTCTGGTCGTTTCGATATGGACAAGCAGTTGGGTGCGCTGGAGAAAATCGCCCTTCAGCATCCGGACAATCCGGTGGGTAACTTCTGTCTCTATCATTTCAGCCGTATCGCCCGGGTGCTTCGAACCCAAAAGCCGCTTTATCAACGCGACCTGATGGCCGATCGCCAGCGTCGTTTACCGCTGCTGCCCGCGTTGCGGAGCTATCTGTCGCTGCGGTCTTCCGCACTGCGAACGGCCGGGCGTTTTTCCGTCATGCTGATGCTGGGCAGCGCCCTGGCCGTGTTCTTTTCGATTCCTAAGCCCTACTGGATTTTGATGACCATCATGTTTGTCAGCCAGAGCAACTACAGCGCAACCCGCGTACGTATTCAGCACCGGGCCCTGGGAACCTTTGCCGGACTGGCTATCGCGGCGGCGTCGCTACGCCTGGATGTGCCTGAACCGCTGGTGCTGAGCATCATGCTGGTGATTACCTTTATCAGCTACCGTTTTACCCGCCAGTTTTACGGCTGGTCAATAGTGGGATTTACGGTTACGGCCGTTTATACGCTGCAACTGCTCTCCCTTAACGGGGCACAGTTTTTACTGCCCCGCCTGCTGGATACGCTGATGGGCTGCCTGATCGCCTTTGGGGGCATGTTATGGCTGTGGCCGCAGTGGCAAAGTGCCCTGCTGCGCCAGAATGCCCATGATGCGCTGGAGGCCTGTCAGGATGCCCTGCGAATGTTGCTGGGCCCGGAGCAGTCACCCGATGCGCTGGCTTACCAGCGGGTTAAGGTCAACCAGGCGCATAACGCCGTATTCAACTCCCTGAATCAGGCCATGCAGGAGCCGGGATTTAATTCACGCTACCTGCAGGATATGCGCTTATGGGTCACGCACTGCCAGTTTATCGTGGAGCACATTAACGCCATGACCATTCTGGCACGTGAACATACCATGCTGCCGCCCACGCTGGCTGAGCACTACCTGCAATGGTGCGAGATCGCCCTGCAACGGTGTCAGCAAAGGCTGGAATATGACGGGGAAAGTTCGCAGACGGATCTGCTACAGGGCGTGGAAGATATAAATGAGGGGCCGGTCACGGTACTGGAGCAGCACGTCAGGCGCATCCTGGAGCATCTGAAAGTCATGCACACGATCTCTTCTCTGGCCTGGAACCAGCGGCCTCATCATGGCCGCTGGCTGTTGCGCAGTCTGCGCCGCAAATAACTCAGGCAGACAGCACTTTCTCTACCGCACGGGCAAAGCGAGCCATGCCCTCTTCGATATCGGCAGGCTCGATAATCAGCGACGGTGCGAAGCGCATCACATCTGTTCCGGCCACCAGCACCATGACGCCTTCCGCAGCTGACGCATTCAGAATATCGCGCGCCTTGCCCGCATGCTGCGGCTTCAGGGCTGCACCAATCAGCAGGCCTTTACCACGGATATCACTGAACAGGTCATGACGCGCATCAATAGCCTTGAGCGCCTCAACAAACTGCTGGCGGCGGATTTCTACCCCATTCAGTACAGCTGGCGTATTGATAATATCTAACGCGGTTTCTGCGATCGCGCATGCCAGCGGATTGCCGCCATAAGTCGTGCCATGCACGCCAGGCGCCATGGTTGAGGCTACCTCATTGGTGGTCAGCATGGCGCTTACCGGAAAACCGCCGCCCAGCGCCTTCGCCGAGGTCAGAATATCGGGCGTCACGCCGTAGTGCTCATAGGCAAACAACTTACCGCTGCGCCCCATGCCGCTTTGCACCTCATCCAGTACCAGCAGCGCATGGTGTTTGTCGCACAGTTCACGTAACCCCTGCATAAACGCTGGTGTTGCAGGCATCACACCGCCTTCACCCTGAATCGGCTCCACCACAATGGCGCAAGTGTGATCGTCAATCACCGCCTTAACCGCGTCCAGATCGTTGAACGGCACATGAACGATATCGGCGGGTTTCGGGCCAAAACCGTCGGAGTACTTGGGCTGACCGCCCACCGTTACGGTGAACAGCGTCCGGCCGTGAAAGGCGTTGTGAAAGGCAATGATTTTGCTTTTGAACGGGCTGTGGCGTTTACAGGCATAGTAGCGAGCCAACTTAAACGCGGCCTCATTGGCTTCTGCCCCCGAATTAGCAAAAAAGACCCGCTCCGCAAACGTGGCGTTGATCAGTTTACTGGCCAGACGCAGCGCAGGTTCATTGGTAAACACATTGCTGGTATGCCATAAGGTTTCGCCCTGTTTCTTCAGGGTCTCAACCAGCGCCGGGTGGCAATGGCCCAGAGCGGTCACGGCAATGCCGCCAGAGAAGTCGATATATTCTTTACCCTGTTGATCCCAGACGCGGCTTCCCTTGCCTTTTACCGGTACAAACTGAGCAGGTGCATAAACAGGCAAAATGACCTGATCGAACGTCTCACGCGTTACTGCCATATTTTCCGCTGTCATTGACAACCTCATTAACTGATTCGTTGAGTCACGATGAAATAATAATCATGAAATATGCATAAAAAATCACTTAAAGGCAAACACAACTTTACTGGTGCAGGAAATTAGCCAACAGCTGGTGTCCCTGTTCACTGAGGATGCTCTCTGGATGAAACTGCACGCCTTCCAGTGCGAGCGTTTTATGGCGAATCCCCATAATCTCATCCGGCTGGCCGTTACGCAGGCTCCATGCGGTCACCTCGAACGCATCAGGTAAGGTTTCCGTTTTGACAATAAGTGAATGGTAGCGCGTAACGGTCAACGGCTGATTCAGACCGCGGAAGACGCCACAACCATTGTGCTGCACCGCCGAGGTTTTACCGTGCATTACCTCGCGAGCGCGAACGATCTGCGCCCCAAAAACCTGGGCTATCGCCTGATGGCCCAGGCAAACGCCCAGTACAGGAAGACGGCCAGCGTAATGGCGGATGGCCTGCAACGAAATACCGCTCTGATCGGGCGTGCAGGGGCCAGGGGAAATCACCAAATGAGTCAGCGGCAGCGTGCGCATTTCATCAAGGGTAATAGCATCATTTCTTACTACCCGAACCTGAGCACCCAGTTGGCAAAAATACTGGTAGAGGTTCCAGGTAAACGAGTCGTAGTTATCAATAAGCAGCAACATGATTGTGATTTCAGGCAGACCGGAGGGATGCGCTGAGCGTTCAGCATCCAGAGTGATGACCAGAGCGCTATCCTATCATGCTGTTCAGGATGAGTGTGATGTGGGGATGCCGGATAACCGATTTCGTGCAGGGCGACGCACCTGGTGCGCCGCCCTGTGGCGTAAGCGGATCAGGGGGCTTTGGCTTCACTGACGATACGGGCAAAGAGCTTTTCCAGCGGCTGCAACGCGCCGGCGGCACCGGCCTGATTTGCCGCAACCCAGTCTTCGGCGCTCAGGTTGTCCCATTCCAGCACGTAGCCGGCATGCAGCGCCAGCTGTTCAAAGAAAATACGCTGCGCCCTGCCGTTACCTTCGCGGAAGGGATGCAGCATATTGACTTCGCAATAGTACCAGGCAATCCGTTTCACAAACTCAGCCTGAGGCAGACAGGCCAAGGCTTTCTCCTCTTCCAGCGCCGCCATCAGTGCATTTCCCTCTTTTTCGATGTACTCGAAATGACAAAAAGGGGTTTCATCGCGCCAGATGTCCAGCGTACGCAGTTCGCCGGCCCAGCTATAGACGTCCTGAAACAGGGTACGGTGAATATGGCAGAGGTAGGGTAATCCGATCTTGCGCGGGCCCAGTTCAAGCGTGGCAAGGCGCGCGGCACTAAAGCTTAACTCGGCTTTACGCAGCTGCGCGGCATCGTGAATATCAAGAAGGTTTTTCAGTACGGTATCGTTTTGCCACAGGTAGGGATCCTGAGTGACGGCAGTGTTAGCAGCCATATTGCCTCCTCAGTGAGGCCAGACGCGCTTCTGCATCTTCACCCTTGATTTCCGGTTCCGTCAGGGTAAAGCCTTCGAGCCGACAGCTTGCCCGATAGCTGGCATTTCGCCGCTGTTGCCAGAGCGCTGCTTTTTGTTTATCTGTGAGTTTGTTTGCCATACCGCCTCCTGCTCAGGTTTGCTCTAAGTATAAGAGCAAATTTTCCCTTTGCCGGAGACGAGATGGCATGGGATCAAATTACGGTAAGACTTTCGCTGACAAAATGACCACAGGTTTGGTTGGCACATTCTGATACGGGCCCACGTCTTTTGTCGGCACCTGAGAAATTTTATCCACCACGTCCTGGCCTTTGACAATCTTACCAAATACGGCGTAACCAAAATCACGTTGACCATGATCCAGAAAAGCGTTGTCAGCAACGTTCAGGAAGAACTGGCTGGTGGCGCTGTCTTTATCGGCGGTACGGGCCATTGAGATGGTGCCACGCAGGTTGCGCAAGCCGTTGTCTGCTTCGTTTTTAATCGGCGCGTTGGTCTGTTTTTGCTGCATTTCACTGGTAAAGCCACCGCCCTGGATCATAAAGCCAGGAATGACGCGGTGAAAAATCGTGTTGTTGTAAAAACCGCTGTTGACGTAATCCACGAAGTTTTTAACTGAAACCGGTGCTTTTTGATTATTCAGTTCGAGTTCGATATTGCCAGCAGAGGTGGTAAGCAGAACATGCGTATCACCTTTAGCCGCTAAAGCTGAGGCGGAAACAGAAGAGAGCGCTAACAGGGCAACTGCCGCTGTCAAAGTACGTTTAAACATGAGTAATTCCTTACTTTGGAGAGCCAGCTCAAAAACGATATTGATTGTAAAGAGCATGTAATACAAGAGCCAGCGTTTTACCTATATTTACGCTAAAGGCACCCACCAGAGCCTGAATAAGGTTGCTTCCGCTTCGTGACTAAAATCACAGTATTGATGAAATGAATGACATCAGTTTTCACTCTTAGTTTATTAAGATCACGGTTACGTTTACAATTTCTGACGCTTCAGGCTCTCCCGCTTCCTAACAGGTTCAGAACATGACAAATCGTAATCGTATCGGCCTTACCTGGATTAGCTTTCTATCGTATGCGCTTACCGGCGCACTGGTGATTGTCACCGGCATGGTAATGGGCGATATCGCGAAAGATTTCCAGATTCCTATCGACAGTATGGGCAACACCTTCACCTTCCTGAACAGTGGCATTCTGGCTGCGGTTTTCCTTAATGCCTGGCTGATGGTGATTGTGCCGCTCAAACGGCAGCTGATATTCGGCTTTGTGCTGATGGTGTTAGCCGTCATCGGCTTAATGACCAGCCGCGATCTGTCGGTATTTTCACTGTGCATGTTCGTGCTTGGCGTGGTCAGCGGTATTACCATGTCGATTGGCACCTTCCTGATAACCCATATTTACGAAGGCCGTCAGCGCGGTTCACGCCTGCTGTTTACGGATTCGTTCTTCAGCATGGCAGGCACCATTTTCCCCATCCTTGCCGGTATCCTGCTGGCGCGTCATCTGCCGTGGTACTGGGTTTACGTCTGTATTGGCGTGATCTATGTTGGCATTTTTATCATGACGCTGTTTGTTGAATTCCCGGTGCTGCGCAAGCCGGAGAACAGTCCGACCGTTGAGAAAGAGAAATGGGGGGCTGGCGTCCTGTTTCTGGCCATTGCGGCGCTATGCTACATCCTGGGCCAGTTAGGCTTTATTTCCTGGGTGCCAGAGTACGCGACCAAAGTCATGGGCATGAACATTGACGACGCCGGTCAGCTGGTGGGCAGTTTCTGGACCGCCTACATGGTCGGTATGTGGGTGTTCAGCTTCCTGCTGCGCTTCTTTGATCTGCAACGTATTTTGATGGTGCTGGCAGGCCTGGCAACGGTGTTGATGTACTGGTTCGTAAGCAGCCATGACGCCAGCATGCTGAGATGGATTATCTTAACGCTGGGCTTTAGCTCAAGCGCGATTTATACCACCATTATCACCCTGGGCTCGCTGCAAACCAAAGTGGCCTCACCCAAGCTGGTTAACTTTATTCTGACCTGCGGCACGGTCGGCACCATGCTGACCTTTGTTGTGACGTCACCGATTGTGAAAAACAGCGGCGTTCACAGCGCGCTGTTAACCGCAAACGGCCTGTACGCGGTGGTGTTTATTATGTGTGTGCTGTTAGGTCTGGTGACCAAACACCGCTCCCACGGTCATAAAACCCATTAATCTCTCTGGGCGGCGCCACCGTGCCGCCCCCGCCTTTCAGCGTTTAAACGTCACGTCTTCCCACTGTTCTAAACAGATTGCGCTTTTCGCAGGCTGAGTCTCGGCGATCACCTTTCCGCGACGCAGCGAATAGCGCACCGGTACCTGTCTTCTCACCGCGTCAAAGCCGTTTTCCGCTGGCAGGATAATCAAGCTGGCGTCATGCCCGCGTTGAATGCCGTATTCTGCAAGATTCATCGTTTTGGCACTGTGATGGGTGATGAGATCGATCCCGGCATTAATTTGTTCATAGCCCATTAGCTGACACACGTGTAGCCCCATATGCAGCACCTGGAGCATATTGGCCGTGCCCAGCGGATACCAGGGATCAAACACATCATCGTGACCAAAGCAGACGTTAATCTCCGCCTCCAGAAGCTCTTTAACACGGGTAATGCCGCGCCGTTTAGGGTAACTGTCGAAACGGCCCTGAAGATGAATATTGACCAGCGGATTCGCTACAAAGTTAATGCCGGAGAGCTTCAGGAGTCGAAACAGACGCGATGTGTAGGCACCGTTATAGGAGTGCATCGCCGTAGTGTGGCTTGCGGTCACGCGTGCCCCCATGCCATCGCGGTGGGCCAACGCGGCCACGGTTTCAACAAAGCGCGACTGCTCATCGTCAATTTCGTCGCAGTGCACATCCACAAGCCGGTCATAACGGTTAGCCAGCGCGAACGTTTTATGCAACGACTCGACGCCGTATTCCCGGGTGAATTCAAAATGAGGAATCGCCCCGACGACATCTGCGCCGAGCCGCAGCGCCTCTTCAAGAAGCGCTTCACCATTGGGATAAGACAGGATGCCTTCCTGCGGAAACGCCACGATCTGAATATCAATCCAGGGTGCCATCTCCGCTTTAAGTTCCAGCATCGCTTTGAGAGCCGTTAAGGTGGGATCGGATACGTCCACATGGGTACGGACATACTGTATGCCGTTCGCTATTTGCCACTTCAGCGTCTGCATTGCCCGCCGTTTGACGTCCTCATGACTCAGCAACGCTTTGCGCTCTGCCCAGCGCTCAATGCCCTCAAACAAGGTCCCGGACTGGTTCCAGGCTGGCTCTCCCGCGGTTTGCGTGGTATCCAGGTGAATATGAGGTTCAATAAAAGGCGCAAGGGCCAGGCCACCTTCCGCATCCAGCGAGGCGCCGTCCGCAGATATCTGCTGAGGCTGTGCCGTCATTCGGACGATTTTCCCTTCAGCAATTTCTATCTGCCACAGTCCGTCACGTGTGGGCAGACGCAGATTGTTTATCCATCGAAGTGGTGCGGTTGTCATTGCGGGCTCCTGATACGTTAAGCGCTGCTGATTAAAGCTAACACGATAGCGTTGCCCTGCTCCAGATGACTTTGTAAGTCAGTAACCTCACTTAAGGTAATGGGCTGAATCGTGCAGCACTCCCTTAAGAGGTATAGCGTACTGCGATTGATGTACATCAATAAGCACCAGACAGGTGATTCGCCGCTGTCGGATTGTCCTGCACGAAATATTACGCTGGTGGTAAAAACAAAACGGCGAGCCTCTGCTCGCCGTTTACATGCCCGACTCGCCGATTAGGGCTGAGCGACAAAACCTACAGCGTCATAAACCTTTTTCAGGGTTTCCTGCGCCTGAGCACGGGCTTTCTGCGCACCGTCACGCATCACCTGCTCCAGCAGCGCTTCATCGTTACGGAAGCGATGATAACGTTCCTGCAGATCAGTCAGCATACCGGACACCGCATCAGCTACTGCGCCTTTCAGATGCCCGTACATTTTGCCTTCAAACTCCTGCTCCAGCGCCGTTACGGGCTTGCCGGTCACGCCTGACAGAATGTCCAGCAGGTTTGATACGCCCGCCTTCTCTTTAATGTCATAGCGAATGACAGGTGGCTCTTCCGAGTCGGTCATCGCGCGCTTGATTTTTTTGACCACGGATTTTGGATCTTCCAGCAGGCCGATAACGTTATTGCGGTTATCGTCCGACTTAGACATCTTTTTCGTCGGTTCCAGCAAGGACATCACGCGTGCGCCAGATTTAGGAATGAACGGCTCGGGCACTTTAAAGATATCGCCATACAACGCGTTAAACCGGCTCGCAATGTCGCGACTCAGTTCAAGGTGCTGTTTCTGGTCTTCACCCACTGGCACCTGCGTCGTCTGATAAAGCAAAATGTCTGCAGCCATTAGCACCGGATAGCTGAACAATCCCGCGTTGATGTTTTCTTCATAGCGCGAGGATTTGTCTTTAAACTGCGTCATACGGTTCAGCTCACCAAAATAGGTGTAGCAGTTCAGGATCCAGCTGAGCTGCGTGTGCTCGGGCACATGGGACTGAACGAAGATAGTGCTTTTCTCGGGATCGATACCACAGGCCAGATACAGCGCCAGCGTATCTAAGGTGGCTTTACGCAGTGCTGCCGGGTCCTGGCGAACGGTGATCGCGTGCAGGTCGACGATACAGTAAATGCAGTGGAAATCATCCTGCATCTGCACCCACTGACGCAGCGCACCCATATAGTTGCCAATGGTCAGTTCGCCGGACGGCTGTGCGCCGCTGAAAACGATGGGTTTGCTCATGCTTATGTCCTGATAAATTACCGCCCGATAGCGGGCAAAAGTTCGTCAAAAGAGTCAAGGGTGAGATCGGGTTGGCTGGTCGCAATAGGCTCGCCGTAGTTATAGCCAAAGGTCATACCAATATTGGGAACACCAGCCGACTGCGCAGCCAAAATATCGTTGCGCGAATCCCCGACAAACAGCAACTGCGCGGGCAGCAGGCCAAATTTACCCAGCACCAAAAAAATGGCCGCAGGATGCGGTTTTTTCGCTACGACGTCATCACCGCCAATAATCAGCGAAAACGCGTCATCAATCCCCAAAGACTTCAGCAGCGGGGCGACAAACGGCGTAGGCTTATTGGTCACAATCGCCATCGGTATGCCCTGCGCCTGCAGGGTTGCCAGCGTTTCCTTAACCTGAGGAAACAGCGTGCTGCCGGCTTCCACGGTACTGGCATAGTGCTTGTCAAAGAGCACTCGCGCATCACGCTGCTCATCCTGCTGTGGCTCACGCCCCAGCGCCCAGGTCAGCGCGCGGGCCATCATGATATCCGCACCGTTACCAATCCAGGTGGACACGCGCGCCACGCCAGCAGCCGGTAAACGCAGATCCGCAAGCGTCAGATCGATTGCGTCAGCCAGGCCCGGCGCGCTGTCGACCAGCGTACCATCCAGATCGAACGCCAGTGCGCGTATATCAGTGAAATGAGCCATTGGCTTTCTCCAGCTCGTTTCGCATGTCATCGATTACTTTTTTATAGTCCGGATGGCCAAAGATGGCTGAACCGGCCACAAACATATCCGCGCCTGCTGCGGCGATCTGGCCAATATTATCAATCTTCACGCCGCCGTCCACTTCCAGACGAATGCTGTAGCCGCTCTGATCGATGCGCTTACGCGCTTCACGTAGCTTATCCAGGGTGCCGGGAATAAATGACTGCCCGCCGAAGCCAGGGTTCACCGACATCAGCAGAATGATATCCAGCTTATCCATCACGTAATCAAGGTAGCTGAGCGGCGTGGCGGGATTGAAGACCAGGCCGGCTTTGCAACCGTGCTCTTTGATCAACTGCAGCGTACGGTCAACATGCTCGCTGGCTTCCGGGTGGAAAGTAATGTAGGTGGCACCAGCTTTGGCAAACTCGGGAATTAACGCATCCACGGGCTTCACCATTAAATGCACATCGATTGGGGCCGTAATACCGTAATCGCGCAACGCTTTCAGTACCATCGGTCCCATGGTCAGATTGGGAACATAGTGGTTGTCCATAACGTCGAAGTGAACCACGTCGCCTCCGGCCGCCAGTGCTTTCGCAGTGTCTTCACCCAGGCGAGCAAAGTCTGCCGAAAGGATGGAAGGGGCCAGCAAATATTGTTTCATCCGATTCTCCACTGTTGTGCGCCAGCATCGCTGCTGGCGAAATACCCTGGCCGCGGACGAAACAGACTAGCGATAGAGTGCCAGCAGTTCGTCGACCTTGGTGCGGCCGGTTATGCTTCGGCTAATAGAACGCCGGACTTTAACCACATGTAACACGGCATCCTGATACCAGCAACGCGTCAGCTCAGTATCATGATTAGAAATCAGTACCGGAATCTGGCTCTCAGACGCCAGCTTAGCCGCCAGCTGTGCCAGATGCTGCTGTTCATGCAGACTGAAACTATTGGTGTGGTAAGCCGTAAAGTTAGCCGTCGCGGACAGTGGCGCGTACGGCGGATCACAATATACCACAGAGCCTTTCCGGGCATTGTTTAGGGTAACATCGTATGATTCACAGACAAACGTCGCTTTCTGCGCACGTTCGGCAAACCACAGTAACTCTGCTTCCGGAAAATATGGTTTGCGGTAGCGACCAAAAGGGACGTTGAACTCGCCGCGTAAATTGTAGCGACACAGGCCGTTGTAACAATGGCGATTAAGATAGAGAAATAGCAGCGCACGCTGATAAGCATCCTGGCTGAGATTGAATTCAGTGCGGAGCTGGTAATAGCAGGCTTCGTTATTCCCTTCAGGCGTAAAGAGTAAACGCGCATCGCGGATAAAATCTGCCGTACGCGTTTTCACGATGTTGTAGAGATTGATGAGATCGTTGTTGATATCGGCCAGATGATAGCGATCAAAATCGGTGTTGAGAAACACTGAGCCAGCGCCAACAAAGGGTTCGATCAGGCAATCACCTTGCGGCAGGTAACGGTGGATCTCTTCGACTAAGGGAAACTTTCCCCCCGCCCATTTCAAAAAAGCGCGATTTTTTTTCATGCTGTCGTGGTAATTACATCTTATTGTGAGGCTGTGGTTAAACCGACAGCAGATCTGCGCTTAAAACGGGACCGGCAACGGCCGGTCCCACATCATTTATTGGCTGGCTTCTTTCCTGACCTGACTGACCGGTTTTACCCATGGGTTCTGTGCGCGGACGGCGGCAGGCAAGGTAGCTACAGCGCGTTTTGCGTCCGCGGGCGTTGCATACGCACCACTCACCAGCACGTACCAGGGTTGGCCATTGCGCGTCGTCTTATACACATGGTACGCGCTCAGATTCTGTTTCCTGGCCCATGCATTCAGGCTTTCTGCTTTGGAGGCACCGCTCAGCTGCAGAGTGTAATTGCCGCCAGGCAGCGATTTACTCGCCGCTGCGCCGCTGCCAGTGGCTTTAGCTGGCGCAGTATGCGCGGCAGTGTGCGCTGGCGTGGTGTGGGTTTTATGCTCGCTGGCTGCGGGCTTAGTCGCGGTTTTGACTGGTTGCTCACGCATGTGACGTGGGGCGACTGCGGTCTGACCTGAAGGCGCCCGGCCTGTTGTTGCTGGCGCTGAACCGGCTTTGCCGCTAACCGTGGCAGGCGCCGTAGGCAGTGAGCTGCTGTTTTCTGCTCCCTGCACCGCGCCATCAACCTGCTGCTGTTGATTGGTCAGGGCGCTGTTGAGATCGCCGGGTAACGTTACGCGCTGCTGATTTGCTGGGGTTTCAACGGGCGCTGCCTGCGTCGGCGTTGAAGCCACCGGCGGCATAGAAATATCGCGTGGCGCATTTGTCGCTCCGGCAGAAGAATCCGTACCCGATGCATTCTGCGCTGTCGAAGAGGACGGCTGAGTCCCTGCGGCATTTTGTCCACCGCTCATGGCGGTAGATCCACTCAGATCAATATTTTTTTCGCTGCCCGTTCCCGCGGCTCCGCTGGCAGGCGCGTTCTTATTATCGCTGGCCGAAGAGGACTTACTGTCGTCAGAACCGTTGAGCGCAGAACCGATTCCCAGCACTAACAGCAGTAACACCAGAATCCCGACGCCCATCATGACATGCTGGCGCGATACCGGTGCTTTCGTCGCAGAAGACGATTTACGTGGGCGCGAGGGACGACGGTCGCTGGCGTCAGGTTTTAACTCATCATCCGGTTTGAACTCATCCATTTTGCCTCCTCCGTAAAGCGGCATCCCGCACTGCGCACCTGCGCGCCGCGTCACCACTTACCTGCTTAATATCAAGATTTCTGGCAATCATTAATTGCAGCCATCACCATATCATGAGCCACGCCACCGCGCACTTCAGCGCGACCAATGGACAGCGGCAGTATCAGACGCAATTCACCGGCCAGCACTTTTTTGTCACGCATCATATGCGGCAAATAGTCCTCTGCCTGCATCTCTACCGGCCCGTTCACCGGTAAACCGGCCCGCTGCAGTAAAGCAATGATGCGATCGGTGTCCTGTGCGCTGAACTGGCCCAGACGTTGCGCCGTGCGCGCCGCCATGACCATCCCGGCAGCAATCGCCTCACCATGTAACCAGTTGCCGTAGCCCATATGGGCCTCAATGGCATGACCAAAAGTATGACCCAGATTCAGTAATGCGCGCTGACCGTGCTCGTGCTCATCTGCGGCAACGACCTCCGCCTTCAACTCGCAGCAGCGGCGAATACACCAGGCCAGTGCAGATTCATCCAGTGCCAGAAGCCCATCAAGATTCTGCTCAAGCCACTGAAAGAATTCACCGTCCAGGATAATGCCATACTTGATGACTTCAGCCAGACCGGAAGCCAGTTCACGTGACGGCAGTGAACGAAGACACACCGTATCGATCACCACCGAGGCGGGCTGATAAAACGCGCCGATCATGTTTTTGCCAAGAGGATGGTTAACGGCCGTTTTGCCGCCAACCGATGAGTCAACCTGCGACAGCAGCGTTGTCGGTACCTGAATAAAGCGCACGCCGCGCTGATAGCTTGCCGCAGCAAACCCCGTAAGATCGCCAATGACACCACCGCCAAGCGCCACCAGCGTAGTATCACGGCCGTGGGGTTTTTGCAGTAGTGCGGTAAAGACCTGATCCATCACGGTCAGCGTTTTATACTGCTCACCGTCGGGCAAAATCACCTGATCCGTTTTCACCCCCGCCGCCTTCAGCAGAGCCGATACCTTATCCAGGTAGAGCGGTGCCAGCGTCTGGTTGGTCACCAGCATGGCATTGTCACCCGCTTTTAACGGCCAAAAAGAAGCCGGATCGTTAAACAGTCCGGCGGCGATAGTGATGGGGTAACTACGTTCCCCCAGTGAAACGGTGATCTTCTCCATGATGCTCGATACCTGTCAAAGAGCCTTCAAACGTTGGATCAACTTTTTTCCAACATGTGGATAATCTGATTCGCCACCACTTTTGCACTTTGATCGTCAGTGCGGATAGTGACGTCGGCGATCTCTTCATAAAGCGGGTTACGTTCACCTGCCAGCGCTTCAAGCACTTCACGCGGCGGTGATTCTACCTGCAGTAAGGGGCGTTTTTTATCACGCTGTGTACGTGCCAGTTGTTTCTCAATAGTGGTTTCAAGATACACCACGACGCCGCGAGCGGAGAGACGATTACGTGTTTCCCGGGATTTTACGGAGCCACCGCCGGTCGCCAGGACGATGCCCTGCTTCTCGGTCAGTTCATTGATGATTTTTTCTTCACGATCGCGGAAGCCAGCTTCGCCTTCAACGTCAAAAACCCAGCCCACATCCGCTCCGGTGCGTCGCTCAATTTCCTGATCGGAATCGAAGAACTCCATATTGAGTTGCTGAGCCAACTGACGGCCAATAGTGCTTTTGCCGGCACCCATCGGCCCAACCAGAAAGATATTGCGTTTCTCTGCCATTTTGTCGGTATTACTAAGAATTCGTTAATGATACCCCGCTTTCAGCATTTTGCTGGCGGGACAGGAACTGAGACCTCATGAGCGTTAGCAAGAGTCAGACGAAAAATTATCTCAACACTCAAGGCTGTTTGGCAACCGATTATATTGCTTACAGCACATCCATTTCTGAATTGGCCCGTCGTTCGCGAAACTGTAATGCGTCAGTACAGCGTTGTGACATTACGGCGAGCAGAGGAATTCTTTCATCTGCTTGCCTGGTTTTTCCAACACAGACGCTTACAACGTGTTAAAAATCGCTAAACCTTGTAAGCTAATTCCAGCCCTGCGTCAACGCAGTTGGACTTTATGGGCACATTTTCCGTTTTATCGTGCCGAAAGCGCTGCTTCCCTGACCAATCGCGGCGTCATGAAAATGACCAGCTCACGTTTTCTCTGCTCTTCTGCATGCTGCCGAAACAGGCTGCCCACAACAGGAAGATTACCGAGCAGCGGAACCTGGCGCTGCCCGCGAGTGCGCTGCTGATGAAAAATTCCCCCCAGCGCCAGCGTTTGCCCGTCACTGACCGTGACCTGAGTTTCAATTTCCTGCTTATCAATGGACAAAACCTGTGAATCGCCGGTCTGAACCGCCCGACCCGGCACGTTCTGACTGATGCGTATTTTGAGCTGAATGCGGCCATTGCCTAAAACGGCAGGCGTGACCTCCATGCCCAGCACTGCCTCTTTGAACTCAATGCTGGTCGCTCCGCTGTTGCCGGCAGAGACTTCATAAGGGATTTCAGTGCCTTGCTTAATGGATGCCGTTTGTTGGTGGGAGGTAAACAAGCGCGGGCTGGCGATAATTTCCACCTGATTTTCCTGCTCCAGAGCGCTGAGTTCTAAATCCAGAAGTTTGCCGCCAATCCGCGACAGCGTGACGCCCACAGACACGTCGTGGGAATTCAGCCCCAATGGAATATCAAGTAAAGGATGACGTAATGCACGATTTATGACGTCGCCTTCGTTATACAGCCGCCAGTTGACGCCCAGTTCATGCAAGTGCTCTTCGCTGATGGTGACGATATGCGCCGCCAGTTCCACCTGCTCCAGCGGGACATCCAGTGCACGTATCCAGCGCGCAGTCTCCTCAAGCGCCGACGGGTTGTCGCGCAGCAGTAGGCTGTTGGTCCGGCTGTCAACCGTTGCACTGCCGCGCGCGGTCATCAGCGATGGCCGTTCACTCTGCAGGCTGCGATGGACGTCGCTGGCACTGGCATAGTGCAGGGGGATCCTGCGTTGTTGCAGCGGCTGTTGCTGTAACGCTTCGGCCTGTTGTGCCTTTTCGGCCTCATGCCGTTGCTGCTGCCAGCTCTCAGGATAAACCAGCAGAACGTTCTCCTCTTCCAGTAAGGTCAGGCGAGCCATACGGCCGACCAGCGACAGCGCCTGTTGCCAGGGTACATTCTCCAGCCGCAATGACAGTCTTCCCTCAACCTCAGGCGAAATCATCAGGTTAATGTGCTGATAATCAGCCAGCGCCTGCAAAACACGTTCAACAGGTGCATCATCAAATGCCAGGCTTAAGCCGTCATCGTGGCTGGCGTGAGCGGGCATCAGGCATAGCACCAGCCACGTCAGAATCGCTGTCCTTATCATGCAGGCTTCCTTTGAGACGAAAGGTGAAACGTTGAGATGAACAACTGCCCGGTACTGACAGCTCAAGGGTACGCGACGTGAACTGCACGGTTTGCCACGGCCCCATCGGGAAAGGGCGATCGCTGAGAACTTTCACGCCATGACCCTGCGGCGTCACCAGCCAGCCCTGAAACCTCGGCGCACGACCCACAATGCCCTGTAAGCGCCATTCGCTGGGCGGCTCAACGTCTGCCAGACAAGCCGTACCGGGAAGAGGACGAAAAGGATCGCGCGCATGAACGGCGCCGCAGCAGAGCAATACCAGGATGACGCTAACGGGCTTCATCGGATTGCAGCCAGAGTTGCGCGACCAGATGCGCCGGATGTGCGGTGAGTTGAAAACGCCCCGGAAATGCCGTCGCTGATTGCGACAACGCTGAAAACAGCGGTTGAAACTGCACCCATTGCAGGTGGAACGTCAGCACCCTCGGCTCTTCATCAGTAAGCCACTGCATTAACTGCGTCCCCCGCTCCGCGATGATGGCCTCCAGCGTGCGTGGCGCTGCAGGTTGTCTTGCCGTTTCCAGCACCAACTGAGCCTGTAATGTCGCAATGTCAGGATGCTGAGCCAGCTGAAACTGCCGCTGTTGCACCCGCTGCTGCTGCTGCGCCAACTGAAGCCGGGCTTCGTGCGTTACCCGCCGCTGCGGCTGCAACAGCATCCACCAGGCAATAAAGAACAGCCCAAAGGCTGCCGCCAGCAGGCTGAGATAGCGAAGCGGCCAGGATAACTGTAACCATTGCTGCATAGCGTTACTCACTGACTTCCTCCTTGAGTGTAATGCGCAGAGTGAAGTGGTAATCCCCTTCTGACTGGCGCTGCACATTGCCCTGCCGAATCTGTGCAAAAAAAGCCACGCCCGTTAAGCGCTGACGAAAATGGCGGATAGCCTGCATTCGCAGTGCCCTGCCCTCCAGCAGCAACTGCGCATCGTGCTTTTCCAGCCGCGTTAACCACAGCCCATCGGGCAGCATGACCGGCAGGTCCTGCCAAAGCTGCTGCCAGACGCTGAATTGCCTGGACTGCTGACGAAGCCAGATGCGCTGTTGCTGCAACCCGTCCAGCTGTTGCAGCAGATGTTTTTGCTGCTCTGCTCGCGCAACAAGGCGCTCAAGAACAGGACTGAGTTGAGCATGCTGCCGCCGGACATGAATGAGAGCCTGATGTTCCTGCCAGTACAACAGGAGCACCGCCAGCGTTAAAAGCAGTAATGTCAGGCCCAGCGCGATAATGCTCTGGCGCCTTTGACGCTGCCAGCGCCACGCCCGCCAGGGTAAAAGATTAACCGCCACCATCAGCGATCCTCCTTTCGCAGCGCCAGCCCGGTTGCCAGCGCGAACGCACCGGGATTGTCAGGTAAAGGCGGCTGATAGCGAAGTGGCTGGAAGGGTGAAAAAGGACGCGTACCCTCAGGAAACGAGAGGTTGTCGGCATCGCAATAAAACAGGTGGCTTGCCTGCGGAAAGGCCTGCTCACGCAGAGCCGATAACCCGTCCACTTCAGCCAAAGATGCTGCACTGATGCCGTCACTCCACAGGTAACGTGCATCCTGTCGTAAAACCACTACACTTCCCGCTGCTAATTGCGCCTGCTCAGTCACCATTTTTAGCGCATGCGTAGCCAGTTCAAACACGCGCGGCTTGAGTCCTGCCTGCGTCAGCGGGGCCAGCCACTGTTGCACCACATCAAGCCGGGCTGCCGTAATACACAGCTGGTTATGGGTGGGATCGAGGCGGTAATCCAGCGCCAGTTCGCGCACGTCAACGGGAAAAAGGCGTTGGGCCGCCGCCTGGATGAAACGGCTTAATGCGGGTTCTTTTAACGGCAGTTCGGGAAGGGAAAGCGGCTGCTGCAATACCAGCTGGGCAGGCAGGCCCACACGCAGTGAGTAGCGTAGAGGCAAGCGCTTGCGCCAGCGGGTTAACACGGTCAGCAATTCAGGGGAAGATTGCAGCACGCCGTTTCTTAACGTATCTTGCGCCAGCCGCTGCTGCCACCAGTGGCATAACTGCCAGCCCTGGCGGCGACGCAGGATGGCAATGGCGCAGCACTGCCTGTTCTGGATATCCAGCCCAATTTGCCAGGTGTGCAAAGTCATGCGCGCGATCTCCTTATCGTCCAGAAAAATGGACATATCAAAGCGTCTGGCTTGCCTTTATACTACTGCGCGGTTGCTTATAAACTGCCCAAACGACAACAGATGGGAAATCTCAGGTGAAGTTCGTAAAGTATTTATTGATCCTTGCAGTGTGTTGCATCTTGCTGGGAGCTGGCTCGATTTATGGTTTGTACAAATACATTGAGCCACAGCTGCCCGACGTTAACACGCTGAAAGATGTGCGTTTGCAAACCCCTATGCAGGTTTACAGCGCTGAGGGCGATCTTATCGCTCAGTACGGTGAAATGCGCCGTATACCGCTTAGCCTGCAGCAGGTTCCGCCTGAAATGGTGAAAGCGTTCATTGCCACGGAAGACAGCCGCTTCTATGAGCATCACGGTGTGGATCCCATCGGGATTTTTCGTGCTGCCAGCGTTGCGCTGGTGTCAGGTCATGCCTCTCAGGGTGCCAGTACGATTACCCAGCAGCTGGCGCGTAACTTTTTCCTGAGTCCGGAACGCTCCCTGATGCGTAAGATAAAGGAAGCCTTCCTGGCGATTCGCATCGAGCAGTTGCTGAATAAAGACGAAATTCTTGAGCTGTATCTGAATAAAATCTATCTCGGCTATCGGGCTTACGGCGTGGGCGCAGCCTCACAGGTTTATTTTGGTAAGCCTGTCAATGAGCTGTCATTAAGTGAAATGGCGACCATCGCAGGCCTGCCTAAAGCGCCTTCGACGTTTAACCCGCTTTATTCGCACAGCCGTGCGGTAGCACGCCGCAACGTCGTCCTGGCCCGCATGCTGGATCAGCACTACATCACCCAGCAACAGTACGATGAAGCACGTAATACGCCTTTAGTGTCCACTTATCATGGGCCTAAAATCGTCTTCGCTGCGCCTTATCTGAGTGAGATGGTGCGTCAGGAGATGGTAAAACGTTATGGCAACAACGCCTATACCGATGGCTACAAGGTTTACACCACCGTCACACGTCGTCTGCAGCAGTCAGCGCAGGAGGCCGTTCGGAATAACGTGATGGCCTACGATATGCGCCACGGCTACCGCGGCCCTACCAGCGTGCTGTGGAAAGTTGGCGAGCCCGCGTGGGGACAGGCGCAAATTGTTAAGGCGTTAAAAGACCTGCCGTTATACGGCCCGCTTCACCCGGCCGTGGTCACACATGTCCAGAGCGATGAAGCCACCGTTATGATGAAAGATGGCAGCAACGTCTCGCTGACCATGGCAGGCGTGCGCTGGGCGCGTGCCTTTAAGTCGGACACTGCGCAGGGGCCAACCCCTAAGAGCATTACTCAGGTTCTGCAGCCGGGCCAGCAGGTTTGGGTGCGCCAGGTCGGTGAGACATGGTGGCTGGGCCAGGTGCCGGATGTTAACTCGGCGCTGGTTTCGCTGGATCCTGCCAACGGTGCCGTGCGTGCGCTGGTGGGCGGTTTTGACTTTAACCAAAGCATGTTTAACCGCGCCACCCAGGCCCTGCGCCAGGTCGGTTCGAACATCAAACCGTTCCTCTACACGGCCGCGATGGATCGGGGATTAACCCTGGCATCCATTCTTAATGACGTTCCTATTTCCCGCTGGGATGCGGGTGCCGGGGCTGACTGGCGTCCGAAGAACTCCCCGCCGACCTACGATGGTCCGATTCGTCTGCGTCAGGGCCTTGGCCAGTCGAAAAACGTGGTGATGGTGCGTGCGATGCGTGCGATGGGCGTGGACTATGCTGCAGAGTACCTACAGCGCTTTGGCTTCCCGGCTCAGAATATTGTGCATACCGAATCGCTGGCCCTTGGCGCAGCCTCGTTTACGCCTCTGCAGGTCGTGCGCGGCTACTCGGTTATGGCGAATGGCGGTTTCCTGATTGATCCTTACTTCATCAGCAAGATTGAAAATGAGCAGGGACAAACCGTTTTCGAAGAAAAACCGAGAATTGCCTGTCCACAGTGCAACCTGCCCGTGATTTACGGCGAAACCAAAAAAGCGTTGGCGCTGAACGCCGAAAGCGTTGAGAACGTTGCGCCTTCCGCTCAGCAGCAAAACCAGACGGTGCCGCAGCCTGAGCTGGAGCAGGTACCTGCACAGCCACAGTCAGGTGGCGAACAGCTGTATGCGCCACATGTGATTAATACACCGCTGTCATTCCTGATTAAGAGCGCGCTGAACAGTAACATTTTTGGCGAACCGGGCTGGATGGGAACAGGCTGGCGTGCCGGCCGCGACCTGAAACGTAATGACATCGGTGGTAAAACGGGGACAACCAACAGTTCCAAAGATGCCTGGTTCTCGGGGTACGGGCCTGGCGTGGTGACCTCGGTGTGGATTGGTTTTGACGATGCGCGCCGCGATCTGGGCCGCAGTACGCTTTCCGGCGCCATTCCCGATCAGATCTCGGGTTACGAGGGCGGCGCGAAGAGTGCACAGCCTGCCTGGGATGACTTCATGAAGGTTGCCCTGGAGGGCGTTCCTGTGCAGCCGCTGACGCCACCAGAGGGGATTGTGACGGTTACTATCGATCGCAGCACCGGCAAACTGGCCAACGGCGGGGGCAATACGCGCCAGGAATACTTTATCAATGGTACTCAGCCAACCGAGTATTCGGTACATGATGCAGGGACAACCATCATGGATAATGGCGAGAGCCACGAACTGTTTTAATCTTCAGGGGCGGCGCAAGTCGCCCCTGCTCACCGAAAACTGCTTTTACGGCCCATCAATAACTGATACGTCCCTGCTTCACCAGCCACTCACGCACCATAAACAATGCGCTGACGTTGCGTGCCTCGCGAAAATCAGGCTCCTGCAACAAAGCCAGCAGATTACTCAACGGCCAGTGATGGACGACCAGCGGTTCAGGCTCATCGCCTTCCAGCTTCTCCTGATAAAGCCCTTCCGCCACCACAATATTCATCTTGCTGGAAAAGTAGGACGGCGCCAGGGTCAGTTTGCCCAGGGTGGTCAGTTGACCCGCACCAAATCCCGCTTCTTCTTTAAGTTCCCGATCGGCAGCCTGATTTACGGTTTCACCCGGATCAATTAAGCCTTTAGGAAAGCCCAGTTCGTAGCTCTCCAGGCCCACCGCGTACTCTTCAATCAGCACCAGGTGATCGTCAATAATCGGCACGATCATCACCGCTTCACGTTCCGAGGGCTTCATGCGCTCGTAGATACGCCGCGCGCCATTACTAAAGGCCAGATCTACCGCTTCAACAGTAAACAATCGTGACTTCGCCACGGTTTCTACATTGAGGATGTCCGGTTTTTTTAACGACTTTCTCATATCAGCCTCAAACTTGCTGCGCCAGCACTCAGGAACGAATTAGCATACCTAACCCTCCGCCATTGTGCGACTCTCAAGGCGCACGCGAAGCGTATGTTGTTTTTCTACGATAACACTGGTTTGTCAGGTACAAAAAATTTGTGTTAGTCAATATCTCACGCCAAAATTCAGACAATGCCGATACAATAACCTGTGCACTGTGGTTACTATTCTGGCAATGTGTGATGTAATAACGCCTAATTAAATGATTTACATTACTATTTCGTTTATTGTTAAACTTGTCAGCGTTGTTTAACCTCCCATAAGTCGTCTTAACTATCCGGCGCATCTGGGGATAATAAGTTTAAAGTGAAGGCAGTATTTTGGCTGAATTGAGCAAAGCATGAGCACAATAATTATTATATTGGCCGTAGTGCTAACCTGTTCAATTCTGGCAGGTATTGGATTTTGGTACGCTATGCGGCGCAGGCCGCCGTTGGCGAAACCGCTGCCATTTATTAGTCCGCCCTGCCGTAAACTCTCTGAGCGGGAGCGCAAGGCGGTTGAACAATACCTTGCCGCACTGGAAAAACAGCCCCGTATCCTCAGCCCGGGTGAAACCCGTCGTCGTCATGAAAAACTGGTGCTCACGGCACAAAGCAACAACGTTTACCCTGTTACACGGGCGATAACCCGTTATGGCCTTTCCACGGACGATCCGCATAAGTGGCGCTACTACCTCGATGAAGTCGAAGTGCATTTGCCGCCGCTGTGGGAACAGTATATTACGGACGAAAACTACGTTGAGTTAATCCGCACCCAGTCGATCCCCTTGATCATCTCTTTGAACGGGCATTCTCTGGTGGATTACGCTATCGATCAGCAGTCGCTACCCAATTTGATACGTCCGTCCTCCACCAACGCCTCGATCCGTAAAGCCGAAAGTGAAAACGTCGAGCTGGTACGAGTACGCAAAGAAACGCTGGAAGAATACCGACTGTCTCGTCCCGATGGCACGCGCGAAGCCGTAATTATCTCATTTGCCCTGCTGCTGTTTTTTATTGGTTTGCTGCTGCCCGCGAGCCTGATGATCTGGCTGTCCGTCCTTGCTGGCATGATGATTGTCGCCAGCCTGTGGCTGATGTATCGCGTACCGGGTGAAAATGGCCTGCGCGAAATTCACTGCCTGCGCGGGGCCCCCAAGCGCTGGGGCCTGTTTGGGGAGTCAAATCAGGAGCAGAGCAACATTACGCTGGGGATCATCGATCTGGCTTATCCTACACACTGGCAGCCTTACGTCGCGCACGATCTTGGTCAGGTAACGGATGTCGATATTTATCTGAATCGTCAGGTAGTACGCCAGGGGCGCTTCCTTTCGCTTCAGGACGAGGTAAGGAATTTTCCGCTACAGCGCTGGCGGAAAAATGTTGTTCTTGCCGTTGGCTCGCTGATTGTTCTGGCCTTGTTGATCACCTGGATCCCCCTCAGTATGCCCATTAAACTCAGTCTGGCATGGGCTAAAGGGACGGAGAGCCTGGATGTGAATAGCGTAAACCAACTGAGTCGTGAAGATCTTAAAGTAGGCGACAGCCTTAAGGTCACCGGAACCGGTATGTGTGCGGTACCGGACAACTACCAAAGCAACCGCACCTATACTTATATGCCGTTCGATTGCTCGCAAATTTACTGGAATAACGCCACACCGCTGCCGCTGCCCCACTCAGATATTATTGAGAAAGCCTCGGCGTTGCTGGACACCACCACCAGGCAGCTCCATCCTGAAACGAACACCGACCCCAAACTGAACCCACAGTTAGCGTCGGCGATTCAGAAATCAGGCATGATTCTGCTGGATGACTTTTCGGACCTCGTGTTAAAAACGCAGGCGCTTTGCAATCAGGCACAGGACTGTATGCGACTCAAAAATGCGCTGGTCAATCTGGGGAATGCCAAAGACTGGGACACCTTAGTCAGCCGTGCCGATTCTGGCCAGCTAAACGGGATGAATGTCCTGTTGCGTCCGGTCAGTGCGGAGGCGCTGGAAAACCTGGTGCACACGGCAACCTCTACCTTCTTCTTCCGCGAAACGCGCCGCGCCGCAGAGAACCTGAACAGCCCACCGCCAGGCGGGTTTGTTATCGCCAGTGATGAAGGGCATCAGCTCGTCAATCAGCCTCAGCCCGCCGTTCCTCTGTTTGATCTGGATGCGGGTTCGCAGTGGCAAGAGCTACAGCGTCTGTCCTCCTTGTTGCTGCACACACCGTTTAGCGCTACAGGCATCATTACCGGCATTTATACCGATGCCAACGGCACGCGTCATATCGCCCTGCACAATGAGCCTGACGCCATGGCAAAATGGCGCTATCTGGGCGCCGCACTGTTGCTTATCGTGTTGCTGACCTGCGCCATTACCAACGGTCTGCTGGCACTGCGGCGCATCCATCTTAACCGCCAGCGAATGCTTGCTATCCAGCAGTATTACGATAAGTGCTTTAATCCCTCGCTTAACACTATACAGGGCGTGCGCTCCATATTCTGAGCCACCTGCAACTGTGCTACCCTGTTGCGCTGACAAGCAACGGGTGAATTGCCATGATGTTCAACGGGTCCGACATTGACACCGTGCTGCTCGATATGGACGGCACGCTGCTTGATTTGGCGTTTGACCGCTTTTTCTGGCTGGAGCATGTCCCTGACATCCTGAGCACCCAACGCGGCATCCCTGCTGCTCAGGCCCGGCTGATTATTGAAGAAAAATATCAGGCCGTAGCGCATACGCTAAACTGGTATTGTCTGGATTACTGGTCACAGGCGTTGCAGTTGGACATTCATGCCATGACCTGGGAACAACGTCACCGGGTCAGTATCCGCGCGGATACGCTGCCTTTTCTACAGGCACTGCGTCGCGCGGGTAAGCGCACCATCCTGCTGACCAATGCGCATCCCTGGAATCTGGATGTGAAACTCAAACAGACAGCTTTAGCACCACACCTTGATTTATTGCTTTCCACCCATACCTTTGGCTATCCGAAAGAAGATCAGCGTTTGTGGCAGGCAGTTGAGCAGCACACTGGCTTTGATGCATCGCGGACATTGTTCATCGATGACAGCGAAATCATCCTCGATGCCGCCAAATCATGGGGAATCGGCTGGTGCCTGGGCGTCAGTAATCCTGACTCTGGCCGTCCTGAACAACACTTTCAGCGTCACTGTGCGATCAGCGACTACCGCACACTGATTCCGTTCTGGGAGCAGCAATGAAAGAGAAACCCGACGAAGGCGTTCGTCTTGATAAATGGCTTTGGGCGGCACGGTTCTACAAAACCCGCTCGATTGCGCGCGAAATGATTGAAGGTGGCAAGGTTCATTACAATGGTCAGCGGAGTAAACCCAGTAAACTGGTCGAACGGGATGCTGAGTTAACCCTGCGTCAGGGCAATGAGGAGCGAACGGTCGTCATTGCCGAAATCAGCGAGCAGCGGCGCCCCGCCAGTGAAGCACAGTTGCTTTACCGCGAAACCGAAGCCAGTATTGAAAAACGTGAAAAAGTGGCTCTGGCACGCAAGATGAATGCGCTGACCATGCCCCATCCCGATCGCAGGCCCGATAAGAAAGAACGCCGCGATTTGATGAAGTTTAAGTTATCGGGCGATGAGTAAACCGGCTACTGAGCCGGTTATCGTCCGCCAAAAGAGAGAAAAACTATGTCTGTACAAGATCAACTGCGCCGCTATTTATTTGAAAATGCTGCCGTCCGCGGCGAACTGGTTAATGTTTCAAACACCTGGCACGCTATCCTTAAAAATCACGACTACCCGCCAGCCGTACAAACGCTGCTGGGGGAGTTACTTGTGGCAACCAGCTTGCTGACTGCCACGCTTAAATTTGACGGTGAAATTACCGTGCAGCTTCAAGGCGATGGCCCCCTGACCTTAGCCGTGATCAATGGTAATAATCAGCAGGAGTTACGTGGCATCGCCCGCATGAAAGGTGACATTCCTGACGACAGCACGCTCAAAAGCATGGTGGGTAACGGCTATCTGGTTATCACCATCACGCCTGAAAAGGGCGAGCGTTATCAGGGCGTGGTAGGACTGGAAGGTGACACGCTGAGCGACTGTCTGGAAGACTACTTTATGCGCTCCGAGCAATTGCCGACCCGACTGTTTATCCGCACCAGCGACGCAGGCGCAGCCGGGATTCTGCTGCAGGTCCTACCGGCTCAGGACACGAGTAAAGATGACTTTGAGCATCTGGCGACGCTGACAGAAACCATTAAAACCGAAGAGCTGATTGATTTGCCTGCAACCGATGTCCTGTGGCGGCTTTATCACCAGGAAGAGGTGACCGTTTACGATCCGCAGCCGGTTGTTTATAAATGCACATGTTCACGCGAACGCTGTAGCGAGGTGCTGAAAACCCTGCCGCAGGAAGAAGTTGACGAGATCATTGCAGAAGATGGCAAAATCGATATGAACTGCGACTATTGTGGATCGCATTACGTATTCGATGCGGTAGACATTGCCGGGATCCGCAGCAACTCCGTTGAGAACAGCAATCGACTTCACTGATCGGACCAGGGCGGTTATGCCGCCCTGCCTGCCTCACTGCTATGCCATTAATTTACTTAGCAAATTATCTTTTTTTACTTTCATAACATCTTAAAAACGTTCGAAACATATCCTTAACGCGCCCTAAGTCTCATTTTTAACGAACAAGCCTTTCTCGCCTGGCACAGTAGCGTAAACTGCGCGCGATCGCGTCTCCGCCCATCACTCTGTGGCATTTTAAGGACGCGATCCCAAACTCTCTTTGCCCTACAGAACAGACACCGATTTAAGGAGCAGTAAAATGCGCGTTAACGGCCTGACCTCGAAAGCCCTTGCCGATCTGGGCATCACCGATACCACTGAGGTGGTTCATAACCCTGATTACGCTACGCTATTTCAGGAAGAGATGCGTCCGGAGCTCGAAGGTTTTGAGCGTGGCACCCTGACGCAGAGCGGCGCAATCGCCGTTGATACCGGGATTTTTACCGGGCGCTCGCCCAAGGATAAGTACATTGTGCGTGATGACACCACGCGCGATACGCTGTGGTGGAACGATCAAGGAACCGGAAAGAACGATAACCAGCCCCTGTCCCAGGAAACCTGGCAGGCGCTGAAAAAATGCGTGACCCGGCAGCTCTCAGGGAAGCGTCTGTTCGTTATTGATGCCTTCTGCGGGGCTAACCCGGATTCACGCCTGAGCGTGCGTTTTGTTACCGAGGTTGCCTGGCAGGCGCATTTCGTCAAAAACATGTTCATTCAGCCGAGCGCGGCTGAGCTGGATAACTTCACGCCCGATTTTGTGGTGATGAATGGGGCTAAATGCACCAACCCTGACTGGCAGGCACAAGGGCTGCATTCCGAGAACTTTGTTGCCTTTAACCTGACCGAACGTATGCAGCTGATTGGCGGCACATGGTACGGCGGAGAAATGAAGAAGGGGCTGTTCGCGGTGATGAACTATCTGCTGCCGCTGAAGGGCATTGCCTCTATGCACTGCTCCGCCAACGTGGGTAAAGCAGGCGATGTCGCGGTATTCTTTGGACTGTCCGGCACGGGTAAAACCACGCTTTCTACCGATCCGGACCGCCAGTTAATCGGTGACGACGAACACGGCTGGGACGATGACGGCGTGTTCAACTTTGAAGGCGGCTGTTACGCGAAAACGATTAACCTTTCTGAACAGGCTGAGCCGGAAATCTATCGCGCCATTCGTCGTAACGCCTTACTGGAAAACGTCGTGGTACGTGAAGACGGCAGCATCGATTTTGCTGACGGCAGCAAAACCGAAAACACCCGTGTGTCCTATCCGATTAACCATATCGACAATATTGTTCAGCCGGTTTCCAAAGCAGGCCATGCGAAGAAAGTCATTTTCCTGACCGCCGACGCCTTTGGCGTGCTGCCGCCCGTCTCCAGACTGACGCCAGAGCAGACTCAGTATCATTTCCTGTCGGGCTTTACAGCGAAGCTGGCAGGCACGGAGCGCGGAGTAACGGCGCCAACGCCAACCTTCTCAGCCTGTTTTGGCGCAGCCTTCCTGACGCTGCATCCCACACAGTATGCAGAAGTGTTGGTGAAACGCATGGAAGCGGCGGGCGCGCAGGCTTATCTGGTTAATACGGGCTGGAACGGCAGTGGCAAGCGTATCTCATTGAAGAATACCCGCGCCATCATCAACGCCATTCTGGCCGGTGAACTGGATGATGCACCAACGGAGACCCTGCCGGTGTTCAACCTGCAGGTGCCAAAAACGTTGGGCGATCTGGATGCCGAAACGCTCGACCCGCGTCGTACCTGGGAAAGCGAAGAGAAGTGGCAAGCGGCGGCAGATGATTTAGCCCAGCGCTTTATCACTAACTTTGAAAAATATACCGATAATGCGGCCGGTGCTGCGTTGGTAAAAGCAGGTCCTCAGCGTTAATCACAGCGGCGCGGCTTAACAGGCCGCGCCGCTGCTGTTTAACTCAGTGCAAGGTTGCTGTTGTTGGCGCCCGACTCCGGGCTTTCCGCTAAGGGTAACCAGGCACGGATACGTAATCCGCCGCGTTCACTGTCACCGATCTCTAGCGAACCCTGATGCGCATCAATAATGCGCTGGACGATCGCCAGCCCAAGGCCCGTGCCGCTGGTGCTGCGTGCGCTGTCACCGCGCACAAATGGCTGAAAGAGATGCGCCAGCTGATCCGGCTTAATGCCGGGACCGTCATCTTCAACCTGGAACCAGGCCCTATGCAGCTCGCGTCCGCTGCTGACTTTGATCCAGCCGTTGCCGTAACGCGCCGCGTTCACCACCAGGTTAGCCAGGGCGCGCTTAATCGAAAGGGGATTAATCTCCAGCATGAGCTCTTCTGCCATGACGGCGTTTTCAATTTCACGTTCATAACCGCTTTCTGCGGCCACTACTTCGCCCAGCACGCTGTTAAGATCGGCCAGCTCAGTCTGCATCTCCTGCCCGGTGCGCAGGTAATCGATGAACTGCTCGATGATGGCATTGCACTCTTCGATGTCTTTGTTAATCGACTCTGCCAGGTAGCCATCCTGTTCATTCATCATTTCCGTCGCGAGCCGGATGCGCGTCAAAGGGGTGCGTAAATCGTGGCTGACGCCCGCCATCAACAAAGTGCGGTCATCGGCAAGCTGCTTAACGCCCGCCGCCATTTGGTTAAACGCGCGCGTCACCGAACGCACCTCTGACGCACCGTATTCACGTAATGGTGGGGGAATAATGCCCTTGCCCACCTGTAATGCGGCATGTTCTAAATCGACTAACGGGCGGTTCTGGATGCGGATAAAAAGCCATGCGCCGCCTATCGCCAGCAACATTATCGCCAGGGTATAGCGGAACAGCGGCGAGAAATCACCCTGATGAATTTCCGTTAACGGCACCCGTACCCAAATGTCGGGCGATAGCCAGGTTTTGAGCCAGACAACAGGGGAGTTTTTGTTGACCTCGACGCGAACGTCTGTCGGGCCGCCAAGCTGCTGGCCCATCTGATCGCTAAGGAATTTGTAGTGCTGCGCCCAGCGCAGTCCGCTCTCCTCTGCCGCCGCATTGGTATAAAGCGAAATACCCAGTTCACGATAAATTTCGCGACGAAAAGCGGGCGGCACTTCCAGCTGCGTACCATCTTCCAGTTGTAAACGGTCGGTCATCAGCATACGCACTTCGTAGGCGAGGACTTTATTAAACTGTTGCAGGCTCGGAAGAATGGCAAAGTTCAGTACCACCAGGTAGGTCGTTACCAGGCTGACGAACAGCAAGGTAACGATCAACAACAGGGTGCGTGCAAATGAACTTCGTGGCGAGAAGCGCAGCCGCCTCATGCTTTACTGCCGTCCGGAACAAATACATAGCCCAGGCCCCAAACGGTCTGGATGTAGCGTGGATGGGCTGGATCTTCTTCCACCATGCGTCGCAGGCGGGAAATCTGCACGTCGATAGAACGTTCCATGGCGCTGTACTCCCGACCACGGGCCAAATTCATCAGCTTATCGCGCGACAGCGGCTCACGTGGATGGCTTACCAGCGCCTTGAGAACGGCAAATTCACCGCTGGTCAACGGCATAGGTTCGTCTTCACGGAACATCTCACGCGTGCCCAGGTTAAGCTTGAACTTGCCAAAAGCGATGACCGCTTCTTCCTGAGACGGCGCACCGGGCAGTTCATTGGCCTGACGGCGCAATACCGCACGAATACGCGCCAGCAGCTCACGTGGGTTGAACGGCTTTGGAATATAGTCGTCAGCACCGATTTCCAGCCCAACGATGCGATCCACTTCTTCGCCCTTGGCGGTCACCATAATGATAGGCATCGGGTTGCTCTGACTGCGCAGGCGGCGGCAAATGGAAAGACCATCTTCGCCAGGCAGCATCAGATCAAGCACCATTAAATGGAAGGATTCGCGGGTTAACAGACGGTCCATCTGCTCGGCGTTGGCGACACTGCGCACCTGAAAGCCCTGCTCGGTAAGATAGCGCTCTAATAGTGCACGTAAACGCATATCGTCATCGACGACCAGAATCTTGTAGTTTTCTTGCATTTTTAACTCCCAAAGGCGCTATTGCCTGAGCCGATATTGTTAAAAAAAGATGCGGCACAGTGACAGTGTTTAATGGTTTATATTCTAGTCAAAATTGTTACAAAGCATATTAAACAGCAGCTTATATTTAAATTTTGGTCTGACGGCCGGGCAAGCTGCGTAATGACCACGGCGTTGAACAGAATACGGCAAATCTGAAATATTGGGTAAAATTCCGCTATTCACTGGTTTAGACGCGGCACACCGTGGCACAGCACTTGCAAATTCAAGCGCTTGCCAGAAAATTTGACTTAAATGACGTTCGTATCTGACGACGAATCCCGGATAGTCCGGTTTTTTAGACTGATAACAGCATAATATTCGGAAAAAAAACAGGTTAATACGCGACCTCTCTCGGATTAGTTTGATAAGCCTCCCGAACAAGGCCATCTGCAGGTAAAGAGAGATAAATCAAACAGTAAAGCCCGCTTTGCGGCCCAATGGATTTCACCCACACTATAGCGACACCAACTTGCCGCTTTACGGGGAAACCATAATGAAAAAAACGATTTTACTGCTGAGCGCACTGGCTTTGGCCAGCGTCGGTCAGACTTATGCCGCTACCGCAACCGGTGAAGCCGCGGGCGCACAGGCAACGACCACCGCTCAGGGTAACTCCAACGCGATTGGTATTGGCGCAGTCGCCGCTCTGCTGGGCGTTGGACTGGCAACGGCTGGCGGCGGCGGCGGTGACGGCACCAACAGCAGCACCTCGACGACCACCTCGACCAAAGCCGGTAAGTAATTCCTGCCGCCACGGAACCGCACCGGTCTGGATATGACAGCCCCATCCTCTGTCATCGCCGTATAAGGGTTTTTTAACAGGTAAAAAACCCTTTTCCCACCTCTTTTTCGCCACGCACGATTTGCTTTACACTGATCCTCTTTCGATTTGACCGGCTTGTACCATGAGAACCCGACTGATTACCCGAGAAGGTTTCAACACCTTAAAAGCTGAACTCGATCACCTGTGGCGTGAAGAGCGACCTGAAGTCACCAAAAAAGTGACCTGGGCCGCCAGCCTCGGCGACCGCAGCGAAAATGCGGATTATCAATACAATAAGAAACGCCTGCGTGAAATTGACCGCCGCGTGCGCTATTTGAGCAAGAGCATTGAGCAACTGCGCATTGTGGATTATTCACCCCAGCAGGATGGCAAAGTATTTTTTGGCGCCTGGGTTGAAGTCGAAAACGATGACGGCGATGTGAAGCGCTTCCGTATCGTGGGTTACGATGAGATTTTTGGCCGCAAGGATTACATCTCAATTGACTCGCCCATGGCGCGGGCGCTGTTAAAAAAGGCCGTCGGCGACGCGGCGGTAGTAGAAACGCCAGCGGGCCCGGCATGCTGGTATGTCAATGAAATTAGCTATGTTGAAGGCTGATTCAGAATATCGCTGAAAGCAGGCCGCTTCTCTGGCAATTTCAGCCATCAATCCGTATAACTATCGGCTATTTCTCAACCCAGAAAGCATAATAGTCCGATGATGAATGTTCTTAGCCAGCTAATTGCAAGTGAGCTACAGGCGCGCCCTGAGCAAGTTGATGCGGCCGTCCGCCTGTTGGATGAAGGGAATACCGTGCCGTTTATCGCACGTTATCGTAAAGAGGTGACGGGCGGCCTGGATGATACACAACTCCGCCAGCTCGAAACCCGCCTCAGCTACCTGCGTGAATTATCCGAGCGTCGGCAGGCCATCCTGAAATCTATAGAGGAACAGGGAAAACTCACCGACGATCTGGCGAATGCCATCAATACCACCCTCAGCAAAACCGAACTTGAAGACCTCTACCTGCCCTATAAGCCTAAGCGCCGTACGCGTGGCCAAATCGCGATTGAAGCCGGGCTGGAACCCCTGGCCGATACCTTATGGCAGGATCCTTCACAGGACCCTGAGCAGTTGGCAACAGGCTATGTGAATGTGGATAACGGTGTCGCTGACGTTCGTGCGGCGCTGGATGGCGCGCGTTATATCCTGATGGAGCGCTTTGCTGAAGATGCCGCCCTGCTGGCTAAAGTCCGCCACTATTTGTGGAAAAATGCCCATCTGGTCTCAAACGTGGTGGAAGGCAAAGAGGAAGAAGGCGCGAAATTCCGCGACTACTTCGATCACCATGAGCCGCTGCACAGCGTCCCTTCGCATCGCGCGCTGGCCATGCTGCGCGGTCGTAATGAAGGTATTTTACAGCTGTCGCTGAATGCCGATCCGCAGTTTGATGAGCCACCGCGCGAAAGCCACGGTGAAACCCTGATTGCGGAACACCTGAATCTGCGACTGAATAACGCACCGGCTGACAGCTGGCGCAAGGCCGTGGTCAGTTGGACCTGGCGCATCAAAGTCATGCTGCATCTGGAAACCGAGCTGATGGGTACCGTTCGCGAGCGTGCGGAAGACGAGGCCATTAACGTCTTTGCCCGTAACCTGCACGACCTGTTAATGGCGGCACCTGCGGGCATGAGGGCCACGATGGGCCTGGATCCCGGCCTGCGTACCGGTGTGAAAGTTGCCGTGGTTGACGCGACCGGCAAGCTGGTCGCCACCGATACAGTTTATCCGCATACCGGGCAAACGGCCAAGGCGGCGGCGGCGGTCGCGGCGCTGTGCGTGAAACATCAGGTGGAACTGGTCGCCATCGGTAATGGCACCGCCTCACGTGAAACCGAGCGCTTCTTTCTGGATCTGCAAAAACAGTTTCCCCAGGTCACCGCCCAGAAAGTGATCGTCAGCGAAGCGGGCGCCTCAGTCTACTCCGCGTCTGAATTAGCTGCGCTGGAATTTCCGGATCTGGATGTCTCACTGCGTGGCGCAGTGTCGATCGCCCGTCGCCTGCAGGATCCGCTGGCCGAACTGGTGAAAATCGATCCGAAATCGATCGGTGTCGGCCAGTATCAGCATGACGTCAGCCAGAGCCAGCTAGCAAAAAAACTGGATGCGGTGGTGGAAGACTGTGTGAACGCTGTCGGTGTCGATCTCAACACGGCTTCGGTACCGCTGCTGACGCGCGTGGCCGGGTTAACCCGCATGATGGCACAAAATATTGTTGGCTGGCGCGATGAAAACGGCCGTTTCCAGAACCGTCAGCAGCTTCTCAAGGTCAGCCGTCTTGGGCCTAAAGCGTTTGAGCAGTGCGCTGGCTTCCTGCGCATCAACCACGGCGATAATCCACTGGATGCCTCGACGGTGCACCCGGAAGCTTATCCGGTGGTGGAACGCATTCTGGCCGCGACCGAGCAGGCGCTGAGTGAGCTGATGGGCAATCCCACCAGCCTGCGTAACCTGAAAGCGTTGGACTTCACAGACGACCGCTTTGGTTTACCTACTGTGACCGACATCATGAAAGAGCTGGAAAAGCCGGGCCGCGATCCCCGTCCTGAGTTTAAAACGGCACAGTTTGCCGAAGGCGTGGAAACCCTGAATGACCTGATGCCAGGCATGGTACTTGAAGGCGCCGTGACCAACGTCACCAACTTTGGTGCGTTCGTCGATATTGGCGTGCATCAGGATGGCCTGGTTCATATTTCTTCGCTGTCGGACAAGTTTGTGGAAGATCCTCATCAGGTCGTAAAAGCGGGCGACATCGTTAAAGTTAAAGTGATGGAAGTGGATCTACAACGTAAGCGCATTGCCTTAACCATGCGCCTTGACGAGCAGCCGGGAGAAGGCAACGCGCGCGGCGCTAAGAGCGGTGCGCCACGCGAAGAAAAACGTCCGGCCGCGAACAAAGGCCGCGCACGTCCTGCCAGCCAGCCCGCAGGCAACAGCGCCATGGGCGACGCGCTGGCGGCGGCATTCGGTAAAAAACGCTAGTTACGCACCACGCAGTCACCTCTTATCCCCGTCATGGAGAAGGAGGTGACTGTCATCCTTCTCTCGCTGGTCGCTCGTTTTATCTGAACAGAAAAAACGTTCCAGGCCGCCTCTGTTTACCTTCTGACGCGGGCGCAGTTGCCGATGTGGGGCTTCACGCCTGCTGCTTTGCACTGGCTTTTCAGGCCGACCTGGCACGTTTGAGTTGAAAATCCCCGCCCTGACGCTACGCTAAAAAGACGCCCGTCATAATAACGACACCTGCTGTGGCACCCTTTGATAATGGAAAAGATCACTGCTTTAATCGATAAGATTTATGCCGATGCCTTTCCTCAGGCTATGCGCGAACGCCTGCTCGCCACGATCGTTGAAGCCCGTGACACCACTAAGCTGCCGAGAAAGGCCCACTGGGATGAGCAGGACGTGGTGCTGATTACGTATGCCGATCAGTTCCGCGAGCCGGGCAAACCCACACTCAACACCTTTTCACGTTTCTACCAGCAGCATTTGCACGCCACGTTTCCGCTGGTGCACCTCCTGCCGTTTTATCCCTATTCGTCTGACGACGGCTTTTCGGTCATTAACTACCATCAGGTCGATCCGCTGTGTGGCGACTGGCAGGACATTGCCTTACTGCATCAGGAAACGCGCCTGATGTTCGACTTTGTCTGTAACCATATGTCAGCGCATAGTGCGTGGTTTAAACATTATCTTGCTCAGGATGAAGGCTGGGATGATTTTTTTATCAGCCTGCCGCCCACCACCGACCTCAGCGCGGTCACGCGGCCAAGAACGTCACCGTTGCTCACCCCCTTTACGCTGGAAAACGGTGAAATCCGCTTTGTCTGGACCACGTTCAGTGCCGATCAGATTGACCTTAACTTTGCCCGTCCCAGGGTGCTGGTGCGCATGGTAGAGGTGCTACTCGACTATCTGAAACGTGGCGCGGACTATGTGCGACTGGATGCGGTGGGATACATGTGGAAAACGCCAGGCACGAACTGTATTCACCTCGAAAAAACGCATCTGCTGGTCAAACTGTTTCGCGCCATTGCCGACGTGGTCGCACCCGGCACCGTCATCATCACCGAAACGAATGTGCCGCACAAAGACAACATCAGCTACTTTGGTAACGGGCAAGACGAAGCCCAGATGGTGTATCAGTTTTCCTTGCCGCCGCTGGTGCTACACGCCATCCACACCGGATCGGCTCGCGCTCTGCGTCAATGGGCCAGCACCCTGCAGGTGGGCAATGGCGATACAACCTTTTTTAACTTCCTGGCCTCGCACGATGGTATAGGTCTTAATCCGGCACGCGGGATTTTATCGGAGGTGGAGATCACGGCGCTGGTGCGCGATCTGGCACTGGAGGGGGCGCTGATCTCCTATAAAAACAATCCTGACGGCAGCACCAGCCCATACGAAATCAACGTGACCTATTTCGACGCGCTTAACCGCGAAGGCGATGACGACGAAACGCGCCTCAAACGCTTTATGCTGGCGCATGCTATTTTACTGGCCTTTCCGGGTGTTCCAGCCGTCTATATTCAAAGCATCCTGGGATCGCGTAATGACTATGACGGCGTACGTGAGGCAGGCCATAACCGGGCCATTAACCGGCAAAAATATTCGCTCTCCGCTATCGAAGACGCACTGGTGAACAGCGACGGCTTACGCCATCAGGTTTATACCCGGCTGAGCAAACTGATTCAGCAGCGTCGACGCCAGACGGCCTTTCATCCCGACAACCCGTTGACGTTGTTTCAGAGCGATAATGCCCTGCTCATCATGAAGCGTTATTCGCATAACGGCGGTGATGAATTACTGTGTGTGTTTAATCTCAGTGGCAGGCAGATTGAAGCCCGGTTACCGGAGGCGCATCTTTTTCAGGATGTGGTAAGCGGTGAGAAAATTGATGGCACCCAGCCAGTAACGCTGGATGCCTGGCAATTCATGTGGCTACGATAATTACTTGTACACTTCCGCTGTCGCACTGAACTTACCGTGCTCACGACCCGCGATCACCAGGAAGTATTTGCCACCCTTCTCATCAGCGGCCTCTGACAGCTTCTTCTTAGCATCCATCGGCGACGTGGTTTCGGCCGTGGTATTTACGGTGCCGATTTTGGTCAGATGCATCTTCTGCACTTCTTCTTTGGTGACTTCTTTCGCCGCCAGAGCAGAGAATGACACTGCGCCCATCATCATTGATGCAACAACCCATTTCATAACCTTCATTTGTCTACCCTCATTCATGATCCATTGTTGAGATGTAAGCAGCCGCAAATCGCTTAAGGCTATATCGAACGGCATAGTCATCTCCCTGACTAATCGCATAGAAGTGCAGCGGCCTTGCTCACTCATGAAGTATTGCCGCTGCGCAGAAATTTGCCAGTAACGGCCAGGGTTATCTGTCTAATTTGCTGATAAATGAAACAATGTGCTGGCAGAACGCATCCGGGTGCGAAATAAAGGGGGCATGTGCCGCTTTGTCCGTTACGACAGACGGCGACGTGGGCAGCAGCGGATCGAGTTGCTGCACAATCCGGCGCGGCACCAGACCATCCAGCGCGCCATACATCCGCAAAAAGGGCAGCGTAATGGCCGTAAGCCTGTCACGCAAGTCATCGTCGCTCAGAATCGTCAGGCCGCCATTGAGCACGTCCACGTCTGGCATCGGCTGCGACAATACCACCTCCTTAAGCTTACGTGCATCCGCCCGAGCGGTTTCCGTTCCCATGGTCTGCAGCGCCAGAAAACGCTCGACGGTACGCTGAAAATCGTGACTGAGCTGCTGCTGGAAGTTATGCAGGGTTAAGGGGGCAATACCCGGCCAGTCATCGCGGGCCGTAAAACAGGGCGAAGAAGCCACCGTAATCAGGGCGCGTAACCGCTCTGGCTCGCTCAACGCCAGCTGTGTGGCGACCAACCCACCAAGCGACCACCCCAGCACAATGGCGCGAGGCGGCAGAAAGGGCACCAGTGCCTGCGCCATCTGTTCCAGCGACAGGGCAGCAAACCCGCGGCTGCGACCATAGCCAGGCAGATCCACCAGGTGCAGGCGAAACTGTGCGCTGAGTCGCGGCACAATGTTTTGCCACACTTCCGCATTCAGTCCCCAGCCGTGCAGCAGCACAAGATCGTCATCTCCTTCGCCACAGGTATGCCAGTAAAGTGAGCTCATCCGTTACTATTCCATGATTGATAAGGAGGTCACTATGCTACCAATGCCCGCCCTGTGTTGGCTATGTCAGTTACCCTTGCGGATTGCCCTGCATGGACTCTGCAGCATTTGCCTGCGCCAGCTACCACGGCTGCCGTCACTGTGTCCGTGCTGCGGCCTTCCTGCCGCATCCGATGCTCTGCCCTGCGGTCGTTGCCTGCTTAGACCGCCGCCCTGGCAGGCGCTAATCTGCGTCAGCCACTATCAGCCCCCGCTCAGCACATGGGTGAATCAATTAAAATTTTCGGGTATTACCGCACTCAGGGTGATGCTGGCCCGGCTGCTTTTGCTAAGCTGGCTCAATGCGTATCGCAGAGGACAGACCGTTCGTCCCGACTTACTGATGTGTGTTCCGCTGCATGCCCGACGCTGCTGGCGGCGCGGTTACAACCAGACGGCCCTGTTGGCAACGCCGCTGGCACGCTGGCTGGAGTGTGAATTCAGCCTGGCGTTATCCCGTCAGCGCGCCGGCGCCGTTCAGCATCAGTTGAGTGCCCGTCAGCGGCGCCGCAATCTACGCGGTGCGTTTTGCCTTGAAACGGATGTTAACGGACGCCATATCGCCTTAATCGATGATGTGGTGACGACCGGCAGCACGGTCAGAGAAATCAGCCGCCTGTTACAGGGGCGAGGCGCAGCCAGCGTGCAAGTGTGGTGCCTGTGCCGTACCTTGTAGAGCCTGAATGATGGGCGTATTATAACCAACTAAATTAGTCAACTATTGAGCAACTGACATGATCCGAATTACTGATTCTGCCCAAGAGCATTTTTCAAAACTGCTATCCAAACAAGAAGATGGCACCCAGATTCGCGTATTCGTGATTAACCCGGGTACGCCAACTGCCGAATGCGGTGTGTCCTACTGCCCACCGGATGCGGTAGAAGCGACAGATACTGAACTGAAATTTGAAAAGCTGTCAGCCTATGTGGATGAGCTGAGCGCGCCCTATTTGGAAGACGCTGAAATCGACTTCGTAACGGATAACCTGGGTTCGCAGCTGACGCTCAAGGCGCCTAATGCCAAAATGCGTAAAGTTTCCGATGATGCGCCGATGGTTGAGCGTGTTGAGTACCTGTTACAGGCTCAGATTAACCCGCAGCTGGCAGGCCACGGCGGTCGCGTTTCGCTGATGGAAATCACCGACGACGGTTTTGCTATTCTGCAATTCGGCGGCGGCTGTAACGGCTGTTCGATGATCGACGTCACCCTTAAAGACGGCATTGAGAAAGAACTGCTGGCGGCGTTCCCGCAGCTGAAAGGCGTGCGCGATATCACCGAACATCAGCGTGGCGAGCACTCTTTCTACTGATGTTTACGCGCGACAGCCCGGCTGTCGCGCGCATCCGTTATCCTGCCTTGCGTCGTTTAGTCACGGTTTCCAGCAGTTTATTCACGTTATCGTCGGCAAAAATGCGTTCCAGCGGCTGCGCGAGCTTGCGCCGCCAGTTGGGATATTGATCGACCGTACCCGGCACATTCACCGGCGTCGTCATCCCCAGCCAGTCTTCCGGCTGTAGCCCCAGCAGCGCACTGTTCGTGTCCGCCAGAAAACGGTGAACGGACTGATTCAGTTCGGCCGTCATCGCCAGAGCATCCGCCCGCTTTGCGCTGCGCGACGGTACGGCTCCCGCTTTATGCAGAGCATCCAGTAAGGCCTGTTTTTGCTTCATCCGCTGCTGCTGCAGGTTCTGTACCGTTTGCCCGTCTGGATAAAGCCCGATTTTCTCGCCAAGCTCTAAATCACCTGCACTCCAGAAGCCGGTCAACGTGGGAAGATCGTGCGTACTGGCGCTGGCAATGGACTGGCGTGGATAGGCCTGGGGGGCACGGTAAGTCCCCTGTTTTTCCTGCTCAAACCACAAGACTTTCCAGGAAAACACGCCGCTGTCGCGCAGCAGGCTGACGATCTCTTTAGGTACCGTACCGAGATCCTCACCAATCACCATACAGCGCAAACGCTGGCTTTCCAGCGCCAGAATGCCAAGCAGATCGTGCACAGGGTAAGCGACGTAGGCGCCTTTATCCGCCGTTTCACCTGCCGGAACCCACCAGAGGCGCAGCAGAGCCATGACGTGGTCAATACGCAGCGCCCCGCAGTCACGCATATTGGCGCGCAGGATATCAATAAATGGTTGATAGCCCCTGGCCTGCAATACGTGAGGATCCATTGGCGGCAGCCCCCAGTTTTGCCCCAACGGCCCCAGCCTGTCAGGCGGCGCGCCAATTGATGCCTTAAGGCGGTACAGCTCCGGATCGTGCCAGGTTTCGGCACTGCCTTCGGCCACACCGACCGCTAAATCACGATACAGCCCCACGCTCATGCCCAGCGCCTGGCTCCGTGCCCAACACTGAGAGAACTGCTGCTGTGCCAGCCACTGTAACCACTGCCAGAAGGCAATCTCATCCGCGTGCTGCGCGCACCAATCCTGAACGTCAGAAGACTGACTGTTACGCCAGCGCTCAGGCCAGGCCGGCCAGCCCGCGTGCGTGGCACCTTTCCCCTGCATTTCAGCCTGCAGACCCTCATAGGCCGCCTGATAGCGCAGGCTGTCGCCCCCCTGCTGGATGAAATCCGCAAACTGCTGCTTCTGTGCGTCTTGCGCATCGCGCGACTGGAACCGGGCCCAGCCGTGACGTAATGCCGTAATTTTCAGTGCCATAACCGCGTCATAATCCACCCATTCGCTTTCACGGGCTTGCTTTAACGCCTTTTGGGTTTTGGCACTTTTCCACCACTTCTGACCCGCGCTGCTTTGTTGGAAATCGGCAACCTGTGCCACATCGATGTAAATAATATTCAGCCAGCGGCGCGATGAAGGGCTGTAGGGGCTGGCAAAAGCGGGGCTGGACGGATAGAGCGCATGCAACGGGTTCAGGCCAACAAAGTCGCCGCCGCGTGCGGCAAGCTGCTCCAGCAACATTTCCAGATCGCCAAAATCACCGATGCCCCAGTTTTTCTCTGAACGCACGGTATAAAGCTGCACCAGCGCCCCCCAGCGTTTCTCTCCGGCGCGCAAGGCCGGTGGCAGATAACAACGGCGCGGTGTCACGATCACACGCGTCTGCCACTCACGCTTGCCCTTGCTCAAGGTCAGCTGGTGATAACCCTGCCCCAGAGGCGAAGGCAGTTTAAAGGGCGCACCGCCTTCGAGGGTTCCGCTAAGGGTTTTGCCTTTCTCTGTCTGCAACTGCCAGCGGAAGCTGCCGTCCATCTGAGGCGTCAGCTCGCGTTTACGGTTACCGCTAAAAACCACAACGGGGGGCAGCGGAGATTTACCGGCTTTCTGTGGGTTTTCCATTATGCCCAGTAAGGCGCGTTTGGTATCATCGCTGATGGCTTCAGGTTCACCGTTCGCATCGAAATACGTGAGCGCTATTCCCGCCGCCTGGGCGGCTTTATCAAGTGAAGTGGATTTCATCGCAATTCCTTAGCGTTGCGCCTGCCAGATGCGCTGTTGATAGTCCCGAATCGACCGATCCGAACTAAAAATACCGGTTCGCGCCGTGTTGAGAATGGCGGCGCGCGTCCAGGCTTCCCGATCGCGCCACAAGGCCTCAACCCGTTTCTGCGCATCGATATAGGCCTGATAATCCGCCAGCACCAGCCAGGGATCGCCATTTTTTGTCAGGCTATCCAACATTAGGTTGAATGCATGCTTATCGCCATGACTGAACGTTCCTTTTTTCAGTGATCTCAACAGTTCATCCAGTTCCTTGTTGTGCTTACGGACTTTTTGCGGTTTGTAGCCTCCGGCCTTGAGGGCTTTAACGTCATCCACGGTATTGCCAAAAATAAAGATATTTTCTGCCCCTACCTGCTCCGCAATTTCCACGTTGGCGCCATCCAGCGTGCCGATAGTCAGCGCGCCATTCAGTGCAAGTTTCATGTTGCCGGTGCCGGAAGCTTCATAGCCTGCGGTGGAAATCTGCTCTGACAGATCGGCGGCGGGAATCAGGTATTCGGCGGCCGTGATGCGGTAATCCGGAATAAAGACCACCTTCAGCTTGTCGCCGACAAGCGGATCGTTGTTCACCACCTCTGCCACCTTGTTAATGGCATAGATAATGTTCTTTGCCAGGTAGTAGCCTGGTGCCGCCTTTGCCCCAAACAGAAACACTCTGGGGATGATACTGGCGTCATTGGGGTTGTCGCGGACGTTTTTATAGCAGTGCAGAATATGGAGCAGACCCAGATGCTGACGTTTATATTCATGTAGCCGCTTAATCTGCACGTCAAAAATCGCGTTTGGATTAACCACAATGCCGGTGTGCTGAGCAATATAGGTGGCTAACCGCGCTTTGTTGTGTTGCTTAACCGCGCGAAAACGCTCACGGAAAACGGGATCGTCGGCGTAAGGCTCAAGGCCCTGCAGCGCGGTCAGGTTGTTGACCCATTCACGCTTCAGGGTGTCATCAATCAGGCCAGCCAGCGCAGGATTGCACTGCTTTATCCAGCGGCGCGGCGTAATGCCGTTGGTGACATTATGAAACTTCTGCGGCCAGAGCTGATGGTACTCGGGAAAAAGATCCGTCACGACCAGCCCGGAATGCAGGGCCGCCACGCCATTCACCGCAAAGCCACTGACAACGCAAAGATTAGCCATTCTGACCTGCCCCTCGGCGACCACAGCCAGTTTGTTCCAAAGCGCTTTGTCATCAGGCCAGCGCTGTTTAACCTGCTGTTTGAGGCGACGGTTGATCTCTTTGATGATCATCATGTGGCGCGGCAGCAGGCTGCGTATCAGCTTCTCATCCCAGCGCTCCAGAGCTTCGGGCATTAAGGTGTGATTGGTATAGGCAAACACGCGGCTGGTGATGTGCCAGGCCTCGTCCCAACTTAGCTGGTGCTCATCCAGCAGTAGGCGCAGCATCTCCGGAATGGCGATAGTGGGATGCGTATCGTTAAGCTGAATGACCTCAAAATCAGGCAGCGCATGAATGCTTCTCCCCGCCTGATGATGGCGACGCAGAATATCGGCCACCGCACAGGCACACTGAAAATACTGCTGCATCAGACGCAGGCGTTTGCCCTGTGGATGGTTATCATTGGGATAGAGCACTTTGGTCAGGCTGGCGGCATCAATCCCCTGCTTCTCAGCCTGCAAAAACTGACCGTCGTTGAACAGGGTCAGGTCAAAGGGATGCTCACTGGTCGCTTTCCACAGCCTCAACGGCAGGGTGACGCCATTGCGATAACCTGTTACCGGTAAATCCCAGGCTTCTCCACGAAGATAAATGGCGGGCTCCCACACTTTACGCCCGTCATCCTGCTTAATGACTTTTCCGCCCATCGCGACGCGGACATCCAGCGCGGCGTTATGCCGAAACCAGGGGTACGTCTCGCGCGCCCAGTCGTCGGGTTCCTCGACCTGTTTCCCCTCTGCAAAACGCTGGCGAAACAAACCGTACTGGTAGTTAAGCCCGTGCCCGGTAGCGGGCTGCCCAACCGTCGCCATTGAGTCCATGTAACAGGCAGCCAGCCTGCCCAGGCCACCGTTCCCCAATGCCGGATCAACTTCTTCTTCCAGTAATTCGCTTAACTCAACCTGGTATTCCGCCAGCAGGGATTTGACCTCGTCGTACCACCCCAGATTCATCAGGTTATTTCCTGTAAGGCGCCCCAGCAGAAACTCCATTGAGAGATAGTTAACGTGACGCTGGGGTTGCGCGCCCCGGACCGCCGGTTGGGCGTTGAGCAATTCGTTGACCGTGGCACTCAGTGCCTGCCACCACTGGTGCGGCGTCATTTGTTTTGCGGAGGAGAAACCAAGATGTTGCCAGTGGCGGGTTAACGCAGCCTGAAAACGGGATTTGTTGAATTTCTGCTGTGGCATATCACTCCCTTTTGTATCCATATGGGTAAAGCAAAAATGGAATGCGCATGGGCCAGCCATATTGCTGGCGGCCATGTTAATTAAATACGCGAGTGGAGAAAAAAGCGACAGGCAGGTTTGAAAAACGCCAGTGATCTGACTGGCGTGCAGGTCTCAGCAGAGTTCGAGGTGAACCTCATGCTGTTCAATAACTTTCATGATGCTGTTAGGCGGCATCTTATCGGTGTAGAGATAGTCGAGCTGGCTCATATTCCCCAGATTGACCATCGCGTTACGGCCAAATTTCGAGTGGTCTACCACCAACATGACACAGCGGGAGTTTTCGATGATGGCGCGTTTGGTACGGACTTCGTGGTAGTCAAACTCCAGCAGCGATCCGTCCATATCGATGCCGCTGATCCCGAGGATGCCGTAATCAAGACGAAACTGTGAAATAAAGTCCAGCGTCGCTTCCCCCATGACTGCGCCGTCACGCGTACGCACTTCTCCACCGGCGATAATGACCCTGAAGTCTGGCTTGCCCATCAACAGCATTGCCACGTTCAGGTTGTTGGTCACCACGCGTAAATCGCTATGGTTTAACAACGCATGTGCCACGGCTTCTGGTGTGGTACCGATATCGATAAACAGCGTCGCCCCGTCCGGTATCTGGCTGGCCACCCGCTGTGCGATACGCGCTTTTTCAGCTGACCACATCATCTTGCGATCCTGCCAGGCGGTATTCTCTGAACTGGAAGGCAAGGCCGCGCCGCCGTGGTGGCGCTGAATTTTATTTTGATCGGCAAGGTCGTTTAAATCACGACGAATCGTTTGTGGGCTGACCTCAAAATGATCGACCAGCTCCTCAGTACTGACATATCCCTGACGCCGAACCAGATCAATAATGGCGTCATGACGTTGCGTCTGCTTCACATTCCTCTCCTGTTTCGGGCTTATTCTTATTCGTTGTGACTACCGTTTACGCTTGCGTGTGTCGACAAACGCCATTGCCAGTCCGACAAGCAGGCCACCAACGTGTGCTGCGTTAGCGATAGCCAGACCAAATGCACCAAACCAGCCCACCACCAGCCAGACAAGTGCAAAGCCGATTAACCCACGCTCCAGATAAACACCGCTGTCGGGATCGCGTTCACCGCGCAGCCAGCAGTATCCCATCAGCGCATAGACCACACCGGACAGGCCGCCAAACCAGATACCGCTAAATTTCGACTGAAGCCAGCCGCTGAGCAGTGCAGAAATGATAAAAATAACAAAAAGCTTACCGCTGCCCAGACGTTTTTCTACGGCTCCACCGAGATACCACCACCACATCAGATTAAACAGGATGTGCAACAGTGAAAAGTGAAGTAGCACATGGCTAAACCAGCGCCAGATCTCAAAATGTTGATCGGCATCTGGCCACGCCAGCCAGTACATTACGGTACGATCGCCCAGTACCTGCATCAGCACAAATACCGCAATACAGGCAAACATAACCACCATGGTCAACGGCCCGGCACGCTCACGGATGTTTGCCCAGATATTGCTTCGCTCATAGCGCAACCCGCTGTCGGTTTTACCACTGTGCCAGCTTGCCGCCTGGTAGCGCGGATGGTTGGGATCGCGCACAAACTGCTGAAGTTCGTTTTCGACCATCGAAAGCTGGCTTTCATCATCCAGCATAATGACGTAATGACTTTCACGTTCAATACGCAATTTCACGCCGCGCGTTGCCATATAGTCAACAAAAGCCTGCGCCATGCGCGGCTGGTTAAATTGGGTAATGCGCATTACTCACTCTCCGTGTTACGCCTGACCAGTCACTCAGCGCCACTGGTCACCTGTTGAGGGAAGGCGGCGCGCCAGGCATCAAACCCGCCATCAATACTGTAAGCAGTGGTAAATCCCTGGGCGTGCAGATAATCCGCTGCACTTTTACTGCTGTTGCCGTGATAGCACATTACCAGCACCGGCAGACTTGTATCGGTTGAACTGATAAAATCATTAAGGTTGTTATTCGATAAATGCAAGGCGCCGTTGGCATGACCAAGAGCAAAACTTTGCGCATCGCGGATATCCACCATTACTGCGCCTTGTGCCAGCCGCTGTTGAGCCTGATGAACATCAATACATTGGTAAGTTTCCATGGTGTCTCTCATAACATCATCAAAATGACGTCTAGTGTAACCTGATAATCCTCACCAATAACCTGACAATCACTACGGCTATTCACCTTTGCGCCCAGATAATGTTATCCATATCACGCAAAATTGTTTTTAGGTGGTTAAATACTGGCATCAATGTTGGTTTGCGATTATGATTATGCTCGAAAACGAACATAAGTGAACTATTCCGAACATCGGAGGAGACAACGTGGAAACCAAAGACCTGATCGTTATCGGCGGCGGCATCAACGGTGCTGGCATCGCAGCAGACGCTGCAGGACGCGGACTGTCGGTGTTAATGCTAGAGGCGCGGGACCTGGCTTGCGCGACCTCTTCCGCCAGCTCAAAGCTGATTCACGGTGGCCTGCGCTACCTTGAACATTATGAATTCCGTCTGGTGAGCGAAGCGCTGGCCGAGCGCGAAGTGCTGTTAAAGATGGCACCCCATATCGCGTTCCCAATGCGCTTTCGCTTACCACACCGCCCGCATCTGCGTCCGGCGTGGATGATCCGTACCGGTCTGTTTATGTACGATCACTTGGGCAAGCGCACGAGTCTGCCGGGCAGTAAAAGCCTGAGCTTTGGTGCAGAGTCTGCACTTAAGCCTGAAATTAAGCGCGGTTTTGAGTATTCCGACTGCTGGGTGGACGATGCCCGAATGGTGGTACTCAATGCGCAGGAAGTGGTTAAACATGGTGGTGAGGTGCGTACCCGCACTCGCGTGACTCGCGCATGGCGTGAGAACGGCCTGTGGATGGTAGAAGCTGAGGATATCGACAGCGGCAAAACCTTCACCTGGCAGGCCAAAGGCCTGGTCAACGCCGCCGGTCCATGGGTTAAGCAGTTCTTCGACGATGGCCTGGAGCTGAAATCGCCTTACGGTATTCGCCTGATCAAAGGCAGCCATATTGTGGTGCCGCGCGTTCACAATGAGAAGCAGGCTTATATCCTGCAAAACGAAGATAACCGTATTGTGTTTGTCATTCCGTGGATGGATGAGTTTTCTATCATCGGCACCACCGACGTGGAATACAAAGGCGATCCGAAAAGCGTCGCTATTGATGATAATGAAATCGACTACATCCTGAAGGTGTACAACGGCCATTTCAAAAAGCAGCTGACGCCTGACGACATTGTGTGGACCTATTCCGGCGTGCGTCCGCTTTGTGATGACGAGTCCGATTCGCCGCAGGCGATCACTCGCGATTACACCCTGGATGTCCGCGATGACAACGGTCAGACACCGCTGCTGTCCGTTTTTGGTGGCAAATTGACGACTTACCGTAAGCTGGCCGAGCATGCGCTGGAGAAGCTGTCGAAGTATTATCCTGATGCGGGCGCAGCATGGACTAAAAACTGCGTGCTGCCCGGCGGTAATATTTCCGGCAGCAGCGACGATTACGCTGCCAGCCTGCGCCGCCGTTACCCGTTCATTACTGAAAACATGGCACGTCACTACGCCCGCACTTACGGTAGCAGCACCGAAGTGCTGCTTAAAGACGCGACATCGCTGGAAGACCTGGGTGAAAACTTCGGTCATGAGTTTTATGAGGCGGAGTTACGTTATCTTGTGCAGCATGAGTGGGTGCGTGAAGTGGATGATGCTATCTGGCGCCGTACCAAGCAAGGTATGTGGCTGAACGAAGCCCAGCAGGCACGCATTGCCGAATGGCTGGCGGCTAAGGCGAAGCCTACGCTGTCGCTGGCATCGTAGTCGCGCGTCAGCGCTGAAAGCGCGGTGCAACAGGTTGCGGCCTGTTGTGCCGTTTTTTTTGCCTGCGCGGCAACGTGTTGAGGTTCATTGCATGAACGTGGCTTTTGGTTGGTTGCCTGAGCGGCGTCCAGTTATGTAACTCTGAGAAGGTTTCGCTCGCCAGGCGGCGGGCAGTTTCAGTCCGCCCCGTGCGGGCGACCGACAAGGGGCCGCCAGTCGCCGCGGCCCCTTGACCCCAGGCTCCCGTCCTGCCCACCCGCCGCTGCGCGGTGCCTTCGCTGCTTCAGGATTTCTGCCGGACCGCCAGGACGCGCCGTCCCTGGCGCGGCCTGACTTTCGCCGACGTCCTGTCGGCTCATCCGGAAATCCTGCGTCCGCTCAGCGGGACGGGAAGGCCGGCCCACTCCCCCGCTTCAGTCTCTGGGTTAAGACCAACTTCCGTATCGCTTCAGGTGTCATAAAAGCATCCGCCCCATTAGTGTTCATTTTTTGTTTCATCAGAATTCCATTGCATGCTGTTAATAACAGACAAAACCAGCCTTTTGGAAAAACAGAAAATCTCACAGACGAGGGGTTTTCAGAAGGCATCCGCCGCGCTGAGGAAAGAACGGAGGCCAGGACGGCGCGGCACGGAAGCCGCGACGAGGACGGCTGCGCCAGGGATGGCGCATCCGGACGGTCCGTCAGGCCGCAGTGAGTGACGAAGGTACAGCGGCGGCTGCCGGACGCCGGGATTGTTAAGGGGCTGGCGCGAGCCCCTTAACCCGACCGCCTGCACGGACAGGCTGAAACTCCCCGGCGCCTGGTGGGCGGAACCTGCTCAATGCAAGACCGTGCCCCCACACCTGCCAGGTGCACAACCGTTGCGGGCGGAACCTGCTCAGAGCAGAAACGTTACCGCCAAACTACAACCTTACCGGCGAAATATTCCAAATCTCATCCGCATATTCCTGAATCGTACGGTCAGACGAGAAATAGCCCATGCCAGCAATGTTCATAGCCGCCCGGTGCTGCCAGACATCCGGCTGGCGATACAGTTCATCAACCTTATCCTGCGTATCCACATAGCTGCGGTAATCTGCCAACAGCTGATAGTGATCGCCGAAGTTGACCAGCAGGTCGAACAGATTACGGTAACGGCCGGGATCCTGCGGACTAAAGACGCCTGAGGCCAACTGAGTCAGCACCTGATGCAACTCTGCATCTTCTTCATAGTATTTACGCGGGTTATAACCTGCTTTACGCAAGGCTTCGACCTGCGGCGTTGTGTTACCAAAAATGAAGATGTTCTCTTTACCCACGTGCTCCAGCATTTCAACGTTGGCCCCGTCCAGCGTGCCGATAGTCAACGCGCCGTTGAGCGCAAATTTCATATTACTGGTACCCGATGCTTCGGTACCTGCCGTTGAAATCTGCTCAGAGAGATCGGCAGCAGGAATAATAATCTGCGCCAGACTCACGCTGTAGTTAGGAATAAATACGACCTTAAGTTTGTTTTTAACCTGAGGATCGTTGTTGATGACCTTAGCCACATCGTTAATCAGATGAATAATGTGCTTGGCAACGTAGTAAGCGGACGCGGCTTTACCTGCAAAAATGTTAACACGCGGCACCCACTCGGCGTCCGGATCGGCTTTGATGCGGTTGTAGCGCGTAATCACGTGCAAAACGTTAAGCAACTGGCGCTTGTACTCATGGATGCGCTTAATCTGTACGTCAAACAGCGCGTTAGGATCGATAACGACATCCAGATTCTTCGCCACCCAGATCGCCAGACGTTTTTTGTTTTCCAGCTTGGCTTCGGCCACTTTCTCAATAAACGCAGGATAATCAACACAGCTTTTGAGTTCACTGAGCTGGCTTAGATCGGTGCGCCAGTTACGGCCAATTTGTTCGTCCAGTAATTCTGACAGTGGCGGATTAGCCAGCGCCAGCCAGCGACGTGGCGTTACGCCGTTGGTTTTGTTACAGAATCGGCCTGGGAACAGCCGCGAGAAATCGGCAAACAGGGACTGAACCATCAGGTTCGAGTGCAGTTCAGAAACGCCGTTAACCTTATGACTGACAACAACAGCCAGCCAGGCCATACGTACCCGACGCCCGTCGTTCTCGTCGATGATCGAAATACGCGACAGCAGATCCCAGTCGTCTGGATAGTATTCCTGAATCGTTTTAAGGAAAAAGTCGTTGATTTCAAAGATGATGCTCAGATGACGCGGCAGGATCTTACCGATCATGTCTACCGGCCAGGTTTCCAGGGCTTCAGTCATTAACGTGTGGTTGGTGTAAGAGAACACCTGGCAGCACACATCAAACGCATCATCCCAGGTGAATTTATGCTCATCAATCAACAACCGCATCAGCTCAGGAATCGCTAACACCGGATGTGTGTCATTAAGGTGAATGGCGATTTTATCAGCCAGATTGTTCCAGGTGCGGTGCATCATCCAGTGGCGATTCAGGATATCCTGCACGGTAGCTGACACCAGGAAGTACTCCTGACGCAAACGAAGCTCACGCCCGGAATAGGTCGAGTCATCGGGATAAAGCACGCGCGACACGTTTTCTGAGTGGTTTTTATCTTCCACAGCCGCAAAATAGTCACCTTGGTTGAATTTACCCAGGTTGATTTCGTTACTGGCCTGCGCGCCCCACAAACGTAACGTATTGGTCGAGTCAGTGTCGTAGCCAGGGATAATTTGATCGTAGGCCATAGCGAGAATTTCTTCGGTTTCCAGCCAGCGCACTTTGGCACCTTCGTGCTGAACGCGGCCACCGAAGCGAACTTTATAACGGGTGTTAAAGCGCTGAAACTCCCACGGGTTACCGTATTCCAGCCAGTAATCCGGAGACTCTTTCTGCTCGCCGTCCACAATATTTTGTTTGAACATGCCGTAATCATAGCGGATGCCGTAGCCGCGTCCGGGCATGCCCAGCGTAGCCAGAGAATCCAGGAAGCAGGCGGCAAGACGGCCTAAACCCCCGTTGCCCAGGCCGGGATCGTTCTCTTCTTCCATGAGTTCGGCCAGATCGAGGCCCATTTCGTCCAGTGCCAGATTGAGATCGTCGTAGATCCCCATGGCCAGTAGCGCATTGCCCAACGTGCGGCCCATCAGGAATTCCATCGACAGGTAATAAACCTGACGCACATCCTGGGAAAGTTGAGCACGATTAGAACGCAGCCAGCGCTCTACCATGCGATCGCGCACGGCAAGCAACGCGGCGTTGAGCCATTCATGTTTGTTCGCAATCGAAGGGTCTTTACCAATGGTGAACATCAGTTTGTAAGCGATTGAGTGCTTTAAGGCATCAACCGTCAACGTAGGTGAAGCGTAAGTGAATGGTGTATTCATTTTCTGTTTCCCAATCCGTTACAACAAACGTTGGTAAAGATCGCGGTAGGCTTGAGCGGCAACCTGCCAGCTAAAGTCCATTCCCATCGCCTGACGCTGCACATAACGCCACAGTGAAGGACGAGACCACAACACAAAAGCACGACGAATGGCCCTTAATAAGGACCAGGCATTACTGTCTTCGAAACTGAACCCACTGGCAATGCCATCCGCTAAATTTTCTAGCGAACTGTCGTTGACCGTATCCGCCAGCCCGCCCGTGCGGCGGACCAGTGGCAGCGTGCCGTATTTCAGTCCATAGAGCTGTGTCAGGCCGCAAGGCTCAAAACGGCTCGGTACCATAATGACATCGGCCCCACCAACGATGCGATGCGAGAATGCCTCGTGGTAGCCAATCTGCACGCCCACGCTGCCGGGATGTTCGGCGGCGGCGGCCAGAAAGCCCTGCTGCAGCTCAGCATCACCCTGTCCTAACAGCACCAGCTGTCCGCCCTGCGCCAGTAAACCCGGCAGCGCTTCCAGCACCAGATCCAGCCCTTTTTGCCGGGTCAGGCGGCTGATCACGGCAAACACCGGTGCTTTATCGTCAACCTTCAGTCCCATCGCAACCTGCAGCTGGCGCTTGTTTTCCGCTTTAGCTTCCAGCGTATCCCGGTTGTAGCGGGAGCTCAGCAACAGATCGTGAGAAGGATCCCAAATAGCCGGGTCCACGCCGTTCAGAACGCCGCTCAGGCGACCTTCACGCATACGCTGTGCCAGCAACGTTTCCATGCCATAGCCGTACTCTGGCGTCGTAATTTCACGCGCGTAAGTTGGGCTGACTGCCGTCACGTGGTCGGCGTAGAACAAGCCGGCCTTCAGGTAAGAGATCTGGCCAAAGAACTCCAGACCAAACATGTTAAAAAACGATTGTGGCAGCTGAATCTGATCCAAATGGTGCGCCGAAAAAAGCCCCTGATAAGCCAGGTTATGCACGGTGAAGACAGACTTAGCCGGACGGCCACGCGCCTCCAGATAAGCACACGTCAGACCCGCATGCCAGTCGTGTGCATGAACAATATCCGGTCGCCAGTAGCTATCCAGCCCGCAGCCTAACTCACAGCCCATCCACCCCAGTAAAGCAAAGCGCAAATAGTTGTCGACGTAGGCAAACTGCGATTCATCATGATAAGGACTGCCCGGCCGATCGTAGAGATCGGGAGCGTCGATAAGATAGATACCTACCCCATCGAATCGCCCAAAAAGCAGGCGCACCGGACCGGCAAAGGTTTGCAGTTCCGCAACCACCTGCGTATCGGGTATTCCTTTACGTAATGCAGGAAACGCGGGTAACAACACACGCGTATCTGTTCCACCCGCAATTTGTGCCTGAGGTAATGCTCCGACTACATCAGCCAGCCCGCCCGTTTTCAGCAGCGGGAAAAGTTCTGAACAGACATGTAAAACCTGCATCCTCGACCTCATTAAGTTACCAGGCACGATCCTCGTGCCGATGGGTTGTGTGCCGCTTGTCGTTTATGATCCCGCGCTATTTAGTTTGGCCAGCATGGCGCGCGTAACCAGTACAATGCCTTCTTCTGAACGGAAAAACCGGCGGCTGTCTTCATCAGGGTTTTCACCAATCACCATCCCTTCTGGCAGCACACAGGCGCGGTCAATGACGCAGCGGCGCAGACGACAGGATCGGCCGACTACCACATCAGGTAGCAGTACCGTTGAATCGATATTGCAAAATGAGTTCACCCGCACGCGGGAAAACATGACCGAATTCACCACCACCGATCCCGAGATAATGCAGCCACCGGAGACCAGTGAGTTCATCGTCATACCATGGCTGCCGGAACGGTCCTGAACAAACTTTGCCGGTGGCAAAGGTTCCATGTGCGTCCGAATCGGCCAGGTGCTGTCGTACATGTCCAGCTCGGGTGTAACAGAGGCTAAATCAAGGTTGGCGCGCCAGTAGGCTTCCAGCGTACCCACATCCCGCCAGTAGGGCGGTGCCTCGTGATCGTTTTGCACACAAGAGATCGCAAACGAATGGGCGTAGCCCTCTCCACTCGCGACCACTTTTGGCAGAATATCTTTGCCGAAATCGTGGCTTGAACCTGCTTCATGCAGGTCGGCTTCCAGCAAGCCATAGAGGTATTCGGCGTCGAAGACATAAATTCCCATACTGGCCAGCGATTTGGTGTCATCGCCCGGCATTGTCGGTGGCTTCGGCGGCTTCTCTACGAAATCGATTACTTTATTGTTTTCGTCGACGGCCATCACACCAAATGCGGTCGCCTCATGCACCGGCACGGGCAGACAGGCGATGGTGCATCGCGCATCGTTCAGCACGTGGTCCAGCAACATCCTTGAGTAATCCATCTTATAGATATGATCACCGGCCAGGATGACGACGTACTGCGCGCCATAGCGTCGGATAACGTCAAGGTTCTGTGTTACTGCATCCGCTGTTCCGCGATACCATTGCTCCGTCGAGAAGCGCTGCTGCGCAGGTAGCAGGTCAACAAATTCATTCATCTCTTCGTTGAAGATAGACCAACCACGCTGAATATGTTGAGTTAACGTATGAGACTGGTATTGCGTAATGACCCCAATGCGGCGAATCCCTGAGTTCACACAGTTGGAAAGTGCAAAGTCGATAATGCGGAATTTGCCACCAAAGTGAACGGCGGGCTTGGCACGCTTAGCGGTAAGATCGACCAGACGCGTACCGCGTCCACCAGCCAGTACAAGGGCAACGGTTTGTGTAGGGAGCTGGCGCGCCAGCATGAGATGTTCTGCTCTTTCTAATTTGACCATGTCTGACTCCTTATCATTGCTTTTGGAACACACACACAGCGTGTGCGGGACCATGCCAGACAGTTAACCGGATGGGGTGACATTCCCCGGTGAAAGGAGGAAGGACGTGCCATTCTCCGTCTGGTAAGGCGATATCACATATCGAATCTGTCGCATTTATTGTTATTAACCAGCGGTCTGAAAGCAGAATCTGCAGGCTACACATGCCCTGCTTCCAGCCAGCTTCATCTACGGGATTACCCTGGGCGTCCAGCCACTGGACATTGCCGTCATCGTTCTGCCACCAGCGATCTGCTGTGAGTGCAGGAATTCGCTTGCGCAGTTGAATCAGCGACGCCGTAAAATCGACCAGCGCTTTTTCGTCATCGTGCCAGTTGAGCCAGCTCAGAGGATTGTCCTGGCAATACGCATTGTTATTGCCCTGCTGACTTTGACCCCGTTCGTCTCCCGCCAGCAGCATGGGCGTTCCCTGAGAAAGCAGCAGCGTGGTCAGCAGCCCTTGCATGCTGCGGCGCCGGCGCTGCGCCACCTCCGCACTGCTCTCCAGACCTTCTGTACCATGATTGTGGCTATAGTTGTTACCGTGCCCGTCACGGTTTTCTTCACCGTTAACTTCGTTATGTTTATTGTTGAAACTCACGAGGTCGCGTAGGGTAAAACCATCGTGAGCGGTAATCAGATTGATGGTCGCGTGCGGCCTGCGATCGTCATGCTGAAAAAGGTCGCTTGACGCGGCAAACCGGCAGGCAAATTCCCCCAGGCTGACGTCACCATGCAGCCATGCGCGCCGGGTCGTATCGCGAAATTGATCGTTCCATTCTGCAAAGGGCGCAGGAAAATTGCCTACCTGATAACCACCTGGACCGATATCCCAGGGCTCGGCGATCAGTTTGACTTTTGACAGTATCGGACAGGCGCGGATGGCCTCAAACAGAGCCGCATCGCGGTGATAATCCGGTTCGCGACCCAGCACCGGCGCAAGATCAAAGCGGAAACCATCGACGTGACAGACGCGCACCCAGTAGCGCAGCGCCTCCAGCGTCCAGTTCATTACCTGCGGATGGTTGAGGTTCAGGGTATTGCCGCAGCCGGTCCAGTTGTGATAATCGCCCTGTTCGTCCAGCCAGTAATAGCTGGCGTTATCAATGCCGCGAAAGGAAAGCGTCGGTCCGGTGTCATCCAGTTCCGCCGTGTGGTTAAACACCACATCCAGCAACACCTCAATCCCGGCAGCGTGCAGACGCTTTACCGCCTGCTGAAACTCTTGCAGAGGAGACAGGCCATCCTGACCCGATGCATAGCGGGGATCGACAGCCCAGAGGGCAAAGGGGTTATAACCCCAGTAGTTAGTCAGTCCCAGGCGCAGCAGGCGAGGCTCGCTGGCGAACTGCGCAATGGGCAGGAGCTCAATGGCGGTGATGCCCATTTTCAGCAGGTAATCCACCATCACCGGATGGCCCAGAGCAGCATAGGTGCCGCGCAGGGGTTCGGGAATGCCGGGATGCAGCTGCGTCAGACCGCGGACATGCGCTTCGTAAATGACGCTATCGCCCCACGACGTGCGCGGCGGCACATCCCCTTGCCAGTCGAAATCGTCCGTCACGACAATGCTCTTGGGAGCGAGGGCGGCGTTATCACGACCATCAGGCTCGCCATACCCGCAGTGAAAGCGCGGATCGTCGGGGACATCGCCCTGCACTGCTCTGGCGCAGGGATCGATTAACAGTTTGGCAGGATTAAAAAAGTGCCCCTGCTGGGGCGCCCACGGCCCGTGTACCCGATAGCCATAACGCTGTCCGGGCTTGAGTCCGGGCAGATAGCCGTGCCAGATATCGCCGCTTCGCTCAGTGAGTTCAACGCGCTGCTCAAGGCCGTTCTCATCGAACAGGCACAGTTCAACACGCTCAGCGTGATGGGAAAACAGCGTAAAATTGACCCCTTTCCCATCGTAGCTGGCACCCAGCGGTTGGGGATGTCCGGCACGTAATATCATTCCCCCTCCCGCACGAACCATACCGTCGCCAGTGGCGGTAAATTCAGGCTCAGCGATTGCGGGCGGCCATGACTTTCCTGCTGATCGGTGTGCACCAGATGATTGCGCACGTCGCTGCCGTGGTATTCATGCTGGTCGGTATTAAGCACTTCGCGCCAGCTGCCCGCCTGGTTCACGCCGAAGCGATAGCCCGGACGCGGGACAGGGGTAAAGTTGCTGACAATAATCACTTCATTGCCATCGCGGTCGCGACGTACAAACGCAAAGACGGAATGCTCTGCATCATCAACAACCAGCCACTCAAACCCCGATGGATCGAAATCAAGCTGATGCAGGGAGGTGTAATGCTGATAGGTATGGTTCAGATCGCGCACCAGACGCTGAACGCCGTGATGCCAGTTGTCCTCACCTTCAAGCAGGTGCCAGTCAAGGCTGACATCGTGATTCCACTCTTTGCCCTGCGCAAATTCGTTGCCCATGAATAACAGCTTCTTACCCGGAAACGCCCACATCCAGCCGTAGTAGGCACGCAGGTTAGCGAATTTTTGCCAGGCATCTCCCGGCATGCGATCAAGAATAGAGCGTTTTCCGTGCACCACTTCATCGTGCGACAGCGGCAGGACGAAGTTTTCGCTGTAGTTGTACATGATGCCAAAGCTCATCAGATTATGATGGTAGCGGCGATGTACCGGGTCGAGTTTCATATAGTCCAGCGTGTCATGCATCCAGCCCAGGTTCCATTTGTACCAGAACCCCAGGCCGCCACCTTCAGGCGGTCGTGAAACACCAGGATAGTCTGTGGACTCTTCAGCCATCGTCACTGAACCTGGGGCGACATGTCCCAAAGTACGGTTGGTATAGCGCAGGAAATTAATGGCTTCGAGATTTTCGCGACCACCGTATTGATTGGGGATCCACTCGCCTTCGGCGCGGCTGTAATCACGATAGATCATTGAAGCCACCGCATCGACACGCAGGCCATCAATACCGAAGCGCTCCATCCAGTACAGTGCATTGCCTGCCAGGAAGTTACTGACTTCCCGACGGCCAAAGTTGTAAATCAGCGTATTCCAGTCCTGATGGTAACCTTCACGCGGATCGCTGTGCTCATACAGTTCGGTGCCATCAAACTTTGCCAGACCAAAATCATCGCTCGGGAAATGGCCTGGCACCCAGTCCAGTAACACATTCAGCCCTGCCGCATGGGCGCTGTCGATAAAGTAGCGGAAATCATCACGGGTACCGAAACGGCGGGTGGGCGCATACATACCGAGCGGCTGATAACCCCAACTGCCGTCAAACGGATGTTCGTTAATGGGCAGCAGCTCGATATGGGTAAACCCCATCTCTTTAACGTAAGGCACCAGCTGCTCAGCCAGCTCTTTGTAACTGAGCCAGAAGTTGTCATCAGTATGGCGACGCCACGATCCCAGATGCACTTCGTAGATAGAGATGGGTTTATCAAACTCATTTGCCGCCTTGCGTGAGGCCGACATCTCCACTTTTTCGGGCAGGCCGCAAATCATTGATGCGGTTTGCGGACGCATTTGTGCTTCAAACGCTAAAGGATCGGCCTTGATACGGAGCTGTCCATGGGCATCGATGATTTCAAATTTATAGAGTTGCCCGTTAACAGCGCCAGGAACAAACAGCTCCCAGACGCCCATTTCCTGACGCAGACGCATCGGATGACGACGGCCGTCCCAAAAGTTGAAATCACCGACAACCGATACGCGGCGTGCGTTAGGTGCCCAGACACAAAAACGCGTACCAATCACACCATCAATGACGTCGCCGTGGGCGCCCAGCGTTTCATAGGGCCGCAGGTGCGTGCCTTCTGCCAGCAGCCACAAGTCCATCTCTTGCAACAAAGGGCCAAAGCGGTAGGCATCATCAATGAGGTTCTGCTGGCCGTGCCAGTTAACCGCCAGTTGATAGCGAAACGGATTTTTACGACGAGGAACGACGCCACTGAAAAAACCACGAGAATCATCACACTTCAGTTGGACCAGTTTGCGTCCTGTTGAGGTTTCAATGACCCAGACTTCCAGGGCTTCCGGAAGCAGCGCACGCACTTCAAGACCATTTTCGGTTTTATGCATCCCCAGCAGTGAAAAGGGGTCGGAATAATTACCCGCAAAAAGGGCATTGATCGCCTGGCGATCGGGTAGCTCTGACATGACTTTCTTCCTGTGATAGTTGGCAGGCGAAAAGACCACGACGTCGTGTTATCGCAGGTCTGTTGCGCTGCTCTTCATTGAGCCATGAGTACAGCGGCGTGGGTGTCAAAACGAAACGCTCCTCACCACGCGCCTCCTTAAATCACAACCAGTTAGCATCAAGCCTGTCTGCTCAATGCAAAGCCCGTAGTACCGCCAGATGCCCATCCGGCAAGCCTCCAGACATTAAATAACTTTTACTTTCACGTGCAAGCCGGCCCTGGCTAAAAAAGGCAGTCATCACCTACATCATCTGATGTAAGGCCGTTTTTAAGAGAGAACACCCGCCTTTTATTTTTGCGAACCGCCCCGCAAAAAATTAAATTATATTAATGTATAACAGATTCGCGTTTCATCTTATTTAATAAAAACCGGCCACTTTTCGCTAAGAGCCCGCCATTCCGCTTAAGCCGTTCTTTTTTTCGGAAAGACCGGCCGGGAGGAGGACGTTTTACCGCCCCGCTGCTGCACCGCGTATCTCAGGCGCAGCCGGGTTTTAACGCAGAGCGAAGCCGCCAGCATCGCGGGTTAAGCGCTGCCAGTCAGATATGATTTATCCGCCTCATCGGTTGGATGGACATCGGTGAAAAACAGTGCCAGTACGTTCCTCGAAAAAATGTCTTTCCCATCTACAACAACCATTTAGTTAATAAAGTAAAACAGTTAACTCGCGGCGCACCCTTGTTAAATCATAGCTTGATGACAGCGGTTATAAGAGCAGATAAGCAAAAATTTATTTCTGGACAGGCAAAAAGGGGAAGCGGATCACTTAGCGATCGTAACAGTAGAACAATTTGCAGTGAATTGTGGGAATAAGACCGGACAAGTCCGGTCTTTTGATGCTTTCAGATTTAGTCGATGAGCAAACGCAACATGCGACGCAGCGGCTCGGCAGCGCCCCAAAGGAGCTGATCGCCGACAGTAAAGGCAGAAAGATATTCTGGCCCCATATTCAACTTGCGGAGACGTCCTACCGGTGTATTCAGCGTACCGGTCACGGCGGCTGGGGTGAGTTCACGCAGGGTGAGTTCACGATCGTTAGGCACCACTTTCACCCATTCATTGTGGGAAGCCAGCAGTTGCTCAATTTCCGCCAGCGGCAGGTCTTTTTTAAGCTTAAGCGTAAAGGCCTGGCTGTGGCAGCGCAGCGCGCCCACGCGGACGCACAGCCCGTCAACCGGAATGACGCGCGGGGTCGCCAGAATTTTGTTAGTTTCGGCCTGACCTTTCCACTCTTCGCGGCTCTGACCGTTTTCGAGTTGCTTGTCGATCCACGGAATCAGGCTGCCCGCCAACGGCACGCCAAAGTTATCCGTTGGCAGCGTACCAGAGCGGGTGAAATCCGTTACGCTTCGCTCAATATCCAGAATCGCCGAAGCCGGGTTTTGCAGAGAAGTCGCCACGTGATCGTGCAACATGCCCATCTGCGTCAGCAGTTCGCGCATATGACGCGCGCCGCCGCCGGATGCAGCCTGATAGGTTGCCACTGAGGCCCATTCCACCAAATCCTGTGCAAACAGACCGCCTAGCGACATTAACATCAGGCTGACGGTGCAGTTACCGCCAACAAAGGTTTTTACGCCGCTGTCGATGCCCTGACGAATAACCTGATGGTTAACCGGATCGAGAATAATGATGGCATCGTCTTTCATACGCAGCGTTGACGCCGCATCGATCCAGTAGCCATTCCAGCCGCTGGCGCGCAGTTTTGGATAGATCTCAGAGGTGTAGTCACCACCCTGACAGGTGATAATGATATCCAGCGCGTTCAACGCCTCAATATCAAAGGCATCCTGCAACGTACCCTGCTGCTTGCCTGCAAACGTCGGGGCCGCTTCACCGTGCTGCGAGGTGGAGAAGAAGACCGGATTGATCACATCAAAATCCCGTTCTTCGCTCATGCGGGACATCAGCACTGAGCCAACCATACCGCGCCAACCAACTAAACCTACATTCTTCATGTCATGTCCGTTTCAGGATGATAAACACCTGACTTTCTTATCGAAGGGAAAAGTGTCGTGGTACTCTCACGCCACTCTGCGTAATAATCAGATCTGCCTGTGATGATTTACTCTACAAAATGCAGCTTTTCTGGCAAGTGAATTAATGTAATCAGGCCAACTTTTTCAGCAACACCGCTAATAACCTGACTTTATCTATAACGAGAAGACGTAAAACGAATGACTGAAATGATCTCGGCAACAATATTATTGTTGTTAATAATGGATCCCTTAGGCAATTTGCCGATTTTTATGTCGGTTTTAAAGCATCTGGAACCGAAACGTCGGCGAGTCGTGCTTATTCGTGAAATGCTGATTGCGCTCATCATCATGTTGCTGTTTTTGTTTACCGGCGAGCGAATTCTGGCCTTTCTCAACCTGCGTACCGAAACCGTGTCCATATCTGGTGGCGTCATCCTGTTTTTAATCGCCATCAAAATGATTTTCCCGTCACCTGAAAGCAGTAGCACGGGCTTACCGGCGGGAGAAGAGCCTTTTCTGGTGCCGCTGGCGATTCCCCTGGTGGCCGGGCCGTCATTGCTGGCGACCCTGATGCTGCTGTCGCATCAGTATCCCAATCAAATGTCGCATCTGGTGGGTGCCCTGCTCATTGCCTGGGGCGTAACGGTCATGATTCTGCTGTTGTCAGGCCTGTTTCTTCGGCTGCTGGGCGATAAGGGCGTTAATGCGCTGGAACGTCTGATGGGATTGATACTGATTATGCTGGCAACGCAGATGTTCTTAGACGGGATTCGCGTGTATCTGAAGTTGTAACCATGGTCGATTGTAACCGGGCAGCCCTGCCCGGTTACAACGCATCAGGAAAGCAGCGTAAAGGCGATCATGCCGACTACGGCACCGACGGTGCCCAAAATGGTCTCCATCAATGTCCACGTCTTTAAGGTTTCCCCTTCCGTGGCGCCGGTAAATCGCCCAAACAACCAGAAACCTGCATCGTTAACATGGCTGATAATAATGGAACCGCCACCGATACAGATGGACAAGGCCGCCAGCTGCGCGCCGTTATAATGCAGTGGCTCAATCACAGGCATGATCAGTCCCACTGTCGTCAAACAGGCGACCGTGGCCGATCCCTGAATCACCCGGACCGCCCCAGACAGAATAAAACAGGCCAGCGCAACGGGCAGCCCGGCACCGGTCAGGGCATTTCCCAACACAGGCCCTACGCCGGAATCGACCAGTACCTGTTTAAAGACGCCGCCCGCACCAATCACCAGCAAAATAATGCCCGCTGGCTGCAGTGCGCTGCCGCAGATCTGCATCACTTTCTCTTTTTCCATGCCCTGACGATAAGCCAGGCCGTAAATAGCCACCAGGCAGGCCAGCAGAATGGCGATAAAAGGATGGCCGATAAATTCCAGCCATTGATAAAGCGCGGTGCCTTCCGTGGTGAAGCGTGCGCCAATGGTTTTTAACCCGACCAGCACGAGAGGAAACAGGATTAACGCCAGGCTAAAACCAAAAGAGGGCAGCTTGTTTTCATCAATATCCGGCTGATGATCTTCAGGAGGCGCGCTGAACGAAACGCGTCTGGCGATAAAATTACCAAACAGCGGCCCGGCAATCAGCATGCCCGGCAGCGCAGCGCACAGGCCGATTAAAATCATCCAGCCAAAATCTGCATGCATCTGAGACGCCAGCAACATGGGCGCAGGCCCCGGCAGCAGAAAGGCCGCGGCGGCCGCCACTCCGGCAAACAGCGGTATCACCAGCTTCACCAGATTATCCCCCGTGCGTCGGGCGACGGCGAAAGCAATGCTGATAAGCAGTACCACGGCAACTTCAAAGAAGAGCGGTAAGGCGCAGATTAGCCCGGCGATTCCCATGGCAAAGTGGGCGCGGTTTTCGCCAAAGGTCTTGAGCATGCGAATCGCAATTTGGTCAACGGCACCGGTTTCATGCAGGATCTTGCCGAACATCGCGCCCAGCGCCACCACAATTGCCAGAAAGCCCAGCGTGCCGCCCATGCCTTTCTGCATGGTTTCGGCGATGTTATCCAGTGGCATACCGGATAACAGCCCGGCCCCGACTGAAACCAGCATCAAGGCAAGAAAGGCATGCATGCGGGCTTTCATCACCAGAAAGAGCAGCAGCAGGACAGAGCCTGCTGCGGTTAAAATAAGTGTTGCGGTATTCATGGCCTAGCCTTGATTAATGGCGTCCTTGATGGTCGCAACCGTCGCCGCCACAACCTCATCCAGCGGGTTCGCGATATCCACGACCAGCACATCTTTTTCATCACTGCCCGGCTCTTCCAGGGTGGCAAACTGCGTCACCAGCATTTGCGGCTTGAAGAAGTGGCCTTTACGCGCCTTCAGACGGGCTTCGATGGTATCGAAATTCCCTTTCAGATACACAAAACGCAGGTTGTCATTGCCCTGACGAAGAATATCGCGGTAATGCTTTTTCAGGGCTGAACAGACGATGATGGAAATGGCCTGGGTGCGTTGCATCGCGAAAGCCGCGTCGTTCAGAGCCTGTAACCAGGGCAGACGATCGTTATCATCCAGTGGATGGCCTTCTGCCATTTTCAGGATATTGGCACGCGGATGAAGAAAATCACCGTCGAGAAACGCGGTGTTCAACTGGTGAGAAACCTGGTTAGCGACAACGGATTTACCGCTGCCTGAAACACCCATCAGAATAAAAACGTGATGTGGCGAAGATTGCGTGGTCATTTTTTACTCCGGCAAGTTCAGTCAGTCTGCCATGTTACCGATAACAATGGTGGAGCACATTGTCCTGGTGGCATTCCATGCTGGCAACCTTTTTACATCCCAAAGCGTTAAAGTGTGAGCTGCTTCATAAAATCGCGTTAATCAGATACTGCCACCTTCCAGAATCTCAAAACCGATATCCAGCGGTGGTGTAACGCTGTGTTCCCCGGCGATACGCGCCAGTAATAATGCAGCAGACTCACGTCCCATTCGGTCGCGCGGGGTGAGTACCGTTGCCAGCTGCGGCGTGACAACCTGGCTAATATCATGGCCGTGGAAACCGGCAATCGCCATTTGGGAAGGCACCTTGAGTCCCTGTCGCTGACACTCAAACATCGCGCCGACCGCCAGATCGTCATTGGTACAGAACAGGCTGTCTGTCTGAGGATAACGGCGCTGCGCTTCACGCAGCAGATCGCCGCCTGCGCTAAACGAGGAGGCTTCTTCCATCATCACGCTGCGCGGAGTTAATCCGGCCTCGCGCATGGCGGCTTCATAACCGCGCTGTTTTTGCAGCGTTCGCTCATCCAGACGCGCGCCCAGATAAACGGTGTGCCGATGACCTTTATTGATGATGGCCAGCGTCATCTGCCGGGCCGCCTCGACATTGTCAAAGCCGACCGCCATATCAAGACAAGGGGTAACGCTGTCCATCATTTCAATGACCGGAATCCCCGCCACTTCCAGCATGCGCAACGTGCCGGGCGTGTGGGTGCGTTCCGTCAGGATAACGCCGTCGATGTTCCAGCCCAGCAACGACCGTAGCTGACGCTCTTCTTTTTCCGGGTTATAGCCAAAGTGCGCCACCAGCGTCTGATAACCGGCCTCATCGGTGACGGCTTCAATGCCACGCAGTACGTCGGCAAAAACCTGATTGGTCAGGGAAGGCAGCAACACGCCAATGGCGCGGCTGGTCGCATTCGACAGCATATCCGGGGCACGATTCGGTATGTATCCCAGTTCGTCCAGCGCCACGGCAATCTTTTTCCCCAGCGCAACGGACACCTGCTCGGGATTACGCAGATAACGACTGACAGTCATTTTGGTGATACCGATACGATCGGCAACGTCCTGTAAAACCGGTCTTTTCTTCTTCATCGTAAGCGCCTGGATAGCCCTGAAAGCAAGTTACGACGAGTCTATCACTTTTTTGCAGCCAGATTGCCAGTGGGGCGAGATATGCCCGCCCCAACAGGCTTATACCGGCGGCAGATCAAACAGCAGGACTTCCGCGGCGCTGTCTGCTTCGAGCACCAGGCTGCTTTCGTCCCAGATGGCAAAAGCATCGCTGTTTGTCGCTGGCTGACCGTTTACCTTGACCTGGCCCTTCACCACCTGGATCCAGATACGGCGGCCCGCGTCGGGTACCACGCTGTCGCTGTCGCCCGCCGCAAATACCCAGCGCGACAACGTCATGTCCTGCCAGACTTTGAGCGATCCGTCACGGGCATCAGGCGTCAGAATATACTGGCGTCCCTGTACGTCGGGAAAACGGCGCTGAGCGTAGCGCGGCTCTATCCCTGTACTTTCTGGAATAATCCAGATTTGGTAGAGGTGCAGGGGTTCGGTTTGGCTGGCGTTATATTCTGAATGACGCACGCCCGTACCGGCACTCATAATCTGGAATTCGCCTGCCGGTATCTGTTCTTTATTCCCCATGCTGTCCTGATGTTCAACGGTACCTGACAGCACATAGGTCAGAATTTCCATGTCTTTATGGGGATGCGTACCAAAGCCCTGACCCGGATCGATCACGTCTTCGTTAATGACGCGTAACGCCGAAAAGCCCATAAAATTGGCATCGTAATAGTTGGCAAAGGAAAAGGTATGCCAGCTGTCCAGCCAACCGTGATTCGCGTGACCGCGTTCTTCAGCTTTACGTAAATAGATCATGTTCAAATCTCCTCACTGTTTTTTATAGTGTGGTATCCGGCGTAAAAGATTGATAGCTGAAAAACTTCACCTCTCTGTTCAAAAATTATGAACATTAAATCACGGGTTGTTGAAAGGGGCTGAAGGAGGCCTGGCGGGAAGAGGTAGCAAAAAAAAAGCCAGCACCCGGCTGGCTAAATAATACTGGAAGCAATGTGAGCAATGTCGTGCGTTCTACCGTGTCGATGACACGCGAGAAAGCATGACAATAATAATCATTATCATTCGCATCTGTAAAGTCTTTTTGCACATTCTTTTATTGACGTCATGCGTAAATACCTTGAAGTTGAAAGGGTTATCACCCTGCCAACAAGGATAAGCGCTATGAACACGGTAACCATTCGTCATGCTATCCCTTCTGACGCATCCGCATTAACGCGTCTTTACAGCCAGCCCGAAACGCAGGCGGCTACCCTGCACCTGCCTTATCCTTCCCCCTCGCTGTGGGAGCAGAAACTCGCCAACCCGCGCGCGGGCGTTTATATGCTCGTTGCCTGTCTCGGTGAGCAGGTCGTTGGGCAACTTACGCTTGAGGGAATGACGGCCGCACGGCGACGGCATTGTGCCAGCCTGGGGATGGGCGTCGATCCGGCGTTTCATCGTCGCGGGATTGGCAGCGCCCTGATGGCCGCGATGATCGATCTCTGCGACAACTGGCTACAGGTTACGCGCATTGAACTCACGGTGTTTGCCGACAATGACAACGCGATAGCGCTGTATCACAAGTTCGGCTTCCGAATTGAAGGCACCGCGCAAGGCTTCGCCATGCGTGAGGGTGCCTTGATCGATACACATTATATGGCGAGGCTGAAAACATAAGATTACGGGCAGCCAAAGGGCTGCCCGTTTTCATCAGTAACCTGCGCTCAGGTCATCTACGGTGCGTGGATCGGACGCGCCATACAGCGTACCGTCAGGCCCAATCATAATACTTTGGGTACTGCCCATCGACGGCAGCACTTTCACATGCTGGCCTTTGGCCTCCAGTAACCGCAAGGTATCCGGACTGAATCCCTTTTCAACACGCAGCTGATCGGGCAGCCACTGATGATGGAAGCGCGGCGCGTTGGTCGCCTCTGCCACGTTCATCCCGTAATCAATACTGTTCACCACCATCTGCAATACCGTGGTGATAATGCGGCTGCCGCCCGGGCTACCCGTTACCAGCCAGGTCTTGCCGTCTTTCACCACGATAGTCGGTGACATCGAAGACAGCGGACGCTTCCCGGCCTGCACGGCATTGGCTTCGCCGCCGACTAACCCGTAAACATTCGGCGTGCCCGGCTTGGCAGAGAAATCATCCATCTGGTTATTCATCAGAATGCCGCTGTTACCGGCGACGATACCGCTGCCGAAGTAGGTGTTAAGCGTGTAGGTGACAGCGACCGCATTGCCACTTTTGTCCACCACGGAGAAGTGAGTAGTTTGATTACTTTCGTAAGGGGCCAGTTTACCCGGCTTGATCTCGCTGGACGGGCGGGCTTTGGCAATATCAATCTGCTGCGCCAGTGACTTCGCATAGGCTTTGCTGGTCAGCGCCTGCCAGGGCACCTTAACGAAATCCGGATCGCCCAGATATTCGGAACGGTCCGCGTAAGCATACTTCTCCGCTTCCGCCATGACCTGCATCGCGTCCGCGCTGCCGAAGCCCATTTTGCCCAAATCAAAATTTTCCAGGATATTCAGGATCTGCACGATATGAATGCCGCCCGATGAAGGCGGTGGCATGGAAAACACCTCATAACCACGATAGGTGCCGCTGACGGGCTTACGTTCAACCGCATGATAGGCTGCTAAATCGGCTTTATTAATTAACCCGCCATGCTGGGCCATTTCGGCAGCGATTTGATCGGCAATTTTCCCTTTATAGAAGGCATCCGGGCCTTGCTGCGCAATCAGCTGTAAGCTGTGGGCCAGATTTTTTTGCACCAGACGGTCGCCCTTCTGCCACGGCGTGCCATCGGGCTTATAGAAAATGGCTTTGCTATTGGGATGCGTGATCAGCACTTCCTTACCGTAGGTTTTCAGGTCATCCGCCAGCGCATCGTTGACGACAAAACCGTCACGCGCCAGTTTAATAGCAGGCGCCAGCAGCTTGCTGAGCGGCAGCGTGCCATATTTATTGACGGCTAAAGCAAAACCCGCCACGGTGCCGGGCGTACCTGAGGCCAGGTGCGAAGTGAGGGAAAGCTTGCTATCGGCATTTCCCTGCTTATCCAGGAACATATCGCGTGAAGCCGCCGCCGGGGCCATTTCACGGAAATCGATGGCCGTGGTCTGTCCTGATGCCGTGCGCAGCAGCATAAAGCCCCCACCGCCCAGGTTGCCCGCCTGCGGATGCGTGACCGCCAGCGCAAAGCCCACCGCAACGGCGGCATCCACGGCGTTACCGCCCTGGCGCAGGATATCAACGCCGACCTGGGTTGCCAGCGCATCCACTGAGGCCACCATACCGTTATGCGCCTTAACCGGATGAAACGTATCGCTGTCGATACCATAAGAGACGGGCGGTGCCTGAACCGGCGCGGCACCCGCCCCGGTCACAACAGTAAAACTCATCAATAATGACCAGCCCAGCTGGCGCAGTTTGCCTTGCATCATCATGTTGTTTCCACTCTCCACTTTTATTTACATTTCTTTATTCTTTATGTAACTGACTACAAACACAGTCGAATATCAAGAATTAACGCAAATTCAGTGCACTCCTGGAGCAGGAATCTGAACCCGTGCATAGAATGACGATAACGACCTCGTGACCCGATTTGGGCACGCACACACAGCACCCGGTCGTTTACTGGAGGATAAAAATGAAAAAGTGGCTTATGGTTTTTGCCGCCCTGCTGCCGTTAAGCGGCATGGCGAACATGCTGAATAACACAAACAATCCTAATCAACCCGGCTATAACCCTAGCCAGCAGCGCATGCAAACGCAGATGCTCAACCAGTCGCAGCAACAACAGAACAAACTGCAACAGGATCAGCAGCGTCAGAATCAGGATTTACAGCGTAAACTGCAGGAACAACGAGACAGTGCCCAGCAGCGAGTGATTAAATCGCAGCCGGGCCAGCAGCAGAATCAACAGAGTCAGTATTAGCGGAAATCGGGGCCGATGATGTCGATGCTGTCCGTACAGATGGCATCAACGCCCCATTTCAACAGCGTTCTGGCCCGGTCAGGGCTGTTTACGGTATAAACCAGAATATGCAGATCGGCCTCTTTCAGTTCTGCCACCCGCGCCTCGGTTAACACCTTATGATTGAGATGAATGGAGGTGCAGTCGAGCGCGCGGGTTTTCGCTTTCCACGCGGTGTCCCAGCTATGGGATAACAGCCCACGCGGTAGCTGAGGTTCAGCCTGCATCGCGGCTTCCAGCGCCTCAAAGGAAAATGATGACAGCAATGGCAGCGTTTGTCCCTGCCACAGCGCGGCGGCTGCCTGGGCAATGGCGCGCCCGGTTTCTGCATCCGTTCCTGTTGTAGGTTTAATTTCGATATTGGCCATCATGCCATGCTGGCGACAGCGCGCGGCGACCTCATCCAGCCGGGCCAGCTTTTCCCCCTGAAACACATCGCTAAACCAGCCGCCCGCATCCAGCTGCGACAGCTTGTCCCAGGGCAGTTCACCCGCTACGCCCCAACCGTTGCTGGTACGATCTAACGTATCGTCATGCAGCAGGAAAATATGCGCATCGGCCGACAGTTTGGCGTCGAATTCAATCATCAGGTGACCATATCTGGCGCCCGTATCAATTGCCGCAAGTGTATTTTCCGGTGCCAGCTTTCCTCCGCCCCGATGGGCGACGATGGGCGGATAAGGCCACTGTTTTTTGCTCATTCCAGACGTTTCCCGTGCGTTGAATCGAAGAAATGTAGCGACCCCACGGGCAGATGCAGCCATAAGGTACTGCCTGCTTCAGGGCGCTCGCTGTGGGGCAAGCGTACCACTAAACGTGCCTCACCGATGCGGCCATGCGCCAGATTATCCGCCCCGAGCATTTCCAGGGTTTCCACCCGGAACGGAATTCCGCCCTGCGCCTGGCTGCTGATCTGAATATGTTCTGGTCGTACGCCAAGGACGACGGGACGGTTGGCCCACTTTGCTTTTCCCTCGCCAATGGCTATCCCGTGGGAGGCATCAATCGTAAAGCGCGTCCCCTCCTGGCTGATATTGCCATGGATCAGATTCATGGCTGGTGAGCCCATAAAAGACGCGACAAACTGGCTGGCGGGCCGTTCATAGACCTCTACCGGCGTGCCGATCTGCTCCAGTATGCCTTTGTTCATGACCATGACGCGCTGTGCCAGCGTCATCGCCTCGACCTGATCGTGCGTCACGTACAGGCTGGTGGTTTGCAGACGACGGTGCAGCTGCTGAAGCTCCAGGCGCATCTGGACACGCAGGCGGGCATCCAGATTAGAGAGGGGCTCATCAAACAGAAACACGGCAGGCTCACGCACGATAGCGCGGCCCATGGCCACGCGCTGGCGCTGCCCACCCGATAACTCACGCGGACGGCGCGTCAGCAGGTGATCCAGCTCCAGGCTCCGTGCGGCTTCCAGCACACGTTGACGAACATGTTCTTTACTCATGCCGCGGATTTTCAGGCCGTAAGCCATGTTCTCTTCGACGGACATATGGGGATAGAGCGCATAGTTTTGGAACACCATGGCAATGCCGCGGTCTTTTGGCTCTTCGTGAGTGACACGTTTATCGGCAATATAGATATCGCCAGAGGTCACCCGCTCCAGTCCGGCGACCATACGCAACAGCGTCGATTTGCCACAGCCCGAAGGGCCCACCATCACCATAAACTCGCCGTCGTTGATCGTGACGTTGAGCGGTTGGATGATCTGATTTTTACCGTCGTAAGACTTGGTCACCGCCTGAAGGGTTACGCCTGCCATCTTTATTTCTCGCTCTCAACCAGACCACGCACAAAGGCGCGCTGCATAACAAATACCACCACCACCGGTGGAATCAGGGTTAACAACATTGCCGCCATCACTTCGTTCCACTGGGTCGGCGAACCGCTGGTGGAGATCATGCTTTTAATGCCGGCCACGGCAGTGCCCAGGTTAGCGTTATCAATGATTAACAGCGGCCAGAGATACTGGTTCCAGCCATAGATAAAGGTGATCACGAACAGCGCCGCCAGGTTAGTTTTCGACAGCGGCAGCACGATGTCCCAGAAAAAACGCATCGCGCTGGCCCCGTCAATGCGCGCCGCTTCGATTAACTCATCCGGTAGCGACATAAAGAACTGCCGAAACAGAAAAGTGGCGGTAGCTGAGGCCATCAGGGGCAGGGTCAGCCCGCTGTAGCTGTCCAGCAGATTAAGATCGGCGATAACCTGCACCGTCGGGAAAATGCGCACCTCAACCGGCAGCATCAGGGTAATAAAGATCATCCAAAAGAACAGCGAACGCAGTGGAAAGCGAAACCACACCAGCGCAAAGGCCGACAGAATCGACACCAGGATTTTGCCAATCGTAATACCCAGCGCCATGATGACGCTGTTCATCAGCATCACGCTAAAGGCCGGACCGTTGCCGTTAACCCCGCGCGTCCAGATGTTTGAAATGTTTTCCCACAGGTGCGTGCCAGGAATTAGCGTCATCGGGACGTTATACACGGCGTCGTTATCCAGCGTAGCCGCCACAAAGGCGACATAGAGCGGAAACAGAATGGTCAGGATGCCCAGTACCAGCACCACATGGCTGAATATGTCCAGCCCGCGACGGTTTTCAATCATTGGTATTGCACCTTACGCTCAACAAAACGGAACTGAATGACCGTCAGGCCAATCACCAGCAGCATTAACACCACGGACTGCGCGGCTGAAGAGGAGAGATCGAGGCCGGTGAAGCCTTCCCGGTAAATTTTATAGATAAGCGTGGTCGTTGCCTGAACCGGACCACCGCCTGTCGCGGCATCAATCACCGGGAAGGTATCGAAGAAGGCATAGATCAGATTGACCACCAGCAGAAAGAAGCTTACCGGCGTGATCAACGGGAGCGAAATCGAGAAGAAACGGCGCACCGGCCCCGCGCCATCAATGGCGGCGGCTTCGACCAGCGATTTCGGTATCGACTGTAATGCCGCAAAAAAGAACAGGAAGTTGTAGCTCATCTGTTGCCACACCGAGGCCAGCACCACCAGAAACATAGCCTGACCGCTGTTTTGGGCAAAGTTCCAGTTATAGCCCATGTGGTTAAGCAGATAGCTGAGTAAACCCAGGCCGGGGCTGAACAGAAACATCCATAATACCGCGGCAATAACCGGCGCCACGGCGTAGGGCAACAGCAGCAGCATCTGATACAGCTTGCGCAGCCGCACGACATAGTCCACCAGTGCCGCCAGGAGCAAAGACGATACCATGCCAAAAAACGCCACCATCCCGCTGAACTTGATCGTGGTCCAGAAGGTATCCAGATAGAGGCTATCGGAAAACAGCCGTTTGAAGTTATCCAGCCCGACAAAGGTGCTGGAGATACCGAAGGGATCCAGGTTTTGCAGGGAATACCACAGCGCTTCACCCGCTGGCCAGACAAAGAAAATAGCGGTGATCAGGAGCTGCGGGAGCACCAGCAAATAGGGTAACAGGCGATTGCGAAACACCGGGCGAGATGGAGACATAACGTTCTCTGACTTTGGGGAAAAAAGGCCAGCCGGAGCTGGCCTGCACACCGGATTACTTGTTCTGTTGCTCGAAACGACGCAGCAGTTCGTTACCGCGTTTCACTGCGTTATCCAGTGCCGCCTGCGGTGACTGCTTGCCGGTCCAGACGCCTTCCAGCTCTTCATCCAGAATGGTACGGATCTGAGGCATATTCCCCAGACGCATGCCTTTGGTGTAAGGCAATGGTGGCTTGTTCATCATCTGGCGAATGGCGATATCCGCGCCTGGGTTTTTATCGTAGAAGCCTTCTTTCTTCGTCAGCTCATATGCCGCAGTGGTAATCGGCAGGTAGCCGGTTTTCTGATGCCATTCCGCCGCAATTTTTGGCTCGGTGAGGAATTTCATGAATTCCGCTGCACCTTTGTAGGTGTTAGCATCTTTGCCCTTCATCACCCACAGGCTGGCACCGCCGATAATCGCGTTCTGTGGCGCATTCGGGATATCCGCATCGTAAGGCATCATGCCTACGCCGTAGTTGAATTTGGCATAATGACGGATGTCGGCCAGCGAGCCGGATGAGGCCGTCGTCATACCACAATCCCCGTTGTAGAACTTGGCGGTCGATTCATCTTTACGACCAAAATAGGTGAAGTCACCTTTCTTGTTCATATCTTCCAGTAGCTGGATATGACGAACCTGTGCCGGCTTGTTGAACTCCAGCACGGCATCAGTGCCGTCGAAACCATTGTTCTTGGTCGCCACCGGCAGACCGTTCCAGGCACTGAAGTTTTCAATCTGGATCCATCCCTGCCAGCCGCTGGCATAGCCGCAGCTCATGCCTGACTTACGCAGCGCGTCGGCATCCTTTGCCAGTTCCTGCCAGGTTTTTGGCGGCTGGTCCGGATTCAGGCCCGCTTTTTTAAACGCGTCTTTGTTGTAGTACAGCACGGGCGTAGAGCTGTTAAAGGGTTGAGAGATCAGCTGGCCTTGTGCGTTGCTGTAGTAACCGGCGACCGCAGGCACAAACTGCTTCTCATCCATTGGGATGCCAGCATCTTTAAACACCTGGTACACCGGCACGATGGCTTTGGAGGCCATCATGGTTGCCGTACCCACTTCATAAACCTGTAACAGCGCAGGGGCTTTTCCTGTGCGGACCGCAGCGATACCTGCCGCCAGACTCTGTTCGTAGTTCCCTTTATACACCGGGACGATCTTGTAGTCGGGGTGCTCCTGGTTAAAACGTTGTGCCAGTGAGTCAACTTCTTTGCCTAACTCGCCTTCCATTGAGTGCCAGAAAGGGATCTCAGTTACGGCCAGTGCATTACCACTGATCGCCAGACCGAGCAGTGCGCTCATCAGGCTACGACGAAAAGTAACAACGGACATAGAATTTTCCTGTTCAGGTAGGTACGCGCGTTATCACGCATTTTTTGCTCGCGAAGTAACATGACACGCGGAAATGACGGAAAAATAACAGTCAGATGACGGAAAAATGACGGCAGAATGTCAGAAGATGACAGGGATAAGCGGGATTAATGCATGATGACGATAAGCGAGTGCAGAAGAATGCAGCTAAGGCAGCGCTGAGAAACAGCGCCCACACCTGTACGAGGAGGGGCGCTGCCGGATCCTGGCCTGACAGGAACGTCAGGCCAGAAAGCTAGGCGCCCAGATACGCGCTGCGCACGGCCTCGTTAGAAAGCAATGCCTCACCGCTGTCCTCCAGCACCACGTGACCGTTTTCCAGTACGTAGCCCCTGTCGGCCAGTTTCAGTGCCTGGTTCGCGTTTTGCTCGACCAGGAAAATCGTCATGCCTTCGCTGCGTAACTGCTCAATCGTATCGAATATTTGCTGAATAATAATCGGCGCCAGGCCCAGAGAAGGCTCATCGAGTAACAACAGGCGCGGCTGGCTCATCAGTGCCCGGCCGATAGCCAGCATCTGCTGTTCGCCACCGGACATCGTGCCTGCCCGCTGAATTTTACGCTCAGCCAGACGCGGGAACAGCTGGTAAACACGTTCGATGCGCTGCAGATACTGCTGACGACTGGCAAAAAAACCGCCCATCGCCAGATTCTCTTCCACGGTCATACGTGAAAATACGCGACGGCCTTCAGGCACGATGGCAATGGCTTCACGCATAATGCGCGCCGTTTGCCAGTCGGTAATGGCTTTGCCATCAAAAGTAATGGTGCCGCTGGTGGCACGCGGTTCGCCGCACAGCGTACCCAGCAGCGTGGTTTTACCGGCACCGTTGGCACCAATCAGCGTGACGATCTCACCCTGATCGATATGCAGGCTTACGCCATGCAGGGCCTGAATTTTGCCGTAATGCGCACTGACGTTATCAATGGTTAACATGGCCATATTACGCCTCTCCTAAATAGGCACGGATCACGTCCGGATTGTTACGAATCTCTTCCGGCGTGCCGTTAGCCAGCGGCGTTCCCTGATTAACCACATAGATACGATCGGAAATGCCCATGACCAGTTTCATGTCGTGCTCAATCAATAAAACGGAAACCTTATGTTCGCCACGTAACTCGGCAATCAATTCATCAAGCTCGTGCGTTTCTTTGGGGTTAAGCCCGGCGGCCGGTTCATCCAGCATTAAAATCTCCGGACGCGTCACCATGCAGCGGGCGATCTCCAGGCGGCGCTGCTGACCGTAGGCCAGATTACCGGCCTGGCGGTTGGCCATGTCCAGCAACCCGACGCGTTCGAGCCAGGTGGCGGCACGATCCAGCGCCTCGCCTTCACTGCGGCGAAAGGCGGGCGTTTTAATCAGGCCGGAAAAGACCCCGCTTTTCAGATGTTGGTGCTGCGCGACCAGCAGGTTTTCTATCACCGTCATTTCGCGGAACAGGCGCACATGCTGAAAGGTACGGACAATCCCCATGCGCGCGATCTTCTGCCCGGATAAACCAGCCAGATTCTTGTCACGCAAGGTAATGCTGCCGCCTGTTGGCTTGTAGAAACCTGTCAGGCAGTTGAACACGGTGGTTTTGCCTGCTCCGTTCGGACCGATAAGCGACACGATTTCCTGTGGACGCAGTTCCAGTTTGACGTTGTTTACGGCTAACAGACCGCCGAAGCGCATCATCAGGCCTTCAACGGCTAATAAAGGCTGACTCATGCCTGCTCTCCTTGTTTACCCTGCCTGAGTTTCAGGTGTGGACGCTTCATCGGCAATAAACCCTGCGGCCGCCAGATCATCATCAGCACCATCAACCCACCGAGGACCAGCATGCTGTACTCATTGAGGTCGCGCATCAGTTCACGCGACACCACCAGCAGAATGGCGGCCAGAATCACCGCAAACTGCGATCCCATTCCGCCCAGAACCACGATGGCCAGCACAAACGCGGATTCAACGAAGGTAAAGGATTCGGGACTGACAAATCCCTGGCGCGCGGCAAACAGCGTACCGGCAAACCCCGCAAAAGCCGCACTGATAGTAAAGGCAGTCAGCTTGATACGGGTCGGGCTTAAGCCCAGCGAGCGACAGGCAATCTCATCTTCACGCAGTGCTTCCCAGGCCCGTCCAAGCGGCATACGCAGCAGACGGTTAATCACAAACAGCGTCAACACCACTAACAGTAACGCCACCAGATACAGGAAAATCACCCTGTCGCTGGGATCGTACTTCATGCCAAAGACCTCGTGAAACGTGCCCCATCCCCCTTCACTGACGCGGCGGCCGAACTCCAGGCCGAAGAAAGTGGGTTTGGGAATCTGGGCAATACCGTTCGGTCCCCCTGTAATCGCGGTATTGTTAAGCAGCAGAATACGGACGATTTCGCCGAAGCCCAGCGTCACGATAGCCAGATAATCGCCGCGCAGCCGCAATACCGGGAACCCCAGCAGCAGGCCAAAGGCCGCGGCCACTAATCCGGCCAGCGGCAGGCTCTGCCAGAAACCGAAACCATAGTAATGATTGAGCAAAGCAAAGGTATAGGCACCGATGGCATAGAAGCCGCCATAGCCCAGAACCAGCAGCCCCGATAGCCCAACCACCACGTTCAGCCCCAGGCCCAGCATGATGTAGATGAGCGTCAGCGTCGCAATATCAACGCTGCCGCGCGAGACCAGAAAAGGCCAGATAACGGCAGCAGCGATCATTAACGCCATGACAAGTTTTTGCTTCGGCGTGGAACCATCAAACCCAGGCAGCACCAGACCGCCACTGCTGCGCTTCAGCTTGCCCTGAAGCAGCGGACGCAGCAGCTGGAACAGAAACACCACCGCACAACCGATAAATATCCAGTTCCAGCGCACGCTACCGGCATTGACCACCTGTAGCTTCGTACCATTCAGATCGAGGCGCATTCCCATAAAGAACGCAGCCAGAACCAGCAACATGACCGTAGAGATCAGCGCATTGACCAGACCAAGGCGTTTCATACTTTCTCTACCTCCGGACGGCCCAGAATGCCGGTCGGCATCACCAGCAGCACCACGATCAGTAAGGCAAACGACACCACATCTTTATATTCCGTGGAGAGATAGGCCGAGGTCAGGGCTTCAGCAATGCCCAGCACCAGACCGCCAATCATCGCGCCGGGAATACTGCCAATGCCGCCCAGCACCGCTGCGGTAAAGGCTTTCATGCCCGCCATGAAGCCGATAAAGGGGTTGATGGAGCCATAAAACTGGCCTAACAGCACACCGGCCACCGCCGCCATCGCGGCACCAATCACGAAGGTCAGCGAAATGACGCGATCCGTATTAATGCCCAGCAGGCTGGCCATTTTCAGGTCTTCAGCACAGGCTCGGCAGGCGCGGCCCATGCGGGAATAGCGAATAAACAGGGTCAGCGCCAGCATGGTCAGGAACGTCACCACCCAGATCACCAGCTGCATCGTCGACAGCGTGGCCGCGAAACCATTGCTTTCTCCCAGCGTCCACTGGCCGGTAATTAAGCTCGGCAACGCAAGATCGCGCGAGCCCTGGGTGAGGCTGACGTAGTTTTGCAGGAAGATGGACATTCCGATGGCGGAGATCAGCGCAATCAGGCGCTTGGAAGAGCGAACCGGCCGGTAAGCCACGCGCTCAATGCTCCAGCCATAGGCGCTGGAAATAATCACTGCCATCACAAAGCCGGCGGCGATCATGAGCCATGAGGTATCAATGCCCATCATCATCAGGGCAGCAATCACCATAAAAGAGACATAGCTGCCGATCATATAGACCTCGCCGTGGGCGAAGTTGATCATGCCGATAATGCCGTAAACCATGGTGTAGCCAATGGCGATCAGCGCGTAGGTGCTCCCGAGGGTGACCCCGTTGAACATCTGCTGAATGAAATAGAGAAACTGCTCGGACATAATGAGGACCTACTCAGAAACCAGAAAACCCCTCTCCTGCCAGCAGGAGAGGGTTAGCAAGGCGAAAGCATTGCCCCACAGGGCGCATCGCTTTGGCCTGCTTCCCCGAGCAAAGGCTGCAGGGAAGCGTCATGACCTTATTTAACCGCGGTGGATGAACCGTCTTTGTGCCATTTGAAGACACCAAACTCGAAGCCTTTCAGATCGCCTTTCTGATCCCAGCTCAGGTCACCCATCACTGTCGGCACAGGCGCGCCGGTTTTCAGGTTCTTCGCAATCGCATCTGGCTCATCGCTCTTACTGCGTTCAATACCAGTTACCAGAGACTGAATCGCCGCGTAGGTTGTCCAGACAAAGGGGCCGGTTGGATCTTTGCGGTTAGACGCGGTATTCGCTTTAATGGCTTCAACAATCGCCTTGTTCTGCGGCAGCTGGTCGTAACGTTTTGGTAAGGTTACATACAGCCCTTCAGAAGCGTCGCCTGCGATGTTAGACAGCGAGGCGTTACCCACACCTTCTGGTCCCATAAAGCCGGCTTTCAGGCCTGCCGCTTTCGCCTGGCGCAGAATCTGGCCCAGCTCCGGGTAGTAACCACCGTAGTACACGAAATCCACGTTCTCTTTCTTCAGACGCGCAACCAGCGTAGAGAAATCTTTATCGCCCGCGGTGATACCTTCGAACATCACCACGTTGCCGCCTTTGGCCTTCAGGGTTTTTTGTACGGATTCCGCGAGGCCCTGGCCATACTGCTGTTTGTCATGCACCACAGCGATACGTTTAGGTTTGATCACATCCAGAATGTAGTTCGCCGCCGTTGGGCCCTGGTCAGAATCCAGACCGGTGGTGCGCATCACATCTGCATAGCCACGTGCCGTGAGTTCAGGTGCCGTGGCCGCGGGGGTAATCATCAGCACGCCTTCGTCGTTGTAGATATCTGAAGCGGGCTGAGTTGAGGAGGAGCACAGGTGGCCGATAACATACTTAATGCCGTCGTTGATCACCTTGTTCGCCACCGCAACCGCTTGTTTTGGGTCGCAGGCGTCGTCATATTCCACACCGACCAGTTTGTCGCCGTTCACGCCGCCTTTGGCATTAATATCTTTAATCGCCTGTGCAGCACCGGTAAATTCCATATCACCGTATTGCGCGACTGGGCCAGTAGCGGCGCCTACGATAGCTATTTTAATCTCTTTCGCCATTGCCGCATGGCTCATCGCCAATGCAACGCATCCAGCCAGTAACGCGCGACCTGTCATTTTCATGCGAACTACCCCATCAGTTGTGTCGTGTTTGTTGTGAGTGGTTTTATTTTCTGCCAGATAAAGTGGAAAACTGATTTAACAATAATGAGTTAGCACGCTTTTCTGGCTTTTATTAATAATAAGGCTTTATATTTCAGTCTATTAAACAGGAAGTATATTCTGTAAAGCAACTGACATATTCATGATTCGCAGCCAAAAGCAGCATAATCCTCTGGAGCCAATGCGTGGCTTTTACTCACCAGGCCAGCGCGTTATGCTGCCTTTAAAAGCGGATATCATGTTTATAGCTATTATCCTGGCACTCTGTCGCTGTTTTGACCTGTTTTATTGCCTAAAATGTGCCAGGGTTCCGGTAACGGGAATTGACTACACTAACGACTTTTACACGCACAGGTGTTTATTATGAAGCTCACCATTTTGCGTCTCACCTCGTTGACGCTACAGGACCGGATAGATCTGGGGAAAATCTGGCCTGAGATCGATATAGAAAAGCTGGAGACAGCGTTGAATGAAAGCCATCGTCTTTATGCGGCGCGCTTCAACGATCGTCTACTGGCTGCATTACAACTTGAAATTTCAGGTATTCACGGCAAAGTGCATCATTTGGCTGTAAGAGATGTTACCCGGCGACGTGGCGTAGGACAGTATTTGCTGGAAGAGACGATGAAGCAGAATCCATCGTTAAACGACTGGTGGATTGCCGATGACGGCAGTGACGATCAACGTATTCGGGCGGCGTTTATGCAGGCCTGTGGTTTTCGCGCCCAGGTTGACGGCTGGGTAAAATAAAAAAACAGACAATAAAAAAGGGCGACCTGAAGTCGCCCTGTCTCGTCAGGCTTCGATAGCCATTCGGAGTTTCTTCATCGCGTTCTTTTCAAGCTGTCGGACGCGCTCTGCGGAAACGCCATAACGATCGGCCAGTTCCTGCAGGGTAGTTTTGTTGTCCTCATCCAGCCAGCGGGCGCGAATGATATGCTGGCTGCGCTCGTCCAGGCCTTCCATTGCGTACGTCAGCTTGTCGGCTGCATGTGACTCCCAGTTATCCTCTTCGATACCGTCGGCAAAATCAGAGGTTTTATCCTGGAGATACAGCACCGGCGCCATGGATTTACCTTCACCGCTTTCGTCATCAGCGGACATATCGAAGGTCATATCCTGCGCGGCCATGCGCGATTCCATTTCCCGCACATCTTTGCTGCTCACGCCCAACTCGCGCGCGACCATTTCTACTTCGTCCTGATTAAACCAGCCCAGGCGCTGCTTGGTTTTACGCAGGTTAAAGAACAGCTTGCGCTGTGCTTTCGTGGTCGCCACTTTCACGATGCGCCAGTTACGCAGCACATATTCGTGAATTTCCGCTTTAATCCAGTGTACGGCAAAGGATACCAGACGGACGCCAACTTCAGGATTAAAGCGACGAACGGCTTTCATCAAGCCGATGTTACCTTCCTGAATCAGGTCAGCCTGAGGCAGGCCGTAACCTGAGTAGTTACGAGCGATATGAACAACAAAGCGTAGGTGAGACAGGATCAGCGTCTTAGCCGCATCCAGATCGCCCTGGTAATGCAGCCGTTCAGCCAACGCCTTTTCCTCTTCTGCCGACAGCATCGGCCAGGTGTTGGCAGCCCGAACGTAAGATTCCAGGTTGCCCAGAGGAGCAATAGCTAAAGTTTGCATTTCTTTGGTCATTCAAACCCTCACAAAATCAATGGAATTGCCGCATCTTTCCTTAAGCGCACGTCACATTATGTCAACGTCGCAGGAAAACCAAAAGCAATCTGTGCTACTTGGAAAACAAAGTTATCCACAAGTTCAATTTTAGCAGTGAATATTTTACACACAGATGACAGCGGGGCAATATCCTCTGCACCCATTGTCGGCAGCAGAGGATGATTATAACAAAAAAATGTTGCAGAGGTTTACTGCGGCGTAAATCGGCGTAAATGTTGTACCGTAGCCAGCCAGGCCGCAACCCATCCAATAATCGCCGCGATCAGCAGCAACAACAGTGCCTCATCCCAGGAGAACCCTTCCAGCGAGAAGGTCGTGCCAAACACCGAGGCAACATGGGCCACCACGGACTGCAAACGCAGGACAAGCACTTCGGAAAGAAGCAGCGATAACACGGCACCAGAGAAACCTAACAACGCACCGCCATACAGGAACGGACGCAGAATAAACCCGTCGGTCGCCCCGATCAACTTCTGCACGTTGATGGTATCGCGCCGGGCAAAAATGCTCAGCCTGACGCTGTTGCCAATCACCAGGAACACCGCCACGATCATTAAGATACCGATCATGGAGGCAATCTGCCCCACCAGCCCGGTCAGCGCCGCAAGACGAGCAAACCAGCTGTCATCCATGCGCACTTCGTCAACGCCCTGCACTTTCGCCACCCTGTCGCGCAAAGTTTGTAGCGTGTCGGAATTCTGGAAGGTCAGTTTAGGCGTAATGATGACCACGGCCGGGAGAGGATTCTGCTCCAGCATATCCATCGCGCCGCCAAAGCCTGACCAGTTACGGAATTCGTTCAGGGCTTCTTCACGCGTCAGGTAGTTAACGTGGTCCACGCCATCGACCTGCTTCAGCTGAGTCGTCACGTTTTCGGCGGCGGCATCATCCAGCGTTTTGGAGAGATAGACCGTCAGCTGCGGCGCGGGATACCACTGAGTGGCGGCCTGGCTAACGTTTTTCCACACCATGTAACACACGCTGGGCAACGTCAGAGAGATCGCGATAACCATCACCGTCAGCAACGTCGCTAACGGCTGACGCCACATGTCAGACAACGTACCGCGCAGCGCATAGCGCCACTGCTCCTGCCAGCCGCCGCGTAACGCTTTGCTTTTCGACGGTTGCTTCGCCTTCGGCGCGGGCGCGCGTTTGTTGCGTTTATTGACCATCGTGGCCTCCGTGCAGGCGTCCTTTATTTAGCGTCATCACCCGATAATTTCGGCGACCGATTAGCCCCACATCGTGTGTCGCCATCAGGACCGTCACCCCAACGCGGTTAAACTCTTCAAACAGGCGCAGGATGTCTTCAGACAGCGCCTCATCCAGGTTACCGGTTGGTTCATCAGCCAACAGCACCGCCGGTTTATTCACCACGGCGCGTGCAATACCCACGCGCTGCTGTTCACCACCGGAAAGTTGAATAGGATAACTTTTCGCTTTGTCGAGCAGGCCCACTTTATCTAGCGCGGCTGAAACACGCCGCCGGATATCTTCCCCGCTGGCACCGGAGATGATCAGCGGAATGGCCACGTTGTCATAGACAGAACGATCCATCAGCAGGTGGTGATCCTGAAAGATCATACCAATCTGACGGCGCAGAAACGGCACCTCGCTGTTACGCAGGCGTGAAATGTCATGCCCGCTAAACCAGATTTGTCCGGCGCTGGGACGCTCAATGCCACAAATCAGCTTCAGCAAGGTACTTTTCCCTGCGCCAGAATGGCCGGTCAGAAACGCCATTTCACCGGGGCGTAGATGAAAATCTACGCCCTGCAGCGCCTGACGTCCGCCGAGATATGCCTTACTGACCTCTTCAAAGCGAATCATCCTAATTAGTCCTCTCGGGCAAACAATGCCTCAATAAAATCCTCGGCCTTGAACGGCCGTAAATCTTCGATGCCTTCTCCGACACCGATATACCGGATAGGGATGCCAAACTGATCTGCCACCGAGAAAATCACACCGCCTTTGGCCGTGCCATCCAGTTTTGTCAGGGTAATACCGGTCAGACCAACCGCTTCATGGAACAGTTTGGCCTGGCTGATGGCATTTTGCCCGGTGCTGGCATCAATTGTCAGCATGACTTCATGCGGCGCCTGCTCATCCAGTTTTTTCATGACGCGCGTAATTTTCTTCAGTTCTTCCATCAGGTGCGATTTGTTTTGCAAACGGCCTGCGGTGTCGGCGATTAACACGTCAACGCCACGGGATTTCGCGGCCTGAATCGCATCGAAAATCACCGAAGCGGAATCGGCACCGGTATGCTGCGCCACCACAGAAATGTTGTTACGCTGGCCCCATACCTGAAGCTGTTCAACGGCCGCTGCACGGAAGGTGTCGCCCGCCGCCAGCATGACCGACTTGCCTTCTGCCTGATACTGACGAGCCAGCTTGCCGATGGTGGTCGTTTTACCTACGCCGTTAACACCGACCATCAAAATGACAAAAGGCGTTTTGCCTTCAACATTAAGCGGTTCTTCCACTTTCGCCAGAATGTCGGCCATTTCAGTTTTCAGCAGGCCATAAAGCGCCTCTGCATCGCGAAGCTGTTTACGGTCGGCATGCTGCGTCAGGCTGGTGATGATACGGCGCGTCGTTTCGACCCCCACATCCGCAATCAGCAGTTGCTCTTCGAGCTCTTCAAACAGCTCATCATCAATCTTTTTGCCACGGAACAGGCCGATAAAACCCGATCCCAGGTTCTGACGGGTTTTCACCAGGCTGCGTTTCAGGCGGGCAAAGAAGCCCTCTTTTGTCGGACGATCCTGCTCCTGCGTCACCAGTGGCGCGGCGGCTAAAGGAAGATCGCTGACGGTATCTGTTGGCTCCACCCGATCGGCGTTTTCTGGAACATCCTGAACGGCATCCGCGTCGGCCAGCGCCAGTGCGGCGAGTTCGTCATCGCTGAGCGGCGCCTCGTCTGCCTCCGGGACAGGTTCGGACTGAAGGATTTCAGGCTCGTGCGTCGTAACCTCCACGATATCCGCATCGGCCAGCACCAGCGCGGCGAGTTCGTCATCGCTGAGCGGCGCCTTGTCTGCCACCGGGACAGGTTCGGGCTGAAGGATTTCAGGCTCGTGCGGCGTAACCTCCACGATCTCCGCATCGGCCAGCGCCAGTGCGGCGAGTTCGTCATCGCTGAGCGGTGCCTCATCGTCCACAGGCTCGGACGCAGGTTCTGCGGGCGTGATAACGCCATCATGCGGATCAGGCACGTTTTCAGCCGATGGGGTAATTGCTGTCAGCTTTACTTCGCTATCGGGATCCGCTGTGTGTTGCTGTTCAACGACTTTTTCAGTCGTTTCAACGGTCTCTTCCGCGTGGATCTCCGCCTGACTTATTGCCGGGGCTTCCTGTTCTGGCTGCTGGACTTCCGGTTGTGCAGTTTGTGATGCCTGCGCTTCCGTTGAGGGTTGTTTCTCTTCTTCTTTGCCAAATCCCAGCCAGGAAAAAAAGCCTCGTTTTTTCTCTTTTGCCATTGTGTAACCACACTCCTCGATGGCTTCATCCCGGTAGCACAATGTTCCCAGGGTTAAAAACAGTATTGGTGATAAACGCCAGATGAGCGTCAAACCGCAGAATTATGCATAACAGCAGCAACGCTGTAGTCTAACACTTTCCAGCCAGCTCACCACAGCACCCTTTTTTAACGTTTCTTCTCATCGTTTCGCCCGTTAAACTACGCAACAAATTATGAAGATTTGTGAGCAAGATGATAAAACCTCCCCGTAAGACTGGTGGTGCAGGCCAAATCCGCATTATTGGCGGACAGTGGCGCGGCCGCAAATTGCCGGTGCCGGACAGCGCCGGACTGCGTCCGACTACCGACAGAGTGCGTGAAACGCTGTTTAACTGGCTGGCGCCCTCTATTCAGGCGGCCAACTGTCTGGACTGCTTTGCCGGCAGTGGTGCGCTGGGGCTGGAAGCCTTGTCGCGTTTCGCCGCGTCGGCAACGTTACTGGAGCTGGAACGCCCGGTAGCGCAGCAGTTGGCCAAAAATTTACAGACGCTTCAGGCCGCCAACGGCCAGGTTGTGCAGACCAATACGCTGACATGGCTGGCGCAGAGCGGTAAGCCGTTCAATATCGTGTTTATCGACCCGCCGTTTCGTCAGGGCCTGCTGGAACAAACGCTGCAACTGCTGGAGAATAACGGCTGGCTGACTGCTGACGCACTCATCTACGTTGAAAGTGAAGTTGAACGCGGTGCTCCCCCGGTTCCAGCACACTGGGATCTATACCGCGAAAAAATTGCCGGCCAGGTGGCCTATCGCTTATATCAGCGCCAACAGGAGACACACGATGTTACTTAATTTAGGACGCCTGCTGATGCTGTGCGTATGGGGTTTTTTACTGTTTAACCTGATTCATCCTTATCCTAAGCCACTGACCTGGTTTATCAATGTGGCTCTGATATTTATGATTCTGATGCATGGTCTGCAGTTGGTCCTGCTGCGCACCACCCAAGGTAAAGATGCGCCGCCGATCGATCGTGTCACCCAGATAAAAGTCTTTTTGTTTGGCGTATTCGAACTGGTCGCGTGGCAGAAAAAAAACTTTCCACGTAAGTAAGTCGTCACGGCGGGCACCTGGCCCGCCGTCAGTGCCGGGCGGGCGTAAACTGAATAAAGCGCGAGCCCTGCAGAGTCAGTTCCCCTTGCGTGCCCTTGTCCATCAGATGGTAGTCGCTTTCACTTACCCGCATCTTAATATCGCTTTCGCCGTTCAGCGGATGAAACCAGGCCTCATAGCGCATTTCATCACCGGCGATCACTTCCCGTTCACGCGAGCGCCGGCTGGAAACAGAAAACTCACGTTTGGTTTTCACTTCGACTGTCAGGGTGCGAACCGGCGAGGCATCGTTGACGGCGGCTTCACGCCGCTGTTTGATGAACTGGCGAGTCGCTAAAACGGCGATAACAGCCAGCACAATGATAAAAAGTAGCGGTGGTTTCATAATATCCCAACGTTTCTCAGGTTACAGATGGCGTACATGGCGCGCTAAAGCATACAACCAGAGTTGACCGATTGTCACATCAGGCTGGCGTAACCTAGACTGACAGGAGTATTTCAGGAACTGTCACCATTTTTGGTCAATAGGGAGAAGCAATGCTCTGGTCCTTTCTCGCGGTACTTTTCTCCGGCTGGCTGTATGTGGATGCCTCTTACCGGGGACCTCAATGGCAACGCTGGTTATTCAAGCCGGTAACCTTACTGCTGTTAGTCGGCCTCGCCTGGCAAGCCCCCACGCGCAACACGTCAGACTATCTGATTGTGGCCGGGCTGGTCGCCACGCTTGTCGGCGATACGCTGACGCTGCTTCCACGTCAGCAGACGCTCTACGCGCTGGGCGCGTTTTTCCTGTCGCATCTGCTCTATACGCTGTGCTTCGCCGCCAACATGACGATGAGTTTCTACTGGCCCATTCCGCTGACCTTTTTGATCATCGGGGTTGTCGTGATTGGCATTCTGTGGAGCAAGCTGGAAACGCTACGCTGGCCGGTCTGTACGCTTATTGGCATGACGCTGGTGATGAACTGGATGGCGGCAGAGCAATATTTTTTCCGTCCCAGCGATTACAGCTTTTCGATTCTCGTCGGTTCGGCCCTGCTTCTTTTGGCCAATATTGTGTGGTTTATCAGCCATTACCGTCGCCGCTTTAGCGCGGACAGCGCCATCGTCGCAGCCTGCTATTTCGCGGGCCACTTTATGATTGTCCGCTCCCTGTGGATTTACTAAGAAAGCGTCACAATAAATCTGAAGATGGAATAAACCGTCGGGTGTAAGATAAGGCGTGGGCATGGTGCCCACGTCTTCCGGAGGTTATATGCATCAACATCATGCTTGTGGCTGCGGTAAGCCCTGCGGTACGCACCGTGCCGCAAAACCGCTTTGTGCAATCCGCCCTGTTCGTTCCGGTACGCTGTCTGTTACTGCGGCAACGCCTGAAATTTCTGACGGCAATGGCTGCGGTGGTGACTGCGCGTGCGGCAGTTCATCCAGCAGTGAAGCCAATGACGAAGGTGACCGACGACGGTCCTCAGATGCTTTTCAGTTCAGCTGGCTGGTCAGCGGCATGGACTGCCCCAGCTGTGCCCGCGCTATCGAAACGGCCGTTCGTCAGCTTCCTGACGTCACCCAGGCCCGCGTCGTATTCTCCAGTGAGAAGCTGATTGTTGACGCCCGCGCACCGGTTCAAGGCGCGATAGAAGACGCCGTCAGAAAAGCCGGATTTCAACTCTCCTCCACCGCTGCTTCCGCTTCTTCACTCGCCTCCTGGCAAAAACATATCCCCCTTTTTCTGCTCGCCGGGTTAATGCTGGCCAGCGTTGCGCTCAGCCAGATCAATGCTGTGTGGGGCGATCGATTATTTATTCTCACCACGCTGGTTGGTCTGGCACCGGTCGCGCGTAAAGCCTGGCAGCGTCTACGAACCGGCTCCGCTTTTACGATTGAAACCCTGATGACGCTGGCGTCGGCGGGCGCGCTGTTGATTGGCGCCCATGCGGAAGCAGCCATGGTGTTGCTGCTGTTCCAACTGGGTGAACGCCTGGAGGCCTATGCGGCAACCCGTGCGCGCAGTGGCGTGAGTCAGCTGATGGCGATCCGTCCCGAATCGGCCGTGCGCCTGCAAAATGGCGTTCGCAGTGAGGTTCCACTGGCGGCGCTGCAGCCAGGCGACCGTATAGAGGTTGCCGCCGGTGGTCGCCTGCCGGTTGACGGATGTCTGGTCGCGGAAAGCGCCAGCTTCGATGAAAGCGCCTTAACCGGCGAGTCTTTGCCGGTTCTTCGCATGCGGGGCGATAAGGTGCTGGCTGGCGCCACCAGCGTAGACAGGCTGGTGACGCTGGACGTGGTGTCAAAACCCGGCGAGAGCGCGATTGACCGCATTTTGCAGCTGATTGAGGAAGCCGAAAGCCATCGTGCTCCGGTGGAACGCTTTATCGATAATTTCAGCCGCATTTACACGCCTGCAATCATGCTACTGGCGCTGCTGGTCATGGTCATACCGCCGCTGCTCGGCGCGGGTCCATGGCTACCGTGGATCTACAAAGGGCTGACGTTACTTCTCATCGGTTGCCCCTGTGCACTGGTGATCTCGACGCCAGCGGCCATTACGTCTGGCCTTGCGACCGCGGCGCGGCGCGGCGCTTTAATCAAGGGCGGTGCAGCCCTGGAACGCCTGAGTACGGTGCAGACGATTGCGTTCGATAAAACCGGGACGCTCACGGAAGGTAAACCGCAGTTAACCCGCATTTTGTCATTCGGCGATCTCAGTGAAGACGAGATTCTGCTGCTGGGCGCCGCCGTTGAACGGGGCTCCACGCATCCGCTGGCTACGGCAATTGTGGCTGCGGCCCAGGCGAAATCCCTGACAATTCCGGCAGCCGCACATCAACAGGCCATCGCCGGCAGCGGCATCAGGGCCGAGGTTGCAGGCCAGCGCATTGAACTGCTGGCACCGGCCTACGTCAACGCGCTGAACGCCCGGCAACTGGACATGATTAGCGAGCAGGAAGCCCAGGGCGAAACCCTGGTGATTGTGCTGCGTAATGGCGATGCGCTGGGTGCACTCGCGTTGCGCGATCGGCTGCGCAGTGAAACGCCTGCCGCGTTGCAGGCGTTAAAGGCGCTCGGCATCAACAGCATTATGCTCACAGGGGATAACCCGCGAGCGGCGGCTGTGGTGGCGCAACAACTGGATATCGCGTGGCACGCAGGCTTATTACCCGCCGACAAGGTTGAGCGGGTTCGCCAGCTCAGTCAGCATCAGGTTGTGGCAATGGTGGGCGACGGCATCAATGATGCGCCAGCCATGAAGGCGGCCACGCTGGGCATCGCCATGGGCAGCGGCACCGATGTCGCGCTGGAAGCAGCCGATGCGGCCCTGACGCGCAATCAGCTCAGCCATCTGGCTCCGATGATCGGTCTGGCGCGTCGCACCCGGGCAATTATTCGTCAGAATATCGGCATTGCGTTAGGGCTTAAGGCGCTGTTTCTGGTTACCACGCTTCTCGGACTGACCGGATTGTGGCTGGCGGTGCTGGCTGATTCTGGCGCCACCGCGCTGGTCACGGCGAACGCGTTGCGGCTGCTGCGCACGCGGGATTAACAACCTGACGGCGGCAGGTGCCGCCGTTATTCGCCCATCCCTTTCCTGATCAAAAACTGATAAGGCAACGTGTCGGTTTGCGCGACCAACAGGCGATGCTCCATAAAGCGGCAAAAACCGGGAATATCCCGCGTGGTCGCCGGATCGTCAGCCACGATCAGTAGCGTTTCACCGTCCTGCATCCCACGCACGGTTTTGCGAACCATCATGACCGGTTCGGGACAGCGAAGGCCTAACGCATCCAGTTGATGGTCGGCGGAAGAAAATGCATCACTCATCACGATCTCAATTCAGGTTGGCGGGCGCTTATTCTAGCGCGTCAGCCCTTTGACGCAAGGCGATAACGATTGCGTTAAAATTAGCCATTGCATTAATAGCACACCAGGGTAAGATTCGGCCGTTTTTTGTTCATGAAACCGTAGTGCGCGGACCGTTCTGCGCCCTGCAATGGGTTCCCTCACCCCACGATTAAAAAGGCTAACTATGCTCGCATTTACCCCGCGTCAGCGCACTTATGCGCTTTTCTGGCTGTCCCTGTTTCACCTGCTGGTGATTACCTCCAGTAATTATCTGGTGCAGTTGCCCGTCTCCCTTTTTGGTTTCCATACCACCTGGGGCGCCTTTAGTTTCCCGTTTATCTTCCTGGCGACCGATCTCACCGTCCGCATTTTTGGCGCGCCGCTTGCACGGCGGATTATTCTGGCGGTCATGGTGCCGGCGTTGTTTATCTCCTATACCATTTCCAGCCTGTTTTATCAGGGCGAGTGGCAAGGCTGGCAGGCATTGCAGCAGGTGAACCTGTTTGTCGCCCGTATCGCCTGCGCCAGCTTTATGGCTTACGCGCTGGGCCAGATTCTGGATGTGCATGTCTTTAACCGCCTGCGTCGCCTGCCGCAGTGGTGGATAGCGCCCGGCTGTGCCATGTTTTTAGGTAATATCAGCGACACGCTGGCGTTCTTTTTTATCGCCTTCTATAAAAGCTCCGATGCGTTTATGGCGCAGCACTGGGTGGAAATCGCCCTGGTCGATTACAGTTTCAAGGTGCTGATCTGCATGGTGTTCTTCCTGCCTGCCTATGGTGTGTTGCTCAATGCGGCGTTGAAACGTCTGGCCGAACGCCAGGCTCAACCACAGATACATTTCGGCTAACCGGCAATACAGCCTTTCCTGACAATCCGCTAAAATCTTCTGACAATACTCAGGTTGCGTTTGCAGCCTGATTCCTGTTGTATAAACGCCTGAGTGGAAATTTAAAAAGGGATTCTGATGCGTAATTTAGTGAAATATGCGGGAATTGGTTTGCTGGTCCTCGGCCTTGCCGCCTGTGACCAAAAGAAAGATGACGCGGCAAACGACAACGGCGCATCTGCCAGTCAGTCGGCACAAACCGTGACGCTGATGGATGGCAAGTTAAGCTTCGCCTTACCGCCGGGCATGTCCGATAAGAGCGGCAAGCTGGGCTCACAAAGCACCAATATGCACGTGTATGCTGATGAAAGCGGCGCGCGGGCGATTATCGTCATTGCAGGTGATCCCACTAACGAAGGGCTGGATGTTTTATCACAGCGCATGGAACAACAGCAGCGTAACCGCGATCCGCAGCTACAGGTTGTCTCTAACAAAGCGGTCACCCTGGGCGGCGAACCTGCACAGCAGCTGGACACCGTGATCTCAGCCAATAACCAGACCTCCTGGTCTTCCGTCGTGTTGGCCAAGGTGGATGGTAAGCTGATGACCATGCAGATCACGCTGCCGGGCCAGAACCAGCAGCAGGCGCAAAGCGATGCTGAAACGGTAGTGAAGAGCATTAAACTGAAATAACCGCAACAGGCCCTTGCCTGATATGGGTGTTATTTCAGGTTCCCGCCCTGAAAACAGCGAGCCGCGTGGGAAAGCACGTCTCCACACGGCTCGATTCTGGTTCTTTTCACGCCTGCTCGCGTGCCGTGCGCCAGTAATCAATCAAACGCAGATAGTTATCTTTTACAGCCGTTACCAGCGCCGCGTCGTCAATTTCACCCTGCAACCACTGACTTGAAGGCTGGGCAAAAATCGTCCGTCCCACCGCGAAGCCTTTCACCCATGGCGCAGCCGCAGCCGCAGCGAAACCGAGTTTCAGCGTCTCCTCTGGCGCATCCAGCCCGAGCAACAGGATACCGCGACAGTGAGGATCCTGCGCCTCAATCAGGGTGCCAATGGCCTGCCAGCTCGCTGTTGACAGGGGCGGTAATTTCCACCAGTCCGGCTTGATTCCCAACGCATAAAAGTGGCTCAGAACCGCCAGATAACAGGCTTCGTTACGGTCTGGCTGCCCCTCTGGCAGAATCACTTCCAACAGCAGTTCATGCCCGCTTTTGTTACAGCCTTTCCAGACATCCAGCAACACGGCATCCTGCTCTTCACGCAGTTCGGCGCTGTCATGCGGGTGATAAAACACCAGACATTTTACCACGTGCTCCATTGGCCAGCTGGCAAGCTGTGTGCCGATATTGCCGTGTTCAAGGCGTAACGGTCGGGATCCCGGTAACTCTATCGGCCGCCCGATCCATCTGTTCTTGCCGGTAATGGCGTTAAGCGTTCGTTGCCCGAAGGTGGTATCGGCCAGAATGCCGCTTTTGCTTTCAATGCCTGCCTGCTGTACCGCCTGCTCTGCGGCCTGGAGCAGCAGGAGCTTGAGTTGAGGAATGTGGCTGACGTCAGCCCCCGCTGCCTTGGCCATATCGACCAGTTGCTTACGATGGTCAAAGGCAAAGATATTGAGTTCCGGCCAGGCACGCTGCCGGGTGGTCACGCGGTGCAGGTGCGTTAATCGACTGTCCAGATCCGGACGCTTGACGGCGTTTTCGCGGCTCAGAAAATCGTCCAGTTCTTCTCGGGTCGGCATCGCCGGCGCGCAACCGTGGCGTGAAACCACCAACGCACCGCAGGCATTGGCATAACGGCAGGCCTGCTCCCAGCCTTCATCATTTAACCAGCCACGCAGCAGGCCCGACATAAACGCGTCACCTGCGCCCAGCACGTTTAACACCTCGACGCGCACGCCGCTGTGCAGCGTTACCTGCTCCCAGCTTTCCGGAATCTCATGTTCAAAGACAACGCATCCCATTGCACCCCGCTTACAGACCAGCGTAGCCTTACTGACCTCACGGACATTTCTCAGCGCCGTCAGCGTATCGGTGCTGCCGCCCGCGATATGGAATTCTTCTTCGGTGCCTACGATAAGATCGAAATAGTGGACGACCTGCTGCAGTTGCGCCGTTACCTCTGACGATGCAATGAAACGTGTTTCACCGTCACCCAGCGAGGTTAATCCCCACAATACTGGCCGGTAGTCGATATCCAGCGCCGTTCGCAGGCCGTTTTTGCGGGCGAGCTCCAGCGCCTTTAGCACAGCCGCCCGGGTCTGGGGATGTGACAAGTGCGTGCCGGTGACCGCTACCGAGCGGGAGGAGGCGATAAAGGACTCCTCGATATCCTCTGGCACCAGCCCCATATCGGCGCAGTTATCACGATAAAAAATGAGTGGGAACGTTTCGTCGTCTTTGATGCCGAGAATCACCAGGGCAGTAAGGCGTTTTTTATCCGTTATCAGCGCATCGGTATTACACCCAACCCTTTGCAGGCTTTCACGTAAAAAACGGCCGTTATGCTCATCGCCTACGCGCGCCAGCATGGCCGAACGCAACCCCTGAATAGCGGTGCCATAAGCGACGTTACCCGATGAACCGCCAAGATATTTGGCAAAGGACGTGGTGTCCTCCAGTCGCGCGCCAATTTGCTGACCATAGAAGTCTACGGCGATGCGTCCAATACAAATCACATCAAGACGCTTCTGTTGTGTACTCATGCTTCTGGTTTCCTTCTGTGATGAGCAGACACTGTGGACAAGTTGGATATCGGGGTCTGAAGGTGTCTGATTAGCGATAAACACAGTATGAGGAACAAATATTCCAAACTCAATTCAAAATGAAACTTACAATGCAATTATGTGAACCAGTTAAAAATCTGTCGCTCCCCGGTACTTTATCGCCATGCCCTGCGCACCGCGTACCACAAGGCGGCAGACTCACCGCCCGTCTTTTAGGGCTGACCTGACAATGAAATGAAATATCTTAAAAAACGGCAACTCTCACCAATCATTCCAGTTCCCCCCTTTCCTGCGTATTACGTGGGATCGGCAGGAATGTAAATTTGATCCCCCTCGCAAAATGAAATATTTCTTCTGTAATTGTATTTTATGAAAAATGCATTTGTTTATAATCCTCTGACATTTCAGTTATCCCGGTAGCTCTCTCCGTTACGTCACGCCGTTTATACGCGGGGCCGGACGCCGCTACAGCCAGCACGTTGAGGAAAGTTTATGGCCACCATCAAACTGACTACCGCACAGGCATTAGTTAAATTTCTTGATAATCAATACATTGACGTAGACGGGCATGAGACGAAGTTTGTCCATGGCATTTTTGCCATTTTTGGCCATGGCAATGTACTGGGTCTGGGCCAGGCACTGGAACAGGACAGTGGGGATCTGGTGGTATACCAGGGACGCAATGAGCAGGGAATGGCGCACGCTGCAACCGGCTTTGCCAAACAATCCCTGCGGCGTCAGATCATCGCCTGCACCTCTTCTGTTGGCCCGGGTGCGGCCAACATGTTAACGGCGGCGGCCACGGCGACGGCGAACCGAATTCCCCTGCTGCTGCTGCCCGGTGACGTTTTTGCCACCCGACAACCTGACCCGGTGTTGCAACAGATTGAGCAATCCTGGGATCTGAGCATCAGCACCAATGATGCCTTCAGAGCGGTCAGTAAATACTGGGATCGCATCAGCCGCCCTGAACAGTTAATGAGCGCCTGTATTAATGCGATGCGCGTGCTCACCGACCCCGCTGAAACCGGGGCCGTCACGCTCTCTTTACCGCAAGATGTGCAAGGCGAAGCCTGGGATTACCCCGACTATTTCTTCCAGAAACGCGTGCACCGACTGGACCGTCGTCAGCCCACCGTGGCCCAACTTGAAGATGCGCTGAAGCTTATTATCCGCAAACGTAAGCCGCTGATTATCTGCGGCGGTGGCGTCAAATATTCGGGGGCGGGCGAGGCGCTGCAGGCGTTCGCTGAACGGTATCAGATTCCGTTCGCTGAAACGCAGGCCGGAAAAGGGACGCTGCTGTCCGATCATCCGCTCAACGTTGGCGGCGTAGGTGAAACCGGCTGTCTGGCGGCAAACCTGCTGGCAAAAGACGCCGATCTGGTGATTGGGATTGGCACACGCTATACCGATTTTACCACCTCATCGAAATGGATTTTCCGGCATCCCGAGGTGAGCTTTCTTAACATCAACGTCAGCAATTTTGACAGCTACAAACTGGATGGCGTGCAGCTGCTTGCCGATGCGCGTGAAGCCCTGCTGGCGCTCAGTCATGGGCTGGTTTCGCAGCACTACGGCAACGACTGGGGCACGCAGGTTGCCGAGGCGCGGCAACAGTTAGAAGAAGAAAGACAGCGCGTGTATCACGTTACACATAACGATGCTGAATTTGTGCCCGAGATTGCCGACCATCTGGATCGGGACGCCGTCTACGCCGAATTCAATCGCTTGACGCAGTCTCTGCTGACCCAGAGCAGTGTCTTGGGTACCCTCAACCAACATTTGCCTGCCGATGCCGTCATCGTCGGTGCTGCAGGCAGCCTGCCCGGCGACCTGCAACGCGTCTGGCGCACGCGCGGCTATAACGGCTATCACCTCGAATACGGCTATTCCTGTATGGGATATGAAGTGAATGCGGCGTTAGGCGTTAAGCTTGCGGAGCCCCAGCGGGAAGTCTTTGCCCTGGTCGGCGACGGCTCTTTTATGATGCTGCATTCCGAGCTGGTGACCTCCATTCAGGAGGGTGCCAAAATCAACGTGGTGCTGCTGGATAACATGAGCAATGGCTGCATTAACAACCTGCAAATGGAGCACGGTATGGACAGCTTCATTACCGAGTTTCGCTTCCGCAATACGGACAGCGGTAAGCTAAACGGCAGCCTGGTGCCGGTAGACTTTGCCGCAATTGCTGCCGGTTATGGGTGCAAGACCTATCGCGTCAGCACGCTGGAACAGCTTAAGGCTGCGCTGGACGATGCGAAAACACAGCAGGTTTCTACGCTGATAGATATTAAAGTACTGCCCAAGACCATGATTCATAAATATTTCAGCTGGTGGCACGTTGGCGTTGCACAAACTGCCCAATCGGCGCGCACGCAGGATGTGGCGGACAAACTGAATGCGCATCTGGCACAGGCCCGCAAATACTGATTTCCGGGCCGTCTGACGGCCCTTGTTTCTTCTCTTCGATTTAACCCTACAGGTGTAATTATGACATTGAAACTTGGTGTGATTGGAACAGGCGCGATTGGTCAGGAACACATTCGCCGCTGCAACAATGTCTTACAAGGGGCAAGAGTGGTCGCGGTATCCGATATCAACGTTGAAGGCGCGCAGGCTGCACTGCAACGGCTGAATAGTGATGCGCAAGTCTGCAAGGATGGCTATGAGGTGATTCAGTCACCTGATGTGGATGCGGTGCTGGTGACCTCATGGGACCCGACGCATGAAGAGTTTACCCTGGCGGCCATCGCGGCGGGTAAGCCGGTGTTCTGTGAAAAACCGCTGGCCATGAGCGCAGAGGGTTGCCGTCGGGTGGTCGAAGCAGAAATCCAGCACGGTAAGCGGCTGGTTCAGGTGGGTTTTATGCGGCCTTACGATGCCGGCTACCGGGCGCTGAAAAAAGTGATTACCGACGGTGAAATCGGCGAGCCGCTCATGCTGCATTGCGCGCATCGCAATCCGACGGTGCCCGAAAATTACAATACGGAAATGGCGATCACCAATACGTTAATTCATGAACTTGACGTACTGCGCTGGCTGACGAGTGACGACTACAAAAGCGTGCAGGTGGTTTTCCCGCGCGTCAGTTCCAAAGCGCGTCCGCATCTGAAAGATCCGCAAATCGTCCTGTTTGAAACGCAAAAAGGCGTGCGCATCGATGTAGAAATTTTTGTTAACTGTACCTACGGCTATGACATTCAGTGTGAGGTAGTGGGTGAAGAAGGCATCGCCAGACTGCCGGAGCCTTCGTCAGTGCAGCTGCGCAAACAGGCCAAACTTTCCAACACCATTTTAGTCGACTGGAAAGACCGCTTTATCGAGGCTTACGACGTCGAACTGCAGGCGTTTATCAACGACGTGAAAGCCGGGCAGTTAACCGGTCCGTCTGCCTGGGATGGTTTTGCCGCCTCCGTCGCCGCTGACGCCTGTATCAAGGCGCAGAAAAGCGGTGCCATTGAACCGATTGAAATGCCCGCTCGTCCGGCATTCTATAACTAAATCTCTCGCCTTTGGCAGGTAAATAATGAACAACGATAACGTAAAGCTGGCGATAGCGCCCATTGGCTGGACAAATGATGATATGCCCGAGCTGGGCAGCGAGAATACCTTTCAGCAAACCGTCAGCGAGATGGCACTGGCGGGCTTCTCAGGAAGTGAAGTGGGTAGCAAATACCCACGCGATCCTGCCATTCTCAAGCCAATGCTCGATATTCGCGGCATTCAGATCTGCAACGCCTGGTTCAGCACATTTTTTGCGCAGGGTGACAAAAACGAGACCCTTGAGGGTTTTACGGCGCACATGAATTTTCTCTATGAAATGGGTGCCCGGGTGATCGGCTGTTCAGAGCAGAGTAAAAGTATTCAGGGCACAGCACGGGCAGTGTTCGATCACAAACCGGTGTTTAACGATGACGAGTGGCAGAGAACGGCGGAAGGCTACAATACGCTTGCCGACCTTGCCGCCGCGAAAGGGATGCGCGTTTGCCTGCACCACCATATGGGCACCGGCATTCAGACGCCCGCGGAAATCGACCGTTTCATGGCGCTCACGCATGACAATGTCGGTTTACTCTATGATACCGGCCACATCTATTATTCTGAAGGCTCACAGGACGTGATGCTGGCAGTGCTGAAAACCCATCTGCCGCGCATTTTCCACGTTCATCTGAAAGACGTGCGGGATGAGATTGTCGCAGAAGTGCGTGACCAGCACCTGTCGTTTCTGGACGGTGTGAAAAAGGGCACATTCACCGTTCCAGGCGACGGCGTCATTGATTTTAAACCGGTTTTCAAAATTCTTGATGACTACGGCTATCAAGGCTGGATGGTGGTTGAGGCTGAGCAGGATCCTGCGTTGGCCAATCCGTTCGAGTACGCGGTAAAGGCAAGAAAATATATTCGGGAGAATACCGGACTGTAAGACTATCATCCGCCCTGAAGAGAATGATCAGGCCCTGTGTAAGGCTGTGCCCTCATCGGATGCAGCCTGTTTTAGTGGCCAGCTCGCCCGCGCGTCGCCCCTGTCGCGGTGAATCTGTGAGTCATTTCATAAACCAATGAAATAAAAGCTGCATACATAACAAAAAAATGAAATTTTCCAACCATCTGATATCATAGCGTTCATTATCCAGCCACGTTTTCCGCAAATGAGCAGATGTCATGAGTAATAATCCCTCCCAACTTTCACTGCTGCAGGACGAGATTCGCCGTCGCTACGAAACGCTGAGCAAGCGTCTGAAGCAGGTGGCTCGTTATATCCTTGATAACAGTAACAGTATTGCTTTTGACACCGTGGCCTCTATTGCGCAGCAGGCCGACGTTCCGCCATCTACGCTGATTCGCTTTGCTAATGCATTTGGCTTCAGCGGTTTCAACGAAATGAAACAGGTTTTTCGTCAGCATCTGATGGAAGAGACCGTCAACTATACAGAACGAGCGCGGCTGTTTCGTCAGACAGCAGCGGACGATGCTGCGAATTCGCCCGAAAGTCCGGCTGAAATTCTCAATGTTTTCACCATGGTCAACAGTCAGGCCCTGCAGCAGCTGGCCATGCAGGTGAGCCCGGACCAGTTAGACAAAACCGTGCAGCTTATGAACGAAGCCGAAAATGTCTACGTAATCGGCCTGCGGCGGTCGTTTAGCGTTGCCTCCTATCTAGTGTATGCCCTGCGCCATCTGGAACGCCGTGCCTTCCTGATTGACGGGCTGGGCGGCATGTTTACAGAACAGCTTAATCTGGTTACGCCCAAAGATGTGGTGATTGCCATCAGCTGTTCACCCTATGCAAGGGAGGCGGTAGAAGTGGTCGAGTTGGGGGCCAAACGCGGTGCCAGCTTAATCGCGATCACTGACAGCCAGGTCAGCCCACTTGCCGCCTTCAGTGACGTCTGTTTCGTTGTACGCGAAGCCCAGGTTGACGGTTTTCGCTCTCAGGTTGCCTCGCTGTGCCTGGCACAAACGCTGGCCGTATCCCTGGCGCTGGCGAATGCGCAGTCCGGTCAGCTCTCCTGACATGCCGCCAGCTGCGGCGGCACTGCTTACACGTCATACCTGAACACATGATACACGCGCCCTCAGTAAAGCCGGGAGCATGACGCCCCCGCGCGTCCCGGCGAGAAACGCCCTCTGCAGCGACAAAAACGCAGTCCTCAGGCTCAATGCTGGTCACTTAGGTGACCAGCTTTTTTTTATCGGCATATTTCCGTGATCTTATTCGCAGCTCCCGCGGAAAGTTTCGTTCTCTTCGCCCCGGCAGTATCAGCCATCTCGCCTTTTTATACGGCGTTCTCAGTTCGCCCGGAACCGTGCCCGGGGTAACTCATCAGGAGCCGCGATATCTCACTGGTGGCTCTGCTGAGGCTCAGCGGGAATAAGATCAGAGAGCGAACGGGCGCGTTCGGGAGAAGTGGAATGAATGATGCCCAGAGCCTGTGAGAGTTCCATAAAAAAGGGTTCATGATGAACATGAACCCCTTTGATCCCTTCCACTGGATCGGTCAACCGGGCCTTAAATGACCCGCATTAGCCCTCAGGCTGCCGTTTTGCTTTCAGCAGTGATTAACGTGACGGATAGCGATCGCTGTTGATCCAGGCATGATCCTGTTCCCAGCTGAATTTCCACAGGCGAACCGGCCCTGCCATAACGTTAAGGTAGTAATTGTTATAGCCAGCCAAGGTTGCTACAGGATGGTAACCGCGCGGTACGGTGACGACATCCCGGTTATAAACAGCCATGCACTCATCCAGAGAACGATCGTCCGTATAAACGCGCTGCATCGCGAAGCCCTGTTCGGGTTCAAAACGGTGGTAATAGGTTTCTTCCAGATAGGTTTCGTTCTCGCTGTTTTCCTGGTCGTGCTTGTGACTCGGATACGAACTGGTATTGCCCTCATCGGTAAACACTTCCACCACCAGCAAGCTATTTGCCGGTTCACTGTCCGGCAGAATGTTGTGCACAAGTCGCTGGTTGTGGCCTTTGCCGCGCCGCTCAACGCCGACATCTTCTGGCGCAATCAGTCGGGCGGGCAGGTTGTCGCCCTGCCCCGGTGCCTTGCAGACCGCCAGCTCAAGATCGCTGTCCGCTCTTACCGTCACTGCATCATCATGAGGGACATACACGGAATAAGGCGGCGTACGTTCAAACGGCGACATTCGCTTACCTAACCCCGGAAAGTTTGCATGACGCGTGCTAATCGAGGCCAGGCCTGCCACCAGCACCAGGCAAAGCTCGCTGTCACCGCTGGCCATGTCGAGCGTCTGTCCTTGTTTTAACAGGAAAGACTCGAAACCCACATAGCGCCAGCCCGCACTGTCTGGCGTTACCTGCTGTATGCGCCCCTGCTCATCGGGTTGTTTTACCTTTGAGAGTAATGACATCCGCCGTCTCCTAATCCATCGCCCTTTATCGTCAATACGCTGTCACTCAGCGCCCACTCAACCCAACGTCGGCATACTGAATTCAGAAACCGTTTGCTGGCCGCTCGGCCAACGGACGGTCGCTGTTTTCATGCGCGTATAAAAACGTACGCCGTCCGGACCGTGGACATTCAGTGCGCCAAACACCGAGCGCTTCCAGCCACCAAAACTGTGGAATGCCATTGGCACCGGCACGGGCACGTTGACGCCGACCATTCCGGCTTCGACGTTTTGGACAAATTCACGCGCCGTGTGACCATTACTGGTAAAAATGGCGCTGCCGTTGCCGAATTCGTGACTGTTAACCAGTTTCAGCGCACTGTCGTAATCCGGCGCGCGCATGATGCTCAGCACCGGGCCAAAGATTTCTTCACGCCAGATCACCATCTCTGGGGTTACGTGATCGAATAACGTTCCACCGACATAGTAGCCGTCCTCATAACCTGCAACCTTCTGGTGACGACCATCCACAACCAGCGTTGCCCCTTCCTGCTCGCCGATGTCGATATAACCCAGCACTTTCTTCTGATGGGCGGCCGAAACGACAGGCCCCATTTCATTCTCGTCACTGCCCTTACTCATGCCCGGCCCGACGCGTAATGCTTTAATCAGCGGCGTCAGGCGCGAAATCAGTTTATCGGCGGTGTCATCGCCTACTGCGACCACGACAGGCAACGCCATGCAGCGTTCACCCGCCGAGCCAAATGCGCCCCCCATGATGGCATTGACCGTGGCGTCCAGGTCAGCATCAGGCATGACGATAGCGTGGTTTTTGGCCGCGCCAAATGCCTGCACGCGTTTGCCGTGCGCGCTGGCCGTTTTGTAAATGTGCTCAGCCACACCCGACGAACCCACAAAGCTAACGGCCGCGATACGGGGATCTTTGTAAAGCTGTTCTGCATTCTCATTCGAACTGTGTACCACGTTGAAAACGCCATCCGGCAGGCCCGCTTCTTTCAGTAACTCCGCCATGCGCACGGCGGCAGACGGATCCAGCGCCGGGGGTTTAAGTACAAAGGTGTTGCCGCAGGCCAGGGCAATAGGGAACATCCACAGTGGCACCATGGCGGGGAAATTGAAGGGGGTAATCCCTGCAACCACGCCGACCGGCTGCATGAGCGAGTAGCTGTCTACGCCGCCGCCCACGTTAGGCGAGTTCTCCCCCTTAAGCAGGTGAGGAATGCCGCAGGCGAACTCAATCACCTCAATCCCGCGCGTCAGTTCACCCAACGCATCAGACCAGACTTTGCCGTGCTCGGACACGATCAGCGCCGCCAGCTCATCACGATGTTGTTCCATTAAGGCTTTAAAGTTGAACATCACGCGTGCGCGGCGAAGCGGGGCGGTTTTGGACCAGGCAGGAAAGGCTGCATGCGCCACGTCGATTGCCTGGGCCACTTCGTCTGCGCTGCATTGGGTAAGTTCACGGATCACCTTGCCGGTTGCCGGATCGAACACAGGAATGGTTTCGTTGCTGGCACTGAACGTGGTTTTACCGCCAATAAAATTTCCTACGATAGTCATGATGTTGCCTCTTTGGTATGTACGGTTCCAGCAGGCAAAGCACAAGAAGTGGCATGCTGGCTGGGCAGGAAAAGCCAAAAGCATGCTGAGAAGCTATTACAATGGAATAAATTTTTCAAATAAATATTTTTGAAAAATTACTTTTTAGCGGGGCAGATCGCATTTTTGCATGTCGCTCTGAACGGCTCGCCAGCAATGGCTGTACATGACTTGTCTGGGGGGAAGTTAGTGCCTGTATGCTGTGACGACAAGCGCCAGCGTGAAGCCTGCACTGATGCGGTCGTCCCTTCCCGGTCAGGCGTCAAAATAAGCAGGGAGAGACAAAACACCGCCTTCCTTTTAAGTTTCATTAAATCGCATAGTGAAATGAATATTTCTTTTTACGCACCTCTTGCCCTCAGCCTGCCTTTGACAAGGTTCACTCTGCTGGCGCAACGCCCTTAAGCCAAACTGGTGCACGACAGTGGTGCAAAATCCCTCAACCACGGCCATTTTCTGAACCAATAATTTCCTGATTGCAAATCAGGAATCATGTGTTTCACAGCTTACCGCCTTTCCTGCATCGCAGGGTAACGGTCTATCTTTATGATTATTAGCATTATTTATGAGATCCCTCGACACAACGCAAAACCTGGCCTGCTTTATGCAATATCGTCGGACCTCCCTGCACCCGAAAGAGATAATCATGTCTGACCCAAAAAACAGCGGCTTACTGTACGGACTGGACCAGCGAATCCCACCACTCCAGGCTTTCTTCAGCGCTTCACAGCATGTGCTGGCGGGCCTGGTTGGCATTATTACGCCCCCGTTGCTGATCGGCACGGCGCTGGGTCTGGATGCGTGGCTGCCTTATTTGATCAGCATGTCGCTCCTTGCCTCCGGCATCGGGACGTTTCTGCAGTCAAACCGGGTATGGGGCATAGGTGCCGGCATGATATGCATGCAGGGCACCAGTTTTGCCTTTCTTGGTGTGGCCATCTCCGGCGGCCTGTGGGTCAAAGCACAGGGCGGCAGTCCAGAAGACATCATGGCGATGCTGTTTGGCGTCAACTTTGTCGCGGCGCTGGTGCCGGTCATCGTCAGCCGCTTCATCGATACCTTAAAGCGGGTCTTTACGCCGGTGGTGACGGGGAGCGTGATTGCGCTGATTGGTATCAGCCTGATCAAAGTCAGTGTGATTAACTGGTGCGGTGGTGAGAAAGCCCAGGATTTTGCCAGCCTCAGTAACCTGGCGCTGGGTGCGTTAACGCTTGGCGTCATCGTTGTGCTGAGCTGCTCCGGTAACCGCTGGCTACGCCTTTCATCGGTCGTGGCCGGCATTGCAGCAGGCTGTATTGCCGCTGCCCTGAGTGGCAAATTTCAGGTTCACGATCTGGGCGAGAGCGTCTTTCGTTTACCCTCTCTGTTTCCGTTTGGCTTTCACTTCAACAGTACGCTTTTCATTCCGGTGGTGCTGGTCTCTCTGGTCTGCATCATCGAGGCGGTGGGCGATCTTACTGCTAACAGCCTGATTTCCGGTAAATCTATTACCGACAAGACCTTTAGCGCCCGTCTCAAGGGCGGCATTCTGGCAGACGGACTGAGCTGCATGATTGCGGCGATGCTGAGCGCCTTTCCCAACACCACCTTTGCGCAAAATAACGGCGTGATCCAGATGACGGGCGTGGCGAGTCGTTTTGTCGGCCGTTACGTCGGCGTCATTCTTATCCTGCTGGGGCTGTTTCCGCCTTTCAGCGAAGCACTGCGTCAGATTCCCACACCGGTGCTGGGGGGAGCCACGATGGTGATGTTCGGCTGCGTCGTCACGGCGGGGATTCGCATCCTAAGCCAGGCTCCGCTAACGCGCAGGGAAATACTGATTGTCGGTCTGGCGTTTAGTTTCGGGCTGGGAATCGAATCCGTTCCCGCTTCGCTTTCCCATCTGCCGCCCATGTTTGAGAATCTGTTTGGCTCCGCGGCCACCACCGGCGGCCTGGTCGCCATTGTCCTGAATCTTCTCATTCCTGGCGCAGACAAGCCGGCACGTGAAGAAGTAGAAGAGGGCGAATCCGCACAGTCATTGTAATCCTGCCACATTCGCCCGCGACGCAGTCGTTGCGGGTGACCGCCTGTGCGCTCAGGCCCCCTGCTCTTGATGTCTCCGACAGCTTTCTCACTGGATCCGCCCCAGAATCCTTTAACACCCAGACGGCAACACAGCAGGAAATCCGGCTTATTCCGCCATTTATCGGGTAAAAAACTCGCCTGATTTACCGTTTCCCTCAACAAATCAGACCGTTACTTTTCCTTCAACTACACTTTCATCAGTTATTTATGCGCAGAGATACAGAATGAACGCGTTACAGCAGGAAAAAATTGGACAAAATATCTTAATCAAACTCGCGATGCTGGTGATTATCCTTGCCGGGATAAGAGCGGCCTCCGACATTCTGGTCCCGTTACTTCTGGCGGCCTTTTTTGCCATCGTACTGAATCCGTTAGTCACGATACTGATGCGGCGCGGGCTGCGGCGGGGGTTGGCGATTACCCTGGTGATTACGGTGATTTTTATCGTGATTCTGCTGCTGGGAGCCATACTGGCAAGCTCGATGAGTGAGTTTTCCGACCTCTATCCTCAACTGCGCACCATTATGGAAAAGAAAATGGCGGTGGTTCAGCATCTGGCAGCCAGCATCCATCTCAATATCTCAACCGATGCCCTGGTTCAGCGTTTCGACCCCAATACCGTTATGAATCTGGCCAGTGTGGCGCTGAGTGGCTTTTCAGGCGCGATGACCAATACCGTGTTACTGATCCTCACCGTGGTCTTTATGCTGTTTGAGGTGCACCATCTGCCTTATAAAATGCGTAACTCGTTTGTGAACCCCAAAATTCGTATCGCCGGTTTACACAAGGCCTTAAAAGGGGTGACGCATTATCTGGCACTGAAGACGCTAATCAGCCTGATCACCGGCATCGCGGTCTGGCTGACGCTCTACCTGCTGGACGTGAAATTTGCGTTACTGTGGGGCGTGGTGGCCTTTATCCTTAACTTTATTCCCAATATCGGGCCGATTATTGCCGGTATTCCTCCTTTCCTGCAGGCGCTGCTGCTCAACAGCGTGTTTGACGCGGCAATGGTGGCGGCGCTGTTTACTGCCATTCACATGGTTTTCGGCAATATGCTTGAGCCACGCATCATGGGGCGCGGTCTGGGCTTATCAACATTGGTGGTGTTTCTGTCATTGATATTTTGGGGCTGGCTGCTGGGCCCGGTCGGTATGCTGCTGTCCGTTCCTCTGACCAGCATCACTAAAATTTTAATGGAAACTACCCCGGGCGGGAGCCGTCTGGCCATTATGCTGGGAACCGGCCGCCCCAAGCCTTCGCGGCTGTTAACCAAGTAAACGCTGCTGCACATGCTGCAGATGATCTCTCATCGCCGCCTGTGCAGCCTGCTCATCACCGGACGCAATTGCCTCGGCGATGCGCTGATGGTCCGCGTTCATTTCATCTGCAAAGGTATTGTCGGCATAATGACGTTCCAGCCGGCGGAAATGGGCGCTGTCGCGTTTGTTCCACAGATTTTCCATCATTTCCCGCAACAGATCATTGCCGCTCATCTCGCTAATCAGCAGATGAAAGCCTTTATCCTGCTCGATGAAAGCCGCGTCGTTTTCATTAAATGCCTGGAGCGCTGCGCTCAGGGACAGCAGCTGCTGACGCTGGGCCTCACTGCCGTTTCGCGCCGCCATGCCCGCCAGCATGCTCTCATAGGCTTCGCGCGCCTGTAGCAGATCCTGCAGGCTGAAGTTCTCGGTTTCTTTGCCTGCTGAAGGTTGCGGTAAGGTCTGAGCGACAAAAACCCCCGTACCGGTGTGGATGCTGACGTAACCCGTCATCTCCAGCGCTATCAGGGCTTCACGCACCGATGAACGACTGACGCCCAGTTGTCGGGCCAGTTCCCGTTCGGGCGGCAGCGCCCCGCCCGGCACGAAATCGCCGCCATGAATGCCCGCAATGATGGCATTAGCAATTTGCCGATAAAGCCGCTCAGTTTTCAGTACCGCTAACCCCATAACTCTCTCCTGTTGCAGGCCGCCTTTCGGGCATCAGATGATACGTATTTATATTGCTGCGATCCGGATCACGGCCTTAATTTACGCGCTATCTTACTCTTGGTCCAGCGGCCTGACCACTGGGCCACACGTCCAACAAGGAGCAATAATGGAACATACATGGCGCTGGTACGGCCCGAACGATCCTGTGTCACTTGACGATGCCCGCCAGGCAGGTGCAACAGGAATTGTCACAGCACTTCACCACATCCCTAACGGAGAAGTGTGGCCTGTAGCCGAAATCAAAGCGCGTCAGGCGCTGCTGGCGGAAAAAGGTCTTACCTGGTCAGTCGTTGAAAGCATTCCTGTGCACGAAACGATTAAGACCCAACGCGGCGATTATCAGCACTACATCGCCAATTATCAGCAGTCAATTCGCAACCTGGCAGCGTGCGGGATTGATACCGTATGCTATAACTTTATGCCGGTTCTGGACTGGACGCGTACCGATCTGGCCTGGGAACTGCCGGACGGCGCTAAAGCGCTGCGCTTTGATGCCGATGCCTTTGCCGCGTTTGAACTGCATCTGTTACAACGCCCCGGCGCGGAAAAAGATTACAGCGCCGCCGAACAACAGGCCGCCGCAACGCGTTTCGCCGCCATGACCGAGGAAGAGAAAGCCACGCTGGTGCGCAACATCATCGCAGGCTTACCCGGTGCAGAAGAGGGTTATACGCTCGAACAATTTCAGGCACAGCTGGCGCAATACGACGGTATTGATAAAGCCAGGCTGCGCGAGCATATGGCCACCTTTCTGCGCGCCATCGTGCCGGTGGCGGAAGAAGTCGGCATTAAGCTGGCCGTCCATCCTGATGATCCTCCCCGTCCAATTCTTGGCCTGCCGCGCATTATCTCCACGCAAGAGGACATGCAGTGGCTGAAAGAAACGGTAGACAGCCTGCATAACGGATTCTGTTTCTGTACCGGTTCCTACGGCGTACGTGAGGATAATGCCCTTATCGAGATGGCAGAAACCTATGCCGACCGCATTAACTTTGTGCACCTGCGGGCAACAAAGCGAGAAACGAACCCCAACAGCTTCCACGAGGCGGCCCATCTGACAGGCGATGTGGATATGGTTGGCGTCATCAAAGTGATCCTGGCCGAGGAGCAGCGTCGCCGTAGGGCGGGCGAACAGCGAGCCATCCCGATGCGCCCCGATCATGGTCACCAGATGCTGGATGACTTGCGTAAGCGCACCAACCCAGGCTATTCCGCCATTGGCCGCCTTAAAGGGCTTGCAGAACTGCGCGGCGTCGAAGTTGCCCTGAAGCAGATCTATTTCCAGGACTAAACGTTGTTGCCCCGACGTCGTTATGCTGTCGGGGCAAAGGGTAGTTTAGACAGGTTGCTGTACTCATATTTATGGCGCGTCATCAGTTGGTCAGCCGCGCTTTCCAGGTAACAAGAGGGTTCTCATTTCTCTCCCTTCTGGCTGCCGTGTTTTGGATTACTCCTCCCACGGCTTCGCTGCGGCACCCTTTTCAGGACACCCCCAAGCTCACCTTTTCCACGACCGGTTTACAGCCGCCATCAAACTAATGTGTGAGCATTCACTAATAGCATGAATTTTTTGTCAATTAATTGCCTGCCAGGTCGATAATTGACCATATCGGAGAATAAGGGATTTCCGACCGTTCACCAGCGGCGTGAACTGGCGTGCTATGCTGCATTAACCCTTAGCACCTCTCAAAACACGATCACGATTCAGAGGTTTTTACGGTGCCGCTAATAAAAAGAAAACATGAGCATGCCAAATCGCTCATTGTCCTCGCAGGACTATTGCCGCTGCTCCTGGGGTTGTTGTTCACGATAATTGATGCCAGAAAAACAGTAAAAGAACAGCAAATTGATACGGCCGCGACCTTACTGTCTCAGGCAGAAAAAATCAGCGATAACGCCTGGAGCATGATCGCCTGGCTGCGCCAGTATGAGTACCAACCCTGTGAAAAGATAGAAAATACGCTACGGGTTAATAGCACTCTCCATCCCTATTTTCGCGGTATCGGCAAACTGGAAAGTAACACGGTAAGCTGCTCTTCTGCCTACGGTAACAAGCCCGCTACGCTTAAAGCCATGATTGGCGTCGCCCCGCCCGTGACCGGCAAAGACTGGTGGAGCCTGTCCATCGCGGGTTCTTACATCGTGCCAGACCGACCTGCCGTGATATTTGTGCGCCAGCTGGCAGCTGGCAGAGCCCTCTGGGTGATGGTTGAAGGGCAGTATCTTATTGATTTTATGAGCGCGCTGGGCAGTACGCATCATTATCAGATAACCATGCGTTTTAGTAACGGTGCGCCAATCGTGTCAGGCGATCGTGAAATGGCCGACGACAGGTGGCTTAAGCCTCAGGTCTATCATGCCACCTCTTCCCGCTATAGCATCAAGGTCACCCTGATAGCGCCCGGTGCTGAGCTGGTTAAAACATGGACGCAGCTTCTTTTCGTGTTTATGCCGATGGCGGCGATTTTTTCCGTGCTGTTTATGATTCTTACCGCCTCCTGGCTTCGCAGACGTTTTTCCTGGGGAGATGAAATTCGTCGCGCCATTCAGTCCCGTCAGTTCAGCGTGCATTATCAACCTACCTACAGCTGCACGCTGCAACGTTGCACGGGCGCAGAAGCCCTGTTGCGCTGGACTCTGCCCAACGGTAACAGCGTGCGCCCGGACACCTTTATTACCGCCGCAGAAGCGGAAGGGATGATTATCCCGATTACCCATCATTTGATGGCGTTGATCGTTGAAGACACGCAAAGCTGGGCGCCTAACCCCGGCTTTCATCTGGCGATTAACGTGGCTGCCGAGCATCTTCAGCACCCGGATTTTGTTGACGATATGCTTAATTTTGCTGACAGGATGGCGAGAACCGAATTCAACATTACTCTGGAACTGACGGAGCGGAGCCTGATCAAAGAAGGGAGCCTTGTCGCGGCTAAGCTGGCGCAACTGCGTCAGGCAGGCATGAAAGTCGCTATTGATGACTTTGGTACGGGGCACTGCTCTCTGAGTTACCTGCAAACCTTTACGCTGGACTACCTAAAAATCGATCAGGGTTTTATCAATGCCATCGAATCCCTGGAGGGGGAAACGCCGGTGCTGGACGCCATTATCAGTCTGAGCCATAAACTGAAGCTGCAGGTATTGGGAGAAGGCGTCGAAACGGCAATGCAGTTCCGCTATTTACAGCAGCATGGTGTCACCTTTATCCAGGGCTATTTTTACGCCAGGCCCATGGATAACCCCACGATCGTGGCGTGGATGAAACAATATGGTCATTTGCCGGTTGAGGTTGAAAACACCTGAGCCGCAACTTACTGACGCACGCGGCACAATGACGGCGAAGAAGCGCTAAATCAACGCGCTTTTCGCTGTGCTGCACGCTGCTTACTCGCCGCCCGCATTGCCACCGCAATGGCCTCTTCCTGTTGAATGACGTGCTCAACAGGCGCACTGGCGCGCTGATTCAGCCGTTGCAGCGTAGGCATCGACTGCTGCAACAGTTGCTGGCACTCCTCGTATTCCGAGCGTTGCTTACCTGTCACGGTCGATGTTTGTAGTGCTTCGCTCAATTGAGCCAGGCGGTCAATCCAGTATTTCGTGCGGCAGCTAAGCCATCCAGAACTGAGCTGCGCCTCAGGAGACCGGGAAGCCGTGGGCACCTCAGAAGAATTCATTAATTTTCTTTCTACACTATCTATCTGCGCCACCCAAGGGCTCTGGCAAGTAAGGGGTGCTTTCCTTGACATTCTTCCTACAAATCAAGGTGAAAGAGTATTGCCGAAGGCGTTCTGATAGGCAAGCCTCAAACCTTAACCCGCCCAATCCTTAATCTTTATTAATAGCTTTAAGCCAGACGGCTGAGTGAGCTCAAACCGCAGCGCTCACTTAACACGCAAACGCGCGCAGAACCTGACTTTTTTTCGCTTCAGGGGCTGCTATAAACCACCGGTAAAATTGTTCGTTTTCAGGTCAAACATGACAAATATCACACAAAAACGTTATACTCTGCGGCCGATAAATCAGATAACAACAGTATTTGTTGTTTTGATGGATCGACAGATAATGCTGTTTTACGGCTATGCTTAAATTTCCTCAACGCAGCGGTCTGAACGCTGTTTTCGGTTCGCGCCGTTGAGGACTTTCATGTTCCATTACAGGGTAATTCTATGAAATTGCGTAGGAAGCGTGTAAAACCGATTGGGATAGATGATGTCACCATCATTGATGATTCCCGTTTACGTAAAGCCATTACCGCCGCCTCTTTGGGTAACGCCATGGAGTGGTTTGATTTTGGTGTTTATGGCTTTGTGGCTTATGCCTTAGGTAAGGTGTTTTTTCCGGATGCCTCTCCAGGGATTCAAATGATTGCCGCACTGGCAACCTTCTCCGTTCCTTTCCTGATTCGTCCTTTAGGCGGCCTGTTTTTCGGCATGCTGGGGGATAAATATGGTCGTCAGAAAATCCTGTCGATTACCATCGTCATTATGTCGGTCAGTACCTTCTGTATCGGCCTGATTCCCTCCTATGCCTCCATTGGCATCTGGGCGCCGGTTCTGCTGCTGTTGGCCAAAATGGCCCAGGGCTTCTCAGTCGGTGGGGAATATACCGGTGCCTCTATCTTTGTGGCCGAGTATTCGCCTGACCGTAAGCGCGGCTTTATGGGAAGCTGGCTGGACTTCGGTTCTATCGCCGGCTTCGTGCTGGGCGCGGGCGTCGTCGTCTTAATCTCTACCATCATCGGCGAAGAGAACTTCCTTGCGTGGGGATGGCGTCTTCCGTTCTTCCTGGCCCTGCCACTGGGTATTATTGGCCTGTATTTACGCCATGCCCTGGAAGAAACCCCCGCGTTCCAGCAGCACGTCGACAAACTGGAACAAGGCGATCGCGAAGGCCTGCGTGACGGCCCGAAAGTCTCTTTCAAAGAAATCGCCACGAAACACTGGCGTAGCCTGCTAGCCTGTATCGGTCTGGTTATTGCAACCAACGTGACCTATTACATGTTGCTGACCTACATGCCAAGTTACCTGTCGCACAACCTGCACTACTCTGAAGATCATGGCGTGCTGATTATCATCGCCATCATGATGGGCATGCTGTTTGTCCAGCCCGTGATGGGGCTGCTGAGCGACCGCTTTGGCCGTCGTCCGTTTGTGATTATCGGCAGTATCGCCCTGATGATCTTCGCCATTCCGGCCTTCATGATGATCAACAGTGGCATGCTGGGAATGATTTTCGCTGGGTTGTTGCTGCTGGCCGTTATCCTTAATGCCTTTACCGGCGTGATGGCTTCGTCACTGCCTGCTATGTTTCCGACGCACATTCGCTACAGTGCATTAGCCAGCGCCTTCAACATATCGGTACTGATTGCAGGCCTGACGCCAACGTTAGCGGCCTGGCTGGTAGAATCGACCAATAACCTTTATATGCCCGCTTACTATCTGATGGTGGTTGCAGTCATTGGCCTGATTACCGGCCTCTACATGAAAGAGACGGCGAATAAGCCCCTGAAAGGTGCAACTCCCGCCGCCTCTGACATGGAAGAAGCGCGCGAAATTCTGCAGGAGCATCACGATAACATCGAGCAGAAAATCGAAGATATCGACGCCGAGATGGCCCGCCTGGAAGCCAAACGTAAAAATCTGGTTGAACAGCACCCAAATATCAACGAGTAACGCCCCTCTCTCCCGCCCCTGAGGCGGGAGAATCTTTTGCTGCCTCTGCACACCGCACACAAACCTTCATCGCCTGCACCTAATCGGAGTAGACTGTGCGTCTTATTTAAACTGGCTACGTGAGTGTCTATGTCTGATTTTTCCCTTACCCAACGTCCCAGAAGATTGCGCGCCAGCGCGTCAATGCGTGCAATGTTTCAGGAGTCCAGCCTTAGCCTGAACGATTTGGCCCTGCCCATTTTTGTTGAGGAAGGTGTTGATGACTATAAAGATATTCAGGCCATGCCTGGCGTAAGACGTATTCCTGAAAAACGTCTTGCCTATGAAATTGAACGTATCGCTAAGGCGGGCATTCGCTCGGTCATGACCTTCGGGATTTCCCATCATACCGACGCGACCGGCAGCGATGCGTGGAATGAAAACGGCCTGGTGGCGCGTATGTCGAAAATCTGCAAAGACACCGTGCCTGAAATGATCGTGATGTCGGATACCTGCTTCTGCGAATACACCAGCCACGGCCACTGTGGCGTGCTGTGTGACCACGGCGTCGATAACGATGCCACCCTGATCAATCTAGGCAAGCAGGCCGTTGTGGCGGCGGCGGCGGGGGCCGACTTTATCGCGCCTTCTGCCGCAATGGATGGCCAGGTTCAGGCGATACGCCAGGCGCTGGACGCCGCAGGCTTTACCCAGACAGCGATCATGTCTTATTCCACCAAGTTTGCATCATCCTTCTATGGCCCCTTCCGGGAAGCGGCAGGTACGGCCCTGAAAGGCGATCGTAAAACCTATCAGATGAACCCGATGAATCGTCGTGAGGCTATTCGCGAGTCGCTAATTGACGCGGCTGAAGGTGCCGATGCACTGATGGTTAAACCGGCCGGAGCCTATCTGGACATTCTGCGCGATATCCGCGAGCGCACCGAACTTCCGCTGGCGGCCTATCAGGTTAGTGGTGAGTACGCGATGATTAAATTCGCGGCCCAGGCGGGCGCCATCGATGAGCGTAATGTCGTGCTCGAAAGCCTTGGCGCGATCAAGCGGGCTGGCGCAGATTTGATTTTCAGCTATTTTGCACTTGAGTTGGCCGAGAACAACCTGCTCTGAGCCATGGCCCTTCTGCGACGGTGCCTGCACCCTCGCAGAAGGCGTTATTCCTGTCCGGTAAACGGGGAAATGAACGCGATGCTTATTGGCGTGAATTAATCACATCACTCATTATGCCCTCTATTCAGTAAACAAATAATACACAAATCGCAACGTAATATAATCTTTTATCCTTTACTTCCACATCGCAGGAAATAACCATTCACTTCCTTAAGAATCTTTACGCATGTAATGTTTTGAGAAACACAGGATAATTTACAATCACCTTCGAAATTTAAGGGGGTGTTATGAATGAGAACAAATACAATGAGAGCGTGATTATTTCTGTTACTGACTGGATTAATAAGAATCTGGACCAGCGCTTAAGCATTGACGACATTGCTGAAAAGGCGGGTTATTCAAAATGGTATCTACAAAAGTTATTTTCTCGTTATCATAATGAAACGCTGGCCCATTACATCCGTAGAAAGAAATTAATTGCCTGTATTAATGATTTAAAATACAGCCATGCGCCCATTATCAGCCTGGCGGTTAAATACCACTTTGAAAGTCAGCAGTCTTTTACCCGCTCCTTCAAGCAGATGATGGGCTGTACGCCTAGCGTATGCCGTAAAAGCCAGCGACTGAACGTTACCGACAGCAACGCCCATCCTTGCAGCGTATGTAGTAAGGCTGAAAACCCCCCAAAAAAGAAGTTATTTAGCGGAATAAACGAAACCTTCGGGGTTGGTCATTTAGTCCGCTTGCTTTAACCGTGGCAGCAAAAAACTAGTTATCATCAGGCTTATAGTACTGTACGCCAATCTGGATCCGCTCGCGACCACTGGCAACGCGATGACGATTGGTATCCCGTAGGGAGTAAACACAACCGCAATATTCCTGCTGATAAAAACTCTCACGCTTACTGATTTCAATCATGCGTGCCGATCCGCCGCCTTTACGCCAGTTGAATTCCCAGTAGGACAGATCGGGATAATGTGCGGCAGCACGGACGCCGCAGTCGTTAATTTGCTGCATGTTCTTCCAGCGGGAAATCCCCAGTGAACTTGTGATCACCGGGAAACCATTTTCATGGGCGTACAGCGCCGTGCGCTCGAAACGCATATCGAAGCACATGGTGCAGCGCTCACCGCGCTCCGGTTCCCACTCCATCCCTTTGGCACGTTTAAACCAGTCGTCACGATCGTAGTCCGCATCGACAAACGGCACGCCAAACTTTTCGGCAAAGCGGATATTTTCGTCTTTGCGCAGCTCATACTCTTTAAGCGGATGGATGTTCGGATTATAGAAATAGATGGTGTATTCAATGCCGGATGCCAGCATCGCCTCCATGACTTCTCCCGAACAGGGCGCGCAGCAGGAGTGCAACAGCACTTTTTTATGGCCACCCGGTAAGGGTAGCGGTTGTCGCTCGTAGGGCTGAGACATAAGCACCTTCAATCAATGTAATCAAAAGCGCAGTGTAATGCCGGGGCGTGGATGTTGCAAAATTTCACGCTGACGGGCTGCCATTATCCCTGTCAGCCCGTCAGCGTTACTGCAACCTTTACCTCACCACTGAAGCGTTTTGCCCGCGTAGTCCAGATAATGGTGGCCGCCACGTCCCCGACTGGCGGTTAACTGCGTAACAATCCCATTGGCGCTTTCTTCAGGCGTGAGCGGTGCCGCATCGCCTCCCATATCCGTTTTGACCCAGCCGGGATGCAGGGTTAGTAGCGTGCCGTTTTGCGCCGCCACCGGTCTGGCCAGCGAACGCGTGAGCATATTAAGAGCCGCTTTGCTGGCTGAGTAAAGTGGCGCTTCTGCATGTCGATTCTCATTCAGGCTGGCAAGTTGAGATGAGGTTAACGCCAGTACGCCGTGTTGCTGGTTCAGTAACGGCAGCAAAATTTCTGCGGTTCGTATCGGCGCAACGGCATTGGTCATAAACAGCTGGATTAGCTCAGCATCGTTGCTCTCTGACAGCTTCTGATGCGCAGGCCCGTAAATGCCGGCGTTGATCAGAATCGCGTCAAAAGGCGGCCCGCTCAGCCCAACCGCAAATTGCTTGACCGCCTCGGTCTGCGTCATATCGAGCCGACGCCAGTCAACCTGCGGGATTTCCCCCTGCGGGGGGACTTCACTGCGATGGGTTGCCGTGACCTGCCAGTTGTTGGCCGCAAACGCCTTGACGACCGCCAGTCCTATGCCACGTGATGCACCAATCACTAACGCTTTGCCTTGATAAGCCATAGAGTTTCCTCGTTGATAAACGCAGTAAACAGCGTAGATACGTATTGGCAAACACACTGCATCATCAATGCTATTTTGCATTCAGACAGCATTGATGGGGCAGTGAATACGTACGGACAGAGGTGTTGCTGTATTATTCAATTTGCTGGTCTGGCGGGGATGAATGGTCACCTTCACGACTTTTCTCAACGCTCTGCGGATGGTCTTCGCCCATTGACAGTGCAGTTGCGCTGGCAGGATCAAACAGTGAGAAGCTTTCAATCTGATCCACCATGATGACTTTTCGAAATGCCATCGCGTTTTTCGGCTCAGAATCCAGTGTGATGTCGTGCTCGGCATACCAACTGCTGTAGTTGTGCTCGACCGACAGTTTCAGCGTATGGCTGTCGCGGTAGCCGCTCAGCATCGGGATGAGCACGATATTGGCCGTGCGCTCATATTCAAAGGTGGCAGCGTGTACCATGCCGATATAAATACGACGGGATTTTAAGGTGATCCACGCCAGCTCTCCTTCTTCCATGCACTGGAACAGCATCTGTTCAACACCATTGGATCGTGAAAGCTTCTGATAAAGATCTTTGCGACCTGACACGTTCAGTTGTGCGCTGCCTGCCCAGTTTGACCGGTAGAGACAGAACAGGATGGCAAAGCCCAGCATGATTACCACTGGGGCCTGAATACCGAGAAAACTCCAGTTCATGAACTTCATTTGCAGTTGCAAATGATCGCCAGGAAACGCATACAGGAAATTGGAAACGCTTGAAATAATAAACAAGATAAACCAGATAAGGGCGGTGACGAAAACGCCCTGCAGTACAAAAATACAGCCGTAAAGTGCGACAAGAAAATAGACATCCCATCCTGAAGAACGACGCATTTTGAAACGGCTGGACAGATCCCGGCTGGTGTACCAATAACCACTCACCATCAGTACCATAAAAATTGCGGTTCCCACCTCAAACTCCCTTTAAGGTATTGACGTGCCGATTGAAATCTTCCTTTACTTCATCACTGAGAATATTGACGGCAGCATTGCCATTTTCATCAATAATTATGCGCTCACCATCCGCAATGGAGTCGTTTATGTCCTGGCGGCTCATTATCTGCAGGAATTTATCCGGGCTGGCGAACAAAGAACGAACGAAGCTAATCATGATGTGTCACTTAACGAGTCAAAAAAGCAAGTATGTGACTGAATCGTGTTTACTGCCATTTTATTGCCGGTAAACATTCTTAAAAGTCACTTTAGCGAAGCGGTAGTCAGCCATAATTTTTTCTGCATGTAAAAGGCCGCCGTTTTTAAAAAATCACGCCAGAAACAGGTTATTTTAACGCTGAATTTTCCCCTGCGCGGCCACCGCTGATTTTTGCTTTACCTCACTCATTGAGGTTCAAAACGCGACCTGAAAAACCGATCGTCTTTGACTGGCCCTCAGCATGGCGAGTAATGTCTCCGCACCGTTCAGGCCACTCAGGCCTTGTCCTCAGACCTCGTAGCGCAACGGCCTTAACCGCGCTGACCGGGTCCGCGCCGTGCTGAACCGTTTTCTTCACCTGCATCACATTTCCCGCCGATTTTGTTGCCCCAATGTGATGCAGGTTTCAAATATGTTGCACCCTAATTGCGCCAGATTGATGGACGGGCTATTCACTCCTCTCACTCCCTTTACTGAATCCTCTGACGTGCGGCTTATTTTCATGCACCTCAGAAATATGGCATGCATTGTGCTTGTTACCTGACTAACAACGCAGCAGACAATGACAGCCAGGTAACATTGAGGACAACATGAGCGCGAACGAAGCCCTGTTCAAAAAAATCGAAGCCGCTTTTAGCCTGCAAACGCCAAGCGAAAAGCGGATTAGTTCGTGGCTGTTAAGTCATCCCGAGCAAATTCCGTTTGAAACGGCTGACAGCATCGCCCAGGCGACCGGTACCAGCGGTATAACCGTAGGGCGTTACCTGCGTAAGCTGGGGTTTAAAAACCTTGATGATGTGAAAAACCTGCTGCGCGACGTCCCCAATACGCCCTACAAGCAATGGGGCGTTATTGACCGTCTTGATTCCTGGGAGCAGCAACGCACCCTGCCCGACCTGTCCAGCCAGTCCCTGCAGATGGAGCTGGATGCCATTCGCTATGTCTATCAGCTGGCCCAAACGGATACTTTCCGCCATATCAGCCAGCAAATCGCGGATGCCGACACGGTCATCGTGCTGGGTATTCAGTCTACACGCGGCATTGCCAACACCTTTTTCAGTCATCTGGAATATTTGCGCCCGCGCGTTACCTACGCCGATGGCAGCTCAGGCAGCTGGCTGGAGTCGCTGAATTCCGAGTCTTCAAGGCCTTACGTCATTCTTACCGATACCCGGGCCTATTCCACCGTAGCAAGGCAGTTTTGCCGGATTGCCACCGAGCGCCAGGTCGCGATGGCGCTCGTCACCGATATCTGGTGCCCATGGGCGCGTGATTACCCGGTTGATCTGCTTCAGGTAAAAACGGATACCGCCAATTTCTGGGACTCTCTTGCGCCCATTAGTTGCCTTTTCAACCTGCTGCTGTCTGCCATCGTGGAACGACTTGGCCCGGCGCTTTCTGAGCGTCTGGCACAGAACCGACTGTTGCAGCAGGAATTTGGCCAGTTTGAACATTAACAAAACAGGGATTACAGCATGATGCAGGAAACAGAGTTGGTCGATATTGCAGCGGCCTTTCCCGCGCTCACTATCGACCTGAAATATGCCACCGCCGATAACATCACGGGACAGCCCATCTACAGCGTCGCCCGCTGTCTGCTGCACCCCGATGCGGTCAGCGCGCTGGCGAAAAGCATCGCTATCGCAAAAGTGGCCGGATTGAGTCTGCTGGTGCTGGACGCCTATCGCCCGCAAAAAGCCCAGGAGCTGCTGTGGCACGCCTGCCCCGATCAGAATTACGTGGTGCCTTTATCGCAAGGATCCAACCATAGTCGTGGTACCGCCATTGACGTCACGCTGGTCGATGCCGAAGGTCAGATCCTGGATATGGGTACCGGATTCGATGAAATGCAGGCGTTGTCCCATCCCTATCATCCCGACGTACCGCTAACGGCTCAACGTAACAGGCTGCTGCTTAATGCCGTGATGTTTGGCGGCGGCTTCACTGGCATTGCCACGGAATGGTGGCATTTCGAATTACCGGAAGCGGCCCGTTATCCGCTGCTCAATGATGTTTTTACCTGCATATCCCCAGCCCAGACTGACGGAGTATTACCATGAAAATGACGCACACAGCACCCGGCTATTTTCGCCCTTTGTTACTGGCCATGACCCTTGCTGCCACCACGACATCCGTCCTGGCGGCGGTTCCCAAAGACATGTTGGTGATAGGTAAAGCTGCCGATCCCCAGACGCTTGATCCTGCCGTGACTATCGATAATAACGACTGGACCGTTACCTATCCTGCCTACCAACGATTGATCAAATACAAAACCGAGGACGGGAAGGGTTCGACAGACGTTGAAGGCGATCTGGCAGAAAGCTGGCAGAGCAGCGAGGACGGAAAGGTGTGGACGTTTAAATTACGTCCCGGCGCCGCGTTTGCGGATGGGTCAGCCGTTAACGCGGAGGCCGTTAAGCTGTCGTTTGAGCGCCTGCTGCGCATTAAGCAGGGGCCTTCAGAAGCGTTCCCGTCCGATCTCAACGTTGAGATCGTGGACCCGCTTACCGTGCGCTTCACACTGAAGACGCCGTTTGCGCCTTTCCTTTACACTCTCGCTAACGACGGCGCTTCCATCATCAACCCTGCCGTGCTGAAAGCGAATGCCGCTGACGACGCGCGCAGTTATTTGGCCGACCATACCGCGGGCTCTGGCGCCTACATGCTGCAGCGCTGGCAGAAAGGTCAGCAGCTCGTGCTGGTGCCGAATCCACATTTCTCCGGACCTAAGCCTGCCTTTAAGCGCGTGTCCGTAAAGATTATCAGTGAAAGTTCGGCCCGACGCCTGCAGCTGGCAAAAGGTGATGTGGACATTGCGGACGCCCTGCCGATGGACCAGTTTGCCGCCCTGAAAAAGCAAAATGAGGTGGCAGTGCGGGATTATCCCGCTCTGCGCGTGACCTATCTCTATCTCAACAACAGTAAACCGCCTCTGAACCAGCCCGATTTGCGCAGAGCGATCTCCTGGGCCACCGATTATCAGGGAATGGTGCAGGGCATTCTGGGCGGCAACGGTAAACAGATGCGTGGACCGATTCCGGAAGGCATGTGGGGCTACGATGCCAAGGCCATGCAGTACAGCTTTAATCTTGCGAAAGCCAAAGCGGAGATGGATAAAGTGGCCACTAAACCGCAGTCGCTGTCGTTCCTCTATTCTGACAACGATCCCAACTGGGAGCCGATTGCCCTGTCGATGCAGGCCAACCTTCAGGCTATTGGCATCAATGTGAAGCTGGAAAAACTGGCCAACGCCACCATGCGTGAGCGCATCGGTAAAGCAGACTATGACATCGCGATTGGTAACTGGAGCCCGGACTTCGCCGATCCCTACATGTTTATGAATTACTGGTTTGCGTCAGACAAAAAAGGCCTGCCGGGTAACCGCTCCTTTTATTCCAACCCTGAAGTCGATGCGCTGCTGAAAAAAGCGGTATCGACCACGAATCAGGCTGAGCGGACTGCCGATTACCAGCAAGCGCAAAATATCGTGATTAACGATGCAGCTTACGTTTACTTATTCCAGAAAAATTATCAGGTTGCGATGAACAAATCGGTTAAAGGCTACGTGTTTAACCCGATGCTCGAGCAAATATTTAACATCGCCACCATGCATAAAGAATAACACCGCTCACGCCCGTTCATGCAGGGCCTGCCTGGCCCTGCTGAGGAAGACATGATGAGTTACTGGAGTTTATTAAGACAGCGTAGCTGGGGACTACTGTTGGTGGTCGCCGGCGTCTGCGTCATTACATTTATTATTTCGCATCTTATTCCCGGGGATCCTGCCAGGCTGCTGGCGGGCGACCGCGCCAGTGATGAAATCGTCCAGCACATCCGTCAGCAGTTGGGGCTGGATTTACCGTTATGGCAACAATTTATCCGTTATGTGGAGCAGCTGTTACATGGCGACCTGGGCACCTCTATCCGGACAGGTCGCCCGGTCCTGGACGATCTGCGGGCGTTTTTTCCCGCGACTCTGGAACTGGCCTTTTGTGCCCTGACCATCGCCCTGCTCGTTGGCGTGCCGCTGGGCGTGCTCTCTGCGGTGTATCGTAACCGCTGGCTCGATCATCTGGTTCGTCTGCTGGCGCTGACCGGGATTTCCACACCGGCCTTCTGGCTGGGCCTGGGGGCGATCGTGCTGTTCTATGGCAAGTTAAACCTGCTGCCCGGCGGCGGACGGCTGGATGACTGGCTCGATCCCCCTGCGCGCGTTACCGGCTTCTATCTGATCGATGCCCTGCTGGAAGGCAACATCGAAGTCTTCTTTAATGCGCTTCAGCATCTGATCCTGCCTGCCACCACCCTGGCCTTTGTTCACCTTGGCATTGTGGCGCGCCAGATTCGCTCGGCCATGCTGGAGCAGTTGAGCGAAGACTATATTCGTACCGCGCTGGCCAGCGGGCTGCCGAAATGGACTATCGTCGTGCGCTATGCCCTGCCCAATGCCCTGATTCCCTCCGTAACCGTACTGGGCCTGGCATTAGGCGACCTGCTGTATGGTGCAGTATTAACCGAAACCGTGTTTGCCTGGCCAGGTATGGGCGCGTATGTGGTGTCTTCTATTCAGGCGCTTGATTTCCCGGCGGTGATGGGCTTCGCCATCGTGGTTTCCTTTGCTTACGTGCTGGTAAACCTGTTCGTGGATCTTCTTTATCTGTGGATTGACCCGCGAATGGGTCGGGGAGCGTAGAACATGATGATAACGCAAGAGCAGCCCGCCGTGCGTCAGGTAAAACCCAGCCTGTTCGCCTGGAAACGCCGCCTGTGGATGCTAAGTAAAAGCCCTCTGACCCTGTTGGGTGCCGCCATCATCACGCTGATGCTGGGATTAATGGTGTTTTCACCGTGGATTGTGCCGCACGATCCCAACGCCATTAGCCTGACCGATCGCCTCCAGCCACCCAGTGCCGCGCACTGGTTCGGGACTGATGAGGTGGGGCGGGATCTGTTCAGCCGTGTCCTGGTGGGGAGCCAGCAGTCGGTCGCGGCAGGGCTGGCGGTCGTGCTGCTGGCAGGCATAAGCGGCTCGTTACTGGGCTGTCTGTCCGGCGTATTAGGTGGCCGCAGCGATGCGATAATTATGCGCCTGATGGACATCATGCTGTCTATTCCTTCTCTGGTACTGACCATGGCGCTGGCTGCCGCGCTGGGGCCGAGCCTGTTCAACGCCATGCTGGCTATCGCCATTGTGCGCATCCCTTTCTATGTCCGGCTGGCGCGCGGTCAGACGTTAATCGTCAAACAGCATACCTTTGTTGAAGCGGCAAAAACGTTCGGTGCTTCGCGCTGGCACCTGATTAGCTGGCATATCCTGCGCAATGCTCTGCCGCCCTTGGTGGTGCAGGCCTCCCTGGATATTGGCAGCGCCATTTTGATGGCGGCCACGTTGGGTTTTATCGGGCTGGGCGCTCAGCAACCGACGGCGGAATGGGGGGCAATGGTGGCTAACGGACGTAACTATGTTCTTGACCAGTGGTGGTACTGCACCTTTCCCGGGGCCGCGATTTTGATCACAGCGGTGGGATTCAATCTGTTTGGCGATGGCATCCAGGACCTGCTGGACCCCAAAGCGGGAGGACGTAACTGATGCAAGAAAGAATTCTGACGATCGAGGATTTACGTCTCAGCTTCCCGGTTTATCAGGGAGAGGTGAACGTGCTGAATAGCGTATCAATGCACATCAATCGCGGCGAGATTGTGGGCGTTGTCGGCGAATCAGGTTCGGGGAAATCCGTCACCGCCATGCTGGCGATGCGGCTCATTCCGGAACACAGCTATCACATCAAAGGCGGCAGGCTGGAGCTGGCGGGTCAGGATGTCCTCGCCGCCAGTGAAGTGGACATGCGCAAAATGCGCGGCAATCGTGTTGCCATGATTTTTCAGGAGCCCATGACCGCGCTGAATCCGACCCGCCGCATTGGCAAACAGATGGTCGATGTGATCAGACAGCATCGTCCTCTGTCTGTCCGTGAGGCAAAAGCCCGGGCGCTTACGCTGCTGGGCGATATGCAAATTGCGGATGCGAAGAACGTTATGGAGCGCTATCCCTTTGAACTGTCAGGCGGAATGCGTCAGCGCGTCATGATTGCCCTGGCCTTTTCCTGTGAGCCAGACCTGCTGATTGCGGATGAACCCACGACCGCACTGGATGTTACCGTTCAGCGGCAGGTACTGCGCCTGTTGAAACAAAAAGCCGAAGCGACCGGCACCGCCGTGCTGTTTATCAGTCACGATATGGCTGTGGTTTCACAGCTGTGCGATCGGATCTACGTTATGTATGCCGGGTCCGTCATTGAAAGCGGCGTCACTGAAACCGTGCTGCGTTCACCACGCCATCCCTATTCCATTGGTCTGCTGGCCTGCTCGCCTGACGCGATTGAACCGCGTGCTCCGCTGGCATCCATTTCCGGCACCGTGCCTAATCTGGCCTGTTTACCCGCAGGCTGTGCCTTTCGCGATCGCTGTTTTGCGGCAGGAGAACGCTGCACCACCACGCCGCGCTTGCATACTACCGACAACGCCGCGCAGCAGGTTGCCTGCTGGTATCCACAACAGGAGGCGCAGCATGTCTGACGCTCTGCTTACGCTGCAAAACGTACATGTCACCTTCCCGGCCAAAAAGAACTGGCGCGGCAAAGTCATGGAACAGGTCCATGCGCTGAATGGCCTGGATATGGAGGTCAGACAGGGAGAAACGCTGGGGATTGTTGGCGAATCCGGCTGTGGAAAAAGCACCCTGGCGAAACTGTTGATGGGCATGCTCAGCCCAACCTCAGGCCAGCTCGAACTGGCAACAGCGCCTGCCGATAACCGGGGACGTCGCATGCAAATGGTGTTTCAGGATCCGCTCTCTTCACTCGACCCCCGCCTGCCCGTCTGGCGCATTATCACCGAGCCGGTGTGGATTCAGTCGCGTGCTTCAGAAAAAACGCGGCGCGCGTTGGCGGAATCACTGGCTCACCAGGTCGGTATTCGCCCCGAATATCTGGACCGTCCGCCGCATGCGTTTTCCGGCGGCCAGCGTCAGCGCATCGCGATTGCCCGGGCCCTGTCATCGCAGCCCGATATTATCGTGCTGGATGAACCGACCTCGGCACTGGATATTTCTGTTCAGGCGCAGATTCTGAATCTGCTGGTAGAACTGCAAAAACAGCAAAACCTGACCTATATCCTGATATCGCACAACGTGTCGGTCGTGCGCCATATGAGCGATCGCGTTGCAGTCATGTATCTGGGACAAATTGTGGAGCTGGGTGAAACACAGCGCGTCCTTGACGCCCCGCAACATCCTTATACCCAGCTACTGATGGCGTCCGTGCCGCGCATCGGCGCAGTGTTGGATGGCGCGCCGCTGAACACCGAGCTACCGGGTAACCGCCACCTGCCAACGGGATGCTATTTCCGCGACCGCTGTCCGCAAGCCACCAGCGGCTGCGAGGCGCCTCAGTTACTTCTGTCGCAGGAAAAAGGCAGCGCGGTGCGATGCTGGCAGGCACAAAACCGGGGTCAGGCATAAGCCACAACGAGAACAGATGGCCCAGGCAACGCCTGCGCCATTGAGCGATAACGCATGCAGGATAACGATCAAAATGAAAATTATTGTACTCGGCAGTGGTGTCGTGGGCGTAACAACCGCCTGGTATCTGCAGCAGGCCGGACATCAGGTGACCGTGATTGATAAAGAAGCCGGTCCGGCATTAGGCACCAGCGCGGCCAATGCCGGGCAAATTTCCCCAGGCTATGCCGCGCCCTGGGCTGCGCCGGGCGTTCCCTTAAAGGCGGTGAAATGGATGGTACAGCGTCATGCTCCCCTTTCCGTGCGCCCGGATGGCTCACGTTTTCAGCTTGCCTGGATGATGCAAATGCTGAAAAACTGCAATCCGCAGAGTTACGCCGAAAATAAGGCCAGAATGGTCAGGCTGGCAGAGTACAGCCGGGACTGCATCAGAGCACTGCGGGCCAGCACGGGCATTGAATATGAAGGGCGTCAGGGCGGCACGCTGCAGCTGTTTCGCACCGCTCAGCAGTTTGACAATGCGGCACGCGATATCGCCGTGTTGCAGGACGCCGGCGTTCCTTATCAACTGCTGGAAGCCTCACAACTGGCCGAGGTTGAACCGGCGCTGGCGGCGGTTAAGCATAAGCTGACCGGCGGGCTGCGACTGCCTAATGACGAAACCGGCGATTGCCAGTTATTTACCCAGCGGCTTGCGGCAATGGCGCGCGAGGCGGGCGTCGACTTTCGCTTTAACACAACCGTGGATGCGCTGCTGACACAGGGAGACAGGATCAGCAGTATGACCTGTGGCAGCGAAACGCTGACGGCGGACGGATACGTCATGGCGCTGGGTTCGTACTCCACGCCATTACTCCGGCCACTCATGTCTGTTCCGGTTTACCCACTCAAAGGCTACTCGCTGACGATCCCCATTGCCGATGCGTCAGCCGCGCCGGTGTCCACGGTGCTGGATGAAACCTACAAAATTGCCATTACGCGCTTTGATGATCGCATTCGCGTGGGCGGTATGGCGGAAATTGTGGGATACAGCAACACCCTGCTGCCTGCCAGACGGCAAACACTCGAAATGGTAGTGAACGACCTTTATCCCCGTGGCGGTCGCGTTGAGCAGGCAACCTTCTGGACCGGGTTACGTCCCATGACGCCTGACGGCACGCCCATCGTCGGCCATACACATTTCAGCAACCTGTGGCTGAATACCGGCCACGGTACGCTGGGCTGGACGATGGCCTGCGGCTCCGGCCAGCTGTTGAGTGATGTGATTTCAGGCAAACCGCCCGAGATTGCCCATGCGGACTATGCGGTTTCGCGTTATGCCTGAGTGCAGGGCGAGATGGCGACCTTACAGCGCCTGGGCGCAGGCCCAGGCCGAACTCCAGGCCCACTGGAAATTATAGCCGCCGAGCCAGCCAGTCACGTCCACCACCTCACCGATAAAATACAGCCCCGGTACGTCCCGCGCTTCCATCGTCTTCGATGACAGTTGAGTAGTATCAACGCCACCGAGGGTCACTTCGGCGGTGCGATAACCTTCGGTGCCGTTAGGCTGAACCTGCCAGCCATGCAGCGTCTGCACCAGCTCTGTTTGCTGCTTGCGGTTAAGTTGCTTCAGCGTCACATCCGGCACGACGTTCATATCCTGTAGGACCTCCACCAGGCGCTTGGGCAGAATTTTCGCCAGGCTGTTTTTCAGGCTCAGATTCGGATGCGCCTCACGTTGAATCGTCAGGAAATCCTCAAGACGGGTGGCCGGAGAGAGGTCCACAGTGAGGTATTCGCCCGGCTGCCAGTAGCTGGAAATCTGCAACACTGCCGGGCCGGACAGGCCGCGGTGGGTGAACAACATCGCCTCTTTGAACAGGGTGCCGTCTTTTGCCGCAATGGTCGTATCCAGCGCAACGCCTGACAGCGTCTGCAACTGTTCCAGGAGTGGTTTATGTAAGGTAAAGGGCACCAGCGCCGCGCGCGTGGGCAGCACCTTCAGCCCAAACTGCTCAGCAATTTTATAGCCAAACGGTGATGCACCCAGGCCCGGCATGGAAAGGCCGCCACTGGCAATGACCAGCTTCTCAGCCTGAACCGCGCTGCCGTTGAGCTGCAGGCTGTAGCCCGCATCATCCCGGGTTACGCTCAGTATTTCGCTGCGCAGCCGAACGGTGACACCACCTTTGTCACATTCGGCCATTAATAAATCGACCACCTGCTGGGCAGAATCATCGCAAAACAGCTGCCCCAGGGTTTTCTCATGCCAGGCGATACCGTGGCGATTCACCAGATCGATAAAATCCCATTGGGTATAGCGCGCGAGGGCCGACTTACAAAAGTGGGGATTATTCGACAGGTAGGCGGCCGGTTCAGTGTAGAGATTGGTGAAATTGCAGCGCCCACCGCCAGACATCAAAATCTTGCGTCCCGGCTTCTTGCCGTTATCCAGCAGTAACACGCGGCGACCACGCTGTCCGGCCTGCGCAGCACAAAAAAGCCCGGCAGCGCCTGCCCCAATTACGATAACGTCAAACTGTTCCACTGCTTTTGCCCACCAGGTAAGAGAGGGGCAGATTGTAGTGATCTGCTCCTGTGGATGCCAGTGTCAAAATTTTGCCGTAAATATGTCACAATGTAACCAGCTAATTTTTATAGCTTTTGTATCCGTTCACCGGGTTAATTGACACTTTTAGTCCAAATCATGACTATATTTTCCTTTCCCAGACAGCATGTTGTCGCGGATAATGCGCCGCGTTCATGTCCTCCAAAAATGGCGTAACGTCTATGCTACATCTGTTTGCTGGTCTAGATCTTAGCACCGGCCTGTTACTGATACTTGCTCTGCTGTTTGTATTGTTTTACGAAGCAATTAACGGCTTTCATGATACGGCCAACGCGGTTGCGACGGTCATTTATACCCGTGCCATGCGGGCGCAGCTTGCCGTTTTAATGGCAGGCGTCTTCAACTTCTTTGGTGTATTGCTCGGCGGATTAAGCGTGGCTTACGCTATCGTGCATATGCTGCCTACCGATCTGCTGCTGAATGTCGGATCGGCCCACGGTCTCGCCATGGTCTTTTCCATGCTGCTGGCGGCGATTATCTGGAACCTGGGTACCTGGTATTTGGGCCTGCCCGCGTCCAGTTCCCATACCTTAATCGGCGCGATTATCGGCATTGGCCTGACGAACGCGTTGATGAGCGGCACATCGGTCGTTGATGCGCTTAACATCCCGAAAGTGCTGAATATTTTCCTGTCTCTGATTCTTTCCCCTATTGTCGGACTGGTGATTGCGGGCAGCCTAATTTTTCTTCTCCGCCGTTACTGGAGTAACACCAAAAAGCGTGCGCGTATTCATATGACGCCCGCCGATCGCGAGAAGATTGATGGCAAGAAAAAACCGCCTTTCTGGACGCGCACGGCACTGATTATCTCCGCCATTGGTGTCAGTTATTCACACGGTGCGAACGACGGGCAGAAAGGCATTGGCCTGATCATGCTGGTTCTGATAGGCGTTGCGCCAGCCGGCTTCGTGGTGAATATGAACGCATCGGGTTACGACATTACGCGTACACGGGATGCGGTCAATCATCTTGAGCAGTATTATCAACAGCACCAGGCCTCACTGAACCACATCATCGAGATGGCGCCGCCTAAGCTGCCCACCCCGGAAGAAGTGGCGCCGGTATCATCGACAGAGTTTCATTGCGACAGTGCTCGTGCGCTGCAGGCCGTGCAACGTGCTCAGTTGCTGCTGAACAACCTGCAAAGCTACAGCGATCTGTCCGTCGAGCAGCGTAGTCAGATGCGTCGCCTGCTGCTGTGTATTTCCGACACCGCCGATAAAGCGGCGAAGCTGCCGGAAACCTCTCCAGACGATAAACGTTTCCTGGGCAAGCTCAAAGGCGATCTGTTGAACACCATTGAGTACGCGCCGGTATGGATCATCATGGCGGTTGCGCTGGCATTAGGCGTCGGCACCATGATCGGCTGGCGTCGCGTGGCCACCACCATCGGTGAGAAAATTGGTAAGAAGGGCATGACCTATGCGCAGGGCATGTCTGCGCAGGTGACGGCGGCCGTGTCGATAGGCATCGCCAGCTACACCGGCATGCCGGTCTCCACCACGCATATCCTCTCTTCTTCCGTTGCCGGCACCATGCTGGTTGACGGCGGCGGCTTGCAGGGCAAAACCATCAAAAACATCGCCATGGCGTGGGTATTTACCCTGCCGGTCTGTATTTTGTTATCGGGTTCGCTCTACTGGATAGCGCTGAAACTCATCTGATTCGGCGGCATACCAGGGCGACTTCGGTCGCCCTTTTTAATGCCAGATGGCCAGCGCAATCAGGCTGATAATCACCAATCCACACAGTGAACTGGTTAAGATAAACAGACCTCTCACCCGCTCACACCGGCGAATGAATTCGTCGTCATGATGATCAAGATAGCGCCTAGCCCAGATGTAACGCACCAGCCGCACCTGCTTGCCGGGCTGACCATGGGATGTGAAAAATCCCGCGCCATCAACATACTGATAGAGCAGCGGATCACAGCCACGCAGAACCACCAACAGCGCACGCAGCGATGAGAAATAGCGCGCCATATTCACAATACATACCACACAAAGAGCCCAAAAAAGCGCGATAGTGCTGATCATGTCATCCTCCTTACCGGCACCGCAGCAGGGTGCTGAGCGCGCACCCTGTTGAACAGTCCCTGCAGAATTAGCCAACAACCCCGTAAAGCGATTTGTAGTTTTATTTTGAATCATCAGAAAAGTAGCAACCGTGTGACGCAGGCTGCTTTTTCCAGTTTAGGAGAAATGTTCAATTTTTTACCAGCGAGGATTTTCGTTTTATACGAGTAAAAATCGTTCATCATTGATCTTATTCACAACCCAGGCGGCTTCAGAAGCATTTGTTAACACACAGGGCTATACTTTCAGGTATAACAACATCATCGCCTGTGCTGTACATTAATCATCTCGGTGGCGCTCATCGCCCGTTCGCGCAATGGATTTCGCAACTGTGACGCGTCTGGAAACCGCTGCCATTCTGAATCTCGTGGAAGGAGTAATATCATGGCTTATAAACATATCCTGATTGCAGTCGATCTTTCGCCAGAAAGCCAGTTGTTAGTGGATAAAGCTGTCTCACTCGCGCGCCCTTACGACGCAAAAATCTCGCTGATTCATGTCGATGTTAATTACTCGGATCTCTACACCGGCCTGATTGATGTCAACCTGGGAGATATGCAAAAGCGTATTTCTGAGGAAACGCATCTGGCGCTAAAAAGCCTGTCCGATGCCGCGGGCTACCCTATCACCGAAACCCTGAGCGGCAGTGGCGACCTGGGGCAGGTGCTGGTGGATGCGATTAAGAAATACGATGTGGACATGGTGGTGTGCGGTCATCATCAGGACTTCTGGAGCAAGCTGATGTCGTCTGCCCGCCAGTTGATCAATACCGTGCACATCGACATGCTGATTGTGCCGCTGCGTGACGAAGAGGATGAATAATTCGCGAGCGTTAAGCCGGTGCGACTGAGGTGCCGACCGGCTTAAAACCACGATTAAGACAGAGGCGGATAGATATCGAAGCGGTGGCTTTTGGTGACCACCGCAGACTGCGTGGCAACACCGGCCAGCGGTGGCGCGTAGTCGGGACGCTTCACCACAATACGTTTCTTTGCCAGACGGCGAGCCGGTGCCAGCAGTGCGTCGGCATCTTCATCCGCCCCCACCAGCGACTGAAAGACCCGCATCTCTTTTTTTACCATGGCGCTTTTTTGCCGATGGGGATACATAGGATCGAGATATACCACGTCCGGCTGCGGGGTAATATCGGTCAGAGCCTGAATGCTGGAAGCATGAATCAGCGTCAGGCGTTCGCGCAGCCAGCCGCCAATTTCTGCATCTTCATAGCCACGCGTCAGCCCGTCCTCCAGCAGTGCGGCCACCACCGGATGGCGCTCCAGCATGCGAACCCGACAGCCCAGCGCGGCCAGCACAAAGGCATCCCGTCCTAATCCGGCGGTGGCGTCCACCACATTGGGCAGGTAGGTCCCTTTTATCCCCACTGCCTTCGCGACGGCTTCACCGCGGCCACCGCCAAAACGACGTCGATGTGCCAGGGCACCGGAGGCGAAATCCACAAAGATGCCCCCCAGTTTGGGCTCATCCCGTTTGCGCAGTTCAAGATGTGTGGCGGTCTTCACCAGCGCCAGCGCGGCGTCATCACAGTGCGTCAGTTGCCAGCGTGCGGCTAAAACAGGTAAGGCGCCGTCACCGGCGCCTGTCTCATCAAGCAAACAGATTTTCACGTACGGCTTATCCCTGAATACCGTAGTGTTCCAGCATGGCATCCAGCTGTGGTTCACGGCCGCGGAAGCGTTTAAACAGCTCCATCGGTTCTTCTGACCCGCCGCGCGTCAGAATATTGTCGAGGAAGGACTGCCCGGTATCCCGGTTGAAAATCCCCTCTTCTTCAAAGCGCGAATAGGCATCTGCTGCCAGCACATCGGCCCACAGATAGCTGTAATAGCCCGCTGCATAGCCACCCGCAAAGATATGGCTGAAGGCATGAGGGAAACGTCCCCACTCCGGGCTGGGGACCACGGCGACTTTGCTTTTCACTTCGCGCAGGGTTTCGAGAATCTGTGCACCTTTTTCCGGATTGAATTCGGTATGCAGGCGGAAGTCGAACAGGCCGAACTCCAGCTGGCGCAGGATAAACAGCGCCGCCTGGTAGTTTTTCGCCGCCAGCATTTTATCCAACAGTTCTTTAGGCAGTGGCTCACCGGTTTCGTAGTGCCCCGAAATAAACGCCAGTGCTTCCGGCTCCCAGCACCAGTTCTCCATGAACTGGCTAGGCAGTTCCACGGCGTCCCATGGCACGCCATTAATGCCGGACACGCCCGCTGCCTCGATGCGCGTCAGCATATGGTGCAGGCCGTGACCGAACTCGTGGAACAGGGTAATCACTTCGTCATGCGTAAACAGCGCAGGCTTGCCGCTTACCGGACGGTTGAAGTTACAGGTCAGGTAAGCCACCGGTTTTTGCAGGCTCCCGTCCGCTTTACGCATTTGGCCCACGCAGTCGTCCATCCATGCGCCGCCGCGTTTGTGTTCGCGAGCATAGAGATCGAGATAGAAACTGCCGCGCAGCTCGCCGCTTTCATCGAACAGATCAAAGAAGCGGACATCCGGATGGTAAACATCGACGTCAGTGCGCTCTTTCGCGGTAATACCGTAAATGCGCTTCACCACTTCAAACAGGCCGGACACTGCACGCGACTCCGGGAAGTAAGGGCGCAGCTGTTCATCGCTGATGGTATAAAGATGCTGCTTCTGCTTTTCGCCGTAGTAGCTGAGATCCCATGGGTTCATGGTTTCTACGCCGAACGCTTTCTGCGCAAAAGCGCGCAGCTGCGCCAGCTCTTTCTCACCCTGTGGACGGGCGCGATCGGCCAGATCGTTCAGGAAATCGATCACCTGTGCCGGGCTCTGTGCCATCTTGGTGGCCAGGGATTTATCCGCGAAGGAGTCGAAGCCCAGCAGCTGCGCCAGCTCGTGCCGCAGCGCCAGCTCTTCCGCCATAATCGGACCGTTATCCCATTTACCCGCGTTAGGGCCTTGATCGGAGGCGCGGGTCGAATAGGCGCGGTACATCTCTTCGCGCAGCGCGGCATTATCGCAATAGGTCATGACCGGCAGATAGCTGGGGATATCCAGCGTCAGTAACCAGCCTTCCTGCCCTTTGGCTTCCGCCTGGGCTTTCGCTGCGGCCAGCGCGCTTTCCGGCATGCCCGCCAGCTCGCTTTCGTCCGTAATCAGCTTGCTCCAGCCCATTGTGGCATCAAGCACGTTGTTACTGTAGGCCGAGCCCAGCTCGGAAAGACGCGCGGCAATTTCGCCGTAACGCTGCTGCTTGTCTTTTTCCAGACCGATACCGGAAAGCTCAAAATCACGCAGTGCGTTATCGACCGCTTTCTGCTTTGCCTGATCCAGCGAAGCATAATGACTGCCTTCTTTCAGATCGCGGTAGGCCTGATAAAGCCCTTCGTGTTGGCCCACCCAGGTACTGTATTCAGACAGCAGCGGCAGCGTTTGTTCGTAGGCTTCGCGCAGTTCCGGACTGTTTTTAACCGAGTTCAGATGGCTGACCGGTGAAAAGATACGGCTCAGGCGGTCATCGGTTTCTGCCAGCGGCTGAACCAGGTTATCCCAGGTGTAAGGTGCGCCTTGCGCCACCACTTTTTCCACCATTGCGCGGCATTCATTCAAAACGTCGGTTACGGCGGGCACCACATGTTCAGGCTTAATCGCTGAAAACGGGGGAAGTGTGAACGAGGTGAGTAACGGATTGGTCATAGCGCAGTCCTTTAACAATGTGTGGGGCGCGACGGCTCGCGCGACGCAATTTAATTAACATGCGGTCGGATATCACGAAAATCAATGGCGCGACCGGCGGTGATTTCAACAATGGTGCGAATAGTGATCCTTCTGACAATGAGATCAATCATAGCCGACGCCAAAACAGGCTATCACTTTCCTGTCGCTGAATACGTAACGGAGGTTAACAGCCTGTGGCAGATTGCTATGCAAAGTGTAAAGCGGTCTGAACAGGGAAAACCGGCCTCGCGGGCGACGGATGCGCGAAATGCCAGCAATTATTCCCGTCTGTCGGTATAATCGGGCCAATATCACTATTTTTAGCTTCAACCGCGGAAATCCCCTTTTTTATGCTGAGTTATCGCCACAGTTTTCACGCCGGCAACCATGCCGATGTGCTTAAGCACACCGTACAAAGCCTCATCATCACCGCCCTGAAAGAGAAAGAAAAACCGTTTTTCTATCTTGATACACATGCAGGCGCAGGACGTTATCAACTGAGCGGCGAGCATGCAGAGCGTACCGGCGAATATCTGGAAGGCATTGGACGCATCTGGCAGCAGCCGGATGCGCCCGCACTGCTGCAACCCTATTTTGATGCGATTCATGCCCTGAACCGCAGTGGAACGCTGCGTTACTATCCAGGCTCCCCACTGATCGCCCGCCACTTGCTCCGCCCGGAAGATAAGATTCAACTGACCGAGCTGCATTCCAGCGATTTTCCCATGCTGCGCACTGAGTTCAGTAAAGACAGCCGCGCGCGCGTTGAAAAGGCCGATGGCTATCAGCAGTTAAAATCAAAGCTGCCCCCGCTTTCACGCCGTGGGCTGGTGCTGATCGATCCACCTTATGAAATGAAGAGTGATTACCAGGCGGTCGTCAAAGGCATTCAGGAAGGCCACAAGCGCTTTGGCACCGGCGTTTATGCCCTGTGGTATCCGGTTGTCATGCGTCAGCAAATCAAGCATATGCTGCGCGATCTGCAGGCGACCGGCATTCGAAATATCCTGCAAATTGAACTGGCTGTGCGTCCTGACAGCGATCAGCGCGGGATGACCGCCTCCGGCATGATTGTGATCAATCCCCCCTGGAAGCTGGCCGATCAGATGAATACGCTGCTGCCGTGGTTACACCAGAAACTGGTACCGGCAGGTACAGGTCATTTCAGCGTAAACCAGATCGTTCCTGAATAACGCCTTTCCCGTTTAGCGTCGCCGGTTCAGTTACGGCGGCGTGATATCGCAGGTCATTTTTATGTGGATTATTCTGGCAGGCGCCCTGGCGGCTCTGCAACCGGCGAAACGCCTCTCTCTGTTACTGCTGGCACTGGCAACGGCTCTGGGTGTGTACCAGAACGTGCTGGACTGGCCCGTTACCCTCGTTTTTGCTGCGGTGGCAGCGCTGGTCGCGTTTCGTATTTACGATCGCCGCAGTCGCTTGTGGCAGGGCATAAGCGAGGTGCTCCTGGTCGTGATGGCCGCTGCGCTGCTGCTGCATGTTATTCCCGGCTTTAACAATCCGCGTCAAATCGATGCCGTTCAGGTAGGCGCACGCAGCCTGCCCTTCTCTTTTTCATTTAATTTTGACAAAGCCCTGATCCCCTTCCTGTTGCTGGCCTGTATGCCGACGCTGTTCAAAGCTGAGGCGCACCCACCGCGCACGCCTCTGTTATGGCTGGTACCCGTGGCGGCGATTCCGCTGCTGTTAGTCAGCGCGGTAGGACTGGGTGGCCTGGCGTTTGAGCCACACCTGCCTGACTGGCTGGGCGCGTTCGCACTGGCCAACCTGTTTTTTGTCTCGCTGGCAGAAGAAGCATTTTTTCGTGGCTATCTACAGCAGCGGCTGCGCCAGAAATGGGGCGGCACAATCGCCCTGGTGGCCACCGCCTTGCTGTTTGGCCTGGCGCATGCGTCCGGCGGCGTACTGCTGATGATATTTGCCGGACTGGCCGGGCTCATTTATGGCCTGGTCTGGCACTGGAGCGGCCGGCTCTGGCTGGCAACAGCCTGCCATTTTGCACTCAACATGGTTCATCTGTTGTTGTTTACCTACCCGGCACTGATGCATTAGTCGTTACAGCGTAAAGACGGCCAGGTCATACGCCATCTCGGTTTCGGGGAAAATGGCCTGGCACTCTGCCAGCAAACGCGTCATATCTCTGGCGAGATAGCGTGAGCTAAAATGCGTGGCGATCATCCGTTTTGCACCGGCCTGCTTTGCTACTGTAGCGGCCTGCACGGTAGTTGAGTGACCGCGCCCGTTGGCTTTTTCCGCCAGCGCATCCTCCAGCGTGGTTTCGTGCACCATCACATCCACATTGGCCGCCAGCTGTAACGCCACCTCGGTGGGTGCCGTATCGCCAAAAATCGCCAGGGTTTTTCCTTTGGTGGACGGCCCCAAATATGCCGCGCCATCAATGGTGCGTCCATCTTCCAGCGTAATACGTTCTCCCTGCTTCAGCTGTTGATACCACGGGCCACGTGGCACACCTTCCGCTTTGAGACGTGCGGCATCCAGAAAGCCGGGCTTGTCTCGCTGTTCAATACGATAGCCAAAGCAGTCAATAGTGTGATTCATCGGCCAGGCCGTGACACGAAACTCGCCATCATCCAGCACCTCGCCCGCCGCAATCTCGATCACCTCAAGCGGATAGTCGGTGTACGAGCTGGACAGGGAAAGTGCGCTATCAACAAAGGCTTTCAGTCCTTTTGGGCCGTAAACCGTCATCGGCGTGGTCAGCCCGGCCATTGAACGGCTGGTGAGCAGGCCCGGCAGGCCAAAAATATGGTCACCGTGCAAATGGGTAATAAAGATTTTATCGAGCTTGCCGGGTTTAAGATCGGATCGCATAAACTGAAGCTGAGTGCCTTCACCACAGTCAAACAGCCAGGTGTCGCCACTGCTTGCCCGGGTGAAGGCAATGGCGGTGACGTTACGCTGCAAGCTGGGCGCGCCACCGCCCGTGCCAAGAAAAGTCAGGTGCATGCTATGCTTCTCTGTAAGTAGTGGAAAAATATGGCCTGTTACAATCATAGGCGCAATTTTTGCGACACCGTGCCCTGCGGCGTTACACTCTATATCAATTTCCATGTAACCGGATGATACTTCAATGACCCGACATTATGACTATCTCGCCATCGGCGGCGGCAGCGGCGGTATTGCTTCGATTAACCGTGCAGCAAGCTATGGCCAGAAGTGTGCCTTGATAGAAGCCAAAGCGCTGGGCGGAACCTGCGTCAACGTAGGCTGTGTGCCGAAAAAAGTCATGTGGCATGCCGCGCAAATCGCCGAGGCCATTCATCTTTACGGGCCTGATTATGGTTTTGATACCACGGTAAACCGCTTCGACTGGGGCACGCTGGTCAAAAACCGCAGCGCCTACATCGACCGTATTCACCAATCATACGACAATGTTCTGGGGAAAAATAAGGTCGATGTCATCACCGGTTTTGCCCGTTTTATTGATGCGCATACCGTTGAAGTCAATGGCGAAACCATTACGGCCGACCATATTTTGATCGCCACCGGCGGACGTCCGAGCCATCCCTCTATTCCCGGAGCGGAATACGGAATTGATTCAGATGGCTTCTTTGAACTTGATGCGCTGCCAAAACGGACCGCGGTGATCGGTGCCGGTTATATCGCGGTTGAGCTGGCAGGCGTGGTCAATGCGCTGGGCTCGGAAACCCATTTATTCGTCCGTAAACATGCCCCGCTGCGCAGCTTTGATCCGCTGATTACCGATACGCTGGTTGAGGTCATGAACGCGGAAGGCCCAACGCTGCATACCGAGGCGACACCAAAAGCCGTCGTGAAAAATTCCGATGGTAGCCTGACGCTGCAGTTGGAAAACGGCAGTGAATACACCGTGGATTGCCTGGTCTGGGCGATTGGCCGGGTGCCGGAAACCGACAGCCTGAATATCGAGGCGGCGGGCGTTGCGCTGGATGAAAAAGGCTATATTAAGGTCGATAAATTCCAGAATACCAACGTGCCAGGCGTTTATGCCGTTGGTGATAACACCGGCGCCGTTGAGCTGACGCCGGTAGCGGTGGCGGCAGGTCGTCGCCTGTCTGAGCGGTTGTTTAATAACAAACCCGATGAGCACCTGGATTACAGCAATATTCCTACCGTGGTGTTCAGCCATCCGCCGATCGGCACCGTGGGCCTGACGGAGCCGCAAGCGCGCGAGCAGTACGGTGATGACCAGGTAAAAGTCTACAAATCGTCCTTTACCGCAATGTATACCGCGGTGACCCAACATCGCCAGCCGTGCCGCATGAAGTTAGTCTGCGTCGGCCCGGAGGAGAAGATTGTGGGTATTCACGGCATCGGCGGCGGAATGGACGAGATGCTGCAGGGCTTTGCGGTGGCGTTGAAAATGGGCGCGACCAAGAAAGACTTTGATAACACCGTGGCGATTCACCCGACGGCGGCAGAAGAGTTTGTGACGATGCGTTAATCCGCTTACGCGCATAACGTAGCGCTGCCCGCTGACCCTGTGGTCTGCGGGCAGCAGCCTCAATTAAAATAGGTCTCCCGCAGCGGCGTCAACGCCGCGCCCAGCGCCGAACTGTCCCCTTCGATCTCGCTCAGCAGAATATCCGGATATTCCGCAGAAATGTTCCAGCGTTTACCCGAACTGATGCGCGGCATGGCTAAAAACATTTCGCCCAGCTTACGGGGAATCTCGCCCCCTAATATGATGGCTCCGGGATCGATCACCGCATTCATGGCATCCATTGCCCGATGCAGGTTTGGCGTGACGTCTTCTACCCACTGTTGCGCAATCGGCCAGGCCGGATCGAATTTATGATTGAGATCGCGAATATCTTTAATTTCAATACCACCGTTACGTAACCGATCGATCAAGATCCCCAGGGCCGGGCGCAGCTTGCCCTCTTCCGGCGTAAAAATACGGCTGATCTCCCCCGCATTTCCAAACGCACCCTGGAACGGTTTACCGTTAATCACGATGCCACCGCCAAAACCATAATTAAAAGAGAGATAGCCAAAGGTATCGTATTTCAGCCCGGCGCCTAAAAAGGCTTCAGCGTGCGCCGCCGTTGTGGCGTTATTTTCAATCCATACTGGTCGATCAAATAACATGGTAATTTCACGGCGCAGATCGATGCCCATCCAGTTTTTTAAAGGTTCAGGCGGATTGAAATACTTTCGTGATTCATAAAGAAAGCCCGCCATGCTGTATCCCACACCACAGACTTTGTCTGGCGAAATACCGTATTGTTTCAAGGTATCCAGATAGTGATGTTTGATGTTGAGTAATGTACGGGCAGGATCGCGCGGATGCGTATCCAGTACGCAGTATTCTGTAATACCGCCCCGGAAATTAATCAGGCTGGCGGCAACGCTGTCTGAGTTAATAGAGATGCCGTAACCGTAACGCGCATTCGCATTCAGTGATAACGATGGGCTGGGCTTGCCTCTTCCCTGGGACGGTGATTCCCCCAGGCTGAGAAAGCCGTTTTCGGTCAGCGTATCAACAATGCGGTGAACAGATGACTGATTCAGAATGGTTTGCGAAACCAGCGAGGAGCGGGAAATGCCATCGTTGCGGCGGACAAGCTCAAGAATGAGTTTTTCACTGCGATTAAGTTCGACTTCATGACCAGCGGAATATCCATGAACCACAGCGTTGTCCTCACCGTATTTAATAATGGGTTCTGTTAATACCCTAGCATGCTTTTATGCAGTACGAATAGTAAAGGCCCCTGCCTTTACGTTTTAATAAAATGTGCTGCTTTTCAGCTTCTCCGGCCCGGTTTTTCCCGATCATAAAAGCATCATAATAGTGAAACATAACGGAGAGACACTCTAATATCATGCAATGAGCATTATATTAAAAGCGAGCCTTATGTCCGGATGGGCACTTTCATGTGCGTAGGGTTCTGTCTTCATTCACATGCTTCTTCTTATACATCAGGTAAACAATGGAAACGCGCTTAAAGGTTGCTGAACGCATCGCACAAGAGGCTTCACTTTTGGCTCTTGACTATTTCAGACAGCTGAGTGAATTAGCGATCTGCGAAAAAAGGCCGCAGGATGTCTTCAGTGAAGCCGATCGGGAAGTGGAAAATCTGATTCGGCAGCGCCTGGAACACCATTTCCCACAGGATTCTGTTGTTGGGGAAGAGCATGGCGGTGAGCTCAGCGCCAGCTACTGGTCTGTTGATCCTATCGATGGTACGAGTAACTTCCTGCGCGGCTCGTCATTGTGGGGGATTTCTGTTGGCTATGTGCACGATGGCGAGCCGGTTATGGGCGTGATCGTCCATCCGGTATTAAACCTCATGGTCAGCGGCGGCAAAGAGACAGGGGTTTATCTGAATGGTGAACCCTTTGAACGGCCAGTGGTCGCCGAGGCGCTGAAAACCGTGGCGATTGGCGATAGTCCATCATGGGATTTCACCCATCAGCTCTGTCTTGAAAAGGCCTATCGGGACGACGGCTGGAATGTGGTGCGCTATCGCTGTGCCACCGTAGGTTTAACCTTTAGCGTGCTGGGTTACGTTGACGGTTATCAGGAATGTTTTAGCAGCATGTGGGACGTTTCTGCGGGTTATGCACTCTGTAAAGCGGCCGGACTGGATGCGCATCTTGCCGGCACACAGGAAAAAAGCAGTACACATGTTAGTGTCGGTACGGCTGAAATGAACCGCCTTTCCGCCCAGTTTATCCCTCACCCTCGTTTTACTCCCGCCTGACCACGCATTGCCCCCGGCTTACCTCATCACTGCATTTCAGGACAGCGTTCCCCCGCTGTCCTGCCCTCTGTGCGCTTGCTGATACAACAACCTTGTTCTTCGCCTCAAATATTAATCACAACGCATTAAAATAGTTAGCGCGTTAAACGTACGATTTCAAAGTAACCCTTCATTTAACTGTTATATATAGGTTTTAAAAACTTAATAAATTCTTAACCTGTCTGAAATTGCTTAAATTCACTACAGCAAATTATTATGCGTCTCGCATTAATTAAGAAGTCCCTGGCATTATATGACGGAGCAGCCCAACGTGAACACGCTAGAAATACACAATGCCATGCTGACGTTCGACGATTTTGTCGCGCTGAACGGCATTTCACTGCAGGCCAAAAAAGGACAATTTGTTTCCCTGCTTGGCCCATCTGGCTGTGGCAAAACCACGCTGCTTAAAGTTATTGCCGGCTTTTACAGTCTTGATAGTGGCGAAGTACTGATCCACCAGCAGGACATGCATCATGTAAAACCTGAACATCGCGACACGGCGATGTGCTTTCAGTCCTATGCGCTTTTTCCTCACCTTTCCGTTGCTGAAAATATCGGGTTTGGCCTCAAGCAAATGAAGATGGCGAAAACGGACATTCACGATCGCGTCGCGCAGACCGCCGCTCAGGTATCGCTGAATGCGCATTTGCCTAAACTGCCCGCGCAGTTATCCGGCGGTCAGCAGCAGCGCGTGGCGCTTGCCAGAGCGCTGGCCGTGCGTCCGGAAATCGTGTTGTTCGATGAGCCGCTGTCAAATCTGGATGCCAAATTACGCGACAAGGTACGACTGGAGATCAGACAGCTTCAGCGCTCCCATGGGTTTACCGCCATTTATGTTACCCACGACCGTGCAGAAGCCTTGTCGATGTCTGACATTGTAGTGGTCATGAATGCCGGAAAAATTGAACAAACCGGTACGCCGGATGAGATCTATTATTCCCCGGTAAACCGCTTTGTCGCCGGTTTTGTCGGTCAGGCTAACGTCATGAAAGCCCGCGTAGTGGATAGCGACAGCAGCACCGGTATTTATCGCATTGCGTGCGTACTGGGCGAAATGGAGATCCATAGCCATGTGCCGCCCGTCTCGGACAAGGTCTATACCTTCTGGCGCCCTGAGGATGCCTTACTCAGCGAACACAGTGCCGGGAAAAACACGCTGGCCTTCGAGATCGGTGCGGTGAGTTTTCTGGGCAACCTTTCTGAACTCCAGGTTCATCCGCTGGGCCATGAAGAAACGGAATATCAGTGGTGTATCCAGCTGGTCGGTAAAAACCACATTCGCGAAGGTGACAACGTTAATTTCTCTATTGCGCCAGACAAGATCCGCTTTTTACGGGAAAGCTATTCATGAAAACGCGCAACCGGAACAGGCTCTGTTGGTTGCTGGTCCTGCCTGCGGTCGCGCCGGTCATCATCACTCTGGTGCTGATTGTGATCATGGCGTTAGCGCAATCCGTTGGCCTGTTTAATTTTGGCGCACCGGCGCACTTCACGCTTCAGTACTGGCAAACCATTCTGAATGACAGCCAGCTGTGGCGCGCGACAGGCTATTCGCTCAGAATCGGCGTGCTGAGTGCAGTGCTGTCCGTTGCCCTGGCGATTCCGCTGGCACTGTGGCTGAGAAAGCCGTTTCCCGGCTCGATGCTGATGGGCGGCTTACTCAAAGCCCCGCTGATGGTACACGGGCTGGTGGCTGCGCTGCTGTTTATCAACCTGATTTCCTGGCAGGGCTTTATTAACCTGGGCTTGCTCAAGCTGGGGATCATCTCGCACCCCATCAGAATGCAGAATGACCGCTGGGGAATTGGCGTGATTATTTTGCAGGTCTGGAAACAACTTCCCTATGCGCTGCTTATCATTACCGGCAGCCTGCGCGCGATTGGTGACGAAATTTTTAATGCCGCACGGGATTTAGGCGCCGGCAAGACTGCCCGGTTGTTACAGATCATCCTGCCCTTATCTATCAAGTCCGTTCAGGTATCGCTGGTGCTGATCTTCATCGGCGCCTTGGGTGACTTTTCATTTCAGGTCGTTGCGGGGCCAACCAGCGTGTTCTCTCTTTCGCAATACATGCTGCGCTTCCCTGAAATCAGCGCGCAGGGCTGGAATCTTGCGGCCGTTGTCGCGGTAATTTTGATGCTGGCGGCTTTTATCGGTGCAGTGGTGCTTGCCACCCTGGCGAAGTGGCTACAACAAGCCGGAGAACAGAGATAATGAAAGCCAGAGAGACGTTATCCCCGCTGCGAATCGTCATGATGATCCTTATCACCGCCCTGTTTATGCTGTGGCTGGTTATTCCCTTTATGTTGACCGTCCTGTGGTCACTGGTCGATAAAACCCATCCGTGGGCATGGCCAGATGCCCTGCCGCCGGTTCTCTCACTGGGACGCTGGGTGGAGGTATGGACCACGACCGCGTTACCCCAGGCGCTCAGGAACAGCTATTTACTGGCGGCAACCGTCTCCGTCTGCACGCTGATGTTGGCTCTGCCTGCCGCGTGGGCGTTTGGCAGAATGTCGTTTACGGGCAAACACCTTTTACAGAATGCGATCTTACTGCCGCTTATCGTTCCGGGCTTTGTCGTCGCGCTGTTTTTTTCCATGTTGCTCAACGTGGCGGGCATTCACAGCCGGTTTGGTGGCATTTTGCTGGGGCATATTATTATCTTGATGCCTTATGCCGTGCGCATTCTGACCCTGTCATTTTCGCAGATACGCCAGGACACGCTCGATGCAGCACGAGATATGGGCGCTTCGGTGATCAACCGTTTTTTAGTGGCCTGCCTGCCCACCATCAGACCGGGAATATTTGCTGCATTAATTATTGTCTTTACGTTATCAATAGAAGAGTTCGCCATAAGTTTCATTGTTGGCTCACCCGATTTTATTACCGTCCCTACCATTCTGTATTCTTATCTGGGTTATAACTTTATTCGACCCAATGCGGCGGTTATTTCTTTAATGCTGGTTGTGCCAAATGTCATGTTGATGTTGATTGCAGAAAAATTACTGACAAAAAATCCTGTCGCCTCCTTTGCAGGAAAAGGCTGACAGTCTTTAACACGCGTTATTGGGGAAAAATATGTTCAGACTCGTTGCTGCAATATTATTGCTGGCCGGGGCTTTCTGTAGCCAGGCTCAGGATTTAACCTCGATGAACTGGGAACAGATTGTCGAACAGGCGAAAAAAGAAGGGAAATTAACCTGGTATCAATGGTATTACCAGGACCGTTTAAAAGAGCAGGTCAGCCTGTTTGAAAAACAGTACGGTATTAACGTTACCCTGTCTGAAGGCACATTACAGGGCAACATTAATAAACTCATGGCTGACCGGGGACGAGAAACGGGCGATATTGATGTGTTTTCGATTGGCGGGGGCGCATTCGGTACCGTATCGCCTCAGCAAACGTTTTTTGGCCCGCTTAATACACTGCTGCCGGAAGGCAAAGCCCTGAACTACACCATTGAGGGAACGGACAGTAAAGGCTATGGCGTGGCATTTTGGGGCAACCAGACCGGTCTGGCCTACGATTCGCGCCGCCTGAAAGAAAGTGAGTTGCCACGAACCCTGCCGCAGATTACGTCCTTCCTGCAAAGTCATCCTCAGGAATTTGGCTTCAACGTTGAAAACGGCGGTTCCGGCCCGGCCTTTATTGAATCGGTGACGCGCACGCTGGTACCGGGTTTTGATTTCACCAAAGGCGACGCTGATGTAAAAAGCCTGACGGCTCTGCAGCCCGCCTGGAACTGGTTCAAACAGCAGCGCCCCAACTACATCATTACGGCCTCCAACGCCGACAGCGTCACCCGACTGGTCAGCGGTGAGTTCCTGCTGGTCCCCGCCTGGGAAGATTACCTGGTGGGATTAGAAAACCACGGTGAAGTCCCGAAAACTATCCGGCTGTATATCCCCGATTTCGGCATGCCCGGCGGCGGAAATATGGTGGCGATACCTAAAAACGCGCCCCACAAAGCGGCAGCGTTGCTGTTTATCCACTGGTTGACGCTGCCCACCACCCAACGGCTGTTCCAGCAGGTTTATGGCATTACGCCTCAAAACAAAGAAGTGAATCGTGATGCCGGGCTGATCAACAGCAAAGAGCGCGTTCATGGCACTCAGTTCATGCCTAAACCGCTGGGTGATGAAGTCAGGACCGAATTCTCTAACCAGGTTTTGCTTAAGTAGACCTGCGATAAAACCCTAACAGAAGGTAAAGCCAAGAATGTCGACCAAAAAACACCCTGCACGCGTAGTGAACGCCCGCCTGATTGCCCATCGGGGAGCACCGCTGCTGGCACCGGAAAACACGCTGCCTTCGTTTCAGGCGGCGGTTGAACGCGGAGCGACGTGGATAGAGGTGGATGTCAAACTCACCAAAGATATGCACCCGGTCATTATTCATGACGATTCCGTAGACCGGACAACGAATGGCAAAGGCTATGTGGCAAATTTAACCCTGGATGAGATCCGGTCGCTGGAGGCTGGCGTGTGTTACGGCCACCTCTTTAAAGGCGTGAAAGTGCCTACGCTGGCTGAAACTGTGGGCTTTGTACTGGATAAAGGCGTCGGGCTGCAACTGGAAATCAAACCCACCTCCGGGCAGGAAGTGGAAACGGCGGAGATTGCGATCGCTCAGTTGAAGTCGCTGTGGCCAGCGAGCGAGAAGAAGTTATTTATCAGTAGCTTCTCTGAGATTTCGCTGCAGGTTGCCGCCAGGCTGATGCCTGACGTACCGCGTGGGCTGGCGGTTTGCGTCCCGCCAAAAGACCCGGCGGCGCTCCTCGCCAGAACAGGTTGCCAGATCCTGCATTTCCTGGGTGACTTCGCAACGGACGAAGACCTGACGCGCCTGGCCCGTTCAGGTATTGAATTCGCGATTGCCACAATCAATGACCCGATGCTTGCCCGAAAATATATTGATGCGGGCGCACAAACGGTATTAAGCGATATACCCGACTTGGCATTTTGAATAAAAAGTTCATCAGGATGTTCTCTGCCTGAATGCAATAACACCAGGGAAAGCCATTATAAAAAATGGCCATAAACTTTATGGCCGCTATACCCATTTTATTATTTAGTCATTAAATAAGACGAAAGTGATATTGAAATAAATACCGCCCTGAGCGGTAACATCCTCATGCTTTAGTTAACTGATAAGGGTAGATGATATGCACAATAAAATAAAAACAGTCGCGCCGTATGCAATGTGTTTTCTGGTCTCATTTTCTGCATGCTCCGCCGAGATTTATAATAAAAGTGGAAATAAGCTCGACCTGTACGGTAAAGTCGATGCGCGCCATGTTTTCTCAGATAATATTGCAGAAGATGGCGACAACTCTTATGCACGCCTGGGTTTTAAAGGTGAGACGCAAATTAATGATAAGCTTACCGGTTATGGTCAATGGGAATATAATTTCCAGCTGAATCACAGTGAAGGCGGTAGCGATGCGCAAACGGGTAATGCCACACGTTTAGGGTTTGCCGGTCTGAAACTCGCCGACTTCGGCTCGTTCGATTATGGCCGTAGCTTTGGGGTACTGTATGTTGCCTCTGCCTATACGGATATGGCACCGATCTACGGTTCCGGCACCATGACCACCAACGATAACTTCCTGTCAAAACGCTCAACCGGCCTCGCGACCTGGCACTCTCCGGACTGGGGCGGGTTAAAGTTAACCCTGCAGTATCAAGGGAAAAATGACCGCACAACCGCCAAACTGGCTAACGGAGATGGTTACGGTGCTGGCCTGACTTACAGCATTACCGATGGGCTGAGCATTGCGGCAGCAGGGATGAAAGCAAAACGGACACTGACTCAGCAAGCTGACGGTCAGGGAGACGATGCCACCGCCTGGGTAACCTCTGCAAAATATGACGCCAACCAGATCTATCTGGCCGCCATGTATGGCGAAGCCAATGACGTTACGCCTTATGGACAGCTGGCACAGGTCGCCGACAAAACCCATAACTTTGAGGCGATTGCACAGTACCAGTTCCTGAACGGTTTGCGCCCTTCTGTCGGTTTTGTCACGCAGCGTGGCGAAAACCTGCAGGGCGCTGGGAATTTTGCCGGGGGCAGCCAGACGATGCAGAAATATATTGCGGTGGGCACCTATTACTATTTCAACAAGAACATGCTGACCTACGTGGACTACCGCATTAACTTACTGAAGGAAAACGATTTTACGCGCGCCACCGGCATTACGACGAAAAACAGTATCGGTATGGGCCTGACCTATCAATTCTGATCCGCCTATTGCTGCTTCGTCCTGTGTTGCTTCAATCCTGATCATCGCTCATTTAGCGAGGCCGGCAAATGCCGGCTTTTTTTACGCCTGCCGCAGGAAGCGTCAGTCAGGACAGAACGGAGGCGTGCCTGACCGCCAATGCGCCCTGACTGAGGTTTTCCAGCCATTTAACATAGGCCTGATCCCACAGCGCGGCAGGTGTACCCGCTTTGCCGAGTCCAAAACCATGCCCCCCGCTGGACAGCTGAATCAGCTGCACCGGTACGCGGTTGCGGCGACAGGTGTCACGCATGAGCTGGGTGTTAAAGGGTTTTGAGGTGTGATCGTCTCCGGCCTGAGCCAGGAACGTGGGCGGATAGAGATTCGTCACATAGTTTTGTACTGACCAGCTGGCTTCTTCTTGCGGACTGGCGTCATTGCCCACCATCATCAGGTGCGTGTTGGTATGCTGATAGGGCGCTTCAAGCGTAATCACCGGGTAAATCAGCCCAACACTGTCGGCTTTAGGGACTTCCTGATCCAGCCTGTCCACCGGCGGATATGACTGAAATTCCGGGCGCGCCGCCGCCATGCCCAGTAAATGCCCCCCAGCCGAAAACCCCAGGACATGCACTTTTCGTTCAAACGAACGTATCAGGCGCAGCGCGCGCTGTGCATCCTGTAAGGGCGCGAGGTTGCCAGCCTGCCATTTCTCGCGCGGTAAGCGGTAGCTGAGCACATAGGCGGTATAACCGTTAGCATTTAACCAGTGCGCGACGGGCCAGGCTTCGCGTCCCATACCAATCCACCGGTAGCCTCCCCCGGCCGCAATCAGCACCGCTTCGCCATTGGGATTTTCTGGCCTGAAGCGTTGAATCGCCGGGCTGACAATATTCGACCATGAACCCCAGGCGTCCACGCGCAATGTTCCAGACGGCCCACCGCCGCCGGGCGGTTCGTCCGGCCAGAGAGGAATAATATCATCGCGGGCAAACAGTTTGCTGGTAGCCAGTGAAAGCGCAAGCGCTCCTGTGCCGAAAATAAAGCGTCGACGCGTAATCATGATGCCTGTTAAATCAATGCCATAAAGGTCAGCCGACCCTTTCGGCCCGCTGCGTTTTTATTATGTATCGCACATTTGGTTAAGACGCTGGCGATTATGTACGCAATCGGTAGGGAAAATCCATTAAAAAACGCGCCATTTTAGCGCGTTTATTGGCGAATTAACTGCGGTTAATCTTCCTGCTGAAACTGCGTCATCACCGTTTGTTCACACTGTTGGGTATTGGTGCGGAGTTTGGCGCGTTCTTCATCACCCAGCTGCAGCCAGGCGCTGGCCACTTCATTGGCCAGCTCTTCATCAAATTCAGGCTTGCTGACGGCAGAGGAGGACTGCGATCCTGCCACGCTGGCCTTCATTTTTTCCACATACTGGTCGGCTGTCGAAACGCTTTTTTCACTGCTAACAATGTGACACAGCTGGCTTGCATACACGCTTTCTTCACTATTGTCTTCCGCCAGCGCGCTGCCCGACGCCAGCATGCTCAGCAACAGTATCTGAGATATCTTCATCATCTACTCCCGTTATCAGTTAATTCACTCTCATGACTGGCGTTGTTTCGCCTCCAGTCGGGCCTGGCGCCAGTTGAGCAGCGGCGTCACCGAAATGCCGTGAACCACGATACTGCACACCACCAGCGTCAGCGCCATATCAGCCATTATCGTTGCTTCTGCGCCCCCCATGCCATGGACCCAGGCGAACGCAATATAGTTAAGGCTCCCAATACCGCGGATACCCAGCCAGCCAATAAGCAACCGCTGAGGAAGCGGCATGCCCGTCCCGAGGGTAACCAACCACACCGCCAGGGGGCGCACCACGATAAACAGCAGCAGTCCAAGGAAGATGCCCTGAATGTTCCAGTGGTATGCCATGGTTACGCCCAGTACCACCATCATGATGGCAGCCAGCAAACGTTCAATAGTATCGCCAAAAGAAAGCGCGTCGCCTACTACTAAACCAACGGATTTCACCATGCCACTGCTGCGTTGCTGCAGGCGCTTGTTGGGATTGACCAATGCCTCTGCAGGCAGTAACCGATCGTCGTCCGACATATCGTCTGGCTGGTAACGTTTAAAGACGCCCAGCTCAGCACGGCGCAGCCCAAGACCGGCGGCAAAGGTGGCCAGAAAGCCTGAAGCACCCAGCCATTCCGCCAGGGCGTAGCTGAGCGCGATCAACGCCAGCGCCAGAAAGTCGTTGGGGGCGCAATCCCCATGCGCATTGCGAAGCCGGGTGGCCAGTAAGCCAACGAGTCGGCCCAGGCCAAATCCCAGCAGGATACCGCCGCCGATGGCCCACACGACGTCGACAGCAGCCCAGTGCGCCAGCATGCCTGCACTGAGGTTTTCGCCGTTGAACAGCAGCAAAGCCAGCACCAGCAACGGCAGCGCTGAACCATCATTCATGCCCGCCTCGCTAGAAATGGCGACGCGCAAGGCGTCATCGTCCTGCGCGTCGCTCACCGAAATCAGGCTAGCCAGTACCGGGTCGGTGGGCGCAACAATTGCGCCAAACGCCAGTGCAACGGGCCAGGACAACCCGACCAGCCAATGAGACAGCAGCGTCATGGCCGCCACCGTCATCAACATCGCCGGAAAGGCCAGTAAGCCTCCGGCTCGCCAGCTTTTCGCTTTAAGCGGCAAGCGTAATTTGAGCCCCGTAATAAACAGTGACGCAGCCATCGTGATTTCGGTAATGTGCGTCACCAGTTCCGCATGGCGAATGATATCAATCTCGATAACATCAAACATCCACGGCCCACAGGCGATCCCGGCTAACAAGAAAAGACCAAAAGAGGTCACTGGGCCACGGTGGATCCACCCTGATGCCAGTGACATTAATAACAGAAGACAGCCCGTCGCAGCTGTCCAGGCAATAAAGTTCATAACGCACCGTTTTAATTGAGTTTATGACTAAGCCTGGCACATTTGCTGACGGGCGGAAGGATCAGTCCTTGAGATGACGACTGGCGAGCCGCACCATCAGGCTGGCAGCGGCGGCGAGCGTGGACAACACCACAACGCCATTCCAGCCCCAGTGGGCAAGCGCCAGGCTGCCCAGCGCCGCACCGCTGGCCATGCCGATAAACACGATGGTAAACAGTAGGGCGTTAAGACGACTACGTGCATCGGGTACCAGACCATAAATCAGCGTTTGATGGGCGACCAGCGTGGCCTGCACGCCTAAGTCGAAACCAAGCGTGCTGATAACGATGACGACCAACTGACCGGGGAGCGACAGCAGCGGCAGCAAAAACATCAGGGCGAAGGCCGCCGTGACCAGGCCGGCACCAAACTGGGTCACGCGTGCCGGGCCGAGTCGATCGGCCAGGTTACCCGCCAGCGGCGCGGCCAGTGCACCCGCCGCCCCTGCCAGACCAAAGGCACCGGCGATGGCACTGTCAAAGTGAAAACGTTCGCTGAGCATGATCGCCAGCGTAGACCAGAAGGCGCTGAAGCTGACAGAAAGCAGTCCCTGAGCCAGGGCCGCGCGCCGCAGGGTCTGGTGTTCGCGCCACAGGTGAACCAGCGATAAAAGCAGGCGGGGATAGCTTACCGACGTGCCGGGCGTAAAGCGCGGCAGCACACGCCACAACGTCAGGCTAATCAGAAACACAGCCAGAGCCGCGATAATATACATGGTGCGCCAGCCAAAATACTCTGCCACCACGCCGCTGACGACCCGGGAGAGTAAAATGCCTACCAGTAATCCCGTCATTACCGTACCCACGGTTTTACCCCGGCTGTGCGCCGGTGCCAGCGCCGCCGATGCCGGAACAATATCCTGCGCCACGGTCGCCGTCAGGCCGGTGACAAAGCTGGCGATGAGCAGCGCGCTGATGCCGCCGGAAAACCCACACAGCAGCAGCGCCATCACCAACAGCAGCCCTTTGATCAAAATTATCGTGCGGCGATCGTGGCGATCGCCAAGCGGGGCCAGCAGCAGAATACCTAAAGCATACCCGGCCTGCGTTAACATCGGCACCATGCCTACGGTGCTCACACTAACCTGAAACTGCTTACCGATGATATCCAGCATCGGCTGACTGTAGTAAATCGAGGCCACGCTCAGGCCCGCGCCGGCAGCCAGCGTAAAGACCAGGGGGGCGGGCAGGCGTTCAGTTGAGTGGGGAGTCATAGTTTTTACCGCTGACATGGTTACATCCTCAAAAAATAGTGTGGCAAGTAAAGCCTGTTTTTGACATACGCGGTAGACTAATAAAAAGCAAAACGGTTATACGTGGAACGCATGAGCAATTTCAGTAACAGCGATCGTATCGAACTGATGCACACCTTTATTCGCATTGTCGAAAGCGGCAGTTTGTCTGCCGCAGCGTTGCAACTGGGTATTACGCAACCGACAATCAGTCGCCGGTTGCAGTCTCTTGAACAGGGGCTGGGGCTGAAACTGATTCTGCGCACCACCCATGCGCTAAAGCTGACTGATGATGGTGAGCGTTGCTATGCACAGGCCCGGCAGCTCCTGGCAACCTGGCACGCGCTGGAAGATGAACTGACCGGCGCCGGCAGCGATCCGATTGGCATTTTGCGGGTGCGCGCGCCCCACGCTTTTGGCCAGGATCAGCTGGTCACACCGCTGGTGAACTTTATGCGCCGCTATCCGCGTTTGCGCATTGAATGGATGCTGAACGACAGGACGCCAGACTTCGTCGCCGAGAACGTGGACTGTGCGATTCAGGTGGGGGCACTGACCGACCCTTCTGTTGTAGCCGTGCTGCTGGCCGAAGTGCCGCGCATTGTTGTCGCTGCGCCCGCGCTGCTTCAGCAATATCCCCCGATTAACCAGGTGGCGCAACTGGGCGATTTGCCGTGGCTGGCGCTGACGAGTTTCTACCGTAACGAGATCGCATTACAACATAAAGACAAGGGGGAACCGATGAATCTGCCTATCGTTCCCCTGCTCAGCAGCGACAGCCTCTTCGCCGTGCGCAAAGCTGCGCTGGCGGGGCTGGGAACCGCTATTCTGTCGACATGGGTCATTCAGGAGGATCTGGCACAGGGCAATCTGATTCAGCTTATGCCGGAATGGCAGGCTCCCCCGTTGCCAGTCTGGCTGACCTATCCGTGGGCGAGCTATTATCCCGCCAGGCTGACCGCCTTCTTTGCCATGATCAAAGCGGTATTTCCGCATCTGACGGGCGCGCGGCCCGCTTCAGGCTGAAAAAGGCCTCCCCCACCGGGGAAGCCGTGTCACCGGACGGCGTCCAGGGGGTTGCCGTCGATCAGACGTTTTTCTTTTCCGCTCGCGACATGTTGTCCAGCCAGCCCATCACGAAGGCAGACAGGACAAAGGTCAGGTGGATGATGACGTACCACATCAGCTTGTCGTTTTCGACATTGCGCGCATCCATAAACACCCGCAGCAGGTGAATGGAGGAAATCGCCACAATCGAGGCCGCGACTTTATTTTTCAACGAGCCGGAATCCATCTTGCCCAGCCAGCTCAGCTTCTCTTTGCCCTCGTCAATGTCGAGTTTGGACACAAAGTTTTCGTAGCCTGACAGCATAACCATGACCAGCAACCCACCCACCAGCGTCATATCCACCAGCGACAGCAGCAGCAAAATCAGATCGTTTTCTGCAATGCTAAAAATGTTGGGCAACAGGTGAAAAATTTCCTGGAAAAATTTGACGGTGAGCGCCAGCAGTCCCAGCGAAAGTCCAATGTAAACCGGAGCCAACAACCAGCGCGATGCATACATCAGGTTTTCGGTAAAACGTTCCATAATTTCCCAATCATAATCAGTAAGGTCGCGCATTATAACCGATCATCTGTGAAGTTATTTCAAGCCTTCAGGAGAAATTTCAGGAACGGGTGGAAGTGGTAAAGAGAGACGAAAGCAGGCACCGCCTTCAGCACGATTTTCCGCCCAGATCTGACCGCCGTGGCTTTCGATAATCGTTTTACAAATCGCCAGTCCCAGCCCAACGCCCGGTACGGCCGATTCTTTATCACCGCGTGAAAATTTATCGAAAATCCGCGTCAGGTCGTTTTGGGCGATGCCCGGCCCGCCATCCCAGATGGCGATTTCCAGCCGGGTATTTTCACACCAGGCACGTATGCCGCGGGGCGCACAGTTGCCAGCGTACTTCAGGCTGTTTTCAATCAGGTTGGTAAATACCCGCTCCAGCAACGTACTGTCGCCTTTGATCAGGACAATATCTTCAGGCAGGTCGAGTTCGACCTCTCTTCCCTTGAGCGACGGCGCCATGCTACTGAGCGCGCCGCCAATCACCTCTTCCAGCGCCAGCCACTCTTCGCGTAAATTCAGGCCGCCTGACTGAATACGCGCCATATCCAGCATGTTGCTGACCAGACGAATGGTACTCAGGGTTTGTTCACGAATCTGGCTGGCCTGGGGCACATACTTTGAGTTATCGCTGGCCAGGTCCAGCATCAGCATTTCTGCCTGACCAAACAGCACCGTCAGCGGGGTACGTAAATCATGGGAGAGCGCCGACAGCAAAGCATTACGCAGCTGCTCACGTTCAGCTGACAGCCGGGAAGCCGCCTCACTCTGGGACAGCGCCATCCGCTCCAGGGCATTGGCAATCAGCACGGTGAAGGTTTCCAGCAGCCGTTGCTGTTCCGGCACCATCAGCTGACGCACATTCTGCGGTTCAACCACCAGCAATCCGCGACACAGATCGCCCACTTTCAGCGGCAGAATTTGGTAGGGCACCGCCGGTAAGGTGTCCGTGCCTGCGCCTGCTGGCTGGCCCTTGCTGAAGCTCCATTTCGCGATAGCCCAATCCGGTTCGTTGCCCGGCAGCGCGTTGCCCAGCGTGTGCAGTTCGCCCTGCTCATCGGGTAGCAGCAGCAGGCATCGCGCCTGTAAGGTCGCCTCCAGCACCCGCTGGCTGGTTGCGGCGATATCTTCAGGCGTCAGGCCGCTTCCCAGCGACTTGGCCATTTCATAAAGCTGCCGCGTGCGCTGCTCCCGGTAGCGGGCAACCCGCGCCTGGTAGCGGACGCCGGCCGTCAGGTTGCCAACAATGACCCCGACCGCCAGCATCACCCCAAAGGTCACCAGGTATTGCAAATCCGAGACCGCGACCGTGCCGGTAGGTGCGACGAAAAACAGGTCAAAGGCAATGATGTTCATGACGGTGGCGATAACGGAGGGCCATCGTCCATAGCGCAACGCGACGATCACCACCGCCAGCAAATAGATCATCACACAGTTGGCCGGATCGAAGCTGATCAGAACCGACTGCCCTGCGGCGGTGACCACAATACACAGCACCAGCGCCATCAGTACGCCGCGCAGCTGCAGCCGCCATTTGTCGCTGTTAACCCGATCCTCGGCTAACGGATGGGGCGCATCCTGGATAGGCTCATTGAGCGCCACGACCAACAGATCCAGATCGGGACCCAACTGCCCCAGCCGCTCGGCAAAGCTGTCACGCCGCCAGCGGCGCGCCGGGCGTCGGCCTGTCACAATCTTACCCAGATTGTGTTCCCGCGCGTAACGCAGGACCGCCTGCGCCTCATCAGGGTCGGACAGCGTCGCCGTTTCCGCCCCCATATCCTGCGCCAGCTTCAGCGTGCGTAAAATGGCCCGACGCCGCGCTTCCGGTAGCCGGTTAAGCCGGGGCGTTTCCACGTAAACGGCGTGCCATTCGCTGCCCAGCCTGGCGGCCAGCCGCGCCGCCGTCCGCACCAGTTTTTCGCTGCCGGTATCGTCCCCAATACACAATAAAATGGCATCACGCGTGTGCCAGACCCGATCGCGGCCCTGACTGTCGCGCCAGGCGCGCATCTGGTCATCGACCCGGTCGGCAGTGCGGCGCAGCGCCAGCTCACGCAGGGCATACAGGTTGCCCTTACGAAAGAAATTTTCGATGGCGCGTTCGGCACGATCGCCAATGTATACCTTGCCCTCTTTCAGGCGCTGGCGGAGATCGTCAGGCGGGAGATCAACCAGTACCACTTCATCGGCAGCGTCGAAAAAGGGATCGGGAACGGTTTCACGCACCTGAATGCCGGTGACGCCACCGACCACATCATTCAGACTTTCCAGATGCTGAACATTCACTGTCGTCAGGACATCAATGCCCGCCTCCAGCAGTTCCTCAATATCCTGCCAGCGTTTGGGATGACGTGAGCCCTTCACGTTCGTGTGCGCCAGCTCATCCATCAAAATTACTGCCGGATGGCGCGCCAGCGCGGCATCAAGGTCGAACTCCGCATGCCGCGAACGGCCCGTCGCCCGGCGCGGCAACAGCACCAGTCCGTTAAGAAGCTGCGCTGTTTCCGGACGTTCGTGCGTTTCCACTACGCCCACCAGCACATCCAGCCCCTGGGCACGCAGCCGCTGCGCCTCCTGCAACATGGCATAGGTTTTTCCTACGCCCGCACAGGCGCCAAAATAGATTTTCAGTTTGCCGCGATGGCTGTCGCTGCTGGTCTGCAGCAGCGCATCCGGATCGGGGCGCAGCGGTTCGTGGTTCATAGCGTCCTTACAGTTATTTGAGGTCGTTCAGCGCCAGATTAAGCTGCAGCACATTGACAGTCGGTTCGCCGATAAAGGGCAGCAGCGGGCGCTGCGTCATGCTGTCTACCAGGGCATCCACTTTCGCCAGCGGCAGCTGACGTGCCGCCGCGATACGCGGTGCCTGCCACAGCGCAGCCTCAGGCGAAATCTCCGGGTCCAGTCCACTGGCCGAGGTGGTAACCAGCTCGACCGGTACCGCCCCGTTAGCCTGCGGATTCGCCGTGCGCAAAGCCGCCACGCGCTCGGCTACAGCCTTATCCAGCGCCGGGTTGCTGGCCGCCAGGTTGCTGCCGCTGGAGGCCAGAGGATTATAAGGCTTATCACCGGTTGCAGAAGGACGCCCCCAGAAATAACCGGGCTGGCTAAAATTCTGACCAATCAGCGCTGATCCCCGTTCTTCGCCATCGACATTCAATACTGACCCGTTAGCCTGCCAGGGAAACAGCAGTTGCGACAGTCCCGTGGTAAGCAAAGGATAAACGACGCCGCACACAACCGTTAGCAGCAAAAGCAGGAAAATCGCCGGACGTAACTGACTCATTTTAATCTCCTCAGGCCATACCAGACAGCACGAGCAACATATCAATCGCTTTGATGCCGACAAAGGGCACCAGCAGCCCACCTAACCCATAAATCAGTAAATTACGGCGCAACAGCGATGCGGCACTCAAAGGACGATAGCTGACACCTTTAAGCGCCAGAGGGATCAGGAATACAATCACCAGGGCGTTAAAAATCACGGCCGACAGGATGGCCGATGCGGGCGAGTGCAGCTGCATCACGTTGAGCATATTTAACTGTGGATAGGTTGCAGCAAAGGCGGCCGGGATGATGGCGAAATACTTGGCAACGTCATTGGCGATACTGAAGGTGGTCAAGGAACCGCGCGTCATCAGCATCTGCTTACCAATGTGCACCACTTCCAGCAGTTTGGTGGGGTTCGAGTCCAGATCGACCATGTTGCCCGCTTCTTTCGCCGCCTGAGTACCCGAGTTCATGGCGACCGCCACGTCCGCCTGGGCCAACGCTGGCGCGTCATTGGTGCCGTCACCGGTCATCGCGACTAAGCGCCCCTCCGCCTGATACTGACGAATCAGTGCCAGCTTGGCTTCCGGCGTCGCTTCTGACAGAAAGTCATCCACCCCTGCCTCTGCCGCGATGGCGGCGGCGGTGAGCGGGTTATCACCGGTGATCATCACGGTTTTAATGCCCATCTTGCGCAGTTCCGCAAAACGTTCTTTGATGCCACCTTTAACGATATCTTTTAGCGCCACCACGCCCAGCACCTTTGCGCCTTCCGCCACCACCAGCGGTGTGCCACCGGCCCGCGCCACCTCTTCAACCCGGGCGTTCACCTCAGCCGGAAAGGCACCGTGGCTGGCTTCAATATGACGGCGCACCGCATCGACCGCACCTTTACGGATCAGGCGGTCCTGTACGTTGACGCCGCTCATACGGGTTTGAGCCGAGAAGGGAATAAAGCTGGCGCCCATGCTGCTCAGGTCACGTTCACGCAGGTTAAACTTTTGCTTCGCCAGCACCACGATGCTGCGCCCTTCCGGCGTTTCATCCGCCAGGGACGCCAGCTGCGCCGCATCCGCCAGCTGTTCTTCCGTGACGCCGGGAGCCGGTAAAAACTGCGTTGCCTGACGGTTACCCAGCGTGATGGTGCCGGTTTTATCCAGCATCAGCACATCCACGTCGCCAGCGGCTTCAACAGCGCGGCCACTGGTGGCAATGACGTTAGCGCCCAGCATCCGGCTCATCCCGGCCACGCCGATAGCGGACAGCAGACCGCCAATGGTGGTCGGGATCAGGCATACCAGCAGCGCCACCAGTACGGTGATGGTGACCGGCGTGCCGCCCCAGGCTGAAAAAGGCCACAGCGTGACGGTGGCTAACAGAAACACAATGGTGAGCGACACCAGCAGAATGGTCAGGGCAATCTCATTCGGGGTTTTACGACGCTGTGCGCCTTCGACCATGGCGATCATCCGGTCCAGGAAGGTTTCGCCTGGGTTGGCGCTGCAGGTAATGACCAGCCAGTCAGACAGAATGCGTGTCCCGCCGGTCACCGAGGCGAAATCCCCGCCCGATTCACGGATCACCGGTGCCGATTCACCGGTGATCGCGCTCTCGTCTACCGATGCGCCCCCTTCCACGACTTCACCGTCGCAGGGGATCACATCACCGGCCTCTACCAGCACGGCATCCCCTTTACGCAGCGCATCGGCCGCCACCTGCTGCCACGCTGCACCGTAGTGCGCCGCCGACAGTTTTTTGGCGAAGCTGGTCTTTTTAACGCCTTTCAGGCTGTTTGCCTGGGCTTTACTGCGCCCTTCCGCCAGGGCTTCTGCCATGTTGGCAAACAGCACGGTGAACCATAACCACAGGGCAATCGCGCCGGTAAAGCTGGCGCTGCCGCTCTGGTGTCCGGTAAACATCATTATGGCCAGAATCGAGGTCAGGATACTGCCCAGGTAAACCACAAACATGACCGGATTGCGAAACTGCACGCGAGGATCGAGTTTTTTTACCGCATCGATCGCTGAGGTACGTAACAGCGCTGCGTCAAACACCTGTTGTTGACGACTCATGATGATTGTCCCTGAATAAGTTGCAGGTGCTCGGCGACCGGACCCAGCGCCAGAGCAGGAATAAAGGTCAGCGCGCCGACCAACAAGACGGTACCGACCAGCAGTGCGATAAACAGCGGACCGTGCGTAGGGAGCGTGCCGTTACCTACCGGCTGCACTTTTTTCACCGCCATTGCCCCCGCAATCGCCATGACCGGAATAATGATGCCGAAGCGACCTACGAACATGCACACCGCCAGCAGCAGGTTCCAGAACGGCGTATTGGCGCTCAGGCCCGCAAAGGCGCTGCCATTGTTATTGGCGGCCGACGAAACGGCATACAGGACTTCACTAAAGCCATGCGTTCCGGGGTTTGCCATACCTGCGCGTCCGGCGTCGGTCATCATCGCAATCGCCGTACCGATCAACACCAGCGCGGGCGTGACCAGAATCGCCAGGGCCGTCATTTTCATTTCCCATACGTCGATTTTCTTGCCGAGGAATTCCGGTGTGCGGCCAATCATCAACCCGGCAATAAACACCGCCAGTAAGACAAACAGCAGCATCCCGTACAGACCGGCACCCACGCCGCCAAACACCACCTCGCCCAGTTGCATCAGCAGCATCGGCACCATACCGCCCAGCGCCGTAAACGAGTCATGCATCGCGTTTACCGCACCGCAGGACGCCGCCGTCGTAATCACCGCAAACAGGCTGGAGTTGAGAATGCCGAAGCGCGTTTCTTTGCCTTCCATATTGATGGCGCTGTCAGCCCCTAGCGTCAGAAAGTGCGGGTTGCCACGTAGTTCGGCCCACATCACCAGCGCAGCAGCCACGACAAACATCAACGTCATGGACCACAGCAACATTGAGCCCTGGCGCCGATCTTTAACGCTTTCGCCAAAGGCAAAGCAGAGTGCTGCAGGAATCAGGAAGATACTAAGCATCTGTACGAAATTGCTCAGCGCGGTAGGGTTCTCAAACGGATGCGCAGAGTTGACGTTGAAAAAGCCGCCGCCGTTGGTGCCCAGCATTTTGATGGCTTCCTGAGAGGCAACCGGCCCCATTGCCAGCGTTTGCTGCGCACCTTCCAGGCTGGTGACGTTGTGATACGGCAGGAAGTTCTGGATGCTGCCCTGGCTGACAAAAAACAGCGCCATCAGCAGGCTGATCGGCAACAGGACATAGAGTGTAATGCGCGTTAAATCGCGCCAGGCGTTGCCCAGGGTTGCCACCGAACGATTAGCAAAACCGCGAATCAGCGCAAACGCCACGGCGATGCCGGTGGCGGCGGAAACGAAGTTCTGCACCGTCAGCCCGACCATCTGGCTGAAGTAACTCAGGGTGCTTTCACCGGCATAAGACTGCCAGTTGGTGTTGGTGACAAAACTGATAGCGGTATTCAGCGCCAAATCCCAGCTCAGTCCGGGAAGATGTTGCGGATTGAGCGGCAACGCTCCCTGAAACATCAGGATGGCGAGCAGCACCACGAAGCCAAGCAGGTTGAACACCAAAATTGCCAGCAGGTAGTGCTGCCAGCGCATACCGCCTTCTTGTACACCCGAAAAACGCCATAGCAGGGCTTCAGCACGTGCAAAGAGGGGTTTATCGGCAACCAGCGCGGCCAGCCCACGCCCCAGCGGTTGCGCCATCACCATCAGCAACAGCAGATAAACCGCGATCAGTAAAAACGCATTGGCCGCCATCAGAAGGCCTCCGCATTTAACAGGGCATAGATCAGATAGCCCAGCAACAACACTACCAGCACAATGCCGGTTATTACGCCTGCACTCACAGCAACCTCCAGAGGATTGGATTTGCTGAGTAGCTTGCGCTGGCGCACATAAAGAAAGGGTTAAAATGCGGGTCGGGGATGTAAAAAATGTATAAAAACGACCCGCAATATCAGGCGGCGTCCAGCAACCAGATTCGGCGCAGATCGACGTTGTCCCAACGGCCGTTATCTTCGGCACACACAATGCTGTCAGTACAAAAACTGTCGCCCAGATCCAGCACCTCAGGTTTGATTTCCCGCTGCGCGTGCAGTGACCAGAAGACATGCACCGTAGGTCGCTGTAATGACTTATCGCCGCCCTTCACCACCAGCGCAATGCGTCCAGACGCCAGGCGAACCAGGGAACCGACGGGATACATCCCTATCGTACTGACGAAAGCGTGCAGTAAGGTACTGTCGAAATGCCCCGGCCAGCTCAACATCATTTGCAGGGTTTTGGCTGGGGTCCAGCCTTTACGGTAAGGCCGCGTTGAGGTCAGCGCATCGTAAACGTCACAAATCGTCGCCATGCGGGAATACACGCTGATCTCATGGCCTTTCAGGCCATAGGGATAGCCGCTACCGTCATATTTTTCATGGTGATGCAGCGCGATATCCACAAGATCATCGCCTGCCTGTACATCCATCAGCATTTGCGCACCTGCAATCGGATGTTCACACATTATCTTAAACTCTTCGTCGTTGAGCGTGTCCGGTTTGTTGAGGATAGCGAGTGGTACGGCTGCCTTGCCCAGATCGTGCAGTAATCCGCCCATCCCCACCCGCTGAAGCTGCTGAGCATCCAGCCCCAGTTTTTTTCCAAAGGCGATCATGAGCCCACAGACCGCCATGGAATGCAGGTAGGTGTAATTGTCATGATCCTTTAGCTGCGCAACGCGTAACAGCGCAGAGGGCTCACGCTCAATAGAGCCCGCAATCTGATCGACAATGGCAATCATATCATTGAGATTCAGACCATGGCCCAGGCGTGCCTCGCTGAACATGGCCAGCACTTTTGGCTTTCCCTGTTCAAAGATATGCTGCGCCTGCTCCATTTCCTGAGAAAAAGGCGCACGCAGGCCTGAATCGACCTTTTTCGGCACAGATGGCGTCACTGAAATCGATTTCTCCATATCGATCCATAAACGCTGTATGCCCTCATGACGAAACATCGAAACCTGACGTTGATCGGTGATCAACATCTGATTACGAATGCGTTTGTCTTTAAACCACCAGACTTCAAGCTTGTGGACGAACATACCCGGTTTTAGTTCGTCAATGGTGATGAGTTTAATCACAATCTCCCTCCAGAGTATCAGCGGGTGATATCGTGATATCGGCAGGCACTCGGTTTTGTGCAGGTCATTTTGTGCGAACTGTGGCACAGCACAAATTTTAGCCGCCGAAGGGAGATTTTTCCTGTTAACCGGTAAAAAAAAGAGCGTGGTCAGACTGTCTCAGTGAGAAATTTTGCCATCATCACCACATCGTGAAATTTGCCTTCACGCAGTGACGCCTGGCGGCGGATGCCTTCGCGTTCAAAACCCAGTCGCTCATACAGCGCCAGCGCCCGGTGATTATCGTGAAACACCTCCAGCTCCATACGGGTGATGCCCAGCCAGTTGCGCGCATAATCCATGGCGTTACGAATCAAATGCTCTCCGATTCCCCGACCAGAGAAGGCGGGATCGACGCCAATACCGAAACTGATGCAGTGGCGGGTACGCGGATTATGATTGGTAAACAGCGTGAGTTCGCCCACCATTTTCCCCTCAACTTCGGCGATAAAATTGATAAAGCCTTCCGCATCCATCTTTGCAAACTTCTTTTCCCAGGTCGCGACGCTGGGGAAAGGCAACTGAAGCGTCCAGGGATAAACCGCCGGATGACCGTAAAGACGTTGGTATGCCGCAGCATCGCCAGGCTCGCGGCCGCGCAGAGTGATATCCATATTTAATCCTTTTTAATCGGGCGTACACATGCACTAAGCTGTAACTCTTCCCGAACGGAAAGAGTAACTCTATGTTGTATCGTCGTTTCGAACGTTTTATCAATATTTTTCAGGATGCGCCAACCGATATGCCGCCTTCACGGGTCTGGCCATTTTACTTTTACTATCTGCGTCAGGTGTGGCCGAGCTTTGCCGCACTACTGGTGGTGGGATTAATTGGCGCACTGATTGAGGTTGCACTGTTCAGTTATCTGAGCCGCATTATCGATTTGGTGAATCACGCTACGCCAGCAACGTTGTTCAGGGATAACTGGCAAACGTTGTTATGGATGGGCTGTGTTGCGCTAATACTGCGCCCGGTATTTATTGCACTGCACGATATGCTGGTCCATCAGAGCATTAACCCCGGCATGACCAGTATGATCCGCTGGCAGCACCATAATTATGTCCTGCGGCAGAGCATGAACTTTTTTCAGAACGACTTCGCCGGGCGGATTGCGCAACGTATTTTGCAAACCGGTAATTCGCTGCGCGACTCGGCAGTACAGTTGGTGGATGCGATCTGGCATGTGCTGATCTATGCCGCAACGGCGATGGTCCTGTTTGCAGAAGCCGACTGGCGTTTGATGATTCCGCTGATAATCTGGATTGTGGCCTACGTTGCCGCGCTGCGCTTTTTCGTCCCCCGGGTAAAAGCCCGTTCGGTGGTGTCATCGGAGGCCCGTTCGAAGCTGATGGGCACCATTGTTGACGGCTATACCAACATCGCCACCATCAAGCTTTTCGCGCACAGCGATCTTGAACGTCAGTATGCCCGCGAAGCGATTCAGGAGCAGACGGATAAGACGCAGCAGGCTAACCGGATGGTGACCAGCATGGACCTCACCTTATCAACGCTGAACGGAATCCTGATTGTCTCAACGTCAGGACTGGCGCTGTGGCTGTGGAGCGAGTCGCTGATCAGCGTTGGCGCCATTGCCCTGGCAACCGGCCTGGTGATCCGCCTGGTCAACATGTCCGGCTGGGTGATGTGGGTGGTAAACGGGATTTTTGAAAACATCGGTATGGTGCAGGACGGGCTGAATACCATTTCACAACCGCTTAGCGTGCAGGATTCCTCAAAGGCAACACAGCTAAAGGTGACGCAGGGCGAGATTCGTTTCGACGCTATCCGTTTTGACTATGGCGGCGGCCGTCAGGTCATTGATGGCCTGAACCTGACCATCAAACCCGGAGAAAAAATTGGCCTGATTGGGCCTTCCGGTGCGGGTAAATCCACCCTGGTGAACCTGCTGCTGCGCCTGTACGCCCTCAACGGCGGTCGTATCCTGATTGACGGTCAAAATATTGCTGAAGTGACGCAGGAGAGCCTGCGCAGCCAGATCGGGATGATCACCCAGGATACCTCGCTGCTGCATCGCTCTATTCGCGAAAACCTGCTGTACGGGCGACCAGATGCCAGCGAAGAAGAACTCCAGTTAGCCATTCATCGCGCCCGCGCCGATGAGTTTATCCCCTTACTGTCGGATTCTCAGGGCCGGTTTGGTCTGGATGCACATGTGGGCGAACGCGGCGTGAAACTGTCAGGCGGGCAGCGCCAGCGCGTAGCTATCGCCCGTGTCCTGTTGAAAGATGCGCCGATCCTGATTATGGATGAAGCGACGTCCGCGCTCGATTCCGAAGTGGAAGCCGCGATTCAGGAAAGCCTGGAATCCCTGATGCAGGGCAAAACGGTGATTGCCATCGCCCACCGCCTGTCCACCATTGCCAAAATGGATCGTCTGGTGGTGCTGGAAAAAGGCCAGATTGTGGAAATCGGTAGTCACTCTGAGCTACTGGCTCAAAATGGCCTGTATGCCCGTCTGTGGCAGCATCAGACGGGAGGATTTGTTGGCGCAGATTAATCGCCGCGTCGATATGGCAGGGCGTCACGGGCTTCTTCGGCCCAGAGATGGACGCCTTGCCGCTCCTGCTGCAGAAAGTCATCCACGGCCGCGCGCAGGCCAGGATGACACAGATAGTGCCAGGAGTGGGTCATCTGGGGTTCAAAACCACGTACCAGTTTGTGCTCGCCCTGCGCGCCCGCATCAAAGCGTTGCAGCCCTTCCGCAATGGCGAAATCCATCCCCTGATAAAAACAGGTTTCGAAGTGAAGCCGGTCAAATTCCGCCAGGCAGCCCCAGTAGCGGCCATACAGGCTTTGGCCGTCCTTGAGGTAAAAGGCCATCGCCGCCGGTTGTTGCTGCAGACGGGCAATGACCACGCGAATATTGTCCGGCAGCCTCTCAGCCAGCAGGCTGAAGAAGGCGCGGGTCAGATAGGGCCGCTGGCCGCGCACTGCATAAGTATTGGCGTAGCAGGTATAGACAAAGTCCCACTGATCCTCGCGCAGTTGATCGCCGCGATACCAGTCAAATTCAAAACCGCTCTGCACCACCTGCTCGCGCTCTTTTCGCAGCTGTTTACGTTTACGCGACATCAGCGTATCCAGGAAATCCTGAAAGTCGCGATAGCCTCGATTGTGCCAGTGATACTGGCTGCCCAGGCGTGACAGCCAGTCAGGTTGCGCCGCCAGCAAGGCGTTCGCTTGCGGGTCGGTGAAGTTGATATGCGCACCACTCAGCCCCTGTTCAGCCAGCGCGTCCGGGAGAGCCGCAAGCAGTCGGGCGGCGGCATCCGCTGCGCCGAGTACGCGTGCCCCTGTGACCGGGCTGAAAGGAATCGCGCCCAGCCATTTCGGATAGTACGGAATCCCGGCGCGCTGACAGGCATCTGCCCAGGCGTGATCGAAAACGTATTCACCCTGAGAATGAAACTTTTGATAACCGGGAAGCGCGGCGCGAAGCACACCGGCCTCACGCCAGAGAAGGTGATCGGGCTGCCAGCCCCTTTCCGGCCGGACGCTGCCACTTTCTTCCAGGCTCAGCAAAAACGCGTGGCGTAAAAAAGGCTGTTGATCGGGTAACAGCGCATCCCATTCAGCGGCAGAGATATCTGAAAGCGAACTCAGGTGAAACAACGACATGCATAACTCCAGACAGCAACCGATGACACGTCAGTCAAGCAGGTTTTAGGGTTCAGGGAAAGCAGAACGGCACGGAATGCCTCATGCCAACGCGCGACCTGAAGCGTCGTTAGGTTTTGACGTTAATCCCGCCAGCTGTTCAAATGCCTGCAGAATCTGACAAAACAGCGAAGGAACGGACATGGCAAAAGCATTGGTGATCTTCCTGCACGGCGTGGGCAGTAACGGAGACGATCTGGCCCCCATTGGCGACGACTGGGCAACCCTGCTCCCGGATGTGGCCTTTGCCTCACCGGATGCGCCTTACGTCTTTGAGCATGGCGCGGGCTATCAGTGGTTTAGCCTGGCCGGGATTACGCCGGAAAATCGCCCGGGTCGGGTGCGTGAAGCCCGCGAGGCCTTTGACCGCGTTATTCGTCATCTGATGGCGCAGCACGGAATGGCAGATCGCTGGGAAAACGTCATTCTGGTGGGCTTTTCGCAGGGCTCAATTATGGCGCTGGATCTGCTGGCTTCCGGGCGTTATCCGCTCGCGGGCGTGGTGGCGTTTTCCGGACGCCTGGCCTTTGACGGCCCGCTGACGCCAGCACCTCACACGCCAGCCCTGATAATTCATGGCCGTGCTGATACGGTCATACCGGCCAGTGAAAGCGAGTCGGCGGCCACTCGCCTGAAGGCGGCTGGCGTCCTGGTCGAAGCGGTATTTGAGCCGCAGACCGGTCACTCGATTTCGGGTCAGGGCGCGATGCACGCCGCCGGGTTTATTGCTCAGTGCTTGCAGGACTAAACCGCAGACATGCCGGTTTGGCCCTCAGGCTAGCCCAACAGGTTAATGAGCGCGAAACCGGCAAAACTCATCAGTAACGAGCCAATGACATGCACCAGCGCACTGCTCATCGCCCACAGGTATTTGCCGGTCTGCAATAAGGTCATTAACTCTGCTGTAAACGTGGAAAACGTGGTAAGCCCGCCGCATAAGCCCGTAATGATGAGTAACCGCCAGGCGGGATCGAGTGAGGGATTTTTGATAAACCAGGCCATTGCACCGCCAATCACGAATCCGCCAATCAAATTCACCAGCAAAGTCCCCGGTGGCAGATTGGGGAAAAACGCATTAAAACGCATACCGAACCACCAACGCAGTACACAGCCCACACTGCCGCCCAAAATCACAGCCAATAGCGGTTTTAACATCACAGACTCCATTTCAGGATTTGCGCAGAAGAGGGTGGAGGGCCAGAAAAAATGCATGCACCTGACACTCCAGCTCCCGCGAAAGGATTAAGGATAATGTCAGGCGTCATCAGCCGCAGGTTACGCCTGCAGGCGGTTGGGAAAGGTGGAACGCCATCACCTTATGCGCGCCATAATACGACGCCTTTTTCTGACTGGCAACCACAGTTGAGCGGGGAAATCAGCAATGCCAACCGACGCCGCCTGGACAGATGACCCCGCTCAGGCTGCCGCAAAGCAGACGGTTTTGGGCCACACAATTCAGGTTTCCTCTTGAGCCGTTTTCCGCTTAAATGGTGACCTGCCAGCGGCCTTAAAGGGCCGTTTAATGCCCTTCACGCATAGCGAAGGGATGAGCCTGTTCTGGAGCGGCCTGTGCGAACTGTCATTTTAGATACTGATATCGGCGTAGACGATGCCTTTGCTCTGGCTTATGCCGCCCGCACCCAACATTTGCTGGGCATTACTACGGTGTTTGGCAACGTTGCCGTGGGACAGGCCGTGAAAAACGCCCGGCTGTTTTGCCACAAAATGGCGATTGAGGTGCCGGTATACCGGGGCTGTTCACGTCCATTGGCCCTGGCGCCGAGCGCGCCTGCCCGACTGCATGGTGAAGATGGTTTAGGTGACGCGTTTGATAATCCCTTCAGCGATGAGGCACCCGGTGCCGTTCAGTTTATTATCGACAGCGTGCGGGCCAGTCCGGGTGAAATCACGCTTGTCGCGATAGGTCCGCTGACCAATATCGCCAGCGCAATCAATCAGGCGCCGGATATTATTCCGCTGGTGAAAGAGCTGGTCATGATGGGCGGCGCATTTGGCACGGATGGGCATAGCGGGAATGTCACACCCTTCAGCGAATTTAATATCTGGAAAGATCCTCACGCCGCCGATCAGGTTCTCTCTTCCACCTTGCCGATCGTGGTGATCCCGCTCGATGTCACGCATAACGTCTTGATCCACAGCGATGAGGTCGATCGACTTCATCAACCCGTCCTGCATGCGATCTGCCGCCCCTATCTGGCATACAGCCTTGAGAAGGAAGGCTTTTCTGGTATGGCGCTGCATGACACGCTGACGATATCCTGGCTGTGTTTGCCTGACGCGTTCACGCTGGTGGAAAGCCCGCTTCGTGTCATTACGGAAGGCATTGCCTGCGGCCAGACGGTGCGTCAGTTGAGTGCCCTGGCGTCCCGGCATGATCCCTTCCGCAATCTGCCTCGACAGCGCATCGCACTGGGGGTTGATGCGGAGGCCGTGCGGAAACACTTTTTTCAGTTGCTCAGCCGATAAGCCTGGCGGCGAGACGGCTCCTGTCATCCACCGTTAGCGATCAAAATCGATAACGCCTTTAATCAACTCACGATTGTTGATAACCGCTTCCTCAAAGTGCTCTGCCAGCGTAGAGAAGGCGAAATGGCGGTTCAGCATCATGTCTGCTCGCAGTTTCCCGGCGGCCATGAGTTCACGCACCCGGTCAAAATCTTCGCGCGTAGCGTTCCGGCTGCCCATCAACGTACTCTCTTTTTTGTGGAATTCACTGTCGGGGATGACCAGGTCGCCTTTGTGCAGGCCTACATAAACCACCGTACCGCCATGCCGAATCAGGTTAACCGCCGCGTTCATGGCCGCCGGGTTGCCCGTGGCATCGATCAGGGTTAACGCCAGCTGACCGTTAAATCCAGCGCGCAGCTTGGTGATGAAATCGGCGTCAGCCGGGTTAAGCGCGGGAAGACCCAGCTGTTGACTGACGTGCTGGCGGCGGTATTCACTGGTGTCCGCCACGATGACCTGCGCGCCATTGGCCGCCGCGATGGCCGCCGCCCCCAGCCCAATAGGGCCAGCGCCCACCACCAGCACGGCATCGCCCTGTGCCACTGCCGCACGCCTTACCGCATGGGCGCTAATCGCAAAGGGTTCAATCAGCGCCGCCGCCTCAGGTGCCAGCGCATCCACGGCCAACAGGTTTGACGCAGGCACGCTCAGATAGTCACAAAAGCCACCATCCTGATGTACGCCAATAACTGAGATATGTTCACAACAGTTGGTTTTACCACTTTGGCAGGCATCGCACTGATAACAGGAGAGATAGGGGATCAGCGCCACGCGCTGGCCAACGGCAAACCCCTCCACGGCGCTGCCTGTTTCAACAATGTCTGCGCAGAGTTCATGCCCGAGTACCCGTGGATAGCTAAAAAAAGGTTGATTTCCCGCCCAGGCATGGATATCCGTGCCGCAGATGCCCGCGCTGACAATTTTAATCAGCACCTCCCCTGGCGCGGGTTGAGGCGTTGCGCGCGTGGTCCAGACCATATTGCGTGGTTCGGCGATGACTAATGCTTTCATTGTTGTCATGGTAAGACTCCCGTTATCGTTAGCGCAGTTATGGCTAATCTTGCCGTGACAAGGCATTTCCTTTGCGCGTTCTGTGAAGCGTGACGGTTTTTTTGGGCCTTCAATGGTTTTTAATGCATAAAAAACCGGAGCCGCTCATGAGCCGTAGTCAGAATTTACGTCATAACGTGATCAACCATATGCTGGAAAGCATTGCCCAGGGTCATATTCAGTCGCCCCTGCCGCCACAGGCCGCCCTGGCTGAAATGTTTAATATCAGCCGCACTACGGTGCGGCATGCTCTGCGTTATCTGCACCAACGCGGCGTGCTGGAGAACGTAAAAGAGAGCTGGGTCATCGTGCGCGAGCCTGAAGAGCAAGACAGCCTCAGCGCCGTCACGCCAGCCATTGAGCTGCAGGCCAGCCAGGTGGAAAAACGCTTTTTTGATATGATTAATCAGCGACTGCTGCAGCCCGGTGACACGTTCAGCGAACTGCAACTGGCAAAACAGGCCAACGTCAGCCCGGTAGCGGTACGGGAATTCCTGCTGCATTTTATGCGTTATAACCTGCTGGAACCGGTTAAACGCGGCCACTGGCAGATGAAAAAGTTTTCACAGGAGTACGCCGAAAAGTTATTTGAGCTGCGCGAGATGCTGGAAACTCATGCGCTTACCCGCTTTCTAAATTTGCCCAGAGAGGATGAACGCTGGATCCAGGCCAGAGATCTACTGGATCGCCACCGATCGATGCGCGAAACGATCGCCAGCAACTATCGCCATTTTGCTGCCCTTGATAAAGAGCTGCACTGGCTGATCCTGTCTGCCGCCAACAACCCCTTTTTTAATCAGTCGCTGGAGATTATTTCAGTGATTTTTCATTCGCATTATCAGTGGGATGAAAGCGATCTTAAGCAGCGCAATATCGTCGCGCTGGAAGAGCATATGGCGATTCTGTCCGCCCTGATTGGCCGCCGGGATGTGGATGCGCTGTGCGCATTGCATAACCACCTGGCTACCGCCAAGCGCTCTATGGTACGGAGCATTAATCAGTACAATTAAAACCCGATTAAAAACCACAAAGCATTAGCTCCCGCACGATTTTGAAACAACTTTACAACATATCCTGTTCATTCCCCCTACTCTCAGCGCAACGCCCCGACGGCCTTGTACCGCCGGGCGACCGTAATACTCACAATAATGATGAATCGCCTGCCCGGGGAGATTGCCATGGAACACAGATCGGTTGTTGATCACGCGAACCCGTCCGACACTTCGCCCGATGAGGCGTTTGTGCCGTGGCGCAGTGATATCGTGCGCTCGCCGCGCATTCGTAAAGTCCAGATTACCGCCATGCTGCTGCTGCTGTTTGCTGCCGTCATTAACTACCTGGATCGCAGTTCGCTGTCTGTGGCCAACATGACCATTCGTGATGAAATGGGGCTGAGCGCCACCGAGATCGGCGTGCTGTTGTCTGCGTTTTCGCTGGCCTATGGGCTGGCGCAGTTGCCCGCCGGTGCGCTGCTGGACCGTAAAGGACCGCGCATTATGCTGGGCCTGGGAATGTTTATCTGGTCCCTGTTCCAGGCCGCGTCCGGACTGGTGCATAACTTTACGCAGTTTGTCCTGGTGCGTATTGGGCTCGGCATTGGTGAAGCCCCCATGAATCCGTGCGGGGTCAAGGTCATCAACGACTGGTTTAACATTAAAGATCGCGGTATGCCGATGGGGATGTTTAACGCCGCCTCGATGATTGGCTTATCCATCGCGCCGCCGATCCTGGCGGCCATGATGCTGGTTCTGGGCTGGCGCGGCATGTTTGTCACCATCGGGATTCTGGGTGTGTTTCTTGCCATCGGCTGGTACCTGGTTTACCGCGATCGCGATAACAAACAGCTAAGCGCTGAAGAGATCCACTACCTGCAGGCAGGCAGCGTGGCATCGCGTAAAGAGCCGATCAGCTTTCAAGAATGGCGCGGGCTGTTTAAACAACGCACCATGTGGGGCATGATGATTGGCTTCAGCGGCATCAACTATACCGCCTGGCTGTATATCGCCTGGCTGCCGGGCTATCTGCAATCCACCTATCATCTCGACCTGAAAAGCACGGGATTACTGGCGGCCATTCCCTTCCTGTTCGGTGCCGCAGGCATGCTGTTAAATGGCTATGTGGTTGATGCGCTGGTCAGGCGCGGCTGGGATGCGGTAAAAACCCGTAAAGTCTGCATTGTCAGCGGTATGTTTCTGTCTGCCGGGTTTACCGCTATCGTGACGCGCGCGACCGACACCACCAGCGCCGTGACGCTGATTGGGATGGCGCTTTTTTGCATCCACTTTGCCGGTACTTCCTGTTGGGGTTTGATTCATGCCAACGTCACCGCGCGTATGACGGCGTCCGTGGGCAGCATTCAAAACTTCGCCAGCTTTATCTTTGCCTCGTTTGCGCCGGTCGTGACCGGATGGGTGCTGGATACCACCAAATCATTTAGCCTGGCGCTGATGATTTGCGCCTGCGTCACCCTGGTTGGCGCCCTGGCGTACCTGCTGCTGGTGCGCAAACCCATCACGGACGGGGCCTGATATCCCCGATTCAGGTCAGCGGGTGGAGGGTCACGCCATGGCGCGCACCATAACGCTGAATGCCCGCAATCGCTTTATCAATACTGAGCGGCGGCGGCGCAGGCAGCAGCGGGGCGCGCTCCCGGAGCGCCGAATCGAACCGGGAAAAGGTGGCAAAATCGTGGGGGAAGCGCGTTTCATCTACCCCGACTAATGCGCCCTCTTCCCTGGCGAAGGCTAACAGCTGTTTCCAGCGATCGACGTCCGCCAGGCCAATGCTGTCGGTGCCGTGCGAATACAGCATCATATCGATATGGTTGAAAGGCGGCTGCTTTTCAAGAAAGCGCTGCAGCGCATCAGCCGACGGCACGGATGGAAACATCAGCCAGAACGGAATCGCGTGCTGCTGCATGCTGCACCAGGGATCCATGAGTAAAAAGCTGTCTACCGTCAGCCGGGCAGGCAATATGCCCGCCGCCAGATACCAGTCGCGATAAATTTCAGCGACCACGAAACTCAGCGCTTCGGGATGGTCGTAGCGAATCTCCATCAGCCGCCAGCGCTGGGCTTCTGCCAGCTTTTTCAGTGGCGAAATCAGGTAGCCATCCAGCCCCCATTCGGCTTCAGGGATGTGGTCGGTGATAGCAGGCGGTTCCCAACGCGCCCGATCCACGCCTGCCCGCGCCAGATATTCCGCCACTCTCGGCCCGCCCTGCAAATACTCCTTTTCGGTTGCGCCGCCGGGGGCGCCAAACTGAAAGAAAGAGCGGTCACTGGTGCGCGTTACCGGCCACTGTCGCGTACAGTGATTAATGAACAGTGTTGATCCCGCCGGTAATCCTCCCAGCAGAAACTCATTGAAGGCCAGCGGCATGTCGCGCAGCTTCAGGCGGAAATAGTGCATTTTTTCCAGCAGGAGGCGATCCTGACTCGGATCCTGCATGTGGTGCACGGCAAGCTTAGGCCAGGTCGCCAGCAACGCTGCTGCCACGGCCTTGCCGTTTTCAAATTCGGACTGGGCGTCATCCGGATCGCTCTGCTGTACCCGCACCGGGCACAAAAACGTTTGCGGTAGCCACGGCGTTCCCATCGCCGCGGCCAGATGCACCATGGCACCGTTAGTGGCACCGACAAACGCAGCCGGATAATCGCGCTGCGGATAGGTACTGACCATCCATTCGGCGATGCCTTCGACGTCCAGTTCACTGGCCTGTTTGTGACTGATGCCCTCGGCCAGGCCACTGACCGCATAGCCCCACTCACGTAGCCGGGTCGGTAACCGATCAAGCGAAGGCAGTAAGCGGTCTAACATGGGCGACTGGCCTGGACTGGCAAAAGGCCGATCGTGCAGCGCGTTCGCTAAGGCCAGCAGCATCGTGGCGGCTGAATCAAACCGGGCAATGCCCTTGGGAGGTTTACTCATGCTGGCTCTCCTGCTGAATACGCGCCAAAAAAGGTCGGATGGCGTGGCAGAAACTCCACGGATAGACATAGTGCAGCCGGTGCGTGCCGCCGCGCAGGGTGATTTTTTCACTGTGCGGCAGCAGCCCCGCCAGCTCATCCAGCCAGCGCGCCGGGCAAACCGGATCGCGCGAGCCTCTCAGCAAGAGGGTTGGCGCGGTGAGATAGGTCAGGTGGTGTTCGATAGGATCGTTCAGCATGGCGCGCAGGGTGCCAAAGGCTCGCGGCAAACCGGCTTTCGCCCAGTCAATTCGGGCCAGCGAGTCGGGCGATCGATGCGCTTCCATTCGGCTGTTACGCCAGCCTCGCCATATCTGACGAACCACGCTGCGCGCGTGGCGATCGGCGGTGGGCCCCTGTAATACCAGGCCTGCCACCGCTTCGGGGTATTTATCCGCCAGAGCCGCCAGCACCTGGCAGCCAAAAGCGCTCCCAACCCAGATCGCCCGCTGAAAACCGTTATGCTGTAACCATTGCCACAGGATATCGGCCAGCGCTTTCACCGAAAGAACCGGTGCGGATGCGGGCAACGCACTACCGCCAAAGCCTGGCAGGTCGGGCACCAGAACGTGATAATCCCGTCCCAGCGCCAGTGCCAGTGATTCCATCGACCGCCCCGACATTACCAGGCCGTGAATCAGCACCACGGGCAACCCCTGAGGTTCCTCAGGCGTGACGCGGGTAAACATGCGCCAGTCACCGATCTGTTGATAATAACCCGCCAATCCCGCGTGATGACTGCGTGGTGAAACCGGCGGCGTTTGCTTCATTTGCTGCCAGCGTTTCGTGCCCCACATGACCGCCGCGACACCTAAGCCGATCCCGGTGGCAAGCGCCATGCCCTGCCGCTTTCTACACTGGATGGTACGCCTCATCAGCTGCTCCTGTTCCTGGGTATCCATTGAGTGTAGGACGGGAATGGCAGAGGCAGGCGGTTAATGCATTGGGTCAGGCAATGGTATGGCGCAGGCGGCCGATTTTTTCGATCTCAACCTCAACCACATCGCCACTGAACATGAACAGCGGCGGCGTGCGTTTTTTACCCACGCCGCCCGGTGAACCCGTGATAATCACATCGCCTGGCGACAGCGGGCTAAAGGCGGAAACGTATTCAATAATGTTGGCTACCGGATGCACCATGCTGCCGGTGGTATCGTTTTGTACTTCCTGACCGTTCAGCACCGTTTTAATGGTCAACTGCTGCGGATCAGGGATCTCGTCGGCGGTAGTCATCCAGGGCCCGAAGCCTCCGGTTTGCGGCCAGTTTTTCCCTGCGGTAAACCAGGTAAACTGCATGTCGCGCACCGTCGCATCCATAAAGCAGCTGTATCCTGCCACCGCGCTCAGCGCCTCTTCCGCCTTAACCTGATGCGCAGGCTGGCCGATGATCACCGCCAGTTCCCCCTCGTAATCAAACTCCTGGGTGGTGGTGGGTTTTTGCAACGGTTGCTCATGGCCGACCAGGGAGTCAGCAAAGCGTACAAATAACGTGGGGGCATCCAGCGTGGCGGCGAATTCCTGGCGTTTATCGGCATAGTTCATGCCCACGCAAAACACTTTACCAGGCTGCTCGATGACGGGCAGAAACTGCACAGTTGACCAAACATGATCGGCGGGCATCGCCTCAAAAGCAGTCAGGTCGGCCAGTGACGAGCGCGTCAGGAAGGTTTTTAAATCCGGGCAGGCTTTTCCCAGGCGCATACCGACATCCACTACGCCTTGAGCCTTAACGATACCAAAGCTTTTCTTCCCCTGTTCAGGAAGGTAAAAACTGCATAGCTGCATGACCGCCTCATGATGATTACGGGTTATAACCGCATGTTTTACAAGAAATTGGCGCGCAGACTAGCAAAAATAGCGATGAAAATCGTACCTCGTTTGGCACATCGGATGTCCAGATGTATCACGTTGTGTCAACAGGAGGATGTCAGGAAGGTCACGCAGATAAGGTTGTCGTTATGACAGGGGACAATCAAAAGGGGAGCGAGATAACGAGGTGATAATCACCGGTCAATCCCTGACCGCGACTATCGAGGGTATTCGGTGGGCGCTTAGTTCAGCGCGCCTGGCGGTACGTGTTTAAAGGTTTCGACATAAGCGTGGAACACGTACTTAAAAAAACGTTTCATACATCATCCGGTTAAAAATTTGTTGAATATCTACAGCAAAAGTATAGCGCCTGCTGTTTAAAGCATCAATAAATTTTGAACCAGATCACAAAATTCACTTTTAACTGCATTACTGAAACAGGGCCAGGTGCTCTGCAAGAATGGTTGACCCAATAGCAATCAGGACCAGGCCGCCCAGCACTTCAGCCCATTTGCCCAACACCGGTCCGATAAAACGCCCAATCAGCACGCCGGTGGTGGCCATTACGGTGGTTGCAGCACCGATAGTCAGGGCCGTGGTCACGATATTTACCTGCAGGAACGCCAGTCCAACCCCGACGGCCAGGGCATCAAGACTGGTTGCGACCGCCGTGGTGGCCAGTACCATGAAGCCGTGACTCTGCGGTGCTTCACAAGGCTCTGTGGCTGTTTTGCGGAAGCCTTCCATCATCATACGCGCGCCAAGAAAGGCCAGCAGGAAAAAGGCAATCCAGTGATCCCATGCCGCTACGTACTGGCTGGCCGCCAGGCCCAGCGCCCAACCGATAAGCGGCGTCAGGGCTTCGATACAACCGAAAATCAGACCGGTCCGCACGGCTTCCTTCAGGCCAGGACGATGCAAGGTTGCACCTTTGCCCAGTGCGGCGGCAAACGCGTCCATTGACATTCCAAAAGCAAGAATAAGCGTGGCAATAAAGGTCATGATTCGTTCACTTGGGATGAAAAAGCACGGCTTCATGCTAAATCCATCACACAATTTGCTCGGTTATTTAAAAAGTGCGCGCAGTCTATCACGCGATAATCGATATAAAAAGACAATAAAATCAGGGATTTAAGTATAGCAAAGGCTATAACTCATAACAGTCGCTATGAATGCCGCTAAGTTAATGTCATTTAAGCCTTTTCTCGGCAGCTTTCCTCCGGGAATGACAGGTAGCGGCAGAGCATGATTGAACCTCTGCACGGAATACCGGAAAATGTCCGGCTGATAAACAGAGAACACTGCTCATGAATAACCCTTTCGAGTCCTTAATCCTTCCCGGTGGCATTTTACTGCTGGGCTTTCTGTCTGCCCTGCTGCTACCCGCACCGGCTTTTAGCCTGACGGTGGCGCAGCATTTGCAGCAGCTGTTTCATTTACAGGATCTGAGCCAGCTGTACACCCTGGTGTTCTGCCTGTGGTTCCTGGTGCTGGGCGCGCTGGAGTTTTTTGTTATCCGCTTTGTCTGGCGTCGCTGGTTCAAGGTGTGACAACGCTGTCCTGCAAAAGCGGCCTGGATACAGGGCTGCCGGGCGGTTGGCCCTGGCCGGTTTTCTGTTCTGAAGAAAATCTTAAAATTGCGCTGTCACGCGTATTTCCTGAGGCGTCGCAACCGTGCTGGCATCCTGCATGGGCCCACTCCTGAGGTCACAAAAATGTAACATTTGTTTTACACAAATGGGCCAGATACACCAACGATTAAAAATTCACCTCAAAGAATAAAATTAAATAAACGCCATTTTTCATAAGTTTAAATTATTCCTTCCCTTGGGTGACATTTTCAGCCTGCACCATAAAGAGGCAATCTCGCAACATCCATTTTAACTTAACTCACTGAGTTAAAAGAAAAATCCCCCTCATACCCAGCCTGGCATTATGATTATTTCTTATGCTGAATCATTTCTGCATTTAAAAAATAAACAAATGTTTAAATCCGATACGAGAATGTTATATTTGGGCAACAAAGCATAACGTTGAGTTAACTCGTTATCGTCGCTTTAACCCATACCTGAGTCTTAACCCGGAAATAGCGCAACGCGCTCATCAGAAGCGTGACTATTTCGCCTGCAACGCTGTTGAGCTTCAGGTCAACAGAAGAGGAGATGTCGCCTCATGTGCAAATCAGCTGTAAATCTTGCGCTCATGATGAGTGTTAGCGGAAAGGACACCACCAGGGCGCAGGAGCGTAAAGACGTTGATGTACTGCTTATTGGCGCAGGCGTCATGAGTGCTACGTTAGGAACCTGGCTTCAGGATCTGGAACCTGACTGGTCCATCGAAATGGTGGAGCGGCTGGGACACGTAGCGGAAGAGTCTTCAAATGGCTGGAACAACGCGGGTACAGGCCATGCGGCGCTGGCCGAGTTGAACTATACTCCTCAGCGAGCCGATGGCAGTATCGATATCGCCAAAGCCGTTGCGATTAACGAGTCATTCCAAATTTCTCGCCAGTTCTGGGCTTATCACGTTCAGAAAGGCAACCTGCATACGCCGAAAAGCTTTATTCACAGTACTCCGCACATGAGCTTTGTCTGGGGCGATGATAATGTCGCGTTCCTGCGCAAGCGCTTTACTGCCTTACAGAAAAGCACGCTGTTCCGCGGCATGGTTTACTCTGAAGATCCGCAACAAATCGCACAGTGGATTCCGCTGGTCATGAAAGGCCGTGCGTCGAATCAGAAAGTGGCAGCAACCTGGACAGACATGGGCACCGACGTCGATTTCGGTGAAGTGACGCGCCAGCTGATTGCTTCACTGGAGCAAAAAGCCAACTTCCGTTTACGGATGCATCAGGAAGTGCGCGAGATTACCCGCCTTAATGATGGCCGCTGGCAGGTGACGCTCGTCTGCATGAAAGAGGGTACACGCCGCACGTTGACGGCTGGAAAGATCTTTATTGGCGCGGGCGGTGCGGCGCTGCCGCTGCTGCAGAAGGCCGGCATTCCGGAAGCCAACGGCTATGCGGGCTTCCCGGTTGGCGGTTCCTTCCTGGTCACCGAGAATCCAGACGTCGTGAAACAGCACATGGCGAAAGTCTATGGCAAAGCCAGCGTGGGCGCGCCACCGATGTCCGTGCCCCATGTCGATACGCGTGTGCTGAACGGCAAGCAGGTGCTGCTGTTTGGTCCCTTTGCGACCTTCTCGACCAAATTCCTGAAGCAGGGCTCGCTGCTGGATATGTTTGCCTCACTCAACAGCACCAACGTAATGCCCATGATCAAGGTCGGACTGAAAAGCTTTGATCTGGTGAAATACCTGATGGATCAGGTGCTGCAAAGTGACCGCGATCGTATGGATGCACTGCGTGCTTATGTGCCACAGGCGAAACAGGAAGACTGGCGCCTGGTGACGGCCGGGCAGCGCGTGCAAATCATCAAGAAAGATGAGAAAGAAGGCGCAGTGCTGCGTTTAGGCACGGAAGTGGTGTCGTCCGAAGACGGCTCTGTCTCTGCGTTGCTGGGTGCCTCGCCAGGTGCCTCGACCGCCGCGCCGATTATGCTGGAGCTGCTGCATAAGGTCTATCCGGAGCAGATGGCGTCGCCGGAGTGGCAAAATAAAATCCGTGCCGTGGTGCCGTCCTGGGGCCGTAAGCTGAATGGCGATGTGGCGTTGACTGAAAAAGTACTGGCAGAAACCAGCCGTATCCTGCAGCTCAAATATACGCCGGTTACGCCAGTGGCTGCCAACGATGAAGGCCGTGAAACCGCCTATGTCATAGGCAAATAACCCACGGCAGCTCGCAAAACATCATCGCTACGTGCGCATTCGTGGCGATGATGTGCCGGAAATCCAGAACGAAACGTCGCCCTTGACGACCGCGTCAGGCCCACCGAACTAGAGAAGCCTGAAGGCATCGACCAGCATCCAGATCGTGGTCGCCACTAACGACAGCGCCATAAGGCTGTTAAAAAGCTGGCGTTTCCAGTTGATTTGCAGGTGACCGCGCAGGCGGTCACCCAGTGCAGCCCACAATAAAATGCACGGCAGATTGAGCAACATAAAAGCCCCCATCACGGTCAGCACGCCACTGCTGGCGCTGTAGAGCAGTGCCACGTTGCTGGCCATTAACCAGGCTTTTGGATTGATAGCCTGAAAACAGGCCCCACCCACCAGGGTCATGGGCTGCGGCTTTGCACGCGCTTCGGGGGCATTCGCCCGAAATATTTTCCATGACAGCCATAACAAATAACCACATCCCACCAGCGTCAGCGGCAGACGCACAGATGCCATCCAGTGCAGCAGGACTTCCAGCGCCAGCCCCGCAATGGCGGTTTGTAGCGCACAGCCAATCAAAATGCCAAACACCATCGGTAACGTCCGGCGCATACCAAAGTTAACACCGGAAGTGGCGAGCAACAGATTATTTGGCCCCGGCGTAATCGACATCACGGTGACATAACTAAAGAAGGAAGGATCGAGCATAGTGGCGTTCCTGATGAAAGAGAGAACACCATGCTACGATCAGAAAAGCTATGGTAACAGAGACAAGAAATCGCTATTTTGATGGGTACAATCAGAACTGATTCCAACTGTACCTGTTACCTGCGGAGGCAATTGTGTCCCCTGAAACCCAGTCCGAGCACAGGCTTTATCAGCAACTGGCCGACAGCTTTGCCGAGGCCATTCACAAGGGCACGCTAAAACCGGGCAAGCGCTTACCCGCCATCCGGCGCGTTGCTCAGTCACATCAGGTCAGCGTGAACACCGTGCTGAATGCCTGGCAGCTGCTGGAGAATCGCGGTCTGATTGAGGCGCGCCCGCAATCGGGCTACTACGTGCGCGGCGTGCTGCCGGTGGTGACGCGAGATGCCCAGCACTCTGCCCGGGTGGTTCGCGATCCAGGCAATGAGAAGCTGGACTTGATTGATAAGGTTTTCGCCGCACAAAATCATCCGGATTACACCAATATTTCGCTGGCCTGTCCGCAGGACAGTGACCTGTTTCCGTCAGCCAGACTGGCGCGCATTACGGCCTCTCTGCTACGTCGCGATCCACAACTTATTGGTCGCTACGCGCTTCCGCCGGGTAGTGAGCGCTTACGGGAGGAGATTGCGCGACGTGCCTTGCATAGTGGCCAGTCGCTCGCCGCCGATGAGATCACCCTTACCCATGGCTGCATGGAGGCACTTCAGCTGGCACTCAGGGCGGTGACCCGGCCGGGTGATTGTGTCGGTCTGGAATCCCCCACCTATTTCTTCCTGTTTCCCCTGCTGGCATCGCTGGGCCTGAAGGCACTGGAGATTCCTACCGATCCTCAGCGCGGCCTGTCGCTGGATGCACTTGAGATGCTGCTCCAGGAAAAGCGTATTCAGGCGCTGGTTGCCATGCCCTCTGCGCAGAACCCGCTGGGCTTTGGAATGTCGTTGCCCGACAAAAAAAGGCTCGCAAAGTTAGTGAACACTTACAACGTTCCTTTGATCGAGGACGGGCTTTACGATGAGTTGCAGTTTGACTGGCCGCTGTCTCCTACGGTTAAGTCATTCGATCAGCATGGCTGGGTGCTCTACTGCACCAGTTTCACGAAAACCGTTGCGCCCGATTTTCGCATCGGCTGGATTGCAGCCGGCCGCTTTCATGATGCCATTGCACGCCTTAAAGCCGTGTCATCCATGGCGGAATCGGCCCTGCTGTCTGAAACCCTGGCAGAATTTCTTGCCAACGGAGGCTACGACCACCATCTGCGCAGCCTGCGCCGTAGCTATGCCAGCAATCTGGATGAAGCGCGCGGTTTGATTGCGCAGCATTTTCCTCAGGGTACCCGGGCTACGTTACCGCGCGGCGGCTTCGTTTTTTGGGTCGAACTGCCCGGCAATGTGAATACCACAGAGATGTTTACCCGTCTGTTGAAAGAGCAGATTTGTGTCACGCCAGGTGCACTGTATTCGCTGAGCGAGCGCTATAACCATGCATTGCGCCTCTCATGCTGCTATCCGTTTGATCAGCGCTATGTTCGCGCCATCATCCGCGCGGGGGCGGTTGCCTGCGAACTCGCTGGCCTGCCGCCGGGCCGGGATCAGGGCGTGCCATTACGTCCCCAAATGGTATAGCCATGCCGTTCAGTGAGGCGTTCGTAGTAGGTCCGCACGGCCGGTAAATCAGGATGGTCAAGCGGCGTTTCAAACCAGCGGTTAACGGCCAGCCCAATAGGGATGTCCGCCAGACTGAAGTTACGCCCGGCAACGTAGCGACCGGTATGTTCCAGCTGCTGATTGAGGATGCCCATGGTGTGGGACCAGCCTTTACAGGCGGCGGCCAACAGTCTTCGGTCCTGATGGGCGGGCGAATTACGCACCAGTGACATAAACGCATAGCGCCATGAGGTGTTAAGTTCCGTCGACTGCCAGTCCATCCATTGATCCACTGGCGCACGCGCACGCGGATTGTCGGGATAGAGCCAGTCGCCACCGTAGGCGGTGGCCAGATAGCGTAGAATGGCGTTGGACTCCCACATCGTCAGGTCTTCATCAATCAACACCGGGATCATGGCGTTAGGATTAAGCGCGATAAATTCAGGAGAGTGCGTGGATTTGTACCCTTCTCCCCACTCTTCACGTTCGTAGAGCAGGTCCAGTTCGTCACACAGCCAAAGTACTTTGCGCACGTTGATTGAGGAGGCGCGTCCAAGAATTTTTAACATAGCAGGCTCCATCCAGTTGCTTAACTTATTCATAGCCCTGTTAACTGACATAAGCAATTGCCGGAGCAAGAAAAAACATCTTTACCTCATTCACAAGGAGTCAAAATGCACGTTGCGTTTAAACAAGTAGATGTATTTACTTCGGCCGCGTTTAACGGCAATCCCCTGGCCGTCATCATGGATGCACAAGGTCTGGACGACAGCCAGATGGCGGCCATCGCACGCTGGACTAACTTATCTGAAACGACCTTTGTCCTGCCGCCGCAGGATAATCAGGCCGACTACCGCGTGCGTATCTTCACCGTAGAGGGCGAACTGCCCTTTGCCGGCCATCCGACGCTCGGTACCGCTCATGCTTTACTGGAAGCGGGCTTCCAGACAAAAACGCCGGGGGTAATAATTCAGGAATGCGGCGTAGGCAACGTGAAGATAAAAATTGCCGACGACAGCACGCTGGCCTTTGCCGCGCCAAAAGCCACCTTAACACCGTTTCATGATGCGCTTATCAGCGCGGCGCTCAACAGCCATGCGCTCGATACCGCGCAGGATGCCGTGGTGGTCGATATGGGCATCCGCTGGCTGCTGATCCCGATGATCAGTGCCGATGCGGTCCTGGCAATTAAGCCTGATATTGCGGATTTACAGCGGCTTGTCCATCACGCCAACGTCACTGGCATTATGCCATTCGGTCCACTGCCCGCAGGAGAAGCGGAACAGTACGAGGTTCGCGGCCTGATAATTGAGCATGGAAGCCTGACCGAAGATCCGATCACCGGCAGCGCCAATGCCTGTCTGGCACGTTACTTCGCCGCTCAGGGCAAAACGCAGGATTATCGCGTCCGTCAGGGTACTCAGGTAAACCGACAGGGACGCGTGACGGTGGAATATCAGGGCGATACGATCTGGATCGGGGGGAAAACCGTGACGGTGATAGAGGGCACCATCAGGCGCTAACCCGGAAACTGGCACAAGGGCGGCAAAGCCGCCCTAAAATTACAGCGCCTGACCACCCGATGCTTCGATACGCTGCGCAGTGATCCAGCTGGTTTCCTCACTGAGGATGGCGCAAACGGCATCGCCGATATCGTCTGGCAGGCCCACCCGGCCCAGGGCGGTTAATGCGGCGATAGTGTCATTGACCGTTTTATCATCGCGCACGCGCCCGCCGCCAAAGTCGGTCTCAATGGCACCCGGCGCCAGGATGTTAACGCGAATGCGCCGCTCGCCCAGTTCTTTAGCCTGATAGCGCGTCAGCACTTCCATCGCGCCCTTCATTGAGGCATAGGTTCCGGAACCGGGGTACGTCAGGCGGGTTAATCCGCTGGAGATATTCAGAATGCGCCCGCCGTCTGCTATCGCAGGCAATAGCGTCTGAGTCAGGAAGTAAGGCCCCTTGAAATGCACATTCATCAGCGCATCAAATTCAGCCTCGGTGGTCTCAATAAAAGGTTTATAGTGCCCATGGCCGGCATTGTTCACTAAATAATCAAATGTCTCACGCTGCCAGTGCTGTTGCAGTGCATTTTTCACTTCAGACATGAAACGATCAAACTGGCTCAGGTCGCCGACATCCAGCTGGAGCGCCACTGCGCGGCCGCCTACGCTTTCAATTTCCCTTACCACGTCCTGCGCTTCATGTTGATGACTGCGGTAGGTCAGAATGATATCCCTGCCCTTAGTCGCCAGTTTTAGCGCTGCATTCCGGCCTAAACCGCGATTAGCGCCCGTGATCAAGACGATTTTACGATTCATGTTGATTTCCTGTTGCAAAATTGAACACAGGTTGAGGATATTCTTTAATAATTGTTCTATAAACGCTTAAGAACGAGCAGCACTGTTCCACTTACAACAACAATCGGCAGGCCATATGGATAAAATTCATGCAATGCAGGTTTTCGTCAGAGTTGCAGAGATGGGCAGTTTTACGGCAGCAGCAGAAAGTCTTGGGCTGCCAAAAGGAAGCGTCTCGCGACAAATTCAGGCGCTGGAAAATCAGATGGGAACGCGTCTTTTGCACCGCACCACTCGTCGGGTGCAACTTACCCAGGATGGCTTAGTTTATTACGACCGCTGTCTGGATTTGCTGTCGATGATTAGTGATATGGATAGCCTGTTCCAGCACGATCCCGCCACTTTAAGCGGTAAGCTACGGGTGGATATGTCCGCCGCGATGGCGACCGATCTGATCCTGCCCCGCCTGCCAGAATTTTTGCAGCATTATCCCGGCGTTGAAATCGAGCTCAGCAGCAACGATCGCCAGGTTGACGTTATCCGCGAAGGGTTTGACTGCGTGATCCGCGTTGGCGAGCTGAAGGATTCGGGCCTCATCGCCCGCCGTATCGGCACCCACACCTTAATTAACTGCGCCAGCCCTGGCTATCTTTCACGTTTTGGCCGGCCGATTCGGCTTGAAGAGCTGTCGCAGCATGCCATGGTGCATTACAGTCAGCAGCTCGGCCAGCCTGCCCAGGGCTTTGAGTTTTTCGATGGCAAGCAGTGCCACTATGTGCACACCGGCGGGGTTGTCACCGTCAACAGCACCGAAACCTATCGCGCGGCCTGCCTCGCGGGGCTGGGCATTATCCAGGTGCCGACCGTGGGGATTCACAAATATCTGGAAAGCGGTGAGTTGGTGGAGGTGCTGCATGCCTTCCCGGCAAAACCGATGCCGATTCATTTACTTTATCCCCATCGCCGTAACGTCGCCCGTCGCGTTCGGGTATTTATGGAGTGGTTAAGTCAGGTGCTTCAGGAGTATGTCACCTGAGAGGCTATAATGTGTTTTTTACGTTTAACAGGAAGTGAATGTCTATGACAGACGAACAGGACAACGCAAAAGACGCACAGTCACCCAAACCACTGATTGATATCAAAACAGGCAACAAGTCTGTCGATCGTTCGATCGTGCGGGTTTCACGTTTTGCCACCTGGTTTCAGGCCATACCCGCCGTTGCCCATTTTATTCGTGCGCTTGACCGGTTTAACGATCGTCTCGGTAGCCAGTTTGGCGCAGCCATTACCTATTTTTCATTTTTATCATTAATCCCGATTTTAATGGTGTCCTTTGCCGCCGTGGGTTTTGTGCTGGCATCGAATCAGGATCTGCTGACCGATATCATCAACAAAATCGTCAGCAGCATCAGCGATCCCTCACTGGCAACGACCTTGAAAAATACCGTCAACACGGCCATTCAACAGCGCGCGACCGTGGGGATTACGGGTCTGCTGTTGGCGCTATATTCGGGCCTGAACTGGATGGGCAACCTGCGGGAAGCGATTCGCGCTCAGTCGCGTGACGTCTGGGAACGCCAGCCCGACGATAAAGAGAAAATCTGGAAACGCTATATTCGCGACTTCTTATCGCTGACAGGATTGATGCTGGCTCTGGTCATTACCCTGTCGTTAACCTCTGTCGCAGGCTCTGCCCAGGCGATGATCGTGAGCGCGTTAGGTCTGGATGGCATCGAATGGTTACGTCCTGCGCTGACAATTATCGCGACCTCGATTTCCGTAATGGCAAACTATTTGTTGTTCCTGTGGATTTTCTGGATTTTGCCTCGCCATAAGCCCCGTAAGAAGGCGCTGCTGCGCGGTACGCTGCTGGCGGCAGTGGGTTTCGAAATCATCAAGTTTGTCATGACGCTGACCTTACCAAAACTGGCCACCTCGCCCTCAGGTGCCGCATTTGGGTCGGTATTGGGATTAATGGCCTTCTTTTATTTCTTTGCTCGTCTGACGCTGTTTTGCGCCGCATGGATTGCCACCGCGAAATACAAAGACGATCCGCGTATGCCGGAAAAAGGCGCGCTAACCACTCACAAATGACAATACTGCGTTAAACCAGCGTAAAATATCCCCCTCCGGTTATTTATTCATCAACTTACAGGATGAATAACTGAGGGGTCACTTTTCTTCAGCGCTTTCTTAGAGTATCTCGCCATATTTGCGTCACTTAACGCTGCCATTCTCCGGCATTTAACACATCACAAAAATTTTCCACTTTTGCCGGCGCAACGTCGCTAACCACGCGGCTTTCCGCCATTGAATGCCGTTATACAGGTGCGTAAGATTCCCTATCTGTCATTAAAAATAAGAAACATTTATGCAAGCCTCCATCTCAGAACCGCTCGATCAGCAAAACGATCCCACGCCAGTAAACTCACGAAGTAAAGTGGTTATCGCCTCGCTGGTTGGCACCGCTATCGAATTCTTCGATTTCTATATTTATGCCACCGCAGCCGTCATCGTTTTCCCTCATATCTTCTTTCCTCAGGGTGATGCGACCGTCGCGACGTTGCAGTCGCTGGCCACCTTTGCGATTGCGTTCATCGCCCGTCCCATCGGCTCTGCCCTGTTTGGTCACTTTGGCGATCGCGTAGGCCGTAAAGCCACCTTGGTTGCCTCACTGCTGACGATGGGGATCTCGACCGTGGTTATCGGTTTATTACCCAGCTACCAGAGCATTGGCGTTCTGGCTCCGCTGCTGTTGGCGCTGGCGCGTTTTGGTCAGGGGTTGGGCCTGGGCGGTGAGTGGGGCGGCGCAGCCCTGCTGGCGACGGAAAATGCACCTGCCAAAAAGCGGGCGCTGTACGGCTCCTTCCCGCAGTTGGGCGCACCGATTGGCTTTTTCTTTGCCAACGGCACCTTTCTACTGCTCTCCTGGCTGCTGACCGATGAGCAATTTATGCAATGGGGCTGGCGCGTCCCTTTTGTTCTGTCTGCCGTACTGGTCTTGATTGGTCTGTACGTACGCGTATCGCTGCATGAAAGCCCGGTATTCGCCAAAGTACAGAAAGAGAAGAAACAGGTACGTGTGCCGATTGCCTCGCTCCTGAGCAAACATCTGACGGCAACGATACTTGGCACCTTTATCATGCTTGCCACCTATACGCTGTTTTACATCATGACCGTTTACTCAATGAGTTACGGCACCGCCGCCGCGCCAGCCGGACTGGGGATATCCCGTAACAGTATGCTGTGGATGCTGATGATGGCGGTGATTGGATTTGGCGTGATGGTGCCGATTGCGGGCCTGCTTGCTGACCGCTTTGGTCGCCGTAAAACCATGATCGTCATTACGCTGATGATTATTGGCTTTTCATTCCTGTTTCCGGCCATGCTGGGATCCGGCTCTCAGGCGCTGGTGATGGCGTTCCTGCTGCTGGGCTTGAGCATTATGGGGCTGACGTTTGGCCCGATGGGTGCGCTGCTGCCTGAGCTGTTCCCGACGGAAGTGCGTTATACCGGCGCATCCTTCTCCTATAATCTGTCGTCGATTTTAGGTGCGTCGGTTGCGCCCTATATTGCGACCTGGCTGAACGCGCACTATGGCTTGTACGCTGTCGGATTGTACCTGGCTTCCATGGCTTTCCTGACGCTGATTGCACTGATTGCCTGCAAAGAAACCCGGCATCAAACGCTGTATGAAGTGTGATACCCGATAACGCTAAAGATACTCAACCCGGCTCAGGCCGGGTTTTTTATCGTTTCCGATCACGCTATTTCGCTTTAAGCCAGGCCATAAAATCGTCGATAAAGACACGGGTTTTTAGTGGTAACAGACGGTTGGGTAAGGTAATGGCGTAAGTGGTCATTGAGAGCGTATTTTCAATCCGCCAGTCTGGTAACACGCGGCGTAACTGCCCGTTGAGCAAATAACCATTTGCAATAAAGGTGGGGATTAACGCAATACCCACACCCTGCAATATCGCATCGATCATGGCATCACTGTTATTTATCATCAGCCGGGGCGTGAGTGTAACGCTCTCCATCGTGTCGTTTAACCAGAAACGCCATTCACCGCGAAACTGTGCGTCGTCAGGGAAGAAAATATTATGCTGTTTGAGGTCGCCCGGCATATCAGGCAGCCTTTGATCGTAGTGCTCTGCACATACTAAAACATAGTCAACAGGCATTAATGCCCGCGCTACCATATTGATGGGTGGCGTATCCGTGACGCGCAATGCCAGGTCGTACGACTCATGCGTGAGGTTAATCAGATGGTCAGTGAGATTGAGCTCAATATTGATTTCAGCATAGCGTCGCAGAAAACCAGGCAGGAACGGCGTCAGTAAAATCTTCCCAAGCGTTGTCGGCGCAGTAATACGCAGTAACCCCTTAGGGACATCGCTGTAACTGTCTGCCTGAGAAAACAGGGATTTAGTTGCGGCGATAACTGATAAAGCCTGGTGATATATTTCCTGTCCGGCCTCGGTCACAGCGAGCGCGCGCGTCGAGCGGGTAAAGAGTAAAACATTTAGCCTTTTTTCCAACCTGTCTATCATACGACTCACTGAAGACGGCGTCATGGATAGCGCTCTGGCAGCTGAGGAAAAGCTACCACTTTCAACCACCTGAACAAACAAAACCAATCCAGGCAAGACTTCCGTTAATTCATTTATGTTCTTCACGCACAGCTCTTTTGCATCTCAACTATCTAGCCAAGCTAGCACTGAACAGTATGATGTTCAACAGAGGTTTACATCCGTGAAACCTTATTATTCTTAATACTTTAATTACAGGCTAGCTATGTTTGAACATGCAGTAATCAAACGCATTGAACAACATGACGTATTAAATGTTGGTGTGAGTTTAGGTTTTAAAGGCCTTTCGCAGCGCGATCCCCTCAACAACAGCTGGAATGGATTTGATATTGATTTGGCACGCGCTGTGGCTATCAGCGTGCTGGGAGACGGCGGCAAAATCCATTTTATACCTTTGCAATCGGCTGATCGCTTCCAGGCCCTACGTGATGGCGTCATCGATCTTGGCACCTTTAACGCTAGCGTGACCTTTCAGCGCGAAGCGGAGTACGGCATTAATTTCCTACATCCGATGTTGTTTGATGGGGAAGTGCTGATGACTCCGCGCAGTAACCTCACTGAAGAAACGCCACAAGCCAGGTTCACTCGTCAGCGTCGTATTGCTGCGATGCGTGGCTCAACAACTGAAGAGAACCTCACTCGCTATTTTGATGAACTTAACCTGCCCTGTGAGATTCTGCTATTTGACTCTCCGCAGCAAGCGAGGCAAGCCTACGAATCAGGAGAATGTGATATCTACTGTCTGGATGGTTATCTGCTAGCGGGTGAACATCACCAGTTAACAGACAGCAGCCAACATCTTATCCTGGACGATCGCATTTCACTTGAGGCAATGGCACCCGCCGTTAGCGCCAGTGATTCACAGTGGTATATTGCGACAAAATGGGTTATGCGCGCACTGATTGAAGCTGAGAATCTGGGTATTACCCAAAAAAACATTTTAGAAAAAAGTGATAATCCTGAGGGTTATTTAAAAACGTTTCTCTATCCCGATGTGAATTTGTGTTCGCAACTCGGTCTACAACCTGACTTTATTAGAGAGATAATACGTAAAATTGGCAACTATGGTGAGATTTTTGAGCGTAACCTGGGTAAAAACTCAGAATTAAAACAACAGCGCCGCGACAATAAACCTTGGGCGGAAGGCGGAATGCTCTGGTCACCTCTTTTTATTTGATTTCTTAAATTCAATGGCATGGAAACATTATGACTGATTTACTGACCTTAGAACCTACGCAAACAATATTAACGGGTTCAAAAAAAACAAACTTTGGCTATCTGGAATCAACAGATGGCGTTATTAACTTCTCCATTGTTAAAAACATTATTCTTAACGGCCATCATCATGGCAATGTTTTATATGTTATTCGTAATTACGCATCAAAAGCCGTGTGCGAAAAACTTGCAAAAAACTTTGATTACAGGGTCACCCAAAGTGGAGGGAATCGCGCTGACGATGGCTTTGTTTTAACCAATCAGATCGGTGCAACGCAGTTTTCGCGTAATGGTGAACAATATATTCATGAGGTCAATCGTGTGAACCAAAGCGTCGCCGACCTGATGAAAGCAACCAGCGCAGAAGATAGTGAATCACTTTTCCTCAACCTGACGCTGGAAAAAGAATTTTTAGAACGAGGTATTCATTTTGGTCCGGCACGATTCAAAAACGGCTATGCCTGTTTTGCAACCTTTCGTCGCTGGCTTGATAACGGTGTGATGTCACTTATGCCACATGAAGATATGGCACAGGTTGACTTTGCAAAAGAAGACGGCTTTGAGATTGCGAATACTCAAACTGTAACAGCCTATAATGTTTGTCTGGAAGCTGCGCAGGGTGGTGGCCAACTTAAAATCTGGAATCTCATTCCCGACCAGGTGTGCCGTGAAACACTTGGCGTAACACGAACAGGTTATCCTTATCCACCCCATCTGTTAAATGAAACCGAATCCCTTTCTGTTCAGCTTAATGCTGGCGATCTTTACTTTATGAATGCTTGTCACTTACACGGCGTAAGCATTGTAAGTGAAGGAAGCCGACTCACTGCTGGACGATTTATTGGAAAACTGAATGACCGTAAGGTGGTTTACTGGACATAGCTTATGGAATGTATTTAAAACTATCCTTTTAATGCAGAGATAAATAAACGATGGAATATGCAACGCATCTCTCCAGGCAAGGCTATGCCTTTATTCCCGGTGATTATTATCGTTCAATTGAAGCCATGCAGTTTTCGAATAAAGAAGATTTCTTAGATGAGCTGGAAGAATTAAAAAAAGGCTATGAGAATTTACTTCTTGATCCTTATTCGCCAGGAAACCGCTGGCGCGGTTATGCTCAATGCAAAAAAAATGAAAAGGGCGAATTAACCTTTGGAAAATTCAACCCTTATAAACAAACAAAAGCTTTTAATCCTGATACTGGTGATATTGTTCGCGATTATCCGCTATTGCCTGAAGCGATCACCCGCAATCGTCTGTTTCAAACGCTGTTGCACGATGATTTATCGTTAGTAGACGCTTATGAAAGCATTGGCCCTGTCGACAGCCTGACCATTGGCATTCATTTTTTTCGTTATCAGGCCACGGAAAATGAGCCTGCTTATAGCTCGCCCGTCTGGCTGCATAAAGACGATGAAGACGTGGTGTTTGTGCATATGATTAATGCCTCACCGAATATGCTGGGCGGAGACAGTCTGATTGCCAGCCATCCTCGCAGCATTGATCGCGTGCTGCGTCTGGAACAGCTTTTTGACACCTTAGTGGTTAATCACGACAAACTTCATGCCGTCACTCCCGTTGGCGCACGTGAAAACAGTGGCCCTGCTCAACGCGACATCATTCTGATCACGTTTCAGAAAAACGAGGAGAAGACAGCATGTCCGGTCTGAAGCTTAAAGCCATTATCACGGGGGCATCCAGCGGAATTGGCCGCGCGCTGGTCAAGGCTTTCCTGGACAAAGGTTATCAGGTTGAGGGTATCGATCGTTCATCATCGGAATTTAACGATACGTCAGCCTATCGCCATCATCAGCTGGACGTGACTGACTCAGTCAGCCTGGCTGCACTTTTCGAAACTCTGGAGTATGGCGAGGCTAATAACGTTCTGATTAACTGTGCCGGTACGCGTGAAATTTGCAGTATCGCGGATTTAACGCTGGCGCAGTGGGAATCCGTTTTTGCCCTTAACGTGACAGCCAGTTTTATAGCAGGTCGTGCTTTTTGCCAACAGTTGGTAAACCAGAACCGCCCCGGAAATATGGTTAATTTGGCCTCCGTTTCAGGATTGATGGGCGAGCCTGATCGAACGGCTTATGTCTCATCAAAACACGCCGTCATCGGCCTGACGAAACAACTGGCACTCGAATACGGCAAACACGGTATTCGTGTCAATGCGATTGCGCCCGGCGTTATTCGTACGCCACTGACGGAGTCTTATTACCACGATGACTCGCAGCTTGAAAAAATTAAGCGTGGCCAGTTTTTACCGGTACTAGGTGAGACAGGTGACGTTGCCGCAGCGGCACTTTATCTGACCGCCCCGGAGAATCGTTTTGTCACAGGTTCAACACTGGTCATCGATGGTGGCTGGACGCTGGGAAAAGATCTTTAACTTTCTTGGGTCAGATAAACGGCCCAACCTCTTTGCAGGAGAAGCAACATGGATAAGCGTTATATATTAATCTTAGGCGGCGAGTTTTCCCTTCGTGAACGTGTATTAGCCGGTGCACTGCGCGCAGCAGGCGGAATGCAGGTGCTCACCATGGCAAAAAATCGTACCAGTGCCGCAATCAAATTTTTTGACGGCTATTTGTCAGGTGATGTCGCCGATGAAAACGCCGTATTGGATGCGGTAAAAGCCCATGAGGCCTCAACCGGATGCAAACCCGCCGCGGCTATCCCCATGAATGATTTCACTGTCCGCGCCGCCAGTCTGGTGGCTGAACATTATCAGCTTCACGGTAATAGTCGTCAGACTATTCATAATTGCCGTGACAAGTTTGTCATGAAGCAACTGCTGGAGAAGGCCGGATTACCGGTGCCACGTTTTGCCGCATTCAGTACGCTGGAAGAACTCAGACACCATATTCGTGATATTGGGCTGCCTGTCGTTATTAAGCCCCGTGAAATGGCAGGTAGTCTTGGTGTTCTGAAGATTACCCGTGAAGAGGAGATTGAACCGAGCTTTGCCAGAAGTGTGGCTGACGTCATCTCACTTAACGGTGAATCCTATGCTCCCGAAGACCTGTTCCAGGTGGAAGAGTACATTCCCTCCCTTCAGGAAGTCAGCGTCGAGGTAATAAATCAAGGTGACTACCACAAAGCTATTGCGGTAACGGATAAATACCTGGGCGAGGAACCTCATTTTGTTGAAGTGGGGCACAGTGTCCCTTCCGTTCATGCCAGTAACCCACAGTTGCGGGATATCGCGGAGCGCGCCTGTCATGCCCTGGGCATTCATTATGGCGTGGCGCATTTTGAAGCGCGAATTACCCCCGCCGGAGAGATCAAAATCATTGAAGTGGGTGCCCGCACCGGCGGCGACACGATTATGGATCTGGTTGAACGGAGCTATGGCATTAATCCTTATGAGCTGCATGTAGCAAGCCATTTAAACGCCCTTAAACCTCTTGCAGAACCTTTAGTGCCGAAAGGCCTGAGTGCGGTGGCCTTTATAAAAGCGCCTGTCGGTACAATTGAGAAAGTGACACTTCCTGCCAGCCTTCCTGATCACATTGTGAATATGCAGATCACCGCAAAACCGCTGGATACATCGAAGAAGCTCGAGTCCTGGAAAACACGTGAGGGATCGGTAGAGTTTTTTTGGCCCAGCCGGAAACCGGAAACCGGTTTTAATGAGCATCTACGCACAGCGGATGACCTGGCGACTACGCTCTTTACCTTACGCCAGGCGTAATTATTTTTGAGCCGCTGCAAAGCGGCTTTCAAGCAGGAGTACCCTTATGTCTGCTGAAAACTTCGGTTTAAAGCGCTTCGTTTTTTCCCGTTTTGTCGGCGCGTTGTGCGATCAGTTCTTACTGTTTGCTGTTCCTCTGGCTATTCTCAAGGCGACAGGGTCGCTTACGCTTTCATCCCTGGCCTTTGTCATTGAATGGCTGCCACGCATTATTTTCTTCCCGTTATCGGGATTTATGGCTGACCGCATCAAGCCCCGTTTCATCTTTTTCAATGTCGATGCTCTTCGTGCCTTACTGATGGGGGCCGTCTTCGCCCTTCTTTACTGGTATCCGGGGTCAACTTTTCCGGCCCTGGCCGCGATGATGGCTTTGTTGTCTGTAGCCTATGTACTCAACTTTGTGGCCACGGATGCCCTCTTGCCTCGTCATTTGTCCAGTGAAGCCTTGCCGAAAGCCCACTCCATGCTCCAGGGCGTCGATCAAATCACTATGGTATTGGGGCCTGCTATCGCGGTTGCGATTTCTTCGTGGGGCGGCATCGACAGCATTTTGATCGTCGCAGCTGTTCTGTTTGCCATTTCGGCTATTAATTATCTTTTTTTGGAAACACACGATCTAGAGGTGACGGAAAAGCTAGGGTTTCATACCTTACTGGCATCTAACCGAACGGCATTGCACGTGCTCAAGAAAAACAAAATACTGCTGCATCTTTGCGCCCTGACCTGGGTCGTGAATCTGGTTTACGGCGCGGCACTGGTCGTGAGCGCAGCGGTCATTTTAAAAGAGTTCAACCTGTCCGATCGCTACTTTGGCGCCTTGCAGACAACAGCAGCTCTCGTCACTATCGTGGCATTCTTCTTTGTTCCCAGGTTTGCCAGCCGCTTTGGTTTGTCCACGTTGGGAACATTTTCGTTTTGCGCCATGATTCTTGCGGGTGCCATAATGTCGCTGTCCGTTGATTACGCAATGTATCTGGCAGGCTATGCTGTGCTGATGGCTTTTGACGGTGCATTCAGTGTTTATTTGCGCACGTTGAGAAGCCAGGTCATTCCTAAAGAACATTTAGGGAAAACCATGGGAATTATTGGCTTGATGAACATGTGTTCAGTACCGGCGAGTGGGGCTGTGGTATCGCTGCTGTCCGGGCATTTTATGCCGCTGCAAATCATTAGCATTATTCTGGTTGCCGCATTAGTGTTTGGCTTGCTTTTGATTTTCTTCGGGCGCCGTGTCTTTGGCTATAAAAGTTTATTACCCCCAGTGATCGTGTCAGAGCCATCCTGTTAACTTTTTTCATACCTGAATTTTCATAACAAGCCGCAGGCTTAATACATAAAAAGGGCGCAGCCAGATGGCTGCGCCCTTTTTGCATGTGCTGTTTTGCTGAAAACAGTGGCGGTGCGGCTTAGCCCGCAACCGCGATGCGTTTCATATCCGTCATGTAGCCACGCAGTTTGCGACCTACCTGCTCGATAGGATGCTGACGAACGGCCTCGTTAACGTCGCGCAGCTGTGCGTTATCCACCTGAGTGCCTTCAATGGCTTTGCCCAGATCGCCCGGCTGCAGCGTGGTCATGAACTCATTCAGCAGTGGAACGGCCGCGAAGGAGAACAGGTAGTTACCGTACTCAGCGGTATCAGAAATCACCACGTTCATTTCGTACAGGCGCTTACGGGCAATGGTGTTGGCAATCAGCGGCAGCTCATGCAGCGATTCGTAGTAAGCCGACTCTTCGATGATGCCTGCATCAACCATTGTTTCAAATGCCAGCTCAACGCCCGCTTTGACCATCGCAACCATGACAACGCCTTTATCGTAGTACTCCTGCTCTTCGATTTTGCCATCGAACTGAGGTGCGGTTTCGAACGCAGTTTTACCGGTCTCTTCGCGCCAGGTCAGCAGTTTCTTATCGTCGTTAGCCCAGTCGGCCATCATGCCCGCAGAGAAATCGCCGGAAATGATGTCATCCATGTGCTTCTGGAACAGAGGGGCCATGATGCCTTTCAGCTGCTCAGACAGCGCGTAAGCACGCAGTTTGGCCGGATTCGACAGGCGATCCATCATCAGCGTAATGCCACCAAACTTCAGGGATTCGGTGATGGTTTCCCAGCCAAACTGAATCAGTTTTTCGGTGTATGCCGCATCGTGACCTTCTGCCACCAGCTTGTCGAAGCACAGCAGAGAACCGGCCTGCAGCATGCCGCATAGAATGGTCTGCTCACCCATCAGGTCAGATTTCACTTCCGCAACGAAAGAGGATTCCAGCACGCCAGCACGGTCGCCACCGGTGGCAGAAGCCCAGGCTTTGGCGATCGCCATGCCTTCACCTTTTGGATCGTTTTCCGGGTGAACCGCGATCAGCGTCGGAACACCGAAACCACGCTTGTATTCTTCACGCACTTCGGTGCCGGGGCACTTCGGCGCAACCATCACGACGGTGATGTCTTTACGGATGGTTTCGCCCACTTCAACAATGTTGAAACCGTGTGAATAGCCCAGCGCGGCACCGTCTTTCATCAGTGGCTGTACAGCCTGAACAACGGCGGAGTGCTGTTTGTCCGGCGTCAGGTTGACCACCAGGTCCGCCTGTGGAATCAGTTCTTCGTAAGTGCCAACTTTAAAACCATTTTCTGTCGCTTTACGGAATGAGGCACGTTTTTCAGCGATGGCTTCTGCACGCAGCGTATAGGACACATCCAGACCCGAATCACGCATGTTCAGGCCCTGATTCAGACCCTGAGCACCACAGCCCACAATCACAATCTTTTTGCCTTTCAGGAAGCTGGCGCCATCCGCGAATTCGTCACGCCCCATAAAACGACATTTGCCCAGTTGCGCTAACTGGTTGCGCAGATTCAGTGTATTGAAGTAATTAGCCATGGGTACTCCGGTTAAATGTTGTGTTTGCTTTTGTCTGAGGACGGCATAAGGTTCAGCGCCGCGAATGACCCCATCATATGACAGGATTTCTGTTGCTTAAATTGATATATTAACAACGTTACATTGCAATAATTGCAATGCCGTCCTGAGGTGGACCCCCTATGGATTTACGCGATCTCAAATTGTTTTTGCATCTGGCAGAAAGCTGCCATTTTGGCCGCACCGCACGCGCCATGCACGTCAGCCCTTCCACGCTGTCGCGCCAGATCCAACGCCTGGAAGAGGATGTGGGCCACGCCTTATTTCTGCGCGATAACCGCACCGTGGCGCTCACCGAAGCGGGCGAAAGACTTAAGCTGTTTGCCCAACAAACCTTACTGCAGTATCAACAATTGCGCCATGCTATGGATCTCAATGGTCCTTCACTTAGTGGTGAACTGCGCCTGTTTTGCTCGGTGACCGCCGCGTACAGCCATCTGCCCCCTATTCTGGATCGCTTTCGCGCCGAGCATCCTCAGGTCGAAATCAAACTCACCACCGGCGATGCGGCGGATGCGATTGAAACGGTGCAGTCGGGCAATGCAGACCTGGCTATCGCGGGCCGGCCTGAGTCGCTACCGGCCAGCATCGACTTCACCACGCTGGGGCTGCTGCCGCTGGGGCTGATTGCGCCTGCGCTGCCCTGCCCGGTACGCAGTCAGGCAACGGAAGAGGCACCTGACTGGACGCAGATTCCGTTTATTTTGCCCGAGCAGGGGCCGGTTCGTCGGGCCATTGAGCTGTGGTTTCGTCGTCACCGCATTGTTAACCCGTTGATTTACGCCACGGTTGCGGGCCATGAAGCGATCGTTTCCATGGTGGCGCTTGGCTGTGGCATTGCCCTGTTGCCGGATGTGGTGCTGGAAAACAGCCCTGAGCCGGTACGTAACCGGGTGTTACCGCTGGAGAACGTGGAGTCCGTTGCACCACTGGAGCTGGGAGTTTGCGTACAAAAAAAGCGGCTCGGGGAGCCGCTTATCAGTGCGTTCTGGCATCAGTTGTAGTTACTGACCGGCCAGGAAAAAGCGGAACGCCGGGTTATGGGTTTCGTCGTGGAAATCATAGCCCAGGTCGGTAAGGTGCTCTTCAAAACGTGGCTCATCGCTGCCGAGCTCAAACGCCGTGAGCACCCGACCATAATCCGTGCCGTGGCTGCGGTAATGGAACAACGAGATATTCCAGTGCGTGCCCAGCGTTTGCAGAAATTTGAGCAACGCACCGGGCGCTTCCGGGAATTCAAAGCTAAACAAACGCTCACGCAGCGGCTTGGAAGGCCGTCCGCCCACCATGTAACGCACATGCAGCTTCGCCATCTCATCGTCAGACAGATCCACCACCTGATAGCCGTTTTCCGTTAACTGACTAATGATCTCTGCTCGCTCTTCCATCCCGCGCGTCAGGCGCACCCCCACAAAGATGCAGGCTTTGTCGGTGTCGGCATAGCGATAGTTGAATTCGGTAATCGAGCGACCACCCAGCGTCTGGCAGAACTTCAGGAAACTGCCCTGCTGTTCCGGTATGGTGACGGCCAGAAGCGCTTCACGTTGTTCACCCAGCTCGCAGCGTTCAGAAACATAGCGCAAGCCATGGAAGTTAACGTTAGCACCCGACAACACGTGCGCCAGGCGCTCGCCTTTGATGTCATGCTGCTGAACGTATTTCTTCATGCCTGCCAGCGCCAGCGCCCCTGAAGGCTCCGCCACGGCGCGCACATCTTCAAACAGATCTTTCATGGCCGCGCAGATCGCATCGCTGTCCACGGTGACGATATCGTCGAGAAATTCCTGACACAGGCGGAAGGTTTCATTACCGATGCGTTTCACCGCCACACCTTCGGCAAATAATCCCACGCGCGGTAAATCTACCGGCTCACCGGCGTCCAGCGCTGCCTTCAGGCAGGCTGAATCCTCTGACTCTACGGCAATCACTTTGATTTGCGGCATCAGCTGTTTGATCAGGACGGCCACACCGGCAGCCAGACCGCCGCCGCCCACCGGGACAAAGACCCGATCGAGATGGGCGTCCTGCTGCAGCAGTTCCATCGCCAGCGTACCCTGTCCGGCAATAACCGCCGGATGGTCAAACGGTGGGACAAAGGTGTAACCCTGCTGCGTCGCTAACTCGATAGCTTTAGCTTTTGCCTCATCAAAGTTGGCACCAAACAGAAAGGCTTCTCCGCCAAATGCACGCACGGCATCCACCTTAATGTCGGCAGTGGCAAGCGGCATCACGATCAGCGACTTGATGCCCAGCTTCGTGGCGGATAAGGCAACGCCCTGAGCATGGTTACCCGCAGACGCGGTGACGACGCCGCGTGCTTTCTGCTCTTCGTTAAGTCCGGCAATCATCGCGTAAGCACCGCGCAGTTTAAAACTGTGCACCGGCTGGCGATCTTCTCGCTTGACCAGAATGGTATTGCCCAGTCGCGCAGAGATTTTTTCCATCTTCTGCAGTGGGGTAACCTGTGCCACTTCGTATACCGGTGAACGCAATACAGCGCGCAAATACTCGGCGCCGCAGGGCGCCTCGGGTAGCGGTTGAGCCTCAGCCATTTTAGCCTCCCAGCTTACTCTTATCGCGCACGGCACCTTTGTCGGCACTGGTGGCAAGCGATGCATAGGCGCGCAGGGCAAACGACACTTCGCGCTGACGGTTCATCGGCGTGTAAGCGGCATCGCCACGTGCTTCCTGCTCTTCACGGCGCGCGTGCAGTTCATTATCCGGCACGGCCAGCTTGATGCCGCGGTTAGGAATATCAATTTCAATGGTATCGCCATCTTTAACCAGCGCGATGGTGCCGCCATTAGCTGCCTCGGGTGAGGCATGACCAATGGAGAGGCCAGAGGTACCGCCAGAGAAGCGACCGTCGGTGATCAGGGCACAGCTCTTACCCAGCCCCATCGATTTCAGGTAGGTGGTGGGATACAGCATTTCCTGCATGCCCGGTCCGCCTTTTGGCCCTTCGTAGCGAATCACAACCACGTCACCTGCCACCACTTTGCCACCGAGGATGGCTTCTACTGCGTCATCCTGGCTTTCATACACTTTGGCCGGGCCGCTGAAGGTCAGAATCTCTTTATCGACGCCCGCCGTTTTCACGATACAGCCATCTTCGGCGATGTTGCCGTACAGCACGGCCAGACCGCCATCCTGAGAATAGGCGTTTTCGCGCGTACGGATACAGCCTTCAGTACGGTCATCATCCAGCGTATCCCAACGGCAATTCTGTGAGAACGCCTGGGTGGTGCGGATACCGGCCGGGCCCGCGCGGAACATGTCCTTCACGGCCTGGTCCTGGGTCAGCATGATGTCGTACTGATCGATCGTTTCACGCATGCTTTGCTGCAGGATGTTGCGTGCGCTGGTGTCAATCAGTCCGGCACGATCCAACTCGCCGAGAATACCGATCACGCCACCGGCGCGGTGCACATCTTCCATGTGATATTTCGGGGTACTGGGTGCGACTTTGCACAGCTGAGGCACTTTGCGCGACAGGCGATCGATATCAGAAATATTGAAGTCGATCTCGCCTTCCTGCGCGGCAGCCAGCAAGTGCAGCACGGTGTTGGTGGAGCCGCCCATGGCGATATCCAGCGTCATGGCATTTTCAAACGCTGCCTTAGTGGCAATGTTACGCGGCAGCATGTTGGCATCGTCCTGCTCGTAATAGCGTTTGGTCAGGCTCACGATGCGCTTACCGGCGTTGATAAACAGTTCTTTACGGTCGGCGTGAGTGGCAAGCAGGGAACCGTTACCCGGTTGCGACAGGCCCAGCGCTTCGGTCAGGCAGTTCATGGAGTTTGCAGTGAACATGCCTGAACAGGAGCCGCAGGTCGGACAGGCGGAGCGTTCAATCTGCTCGCTGTCGGCATCGCTGACGTTCGGGTTAGCGCCCTGGATCATGGCATCCACCAGATCCAGCTTGATGATCTGATCGGAGAGCTTGGTTTTACCGGCTTCCATCGGGCCGCCGGACACAAAGATAACCGGAATGTTAAGGCGCAGTGACGCCATCAACATGCCGGGGGTGATTTTGTCGCAGTTAGAGATGCAGACCATGGCATCGGCACAGTGCGCATTCACCATGTACTCGACGGAGTCAGCAATCAGTTCCCGGGAAGGCAGAGAATACAGCATGCCGCCATGGCCCATGGCAATACCGTCATCCACCGCTATCGTGTTGAACTCTTTGGCCACGCCACCAGCCGCTTCGATTTGCTCGGCAACCAGCTTACCCAGATCACGCAGGTGAACGTGGCCCGGCACAAACTGGGTGAAGGAGTTCACGACGGCGATAATCGGTTTGCCGAAATCATCGTCGGTCATTCCTGTTGCGCGCCAGAGGGCACGGGCACCGGCCATGTTGCGGCCGTGGGTGGTGGTAGCGGAACGGTACTTAGGCATGCTCTTTACTCCAGTGAAAATAAGTTCGCGGACATCCAGCGACATCCGCGCAGGTCTGGTTATGCGTTAACCGGGTCCAGCCAGCCCCATTTGTCTTCAGTCTCGCCGGTGAACAGGCCGAAGAAGGCCTGCTGAACGCGTTTGGTGACGGGGCCGCATTTGCCTGCGCCAACCTGAATGCGGTCAACGCTACGCACTGGGGTAATTTCAGCTGCGGTGCCAGACATAAAGACTTCATCAGCCAGATAGAGCGACTCACGGGACAGCGTCTGTTCACGTACTTCGATGCCCATATCACGCGCCAGCGTAATAATGGCATCGCGGGTGATGCCCGGCAGTGCAGATGAGGTAAACGGCGGGGTAAACAGCACACCGTCTTTCACTTCAAACAGGTTTTCGCCTGCGCCTTCTGAGATCAGGCCATTGGTGTCCAGTGCAATGCCTTCCTGATAACCATGGCGGCGCGCTTCGCTGCCCACTAACAGTGAGGAAAGGTAGTTGCCGCCTGCTTTCGCCGCGGTTGGCAGCGTATTGGGCGCAACACGGTTCCATGAAGAAACCATCGCATCAATACCGTTTTCCAGCGCTTCAGCACCCAGATAAGCGCCCCACGGGAAGGCCGCAATGATCACGTCGGTCGTAAAGCCATCCGGCGGGTTCACGCCCAGTCCCACATCACCGACGAAAGCCAGCGGGCGGATATAGGCGCTTTTCAGGTTGTTGACGCGAATGACTTCACGGCAGGCTTCCATCAGTTCATCAACGCTGTGTTTGATTGGGAAACGGTAGATTTTGGCGGAATCGTGCAGGCGCTGCATGTGCTCACGGTGACGGAATACAACCGGCCCTTTATGGGAGTCATAGCAGCGAACGCCTTCAAATACCGATGTGCCGTAGTGCAAAGCGTGAGACATCACGCTGACTTTTGCCTCTTCCCACTTAACCATTTCGCCGTTGAACCAAATAAAGTCTGCTTTCTTCGTGCTCATTATTATTTCCTATAGCGACTACGCGCGTATTTGTTGTGATGTCTGTTGTTGAGTCTGGACGCAGGCGACATCCATCAGTTTTCTTAGCTGGGAAGACAGTAAATCGACAGAGCGCTGGCTGGCAACGGTCATTTCGATATTAATGTTTTCAGTGTTAGCCACGGTGGCCATGTTCATGGAACACACCTGAAAACCACGATGGCGTACCACACGTAAAATACGTTCCAATATTTCAGGTCGAAAGCGCGCTTCGATAGACAATTGATGCTGGTTCATACGGTTTTCTCCATCATGTTGGCGTTGCTGGCACCAGGCGGTACCAATGGCCAGACGTTTTCATGCTCATCGATTGAAACATGCAGGAAGTAAGGTCCTTCACTGCTCAGCAGAGCATCGAGTGCGGCGTCGACCTGATCTTTACGGGTGATTCGCTGGCCTGGGATATCAAACGCGCTGGCCAGCGTAAGGAAGTCGGGATTATCAGTCAGGATGGTTTCACTGTAGCGACCATCAAAAAACAGTTGCTGCCACTGGCGCACCATGCCTAAACGCTGGTTGTCCAGCAGCAGAATTTTTACAGGCAGCTTGCCACGCTTGATGGTGCCCAGCTCCTGAATGTTCATCATGATCGAGCCATCGCCCGAGACGCAGATAACCGTATCGTTGGGACGCGCAACCTGCGCACCGATCGCCGCGGGCAGCCCAAAGCCCATGGTGCCTAATCCGCTGGAGGTGATGAAATCTTCAGGCGCGTCACAGGAGATATGCTGGGCCGCCCACATCTGGTGCTGGCCGACGTCGGTCGTGATCACGGTGTTAGCAGGCTTGCGGTCGGACAGTTGTTTCAATAATAACGGCGCATAGATCGCTTCGCCGGGATGATCGTAGCGCCATGCATGCTGGGCTTTCAGGGCGGCGACTTCGTCACGCCATGTCTGAATCTGTAAAGGCTGGCTCAAGGCTGGCAGGACATGGTTAAGATCGCCCTGCAGTGAAACATGCGCACGGCGCAACTTGTTCAGTTCTGCGGGATCAACATCCAGATGAATCACGCTGGCCAGCGGGGCAAACGTATCCAGTTTACCGGTGACGCGGTCGTCAAAACGCGCGCCAACGGCAATCAACAGGTCACAGGACTGCACGGCAAGGTTTGCGGCCTTAGTACCGTGCATGCCCAGCATGCCCAGATAGCCTTCGCTGTGGGCGTCAACACTTCCCAGGCCTTTCAGCGTAGCGACAGCAGGGATGCCGGTCTCCTGCATCAGCGCGCGCAGCGCCGGCACGGCCTGCGCCATCCCTACACCGCCGCCCACATAGAATATCGGCTTTTTAGCCTGAGCCATCATGGCGCGCGCTTCAACAATGGCCTGGTGCGGCATCGACATCACTTCTTCGACCGGCATCAACTGCGGCGAAGGCTCGCCTTTTGCCATCTGGATATCTTTCGGGATATCCACTAATACAGGACCGGGGCGGCCTGACTGGGCAATAGCGAAGGCTTCGGCCATGACGGAAGGCAACTCGTCCAGAGACTCAACCATAAAGCTGTGTTTCGTGCAGGCTAATGACAGGCCAAGAACATCGATTTCCTGGAATGCATCCGTGCCGATGAACGCAGAGGCGACCTGCCCGGTTAAGGCGACGACCGGAACAGAGTCCATCATGGCGTCGGCAAGACCGGTGATCAGATTCGTCGCGCCGGGGCCGGAGGTTGCGATGCAAACGCCGGTTTTGCCGGTTGAACGGGCATAGCCGATTGCGGCCATTACCGCGCCCTGCTCATGACGGCACAACAGGTGTTCTACGCCGCCGTCGTATAGCGCATCGTATACTGGCATGATCGCGCCACCAGGATAGCCAAATACGATATCAACGCCCTGTGCGCGTAAAGCCTGAACTACCCATTGTGCACCTGTCATCGCTATTCTCCTGTATTCCGAGGGGAACAACAGAATTTTATGCTACTGTTCATTGTTTGTTCCTTGCAGATTTACTAAGTTTTTGCCAGGTCAAAAAAAAACCCCCGGACCTTTCGGTGCGGGGGGTTTTTTAGAGTTCTGGCTTGATTTTTAAGCCTTTCTTGCTCCAAGCGTTGCCCCGCACAGTGGGTTAATAATCACCACCACGCTAATCACGACAAGGCTAATCACTAGTAGAAGGGCTTTCATAACGTATTCGATTCTTTAACTCGTTCGAAGTAATGCCTACAGAGTTATCATAGTTACCTCTCTAATTACAATATTTTTTATCAGGTTTTTTAATCACGCAGGTTTACCGTATTCATTATCGAATTGTTATTAAAAGATTATTTTATCATCCGGGGTTCCGGACAAAAAAAGGCCGCTCATTGCATTTTGACGATTTCACAGTCTGCTTCTGCAAAATGTGAAACCCGATGTATGGCAGATAAAAAGTTTGCTGGGCGACATACATTTCCTTGTTCTGGGCTTCGCTACACCTGAATTCCGGGTACAGAATGGCCGCATTTGGGGGCCGCTATGTCATTGTCAAAGGTGCTGACACGGGCAGCCATCGGTGTTGAAGCGCCGCTGGTGACGATTGAAGTACATATCAGTAACGGATTGCCCGCCCTCACGTTGGTAGGGTTGCCTGAAACGACCGTGAAAGAGGCGCGTGAACGCGTACGCAGTGCCATTATCAACAGCGGTTTTGACTTCCCTGCCCGACGTATCACCATCAACTTAGGCCCGGCAGATTTACCCAAAGAAGGCGGCCGCTATGATTTGCCTATGGCTATCGCCATTCTGGTGGCCTCTGAGCAGCTTCCTGCGGACAGGCTCAACCACTACGAGTTTCTGGGTGAGCTGGCGCTTAACGGTGGCCTGTGTGGCGTTAAAGGCGCCATTCCGGCGGCACTGGCTGCGACAGGAGCCGGCCGGCAGCTGGTGCTCTCTGCTGAAAACCAGCCTGATGTGGGATTGATACGTCAGGGCGCGACTTTAGTCGCCGCACATTTGATCGAGATTTGTGCCTTTTTGCACGGTAAGTGTGAGTTAGCGACCGCAACCGCTCATGTTAAAGATGATGACGGCATTACCGAAGATCTTCGCGATATTGTGGGTCAGGAGCAGGGACGGCGTGCCCTGGAGATTACCGCTGCAGGTGGACATAATCTGTTGCTGATCGGTCCGCCGGGAACCGGTAAGACCATGCTCGCCACACGCTTACCCGGTATCATGCCGCCGTTAAGCGATCAGGAAGCCCTGGAGTGCGCCGCCATCGCCAGCCTGAGCCAGACATCTCCATTACATCTGCGATGGCGTAAGCGGCCTTTTAGAGCCCCTCATCACAGCGCTTCGCTGTATGCCCTTATCGGGGGCGGTGCGTTACCACGACCCGGAGAAATCTCGCTGGCACATAACGGCGTGCTGTTTCTGGACGAACTGCCTGAGTTTCAGCGCAGCGTGCTGGACGCGTTACGTGAACCCATTGAGTCCGGCGAAGTGGCCATTTCGCGGGCCAGGGCCAACGTCGTTTATCCCGCACGCTTTCAGTTAATCGCAGCAATGAATCCCAGCCCAACCGGACACTATCAGGGACAACATAACCGTACGTCGCCACAGCAGGTTTTACGCTATCTCAGTAAACTTTCTGGTCCTTTCCTGGATCGCTTTGATCTGTCACTGGAAGTTCCGCTGCTTCCTGCGGGAATGCTGAGTCAGCAACGGCAGGCAGGGGAAAGTTCTGCAGAAGTGCGTGAGCGCGTTTTTGCCGCGCGTCAGATACAGATGGCGCGCTCAGGGAAGATTAATGCGCAGTTGGCTAATTCAGATGTACTACAGTGGTGTCAGATTTCGCCGTCGGATGCACGGTGGCTTGAGTCTGTTTTAAATCAGCTGGGCTTATCGGTGAGGGCGTGGCAACGTATCCTGAAAGTGGCGCGCACGGTGGCCGATTTAGCGGGGGAAGAGGTGATTGGACGTCATCATCTTCAGGAGGCCGTAAGCTATCGAAGCATTGACCGACTGATGATCTATTTGCACAAAAGCTTGCAGTAACTTGCAGTAAAAAGGGGCTTTCGCCCCTTCTCGTTAATCGTCGCTTTCGGTGTAGTCTTCAACGGTATCCATCTGTGGTTTACCGCCTGACAGCGTGTGAAAACGCTTAGGACGCTTAATACGTGTCATGTATTTGGACCATACACGTTCTGCTTCCGTTTGTGGCTCACGCACGCCACGACAAACCTCAATGAACAGACGCTCTTCTTCTGTCGCTGGCTCACGCTTGGCGAGGTCCAGCTCATTAAACGCTACGCCGTGACGTTCAAGTAGCTGTGCTTCTTTAATCGTAAAGTCACCATGTCGCGAAAAACCGCGTGGGTAATGTTTGTTGTCAAAGAAACGATTTTCCGTTGAGAAGCTTTCCGCCATGTTACACGCTCCTGTTTCTCTTATGGCCGTGCTATTTATGGCGCGGAGTATTAGATAGGCTTGACAGAGTGTAAAACAAAACATTTAAATCTATACGACAAACAAATTTTGGGAGAACGCTGTGGATACGGAATTACTGAAAACTTTCCTGGAAGTGAGCAGAACTCGCCATTTCGGGCGCGCTGCAGAAGCACTTTACTTAACGCAGTCTGCTGTCAGTTTTCGCATCCGCCAGTTAGAAAATCAGCTTGGTGTTAATCTTTTTACCCGACATCGTAACAATATCCGTCTGACCTCCGCAGGTGAGCGGCTGCTGCCCTATGCGGAAAGCCTGATGAATACGTGGCTGATGGCCAAGAAAGAAGTGTCGCATACGCAGCAGCACCATGAGCTCTCCATTGGTGCCAGTGCCTCGTTATGGGAGGCGTATTTAACACCCTGGCTTCAGACGCTCTATGAGAACCGTGAAAGCCTCCATCTGGAAGCGCGTGTGGCACAACGCCATTTACTGGTTAAGCAGCTTCACGAACGTCAGCTGGATTTATTAATCACCACTGAAGCGCCGAAGATGGATGAGTTAACCAGTCAGCAGATCGGTCATATTTCACTGGCGCTGTTTCGCTCACGACAGACAGACAAGCGTGAAAAATATGATTATATAAAACTGGAATGGGGAGCCGACTTTCATCAGCATCAAAGCTATCTCTCTGGCGGTGACGATGTGCCCGTGTTAACAACCACATCCGCCCAGGTGACGCGTGAGTTGCTTCACACGACAGGTGCATGTGCGTTTCTACCTGATTTCTGGCAAAGCCTTTACAGCGATCTGATGGTAATGCCTGATACTTCTGTAGCCGTTCGCCCTCTTTATGCGGTGTGGTTACAAAACAGCGATCAGCAAACGTACATCCGTCAGCTGTTAAAGTTTCCTGTGGTACCTAATTAAAAACAGGAGGAAGTCAAAGAGGATTGGGCCAGTATCTGCTGGCTGGTTTTCTTTTTCACTTTTCTGCAGGCAAAAAAAATCCTTCGCCGAAGCAAAGGATTTTTCTCTTTCTGGCAGGGGCGGAGGGACTCGAACCCCCAACACCCGGTTTTGGAGACCGGTGCTCTACCAATTGAACTACGCCCCTAAAAAGGGTGGCGGAACGGACGGGGCTCGAACCCGCGACCCCCTGCGTGACAGGCAGGTATTCTAACCAACTGAACTACCGCTCCACCGATTCTGTACTGACGTCAGAAAAACGTTCTGATATCAGGTATATCGCCCTTCCGCGTCACCGGTAAGGTCATGACCAGCGTACTGGTCTTAATTTGATGCCTGGCAGTTTATGAATCACGCTGTGATTCACCCTTCGGGCTGCTGCTTCGCAGCGTTCAAAAGCGTTCGCTTTTGTCCTACTCTACTGAGTAGTGAACTGCCCGAGGTTACGTGCAGGTCCTTCAATTTGATGCCTGGCAGTTCCCTACTCTCGCATGGGGAGACCCCACACTACCATCGGCGCTACGGCGTTTCACTTCTGAGTTCGGCATGGGGTCAGGTGGGACCACCGCGCTACAGCCGCCAGGCAAATTCTTTGTGCTCCGTCCTGCGTCTTTCACGCTGCTGCCGCGCTGGCTTCCCTCGCGCCGCTCAGTCACATACCTCAGTATGCTCCTTCACCCCGTCTCGGTTGCCGCCTTGCACTCAGCGCAAAATCCTTCGGACTCGCGTCCGCAGAACAGAACTAAATTCTTTATCCGGTAAACAATGCTGAAAATTCAAGTCGTCTCTCTACCAAAACGCCTCTGGCGTTGTAAGGTTAAGCCTCACGGGTCATTAGTACCGGTAAGCTCAACGCATCGCTGCGCTTACACACCCGGCCTATCAACGTCGTCGTCTTCAACGTCCCTTCAGGAGCCTTAAAGGCTCAGGGAGAACTCATCTCGGGGCAAGTTTCGTGCTTAGATGCTTTCAGCACTTATCTTTTCCGCACTTAGCTACCGGGCAGTGCCACTGGCGTGACAACCCGGACACCAGCGGTGCGTTCACTCCGGTCCTCTCGTACTAGGAGCAACCCCCCTCAATTCTCCAGCGCCCACGGCAGATAGGGACCGAACTGTCTCACGACGTTCTAAACCCAGCTCGCGTACCACTTTAAACGGCGAACAGCCGTACCCTTGGGACCTACTTCAGCCCCAGGATGTGATGAGCCGACATCGAGGTGCCAAACACCGCCGTCGATATGAACTCTTGGGCGGTATCAGCCTGTTATCCCCGGAGTACCTTTTATCCGTTGAGCGATGGCCCTTCCATTCAGAACCACCGGATCACTATGACCTGCTTTCGCACCTGCTCGAGCCGTCACTCTCGCAGTCAAGCTGGCTTATGCCATTGCACTAACCTCCTGATGTCCGACCAGGATTAGCCAACCTTCGTGCTCCTCCGTTACGCTTTGGGAGGAGACCGCCCCAGTCAAACTACCCACCAGACACTGTCCGCAGCCCGGATTACGGGCCTACGTTAGAACACCAAACATTAAAGGGTGGTATTTCAAGGTCGGCTCCACGCAGACTGGCGTCCACGCTTCAAAGCCTCCCACCTATCCTACACATCAAGGCTCAGTGTTCAGTGTCAAGCTGTAGTAAAGGTTCACGGGGTCTTTCCGTCTTGCCGCGGGTACACTGCATCTTCACAGCGATTTCAATTTCACTGAGTCTCGGGTGGAGACAGCCTGGCCATCATTACGCCATTCGTGCAGGTCGGAACTTACCCGACAAGGAATTTCGCTACCTTAGGACCGTTATAGTTACGGCCGCCGTTTACCGGGGCTTCGATCAAGAGCTTCTCCTTGCGGATAACCCCATCAATTAACCTTCCGGCACCGGGCAGGCGTCACACCGTATACGTCCACTTTCGTGTTTGCACAGTGCTGTGTTTTTAATAAACAGTTGCAGCCAGCTGGTATCTTCGACTGGCTTCAGCTCCGGGAGCAAGTCCCTTCACCTACGCGCCAGCGTGCCTTCTCCCGAAGTTACGGCACCATTTTGCCTAGTTCCTTCACCCGAGTTCTCTCAAGCGCCTTGGTATTCTCTACCTGACCACCTGTGTCGGTTTGGGGTACGATTTTGTGTTACCTGATGCTTAGAGGCTTTTCCTGGAAGCAGGGCATTTATCACTTCAGCACCGTAGTGCCTCGTCGTCACGCCTCAGTGTAAAGTGAACCGGATTTGCCTGGAACACACACCTACACGCTTAAACCGGGACAACCGTCGCCCGGCCGATATAGCCTTCTCCGTCCCCCCTTCGCAGTAACACCAAGTACAGGAATATTAACCTGTTTCCCATCGACTACGCCTTTCGGCCTCGCCTTAGGGGTCGACTCACCCTGCTCCGATTAACGTTGAACAGGAACCCTTGGTCTTCCGGCGACAAGGTTTTTCACCTTGTTTATCGTTACTTATGTCAGCATTCGCACTTCTGATACCTCCAGCATGCCTCACAGCACACCTTCGACGGCTTACAGAACGCTCCCCTACCCAACAACGCATAAGCGTCGCTGCCGCAGCTTCGGTGCATGGTTTAGCCCCGTTACATCTTCCGCGCAGGCCGACTCGACCAGTGAGCTATTACGCTTTCTTTAAATGATGGCTGCTTCTAAGCCAACATCCTGGCTGTCTGGGCCTTCCCACATCGTTTCCCACTTAACCATGACTTTGGGACCTTAGCTGGCGGTCTGGGTTGTTTCCCTCTTCACGACGGACGTTAGCACCCGCCGTGTGTCTCCCGTGATAACATTCTCCGGTATTCGCAGTTTGCATCGGGTTGGTAAGCCGGGATGGCCCCCTAGCCGAAACAGTGCTCTACCCCCGGAGATGAATTCACGAGGCGCTACCTAAATAGCTTTCGGGGAGAACCAGCTATCTCCCGGTTTGATTGGCCTTTCACCCCCAGCCACAGGTCATCCGCTAATTTTTCAACATTAGTCGGTTCGGTCCTCCAGTTAGTGTTACCCAACCTTCAACCTGCCCATGGCTAGATCACCGGGTTTCGGGTCTATACCCTGCAACTTAACGCCCAGTTAAGACTCGGTTTCCCTGCGGCTCCCCTATGCGGTTAACCTTGCTACAGAATATAAGTCGCTGACCCATTATACAAAAGGTACGCAGTCACCCCCATAAAGAAGGCTCCCACTGCTTGTACGTACACGGTTTCAGGTTCTGTTTCACTCCCCTCGCCGGGGTTCTTTTCGCCTTTCCCTCACGGTACTGGTTCACTATCGGTCAGTCAGGAGTATTTAGCCTTGGAGGATGGTCCCCCCATATTCAGACAGGATACCACGTGTCCCGCCTTACTCATCGAACTCACAGCCTGTGCACCTTTGTGTACGGGAGTATCACCCTGTACCCTGCGACTTTCCAGACGCTTCCACTGATGCACAAGCTGATGATGGTTCTGGGCTCCTCCCCGTTCGCTCGCCGCTACTGGGGGAATCTCGGTTGATTTCTTTTCCTCGGGGTACTTAGATGTTTCAGTTCCCCCGGTTCGCCTCATACAGCTATGTATTCACTGCATGATAGTGTGACGAGTCACACTGGGTTTCCCCATTCGGGTATCGCCGGTTGTAGCGGTTCATATCACCTTACCGGCGCTTATCGCAGATTAGCACGCCCTTCATCGCCTCTGACTGCCAGGGCATCCACCGTGTACGCTTAGTCGCTTAACCTCACAACCCACAGGCGTTTATCTGTTTCACCGTAACGGCTTCACAGTTAGCTTGTAAGCTGTAAGCTTTTGAGAGACTCGAACGCGTTGTACTGTGTTCCTTATTACGGAGGAACACGACAATGCGTCGTTTCAAATTTTCAGCTTGTTCCGGATTGTTAAAGAGCAGAATACTTCGCAGCACACCGTTGCCGGTACGCTCTGAAGTATTTTCAGAAAAAAACAGTAGTGAGTATGGTGGAGCTAAGCGGGATCGAACCGCTGACCTCCTGCGTGCAAGGCAGGCGCTCTCCCAGCTGAGCTATAGCCCCATACAGTTACTGCAGAGACCACTACTACCACTCAACCGAGTAAACATCCTTCATCAAGAAGGATGCCATTTCGTCTCAGGCAAGGCATGCGGAAGGGACGTTTACGTCTGTAAACGACCGCGCGCATAACGCAGCATAAGAAGAAATTTGGTAGGCCTGAGTGGACTTGAACCACCGACCTCACCCTTATCAGGGGTGCGCTCTAACCACCTGAGCTACAAGCCTGTAGAGGTTTTTTCTGCTCGTGACTTTCTATCAGACAATCTGTGTGAGCACTTCGCGGGAAGGTATCTTCAGGTAAGGAGGTGATCCAACCGCAGGTTCCCCTACGGTTACCTTGTTACGACTTCACCCCAGTCATGAATCACAAAGTGGTAAGCGCCCTCCCGAAGGTTAAGCTACCTACTTCTTTTGCAACCCACTCCCATGGTGTGACGGGCGGTGTGTACAAGGCCCGGGAACGTATTCACCGTGGCATTCTGATCCACGATTACTAGCGATTCCGACTTCACGGAGTCGAGTTGCAGACTCCGATCCGGACTACGACGCACTTTATGAGGTCCGCTTGCTCTCGCGAGGTCGCTTCTCTTTGTATGCGCCATTGTAGCACGTGTGTAGCCCTACTCGTAAGGGCCATGATGACTTGACGTCATCCCCACCTTCCTCCGGTTTATCACCGGCAGTCTCCTTTGAGTTCCCGACCGAATCGCTGGCAACAAAGGATAAGGGTTGCGCTCGTTGCGGGACTTAACCCAACATTTCACAACACGAGCTGACGACAGCCATGCAGCACCTGTCTCAGAGTTCCCGAAGGCACCAAAGCATCTCTGCTAAGTTCTCTGGATGTCAAGAGTAGGTAAGGTTCTTCGCGTTGCATCGAATTAAACCACATGCTCCACCGCTTGTGCGGGCCCCCGTCAATTCATTTGAGTTTTAACCTTGCGGCCGTACTCCCCAGGCGGTCGACTTAACGCGTTAGCTCCGGAAGCCACTCCTCAAGGGAACAACCTCCAAGTCGACATCGTTTACGGCGTGGACTACCAGGGTATCTAATCCTGTTTGCTCCCCACGCTTTCGCACCTGAGCGTCAGTCTTCGTCCAGGGGGCCGCCTTCGCCACCGGTATTCCTCCAGATCTCTACGCATTTCACCGCTACACCTGGAATTCTACCCCCCTCTACGAGACTCAAGCCTGCCAGTTTCAAATGCAGTTCCCAGGTTAAGCCCGGGGATTTCACATCTGACTTAACAGACCGCCTGCGTGCGCTTTACGCCCAGTAATTCCGATTAACGCTTGCACCCTCCGTATTACCGCGGCTGCTGGCACGGAGTTAGCCGGTGCTTCTTCTGCGGGTAACGTCAATCGACGCGGTTATTAACCACATCGCCTTCCTCCCCGCTGAAAGTACTTTACAACCCGAAGGCCTTCTTCATACACGCGGCATGGCTGCATCAGGCTTGCGCCCATTGTGCAATATTCCCCACTGCTGCCTCCCGTAGGAGTCTGGACCGTGTCTCAGTTCCAGTGTGGCTGGTCATCCTCTCAGACCAGCTAGGGATCGTCGCCTAGGTGGGCCGTTACCCCGCCTACTAGCTAATCCCATCTGGGTTCATCCGATAGTGAGAGGCCCGAAGGTCCCCCTCTTTGGTCTTGCGACGTTATGCGGTATTAGCCACCGTTTCCAGTGGTTATCCCCCTCTATCGGGCAGATCCCCAGACATTACTCACCCGTCCGCCACTCGTCACCCGAGGAGCAAGCTCCTCTGTGCTACCGTCCGACTTGCATGTGTTAGGCCTGCCGCCAGCGTTCAATCTGAGCCATGATCAAACTCTTCAATTTAAGTTTGATTTGCTGAAACAAGTTCAGCGGTGCTCATCTGTAAAACGTCATAATGAATTTCATTATGTGTTCACTCGTGAGGCTTTGATATTTTTTACGTCCGGAGACGCTGATATCAATCCTGCGAGTGCCCACACAGATTGTCTGATAAATTGTTAAAGAGCAGTGCCACACTTCTCTGTGGCGCGGGCTGCATATATTACGCTTTCCGCTTTATCAGTCAAGCACTTATTTTTGCTTAACTGACCGGTTCGAATCGTTCTGAACCTTACTTAACCCGGCGCTTCGTATTCCGTTGTGCCGTGTCAGTGGAGGCGCATTATAGGGAGTTCTTTTCGGCTGACAAGGGCTAATTTCAATAAATTTTCCGAGTGCTGTTTTTTTCAACGAAAACCTTCTAAAGCGCCAGTTTTTCAAGCAATGGGAAGCCATAACGCTGCAAAACCGGTGACAATTGCACCGCTTCGCCATCCAGCTCGGTACAAAACGCCACGTTTTGCAGTGACGATCGGACTTCAGGGGCTTCATTTTCCAGTAGCCAGGCCGTTCGTCTGGCTATGGCTGCCCCAGAATCAATTAAACGCGTCCCTTCCGGCAGGATCTGCTGCAGCTCATCGCGCAGCAAAGGAAAGTGCGTACATCCTAACACCACTGTGTCCGGCGGCTCCGCCATACGTAACCAGGGTTGCACAATGCGCCTGATTTCATCTATCGACACCTCTTCGCCATGCAGTTTGGCCTCAGCCAGCTCAACCAGTTCGGCTGAACCCAACATTTCAATCTTGCAGGTTTTGGCAAACTGCGACACCAGCTCATGCGTATACGAGCGACGAACCGTCGCGCGCGTTGCAAGCAGCCCCACGACACCATTACGCGTTAGACGCGCAGCAGGTTTAATCGCAGGCACTACGCCGACGACAGGAAAGGCAAACCGCTCACGTAAGGCGGGCAGTGTCACGGTGCTGGCTGTATTGCAGGCGATGATGACCAGGGAAATGGGATGACGGCGGGTAATGGCATCAACAATCGCCACGACGCGCTCGACAATAAAGGTCTCGGTTTTCTCTCCGTAGGGAAAGCCCGCGTTGTCGAACGCATAAAGATAGTGCAGGTCCGGCAGAAGTTGCCGAACCTCATCATAGACTGAAAGCCCGCCTACGCCGGAGTCAAACACCAGCACAGTCGGGCGCAGGTCAGAAGCTGTAGCTTCCGCTGAGGTAATACTCTCTTCCTGGAGTCTGATAGCCATACGCTGTCTCGTAATCTTTATCGAACAGGTTGGCGATTCTACCACGAACGGTCAGATGTGATGTGACCGGATACGATACGGCGAGATCCCACAGGCTGACACCGCCCAGCTTTACCGTTTCAAGCGTGTTGAAATTGGTGTCGTAACGCTGGCCAAGATACTGATAACTCACTGACCAGTCGAAATCATACAGCGTTAAATCCAGCTGATATTTAAACTGTTCTTTTGCCCGACGAGCCAGCCATTGATTTGTCGTCGCATCGCGAGCATCAAGATAGTCAAAAGATAATGAATGAGAGAGCACGCCAGTATCAAAAGATGCCGTTGTTTCAACGCCTTTTATCCGGGCCTGGTTGACATTGTAATAGCGATTATTGGTATAGGAGATCAAATCATCAATATCATTGCGGTATCCCGACACTCGCCAGTTAACCGGGCCTGTCAGGCCTTCAAAACCCCCTTCCCATTGTTTGCTTTTCTCTGGGTTGAGATCCGGGTTACCGCCAAAGCCACTGTATAGCTGTCCAAAATTAGGGGCGTTAAATGCCGTGCCATAGTTGGCAAAGACACGATAACCTTCTACAAATTCCCAGGCTGCGGCTGTCTGCCATGTGGTATGCCAGCCAAACTGGCTATTGTCATCCCCACGAAGTGCGCCTTCCAACGTCACATCGCCAAATTTTTGTTGGGTCGTCGCGTAAAGGCCGGTGTTGCGCTGTTCGTAGCCCTCACTCAGGAAGTTTGTACCAGGCTGAGTCGCCTCTTTTTGCCAGTCGACGCCGCCGCTGAAGGTGCCGTGCTCTGCTTGCAATGTGTTGCCCCATTGCACGTTATACTGCTCAATGTCATCAAAGGTCGCGGTACTGTCATATCGCCCCAGTTGAGGGCTGTAGTTAATGTCTTTGGTATGGCTGTAACTGGCCACCAACTGCGTTGAATAGATGCCCTGATTGAAGCGCAAGCCGCTATCCCAGCTTTGACTGTAGAGTTGGCGAGTATCAACAAACGCATTGGGATCGAAAGATACCTGCTGTCCATCGTAGGCAGTGCGGTTGTCAAAACCATAGCCACGGACAAAACCACTAAATTGATCGTTAAATTGGTGCTCCACCGTGCCAAAGAGGGTTTTACTCATAAAACCATCACGATCGGGCTGGGCCGCGCTAAAGGCATCAGGCAGGTTAGCCACCACATCATACCCTTTGGTATAGGTATAATTCCCCGCCAGAGTGGCTGTGGTCGCCTCACCCAGCCGCTGCTGGGTGGACCCATCGTATGCCTGATAGCCGTTAGAACCCACACCTGCGGTCAGCGTGGTGCCGGGCTTATCGCGGCCCGTAATAATATTCACGACGCCGCCGATGGCATCTGAACCATAAACCGCCGAACGTGCACCCCGGATGTATTCGATTCGTTGCACCAGCGACAGCGGGATCTGGCTGAGATCGGAAGAACCCGAAATCCCAGCCTGGTTAAGACGAATACCGTCGATCAGTACAAGAACATGGCTGGAATTGGTTCCACGAATAAACATGGAGCTTAACTGCCCCAGTCCACCGTTTTGAGCAATATCCACCCCCGGCAAACGCCGCATGACATCAATGAGGCTTTTGGACTGCCAGCGATCAATCTCTTCACGCGTAACCACGGTCGTCGGGGCCAGCACCGACGACACTGGCTGTTGAAAACGATTGGCGGTCACGATTTGCGTATCATCATTACCCTGCGCAAAGCCATTTTGCGCCCAGAGGGAAATCGCCGTTGCGCTGAAGGCAAACAGCGAGGCTTTTGTTTTACTCATTTTTTATTGCATCCAAAAGAAAAAGGATGCCGCAGGCATACAATCGATAGCACGCGATGACTGTAAGAGTGGCGACGTCACACCGGCAGGTCTTCGGGCTGGGAATCATAGCAGGTGATGACTTCCCATCCCGCAGGACAGTGTCTGCAATTGCAATCACCCTGACATTCCTTACCGCTGCGCGTCAGCTCCAGATTCACACTGGATTCCCTATTAACTCAAGGCTGAGGCCGGTGCCAGCAGTCTACGAAGAGCGCATGAGCAAGTCCAGACTTCCGCACGTCGTCTTTCTGCGCCAGCGTACAAGACTGGACATCGGCAGGTGAATGCCTACAATCGCCCGGCAAGTAAGCTCTTAACCAGGATTAAACATGACACCCGAACATCTCCCTGTTGAACAGTATGACGCGCAGCTGGCGGAAAAAGTCAGTCGGTTAGAAACGATGATGACGCCATTCGCTGCGCCCGCCGTGGAGGTGTTTCGTTCACCCGTCAGTCACTATCGCATGCGAGCAGAATTCCGCATCTGGCACGAGGGTGATGACCTCTACCATATTATCTTCGATCAGGAGACGAAACAGCGCATACGCGTCGATCAGTTTCCTGCGGCCAGTGAGTTAATCAATCAGGTCATGCCAAAAATGATGGCGGCCATTCGGGACAATCGTCTGCTGCGCCACAAGCTGTTTCAGATCGACTACCTGTCCACGATGAGCCATCAGATCGTGATTTCGCTGCTCTACCACCGCAAACTGGATGAGGAATGGCAGCAGGCCGCCAGCACGTTACGCGATCAATTGCGCGCTGAAGGTATTGATGTCCAGCTGATTGGCCGCGCGACCAAGACCAAAATCTGCCTCGATCGGGATTATGTCGATGAGCGTTTGCCGGTGGCCGGTAAAGAGATGATTTACCGTCAGGTAGAAAACAGCTTTACGCAGCCTAACGCCGCCATGAACATTCAAATGCTGGAATGGGCACTGGACGTCACCACGGGTTCTCGCGGCGATCTGCTGGAGCTCTACTGTGGTAATGGCAACTTCTCGCTGGCGCTGGCCCGAAATTTCCGCCGGGTACTGGCAACAGAAATCGCCAAACCTTCCGTAGCGTCAGCGCAGTACAATATTGCCGCCAACCAGGTTGATAACGTGCAGATTATTCGCATGGCGGCCGAAGAGTTTACGCAGGCGATGAATGGCGTGCGCAGCTTTAACCGGCTGGAAGGGATCGATCTGAAGAGTTATGACTGCGAGACGATCTTTGTCGATCCGCCGCGCAGCGGGCTGGATGAGGAAACCGTTAAGATGGTGCAGGCTTATCCTGCCATTCTCTATATTTCCTGCAATCCGCAAACCCTGTGCGACAATCTGCGGATACTGGCGCAAACGCACGACGTCACGCGGCTGGCGCTGTTTGACCAGTTCCCGTACACCCACCATATGGAATGCGGCGTGCTGCTGACGCGTAAAGCGTAAAAAAACGGGAACCTGAAGGTTCCCGTTTTTAATTACCGATTGCGGTTGCGCTTGTAACGCAGGGCAATCCAGAACACCAGCCCAACCATCAAAATGGTCGGGATGAAATTAGAGCCAATATCCGGGTACTCTGCCCTGACCAGCGCGCTGTAAACCAAAATGCCCAGCAGGAAAAAGGCGGCAGCAAGGCCGGGAACGCCATCCGGCATGTTTTTGTTCAGATAACGCTGATGCAGGCACCAGGCCGAGAGCCCCAACGCAATCAGTGGAAAAATAGAAAAAGGAACAAAAGCACTAAACAGCACGGAGAACGAGCCGTTCATAGCAAGGCCGGTAATAAAAGCCAGCAACATCGTGCCTTTATCACGGGAGCTTGGGTGGGTCATGGCAGGGTCCTTATTCATATCTCTTCAGGTTTATCCAGGGTTACCGCCAGGCGTTCTTGTTCCCGGCGATACCAGTAATAAGCGCCTTTGGCGATCATGCGTAACTGTAATACCAGACGATCTTCCAGCTTACGTCGCTGCTCGATATCAATGTCCAGCGCTTCAGCACCCGCGCTAAAAACAATCGTCACCATCGCTTCAGCCTGCGCTTCGGTGAAGCTGCGCGGCATGCGATTTTCGACCTCAAGATAGTCAGCCAGTTCAGCAATAAAATGTTGAATTTCACGTGCAACAGCAGCGCGAAAGGCCGCAGAAGTCCCTGAACGTTCGCGCAATAACAAGCGAAACGCATTGGGGTTATTCTCGATGAACTCCATGAATGTGGCGATAGAGGTTTTAATAATGCTGCCACCTTTTGCGATACGCTGGCGTGCCTGGCGCATCAGCTGGCGCAACATCAGTCCACTTTCGTCAACCATCGTCAGACCTAACTCATCAACATCTTTGAAATGCCGATAAAAAGACGTGGGCGCAATGCCGGCTTCCCTGGCAACTTCACGTAGGCTCAGGCTGGCAAAACTGCGCTCGGCGCTGAGCTGACTGAATGCAGCTTCGATGAGTGTACGCCGTGTACGTTCTTTTTGTTGCGCTCTGACACCCATTCTCTCTGCCTTGTGAGGTTCTGAAACAGCACTATAACAAAATATTCAGCGTACAGTCGGGCAAACTTTGTGACGGCTTGTTAAACACCACTGAAAGGCAAAACGTGATGAAAATCGCTGTTAGAATTCAGAAGTGCGCGGTGAGATGTTAGAATCTCGTTGTAAAAATGTATAAATAATAGGACGTATCGGTATGCAAAAGTCTTACGATTACGATGTTATAGTGATTGGTTCAGGACCCGGCGGCGAAGGTGCGGCGATGGGACTGGTCAAGCAAGGCGCACGCATCGCGGTTATCGAACGCTATCACAACATCGGCGGCGGCTGTACTCACTGGGGAACCATCCCTTCAAAAGCCCTCCGTCACGCTGTTAGCCGCATCATCGAATTCAATCAAAATCCCCTTTACAGCGACCACACCCGACTGCTTCGTTCATCCTTTGCCGATATCCTTAATCACACGGAAAGCGTGATCAACCAGCAAACGGCGATGCGTCAGGGTTTTTACGAGCGTAACCGCTGCGAACTCTTTCAGGGCGATGCCCATTTTGTTGATGCCAACACGGTCGAGGTAGAACATCATGACGGTACGCGCGAAAAACTGACCGCCGAGAAGTTTATCATCGCCTGCGGTTCACGCCCTTATCATCCCCACGATGTCGACTTTACCCATCCACGCATTTACGACTCCGATTCTATTCTCAACCTGCACCATGAACCTGGCCACGTGATCATTTACGGCGCCGGTGTCATTGGCTGTGAATATGCTTCTATTTTCCGTGGACTTAACGTCAAAGTTGATTTGATTAACACCCGTGACCGGCTGCTGGCATTTCTTGACCAGGAGATGTCCGACTCGCTGTCCTATCACTTCTGGAACAGCGGCGTGGTGATTCGTCACAATGAAGAGTTCGAGAAAATTGAAGGCGTAGATGACGGCGTGATCATGCACCTTAAATCCGGCAAGAAAGTAAAAGCGGATTGCCTGCTGTATGCGAATGGTCGTACCGGTAACACTGATTCGCTGTCGCTGGAAAATGTCGGTCTGGAAGCAGACGGACGTGGCCTGCTGAAAGTGAACAGCATGTATCAGACAGCTCAGCCGCACATTTATGCGGTGGGCGATGTGATTGGTTATCCAAGTCTGGCATCCGCTGCTTACGATCAGGGCCGTATTGCCGCGCAGGCCATTATGAAAGGTGAAGCCTCAGCGCATCTGATAGAAGACATCCCGACCGGGATCTATACCATTCCGGAAATCAGTTCTGTGGGGAAAACCGAGCAGCAGCTGACGGCAATGAAAGTGCCATACGAAGTGGGCCGTGCTCAGTTCAAACATCTGGCGCGTGCGCAAATCGTTGGAATGAATGTGGGTAGCCTGAAGATCTTGTTCCACCGCGAAACCAAAGAAATTTTAGGCATTCATTGTTTTGGCGAGCGCGCGGCGGAGATCATCCATATCGGTCAGGCGATTATGGAGCAAAAAAATGGTGGCAACACAATCGAGTACTTTGTGAATACCACCTTTAACTATCCCACCATGGCCGAAGCCTATCGTGTTGCGGCGTTAAACGGCTTAAACCGCCTGTTTTAACGTCGTATCGAAATAGCCTTGCATGTGCGTTCGGATTGCCTCTGCCAGTTGTTCATAACGACTGCGCAGGGGTGAACCGGGACGGTATACCAGTGCGATAGTGCGTTGGGGGACCGGTTTGTAGCACGGGAGATAACAAACGCCGTCACGAATACGCTGATCCGGTACGGCCAGTGCAGGCAGTAACGTGATCCCGCTTCCCGCCGCAACCATATTGCGCAAGGTTTCCAGGCTGGTCGCGCGGAAATGCGTATCTTCGTCTGCACCTGCTTCAAAGCAAAAGCCCATCGCCTGATCGCGCAGGCAATGACCGTCTTCCAGCATTAGCAGCTTTTCGCCCGCCAGATCGGACATCGGCACGCGGTCACGATCGCGCCATGGGTGATCTTCATAGACGGCCAGCTTCATCGGCTCATCAAACAGCGGAACCTCGATAAAGGCTTCGCTTTCTTTCACCAACGCCAGAATCGCACAGTCCAGTTTGCCGCTGTCGAGCTGCGCCAGCAGTTGCTGCGTCTGCGCTTCATGCAGATACATTTCCAGCTTTGGAAAGGTCTGATGCAGCATTGGAATGATCTGCGGCAGCAAATAAGGGCCGGTCGTGGGGATAAGCCCAATATGCAGTGGCCCTGACATCGCTTCGCCTTGCTGACTGGCCATCTCTTTCAGCACTTTGACTTCACGCAGAACGGTACGCGCCTGGTCGACCAGCAACAGGCCGGCCTGAGTAAACAGCACTTTGCGGCTGGTACGCTCCAGCAGCATGACACCTAATTCGTCTTCTAATTTACGGATCTGTCCGCTCAACGTGGGCTGACTGACATGGCAGGCATCCGCTGCACGTCGGAAATGACGATGTTCAGCAAGCGAAACCAGATATTCAAGATCACGGATATTCATTATTACCCTCCATTCCACGATAGCTCGTGGCGATAGATAGAATAGCAACCAACGATTGGCCCTATCAAGAGCGGATGGGAATAATGCCCACATCAATTCAGATTCATTGCCACCCAGGGAAATGTTTTCTGAACGTTGAAAACGGTGTTTCCCCTGTTTTCAACAGTCGTGAGCCCTTCGCCAAAAAAAAGACGAGAAGCGCTGTCAGGCTTCCCTAAAACGCGTAGAGGGTACACGCTACGAATCTGAGCATCGGCCGGGAGCGCCGCGGCTCTGATGATGTGCCTAAAATAAAAGTAGTTTCTGAAGCTAGAGGTTGGCGGGCATCTGATGCCCGCTTTTTTTTTGCCTGCCGTTTACGCTAAGCGTGTTTTGGCATCCGCGATAGCACGGGCAACCTGACCGGGCGAAACCCCACCCTGCGCATTACGCTTATCCAGACAGGATTTTAGGGCCAGAACAGGATAGACATCGTCCTCTATCACGCTACTGAACTGCTTTAACTGCGCCAGCGTCAGTGCTTCCAGCGCCACGCCCTGTTTTATCGCTTCAACGACCGTTTCACCGACAATGTGGTGCGCCTCACGGAACGGCACGCCTTTGGCAACGAGGTAGTCAGCCAGCTCGGTTGAGTTAGCGTATCCCTGCTCTGCCGCTTCCTGGCAGCGAGGACGTTTCACCTGCAGGCCATCCAGGACAAGGACCGACATATGCAGGCAGTCCAGCCAGGTATCCAGCGCGTCGAACAGCCCTTCTTTGTCTTCCTGCATGTCTTTGTTGTAGGCGAGCGGCAGGCCTTTCAGCGTCATCATCATTCCGGTTAACGCGCCCTGTACACGGCCACACTTGCCGCGAATCAGCTCTAGCGCATCCGGGTTTTTCTTCTGTGGCATCAGGGATGAACCCGAGGTGACTTTATCTGAGAGTTCGATAAAGCCGGCTTCGCCTGTGTTGAAGAAAATCATGTCTTCAGCAAAGCGCGACAGATGTACCATACCGATTGACGCATCCGAGAGCAGTTCCAGAACATGGTCACGATCGGACACGGTGTCCAGGCTGTTACGTGTGGCAGAAGCAAAACCTAACCAGCCAGCCAGCTGCTCACGATCGATGTCATACGCCGTTCCTGCCAGCGCGCCACAACCCAGTGGGCTAACATCAAGACGCTTCAACGTATCCAGCAAACGGCTTTCATCGCGCGCCAGCATTTCAACATAGGCGAGGCACCAATGCGCAAAGGTCACCGGCTGCGCCCGCTGCAAATGTGTATAGCCCGGCATCACCGCGTCCTGGTTCACTTCGGCGGTGGCGACCAGCGCCTGCTGCAGCTCACGTGTGGCCCCCAGCAGTGCGGCGACCTGCTCCTTACACCACAGCTTCAGGTCGGTGGCTACCTGGTCATTACGGCTACGGCCGGTGTGCAGTTTTTTGCCCAGCGCGCCGACTTTCTCGATCAACTGGCCTTCAACCCAGCTGTGAATATCTTCGGCATCACTTTGCAGAATTTGCTCAGGATTGGCACGAACCTCTTCCAGCAATGCATTCAATGCGGCTTCCAGCTGCTGCTGCTCATCACCGGTCAGAACATTTACCGTCACCAGCGCTTTGGACCAGGCCACTGAGCCAATGATGTCCTGCTCAGCCAGGCGGTAATCAAAACGCAGCGAGTCGTTGAACTGTTTGAAACGTTGATCTGCTGCCTGGGTAAAGCGTCCACCCCAAAGTGCCATGTGAATCTCCTTCAAGTCGTTAAACCAGGGGCGGCCTGAAAGCCGCCCCTGAGGTCATACTGAGAGGCGAGGCGATCCTCGCCTGCGATTACTTCTTCTGCTCGTTCAATGCACGAATACGTGAAGAGAGTGAGAACAGACGGATAAAGCCGCCGGCATGACGATGATCGTAAACTTCGTCTTCGCCGAAGGTTGCAAACTCTTCGGAATACAGGCTGTTGGCTGAACGCTTCTGCGTCGCCGTGGCCTGGCCTTTGTAGAGTTGCAGGACCACTTCACCGTTGACTTCTTCTGCCAGCGACTCTGCCGCCGCCTGGATAGACTTACGCAGCGGTGCAAACCAGCGACCATCGTAAACCACATAGGACATTTCATGGCCCAGCTGCTCACGCCATTTGAAGCTGTCGCGATCCAGAACCAGTTGCTCAACCGCACGCAGTGCGTTAACCATGATGGTGCCGCCGGGAGTTTCGTAACAGCCGCGTGATTTAATGCCAACCAGACGGTTTTCAACGATATCGATACGACCTACGCCGTGTTTAGCACCCAGCACGTTCAACTTTTCCAGACACTGGAACGGGCTCAGTTTCTCGCCGTTCACCGCGACAACGCGCCCTTTTTCAACGGTTACCGTCACGTCTTCAGGCTGATCCGGGGCTTCCAGCGGATCAACGGTCCAGACCCAGCAATCTTTATTCGGAGCATTAGACGGGCTTTCCAGCACGCCGCCTTCGGTAGAAATATGCCAGGCGTTTTCATCACGGCTGTAGATTTTTTCCAGCGAAGCGGTGGTCGGGATATTGCGCTCTTTCAGATAATCCAGCAGCGCTTCACGTGAACGCAGGTTCCATTCGCGCCATGGCGCAACCACTTTCAGCTGGGGTGCCAGCGCGGTATAGGTGGTTTCAAAACGTACCTGGTCATTCCCTTTACCGGTCGCACCGTGGCACAGGGCATCAGCACCGACTTTCAGCGCCAGCTCAACCTGCGCTTTAGCGATGATAGGACGCGCCATGGAGGTGCCCAGTAGGTAAGTTCCTTCATACAGCGCACCGGTCTGCAGCACCGGATAAACGTAGTCGCTGATAAACTCTTCACGCAGATCAACCACGTGGCATTCTGATGCACCCGACTGCAGCGCTTTCTTCTCAACGCCTTCCAGATCGCTACGTTCCTGGCCGATATCAGCCACAAACGCGACCACTTCACAGCCGCCATAGTTTTCTTTCAGCCATGGAATAATGGCGGAAGTATCCAGACCACCAGAGTAAGCCAGAACGATTTTTTTGATGTTTTGCGTTTGCATTTCGTAATCCTTGAATCTGAGTCGTTAAGCGAGAATCCGGGTGCCAATGGACACACCGTTAAAAAGGTCGGGCAGTTGCTCGGCATGACGCCAGCTGGCGATATCAACCGGGCGGCCCAGCGTGCGCGCAGCATCCAGCGCTGCGTTCACTTTAACAATCATGCCATCGGTGATGATGCCCTGCGCAATCAACTGTTCAGCTTTGTCAGCCGTCATCTCTGCAATGCGCTGGCCTTTGCCATCGAGAATGCCACTGACATCTGACAACAAGACTAAATCAGCACCCAGCGTTGATGCCAGCGCCGTGGCGGCCTGATCCGCATTGACGTTCATTAACTGGCCGTCATCGGTAATGCCAATTGAGCTGACAACAGGCATATAACCCGCCGCAAGCAATGTATTGACCAACGCGGGATTACCCGGCGTGGCGTGGCCCACATGACCGAGTGCTTCATCCAGCTGCGTGACATTAACCAGGCCTGCATCGCCCAGGCAAAGGCCTACCGCGTGAATGCCATATTTTTTCGCCCAGGCCAGCAGGGTTTTGTTCGCGGTACCCGCCAGTGCGCCGGTAATGATGTCGATCTGGTCGGCAGGCGTAACGCGTAAGCCGTTCTTTTTCTGCACCGGCAGCGCCAGTTTTTTCATCAGTTCATCGACCAGACAGCCGCCGCCGTGAACGACGATCAACGGGCGCTGATGCGCGGAGCGATAGGCCAGCAGCGCGTCAAATAAACGGGCCAGCGCTTCTTCGCTGTCTAACAGCACACCGCCCAGCTTGATAATCAATGGATTGGTCATGGTTTACTCGTCCGTTAAATCAGTGACTGCGTTTCAGGGAAACCGAAACGAATATTAAGGCACTGCACCGCCTGGGAGGCCGCGCCTTTGAGCAGGTTATCTTCTGCAGCCACCACAATCAGGTGTTCGCCCTGAACGGCGAACCCGATATCGCAGTAGGGTAGCCCGACAACCGCTTTCAGAGCCGGCACGCCCTGTTCGTACACGCGTACCAGCGGCTTATCGTGGTAGGCGTTATGAAAAGCTTCAGCAACATCATCACGGCTTACGCCGGCCTTCAGGCGGCAGGTAACGGTCGCCAGAATCCCACGCGGAAAACTGCCCAAGTGCGGGGTGAAAATCACCGGCGTTCCCAGGTGCGCCACAATCTCAGGATGATGACGATGATTAAAGATACCGTAAGGTTGCAGGCTGACTTCGCAGAAGCTGGTGCCGACATTCGCTTTGCGCCCCGCCCCACTCACGCCGCTGGTGGCGTTAATTACCGGCCACTGCGCGTCATTCAGCAAACCCGCATCTAACACGGGCTTCAACGCCAGCTGGGAGGCAGTGGGATAGCAGCCCGGTACGGCCACCAGCTGTGCTTCTTTAATTTTTTCCTGCTGGAACTCAGCAAGACCGTAAACGGCTTTATCCAGCCAGTCACCGTGCTGATGCGTAAAGCCATAAAACTGGGTGTAAAAATCGCCATCGTTGACGCGAAACGCGCCTGACAGATCGAACACCACACAACCGGCTTTAAGAAATTCAGGGGCCAGGTCATGGCTGACTTCGTGGGCGGTCGCCAGAAACACCACATCCACTTTGTCTGCCCATTCGGCGGCATCACTCAACGGCTGCAGCGGCAAATCCACCACGCCTTTCAGCTGTGGATGAAGATCGGACAGACGCTTGCCCGCATCGGGACTTTGCGCAGATACCGCCAAAGCGGTTATGTTGATATGTGGATGGCGATTAAGGAAGGTGGCAAGCTCTACGCCAGCGTAACCACTGGCACCAACGATCAGCGTATTCAACATCAGGCTGTATACCTTTATTACAGTCACACGTTCCGGGTCGCGGCCTTGCCCCGTTGCCCACGATGTCGTTTGCAGCGATTTAAGGTTCACATGCACACGACGTTAATGTATTTTTATTCACTATTAATGCATGAATATTGATACATCCTAACTCAAGGACCGTCAACAGTGAAGACAAAATTACCGCCTTTTATCGAACTATACCGCCAGTTGATCGCTACGCCGTCAATCAGCGCAACCGATGCCGCACTCGATCAGAGCAATGAAACTTTAATCAATTTACTGGCTGGCTGGTTCCGCGACCTGGGTTTTGCTGTGGAAGTACAGCCCGTACCCGGAACGCGTCATAAATTTAATATGCTGGCGCGCACCGGAAACGGCGCGGGCGGCCTGCTGCTTGCCGGGCATACCGATACCGTTCCGTTCGATGATGGTCGCTGGACTCGCGATCCCTTTACCCTAACCGAACATGACAACAAGCTGTACGGTCTGGGCACCGCCGATATGAAAGGCTTCTTTGCGTTTATTTTGGACACGCTACGTGATGTGGATGTGACAACCCTGAGTAAGCCGCTGTACATTTTGGCGACCGCCGATGAAGAAACCACGATGGCAGGGGCGAAATATTTTGCAGAGTCCACCCAGCTTCGCCCCGACTGCGCCATTATTGGCGAACCGACCTCGCTAAAGCCGGTGCGGGCGCACAAAGGCCATATATCTAATGCGATTCGTATTCAGGGACAATCGGGCCACTCCAGCGATCCCGGACGCGGCGTCAATGCCATTGAGCTGATGCATGAGTCGATTACCGAACTCATGCAGTTGCGTAACACACTCAAATCACGTTACCACCACGATGGCTTTGCCATCCCCTATCCGACCATGAACTTTGGTCATATTCACGGCGGCGATGCGGCAAACCGTATCTGTGCCTGCTGCGAATTGCATATGGATATTCGGCCCCTGCCGGGCCTTACGCTGAGCGATCTCGACGGGCTGCTAAATGAAGCACTGGCACCGGTAAGCGAACGCTGGCCGGGACGGATCACCATTGAAGAACTGCATCCACCGATTCCCGGCTACGAGTGCCCCGCTGATCATGAACTGGTTAAAGTGGTAGAAACGCTGCTGGGGATTCAGACGGAAGTGGTGAATTACTGCACTGAAGCGCCTTTTATTCAGCAACTCTGCCCAACCCTGGTACTGGGCCCAGGATCGATCAATCAGGCGCACCAGCCAGACGAGTTTATCGATACCGCATTTATTAAGCCTACCCGTGCACTGATAAGCCAGGTTGTGCAGCATTTCTGTCACTAATTATCATTAATCGGGGCATTTCACTGAATTAACAGCAAAATGCCCTGCCATTCTGCGGGATTTGATAATAAGAATAACTTATCCCGCTTCTCCCCTATCAAATTCCATGAATTTCCAGCAGTTAGCTGCATGTTTCCTTCACTTTAAGTCAATTGACGAACGGATGATTACGTGGCTAGATAAAAGACGATGTTATACCTACGGGGCAATCATCCCACTTTATTCAGCTTGCGACAGGCAGCAACTGAAGAACCTCGGGCAGTACCGAGAGGACAACGTTGCTGGCTTTTGTGCTGCCTGAAAAGACCGGGTATAGAGGTTTATCAAGACGATAAGGGTGTCAGGGTCACATGAACGAACAATATTCCGCAATGCGAAGTAATGTCAGTATGCTCGGCAAACTGCTCGGGGATACGATTAAGGATGCGCTGGGAGAGAACATCCTGGACCAGGTGGAAACCATCCGTAAGCTGTCTAAATCATCCCGTGCTGGCAATGACACGCATCGTAAGGCGTTGCTGAATACGCTGCAGAACCTGTCAAATGACGAGTTGTTGCCCGTCGCACGTGCTTTCAGTCAGTTCCTGAACCTCACTAACGTGGCTGAACAGTATCAAACCATTTCCCGCAGCGGCGATGGCGCGAATCATCCCGAGTTGTTAAAAAAGACCTTCGAAACGCTCAAACAAAACAATCTTAGTGAAAGTGCTATTCACGCGGCGATTGAATCCCTGTCGCTGGAACTGGTGTTGACCGCCCATCCCACAGAAATTACGCGTCGTACGCTGATTCATAAACTGGGCGAAGTTAACAGCTGTCTTGAACAGCTCGATCACAGCGATATTTCTGACTACGAGCGTAACCAGATTATGCGCCGCCTGCGCCAACTGGTCGCTCAGGCCTGGCATACGGATGAGATCCGTAAATACCGTCCTACGCCCGTGGATGAAGCCAAATGGGGCTTTGCCGTCGTTGAAAACAGCCTGTGGGAAGGCGTACCTGCGTTTCTGCGTGAGCTGAATGAACAGGTAGAAGAGACGTTTGGCATTAAGCTGCCGGTCGATTTCGTTCCGGTGCAGTTTACCTCCTGGATGGGCGGTGACCGTGACGGCAACCCCAATGTCACGGCCTCCATCACCCGCCACGTCATGCAGCTCAGCCGCTGGAAAGCCACCGACCTGTTCCTGCGTGACATTGGCGTACTGATTTCAGAACTGTCGATGTCTGAATGCAGCCAGGAAGTGGCCGATCTCAGTGGCGATCCTGAAGCGCTCGAACCTTATCGCGTGATTTTGAAGCGTCTGCGCAGCCAGCTAATGAGCACGCAGGCTTATCTGGAACGTCGCCTCAAAGGCGAACGTTTACCACGTCCGGCTGACCTACTGGTCTCTAACGCTCAGCTTTGGGACCCGCTGTATGCGATCTATCAATCCCTGCAGCAGTGTGGCATGAGCATCATTGCCAACGGCCAACTGCTGGATACGCTGCGCCGCGTGAAATGCTTCGGCGTGCCGCTGGTCCGCATTGATGTTCGTCAGGAAAGCACCCGTCACACCGAAGCCATTGCAGAGATTACCCGCTACCTTGGGCTGGGCGATTATGAGAGCTGGTCAGAAGCCGACAAGCAAGCGTTCCTGATCCGCGAGCTGAACTCTAAGCGCCCTTTACTGCCGCGCAGTTGGGAACCGAGTGATGAAACCCGCGAAGTCCTGGAAACCTGCAAAGTGGTAGCGGAAGCGCCTCAGGGCTCTATCGCCGCCTATGTTATTTCGATGGCAAAAACGCCGTCGGATGTGCTGGCCGTCCACCTGTTACTGAAAGAAGCCGGTATACCTTTTGCGATGCCGGTTGCACCGCTGTTTGAAACGCTTGATGACCTCAACAATGCCAACGATGTGATGAGCAAGTTGCTCAACATTGACTGGTATCGCGGCTTTATTCAGGGCAAACAGATGGTCATGATTGGCTATTCCGACTCGGCGAAAGATGCCGGCGTCATGGCGGCCAGTTGGGCGCAGTATCAGGCGCAGGATGCGCTGATTAAAACCTGCGAAAAAGCCGGAGTGTCACTGACCTTGTTCCACGGACGTGGCGGTACTATCGGTCGCGGCGGCGCGCCGGCACATGCTGCGCTGCTGTCTCAGCCGCCAGGCAGCCTGAAGGGCGGCCTGCGCGTTACCGAGCAGGGCGAAATGATCCGCTTTAAATACGGTTTACCGGAAGTGACTATCGCCAGCCTGTCGCTCTATACCGGTGCGATACTGGAAGCTAACCTGATGCCACCGCCGGAACCTAAACCGGAATGGCGCAGTATTATGAATCAGCTTTCTGCGGATTCCTGTGCCATGTACCGGGGCTACGTGCGCGAAAACGCCGACTTTGTGCCCTACTTCCGTTCAGCCACCCCAGAGCAGGAACTGGGCAAGCTGCCACTGGGTTCACGCCCGGCCAAACGCCGTCCTACCGGCGGTGTGGAATCCCTGCGCGCCATTCCCTGGATCTTCGCCTGGACCCAAAACCGTCTGATGCTCCCGGCATGGCTGGGTGCAGGTGCGGCGCTGCAGCAGGCGATGCTGGCAGGCCATCAGGATCAGCTCGAAGCGATGTGTCGCGACTGGCCGTTTTTCTCAACCCGCCTCGGTATGCTGGAGATGGTGTTCTCTAAAGCAGACCTGTGGCTGGCGGAATATTACGACCAACGGCTAGTGGATAAATCCTTGTGGCCATTAGGTCAACAGCTGCGTGACCAGCTGGATGCCGATATCAAAGCCGTGCTGACCATCGCCAACGATTCACACCTGATGGCGGATCAGCCGTGGATTGCCGAATCCATTGCCCTGCGCAACGTGTATACCGATCCCCTGAACGTACTGCAGGCTGAACTGCTTCACCGTTCACGTGCTCAAGAAGCTCGCGGTGACGAACCGGATGCGCGCGTCGAACAGGCGCTGATGGTGACGATTGCCGGTGTCGCTGCTGGCATGCGTAACACGGGTTAAGTCCATTCTCGTCAGGACGGTCCGCTCAGCCTGTGCGGCCGTCCTTAACCCACCCTCGCTCGGGTGAGTTTGCCCGTCTCAAATACGCACCCTCTGATGATTGCCTGCTGTTTTATCTAATGTTTTACCCCTTCACCTACAGCGTCCTTGAGACCATTTCATCTGGTCAAGTGCATTACCTTAGAAATTATTACAGTTTGATTACAGTTAGCCTATAAACCTTATGCCTTTGTGGTCGTTACTCTTTATACGGGTCAAAAAACACCCGGATTGTTCGATAAAAAGCCACACACTGATTCACAAACCACACTGACAGAAGGCAGTGAGGCCTTCGTGCTTATCATTAACATCAGGGTAACAGTATGAATAACATCAGAATAGGAATACGGCTCGTGGCGGCTTTTGGCTTCATGGGCATGCTTGTCATTTTCATGGTCCTGATCGGTATTACCAAAACACGTTCTCTGGCCGACGCTAACAGTGAGATCGCCGGGGGCCTTTACGCCAAGGCATCCGAATCGGCCATGCTGTCATTTTATGCGCAAGATATGAGTCGTCTGGCGCGCATTGCCGTACTCCAGCCGGATCCGGCAAAAACAGAAAAAGCGCTTAACAGCTATCAGCAGGTCAGAAGCCAGGCCGACAGCCTGATGCAGGTGCTGGATAAAGAGGTTGCCTCCGTCACTGGCAGACAACTTTTTTCCAACATCCAGTCTCACGCGGCGCTTTTTCTGCCGCTAATGGATAAGGTCGTTGCACTTGCTCAGCAAGGTAAAAAAGAGGAGGCCGACCAGCTGTTACAGGCCTCGGGAGACAACATTCAAACGGGCTATATAGCCTCCCTTCAGGCATTAAAAGATCACCAGGAAGCGCGGATGCAGGTTGCAGAGCAAACTTCCCATAGCGATCGAACCAATGCGTTGCGTTTACTGGCGGGCGCCGGTGCCGTTGCGCTATTTCTGGCGGGATTGTCTGCCTGGCTTATTACGCGCAGCATCACCCGGCCCCTTAATCAGGCCCTGATTGCCGCACAGCGCGTGGCAAAAGGTGACCTCAGCGAGCCTGTGCAGGTCACTCACACCGATGAAACCGGCAAACTGCTGGCGGCAATCCGGGAGATGCAGGAGGCACTGGTTCAAACGGTCAGCCTGGTGAGATCCAATGCGGAAAGCGTCGCCTCTGCCAGTAGTCAGATAGCGCAGGGAAATGCCGACCTGTCACAGAGAACCGAAGAGCAGGCCAGCGCGCTGGAGCAGACGGCAGCCACCATGACGCAGCTTGGCATGACGGTGAAAAATAACGCCAGCAATGCGCAGCAGGCCAGTCAGCTTGCGGTCAACGTGCGTAATGTCGCCAACGAAGGCAATGATGCCACGGCAGCGATTACCAGCACGATGCGCACCATTAAAGACAGCTCAGGGAAAATCGCCGACATCACCGCCGTCATTGACAGTATTGCCTTCCAGACCAATATTCTCGCGCTGAACGCAGCAGTAGAAGCCGCGCGCGCGGGCGAACACGGTAAAGGTTTTGCGGTGGTTGCCAGCGAGGTCAGAACCCTGGCGCAACGTAGCAGCACGGCCGCAGGTGAAATTCGCCAGTTAATTGACGCCAACGCCCGCAGCGTGGGGCAAGGTGACGAACTCGTTGCACATGCCACCGCGACGATGCAGAGCATCGTCACGGCTGTGGGTCACCTGAGTGATACCGTTGAGGAAATTACCTCAGCCAGCGCCGAGCAGGCCAGAGGCGTAGAACAGGTGGGCATCGCGGTAACCGAGATGGACAGCGCCACACAGCAAAACGCCGCATTAGTGGAAGAATCCGCCTCGGCCGCGAACAGCCTCCGGGAACAGGCACGACAGCTGCTGCAGGCGGTCTCAGTCTTTCGCTTTAATAACACGACACAGCAGGTGCATAGCGTACCGACGCTCAAAAACCCCTCGCGAGTGAAACCGGCTCAACCCTTGACCCATGAAGGCTGGACACATTTTTAATGCGTGGCACATCAGGCTGCTGTCAGCCCTGTATATGCAATGGATGAGACATTCAGAACCGACGCGGACACGTCGGTTTTTTTATGGCCATCTTCAGGCGGCAATTCCCGGACGCACACCTAAGGTATGACAAATGGCATAGCTCATTTCTGCCCGGTTCAGAGTATAGAAATGAAAATCTTTTACGCCCTCACGCGACAGGATTTTCACCATGTCCATGGCGATGTTCGCCCCCACCATTTTACGCGTTTCAGGATCCTCATCCAGCCCTGCAAACATGGCATTCATCCAGCCCGGAACGCGTACATTGGTCAGGGCGGCAAAACGCTTCAGCTGTTTGAAATTCGATACCGGCAAAATGCCCGGCACGATCTCAACATCAATGCCGGTGGAAACGCAGCGATCACGAAAACGCAGATAGCTCTCAACATCAAAGAAGAACTGGGTAATGGCACGGTTAGCGCCAGCATCAATTTTACGTTTCAGGTTAATCAGGTCAGCCTGGGCACTTTTTGCTTCGGGGTGGACTTCCGGATAGGCCGCGACGGAGATATCGAAGTCACCGACCTCTTTAAGCAGCGAAACGAGATCGCTGCCGTACATTTCCGGCTTACCGCTATTGGGTGGCAGATCGCCACGCAGCGCCACTATATGGCGAATACCGTTATTCCAGTAATCCTGTGCAATGGCTTGCAGCTCATCCCGGGTAGCGTCAATACAGGTCAGATGCGGCGCAGCTTCGAGCCCCGTACGTTCTTTAATGCCTTTAATGATGCTGTGTGTGCGGTCACGCTCACCCGAGTTCGCCCCGTAGGTTACAGAGACAAAACTGGGCTTCAGGCTGCTCAGACGATGGATGGAGTTCCACAGCGTTTCTTCCATTTCACTGGTGCGCGGCGGGAAAAACTCAAAAGAGACACTAATTCGCCCGTTTAGCTCTGCCAGGCTCTGATTGAGCGCCTCGCGCTGATTGGCATGAAAGAAACTCATCCTGCTACCTCCGCCACATCGGTTATCTGTTAACCTGCAAACATCTATACGTTTAGACGTCCAGACACTCAAAGTGAACCATTTTCCCGCAAGCGTCAACTGATAAATCATCCCAGGAAGTGACAAATATTCAGTCGATGTGAAAGGGCTTTTTATATGAGGATGTTAGGGCAGGACAGGCGCCGAAGCGCCTGGAGAAAAGCAACGTCAGAGGAGTCGGGCAAGGCGATTAATATCAGACTGGATAGCGCCGGCGGTAACGTCCCGGCCTGCACCAGGTCCGCGGATCACCAGCGGATTATCGCGATACCAACGGCTGTCGATGGCAAACACGTTGTCACAAGGCAGTAAGGCGGCCAGAGGATGCTCCGGACGTACCGCTTCGACGCCAACACGTGCTTTGCCGTTAGCATCGAAGCGCGCAACATAGCGCAGCACCAGCCCCATCTCCTGCGCGGCTTCAAGCCGTTGCAGCATCTGCTCATTAAGCTCGTCGCCATTCTCGAAAAAGTGATCTATTGATTCATCTTCGCAGCTCTGCGGCACCAGCGACTCGACGCGCACCTGATCCGGCTCGATGTTATAGCCTGCTTCACGTGCCAGAATCACCAGTTTGCGCATCACGTCCTGACCCGACAGATCGACGCGAGGATCCGGTTCCGTCAATCCCTGCTGCCACGCCTGATCCACCAGGTCGGTAAAGGGCACCGTGCCATCAAATTGCAGAAACAGCCAGGACAGCGTTCCGGAGAAAATACCGCTGATCGACAAAATCGTGTCACCGCTTTCCCGTAAATCGCGCACCGTATGGTTTATCGGCAGACCTGCGCCCACGGTGGCGTTATACAACCAGTGGCGGCCGGTTTTTTCAAAGGCATCCCGAATCTCGCGCCAGGTTTGCGTATCCGATGCTCCCGCCACTTTATTGGCGCTGATGACATGAAACCCATGGCTGGCAAAATCAAGATATTGCTGTGCCAGCGGCTTACTGGCCGTCACATCCAGCACAACCAGATCATCGTAAGGGTGCGCACGCATCCACAGAAACAGCGACTCTTCATCGCGCGCTTCCGCTTCATCGTCAAAGAATGCCAGTGCGCGACTGGCGTCCAGACCTTCATAGCTCAGCAGGCTGCGTTGGCTGTCCACCACGCCCGCTAGCACAAACTCGAAACCGGTGCGCGCCGACAACGTTTCCTGCTCGCGGGCAAACAACTCCAGCCAGCGAGAACCGATGTTGCCCTTGCCAAACAACATCAGGCCAATGCGCTTTTCTGCCCGAAACAGGGAACTGTGCAACCCCTGAATGAGATGCTGAGTAGGGCCAACGCGCAGCACCGCAACCACGCTAATGTGCTCTGGCGACTGGCTGATAAATTCGACCGGCTGATCTTTTAGCTGCTGCCAGAAACGGTGCGTGTGCAACGGGTTGCGCGTGACGCCAGCGCCAACCAGCGCGACCAGCGCTAAACCTTCACGTAACTGCAAATGTCCAGGTAAGCCGGCGTCCTGCAATAAAGTAAAGGCACTGTTCACCACTTCAGAGGTGTAGCACAGTTGCAGCAGCTGACGATCGGGATGAATGCCCATCGCCAGCGGACGCATCTGCGCGCGCGTCAGCAGCTGGTCGATCTCTTTTTGAAACAGCGTAAAATCGTGCTGCTCAGGAAGTTGGATCTCTACCAGGCACACGTCGTCGTGGCTGGTGACGATGCGGGCGCCCGTACCGGACGCGAGGACGCGCTCGATACGGGTAGAGCCCTGTTCCGGCTGATAGCTGCAGCGTAACTGCAAATCAATATCGCTGCCCGAGACCGGCTGTAAGGTGCGGGTATGTAGTACCGGGGCTGCCAGACGCGCCAGCTCACTGGCCTCATCCAGGCGCAGCAAGGGCAGCAGACAGGCATCAGAGACTTTGCGGGGATCGGCACTGTAAACGCCCGCCACATCGCTCCAGATCGTCACACGTCCCACACCTGCCAGCGCACCAATCTGCGTGGCAGAGTAGTCAGAACCGTTACGCCCCAGCAGTACCGTTTCGCCCGCGTCATTGCCGCAGATAAAGCCAGTTACCACGATGCGTTTATGCGGATGCTGGGCCAGCAGCGTTTGTAACAACGGCCAGGATTTGCCTTCATCTACCTGCGGCTGGGCGGCCCGTTCCGCGCGCAGAAAATCGCGTGCATCCAGCCAGCAGGCATGAAGATCCTGCTGGTTCAGCACCGCTGACATTAAACGTGCAGACCAGATCTCACCATGGCCCACCACTTCCGCATAGACCGCTTCTGTGACGTCACCATCCAGTAACGCCGCCAGTTTTTCGAGGTCGCGAATAAAGGCAGTAATTAAGGGTTCGGCTATTTCGGCAGGTAACAGTGCACTGATGAGCTCACTCTGATAGCGACGTAATGTCTGCTGCACCTGATGTGCGGACAGTCGGTCGCTCTGGCTCAGCTTTAGCCAGCTAATCAGCTGATTGGTCGTCGAGCCCGCGGCCGATACGACCATCATGTCACCTGGCTGGCTGTAATCCGCCATAATGCTGGCGACACGCTGGTAGCAGCGTGCATCTGCAAGGCTGCTGCCACCAAACTTGTGGAGCTGTCTGTTGTTTGGCGTTCCTGCGCCAGCTGAACTCGTCATCATCAATCCTCGGCTGCGATCCGGAATGCATTATCCAAATCGGCAATTAAATCTTCGTGGTCTTCAATACCTACTGAAATACGTAGCAATGTTTCAGAGATGCCTGCTGCGGCCCGGGCCTCTGCAGACATACCTGCATGGGTCATGGTCGCCGTGTGTGAAATCAAGCTTTCAACGCCGCCCAACGATTCCGCCAACGTGAACAACTCAAGCGCTTTGAGGAAACGGCGCAACCGGGCTTCATCGCCGTCCAGCTCAAAACTGAGCATGGCACCGAATCCACGCTGCTGGCGTGCAGCGAATTCATGTCCCGCGTTTTCCGGCAGTGAAGGATGATACAACGTTTTCACCAGCGGCTGTTGCTTGAGATAATCAACAATGGCTAACGCATTACGTTGCGCAGCGGCCATACGTGGGCCCAGCGTGCGCATTCCGCGCAGCAGCAGATAGCTGTCAAAAGCAGAGCCGGTGACCCCAATATTATTGGCCCACCAGGCTAAATCGGTCGCCGCCTGCGGATCTTTAGCAATCACGGCACCGGCTACCACGTCAGAGTGGCCATTCAGGTATTTGGTACAGGAGTGAATGACCAGATCCGCACCCAGTGCCAGAGGATTTTGCAGTGCCGGACTCATAAAGGTGTTGTCCACGACGCTGACGGCGCCCGCCGCACGCGCCGCTGCGCAAATGGCGGCGATATCCACCACGCGCAATAGCGGGTTACTGGGGCTTTCAACCAGCACCAGTTTAGGCTTCTCATCCAGTGCCGCCTGCAGCGCAGCTTTATCACCCTGATCGACAAACTTCACCCGGTAAGCGCCCCGCTTACTCAGACTGTCGAACAGCCGATAGCTGCCGCCATAACAGTCGTGCGGCGCAACCAGCAGATCGCCAGGCTTCAGGAACACGGTTGTCACCAGATGAATCGCGGACATGCCGGTATTGGTCAGCACCGCTCCCGCTCCGCCTTCCAGCTCTGCCAGGGCACGCTGCACCACATCACGCGTGGGGTTACCACGACGGGAATAGTCATGCGCACGGGGCTCATTGAAATCATGGAAGTTATAGGTGCTGGAAAGGTGGATGGGCGGGACAACGCAGCCGTATTGCTCGTCGTCATTCAAACCGCTGCGCACTGCGATGGTTGCCTGTTTACGCGTCATAGGGCTAACTGTTCCTGAAGTATGAAATAATTTGCCAACAGGATATCATCTTGCTTTTAGACGTCAATACATCTGGACATCCAAATGTCTTTGCGTATAGATTGAGCATCGTCGCAATAACCGCTAAAATTATGCGCCCATACCTGGCGTTCAACTCCATTAGCACTGTGCGTTGAACGAAGAAACCCGCCAGAGAAGGGGTCAGGTAGAAGAAAATCAGGCATAATCGGCTGATTTCGTAACTTTTAACTTTTATTGATTAAGGTATCCCATGGCTGAATGGAACGGCGAATATATCAGCCCGTACGCTGAGCACGGCAAAAAGAGCGAACAGGTTAAAAAAATCACGGTATCAATTCCGTTAAGCGTGCTGAAAATTCTGACAGACGAACGGACACGTCGTCAGGTTAACAACCTGCGCCACGCGACAAACAGTGAACTCCTGTGCGAAGCCTTCTTGCATGCTTTTACCGGACAACCGTTACCTAATGATGTCGACCTGCGTAAAGAACGTAACGACGAAATACCGGAAGCCGCGAAAAAAATTATGCGTGACATGGGCATCGACCCGGATACCTGGGAATACTGATTTTCAGACATAAAAAAACCCAGCCTGAGCTGGGTTTTTCTTGCCGCCGAACAGATGTTCGAATGCCGTTTCTTATTTTTTGGTGCCTGGCACGCTGAAACGCTTGTTGAAGCGGTCAACGCGGCCACCAGTTGCAACTTCACGCTGCTTACCGGTGTAGAACGGGTGGCACTTACCACAAACGTCCAGGTTCAGTTCGTGAGTCAGCGTAGAGCGAGTGTGAATCACGTTACCGCAAGTACAGTTGATGGTAACTGCTTCGTATTTTGGGTGAATACCTTGTTTCATGGGAAACCTCATATAAGGCCGTGTCGCTCTCCGCGCCAGGACGTGAACCTGCGCAGCACCACACGCGATTGAACATTAATGGTGAACTCCGGCAAGGTCTTTCTTACCGAAGGCGGCATATTATACAGGCTAATGTTTAATGCTGCAAATGTCGCCTGAGATACACGCCGTGTGCGTGTGCGTGTACACTAACCGCCCTGCTAGATGAACCGGAAAGAGACTGTTATGCCCGTTGTTCAGGTTGCCCTGCCCGTTCCCCTTCCTCGCCTGTTTGACTACCTGCCTCCTGTCGGCGTGCAGCCGGTCATTGGCGGTCGGGTGATCGTGCCTTTTGGTAACCGAAAAATGACCGGTATCGTGGTGGCATTACCTGACACCAGCGACCTGCCCGCGACCCAGCTCAAACAGGTGATATCGGTACTGGACAGCGAGTCGCTCTTTCCCCCGTCTCTGTGGCGCATTCTCCACTGGGCGGCGAACTACTATCATTCACCTCTCGGCGAGGTACTGAGCCATGCGCTACCGGTGCTGCTCAGACAAGGTAAACCTGCCCAGGATAATCCCTTATGGCGTTGGGAAATTACCGAGCAGGGCCGGGCTACTGCCCCCGAGAGCCTGAAGCGGGCCCCCAAACAGCAGCAAGGGCTTGCAACGCTGCGACAGCGGCCGCTTTATCGTCATGAAGTCACTGAGCACGATCTCACCGATGCCACCATGCAGGCGCTGCGTGCCAAAGGGTTATGCGAATTACATGAGCATCAGCCACACAGGCATGACTGGCGCAGCAGCTTCGCGGTCAAAGGTGAACGCCTGCGCCTCAATACCGATCAGGCGACGGCAGTCGGGGCGATGCGCAGTGAAGATGAGCATTATGCGGCCTGGCTACTGGCGGGAATTACCGGATCAGGCAAGACTGAAGTTTATCTCAGCGTGCTGGAAAACGTCCTGGCCAGAGGAAAACAGGCCCTGGTGCTGGTGCCCGAAATCGGCCTGACGCCACAAACCATTGCCCGTTTCCGCGAACGTTTTGATGCGCCGGTTGATGTGCTGCACTCAGCGCTGAATGACAGCGAACGCCTTTCTGTCTGGCTACGTGCGCGCAGAGGAGAGAATGCCATCATCATCGGCACTCGCTCGGCCCTGTTTACCCCTATGGCGCGTCCGGGCGTCATTATTATCGACGAAGAGCACGACAGTTCTTATAAGCAGCAGGAAGGCTGGCGCTATCAGGCTCGCGATCTGGCCGTGTTTCGCGCCCATGAAGAGAATATTCCTGTCATCATGGGTTCCGCGACCCCGGCGCTGGAAAGCCTGCACAACGTGCGTAACGGCAAATACCGTCAGCTCGACCTGATGAAACGAGCGGGTAACGCTAAACCCGCTCTGCAGCAGCTAATCGATTTGAAAGGCGTACAGCTGACAGGCGGCCTGGCGCCTGCCCTGATCTTCAAAATGCGCCAGCATCTGAAAGCAGATAACCAGGTGTTGCTGTTCCTGAACCGCCGTGGTTTTTCACCTGCGCTGCTCTGCCACGACTGCGGCTGGATTGCCGAATGCCAGCGCTGCGATCGCTATTACACTCTGCATCAACATCATCGTCAGTTGCGCTGCCACCATTGTGACAGCCAGCGGCCGCTGCCCAACCAGTGTCCACAATGTGGTTCAACTCACCTGTTACCGGTGGGCGTAGGGACGGAACAGCTTGAGCAGCAGCTAGGCACGTTATTTCCCGGTGTGCCGGTCTCGCGCATCGACCGGGATACCACCAGCCGCAAAGGCGCGCTGGAGCAGCATCTGGCGGATGTCCATCGCGGCGGCGCGCGTATTCTTGTGGGAACCCAGATGCTGGCAAAAGGGCATCATTTTCCTGATGTGACGCTGGTGTCACTGCTGGACGTCGACGGTGCCTTGTTTTCCGCTGACTTCCGTGCCGCAGAACGCTTCGCTCAGCTTTATACTCAGGTTGCGGGCCGTGCCGGTCGGGCCGGTAAGCAAGGCGAAGTCTTGCTGCAAACACACCATCCTGAGCATCCGCTTCTGCAAACTCTGCTCCACCAGGGCTACTTCGCTTTTGCCCAGCAAACGCTGTTGGAGCGCCAGTCGGTTTTTCTCCCTCCGTGGACACATCATGCGCTGTTTCGTGCGGAGGACATGGACAACCATCAGGCTGCAGAATTTCTGCAACAGCTGCGTAATATGCTGGAAGCCAGCCCGCTTAACGACACGGCAATGTGGTTCATGGGGCCACTGCCTGCTCTGCAGCCAAAGCGGAGCGGTCGCTGGCGCTGGCAGTTGCTGGTGCAGCATCCGTCACGCAAACGTCTGCAACAGCTGCTGAGTAGTTCGTTACCGCTGACTGGCACTTTACCGGCCTCGCGCAAGGTAAAGTGGACGCTGGACGTGGATCCTACCGAAAGCTAGGCCCTGGCAGGTTGTGAGAGGGATCGAAAAACGTCGCATAAGTCACAATTTTTATGCAAATTAAGTAACGGCCCGGCATCGCAATCGATAACAATGGTGCCTGGCCTGTTTTTACCTCAGACAATACGAACGTTGAATGCGCGATTACGCATCAGGAGCATGTGTTGGATCAGAATCAACCGTCGGCTGCCGCCACGATGAAAGACGTCGCAGAAAAAGCCGGCGTCTCGACCGCTACCGTGTCGCGTGCACTCATGAATCCGGAAAAAGTCTCTTCGGCCACGCGTCAGAAAGTCGAACAGGCCGTGGCTGACGTCGGCTATGCCGCCCAGAGCATGTCCCGCCATGCCAGGCGCAATGACACGCAGACGCTGCTGCTGATCGTCCCCAATATCTGCGATCCCTTCTTCAGTGAAATTATCCGTGGCGTTGAAGTCGCCGCCTCAAAGGCTGGTTATCTGGTGCTTATCGGCGACTGCGCACACCAAAAACCGCAGGAGTGGACGTTTTTAAACCTGATGCTGACCCGGCAGATCGATGGCATCGTGCTGCTGGGCGCCCAGTTACCCTTTGATGTGAGTCCTGAAGAGCAGCGCAATCTTCCGCCGATGGTGATGGCGATTGAGTTCTCGCCAGAAATGTCGTTGCCCACCGTCAATATCGATAACCTGACGGCCTCGTTTGTCGCGGTCAATCACCTGCTGCAGTTGGGTCATAAACGCATTGCCTGCCTGACCGGACCGGAAGACGTTGCACTGTGCCAGTACCGCCTTCAGGGTTATGTGCAGGCCTTACGTCGCAGCGGCATCAGCGTGGATCCCACTTATATCGTTCGGGGTGACTTCACCTTTGAATCCGGCGTTGATGCCATAAATCAGCTATTGGCTTTACCACAGCCGCCACGAGCCCTGTTTTGTCATAGCGATATCATGGCCATCGGCGCTATTAGCCAGGCAAAACGATTGGGCCTGCGCATACCGGAAGACCTGTCGGTTGTGGGGTTCGACGATATCGAACTCTCGCGTTACTGCGAGCCGCCGCTCACCACGGTGAAACAGCCCTGTTTTGAGATAGGTTGCGAAGCCGTGCGGCTGTTACTGAATGAATTACAGGGTAATAGCATTCATAACGGTTCAACGCTGCTGGATGCCGAACTGGTGGTGCGTGGTAGCACAACTTTGGCAAAAAAGGATGAGAGATAAGCGAAAAGTTCCGCTATTTTCAGGGGATTCTTAGGGCTATCATTGCTGGTCAAAGTTCCGGCCCTTAAGTAACATGGCGGGCTCCTTGCCGGGCGTGTGGTAACAACGGATTCGCCTACGTGGCATCATATTTTCAAGGGTATCAGGACGAGAGTGGCACAAAAAGATTATGTAGGCCGCGGGCGTTCAACAGGGACGCGTCGCAAGAAAAGCCCAAGCCGTGGCAAAAAAACAAAAAGCGGTTCAGGCACCTCTAAATTAATGATTGTACTGGCGGTTGCTGTATTGGTGACCTTTGCCGGTGGTTTATGGTTCCTGGCGCACCACAAGAAAGAAGACGTGCCGGTTATTACGGATCATAAAGCCAACGGGAATGGCTTACCGCCAAAGCCTGAAGAACGCTGGAAATACATCAAAGAGCTGGAAAACCGTCAGGTCACTGTGCCGACCCCAAGCGAGCCTACCTCCGGTGGCGAAGTGCAGTCACATACGCAACTGACCGATGAGCAACGCCAGCTGCTTGAGCAAATGCAGGCGGATATGCGTCAGCAACCCACCCAATTAAATGAAGTGCCGTGGAACGAGCAGACGCCAGCTCAACGCCAGCAAACGCTGCAGCATCAGCAGCAGGTACAGCAACTTCAGCGACAGCAACAGCTCCAGCAACAGCAACAGCAATTGCAGTCGCAGCAACGTCAGCAGCAGGCACAACAGCAGCAGCAACGTCAGCAACAAATACAGCAGCAGCGTCAGGAGCAGCATACTCAGCAACAGCAGAGTGTGCAGCAGACACAACCCGCGCCTGTTACGCGTGAACCTACTGCTCAGCCTAAAACACAGGACACCGCCAAAGCGAAACCGGCTGAAAAAGCAGCCTCGCAACGCTGGATGGTTCAGTGTGGTTCGTTTAAGGGAACAGAGCAGGCTGAATCAGTGCGCGCCGCGCTGGCGTTTGAAGGGTTTGAAAGCCGTCTGACCTCCGGCGGCGGATGGAATCGTGTCGTGGTAGGGCCCTTCAAAGACCGCGCCAGCGCAGACAGCACGCTGAAACGTCTGCGCGCTTCAGGACATTCCGGCTGCATCCCGCTCGCCGTTGGGGGTTGAAACCCGTCAAATCTGCCCCATATCTGTCTGCATGATCCTCCGCGCCCTGGGCGCGGAGCTTTTTTCCGACAGTAAAAGGGGTCTGCCCGTGACAACAATAGTAAGTGTTCGACGCAACGGCCAGGTAGTGATTGGCGGCGATGGCCAGGCTACGCTCGGTAATACCGTAATGAAAGGCAACGTCAAAAAAGTGCGTCGTCTTTACAACGATAAAGTGATTGCTGGCTTTGCTGGCGGCACTGCAGATGCCTTTACCCTGTTTGAACTCTTCGAACGCAAACTTGAAATGCATCAGGGCCATTTGGTGAAAGCGGCCGTTGAGCTGGCGAAAGACTGGCGCACCGACAGAATGTTACGCCGCCTGGAAGCGCTACTGGCGGTGGCGGACGAATCGGCATCGCTGATCATCAGCGGTAATGGTGACGTCATCCAGCCTGAAAACGACCTTATTGCTATCGGTTCTGGCGGTCCCTATGCCCAGGCCGCTGCCCGTGCCCTGTTAGAAAATTCTGAATTAGGTGCGCGCGACATCGTTGAGAAATCGCTGAATATCGCTGGCGATATTTGCATCTACACCAACCACAACGTTAATTTCGAAGAATTAACGTCCAAGTCGTAAGGATCTAAACATGTCTGAGATGACTCCACGCGAAATCGTCAGCGAGCTGAACCGCTTTATTATTGGCCAGGACAGCGCTAAGCGCGCCGTGGCTATTGCCCTGCGTAACCGCTGGCGCCGTATGCAGCTTGACGAAGAGCTGCGTCACGAAGTGACCCCTAAAAATATTCTCATGATCGGCCCAACCGGTGTGGGTAAAACAGAAATTGCTCGCCGTCTGGCAAAACTGGCCAACGCGCCGTTCATCAAAGTTGAAGCCACCAAGTTTACCGAAGTGGGCTATGTCGGCAAAGAAGTCGACTCCATTATTCGTGACCTGACGGACTCCGCGATCAAAATGGTGCGCAGCCAGGCCATTGAGAAGAACAAATATCGCGCAGAAGAAATGGCGGAAGAGCGCATTCTTGATGTGCTTATCCCACCGGCGAAAAATAACTGGGGACAGGCTGAACAAACCAGCGAGCCTTCATCTGCACGTCAGTCTTTCCGCAAGAAGCTGCGTGAAGGCCAGCTCGACGATAAAGAAATTGAGATCGATTTAGCCGCAACAGGCCCTGGCGTTGAAATCATGGCACCGCCGGGCATGGAAGAGATGACCAGCCAGCTGCAGTCCATGTTCCAGAACCTGGGCGGGCAGAAACAGAAACCGCGCAAGCTGAAAATCAAAGAAGCCTTTAAGCTGTTGATTGAAGAAGAAGCCGCTAAGCTGGTGAATCCGGAAGAGCTGAAGCAGGATGCCATTGATGCGGTAGAACAGCACGGCATCGTGTTCATCGATGAGATAGACAAAATCTGTAAGCGCGGCGGACAAAACGCGGGCGGCCCGGACGTCTCACGCGAAGGCGTTCAGCGCGACCTGCTGCCACTGGTAGAAGGCTGCACCGTGTCGACCAAGCACGGCATGGTCAAGACTGACCATATTCTGTTTATCGCCTCAGGTGCGTTCCAGGTTGCCAGCCCGTCCGATTTGATTCCTGAGCTACAGGGTCGTTTACCGATCCGTGTTGAACTCCAGGCCCTGACGGTGAATGATTTCGAGCGCATCCTGACCGAACCTAATGCTTCAGTCACAGTGCAGTACAAAGCGCTGATGAATACCGAAGGCGTGAACATTCACTTTACTGACGATGGTATTCGTCGCATCGCGGAAGCCGCATGGCAGGTCAACGAAACCACAGAAAACATCGGTGCGCGTCGCTTGCATACCGTGCTGGAACGTCTGATGGAAGATATTTCCTATGATGCCAGCGATCGGAGCGGTGAATCCGTCACCATTGATGCCGAATATGTGGGTAAACATCTGGATGAGCTGGTTGCAGACGAAGACCTGAGCCGCTTCATCCTGTAACGTTCACCTGTCTATGTGCTGTATCAAAGCCCGGCCAGTTTGGCTGGGCTTTTTTCTGCATGCGCTTGATGCGGTACCGGTTTTTTACCGCTGATGATTTTGCCAACAATTGGCATAAAGCGATATACTTAGCGCTCCTGTGGCAAACAGACGAAACCCTTATGAAATACGATACTTCTGAACTCTGCGACATCTACCACGAAGAAGTGAACGTTGTTGAACCGCTTTTCTCAAATTTCGGTGGGCGGACCTCATTCGGCGGTCAGATAACCACAGTGAAATGTTTTGAAGACAACGGGCTGCTTTACGATCTGCTGGAAGAGAACGGTCGTGGCCGCGTGTTGCTGATTGATGGCGGTGGCTCAGTACGCCGCGCTTTAGTTGATGCGCAGCTTGCCCGACTGGCAGCGCAGAATGAGTGGGAAGGCATCGTGGTTTACGGTTCGGTACGTCAGGTAGACGAACTGGAAGAACTGGAAATCGGCATTCAGGCTATCGCCGCTATTCCGGCAGGCGCGGCCGGTGAAGGCATTGGCGAAAGCGATGTGCGCGTGAATTTCGGCGGCGTCACCTTCTTCTCTGGCGACCATCTCTATGCGGATAACACCGGGATGATTTTATCGGAAGATCCGCTCGACATTGAATAATGTCAGCGAACGAAAACGGGTGCCAGGCACCCGTTTTTCGCATTAGTTGAGGCTTATACCTCTTCCATTTTTCCCAACAGCGCACGCAGGCGTTCTTGCCAGACATGCTGCTCCTCTTTCAGATGCTGATTTTCGCGCATCAGTGCTTCATGGTTGCCAGCAGCATTCTGCGCGTCGTGACGCAGGTTGTTGTTCTGCTCTTTCAGCTCTTCAATTTCCATTTGCAGCAGGGTGATAGTATCAATCGCCTGCTGTACTTTTGCTTCCAGTTTCTCAAACACTTCAAATGACATCTTTCTGACCTCTCCTAAAATCTTGCAAGGCGTTGATGATGCCAGCTTTCGCACACAAGGCGTTTACCAGCAACGTTGTCCCGATTGTATGTAGCCTCATCACGCAAGTCCAGCAACGCGGGCCTGCAGACCGCCGTCAGTAACATTTTTCAGCCTATCCCTAAAATGTTCCTTTCCCACCTTTTTGCCTGGCGAAGCCGGTATCACGCGGAGGAAAACGGCCCGAATGGCGCTTAAGGAAAATCAAAACACGCGAAAACGCGCATTTTTTTGACACACTACACAAAAATCGATTTCGCTATTTCTCGTTTATGCTCGTTAACGATAAATTAACAACAGCCCTACATCAAAGATGGGTGACTCACGGAATGAGAACAAAAACTGATAAAATTTAACCTCGCTTCAGGAACAACTATCATGAGTCAGACTACAACCACACTCAAAGGTCAGTGTATTGCCGAATTTCTGGGTACCGGTTTGATCCTGTTTTTTGGCGCGGGTTGCGTTGCCGCGCTTAAGCTGGCTGGTGCCACTTTTGGCCAATGGGAAATCTGTATCGTCTGGGGGCTGGCCGTTTCTATGGCGGTCTACCTCAGCGCAGGTGTGTCAGGTGCCCATCTCAACCCGGCAGTGACTGTCGCACTCTGCCTGTTCGCCAATTTCGAAGGCCGTAAAGTCCTTCCTTATATTCTGTCTCAGGTGGCCGGTGCTTTCTGTGGCGCGGCGCTGGTCTACGGACTTTACTACAGCTTGTTTATCAATTTCGAACAAAGTCATAACATGGTACGGGGTTCAGTTGAAAGCCTGAGCCTGGCGGGCATTTTTTCTACCTACCCGAATCCGCAAATTAGCGTAGGTCAGGCCTTCCTGGTTGAAATGGTGATCACTGCAGTTCTGATGTCCGTAATTATGGCACTGACCGACGATGGCAATGGCGTCCCGCGTGGCCCGATGGCACCGCTGCTGATTGGCCTGCTGGTTGCCGTTATTGGTGGCTCTATGGGCCCATTGACCGGCTTTGCCCTGAACCCGGCACGTGACTTCGGACCGAAAGTCTTCGAGTGGCTGGCTGGCTGGGGCACCGTTGCCTTCACTGGCGGTCATCAGATTCCGTATTTCCTTGTGCCAATTTTTGGCCCACTGGTCGGTGCTTGCCTGGGAGCCTTTGGTTATCGCGCCCTGATTGGCCGCCATTTACCCGGTGCGGTGATTTCCCCACCGACCAGTGACAAACCGATTGCGTCCGCGCATGAACGTAAAGCGTAAGTTCCACTTTTTATCATCAGGAATGAATTTATGACTACCACCGATAAAAAATACATCGTCGCTCTCGATCAGGGCACAACCAGTTCACGTGCTGTGGTGCTGGATCACGACGCTAACATTGTGGCGGTATCGCAACGCGAATTTACCCAAATCTATCCGAAAGCGGGCTGGGTAGAGCATGACCCAATGGATATCTGGGCATCACAGAGTTCTACGCTGGTTGAAGTGCTGGCACATGCCGATATTCGCTCCGATGAAATCGCGGCGATTGGGATTACTAACCAGCGTGAAACCGCGATCGTCTGGGATAAAGAAACCGGTAAGCCAGTCTATAACGCCATCGTCTGGCAGGATCCCCGTACTGCTGACTACTGTAATAAGCTGAAGAAAGAGGGACTGGAAGAGTATATCCAGCACACCACTGGTCTGGTGATTAACCCTTACTTTTCTGGTACCAAAGTTAAGTGGATCCTGGATAACGTAGAAGGCGCGCGCGAGCGTGCAAAACGTGGCGAACTGCTGTTTGGTACAGTCGACACCTGGCTGGTGTGGAAAATGACCCAGGGGCGCGTGCACATCACCGATTACACCAACGCCTCACGTACCATGCTGTTCAACATCCACAAGCTTGAGTGGGATGAGCGCATGCTGGAAATCCTGGATATCCCGCGTGCGATGCTGCCAGAAGTGAAATCTTCGTCTGAAGTGTATGGTCAGACAAACATTGGTGGTAAAGGCGGTACGCGTATTCCTATCGCGGGTATCGCAGGCGACCAGCAGGCTGCGCTGTATGGTCAGCTGTGCGTTCAGCCGGGTATGGCGAAAAACACCTATGGCACCGGCTGCTTTATGCTGATGAACACCGGTACCGAAGCCGTTACCTCAACGCACGGCCTGCTGACCACTATCGCCTGCGGGCCACGTGGTGAAGTCAACTATGCACTGGAAGGGGCGGTCTTTATCGGCGGCGCGGCCATTCAGTGGTTACGCGATGAGATGAAGCTGATCAGCGATTCGGCTGACTCAGAATACTTCGCGATGAAAGTGAAAGATTCAAACGGTGTATATATGGTTCCTGCCTTTACTGGCCTGGGTGCACCTTACTGGGATCCCTATGCACGTGGCGCGCTGTTCGGCCTGACACGTGGTGCGAATGCGAACCACATCATCCGTGCAACGCTGGAGTCCATCGCTTATCAAACACGTGATGTCCTGGAAGCCATGCAGAATGATGCCAACACGCGCCTGCAGGCTCTGCGTGTGGACGGAGGAGCAGTGGCTAACAACTTCCTGATGCAGTTCCAGTCAGACATTCTTGGTACACGCGTTGAGCGACCTGAAGTACGTGAAGTCACTGCGCTGGGTGCCGCGTACCTGGCAGGTCTGGCGGTAGGTTTCTGGCAGGATCTGGAAGAAGTCCGTGCCAAAGCCGTGATTGAGCGCGAATTCCGTCCAACACTTGAAACCACCGAGCGTAACGTCCGTTATGCCGGCTGGAAGAAAGCTGTCGCGCGCGCGCAAGCGTGGGAAGAACAAGAGTAATCCGCACTGCGCCCGTGACGGAGGACGTCACGGGCCTTTTCCCCGCCTTCTCCCTCCGCTACACTGCCAGCCTGTTTTTTGTCAGGTACATGCAATGAAACGAGAACTTGCCATTGAATTTTCCCGCGTAACTGAGGCTGCCGCACTGGCTGGTTATAAGTGGTTAGGGCGCGGCGATAAAAACGCGGCGGACGGTGCCGCCGTTCATGCCATGCGTCATGTCTTAAATACCATTCAGATCGATGGACAGATAGTGATCGGCGAAGGGGAAATTGACGAAGCCCCTATGCTCTACATCGGCGAAAAAGTGGGCACGGGTCAGGGCGACGCGGTGGATATTGCCGTCGATCCTATTGAAGGTACCCGCATGACGGCCATGGGACAGGCCAATGCGCTTGCCGTGATGGCCGTCGGTGACAAAGGCAGTTTTCTTCATGCGCCTGACATGTATATGGAGAAGCTTATCGTCGGTCCGGCGGCGCGGGGCCATATCAATCTGGATCTCCCGCTTGAGATTAACCTGCGTAATATCGCCATCGCCATGAATAAGCCGTTGTCACAAATCACCGTGTCCATTCTGTCAAAGCCGCGCCATGACGCCGTTATCGAGCAGCTTAAACAGCTGGGCGTAAGACTATTCGCGTTCCCTGATGGCGATGTGGCGGCCTCCATTCTGACCTGTATGCCCGACAGCGAAGTTGACGTGATGTACGGTATCGGCGGCGCGCCTGAAGGCGTGGTATCGGCCGCTGTGATTCGTGCGCTGGACGGTGATATGCAGGGCAGATTACTGGCACGACATCACGTAAAAGGTGACAGCGAAGAGAACCGCAGGATTGGGGAATATGAGCTGAAACGCTGCGCTGGCATGGGGATTGAGGCAGGAAAAGTCCTGCCCCTGCAGGCGATGGCGCGAAACGATAACGTGATCTTTGCCGCCACCGGTATCACCAGTGGTGATCTGCTGAAAGGCATCACCCGTCAGGGCAATATGGCCACCAGTGAAACCCTGTTAATTCGCGGCAAATCACGCACGATTCGCCGCATCCAGTCTGTGCATTACCTGGACCGCAAAGATCCGGTTTTGCATCCCTTTATCCTGTAACAGCCTGATTCTCGCCTGCTGGCTGTCGTGAAAGCGGCAGCCAGCACAGCAACATCACCAGAGCCGTGATAACCATCAGCAGGCCAAGGCTGAACTGATCGCGCTGAGGCATTAACGCCGACAGGGACGCCACCAGCCCGGAACCCAAATTCTGTAACCCCCCAATCAGTGCGCCCGCACTTCCTGCGAGCCAGGCATAGGGCTCCATCGCACCGGATGTGGCCAGGGGAAACAGCATTCCCGCGCCAAAGAAAAACAGCGACGCCGGTATCAATAACGTCCAGATTGTCATGATGCCAAACCAGGCAGGTATCCACATCAACACCGCCGCCAGCAGGCAACTGTTGACGCCAAACCACATCAGGCTATGCCAGGAGCGCTGTTCACGTCCGGCGAACCAGGCACCAAAGAAGGCCGCAGGAATAGGTAAGATAAACAAAATACTGACGGTGAAACTGTTCAGGCCCAGAACGCCACCGAGCAGCACGCCACAGCTGGCCTCAAAGACGGCAATGCCGGCCAGTGCGCCAATCAGCAGCACCAGATAACGGACGAAATTCGCATCACGTAACAGCCGGATATAGCGTTTTAAGAAGGGCGTGACTTCGGCACCGTTTGGGCGCGTCTCCGGTAGCCAGCGCGCCATGGCGACCGTCACCATCAGACACAGCAACAGCAGAAAAGCAAAGCAGGCATGCCAGCCAAACAGCTGCGTTAACAGTGCGCCAATCACCGGTGCCACTAAAGGGCTGGCGAGCACGCCCATATTAAGCCAGCTGTTGGCCTGGCGTAGGGCATGACCGTGATAAAGATCGCGCGGCATGGTTCGCGCCATGACACCGGCCACGCCGGTGCCCGCGCCCTGAATCGCACTGCCCGTGACCAGCATATCCAGCGACGAGGCCATCATGGCGGCAATCGCGCCGATCATAAAGATCGCCATCCCCGCCAGGATCACCGGACGGCGCCCCACGCTGTCAGAGAGCGGACCGTAGATCAGCTGCGATCCGCCGTAGGTGATTAAATAGGCCGCCATGACATGCTGCATCATGCCATTTCGCACCTGAAGTGCATCCGCCATTGCCGCCATGGCGGGCACATAGATGGTCTGAGCCATCTGCCCGACTGCGACCAGTGCAATGAGCATGATCAGCAACGGACGATTTTCTATTTTCTTCATCATCTTTTAACGAAAGGTCTGTATGAACAGGGACGATTAAACAGCACAAATAACGGCTGAAACCCGTTGTGGCAGGAAAATATCAGGATTTCATGACAAAGCGAGTGATTCATAAAAAGTGGCGGGGCAATTCACGTCAATAATTGCAACCAGGATGTAAACTAAATATTACAGTTTGTCGATTAGAGCCTTTGCAGCCTGACGGACTGGTAATCTGCCAGTGCAGTAGAGAAGATGTTTATTCGCCAGACGATTCAACGCTGAAGGAGTAACCATGGCCGAGTGGATCAATGCTCAAGTAAAGGAAGTAAAAAACTGGACTGACGCGCTGTTTAGCTTGCGGGTTAAGGCCCCTATCGCCCCGTTTAGTGCCGGGCAGTACGCCAAGCTGGCACTGGAGATCGAAGGTGAACGAGTGCAACGTGCTTACTCTTACGTCAATGCGCCCAATGACGACCTGCTTGAGTTTTACTTAGTCACCGTACCCGACGGCAAATTGAGTCCACACTTACAGGCGCTGCGCCCCGGTGAGCAGGTCATGATTACCAAAGATGCTGCAGGCTTTTTTATTCTGGATGAAGTCCCGGAATGTCAGACCTTATGGATGCTGGCAACCGGTACGGCAGTGGGGCCTTATTTGTCCATTTTGCAGCAGGGTGAAGGCCTGGATCGCTTTAAACATATCGTACTGGTGCATGCCGCACGTTACGCAGCCGACCTCAGCTTTTTACCGCTAATGCAGCAGCTCCAGCAGATCTATAACGGCAAGCTGCAGGTGATCACGGTCGTCAGTCGTGAAGAAAGTATGGGCTCATTAACCGGACGTGTTCCGGCATTAATCGAAAGTGGTGAGCTGGAGCGGGCGGCCGGATTGACTATTGATGCAGAAACCAGCCATGTGATGGTCTGCGGCAATCCACAGATGGTACGAGATACGCAGCAGCTGTTGAAAGAGACACGCGGCATGCGCAAGCACCTGAAGCGCAAGCCCGGTCATATCACCAGCGAGAATTACTGGTAAGTCGCCCGCTTCAGACGTAAAGGCACCGGTGCGGCACCAAAGCGGTTATCGCCAGCGGTGCCACGAAACAGGCCTAAGTCCAGGATCAGTCCTGCCAGAATGATAAATGGCAGCGCGCGGCCAATAACCCACTGCAGGACAGCGCCGGTCATGCTCCAGTTACCTGCCATCAGCAACCAGGCAGCGATGAGTAACAGCGCCCAGTAACCGCGGCGATCACGATCGTGCAGGCGCTTAACCACGATGGCGCTGGCCGGCCACAATAAACACACGATGCCAAACGCAGCCATTTGCGTATCCACCAGATCGTTACCGGCTAAAAAGAACAGGACGCTGGTTAACAGCAACCAGATTGCCTGCCAGAGCCAGAAATCACGGCGCCCGACGCGACCACGAAACGAAAAAAACCATTGCTGTAATATCATGCATGCTCCCCAGACAAAATTTTACCTGCACGCTTTTGACCTTAGAGGTAAAAACCGTTCTAATTTGATTCCGAGTTTATTGGTCAGGGCCGACAAAATGAAGAATTTGCCAGGCGCACTGTTGCTGAGTCTTGCGCTGACGGTTCCGGTATTTGCTGCCGATCCGCCGCCACTCGACAAGGCCGAACATATGCCTACCGCGCCCTATCTGTTAACAGGCGCTCCCACGCTGGATATGACTATCGGCCAGTTTCGTGAAAAATATAATCTCGCGAACCCTCAACTGCCGCTGCTGGAGTATCGCGCCATTGACTCCCGCGATGAGAAAACCGATCTGACGCGGGCAGCCACCAAGATCAACGAAACGCTTTACTCCTCAACCGCGCTTGAGCCTGGCACAGGTAAAATTAAAACGCTGCAGGTCACCTGGCTTCCGGTTCCGGGCCCGGATCAAAGTGCGTCCCAGGCCAGAGCCATGGATTATATGACCGCAATATTACGTTTTTTTGTGCCGGGACTCACGCCAGAAGAAGGGCGTAAAAAGCTGGAAACATTACTTAAAGCGGGCAAAGGCTCACGATACTACGAGCACGTTGAAGGCGCACTGCGTTTTGTGGTGTCTGATAACGGGGATAAAGGATTAACCTTTGCCATTGAGCCGGTAAAACTTGCGCTGGCTGCGCCCTGATGGACGGGGCAAAAATGACGAAAAGCAAAGCCACGACGTTATTTGATCTCTATACTGTCTGGCAGACAACGTTGCCCCGGGGCAGCGCCATTTCATGTATCGCGTTATGCGGAGGATAGAATGCGACATCCACTGGTTATGGGTAACTGGAAGTTGAATGGCAGCAAGCATATGACAGCCGAACTGATCGACGGTCTGCGCAAAGAACTGTCGGGCGTTGAGGGTTGTGGCATCGCTATTGCACCGCCCGCGCTCTATCTTGATCAGGCTAAACACGCCATCTCCGGTAGCCACATCGCTCTGGGTGCTCAAAACGTTGATGTAAACCTCTCTGGCGCATTTACCGGCGAAGTGTCCGCTGAAATGCTGAAAGATATCGGCGCGAAATACATCATCATTGGTCACTCAGAACGTCGCACTTATCACAAAGAGAGTGACGAGTTCATTGCGAAAAAATATGCCGTGTTGAAAACTGCTGGCCTGGTGCCGGTTCTGTGCATCGGTGAAACTGAAGCGGAAAACGAAGCGGGCAAAACCGAAGAAGTGTGTGCACGCCAGCTTGATGCGGTGCTGACCACTCAGGGTGCAGAAGCGTTCAAAGATGCGATCATCGCTTACGAGCCGGTATGGGCGATCGGTACCGGGAAGTCAGCCACACCTGCTCAGGCGCAGGCAGTTCACAAATTTATTCGTGACCACATTGCCAAAAAAGATGCGGCTATCGCTGAGCAAGTGATTATTCAGTACGGCGGCTCAGTTAACGATAAAAACGCTGCCGAGCTGTTTACTCAGCCGGACATCGACGGTGCCCTGGTTGGCGGCGCGTCGCTGAAAGCCGATGCGTTTGCCGTGATCGTTAAAGCTGCTGCGGCGGCTAAACAACGCTAACCGGCGATTGAGCACAGCATAAGCGGCCTCATCAGGCCGCTTTTTTTATGGGTTGCAGCAGGGCGCAGTCGTGATCCTGCACCTCCTCTGCCGATCCCTTATTCAGCAAAAGCCAGTTGCGCGCTACCGCCATCAGCACCAGACGGCCATCGGGTAAGCTTGCCAGTGCCATACCGTATTTCCCCATCGCATTCTTAGCATCAGGGACTTCAGACGCTAACCGGATAAAGACACTCTGTTGATCCAGTTCCGCCTGACTGAGCACCCGCACAATATAGTGATGGTTCAGAAAGGTAACATCCTTCCACTGCGCATTGAGAGTCGGTGCCAGTCCATCCAGTTGCTGGCGGACATCGGGCCGTAAGCAGGAAATATGAATATGGAGCTGATTCTGAGTTCGGCCGTACTCGGAGTTGATCGCCAGCGACAGCACGGTGTCTTTAATGGGCGAGCCGAATTTCTGCGCCACTACGCCTCTGTCATGCCAGGCAAAGCTGAAAAAATTGGGTGTGGCTGTGCTGAGCAACCGCGGGCTTTCGATGCCGGTTATCTTATCAACGGGAATTAACAGGTATTGCAAGGGACCGTTACGGTCTTTGAGCAGTGTATAACGCTGCTGCAGATCAACTCGCAGGCAAGGCGCAGGTTGCCCGTTATTCTGCTGATTGGGTACGCACTTTTCGCTGACGATCTGCCAAAGCGCATCGGCATTGCCTTTAACATGAAGGGAAGCTATCCCCATTCCTGCCACGACAAGCACCAGCAGAAACGCAATGATGATGAAGGCCCGACGATTTGCCTGCATAGTTACCCTCTCCATACTGAACCAGTCAGCATCCTCGCCTGACAGCGCCGGAATGTCACGCATAAAAAAACCAGCGTTTCCGCTGGTTTAGATTGTGTCAGGCGATCGTTACGGCTTCATGACCTGGTCATAGGTGCCGCCATCCGCGAAGTGGGTTTTTTGTGCCTTAGCCCAACCGCCGAATTTCTCGTCCACAGTAAACAATTTTACAGGGGCAAAGGTGCTGGCAAACTTCTTCGCAACCTCAGCATTGCGCGGACGATAGTAATTCTCGGCTGCAATCGTCTGTCCCTCGGTCGAATAGAGATACTTCAGATAGGCCTCAGCCACTGGGCGCGTTCCCTTCTCATCAACCACTTTATCCACCACGGAAACCGTCGGCTCTGCCAGAATAGACTCGCTTGGAGTAACGATCTCAAACTTGTCTTTGCCCAGCTTATTCACGGCCAGGTACGCCTCATTTTCCCAGGCGATCAGAACATCACCAATGCCGCGCTCAACGAAGGTGTTGGTAGCACCGCGCGCACCGGAATCCTGCACTTCAACATTTTTAAACAGGGCTTTGACATAGCTTAGCGCTTTTGCCTGATCGCCGTTGTTGTGATCCAACGCCCAGCCCCAGGCTGCCAGGTAATTCCAGCGTGCACCACCTGAGGTTTTTGGATTAGGCGTGATGACGGAAACGCCAGGTTTGATCAGATCGTTCCAGTCATGGATCCCTTTTGGATTACCCTTGCGGACCAGGAACACAATCGTGGAAGTGTAAGGTGCCGAGTTATCCGGCAGACGCTTAATCCAGTTCTTATCGATGCGGCCACGTTCAGCAATCGCATCAATATCAGACTGCAGCGCCAGCGTCACGACGTCAGCACGAATGCCGTTTATCACTGATGTGGCCTGCTTGCCTGAGCCGCCATGCGACTGACGGATCACCACATTATCGCCCGTTTCCTGTTTATAGTGCGCACTGAAGGCCTTGTTGTACTGCTCATACAGCTCACGGGTGGGATCGTAAGAAACGTTTAACAGCTGAATATCCTTCGCCAGAACACTGCCTGATGCCAGTAACAAGCTAATACCGATGGCCCATTTATTCATTGCGCACTCTCCCAGTTCATTATGGGACAAGCGTGACATAAACTTTTTCAGAGCTAAAAGAATTAAAAATAAGCGGTTATAACTTTGGGGAATATACGGAAGGTATAAGGGCATGCCTGAAGAGCATGCCCGTTAATGCGGTGAAATCAGTAAAGCTGCTTCGCGGTATCCATCCAGTCACGCTTGAATGGACGCTTCATGTTCTCGATCGCATCAATGATGTCATGGTGCACCATTTTGTCGTTCTGAATACCCACACAGCGGCCACCGTAGCCCTGCATGAGCAGTTCAATGGAATACGCGCCCATGCGGGATGCAAGAATACGATCATATGCGCACGGCGCACCGCCACGCTGAATGTGGCCAAGTACCGTCGCGCGCGTTTCGCGCTTCGTTTCGGTCTCGATAAACCGCGCCAGATCGTCGATATCACAGATATGTTCAGTGATAGCAACAATCGCATGCTTTTTACCTTTCGCGATGCCGGCCTTAATTTCTGCCACCAGCTCTTCACGGGTATAGGGAATTTCTGGCAACACGATAAACTCGCATCCACCAGCGATAGCGGCAGCCAGGGTCAAATCGCCACAGTAACGGCCCATCACTTCAACGATGGAGATGCGCTGGTGTGATGAAGAGGTATCACGCAGGCGGTCAATCGCCTCCACCACCGTTTCCAGTGCAGTAAAGTAGCCAATGGTGTAATCGGTGCCGGCAACATCGTTATCGATCGTGCCTGGCAGGCCGATACAGGGGAACCCCATCTCGGTCAGTCGCTTGGCGCCCATATAGGAACCGTCCCCGCCAATCACGACTAACGCATCAATACCGCGCTTTTTCAGGTTTTCAATGGCCACCTGACGGACATCATCGTTACGAAACTCAGGAAAACGCGCTGAACCCAAAAAAGTGCCACCGCGATTGATCATGTCAGATACGCTGTAACGATCGAGATTGATCATGCGGTCTTCGTACAAACCCTGATAGCCGTCATAGATACCAAAAACTTCCAGCCCTTCACTTAACGCGGAGCGAACCACGCCGCGAATGGCTGCGTTCATGCCTGGGGCGTCACCGCCGCTGGTCAGTACACCAATTTTTTTGATCATGACAACCTCTGGATTGTTCGAAGCTAAGGGTTAATCCGGCCTGTTCAACGCTGATAAACACGATTGTGATGAGCGCAACATATAATGGCAGATAGTATATCAAAGGCCTGCGGCTGAATTGATTCAGGTCAGACAACTTTTCACTAATTTTTTGCAGCAATGTTAAAAACGTGCCGTTTCCATTTTATTAACTTAATTCATCTAAGTTAAAAGTTAAAAGAATCCTGCTTTTCAAACGGTACCACAGAACAGGGATCCTGATGAATAATGACGTCAGAACCGGGAAACGCTTTTCGCAGCGCTTTCTCTACCTGATCGGCAATACGATGAGCCTGGACGAGTGGTAACTGATCTTCGAGCTCAACGTGAAGCTGGATAAACTTTGTCGGGCCGGACTGACGCGTACGCACATCGTGTACGCCCTGTACACCCGGCCAGTTGAGGGAAATCGCAATTATTTGTTGCCGCTCTTCATCGGGTAATGCTCTGTCCAGTAAAGACTGAACGGCTTCATGGCCCATCCGCAGCGCACTAAAAAGAATATAGACGCCAATCCCTAACGCAAACAGTGCATCAGCGCGCGTGAAACCGTAGCTGCTTAATATCAGCGCCACCAGGATAGCTCCGTTCATAAACACATCTGACTGATAGTGCAGCATATCTGCACGAATGGCCTGACTCCGGGTTTTACGCACGACCCAGCGCTGGAAGGTGACCAGTACTAATGTCGAAACCAGCGCTACGACGGTGACAACAATTCCGATGCCCGGCGAGCGCAGTTCGTTAGGGGAAGCGAGATGTTGAATACCCGTAAGAAAGAGGAAAAGGGCTGAACCCGAAATGAACATGCTTTGGGCCAGCGCGGCCAGCGACTCCGCTTTACCATGCCCAAATGTATGATCGTCATCGGCGGGCTGTAAGGAATAACGCACCACCAGCAGGTTGGTCAGCGAGGCGGCAATATCCACCAGGGAATCGACCAGCGCGGCCAGCAGGCTAACCGATCCGGTGTACCACCAGGCAAAAATCTTCACAACCAACAAGACGGAAGCCAGCAGCGTCGCCGCGACTGCCGCAGACTGGATTAACTTTCCGTACGAAGCCTGCATGCCAAACTCCATAGACATATTACTGAAACGTAACGCAGTATGAGAGAAAGGCTAAGTTTAACACTACAGAAGGCGTCGCGCCTGATTGTCTGAACGGCGAAGAAGCGGGATGAAATGGCATTTCTGAAGGGAAAAAAAGTACTTCGCCCCGTCCTCATAGAGAGACGGGGCGAATTGCCTACCTTGGGTAAGCGCCAAATCAACGTGCAGATTTGGTTCAGTGCTTAGCAGCCGTTACTTTTTGCCGCCTTTCTTGCCCGCTTCGGAGGCTTTTTCGGGGTTATTTTTAAAATTACCGCCGCCGCCAGTGCCGCTGCTCTTACCGCCTTTTTTACCGGCTTCAGACGCTTTTTGCGGGTTGTCTGCGAAATTACCTGAACCACCACGATGCTCTGCCATAATTTACTCCGTTAATAGGTTAATTCGGACTACATGATGTGGTTGCTGCTCTCCGTTAATTTCGTAAGTACATCGGCTTCCATGCTGAGACAACTTAAGTGTAGAACTGCGCAATTAGCGTGCAAGCGGAGCGGGATATTTGCAGCTTATTGAAATATAAATAAAAACAAAGCAGGAAGTTAAATAAGTTTTACTTATCATGCATTTAAAAGATGAAAGAAAAGTGAAATATCTTCGATGGAAAAACGCGCAAGAAAAACAGCCCCCTGAAAAACAGGAATAAAACCAACGGTGTTTTATATTTTTTTTAAATACCCGATAAATTGTAAATTCATCGTAAATGATAAATCGCAGAAAAAAACATCATGAGATGAAAAGGGATCTTTGGTTCAAAGTGAGCCCGGAACAATTCTGCAAATTAATGAAACTGGCGAAGCCAGATATACCCAGGCATCAAGCTATGCATATCTTGCGGCATACGTTCAGTCGTTGGTCATGATAGACGGCAGAAATCTCATATCGGTACAGGCGATTTTAGGCCATGCGAGGATTGAGCAAACGGCAGCTTATGCCCATCTTGCACCTAACGATTTGATGGATGCGATTACGCGTAATCCGCTTGAAGGTGGCCTCAATGTGTAGCTAATGTTGTCTACATATTGTCTACACCAGCGGCGCTTATACCTGTCTGCAAATGCTTAGCGTGTTTTTAGGCACGCACTGATTTTAAAGGATTTTTGGATAAGTACCTGATAAAAAAAACCCCCTCATCATGAGGGGGAAGACAGGGATGTGTCTATGGCAAGGAAAACAGGGATACTATTTACTAGTGGTTACTACTGGTACGACTCACGGGTTGCAGCGATGATGCTGGCTGCAGATTCGAAAGCTTGCGTAATGAATTTATACGCCGCTCATAATTCTTTTGTAACGCGGCCTGCTGCTCCGGCGTTAACAGGTGGTACATCTGATTACGAACGCGCGCCATCTCAACCTGCTGCTCTACCTGAACTCTGGCAATGGCTTCTGCCTTACTGCGGATGGCCGCTTCGTTAAAATTATCTGCAGTCACTAAATCATGCATGGCTGCGATATCATCAATATTCGTTGCCGGACGATCGTGTCGGGCTTGCTGCATAAGGTCACGCATCTGCTGCCTTTGATGTTCCGTCAACTCAATGCCGTCGAACATGTGACTTTGCGAATTTTGCGTCATACTGCCTGTCGTAAATTCGCCGTGATGCACATCATCAGGCGCCATCGGCTCTGCTGCTCTTGCGCTGGCGTTACAGAGAACCATCGCTGAGGCAATAACGACGGCGGTTAATTTGCGCATCGTTTACTCCAGTTCGTTCTGTTTTGCGATTCAACGATAGCCAGTGTACGGCGATAGCTGCAAACATCCGTCAGGGGGTGTAAAAGTACGTAAATCGATGGATTGGTATCATGGGAACACGCTATTTTGCCTGCGGAGGGCTACAAAAATGAATAAAATCCTGTTGGTAGATGATGACCGCGAATTAACTTCGCTTTTGAAAGAGCTGTTGGAAATGGAAGGGTTTGAAGTCGTGGTCGCCAGCGATGGTGAACAAGCGTTGAACCTGCTTGATAACTCAATTGATCTGCTTTTACTGGATGTCATGATGCCGAAGAAAAACGGTATCGACACCCTGAAAGAATTACGCCAGCAATATCAGACGCCCGTCATTATGCTTACCGCACGCGGAAGCGAACTGGATCGCGTGCTGGGCCTTGAACTGGGTGCCGATGACTATCTGCCTAAACCCTTTAACGATCGTGAGCTGGTCGCGCGTATTCGCGCTATCCTGCGCCGTTCAAACTGGAGTGAACAGCAGCAACAGCACGATAACAGTTCACCCACGCTGGAAGTTGACTGCCTGCGCCTGAATCCGGGCCGTCAGGAAGCCAGTTTCGACAGCGAGACGCTGGATCTCACCGGAACGGAATTCACCCTGCTTTATCTTCTGGCACAGCATCTTGGGCAGGTTGTCTCTCGCGAGCACCTTAGCCAGGAAGTGCTGGGCAAACGCCTTACGCCTTTTGACCGCGCCATTGACATGCACATCTCTAACCTGCGCCGTAAGCTCCCTGACCGCCGTGACGGACATCCGTGGTTTAAGACATTACGTGGCCGCGGCTATCTGATGGTTTCTGCATCATGATAGGAAGTTTGACTACCCGCATCTTTGCTATTTTCTGGCTGACGCTGGCACTGGTATTGATGCTGGTGCTCATGGTACCCAAGCTTGATTCACGTCAGATGACGTCGCTGATGGAGAGTGAGCAGCGTCAGGGGACGATGATAGAGCAGCACGTTGAAGCGGAGTTAATGCGCGATCCCCCTAACGATTTGATGTGGTGGCGGCGCTTATTTCGCGCGATTGAGAAATGGGCACCGCCCGGTCAGCGCTTGCTGTTAGTCACCAGCGAAGGCCGGGTTATTGGCGCGCAACATAATGAAATGCAGGTTATCCGTAACTTCATCGGTCAGTCAGACAATGCCGATCATCCACAGAAGAAAAAGTATGGTCGCGTCGAAATGGTGGGCCCTTTCGCCGTTCGGGATGGGGAGGATAACTATCAGCTTTACCTGATTCGGCCTGCCAGCAGTTCTCAACTGGACTTTATCAACCTGCTGTTTGACCGGCCTTTGCTACTGCTTATCGTTACCATGCTGATTAGCTCACCGCTTCTGCTCTGGCTGGCGTGGAGCCTGGCGCGTCCTGCACGTAAACTCAAATACGCTGCGGATGAAGTGGCCAGCGGCAACCTGCGTCAACATCCTGAACTGGAATCGGGCCCGCAGGAGTTTCTGGCCGCCGGTTCCAGCTTCAATCAAATGGTGAGTGCGCTGGAGCGCATGATGAACGGTCAGCAACGTCTGCTTTCCGATATCAGCCACGAATTGCGTACGCCGCTGACGAGACTTCAGCTGGCTACCGCCCTGCTGCGTCGCCGTCAGGGTGAAGGCAAAGAGCTGGAGCGCATTGAGATGGAAGCTCAGCGGCTTGACGGCATGATTAATGACCTGTTGGTGCTGTCGAGAACCCAGCATAAGAACGCGCTGGTTAGCGAAGCCATGAAGGCAAACCAGCTCTGGAATGACGTGCTGGAAGACGCCAGGTTTGAAGCGGAACAAATGGGCAAGACGCTGGAGATTCCTTATCCTCCAGGCCCCTGGCCGCTATACGGCAACCCACATGCGCTGGAAAGCGCGCTGGAGAACATCGTCCGTAATGCGTTGCGCTACTCGCACACGCATATCAGCGTCAGTTTCTCCGTGGATATCTCGGGTATTACCGTGCACGTTGATGATGACGGTCCTGGCGTCAGCCCGGAGGATCGCGAGCAGATATTTCGTCCTTTCTACCGCACTGATGAAGCGCGGGACAGGGAATCCGGCGGTACCGGCCTGGGGCTGGCGATTGTGGAAACGGCAATACAGCAACATCGCGGGTGGGTCAAAGCGGATGACAGCCCGCTGGGTGGACTGCGCCTCACTATCTGGCTACCACTTTACTCCTCTGCAAGGCAATAATTTGCTATGCTTCGGCCCTCGTTATCGGGGGCCTTATGCTTAACATCGTATTATTTGAACCAGAAATCCCACCTAACACCGGCAATATTATTCGCCTGTGCGCCAATACCGGTTTTCAGCTCCACCTGATTGAGCCACTGGGCTTTGCCTGGGACGATAAGCGCCTGCGTCGCGCCGGGTTGGACTATCACGAATTTACCGCGATCAAATTTCATGCTGACTATCAGGCTTTCATCGCTACCGAGCAGCCTGAGCGCCTGTTTGCGCTGACCACCAAAGGCACGCCCGCACACAGTGCGGTCAACTATCAGTCTGGGGATTATTTGCTGTTTGGACCGGAAAGCCGCGGGTTACCCGCAGAGATATTACAGGCTCTGCCCGCAGCGCAAAAAATCCGCATTCCGATGATGGCGGAAAGCCGTAGCATGAACCTGTCCAACGCGGTATCGGTAGTGGTTTACGAAGCGTGGCGCCAACTCGACTATGCTGGCGCACTGATTAAATCTTAAATACCATCGCCAAACTGGAAGCCTGCACCGTTACCGTTAAAGTGTTGATCCATATCCATTGACGGCTTTTCACTGCCGGGCTTGCCGACGATGCGCGCAGGAACCCCGGCGGCGGTGGTATGTGGCGGGATAGATTGCAACACCACGGAGCCGGCACCAATCTTGGCACCACGGCCTACCTCGATATTACCGAGGATTTTCGCACCCGCGCCAATCATCACCCCTTCACGAATTTTCGGATGGCGGTCGCCGCTGGTTTTTCCGGTGCCGCCAAGTGTTACTGACTGCAGGATTGATACATCATTTTCCACAACGGCGGTTTCACCGATCACAATCCCGGTGGCATGATCCAGCATGATCCCATGACCAATTTTGGCAGCCGGGTGAATATCAACCGCAAAGGAGACTGAGACTTCGTTTTGCAGATAAACGGCCAGAGCGCGTCGGCCTTCATTCCACAGCCAGTGCCCGATACGATGCGCCTGAAGCGCATGAAAGCCTTTCAGATAAAGCAGCGGCGTGGAGTATTTATCAACCGCAGGATCGCGCAGGCGAACCGCCTGAATATCACAAGCAGCAGACGCAATCATTGAGGGATCTTCACGGTATGCTTCTTCTACCACTTCACGAATAGCGATAGCAGGCATGATCGGATTCGCCAGCTTATTGGCCAGCATATAGCTAAGAGCACTGCCAAGATTCTCATGCTTAAGCAATGTCGCATGGTAAAAGCTGGCCAGCATCGGCTCGCAGTCTGCCAGCGCGCGTGCTTCCGCCTTGATATTGTCCCAGACCAGTTCTAACTCATCAGACGACATGCTGTTTTCTCCCGATAAAAAAGCGCCTTGATCGGCGCTGCAGGTGATGATGCCTGGCTTCCTGCTTTAGTTTGTACTGTTTTCGTCCTTCCTCGAACGCCCCAGCAGGCTTAATGCTGCATCTCGTGCCGGTTTTCCGCAATAGAGCACCTGATAAATCTGCTCCGTAATGGGCATTTCAACCCCGACACGTGCAGCCAGCGCTTTGACTTCTTTCGTATTTCTGTAACCTTCTACAACTTGTCCGATAATGCGTTGTGCGCCATCGACCTCTTCACCCTGCCCCAACATCATGCCAAAGCGGCGGTTACGCGACTGATTATCGGTACAGGTCAGCACCAGATCGCCCAGGCCTGCCATCCCCATAAACGTCGTGGGATCGGCACCCAACGCTGCGCCAAGACGGCTCATCTCTGCCAGTCCACGGGTGATTAATGCCGTTCGTGCATTCGCGCCAAATCCGATACCGTCCGATATCCCAGCACCAATCGCGATCACATTTTTAACCGCGCCACCCAGCTGAACCCCGATAAAATCGGGATTGTTATACACGCGGAAACTTTTGCCGCAGTGCAACCGCGTTTGCAAATCATCCGCAAACTGCGTATCGGTTGCCGCCAGCGCAATCGCCGTAGGTAAACCCGCGGCCAGTTCTTTCGCGAAGGTTGGGCCAGATATCACCGCCAGCGGAATGGCCTCACCCAGGATTTCCCGGGCGACGTCCTGCAGCAAACGACCGGTTTCTTTTTCCAGCCCTTTCGTCGCCCAGACGATACGCGAGTCCTCACGTAAGCCAGGTTTGATCTGCGTCAGCACTTCGCCAAAGACGTGGCTGGGTACGACCACCAGTAGATCGCGGCTGGCCGCAATGGCCCTGGCGAGATCGGGTTCAATCGTCAGATTATCGGGAAAGGGAACATCAGGCAGGAAAGCGAGATTGCAGCGGTCTGACTGCAGCTGTGCCATGTGGGCGGGATTATGGCCCCACAACAACACGGGATGGCCATTACGGGCCAGCGTAATCGCCAAAGCGGTGCCGTACGAACCGGCACCGATGACGCTAATCGAAGCGTGAGTAGTCATCAGGCATCCTGATGTTGCGCGGCACCTTCTTCGCCTTGCTGCTGCTGCAGATAGTTCATAAACAGCGCATCAAAGTTCACCGGCGCGAGGTTAAGCTGCGGGAACGTACCACGAGAAACCAGACTGGTGATGCATTCACGGGCATAAGGGAACAGAATATTCGGGCAGTAAGCGCCCAGGCAATGCGCCATCTGAGTGCCGTCGATACCGCCGATGGTGAAAATGCCCGCCTGCTGCACTTCACACAGGAAAGCGGTATCTTCGCCAACGGTCGCGGTTACAGTCACACGCAGCACCACTTCATACACTTCATCAGCCAGCTGCGAAGAAGCCGTGTCCAGATCCAGCTTAACGTCTGGTTCCCACTCTTTCTGAAACACTTGTGGCGCGTTCGGCGCTTCAAAAGAAATGTCTTTCGTGTAAACGCGCTGAATCTGAAATTGCATTTCGTTGGTGTTATGTTCTGACATGTGACTAAGTCCTGTAAGTTAATATGTCTGGCGTAATTACGCCTGAAGTAACGGATCTAAACCTGCACGATCGTTGAGCGCCATCAGATCGTCGCAGCCGCCAATATGCTGACCGTCGATAAAGATCTGCGGCACGGTAGTCCGGCCACTGCGCTTAATCATCTCTTCGCGTTTTGCCATGTCCCCATCAATGGGAATCTCCTGAAACGCCACGCCTTTTTGACTCAGCAGCGCTTTTGCCCGGTGGCAATAAGGACAGGTTGCTTTGATGTAAATTTCAACATTTGCCATAGGGACCTCAGGATGATTATTTACCGCGAACCAACGGCAGATTTTCGCCGCTCCAACCACTGATACCGTCTTTCAGAACGGCAACCTGGGTAAATCCAGCCGCGCTCAGATGGGCAGCAGGATCTGCCGCGCTTTGTCCGGTTGCGCATACAACAATTATGGGCTGTGCTTTATGCTTTTCCAACTCGCCTAAACTGCCTTTCTTGATATCTGCTGCAGCCACATTTATCGCGCCCGAAATGTGCCCCTTGCGGTAATCATCACGCGAACGCACGTCTACCACTACCGCGTCCTCTTTGTTAATGAGTCGGGTTGCTTCGCCTCGACTGATAGTTTTTACTTTAGAGAACATTCCTTTAACGGTAGTCACAATCACCAGTACGAGTAAGACGACCCATGCCAGACTCAGGATGGGGTGATTGCTTGCAAACTGCATAATTTCTTGCATGAGGGGTAACGACTCCAGACCGGGCTAATAAGCTAAAACAAGGCTTCTGAGTATACCTGCGCCACTTCGCATGTACAGACGCTAAGCGGACAGAGTGACGATTTGTGCGTCATTTTCCAAAAAAATTGGCTGAATGGCAAAAATGTCGTGGCGCTTGTCCCTTGTCCTGATGAAAATGGATCGCACTGAGAAAGCAAAAGCCGGTCGGCAATGCTGGTAAGCAACTGTTCATCGTGGAATAATCATCGGCCTATGAAGGGAAAGACAACCGTTCTACCAACATGGACTCGTTACAACGGTCGTCCCCTGCCGTTGTTTACACGCTTGTCCGCCCTGTCTTTTAGCCTGCTTTATGCGGGCATATTGTTGTTTCCTCTACCCGGCTTATCGGCGGATGACAACAAAGCCCAGCTGAAATCTATCCAGCAAGAAATTGCCGAAAAAGAAAAAAGCGTAAAAGCCCAAAAGGTTCAGCGCAGCCAGTTACTGAATCAGCTACAAAGTCAGGAAAAGATCATTGCTCAGGCAAGTCGACAGCTACGGGAAACCCGTAACAGCCTGTCGGCCCTGAAGGGTGAGATTACCCAGGTCACCGCCTCGGTTTCCCGTCTTGAAAAGCAGCAGGCCCAGCAGGAAAAGCTGCTTGCTGAACAGCTGGACGCCGCCTTTCGCCAGGGGCAGCACAAAGGTTTGCAACTTCTGTTAGGCGGTGAAGAGAGTCAGCGTAGCGAACGTATCCTCGCTTACTTTGGCTATCTGAACACCGCACGTCAGGAAAATATCACCGCCCTGCAAACCACCCGTCAGGAATTAGCCCAACAGCGCGCCTCGCTGGAACAAAAGCAACAACAGCAGAAAACGCTGTTCACCCAGCAGCAAGAACAACAAGACAAACTCCAGCAAGCCAGCGCCGCGCGTAAAAAAACGCTCACGTCTCTGGAAAGCGCCCTGCAGAAGGATCAGGCTGACCTGGTTGAGATGCGCCAGAACGAAAGCCGCCTGCAAGATAAAATCGCTCGTGCCGAGCGAGAAGCCCGTGAACGCGCCGCCCGTGAGGCACGTGAGGCAGAAAAAGTGCGTCAGCGTCAGGTGCAGGCGAAAGCGAAAGGCTCCAGTTATCAGCCAACACAAAGCGAGCGCGAGCTGATGGCGCGAACGGGCGGACTGGGACGGCCCAACGGTCAGGATATCTGGCCGGTACGCGGACGCGTCGAACATCGGTTCGGTGAGGAACTGCAAGGCGAATTACGCTGGAAAGGCCTGGTCATTGCGGCTCCGGAAGGCACTGAGGTCAAAGCCATTGCCGATGGTCGTGTGTTGATGGCCGACTGGTTGCAGGGCTATGGTCTGGTCGTAGTTATCGAGCATGGTAAAGGGGATATGAGCCTGTATGGCTATAACCAAAGCGCCCTCGTCAGCGTAGGTGCCCAGGTGAAGGCCGGTCAGCCCATTGCGCTGGTGGGCACCAGCGGTGGTCGCGGCACGCCTTCGCTCTATTTTGAAATCCGACGTCAGGGTAAAGCGGTCAATCCAGTTCCGTGGTTGGGAAAATAAGTGTTAGTTCATCGTTACCAGATTACCGCCTTGCTGTGCGGACTGTTGCTCAGTTTCGCGTCCCAGGCCGCTAAGCTCGCCATCGTCATTGATGATTTCGGCTATCGACCCACGGAAGAAAATAAAGTGCTGCAAATGCCGAAGGCGATCTCTGTCGCGGTGCTTCCTGATGCGCCCTATGCACGTCAGATGGCCATCAAAGCGCATCAGGGCGGCCGTGAAGTTCTGATTCACCTGCCTATGGCGCCGTTAAGTAAGCAACCGCTTGAGAAAAACACCTTAACGCCTGAAATGAGCCGCGCGGAAGTCGATCGCATCATCCGTAGTGCGATCAACAATGTCCCCTATGCAGTGGGGCTGAATAACCATATGGGCAGCAAAATGACATCGAGCCTGCCGGGTATGCAAAAAGTCATGCAGGCGCTGAATCAGTACAATCTGTACTTTCTCGACAGCATGACGATTGGTAACAGTCAGTCACTGCAGGCCGCACAGGGAACGCACGTCAGGGTGCTTAAGCGTCGCGTATTTTTAGATGACAGTCAGGATATCAATGCGATTCGACAGCAGTTCAGCCGGGCAGTCAAGCTGGCCCAGCGTGATGGTTACGCGATTGCGATCGGTCATCCGCATCCCAATACCGTGCGGGTGCTGCAACAAATGTTGCCCTCGCTGCCCGCAGATATCACCCTGGTGACGCCGGGTCAGTTATTGAATGAACCGCTACGCAACGGCAACGCATCGCCAGCCAAGATCACACCACACAGCAAGCCACTTCAGGGCTTCCAGCCGCCTGGTGAATGTAAAGTGAAGCAGCCGCTGGCACCAGTTCCGGCTAGCCGTGCGCTGAGCGTTATTGGTGAAAGCATTACAGAAAGTCCGCTTTATCATCGTATTGATGAACTGTTCTAAAACACTCAGCACCAGGCATTAAACCTGGTACTGAGCAATCACATTACGCAGACAAACGTTATCTTTCTTACTCGCTACTCGGGCGATCAAGGCGACGTCCAGTCCAGAATCACCTTTCCAGACTGCCCCGAGCGCATTTCATCAAAACCCTGCTGGAAGTCATCAATCGGGTAACGGTGAGTGATAATCGGGGTGAGATCCAAACCTGACTGAATCAGCGCGGCCATCTTATACCAGGTTTCGAACATCTCACGCCCATATATGCCCTTGATAAACAGTCCTTTAAAGATCACCAGATTCCAGTCAATAGCCATTTCTCCCGGAGGAATGCCCAGTAAGGCCAACCGCCCACCGTGATTCATCACCTCAAGCAAGGTTCGGAAAGCGGGCGGTGCACCTGACATTTCTAATCCCACGTCAAAGCCTTCTTTCATGTCCAGCGCATGCATGACTTCACGCAGATCTTCTCTGGCGACATTGACCGCGCAGGTCACGCCCATCTTGCGGGCCAGTTCAAGCCGGTAGTCATTAATGTCCGTGATCACGACATTCCGCGCACCGACATGGCGGCACACCGCAGCCGCCATAATACCAATAGGGCCGGCACCGGAAATGAGTACGTCTTCACCGACCAGGTCGAAGGATAAGGCGGTATGTACCGCGTTGCCGAAGGGATCAAAAATCGCTGCCAGCTCGTCGGAAATATTGTCGGGAATTTTGAATGCATTAAAGGCGGGAATAACCAGATACTCTGCAAAGCATCCCTGGCGGTTAACGCCAACGCCTTGGGTATTTCGACAGAGATGGGTACGGCCTGCGCGGCAGTTTCGGCAGTGCCCACAGGTGATATGCCCCTCGCCCGAAACCCGATCGCCTATGTTAAACCCTTTAACCTCCTGACCAATAGCCACCACTTCACCGACATATTCGTGGCCGACAATCATGGGGACCGGGATGGTTTTACGCGACCAGTCGTCCCAGTTGTAAATATGTACGTCTGTCCCACAGATGGCGGTTTTACGAATTTTTATCAGCAGATCGTTGTGACCCGGCTCGGGAACTGGCGCATCAGTCACCATCCAGATGCCCTGCTCTTTTTTCAACTTAGCCAGTGCTTTCATGGTTAATCCTCAGGCAATGACGCCAAGTTGTTTACCAATGCGCGTGAAAGCTGCCACCGCCGTTTCGAGTTGCTGCTGGCTGTGCGCTGCTGAAATTTGGGTTCGGATGCGTGCCTGACCTTTTGGCACAACAGGATAGAAAAACCCGGTGACATAGATGCCTTCCTGTTGTAACAACTGAGCAAATTCCTGCGCGACGCTGGCTTCTCCCAGCATGACCGGAATGATGGCATGATCGGCGCCGGCCAGCGTAAAACCTGCCGATGTCATTTTTTCGCGGAAGAAACGTGCGTTGTCCCACAAACGCTGACGCAAACCGTCGCCTTCGCTTAATAAATCCAGTACGCGAAGAGAAGCCGCGACAATTGCCGGTGCCAGCGAGTTAGAGAACAGATAAGGCCGTGAGCGCTGACGCAGCCATTCCACCACCTCTGCTTTGGCAGCAGTGTAACCACCTGATGCGCCGCCCAGCGCCTTGCCCAAAGTGCCGGTGATAATGTCGACCCGGCCCATGACGTCGCAGTACTCATGCGTTCCGCGACCGGTACTTCCGACAAAGCCAACCGCATGGGAATCATCGACCATGACAAGTGCGGAATAGTCGTCTGCAAGATCGCAAATGGCGTTCAGATTGGCGATCACGCCGTCCATTGAGAACACGCCGTCCGTGGCAATCATAATGGTCTTCGCCCCGTTATCCCTGGCTTCCTTCAGGCGGTCGCGCAGTTGCGCCATATCATTGTTAGCGTAACGATAGCGCTGTGCTTTACACAGGCGTACACCATCAATAATCGATGCATGATTGAGTGCATCAGAGATGATGGCATCTTCCGCGCCCAGTAAGGTTTCAAACAGCCCGCCGTTGGCGTCAAAACAGGAGGAGTAAAGAATGGCGTCCTCCATTCCCAGAAAATCGGCGAGCTTTTTTTCCAGCTGTTTGTGTATATCCTGAGTACCGCAGATAAAACGCACGGATGCCATGCCAAAACCGTGCGAATCCATGCCCTCTTTGGCTGCCTGAATTAAGGCTGGGTGGTTGGCCAAACCCAGGTAGTTATTCGCGCAAAAGTTAATTACGGGACGATCAGGCCCGACCTCAATTTCTGCCTGCTGTGCGGAGGTAATAATACGTTCTTTTTTGAATAAACCTTCACGCTGGGCGGCGTCGAGTTGCTGCCGGATATGTTGGTAAAAATGCGCTGGCATTATCCTGCTCCTGATAAGGTGGAAATCTGGCAAATATTACTGAACATATCGCCTTTCTACGCTTAATCGACCAAAAGAATGTTAATTTTGCAGCATAGTTCACGCCATTCTGTTGGATGTGCAGGACCTTACAGAGTCATCTGGCTGTCTGGAGCGGGATGAAATGTTATGATGTAGGCATTACGTGTGAAATGTCCCGTTTCAACTCAAAACTTTAAAGGTAACAGTATGATTATCGTAACCGGCGGCGCAGGAATGATCGGCAGCAATATTGTCAAAACGCTGAACGATCGCGGTCACAACGACATTCTGGTCGTGGATAACCTTAAAGATGGCACCAAGTTCGTGAATCTGGCCGATCTGGATATCGCTGATTACATGGATAAAGAAGAATTCCTGACCTATATCATGTCAGGTGAAGATCTTGGTCCGATTGAAGCCGTTTTTCACGAAGGTGCCTGCTCAGCCACCACCGAGTGGGACGGTAAGTACATGATGGATAATAACTATCAGTACTCTAAAGATCTGCTGCACTTCTGTCTTGAGCGTGAAATTCCGTTCCTTTACGCTTCTTCTGCCGCCACCTATGGTGGACGCAATGAGAATTTCATTGAAGAGCGCCAGTACGAACAGCCACTGAATGTCTACGGCTATTCAAAAATGCTGTTCGACCACTACGTGCGTCAGATCCTGCCTGAAGCCTCCTCGCCGGTATGCGGCTTTCGCTACTTTAACGTTTACGGCCCGCGTGAAAGCCATAAAGGCAGCATGGCAAGCGTGGCGTTTCATTTAAACACGCAGATTAGCAATGATGAAAATCCAAAGCTGTTTGAAGGCAGCGACGGCTTTAAACGTGATTTTATTCATGTCGATGATGTGGTGTCGGTGAATCTGTGGTGCTGGGAGAATGGGATTTCCGGCATCTATAACTGCGGAACAGGCCGCGCCGAATCCTTCCAGGAAGTGGCAGATGCGGTGCTTAATTTTCACCAGAAAGGCCAGATTGAGTACATTCCTTTCCCTGACAAGCTGAAAGGCCGCTACCAGGCTTACACGCAGGCCGACCTGTCTAAATTACGCGCAGCGGGTTACGACAAACCGTTTAAGACCGTGGCACAGGGCGTTTCTGAATATATGGTTTGGTTAAATCGCAACGTCTAAAGGAATAGATACCGGTAATGAAAATTCTGGTGATCGGCCCGTCGTGGGTCGGCGATATGATGATGTCGCAAAGTCTCTATCGTACCCTCAAGGCCGAACATCCTGACGCAGTGATTGATGTGATGGCACCTGCGTGGTGCCGTCCTTTACTTTCACGGATGCCTGAAGTGAATCAGGCGCTGGCGATGCCGCTGGGTCATGGCGCGTTAGCGCTTGGCGAGCGCCGTCGGCTGGGCAAATCGCTCCAGGCCAGCCATTACGATCGCGCTTATGTTTTACCCAATTCTTTTAAATCAGCGCTGGTTCCCTTTTTTGCCGGGATCAAGCGCCGTATTGGCTGGCGCGGAGAAATGCGTTACGGCCTGTTAAACGATTGTCGGGTACTGGATAAAGCCGCGTTTCCGCTGATGGTTGAGCGCTATGTGGCTCTGGCTTATGACTTGCCAGTCCGCTCAGCGCGGGAACTGCCACAACCCCTGCTAACGCCTCAGCTACAGGTCAGTGAACAGGAAAAAAGTGAGACGTCCGCGCAGTTTCAGCTGACTCCCGAGCGGCCGACGATTGGTTTTTGTCCCGGTGCAGAGTTTGGGCCGGCAAAACGCTGGCCGCATTTTCACTATGCGACGCTTGCCCAGCAGTTAATCAGTGAGGGTTATCAAATTCTGCTGTTTGGCTCGGCTAAAGATCATTCCACCGGTGAAGAAATCCTGTCTTCGCTACCGGAAGCGAGCCGTGCACATTGCCGCAATCTGGCTGGCGAAACGCAGCTGGAACAGGCTGTTATTCTGCTGGCTCAGTGCCACGCAGTGGTCAGTAATGATTCGGGCCTGATGCATATTGCCGCAGCGTTAAACCGACCGCTTGTCGCCTTATATGGTCCCAGCAGCCCTGACTTTACGCCGCCTCTGTCTGACCGGGCACGTATTCTCCGTTTAATTAGCGGCTATCATCGTGTACGCAAAGGCGATGCCGGGCAGGGCTATCACCAAAGTCTTATCGATATTCAGCCCGCACAGGTTCATGAAACATTGAGCACGTTGTTGCGCGAAGTCCAGGAGGGGACATGCACGTCCTGATCGTCAAAACCTCCTCCATGGGAGACGTCCTGCATACGCTGCCAGCACTCACCGATGCCATGCATGCCCTGCCCGGAATACGCTTTGACTGGGTGGTGGAAGAAAATTTTGCACAAATCCCGACCTGGCATCCGGCAGTGGATAAGGTTCTGCCTGTCGCCATTCGACGCTGGCGCAAACACTGGTTTGGCAGCCTGCAGCGTGAAGAGCGCGTGCGTTTCAAGCGTGAGCTTCAGTCTCGTGACTACGACATCGTGATCGACGCTCAGGGGCTGATTAAGAGCGCCGCGCTTGTGACTCGTCTGGCTAAAGGCGTTAAGCACGGCCTGGACAATCGTAGTGCGAGAGAACCTTTCGCCAGTTGGTGGTATGACAAAAAGCACGAGATCAGCAAGCAACAACATGCAGTCGAGAGGACGCGTGAGCTGTTTGCTAAAAGTCTGGGTTACGATAAACCCCCGTCTCAGGGGGATTATGCAATTGCCGGCCATTTTCTGAAGCCCTTATCACAGCATGAGAGCCCTTATCTGGTATTTCTTCATGCCACTACCCGTGATAACAAGCACTGGCCAGAAGCTCACTGGCGAGAGTTGATTGAACGTGTCCGGCCAGCGGGCTTGCGTGTAAAGCTGCCGTGGGGCGCTGAACATGAACATCAGCGTGCGCTGCGTCTGGCTGAAGGTTTTGAGCACGTAGAAGTCTTGCCTAAGCTTTCTCTTGAAGCCGTAGCACAGCAGTTGGCAGGCGCAGATGCCGTAGTGTCGGTAGATACAGGGCTGAGCCATCTGACCGCCGCACTAGACAGGCCCAATATCACGTTATATGGCCCCACCGATCCGGGTTTGATTGGGGGTTATGGGCAAAATCAGTTCGTACTCAAATCCACTGATAACAATCTTAACAGTATTACTCCAGAGAAGGTGTCAAACGCGCTCGGTCCGTTACTCGACAAATAAAAAACGAGCAGAGTCAATCTGCTCGTTTTGTCTTCTATGCCTGTCTTTTAATTAACAGATAGACAGGTACCCCCAGCATAAGCACTATTGCACAGCGTAAATCAATAAATAAAGTGTCAGTCAGGCCATAAATAAAATTAGGCGTTAAGAGCAAAATGACGCCGGCAATACTTTCATTATTTTTTATGAAAATATAGGCCAGTGAAAAAAAGAATGATGCCAGTAGCAAAGCGCCCCAAATACCCCTTAAGCTAAGGCTATCAATGAATTCATTATGCATATGAAAATCTATTGCACGTAATGCTTCAGGATTTTTATGTTCATATTGATCAATATAATTTTTAATCTCAATATAACGCTGATCTGCACTTTGACCCATTGGGTGTTTTGCAAAAGCATACAGTCCTGCTTTCCATAAACTAAATCTCGCACCAAGAGAAGTATTTCCATTATTGGCATTATAATCTTTAATCTCACTTGATGTAGAGACAATTCTTTCGAAAGCATTGTAAAACGGCTTATGATTAATAAAAAAAGTGATCGCAATGATTGCAACCATCAGTAAGATAATGTTCCTGTTAATAAGTTTTGACTGAGCCAAAAAAACAAAAACCAATATTGGGTAGGTTAGTATAACAGACCGCGTCTCAGTAAGTAACAGCACATAAAACCCAAGAAGAATGACTAAGACATTCAATAAAAATGAAAACTTTGTTTTTAAAGTCGAAGTAACATATATAGCCGCAAAAGCCTGAATAGCATAGACATAGGCTACAGTAGTCGCAACAGTTTTGATTTCCAGTCGGACACCCGGGTTTTGGTAATGAATGAGAATCCCTTGCACGGAAACATATAAAAAACCTACAAGAATCAAAATCTTGGAAAACAAAAAACCATTCTTTGAGATATATTCTTTCTGTTGCGCAAGGTAGTAAATGATAACGCTCGCCATCAATATGCGAATCGCTACGTAATAATAGTTTTCATCAACTGAAAACATTACAATTGAATGGAAAAACTTAGCATGCAAGATAAGTCCTAAAGCGAGGAAGGCACTCGTCAGCGAAAAATAAAAGACGCTATCTGTCTTTAAATTCCGTCTGTTCAAAAAAATATCAAAAAATGATATTATGAATGCTATAAAAAGTGCATTGCGACAGACTGTTGACGCATTCAATGCAGTTGAAAAAGATACACAACTTAGTGCGAGTACTATTGCTGGCACTTTAAATTTTATCGTCATTTCATTTTTACCTGGGTAAGAAAATCTTCGATGTTCTTAATCATATCGTTTCTGTCAGACAGGATCATATTCCTTTGCTCAATCCCCTCCAGAAAACGCAAATAGTTTCCTTTTTGTAATATTCCTTCAATTGCATCTGCACCATCAAGATAAGAAACGATCATGGGTTTGTTAATTTTGTTATTTACAGGATCATATACAAACTTTCTTTCAACATCAGCAGGGTAGCCTGTCTGGCTAATATAGTCTTGTATGCTCAGCGTCGGTTTGATACCTATTCCGGTTACCTCATGTATATTCACTTCTGGTTGTCCGTCAACGACAGAATAAATACAGGGGACTTTATGCAACTGTGCATCAAGACAGGACAAACCAAAACTTTCTGCAACAGACAGACTCATATAGAGGTGAATAGAATCATAAAAATCACCTAAATCCTCCTGATAACCAAGGAAGCTGACATGTTTTTCTAGTCCTCTTTCTTTGACCAAAGCTCTCAAGTGCGTTTCTTCTGGCCCTTTTCCGGCAATCAAAAGACGGGCATTGATATCGCGTTTGAGTAGCTCAGCCACCATAAGCACAGAGACAGCAATCCCTTTTACACCAGCCAGTCGCGAAGCAGTCCCCAGAATTAACTCATGCTTTGACGGAGGTGTTTTGAGCCTCATATTGGCTTTAGGGACAGGTAATGTATTGGGAATAATTTTTACAGGCACACTTATCGATAATCGCATCTGCATCATCGCTTTCGATGCTTTGCTGGGAGCAATAGCGGCATCAATGTAATTTATAAATTCACGCGTGCGTTGATTATTATCGAATACCCATGACGAACCATGGTCATAATAAACGGTTTTAACGTCACGCGGCTTACCTGATAAGCGAGGTATAAGATCCCATACCACCAACACATCCGCTCCTTCTCTTTCAATTCGTTTTTTAAGGACAACTGGTCTTAAAAAAGGAGGGAATTTTATTTTAGCAAAAGGGAAAATCTTATTTACAAATTGAATGTCATGACCGACCAAAGATTGCTTGATGCTCGGGTCTACATTGTTACTTATGCAAAATATTTTATTTTGTAAATTGCTCTCGCTAATAAATTGCAAAAAGATTTTTTCAGCCCCACCCATTTTATCCAGGTTGATAATATGAATCACCTTCATAACATTATTCCCTACTATTTATTGCGTTCGATGTTGTCATAAAGGCTTTAAGACATCGAAATAATCTTCAAATGTATCTATAACCTGATCTACAGAAATGGATTTCATCGCACCATCACCTAATGTTTCGGCCTTCAGGGCAGACTGGACGCCCAGGATGGCATGGTGGATATTCAGATCTTGATAAGGCCCACTAAACACAGGCTGAGCCGTCGCAAACAGACTGAGCGTTGGTACTTTCAGTGCGATCGCGACGTGAAAAGGTCCAGTATCGCCTGTCAGTAAAGCATCAAACTGATTTATTGTTTCAACAAGTTGTGGCAGTGAAGTTTTACCAATCGTATTGACCACACGATGATGCAATTGAGGGCTCAGTTGTGCCATAAACTGCTGTCCTAAAACCACTTCTCCCGGACCACCGATTAAAACAATATCAAGATCTTCATTATGGGAGAGTGCGCGTTTAGCCACAGCGGCGAAAGAGTCGATGGGCCAGCAACGTTCAGGGGAAGATGCACCTAACTGAAAGCCTAATTTTTTTCTCTCTCGTGTCGTGAAACATTTTGGCGGCAAATGAGGCAACCGCATTTCAACGGCTGAAGTATCACACCCCAGTGGCGCAATAAGCTCCAGTTTGCGCTGTATAAGATGCCCTTTATAACCCACGGTATAGTTAGTCAACCAGCGATCAATTAGAGATTCATCATCATGATAGTTATCGCGGAAGATATAACTGGCACCAGCTAAAACAGCACTCGTATAGTCATAGGGCGCATGTGAATGAAGAATCACGGCCAATTCTGGACGGCCCTTTTTCTGAAGCGCTTTTACAAGGGCAGGCACCTGTTTAACTTTGCTATTCCAGTAGACGACGTCATCCCAGTCGTTTCCACCCGTTAAAAAATCACGAAATTTAGGATGTGCTACAAGTGTGATCCAGGCATCGGGAAAACGTTGCCGCAGGGCTCCTATCGCTGGTGTATTCATCATGAAATCTCCCAGCGCTGTCGTAGAATAAATGACAATATTTTTGAAGTCGTTTGGTTGATTATCTGATAAAAATTCAGCTCTGGAGCCTACCATGCCGTTACGTCGGGTAACTGTGCGTAAATAAAGATTTATTAATTCAAATTTCCAGCGCTTACGCATTATTCACCCTTAAACGTTGCATAATAATCCGCCAAGGTCATACCTGTCGTTTGATGCTGTAGCCAGCTAAATAATTGCTCTAAATCAGCATAAAGTTGTTCAATATCTTTTTCATTTTTGAACGTGGGGCTCCCCCCTGGCATGAACTCTGAAGAATGGAGCATAAACTCAACATAGTCTGCGCCTTCGGCGATAGACTGATTGACGACTTTTTTCATCTGTTCGAGATTGCCACCTACTGGCCTTAACCAGTTCACGGATGAAACAGGATGCTTGCCACGCAGCTTTTTCACGCCCATTTTGATGCTGTTGATAACAGGCGAATATTTATATTGAATGCTCATAGGAACCTCGAGCAATGTCGATTGGCCACTTTTAGCAATGTCATCAGGATCAATAAGATAAGCACGACGTGGAAAGTTAACGTAGTCACTTCCCCCCTTCCCGGCTGGGTTGCCCACCGAGCTGCTCCAGTTAACACGAGGTGTTACTGAGCAATCAACCTGATAACCGAATTCCGTCAACAAACTGGCATAATATTCGTTAAATGCCCAGCGCCCGGCGCGATGGCTGAGCATTTTAGTTTGAAAGGTATCCTCAAGAAGCTGAGTCATGTACTTAACTTTCTCCCTGATGACTGCATGAGGATATTCGATTAAGTATGGCTTATGCCGCCAGTCGTCGCCGGTGAGGTCATGCAGAGGTGGACTATTCCACGCATGGAGATGCATCCCAACTTCACCCTGGCCACGCGCAATAACATCCTTTGCAAATTCAACGTAGACAGGATCGACGGCCATTTCATAGTTAGTCAACCAGGTAGGTTTAAAGCCATATTTCTCGCATAAAGACTGAAATCGCGGCAGGAAAATCGCATTTCGTGTAGTGATGCTGTCATGATTCTCCCAAAGATTATCGCCTTCAGTATCGATAGTAATGAGAAATGCAAGTCTTGACATAATGGCTTTAATCCCAAAAAAATGAATAGCTATGTTACGCACCAGACCTCATCTGCGCAAATTCATTTAGTTACCATGAATTATAAAAACTTTAATCATAGCAATGACATAGATACTAGATTAAGATTTTGATAACAATTTTAGGACTCGGGCAGGCATTATCATGACAAGACATATTCTTTTTATCATTGATGGCTTACCGGGTGGTGGCGCTGAAAACGTGACGTTAACCCTGGCTGAGGGCATCGCGCATCGCGGTTATCCGGTCACACTGATATCGCTTAGTAAGAAACTAGACTACACCATTCCCGGCAATATTGACTACCGAGTGTGTCACGATAATGGTACAGGTCCGCTTCGCAAGTTAACTGAACTCTCACGCCGGGCACGCCAGCTTGATGACAGGCTTGAACTACTTTTTGCTGAAAAAGGGCCACCCGCGCTTGTCATTTCAAGCTTGCATAAAACCGATCGTATTGTTGTCAGGTCTCGCCTGTTACAGGAATGTAATGTCTGGCACTGTATCCATGGTATTTTTTCCCGTTCGTACCTTGGTAATAAAAATGCGTTTTCTCGTTATTTAAAAAAATACAAAATTCAACGCACCTATCACCAACGCAATATTGTGACGGTTTCTGAAGCCGTAGGGGAGGACATGATCAATAATGTGGGCGTCAGGCCTGCCAAGAGGTTGACCATTTATAACCCTTTTGATTTTGATAAAATCAAACAACGTTCGATGGGACACAATCCCTTTGCAGGTGAAAACTACATTCTGCATATTGGCCGTCTTCATCAGGTTAAGCGACAGGACCGTCTTCTTGAAGCATTTGCTATGGCTGACATTCCCACCAAACTCATTATCCTCGGTCAGGGAGAGAAGTCGGTTACGGAACAACTTAACGCGCTTATTGTCAGACTTAACCTGCAGGATAAGGTGGTGTTGGGCGGGTTTATGTCCAATCCTATACCCGTACTAAAAGATGCGCGTTTATTTGTGTTGAGTTCGGACAGTGAGGGCTTGCCTACAGTATTGATCGAATCACTGGTTTGTGAGACACCTGTTGTCAGCACCGCTTGCCCTGGAGGGGTGAAAGAAATCATGGTGGGTGAACTGGCCAGCTATCAGTCTGCACTTGATGCCTCTTCATTAGCCACTAAAATCCGCCATGGCTGGCAGTCTCCGCCTGACATTACGCCTGCAATGTATGCTAAATTTGACATCAATCTTATCATCGAACGTTATCTCAGCCTGATGGCCGATAAAAATAGCGACTCGAAATAACAAGGAACGATATGGCTATCCTGGTTACCGGCGGCGCCGGTTATATCGGTTCACATACTGTGCTGACCCTTCTGGAGGCAGGTCACGAAGTTGTCGTCATAGACAATCTTTGCAATGCATCTTCAGAGTCAATTAATCGTGTGGAAGCCCTTAGTGGTAAATCGCTGGCTTTTTATCAAGCCGATGTACGCGATGTAGATCAGGTCAGAGCCATTTTTTCTCGTCATGCTATCTCATCGGTTATTCACTTTGCCGCGCTAAAGTCCGTTGGTGAGTCGGTGTGTAAACCGCTGGAATACTACGACAATAATTTAAAAAGCACGATGGTTCTTGTGGCGGAAATGCGCCGGGCGGGCGTCAATAATTTAATATTCAGCTCATCTGCCACCGTTTACGGCCAACCAGAATGTATACCTTTGCGAGAGGATGCACGCATCGGTGGCACGACTAATCCGTATGGCACAACTAAATTAATGATTGAACAGATATTGCAGGATTACTCGCGAGCCTGTCCCGATTTCTCTGTGATTATTTTGCGTTATTTTAATCCGGTGGGGGCACATCCATCCGGTATGATCGGCGAAAATCCCAATGGTGTTCCGGCAAATCTCGTACCTTATCTTACGCAGGTCGCCGTCGGTAAGCTGGAAAAATTATTGATCTACGGCAATGATTACCCCACCAAAGACGGAACCGGAGTCCGGGACTATATTCACGTAATGGATGTTGCTGAAGGCCACCTCAAAGCACTCGATGCGGTTAACTGCCGACAAGGTGTAAGCATATACAATCTCGGCACCGGTATCGGCTATTCTGTTCAGGATATCCTGCGTGCGTTTGAAAAGGTTATCGGGCGACCAGTACCACATGAGATTGTTTCCAGACGAGACGGCGATATTGGTGAGTGTTGGTCAGATCCTTCCCTGGCAAAACAACAGCTTGGCTGGCAGGCAAGGCGCAATCTGGACGATATGGTAAAAGATGCCTGGCGCTGGCAATTAAGTCACCCTGAGGGGTTTAAATCCTGAGCTGGACAAAACATGTTATCCAGCCGTTTTTCGTTAGATGGACTCAAGTCGTTGCCAGGCCAGCCAGGCCTGGTCGACACTGATATCCGTGCTCTCCCCAGAGTCAGTCTGAAGAATTTCATGTTTTCCTGACCATGGGTGCCAAAGTGCAGCATCCGTATCGCCGAAAAACACCACCTGCTTTTTATGCAGTGCTGCTGCGATGTGCATTTGTCCACCATCACTGCACAGTATTTGTTTACAACAGTTAAAGCCTGCCATAAGTTCACGAATCGTTGCTGTTGGATATGCAGCAACGCGTTCTGAATTTACTTTAGTTAACAATGCCTCTACGCGAGCCTGATCGCCAGGATCGTTGGGATCCAGCGTTCCCTGAGGTGACCAAAAAATTAAAATGTGTGCATCCGATTCATCTAACAATTTTTCGATCAATTGCGCATAGCTTTCCAACGACCAGCGACGCTTGGCCGAACGACTACTAATGTGAATGCCATAAAAACTTTGTCCCCGAGGAAAAAAAACCTTGATACGTTGTTCTGCTTCTTTTTTTTCTGTATTCGTTAAATAAATTCGCACATCAGGAACGACAAGACGTAACGACGTCAATGCGGTGAGATAACTAAACGTTTGTTCAACCTGATGCTGGCCTGAAAAATCGCCCTTGTCGAAACATTTTGTCAGACCATCGCCTTTTTCACCTGCGCCAATGATATGTTGTGCGCCCGCCATACGCGCGAGGCGAAGGCTGTATTTACAGGGAACCGGATTAGCCAGTACAGCTGCATCGAAATGCGTCTTGCGTAAAGCCCAGAAGATTTTTAAACGGTGCCAGTAAACGCCCACTGCGCTTTCATTCTTACTGCGATGTTTGGCTTTTTTATAGACATGCAGCGCGTCAATATGCGGGTTATGCAGCACCACATCCTGCGCCACTTTATTTACCAACAGCGTCAGTTTAGCTTCAGGAAAGGCTGTCTTTATGCCTTCCAGTAACGGTGTGGTACAAACCATATCACCAATGTTGTCGCGCCTTATGACGAGGATATTTTTCATATTGTACCTGGTTATACGTACCTGACCGGACTGGAGCGTACACACGCCATAAAGTTGCGAAAAAATAAATTTCTGCTACCTATCAAGGTTTGACCCTAAATGCACAAAAAGTTCTATCGGCATTCGTAATAATGTCGGCGGAAATCCGTCTCTTTTCACTTGAAGTTATGCTGCTGTGTCACAAAATTCGCCTTTACTATCGATAATCACACCAATGTTTAACGCTGGTGCCATGTTTGAGACATTTATTCAGTCTTTACTGGCTCAGACGCTGACATCTCTGGAAATCATCCTTGTCGATGATGGATCGACTGACGGCTCGGGTGAGAGAGCGGATGACTACGCACAACGTCATCCTCATATCCGGGTCATTCACCAACCTAATGGTGGTGTATCACGTGCACGCAATGCCGGGCTGGCTGTTGCATCCGGTAAGTACGTAACCTTTCCAGACGCTGATGACACCATGAAGCCAGAGATGTATAAGACACTGGTCGATATGGCAGAGGCAGACGATCTCGATGTGGCGCAATGCAATGCCGAATGGTTTTTCCAGGCTAGCAATGAAACCCAGCCGTTGATACCGCCTGAACGACTCTCAAGCACATCCGTCCTTAGCGGCCCTGAGTGGCTTAACAAGGCGCTGAAGACTCATCGCTATAAACATGTTGTCTGGCTCGGTATTTACCGACGCGAACTGATTGAAAAACTGAAGCTAAATTTTGAACCCGGCCTGCACCATCAGGATATTCCGTGGACCACAGAGTTCATGCTGAATGTAAAACGCGCGCGCTATACCGATAAACAGCTGTATCGCTACTATCTGCACGATGCTTCAATCAGCAACCGCAAGCGGACCGGCCTGCGTAACGTTGAATATCAGCGTCACTATCTGAAAATTGCGCAAATGCTGGAGTCAATTAACAGCCGCTATCGCCATAAGGTAAAAATTTATCCGGCCTTTCACTATCAGATTACTTACGAAGCCCTGAGCGTCTGTCACAGTATCCGACGCGAACCGGACGAATCAGCGCGACAGGCGATGATTGCCGATATCTTCGCGACCCAGACACACACGCGTATGCTGCGTAATGCGCGCGGTGTAAAACAGTGGTATCACCTGCTGCTATGGCTGGGTCGAATTTATTACTGGCGCAGGAAATAAGCGGCGTCACTTGCTTTAACCTCAAAAGGGTTTGCCCTACAATCGGCTCACTGAATTCTGAGAGCATTTGAGTATGACAAGCCCGATTCCAGTCCAGTTTGCACCCAAAAAAATTCTGTTAATCAAACTACGTCATCACGGCGACATGCTGCTGACTACGCCTGTCATCAATGCTTTGCATCAGCATTATCCGCAGGCCAGCATTGATGTCCTGCTCTACAAAGAAACCCGGCCCATGCTGGAAGCACATCCTTCTGTCCGTCATCTGCACATCATCGATCGAAACTGGAAAAAGGAAGGTGGCTGGCAGACGTTTCGCCATGAAGTCGCACTGGTCTCAGCAGTGCGAGCCTGTCATTACGATTTGGTGATTAACCTTGCCGATCAGTGGCGCAGTGCCATTCTCACCGGACTGTCTGGCGCGCCGGTACGCATTGGATTCGCGTTTAAAAAGCGTGATAACGCCTTCTGGCGCGGATGCCACAATCATTTGGTTACCACTGAAAATCATGAGCACTTACATACGGTTGAACAGAACCTTTCCGCTCTGTCACCGCTGCAGATTTCAGCCGACGGTGCCAGAGCCTCGATGCACTTCAGCCCGGACGATGCGTTAAAAGTGCAGAATATGCTGCTTCAGCAGCAGGTGAAGCCCCCTTATATCGTGCTGCAGCCTACCTCCCGCTGGCAGTTCAAATGCTGGGAGGAAGACAAGGTTGCAGCCACTATCGACCAGCTGGCTCAAGCCGACCGAAAAGTCATCCTGACAGCAGGACCGGATGATAGTGAGCTGGCGATGGTTGAGCGGATTCTGGCGCAGTGCCAGTCTCCGCATGTTATCTCGCTGGCAGGCACACTCTCTCTGCCACAACTGGCTGCACTTATTGCTCGCGCTCAGCTCTTTATCGGCGTTGACTCAGCCCCGATGCACATGGCCGCCGCGCTCGACACGCCCTGCATTGCGCTTTTCGGCCCGACAAAACTGCAGCACTGGCGCCCCTGGGGTGACAACAATCGGGTCATCTGGGCTGGTGACTATGGCCCCCTTCCTTCTCCGGATTCCATTGATACTCGTACCGAACAACGTTACTTGTCCGTTATCCCGGTTGAGGACGTCGTTACCGCAGCAAGGAGCTATCTAAATGAGTAAGTTACGCCTGGCGATTGTCCGGCAGAAATACCGCCCTGATGGCGGGGCCGAACGCTTTATTTCACGCGCGCTGGAAGCCCTGGGTAGCGAAAAACTGGATCTCAATATCATCACCCGAAGCTGGGAAGGAAAGCCCAACCCGGACTGGCACCTGCATATCTGCAATCCAGGGAAACTGGGACGGGTTTCACGTGAACGCGGTTTTGCCCACGCGGCGCGGGCCTGCTGGGAACGTGAAAAGTTCGATATTGTTCAAAGCCATGAGCGTATCGCTGGTTGTGACATCTTTCGGGCAGGCGATGGCGTTCATCGTGTCTGGCTTGAACAACGGGCACGTATTGTTTCGCCCCTTCAGCGTCTTAGCGCCAGCCTCAGCCCATATCATCGCTATGTTCTGCAGGCAGAAGCCGATATGTTTAACTCCCCCGCACTGAAAGCGGTGATATGTAATTCTGAGATGGTAAAAAAAGACATCCTGCGCTGCTTCGCACTGCAGGCTGACAAAATACATGTCATTCACAACGCCATTGATTCAACGCGCTTTCAACCTGCGACAGAGGCCGCCCGCCATGCGGTTCGGACACAGCTGAATCTGCCCGCTAACGCGACTGTTCTGATCTATGTGGGTTCGGGATTTGAACGTAAGGGCCTCAAAACCGCCATTGAAGCGCTGGCCAAAAGTAACCGCTATCTGATCGTGGTCGGCCAGGACAAACAGGCAAAACGTTATCAGCAGTTAGCCAGTCAGCTTCACTGCAGTGAGCGGCTTCGTTTTGTCGGCGTACAGCAGGATGTGCAGCCCTATTACCATGCTGCTGATGGATTGCTTCTGCCCACCCTTTACGATCCTTTTCCCAACGTGGTGCTGGAAGCCATGGCCTGCGGGTTGCCGGTGATCACCAGCACCGGGTGTGGCGGCGCTGAATTTATTCGCGAAGGTCAGGAAGGGTTTGTTCGTGATGCGCTGGATGTAAAAGGACTCAATCAGGCCATTAATGCCCTTTCTGCTTTAACCGTTGACGGCAGAATGGGCGAAGCAGCAAGACGCAGGATTGAACCTTACACGCCGCAAAACCTGGCACATTCACTGAACAGGCTCTATCAGCAGGTCCTGAGTCGCCACGCATGATGTGGGATGAGTGATTATGCTGTTTCTGATAAGATGCTGTATTCTGACTTTAATCTGCTTTTTTGACGCCAACGTGTCATAACGGTAACTATGACGACCATTTACACCGCATTGCTTTATCTCATTCAGCCACTTATTTGGCTGCGCCTGTGGCTGCGCGGTCGTAAAGCTCCTGCCTACCGTAAACGTTGGGCAGAGCGTTATGGCTATTGCGCCGGAAAAGTGAAGCCTGAAGGCATCGTTTTACACTCGGTTTCCGTGGGCGAAACCCTGGCGGCAGTGCCGTTGGTGCGCGCGCTGCGTCATCGCTATCCAACGCTACCTATCACCGTCACAACCATGACGCCAACCGGTTCTGAGCGTGCGCTATCTGCTTTTGGCAAAGATGTGCATCATGTTTATTTGCCTTACGATCTCCCCAACGCCATCAATCGCTTTCTTGATACGGTCAATCCACGCTTAGTGATCATTATGGAAACCGAGCTGTGGCCTAACATCATTCGTATCCTGCACCAGCGCCATATTCCCTTGGTGATTGCTAATGCCCGACTTTCGGAACGATCGGCTAAAGGCTATCGCAAGCTTGGCAAGTTCATGCGTAATCTCTTACAAAGTATCACGCTGATCGCCGCACAAAACGCCGAGGACGGTGAGCGGTTTATGCAACTCGGTCTGAAGCGCTCGCATCTGTCGGTTACCGGCAGCCTGAAGTTTGATATTTCTGTTACGCCCGAGCTGGCCGCAAGAGCAGTAACGCTACGCCGGCAATGGGCGCCCCGTCGCCCTGTCTGGATTGCCACCAGCACTCATGAGGGTGAAGAAGCTATCCTGCTGGATACGCACCGTCGCTTATTACAAACCTTTCCGGATTTGCTGCTGATTCTGGTGCCGCGTCACCCGGAGCGTTTTAACGATGCCCGAGAGCTGACGCAGAAGCGCAACTTCAGTTTTACCCTGCGCAGCAGCGGTGAAATCCCATCCGGCTCAACGCAGGTTGTGATTGGCGACTCGATGGGTGAACTGATGTTGCTGTATGGCATTGCCGATCTGGCCTTTGTTGGCGGCAGCCTGGTTGAGCGCGGTGGTCATAACCCGCTCGAACCCGCCGCTCATGCTATTCCTGTGCTTATGGGCCCCCATACCTGGAACTTCAAAGATATTTGTAGCAAGCTGCAACAGGCACAGGGGCTGATTACCGTTACTGATGTCGCATCGCTGGAAAAAGAGGTGACGAACCTGCTGCAGGACGATGATTATCGTCGCTACTACGGACGCCATGCCGTAGAAGTGCTGCATCAAAACCAGGGTGCCCTTCAGCGTTTGCTGCAGTTACTTGAACCACACCTGCCGCCACGAGCCCATTAATGACATCCACTCGCCAACGCCTTTCAGTCGTGATGATTGCCAAAAATGAAGCAGAGCTGCTGCCCGACTGTCTTGCATCAGTGAGCTGGGCCGATGAGATTATCGTGCTGGATTCTGGCAGCACAGACGACACGATGGCGCTGGCCCGGGCAGCAGGCGCGCAGGTTTTTCAGGCGACGGAATGGCAGGGCTACGGCAAACAGCGCCAGCGGGCGCAGAGTTTTGCCAGTTGCGACATGATTTTGATGATCGACGCCGATGAGCGAGTCACGCCAGAGTTACGTCAGGCCATTGAACGGGTGCTCGAGGCCCCGCCAGGCGACACCGTTTACAGCTTCAGCCGCAGTAATCTTTTTTTGGGGCGATTCATGCGCCACAGCGGCTGGTACCCTGATCGAGTGATGCGTCTTTACCCACGTACGTTAAGCTATAACGATAACAGCGTGCATGAGTCACTCAACACCGAAGGCGCCTCCGTGCAGGCCCTCAAAGGCGATTTACAACACCTGACCTGTCGTAACCTGATGGCTTTCCAGCGTAAGCAGCTGGCCTATGCGGAGGCCTGGGCACAGGAACGATTTCAGCGCGGAAAAACCTGCAGCCTGTTTTCGGTCTTCAGTCATGCGCTCAGCGCCTTCGCGAAAACGCTGCTGCTGCGTGCCGGCTTTCTTGATGGTAAACAGGGTTGGCTGCTGGCGGTCGTCAATGCCCAGTACACCTTCAACAAATATGCAGCGCTATGGGCGCTGACTCATGCTTCGGCGAAAGGGCGCACATGACCACGAAAGCTATTTATCCAGGCACCTTCGATCCCATCACATTAGGCCACATCGATATTGTGACGCGTGCTGCGCAGATGTTTGACCGGCTGGTCGTAGCCATTGCCGCCAGCCCGAGCAAAAAGCCCTTATTCACGCTTGATGAAAGAGTTGCGCTGGCGCGTCAGGCGACCGCGCATCTGGCGAACGTTGAGGTGACAGGTTTCAGCGATCTGATGGCGAACTTTGCCCGCACTCAGCAGGCAAACATTCTGGTGCGCGGATTGCGTGCCGTGTCGGATTTTGAATATGAGACACAGCTGGCGCGTATGAACCGGCATTTGCTGCCGACGCTGGAAAGTGTGTTTTTGATGCCATCGGAAAACTTTTCTTTTATCTCTTCTACCCTGGTAAAAGAAGTGGCGCGGCACGGCGGCGACGTCTCGGCCTTCCTGCCCGCGCCTGTCCACCAGGCTCTGCTGGCAAAACTGCCTTAGTGTTGACAGTTGGGGCACCAGTAAGTACTGCGTTGCCCATGCTTGCCACTGACAATCGGTGTGCCACATGCTCTGCAGGGCTCTCCCGCGCGACCATAAACCTGTAGCTCTTGTGCAAAATAGCCCGGTTTGCCATCACTTTGTAAAAAGTCGCGTAATGTTGTTCCGCCCTGCTCGATTGAGCGCAACAGTACCGCTTTGATGGTATTCGCTAATATCGCCGCATCTTCATGGGAAAGGCTCATTGCGGGTCGATCAGGAATGATCCCTGCCGTAAACAGTGACTCACTCGCATAGATGTTACCCACGCCAACGACAATTTTATTGTCCATTAGCCACTGCTTAATCACCGTTCGCTTTCCGCGGGATTTTTCAAACAGATAGTCACCACTGAAGGCTTCACTCAGCGGCTCTGGGCCGAGGTGTGCCAGTACGCTACTGCCGGCCAGGTCACTGCTCCACAGCCAGGCGCCAAAACGCCGGGGATCGGTATAGCGCAGGACTTTACCGTTGCTCATGACCAGGTCGACATGATCGTGTTTGGCTACGGGCAACTCTTCTGAAAGGACACGTAAACTGCCTGACATACCCAGGTGGATAATAATCCAGCCGTGCGGCAATTCGAGTAAAAGGTATTTGGCACGACGTTGAACGCTCAGCACAGGCTGATCGCTTAACGCCAGGATTTCTTGTGACACTGGCCAACGCAAACGCGCATTGCGCACGACTGCGTGAAGAATTGTCTGACCAACCAGATGTGGCTCAATGCCGCGTCGGCTGGTTTCTACCTCTGGCAACTCAGGCATAACCTCTCCCCTGCGCATTACACAAACAAAAAACCCGGCCTGAGCCGGGTTTTTTGCAGAAAACCAAAATTACTTAATTTTGGCTTCTTTGTAGATCACATGCTGACGTACAACCGGATCGAACTTTTTCAGTTCAAGTTTCTCTGGTTTAGTACGTTTGTTCTTCGTGGTGGTATAGAAGTGACCTGTACCAGCAGAGGAAACCAGCTTGATCTTCTCACGAATACCTTTAGCCATGATTCAGTTCCTTAGTACTCTTAGTACTTCTCACCACGGGCACGCATGTCGGCTAACACCGTATCAATGCCCTTTTTATCAATAATACGCATACCTTTTACAGATACACGCAGAGTAACGAAGCGCTTCTCGCTCTCAACCCAAAAACGGTGTGAGTGCAGGTTCGGAAGGAAACGGCGTTTCGTCGCGTTCATTGCGTGGGAACGGTTGTTACCGGTCACCGGACGCTTTCCAGTTACCTGGCAGACTCGTGACATGTCTATTCTCCAAAAATCAAATCAGCTCGAGCTTTAAAAATTAGGTTTTGGCCGCCTCGTCAGGCTTACAGCCCGCCAGGCGAGTTCCATGGAACCCGCTAAGCTGGCCTAACCGCCAAACCCGAGATTCTCAAAGGTGGCGTAGTATACGCCGCTCGGCCCAAGTGCTCAAGTCCCGAACAGATAAAGATCCCGAATGATCGTGTAAAAATCCGCCACCTGGACCAGATTTTCAGGCTCAGAGCCATCCCCGCTCGGTAAATGAGACCGATTCACCCCGTCCAATCACTAAATGATCGAGCACGCGAATATTGACCAGCCGACAAGCTTCGCAGATTTTAACGGTAATGTCGCGGTCAGCCTGACTCGGCTCGGCTCTTCCTGACGGATGATTGTGTGCGATGATTAACGCTGCGGCGTTAATTTTAAGCGCCTCGCGCACAATTTCGCGCGGATGCACTTCCACACTGTTAATCGAGCCTGAGAACATTTGCCGGGCGGTTATCACCCTGTGTTGATTATCCAGAAACATCACGACGAAAATCTCACGTTCCTGCTCTGCTAACAGCGTTTGCAGATACTGGCGTGTCGCAAGCGGGCTGTCGAGGGTATTTTCACGGGCCAACTGGCTGGCGAAAAACCGTTTAGCCAGCTCAGCAACGGCACGTAGCTGAATTAGCTTAATTTCCCCCGCCCCTTTGATTCCTTTGAAATCCTCCGCACTGGCGTTCACGATGTTGTAAAGCGACCCCAGCTCTTGCAACATCTGCTGCGCCAGCTTCATCACCGGTACGCCTCTTGAACCCGTACGTAAAAAGATGGCCAGCAGTTCTGCATCGCTTAATGCATCTGCGCCCAGTCGCTTAAGTTTTTCCCGTGGTAGAAAATGATTCATTGCTGCTCTCCCTGTCGCCCCCTGTATCATCCTCTGTCAGTTAACACGCGACCAGTGAGCAAATGTGATTCTTCGGCACTTCTCGCAAACGCAGCCTTAGAACAGGTGACGGCAAGGTTTTGTGATAAAATTCGCCCATTCCGCCGTGGCTGTACGGCAACTGAAAACGAGGTCAACTGCATGATGGGATTAGCCGGTAAAAAAGTGCTTTTAGGTGTAAGCGGTGGCATCGCAGCCTATAAAACCCCCGAGCTGGTGCGCCGTCTGCGCGATCGCGGTGCCGATGTGCGCGTGATGATGACCCATGCAGCAAAAGCGTTTATTACGCCCCTCAGCCTCCAGGCCGTATCGGGCTACCCGGTAATGGACGATCTGCTCGACCCGGCAGCCGAGGCCGCCATGGGCCATATTGAGCTGGCCAAATGGGCCGATCTGATTCTGCTGGCGCCCGCATCCGCGGATTTAATCGCGCGCGTGACAGCCGGTATGGCGAACGATTTAGTGACAACCGCAGTGTTGGCTACCGCGTCGCCTGTCGCGATTGTGCCGGCGATGAATCAACAGATGTACCGCGCAGCCATTACGCAAACGAACCTGACGACGCTCCAGGCGCGCGGCGTATTCATCTGGGGGCCTGACAGCGGCAGCCAGGCATGCGGCGATGTCGGGCCGGGCCGCATGCTCGACCCACTGGCTATCGTTGACCATGCGGTTCAGTGGGCCAGCCCCGTCAACGATCTGCAACATCTCAACATTATGATTACCGCCGGCCCGACTCGTGAAGCCCTCGATCCCGTGCGCTATATCAGCAACCACAGCTCAGGAAAAATGGGTTTTGCCATTGCGGCCGCGGCCTCCAGACGCGGTGCCAGCGTCACACTGATTAGTGGCCCGGTTAGCTTAGCAACGCCCGTGGGCGTTAAGCGGGTGGATGTAACGTCGGCACGGGAGATGCAGTCTGCGGTGATGGATGAGATAAATAAACAACATATTTTCATTGCAAGCGCAGCCGTGGCAGACTACCGGGCAGCCGACATTGCGGATGAGAAAATCAAGAAACAGGATGACGATGATAATGTCACCCTGCAGCTCATTAAAAATCCCGATATCGTCGCGGGCGTTGCCGCATTAACGCAGGGCCGGCCTTTTGTGGTTGGATTTGCGGCTGAAACCCAGAATGTGGAAGAATACGCCCGAAAAAAACGCGCGCGTAAAAAGCTGGACCTGATCTGTGCTAACGACGTGTCGAAAGCTGGACAAGGGTTCAATAGCGACACCAATGCTCTTCACCTTTTTTGGCAGGAAGGAGAAAAGACCTTACCGCTCAGCGATAAGTCACTCCTTGGTCAACTTTTAATAGACGAGATTGTCAGCCGTTATGATGAAAAAAATAGACGTTAAAATTCTGGATGCGCGCGTCGGCAAAGATTTTCCATTGCCGACCTATGCGACACCGGGTTCCGCTGGGTTAGATCTTCGTGCCTGTATTGATGACGTGATGGAAATCGCCCCCGGGACTACAACATTAATCCCTACCGGCCTGGCTATCCATATTGCCGATCCGAGCCTTGCTGCTGTCATCCTCCCACGCTCAGGACTGGGCCATAAACATGGCATCGTACTGGGTAACCTGGTGGGGCTTATTGATGCCGATTATCAGGGTCAACTGATGGTATCGGTATGGAATCGGGGTCAGGAAAGCTTTACGCTACAGCCGGGCGACCGCATGGCCCAGCTGGTTTTTGTTCCTGTCGTTCAGGCCGAATTCAATCTGGTAGAAGAGTTTGATGCCAGCTTGCGCGGTGAAGGCGGCTTCGGTCACTCAGGTCGTCAGTAACCAGCACTACCTATTTTCACTTACGCTCATCATTTTATTTCTCATCGCCATAGGTGTTTATCTTGTGGCTGATGCGTAGGTGTTGCCTGTTTATGGTGAAATTCAGGGGTTTTTAAGGGCATGGCAGAAAAAAAAGTCGTAAAGCGGAATCGTCGCGAAGAGATTTTGCAGGCGCTGGCGCAGATGCTTGAGTCCAGCGATGGCAGCCAACGAATCACTACCGCGAAGCTCGCGGCCAACGTCGGTGTTTCGGAAGCGGCGCTGTATCGTCATTTTCCCAGCAAAACACGGATGTTTGACAGCCTGATCGAATTTATTGAAGACAGTCTGATTACCCGCATCAATCTCATTCTTAAAGATGAAAAAGAAACAATGGCGCGCCTGCGTCTTATTGTGCAGCTGATTCTGGGGTTTGGTGAGCGTAATCCGGGGTTGACACGTATTTTAACGGGTCACGCGCTGATGTTTGAACAGGATCGTTTACAAGGGCGCATTAACCAGCTGTTTGAGCGCATTGAAGTCCAGCTACGTCAGGTGATGCGTGAGCGGAAAATGCGAGAGGGTGAAGGCTTTCAAACCGATGAAGCATTATTAGCCAGTCAGCTACTGGCTCTGTGTGAAGGATTACTGTCGCGTTACGTTCGCTCGGAGTTCCGCTTTAGTCCCACCGCTGACTTTGACACCCGCTGGCCGCTGATTGCGGCACAGCTGGTGTAACAGGCAGGCGGGCAGCGCCCGCCTGTAATCAGACGCCGTACGCTTTTTGATACGCACGCACCTGCGCTAAATGATCGGCCATATGCGTTTTTTCAGCCAGATAGTCGATCAGGTCGTTGAGCGTGATAATGGCGGTAACCTTGCAGGAATAGTCACGTTCCACTTCCTGAATAGCGGAAAGCTCTCCCCGGCCACGCTCCTGACGATCCAGTGAAATCATGACGCCAGCCAGACTCGCATCATGAGCATTAATGATATCCATCGACTCGCGGATTGCCGTGCCTGCCGTGATAACGTCATCGACCAACATAACTTTACCCTGTAGCGGGCTTCCCACCAGCAGACCGCCCTCACCGTGATCTTTCGCCTCTTTACGGTTAAAGCAGTAAGGCACATCCCGGTCATGATGATCGGCTAAGGCAACCGCTGTCGTGGTCGCAATAGGAATCCCTTTATAAGCGGGCCCGAACAGCAAATCGAAATCCACGCCGCTGTCCACTAACGCCTGCGCATAGAAACGCCCCAGCAGCGCTAAGTCTCGCCCGCTGTTAAACAGACCGGCATTAAAGAAATAGGGACTTTTACGACCAGATTTTAACGTAAACTCACCAAATTTAAGCACCTGCTTATTCAGTGCGAATTCAATAAACTGCCGCTGCCAGGCTTTCATGTCTTACTCCTCAGATAAAAAAAGGCGACTCTGCGGTCGCCTGTTACTTTATTTTTCCAACGCCGCTTTTTGCGCCTGAATTAACTCTTCGATGCCGCCGCGGGCCAGCGCCAGCAGTGCCAGCAACTCTTCATGGCTGAAAGGTTCGCCTTCCGCCGTGCCCTGCACCTCGATCATACGGCCGTCTTCCATCATCACGACGTTCATATCGGTTTCAGCTGCGGAGTCTTCAACATATTCAAGGTCACACAGGGCTTCACCGTTAACAATGCCCACAGATACCGCCGCGACCATCCCTTTCATCGGGTTCGCTTTGAGCTTACCGCTGGCAACCAGTTTGTTTAGTGCATCCGCCAGTGCCACGCAGGCGCCGGTGATAGATGCGGTACGGGTGCCACCATCAGCCTGGATGACATCGCAATCAAGCGTAATGGTATATTCACCCAGCACTTTAAGATCGACGGCTGCGCGGAGTGAACGGGCGATCAGACGCTGAATTTCCAGCGTGCGGCCGCCCTGTTTGCCCTTCGCGGCTTCACGTGCCATGCGGCTATGCGTTGAACGCGGCAACATGCCATATTCGGCAGTGACCCAGCCCTGTCCCTGTCCTTTGAGGAAGCGCGGAACACCTTCATCCACCGTGGCAGTGCAGAGCACTTTGGTTTCACCGAATTCCACCAGAACGGAACCTTCTGCGTGTTTAGTGTAATTGCGGGTCAATGTGACTGGACGCACCTGATGTGCGCTACGGCCTGCTGGACGCATGGTTATCTCCGGCTTGCAAATGATTGGCTGCGTATTATACGGACTTCCTGGCCCGCTGTCTCTTGCAGTGGGCTGTAAGGCTCAGGATGAAATTCATGTGGGAGTATGGCTAAATGCCCTACCTTTTGCCGCATTTTACGAACAGATTAAACTATGGCCGCTATTTTACATTTCCTGCTGGCGCTGGTGGTGATTTTCGCCCTTGCGCTGTTGGTCAGTCATGACCGTAAACACATTCGTCCGCGCTATATCATTCAGCTCATTATCGTTGAAGCCGCGCTGGGCTGGTTTTTCCTTCATTCTGCCAGTGGACTGGCGCTCGTGGGAGCGGTGGGCAGCTTCTTTGAAACATTACTGGGTTTTGCTGCACAAGGCACAGAGTTTGTTTTTGGCGGCATGAGTCAGCAGGGCCTGGCCTTTATCTTTCTTGGCGTACTTTGCCCGATTGTTTTTATTTCCGCCCTGATTGGTATTTTGCAGCACTGGCGCATTCTGCCGTTGCTAATCCGCCTGGTGGGAACTATCCTGTCTAAAATCAACGGCATGGGAAAGCTGGAATCTTTTAATGCGGTCAGTACGCTGGTACTGGGTCAGTCTGAAAACTTCATCGCGTATAAAGGTATTCTGGCGGATATCCCGCCGAAGCGCCTTTACACCATGGCGGCAACCGCTATGTCTACCGTCTCGCTTTCCATTGTCGGTGCATACATGTCGATGATTGAGGCTCGCTATGTCGTGGCGGCGCTACTGCTCAATATGTTCAGCACCTTTATCATTCTGTCGATTATTAATCCCGGTAAGGAAAGCGAGGAACAGCCTGTAGCCCTGGATAAGTTGCATGAGGAGCAGAGTTTCTTCGAAATGCTGGGAGAGTACATCCTGGCGGGCTTTAAAGTGGCGATGATCATTCTGGCAATGCTGATCGGTTTTATTGCGCTGATCGCGGCCGTCAATGCGCTGTTCGCAGCGCTATTTGGCTATAGTTTCCAGCAGCTCCTGGGCTATGTTTTTTACCCTTTTGCCTGGTTAATCGGCATCCCCGCCGTCGACGCCCTTCAGGCTGGGAGCATTATGGCCACTAAACTGGTGGCCAATGAATTCGTCGCCATGATCGAACTGAAGAAAGTGGCGGCAGGCATGACGCCGCGTGGATTAGGCATCCTGTCGGTATTCCTGGTCTCGTTTGCTAACTTTGCGTCGATTGGTATTGTGGCAGGCGCGATTAAGGGGCTGAACGAACAACAGGGGAACGTCGTCTCCCGATTTGGCTGGAAACTGGTATATGGTTCGACCCTGGTAAGCCTGCTTTCGGCTGCGTTCGCCGGACTGTTTATCTGATCATCTTACGGCGGCCTGGGCCGCCGTTAATGGCATCAGAAACTCACGCAGGAAGGCGAATCGACACGCATGACCGATTCCTGACCAAACTGTTTTTTATACTGCTCGCGTAGTGCTTCGACACGGCTGTTGTTATCGCTGTCAAAGTTATAGATGAGCACCAGCGCTTTGCTTTTCTCACGCGCCAGCTGACCGTTTTCACCCAACCACTGCCCTTGCGCATCATAAACCGAGAGCCCGGCTTTAAAGCGAGGCGTCACTTGTTTATCGATAAAATTCATCCAGTCCAGCGAACTCACGCTACCGCCTTGTGGCTTACTGAGACCAAACCACAATGTGGTTTGCATCATCACCTCACCGCCAGCACATATGGGAACAGGTCGGGTTGATGGCACAGGTGGCGGTGATGGCGAATGACAGCCAGCCAGCAGTAAGGTCAGCATTACAGGAAAGCGTAATACGTGAGACATAAACGGGGTCCTCAACGAGTAAGCCAGTAAACAGCATAAGTGCCTGTTGCTGAAAGCGGAAATAATTTGTTCTCTCATCCTGCTGCTGCTTACACCTGTTATGGTTAGCTTTGCCTCGTTATACTGACTTTAATCTTTCTGAAAATGAGTAACGCTTATGATCCGCAGTATGACCGCCTACGCCCGCCGTGAAGTTAAAGGCGAATGGGGCAGCGCCGCCTGGGAGCTGCGTTCCGTTAACCAACGTTATCTTGAAACCTATATTCGTCTGCCAGAGCAGTTCCGCGGACTGGAGCCGATGATTCGGGAACGCATTCGCCAGCGTCTGACGCGCGGTAAAATCGAATGTAATCTGCGCTTTGATGCCGATCCCGGCGCACAAGGCGAGCTGATGCTGAACGAGTCGCTGGCTAAACAGCTGGTTCAGGCCGCTAACTGGGTGAAGATGCAGAGCGACGAAGGCCAGATCAATCCACTGGATATTTTGCGCTGGCCTGGCGTGATGTCTGCGCCAGAACAGGATCTGGACGCGATTAATACACAGCTGATTCAGGCACTAGATGGCGCACTGGATGATTTCATTGCTGCACGTGAGAGCGAAGGTAGCGCATTGAAATCCCTGATCGAGCAGCGTCTGGAAGCGGTAACGCATGAAGTCAGTAAAGTGCGAGCTCAACTGCCTGATGTCATTAAGTGGCAGCGTGAAAGGCTGATCGCCAAACTGGAGGACGCCGAAGTGCAGTTGGAAAACAACCGCCTGGAGCAGGAACTGGTGATGATGGCGCAACGTGTGGATGTAGCAGAAGAGCTGGATCGCCTGGATGCGCACGTTAAAGAGACGTACAACATTTTGAAGAAAAAAGAAGCCGTCGGACGTCGGCTCGACTTCATGATGCAGGAGTTCAACCGCGAGTCGAACACTCTGGCCTCGAAATCGATTAATGCAGAGATCACCAATTCAGCCATTGAGCTGAAAGTGCTGATTGAACAGATGCGCGAGCAGATCCAGAATATTGAATAATTTTCTCTTGTTTTCCAAAGCTTTTCAATATTTATCAACGCCCTGATTTATCAGGGCTTTTTATTTCCAGCCTGTTTTGTACGTTTCAATTTGTTTCATCCAAGCGGTGAGCACGTCAAAGTATTGAGACCAGGCTATGACAGTAATTTGAGAAAAAGATGAGATTCTCAGCACTTCCCTTTCCCGTATATGAAGTTTATTATTACACTAATCAGCTATAGGTTAAGAGTCAGAAATGAATATCTTGTAATGACAAGGAACTGAGTTTACAGACATGACGATATTTAAAGATTTGGATCTACCTTCACAAGTAAGAGTTTGGTCTGAAAATTAATATCATAAGGAAGTTATTATGTCAGCTATGGTGTTCCCAGTCACACTTTATCAGACTAAGCATCAGTTCAATGACCACAGCTCTGATGATATGCAATGTGGCGATCTTACTGAAAAACAGCTTAGAAGCGACTTAGGTCTTGATGATGTTTCTGATGTCGTTGATCCATGGACTGGAGAGGAAGTCTCAATATTTAGTTCCTTCCGTAAATCCCAACCAAAATCAAAAACGGTAATTGCTCAAATCCTTTTCGATGAGTTTCTTCGAGTGTCATTGCCTACATATTACTTAGGGCAACATAATTTATTTAATAATCTTGTAAAGCATTTTTATCATGGCAATGGAAAAAGCTATTCCAGCCCTTTTCTTGATAGTGCATATAAAAATTTGATATTAAACGAACAATCCTCTCCGTTATCTTCGCTAAAAATAATCCAGTCTATGCTCGATAAGGTTGCCATTGATGTAAAAAATGGCTTATCTGATGCCGACAAAGATTCAATAACTAAAGCAATAGGAAATTCAATACTTCCTAAGTTTAACAGATGGGCAGATAGCTTTAATGGATTAGGAATGTCTATACATGACATATATGCCACAAAGATACAACTCACTAAAATTGATATCACTGAGAGTGGTTATGTAGCGAAAGTAACTTTTACGGGACAAGATCATTTTGGTCTCGACAAAACTGACATTATGAATATGAAGTTTCACTATATTAGGGCATTCCGCATCTGGTTTGTGCTCCAACGATGGGAAAAATTTGCATTTAAACCTTTTTTTACAAATATGAAAGCCGAGTTTGAAATTAGTAGCCGGAGGAATGGATGAAAGCCAGAAAAATTATAATATTTATATTAGCAGCTATTATTCTTGTATTCTTCTATTTGAATTTTTTTAATTCCACTAAGGTCCTTGCCGTTCACGGCACTGGCTCTAATAAAGAATTTTTAGTTAAAAACATGCCTTTCAGTGATAGTAGTAAAATTGAGTGGTGGGATAATAATGGAGCTAAAACCCTCTCATCCGCTGAAACTTACTTTGTTTCAATCTGGAAGTTTGACGGAAGATATCAAAAGCTTGCCCCTAAAAATTCAGGTATTTTTCCAGATCATGATACAGATTATTTACTATGCTTCGATGACATGAATACAGAAGAAAATTGTATTGATAAGTCTAATTGGATCATGGACATAACTAAGACAAAGGATGGCTATACCTATTACCGGATAGGAACCGAATCTTACTATCGGAAACCTTCTGGTGAACTCATGAAAGGTGAAAGATCAAAGACAACCATTCAATGACAGATGCAATCTGTAACCTGGCGAGCTGAACAGCTTGCCACTGTTATAAATGGGGAGTTGACTGGGGAGTAAAATGGTAACCCCGTCACAGATCAACTCATTAAGATGATGATAAATAGCATTTATTTTATTTTAATCAACATTCAAATCCAAAATATCGAGTAATAGATAATTTCGCTTTATAGCGTTTACTACGTCACTTCATCATTATCAAGTCCTTGTAATAGCGGACTTTTCACATTGCTGCTCAGCAAATTTAGGCGCGTAAAAAGGCTTAACAACCTGCTGTAAGCGCACTGGACGCCCGTTTTACTCATGCTTTCTGAGCAGACAGATTAAATCTGTAACCCTTTAGTGTTAACTTATCATTTTCGGTGCTCCCTTTTTTAACGGAACATGGAATTGATTTTTATCGTCAGTATTATGCAGCCCTCTCGGCAAGGCCCCCTTATTTCTTAAGTAAACCGTTCTCACCGAAGAACCTTCGCTAACCGGATAGTGAGATGTGATAAGCAGGACGGAAACTAAAACGCGAAGAAGCCCAGACGCACAACAATTCCAGTACGGATAATGAACATGTTTCATCTGGGTGATACATGACCTGGATGCCGCATTTCAGCCTACCTGCACCCCAATTTTCATACGCCTTATTGAAACGGTTATTTTGTGATTTACCGCCCAGTATTCAGGCGAATTTGTTAAAAAAGAGAAAATCTTACTAAGAAAACAAATGCCCATAAGGTGGTGAACTATAATCCACTAAGCTTCTTCCAGAAATCGGCATTAATAAGAGTCTGTAAGTGCTAAATCACTCACACTATCGTATAAAATAATTTTTAAAAAAATAAAAAAGCACGATCGACTAAAGTTTTATTATTTGGTGCCGTTCTTTGTTTATGAAAATCAACACAGAGTGTGAAGCCATGAAAAAACTAACTTATGTATTTGTCTTAATGGCACTATCATCCTCGTCATTTGCAACTGGCGGCCAAATCACTTTTCGTGGTGCTATTGTGGAGACCGGATGTGATACTTTGATTGTGCATTCTCAGATTAAGCAAAGCTGCACAAGAGGGGGTAAAACCGAAGCTGCCACCCTAGGGTTGAATGACAGCCAGCAATCTTTGCCATTCAAGCTGGGCACGATGCAGTTAAAAAAAGTCGGTAATTACCGCATGATGACTGTGAATTACTACTAGCGCTCCTTTTTTGTACAGCATGTTCTTTCAGGCTATGATGTGACGTACAGGGACAGACGTGTATAGCCTGTGAAGACGCATGTCCTCACTCTCTCCTCTTATGATCTGCCGAAATCACTTATCGCACGGATCATGTCGCTTTTCATCACATCCCGGCGCATACTCGTCCTTAGCCAATTTTTAGAATTTTGCCACTCTGAATGTAAGTTTTTCGAAAAGATTTTAGCTTGTGAGTACAGAACTGTCTTAATTTCCCTACGCTTTCCTTAACGTTCTGGCTTTACAAGAGTATACTTAAGGCGTTGTTTTTAAATCATTAAAAAATAAAACACCACCCTGTTTTGTTCGTTCAGTAAGCCATTCCATCGATCGTCTTACTCCACAGGATGACGAAAGCTCACTGTGACAGAGGGCACTTTTTGATAAAGTGCTGGTCGTAGTTAGTACAGCCGTACCGCTTGGGAACTTAAGGAATGGGTCTTTTTGCGTTACATCCATCAATCCTTTAAGGTCAATGATGAAAAACACCAGGCAGTTCAGCAGCACACTTTTACACCCGCGTTATTGGTTTACATGGTTCGGTCTAGGCATTCTCTGGCTTCTGGTTCAACTCCCTTATCCTGTTCTGATGAGATTGGGTGCAGGTGCCGGTAAACTTTCCCGTCATTTCCTTCAGCGTCGAGAGCGCATAACCCGTCGTAATATTGAACTCTGCTTTCCTTTTATCAGTGACGAAGAAAAAGAAAGCATGATCGCGGGTAATTTTGCCTCTCTCGGTATGGCACTGGTTGAAACGGGTATTGCCTGGTTCTGGCCTGACCATGCGGTTAAACGTTTATTTAACGTCTCTGGCCTTGCAAACCTCTATTCAGCTCAAAATGAAGGCCGTGGCGTGATGTTAATTGGCATCCATTTTATGTCCTTAGAGCTGGGTGGCCGCATCAGCGGGTTGTGTCAGCCGATGATGGCTATGTACCGTCCGCATAACAACCGCGCGATGGAATACGTACAAACCAAAGGCCGGATGCGTTCCAACAAGGCGATGATTGACCGTCGCGATCTGCGCGGCATGGTGCAGGCACTTAAGCAGGGTGAATCCGTCTGGTTTGCACCGGACCAGGATTACGGCCCTAAAGGCAGTACATTTGCGCCACTGTTTGCCGTTGAGAAAGCAGCGACAACGAACGGTACCTATGTTTTATCCCGCCTGGCCAAGCCGGCTATGGTGCCAATCATGCTGATTCGTAATCCCGGCAACGATGGCTATAAACTTATTATTGAACCGATTCTGGAAAACTATCCTCACAAAGATGAATCAGCCGCTGCTGCTTACATGAATAAAGTGATCGAAAGCCAGATTATGCGCGCGCCGGAGCAGTACCTCTGGCTACATCGCCGGTTTAAAACGCGCCCACCGGGTGAAGCGTCTCTTTATGTATAAAGACAAAGCAGGCTCTGGCCTGCTTTACTTTTTCAGGCGGGATTTGTTTTACCGTTACGGCAAACAAGGCAGGTTCAGCCTCGCCTTTCCCTGCGTTCTTTAATCACTGCCTAAGGCGAATTTGCCAGTACAGCGGTTGAGTCATTCTTACGCTCCGGTTTTTTATGTTCAGAATGTTTAAGTATTTACCCCTCACGCGCGTAACAAACGTGTTTATGCTTTGCTGCTGCTTAAGCATTTTAAAGCGGAAAAATCCTGGCTCACGCTTTCACAGCGTGCCTATGTACAGTGTTTAAAAGCCTTTTTTATTCCAGACTCTTTTATGCTGGATAGTCACACCGAATTCTGGCACAAATAAATATGTAGATTTTATCTGTCAGTCAAAAAACATCATGCAGTTACTCAATATTAACGCCTATCTCAAATCGCATATCAGATTTTCCTTATGATGTTATTTCTAATAAAAAGCGCTATAAATCACCTACACACAGCAATACTTATATAACGAAATAACAAAGGCGTTCAGTAATGTTCATTATGGCATCATGAATGTTATAATTATGAATGACGTCTGGATAATTAAAACAACAACAGGGATTCAGCATCACCAGGGGAAATATGCGCGCTATAGATCCGTTCGCGACAGCATCAGCTTGACCGTTAATATAACCTGTATAAACAGACCAAATGCTAAGCCAGGATTTCACCTCCGCTTACCACTATAATTATTTACACGATGGAAAAAACCATGGCTATACGTAAAATAAATATTATTGACGCTAAATGGCCCTTTCTTTCATCAATAAAAATCTTAAGCATTGGCGTGTTGCAACTTTCCCTGCTGGGTAAATTCCTGCAGGCAGAAGCATTCAATTTTCTGGCTGTCGTGATTGCCGGCCTTTTGGTCATAGATACACTGGCGGATCGCGGTTTTTCAAACAAAGTGATTCGCTATTCTCCCCTCTCCGACAATACGTTGTCTGTCATATATTGGGGGAATGTGTTAATGGGCCTCCTCATTTTTTCTGCGCTTTTTATTTCCGGCATTGTTGCCGATCATCTTTTTAACCAGCCAGAGATTACCATGATGCTGGAGATGGCAGCGGTCATCTTTATTATCATCCCTCAGGGTCAACATTACCGCGCGATCTTGCAGCGCGAAAAGCAGTATTCCGATATCGCTTTTTGTGAAATATCATCCGTATTAGTTGGACTGATCATTACGCTGCTGACTGTGTGGAGCACGCCTTCAGTGTTATGCGCGTTATGGGGCTATCTGGCAATGATTTCAGTAAGGATGCTGGCTTACTGCTGTTATGGCCGGGTCTGGTTTCAACCCGAGTATCAATTTAATCTGAAAACCTTTTTCCAGGTTTGTATCAGGAACGTACCGCGATAAGAAGGTATTTGGACTTCAGGCATCTGAAAAAAGGGCTTCACGTGCTGCCAGTCAGCACGTTTTTTTGAGAACACACAGCCCTTTCCGTTATTGGTTATTCCTGCGGATTCTGTCCTGCTTTTCACCGGCTTCTGCATGCGGGCTGCCATTCACCCAACAGGGTTTCACCCTGCATGGCTTTCTTGCGTTGTTTCCTTTCCCTGTTTAGACCAACATAATGTCATGGCAGAGAGCAAGATCAGGGCAATGCGTCAGCGCCCCCTGGCGTGTCTGGATTAAAACCAATAAAAAATTTCATCTCTACTGGTGTCTTCCCCCATGCACCTTATTGATTATTAATGTCTTATCCAGAACGGGATAATTTTTACTAATACTTTTAACGTCACTAACAGAAAATCTCAGTCGCGCCGTGCTCTTCAGTGGCGTAGCCTTGCCGCCGTCTTCCTGGAGCCTGCTATGTTACTTACTGTTCTCTATATCATTGGTATCACCGCTGAAGCGATGACGGGTGCACTTGCCGCCGGCCGTCGTAAAATGGACCTGTTTGGCGTGATCATTATTGCTTCTGTGACCGCGATAGGCGGGGGTTCAGTACGCGATATTCTGCTTGGCCATTATCCACTGGGTTGGGTAAAGCATCCTGAGTACATCATGATCGTCGCCGCGGCTGCCGTGGTGACCACCTTTGCCGCGCCGTTGATGACACATCTGCGCAAGGTATTTCTGGTTCTGGATGCGCTGGGTCTGGTGGTGTTCTCCATCATTGGCGCTCAGGTTGCGCTGGATTCAGGTCATGCCATGATCATTGCCGCGATAAGTGCCGTCATCACCGGCGTATTTGGTGGGGTTTTGCGTGATATGTTTTGTAATCGTATCCCGCTGGTTTTTCAAAAAGAGCTTTACGCCGGTATCGCTTTCGCTTCTGGCTGGATGTACATCCTGCTACTGAAAACGCCTCTGGCACATGAGCTGGTGATCATCATCACCTTACTTTTCGGTTTCTTTGCCCGCCTGCTGGCACTGCGGTTTCGACTCGGCTTGCCCATCTTCAATTATCCCCACCCTGAACACTGATGATGCCGGGATGCCCTGCTGCTGCAAAAAGGTAATCAACTTCCGCAGCCCGGCATCCTGAAATTGTGCGGCAATGCGTTCAGCACGCCTTGCGCCCACGCCGGGCAGCGCTTGCCAGGTTTGCACATCACGAGCCAGCAAGGGTTCCCACTCTTTATCGGCCAGGGCGCGAAGTGCCTTTTGGGGCAACGCGATGCCCAATGCGTTAACCCAGCGACGCAAAGGTTGCTGGCGGGTCAATTCGAACCTATGCCAGATTTGCTGTGCTCTTTCAGAGGAGATGCCTGCTGCAGCGGCAATCTGTTCTGGCGTAATCGTCAGCCAGGAAAACAGGTGCGTAATACAACCGGTATCCAGTAGTCGCTGCCAGGTGCTGCGCTGAACGCCGGGAATATTCAGCACGAACTTTTGACTCAGCCAGCTCAGGCGAGCCAGTAACTGGCGATGGCAATCCGGCGTTAACGTATAACAACTCAGATGAGTGAAGTGCTCAGAACCCGGTGGCTCAGGGTAATCACGCTGCGCCACGCGCCAGATAACGCGCTCCAGCCGGGGAATTCCCTGTCCTGCCAGGCTAACCGTCACCTGATCTCCCGCGATGACATCCTTCTCTCGCCAGCGTTTTAACGACCCTATGTTGACACGCCTGACGGTTTTGTCATCAAGCTGAACGGGCTGAATATTCAGTACGACCGCCACCTTTCCCGTTCGTCCTATTGAGAAATCTACGGATCGTACCTCACTGCTCACCTCCGGTGGCTGGTATTTCCAGGCGATGGCCCACTCACCCTCACCGGGCTGCCAGTACTTTCCTGCCGGGCGGGCAGCCTGGTGCACAACAATACCGTCGGTAACAAAAGGCAAGGGCGCGTGAAACCAGCGCTCGCGCCAGCTTGCCGCATCCTCTTCATCCTGAACGGGTTGAGTCCAGTGGCTGGCGAGGTCAAAGCCCCATGAGCTCAACCGGGCCAGACGTTCAGGCATACTCGCCGGCCCGTCAGGCCAACTCCAGATAAAAATACCCAGTTGTGCCAGCAGCGGCGAGTCAGCCTGGCTCATCATTGCCCCTGCCACACGGGCTCTGGCATTCCTGCCGCCGTCCACAGCCTGCTGATGACCGGTCATCTTCAAAAAAAGCTCGCCCTGCAGTACGATGCTGCCTTGCTGACTGTCGATAACCGATGGAATGGCAGGAATATTACGGGCTTTCGCCAGCCACTGCTCGCCGTGTAACCCATCGCCGCGGCTGATTAGCGAGACCAGTTTTCCCTGTCGATAGATCAGGGAGACGGCAACGCCATCGATTTTTGGTTGTACCCAAAGATCGTTTCGTGCCTGCATCCAGTAACCCAGCGCACGTTTATCCCGTACTTTTTTAACGCCGGTGTGCGCAACGGGATGCCACTGCGTACCGTCCTCAGGCAAGGCAGGCACATATTCATCCGCAGCCTGAGTAAAACAGCGCTGCCAGTGGTTAAGCCGCTGCTGCAAGCTATCGTAGTCTGCGTCACTAACCAGCGAGCGCCCTTGCTGGAAATACGCCTTATCCCACTGCCGAAGTTGCTGTTGCAAATGCGCGATCTCACTGACGGCACGCGCTGACGTCCAGGCGGGGCACAAAGCCGCAAGGGAAGAAAACGTGCTAAATATCAGTAGCAGCCCAACAATAAACATCCCTCTCATCCGTCACCTCCTGATTTTGAACCATTCAATCTCTGAACATCAGGCTGAGCCAGCCCTGTTCCGGTGTTCTGGAACGGGTTAGGCGAACAAAGAGTTGTGTTTTCAGCTGCTGCAGGCTGGACTACGTAGCATGTCGCATAAACTTTTCGCTTTGAGGATGGCGCAAACGCTGCGTGGGGCGGGGAAGCTGTGTATACTGTGCAGGAAACCGACTCCGCACTTAATCAATTCAAGAAAATCATGGCCCAAGGTACGCTCTATATTGTTTCTGCGCCCAGTGGTGCAGGAAAATCCAGTCTGATTCAGGCACTGTTAAAAACGCAGCCGCTGTATGATACGCAAGTGTCTGTTTCCCATACCACCCGTGGTATGCGTCCGGGCGAAGCGCATGGTGAACATTACTTCTTTGTTCAACAGCATGAGTTCGAAAAAATGATCGCGGAAGATGCTTTTCTGGAGCACGCGAAAGTTTTCGACAACTATTACGGCACCTCGCGTAAGGCAATTGAACAGGTCCTGGCGACCGGCGTGGACGTTTTTCTTGATATTGACTGGCAGGGCGCGCAGCAAATTCGCGCTAAGATGCCAGAAGCGCGCAGCATATTTGTCTTGCCGCCTTCGAAAGAAGAACTGGATCGTCGTCTGCGTGGTCGCGGTCAGGACAGCGAAGAGGTCATTGCGCGTCGGATGGCACAGGCCGTGGCAGAAATGAGCCACTACGCCGAATACGACTATTTAATTGTGAATGATGATTTTGATCTGGCGTTATCGGATCTGAAAACCATTATTCGCGCAGAACGTCTGCGCATGGCCCGTCAGAAAGCGCGCCATGATGCTTTAATCAGCAAACTGTTGGCAGTCTGAACCCAGTTTCAGTATGATGCCGAGTCATTTCTTCATCTGTGGAGTAGCACACCTATGGCACGCGTAACCGTTCAGGACGCAGTAGAAAAAGTTGGTAATCGTTTTGACCTGGTGTTGGTCGCTGCACGTCGTGCACGTCAGATGCAGGTAGGCGGAAAAGATCCGCTGGTTCCGGAAGAGAACGATAAACCTACCGTTATCGCACTGCGCGAAATCGAAGAAGGTTTGGTCACCAATCAGATTTTAGATGTGCGTGATCGTCAGGAGCAGCAAGAGCAGGAAGCCGCTGAGTTACAGGCCGTTACCGCTATCGCTGAAGGTCGTCGTTAACAGCTAGCTGCAGGTCAACCTTGTATCTGTTTGAAAGTCTCAATCAACTGATTGAACAATACTTGCCTGAGGACCAGATTAAGCGCCTCAAGCAAGCTTATCTTGTGTCACGTGATGCCCACGAGGGACAGACACGCTCCAGCGGCGAGCCTTACATCACCCATCCTGTTGCAGTAGCCTGTATTCTGGCAGAAATGAAGCTCGACCATGAAACGCTCATGGCCGCGCTTTTGCACGATGTTATTGAAGACACGCCAGCCACCTATCAGGATATGGAACAGCTGTTTGGCAAGAGCGTTGCCGAACTGGTTGAAGGCGTTTCAAAGCTGGATAAGCTGAAATTCCGTGACAAGAAAGAGGCGCAGGCAGAGAACTTCCGCAAGATGATTATGGCAATGGTGCAGGATATCCGTGTCATTCTCATCAAGCTGGCTGACCGTACCCACAACATGCGAACGCTCGGGTCGTTACGTCCCGATAAACGTCGTCGCATCGCGCTCGAAACGCTGGAAATATACAGTCCACTGGCGCACCGCCTGGGTATTCATCACCTAAAAACAGAACTGGAAGAGCTCGGTTTTGAAGCGCTCTATCCCAATCGTTTTCGGGTGATTAAAGAGGTCGTGAAAGCGGCCCGCGGCAACCGTAAAGAGATGATTCAAAAAATCCTCTCTGAAATCGATGGCCGCCTGCAGGAAGCCGGTATCCCCTGCCGGGTAAGTGGGCGCGAAAAGCACCTTTACTCTATCTACCGCAAAATGACGCTCAAAGAGCAGCGTTTTCACTCGATCATGGATATCTATGCCTTTCGCGTTATCGTCAAAGATTTAGATACCTGTTATCGCGTGCTGGGTCAGATGCACAGCTTGTACAAGCCGCGTCCGGGCCGGGTAAAAGACTATATTGCAATCCCCAAAGCTAACGGCTATCAATCTTTGCATACCTCGATGATCGGGCCACATGGCGTACCGGTTGAGGTGCAAATCCGTACCGAAGATATGGATCAGATGGCTGAAATGGGGGTTGCCGCGCACTGGGCCTATAAGCAGGCAGGCGAAAGCGGTACCACGGCGCAAATCCGCGCTCAGCGTTGGCTGCAAAGCCTGCTTGAACTGCAACAGAGCGCCGGCAGTTCATTTGAATTCATCGAAAGCGTGAAATCCGATCTCTTCCCGGATGAGATCTACGTCTTTACGCCAGAAGGCCGTATCGTCGAACTGCCGACAGGCTCCACGCCGGTCGATTTCGCCTACGCGGTACATACCGATATTGGTCATGCTTGTGTAGGCGCGCGCGTTGATCGTCAGCCTTATCCGCTGTCTCAGACGCTCACCAGCGGCCAAACTATCGAGATCATCACCGCGCCCGGCGCGCGTCCTAACGCTGCCTGGCTCAACTTCGTGGTCAGCTCCAAAGCTCGCGCTAAGATCCGTCAGCTACTGAAAAACCTCAAGCGCGAAGACTCGGTAAACCTGGGACGTCGCCTGCTCAGCCATGCAATGGGCGGCAGTCGTAAACTGGCGGAAGTACCGGCTGAAAACATCAAGCATGAGCTTGATCGCATGAAACTGACGTCACTGGACGATCTGTTAGCGGAAATCGGTCTGGGTAATGCAATGAGCGTGGTCGTGGCCAAGAACCTGCTCCAGACCGACACCAGCACGCTCAGCAATAACAAAAAACAAGGCAAGCTGCCCATCAAAGGTGCAGACGGCGTGCTGATTACCTTTGCGAAATGTTGTCGCCCTATTCCTGGCGATCCCATTGTCGCTCACGTCAGCCCCGGTAAAGGCCTGGTTGTTCACCATGAATCCTGTCGAAATATTCGCGGCTACCAAAAAGAGCCAGAAAAATTCATGCCGGTAGAGTGGGATAAAGTCACCGAACAGGAGTTTGTGGCTGAGATCAAGGTGGATATGTTTAACCACCAGGGTGCACTGGCTAATCTCACGGCAGCCATTAATACTGCCGGATCCAATATCCAGAGTCTGAATACTGAAGAGCGCGATGGCCGCGTTTACAGTGCCTTTATCCGTCTGACCGCACGCGATCGCGTCCACCTGGCGAATATCATGCGTAAGATTCGTGTGATGCCGGATGTGATCAAAGTTCACCGCAACCGTAACTAGTGCATGAATCCTCAACGCTTTGCTCGTATCCAGGAAATGCTGGCCCTGCGCCAGCACGACCTTACCGTCTGCATGGAGCAGGTGCATAAGCCTCATAACGTTTCCGCTGTCATTCGTACCGCCGACGCGGTGGGGATTCATGAGGTACATGCCGTATGGCCCAGCCAGCGCATGCGCACCCAAGCGTCGGCATCGGCCGGCAGTAACAGTTGGGTGAACGTGGTAACGCATCGCTCAATCAACGACGCCATTAGCCATCTTAAAACGCAAAACATGCAGATACTGGCGACCAACCTCTCTGCTGACGCCGTGGATTTTCGTGAGATTGATTACACCAAACCCACCTGCATTTTGATGGGGCAGGAAAAAACCGGTATTACTGATGAAGCTCTGGCGTTGGCCGATCGTCATATCATTATTCCGATGGTCGGTATGGTTCAGTCACTCAACGTTTCCGTTGCATCTGCCCTGATTCTTTATGAAGCGCAGCGCCAGCGTCAAAATGCCGGTATGTATCAACGTCAGGCCAGCCTTTTAGCCCCGGAAGAGCAACAGCGCCTGCTGTTTGAGGGCGGCTATCCCGTTCTGGCCCGCGTGGCAAAGCACAAGCGCATGCCGTATCCTTATATCAATGCTCAGGGCGAGATAGAAGCCGATGAAACCTGGTGGGCAACGATGCAATCTACAGGCAGAAGTAAGAAATGAAAGGCCGTCTGCTGGATGCCATCCCGCTCAGTACCCTGACCGGCGTCGGCGCCAGTCAGGCGGCAAAGCTGGCTAAAATTGGCCTGCATACCATTCAGGATTTACTGCTTCACCTTCCCCTGCGTTATGAAGATCGTACCCAACTTTATGCCATTAATGACCTGTTACCGGGCATTTGGGCAACTGTTGAAGGCGATGTCCTGCATACCGAGATTACTTTTGGCCGCCGGCGCATGATGGTGTGCCAAATCAGTGACGGCAGCGGCGTGCTGAGCATGCGCTTCTTCAACTTTAATGCCGGGATGAAAAACAGCCTCGCGCCGGGCAGACGTGTCACCGCCTATGGTGAAATAAAACGTGGCCAGCGCGGCGCAGAAATCATTCATCCGGAATACCGTGTACAGGGCGAGCACAGCACTGTGACGCTGGAAGAAACCCTGACGCCCGTTTATCCCACAACTGATGGCATTCGTCAGGCGACGCTGCGCAACCTTACCGACCAGGCGTTAACTTTGCTGGAAAACTGCCCGATTACGGAACTGTTGCCGCAGGCGTTAAGCGGCGGACTGATCAGCCTGCCCGAGGCCTTACATACGCTGCATCGGCCACCGCCAGATGTGAAACTCAGCGAACTTGAAAGCGGGCACCATCCTGCGCAGCGCAGGCTGATTCTGGAAGAACTGCTGGCGCATAACCTGAGTATGTTGGCCGTCAGAGCTGGCGCACAGCGCCATTATGCTCTGCCCATGCCTGCCCGACATACATTGAGTGACCAGTTACTGGCCGCTCTGCCTTTTTCGCCCACTTCTGCCCAAAAACGCGTGGTCGCCGAGATTGAAAAAGACCTGGCCAATGACTTCCCCATGTTGCGGTTGGTCCAGGGAGACGTCGGCTCAGGAAAAACGTTAGTTGCCGCCCTCGCCGCCCTGAACGTTATTGCTCACGGCAAACAGGTGGCGATGATGGCACCGACAGAGTTGCTGGCCGAACAGCATGCAATCAATTTTCGTCAATGGCTCGCGCCACTGGGTCTGGAAGTTGGCTGGCTGGCAGGTAAACAAAAAGGCAAAGCGCGTCAGGCGCAGCAGGACGCCATCGCGAGCGGTAATGTCGCCATGGTCGTTGGCACACATGCACTGTTTCAGGAGCAGGTGAAGTTCAACGGGCTGGCGCTGGTGATTATTGATGAGCAACACCGGTTTGGTGTTCATCAACGGCTCGCGCTATGGGAAAAGGGGGAGGAGCAGGGTTTTCATCCCCATCAGCTGATCATGACCGCCACTCCCATTCCGCGCACGCTGGCCATGACCGCCTATGCCGATCTGGATACATCAACCATTGACGAATTGCCGCCAGGCAGGACGCCGGTCACGACCGTTGCCATTCCGGACAGCCGTCGCAGTGAGATTATTGAGCGCGTACAAAAGGCCTGTCACGAGGGCCGTCAGGCTTACTGGGTCTGTACGTTGATTGAAGAATCGGACCTGCTGGAAGCCCAGGCGGCAGAAGCCACATGGGAAGAACTCAACGTGGCGCTGCCTGATTTGCGGGTGGGACTGGTGCATGGTCGTATGAAACCGGCGGAAAAGCTGGCAGTCATGCAGGCTTTCAAAGCGAACGAGATCCAGCTGTTAATCGCTACTACCGTAATTGAAGTCGGCGTGGACGTGCCAAACGCCAGCCTGATGATTATTGAAAACCCGGAACGGCTTGGGCTGGCTCAGCTGCACCAGCTACGCGGACGCGTGGGACGGGGTGCGGTTGCCTCTCACTGTGTGCTGCTGTACAAAGCGCCGCTGAGCAAAACGGCGCAGAAGCGTTTGCAGGTGCTACGCGACAGCAACGACGGCTTTGTGATTGCCCAACACGATCTGGAGATTCGGGGGCCGGGTGAACTGTTGGGAACGCGCCAGACCGGTAATGCTGAGTTTAAGGTTGCCGATCTCCTGCGCGATCAGGCCATGATTCCTGAAGTTCAACGCGTCGCACGGCATATCCACCAGCACTATCCTGAACAGGCACAGGCCCTAATCGAGCGCTGGCTGCCGGAAACCGGCCGCTACAGCAACGCCTGACACTTTTTTTGCCACCGTTAGCAAACGTTTGCTTTTGAGCCGTTGCAGATTACAATCGCCTCACTTTTTTTGGGAACCGTTACAATGTCGACCAATCAGCAGCCAGCCTCCTCATCCGTCAGTAAAAGTGAACTGATCTACCGCCTGGAAGATCGCCCGCCGCTTGCGCAAACCCTGTTTGCAGCCGGTCAGCATTTGCTGGCCATGTTCGTTGCGGTGATTACGCCCGCGCTGCTCATCTGCCAGGCATTGGGTTTACCGGCGCAGGACACACAGCACATCATCAGCATGTCCCTGTTTGCCTCAGGCGTAGCCTCAGTGCTGCAAATTAAAACGTGGGGGCCGGTTGGCTCAGGTTTGCTGTCTATTCAGGGCACCAGCTTTAACTTTGTCACACCGCTGATTATGGGTGGGATGGCGCTGAAGAACGGCGGCGCAGATGTGCCCACGATGATGGCGGCGCTGTTTGGAACGCTGATGGTCGCATCCTGCACGGAAATGGTACTCTCACGGGTGCTGCACCTGGCTCGCCGTATCATCACGCCCCTGGTGTCCGGTATTGTCGTAATGATCATTGGGTTATCGCTTATTCAGGTTGGCCTCACCTCCGTCGGCGGCGGCTTTGCCGCCATGAACGATCACAGTTTCGGCGCACCGAAAAACCTGCTGCTGGCCGGCGTCGTTCTGGTTGTGATTATCCTTCTGAACCGTCAAAAAAATCCTTATCTCCGCGTTGCCTCCCTGGTGATTGCAATGGCGGTGGGCTACCTGCTGGCCTGGGCGATGAATATGCTGCCATCCATCAGCACACCGGCCAATCAGCCGATCGTGGCGTTGCCGACTCCGCTTTATTACGGTCTGGGTTTTGACTGGAATCTGCTCATCCCGCTCATGCTGGTGTTTATGGTGACCTCACTGGAAACGATTGGTGATATCACCGCAACCTCTGATGTATCGGAACAACCGGTGAGCGGCCCCATCTATATGAAGCGCCTGAAAGGCGGCGTGCTCGCTAACGGCCTGAACTCCTTTGTCTCTGGCCTGTTTAATACCTTTCCTAACTCCTGTTTTGGGCAGAATAACGGCGTTATCCAGCTGACCGGCGTTGCCAGCCGCTATGTTGGTTTTGTTGTGGCGCTGATGCTTATCCTGCTGGGTCTGTTTCCGGCGGTGAGTGGACTGGTGCAGCATATTCCTGAGCCGGTTCTGGGCGGCGCAACTATCGTGATGTTTGGTACCATCGCCGCATCCGGCGTGCGTATTGTCTCCAGAGAGCCGCTTAACCGGCGTGCAATCATGATTATCGCCCTCTCACTGGCCGCAGGACTTGGCGTGTCACAGCAACCGCTGATTTTGCAGTTTGCACCGGACTGGTTGAAAACCTTACTGTCTTCCGGTATTGCCGCAGGGGGCATCACAGCGATTGTGCTTAATCTCATCTTTCCACCGGAAAAGTCGTTTTAAGGCAGGCTGCGGCCTGCCTGCTATTTATGCTGATTTACATCCAGGCGGTTGAGCTATAACGATAATTCAGGCATAACAACCTTTCAGCGGACTGAACCCGGGAAGGATACGATGAAATTTATAGGAAAGTTTTTCCTTACCTTATTGTTACTACTACTGTTTGCGTTAGTGGTGCTGTATGTACTGCTGCAAACACAGTGGGGCGCGGGCTGGTTTAGCCGTTGGGTGAGCGACAAAACGGAATGGCATCTGTCGCTGAGCAAAATCGAACATAACTTTTCATCACCTACACACATTATTCTGGATGACTTCAGTTTTGGCCATGACGGACAACCGGCCGTGCTGGTCGCCAAACGCGTCGATCTTGGCATCGCCCTGATGCAGTTCAGCGATCCCTTCCATTTTGCCAGCATAGAGCTCCGTGACGGTGAGGTTAACCTGACCAATCTGGACAGGAATAGCGCCTTACCCGTGCAGGCCGATCGCCTGCAACTGAACAACATGCGCATCGACAGTCCCGCTTCCGTTTTACCGCTTTCCGCACTGCAGGTGAATGGCGGCATTCTGCCGTGGAAGCCCTTGCCCGACGATGTGCTTGGTAAAGATGCACAGTTCCAGATGAGTGCAGGCAAGATGACGCTCAACAGCGTGGCAGGTGAAAACGTGCTGATTCAGGGCAACGTGTCCCAGGGCCGTATGACGTTTAGCAACATCGGCGCGGATTTAGCCCGGGGCTCGATGACCGGTAACGGAGAGCGCGATGCGCAGGGAAACTGGAAGATCAATCAGCTCCGCCTGAACGATATCCGTTTGCAAACCGCCAGCTCGCTTGTCGATTTCCTGAAGCCGTTTGAAGAGGTGCCCTCGGTTACGCTGAACCGCGTCGATATTACCGATGCCCGGCTGCAGGGCCCTGACTGGGCGGTAACCGATCTCGATCTGACATTGAAAAATATCAGTTGGAAAGGCCGGGACTGGCAGAGTCAGGATGGCTCACTGGCGATGAACGCAGGCAACTTTATCAATGGCAAATTCGAGCTCAACGATCCCATTATCAATATGGACTTCTCGCCACAGGGGATTGCCCTGACCCAGTTCAGCTCACGCTGGGCCAACGGCGTGATCCGGGCTGACGGTAACTGGTCACGTAACGACAGACGCTTAACACTGAATAACCTGGCCGTCGCGGGCCTGGAATATACGCTGCCACAGAACTGGCGGGCGTTATGGCAGGATCCCCTTCCTGACTGGCTGGATGGGATTACCGTGACCCGTTTCACCTCAAACCGCAATTTGATTATCGACATCAATCCTGCGTTTCCTTTCCAGCTCACCTCACTGGATGGCAATGGTGAGAATCTGCAGTTGGCCCGCCAGCATCAATGGGGGATCTGGTCAGGGAAACTGAGCCTGAATGCAGCGGAATCGACTTTTAACCGTACGGATTTACGCCATCCGTCCATTGCGCTGGAGGCTGACGATCGGCAGATCAGGGTGACGGAACTCAGCGCGTTTAGCGCTAAGGGTTTACTGGAAGGCACGGCAACCGTGGGTCAGCAAACCGACCGCCCGGTTAGCCTTAACCTGACTGGTCGCGGCGTGCCCGTCAATGTCTTGCAAAACTGGGGCTGGCCCGCCCTTCCTCTGGAAGGCGACAGCAATTTCCAGCTGCGCCTGAATGCCTCCCTGAAGGCCGATCAGCCGCTGGCACCGTCAGTTAACGCCACGCTGTCGGTGAATACAGACAGCCAGCAACTGCAGCAGACCATGCAGGCAGGTCAGGTGAGGTAAAAACACACAGGGCCGCAATCGCGGCCCTGTCGTTTAATTGATGCGCGCCCCTGAGCCGCCCTCTTCGAGCGGTCCGTCCGGATCCACAGGCAACACGATGTACACGGCTTCAAATACCGCACCACACTCATCATCACCGAATAGCTGCACGTCCAGTTGAACACGGGCTTTGCGACCCCGTGCCAGGCGATCGAGATCGCCACTCAGTGAGCCAAGGTCGGCAATAGCACCCGGCCTGCCGGTGATCGGCCGGCTATAGCGAATATGCGCATCGGCCAGAATAATGGTGCCACCGAGATGGCGCTCACGCAGCAGCAGCCAGATCAGCCCCCAGCCGGTAAGCGTGGCCAGCGAAAACAGGCTTCCGGCAAACAAGGTATGATGCGGGTTTTGATTACCTGTTTCCGGCATGGTGGTAATAAATTTTTGCCCGGTATATTGCAGAATCCGCACGCCCATTTTTTCACTCAGGGGGATGTGCTCGTACCAGGCCTGCTGTAGCTGCCCGCACCAGTCCGCGCGGTGTAAGATATCATCCAGCGTAACAACCGGCTTAATCATTAGAAAGTGGCGCACCGGCGTGGTCTGTGGAGCAGTAATTTCGCCCTGATTGACATATCCGAGCTTGGCAAAGAACGCCACCGCATCCTCACGCGCACTGCACGTCACACGTTTGACGCCTTCCTGACGCGCAACCGACTCCAGCGTCATCGCCACCAGCGTGCCCAGGCCTTTCCCCTGAACGGTTGGGTGTACGGCTAAAAAACGGATCGCCGCCTCATTATCCGCATTGATGTAAAGTCGCCCCACCGCAACGGGTTTACCCTGCTCATCCACTACCATTTGATGATGCGCTAACGCATCCCAGGCATCCCGTTCAGAACCCTGGGGTTGATGCAGCGGCTTTCGTAACATTTCCCAGCGGAACTGATAATAGACATCCAGCTCTTCCGCCGTTTGTGGCACACGAAGATGATACATAAAATGTTTCTCTCGGTCTGATGCGGGATGGCGGAGGTTTAGCCGCGCGGTATGCGGCGTCATACCTGTAACCAGAATGTCACTGGCCCGTCGTTGACCAGCGCGACCTGCATATCCGCGGCGAAACGGCCATTCGCGGTCATCACGTCATGGCGACGGCAACACGCGCTGAAATAGTCATACAGCCGTTCTGCTTCTTGTGGCTCAGCCCCGCCGGAAAATGAGGGGCGCATGCCCTTTTGCGTATCGGCAGCCAGCGTAAACTGAGACACCACCAGCACACTGCCGCCCGCCTGTTTGACGTTCAGGTTCATCTTGCCCTGGTCGTCACTAAAAATACGATAGCCCAGCACGCGCTCCGCCAGCCGCTCGGCGCGCTTGTCATCATCACCTTTTTCAACGCCCAACAGTATTAACAATCCCTGTCCGATTTCACCCACAACAGCGTTATCAATACTGACGCTGGCACGCTGAACGCGTTGAATTAAAGCAATCATCCGTCCTCTCGTTCTTTTTCTCTTTCCTGCCGTTTGAACTGGCGGTAGTCATCTAAGGTCACGGTAATTTCCGCACCGAGAAGTACGATACACCAGGTCCAGTAAACCCACAGGAATAAAATGGGGATCACCGCCAGCACACCATAAATCAGCTGGTAAGACGGGAACATCGTAACATAGAGCGCAAAGCCCTTTTTCCCCAGCTCAAACAACAGTCCGGCGACCAGCGCCCCCGTCAACGCATCGCGCGAAGGAACCCGCTGTGTCGGGACAATACTGTATAACAGCCAAAACGACAGCCACGATAAGAGCAGCGGAAAGAAACGCAGCATCTGATCGACCAGGCTGGTTACGCCCGTCACGTTGATCCATTTCAGCGACAGCAGATAAGAGCTGATGGCTAAACTGGCACCCGCCAGCAAGGGCCCGAGCGTTAATATCATCCAGTAAACCGCAAAGGAATAGACCAGCGGCCGCTTTTTGTCGCTGCGCCAGATCGCATTCAGCGCCGAATCCACGGAATGCATGAGCAACAGCGCCGTTACGATCAACCCCACCGCGCCCACGGCCGTCATCCGGTGCACGTTTGCCACAAACTGCTCAAGGTAACGTTGCAGCGTGTTACCCGCAGCGGGCATGAAGTTGGTAAAAATGAAATTCTTAAGCTGTACGCTAATATCAGAGAACACAGGAAACGCAGCAAACAGCGCAAAGACCACGGCAATCAACGGCACCAGCGCCAGTAACGAGACAAAGGCCAGGTTGCCTGCCTGCGTCGTCATGGCATCATTATCAATGCGCTTCCACAGCAGCTTAAGCCACAACCAGAACGCATGAAGCCCGGGGCGAAAATGACGTAACTTCATGGCTTAATGCTGACCTGCAAACCAGTCCGGCACGGTTGTGCTGTCGGTTACCAGCACGCTGTTAATTCCCAGCGCCCGCGCGCCCTCAATATTCGCGGCATTGTCATCGAAGAACACGGCCTGATCGGCGCTCACCCCTTCAGCATCTAACACATGCTGATAGATTCTCGCTTCAGGTTTACGCATGCCCAGCTCCTGTGACAGGTAGATCTTGTCAGCCGCCTGCTGTACGTCAGGATATTGCGTTGGCCAGAAGGTACAGTGCAGGGCGTTGGTGTTGGAGAGAATCACCACCCGATGTCCCGCCTGTCTTAGCTGGTGCATTACGGCCAGCGTCTCCGGCCGGACACCCACAAAAACCGCCTGCCAGCCTGCCGCGAACTGTTCATAGCTCAGCGCGATATCCAGCTTCTCACACAGGGCTTCTGCAAAGGCCTCATCACTGATTTCGCCGCGCTCATGCTGTTCAAATGCGTCATCCATATGGAAGTGGCTTTGAAGCGAAGCCAGCGGCACGCGGCTGAGGTCACTCCAGACGCCCAGTACGCGGTTAAAGTCGATATCGATAATCACATTGCCCAAATCAAAGATATACAGCATGGTGCCTCCTCGGGTTCCCTGGATCATTCACTCTAGCGGTAAAAGCGCAGCCTGAACAGGCAGCCTGGATGAGAAAAACAGAAACAGTAAATTAAGGCACGACGACACAACGTTGAAAGGGCGGAGAGAAGAAGTTACGGGCTGGTTTAGGGTAGATTTAACTCTGGGTAGCAATCGCGCAGGAAAAAAAAAGCCCCGTTTAAACGGGGCTTCCTACAGCGCAGTTATGCGTCTTTACCGCCGCGTGAAGCACGCTTACGGTCGTTTTCAGTCAGGTGACGTTTACGGATACGCACTGACTGAGGGGTCACTTCGACCAGTTCGTCATCATCAATGAACTCGATAGCCTGCTCAAGTGTCATTTTGATAGGTGGAACCAGCGTCGTCGCTTCGTCAGTACCGGAAGCACGCATGTTAGTCAGCTTCTTACCGGTCAGGCAGTTTACAGTCAGGTCGTTAGAACGACTGTGAATACCGATGATCTGGCCTTCATAAACTTCTGCACCGTGACCCAGGAACAGCTTGCCGCGATCCTGCAGACCGAACAGGGCGAACGCAACCGCTTTACCCTGACCGTTAGAGATCAGCACGCCGTTCTGACGCTGGCCCACTTCGCCCGCACGAATATCATCGTAGTGACTGAAGGTGGAGTACAGCAGACCGGTACCTGAGGTCATGGTCATAAATTCGTTACGGAAACCGATCAGGCCACGGCTTGGGATCACGTAGTCAAGACGTACGCGGCCCTTGCCATCTGGATCCATGTTTTTCAGGTCGCCTTTACGCTCGCCCATGGCTTGCATGACTGAACCCTGATGCGTTTCTTCGATATCCAGCGTCACGTTCTCGAAAGGCTCTTGCTTACGGCCTTCGAATTCGCGGAAGATAACTTTCGGACGGGATACCGCCAGTTCGAAACCTTCACGACGCATGTTCTCGATCAGAACAGACAGGTGCAGCTCACCACGGCCCGATACGCGGAACGCGTCAGCATCTTCGGTTTCTTCAACACGCAGTGCTACGTTGTGAACCAGTTCTTTGTTCAGACGCTCAAGGATCTGACGAGACGTCACGTACTTACCTTCTTTACCGCAGAACGGAGAGGTGTTGACGTTAAAGAACATGGTAACCGTTGGCTCATCCACGCTCAGTGCTGGCAGCGCCTGCACGTTCTGCGGATCACAAATGGTGTCAGAAATGTTCAGCTCGCCCAGACCGGTAATCGCAATGATATCGCCTGCTTCTGCCAGGTCGCTGTCAATACGCTCCAGGCCCAGGTGAGTCAGCACTTTACCGACTTTACCGTTACGGGTTTTACCTTCGCTATCAATGATAGTGACTTGCTGGTTAGGCTTCACTTTACCGCGCTTGATGCGGCCGATACCGATAACGCCCAGGTAGTTGTTGTAGTCCAGCTGAGAGATTTGCATCTGCAGCGGGGCATCCGCTTCAACCTGTGGAGGCGATACATGGTCGACAATAGCCTGATACAGCGGGGTCATATCGTCAGCCATGTCTGTGTGCTCAAGACCGGCAATACCATTCAGCGCCGAGGCGAAAATGATAGGGAAGTCGAGCTGCTCGTCAGTCGCATCCAGGTTAACGAACAGGTCAAATACCTGATCAACAACCCAATCAGGACGCGCGCCAGGACGGTCAACTTTGTTGATAACCACAATCGGCTTCAAACCATGCGCGAACGCTTTTTTGGTTACGAAGCGGGTTTGCGGCATAGGGCCATCCATCGCATCTACAACCAACAGTACCGAATCCACCATAGACATTACGCGTTCAACTTCACCACCGAAGTCGGCGTGTCCTGGGGTATCAACGATGTTGATACGGTAGTCGTTCCATTTAATGGCGGTATTTTTTGCGAGGATGGTAATCCCACGCTCTTTCTCCAAATCATTGGAGTCCATCACGCGCTCGGTGGCTTCAGTACGGGCATCGAAAGTACCGGACTGTTGCAGCAGTTTATCAACCAGGGTGGTCTTTCCATGGTCAACGTGCGCGATGATGGCGATGTTACGCAAATTTTCGATCACAGCTTTTTTGCCTCAGGCATTAGAAATAACGCGGTATTGTACACGGATTAAGCGGGAGACTGAACACGATCACACTTTTCACTGAAAGTTTATTGCATTGTCGCAAAATCGCACTAATAGGCGTGCAAAATTTGCACTGTGTCGATGTTTTGCACCAAAAAAGTGCTCACTTTCAACCCAACCGCACACAAACAGTGCAATGCAACTATCATGGTGCATGACCTTTATGACAAAAAGGTGCATGACAGCGCGATTTTGTGCAAAGAAATAAAGTTGGCACAGAATTCGCTTTGTATTATCCAGATGAAAACGATGTAAGACAACGGTTACAGAGCTGGTCAGGATCAGATTCAGGAAAGACAGTTAACAGTCGTCTATTCCGTAACCCGGTTCTCGCCATGTAGACAATGACCATTTCCAGGAGAGTTGAGTATGTCCGCTGAACACGTTCTCTCGATGATGAACGAGCATGAAGTTAAGTTTGTTGACCTGCGTTTTACCGATACCAAAGGTAAAGAACAGCACGTTACTATTCCGGCTCACCAGGTTAACGCTGACTTCTTCGAAGAAGGCAAGATGTTCGATGGCTCTTCCATCGGCGGCTGGAAAGGCATTAACGAATCAGACATGGTGCTGATGCCGGATGCAACCACGGCGGTAATGGATCCTTTCTTTGAAGATTCGACCCTGATCATTCGTTGCGACATTCTTGAGCCAGGCACCATGCAGGGCTATGACCGCGATCCACGTTCTATCGCCAAGCGCGCGGAAGATTACCTGCGTTCTTCAGGCATTGCGGATACCGTTCTGTTTGGCCCAGAGCCAGAGTTCTTCCTGTTTGACGATATTCGTTTTGGTTCTTCAACTTCGGGTTCTCATGTTGCTATCGACGATATCGAAGCAGCCTGGAACACCGGCAAAGAATACGAAGGCGGCAACAAAGGCCACCGTCCAGGCCTGAAAGGCGGTTACTTCCCGGTTCCACCGGTTGACTCATCACAGGACATCCGTTCTGCCATGTGTCTGACCATGGAGCAAATGGGTCTGGTTGTTGAAGCCCATCACCATGAAGTTGCAACAGCAGGTCAGAACGAAGTGGCTACCCGCTTCAATACCATGACCAAAAAAGCTGACGAAATTCAGATCTACAAATATGTCGTTCACAACGTGGCTCATGCCTACGGCAAAACGGCGACCTTTATGCCAAAACCGATGTTTGGTGATAATGGTTCCGGTATGCACTGCCATATGTCGCTGTCTAAAGGCGGTCAGAACCTGTTCTCTGGCGATAAGTACGGCGGCCTGTCTGAAATGGCGCTGTTCTACATTGGCGGCATCATCAAGCATGCTAAAGCTATTAACGCCCTGGCGAACCCAACCACCAACTCCTACAAGCGTCTGGTGCCGGGTTATGAAGCGCCGGTGATGCTGGCCTATTCAGCGCGTAACCGTTCAGCCTCAATCCGTATCCCGGTTGTTGCCAGCCCGAAAGCACGTCGTATTGAAGCGCGCTTCCCGGATCCAGCGGCTAACCCATACCTGGCGTTTACCGCACTGCTGATGGCGGGTCTTGATGGCATCATCAACAAGATCCATCCTGGCGATGCGATGGACAAAAACCTGTATGACCTGCCACCGGAAGAAGAAGCTGAAATTCCAAAAGTTGCAGGTTCACTGGAAGAAGCGCTGATTGCCCTGAACGAAGACCGCGAGTTCCTGACCCGTGGCGGCGTGTTCACTGATGACGCGATCGATGCCTATATCGAACTGCGTAAATCCGAAAACGATCGTGTGCGCATGACGCCGCACCCGGTTGAGTTCGAACTGTACTACAGCGTTTAATTTCAGAATAAGCAAATGGGTGCCGCAGACAGATCTTGCAAAGGCGGCACCGATAGTCTGAAACGTTTTTTTGTTGCCGTGGAAACTTTAGCCCATCTTCGGATGGGCTTTTTTCTCCGCGAATTCATCGTTCATTCGCTTTAATTCCGGCTTAAAGATTACAATGCACTAAATCAGTGCAGAGGAACGCTGTATGGCAACTGCCTCACTGCCCGATGCCGGGCAGATTCTCAATACCTTAATCAACAGTATTTTGTTGGTGGATAACGATTTGGTTATTCACTACGCCAACCCCGCGGCACAGCAATTACTGGCGCAAAGCTCGCGTAAATTATTCGGCACGCCGTTACCTGAACTGACCGGCTACTTTTCGCTGAATGTCGAGGTAATGCGCGAGAGTCTTGAGGCGGGCCAGGGCTTTACGGACAGTGAAGTTACCCTGGTGGTCGATGGTCGGGCACATATTATGTCGCTGACAGCGCAGCGCTTGCCTGATGGCCTGATTTTGCTGGAAATGGCGCCCATGGATAATCAACGTCGCCTGAGCCAGGAACAACTCCAGCATGCTCAGCAGGTTGCGGCACGCGATCTGGTGCGTGGGCTGGCTCATGAGATTAAAAATCCGTTAGGCGGACTGCGCGGTGCGGCCCAGCTGCTGTCTCGCGCCCTGCCCGATCCCGCGCTGAATGAATATACCAAAGTCATTATTGAACAGGCCGATCGCCTGCGGAATCTGGTGGATCGCTTATTAGGGCCGCAACAGCCCGGGATGCACATCACCCAGAGTATTCATCAGGTCGCCGAACGGGTGGTCAACCTGGTCTCGATGGAGCTGCCAGAAAATGTGTCTCTGGTCCGCGATTACGATCCCAGCCTGCCGGAGTTGCCCCACGATCCCGACCAGATCGAACAGGTACTGCTGAATGTGGTGCGTAATGCGCTGCAGGCGCTGGGCGAGGACGGTGGCACGATAGTCATTCGCACCCGTACCGCCTTTCAGCTGACGCTGCACGGTACGCGGTATCGCCTGGTCGCCCGTATTGATATCGAAGATGACGGTCCCGGCATTCCGGCTCAGCTTCAGGATACGCTGTTTTATCCGATGGTAAGCGGACGTGAAGGCGGAACCGGTTTAGGTCTTTCTATTGCCCGTAGCCTGATTGATCAGCATTCAGGAAAAATTGAGTTTAACAGTTGGCCAGGTCATACCGAATTTTCGGTTTACCTGCCTATTCGCCAGTGAGGTTTCTATGCAACGAGGGATAGTCTGGATCGTCGATGACGATAGCTCCATCCGCTGGGTGCTTGAACGCGCGCTCACTGGAGCCGGTTTGAGCTGTGCGACCTTTGACAGTGCGAACGACGTCCTGAACGCATTAGCGACAAAAACGCCGGACGTTTTATTGTCAGACATTCGTATGCCCGGAATGGACGGGCTGACGCTGCTAAAACAGATTAAACAGCGCCATCCCATGCTCCCGGTCATCATCATGACGGCGCACTCCGATCTGGATGCCGCGGTCAGTGCCTATCAGCAAGGGGCGTTTGATTATCTGCCCAAGCCGTTTGATATTGATGAGGCTGTTGCGCTGGTCGAGCGCGCCATCAGCCACTATCAGGAACAGCAGCAGCCACGTAATCAGCCTGTCAGCGGCCCGACCACCGATATTATCGGCGAAGCGCCCGCCATGCAGGATGTGTTTCGTATTATTGGCCGTCTCTCTCGCTCGTCGATCAGCGTTCTGATCAACGGGGAATCCGGTACGGGTAAAGAACTGGTTGCGCATGCGCTGCATCGCCACAGCCCTCGCAGCAAAGCGCCGTTTATTGCCCTGAATATGGCCGCGATTCCCAAGGATTTGATCGAGTCAGAACTGTTTGGTCATGAAAAAGGGGCGTTTACCGGTGCCAATCAGATCCGTCAGGGCCGTTTTGAACAGGCCGATGGCGGCACGCTGTTTTTAGACGAAATCGGCGATATGCCGCTGGATGTTCAGACACGACTGCTGCGTGTTCTGGCTGACGGGCAATTTTACCGCGTCGGCGGCTATGCGCCGGTAAAAGTTGACGTCCGTATTATTGCCGCAACGCATCAGAACCTTGAACTGCGGGTGCAGGAAGGCAAGTTCCGTGAGGATTTATTCCATCGTCTGAACGTCATCCGCGTGCATCTGCCGCCGTTGCGTGAGCGCCGTGAGGATATCCCGCGTCTGGCCCGTTATTTCCTCCAGGTTGCGGCACGGGAACTGGGGGTTGAGGCCAAGATTCTGCACGCGGAAACCGAAACCGCGCTGACACGTCTGCACTGGTCGGGTAACGTGCGCCAGTTGGAGAATACCTGTCGGTGGTTAACCGTTATGGCTGCGGGACAGGAAGTGCTGATCCAGGATCTTCCGCCAGAGCTGTTTGAATCCAGTACCCCGGAAAGCCCTACTCAGTCGTTGCCGGATAACTGGGCAACCCTGCTGGCGCAGTGGGCTGACCGCGCCTTGCGTTCCGGTCATCAAAATCTACTGTCTGAAGCCCAGCCGGAGATGGAGCGTACGTTGCTGACCACGGCGCTCCGTCATACTCAGGGCCACAAACAGGAAGCGGCACGTTTGCTGGGTTGGGGGAGAAATACCCTGACGCGTAAGCTCAAAGAACTGGGGATGGAATAAGAAATCCACTGCCGGAACAGCGCAGGCTGCTCCGGCTTTTTTATATGACGCGTGAAAACTGCTGCTGCCGCGCCTTGTGACGTAGATACGCATCAAAGCACATACAGATATTTCGAATCAGCAAGCGTCCGGCTCCCGTCACTCTCAGGTCCGTTGCATGCTGCTCCACCAGCCCATCACTAATCAGCGGTTTTAACAGCGCCATGTCTTCCGCAAAATAGCGTTCAAACTGAATATTCCACTGCGCTTCGACCGTGCTGAAATCAAGTGAGAAATTGCAGATCAGCCTTTTAATCACGTCGCGACGTAAGCAGTCGTCTTCACTGAGCAGTAATCCGCGCCACAGGCCATGGCCCTGTTTTTCAACCTGACTGTACCAGTCGTTAAGCCCTTTCTGGTTTTGCGCATAGCTGTCGCCGATCATGCTAATCGCAGATACGCCAAGCCCCAGCAAGTCACTGTCGCCCTGTGTCGTATAACCCTGAAAGTTGCGGTGCAGTTTTCCTTCACGTTGCGCGACTGCCAGCTCGTCCTGCGGTTTAGCAAAGTGATCCATACCAATAAACTGATAGCCCTGTTGGGTCAGCGTGGTAATGGTCTGCTGGAGGATATCCAGCTTCTGCTGTGCTGAGGGCAGCTCATCTTCTTTAATTTTACGCTGTGCGGCGAACAGCCCGGGGAGATGGGCATAGTTAAAGACGCTGAGGCGATCAGGATCCAATGCGATAACGCGCTGCAAGGTATAAGCGAAGCTTTCAGGCGTTTGCAGCGGCAACCCGTAAATCAAATCGATGCTGGTTGAACGAAATCCCTGCTCGCGCGCCCGCGCCATCAAGGCAAAAATAACCGCTTCATCCTGTACCCGATTCACCCGCTCCTGCACGGCTTTATTGAAATCCTGCACGCCCATGCTCAGGCGATTGAAACCACACGCGCGCAGGTGATCGATCATATCCAGTTCAATTTCACGTGGATCGACCTCGATCGACATCTCTGCGTCGTCGATAAAGGTAAAGTGCTGCTTCAACAGCGCCACCAGCCGGCTGATTTGCTGTTTATTAAGGAACGTGGGCGTTCCGCCGCCCCAGTGCAGCTGGCTAACCTGACGACCCTTAAACAGCGGTGCGCGGGCAGTGATCTCCTGCTCAAGCGCATTCAGATAACGGTCGGCTTTATGCAGCTGACGCGTGACAATCTTATTGCAGCCACAGAAGTAGCACAGGCGATGACAGAACGGGATGTGGATATACAGCGATAAGGCACGTTGCGGATAACGTTCAATGGCGTGTCTGAAGTCGTTATCGGTAAACTTATCGTTGAACGCTAAGGCGGTGGGATAAGACGTGTAACGCGGACCGGCAGAGTTATATTTTTCAATTAACGCCTGGTCCCACTTGATCTGCATTGCTGACATGCTCACTCCTTCCGCTTACGTTGCCGTCGTAAAGGTCGCGATCCAGAAGGAAAGAGAGGTGAGCGGGCGGAAACCCGACGTAAACGCTGCTTCAGACGCGACAGTCGCCGTAGTTTAAACAATAACCACAGCAGATAACATGTCATCAACAACACGAAAATTGATCCAGGCCAAAACATTGTCGTTTACCTGTTAAGCATGGCATGCGCATGCGCGCATGCCGATCAATACAGCTTAGTTACCTTTTAGCAGGCGATACATATCCTCTTCCGCCTCCTGGTCTTCCTCTTCGTCCATTTCAATACCAAGCTGTTCCATCAGTTCATCAATGCGATCCAGCGTCACGTCAAGCCAGCCCTGATCTTCTGATGACAACGTCTCACCCTTTTCAAGACGATCGAGCAGCGCATCCAGGCGCTCACTGTTCTCCAGCTGCGCCAGCTCCTCTTCAGGAGTGAGAGACACTTTTTTCTCCCTCGCCGGTTTGGCCGCAACGTTTTTCGCTTTTGCCGGTGCGGCCTTTTCGTCAGCGATCAATGCCACTGGCTTCTTGCTGCCAATACGCGGATCTTTCGCGGCGGCGCTTTGCTTGCCGTTGTTGCTCTGCGTTTGCGGATTAGCACGGCTGCCTGACGCATGGCCACGATGCTTTTTATCGCGTTTACGATCGCGCGCTTCATTATTGATATCTTCACGCGATTTACGTTTAGCTTTGGCGACAGGCTTACCTTTCGCAGCGCTTGCAGGTTGCTTCATGATGTTCGGTCCCGGTGTTTTTTATTCAGTATAGAATTGCGGCGAAATCTAGCAGAAACCAGACAAAGAAAAAAGGCGACAGCTCAAGCTGTCGCCTTATTTCATACCTTCAGCAGAAGGAATCATGTTTCAAATCCGTTTCGGCTCACAACGTCCCGGTTAATCCTGCGCCTGCTCAACTCCTGAGCGTATCCCTTTCCTTTTCCGGCTCCCATCCATAGCCATTTCCATTCCAGCCGCTCTTCGTTATCCCAACATTCCTGAGCGCATCATCCTGATGAGTGCATCCTGCACTGCTGAATAATGTAGACCATATGGTAAAAGGCTCAAGTAACACATGTCAGTCTTTAGGCGAAAAAACCTGTACTTAAGTATAATTCACTGAATTTTAATGGTTTATTTTTTTAATTATTTAACTAAAAAGAGACATAACGGGCAAAATTTATGGCAAATATCTTACAAAGGCGCCTCACCAATGGTATTGAGCACTTTCGCGCCATAACGCGTATAATCAGCGCCATTGCCCTAATGCGTTTCTGGAGTATTCCCTTGTCTGAACTGAATTACCATGTCACCCGCTTCATTCTTAGCGCACCGGACATCCGCCATTTGCCCTCTGATACCGGCATTGAAGTTGCGTTTTCTGGTCGTTCAAACGCGGGTAAATCCAGCGCCTTAAATACGCTCACCAATCAAAAAGGCCTGGCGCGAACCAGTAAAACACCCGGTCGTACGCAGCTGATTAACCTGTTTGAAGTTGCAGAAGGCAAGCGCCTCGTAGACTTACCGGGTTACGGCTATGCTGAAGTGCCAGAAGAGATGAAACTCAAATGGCAACGGGCATTGGGCGAATATCTGCAAAAAAGGCAGGCGCTTAAAGGCCTGGTGATACTGATGGATATCCGCCACCCGCTTAAAGATCTGGATCAGCAAATGATTCAGTGGGCGGTTGAGAGCGAGATCCCTGTACTCCTGCTGCTGACTAAAGCTGACAAGCTCGCTTCCGGCGCACGTAAAGCCCAGCTCAATATGGTGAAAGAAGCCTCAATGGCGTTTATGGGTGATGTGCAGGTTGAGGTTTTCTCATCGCTGAAAAAAATCGGCGTCGACAAAGTGCGCCATAAGCTGAATAGCTGGTTTAGTGAACTCGAACCTGCTGTTGAAGATCAGGGCACTGAAGCCTGACAAACCTCACAGGCTGCCGTTTTTTAGCGTCAGCCCAATAAAAAACGCCCCAGTCACAGAATGACTGGGGCGGCTAAATTCAGCCAAATCCGATTACGTGAAGTAAAAGGTCTGAAAGATAGAACATCTTACCTCTGTACCCTACGCCTCGAACTTTACCTGATTTTTTGTGAGCAACAAAGGGTTTTTTGTTGCTCTCTTTCATTTTTAGTCACTTTTTTTACCATGCTCGTCACAAAAATGAGGGTGGCATGTAGTTAAATTACAAAAAAAGTGCTTAGGCCATAATAAGTTACTGCATCGTTTTGCAGCGCCGGTACCACGGTGTGCCGGCTTCATGCCTGATCACGTGATAATGCGCCAGCGGTGGCGCATAAACGCCACCAGCCAGAGTCTTAATGCGCCTGATCCCAGTTGTCGCCTACGCCGACTTCGACCAGTAAGGGGACATCCAGCGCCATGCTGCCCTCCATCAGCGCGCGAATCTGCTTGCTGGCTTCATCGACGGCTTCAGCTTTGATTTCAAACACCAGTTCATCGTGCACTTGCATGATCATCCTGACCGCATCATCGGTTTGCTTTTGTAACCAGTCATCGACCGCAATCATAGCGCGTTTGATGATATCCGCGGCCGTTCCCTGCATGGGGGCATTAATCGCCGCACGTTCAGCAGCTTTACGACGAATGGCATTACTGGACTTGATGTCGGGCAACCACAAACGGCGTCCATCCAGCGTTTCAACATACCCGTTACTGGCTGCAAGCTGGCGCGTGTTTTCCATATAGCGCAGCACGCCAGGATAGCGCTCGAAGTACAAATCCATATACTTTTTCGCTTCGCCTGCGCCAATGTTCAGCTGGCGAGATAATCCAAACGCGCTCATGCCGTAGATAAGACCAAAGTTGATGGCCTTGGCGCTACGACGTTGTTCGCCCGTGACCTTAGACAGCGGCACGCCAAAGACCTCTGACGCAGTAGCACGGTGAATATCTTCTCCCTGGGAAAAGGCATCGAGCAGGCCTTTATCCTGTGACAGATGCGCCATGATACGCAGTTCAATCTGTGAATAGTCCGCCGCCACGATACGGTTCCCCTTGCCCGCAACAAAGGCCTGACGAATGCGGCGTCCTTCATCGTTACGGACCGGGATGTTTTGCAGGTTAGGATCGGTTGAAGACAGGCGACCGGTAGCCGTTACCGCCTGATGATAGGACGTGTGCACGCGACCGCTGACAGGATTGATCATCAGCGGCAGTTTATCAGTGTAAGTTGACTTCAGTTTCGACAACCCACGGTGCTCCAGAATGACCTTTGGCAGCGGATAGTCCAGTGCCAGCTCAGCCAGAACTTCTTCACTGGTAGAAGGCGCGCCTCCGGGTGTTTTCTTCGTCGGCTTAATGCCCTGCTTTTCAAACAGGATGACCTGCAGCTGCTTGGTCGATGAGAGATTAAAGGGCTCGCCCGCCAGCTCATGCGCTTTAAGCTCAAGCTCAGCCAGGCGCGATGTCAGCTCTTTAGAGTGCTGCGCCAGAATGGCTTGATCGATCAATACGCCGTTACGCTCGACACGTGAAATCACCTTAAGCAGGGGCATTTCAATTTGTTCAAAAACCTTTTTAGGGCCGGCTTCTTTTTCAAGCTCAGGCCACATTTTCAAATGCAGTTGCAGAGTGACATCGGCATCTTCTGCTGCGTAATGTGCAGCCTGCTCTAAAGCGATTTGATTAAATGTGAGCTGATTTTTCCCTTTACCGGCGATCTCTTCAAAGGTAATGGTTTTATGATTCAGCCACCGCGCAGACAGGCTGTCCATATCATGCTTGCCCACTACGCTGTTCAGGATATATGACTCCAGCATGGTGTCATATTTGATACCGGCGAGTTCAATATCGTAGTTTTTCAGCACGCCACGATCGTATTTGAGATTTTGCCCCACTTTACTGGCGTCAGGATCTTCGAGCAGCGGCTTGAGTTGCGCAAGAACGGCATCGCGGTCGAGCTGCTCCGGCGCATCGAGGTAATCATGGGCCACAGGCAGATAAGCCGCCTCACCTGGCGCTACCGCAAAACTGAGGCCGACGATATTAGCCGTTAACGTATCCAGCCCATCGGTTTCGAGATCGAACGCAAAGACCTCGCTGTTTTTCAGCTTCTCCACCCAGGCATCTAAGGTTTGCTGATCCAGAATGGTGATATAGCCGTCAGCCGATAACAGGCTGGTGGCCTCAACGCTCGCCACCGGCTCATCGGTAAGAACCTGCTGGGCTTGCCGGTTGCTTTTAGTACCCTGCAGCCATTTTCCCTCTTGCAGGTCGGTCAACCAGCGCTTGAATTCGAAACGGCTAAATAGCGCTTGCAGCGCGTTAACATCAGGTTCGCTGACCGTAAGCGCTTCACAGGGTTGATCGAGCTCGACGTCTGTTTTAATGGTGGCAAGTTGATAAGAAAGAAAAGCAACATCGCGATTCTGCTCCAGTTTCGCGGCCATGGTTTTTGCACCGCGAAAAGAGAGATCGGCGACTTTATCAAGATTGTCGTAAATGGACTGCATCCCGCCCAGCCCCTGCAGCAGCGCCTGGGCTGTTTTTTCACCCACGCCGGGTACGCCGGGAATATTATCTGAGCTGTCCCCCATCATCGCCAGAAAATCGATGATCAACGACGGTGGCACACCATACTTCTGCTCAACCTCTTCTGGGCCAAGAATGGTATTCGTCATGGTATTGATTAGCGTAATGCCCGGTGTGACAAGCTGCGCCATATCTTTATCGCCGGTGCTGATCAGAACAGCGTGGCCTTTTTTCTCTGCCTCTAACGCCAGCGTACCAATCACATCGTCCGCTTCAACGCCGCTGACAGCCAACAGCGGCAAGCCCATCGCACGCACCATTTCGTGCAGCGGCGCTATTTGTGACCGCAAATCATCAGGCATCGGTGGGCGGTGGGATTTGTAATGTTCAAACAGTTCATCCCTGAAGGTTTTGCCTTTAGCATCAAACACCACAGCAACATGTGTAGGGCTGTACTGTACCAACAGGCTTTTCAGCATGTTGAGCACGCCATACATAGCACCAGTAGGCTCACCTGCGCTGTTGGTTAGCGGCGGGAAAGCGTGGTACGCGCGATAAAGATAGGATGAGCCATCAACCAAAATCAGGGGGTTTTCTGCTATTTGCGCCATATGTCTGTGTATTCTTCGTTGCCATGGATTGGCCTATAAGGATGCCACACCTTGGCGAAAAGGGTTAATCAAGACAAACAGGGAGTGACGTTTTTCGTGCTTCTGTAATGAGGATCGCAACGATCTTTCTGTGGATAACTTTGTGCGTAAAAATTATATCAATAGTTTATTTATGTCATAAAAAAGATTAAGCCAAAATTAAAAATAACAAAATCATATAGTTAATATAAATCCGTGATGCGATCGTGATTTTTAATGGCATGTTTGCTTGTGTGGATAGAAAAACTGTGCTTCTTCAACAGGTCAGCGATGGGCGCACAAATTACAAATGAAAACGCCAGCGTATGCTGGCGTTTTGCAAAAAACTCAGCGTAAAACGCTTATTTTTTCTCAACCAGGAACTTCACTACGTTGGCATAATCCGCCACGAAGTTCGCCATTGAGCTGGTATCCAGACCGCCGTTATTAACCATATATTTGCCGTTAATAAACATCGCTGGCACGCCGCGCAGATCAACGTCAGACGCCGCTTTTTGCTGCTGGGCAACAAGGGCTTTTACTGCAAAGCTGTTCCAGGCCGCATCGTACTGCTCAGAAGAAATGCCCGCTGCTTTGATGAATACGTCTTTCAGGCTGGCTGCATCCGTAATCGTCTGGCTTTTCTGAATGCCATCAAAAATAGGTGAAGTCACTTTATCTTCTACGCCCAGCGCCATCGCGACGGCCCACGCATAGGTGACAACGGGACCTAAGTCGCCGCCAAGGAAGTCAACGTGGTACTTCACCATCTTCGTATCGGCTGGCAGATTCTTTTTAACTGCATCACCGACATGGTAAATTTGCTCAAACTGGTAGCAGTGAGGGCAGAAAAAAGAGAAAAACTCCATGACCTGGGGTTCACCTGCAACAGGTTTAGGCAGGCTAACGTATTGTTTACCTTCAGTGAATTGTGCAGCAGATGCGCTGAACGCCAGCACCAAACCCATCAGTGCAAAAAATATTTTCTTCATTGGGGAAAACTCTCCTGACTTTTCATTAAAATTGCGGGGCCAGCTGCAACGGAGGTTCCCGTAACACCTTTTCCTGCTCGATAAACTGCAAAATTTGCCGGCGCCAGAAATCCTCATCCGTCATCCAGGGGAAAGCGCGCGGAAAAGCGGGATCCTGCCAGCGGCGCACGACCCAGGCCAGATAATAAATCATGCGCATAGCACGTAAAGGCTCAATCAGTGACAATTCGTTAATATCGAAGTCGCTGAATTCACTGTATGCGTCCAACAGAATATCCCACTGAATACGCTGTTCCTGTCTATCGCCACTTATTAACATCCACAGATCCTGAATAGCGGGACCATTGCGGGCGTCATCAAGATCGACAAACAGCGGGCCATCGCGCCACAGAATATTGCCCGGGTGGCAATCACCATGTAAGCGTAGCGGCTGCCAGTCGCTATGCCAGCACTGCCGCAGCGTGATGCCAAGTTTATCGACAGCTTCCAGCAATGCTGGGCGGAGTGACGCAGGCACGAGCTCAGCCTTTGCCAGGACTTCTCGCGGCTGCTCCAGATATTCTTCAAGCCCTATAGATGGGCGTTGCTGAAACAGGCTTTTGCGGCCAGTTTGATGAATACGTCCCAGGAAACGGCCTACCCATTCCATCTGATCTTCGTTGTCGGTTTCATACTGCCGTCCACCCAGGCTGGGAAAGACCGCATAGTAAAAGCCAGCATGACGTTGCAGCGTATCGCCCTGCAAAACTAACGGCGCGGCAATCGGCACCTCATCATCCAGTAAATCCTGGGAAAACCGATGCTCTTCGGTGATCTGTTCTGCACTCCAGCGCTGAGGGCGATAAAACTTGGCCACATAGCGACGTTTTTCATCGTCGCTAAACTGATAAACCCGATTTTCATAGCTGTTCAGGGCGGTTAAACCAGAATCAACCCGAATACCCGTTTCCCAAAGCGCATCCAACAGGACATCAGGATTGAGTGTCTGGAAGTTAAAGGCGGCATCACTCATGGTTATCCCTGTGCTTATCTTTTCTGTTAATGGCCAAGGATAACACTACTCGTCATTTTTGATGACACCACGTGCACGTAGCAGGGCGGTTTTAAAATCGACTTCATAATCTTTTTTCAGGCCTGGAATCTGATCGTCGCTGGCTGAATCACGCATTTTTAGATGATAAATCAATACGTCATCGCTTAATTCACTTAATGGGCCAATGAAACCAGACTCGTGGGCCAGTTTTTGTAAAAATGCCAACAGGTTAAGATCGGGCTCTTTCTCCCATGCCGGTTGCAGGAGTTCAAGCAGTTCAGTCAGCCGATGGGTTTTCATAATGATTCCTCAATGCAGGTGATTCACGTCCAGAATGACACAAGGAGACAAGATGGCAGCATTTACCGGTGTAATCCTTGCTGGTGGACAAGGTAGCCGTATGGGCGGGCAGGATAAAGGATTACTCATGATGCAGAGTAAACCCCTTTACCAACACGTTCTACAGCGGTTGAGGCCGCAGGTAGACATTGTGTTAATAAGCGCTAACCGCAACATTGATCGTTATCAGCTAAGTGGTTATCAGGTCGTAACCGATTCAATCAAGGACTACCCAGGACCGCTTGCAGGTATGTTGAGCGGTTTACGGCACAGCCCCACTGATTGGGTGGCATTTTGTGCCTGTGATACACCTCAGATCCCCGATGATTTTGTTGCGCGCCTCTGGCAGGAGCGTAACAACGCACCTGCTGTATGGGTGAAATCCTCCCAGCGGGATCATCCAACCCTGGCCTTGATGAATAAGGCGATTGCCGACGATCTTGAGACATGGTTGTTACGGGGGGAGCGCAGGCTTATGCAGTTTATGCGTGAGCATGGTGGGCACCCGGTTTTATTTAGCGATCCAGAGTCAGCGTTCAGCAACATCAATACACCTGACGATCTGATCATGCAGGAGAAGTCATAATGCATATTCCGTTATTGGCCATTGTCGCCTGGAGCGGAACCGGTAAAACCACACTACTCGAGCAAGTTATACCCTTGTTAAAAGCGCAGGAAATACGTGCAGGATTAATTAAGCATACCCACCATGACATGGACGTAGACAGGCCGGGTAAAGACAGCTATCGGCTGCGTAAAGCCGGAGCCGATCAGGTTATTGTCGCCAGCGACCGTCGTTGGGCGCTGATGTGTGAAACGCCTGAGCAGCCTGTCAGCTTAATGACGTTAGTGGGACGAATGGACGGCGAACAGTTGGATGTAGTGTTAGTCGAAGGATTTAAAGATGAGCCAGTCGCCAAAATTGTGCTTTGGCGATCGGGTATTAAAGGTGAGCTAGCAGCACTGCTGGATGAGAAGGTGGTGGCTGTCGCCTGTGACGACACGACTTTAAACCTGAATGTGCCCGTTTTGAACATCAACCAGCCACAAGAAGTGGCCGCATTTATCCTGACATGGCTGGGTAAAAAGGCGCATAGCTGACAACACAATGGGTAGCGAGTGAATGATGCAGATCAGCAGCGTTCAGTAGAGGGTTTTCCCGTCTTCGAACGGCAAAGAAGGTGTAATTACCATCATCGTTAGAGCCTGTCTGCCGCGTACCAGATGACGTGCCTGTGTTTTACGTCGCTCCGCCACTGCACCCGTGCCTTGCTGCAGGTTCACCCTTGCCCGTTAAACGCCGGTAAAGGGATGCGTCCGGTCCGGAACGGCGCAGAGATGAGGGGTTATCTGGCAGAACGCAGACGTAAAAAAGCCCTGAACGTCAGTTCAGGGCTTCTTCACTTGTTTGATGCCTGGCAGTTCCCTACTCTCGCATGGGGAGACCCCACACTACCATCGGCGCTACGGCGTTTCACTTCTGAGTTCGGCATGGGGTCAGGTGGGACCACCGCGCTACAGCCGCCAGGCAAATTCTTTGTGCTCCGTCCTGCGTCTTTCACGCTGCTGCCGCGCTGGCTTCCCTCGCGCCGCTCAGTCACATACCTCAGTATGCTCCTTCACCCCGTCTCGGTTGCCGCCTTGCACTCAGCGCAAAATCCTTCGGACTCGCGTCCGCAGAACAGAACTAAATTCTTTATCCGGTAAACAATGCTGAAAATTCAAGTCGTCTCTCTACCAAAACGCCTCTGGCGTTGTAAGGTTAAGCCTCACGGGTCATTAGTACCGGTAAGCTCAACGCATCGCTGCGCTTACACACCCGGCCTATCAACGTCGTCGTCTTCAACGTCCCTTCAGGAGCCTTAAAGGCTCAGGGAGAACTCATCTCGGGGCAAGTTTCGTGCTTAGATGCTTTCAGCACTTATCTTTTCCGCACTTAGCTACCGGGCAGTGCCACTGGCGTGACAACCCGGACACCAGCGGTGCGTTCACTCCGGTCCTCTCGTACTAGGAGCAACCCCCCTCAATTCTCCAGCGCCCACGGCAGATAGGGACCGAACTGTCTCACGACGTTCTAAACCCAGCTCGCGTACCACTTTAAACGGCGAACAGCCGTACCCTTGGGACCTACTTCAGCCCCAGGATGTGATGAGCCGACATCGAGGTGCCAAACACCGCCGTCGATATGAACTCTTGGGCGGTATCAGCCTGTTATCCCCGGAGTACCTTTTATCCGTTGAGCGATGGCCCTTCCATTCAGAACCACCGGATCACTATGACCTGCTTTCGCACCTGCTCGAGCCGTCACTCTCGCAGTCAAGCTGGCTTATGCCATTGCACTAACCTCCTGATGTCCGACCAGGATTAGCCAACCTTCGTGCTCCTCCGTTACGCTTTGGGAGGAGACCGCCCCAGTCAAACTACCCACCAGACACTGTCCGCAGCCCGGATTACGGGCCTACGTTAGAACACCAAACATTAAAGGGTGGTATTTCAAGGTCGGCTCCACGCAGACTGGCGTCCACGCTTCAAAGCCTCCCACCTATCCTACACATCAAGGCTCAGTGTTCAGTGTCAAGCTGTAGTAAAGGTTCACGGGGTCTTTCCGTCTTGCCGCGGGTACACTGCATCTTCACAGCGATTTCAATTTCACTGAGTCTCGGGTGGAGACAGCCTGGCCATCATTACGCCATTCGTGCAGGTCGGAACTTACCCGACAAGGAATTTCGCTACCTTAGGACCGTTATAGTTACGGCCGCCGTTTACCGGGGCTTCGATCAAGAGCTTCTCCTTGCGGATAACCCCATCAATTAACCTTCCGGCACCGGGCAGGCGTCACACCGTATACGTCCACTTTCGTGTTTGCACAGTGCTGTGTTTTTAATAAACAGTTGCAGCCAGCTGGTATCTTCGACTGGCTTCAGCTCCGGGAGCAAGTCCCTTCACCTACGCGCCAGCGTGCCTTCTCCCGAAGTTACGGCACCATTTTGCCTAGTTCCTTCACCCGAGTTCTCTCAAGCGCCTTGGTATTCTCTACCTGACCACCTGTGTCGGTTTGGGGTACGATTTTGTGTTACCTGATGCTTAGAGGCTTTTCCTGGAAGCAGGGCATTTATCACTTCAGCACCGTAGTGCCTCGTCGTCACGCCTCAGTGTAAAGTGAACCGGATTTGCCTGGAACACACACCTACACGCTTAAACCGGGACAACCGTCGCCCGGCCGATATAGCCTTCTCCGTCCCCCCTTCGCAGTAACACCAAGTACAGGAATATTAACCTGTTTCCCATCGACTACGCCTTTCGGCCTCGCCTTAGGGGTCGACTCACCCTGCTCCGATTAACGTTGAACAGGAACCCTTGGTCTTCCGGCGACAAGGTTTTTCACCTTGTTTATCGTTACTTATGTCAGCATTCGCACTTCTGATACCTCCAGCATGCCTCACAGCACACCTTCGACGGCTTACAGAACGCTCCCCTACCCAACAACGCATAAGCGTCGCTGCCGCAGCTTCGGTGCATGGTTTAGCCCCGTTACATCTTCCGCGCAGGCCGACTCGACCAGTGAGCTATTACGCTTTCTTTAAATGATGGCTGCTTCTAAGCCAACATCCTGGCTGTCTGGGCCTTCCCACATCGTTTCCCACTTAACCATGACTTTGGGACCTTAGCTGGCGGTCTGGGTTGTTTCCCTCTTCACGACGGACGTTAGCACCCGCCGTGTGTCTCCCGTGATAACATTCTCCGGTATTCGCAGTTTGCATCGGGTTGGTAAGCCGGGATGGCCCCCTAGCCGAAACAGTGCTCTACCCCCGGAGATGAATTCACGAGGCGCTACCTAAATAGCTTTCGGGGAGAACCAGCTATCTCCCGGTTTGATTGGCCTTTCACCCCCAGCCACAGGTCATCCGCTAATTTTTCAACATTAGTCGGTTCGGTCCTCCAGTTAGTGTTACCCAACCTTCAACCTGCCCATGGCTAGATCACCGGGTTTCGGGTCTATACCCTGCAACTTAACGCCCAGTTAAGACTCGGTTTCCCTGCGGCTCCCCTATACGGTTAACCTTGCTACAGAATATAAGTCGCTGACCCATTATACAAAAGGTACGCAGTCACCCCCATAAAGAAGGCTCCCACTGCTTGTACGTACACGGTTTCAGGTTCTGTTTCACTCCCCTCGCCGGGGTTCTTTTCGCCTTTCCCTCACGGTACTGGTTCACTATCGGTCAGTCAGGAGTATTTAGCCTTGGAGGATGGTCCCCCCATATTCAGACAGGATACCACGTGTCCCGCCTTACTCATCGAACTCACAGCCTGTGCACCTTTGTGTACGGGAGTATCACCCTGTACCCTGCGACTTTCCAGACGCTTCCACTGATGCACAAGCTGATGATGGTTCTGGGCTCCTCCCCGTTCGCTCGCCGCTACTGGGGGAATCTCGGTTGATTTCTTTTCCTCGGGGTACTTAGATGTTTCAGTTCCCCCGGTTCGCCTCATACAGCTATGTATTCACTGCATGATAGTGTGACGAGTCACACTGGGTTTCCCCATTCGGGTATCGCCGGTTGTAGCGGTTCATATCACCTTACCGGCGCTTATCGCAGATTAGCACGCCCTTCATCGCCTCTGACTGCCAGGGCATCCACCGTGTACGCTTAGTCGCTTAACCTCACAACCCACAGGCGTTTATCTGTTTCACCGTAACGGCTTCACAGTTAGCTTGTAAGCTGTAAGCTTTTGAGAGACTCGAACGCGTTGTACTGTGTTCCTTATTACGGAGGAACACGACAATGCGTCGTTTCAAATTTTCAGCTTGTTCCGGATTGTTAAAGAGCAAATATCTCAAACGTGACCCTGAGGCCAGTTTTGAGATACTTCGTGGAGACACCTTTCACCTGTCACCAAGCAAGTGGCGTCCCCTAGGGGATTCGAACCCCTGTTGCCGCCGTGAAAGGGCGGAGTCCTAACCGCTAGACGAAGGGGACACTGACGTGTCTCGACTTCGCAGCCGTCTTGCTTCTTTATCTTTCTATCAGACAATCTGTGTGAGCACTTCGCGGGAAGGTATCTTCAGGTAAGGAGGTGATCCAACCGCAGGTTCCCCTACGGTTACCTTGTTACGACTTCACCCCAGTCATGAATCACAAAGTGGTAAGCGCCCTCCCGAAGGTTAAGCTACCTACTTCTTTTGCAACCCACTCCCATGGTGTGACGGGCGGTGTGTACAAGGCCCGGGAACGTATTCACCGTGGCATTCTGATCCACGATTACTAGCGATTCCGACTTCACGGAGTCGAGTTGCAGACTCCGATCCGGACTACGACGCACTTTATGAGGTCCGCTTGCTCTCGCGAGGTCGCTTCTCTTTGTATGCGCCATTGTAGCACGTGTGTAGCCCTACTCGTAAGGGCCATGATGACTTGACGTCATCCCCACCTTCCTCCGGTTTATCACCGGCAGTCTCCTTTGAGTTCCCGACCGAATCGCTGGCAACAAAGGATAAGGGTTGCGCTCGTTGCGGGACTTAACCCAACATTTCACAACACGAGCTGACGACAGCCATGCAGCACCTGTCTCAGAGTTCCCGAAGGCACCAAAGCATCTCTGCTAAGTTCTCTGGATGTCAAGAGTAGGTAAGGTTCTTCGCGTTGCATCGAATTAAACCACATGCTCCACCGCTTGTGCGGGCCCCCGTCAATTCATTTGAGTTTTAACCTTGCGGCCGTACTCCCCAGGCGGTCGACTTAACGCGTTAGCTCCGGAAGCCACTCCTCAAGGGAACAACCTCCAAGTCGACATCGTTTACGGCGTGGACTACCAGGGTATCTAATCCTGTTTGCTCCCCACGCTTTCGCACCTGAGCGTCAGTCTTCGTCCAGGGGGCCGCCTTCGCCACCGGTATTCCTCCAGATCTCTACGCATTTCACCGCTACACCTGGAATTCTACCCCCCTCTACGAGACTCAAGCCTGCCAGTTTCAAATGCAGTTCCCAGGTTAAGCCCGGGGATTTCACATCTGACTTAACAGACCGCCTGCGTGCGCTTTACGCCCAGTAATTCCGATTAACGCTTGCACCCTCCGTATTACCGCGGCTGCTGGCACGGAGTTAGCCGGTGCTTCTTCTGCGGGTAACGTCAATCGACGCGGTTATTAACCACATCGCCTTCCTCCCCGCTGAAAGTACTTTACAACCCGAAGGCCTTCTTCATACACGCGGCATGGCTGCATCAGGCTTGCGCCCATTGTGCAATATTCCCCACTGCTGCCTCCCGTAGGAGTCTGGACCGTGTCTCAGTTCCAGTGTGGCTGGTCATCCTCTCAGACCAGCTAGGGATCGTCGCCTAGGTGGGCCGTTACCCCGCCTACTAGCTAATCCCATCTGGGTTCATCCGATAGTGAGAGGCCCGAAGGTCCCCCTCTTTGGTCTTGCGACGTTATGCGGTATTAGCCACCGTTTCCAGTGGTTATCCCCCTCTATCGGGCAGATCCCCAGACATTACTCACCCGTCCGCCACTCGTCACCCGAGGAGCAAGCTCCTCTGTGCTACCGTCCGACTTGCATGTGTTAGGCCTGCCGCCAGCGTTCAATCTGAGCCATGATCAAACTCTTCAATTTAAGTTTGATTTGCTGAAACAAGTCCAGCGGTGCTCATCTGTAAAACGTCATAATGAATTTCATTATGTGTTCACTCGTGAGGCTTTGATATTTTTTACGTCCGGAGACGCTGATATCAATCCTGCGAGTGCCCACACAGATTGTCTGATAAATTGTTAAAGAGCAGTGCGAACAGCGGGTTAACCGTCTGTCGCGAGGTGGCGTATATTACGCTTTCCTCCTTCAGAGTCAACCTCTTTTTCAGAAGTTTTTCTCCGGCGGAAACTCCTGGGAGCCTCCTGCTGAACACCGCGTTACGTAAGCCGTTGTGCCGTGTCAGTGGAGGCGCATTATAGGGAGTTCTTTCTGAGTGACAAGCATTAATTATAAAAAAATGTCTGAGCGGTTTATTTTTAAACGAACGAGGTAAAAAGCACCACTTCCTGCCTAAACAACGCACGGAAATCACCACGTAGTCTTTGAAAGAGGCGTATTGTGCATTTCTGCCAATGCTATTCTTCTTCATTATCTTTGCTGAAAACATTACGAAGGACGCTCAATGATTAAATCCGCGCGCAGTATGGCCGGTCTGCCATGGATTGCCGCTATGGCATTCTTTATGCAGTCACTGGATGCCACGATATTGAACACAGCCCTGCCCGCGATCGCCACCAGTCTTGACCGTTCCCCGCTTGCCATGCAGTCCGCCGTCATCAGCTACACCTTAACCGTTGCCATGCTTATCCCCGTCAGCGGCTGGCTTGCAGATCGTTACGGCACACGCAAAATCTTCATGATTGCCGTTTCGCTCTTTACCCTTGGCTCGTTAGCCTGCGCCTTGTCGCCTTCTTTATCTGTTCTGGTTACCTCCCGTGTCATTCAGGGCGTTGGTGGTGCCATGATGATGCCGGTAGCGCGCCTGGCACTCTTGCGCGCCTATCCGCGCAGTGAACTCTTACCCATCCTTAACTTTGTGACGATGCCGGGGTTAGTGGGGCCGATCCTGGGGCCGCTGTTGGGCGGTGTAATGGTGACGTATGCCACCTGGCACTGGATATTCCTGATTAACATCCCTATTGGCATACTGGGCATATTCTATGCGCGTAAATATATGCCTGACTTTACTACGCCTAAACGCCGCTTCGACTTTCTGGGCTTTTTACTCTTCGGCATCGGGTTGGTGATGATCTCCACCGGGATAGAGCTGTTTGGTGAGCGTATCGTCTCGCCCTGGATTGCGGCCGGGGTATTGTGTGGCGGTGTTGTGTTATTGCTTCTTTATATTGCGCACGCCCGACGTCACCCCTCTCCCCTTATTAATCTGCCGATGTTTAAGACCCGCACCTTCTCGGTAGGTATCATTGGCAATATCGCCTCGCGGCTTGGTACAGGCTGTGTGCCGTTTTTGATGCCGCTGATGCTTCAGGTGGGTTTCGGTTACTCGGCTATTCTGGCGGGATGCATGATGGCGCCCACGGCCGTAGGATCTATTCTGGCAAAACAAAGCGTGACGCAGCTGCTGCGCTGGTTTGGTTACCGCCGCTTGCTGGTCAGCATTACGGTGATTATCGGGTTCATGATTGCCAGCTTTTCACTGCAGTCACCTTCTGAAAGCATCGCATTGTTATTGATACCGCTCTTTCTGCTGGGTATGGCGATGTCCACCCAGTTTACGGCGATGAATACCATTACGTTGGCTGATTTAGATGACGACAACGCCAGTGGCGGCAATAGCGTGCTAGCCGTGACACAACAACTGGCGATCAGTTTCGGTGTAGCGGTCAGCGCTGCTGTACTGCGTTTTTATCAGGAGTTTGATAGCACGACGGTAGAACAGTTCCATTCCACCTTCCTGACGATGGGCATCGTAACCGTGCTGTCGGCGCTAACATTTATGATGTTGCGCAATGGTGATGGACGTAACCTGATCAGCAATCGCGATAAAAAGAAAAAGGCTTAAACCGAGCCTCGCGGCACCAGCTCCGGCGTCAGTACCAGTGTTTGCTGGCTGACGTCGGGATTGCTCAGACGGTGAATCAGCGTATCTATCGCCAGTTCGCCCAGTTCATCTTTAGGTTGATGAATAGTACTCAGCGGCGGTGACATATAGCGTGCCAGTTCAATATCGTCATATCCCATCACCGCCATATCCTGTGGAATCTGCAGTCCGGCCTGATGCAATGCGTGATAAACGCCAACCGCCATCGCGTCGTTGCTGGTAAAAACAGCATGCGGCGGCGTTTCCAGCGCCAGCAATTCAAACATCGCGTTGTAGCCGCCTGAAAACTCAAAGTCGCCACTGACAACATATTCTGGCGGAACATGCAGACCGCTTTTCTGCATCGCCTGGTAATAACCTTCCAGTCGCATGCGTGCAGGTGTTTTATCAAGCGGCCCAGAAATACAGGCAATACGCGAGTAGCCACTGTCAATTAGGTGCTGCGTGGCCAGCTCTCCCCCTAACAACGCGTTATCCTGAATAATATCGCCATGGCCTTCAAAAGGTGCCCAGTCCATCATCACCGTTGGGATAGAAGGATAACGATTAAGGATTTCGGCCGAAGGCAGATGACTCTCGGTACACATGATAAGCAAGCCATCAACGCGCTTTTGCAGCAGCGTTTCCAGGCTACGATTCATGCGCGCTTCGTCGCCAGCGGTATTACAAAGAATCAGACTGTATCCCCGCTCATAGCAACTGTCTTCCACCCCACGCACGACTTCTGCATAAAAAGGGTTGCTACTGGCAGTCAGCAGCATGCCGATGGTATTGGTTTGGTTAAGCTTGAGGCTACGCGCTAATGCCGACGGCGCGTAGTTGAGTTCGCGGATCGCCTGTTCAATTTTTTCACGCACGCCGTCACTGACAAAACGGTTCTTGTTGATGACGTGTGAAACCGTTGAAGTTGAGACACCCGCCAGTCGGGCGACATCTTTCATCGTAGCCAAGCGCTTAACCCTGCTGCTGTAAAAAGTCGTCGATTTCCGCACGCCACGGTACAGAAGGCTGCGCACCTGAACGGGTTACCGCAATTGCCGCGGCGGCATGGGCAAAACGAACGGCATCATGCATGGCCTTACCTTCAAGGCGCGCAGTGATAAACGCACCGTTAAAGGTATCGCCAGCAGCAATGGTGTCGACCGCGTTGACCTCAAAGCCGGCAATACGTTGTCCCTTCCCATTTTCACTGAGCCAGACGCCACGGCGTCCCAGGGTGATCAAAACGGTAGCAATACCTTTTTCATGCAATGCGGCGGCGGCACGTGCTGCATCATCATCATTATTTACCGCAATACCGGTCAGAATTTCAGCTTCAGTTTCATTCGGCGTAATGATGTCGATAAGCGCTAACAAATCATCAGACAGTTTCGTTGCCGGAGCAGGATTTAAAATCACGCGGGTCTGATGCTGTCTGGCCAACGTCGCCGCAGCCAAAACGCTGTCCAGGGGCGATTCCAATTGCATCAGTAAGGCATCCGCCTGGGCAATGACCTGCTGGTGACGTTCAACATACTGCGGCGTCAATGCCGCGTTGGCGCCGGAATAGATGCCAATGTTATTTTCGCCTTCGCCATTCACGAAAATCATCGCCACCCCCGTAGATTTACCCTCGACGGCTTCTACTGGATGCGTATCAATATTGTCCTGCGCGAGCTGCTGGCAAATACGTTCGCCAATGTCATCAGCGCCAACACAGGCTATAAAAGCGATATTCGCACCCGCACGACCCGCGGCAACCGCCTGATTCGCGCCTTTACCGCCAAACGCAATCTGGTATTTCTGCCCGATCACCGTTTCTCCAGGGCGGGGAAAATGAGCCAGATTAAGAATGTGGTCAGCATTAATGCTACCAAGAACGGCCAGTTTTGCGTTTTTGCTCATTGGAGGAGTCCAAAATAAGTGCGCCACCGACGGGTGGCGCAATGCCCTGCTTTTCTTTGATTTATTTGGTAACCAGTTTCAGATCGACCGGATTGACCGCCTGCACTTTTTCACCTTTCAGCACTTTATCAGCAGTCTGAACGCCGATCATGCCAATTTTCTCTGGCATCTGAGCCACGGTTGCGGCCAGCTTGCCACCTTCAACGGCTTTCACGCCATCAGGTGTGCCATCGAAACCGACGACCATCACATCGGTTTTACCTGCAGTTTGCAGTGCACGCAGCGCGCCCAGTGCCATTTCGTCATTCTGTGCAAACACCGCCTGAACATCCGGGTGCGCCTGCAGCAGGTTCTGCATAACGTTCAAACCCTTGGTACGATCAAAGTCTGCCGGCTGGCTGGCCAGGATCTGGAATTTATGTGCGTCAGCAGCCTGTTTAAAACCTTCGCCACGTTCACGCGCAGCAGAGGTCCCTGCGATGCCTTCTAACTCGATCACTTTCGCGTTATCACCCAGTTTACGTGCGATGTAGTCACCCGCCATCTTGCCGCCAAAGCGGTTATCAGATGCAACGTGACTGACTACCGTACCCTGTGCAGCTACGCGGTCCAGGGTGATCACCGGGATCTTCGCCTGGTTAGCCATTTTGATGGCGTTGCCGACAGCGTCAGAATCGGTCGGGTTAATCAACAGCACTTTCGTCCCGCGCACGGTTAAGTCCTGAACGTTAGCCAGTTCTTTTGCCGGGTTGTTCTGTGAATCCAGCACGACCAGGTTGTAGCCCAGTTTATCGGCTTCTTTCTGTGCGCCGTCTTTCAGTGAAACGAAGAACGGGTTGTTCAGCGTAGAGATAACTAAGGCAATGGTATCTTTAGCCATTGCGCTGGCGCTGAGCGTTGCACCAAGGATCACAGCTAATGCAGTTAACTTTTTCATCATTTTATCCTGTATTAAGGTCTGAGTTATTTGCTGCTTTTATTGTCCACCAGCACCGCCAGCAGAATGACTACCGCTTTTACGATCATCTGGTAATACGACGATACACCCATCAGATTTAAACCATTGTTCAAAAAGCCAAGGATTAATGCGCCAATTAAGGTGCCAACAATCCGGCCCTTACCTCCGGCCAGGCTGGTACCGCCTAATACAACGGCGGCAATCGCATCCAGTTCATAGCCTGTTCCGGCTGTCGGCTGCGCGGACGAAAGACGGGCGACTTCGATAGAACCCGCCAGCGCCGCCAGCATGCCAGACAGCGAATAAACAATGACTTTGACCCGATTGACGTTGATACCGGAGAGACGTGTTGCGGCTTCATTCCCCCCCAGTGCATAGATGTAGCGGCCCAACCGCGTGTGGTGCAGCATGTACCAGGCCGCCACGAACACCAGCACCATCAGCCATACGGGTGTAGGAATCCCCAACGGACGACCAATACCAAACCAGCCGAACAGATCGGCATTGTCATTAAAGCCGGTATTCACAGGGCTGCCGTTGGTATAAACCATGGTGACACCGCGCAGTAACAGCATCATCACCAGCGTGGCGATAAAAGCCTGCACCTTACCGCGCGCGACAATGGTACCGGTCACCGCGCCAATGGCTGCGCCCAGCGCCAGCGAGGCCGCAACCGCAACAAAGGCATTCACCTCCATTCCCACCAGCGATGCCGCCACCGCACCTGTGAGCGCCAGTAGCGATCCCACAGAGAGATCGATACCTGACGTCAGAATAACCAGCGTCATGCCCACCGCCATAATGGCGTTGACCGATGTCTGCTGCAAAATGTTGAACAGGTTTGCCACGGTAAAGAAATTAGGGCTCTGGCTGGCGACCACGGCAATCAACACAATCAGCGCAATCAGCGACTTTTGCTCAAGCAGCCAGGCTTTGCTGAACCAGCGACGGTTAGACGGAACGGTTTGGGTGGTCATACAACTAAATCCTCACTGTGTTGCTTACCAACGGCTGCGGCCATCAGGCTTTCCTGGGTAGCGTCTTCACGGGTAAATTCGCCGCTTAAACGGCCTTCATGCATCACGACAATACGGTCACTCATGCCCAGAACTTCTGGCATTTCCGACGACACCAAAATAATGCTCAGCCCTTCTGCCTTAAACTGGTTAATGAGCTGATAGATCTCTTTTTTTGCCCCCACGTCAACACCGCGCGTCGGTTCATCGAGAATCAACACGTTGGGGCGCGTCATTAATCCGCGGGCAATCGCGACTTTCTGTTGATTACCGCCGGATAGCAGGCCAATCGGCTGCTCCATTGACGGGGTTTTAACGTTAAACAGACGGATAAAATCGCTGACGGCGAGCTGCTCTTCAGCGTGCCTGAGCCTGCCGCCCAGGTGACTGAAGTAGCGCAGTGCGGTCAGAGACATGTTCTCTTTGACTGACATGCCCAGCACCAGGCCATCGCGCTTACGGTCCTCCGATATATACACGATGCCATTGGCAAGGCCATCCTGCGGTGAGCGGGTCACCACTTCACGTCCACTCAGCCAGATCTGCCCGGCGCTGCGGGGCGCAGCACCGTAGAGGATTTTCATCAGTTCGGTGCGCCCAGCGCCCATCAGGCCAGACACGCCAAGAATTTCACCTTTGCGCAGGGTAAACGAGACGTTATCGACGCCAGGCCCGCTGAGGTTTTCGACTTTAAGGCGCACGTCGCCAGGCGCCTCGTCCAGATGGGGATACTGATCTTCGAGCTTACGGCCCACCATCATCTCAATGAGGCTTTCTTCGCTCAGATCGCTGACGGCACGCTCAGCAATAAACTGACCATCACGGAACACCGTGACATCATCGCAAATCTCAAAAATCTCTTTCATGCGATGGGAGATATAGACGATGCCGCATCCCTGTGCTTTCAGCTCGTTGATAACGCGGAATAACGACAGGGTTTCGGTATCGGTCAGCGCGTCGGTCGGCTCATCCATAATGATGACTTTCGACTCAAAGCTCAGCACTTTAGCGATCTCGACCATTTGCTGATCGCCGATGGATAAATCGCCCACCAGTTTGTGGCTGTTAAAACGTAAATTCAGGCGCTTTAGCAGCGCGTCAGCTTCAGCATACATCCGTTTCCAGTTGATGCAGCCCAGGCCATTAACGAATTCGCGGCCAAGAAAAATGTTTTCCGCGACGGTTAACTGGGGGATCAGGTTAAGTTCCTGATGGATAATACCAATGCCCGCTTCCTGAGAAGCCTTGGGTCCGCTAAACGTCGTTTCTTCACCCAGCCACAACAGTGAACCGGCATCACGACTGTAAATGCCGGTAAGCACTTTCATCATGGTCGATTTGCCCGCGCCGTTTTCCCCCACCAGCGCCATGACGCGTCCCGGCCAGACTGACAACGATGCGCCATTCAGTGCTTTGACGCCCGGAAATGATTTTTCGATGCCTTTAAGCTGCAGTAACGGTTGCATAATGGCCTCAGAAGGTCACACCTGCGCTCAGGATGACATTCGCAAACGGAGAACACTCTCCGCTGCGAATGACCGCCTGACTACGCTGTGTTTGTTGTTTGAACTGTTCGTGACTGATGTAGTGGATACTAATGGTATTTCCCTGGTGCTGTTGCAATGCGTCGAGCACGGCGATCAGTTCGCTATGGAGCTGCGGATTATGCTGCTTAATTTCTTCCGCGATAAAGGCGCTTTCCACCTGCATCTCATGCGTTACCGCTTCAACCACCTGCATAAATCCTGGCGTACCCGGTATCAGTGCCAGATCGATACGCTGCGTTTCTGCCGGAATCGGCAACCCCGCATCGGCGATCGTCAATGTATCCGTATGGCCCAGGCGGGCGATGACGTAAGAGAGTTCAGCGTTTAACAGGCGACCTTTTTTCATTTTTCCACTCCAGAGCGAAACGTTTCGCTTTCAGGAGTGTATTAAATGAAGGTTACAATTCAACCACTGAATAAGAAATTTGTGATCGCTATCGAAACGTTTCGCTGTTGCAGACCAGAATTTGAGTTAGGGGGCAATCAGAAGGGAAAAATGGACCGCCTGGGCGGTCCATTGGGGCAGAATCAGGGCAACTTTTTGACCTGTTTGACGTCCAGCTCGATGCTGTTGAAATCTTTGTCCAGTTCCCCGGTCAGTTCAACTCGGTCTTTGGGTGAAACGGTCAGCCCATTCCAGCGCTTATGATCGATTTCTACTTTCATCGTGCCGGTCTGATCACGGAACACGTAGTCTTCGTCACCAATCTGCTTTTCAAGCTGGCCACGAACGGTAATCCAGCTATCATCTTTCATCTCTTCAGCCTGTTTCACCGTTACAACACTGCTTTGATCGGTTTTGAAACCGCCCTGCTGCTGATGTGCGGCCGGCGCTGGCGCATTTGGATCAACAAATCCGCCTTGTTGTGCAGCAAAGACCGGCGCGGAAGCCAGCATGGTTACGGCTAATAGTGCAGCATACTTTTTCATTTTGTCACCTCTTGTCCATGAAGCAGTTAGGGTAGTGACTGTAGTAAAACATAGAGTTCTTAACAGGATCTTAAGGCAAAAATAAACGCAGTTTTTAGCCAAACTCACTGTACAACCCCCATTCGCCTTCGTATAAATCGCTTACTAAAAGGGAGAAGCGATGCGAATTTTACTGATTGAAGACGACCGCCTGATTGGAGACGGCATTAAAGCGGGACTCAGTAAGCTGGGATTCAGCGTTGACTGGTTTGTCTCTGGCGAGGCCGGTTTTCAGGCATTAACGGCGGCGCCGTGGGATGCGGTCGTACTCGATTTATCACTGCCTGAGCGTGACGGGCTGGACATATTGCGTCAATGGCGTCAGCAGGGGCACGATGTCCCGGTTCTTATCCTTACCGCCCGCGATGCGCTTGATCAACGCGTTGAAGGATTACAGATGGGGGCTGACGATTACCTGTGCAAACCCTTTGCCCTTACAGAAGTTGCCGCACGCTTACAGGCACTGATTCGCCGCCGCCACGGGCAACTCCAGCCCGAACTGCGTCATGGCGATGTAGTGTTGATTCCCGGTAATCTCAGCGTGGAAAGAAACGGCGAAAATATCGCGTTAAAAAGCCGTGAGCTGGCCCTGCTTGAGCTGTTTATGCGAAATCCGGATCGGGTACTGACGCGAAGCCAGCTCGAAGAAAAGCTCTATACCTGGGATACCGAAGTGTCGAGCAATGCGGTAGAAGTGCATATCCATCATCTGCGTAAAAAACTCGGTAACCGCTTTATCCGCACCATCCACGGCGTGGGCTATACGCTGGGGGAAAGCGAATGCGATCGATGAGTTTGTTTTTACGCCTTGGCATTGGTCTGGTGCTGATACTGGGCATTTGTTGGGGAGCGGCCACGCTCAGCGCCTGGTATAAAACACGTGACACCGTTAACGAGCTGTTTGATACGCAACAGATGCTGCTTGCTAAGCGCCTGCTGACCCTGGACTTCACGACGCTGAACGGCACGTCGCTGCCAAAAACGAAAAAGTTGCTGGATCACAATCGTGGCGAACAGGACGATGACGCGCTGGCTTTCGCGGTATTTGACCGGGAGGGAAAACAGGTCCTCAACGACGGTGATAATGGTAAAGATCTGCCCTTTAATGCGGATCATCAAGGTTTTCAGGATGGCCAGCTTAACGGGGATGACGATCTCTGGCGTTTTGTCTGGCTGACTACGCCCGATCAACGTTACCGCGTCGTGGTGGGTCAGGAATGGGAATACCGTGACGATATGGCAAAAGATCTGGTCGATGCCAGCATGTTGCCCTGGCTGATCTCATTACCTTTTATGTTGCTGATGTTAACGGGCCTGGTGTGGTATGAACTTCATCCGCTGAAGAAACTCAGCCACCAGCTTGCCGGGCGGGCACCTGACGATGATGCGCCCTTGCAGGCCGATCGCGTTCCCAAAGAGGTACGACCGTTAATTGACGCCCTGAACGGCCTGTTCAGCCGTATTCATACCATGATGCAGCGGGAACGCCGTTTTACCTCGGATGCCGCACACGAATTACGCAGCCCGCTCGCCGCACTGCGAGTGCAAAGCGAGGTCATTCAACTGGCCGCCGATGACGAGGCGATGCGCACTCACGCGCTGCAACAGCTGGATGCGGGTATTACCCGCGCCACTCGTCTGGTTGATCAGCTGCTTACCCTTTCCCGCATTGAAGCCGAGGATGTTCGCAATACGTTCCAGCCCGTCATGTTAAAAAAGGTGGCACAGGACACGCTGGCTTCACAGCTGCCACTGGCAGATAAGGCTGACATTACGTTGCGCCTTAACGCTGAAGCCGATCCGGTTATTTCGGGACACGCGTTGCTGCTGTCACTGCTGATCAGAAATCTGTTGGATAACGCTATCCGCTATACACCGCCGGGCAGCCGCGTTGACATCGTGCTCAGCCCGAATACGTTGAGGGTGGAGGATAACGGAAACAGTTTATCGGCAGCGGAGTTGCAGCGTTTAGGCGAACGTTTCTGGCGTCCGCCGGGGCAGGAGAAAAGCGGCAGTGGGCTGGGTTTATCGATCGTACGCAATATTGCCCAGTTGCACGGTATGTCGCTGCACTTCAGTCAACATCCCGGCGGCGGATTGTGCGTCACGCTGCACTGGTGAAACGCTGTGCCTGACAGGCAGGCACAGCCGTTTAAATCTCGACCTGGGTTCCCAGCTCGATGACCCGATTCGGCGGGATCTCAAACTGATCGGGCGCACGCAGCGCATTGCGTTGTAACGTCATAAACAGCTTGCCGCGCAGACGCAAATACCAAGGGCGTTTTCCAATGATCAGCGACTCATGGGACATAAAGAAAGAGGTCTCCATCATGCGGCAGTTAAGTCCTTCCAGGCCACAGCGGTGGAAAATCTCTTCAACGTTCGGCGTTTCACGCCAGCCGTAACTGGCTACCACGCGCCAGAAGGTGGGCGACAACTGCTCAATGGTGACGCGCCTGACGTTGTGTACGTATGGCGCATCTTCGGTACGCAGCGTTAACAGCACGACGCGCTCATGCAGCACCTTGTTATGCTTAAGGTTATGCAACATGGCAAAAGGAATCACGTTCAGCGCGCGAGACATGTAAACCGCAGTGCCGGGTACGCGAACAGGCGGTGACTTTTCCAGAGAAGCAATCATTGCTTCCAGGGAATTGCCGTGCTCATGCATGCGGCGCAGCAACCGAAAGCGTTCACTCTTCCAGGTTGTCATCACAATAAACATCATCAGCGCCAGCGTCAGGGGCAGCCAGCCGCCGGAGAAAATTTTAATCAGGTTGGCCGAGAACAGCGACACATCAATGCACAGCATCGCCACTAAAATCAGCCCCACCAGATAACGATTCCAGTGCCAGTTCAGTATCGCCACGGTCGCACACAGAATGGATGTCAGCACCATGGTGCCCGTGACCGCAATCCCGTAAGCCGCAGCCAGGTTACTCGAATGCTCAAAGCCGATGATGACAATCACGACAGAGAAATAAAGCAGCCAGTTAATCACGGGGATGTAGATCTGCCCCGACTCTTTTTCCGATGTATGGACGATGCGCATTGGCGGCAAATAACCCAGACGTACCGCCTGTCGGGTTAATGAGAAGACCCCGGAAATCACCGCCTGTGAAGCAATAACGGTGGCTAAGGTCGCCAGAATCAGCATGGGGATCAGCGCCCAGTCGGGAGCCAACAGGAAGAACGGGTTTTTAATCGCTTCCGGCTGCTTCAGTAACAGCGCGCCCTGACCAAAGTAGTTGAGCACCAGCGAAGGCAGCACCACCACAAACCATGCCAGCCGGATAGGGAATTTACCAAAGTGCCCCATGTCCGCATACAGCGCTTCGACGCCTGTAATTGCGAGCACCACCGCGCCGAGCGCAAAGAAGGAGACAGACTTGTATTCGACAAAAAAGTGCAGCGCCCAGTAAGGATTGAGCGCCTGCAATACTTCGGGATTATTGAGAATGCTGCGCGCACCCAACACGGCCAGGACAATAAACCACAACAGCATGACGGGCGCGAAGAGTTTACCCACGATGCCGGTCCCGTGTTTTTGAATGACAAACAACAGTGTCAGGACGGCGATGGCCATGGGCACGATGTAGCTATCGAGACTTGGCGCCGCAATTTCCAGACCTTCAATCGCCGACAGGACAGAAACCGCCGGGGTGATCACCACCTCGCCGTAGAAAAAACTGCCGCCAATCAGCCCCATAATCACCAGAATTGCGGTGGCTCGCCCGCCCGTATGTCGCCCCGCCAGGGACATCAGCGTCAAGATGCCGCCTTCTCCGGCATTGTCTGCGCGCATGACGTAGCTGATATATTTCAGCGATACCACCAGCACCAGCAGCCAGAAAATCAGCGAAAGAAAGCCAAAGACCGCATCCCGCTCCACGCCAAAGCCAAACTGCCCCGAAAGACATTCGCGTAAGGTATAAAGCGGGCTGGTGCCGATATCCCCGTAGACGACACCAATGGCAGCCAGCGTTAATCCGCCTAGTGAGTGCTTATTATCCGAGCTCATAAAATTATCTTTTGTTGGAGTCTGAGAGGCGCACAAGCCATCAAAAAGCGCACAGTATGCACGTATTCACAAAAATTCCTACACCGCCGTCCGGGTAACCGATGGTCATTCACTGTTTTTTGGTGCTGCATTAACATTTAAAGTCGCGCTGTCGAACCTTCTGAAACAAAAAAGCTGACATCGATTAACGCTTTCGCGCATCATACCCTATAGAGTATTGCGTTCGCTAAAACGCGGCGGCTCGACGATCGTAAGGACATTGATGTGATTATGGCTCAACCCCATCTTTTGGCAGAAAGAATTTCTCGTCTCAGCAATGCGTTAGAAAAAGGTTTGTATGAGCGACATCATGCCATTCGCCTTTGCCTGCTCGCCGCACTCAGCGGCGAAAGCGTATTTTTGCTGGGTCCGCCAGGCATAGCAAAAAGCCTGATTGCCCGTCGCCTGAAATGCGCCTTCCAGCATGCCCGCGCTTTCGAATATCTGATGACCCGCTTTTCTACTCCGGAAGAAGTCTTTGGTCCGCTGTCTATTCAGGCTTTAAAAGATGAAGGACGCTATCAGCGGCTGACCAAAGGCTATCTCCCCGATGCCGAAATCGTTTTTCTGGATGAGATCTGGAAAGCCGGCCCGGCAATCCTTAACACGCTGCTTACCGCCATCAACGAACGCCGTTTCCGAAATGGCGATAGCGAAGAAAAAATTCCGATGCGCCTGCTGGTCACGGCCTCCAATGAGTTGCCGGAAGCCGATAGCGGGCTCGAAGCCCTGTATGACCGCATGTTAATTCGCCTGTGGCTGGATAACGTGCATGAAAAGCAGAACTTCCGCAGCATGCTGACCCATCATCAGGATGAAAATGACAACCCGGTCGCCGAATCGCTGCGCATCAGCGACGAAGAGTATGTGCGATGGCAGCAAGGCATCAGCCAGGTCACCCTGCCCGATAACGTGTTTGAACTGATCTATCAGTTACGCCAGCAGCTGGAAAAGCTACCCGAGGCGCCTTACATCTCCGATCGCCGCTGGAAAAAGGCCATACATCTGTTGCAAGCCAGCGCCTTTTACAGTGGGCGAAACACCATTGCGCCACTGGATCTGATCTTATTAAAAGACTGTTTGTGGCATGACGTTGCATCCATGCAGCTTCTGGATCGTGAAATCGATCAGCTCATGACTCAACATGCCTGGCAACAGCAGGCGATGTTGCTCAGGTTGCAGCAACTGAAAGCCCGACGTCTGGCCCTGCAACAGCAGCAAAGCGTGGCTGCCGCCATTACGCTTGAGAAGCACAGCGGCATGTTCAGTCGTAAACCGCATTACGACATGCCCGAAAGCCTTACCGACGCGCAGTTAACGCTGATGCTGCAAAAGCCGCTCACGCTGCATGATATGCAGGTCACGCATCTGGTTATTGAGCGTGAAGCCCTGAACCACTGGTTACAGAAAGGCGGCGATATTCGCGGCAAATTAAACGGTATTGGATTTGCTCAAACGGTGGATATGCTGGTGGATGCGCAGCATTGCCTGGCGGTTCGCGATGTCAGCTTACAAACGGCAAGACTGACACTGCCCGGCAGCAGCAGCAGTGAGGCGTTGCCGGAAGAAATCAGTGAAGCGCTGGATGAACTCGACAACCAGCTGCGTCAACAACGCCACCTGTTCAGTCAGCAACAGCGTTGCCTGTTTATCAGTGATGACTGGCTGGCTCGCGTCGAAACCAGCCTGCAGGACGTTGCGGAACAACTTAAACAGGCGCGTAAATGATCTCACTGGAGACGCTGAGTACCCTGCTGTCAATCGGCGAGACCGAGCTGATTGAAGAGTTAATTCTGGCACTCCTCGCGTCTCCACAGCTGGCCCTGTTCTTTGAAAAATTTCCCGGCATGAAAAAGGCGCTGTTACGGGATGTTCCTCGCTGGAAGGCAGAAATTGATGCCGAACTCAAAGCCACGCCGGTCCCGGAAGCACTGGCGGAAGAGTTTCAGTTATTCCAGCGTATTCAGTTACTCAGCGATCGTGAATTCAGCCAGCAGCTTGATGAAACCCTTTCTCACCTTGAACGCCTGGCATCCCCCTTCCAGGAAGAAGCAAAACGACTGCTTCTTCATAACGATCCCGGCCATCTCAGCACTGCCCAGCATACGCTGTTCCTGCAACGCTGGCGGCTCAGCCTTACGCTGCAAACGTTAACGCTTAATGAGCAACTTCTTGAGCAGCAGCGCGAACGTCTGATGGCGGAGTTACAGCAACGTATGGCCCTGAGCGGGCAACTGGCACCTGTGCTGGCAGACGATGACGAAGCGGCAGCCGGACGGTTATGGGATATGGGCAAAGCGCCGCTTCAGCATGGCGATTACCAGTTGATGCTGCAATACGGCGAGTTCCTTGCACAGCAGCCCGAATTAATGAAGCTGGCCCAGCAACTGGGGCGGAGTCGTGAGGCAAAATCGGTTCCCTCCCAGGATGCGCCGATGGAAGCTTTTCATCATCTGGTGCGCGAACCGGATGCCGTACCGGAAGAAGTCAGCGGTATTCATCAAAGTGATGACGTATTACGCTTGCTGCCACCTGAACTGGCAGCATTGAGCGTCAGCGAGCTTGAACTTGAGTTTTACCGCAGGCTGGTAGAGAAGCGACTGCTTACTTACAAACTTCAGGGCGATGCCTGGCATGAAAAAATCACTCAACGTCCCGTCAGCCACCAGCAGCATGAAGAACAGCCTCGTGGCCCGTTTATCGTTTGTGTCGATACCTCAGGGTCAATGGGAGGGTTCAATGAACGTTGTGCAAAAGCCTTTTGTCTGGCCCTTCTCAAAGTGGCACTGGCCGATCGCCGTCGCTGTTACATCATGTTATTCGCTCATGACGTAATTGGTTACGAATTAACGGGCGATGACGGGCTGGAGCAGGCCATCCGTTTTCTCAGCCAACGTTTCCGTGGCGGAACCGACCTCGCAGCCTGTCTTTCCGCGGTGGTCAAACGGATGGAAGGCCCGTTGTGGCAGGATGCCGATGCCGTCATCGTGTCAGACTTTATTGCGCAGCGCCTGCCGGAAGAGGTGGTACGCAGCGTTAAACATCGCCAGCAGCAACAGCAGCAGCGCTTCCACGCCGTCGCCATGTCCACGCACGGTAAACCCGGAATAATGCGCATCTTCGATCATATCTGGCGTTTCGATACCGGCTTAAAAAGCCGCATTTTACGTCACTGGCGGCGCTAAGCGAGACAGCAGAAATTCCATTTTGCTTTATAGTAAATATCTGCAATTACTTATTCAGCAATCAGGAGTGTCCTGTGAACACCGTTCAACCCCATCGCGATTTACCTGCGCCAACCCGGACGCTGATGCTCTCTGGCCAAAATGTCGAACAAAAACGTGCCGAGCTGCTGGCTTACTTTAGTCAGACATGGGCGCTGTACGAAGATCTCTTTACCTGCCTCAACGATCAGCGCGCATGGTTTACGAAAGCGATTCCCCTGCGCCATCCGCTGATCTTCTACTTTGGCCACACCGCCACGTTCTACATTAACAAGTTAATGGCTGGACGTTATATCGATGACCGCATTGACGATCGCATCGAAGCCATGCTGGCTATTGGCGTGGACGAAATGAGCTGGGATGATCTCAACGACAACCACTACGACTGGCCTTCTGTAGAAGCCGTTCGCGACTATCGCGGTAACGTAAAAGCCTTAGTGACACAATTTATTCAGGAGATGCCGCTTGAACTGCCCATCACATGGGACAGCCCGGCCTGGGTGATCCTGATGGGGATTGAGCATGAGCGAATTCACCTGGAAACCTCCAGCGTGCTGATCCGTCAGCTGCCGGTCGAATGGGTGAAACCTCAACCGCAGTGGCCAGCCTGCGCGGAAGCGCGCCGCGATCGTCAGTTGGTGCCCACCAACGCACTGGTCTCCCTGCCCGGTGGCCACATCACGCTTGGTAAAACCGATGATACCTATGGCTGGGACAACGAGTACGGTACTCAGCAGGTTGAGCTAAAGCCTTTCAAGGCCAGCAAAATGCTGGTCAGTAACGCAGAGTTTTATGAATTTGTGCAGGCTGGTGGCTATCAGGAATCCCGCTGGTGGGATGAAGAAGGCCTGGGCTGGCGCCAGTTTGCACAGGCAGAAATGCCCACCTTCTGGGTGGGTAACGCTTCGATGCCCGATCAGCTGAAACTCCGACTGATGTGTGAAGAGGTACCCATGCCGTGGGACTGGCCTGCTGAGGTCAATCAGTTGGAGGCCGCGGCCTTCTGTCGCTGGAAAGCGGAAGAAACCGGTAAGTCAGTCCAGCTACCCTGTGAGGCGGAATGGTATCAACTGCGCGAACAGGTCGAAGGCGATCAGCCAGACTGGCAGCAGGCGCCAGGCAATATTAATCTGGCTTACTGGGCCTCTTCCTGCCCGGTCGATCGGTTCCCGCAGGGCGAGTTCTACGACATCGTGGGTAACGTCTGGCAATGGACAACCACCCCAACCAATGGCTTTGAAGGCTTTAAAGTCCATCCGCTCTATGACGATTTCTCAACGCCCACCTTTGACGGTAAGCACTCACTTATAAAAGGTGGAAGCTGGATTTCCACCGGCAATGAGGCGATCAAATCATCGCGTTATGCCTTCCGCCGTCACTTTTTCCAGCATGCGGGTTTTCGCTATGTGATTTCTTCCCACCAGGAAACCATGGCCTTAAACCCCTATGAAACCGACAGCATGGTTTCTCAGTACCTCGATTTCCAGTATGGCCCTCGCTATTTCGGCGTCGATAACTATGCAGAAGCCCTGGTCAAACTGGCGCTGTCGCACAGCCAGAATCGGGGAGAGGCGCTGGATATTGGCTGCGCCACGGGCCGGGCAAGCTTCGAACTGGCCCGCCACTTTGAGCATGTCACCGGCATGGATTATTCGGCCCGCTTTATTGATGTGGCGCTCCAGCTCACCACTGGCGAAGATTTCCGCTACGTGGTGCCTGAAGAAGGCGATCTGGTGGAATACCGTCAGGTACGACTTAAGGACTTTGCTATCACCAGTGAGCAGGCGAAGCGCATTCAGTTTGTTCAGGGCGATGCCTGTAACATGAAACCTCAGCCAGCACGTTACGATCTGGTCCTGGCCTCGAACCTGATCGATCGCCTGCGTCAGCCGGCACGTTTTCTTCAGGACGTCACGCCCATGTTGCGTTCTGGTGGGATCTTAGTGCTGTCGTCACCTTACACGTGGCTTGAAGCCTTTACCCCGAAGGAAAACTGGCTGGGCGGCGTACGTGAAAATGGAGAAGCCCTGACCACCCTGCAGGCACTGCAACGGTTGCTGGCCGCCGACTTTGAGCAAATAGGTTCACCACAGGATATGCCATTCGTCATCCGTGAAACGGCGCGTAAATTCCAGCATACGCTCGCGCAGGTCACTCTGTGGCGTAAACGTTAAGGCAACCGGCAGCGGCTTATGCCGCTGCCGGTGTGTTGCCAGTTACGTTATTTTGCTGCACATTCTCCTCAGTTCATTGAAGAAAAACGATAACGAGGACGATCATGCCCGAACATCTGCAACTGGATAACCTTGACCGGGGGATCCTGAATGCACTACTGGAAAATGCACGCACCGCGTATGCCGAACTGGCAAAACAGTTCAACGTCAGCCCGGGAACCATTCATGTCCGTGTCGAAAAAATGAAGCAGGCAGGCATTATTCTGGGAACGCGGGTTGAGATCGATCCCCGCCAGTTGGGCTTTGATGTCTGTTGTTTTATCGGCATTATTCTCAAAAGCGCCCGTGATTACCCGGCGGCGCTGAGTAAACTGGACGCGCTGGATGAAGTCGTTGAAGCCTGGTATACCACCGGGCATTACAGTATTTTTATTAAAGTCATGTGTCGATCTATCGATGCTCTCCAGCAGGTATTAATTAACAAGATCCAGACAATTGATGAAATCCAGTCAACAGAAACCCTGATCTCCCTGCAGAACCCCATCATGCGAACCATCAAGCCCTGATCTTTCCACCCGCTTGTGCACAATTTTATCCTTTAACGATCGGCCGCCTGACAACGGCTGTATCGCCCTTGTCAAAACTAATAACCTTGTTTTCCACAGGTGGATCACCGCTTGATCACAGCGTACAATGCTCACCTTGATCTCAGGAGAGCACGATGGCCGACATTACGTTAATCAGTGGCAGCACCTTAGGCAGCGCCGAATACGTTGCTGAACATCTCGAAGAAAAACTGCAGGAAGCGGGCTTCTCAACGCAGATGCTACACGGTCCTGAGCTTCATGATGTGCCCCTGCAGGGGATCTGGCTGGTCGTGAGTTCTACCCACGGAGCCGGAGAGTTGCCTGATAATCTGCAACCTTTTTATGACGCCATTGATGAAAGCCGTCCCGATCTGTCAGCCGTGCGTTTTGGCGCAGTCGGCATCGGCAACCATGAATACGATCTGTTTTGTGGTGCGATACGCAATCTTGACGCTCTGTTAATTACCTGTGGCGCACAGCGCATCGGCGAAAGGCTGGAAATTGATATTCTGCAACATGAGATCCCCGAAGATCCGGCTGAAGAGTGGGTGATGACCTGGAAAGACGCGATCTGAGCCGGTCAGGGATCGGGAAATCACGACGATCCCCAGCAGAAGATACTGTTTTTCCCCGGATCTGGTCTTTTATTTTGTGGATAACTACCCTGTTTAGTTGCGTATAACCGGTAGTTATCCAAAGAACAACGGGAGTTTACTTTATGAGCTGTGGATAAAGTCCTCTTTTGATCCCAGCTTATACGGATCAGGATCACCGATCATTAACAGGTAACGATCCTCGCTACGCACTTGTTTATCCTGTGCTTTTCGCAGATATCCACAAGAGATGGCGATCCTAATAAGAGATCTAACAGAAAGATCATACAAAGAATTAAGATCTTTTCTTTTAATACCTGTCGATCCCGCTGCTTTCACCTCAGCCATAATTTCAGTAGAATCCACGGCCCAGAGAGAACGATCTCTGACTATTCATCAACGAGGTACCACTTCATGTTTTATCAAGATCCTTTTGACGTCATCGTTATTGGTGGTGGTCATGCGGGCACGGAAGCTGCCATGGCAGCAGCCCGAATGGGTCAGCAAACCCTGTTACTGACCCATAACATCGATACGCTGGGACAAATGTCCTGCAACCCGGCCATCGGTGGCATCGGTAAGGGACATTTGGTAAAGGAAGTGGATGCCTTAGGCGGTTTGATGGCCGGTGCAATCGATCGGGCGGGTATTCAGTTTAGGATACTAAACGCAAGTAAAGGTCCTGCCGTAAGGGCGACCCGTGCTCAGGCGGACCGCGTACTCTATCGTCAGGCGGTACGTACTGCGCTGGAGAACCAGCCAAACCTGATGATCTTCCAGCAGGCCGTTGACGATCTGATCGTCGAGAACGATCGCGTTGTCGGTGCGGTAACCCAAATGGGCCTGAAATTCCGTGCCAAAACGGTCGTGCTTACCGTGGGTACCTTCCTCGACGGAAAAATTCATATCGGGCTGGATAACTACAGCGGAGGTCGTGCAGGCGATCCGCCGTCGATCCCTCTGGCAAAACGCCTGCGTGCTTTGCCACTGCGCGTTGACCGCCTGAAAACCGGTACACCGCCACGCATTGATGCACGCAGCATCGATTTTAGCGTACTTGCCCCGCAGCATGGCGATAACCCGATGCCGGTGTTCTCTTTCATGGGCAATGCCGGACAGCACCCACAGCAGGTGCCGTGCTGGATGACCTATACCAATGAAAAAACACATGATGTGATCCGTAATAACCTCGATCGTAGCCCCATGTATGCGGGGATCATCGAAGGGATCGGGCCACGTTATTGTCCGTCGATCGAAGACAAAGTCATGCGCTTCGCCGATCGCAACTCGCATCAGATCTTCCTTGAGCCTGAAGGACTGACCAGCAATGAGATCTACCCCAACGGTATCTCAACCAGCCTGCCATTCGACGTACAGATGCAGATCGTTCGTTCAATGCAGGGCATGGAAAATGCGAAGATCGTGCGCCCGGGTTATGCCATTGAGTATGACTTCTTTGATCCACGCGATTTAAAACTCACGCTGGAAAGCAAATTTATCGACGGCCTGTTTTTTGCCGGGCAGATTAACGGCACCACAGGCTACGAAGAAGCGGCAGCACAGGGATTGCTGGCGGGGCTTAACGCCGCGCGTCAGTCTGCTGACAAAGAGGGCTGGGCACCGCGTCGCGATCAGGCTTACCTCGGGGTACTGGTCGACGATCTTTGCACTCTCGGCACTAAAGAACCTTACCGCATGTTTACCTCACGTGCCGAATATCGCCTGATGCTGCGTGAAGACAATGCAGATTTACGTTTAACGGAAACCGGGCGTGAACTCGGCCTGGTGGATGATGCGCGCTGGGCGCGCTTCAACCAGAAGCTTGAAGCGATCGAGCAGGAACGCCAGCGACTGCGCGATATCTGGGTGCACCCTAAGTCCGAACATGTTGAGGCGGTGAATACCATCACCAGCTCTCCATTAACGAAGGAAGCCAGTGCTGAAGATCTGTTACGCCGCCCTGAAATGACCTATCTGAAGCTGATGGCACTTGATGCTTTTGGCCCGGCTTTGGCGGATGAACAGGCTGCTGAACAGGTTGAGATCCAGGTAAAATACGAAGGCTATATTGCGCGTCAGCAAGAAGAGATCGATCGTCAGTTGCGTAATGAGAATACGCTGCTGCCAGCCACGCTTGATTATCGTCAGGTCAGTGGCCTTTCTAATGAAGTTATCGCCAAGCTTAACGATCATAAACCGGTTTCAATCGGCCAGGCATCACGCATCTCAGGCGTCACGCCTGCGGCCATCTCAATTTTACTGATTTACCTGAAAAAACAAGGTCTGCTGCGCAAAAGCGCCTGATCTGAACCGGGGCGGGATTTTCCGCCCCCGCTGACTGGACTGATGCTGTGATCAACAAACTCACTTCGCTGCTGCAAGCGGCCAAAATTTCCCTTTCCGATCAACAAAAACAGCAACTGGTGGCCTATGTAGGGCTACTGGATAAATGGAATAAAGCTTATAACCTGACTTCGGTACGCGATCCTCAGCAGATGCTGGTTCGCCATATCCTCGACAGCATCGTGGTGGCGCCACATCTTCAGGGTTCACGTTTTATCGATGTCGGCACCGGGCCCGGTTTACCCGGCATTCCGCTGGCCATTGTGATGCCGGAGGCACATTTCACTTTGCTGGACAGCTTGGGTAAACGCGTACGTTTTTTACGGCAGGTGCAGCATGAACTGGGACTCACAAATATCGAGCCGGTCCAGAGCAGGGTCGAAGCCTTTCCTTCCGAACCGCCATTTGATGGGGTGATCAGCCGCGCCTTTGCGTCGCTGGAGGATATGGTGAGCTGGTGTCATCACTTACCCGCGGAAAATGGCCGTTTTTATGCGCTTAAAGGCGTGCGGCCGGATGAGGAAATCGCCAGCCTGCCTGCGGGCTATGCGCTGGACAAGGTGATTTCACTTCAGGTTCCCCAACTGGAAGGCGAACGTCATCTGGTTATCGTTGCCAGGAACAGTACGCCATAGCGCATTCAGGCACCGTAAAGCGTATCAACGCGCGGTGCCATGTAACCAAAGATGCGATGGTCTTTGGGTCATCTACTCTGCTTTTCCGGCTCACGTTGTTAAATCCTGACGCGGAAATTATCTGAAAAACTTTTTCACATTTAACTTTTATTTCACAAAGTTTTATCAAAATAATCACGAGTTTTTGGCGTTTTATCGGTGCGCACCGCGATTAATCATATTTAAGGCCACCCGCCTTTCGGCAAGAGTAATAGGCTTTTTACGATTCTGAAGGAGACTTCGATGTCAATAGACTATTTTCATCGGGAACAAAAAAACGTTACGGTATATTGCTTTTTAACTGATTGATAATAAGGTTTTTTATCCCTTATTTTGCGTTCGGATAATTGGGTCTTAATAAAACATAACGCGGTGCGAATGCTTATTATGTGATCTAAAGCACGCTTTAAAACTGAGTTGCTGCGGAACTTTTTACGGCTTTATCCGAAACGGGCTGCTCAGTATCTTTTGAAAAATAGTCATTCGGAAAGAAATTTAGATAATTGTTCACCTTTTCGTTACTTAACGATTGAAATCACAGGTACGGCCCGTATAATTTGCACGGCTTTTGCTACTTGACTCAAATGCACAAAGGCAGTCTTATACGACACGCGACATACCCCTAAAGGGGCAGGAGAGTATCAGCGTCATGTCAGTGTCTCTTTACAGTGTGAAATACGCCCGAACGGTGCTGGTGATTCAGCTAGTGACCATCGTCATCGTCGGTGCACTCTTTGCCCTGAAAGATGTCACATGGGGCGGCTCTGCTCTTGCTGGCGGAATGGCAGCCTGGCTGCCAAACGTGTTGTTCTTGTTTATAGCCTGGCGCCTGCAAGGGCAAACTCCGGCTTCGGGGCGCGTCGCGTGGAGCTTCGCTTTGGGGGAAATAGCCAAAGTGTTCGCGACCATTATTTTGCTCATTGTGGCGTTGGGTGTATTCGATGCGGTCTTCTGGCCGGTCGGGATCACCTGGTTATCGGTGCTGGTCGTTCAGATGTTGGCACCGGCGGTAATTAACAACAAAGGGTAAGAGGCATCATGGCTGCAGGAGAAATCTCTACTCCGCAAGAGTACATTGGTCACCACCTGACTCATCTTCAGTTGGACCTGCGTACCTTCGAGTTAGTGAATGCTCACGACGCTCCCGCGACGTTCTGGGTATTAAATATCGATTCCATGTTTTTCTCTCTGGTGCTGGGAGTTATCTTCCTGGTGTTGTTCCGTAGCGTGGCGAAAAGCGTCACCAGCGGTGTGCCAGGGAAAATGCAGGCGGCTATCGAACTGGTTGTCGGTTTCGTTGATAGCAACGTGCGCGACATGTATCACGGTAAGAGCAAACTTATCGCCCCGCTGGCTCTGACGATTTTTGTCTGGGTCTTCTTGATGAACTTCATGGATCTGCTGCCAATCGATTTGCTGCCCTATATTGGTGAGCACTGGTTGGGGTTACCGGCGCTGCGCGTGGTACCTTCTGCAGACGTGAACATCACGCTATCCATGGCGTTGGGCGTATTTATTTTGATTCTGTTCTACAGCATCAAAATGAAAGGCATTGGCGGCTTCACGAAAGAGCTGACGCTGCAGCCTTTTAATCACCCGATCTTTATCCCCATCAACCTTATTCTGGAAGGTGTTAGCCTGCTGTCCAAACCGGTTTCACTCGGTCTGCGACTGTTCGGTAACATGTATGCGGGTGAACTGATCTTTATCCTTATTGCCGGTCTGTTGCCGTGGTGGTCACAGTGGATTCTGAATGTGCCTTGGGCCATTTTCCACATCCTGATCATTTCGCTACAGGCTTTCATCTTCATGGTCCTCACGATTGTCTATCTGTCGATGGCATCTGAAGAACATTGATTTTTTTCTCAACAATACGCGTTTAACTGAAACAAACTGGAGACTGTCATGGAAAACCTGAATATGGATCTGCTGTACATGGCTGCCGCTGTGATGATGGGCCTGGCGGCAATCGGTGCTGCGATCGGTATCGGCATCCTCGGAGGAAAATTCCTGGAAGGCGCTGCTCGTCAGCCTGACCTGATTCCTCTGCTGCGTACGCAGTTCTTTGTTGTAATGGGTCTGGTGGATGCAATCCCAATGATCGCTGTTGGTCTGGGCCTCTACGTGATGTTTGCTGTCGCCTAAAGCCCCTGTGTTCACTCCGTACCTGGTGCGAGAGTGAACGGATTCTGCCGTTTATCGTTGATAGCGGCAGAAAAGTTAAATACTTAATTAGAGGCATTGTGCTGTGAACATTAATGCAACAATCCTCGGCCAGGCCATCGCGTTCATCCTGTTTGTCGCGTTCTGCATGAAGTACGTATGGCCACCGATTATGGCTGCCATCGAAAAGCGCCAGAAAGAAATTGCTGAAGGCCTTGCTTCTGCTGAACGCGCGAAGAAAGATTTGGATCTCGCGCAGGCTAATGCGACCGACCAGCTGAAAAAAGCGAAAGAGGAAGCTCAGGTCATTATCGAGCAGGCGAACAAGCGTCGCACGCAGATTCTGGACGAAGCCAAGACTGAAGCTGATAACGAACGTACTCGCATTGTTGCACAAGCGCAGGCTGAAATTGACGCCGAACGCAAGCGTGCACGTGAAGAACTGCGTAAGCAAGTCGCGTTGCTGGCAATGGCTGGCGCCGAGAAGATCATCGAACGTTCCGTGGATGAAGCTGCTAACAGCGACATCGTTGATAAACTGGTCGCTGAACTGTAAGGAGGGAGGGGCTGATGTCTGATCTGATTACTGTAGCTCGCCCCTACGCCAAAGCAGCTTTTGACTTTGCTGTTGAGCATCAAAGTATTGAACGCTGGCAAAAGATGCTGGCGTTTGCCGCAGAAGTGGCTGCCAATGAACAGATGGCCGACCTGCTTTCAGGTGCATTAGCACCCGAAGCGCTGGCTGCCTCGTTTAATGCAGTCTGTGGTGATCAACTGGATGAACCCGCACAGAACCTGATTAAGGTGATGGCGGAAAACGGACGTTTGACAGCGCTTCCGGCTGTACTGGCGCAATTCATTCAACTGCGAGACGCTTATGAAGCGACTGCCGAAGTGGATGTTATTTCTGCCAGCACGCTGAGTGACGACCAGCTGACTAAAATCAGCGCCGCGATGGAAAAACGTCTGTCACGCAAAGTTAAGCTGAATTGCAAAATTGATAAGTCTGTGATGGCAGGCGTGATCATCCGTTCGGGTGATCTGGTTATTGATGGCAGCGTACGCGGCCGTCTTGACCGTCTGGCTGACGTCTTGCAGTCTTAAGGGGACTGGAGCATATGCAACTGAATTCCACCGAAATCAGCGAACTGATCAAGCAGCGCATTGCTCAGTTCAATGTCGTGAGTGAAGCTCACAACGAAGGTACTATTGTTTCTGTAAGTGACGGTATCATCCGCGTACACGGCCTGGCCGATGTTATGCAGGGTGAGATGATTTCCCTGCCGGGAAACCGTTACGCTATCGCCCTGAACCTCGAGCGTGACTCTGTAGGTGCGGTGGTGATGGGTCCGTATGCTGACCTGGCCGAAGGCATGAAGGTCAAGTGTACTGGCCGTATTCTTGAAGTACCGGTTGGCCGTGGCCTGCTGGGCCGCGTGGTGAACACCCTGGGTGCACCTATCGACGGTAAAGGCGCGATCGACAACGACGGCTTCTCGCCAGTCGAAGTGATTGCACCAGGTGTTATCGACCGTCAGTCCGTAGACCAGCCTGTTCAGACCGGTTACAAATCTGTCGATGCGATGATTCCAATCGGCCGTGGCCAGCGTGAGCTGATCATCGGTGACCGTCAGACCGGTAAAACCGCAATGGCTATCGACGCCATCATCAACCAGCGCGATTCAGGCATCAAGTGTGTCTACGTTGCGATTGGTCAGAAAGCGTCAACCATTTCTAACGTGGTACGTAAACTGGAAGAGCACGGCGCGCTGGCTAACACCATCGTTGTTGTTGCCTCTGCGTCTGAGTCTGCTGCACTGCAGTATCTGGCTCCGTATGCAGGTTGCGCCATGGGCGAATACTTCCGTGACCGCGGTGAAGATGCGCTGATCGTTTACGATGACCTGTCTAAGCAGGCTGTTGCTTACCGTCAGATTTCTCTGCTGCTGCGCCGTCCACCAGGCCGTGAAGCATTCCCAGGCGACGTGTTCTATCTCCACTCTCGTCTGCTGGAGCGTGCATCACGCGTGAGCGCTGACTACGTTGAGCGCTTCACCAATGGTGAAGTGAAAGGCCAGACCGGTTCTTTGACCGCGCTGCCAATCATCGAAACTCAGGCGGGTGACGTTTCTGCGTTCGTTCCGACCAACGTAATCTCGATTACTGATGGTCAGATCTTCCTGGAATCTAACCTGTTCAACTCCGGTATCCGTCCTGCTGTTAACCCGGGTATCTCTGTATCCCGTGTGGGTGGTGCTGCTCAGACTAAGATCATCAAGAAACTGTCCGGTGGTATTCGTACCGCGCTGGCGCAGTATCGTGAACTGGCGGCCTTCTCCCAGTTTGCATCTGATCTGGACGATGCAACCCGTAAACAGCTGAGCCACGGTCAGAAAGTGACCGAGCTGCTGAAGCAGAAACAGTATGCGCCGATGTCGGTTGCGCAGCAGGGTCTGGTGCTTTTCGCAGCGGAACGCGGCTATCTGAACGACGTTGAGCTGGCAAAAATTGGTAGCTTTGAAGCTGCTCTGCTGGCGTTCGCAGATCGCGATCACGCCGAGCTGATGGCTGAAATCAACCAGTCTGGTAACTTCAATAACGATATCGAAGAGAAGCTGAAAGGCCTCCTCGAAACGTTTAAAGCAACCCAGTCCTGGTAATGTCTGGCGGCTTGTCTGAAAGGGCAAGCCGCAAGGCTTTGAGGAGAAGCTAATGGCCGGCGCAAAAGAAATACGTACCAAGATCGGAAGCGTAAAAAATACGCAGAAGATCACCAAAGCGATGGAAATGGTCGCCGCCTCCAAAATGCGTAAAACGCAGGAACGCATGGCGGCCAGCCGTCCGTATGCAGATACCATGCGCAAAGTGATTGGTCACCTTGCACTGGGGAATCTGGAATACAAGCACCCTTACCTGGATGAGCGCGACGTTAAGCGCGTCGGCTACCTGGTCGTTTCGACTGACCGCGGGCTTTGTGGTGGTTTGAACGTTAACCTGTTCAAAAAATTGCTGGCAGAGATGAAGGCCTGGTCCGACAAAGGCGTACAGAGCGATCTGGCCATTGTGGGATCGAAAGGCGTGTCATTCTTCGGCGCTGTTGGTGGCAATGTTGTGGCACAGGTCACTGGCATGGGCGATAAGCCTGCGCTGTCTGATCTTATCGGCCCGGTAAAAGTGATGTTGCAGGCCTACGATGAAGGCCGCATCGACAAGCTGTACATTGTTAACAACAAGTTCAACAACACCATGTCTCAGACTCCGACCATTACCCAACTGCTGCCGTTACCGCCAGCGGAAGGTGAAGAAGAGATGAAGGCGAAGACCTGGGATTACCTGTACGAGCCCGATCCGAAAGCGCTGCTGGATACGCTGCTGCGTCGCTATGTCGAATCGCAGGTTTATCAGGGTGTGGTGGAAAACCTGGCCAGTGAGCAGGCCGCACGTATGGTAGCAATGAAAGCTGCAACCGATAACGGCGGAAATCTGATCAAAGAGCTGCAGTTGGTTTACAACAAAGCTCGTCAGGCCAGCATCACCCAGGAACTTACCGAGATCGTCTCGGGAGCCTCCGCGGTTTAACCAGGTTTGGAATTAGGTAGAGGATTCAAGATGGCAGCTGGAAAGATTGTCCAGATTATCGGCGCCGTAGTTGACGTCGAATTCCCTCAGGATGCAGTACCGCAAGTGTACAGCGCTCTTGAGGTTAAGAATGGTGATGCTCGTCTGGTGCTGGAAGTTCAGCAGCAGCTGGGTGGTGGCGTGGTTCGTACTATCGCCATGGGTACTTCTGACGGCCTGAAGCGCGGTCTGGAAGTCACCGACCTGAAAAAACCGATCCAGGTACCGGTTGGTAAAGCAACCCTCGGCCGTATCATGAACGTGCTGGGCGAGCCTATCGACATGAAAGGCGACCTGACAGAAGAAGACGGCAGCGCAGTAGAGGTTTCCTCTATTCACCGCCCTGCGCCTTCTTATGAAGATCAGTCTAACTCGCAGGAACTGCTGGAAACCGGCATCAAGGTTATCGACCTGATGTGTCCGTTCGCTAAGGGCGGTAAAGTCGGTCTGTTCGGTGGTGCGGGTGTAGGTAAAACCGTAAACATGATGGAGCTGATCCGTAACATTGCGGCTGAGCACTCAGGTTACTCGGTATTTGCCGGCGTGGGTGAGCGTACTCGTGAGGGTAACGACTTCTACCACGAAATGACTGACTCCAACGTTATCGATAAAGTTGCGCTGGTGTATGGCCAGATGAACGAGCCGCCGGGTAACCGTCTGCGCGTGGCACTGACCGGTCTGACCATGGCGGAGAAATTCCGTGATGAAGGCCGCGACGTTCTGCTGTTCATCGACAACATCTACCGTTATACCCTGGCCGGTACGGAAGTATCCGCGCTGCTGGGTCGTATGCCATCTGCGGTAGGTTATCAGCCAACGCTGGCAGAAGAGATGGGTGTGTTGCAGGAGCGTATTACCTCCACCAAGACAGGTTCAATCACCTCCGTACAGGCCGTATACGTGCCAGCGGATGACTTGACTGACCCGTCACCAGCAACCACCTTTGCTCACTTAGACTCAACAGTTACCCTTAGCCGTCAGATCGCCTCGCTGGGTATCTACCCGGCCGTTGACCCGCTGGACTCCACCAGCCGTCAGCTGGATCCACTGGTTGTGGGTCAGGAGCACTACGACGTTGCACGTGGCGTACAGTCACTGCTGCAGCGTTATCAGGAACTGAAAGACATCATCGCCATCCTGGGTATGGACGAGCTGTCTGAAGAAGACAAACTGCTGGTGGCACGTGCGCGTAAGATTCAGCGCTTCCTGTCTCAGCCGTTCTTCGTAGCAGAAGTGTTCACCGGTTCTCCAGGTAAATACGTAACGCTGAAAGACACCATCCGTGGCTTTAAAGGCATCATGGAAGGTGAATTTGACCACCTGCCAGAGCAGGCCTTCTACATGGTTGGCGCCATCGAAGAAGCGGTCGAAAAAGCGAAGAAACTGTAATAACGGTTTCCCAGGAGGAAAATTATGGCTATGACTTATCACCTGGATGTTGTCAGCGCAGAGAGCCAACTGTTCTCTGGTCTGGTACAGAAAATTCAGGTGTCAGGTAGCGAAGGTGAACTGGGGATTTTCCCTGGCCATGCCCCGTTGCTGACTGCCATTAAGCCTGGAATGATCCGTATCGTGAAACAGCACGGCGAAGAGGAGTTTATTTACCTCTCTGGCGGCGTGCTGGAAGTGCAGCCTGGCAGCACCACCGTTCTGGCCGATACCGCGATTCGCGGTACCGATCTGGACGTAGCGCGTGCGCTGGAAGCAAAACGTAAAGCAGAAGAGCATATGAACAGCAGCCACGGCGACGTGGACTACGCTCAGGCTTCTGCGGAACTGGCGAAAGCCATTGCGAAACTGCGCGTGATCGAGCTGACCAAAAAAGCGATGTAATCCGGCTTTGTGCGTCACGAAATGCCAGCCCATTGGGTTGGCATTTTTTTTGCGTGACGGTAAAGCAAAAGGATGCTGGCTAATTTCGGGCCGAGAAAAATGTAGTAATCTCAGTGCTAAATCGTTTAACTTTCTTCAGTCTACAATCAGTCAGGATAGATATGTCTAACAGTGCGATGAGTGTGGTGATTCTTGCGGCTGGCAAGGGCACCCGTATGTATTCCGATCTGCCGAAAGTGTTGCATATGCTGGCAGGAAAACCGATGGTTCAGCACGTCATTGATGCCGCAAAGGGCCTGGGTGCAAAGCATGTGCACCTGGTATACGGGCACGGTGGTGACCAACTCAAAGCAACGTTAAACGACAGCACAGTAAACTGGGTGCTACAGGCAGAGCAGCTGGGTACGGGCCACGCTATGCAGCAGGCGGCCCCTCACTTCTCCGATGACGAAGACATCATGATGCTCTATGGTGATGTCCCGCTGATTTCTGAAGCTACCTTACAGCGTCTGCGCGAAGCAAAACCCGCGGGCGGTATCGGTTTATTAACGGTCGTCCTGGATAATCCCACCGGTTACGGTCGCATCGTACGCGAGAATGACACCATCGTAGGCATTGTTGAACAAAAAGATGCCACGCCTTCTCAACTGACCATTAACGAAATCAATACCGGTATCCTGATCGCCAATGGCGGCGATCTTAAGCGCTGGCTGTCCCAGTTGAATAACAATAATGCTCAGGGCGAATTCTACATTACCGATATTATTGCCCTGGCGCATGAAGAAGGTCGGGTGATTAATGCAGTGCATCCGGCCCGCAATAGCGAAACTGACGGTGTCAATAATCGCCTGCAACTGGCCACGCTTGAGCGGACTTACCAAAGCGAGCAGGCTGAAAAACTGCTGTTGGCAGGCGTCATGCTCCGCGATCCTGCGCGTTTCGATCTGCGTGGCACCCTGCAGCATGGCCGTGATGTTGAAATTGACACCAACGTTATCATTGAAGGCCAGGTGACGCTGGGCAACCGGGTCAAAATTGGTGCTGGCTGCGTCATCAAAAACAGCGTTATCGGGGATGACTGTGATATCAGCCCCTATTCGGTGATCGAGGATGCAAATCTGGCTGCAGACTGTACCGTAGGGCCATTTGCGCGTCTGCGTCCGGGAAGTGAGCTGGCTCAGGCCGCGCACGTAGGTAATTTTGTCGAGATGAAGAAAGCCCGACTGGGTAAAGGGTCCAAAGCGGGTCACCTCTCTTACCTGGGCGATGCCGAGATTGGTGCCAATGTGAATATTGGGGCGGGAACGATCACCTGTAATTACGATGGCGCGAATAAATTCAAAACGATCATTGGCGATAACGTCTTTGTAGGATCGGACACGCAGCTGGTCGCGCCGGTCAATGTGGCGGCAGGCGCGACTATCGCAGCGGGCACCACGGTAATGAAAGATGTCTCTGCAGCCGATCTGGTCTATAACCGTAAAGAACAGAACCATAAAGCCGGTTGGCAACGTCCGCAGAAGAAAAAATAATTTTACGGCCCGTGATAAACGGGCCGCTTGCAGTGCCAAAACTATAATCCCCACTCTCTACAAGGCTCGGGGAACCGGCAAAGCCGGACTATCAGGTCATATGACAACGCAATGGCGAACAGCCATGAAGTCAGGAAATAACTATGTGTGGAATTGTTGGTGCAGTAGCACAACGTGATATCGCAGAAATTTTGTTAGAAGGGTTACGCCGCCTGGAGTACCGCGGTTATGACTCAGCCGGTCTTGCCGTCGTCGATCAGCAGGGGCACGTAACGCGCCTGCGTCGTCTGGGAAAGGTTCAGATGCTGGCTGCTGCCGCTGAAGAACAGCCCCTTGTCGGCGGAACAGGCATTGCTCACACCCGCTGGGCAACCCATGGCGAGCCCTCAGAAGCCAACGCGCATCCGCACGTTTCTGAGCACATCGTTATCGTCCATAACGGCATTATTGAAAACCATGAGCCCCTGCGTGAAGCGCTGATGGCGAAGGGTTATCACTTCGCCTCAGAAACCGATACCGAAGTGGTGGCGCATCTGGTCCATCTGGAACAGAAACAGGGCGGCTCGCTGCGTGAAGTTGTACAGCGCGTGATCCCTCAGCTGCGCGGCGCCTATGGCATGGTGATTATGGACAGCCGCGATCCGTCGCTGCTGGTGGCGGCTCGTTCCGGAAGTCCGCTGGTCATTGGCCGTGGTGTGGGTGAAAACTTTATCGCTTCTGACCAACTGGCGCTGCTACCGGTCACTCGCCGCTTCATTTATCTGGAAGAGGGCGATATCGCTGAAATTAGCCGTCGTGATGTCACCATCATTGATGGCAACGGCAATAACGTCCGTCGTGAAGAGATTGAGTCCAGCGTGCAGTATGATGCGGGCGACAAAGGCCAGTATCGTCACTACATGCAGAAAGAGATCTATGAGCAACCGAATGCGATTAAAAATACCTTAACAGGGCGTTTTAACCACGGTGAAGTGGATCTCAGTGAACTGGGGCCAAATGCAGAAGCCCTGCTCAGCAAGGTTGAGCATGTTCAGATCATTGCCTGCGGCACCTCATATAACTCCGGTATGGTTTCGCGTTACTGGTTCGAGGCGCTGGCAAACGTCCCTTGCGACGTCGAAATCGCGTCTGAATTCCGCTATCGCAAATCTGCTGTGCGTAAAAACAGCCTGCTGATTACCCTCTCTCAGTCGGGTGAAACCGCTGATACGCTGGCTGCGCTGCGCCTGTCCAAAGAGCTGGGTTATCTGGGTTCGCTGGCTATCTGTAACGTCGCGGGTTCGTCGCTGGTGCGCGAATCCGATCTGGCGCTGATGACCAAAGCGGGCACTGAGATTGGTGTCGCCTCCACAAAGGCCTTTACCACCCAACTCACCGTGCTGCTGATGCTGGTGGCAAAACTCGGCCGCCTCAACGGCATGTCCGCAGAAAAAGAGCATGAGATTGTTCATGGTCTGCAGGCGTTGCCAAGCCGCATCGAGCAAATGCTGGCGCAGGACAAGTTGATAGAAGATCTGGCGGAAGATTTCTCCGATAAACATCACGCGCTATTCCTGGGCCGTGGCGATCAGTATCCGATCGCTATGGAAGGCGCGCTGAAGTTAAAAGAGATCTCTTACATACATGCTGAAGCTTATGCCGCGGGCGAACTCAAGCACGGTCCGCTGGCACTGATCGATGCTGACATGCCGGTCATCGTGGTGGCACCGAACAACGAGCTGTTAGAGAAGCTGAAATCGAATATCGAAGAGGTGCGCGCGCGCGGCGGTCTGCTGTACGTGTTTGCCGATCAGGATGCCGGTTTCAGTGACAGCGAGGGAATGAAGATCATTCCCTTGCCGCACGTTGAAGAGGCCATTGCGCCTATCTTCTATACCGTGCCGCTCCAGCTACTCTCCTATCATGTCGCCCTGATTAAAGGCACCGATGTGGATCAGCCGCGTAATCTGGCGAAATCGGTCACGGTCGAGTAAAGCCTCTCACGCGTGAATCCCACCAGGGATTCACGCGTTCCATTTATTTGATTTTGCTGCTGACTTGCTCAATTACGCGCTGCTGATCGCTGATTTTACGGTTAGCCTCATCGAGTGAGCGTTGCAGGTTATTGATCGTATCTTCATTTTTACTGAGCTTTTGTGTGAGCTGGTTGAGGGTATCAGTCTGGTTTTCTTGCGTTTTTAATAATTTCTCTACATTATCCTTCGTTTTACTCACATCCTCAGCATTGACAGAAGCTTGTCTGACCGCGCCACCACTATCAATTGTGGCCAGAGTGCCTCTGTTATCTGTCATTGCAAAAGATTCATCCGAATGAATCTGCGGTACGTCGTACGCCTGGGCGCTGGCCAGCGTACAGAGGACGACGATATTGCCTACCAGAAGCTTCTTCATAAATTTCATCGAACATGTCCTTTTCAATAGTGGGCTTGTAAAAATTAGCAATAATTGTGTCTGTCATATAACTGTAATATTAACTACATTTTTCTGTCACTAAACTGTCCTATTTTCCCTCCTGCAGCAATCACTGACTCTTACTAAAAAGGCACTTAGCCTGACTTTTCTCCCCTGGAGGGAACATGACACTGATGCGTAGCACCGTAGCCCGAATCCTCGCCGCCTCTCTTGCCGTTAGTGCGGTTTCTGCCTTTGCAGCCACCGATCTGACTGGTGCTGGCGGTACATTCCCGGCGCCGGTTTATGCCAAGTGGGCAGCAGAGTATCAGCAAGCCACCGGTAGCAAAATTAACTATCAGGGCATTGGTTCATCTGGCGGTGTAAAACAAATTATCGCCAAAACCGTTGATTTCGGTGCGTCCGATGCGCCTATGAAAGACGAAGATCTGCAGAAGAATGGGCTGTTCCAGTTCCCTACCGTGATCGGTGGTGTGGTGCTGGCGGTTAACCTGCCAGGCGTAAAATCTGGCCAACTGACGCTGGACGGAAAAACCGTAGGTGATATCTATCTCGGCAATATCAAGAAGTGGAACGATCCAGCGATCGTTAAACTGAACCCGGGCGTGAAACTGCCAGACACCAACATCAACGTGGTGCGCCGCGCGGATGGTTCAGGTACCTCTTTCGTTTTCACCAGCTACCTGGCGAAAGTGAATGAAGAGTGGAACAGCAAAATTGGTAAAGGAAACACCGTTAACTGGCCAACCGGTCTGGGCGGTAAAGGTAACGACGGCGTTGCGGCGTTCGTTCAGCGTCTGCCAGGCTCCATTGGTTACGTTGAGTACGCGTATGCCAAACAGAATAACCTGACCTACACCAAGCTGATGGATGCAGACGGTAAGGCCGTTGCGCCAAGCGAAATCAGCTTCTCTAATGCCGCAAAAGGCGCAGACTGGAGCAAATCGTTTGCCCAGGATCTGACCTTCCAGAAAGGCAATGATGCATGGCCGATCACCTCAACCACCTTTATCCTGATTTACAAAGACCAGGCTAATGCGGCGAAAGGTGCCGAAGTACTGAAATTCTTCGACTGGGCTTATAAAGACGGCGGCAAAACGGCTAACGCCCTGGATTATGCCACCCTGCCTGAGAGCGTAGTTCAGCAGATCCGTGCCGCATGGAAAGCCAATATCAAAGACAGTTCAGGTAAAGCGCTTTACAAGTAAGTGAATGACCCTGGCCGGACATCAGTCTGGTCAGCCTTCAGGGGCGGCGTCTGCCGCCCTGATAACTTCTGAGGACTGAGACTTCTATGGCTGTAACGAAGTCGGCATTCAAAGCCCCAGGCAAGCAAGGTGACAGAGTTTTCGGTGCACTGGTAAAACTCTCTGCGCTGATCGTCTTGTTACTGATGGGCGGCATCATTGTCTCCCTGATCTTCTCTTCCTGGCCGAGCATACAGAAATTTGGTTTCGCGTTTTTGTGGACCAAAACCTGGGACGCCCCTAACGAACAATTTGGTGCGCTGGTACCGATTTACGGTACGCTCGTCACCTCAATTATTGCCCTGATTATTGCGGTACCGGTCAGTTTCGGTATTGCGCTTTTCCTTACTGAACTCGCACCAGGCTGGTTACGTCGTCCACTGGGGACCGCCATTGAGCTGTTAGCGGCGATCCCCAGCATTGTTTACGGCATGTGGGGCTTATTTGTTTTTGCGCCACTGTTCGCACAGTACTTCCAGACGCCGGTTGGCGATGTGATGTCGGGCATTCCTATCATTGGCGAGCTGTTTTCTGGCCCCGCATTTGGTATCGGTATCCTGGCCGCAGGCGTTATCCTGGCCATCATGATCATCCCCTACATTGCCTCGGTAATGCGCGACGTGTTCGAACAGACGCCGGTGATGATGAAAGAGTCGGCTTACGGCATTGGCTGTACGACCTGGGAAGTGATTTGGCGTATTGTTCTGCCCTTCACCAAAAATGGGGTGATCGGCGGTGTCATGCTCGGTCTGGGACGTGCACTGGGTGAAACCATGGCCGTGACCTTTATTATCGGTAATACCTACCAGTTAGACAGCGCCTCGCTGTTTATGCCTGGCAACAGTATCACCTCCGCGCTGGCAAACGAATTCGCTGAAGCAGAATCAGGCGTACACGTTGCGGCCCTGATGGAGCTGGGTCTAATTCTGTTTGTGATTACCTTTATCGTGCTGGCGATTTCAAAGTTAATGATTATGCGGCTGGCCAAAAGTGAAGGAGCGCGATCATGACAACAATGGAAGTACAGGCTCGCGCTGAGCTGGAAGCGTCACGTCGTAAGATGCAGTCGTGGCGCAGTACCAAAAACAAAATTGCGCTGACAATGTCCTTACTGACCATGGCTTTTGGCCTGTTCTGGTTAGTGTGGATTCTGTTTACTACGGTAAGCCGTGGCATTGATGGTTTGTCATGGTCGCTGTTTACGGAGTCCACTCCGCCGCCAAACACCGCGGGTGGTGGCTTAGCCAATGCCCTGGCGGGAAGCGGTTTACTGATTTTCTGGTCTACCTTCTTCGGTACGCCGTTGGGCATTATGGCCGGCGTTTATCTGGCGGAGTACGGACGCAAATCAGCACTGGCAGAAGTGATTCGTTTTATTAATGACATTCTGCTGTCCGCTCCGTCGATTGTGGTTGGCCTGTTTGTCTACACCATCGTCGTGGCGCAGATGCACCACTTCTCCGGCTGGGCGGGCGTGATTGCGCTGGCGCTGCTGCAGGTTCCGATAGTGATTCGAACCACGGAAAACATGTTGCGACTGGTACCAGACAGCATGCGCGAAGCCGCCTATGCGTTGGGTACGCCGAAATGGAAGATGATCTCGGCGATTACGCTCAAGGCGTCGGTTTCCGGCATCATCACCGGTGTCCTGTTAGCGATTGCCCGTATCGCCGGTGAAACCGCGCCGCTGCTGTTTACTGCGCTGTCGAATCAGTTCTGGAGCACCGACATGATGCAGCCCGTGGCTAACCTCCCGGTCACCATATTTAAATTCGCCATGAGCCCGTTTGCCGAGTGGCAGAGCCTGGCCTGGGCTGGCGTATTGATTATTACCCTGTGCGTGCTGCTGCTGAATATCGTAGCAAGAGTGGTTTTCGCCAAGGGTAAACACGGTTAACTACCGACACTGCCCTGTGCGGTGTCGATTAAGAGAGAAAAACAATGAGTACTGCGACTGCGTCAGCCGGAAAAATCGAGGTTCGTAATCTGAATTTCTATTACGGCAAGTTTCACGCTCTGAAAAACATTAATCTGGATATTGCTAAAAACCAGGTCACGGCGTTTATTGGGCCATCAGGCTGCGGTAAATCCACATTGCTGCGCACCTTCAACAAAATGTATTCGCTCTATCCGGATCAGCGTGCCGAAGGTGATATTCTGCTGGATGGCGACAATATTCTGGCGTCGCATCAGGATATCGCACTGTTGCGGGCGCGCGTTGGCATGGTGTTTCAGAAGCCAACGCCTTTCCCAATGTCGATTTATGACAATATCGCTTTCGGCGTGCGCCTGTTCGAAAAGCTGTCCCGTGCCGATATGGATGAGCGCGTGCAGTGGGCCCTGACCAAAGCGGCCCTGTGGAACGAAACCAAAGACAAGCTGCACCAGAGTGGCTACAGCCTGTCGGGTGGGCAGCAGCAGCGTCTGTGCATTGCCCGCGGCATCGCTATCCGTCCGGAAGTGCTGCTGCTGGATGAGCCATGCTCAGCCCTGGATCCGATTTCCACCGGCCGTATCGAAGAATTAATTACCGAACTGAAGCAGGATTATACGGTTGTGATCGTGACCCATAACATGCAGCAGGCTGCACGGTGTTCCGACCACACGGCATTTATGTATCTGGGCGAACTGATTGAGTTCAGCGACACCGACACGCTGTTCACCAAGCCGGCACAGAAACAAACAGAAGACTACATCACAGGTCGCTACGGCTGATTTGACAGGAGATCGCCATGGACAGTTTAAATCTGAATAAACACATCTCCGGTCAGTTCAACGCTGAACTGGAGCACATCCGCACTCAGGTGATGATTATGGGCGGGCTGGTCGAGCAACAGCTGACCGATGCGATTACCGCCATGCATAACCTGGACGGTGAGCTGGCCCAGCGCGTCATCGATGGCGACCAGAAGGTCAACATGATGGAAGTGGAGATTGATGAGGCTTGCGTGCGCATCATTGCCAAACGCCAGCCTACTGCGATTGACCTGCGTCTGGTTATGGCAATTATTAAGACCATTTCCGAGCTGGAACGTATCGGCGACGTGGCCGAGAAAATCAGCCGTACCGCACTGGAGAAGTTTGGTCAGCAACATCTGCCTCTGCTGGTCAGCCTGGAATCCCTGGGCCGCCACACCGTACAGATGCTGCATGACGTACTGGACGCGTTTGCACGTATGGATCTTAACGAAGCCGTTCAGATCTACCGCGAAGATAAAAAAGTGGATAAAGAGTACGAAGGGATTGTGCGTCAGCTGATGACTTACATGATGGAAGATCCCCGTACGATTCCCAGCGTGTTAACTGCACTGTTCTGCGCCCGCGCCATCGAGCGTATTGGTGACCGCTGCCAGAACATCTGCGAAATTATTTTCTACTTCGTCAAAGGTCAGGATTTCCGTCACGTCGGCGGAGACAAGCTTGATGAGCTCTTATCCGGCGACGACGGCAGTAATAAACCTTCTTGATTCTGCACAACCGTGTGCTATTCAGGCGCACGGTTGCGGCTATTCTGCATAGACCTCATCAGCATCGCTCTTTATACTTGCGCCAGTTTTTTAACCAACGGGTGCTGACTCATGTCCTCTTCTTCCTCTTCTAAGCAGAGCGTTACGCCTGCCAAAGCGATGCTGGCTGCCGTCAGCGGTTATGCCATGGATGGATTCGACCTGCTGATTCTGGGATTTATGCTGCCTGCCATTAGCCTGTCGCTGGCGCTTGATCCCTCACAGGCGGGCTCGCTGGTGACCTGGACGCTGATTGGTGCCGTGATTGGCGGCATCGTGTTTGGCCATCTCAGCGATCGTTACGGGCGTATTCGTGTCTTAACCATTACGATACTTATGTTCTCCGTTTTTACCGGCCTGTGCGCGGTGGCTCAGGGTTACTGGGATCTGCTGGCGTACCGCACACTGGCTGGAATGGGGCTCGGCGGCGAGTTTGGTATCGGCATGGCGCTGATTGCGGAAGCCTGGCCGGCAGAGAAGCGCAACCGCGCATCGGCGTGGGTCGGGATCGGCTGGCAACTGGGGGTTCTGCTGGCGGCGTTTATCACGCCGCCGTTGCTAAGTGTTATTGGCTGGCGCGGGATGTTCCTTGTGGGGCTGCTGCCCGCGCTGGTGTCGTTTATCATTCGCCGCAGCATGGGCGAACCTGAGAGCTTTACCCGTCAGATCATACATGTTCCCTCGCTGTCTTTTCCCGCCCGACTGAAATTGCTGGTTAAAGACCGCGCCACCAGCAAGGCCAGTCTGGGGATCTTTATTCTCTGCTCCGTCCAGAACTTTGGTTATTACGGCCTGATGATCTGGATGCCGAGCTACCTCTCATCAAACTTCGGTTTCAGCCTGACAAAATCCGGCCTCTGGACGGCAGTAACCGTGGTCGGCATGACTTTTGGCATCTGGTTGTTTGGCGTGCTGGCGGACCGCTTTGCACGTTGGAAAATTTTCCTGCTTTATCAGTTCGGCGCAGTCGTGATGGTTGTGGTTTATGCGCAACTGCGCGATCCCACCGTTATGCTGTTTACGGGCGCCCTGATGGGGCTGTTTGTTAATGGCATGATCGGCGGATACGGTGCACTAATCTCGGATACCTTCCCACCGCAGGTGCGCGCGACCGCGCAAAATGTGTTGTTTAACCTGGGACGTGGCGTCGGTGGATTCGGCCCGCTGGTGATCGGCCTGCTGGCAGGCAAGTTTTCTTTCGTGGCAGCCATTACCTTACTGGCGCTCATCTACCTGCTGGATATTGTGGCAACGCTGTTCCTGCTGCCGAAGAAGCAGAGTCAGGACGATGCGCTGGGGGCAATTGGTTAAGTGAAAAGGGGGCAACACAGTTTGCCCCCTTTCTGGATTACGCCTGCATCAACGGCAGCAGCTGCTGATACAGCCGGCTGAACGTCTCACGTCTTGGCTGATAAAGCGCATGGCGCGCCGGGTCCGGCTGGTGGCGCTGCACCTGCTTCAGGGCAGGCACGGTCAGATTCTCATCCAGCGCCATTTGCGCCAGACGGGCTGCGCCCAGCGCGGGTCCGACATCGCCACCTTCGCAGTAATCCAGCGTCTGTCCGCTGATATCCGCCAGCATCTGGCGCCAGTAGCCGCTACGGGCGCCGCCGCCAATCAGCATGATACTGCTGGGCGTCACACCACATTCGTGTACCACATCCATGCCTTCGGCCAGTGCAAAACCAACGCCTTCCAGCACGGCTTGCGCCAGCTCGGGTCGTCCGTGCTGGTGGGTAAAGCCAAAGAAGCTGCCACAGGCGTGCGGATTATTATGCGGCGTGCGTTCCCCCGACAGATAAGGCAAAAACCACAGCAGCGGCGCATCCTGTTTTGCCCGCTCCGCCTCTGATAATAAATGAGGAACATCGTCGCAGCCGGTCAGCGCAGCCGCCCAGTCAAGGCAGGACGCAGCACTGAGCATCACGGACATCAGATGCCAGCGCTGTGGCAGGGCATGACAAAAGCTATGAACGGCACGTTGCGGATTACTGAGATAGCCGTCGCTAACCACAAAATAGACGCCGGACGTTCCCAGCGACAACATGCCTTGCCCCGGCGCTGTCATACCGACACCCACTGCGCCGGCAGCGTTATCGCCCCCACCTGCCACCAGCGGCACCTGAGGCAGTTTCCAGCGCTGTGCGATATCCGCTGACAGCGCACCGGTAATCTGATTACCTTCAAACAGCGCAGGCATGTGGTGACGCGCCAGCCCGCAGGCCGCCAGCATCACATCACTCCAGTCACGCTTTTCCACATCCAGCCACATTGTGCCCGCCGCATCTGACATATCGCTGGCAAATTCGCCGCTCAGTCGCCAGCGCAGGTAATCTTTGGGTAACAGCACTTTTGCGACCTGAGCAAAAACGTCAGGCTCATGCTCTTTCAGCCACAGCAGCTTTGGCGCGGTGAAGCCCGGCATCATCAGGTTACCGGTGATCTGACGCGATTCAGGCACCCGTTGTTCCAGCTCACGGCACTGATCGCCGCTGCGTCCGTCATTCCAGAGAATGGCCGGGCGCAGCACCTGATGCTGTGCGTCAAGCAGCGTAGCGCCGTGCATCTGCCCGGTCAGGCCAATCGCTTTTACCCCACTCAGATCGTGCTGCTGGGTCAGTGCCTGTATCGCGCGGTCTGTCGCCAGCCACCAGCTTTCGGGATCTTGTTCGCTCCACAACGGCTGCGGGCGGGAAACCGTCAAGGGTGAGGTTTCCACCGCAACAACCACGCCTTGCTCATCCAGCAGCACAACCTTAACGCCGGATGTGCCGATATCGATCCCGATTACCATGTCGCGCTCCTTACGGATTAAAAATCATAGAGATAGTGATTCACCAGGTTTTCCAGCTGCTCCTGACGTCCACTGTTGTGCTGCGGGTTAAACTGCTGCTGATGCGCATGGGCCGCCAGCGCGTCCAGAGAGAACTCGCCTTTCAAAATCTGCTGACCGAACTCACCGTTCCAGCCGCTGTAGCGCTGCGCAACGCGTTTATCCAGCTCACCGTCAGACAGCATGCGCGCCGCGACTTTCAACGCCAGTGCCATGGTATCCATCGCGCCAATGTGACCATAGAACAGGTCATACTTATCGGTGCTCTGACGGCGCACTTTGGCATCAAAGTTTAGGCCGCCGGTCGTGAAACCGCCTGCTTTGATGATTTCGTACATCACCAGCGCGTTTTCTTCCACGCTGACCGGGAACTGGTCCGTATCCCAGCCGCACTGCGGATCACCACGGTTAGCATCCACCGAACCAAACACGCCAAGGGCAATGGCCGTTGCAATTTCATGATGGAAAGCGTGGCCGGCCAGCGTCGCATGGTTCGCTTCGACGTTCACCTTAATCTCTTTTTCCAGACCAAACTGCTTCAGGAAGCCATAAACCGTGGCGACATCATAATCATACTGATGCTTGGTGGGTTCCTGCGGCTTAGGTTCGATCAGCAGCGTGCCCTGGAAGCCGATTTTGTGCTTGTGCTCCACCACCATTTGCATAAAGCGGCCGATCTGCTCGCGCTCCTGGCGCAGGTCGGTATTTAACAGGGTTTCATAACCTTCACGACCGCCCCACAGCACATAGTTTTCGCCGCCCAGCGTCTGGGTGGCTTTCATGGCACTGCATACCTGGCTGGCTGCCCAGGAAAACACCTCCGGATCGGGACTGGTTGCAGCGCCTGCACCATAACGCGGATGGGTGAAGCAGTTCGCTGTGCCCCACAGCAGCTTAAGCCCGGTTTCCTGCTGCTTTTCCAGCAGTTTATCGGTCATGACGGCCAGGTTTTCGCGATAGCTTTTCAGCGAATCCCCTTCCGGTGACACGTCTACATCGTGGAAGCAGTAATAGGGCACGTTCAGCTTGTGAAAAAACTCAAACGCCACGTCCGCTTTGAGTTTTGCCAGATCCAGCGCCTCGCCCGCTTTCTGCCACGGACGATCAAACGCACCCGCGCCAAACATATCGGCACCGTTCCAGCAGAACGTATGCCAGTAACAGGCGGCGAAGCGCAGATGCTCGGCCATGGTTTTACCCATGATCACTTCATCCGGATTGTAGTGGCGGAACGCCAGAGGATTGGTGGTTTTTGTTCCTTCGTAGCGAACGCGATCAAGCTGGTCAAAATAAGCGTGCATGGTTTGCTCCTTAGCATCGGCCCCGAATGGGTTACCCAGAAGCGTTATTGTGCGTACCCGCTCTCAGCGCGCTCAATTACGATATTTCACACAGCCGGTAAGATAATTATTTATTGTGCACTTGCTCGCAAAAAAATATGAAGGCTTTATGACGCCCGACAGGTCTTATCTCGCAATCGGTGAGTCTGAAAATGTAAAATTTTCGATCGCGCTCATAAATACAGAAATAAACCAAAAAACGTAATAGCGGGATAAAAATCAGTAATTGCTGGCAGCAGAAAATAAGGTGAACAATTCATCCGCCTGGTTCATAGCCTTACAACGACAATAACCGTACCCTACAGGATGACCATGATGAAAATGAAACCTGCATTACTCGCTGCCCTTGCAGCGCTGGCCCTGTTCAGCCAGGCCAGTCTGGCAAAAGAAGTCAAAATTGGCATGGCAATCGACGATTTGCGCCTGGAGCGCTGGCAAAAAGACCGTGACATCTTTGTCAAACAGGCTGAGGCGCAGGGCGCAAAAGTCTTCGTGCAGTCAGCCAATGGCAACGAAGAAACTCAGATGTCGCAAATTGAAAATATGATCAACCGTGGCGTTGATGTGCTGGTTATCATTCCCTACAACGGTCAGGTATTGAGTAACGTAGTGGCAGAAGCCAAACGTGAAGGGATTAAAGTGCTTGCCTATGACCGCATGATAAATAACGCCGACATCGATTTTTATATTTCCTTTGATAATGAAAAAGTGGGTGAAATGCAGGCGGAAAGCCTGGTGAAAAAGGTACCAAAAGGAAATTACTTCCTGATGGGCGGCTCACCTGTAGATAATAACGCCCGCCTGTTCCGCGCAGGACAAATGAAGGTGTTAAAACCTTACATCGATAACGGCAGCATTAAAATTGTTGGCGATCAGTGGGTGGATGCCTGGCTGCCGGAAAACGCGCTGAAAATTATGGAAAATGCCCTGACCGCCAATAAAAACAATATTGACGCAGTTGTCGCCTCTAACGATGCCACTGCGGGCGGTGCCATTCAGGCGCTAAGCGCTCAGGGGCTGGCCGGTAAAGTGGCCATTTCCGGACAGGATGCGGATTTGGCTGCCATCAAACGCATTATGAACGGCACCCAGACCATGACCGTGTACAAACCCATCAAAGAGCTGGCTACCGAAGCCGCGAAGATTGCCATCGAGCTGGGCAACGGTCAGACGCCAGCCAGCAACGCCACGCTCAATAACGGCCTGAAAGACGTGCCAGCGCGCCTGCTGACACCGATTGAGGTCAACAAAGACAACATCGACAGCACCGTGGTGAAAGACGGTTTCCACAAGAAAAGCGAACTCTAATCGCGCTACGCGAAGGAGAGTAAACGATGTTGCTGGAAATGAAGAACATCACCAAGCGCTTTGGCGCGGTGAAGGCGCTGGATAACGTCAGCCTGCAGCTGGATGCCGGTGAAGTGCTGTCGCTGTGCGGTGAAAACGGCTCTGGCAAATCGACGCTGATGAAAATCCTGTGCGGGCTCTATCCGCACGGGGATTTCGACGGGCAGATTCGCTTTGCCGGGGAGGATATTCAGGCGCAAACCATCCGCGATACCGAACGCAAAGGCATTGTCATCATCCATCAGGAGCTGGCGCTGGTGCGGCAGCTCACGGTGATGGAGAACATCTTTCTCGGCGCAGAGCTGGGGCGCTTCGGCATGGTAGATGATGAAACCATGACGCTGCGCTGCCAGCAGCTGCTGGAGCGCGTCAAACTCAACGTCTCGCCGGATACGCGCGTGGGTGAGCTTGGCCTGGGGCAACAACAGCTGGTGGAGATTGCCCGTGCCCTTAACAAACAGGTGCGCTTACTGATCCTGGATGAACCCACCTCATCGCTGACCGAGCAGGAGACGACAGTGCTGCTCAGCATCATCCAGAACCTGCGCGAACACGGCATTGCCTGCGTGTACATCTCGCACAAGCTCAACGAAGTGAAGGCTATCTCGGACACGATCTGTGTCATTCGCGATGGTCAGCACATCGCCACCCGGCCAGCGGCAGGCCTGAGCGAAGATGACATCATCACCATGATGGTCGGACGCGAACTCACGGCGCTTTATCCTCATTCGCCTCACGACATTGGCGACACGGTATTGCAGGTCGATAACCTGACAGCCTGGCATCCGGTTAACCGTCACGTGAAGCGGGTGAATAACGTCTCCTTCACCCTGCGAAAGGGCGAAATTCTCGGCATCGCCGGATTAGTCGGTGCAGGCAGAACCGAAACCGTGCAGTGCCTGTTTGGCGTCTGGCCGGGACGCTGGCAGGGCGACATCGCGATCAATGGCCAAAAAGTCACGATTCGCGACTGTCAGCACGCTATCGCGCACGGCATTGCCATGGTGCCGGAAGATCGTAAAAAAGACGGCATCGTGCCGCTGATGGGCGTAGGCAAAAACATCACGCTGGCCGCGCTGGACCAATTCAGTCACCGGCTTTCCACCCTTGATGAGGCCGAGGAACTGCGCGCCATCAACGCCGCCATTGCACGACTGCGGGTGAAAACCTCTTCGCCTGAGCTGCCGATTGGTCGCCTCAGCGGCGGTAATCAGCAAAAAGCGATTCTGGCGAAGTGCCTGCTGCTCAACCCGAAAATCCTGATTCTGGACGAGCCGACGCGCGGCATTGATGTTGGGGCGCGCCAGGAGATCTATGTGCTGATCAACGCCCTGGTAAAGCAGGGCATCTCGGTAATTGTGATTTCGTCTGAGCTGCCTGAAGTGCTGGGCCTGAGCGATCGCATTCTGGTTATGCATGAAGGGCAAATCAAAGCCGATCTGATTAACGACAATCTGACTCAGGAGCAGGTGATGGAAGCCGCCCTGCGGAGTGAACATTATGCTTAACAGCGAGAGTAAACCTGCCGTAGCGGCACCGGCTAACAAGCACGTATCCAGCAAGCTCGGCCTGCGTAACCTGCAGGTGCTGGTGATGCTGGGGGCGATTGTCTTGATTGCCCTGTTCTTTACCTGGACCACCGACGGCGCCTGGCTCAGTCCACGCAACGTCTCTAACCTGCTGCGCCAGACGGCGATCACCGGCATTTTGGCCGTTGGCATGGTGTTTGTGATTATTTCCGCCGAGATCGATCTGTCTGTTGGATCCATGATGGGCCTGCTGGGCGGCGCGGCGGCGATCTTCGATGTCTGGCTGGGCTGGCCGCTGCCGCTGACTATCGTGGTCACGCTAGTCCTGGGGCTGTTGCTCGGCACCTGGAACGGTTGGTGGATAGCTCATCGCAAGGTCCCTTCATTTATCGTTACCCTGGCCGGTATGCTGGCGTTTCGCGGCATTCTGGTGGGCATCACCGATGGCACTACCGTGGCACCGACAAGCCCGGCGATGTCGCAGATCGGGCAAAGCTATCTGCCCGGCGGTATCGGTTTTGGCTTTGGCTTTGCCGGCCTGGCGCTGTTTATTCTGTGGCAGTGGCGGCTGCGGCTGCGCCGTCAGCAACTGGGTCTGGCTCAGCCAGCCGCCACCGGCACCGTAGCACGGCAGGCCATTACCGCCGTTCTGGTTCTGGGCGCGATCTGGCTGCTGAATGATTATCGCGGCGTACCGACACCGGTCCTGCTGCTGGCATTGCTCATGCTGGTGGGGATGTTTATGGCCACCCGCACCGCCTTCGGGCGGCGTATCTATGCTATTGGCGGCAACATTGATGCCGCGCGGCTCTCCGGCATCAACGTGGCGCGCACCAAGCTGGCGGTATTTGCCATCAACGGCCTGATGGTGGCGATTGCCGGGCTAATCCTCAGTTCGCGCCTGGGGGCCGGTTCGCCTTCCGCCGGGAATATCGCCGAGCTGGATGCGATCGCGGCCTGCGTTATTGGTGGTACCAGCCTGGCCGGCGGTGTCGGTTCCGTCGCGGGCGCGGTGATGGGCGCGTTTATTATGGCCTCGCTGGATAACGGCATGAGTATGATGGATGTGCCGACCTTCTGGCAGTACATCGTTAAAGGTGCGATTTTGCTGCTGGCCGTGTGGATGGACACTGCAACGCGCCGCCGCATGTAATCGTGTGAACGATCACACTGTGGCGCAAACCATTTCTGTGGCGCATCCGGCTGTGCTATGCAATGCGCTGGGAGTTAAAGGGATGTGCCACTATGCATGAAAAACGATACCGCATTACCCTGCTGTTTAACGCCAACAAGGTTTACGATCGTCAGGTGGTAGAAGGCGTTGGCGAGTATTTACAGGCTTCGCAGACCAACTGGGATATTTTCATTGAGGAGGACTTCCGCTGCCGCATTGAGAATATCCATGAATGGCTGGGCGACGGCGTCATCGCAGATTATGACGACAGTGCCATTGAGCGTTCGCTGGCGGACGTGGCAGTGCCGATTGTCGGCGTAGGCGGCTCTTATCACCGTGAAGAGGATTATCCGCCAGTACACTACATCGCCACCGACAACAGTGCGCTGGTGGAAAGTGCCTTTCTGCACCTGAAAGCGCGCGGCATCAACCGTTTCGCCTTTTACGGTTTACCGGCTTCCAGCGGCAAACGCTGGGCGCAGGAGCGCGAACTGGCGTTTCGTAAAATGGTGATGCGCGAACGTTACATGGGCGTCGTCTATCAGGGCATGGAGACTGCCTCTGAGAACTGGCAGCATGCACAAAACCGCCTGGCCGACTGGCTGCAAACGCTTCCACCCCATACCGGCATTATTGCCGTCACCGACGCCCGCGCGCGTCATCTGCTGCAGGCCTGCGAATACCTGAAGATTCCGGTGCCGGAGAAGCTGTGCGTGATTGGTATTGATAACGAAGAGCTGACGCGTTACCTGTCGCGGGTAGCGCTGTCCTCCGTGGTTCAGGGCTCGCGCCAGATGGGTTACCAGGCCGCCAAACTGCTGCATCGCCTGCTGGATAAGCAAACCCTGCCTCTGCAGCGTATCTTAGTACCGCCGGTAAAAGTCATTGCCCGCCGCTCTACGGACTTTCGCTCACTGCACGATCCCGCCGTGATCCAGGCGATGCACTTTATCCGCTTCAACGCCTGCAAGGGCATTAAGGTAGAGCAGGTGCTGGATGCGATTGGCATGTCGCGCTCAAACCTGGAGAAGCGTTTCCGGGATGAAACCGGCGACACGATTCATGCCATGATCCACCGTGAGAAGCTGGAGAAGGCAAGGGAGCTGCTGGCGGGCTCGTCGCTGAGCATCAATGAGATCTCCCAGATGTGCGGCTACCCGTCGCTCCAGTATTTCTACTCCGTGTTTAAAAAAAGCTATGCCACCACGCCGAAGGAGTACCGGCAGGAGAATGGTGAGGTGATGTAGATGCTTAACGCTTGCCTGGATCGCTGCATGAGGCAATAAGGTTAACCGCATCATTCGATCTTTTCACGAGCAACACTCGCGTATTCTGCTGAAGCTGGATGGCAAGAAACGGACAAAGGCACAGTAAAAAAACGCTCACCAAGGGTGCCAGCTGACTCCCTTTCAAAAGGACAGGAAAACCGCCAGCGCGAAAATATCGTCTTAGTTTTTTGGTCACACCGTCTCACTTCTGCGCATCGGCTTGACGATGATCTTAGTGAAGATGCCCTGCTGATAGCACCTGTCGTTATCATTACTGATAGTGCACCAATGTGCCTGCAAGAGTCGGGTAAAGCTCACCCGCATTGTCATCGCTTAGTTGTTGTTTTAACCAAAAGGAATTTCCAATGCTCAAGGTCCGCAAAGCCATACCAGAGGATTACTCTGCCTGGCTAACCCTCTGGAAAGGTTATCTGCATTTTTACGGACAGAACCTGGACGATGCCGTCACGTTATCTACCTGGCAGAGAATACAGTCGCCCGAATCAGCGTTAATGTGTTGGCTGGCCGAATTTGATGGCAAGGTGACGGGCTTCGTGGTCTGCGTGATACATGAAGGCACATGGTTTACACAGCCCGTATGCTATCTGGAAGATCTCTTCGTTGAAGAAAATGCGCGTGGCGTGGGAGCGGGAAAAGCGCTCATCACGCGGGTCTGCGATGAAGCCCGTGAGGCGGGCTGGGCAAAGGTGTACTGGGTGACAAATGAAAATAACCCCGCGCGTAAACTCTACGACAAGCTAGCCCAGGTTGATGATGTTGTTCGCTACAACATCAGGTTCTGAAAACCGACCTCTCAGCACCTTCCCAATCGCACAGGATACTGCCCTTATTAAAATAATCAGGGCAGAGATTAATAACCCCTCTCCCCTTATTATTGGCATCTGCCAATAATAAAAATAATCTGTGATAAATATCTCAATATTATAGTATTAAGATTCATTGCGACCCTTATTCATTTTCCCTCTGTTTTCAACGGCGCAGGAAGGCTTCTCCAGCGGCTGACATTCCGAAAATAGAAAACCCCCCATTGAAATAAACTGTGCGCGATCACAAGATGGATGGGTTTACTAAAAAACAATAATCAGTAAATTTTGAGGCCAGTTATGCAACACACACTGTTACCGACCACCTTCCAGCTCCAGAAGGCATTTTTCCGTATTCAACCCGTAGAGATCGTCAAGGCAGCGGGGTGCAGCGCGACGTTATTTACCTATGAATCAGGAATCGAAGCCGTGCGGCTGAAAAATGCCCGCGGTCATCTGGTGGTGCTTCCTTATTTTGGTCAGATGATCTGGCAGGCCATGTTTGATGGCGTTGACCTGACAATGCAAAGCCGTTTTACCGAGCCACGTCCTGCCAGCGATATTGTCGGCACCTACGGCTGCTTTATGTATCACTCAGGGCTGCTGCGCAACGGTAACCCCACAGCGGAAGACACGCACGCTCTGCACGGTGAAATGCCTGTTGCACCTATGCAGCGGGCACGTATTGAAACGGGCGAGGATGCGCAGGGGCCATGGCTGGCGCTGGTGAGTGAGCGTGAATACCTGATGGGATTTGGTGACCATTATCTGGCCCAGCCGCGGGTGGTTATCCGTCCGGACAGCGCAACCTTTGAAGTGTGCATGGAGGTAGAGAACCTGTCGCGCAATCCCATGGATCTGATGTACATGTGCCATGCTAACTTTGCCTATGTCGAAGGCGCTCGCATCATTCAGCCTGCGGCCTTTACGGCGGCCGACACGGTGATCCGTTCGTCAGTACCGGCCATCGTGAAAGCGAATGATGCCTATCTGGCAAGGCTTGAGCAGCTCAGGCACGATCCCGCCAGCACAGAAGTGCTTAGCGCTGAGTTGCAGCCCGATCCTGAACTGGTTTTCTACATCAAAAATCTGCGTAAAGCCGAGGATGGTCAGGTCCATGTCATGCTCAGGCGGCCGGAAGGTGATGCCTTTACGGTGAACTATAACCCGGAACACTTCCCGTTTCTGACGCGCTGGATTCTGGCGAATAACATGCAGAAGGTGTGCGCCTTCGCGATGCCGGCGACCTGCGGCGTTGAAGGTTATCTGGCAGAAAAGCGTGCCGGGAATGTGCGGTCACTGGCCGGAGGGGAACGGGCCTGCTTCAGCATGACGCTCGGCTACCTTAACGCGCAGGAAAGCCAGCATGAAGAAGCCCAGATCCACGATTCAGTTTGATCGCTGCCGCGATTTTGTTAATGAAATGTGTGAGCTTTATCAAAGAAGGAATCTTTATTAGTGGCAGGTAATTTACTTTGCTATTCATTTAAGTAAATTCTTGAGTGTACCAGGACAATTATGCGGTTTGTTTTGGAAAACGGGAAAAACCCTTAACCGGTAGAACGGTTTATTTTCTCTTTTTATTACTACGAATACCCACTTTTCAGGGTTGATTATTTATTTGCTGTCGTCATTGCTGGCAGCTGACGCTTTATATCAATTTCTGACAAGAGAAGATTTCATCATGTTAATGATAACCAGGGGTAGCAAAATGAATCGCCGCAATATAATTAAACTGTTAAGCATCTCTACGCTGTTATCCGTCTCAGTAAGTTTAGCCTTTCCCATGTCCGCACTGGCCTCCGAAACCAAAACCATGGTGACCGTGGTGAAAGAAGCCGGTGTGCCCTGGTTCAATATCCTTAATCAGGGATTAAAAGAGGGCGGCGAAAAAAACAATCTTAAAACCTCAATGGTGGGACCCACGCGAGCCGATCCTGCGCAGCAGGTGAAGCTGATTGAAGATTTGATTGCCAAAAAAGTTGATGTGATTGGTTTGGTTCCGCTGGATACCAAAGTCACAGCGCAGGTCGTGAAGCGTGCGCGTGATGCGGGCATCATGGTGATCACTCAGGAAGGTCCAAACCAGGAAGGCAAAACCTGGGATGTGGAGCTCATGAGCGCGAAAGCTTACGGCGAAGCACAGATGAAAGCCCTGGCGCGCGAGATGGGTGAAAAAGGGGAATATGTCGTGCTGGTCGGCACATTGACGACCACGGGTCACAATCAGTGGGCCGATGCCGCTATCGCCTACCAAAAAGAGCACTACCCGAATATGAAACTGGCCGCCGACCGCTTTCCTGGCGCGGACTTTATCGATGAATCCGAACGGGTTACGCAGGATATTCTGAAAGCACATCCGAACGTGACGGGCATTATGTCGATGGGCTCGAACGGTCCGATCGGTGCAGGTAACGTGCTGAAAAAACGTCATCTGGAGAAAAAAATCGCCCTGGTGGGGACCACTATTCCCTCCCAGGCGCGGGCATACATTATGTCTGGTGTGATTCGTGAAGGTTTCCTGTGGAGTCCGAAAGAAGCCGGGCTGGCCATGACGGATGTGGCCCGCCTCGCGCTGGATAATGCGGAATTCAAAACCGGCATGACCATTCCGGGTTTGGGGGAAGCCACTGTGGATAACGAAAACAAGGTGATCATGGTGGACCGCATCCTTCAGATCACCAAAGCCAACGTTAACGATCTAGTCAAACTCGGTCTGTAATTCTCACCATCAATGCTGATGCTGGCCAGGTTCAACAGAACCCGGCCAGTTCCCCGTATTCTGATTAGGTAAGGGATAGTGCTATGCCTGCATTTTTACAACTCGATGGCATATCGAAAATATTCGGCGGCGTGCATGCACTTTCAGATGTCAGCCTCACGCTTGAAGAGGGCGAGGTACATTGTCTGTGCGGACAGAATGGCTGCGGTAAGTCGACGTTGATCAAAGTGATGTCTGGCGTACATCAGCCCGAGCCGGGTGGCCGTATTACGATTAGCGGAAATGAGGTTTCGCCGCTAACGCCAGTAGAAAGCACCCGTCTGGGCGTGCAGGTGATCTATCAGGACCTGTCTCTGTTCCCTAATTTAACCGTGGCGGAGAACATTGCCATCGGTCAGCATACCGGCCGCTTTAAACGGGTTAACTGGAAAAAGATTTATGAGATAGCGGCCGAAGCGGTTGCGCGCATTGGCGTTTCGCTCGACCTGAATAACAAAGTGGCTGATATCTCTATTGCTCAGCGTCAGCTGGTGGCAATTTGCCGGGCGATGGCGGCGAATGCCCGGCTGGTGATTATGGATGAACCCACATCCTCCCTGACGCGCCATGAAGTGGACGCCTTACTGAAGCTCACCCTGCAGCTTAAACAGCGCGGCATCACGATTGTTTTTGTCAGCCATCGTCTGGATGAAGTGCTGGAAATTGCCGATCGCGTGACCGTGATGCGCGATGGCGTGAAGCTGGGCACCTTTGATGCCCGTGAGATGTCAGACCGTAAACTGGCCACGCTGATGACGGGTAAAGAGTTCCATTATGAATCCGTTGCCAAAGACAGACCGCAAACCGAAACGGTGCTCGAAGTCAGCAACTTGTCCCGTAAAGGTGAGTATCGGGATATTTCGTTTGATATCCGGCGTGGCGAAATTCTCGGTCTCACCGGCCTGTTGGGGTCGGGACGCACCGAATTAGCGCTGAGCCTGTTTGGTCTGACGCGCCCACATCAGGGCGAAATAAAACTCCACGGTCATGCCGTACAAATGCGATCTAACCGCGATGCTATTGAACACGGCATTGCCTATCTGTCAGAAGATCGTCTGGGACTGGGCCTGGTACTGGAGCAGTCCATTAGCGCTAACATTACGCTTTCTGTAGTGGAGAAGCTGGTGAACAAAGCCGGACTCATTCGTGACGACCTGTATGAGCAAACGGTCAACGACGCGATTGCCTCCCTGTCTATCAAAGCCGGTAATCCCGACAACAAAGTCAAAACCCTGTCAGGCGGCAACCAGCAGCGGGTGGTGCTGGCAAAATGGCTGGCGACGCAACCCAAACTGCTGATCCTGGACAGCCCCACCGTGGGCGTCGATATTCATGCCAAAGACGGTATTTACGCCATCGTGCGGAAACTCGCCGCCAGCGGTATCGCCATCATCATGATTTCCGATGAGATTCCCGAGATTTATTATCACAGCGATCGGGTGTTAGTGATGCGCGGCGGCAGGCTTAATGGGGAATACTTCCCTGGCCGCTGCAGCGAAGAAGAATTAAAGGAGGCAGTAAATGCGTGATTTCCTCCCGCGTTTTATTCACACCCACGAATGTCGCCTGCTGGCGGTAATGACCCTGATGATTGTGTTCCTGACCGTATTCACCACGGAGTTCGCAACCTTACAAAACCTCCTGGACGTTTCAGGCGCAACAGCCTTTATTGGCATCATGGCTGCGGGCCTGCTGGTGGTGATTATTACCGGCGGCATCGATCTCTCTTTTGCGGCCACCGCCTCCATTACCCAGTATGTCGCCCTGACCTTAGCGAACAATATGGGGCTGGGCTGGGTGGGCATTTTTGCCGTTGCTATCGGCCTGGGCATCGTACTGGGTTTTATCAATGGCGTGCTGGTTAACGTGCTGCGGACCTCCGCGCTGATTATCACCATTGCAACGCTAAACGTTTTCTTCGGCATTCTGCTGACGGTGACCAGCGGCCAGGACATTTTCATGCTGCCGGACTGGTTTAACGCCGGGTTTGAACTGGTGTTCTATACCGATGCGCAAGGGGCTACCTATGCGCTGAACTTCCAGATTATCGCTCTGGTTCTGGCGTTTGTGTTGACGTGGCTGCTGCTCAACCGAAGTAACACCGGCCGACAAATCTATGCCACCGGTGGCAACCCGGATGCCGCGCAACGCGTAGGCTTCAACGTGTTCAAACTGAATATGCTGGTTTATGGCTACATGGGGGCGCTGGCTGGTCTGGCGTCGCTGGTTCAGGCACAACTTGCCCAGTCAGTTTCCCCGACGGCACTGGTTGGCAGGGAACTGGACGTGGTAGCGGCGGTGGTCATCGGCGGTGCCAGCCTGACCGGCGGTAAGGGAACCGTTCTGGGCACCGTACTGGGCGTGGTGCTGATTGCAGTGATGCAGAATGGCCTGATCCTGCTGGGTGTTTCATCTTACTGGTCGTTGTTCAGCACCGGCCTGGTGATCATCGCCGCTATGATCATGATGGCCAGAGAAACCCGCAAACAGAACAAGCTCGTCGATGAAGGAGCAGTATCATGAAGCAGACTGGCAACGTGTTGGAGCAGGTGGAAAAACGGCTGGGAACCACCAACGTCCGGCTGCTGTTTATTCTGATAGTTATGGTGATCGGTCTTGGGCTGCTTGAAGGCGACAAACTGTTTGCGGCGGCAGGTTTGCGATCGATGGGCTTCCAGCTGCCGGAACTGGGATTTCTTGCACTCGCCATGATGATTCCTATGCTTTCCGGCGGTATTGATCTTTCGATCATCGCCACCGCCAACTTGTGCGCGTTAACGGTCGCCTACACCTTGACCACCTTCATGCCTGAAATGCAGGGAGCATCAGGGGATCTGCTACAAATTGGCGCACTGCTGCTGGGCCTGGTGTTGTCAGCGCTGGTGGGTTTGCTGAATGGCGTGCTGGTGGCCTACCTGCGCGTGCCGCCGATGCTGGCGACGCTGGGCACAATGACGGCTGTGAAGGGTATTGCCATCGGATTCAGCCATGGCGATGTGATTTCCGGCTTTCCGGCGCCGATTGTGTTTATCGGCAACGGTACGGTGTTTGGCATCCCTTTTGCACTCATCATTTTTGCACTGGCGATTATTCCGTTAAGCATTTTCGTCAATAAAACCCCACTGGGCAAATCGATTGCCATGATCGGCTCCAATGAAAGAGCGGCCCATTATTCCGGCATTAACACGCGCAAAAGCCTGGTATGGGTTTATCTGATCTCGGGCTTATTTGCCGGTATCGCGGGCATTATCATGATGGCGCGTTTCGATTCGGCGAATGCGGCCTACGGTGAAAGCTACCTGCTGGTCGCTATTCTGGCTGCGGTGCTGGGCGGGGTCGATCCGCTGGGTGGATTTGGCCGGGTCAGCGGCGTGATTCTGTCGCTGCTGATTCTGCAGTTGGTGTCTACCGCCTCGATTCTGCTCGATCTTAGCCAGTTCATCACGCTCGCGTTGTGGGGCGCGATTTTGATAGTGGCATCGGGCGGTGTTGTGCTTAAAGAGTGGCTCTCTGAGCGGCGGAAGCTCCGCAATAAAGCGCCTGCTGTCACACGAAAGGCGTAAGTTTTGTAAACCCTGTTGATGCATCGCCATGCCGACCATGGGGCGACGTGGCGATCGGACCTCATGACATGATAGATTTAAAAAATAATCATCCAACAAGGTATGTCATGAGTAATCGAGCTGATGATGTCAGTGCTATAGGTCCCCGGTTACGACTAATGATCGCCTCATTAACTTCTCTTGAAGCCCGGTTGGTTCACGCCGTGTTATCAAGCGATTTTGATGAGAATGTCTCTATCAAAGCCATTGCCAGCCGTTGCGAAATGTCAGAGGCGATGGTGGTGAAGACAGCAAAGAAGCTGGGTTTCAAGGGTTTCAAAGAGTTACGCATAAAAGCAGCCCTGTATAACCGCCTGCCCATCACCGAAATGCATCAGGAGCTTTCTCCCAGCGATACCACGCGTGAGATCGTCAGTAAGGTCTTTCGCACCTCTGTTCAGGCTATTGAAGAAACACTGGCTATCCTGGATATGGCGGCCTTTGAAAAAGCCGCAGATCTGCTGGCAAACGCCCGCCAGCGAGACTTCTACGGCTTCGGCGGCTCGGCGCAAATCGCGCGGGATGCGGTGCATAAGTTTTTGCGCATCGGCACGCGGTCGGCCGCCTACGACGATCCGCATATGATGTTGATGTCGGCTGCCTTACTGAACGAACAGGATGTGGTTGTCGCCATTTCACATTCTGGCCGCACTAAAGACATTATCGAAGCGGTGAAGGCCGCGCAGCTGCAAGGCGTCCCGGTCATTGCCATTACTAATTCCATTGGTTCACCACTGGCTAACCTTGCCGATACCGTTATCTGCTCGACCGCCCAGGGCTCGCCGCTGACCGGTGAAAACGCGGCTGCGCGCATCGCGCAGTTAAATATCCTGGACGCGCTGTTCGTTGTCGTCGCGCAGCGTGACTATGCCCAGGCCGAACGCCAACTGGGCCGCACGATGCTGGCCGTTGCCCATAAACGCAAATAGCGATAACCACTTTTCACAGGAGCCTCGAATGGCAACACGGGAGCATCATTATCAGGTCAACGTGCGCTGGACGGGTAATCGCGGCGCCGGAACGCAGTCTTACACGGCCTATGACCGAAACGGCGAACTGTCCGGTGAAGGTAAAGCCACGGTCGCACTTAGTGCCGATCCGGCATTTCGTGGTGATGCCGCGCGCTGGAATCCAGAGGAGCTCTTGCTGGCGTCAGTATCGGCCTGCCATAAGCTGTGGTATCTGCATCTTTGCGCCGATGCCGGCATTATTATTGACGCTTATGAGGATTCAGCTGAAGGCACCATGGTCGAAGGGGATCGTGGCCATTTTACCCGCATTACGCTAAAACCCAGAGTGGCGCTGCGTAATAAAGATGATGTAGCCCGAGCCGAAGCACTGCATCATCACGCCCACGAAGCCTGTTTTATCGCAAATTCGCTGAATTTTCCGGTGAGTTTTGAACCGATATTTGTTTAATGGTGGATGGGACAAGAAGTTCGCAATTGATAAAGGCCGGAGCTGAACAGGGTAAAATCAGGCGAAACAGCGCTTCGCCTGTGAATGTCCGAACATGATCAGAACCGATACTGCAAGCCTGCTGTCACAGTGTAGTTATGGTTAGCAATACCTGCCGCATCGCCGTCAATAGTCCCTGACTGGCCGCTGACGTTATCAAAAATTTGTGTGCTCCCTTTGCCTTCTTCGTATTTACTGTAGGTAAATTCAGCAAACACTTTGGCATTCGGCGTAACGTAATAACCTGCGTCAATGGAGGCACCGTAGTAACGCGAACTTGATGTTTTTTCACGGAACGTTAACTGGCGAACATAATGTTCGTCATTATCATGGGCGTTAACCCAGTCGCTGAATTTAAGCAGAGTACCGAATTCAAAGTTATTTATTCTGTAGCGCCCAGTCAGTCCTACATACGGCATTGAAAAGCGCTGACTGTAACCGATGCCAGTTTGATCGCGTGGAAAATCACCGACCAGAGTACCATTGTTGTAATCAAATGAGCCGCCAATAGCAGTCCAACTGAAACGGGTCTCCTGATAGCCAGCTACGGCGCCTACTCGATAGTTATCTCCCTGTAGGAACCACCCTTTCAGATTGAGGTCATACTCATTAGCATGATTCATGCGCGTATAAGGATGTGAAGAATGATCGGTCCAGTTCCCTTGATTACTGTCTTGCCAGTCGTAATCGTCCAGACGACCCGAACCAGTGGCAAGCGAAGTCCATCCCCGTGCATTAAGCGTCAGGAACGAGTATGCATCCCAGGAAATGTCGCCCTTCAAAATAGCCACATTTTTGATCTTCCAGTCCAGTTGACTGATTTTACGACCCGTATCGGGGTCGTAAACAAGCTCCCCAGCTTTTCCACCCAGCATACCTGTTGAGGCAGATACACTAAGACTCTCAGCGGAGAGATTAGGTGTAAATGACGTTTCTTCGGCCTGAACACCTACTGCAACCCCTGCCATCATCACTGCAAAAACACTCTTTATCATTTTTATCACCCTGTTTTTTTATTAAAAAACCCTGAAAATCAGTTCCAGAATAAAATAGAATTATCTGATTAAACAAGTGAAAAAATTATGAAGCTTCGTAGAATTTAATACCGCCTAAATGAGGTAAGTCATGATAAAATATCTGTACTAGCTCGTTATTTCACGTCCAGAATGAAGAGTTAAGGGTGTGAGTGTTACAATTCTATCCTGGTCTGGCTAAAGAGAAATACGCTGATTAATTGTCGGCGTTTTTCCCTAAGATCGCGAATCTTATTAGGCGCCCGGTTGTAGATTTACTCATGAAATGCAGTTTTCTTTGGTAAATTAATTTGCGGTAATCTCAGTTTTACTTCATTGATTTGAAAATAAACTTCACAAGCTCCCGTTACCTGGAAAAGATCTATACCCAATTGTTTAATATATGCATTCCTCATCGGTGCTCCTCATAGGCGCAGCGCACGTAAATGTGCAGTAACGACTGTCGCCATAAGCACCAGATTACACCAGGCCATGTTATCCTTATTGACTTGATTAAGTCGTCGAATGTAAGCGAATTTATTAAGTGATTACTCACTAAAATCTGCTTTGAGAGTCATTGGTCTCATTACGATTGTTGACGATAGCGGTTATCATCGTTGGCACCATGACATAATAAAATATAAACGGGGGTTAAACAGATGTGGGGAGAGATCTATTGATTCTCCTCTAATGATAGGTTTCTGGCGTTTGAACTTATCTATAGAGAGGTTTTTTTGTTGAATTTACACATTATCAAATGTCTTAAAATAAGTGTATTTTTAGCATGGCTATGGTGATTGAAATAAAAAATTATTTCTTATCTTCATTCAGAGGATTAACCTGTGAGTAAATGCTCAGCTTCGGTATGCATGGAAATATTGAACTCAGTAGTCATGTGAGTTTACTCAATAGTGTACGGGAGATACCTCGTGCTGCCTTTCCCCTTTACACTCCGATCCGGCAGACACCTTAAAGTATTAGCGCCTCAAGCCGATACTTTATGCGCAACTGGCGAAATCCGTCGCCGGTATTATGTGACCCCCATTCGGGGCTCAGTCAACATAAGGAGCAACTGCATGGATATTCAGCAACTCACAACGCTGTCTGCAGGGTTGGAGCAATGGCAGGCACGTGGTGAAGCCAATGCGACGCTGTTAAAGAAAACCCTGAACCAACAGGCAGATACCATCACGACATTGGTTGAAGGCGTCACCGCGCTTCCTGCTAACCCGGCGGTAGGGCGCAATATCAACACCACCGCCTGACGGATCCCCCGGGCGGCTTTTGTTGTGTCGCCCGTTTTAAATGCACCACGCAATCAATTGTTTTGCGTTGAGTGTGCCCGGCTAACCGCCTTCTCAACGCCTCCATGACAAGCAACTCATCCCTCATCCGCTTTCTAAAACCTGCTATGGCAACCATTACCCATGTTCTTCAGTCAATCCGGCAGAACCCAAAACAGCAAAGCGCTATCAGTGCAATAGATAGCATGATCACAATAACGGCACTTATTGTTAACTATGTATTAATAACATTGGTTATCATTATCCCCATCGAAAGCGAACCGCTTTCCCGCTTACAAGATAAGGAACAGGATTATGAAAACCATGAAAACACTTTCACTTGCCGCCGTTGCTGCGCTCTCACTGATGTCAGCTTCCGCTTTTGCGCAAACCGTTACCGCCACCGGTTCAACGCTCGATGGCACAGAAGCGAAAATTGCTGCCCAGGCTGAGCAGCAGGGCGCACAGTATAAAATCATCGAAGCCAATACCAACGATCGTGTTCACATGACTGCTGAGCTGTATAAATAACAGCGTTATGTTGAGCAAAGCGAAAGAGCTGCCTGATGGCAGCTTTTTTTTTGGGTTTTATCGCGGACGATGAGAACGTCTTCTTTCGCCGATAGCGCTATTGACCTGAAGTGCACATGTTTCTCAGCACAATGACAGTTTTCCCCTTTTAACGCGGTCATCAGGCAGCGCTGCGTCCGGTATTCAGCCCTGTATCGAAGTTATTAACCTTGTCACAATCTGTTGCTTGTTTATCCGCCATTGTCTCAAGCCCGTTCTTTATCCTGCCGATAACTCATCCAGACCACTCAATATGGCAGTATAAAAATGACAATATTAAAAAAACTATTTTCTGTTTTTCCTAAACACCAGCATAAACACGCCGCCGATTCGCTCAGAGCACTGGACGATGCGGTTCCGATCATCGAATTTACCCCAGATGGCATCATTCTTCGCGCAAATGCCCTGTTTCTGAGCAAGATGGGTTACGACGCGAAAGAGATTGTGGGTCGTCACCACAGTATGTTTTGCCCGCCATCAATGGTGAACTCAGCCGAGTACCGCCAGTTCTGGCTGCGCCTTGCCAGCGGCAAGAGCTTTAGTGGTAAATACCTGCGCCTGGGCAAAGACAGCCATCCGGTCTGGCTGGAAGCCAGCTATGTGTCAGTAAAAGACAAACATGGCCGCGTCATCAAGGTGATTAAGCTGGCAGCAGATATCTCCGAGCGTATCAGTGAGGCACAGCAGCAGGATGCGCTGGTGCAGGCCATCAGCCGTTCAATGGCGGTCATCGCGTTTAATAAAGCCGGTGAAGTGCTGGAGGTAAATGAAAACTTCCTCAAAGCAACGGGCTACAAGGCAGACGAGGTACTGGGCAGGCATCACCGGATGTTCTGCTCTGAGGAGCTGCGTAACAGCCAGGAATATCAGCAGTTTTGGCAGCGTCTGAATCAGGGAGAATTTTTCTCTGGGCAGTATCCGCGGCTCAATCGTAATGGCGAAACTATCTGGCTGCGCGCAACCTATAATCCGGTTTTTGATGCAGAGGGGCGGATGTACAAGATTGTCAAATTCGCCAGTGATGTCACCGAGCAGGTATTGCAGAACCAGCAGGAAAATGAGGCGGCTCAACACGCGTGGAAGATGGCGCAGCAAACCCGCGAAAGCTCGGTAACGGGCGCGGATGTGATTGAAGACAGCGTCAGAACGATGGCCGAAATTGCGAAAGAGATGAACAGCGTATCCGCAGATGTCTTTGGCTTAAACGGACAGTCGGATCGTATTGCTGATATGGTACATACCATTCGCAACATCGCCGAGCAGACGCGTTTCATCGCCCTGAATGCGGCAATTGAGGCGGCCAGGGCCGGCACGTCTGGACGCAGTTTCGCCATTGTGGCAGCTGAAGTCCGGACCCTGGCGGCCCGAATTAATGAAGCAACCGAAGAGATAGGGCGCGTGGTGTCCAGCAATAATCAGCTGGCCAAAAAGGTGCTGGAAGATATCGAAAATAACCTGAAAAACACGGCTCGCGGCGTTAATTTGATGCGTCAGGCCGGAGAGGTGATAGCCAGCATTCAGAGTAATTCAGCGCGAGCCGAGGAAGCGGTCAGAAACGTGTCTCGTTCAGCGTCACCGCGTGTCGCGTAGTTTTTGTTATGCCGGATCGCCTGTTTGCACGGGCGATCCCCCTTTTGACCTGCCGTTTTCTGTTACCCGTCCCGTCAACATTTCACTTTGTTTGCCGCCATTCGATAAGGCACTATGAGTTCCCTCTGTCTTTGCTTCTCCATCGTTGAAAGGAACGTCAGCCGCTATGCCCGTTAATTTCGATCTTAACGATCTCTATGCGTTTCGCGCATTGGTCGAATATGGCAATTTCCGTATTGCAGCGGAATCCATCTGCCTGTCTCAGTCGGCGCTGAGCCGCAGGATCGAGAAGCTGGAAACGGCACTGGGAATCAGGCTGTTTGACAGAACCACTCGCCGGGTCACGCTGACGCTTTATGGTCAGACGTTTGCCGCACGTTCAGAGCAGCTTCTGATCAACTTTGAAGAAGTTATGGCGGATATCAGTAAAGTCAGTCAGGACAGAACAGGCCTGGTGACGGTGGCCACAGTGCCGTCTGCTGCCTATTACTTTATGCCGGATGTGATCCGCCGCTTTCAGGCCCGCTATCCCAGAGTACGTGTCAAAATTATTGACAGTAGCGCAGGCAACGTCATAGAGGCCGTCACCAGCGGTCAGGCAGATTTTGGCATTTGCTTCTCGGGTAATCCGCCGCCTGACACTGAATTTTTACCGCTGGTTGAGGATGTTTACGTGGTTGCCTGTCGGCACGATCATCCTCTTGCCAGCCGTAAAAGTCTGACGTGGCAAGAGTTTTATCAGCAGGATTACGTGGGGCTGGATAAAACTTCAGGCAATCGTAACCTACTTGATTCCGCGCTGGGCCATGTCGTTCCCGCGCGTCCGAGTATCTGCGAAACCCGGCATGTCACAACCATGTTAGGGATGGTTGAAGCGGGAATCGGCATTGCTGCCGTTCCCGCGATGTCGATGCCGTCATCAGGCCATTCGGTGCTGGTTCATCTGCCGCTTACCGATCCGGTAGTGAAACGCACCGTTGGCCTGATCCGGCGCAGCGGACGCATTCAGTCCTACATTGCCGCTGAACTGGAAAAGCTAATTACTGAACGGTATCACTCTGCTTAGCAGGCTGCTGCGCTTTGACCGAGTGCAGGCCCGTGGCATGGACCACTTCCTGAGCCGGAGCTGACGCCAGGAAATCAAGTAGCGCTTTGCCTTCCTCTGGATGCTCAGCTTTGGCTGGCACGGCGCCGGCAAATCGGGTGATGTACTGCACGTCGTCAGGCAGTTCGCCTACAAAGGTCACGCCCGGCACCGGCAGGAGCTCACTCACCTGCTGGAAGCCCAGCGCATAGTGGCCTTTTGCCACTTCAGACGCCACCGGAATGCGCTCCACCTCGTGGGCTTTGCCTTTGACCTTGTCTTCAATGCCTAACTTTTTAAACAACTGATTGCTAACGTATTGACCGCTGGCGCTGTCGGAATAGGCAATGGATTTAGCATTCAGCAGGGTTTTACGCAGTGTGTCATCCGTTTTGATATCGGGTTTGGCATCTCCCTTCTTCACCACAATGCCGATCGGCGAATCGGCCAGCTCAACGCGTGAACCTGGTTTGATCCACCGGTCTTTTTCCAGCTGACTGAGCGCATCGCCCACCATAATCACCACGTCGGCTTTTTCCCCGCGCGCCAGTCGGTTGGGGATCGCCTGCGGGGTTTTGCCCATGGAAGGCCCGGACACCAGAATAATTTTATCGCCACTTTTCGCTTCAAACTGAGGCGTCAGTTTTTCCAGCGCGGCTTTGAAGCCGCCAGAAATCATCACGGTCACATCTTTTGCCAGCACCGCGGTGCTGACCGACGAAAGAACCAACGTGGCAAGGAGTGAACGGTAAATTATTTTCATTATGTAAGCCCTGACTTAATGTTTAACGGCGGTTTGCAGATTGACCGTGCTGCGACGGTACAGGTACAGCGTTGCCAGTAAGGCGCAGACGGCAGCGAAGCTCATCCAGTAACCCGGAGAGGCTTTATCGCCGGTGTACTCAATTAACGCTGTTGAAATCACCGGCGTGAATCCGCCAAAGATGGCGGTCGCGAGGCTGTAAGCCAGTGAAAAGCCTGCTACTCGCACCTCAGCTGGCATGATCTCGGTAAGTGCCGGAATCATCGCGCCGTTGTACAGGCCATAAATAAATGACAGCCACAGCAGGACAGTGAGCATCATGGAGAAGCTGGGGGCAGCAGCCAGCATCGTCAGGGCAGGATACGCGGTCGCCAGCGCGATCAGCGTCATGCTGACCAGGACGGGTTTACGTCCAAAACGGTCAGACAGCGCTCCGCCAACCGGCAGCCACAAAAAGTTAGAAATGGCGACCAGCAGCGTAACCAGCAGGCTGTCCGAGGCGCTGAGCATCAGCACTTTCTTGCCGAAAGTAGGCGCATAAACGGTGATCAGATAGAACGCGGTGGTGGTCATCGCCACCATCAGCATGCCGGCAATCACAACCTGCCAGTTGGCCAGAAGGGTTTTAAACACGTCGCGCATCGCCAGGTGATGACGACGGGCGTTAAATTCCTGGGTTTCTTCGAGCTTGCGGCGCAGAAAGAAAATGAAAGGCACAATCATGCAGCCAAACAGGAACGGAATGCGCCAGCCCCACTCACGAATCGCGCTTTCTTCCAGCACGGCATTCAGGGCAAAGCCCATCGCGGCGGCAACCATAATGGCAACCTGCTGGCTACCGGACTGCCAGCTGGTATAAAAGCCTTTACGGCCCGGCGTGGCGATCTCAGCCAGATAAACGGAAACGCCGCCCAGTTCGGCTCCGGCAGAGAAACCCTGTAACAGGCGGCCGGTTAACACCAGCATCGGTGCCCAAAGCCCAATGCTTTGGTAAGACGGAATCAGGACGATCAGGAAGGTGCCCGCCGCCATAATTGACAGGGTAACAATCAGACCTTTACGTCGGCCGACCTTATCAATGTATGCGCCCAGCACCACAGCACCAATGGGGCGCATCAGGAAGCCTGCGCCGAACACGGCAAAGGTCATCATCAGTGAGGCAAATTCACTGCTCGCAGGAAAGAAGGTGTGAGCAATATAGGTGGCATAAAAGCCGAACAGGAAAAAGTCGAACTGCTCCAGAAAGTTGCCTGAGGTAACACGTAATATGGCGCCGGTTCGGGCGCGGGTGGTCATAGGTGAAGTCGAGGAATGCATCGGTATCTCCAGTTTATCATTGACGCTTTTTGCCGCGTCTGTTGCTGAAGACTGGATCAGGAAAATAAAGTAAATAAGCGCAATAAACTCATCGACTAATGCGTACTGTGCATCAATAACCCTAAGCCATTACCTGAGGCTATGTGTAACAAGCCTTTAACAACATGGCGGGATAAACGGTCACCGGTAAACACGGAAAAACGGAATGCGTGTTTTGTGACAAGGTTCATACGGGTTTTTGAAGGCGACCGGGCAGCGTAACGCGATTGTCAGGTTTTATCGGGCGTGCCGGGCGCTGGCCTGGCAGGAGCTAAACTCGCAGCCCGTGGACCTGATCTCCCGCCCTTACCTGAGACCGCCAGACCACAGGGGATGACAACATGCCGTTGCAAAGCGCCAATGCCGATCGGCCCTATACGGGAACCTCCGATCGGCAATGGGTTATCGTTGTTGGAGACAGAATGCGCGTCTGTCATCCGCAGGATGAGATCACTGTTCGGGTTATGCCTAAAACCAGGCTTCCCACATCGCGCCCAGATTAAAGTCGTCCAGTATTTCGTTCTCCCTGCCGTTCACGCGAGCGGTGCGCGCATTGTCCACTTTGCCCCCGGTGACATAGAAGCGCAGCATAGGACGAAACTCCGGCCCCATGGCAATGGCGATATTTTGCGACAGAGTCAGCTTCCAACCATGGTTACTGCCGCCTTCATCGTAGTTAACGCGCTGATAACCGGCTTCCAGCCAGGTGGAATGGACGTCATTCCAGAAATACATTGGGCGGACAATCGCGGCGTAGTTCTTCCGGTTATCGCTTTTCAGCCGACTGTTATCGTAGTCGTGATAACCCAACAAATACTCGACCTGTGCCTGCGGGCTAAACAGATGCTTACCCTCAAAGCTGGTATACACAGTGCTGAGGCCCTCGGTTTTGCTGTAAACGCTGTTATCCGAATTGTCAGAATAGCGGGCAATCACTTTATTCACGCCATGGTCGTTAGTGTGGCTCAGTACAAACGCACCCTGCCAGGCTTTCAGGCGGTCTTCACTCTCTTCGGCTTTAGAGTCGAAACCGTAATTAGCGTACAGCTCCAGATCGAGTGCGCCCAGCTTGATGCCGTGAATTTTAGAGGTGGCAGCGTAGTTGCCTTTATCCCCGGTACCTGAACCTCCCGTACAGGTGATGCGCGAGGGATTAGACTCATCGCTGAGCACTTCAGGGCTACAGGATTCCACGGCAGCGACGGCGGCCACGTCAAATTTTATCCCGCCCACATCGAAGTTCTTCACGCCCGCGCCCTGGCCATCATGGTTCATCCAGAAATAATCATTGATGTTCTGCTGCGGGCGCTGATGAAAGTCCCGTCCGGCCCAGAGGTAGGCATCAGGATTTGATGCCAGCACATTCGTCACGCCGGCATAGGCCTTTTTCAGATTCACCTCGTCGCCCCAGTGATCGATCATCACATTGACATCCCAGATAGCCCCACTTTGGCTTTTAAACGCCTTGGAGAGCTGGAATTCGCCACCGTTGCCTTCGTTGCCCAGACGGCCAATGCCGGAGGCACCGTTATAAGAACCGTCCACGGCTACATATTTCTGATCGCCGCTTTGATAGTGCGCACCGTAGCGCGCATAGCCGCTGAACGTGACGCCAAAGGGGATTGCCATATCCGGTGACTGGGCCGGGCTTTGCGGGTCGGTCACCACGTCCGTTTTTTTCGCTACGGCTGCATCCATCTTCGCCTGACGTTCGGCCAGGGCTTTATCAACGGCTTTGGCGACGATGGCGTCGATCTGTTCCTGCGTAAACTCCTGTGCAACGGCGACGGCAGGGCACAGCGCGGCTATCACCGCCAGAGGTAATGGAAGTTTTCGAATAATATTCATGGCTATCTCGTTTGCACAGCGTTATTCGGGTTGATGATGTTCAACCCGAATAACGACGTGTGTTAATGATCAGACAATAACCATCCTGCGCGGGTTTATTGATGACCAGGGCAAGTTGATTTTTATATTATGTTATTTCCAGAGGTTTTTTGTTTTTCAGCCGATCTCCTGTCATGTTTTTTTATTAACGCTGGTAGAGATAAACAATTTCTTCTGCCAGTTCACGAGCCAGCATTGAGGTCATTAAATGATCCTGAGCATGGACCATAATTAAGGTCATTGGCTGGCGGGCTTCACCTGCATCCTGCTCTATTAATCGGGTTTGCATTTGATGCGCGGTGCGGGAATAGTCGTCGGCCTCCTTTAGCCGGGCTTTTGCCTCATCAACGTCACCCTTTCGTGCTGCCTGAAGGGCTTCAAAGCACAGGCTGCGGGCATGCCCGGCATTGACAATAATCGTCATTACCGCGTCTTCAAGTTCAATCATGATCGTCGCTCTCAATTAAAACCGTTATTTTCGGCAACCTCAGCAAACCATTTGCCACTCTTTTTAATCGTACGTTTTTGCGTGGCTAAATCTAACTGCACAAAACCGTAACGATTTTTATAACCGTTTAGCCATGACCAGTTATCAATAAATGTCCACATATGATAACCCAGGCAATGACAGCCTTCGCGAATCCCTTTATGCAGCCATTTAAGATGTTCGGAAACAAATTCGATACGATAATCATCCAGAATTTCACCGTTCTGAATAAATCGCTGTTCATTCTCAACGCCCATACCATTTTCAGAAATAAAACAGCGCGGGTTTCCATAATTAACCCGCAGGTTAGTCAGAATATCGTAAATACCGGGCGCGTAAATTTCCCATCCACGATACGGATTCATCTGACGGCCTGGCATTTCATAGTGGTCGAATAACCACTCCGGCATAAAGGGCGCTTCAGCATTGACGGCGCTGTCCCGACACTTCACCCGGCGCGGCTGATAATAGTTCACGCCCAGAAGGTCGATAATGCCGTCGGCAATCAACGCAGCGTCGCCAGGCTGGCAGCGCGGAAGCTGGTGGTACTGACTCAGTAAGCTCAGCAGATCCACGGGATATTCTCCCTTCAGAACCGGATCCAGAAAGCTACGGTTAAACAACAGGTCAGCATGATGTGCGGCTTGCACATCGGCCGGATTCGCCGATCGTGAATAGGACGGCGTGAGGTTCAGCACCACACCAATGTCACCGTCGTAGCCGCCGTTACGCCAGGCGCGTACTGCCAGCGCGTGTGCCAGGACTGTGTGCAAGGCCACGTTAGCCGCTCGTCTGAAGTCCACAACGTTGGGATAATGAAAATCGTACAGATAGCCACCTTCGACCGGCACAATCGGTTCATTGAAGGTAAACCAGTGTTTCACCTTATGGCCGAACAGCGCGAAACAGCGCTGGGCATAGCGGCCAAATGCCTCCACAACCTCACGGTTCTCCCAGCCGCCTTTGTCCTGCATAGCCAGAGGCATATCGAAATGAAACAGGGTGATAAACGGTGTAATGCCCTGCGCCAGTAATGCATCGATGACCTTGTTATAAAAAGTCACGGCGTCAGGATTCACGGCGTCAGTGCCGTCTGGCATCAGGCGCGCCCAGCTCAGCGACGTGCGAAAGCTGTTGTGCCCTAACTGCTTTAGTAATGCGATATCGTGCTGCCAGTGCTGATAAAAGCCCGAGGTGTCTTGTGGGCCAATGCCTTGATGGAAACGGTGAGGCTGTTGTGCAAACCAGCGATCCCAGGTGGTAGGGCTTTTACCGCCATTCAGGCTGTCCCCTTCGGCTTGTAACGCCGAGCTGGCGCTGCCCCACCAGAAATTTTCAGGAAAACGGTAGTTCATTTTATGGGCTCCTTAAGCCTGTGGATGACCGGGCACGGGTTGGCCTGCAGGGGGCGCATCCTTGATTTTTTTCTCTTCTGCTTTAATCAGGCTGCGTTCATAGGCACGCAGGAAGGGTAAGTACATCAGCGCCGACATCAGCATACAAATCAGGCACATCACCAGCGGGCTTAGCGCCCAGTTAGCGGCCCAGGAGGCACCGATCGGGGCGGGCGTGGTCCATGGCGTAAGCGAAACCACCTGGGCGATCCAGCCGAGTTTCGTGGCGGTATAAGCCAGCACGGCATTAATCATTGGAACGCAGACGAAGGGGATAAACAGCAGCGGGTTCATGATGACCGGCGCACCAAACAGGATGGGCTCATTGATATTAAAAAAGCTGGGCACCACGCCCATTTTGCCAATGGTGCGTAAATGTAGCACCCGGCTACGCAGCAGTAAGAAGGCCAGCGGTAAGGTGGAGCCCACTCCGCCAATCAGCAGGTAGTGATCCCAGAACCCCTGTAGATAGACATGCGGCAGCGCGGCTCCCGCCGCCAGGGCGGCCTGGTTAGCAGAGAGGTTAGCCATCCAGAAGGGATTCATAATGCCGGTGACGATCAGTGCACCATGAATACCGGCAAACCAGAAAATCTGACACAGCAGGACGGAAAGCAAAATGGCGGGCAAAGAGTCCGAAGCCGAAACCAGCGGCTCCAGCAAATGCATGATCGCCTGTGGCATAATCATGCCGGTTTGCGCTTCGATAAACAGGTTGAGCGGATGTAACGTTGCGATAATCACCAGTACCGGGATCAGAATCTCGAAGGAGCGTGCCACGCCGGTAGGCACTTCTTTCGGCAGGCGGATCGTGACATTATTTTGTTTTAGCCAGGCATAAACCCGGGTGGCGTAAATGGCGGTAATCAAGGCAGTAAAAATTCCCTGACCGGAAAGATACTGGGTAGAGATCTTTTCATCCGCATAAGGCGCGGCCACCAGTAAAAACGCCATAAATGCCAGCAAACCCGACATGATGGGGTCCAGATTAAACTGGCGGCCCAGGCTGGCACCAATCCCGACCGAGATAAAAAAGGTCATAACGCCCATGCTGAGATTAAACGGCAGCATCAGCTGTTGGCGATAAGTGATGGAAAAGTCCAGCCAGGCACGGGCAACGCTGTTGGTGGTGTCCGCTGAAAACGGCGGGAAGATAAATACCAACATAAACGATCCAATAATCATAAACGGTAGCGCCGCCGTAAAGCCGTCACGAATCGCTATCACATACTTTTGCTGACCTAACTTTCCGGCGAGTGGCGTAATGGACTGTTCAATTACCGTCACCATCGACTGATATAACGAACTCATAATGACACCTTTCTAGTGTGCCGCTTCAATAAGCGACAGAGCGTAATCCAGCACCTTGTCACCGCGTTGCATGCCGTAGTCCGTCATATTGATGGCCTGGACAGGAATGCCGTGGGTGGCAGCTTTTTCTGAGAGCGTGGTTAACATGTACTTCACTTGCGGACCGAGCAGAACGACCTGATAGTTTGGAAACTGCGCATCAAATTCGGAAACGCCCCAGGCATCGATCTGCACACTCAGCCCGCGCTGGTTCGCAACGTCGACCATCTTGCGGACTAAAAGACTCGTGGACATTCCTGCTGAACAACACAACATAATCCTGATCATGAGTAACCCTCCTTTGCGTATAAAACGTGTTACAGACGTGATTTGATATGATACGGAAACCGGTTTCCATTTGATGCAAACGGAAGTGTGACAGGCATCATGATCCCCGTTAAATAAACATTTTTCTTACGATTCAGATCACGTAATTTCAAGTTATTGTCGATAATTGAGAAGAAATGGAAAATCGGTTTCCATGAAAAAACGAAAAAGCTATACTGCCGGTGATGATTATTTGAGCCGCAGGATTAGGGCGTTTTTCAGGGATTCAGCGGGGTTTTCAGGGGAAAAGAATGTCTACTATCAACGATGTATCGCGTCTCGCGGGTGTGTCAAAAGCCACGGTGTCGCGCGTGTTGAGTGGGTCACGCGGTGTAAAAGAAGCCAGCCGCGTTGCGGTATTAAAAGCGGTGGATGAACTCAGTTATCGTCCAAACGTGATCGCTCAGTCATTACTCAGTCAAACCACCGGCTGTATTGGCGTAATTTGCGCACAGGACAACATTAACCAGACCACCGGTTACCTCTATGCGCTGGAAAAACACCTCAGCCAGCACCAAAAACACCTCTTGCTCCGTTTCGCGAACAGCAGGATGGAAGTGATGACCTGTCTTGATGAGCTGACCTGTGGGTTGTGTGACGATGTATTGATTATCGGCGCGCGCTTCCCGCTGAACCTGAATCAAAAAAACGTTATCCTGGTGGATTGTCTGGAAGCCGGGGACGACGTTAACAGCATTCAGTTCGATCACGCCTTTGCCGCCGAAACCGCCTGCAACTACCTGATAAGCCAAAATCGCCGACAGATTGCTCTGATTCATCCTGACAGAATGGGATTTTCCGATCGGGTTCTGTTGGGTTATAAACACGCGCTGGAAAAAAACTTTCTGCCGTTTAACCGCAACCTTGTGTTTATGGACGCCACATCCTCCTCGGTAGCACTCCAGGAGTTGCTGAATAACGCGTCCACGCTGAATTTCAGCGCATTGCTGGTGGCGGATGAACAACAGGCGCAGAAAGTCATTCCCCAGTTGCAGGCGTTCAACAAAAAGGTTCCCGACGACATTATGGTCTTCAGTCTGGCGGGCTCGTTGAACTTGCCCGGCATTCCGACTATTCCGGCGATTGAGTACTCGATGGACGCGATGGCAGCGCGCATCGTTAAGGCACTGACTGAACAGACGCGTAGCGTACTGGACTCCTATGTCATGCGGGGTGACCTGATTATCCCTGACTTTCGCCAGCGCTGAGCGCCCTTAGTCCGTTCGCTGCTCTTGTTGTTCAATAATCGCCAGCGCCAGTCCCGTTGCCGGTGCAAGGTGCGACGTCAGAAAATGTACCTGAGTGTGAGCGGCAATGAATGCCAGCTTGTTGGCCTGGGTTTGATTAAGTACGGCCTGACAAAATGTTGGGCTGACGCTCCAAGGGCAATCAATGATGATGTTGGCCGGATTGAGCAACAGCATGATCTGGCTGAGCGCGATACCCAGATAGTTTCCCGCCAGTTGCATCACTTCGTTTACCACGTTAGGCGCGCTGTCGCGGTTGTGCCAGGTCAGCCCCGGCTGACGCTGGGCCAGCTGTTGATTAATGGCAGGTTTACTGATCATGGCTTCCAGACAACCCTGACGGTTGCAGCTACAGCGAGGCCCGTTCGGCTGGACAGTGAGGTGGCCGGCTTCGCCCGCCGTCCAGCTGTTGCCGGTAAAAACGACACCGTGCTGTACCAGTGCGCCGCCAATTCCTTCGGCAATTCGTAAATAAAAATGCCCGCTTTCGGCGGGCAAGTTGAGTTGTTGCACAGACAGCAGCGCAGCGGCTTTAACGTTATTCATAATGCGAATCGGTAATCTGATCTGTTTACGCAGGTTGCTCGCCAGATCAACGTCCTGCCAGCCCAGATGGGTAGATAAATGCATCCAGCCCCGTCTGGGATCGACGACGCCAGGAAAGCCCAGCCCGATGCCCAGCAGGCCCGGCCAGGATTCGGTGAGTTTTTCACATAAGGCGGTCACCTCCGCTAACAGTGGCCCCGGTCGGCTGGTATCTGTCCGCAGGGTTTGTTCCGCCAGGGGTTGAGAGAAATAATCGCAAACCTGCCAGTGGATCAGGTTCTTTTCCACCATTATGCCGGCGCTGACCAGCTTTTCCGGACGCAGGGTAATCTGGATTTTAGGGCGACCTGCCGCAGAGACACTGGCTTTTCCCAGCTCCTGCACGAGATCCTGTTCCAGCAGATCATCAATAATCTGCGACACGGTATTTTTACTGATTGCCAGGATGTGCGCGAGGTCCTGCCGCGACGTGATACGGCGCTGGCGCAGTTGCGCCATGACCCGCTTTTGATTATTCAGCCGCATTAATGCAGGCCCTTTGCCAGTCACTTTCATGGCGGATTACCCCAGGTGTGGAAATCGGCAGCAGATTTGCCACCAACGATGAAGTCTTATTAGTTTGATGTCTAATCAAAACTTAGCATCGTGCAGATAAGCCTGCCAAACGGCGACGGCCTCAGGGCGAGAGAATTAAGTCAGAAATGGGTGCCAGGCCACAGGATTGTATAACGGTAAGGTAAAGAGCTGGCCCGCGTTCGCGGGCAGCCAAATCAGTATTCATCACCGCGAACGCGGCTACGGTAGCTTTCCCAGTCAAAGCGAACCCACAGGCTATTGCCCAGCCGCATGCGATCCATAACGCGTTCACCCAGCAGCGCATTCATCCCGGCGTGATCGAGGTTAGACAGCATGCCCGTCGGGCGTTTCGAGGAGGAACGGCGGTCCACAATCTGGTTAATAATCACTTTCTCGTAGCGCGATTCACTCTGCATACCGATCTCATCGATCACCAGCAAATCAACGCTGCTGAGATCCTGAATCAGCCGTTCTTCCGTAATATTGCTGCTGCCGCTGAAGGTGCCCTTCATGCTCGACATCAGATCTGCCACCGTGACGATTAGCACGCTCTTGCCACGTAAAATCAGATCGTTACCAATGGCGGCTGCCAGGTGGTTTTTGCCAGTGCCTGGACGGCCAGAAAAAACAAAGCTGGCAATACTGCCATCAAATTCGGCCGCATACTGGCGAGCCAGTTCCAGCGCTTTGCGTTGGCCTTCGTTTTCAACCCGATAGTTATCGAACGAGCAGTTGATGTGTAGCTCGCGAATGCCGGAACGGCCCATGATGCGCTGCATTTTCATCGCACGATTTTCGCGCACGATAGATTCTGATCGCAGACGGCCCTGTTCCTGATTCCAGGCCAGTAATTCTTCACCGTTTGTGAACTTGGGTCGGGTACCCGCGGGCATCATTCGTTTCAGACGGTTAAACAGATCGTTCGGCGTTTTCATTATTCACCCCGGAAACCATCAGGAATTGTGCTGTCAGGATTTGGCAACTGTGTAATGTCACGTCTGGGTTGTCCGCCATTGGCCGCCCGATTCATTTGCAGGCTGCGTGCCAGCTTCTGCTGCCACTGCACATGATGAAACAAACGCCCTTCCGCCTGCCAGTAGGCCACAAAGGCAGCCAGTTCAGCTGGCGTCACCGGTTCGCTTAGTGCAACGCCCCAGATGGCCGCCTGTCGCGTAAAGTCAGCGTCCGGCTGCCAGCCATCATACATGGCGAATTTACCCACCGGCGTATGCAGCGTAGCAGAAACATCGTCATACAGGCTGTCGTCCAGCGCCACATCACTGGGTTGCTGGGCGGCGGCCTCAAGTGCCAGTAGCCGCGCGAGGCGCGCTGGCGTAATGGCATACATTACGGGCGTATAATTTTCCAGCACCGCCAGCGTGCCGTCTTCAGCCTGCTGCAAGGCGCTGAGCGGATCCTGACGGAAAGCCTCAAGACCAATAAGCGTTGACGTTAAGATTTTGACTGACATGAAAAGACCTGCGGTTAACTTACACCGAACACCGGATAAAATTTCCAGTGCAGAAGCGGATATTGTACCTTTTTTAACGCGCGGGATCGCTGAAAAAGCGTTGAGGTTTTCCACCCAACCGGATGCGTTCACACAATGGCTGGGCGGACGTGGCGTAAGCTGTCTTACGCTTTTAGCGACGGGTTTGCCACAGATAGCGGAGCCCGGCCAGCCAGCACAGGCTGTAGCCCAGTAATTCCACGCCTTCTTCGGCCATGTTTTTTACGCCACGATTGTAGTGATCGGGCATCAGGTGAGACCACAGCGTGTTCATCCCAAACAGTCGGGAAAAAACCAGCACGATCATCAATCCGGCAGCCATAACGGGCCAGCGGTTGTGCCTGAGGAGATCGGCCAGCGCGCTCAGGGTCTGCTTTGGGGTACGCATGGCCACCGCTAAACTGCCCAGCGCGATCGCCAGCGCAAACCACACCCAGCTACCATGACGGATGAGATCGAAGAAAAAATCCAGTTCACGAATAAGCATGCAACTGTAAAAACCGGCAATTAGGGTTAATCCACCGCGTTGTGCAGGCCGATGACGGGCGGCAATAAAAAACAGTGCGGCAAGACTGAATAACAACAGTTCCTGCGCGGTTTCGGTAAAAGACGCTTCGTGCAGCGCATTATTCATCCAGACCACATCGATATAGATGGGGCCGATCATGAAGGTGATAAACAGAGAAGCAAAAAGAAATACGGTGAGCTCACGCCCAATAAGGATGACATTGTTACGCATGGAGTTACCTGAAAATGACTATCGTTATCATTGTATTTACATTCGTTATCGCTGCCTTCGCTTTTTATGCGTGATCGGTTCAGCTAAATGCATGACTGCAACGGATAACCGAAGCGGCCTCGCAATTTACTGTGACTCGGGTTCAAATGTTGGAGGATTCCCTCTACTATCGAGGCAATAAACATGGCCTGGCATAAAAGGAAAAACACGATGCAACGATGTGGCTGGGTAACGCAAGATCCTGTCTATCTGGCGTATCACGACGACGAGTGGGGCAGACCACAGAGGGATAAGCAGGCGCTGTTTGAAATGCTCTGTCTGGAAGGCCAGCAGGCTGGGTTATCCTGGATTACCGTACTGAAAAAACGCCAAAATTACCGCGCCGCGTTTCACCAGTTTGAACCGCAAACCATTGCGCAGATGGACGAACAGGATATCGCCCAACTGATGCAAAACAGCGGCATTATTCGTCATCCCGGAAAAATTGCGGCCATTATTGCTAATGCCCGGGCGATGTTGGCAATGGAAGCAAAAGGGGAGGATTTTGCCCACTTTGTATGGCAGTTCGTTGATAATCAGCCTGTCGTCAATCATGTTGCCGATTACAAACAAAGCCCCACCACCTCTGCGCAGGCTATCGCGCTTTCAAAAGCGCTAAAGACCCGTGGTTTTAAATTCATCGGCCCGACAATTTGTTATTCATTTATGCAGGCCTGCGGCCTGATAAACGATCATCAAACCAACTGCTTTTGTCATCCTGACAACATTTAACGTCGATCCTTTACAAAATAAGACATTGTCTCAGGATTTTCCTCACTTTTGCGCGGCATAATCAATGCCAACCGGGGACAAGGTGCCTCGTTGTGATGAATCTAAGGGACAAATAATGCAGAAAAAGTTAATTGCTCTCACCCTGCTGTTGAGCGGTAGTTTGGTGGTATCAGGTTGTACAACTAATCCTTATACCGGTGAGTCTCAGGCGGGAAAATCCGGTGTAGGCGCAGGTTTGGGCGCATTAGTGGGTGCTGGCGTTGGCGTGCTTTCCTCTTCGAAGAAAGATCGGGGCAAAGGTGCGTTAATCGGTGCAGCAAGCGGCGCGGCGTTAGGCGGCGGCGTGGGCTATTACATGGATGTTCAGGAAGCGAAGCTGCGTGACAAAATGAAGGGAACCGGCGTTAGCGTTACGCGTCAGGGCGATAACATCGTGCTGAATATGCCGAACAATGTGACCTTTGATTCCAGTAGCAGCAGCCTGAAACCGGCGGGCGCTAATACGCTGACCGGCGTCGCTATGGTGCTAAAAGAGTATCCTAAAACCGCCGTGAATGTCGTGGGACACACGGACAGCACCGGCTCGCGTGCTTTAAATATGCGTCTGTCGCAGCAGCGTGCAGAGAGTGTGGCCAGTGCGCTGATCGTTCAGGGTGTAGCCAGCAACCGCTTGCATACCCAGGGGGCAGGTCCAGACAGTCCAGTTGCAACCAACAGCACTGAAGCCGGTAAGGCGCAGAACCGCCGCGTTGAAATCACGCTCAGTCCGTTAAATTGATCATCTCGCCCCCGTTGTCGGGGGCAAAGTCAGACTCGCTGTCCTTTTTTCGACGGCTTTTGGTAATAAAATGGGTAAGGTTTCCAGTTGGGAACCTGCGCACGGTGCCTGTCAACGCTTTATGCCAGAATGGTTCAAATTGAACAATGGATAACGCATCATGTCACTAAAAGCCATTGCGTCAGTACTGGGTCTCTCCGTTACCACAGTGAGCCGGGCACTCAACGGCTATGATGATGTGGCAAAGCAAACGCGGCAGCGCGTGGAAGAAGAAGCGCAGCGGCGCGGCTACCGTCCCAACGTTGCAGCGCGACGGTTGAAAACCGGCCGTGCCAATGCGGTTGGCCTGGTTTATCCAATGACCACACCCGCTTTCAACGATACGCACTTTAACAAGATATTACTGGCGCTCGATCAGCGTCTTTCCAAACACGATATCGATCTCGTGTTGTTAACAGATAAACCGCATGACGGGCAGCGTTCACTGATTCGCATGCTGCGCAGCCGGGCAGTGGATGCCATTGTTGTTACGCACACGTCACCTCATGACGCGCGCCTGCTCAGCCTGCAGCAGAAAGGCGTGAGTTTTCTTACGCTGGGACGCAGTGATTCAGAGCAGAATCATGCCTGGTTCGACGTTGATAACGCCGCAGGTTCGGCACTGGCGGTAAAACACTGCCTGGCGCTGGGTATGCAACGCATCGCCTGGCTCGGGGGCAATACAACCTGCACCTTTGTGCGCGATCGTCGCCAGGGCTACCTCAACGCAATGGATTCCGTACCGCCCTATGCCACGGCGGTGGTTGCGCCGTTGCGCCGGGCGGGCTATCAGCAAACCACAGACTGGCTGGAACAGGGGCTGCAACCTCAGGCCATTATCACCGATTGCAGCGCCCTGGCGGAAGGCGCGCTCGTGGCCTTACAGCAGGCGGGCCGCCTGGAGGGTGATACTGCTGTTGCCTTAGTGGCATGGGATGGGCTGCCGGTCGACGCCATTATCGAACATCCGGTTATCGCCATTCGGCAGGCCAGCGAGCAGCAGAGAGGCGAGCAGGTTGCGATGATGGTGATGCGGCTGCTGGAAGGAGCACCGCTGGCGGAGTTACAAGTACTGTGGCAACCCTGGCTGCAATTTCCCCAGTAACGCGAACGTTTTTGCCATGTTGTATGGCTGTGGTAGTCTCGCGGGATGCTTAATTTGCGGAATACTTTATGAAAATCAGGCCGCCTCGCGCCACTATCAGCGATGTTGCTCATGCGGCAAAAACCGGTAAAACCAGCGTCTCGCGCTATTTAAACGGCGAGCAACATCTGCTTTCTGCCGATTTAAAAATGCGCATCGAGCAGGCGATTAGCGATCTTAACTATCGGCCAAGCCAGATGGCACGTGGCCTGAAACGGGGGCGTACCCGACTCATTGGCCTGATCATCGCCGATATCACCAATCCCTATTCTGTAGACGTCATGTGTGGCATTGAAGCGGCCTGCCGTGAATGTGGCTTTACGTTACTGATGTGTAATACCAATAACGAAGTCGATCTGGAGCAACATTACCTGCAATTGCTGAGCAGCTATCAGGTTGAGGGCATTGTCGTTAACGCCGTTGGCATGCATGAAGCGGTACTGAGCCGACTACAACAGTCTTTACTGCCCATGGTGCTGATCGACCGAAAAATCCCTGATTTCCCCTGCGATGTGGTCGGGTTGAATAATGCCGAAGCGGCAGAAACGGCCACAGCCCATCTTATTGACAACGGTTATGAGTCGCTGCTGTTTCTCAGCGAACCCTTAGGCAGCGTGAATACGCGCCGGGAGCGACTGCAGGCGTTTCGGCAACGTCTTGCTGCACATCCCGCAATCGCCCATGAGAATGCGGAAGTCGCGCTGCACCAGCCCGGGATAATGGATAAGATTCTGCGCGACTTTCATCAGCGGCACGCGGGAAAACGCTGTGCGGTAATGGTAGCCAATGGCGCCCTGACCTTGCAGGTGGCTCATTCTCTGCAGCGTCTTGCCCTGCGCTGGGGTAGAGATATTGGCCTGTTAGGGTTTGACGAGCTCGAATGGGCTGCGTTGGCTGGCGTCGGTATTACCACCTTAAAGCAGCCCACCTGGCAAATCGGTTATCGCGCGCTCGAACGTCTTATATCCCGTATTGAGGGGCACGACCATCCACCTTGTGAACAGGTTTTTTCAGGCGAACTCATCGTGCGCGGTTCCAGCCAACGCCTCGGCTGATTTTCAGACTCTTCCCTTCGATTACGTGCTCGCTTCGTGAGCACGATCATACTTCCGCATTTTGCTACTTTGCTTTGGAACCGGTTCCATTTAACGTTTTTATAACGTTAATGCAGATTTTCACATCAGGAGTCGTAATGAAGCCCGAAATCATCGTCGTGGCCGCCGCGTATGGTCATCAACAGATTGCTGAGCTGGGCGGGCAGGCCGCGCTATTGCCCCTTATCCAGCAGGCGGGCGCCGACGGTGTGGAAATCCGCCGTGAACTGTTTGATGAGACCACGTTAGCCCATTTACCCGCGCTGGCGCAGGCAGCGCAGGTGCACCAGCTGCGCATCAGTTATTCGGTACCCGACACCTTGTTCTGTGAGGACGGCAAACTTAACCCCTTACTGGACGGTTATTTTTCCGAAGCACGTCAGTTGAATGCACAGCGGCTGAAAGTGGCGCTGGGTAACTTTACGGGCGCGCTGTACAGCGAAAAGCTACGTGGCCTGATGACAGAATATGGCGTGCCCCTGACTGTGGAAAACGATCAAACCCGCTTCGGCAAACAGCAACCGATGGTAGGGTTCTTTAAGGCCGCCGGTGAGGCGGCGCTGCCGATTACCATGACATTTGACATGGGTAACTGGTGCTGGACAGGTGAAGACCCGATCCAGGCGGCTGGTCTGCTGGCTGAGCATGTGGGTTACGTGCATGTCAAAGCGGCGGTGCCGCAGGGGACAAGCTACCGCGCCATCGCGCTGGATGATGCCGGCCCTGGCTGGCAAAGCCTGTTACACAGGTTGCCAGCAGCAGTGCCTCGCGGCATTGAGTTTCCGCTGGAAGGCGACGATTTGATTGCGGTGACGCGCCATTATGTGACGCTGCTGCGTAACGTCTGAGGAGTACATATGACTACCCATCCAAACGGCACGCTTGATGTAATCACCATCGGTGAGGCCATGGCCATGTTTGTCGCCCGTGAAACGGGCGATTTGGCCGCAGTAGACACCTTTGTGAAGCGCGCCGCTGGCGCAGAGCTGAACGTCGCTATTGGTCTGGCGCGACTGGGGCTGAAAGTGGGCTGGGTGAGCCGCGTGGGGCAGGACGCCTTTGGTCGCTTCATCTGTCAGGTGCTGGATAAGGAAAATATCGATCATCGTCAGGTGACCGTTGACCCGCGCTATCCAACCGGCTTCCAGCTGAAATCCAAAGTCGACGACGGTTCAGATCCGCTGGTGGAGTACTTTCGTAAGGGCTCCGCCGCCAGTCATCTGTCGCCAACAGATTTTGATCACGACTATTTTGGCGCTGCACGTCATCTGCACCTCAGCGGGGTTGCAGCAGCGATTTCAGACAGCTCACTTGAGCTGACAAAGCATGCTGCGAAAGAGATGCGGGCGCGAGGCAAAACGCTTTCGTTTGACCCCAATCTGCGTCCAGTACTGTGGCGCAGCGAAGGCGAAATGCGCAAGCAGCTCAATCTGTTAGCAGAATACGCGGACTGGGTACTGCCTGGCGAAAAAGAGGGCTATATCTTAACTGGCTATCGCCAGCCGCAGGATATCGCTGACTTTTATCTTGATAAGGGCGTAAAGGCGGTGATCATTAAAACCGGCTGTGAGGGGGCCTGGTACAAGACGGCCAGCGGTGAACAGGGCCAGGTGGAGGCGATGAGAGTGGATAACGTCGTCGATACTGTAGGGGCAGGGGATGGCTTTGCCGTGGGTGTGATTAGTGCGTTGCTGGAAGGGAAGCCACTGGTGCAGGCGATCCGCCGGGGTAACAAAATAGGTTCACTGGCGATTCAGGTTATTGGCGACAGCGAAGGGTTGCCGACGCGTCAGCAGTTAGGCGATGCATAGCCCAGCCCTCAAACACAGACAGAGGAGTTCCCGATGAAAACGCAGACGATCGCGCCAAAACGCTGGTGGTTCATCATGCCCATCGTGTTTATTACATACAGCCTTGCCTACCTTGACCGTGCCAATTTTAGTTTTGCCTCAGCAGCGGGCATTAACGACGATTTGGGCATCACGAAAGGCATGTCGTCATTACTGGGCGCCTTGTTCTTTCTGGGATATTTCTTTTTTCAGATACCCGGCGCGATTTATGCCGAACGCCGCAGCGTAAAAAAACTGATTTTCTGGTGCCTGATTCTGTGGGGCGGCTGCGCCTCACTGACCGGCGTAGTCAGTAATATTCCCATGCTGGCGGCCATTCGCTTTATCCTCGGCGTGGTTGAAGCGGCCGTAATGCCTGCGATGCTGATTTATATCAGTAACTGGTTTACTAAATCTGAACGCTCGCGGGCTAATACCTTTCTGATCCTGGGCAATCCGGTCACGGTATTATGGATGTCAGTGGTCTCCGGTTATCTGATTGAGGCCTTTGGCTGGCGGGAAATGTTTATTTTTGAAGGCATTCCTGCGGTCATCTGGGCCGTAGCCTGGTGGTTTATGGTGCAGGACAAACCCTCACAGGCACGCTGGATGAGTGAGGTCGAAAAAGCCGCGCTGCAGGCCGAGTTGCAAAAAGAGCAGGAAAGTATCAAGGCCGTGCGTAACTATGGGGAAGCCTTCCGTAACCGCAATGTGATCATTCTGTGTATGCAATATTTTGCCTGGAGCATTGGCGTTTACGGTTTCGTGCTGTGGCTACCTTCAATTTTGCGTAACGGTACGCAAATGGGCATGGTGGAGGCGGGCTGGTTATCGGCAGTGCCTTATCTGGCGGCGACCATTGCAATGGTACTGGTGTCCTGGGCGTCAGACAAAACCCAAAACCGTAAGTTATTCGTCTGGCCTTTATTGCTGATTGGGGCGCTGGCCTTCCTCGGCTCCTACCTGGTAGGATCGGGCAATTTCTGGCTATCCTATACGTTGTTAGTGATCGCCGGGGCTGCGATGTACGCGCCATATGGCCCCTTCTTTGCCATTATCCCGGAAATGTTGCCACGTAATGTTTCAGGTGGCGCAATGGCCCTGATTAACAGTATGGGTGCGCTGGGTTCCTTTATCGGCTCATGGATTGTGGGTTATCTGAATGGCGCGACCGGGAGTCCTTCTGCCTCCTATATCTTTATGGGAGGGGCGTTACTGCTGTCAGTGGTACTGACGCTTATCGTCAAACCTGCACAAAATAAGGCGCCATCGCTTCATGGGGCGAAACCGGCCTGAAAGCGTAAGCGTTAGCCTCTTCTCCGGGCGACCTTAGCGTTGCCCGTCATCTATTTACAGGAAGCTATCTGATGAAACCCGCCGTCATTCTATACAAAAAATTGCCTGACGATCTGCGTGCGCGTCTTGCTGAACACGCCACGGTGACTGAAATGAAGGATCTGTCGCCAGAAAGCCAGCAGCAGCATGAAAAAGCGCTGCAGGAGGCGGAAGGATTACTGGGCTCGGGCGGCAAAGTTAATCGCGATCTGTTGGCAAAAATGCCCAGACTGCGGGCCTGCTCAAGCGTGTCTGTGGGCTATGACAACTTTGATGTGGATGCGTTAAATCAACGAGGCGTGGTGCTGATGCACACGCCGACGGTGCTGACTGAAACGGTCGCCGACACCATCATGGCGCTGGTGCTCAGCAGCGCGCGCCGCATTCCGGAGCTGGATGCCTGGGTCAAGGCTGGCAACTGGCAAAAAAGCATCGGTCCGGCGCATTTTGGTATTGATGTACACCACAAAACGTTGGGCATTCTGGGGATGGGCCGCATAGGCATGGCGCTGGCCCAGCGGGCGCATTTCGGTTTTGGCATGAAAATTATTTATCAGGCTCGCCGCCAGCACGCGCAGGCTGAGTCACAGTTCGCCGCAGAACGGTGTGAACTGGAAACGCTATTGAAACAGAGCGACTTTGTATGCATCAGCCTGCCGCTGACTGAAGAGACTTACCATTTGATCGGCGCGGAACAGCTGAAACTGATGAAATCCAGTGCGGTACTGATCAATGCCGGCCGTGGGCCAGTGGTGGATGAAAACGCCCTGATTGCCGCCCTGCAGGAGGGCACTATTCACGCCGCCGGGCTGGATGTCTTCGAAAAAGAGCCTTTACCCACTGACTCGCCGCTGCTGTCGTTACCGAATGTCGTGACGCTGCCGCACATTGGTTCAGCGACCCACGAAACCCGATACGGAATGATGCAGGATGCGGTTGAAAACCTGATTGCAGCCCTTAACGGCAATGTAGAGAAAAACTGCGTTAATCCGCATGTCCTGACGTAATCCCTACGGCTTTCCATTGCGCCCGCCGGGAGCGGGCGTTATGGTGGTTCTCCCATTATTCATTACAAATTTTTAACCGCTATGGCCTTTTCTCAGTTCGGCGACAAATTTACTCAGCATTCCGGCATCTCACGTCTGATGGAAGACATGGGTGCAGGCTTACGCACGCCAGGCACTATCATGCTTGGCGGTGGCAATCCCGCGCAGATTCCGGAGATGAACGACTATTTTCAGCAGTTGCTGCAGCATATGCACGATGAAGGCAAACTGAGTGAGGCCTTGTGTAATTACGATGGCCCTCGCGGCAAGGCGGTGCTATTGGATGCGCTGGCGACGATGTTGCGAGAGCAACTGGGCTGGTCTATCACTGCACAGAACATCGCCCTGACCAACGGCAGCCAGAGCGCGTTTTTCTATCTGTTTAACCTGTTTGCAGGGCGCCGCAGTGACGGCAGCAAAAAACGCGTGCTGTTCCCTCTGGCCCCCGAATATCTGGGCTATGCCGATGCGGGTCTGGATGACGATCTGTTTATTTCGGCCAAGCCGAATATTGAGTTACTGCCGGAAGGGCAGTTTAAGTACCACGTCGATTTTGAACATTTGCCCATGAATGATGACGTCGGCCTGATTTGTGTATCACGCCCGACGAATCCAACCGGTAACGTGATTACCGATGACGAACTGCTGAAGCTGGATGTGCTGGCGCAGCAGCATGAGGTTCCACTGCTGATCGACAATGCCTATGGCGTCCCCTTTCCGGGCATTATTTTCAGCGATGTCCGGCCTTTGTGGAACCCCAATATCATTCTCTGCATGAGCCTGTCCAAACTCGGCCTGCCTGGCGCGCGCTGCGGAATTATCATCGCTGATGAAAGTACCATCACGGCGATTAGTAACATGAACGGCATTATCAGCCTGGCACCGGGCAGTATTGGGCCCGCTATCGCCTGTGAAATGATCCAGCGTGGCGATCTTTTGCGGCTGTCTGAAGGGGTGATCAAACCCTTCTACCAGCGCAAGGTCATGGAGACGATTAACATTATTCGTCGTTATTTGCCCGCAGAACGTTGTCTGATACATAAACCCGAAGGGGCGATTTTCCTGTGGTTATGGTTCCGCGATTTGCCGATCAGCACGGAGCTGCTGTATCAACGGCTTAAGGCGCGAGGCGTACTGATGGTGCCCGGGCACTTTTTCTTCCCGGGGCTGGAGCATGACTGGCCGCACACGCATCAGTGCATGCGTATGAACTACGTGCCGGATGCAGAAAATATTGAACGAGCCGTACAGATTCTTGCAGAGGAAGTGGAGCACGCCTGGCGGGACAGTTAGACCTGCTCCCGGTCTGAACATGGACAGCCCTATGTGAGGTTACCTGGTTATACGCCACGCTGCCTCAACCTGATATTGAGTGGGTGCCGAGGCCTGTTTTTGCATTATCGATAGATGCGATTGAGCTCAGCGCTATTGTGGCCTGAGACGGGCAAAAGGAGTGTGCTGTGTCGGGAAAAGATATGCTGTTGGCCCTTTGCGTGGTGGTTGCCTGGGGCGTGAACTTTGTGGTGATCAAACTGGGCCTGCAGAATATGCCGCCCTTCCTGCTGGCCGGGCTGCGTTTTGCCCTGGTCGCCTTTCCTGCCATTTTGCTGGTGCGTCGTCCTGCCGTGCCCCTGCGCTGGATTTTACTCTACGGGATGACCATCAGCTTTGGACAGTTTGCGTTTCTGTTTTTGGCGATCAAGCTGGGCATGCCCGCAGGTCTGGCCTCGCTGGTGCTTCAGGCCCAGGCGTTCTTTACGTTGCTACTCGGCGCGCTGTTCCTGGCAGAGAAACTCCGCTGGAACCATATCGCGGGCATTATTATCGCCACGCTGGGCATTTTTTTGTTAGCGACCTCAGGAATGGTGGGCCAGAGTGCGGCTGGTATTACGCTCACCACGATGATGCTTATGCTGGCAGCGGCATTCTCCTGGGGGCTGGGGAACATCACTAATAAGATCATTACGCGTCACTATCCGGTGCCGGTGATGTCGCTGGTGGTCTGGAGCGCACTGGTCCCGGTTATCCCCTTTATTGGCTGTTCGCTGCTGTTCGACGGTAAAGCCGCGATAGTCAGTAGCCTGGCGCAGATTAACCTGCAGACGGTACTGGCGCTCGTTTATCTGGCCTTTATCGCGACTATTTTGGGCTATGGCATCTGGAGTACGCTGCTTAGCCGTTATGAAACCTGGCGCGTGGCACCGCTTTCTCTGCTGGTTCCGGTTGTTGGAATCGTCAGTGCAGCCTTGTTGTTGAACGAAACGCTGTCACTCCAGCAGGTTGTCGGCGCTGCGGTCATTATTGTCGGCCTGCTGGTGAATATGTTTGGTGGCATGATCAGGCAGCGGTGGTTTATGCGCCCGCAGATCTAAAGTATCAGGCTGAGGTTGCAGGCCTCTGACGAGCATACAACCTCATTTTCTGATTGTTTATCCGTGGGCGTGATGATCAAAGCCATAGAGATCTGATGGATTATCGCGCAAAATCAACAACCTGTCCGCAGACGAAGGTGCCCAGTGCGCCAGTAAATCGAGCATAGCGGCATCATCGGGCTTATCATTTTCTGCTTTTGTCGGATGGGGCCAGTCACTTCCCCATAACAGGCGGTCTGGCCGGCGCCTGACCAGTTCCGCAGCGACCTGGCCGACATCCTCATAACCCGGTGGTCCGATGCGCGACTTGATATAGGGTCCAGACAGTTTTATCCAGGTATTACCCGCGTCAAGAAGACGGGTTAATGTCTGGAAACATGGCGCTTTTGTTCCCTCGGGTTGCGGAACATGTCCCATGTGATCGATAACCAGCTTTGTCGGCAATGCTCTCAGGCGCGATGCCAGCTCAGCCAGTTTTTCACCGGGCGCAACAACCTGAATATGCCATCCCAGTGGTGCGATTCGAGAAGTAAGAGGCTCCAGACTGTCCAGAGAGGTTCCCCCTCTGCTCAAATTAAAACGGATACCACGCACGCCCTGCCGGTCCATTTCTTGTAGCTCTGCATCACTCACCGAATCGTCGACAACGGCCACGCCCCTTGCCTGTCCACCACTCTGCCTGAGACCGTCAATTAAAAGCCGGTTATCTGTGCCGTAGGTCGAAGGTGTGACAATGACCATGCGGCGAAGTCCCAGCCGGGTTTGTAACTGGTGGTAGTCGGCAAGAGAGGCATTGGCGGGCCGTAAGCTGGCACCGGGCGCAGCAGGGTATTTATCGTTATAAAGGTGCATATGGCAGTCCACGCTGCCTTCGGGAACGTCCAATACAGGTTGTTTTTCTCCTGAGCTAAAAGGTGTGCTGCTGAGGGCGTTAAAAACCGTTAGCGCACTCAGCGCACCGCCGGCCTGTAATATAAAGCGTCGGGTTATAGCCATTAAGAGACTCCTTACATGTTGGAAAGAGTATTTAATGTATCGTCGTGTAACGTTATATTCTAATCTGTCGTTACGGTTAAGTTTATCGCTAAGCGTTTTTGGTCAGCATGATTTATAAAAATAAATTTAATCCTGTGTGAGTGTATAGGTGATGAAATGTTATAGAAAAATTTTTAAGGAAAATAAGTGATGAGAATGGCCAGGGTTGAAGGGGATGTTATTGCATGCATGTTTTTACGTGATGCATATAAAACGATTGGTTATCACACATGAGTGGTCATTATTTTCATTGGTATGGCGTTTAAATATAGAAGTCGGCGCGGCATTATATTTATTAATGACGGGTCAGCAGGCATAAATATGGAACGCACTCCTCAGAAAAAATAATTAGCCTGGACAGCCCGCCGGGGAGATGAAAGTATCAATCCACCAAGGCAATGAAAGACCAAAAAAATTGCACGATTTCCTCAGCCTCAAACGTTACTTCCGGGCCGGGGAGCTGTGCTTATTATCATTCACAGGCCGGATGTGATGAAAAAAAACACTACGCCAACACCGCACGATGCGACTTTCCGGCAATTTTTAACCCAGCCCGAAATTGCCCGCGATTTTATGGATATTCATCTCCCTGAAGAGCTGCGCGCTGTTTGTGATCTCAATACGTTAAAGCTGGAGTCAGGTTCTTTTGTCGAAGCGGATCTTCGTCAATATTTTAGCGATGTGCTTTACAGCCTGAAAACCGCAGGCGGTGAGGGTTATGTTCATGTGTTGATCGAGCATCAGTCTTCACCCGATAAACATATGGCGTTCAGGCTCCTGCGCTACGCGGTAGCGGCAATGCAGCGCCATCTCGAAGCTGGCCATAAAGCCTTGCCGCTGGTGATACCCGTACTGTTTTATATGGGGAGACGCAGGCCATATCCTTATTCCACCTGTTGGCTGGATGAATTTACCCATCCCGCGCTGGCCGGTAAATTGTACAGCACCCGCTTTCCGCTGGTTGATGTCACGGTAATATCGGATGACGAAATAGCGGGCCATCGCAGTATGGCTGCGCTGACGCTGTTACAAAAGCATATCCATCAGCGCGATCTCGCCGATCTGATGGACAGGCTTGTTCCTGTGCTGCTGTCAGGTTATCTTTCATCATCACAGGTCGTATCATTGGTACATTATATCATGCAGGCGGGGGAAACCCCGGCCGTCGAGGCTTTCATTCAGGAACTCGCCCTGCGGGTGCCGCAACATGGAGACGCGCTCATGACCATTGCACAGCAGCTTGAACAAAAAGGTATTCAGAAAGGCCTTGAGCAAGGTATTCAGAGAGGCCGCGATGAGGGGAAACGTGAAGTCGCGCGAACCATGCTACAGAATGGTCTCGATCTTTACACCATAATGAAAATGACAGGCCTGAGCGAGGAAGAACTGGCGCAGATTCAACACTGATTTCTGTGCAGTTGGTCGTTCAGGGCGGTTGTATTCCTGCCTTATTTAGCGCGTTCTCCTTTTTTCAGTCAGTTTCCCTGACCGCGGCGCTTCCTCAGTGACGCGTTAGTGCTATCGCATCCATAAAAAACGGCCACAGCATGTAGGCTGTGGCCGTTTTCAAAATGACGTAGCCATTACGGCCGCTTTATTTCAGAATTTCAATCCGGCGAGGTTTCGCTTCTTCAGGCACCAGGCGCTCGAGATCGATGCTTAACAGACCATTTTCCAGACGCGCATCGCGTACGACGATATGGTCAGCCAGCTGGAACTTGCGCTCGAAATTACGCTCGGCGATGCCCTGGTAGAGATACTTACGTTCAGTCTGCTCTTCTGGGTGGGCACCGCGCACGATCAGCACGTTGTCGTGGGCAGTAATATCAAGTTCACTCTGGGCAAAGCCGGCCACCGCAATGGTAATGCGATAATGGTTTTCATCAACCAGTTCGACATTATAAGGAGGATAACCGCCATTGCTCTGATTTTGATTGGACTCAAGCAGGTTGAACAGGCGATCAAAACCGATAGCAGAGCGATAAAGTGGAGACAGATCAAAGTTACGCATAAAAATACTCCTGAATGTCAGCAAGTTTTGGCAACCTTCCACCATTGGACAGGTTGTGTCGTACCGCATTGCCCCTTACGGCGGCAACCTTAACGGCCTGCTATAAAAATGGGTGCGGACAACATCCTTTCAAGGGCCTGTGCGTAATTTTTTCGCCAAATCGGTGAAATGACATACACTCAGGGGTAGATTGCCGGACCAGAACGGACTTCACTATCAGGTGGGAAGGTACGCTGGCGAGCCAACTCAGCCAGGTGTGACCAGGACTGAAGGGATGACGATATGAAAATGATGAAAAGGTTACCGCTGGCTGGCGTTATGTGCTGCGCAGTCGTTTCAAGCGGCTGTTCGAGCGTGATGTCGCATACCGGAGCAAGCCAGGGCTATTATCCGGGCACGCGCGCCAGCGCGGATATTCTGACCGACAGTAACACCAGTTGGGCGCTTAAGCCGCTGGCCCTGGTTGACCTGCCGTTTTCTGCGGTCATGGATACGCTGTTATTGCCATGGGATTACTATCGCAGTGACAGCGACCAAAGCCTGGACTCTCCGCGCGCTCGGGTGCTGCAGAGCGAAAAGCTGGCGCACACTGAAGAAAATCTCGCGCATGCCCAGCCCATGCCCACTATGCAACCGCAACGGTAAACAACTGTCGCCAGCCCTCAATCTCACGCATGAAGGCAATCTGCTTCCCGTCTGGTGACCAGACGACCGCATCACCAGACGGTGCATCACTGCTTCGCACCGTTAAACGCTCACACTCGCCCGTTACCACATGGCAGCGCATAACGCTGTTGTCGCAGATAAAGGCAATCGCTTCGCCGCGAGGCTGCCAGCTAAACGCCGACTGAATACTGTGGGTAAGCCGGGTCACCTGATGTGGTTCGCCGCCATTGGGCGACACGACCCAGAGCTGGATGACCTGTTGGTTATCCGCCATCAAAAACGCAATTTTGCTGCCGTCTGGCGAGCTGCGCAACCAGTGACGAGGCTGTGATGCCAGGCCCCGGGTAGTCGTTATTCGACGTTGCCGGACGCCAGCGGGTGGAGCCGGTAAACGATCGCTGCTACCTTCCAGTGGGAAAAAGCCGGGTTTTGCGAAGTCTTCCAGCTTTTCTGGCAGATCGACCACGAACACCTCAGGACACTTTTCGCCTGAAGCGGAAAGGGTATCGCCTGTAAAGGCGATGGCCCAGCGCTGCCAGCTACCGTCAGGTTTTTGATAGCCTTGGTTACCAATCCATCCCTCTTCATATGCCCGACTGATCTGATCGCTGCCCGGCTGCGGATTGACGTGGGTTTCACTGACCAACACACAAAAATGGCTACCGTCATATTCTCGTGGGTGCTGCTTTTCTGGCGTAACCGCCCGCAGGGGAACGGCGACGCCAACGTTACGCAGGTCGAGGCGCCGATCCCGTTCGTGCATCACATGATCGTTATAGGTGAAACTGAGACGTGTCCCATCCGGGCTAAAAACATGTACGTGGGAGCCGCCCCGCAAGGCTCCGGCAGTAAAGGGCGGAGTAATGTCACATGCATCCAGATTTTCTGCCTGACCCTTTTCAACGATCACGCCACGGCGATGATGAAAATCGTACTGCCAGTTGTCATCGGGATGTTCTGGCCCATGAATACAAACGTAACGTGGGGGCAATGTCGGACTCACGGTGACAACCCCAACGTGCGCGTCATCCCTTGCCTGATATAACACCTCCACGTCGCCGGTGTTCACATTGACCCGCTCAATGGTCTGGCTGGTAAAAGAGGCACCGGAGGGCCGCACATCAAATGCCAGCCACTGGCTGTCGGCTGTCCAGACGTTGATGTTAGTCAACTGATGATGGCGTGATGCAAATGTGATCTGTTTTTCAGACATGACAAAATCCAGTGAGCGGTAATATTCAGACAAGTTACGCGCGTATTTACCGATGAAACGGCAGCGTCAGGTGCTTTCACTCGCCGTTTCATCCTGCGTCAGGAAAGAATTAAAGTACCCATTTTTCAATCGCGTGCGCGACGCCATCTTCCCTGTTGGTTTTGGTAATAAACTGGGCAATTTTCTTCACCGACTCAATTGCATTGCCCATCGCCACGCCAGTGCCCGCGTAGTCAATCATGGCCAGATCGTTTTCCTGATCGCCTATCGCCATGACGTCTTCCGCTTTCAGGCCCAGTTTTTCTGCCAGCATTTTTACGCCATAGCCTTTGTTCACCCGGCGATCGAGAATCTCCAGGTAATAAGGCGCACTTTTCAGGATGGTGTAAGTCTGATGCGCCTGCTCAGGCAGTTTTGCAATCGCCGCATCAAGCAGGCCGGGTTTATCAATCATCATCAGTTTCGGGAAACGCGTGGCGGGATCCATCTCTTCTACTGCGCGATAACGTACCGGAATACCGGTCAGGCTGGCTTCGTGAATAGTGAATTCGCTGATGTCTTTGTTTGGCGTATAGAGATGGGATTTATCAAAAGCCTGAAAATGTACGCCCAGTTCTCGCGCCAGCTTCTCGACATACAAATAATCGTCAAAGCCCAGCGTCACATCCGCCACGACCTCGCCATCTTCGGCCTGATGAACCAGTGCGCCATTATTGCTGATGCAGTACTGTCCGTGAGCCTGTAGATCAAGCTCCTTCAGATAACGTTCAATGCCAACGAAAGGCCTGCCGGTCGCTAACACAATGGACACCCCTTTTTCCCGGGCGCGGTTCAGGGCGGTTTTTACCGCAGGCGTGATCTCATGCTGCGGATTAAGCAGCGTGCCATCCATATCAATTGCGATCAGTTTTATAGCCATAGCATCCTCGTTGTGTCGGGTTTACTGCAATGCTAGCGCGATTCAGCTCACATTGACCAGTTTGTCGACGCTTTACAGCACGCGTAAACCATTATCTTGTTGCAGCGGGTTCTGCCCCGCGCAGGGCAGTCAGACGTATCGGGCAAAAAAAACCCTTCCGGTGGGAAGGGTTTTGTCTGTCGCAGGGCGATTAGATATCAATATTTGCGGCTTTCAGCGCATTCTCTTCAATGAAAGCGCGGCGCGGTTCAACCGCGTCACCCATCAACGTGGTGAACAGCTGATCGGCGGCAATCGCATCTTTGATGGTCACGCGTAACATACGGCGGCTGTCCGGATCCATGGTGGTTTCCCACAGCTGCTCTGGGTTCATTTCGCCCAGACCTTTATATCGCTGCACTGACAGGCCGCGACGTGACTCTTTCTCCAGCCAGTCAATCGCCTGTTCAAAACTGCTGACAGGCTGACGGCGTTCGCCACGTTCGATATAGGCATCTTCTTCAAGCAGGCCGCGAAGCTTGCCGCCCAGTGCACAGATCTTGCGGTATTCGCCACCCTGCAGGAACTCGGCATCCAGAGGATAATCCGTGTCCACTCCATGTGTGCGAACGCGTAAAACCGGCTCAAAGACATTCTGCTCACGGTTCTCACGCACCTGGGCCAGATAGGTACTGCCGTGCGCCTCGCGTGCAGTCAGGTAGCTAACCAGACCGTTAATCCAACTGGTCACCTGCGCTTCGTTGCTGATATCGCTCAGTGTGTCGTGATAAATCAGCGCACGCAGCATGGCCATCGGATAACGACGCTCCATGCGTTTGATCATCTTCTGAGTGCTGTTGAATTCAGCGACCAGTGTTTCCAGCGGTTCGCCGCCTAGCGCGGGTGCGCTGGCGGTGGTATGCAGCGAGGTACCGTCAAGGGCGATAGCAATCTGGTACTGCAGCATGGCTTCGTCATCCTTGATGTATTGCTCCTGCTTACCTTTTTTCACCTTATACAGCGGCGGCTGCGCGATATACACGTGACCACGCTCGATAATCTCTGGCATCTGACGATAGAAGAAGGTCAACAGCAGTGTACGAATGTGGGAGCCGTCGACGTCCGCATCGGTCATGATGATGATGCTGTGGTAACGCAGTTTATCCGGATTGTATTCATCGCGGCCGATGCCACAGCCCAGCGCGGTAATCAACGTGGCGACTTCCTGAGAAGCCAGCATCTTATCGAAACGCGCCTTCTCAACGTTCAGGATCTTACCTTTTAGCGGCAGAATGGCCTGATTCTTACGGTTGCGGCCTTGCTTGGCAGAACCGCCCGCAGAGTCACCCTCCACCAGGTAAATTTCTGACAGCGCCGGGTCGCGCTCCTGGCAGTCCGCCAGTTTGCCTGGCAGGCCAGCAAGATCCAGCGCGCCTTTACGGCGGGTCATCTCACGGGCACGGCGTGCGGCTTCACGAGCGCGTGCGGCGTCAATAATTTTGCCCACAACGATTTTTGCATCGCCCGGATTTTCCAGCAGATATTCAGCCAGCAGTTCATTCATTTGCTGCTCAACGGCCGATTTCACTTCTGAAGAAACCAGTTTGTCTTTGGTCTGTGAAGAGAATTTCGGGTCCGGCACTTTGACCGACACGACCGCAATCAGACCTTCACGGGCATCGTCACCGGTCGCGCTGACTTTGGCTTTTTTGCTGTAGCCTTCTTTATCCATGTAGGCATTCAGCGTACGCGTCATCGCGGCGCGGAAACCCGCAAGGTGTGTACCGCCGTCGCGCTGTGGAATATTGTTCGTGAAGCAGTAGATGTTCTCCTGAAAGCCGTCATTCCACTGCAGTGCGACTTCCACGCCAATGCCGTCTTTCTCGGTTGAGAAATAGAATACGGTTGGGTGAATAGGCGTTTTGTTTTTATTCAGGTACTCAACAAAGGCGCGGATACCACCTTCGTAGTGAAAGTGGTCGTTTCTTGCATCACGCTTGTCTTCCAGACGAATCGATACGCCAGAGTTCAGGAAGGACAGTTCGCGCAGGCGTTTCGCCAGAATGTCATATTCGAAATCGGTAACGTTGGTGAAGGTGTCATGGCTTGGCCAGAAACGAATGCGGGTACCGGTTGCATCGGTATCTCCCGTAACCGCCAGCGGCGCTTCAGGTACGCCATGCAGATAAATCTGCTGATGCACTTTGCCTTCACGACGAATGGTCAGTTCCAGTTTCTGGGACAGGGCGTTCACAACGGAAACACCTACGCCGTGCAGCCCGCCAGACACTTTATAGGAGTTGTCGTCAAACTTACCGCCAGCGTGCAGCACGGTCATGATAACTTCAGCCGCCGACACACCTTCTTCTTCGTGGATACCGGTTGGAATTCCGCGTCCGTCATCCTGAACGGAAACCGAATTATCGGCATGGATTGTCACGACAATATCTTTACAGTGACCGGCGAGCGCTTCGTCGATTGCGTTATCCACGACCTCGAATACCATGTGATGCAGACCGGTTCCGTCATCGGTATCGCCGATGTACATGCCCGGGCGTTTGCGTACCGCATCAAGCCCTTTCAGGACTTTGATACTTGAAGAGTCATAAGAATTCGACATCAACGTTTCTCGCTCATTTAATCTTTAGGTTGAACCGCTATTTTACCCTGTTCCACGCGGAACATCTTGCCCTTTTCGTCAGTCATGTCGATTACATGCTCCGAAGAGATGGCGCTGACAAAAACCTGTGCCTGGGTTGCTTTAAGTCGTTCCGCCAGCAGGCGGCGACGGCTGTCATCCAGTTCAGAAGCAAAGTCATCAATGAGGTAAACACAGCGGCGTCCGCTCTGGCGGGTCAGGAACTCGCCCTGTGCCAGACGCAATGCGCACATCAGCAGTTTAAGCTGACCGCGTGAGAGTAAATCTTCCACCGGCGTGCCCTCGGCACGAATACGAAAATCCGCTTTGTGCGGGCCGCTGGCGGTATAAGTCAGGGCGCGATCGCGTTCGAAGTTGCGCTCAAGCAACTCGGCATAATCGCTTTCTTTGTCCCAGCCGCGCTGGAACGAAAAACGCAGATCACATTCGGGCAGGAACTGTGCACAGGTGGTGACAATTTCGGCCGAGATGGCTGCGCTGTAGTCGGCGCGCCACTGGCTGATTTGCTCCGCCAGCGGCACCAGCTCCTGATCCCAGGGACGAATCTGGCTGTAGCGCGTTACCTGGCGCAACGCCGCATTGCGTTGCTTAAGCAGGCGTCGCAGATTGCTCCAGGCATTAAAAAAACCGGGTGTGTTATGAAAGCAGCCCCAGTCGACATAGGCTCTACGATATTTGGGACCGCCGTTGAGTAAGGTAAAACCTTCCGGCGTGATCAACTGCATTGGCAGCAACTGTGCCAGCTCAGCGACTTTGTGGCCATCGCTGCCATCAATACGCACTTTGTTTTCGCCAGCGCGATTTTTACTGAGCCCGACCGAAAACTCACGTTCCTGGCCTTCCAGCCTGCCGTGCAGCACAAATGCTGCCTGATCGTGACGAATTACCCGGCCGGCCTGCAAACTGCGGAAAGCACGGCCGTGACCCAGTGTGTAAATCGCCTCCAGCACGCTGGTTTTACCGCTACCATTCGCCCCTACCAGAAAGTTAAATCCTGGCGCTAACGCTAAGTCGGCCTGTTCAATATTACGAAAATCTTTTATCAGCAGGCGGGTTAAAGCCATGAATCAATCCAGCGTGAAGGGCAAATGAGGTTTATCGAATCTCAGTGAGTAAGGACGTCAACGGCACCGCACCTTTTCGCACGGGCAGTGCGCCTGACGCATACAGCGTACGTGACAGGTGCACTGCCCGAATAAAGCCCGTGTGCTACAGACGCATCGGCATGACGACATAGGCCGCTGCCGGACTCACCACATCTTCAATCTGCACGCTCGAAACGGAATCCGTCAGCAGCAGGCGGACATTCTCGCACTTAAGTGCATTCAGTACATCCAGTACGTAACTGACGTTGAAGCCAATTTCCAGCTCGCTGCCGGTATAGCTGACATCCAGCATCTCTTCCGCTTCTTCCTGCTCAGGATTATTAGCGGTAATTTTTAGCTGATTTTCGGTGATATGGAGACGAACGCCGCGGAATTTCTCATTAGAGAGGATCGCCGCACGGGCAAAAGCCTGCTTGAGCAGATCGCAGCCTGCCTCCAGCGCTTTATCCGGATTTTTTGGCAGCACCCGACGATAATCCGGGAAGCGACCATCCACCAGCTTAGAGGTAAAAATATAGTCGCCAACGTGCGCGCGGATGTTGCTGCTGCCAATCTGCACCTGAAGCGGTGTATCACCGCCGTCCAGCAGGCGTAACAGCTCGATAACCCCTTTACGCGGCACAATGACTGAATGGCTGGGAAGCGCCTGGCCAATGGGCATGGAGCAGACCGCCAGACGGTGACCGTCGGTGGCGACCGTACGCAGCTCTTCGCCTTCCGTCTCAAACATCATGCCGTTCAGGTAGTAGCGTACGTCCTGATGGGCCATAGAGAACTGCGTGGCTTCGATCAGGCGTTTTAGCGTGGCCTGAGGCAGGGTGAATTCCACCTCGTTCTGCCAGTCATCCAGATTTGGGAAGTCGCTGGCGGGCAGGGTAGAGAGCGAAAAACGGCTACGGCCGGAACGCACTAACATGCGCTCGCCTTCCAGCGTCACGTTTATCTCCGCCCCTTCCGGCAGGCCACGGCAAATATCCAGGAATTTGCGTGCCGGAACGGTCGTCGCACCCGTCTCGTGCGGCTGGGTTAAGGCAACCCGTGCAACCATTTCCATTTCCAAATCGGTGCCGGTCAGTAACAACGATCCTTCATTAACCTGCATCAGCAGATTGCCGAGGATAGGCAACGTCGGGCGACCGCCTAGCGGACCGCTGACTTGCTGCAGCGGCTTTAGCAACTGTTCACGTTCAACAATAAATTTCATAGCGTCACGAAGATAATGTTCTGATGAGATTTGAGAAATCTTCTTTGATGTCGTGGCTTTCTTCACGCAGTTGCTCAATCTTACGGCAAGCGTGAAGTACCGTGGTATGGTCGCGACCACCAAAAGCGTCGCCGATCTCCGGCAAACTGTGGTTAGTCAGCTCTTTAGCCATCGCCATCGCCATTTGACGCGGACGCGCTACCGAGCGCGAGCGGCGCTTAGAAAGCAGGTCAGCGACTTTAATTTTGTAGTACTCAGCAACGGTCTTCTGAATATTATCAATAGTGACCAGCTTCTCCTGCAGGGCCAGCAGATCCCGCAGTGCTTCACGAACGAAGTCGATGGTAATCGCCCGGCCGGTAAAGTTGGCGTTGGCGATAACCCTGTTCAGTGCCCCTTCCAGCTCACGGACGTTAGAGCGTAAACGCTTGGCAATAAAGAAAGCCACTTCGCCCGGCAGGCGGATATCGTTTTCATCCGCCTTTTTCATCAGGATCGCAACGCGTGTTTCCAGTTCCGGCGGCTCGATCGCCACCGTTAAGCCCCAGCCAAATCGCGACTTCAGACGATCTTCAACACCGTTGATCTCTTTTGGATAACGATCCGAGGTCAGGATGATCTGCTGATTGCCTTCTAACAGCGCATTAAAGGTGTGGAAAAACTCTTCCTGAGAACGCTCTTTGTTGGCAAAGAACTGAATGTCATCGATCAGCAGGGCGTCAACCGAACGGTAATAGCGCTTAAACTCTTCGATAGCATTATTTTGTAGCGCTTTAACCATGTCCTGCACAAAGCGCTCAGAGTGCATATAAACCACTTTGGCATTGGGTTTACGCGCAATAATGCCGTTGCCGACTGCATGCAACAGGTGGGTTTTCCCCAGGCCCGTACCGCCATAAAGAAACAGTGGGTTGTAGGCGCCGCCAGGGTTATCAGCCACCTGACGTGCCGCCGCGCGTGCCAGCTGGTTCGATTTACCTTCAACAAAGTTATCGAAGTTATGACGATTATTAACGTTAGAGCGATAAGTGACATCCGCAGGCGCAGGGACGTTGTCCCAGCTTGGGCGGACAATTTGTGCCGGTGCCGGACGGTTTTGAACCGGTGCAGCCGGCGCGCTGACGCTGGCCATCGCTGGCTGACTGACCGCTGCGGCTTGTTGAACCGGGCGCGTGCCCACCTCAAAACGCAACAGAGGTACATTCGCACCGCAGAACTCATTTAGTAGTGCATTGATGCTGTTGAGGTATTTATCCCGAACCCAGTCGAGTACGAAGCGGTTAGGAGCATATAAGGCAAGCGTATTGTCGTTTAATTCAGCCTGAAGTGGACGGATCCACATGCTGAATTCGGTGGCAGGAAGCTCATCCTGCAAACGGGCAAGACACTGTTGCCAAAGCGTAAGTGACACGGCGGACTCCACTCGTACAAATTCGATAAGAAAAGTAGGTGCTAATCTAAGAAACGTTCATTTTGACACAGACGAAAGAAAGCGCCTGCGACCGCTATCAGCGGTTTTCCATCCTGCAATCATTAGAGGATCGTCAGAGGAAGGGCGGATCATAGCGCAAAGCGCGACAGAGATCTTCCCTTTCTACACAGTTTTTATCCTTTTTATCCACAGGACATGAACGCGAAGGAAAGTCTACGCCTGTGGCAGAAAAAACCACCTGGGATCGCGCTGAATGATTCAATTTTTCGGACGATCTCTCGTTTTTGTCTGCGCCTGCGGCAGGTCGATCGCAATAAGATCCTGCGCGATCCTTGCGCTTTAACGCAGACCCCGTATAATTCTTCCCCCGGCGTTGTCGCGTAAAGCTCAATGCCCGGACTCAGCGGGCTGTATCCGGGTTATCTGGTACCGCGACAAGCGAAGTAAATTGACTCGGGACTGTACAATTATTACAATCCCGCCTCTTTATTAAAGACACATTGAGGCGTCGGTCTGTTTTTTGGTCCGGAAACGCGTCACCCAGTGAAAATTTTCAAGTTTAGGTAGAAATCGCCATGAAACGCACTTTTCAACCGTCCGTACTGAAGCGCAACCGTTCACACGGCTTCCGTGCTCGTATGGCTACTAAAAATGGTCGTCAGGTTCTGGCACGTCGTCGTGCTAAAGGCCGCGCTCGTCTGACCGTTTCTAAGTAATAAAGCTAACCCTGATGGGTAAGCTCGCATTTCCCAGGGAGTTACGTTTGTTAACTCCCACTCATTTCACTTTCGTCTTTCAGCAGCCACAACGGGCTGGCACGCCGCAAATTACTATTCTCGGCCGCCTTAACGCGCTGGGGTATCCCCGCATCGGTCTGACCGTCGCGAAAAAACATGTGAAACGCGCTCACGAACGCAACCGGATCAAGCGATTGACCCGCGAAAGCTTTCGCCTGCGTCAACATGAATTGCCGTCGATGGACTTTGTGGTGGTTGCGAAGAAGGGTGTTGCCGATCTCGATAACCGTATGTTGGCGGAAGCGTTGGAGAAATTATGGCGTCGTCACTGTCGCCTGGCGCGCGGTTCCTGATCGTCCTGATACGCGTCTATCAACGCGGCATCAGTCCATTACTGGGGCCACACTGTCGGTTTCATCCGACCTGCTCTCAATACGGAATTGAGGCCTTGCGCAGGTTTGGGTTGATAAAAGGCAGTTGGTTGACTTTAAAACGCGTATTAAAATGCCACCCTTTGAACCCGGGTGGTGACGATCCTGTGCCGCCAAAAACCTTTGATACCAGAGAACATTAACGATGGATTCGCAACGCAATCTCTTTCTCATCGCTTTTCTGTTCGTGTCTTTCATGATCTGGCAAGCCTGGCAGACGGACCATGCTCCGAAGCCTTTGCAGACCCAGACCACGCAGAACACAAACAGTGCAGCCGGTGATGCTGCAGGCCAGGGTGTACCGGCCAGCGGCCAGGGTAAAACGATCACCGTTAAGACTGATGTCCTGTCATTAACGATCAACACCCGCGGTGGCGATGTTGACCAGGCTCAACTGCTGACTTACCCGGATAAGTTGGGTTCTGACAAGCCGTTTGAGCTGCTGGAAACCACACCGTCGTTTGTTTACCAGGCGCAAAGTGGTTTAACCGGCCGTAATGGTCCGGACAACCCGAATAATGGTGCGCGTCCGCTGTATAACACGGCTCAGGATCACTTCGAACTGGCTGAGGGTCAGAGCGAACTGCGTGTTCCGATGACGTTCACCGCTGAAAACGGCGTTGTTTACACCAAGACATTCGTGTTCAAGCGTGGCGACTATGCGGTTAACGTTGACTACAACATTAACAATACCAGCCAGCAGCCGCTGGAATTGTCGATGTTTGGTCAGTTAAAACAGACGATCGATTTGCCTAAGCACCGTGATACCGGCAGCAACAACTTTGCGTTGCACACCTTCCGCGGAACGGCTTACTCCACCAGCGAATCGAAATACGAAAAGATTAAGTTCGATACCATCGCCGATAACGAAAACCTCAATACCACCACCAGCAATGGCTGGGTGGCAATGTTGCAGCAGTATTTCGCGACCGCATGGGTACCGCGCACGCAGGGGACAAACACGCTTTATACCAGCAATCTGGGTAATGGCGTTGCTGCAATCGGCTATAAATCTGCGCCGGTAACCGTCGCACCAGGTGCGCAACAGACGCTGGATGCCACGCTGTGGGTAGGGCCGGAAATTCAGGACAAGATGGCCGCGATTGCGCCTCACCTTGACCTGACGGTTGACTACGGTTGGTTATGGTTCATCTCTCAGCCGCTGTTTAAACTGTTGAAGTTCATTCACAGCTTTATCGGTAACTGGGGCTTCTCCATCATCATTATCACGTTCATCGTGCGTGGCATCATGTACCCGCTGACAAAAGCGCAGTACACCTCGATGGCGAAAATGCGCATGCTACAGCCGAAGATTCAGGCGATGCGTGAGCGTTTAGGTGACGATAAGCAGAAGCAGAGCCAGGAGATGATGGCGCTGTATAAGGCAGAAAAAGTGAATCCGCTGGGTGGCTGCTTGCCGCTGGTCATTCAGATGCCTATCTTCCTTGCCCTGTACTACATGCTGTCTGGCTCGGTAGAACTGCGTCATGCGCCGTTTATATTGTGGATCCACGATCTGTCAGCACAGGATCCGTACTATATCCTGCCGATTCTGATGGGTATCACCATGTTCTTCATTCAGAAGATGTCACCGACCACCGTGACCGATCCGATGCAGCAGAAGATCATGACTTATATGCCTGTGATTTTCACCGTGTTCTTCCTGTGGTTCCCGTCAGGTCTGGTGCTGTACTACATCGTCAGTAACCTGGTAACCATTCTACAGCAGCAGCTGATTTATCGCGGCCTGGAAAAACGTGGCTTACACAGTCGCGACAAGAAGAAAGCGTAAGACCGTCGCGGGAGGTTTCCCGCGATAAATACGGTTATGCTCAGGCGGTCAAAGCGACCGCCTTTGTTTTTTGTAGTGAGAGAGAATTTATGAGCCATAGCGATACCATTGTTGCTCAGGCAACCCCGCCCGGACGGGGCGGCGTTGGCATTTTGCGCATTTCCGGTCCGCGAGCCGCAGAGGTTGCCCAGCAGATACTGGGTAAACTGCCCAAACCGCGTTACGCCGACTATTTATCGTTTAACGATAGTGACGGTAGCGTGCTGGATCAGGGAATCGCGCTATGGTTTCCCGGCCCTCACTCTTTTACCGGTGAAGACGTGCTGGAGTTACAGGGCCATGGCGGTCCGGTGATTCTGGATCTGCTGCTGAAACGTATTGTGGCGCTGCCTGGCCTGCGCATTGCCCAACCGGGCGAATTCTCTGAGCGGGCTTTCCTTAACGATAAACTCGATTTAGCCCAGGCAGAAGCGATCGCCGACCTGATTGATGCCAGCTCAGAACAGGCGGCACGCTCGGCGGTCAACTCGCTGCAGGGAGCCTTCTCTGTTCGCATTAATCATCTTGTGGAAGCCCTGACGCACCTGCGTATCTATGTTGAGGCGGCCATTGATTTCCCCGATGAGGAGATCGATTTTCTGTCTGACGGCAAAATCGAAGGGCAGTTGAATACGGTCATCAGCGATCTTGATGCCGTGCGTGCCGAAGCCAAACAGGGCAGCCTGTTGCGCGAAGGCATGAAGGTGGTGATTGCCGGCCGCCCCAACGCAGGAAAATCCAGCCTGCTGAATGCGCTTGCCGGTCGTGAGGCGGCCATCGTGACGGATATTGCCGGCACAACGCGCGACGTGCTGCGTGAGCATATTCATATTGACGGTATGCCGTTGCATATCATTGATACCGCAGGGTTGCGTGAGGCCAGCGATGAAGTGGAACGTATTGGTATTGAACGCGCCTGGCATGAAATCGAACAGGCCGACAGGGTGCTGTTTATGGTGGACGGCACAACGACGAACGCAACCGAGCCCGCGGAGATCTGGCCGGATTTTGTCGCGCGTCTCCCGCCTCAGTTGCCGATTACCGTCGTACGCAACAAGGCGGACATCACTGGTGAAACGCGGGGACTGACCAACGTGAATGGCCACGCGCTCATCAGGCTGTCAGCCCGAACCAGCGAAGGCCTGGATACACTGCGTGACCATCTGAAACAGACCATGGGCTTTGCCGATAATATGGAAGGCGGTTTCCTGGCACGTCGCCGCCATTTGCAGGCACTGGAGCTTGCCGCTACGCATCTTGAACAGGGCAAATCCCAACTGTTGGGTGCCTGGGCTGGCGAGTTGCTGGCAGAAGAACTGCGTCTTGCGCAGCAGGCGCTTAGCGAAATCACTGGTGAATTTACGTCAGACGATTTGCTGGGGCGAATTTTCTCCAGTTTCTGTATCGGCAAATAACACTGCACATGACCCGTAAGCGGCCCGGTAAAACGAAGCCGTCGCCGTTTACGGGCCAACGCGTCATGTGTTGCTTATTGGTTGTTGTGGCGTAGATTATTGTAGGGTTGGATGTTATGAAGCCGTATTTTCAGCTGGACGTCGACAAGCACATCACGCAATGAGACGGGCTGAAACGCATCCAAAAACGTGAACTCACCGTATAGGTTGAATACTGGATGTTTTCCCTGGAGAGTTATATGACTACATCGCTTGATAATGCCGCGCTAGACACCCTTTTTTACCACGCCCGCACCCATAATCACTGGCAGCAAAAACCCGTCGAACAGGCCCTGCTGGAACAGCTCTACAAGCTCGTTGCCCTGGCCCCAACTTCAGCAAACTGCTCCCCGGGACGCTTCGTTTTTGTCACCTCAGCCGAGGGGAAAGAAAAGCTGAAACCGGCGCTGGCGTCCGGCAATCTTGAGAAAACAATGAGCGCACCGGTCACCGTTATTATTGCCTGGGACAGCGAGTTTTATCAGCATTTGACGATGCTGTTTCAACATGCCGATGCGCGTAACTGGTTTACTAACACGCCAGATTTAGTCAAAGAGACGGCGTTTCGCAACAGTAGCTTACAGGCAGGCTATCTAATTCTTGCAGCCCGAGCGCTGGGGCTGGATGCGGGACCCATGTCGGGCTTCGATCCGCTAAAAGTTAACGATGCCTTTTTTGCCGATACCACCTGGCAGGCGAATCTGTTAATTAATCTGGGCTATGGCATCCCGGATAAACTTCCTCCCCGTTTGCCCCGCTTGAGTCTTGAGCAAGCCTGCCAGTTCGTCTGATATCCCAGCGCGTTACGACTTTTTCGTAACGCCCGTTTCTGCTGGTGACTTCTGCCTGTAGTGAGGGCTCCAGCCTGCTGCTTTTCTGAAAAAAGGGCAAGCTGTATGCGGTAGCCTGAGAAAGCGCTTATAATGGAGTTGATGATTATTTGACCATTTTCATGGAGAGACAGATGGCGGGTCATTTTGTTCGTTGGACAGGCAATCCCGGGCAGTTGGTGGCTGATAGCGCCATCCCGCAGGACATCATCGACAGCGCGCAGCATCTTGCGGATAAACGTCGAGGGCGATTTCTGGCAGCCCGTATCTTGCTGGCACAGCTCATGCAGCGTATTTACGGCCTTCATCGTCTTCCGCCCATCGTTAAGCGTCATAACGGCCGCCCGGCCTTTGCGGATCGCGATCTTCCTGACTTCAATATTGCCTACGCGGGGAATACCGTGGGCGTCCTGCTGGCTGAAGAGCGCAGTCAGGTCGGCCTGGATATGGATATCGTGCGGGCACACAGTCGTCAGACGCAGGCGCTGATGGTGCAGGGGTTAAGTTCAGGAGAAATCGCCTGGATCAATGCTCAGCAAGATGTGCCTGAGGCCGTGACGCAGATCTGGACGCTGCGCCACAGCGTAATGAAACTGCAGGGCGCAGGTGAAGAAGGGCTGCGTTCGCTACAGCTATTGCCCGGCGCCGGGCGCCTGCGTACAACGCTGCCCACCGACCTGCAGATTCTGTGCGATGCGGAGCCCACGCTGGTGTGGTCCTGTGCTTTATCACCCCATGTGCGGCGCCTTTACTTATGGGAAATCACCGGCGGCGGCCAGTGGTCTGCACTGCGTGATATCGCGTTAGATAAGCCGGATGACGGGACAAAAATGATGCGTCTGACGACGCTGCATGGACGCGCGCTGGCCTCATACTGACCCAGTAACAGGCCGCCAGCGCACGACTTCCCAGGGCGCTCAGTGTGCGTCGATAAACGCGATTTTAAGCACAAACAGTAACGCGACAATCACCACGCAGGGGCTGATTTCACGCCAGCGCCCGGTGCCAAGTTTCATGACACAGTAAGCAATAAAGCCCAGCGCGATGCCTTCCGTAATGGAGAAGCTAAACGGCATCATCGCGGCCGTAACAAAAGCGGGAACGGCCTCCGTCAGATCGTCCCATTTAACCCGCGACAGGCTGGCGGTCATCAGCACGCCAACGTAGATCAGCGCGCCCGCTGCGGCATAGGCCGGAACCATGGCTGCCAGCGGTGATAAAAATGTGACCAGCAGGAACAGAAGGCCGGTGACGACCGCCATCAGTCCGGTACGACCACCAACGGCGACGCCAGACGTACTTTCAATATAGGCCGTAACGGAAGAGGTCCCTGCCAGCGCGCCAGTAACGGAACTGATGCTGTCGACATAGAGCGCCTGTTTCATCCGTGGGAAAGTCCCTTTTTCATCGACCAGGCCGGCTTTATCGGTGACGCCAATCAGCGTACCTGATGAGTCAAACAGATTGACCAGCATAAAAGAGAAGATGATGCCGGCCATGCCAATATTGAACGCGCCTTTGATATCGACCTGACCGACCACAGAGGTGATGGACGGAGGCGCAGAGAACAGACCCACAAACTTCACGTCGCCCAGCATCCAGCCAATCGCCGTGGTGACGATCATCGAAATCAGCACGGCGGCGTGAATATTGCGTGACGCCAGAATGGCGATAATAAAGAAACCCAGAGCACCCAGCAGCACGTTATGCGAGCTGAGGTTGCCCACAGTGACCAGCGTATCCGGGTTGGCCACAATGATGCCGGCGTTTTTCAGGCCCATCATGGCAATAAACAGGCCAATGCCGGCGGTAATGCCCACGCGCAGGCTAAGTGGAATATTGGCGATCATCCAGTAGCGAATACGCAGCAGCGTAAGGATAAGCAACCCCAGCGCGCCCCAAAAGATGGCGCCCATACCGACCTGCCACGAGTAACCCATAGCACCCACGACGACGAAGGCAAAAAAGGCATTGAGGCCCATTGCCGGTGCCAGTGCGACCGGAAGATTGGCGAACAGGCCCATCAGGATGCTGCCGAATGCGGCAATAAGACAGGTCGTTACGAACACCGCCTGGGCGTTCATCCCTGCCACACCCAAAATTTGTGGGTTTACAAAAACGATGTATACCATGGTCAAAAACGTGGTAACGCCAGCAATGACCTCGGTACGAACCGTTGTACCGTGTTCCTGCAATTTAAATACGCGCTGAAAAAGGCTTTGTTTGTTCATGCCGTTTATCCGGAAGAAAATTTCACCGGCGCGTATCCTGGCGATTTTGCCCGGGCAATACAATGATTTTTCGCAACCGATTGCCATTATCACAACGCGTCAGGCTTAGGGTAGAGTGTAGGGGCACCCAACTAAAAGGATGGAGTCAGATGTCAGCAGAATGCGTCTTTTTCGATTGTGATGGTACCCTGGTAGACAGCGAAGTGCTTTGTACACGCGCTTACGTCACCACCTTTGCCCGTTACGGTATTACGCTCTCCCTACAGGAGATGTTCGAAAAGTACAAAGGGGTGAAACTGTATGACATCATCCGTGACGTTAGCGAGTCGCATGGGGTCAGATTACCGCTGGACGAACTTGAACCCGCCTACCGGAGTGAAGTTGCCCGACTTTTCGATCTGGAGTTGAAGCCGATAGCCGGGGCGAAGGCGTTGGTGGCGCAGATGAACGTCCCGGTGTGCGTAGTATCCAACGGTACGGTCAAGAAGATGCAGCACTCGCTGGGATTAACCGGCATGCTGGACTACTTTGCCGAGCGCCTTTACAGCGGTTACGACATTGGTCACTGGAAACCCGAGCCTGAGCTGATGTTTCACGCCGCAGAGCAAATGCGAGTGCCTGTTGAGAGTTGTATTTTAGTGGATGATTCTGAAGCGGGCGCGCGGGCCGGAATCGCCGCTGGCATGCCAGTGTTCTACTACTGTGCCGACGCGCACAACCCGGAACTGGATCACCCGCTGGTCACGGTGTTTACGGATATGGCGGCGCTGCCTGAACTGTGGCGTGCGCGGGGCTGGAACCTGACAACCTAGCCTCAGGTTACCCAGTGGCGCCTGTCCAGCCGACTGAGCAGCATCGCCAGAAGCAGGCTGCCTGCCAGGGTGACCATAAAGACGGCGGGCAGATCCAACCAGGGACGCGTCATATCGTCATAGTGATTTGTACGGATGAAATGGATAAACAGCGCGTGAAAACCGTAGATGGGCAGCGAGTAGCGCGAAATCGTCGCCAGGCCAGGCAGAGTGCGTTGATTAAAGGCATTTTTGAACACCAGCAGGGCGCTGATGGCCGCAATAAACACCAGCGGTCCACAATAGAGATACCAGGTATCGTTAAATGCGCCGTTGACGATTAATGCCCGTTTGGTGCCCAGCATAATACCGGTCACGCAGGTCAGGAAGGCCACGACTGCCAGCGCAGTCACGCCGCGCCTGTCTGTTTCCATGGTGCCGATAGCGCGCCCCAACAGCGCGTAGAGCAGGTAATAAATACTGTCTCCGCTCAGATAGAGGTTGATCGGTAACCAGTGAAACCGCCCCCATGACTGATCCATGGTATTGGGATTAGCCAGCACCGCCACAACCAGCACCAGCACCGCCACATAGCGGGGGCGCACGCTTTTGACCTGAATTAAGGGCGACAGGAGGTAAATGCCGATCAGCGCGAAGAAAAACCACAGATGATAAAACACCGGTTTCTGTAGCATTTTCAATATTGAACGGCCTTCACCGATGGGCGTTAGCAGGCTGATATAGACCAGCGCGACGGCGCTGTAAAACAGCAGGCATCCGACGAGTCGCCATAGATGACGGGGTTGTGCGCTGCGTTCGCCAAAGAACAGGTAGCCGGAAATCATAAAAAACAGCGGCACACAGATGCGTGACGTTGAGTTGAGCAGGTTGGCGATGTCCCACCAGTGACCTTTTATCGCCATCGGCCCTGCCAGATACCAGGTGGTGGTATGGATGACGATGACCATCAGGCAGGCAATTGCCCGCAAATTATCTATCCAGTAAATCTTTTGCGACATGGTTTCCTCTGGCGCAGTGCGTCCCGGTGCAAAGCGTAGCCAGTCGCGTTGCAGTCAACAAGCGCGCCGACAGGGATTCAGAACCCTCTGTGCGCAAGATCGCATGAAAAAAGCCAAACGGCACAGGTTAATTTTGCCGTTCAGCATCGCTGTGGCGCTGAACGTCATCCTAAAATCCACTCTCCAGGCTGCGCGGCAGGATTTCCGGCTGCACATCGCGCGGTCAAAGGGTATACTGTCGCACTCTTTTTTTATCTAGCCGAACCGCGTGCGAACTCATCATGCAAAAGTTTGATACCAAGACCTTTCAGGGCCTGATCCTGACATTGCAGGATTACTGGGCGCGCCAGGGCTGCACCATTGTTCAACCACTGGACATGGAAGTGGGCGCTGGTACTTCACACCCAATGACCTGCCTGCGCGCACTTGGCCCGGAGCCGATTGCCGCCGCCTATGTGCAGCCATCCCGCCGTCCTACCGACGGCCGCTACGGCGAAAACCCGAACCGCTTACAGCACTATTACCAGTTTCAGGTGATCATCAAGCCATCGCCGGACAACATTCAGGAGCTGTACCTTGGGTCGCTGAAAGAGCTGGGTATGGATCCCACGGTGCACGATATTCGCTTTGTCGAAGATAACTGGGAAAACCCTACGCTGGGTGCCTGGGGACTCGGCTGGGAAGTGTGGCTTAACGGCATGGAAGTGACGCAGTTTACCTATTTTCAGCAGGTAGGTGGCCTGGAGTGCAAACCGGTTACCGGTGAGATCACCTACGGTCTTGAGCGCCTCGCGATGTACATCCAGGGCGTTGACAGCGTTTACGATCTGGTCTGGAGCGACGGTCCGTTAGGTAAAACAACCTACGGCGACGTGTTCCACCAGAACGAAGTCGAGCAGTCTACCTACAACTTTGAATACGCCGACGTGGATTTTCTCTTCACCTGTTTTGAGCAGTATGAGAAAGAAGCGCAGCAGCTACTGGCGTTGGAAAAACCTCTTCCGCTGCCTGCTTACGAGCGCATTCTGAAAGCCGCACACAGCTTTAACCTGCTGGACGCGCGTAAAGCGATCTCGGTGACGGAGCGTCAGCGCTACATTCTGCGTATCCGCACCCTGACTAAAGCCGTGGCTGAAGCCTATTACGCTTCTCGCGAAGCGCTGGGCTTCCCGATGTGCAATAACAAAAAGTAAGAGGCAGCCATGACTGACAAAACGTTCCTGGTGGAAATCGGCACCGAAGAGCTGCCACCGAAAGCATTACGCAGCCTGGCGGAAGCCTTTGCTGCTCAGGTGACTGCCGAGCTGGATGCGGCTAATCTGAACCATGGCGAGGTAAGCTGGTTTGCTGCCCCGCGCCGTCTGGCGTTGAAAATCGCCAGCCTGAGTGCCTCCCAGCCCGATCGTGAAGTAGAAAAGCGCGGGCCTGCGGTCGCGGCGGCCTTCGATGCAGAAGGCAATGCCACTAAAGCAGCGGAAGGCTGGGCACGCGGTAACGGTATTACGGTTGAGCAGGCTGAACGCCTGAGCACCGACAAAGGCGAATGGCTGGTTTATCGTGCCCAGGTTAAAGGTGAGGCTGCTCAGGCATTGCTGCCAGGAATGGTTGCCACTGCCCTGAGTAAACTGCCAGTACCTAAACTGATGCGCTGGGGCGACAGCGACGTACAGTTTGTGCGTCCGGTGCATACCGTCACCCTGCTGCTGGGCGATGAACTGATTCCCGCCACGATCCTTGGCATTAAGTCAGATCGCGTTATTCGTGGTCACCGCTTCATGGGCGAAAGTGAGATCACGCTGGAGAACGCCGATCAGTATCCGGATGTGCTTGAAAAGCGCGGTCAGGTCATTGCTGACTATCAGGTTCGCAAGGCCATGATTAAAGCCGATGCAGAAGCCGCGGCGCGTCGTTTAGGTGGGGTCGCTGACCTCAGCGACAGCCTGCTGGAAGAGGTGACGTCGCTGGTCGAATGGCCGGTCGTATTGACCGCCACCTTTGAGGAAAAATTCCTTAAGGTGCCGTCTGAAGCGCTGGTTTACACCATGAAAGGCGATCAGAAGTACTTCCCGGTTTATGATGCGGAAGGCAACCTGCTACCAAACTTCATTTTTGTGACCAACATTGAGTCCAGCGATCCGCAGCAGATCATTTCCGGTAATGAGAAGGTTGTACGCCCGCGTCTGGCGGATGCCGAATTCTTTTTTGATACCGACCGCAAAAAGCGCCTTGAAGATCACCTGCCGCGCCTCGAAACCGTGCTGTTCCAGAAAGAGCTGGGTTCGCTGCGTGACAAAACAGATCGTATTCAGGCCCTTGCCGGTTGGGTCGCAGCGCAGATTGGTGCTGATGTGAATCACGCCACGCGCGCGGGCCTGCTGTCCAAATGCGACCTGATGACCAATATGGTGTTTGAGTTCACCGACACGCAAGGCGTGATGGGCATGCACTATGCGCGTCATGACGGCGAAGCCGAAGATGTTGCGGTGGCGCTGAACGAGCAGTACCAGCCGCGTTTCGCAGGGGACGATTTGCCGTCCAGCCCGGTTGCCTGTGCGCTGGCGATTGCCGATAAAATGGACACGCTGGCCGGGATTTTTGGTATTGGTCAGCATCCAAAGGGCGATAAAGATCCCTTTGCACTGCGTCGTGCCGCGCTGGGCGTGCTGCGCATTATCGTAGAAAAAAATCTGCCACTCGATCTGCAAACGCTGACCGAAGAAGCCGTGCGCCTGTATGGCAGCAAGCTGAGCAATGCCAATGCGGTTAATGACGTCATCGACTTTATGTTGGGTCGCTTCCGCAGCTGGTATCAGGAAGAAGGCCACAGCATTGATACGCTGCAGGCGGTACTGGCACGTCGTCCAACCCGTCCGGCCGACTTTGATGCCCGCATGAAGGCGGTCTCACACTTCCGCACGCTGGATGAGGCTGCCGCGCTGGCCGCTGCCAATAAGCGCGTCTCTAACATTCTGGCTAAATCGACCGAACCGCTGAATGACAGCGTGCAGGCGTCGTTGTTAAAAGAGAATGAAGAGATTCAGCTGGCCACCTTCGTGACCGCTCTGAGCAGTAAACTGCAGCCTTACTTTGCAGAAGGTCGCTATCAGGATGCGTTAATTGAGCTGGCGCAGCTGCGCGAAGCCGTAGACAACTTCTTCGATAAAGTGATGGTTAATGCGGAAGACGAGGCGGTGCGGATTAACCGTCTGACGCTGCTGTCGAAACTGCGCGAACTGTTCCTGCAGGTCGCTGATATTTCGCTACTGCAGTAACCGGCCTCGACGACGTTGAAAAGGGACGAGAAATCGTCCCTTTTTTATTCTGTGTGTCCCGTCTTGAATAATCGAGGTACGTTGCCCATCGACAGGGCGATATGTGAAATCTCATCTGTAGAGCATGTTTATATTCAAGCGCTGCAGCCGGTTACCGGCACAGGCGGCGCTATCCGCGAGTCTATCTCAAGCCGCCAGGCATCGTGGCGGCACAGCCCGAATGCCCGCTTTAAAATGTCCAGGTAACGCCTGAAGAAAGCGTCCAGTAATACTGTTGATCCGTCATCGGACTGTCGCGAAGTGCGCCAGTCAGGAAGGTGACTTTGGGCTGAAGATAAATATGCAACGGCGTAACCGGGTGCCAGTCAAACGCCAAAGCAAGCCACGGCGTAATGCCCTGATGACGCCAGGAAGGTAAACCGCTGCGCTCGGATTCCTGAGCGTTCACGCCGTAGTAATAGCTTGCCTGCTGCTTATTCAGCCAGTCCACCCCAACCTGCGGATAAACGTCCAACTGCATGAACGACACCTGGCCCGCCCATGCGACGGTTCCCAGTAATCCCCGGCTTTCATTCAGCGTATCCGCAGAGAGTTCCGTTCTGAAAGCACCGACGGGGGTTATCTTTTGATAGCTGATGCCGCCCATCATGGTGCTGTGGCGGATGTCTAGCTGTCGAAGCGCCGGGTCAGATGACTGGCCGGGATCGAATTCGTTATCCAGATACCACCAGCGCGCCTTTAGCTGTGTGGTGTCATCTTTGATCAAATAGGCGCCGACTTCGGTGCCGTCAATATAGACATGGTTGTTGTCATATCCTACATAAGGCAGACCTGAAAACTGCGTTTTGTACTGGCGATAAGGCGTAAAGTTCGCCTCGCCCTGGGCGCCCAGCGTCAGCCCCTCAGCCCAGGCCTGTGTGATATTACCGACCAGGAGGCAGCACAAGGCCATTCTGAAGTGTGATCGCATGATAGTGATTTGTCCGGTTTTCGTCTGTCTGAGGCAGTGGGCTGCCAGGTCTCACAGCCCATGACGAGGCCGGAGCGTAAATAAAAAAACTGAGCGTGGTAATGAACTGCCTTTTACCCTGGCTTACGGCCCGCGCGCGCCGGGCCGCTTCAGGACAGGGCCTGAGCGAAAGATATAGCGGACTCGCTGCAGCAATGCAAGGCGCGGCGATGCTTATTCTTACCGGGTTCATCCCCTGATTACCGCTACCTTCTCTGACTACTGGGACGTAACATCAATCAATCGTCAATCGGTCCTGAATTCCGTCAATTTTATCCCTTTATTTATTGTGGGAATAAGGTGTTTTTGTTAAGGTCCCGTTCCGCCAGATAACCGTTAATTTCGCAGGTTTACCGCGATCTAATGATGTTTTTCCCGTGAGTGGCAAGGCTTAAAAAGAAAATATCTGGCGCAAACAGGCTGTTTCATTTCGGATGAGACAGGGCTGAATAATACTGAACTCACAGCCCTGTCTTGAAAGGATAAGGCTGTCTGTATCAGAGAATTAACAGGGTGCGATGCGCCACCTATTTTTTATTATCAGGATTGTTGTATGAACAAGGTGATTATTTCCGCTATTTTCTGTGCGCTGCTGAGTGGTGCGGTGCCCGCAGTGGCAAGTCAAACGCTGTCTGTAGGCTATGCGCAGAGTAAAGTTGAAGATTTTAAAAATATGCCCGGTGTGAATCTGCAATATCGTTATGAGTGGGACTCGCCGGTTAGCGTAGTGGCCTCTTTCACCACTCTGGAGAACAGTGAGGACAGCAACAGTTCTTTTTTTCAGCGCCATACGTCCGATCACGTAAGCGCAAAATATTATTCTTTACTGGCGGGGCCGGCATATCGTCTGAATCAACGGGTCAGTGTTTATGCGCTGGCCGGCTTTTCCCATGCCGCGATGAGCCGCCAGTATCACGGCTATGATTCTCAGGGAATGCCTCAGGACATCCAGTTTTCGGAGACGACCAATGCGTTGGCTTACGGGGCCGGTATTATCATTAACCCGGTTGATTATCTGTCTGTAACCCTGGGTTACGAAGGTTCCCGCACCCGGGTTGAAGGAGAGCAACGCGCTGTTAACGGCGTTAATCTGGGGGTGGGTTACCGTTTCTGATTGCACGTTTATGCAGATTTGCTCTGCATCCTTCGCGGCGTGCCTCTCACCGCTTCAGAATACGCATAACGCCGCTGGCCCTTCAGAAACCCGGCTACTGGCAACTTGCTGCGCCGAGTGATCAGGATGCGGGCGGCGTGGTTCGGGCAAAGCTTTCGCGCTGAAACAGGTTTTCTGCCAGCTTGACTAACGCCGGGCGGCCAACGCACCAGTTCGGCACGACGCGACGGAAATTCAGATAACCGATCATGCAGCCCGTCGCAATATCCGCCAGGTTAAGTGCGCCAGTGTTGAGCCATTTTCCTTCGTTCACGGAGGCTTCCAGGCTGTCCAGGCCACGCTGAATCTTTTCACGATTACGCAGTAAAACCTCTTCTGACTGCATATCGCCCGGACGTAACTGCTCACGCACAATCACCAGCGCCGCGTCACTGATACCGTCAGCTAACTTCTCGAGCTGACGAACGTTTAACGATGCGAGGGAAGTGTCAGGTAATAAAGCAGGCGTCGGGCTGCGCTGTTCCAGGTACTCAGCGATGATGCTGGAATCGAACCAGATCTGATCGTCCTCCGCGACCAGTGCAGGCACTTTTCCCAACGGATTATATTGCGGAACGTGGCTGTCATCGCTGTAAGGCGAAGCATTAACGAATTCAAACATCATACCTTTTTCCAGCATGATGATAGATATCTTGCGTACAAAAGGGCTGGTATAGCTGCCAATCAGTTTCATTGCGTAGCTCCGTTTAGCGAGGTTTTTTAGCAATAGCTATTCACCAGGGAACATAAAGGGATTCAGACTGCTTCGTGTAAAGCCTTCCTGCTCCATACGGGCATCCAGCACCAAAGAAGCGAGATCGTCCGCGACGGGTTCAATTGCCGGATTCTTTTGCTGGTACAAGATTTTCAGATAGCTACCACAGTCACCACAGCTTTCAGCTTTTACTGCTGCATGTTCACTGTCCAGCGACCAGTAGTGAAGATCGCGGGATTGTTCGCAGTTTGTGCACTTGCTACGCACCACGTACCACTCACTTTCGCACAGATTGCAATGCAGGTAACGTGCGCCTTCGTCGGTGCCCATATGAACCATGCTGGCAACGGGCATGCTGTTGCACACCGGGCAGTACTGGCGTTGATTGCCCATCTCTGCCTGTGCTTTACCCGGTATCAACGCCGCCATTTGCGCCCAGTAAATTGACAGTGACGCCCAGATAAAAGGCGCTTTGTCGCTACTGACCTGAGCATACTCGCCCGCAAAGAGTGCGCTGGCCATCGTTTCCAGCTCGCTGGCAGAGGCTTTTTCCAGGTTCTCCAGCACTGCCAGCGCCTGGCCGCTCATCTCGGGTTTAAGTTCCGCAATCAGCGAATGCAACAGGCGGTGCCAGTGCGTATCCCGCGGTAAAGTATGAATATCCAGCGGCGGTTTGCCTTCCTGAGCACTCTGTACCAGGCGGGCATGAAGATTCATCTGCAGCGGATGGTCATACAGCACAATTTCCTGCGCCTGGGCTATGACGGCGGCAAAGCGTAAATAATCGCCCAGTGGATTTTTAGCGGCCAGATCACGCAGTCGCGCGGCGCGGCGGCTGTATAAACGCTTCAACTGGGGGAAAAGTAACGGCGGGATTGTCTCCGCTGGATTTTTTCCGCTCTTCTCCAACTGATCTTGCGGGATAATGCGGATGCTCATAGAGGGCATTTTCCTGTTTTGTTGGCTGATTACGCGATTCACGACACCAGCAAGAATAGGTTTTCAGTCGTGGCTCAGGCCATTCGGACGGTGGCTTTGTCGCCGGTTTTACGTTTTTTCTGTTGCGGTTATCTCCATCATGACAGGACTCGTCGTCAGTCAGAAGATTGCAGCATTTCAGGATCTCATCAATGTTCCCGACAGGCTGATCATAGCAGTCCAAATCCCGCCCTTGTGGATGAAATGTATTTTTCCCGAGGCTGGATGATTTCATACAGATAGACATCGAGCATGCCGGGCCAGCCGCGCGCCATTTCACGCTTTATGCTATCAGGGTGCCATGCGCTTGTTGCTCTCTGTCAGCAGGTTCAGAATAGGCACTATTCAGCATAACGGAATACTATTACCTTTCAATCATTGCGGAATCAGCCAGGATCAGAAAAAAGTGAATAAAAACGAGGCGAGAAGTGATGCTGATGTAATCGGGAATGCCGGTCTGCGTGAAACTCTGGTGTGGCAACGTGACGATTTACATCACTCCCGGGCTGACTGGCTAGCGGAAGAGGTTCCCGTGGCGCTGGTTTATAACGGCATTTCCCACGTCGTGATGATGACAACGCCCAAAGACCTGGAGGCTTTTGCCATCGGTTTTTCTCTCTCTGAAGGCATTATCGATGCGCCGGCAGATATCTTCGGTATGGATGTGGTCGCGGGTTGCAATGGCATTGAGGTACAGATTGAGCTATCCAGCCGTCGTTTTATGGCGCTGAAAGCGCAGCGACGGGCCCTGGCGGGGCGGACCGGCTGTGGCGTTTGCGGGGTTGAGCAACTGGACCAGATTGGTAAGCCGCTTACGCCGTTGCCGTTCACCCAGCGGTTTACGTTAGCGCATCTGGATCGCGCACTGGGGCAACTTAACCAGTTTCAGCCAGTGGGGCAAAAAACGGGCTGTACCCATGCAGCGGCCTGGATACAGCCTGATGGTGTGCTGATTCACGGCTGCGAGGACGTCGGTCGTCATGTGGCGCTGGATAAGCTGTTGGGCTATCGCAGTCAGGCCGCCTGGGGCGAGGGCGCCCTGTTAGTTTCCAGTCGCGCCAGCTATGAGATGGTGCAGAAATCTGCAATGTGCGGCGTGGAGATTCTGTTTGCCGTCTCCGCTGCGACCCGACTGGCTGTTGAGGTTGCAGAACGCTGCAACCTTACCCTTGTCGGTTTCAGTAAGCCGGGCCGGGCGACCATTTACACTCATCCACAGCGGCTGATGTAAATGCTGAGCAGCGCGAATGAGTGCCTGCAGAAGCGGTTATCAGGCCGTCACGGGCTCGCTGACTGCGCCTGCGCGAAGCCCGTTTTGCGGTCAGCATCAAACGAAAAATGCGCAGTCTTTGCATGTTTTTTCAAAACCTTATGTTTAATAGGGCATTGATTACGCTTTTACCGATCATGAATTTAACTATAATGATAAGACTGCTTACGCGGCACGTGCCGACATTGTCGTGCTGCTCAAACACTAAATGGAGAGGAAGAACATGAGTTATTCACTGCCATCCCTGCCTTACGCCTACGACGCACTGGAACCGCACTTTGACAAGCAGACGATGGAAATCCATCACACCAAACATCATCAGACCTATGTCAACAACGCCAATGCGGCGCTGGAAGGCACTGAATTTGCTGATCTGCCCGTTGATGAACTGATCACTAAGCTGGATCAGCTGCCAGCAGACAAAAAAGGCCCGCTGCGCAACAACGCAGGTGGTCATGCTAACCACAGTCTGTTCTGGAAAGGCCTGAAAACCGGCACGACCCTTCAGGGCGAACTGAAGGCGGCTATTGAGAAAGATTTTGGTAGCGTTGAGAAATTCCAGGAAGAGTTTGAGAAAGCGGCGACCACCCGTTTCGGTTCAGGTTGGGCCTGGCTGGTTAAAAAAGGCGACAAACTGGCCGTGGTTTCCACTGCTAACCAGGATAATCCACTGATGGGCGAGGCCGTCGCTGGCGTTTCTGGCTATCCGATCATTGGTTTGGATGTGTGGGAACACGCCTACTACCTGAAGTATCAGAACAAGCGTCCGGACTACATCAAAGCGTTCTGGAACGTGGTTAACTGGGACGAAGCGGCAGCCCGCTTTGCATCGGCTAAGTAAGCGATAACCCAAGAGACCTGACCGGCAGAACCTGTTCTGCCGGTTTTTTTTCGCCCGAACATCAGGTTTTCGTCCTTTTCCGGTCTGAATGTTGCCATTGCGATAGCTGATGCTGCGCTGCCCGCACCGCTTCCCACCTTTAAAGCCCAACGTTCGAAGTCAGTTAAACCAGAATTAAACGAAGCGTCAGTTTATCCCGGTAAGTTTTTAACAATTTGAGTCATTAACCTGTCGTTGATGTCGCTCGTTTTATCATCAGCGCCACTATCAAACTAATAAGAACTTATGCCATGTCTATTTATACTACACACGAGCCGGTTGCTGATTCGTATGCCTCTCTTTTTTTTCAATTGGTCAGCGGAAAGTACGTGCCAAATAAACGTTGGCTAAGCCGTCAATTCCGTTTTAAATTTGCCTTAAGGACGCTGATTGCGCCCGTGACCACATTGCGCTATTTACAGCAGCTCTCAGAGTTACCCCGGTTTTCGCAATTAATGCGTGTGCAGGGAGTCTTACCCGCGAAGTTACATCGCCCTTATCTGCGTGCCGGAATGGGTGTAGCTGCACGCGCCCAGGCTATTCTCGACCATTATCATTTAATGAACAGCCTGGATAATCTTCAACTTCGCCAGGTTTTACAAAGTGGCGAAGAGAGCGTGCTGGCCAGGCTGAAGGGTAAAAATGATGAAGATTTTGTTATTGCCTGTAGCTCAGGTTATTACGATCGTGAAGGTGAAATAACCTTAGTCTTGCGTTATCAGGGAGAAGGCTTAGCCTCACTTTCATTCACGATCTTGAACGAGGATAACGCGCGCACACTCTTAATCGGTGGCTTACAGGGACCGCGTAAAAGTATCAGTAATGATGTTATTCGTGATGCAACCAAAGCGGCACATGGTTTATTTCCTAAACGCTTATTGATGGAAGTCGTCTTTATTTTATCTCAGCAATGTGGTGTCAGGAAAATAGCGGCGGTAGGGGATGAAACGCATGTTTTTCGCAGCCTGCGTTATCGCCAGAGTAAAGAGGATAAATTCCATGCCAGCTACAGCGATTTCTGGCTGACGATCAACGGAAAGGAGCGTGCTGACGGCGTCTTTATGCTGCCGCTGGCGCTGCCGCGTAAAACGCTGGAAGAGATTGCCAGTAAGAAGCGTGCGGAATACCGCCGTCGTTATACGCTGCTGGATACGCTGGCAGAGCAGGTTGGGACTGCTACTGGCCAGCAAAACAGCGATCGGGCCGCCGCCTGAAACATGATCAAAAGGCGTTTTTAGCAAATCCGGTCATAACGCTAAGCCCCATTTCTCGTCCCAGCGCGGTCATTGGATGCACCACCACCAGGCCGCGCACGCTTTTCTTCAATGCGCCTAAATTTGCCTGCTCTTTTTTCGTAATTTCGCGGCTGAACGGCAATTTTTGCAGTTTTTGCGCTTCCAGGCTCAGCTTAACGTCACGCTGACTGCGAAGACGCTCAATTTCCGTTACCAGCGTTTCTTTCTCTTTCAGCAACGCGCCCAGCTTTTCAGCATCACCGGATTCGAGTAACTGAGGCTCTTTACGATTCAGCGCGTCAAGTTGATCGCTGAGACGTTTAATTTCGTTTTTTTCTTGCTCTTTCATGACAACAACTCGTTGAGGAAAACAGGCTAAGGATACACCAAATTTAACGTAGATTCTCGGTGGTTAGCGTGAAAAGGGGAGCCTTGAGGCTCCCGGCGGGATTTAGCTGACTGACTTTTTAAACGCCTGTTTCATACTAATGCGGGAAATCAGTTCGGTGAGTGACAGGACCATAGTGGAGCGTACCATCTGCAGATAACGTTGCTGCTGCATCGCCTGTAGTGCTGCATCTTCAGCATGAAATGTGGGAACGGGGGGCCAGGCCGCCACACAGTGCAATTCACCAAAGGGTCCCAGAATTTCATCATCAGTAAAACGGTAATCGCCCGCGTCATGATTGAGTTCTTCACGCAGCGCCAGCAGTAACTCACAGTCTTCATATTCATGCCGACTAATCACGCCAAGGCCATAGATCAGCTTGAGCCTGACGGAGAGCTCACCTAACGGACCGTCACCCAGCAGCAAGGGCTCTACGGCGTATTTCACCGCGTAGTCATCTTTACGGAATACCTGCAGCACCAGCACATTGACGGCTTCAGCTAACAACTCGACAGCGGCGAACAAAAAGCTTCTCACCGAGCGTCCAGCGTTCAGGCGTTCAAGCACCCGGTTTTCAAAAGCCTGCTTTTCTTCCATTCTTGCCTGCATCAGTGTAGTGCTGCTGTCGGGGGCCCGTTTATTGCCCCCGATCTGGGTCGCTAACATGGGGCTATTATGCCATGGCGTGCCAGGCACTCACGGCCTCTTTTATTATTTCACTCTCAGCATCCAGTCCTGAAACCTGCGCTAAGGTTGCCTGCGGACCTTTTTCCGCCAGCAGCGCGGCTAACTCCTGCGCCTGGGGATCCTGATCGCTATGATAATGCATTGCAGCAGCAATGCCCTGAACCAGGTTGGCATGCGGCAGGCCATATTCCAGCGTGCCGAGTGTCGGTTTAATCAGGCGGTCGCCTGCGCTCAGCTTGCGGATTGGCTGACGACCTACGCGTTCAACGTCATCTTTCAGATAGGGATTTTCAAAGCGGCTAAGAATTTTTTGAATATAAGCAGCATGCTTGTCTGCTTCGAAGCCGTAGCGTCTAATCAGTACCGCGCCACTTTCTTCCATCGCACCCTGGACGACCGCGCGAATATTCTCATCGAGAATGGCATCGCGAATAGTCTGGTGCCCCGCCTGTTGCCCCAGATAGGCCGTAATTGCGTGGCCGGTATTCAGGGTGAAAAGTTTACGCTCCACAAAGGCCATCAGGTTATCGGTCAGTTCCATGCCCGGAATGGTCGGCAATTCGCCTTTAAACTGGGTTTTGTCCACAATCCATTCGCTGAAGGTTTCCACCGTGACTTCAAGCGGATCCTGAGTGCCTGCTTCAGAAGGGGGAACAATACGGTCTACCGCTGAATCCACAAAGCCGACGTGTTGTTCGAGCCAGACATGATATTCAGAAGGTAGCGCCTGTAGCACGTGCTGCTTAAGCTGGCTGGTTCCACGCACCATATTTTCACAGGCGATAATATTTAACGGCCGAACATTGCCGTTATCACTGCGTTTGGCCAGACCTTTTGCCACGCTGGCAGCGATGCGCTCAAGGATTTGCGGACCAACGGCAGTGGTAACGAGATCGACATCCGCGATCAGTCCAGTAATGTCGTCGCTGGTGCTGTTCACGGCGCTGACGCCCTTAACCACTTCAACTTTGGCCTGTTCACCTACCACATGCACGGGATATTCATGACGTGCATTAAGGGCATCCAGCACTGCCTGATTCACATCTGCAAAAATCAGCTCAATACCGGCATCTGCCAGCAGTTTGCCGATAAAGCCACGACCGATGTTGCCTGCTCCAAAATGTAACGCTTTCATAAAATTGACCCATATCAAATAACGATGGGGCGGGCATGTCCGCCCCCAAAAAATGGGACGGGCACAACCGCCCCAGGGAAATGTCGGACCCGATTATGCTACAGCGGGTTTGCCTGATAACAGATCCAGAACATCCTGTACACTTTCTGTACGTGCCAGTTGTTCAATGACCTGCTCATCATCGAGCGCGTTCGTCAGGCTGGTAATCACCTGAATGTGCTCGTTATTGCGGGCAGCTATACCAATCACCAAACGTGCCACTTCATCAGGTTCCTCGCCAAACTGAACGCCGGCAGGGTACTGGCAGAAAACCACACCCGTTTTCAGTACACGGTCTTTCGCTTCAACGGTACCGTGCGGCACAGCAATCGACTCGCCAAGATAGGTTGGCGTCAGCTTTTCGCGCGCCAGCATGGCATCAATGTATTCGGGTTCTACGTAGCCGCCTTTGACTAACTGCTCACCGGCAAAGCGAATCGCCTGCTCTTTATTGCTGGCACTCAGCCCCAGGAAAACGTTGCTCTGGCCGAGTTTAAACAGGTTGGCATGGCTGTCATCGTAGCTGTCACCCAGCGTCTTCTGTACGGCTTCGCGGTTAGCTTCACTGCGATTAGCCGCCACCAGGCGCTCGGTCAGCGTGCTATAAAGTGCACTATCCAGGAAGTTATTTAAGGAAATGTGCTGGGCATGAGGCGCCTGACGGATGGCTCGTTCAGTAAGATCGCGATGGGTAATCACCAGATCAACGTCACCCGGTAAGGCATTAATCGCGCTGTTGGTGACCGACACGTTACTCAGACCTGCATCATGGACCTTCTTACGCAGGACACCAGCGCCCATGGCGCTTGAGCCCATACCTGCATCGCAGGCCACAATGATTTTACGCACATGGTCCAGATCTACGCTCATCGCGTCGCTCGCAACCGGCGCACCTGTCAGACTCTGACCTTTTGACTGCGCTTTCATATCACGCATACGCTGCGTCGCCGCTTCGATATCGTCATCTTCTTTCACTTTGCTGGTCTTCAACAAAATGGCAGAAATCACAAACGACACCGCAAATGCAGCAAAGATGGCGGCGATATTGGCAAAGTAAGCTCCTTTTGGCGTCATGGCTAATACGGCCAGGATAGAACCTGGTGAAGCAGGCGATACCAGACCACCGTGCAGTACGGTCAGCGTAAAGACACCGGTCATTCCGCCAAGGATGACGGCCAGCAGCAGGCGTGGTGCCATCAGCACGTAAGGGAAGTAGATCTCGTGAATGCCGCCCAGGAAGTGGATGATCGCCGCGCCCCCAGCAGACTGTTTAGCACTGCCCCGACCAAAAAACATATAGGCCATCAGCACGCCCATCCCCGGACCCGGGTTGGCTTCGATCAAGAAGAAAATTGATTTCCCTGCTTCACTTGCCTGCTGAATACCCAGAGGTGAGAAAATCCCGTGGTTAATCGCGTTGTTCAGGAACAGGATTTTTGCAGGTTCAACGAAGATTGACGTCAATGGCAGCAGGTTGTTCTGCACCATCAGGTTAACGCCCGTGGCAAGAATGTGTGAAAGACCTTCAACCAGCGGACCAATCGCCATAAAAGCCAGCATGGCCAACAGCATACCGATAATACCGGCAGAGAAGTTGTTCACCAGCATCTCAAAGCCGCTTTTGATTTTACCGTCAACCATACGGTCAAAGGATTTGATCGCCCAGCCGCCAAGTGGGCCCGCAATCATTGAGCCGAGGAACATCGGCATATCAGCACCGACAATTACCCCCATCGTAGTGATTGCGCCAACCACCCCACCGCGATCGCCACCGACCAGGCGTCCACCGGTATAACCGATCAGGAGTGGCAGCAGGTAAGTGATCATTGGGGCGACCAGTTTCGCCAGCGTTTCGTTAGGGATCCATCCTGTTGGAATAAACAGCGCGGTGATAATACCCCAGGCGATAAATGCGCCAATGTTAGGCATCACCATATTACTCAAAAAGCGACCAAAGCTTTGTACTTTGACCTTTACTGATGAGGACATAAGCCCACCCCTTGTTGAGACGCGCTGCAACAGGAGCGCGCGTTTGTTTTTGTTTAGCCACTACGGCGATGAGCCGTCAGTATTACTGTATGCAGGCGGACTTTATCACGCGAATAGTGGACTGCGTAGTGCACGAGGCTTAGTGTGATTTAGGTCACATTTATGTCGGGGGGATGGGGGGTTATTAAGTGACTTTTATCACAGAAATGAGCCATTACGGCGATAAGACGACGGATTTTTAGCCATCGAAATCGATTTATAGTGATTGCGATCACATTTATGGCGTTGAGCTTTGTTTGATAAATGAGATTAAGATCACAATTTAATTTAATGAAAAACGGGCCGGATCACATTTTGATCAGGCCCGTTTGAATGCGGAATCATGATTTCACGTGGCTCAGGTTAGGCGGTGAATGATCCGTCCCCTGCACGCCGATTATTGCAAATTACCCTGTACTGCATTTTTAGCCTGGCTCAGCGCTTGCACATTAGCTGATAAGCTCGTCATTAAGTCATTATATTGCGTCGCCTGTTCCTGAGTTGGGAACTGAACGCCACCGTTATTGAAACTGACGCGCGTTCCCTGAGCCTGCAAAAACTCACCTGTCTTTACAGCATCCTGGCTAAGTGCCTGCAGTTTGGGTAGCAATGGGATCAACTGGCCAGCAGGCTGCGTCACCACTTTGTCATACGCGGTATCGAAGACTTTTTTCAGGTCGTCGTTTTGCTTAAGCGCGCTTTTACTTTTATCTGCCTGCATTTTTGCGGTTTCCAGTTGCTGGGTAGCCACCGTCAACGCGCTGTTGGCCTGGGCCAGTGAGTCGTGGCGGCTCAGATAGTCCTGCGGCACATGAATAGCAGAAAGTTCATCCACCACCGGACGCATCCCCTGATCCACAGCTTTGTTCGCCTGCTGCGAGAAGCCATAAAGAATGGCGTAATCACCGGTGAAAGGACCAAAACTTTGTTTCTGATTTTCACTCAGGCTGGGTAGATGTTCACCGCTACGCATAACGGTATTTTGCAGAAAATCGATAAACGCTTTGCGCTGTTCGCCCTCTTTATCACCACATGCGGTAAGTTGCAGCACAAGAAGCACGCCAGTCAGCAAAATGCCGCTGCGTGCCAGGATACGGGAAATGCCTGAAGCCATGGGTTCAACTCCTGTCGGTAAAACTGGCTGATGTCCGGATAAGCAGTGGCCTAAAGAATAGAACAAAGGATAACGGCCACACAATGCGAAAGCGCGATGTAAGGCCATAACCTGTAAGAAAGTTTGCCTTAAGCGTGTTTAAGATGATGTTACAGGCTTATGGTGTCAGAAAAGAAGGCCAGCGCATCCGCGACTCAGGCTTTTTTGCACCGATAACGAGCCCGCGCGAAGGGAAGCTAACGGATCCGTAAGTATAGGTCATAAATAATTAATTCCATCTTATGTTTCGAGCGACACAGATGTTCCATCTGAATCGTTAACGTTAAACGTCCATTAACGAGTTGCCCTAAAATTGTTCGTCTGCATTAAAGTGGTGCAAACGCCTGCATGAACGCAATCACTGGCACGAATCGCACAAATTATCGTGTTCACTATAATTAAAACGTCATGTTGTCCTTCGATGATAAAGCTGAGTCCCTTTTCAGCGCTTCCGGCGCCACCTACGTCAGGGCTGGCAAGTGTTTTTTTATTTTGGAAGCAAGAAAGGCGTGATGGCTGACAGCACTCTCCAGCCAGTATGTGTTCAAAAAATGAAAGTCTGGCGCATATTTTGCAACCAACTCACAGAGCCGGTGCGGTTATCCTGGCCAGTTCATCACCTGATTGCCGGCCATAAAGAAAACGCGACCAGCGCTGTTGACAGACGCTGTGGTAACAAAACCAATCGCTTCAAAAGGTTAAGTTGCTTAACCATTTTTCAGAATTGTAAAGTTAAAAAAAATGTCTAATTTGCGCTGCAAATTGTCAGGTATCTATCCATACTTAGTCTCCCGGCATTTGTGGCATTGTGTTGACATGTTTAACAGCAATGCAGGTCAGGCTGTGTCCCATAAGGGTTTTCTTACAATAAAAACAAACTCTTAAGGGATGCAGCTTGCTTAATCCGGTTTCTGAGCCTGATTTCAGGTTCTTGTACCTTCTTTCACGTGATTCATAGTGAGTTTTAAGGAGTTCTCTATGGAGTTAAAAGACCCAATGTTTGAATTGCTCAGCAGCCTTGAGCAGATTGTTTTGACACGTGATAACAGCCCTGTAGCGCTGCAAACTCAGCGTCAGCCAGCCGTGCCAGAGCCACAGCGTTTACGCGAAATGGCAGGAATGCAGGTAGATGAGTTTGCCAGGATTATGGGCGTTAGCGTTTCTTCGGTTAAAAGCTGGGAAGCCCAGCGTACGCGTCCTTCCGCAACTGCACAAAAATTGATGAAATTACTTCACGCCAATCCTTACCTTGGGCGTCAGTTACTCGATTAAGTCACTAAGTCGTATCCCGGCTTTTGTTGGCGCCGGTCACGTGAGTGACCGGCCGTTCAATACCTCTCCCTGTTGACAGGCTTCGTTAAACACGTTTCCAGTCCGTCCTGTCGGTCAGCTAAACTTTGGCAAGATGTTAAGCACATTGCCAAACCAGCAGATGATGACGATAACACCAAATAAAATGACCACAGCCGGAATAACCTTTCCGCCCCAGACAGTGAATGTTTTATCGGGAAAGCGTTTTCTCGATTTTAATGCCAGTAGGGCAGGGACGATAACTGCCCAGATTGTTGCGCACAATCCTGCGCCACCGATACCGTAAATAAAACCATTCGGGAAGAGCAAATATAAGATGCCGGGAGGTAGAAAGGTTAACAGCACTGTTTTAAATCGTCCAAAGTGGGAATTATCGATTTTAAACAGATCCGCCAGATAGTCGAACAACCCCAACGTGACCCCAAAGAAAGAGCTGGCCACGGCGAGATTAGAAAAAACCAGTAAGAAAAATTCAATGACGCCGCCAGGATGCGTTCCCATAAAAGACTTCACCAGCGCGTCAACATTTCCGCCCGAAGAAATGATTTCTTTGAATTTTTCACGCGGGATATTCCCCATGGTGCAATACAGCCAAAAAAGATAGATAAACAGCGCCAGCAGTGAACCAAGAACAATGCTTTTAACCAGCTTATCTTTTCGTTTTCCATAACAAATGATCAGGCTGGGGATATTACCGTGAAAGCCAAAAGAGGCAAGGCAAACCGGAACGGCCATAAATATATAGGGAAAATAACGATTGCTTTCACTGATACCGCTAACATCGCTAAGGATTGAAAAATCAACTTTGAAAAATAAAGAGCCAAAAACAATGACGAAGGCTAAGATTTTAATACCCAAAAAAAGCGAGGTGATTCTGCTGGCTGCCAGAGAGCTAATCCATAACACGCTGGCAACGAAAACCGCTGTACCGATGCCGATAACACGTGAAGGTATCGTCATGCTGGAATGCATGGACAGGGTTTCGCTAATAATCGCGCCGTTAGCGGAGATATAAGCGTAAGTCAGTATATACAACACAAAAGCAACGGTAATACCGCTTATTACATTCCATCTTTTACCCAGCAGATCTTTGGTCAATGTATTGAAGCTTGAGCCTGTTGGATAGTTCAGGTTAGCTTCCAGTAACAGCAGACCGGAATGAAGCATGGAAAACCAGGCGATGATCAAGATGAAAGCGCCCCAGAAGAACCACGCGCCCGCAAGATCGACAGGGAGTGCAAACATCCCACCACCGATTACGGTTCCAGCGATAACCATCACGCCCCAAAAGGCGGAGTGTTTCTGATCTGTATTTTCTTCCATGGTGTCCTCTCAACAATATTCTTCGCTTTTATCGTTGTTATAATTTTTATGCCTGACAGGCAGGGTAATGGAGCAGCCGTGGCCAAAACAGCTGCTCACTGTACAGGTATGACTATGAAATCTCTTTAAGTTTTGCGGTGAAATGGCGCAAAACCTTAGGCTCATAGGTAAAGGCTAATCCTTTTATGTTGCTCGCATTCTCTTTCACATGCTCAAAAGCTTCGATAATGAAGTCCATATGCGTTTGTGTGTAGGTGGCTCTGGGAACGGTTAACCGCAACAGTTCGGCCGGACAGGGCAGTTGTTCTCCTGATTTAGGATCGCGGCCCAGCAAAAACGAGCCGATCTCGACTGCCCGGATACCGGCCACTTTATATAACTCGCAGGCGAGTGCCTGAGCCGGGAACTGATGCGCCGGAATGTGCGGCAATAATTTTCCGGCATCGACAAAGGCAGCATGGCCACCGGCTTGCTGGCAGGTCACACCAATCGATTCAAGGCCATCAACCAGGTATTGAATTTGACTGATACGATAAGCCAGCCAGTCTTGATTCATGCCGTCATAAAGGCCTACCGCCAGGCGTTCCATTGCGCCGCCTTCTAACCCACCATAGGTGGGGAATCCTTCCTGAACAACGCAAAGTGTTCTGCAGTCGGTGTACACATCAAAGAAGCTGTCATCTTTGAAAGACAACAAGCCACCCATGGGGACCATCGCATCTTTTTTTGCCGACATGGCCAGCATGTCAGCATATTTATAGCTTTCCCGGGTAATCGCTTCGATTGTCCAGTTTTTGTACGCTTTTTCCCGCTGCTGAATAAAGTACGCGTTTTCAGCAAAGCGGGCTGAATCCATGACCACCGGAATGTCATATTTTTTTGCAATCTGGTACATGGCTTTTAAGTTTGCCAGCGACACGGGCTGCCCGCCGGCGGAATTGCAGGTAATAGTGGCAACAATATAGGGCACATTCTCCGCGCCCACATCCTGGATGCCTTTCTCCAGGCGCTCAAGATCAAAGTCGCCCTTGAAGTCGTGGCGAACCGCCGTATCGAAAGCCTCTTTGATATAAACATTTCGCACGGTACAGCCATTTATCTGGCTGTGGCCCTGTGTAGTATCAAAAAAGTAGTTCGAGAAGGCCACCATTTTTGTTCTGTCCAGACCTTTTTCTTGCTCCCGTTTTTTTATTAATACCGGAATGTAAATTTGTTCTGCGCCACGGCCCTGATGTGTTGGAATAGTATAGGCATAACCAAAAATAGCTTTTACCGCTTCCGCTAACGTGTAATAACTGCGGCTGCCACTGTAAGATTCATCGCCTCGCATCATAGCAGCCTGCATATTTTGCGTAACGGCGCCGGTTCCGCTATCGGTGAGAAGATCAATAAAAACGTCTTCGCTATCCAGCAAGAATGGATTCATTCCGGCTTTTATCATCGCTGCATTACGATGCTCTCGTGTAGTGCGTTTGACGGGTTCAATAACACGAATACGGAATGGCTCAGGTAAGTGTCTAAAGTTATTCATCATCATGTCCTTTTATTCAGACGTGCCGATGCCGTAGGTTTTTTTAATGAATGAATTAAAAACCCGGGCAAATGTTTTTATCCTGTTTCAGCCGATAAGAAACGTGACTGCATTGTATGTTGCATCGCGTTTTCAATAGCCAGTTTTGGGCAAGTAAACGGATCGCACCCATAATGCAGGGTTTTTAAAGTCTGAATGAGTGAAAATGCGCCCGATAAATTACGACCCTGTCAGTCGAAAGAGATGGGCGATTGTAAAAAGAAGACGTTAAGGCAGGTGATTGACAATAACATTATCAATATTAAACCATTTGGATATTACACTGCTGCTGTTTAAGATGATCATAATATTTCAACTCTCATTAAACATAGTGCCACCCTATTATATTAATTATTTATGTCTAGCATTACGTTTAGTTATCGTGACTGATATCACATGAAACCTTCTTTCTGTCTTAATAGTTATTTATTTTTTATTTTAAAAATACATTTTTTTGACAGTTTCCCTGCTTGCTAATTACTTTTTAAAAACCCGATTTTTTCTACACATTCATATGCCCTCTCTGATCGCTGTAAAAGAGAAAGCCGTGCTGATCGTAATCGATTGGGGATCCCCAGGTCGGGCTTATCGTTTCCTGTAAGCCTGTAAGCCTGTAAGCCTGTAAGCCTGTAAGCCTGTAAGCCTGTAAGCCTGTAAGCCTGTAAGCCTGTAAGCCTGTAAACCTGTAAACCTGTAAACCTGTAAACCTGTAAACCTGTAAACCATATAATCGGTTCCTGATGACTGGCTTACCCTGTGCAGTTTACTTCAAAGGCGACCACATGCAGCGGCGGGTTTTAGCTCAACCCACCGTATTTCGCGGCTTGCTTCACAAACCACTTTTCGGGCACGTTATAGGGAGCCTCAGCCAGTTGCGCAATGCCATTTTCAATATTGGCAGAAGCCTGACGCCAGAGTTCTGTGTTGCCCTGTCTGAGTAATTGAATTTGCACCCTTTTTTCAATCAGATAAACACGGGCGAAATGGGGATCGAAACGAACAATTGAACGTGTATTGTCAATAATGTCAGCCAGCTTTATCGTTTGTGCCTCTGGGCTGGCCTGAGCCGTATGGCGAAAATCGGCCACTTTACGTGCCGCACGGTTCTTTGCACTCTGTGGTGCCGTGTTGGTCAGCATCTCAACCAGCTTCGCGACCTCGTCACCAAAATGCGTCTGGATATCATTGAGGGTGGTCGCCGTATCTTCCACGGTATCATGCAGCCAGGCGGCGGCCAGCATCACAGGATTATCGGTAATGCTTCTGACCAGTTCCACAACGGCAGCGGGATGCACGATGTAGGGCTCATCGGTATATTTGCGTCGTTGACCCGTTTCGGCATGGGCTTGTGTGGCATAGCGACGCGCCCGTTCTTCCAGAGAATCCTGCATGCACTACCTCATTTCATAAATTGCTTGCAATTAACTAGCGCGCTATTTATATTGCGTCTATGAACAGTAATCAAAATGACAAAAAAGTGAAAGCTGCGCCACTGTTGCTCGATCAGCAACTTTGTTTTGCACTTTATTCCGCCAACCTGGCGATGCATAAAGTATACCGTAAGTTGCTCACGCAGATGGATATTACCTATCCGCAATATCTGGTGATGCTGGTACTGTGGCAACAGGATTCACTGACCGTATCAGAAATTGGTGAACGCCTCTTTCTGGATTCTGCAACGCTGACGCCGCTGCTGAAACGGCTGGAAAATGCGGGCTTACTTAATCGCCAGCGTTCCCGTCAGGATGAACGTCAGGTCGTCGTGAGTTTAACGGATGCAGGGCGTTCGCTGCGCCAGCAGGCTGAAAGCATTCCTGATGAGATTCAGTGTGCATCTGACTGCAGCGAAGATGAAATGAATTCGCTCAAACTGCAGTTGAACCAGTTACGTGACAAACTCATGGTGCCGCGCTAAATTTTTAATCTGGATGTAGAAACGAGTCAAACTTCGCAGCTCGGTGCTTATTGATAAGTCGCGAGCGATTAAATAGTGTAATGGAGAGCAGATATGTCTTTAGAACAAGTGGTTTATCGTGCAAAAGCTAAGGCTACCGGTGGTCGTGATGGTCGTGCAACTTCATCTGACGGCGTTCTGGATGTGAAACTGGGTGTACCGAAAGAGATGGGCGGTGCAGGTGGCGAAGTCACTAACCCGGAGCAGCTTTTTGCCGCGGGATATTCAGCTTGCTTCCTGGGCGCAATGAAGTTCGTTGCTGGCCGTGACAAAATTGCGATGCCAAAAGATGCATGGATTGAAGGCGAAGTGGGTATTGGCCCTATCCCCAATGGTTTCGGTATTGAAGCAACGCTGAATATTCACCTGCCTGAAATGGACGAAGCCGAAGCGCAGAAACTGGTTGATGCGGCTCATATCGTTTGTCCCTATTCAAATGCCACACGCAACAACATTGATGTCACGCTGAATATCATTCGCTAAACGTTTAAGGGCCTGAATACAGGCCCTTTTTTCTCTCTTCGCCTTTCTGAGTGACGTTTTTGAAACGTCCTGTCCGGGATTATTTTCTGGTCTAATTTGTTGCCGCATGGTTAACTGTGCCACTTCGCATTATGACGTCTAAAAACGTTCAGAATACTCTTCTTATTTATCCGGCCCGCTTAATTCGCGAACTCTGCCGAAATATGGCAGTCAGATTAACGTTTAGTTAAGCGCTTCGCTCCGGGGAAACACCATTTTTCATGAATTACATAAAATCATTAACACAGCAAAAGCTGTCGCTCTTGCTGGCTCTGTATCTCGGTATCTTTTTGAATTTACCAATCTTTTATCGCCGATTTGATGGCTTTCTGACCCGATCAACCGTGACAAACTGGCTGACCGCGTTTACCGAGGTCGTCGCTATCGTGCTGCTGACGTTTTTCCTGATGCGGTTGTTATCGCTAGGCGGAAAATGGTTCTACCGGATTCTGGCCACCCTGATTGTCCTGATCTCTGTTGCTGCTGGCTATTATATGGCCTTTTTCAATGTGGTCATTGGCTACGGAATCGTCGCCTCAGTCATGACGACAGATACCGATTTGTCAAAAGAGGTGGTGGGTTATCACTTTATCCTGTGGATGGTGCTGGTCAGCGCGCTGCCACTGTTCATGATTTGGCGCAACAACCTTAGTATGACGCTCAATGAGCAGTTACGTACGCCAGGACAGCGCCTGAAACCCACTTTGATTATGCTGGCCTGCGTTGCGCTCGTGTGGTTACCCATCCGTTACTTCGACAAGTTGCAAAAGGCGAATGAGGAAGTGACCAACGTCGATCTGCCAAGCTATGGCGGAATTGTCGCGCACTCATATCTCCCCTCTAACTGGCTGGCCGCGCTGGGTTTGTTTACCTGGACCAAGATTGACGAGACGCTGGAAAATCAGGAACTCCTGGATCCTGCCCAGAAATATACTTATGTTGCTCCTCCGGGGTTAGATGATACCTATGTGGTGTTTGTTATTGGCGAAACCACTCGCTGGGATCATATGGGCTTGCTGGGCTATGAGCGAAACACCACCCCTAAACTCTCTAAAGAGAAAAATCTGGTCGCATTTCGTGGCGAATCTTGTGATACCGCGACCAAGTTGTCTTTGCGTTGTATGTTTGTGCGCGAAGGCGGCACCATGGACAATCCCGGGCGAACATTGAAAGAGCAAAATGTGTTCGCAGTGATGAAAGAACTGGGCTTCACTTCTGAGCTGTTTGCGATGCAAAGTGAGGTTTGGTTCTACGATAACATCAACGCCAATAATTTCTCTTTCCGCGAGCAGATTGGTTCTGAGCCACGTAACCAGGGTAAATCAGTAGATGATATGCTGCTGGTGCCTGAGTTACAGGCCTCACTGCAGCGGTACCCGAAGGGTAAGCATCTGGTTGTCCTGCACACCAAGGGCTCACATTATCTCTACTCACAGCGCTATCCGCGCAGTTTTGCACGCTATCAGCCAGAATGCATGGGCGTGGATGAAACCTGTAGCAAAGCGCAACTGATCAACGCTTACGATAATTCCGTCCTTTATGTGGACAGCATGCTGGACAGCGTTCTGGATCAGCTGCGTGATAAAAAAGCGATCGTGTTTTATGCATCCGACCATGGCGAATCGATCAGCGACAATATGCATCTGCATGGTACGCCGCGTGAAATGGCACCGCCGGAGCAGTTCCGTGTTCCTATGATGGTCTGGGCGTCAGATAAATATCTGGCTGACCCGACAAACCGTGAAAACTTCGAACGCCTGCAGGCGCAACAGCGCGTCGGCAAAACCCATCGTCATGTCGAGCTGTTTGATACCATTATGGGCTGCCTGGGTTACACCTCGCCAAATGGCGGGATTAAGCAGGCTAATAACTGGTGTCAGGCACCTGCCGGGACAGCGTCAAAAGCGCTATAGCGGTAAGGCAATTTTTCGCGGCAAGGCATAAAACTCGCTGGCCGCCTGCTTTCCAGGCGATTGGGCGGGAAAGCGCAAAAAGCGGTTGACGCTTCTTGGGGGGAGCAGTAACATGCGCCCCCATCGGCGAGTAGCGCAGCTTGGTAGCGCAACTGGTTTGGGACCAGTGGGTCGGAGGTTCGAATCCTCTCTCGCCGACCATATTTAAGAAACCTGTCTGCAAAGACAGGTTTTTTTTCGCCTGAATAAAAGAGGATGAGCACCGCCGAAGGCGGTTTGCGCCGGGCGTCAGCGAGACAACGTTGCGAACGCAACGGCCCGAAGGGCGCGTTCCCGCAGGGGCGCGTAATCCTCTCTCGCCGACTATATTTAAGAAACCTGTCTGCAAAGACAGGTTTTTTTTCGCCTGAATGAAAGAGGATGAGCACCGCCGAAGGCGGTTTGCGCCGAGCGCAGCGAGACAACGTTGCGAATGCAACGGCCCGAAGGGGGCTTACGCAGTAAGCCTAATCCTCTCTCGCCGACCATATTTAAGAAACCTGTCTGCAAAGACAGGTTTCTTTTCGCCTGAATAAAAGAGGATGAGCACCGCCGAAGGCGGTTCGCGCCGGGCGTCAGCGAGACAACGTTGCGAACGCAACGGTCCAAGGAGAGCCGGGCCTGTCGCAATCGATTCAGGCACACAATTTGACCGGCGCAATTCGTATAAAAGGAGGCCGTTTCTCACAGGCATAAATAACACCTCTGCCAGACGCTATTGCCCCGCCTCGGTTATTAGAATATCTCATGTCACACTTTTTTCGGGACCGCCATAATTCCTCCTTGAAATCAATTTCTGCTCCAGACAGCCTGTTTTATTGTCTCATCGCTATGCAGGCCTTCTCATCAGAGGGTTACAGAGGGATAAAAGATAAGTTTTGGTTATGCCACAAAATGGCAAATTGGTCATTTTCAACCCAAAGTTAACAGCATTTTTCGCTGTGTGAACGTCATAACGCACAGTAAATCGTTCAGATATCCAACATTTGGCGCTAAATGATGTCTGTTTTTTTTTAGCGCAAATCACTGCTCATTTATGACCTGTGTAGCAGAATACATGGCATATAAACCCATGCCGCTGTGCATTATATGGCATTGCGTCTGTATGGGTTTTTTTTATCGTTGCTTGCTATTCCTCACACTCTGTGTAAATAAGTAACCGTTGTATTGACGTTCTTTGCAACTGTTGACAAATTGATGCGTCAATAACAGTGCAGATACAGATTTTTCTGATGGGTGCTTATCAATCAGGATTATCCAAACAAACTATCTCACTCTTATCACACCCGCAGGGTGGACCGCCTGAACCGCATAAAAAAACCAGAGGTCGGGCAATGCACACAACAACACATCACAATGGAGCAAAAGCATGATCAACTCCCTGGCCAAATCCAGGATGCTGAAGGTCGGTCTGAGCCTCGTCGCCATGACCGTAGCCGCAGGTGTTCAGGCAAAAACCCTGGTTTATTGTTCGGAAGGTTCTCCGGAAGGGTTTAACCCGCAGCTCTTTACCTCGGGTACAACCTATGATGCCAGTTCTGTACCTATCTATAATCGCCTGGTTGAGTTCAAAACCGGTACGACCGAACTGGTGCCGGGCCTGGCCGAAAAGTGGGACGTCAGCGCTGATGGTAAAACCTATACCTTCCATTTACGCAACGGCGTGAAATGGCAGACGACGAAAGATTTCAAACCTACGCGTGAGTTAAACGCTGATGACGTGGTGTTCTCTTTTGAGCGGCAGTTAGATAAAAACAACAAGTACCACAACGTCTCTGGCGGCAGCTATGAGTACTTTGAAGGTATGGATATGCCAAAGCTGATCAGCAAAATCGAAAAAGTGGACGATCATACCGTACGCTTCGTGCTGACGCGTCCTGAAGCGCCTTTCCTGGCTGACCTGGGGATGGATTTTGCTTCCATCATGTCTAAAGAATATGCCGACAACATGCTGAAAGCCGGTACACCAGAGAAAGTTGACCTGAACCCGGTTGGCACGGGCCCATTTGTGCTCCAGCAGTACCAGAAAGACTCGCGTATTCTGTATAAAGCCAACCCGGATTACTGGGGAACCAAGCCAAAAATCGATCGGCTGGTTTTCTCAATCACTCCAGATGCCTCAGTGCGCTACGCCAAGTTGCAGAAAGGCGAATGTCAGATCATGCCTTATCCGAACCCGGCTGATATCGCCAGCATGAAAAAAGACAGCAAAATTAATCTGATGGAACAGCCTGGTCTGAACGTCGGTTATCTGTCGTTTAATACTGAGAAGAAGCCGCTGGATAACGTGAAAGTGCGTCAGGCACTGACCATGGCGGTTAACAAACAAGCCATCATTGATGCGGTATATCAGGGCGCGGGCCAGCCAGCGAAAAACCTGATCCCACCGACAATGTGGGGCTACAACAACGACGTTAAAGATTACGCCTACGATCCGGAGAAAGCTAAAGCCCTGCTGAAAGAAGCTGGTATGGCTGACGGTTTCTCAATCGACCTGTGGGCGATGCCGGTTCAGCGTCCTTATAACCCTAACGCACGCCGCATGGCTGAGATGATTCAGTCTGACTGGGCCAAAATCGGCGTTAAAGCCAAAATCGTGACCTATGAGTGGGGCGAGTACCTGAAACGCGCCAAAGCGGGCGAACACCAAACCGTGATGATGGGCTGGACCGGTGATAATGGGGATCCAGATAACTTCTTCGCGACGTTGTTCAGCTGTGCGGCGGCCAAAGACGGTTCTAACTACTCCCGCTGGTGTTACAAGCCGTTTGAAGATCTGATCCAGCCAGCCCGTGCAGAATCCGATCACAACAAGCGTATTGAATATTACAAGCAAGCTCAGGTAGTGATGCACGATCAGGCGCCTGCACTGATCATTGCGCACTCAACCGTTTATGAGCCTGTGAGTAAGAAAGTCACCGGCTATGTGGTTGATCCATTAGGTAAACATCACTTCGAAACCGTCGATATTCAGGAATAACCTTTCGGATTATTGCAGTAAGGGCCGGTTTTTCCGGCCCTCAGGCGATCGCCACCGATCGCCTGTTGCCTGCTCTTTTTTTCCGGCTAATTACTTTTATTAAAGAAGCGCTTCTTGCGTCGCGTCCGGCTGTCGCCGGGTGCGGTTAATGAGCAATGTTATCTCTGGCCAGGGCCAGGGGAAAACGACTGAGAATTACGCCTATGCTGCAGTTCATACTCCGGCGTCTGGGGCTTGTCATCCCAACGTTCATCGGTATTACATTATTGACCTTCGCGTTTGTGCATATGATTCCGGGCGATCCGGTGCTAATCATGGCAGGCGAGCGCGGTATTTCCCCTGAGCGCCATGCTGAATTGATGGCGATGATGGGGCTCGATCAACCGCTGTGGAAGCAGTATCTGCACTATATCTATGGCGTTCTGCATGGGGATTTAGGCATTTCACTGAAAAGCCGCATTCCTGTGTGGACCGAATTTGTTCCGCGCTTTAAAGCCACACTTGAGCTGGGCATCTGCGCCATGATGTTTGCCGTATGCGTAGGGATCCCGGTCGGCGTCATGGCTGCGGTGAAACGTGGCTCGGTGTTTGATCATACCGCGGTGGGTATTTCACTGACCGGATACTCAATGCCGATTTTCTGGTGGGGCATCATGCTGATTATGCTGGTATCTGTTCAGCTTAATCTCACGCCCGTTTCCGGACGTGTTGCAGATACCGTGTTCCTGGATGACAGCCATCCGCTCACCGGTTTCATGCTGATCGATACGTTAATCTGGGGTGAGCCTGGCGACTTCAAAGATGCGGTCATGCACATGATTCTGCCCGCTATCGTGCTGGGTACGATTCCGCTGGCGGTCATCGTACGTATGACGCGTTCTTCCATGCTGGAAGTGCTGGGGGAAGACTATATCCGTACGGCGCGTGCGAAAGGCCTGACGCGTATGCGCGTCATTGTCATTCACGCGCTGCGTAATGCGATGTTGCCGGTTGTCACCGTTATCGGCCTGCAGGTCGGTACGCTGCTGGCAGGCGCAATCCTGACTGAAACCATTTTTTCCTGGCCGGGCCTTGGCCGTTGGTTAATCGAAGCGCTGCAACGCCGTGACTATCCCGTTGTGCAGGGCGGTGTGTTACTGACGGCTATTCTGATCATCCTGGTCAACCTGCTGGTTGATCTGCTGTATGGCGTGGTGAATCCGCGCATACGCCACAAGAAATAAGGGGGCATCATGTCTGTTGTTGATCCCGCAAGCGTAAATGTTGCACCCAAGCCGATGACCCCGATTCAGGAATTCTGGCACTATTTTAAACGTAATAAAGGCGCAGTAACGGGCCTGGTTTATATCGTGTTAATGCTGTTGATCGCCATCTTTGCTGACGTCCTGGCACCGCACGGGCCGGCGGAGCAGTTCCGTGACGCCCTGCTGCATCCGCCTGTCTGGCAGGAAGGCGGAAGCTGGAGCTATATCCTTGGCACTGACGACGTGGGTCGCGATATTTTGTCGCGCCTGATGTATGGCGCCCGCCTGTCATTGCTGGTTGGCTGTATGGTGGTCGTACTGTCGCTGATTTTTGGTGTCATTTTTGGTTTGCTGGCCGGGTATATCGGCGGTGCGGTCGATGCCACCATTATGCGCCTGGTCGATATTATGCTGGCGTTGCCCAGCCTGCTGTTGGCGCTGGTGCTGGTCGCCATTTTTGGCCCGTCGATTGTTAATGCGTCCATTGCGCTAACGTTTGTCGCGCTTCCCCACTATATCCGTCTGACGCGCGCAGCGGTGCTGGTTGAAGTGAACCGGGACTATGTGACGGCTTCCGGTGTAGCGGGGGCAGGCATGTTGCGTCAGATGTTCGTCAACATTTTACCTAACTGTCTGGCACCGTTGATCGTTCAGGCTTCATTAGGCTTTTCCAACGCCATTCTCGATATGGCGGCGTTGGGCTTTCTCGGAATGGGTGCGCAGCCGCCAACGCCGGAGTGGGGCACCATGCTCTCCGACGTCTTACAGTATGCGCAAAGTGCCTGGTGGGTGGTGACGTTCCCTGGATTAGTCATTCTGCTTACCGTACTGGCATTTAACCTGATGGGCGATGGTTTGCGTGATGCCCTCGACCCGAAACTCAAGCAGTAAAGAGGCACCGAGATGGCATTATTAAATGTAGATAAATTATCGGTGCATTTCGGCGACGATAAGGCACCGTTCCGGGCAGTTGATCGCATCAGCTACCAGGTTGAGCAAGGTCAGGTTGTGGGCATTGTTGGCGAATCCGGCTCGGGTAAATCCGTGAGTTCTCTGGCCATCATGGGATTGATCGACTTTCCCGGCAAAGTCATGGCGGAAAAACTCGAGTTCAATCAACGCGATCTGAAGCGGATTTCTGAAAAAGAACGTCGTCAGTTAGTGGGCGCCGAAGTTGCAATGATTTTTCAGGACCCGATGACCAGCCTGAATCCCTGCTATACCGTGGGCTACCAGATCATGGAAGCCATCAAGGTGCATCAGGGCGGTAATAAAAGCACCCGCCGCCAGCGGGCAATTGACCTCCTGAATCAGGTGGGGATTCCCGACCCCGCTTCGCGTCTGGATGTTTATCCTCATCAGCTTTCGGGCGGGATGAGCCAGCGCGTGATGATCGCCATGGCTATCGCCTGTCGTCCAAAGCTGCTGATTGCTGACGAACCCACAACCGCGCTGGACGTCACAATTCAGGCACAGATCATTGAGTTGTTGCTGGATCTGCAAAGGCAGGAAAACATGGCGCTGATCCTGATTACTCACGATCTGGCGCTGGTAGCGGAAGCCGCACACCACATTATTGTGATGTACGCCGGGCAGGTTGTGGAAAGTGGCAAAGCGACGGATATCTTTAAAGCGCCGCGTCATCCTTACACCCAGGCACTGCTCAGGGCGTTACCGGAATTCGCGGCGGACAAAGCACGGCTGGCCTCGTTACCCGGTGTCGTGCCTGGAAAATACGATCGTCCGTCAGGCTGCCTGCTTAATCCGCGCTGTCCTTATGCCAATGACCGCTGCCGTAAAGAAGAACCTGAACTGCGGACGATTCCGGGACGTCAGTCCAAATGTCACTATCCGCTGGACGATGCCGGGAGACCAACTTATGAGTCCTGATAATACAAAGCACGAGTATCTGCTGCAGGCTATCGACCTGAAAAAACACTATCCGGTGAAGAAAGGATTGTTTGGTCAGGAACGCCTGGTTAAAGCGCTGGATGGCGTCTCTTTTAATCTGGAGCGCGGTAAAACGCTGGCGGTTGTCGGAGAGTCTGGCTGCGGTAAATCCACACTGGGCCGTTTACTCACCATGATTGAAACGCCAACAGAAGGACAGCTTTACTGGCACGGTCAGGATTTGTTAAAACACGATCCCCACGCCCAGAAGCTGCGTCGGCAGAAGATTCAGATCGTCTTTCAGAATCCGTATGGTTCTCTGAATCCACGCAAAAAAGTCAGCCAGATCCTGGAAGAGCCGCTGGTTATCAATACTTCACTCAGTAAAGCGGAACGTCGCGAGAAAACGCTGGAGATGATGGCCAAGGTAGGATTGAAAACCGAGCATTACGATCGTTATCCCCATATGTTTTCGGGTGGCCAACGTCAGCGTATTGCCATTGCCCGTGGCCTGATGCTTGAGCCAGACGTGCTGATTGCTGACGAGCCGGTTTCAGCACTGGACGTGTCCGTACGGGCACAGGTGCTTAATCTGATGATGGATCTGCAGCAAGAGATGGGGCTGTCCTATGTGTTCATTTCTCACGATTTATCCGTGGTCGAGCATATCGCAGATGACGTGATGGTGATGTACCTGGGGCGCTGCGTGGAAAAGGGCAGCAAAGAGGCGATTTTTGCCAATCCACGTCATCCTTACACCCAGGCCCTACTTTCTGCCACGCCGCGGCTCAATCCTGATGAGCGTCGTGAACGTATTAAGCTGACCGGGGAACTCCCCAGCCCGCTGAATCCACCGCCCGGCTGCGCATTCAATGCCCGCTGCCGGCGTCGTTTTGGCACCTGTGTCCAGCTGCAGCCCCAACTCAAGCAGTATGGCGACCAACAGATAGCCTGCTTCGCGGTTGACCAGGATGAAAACCAGCTAACGGCATCAGTCGAGTCTGCCAGCCAGCCTTAATCAGTGACAGGCGGAATCCTCGTGGGGTTAACCACAGGGATTCCGCCATCACCGCCGTACGTTCATTTCGTTATTCTGTCTGTTTAACGACACAACGTTTTCATTCGCCTTCGCCTGTGAAAGTCCAGCAACGTGCGATGTGCGTTCCAGATTCCGTGCCACATCCTGCCGGCGAAACGTGCTGCCTGGGCGCTGCTGCTGCGCGTCCGAAGCCTGTTCATCAGCGTAACCTTTTCGCACCGGCACAATCATTAGCGGGTGGTCATGAGGGAAAACGAGAGGTCTTCACCCTAATTGATACATTAGCGACATGAACAGGGGCGTTGTCAGTGCCAGCGTTCTACTGTAGCAGGATGAAGTCGCTTTATTTTTTTACCCCGTGGATGGATTAAACAAACCGACCCCTGAGATAAATGTCGTAAAAGATAATGATTTCAACAGCGATCGGTTTTTTAATTAGCGATAATTAGCAGGGTAATACTTTACCAGCCGTAATTTGAAAACACGGAATCTGTCCAGGGAAAAGGCACACCAGCCGGTAAAATGCCGAACCGAACGAAATTTTTTTTGCCTAAAAATACAAAGGGTTGGAACAGCGGCTATCCTGATGTAAGCGATCGCTAAGATGTTAATCACCTGTGAAAATATTTAACTTAAGATGGTCTCAACAATTTTTACGGATATATGTGAAATAGTACTCATTTTTTGCTAAAGAGTAGTGATTAGTATTAAGCTTTCTTATTGAATTCGTCGGTTTTGTAATCAGAATTATCTCACTGTGTTTAAATTATTATGATATATTCCTGGAAAAATCCCCCCTTAGTTGTAGGCCAGGGTCTATGAAAAATTACGACGACTTGCAGCGTTTTAAGGAAAAGACAAAAACGCTCGACATCGCCTTTCAGGATATGTCAGGCCAATCGCAGGAAGCGGCGGATAAAAGCAAATGGTCTCTCATTCGTCAACTGGCGAGCGAAGACCAGCACATGCCTTTTAGTGGGGGACAACGTATTGATCTGCCTCAGCCCCAGCCGATTCAGGGTGACGAATTCAGCATGCCTGAGGTGACGGAGCGTTCTCAGCCTGTCACGCCGCCTGCTGCTGTGTCTTCGCATTCTATTATGGATAGCCTGACCAATAGCGAACCCGATGTTGACGTTGTGGCGCCCGTTGCCCCTTCTTCTGCCTCACCTCTCTTCCCGGCTCCCTCCGCGCAGTCTGTTGCACAGGATGCGGTGAGGGTTTCGCCCGTAACTGAGAAAGAAACGCGGATACCACAGGTAACGGCGCAGCCGAATACTGACGTTCCTGCCACAGATCATAGCCGTTTTAGCGGGCTCTTCCGCGCGCGCAGCAGTGGGTCAGAAAATTTACCAAAAGAAACGTTATTAAAACCGCTACTGGAGAAGATTGCCTTATGCCGTTAGTTTGTGTGTGCTCGCCCAAAGGTGGGGTGGGGAAAACGACGTTGGCAGCGAATCTGGCCTGGAGTCTGGCCCGTTCAGGTAGCAAAGTGTTAGCAATCGATTTTGATGTTCAGAACGCCCTGCGCCTTCATTTTGGCGTGCCGCTGCACGATGGACGCGGCTTTGTTGCGCGCTCGGAGGAACAGGCGGACTGGAGCCAGTCTATTCTGACTACCGGCGGAAATATTTTTGTCCTGCCCTACGGCAACGTGACCGAATCCCAGCGCGAACGGTTTGAAGAAAACCTGACCAAAGATCCTCACTTCATTAAGCGCGGCCTCGACACGTTACTGAACTATCCCGGTCTGGTCATGGTCGCGGATTTTCCGCCGGGCCCCGGCCCTGCGCTTAAAGCGATAAAGACCTTAGCCGATATGCATCTGGTCGTGATGTTGGCCGATACCGCCTCAGTATCGTTATTACCGCATATTGAAGAAAATCGCCTGATTGGTCAGCCGCTGAACAGTAAACACGGACATTATTTTGTTCTGAATCAGTGCGACAATCGCCGGAATATTAATCGTGACGTGACGGCTTTTATTCAGCAACGTCTTGGCGATAATCTTTTGGGCCAGATTCATCGCGATGAAAGTGTGGGTGAAGCGAATGCCTCACAGCAATCTGTTTATGATTTCAGCCCGTCATCCGCCGCTGCCTTTGATATTGAACTGATCGCTAAACGCGTCGCCAGTATTCTGAATGTCAATGTAGGGAATGGCGAAGTTCAGGCACAGATTCACACCAGCAACTATTAAATGTAATGACCTGGCCAGGCCAGGTTTAAAAAAACAGCTCTTTCAGGGTGGAACATGGGTAAAATCGGGTTTTACCTGCTGCTGCTGGTGCTTGCACCTGTTGCTGCGGTGATCATTATCACGCCAATGGATAGCCAAAAGCAGTATATTTTTGGCTTGATAAGCATCGGTATGGTGTTTTTATTGGGGGTCAGTAAAAGCCGTAAAATAACGGTCGTAATGGTTATTCTTTCCGCCCTGATGTCGTCCCGATATATATGGTGGCGAACAACGGAAACCCTGTATTTTAATTCTGAAATCGAAGCGATACTTGGCATCGGCTTATATATTGCTGAGCTGTACGTCTGGCTGATTTTAATCCTGGGTTTCCTGCAGACCACATGGCCATTAAAACGTACTATTGAACCCTTGCCAGATGACACCCACTTATGGCCAACGGTCGATGTCTATATCCCGACATATAATGAAAGCCTCGACGTGGTGCGCGACACGGTTTTGGCTGCCCAGTGCATCGACTATCCACGCGATAAAATTAAGGTTTACCTGCTTGATGATGGTAAACGCAGAGAATTTGCCGTTTTCGCTGCCGATGTGGGAGTGGGTTATATCACTCGTGATGATAACAGCCATGCTAAAGCGGGTAATCTTAATCACGCGATGAAGATTACCAAAGGGGAGCTGATTTGCGTCTTTGACTGTGACCACGTCGCCACCCGGACTTTCCTGCAGGCAACGGTGGGGCCGTTTTTGAAAGATCCTAAGCTGGCACTGTTGCAGACGCCACACTACTTTTACTCGCCGGATCCGTTTGAGCGTAACCTGAGTGCCGCTCGCAGTATTCCTAATGAGGGATCGCTGTTCTATGGCCCGGTTCAGCAGGGTAACGACAACTGGAACGCGACCTTCTTCTGTGGTTCCTGTGCCGTAATTCGTCGTTCAGCCCTGGAAGAGATCGGCGGCTTCGCAGTAGAAACGGTCACCGAAGATGCGCACACCGCGCTGAAAATGCAGCGTCTGGGTTGGGGATCCGCGTTTCTGGCGATTCCGCTGGCTGCTGGCCTGGCGACCGAGCGCCTCGGGCTGCACGTTATTCAACGTACGCGCTGGGCCCGTGGTATGACGCAGATTTTTCGCGTGGATAACCCGCTGTTCGGCCGTGGCTTAAAATGGCAACAGCGGTTGTGCTACCTGAATGCCATGTTGCATTTCCAGTTTGGTCTGCCGCGCGTGGTCTTCCTGACCGCGCCGCTTGCCTATCTGCTGTTTAATCTGAATATCATCCATTCGTCGGCGTCGCTGATTTTCGCCTACGTTTTGCCGCATCTTGTCCTCTCCTTGTATGTTAACTCACGCATGAATGGCCGTTTCCGCTACACCTTCTGGGGTGAAATCTATGAAACGGTCATGTGCTTTCATCTGGTCATCCCGACTATCCTCACGTTGCTTTCACCCAAACACGGAAAATTTAACGTGACGGATAAGGGCGGCGTACTGGATCAGGGATTCTTTGATTTCCATATCGTTCGTCCTCACGTCATCGTTGCCTTTCTGCTCAGCATCGGCATTGTGGCGGGCATCGTGCGCGCCACCATGCATGACTATTTTGGCGTGGATCCCTATGTGATTGCGCTCAACGTCGGGTGGGCAGTCTTTAGCTTAATCATTTTGATGGCAGCCATTGCCGTGGCACGCGAAACCAAGCAGGTACGAAAAACGATTCGTATTGAGGTACAGATTCCGGCCATTATCCACTATGCCAGCGGCATCTCATCCCGCACGATGACCAGCGATCTGTCGATGGGCGGCGCGAATCTGGATGCGCCAGATAATCGTCATGAGCACGATACGATTGAAGAGATCGATCTGATACTGAAATCAGGCACCATTACTATCCCGGCGACCAAAATATCGGGCGATGAAGAAAGTATTCGTCTGAGCTTTGGTGCCATGCCGTTGGCACGTCGCCGCGAACTGGTGCGCGTGGTACTGGCGCGTGCCGATGCGTGGATCCAGCCTGAATATAAGCAGGACAATCCGTTAACCTCTCTGGGCACCATCATTCGAACGGTTTTTGAACTGTTCTGGCTGACCTGGCGAGATCGTCGTGAGAAGCGTAAGAGCGGCCCAGACGTTGCGACGAAAGAGGACAGCGCAGTATGAGGATCTTGATACAGTCGATGCTGGCCGGTTCTCTCTCGGCGGTGCTGTGGGTCATTCCGGCCTCGGCTGAAACGCCCCTTGCAGCCAACAGTGTTATGCCAAACAGCAGTGCGGCACCAAACAGCAGTGCGGTACCGAATAACAGTGCGGCTCCGACCGACAGTGCAGTACCGAATAACAGCGCGGCTCCGAGCGACAGTGCGGTACCAAATAACAGTGCTGCGTCGGTTAACAATGCAGCACCGAATAACAGCGCTGCGTCGGTTAACAATGCGGCACCGAATAACAGCGCGGCCCCGGGCAGCGACCCCGCGCTTAGCAGCCAGATCACGCCTGCGGACAGCAGTGCGGCGGATAACCGCTCGACATCGAGTGTTGCGACTGGCGCGCCTGATAACAGTACGGTATCTGCCAGCCCGACGACGCCCGTTAAGGGTGACGCCGTTGCCGATTCGGCCACACAGATCGGAGAAAAGGTTCCCGCAACGGCGGATGCACAGCCTGCCGGCAGCGCTTCGCCCGTCACTCAGGACAGCAGCGCGTTATCCAGCGTGCCACCGCCAGCCGGCCTCGGTAATGCGGAAACGGGCCTGGAGGCCGCCGCAGGAGAAACGCCCTACAGACCAGGCCAGGCCGCTTCCTCCGTCGACACAACCTCAATGGTCAGCAGCATGCTTAACCAGCCGGTGAGCAGCACGCTAAATGTGGCACAGATGGGACAGCGTCAGGGCATTACGCTGACCGGCGGACAACTGCAGTCAGGCATCATTTTTACCCTACCGGGCGACGAGGTGGTCACCAACGCGCGTCTCAACCTGTCCCTGCGCGTTTCCCAGGCGCTCGCCGCGCGCAATACCTCATTGCAGCTGATGTTAAACGGACAGCCGCTTGGCACGCTGCCGCTGGGGTCGGGTGACAGCGATGAAAGCGATTATCAGCTGGATATTCCGGCAGCGATGATTGTGTCCAGTAACAATTTGAGTTTCAAAATTAACGACGCGGACAAGCTGCTGTGTGAAAAAGACAGCGCAGAGCAGTACCAGGTCACTATTCTGCCTAAAACGATGCTGAGCCTTGAAGGCCAGCAGTTAAATATTGGCACCAGCCTGCGTAATTTCCCGCGTCCATTTATCGATCCTCAGCGTATGACTGCGGCTGACGTGACGTTTAGCTTTGCCGACAATGTCACGCCGGATACGGTGACCGCGGCGGTGCTGGTGGCCTCCTGGTTGGGTATTCAGAGTGATTATCGTGGCATCCATTTTCCTGTCGTGCGCGGTAATCTGCCGGAAAAAAACGGCATCCTGTTTGGTCATCCTGGTGACAGGATCGGTACGCTAACCTTCCCAGCCAGTCGTGGTCCATCCCTGCAGATGGTCGATAATCCGGGTAATCCGGTTTATAAACTCCTGCTGGTCAGTGGCGAAGATGAAAGTCAGCTGCGTCAGGCCGCTTATCGTCTGACCACCCAGCCACTGGCGACCGATAGCAACAGCATGCAGGTCAAACCGCAGTCCATAGTCCTGCGCAGTCCTTACGATGCGCCGCACTGGATCAATACGACGCATCCCGTGCGACTGAGTGAACTGCTGCGCAAAGATCAAAGCCTGACGGCGACCGGCATCTGGCACGATGCGATGCGGGTGAATTTCCGCGCTGCACCCGACCTGTTCCTCTGGGATGGCGATACGGTCCCACTCTATTTGCACTACCGTTTCCCGTCTGAAAACTGGATTGACGAAAAAAACTCGCTACTTAACGTCACGTTGAACGGCACGTTTTTGCGCAATCTGACGGTGAATAAAGTGGGCTTACTTGAAAGCGCCTGGCATCGCTTAGGGGGAGATGCGCGTCAGGAACATTACCAGATTAACCTTGATCCCTATTTGATTTATGGCGACAACCAGTTGGCGCTTTATTTTAACATCAAGCCTAAAGCCGATGCGCCCTGCGGCGTTTTGCTGAACAACAATATCAAAAGTCGAATCGAAGACGATTCCTGGATTGATCTCAGCCACACGCGGCATTTCAGTATGCTGCCCAATCTCTCCTATTTTGTGGGTGCCTCTTTCCCGTTTTCCCGGCTGGCTGACTTTTCGCAGACTACGCTGCTGTTGCCTGAAAATCCAAGCGATGCGGAGATCTCAACACTGTTAAACCTGTCTGCCAAGGCAGGAAATGCCACCGGCGTGGCGCTGGCACAAAATCAGGTTCTGTTTGGTCTGCCAGTCGGCGGCAATAACCTGGCTCGCGTTCAGCAAAGTGACATACTGGCAGTGAGCACGACGGGCAACAGTGCGTTTAACCAGGCGATGCTGGCGAACTCCCCGTACGAGGCCAACGGCAGTGCGTTAGGGGTTAAAGAGCCGTCTGCGCTCGAAAAATTACGTAGCTGGCTGGTGGGCGACTGGTATCGCCAGCCGCTGGATGCCGATCGCTACTTCTCTTCAAATGAGTCCTGGCGTGGGTTTCTGAGCTACCGCTCAATGTGGAATCCGGATCGTCTGGTGGTCATGGCAGTGGCGACCAGCGACGATCAACTGCTGCGCCTGCACGGTGATTTAGGCTCGGCCCGCATCAACGCGGCGGTACGCGGTGATACGGCGATTATCACCGATGAGAACGGTATCCGGAGTTTCCGGGTGGGGCCACAGTTCCCCAGCGGCGAGATGCCGTGGTACATGATGGTGGTGTGGTACGCGAATCAGCATTCGGTATTAATGGCGCTGGCTGCACTGCTGTTCTCCGCCATCGTGGGGAGTGCCGCGTGGGTGATGCTGAAACGACATGCGTCGCGGCGTCTACAGTCAAAACACAATCGCGATGCCGGTAAGAAGTAAGGGTCATCATAATGAATAAAAACCAAATCAGTGCCGGTATCTGTCGTGCGTTGTTACTGGGCGGGGCGCTCTCGCTGTCTTTGCCATTGCAGGCGGCGGAGAGCAGCAACCCGGCCTTGCAGGCGCTCTTTGATCAGGCGGCCTACTGGCATCAAAAGGCTCATGACGACCTGGCGAAAGCGTCACTGCAAAAAGTGCTCATGGTTGAGCCGAACAATACTCAGGCGCTTTATCTGCTGGCGCTCTATTCGCAACAAAGCGGTGACAACGCAGGAGCGATGCAGTATCGCACGCGTCTCAGTCAGGTTTCACCTGACGATCCGCACCTTGCTGAACTGGATAATGCCCGTCAGTTGCAGACGATTCCCCAGGCGCAACTCTCGCTGGCCCGTCAGCAGGCCAGAAGCGGAAATATTGCGGCGGCCTTGCAGACCTGGCGCAATACCTTTAGCGGCAACGAACCGCCCGCCAGCGTGGCTGCCGAATATTATCTGACCATGGCCGGCGATCGCACGCTGCTGCCACAGGCGATTGAAGCGTTGCGCGAGTTTTCAGCCCAGCATCCTCAGGATACGGGGGCCAAACTGGCGTTGGGCAAGGCGCTGACTTATCAGGACTCGACCCGACGTGAAGGCATTGACTTGCTGAGTACGCTGGCAAGTGGCAATCAGGATGCCGATCGTTCTCTTCGTCAGGCGCTGTTGTGGCTGGGTCCACAGGCATCGGATGCCTCGCTTTACCAGACCTGGCAGCAGCGACATCCCCAGGATAATGCGGTAATGGACTATTACCGCAAGAACGTGGGCGGAGCCGAAAAAGGCGCGGGATTTAGCGCGCTCAACAGCGGCGACGTGAACACGGCGGAAAGCAATTTCGGCAAAGTGTTACAGGCTAACCCGCAGGATGCGGATGCGCTGGCCGGGATGGGATACGTCGCGCAACGAGAAGGCCGTTATCAGGACGCTGCGGATTATCTGCAGCGCGCGGCGCAACTGGGTGGCGATCAAAGCGCCGATCGCCAGAAGCAGGCTGCTGATGCGCGTTTTTATGCGCAGTTAGCCAGCGCCCAGCAGGCCTTTAAAAATGGCGACAGCGCGCAGGCACTGGCGCTGAGCGAACCGCTGACGCATGCAGAAGGTGAGAAGGGCGTTGCGGCCGGCTTATTCCGTGCCGATATTTTGCGCCGCAGTAATCAGCCCGATCAGGCAGAGCAGGCTTACCGCGCGATTCTGAAAACCGATCCCGATAACCGGAGCGCACGCGAAGGATTGTTCTACGTGCTGCGTCAGCAGAACCGCAGCGCTGAAGCCAATACGTTACTGGCCTCATTGCCGGAAAGCGTCAGGCAAAGTGTGGCGCCGCGAGGCAGCAGCGTTGATCCGATTCGCCAGCAGGCGAAACGTCAGGTCGCGGCAGGCAATATCAATGCCGCGATTGCCACCCTGCAGCAAGGTATCCAGCGTTATCCGCAGGATGGCTGGTTACGCCTCGACCTCGCCCGCCTTTATCGCCAGCAAGGGAATACCCTGCTGGCGGCAGGCGTCATGCAGCCGGTGATGCGGAGTGGTGCCAGCACCACGGAACGCTATGCGGGCGCTATCAACGCCAGTGAAAGTGGAGCCTGGCAGCAGGCAAGTTCCCTGTTGGCGGGTATCCCTGCCCGCGAGCAGAACCGTGATATGCGGGAACTGGCGCAGCGTGTGAATTTCAATTTGCAAATGGCCACGGCCGACCAGTATCTGGCGCAAGGATCGAATGCCGCAGCGGCAAACACGCTGAAAGCGCTGGCGGTGAATCCGCCTGATAATCCTGTTGATGCCGGGAACCTGGCACAAAAGCTGGCCAAGGCCGGCGATATCAACAGTGCGGTGGCGGTGGTTCGCGGAAATATGCAGCGCGGTGTTCAGGGGAATGCCGGAGATTATGCCGCTCAGATAGCCGTATTGAATCAGGCCGGGCTGGACAATGAGGCACAACGTTTTCTTAGCCTGCCCGAACTGCAGACACGCAGTACACCAAAGCAGCTGGCAGAGATACGTGAAGGTTACCTGATTAACGACGTTGATCGGCTGCGACAGCAGAAGCAGTATGCAGCTGCCTACGATAAGCTGATTGGTGCACTGCAGCGCGATCCGCAGAACCGTGATTTGATGTTCGCCATGGCCCGTCTGTATCAGGACGGCAAAATGAATAAAGACGCGGGCGTCGTCTACGACTATTTGATGACCCAGGATACGCCATCCCAGGATGCGCGCGTTGGCGCAATCAATGTCGCGCTGGCACAAAATAACGTGCAGCGTGCCAATGAACTGGCAAAAGGACTGACGTCGAGCCAGACGCCACAGCGTCAGTTGCTCCTGGCGCAGGTCGCCGAGGCCAATGGCGATCACATGCAGGCCATGCGCTATCTACGCTCGGCGCGCGGTCAGATTATTGGTTTGCAAGGCGCACAGCCGGGTGCCACGCCGACCATTGGCGGACTGGCCCTGGCCGACAATCCCTTTATCAATCGCAGTACCTCGCCCGTGGGGCGCTCGCCGTCCAGCTATGGCACCGTGCTGCCGTGGCAGGTTGCGCCGGTATCCGCAGAGGGCGCGCAGGAGGGCACCCTGGCCAGTGCCAACACGGTTTCCTCTCAGCAAGCTCAGACGCTGCACGATGTTGACGCCATGATGGAGAGGTTGCAGGAAAAGACCGGCACCTGGGCGCAGGGCACCGTGCAGGTGCGCGGGCGTGACGGTGAGTCAGGGTTGAGTCAGTTAACGGAAGCCAAAGCACCGCTGACCTTCTCTACCGTGCCGTTTGGCGATGCGCGTTTCAACTTTACCATGACACCCGTTTCACTCACGGCGGGTAGCGGTGCAGGCGATGCCTGGCGTCGCTTTGGCACGAATGCGCTGGAGCAGGGCAAAGTGGTCGCGGCCGGTCTTGCCAAAGTTGACGATGTCCCGACTGCCACAACTGATTCGCAAAGCGCATCCGGTGTGGAGCTGAATCTTGCCCTTCAGGGCGACAGCTATAAAGTCGATCTGGGCAGCACGCCACTGGGCCAGGATCTCAATACGCTGGTGGGAGGGGTGCAATGGTCGCCGAAACTCACGGATTTCCTGACGCTGATTCTGACCGGTGAGCGCCGGGCTATTACCGACAGCCTGCTGTCTTACGTTGGCGCGGAAGACAAATCCAGCGGCAAACGTTGGGGTAATGTCACCAAAAACGGCGGCAATGCGCTTCTGAGTTATGACAACGGCGATGCCGGATTATTTGTCGGGGCAGGCGCTTACAGCTACGTGGGGAATAACGTGGCCAGTAACAATAACCTGCAAGCCAATGCGGGTGTTTATGTCCGTCCTTTCTATGCTGACGATCGTGAACTAAAGGTCGGCATGAGCCTGTCCTGGATGAATTTCTCGAAAAACCTCAGCTACTTTAGCTATGGTCAGGGCGGTTATTTCAGCCCTCAGGACTATGCGTCGATTTCTTTCCCAGTCGACTTCTCACGCACGTTTGACGATCTTAAAGTTAACATTGGCGGCGCAGTGGGTTACCAGAGCTACAGTCAGGATAAAAGTGCTTATTTCCCGGGCGATGCGGGCCGTCAGGCGCAGCTGGAGCAGCTGGCTGCCAATGGCAATGTGAAAAGCGCCTTCTATGACGGCAACAGTAAAAACGGTGTAGGTTATAACCTGCATGCGGGCGCGGATTACAAAATTGATAAAGATGTCACGATTGGCGGACAGCTGGGTTATGACACCTTTGGTGACTATAACGAGAGCACGGCGCAGCTCTATTTCCGTTATTTATTCGGAGAGAAGTAATGAGTGAAGCATTTAGCGGGATGACCCACCCGTATCAGCCTGGCTGGTTTGATCTGGTCAGCGTTATGGTCGAAGGAATGATCGCCAACGCAGGCCAGGAGCAGGCGGAGGCGTTTCTGCACAGCATGGGCGAATCGCTGGCGACACGCTATCCTTTACCTGAATCGCGTACGGTGCAGGATTTCGAACGAGAAGTGAACCTGCAGCTGGCCCGGTTCAGTTGGGGATTTGTGCAGTTACAGCCGCAGGAAAACGCCCTGTTGATTAAGCATCATGCTCTGCCTGTCGGCGACAGCACACAGTCGGTCGCTCACTGGCAGGCGGCATTGAGCGCCATCCTGGCGGGGATGTTTTCTGGCTGGCTTCAGGGCCAGGGCGGCAGTAAAACCGTACCGGTTGTGCTGGAGCTGAACGATGGTCATACCATGCATTTTCGATATCAATAAGGTGCTCTGATGAGAGTTAAGCCAGTGTGGTCCGGTATTCTGGTCTTGTTTATGATGTTTTTCAGCACCCAGGCGATGGCAAGTGGTTGGGATACCTATAAAAGCCGCTTTCTTCAGTCAGACGGACGCATTATTGATACGGCAAATAATAATGTCAGTCACACTGAAGGCCAGGGTTACGGCATGTTGCTGGCGGTTGCTTATAACGATCGCGCGACCTTCGATAAACTCTGGAAGTGGACGCGCACGAACCTGCGCAATCCGCAAAACGATCTGTTCTACTGGCGCTACATTCCTGATGCACAGGATCCTGTCGCGGATAAAAATAACGCGTCCGATGGCGATGTGCTGATTGCATGGGCGTTGCAACGGGCAGCGCAAAAATGGAATGCAAGCGATTATCAGCAGGAATCGGATCGCATTCAGCGAGCGATAGTCAAACTCGATGTGACGAACTTCGGTGGCTACACCGTAATGATGCCGGGCGCGCAGGGATTCAATAAGAACAGCTATGTGGTTTTGAATCCCTCTTATTTCCTGTTTGTCGCCTGGCAGGAGTTCGGCCAGCGCAGCCATTTGCAGGTCTGGAACAAGCTGATTGATGGCGGGATGGCGCTGCTGGGTAAGATGCATTTTGGCAACAGCGATCTGCCGCTTGACTGGGTCGCGCTGAACGCCGACGGCTCCGTCGCGCCCGCGGTGGGTTATTCAAATCGCTTTAGTTACGATGCCATCCGCGTGCCGCTGAATATCTGGTGGTACGATCCGCAAAGCCTGGCGCTGGGGCCTTTCCAGCGACTCTGGCAGGGCTATGGTCGTATGAATACGCCGGCCTGGTTTGATGTGCTGGCCAATACGGCGGCGCCTTACCATCTGGAAGGCGGCTTGCTGGCGGTACGTGATTTGGTGCTCAACGAAACAGGCTACCTGAGTGATAAACTGTCTCCTGAGCAGAACTACTTTTCTGCCAGCCTGCAGTTACTGACCTGGATGGCTTATCAGGAAAAGCGTTGATCGTGGCCTGAACACAGACGGCAGCATTCCTTCACGGTTCCACATTGAGGGGATGCTGCTGAGGCAACTCTCTTTTTGTTACTTCCTCCTTTCTGAATCGTCTGCTTCCGCCCCCTTAAGCCACAAAATAACGCTGCAATAGGATATACTTGACGCGCTTTTCCAGACGGATATCTACGCTCTTAGCGAGCCGGGAGTAAAATTTTTGCGCGTAAGCCGATCACTGACGATAAAACAGATGGCAACCGTTTCTCTGATTGCGACGGTCACCATCAGCATTTTTATCGTTATTCAACTGTTCCATTTTGTGCAGCAGCGCAGGATCGACTACGCCCAGCAAATGGAGAATATCGCGCATACCGTGCGTCAGCCGCTGTCTGAAGCCGTCCTGAAAGCCGATATTCCCCAGGCCGAACGCATTCTTCACTCTCTTAAGCCGGCAGGCATCTTATCGCGCGCGGATGTAGTGTTGCCCAATGCTTTTCAGGCGCTCCACGCGAATTTTGAAAACGAAAAGCCGATTCCCAGGCTGGTGGCCCGTCTGTTTGAGCTGCCGGTGCAAATCACGCTACCGCTCTATTCGGTGGAACATACTGGCTTACCTAAGCCGCTGGCCTATCTGGTGTTACAGGCCAATTCAACGCGTGTTTATCAGTTTATCCTGAGCACGCTCTCGACGATGATCATCACCTACCTACTGCTGGCGTTGATACTGTCGGTCTCGATCAGCTGGTGCATCAACCGGTTAGTGGTGCATCCACTGCGGCGAATTTCGCGTGAGATCCAGGAGTTACCGCCCCAGTCAATCCTGACGCACAAACTCACCCTGCCTGCCGATCATCGCGACGATGAAATTGGTATGTTGATTCGCAGTTATAACCGCAATCAACACGTGCTGGAGTCCATCCACGATGAGATGAGCCGGTTAACGACGCACTTTGCCGTTACCGATCTGCCTAACCGGGCATTGTTTTTAGCACTGTTGGACCAGTTTATCTCTTCCCGGAGACAGCCTTTTAGTTTGATGGTCATTCGCATTGAAACGCTGCAGGAAGCCAATGGCGTATTAAGCGACGAGCAGCGCGATACGCTGATGTTGACGCTGGTCGAGAAAATTCGCAGCACCATTGATGACCACACTGTCTTAGCGCAGACCACAACCAGCGATTTCGTTCTGTTGATGAAGTCGGCCAATAACCCGTTTCGCGCCCTGCGTCTGGCCCGTAATCTGATGATTCGCCTAAACCAGCCCGTCAATCTGCATCAATTGCAGCTACGGCCTAACGCCAGCATCGGCCTGGCATTAGGTGAAGAGGGCGAGTCGATGGGCGCCGGTGAGATGCTGGACAGAGCGACCTCGGCCATGATGTCAGCACGCCGTCAGGGCAAAAATCAGATCCTGTTTTTTGATGCCGCGTTAACCGAGCGTGCGCAAAAACGCTTGACCCAGGAACATGATATTTTACAAGGCCTGCACGACGAACAGTTTGCCCTTTATCTGCAGCCTCAAATCGATATGCAGACCGGCAGGTTAGCCGGTGCGGAAGCGCTGTTACGCATGCGTCAGGCCGACGGCAGCTATGGCTTACCCGAAGAATTCATTGCCAGTGCTGAAGAGATCGGGGTGATTTCCGCCATTGGCCGTTGGGTCGTTGAGGAAGCCTGTCGCATTCTGGCGGGCTGGCAGCGTCACGGCGTAACGGTGCCGCTGAGTATCAATATTTCTGCCGTACAGTTACGCGATGCCAGCATCGTCAGCCATCTGCACGCTCTGCTTGAGCGGCATCGCATTGCGCCCGGTTCTCTGGTGCTGGAGATTACCGAAACCGCGCAGATTGGCGATGCCGAGCAGGCTATTTCTCTGCTGAGAATGTTGCAAAAAACCGGTGTTGCCGTCGCGCTTGATGACTTTGGGATGGGCTATTCCAACCTGAACTATCTGCACCAGTTTAAGTCATTGCCAGTCAATAAGCTTAAAATGGACCGCAGCTTTGTGGCCGCCTTACCTGAAGATGACACCATGGTGCGCATCGTTGCGGCCATTGCGGATATTATCGATCTGGATGTGATTGCTGAAGGGGTGGAAACCTGTGAGCAGCGTGACTGGCTGCTTGCGCGTGGTATCACGATTGGTCAGGGTTATCTCTACTCTGAAGCCCTGCCGCTGGCGCAGTTCAATGCACAATGGGTTCCTTCACCTCAACCGGAGGATTAACCCTCTGATCCCTTGATTTTGCAAGAATTTTAGTTACAAAACCCCTTGCTGAAGCGTTTCAGTTCAGAATTACGCTTGTATCATTTCCCCTGACTTTGCAGCCCTGTATTAATCACGTAAACAGAGTGTTATTTTCTGTCCACTGTCTGGCCCGGCCTGCCTCGCCAGCCAGTCACAATAAAAAATCCGACAACATTACCCTATTCGTTAGTGGATACCTGTTTATGAAACTATTTAAAAGCCTTTATTTCCAGGTTCTGGTCGCCATTGCTATCGGCGTACTTATGGGCCATTTCTATCCAGATTTAGGTACCCAAATGAAGCCGTTAGGGGATGGCTTCGTTAAATTGATCAAAATGATCATCGCGCCTGTGATTTTCTGTACGGTGGTGACCGGTATCGCCGGGATGGAAAGCATGAAAGCCGTCGGCCGCACGGGTGCGGTTGCGCTGCTCTATTTTGAAATCGTCAGTACTATTGCGCTGATTATCGGTCTGATCGTGGTTAACGTTGTACAGCCTGGTGTGGGCATGAACGTTGATCCCGCGACGCTGGATGCGAAAGCCGTGGCCATTTATGCCCAGCAGGCCGAGCAGCAAGGCATCGTTGCCTTCCTACTGGATGTGATTCCGGGCAGCGTGATTGGTGCTTTTGCCAGCGGTAACATTTTGCAGGTCCTGTTGTTTGCCGTCCTGTTCGGTTTTGCGCTGCATCGTCTGGGCAACACGGGCACGTTAATTTTCAACGTGATCGAAAGCTTCTCCAAAGTGATTTTTGGCATCATCAATATGATCATGCGCCTTGCGCCTATCGGGGCATTTGGTGCCATGGCCTTTACCATCGGTAAATATGGCGTAGGTTCACTGGTCCAGCTTGGACAGCTGATTATCTGCTTCTATATCACCTGTATTCTGTTTGTGGTGGTGGTGCTGGGACTCATCGCTCGCGTCTTCGGTGGCTTCAGCATCTTTAAATTCATTGCCTACATCAAAGAAGAGCTGCTGATTGTACTGGGCACCTCTTCATCGGAATCTGCACTGCCACGTATGCTGGATAAGATGGAACGGCTGGGCTGTAAGAAGTCAGTGGTGGGGTTGGTGATTCCAACAGGATATTCCTTTAACCTGGACGGAACCTCAATCTACCTGACGATGGCGGCTGTCTTTATCGCCCAGGCCACCAATGCCCACATGGATATCTTCCATCAAATTACGCTGCTGGTCGTGCTACTGCTGTCTTCCAAGGGCGCAGCCGGGGTAACGGGCAGTGGGTTTATTGTGCTGGCGGCAACGCTTTCAGCAGTAGGACATTTACCGGTTGCTGGCCTGGCGCTGATTTTAGGTATTGACCGCTTTATGTCTGAAGCGCGTGCGCTGACCAATCTAGTCGGTAACGGCGTCGCCACGGTGGTGGTGGCAAAATGGGTTGATCAGCTGGATAAAAAACAGCTGGGTGACACGCTGGCGGGCAAAAATAAGGCAGAAAATCCCTCAGAATCTGCGATTTAACCTTTGAATGTGATTTAATCCTCTCAAATGCCCGCTGTCACTTGCCCTGACAGCGGGCATTTGGATAATAAACCCCACTTGTTTTTTTCAACGTTTTTCACTTCGTTGCGTGACATCCCGGTCTTCCTGTGGTCAAACCTGTTGTTAATGATCGGCAGCGCGAATCGGCCATGTCCGGTTTGCTTATAAACGCGGCTAAACGCGCCAGTGATAACGATTTTTGAATTGTTTGAGTAGGGGTTCACATGCAGGGCACCAGAATTCGGCTTTTGGTTGGTGGATTAGTACTGGCAGCGACCAGTTACGGTGCGCCGGCAGAAACGCTGCAACCTGATCCAGCCTGGCAACAGGGAAGACTGGACAACGGATTTAACTGGCAACTGTTGGCAACACCGCAACGGCCAAGCGATCGCATTGAGTTACGCATGGTGGTTAATACCGGTTCACTGGTGGAAAGCGCCCAGCAAACTGGTTTCAGCCACCTTTTGTCACGCCTGGCGCTGGTACACAATACCGCCCTGGATACGAATCAGCAGCGCGCATTATGGCAGCAGAGTATCGATCCACAGCGGCCTCTGCCGCCGGTTATTTCATCGTATGATTACACGCAATACAATTTAAGCCTGCCCAATAACCGCCCTGAGTTACTGAAAGAAGCCCTGAACTGGCTGGCGGCCACGGCGGGTGATATGGCGATTACCAATCAGGTTGTCGATACAGCCCTGTCCGCTTCCGATCCGGTAAGAACCTGGCCTGCGGATACTCAGGATGTCTGGTGGCGCTATCGGCTGAAAGGGTCGGCGTTGCTAGCGCACGATCCGGCTGAGAAACCGCGTGCCCCCGTTGACGTCGCGCAGCTGAAAAGTTTCTACCAGCAGTGGTATACGCCAGATGCCATGACACTTTATGTCGTCGGCAATGTCGACAGCCGCAACCTTTCTGAACAAATCAACAAAGCGTTTTCACCGCTGGAAGGCAAGCGCAGCGCCCCTGCATCCATGCCCACCTTGTCTCCTTTACCGCACGATCCGGTTAATCTGGTCAGCGGCACGTTAGCGCAGGATCGCCTGTCCCTTGTCTGGGATACGCCGTGGCAGCCCATCCGGGACTCACAGAACTTGCAGCGTTACTGGCGTAGCGATCTGGCGCGCGAAGCGCTGTTCTGGCACGTGCAGCGCGCGATGAGCAATAAAAAAGTTCAGGGTGTGCAGGTGGGATTTGACTGTCGGGTGCTTTACCAGCGCGCGCAGTGTTCCATTAATATGGATACGCGCAATGACAGCCTGGAACAGAATATGAACCTGGTTGCCCGCGAGCTGGCTGCCGTGCGCGATAACGGTTTGCCACAGGAAGAGTTTGATGCCCTGATGGCCCAAAAACTTCTGGAGCTGAATAAGCTGTTCACAACCTACGCGCGCACAGATACTGACGTGCTGATTAGCCAGCGTTTACGCTCTCAGCGCAATTCAGTGGTAGATATTGCACCGGAGCAGTATCAAAAGCTGCGGCAGGATTTTCTCTCCGGCCTGACGCGCGATCAGCTCAATCAGGAGTTGCGGCAGCAACTTAGTCAGGAGTTAATGATGGTACTGATTCAACCGGAAGGTGAATCAGAAACCAACGTTAAGAGCCTTAAAACGGGCTGGGATAAGCTGATGACGTTGCCTGCGACAGCATCTGCACCGGCGGCCGGCGGGGACGTCAGCCAGCCGGACAGTAACGCTGCCGGTGATGCAGCGCCACCGACCTCCTGATCCATCAGGTTTTTGCCCTGAGCCATTCGGTCACTAACATTGGCCAACTGGCGAGGGGCAAATCCGCGACGCCACGGATGCCAAAACCGTGCCCGCCTTTCTGGTAAAAATGCACTTCGACGGGAACATTGTGTTCCCGTAATGCGCTGAAAAACACCATGCTGTTATTCACCGGGACGGCATCATCATCGGCGGCATGAATCAGCAAGGTCGGCGGCACCTGGTTGTGCACCCGGGTTTCGAGTGAATAGGCATCAATCGCTTTCTGGTCAGGCCATGCGCCTAATAAACGGGTGCGCGAGCCTTCATGGGCCAGGCCATCACGCATACTGATCACAGGATAAACCAGCACCATAGCGTCCGGACGAGGCGAAAAATTCTCTGCGTTGTCCTGAACGGGATAAATCTTCTCCGCAAACCGCGTGCCGAGACTTGCGGCAACGTGGCCGCCAGCCGAAAAACCCATCATAACAATGTATTTGCCGTTCAGCCCACGCTGCGCCCGCTCACGCAGGACGCGCACGGCTCGCTGCGCATCGGCGAGTGGAGCATCTGGTCCTTCATGATGTCCGTCATAGGGCAGGCGATAGGTCATGACGGCCAGGGTGTAACCCATAGAGGTGAAAAAGGTTGCCAGCGCGCTGCCTTCACGGTCAATCATGATGCGATGGTAGCCACCGCCGGGCGCGACCAGGAGCGTAATCCCGTTGGATTCCACAGGATGCCAGATAGCCATTTCCGGGCAGCGAACGCCGGTTGCCACGCGATCGTAGGGTTCGTACTCTTTTGCCGTATCGACGATTTGTGGCTGAGCGCGAGAATCGCTGGCACCGGGCGCATCACCATTAGGCCAGATATTAATGATTTCAGTATTCATAGCTGTGTCCTGATGCGAGAGATGTTGTCGTTGTTTTGTTCGCGGCCGTGAAAACAGCATCCTGCTGTCGCTGTTTAAAAGATGGCCTGTTTTGGCCTAATCGTCCAACTCAAAACCGCTAAAATGCCGAGATTCAGACTATGCCTGGCATGCTGAATATGGTGCTAAGCCGATAATTTTAAAGGAATAAAAATAAATTAAGATTAGCCAGCATTAACGGAGGAGGGCAGGATAGAGCAGGAAGAAAACGGGTTGGCTGACTTAAGTGAAATGAATGGATTTTCCTTTTGCCCTGACGGAAACGGAGGACATATTTATCGTGTTTTTATTTAAAGAAAGTGATGTGTTGCTGCGCGGTTAATCGCTGTGCAAGCGGGAAGTCTGGCACGGGCTGCACTGCGCCAGAGCGCGATGGCTATGGCTATGGGCTTTCATCGATAATGAGCATATCCCGATCGTCAAACTTCCAGAATGATGCCCAGGCAATCTCCCAGTAATAGCCGTCGGGATCGCGGAAATAGCCGCTATAGCCACCCCAGTGAACGGTTTGCGGCGGTTTTACCTGGGTTCCACCTTGGCTTTGTACCAACTCCATGAGATCGTCGACCTCGTGTTTCGACTTAACATTAATGGCAAAAGTAATGCCGTTGAATCCGTCGTCGGCTAGCCTGGGTGGATGGGTTTCATTGATATCTTTTGCCAAATTATCGAGAGGAAAGAGTTCGAGTTTGGTGCCGGAATTATTGAAAAATACGATGGGCGGATTCTGCTCAGTCACCTGCGTTTTAAAACCGATGCCTTTATAAAAGGCCAGGGATTTTTTCATATCACGCACGCCCAGGCAGACCAGATTGATGCGATTCATACTGACTCCGTTTACAGTCAGGCATGGCCAGGATACTCGTCTCATCCTGGCCATGCGACAGAGCAATTATGCAGGCATATCTTCCTGCGGAATAATCGCCCCACGAAACTGAATAACCGTGCTGGCAGTGAGAGGACCACGCTGGGCGGCCTCCTCGACCGAGGCGCCAACCAGACGCTTAGCCAGATAGCCCGCACTGAACGAATCGCCCGCCGCCGTGGTGTCAATGATCTTTTCTTTAGCCAGCATGATTGACGGAACCTCTCTAACAGGCTGGTCTTCCGCGGCAATCAGGCAGGATTCCGCACCGCGCTTGATGACGATCTCGCTAACGCCTGCCTGACGTGCCCGGGCAATGACGTCTTCGACAGGCTGCACGCCCCATAACAGATGCTCGTCATCCAGCGTCAGGAAGGCAATATCCGTGTTATCGAGCATCTTTTGATAGGCCTGGCGAGTACTGGCATTGTCTTTCCACAGGCGAGGCCGGTAATTATTATCGAAAATCACCTTGCCTCCGTTTTTGCGGCAGTTTGCCAGCACCTGCATGAGCTTTGCACGGCTGGCGTCAGTCAGGATAGCAAGACTGATACCGCTGAGATAAAGGTAGTCGTAATGTTCCAGCTGCTGGCAAATGTCTTCTGCCAGAGGGCCATTAAGCCAGTAGCGTGCCGCCGCGTCATTGCGCCAGTACCAGAATGTGCGCTCGCCCTGGTCGTCTGTCTGGATCATGTACAGACCGGGCATTTTATCCTCAAGGCGTTGGATCAGGTCGGTATGCACGTTTTCCTGCTGCCAGCGGGCGATCATCTGTGCGCTAAAGGGATCGTTTCCCAGCGCCGTCACGTAATCCACCCGGATTTTGTGTTGATCGACCTGTCTGGCAAGGTAAACGGCCGTATTGAGCGTATCACCGCCAAAGCCGCGTTTAATGTTGTCGCCTTTTTCGGACAGTTCAATCATGCATTCACCGATAACGGCGATTTTTTTATGCGTCATGGTTTAAGGCCTGTAGTTTACATTTGCTTCAGTCTCGCGTTTGTTAGCGTCATCGTCAACTTTTTAAAACAGCGTTTTAATTTAATTTAGGGTGAGGTAAAGCGATAATTAACCCGATAAAGCGGCTTGTTTCGGCGATTGTCGCACTAAAAGAGGCGTAGACTCGTTGCTTCAACGTGGCCGGGTTTTCACTAAGTTGTCGAATGTTAAACGATAAACGCTGCCAGGCCGCCAGATGAAGGCGCTTACTATCAACCAGGAAAAGACCATGGTTATGGAGAATTTTAGTCAATGGCTACCTTCTTCAATTGACATCAACCCGCAGCAAAAAAAACGTCTCATCTGGCAACAGTGTCAACGCAGCTATACCTTTCAGCCCATCTATAAGGTTTCGGGGCAACTGCTGGCGATTGAACTGCTGACGGCCATCACACATCCGTCTGAACCAGAGAAGAAACTGTCTCCTGAAGCCTATTTTTCTGAGCTGGAAATAGCACAACGCCTTAATATTGTTCAGGAGCAGTTAGAATTACTCACCCAGTGGGAATCGTTCTTTGGTCGCAATAACGTCATGGCATCAGTGAATATTGACGGCCCTTCGTTGTCGTTGATACAAAACCATGTACCGATTCGCAGTCTGATTACCCGTTTACCCTGGGTTCGCTTTGAGCTGACCGAGCACCATGTCCTGCCTCAGGAGGAGATGGTCGCGCAAATGCCTGAACTGGGGCCGTTGTGGCTGGATGATTTCGGTTCGGGCATGGCGAACTTCTCTGCACTGACCGAGCTTAAATACGACTACATTAAGCTGTCACGTGAACTTTTTATTCTCTTACGTGCGTCAGATGAAGGCCGGATACTTTTTCCCATGCTGTTGTCGCTGATAAATCGTTACTGCAACGGCGTGATTGTTGAAGGCGTTGAGACGCAACAGGAGTGGGATCAGGTTAAATCGTCCCCGGCGATGGCGGCTCAAGGGTATTTTTTTTCTCGTCCTGCTCCCTTTTCCGAACTGGAAAGCCTTCCTGTGCAGCTTGATTGATCCCTTCCCGCGCGCTCTCGACTATCTTTAACGGAGACCGTGAAAGAGCAGGGAGGAAGCCTAATGTCACGCGCCGGAAAAATTGTAAGCTGGATTGGCGGGATTGTTGTATTGCTGATCGTCGTTGTAGTGATAGTCATTGCAACATTCGACTGGAATCGCCTGAAACCCACTATTAATCAGAAAGTGTCTGCGGAACTTAACCGTCCCTTTGCCATTCGGGGGGATTTGGGCGTCGCATGGCAGCGTAATCCTGAAGAACCCGGATGGCGCGGCTGGTTACCCTGGCCTCATCTGCACGCCGAAGACATTATGTTGGGCAATCCCCCTGATATTCCTGACGTGACCATGATCCACCTGCAACGCGTGGACGCCACACTTGCCCCTCTGGCCCTACTGCACAAAGAAGTCTTTATCCCGTGGATAAAACTGCAGCAGCCTGATGCCCGCCTGATTCAGACCGCCGATAAGAAAAACAACTGGACCTTTACCCTCGCTGACAGCGACAGCAAAGATGATAATGCGCCACCTTCAGCCTGGTCATTTCGTCTCGATAATATTCTGTTCGATCAGGGCACCATTCTCTACCGCGATGCCGTTAACCAGGCCGATGTCACGCTGAAGGTTAACCCGCTCGGCAAGCCTGTGCCCTATTCACAAATCGCGGGCGGAGACGATAAACAACAAGGCGCGGGTGATTTTGTCTTTGGCTGGCAGGCAAGCGGCAGCTATCACAATGAAAAACTCACGGGTCAGGGCAAGATTGGCGGCATGTTATCCCTGCGTAGTCAGACCACAGCGTTCCCGATTCAGGCAGACGTCCGGAACGGTAGCACGCGCGTACAGCTGACCGGCGGCGTTCAGGATCCCCTGAATCTGGGCGGGCTGGACGTGCGTCTACGTTTTTCTGGCGATACGTTGGCAAACCTCTATGGTCTGACCGGCGTTCTGTTACCGGATACCCCGCCTTATGAAACTGATGGCCGCCTGATTGCCAAATTTACCGGCAAAGACGGTGCCGTTTTTCGTTACCAGGGATTTAATGGTCATATTGGCGACAGCGATATTCATGGCTCTCTGACCTACAGCCAGGGCAAGCCACGGCCAAAACTGGTCGGTGAACTCAGATCGGATCAGTTACGTATGGCGGATCTGGGCCCGTTGATCGGCGTTAACTCGGGCAAGGGCAGCGAGAAAACCGAACAGGCCAAGGCAAAACGCGGTGAAAAAACCGTACAGCCTGCGGATCGCGTTCTGCCTCACGACAGGTTCGACACCAAAAGCTGGGACGTTATGGATGCGGATGTGAAGTTTAGCGGCAAGCGCATCGAACACAGCAGTTCACTACCGTTGAGCGATCTTTATACCCATTTGCAGCTCGATAACGGAAACCTGCTGCTTGATCCACTGCGTTTCGGTATGGCGGGCGGTAATCTGAACAGCACCATCCGCCTGGAAGGGAATCGCTCACCGATGCGGGGCCGGGCCGATATTCATGCCCGTAAACTTCGCCTGCGCCAGCTGTTCCCCGACGTACAGGCAATGCAAAACAGCCTTGGGCAGCTGAACGGCGATGCCAGCCTGACCGGCACCGGCAACTCCGTTGCTGACCTGCTGGCAACCAGCAACGGTCAGTTGAAACTGCTGATGAACGACGGACTGATCAGCCGCAACCTGATGGAAATTGCCGGACTCAACGTCGGCAACTATCTGGTCGGTAAGCTGTTTGGTGATGATGAAGTTCGTATTAACTGTGCGGCCACCGATCTTAAACTGCAAAACGGTCTGGCCACGCCAAACCTGTTCGTGTTCGATACGGAAAATGCCGTCATTAACGTGTCAGGCAACGCGAACTTTGCCAACGAGCGGCTGGATCTTTCAGTCAATCCAGAAAGTAAAGGCATCCGAATCGTGACCCTGCGCTCGCCCTTGTATGTTCGGGGCACCTTCAAGCATCCGGACGCTGGCGTGAAAACCGGTCCCTTACTGGCACGCGGGGCGGCGGCGGTGGCATTAGGTGCTGTGGTCGGGCCTGCGGCAGCGCTGTTGGCGCTGATTTCACCCAGTGATACTGACGAGAATCAGTGCAGCCGGGTCCTGCAGCAAATGAAGAAGAAGTGATCAGTTGCGATAGAGCACTTTGATAATGTGATAACCAAAAGCGGTTTTCACCGGCCCGAAAGGTTGTAGCAACGGGCAGGTGAATACCGCTTTATCAAAAGCCGCGACCATTTTTCCCCGACGAAACTCGCCTAAATCTCCCCCGTTCCGACCAGAAGGGCACACAGAATGCTTGCGGGCAAGCTGCTGGAAGTTTTCGCCTTTTTGCAGTTTTTCCAGCAGGGCGATAGCCTGCGCCTCGTGTTTCACCAGAATATGTAAAGCTGCGGCAGTTTTCGCCATGATAATGTCTCTGTTGTGTATAATCGTCCCCCATTATAAACCTGTCTTTTCAAATCGCAGATGCGTTTACCGCACCTGTTCACTGAGCCTGTACATGCCGGCTTGCGGTTTGAAATCGGTATCTTATTTCAACAGAGCGATGTCCCGATGCGTTTAAACTCCAGCCAACAACGAGCCGTCGAATTTGTTACCGGTCCCTGTCTGGTGCTGGCAGGCGCTGGCTCGGGAAAAACCCGCGTAATCACCAACAAAATCGCGCATCTGATTCGTGAGTGTGGCTATCAGGCCCGCCATATCGCCGCCGTGACCTTCACCAATAAAGCCTCACGCGAAATGAAAGAGCGCGTGGCGCAAACGCTGGGGCGCAAAGAGGCGCGCGGCCTGATGATCTCCACGTTTCACACGCTGGGTCTGGAAATCATCAAGCGCGAATATGTGGCGCTGGGCATGAAGTCCAACTTTTCCCTGTTCGACGATCAGGATCAGTTGGCGTTACTCAAAGACCTCACCAGCGAGTGGCTGGAAGAGGACAAGACGTTACTGCAGCAGCTCATTTCTACCATTTCGAACTGGAAAAACGATCTGGTCGATCCGCCGCAGGCGGCCGCGCTGGCCCGCTCGGAGCGGGATAACGTGTTTGCCCATTGCTATGCCCTGTATGACCGGCATCTCAAATCCTGTAACGTGCTGGATTTTGACGACCTCATTCTGTTGCCTACGCTTCTGCTACAGCGTAATCAGGACGTCCGCGAGCGCTGGCAACAACGTATTCGCTACCTGCTGGTGGATGAATATCAGGACACAAACACCAGTCAGTACGAACTGGTGAAGCTGTTGGTCGGCACCCGTGCGCGTTTTACCGTGGTAGGAGATGACGATCAGTCGATTTACTCCTGGCGCGGTGCCCGGCCACAGAATCTGGTCCTGCTTAATGAGGATTTTCCGGCGCTGGAGGTGGTCAAGCTTGAGCAAAACTACCGCTCTTCACAGCGTATTCTCAAAGCCGCGAATATTTTGATCGCCAATAATCCCCATGTGTTTGAGAAGCGTCTTTTTTCTGAACTGGGTCTGGGCAGTGAACTCAAGGTGCTGAGTGCCAATAGCGAAGAACATGAGGCCGAACGGGTAACGGGCGAACTCATTGCCCATCACTTTATTAATAAAACGCAGTATAAAGATTACGCGATCCTGTACCGCGGTAATCATCAGTCCCGCGTGTTCGAAAAATTCTTGATGCAGAACCGCATTCCCTATCGCATTTCAGGCGGGACCTCGTTTTTCTCTCGTCCTGAGATCAAAGACCTGCTGGCTTATCTGCGGGTGCTGACCAATCCCGATGATGACAGCGCTTTCTTGCGTATTGTGAATACGCCACGGCGCGAGATTGGTCCGGCAACGCTGCAAAAACTCGGTGAGTGGGCCAATATCCGCAATAAAAGCCTGTTTAACGCCAGCTTTGATGTGGGCCTTGGGCAAACGCTGACGGGGCGCGGCCTTGAACATCTGCAGCGCTTCACCCACTGGCTCAACGACATTATCCAGCTCAGTGAGCGTGAACCGGTTAATGCCGTGCGCGATCTGATTCGCGGCATCGATTACGAAAGCTGGCTGTTTGAGACATCGGGCAGCCCCAAAGCCGCTGAAATGCGGATGAAAAACGTCAATACGCTGTTTCAGTGGATGACGGAAATGCTGGAGGGTAGCGATCTGGATGAGCCGATGACGCTGGCGCAGGTTGTCACCCGCTTTACGCTGCGCGACATGATGGAGCGCGGTGAGAGCGACGAAGAGCTTGATCAGGTACAGCTGATGACGCTTCATGCCTCAAAAGGGCTGGAGTTCCCCTACGTGTTTCTGGTCGGCATGGAAGAAGGGCTGTTGCCGCATCAGAGCAGTATCGATGAGAACAACATTGAGGAAGAGCGCCGTCTGGCCTACGTTGGCATTACCCGCGCGCAGAAAGAGCTGACGTTTACCTTGTGTCGGGAGCGCCGTCAGTATGGTGAGCTCATCCGCCCTGAACCCAGCCGCTTTCTGCTGGAGCTGCCGCAGGACGACGTAGTGTGGGAAACCGAGCGCAAAGTGGTTAGTGCAGAGGAGCGCATGAAAACCGGCCAGAGTCGGGTGGCCGGGTTGCGTGCAATGCTGGAAAAGGCGAAAAAGAGCTAATCCGTCGCAGACGGGATCAGGAAAGCGTTAACGACCAGTGAACATAGGACTGATAGTGGCTTTCCTGTTCGAGCAGCTCGGCCCGCAGAGGATGTGCTTCCAGCCAGCCCGCCGGTAACGTAACGTGCAGTGCTTCATCATCCGCCTGCATACGAACGGCGGGTAACGTGTCATCACGACGCCGAGTCGAGAAGATAATGGACAGCCGTAGCAGACGGCACAAACGCTCGGCCAGCCGCGGCGGCAGGGCGTTTTGTTGCGTGAGTAGCGCAAGGTCGATGCTGCCACTTTGATTTTGCAGTAAACAGGCCAGCAATTTTTTCTGCGCTGGGGTGAAACCCGGAAGATCAAGGTGGCGGACCAGATAGGCCGCGTGCTGCGGTGCCTGACGGAAATCGACGCTCAGCCCGATTTCATGAATCGCACAGGCGCTTAGCAGAAGCTCCCGACAGCGCTGATCCAGTTTCCAGTGAACACTGACCTGGCGAAAAAAACTTTCCGCTAGCTGCCGGACCCTGTCTGCCTGGCAGACATCAATATTGAACCGGCGCTGCACATTTTGCAGCGTGCGGCTGCGAATATCGCGATCGACAGGCAGGTGCAGCATTCCGTACACCAGCCCTTCGCGCAGCGCGCCGCCGGCCAGCGTCATGCTGTCAATATTGAGTTCCTGAAAGATGGCAATAAGAATGGACAAACCGCTTGGAAACACTAACGCCCGCTCCAGCGTCAGGCCTTCGATTTCAAGCTCTTCAAGTTTGCCGCACTGAATGGCCCGCTGTTTTAACTGCTGTAGCTTACTCAGGGTGATGCGCTCATCCATGCCTTGGGCGACCATGATTTCCTGCAGGGCCTGAACGGTTCCGGACGCACCAACGCACACCTGCCAGCTCTGTTTGCGCAGTTCTCCGGCAACAGGTTTCAGCATCGCTTTGGCAGCCTCTTCAGCCTGGTCAAAATTCTCTTTAGCCAGGTGGCGATCGCCAAAGAATCGCTCCAGCCAGGTGACACAGCCCATCTGCAGGCTAAACAACACGTTGGCATGGGAGCCATCGCCGGTGGCTAACTCTGTGCTGCCACCGCCGATATCCACGACCAGGCGTTGATCGGAACCCCCGGTAGTATGTGCTACGCCTTGATAAATCAGACGCGCTTCTTCTTCGCCGCTAATCACATTGATGGTGCAACCCAGAATCTGTTGCGCCTTATCAAGAAACGCTTGCGCATTAGCGGCAATGCGTAACGTGGCGGTTGCCACTACCCGAATTTGATCGGGAGGAATATCCTGAAGCTGTTCAGAGAAAAGCCGCAGACATTGCCAGCCCCGGGCCATGGCTTCGGCGGACAGGCAATTGGATTTATCCAGGCCTGCTGCCAGGCGCACCTTGCGCTTGATTTTGGCGATGGTCTGGATACTTCCTGACACTTCGCTGACGACCAGCATATGAAAGCTGTTAGAGCCTAAATCAATTGCAGCATAGAGAGTCGATGCGCTTAGCATGGTCAACTTAACCCGAACGTTTACGGTTGCTATGACGGGGTGCACCGCGACGGCCGGTATTGTTGCCTCCGCGACGCTGACCGTTGCCTGAGCGATTGCGCGTCAGACGTTTCGGTGGCGGTAATTCAGTTAACAGCGCGTCGCTGTTGTATTTACTCACCGGAATGCTGTGACCAATGTACTCTTCAATACCGGGCAGGTTTAATGCGTACTCTTCACAGGCCAGGCTGATGGAGTGACCGCTTGCGCCTGCACGTCCCGTACGGCCAATGCGGTGAACATAGTCTTCGCGATCGTCCGGCAGGTCATAGTTAAATACGTGCGTCACCGCAGGAATATGCAGGCCACGAGCCGCAACGTCGGTCGCGACCAGAATATCAATATCGCCTTTGGTAAAGTCATCCAGGATACGTAAACGCTTCTTCTGTGCCACGTCACCCGTCAGCAGGCCGACCCGGTGACCGTCTGCAGCCAGATGGCCCCAAATGTCTTCACAGCGATGCTTGGTATTCGCAAAAATGATTGCTCTGTCAGGCCACTCTTCTTCTACCAGCGTCTGTAACAGGCGCATTTTCTCTTCATTCGAAGGGTAGAAAAGCTCTTCTTTAATGCGATGACCGGTTTTTTGCTCAGGTTCAACTTCAACGTATTCGGCGCTGTTCATGTGCTCGAATGCCAGCTCACGCACGCGGTAAGAGAGCGTGGCGGAGAACAGCATGCTCAGGCGTTGCGTGGCAGCAGGCATGCGACGGAACAACCAGCGGATATCTTTTATAAAGCCGAGATCGAACATGCGATCGGCTTCGTCCAGTACCATGACCTGAATGGCACCGAGATTGACGTGATTCTGCTTGGCGTAATCGATTAAACGGCCGGTGGTACCCACCAGAATGTCGACACCGTTTTCCAGTACTTTTAACTGTTTGTCGTAGCCATCGCCACCGTAAGCCAGACCTAATTTAAGGCCGGTTGATGCCGCCAGTGGTTCAGCATCGGCGTGAATTTGCACCGCAAGTTCACGGGTTGGGGCCAGAATTAAAGCGCGAGGTTGGTTAACCTGGCGGCCCTCTGGAGCAGGGTGAGAGAGAAGATGATGAAACGTTGACGTTAAAAACGCCATCGTTTTGCCGGTACCGGTTTGCGCCTGACCTGCGACATCACGCCCTGAAAGCGTAAACGGCAGTGCTAACGCCTGGATAGGCGTGCAGTTATGAAACCCTTTTTTATCAAGGGCTTCCACCACCAGAGGGTGCAGGGCGAAGTCGGAAAACTTCTGTTCAGTTAAGTGTGTTTTGCTCATAGTGTGGTAGAATATCAGCTTACTATCGCTTTACGAAAGCGTATCCGATGAAATAAAGTCAACCAACATTGGTTTATATTACGCCAATTCGCCAGGCACAATCTTGTGGAGTAAAACATGAGCAGCGATAAAATCGTTCATCTGACCGATGACAGTTTCGACACCGACGTGCTAAAAGCCGACGGCGTTATACTGGTAGATTTCTGGGCTGAATGGTGTGGTCCTTGTAAAATGATCGCGCCAATCCTTGATGAAGTTGCAGAAGAGTATGATGGCAAACTGACCATCGCTAAGCTGAATATTGACGATAACCCAGGCACTGCGCCTAAATACGGCATTCGCGGCATCCCGACGCTGCTGCTGTTCAAAAACGGTGAAGTCGCTGCGACAAAAGTGGGCGCATTGTCCAAAGGTCAGTTAAAAGAGTTCCTGAACGCCAACCTGGCGTAATCGGGCCGGGCGTCCGGCAGTGGTTAAATTTTTGCCTGCTGCTGGACGTTCGCTTTTAAGCGTGCTAACTTATTTTCACTGCACTATGAACATACCTTGTAGTTAGCATTCAAAGTTTTCTCTTGTTAGACCCTGTCATACTGTACCTACCAGCGGTTTAGCAATCTAACGACTAGCTCTACTCTGACTAAGTCGACCGTCTCCTCGCTCCCAGTCATTATTCAAGACGATGATCGTTGAGAAGAGTTGAAAAAGTCATTAACAGAACAGGCATGGACTAACTGCCATACCATTCACGACAAACATTTCGAGTATTACCCCGAGTTTAAGAACCCATCAATATGAATCTTACCGAATTAAAGAATACGCCGGTTTCTGAGCTGATTACCCTCGGCGAGAATATGGGGCTGGAAAATCAGGCTCGTATGCGCAAGCAGGACATTATTTTCTCAATCCTGAAGCAGCACGCGAAAAGCGGCGAGGACATCTTCGGTGATGGTGTGCTGGAGATATTGCAGGATGGATTTGGATTCCTCCGCTCTGGAGACAGCTCCTACCTCGCCGGTCCTGATGACATCTACGTTTCTCCCAGCCAAATTCGCCGCTTTAACCTCCGCACTGGTGACACCATCGCCGGCAAAATCCGTCCACCAAAAGAAGGTGAGCGCTACTTTGCCCTGCTGAAAGTTAACGAAGTTAACTACGACAAACCAGAAAACTCGCGTAACAAGATTCTGTTCGAAAACCTCACGCCGCTGCACGCTAACAGCCGTCTGCGTATGGAGCGGGGTAATGGCTCAACTGAAGACTTAACCGCTCGCGTACTGGACCTGGCGTCACCGATTGGTCGTGGTCAGCGTGGTCTGATTGTGGCACCGCCGAAAGCCGGTAAAACGATGCTGCTGCAGAATATCGCGCAGAGCATTGCTTACAACCATCCAGACTGTGTGCTGATGGTGCTGCTAATCGATGAGCGTCCGGAAGAAGTGACAGAGATGCAACGCCTGGTGAAAGGTGAAGTGATCGCGTCCACCTTCGATGAACCGGCTTCGCGTCACGTTCAGGTGGCCGAGATGGTGATCGAAAAGGCCAAGCGCCTGGTCGAGCACAAAAAAGACGTCATCATTTTACTCGACTCCATCACGCGTCTGGCCCGTGCCTACAACACCGTCGTTCCGGCCTCCGGTAAAGTACTGACCGGTGGTGTGGACGCCAACGCCCTGCATCGTCCTAAGCGTTTCTTCGGTGCGGCACGTAATGTGGAAGAGGGCGGGAGCCTGACCATCATTGCGACGGCACTGGTGGATACCGGTTCGAAGATGGATGAAGTGATTTACGAAGAGTTTAAAGGCACCGGTAACATGGAGCTGCATCTCTCGCGTAAAATTGCCGAAAAACGTGTCTTCCCGGCGATTGACTACAACCGTTCAGGTACCCGTAAAGAAGAGCTGTTAACCTCTCAGGAAGAGCTGCAGAAAATGTGGATCCTGCGTAAGATTATCCATCCAATGGGTGAAATCGACGCGATGGAATTCCTGATTAACAAGTTGGCCATGACCAAAACCAACGACGAATTCTTCGATATGATGAAGCGTTCTTGATCCTTTAGAGCGTCATCTGACTATGATGGCGTTTTTTTCTTTAAATGGTCATAAAATAGCCCCGACGCCACGTTCTGACGTGGCGTTTTTTATTTTCGGGCTATAGGATTGAATGCTGGCAGACGTAATAATAATGACGGTGGCAGTGGTGGACGATTAACCGTTCGTGCACCTCTTCATGCCGAATTCGGAATCTGGAACGGTAACAGGCGCGATTTTTGACGTAATGTGAGTTCCAGGATGATAGCTGAGAGCGTTTAACGTGAATTTACTCACTATGAGTACTGAGCTTGGTTTAGTTTTTATCTTTTCCTTGGTATTTCTTTTCCTTGCTCGCAAAGTAGCAGAAAAAATTGGATTGGTAGACAAGCCAAACATGCGCAAGCGCCATCTTGGCGTTATTCCACTGGTTGGCGGAATATCCGTGTATGCAGGAATTTGCTTCGCCTTCTTCATCACTGACTACTACTTGCCGCACGCTAAGCTTTACCTGGGTTGTGCAGGCGTACTGGTGTTGGTTGGTGCACTTGACGATCGCTTTGATATCAGCGTGAAGATTCGGGCAACAGTACAGGGTATTGTGGCGCTGGTAATGATGTTTTGCGCCAAACTGTACCTGTTGAGTCTGGGATTCATCATTGGCCCGGTAGAACTGATAGTTGGGCCCTTTGGTTATGTGTTGACGCTTTTTGCCGTCTGGGCAGCGATTAATGCTTTTAACATGGTTGACGGTATTGATGGTCTGCTGGGTGGCCTTTCCATGGTGACGTTTGGCGCCATGGGGATCATTCTTTATCTTGATGGGCAGCACAGTCTCGCAATGTGGTGCTTTGCCATGATAGCTGCCACGATCCCCTATATTTTACTTAATCTTGGTTTTCTGGGACGCCGTTTTAAAGTATTCATGGGCGATGCAGGCAGTACCATGATTGGTTTTACGATTATCTGGATTTTGCTTGAAACCACGCAAGGCTTAAGCCATCCCATCACACCAGTCACAGCATTATGGCTGATTGCAATTCCTCTGATGGATATGGTCGCGATTATGTACCGTCGGTTACGCAAAGGAATGAGCCCTTTTTCTGCCGATCGCCAACATATACATCACTTAATCATGCGAGCGGGTTTTACTCCTCGTCAGGCTTTTGTACTGATTACCGCTGCTGCTGCTCTGCTCGCGGGCATAGGCGTGCTGGGTGAATACCTGGCCTTTATCCCTGAATGGGTGATGTTAGCCCTGTTCTTGATTGCCTTCATGGGCTACGGCTATTGTTTGAAACATGCATGGCGCGTCGCGAGAAAGATCCGACGCTTCAAACGACGCCTTAATAATCTCAGCAATGCCAGAAAAAATGTACCCTGATAAGACTTAACAAAGGATAACGCTCTGATGCGCGCTAACGTTGTGGAGAACGAACTGGATATTCGCGGCCTGGGCTGCAGCCTATGGCGTGGAAAGCGCTGGATAGTCGGCTGTGCAGTCGTGTTTGCATTGGTAGCCTGGATAGCAACGCTGCTGATGAAACAGGTGTGGAGCACGACCGCGATAACAGGGCGGCCTACGGTGAATATGCTGGGATCCTACTATTCCCAGCAACAGTTCCTGAACAATCTGGATATGCGCAATAACGCTTTGACGTTAAATACGGCGTCACCTACCGTGATGGACGAGGTGTATCAGGAGTTCCTGATGCAGCTCTCATCCTGGGATACCCGCCGGGAGTTTTGGCAGCAAACCGATTATTATAAAACGCGAAAAAGCGGCAATGCCCACAATGATGCTGCCTTGTTGGACGATATGATTGATAACATTCAGTTTACGCCAGCGGATAGCGCACGAAATATTTTCGACAGCGTCAAACTTAAGGCAGAAACTGCTGCGGATGCGAACAATTTGCTGCGCCAGTATATTGCCTATGCCAGTGAACGCGCTGCACGCCATCTCAATGCAGAGTTAACGGGGGCGTGGCAGGCACGGACCAGCCAGCTTAAGGCGCAGGTCAAACGTCAGGAAGACGTAGCGAATGCGGTATTCCTGCGACGGCAACATCGGCTGGAACAGGCGCTGAAAATTGCCAGCCAGCAGGGCATTAATGAGAAGCAGACGCGTGAGGTGAGCGAAAACCTGGCTGACAGCGATCTGTTTCTAATGGGCCAGCCTTTATTGCAGGGGCAGTTAGAAACCCTGAGAGCGACCGGGCCGAGCTTTGATATCAGCTACGACCAAAATAAAGCGATGCTGACCACACTGGATGCAGGCCCGACGCTTAACAGCAAATTCCAGACCTACCGTTATTTGCGTACGCCGGAAGAGCCGGTTTCACGCGACAGTCCCCGCCGGGCATTTATGATGGTGATGTGGGGCGCGATAGGTGCGCTGGTTGGTGCGGGCGTGGCGCTAGCGCGTCGTCAGCGTACTATGTCAGATACACAAGATTGAGAGAAACAGTGTGAAAGTTCTGACAGTTTTTGGCACCCGACCTGAAGCCATTAAGATGGCACCACTCGTGCAGGCACTGGCACAGGACCCTGCTTTTGAATCACGGCTGTGCGTCACTGCGCAACACCGTGAAATGCTTGATCAGGTGCTGAGCTTGTTTCAGCTGCAACCTGACTACGACCTCAACGTTATGCGACCCGAACAGGGATTAACGGAGATAACCTGCCGTATTTTACAAGGCATGCATACCGTACTGCTCGATTTCAAACCCGATATTGTGCTGGTCCACGGGGATACGACGACCACGCTGGCGGCCAGCCTGGCGGCTTTCTATCAGCAAATCCCCGTCGGGCATGTTGAAGCAGGTTTACGCACGGGCGATCTGGCTTCGCCGTGGCCTGAAGAGGGGAATCGTAAGCTGACGGGACATCTTGCCCGTTTACACTTTACGCCCACACTGCGTTCCCGACAGAACCTGCTGGATGAAAATCTCGCCGACGACAGTATTGTTGTCACCGGTAATACGGTAATTGATGCCTTGCTATGGGTGCGAGATCGGGTGCTGGACGATAATGAGATAAACGCGCAGCTGGCTTCACGCTATCCCTTTCTTGACGACAGTAAAAAGCTGGTACTGGTGACGGGTCATCGTCGTGAAAGCTTCGGCGAAGGTTTTGAGCGCATCTGTAGCGCTCTGGCCCAGATTGCGCGCCAGCATCCTCATGCGCAAATCGTTTATCCGGTCCATCTCAATCCTAACGTACATGAACCCGTTAACCGCATTCTGCGCGGCATTGATAACATTGTGTTGATTGAACCTCAGGAGTATCTGCCGTTTGTCTGGTTGATGAACCGGGCGTGGCTGATTCTCACCGATTCTGGCGGTATTCAGGAAGAAGCGCCTTCACTGGGTAAACCCGTTTTGGTGATGCGTGAAACCACCGAGCGTCCAGAGGCCGTCGAAGCTGGAACGGTGAAGCTGGTTGGTACGGACACGGCAAGAATTGTTAATGAGGTCAGTACATTACTTAACGATGATGAGGCCTGGCAGACCATGAGCCGTGCCCATAACCCTTATGGGAATGGCGAAGCCTGCGGGCGAATATTGCAAGCCTTAAAAGATAACAGAGCCAACTTATGAGTTTTGAAACCATTTCCGTTATTGGACTGGGTTACATTGGGCTGCCAACCGCAGCCGTTTTTGCCTCAAAGGGAAAGAAAGTGGTGGGCGTCGATATCAATGCCCACGCGGTTGACACCATCAATCGTGGTGCCATTCATATTGTCGAACCCGATTTGGATCGGGTGGTTCAGGCTGCGGTCGAGCGTGGAGATTTACGTGCTACGACGCAACCCGAAGCCGCTGACGCTTTTTTGATCGCCGTGCCCACGCCCTTTATGGCGGAGCGCCAACCGGACTTACGCTTTGTGCGTGCGGCTGCGCTGTCGATTGCGCCGGTACTGAAAAAAGGCGATCTGGTGATTCTGGAATCGACTTCTCCGGTTGGCAGTACAGAGCAGATGGCCGACTGGCTGGCCGCGGCGCGACCTGATTTGCGTTTCCCACAGCACGACGGGGATCCTGACGTCTTTGTCGCCTACTGTCCCGAACGCGTTTTACCCGGTCAGATCATGACTGAGCTGATCAGCAACGATCGCGTGATTGGCGGCATGACGCCAGCCTGTTCTGCCCGAGCGAGTGATTTGTATCGTATTTTTTTACAGGGCGAGTGCGTCGAGACAACTGCACGCACCGCTGAAATGTGCAAGCTGACAGAAAACAGCTTCCGCGACGTAAACATCGCCTTTGCCAATGAGCTGTCACTAATTTGTGCTGCGCAGCAGATTAACGTCTGGGAGCTTATTGCACTGGCGAATCGTCATCCGCGCGTCAATATCCTGCAGCCTGGGCCAGGCGTCGGCGGGCACTGCATTGCGGTCGATCCCTGGTTTATCGTGGCGCAGAATCCGGACTTAGCACGCCTGATTCGTACCGCTCGCGAAGTGAATGATGCCAAGCCGCACTGGGTGCTGGACCAGGTAAAAAAAGCGCTGGCAGACTGCCTGATGCAGACCGGAAAACGTGCCAGCGATCTGACCATTGCCTGCTTTGGCCTGGCGTTTAAACCGAACATTGATGACCTGCGTGAAAGCCCAGCCATGGAAGTGGCGCACCTGATTGCCGACTGGCATCAGGGCCGCACGTGGGTAACCGAACCGCATATTCAGCAGATTCCCGACATCCTGGCGACACAGGCCACCCTGGTTTCAACCGAGCAGGCGCTGCAGGAGGCGGATATTTTGGTGATGCTGGTCGATCACCATGCATTCCGCCGTGTTGATGCAGCGCACATTACTCAGCAATGGGTTGTTGATACGAAAGGTGTCTGGCGCTAAAAACCTCTGGTTAACAAGGACCCGATTAACTTATGTCTGTCCACGTTAAGGTTAATCCACTCACCTGGGAGAGCCAGTTCTTCGGCTTTGACGCCGTGAGGCTGGAAACCGGGGGGGATCTGTCGCTCGAAAACGCGCTTCGGCACGCCTGCGCGCTGTTTCAAATCAAAGTGTCAGCGGAACAAACCGACATCATCGATGCGTTAAATCAGCATCAGTTTCACCTGGTGGAAGGTGAAGTGGATTTGTCGTTGACGATCAAACGCACCGAACGCCAGACTGGCATTCGTATTGCGCGGGAAACACAAATCCCAGCATTACGCGAAGCCGCATCTCTGGCCTTCCGTCAAAGTCGTTTTCGCACGCCGTGGTTTGCGCCTGATGACAGTGCCCGCTTCTATGCGCAGTGGATCGAAAATGCGGTCCGCGGCACCTTCGATCACCAGTGCCTTGTCGCCAGTGATGAACGCGGCGCGCTTCAGGGCTTTGTCTCTTTACGTGAGGTCGAAGGCGATGCGCGTATTGGCCTGCTGGCGGTGGTGCCTGAGGCGCAGGGACAAAGTATCGGTCAGCGCCTGATGCTGGCTGCAGCGGACTGGGGCCGTGCGCGTCAGCTCGAACGTCTGCGGGTTGCCACGCAAATCAGTAATCTTACGGCGATGCGTCTTTATCTACGCAGTGGCGCGCGTCTTGAAAGCACGGCGTACTGGTTTTACAGGAGAGGTCATGATTCCCTTTAATGCGCCCCCGGTTGTGGGAAGCGAAATCGAGTATATGCAGTCTGCCATGAGCAGCGGCAAGCTGTGTGGCGACGGCGGTTATACTCGCCGCTGTCAGCAGTGGATGGAGCAGCGCTTCGGTAGTGCGAAAGTGTTACTGACGCCTTCCTGTACCGCCTCGCTGGAGATGGCCGCGCTGCTGATCGATATCCAGCCAGGTGATGAAGTGATCATGCCGAGCTACACCTTTGTTTCAACCGCCAACGCCTTTGTATTACGTGGCGCGAAAATTGTGTTCGTGGATGTGCGCCCCGACACCATGAACATGGATGAAACGCTGATTGAAGCGGCGATAACCGATAAAACCCGCGCTATCGTGCCGGTCCACTATGCGGGCGTTGCCTGTGAGATGGATACGATTATGGCGCTGGCGGCACAGTATAAGCTGTTTGTTATTGAGGATGCTGCGCAGGGCGTGATGTCAGCGTACAAAGGCCGGGCATTAGGCACCATTGGTCATATCGGCTGTTTCAGCTTCCACGAAACCAAGAATTACACCGCAGGTGGAGAAGGCGGCGCGACGTTAATTAACGATGCCAGCCTGGTAGAACGCGCAGAAATTATTCGCGAAAAGGGCACCAATCGCAGTCAGTTTTTCCGGGGACAGGTAGATAAATATACCTGGCGCGATATGGGGTCCAGCTTTCTGATGGCTGACCTGCAGGCGGCCTATCTCTGGGCGCAGCTGGAGTCCTCTGAACGAATTAATCAACAGCGCTTGCGCTTGTGGCAACGTTACTACGATGCCCTGAAGCCGCTGGCGGAAAACGGCAAGATTACATTGCCTTCCATCCCGGCTGATTGTCAGCACAACGCCCATATGTTTTATATAAAGCTGCGTGATGAGAAGCATCGTCAGGCCCTGATCAACTGGCTTAAAGAGGCCGAAATCCTGGCCGTTTTCCATTATATCCCTTTGCACAGTTCGCCCGCGGGCCAGCGTTTTTCACGTTTTGCCGGTGAGGACCGTTTTACTACAGCAGAGAGTGAGCGCTTATTACGTTTACCGCTGTTTTATAATCTGTCGGATAACAATCAGAGCACCGTGATCGGCTCGCTACTGAGCTTTTTTTCCTGATGTCATTAGCCAAAGCATCGTTATGGACCGCCTCATCGACGATAGTAAAAATTGCGGTTGGGCTGCTGGTCGTCAAGTTACTGGCCATCAGCTTTGGTCCGGAAGGCGTGGGCCAGGCCGGTAACTTTCGCCAGCTCATCACCGTGCTGGGCGTGCTGGCCGGAGCGGGTATCTTTAACGGCGTTACCACATATGTTGCACAATATCAGCAGCAGCCCCGGCAACTCCGCGCGCTAATCGGCACCGCCTCGGCAATGGTAACGGGCTTCTCAGCGCTACTGGCGCTGGTCTTTTTATTGGCTGCGGCTCCCATCAGCACTGCGCTGTTTGGTCACGATCGCTATCAAAACGTGATACGTATCGTTGCCTTTCTTCAGTTTGGTATCGCGTGGGCAAACCTGCTTCTGGCGTTCATAAAAGGCTACCGTGATGCGCGCGGTAATGCGCTGGCCCTGATTTGCGGTAGCATAACGGGCGTGCTCGGTTACGTGCTGTGTTGGTGGCTGGGGGGCTATGCGGGCGCATTGACCGGGCTGGCTTTGGTACCCGCGTTACTCGTTTTTCCAGCGCTGGTGATACTGAAACGTCGTGTCCCGCTCCCCTTAGGCTGGCTGCGGCCCACCTGGCAGCCGGAAATGGCGCGTCATCTGGCAAAATACACGATTATGGCGCTGATCACCGCCGTCACCCTGCCGGTTGCCTGGGTGATGATGCGAAATCAACTGGCGGCCAGTAACGGCTGGGCGCAGGTAGGATTATGGCAGGGCGTAACCAGTATATCTGATGCTTATCTGCAGTTTATCACCGCGACCTTTAGCGTCTGGCTACTGCCGACACTGGCCCGGTTAGATAACAAAAAGGATATTGCGCGTGAGATCGGCCGGGCGTTACGCTTTGTGTTACCGGCGGTCGCGGCGGCCAGCCTGAGCGTGTGGATGATGCGTGATATCGCCATCAGCCTGTTGTTCTCCGCGGCATTTCACGACATGCGGGATTTGTTTGTCTGGCAACTCTGTGGCGATGTTTTCAAAGTCGGCGCCTACGTTTTCGGCTATCTGGTCATCGCGAAAGCCTCATTACGCTTTTATGTGCTGACCGAAATCAGTCAGTTTATTTTGCTGACGCTGTTCTCGCGCTGGCTTATCCCGTTACAGGGGGCCAGTGGGGCAGCGCAAGCCTATATGTTCACCTACGTTACCTATTTCGCGCTCTGCTGTGGCGCATTTATTCTTTACTGCCGAAAAAAATGACTTTAATTCACGTTTTGGGATCCAATATTCCCCATCACAATCTGACGGTGTTGCGTTTTTTTAACGACGTGATGAGCATCGAGCAGCCTGTTTCTGCACCGCGTCACTTTATGGTGGTGACATCGCAGCCTGAAAACCTCACCGGTTTTGGCGCTTTGCACATTGAAACCTTTAGCAGTAAGAAAGCGCTGGCTGAGGCGCTGTTGCAGCGGGCGAAAAATCGCGACCAACGCTTCTTTTGCCACGGGCAGTTTAACCCCTGGCTTTGGCTGGCGTTGCTGAGCGGCAGGTTACGCCGTTCTCAACTGTTCTGGCACGTCTGGGGAGCGGATTTGTATGAAGATTCACGCAGCCTGAAGTTCCGGCTGTTTTATTTCCTGCGCCGTGCTGCGCAGGGGCGCATTGCACACCTGTTCGCCACCCAGGGCGATCTGTATCACTACCAGCAACGCCACAAGTCTGTACCGCAGTCTTTACTGTATTTCCCTACAAAGTTACCTGCAGTCGCCATTACGCCCCATCCAGACAAGACGTTTACCGTGCTGCTGGGTAATTCTGGTGACGCCAGTAACCGCCATATTGAGGGGCTTGCAGCGATCAAGGCTCAGTTTGGCGAAGATGTGCGCATTGACGTGCCGCTGGGTTATCCGCCTGACAATGATGAGTATATCGGACAGATTCAGAACGCCGCCGACAGACTCTTTCCGCAGGGGCAGGTAAGGTTACTGCGGGATAATCTTGCTTTTGACGACTATCTGGCGCTGTTGGCACGCTGCCATTTGGGCTATTTTATGTTCGAACGGCAGCAGGGCGTGGGAACGCTATGTTTGCTGATTCAGGCTAATGTGCCTTTCGTCCTGACGCGTAAAAATCCGTTCTGGCGGGATGTTACCGCGCAGCAGCTTCCTGTCTTGTTCAACGACGATGCGCTGACGCCTGATATCGTCGCAGAGGCGCGTCGGCAACTTGTGGGATGCGATAAACAGCGCATTGCTTTCCTGGCCCCAGGCTATCTGGAAGGCTGGCGAACAGCGTTGCGCCTTTGCGAAGGAGAGCCCTCATGAGTCTTATGGCATTTAGTGGTCTGCTGATCGTGTATGTGCTGTCACTGGTGACCATTGTGACCCTGAACATGCGCGAACTTAAACAGGAACGATTTAACTTCCACCTGTTTTTTACCTTATTGTTTTTACTGACCTTCTACTTCGGTTTCCCGCTAACCAGTATTCTGGTCTTTCGGTTTGATACGCAGGTGGTTTCGGCGGATTTTCTGCTGCAGGCGATGCTGTCGGCCACGGCGTTTTATGCTATTTACTTTGTCAGTTACAAGGTGCGCCTCAGGCCGGCATCCGCAGCGCCGGCCCGGCCCTGGCTACAAATGAACCGGGTCGAAACGCATCTGACCGGTGGGCTACTGGCGCTGGTGGCGGTTGCAACCGTAACGGTGTTCTTTATCCATAACGGATTTTTGTTATTCCGGCTGACGGCCTATAACCAGATCTTTTCCAGTGAAGTGTCTGGTGTTGCACTGAAGCGGTTCTTTTATTTCTTCATCCCGGCGATGCTGATTCCCTATTTCTTGCATCCCACGCGCCGTAACTGGCTGCTGTTTCTCATCATCACGGTCAGCTTTGGCTTACTGACCTACGCGCTGGTTGGTGGCACGCGTGCCAATATCATTATCGCTTTTGCGTTATTTCTGTTTATCGGTATTACACGTGGCTGGATCACATTGTGGATGCTGGCCGCTGCGGGCGTGATGGCGATTGGGGGAATGTTCTGGCTGGCGCTGCGTCGCTACAATCTGGCTGTCATGGGCGACGAGGCTTTTTACACCTTTCTGTACCTGACGCGCGATACGTTTTCGCCATGGGAAAACCTGGCTTTGCTGCTGGAGAATTACCATAAGATAGACTTTCAGGGCTTAGCGCCCATGTGGCGCGATTTCTATGTGTTTATCCCAACCTGGCTGTGGCCCGATCGTCCTCTGTCAGTACTGAACAGCGCTAATTACTTTACCTGGGATGTACTGAACAACCATTCCGGACTGGCGATTTCGCCTACCTTAATCGGTTCGCTACTGGTGATGGGCGGCGTCTGGGCCATTCCGCCAGGCGCTGTGGCCGTTGGGCTGATCATCAAAGCTTTCGACACGCTCTATAAGCGCGGACGCAATGAATCGAATCGTTATACCGGGGCGATTCTGCAAAGCTTTTGTTTCGGTGCCGTATTCAACATGATTGTGCTGGCGCGCGAGGGGCTGGATGCGTTTGGCTCACGTGTTGTGTTTTTCTGTATTATTTTTGCCGCCTGTCTGGGGATGGCGAAATTGCTTTTCTGGTTACTGGATCATGTCGGCCTGATTCGCAGCCGACGTGAGCGGGCGCTTCATAGCCCATCCTGATTAACCTCTGGGATCTAAGGGAAGAATTAAAAAGAGATGAGTACAGTTTCCGAAACGCCACGCTATGTGATTCGCGGCATCACGCTATACGGCTTTGACAGCATGGCTTCATTTGTGGATTTCCTGATGCCGCATTCCGCTGTCCGGAGCGGCACGCTGGTGGCCATCAATGCGGAAAAAGTGCTGAATGCCGAACAGGATGCAGCGCTGCGTGCTCAAATTCAGCAGGCTGAATTCAAATATCCGGATGGCATCAGCATTGTACGCTCTGTCCGCAAGAAATACCCGCAGGCCTCAGTACAGCGGATTGCAGGGGCCGATCTGTGGGAAGCTTTAATGGAACGTGCCGGACGCAACGGAACGCCGGTGTTTTTGATCGGCGGTCGGCAGGTAGTGTTGGACGAAACATGCGATAAACTGCGTCGTCAGTGGAACGTGAATATTGTGGGTGCACAGGATGGCTATTTTGTCCCGGCGGAACGCGATGCACTGTTTGCCAGGGTTGCGGCCAGCGGAGCCAGGCTGGTAACGGTAGCGATGGGCTCTCCGCGTCAGGAACTTTTAATGGCCGAGTGTCAGAAGCACTGGCCTGAGGCGTTGTATATGGGCGTAGGCGGTACCTATGACGTGTTTACCGGTCATGTAAAGCGCGCGCCTGTAATCTGGCAGAAGCTTGGACTGGAATGGTTTTATCGCTTAATCAAACAGCCCAGTCGCCTACGCAGGCAGTTGAAGCTGGTGAAATATTTGCGTTATCACTGGCGTGGCGATCTGTAAGATCGCTGATTAACGCCAGGTTTTTCGCACGAGTAACGGCATAAATGCGTTAATTGTCGACGAAATGCACAAAGCGTAATCAAACGCGCTATTTTCTTTAAAAAGCACTAGACAGCGTGGGCGCTTATCTCTAGTATGCACATCCGCAACGGCGCTACGCGCCCGTAGCTCAGCTGGATAGAGCGCTGCCCTCCGGAGGCAGAGGTCTCAGGTTCGAATCCTGTCGGGCGCGCCATTTAGTTTGTGCGTAAGAGCTTCGGTGGTTTGAGTACCGCGTTAGTAACAAAGATTTAAATGCTGTGGGTTTGACTTGCAACATTCAGTACAGTGGTGGCTATAGCTCAGTTGGTAGAGCCCTGGATTGTGATTCCAGTTGTCGTGGGTTCGAGTCCCATTAGCCACCCCAGATTTTGCTGGGATACGCGAAGGTGGCGGAATTGGTAGACGCGCTAGCTTCAGGTGTTAGTGTCTTAACGGACGTGAGGGTTCAAGTCCCTCTCTTCGCACCAGGCAAAACAAAATAAAAAAATCGGCGAGTAGCGCAGCTTGGTAGCGCAACTGGTTTGGGACCAGTGGGTCGGAGGTTCGAATCCTCTCTCGCCGACCATTTTTAGAAACCTGTCTGCAAAGACAGGTTTTTTTTCGCCTGAATGAAAGAGGATGAGCACCGCCGAAGGCGATTCGCGCCGGGCGTCAGCGAGACAACGTTGCGAACGCAACGGTCCGAAGGGGCGCGTAATCCTCTCTCGCCGACCATTTTAGAAACCTGTCTGCAAGGACAGGTTTTTTTTCGCCTGAATAAAAGAGGGTGAGAACCGCCGAAGGCGATTCGCGCCGGGCGTCAGCGAGACAATGTTGCGCAGGCAGTGGCGTCTTTCAGGGGCGAAAATCCGCTCAGACGGGCACGTCATTTCTCTCGGAAGTGAGTCAGAGCGGAGTCATAGTAATGGCTGTCGCAAAAATGAGACGCTTAAATTACTGTTTTAACAGGGATTGACAAGTCTTTACCTTGTTTGTCGCCTGTATGCGACATCCATTGTCTGGTTTGTCGTAATAACACGACGCTCATTGCAAAGAGAAAGAACCCCAAAAAAAGCATTAAGATATAAGTGACTGATTTATAAAAATAATTAAAATAATAATAACAACTGGCATGGATTATGCAATAATTAACGCGTAGATGCTCATTCCACCTCTTATGTTTGCTTCGGCTACATAAACCTGGGAATGACGCAGAGCCAATTTTGGGTACCTGTTGTCTGCCTGCCTGTATCGCGAAAGTCTTACAGGGTTATCAGACACCACGTTGAGTCGGGTACCTCTCGGTTGTCTAACCGACCTGATCTTACACCTGCTTTTAGCAGGTGTTTTTTTTTGCCTGAAAGCGCAGACACAAAAAAACCGGGCGAGCCCGGTTTTTTACTTAACGCGATGCTGTGCTATCAGGCATCAGGGTTATTTTTCAGCGTCAGCAACAGGCCTTCACGACGCATTTTTGCCGCCTCTTCCGGACGGCGAAGGCGATCGTAAACGTCAGCCAGCCACGCGTAGTCAAAGGCGTCAGGGCGCTGAGCCAGTGCCTGCTGAAGTGCTTCCGCTGCCTGCTGCCATTCACCGTGGCGCATTAACAACTGCCCCAGGGTACTGTGCAACAGGGGCGTCGCGCCATGCTGTTTGATTTGCTGACGTAAGGCTTTTTCCAGTGCCTCTGGGTTGCCGCTCTTAATACGTGGCATCAGCAGCACCAGACGATCATCGTAATGACGTTTAAGCCCATCCAGCAAGATGTCCTGCGCGGTATCGTGGTCGTCACACTCAATCAAATGGTCAATCATCGCTACCTGCAATGATGTCTCATGGCGAGTTTTACGGCTCAGATTGCCCCACCAGCGCTTCAGTCCCTCGCTGCCCTGATCGGCCATCGCCTGGTTCATCAGGCCCAGCCAGGCCTGTTGCTGCAGCAGGGTGCGTTGCTCTTCTGTCCCGACCTCGGATTTTTCCATGGCGGGAAGAATATCCAGCAGTGCGCTCCAGGCGCTGGTGCGGACATATGCCTGCTCAGCCAGACGAAGTACTTCCGGATGACGAGGCGCGACTTCGAGCAGGCGATCGATGCTGTGGCGCGCTGCATGATCTTCACGACGCGCCAATTGAATGCGGGTACGGGTAATTTCTACCGGAATCACATCATTGCCGGCCAGCTCAGCCGCCCGTTCAAGGTGCTGGTTGGCCCGCATTTCATCGCCACGCTGTTGTGCGGCTTCTGCAGCTAGCAGGTAGTTAGCGACAGGCACATCAGCATGCTCTGCGTCTTTAGACAGCAGTTTCTCTACCTGTCTGAAATCCCCTTCCGCCAGTTTCATCAGGGCATTTTGCGTATGGCGCTGTGCACGACGACGCTTACGGCCAGTGAACCAGCCGCGGGTACGCGCGCCGGTGCGAAATAAACGGCGCAGTATCCATTCCACAGCCAGGATCACAAGCAGGCTAATAATCAGGATGATGGCCAGGCCCGTCACGCTGGTTTCAACGTTCCAGTTGTCGGTCTGAATCAGCACGTAGCCCTGATGACCCGCAATCATCGGCCCCAATACAATGCCGGCAATCAGCAGAACAAAGAGGATAAATACCTTAAGCATGATTAGCCTCCCTGCTGATTAGCGGCGGCAGAAGGCTGTGCCATCAGATTACGAACGCGGGTTTGCATCAGCTTTTCAAGCAGCGGCTGGCTCTCCAGGCTGTCGGGCAGATCCATATTGATGTTCTGCTGGCTTAATTCATCCAGCTGGGCCAGAAACGCTTTGGTTGAGGCATCATTGGTGTCATACCACGCGCGTACCCATGTTGAGACGGTTTCAAGCGACTGCTTGTAAATCTCTTCCTGGTGACGTGGTACGGCCTGAGCAGCGATGAGCAGGCGCGAGCGGATGTTCTCACGCAGATAAACATCCTGATTCGGTGCCAGCAGCGGCTGTGCGGTATTATCGCGACGGCGGATGGTAATAAAGTCATCCATAAAGTTATGCCAGCTCTTCACCAGATTCTGACGCCATTCACGAATGGAACTGGAAAGTTCACCGCTGTCGCTGTCCATAGGCGCATCATCGCTGTCGTTATCTGCCAGCCGCAGATTATCCACACCGTTTGATAACTGATTAAGTTTCAAAATGATGCCGTCATAATCCACCTGGGAGATGGCGGAGAGCGTACTGATATCCTGAGTTAACGCACGACGCACGTTCATGACGCTGGGATCGTTCATGTCTGCCAGGCTGGCATCTGCACTTTTCAGCAGCGCTGCAGCGGTGGTCACGTCCTGATCGCTCCACAATTTACGTCCGGCCAGCTTCACCAGGTAGTCAGCCTGGGCCACTAACCAACTGCGCACGTCATTACCTGAAATTGAAGCCATTTTTTCACGCAGCGTTTCCAGCTCTTTGGCCGATGCCGCCTGCTGTGACTGAGCGGTCTCTAATGCTTTTTCTGTCGCGCTCAACTGTTGGGCCAGCTGCTGTTTGTCGCTGTTTGCCTGTTTCTGCAGCGTGGACAGCTGATCACTCAGTTCCTGGTTGGTTTGTGCCTGCAGTTCGGCCTGGTGTTTATCGTTCAGGTATAACCCTGCGCCAATCGCCAGTGCGATGACAATCGCGACTGCTCCCAGCACCATGCCACCATTATTGCGATTGCGCGGTGATTTTTCCTGGGTAGAAGAGGGGCGATCAACCGCTGGTGTGGTTTCGTCAACCACGGCGGAGGTGTCTTTTTGTTCCGTCATATCTGGCACATCCCATTGTTAAGTTCAACATAACGCGCGCAACAGCGCATCGTTATCGGCACCATCGGCTACCTGAATAGTCTGCCAACCAAGATCGGCGGCCAGGGAAGCCAAACGTTCGCTGACGACGAGTAGTCGACAGCGGAGCAGCCATTCCTCACGATCGACCTCGGGGAACAGCGAATACAGCTGATGCAGCATCTCACCGCTGGTCACGACCAGCGTGTGAATATTACGATCGCGCCAGCGACGGCCTTCGATGGCGCCGTCATAGTGTTTTTGGCAACGTTGATAGCACTCTGCATAGGTGACCTGCGCGCCACGTGCCACCAGCGTTTCTGACAGCAGCTCGCGGCCCTGATTCCCTCGAAGGATAAGCGCATGCTTACCCGCTATTTGCTGCAATGTCGCCAGTTTTATCAACTCTTCGCTGGTTTCATGCGCGTGAGGGTAGGTCACCTGCAGGCCGCTGAACGTATGAAAAGCCAAAGCGGTACTGCGACCAATTGCATAATAGTCTACGTCAGCGGGCCATGCTTTGATGGCGTGCTGTGCAAAGTGAATAACCTGCTGCGAAAGGAGGAAAACGAGATCGCCGCGTTTCAACGTGGCAAGGGTGGCCGGTAACTGCAGGAGATCGTTACCCGGCGCGAATTCTATCAGCGGCAGGCTCCACGCCTGTTTACCCTGGGCGTGCAGGCGCGAGACCAGCTCCGCCGCTGCGGGTTCCGGGCGCGTCACCAGAATCGTCATACGGGAGGTTGCCCCTGATAAACGTCGCGCAGAATTTCACGTGCGCCACCGTTGAGCAACTCGTCTGCCAGCGAAATGCCCATTTGCTCTGCCTGATCGCGAGGCCCACGGCGTTCACCGCTCACCATGACGCTCCCATCGGGTGCACCCACCAGACCGCGAAGCCAGAGTTCGTCGCCTTCAAGTACGGCAAAGCTGCCAATCGGAACCTGGCAGCCACCTTCAAGTCGGGTATTCATGGCGCGTTCCGCTTTCACACAGACCGCCGTATCATCGTGATTCAATGCCTGTAACAGCGCAATTAACGTGCTGTCGTCTAACCGACATTCGATGCCAACTGCGCCCTGACCCACGGCGGGTAAGGAAATATCTGCAGGCAGCGGTTGGCGAATACGATCGGCCAGGCCAAGTCGATTCAACCCGGCGGCGGCAAGAATAATGGCGTCATATTCGCCAGCATCAAGCTTACTTAATCGTGTGCCCACGTTCCCGCGCAGCGAGCGAATCACCAGATCGGGACGTCGCGCGCTAATCTGGCACTGACGCCGCAGGCTTGACGTTCCAATGACAGCGCCCTGTGGAAGTTCATCAATTGACGCGTAGTGATTGGAGACAAACGCATCGCGCGGATCGTCCCGCTGGCAAATCGTGACCAGGCCCAGGCCTTCCGGAAATGCCACGGGCACATCTTTCATCGAATGTACGGCCAGATCGGCACGGTTTTCTAACATTGCCTGCTCGAGCTCTTTAACGAACAGCCCTTTCCCCCCCACTTTCGCGAGCGGTGTATCAAGAATGATATCGCCCTTTGTCACCATAGGTACCAGCTCCACGCGTAGGCCAGGATGGGCACTGATCAATCGTTGCTGTACATATTGTGCTTGCCACAGGGCAAGTGGGCTTTGTCGTGTAGCAATTCTGAAAATTTTGTTTAACATGCCGTTAACCATTTAGATCGTTCATCGAATATCCTATCATCGTTGAGGGAATGCTGTCAGTTTCAACGGATTGAAAAGAACCGCCTGCGGATTAAACCTGATATATCAGACAGTAATCTCAGGCCAGGCGCAGAGTGAGCGAAAAGTAGACGAAACCGTGCTAAAATGCAGGTAGCGTAACTTTCTTTACGGTCAATCCAGCGAGTGATAGATTGATCACGTTTCCAGCAATTATCTGCACGACATCTCTCTTATTAAGCGGCAGAGACTGGAAACAGGGTGCTTAAACTCCAGGACAACCAGGCGAAACGTCTTGTACCTCTATATTGAGACACTAAAACAGAGACTGGATGCAATTAACCAGCTGCGCGTTGATCGCGCACTCGCTGCCATGGGGCCCGCTTTTCAGCGAGTCTACAGTCTGCTTCCGATCTTACTACATTATCAACATCCGCTGATGCCGGGTTACCTCGAAGGTAGCGTTCCCCACGGCATCAACGTTTTCACGCCTGATGAAAACCAACTGCAGCTGCTTGCAGAGTTAACGGGCAAACAGGAACTCTCCCTGGTCGAAGCCCCTAAAGGTGAACTGCCTATCACCGGCATCTACTCAATGGGGAGCACCTCTTCCGTTGGGCAAAACAGCGTGTCTGATTTGGATATCTGGGTTTGCCATCAATCCTGGCTGGATAATGAAGAGCGCCTGAATCTGCAGCGTAAATGTGCGCTGCTGCAAAAATGGTGTGCCTCGCAGGCCATCGAAGTCAGCTTTTTCCTCATTGATGAAAACCGCTTCCGCCACAACGAAAGCGGCAATCTTGGTGGTGAAGACTGCGGTTCTACCCAACATATTTTGCTGCTGGATGAGTTCTACCGCACGGCGGTAAGAATGGCCGGTAAACGTATTCTGTGGAATATGGTGCCAGGCGAAGAAGAGCATCACTATGATGACTACGTGATGTCGCTGTATGCGAAAGGCGTGCTCACGCCAAACGAGTGGCTGGATTTGGGCGGCCTCAGCACGTTATCAGCAGAAGAGTATTTCGGTGCCAGCCTGTGGCAGCTGTATAAAAGTATCGATTCGCCCTATAAAGCGGTGTTGAAAACGCTGCTGCTGGAAGCTTATAGCTGGGAATACCCGGATACCAAACTGCTCGCGATGGATATCAAGCAGCGTCTGCACGACGGAGAAATCGTCTGCTTTGGCCTTGATCCTTACTGTATGATGCTGGAACGCGTTACACGCTATCTCACCAGTATTGACGATCAGCCCCGCCTTGATTTGGTTCGCCGCTGCTTCTATTTAAAAGTTTGCGAAAAACTCAGCAGTGACGATCACCCGCAGCGTAGCGGCTGGCGCCGTGAGATCCTGTCGCAGCTGGTTAAAGCCTGGGGCTGGGACGACGAAAAGATTGCTATTCTGGACAACCGTGCCGAATGGAAAATCGAGCGCGTGCGCGAAGCGCACAATGAGTTGCTGGATGCGATGATGCAAAGCTATCGCAACCTTATCCGCTTTGCCCGCCGCAACAATTTAAGCGTCAGCGCCAGCCCGCAGGATATCGGCGTGCTGACCCGTAAATTGTACGCCGCCTTTGAGGCCTTGCCGGGCAAGGTGACGCTGGTTAATCCGCAGATTTCTCCCGATCTGTCCGAATCCAATCTGACCTTCATTCACGTGCCGCCGGGCCGTGCCAACCGGCCAGGCTGGTATCTGTATAACCAGTCGCCGGACATGAGCTCAATCATCAGCCATCAGCCGCTGGAATATAACCGCTATCTTAACAAGCTGGTCGCCTGGGCCTGGTTCAACGGACTGCTGACCAGCAAAACGCGGCTGCACATTAAGGGCAATGAGCTATGCGATCTGGCGCGCCTGCAGGAACTGGTCGACGATGTCTCCAGCCATTTCCCGCTGCGTCTGCCTGCGCCCACGCCCAAGGCGCTCTACAGCCCGTGTGAAATCCGCCATCTGGCCATCATCGTTAACCTTGAGCACGATCCCACCTCGGCGTTTCGTAACCAGGTGGTGCATTTCGATTTCCGCAAACTCGATGTGTTCAGCTTTGGTCAGCAGCAGCAGTGTTTAATCGGCAGTATCGACCTGCTGTACCGTAACTCGTGGAATGAGGTGCGTACGCTGCACTTCAGTGGCGAACAGGCGATGATCGAAGGCCTGAAAACCATCCTGGGTAAAATGCATCAGGACGCTTCCCCGCCTGATACCGTTGAGGTGTTCTGCTACAGCCAGCATTTACGTGGATTGATTCGTACCCGCGTACAGCAGCTGGTGTCAGAGTGCATCGAACTGCGCCTTTCTAGTACGCGTCAGGAGCCAGGGCGGTTCAAAGCACTGCGTATGGCGGGCCAGACCTGGGGGTTGTTCTTTGAACGCATGGGCGTATCGGTTCAGAAGCTGGAAAACGCCGTTGAGTTTTATGGCGCCATTTCCAACAACAAGCTTCACGGCCTGTCGATTAAAGTCGAGTCTAATCAGACGCCACTGCCGCCTGTGGTTAACGGCTATGCCAGCGAAGGGATCATTCAGTTCTTTTTTGAAGATACTACCGACGATCGCGGTTTCAACATTTATATTCTGGATGAAAGTAACCGCGTCGAGGTCTATCACCATTGTGAAGGCAGCAAGGAAGAGCTGGTGCGGGACGTCAGCCGTTTTTACTCCTCGTCGCACGACCGTTTTACCTATGGCTCAAGTTTTATCAATTTTAACCTGCCGCAGTTCTATCAAATCGTGAACACAGGTGAACGTTATCAGGTCATTCCATTCAGAAATCAGGTCCTCACCGATCTCTGTGCCTCACAGCCTGATAACGACAATAACGATTATCAGCCACGCTATCAGGTACATTGAGTTCGGTAAGCCCGCAATGATGCTATCTTCAGGGCTTGCCACAACGCTCACGTGATTAGCTGGCATTTCCTGTTGCTTTTCCAACTTCAACTGCGATGATAAGCATCCAGGTCACAGGACATGAAGAGCATAAAGAATGAAGAAAGCGATAAGCCTGTTAGCAATGACAATGGCATTAACAAGCCTTGCAGGCTGTGGATTAAAAGGACCGCTCTACTTCCCGCCGCAGGACACGCCAAAACAAGCTGCGCCAACGTCAGCACCCACGCAAAAACAGAAAGCCGACGCGTCTAAAGCGGATGTAGGTGGTCTGGTGACGGGTGGTTCAAGCTCAAGCTCACAAATGAAATAACACTTATGGCGCATCCGGCGGAGCAAAAAATGCAGTTCTCCAAAATGCACGGTCTCGGCAATGATTTCATGGTTGTGGATGCCGTAACGCAAAATGTCTTTTTTTCGCCGGAATTGATCCGCCGGCTGTCCGATCGCCATCTCGGGATTGGCTTCGATCAGCTGCTGGTCGTTGAGCCGCCTTACGATCCCGATCTCGACTTTCACTACCGCATTTTTAATGCAGACGGGAGTGAAGTCGCGCAGTGTGGGAATGGCGCCCGCTGCTTCGCCCGTTTTGTTCAGTTAAAAGGGCTGACGAATAAAAGCGATATTCGCGTGAGCACCCAGGCTGGTCGCATGGTTCTGAGCGTTACACCAGACGATCTGGTACGTGTGAATATGGGCGAGCCGAATTTCGAACCCCAGCAGGTGCCTTTCCGCGCCAATAAAGCTGAAAACCTTTACCTGTTACGCGTGGCAGAACAAACGGTGATGTTTGGTGCCGTCTCGATGGGCAACCCTCACTGCGTAATCCAGGTGGAAAGCACGAAAACGGCCCAGGTTGAGCTTCTGGGACCGGTCCTGGAAAGCCATGAGCGTTTTCCGGAACGCGTCAACGTGGGCTTTATGGAAATTATCAGCCCTGAACACATCCGGCTGCGTGTTTATGAACGCGGTGCAGGGGAAACTCAGGCGTGCGGTAGCGGTGCCTGTGCGGCGGTTGCCTGCGGTATCCAGCAGGGTATTTTAAGTCAGAAAGTACGCGTTGATTTGCCAGGCGGCACGTTACATATCGCCTGGAAAGGCGTCGGACAGCCGCTCTACATGACCGGTCCGGCCACACATGTCTACGATGGGTTTATTCACTTATGAAAAATATCGAAGAGCAGGTGGAAAATACTGTCCTGCTGGACGATCAGGCCGTCAGTGATTATCTGCGTCAGAATCCTGATTTCTTTATGCGCAACGCCCGTCAGGTGGAACAGATGGCGGTGCCGCACCCGGTTCGCGGCAGCGTATCGCTGGTGGAATGGCACATGGCGCGCCAGCGCAATCACATCCAGCGTCTGGAAGAAGAAATTACGCTGCTGATGGAGCAGGCGACCGCAAATCAACAGTTATTCTCACGTCTGCTTTCACTGCAAAGTCACCTGGCCGCCGCCAGCTCACTCCAGGATATGCTTAATCGCCTGCATCGCTGGGCGCGCGATCTCGGACTGGCGGGAGCCAATATCCGCTTGTTTAACGACAAGTGGCGACTGGGTGCGCCGTCTGACTTTGTGCAGCTTGGCCTGGCCCGTCAGGCTTTCGAACCGTTACGCATTCAGCGCTTCGGTAATGAGCAGCACTATCTGGGGAATATCAATGGCCCGGAACTGCTGCTGCTGCTGCCTCAGGCAAAGGCCATTGGTTCAGTCGCCATGTCCCTGATGGGTGACGAGGGCGAGCTTGGCATCATTATCTTCAGTAGCCGTGACAGCCTGCACTATCAGTCGGGCATGGGCACCTTACTGCTTCAGCACCTTTCACAGATGATACCTGCGCTGCTGGAACGCTGGGTGGAGCGCGCATGAGCAGCGTGTTGCAGGAGACCGTTGACGGCTTTCTGCGCCACCTGAAGGTTGAACGCCAGCTCAGCCCGCTTACCCTGAGCAGCTACGCGCGTCAGCTTGCCGCACTGGTGACAATTGCCGATGAGATGAAAATCAGCGCGTGGTCACAGCTCGATCCCGCCATGGTGCGTAGCATGGCCGCCCGCAGCCGTCGTGCAGGTCTGGCTGCAAGCAGTCTGGCATTACGTCTTTCCGCATTACGCAGTTTCCTTGACTGGCAGGTGAGCCGCGACATGCTGGCGGCTAATCCGGCGAAAGGGATCGCCACGCCGCGCAACGGTCGTCATCTACCGAAAAATATCGATGTTGATGACGTTAACCAGTTGCTGGAGATTGATCTCACCGATCCGCTGGCGATCCGCGATCGTACGATGCTGGAAGTGATGTACGGCGGAGGGTTACGTCTTTCCGAGCTGGTCAATATGGACTGCCGCCATGTCGATCTTGAGGCGGGAGAGGTTTGGGTTTTAGGTAAAGGCAGCAAGGAGCGGCGCGTGCCGATCGGTCGCACCGCCGTCAGCTGGATCCAGCAGTGGTTGCCGCTACGCACCGCGTTTAACCCTGGGGATGATGCGCTGTTTCTCTCCAGCCGTGGCTCTCGTATCTCTGCGCGCAACGTCCAAAAACGCTTTGCCGAGTGGGGAATTAAGCAGGGTCTTTCCAGTCATATACATCCCCATAAGCTGCGCCACTCTTTTGCCACCCATTTGTTGGAGTCGAGTGGCGATCTGCGCGCGGTGCAGGAATTACTGGGCCATGCGAATCTGTCGACCACCCAAATTTACACCCATCTTGATTTCCAGCATCTGGCATCGGTGTATGATGCTGCGCATCCCCGCGCCAAACGAGGAAAGAGTGAATGAAGTTTTATCGCCCTCTGCGTGACATCAAAGCGATCACTTTCGATCTAGACGACACGCTCTACGACAACTATCCGGTGATCCGTAAAACTACGGAAGCCTCTCATGCTGCGCTGCAGGCTTTCCACCCGGCGCTGCGAGCCATAACGCCGGAAGACGTAGCCGCCTCGCGCAGTCAGTTACGTGCAAGCGAACCTGAGATCTACCATGATGTCTCTGAGTGGCGTCGGCGTTCAGTAGAACATGTCATGTGCCAGGCCGGGTTAACGCCATCCGAAGCCGCGGCGGGCGCGACGCAGGTTATGGATGTGTTCCATCAGTGGCGCAGCCAGGTCGATATGCCTGCTGAAACCCATGACACGCTGAACGCCCTGGCGAAGAAAGTGCCGCTGGTGGCGATCACCAATGGCAACGCGCAGCCTGAAAAACTCGGGCTGGCACACTACTTCCAGTTTTCACTCCGGGCGGGGCCAGACGGGCGCGCTAAGCCGTGGCTGGATATGTACCAGCTGGCCGCGCAACGTCTTAATATCGCCCCGGAACACATTCTGCACGTTGGCGACGATCTCACCACCGATGTGGCAGGCGCGATTCGTTTTGGCATGCAGGCCTGCTGGATTAACCTTCGTGAGGGTAATCTCATGCAGATCGAGGATGCCCGTCTGCTGCCACACGTTGAAATTTCCCAGTTGGCATCACTCACCTCGCTGTTATAATGGCTGTAAATTTATCCAGTCTTGTGCTTCGCATTTTCTGACTTATTGGTGCTTATGGACGTTTCTGAACTGCTCGACGGTTTGAATGACAAACAGCGCGAGGCCGTTGCGGCGCCGCGCAGTAACCTGCTGGTGCTGGCGGGCGCGGGCAGCGGAAAAACACGCGTTCTGGTGCACCGCATCGCCTGGCTGCTGTCGGTAGAAAACTGCTCGCCGTACTCCATTATGGCCGTGACCTTTACCAACAAGGCAGCCGCAGAGATGCGCCACCGTATTGAGCAGCTCATTGGTACCAGCCAGGGGGGAATGTGGATAGGCACGTTCCACGGTCTGGCACACCGCCTGCTGCGCGCGCATCATCTTGACGCAGGCCTGCCGCAGGATTTCCAGATCCTCGACAGTGAAGACCAGCTGCGCCTGCTCAAGCGCCTGATTAAGGCGATGAACCTGGATGAGAAGCAGTGGCCAGCGCGCCAGGGCATGTGGTACATCAACGGCAAGAAAGATGAAGGTTTGCGGCCCAAGCATATTGAAAGCTACGGCAATCCGGTCGAACAAACCTGGCTGCGGATATACCAGGCCTACCAGGAAGCCTGCGATCGCGCCGGGCTGGTCGACTTTGCTGAACTGTTGCTGCGTGCTCACGAGCTGTGGTTAAACAAACCCCATATCCTGAATCATTACCGTGAGCGCTTCAGTAACATTCTGGTGGATGAGTTTCAGGATACCAACAATATTCAGTACGCCTGGATTCGCATGCTGGCGGGCGACAGCGGCAAAGTGATTATCGTGGGTGACGACGATCAGTCAATTTATGGCTGGCGCGGTGCGCAGGTCGAAAACATTCAGCGCTTTTTAAAGGATTTTCCCGGCGCGGATACCATTCGCCTGGAGCAAAACTACCGCTCGACCAACAACATTTTGAAGTCAGCGAATGCCCTGATCGCCAATAACAACGGCCGACTGGGGAAAGAACTGTGGACTGACGGCAGCGATGGTGAGCCCATTTCGGTTTACTGCGCCTTTAACGAGCTGGATGAATCCCGCTTTGTGGTCAACCGTATCAAGGCCTGGATGGAAAACGGCAATGCGCTGGCGGATTGCGCCATCCTGTATCGCAGCAATGCCCAATCGCGTGTGCTGGAAGAAGCCCTGCTACAGGCCAGCATGCCGTACCGTATCTATGGCGGTATGCGCTTTTTCGAACGTCAGGAAATCAAGGACGCGCTGGCTTATCTGCGACTGATGGCCAACCGCAACGATGACGCCGCCTTTGAGCGCGTGGTGAATACGCCAACGCGCGGTGTGGGCGACCGTACGCTGGATGTGGTGCGTCAGACGGCTCGGGAAAAGCAGATGACCTTATGGCAGGCAACGCGCGAGCTGCTTCAGTCGCGCGCCCTGGCCGGTCGTGCGGCCTCTGCGCTGCAACGCTTCTGTGAGTTAGTGGATTCGCTGGCAAGCGAAACCGTGGATATGCCGCTGCACGTGCAGACCGACAGAGTCATCAAGGATTCTGGCCTGTGGATCATGTACGAGCAGGAAAAGGGTGAAAAGGGCCAGGCCCGTATCGAAAACCTGGAAGAACTGGTGACGGCAACGCGCCAGTTCAGCTACCAGGATGAAGACGAAGATTTGATGCCGCTGCAGGCATTCCTTTCTCATGCGGCTCTCGAAGCCGGGGAAGGCCAGGCGGACAAATGGCAGGATGCGGTGCAGCTGATGACGTTGCACTCCGCGAAAGGCCTGGAGTTTAGCCAGGTGTTTATTGTCGGGATGGAAGAGGGCATGTTCCCGAGCCAGATGGCGCTGGATGAAGGCGGGCGACTGGAAGAAGAGCGTCGCCTGGCTTACGTCGGCGTCACGCGTGCCATGATGAAGCTGACCCTGACCTATGCGGAAACCCGCCGTCTTTACGGTAAAGAAGTCTACCATCGACCTTCACGTTTTATTGGCGAACTGCCTGAAGCCTGTATTGAAGAAGTCCGTTTACGCGCCAGTGTGACGCGACCGGTCAGTCATCAGCGCATGGGCACACCGATCAGCAAAAACGACACGGGATTCGCCCTAGGGCAACGCGTTCGCCACGCCAAATTTGGTGAAGGCACTATTGTGAATCTCGAAGGCAGCGGAGAACACAGCCGCTTGCAGGTGGCGTTTCAGGGCCAGGGGATCAAGTGGCTGGTGGCCGCCTACGCTAAACTGGAAACCGTCTAGGCGCTGGTTGACGACTTTTTCGTCTCAGCGTAACATGCGCGCACTATTATCATGAGAGGACAATGCCTTGGACACGCCCAGTCGATGCTGGCTCATTAACCTGGTTTTCAGGAATAACATCTAAGGCTATCTCATTACGCTGGTAGCCTTAGCGGTTATCAGCGACCTCCCTTTTTAATCCGTCGCACGAGTCAGCACTGATTTATCCTTTATCCGTGTTCAGGTTCGCGGGTCTGCATTCAGACCGGCCGACAGCGTTGTCCCATAAAGTCTGCAATGGGGAGTCTTGCTATGCTGAGCGCATTTAAACTTGATAACAGTCGCCTGACGCGTCTGGAACTGGAAGATGAAAGCGATAAACTGACCACGTCAGTGTGGGTTGACCTGGTCGAGCCTGAAGAAGGCGAGCGCGACCGCGTGCAATCTGAACTGGGCCAGAGCCTGGCAACGCGCCCTGAACTGGAAGATATCGAAGCCTCGGCGCGTTTCTTCGAAGATGAAGACGGCCTGCACATTCACTCCTTCTTCTTTTTTGAAGATGCCGAAGATCACGCCGGTAACTCCACCGTTGCGTTTACCATCCGCGAAGGGCGTTTATATACGCTGCGCGAGCGCGAGCTTCCCGCTTTTCGTCTTTATCGAATGCGTGCCCGTAACCAGACATTGATCGATGGCAACGCCTATGAGCTGCTGCTTGATCTGTTCGAGACGAAAATCGAACAACTGGCAGATGAAATTGAGAACATTTACAGCGCACTGGAAAAGCTCAGCCGCGTCATCATGGAAGGCCAGCAGGGTGAGGAATACGACCAGGCACTCTCGCGTTTAGCCGAGCTGGAAGATATCGGCTGGAAGGTGCGCTTGTGTCTGATGGATACGCAGCGTGCGCTTAATTTTCTGGTCCGAAAAGCCCGTTTGCCGGGTAATCAGCTGGAGCAGGCGCGCGAGATCCTGCGCGATATCGAATCTCTGCTGCCCCACAATGAGTCGCTGTTTCAAAAGGTCAACTTTCTGATGCAGGCGGCGATGGGCTTTATCAACATAGAGCAGAACCGCATCATCAAGATCTTCTCGGTGGTATCCGTGGTTTTCCTGCCACCGACGCTGGTGGCATCCAGCTACGGCATGAACTTTGAGTTTATGCCTGAACTGAAGTGGAGCTTTGGCTATCCTGGCGCCATTTGCCTGATGATGCTTGCAGGCCTGGCACCTTATCTCTATTTCAAGCGTAAAAACTGGCTTTAATCATCAGCACGGGCTGTTAATACGGCCCATTTTGCTGGCCTGCCGCCTTAATTCTGCTACTCTAGCCGCTCAATTTTCATAATTGATTAATCATTCTATGGACGCTCTTTCGTTGCGCTGGCAATGGCTGCTGCTGTTAGTGTCATCTGTATTACTTGGCGCAATCTTCCAGTATTTTCACGTGCCGGCCGCCCTGTTGCTGGGACCCATGATCGTTGGCGTGGTCATGGGCCTGTCCGGTGCCACACTGCGTATTAACAAGCGGTTATTTCTGCTGTCGCAGGCGGTGCTGGGCTGCATGATTGCGCAAAGCCTGTCACCTTCTATCCTGACGCCGCTGCTGCAGGACTGGCCAGTCGTGTTAGCGGTCCTGCTGCTGACGCTGGCCGCCAGCGGGCTGTCGGGTTTTCTGCTGGTGCGTTTCAGCCAGCTTCCGGGCCCGACGGGCGCATGGGGATCTTCCCCTGGTGGTGCCTCTGCGATGGTCGCGATGGCGGGCGAATTTGGCGCGGACGTCCGGCTGGTTGCGTTCATGCAGTATCTGCGGGTGCTGTTTGTGGCGGGCGCGGCGGCCATGGTGGCGCGGATCGGGCTGGGCGATGGCGGTCATGCCGGCTCGCTGGTGTGGTTTCCGGCGCTTAACAGCGGTTTCCTGGTGACAATGTGCCTGGTGGTTTGCAGCGCATGGCTTGGCCCATGGCTGCGTATCCCATCTGGCGCGTTACTGATACCTGCGCTGATCGGTGCAACCCTGCATTCAACCGGTACGGCGGTGCTTCAGATGCCAGAATGGCTGCTTGCCCTGGCGTACGCCATGATTGGCTGGAGCGTGGGGTTACGTTTCACCCGGCCGATCTTCAGGCTGGCGTTAAGCACGCTGCCGCAGGTGCTGCTGTCCATTTTTGGCCTGATGCTGCTGTGCGGTGGGCTGGCATGGATGTTAACCCGCGTGTTGCATATTGACCTGATGACGGCGTATCTCGCCACCAGCCCAGGCGGGCTGGACACGGTGGCGATTATCGCTGCCGGAAGCCGGGTAGATATGGCTTTTGTGATGGCGATGCAGACCCTGCGATTATTCACCATCTTACTGACCGGGCCGGCAATGGCGCGCTTTCTTTCACGCTTTGCGCATTCGGCTCCGCGCTGAAAACGTCACGGCATCCAGAATAAAGACCAGCAGAGCCAGCCAGATAAAACCAAAGGTTACCATTTTATCTGGCGTAACGGTTTCACCATAAAACAGCACCGCCAGCAAGAACATCAGCGTAGGGCCCAGATACTGAAAGAAGCCCACCGTTGACAGGCGCAGTCGGGTACAAGCCGCGGCGAAGAACATCAGCGGAATCGTGGTGACTATGCCTGCGGCGATCAGTAACAGGTTCAGGCTCATGGGGTTCGCGCTAAGGTGGCTGGTGCTGCTGTCAGCAAAGCCAAACAGATAGAGCGCGGCCAGCGGAAACAGCCACAGCGTCTCTATCAGCATGCCGCTCTGAGCATCGACCTGGATTTTCTTCCTCATCAGGCCATAAAACGCAAAGCTGAACGCCAGCCCTAAGGCAATCACCGGCACTGAGCCAAATTTCCACAGTTGCAGAAGCACGCCGCCAGTTGCCAGGGCGACCGCCAGCCACTGCAGGCGACGGAAACGTTCACGCAGGAAAATCATGCCAAACACAACGTTAATCAACGGGTTGATAAAATAGCCCAGGCTGGCTTCAAGCATATGCTGATTGTTCACCGCCCAGATAAACAGCAACCAGTTTCCCCCTACCGTTACCGCCGTAAGGGCCAGTAGCAGCACTTTTTTTGGCTGGCGCAGCACGCTTCTGACCTGTCCCCAACTGCGACTCAGGGTAATCAGTAACACCATGAACAGTGCTGACCAGATCACCCTGTGGGTCATGATTTCAGTCGCCGGTACGGCCTTCACTAATTTGAAGTAGGCGGGCGCAATGCCCCAAATAAAGTAAGCGCCAAGCGCAAAGCCGATGCCCTGACGGGTGTGCTGGGTATCCATAATTCATCCTGAAATTTCGTACTGTACCGGAGGTCACTGAAATACAGCGGCGTGACAGAGGGCCGCAATGGTAACGCAGTCCTCGTTATCTCTGTAGCCCGATCTGGCGATAATGCTGGGTCAGTCTTTCTCCTGCTCCAGCGCGCGCTGGCGAGAAAGGCAGATGGCCTGATGATTGTTATCTGCCCATGCAATTAATTGCTGCATGGGTTCGAGAAATGAACGGCCTAAATCCGTCAGGCTGTACTCAACGCGCGGCGGCACTTCCGGATAAAGTGTGCGCAGGATATAGCCATCCATTTCCAGCCGTTTCAGACTGCGTGACAGCACCTGACGGGCAACATCGCCAATATGACGGTGAAGTTCATTGAAACGTAAGGTCTGTTCGGCCAGCGCTTCGAGAATCAATAAACTCCATTTGTCGCCTATCCGGTCAAGCACATCCCGGATGGGGCACGGTTGTTGATACGTAAAGGTTGCGGGTGAAGATTTGGGCATCGGGTCGGTTCCTGTGCATCGCTAAGCGTCACTTTCAGGTGATTAAGTCACTCTGGTGTGACTTCTTGTTATCCATTTTGCGCGAATGTAACATCCGTCACGACGTCAGTCTATTTTTGTGACCAGGTGTCCGAGCGAAACCCTGTATCGCATTCGACAGACGTCAGGCAATCCCTGTGTACTCAAAATCTGGTGCCTCGCGACCAGCGCTATGACGAACGATCAAGGAGAATAATGATGGTAGCTTTTCTGAAAACCCTGTTGCTGGCGGCAGGTATCCTGACCGCGGGTGCAGTTTACGCGGCACAACCTGGCGAAGGCCGCGATATCAAGGTGGAAGAGGCCAATCGTGCACTGGTGATCCATTTCTATGATCAATTTTTTAATCACCACAAGGTCGCTGAAGCGGCCCGGGTTATCGCGGATAATTACCGTCAGCACAATCCCGGCGTGCCAAACGGCAAGGCACCGCTTGTTAACTTTTTTACCGACTATTTCAGGAAAAACCCGCAGTCAAAAGCACGCATCGTCCGAAGTGCGACCGATGGCGATTTGGTCTGGCTGCATGTTCACTCCACCAACGGTGAACACGATCGTGGCCAGGCCGTTACGGATATTTTTCGCGTGAAAAACGGCAAAATTGTCGAGCACTGGGATGTGATTCAGGCTGTACCGGCGACGTCGGCGAACACCAATACTATGTTTTGATTCAGGCAGGATAACGCGTGGCAGTACTCAAACGCTGCCACGCGTTCAGTTCTGTGATCAACCTGTCAGATAGGTGGCTGTGGCGGTCGCGATGTAAACGCCCTGATCATTGTGTAACTCCACCCGCGCCACAGAGACTTTATTGCCGGCACGCAGTAAACGACTGGTGGCGATAAAACGCTCGCCGCGACCGGGACGCAGATAGTCTACCCGCATATCAATCGTTCCCATGCGAGACAGTCGCTGGCGGAGCATTTCCTCACTGATTGTTTCCTCACGCGTCAAGGCATGACTGACGCACACCATGCCTGCCGCCACGTCCAGTACGGCGGCGGTGACCCCACCGTGGAGAATCTGTTGAGCGGCATTTCCGACCAGCATGGTTTTGTTCACAAAACTGATTTCAGCGTAGTCGGCGTCAAGGTGATCCAGTTCCAGACCAAGTGCCTGGTTAAACGGCATATGATAAATAAAAATTTCACCGACCAGGCGGCGAGCGTCCTGCTGAGTCAATAGCACGGATGACATGGTGTTTAGTCCTGAACAGCTGACAAATGAACTGTAGATGTTAATGAGTTGTTTATTCTATGCTTCGCTCGACAGGGTTTCCAGTTTAGGAAATCAGCGCTGATGTTCGCTCACATTTGTGTGTAGAATGTCCTGCTTTTTACAACACCCATTCGCTTTTATGAATACGCAGTTTCCATTGGAGAATCCTATGCGTAAGCATCGCGCCTTGCTGGCGGCAATGTTACTTCCTGCTTTGGCGCAGGCGGACGAAGCCACGATCAAACACGTTCACGATGCACCCCAGGTTCGTGGCAGCATTATTGCCAACCTGCTGGAGCAGCATGACAACCCGTTTGTGCTTTATCCTTACGAAAATAACTATCTGCTTTACACGTACACTAGCGACATTAATAAAGAGGCGATTTCCTCTTATAACTGGGCGCAGAATGCCCGTAAGGACGAAGTGAAATTCCAGCTTAGTCTGGCATTTCCACTGTGGCGCGGCATCCTGGGTGACAACTCCGTGTTAGCCGCGTCCTATACTCAGCGCTCATGGTGGCAGCTATCCAATAAAAAAGAGTCGTCGCCCTTCCGCGAGACAAACTATGAGCCGCAGATTTTCCTGGGCTGGGCGACCGATTATTCGTTTGCCGGCTGGACGCTACGTGATGTTGAAGTGGGCGTGAATCATCAGTCCAATGGCCGTAGCGATCCCACGTCACGCAGCTGGAACCGTGTTTATACCCGCCTGATGGCGCAAAACGGTAATTTCCTCGCAGAGATCAAACCCTGGTTCCGTATTTCTGAGAGCGCCAGCACGGACGATAACCCGGATATTACAAAATACATGGGCTACTATCGGGCGAAAGTGGGCTATGCGATGGGTGACAGCATTTTCAGCGTGGAAGGCAACTATAACTGGAATAGCGGTTACGGCGGCGCTACGCTGGGCTGGAGTTATCCCATCACCCAGCACGTGCGTTTTTACACCCAGCTGTTTAGCGGCTATGGTGAATCTCTCATTGACTATAACCACCGTCAGACTCGTTTAGGCGTAGGTGTGACCCTTAACGATTTGTTCTAACCAACCATTAAGTCAGGAATACAGTGGCAACCTCGGCAGTTCTTAATCAGGAAGCGTTGGCGCAGCAGGTATTGCAGGATACCTTCGGCTACCAGCAGTTTCGTCCCGGTCAGCAGACAATCATAAATGAAGCGCTGAGCGGGCGGGATTGCCTGGTGGTGATGCCGACCGGCGGCGGTAAATCACTCTGCTATCAGATTCCGGCGCTGGTGCGCGAGGGGCTGACACTGGTGGTGTCGCCACTCATCTCTCTGATGAAAGATCAGGTGGATCAGCTCCTGGCAAACGGCGTGGCCGCGGCCTGTCTGAACTCGACCATGACGCGCGAGCAGCAGCAGGTTGTCATGGCCGATTGCCGCAACGGGCGCGTGAAGCTGCTCTATATCGCGCCAGAACGTCTGATGATGGACAACTTTCTTGACAGTCTGGCGCACTGGCAGCCCTGTATGCTGGCCGTTGATGAGGCGCACTGTATTTCCCAATGGGGACATGATTTCCGACCGGAATATGGCGCGCTGGGACAGATGCGCCAGCGCTTTCCCGATCTGCCCGTCATGGCGCTGACAGCGACCGCTGACGAAACGACCCGTCTTGATATCATTAACCTGCTGCATATGCAGGATCCGCTGATTCAAATCAGCAGTTTTGACCGCCCCAATATTCGTTACACGCTGGTGGAAAAATTTAAACCCACTGAGCAGCTGCTGCGTTACGTACAGGATCAGCGCGGTAAATGCGGCATTATTTACTGTAACAGCCGGGCAAAAGTTGAGGATACCGCCGCACGTCTGCAAAGCCGGGGGTTAAGCGTTGGGGCATATCATGCCGGAATCGACAGCGCCCAGCGCGCCCGCGTACAGGAAGCGTTTCAGCGCGACGATTTGCAAATCGTGGTGGCGACCGTGGCATTTGGGATGGGCATCAACAAGCCGAACGTGCGTTTTGTGGTGCACTTTGATATTCCACGCAACATTGAATCCTATTATCAGGAAACAGGACGTGCCGGACGTGACGGCCTGCCGGCAGAAGCCATGATGCTCTACGATCCTGCTGATATGGCCTGGCTGCGCAAATGCCTGGAAGAGAAGCAGCCTGGCCCGCTACAGGATATTGAACGTCACAAGCTGAATGCGATGAATGCTTTTGCCGAAGCGCAGACCTGCCGTCGTTTGGTGCTGCTGAACTACTTTGGTGAAGGACGTCAGCAGCCCTGCGGGAACTGCGATATTTGCCTCGATCCGCCAAAGCGCTATGACGGCCTGGTGGAAGCCCAAAAGGCACTCTCCAGTATTTATCGCGTCGGCCAGCGCTTTGGTATGGGCTACATTGTTGAAGTATTGCGCGGTGCCAATAATCATCGCATCCGCGAACAGGGACACGACAAGCTGCCCGTTTATGGGCTGGGTAAAGAAAACAGCCACGAGCATTGGGTCAGCGTCCTGCGTCAGCTGATTCATCTGGGGCTGGTGACGCAAAACATCGCCATGCATTCTGCGCTGCAGCTAACTGAAGCGGCCCGACCGGTATTGCGCGGTGAAGTTCCGCTGATGCTGGCGGTGCCAAGACTGATTACCGCCAGACCGAAAAGCAGCGGGTCGGCCAAAGTGTATGGCGGCAACTACGACCGCAAGCTGTTTGCCAAGCTGCGTAAACTGCGTAAAGCGATAGCCGACGAAGAGAATATTCCGCCCTACGTTGTGTTTAACGATGCAACCTTGCTGGAGATGGCAGAGCAGATGCCGGTGAGCGCCTCAGAAATGCTCAGCGTGAACGGCGTGGGGCACCGCAAACTGGAACGTTTCGGTAAGCCGTTTTTGCTGATGATTAAAGAACATCTCGATGAAGAGTAAAGAGGAGTTACCATGTTGATTTTGTTCGGCACGATTGCCCTGGTCCATCTTGTTGCCCTGATGAGTCCCGGCCCGGATTTCTTTTTTGTCTCGCAAACCGCCGCCAGCCGTTCGCGCAAAGAAGCGATGTTGGGCGTTCTGGGCATTACCCTGGCGGTCATGATCTGGGCCGCGGTAGCGTTGATGGGCCTGCATCTGATTTTGCAAAAGATGGCCTGGCTACACCAAATCATCATGGTCGGTGGCGGACTCTATCTACTATGGATGGGTTGGCAGTTAATTGGCTCAGCCCGTCAGCGCCACAAACAGCCCGTGCAGCAGGAACCTGTCGTCGAACTGCCCAGGAAAGGCATGAGCTTTATTAAAGGCCTGCTGACCAACCTGTCGAATCCCAAAGCGGTTATCTACTTTGGTAGCGTCTTTTCCTTGTTTATCGGTAACGATGTGGGGGGGCTGGAACGTTGGGGGCTGTTCGTCCTGATAAGCGTTGAAACCTTCGCCTGGTTTTCTCTGGTCGCGGCTGTTTTTGCCCTGCCGTGGATGCGGGATAAGTATCAACGTGCTGCGAAGTGGGTAGACGGTGTTGCGGGCGTGCTGTTTGCCGGTTTTGGCATTCATCTGATCCTGTCGCGCTGATAGCGGGTTACCGGACACGTCAGTCGTTACGGCAAGCCGCCGACAGCGTCACTGTCGTGCGGCAGCCTCCGCCGGGTCAGGCGATACGTCTGGCGCTGGCCAGCAGTCCTCCAATCGCGATGAATAAGCCGCCGAAAATGCGGTTCATTAGCTTCATCTGCCTGGGCCCTTTGATCCATCCTGCAATGCGCGTGGCTAATGTGGCATAGCCAATCATGACGATGATATCCACCAGAACGGTTGTGACGCCCAGCACCAGATACTGCAGCATCAGCGGCTGGTGAGGCAGGATAAACTGGGGAAACAGCGCCGCCAGAAACACAATGCTTTTGGGATTCGTCAGGTTCACCATTACCGCCCGCTTGAACAGGCGACGACGCGGCATGGCTTTCGACATAGCGTTGAGGTCAATCGCGCCCGCAGTGCGCCACTGTTGGATGCCCAACCAGACCAGATAGCCTGCACCGGCCCACTTTAAAATCTCAAATGCCAGCAGCGACTGGGAAAAAAGCGCCCCAAGACCGATCCCCACCAGGGCGATATGCAGGGCAAGACCAACCTGCAGGCCTGAAATAGACGCGACCGCACCACGATAACCGTGGCTGATGCCCGTGCTCATGGTGTTAATGGCACCAGAGCCGGGTGAAAGGCTAAGAATTGTGGTGGTAAGAAGATAAGTCAGCCACCATTCGATGGTCATGGGTTGTACTCCCTGTCACGTCTGAAGTGTGACACAATACGCCAGAATGCTGCGCAGGGCTATGGACATCATGCGGCCGTTCAGACTCTTTTTTTCCGGCAATCAGGAGGGCGGATGAAGCAACACAGAGCAAGCTGGCTGCAACGCGAAAAGGCCTTCGCTGCCTTCGCGACCGGCCCACTGCTTGATTTCTGGCACAGCCGTGAAGAGTGTGAATTTACCGGCGTTGAGAATCTGACCTTACGTTACGTTCGGTTCATTTCACCGCAACACAAGCGCGTGATTGTAATCGTTCCCGGGCGCATTGAGAGCTACGTTAAATATCCCGAGCTGGCCTACGATCTGTTTCACTGTGGGTTCGATGTGATCGTGCTCGATCACCGTGGTCAGGGGCGATCCGATCGGCTGCTGGATGATTCGCATCTTGGACATGTGGTGGAGTTTTCCCACTATGTCGATGACCTTGAAACGCTCTATCTGAAAGAGATTGTGAGCCGTCATTATCAACAACGTTATGCGTTGGCGCATTCAATGGGGGGCGCAATTCTGGCCCTGTTCCTGGCGCGTCAGCCTGGCGCGTTTCACGCTGCGGCTCTGGTTGCGCCGATGTTTGGCATCGCGCTGCCGTTACCCTCTTTTCTGGCGCATAAGATCCTCGACTGGGCAGAGAAACGACCTGCCGTTCGCGATGGCTATGCATTAGGCACGGGGCGCTGGCGGGCTCATCCCTTTGGCATTAACCGTCTGACGCACAGTCATGAACGTTATCGTCGCAGCCTGCGTTTTTATGCGGACGACCCGGCGATTCGTGTTGGCGGTCCCACCTATCACTGGGTACGGGAAGGCATTCATGCTGGACGCAACATATTCAGTCAGGTTGATAAAATAACGACGCCGCTACTGCTGCTACAGGCAAGCGAAGACAGCGTGGTGGATAACCGCTCACAAGATCTGTTTTGCGCCGCCATGGCGGCGGCCGGTCATCCCTGTGAGGGCGATAAGCCCCAGGTTATTAAAGGTGCACGCCACGAGATTCTGTTTGAAAAAGACAGCATGCGCGCCGAAGCATTGAATGGGATCGTCGATTTCTTTTTATCGCATCACTAGTTATCCGTTTACATTACCGGCTACGGCCAACCGACACAGATACCCGAGGTTTTCATGTACCACATTGTTGTGTCCGACCTGGACGGCACACTGCTCTCTCCCGAACACCGCCTCACGCCTGATGCCCGAGAAACGTTGCAGCAGCTGGTGGCAAAAGGCATTCACTTTATTTTCGCCACGGGCCGCCATCACATTGATGTTGGACAAATGCGCGACAAGCTGGGGATTCCGGCGTATATGATTACGTCAAACGGTGCCCGTGTGCATAATCCAGCCGGCGAACTGATTTTTAGCCATAACCTGGATTGGGATATCGCCCAGGACCTGTTCGGCCTGCAGTACCATCATCCGGAAGTGCTGACCCATGTTTATCGTGACGATGAGTGGTTTGTCAGCCGTTGCAGTCCGGCAGAGAAAGATTATTTTCGCGAATCTGATTTTCATTATCAGGTTTATGAACCGGGCATATTGCCCACTGACGGCATCAGCAAAGTCTTTTTCACCTGCGAAGAGCCTGAACACCTTATTCCAATGGAGCTGGCGATTGAAGCGCGTTGGGGAGACAGGGTCAACGTCAGTTTTTCACTGCCCACCTGTCTGGAAGTGATGGCGGGCGGCGTCTCAAAAGGCCACGCGCTCGAATCTGTGGCAAAACAGTTAGGCTTTACGCTGAAAGATTGTATTGCCTTTGGTGATGGTATGAACGACGTTGAAATGCTGAGTATGGCGGGCAAGGGCTGCATTATGGCTAATGCGCATCAGCGTCTGAAAGATACCTTGCCAGAGCTAGAAGTGATTGGCAGCAATGTTGAGGATGCCGTGCCGGCGACGCTCAGAAAGTTGTATTTATCGTAGTGCGCCGGAGCAGAAGGCCGGTTAACCGGCCTTCTGACGGCTAGGCCAGTTTTTGCTTGTGTTTATGCTCGCTGACCATAGTGAGCAGCAACAAAATCACTGCCAGCACACAGCCCACAATCATGACTAAAAATCCGCCATCCCAGCCAAAATAGTCCACCGTGTAACCCACAATGGCGCTGGCTGCAACCGATCCTCCCAGATAACCGAACAGCCCGGTAAAGCCCGCGGCCGTCCCGGCGGCTTTTTTCGGCGCCAGCTCCAGCGCGTGGAGTCCTATCAGCATCACCGGCCCGTAGATCAGGAAGCCAATAATAATCATACAGGCCATGTCCACACCGGGATGACCCGGCGGATTTAACCAGTAAACCACCGTTGCGATGGTCACCAGCGTCATAAAGAACACGCCCGTCGCGCCACGGTTTCCGCGAAACACCTTATCGGACATCCAGCCGCACAGTAGCGTGCCAGGGATCCCCGCATACTCATAGAAGAAGTAAGCCCAGGATGACTTATCCAGCGTGAAGTGTTTCACCTCTTTGAGGTAAGTCGGTGACCAGTCCAGAATGCCGTAACGCAGCAGATAAACAAACACGTTTGCCAGGGCGATATACCAAAGTAATTTATTCGGCAGAACATACTTCATGAAGATTTGTTTCGCCGTGAACTCTTCTTCATGGCTTTCGTTGTAGTCAGCCGGATAATCGTTTTTGTAGGCCTCGATGGGCGGCAGACCGCAGGACTGCGGCGTATCCCGCATCAGGGCAAAGGCCAGGATGGCGATGACAATGGCGCCAAAGGCCGGCATATAAAGGGCCGCCCTCCAGTCGTTAAACCAGGCCATTCCCAGCAGAAACAGCAGGGGAGGAATGCCGCCGCCGACGTTATGGGCACAGTTCCACACCGAGACAATGCCGCCGCGTTCCTTTTGCGACCACCAGTGCACCATAGTGCGTCCGCAGGGTGGCCAGCCCATTCCCTGAAACCAGCCACAAATAAACAACAGCACAAACATCACCATGATGCTGGAGGTCGCCCAGGGAACAAACCCCATGAACAGCATCACGAAAGCGGCCAGGATCAATCCTGCGGGTAAAAAGACCCGTGGATTAGAGCGGTCGGACACCGAGCCCATAATAAACTTGGAAAAGCCGTAAGCGATGGAGATACCGGAAAGCGCAAACCCCAGATCGCCTCGTGAGAAACCCTGTTCAACCAGATAAGGCATGGCCAGGGCAAAATTCTTTCTGACGAGGTAGTAAGCCGCATAGCCAAAGAAAATACCGATAAAGATTTGCCAGCGCAGGCGGCGGTAGAGTGGATCGATACGATCCTCTGCCACCTGAGGCTGGTGTGGTGCAGGTTTAAAAATACTTAACATTAGGGTGGCCCTCCGGGCGCATTATGGTTTTGATTCCCCAGCAGGTTGGGTCGAAAGAAAAAAGGGTGCTCGCAATGCACCATTTCGCGCAGAGAATAGACAGAGGCGGACTGGGTTACTGTGATGAATGACAAATTTGTTACAGTTTTATTACAGTAAAGCGCGAAAATGCCAGGCAGATGCGCTTTTTCGCCCATTTTTAACCTCATGCATGCTCTCCTGAGCGGATAAACGTCGGGCTGAGGAGGTGTTGCCTGATTGCCTGGTAAATAACCAGATGTCAACCAGATAATGCAGCTCTGATTCAGGACATTGTTTACACTGACGCTCTGTTTATTTCGGGGTTGTTACCGTGCTTTTATTGATTGTTACTACCATTCTGTGGGCATTCTCCTTTAGCCTGATCGGTGAATACCTTGCCGGGCAAGTGGACAGCTGGTTTTCAGTGCTGATGCGCCTGGCGCTGGCGGCCATTGTGTTTCTGCCGTTCCTGCGCTGGCGCGGCTATCGGCCTTCGACGCTCTTGCTCTATATGCTGGTAGGGATGTTGCAGCTGGGCATTATGTATTTGCTGAGTTTTGAAGCCTATCTGTATCTGAGCGTGTCAGAATTCCTGCTGTTCACCGTGATGACGCCGCTGTATGTCACCTTAATCTACGACCTGATAAGCCGAAGGCCCCTGCGCGTGGGCTACATTTTCAGTGCGCTGCTGGCCGTTGCTGGCGCGGCAATCATTCGTTATGACAAAGTCAGCGATAACTTCTGGTTTGGTCTGCTGCTGGTCCAGTTGGCGAATATCTGCTTCGCGGCGGGGATGGTGGGCTACAAACGTTTGCAGGAAACCCGTCCAATGCCGCAACATACGGCGTTTTCATGGTTTTATCTGGGCGCGGTTCTGATTGCGATCGTTGCCTGGGCAGCCTGGGGCAATCCCCATAAATTGCCTACCACGACGCTGCAATGGGGCATTCTGGTCTGGCTGGGCGTCGCGGCTTCGGGGCTGGGCTACTTTATGTGGAACTACGGCGCGACGCAGGTCGATGCCGGCACGTTGGGCATTATGAATAACATGCACGTTCCGGCCGGCTTATTGGTGAACCTGGCGATATGGCAGCAAAAACCGCACTGGCCAAGCTTTATCGCAGGAGCCATCGTGATTATGGCGTCGCTGTGGGTCCATAAGCGCTGGGTGGTAGACAACAGCGCAAGATAGTCCGTGGCGGGCCTTGCCAGCGAGTAAACCGTTGCGGGAGAAATGCAGGGCATCTGGGCTGGAAACAGGCTGTGAACGCCCCTGAGCCTGACCGGAAGCAGACCGCATGACAGCGAGCTGCTTCCGGTCAGGGCGTTTCTGATTAAGCGGGTTTACCTGTGGCGGGGCGATGAATCATCGTCAGCCCTTTAAGAAAATTACGCAGAATCTGGTCACCGCACTCGCGGTAGTTTTTATGATCCGGTTTGCGGAAGATTGCGCCAATCTCAGCCTGAGAGACCGTAAAGTTGGCTTTTTTCAGCACGTCAGGAATGTCGGTAGTTTTCAAATCAAACGCGATGCGCAGCTTTTTCATAAAGATATTGTTGTTCATCTTGCGCTCGATGGAGGGCGCAGGCGCGTCTTCACTTTTTCCGCGGCGATGAAAAATTAAACCGTTAAGAAAATATCCCATCACCACATCGGGGCAGGGGCGAAACGCCGCATCCTCATCTTTCTTCAGCCAACTGGTAATGTCCGCCTGAGCCACTTCACATTCAGTCAGCGCAAAAATCGCCACCATTTTGGCATCGTTCAGATCGAGCATATAGCGCACGCTGCGCAGAATATCGTTGTTAGTCATGGTGAGATCTTCTCATGGTAAATCGACAGGCTGCGCATTATAGGGGATTTTGCCTGCTATCGCGCAGCTTTGTCACTCACGCGATAAAACCTTCGCAGGATGCGCGGCGTCCCTGACAAAGGGCAAATGCTCGCAGGCATGCTGACGGGCAAAACGCATAAACGCTTCCAGTACCGGCTGGCGCTGTTCACCGTCGCGTACAGCGGCGTAAAGACGACTCCATAACCCTTCGCCCAGCGTTTTGGTGATCACCAGGCCCTGTTTTTCAAAACTTTCAACGACCCAGTGCGGCAGCGCAGCAATCCCCATGCGCGCCGAGACCATTTGAATCATCAGCAGCGTGTTATCGACATTCTTGAGCGCCGGACTGATCCCCGCAGGTTGCAGAAAGTGGCGCCAGATATCCAGGCGCTGGCGCTGTACCGGATAAATCATTAGCACTTCATCCGCCAGGTCTTCAGGTGAAATGTGTTCAACCTGCGCCAGAGGGTGATCTGGCGCCAGTACCAGGCGGACTTCGAAATCAAACATAGGTGAATAGAACAAGCCTGAGCGCGGCAGGATATCCGACGTCAATACAATATCCAGTTCGCCCTGCTGCAGCGCGGGCTGCGGATCAAAGGTTACGCCCGATTTAAAATCCATCATCACCTGGGGCCAGCTCTGACGAAACTTATCTAAAGCCGGTGTCAGCCACTGAATGCAACTGTGGCATTCGATCGCGACGCGCAGCGTGGTCTGATGCGGTTCGTGGCAGGCCTGAAGCGCCTGCTGAATTTGCGGCAGTATCTGCTCTGCCAGCTGCAATAAAATTTCGCCCTGCGGGGTAAAACGCAGTGGCTGACTTTTACGAACAAACAAACGAAATCCCAGCCGCTGTTCCAGATCGCTGAACTGATGTGATAACGCCGACTGTGTCTGATGAAGCTGAGCCGCAGCAGCAGCCAGCGAGCCCGTATTCTGCAGAGCCTGAAGCGTCCGGAGGTGTTTGAATTCGATCATGAGAGTCCTTCACATCGAAGCTGAATAATTTGCGCTTGAGCAACATACAGTACCCGCAGAATATAGCGGTGTAAACATCTGGACGGCTAAACATCTTTGGCGACCCGCCAAAGCCGAAGACTTTCTGGAGAATAGTGAATGACTATCTTAAATCATACTCTCGGTTTTCCACGTATTGGTCTGCGTCGCGAGCTGAAAAAAGCACTTGAAAGCTACTGGGCTGGCAACAGCACGCAGGAAGAATTACAGGCGGTGGGTCGCGAACTGCGTGCGCGCCACTGGCAACAACAAAAAGCGGCCGGCGTCGATAAAGTGCCGGTGGGCGATTTTGCCTGGTACGATCATATTCTGACGACCAGCCTGATGCTGGGCAACGTGCCTGCTCGCCATCGAAATCAGGACGGATCGATTGATCTGGATACGCTGTTCCGCCTGAGCCGGGGGCGTGCACCGACGGGTGAGCCGGCCGCGGCGGCAGAAATGACAAAATGGTTCAACACGAACTATCACTACATCGTGCCAGAATTCACGCAAGGCCAGTCGTTTTCTTTAACCTGGACCCAACTGCTGGATGAAGTGGACGAGGCGCTGGCGCTGGGTCATAACGTTAAGCCTGTGTTGTCAGGACCGTTAACCTACCTCTGGCTGGGTAAGGTAAAAGGAGAACCCTTTAATCGTCTGTCACTACTGAACGATATTCTGCCCGTTTATCAGCGGGTCCTGACCGAACTGAACGCGCGCGGCGTTGAGTGGGTACAGATTGATGAACCCGTCCTGGCGCTGGAACTGCCACAGGAATGGCGCGAGGCCTTCAAAGCGGCTTACGCTGCGTTAAACGGGCAGGTCAACCTGCTGCTGACCACCTACTTCGACAGTATCGGCCAGAATCTGGATATTATCCGCACGTTGCCAGTGCAGGGCCTGCATGTGGATCTGGTGCAGGGGCAAGATGATATCCAGCAGGTGAACCAACAACTGCCCGCAGACTGGGTGTTATCTGTCGGCGTGATCAATGGCCGCAACGTCTGGCGTGCCGATCTCAGCCGTTGGTTTGAGCGTCTGCAGCCGCTGATCGCCTCACGTGAACACCTGTGGATTGGCACATCCTGCTCGTTGCTGCACAGCCCCATTGATCTGAGTGTGGAGACCCGTCTGGACGAGGAGGTGAAAAGCTGGTTTGCCTTTGCCTTGCAAAAATGTGATGAGCTGTCGCTACTGAGTACGGCGCTTCGCCGCAACGATCCCGCATCGCTGAAGGAATGGAGCGCACCGGTTCAGGCACGTGCGCATTCCCGCCGCGTCCACAACGCGGCTGTCGCACTGCGTCTGACAAATTTTCAGGCCAAAGACACCGAACGTGCCAGCCCTTACGCCGGGCGTGCCAGCACACAACGTCAGCGTTTCAACCTGCCCGCCTGGCCAACCACCACCATCGGTTCCTTCCCGCAGACCACTGAAATTCGTGGATTACGACTCGACTTCAAAAAAGGCGCGATTGATCGCGCGCATTACCGTACCGGTATCGCGGAACACATTAAGCAGGCGATAGCTGAGCAGGAGCGTTTGGGACTGGACGTGCTGGTTCACGGCGAGGCGGAACGCAACGATATGGTGGAATACTTTGGCGAGAACCTGGACGGCTTCGTCTTTACACAAAATGGTTGGGTACAAAGCTACGGTTCACGTTGTGTTAAACCGCCGGTCATTATTGGTGACGTCAGCCGTCCTGAAGCCATTACCGTGGCGTGGGCAACCTATGCGCAGTCCCTGACTGACAAGCCGGTAAAAGGTATGTTGACCGGCCCGGTGACCATTCTCTGTTGGTCATTCCCGCGGGAGGATGTATCACGTGAAACGATCGCCAAACAGATTGCACTGGCGCTGCGGGATGAAGTTGCGGATCTGGAACACGCCGGCATTGGCATTATTCAGATTGATGAGCCTGCATTGCGTGAAGGATTGCCGCTGCATCAGTCCGACTGGGCAGATTATCTGCGCTGGGCCGTGGAGGCGTTTCGGTTAACCGCCGCTGTCGCGAAAGACGAGACGCAGATTCACACGCATATGTGTTACTGCGAGTTTAACGACATTATGGCATCCATTGCGGCACTGGATGCGGATGTGATTACCATCGAAACCTCACGTTCCGATATGGATTTGCTGGATGCATTCAACGCATTTGAGTATCCGAATGAAATCGGGCCCGGCGTGTACGATATTCACTCCCCCAATGTACCCGACGTCGAGTGGATAGAAAATCTGTTACGCAAGGCCGCACAACGTATCCCTGAGGAACGTCTGTGGGTGAATCCGGACTGCGGCCTGAAAACCCGCGGCTGGCGCGAAACCCGACAGGCGCTGGCTAACATGGTCAAAGCGGCAAGAAACCTGCGGGGCGAAACCGCCTGATTTCCTGGTGTTGTGTCAATACGTTGTCAGTATGTTGGGGCGCCTGAACGCCCCTTTTTTCAGTCACTTCGCGGGGGCAACACCGTATTGCGCAAACCAGGCTAACATGCGCGCCCAGCCATCGGTGGCCGATTCGGCGTGATAGCTTGGACGATAGTCGGCGTTAAAAGCATGTCCGGCCTCGGGATAAACAATGATCTCAGCTTTGGCATTGGCCGCGTGCAGTGCCTGGCGCATCTGCTCGACGCTCTCCAGCGGAATGCCGTCATCCTGACCTCCATACAACCCCAGCACGGGCGCGTTCAGATCAACGGCGATATCGATAGGATGTTTTTGCTGCTTCATGGTTTTTTCACCCACCAGGCGACCATACCAGGCTACGGCGGCGCGCAGTTGCGGGTTGTGCGCGGCATAAAGCCAGCTGATGCGTCCGCCCCAGCAGAAACCGGTAATCCCCATGCGGCGAATATCTCCCCCGTTACGGGCAGCCCAGTTCGCCGCGTGATCGAGATCTGCCAGCACCTGGCTGTCGGGCACTTTACTGACCAGCTCTTTGAACAGGGTAGGGATGTCGTTGTAATCGTTGGGATCGCCTTCACGGAAGTACAGTTCTGGCGCGACGGCCAGATAGCCCTCCAGCGCCAGCCGACGGCAAATGTCGCGAATATGTTCGTGAACGCCAAAAATTTCCTGTACCACCAGCACGACCGGCAACGGACCTTCTGCTGACTGCGGCTTCGCATAAAACGCCGGCAGGTTTTCACCCTGGCTCGGAATGGAGGTTTCCCCCGCATGGATGTTGGCGCTGTCGGTAATAATGGTGGTCGCTGCTGTGGGCTGAACTGCCGGAGCAAACGCGCCTGCAGCTGATTTTTGTGTCATATTATCTTCGGTTTTCATCGTTCTCTCCGTGCAAGCATAGGCGCAATCACGTAACTATAGCCTGGCCAACCATGACAGGTACCGGGCATTGAGTAACAGAGCTGTTAACCAATAAAATTACACTTCTCTTTAACATTCCCGCGATAGCTTCCACATCACCATATGTAGCAATACGCAAGGCGAGAGATGGATGTGTGATCTAAATCACCTTATTTTTCTTTGGGAATGTAACTTTCATTTTCTTAAGTGAATTTAGTCACATATTTACCTCGCCCGGTGACGTAAAGTGGCGTAAAAATTTTCCTTAACCCGGAGTCTGATATGACACAGTCTGACGTATTCCATCTTGGCCTGACTAAAGCTGACCTGCAGGGGGCAACGCTGGCCATTGTTCCTGGCGATCCAGAGCGCGTGAAAAAGATTGCCGGACTGATGGAAGATGCACAGCATCTTGCTTCCCATCGCGAGTTCACCACCTGGCTGGCGAAGCTGGATGGCAAACCGGTTGTTGTGTGTTCGACAGGTATTGGCGGACCTTCTACATCGATTGCCGTTGAGGAACTGGCACAGCTTGGCGTGCGTACGTTCCTGCGCGTGGGAACCACTGGGGCGATTCAGCCCCATATCAACGTCGGCGATGTTTTGGTCACCACAGCATCAGTGCGCCTGGACGGTGCCAGCCTGCATTTCGCCCCCATGGCGTTTCCGGCAGTGGCGGACTTTACCTGTACGACGGCATTAGTCGCGGCGGCGGAAGCCTGTGGCGCTAAAACCCATATCGGTATTACGGCCTCTTCTGACACCTTTTACCCGGGTCAGGAACGATACGATACCTTTTCAGGCCGTGTCGTAAAAAGCTTCCAGGGCTCTATGCAGGAGTGGCAGCAGATGGGCGTGTTGAACTACGAGATGGAGTCGGCGACCCTGTTAACCATGTGTGCCAGCCAGGGGCTGAGAGCCGGGATGGTAGCGGGCGTTATCGTCAACCGCACCCAAAAAGAGATTCCGGATGCCGTCACGATGAAGCAGACGGAAAGCGACGCGGTGAAAATCGTGGTGGAAGCCGCGCGCCGTTTACTGTAATTCCCCTGTTTTAACAGACAGGCCCGTGATCGGGCCTGTCTGTCCTGCCACTCACAAGCCTTTGCGTCGCCTCTTCCAACGCCAGCAAATATATCTGGACATTCATACAGTGCGAATTTACCTTTTCCTTCATTAGCCTGACCAGCGGGGAAAATATGGATCAGCACATCATTATCTACATCTGCCTGGCGCTTGCCGGCCTTGGTGTGGGCTGGATACTGGCGCAAATGCGGGTCGGCCATCAGCTGGCCAGCTTTTCTACAGAACGTCGCCTGCTAAACGAGGGACAACAGCGTCAGCAGCTGCATATCGACCAGCTCCAGCAACAGGTGCAGCAGCGTGAACAGGAGCTGAGACAGCTTCATGGCGCGTTAAGCGGGGCCAATGAGCGCCTGCAACAGCTCGACTACTGGCGCAACGAGAGCGAACAACTCACTCGTGAACTTCGTAATCAGCTCGAAGTGAACAGCGCGCAGGAAGCAGAGCTGCGCGAGGTCACGATTCGTCTGGAAGAAACCCGCTTTGCAGCAGAAGAAAAACAGCGACTGCTGACAAACAGCGAGCAGCGACTCAGCGCGCAGTTTGAAAATCTGGCCAACCGTATTTTTGAAAACAGTGGACGTCGGGTTGATGAGCAGAATCGTCAAAGTCTTAACAGCCTGATAGGGCCGCTCCGGGAGCAGCTTGACGGGTTTCGCCGCCAGGTGAATGAAAGCTTCGGTGCCGAAGCCCGTGAGCGCCACACGCTCACTCACGAGATTCGTCAGCTGCAGCAGTTAAATGCCCAGATGGCTCAGGAGGCGCTTAACCTCACGAAGGCGCTCAAAGGCGACAATAAAATTCAGGGCAACTGGGGCGAAGTGGTACTGAGCCGAGTGCTGGAAGCTTCTGGGCTGCGTGAAGGCTATGAGTACGACATTCAGGTCAGCATGCAGAATGAACAGCAAAGCCGGATGCAGCCGGATGTGATTGTTCGCCTGCCACAGGGAAAAGATGTGGTTATCGACGCTAAAATGACGCTGGTGGCCTACGAGCGTTATTTTAATGCCGATGACGATGTGGAACGCGAGCAGGCTATTCAGGAACATGTCAGCGCCATGCGCGGGCACATTCGCCTGCTGGGCCGCAAAGATTATCAACAATTGCCCGGTTTACGCTCGCTGGATTATGTGTTGATGTTTATTCCTGTTGAGCCGGCCTTCCTGTTGGCTATCGATCGTCAGCCCGAACTCATCAGTGAAGCCCTGCAGCAGAACATCATGCTGGTCAGCCCGACTACGCTGCTGGTGGCGCTGCGGACGATTAATAATCTCTGGCGCTATGAGCACCAGAGTCGTAATGCACAGCGCATTGCAGAGCGGGCCTCCAGACTGTATGACAAAATGCGGCTGTTTGTAGACGATATGAGCGGGATTGGTCACAGCCTTGACAAGGCGCAGAACAGCTATCGCGAGGCGATGAAGAAACTGGCAGAGGGGCGGGGCAACCTTATCGCCCAGGCTGAAGGTTTTCGCGATCTGGGTGTAGAAGTCAAACGCGCCATTAACCCGCACCTGGTTGAACAAGCCATGCCTGAGAATGAGCACGACAGTGAGCAAAATGACAAGGACAACGCAGACGAAAGTCATGAGAGGATTCGGCACCTCCGCGAATAAGCAGGTCACCAGCGTGCCTGACCTCTATGACTCTGATACACTTCAGTGAGTATTGTTTGTGGAGCAGGTAAAACCGATGGCAGATGAATCACAGCAGGAAACTACCCATTTTGGCTTTCAGACGGTCGCCAAAAGCGAGAAAGCCGATAAAGTCGCGGACGTGTTTCACTCCGTAGCGGCAAAATATGACCTGATGAACGATTTAATGTCGTTTGGCGTCCATCGAGTCTGGAAGCGTTTTACCATTGACAGCAGCGGCGTGCGCCGTGGTCAGCGCGTGCTGGATCTGGCGGGTGGAACCGGCGATCTTACCGCGAAATTTTCGCGCCTGGTGGGTGAAACCGGTCAGGTTGTGCTGGCTGACATTAACAGCTCAATGCTGAAAATGGGCCGGGAAAAACTGCGTAATCTGGGCGTGGTAGGCAACGTCAGCTATGTGCAGGCCAACGCCGAAGCATTGCCGTTTCCTGATAACTATTTTGACTGCATCACTATTTCGTTCGGTCTGCGTAACGTGACTGAAAAAGAGAAGGCACTGGCCTCAATGTTCCGCGTGCTGAAGCCAGGTGGACGTTTACTGGTGCTGGAGTTTTCTAAACCTGTTATCGAACCCCTTAGCAAAGCTTACGATGCTTACTCGTTCCATATTTTGCCCCGTATTGGGCAACTGGTCGCCCAGGACGCAGAAAGCTATCGCTACCTTGCTGAGTCAATTCGCATGCATCCCGATCAGGAAACCCTGAAAGCGATGATGAATGACGTGGGATTCGAAAACACGACTTATTCCAACATGACGGGTGGGATTGTGGCGCTGCATCGTGGGTTTAAATTTTAACCATTATGGCGATGACCTTAACACCTGTAATGACCGCCGGTATTGAAACGGCGTTAAACCGCATACTGTATCGCGATCGTAGCCTGAAAAGCGCACGTCAGCGCCTGGTCGGCAAGGTACTGATGCTGCGTTTAAGTGAGCTATCCTGGCCGCTGGTGCTGGTGTTCAGTGAACAGCAGCTTGACGTGCTCAGTGACTGGCAGGACAGCAGTGACTGCACGGTCATTACCCAGCTTAAGTCCCTGCCAAAGTTACGCGATCGCCAGCAACTGACGACCTTGATTCGTAGCGGTGAGCTGCAGGTTGAAGGTGACTTGCAGGTGGTTCAGCAGTTTTCTGCGCTAATGGATTTGGCCGAGCTGGATCCCGCTGAATACCTTGCTCCCTGGATCGGTGATATCGCCGCTCAGGGGATGAGCCAGGGCGCGCAGCGTGCATGGCGTTTTTTCAAAGCAGAAACACAACGGCGTCAGGACTATCTTGGTCAGGCATTAACCGAAGAGTGGCGGGTTGCGCCGGGCGCCCTGGAATTTGCCTGGTTCACTGAGGAGGTTAGCGCGATGGAACGTTCGCTTGAGGCGCTTGATGCGCGTCTGGCACAGCTGGAGGCGAAATGAGTTTTGGAGAGATCCGCCGGTTATATTTTATTATTAAGGTGTTTTTGACTTACGGCCTTGATGAACTGATTCCGCAGATGCGCCTGACTCTTCCGCTCAGGCTATGGCGACGCTGCATTTTCTGGATCCCCAACCAGCACAAGCAAGAACTCCTTGGCGTGCGTTTGCGTATGGCGATGGAGCAGTTGGGCCCGGTCTGGATCAAGTTTGGTCAGATGCTGTCGACGCGCCGTGACCTGTTTCCCCCGGTGATTGCCGATGAGCTGGCTGTCCTGCAGGACCGCGTTGCCCCCTTTGATGGCGTTAAAGCGAAAGCGCAGATCGAAGCCTCAATGGGCGCACCGATTGAATCCTGGTTTGATGACTTCAATATCATTCCACTGGCCTCAGCCTCTATCGCTCAGGTACATACCGCAACCCTGAAATCCAATGGCAAGAACGTCGTTATCAAGGTAATCCGCCCGGATATCCTGCCGGTCATCAAAGCGGACATGAAACTCATCTACCGCATTGCCCGCTGGGTGCCACGATTGCTGCCGGATGGCCGCCGTCTGCGCCCGGTTGAAGTGGTACGGGATTATGAGAAGACCCTGCTTGATGAATTAAACCTGTTGCGTGAAGCCGCCAATGCCATTCAGCTTCGCCGCAACTTTGAAAACAGCCGCATGCTGTATGTGCCAGAGGTCTATTCGGACTATTGCAGTGAATCCATGATGGTAATGGAGCGCATTTACGGCATTCCCATTTCTGATGTGGCGACGCTGGAGCAGCACGGCGTCAACATGAAGCTGTTAGCAGAACGCGGTGTGCAGGTATTCTTTACCCAGGTTTTCCGCGACAGCTTCTTTCATGCCGACATGCATCCGGGCAATATCTTTGTCAGTTACGATCATCCTGAAGATCCTCAGTATATCGGCATTGACTGCGGTATCGTCGGTTCGCTGAATAAAGAAGATAAGCGCTATCTGGCCGAGAACTTTATTGCCTTCTTTAATCGCGATTACCGCAAAGTGGCGGAACTGCATGTCGATTCGGGCTGGGTGCCTGCCGATACCAACGTTGAAGACTTCGAGTTCGCTATCCGTACCGTATGCGAGCCCATTTTTGAGAAACCGCTGGCAGAAATCTCGTTTGGGCATGTGCTGCTGAACCTGTTTAACACGGCGCGTCGCTTCAATATGGAAGTCCAGCCGCAGCTGGTGCTGTTGCAAAAAACCTTGCTTTACGTTGAAGGCATCGGTCGTCAGCTCTATCCACAACTGGACCTTTGGAAAACGGCAAAACCCTTCCTTGAGGACTGGATTAAGGATCAAATCGGGATTCCGGCGATTATCCGTGCGGTAAAGGAAAAAGCCCCTTACTGGGCAGAAAAACTGCCAGAACTGCCAGAATTGTTTTACGACAGTATGCGGCAGCATAAGCAATTACGCCTCAGCGTGGATAAACTCGCGAACGATTTAAGTGTCCAACGTTCACGTCAGCAGCAGGCGCGTTACCTGTTTGGCGTTGGCGCGACGCTGTTGATTAGCGGAACGGCGGTGCTCCTCAGCAGGCCTGAGTGGGACCTGTTTCCAGCGGCATTAATGGCGGCGGGCTTTGTCAGTTGGTTAATCGGCTGGCGTAAGACAAACTGATTGTCACCTGCGCCAGAAACGCGGTAATGTCGCTGATTCGGACCCGAATAAACACGGGTTTCGTGGTGCATGACCCCGCAGTTTTTAACAATAAAATCGAGGCTATCTCATGGGCGGTATTAGTATTTGGCAGTTGTTAATTATTGCCGTGATTGTGGTTCTTCTGTTCGGTACCAACAAATTACGTAATCTGGGTTCGGATTTGGGTTCTTCTATCCGTGGGTTTAAGAAAGCCATGAGCGACGAAGACGATAAAAAGGATCAACCGAAAGAGCAGGATGCTGATTTCCATGCCAAAACGCTGGCGGATAAACAGCCAACGTCGGCTCAGAAAGATGACGTCAAGAACGACAAGCAGGTGTAAGCCGTGTTCGATATTGGTTTTGGTGAATTGGTATTGGTGTTCGTGATCGGGCTGATCGTTCTTGGCCCGCAACGTCTGCCCCTTGCGGTAAAAACGGTCATGGGCTGGATCAGAGCGATCCGCTCGCTGGCCGCCAATGTCCAGAGTGAGCTGGCGCAAGAACTCAAGCTTCAGGAGCTGCAAGACAGCCTGAAAAAGGTGGAAGAAGCCGGCCGGGGCACGCTGTCCCCCGAGCTGAAGGAATCCATGGAAGAGCTGCGGAAAACGGCTGATTCAATGAAACGCTCGGTCAAGCAGAGCATTGATATTGAAAGAGACGAAGACGAAGCCAATACCATCCATTCTCCTCACCCTGCATCGACCACCGAAACGCTGCACCCCGTTACACCTGCCGCCAGCGAACATCAGGCGCAGGCACCTGTGCAGGCTCCGCTGGCGACGTCTGAACCTGCGGCTTCTCAACCGGCCGACAGCCGCGTTGAGCCCTCCCCGGTTCAGCCGCGACCTGCCTCAGGGCATGCCAGTGCACCGGCACAGTCGCCTGCTCATGCCGATGCACAAACTGCGGCTAAGCCCGTTAGCGCTGTGCCGTCGGCAGGTTCAGTTTCTACTCCTTCTGCAAGTGATGAGCGATAATGGCCGTTGAAGATACCCAACCCCTGATCAGCCATTTGATTGAGCTGCGTAAGCGTCTGCTGAACTGTATTGTTGCCGTGTTAGTCATCTTTCTGGCGCTGATTTACTTTGCCAATGATATCTACCATGCGGTGGCGTCGCCGCTCATTAATCAGATGCCCGCGGGCGCCAGCATGATCGCCACGGATGTCGCGTCACCGTTTTTTACCCCGATCAAGCTGACCATGATCGTATCGGTATTCCTTGCCGTTCCGGTTATCCTCTACCAGGTCTGGGCCTTTGTCGCGCCAGCCCTCTATCGCCACGAACGCAAGTTGGTCATGCCGTTGCTGTTCTCCAGTACGTTGCTGTTTTACGTGGGCGTCGCTTTTGCTTACTTCATCGTCTTTCCGCTGGCCTTTGGTTTTTTCGCCAAGACCGCGCCCCAGGGCGTCACTATTGCAACGGACATTACCAACTATCTTGATTTCGTGATGACGCTGTTCATGGCCTTTGGCGTGGCATTTGAAGTGCCGGTCGCGATTGTGCTGCTCTGCTGGACGGGCATTACCAACCCCGATGATTTGAAAAAGAAACGCCCCTATATTCTGGTTGGCGCGTTCGTTGTTGGGATGCTGCTCACACCACCAGACGTTTTTTCCCAAACTTTGCTCGCTATTCCGATGTACTGCCTGTTTGAAGTCGGCGTATTCTTCTCACGTTACTATGTGGGAAAAGGCCGCCAGGCAGAGGATGAGGAACATAACGCCGATTCCTGATGTCTGATTGGGCACAACCCGCAAGGCGGGAGAGGAAAGTCAAAAACCGCCGCCAGGCGGTTTTTGTTTAGGGTGTTATTGATAAAGAGTGGAAAAAATATGTTTGATATCGGTGTAAACCTGACCAGCACGCAGTTCGCCTCCGATCGGGAAAAGGTGATCTCACGCGCGCGCGAAGCGGGCGTCACCGGCATGTTGATTACCGGCACCAACGCACTTGAAAGTCAGCAGGCGCAGAAACTGGCTGAGGCCCATCAGGATTATTGTTGGTCAACCGCTGGCGTGCATCCCCATCATGCCAGCGAATGGTCAGCGGACGTTGCTAACACGCTACGCCGCCTGGCAGAGAAAAAAGACGTAGTGGCAATAGGTGAATGCGGTCTGGATTTTAATCGTAACCTGTCCGCTCACCAGCAGCAGGAGTATGCGTTTGACGCTCAGTTGGCACTGGCGGCAGAGCTTAATATGCCGGTGTTTCTTCACTGCCGGGAAGCCCACGAGCGCTTTGCGGCAGTTCTTGAACCCTGGCTGCCCAAATTGCCTGCTGCAGTGATTCACTGCTTTACCGGCACGCGCGAGGAGCTGACCGCTTGCCTGGACATGGGGCTGTCGGTAGGGATTACGGGCTGGGTATGCGATGAGCGTCGAGGTATCGCGTTGCGTGAGATGCTGCCACTGATTCCGGCCGAGCGGTTATTACTGGAAACGGATGCACCTTACCTTCTGCCGCGTGATATGCGTCCCCGTCCCACGTCGAGACGAAATGAACCCTGCTTCTTGCCGCATATCCTGCAGCAGGTCGCAAACTGGCGCGGGGAGAATGTCGAGATGCTGGCACGTCAGGTGGATCACAATGCGCGTAAGCTGTTTAGGCTGATTTAAGCTTTGCGGAACTGCCGGTTATCCACGCTGCGTACGACCTGCTTGTTGAGCAGATTCAGCAACAGAATTGAGCGTGCTTCGCCATCCGGTTCAGAGAATATCGCACGCAAGCCCTCGAACGTGCCTTCGGTGATGATCACTTCATCACCGTTTTGCGGCGTTTCGGGATCGAGCAACGTCTGGGGGACGTCGGTTTGCAAGGCATCAATCACCAGGGCGGGCACGGTTGCCGGTGTTGTACCAAAGCGCACAAAATGGCTGACGCCACGCGTACTACTTATGGTCGTGGTATGAATGGCTTCCGGATCAAATTCGATAAACAGATAGTTTGGAAACAGCGGCTCACTCACGGTCGTCCGCTTACCGCGCACGATCTTCTCCATCGCGATCATTGGACTCAGGCATTTTACCTCTTGCCGCTCAAGATGCTCTTTCGCACGCAATAGCTGCCCACGTTTGCAATAGAGTAAATACCAGGATTCCATAACTGCTCCCAATGAATGGACGCTAAGAATAGCAAACCTCCAGCCAGAGTTATAGCGCATTGGGGCCTGTAACGCGGCGTTGCCTGGAAAATAAACTAAGATTGTTCTGAATGATCAGTGCCACCGCATAAAGTGAGTAAACGTGAGTCATTCGCAACCCACGGGGCAATAACGATCGCCGTACCCAGCCTGACCGTTGTAAGTTACAGGCCAGGTAAAAGATGGGGCGCATAAAGCTCAACACATCCCTACAATCAGCCCTATAATGGCCCATTCACTCTGGCCGGAAAGTTGAAGCCGCATGAAATATCAGGATTTAAGAGACTTTATTGCGCTGCTTGAACAGCGTGGTGAACTGAAGCGTATATCGCACGAGATCGACCCCGAACTGGAAATGACGGAAATTGCTGACCGCACCTTACGTGCAGGCGGCCCGGCATTATTGTTTGAGAACCCTAAGGGTTACGACATGCCCGTTCTGTGCAACCTGTTTGGCACGCCAAAGCGCGTGGCGATGGGTATGGGGCAGGAAGAGGTCAGCGCACTGCGAGAAGTGGGCGAACTGCTGGCCTTTCTCAAAGAACCCGAGCCGCCAAAAGGCTTCCGTGACCTGTTCAGCAAAATGCCGCAGTTTAAGCAGGTGCTGAATATGCCCACCAAAAGGTTGCGCAATGCACCCTGTCAGGAAGAGGTCTTCAGCGGCGATGAGGTCGATCTAACGCGGATTCCGGTCATGAAATGCTGGCCAGGCGATGCAGCCCCCTTAATTACCTGGGGGCTCACGGTAACCCGCGGTCCGCATAAAGAGCGACAAAACCTGGGCATTTATCGCCAGCAGGTGATTGGTAAAAACCGTCTTATCATGCGCTGGCTTTCTCATCGCGGCGGGGCACTTGATTATCTGGAGTGGACGAAAGCCCATCCTGGCGAGCGTTTCCCGGTATCTGTTGCGCTGGGTGCCGATCCGGCGACAATTCTTGGCGCGGTGACCCCGGTACCGGACACGCTGTCAGAATATGCCTTTGCGGGCCTGCTGCGGGGGAATAAAACCGAAGTGGTCAAATGTATTTCCAACGATCTGGAAGTGCCTGCCAGCGCGGAAATCGTGCTGGAAGGCTACATTGAACCCGGTGATATGGCCCCGGAAGGCCCCTATGGCGACCATACGGGCTACTATAATGAAGTCGATAGCTTCCCGGTTTTTACCGTAACGCATATTACTCAGCGGCATCAGCCTATTTATCACTCGACCTACACCGGACGTCCGCCAGATGAGCCAGCTGTCCTTGGCGTGGCGTTAAATGAAGTGCTGGTGCCGATTCTGATTAAGCAGTTCCCGGAAATCGTCGACTTTTATTTACCACCCGAAGGATGCTCCTACCGGTTGGCGGTCGTCACGATTAAAAAACAGTATGCCGGTCATGCCAAGCGCGTAATGTTTGGCGTTTGGTCGTTTCTTAGACAGTTCATGTACACCAAATTTGTTATTGTGTGTGACGACGATGTTAATGCCCGTGACTGGAACGACGTCATCTGGGCAATTACTACGCGTATGGACCCGGCGCGCGATACCGTATTGGTAGAAAACACGCCAATCGATTATCTTGATTTTGCGTCACCGGTGTCAGGACTGGGTTCTAAAATGGGCCTGGATGCGACGAATAAATGGCCGGGCGAGACACAACGAGAGTGGGGCACGCCGATTGTTAAAGATCCGGCAGTCACTGCGCGTATCGACGCTATCTGGGATGACCTCGGTATTTTTAAACAGCCATCACAGCGTTGATGGCGCGCAATAACCATAAAGACGACCCGACAGAGGGAACGCATGACAACGTTAAGCTGTAAAGTAACTTCAGTTGAAGCGATTACCGACACGGTGTATCGCGTTCGCCTGATTCCGGAAGCGGAATTTAGCTTTCGTGCAGGACAGTATCTTATGGTAGTGATGGATGAGCGCGATAAGCGTCCGTTTTCTGTAGCCTCTACGCCAATGGAAACTGAAATCATTGAGCTGCATATCGGCGCGTCGGAGCTTAACCTGTATGCGATGGCCGTGATGGATCGCATCCAGCAAGACGGGCAAATCGTTGTTGATATTCCCCACGGCGACGCATGGTTGCGCGAAGAGAGTGACAAACCGTTAATCCTGATTGCGGGCGGCACGGGCTTTTCCTATGCGCGCTCCATCTTACTGACGGCGCTTGCCCAACAGCCTGATCGAGATATTGCGATTTACTGGGGCGGCCGTGAGCTGAAACACCTTTACGATATGGATGAACTGGACGCGCTGGCCATTAAGCATCCTAATCTCAAAGTGATTCCGGTAGTAGAACAGCCTGAAGCAGGCTGGCAGGGTCGTTCTGGCACCGTATTAACGGCCGTCATGCAGGACTTTACTACGCTGAGTGAGCATGAGATTTATATCGCCGGGCGCTTTGAAATGGCAAAAATTGCGCGCGATCGCTTCTGTTCTGAGCGTGGCGCAGTGGAATCACAGATGTATGGCGATGCCTTTGCCTTTATCTGATTTCATGCAGCAAGAAAAAACCCGCCCCTGACAGGCGGGTAAATCCCACAATAACGTCCCAACGTATCAAACGCGTTCGATAACGGTGGCGATGCCCTGACCCAGACCAATACACATTGACGCCAGGCCAAACTGCGCATCGCGGCGTTCCATAATATTCAGCAACGTCGTACTGATGCGTGCGCCTGAACAGCCCAGTGGATGACCCAATGCGATGGCGCCGCCATTTAAGTTGACCTTCTCATCCAGTTTGTCTGACAGTCCCAAATCCTTAATGCAGGGCAGAACCTGCGCTGCAAAGGCTTCGTTGAGCTCGAAGATGTCAATGTCGTTCACGCTCAGCCCAGCGCGCTTCAACGCCAGCTTGCTGGCGGGCACCGGACCGTAGCCCATGATTGAGGGATCGCAGCCCACCACCGCCATACTTTTAATACGGGCGCGGGGTTTCAGCCCCAGCTCCCGTGCGCGGCTTTCACTCATAATCAGCATGGCGGCTGCCCCATCTGACAGGGCTGAGGATGTGCCTGCGGTCACCGTCCCGGTCACGGGATCAAATGCAGGTCGCAGTGCCGCAAGGCCTTCCAGGCTGGTATCTTCACGGATCACTTCATCAAAGTCATAGCGTTTCAGCACGCCGTCGGCGTCGTGGCCGTGTATCGCAACAATTTCATTTGCGAAATCGCCGCGCTGTGTCGCCTGCCAGGCGCGCTGATGGGAGCGCAAAGCGAATGCATCCTGCTGCTCGCGGCTAATGTGGTGCATGCGCGCCAGCATCTCTGCGGTTAATCCCATCATCCCTGCCGCTTTCGCAACGGTACGCCCTAAGCCGGGATGAAAATCAACGCCATGGTTCATGGGTACATGTCCCATATGCTCCACACCGCCGATCAAACAGGCATGTGCATCTCCCACCATAATGGCGCGTGCGGCATCGTGTAGGGCCTGCATTGAGGATCCACACAGACGGTTGACCGTTGTGGCGGGTACGACATGCGGGATTTCGGCCAGCAGCGCGGCGTTGCGGGCAATATTAAAGCCTTGCTCCAGCGTTTGCTGTACGCAGCCCCAGACGATGTCATCCAGGGTGGCAGCATTGACTGCCGGATGCCTACTTAGCAGTTCACGCATAACGTGCGCTGACAGGTCTTCTGCACGTACGTGACGAAAGGCACCGCCTTTCGAGCGGCCCATTGGCGTGCGCACTGCGTCAATAATGACTACATTTTCCATTTTTTATCACCTCAGGCGCTTCTGAACGCGGCTTCATCAATCGGTTTGACGGCGGGGTACCAGCTTTCATGTTGGCGCGCTTTTTCTGACAGCAGGGCAGGCAGCTCATACAGGCCGCCCAGTGCCGTATAGCGTTTCGCCTGATCCACGACATTACTGTTCCCCAGCGTGTCGAGATAACGGAAAGCCCCACCACGGAATGGCGGGAATCCCAGGCCGTACACCAGCGCCATGTCTGCCTCGGCAGGTGAAGCAATAATCTTCTCTTCCAGACAGCGGACAACTTCATTCAGCATTGGCAACATCATGCGGTTCAGGATTTCTTCATCACTGAAGATCCGCTTAGGCTGGCAGGCAGGTTCAAGCAGCGCATCGACCTCGGGATCAGAGACTTTTTTAGGTTTCCCTTTTTTGTCTTCTTCCCAACGCCAGAAGCCTTTACCGTTTTTCTGACCAAAGCGTTTTGCTTCAAACAGAATATCGATAGCATCGCGATAGTCCTTTTTCATACGCTGTGGGAAACCATCCGCCATTACGCTTTGCGCATGATGTGCGGTATCAATCCCTACGACATCCAGCAGCCAGGAAGGGCCCATCGGCCAGCCAAACTGTTTTTCCATCACTTTATCGATTTGGCGGAAATCCGCACCATCGCGCAACAACATGCCGAACGCGGCAAAGTAAGGGAACAGAACACGGTTTACGAAGAAGCCTGGGCAGTCATTCACCACGACAGGGGTTTTGCCCATCTTGCTGGCCCATGCCACGACTTTACCCAACGTCGCTTCACTGGTTTTCTCTCCGCGAACCACTTCTACCAGCGGCATACGGGGAACCGGATTAAAGAAGTGCATACCGCAAAAGTTTTCGGGACGCTGCAGTGCCTGCGCCAGCTGGCTGATGGGGATCGTAGAGGTATTCGAGGCCAGGATGGCATCACTGCGCATATGCTTTTCTGTTTCAGCCAGCACACTGGCTTTGATCTGTGGATTTTCGACCACGGCTTCGACCACGACATCGGCCTGATCAAATCCGGCATAATCCAGCGTGGGTTGAATGGTGGCAATGACGGCAGCCAGCTTATTCCCGTCTATCTTACCTCGCTCCAGCTGCTTGTTCAGAAGCTTACTGGCTTCGTTCATGCCCAGAGTCAGCGCCTGCGGATGAATATCCTTCATCTTGACCGGCACACCTTTCCACGCCGACTGATAGCTGATGCCACCACCCATAATCCCGGCGCCCAGCACGGCAGCCTGCTTCGGCGCACCATTTTCGCTGCTGCGTTTTTTGGCCAGCCCTTTAATGTACTGATCGTTGAGGAAGATTCCGACGAGCGCGCGGGCCACATCCGATTGCGCCAACGGAACAAACGCCGCCGTTTCCAGTTTTAACGCATCGTCACGTCCTAATGCGGCTGCGGCCTCGATCGTCTTCACGGCGGTGAGCGGCGCAGGATAATGTTTTCCGGCCGTTTGCATGACCATGCCTTTAGCGATTGTAAAGCTCATTGCGGCCTCGACAGGGCTCAGCTTTAACGGGGCTAATTTAGGGGCGCGACGTGCCCGCCAACTGCCATCACTGGCTGCCGCTTTAAGCATCGTCAGCGCTGCATCGCGCAGTTTATCAGGGCTGACAACTGCATCGACCAGACCCAGCCTGAGCGCAGCCATACCATCAATATCTTTACCTGCCGCAATAATTTCCAGCGCGCTGTCAGCACCCAACAGGCGAGGCAGGCGAACGCTGCCGCCAAAACCCGGCATGATGCCCAGCTTGGTTTCAGGTAAGCCCAGGCGGGCGCTCGGCGTGGCAACCCGTAAGTCCGTCGCCAGAACACATTCACAGCCACCACCCAGCGCGTAGCCATCGATCGCGGCGATGGTGGGAACGGGTAAATCTTCCAGACGATTAAAAATACTGTTTGCGAAGGTCAGCCACTGGCTCAGCTTTTCCGTTGGCGCGTCAAAAAGCGCAAGGAATTCGGTGATGTCAGCCCCAACGATAAAGGCGGGTTTGGCTGAGCTCAGAAGCACGCCGTGCAGATCGGCGTGTTGCTCCAGCACAGCAATCGCTTCGCCGAGGCTGGCAACAGTTTGTGTATCCAGCTTATTAACCGAGCCGGGGGCATCAAACACCAGCTCGACAATGCCGTCGTCCAACTGATTAAGAGTGAGGTTAGCGCCTTGGTAGAGCATGTACGTCTCCTGAAACCGCGAAAGGTGATCTGGTCATACCAGATGATCGTGAGTTTGGGAGCGATGTTAATTTTTTGCAAACAGCTCTTTGTTTATTTGCTAACAAGATCACAGCCGCCCTGAACCCGGCATCCGTATTTTGGCTGTGATAAACTGCGGCTTTTCCGGACACTGGAGAGGCGGCAATGGATTCATTAAAAAGCTTGTATCACGCGCATATTACGACCTTGCAACAACGTGCTCAGCAGGTATTGGCACGTCATAAACTGGATGCCATGCTGATCCATTCCGGCGAGTTGCTCACCGTGTTTCTGGACGATCATACTTATCCGTTTAAGGTTAACCCGCAATTTAAGGCATGGGTGCCCGTAACCCAGGTGCCAAACTGTTGGTTGTGGATTGACGGTGTGAACAAACCGAAGTTGTGGTTTTACTCTCCGGTGGACTACTGGCATAACGTTGAACCACTTCCGCACAGTTTCTGGACCGATGACGTTGAGATTATCGGCCTGGCAAACGCGAATGCCATCGGCGATCTTCTGCCAGCCCAGCGTGAAAACGTCGCCTACATTGGCCCGGTGATCGAACGTGCGGCGCAATTAGGGATTAAGGCGGGAAATATTAATCCAAAAGGCGTGATCGATTTCCTGCATTACCATCGCAGCATAAAAACCGATTACGAGCTCAGCTGTATGCGTCAGGCGCAAAAAATTGCCGTGGCCGGGCATCGTGCGGCGAAAGAGGCCTTTTCTGCCGGCCTGAGTGAATTTGATATCAATCAGGCTTACCTGACGGCAACCGGACATCGCGATACCGATGTGCCCTATGGCAATATTATCGCCCTGAATGAGCATGCCGCCGTGTTGCACTACACCAAACTGGACCATCAGCCACCGGCTAAGCGTTACAGTTTTTTGATTGATGCCGGAGCGGAATATCAAGGCTATGCCGCCGATCTGACGCGCAGTTATGCCGCACAAAGCGGCACGCTGTATGCCAAAATGGTTGAGGCGATGAATACGGAAGAGCTGGCGTTGATTGCTACGCTGAAAGCGGGCGTGCGCTACACCGATTATCATCTGCAAATGCATCAACGTATTGCGAAATTGCTGACGAAGTTTGATTTGGTCCACGGGATAAGCGAAGAGGCGCTGGTAGCCGAGGATTTGACCGGCCCCTTTATGCCACACGGTTTAGGCCATCCGCTGGGCTTGCAGGTCCACGATGTCGCGGGCTTTATGCAGGATGAAACCGGTACGCACCTGGCCGCGCCAGAGCAATATCCTTATCTGCGCTGCACCCGGGTTATCCAGCCTGGGATGGTGTTAACCATTGAGCCAGGCTTCTATATTATTGATTCACTGCTGGCCCCGCTGCGAGAAGGCAAATTCAGCGCGCATTTTAACTGGCAGGCACTGGATGCGCTTAAGCCTTATGGCGGTATCCGCATTGAGGACAACGTGATTATCCATGCGAACCGCGTCGAAAACATGACGCGCGACCTGCATCTTGCCTGATGGAGGCGTTTGATATTCCTGCGCAGGCGCTCAGCGTCAGCGAGGAGACGATCAAAAAAAGCCGGTTTATTACGCTGCTGGCTCACACCTGTGGCGTGGACGCGGCGCGGGCTTTTGTCCAGCAGGTCAAGCAGGATCACCCGACGGCCCGGCATCATTGCTGGGCCTGGGTAGCGGGTGCGCCCAACGACTCACAGCAGTTGGGCTTTTCCGATGATGGTGAGCCTTCCGGGACGGCAGGTAAACCCATGCTCGCGCAGTTAATGGGTGCCGATATCGGAGAAATTACGGCAGTGGTCGTGCGCTACTACGGCGGCATTATGTTGGGGACGGGGGGCCTGGTTAAGGCTTATGGCGGCGGTGTCCAACAAGGGTTGAAACAGCTTGAGCGCCAGCGAAAAGTTCCGGTAAAACTGTTCACGTTACAGTGCGATTACGCCCAGTTGAGCGATATTGAGCGCCTGGTGCAGCGCTTTGAAGGGAGCATTTCTGAAAGTCAGTATCTTGACCGTATCACTATGACGCTGGCTTTGCCTTATGGACATATTGATGGATTTAAGCAAAACCTGTCAGACTTCAGCCGGGGTGCGTTAACGCTTCTTCCGCTTACACCATGATGTTCTTCTCTTTAATTAAAGGAACGGCTTAATGCACTTTCGCGCCATTACCCGCATTGTCGGTCTGCTGGTGATCCTCTTCTCGGTAACGATGATTTTACCCGGCCTCGTTGCGCTGATTTATCGGGATGGCGCGGGCCGCGCCTTCAGCCAGACGTTTATGATGGCCCTGGTGATTGGTTCGTTATTGTGGTGGCCAAACCGCAAGAAGAAAACGGAACTCAAGCCGCGCGAAGGGTTTCTGATAGTCGTATTGTTCTGGACCGTGCTGGGCAGCGTCGGTGCCATGCCCTTTATCTTTGCTGAACAGCCGCACCTGTCCGTTACGGATGCCTTTTTTGAATCCTTTTCCGGATTAACTACCACGGGCGCGACCACGCTGGTGGGGCTGGACTCCTTGCCTAAAGCCATTTTGTTCTATCGCCAGATGCTGCAGTGGCTTGGCGGCATGGGGATCATTGTGCTGGCCGTGGCTATCCTGCCGATTCTGGGCGTCGGTGGCATGCAGTTGTATCGTGCTGAAATGCCTGGCCCATTGAAAGACAACAAAATGCGCCCGCGCATTGCGGAAACGGCCAAGACGCTCTGGCTCATCTATGTGTTACTGACGATTGCCTGCGCGCTGGCCCTGTGGTTTGCCGGGATGCCTGCCTTTGATGCAATCGGCCACAGTTTTTCCACTATCGCCATTGGCGGTTTTTCAACGCATGATGCCAGTATCGGCTATTTCCAGAGTGGAACGATCAACACCATCGTGGCGGTGTTCCTGCTGATCTCCGGTTGTAACTACGGCCTACACTTCTCATTACTGAGTAACCGCAATCTGCGAGCCTACTGGCGCGATCCCGAGTTCCGGATGTTTATCGGGGTGCAGCTGACGCTGGTGCTGATTTGCACCATCGTCTTGTGGCTCCACAATGTGTATGACAGTGGCTGGCAAACGCTGAACCAGGCCTTTTTCCAGGTGGTATCCATGGCAACCACTGCGGGATTCACCACGGACAGTATTGCGCGCTGGCCGCTGTTTCTACCGGTGTTGCTGTTGTGTTCTGCATTTATTGGCGGCTGTGCGGGTTCTACCGGCGGCGGTTTAAAAGTGATTCGTATTCTGCTGCTGTGCAAACAGGGTAACCGTGAGCTTAAGCGGCTTGTCCATCCCAATGCGGTTTACACCATCAAACTGGGCAATCGTGCGCTTCCGGAACGTATCCTTGAAGCCGTATGGGGATTCTTTTCGGCATACGCGTTGGTGTTCCTGATCAGCATGCTGGCCATTATTGCCACCGGCGTTGATGATTTCTCAGCGTTTGCTGCGGTTGCGGCAACGTTAAACAATCTTGGCCCGGGCCTGGGCGTAGTTGCCGATAACTTCACCTCAATGAACGATGTAGCTAAGTGGATTTTGATTTCTACTATGCTGTTTGGTCGCCTTGAGGTTTTCACGTTGCTGGTGTTGTTCACGCCGACCTTCTGGCGGGAATAACGAATAAGGATGAACATAATGAAAGCGTTAATTCTCTTTTCCACCCGCGATGGTCAGACGCAAAAAATAGCCTCGGCTATTGCTGATGAGATTAAGGGCCAGCAATCTTGCGATGTCATCAATATCCAGGATGCAAAGACACTCGACTGGCAGCAGTACGATCGGGTGTTGATTGGTGCTTCAATCCGCTATGGTCATTTCCAGCCTGTCGTAAACGAATTTGTTAAGCACAACCTTCTTGCACTGCAGCAGCGCGTAAGCGGCTTTTTCTCCGTTAACCTGACGGCGCGCAAGCCTGAGAAGCGCTCACCGGAAACGAATGCTTATACCGTCAAGTTTTTAGCACAGTCGCCCTGGCAGCCTGATTGCTGCGCCGTCTTTGCTGGCGCACTCTATTATCCGCGCTATCGTTGGTTTGACCGGGTCATGATTCAATTCATTATGCGGATGACTGGCGGTGAAACGGATGCATCTAAAGAAGTGGAATACACGGACTGGCAACAGGTGCAGCGTTTTGCCAGGGATTTTGCACAGTTACCAGGCAAATCGTACTGAAATAACGCGATTTGGCGAAATTTGAGACGAACAGTAATCTTTTTGCAATTAACCCTTGTCAGGCCGCGCGAACTCCCTATAATGCGCCTCCATCGACACGGCACAACGGCTTACGGAATGCGGTGTTGAGAGGGTCAGGCAACTGAGCCGCCGGAGAAAAACTTCTGAAAAAGAGGTTGACTCTGAAGGAGGAAAGCGTAATATACGCCACCTCGCGACAGACGGTTAACCCGCTGTTCGCACTGCTCTTTAACAATTTATCAGACAATCTGTGTGGGCACTCGCAGGATTGATATCAGCGTCTCCGGACGTAAAAAATATCAAAGCCTCACGAGTGAACACATAATGAAATTCATTATGACGTTTTACAGATGAGCACCGCTGAACTGGTTTCAGCAAATCAAACTTTAAATTGAAGAGTTTGATCATGGCTCAGATTGAACGCTGGCGGCAGGCCTAACACATGCAAGTCGGACGGTAGCACAGAGGAGCTTGCTCCTCGGGTGACGAGTGGCGGACGGGTGAGTAATGTCTGGGGATCTGCCCGATAGAGGGGGATAACCACTGGAAACGGTGGCTAATACCGCATAACGTCGCAAGACCAAAGAGGGGGACCTTCGGGCCTCTCACTATCGGATGAACCCAGATGGGATTAGCTAGTAGGCGGGGTAACGGCCCACCTAGGCGACGATCCCTAGCTGGTCTGAGAGGATGACCAGCCACACTGGAACTGAGACACGGTCCAGACTCCTACGGGAGGCAGCAGTGGGGAATATTGCACAATGGGCGCAAGCCTGATGCAGCCATGCCGCGTGTATGAAGAAGGCCTTCGGGTTGTAAAGTACTTTCAGCGGGGAGGAAGGCGATGTGGTTAATAACCGCGTCGATTGACGTTACCCGCAGAAGAAGCACCGGCTAACTCCGTGCCAGCAGCCGCGGTAATACGGAGGGTGCAAGCGTTAATCGGAATTACTGGGCGTAAAGCGCACGCAGGCGGTCTGTTAAGTCAGATGTGAAATCCCCGGGCTTAACCTGGGAACTGCATTTGAAACTGGCAGGCTTGAGTCTCGTAGAGGGGGGTAGAATTCCAGGTGTAGCGGTGAAATGCGTAGAGATCTGGAGGAATACCGGTGGCGAAGGCGGCCCCCTGGACGAAGACTGACGCTCAGGTGCGAAAGCGTGGGGAGCAAACAGGATTAGATACCCTGGTAGTCCACGCCGTAAACGATGTCGACTTGGAGGTTGTTCCCTTGAGGAGTGGCTTCCGGAGCTAACGCGTTAAGTCGACCGCCTGGGGAGTACGGCCGCAAGGTTAAAACTCAAATGAATTGACGGGGGCCCGCACAAGCGGTGGAGCATGTGGTTTAATTCGATGCAACGCGAAGAACCTTACCTACTCTTGACATCCAGAGAACTTAGCAGAGATGCTTTGGTGCCTTCGGGAACTCTGAGACAGGTGCTGCATGGCTGTCGTCAGCTCGTGTTGTGAAATGTTGGGTTAAGTCCCGCAACGAGCGCAACCCTTATCCTTTGTTGCCAGCGATTCGGTCGGGAACTCAAAGGAGACTGCCGGTGATAAACCGGAGGAAGGTGGGGATGACGTCAAGTCATCATGGCCCTTACGAGTAGGGCTACACACGTGCTACAATGGCGCATACAAAGAGAAGCGACCTCGCGAGAGCAAGCGGACCTCATAAAGTGCGTCGTAGTCCGGATCGGAGTCTGCAACTCGACTCCGTGAAGTCGGAATCGCTAGTAATCGTGGATCAGAATGCCACGGTGAATACGTTCCCGGGCCTTGTACACACCGCCCGTCACACCATGGGAGTGGGTTGCAAAAGAAGTAGGTAGCTTAACCTTCGGGAGGGCGCTTACCACTTTGTGATTCATGACTGGGGTGAAGTCGTAACAAGGTAACCGTAGGGGAACCTGCGGTTGGATCACCTCCTTACCTGAAGATACCTTCCCGCGAAGTGCTCACACAGATTGTCTGATAGAAAGATAAAGAAGCAAGACGGCTGCGAAGTCGAGACACGTCAGTGTCCCCTTCGTCTAGCGGTTAGGACTCCGCCCTTTCACGGCGGCAACAGGGGTTCGAATCCCCTAGGGGACGCCACTTGCTTGGTGACAGGTGAAAGGTGTCTCCACGAAGTATCTCAAAACTGGCCTCAGGGTCACGTTTGAGATATTTGCTCTTTAACAATCCGGAACAAGCTGAAAATTTGAAACGACACAGCGTCGCATTCTTCCGTAATAAAGAATGATGACGATGTGTTCGAGTCTCTCAAAAGCTTACAGCTTACAAGCTAACTGTGAAGCCGTTACGGCGAAACAGATAAACGCCTGTGGGTTGTGAGGTTAAGCGACTAAGCGTACACGGTGGATGCCCTGGCAGTCAGAGGCGATGAAGGGCGTGCTAATCTGCGATAAGCGCCGGTAAGGTGATATGAACCGCTACAACCGGCGATACCCGAATGGGGAAACCCAGTGTGACTCGTCACACTATCATGCAGTGAATACATAGCTGTATGAGGCGAACCGGGGGAACTGAAACATCTAAGTACCCCGAGGAAAAGAAATCAACCGAGATTCCCCCAGTAGCGGCGAGCGAACGGGGAGGAGCCCAGAACCATCATCAGCTTGTGCATCAGTGGAAGCGTCTGGAAAGTCGCAGGGTACAGGGTGATACTCCCGTACACAAAGGTGCACAGGCTGTGAGTTCGATGAGTAAGGCGGGACACGTGGTATCCTGTCTGAATATGGGGGGACCATCCTCCAAGGCTAAATACTCCTGACTGACCGATAGTGAACCAGTACCGTGAGGGAAAGGCGAAAAGAACCCCGGCGAGGGGAGTGAAACAGAACCTGAAACCGTGTACGTACAAGCAGTGGGAGCCTTCTTTATGGGGGTGACTGCGTACCTTTTGTATAATGGGTCAGCGACTTATATTCTGTAGCAAGGTTAACCGTATAGGGGAGCCGCAGGGAAACCGAGTCTTAACTGGGCGTTAAGTTGCAGGGTATAGACCCGAAACCCGGTGATCTAGCCATGGGCAGGTTGAAGGTTGGGTAACACTAACTGGAGGACCGAACCGACTAATGTTGAAAAATTAGCGGATGACCTGTGGCTGGGGGTGAAAGGCCAATCAAACCGGGAGATAGCTGGTTCTCCCCGAAAGCTATTTAGGTAGCGCCTCGTGAATTCATCTCCGGGGGTAGAGCACTGTTTCGGCTAGGGGGCCATCCCGGCTTACCAACCCGATGCAAACTGCGAATACCGGAGAATGTTATCACGGGAGACACACGGCGGGTGCTAACGTCCGTCGTGAAGAGGGAAACAACCCAGACCGCCAGCTAAGGTCCCAAAGTCATGGTTAAGTGGGAAACGATGTGGGAAGGCCCAGACAGCCAGGATGTTGGCTTAGAAGCAGCCATCATTTAAAGAAAGCGTAATAGCTCACTGGTCGAGTCGGCCTGCGCGGAAGATGTAACGGGGCTAAACCATGCACCGAAGCTGCGGCAGCGACGCTTATGCGTTGTTGGGTAGGGGAGCGTTCTGTAAGCCGTCGAAGGTGTGCTGTGAGGCATGCTGGAGGTATCAGAAGTGCGAATGCTGACATAAGTAACGATAAACAAGGTGAAAAACCTTGTCGCCGGAAGACCAAGGGTTCCTGTTCAACGTTAATCGGAGCAGGGTGAGTCGACCCCTAAGGCGAGGCCGAAAGGCGTAGTCGATGGGAAACAGGTTAATATTCCTGTACTTGGTGTTACTGCGAAGGGGGGACGGAGAAGGCTATATCGGCCGGGCGACGGTTGTCCCGGTTTAAGCGTGTAGGTGTGTGTTCCAGGCAAATCCGGTTCACTTTACACTGAGGCGTGACGACGAGGCACTACGGTGCTGAAGTGATAAATGCCCTGCTTCCAGGAAAAGCCTCTAAGCATCAGGTAACACAAAATCGTACCCCAAACCGACACAGGTGGTCAGGTAGAGAATACCAAGGCGCTTGAGAGAACTCGGGTGAAGGAACTAGGCAAAATGGTGCCGTAACTTCGGGAGAAGGCACGCTGGCGCGTAGGTGAAGGGACTTGCTCCCGGAGCTGAAGCCAGTCGAAGATACCAGCTGGCTGCAACTGTTTATTAAAAACACAGCACTGTGCAAACACGAAAGTGGACGTATACGGTGTGACGCCTGCCCGGTGCCGGAAGGTTAATTGATGGGGTTATCCGCAAGGAGAAGCTCTTGATCGAAGCCCCGGTAAACGGCGGCCGTAACTATAACGGTCCTAAGGTAGCGAAATTCCTTGTCGGGTAAGTTCCGACCTGCACGAATGGCGTAATGATGGCCAGGCTGTCTCCACCCGAGACTCAGTGAAATTGAAATCGCTGTGAAGATGCAGTGTACCCGCGGCAAGACGGAAAGACCCCGTGAACCTTTACTACAGCTTGACACTGAACACTGAGCCTTGATGTGTAGGATAGGTGGGAGGCTTTGAAGCGTGGACGCCAGTCTGCGTGGAGCCGACCTTGAAATACCACCCTTTAATGTTTGGTGTTCTAACGTAGGCCCGTAATCCGGGCTGCGGACAGTGTCTGGTGGGTAGTTTGACTGGGGCGGTCTCCTCCCAAAGCGTAACGGAGGAGCACGAAGGTTGGCTAATCCTGGTCGGACATCAGGAGGTTAGTGCAATGGCATAAGCCAGCTTGACTGCGAGAGTGACGGCTCGAGCAGGTGCGAAAGCAGGTCATAGTGATCCGGTGGTTCTGAATGGAAGGGCCATCGCTCAACGGATAAAAGGTACTCCGGGGATAACAGGCTGATACCGCCCAAGAGTTCATATCGACGGCGGTGTTTGGCACCTCGATGTCGGCTCATCACATCCTGGGGCTGAAGTAGGTCCCAAGGGTACGGCTGTTCGCCGTTTAAAGTGGTACGCGAGCTGGGTTTAGAACGTCGTGAGACAGTTCGGTCCCTATCTGCCGTGGGCGCTGGAGAATTGAGGGGGGTTGCTCCTAGTACGAGAGGACCGGAGTGAACGCACCGCTGGTGTCCGGGTTGTCACGCCAGTGGCACTGCCCGGTAGCTAAGTGCGGAAAAGATAAGTGCTGAAAGCATCTAAGCACGAAACTTGCCCCGAGATGAGTTCTCCCTGAGCCTTTAAGGCTCCTGAAGGGACGTTGAAGACGACGACGTTGATAGGCCGGGTGTGTAAGCGCAGCGATGCGTTGAGCTTACCGGTACTAATGACCCGTGAGGCTTAACCTTACAACGCCAGAGGCGTTTTGGTAGAGAGACGACTTGAATTTTCAGCATTGTTTACCGGATAAAGAATTTAGTTCTGTTCTGCGGACGCGAGTCCGAAGGATTTTGCGCTGAGTGCAAGGCGGCAACCGAGACGGGGTGAAGGAGCATACTGAGGTATGTGACTGAGCGGCGCGAGGGAAGCCAGCGCGGCAGCAGCGTGAAAGACGCAGGACGGAGCACAAAGAATTTGCCTGGCGGCTGTAGCGCGGTGGTCCCACCTGACCCCATGCCGAACTCAGAAGTGAAACGCCGTAGCGCCGATGGTAGTGTGGGGTCTCCCCATGCGAGAGTAGGGAACTGCCAGGCATCAAACAAGTGAAGAAGCCCTGAACTGACGTTCAGGGTTTTTTTACGTCTGCGATCTGGCAGATAACCCCTCATCATATTCCGTCTCATCATGACCCCGATACAACCGCGGGTCTGCAACGCCGCTCTTGCTGCTTTAATCCTCTCCCGCACTGCGTCATTCTGAGCATCATCTGAAACAAAACTGTGAAAATCGTTACCTGCCAGCCTCCCGGTATCCACCCAACCACTTTATTTCTGTCGCTATCAGGATTTTCAGGAGCCGCAAAATCGTTGAAAGCCTTTCATCGCATGCAAATTCCCCCGCATTACCGTTGTGATGCGGTAAACTACCGGCAGATTAACCCGTTAAGGCCGTATCATGTCCAGTTCGTACATCTCATTAAAAGCCGACAACACGCTGGGGCTTGATGTCAGCGCAAAAACACGTATTGTCGCCGAATCGCCGGAAGCCATACTTTCAGCCTGGCAAATGAGCCAGCGTAGCCAGCAACCTTTTCTGGTCCTTGGGGAAGGCAGCAACGTGCTCTTCCTAGAAGACTTTGCAGGCGTGGTGGTGATCAACCGCATTGCAGGGGTTGAAATCCTTGATGAGACTGAGCGCTGGAAACTGCACGTTGGCGCGGGCGAGAACTGGCACCAACTGGTAAAAACTACCCTGGAAAAAGGGATTTCGGGTCTGGAAAATCTGGCACTCATTCCTGGAATGGTAGGATCAGCACCCATACAGAATATCGGTGCCTATGGCGTTGAGTTAAAAGATGTATGTGAATACGTCGATGTACTAAATCTGCATACCGGTCTCACACAGCGTTTGAGCCGTGACGATTGCCAGTTTGGTTATCGCGACAGTATTTTCAAACATCAGTACCAGTCAGGCTACACGATTATCGCTGTCGGATTTTCGTTGAAAAAACACTGGCAGCCCGTCCTGACCTACGGTGATTTAAAAACGCTAAACCCTGCCACGGCAAATGCCTGGGATGTTTTTCATGCGGTCTGTCATATGCGACAGAGTAAATTACCGGATCCGAAAATAACCGGTAACGTGGGCAGTTTTTTTAAAAATCCCGTGATAACTGGCCAGCAGGCGGCTGTGCTGTTGAGTGAGTACCCAGCGATGCCACATTATCCTCAGCCTACAGGTGAAATTAAACTGGCTGCAGGCTGGCTCATCGATCAATGCCAGCTTAAAGGCAGCCGAATTGGCGGTGCGGCAGTGCATCAGCAGCAGGCATTAGTGTTAATCAATGCTGAAAATGCCACACCTGACGACATTGTCGCGCTGGCAAAAAAGGTACGTTCCCGGGTAGGTGAAAAATTTAATGTCTGGCTGGAGCCAGAAGTTCGTTTCATTCAGGCTCAGGGTGAATGTAACGCTGTAGAGGTCATCTCATGAAGGATCATAGCGTACCGCTTAAATTAATTGATATCCTGGCCGATGGTGAGTTTCACTCGGGTGAGCAACTCGGTGAAACGCTTGGTATGAGCCGTGCGGCGATTAATAAACATATTCAAACGCTAAAAAGCTGGGGCCTTGAGGTATATACCGTCACAGGTAAGGGCTACAGTTTTCCAGCCCCACTTCAGTTACTGAATGAACAAAAGATTTTGGGGCAACTGTCTCAGGCTGATATAGCCGTAATACCGGTTATTGATTCAACTAATCAGTATTTACTCGAACGTATGCATTCTCTGCCTTCAGGATCCGTCTGCCTCGCTGAATATCAGCAGGCAGGACGTGGCCGACGCGGACGTCACTGGTTTTCACCCTTTGGTGCCAACCTCTATATGTCTATGTACTGGCGCCTGGAACAGGGCCCGGCAGCGGCAATGGGGCTGAGCCTGGTGATTGGTATCATTATGGCGGAAACGCTGAGGTCGTTAGGTGCGCAGGACGTACGGGTAAAATGGCCTAACGACATTTATCTTCATGACCGGAAGTTAGCGGGGATCCTGGTTGAATTAACCGGTAAAACCGGCGATGCAGCACAAATCGTGATAGGCGCCGGAATTAATCTGGCGATGAGAACTGCCGAAGCGGCGCAGATTAATCAGGGCTGGATTAACTTACAGGAAGCCGGCGTGACGATTAATCGCAATGAACTGGCAGCAACACTGATTAATCGCCTGCGTGAAGCACTACCCGTATTTGAGCAGGAGGGATTAACGCCCTTTGTGACGCGCTGGGCCGAACTGGACAACTTCATCAATCGCCCGGTTAAATTATTGATTGGTGAACGTGAAGTGCACGGTATTGCTCGTGGCATTGATAATCAGGGTGGTTTGCAGCTGGAACAAGACGGAAAAATTCAATCGTGGGTAGGGGGAGAAATATCTCTTCGACCGGTTTGAAAAATAAAATAAAGCCTGCTTTTTGGCAGGCTTTATCGCCACCTGTTATTTTCTGAGACGCAGTTTTTCCACCGCGTGGTTACCGCTTTTCGTCATAATCAAGCTGGCTCTTTCACGTGTAGGAAGAATGTTTTCTTTCAGATTCAACCAGTTAATCTCCCGCCACAACGAGCCAGCAATATTAACGGCTTCGTCTTCAGGTAGCTGAGCATAGTGATGAAAATAAGAGTTGGGATCGGTAAAAGCGCCCTGGCGAAATTTAAGGAAACGATTCACATACCAGCGCTGCAAAAGATCTTCTTCAGCATCCACATAGATTGAAAAATCCACAAAGTCGGAAACAAAAACATGGTGTGGATCGTGAGGATAATCCATGCCGCTCTGCAGCACATTTAACCCTTCCAGAATCAGAATATCAGGTTGCTGGACAACCTTATCGCCATCCGGAATAACATCATAAATTAAATGGGAGTAGACGGGTGCGGTAACCTGGCTGGCGCCCGACTTAAGGTCGGAAACAAATTTCACCAGCCGATGCATATCATAGGACTGAGGAAAGCCTTTTTTCTTCATTAAGCCGCGCTCTTTCAGCACGGCGTTGGGATGAAGAAAACCATCTGTCGTAATTAACTCAACCTTACGGTGTCCGGGCCAGCGGCTCAGAAGCGCCTGCAAAACACGAGCAGTGGTGCTTTTGCCCACCGCAACGCTGCCCGCAATGCTGATGATATAAGGAATTTTTTGCCCGTTCGTTCCCAGAAACTGCTCCAGCACGGCCTGACGGCGGACATTTGAACTTATATAGAAATTAAGCAGACGTGAGAGAGGCAGGTAGATTTCTGCCACTTCCTCAATTGAAAGATCTTCATTAATCCCTTTCAATTGCGCGATCTCATCCTCTGACAGCGTCATTGGAACCGAGTCGCGTAATGCCGCCCACTGTTCACGAGTGAACTGTAAATAAGGCGTCGTAAGTGATGTCGTTTTATCCATAAGTATACATTTGACTGCAGATTCAAACCGATCTGTACATTTTCGCCGATGACGAGTCGGGCCGTGTAGAGAAATGAATTGCCGGTCACAGGGCTATTAACGAGAACAATGGGCTGGAGGGTATCACCAGTATAGCTTTTAAAAGAAGTAAAAAATAAACGGCGGTATGCTTTCGCAAGCCTCTCCGCATATTTGATAAATCGTCGGTACAGAGACTTGAAATCTTTAATCGTTATGCTTTTTATTGCCATTCAGACATCAGGCAATTTTGTGCAAAGGCGTTTTTGGCTTTCGCACCGCTGTCATCGTGACGCATGGTTCAGGCCGGGTGCATGGCATCAGATATGCCCGGATATACTCTTTTGATGCTGCACAGCTGGCGCTATAGCACAACGTCCGTGCCTGCTGTTCGAAAGACAGCCGCGCTGTGTCGTACAGGCGCATGCAGATTGTCAGCGCTTGCTCTTCATTGCGTGAACCCTGTCTGCCCTGGCGTCTTCGGTCTCGTGCTGCTGTATTAAGGACAGCCATAGCTTATCTGTCAGCGACGCTGGTGCATCAGACATTCTTATAGAGGCTGTCAGCGACGTTCTTTATCGCATCTGAGTTTCATGCTCACCCGACCTGCTATGCGGTGGAGAGCATGACAGGCTGTCTGTGAGTCACACAGCCGCTCTACGAACGCTTGTGCAGATTATCAGCCCTTTTTCTCCTCAGGCACCGTACCGCCCCGCAGGTGGTCTGTCAGCCGTGACGTTTTTATCTGCCTTTCGCCTGATACTGATACTTATCTTCAGGCCGGGCAGTGTCGCCTGAAAACTTTTAGGGGATAACACCCAAGGCTGCGGCCTTAGGTAGGGTCCTGTCGCGATAAAAGTACGCATGAGGTGATTGAAAACTGAGCAGTTAATGCATTTTTCTGGCAGAGGCCTAAGAAAAGGTGAGGGATGAAGATAAGAAAGCGGGCGAGACAGGGGGAGGGAGCAACATTATCGGAAAGAGAGTGAAGAGAAATTTTAACCAATAATTGGATGTTATTTCTGCATATCAGGGGTAAATTGCGATGCTTTGCACAAATAGTAAGCGATAGAACAAAAACAGTGATTTTTTTGTTGCATCCTTCTGCCGACCTTCCTAGAATGCGCGTCACTTGATGCCGGCTTAGCTCAGTTGGTAGAGCAACTGACTTGTAATCAGTAGGTCACCAGTTCGATTCCGGTAGCCGGCACCATCAAGTAGGTGGGATTCCCGAGCGGCCAAAGGGAGCAGACTGTAAATCTGCCGTCACAGACTTCGAAGGTTCGAATCCTTCTCCCACCACCATTTCAACCCCCGGGTTGAGAAACAGATAAACAACCTGTTTATCTGGCAGGTGAGTCACTTCTTCTCACCCTGAATTCAGATTGGGTGTAAGCTCAGTCAAAGTCAGTCAGCTTCGCTGACGGGCGAAGGATAACAGAGGACATCCTCTGTTATTCACAAGCTACAGAAAGAACAGGTAGCCGAGTTCCAGGATGCGGGCATCGTATAATGGCTATTACCTCAGCCTTCCAAGCTGATGATGCGGGTTCGATTCCCGCTGCCCGCTCCAGATGTGCTGATATGGCTCAGTTGGTAGAGCGCACCCTTGGTAAGGGTGAGGTCCCCAGTTCGACTCTGGGTATCAGCACCACTTCCTTTATCTCCCTCCTGATTTTTCTCTGTAACTCCTTGCAGTCAGGCAATGCCTGGTTAATGTGACGATATCTTTGATATATCCGTGTCTTAGAGGGACAAGCGATGGCTAAAGAGCAATTTCAACGTAACAAACTGCACGTAAACGTGGGAACCATCGGTCACGTTGACCACGGTAAAACCACCCTGACTGCAGCGATCACCACCGTTCTGGCTAAAACCAACGGCGGCCAGGCACGTGCGTTCGATCAGATCGACAGCACCCCGGAAGAAAAAGCACGTGGTATCACCATCAACACGGCACACGTTGAGTATGAAACCCCGTCTCGCCACTATGCGCACGTTGACTGCCCAGGCCACGCCGACTATGTGAAAAACATGATCACCGGTGCTGCGCAGATGGACGGCGCGATCCTGGTTGTTGCTGCGACTGACGGCCCAATGCCGCAGACCCGTGAGCACATCCTGCTGGGTCGTCAGGTAGGCGTTCCTTACATCATCGTGTTCCTGAACAAGTGTGACATGGTTGATGACGAAGAGCTGCTGGAACTGGTTGAGATGGAAGTTCGTGACCTGCTGTCACAGTACGACTTCCCGGGCGACGATACACCAATCGTTCGCGGTTCAGCCCTGAAAGCGCTGGAAGGCAACCCAGAGTGGGAAGAGAAGATCGTTGAGCTGGCTGGTCACCTGGATAACTACATCCCGGATCCAGTACGTGCAATCGATATGCCATTCCTGCTGCCAATCGAAGACGTATTCTCAATCTCTGGCCGTGGTACTGTTGTAACCGGTCGTGTAGAGCGCGGTATCGTTAAAGTCGGCGACGAAGTTGAAATCGTTGGTATCAAAGATACCGCGAAATCAACCTGTACCGGTGTTGAAATGTTCCGCAAACTGCTGGACCAGGGTCAGGCAGGCGAAAACTGTGGTGTTCTGCTGCGCGGTATCAAGCGTGAAGACATCCAGCGTGGTCAGGTTCTGGCGAAGCCAGGCTCAATCAAGCCACACACCAAGTTCGAGTCAGAAGTTTACGTTCTGTCTAAAGACGAAGGTGGCCGCCATACTCCGTTCTTCAAGGGCTACCGTCCACAGTTCTACTTCCGTACCACAGACGTGACCGGTTCAGTAGAGCTGCCAGAAGGCGTTGAAATGGTTATGCCAGGCGACAACATCAAAATGGTTGTTACCCTGATTCACCCAATCGCGATGGACGAAGGTCTGCGCTTCGCAATCCGCGAAGGTGGCCGTACCGTTGGCGCGGGTGTTGTTGCCAAAGTTATCGCTTAATTACCGATAATATTTGACGCAATGCACGTGGAAAGGGCATCATTTGATGCCCTTTTTGTACGCTGTTTCATAGAACCTGACTCATCAGTGATTTTGAACCATAATCATTGCTGAGACAGGCTCTGTTATGCGGCGCTGGATACCGAGTTACGCCCCAAAAGCTCATTCGGTTTGGATGCCTCGCAATGCGGGGCAGAATAGTTTCTGAATTATTGTGGCAGGTTGGTTTATGAGTGCGAATACCGAAGCTCAAGGGAGCGGGCGCGGCCTCGAAGCGCTGAAGTGGGTAGTGGTAGTCTTATTACTGCTTGCGGCGATCGTAGGTAACTACCTCTATCGCGATGTGACGCTGCCTTTGCGCGCGTTAGCTGTGGTTGTACTGATTGCGGCAGCAGGCGGCATTGCGCTTTTGACGACAAAAGGCAAAGCAACCGTGGCCTTTGCACGTGAAGCAAGAACCGAAATGCGTAAAGTTATCTGGCCAACCCGCCAGGAAACACTGCATACCACGTTAATCGTTGCCGCGGTTACTGCCGTGATGTCACTGATTTTGTGGGGGCTGGATGGTATTCTGGTCCGTCTGGTATCGTTTATCACTGGCCTGAGGTTCTGAGATGTCTGAAGCTCCAAAGAAACGCTGGTACGTCGTGCAGGCGTTTTCCGGTTTTGAAGGCCGCGTAGCACAGTCGCTGCGTGAGCACATCAAACTGCACAACATGGAAGAGCTGTTTGGCGACGTCATGGTTCCTACAGAAGAAGTTGTTGAGATCCGTGGTGGTCAACGCCGCAAGAGCGAGCGCAAATTCTTCCCCGGCTACGTTCTGGTACAGATGGTAATGAATGACGCCAGCTGGCACCTGGTGCGCAGCGTTCCGCGCGTTATGGGCTTTATTGGCGGTACCTCTGACCGTCCTGCGCCGATTAGCGACAAAGAAGTCGATGCGATTATGAATCGCCTGCAGCAGGTGGGCGACAAGCCGCGTCCGAAAACGCTGTTCGAGCCGGGCGAAATGGTACGTGTCAACGATGGTCCATTTGCCGACTTTAACGGTGTGGTTGAAGATGTGGACTACGAAAAGAGCCGCCTGACGGTTTCTGTTTCCATCTTTGGACGCGCAACGCCAGTAGAACTCGACTTCGGTCAGGTTGAGAAGGGCTAACCTTTTCCGACATACAATTTGGCTGTTGCAGCAGGCGCGAAATTTAACTATAATTTCGCGCCTTTTGTTTTTATGCGCTGGCAACAGCGTGTAAATCGTTACCACGGGGAGCCTTTTACAGGCGCTATAACCCAATTGAGGAATTATCATGGCTAAGAAAGTACAAGCCTACGTCAAGCTGCAGGTTGCAGCTGGTATGGCGAACCCAAGTCCACCGGTTGGTCCAGCTCTGGGTCAGCAGGGTGTTAACATCATGGAATTCTGTAAAGCGTTTAACGCCAAAACAGAATCACTGGAAAAAGGTCTGCCGACTCCAGTTGTTATCACCGTATACAGCGACCGTTCTTTTACCTTTATTACCAAAACGCCTCCGGCTGCCGTTCTGCTGAAAAAAGCAGCAGGCATCAAGTCTGGTTCTGGTAAGCCGAACAAAGATAAAGTCGGTAAAGTGACTCGTGCTCAGGTACGTGAAATCGCAGAAACTAAAGCTGCGGACATGACTGGTTCTGACGTTGAAGCGATGACTCGCTCAATCGAAGGTACTGCTCGTTCCATGGGCCTGGTTGTAGAGGACTAAGAAATGGCTAAGCTGACCAAGCGCATGAGCGTAATTCGCGACAAAGTTGACGCGACCAAGCAGTACGATATTGCTGAAGCAATCGCTTTACTGAAAGAACTGGCTACTGCCAAGTTCGTCGAAAGCGTTGACGTTGCTGTTAACCTCGGCATCGATGCACGTAAATCTGATCAGAACGTCCGCGGCGCGACCGTTCTGCCACACGGTACTGGTCGTTCAGTACGTGTTGCTGTCTTCACCCAGGGCGCAAACGCTGAAGCTGCTAAAGCAGCTGGCGCTGAGCTGGTAGGTATGGAAGACCTGGCCGATCAGATCAAGAAAGGCGAAATGAACTTTGACGTTGTTATTGCTTCTCCGGATGCAATGCGCGTTGTTGGCCAGTTAGGCCAGGTTCTGGGTCCACGTGGCCTGATGCCAAACCCGAAAGTCGGTACTGTAACGCCTAACGTTGCTGAAGCGGTTAAGAACGCTAAAGCAGGTCAGGTTCGTTATCGTAACGACAAAAACGGCATCATCCACACTACCATCGGTAAAGTGGACTTCGATGCTGACAAACTGAAAGAAAACCTGGAATCTCTGCTGGTTGCGCTGAAAAAAGCAAAACCTGCACAGGCGAAAGGCGTGTACATCAAGAAAGTTAGCATCTCTACCACCATGGGCGCCGGCGTTGCCGTTGACCAGGCTGGTCTGACTGCCGTAGCAAACTAATTGCTACTTGAAACGGGCGAAAAATTCACCTAGAATCTTACGCCCGTTGTTCTGCATTAATGCAGACGTCGATGTGGGTTATTCAGAACGTGGTAAGACGGTGGCCGAGTCAGCGACCTGAAGCACAGTGAACTGTGCGGCGGGTGAGGGCAAAGACAGCCAGCGCAATGCGGTTTGAGTGACAACACACGACCCAAATTTTAGGTTGGAGCCAGGCCTTATCCTGGCCTCCGTCCAAGACCGCAGGAGCGGAACATCCTCGGATGTAATGCTTAATCCCCTGCGTAGACGGTGACAGAACCAAAAGATTTTTTCTTATCTGGATTCTGCTCACCGTGTATTAGCGCTTATTTTCCTTCGGGCGAGTAAGTGAAGTGAGTTCCGGGGAAATCCTTCCCCGGTCAAATCCAGGAGCTAAAGCTAATGGCATTAAATCTTCAAGACAAACAAGCGATTGTTGCTGAAGTCAGCGAAGTAGCCAAAGGTGCGCTTTCAGCGGTTGTTGCGGATTCTCGTGGCGTTACCGTTGATAAAATGACCGAACTGCGTAAAGCAGGTCGTGAAGCTGGCGTTTACATGCGTGTTGTTCGTAACACCCTGCTGCGCCGCGTCGTTGAAGGTACTCAGTTCGAGTGCCTGAAAGACACGTTTGTTGGTCCGACCCTGATTGCATATTCTATGGAACACCCGGGCGCTGCTGCTCGTCTGTTCAAAGATTTCGCGAAAGCGAATGCAAAATTCGAGGTCAAAGCTGCAGCCTTTGAAGGTGAGCTGATCACGGCGGCCAATATTGACCGTCTGGCAACTCTGCCGACCTACGAAGAAGCACTGGCACGTCTGATGTCGACCATGAAAGAAGCCGCTGCCGGCAAACTGGTTCGCACTCTGGCTGCTGTTCGCGATGCAAAAGAAGCGGCTTAAGGCCTCTCTTTTGTTCGCACTTGCTAACGTATAAACTTTTTCTGATTCTTAGGAACAATTGTTATGTCTATTACTAAAGACCAAATTCTGGAAGCCGTTGCTGCTATGTCCGTAATGGAAGTAGTTGAGCTGGTTTCTGCTATGGAAGAAAAATTCGGCGTTTCTGCTGCTGCTGCTGTAGCTGTTGCTGCTGGCCCAGCTGAAGCTGTTGAAGAGAAAACTGAATTCGACGTCGTTCTGAAAGCTGTTGGCGCGAACAAAGTTGCAGTAATCAAAGCCGTACGTACCGCAACTGGTCTGGGCCTGAAAGAAGCCAAAGATCTGGTTGAAGCAACTGGCGTGATCAAAGAAGGCATCAGCAAAGATGACGCAGCTGCACTTGAAGCTGCTCTGAAAGAAGCTGGCGCTGAAGTTGAAGTTAAGTAAGACAACCCTCGGGTTGCAGTCTGAGTAGTTTCAGACTGATGGCTGGTGACTTTTTGGTCACCAGCCTTTTTGCGCTCCAGGGCCTCAATGGGGTTTCGCACTGTTTGTCCATTGTTGCTCATCAATATCTTTCTCTATCGACGACTTAATATACTGCTTTCCCGTGCGGGTTCCCTGCCCACGCTGAAGCAATGAAATGATTTAAGCGTGATAGAAAGAGGTATTGCACGTACTGCAGAGCAGTAGGTGAATCAAACAAAATCGTGTTGCATGAACTGTCCTGTCAGGACGGACAGCGTGGGTCGACTTGTCAGCTAGCTGAGGAACCCTATGGTTTACTCCTATACCGAGAAAAAACGTATTCGTAAGGATTTTGGTAAACGTCCGCAAGTTTTGGACATACCTTATCTCCTTTCCATCCAGCTTGATTCGTTTCAGAAGTTTATCGAGCAAGATCCAGAAGGTCAGTACGGACTGGAAGCTGCATTCCGCTCTGTATTCCCTATTGCGAGCTACAGCGGCAACTCTGAGTTGCAGTATGTCAGCTATCGCTTAGGTGAACCTGTCTTTGACGTGAAAGAGTGTCAGATCCGTGGCGTGACCTACTCGGCACCGCTGCGCGTGAAACTGCGTCTGGTGATCTATGAGCGCGAAGCGCCAGAAGGCACAGTAAAAGACATTAAAGAACAAGAAGTCTACATGGGTGAAATTCCACTCATGACTGACAACGGTACCTTTGTTATCAACGGTACTGAACGTGTTATCGTTTCTCAGCTGCATCGTAGTCCTGGCGTGTTCTTTGACAGCGATAAGGGTAAAACCCACTCCTCGGGTAAAGTGCTGTATAACGCACGTATCATCCCTTACCGTGGTTCATGGCTCGACTTCGAGTTTGACCCGAAAGACAACCTTTTCGTCCGTATTGACCGTCGTCGTAAGCTGCCGGCCAGTATCATTCTGCGCGCACTGCATTACACCACTGCTCAAATTCTCGACGTGTTCTTCGAGAAAGTGGTGTACGAAATCCGTGACAACAAGCTGCAGATGGAACTGGTGCCAGAGCGCCTGCGCGGTGAAACCGCGACCTTCGATATCGAATCGAATGGCACGGTCTACGTTGAGAAAGGGCGTCGCATCACTGCGCGTCATATTCGTCAGTTGGAAAAAGACGGTATCCAACACATCGAAGTCCCTGTGGAATACATTGCGGGCAAAGTGGTCTCTAAAGACTACATCGATGAGAATACCGGTGAGCTGATCGTTGCGGCCAACATGGAACTGTCGCTGGATCTGCTGGCGAAGCTGAGCCAGTCGGGTCACAAGCGCATTGAAACGCTGTTCACCAACGATTTGGATCACGGCCCATACATCTCCGAGACGCTGCGCGTTGACCCAACCAACGATCGCCTGAGCGCGCTGGTTGAGATCTACCGCATGATGCGTCCTGGTGAGCCGCCAACGCGTGAAGCTGCAGAGAACCTGTTTGAGAACCTGTTCTTCTCTGAAGATCGTTACGATCTTTCTGCAGTCGGCCGCATGAAGTTCAACCGTTCATTGCTGCGTGATGAGATCGAAGGTTCAGGTATCCTGAGCAAAGAAGACATCATCGAAGTGATGAAAAAACTGATCGACATCCGTAACGGTAAAGGCGAAGTGGACGATATCGACCACCTCGGTAACCGTCGTATTCGTTCAGTCGGTGAAATGGCTGAAAACCAGTTCCGCGTCGGTCTGGTCCGTGTTGAGCGTGCAGTGAAAGAGCGTCTTTCTCTGGGCGACCTCGATACGCTGATGCCACAGGACATGATCAACGCCAAGCCAATTTCGGCGGCGGTGAAAGAGTTCTTTGGTTCCAGCCAGCTGTCTCAGTTTATGGATCAGAACAACCCCTTGTCAGAGATTACGCACAAGCGTCGTATCTCTGCTCTCGGCCCGGGCGGTTTAACCCGTGAGCGTGCCGGCTTCGAAGTGCGTGACGTACACCCAACGCACTACGGTCGTGTCTGCCCAATCGAAACCCCTGAAGGTCCGAACATCGGTCTGATCAACTCCTTGTCTGTGTACGCGCAGACGAACGAGTACGGTTTCCTGGAAACCCCTTATCGTCGCGTTATTGACGGTGTGGTTTCCGATGAAATTCATTACCTTTCTGCAATCGAAGAAGGTAACTACGTTATCGCGCAGGCGAACACCAATCTGTCAGAAGAAGGTGCGTTCGTTGATGACCTGGTCACCTGCCGTAGCAAAGGCGAATCAAGTCTGTTCAGCCGCGATCAGGTTGACTACATGGACGTTTCCACCCAGCAGGTGGTTTCTGTCGGTGCGTCACTGATTCCGTTCCTGGAACACGATGATGCTAACCGCGCCCTGATGGGTGCGAACATGCAACGTCAGGCCGTTCCTACTCTGCGTGCTGATAAGCCGCTGGTAGGTACCGGTATGGAGCGCGCTGTAGCCGTTGACTCCGGTGTTACCGCTGTTGCGAAACGTGGTGGTACCGTTCAGTACGTTGATGCATCACGTATCGTTATTAAAGTTAACGAAGACGAGATGTACCCGGGCGAAGCGGGTATCGACATCTACAACCTGACCAAATACACCCGTTCTAACCAGAACACCTGTATCAATCAGATGCCGTGTGTCTCTCTGGGTGAGCCCGTTGAACGTGGTGATGTGCTGGCTGACGGCCCGTCTACCGATCTCGGTGAGTTGGCGCTGGGTCAGAACATGCGCGTCGCGTTCATGCCGTGGAACGGTTACAACTTCGAAGACTCCATTTTAGTCTCCGAGCGCGTAGTGCAGGAAGATCGCTTCACCACCATCCACATTCAGGAACTGGCCTGTGTGTCTCGTGACACCAAGCTGGGGCCAGAAGAGATCACGGCTGACATCCCGAACGTGGGCGAAGCTGCACTCTCTAAACTGGATGAGTCCGGTATCGTTTATATCGGTGCTGAAGTGACCGGCGGTGACATTCTGGTTGGTAAGGTGACGCCAAAAGGCGAAACCCAGCTGACGCCAGAAGAGAAGCTGCTGCGTGCGATCTTCGGTGAGAAAGCGTCTGACGTTAAAGACTCTTCTCTGCGTGTACCGAACGGTGTTTCCGGTACCGTTATCGACGTTCAGGTCTTCACCCGCGATGGCGTGGAAAAAGACAAGCGTGCGCTGGAAATCGAAGAAATGCAGCTGAAGCAGGCCAAGAAAGACCTGTCTGAAGAGCTGCAGATCCTGGAAGCGGGCCTGTTTAGCCGTATCCAGTCTGTCCTGATTTCCGGTGGCGTTGAAGCAGACAAACTGGACAAGCTGCCGCGTGAGCGTTGGCTGGAGCTGGGTCTGACTGACGAAGCCAAGCAAAACCAGCTGGAGCAGCTGGCAGAGCAGTACGACGAACTGAAGCACGAGTTTGAGAAAAAACTCGAAGGTAAGCGTCGTAAAATCACCCAAGGCGATGATCTGGCACCTGGCGTGCTGAAAATCGTTAAGGTTTATCTGGCTGTTAAACGTCAGATTCAGCCTGGTGATAAAATGGCAGGTCGTCACGGTAACAAAGGTGTTATCTCTAAGATCAACCCAATCGAAGACATGCCTTACGATGAGAACGGTACGCCGGTCGATATCGTACTGAACCCGCTGGGCGTACCTTCGCGTATGAACATCGGTCAGATCCTTGAGACTCACCTGGGGATGGCAGCGAAAGGTATCGGCGAGAAGATCAACGCGATGCTGAAAAAGCAGGAAGAAGTCGCCAAGCTGCGCGAATTCATCCAGCGTGCTTACGATCTGGGCACCGATGTGCGTCAGAAAGTTGACCTGAACACCTTTACTGATGACGAAGTTCTGCGCCTGGCTGAGAACCTGAAAAAAGGTATGCCAATTGCCACGCCGGTGTTTGATGGTGCGAAAGAGAGCGAAATCAAAGAGCTGTTAGAGCTCGGCGGTCTGCCTTCTTCCGGTCAGATTACCCTGTTTGATGGCCGTACTGGTGAGCAGTTCGAACGTCAGGTAACCGTAGGCTATATGTACATGCTGAAACTCAACCACCTGGTTGATGACAAGATGCACGCACGTTCTACCGGTTCCTATAGCCTCGTTACTCAGCAGCCGCTGGGTGGTAAGGCACAGTTCGGTGGTCAGCGCTTCGGTGAGATGGAAGTATGGGCGCTGGAAGCTTACGGTGCTGCGTATACCCTTCAGGAAATGCTTACCGTTAAGTCTGATGACGTCAACGGCCGTACCAAGATGTATAAGAACATCGTGGATGGCAACCATCAGATGGAACCTGGCATGCCAGAATCGTTCAACGTACTGTTGAAAGAGATTCGCTCGCTGGGTATCAACATCGAGCTGGAAGACGAGTAACCCTCAGTAACAGGCCTGGCCTGGAAGCGCAGGGTTAACGCGCTCGCATTTGTACTGGTTATGGGGCGTTCAATTTCGGTTGGACGCCCCTGAGTCTCACTCCGACGGGAGCAAATCCGTGAAAGACTTACTTAAGTTTCTGAAAGCGCAAACTAAAACCGAAGAGTTTGATGCGATCAAAATTGCGCTGGCGTCGCCAGACATGATCCGTTCCTGGTCTTTCGGTGAAGTGAAAAAGCCGGAAACCATTAACTATCGTACCTTCAAGCCAGAGCGCGATGGTCTGTTCTGTGCCCGTATTTTTGGGCCGGTAAAAGATTACGAATGCCTGTGTGGTAAGTACAAGCGTCTGAAACACCGTGGTGTGATCTGCGAGAAGTGCGGCGTTGAAGTGACCCAGACTAAAGTGCGTCGTGAGCGCATGGGCCACATCGAGCTGGCTTCGCCAACCGCACACATCTGGTTCCTGAAGTCACTGCCTTCGCGTATCGGCCTGCTGCTGGATATGCCGCTGCGTGACATCGAACGCGTGCTGTATTTTGAATCTTATGTCGTTATCGAAGGTGGCATGACCAACCTCGAGAAACGTCAGATTCTGACTGAAGAGCAGTACCTGGACGCGCTGGAAGAATTCGGTGACGAATTCGACGCGAAAATGGGTGCAGAAGCGATTCAGGCACTGCTGAAAAACATGGATCTGGAGCAAGAGTGCGAACAGCTGCGTGAAGAGCTGAACGAAACTAACTCCGAGACCAAACGTAAAAAGCTGACCAAGCGTATTAAGCTGCTGGAAGCGTTCGTTCAGTCTGGTAACAAGCCAGAGTGGATGATCCTGACCGTTCTGCCGGTTCTGCCGCCAGATCTGCGTCCGCTGGTACCGCTGGATGGTGGTCGTTTCGCTACGTCGGATCTGAACGATCTGTACCGCCGCGTGATCAACCGTAACAACCGTCTGAAACGCCTGCTGGATCTGGCTGCGCCAGATATCATCGTGCGTAACGAAAAACGTATGCTGCAGGAAGCGGTTGATGCCCTGCTGGATAACGGTCGTCGCGGTCGTGCGATCACCGGTTCTAACAAGCGTCCTCTGAAATCTTTGGCCGATATGATCAAAGGTAAGCAGGGTCGTTTCCGTCAGAACCTGCTCGGTAAGCGTGTTGACTACTCTGGTCGTTCTGTTATCACCGTAGGTCCATACCTGCGTCTGCATCAGTGCGGTCTGCCGAAGAAAATGGCACTGGAGCTGTTCAAACCGTTCATCTACGGCAAGCTGGAACTGCGTGGCCTGGCCACCACCATCAAAGCCGCTAAGAAAATGGTTGAGCGTGAAGAAGCTGTCGTGTGGGATATCCTGGACGAAGTGATCCGCGAACACCCGGTACTGCTGAACCGTGCACCAACTCTGCACCGTTTGGGTATCCAGGCATTTGAGCCCGTCCTGATCGAAGGTAAAGCTATCCAGCTGCACCCGCTGGTTTGTGCGGCTTATAACGCCGACTTCGATGGTGACCAGATGGCTGTTCACGTACCGCTGACGCTGGAAGCCCAGCTGGAAGCGCGTGCGCTGATGATGTCTACCAACAACATCCTGTCACCTGCGAACGGCGAGCCAATCATCGTTCCTTCACAGGACGTTGTACTGGGCCTGTATTACATGACCCGCGACTGTGTTAACGCCAAAGGCGAAGGCATGGTACTGACCGGTCCGAAAGAAGCTGAACGCGTTTACCGCGCCGGCCTCGCTTCGCTGCACGCTCGCGTTAAAGTGCGTATCACTGAGCACGAGAAAAACGAGCAGGATGAGTGGGTTTCTAAAACCAGCATCATCGACACGACGATTGGTCGCGCCATCCTGTGGATGATCGTGCCTAAAGGTCTGCCTTTCTCCATCGTCAACCAGGCGCTGGGCAAGAAAGCGATCTCCAAGATGCTGAACACCTGTTACCGCATCCTGGGCCTGAAACCAACGGTTATCTTTGCTGACCAGACCATGTACACCGGCTTCGCCTATGCGGCACGTTCAGGTGCGTCTGTTGGTATCGACGACATGGTTATCCCAGAGAAGAAAGTGGAAATCATCACCGAAGCGGAAGCGGAAGTGGCTGAAATCCAGGAGCAGTTCCAGTCTGGTCTGGTGACGGCAGGCGAACGCTATAACAAAGTGATCGATATCTGGGCTGCGGCCAACGAACGCGTTGCTAAAGCGATGATGGAAAACCTCTCTACTGAAGTCGTGATTAACCGCGATGGTGAAGAAGAGCGCCAGGTTTCCTTCAACAGCATCTTTATGATGGCCGACTCCGGTGCGCGTGGTTCTGCTGCACAGATTCGTCAGCTGGCCGGTATGCGTGGTCTGATGGCTAAGCCAGATGGCTCAATCATTGAGACGCCGATTACGGCGAACTTCCGTGAAGGTCTGAACGTACTCCAGTACTTCATCTCGACGCACGGTGCACGTAAAGGTCTGGCGGATACCGCACTGAAAACAGCAAACTCCGGTTATCTGACGCGTCGTCTGGTTGACGTTGCACAGGATCTGGTTGTGACTGAAGACGACTGCGGCACGCACGAAGGCATCATGATGACGCCGGTCATCGAAGGTGGCGACGTGAAAGAACCGCTGCGTGAGCGTGTTCTGGGTCGTGTGACTGCGGAAGACGTGCTGAAGCCTGGTACGGCTGACATTCTGGTTCCACGTAACACTCTGCTCGATGAGCACTGGTGTGACGTGCTGGAACTGAACTCAGTAGACAGCGTGAAAGTGCGTTCTGTTGTTGGTTGTGAAACCGACTTTGGTGTGTGTGCGCATTGCTATGGTCGCGACCTGGCACGTGGTCACATCATCAACAAAGGTGAAGCGATCGGTGTTATCGCGGCACAGTCCATCGGTGAGCCGGGTACACAGCTGACGATGCGTACGTTCCACATCGGTGGTGCGGCATCACGTGCGGCTGCTGAATCCAGCATTCAGGTGAAGAACAAAGGTACCATCAAGCTGACCAATGCCAAGTCGGTAACTAACTCGGCAGGCAAGCTGGTGATCACCTCGCGTAACGTTGAACTGAAAATGATCGACGAATTTGGCCGTACTAAAGAGAGCTATAAAGTTCCTTACGGTGCGACCATGGCGAAAGGTGATGGTGAGCAGGTTGCTGCGGGCGAAACCGTTGCAAACTGGGATCCGCATACCATGCCGGTTATCACTGAAGTGGGCGGTTTCATTCGCTTCACGGATATGATCGACGGTCAGACCATTACTCGTCAGACTGACGACCTGACCGGTCTGTCATCGCTGGTGGTCCTGGATTCTGCTGAGCGTACTGCGGGTGGTAAAGATCTGCGTCCAGCCCTGAAAATCGTTGATGCTAGCGGCAATGATGTCCTGATCCCTGGTACCGATATGCCAGCTCAGTACTTCCTGCCAGGCAAAGCGATTGTACAGCTGGAAGATGGCGTGAAGATCAGCTCGGGTGATACCCTGGCGCGTGTTCCGCAGGAATCGGGCGGTACCAAGGATATTACCGGTGGTCTGCCACGCGTTGCCGACCTGTTCGAAGCGCGTCGTCCGAAAGAGCCAGCAATCCTGGCGGAGATCAGCGGCATCATCTCCTTCGGTAAAGAGACCAAAGGTAAACGTCGTCTGGTCATTACTCCGCTGGATGGTAGCGATCCGTATGAAGAGATGATTCCTAAATGGCGTCAGCTGAACGTGTTCGAAGGTGAACGTGTTGAGCGCGGTGACGTGGTTTCCGATGGCCCAGAGTCACCACATGACATCCTGCGCTTGCGTGGCGTGCATGCGGTTACCCGATACATCACTAACGAAGTGCAGGAAGTTTACCGTCTGCAAGGCGTTAAGATTAACGATAAGCACATCGAAGTCATCGTTCGTCAGATGCTGCGTAAAGCAACCATCATGAGCGCGGGAAGCACCGAGTTCCTGGAAGGTGAGCAGGCTGAATTCTCTCGCATCAAGATCTCTAACCGTGAACTTGAAGCGAACGGAAAAGTGGGCGCTACCTTCATGCGTGACCTGCTGGGTATTACCAAAGCGTCACTGGCAACCGAATCGTTCATCTCTGCTGCATCGTTCCAGGAAACCACGCGTGTCCTGACCGAAGCGGCAGTTGCAGGCAAGCGCGACGAACTGCGCGGTCTGAAAGAGAACGTTATCGTGGGACGTCTGATCCCTGCCGGTACCGGTTATGCGTACCATCAGGATCGTATGCGCCGCAAAGCGGCAGGCGAAGTGCCGGTTGCACCGCAGGTGACTGCGGATGAAGCCTCTGCAAGCCTGGCTGAATTGCTGAACGCTGGTCTGGGCGGTAACAACGACGAGTAATCGTCAAACGCCTGATAAAAAACCCTGCTCTGGCAGGGTTTTTTTTTATCTTTAAGCTATCAGTGAATATCGCGTCGATTTAACCCAATGTCTTTTAACTGACAATCGCTAAGCCTGGACAAAATAGCGCGGGTTTCCCGCTGGCATTGCCAGCGTCGGATGCTCCCCCAGACAATGCGCAAGAACCGAAACGGTCTTATGACAAATGGCTTAGCCGCGCGGTTTTCTTCATATCCCATGATCCTGCCCCTCGTTGTTTATCTGAGAAACATTTTCACGTAGACCGTCTGTTCAATACAGACTCACCAGGAACAAATATTTAACATACAGATTGCGCGTTGACGCATCTGAATGGTAGAAATAGCGTTAATCTGTACCGCTTTGCGGGGCAATCAAACTTCATAAGGCATACAATGACGCGTTATCAACATTTAGCCATGCTGCTGGAAAAGCGCATTGCGCAGGGGCTGTATCGGAACGGCGAACGGTTGCCCTCGGTGCGCAGCCTGAGTGCTGAACACGGTGTCAGTATTAGCACCGTGCAACAGGCCTATTATTTGCTGGAGCAGAAACAGTTGATCATCCCGCAGTCCCGTTCGGGCTATTATGTCGCGCCGCATAAAGCGATGCCGCCCATTCCGGCACTGACCCGACCGGTACAGCGCCCGGTGGAAATCACGCAGTGGGATGCGGTCTTTGATCTGCTTAACAGCCGGCTGGAAGATGACATATTGCAGTTGGGCAGCGGCATGCCGGATCTCACACAGTCTACCCTGAAGCCGCTCTGGAAAGCGTTTAGTCGGCAGGCACAGAAGCAGGAAAGCACTCTGCTGAATTACGATAATCTGTATGGGGTGACCTGCCTGCGAGAGCAGATCGCCCGGCTGATGATTGACAGTGGCTGTCAGCTCAGCCATGAAGATATTGTCATTACGACGGGTTGCCATGAAGCCCTGTCTGTTTCCGTTCGCGCTGTCTGCCAGCCAGGCGATATCATCGCCGTGGAATCACCATCGTTTCACGGCATCATGCAAACGCTGCGCGGTTTTGGCATTCGCGCCATTGAGATCCCCACCGATGCGGTAACGGGCATCAGTCTTGAGGCGCTGGAGCTGGCCTTTGATCAGTGGCCGATTAAGGCCGTCGTTGTGGTGCCCAACTGTAATAACCCACTTGGTTTCATCATGCCAGAGAAGCGCAAGCGCGCCCTGCTGGCCTTGGCGCAACGTTTTGACGCCGCGATTATTGAAGACGATGTCTATGGCGAGTTGGCCTGGGAGTATCCACGGCCTTCATCCATTAAATCGATGGATGAAGACGGGCGCGTATTGTTATGCAGTTCATTTTCAAAAACGCTGGCGCCGGGTCTGCGCGTAGGCTGGGTGGCGCCGGGGCGCTACCGCGATCGGGTTCTGCATATGAAATACATCGGAACCGGGTCTACTGCGACTCAGCCTCAGCACGCAGTTGCAGAGTTTATTCATCAGGGGCATTACCAGACCCATCTGCGGCGGATGCGTCAGGTTTACCAACACAACTACGAAACCTTTATTTGCTGGGTTCGGCACTATTTCCCCTGTGGAATCTGCGTCACGCGGCCTCAGGGGGGATTTCTGATGTGGATTGAACTGCCAGAAGCCTTTGACGCCGTGCAACTTAACAATACGCTGCGGGAGTCCGGGATACAGATTGCTGTGGGTTCGCTGTTTTCCGCCTCGGGCAAATATCGCAACTGCCTGCGCCTGAACTATGCCTTGCCTGCCAGCGATAAAGTTGAACGGGCACTGGCGATAACGGGCAGCGCCGTTGAGCAGGCGATAGCGGCATGTGTCCACGATCGGCCAAGGGCACATACCTCTTTACCTGTGGTTGAGGAGCAGGGCCAGAAAGAGGAGGGAACTGGCCCTGGTCCGGCCATTCCGGCCGGACACCTGTGACTTTACTGAGCATAAAAAAACCGCGCCAGCCGTAATACTCATTGCCGTGCGCGGCTTTCCACTCTTTAACAGCCTTTTGCACAGGCTGCAGGTATTTCTGGGCGCTGACGCGCGTTAGTACGCCGTTTCGGATTCGGCAAGCCGCAGCAGAACACGCGTGGCCTCCTGCCAGTCTTCTGCCTGAGTAATCGCGCTCACCACCGCAATACTGCCCACCCCGGTGGCCAGGACCTCTGGCGCACGATCAATACTGATGCCTCCGATCGCGACTGTTGAGATGCCGTGCAGCCGGGCCAAATGGCGCTTAAGTTCAGCTACGCCCTGAGGGGAAGAGGGCATGGCCTTCGTCTGGGTGGGGAAGATGTGCCCCAGCGCCACATAGGAAGGGCGCAGTGCCAGCGCCCGATCCAGCTCTGCATCATCATGAGTTGAAAGTCCCAGCCGCAAGCCTGCGTGCAGGATCTGCTGCAGGTTAGCGACCTCTAAATCTTCCTGACCCAGATGGACGCCATAGGCCTGATGTTTAATCGCCAGTTGCCAGTAATCATTGATAAACAGACGTGCCTGATAGCGCTTACCTGCGGCGATAGCCCGAATAATCATGGGTTCAACCACCTCGTCCGGCTGATCCTTGATCCGAAGCTGAAGGGTTCGCACACCGGCTTCCAGCAGGCGCTCTATCCATTCCACGCTGTCAACGACCGGATAGAGCCCCAGACGTGATGCGGTTGCGGGAAAGGCGTCCATTTATTCCTCCTTTATTGCGGTCGCAGGGTGATACAGCTCACCGCCGCGCTCACGAAAATGATCAGACATTTTCGCCATCCCCACCTCAATCGCCTGGGCTTCGGCTTCCTGCCTTGCGGCGTAGTCACGCACTTCCTGGGTAATTTTCATTGAGCAAAATTTGGGGCCGCACATAGAGCAGAAGTGGGCCACCTTACCGGACTCCTGCGGCAGGGTTTCATCGTGGTAAGCCCGGGCCGTATGCGGATCCAGTGCAAGATTAAACTGGTCTTCCCAGCGAAACTCAAAACGTGCTTTGGACATCGCATTGTCGCGGATTTGCGCGCCCGGATGACCCTTGGCCAGATCGGCTGCGTGCGCGGCGATCTTGTACGTGATTAAGCCCTGTTTAACATCTTCCTTGTTTGGCAGACCTAAATGCTCTTTGGGCGTGACGTAGCACAGCATGGCGCAGCCGAACCAGCCAATCATCGCGGCACCAATGCCGGAGGTAAAGTGATCGTAACCCGGAGCAATATCAGTGGTGAGGGGGCCCAGAGTGTAAAACGGCGCTTCATGGCAATGTTCCAGTTGTTCGGTCATGTTGCGACGGATCATTTGCATGGGAATATGGCCGGGGCCCTCAATCATCACCTGCACGTCGTATTCCCAGGCAATTTTCGTCAGCTCACCTAAGGTGTGCAGTTCCGCAAACTGCGCTTCGTCATTGGCATCCTGAATCGATCCCGGACGCAGGCCGTCACCCAGTGATAATGAGATGTCGTAGGCCGCACAAATTTCACAGATGTCGCGGAAGTGCTCATACAGGAAGCTCTCTCTGTGATGCGACAGGCACCACTTCGCCATAATGGAACCACCACGCGAGACAATCCCAGTCAGGCGCTTCGCGGTCATGGGCACGTAGCGCAGCAGCACGCCTGCATGAATCGTAAAATAATCCACACCCTGCTCGGCCTGTTCCAGCAATGTGTCGCGGAAAATTTCCCAGTTCAGATCTTCTGCCACACCGTTAACTTTCTCAAGCGCCTGATAGATCGGTACCGTACCGATAGGCACCGGGCTGTTACGCAAAATCCATTCACGGGTTTCGTGGATATAGCGGCCGGTGGAAAGATCCATGACGGTATCGGCGCCCCAACGCGTTGACCACACCAGCTTTTCAACCTCTTCTTCAATCGAGGAGGTCACGGCTGAGTTGCCGATATTGGCATTCACTTTCACCAGAAAGTTACGCCCGATGATCATGGGTTCGGATTCGGGATGGTTAATATTTGCCGGAATAATAGCGCGCCCGGCAGCCACTTCCTGACGCACAAACTCAGGGGTAATATTTTCTGGCAGATGGGCGCCAAAGCTGTGCCCCGGATGCTGCTGCAGCAGCACCTCGCCGCGGATGCGTTCCCGGCCCATATTTTCCCGCAGCGCGATAAACTCCATCTCCGGCGTAATTATGCCCCGACGAGCATAATGGAGCTGGGTAACGCAGTGGCCTGCCTTCGCACGGCGTGGTGTGGGCAGGTGTTCAAAACGTAAGTGATCCAGGCCGTCATCGGCCAGCCGCTGTTGCGTGTAGGCAGAGCTGATTTGCACCAGATTTTCGCTGTCATTCCGCTCTTCAATCCAGCGCGCCCGCAGTTTATCCAGCCCCCGATGCACGTCGATTTGTGCGGCGGGATCGCCATAGGCACCGGCCGTATCGTAAACCGGAACGGGCTCATTCTCCTCATAAACCGGCGCTTCTTTACTGCCGCTGGTCAGGGTAGGGCTGAGTTGAATTTCCCGCATTGGGACACGGATATCATCGCGGCTGCCGGTAAGCCAGATACGTTTTGAATTAGGGAAGGCGCTGCCGCCCTGAAGAGAGTCAATGAATTCCTGTGCGTGAGCACGTTGTTCGCGACGGGTCGTTTTAGCAGTAGACATAGCAATATTCCAGTAAGAGGGAAGGTTGCTTGTCCGGAGTTCGGAAGGAGTAACGGCACTGCTGACACCATTCGGTGGCGTACCGTATAAATTTACTCTTGTTCCCTTCGCAGGTTCTAACCTGATCAGGTTCCGCGGATCCCGAATTAACGGTCTCAGCCCTTAGGCACTCCGACAAGATGAGGTTTCAACGATTTCGCTACGGCGCCCGCTCGGCTTCACCCCGGAAAAAGGGATAGCATGAACAGCGCCCGTAGATGACGTATCAACCGTAAACACCGACTACGTTCGGCGTTAAACGTAAAGCCCACTCAGCATAAGGGGGCTTTTAGCTAATCACAAGTCTTTTACAATCGATTAGGTTTTAGGCGGGGCGGGCAATTTCGCTGTCGTTAGCCACGGGCGGGGTCAGGTGATTATCCCATGCCATCTGGATGAGTTTGTCCTCAAGCGTAAAGCGTCCTTCCAGGGCTTCTCCGACCTCCGATAGCGCATTCTGAAAGGTGACGTAGTTATCGTCATCAATCGCCTGCTGCAGGTGTCCGTCATACAGCTTCATCAGTTGTTCGGTGTTGGCTTCCAGCGAGGGATAAATCTGCGTTGCTGCCAACAGCGGACTGGTACCGTCCATTTCTCCGATCAGGCGTTGATAGAGGCTGAAGTGGCCGGATGAAAGGTAATCGACCAGATTATGGCAAAAGTTATCAAGTGCCTGTTCATCCAGACGCGTCAGTGCCTCTTTCTTTGGCTTGATACCGACCAAATGGTAATAAGAAACCAGTAACTGGCGGCGAGCGGCCAGCCATGAATCGACCAGTTCATTACTGCCACCTACGCGTTTGGTCAGAACGTCTAACTGGTTGAGCATAGTTAACTCCGTATGAGTTATGCACCTTCATATTTCAGATTAGCGATGCGTCAAGTGCGCTTGTTTTCCACGAGCCTGCCGGGGAGAAATAAGCGTGTTGCCGTCTTGCAACCAGAATTATTTGGGTATAGTTGTTCATCTACACACTTAACATCGGGACTTCAGCGTGCGGGTTGACGCTAAGGATGACGAAATAAATGCAATGCGAAATTTCAAGCGTAGACGCTGGATGGTGGATTGTCAGCAGTGAACAAAAAATTTGGTTACCGCAAGGAGACCTGCCTCACGGTAATGCGCAGCATTTTGGCCTGACGGGTCATCAGGGGCGCGTAATTGGCGAATGGCAGGGGGAGAATGTCTGGCTGATTTGCGAAACACGTTCGGAGGATATGCTGTCTTTACGGCAGTTACTTAACGAAGATCCGGGACTGTTTCAGTTGGCAGGGCGCGGTGTACAGCTGGCCGAATTTTATCGCTCTCACCGCTGGTGTGGCTACTGCGGCCATGAGATGCACGCCAGCAAGCGTGAATTTGCCTGCCTGTGCAGCCACTGCCGTGAACGCTACTATCCACAGATTGCGCCCTGCATTATCGTCGCCATTCGCCGGGGGGACGAGATCCTGTTGGCTAACCATGCGCGCCAGCGTAATAACATTTACACTGTGCTGGCCGGTTTCGTCGAAGTCGGCGAAACCATTGAACAGGCCGTCGCGCGCGAGGTAATGGAAGAGAGCAACGTGCGTGTGAAGAATGTCCGCTATGTTACCTCGCAGCCCTGGCCTTTCCCGCAGTCTCTGATGATGGCGTTTATGGCGGAATATGATGGCGGCGAGTTACAACATGACGGCAAAGAGCTGCTGGACGCCGGATGGTTCCGCTTTGATGCGCTGCCTTTACTGCCGCCGCCCGGTACCGTCGCCCGTCGATTAATTGAAGATACGGTGGCCCTCTGCCGCGCTGAGGCGTGAGAGTGCTACACTACTCGCTTGATACCGAGAGAGTCCTGAGATGAGTGAACTGAAGAACGACCGTTATTTGCGCGCCCTGTTACGCCAGCCTGTAGATGTCACCCCCGTATGGATGATGCGGCAAGCCGGGCGTTATTTGCCGGAATATAAGGCAACGCGCGCCCAGGCAGGCGATTTTATGTCGCTGTGCAAAAATGCCGAACTGGCCTGCGAAGTCACCCTGCAACCCCTGCGTCGCTTTAAGCTGGATGCGGCGATCCTCTTCAGTGATATTCTCACCATCCCTGATGCGATGGGGCTGGGTTTATACTTCGAAACAGGCGAAGGCCCGTGCTTCTCCAACCCGATTACCTGCCGTGCTGATGTCGATCGCCTGCCGGTGCCCGATCCTGAACAGGAGCTGGGTTACGTGATGAATGCGGTACGCACCATCCGTAAAAACCTCAACGGCGAAGTACCATTGATAGGCTTCTCAGGCAGCCCCTGGACGCTGGCGACCTATATGGTTGAAGGGGGAAGCAGCAAAGCCTTCACCAAGATCAAAAAAATGATGTATGCCGAGCCTGCCACGCTGCACGCCATGCTGGATAAGCTGGCCGACAGTGTCATCCTCTATCTTAATGCCCAGATCCGCGCCGGTGCGCAGTCGGTGATGGTCTTTGACACTTGGGGCGGCGTGTTAACCGGGAACGACTATCGTGAGTTCTCGCTTTACTACATGCATAAAATTGTCGACAGCGTGCTTCATGAGAACGAAGGACGTCGTGTGCCCATCACCTTGTTTACCAAGAATGGTGGCCAGTGGCTGGAAGCCATTGCTGAAACGGGCTGTGATGCACTAGGTCTGGACTGGACTATCGATATCAGTGAAGCCCGCCGCCGTGTCGGCCACAAAGTTGCTTTGCAGGGCAATATGGATCCTTCCATGCTCTATGCACCCCCGGCGCGAATTGAGCAGGAAGTGGCAACGATTCTGGAAGGATTCGGCCAGGGTGAAGGCCACGTTTTCAATCTGGGACACGGCATCCATCAGGATGTTCCACCCGAGCATGCCGGCGTATTTGTTGAGGCGGTGCACCGTCTGTCACGCCAGTATCATTCGGCGTCATAATGGATATCGCCGCTCTTCGCGCGGAGCAACGCCAACGGGCCGCAGAAGTCGTACGGCAGGATGATTTTGACGTGCTGCCGCCACGCTTTATTGGTGGCGCAGACGTCGGTTTTGAGCAGGAAGGCGCAGTGACGCGTGCGGCACTGGTTATTCTTGAATATCCGTCCATGAAGCTGGTGGAATATCGCATCGCGCGCATTGATACCACCATGCCTTACATTCCGGGCTTTCTCTCTTTCCGTGAGTATCCGGCCCTGCTGGCGGCCTGGGACATGCTGGAGCAGAAGCCCGATCTGCTATTTGTCGATGGTCATGGTATCTCACATCCGCGCCGGCTTGGTGTCGCGTCGCATTTTGGGTTGATGGTGGATGTTCCCACTATCGGTGTTGCGAAAAAGCGTCTGTGCGGGCACGTTGAGGCGCTGGATGAAACGCCCGGCAGTCGGCAGCCGTTGATGGATAAAGGAGAACAAATTGGCTGGGTATGGCGCAGCAAGGCACGCTGTAACCCGCTGTTTGTTGCCACCGGACACCGCGTCAGTCTGGACAGCGCTCTGGAATGGGTAGAAAAGTGCACACAGGGCTACCGTTTACCGGAGCCCACGCGCTGGGCGGATGCTGTGGCATCTCGCCGACCCGCATTTCTGCGCTGGCAAAGCGCGCTTTAACACTGTTTGTATGGCGCTTTTGGGTTACACTGCCGCCAGCGAAACGAATAAGAGCTCTGTGTATGTTACAAAACCCTGTACATCTGCGTCTGGCAAAGCTGGAAAGCTGGCAACACCTGACGTTTATGGCTTGCCTGTGCGAGCGCATGTATCCCAACTACGTGGCTTTTTGCCAGCAAACCGAGTTTGCCGATCCTGCACTTTACCGCCGTATTCTGGATCTGATTTGGGAAACGCTGACGGTTAAAGATGCGAAGATCAATTTTGACAGCCAGCTGGAAAAGCTTGAAGCGGCGATTCCCGATGGCGATGCGTTTGAGGTTTACGGTGTCTATCCGGCCATCGATGCCTGCGTGGCATTGAGTGAAGTGCTGCATTCGCAGTTAAGCGGTGAAACGCTTGAACATGCGATTGAAGTCAGCAAGACCTCGATCACCACCGTTGCCATCCTGGAAATGACTCACGAAGGTCGCGAAATGACCGATGAAGAGCTACGAGAAAATCAGGCTGTCATCGACGAATGGGACCTGCAATGGGAGATTTTTCGCCTGCTCGCGGATTGTGAAGAGCGAGACCTCGAATTGATAAAAGGTCTGCGATCTGACCTGCGTGAGGCGGGAATTAGTAACATCGGTATAAAAATTCAGCAATAAGGCGAGAAAACGTGACTTCAGGCCTTAATTAGCGCGCCTGGAGGCTTCACATCAGCCCCCAGTCTGGTCTACATTTGGGGGGCTGAAAATTGTGGCTATCGGTGCGTGCAGGCTGAAGAGTGCCCGAAGCTGGCTTTTCCCTCGCACTCGTTGCTTAGCAAGCGATAAATACACTTTAAGGATAACTTATGAACAAGACTCAACTGATTGATGTGATCGCAGAAAAAGCTGACCTGTCTAAAACCCAGGCCAAGGCAGCGCTGGAATCTACTCTGGCTGCAATCACTGAGTCTCTGAAAGAGGGTGATGCTGTACAACTGGTTGGTTTTGGTACTTTTAAAGTGAACCACCGCGCTGAGCGTACCGGTCGTAACCCACAGACTGGCAAAGAAATCAAAATCGCTGCGGCAAACGTACCTGCATTCGTGTCTGGTAAAGCTCTGAAAGACGCCGTTAAGTAAGACGTCGCACTGCGGTAACGTTTTAAAACAGGGGCGATTTCGCCCCTTTTGTTTAGGGGCCAGCCACCATGACTACGCTGTTTCAGCGATTATCAGCCCTGCTTCTCTCCTCTTTTCTCATTGGGTGTAGTTCAACGCCCGACATTCCGGCTTTCTCGGCCAGCGGTTATCTCGCCGATCGCGGCAGTGTTCGTATCTGGCGCAAGAATACCGATCATCACTCGGTACATATTCGTACGCTCTATAATCCGTTCAACAGCGAAAAAAGTGAAATTACGGACTATCGCTGGCTCGGCGATGATCTGATCAGCGTGGAACGCCAGGTGAAAGGCGAAAAGCCAGACGACGTTACGCTACGCTTTGATCAAGGCGGCAATCTCAATTTTATGCAGCGCCAGCTCGCGACGCGCCGTGAGGCAGTCAGTCCGGATGCGGTTGAGCTTTACAAGTTTGATGCACAACGTATGCGTGAAGTCAGCGATGCGCTGTTAAGTGGGCGGGTGTTTCTGAAACAAGGACACTGGTCAGGTGGAAGCGTTGTGACAACCTGTGAGGGCCAGCAGGTGACGCCGGCTTTCGACAGTTATGCACTGCAGACGCTTACGCACTACCGCCGTGATAAGGCGGAACCCTTGATGATTTCATGGCTGGAAGCGCCTGAAGGCGTGCAGTTGCTGCGTGTGACTCAAAAAGATGAATGCGCGGATGCGCCGGATGAGGCGAATTTCTGAGGCAATAAAAAGGGGCACTGGGTGCCCCTTTGATCATTATTTACGGTTAATGGCACGATAGCCGATGTCGCGTCGGCAGAAACTGCCTTGCCAGGAAATCGGCTTAGCCAGTTCGTAAGCCCGTTTCTGTGCGGCAGCAACATCATCGCCTAGCGCGGTGACGCAAAGAACCCGCCCACCGTTCGTCAAAACCCGCTCCTCTTCAAGGCGCGTCCCGGCGTGGAAAACTTTGCCGTCGGCAACCTCTTCCAGCGGCAGACCGTGAATCTGATCGCCGTTATTGTAAGAGCCGGGATAGCCCCCGGCTGCCAGCACCACGCCCAGTGAAGGGCGGGGATCCCATTGTGAGTCTTTTTGATCAAGCTTGCCTTCACAGGCGGCCAGACACAGATCCACCAGATCCGACTGCAGGCGCAGCATAATGGGTTGTGTTTCGGGATCGCCGAAGCGACAGTTGAATTCGATCACTTTAGGCTGACCAGTCTGATCGATCATCAGCCCGGCATATAAGAAGCCCGTATAGACATTGCCTTCGGCGGCCATGCCACGTACGGTTGGCCAGATAACCTGATCCATAACGCGCTGGTGGATTTCATCGGTCACCACCGGGGCAGGGGAATAAGCACCCATTCCTCCCGTGTTCGGTCCGGTATCGCCGTCGCCCACCCGTTTATGGTCCTGGCTGGTGGCCATTGGCAACACATTCTCGCCATCAACCATCACGATAAAGCTGGCTTCTTCGCCGTCCAGAAACTCTTCAATCACGATACGGTGCCCGGCGTCACCAAACGCATTGCCCGCCAGCATATCCTGCACGGCATCTTCCGCTTCCTGCAGCGTCATGGCCACAATCACGCCTTTACCGGCAGCCAGCCCGTCAGCTTTGATGACAATCGGCGCACCTTTTTCACGCAGGTAAGCCAGCGCAGGGGCGACGTCGGTGAAGTTTTGGTACTCGGCACTGGGGATGTTGTGACGTGCAAGAAAGTCCTTGGTGAATGCTTTAGACCCTTCCAATTGCGCGGCGGCCTGAGTTGGACCAAAGATTTTCAATCCGGCCTCGCGGAACGCATCAACCACGCCTGCCACTAACGGCGCTTCAGGGCCGACAATGGTGAGATCAATCTGTTCACGTTGAGCGAAGGCCAGCAAAGCGGGAATATCGGTGGGGGCAATATCGACGTTCTGCAACGCGGGTTCCAGCGCTGTGCCCGCATTACCGGGTGCGACAAAAATGGTTTCTGCCAGCGGCGACTGCGCCGCTTTCCAGGCCAGTGCGTGTTCACGTCCGCCGTTACCGATGATTAAAATTTTCATAAAAGGCTCCACAGAATTAATGGCGGAAGTGACGCATGTCGGTAAAGATCATGGCAATACCATGCTCATCCGCTGCCGCAATCACTTCATCGTCGCGGATAGAACCGCCAGGCTGAATCACACAGCTTACGCCCACGGCAGCAGCGGCATCAATGCCATCCCGGAACGGGAAGAACGCATCGGAAGCCATCGCGGAACCTTTTACTTCCAGGCCTTCATCACCCGCTTTAATTCCTGCAATTTTGGCAGAGTAGACGCGGCTCATCTGGCCAGCACCTATGCCGATGGTCATATTGTCGCGCGCATAGACAATGGCGTTGGACTTAACGAATTTCGCCACTTTCCAGCAGAACAGTGCATCACGCAGTTCCTGCTCAGAAGGTTGGCGCTTGCTGACGACGCGCAACTGGCTGGCATCGACCATACCGAGGTCGCGATCCTGAACCAGCAGACCGCCATTCACCCGTTTGAAATCAAGGGCAGCCACGCGACCCTGCCAGTCACCGCATACCAGCACGCGGACGTTTTGTTTTGCCGCGGTCACTTTCAGCGCAGCTTCCGTTGCAGCAGGAGCGATGATGACTTCAACAAACTGTCGGCTGATGATGGCCTGGGCTGTCGCCTCATCCAGCTCGCGGTTAAAGGCAATGATGCCGCCGAAGGCAGATGTCGGGTCAGTCTGATAGGCACGCTCATAAGCTGCCAGAATTGACTCACCCACCGCAACACCGCAAGGATTGGCGTGTTTGACAATGACGCAGGCGGGCTCAATAAACTCTTTCACGCACTCAAGCGCGGCATCGGTATCCGCAATGTTGTTATAAGAGAGTGCCTTGCCCTGCACCTGGCTGGCGGTAGCGACCGAGGCTTCCTGCACATTCTCTTCTATATAGAAGGCGGCGTCCTGATGGCTGTTCTCGCCATAGCGCATATCCTGCTTCTTAATGAAGTTGAGATTGAGGGTGCGCGGGAAGCGGCCGGCTGGTTGGCTGGTTTCACCATGATAGGCAGGAACCAGAGTACCGAAGTAGTTAGCGATCATGCTGTCGTACGCGGCGGTATGTTCAAACGCTTTGATTGCCAGGTTGAAGCGGGTTTCGAGCGTCAGTGAGTTCTGATTGGCGTCCAGCTCAGCGATAATGGCCGGATAATCGCTGCTCTTAACGACAATCGCCACGTCTTTGTGATTCTTGGCCGCCGAGCGCACCATTGTCGGGCCGCCAATATCAATGTTCTCAACGGCGTCTTCCAGTGAGCAATCTGGTTTTGCGACGGTTTGGGCAAAGGGATAAAGATTGACGACCACCATATCAATCGGGCTGATAGCATGCTGCGCCATCACCGCATCATCTTGTCCACGACGTCCTAAAATGCCGCCATGGACTTTCGGGTGCAGTGTTTTAACGCGTCCATCCATCATTTCCGGGAAGCCGGTGTAGTCAGACACTTCTGTGACGGGAAGTCCCGCCTCTGCGAGCAGGCGAGCGGTACCACCTGTGGAGAGCAGCTCAACTCCGCGCTGAGAGAGTGCCTGAGCAAATTCGAGGATGCCGGCTTTATCAGAAACACTGAGCAGGGCGCGGCGTAAAGGACGAGGTTGTTGCATGGTGGTTTTATCCCTTGGCTTTGATTCGCGTAAATAAGAGCGTTACATCAAGCTTGTGTGCTTACTTTTCTCTATATAGAGCAGCAAAAGCGTAAAAACTTCAGGTAACGCCCCGAAAAGGGGCATCCATTGCGTTGCGGGGCATTGTAGCGAAAACGTTTGCGTGATGCTCGTCTAAATTTGATGCGGCCGGGAATGTGGATAACTTTGTGTGTAACTGCGTATAAGGCGGGGTTTTGCTGTGGAATGCAGCGAACAGTCATTTTTATTGAATTTAGCCCTTGTCAGCCAGAGAGAACTCCCTATAATGCGCCTCCATCGACACGGCACAACGGCTTACGGAATGCGGTGTTGAGAGGGTCAGGCAACTGAGCCGCCGGAGAAAAACTTCTGAAAAAGAGGTTGACTCTGAAGGAGGAAAGCGTAATATACGCCACCTCGCGACAGACGGTTAACCCGCTGTTCGCACTGCTCTTTAACAATTTATCAGACAATCTGTGTGGGCACTCGCAGGATTGATATCAGCGTCTCCGGACGTAAAAAATATCAAAGCCTCACGAGTGAACACATAATGAAATTCATTATGACGTTTTACAGATGAGCACCGCTGAACTGGTTTCAGCAAATCAAACTTTAAATTGAAGAGTTTGATCATGGCTCAGATTGAACGCTGGCGGCAGGCCTAACACATGCAAGTCGGACGGTAGCACAGAGGAGCTTGCTCCTCGGGTGACGAGTGGCGGACGGGTGAGTAATGTCTGGGGATCTGCCCGATAGAGGGGGATAACCACTGGAAACGGTGGCTAATACCGCATAACGTCGCAAGACCAAAGAGGGGGACCTTCGGGCCTCTCACTATCGGATGAACCCAGATGGGATTAGCTAGTAGGCGGGGTAACGGCCCACCTAGGCGACGATCCCTAGCTGGTCTGAGAGGATGACCAGCCACACTGGAACTGAGACACGGTCCAGACTCCTACGGGAGGCAGCAGTGGGGAATATTGCACAATGGGCGCAAGCCTGATGCAGCCATGCCGCGTGTATGAAGAAGGCCTTCGGGTTGTAAAGTACTTTCAGCGGGGAGGAAGGCGATGTGGTTAATAACCGCGTCGATTGACGTTACCCGCAGAAGAAGCACCGGCTAACTCCGTGCCAGCAGCCGCGGTAATACGGAGGGTGCAAGCGTTAATCGGAATTACTGGGCGTAAAGCGCACGCAGGCGGTCTGTTAAGTCAGATGTGAAATCCCCGGGCTTAACCTGGGAACTGCATTTGAAACTGGCAGGCTTGAGTCTCGTAGAGGGGGGTAGAATTCCAGGTGTAGCGGTGAAATGCGTAGAGATCTGGAGGAATACCGGTGGCGAAGGCGGCCCCCTGGACGAAGACTGACGCTCAGGTGCGAAAGCGTGGGGAGCAAACAGGATTAGATACCCTGGTAGTCCACGCCGTAAACGATGTCGACTTGGAGGTTGTTCCCTTGAGGAGTGGCTTCCGGAGCTAACGCGTTAAGTCGACCGCCTGGGGAGTACGGCCGCAAGGTTAAAACTCAAATGAATTGACGGGGGCCCGCACAAGCGGTGGAGCATGTGGTTTAATTCGATGCAACGCGAAGAACCTTACCTACTCTTGACATCCAGAGAACTTAGCAGAGATGCTTTGGTGCCTTCGGGAACTCTGAGACAGGTGCTGCATGGCTGTCGTCAGCTCGTGTTGTGAAATGTTGGGTTAAGTCCCGCAACGAGCGCAACCCTTATCCTTTGTTGCCAGCGATTCGGTCGGGAACTCAAAGGAGACTGCCGGTGATAAACCGGAGGAAGGTGGGGATGACGTCAAGTCATCATGGCCCTTACGAGTAGGGCTACACACGTGCTACAATGGCGCATACAAAGAGAAGCGACCTCGCGAGAGCAAGCGGACCTCATAAAGTGCGTCGTAGTCCGGATCGGAGTCTGCAACTCGACTCCGTGAAGTCGGAATCGCTAGTAATCGTGGATCAGAATGCCACGGTGAATACGTTCCCGGGCCTTGTACACACCGCCCGTCACACCATGGGAGTGGGTTGCAAAAGAAGTAGGTAGCTTAACCTTCGGGAGGGCGCTTACCACTTTGTGATTCATGACTGGGGTGAAGTCGTAACAAGGTAACCGTAGGGGAACCTGCGGTTGGATCACCTCCTTACCTGAAGATACCTTCCCGCGAAGTGCTCACACAGATTGTCTGATAGAAAGTCACGAGCAGAAAAAACCTCTACAGGCTTGTAGCTCAGGTGGTTAGAGCGCACCCCTGATAAGGGTGAGGTCGGTGGTTCAAGTCCACTCAGGCCTACCAAATTTCTTCTTATGCTGCGTTATGCGCGCGGTCGTTTACAGACGTAAACGTCCCTTCCGCATGCCTTGCCTGAGACGAAATGGCATCCTTCTTGATGAAGGATGTTTACTCGGTTGAGTGGTAGTAGTGGTCTCTGCAGTAACTGTATGGGGCTATAGCTCAGCTGGGAGAGCGCCTGCCTTGCACGCAGGAGGTCAGCGGTTCGATCCCGCTTAGCTCCACCATACTCACTACTGTTTTTTTCTGAAAATACTTCAGAGCGTACCGGCAACGGTGTGCTGCGAAGTATTCTGCTCTTTAACAATCCGGAACAAGCTGAAAATTTGAAACGACACAGGGTCGCATTCTTCCGTAATAAAGAATGATGACAATGTGTTCGAGTCTCTCAAAAGCTCATGACACGCAGCGTAAAACGCCTGTGGGTTGTGAGGTTAAGCGACTAAGCGTACACGGTGGATGCCCTGGCAGTCAGAGGCGATGAAGGGCGTGCTAATCTGCGATAAGCGCCGGTAAGGTGATATGAACCGCTACAACCGGCGATACCCGAATGGGGAAACCCAGTGTGACTCGTCACACTATCATGCAGTGAATACATAGCTGTATGAGGCGAACCGGGGGAACTGAAACATCTAAGTACCCCGAGGAAAAGAAATCAACCGAGATTCCCCCAGTAGCGGCGAGCGAACGGGGAGGAGCCCAGAACCATCATCAGCTTGTGCATCAGTGGAAGCGTCTGGAAAGTCGCAGGGTACAGGGTGATACTCCCGTACACAAAGGTGCACAGGCTGTGAGTTCGATGAGTAAGGCGGGACACGTGGTATCCTGTCTGAATATGGGGGGACCATCCTCCAAGGCTAAATACTCCTGACTGACCGATAGTGAACCAGTACCGTGAGGGAAAGGCGAAAAGAACCCCGGCGAGGGGAGTGAAACAGAACCTGAAACCGTGTACGTACAAGCAGTGGGAGCCTCTTTATGGGGTGACTGCGTACCTTTTGTATAATGGGTCAGCGACTTATATTCTGTAGCAAGGTTAACCGCATAGGGGAGCCGCAGGGAAACCGAGTCTTAACTGGGCGTTAAGTTGCAGGGTATAGACCCGAAACCCGGTGATCTAGCCATGGGCAGGTTGAAGGTTGGGTAACACTAACTGGAGGACCGAACCGACTAATGTTGAAAAATTAGCGGATGACCTGTGGCTGGGGGTGAAAGGCCAATCAAACCGGGAGATAGCTGGTTCTCCCCGAAAGCTATTTAGGTAGCGCCTCGTGAATTCATCTCCGGGGGTAGAGCACTGTTTCGGCTAGGGGGCCATCCCGGCTTACCAACCCGATGCAAACTGCGAATACCGGAGAATGTTATCACGGGAGACACACGGCGGGTGCTAACGTCCGTCGTGAAGAGGGAAACAACCCAGACCGCCAGCTAAGGTCCCAAAGTCATGGTTAAGTGGGAAACGATGTGGGAAGGCCCAGACAGCCAGGATGTTGGCTTAGAAGCAGCCATCATTTAAAGAAAGCGTAATAGCTCACTGGTCGAGTCGGCCTGCGCGGAAGATGTAACGGGGCTAAACCATGCACCGAAGCTGCGGCAGCGACGCTTATGCGTTGTTGGGTAGGGGAGCGTTCTGTAAGCCGTCGAAGGTGTGCTGTGAGGCATGCTGGAGGTATCAGAAGTGCGAATGCTGACATAAGTAACGATAAACAAGGTGAAAAACCTTGTCGCCGGAAGACCAAGGGTTCCTGTTCAACGTTAATCGGAGCAGGGTGAGTCGACCCCTAAGGCGAGGCCGAAAGGCGTAGTCGATGGGAAACAGGTTAATATTCCTGTACTTGGTGTTACTGCGAAGGGGGGACGGAGAAGGCTATATCGGCCGGGCGACGGTTGTCCCGGTTTAAGCGTGTAGGTGTGTGTTCCAGGCAAATCCGGTTCACTTTACACTGAGGCGTGACGACGAGGCACTACGGTGCTGAAGTGATAAATGCCCTGCTTCCAGGAAAAGCCTCTAAGCATCAGGTAACACAAAATCGTACCCCAAACCGACACAGGTGGTCAGGTAGAGAATACCAAGGCGCTTGAGAGAACTCGGGTGAAGGAACTAGGCAAAATGGTGCCGTAACTTCGGGAGAAGGCACGCTGGCGCGTAGGTGAAGGGACTTGCTCCCGGAGCTGAAGCCAGTCGAAGATACCAGCTGGCTGCAACTGTTTATTAAAAACACAGCACTGTGCAAACACGAAAGTGGACGTATACGGTGTGACGCCTGCCCGGTGCCGGAAGGTTAATTGATGGGGTTATCCGCAAGGAGAAGCTCTTGATCGAAGCCCCGGTAAACGGCGGCCGTAACTATAACGGTCCTAAGGTAGCGAAATTCCTTGTCGGGTAAGTTCCGACCTGCACGAATGGCGTAATGATGGCCAGGCTGTCTCCACCCGAGACTCAGTGAAATTGAAATCGCTGTGAAGATGCAGTGTACCCGCGGCAAGACGGAAAGACCCCGTGAACCTTTACTACAGCTTGACACTGAACACTGAGCCTTGATGTGTAGGATAGGTGGGAGGCTTTGAAGCGTGGACGCCAGTCTGCGTGGAGCCGACCTTGAAATACCACCCTTTAATGTTTGGTGTTCTAACGTAGGCCCGTAATCCGGGCTGCGGACAGTGTCTGGTGGGTAGTTTGACTGGGGCGGTCTCCTCCCAAAGCGTAACGGAGGAGCACGAAGGTTGGCTAATCCTGGTCGGACATCAGGAGGTTAGTGCAATGGCATAAGCCAGCTTGACTGCGAGAGTGACGGCTCGAGCAGGTGCGAAAGCAGGTCATAGTGATCCGGTGGTTCTGAATGGAAGGGCCATCGCTCAACGGATAAAAGGTACTCCGGGGATAACAGGCTGATACCGCCCAAGAGTTCATATCGACGGCGGTGTTTGGCACCTCGATGTCGGCTCATCACATCCTGGGGCTGAAGTAGGTCCCAAGGGTACGGCTGTTCGCCGTTTAAAGTGGTACGCGAGCTGGGTTTAGAACGTCGTGAGACAGTTCGGTCCCTATCTGCCGTGGGCGCTGGAGAATTGAGGGGGGTTGCTCCTAGTACGAGAGGACCGGAGTGAACGCACCGCTGGTGTCCGGGTTGTCACGCCAGTGGCACTGCCCGGTAGCTAAGTGCGGAAAAGATAAGTGCTGAAAGCATCTAAGCACGAAACTTGCCCCGAGATGAGTTCTCCCTGAGCCTTTAAGGCTCCTGAAGGGACGTTGAAGACGACGACGTTGATAGGCCGGGTGTGTAAGCGCAGCGATGCGTTGAGCTTACCGGTACTAATGACCCGTGAGGCTTAACCTTACAACGCCAGAGGCGTTTTGGTAGAGAGACGACTTGAATTTTCAGCATTGTTTACCGGATAAAGAATTTAGTTCTGTTCTGCGGACGCGAGTCCGAAGGATTTTGCGCTGAGTGCAAGGCGGCAACCGAGACGGGGTGAAGGAGCATACTGAGGTATGTGACTGAGCGGCGCGAGGGAAGCCAGCGCGGCAGCAGCGTGAAAGACGCAGGACGGAGCACAAAGAATTTGCCTGGCGGCTGTAGCGCGGTGGTCCCACCTGACCCCATGCCGAACTCAGAAGTGAAACGCCGTAGCGCCGATGGTAGTGTGGGGTCTCCCCATGCGAGAGTAGGGAACTGCCAGGCATCAAACAAGTGAAGAAGCCCTGAACTGACGTTCAGGGCTTTTTTACGTCTGCGTTCTGCCAGATAACCCCTCATCTCTGCGCCGTTCCGGACCGGACGCATCCCTTTACCGGCGTTTAACGGGCAAGGGTGAACCTGCAGCAAGGCACGGGTGCAGTGGCGGAGCGACGTAAAACACAGGCACGTCATCTGGTACGCGGCAGACAGGCTGTTATCAGTAGGCATCTTTGAAAACGCCTTAAAATCGTTGAAGATCGCCTGGTTGAGTTGGATAAGATGGGCAGCATTAATTAAAGACAAAAAAAGACCAGCTATTTTAAAAACGCGGAATGCGTTTAAAAACAGCCGGTCACGTGCTTTTTTAGCGCCGATATTATTTATATAATTCAGCGGTTACGTGGGCATAATTATTGGTGTCTGCACTGATAACTCTAAAATGATCGCCTTGTTGTTTCGCCTGTCTGGCAATTTTAGAGACCGCGCCATCCAGTGTTAATGAGGTGGCAGAGACGGTTTGTGCAAAACAACCGAAAGACATCAATGAAAATGCCACGGCAGCAGCAGCTGACGTTACTTTATTGATTTTCATAATATTACCCCTTTATTTCAGTTGATGAAGGAGTCTGTCTGGCTCCGTTAAAATTAAATTAGCAGAGTATGTGCAGTTTAAAATTAACGCCCTGTGCTCTAATTAATATCAACCTGCTAGCATTATTTTCAGTATGTAAAAGAGAATATCAGCAGGTTAAAACTGTAGGGATTTAATACTGGAATAATATAACTATACACTGGAATATCTTTCAGCCTGATTGTTTACAGCGCATAGTGAGATGCACTTTCCAGTTATGCCCGCTGACCAGGTCGTAATCTAAAAAACCGTCAAATAGTCTGCACAGTGATTTATCTGACCTTCGCCTGTACAGCCTGAACACGTTCACAAAGCCCTGTCCACCCCGGGCGAAGCTGTATCCCGCTGTCAGCTGTCAACATGATTCCGTTAAAGGTCTGTTCCGCAGCCTTGATGGTTTTAGCGCATCCGTTCTCTTTTTACCTTTCTGGTGTTTCGGTGACGCCGATCCGGACACCGGGTAAAGGAGCACAGCAGCGGTCAGGTATGCGCATCAAGAGGCTACCTTGCGACAGATAAGCGCTATATAATCTCTTGCATTACACTTCGGGGAAACCTTATTGAATACAACATTAAAGCGCCTGATGCTTGCAGGCATAGTGACGCTTACCGCCTTAAACAGTTACGCCAGCCGTGTTGTGACCGATCAAATTGGCCGCACCGTTACGATTCCAGATCGGGTTGATCGTGTGGTCGTGCTTCAGCATCAAACGCTGAATCTCCTGGTGCAGTTAAACGCGACAGATAAAATCGTAGGGATTCTCGCTAACTGGAAGCAGCAGCTAGGGGACAATTACGCGACGCTGGTACCTGAACTGACGCATAAAGCGCTGCTGGGTGATTTGACCCACGTGGATTTGGAAAAGCTGGTTGCGCTGCATCCACAGGTGGTATTTGTCACTAACTATGCGCCAAAAGAGATGATTGACCAAATCTCTGCATTGGGTATTCCGGTCCTGGCAATTTCATTGCGCCATGACGACGCCGGACAGCAGGGTGAGATCAACCCCAATATGCAAAACGAAGATCAGGCGTACGACCTGGGTATAAAAGAGGGGATTACGCTGATTGGGGAAGTCGTCAACAGGCAGCAGCAGGCCAAAGCGTTAATCTCAGCGGCATTCGCCGGTCGTCAGATCGTCACCGACCGTCTCAAAAATATCCCCGAGCAGCAGCGTGTTCGCGCCTATATGGCTAATCCCGATCTGACCACCTACGGAGCGGGTAAATATACCGGCCTGATGATGGCGCATGCCGGTGCCCTTAACGTGGCGGCCTCGTCGATTCAGGGATTCAGGCAGGTCAGCATGGAGCAGGTTGTCGTATGGAACCCACAGGTCATCTTCGTTCAGGACCGCTATCCACAGGTGGTAAAGGAGATTCAACAGAATCCCCTTTGGCGAACCATTGATGCAGTGAAACATCACCGGGTATGGCTGATGCCTGAGTATGCCAAGGCATGGGGCTATCCCATGCCGGAGGCCATAGGGTTAGGCGAACTGTGGATGGCGAAAAAACTCTACCCAGATAAATTCCGCGACATCGATATGCAGCAGCAGGCTAATCGCTGGTATCAACGGTTCTACCGGACGTCATACCATGAGAAATCTACAGGTTCTGGCAGCAGGTAGCCTGCGTGACGTGTGGAAGATGCTCATGACCGCCTTCCATGCCGAATCCGGCTTAACCGCAAATACTCAGTATGGGCCAGCCGGTCTGCTGCGTCAGCGCATTGAACAGGGTGAAATATGCGACCTGTTTGTGTCGGCTAACCTACAGCATCCAGAAAAGCTGCGCCAACAAGGCCTGGCAGATCATACCGGCCATTTTACAAATAACAAGCTTTGCCTGACGGCTAAACGTGATTGCGTCATTGAACAGGATGACTGGCTGTCGCTATTACTCCGTGAGGATTTGCGGCTGGGAACCTCAACGCCGCTTTGCGATCCCTCAGGTGATTACACCCTGGAGTTGTTTGACCATATCGAACAGCGCCATCCCGGTTGTGGCGATGCACTCAGGCAAAGAGCGATCGCGATGGTTGGCGGACCAGACAGCTTGCCTGTGCCTGCGGGTGACCTGGCGGCGCAGTGGATTATCAGTGCAGGCCATGCTGAGCTGTTTATCGGCTACGCCAGCTATGCGCCTCGCCTGGCTCGTTTTTCCCAGCTTCGGGTTTTTAACATTCCTTCCACTTACAATGTCCAGGCACGATATGGCTGGGCCACGCTGTCCGCCGCTGCCAGGCCGCTCGCGGCATTCCTGAGTTCCGATACCGCGCAACAAATTTTACGCCAGTACGGTTTTCTGTCCCTCAGCCAGTGACAGAACAGGCTTTCAATTTCTTTTCCGCAGGGGCGCGCTTAGCGAGATGTCACATCTCTGCCCCGCGCCTTGAAACTTTTTCACCTGTTGATACGCAGACTCGACATTTAGCCTTTAACTGGTTATCTTTGGCTGTCTGGATGTCTAAACGTGTATATGGTTACTAGAGGTGATTAAGCTATGCCAATCAGGGTCCCCGACGAATTACCGGCAGTGAATTTTTTACGTAACGAAAACGTCTTTGTGATGACGTCGTCACGTGCCAGTGTTCAGGAGATCCGTCCGCTTAAAGTGCTGGTTCTTAATCTCATGCCCAAGAAGATTGAGACAGAAAACCAGTTTCTGCGCTTACTCTCTAACTCACCGCTGCAGATCGATATCCAGCTACTGCGCATCGACAGCCGGGAGTCGCGGAATACACCCAGCGATCATCTCAACAACTTCTACTGCAATTTTAACGATATTCAGCACGATAACTACGATGGCTTAATCGTGACAGGTGCGCCGCTGGGCCTGGTTGAATTTAACGATGTGGCTTACTGGCCGCAGATAAAACAGGTGCTGGAGTGGGCGAAAGATCATGTTACCTCAACGCTGTTTGTCTGTTGGGCCGTCCAGGCGGCATTAAACATTTTATATGGCATTCCTAAACAGACCCGGCAGACTAAACTGGCGGGCGTCTTTGAGCATCAGATACTGCATCCCCATTCCTTACTGACGCGGGGATTCGACGATAATTTCCTCGCTCCCCATTCACGTTACGCTGATTTCCCGACGCAGCTCATCACGGATTATACCGATCTGGAATTATTTGCTGAATCGGAACAAACCGGCGCGTATCTGATGGCGAGCAAAGACAAAAGGCTGGCGTTTGTGACCGGGCATCCGGAGTACGATGCACTGACGCTGGCGGGAGAGTTTCAACGCGACTATGAAGCCGGGCTGAATCCTGAAGTACCCTATAACTATTTCCCACAGGATAATCCGCAGCTTACACCGCGCGCCACCTGGCGTAGCCATGGAAACCTGCTGTTTTCAAACTGGCTGAATTATTACGTCTACCAGATTACGCCGTTTGATCTGCGCCATATGAATCCCACGCTGGAATAATCCTTTTTTAGCGACAACTGAACCGTGTTAGCCGCTGGCAGCACGGTTTTTTTTCGTCTGTAAAACGTGAGTGAAAAGTATTACCTGTTAAACAATAAAATAAATCATTTATTAATCATGGTGATAAGTTGTTTTTTTATTAAAAATGGAAATAGTTTTTGATTTTAAAATTAAAATGAATATGCTCTGATCCTGTAGCTCAATAATTACCCTATCTGTGGATCATCCATGTTGATCCGCCTGTAAACAGGAGAGAGCAGACATGACAGACTCTGTTATCAACAGTGAATTACTTTTCAGTAAACCCTTTAGCGATGCGGAAAAGCAGTTGCTTACTCCCGACGCCATCGCTTTTCTGCAGGAACTGGTGACGCGTTTTGCACCCCAGCGTGAGAGATTGTTAGCCGCACGTCAGGTCCGGCAAAAAGAGTACGATTCCGGCGGGTTACCTGACTTTGATATGGAAACGGTTTCCATAAGAGAGCGAGCGTGGACGATCCGTGGTATTCCGGCCGATTTACAGGATCGTCGCGTTGAGATCACCGGTCCGCCCGATCGCAAAATGGTGATTAACGCCTTGAATGCTAACGTAAAGGTGTTTATGGCCGACTTTGAGGACTCGCTGGCACCTTGCTGGGAAAAACTCATTGACGGACAGCAAACCTTACGGGAAGCCGTGGCGGGAACGCTGCGCTATACCAGCGAGAACGGAAAAATCTATCAGCTACGGGCCGATCCTGCGGTATTGATGTGCCGGGTACGTGGACTGCATCTGTCTGAAAAACATGTTAGCTGGCAGGGCAATGCGATTCCCGGTGGTCTGTTTGATTTTGCTCTCTACTTTTTTCATAACGCGGAAGCCTTACTGGCAAAAGGCAGTGGCCCCTATTTTTATCTGCCTAAAACTGAGAGCTGGCAGGAAGTTGCGTGGTGGCGGGATATCTTTAGCTTTGCCGAGGATCGTTTTGATCTGGCTCGCGGCACCATAAAAGCCACCGTATTGATCGAAACGCTACCGGCGGTATTCCAGATGAACGAGATCCTGTGGAATCTGCGGGATCATATCGTGGGGCTGAACTGCGGCCGCTGGGATTATATTTTCAGCTATATCAAAACGCTGCGCGAACATGCCGATCGGATTCTGCCCGACCGGCAGTCTGTAACCATGGCTCAGCCCTTTCTGGATGCTTACTCACGACTGCTGATCCAAACCTGCCATCGCCGCGGTGCTTTTGCCATGGGCGGCATGTCAGCACTGATACCCAGCAAGGACAGCGCGCGCAATGAATGGGTGCTGCAGCGCGTCACTGAAGATAAACAGCGTGAAGCCAACAACGGACATGACGGTACCTGGATAGCGCATCCCGGCCTGGCAGACACTGCGATGTCAGTCTTCAACCAGGTACTGGGTGAACGCCCCAATCAGCTCAACATTCTGCGGCAGGATGACAGCCCGATAACGGCAGAGCAGCTTCTGGCACCCTGCGAAGGCGATCGAACGGAAGCGGGCATGCGCGCCAATATTCGGGTGGCGTTGCAGTATCTGGAAGCCTGGATTAGCGGCAATGGCTGTGTCCCCATCGATGGCCTGATGGAAGATGCCGCAACTGCAGAAATTGCCCGGACTTCAATCTGGCAATGGATCCGCCATCAGAAATCTCTGCTCGATGGACAGCCGGTCACGGCCGCGCTCTTCCAGCAGCTGCTGAACGATGAGCTGCAAACGCTACAGATGCATCTGGGCGATAAGACATTCAGTTCAGGTCGTTATGAGGAAGCGGCGCGCCTGATGGCGCAGATCACAACTCAGGACGAACTGGTTTCCTTTCTGACTCTGCCAGGCTACCGCCTGCTTCCCTGACTTAAGGAGCCGTTGCCATGACACGTACTCAACATATTCAGCAACTTGAAAAACAGTGGCAGGACGCGCGCTGGCAGGGCATTACCCGCCCGTACAGCGCAGAGGAAGTGATTAACCTGCGGGGCTCTGTTGTGCCGGCCTGTACTCTGGCAGAGCGGGGGGCGGTGAAGCTCTGGTCGCTGCTCAATGGCGACGCCAAAAAAGGCTATATCAACAGTCTGGGAGCATTAACGGGCGGTCAGGCTCTGCAACAGGCAAAGGCCGGTATAGAAGCGATCTACCTGTCTGGCTGGCAGGTCGCTGCCGATGCCAACGTAGCAGGGCAAATGTATCCGGATCAGTCGCTTTATCCGGTCAACTCCGTGCCTGAGGTGGTCACCCGTATTAATCAGACATTCCAGCGCGCCGATCAGATTCAGTGGGCTAACGGCACAGAACCTGGGGACAGCCGCTATATCGACTATTTTCTGCCTATAGTCGCCGATGCAGAAGCGGGCTTTGGTGGCGTGCTGAATGCGTTTGAACTGATGAAGTCATTGATCAGCGCAGGCGCGGCGGCCGTGCACTTTGAAGATCAACTGGCGGCGGTGAAGAAATGCGGTCATATGGGCGGTAAGGTGCTGGTGCCAACCCAGGAGGCGATACAGAAGCTGGTGGCGGCGCGTCTGGCTGCCGATGTCATGGGCGTACCCACGATCCTGCTGGCGCGGACCGATGCGGATGCCGCAGACCTGATCACGTCTGACTGTGACGAATACGACCGCCCATTTATACGCGGCGACCGCACGGCGGAAGGTTTTTTCCGCACCAACGCCGGCATTGAGCAGGCAATCAGCCGTGGACTGGCTTACGCCCCTTACGCCGATGTCCTTTGGTGTGAAACCTCCACCCCGGATTTGGCCATGGCCCAGCGTTTTGCCGATGCGATTCACGCCCGCTATCCAGGCAAGCTGCTGGCTTACAACTGTTCGCCTTCGTTTAACTGGAAAAAGAATCTGGATGACAAAACCATTGCGGCCTTCCAGCAGGCGCTCAGTGACATGGGCTATCGCTTTCAGTTCATTACGCTGGCGGGCATCCACAGCATGTGGTTCAACATGTTCGATCTTGCGCACGCTTACGCTCAGGGCGAAGGCATGCGCCACTATGTGGAAAAAGTTCAGCAGCCGGAGTTTGCTGCGCGCGAACGGGGTTACAGCTTTTCATCGCATCAGCAGGAGGTCGGAACAGGCTATTTCGATCAGGTGACCAACACGATTCAGGGCGGCAAGTCATCGGTGACGGCCCTGACAGGGTCCACCGAGGAGCATCAGTTTTGAGTTGAGTCTGTGTCTTTCCCGCCCGGCATCTGCGGGCGGGCTTTTTCAGGAGTGAATCATGCCGCCACGCGAATCACTGATTGCTCACACCATTCTGCAGGGTTTTGACGCGCAGTATGGTCGTTTTCTCGACATTACCGCAGGCGCACAACAGCGTTTTGAACAGGCCGAATGGCAGGCGGTACAGCAGGCGATGAAGGCGCGTATTCATCTTTACGATCATCACGTGGCATTAGTCGCCGATCAACTGCGCGTGCTGAACGGGGCGGCACACTGGGACGATGACTTTTGGCTGACGATTAAAAGCCATTACGAAACCCTGTTGCCCGGCTATCCGCGCTACGAAATTGCCGAGAGCTTCTTTAATTCGGTGTATTGCCGGTTGCATGGCCATAATGCACTGCAGCCGAAACGCCTGTTTATTTTCAGCTCTCAGCCAGCCTCAACGCAAACTTCCCCTGCGCGCCCTCTGGCGCGGACCTATCTGCCACATCAGGGCTGGCAAGCGCTGTTCCATCAGGTACTGCGCGACCTGCCTTTAACGCTGCCATGGCAGGATCGGGCGCGCGATGAAGCGTGGATTCACCGCCATTTGCGCGAGCAGTTTTCCGCCGCCCAGTTGGAGCAGGGCTGGCTGGACGTGTGCAGTGAGCTGTTTTTTCGCAACAAAACCGCCTGGATTGTTGCCCGGCTGCACCTGCCCGACGGCATATTTCCCTGTCTGTTGCCGATTCAGCGCAGCGATAAGGGCGAACTGTGGATTGATACCTGCCTCACGGACGTCAATGACGCGAGCATCGTGTTTGGCTTTGCCCGCGCTTATTTCATGGTCTATGCGCCGCTGCCGGCGGCGCTGGTGGCCTGGCTCAAGCCTGTATTGCCGGGTAAAACCCTGGCAGAGCGCTATATGGCTATCGGCTGTCAAAAACATGGCAAAACGGAAAGCTATCGGGAATATCTCCAGGCGCTGGCGCAAACCGACGCCGCGTTTGAGATTGCACCGGGTATTCGTGGCATGGTGATGCTGGTGTTCACATTACCGGGCTTTGATCGGGTATTTAAAGTCATCAAAGATCGGTTTGCACCGCAAAAAGAGGTCACCGAAATGCAGGTCAGGGCCTGTTATCAGCAGGTCAAAGAGCACGACCGTGTGGGGCGCATGGCCGATACACAGGCTTTTGAACAGTTTGCGTTGCCGCTCGCGCGTATCGCTCCCGCGCTACTGGAGGAATTTCAACACACGATTGCCGGAAAGATACGTATTGAGGGCGATCGCCTGATCATCAGCCACCTCTGGCTGGAACGTCGGATGCAGCCCCTGAATCTTTACCTGGCGCAGGCCAGTGAAAACCAACGCCAGCACGCCATTGAAGAGTATGGCAATGCGATCAAACAGCTGGCTGCCGCCAACATCTTTCCCGGCGACATGCTGTTTAAAAACTTTGGCATCACCCGACACGGGCGCGTCGTGTTTTATGATTACGATGAAATCCGCCCTATGCAGGAACTCAATTTTCGTGAGGTTCCTCAGGCGCGATATGAAGAAGATGAGCTCAGTGCGGAGCCCTGGTACAGCGTGGGGCCGGATGACGTATTTCCTGAAACCTTCCGCTATGCATTATGCAGCGAGCCTGCCACAGGCGCGCTACTGCAACAGCGGCATCCGGAAATTTTTGAGGCTAGCTGGTGGCGTGCACAACAGCAGCGCATCGCTCAGGGGCATATTGAGGACGTGATCGCCTGGCAGCATGCCCAGCGTTTCTGCGTCCGTTACGGCAGCACGTTGACGACGTCGTCACGTGTGCCTGCTACTGCAGGCATTCAGCCGTCCGTTTTTGCCAGCGGCCATGAATCAAACAGATAACCATCGAAATCAAGGTCATCAACATTGGAAAACTCCAGCAGGCGCTGTTTCACGTTTTCAAGATGTTGCCACATCGCCAGCTTTGCAGCGCGTGCGTCCTTCTTGATGAGTGCAGCAAGAATCTGTCGGTGATCGATCAACCATGCTTTACGATAAAGCGTATCGCCCAGGTGACTGTGCAACTGAATCCACATAGGGTTATTTTCACGCCATTGCCATGACTGGCGAAACAGTTCGACCAGCATGCTGTTATGCGTTGCTTCGGCAATGGCAAGATGAAAATGCATGTCACCGCTCTCTGAGTTTTCCAGCGAGCAGCTTGCCAGTTCGCGCTCTTCTAACAGCAGGGCCTGACGCATTTTGACGATATCTTCTCGCGTGGCCTGAAGCGCGGCGAATTCGGCGATATTACTTTCCAGTAGCTGTCGTGCCTGAAGCTGTTCAAACGGGCCGGCATCGTTGCAAAAATGCCTGTTCACTTCCTCAATACGTAATGGGTTTTTGTGCTCCACCACATAAATACCAGCACCGCGTCTGACTTCGATTAGCCCTTCAATTTCCAGCATAATCAACGCCTCGCGAACCACGGTGCGGCTGACGTCGAGCATGTCAGCAATTTCACGTTCTGGCGGCAAACGCTGACCCGAGCGGTAAGGCGTCTCCAGAATCAGTTGCCGGATTTTTATACCCACTTGCTGATAGGGCCGCTGCTGAGAGACAGACCTCATAATTATGCTCCCGTCAGATACCGTTCCGGCGAAAACTATATCACCCAACGGGTAAGGTAACAGGGTTTTGCGCACGTTAAGATAAACTGGTTGACCAGATGAAAAGAGGATTTATCCCTTATTTAACAATTAATTGCGGTTTTTATTAAAAGTGACATCATACGATGCCACTTTTGAAACACCTGTGCGACGTAATGGATGCGTCGTTACTTCAACATAAAATCGTATTGCACGCCGGTTTTCACATCCCAGTAATAAAGTTTATCGCCCAGCGCGCTGCCGGGCCGCTTCTCTCTGGCACGGTCAGCAGCCACGTACATATTCAGTCCTTTGAATGGCCCATCGGTAACGTTATACATCACCGCTCCCATGAGTCCGAGCCCGTTAATTTTAGTATTACGCTGCTTGTCTTCGTAACCTCTGGTGATAATTGGCCCCAGCATGACACCGACGTTTTGATTAAAGAAATACTGCCCGCCAAACTGCGCGGATAACATGTTTTCCTTGTTGCGGTCGATGCTCAGAGAGTCGGGATAGCCAATATCGGTGTAGACAATGCGCCCATCGATATCATGGGTCAGTTTGCCCACGGCGCCAAACAATCTTGCCTTATCAAAAGAGTAAGTTAAGCGTCCGGAAATTAAGGCGGTCTCGTGATGGTAACTAAGAGGCTTACTCATCCCTTCTACCTGACCATAAAATCCCATAAGCTCCCACTTCAGTGTATGGTCGTTGGAAAAGGTATGCGTTTTTTCAAAAATGCTCTGCACCTGGGTTGAGACATCTTGCTGATAAGACGCCCCCAACGAATAGCGTGACGACGCATCGTGCCATGATCCCACCAAATAGCCGCGTCCCCGGCGGGGATGGTACTTACCTGTTGCGCTGTCAATCACCCCTTCATCACGCACGCCGGTTGCCGAATCGACATAGTAGAAGGCGCGTTTACGCCACATTGACCAGAATTCCAGGTTTTCTGTTGCCTCAAAACGGGCCAGGACGCCTTCAGAAATCGTCTGTATCGTGCGGGACGAATTATCGGCGATCAGTGGAATGCGGTAGGGGAGACTGCCGTAACCATAGTCGGTACCAAACCGCCCAATGGTTAAGTAGAGATTATCGGCGGGTTTAAGCTTGACTGCGCCGACTGCCACGCCAAAGCTATCGTGCCCATCCAGATAGTAGCGGGTGCTCCAGCCGTCTTTCGCCCCCAGTTTGTATACGTAATAGGCACCCGCGCTGATACCAATAAAGTCAGAATAGTAGCGGGTGTTCACATCAATGAGCCCGCCTTGTACCCAGGCGTAGATATCACGCCCGGTACCTGCACTCGGCTTGTCTGCACGTCGAAAATCATTCTTTAAACGAATTCTTAAACTGTCTTCATTATCATTAATGGCTGCGGCGTACAGCAGCGAGGGACACAGCAGCAAAGCGATGGCCATGCAGCGAAAAAAACGTGTGTTCATAAAGGAATCCCTGGCGTATTAAGTATTTTCATTACGTTCAGGCGCAGGCAGAACGGGCTGCTATCCGATGGGATCAGCCATGCGTAACGTGCAACCCACTCAAGAACTGGCCTGGTTGAATTAAGGGCGTGCGTTATTATCCTGCTGCCACACCTGTTCATAGTCGTAGCCGGTCAGGGCCTTCACCACGACTTTGGTTTCGGGTGTACAGTCGGCTTTATTCCCGCCGGCCTTAAGACGATCAATTTCTTTCACCAGAACCCGATGCGTTTCACGGGTCAGTTTAAATTTGAAGGTCATATATAAGCTGATGAGTAATAAACCACCGGAGCCAAAGACCAGCAGACCAGTAATTGCATTCAGCGCACTTTCTGGCTGAATTAACTGCCCTTTGACGAAATGACTGTGCTCCAGTACGGCACCGACTATCATAATTGCGACGGCCACGGTACTTTTGCGCATCAGCGTCATCACGCCAGCAAAGACGCCTTCACGCCGTTGACATGTGACCATTTCATCCACATCAGGAATAAAGCTGTAAATATTCCAGGGAATAAAATAAAGCCCTGCGCGGCCAAAACCTAACAGAACAAATATCAGCGTGGTGAGCCACCAGGAAGACACAGCGCTATGGCCGATATACATCAAAATGAGATAACCGAGTACAGCAAAAATACACAGATAAGAAATACGCATGGCCAGGGCGGGCCTGATATTCAGCTTGTCCAGCATAAACATGAAAAGCAGCGTCGCGGGAATGGATACGGAGGTGGCAATCGAAAGATAGGCTGACGCGTTTGCCGCATCCAGGCTCAGGCCATATACGACGAAATAAACAAACACCGCTATGAAAATATCCAGCGCCGTAAATGATGAAATATAGATAATCAAGTGCTGTCTGAATATTTTTATTTTGAAGGTGGTGGCCAGCTCGATAAACATATTTTTCAGGTGGGATATCAGTCCAATACTTGGCCCGGCGTTAAGTCGCTCAAACTCTTCGGGATTCATGTCTTTCGATTCCCAGGTACAGGACCAGGTAATCAGCACCACAATAAAAAACAGGCATGAAAACAGGATACCGGTGTAGGTGAATGTCAGGGCAGAGTCCTGACCAAAATACTGGATCATAACGCCCGGTACTGAGGCGGTGAGGAAGGTGCCCACCTGAGAAAACGTCAGGCGGATTGCCGCCATACGGGTTCTCTCGCCAAAATCGTTGGTCATCTCTGCCGCCAGGGTTTCCCAGGGCACCAACACCATCGCCACCAGTAACTCTACCGCGAGATAGGTTCCAAGATAGTACCAGTAGCTCATGTCGCTGACCCAGACCAGCGCATAGATAAACATCAGCGGGGCGCTGATGAGCAGAAAGAAGCGGCGTCGGCCAAAACGTTTACCGAGGCGGGTGCTGCCAAACTTATCGGTGATATAGCCCATTATCGGGCTGAGAATAGCGTCAATGATGCGGGCGATAGCAAAAATGGAGCTCGCCTCGAGCATCGAAAGACCACAAAATGTCGTATAGAAAAAAAGCAACCAAGTCCCAATTAGCGCCATGGAGCCACCGCCAAAAATATCGGTAATGCCATAGCCTATTGCGGTGCCCGTGCCCACCTTCCTGCGTGGCGGTATTGTTGTTGTCATCATAATGTTCCCTTGATTAATTCAGCGTAACGGTCAGAAAACATCTTCAGGTTGTTATGCGATCGTGAAGATGAAGAGAATTTTTTTTAGTTAATTTGTAATAGGAGAAAACGGTTAAATTGAATCGGCGCTTTGTTTAAATAATGTTCCTCCTTTTGTTTTTTATTGTTGGTTGGTTTTAATGTTTAAAATAAGTGGGTTGATTCCCGTTCTGATGTTTAATGTCAAATGAAATTTATTTTGGTTAACCAGTGTTGACGGTGGTTAAGTCAACACAGTGAAGGCTATGTTGATTATCTGTCAGTGTATTTTTTGCTTGTAGTGCGAATGCATGGTAATCAGTCTGCTCTTTTAAAAAAAAGAGGTCGATCACAAATCCCCTGGATGTCCATAAGTTAGACTCAAAGTCAACTTTTGGTTGACCAGTTAAATGAATGGGATGTTTTATTATGTGAGAAGGATGTTATTTGATGTGGGTCTTGTTTGGGGTTTTTGTTAAATAAGGTGGTGGGTAATATATAAAATCTATTCTTCTTGTAATGTATAAAAGTAATGAAAATAACGCTTTTTATTTTTTTTGAAATTATTCAAGGAATCGATAATGATTTATTTTACATCAGGACGTGTTCCATCCTCTGCAAAACTTGAAGCCGCTATGGATGCGGTTATCGATCAGGCGATTGATGCACAGCGCATTGTCGGTTGTACGGTGATGGTAGCCCAAGCCGGCGAATTAATGTATCAGCGAGCGGCGGGTCTGGCTGACAGAGAGCAGAAGAAAGGCATGGCGCTGGATGCGATTTTCCGCCTTGCCTCGCTGACCAAACCCATCGTGAGCCTGACGGCAATGCGCCTGATCGAACAAGGGTACATGACGCTGGATGACGACATTACGCGCTGGCTTCCCAATTTCCGTCCCTGCCTGGAAGAGGGGAAACCTGCAACCATCCTGGTACGACATCTCCTGAGTCACATGTCAGGTTTACGTTACCGTTATTCCGCGCCGGCTGATTCCCTTTATCACACCCTGAACGTGTCTGATGGGATCGACTATCAACCGGGATTATCCATCGAAGAGAATCTACAACGCCTGGCAGGCACTCCGCTGCAGTTTGAACCGGGAAGCGGCTGGCGTTATTCCCTGGGCATTGATGTTTTGGGCGAAATCATGGTGCGGGCAACCGGTAAGCGTCTGCCGGATCTGGTAAGCCATGCGGTCACGGAGCCGCTCGGGATGAAAGATACGCTGTTTACCGTCAGGGATGAGGCGCGTTTAACCACGGTGTACACCGATGACAGCCCGGTGCCCACGGCAATAGGTGAGAATCAACGAATACCTTTTGGTGAGGGCGCAGCCATTTTCTGTCCTGACCGTATTCTCAAACCCGATGCCTGGCCGTGCGCAGGTGGGGGAATGGCAGGGACGGCCCCCGATTTCATGCAATTGCTGGAAACGATCCGGCGGCAGGGCGCGCCGCTGATTACGCGCGACAGCTTTGACTATATGACGCAGGAACACGTTGCCGCGAAATATGCCACGCAGGGACCGGGATGGGGATTTGGTGTGGGCTGGGCATTGCTTGCCGATCCCGATGCGGCCGGGTCGCCTCAGTCAGCGGGCACGCTGTCGTGGAGCGGCGCTTACGGCCATACCTGGTTTGTTGATCGCCAAAAAGAACTCTGTGTACTAGCCATGACAAACACGACGCCGGAGGGGGTAAACGGTCAGTTCCCCGTGATGTTGCGCGATGCCGTATATAGCGGTCTTGCGTAATGGATTGTTGGACTGACGGCGGGCGCCCCCTTTTAGGGCGGCGCTGGCCAGTCCACAGGCTGTTTCTTATAAAGGCTGCGGTTGAGAAAGCATGAAGGGCGCGCTGGCGTTATCGGGTGGGGCGGGCGGCATTTCTTTAACGGCCACTGTACGCCAGGGTGACCTGACGGGCTTCGCGGATGACCAGCGCGCCCAGTTCGGTGATGCGGTCGTCCGTCATGCGGGCAATAGGCCCAGAGATGGAAAGCGCCGCAAATGGCTCGCCGTGCTCATCGTAAATGGGGGCCGCCACACAACGCAAACCGAGCGCATGTTCTTCGTCATCGAAAGAAAATCCCCGAGTCCGGATCTGTGCCAGATTGGTTTTCAGACTCTGAGGTGACATCAGCGTATTGGGCGTGTAGTAATGCAGGCCTTTCTGATGCAGCAGAGCGGTGACCTGCTCGTCGCTGAGATGCGCCAGAAAAGCTTTACCTGCGCCCGATGCATGCATTGGCAGTTTGCCGCCGATCGGTGCAGACATGCGCATCAGTTGCGTACACTGTACCTGATCGATAATCACCGCCTGAAAATCGCTGAGGTCCAGCACCGCCAGATTGACCGTTTCACCCGAGTTTTCCATCAGCGTACGTAGCACCGGGTGGACCAGCGCCAGCAGGTTCCGGCTCTGTAAAAAACTGCTGCCAACCACAAACGCATGTGCCCCAATGGTCCAGTAGCCTAAATCGCCTTCCTGGCGCACAAACCCCTGCTGCTGCATAGTGGTCAGCAAGCGATGTGTTGTGGAGTTAGGCAGCCCGGCCTGCTGCGCGAGTTCGGTAAGCGCGACGCTGCCATGTGAATTAGCGATCAACTCCAGCAGCGTTAACCCACGGGTCAGTGACTGAACCTGACCGCCTGCGGGCGCTGAGGGGGCAGGGGTGCCACGGGGTTTTTTTCCGCGTTTCGCGGCGACGGGCGTTGCCATTCTGTTTCTCCTTTTCACATAGTGGAAACCATTTTCGTTTTAATCTGCCTGAATGCAAACGCTGACGTGCTGGTCAGACCTGATAATCACTTCCCTGAAAATCTCCGCTAAGGTTACTTTGAGGCATCATGACCTTATGCAAGAATGACTGGCTGGTATTTCACCAGCGCATTGACGTGGATGAGACAACCGTGAGCAATCTAACCGACGCGCTGCATCAGCAACTTGCCCACCGCATTATGGTATTAGATGGTGGAATGGGCACCATGATCCAGAGCTATAAACTGGACGAACACGATTTTCGTGGCAGCCGTTTTGCTGACTGGCCCTGCGATCTCAAAGGCAATAACGATCTGCTGGTGCTAAGCAAACCAGAGGTGATCCGCGAGATCCATGATGCGTATCTGGCCGCCGGTGCGGATATTCTCGAAACCAATACCTTTAATGCCACCTCCATTGCGATGGCGGACTACCAGATGGAAGCCCTGTCGGCAGAGATTAACTTCGCGGCCGCGAAGCTGGCGCGTACCTGCGCAGATGCGTGGACGGCAAAAACGCCAGATAAACCGCGCTATGTCGCGGGCGTACTGGGCCCCACCAACCGCACCTGCTCGATCTCTCCCGATGTTAACGATCCGGCGTTCCGTAATATCACCTTCAATCAGTTGGTGGACGCCTATCGTGAGTCCACCCGGGCGCTGGTGGAAGGCGGTTGCCACATCATCATGATTGAAACGGTATTCGATACGCTCAACGCCAAAGCGGCTGTCTTTGCGGTGAAAGCAGAGATGGAAGCCCTTGGCGTGGCGCTGCCGTTGATGATCTCCGGCACCATCACCGATGCTTCAGGCCGCACGCTTTCCGGACAAACTACCGAAGCCTTTTATAATTCGTTGCGCCATGCAGAACCCTTATCCTTTGGTCTGAACTGCGCACTGGGGCCGGATGAACTACGTCAGTATGTCGCTGAACTGTCACGCATCGCCGAAGGCTATGTCACTGCCCATCCCAATGCCGGTTTGCCCAACGCCTTCGGCGAATACGATCTTGATGCAGAAGTGATGGCGCAGCAGATTGGGGAATGGGCCAACGCCGGCTTTCTGAACATTGTTGGCGGCTGCTGCGGCACCACGCCACAGCACATCGCTGCCATGGCGGCGGCCGTGGAAGGCGTTGCGCCACGTCAGCGCCCCAAACTGCCCGTTGCCTGCCGTCTTTCGGGTCTTGAACCGCTGAATATCAGTGCAGAATCGTTATTTGTGAACGTGGGAGAACGCACCAACGTTACCGGCTCTGCCAAATTTAAGCGCCTGATTAAAGAAGATAAATATCATGAGGCGCTGGAAGTCGCGTTACAACAGGTTGAGAGCGGTGCCCAGATTATTGATATCAATATGGATGAGGGAATGCTGGACGCGGAAGCCGCGATGGTGCGTTTCCTCAACCTGATTGCGGGTGAGCCCGATATTGCCCGCGTGCCAATTATGATCGACTCCTCGAAATGGGAGGTTATTGAGAAAGGGCTGCAGTGTATTCAGGGAAAAGGCATCGTCAACTCCGTCTCAATGAAAGAAGGTGAGGCCGTATTTATCCACCATGCCCGCCTTGTCCGCCGCTACGGGGCCGCCATGGTGGTGATGGCCTTCGATGAGGTGGGGCAGGCCGATACGCGTGAGCGGAAGATTGAGATCTGTCGCCGCGCCTACCAGATCCTGACGCAACAGGTGGGGTTTCCGCCTGAGGACATCATTTTCGATCCCAATATTTTTGCCGTTGCGACCGGTATCGACGAACACAACAACTACGCGATGGATTTTATTGGGGCCTGCGAAGACATTAAACGTGAACTGCCCCATGCGATGATCTCGGGCGGCGTATCTAACGTCTCGTTCTCGTTCCGGGGCAACGATCCGGTTCGTGAGGCGATTCACGCGGTGTTTCTCTACTACGCCATCCGTAACGGTATGGACATGGGAATCGTGAACGCCGGGCAGTTGGCCATTTATGACGACCTGTCTGACGAACTGCGTGAGTCCGTTGAGGACGTGATCCTTAACCGGCGCGCCGACGGTACTGAGCGATTACTGGCGCTGGCGGAAAAATACCGCCGCAATAAAAGCGACAGTGCGGATGAAAAGCAGCAGGCTGAATGGCGCGGCTGGGACGTGGTGAAACGGCTGGAATACTCACTGGTCAAAGGCATCACCGAGTTTATTGAACAGGACACGGAAGAAGCCCGTCAGCAGGCCGCGCGCCCGATAGACGTGATTGAAGGGCCGCTGATGTCTGGCATGAATGTGGTGGGGGATCTGTTTGGTGAAGGCAAAATGTTCCTGCCGCAGGTCGTGAAATCGGCCCGCGTGATGAAACAGGCCGTCGCCTGGCTTGAACCCTACATTCAGGCCAGTAAAGAAGCCGGACGCAGTAACGGCAAGGTGGTGCTGGCAACGGTCAAAGGCGACGTCCACGACATTGGCAAAAACATTGTTGGCGTGGTCTTGCAGTGCAATAACTATGAGATTATCGACCTCGGCGTGATGGTGCCGGGCGAGAAAATCCTCAAGACCGCGCGCGAAGTGAAGGCTGACATCATTGGTCTTTCTGGGCTCATCACGCCGTCGCTGGATGAAATGGTCAACATGGCGAAAGAGATGGAGCGTCAGGGATTTACGCTGCCGCTGTTGATTGGTGGCGCCACCACGTCTAAAGCCCATACCGCCGTGAAAATCGAACAGCACTACAGCGGGCCCACCGTTTACGTGCAAAACGCCTCGCGCACGGTGGGTGTCGTGTCATCCCTGCTATCGGATACGCTCAGGGATGACTTCGTCGCGCGCACCCGCAAAGAATATGAAACCGTGCGTATTCAGCATGCGCGTAAAAAACCGCGCACGCCGCCGGTGTCACTCAGCGCTGCGCGCGACAACGCGACGAAGATTGACTGGGACAGCTATACACCGCCCGTAGCGAAGCACGTCGGTGTCAGGCGCGTCGACGCGGGCATTGACGTGCTGCGCAATTACATCGACTGGACGCCCTTTTTTATGACCTGGTCGCTGGCTGGCAAATACCCGCGCATCCTGGAGGATGAGGTCGTGGGCGATGAAGCGAAACGATTGTTTGCCGATGCTAACGCGATGCTGGATAAGCTGAGTGACGAAAAAGCGCTGACGCCACGCGGCGTGGTCGGCCTGTTCCCGGCTAATCGCGTGGGCGACGATATTCATATCTTTGCGGATGAGCAGCGCGATACGCTGCTGAACATCAGCCATCATCTGCGGCAGCAAACGGAAAAAACCGACTTTGCCAACTACTGTCTGGCCGATTTTGTGGCGCCGAAAAGCAGCGGTAAAGCTGATTATATCGGGGCTTTTGCCGTTACGGGCGGGCTGGAAGAAGATGCGCTGGCCGAGGCTTACGATAAGCAGCAGGACGACTACAACAAGATTATGGTCAAAGCTATTGCGGACCGCTTAGCTGAAGCCTTCGCCGAATATCTGCACGAACAGGTACGCAAAACGATTTGGGGTTTTGCTCCCGATGAGCACCTCAGTAATGAGGCGCTCATCCGCGAAAATTATCAGGGCATTCGTCCGGCGCCGGGCTATCCGGCCTGTCCGGAACACACTGAGAAAGCCACTATCTGGGCGCTGCTGGATGTGGAAACGCACGCGGGTATGAAACTCACGGAGTCTTTTGCCATGTGGCCGGGCGCCTCGGTATCAGGCTGGTACTTCAGCCACCCTGACAGCCGCTACTTCGCCGTGGCGCAGATTCAGCGCGATCAGGTTGAGGACTATGCGGCGCGTAAGCGCATGTCGGTAAGCGAAGTGGAGCGCTGGCTGGCCCCCAATCTGGGTTACGACGCCGACTAAAAAAACAAGGCAGCCTGATGGCTGCCTCTTTTTTAGTTAAACCGGGCGTCACGGTCCGAGGTCATGTCATACAGCTGGTACTTCCTTCCCAGCATCTGGCCACCATCACGGGTGAGCGGTACCCAGTTAATCTGCGCACGGCCACGGGTTGGCGTAACGGTAAACAGATCCATGGGGATGGAGATATAGAAGCCTTTAGTAAAGTCACCTTCGCCATACTGTTGCGATGATACGTTGGTTTTTGTGGCATAAACGCCAACCATCACGCCACTGTCGAAGCGCTTAGAGAGATCAATCGTGACGCCTTTATCCTTCGCCAGATACTGCCCGACGCTGGCTTTCACTAAGACGTTCTCCATAAACCAGGGACGCCAGTAGCCGGTAAGGTTGCCGGTAGGCGCTTCGTAACGGGTGAATCTCATCATGTCATCCCAGTCACGCTGGCGCACATAGTTAGCATCCACGCCAACGGCCCAGTTGCTGTCTACCGGACGATAGAGGACTTCGCCGCCTACGCCGCCATACATGGTTTCCAGATAGCCGCCGTAGACCTGGCCATAGAATCCGTTACCCAGATAATCCATGTAGTTGGCTTGCAGATCGTTAACGTAAACGTTGTTCTCAACGTAGTCGCGAATGTGCGTACGCACGCGTGGCAGCGTGGAATCCGCAGGTGCGCCGTTGTAGTTAAATTTGTCGTAATTGTTCGCAACGTTAGCAAACAGGCTACCGCCTACCAGCAAGTGATCGGTGAGCCAGTAATCGACGTTGCCCATCACGCCAACCTGGTACAGATAGAAACTTTCCGGGCCGCCCACAGACTGGTTAAGCACCGGCGACAGGCTGTAACTCAGGCGCTCTTTGCGAATAAACATGCCCTGCTCGGTAGGCTCCGGATCAACCGGATCTGTGCGGACCTGTTGTAACGGCTTTTCATGCCCTAATGGATAACCCCCCAGCTCGTTGCGCAGGCTGGCAACGGAGGTTTCTGTCGTGACCTGAGGCATGTTGTAACGCGACTCCGTCACGTTTATGGTCTCAATACCGTCTGGGAGATGATTCATGATGATGCGGTTCGCGCGATCCACACCTTCACGCGTGTCACGGTATTTGGTTTGCTCGCCTGATACGTACAGCGTGCTGCCTTTGGTCTGGATTTTTGGACCAGCCAGGCCTGCGTTGTACTTCAGTTCAGACAGCTGATTACCTGTCACCGTGGTTTCCAGCAGCTTAGGTTGCGGGTTCGGGTTGTACGCAGGTTTCGGACTGTCGATATGATCCTGATGCATATCGTTGAAGTTGGTGCGAATGGTGAAGCCGAACATAAAAGTATTGCCGCGCTCATAGCTGGCATTGATATCGGCCCAGTCAGTGACGCGGTAGATTGCACCGACGTTGACCTTGCTGCGCTGCGGCAGGCGTCCGGCGAAATCATCCTTGTAATCGTTACCTTCGTATTCCACCTTCAGGCGCAGCGGCTGCCAGGGCGTCTGGTATTCTATCCCGCCAAATACCGCCGAAGGGCCGTGGAACATCTGCGAGCCATTGATCGATCCCGCCTGACCGACGCCGGGACGCTGACAGTAGCTGTCGCTGTAGGAACAGAAGGGATTTTTCACGGTTCCGCTGTTGCCCAGATAGCCCCAGCCCATACCCAACGTAAAGTCGAACGGCCCCCAGGCTTTGGTGGCGACCAGGTACTCGCTGTCGAACAGGCCGGTGCCGCCCAGATCGCGGGTACCAAACGAGACCTCCGGCAGCCAGTAACCTTCCTGCCACAGGCGCAGCTTCAGGTCGAAAGCTTTATCTTTATAGCTTTGGTTGCCGCTGAAACTTTCCACCGCGCTGTAACGCCGGGTGCGCACATCGGTATAACGCACGGTTGTTTCCAGCCAGGGAAAAAGCTGCAGTGAAGCAGAATAGTAGCGATACTGATCATTATCGCGGAAGTTCAGGCTAAATTCGCCCTCTTTCGCCATACGCGCGGTGGGCACCTGCATCAGGCCCACGCCGCCAAAATCAGACTGCGAAGGCGTTACCGGCGCGGCATACATTTCCGCATGGGCCTGACAGGCGCTTGCCACAGAAACAGCCAACAGGCTGAGAAGATAACGTTTTTTCATCAGTCTGGTATCCGGTGAGTCAGAACAGAAACAAGGCGATCATTCAGGTCTTTAAACGCGCCTGGCAGGCTCCACGACGAGAAGCCCGTCATAATGATGCTGCCGGGTTCGGGTTCAACGTGGCGGTGATTCCAGTAGGCCACAGGCGCTTCCCGCGTCGTGCCGTCCGGCGCAATCACAATCGCGATATTACGTTCTGCTCCAGCCAGGCGGGGGTGCTCGCTCAGGTAATCCCGTACGGATTTCCCTGGCTGCCAGTTCACGGCACCGGCACCCGCGATGGGGCCAAACAACAGGACGCTGGTGCTGGGCTGGGTAAGGTAGAGATCGTAGCTGCCTTCCAGGCGGCGGTTATCCATCGTATGCAGACGGATCCAGTCGGGATCCAGGGAGGTGAACTGCCGCCCGGTCACCCGGATACCGCTTAACTGACGAATAACGGCATCAATGGCCGCAGCCTGCTCTCCGCTACTATCGGCACGCCAGGCGCGCAACTGCGCCAGCGTTTGCTGATACTGCTGCTGCGCGACTGCCGTTGCCCCGCGCTCGGCAATAACGGCGCGTCGCCAGTCAGTCTGTGTCATCAGCGCGGGCTGAGTCACCAGCTGTGCCAGGTTTTCCACCTGGTTAACCTGTACGCTCTGGGTATCGTGGGGGGCATGCACGGTAACCTGACCTGCGGCCTGAGCGGCCAGGGTGGTGAGCAGGCTCATTCCTGCCAACAAGCGTGTTATGTTTTTCATGATTTTGCCGGCTTCAGAATGGTGATATCAACAGGGAATGCATCGGCAGCCAGCATTTGTCGGGACTGCACGACCTGACCGCTACTGTTGTCGATCCAGAACGTGTTTTGCCACTCGCGATCCAGGCTGTCGATATGAAGCTGCTCATGCCAGACGCGGCAGGCAATGCGGTTCCCCGCAATATCCAGCACCTCGTCATCGCCCCGCGTGAAGGTTGAGCTCAGGGTTCCGCTATGGACGTTGCCCTGAACGGTCCACTGAACAATTCGCGTCCAGCTGTCGCCGTTGCTGAGGTGCAGGCCTTTAGCCAGCGGATCCTGCTGTAAATTGCTGACGTCTGTCAGATTGTCAGGCAGGCCCAGCGTTTTGATCAGCCTGCCATGTGCGGTGACCAGCATCGATTGATCGCGAGTGACCCACTTTTGCTGGCCATTTTCGTTATAACCCAGCACGACAAAAATGCGCTGGCCATCATTGATTCGGGCATACAGGCTGGCATAGGGCAGATTATCAATCTGCTGAGGAGTGACGGTGACATCTTCTGGCCCTTCAATGGCCATCATCACGGTCTGTTCGAGTCCTTTTTGCGTTTGTGTACAGGCCTGCAGCAGCAGGCAAACGAGCAGCAGCGGAAGTTGGCGCACAATGTGTCCCTGATAAATGATGCCAAAGTAAAAATAACCACACGAAAGTGTGGTTATGTTTAAAGCTCCCATACCCTTACTCGTTCAGGCCGCCGACGCTGTGGCATCCTGATAGCGACTCATTTACCTGCGCAAACGAATCGTGATATGCGCGTTCGCAGCCTTGCTACAGCCCGAATGAGCAGGGTACCCATCAACGCGTGGTGCCCGTTGTGGTTGTGGTTGTTGTACCAGTATTTGCCCCGTCACCACCGCCAGAAGCGGCAACACCGAGTCCTACTAACGCGCCGAGCACGCCGATACCTACAGCGGTCGTCGTACCTGCGGACATGGTGCCCGCCTGTGCGCCCGCTGCAGCACCAGCTTCTTCCGGCGCGGCAAACGCACTGGAAGAGACGGCTACGTAAAGTAATGCCAGACCGGCAATCATGCGTTTTTTCATAACAACACCTACATTGAGTGAATGAAGGATTGCTATCCGACATTTTTGCACAACAGCATAAACCGTTGACGCAAAGCCGAAGGACAGACCCATTACGGGCGCGTCCAGTATAGGGCAACAAAATACCAGAGTTCAGTAATGTAAAAACCTGTCAGTCTGTGAGGGCGTAAACGGGCTAAATTAAGTAAATTCAGCGTTAACTTATTTTAAAGGCATGGGTTTATGTTGAAAAGCCGGATATTTGTCTGCAAAGACGGAGAAAGCAAAGCGGTTTCTACTTATTTAGTATTCTTTGGTACGGAATAAGAATTATCGGAATTTCCTTAAGCGTGGTTAAATTAAATAACATTATAAAACAACAGGTAAGAATGAGCTGCATGCCGTTTTAGGGCCATTTTTAATAAGATTGTCATGATTTAACCCCGGCTAACTTCGGATTTGCCTCAGCCTATTTTAAGAATTATCCAATCCGTATATCGACTTTTCAGATAAAAAGCGGGTTGCACTCTCCATCATAGAATAAAAAAGGCGACTAAATAGCCGCCTTTTTGTGCCTGGAGAAATTTAACGCCAACGCTTGTAGCGATTAATTAAGGCATTAGTGGAGCTGTCATGACTGGTAATATCACTGTCATTTTCGAGCTCTGGCAGAATACGGTTTGCCAGTTGTTTGCCCAGCTCAACGCCCCACTGATCGAAGGTAAAGATGTTCAGAATGGCACCCTGGGTGAAGATTTTATGTTCATACAGGGCAATCAGGGCACCCAGGCTAAACGGCGTGATTTCGCGTAGCAAAATAGAGTTAGTAGGCCGGTTACCTTCAAACACTTTAAACGGCACAATATGCGCGACCGACTCGGCAGACTTGCCGGCGTCGGTGAACTCTTTCTGAACCACATCACGCGATTTCCCAAAGGCCAGGGCCTCGGTCTGGGCAAAGAAGTTAGACAGCAGTTTAGCATGGTGATCGGCAAGCGCATTGTGGCTCACAGCAGGGGCGATAAAGTCGCACGGGACCAGTTTGGTGCCCTGATGAATCAGCTGGTAGAACGCGTGCTGGCCGTTTGTACCCGGTTCGCCCCAGATAATCGGGCCTGTCTGATAGGTAACAGGCTGGCCTGCACGGTCAACGTATTTACCGTTCGATTCCATATTTCCCTGTTGGAAATAGGCCGCGAAGCGATGCATATATTGGTCGTACGGCAGGATGGCTTCTGTTTCGGCACCGAAGAAGTTGTTGTACCAGATCCCGATCAGCGCCAGCAGCACCGGAAGATTCTGCTCCGCTGGCGTGGTTGAGAAGTGCTTATCCATGGCGTGCGCGCCGCTCAGCAGCTGCTCAAAATTATCGAAGCCAATAGAAAGGATAATTGACAGACCGATTGCTGACCAGAGTGAATAGCGACCGCCTACCCAGTCCCAGAATTCGAACATGTTGTCCGTATCAATACCAAATTCGCCTACCGCTTTGGCATTGGTGGAGAGCGCAGCAAAGTGCTTCGCAACGTGCTGTTGATCGCCGGCCGTTTTCAGGAACCAGTCACGCGCACTGTGGGCGTTGGTCATGGTTTCCTGGGTGGTGAAGGTTTTAGAGGCGACCAGGAACAGCGTGGTTTCAGGACTCAGATCTTTTAGCGTTTCGGCAATGTGCGTGCCATCGACGTTAGACACAAAATGCATGTTCAGGTGATTTTTATACGGGCGCAGCGCTTCCGTCACCATGAAGGGACCGAGGTCAGATCCACCGATACCGATGTTAACAACGTCCGTAATGGGTTTTCCGGTATAGCCTTTCCAGTCACCGCCGATAATGCGTTCGGAAAAGCCTTTCATTTTTTCCAGCACGGCGTTGACTTCAGGCATGACATCTTTGCCATCAACGATAATCGGCGTATTACTGCGGTTACGCAGCGCGACGTGCAGCACGGCGCGATCTTCAGTGCGGTTAATCTTCTCACCCGAGAACATAGACTTAATCGCACCGCTTAAATCGGTCTCTTTTGCCAGTGCCTGAAGCTTATCGAGGGTTTCCTGAGTAATGCGGTTTTTCGAAAAATCCACCAGCATCTGGTCGTCAAAGGTGGCTGAGAATTTAGCAAAACGATCGGCATCCTGGGCAAACAGGTCGGCAATTTTCGCCGTTTTCATCTGTTCATAGTGCTCTTGCAGCGCTTTCCAGGCTGCGGTTTGGGTCGGATTGATATTTTTCATGGCAACACTCTTGTTGATATTAAGAACCGTCATTCCATCGGGGTCGCATCGTACCCGGTTAGCATTTCAGTATGACCACAGTTGCAACTGAAAGGAAAATTTTGTCTGCGCCATAAAGGCACCATGATGAAAACACGCTGTTTTACGGTCAATAATGCGGCAAGATTTCAGCCTGATTCCATGGGGGAAAGGCTGAAAAGTATGGCCTGTTAGCAGACCGCATACCTTGTGCCACATCAGAAAGTGGTGGCGTTGCTGAAGCCATTAAGCACTGTAGTCGCTGCATTAGGGCAAAATTTGTTATCCGGTGCGCTCTGCATGAAAAATTGTCCCACAGCGGTCATTGACAGCAGGGCCAGAAATCGATAAATCTATGCGCGCTACTTGCGCACCCGTGCGCAAGCCAGAAGAGGCGCGTCGCCCAGGCAGTGTGTTGGAGGAACCGTATCCGGCGATAACACATCAGGGGGAGCGACGCCGAGGTGGTAAACACACGGTGTGTTGACTGTCGGCTACAGGGGCTGAATCCTCTGGGTTGTCACCAGAAACGTCCACAGTCGGACGTTTTGCAAGGTGGAGCGCTTCTGGGTGACTCGTCTATTCGATCTTACCCGTTTCTGCTCTTTCCTTGTGCTTAGGCTGAATTACTGTTTCTCACCCGTTAACGGATGAGGGCAACGTACCCTGACACGAGGTCATACAATGTCTCTGAATCTGAATGTAGCGAAATTTGGCGGTACCAGCGTTGCCGATTTCGATGCCATGAACCGTAGCGCCGATGTGGTATTGCAGGACAGCAATACCCGGCTGGTGGTGCTTTCTGCCTCTGCAGGCATCACAAACCTGCTGGTCTCTCTTGCCGAAGGCCAGGAGACATCGCAGCGTGCAGCGCAACTCGATGACATCCGCCGCATTCAATACGCCATCATCGATCGTCTGCAAAATCCGGACGTCATTCGCGACGAAATCGACCGCATCATTGATAACATCGGCATGCTGTCCGATGCGGCCGCGCTGGCCACGTCTAACGCCTTAACCGACGAACTGGTCAGCCACGGCGAACTGATGTCGACCTTGCTGTTCGTTGAGATCCTGCGTGAACGCAAGGTTAATGCAGAATGGTTCGATGTACGCAAAGTCATGCGCACCAATGACCGTTTTGGCCGTGCTGAGCCCGATGTGGCCGTACTGGCTGAACAGGTTAGCGCGCAACTGCAACCGCGTATTGCTGCGTCACTGGTGGTGACCCAGGGCTTTATCGGCAGCGAAGAAAAAGGGCGCACGACCACGTTAGGTCGCGGCGGCAGTGACTACACGGCTGCCTTGCTGGGTGAAGCGTTAAAAGCCTCGCGCGTGGATATCTGGACGGACGTGCCGGGGATCTACACCACCGATCCGCGCGTGGTGCCTGCGGCAAAACGTATTGATGAGATCACCTTTGAAGAAGCGGCTGAAATGGCCACCTTTGGGGCCAAAGTGCTGCACCCTGCGACGCTGCTGCCTGCGGTGCGTAGCGACATTCCGGTGTTTGTTGGTTCCAGTAAAGATCCTGCCGCGGGCGGTACGCGCGTGTGCAATGAGACGGCGAATCCACCGCTGTTCCGTGCGCTGGCGCTGCGCCGCAAGCAAACCCTGGTCACCCTGCACAGCCTGAATATGCTACACACGCCGGGCTTCCTGTCTGAAGTGTTCAATATTCTGGTGCGTCACAACGTGTCAGTGGATCTGATCACCACGTCGGAAGTCAGCGTGGCGTTAACGCTGGATACCACGGGATCAACCTCAACGGGCGACAATCTGCTGAGCCAGGCGCTGCTGACGGAGCTGTCGTCACTCTGTCGGGTGGAAGTGGAAGAAAACCTGGCGCTGGTGGCCATTATCGGCAACGAATTGTCGAAAGCCTGCGGCGTAGGGAAAGAGGTCTTCGGCGTGCTCGAACCTTTTAACCTGCGGATGATCTGCTACGGTGCCAGCAGCTACAATCTCTGTTTCCTTGTGCCGGGCAATGATGCTGAAAGCGTAGTGCGTACACTGCATCACAATTTGTTTGAATAAGCGCTCAGCCGCCACTGGGTTAAAGCCGGGCTCTGTCCGGCTTTTTCACGACAGGCCGCCAGGCGGCACAGCGTGCTTTCACAGTAGTCCCTCACTCGCTCATAAGGATATCTGTTTATGCTTGCCACCTTAACTCGTCTGTTTCCTTTGTGGGCAATTCTGTTGTCTGTCGCTGCCTACTATTCACCCACAACCTTTCTTGGCATCGGTCCATGGGTCGCTTATCTGCTGATGCTGATTATGTTTGGCATGGGCGTAACGCTGAACATTGATGATTTTAAACGCGTGCTGACGCGCCCGGCGCCGGTTATTGCCGGCACCTTCTTACACTATCTGGTCATGCCGCTGGCCGCCTGGGCGCTGGCTAAGCTGTTTCATATGCCGCCGGATCTCGCTGCGGGGATGATTCTGGTGGGCAGCGTTGCCAGTGGAACCGCTTCTAACGTAATGATCTATCTGGCTAAAGGCGATGTGGCCCTGTCGGTGACGATCTCGTCGGTGTCAGCATTGGTGGGCGTGTTTGCCACGCCGCTGCTGACGCGCTTTTACGTGGATACGCACATTCAGGTTGATGTCGCTGGGATGCTACTGAGCATCGTGAAGATCGTCGTGATCCCTATCGGGTTAGGCCTGATCATCCATCACACCATGAACAGCGTGGTGCGCCGGATCGAGCCCTATCTACCAGCCTTTTCCATGCTCTGTATTCTGCTGATCATCAGCGCCGTAGTGGCAGGTAGCCAGGGCTTTATTGCCTCAGTCGGTGTCATGGTGATTGCAGCGGTCATCCTGCACAATGCCATTGGTCTGCTGGGAGGCTACTGGGGCGGTAAACTGTTTGGCTTTGATGAGTCCACCTGCCGCACGCTGGCGCTTGAGGTCGGTATGCAAAACTCAGGACTGGCCGCAACGCTGGGCAAACTTTACTTTTCTCCTCTGGCAGCGCTGCCGGGCGCCCTGTTCTCTGTCTGGCATAACCTGTCCGGTTCACTGCTGGCGGGTTACTGGTCGGGTAAACCTGTTGAGAAAAAGAAGTAGTTTTTTGCCTGTACAACCGATATCACGGGGCCGGATGGCCCCTGTAAATTAATCCCCGTCCCTTTCGTCATCCGGCTGTTCCAGCACCGTGTAGGCCACTGCGCAGAACAGGGAGTTCAGCCGCTTCATATCACCCAGCAGGCCCAGATGGAGTGAGCTGGTTTCAATGCTCTGCACATTCTGCTGGTGCAGGCGATTGACGTGTGAATGGGAATAACGGCGTATTTTCAGGCGGAAACGGTGTTTGGCTCGGCGCAACCGCTTCGCGCTGGTGACGTCGTGCGAGAGGAAAACCGACAGGCTCAGCCGCAGGTTTTCAACCAGCTGTTCGTAGAGTGACTCAAGCTCTTTCATGCCTTCTGGCGAAAAGGTCCGCCGCGCGGCAAGAGACTTATCGGCGACATCGCCGCTCATGCGTTCAATGATATCGCCTGCCATTTCCAGGTTTAGCGACATTTCAATCACTTCTCCCCAACGGCGAGAATCCTGCTCTGATAAATCCTCTTTGGGCATGCGCGCCAGATAGAGTTTGATGGCGGTGTAGAGCACATCGACGTCATCATCCAGCCGCCGCACGCGACGTTCCGCGCGTGCTTCTCCACGAACCACTTGCAGAAACGTGTCCAGCATCTGCTCCAGCACGTCGCCCATGCGCAACGCTTCGCGCGCCGCGTTAACCAACGCCAGTGCCGGTGTATCCAGCGCGCTGCTGTCAAGGTGCCTGGGTTTCAGCGTGGTATCGCTTTCGGCATCGTCAGCAATCAGTCGGCAACACAGACGCGCCATGGCATCGGCGAACGGCACCATCACCACGCAGCGAATCAGGTTGTAGAAAACGTGAAAGAAGATCACCAGCTCTTCGTCGTTCACCGGCAGCTTGTCCAGCCATACCGCAACCGGATCGACAAAGGGCAGAATCAATACGCAGCCAATCAGCTTAAACAGCAGGCTGCCCATCGCGACGCGTTTACCCGCCGCGTTGGAGCCACTGCCGTTGATGACGGCCAGTAAACCACTGCCGAGGTTAGCGCCAATCACCAGGCACAACGCCACCTTAAAGGCGATCACGCCCGTTGCCGTCAGGGTGGCCGTAATCAGCACCGCTGCCAGGCTTGAGTAGCTGATAATCGCAAAGACCGCGCCGATCAAGGCATCCAGCATCACATCACCCGTTAAGCTGGAAAACAGCACCTGTACGCCCGAGGCCTGGGTGATTGGCCTGGCGGCTTCGACAATCAACTGCAGCGCCAGCAGGATAAGCCCCAGACCAATGCTGGTACGTCCAAGCTGTCCTGCGCGGGTTTGTTTGCGGCTGATGAAAAACACTACGCCAAAAAAGATAAACAGTGGTGAAAGCCAGGAGAGATCAAACGTCAGGACGCGCGCCATAATGGCTGTCCCCACGTCAGCACCCAATATCACCACCAATGCCGGTGTCAGGCTCACCAGGTTTTGGGCCACAAATGAGGTCACCAGCAGCGTGGTGGCATTGCTGCTTTGTACCAGCATGGTCACGCCAATGCCGGCCAGGAACGCCATGGGTTTCTTTTCTACACTGCGGCTGAGCACCCGGCGCAAATCGGCACCGTATACGCGCATAATTCCGGAGCGGGTAATGTGCGTGCCCCATACCAGAAGCGCAACGGCAGAGAGTAAGTTAAGCAGGGTTAACACGTATAGTGGCTCCTTAACCATCAGGCTTCAGGCGGTTCAGATTGCCAGCCTGATGGAGAACGCAATCTGATCACGTGATTGCCGGACGCTGTGCAATTTTTTTCAGTGTTTTAAACAACCTGCGCAACGTCGACATCTCTAAATGTAGACTACTCTGGCGATCTGCATGGACAAATCCGGCCTGCGCGCACCGCTTCGTTTACCGGGCGAGCCTTTTCAGGCCGATTGAACGGTCAGCGGTAGCGCATCGCACCGGCAGAAACGTTCAGTGGGCGCGGGGCTGGCCGGAGAGGGCTGCGGGTGATACCCGGTTGCTGACCCTGGCAGGTCAGCACAGGAGCGGGTTTAAGACGTTCATGTTCTTAACCCTTCCGCCGCACGGGGAAGGGCGCCAGCTTCAGTATGCTGAGCCCGCCAGCAGGGCATGATGGACTGGCTTATCATGGAGCACATCAAGCAGTGAACACAGGGTGCCACAAAGCTCGGTTTGTTGAGGCGCCAGGCCGGGCCTTAGCGAGAATCCCTCGCCAAACACAAACAGCGGAACGGTCGTTTCTTCTGGCAGCATGCCACCGTGCGACCGGTCGTCGTTCATCCCGTGGTCGGCCGTGACGACGACCTGATAGCCTTCTGCCAGCCAGCCGGGCATCCACTGCGACAGATAGCCATCCGCCATGCGCGCGCGGTTACGGTACTGCGCAGAAGACAGGCCATGCTGATGTCCGGCATGATCGATATTCATCGGATGAATCAGCAGGAAATCCGGGTTGTAACGTAACCGAAGACTCTCGGCATCTTCAAACAGGTGCGAGTCTGGATAGCTGTCATCGACGTAAAAATGACCAAACTGAACAGGCAGGGTCGGGGCCTCAGTGTGGCGATCGCGTGCCGGGACGAAAGGGGTGCGGTTATACAGCTCGCTTATCCAGTGGTAAGCGGCGGCGGCGGTGGTCAGTCCGGCATCGCGCGCATAGTGAAACACACTGCGTTCGCGGCTCATACGGTTAACGTCGTTATGAATGATGCCACTCTGCACCGGCGCAACGCCGGTCAGAATACATTCATACAGCGGACGTGACAGCGAGGGTAGCTCGCAGGTCAGGCTGTAATAATGCCCTCTGTCCTGGGCGCATTCCGCATGCAGGTAACCCATAGCATGTTGAGCAACGTAGTGACTCAGGCCGTCCAAAATCACCAAAATCGTTTTCATGTTTTCTCCTTGCTGCGCCGCTGAATTTGCGCGTCTGAGCCCTCAGGGATCACTGTGAGGTTATCTGACGCGGTGACAGGCTTTGATTTCACGTCTCATTACCGCCTGCGCAGGATCTATTTTGATAGTGTGCGCACACTAACTTATTGCGAGCCGTCTGCTTTCTGGTGACGTCTCGCGTACTGCATCGCGTTTTTTGCGGCCACCTGACTCTGCTCACTGCTAGAGGACAGAAGCTACGCGCCAGCTCAGGGCAGTAAACGCCTTCATCCAGAGGCGCCGGTGAAAGCATTGTCTGACGCCGTCGTTCGCAAAAGCCGAGCCAATGTAGTCTGCGGATATGAAAAATGGATGACAGGCTTAACAATCCGCGGCACGGCGAAAATCAGCCGCCGTAACGGGCCGATGTGAGCCGCCGTAACACAGCAATAAAAAACCGGCCTGTACAGCTGTGTCATTCCGCCTTAGGGAGACGGAATTCACCCTGCCTGACAGGGAACACTGCACGTCTCAACGTTGTGTCGGAGAGGGCAGCGGATGCGGTAAGCCTGACGGCTATATTGTGATTTAGGTCACACTAAAGCATGATAACGCTAACCGAACTCCATTCGATTCTCGAGGCGTGACATGAGTGATAAAAATCCTGCAGCACAGAAGATTGCGCGCCTGATGCAGTGGGTGCTGAACGCGGGGCTGTTGATCCTGGCCTTCATTTTGATGGTATTTTTGGGCAAGGAGACGGTACATCTGGCCAATGTGCTGTTTAGCACCGGTGAGCAGGCGTCCTCCTACCTGCTAATTGAGGGCATTGTGATTTATTTTCTCTACTTTGAGTTCATTGCACTCATCGTGAAGTACTTTCAGTCGGGCTACCATTTTCCCTTGCGCTATTTTGTCTATATCGGGATTACGGCCATCATCAGGCTGATCATCGTCGACCATAAAAATCCCTTTGATACGCTGTGCTACTCTGCGGCCATCCTGCTGCTAGTGATCACGCTGTGGCTGGCAAACAGTAACCGGCTTAAACGCGAGTAATCACGTTCTCAGCATTCATGACGGGTGTTCCTCGTATCGCTCTGCGCTAAACTACCGCTCTGAAAATTTTTAGGGGAAAGTGCCATGACGCAAGACCCGCTCCGTTCGTTACGTTCACTTAACTGGCTGGCGCTGGACGATGCCGCATTGACGCAACCGCTTCGTGACTGGCTAATGGAAGAGGATTCCATGACGCGACGCTTTGAACAGCATTGCCAGAAGGTCAGGGTGGAACCTGTACGTGAGGACTTTATCTCCGCCGATGAACTCGGCGATGAAGGGGCATTACTCCCTGCCGATCAGCGTTTCTGGCTGCGAGAAGTCATTCTCTACGGGGATGAGGAACCTTGGCTGGCAGGGCGCACGCTGGTGCCAGAAAGTACCCTCAACGGCCCGGAAGCGATGTTACAGCAACTCGGTACGCGCCCGCTGGGGCGTTATCTGTTCTCGTCATCAACGCTGACCCGCGATTTCATTGAGCCTGGCCGCGTTGATGCGCTCTGGGGACGCCGCTCGCGCCTGCGACTGTCAGGGAAACCGCTGCTGTTAACGGAACTGTTTTTACCGGCTTCGCCGCTCTATCGTGATCAAGGTTAAGGGTTTGACCTGTGCAGAACACACAAAACATGACGAAATGGCAGGCTTATAGCCGCCTGATGCGCATTGATAAGCCGATTGGCGCTCTGCTGCTGCTGTGGCCAACATTGTGGGCGCTGTGGTTGGCAAAGATGGCTGTTCCGCCCCTACACATACTGGCGGTGTTTGTCGCCGGGGTATTTGTTATGCGCGCCGCAGGCTGTGTCATCAATGATTATGCCGATCGCAAGGTCGATGGTCATGTCGAGCGCACGAAGCACCGGCCGCTGGCAAGCGGTGCCGTCACTGCGAAAGAGGCCAAATACTTATTTGTGGTGTTAGGACTGATTGCCTTTGCCCTGGTGCTGAGCATGAACCTGATGACTATCATGCTCTCGATCGTGGGCCTGGCACTGGCCTGGGTCTATCCGTTTATGAAGCGCTATACGCATTTGCCGCAGGTGGTGCTGGGCGCGGCATTTGGCTGGGCGATTCCCATGGCATGGTCAGCAGTTAGTGAGTCCTTACCTCTTGTCTGCTGGCTGGTATTTCTGGCTAACATTTGCTGGACGGTGGCCTATGACACGCAATATGCCATGGTCGATCGCGATGATGACTTGAAGATTGGCGTTAAATCAACGGCGATACTGTTTGGCCGCTACGACAAATTCATTATTGGTTTGCTGCAGTTGGCGACGCTGGTACTCATGGCGTGGGTAGGGATGATTCTGGATCTGAACGGGGCGTTTTACTGGACACTATTGCTGGCTGGCGGGCTGTTTGTTTATCAGCAAAAGCTGATCGCAGAGCGCGATCGCCAGGCCTGTTTCCGCGCTTTTCTGAACAACAACTACGTAGGACTGGTTCTGTTTCTGGGCGTGCTGATGAATACGCCGCCGTTTTCACAGCTTCTTTAAACGCCATTGACAGGACATCACAGCCAGCTTGTGGATTGGAAAGTGGGTCAAAGCGGGTAGTTGCGCCATGCCAGCACGCGGATAAAAAAGGCGACCTCAATGGTCGCCTTTTTCGTTGTCGCTGACTCGTTAATCGTGCGCGACAGCGCTCTCAATGGTCATGCGTACATCGCTGGTAACCAGCTCAGCCAGGATATGCCAGGTCGCCAGCGTCTGCGCCACGTCTGCATCGCCACTGTCGCTGATATAGCCTTCATCACGCAGTGTGAGCACCAGTGAGGAAAACACGGCTTTATCAAAGAACTCCGGCGCGTTAATGCCGTGCAACACGCTCAGACGCTGCGCCAGGGTACGACTCTCTTTTTCCAGCGTGCCACGGTTGATGGTGGGCTTGGCACTCAGGATGGAGAAAGTAATGGCGTAGCGCTGCAGCGTCTCACGTACACCTGCGGCCAGCAGCTGAAGCGTACGGTAACGCGCGGTATTGAACGACAGCAGGCCCGCTTCAATGGTAATCAGCCCCTGACGCGTCAGTTCCTGGCACAAATCAGTGAGCAACTGCGGCAGTTGGTCATTGCTCCAGCGCAGGAACAGTTCGCTCTTCAGCATGGGGTAAATCAGACTGACCTGACGCAGCAGTTCGGCTTCGCTCAGATTACGGTGCTGCTGCACAATCGCCGCAATCAGCGCTGGCATCACGAGCATATGATGAATGTTATTACGGTAGTAGGTCATCAGCACGGCCTGCTCGCGCGGCAGAATAATGATGTCACCAATACTGTCTTTCTCACTCTCGAACTTGTTCATGCTAAGGGCATGGTCCAGCAAGGCTTCGGCGGACATGTCTGGCAATGTTGCATCCGGTGAGTAGGGCACATTGCGCAGCAACTGGGTGTAGCACTCCAGTTGCTCAATCAGCTGCTCGCGAGTTAGTGAGCGCTGACGTGAAGCAAGCAGGGCGGTCACGCACAGGTTCATGGCATTCGCCGCGCCGGCTTCATTGATTCGCACCATGATGGTGGCCGCGATATCATTCGCCGTTGGGGTTAACCAACCCGGGCGTTGGGCTTCAATGGGATCGATAGAATCCCGCCATTCAGGAACGCGCTTGTTCAGATAATTTATCAGCGGCAGCGGCTCACCAAAATTCACGTATCCCTGGCCGAGGTTACGCAGCTTGCGCAAGCCGCGCACCATCTGCATAAAGCCTTCTTTCTCTTTAACGGCACCGCGCAGTTCTTTCGCGTAGGTTCCCACTTCCATGACGTGTTCATAGCCGATGTAAATAGGCACTAACGTGATAGGGCGCGTACCGCCGCGCAACATGGCCTGCAGCGTCATGGATAACGTCCCGGTTTTAGGATCCAGCAGTCGGCCAGTACGTGAACGGCCGCCTTCAACGAAGTACTCGACGGAATAGCCGCGGGTAAAAAGCTCGCCCAGATATTCGCGGAAAACGGTGGAGTAGAGCTTGTTGCCCTTAAAGGTACGGCGAATAAAGAAGGCACCCAGACGGCGGAAAATCGGCCCGGCAGGCCAGAAATTCAGGTTAATACCGGCGGCGATGTGCGGCGGTACCAGCCCCTGGTGATACAGCACGTAAGACAGCAGCAGGTAATCCATGTGGCTGCGGTGGCAGGGCACATAAACGATCTCGTGTCCGTCCTGCGCCAACTGACGCACGCGCTCACCGCCGTTCACATTGATACCCTGATAGAGGCGGCTCCAGAGCCAGCCCATTACCCGGTCCGTCACGCGAATGGCTTCATAGGAGAAGTTGGCGGCAATCTCTTCCATCATCTCGATGGCGTTCTGCTGCGCTTTCTCATGGGAAATCTTTTTACTGCGTGCTTCGTCTTCTACCGCTTTTTCAATCGCCTTCGATTGCAGCAGGCGGTTGAACAAATCCTGGCGCGCGGGAAGGCGCGGGCCAACAGCCGCCAGACGCTGACGGGCAAAGTGGATACGGGCAACCCGGGCCAGTTTCTGGGCGATGGATTTATCCGTGCCGTGCTCAGTCGCCATACGACGCAGAGAGACGGTCGGTGAGAAGCGCACAAAACTGTCACGTCCATGCCAGAGCACGGCAAAGAATTTTTGTACGCCGTTAAGCAAGCGCAAATGCGGTGGATTGTCTTCACCCTGCACTTCCCGGCCAGGTGCACGACCAAACATAACTGAAACCGGTAACATCTGAATATCAAGCTCAGGATTACTGCGGTGCAGATCAAGATATTCGTGGAAGATTTTTACCGACTCGACGCTGGGCACGAAATAGGGGAACACGCGCGGACCGTCGTGAATAAAGACATGGCGCGGCAACAGGGCCCCGTCAATCTCCAGTGGTGAGAGCGGATCGGGCAGATCGTGCCGGATGCACTGCGCACGCAAAGTGAGGAGATCGGCCTTTGAATCATAAGGCAGGACATACATAATAGGCCGGGTAGGATCCAGCCCATGTTCGGATACGGGATCGGCCGGAATGGCCTTACTCTTTACCAGAAACGAAAGGGGTAAATTCAGTAATTTATAAAAAAGTATACGCCAACCTGACATAGACAATATGAAGCCTCTTGTTAGCAAAGCGGCGCAAGCTTATCAGAAAGCGCAGCAAAAATCTGTGACAGCGACAATTGTGCGCTGCCCAATATTGACGTCAATCCTTTGAAAAGAGTTCCTTTATTATGACAAATAATGCCACCGGCCTTAACCGTATTGTGAAAGCGGCCGGCTATTCATGGCAAGGTCTGCGTGCTGCCTGGCAGCACGAAGCCGCTTTTCGTCAGGAAGCGGTTGCCGCAGTGGTGGCGATTATCCTGGCCTGCTGGCTGGATGTCGATACTGTTTCGCGCATCCTGATGATTGGTTCTGTCGTGCTGGTGATTATTGTCGAAGTCCTGAACAGCGCGATAGAAGCCGTGGTAGACCGCACAGGCCAGGAGCGTCATCCGCTTGCCGGGCGGGCAAAAGACATGGGATCCGCTGCCGTTTTTATCGCAATATTACTGGCCCTTTTTGTCTGGGGAACGCTGCTTTGGTCGCATTTGCGATAAGCGTTCCATCTCGGCTCAAATAACTGATTTTGACCTGAGTTTTGGTTTCCATTTCACCAATACCTGTATATACTCACAGCGACTGTATAAACAACCAGGGGGCGGGATGAAAGCATTAACCAGCAGGCAGCAACAGGTCTACGACTTGATTCGCGACCACATTAATCAAACAGGCATGCCGCCAACGCGTGCAGAAATTGCTGCACAACTCGGTTTTCGTTCGCCCAATGCGGCCGAAGAACACTTGAAAGCACTGGCGCGTAAAGGCGTGATTGAAATTGTCTCTGGTGCGTCCCGCGGTATCCGTTTGTTAATGGAAGAAGAGCCATCAGAGGGCCTGCCGCTGATCGGTCGTGTTGCCGCCGGTGAGCCATTACTGGCCCAGGAACACATTGAAACGCATTACAAAGTGGATCCCGACATGTTCAAGCCTTCAGCGGATTTCCTGCTGCGCGTAAGCGGTATGTCAATGAAAGACATCGGCATCATGGATGGCGATCTGCTGGCCGTACACAAAACGCAGGACGTGCGCAATGGTCAGGTTGTGGTGGCGCGCATCGATGACGAAGTCACGGTAAAACGCTGGAAAAAGCAGGGTTCTGTGGTGCATCTCTTACCTGAAAACAATGATTTCGAGCCTATCGTTGTTGACACCCGTGCCCAGTCACTGACCGTTGAAGGTCTGGCCGTGGGCATTGTGCGTAACGGTGAGTGGCTGTAAAACCGGTTAAGATTGTCGGCTTTCGTCAATCTTACTATTCCCCTGCTTGTCCTTACTTTTCCGCTGTGGGTTGACCTGAAACCCCGGCGGTTCATCGCACGGATTCACGAATGCGCTTTCTGACGGCTACCGATAAAAAACTGTGGCGGTTAGCGCTGCCCATGATCCTGTCAAATATTACGGTTCCTTTGCTCGGCTTGGTCGATACGGCCGTTATTGGCCATCTCGACAGTCCGATCTATCTGGGCGGCGTCGCCGTAGGCACGACCGTCACCAGCTTTGTCTTCATGTTGCTGCTTTTTCTACGCATGAGCACTACGGGCTTAACGGCACAGGCATTCGGTGCGGGCGATAAGACCGCGCTGGCGCGTGCGCTGACACAGCCACTGATCATCGCCCTGGTGGTCGGCATCCTGTTTATCTTCCTCCGCTATCCCGTCACCGCATTGGCGACCCGCTTTGTCGGTGGGGATCCGTCGGTGCTGGAACAGGCTGCCCTGTTTATTCATATTCGCTGGCTCAGCGCGCCCGCAACGCTGGCTAACCTGGTAATCCTGGGCTGGCTGCTGGGCGTTCAGTATGCCCGGGCACCCGTCATCCTGCTGGTGGTGGGGAATGTCATCAATATCCTGTTAGATCTTTGGTTGGTTCTGGGCCTGCACTGGGGCGTGGCCGGTGCCGCCACCGCCACCGCGCTGGCAGAATACGCGACGTTGCTGGTCGGTATGGCGATGGTGTGGCGCGTATTAAGGCTCCGTGGTATCAGGTTTGATATGCTCGCCCGCAGCTGGCGTGGCGATATTCACCGCCTTCTTCGCCTTAACCGCGATATCTTACTGCGCTCATTGCTCTTGCAGCTCTGCTTTGCCTCGCTGACCGTACTGGGTGCCCGTATTGGCCCGGATGTGGTAGCGGTAAATGCTATCCTTCTGATGTTTATTACTTTTACCGCTTATGCCCTGGACGGCTTTGCCTACGCCGTCGAGGCCTTTGCTGGCGAAGCTCACGGGGCAAAAGACGGTAGCCGACTGCAGCAGGTATGGTTGTCTGCCTGTCGCCAGGCCCTGTTAGTGGCGCTGTTTTTCTCGCTGGCCTATGCTTTTTTTGGCTATCAGATCGTGACTTTGCTGACTTCTATTCGTGCACTGCAAGAGGCGGCCGATAGTTTTCTGATTTGGCAGATGGTGTTACCGCTGATCGGCGTCTGGTGCTATCTGCTGGATGGCATGTTCATTGGTGCAACGCGGGGCAGAGAAATGCGTAACAGCATGGCAGTGGCTGCGCTGGGTTACTTCCTGACGCTCACGACACTGCCTTGGCTGGGCAACCATGGTTTGTGGCTGGCTATCGCCGTTTTCCTGGCCCTGCGTGGCTTATCCTTGTGGCTGGTCTGGCGGAAGCACTGGCGTAATGGCACCTGGTTCAATGCCTGACCGCTCAGCCGGAATTATGACGCAGGATACATAATATTTTCATTTTTTCCGGCAATCCTGAAATTACCTACTACAATTAACTTTGAATGGCGCTGATGACCAGCGCTTTATATCGTGATTTTGCTTAACTGCAAGATAATGCGAAACCGAAGGATAACGTGGAGGTCTGTAATGAATAAAGACGAAGCGAGTGGTAACTGGAAACAGTTCAAAGGAAAAATGAAAGAGAAATGGGGCAAGCTGACCGATGATGACATGCAAGTCATTGAAGGTAAACGCGATCAGCTGGTCGGTAAAATCCAGGAACGTTACGGCTACGCAAAAGAAGAAGCGGAGAAGGAAGTAACGGCCTGGGAAGGTTCTAACAAAGATTACCGCTGGTAATCACGCTTTTCAGGGACGCTCCTACCCGGGTCGGTACGCTCATGCCGGCCACCGCACAAGGATGTGCAAACTAGCCCCGCTTACCGCGCTTTTTCCCTTCAGTATGATGATCGTGATCACAATGTTCATGCTGTTCACACGCCTCAACTTCAGCACAGTTCTCACATAAGCCATGCGCTTCGATCACGCTATTTCTGAGGACAAAATGGGCTTCCTCAGCCAAAGAGGCGATGATCTGCTCCGCGCCCTGAGCCTGCTTTTCGGTCACGCCAGCACAGCGATCGCACACCAGCATAACCGACGTGTGTGCAGGCGCTTCGAAGTGATGGCACATTACGTAGCTGTTATTTGATTCCACCCGATGAATAAATCCCTGCTCCAGCAGGAAATCCAGCGCGCGATAAACGGTGGGCGGTTTTGCCTGTGGCTCGCTAACCCGCAGCTGATCCAGCAGATCATAGGCACTGATTGAGCCAGGCTGTCCGGCCATCAACCTCAGCACTTCTGCTCGCTGTGTTGTCAGGCGGACACCGCGCTGTAAACACAGCTTCTCAGCCTGGGTCATAATTTGCTCTGGCGTCATGGTTGACATGAAAGTTCTCCGCTGGACAGGTGATGTTATCTTATCACAATAATTATGTTGACGCTGAACCTCGCCAGGAGTCCCTAAGCCTGCCTTTTTGGCCGCTTTTACCCCCTGTTTTCCCCCGGCAACAACCCGCCTGAGACCAGTGTATTTCAGAATGTTTATAGATATTTTTTACTTTTACTTTACATCTCACTGAGTTAAGCACTAATGTTTAAATGTTCTTAATAAAGTGCTGGCTCAGACCGGATTTGCCTGAAGCTTTTCTGGCGGTAACTGCACATATCGGATCGAAAAATAATCAATCCACGGAATTGCGCCACTATTTACTCTGAATTCACAGCAATAAAGCGTTAGCAATCCTCCACAATGGAGCTAACAAACTATTCAGTCGTTAATGTTTTGACGGCAATATTTCAGGTGATGATAAGCAAATGGCAAAATTAACCGTACCACGTTCCGTTCTGGTTTTTCCTGCAGTGTTCAATGCCCTGGTTTTTTCATCTTCCGCGCTGGCCGCAGGAACCTGGTATGATGCCCGTAACGATGCCATGGGTGGAACAGGCGTGGCGTCGTCGACCTACGGATCAGCCGTTCTGGCCAACCCGGCCTTGATGACCAAAGCGAAACCTGATGACGATGTCAGCATCATTATTCCCAGTGCCGGTGCGCAAATCACCGACAAAGACAAGATGGTCGATAAGATCGATAACATCACTGACACAGTGAATCGCTATCAGGATCTGTTCGAAAATGCATCGGGGTTTGAGCTGTTGCGTCGTATTCCTGAGATACAGGCCGCTTCAGGCGACTTAGCGAATACGCTCCGGGACTTACGTGGTAACAAAGCTAATGCCACAGCGGGCGTGGCGATTGCCGTAACCATCCCTAACGAAACCCTGCCTTTTGCTTTTGTGACTAAGGCTTACGGTACAGCACATGTACGCGCAAACGTGAAAGAGGGCGACATTGTCATACTGCAGGGCGTTGCTGATGGCTCCTTTGCAGGTATTCCTGGCGGTCCCTTTGGGCTGGCTAATATCCAAAACTTGCTGGGTTCCAGTGCCAATGGGCTGGCTGCACTGAATACGGATTATGGTATTGCCGTTGCGCATGAATTCACCATCGCCGGTCAGCCGGTTTCAATTGGCATTACACCCAAGCTGCAAAAAACCTGGCTGTATAACTATTCCGCCAGCGTCTATAACTACGACAAAAACGATTTACGCGATGGCCGCTACCGCAGCACGGAAAGTGGCTTCAACATTGATGCCGGCATGGCGACAGTGTTTGCTGAAAACTGGACGCTGGGCGTGACCGGACAAAACCTGGTTTCCCGCGATCTGGAAACGAAAGAAGTGAACGGCTACCGCGATACTTACGAAATCCGGCCGTTAGTAACAGCGGGTTTAGCCTGGGATAAAGGTCCCGTTACCCTGACAGGCGATGTTGACCTCACTGAAACCCATCGCTTTAAATCGCAGGAAAACAGCCAGTACGCTGGCGTCGGTGCGGAATACCGTGTACTGGACTGGCTGCAGTTACGTGCTGGTTACCGCGCGGACATGCGTTCGACTGATGAAAACGTAGCCACAGCCGGTTTCGGCCTGTCACCATTCAATAATTCTGTGCACCTGGATCTGGCGGGTTCGGTAGGCCAAAACAATACCTGGGGCGCGATGGCTCAGCTCGGATTTAATTTCTAATCTCCGCCATTCACGGGCGGGCGATACCTTGTCGCCCGCCCTTATGCTATCCTTGCGCAGAATATCATCACTGTTAACCACCGGACCGACTGCGCTTCATGACCGATACTTTTTCATCCCAACGCTTCTCCATTGCCCCCATGCTCGACTGGACTGACCGTCACTGTCGCTATTTCCATCGCCAGCTTACGGCTGACACGCTGCTGTATACCGAGATGGTCACGACGGGCGCGATTATTCACGGCAAAGGCGATTATCTGGCATACAGCGAACAGGAGCACCCGGTCGCGTTGCAGTTGGGCGGCAGCGATCCCGCAGCCCTGGCGCAGTGTGCGGCGCTGGCGGAACAGCGCGGTTACGATGAGGTGAACCTTAATGTCGGTTGCCCGTCAGATCGGGTACAGAATGGTCGTTTTGGCGCCTGCCTGATGGCGGAAGCTGGCTTAGTGGCTGACGGCATCAAAGCGATGCGCGATGTGGTGGATATCCCGGTAACGGTTAAAACGCGCATCGGCATTGACGATCAGGACAGCTATGCTTTCCTTACCGACTTTATCGGCACGGTTGCCGAACGCGGTGGTTGTGACACCTTTATTATCCATGCCCGCAAAGCCTGGCTTTCCGGACTCAGCCCGAAAGAGAACCGTGAGATCCCACCGCTGGATTATCCACGTGTTTACCAGTTAAAACGCGATTTCCCTCAGTTAACGATTGCGATTAACGGCGGCGTTAAAACGCTTGAAGAAGCGAAAACGCATCTTCAGCATCTGGATGGCGTCATGATGGGCCGCGAAGCCTATCAAAACCCCGGTATCCTCGCACAGGTGGATCGTGAATTATTTGGCCGCGACCGTCCTGCTGTCGATCCGGTTGCGGTGGTGCGCGCGATGTATCCTTATATCGAGGCAGAACTGTCGAAAGGCACCTATCTCGGCCATGTCACGCGCCATATGTTGGGCCTGTTCCAGGGCATTCCTGGTGCACGTCAGTGGCGTCGTCATCTTAGTGAAAATGCGCACAAACCTGGCGCTGACGTCCGCGTGCTGGAGGCGGCGCTGGCGTTGGTCGCCGACAAAATTCCTCAGGAAGCCTAGTTCTGCCAAACCAGCCATCAGGCTGGTTTTTTTAACACCATAATTTGGTGAATTTCATCATCTTTGGGCTGGGGCTATTCTGTTATCTTATTTAAAATCAAAAAGTTAACCTTTGGCACGTTTCTTGTAATAAATAATCTATTGATAACGAGGAGCACCAAAATGGACATACTTTTTGTATTGGGTTTTTTCCTGATGCTGTTATTCACCGGCGTGTCCCTGTTAGGCGTCATTGCTGCCCTGATCGTCGCGACGGTGGTGATGTTTATCGGTGGCGTGTTTGCGCTTATCGTACACGTTCTGCCCTGGCTCATACTGGCGGTGGCAGCGGTGTGGCTTTATCGCCGCTTTTTTACTGATGAAGACACACGTCGACGCAACAGGCTCAAACGCCGCTTCAGCCGACTGGAAAGAGATGGCCGGTACTAAATGTGGGCGAGATCACAGGTTAAGAGATTGCCGGTAAGATAATGGCTGCGGACCATACTTTTTACTTATATTTTCTGTCAGGATGGCTCGCGTGATTTCATAATCTGTTCATCGCTTCTGCCCCTACATCAGTGCGAATGAAAAATAAAAGAAGGGCTTCCTGCGGGAAGCCCTTTTTATTTCACGGAATTAACAGGCTCGATCCGTGCGTGGCCCGGCTTTCCAGCACCTGATGTGCCTTACTGGCGTCTTTAAGGGCAAATTGTTGCTGTTCTGGCACATCGACCTTAATCGCACCGCTGGCCAGCAAAGAAAACAGCTCAGCGCTGGCTGTCTCCAGTTCCTGGCGATTGGTGATGTAACCAAACAGGGAGGGCCGGGTAACGAACAACGATCCCTTTTTGTTCAGGATACTGAGATCGATATTGGTCACCGGACCCGAAGCATTACCAAAGCTCACCATCAGCCCCTGACGGCGCAGACAGTCTAGCGAGGCCTCCCAGGTCGCTTTACCCACGGAGTCATATACCACGCCAACCTTTTCGCCTGCGGTCAGTTCCATGACGCGCTGGGCAATATCTTCTTGCTGGTAGTTAATGGTGGCCCAGGCGCCGGCATTTTTTGCCCGCGCCGCTTTTTCTGGAGAGCCGACGGTGCCAATCAGGTGTGCGCCAAGCGCTTTCGCCCACTGGCAGGCAATCAGCCCAACCCCACCGGCCGCCGCATGAAACAGGAATGTTTCATCCGGTTTTACCTTGTAGGTCTGACGAAGCAGATACTGTGTGGTCAGGCCTTTGAGGAAACTGGCGGCTGCCTGCTCAAAGCTAATTGCGTCTGGTAACAGCATCAGACGCTCTTCAGCTACATTGTGGCGTTCACTGTAAGCGCCCAGCGCCGCCTGGCAATATACGACGCGATCGCCGGGCGTAAAGCGCGTAACGGCCGAACCGACGCGGGTGACGACACCGGCCGCCTCGGTGCCCAGCCCCGAGGGAAAATGGCCCGTTGGATACAGGCCGCTGCGCACGTAGGTATCAATATAGTTAATGCCAATCGCGCGATTCTCTACCTGGATTTCATGCTCGGTGGGATCGGCAAGCTCAAAATCGACCCAGTTTAAGACCTCGGGACCGCCGTGTGCGTTGAACTGAATACGCTTTGCCATTCTTACTCCTGTGATTGTTTCATCATGAGGGTGAGGCGCGCCCCTTAACTGAGGTATACTTGCGCGTCCCCACAGAAGATCGGTAATGCATTCACTATGGCAGGAAATAAACCCACCAACAAATCGAACGAAACGCAGGATCGCCAGTTGGAAGGCGTGAAAATGCCCCCGCATTCGCTGGAAGCGGAACAGTCGGTACTGGGTGGGTTAATGCTGGATAACGAGCGCTGGGACAATGTGTCCGAACGCGTCGTAGCTAATGATTTCTTTAATCGCTCGCACCGTCTGATTTTTTCCGAGATGCAGCGCCTGCTGGAAAACAGTAAGCCAATCGATCTGATCACCCTGTCAGAATCGCTCGAAACGCGGGGCGAACTGGAAATGGCAGGCGGTTTCGCCTATCTGGCTGAGCTGGCCAAAAATACGCCCAGTGCTGCGAACATCGGCGCTTATGCCGATATCGTGCGCGAACGCGCCGTGGTGCGCGAAATGATCGCCGTGGCAAACCAGATCGCCGATGCCGGTTACGATCCACAAGGGCGCAGCAGTGAAGATCTGCTGGATTTTGCTGAGTCGAACGTATTTAAGATTGCAGAGGCGCGGGCCAATAAAGATGACGGCCCAAAGAACATCGAGCAGATTCTTGAAGCGACCGTTTCTCGCATTGAGTCGCTGTATCAGACGCCGCATGATGGTGTCACCGGAGTGGATACCGGCTACCAGGACCTGAATAAGAAAACCGCCGGGCTTCAACGGTCAGACCTGATTATTGTGGCTGCCCGTCCGTCTATGGGTAAAACCACCTTTGCCATGAACCTGTGCGAAAATGCCGCGATGCTGCAGGACAAGCCGGTTCTGATCTTCAGTCTGGAAATGCCCAGTGAGCAGATCATGATGCGTATGCTGGCTTCCTTGTCGCGCGTGGATCAAACGCGCATCCGTACCGGCCAGCTCGACGATGAAGACTGGGCGCGGATTTCAGGCACCATGGGCATCCTGCTGGAAAAGAAGAATATGTATATCGATGATTCTTCAGGCCTGACGCCAACCGAAGTGCGTTCGCGCGCGCGTCGTATCTACCGTGAGAACGGTGGACTGAGCCTGATTATGATCGACTACCTGCAGCTGATGCGCGTCCCGGCACTGTCAGATAACCGTACGCTGGAAATCGCGGAGATTTCCCGTTCACTCAAAGCGCTGGCAAAAGAGCTGAATGTGCCAGTGGTGGCCTTATCCCAGTTAAACCGCTCTCTGGAGCAGCGCGCAGATAAACGCCCGGTGAACTCCGATCTGCGTGAATCCGGATCGATCGAGCAGGATGCCGACTTGATCATGTTTATCTATCGCGATGAGGTCTACCACGAAAACAGCGATCTTAAAGGGATTGCCGAGATCATCCTGGGTAAGCAGCGTAACGGCCCCATCGGTACCGTTCGCCTCACTTTTAACGGTCAGTGGTCGCGTTTCGATAACTACGCTGGGCCGCAATACGACGACGAGTAATGCTGCTGTGTGCCGACATGCACGATCTGTGCATGTCGGCCCCCGCCGTGCGAAATAGTGTTGGACAAGCCTGCAGATAATCGGGTTATCTGTAGTAAAGCAACACTTTACGCGATGGAAACAGCATGACTCATGTAGACGATTACGATCTGAAAATCCTCACTCTGTTACAATCCAATGGCCGCCTTACTAATCAGGAACTCAGTGATTTAGTGGGTCTTTCTGCATCGCAATGCTCACGCCGCCGTATCAACCTTGAACAGGCAAACCTTATTCTTGGCTATCATGCGCGTTTGTCGCCCGACGCCGTCGGTCTTGGCATGGTTGGGCTAATCGAAGTGCGCCTGATCAACCATACTGCAGACTATGTTGAGAGCTTTCATCAAATGGTGGAACGGGAAGAGGCCATTGTTGATGCTTATAAAACCACCGGCGATGCCGACTATCTGCTTAAAGTCGCGGTAGCTGACTTAGCCTCGCTCAGTGCCTTAATCAGTCAGCTTTTAGCCGGGCACCAGAGCGTTTCCCATGTCAAAACGTCGGTCGTGCTAGGCAGACTGAAAGAGAATGGCCTGATGATGAGTGCGGAACCGGCTGCGCGCCAAAAAAGCGCATGATGTCCATTTTGGTGCAGATTAAACGCGATAAACTGCCTGATTTTGCGCTATCTGTGCATAAAATAAGTCGGTATTGCACGAAAGCACCCGCCCGGACGGGCGAGAACGGTGATCTTCTGTCAACCTGTTGCCAGCGCAGCCCGGCTGGCGCAGTTATTGCATCAGTGCGTCATTACCCGTACTGAGACAGCATCATGGATAACATTGTACAACCCGCTCATATTCCCCACTCTCGTCTTGAAGATGCGCTTGCAATTCTGCTCGGCACGTTAATGGTGTCGTTCGGCGTGATTATGCTGAAGCAGGCGGGCGCGCTGACCGGCAGCACGGCAGGCCTCGCGTTTTTAATCAGCTACCTGTCGCCCATGTCTTTTGGCAGCGCCTTTTTTCTCATTAACATCCCGTTTTACTGGCTGGCCGTAAAACGGATGGGCTGGGAATTTACCCTGAAAACCTTCAGCGCCGTCGGGCTGGTATCACTTTTTACCCACCTGCACCCGTTGTTTATGCATTTTTCCGCGCTGAATCCTTTTTATGCGGCATTGTTCGGTAACATCATCATGGGGATTGGGTTTATAGTGTTGTTTCGTCACAAAGCCAGCCTGGGTGGAATCAATATTCTGGCGCTGTGGTTACAGGATCGTTTCGATATCCGCGCCGGTAAACTGCAAATGGCGGTAGATACCTGCGTCGTGCTGGCGTCACTTTTTGTCGTCAGCCTGCCAATGTTGCTCGCGTCTGTGGCAGGCGCGGTGGTGCTTAATGTGATTATCGCAATGAACCATCGCCCCGGGCGGTACAGGGTTTAGTGGCCCCTTTTATTTCTAGACCAACCATGGAGATCTGCACCGTGTTCCAAAACGTTGATGCCTATGCTGGCGACCCTATTTTGTCGCTGATGGAAGCCTTTAAACAGGACCCGCGCGAGCATAAAGTGAACCTGAGTATTGGGCTTTATTACAACGAGCAAGGCATCATTCCTCAGCTACAGGCCGTGGCCGATGCTGAGGAACAGTTGCGTGCCGAGCCGCAGCAGGCGTCGCTTTATCTGCCAATGGAAGGATTGAGTACCTACCGCAACGCGATTGCCCCGTTGTTATTTGGTGCCGATCATCCGGTGCTAAAAGCGGGCCATGTGGCATCCATCCAGACATTAGGCGGTTCGGGCGCGCTGAAAGTGGGCGCGGATTTCCTCAAGCGCTATTTTCCGCAGTCAAACGTCTGGGTTAGCGATCCGACCTGGGAGAACCATGTTGCCATTTTTAGCGGTGCCGGTTTTGAGGTGAAGACCTATCCCTGGTACGATCCTGAAACTAACGGTGTCCGTTTCGATGCCTTCCTCAACACGCTGAAAACCTTACCAAAGCAGAGCATCGTGCTGTTGCATCCGTGCTGCCACAACCCAACCGGCGCCGACCTGACCAATGCTCAGTGGGACGAAACCGTCGCGGTGTTGAAAGCGCAGGAACTGATCCCGTTTCTCGATATCGCCTATCAGGGCTTCGGTGCCGGAATGGAAGAGGATGCTTACGCGATGCGTGCGGTTGCTGCCGCGGGCCTGCCTGCGCTGGTCAGCAACTCCTTCTCGAAAATTTTCTCGCTCTACGGCGAACGCGTCGGTGGGTTGTCCATCGTGTGCGACAGCGCTGAAGAGTCCAGCCGAGTTCTGGGTCAGTTAAAAGCGACCGTGCGTCGCAACTACTCCAGCCCGCCGAATTTTGGTGCGCAGGTTGTGGCACGTGTCTTGAACGACGCGGCTTTAAAGGCAAACTGGCTGGCAGAAGTGGAAGCGATGCGTCTGCGTATTATCGATATGCGTCAGGCGCTGGTACAGGTGCTGAGCACGGCATTACCGGGCAAGCGCTTCGACTACCTGTTAAAGCAACGCGGCATGTTCAGCTACACCGGCCTGAGCGCGCAGCAGGTGGATCGTCTGCGCGAAGAGTTTGGTGTGTATCTGGTCGGCAGCGGTCGTATGTGCGTGGCTGGCCTCAACAGTAAAAACGTTCACCAGGTTGCAGAAGCGTTCGCCGCGGTCATGTAATTTACGGCCGTCACAGGTTCTGGCCGCCAGCATTGTCTGGCGGCTTTTTTATTTTCAGGCTTCGGGTTTACCTTTGCGCCACATTCTGCACACTTAAATGGTCTGACAGATTCAGGGAAAAAATTATGTGGCATCAACAAACGTTGGTCTTAAGCGCGAAATCTCGTGGTTTTCATCTGATCACGGACGAAATCGTGCAGCAGTTGACGGGATTACGTGATATCAGAACGGGACTGGTGCATTTGCTGTTGCAACATACTTCAGCCTCACTGACGTTGAATGAAAACTGCGATCCTACGGTTCGACGTGATATGGAGCAGCATTTCATGCGCCACGTCCCGGAAGACGCACCTTATCAGCATGACTATGAAGGTCGTGACGATATGCCCGCGCACATTAAATCGTCCAGTCTCGGCGTGTCGCTGACATTGCCCGTGCAGCGCGGTCAGCTGGTATTAGGCACCTGGCAGGGGATTTGGTTGGGTGAGCATCGCATTCACGGCGGTGCCCGGCGTATCGTTGCCACCTTACAAGGGGAATGATAATGAATAATTCGGAGTTACTGACCTATTGCATGAACAAACCTGGCGCCGAACAGAGCGTACACAGCGACTGGAAGGCCACGCAGATCAAAAGCAACGGCGTACTGTTTGCCATGGTTCACGAGGTAAAAGGGCGTCCAGCGGTATCGTTAAAGTCGACGCCTGCGCTGGCCGAGCTGATGCGGGAAGAGCACAGCGATGTGTTCCCCAGTGAACACCTGAATAAATCCCACTGGAATACGCTGTTTCTGGATGGCACGTTAAAAGATTCGCAAATCTATTATCTGGTGGACGCCTCTTTTCAGCAGGCTGATGCCGGACGATAACGGCCCTTTCCCGAGGTGGGAAAGGGCAAACGGCAGGGTTATGCCGCTGATTCATCACGCAGCGTATTGATATCAATAACAAAGCGGTATTTTACGTCGCTTTTCAGCATACGTTCGTAGGCGTCGTTAATCTGATTCATCGCAATCAGCTCGATATCTGAGGTAATGCCATGCTCGCCACAGAAATCCAGCATTTCCTGGGTTTCTGCAATGCCGCCAATCAGTGAACCGGCAATACTGCGGCGTTTAAAGATCAGATTGAAAACCTGTGGTGCCGGGTGGTCGTGCTCAGGTGCGCCAACCAGGGTCATATTCCCGTCGCGCTTCAGCAGGGTGATAAACGGGTTGAGGTCGTGCTGGGCGGCGACGGTATTCAGGATAAAATCAAAGCTGTTAGCATGCTGAGCCATCTGGTCGGCATCTTTTGAGATCACCACTTCGTCCGCGCCCAGGCGTTTACCGTCTTCGATTTTAGACGGAGAGGTGGTGAACAGCACGACATGCGCGCCCATAGCATGCGCAATTTTCACGCCCATATGACCCAGGCCGCCCAGACCGACGATGCCAACTTTTTTACCGGGGCCTACGTTCCAGTGGCGCAGCGGCGAATAGGTCGTAATGCCGGCACACAGCAGCGGTGCCACGCCTGCCAGTTCAAGATTTGCAGGAATACGCAGTACAAAGTCTTCATCCACCACCATTGAGGTGGAGTAGCCGCCATAGGTAATGGCCCCTGTTAAGCGATCTTCACCGTTGTAGGTGCCGACAAAGCCATTTTCACAATACTGCTCCAGCCCTTCCTGACAGCTCGGACAGCTACGGCAGGAATCCACCAGACAGCCGACGCCGACCAAATCGCCCACTTTGTATTTTTGGGTCTCAGGGCCAACAGCGGTAACGCGACCGACAATCTCGTGTCCCGGTACCACTGGGAAAATTGTGTTTTTCCACTCATTGCGTGCCTGATGCAAGTCAGAGTGACAAACGCCACAGAACAGCACTTCAAGCTGTACGTCATGAGCACGAAGCTCACGCGGTTTGAAATCAAACGGTGCCAGTTTGGATTTTGCATCCTGAGCAGCATACGCATGGGTAATGTTCATGGTGTCTCCAGTTAAGGTGTGTCGTGATTTTTTGATCAACGCCGCAGCGTAAAGCGCGCAGCAAGAAGGTGACGCCAGGGGCGTACCAAAGAGGAACGGATTAAGGATAGTCAGGGGATTGAAAAGCGTATATGCCTATACGTGTCTGAATCTTGCCTGATCCTGCATTTCTCAGGGTAAACAGAACAGCGATCAAAAAAAGCCTGCCAGAGCCGTGCTGCTTGTCAGTCACGCCTCCGCTCAAAGGTGGCCTGAAAAACGGCTGTACCATTACTCAGCGCTACCGCCGATGGCGACGCGCCATTGGCCTTCTCCTGGTTTACGCCTGCCTGGCCGGAAGATCACAACATCAGTCCGTGAAAAATGGCCAACGATGTGAACGTCGCTGCCGGGGCGTTCAGTAAGGTCGTGTCGGAAACAGAGGATGAGGTCATCCCTGGCCATCCCCGGCGTTCTCAACGGCCGGGCACACGAGCAGGATAGTTTCACTGGTGTCTGTTATTGCGTTCGTTCATCTGGACGACTAAGGCTGCTTATCATCCCCGGAAAGGTTCTGTTGCCGTAAGCTGGAATGTTGTCGGACAGGCGATTGAAGAAGAGCCGGCAGGTCAAATCGCGTCAAAAAACATTACGTAAAGTATGGTTTTATGGTGGCGCCGGACAGACATGTAGATAGTCAGCGGAATCAGTCGCGATTTCCGGCCCGTCAGAGAACCTGAACGAGCTAATGGTGCGGGCATGCATAAAGTAAAAATAACGGTTTTATCGGTAGAGTTGAAGCCAACGCTAATTGAGCGGATGGCTATCCGAAAATGGAGAAATGTCCTAAGCATCAAGAGGGCGAGACATTTATTACTGACTTTCGCAAACCCAATGCCCTCTGTGAAGACGCCTGGGGTTGTATGGAAAAGTTCGTGTTTACTCTGGCTCATACCAGCGAGCCATTATTTTGGAATGACTGGTCTAGACAGGGCAAAGCGGTGGTGTGTTGCAATGACGGGTACCGGCCGGTGACATTTTTGCTCGAAACGCTGGATGAAGAGGCCAGGCCGTTTTAGCAATTAAAAGCCACTGTCATATCCCTGTAATATCAGGGGCATGGTCATACAGCGTCTCGTCTTGTGTCAGGGCTCGCCAGATGGGGGCTGCTTCTTACGCTTTGCCTGATGTGCTTGCCAGAGCCTGGCAGAAACGCCCGCCAACGCGCTTTGCTTGCCTGACGTAATGAAGGTATGAGTGCATTTAAAGAACGCCGCAACGTTATCCGTTGCGGCGTTCTGTTATTTTTCCAGCAAGGGCTTCAGGAAGCGCGCGGTATGCGATTTCTCGCAGTTCGCCACGGTTTCTGGCGTACCTGATACCAGAATTTCGCCGCCGCCGCTGCCGCCCTCTGGGCCCAGATCGACAATCCAGTCCGCCGTTTTAATCACGTCAAGATTGTGTTCAATCACCACAATCGTGTTGCCCTGATCGCGCAGCTGGTGCAGAACTTCCAGCAACTGCTGAATATCGGCAAAGTGTAACCCGGTGGTCGGTTCATCCAGGATATACAGCGTCTGGCCGGTACCGCGTTTCGACAATTCACGCGCCAGCTTCACACGCTGGGCTTCACCACCGGAGAGTGTCGTCGCCGACTGGCCCAGACGGATATAGGATAAACCTACATCCATCAGCGTTTGCAGCTTACGCGCCAGCGCCGGAACGGCATCAAAGAACTCGCGGGCTTCTTCAATGGTCATTTCCAGCACTTCGTGAATGCTTTTGCCTTTGTATTTAATCTCCAGCGTTTCACGGTTATAGCGTTTGCCTTTGCACTGATCGCACGGCACATAGATATCCGGCAGAAAGTGCATCTCAACTTTAATGACGCCGTCACCCTGGCAGGCTTCACAGCGTCCGCCACGGACGTTAAAGCTGAAGCGGCCGGGATTGTAACCGCGAGAGCGGGACTCAGGGACACCGGCAAACAGCTCACGTACCGGCGTGAAAATACCGGTATAAGTGGCCGGGTTGGAGCGCGGCGTACGGCCGATAGGGCTTTGGTCGATATCGATAACTTTATCGAAGTGCTCCAGTCCAGCTACGTCGCGGTACGGTGCCGGTTCGGCAATCGTTGCGCCGTTCAGGGCGCGCTGCGCAATCGGGAACAGCGTATCATTGATGAGCGTCGATTTACCTGAACCGGATACGCCGGTAATACAGGTAAACAGGCCGACAGGCAGGGTTAAGGTGACATCCTTAAGGTTATTACCCCGCGCGCCGGTAATTTTCAACACCTTAGACGGATCGCCTTTCACCCGCTCAGCGGGCACGGCGATTTCGCGTTTCCCACTGAGGAACTGACCGGTCAGGGAGGCCTCTTCAGCCATAATCTGATCGACGGTTCCTTCCGCGACAATCGTACCACCGTGCACTCCAGCGCCAGGGCCGATATCAATAACGTGGTCGGCGGCACGAATCGCATCCTCGTCATGCTCGACCACAATGACGGTGTTACCCAAATCGCGCAGGTGAATCAGCGTACCAAGCAGGCGCTCGTTATCACGCTGATGCAGACCAATGGAGGGTTCATCCAGCACGTACATAACGCCGACCAGGCCGGCACCGATCTGACTGGCCAGGCGAATACGCTGAGCTTCACCGCCGGAGAGCGTTTCAGCAGAGCGCGACATCGACAGATAATTCAGGCCGACGTTGACCAGAAAACTCAGGCGATCGCCAATCTCTTTCAGCACTTTCTCGGCGATTTTAGCCCGCTGGCCACTCAGTTTCAGGTTTTCAAAAAATGACATGGCGTGCCCAATACTCATCTCTGAAATAGTGGGCAACGTCGTGTTTTCAATATACACGTGGCGCGCTTCGCGGCGCAGACGTGTGCCTTCGCAGCTGGCGCAGGCCCGGTTGCTAATAAACTTCGCCAGCTCTTCGCGTACTGCGGAGGATTCCGTCTCTTTATAACGGCGCTCCATATTGTTCAGCACGCCTTCGAACGGATGGCGGCGAATCGAGGTATCACCCCGATCGTTAATATATTTAAACTCAATGTTCTCTTTGCCGGATCCATACAGGATCACGTTGCGAACGTTATCTGGCAGGCTGCTGAATGGCGCTTCAATATCAAACTTAAGGTGTTCAGACAGTGAGCGCAGCATCTGGAAATAGTAAAAATTACGACGATCCCAGCCGCGAATAGCGCCACCGGCCAGCGACAGCTCAGCATTTTGCACCACGCGATCGGGATCGAAATATTGCTGCACGCCCAGACCGTCACAGGTTGGGCAGGCCCCGGCGGGGTTATTGAACGAGAACAGGCGCGGTTCCAGCTCACTCATGCTGTATCCACAAATCGGACAGGCAAAGTTAGCCGAAAACAGCAGTTCTTCCGCATCAGCATCGTCCATATCAGCAACAATTGCCGTACCGCCAGACAGTTCAAGCGCGGTTTCAAACGACTCGGCAAGGCGCGTCGCCAGATCTTCACGCACTTTGAAGCGATCGATAACGACTTCGATGGTGTGTTTTTTCTGCAGTTCCAGCTTGGGCGGATCGGAAAGATCGCACACCTCGCCGTCAATCCTGGCGCGGATATAGCCCTGCGTCGCCAGATTCTCCAGCGTTTTGGTGTGTTCGCCTTTACGATCTTTCACGACCGGCGCCAGCAGCATCAGGCGGCGGCCCTCAGGCTGCTCGAGCACCTGATCGACCATCTGGCTGACCGTTTGTGCCGCCAGCGGCACGTCGTGGTCCGGACAGCGCGGTTCACCCACGCGGGCAAACAGCAGACGCAAATAGTCGTGAATCTCCGTGATCGTCCCCACTGTGGATCGCGGGTTGTGCGAGGTGGACTTTTGCTCAATGGAGATCGCCGGTGACAGCCCCTCGATATGATCGACGTCCGGTTTCTCCATTAAAGAAAGAAACTGGCGCGCATAGGCAGAGAGCGACTCCACATAGCGGCGCTGACCTTCCGCATACAGCGTATCAAACGCCAGAGAGGACTTACCGGAACCTGACAGGCCCGTCACCACAATGAGTTTGTCGCGAGGAATCGTCAGGTTGATGTTTTTCAAATTATGGGTGCGGGCACCACGAACTTCGATCTTATCCATTCACCTTTCCCGGATTAGCAGCACTCACCGCGCCCTACGACACGGCCAGAAGAAACGCATCATTATGGCACAAAAAATAGACTGAACAAATATCCAGTAGTTTTTTGCCTTTTTAAGACGGATGATAAAAATGGAACACCGCTCTAAAGTGGGAAACCAGGCGCGGGACGTGTTAGAATTGATCGCGTAGACTTACGTAAAAATTCATCGGGAGACAGCAACATGGCCAGTCGTGGCGTTAACAAAGTGATTCTTGTCGGGAATCTGGGTCAGGATCCGGAAGTACGTTACATGCCAAATGGTGGCGCTGTCGCCAACATTACGCTGGCTACGTCGGAAAGCTGGCGCGATAAGCAGACCGGTGAAAACAAAGAAATCACCGAATGGCACCGTGTCGTGCTGTTTGGCAAGCTGGCGGAAGTGGCGGGTGAATACCTGCGTAAAGGCTCTCAGGTCTATATTGAAGGCCAGCTGCGTACCCGTAAATGGCAGGATCAGGGCGGCCAGGAACGTTACACCACCGAAGTCGTGGTTAACGTCGGCGGCACCATGCAAATGCTGGGTGGACGTCAGCAGGGCGGTAACGCGCCAGCAGCAGGCGGCGGCCAGGGCAACAACAACGGTTGGGGCCAGCCTCAGCAACCGCAGCAGGCGAACAACAACCAGTTTAGCGGTGGCGCGCAGTCTCGCCCGCAGCAGCAGCCAAGCGCACCTGCCAGCAACAACAATGAACCACCGATGGATTTCGACGACGACATTCCGTTCTGATTGCAACGTTGCGTCGCTTCTCTACTATATAAAAGCCCCTTACCGGGGCTTTTTGTTTTTCTGCCTTGATTTTGCCGCGGTGACAGCCTGGCTTTTAGCTCAGGTCGTGCAGTGCCTTATCCAGCGGCGGGCTCAGTGAGATGTCCTCAAACGCAACGGCCAGGCCAGCGCGTTCTGGCGTGCAGCACATGACGCCAACGTTAACGCGGCCCGGCGGGAAGGGGCACAAACGCAGCAGCGGCCAGCATTGCCCGTCGGTTGAATACTGCAGTCTCAGGCTGTCGCCTTTGCGCGTCAGCCTCAACCAGAATGCGCGCGCATCGCCGGGAAAGATGCCCGTGGCCCAGTCAGACTGACCAAGCGTCAGGACGCTGCCGATAGCGGGCGCACCATCATTATATTCAATGCCCGCTTTCAACCAGTGCTGCGCATCGCGCATCAGCATCAGTCCGGCCTGATCGTACAGCGTCGTAAAGTCGGCACGAATCTTGACCTGGAAAGTAAAATCCTCCTGCACCGCCCTGGCGAAGATATGCCCGGAAAAGCGTTCAAATCCATACCAGGTTTGGTGCCAGAAATCCGTTTTTTCGTCGGTAACCACGTGCAGGATACCGTTCTGATGCTGCCACCTTGCGGGTTCATTGATCCAGGAAAAAGAGTCGAGCACGGCGCCTCCAGAATAAACCATTAATCACAGCCTTAGCGTTGAGGATAGTCGGCTAAGAAGACGTGTGCCGATCAAACCACGTTGAGCGGACAGGCCTCAGTGCCATTCGGCCAGCAGGGTGGCGGTATCGACAACGCGCGGCACGTTACCGGGCATGCTAAGGGCTGCCCAGACTTCATTATGCTGACCAATTAACTGCTCAGCGTTGGCATAGGTCCTGTCGGCAGTGGTGTGCGCGTCGGCGGCCACGGTGATGCGATACCCTAAGCCTGCTCCGACTTTGAGCGTGGTATCAACACAGTAGTCGGTGGCACAGCCACAAATCACGAAGTCAGTGATAGCTAAGGTGGCCAGCAGCGAAGCCAGGGTTGTCTGCCAGAAACTGTCGCAGGCGGTTTTGGTAACGTAATACGCATTCTGGGGCTGTTCAATTTCGGGTAGCAGCGCAAAAGCATGGGTGCCCTCAATCATCTTCCCTTCGCGATGCTGAATAAACAGTGTAATGTCAGCCTGTCTGATCAGTCGGTTGATCTGCGCCACTCGCCCGGCGCGATCGAAACGCGGCGATTCAAACACGCCATTTTGCATATCAACGACCATGACTACGCGCTGCATAATTGCTCCCGGTGAGTGTGCCTGTGAAGCAGTGTTACCTAATCGACAGAGGATAACAATCTGCAGTTTGGGTGCGGTGCAGAAGACCTTGTTGCAGGAATAAGGAGAGGTGAGGTGGAGGGCATTCCAGCCGTATTTCCCGGTGAAAAAGATCGCGCACAGTTTAAGCAATCGCCAGACCTGCCAGGTGTGGAGCTTTATCAGGCGCACATCTCTCATTACGCCTTTGAGCCGCATACGCACGAAGCGTTTGGCATAGGCACCATTGAGGCGGGAGCACAACGTTTTCGCTATCGCGGTACGCAGTACATCGCGCCCGCGCATTCGCTGGTGATGATGAATCCCGATGAGCTGCATACCGGTGAATCGGCCTGCGAAGACGGCTGGCGCTATCAGATGATTTATATTCAGCCGCAGTTGATGGACGAACTCAGTGGCGATCGCGGCTGGTGGTTTGATGAGGCGCTCAGAACGGATGTGCGTCTGGCACAACCTTTATCGCAACTCCTCTCGGCGCTGTGGCAGGCCGATACGGCACTGGCACGCGACAGTTTATTATCTGAACTGCTGCTGTATATGCGCCCGCTGGCGCGAATGTCCTCACCGCGTAAAGCTGAAGCCCGACACCGTTTCGATGACGTGCGCGACTACCTGCGCGCCAATCTGGCTGAACCGCTCAGACTGGAGACGCTGGCCGCGTTAGCCTCGTTGTCGCCCTGGCACTTTTTACGGGCCTTCCGAGATCGTTTTCACGTTACGCCTCAGCAAATGTTAATGGCTTACCGACTGTATGAGGCCAAACAGAAGCTGGCTCAGGGTGAGGCCATTGCCAGCGTGGCTGCCGCCGTGGGCTTAACGGATCAGGCTCATCTGACGCGCGCGTTTGCCCATCGTTATGGCATCACGCCGGGGCGCTATCAAAAACAGATAAACCCATAACCACTCAGGCGTTTATGAGGCGACTGCTGGCGCTGATTTGTGTGCGCTGAACAGTGGCCAGTTGGCCTGGCGATAGCCCGTCGTTATAGCATCACGCCGGGCCGCTATCAAAAACAGATAAACCCAAAACCACGCAGGCGTTTATGAGGCGACTGCTGGCGCTGATTTGTGTGCGCTGAATAGTGGCCAGCTGGCCTGGCAATGGCCCGTCGTTATGGCATCACGTCGGGCCGCTATCAAAAACAGATAAACCCATAACCACTCAGGCGTTTATGAGGCGACTGCTGGCGCTGATTTGAGTGTGCTGAACAGTGGTCAGTTGGCCTGCTACTGGGGCCTCATTTCGCTCCGCTGATGTGAATCATGCCGCCTTTCCTGTGAGGGAACACAGCCAGCGCTTATCGCTGTTGTTGATGAGGCCTCCCTCCGTTTTTGCCATCCTCGCCGGGCCGTTGTGGACATTGGTCTGGACTCAATACGGGCAACCTGTCTTCACATTAGTCGCTGTTTTTTTGCCTGGCTTCTGGCCTGTTCTGGACGATGCGATTTAAACCTCAGCCACGCGGTACTGCCATCAACATTCGATAAGCCTTGCCCCTGATAATTGATAATTACCCGGTGTGATATTCACGCTTTTTCGGATTATGCCTGACTCAGGCACGGCAAAATAACGCGGTAATCGCGCTTTTCTCACCCTGTAACTGGCCTTTATCTGTTATATGCGCCGCGCGCTCTGCAAAAAAATGTGATCCCCGTAGGGCGTTACCACGTGCTGCCGGGTGCATTTTGAACAAAAAACAGACAGTTTTGTCCGGGGCACGACCGTCATTCGCCCTAAAAAGAGGAGAATGTGAGCCTGATGTTTAGGCTGGCCGCCAAATTTTATGTGTAACCAGCACGCAGCGTTGCCGTTTGGTTAAGATAAATCCCTATAAAAAACCACCCTTTACTTCAGCAGTGTCTAATTAAATCGCTCGTTCATCCCGCTTCGCTTTTATTTAATGTTTAACGATGGGCATCAATAGTACAGGATATGTGCTATTGGCTGCTGAAAGTGATAAGTATCAATAAACTGTTTATCTGAGATTATTCTGGCCTGTTTTTATCTTTTTATGCTGACAACGATCGCGGCGAGATTGGAAAAAATTCCCAAGGCCAGCGGTGGCTAAAAAAAGCACTTTATAAACCGACTTAACATTACCCTTGCTGAACAAAGAGGCCAGTGGATATTCGATTCTTTTAGGGAGGCTAATGAAAAAAAGAGGGGCGCCAATCTCACCGAAATGAGATTTGGCGTATAAAAGTGGCGTAGATAGAGAGACTTTTGCTGTTGTGAATCAATTTTACCGCAAAAAAGGAAGCGTAACCGCAAATCCATTCATTAATTACGGACTGGGCGAAGCGCACCACCATAAATGTCCTGTTAAATGCTCTTCATCTCTTCTGGTAAGAACAAATCTCAGCGATGTCGCCATTATAAAGCCGTTGTCTCACTATTAGCGGTTATCTGAACCGGCAGGGTAATGATAAACGCTACGGCTAATATCCAGTAAACGGCAGCTGCGCCGGGTTCCTACATCAAAAGTGCTCTGTAAGAAGTTGACCGCCTGACGTTTTTCGTTGGTGGTGAAGAAATTCTTCAATACGCTCTGTAGCATTTCCTTATCCGCGTTCAGCGCTTGCAGTTCGCGTGTCAGAAACTGTACTTTTTCTTCCAGTTCTTTGATTTTTCTGCCTTCTTCCGAGGATAGCCCAGAGAACTTCTTCTTCCAGCTGTAGAAGGTTGCCTCAGAGATGCCCAGCTCTTCACAAATCTCTTTAACCTTAACGCCCGATTCAGAAGCTTTAATGGCATTTGTGATTTGATCTTCGCTATATCGTGACTTTCTCATAAATGCTCTTACCTTTCTTATCAATTAATGGATGAGAATTACTTTATTAACCTTTGGTACTGTATGATTTCATTGAGTGCCGTATTTAAATACGGACGTTAAATTGCGAGGGTTAAATTAAGATATTTAGAATAAATATCATCATGGGATAAATCTTATTTTATTCTTATCGGGATGTCGCGCCTTCCTGGTATGGGGTTTTTGATATAAATTCATCGCATCCCAAAGATAAAAAATGACTGTAAATTTGATATTCAAAGCCGCCTGACCTGTTTTATTCAGGGAGGATGGTTTTTGGAAACATTATTGGTTTCAATTTGAAATCGTTTCCAGTAGAGGGTATTCGGTCCAGATATAATCAGAATTCTCCTGAATTCTCCCGATAAAATAAGACTGGATTCTCATTTTCGCGCCGGACTGGCGCGATGTTTATAATTTCGCTATGAAATTTAAGCGCTTATTAATTCGTCCCAGGGATGGGCACCGAAGTGGTAGATGTAGAGTAATACTAAGGAACAGTCGATGAAATTGAGCGTAATGTCTAATGCCGCCTGGATGATGTCTGAAAAGATTATCTCCGTCTTTGGCGTCATTTTCGTGACGTCATATGTGGCAAAATCCTTCGGTCCGACCCTATTTGGTCAGATGGCATTTTCAACGTCATTATTTGCTATGGTGCAAACCATAGCCCTCTTTGGCACTGAAACAATTTTGTTTAAACGTGTCAGCAAAAATGCGGCCAAAGGTTTACGTTTAATGCGCATCGCACGCACGTTGCGCATGGGTTTATTACTTCTCACCTCAGGGCCAGTATTAATTTGGGTTTGGTACAACATGCAGGAGAACTTCCTGGCATTTGCACTGGCCTCTTTTGTTGCGTCTGTTTTTGTCACACAGGACACCTTTAGCGTTTACAACAATGCACGATTGGCGTCAAAGCTGAATACCGTGGCGAATGCGATTGGCATGCTGATGAGTTTTGCCCTGAGCTTTATCATTGCCTGGCTGCGTCTCAATCCATTGTGGCTAACGCTTTCGGTTATCACGGTCACGCTGGTGCCTTACGCCATCAAACGTTACACCTTTTATCAGGCACATCAGGACCAGCTTCCGCCGCGCGAGACGCGAACACTGTATTTGCGTTACCTGATGTATGCCGGATTGCCTCTGGCGATTTCCAGCATTTTTATCTCTGTCCAGGTAAAAGCCGCGCAGATGTTTTTGGCTGGCATCGCATCGGCCCAGGAGCTTGGCTTGTTTGCCGCAGCCAATACCATCGCCGCCTCGTGGATTTTTATTCCCGTCGCACTCATCACCTCGTGCTTTAGCGAAATTTTTCGCGCGCGCGGTGAGGAAGCGATCAGGCTGACGGCGCGGCTCCATGGCTACGTGATGGCCGTGTCTTTGCTGATGTTGCTGATCGTCGCACTGTTCGGTGAACAGATAATCATCGCGCTGTATGGCCCAGCGTTTACCCAGTCAGGCAATCTCATCACCCTGCTGTCGATAGCGACCAGCTTTTCGGCGCTGGGCACCGTCGCGTATCGCTACATGGTAAAGGAAGGGGGCTTTGATTATTTACTGAAGAAAATCATTTGTCTGGTGATCATCAGTATGCCGCTTTCCTGGTGGCTGATTCAGGGCTATGGCATTACAGGAGCCGCATGGAGCGTTTTTCTATCAGAGCTCCTGTCCCTGACCGTCATGAATTATTTCTTTAAACACGGCGTGATTCAAAAAATCCAGGTTTCCTCACTCAACTACAAAACCTACAAATGAGGTCAAATATGCTCAAGTTAAAACACGAGCTCAGAAGAAGTTTGCAATACTTCATCAAGAAGATGCCCTGGACTTATCAGGACCGGATTTATTATTTCCGTAAGTTCAGAAGGCTCCCCAACCTGCGTGAGCCCAAGGTGTTCAATGAAAAAGTGCTGTATCGCAAGTTCATTCATGGTGACTATCAGCTCTATGCCCGCCTGTCTGACAAGTTTTCGGTGCGTGAGTTTATTGCTGAGAAGATCGGCAATGAATATCTGATACCGCTGCTTCATGACACGACCGATCCCACCACGTTGAACAATCTGACGCGTTGGAAGGGAACGGTGATCAAACCGAATCATGCGTCAAACATGGTCGAGATCGTGCTGGAGGAACCTAACGCACTCCGGAAGCAGCAAATCATTCATAACTGCTACACGTGGTTAAAGACTGACTTCGCCAACGAAGCGCGTGAGATTCACTATCGCTACATCAAGCCACGTATTCTGGTTGAGCAATACATCGGTGATGGCAAAAGTGCCCCGGTTGACTACAAGTTCCACATGTTTAATAAGCGCGATGGCAACTTTGAGTATGTGCTTCAGGTCATTTACAACCGCTGTCAGCCTCAGCTCTCAATGAATTTTTATGTGAACAACCTGAGTGAGGCGTTCCATAAAATTCGCGATACCGGGCTGGACGTTTCGACGGTGATGCCATCGTTACAACAGGCCCTGGCGTTAAGCAAAACGCTGGCCAGCGACTTCGACTATGTCCGTGTTGACTGGTATATCCATGATGAACACATTTATTTTGGCGAGCTGACGTTCACGCCAGGCGCAGGCATGGTGACGGGTCTGGATGGCGGGCTGGATAAGATGATGGGTGAAATGTGGATTCAGGATCGTCGCGGAACGCAGAGGCCGGACGTAGAAATACAGGACGTTGCCATTCCTGTTATGTTGAAGAAAATTTGACGCTACACAGCAATATAAAAAACCCCGCTTTGCGGGGTTTTTTATGGGTTTATCAGGGCATTTGCCAGTTAGCGGGCGCTCGACTCATCACGTCGATAAAGACATCTTTAGAGACGCTAAAGAAATGGTGCACGTTTTCCATACTCAACGTGATGCCCATCAAGCCGGTCACGAACCAGCACGACATCCCAACGCCTACGCTGCCACAGAGAAACGCCATGACGTGATGACTGTCCTGGCGGAGACGGGTTTTTAGCGTGCTGGCAAAGAACATCATTATCGCGCTAAGCAATTCCCAGCGCATAACAAGAAAACTGGTGGTTAAAGTCGCCATCAATTTTGACCTCAAAATCGGAGATTACGCCTGACTGTCTGCGAACATCACGTCGGCGGAAAAGTCTGTCAGGTCGGGCTCTTTCGTCGGCAACAAGTGTCATAATGTGATGTGGGTCACACTATATCATCCGATTTCTGATTTTTGTACAAAATTTGTCTGATCTGGCAGCAGAAAAAGAGGGCGCTTACGACAAGGTTGGGGCACTAAATGCGGCGTGCGCCTGGGCAGGCGCACGGAGCGCGTCAGCTAACCGGACAGCATTCTCCCGTTGTCCGCTGGGTAAAGCTGGTCATCGTGTCGCTGCAGTCAAAGCGCATCAAACGCGGACGCTGGATGGCCTGGCGGCGCATCGCGTGGCGATAAGCCGTGGGCGTTTGTGAAAACTGGCGACGAAAAACGCGTGAGAATGTCTGTTGCGAGTCATAGCCATATTGCATCGCAATATCAAACACCGGCCGCTGCGTTTGTCGCAGCGCTTCAGCGGCCAGCGTCAGGCGGCGTTCGCGAATATAGCCACCCAACGTCTGTTTCGTCACGCTACGGAACATACGTTGCAGATGCCATTTCGAATAGCCTGATTTGGCGGCGACTTCGTCAATTGACAGGCTCTTATCCAGGTTTTGGTCAATCCAGTGCGTCAGTGAATGAATGATCTCTTCTTGTATCATGGCCTCATCCTTCTGGTGAATTTCCCCTTAGCGTTCATGCGGAATTGACAGGCTTTCGGCGATAAAACCGGGTCCGCCCGCTGGCGCATGACATCATAAGGGAAGGTGTCGTTCTGATGGGAAAAGAGTATAATTCCTCAAGTTAACTTGAGGTAAAGTGCCAAATGAAAAAAGATCGCAATTACCCAAAACCCGTGCTGACACCGGGCGAAGTGGCGCGCCGAAGCGGCGTCGCCGTTTCTGCACTGCACTTTTATGAAAGCAAAGGGCTGATTTTCAGCACCCGCAATAGCGGAAACCAGCGGCGTTACAGCCGTGATGTGCTGCGACGGGTGGCCATTATTAAAATTGCACAGCGCATTGGTATTCCGCTCGCCAGCGTCAGTGACAGTCTTGAGAACATGCCGGCAGATAAGCGGATGTCTGCTCAGGAATGGGGCAATCTGACGCAGCACTGGCGCGACGAACTGGATAAGCGCATCGAAACGCTGACGCGCCTGCGTAACGATCTGGATGGCTGCATTGGCTGTGGGTGTTTATCAATGCGTGACTGCCCGCTGCGCAACCCTGGCGACCTGCTGGGCCAGCAGGGCTCTGGCGCGGTATTGCTCGATCCTGAGCAGGATGGTTCCCTGCATAAGACAAGGTGACGTCTATACTTGCAGCATATTCACTCACAGGGAACCATGATGATCACCGTTCACCATCTTGAACAATCGCGCTCTCACCGGGTGCTGTGGATGCTGGAAGAGCTGGAAGTGCCTTACCAGGTCAAGCGCTACCAGCGCGAACCCACGATGCTGGCGCCGGACGCTTTAAAAAAAGTGCATCCGTTAGGGAAGTCGCCCGTGATCACCGATGGCAATCGCGTGGTGGCCGAGTCCGGTGCCATCCTTGAGTATCTGGAAGAAAGATACGACAGCGAAAAACGGCTGCAGCTCACTGATGAAGAGGCGCAGCTACAGGCGCGTTACTGGCTGCACTATGCGGAAGGTTCACTGATGCCGCTGCTGGTGATGAAGCTGGTTTTTGGCCGCCTTGGCAGCGCGCCGGTGCCCTGGTTGCTTCGCCCCGTGGGCGCGGCGCTGGGCAAAGGCGTTCAGAAAGCCTGGCTGGATAAACAACTCAAATTGCACAAGCAGGTCATTGAAGCTCACCTTTCAACACAGCCGTGGTTCGCGGGTCAGCGCTTCAGCATTGCGGATGTGCAGATGAGTTTCCCTATTCTGGCGCTGAGCCAGCGCGCCGGACTGAAAGATGCCCCCGCTACGCAAAGATGGTTAACGACCGTGCAACAGCGCGCGGCCTGGCAGCGCGCTATTCAACAAGGCGGTGAGATTAACCTTTCTGGCTGATGCACGTTGCCCGATGACGCCGACCGGCGTCATTCTTGCCTGCCTTCTCGTGATTGACGCCTTATCCTGACGGACAGAATGTTAAATGATGGTATCAAGAGCATTCCTGATGTTATCAACCTGATCTTTATAGTCACCAATCCTCACTCAGCGGTTGAAAAACGGCGGTTAAACGCCGGATAATCTGCCCCCTTTAAACGGGGCAGCGTGACGTCCCGTTCTGTGCGGCGAAGTAAACGTTTGCCTTTTGCCGGCTACCCGCTGGCGATGACAGGTTTCCAGGGACGTCAGGGCCGTTACCGCACGATCCCACTACAACAATTTTTGAGGCTCAACTATGTCAATTGAATCACGCCCGTCCGGTGGAAAGCTGGATGCCTGGTTCGCCATCTCGGCCCGTGGCAGCAGCGTGCGACAGGAAATTGTCGCCGGGCTGACTACGTTCCTCGCCATGGTTTATTCAGTGATCGTGGTGCCCGGCATGCTCAGTAAGGCGGGATTTTCACCCACGGCGGTGTTCGTTGCGACCTGTCTGGTGGCGAGCGTGGGATCGATCATCATGGGGCTGTGGGCGAATTTACCCATGGCAATTGGCTGTGCTATCTCACTGACGGCGTTTACCGCTTTCAGCCTTGTGCTGGGTCAGCACATTAGCGTACCCGTGGCGCTGGGTGCCGTGTTCCTGATGGGCCTGCTCTTTACCCTGATTTCCACCACCGGGATTCGCGCCTGGATCTTACGCAATCTGCCAATGGGGGTTGCGCACGGAACGGGCGTCGGCATTGGTCTGTTTTTGCTGCTGATTGCGGCAGACAACGTGGGACTGGTCGTCAGAAATCCGGCCTCAGGGTTACCCGTTGCCCTGGGCCAGTTTACGTCGTTCCCCGTCATGATGTCATTGCTGGGGCTGGCCGCCATTTTTGGCCTGGAAAAACGCCGCGTGCCTGGCGGTATTTTACTGACCGTTATCGCGATTTCTGCTCTGGGGCTGGTGTTCGACCCGGCCGTGCGCTGGCAGGGACTGTTTGCCCTGCCCAGCCTGCGTGATGCGCAGGGTGAGTCACAGCTCTTTAGCCTGGACATCATGGGCGCCTTGCAGCCTGCGGTGCTGCCCAGCGTGCTGGCGCTAGTGATGACGGCGGTCTTTGATGCCACCGGCACGATCCGCGCGGTTGCGGGCCAGGCCAATCTGCTGGATAAAGACGGGCAGATCATCAACGGTGGTCGGGCGCTGACCACGGATTCCGTCAGTAGCCTGTTTGCCGGCCTTGTCGGTGCTTCGCCTGCGGCAGTCTACATTGAGTCTGCCGCCGGTACGGCGGCGGGCGGTAAAACCGGCCTGACGGCGATCGTTGTGGGTCTCCTGTTCCTGGTCATTCTGTTCATGTCGCCGATCGCATACCTGGTGCCGGCTTACGCCACCGCGCCAGCGTTGATGTATGTCGGCCTGTTGATGCTGAGCAACGTGGCCAAGATCGATTTCGGTGACTTCGTTGATGCCATGTCCGGCCTGCTCACGGCGGTGATTATCGTGCTGACCTGTAACATCGTTACCGGCATTATGATGGGGTTCGCCACTCTGGTGGTGGGCCGTATGTTTGCGGGCGAGTGGCGTAAGCTCAACGTGGGCACTGTCGTGATTGCCGCCGCGTTAGTCGCCTTTTATGCCGGAGGCTGGGCGATCTGACTGTCAAACCGGACGTTCAGCGGAGCGTCCGGAATTATCCGCTTTTTGGTCTTTTAAGCACGGCTTGCTTTTCCTGCCCTGGCCAGTTTGTTTTACACTTTTAACTTATAGTTGATTCGAAGATAACAACCGCCTAAGGAAAGCATGGAAATCTTTTTTACTATTTTAATTATGACACTGGTGGTGTCGCTCTCCGGGGTCGCCGCACGTATCTTGCCTTTTCAAATCCCGCTACCGCTGGTGCAGATCGCCGTCGGTGCGCTACTGGCCTGGCCTAACTTCGGCCTGCATGTGGATTTTGATCCGGAACTGTTCCTCGTCTTATTTATTCCGCCGCTGTTATTTGCTGACGGCTGGAAAACGCCGGTTAGCGAGTTTCTGCATTACGGGCGGGAAATTCTTGGCCTGGCGCTGGTGCTGGTGCTGATTACCGTCGTCGGAATTGGCTATCTGATTTACTGGACGGTTCCCGGTATTCCTCTTATCCCTGCTTTCGCCCTGGCGGCAGTGTTATCACCTACCGATGCCGTGGCGCTTTCAGGCATTGTCGGCGAAGGCCGCATTCCTAAGAAAATTATGGGAATACTTCAGGGCGAAGCCTTGATGAACGATGCCTCTGGCCTGGTTTCACTGAAATTTGCCGTCGCGGTGGCGATGGGCACCATGGTGTTTAGTTGGGGCGGTGCCAGCGTCGAATTCCTGAAAGTGGCGGTCGGCGGCTTAATTGCCGGTGTTGCGGTCTGCTGGCTCTACGGTAAGTCACTGCGTGTCCTGAACCGCTGGAGCGGTGGGGACGATGCTGCCACACAGATTGTCCTGCTGCTGCTGCTGCCGTTTGCCTCTTATCTGATTGCAGAACACCTGGGCGTTTCCGGCATTTTAGCCGCCGTCGCGGCCGGGATGACCATCACGCGCTCCGGTATTATCCGTCAGGCCCCGCTGACCATGCGACTGCGCGCCAACAGCGTCTGGCACATGCTGGAGTTTGTGTTTAACGGCATGGTGTTCCTGATGCTGGGCCTGCAATTGCCCTCTATCCTGGAAAATTCCATTCAACAGGCGAACGCGGATCCCAACGTGGATATCTGGATGATCTTTGCAGATATCGCATTGGTCTATGCGGCGTTAATGGTGGTGCGTTTCGGCTGGCTGTGGATCATGCAGCGTTTCAGCAAGCGCCTGTTAAAAAACAAGCCGTTAGTTTTCTCCAGCTACTCTTTGCGCGAACTGCTGATTGCCTCTTTTGCGGGCGTGCGCGGGGCCATCACCCTGGCGGGTGTCCTGTCGATTCCCCTGTTCCTGAGCAACGGCAATCCTTTCCCGGCGCGCTATGAGCTGGTGTTTATCGCAACCGGCGTGATTCTGTTCTCGTTACTGGTTGGCGTCATTGTTCTGCCGGTGCTGCTGCGCGGCGTCGAGACGATGGATAAGAGTGCCCATCGGCACGAACTTCAGCATGCAAGAGCGGTGATGGCCGGTGTGGCTATCGATAGTCTGCAAAAGATGGAGGCACGGCTCGAAAAGGAAACCGACGAAAATATCGATCCTGAGCTGCTGAAAGAGGTCAGCCTGCGTGTCATCGGCAACCTGCGTCGCCGTGCGGAGGGGAAAAACGACCTCGAGCACGCGCTGTTTGCCGAGAACCTGGAACGTCGCTTCCGTTTGAACGCACTGCGTGCCGAACGTGCCGAAGTGTATCACCTGCGTGCCACCCAGCAGATATCCAACGAAACGATGCAAAAATTGTTGCACGATCTGGACCTGCTGGAAGCGCTTCTGATCGAGAAAGAAGAGTAAACTCCCTGTTGCGCCGCGCCCGCCCGGTCACCTGCGTTCTGCGACGGCCGGGCGGGCTGCCGCACTAGACGGAGAGGCGCGGCGCCTGATCGGGCCAGTGTTCGCGGCAACACGCAATCCACGCCTGCGCGCTGCGTGACAGATAGCTGCCTTCCCGCCAGATCAGCCCCAGATGCCACTGAAGCTCGGATTCCAGCGGCAGCCACAGTAACGACTGTTTATCTAACCGCTGGCATATCGGCTCCGGCAAAATTGCCAGCCCCATCCCGGCCTGCACCATGGCGGCCAGAAAATCCCACTGCCCGCTACGCACGGCAATGGTAGGGGTTATCTCCTGACGCTGAAAAGCTTTCATTAACTGGCGGTTCAGCGAAAACTCTTCATTAAAGATCAGCAAAGGATGCGGAGCCAAATCGCGCAGGCTGAGCTGGGTGCGTTGCAGCCAGGGTTCCTGACGGGGCAGTAAGACACATAACGGATGCTGCATCAGCGATAACGTTTCCAGGGGTAATTCGGCATCGACCGGGAGCGCCGTCAGGGCAATATCCAGCGTGCCTGCCAGCACCGCCTCCTGAACCGTTAAGCCGCCAAACTCAGCAATGCTGAGTTCCACGCCCGGATACCGGCGACGAAACGCCGAAACCGAACCAGCGATCTGCATGCCGACCATTGGGGGAATACCGAGCCGCAGCTTGCCGGTTTTCAACTGATTGATATCGCCTATCTCTGCCTCAAGCTGATGGAACTCCTGCAAAATAGCCAGTCCGCGTTGATAAACGGCTTGTCCGCTGTCCGTGAGATGTAGGCGACGTCCATCGCGAAGCAGTAGCGCGCAGTCCAGCTCCTCTTCCAGCTGACGCACCATTTTGCTGATCGTCGGCTGCGTCACAAACAGCTTTTGCGCGGCCCGGGTAAAACTCTGCTGACGTACCACTTCGGTAAAGTAACGCAACGCACGAACGTCCATAACTATTCCTTTCTGGCATGATTTTAATAATTTTAATTCATTTTTTTCACAGTACCTCGTGATTCTATACTGAGCGCATTAACGATATGGGAGAAAAATGATGGCCCTGGCATTGCCGCGCCTTAACCTCGACAGGCTGCAACGGCTCAGCTTACCGCTACAGCTGGCGCTGTTTATCTCGGTATTCGTCGCCAGCGAGCAGCTGGTGAACTGGCTGCATCTGCCGCTGCCGGCCAACATTGTCGGCATGCTGCTGATGTTAATGCTGATTGCGCTACGCGTTTTACCGCTGCGCTGGGTGAAAGTCGGTGCCAGCTGGCTGCTGGCAGAGATGCTGCTGTTTTTTATCCCGGCAGTGGTGGCGGTGGTGAATTACGCTGATCTGTTGCAGATTGATGGCTGGCGGATTTTTGTGGTGATTGCGGTCAGTACGCTACTGGTGCTGGCAACGACCGCCCTGGTGGTGGATCGCCTGTACCGCTTCGAGGTCGCGCGGGCCGCGCGTAAGCAGGGCGGCGACGATGCGTAATCTGTTTATCAGCCTGCTGTGTGCGGCCGTCACGCTATTGATTTATTACCTGAATAAACGGCTGTATCGCCGCTGGCCAACACTGTTACTGATGCCGCTGATCATGACGCCGCTCATTCTGGTGGCGCTGCTGCTGCTGACCCATATCAGCTGGCAAAACTATATTGCGGAAAGCCACTGGCTACTGTGGCTGTTGGGCCCCGCGACGTTGGCCTTTGCGGTGCCGGTCTATGAAAATCTGGCGGTGATTAAACGCCACTGGTTATCGCTGAGTGCCGGTGTGTTAACCGCCACAACAGTCTCGGTATGCAGTTCCGTCTGGCTGGCGCGCTTACTGAATTTACCGGAAACTATTCAGCGAAGTCTGGCCGTGCGCTCCATTACTACGCCCTTTGCGCTGGCGGCGGCCAAACCCATGGGTGCGCAGCCCGATCTGGTGGCACTGTTTGTGGTTGTGACAGGCGTATTTGGCATGGCGGTAGGGGATGTGCTGTTCCTGCGCATCGCCATCAAACAGGGCGTGGCGAAAGGGGCCGGATTCGGTGCCGCTTCGCACGGTGCCGGTACGGCACGCGCTTATCAACTGGGGCAGCAGGAAGGCGTGGTATCTAGCCTGGTGATGATGCTGTCTGGTGTAGTAACCGTCATACTGGCGCCGTTCATCGGGCACCTGATGTGGGCACACTGAGCCGGGTGATGACAGGCCTGAATGCGCCTGTCATCCGCTCTTTTCCGCTTAACTTACAGCGCGTTGTCCGTTTTGGCACAAAATGACATCTCTTTTTACGTAAAGCTTTCCAAATTTAGTTGTCACCTCGTTTCAGACTGCTACCCTTGATGCGGAATTATTTGACCCATCATGGAGAGAATCATGTTTAAGCAACTTGTTACCGGAAGCGCTCTGAGCTTCATTATGCTGAGCGGCGCCGCGCAGGCCATCGAGGGCAGCGTCGATGTTGGCGAGCACAGCACCAACCTGAATGTCGGTTTGGGCACGACCTCACCAGGCCTGTTCCTGAACGGCAACTGGTTGCGTAGCGATCATGACGGCAGCACTTACGGCGCTGGCCTGGGCTACAACGTCGATTTTGGCGATCTGCGACTGGCGCCAACCGCAAAGGCGATTTTTACCCATCCTGAAGACGGGAAAGACGGATTTGCGGTGGCGCTGGGCGGCAGCGCGCAGTACAACTTCAACAGCATGTGGGGCCTGTACGGCCAGTATTATTATGCGCCGGAAGGCCTTACCGATCATCTTGACAGCTACCAGGAAGCGAGTGGTGGTGTGAGCTTTACGCCGGTCTCTCTGCTTAACCTGCGCGTGGGTTATCAGTATATCGAGCTGAATAATAAAGGCGGTCGTAAAGACAACGTCCTGGTCGATGGTCCATACGTGGGTGCATCACTGCGCTTCTGATAGTGGCCTGAGAAAAAGGGCAGGGGCCTCGCGGACCCTGCCCTTTTTTTATGCCCGGGAAAAGGGATTAGTGCGCTTTGCCCTGCTCAATACCGGCACCGGTCTGGGAGCGAATAAACTGCGCCCGGAAGCGTGAACGCTCTTCTGCGCCCTGTTGCGAATGATCGGTAACCGAAAACAGCCAGGTGCCCACAAAGGCGATAGTAATAGAGAACAGGGCCGGATATTCATACGGATAGATTGGCGAAGCATGGCCCAACACCTGAACCCAGACGGTAGGGCCAAGAATCATCAGCACCACGGCGGTGATCAGCCCTAACCAGCCGCCGACCATCGCGCCGCGGGTGGTGAGTTTAGACCAGTACATGGAAAGCAGGATAATCGGGAAGTTACAGCTGGCCGCAATCGAGAACGCCAGGCCGACCATAAACGCGATGTTCTGTTTTTCAAACAGAATACCCAGGGCGATCGCCACAACACCGAGCACCAGCACCGTAATTTTCGACACCCGCAGCTCGTCGCGCTCGCTGGCCTGGCCCTTACGGTAAACGCTGGCATACAAATCGTGAGAGACCGCCGAAGCGCCCGCCAGCGTCAAGCCAGCCACCACGGCCAGAATCGTGGCGAATGCCACGGCTGAAATAAAGCCCAGGAAGGTGCTGCCGCCAACCGCATTCGCCAGGTGTACCGCCGCCATATTGGTGCCGCCGATTAACGCGCCGGAGGCATCTTTAAAGGCCGGGTTGGCACCGACCAGCAGTATGGCGCCGAAGCCGATAATAAAGGTCAGAAAGTAGAAGTACCCCATAAAACCGGTGGCCCAAAATACGCTTTTACGTGCCTCTTTGGCGTCGGCAACGGTAAAGAAGCGCATCAGAATATGCGGCAATCCCGCCGTACCAAACATCAGCCCCAGCCCCAGCGACAGGGCAGAAATGGGATCTTTAACCAGCCCGCCAGGCTGCATAATGGCCGCGCCTTTCGGGTGGACAGCCATCGCTTCGGTGAACAGCGTATTAAAGCTAAAACCGGTGCTTTTCATTACCATAATGGCCATGAACGAGGCACCAAACAGCAACAGAACGGCTTTAATGATCTGAACCCAGGTCGTCGCCAGCATGCCGCCGAACAGCACGTACATCACCATCAGGATCCCCACCAGGATGACGGCGATATGATAATTGAGGCCGAACAGAAGCTGGATCAGTTTACCTGCCCCAACCATCTGAGCAATCAGATAGAGCGCAACCACCACCAGTGAACCGCAGGCTGACAGGGTGCGTATGGGTTTTTGCTTCAGGCGATACGAGGCAACATCGGCAAAGGTATAGCGCCCCAGATTACGCAGCCGTTCTGCAATCAGAAACAGAATCATCGGCCAGCCGACCAGAAAGCCCAGCGAATAGATTAAGCCGTCATAGCCCGAGGTATACACCAGCGCCGAAATACCCAGAAAAGAGGCGGCGGACATAAAGTCGCCTGCCATGGCCAGCCCATTCTGAAAGCCGGTGATATTTCCGCCTGCGGTGTAGTAATCGCTACGCGAACGCGTTCTCTTCGACGCCCAGTAAGTGATACTCAACGTGGCGCCGACGAAAATCACAAACATGACGATCGCCTGATAGTTAACAGCCTGTTTCTGTACCGCGCCCGTAATGGCATCGGCGGCCAGAGCAGAAAACGGCAGCAGCGCTGCCAGCATCCACAGCATAAGACGGATCATGGTTTTACCTCGCTGAGGATAGCCTTCGTCAGACGATCAAACTCGCCGTTTGCGCGCCAGACGTACACGCCGGTCAGGACAAAGGAGATGACGATCAGCCCCACGCCGAGCGGAATGCCGCGTGTCACATTGGTGCCGGCATGAAGAGGCGTGCCCAGCCAGCCAGGGGCAAAAGCAATAAGCAGAATAAAGCCGACATACAGCACCAGCATAATTAACGACAGCAGCAGGGCAAAGGACTGGCGCTTGTGTACCAATTCCTGAAAGCGAGGATTACGTTCAATTTGTTGGTAGATCCTTTCCTGTTCGGGCAGGGCATCATTCATCACATTATCTCCAGAAGCATGCAGGCGTGGACCTCACGCAAAAGCGTGAATGAGTTATATTTTTGTGACTACAGAAACACACTACGTAGGGAAGTGGTGGCGGAAAGCCTGATGCTTTCCGCCGGGTTGTTACGGCATGGTGATGGACTGTTTCTCTTCAAGCAGTTTCTCAACGACGCCAGGATCGGCCAGCGTTGACGTATCGCCTAAATTACTGGTATCACCCGCGGCGATTTTCCGCAGGATACGGCGCATGATTTTACCGGAGCGGGTTTTTGGCAGAGAGTCGGTCCAGTGCAGCACATCGGGCGTGGCGATCGGGCCAATTTCTTTGCGTACCCAGTTACGCACTTCGGTATAAAGCTCTGGTGAGGGCTCCTCGCCGTGATTCAGGGTGATATAGGCGTAAATCGCCTGGCCCTTAATGCTGTGCGGGATCCCCACCACAGCGGCTTCGGCAATTTTAGGGTGGGAAACCAGGGCCGATTCAATTTCTGCCGTGCCCAGACGATGTCCTGACACATTCAGCACATCATCCACGCGGCCGGTAATCCAGTAATAACCGTCCTCATCCCGTCGCGCGCCGTCACCGCTAAAGTAGGCATTTTTGAAGGTAGAGAAATAGGTTTGTTCGAAACGGTCGTGATCGCCGAACAGCGTTCGGGCCTGGCCTGGCCAGGAGTCAGTGATAACCAGGTTACCTTCGCAGGCTCCTTCCTGAGGATGCCCCTCATTATCGACCAGCGCGGGCTGTACGCCAAAGAAAGGCGTGGTCGCAGAACCGGCCTTAAGCCGCGTTGCGCCGGGTAGCGGGGTAATCATAAACCCCCCGGTTTCGGTCTGCCACCAGGTATCCACTATTGGACACTGGCTGTTGCCGATTTTTTTGTGATACCACTCCCAGGCTTCCGGATTAATCGGCTCCCCGACCGAACCCATAATACGCAGGCTGCTACGGTCGGTGCCTTCAATCGCCTTGTCCCCTTCGGCCATCAGCGCGCGGATAGCCGTGGGCGCGGTATAGAGCAGGGTGACTTTATGCTTATCCACCACCTGCGCCATGCGGGCGGACGTCGGCCAGTTGGGCACGCCTTCAAACATCAGCGTCGTGGCACCGCAGGCCAGCGGGCCATACAGCAGATAGCTGTGGCCGGTAACCCAGCCTACGTCAGCCGTACACCAGTAGATATCGTCCTGATGGTAGTCAAAAACAAACTTAAAGGTGGTCGCGGCGTAAACCAGATAGCCGCCGGTCGTATGCAGCACGCCTTTCGGCTTGCCGGTTGAACCTGAGGTATACAGGATAAACAGCGGATCTTCTGCCTGCATTTCTGCTGCAGAGTGGTTGGTACTGGCGTTCTGCATCAGCTCGTGCCAGTGCCTGTCACGTCCTTCAACCCAACCGACGTCTTTGCCGGTACGTTGAAAGACCACGACGTTTTTCACGCTGTTTACGTTGGGATTTTTTAACGCTTCATCCACATTTTTTTTCAGTGGGATCGTACGCCCCGCGCGCACGCCTTCATCGGCTGTCACAATTAAGGCTGCACTGGAGTCGATCACGCGACCTGCCACCGCTTCCGGTGAAAAGCCGCCAAAAATAACCGAATGCACGGCGCCAATGCGCGCGCAGGCCAGCATGGCGACCGCGGCTTCCGGCACCATTGGCATATAAATCGCGACGACATCGCCTTTTTTAACCCCGAGCAGCTCCAGCACGTTGGCAAAGCGACAGACATCGGCGTGAAGCTGACGAAAGGTTATTGTTTTGCTTTCGTTGGCATCATCACCTTCCCAGATGATGGCAGGATGATCGCCCCGGGTTGCCAGGTGACGATCCAGGCAGTTCGCCGCCAGATTGAGCGTGCCGTCCTCATACCAACGAATGGAAATATTACCAAGCGCAAAAGACGTGTTTTTGACTTTGCTGTAAGGCTTTATCCAGTCAAGGATTTTACCTTGCTCCCCCCAGAATGTTTCTGGATCGGTAACCGATTGCTGGTACATCGCCTGATACTGTTCGGCAGTAATCAGCGCGTTTGCTGCAATATTTTCTGGAACAGGATAGATATGATGTTGGCTCATGGCGAATCTCCTTGAAGATGTTAATCATATGTCAATCAATGGTTAAGTGAAGCCCGACAACCGGTTTTGTTTCTTTTTTGCGCCATAGATCACGCGTTAACCTTGCTGACATAAAAACGTCGTGAATTGGGTAAAATCACCCTAACTCCCTGCAAAAAATGGGGATTTAAGTTGCAACATTTTGTGAAGGGCTCTGGTTAAAAAAACAGCGAACGAACCGCGCAGACATTGAGCATTGCCTGAATAGCTATGCGAAAACTTATCGAAGGTTTACTTTTCATAACAGCAGGTTAGGGATTTGCGCCTGTGCCAGCATTTTATGCTTAAGAGATGGTGAAGTTTTAATCGAAGCCTCCAAGGGTTGCATTTACCACAGTGAAAATGGTACTTATCTCGCCCCTGATCATCAGGTATCAACTCAGACCGCGTCTGAAAATGGGTATGGAAATCATCGCATTTCAATGCGGGACGCCGTCTATAAACACCCTCTAATTTACCGGGCTTTTTGCTCACTTCCCTGTGTGTATTGTCTTCTGCACCTTCGCAGTAGAGAGAAACGGGTTTTGACTGAGGAAATTACGCGTTATGAAAGGTTTTAAAATCAGCCTTGCCTGGCAGATTCTGATCGCACTTGTGCTTGGCATCATCGTGGGTGCCGTGTTGCATAATCAGCCAGAAGATCGTGAATGGTTAGTCAATAATATTCTCAGCCCGGCGGGCGATATCTTTATTCATCTGATTAAGATGATTGTCGTGCCCATCGTGATTTCATCCTTGATTGTCGGCATTGCGGGTGTCGGGGATGCGAAAAAGCTGGGACGCATTGGTCTCAAAACTATTTTGTACTTTGAAGTGATTACCACCGTTGCCATTGTTGTTGGTATTACCCTGGCCAACGTGTTTAAGCCCGGCACCGGCATTGATATGTCTACGCTGGCAACGGTGGACATCTCTAAATATGAAGCCACAACCGCTCAGGTGCAGGAAGGCACCCACAGTCTGGTGGCGACCATCCTGTCGCTGATCCCGCAGAACATCTTTGCCTCCATGGCGAAGGGTGAAATGCTGCCGATTATCTTTTTCTCGGTACTCTTTGGGCTTGGACTGTCCGCTCTGCCGTCAGAACAGCGCGATCCGCTGGTCAATCTGTTCCGTGGCGTATCAGAAACCATGTTTAAAGTGACGCATATGATTATGCGTTACGCGCCAGTGGGCGTGTTTGCGTTGATCGCCGTGACGATTGCTAACTTTGGCTTCGCGTCGCTGTGGCCGCTCGCGAAGTTGGTGCTGCTGGTATATGTGGCGATCCTCTTCTTTGCCTTTGTGGTGCTGGGAGCGGTCGCGCGTTTCTGCAAGCTACGCATTACGACGCTGATGCGCATTTTAAAAGATGAGCTGATCCTGTCTTACTCAACGTCCAGTTCAGAAACCGTGCTGCCGCGCATCATGGAGAAAATGGAAGCCTATGGCGCGCCCAAAGCGATTACCAGCTTTGTCGTTCCGACCGGCTATTCGTTTAACCTGGATGGATCAACGCTGTATCAGAGCATCGCCGCCATCTTTATTGCTCAGCTGTATGGCATTGATCTGTCGCTGACGGACGAAATTATTCTGGTGCTGACGCTGATGGTCACCTCCAAAGGCATTGCGGGCGTGCCCGGCGTATCCTTTGTTGTGCTGTTGGCAACGCTCGGCAGCGTGGGTATTCCGCTGGAAGGGCTGGCGTTTATTGCGGGCGTGGACCGCATTATGGATATGGCCCGCACCGCGCTCAACGTGGTGGGTAATGCTCTGGCAGTGCTGGTCATTGCGCGCTGGGAAAACCAGTTCGATACAGAACAGGCTAAAGCGTACGAATTACAGTTACGGACGCAAACCGCCAGTTAACAGCGGGTTAGCAAGACAAAGGCTCAACGGTGGTTGGGCCTTTTTTTTACCCCGTTTTTATCACCGCAGAAAAAAACGTGGGCAGAGGATGAATTATTCATTCGTTGTGTTAAAAATATCCAGAATAAATTATTCCTGTGGAGGACGAGTGTGAAAATCGATCTCAGTCAGATGATCACGGAAGGGCGCAATCCGGCCAGCCAGCATATTGATGAAATGAGCACAGAGGCGATGCTGCGGGTCATCAACGAGGAAGACAAAAAAGTCGCTCTGGCCGTGGAGGCGATCGTGCCGGAGATTGCGCGCGCGGTGGAGGCGATCTGCGCGGCGTTCAGCGCAGGGGGACGTCTGGTTTACTGCGGTGCCGGGACATCCGGCCGTTTAGGTATTCTTGATGCAAGTGAATGCCCACCAACTTTCGGAACACCACGCGACCAGGTTATTGGCCTGATTGCCGGGGGCCATCAGGCCATCTTGCAGGCGGTAGAGAACGCAGAAGACAATGTGGAACAGGGCGCTCAGGATCTGAAGGCTATTCACTTTAGCCGCCACGACGTGCTGGTCGGCATCGCTGCCAGTGGACGGACGCCCTATGTATTGGGCGCGCTGGATTATGCCCGGCAGTGCGGTGCCTCCACGATAGCGCTGACCTGTAATCCACTCAGCAAAATGGCTCAGGTCGCCGATATCGCCCTGACGCCAGTAGTGGGGCCTGAAGTGGTGACGGGATCATCACGCATGAAAGCCGGAACCGCACAGAAGCTGGTGCTGAATATGCTCACCACCGGAGCGATGATTCGTAGCGGTAAGGTTTACGGCAACCTGATGGTGGATGTTGAAGCCACTAACCAAAAGCTGGTGCAGCGGCAGGTTAACATTGTTATGCAGGCCACTGACTGTGATGAAGCCAGCGCCCGCTCGGCGCTGTCAGCCTGTGGCGGACACTGTAAAACCGCCATCCTCATGATGTTGGCAGGATTAAATGCCGATGAGGCGATCGCGCTGCTCGCTAAGCACCAGGGCTTTATCCGCAAAGCATTACAGGATTCGGGAGCGCGCTAATGGCAAAAATGACCGATGCACTTCTGCACGATATCGTGCAGGCAGTGGGCGGCGCGGCGAACATCGTCGTATGCGGCAACTGTATGACGCGTTTACGACTGACGCTGAGACACAATCAGGCCGATATTGCCCGGCTGAAACGCCTGCCCGGCGTGCTGGGCGTCATCGACAGCGATGATCAGTTGCAGATAGTGCTCGGTCCTGGTAAGGCACAGACGGCGGCAGAACGGATGCAGGCCATCCTGGCGCAGGCGCAGGGCGATGCCGCGGTATTGCACCAGGTAGCGGCAGAACAGAAACAGCAGATAAAAGCCAGGCAGACTGGCGCGCTGCAGCAGTTCCTGGCACGCTTCGCCACCATTTTTACGCCGCTCATTCCGGGTTTTATTGCCGCAGGTTTACTGCTGGGGTTTGCCACCCTGATTGAGCAAAGCCTGCACCTGAGCACGCCTGGCGATCATCCTGGCTGGCTGATTCAGGGCGTGGCCTATATGAAAGTGTTCGGCAAAGGGCTGTTTACCTTCCTCAGCATTCTGATTGGCTACAACGCGCAAAAAGCCTTCGGCGGCACGGGCGTAAACGGGGCCATCATCGCCTCGCTGTTTATTCTGGGCTACGTGCCGGATGCCAAAGTCGGCTATTACAGCGGTATGGACAGCTTTTTTGGTCTGGCTATCGATCCGCGCGGTAATATCATCGGGGTGCTGCTGGCGGCCATGTTTGGTGGCTGGTTGGAAAGGCGGCTGCGCACGATCATTCCAGACAATCTTGATATGATTCTCACCTCGCTGCTGACCTTATTGATCACGGGCGCGCTGACATACCTGCTGATTATGCCGGTCGGCGGCGAGCTGTTTAAGGGCATGTCATGGCTCTTTATCCACCTCAATAACAACCCGTTTGGCTGTGCGCTACTGGCCGGACTGTTCCTGATCGCCGTCATGTTTGGCATTCATCAGGGATTTATCCCGGTCTATTTTGCCCTGATGGAAACCCAGGGATTTAACTCACTGTTTCCGATTCTCGCCATGGCGGGTGCCGGTCAGGTCGGTGCCTCGCTGGCGCTCTGGTGCAAAGCGGAAAAGGGCGCGCTGCTGCGTGCCCAGATAAAAGGCGCTATCGTGCCAGGCTTACTGGGCGTGGGGGAACCGCTTATCTACGGAGTAACGCTGCCGCGCCTCAAACCTTTTATTACCGCCTGCTGTGGCGGTGCGGTCGGCGGATTCTTTATTGGCTTAGTGGCATGGCTGGGGCTGCCGGTGGGCATGAATACCGTATTTGGCCCGTCTGGACTGGTCACGCTGCCGCTGATGACGTCGCATCAGGGGATTTTTGCCGGCATGGCTGTCTATCTGGGGGGATTGATCGTCGCCTGGGTTAGCGGCTTTTTACTGACGTGGTGGTTCGGCACCCGCAATGTCGACCTGCGCTGAATTGATAAATAAAACACGAAGAAAGCCTGTTAAGCAGGTCTGTAAAAAATTAAGGATGGGGAGTCTGTTGCATCAAAACGTCCCTAACACTGTCTCGGGCTTACCAGTCTGCGTACTCAACCCGCTACGTTCGCAATGCATGATCGCGGTATAAATACCAAAAGCCGCCCTAAAGCGGCTTTTTAAATGCAACAAATTTGCGCGTAGCACTAAAGAGTCATTACGCAAGTGCCGAAAACATAAAAAAAGGTAATCTTTACCTTTTAACACTCACTCATTAACACTTCTGGTGTAAGTCTGACTGGTACGAGCAAGGACTCCTATGCGCAATAACCAACCTGTTTCCCAGCGTGAATATGTCTATGACGATCATGCCACACTGATGTCAACGACCGACCTGAATAGCTATATCACCTATGCCAACGACGCCTTTATTGAGGCCAGTGGTTTTACCTCTGATGAGGTAAAAGGGCAGCCGCACAATATGGTGCGCCATCCGGATATGCCACCAGAAGCCTTTGCAGATATGTGGGCCACCTTAAAACAGGGTGAACCCTGGACCGCGCTGGTTAAAAACCGGCGTAAAAACGGAGACCATTACTGGGTGCGGGCGAATGCCATTCCGGTGGTGCGTGACGGCAAGGTCCAGGGCTATATGTCCGTACGCACTAAGCCCTCAGCGCAGGAGGTTAAACAGTGTGAAGCGCTGTATCGCGATTTCCGCGAAGGGCGCGCAAGGGGCCGCCAGTTTCACAAAGGGCTGATTATACGCAGCGGCTGGCGTCGTCTTGGATCGATATTAAAAACGTTGCCGCTCCGCTGGCGCATTCGCACTGCGTTACTGGCTGTCTTGCCGCTGTCGGTTGCGGGCGTCTGGGCATTGGGCGTTGCGCCACTGGCGCTGGCGGGCTTTACGGGCGGTATGGCCTGCCTGCTGTTGCTGGCCAGCCTGTGGCTCGAACAGCAGATCTCGCGTCCCATCGAGCGCATGTGCAGGCAGGCGCTGCGTGTGGCAACCGGTGCCAGCCATCAGGTTGAGCAGATGGATCGCATCGACGAGGTAGGACTGACGCTACGCGCCATTGGACAGCTGGGGCTGATGTTCCGCTGGTTAGTCGATGATGTCAGTGGCCAGGCCATTAATGTGCTGAGTGCCAGTGATGCGATTGCCCGTAGCAATAATGAACTGAGTCGTCGCACCGAGCAGGCGGCGGCCAACGTACAGCAAACGGCCGCGACCATGAACGAAATGACTGCAACGGTAAAAAGTAATACGCAGACCGCACAGGAAGTGAGTTCGCTCTCTGTTAACACCAGTGAAGCGGCAAGCAAGGGCGGCGAGGTCATGAAGGAGATGATGGGAATGATGGCAGAAATCGCTGACAGCTCACAGCGCATTGCCAGTATCACCAGCGTTATCGACAGCATTGCTTTCCAGACCAACATCCTGGCGCTGAACGCGGCGGTAGAGGCGGCCAGAGCGGGTGAACAGGGGAAAGGGTTCGCCGTGGTGGCCGGTGAGGTGCGGAGCCTGGCACAGCGCAGCGCAAAAGCCGCCAGCGAGATTAAAGCGCTGGTTGAAACCAGCGCCAGCCGGGTCAATTCGGGTAACGAGCATGCGGGTGCCGCAGGCCATACCATGCAGGACATTGTGCAGCAGGTCCAGAACGTGACGTCACTGATCGGCCAAATCAGCGCCGCGACAGCAGAACAGTCCACCGCGTTGAGTGAAGTGAGCACGGCGGTGGAAGATCTGGACGATATTACCCATCAAAACGCCGCCCGCGTTCAGGAAAGCGCAGAAGCCTCAGGGCGCATGACGCATCAGGCTAACCGGCTGGTTGAAGCGATCAGCGTGTTTCGCTAAGACGCGACCGCCTGCGTGCCCGCATAGCCGGCACGCAGCGCACCGGGTGACTGGCCGATTATTCGTTTAAAGGCCCGGCTAAAAGCGGCCAGTGAACCATAGCCCAAATCGAAAGCGACCGTTTCCAGCGCCTCACCATGGTCGGCGATGCGTTTAACCGCCAGTCGCATGCGCAATTCGGTCAGGTAGCGCAGCGGCGTCATACCGGTGGCATGAAGAAAGCGTTCGGCAAATACCGAGCGTGAGCTACCGGCTTCGCGCGCTAAACGTTCTACCGTCCAGTTCTCGCCCGGAGAACGGTGCATGGCGGCAATGGCCTCACTCAGGCGCGGATCGCGCATCGCCTGCACCAGCCCGCTACTTTGCCCACAGCCATTTTCTACCCAGCCACGCACCACCAGGGCCGCAACCACATCCGCCAGACGCGAAAGAATCCCGGCGTGACCCGCGTGTCGGGTTCGTGATTCACGCTCCATCGCCTCCAGCATTGGGCGAATCTCCGGATAGTGTGACAGCAGCGTACTGACCAGCATGACGTCCGGCATCGTGTTGATCAGCGGCTGCATGCCGCCCAGTTCAAATGCCATGCTGGCGCTGAATAACAGGACGCTGTGGTCATCTTCACAGGCATCTGCCGGTGCCGTAATGGCACAGATACTGTCACAGATCGGTTTGCTCGCCATCGCGTCAATGCACTGACAGTCGGCATCCTCACTGGAGAGCAGGCTGTGCGGCTTACCGTGAGGGATCAGCAGGGCATCGCCACTGTTCAGCGTGAAAAGCGCGCCGGATGCGCCACGCACCAGCAGCGTACCGCGCCCGACAAAATGAAACTGGGCCCGTCCCGGAGAATCATTAAAGCGCAGGCCAAAAGGGGCGCTGACGGCAATGCGCTGGTAGTTAACGCCATACAGGCGCATGCCCATTAGCAACTCACTGGTCAACTCATCGTAACGGCTCATCACAGAAATCCAGACGAATTATCAAAAATGACGGTGTAACCATCATAGATCGTCTTGCTCATCCCCTCTATGCTCAGCACTACTTTTTTTTCCGGAGAAGCAACATGAGTCTCAACACTGAAGTGGCTGATGAGGTTTCCATACCCACTCATCCAGCGTGGGGCGCCGTCTTTGCGATGTCGTTTGGCGTATTTAGCCTGATTACCGCCGAGTTTTTACCTATTAGTTTGCTGACGCCGATAGCGCGCAGCCTGAACGTTTCGGAAGGTCTGGCGGGACAGACAGTGACCGTCACGGCCCTGATTGCGCTTCTCACCAGTCTGACGGTAGGCAGCCTGGTCCGACGCATCGATCGCCGGGTGGTGATGCTGGCCTTCTCATTACTGCTCATCGTTTCCGCATTGATGGTGGCACTGGCCGCCAATCTGACCGTCATTTTGCTGGCGCGCGTCCTGCTGGGAGTGGCCATTGGTGGCTTCTGGACGTTGTCTACCGCCATTACCATGCGGCTGGTGCCCGCCGATCAGGTTCCTCGCGCACTCTCCATCGTGTTTAGTGGTATCTCACTGGCGACCATTATTGCGACCCCGCTGGGTAGTTATCTGGGCGGGCTGGTAGGCTGGCGAGCGATCTTCCTGTTTACGGCGGGCCTGGGCGCGACTTCCCTGCTCTGGCAGTTTTTCACCCTTCCCGCCATGCCTGCCGAAGGCAACGCGCGCAGCGGCGGTGTGCTGGCGTTGTTACGGATAAATGTCATGCGCTGGGGAATGCTGGCGGTGATCATGATGTTTACTGCCCACTTTGCTTTTTTCACCTATCTGCGACCATTTCTGGAAAGCGTGGCGCGGCTTGACCTCAGCCAGCTGTCTCTGGTGCTGCTCGCATTTGGCATCGCTAACTTTGTGGGTACGTATCTGGCCGGTTATCTGGTGACACGTAGCGTATCACTGACGCTGAGCGGAATGGCCCTGCTGATGGGCGCGACGGCCCTGATGCTGGTGAGTTTTGGCCATACTGGCTGGCTGGTTGCAGGCGGTGTCGCGATCTGGGGCCTGGCGTTTGGTTCGATGCCGACGGGCTGGTCCACGTGGATTTCTCGTGCGGTGCCAGACGATGCTGAATCGGGCGGTGGGTTACTGGTGGCAACCATTCAGTTAGCGATTACGGTGGGCGCGGCGGCGGGAGGCTGGATGTTTGACTTACGCGGCGCAGGCGGCGTTTTCCTTGCCAGTAGCGCGCTGATGCTGGTGGCGGCAGTAACGATCTTTTCCCGCGTCAGGCATCACGGTTAATGTGACTCATGGCAGCGATATATGCTGCCTTTTTATTGCAGTCTGGTTTTTTAACCTTTTGTGTTTTAACAGGGCTAAACGTGCTTTTCAATTTCAGTTTTATTGAACAACTTAAGCAAAACCCTCTGCTTTTTTCTGATCAATATTCGGCCTATTATGTTTTTCACACAAGGCAAAACGCCTTAAATAAACTGAAAATGACCGAGGAATTTATCATGAAAACTATCAAAACTTTTGCTGCTGTTATCGCCCTTGCCGTTCTTCCTGTTGCAGGCTTCGCGCAAACTGTGACAGCGACCGGTTCTACTCTGGACAGCACCGAAGCGAAAATTGCTGCGCAGGCGCAAGAAGCTGGTGCTTCCTATAAAATCACCGAAGCTAACACCAATAACGGCGTGCACATGACCGCTGAACTGCTGAAATAATGCTTGAAGTTGTGTGCTGACAGGACGCCTATGGGCGTCCTGGCGGCGTTTGTGGATGCCCGCCGTTTCATCTTTTCCCTTCCAGGTTCCCCATCAGACTCCTTTGTTATTCGCCACTAAGCCTGTCAGCTGTGCAGACGCTTGCCTGATTTTTGGGCGCGATAACGTGCAGGCTTCTCCGCTGCGGCCGCGATTTCACGCGAGAGACGATTTACTGCCATTAATAGCCAGGTGCAAGACAGGCTGGCCTCGGACGATCCCTGATGTAGCAAGACGGTAAGACCACGTAAGCCTGGTCGGACGACAGCCGATGGCAAAGTCCATCACGGGCTAAGGGAAGCAGAGCCTGGGCAGAAGGGGAAGACGTAAACCGCATCAGTAACCGGTTTACCGGTCTGCTGCGCTCTGCAAGTCGCCAGGTTCTGCTTGTCAGTCTGGATTGCGTGAAGCGCGGCCAACAATCCTGGCAGGCACCGACTCATGACTCTGGATTCGCGATAATTTGCCTGCGGCATGAGGCTGCCGCAGGCGAAGAGCCTGGTTATGACACGTCTTCAGAGGCGTCACGCATCATCTCACCGTGCGGCACGTCATCCAGAATCTGCTCAAAGCTACGCAGACGTTTATAGATAGACATCAGCTCAACCAGCGTCGACCACGAGGTGATCAGGTACTGGAACGAGCTGCGGACCTGATCGAAAACGTTGGTTATCTGGTTAAGCAAACCCAGCGTTATCGTTCCGGCTACAATGGACGGGAACAACAGAAACAGTCCAAAGACGTTATCGACCTGAAGATAAAGAATGCGGCTGATGTTGAAGTAGAGATAGTGAAAATACAGACGGAAATAGTTAACCCGCACGTTGTTGAACAGCACTTTTACCGTGGGTGGTGTGGCACGGTCGGCGTTGTCTTCGCCGTAAACCAGCTCTTTACGATAAGCAGCTTCAACCCGTTGATTACGAAATTCGAGACCGGGGAGCTTAATCCCGACCAGCGCCAGCAGACCGGTACCGAACAGCGACCAGAGAATCGCAGCAATCACCAGCGCGTAAGGGAGATTCCCCAGAATCGGAATGTTTTCGACATGATGTGACAGGGCGATCAACACCGGCAGAAACGCCACCAGGGTCATAATGGCCTGGATAAAGTTCACGCCCCAGCTTTCCAGCGTTGTGGCAAAACGCATGGTATCTTCCTGCACACGCTGAGCCGCGCCTTCAACGTGGCGTAAGCGCTGCCAGTGGTGCATATAATAATTGTTCATTGCGGTACGCCAGCGGAATACCCAATGGCTGATGAAAAAAGCATTCATCACGCCAATAACGACCGCAATTAAGGCAATGCCCAAAAAGGCCATCACCTGAGCATAAAATTCGTTGATTTGAACCGAGCCGGCTTTCGTCAGCGCTTTTTGGATCAAATCATAAAAAGGGCCATACCAGGCGTTTACGGCAACGCCAACCTGCACACCAAACCAGGTGACAAAAATAATCAGTGCCGAACCCCATACCGACCAGCGTTGCCACGGATGGTTGTCAGTTAGTCGCCAGGCTATCGCGAAAATTGCCACCATCAGCCAGTAATAGGCATAAAACCACAACTCACCCGGCGCAATAAACCGCATTACCGTCGTGGGCAAGGGCTGCTTGATGGCGGCCTGAAAAGCAGGCCAAAAATGGGCCGGTAAATCGCTGGCAAAGCCAAACCAGCCAAAAATCGCCAGTAAACTCCAAAGGGCGGCCGAGCTGAAAAACAGTCCCGGTCGCGGGAAGAAAGACTTAAACATAGGTACTCCGCTGTTGTGTAATCGCTTTTATAACGTTTAAACGGCTATCTGTCTGTAGCCTGTTGTTTCTGAACATGACATCGACAAAATATATGTTAATGAAATTGTGCTTTTTTGTTTCCTTAAACTAAATGTTTATTGGCAATGGTGTTACACTTATATTCATTGTTACCGGTAACAGTTCGTTGTACCCGAAATCCGCAGATAAAAACCACTACAACGTACTCACTTCTCTTTTTCGTACCGCAGTTGATGCGGTGATGAGGCAATGTCATGTCAGACCAGAAAAAGGGTCATTCACGCAGGGATTTTTTGCTGAAGACCATCACCCTGGCGCCCGCAGTGGCGGTAGGCAGTAGCGCACTTGGTGCATTTTCTGCGCCCGCTCAGGCGGCAGCGCCCGCCGCACCCCAGCCCGCCCGAGATTATCAGCCCACTTGGTTTACCGCCGAGGAATTTGCCTTTATCAAGGCGGCCGTTGCGCGCCTGATTCCTGCTGATGAACGCGGCCCCGGCGCGCTGGAAGCAGGCGTGCCTGAGTTTATCGATCGTCAGATGAATACGCCTTACGCCACCGGAGCAAACTGGTATATGCAGGGGCCTTTCAATCCCGACGTCCCTAAAGAAATGGGCTATCAGCTGCCGCTGGTGCCGCAACAGATCTACCGTCTCGGTCTGGCTGATGCCGATCATTACAGTCAGCAGCAGCACGGTAAGGTGTTTGCCCAACTCGACGCCGGGCAGCAGGACGCATTATTACAGGCCATGGAGAGCGGCAAAGCCGGTTTCCGTCAGCTGCCCGCCAACGTGTTTTTCTCATACTTATTGCAGAACACCCGCGAAGGCTTCTTTAGCGATCCCATCCACGGCGGCAATCAGGGCATGGTGGGCTGGAAGCTCATCAACTTCCCTGGCGCACGCGCCGACTTTATGGACTGGGTAGAGCGCGGTGAACGCTATCCGTTCCCGTCAGTGTCGATTCGTGGAGAGAGAAGCTGAGCATGGCAAATGAATTAAAGAAAGTGGATGCCGTGATTGTCGGCTTTGGCTGGGCGGGCGCCATTATGGCCAAAGAGCTGACCGAAGCAGGTCTGAACGTGCTGGCGCTGGAGCGCGGTCCACATCGTGATACCTATCCGGATGGTTCTTACCCGCAGTCGATTGATGAGCTGACCTACAACGTTCGCAAAAAGCTGTTTCAGGACCTGTCTAAGAGCACCGTCACCATTCGGCACGACGCCTCACAAACGGCCGTGCCTTACCGCCAACTGGCGGCCTTCCTGCCCGGTACCGGTACCGGCGGCGCCGGGCTGCACTGGTCGGGTGTCCATTTTCGGGTTGATCCCGTAGAGCTGAAGCTGCGTAGCCACTATGAGGCGCGCTACGGTAAAAACTTTATTCCTGAAGGCATGACCATTCAGGACTTTGGCGTGGACTACCAGGAGCTGGAGCCGTTTTTTGATAAAGCTGAAAAGGTGTTTGGCACCTCCGGTAGTGCCTGGAGTATTCAGGGCAAGGTCGTCGGCAAAGACAAAGGCGGTAACCCCTTTGCGCCCGATCGCTCTGACAACTTTCCACTGCCCGCGCAAAAGCGGACCTGGTCGGCTCAGCTGTTCGCCCAGGCCGCCGAGTCCGTAGGTTATCACCCTTACGATCTGCCGTCGGCGAACACCTCTGGTCCCTATACCAATACTTACGGCGCCCAGATGGGGCCGTGCAACTTCTGCGGCTACTGCAGCGGCTACGCCTGTTATATGTATTCCAAGGCATCGCCGAATGTGAATATTTTGCCTGCGCTGCGTCAGGAGCCAAAGTTTGAGCTGCGTAACAATTCTTACGTGCTGCGCGTCAACCTCACGGGTGATAAGCAGCGTGCGACCGGTGTCACCTATGTCGATGCGCAGGGCCGTGAGCAGGTGCAACCGGCGGATCTGGTCATTCTGTCTGCCTTTCAGTTCCATAACGTCCATTTGATGCTGTTGTCCGGCATCGGTAAACCTTACAACCCGATCACCAACGAAGGTACGGTAGGGCGCAACTTCGCCTATCAAAACCTGTCGACGTTGAAAGCGCTGTTCGATAAAAACACCACCACCAATCCCTTCATCGGTGCAGGCGGTGCAGGCGTCGCCGTGGATGATTTCAATGCCGACAATTTCGATCATGGTCCGCACGGCTTTGTTGGCGGGTCGCCGTTCTGGGTGAACCAGGCGGGCACCAAACCGATCTCGGGGCTCCCCACGCCGACCGGCACGCCAAACTGGGGCAGTCAGTGGAAAGCCGCCGTGGCGGACACCTACACGCACCACCTTTCCATGGATGCTCACGGTGCGCACCAGTCTTACCGCGCTAACTATCTGGACCTGGACCCGAACTACAAAGATGCCTACGGCCAGCCGTTGCTGCGCATGACGTTCGACTGGCAGGACAACGACATCAAGATGGCGCAGTTCATGGTGGGGAAAATGCATAAAATCGCCGAAGCCATGAATCCTAAAATGATCATTGGCGGGGCGAAGAAGCCTGGTACGCATTTTGACACGACCGTGTATCAGACGACCCACATCAGCGGCGGCGCGATTATGGGTGAAGATCCCAATACCAGTGCGGTGAACCGTTATCTGCAAAGCTGGGATGTGCCGAATGTGTTCGTTCCCGGCGCTTCAGCGTTTCCGCAGGGGCTGGGATATAACCCCACCGGCATGGTCGCCGCACTGACCTACTGGTCGGCGAAAGCGATTCGGGAACAGTACCTGAAGAATCCGGGTCCCCTGGTGCAGGCATAAGGAAGATGGTGATGAAAAACGGTATTTTAGCCCTGGTGTTGGGCAGCCTCGCCTTCGCCGCCCTGGCGGATGACAGCACGGCGGATCGGGTCAAACGCGGTGAATATCTGGCGCGCGCGGGCGACTGTGTAGCCTGCCACAGCAGTGAAGGCGGCAAGCCCTTTGCAGGGGGATTGCCGATGGCCACGCCGATTGGCACGATCTACTCCACCAATATCACGCCGGATAAATCGACCGGTATTGGTGACTACAGCTACGACGACTTTCAGAAAGCCGTGCGGCACGGTATCGCGAAAAACGGCGATACGCTCTATCCCGCTATGCCTTATCCGTCTTATGCCGTGGTCAGCGATGAAGACATGCAGGCGCTGTATGCCTACTTCATGCACGGAGTTGCCCCGGTCAGTCAGGCCAACAAAGAGAGTGATATTCCCTGGCCCCTGTCAATGCGCTGGCCGCTGGCGATCTGGCGCAATCTGTTTGCACCGGATGTAAAGGCGTTCCAGCCTGCCGCGCAGGAGGATGCGACGTTGGCGCGCGGCCGTTACCTGGTAGAAGGTCTGGGCCACTGCGGTGCCTGCCATACGCCGCGTAGTTTTACCCTGCAGGAAAAGGCGTTAACCAATGCCGGGGGAACGGATTATCTGGCGGGCAGCAGTGCGCCGGTTGACGGCTGGACCGCAAGCAATCTGCGCGGAGATAACCGCGATGGCCTGGGCCGCTGGAGTGAAGATGACCTGCGCCAGTTCCTGCGCTATGGGCGTAACGACCACACGGCGGCATTTGGCGGCATGTTGGACGTTGTCGACCACAGCCTGCAGCACCTGACGGATGAAGACATCACGGCCATCGCCCGCTATCTGAAGTCGCTGGGTGCCAAAGATCCGCATCAGGTGGCGTTTAGCGTGGATGACGCGACGGCCAAAGCCTTATGGAAGGGCGACGACAGTCAGACGGGCGCCGCGACCTATGTGGACAGCTGCGCAGCCTGCCATAAAACCGATGGCAGCGGCTATAAACGCTTCTATCCTGCGCTGCGGGGCAATCCTGTGGTGATGGCAGACGATCCGACCTCGCTGATTCACATCGTGCTGGTTGGTGGCGAACTGCGTGGAGTAAAAGGCGCGCCTTCAACCATCACTATGCCGGCATTTGGCTGGCGTCTGAACGATCAGCAGGTCGCGGACGTGGTGAACTTTATTCGTCGCAGCTGGGGCAACAATGCGGCGGATAACGTGACGGCGAAGCAGGTGGCTGCCCTGCGTGAAGAGTTCAAAGATCGTCAGGGCAATGCAGATATTAAGGTGTTAGAAGGGAAGTAAACCTCAGTGTTTCAGCCTTCCCCGCAGGGGGAAGGCTGAATGTTCAGATGTGTTCCAGCCTGATACCGCGCGTCTTAGGCCCGAAAACGCCCACCGACAGCATCACCATCAGCATACTCAGCACGATAAACGCGATAACGCCATGCGTGCCGGCGTACTGTAAAATCACACCGATCAAAAGACTGCTGAATGCGGTTGATAACCGGCTGAACGAGTAGCAGAAACCCACTGCCCGTGCGCGGATGTGCGTGGGGAAAATCTCGGTCTGATAGGCATGATAGCTGCAGGTCAGCCAGGCATTCGAGAAGGTGATCAGGAAACCGCAAATAATCAGCAGTACCGGGTTGGTTTGCAGGGCAAACAGCGTACCGAATACCACCGTCATGAGCGAAGAGAGAACGATTTGCCATTTGTTTTCGAGCTGGCTGGTAAAACTGCCACAAATCAGCGATCCAATCGGGTAGGCAAGCGTGATAAAAAACGCATACAGCAGGCTGTGGGTGATCGACGTTCCCTGACCGGACAGCAATGCCGGCAGCCAGTTACCAAAACCATAAAAACCAATCGCCTGAAAGAAGTTCATGACCACCAACATAAGCGTGCGCTTGCGATAGCGGGCTGACCAGATCTCCCGAAAGCGGCTCTTCTCCGGTTTCTTGTCTGAGACGGACGGCTTCGTCAACGGCAGGCCCGGGGCGATGCCGCACCGTTTTTCCATTTTCGCCATCACCTGATGGGCCTCATCGACGCGCCCCTGCTGCACCAGCCAGCGAGCGGACTCTGGCAGGTTTTTGCGCACAAACCAGATCACCAGTGAACAGACCGCACCGGCAATCACCACCCAGCGCCAGCCTTCCAGCCCAAGGATATTTTGCGGCATCAGCCACCACGACATGAGCGCGACGGCAGGCACCGACAGGAACTGGATAAAAAATGAAAAGGCAAAAGCCCGGTTACGCAGGTGAGTGGGCACCCATTCACTCAAATAAGTATCAATGGTGACCAATTCTACGCCCAGCCCAATCCCCACCAGAAAGCGGCACAGGATCACCATCTCCGCGCTGTGCTGAAAAGCCATGAGCAGTGAAAATACGCCGTACCAGGCCAGGGCACAGATAAAGGTCAGTCGACGACCAAAGCGGTCGGCAAGGGGCGTGAGCAGGCTGGCGCCAACAAACAGCCCCAGGAAGGTAGCGGAAGCAAACGCAGCCTGATCGGTAATGCCCAGTATCCCGGCACTGCCCGCGTGAAAGATACCGGCCGCCAGCAAGCCAGTGCTGATATACCCGGTTTCAAACAGATCGTAAAGCTCAAAGAACCCGCCCAGCGCCAGCAGCGAGATAAAGCGCCATAAACCGACAGAAGAAGGTAGCGCATCAATGCGCTCAGCTAAGCTGGTGTTGGCCGACGATGCCGCCGTCGGTGCTATCCCTGTGATGAAGGCTGGTGTCATGTAAGGTGAACCTCATGTCAGGATGATTGCCATTCCCGCTACAGGCCGTGATGTGTTTTGAAAGCGTTGCCCATTCGCGAGCCGTGAAGCAGCAGAATAATCAATTACCTGATTCTTGCCGACAGGAATAGTGATGAATTTTTAGCAACGCATATTGCAGTATTGACTGGGACGGTTTTTAGGGCAGAACGGCAGGCGGCCGAGGTAAAGGCACAAGAGCCGGTCAGGGCACAAAGGCGCGGTCAGCCGTCACCACGATTGGCGGGCCGGTAAAGGCCAGGCACTCACAGGCTGACGCCGCGCCGCACAGAGTCTGTTTCCCGCTCAGGCCTGATCACCCGAGCGGGAATCCGTTTTAGACGCCAGACAGGCGGAAAGCAGAAACGGAGTGGGTCAGGTGCTGAGCCTGCTCTTCCAGCGAAGCAGCCGCGGCGGCCGACTCCTGGACCAGCGCGGCGTTTTGCTGCGTCACACCATCCATCTCAGTGACCGCCTTTTCAATCTGGCTGATACCGTGATGCTGCTCATCGGACGCGGTTGAAATGTGGTCCATCAGCTCGTTCACCCGGCTCACCGAGGAAATAATCGCATTCATCGCCTCGCCCGTGCGGCTGACCTGATCAGAACCCACGCGAATCGTCGCGACCGATTCGGCAATCAGCCCTTCAATTTCTTTCGCCGCCACGGCGCTGCGTTGCGCGAGATTACGCACTTCACCGGCGACAACGGCAAAACCCCGGCCTTGCTCACCGGCGCGCGCCGCTTCGACGGCGGCGTTCAGCGCCAGAATATTGGTTTGAAAAGCAATGCTGTTAATAACGCTGGTAATATCCTCGATCTTCTTCGAACTTTCATTAATTTTGGCCATTGAAACGATAACCTGCTGAGAAACCTTCTCGCCGGTTTCTGCGTTCTGTACCGCTTCGTTAGCCAGACGGCAGGCTTCAAACACGTTGTCCGTGTTCTGTTTAACGGTTGCCCCTAACTGCTCCATGCTGGCCGCCGTTTCCGTTAGCGCCGCAGCTTGCTGCTCGGTACGGGACGCCAGATCGATATTACCGCTGGCAATTTCCTGTGAAGCACAGGACACCGCGTGGGTTGAGTGGCGCACCCGGATAATAATGTCCGTCAGAGACGTCCGCATTTGCTCCATCGAGCTCATCAGTTGCTGAATTTCGCTCTTCGAGCCGATTTTGACCGGCACCGGGTGATCGAGCACGCCTGCCGCAATCTCGCTGCAGTGCGCTTTTGCGTTATTGAGCGGCGATAAGATATAGCGTCTGACAAAGATCAGTATCGCAATGATGATGGCCAGGAATAACAAGCCAAACACGATGAGCAGCGTGATCCCGGATGAAAAGTTGCCCTGGGCGTCAGTATTCAGTTTCTTCGCATAAGCCTCGTGTTGGGCCAGCACCTGATCCAGCACGATTTCATACTGCCGGTCGAGGCGGACTACGTTGGCAATTTGATTTTTAAAGCGCTGCTGATCGCGGGCTTCGGCCGCTTCAATCAAGGGTTGAATTCCCTGATCGCGATAAGCCAGATAGGCCTGACGATAGCGGTCTGCATCGGCCTCTTCACCCGGAATGCGTGGCGCACTCAGATAAGCCTGAAAGGCAGCATCGGCTTTAGCCGCGACGCTTTTCACGCTGTCCAGAGAATAGCCGCCCTGCGGGCCGTCGTTCTCAATTTCTTTCATGTATTCCATCAGCCGGACGCGTAACGTTCGGCTGTGGTTGATAGGATCGATAACTGATAACACTACGCGGATTTCTTTATTAACCGCATTTAACGACGCGTTGCTCCGGGCCAGTAACCAGATGCTGACCGATATGCTGATAAGAAAAAGAATTAACAGGAACGACAAAACCAGTAGTGAAGATTTTTTTAACGACATTACGCAGTCCTGAATAGGGGATTATGGACTGATATATCGGCATCAAGAGGGTAAATATTTAGTGGGAACGTGCTGAAATTAATAAACAATAAGGTGGGTAAAAGATGAGCGAAATAATGAACCAGATGATTCAATATTATTACCTGATGATCTTTTCTGCCGGTTCGGTTATTTCGCCCTTTACGTTAGATAACCTGAGTTTTAGGGCCAGACAGATTTAACAAAGCCCGAACGATCGGCGCGTGCACAGGATGACTGCTGGCGATAAACAGCACGGCGCAAGAGGTGATGTATCGTAACGCGTTATAAACTGGCCTTTTATTTCATCATTCGACGGTCATGCTTTGTTATTATTGCCATGACAATAATATCTGACAGGAAATCACGCTTTTATTGTTGTCAGGTCTGGTCCTGTTTTATTTGTAAAATCAACAGAGAAAAGGCTGACCTACGTCAGGTAAATAATCCGAATGATGAATCTTTATCCGGTTATCGTCGTCAACCCTGACCTGTCGTCTACACTTATTACATCGTTATAAGGAAGTCTCTACTCACCGGTATCGAGGTAATAATGCAAGTATGTCCCTATTTGTTTCTCTATGGTCGCTGTGAAGAAGCGATAGAATTCTATTTGCAGGCAACGGGTGGAAAACTGCTGCAAAAAATGACGTTTGGCGATATGCCGGAGCAGGGTGAACAGGTGGGCGATCGGTCCGCTCCGCCGTTGCCCCCTGAGAAAATTATGCATGCGCACCTCCGCATTGGTCAGGGTGAGCTGATGATGAGTGATGGCAATCCCCATCAGCCTCCGGCCTCAGAACACGCGGGCTATGCCGTGAGTCTGGCAACCAATGATGCAGAGCAGGGTAAGGCATGGTTTGAAAAGCTGTCTGCAGGCGGGAAAGTCACTACGCAATGGCAGGAGACGTTTTGGTCTAACGGCTTCGCCATGTTTATCGATAAATTCAATATTCCATGGCGCATCAACGTGGTAAAACCCGACGCGTAATACGCTGCAGTCTGTAAAGACGCGAGGCCTTCCCTATGGGAAGGCCTCAACGTTTGCCGCCACCTCTTTTCGCGGTGCAACAGCAATCAGAAGTTATAGCCAGCGACCAGGTAGTAACCCCAGCCTGTGGACTTGATTTCAGACGCGCTTTCACCAAATCCTAACTCCTGACCCGCTCCCCACTGACCGCCGTTATGAAAATAACGGGCGACGGCCGAGAAGTGCCAGTGATCGTAACCCAGCGACAGGATATGGCTGGAGGCGATTGAATTGCTGGTGCGAATCGGGCCACTCTTTTCGCGTAAGTCTGAACCCCAGTCGAAGTTGGTAAAGCCTACGTAGCCAAGGTTACCGCCCCACAGGGTGGTGATCGGCATAAAATATTTCACTTTGAAGCGATAGCCATCCCAGCTGTTTTCATTCGCTGCACCGTAGTTTTCCCACTGGTATTTGGCATAGACGTTAAGCGACAGACCGATATCGCTGTGCGTATCGATGTCGGTGCCCAGGCCCATATACCAGGTATTCTGACGGTTGGCGCTGTTGCGGCCCATATCGTAGATATAGTTGTTCGCGAAGTACCACTCTTTAAACGGACCAAAGGCCAGGCTGGTGCCGGTCAGTTTATCAATGGAGAAACGCGGCTCAATTTCCATGAACAGCGGCGAACCGTGGTCGAAAATGCCGTTAGCATTGCTGTTGCCCACGCCAAAGAAGTTCGGCAGATCAACGTAGCCGTAAAAATCAAACCAGTCTTTTTTCGCAAACGCTTCATATTCCAGATAGACGTCATTATTGAACTGCGGTCCGAAGCGAGTGTGGTAACTGCCCACCACGTTTACGCTCTGATGCCACCAGTCGGAAACGTACTGGGGAGCATTGTCAGCAGCCTGCACTGCACCGTTTAAGGAACCTGCCAGCAGGGCGCCTGCCATTAACGTTTTAAATTTCATTATATTTTGACCACTGGTTTTTATGCGCAAGACAATCGTTTGCGCGCTGTTTGGAAATCAATCCCAAAGGTTGGGCAGTAATGTACTCAGGCCGCCTGTTTTAGTTAGCGTAGCGTGCCTGTAACAGAGAGATAGAAAATAGCTTTTGGTCACATTTGTCAAAATGTGTTGCATAACAATTCATCAATATTGTGATTCTTGTCACAATATTGTCTCAGGCGAACGGAACCAGGCAACCGTTTACGTTGTCCGGTTCCGAATCAAACAGCGAGGATCAGGGAAAAGTGACGCGGACCTGAAAACCGCAACGCACACCGTGCGGATTCAGGCAATTGGACAGGGCAACGCGGATATGATGTTTGTGCGCCACGCTTCGTACAATAGACAAGCCTAACCCGCTCCCCTGGGCTTTAACATCCGGGGCGCGGGCAAAGCGATCAAACGCGCGTTCAATAAACGACTCCGGCATGCCAGGGCCGTTATCGACGATATCTACCACGGTTTGCCCGTCAACACGGTGCAGCAGGACATCCACCAGGCTGCCTTCAGGCGTATGAAGCATGGCATTGCCAATCAGGTTATCAAACAGGCTTCGCAGCTCCGATCGTCCGGCCTGCAACTGGTAGTGCGTGGTGCCGCTAAAGCCAATGTCGATACCGCGTTTATCTGCCACCACCATGAGCTGCTCAATGCTCTCTTTCAGCACATCTTCCAGCGCGATAGTTTCGAGGCTTGCGACAACCGACTGATCTTCCCAGCGTGACATATTCAGCAATTGGGTCACCAGATGGCGGGTGCGGGTCACGCCCGATTCCAGTTGTGCAAACTGACGGCTGGCCTCGCCAGGCTGAATATGCTGCCGCAGGTTCTCCAACTGCAACGTAACCGCCGTGACCGGCGTCCGCAATTCGTGAGCGGCATCTTCCATAAACTGGCGCTGTGAAGACCAGGCCGCACGAAGTTTATCCAGCAGCGAATTATAGGCGGCGACCAGCGGCTGAATTTCATCAGGCAGGCTTCCCGGTGAAACGCTGTGTGGGTGATGGGCATCCTGCGCGGCAATCTCCCGGGAGGCAACGCGCAAATCCCGGGTGATTTTGCGCACGACCAGCCAGATAACCAGTAATGACAGCGGCATCATTAAAATCAGCGGAATAATCGCCGACAGCGCCCGCCTCACCATCATTTCTTTCATGTAGCTGAGATTGAGCATCACCTGAATGGTCTTTATCTCGCTGCCGGGCTGGCCGGAGCGGGTATAAATTCGCCATTCGCAGTCGCGGCAGCCGCCGATCTGCACATCTTTGTAGCCGTTTTCGGCCTGTAACGGCGCGTGCAACTCAGGCCAGGAGCTGGAGCGTAGCTGACCTTTGGCATCCCATAGCTGAATGACGAAGGCGCTTTTGATCTTGTGCGCTGGCGCAATAAGCGGCATCAGTGGAGGGATTTCGCGATTCACTGACCAGGCATCGGCCAGCTTGGCGAGCTGCTCATCCTTGATGACGCCCACCATTTCACCGTAGCAGCTAAAGAAATACCAGGCCACGCCGCCAATCATCAGCAAATGAATGACCAGTAACGTACTGAGTAATTTATTCCGTAACGATCGCATAAAGATTTTCATATTGCCGGTACTCGCCAACCCAGTCCGCGCACGTTGCGGATCACATCATTATCCAGCTTGCGCCGCATGCCGTGGATTAATACGTCTACTGCATTGCTGCTGACTTCTTCGCCCCAGCCATAGATGCGGTTCTCTAACTGCTCGCGTGACAGGATGGCACCGGGCCGCTCCAGCAGCGCATAGAGCAGGGCATATTCCCGGGCGGTTAACTGCTCACGTTGCCCTTTGTACAGGACTTCGCGCGTCAGCATATCCAGTTGAACATCCCCGCTGCCCAGCACCGAATCGGCGGAACCGTGATGGCGCCGGGTAATCGCACGCATGCGGGCCATGACCTCCTGAAGATCAAAAGGCTTAAGCAGGTAGTCATCCGCACCATAATCCAGGCCCTGTACGCGCTGAGCGACCGTATCGCGGGCGGTAAGGATCAAGACCGGTGTGGCATCCCCGCGCCCGCGTGCCCGTCTCAGCACCTGCAATCCGTCGTCCCGGGGTAAGCCAAGATCAAGCAGGACGCAGCTGTAGCCGCCTTCGCTCCAGGCGTTTTGCGCATACACGCCATCGCGTACCCAGTCAACTGACCAGCCTGCCGCTTCCAGCGCCTGCTGCAAATTCGCGCCGATCATTTCATCATCTTCGACCAACAAAACGCGCATGGATGATGCCCTCCCGAAAAATGGCAACAGTGTAGCGCTGGATTATTAGCGCAGAATTATTGGGGCGCTCAGCCTGCTAAAAGGCCGGGGCGCGCCGGATGCCTGTACCTAAAGAGGCGATTTTACCGCTTTGCTAATTCTGCGCTAATTTTTCGCTAATTAAGGGATAAATTTAACGCGCTACAGTGTGTTCCCTGCACATCTGCTTTAACCAGGAGAACACCATGAATCAGCGCGAGTTTATTCGTAGTTTGCTGGAATGGATAGAAAGCAATTTAGGACACGATCTGCATCTGGACGAAGTTGCTCGCCGCGCGGGCTATTCCCGTTGGCACCTGCAACGGTTATTTCGCCAGCATACCGGCTTCTCACTGGCCGAGTATATCCGTCAGCGCCGTCTGACCGAGTCGGCCCTGACGCTGCTTAACAGCAACGAAGCGATTTTACAGGTGGCGATGAGCTATGGGTTTGATACCCAACAGGCCTACACACGAACGTTTAAAAACTATTTTATGGTCACGCCGGGTCAACTGCGCCGTCAGCGCCGGGTAGAGCCAGATCGTTTATTATTCCCTTATGCCATGGCAAGTTAGTCTCTGTATGGACATTCCCATCCGCGAACTTGTGGGAATGTCCATGCATCGTCAGGGCTGCCTCGCGTCCTTTTTCCTGCTCCCACGCTGTCCGCTTTCCTTCCGTTGCTTTATTCTGACTGCCTGAGGCACGGCGTCGTGGCTGTGCAATAACCTTCAGCAGGCCGATTTGTCCCAGGAATCCGATGACTAACAGCGATAACCTGATCGCCATGATGTTGTTTGCGCGCGTGGTGGAACTCAAAAGCTTTACGGAAGCCGCACGCGTACTCGGCGTGTCAAAGTCCCATATCAGCCGGGAAATTGCCGGGCTGGAACAGCGGCTGGGCATTCGGCTGCTCCAGCGTACGACTCGCCGGATGACGCTGACGGAACTCGGCCAGGCTTACTATCCCTTTTGCGTGCGTATGCTGGACGAAATGCACCGGGCCGAAGATTTTGTGCAGCAGGCTCACCAAAATCCTGCCGGTAATGTCCGCTTACAGGCGCCCGTCACCTATGGCTGCCAGTGCATCGTGCCGCTGCTGAATCGGTTTCTGCGCGGTCATCTGCACATCAATGTCGATCTCAGCCTTACGGATAACAACGATGAGACCCTTGGCGACGGGGTAGACATCGCGATAGTTATCCGTGCTCATGCGCCCCGCCAGGGCAACTTTCGTGTTTTGAGCGACATCCACTGGGGCCTGTACGCCGCGCCTGACTACCTGGCGCAGCATCCTGCCATTTCGCATCCGCGCCTGTTACCCCGCCATGATCTCTTGATGTTTCACGGTCCGGCGCACACGGCGGCACTGCCTTTTCGTCGCGATAAGCTGCGTCTGGCGGTAGACGTGCGTAGCCGCTTTCGGGCCAATAACAGTATGGCGCTGCTGAACGCTGCACTGGCGGGCAACGGCATCGCCTATCTGCCTTCCTATATGGTGCAGGAGGCGCTGACGCAGGGGCAAATTGTCCAGGTGCTGCCGGAGTGGCAGATGGATCGCTCACAGAGTTACCTGCTGAGGCATCAGGACATCGCATCGGCCTCTCCCATCAACCTGCTGTGCGATACGCTGATCGACCAACTGGGCGCGCACTGATTGTTGCAGTACAGCAACAAAACAGGCCAGTCAGCAAATATCGCGCGCCGACTGTTGTTGTCTCGTCACCATTGTTAGCCTGAGTCCCTAAATACGATGGGGATATCGCATGGAAATCACGTCTGAGGCACCTGTATTCCACCACTGGAAACGTAACTTATGGGTTTGCGTCTTTGGCTCGTTTACGACCCTGGTCGCCATGACCTTGCTGCTGCCTTTTTTACCCTTGTATGTTCAACAGCTGGGCGTACAGCACCCGGCGGCCATTGCGCGCTGGTCCGGCGTGGCCTATGGCGCAACCTTTCTCAGCGCCGCGTTAACCGCGCCGCTGTGGGGCAGGCTGGGCGATCGCTACGGCCGTAAGCTGATGCTGATCCGGGCGAGCCTGGGAATGGCCCTTGCCATGGCACTGATCGGCATGGCAACCGCTGTGTGGCAGCTGGTGGCGCTGCGTTTACTGGCGGGATTACTCGGGGGCTATTCTTCCGGCTCCACCATTCTGATTGCTGCGCAAACCCCTAAAGCGCATACCGGATGGGCGTTAGGCGTGCTGGCATCCGGCATGATGGCCGGTAATGTTATAGGCCCCATACTGGGCGGTGTACTCCCGCCGCTGATCGGCATTCGGGCTACGTTCTGGCTGACGGGGGCGGTCATTTTTGTGGCATTCCTGGCGACCACCTTTTTGCTGAAGGAGCCAGCCGTGGCGCGTAAGAAGGTGCAGAGCGTTTGTCCTCAGCCGGGCGAGGCTGCTGCTCCCTTTGACCGGGCGATAGTCAGGCTGATGTGGTTAATGGCCATGCTGCTGGTGTTTGCCAATATGTCGATAGAGCCTGTCATCACGCTGTATATCGGCCAGTTTTTACATCAGGAGCATGCCATCATCCTGATGTCCGGCCTGGTGATGGCCGCAGCCGCGCTGGGCAGTATTCTTTCAGCACCCTTTGTCGGCAAGCTGGCCGACCGCGTGGGGCACTGGCGGGTCCTGAGCGCTGGCCTGTTTGGCTGCGCGCTGTTACTGATCCCTCAGGCTTTTATTACCGATGCCTGGCAGCTGCTGCCGTTACGTTTCCTGATGGGCATGTCGCTGGGCGGTCTGATGCCCTGCATTACTGCCATTATCCGTCACCACGTTCCCGCCGTGCAGGTGGGGCGCATGCTCGGCTATTCGACGTCGGCGCAGTATATCGGCCAGGTCAGTGGTCCCCTTTTTGGTGGGGTGATTGGTGGCGCGTGGGGAATGCGGCCAGTATTTCTGGCCACCTGCATGGTCATGGGGCTGTGCGCCTGGTTAAGCTGGCGCTCCCCACGCACAAAAGCGCAGGGCAGATAGCAGGCATAAAAAAAGGCGGACCGGAGTCCGCCTCTGTTCAGGTGTTAATTACTTCTGGTCGGGCAGCGCATAGGCAATCACGTAATCGCCCAGCTTGGTGCCGAATGAACCATGGCCACCGGCAGCAATCACAACGTATTGCTTGCCGTTAACTTCATAGGTCATTGGCGTTGCCTGACCACCGGCTGGCAGGCGCGCCTGCCACAAGAGTTCACCGGTGTCGGTGCTGTAAGCGCGCAGGTAGTTATCAGCCGTTGCGCCAATAAAGAACACTTTGCCTGCGGTGGCAACCGGTCCGCCCAGCATTGGCATACCCATTTTAAAGGGCAGCGGTACAGGTGAGCTGTCACGAACGGTACCAATACGTTGTTTCCACACCACTTCGTTGGTTTTCAGGTCAACAGCAGAAACATAACCCCATGCAGGTTGTTTACACGGCAGACCAAAAGGTGACAGGAACGGATTCAGTTCAACGCCATACGGCACGCCGTACTGCGGCTGAATACCGGTTTCAGTACCTGAACCGCCCGTTGCGCCTTTTGGTGGCTCTTCCGGATTACCCGGACCGCGTGGGATCAGCTTAGACACGAACGGCAGCGCCATTGGGTTAGCAATCGCAATCTGACGATGCGGATCAACGGAAATGCCGCCCCATTCAAACATGCCCAGGTTGCCCGGGAAGACCAGGGTGCCCTGCTCAGAAGGTGGCGTGAACGGACCTTCGTAGCGCAGACGTTTGAAAATCACGCGGCACACCAGTTGGTCATACATCGTCGCGCCCCACATGTCCTTATCCGTCAGGTTCTGTTTCGGACGGAAGGTCAGTTCAGAGTAAGGCTGTGTAGCTGAGACATGGTCGCCCTTAGCCGCGCCCTGCGGAACAGGGGTTTCCGGGGCCGGAACCACAGTTTTACCTGTGCGGCGATCCAGAACAAAGATGTTCCCGGTTTTGGCAGGGGCATAGATAACCGGCACGGTGTTACCGTCTTTATCGGTAATATCCGCCAGCGTCGGCTGCGAAGGCAGGTCCATATCCCACAGATCGTGATGCACAGTCTGATATGACCACACCAGCTTACCGGTCGTCGCGTTCAGCGCCAGCACGCTGCTGGCATAACGTTCCTGCTCAGGTGTGCGGTTGCCGCCCCAGATATCCGGCGTGGTCACCCCCATTGGCAGGTAAACGATATCCAGCTTCGGATCGTAAACCGCAGGTGCCCACGAGTTAGGGGAGTTCATGGTGAACGTGTGTTCATCCGCCGGAATCGCGTTAGGATCTTTCGCGCCCGGATCGAACACCCACAACAGCTTACCGGTGTTCACATCAAAGCCACGGATGGCGCCTGAAGGCTCACGGGTTGAAAAGTTATCGGTTACCGCGCCGGCCATCACAATGGTGGTGTCAGTAATCACCGGTGGCGAGGTTGGCTCATACATGCCTGGCGTTGTGACCGGCTGCTTGTGCTGCAGATCCAGCTCACCGTTGTTACCAAAGGCCGGGCAGCGTTCACCGGTTTCCGCATCCAGCGCAAACAAACGCCCGTCATTGACTGGCAGGTAGATACGACGCGAGCACAGCGCAGGCTGGGTATTGGACGCATCCTTCGCTGCAGGGAATTCGTGGTATGACACACCACGACAGGTCACGTGCTGGAAGGTTGGGTTGGTTTTCAGGCCGGGATCAAACTTCCACTTTTGCTTGCCGGTGGCCGCATCCAGAGCAAATAAAATCTGATGTGGCGTGCAAAGATACAGCGTGTCGCGAATCTTGATTGGCGTCACTTCATCGGTAATTTCGCCCGGATCGCTTGGGCGTTTCATATCACCGGTCTGGAATTGCCAGGCAACCTGCAGTTCTTTCACATTGTCGTGGTTGATCTGCTTGAGCGGCGAGAAGCGCGTCCCTTGCTGATCGCGCGCATAGGCCGGCCAGTCGCCATCAGCAATATTGCTCAACGGCTGTGCCTGAGGCGCATTATCCGCTGTTGCCGGTAATGCACCGTTAACCACTTGCGGATCATTAAAGACGGAATAGGTTAACACCGCTGCACTGGCAACCAGCGCTACGCCCATGGCACCCAGTGCGCCTTTACCCGGCTGGTATAAACCGCGATAGACAAAGGGCAACACCAGCCAGACGCCAAAGATCACCAGTACGTCGGTACGCGGTGCCAGTGCCCAGAAGTCGGTGCCGACTTCCCAAACGCCCCAGGCCAGCGTAGCCAGCAGTAAGAGCGCATAGACAACCAGGGCAGCGCTGTTACGTCGCCACAGCAGGAAAGCGGTAAGCAGCATGGCTGCACCGCCGATGACGTAGTACCAGGAACCACCGATCGTGGCCAGCCAGATACCACCAATTAACATGAACGCACCCGTTAGCACGGCGAACAGCACCGTTAAAAAACGGACCACGCTAAAGGATGAGGAGTTTTTCCCCATAATGTTGACCTCATTTCGTTGCCAGAAAACTCAGGAAAACAATCAGATAGATTGTTGTCAGTCATAAAGTACAAAAGATGAAAGGCATTCTTATTTCGCTCTTCCCTGAAGCGTGATGATCCATATCTGTTAAATGTTATAGCAAAATTGGTATGAGTTTTGATTTTTTTGGCTTAAAGCTCTTAACAACGCATCTAAGGCAATACTTTAGACGGTGTTAATGGGGCTTGCCGATATGATTCAATAGTGCCAGGAGATAAGAAAGGTTAAAGCGTAAAGGGAATGAGATCGCCAGACGCGCGTTGTAATTGCCAGCCGCTAATGTTAAGTGCCGCGAGTTGCTCTGCTGATAACGTCGGTTCGTAACCGCGCACGATAATCTCGGCGCCTTTCCCTTTTAATGACTCAAGAAAAAAAGGAAATGTAAATTTCCGATAGTTGTCATTAAAGAATGAATAACTTAAGACAATGGCGGAAAAAGGAAAGGATTCGACTAAATGCCAGTCTGCGCCAGGCGGTGCAAAATCAAAAAGCCAGAAACGATAAGCGTTAATTAATTCCAGTAATTTTTCCTGATGGGCCCTGAGGTTGCGATAATTAATACCAATACGCACCCGCGCATCCTGTAGGTGTAAATAACGTTCAGGATGCTGAATCCATTCTTTTAACTGTGCATCACACAGGGGGATAATGATTAATGCTTCTTCAGTTGCAAGATGGTTGTGCAATGAAATAATGTTGTCATCGTTAAGTATCCTTTTCGTCGGTTGTGTGCAGTCCGAATTCGGGAGGTGGTAACAAATACCGGCCACCTGACTCGTGACGTGATGAATAGGCTCAGTAATATAAGGGTTATATCCGCTATTTTTCATTATCTCATCGAAACTATTTAACGTTTGCTGTGAATTTTATTTTTTGCATAACGAGAGGGAAGTACGGCGATTAATATACGCGATTCTCCTGGCAACACACGTTTTTTATATATTAATCAGCACTTTTTTGTTATCCGTTATTTAAATTTATATGCACTCTAATGATAACGTTAAATGGTCTTTTCTGGCGTGACTACTCGTCGAAAGCGTTAATTCACCCTGCACGTTGTTTTGTAAAACGCGTAATAAACGTCATCTGATTATCAGCAGAAAGTGTCGTTCTGATGTCACAACGGCCGCTTCGTTTACTGCTTTATCTTATCCTGAGTTAAGTTATCAGCAGAGCAGGCGGTTTTTTTTAATAATCATCCGCACAGGTCAATCCTCATGGAAAACGCAGGCGGAAACGCCTGATGCCGCGTGACGCTTGCCCGCAGGGCAGGAGAAGTACAGGTGTGGAGGAATAAAAAAACCGGCCTGAGGCCGGTTTAAGTAGGGTACCAGTCGTCGAGCTATGTTTAACCTGATGGGCTCGGGGGAGTGAGCTATCAGGAGGGAACTAGTGCGTTCCCGTTTTTCCCAGGTTGGCGTCAAAACGTGTCCAGCTTTCGGTCAGATCGATGACGCTGCGGGTTTTGCGCGCTTCATCAATCTTAATGGCCGTCAGGCCGGCTTCCAGTGCGTCAACAACAGAAACTTTTAGCGGCGTTCCCTGCTTGACGTGCTTAACGATCTCTTCCGCCATTAAGGCATCGGCACCGTAATGACCGTCATAGGCGTTGCCGCTGTAGGCGGTTTCCACTTCTTTTTCGCCGGTGCGTGCGTTGTGCACGCGAAAATAGTTACGGACAAAATCGCCTTCAGCCATGCCGTCAGTGCCTATCACGCAGAACCGGCGGAATTCGTCCGGGACGTTGAGGTTAGCGTGAAAAGACAGCGTTGCGCCGCTGGCGTACTCAATCAGGGCGGTCTGGTAATCGACAATATCGGCATCGCTGCTAAACACCGCGTCGGTACTCGACCAGCCGCTGGGCTTAGTGTGATAAATCTCAGACTGCTCGGTGATCGCACCTTGTGGTGCATGCTGAGGCGTGAACGACTTGCGTCCGCCAAAGCTGGCTACCCGAAGGGGGCGCTCCTGCATTAATCCCTGGTAGAGATCGATGTCGTGACAGCATTTTTCCAGAATATAAGGACCGGCATACTTTTCGAGCCTGCGCCAGTCGCGCTGGAAGAACGCGCCATGATAAGGCTTAATATGTTCTGTCGCTTCAATCGAGGTGATTTCACCCAGGCGACGATCGTCACGTGCTGCCAGCAGATCGTGATAGAGCGGCGAGTAACGCAGCACCAGCCCTACCAGAATACGGTCTTCGCCATACTGCTGAACCAGTTTTGCCATCGCCATCGTTTGTTCTTCGTTAATCACGACAGGCTTTTCAGTAAACACAGTATAGCCTGCTGCAAGCGCCTGTGTGACATGCTCAAGATGCATAAAGTTAGGCGAGCCCACCAGCAGCAAATCAAAACCACCCTGTTGCAGCAGCGCCTCAACGGAATCGAACGCTTTGCCGGGATCGATGCCGAAACTGTGCAGATTCGGCAAACCGGCCGGTGCTGGATCGTAATAACCTACCAGCGAAAATTCGGTATCAGCCTTGTGAAACTCTTTAACGACATGAGAAAGACGAAAGCCGAGACCAATAATGCCTACTTTCATGGTAAACCCCTGATCCTGAATTCTGACAACGGTGAGTACGCCGCTGACGGGACGCAATGATGGAAAGACTGGCTACCAACTTATTACGACAGAAAAACTAATGTCAATAACACGTTGTGTGATTTGCATACGTATTTTTGGATATTTCATTGATTTTAAATAATAAATAGTTATTGTTTTTTGCCTATATTTATTTGTTATTGCGATTTAAGTTTTTTTCACCTATCGTTCGCAGATTACAGAATCGAGATGCGTTTACGGCGGGAGGAAGCGCGTGCAATCACACTATCTCCTTGGTATTGATGGCGGCGGTACGCAGTGTCGCGCGCGGTTGACCGACGCGAATGGCAACGTGCTGGCTCAGGCGGTGGGCGGCCCTGCCAACGTCTGGTCACAGTTTGATGCGGCTCTGAACTGCGTTGAGCAGCTCATGGCAGCCGTGCTGTCTCAGGCAGGGCTGACGCCAAAGGCGCTGGCGCAGACCTCGCTGGTGGCAGGATTAGCCGGTGCGAATGTGGCCTCGGTTAAGGCGCGCCTGACGCAATGGCAGCCTGCCTGCGCGACCGTGCAGGTGGTCAGCGATGTTGAGATCGCCTGCGCCGGCGCCCATGCGGCGGCACCCGGTGCGGTTTTTATTATTGGCACCGGTAGCCAGGGCGCAGCCTGGGATGGCGAGCGGTTTACGCTGCTGGGCGGCTGGGGATTCGCGCTGTCCGATCACGGCTCCGGCGCTGAGCTGGGGCGACGCGCGCTGCGGCTGGCATTACTGGCCCATGAAGCCATTGTTGACAGCACAGACTTTACCCACGGCCTGATGGCACAGTTTAACCACAGCCCGGAAACCATGTTGATGTGGACGCGAGAAGCGATGCCCGCCGACTGGGCGCGCGTGGTGCCTGATGTATTCGCCGCCGCGCACGCGGACGATCGTCATGCCGTGGATCTCCTGCAGCAGACTGCAAGCGATATTGGCTTAATGGTCAGCCGTCTCTCTACCATCAGTCAGGGATGCGTCGCCCTCATGGGCGGGCTGGCCACACCGATTCAGCCCTGGCTGAGCGCGGAGAGTCAGGCCCGGCTGGTCGCTGCGCAACACGATGCTCTGGACGGGGCATTAATGATGGCCCGGGCAAATCTGAGGACGCTATGATTGCTCCAAACGTTACCGCGCGCATTCTGAGACTGATCGTGGAACATGCGCCTGTCAGCCAGTCTGACCTCAAGGTCCGAAGCGGACTCAGCATGTCTACCGTCTCCCAGGCGACCAACCGACTGCTGGCGCAGGGCATCGTGCAGGAACTGGGGCTGCGCCGCGTATCAATGGGGCGGCCTAAAACCTTGCTGGGGCTGAATCCCGATCGCGCCAGCGTCATTGGCATTCAGCTTAACGCCGAACGTAACCTGATCGTAATGACCGACCTCAGCGGCAATCTGCTGGGAGAACAGCAGATGCCTTCCGGCGCCATCACGCCACGACAGCTGGGCGATGCGCTGGCTAAATTTCTACGCGGCGTGGAAGAAAAACAGGTTGGCGCGATTGGCCTGGCCTTATCCGGTTTAGTCGATGCCGAAAACGGCTACTGTATTCGTTCGAAAGTGCTCGACTGGGAGAATGTCCCTATCGCGCAGATGCTGGAAACACGCTTTTCCCTGCCGGTATTTATCGAAAACGATGCCAATGCGATGGCGATGGCCACCCTGGTGTTTGGCCAACTGGGCAACGCGCAGTCAGCGGTTATTGCGACTTACGGTAAAGGCATTGGCGCAGGCATTATTCTTAACCGCCGACTGTATCGCGGGCGACATGGCAAAGCGGGCGAGATCGGTAACGGCCTGGTCGGCGATGGCTCGCTGCGTCTGCTCGAGGATGTGGCCTCGTCCCGGGCAATCCTGCAACGTGTCCAGCAGGATGAAGCGGGCGGTCCGCTAACGTTGCAGGCGCTCGATCAGCGGCCCACGGCCGAGGTGCTGAGCGCACTGGAAGAGGCGGGACGTGAACTGGGAATTTCCCTGGCCAATCTGTCGGTGGCGTACGATCCTGACGTCGTGTTCCTGGCGATGGAACCGCACATGGCTTCACGTATTCTGCTGGACCACATTACCCAGAGCTTTCAGGCCTATCGTCTGAAGCTGACGCCACAGATGACACCGCTGCAGTTTCTGACAGAATCAAACCGCATGTGGGCGCTGGGCGCGGCAGGCTTTGCCGTGAATATGCTGCTCGATCTGCTGGCTGCCCAGGCGGATGAAGAACCCGTGACCTGACGGCGCCGCAGCGCCATCCTGTTTAACGCAGACGCTGCCCCTGCTCATCAAACAGCAGGCAGTGGTCTGCCGATAAACCCAGCCTGACCTCCACGCCTAAATCACGCCGTTGCGCCTCGCGCGCCTCAACAACCAGCATCTGTTCAATGCCTAAATCAAGGTAAAGATAATTGGTGTGGCCGAGCATTTCGGCAAAGGAGAGCGTGCCGCTGAACTGACGTTCGGCTGGCGTTTCCGCGGCGGGCTGCATGTGCTCGGGACGAATGCCCAGGGTGACGCGCTGGCCCTCGCGGCAGGGCGCCGCAATCTTTAGCACCAGCTGCGTTATCTTCAAATCCGGCACGCATAACTGCACCTCACCCTGACCCGTGGCGGTGACTTCGGCTTGGAGGAAATTCATCTTCGGCGAGCCGATAAAACCGGCCACAAACAGGTTGTCTGGGTCGCTGTATAACGCTAACGGCGCGCCAACCTGTTCAATCCGTCCTTTGCGCAGCACCACGATACGATCGGCAAGCGTCATCGCCTCCGACTGATCGTGGGTCACATAAATCATGGTGTTGCCCAGCGAGGCGTGCAGGCGGGCAATCTCGATGCGCATTTGCAGACGCAGCTCGGCATCCAGGTTGGAGAGCGGCTCATCAAACAGGAAGATGCGCGGATGGCGAATAATGGCGCGGCCAATGGCCACGCGCTGACGCTGGCCCCCGGAAAGCGCCCGTGGCAGGCGATCCAGCAGTTCGGTCAGGTGCAAGCGCGCGGCGGTTTGTTCAATTGCCTGGGCTATCTCGGCTTTCGGCTTTTTCATCACCTCAAGCGGATAGGCCAGATTACCGCGCACCGTCATGTTGGGATAAAGCGCATAAGACTGAAACACCATGGCGATGCCGCGTTCGGTTGCGGGCTGACGGGTCATGTCTTTATCGTCAATCAGCAATGTGCCGTCAGTAATTTCTTCCAGCCCGGCGATCATCCGTAGCAGGGTAGATTTACCGCAGCCGGATGGCCCAACGAACACCACAAATTCGCCGCTGTTTACCCTGAGATCGACGCCGTGAATCACATCGATATGGTCATAGGACTTCTTAACGTTCTGTAAGCGCAGGCTGGTCATAAACTCTCTCACTTAAAGTAACTGGCCCATATATATGGCGTTGCTGCGCAGGATGTGGCTGAATCCCATGCGTTGATAGAACGCGCACACCTGTTCATTTTGCAGGCTGACGCCAAGGTGAACGCCTTTCACGCCGGCCTGGCGTAGCGCAGCCAGTTCCTGTGCAATCATCCTGCGGCCCCAGCCGCCTTGCTGCACCGGCGGCAGCAGATTGATATGTAAATGCGCGGGCCACTGTGTCACCAGCTGCGCATCGGCACGTTCAGGCTGACGGATGCTGTCGAGAATTTTGCTGTCATAGGGGGCGCTGGGCGTGCGGTCACGGTATTTTTCCTGAAGCTGAGGCCACCAGTGCTGCTCAAGCTGCGCTTCAAAGGCGCGGGTATCGGGCGTAGCGACAACATAGCCCATCACTTCGCCTTCCACGTCCAGCACAAAGGCAAAATCCGGTGCAAAGCGGGCGTAGGGCACCGCAAAGCGCTGTCCAGGATACTCGGGATCGGAATAGTGGTTACGGGCATCCTTACCGGCATTGGCGGTTTCCAGACAGATGCGGTAAAGCGCTGAATAGTCCGACTCGGTGGCCGGACGAATGACACCTTGATTCGCCATCGTCATCTCTCACAGGTCAGTAGTTGAACAACCTCACGGTAATGAAAGCTGACTTAGTTTTCAAGATGGAATAATTGCCCCGCTATCCTGAACTCGCCTCCGCTCGGATCTTATTAGCTGACCAGGCCAGTCCCTGTGGGCTTCTGTCGCAGGCGGTGAACCGGCAGGCGGCAATCGTCAGAGGAAATAAAAAGTTAAAAATGTGAGCGTCATATGATTTTCATATTTTTTATCAGCAAGTTATTACGCCATTTTTAGGCTGGTTTATCGTGCTGGCCCGCGGCGAACGGACACCGATAACGCGCCAGATTTGTGCGGATTTCTCTCCACTTATGCTGAGCGTTGCCCTGTCAGCGTGTTTTTTTGCGCAGGCTCACAACCTGGCAATTCCCAAGGTGGGATGTTTGACTTTATTTTTTTATTAAAGTAACTATGAGTGAGAAGGTGATTTATGCGGCGACAGTCTGCGGGATTGCAGACCCTGTGAAGAAAGGATGCCCATCCTGTATTGGAGAAAGTGAGCATGATGTCTGATTCCTCAGTTCGTTCGTTCCGTTTTCGCACTTCGGTTCGTAGCCTGTTGGCGGCGGGCTTGCTGATGGGCAGCGTTGCGCATGCCGACAGCACCGTTACCCTGAATGAATGGGATATCTACAGTTATCCTCAGCAAACGGCGGCCGTCGATGAAGGTATTAAAGACTTTTCCCAGCAAAACCCCGGTATCGTTATCAACCGGTCCGTGCACTCCTTTGAAGACACGCGCATTCCTCTTAAGTTGGCCCTGACCGCAGGTGAAGGTCCGCAGATTGCCCAGGTGAATCAGGGCGGCGGCGATATGGGATCGCTGGTCAAAGACAAACTGCTGCTGCCGCTGGATAGCTATGCGGCCGAATACGGCTGGACCCAAAAATTCCCGGACTCCATTCTCAAGCGTAACCGCTGGTCTGACAGCGGCCAGTTTGGCAGCGGCAAGCTGTACGGCGTGGCCAGCCTCGGTGAAATGGTTGGCCTCTATTATAACAAGGCGCTGCTGGATAAGGTCGGTATTGCGGTACCGAAAACCCTGAGCGAGCTTGACGCCGCAATGGCAAAACTCAAGCAGCAGGGCACGCCGCCAATGATGCTGGGTTTATTAGACGGCAACATGGGGCAGCAGTTACTCAGTACGCTGTGGGAAGCGCAAATTGAAAGCAGCGACCGCAAAAAACTGGATGATTTGATTTACGACGTGGGCGGCACGTTCAAAGATGACAAGCTGAAAAAAGCGGCCACCATGATGAAAGGCTGGGCGGACAAAGGTTATCTGTTCCCGGGCTATCAGGGCATTGGTCATGATGATGCCGCCACGTTATTCCAGAACGGTCAGTCTGCGTTCCTGGTGAGCGGAACCTGGTATCTGGGCCAGTTTAAAGACAACAAAGATATTCACTTCACCGGGATGCCAGCCGGTGACGGCGTTAAGCAGCCGTTGATGGTCGGCGGAACCGATCTGGCCTTCTCGATGACCAGCATGGCGAAAACCAAAGCCCAGCAGGATGCCGCCGCCAAATTTATTAACTATATGGTGTCGGACAGCATGGCAAACCGCTGGCTGAACGTTGGCTTCCTGCCGGCCAGTACCAATAAAGACGCAAAAATCCCGGCGGATAATCCGCTGTTAGGCGAAGCCTGGCAGGTGTGGCTGAACCTGAATGCCTACGACGGTCTGGGCCATTATGTCGACTGGGCAACCCCGACCATGAACGCCGAACTGAATCAAAACGTTCAGCTGCTGCTGGCGGGCCGACAGACGGCTGAGCAGATGGTGATTAACTTCGATAACAACTATCAGCGTTACATGAAAACCCTGAAACACTAAGCCGGTTGCCCGGCAGCGAACCTGCCGGGCCTGAATGTCGCTCTGACTACGACGAGTACGGTTATGTTGAATCAAAGCAGTTGGCGTAATTTTCTCTATCTTCTTCCCGCAGTCCTGGTTTATGGCCTGTTTCTGCTGTTACCGCTGCTCGCGTCGTTGGGAATCAGCTTTACCGAGTGGGATGGCACCTCGCGGCCAGTTTTCGCGGGCATCAGTAACTACCTGCGTATGTTCAGCGATCCGGTCTTCTGGATTGCCCTTGGCAATAACGCCATTCTGATGCTGTTTTATACTCTCCTGCCGATTGGCGTGGGGCTGCTGCTGTGCAGCTTTCTGTATGAAACCCGAAACAACACCGAGCGCAGCGTACTGCGCATCCTGTTCTTTCTACCTTATATCATGCCGATGGCGGTTCTCGGCGTAGTGTGGCGCTGGCTGTACAACCCGGCCTTTGGCCCCATCGATCAGGTCCTGCGTGCCATCGGATTGCCGCAGTTGGCGATGTCCTGGCTCGGGGATTTTACCTGGGCACTGCCGGCCGTCGGCATGGTCGCCACCTGGTACTTTTTTGGTTTCTGTCTGGTGCTGTTTATGGCGGGACTGCAGCGAATGGATCCGTCCCTGCTTGAAGCGGCGGACCTGGATGGCTCCTCGCGCCGCCAGAAGTTTATGCGCATTACGCTGCCGGGACTGCGTCCGGAGCTGCGCATCGCGCTGTTGCTGACGGTCATCGCCAGTCTGAAGGCGTTCGATCTGGTGTACGTAATGACGCAGGGCGGCCCTGGCACCTCCACCATGGTGACCAATATCTTTATGTACAAGCAGGGCTTTGATCTGCATTACTTCGGCTATGCCTCATCGGTTGCCGTATTCAGTATGGTCATTGTGTTAGGACTTAACTATCTGATCCATCTGGCATTGAAGGAACGTTACTGATGAAAAGCACACCGATCATTTCTCGTGCGCTGATCTGGATTGTGGCGCTGATGACCATCATGCCGTTTTTAATGGCGTTGATGACCTCGTTTAAAACGCAGATGGAGCTGTTTCAGGGCGTGTTTCATTTACCCGCCTCACTGAATGTCAAAAACTACATCACCGCCTGGCAGCAGGGACACTTTAACGTTTACTTTATGAACTCGGTGCTGGTGGTGTTTCCGGTGGTGCTGAGCAGTATTTTACTGGGTATTCTGGCCGGATTTGGCTTTGCCTTACTGAAAATTCCGGGCAAGAAAGTGGTGGCGGCCATGCTGGCGCTGGGCATGGTGCTGCCGAGTGAAGCCTTTATTATTCCGCTCTATCATGAACTGCACTGGATGGGGCTGACCAACACCTATCTGGCCCTGATTCTGCCGCAGGTTGCGCTGTCGCTGCCGTTTACTACCCTGATGATTGCCAGCGCTTTCCAGCAGGTGCCTAAAGAGTTAGTCGAGGCGGCGGTGATGGATGGCGCGCCTCGCATTAAAATCCTGTGGGGGATTTTAGTTCCGGCCATCTGGCCCACGATCTCCACGCTGGCCCTGCTGTTGTTTATCTGGACGTGGAACGAATTCCTTATTCCGTTGATTTTGGTCAACAAAGATGAGCTGCGAACCTTGCCCATTGGCATGATGTTTTTCCAGAATAAGAACACCATTGATATCCCGGTGCTGATGGCTGGCGCGATGATCGTTATCATGCCGCTTATCGTGGTTTTCCTGTTTTTCCAGCGCAAGTTTATCAGCGGCGTAACGGAAGGTGCGGTGAAGTAAGCGCACCGGTTCATCTCTCATTCACTAAGGCCGGACGATGCATCTTTCCCTTGGCGATTTTCATCCCGTCGCAGACGGCGAAACCCCTGATACACGCATCCTGCAACAGGCGATTGACCAGATTGCGGCGGCGGGCGGTGGGCGACTTACGCTGCCGCCGGGGCGTTATCGCAGCGGCTGCCTGAACCTTCCTTCCGATTTTGAGCTGCACCTTGAAGCCGGCGCAGTGCTGGTTGCCAGCCGACATCTGGCGGACTACCAACAGTGGAAAGCGCTGAGCTGTGCCGAGAAATCGCATAACGTCCTGCTGTATGCGCTGGGGCAGCGTAACCTGACAATTACTGGTCAGGGCCATATTGAGGGAGACGCCGAAGCGTGGTTTGCGGCGGAGCCTGACGAACAGGGCTACCGGGTCCCAAAAGCAGACAGGCCACGCATGATCGTGTTTGAGGATTGCGAGCAGGTCAGGTTGCAGGACATCAGCCTGATCCGCGCACCGATGTGGACGGTGCACCTTGTCAGCTGCCGCCATGTGCATATCGAACGTCTGACCATTGATAACGCCATGACGCTGCCCAACACCGACGCACTGGACATTGACAGCTGCGAGGCGGTTTTTATCAGCAACAGCTATTTCAGCGCGGCAGATGATGCGATTTGCATCAAAACCACCTTCAAGCCCGCTGGCCTGCGTCGTCCGGCGCGACGAATCGCGGTGAGCAACTGCCTGCTGCGCAGCGACAGCTGCGCCTTGAAGATCGGCACTGAAACCTGGGACGATATTGAAGACATTACCGTTTCAGGCTGCACCCTGTTCGATTCCAACCGTGGCATCGGCATTGTGTCACGGGATGGTGGGGCGATACGGCGCGTCCTCTTCAGCACAATCGCCTTTAGCTGCCATCATGTTGCCGCCTGCCACTGGGGCAAAGCCGATCCCATTTTTATCTCCGTACGGACCCGTGATCCGGCGGTGCTGCCGGGGATCGTGGAGCAAGTCCAGTTCAGTCAGCTCAGCGGTGTGGCAGAGGGCGCGATCAACCTGCATGCTGCCCAGCCAGGCTGGATCCGTGATATTTCACTCAATCAACTCCATCTGCGGCAAACTGTCGCGCAGGGCGTGCAGGGACAGTACGATGTGCGGCCGCCCTGTAATCCCGATTCCCCCACCGGGATGGGGCTGGATAATGCTTACCGGCTGGATAAAACCACGGGCGAGGCTTACGGCGTTGAGCGCTATCCCGGTGGGCTGCCGGGACTGTTTGCGCGCGGCGTTGAGAACCTGCAATTGAACAACCTGACGATTCAGCGGCCTGAGCCGCTGCCGTCAGGCTGGCATCCGGACAGCGTTGTGCTGCTGGCAGACTAAGTTACAGCGCCGCCGCGATAGCGGCACCCAACTGCTGCGTATCCGCGCTGCCGCCCAGGTCGCGGGTTAAATGTTCACCGGCGGCCAGGGTACGCTCAATGGCGTTCAGCACGGCATCACCGGCTTCCTTGTAGCCGAGATGCTCCAGCATCATGGCACCACACCAAATCTGGCCGATCGGGTTGGCGATATTTTTACCGGCGATATCGGGCGCCGAGCCGTGCACCGGTTCAAACAAGCTGGGGAATTTGCCTTCCGGATTGATATTGGCAGACGGCGCGATGCCAATGGTACCGGTGCAGGCAGGGCCGAGATCCGACAGGATATCGCCAAACAAATTGCTGGCAACCACCACATCAAACCAGTCGGGATGCAACACAAAATTGGCGGTAAGAATATCAATATGATATTTATCCACCTTGATCTCGGGATAGTGCTCACCCATCGCCTGAACGCGGTTATCCCAGTAGGGCATGGTAATCGCGATACCGTTCGATTTAGTGGCAGAGGTCAGGTGTTTTTTGGGCCGACGCTGGGCCAGTTCGAAGGCAAACTTCAGAATGCGATCGACGCCCACGCGGGTCATGACCGTTTCCTGAATGACCACTTCCCGCTCGGTGCCGGGGAACATGGTGCCGCCCACGCTGGAATACTCGCCTTCGGTGTTTTCCCGCACCACGTAGAAATCGATATCGCCCGGCTTACGGTTGGCTAACGGTGCTTTCACGCCGGGCATCAGGCGTACCGGACGCAGGTTCACGTACTGATCAAACTCACGGCGAAACTGCAACAGCGATCCCCAAAGCGAAACATGATCCGGCACCACATCAGGCCAGCCAACCGCGCCAAAATAAATCGCATCGAACGTTTTCAGCTCAGCAAACCAGTCGTCCGGCAGCATTTTGCCATGCTGTTGCCAGTATTCTGCGCTGGCATAATCGAACCACTCCCAGCGCAGTGGAATGTTGAACTTCTCTGCCGCCACGTTCATCACGCGCACGCCTTCTGGCATCACTTCTTTGCCAATGCCGTCGCCGGGAATCACGGCAATACGATGGATCTTCTCTGTCACTGGGCACCTCTGAGGTTGGTAGGGTGAGTCGGTCAGGTTTCCGTATGCTGTCTTGGTGCAGCTTGATTTATCACCGGGCGTTAGCGCAGTATAACTCTCCACCTGAGGTAAACAATTGGCCTTAAAGTTAATCCCATGTTGAATCAAAGTAGAGAATCTCGGACGTCAAGTGACGATCTGGCGTTTTTCCTGCGCGTGGCGTCATTGGGCAGCCTGACGGCGGCCGCGCGGGCGCTGGGGCTTTCTCTGGCGGCCGTCAGCAAACGCCTGAGCCTGCTGGAGCAGCGGCTGGGGGTTCAGTTACTGCGCCGCACCACGCGCAGGCTGGAACTGACGCCCGAAGGCCGTCGATACCTGGAAGGGGCTCGTCCGTTGCTGGAGCAGTTGGTGGCGCTGGAAGACGCGGTGAGCGGCGAAACGGCCGAGCTGCGCGGCACGCTGAATATTAATGCCTCGTTTGGTTTTGGCCGCCGCCATATCGCGCCCTGCGTGTCTGCCTTTGCTGCCCTGCATCCTCATCTGGCGCTTTCCCTGCAGCTCAGCAGTCAGTCGCTGAATTTTCTTGATGCCCATGTGGACATCGACATTCGCGTCGGCGAACCGCCAGACTCACGGCTGGTCGCCCGGAAACTGGTGCACAACCCGCGTGTACTTTGCTGCTCGCCCGCCTACGCCGCCAAACACGGGTTGCCGGACAGCATCCGGGCGCTGGCGCAGCATAACTGCATTTTACTGAGGCAGCATGACAGCGATTTCGCCCTGTGGCGGTTTGTCAGCGATGCGGAGAGCCTGAGTCAGAAAGTCCGCGGAAACCTGGTCACGAACGATGGCGAGGTGGCGATGCGCATGGCGCTGGATGGTCATGGCATCCTGCTGCGCTCCTGGTGGGATGCAAAACACAGCATTGCAGCCGGGGAGCTGCGGCATGTGTTGCCCGAATGGCGGTCACCGGACGGCGATATCTTCGCAGTCTGGCAGGCGCAGCGACAGCAGCCCTCGCGGCTCATGGCGTTTGTGACCTTTCTACAGGAAAGGCTTCAAAGCGATAGCGCGCTAACTCATCTGTAATGTCCCACGCAACTTTTCTGTAAATCATTATCACTATTAAAGTATTTTCCGGCAGCGTCGATACCGATCTTATGTGTCTGCGCCCGTTGCGTAGATCGACTGTGAGCACGCCTCTGGTCTGAGGCGCGGTTTAACCTCTGGTGGATGCCTGGCGATGAATACAGATTTAACCCGCTCCGGGGATGGCGTTTCCCCTCAACGTATTGCAAAACAGGCAGACAGGCTGATTGTCATGCTGTGTTGGATCATGGTGGTGATTTCAGCCATCGTCGGAAGCCTGTACCAGTCAACCTGGCTGGCGATAACGGTCGGCACCGGGCTGGCACTGGTCGCCACGCTGGTGGGATGGCTGGCAAACGGCACGCTATTTTCGCGCTTATGGTTGGCCTTCACGCTCATCGGCTTCGCGGGTTTGCTGATTCAACTGGGCCAGGGCGAAACCGAGTTCCACTTTTCGGTGTTTGTCTTGCTGTCGGTATTGCTGGTCTATCGCGACAGCCGACCCTTGCTGGTGGCCGCCGCGACAGGCGCCGTTCATCATCTCCTGTTTAACTATCTGCAGGAACACGATCTGTTTGGCATCGTGGTCTTTCACCATCCCGGTCTGGATATGGTGCTTTTCCACGCGCTGTTTGTGGTGGTACAGACCGCGATGCTGGTGCTTATCGCCCGGCAGATGGCCGCCGATCTCCGCGCTTCAAGTGAGGTCGCGCAACTGGCTGCCCGCATCAACCGTGAACCGGGTTGCCTGACGCTGTCGGTGGAAAATCAACAGAGTGAAACGCCATTCGCCAAAACCTTTAGCCAGACGCTGAGCACGATGCGCGGTACGTTGAACCAGGTCAGCCACGGCGTCGCTGAACTGCTGCAGGAGGCCGACAGCATGCTGTCGCGTAACGCCGCCCTGTCGCAGCGCACCGATGAACAGGCTCAGGCGCTGGAGGTGGCGACCACCGCGATGTCACAAATCAGCGTTGCCGCCAGTCAGGCGAAGGATAAGGCGCAAACGGCCTGCGATCTGGCTCATGAAACCCGCCAGGTAGCGAATAAAGGTCAACAGAATATTCAGCGGGCGATGGCCTCCATGGCGCAGATTAACGTGGAGTCTGGCCGGGTTAAAACCATTCTTGAACTGATTGACGGCATTGCGTTCCAGACGACGATTTTGTCCCTGAATGCCTCAGTAGAAGCCGCCCGCGCGGGTCAGGAAGGCCGGGGTTTTGCCGTGGTGGCCAACGAAGTGCGCAGCCTGGCATTGCGGTGTGAAAATGCCGCCCGTGAGATTCGCCAGCTCATGGATGTGTCCAGTTCCAGCGCCGAGCAGGGCACCGCGCAGGTTGATCAGGCCGCCCAGACCATGCAGGCGATTCACGTCAGTATCGACAGCCTGTCACAGCTGGTGAACGAGCTGTCGGAGATGAGCGTGCAGCAAAATCAGAGCATCGAACAGATTCAGCACAGCATTAACAGTATTGATGACAGCGTGAATCATAACGTCAAACACGTGACCGAAACGCTACAGGTGGCGCAGCACCAGCGTCAGCAGGCCAGCACGCTACAACAGGCTATCTCACTGTTTCGTTTTAGCTAGGCGAGGCAGGCAGAATCCGTTATGAGGCGGTTCTGGCGGAGAAAACACGGGCGTTATTGCCCGGGTCGCGAGGATACCGTATCAGCGGCGTCGATGGGCGCGAGTGCCCCGCAGGCCAGATGGACTGCGGGGCAATGGCGGGCATGCCCGCAAAGCGATTAATCGACGCCTTTTACCAACAGTACGCGATAAGTCGAGCCCTTCAGGCGGTGCTGTTTCGCCTCCTGATATTCCGGGCTGTCATACCAGGCATGGGCGGCGTCGGTGCTCGGAAATTCAATAATCACCACACCTTCCGCCTCTGGGCCTTCCAGGGTTTCCAGATCGCCGTAAAAGGCTAATGGCTTGATGGGATGGTTGCCATGGGCTTTGCCGGCTTTATCGGCGTAAGTCACCATTTCATCCTGATCCAGGGTGTTGTCACGAATAAATACGACGTAAGCGCTCAACGTTTTTCTCCTCAGGCTTGCTTGTCTTGGGTTTGCGTATCAAAGTCCGATGCGTCATGGCGCTCGCGCAGCTGATCGGCGGGTTCGCCCATCACACGGTTCACCTTGCGGCCGCGCATAACGGCCGGACGCAGGGCGATCTCTTCGGCCCAGCGCACCACATTTTTGTAGGACTGAAGATCGAGGAATTCTGCCGCATTGTACTGGTTATACAGCACCATGCTGCCGTACCACGGCCAGGTGGCGATATCGGCGATGGTGTAATCGTCACCCGCCAGATAACGGTTGTCGGCAAGCTGACGGTCCAGCACGTCAAACTGACGTTTGGCTTCCAGTGAGAAGCGGTTGATGGCGTATTCAATCTTTTCTGGCGCGTAATGATAGAAGTGACCAAAGCCGCCGCCAAGGTAAGGGGCAGAGCCTTGCAGCCAGAACAGCCAGTTCAGCGTTTCGGTGCGTTTGGCCGGATCTTTCGGCAGGAAATAACCGTATTTTTCCGCCAGATAGAGCAGGATGTTACCGGATTCAAATACGCGAATCGGTGGTGTGGCTGAATGATCGCACAGTGCCGGGATTTTGGAGTTGGGGTTGATCTCAACAAAACCGCTGCTGAACTGATCGCCTTCACCAATATTGATTAACCAGGCATCGTACTCTGCATCGTTCACGTTCAGCGCCAGCAACTCTTCCAGCAGAATAGTGACTTTCTGGCCGTTAGGCGTGCCCAGAGAGTAAAGCTGCAGCGGATGCTTACCAACCGGCAGGGCTTTTTCATGGGTTGGGCCAGCGGTAGGGCGGTTAGTTTTGGCACCATTACCTTTCGCTTCCGGGTCCCACTTCCAGACTTTAGCGGGCTGATAGTGTTGTTCAGACATGATGAGGTTCGCCTTTTTGTGTTTGGAGTTTTCACGAGTGTAGCAGTTGCCAGCGCGCTGGTTTAACCCTGGTGGCGGTGACTTTGTATCGCTTTACTACAGCGCTCAAGACAGCTTTACCGCCAGTGCGAAGAGATTTTCCCCACACAAATCACATTTATGACGCCTGAGCAATGCTAAGCTAAAACGGTTTAGTAAAATTTAGCTTTATCTGCGTAGGAGAGAGGTATGTCAGCACGAGTCTGGTGTCTGGGTGATGCCGTGGTGGACCTGCTTCCGGACGGGCCGGGGCATTTAATACAGTGTGCAGGCGGGGCGCCCGCCAATGTGGCGGTGGGCATTGCCCGCTTACAGGGCCGCAGCGGGTTTATTGGCCGGGTTGGGGACGATCCTTTTGGTCACTTTATGCAGCACACGCTGGCGACTGAACAGGTTGATACCCGCTATATGACGCTGGACAGCGCCCAGCGCACCTCAACGGTGGTGGTGGCGCTGGATCAGGAAGGTGAGCGGACTTTTACCTTTATGGTGCGCCCCAGTGCAGATCTGTTTCTGGAACAAGGCGATCTCCCCAGGTTTGAGCAAGGTGAATGGCTTCACTGCTGCTCAATTGCCCTGGCGGCAGAACCTTCGCGCTCCACCACCTTTTCTGCCATGCAGCAGATCAGCGATGCCGGTGGCTTTGTGAGCTTTGATCCCAATATTCGTCACGATCTGTGGCACGACGATGCCCAACTGCGGGACTGTGTGAACCGGGCGTTACAGCTGGCCGATGTGGTCAAGCTGTCTGAGGAAGAGCTGGCTTTTCTGACTCCGGGGGCGCAACACGCTGACAGCATGCAGGCGCTGGCGGAACGCTTTGCGATTAGCCTGCTGATGGTCACCCAGGGCAAGGCCGGAGTGAAAGTCTGGCATCAGGGTAAACATTATCACTATCCCACGCTGCCTGTGGTGAGCGTGGACACCACCGGCGCAGGGGATGCGTTTGTCGCCGGGCTGCTATGGGGGCTGGCGGAAAAGGGGATGCCCGCTAATGAGGCCGAGCTGGCGGCACGACTCAGCAGCGCACAGCAGTGTGGGGCGCTGGCGACGACGGCAAAAGGGGCGATGACCGCGTTGCCTTATCGTCACCAAATTGAAGGATAATATCCCGATAACGCCACGACGCACTGACCGGCAACCCTCGCCTGTGTCCGGTCAGTCAGCGGGTGCAGCGCCGAACGGGGTCGGCCGCTCATCCAGCGGGCCTGTCATCACTAAAGGGGACAGCGCCCGTTACCTCAGATCGGGCAGAGCGATCAGCCCCTGTCCACGCTGATGACCCGGCCGCTCAGGATGAACCGCCTGCCGGCATAAAGCGTGGTCGGGCTTTGTCTGTCACCGCAACGCAAGCTTTACTGTTGCCCCATCATGCCGAGCCTTTTCGCGCATTGATCTGTTCCCGCGGCCATCTGCCCGTTGTCAGCGCTCCCCGTTCGCGCATCCTGACCGGGGCCGGCAAGACAGCGACCCCGCTCATAAATCTCACTGCCGATCCCGCTTTGCTGTGAGGCAGTTCACTCATTCGCCCTTCGTTGCTTTACATCCCCATTCCGGCCTCGTAATGTCATCTTAATGTGAGCGGATAACAATTTTACGCAGGAGACTGCCATGACCCTGGACAGAGATTCATTAGCGGCCGTACTCGCCCGGCGCGACTGGGAAAACCCCGGCGTCAGCGAACATAACCGGCTGGAAGCCCATCCGCCGTTTTACAGCTGGCGCAGCGCTGAGGCGGCCCATAACAACGCGCCATCGGCGCAGCGAAAAAGCCTGAGCGGCGAATGGACGTTTGCCTTTTTCCCTGCGCCCGAGGCGGTGCCGGATAGCTGGCGCACCCAGGATTTGCAGGCGGCAGCGACGATTACCGTGCCGTCAGTCTGGCAAATGCAGGGCTATGATGTTCCGATTTACACCAATGTTACCTATCCCATTCCGGTTGATCCCCCGCGCGTTCCGGCTGAAAACCCTACGGGATGTTATTCGCTCACATTTAATGTGGATGCAGACTGGCTGCAACATGGACAAACCCGAATTATTTTTGACGGCGTGAATTCGGCCTTCTATCTCTGGTGCAACGGACGCTGGGTGGGCTATGGGCAGGACAGCCGCTTGCCGTCTGAATTTGATCTGAGCGAATTTCTGCGCGAAGGTGAAAATCGCCTGGCGGTGATGGTGTTGCGCTGGAGCGATGGCAGCTATCTGGAAGATCAGGATATGTGGCGCATGAGTGGTATTTTCCGCGATGTTTCCCTGCTGCATAAGCCTGCCAGCCATCTTCGCGATCTGCGCATTCGTACGCATTTCAATGACGATTTCAGTCGTGCGCGGCTGGAAGCTGAGGTGCGGGTTGCCGGAGCACTGGATGAAGATTTACGGGTCAGCGTGCAGCTCTTCGCGGGTGACACGCTAACCGGAGAAGCGACGTCGCCCTTGGGCAGCGCGATTATTGACGAGCGCGGCGCGTGGAGCGATCGGACAACGCTGTGCATCAACGTTGCTAACCCTGCGCTGTGGAGTGCGGAAACGCCGCATCTCTACCGGGCGGTTGTGCAGTTACACCGGACGGACGGTACGCTGATTGAGGCGGAGGCCTGCGACGTGGGATTCCGTCACGTCAGCATCGAAAATGGCCTGCTGCTGCTCAACGGTCAGCCACTGCTCATCCGCGGCACCAACCGCCACGAGCATCATCCTGAACGCGGTCAGGTGATGGATCGTGACACTATGGTGCAGGATATTTTGCTGATGAAGCAGAATAACTTCAACGCGGTGCGCTGCTCCCATTACCCTAACGATCCCCTGTGGTATAGCCTGTGTGACCACTACGGCTTGTACGTCGTCGATGAAGCCAACATCGAAACGCATGGCATGGTGCCGATGAATCGCCTGAGCGACGATCCCGTCTGGCTTCCCGCCATGAGCCAGCGCGTCACGCGCATGATGCAGCGCGATCGTAATCACCCCTGCATTATTATCTGGTCACTGGGTAACGAATCGGGCCACGGTGCTAACCATGATGCGCTCTACCGCTGGCTGAAAAGTGAAGATCCTTCCCGCCCGGTCCAGTACGAAGGTGGCGGGGCCAATACCGCAGCGACCGATATTATCTGTCCGATGTATGCGCGGGTCGATGAGGATCAACCTTTCCCGGCCGTGCCGAAATGGTCCATTAAAAAATGGCTGTCTATGCCAGGCGAGCAGCGTCCGCTTATTCTCTGTGAATATGCTCATGCCATGGGAAACAGCCTTGGTGGCTACGCAAAATACTGGCAGGCATTTCGTCAGTATCCTCGCCTGCAGGGCGGTTTTGTCTGGGACTGGGTCGATCAGTCGCTCATAAAATATGACGATAACGGCGAACCCTGGGCTGCCTACGGTGGCGACTTTGGTGATACGCCTAATGATCGCCAGTTCTGCATGAACGGGCTGGTCTTTGCCGACCGGACGCCCCATCCCTCGCTCTACGAAGCCCGCCATGCGCAGCAGTTCTTCCAGTTCAGGCTGCTACCGGGCAGCGAGCGCACGCTGGAAGTGACCAGCGAATACCTGTTCCGCCACAGTGATAATGAAATCCTGCACTGGTCGGTGGCTCAGGATGGCAACCTGCTGGCCGCCGGTGAAGTCACGCTGGATATCGCGCCACAGGGCCGCCAGCAGATCGCACTCCCGGAGGTGCCGCTGCCTCAATCTGCAGGCCAGCTCTGGCTGACGGTGCGGGTGGAACAGCCTCAGCCGACGGCCTGGTCAGAAGCCGGTCATATCAGCGCCTGGCAGCAGTGGCCACTGGAGGCGATCCTGAATGTGGCCCTGCCGCCTCAGGCGGCGAGTGCGCCACAGCTCAGCCGCGGCGAAGACACCTTCAGCGTGGCGGTGAACAACCAACGCTGGGCATTCAGCCGTCAGCAGGGCGTGCTCACGCAGTACTGGATCGACGATCAGCCGCAGCTCCTGTCGCCGCTGCGCGATCAGTTTACCCGTGCGCCGCTGGATAACGATATCGGCGTCAGCGAAGTCACGCGCATCGACCCTAATGCCTGGGTCGAGCGCTGGAAAGCGGCGGGGCACTATCAGTCTGAGGTCACCACCCTGCAGTGCACCGCCGAAGCGCTCTCCGACGCCGTCGTGATCAACACCGTCCATGCCTGGCAGTTCCAGGGCAAAACGCTGTTTATCAGCCGTAAAGCGTACCGTATTGATGGATTTGGCGAGATGGCGGTGACGGTCAACGTGGAGATCGCGAGCGGCACGCCTTATCCGGCACGCATTGGTATGAGCTGTCAGCTCACCCAGATCGTCGAGCGAGTGAACTGGTTAGGCCTGGGGCCGCATGAAAATTACCCGGATCGCCTGACCTCTGCCTGCTTCGACCGCTGGGATTTACCGCTGAGTGAAATGTACACCCCGTATGTTTTCCCCACTGAAAACGGCCTGCGCTGCGGCACGCGTGAACTCAACTATGGTGTGCACCAGTGGCGTGGCGATTTCCAGTTCAACATCAGTCGCTACAGCCAGACACAGCTGATGGAAACCTGCCATCGCCACCTGTTACGGCCTGAGGCGGGCACGTGGCTCAATATTGATGGCTTCCACATGGGCGTCGGCGGTGACGATTCCTGGAGCCCGTCGGTATCACCGGAATTCCTGCTCAGTGCAGGACGTTACAGCTACCAGTTTATCTGGGGGCAACAAAAATAATGAGCGGGCAGGCTTGCGCCTGCCTGACTCTCGCGTAAGGACGTCCAATATGTACTATTTAAAAAACACGAATTTTTGGCTGTTTGGTTTTTTCTTCTTCTTTTACTTTTTCATCATGGGTGCCTATTTCCCGTTCTTCCCCATCTGGTTGCATGATATTAACCATATCAGCAAAGGGGATACCGGCATTATTTTTGCCAGTATTTCGTTGTTTTCTCTGCTGTTTCAGCCGCTGTTTGGCCTGTTGTCCGATAAGCTCGGCCTGCGCAAACACCTGCTGTGGGTTATCACCGGTATGCTGGTGATGTTCGCACCTTTCTTTATTTACGTTTTTGGGCCGCTATTACAGGTGAATATTCTGGCGGGCTCGATTGTTGGCGGTATTTACCTGGGTTTTATCTACAACGCCGGGGCACCCGCGATTGAAGCGTACATTGAGAAAGTCAGCCGCCGCAGCAATTTTGAATTTGGCCGGGCGCGCATGTTTGGCTGTGTAGGATGGGCCTTGTGCGCCTCCATCGTCGGGATCATGTTCACCATCAATAACCAGTTTGTGTTCTGGCTGGGGTCGGGCTGTGCCGTGATTCTGGCGCTGCTGCTGTTCTTCTCCCGTACCAGCACATCGTCATCCGCGACGGTTGCGCAGGCGGTGGGAGCGAATCACTCGGCGTTCAGCCTGAAGCTGGCGCTGGAGTTGTTCAGGCAGCCAAAACTGTGGTTTTTATCCCTGTATGTCGTCGGCGTGTCCTGTACCTATGACGTGTTCGACCAGCAGTTTGCTAACTTCTTTACCTCATTCTTTGCCACAGGCGAACAGGGTACGCGGGTATTTGGCTATGTGACCACCCTGGGTGAATTACTGAACGCGTCCATCATGTTTTTTGCTCCGCTGATCGTTAACCGCATTGGCGGCAAGAACGCCCTGCTGCTGGCAGGCATGATCATGTCCGTGCGTATTATCGGTTCCTCCTTTGCCACCACGGCAGTGGAAGTGGTGATTCTTAAAACGCTGCACATGTTTGAAATCCCTTTCCTGATTGTCGGCTGCTTTAAATACATCACCAGCCAGTTTGAAGTGCGCTTCTCCGCCACCATTTATCTGGTGTGCTTCTGCTTCTTCAAACAGTTAGCGATGATATTCATGTCGGTTCTGGCGGGTAACATGTATGAAAGTATTGGCTTCCATGGCGCCTATCTGGTGCTAGGCTCTATTGCGATGGCCTTTACGTTGATCTCCGTTTTCACTCTGAGCGGGCCGGGACCGCTGACGCTGTTACGTCGTCAGGCTGCCTGATCCCTTCCTCAAGACAACCGGACAGGCGTCATGACGCATCCGGTTGTCTGCTTGCCGACCGCGTTTTTTTCATCACGTCATTCCCCCTTTTCGCCTCGTCGCCGCTTCGTTTTGCGAACTGTCTCACATTCATAAAATCGGTTTAGCAAATTACTTTGCCTGAAAATACATCGATGAATATCATCCGAAAACTAAAACGGTTTAGCAAAAGACAGCATCACTACCCTTACCTTTTCTGGGATGTAAAACGATGAATAAAAAGGCACTTGCCGTAACCGTTGGGCTGCTACTGAGCGCGGGGCCGGTTCTGGCAGCAGAACCAAGCATGAGCAGTATTGAAGCACGGCTGGCGGCACTGGAGCAGCGGTTACAGGCCGCAGAGCAGCGGGCGAATGCGGCAGAGAATCGCGCAGAAGCCGCAGAAAAACAGGCGCAGCAGCTTGCCCGCGCACAGCAGAAAAGCCAGGCCACCGCGACGCAGGTTGAACAGCGCACGGCGAAGCTGGAGCAGAAAGCGAGCAGTGAAGACGGCTTCGAATTTCACGGCTATGCCCGTTCCGGGCTACTGATGAACAGCTCGGCGACCAAAACTCAGGGCGGCCCGACCGTGACGCCTGCCGGGGAAACCGGCGGGCACGTCGGCCGCTTAGGTAACGAACCTGATACCTACGTAGAGCTGAATCTGGAACATAAACAAACGCTGGAAAACGGCGCAACGACCCGCTTCAAGGCGATGCTGGCCGACGGCCAGCGCACCTATAACGACTGGACGGCATCCAGCAGCGACCTCAATCTGCGTCAGGCTTTTGTCGAGCTGGGCCAGCTCCCGACCTTTACCGGCGCGTTCAAAGACACGACCGTCTGGGCGGGTAAACGCTTTGACCGGGATAATTTCGATATCCACTGGATCGACTCCGATGTGGTGTTTCTCGCCGGTACCGGAGCAGGTATTTACGACATGAAGTGGAGCGATCAGGCTCACAGCAATCTGTCGCTTTACGGACGAACCTTTGGCGATATCGAGAACAACGACAACACCGCACAGAACTATATTCTGACGGCTAACAACTTCTACGGCCCATTCCAGCTGATGCTGAGCGGCATGCGGGCGAAAGATAACGACGACCGGCTGGATGTGAACGGCCTGAAGGTGAAGGGCGATGCCGCGAACACCGGGTTACATGCGCTGGTGGGGCTGCATAACGACAGCTTCTATGGCCTGCGCGAGGGTTCAGCGAAAACGGCCGTGCTGTACGGTCACGGCTTAGGTGCAGAGGTAAAAGCTATCGGTTCAGACGGGGCACTGTTACCGGATGCCGATACCTGGCGGCTGGCCAGCTACGGGATTACCCCGCTGGGCGGCGGCTGGCATATCGCCCCGGCGGTGCTGGCGCAAAGCAGTAAGGATCGTTACGTCAAGGGCGACAGCTATCAGTGGGCCACCGCCAACATGCGCCTGATTCAGGGGCTGACCGAGAACTTTGAAATGCAGTACGAAGCTACCTATCAGTATATGGATCTGCGACCAGAGGGCTTTAATCAGCGCAGTGCGGTCAACGGTAATTTCTACAAACTGACCGTTGCGCCTACGCTGAAGGCCAGCAACGTGGGTGAATTCCTCAAACGTCCGGAAATTCGCCTTTTTGCCACCTGGATGGACTGGGACCACCGACTGGATAACTACGCGCGCGGCGATGCCTTTGGCAGCAGCGGCTTTGAAGCGGGCGGTGAGTGGAACTTCGGCGTACAAATGGAAACCTGGTTCTGATCAGTCGGCCCTGCGGGGCTGTTTCAGCCGGGCCGACACTATCACACGATAAAACAGAGGTTTTTTATGGATTTCGTACAAATCTCCCGTGCATTACTGCCGTTGCTGGGGGGCAAAGAGAATATTGCCAGCGCGGCGCACTGCGCGACCCGGCTCAGGCTGGTGCTGGTCGATGACGCCAAAGCGGATACCAGCGCGATCGGAAAAATCGACGGGGTAAAAGGCTGTTTCCGTAATGCCGGACAGCTGCAGGTGATTTTTGGCACCGGGGTGGTCAACAAAGTCTACGCCGCCTTTGTCGCCGAAGCCGGGATCAGTGAATCGAGTAAATCTGAAGCCGCCGATATCGCGGCCCGCAAGCTCAATCCTTTCCAGCGCATCGCCCGTTTGCTCTCGAATATTTTCGTGCCGATTATTCCGGCCATTGTCGCGTCCGGCCTGCTCATGGGCCTGCTGGGCATGGTCAAAACTTATGGCTGGGTGAACCCGGAAAATGCCCTGTATATCATGCTGGATATGTGCAGTTCGGCGGCGTTTATTATTCTGCCGATCCTGATCGGCTTTACGGCAGCACGTGAGTTTGGCGGTAACCCGTTTTTGGGGGCGACGCTGGGCGGCATCCTGACCCATCCGGCGCTGACCAATGCCTGGGGCGTGGCGTCCGGGTTCCACACCATGAACTTCTTTGGGATAGAAGTCGCGATGATCGGCTACCAGGGCACGGTGTTTCCGGTGTTGCTGGCCGTGTGGTTTATGAGCCTGCTGGAAAAACAGTTACGGCGCATCATCCCTGACGCGCTCGACCTGATTCTGACGCCGTTCCTGACCGTGATTATTTCTGGCTTTGTGGCGCTGCTGATTATTGGTCCAGCGGGGCGTGCCTTGGGTGACGGCATCTCCTTCGTGCTCAGCACGTTGATTGCTCATGCTGGCTGGCTGGCCGGATTACTGTTTGGCGGGTTGTACTCCGTTATCGTGATTACTGGCGTGCATCACAGTTTCCACGCCATTGAAGCGGGCTTGCTGGGTAATCCTTCAATCGGCGTCAATTTCCTGTTGCCGATTTGGGCGATGGCCAACGTGGCGCAGGGCGGTGCCTGTCTGGCGGTGTGGTTTAAAACCAAGGATCCTAAAATCAAAGCCATTACCTTGCCTTCAGCCTTTTCGGCCCTGCTGGGCATTACCGAAGCCGCCATCTTTGGTATCAACCTGCGCTTTATGAAGCCGTTTATTGCCGGACTGATCGGTGGTGCCATCGGCGGTGCCTGGGTGGTTTCCGTTAAGGTCTATATGACCGCAGTGGGGCTGACTGGCTTACCCGGCATGGCCATTGTTCAGGCCAGTTCGCTGCTGAATTATATTATTGGTATGGTGATCGCCTTTAGTGTCGCCTTTGTCATCGCTTTCATGCTCAAGTACAAAACGGATTCTGAATAATGGCCCTGAAAAACCTGCTCCCCGCCATGCTTAAGGCGGTAATGAAAGGCCAGCCCAGGGCGCGGGAGGACAGCCACTATCCGGGCTGGCACCTGGCGCCAGTTACCGGGCTGCTTAACGATCCCAATGGCTTTATCCACTTCAACGGACAGTACCATCTGTTCTATCAGTGGAATGCCCTGGCCTGCGAGCACAAGCACAAATGCTGGGGCCACTGGCGTTCAGCGGATTTACTGCACTGGGAACACGAGCCGGTCGCGCTGTTGCCCGATGAAGAGTATGACCGCAGCGGATGCTATTCCGGCAGTGCGGTGGACAACAATGGCGAGCTAACCCTGTGTTACACGGGGAATGTTAAATTTGAGGACGGCTCACGTACCGCCTGGCAGTGCCTGGCCGTGCAGAACGGTGAGGGCGGATTCGACAAGCTGGGGCCGGTTATCCCGCTGCCTGAAGGCTACACCGGTCATGTCCGTGACCCCAAAGTCTGGCGGCATGGCGGGTACTGGTACATGGTGCTGGGCGCGCAGGACGCGCAGTTACAGGGCAAAGTCCTGTTACTGCGCGCCAGCGATCTGCGCCACTGGGAGAACCTGGGCGAAATAGCGGGAAGTGGCCTGGGCGGATTAGGCGCGGCGGGCTATATGTGGGAATGCCCTGACATGTTCACCCTGGGAGCCTCGACGTTTCTGATCTGCTGCCCGCAGGGCATTCCCCGGGAAGAGAAGCGCTATCTGAATACCCATCCCTGCGCATGGCTCAGCGGTACGCTCGACTATGAGAACGCGCATTACTCGCACGGTGCCTTTAATGAACTGGATGCCGGCTTTGAGTTTTATGCCCCGCAAACCACGTTAACCCAGGACGGGCGCAGGCTGCTGGTGGGCTGGATGGGCGTGCCGGACGGCGAAGAAATGCGCCAGCCCACCGTGGCGTTTGGCTGGATTCATCAGATGACCTGTATACGTGAGCTGACCGAGCGGGACGGGCGGCTTTATCAGCAGCCGGTGGCCGAGCTGCAGGCGCTGCGGCTGGACGAGCAACGCTATCGCGGGCCTGCGGATGGCGCACCGGAGATGGCGGCCCGACGTCTTGAGCTGGTGCTGACGTCCGGCGGCGATATCACGCTGGACTTTGCCGATACGCTCCGGCTGAGCTGGCATCAGGAGACGCTTTGTCTGGCACGCCGCAGTCTGGAAAACGGCGAATGGCTTTATCGTCACTGGTGCGGCAGCGCGCGCAAACTGCATATTCTGTGCGATCACTCCAGCGTCGAGATTTTTATCAATGACGGCGAAGGCGTGATGAGTAGTCGCTACTTCCCGCAGCATCCTGCCCGTTTACGCCTGAGCGGCAGCGCAGAAGTCACTGCCTGCTACTGGTCGTTACGATCCTGCATGGTAGAATAAGCCCTTGTTTCCTTAAACGAAGCACCGACGTGAAAAAAACAAAGCGCGTGACCATCAGTGATATCGCTGCGCTGGCCGGGGTGTCAAAAGCCACGGCCAGCCTGGTGCTCAACGGGCGCGGTAAAGAGCTGCGCGTGGCAGAAGAGACGCGCGAACGCGTGATGTCTCTTGCGCAACAGCACCACTATCTGCCCAGTATCCATGCCCGTCTGCTGCGCGAAAACCGCAGCCATACGTTAGGGCTGGTGGTGCCGGAGATCACCAACTACGGTTTCGCCGTTTTCTCTCACGCGCTAGAGAACCTTTGCCGTGAAGCCGGGCTACAGCTGCTGATCTCCTGTACCGATGAAAATGCCAGCCAGGAAACGCTGGTGGTTAACAACCTGGTCTCGCGTCAGGTTGATGGCCTGATCGTCGCCTCAAGTCAGCAGAGCGACAGCGACTATCTGAAGCTGAGTGAACAGCTGCCGGTCGTGCTGTTTGACCGCCACGTGAATAACAGCAGTTTGCCGCTGGTGATCACCGATTCGATTACGCCGACCGCCGAGCTGGTAGAGCGCCTGGCGCGTGCTCATCCCGATGAGGTCTATTTCCTGGGCGGGCAGCCACGACTGTCGCCGACCAAAGATCGTCTGGCCGGCTTTATGCAGGGGCTGGAGCGGGCGGGGGTAAGTCCCCGGCCGGAATGGATTATTCAGGGCAACTACCATCCCAGCAGCGGCTATGAAATGTTTGCGGCCCTGTGTGCCCGTCTTGGCAGGCCACCTAAGGCGCTGTTTACCGCCGCCTGCGGTTTGCTGGAAGGGGTGCTGCGCTATATGAGCCAGCACCATCTGCTGGAGAGTGATATTCACATAGCCAGTTTCGACGATCACTACCTGTATGATTCGCTGTCACTGCATATCGATACCGTAGAACAGAACGTACCGCGCCTGGCGCAGGAGTGCTTTTCCGTGATTAGCCAAATGATCCAGGGGCAGGAACCGGCGGACAAACAGATTATCTTGCCCGCCAGGCTGCGCTACCGTTCATCTCTGGCGCGTTAACGCCGCTTACCGACAGGCGGCCAGATCGGCCATCTGCTGTTTATCAGGCAGGCCAACAATCTGTTGCAGCTTTTGTTCATGATTCAGGTAGTAGATAGCGGGCGTGCCGTTGGCCCCTAACGCCTGCATCTGTGCCTGGTTATGCTGAATCTGATCAAACAGCGCGCGCGGCGTGCTGTCCGGGAAGGCCGGCTTATTTTTACCCTGCGAGCGTTCGAAATCCTGCCAGGCTTGAGCAGGATCGGCCGCCGCGAGAATGGCAGACGCGTAGCGTCCGCTCTCGGGCTTAAGAATGCCGACAAGCTGGGTTTTGATGCTGAGCGAGTTATTTTGTACCAGCGGCTGCACCTGCTGCCAGAAGGTCCGGCAGTAGGGGCAGAACGGATCGGCAAAGACCACGACCTGACAGCGGGCTTCAGCGCTTCCCTCCTTGATGCCCGGCATGGCCTGCAGTTGCTTCCACATGGCGCGTCCGGCGGGCAAATAAATTTCATCATTGATGATTTTTTCGCTGAGGTTATTGCCCTGCGCGTCATACATATAGCCCGAAATCGCATGCTGACCATCTGGCGTCAGGTAAATGGTGACGCCGGTTCCCTGATATTGACCCAGCCAGCCCTGAACCCCGCCGGGTGCCTTAAAGGGTTTGATGATTTCCACGCCCTGCTTTTCAATTTGCTGGACGGGGGCGGGCAGCGTAGCCGCCTGGGTCGTGCTGCTCAACAGCAGTGCGGAAAGCAGTATCCTGAACGTTTTCATTAATCCCTGTCTCTTAACGTCGTGATGAAAGTGAGGCGGTGCGGCTGTCGAGCCACTCAAAGAGCAGCATGCCTGCCAGCATGGCGATCAGGAACACTGCGCCCTTAAGCACTCCGCCGCCGAGCAGCACCAGCGCCGGACCGGGGCAGATGCCAGCCAGCCCCCAGCCAATCCCGAACAGCATAGCCCCTGCGATCAGTTTTTTATCCAGCGCGCGCTGGCCGGGCAGATGAAAGGTTTCGCCAAAGACCGGACGCTCATGTCGGGAGGCCAGCCAGAAGGCCACCAGCCCGACGGTAATCGCGCCGCCCATCACCAGCGCCAGAGAGGGATCCCAGGCGCGGGTAATGTTCAGAAAACCCAGAACCTTGGCCGGGTTCGCCATGCCGCTGACGATTAAGCCCGTACCAAATAACAGCCCACTAAGCAGAGAAAATAAAACGGCCATTGTTCCTCCTGATATTCACCCGTGGCCCATCACGCCAACGGTCAGCATGGCGGTTAACATAAAGACCAGCGTCGCCACCAGTGAGCGCAGTGACAGCCGCGATAATCCACATACGCCGTGACCGCTGGTGCAGCCCGAGCCCAGGCGAACACCCAATCCCACCAGCACGCCGGCGAGTACCAGACGTCCCCATGACGCTTCAGTTTCAATGGCGGGCAGGGCGCTGAACAGCTGGAACACCAGCGGCGACAGGACCAGGCCCGCAATAAAGGCCAGCCGCCAGGGCTTGTCTGATGAGCGGCGTTTAAGCAGACCGCCCAGAATGCCGCTGATACCGGCTATGCGGCCACAAAGCAGCACCAGTATGCCCGCCGCCGCGCCAATCAGCAGCCCACCCACCAGGCTTTGCAGCGGCGTAAAATGAACCAGGTCAATATGCATTATCCACCCTTCCCAGTGCAGTGCTTACGTCTTGCGTTAAAAGCGGTTTAACGGGATTTTCAGATAGCGCTCGCCATCGCTCTCGGGTTCAGGTAACCGTCCGCCGTTGATATTGACCTGCAGTGCCATCAGCATCAGTTCAGGAAGCGGGAGCGTGGCATCACGCTGCCGCCGCCGGGCAATAAAATCCTGTTGGTGTTGATCAACCACCCACGGATTGTTTTCCCGCTGCTCACGTACCGTGCTTTCAAACTGCACGTCGCGCCCGTCAGGGCGATAATCATGACCGGTAAATAAACGTGTGTCGTCAGGTAACTGCAGAATGCGTTGCAGGCTGTCCCATAATACGGCAGCGCTGCCGCCGGGGAAATCAGCCCGCGCTGTGCCGCTGTCGGGCATAAAAAACGTGTCGTGGATAAAAGCACAGTCGGCGATGTGATAGGTCACCGACGCCAGCGTGTGGCCGGGAGATAAAATGACTTCACCCCGCAGATTGCCGATGTAAAATACCTCGCCGTCCCTGAATAAGGTGTCCCAGATTTTCTCAGCTGGCGTCAGGCCGGGCAGGTTATAGAGAGTTTGCCACAGCCTTTGTACCTCAGTGACCTTTTCACCGATGCCGGTAGGCGCACCGGTTTTCCCGGCCAGCCAGGCGGCGGCAGAGAAGTGGTCGGCATGAGGATGGGTATCCAGAACCCACGCAACCTGCCAGTTTTTTTGCTGAATAAAATCCAGTATGCGTTGGGCCTGCTGACAGGATACCGCTCCCGAGCGGCGATCAAAGTCCAGCACCGGATCGATGATGGCGCAGCGCCGGGTTTGTCCGTCAGCAATCACATATTGCAGGCTTCCGCTCTCAGGTTCATAGAAATGGTACACCTCTGCCTGAGGCGGATGGCGCAGCCTGTTTGCATACCAGGCCAGGGGCTTATCGGCATCGGCACCAAACTGTTGGCAGGTAGCCCGAAATTCGGCCTCGTCTATCCGGCCTTCGCGTAACTCATGCAGTAAAAACAGGCTAAGCGATCGCGCACCACTCCGACAGTGTGCAAAGATTTTTGCACCGCGTTTAACCCGACGATGAAAAGCCTCAACGTCTTCCCAGCTCAGCGTGTCAAAGGTGAAGGGCATATAGACGTAGTCCATGCCCAGTTGCTCAGCCAGCGCCTTTTCCTGCTGATGAGGCAGAAAGGGGCCTTCTTCCTCATCAGGCCGATTATTAACCACAACCTCAAAGCCCAACTGGTGCAACTGGCTGAAATCCTCTGCAAGTGGTGCACCGGAAAACGCGATTTGCGCATTAAAATGGCGGATATTCATAACCTGTTCCCGTTTATTCAGAGATTTTTAAGCAACATGTAGCAGGCCATCACGATCAACATGGCTGAAAAGACGGCATTGATCGCGCGCGCATTGTGTTTCAGCCGGCTGGCCACCGCGACACCGACTAAGCCGCCCAGCAGGCCGCCAGCAATGAGGTAGATTGTCATCACCACAGAGACTTTGCCCGCCAGGGCATAGCTTGCGCTGGTCGAGATCCCCATGGCGAACACCACCATCAGCGAGGTTGCTATCGCCTCCACCATGGGTAAGCGGAACAACCAGACAAGCGCGGGCACCACTAAAAATCCTCCTCCGATGCCCATAAATCCGGCCAGTATGCCCAGCAGCAGTACGCTTCCCCAGACGATAGCGGGGGCAAAGTGCCTGTCTGGCGCGGAGGCACCGGGCAAAGGAGACTGTTTTCTCAGCATCATCAGCGCCACGGTGAACATCAAAAGGGAAAACGGCAGTAGCAGGTATTGTCCACTGACGATTTTTCCCAGTTCGGCTCCGAGCAGTGCGCCGCAGACCGCCACAAGAGAAATCCTCGCACCCGTTGCCCATCTGACATTGCCTTTATGACTATGGGCAAACAGATTGATCAGGGCGCTGACCGCCACCGCAATGGCGCTGGTGCCGATGACCCGATGCGTGTCGGGCACCTTTACCAGATACAGCAGCAGCGGCACGCACATGACCGATCCGCCGCCGCCGGTCAGCGCCAGAAAAAAGCCTACGGCGATGCCTGTTACAATTAACAGGCTCACCGTGAGGGCTGAAAAATGGGTGAATTCCTGAATGATCATTTTCATTCCTGGCGTTATTTTTACGCTATTAAAGAGGTCGTAAAAATGACTGTCAACTCATTATTTCTTTTTGCTATATCATATAGCTAAATATTATAAGAGGTTTTTTTTATAACTTTAAAGTCTATTGATTTGCTTTATATCTGTGCTGCTATCCACTACGGTTAAATGAAAGGGAGGCCTGCATGAATGATAAAAATAATCCCCATCACCCGCATCTTGTTGTTATTGGTGGTGGCTCAGCTGGAATTGGCGTCATCGCAAGTATTAAGAAACGCATTAAAAACATCAAAATAACGCTAATTGAGCCAAAGGAAGAACATGATTATCAACCTGCCTGGACACTGGTGGGTGCCGGATTATTTTCCGCTGAAAAAACCCGAAAACGCATGAGTGACGTTATTCCGTCGGGCGTGAACTGGATTCACGATGCCGTGACGCATGTTTCACCTGATCTGAAATATATTGAAACAGCGACAGCCCAAAAAATAGGTTACGACTATCTTATTATCGCCAGCGGTCTGATGCTGCGTTGGGATAAAATCAGGGGCCTGAGTGAAACCCTGGGCCGCAACGGCGTAACGTCAAACTACCGATACGATTTGGCGCGCTATACATGGGAACTGGTGCAAAACCTGAAGCAGGGAAAAGCCATTTTTACCCAGCCAGGGATGCCGATAAAGTGCGCGGGTGCGCCGCAGAAGGCGCTCTATCTCTCCGCCGATTACTGGCTGCGACGGGACCGTCTGGCACAGATCAACATTCAGTTCTGCCTGGCAGGTCAGGTCGTTTTTGGCGTGCCCGAATTTGTTCCGCCGCTGAAGGCCTATCTGGAGAAATATCAGGCGCAGGTCAATTTTGGACATACGCTTACTGCCGTTGATGGAATCAATAAGCAGGCGACGTTTACTCTCACCGATCCCGACGGCAGCACGCGTGACGTCACCCTGCCGTTCGATATGCTCCATGTTGTCCCGCCTCAGGCTGCGCCAGACTTTATTGCCGAAAGCGGTCTGGCGGATGCTGCTGGCTGGTGTGATGTCGATAAAGAAACGCTGCAGCACAGCCGCTGGCCCGATATTTTTGCTTTGGGCGATTGCTGCTCAACGCCGAACGCCAAGACGGCCGCAGCGGCGCGTAAACAGATCGTGGTCGTGGCCGAAAACCTGAGGCAGGTCGTTAACGGGGCGATCCCGCAAACGCGTTACGATGGCTACGGTTCGTGTCCGCTCACAGTGGAGAAAGGCAAAGTCGTGCTGGCCGAGTTTGGTTATGGCAACCGCCTGCTGCCGACCTTTCCGCTCCCTTCAGCCCGTCCCAGCCGCGCAGCATGGTGGCTAAAGGCCTGGTTTTTACCGCGCTTTTATTGGGCTGGTATGCTGCGCGGTATTGAGTGGTTGGCCAAAAGTAAACCCCTGTAGAGAAGGCCGTTCAGGGGCGAACGTATAAAGCGCCCCGCGACTGCTGTTCAATAATGTAGGTTATGGCGGCGGGCACGACGCAAAAGTGGGATGGCAGCATGCTGACGTCAATATTTTGTGCCCGGAGGGCGTTATTGCAGAGTAACAGCGTCACGCTCGGCGCATTCTTAAGGGCATCTGAAATCGTCCTGCCAGTCACATCACCTGCCGCGTCGCCATTAAAAACGATGGCGATATCCCCGTCAAAATCCTCTTCTTTAAGCAGATTGCCAGCATTAGCCAGGGCGTGAGCAATGCGATTTTTATCAGGTACATGCAAAATGATTTTCATTCTGGGCCTCAGGTTGTTATCGCGACGGGCGAAAAACGAATGGCTCAGAATAAAACAGCGTGAGGATCGGATAAATGTGATGAGTGAAAGAAAATATGTCGTCGACGATGGTTTCTAAAAAAAGAAAAATAGCGGCTCTGATAAATTCGAAATTGCTGTGTGCGTCTTTTTTAAAAAAAAGGGGGGTTCCCCTTTTAATAGCTAATTATTTTTTCAAATTTTCAGGGAAATTGGCAGGTAATTCACTCGCCGCGCAGGCTATCACGTCATCGTTATTTTTTCCCGCATCGTGGACAAAGGTGATAGTCGCGAACTCATCAATGACTTCTATTGGATAAGTCGGGCCGGCATCGCGGTACTGCGCCATTTCGTCCAGATGATCGTTCTGGAAGCAGACGGTGCGTTCAGGATTATTCATGACCCAGCGCGGGAAGAAGATGGTGCCATGAAACAGCTTGTCGCCCAGGTTGGCAATCAGGCTGACACTGGTGCCGGTCGGTTCAGTCCAGGACACTTTATAGATGTCTTCACCGACGCAGACAATATAGACATGCTGGTCTTTCACCCAGCGGTTGCCCACCATGCCGCTATGAATACGGTAATCGACGGTGTCTTCGTTTTTAATATACAGCTCGTAATTCCAGCCATTGTCATAGGTATAAACCAGATGTTTACCGATGAAACCGTCAAGATTGTGTTTGTCGAATTTGCTCATTATTTGTTCTCCTCTGTGGTTGAAACCAGCTTACCCATTCACTTTGTGAATTAAAAACGCTAATTTATGATGAAATTGATTCAAAAATTGGATGGGTTATGCATAAAACCACACTGGAGCAGTGGAGCCTGTTGGACAAGGTGGTGCGAGAGGGCAGTTTTGCCAGAGCGGCGAGTCTGACCAACCGCAGTCAGTCATCCGTCAGCTATAACCTTGCTATGTTGCAGCAGCGCATAGGGATTACGCTGTTACATGCAGAGGGGCGCAAGGCGGTGCTGACGCCCGCAGGCGAGTTGCTGCTGGCGCAGGCGCGCCCGCTACTGAAAGCTTTTCATTCACTGGAGGCGTTTGCGGGATCAATACGCAGCGGCGTCAGAACAAAGCTGGATCTGGTGGTTGACAGCATCTTTCCGCGTCGACAACTGTTTTCCGTCCTTAAGGCGTTTCAGCAATGCCATCCTCATACTCAGATCAACCTGACCGAGGTGCTGGAAACCAACACCGATTACGCCGAGGCCGACGTGATGGTGGTGACCCAGCGCCAGGATATGGCCGGGCGGGGAGAGTGGTTGATGAATGTGGATTTCGTCGCCGTGGCGCACTGCGACCATCCCTTGCATCAGCATGGCGGCATCCTGGATGAAGAACGGTTGGCACAGTATCCGCTGATTCGCATTGCCGACCGGGAACATTTCACCGTGCAGGATGAGAGCAGCAATGGCGATTACTGGTCGTTTTCGACTATTGAGGCGGCGGTAGAGGCGGTGGTGCACCAGGTGGGTTATGGCTGGATCCCCTTCGAGCGCATCGAACATGAACTGGCGCAGGGAACAATAAAAATATTGCCCTTACAGCACGGCGTTCGTCGTGCCACCCCGCTGCACTTACTGATTAAGAAAGATATCCTGACGCTGGATCCACAAATTGTTACCCTGCTCGATCTGCTGAAAAACGCCACCCGTTCGTGACAGAGGGATCGCGATGAGGAACGCGTCTTCAGGGGCTATTTGTCACCGTTCAACGCAAGGAGCAGGGCATCCAGCGAATCTGGCGCGTGCGGATATCCGTTTTTTACCTTGTGAACGTCCCAGGACATTGCATCCTCAAGGCAGAAATCGCCTGCACACTGCAACGCGAGGTCTTCATCTAACAGCCCAATCGGTAGCCAGATCAGGGGGCGGCCGCGCAACAGGTTCGGCACCGTCGAGCCACAGTGCCTGCAAAAGTCATTACGGTATCCCTGCGGGCGACGCCAACTGCTGATATCGGCTTCACCGGCCAGCCAGCTAAACTGATCGGCATGCACCAGCGTGGCCAGGTTATGGCCGGTACCGGTCTGACGGCGGCAAAGCGAACAGTGACAGCGGTAAAAATGGCTGGGTTGTTGAGCCAGCTTAAAAACGACCGTTCCGCATAAACAACGTCCAGAAATCATCCTTGTTTCCCTGAATGCGCCAACCCTAAGGCGATGTTTAGTGTGCCCGCTTTTTGGCCCAGTAAGCCATAAAGTTAATCGCGTCGCGATCGACGCCGCGCTCCCCTATCAGGTGGCGGCGTAATAGCTTCACCACGGTCGATTCGGCCGCTACCCAACCGTAAAATTCCGTGTTGCGGCCCTGAGCACGGTCCCACAGCAATTCGCCTTCTGCCTCTTCCTGCACGTCCTGCTGGCGGCCGCCATCGGGAACGTTAACCCGGGATTTTATTGCCTCAACCAGGCATTCCCCGTGTGAAGCAAATGCAGGTTTTCGCGGCAACCAGACGATGTCGGCAAAGGTATAGGCGTGCAGATCGACGCAATCTTCCGCATCTGGGACTTCAAAAAAGGCCTGAACCCGAGGCGGATTTTCCTGTCTGGACAGTCTTTCCAGAATGCCTTTCGCCGCGGGTAATGCGGTTTCATCGGCAATCAGTAACGCATTACGCAGCGCATCCGGTGGCGTCCATTCATATCCGCCGCTGTCAGATTCACAGGCCGCATTGGGCGCAACGATCACCAGGCCGTCACCCGGTTCAGCATTGATTGCCCAGGCCGATGCCGGGCCTTCCGTACCGTGGCTGACAAACTCAATCGTCAACTCCTGGCGCTCAGGATCGAGATGACGCAGCGTATAGGTGCGCAACAGCGGACGCTTCTCTTTTGGCAGCGACAGAATGGTCTGGTACCACTCGCCATCATTGGGAAGCGCAGGCATGCTGCCATCTTCCGCCGGCAGCAAAATTTTGATCCGCTGATCGGGCGCGTCAGACTTCATCTGCGCCACGTCAGGCCCGTTGAACACCAGGCTCAGCATTGAGGGAGAAAGATGACGCTTGCGTGCCAGTTTTACGTCAAACAGGCGGTAGCTATGGGCTTCAGCCATCGTCGTTCCTTTTGGTTAATGAGCCGATAAGGTTGAGCGGCGACGTGCACGCCAGATCACACCTGACATCGCCACGAACAGCAGGGCAGCGCTGAATGCGGCAGCGATCAGCGCCGTTGCGCCCTGTGACTGCGACACCAGGGGAACCAGCAGCGCGCACAATCCGTAGCCTAAGGTATGGCTGGTGGCTATCCAGCCGGCACCGGCACCGTCTGCTAGCCTGTCATTTAGCAGCAGCTGATAAGCTGGCGTACCCAGTGCAGCACCAAACGAAAGCAGGGCACAGCCGGTGTAAAACAGCCAGAGCGGTGTGCTCAGCATCATCGCCAGACCCAGAGACATCAACAGCCCTGCGCTCAGCAACAGCGCAAGCGGCGTCAGTAACTGGGGTCGCAGTACCATAAACTGGGCGCCCAGTGAGGCGATGGCCGCCACGCTCAGCAGCCAGGCAACCTGATGGCTGATTGCGGCGGTATCACCGGTAAACTGTCTGGCCAGTGCCGGGGATAAGCCCAACTGCATCAGGCTCACCGTGGCCGCCAGCAGCAGAGCGCACAGCAGATAGGGCAGACAATCGATGCGCAGGCGGGCATTCCTGCGCGCCACCGCAGGCTGTGGCTCGGTACCGCGCAACGGCAACAACATAGCCAGCGCCAGCAACGGCGCAACGACCAGTAACACCAGCGGTGCCATCGGATGAATAACTAACATTCCGGCAGCGCACAGCGGGCCAAACAGCCTGCCGCAGCTCAGACCGGAGCTGATGGTCGCCAGCGCCGTCATGCGCTTGCCTTCACCGGCACGGTTTAGCGCCCAGACCTGGCACGCCGGAACCATCGCCGATACCATCAGGCCATAAATCACCCGGGCAATAATTAATATACCTAATCCAATCGGAGCACTGACCGCCCGCGTGGAAAGAAGTGCGCAGCCCATAGCGAGTAGCAAAAAACTTGCGCCATAACCGGCCAGTGACCACAGCACGACCGGTTTGCTGCCGAGACGCGCAATCTGTTTTCCCCACCACGGCGATGAGGGCAAAAACAGCATAGAGCCGAGCGTTAACAATCCCGCCCAGACCGAAAGACTTAAACTGGTCTGCGCAACCAGCATCGGGATAGCCACCAGCAAACCATTCTGTCCGACGCCCAGCAGTCCGGCGCTTAATGCTAAAGGCCAGTTAGGTAAGGCTTTTTGTGGCGTAGCGGTCAGTTCAAGAGATGTCACAATGTTGCTAACCCGTATCTTTGTTGTATGTATTTGTAAAATTTATTCCGCCAATTCTAACAATTGTCGTTGATAATGAGAACTGTTATCGGCAGAATTCGCATTATCATAACGCCTGGAAATTGTTTGATAATGATTCAATCGACGTACAATGGATCCTGGGATGTGGCCGCACAGTGCTTCCTGAATTCCCTGATCCGTGAAACCAAGGACTGGCGACTCAGCCAGGGTGAACCCGCCGAGTTAGTGATTCCGTTGGCGGAAGAAAAGGCCCTACACTTTAAGGTGGCTTACTTTTCTCCTACCCAGCATCACCGTTTTGCCTTCCCGGCCCGGCTGGTCACTCACCGTGGCAGCGAGACGGTGACGTTCGCCACCGTTGCCAGACTGATTGTCGATAAACTGCAACATCAGCAACAGCTGCCCGCTCCCGGCTGTGAGGCGTTTTACCAGCGCGTGATGGAAAGCCATGTGCATACCGCTGAGGCAACGGCTGCCCGCCACGACTGGCGAGGCCTGCGTGAGAAAGCCCTGAACTTTGCCGAAGCAGAGCAGGCCCTGCTGGTCGGGCACGCCTTCCATCCGGCACCCAAATCACATGAACCTTTTACGCAGCAGCAGGCCGAACGTTACCTGCCTGATTTTGCGCCACATTTTCCGTTACGCTGGTTTGCGGTGGATAAAGACCAGCTGGCGGGTGACAGCCTGCAGCTGACGTTGCAGCAGCGCCTGACGCGCTTTGCGGCAGAAAACGCGCCGCAGTTACTGCATGCGCTAACCGATCGGCAGTGGCTGTTCCCGCTCCATCCCTGGCAGGCGGACTATCTGCTCCAGCAGACCTGGTGTCAGCAACTGGTGGAAAAAGGCCTGGTTACTGACCTGGGTGAAGCCGGTGCGCCCTGGCTGCCCACCACCTCATCGCGTTCGCTGTACTGCGCGACCAGCCGCGACATGATCAAGTTTTCCCTGAGCGTGCGGCTGACAAACTCCGTCCGCACCCTGTCGGTCAAAGAGGTCAAACGCGGCATGCGGTTGGCGCGTCTGGCGCAGACCGACCGCTGGCAGGACATGCAGGCACGCTTCCCGGCGTTTCGCGTGATGCAGGAAGATGGCTGGGCCGGACTGCGCGATGCGCAGGGCACGATTATGGAAGAGAGCCTGTTCGCACTGCGTGAAAACCTGATTGTCGACAGGCCGCAGAGCCAGACCAACGTGCTGGTTTCCCTGACGCAGTCCGCGCCGGACGGCGGCGACTCACTGCTGTCTGCCGCAGTAAAGCGCCTGAGCCAGCGCCTGCACATCAGCGAAAAACAGGCTGCGCATGCCTGGGTCGACGCCTACTGTCAGCAGGTGCTGAAGCCCCTGTTTACCGCCGAAGCCGATTACGGCCTGGTGCTGTTAGCCCATCAGCAAAATATCCTGGTGGAAATGGAGCAGGACCTGCCGGTTGGCCTGATTTATCGCGACTGCCAGGGCAGCGCCTTTATGCCTCACGCCGCAGGCTGGCTGGACATGATTGGCGAAGCGCAGGCGGAAAACGTCTTTAGTCGCGAGCAGCTGCTGCGCTACTTCCCCTATTACCTGTTAGTGAATTCTACCTTTGCCGTCACGGCGGCACTGGGCGCGGCGGGCATGGACAGTGAAACCCATTTGATGGCGCGGGTACGCGATGCGTTAAGTGCGCTACGTAACGAGGTCACGCACAAGGGCTGCCTGGATTACGTGCTGGAAAGCCCGCACTGGAACGTCAAGGGCAACTTCTTCTGTTACCTGCACGATCACAATGAAAACACCATCGTCGATCCGTCGGTGATCTACTTCGACTTCATCAACCCACTGCTGTCTCAGGAGCGCTAAATGTCTCAGGCAACGATTGTTCACAGCGGCCACGGCCTGCGTTGCGAAAAGTCAGGAAAAACCCTGAATCTGGGTTGGGGACAGGACAACAGTGCGGTGCTGCATTTTGCCGGTCCACTGCCCGAAGGCTGGCTGCGTGACGCGCTGGATCAGATGTTTATCGCTGCCCCGCAGCTTTCTGCCGTGGTGCTGCCCTTCGCAGAGTGGCGTGAAGAGCCTCAGGCGCTGGCGCTGTTTGCGGCCCTGAAAAGCGATATCGTCCACCGCGAGACGTTCTGGCAACTGCCGCTGTGGTTGTCTGCTCCTCGTCAGCAGGCCTCCGGCGAGATGGTATTTGATGCCGAACGTGAGATCTATTTTCCCCAGCGCCCAGCGCGACCTGATGGCGAAGTGTATCGCCGTTACGATCCGCGCGTACGGCGCACGCTGAGCTTCCGCGTGGCCGATCCTGCCCGGGATGCCGAAGCGTTTACCCGCTGGATGAACGATCCGCGCGTGGATTACTTCTGGGAGCAGAGCGGATCGCTGGCCACTCAGACCGCCTATCTTGAACGCCAGCTCGGCAGCAGCTATGCCTTTCCGCTGATTGGCTGTTTTGATGACGAGCCCTTCAGCTACTTTGAAATTTACTGGGCGGCGGAAGATCGTATCGGACGGCACTACAGCTGGCAGCCGTACGATCGCGGTTTGCATCTGCTGGTGGGTGAGCCGCAGTGGCGCGGGCCGCACTTTGTGCAGAGCTGGCTGCGCGGCATCAGCCACTATCTGCTGCTGGATAATCCGCAAACCCAGCGCCTGGTGCTGGAACCGCGGGCGGATAATCAGCGCCTGTTTCGTCACCTTGAACCCGCGGGCTATACCACCGTGAAAGAGTTCGACTTTCCGCACAAGCGCTCTCGCCTGGTGATGACCCAGCGCGCCCGTTTCTTCAGCGAGGTGGGCCTGTGATGAATTCGTACGCATGGGAAACCGTTAACCGTCAGCTGGTGGCAAAAATGCTGGCCGAGCTGGAGTACGAGCAGGTCTTTCAGGCTCAGCCGCAGGGCGACAACCGTTACTGCATCAGTCTGCCGGGTGCCGAATGGCAGTTCACCGCCGAGCGGGGCATCTGGGGCTGGTTATGGATAGATGCACAAAGCCTGCGCTGTGCGGATGAGCCGGTACTGGCCCAGACGCTGCTGTGCCAGCTACAGCCGGTGCTGTCGATGAGTGATGCCACGGTGGCGGAACATATGCAGGATCTCTATGCCACGCTGCGCGGCGATCTTCAGCTTATGCAGGCACGTCAGGGCATGAGTGCCGATGCGCTGATTGATATGGATGCCGACCGCCTGCAGTGCCTGCTCAGCGGCCATCCCAAGTTTGCCTTTAATAAAGGCCGTCGCGGATGGGGACAAGAGGCGCTGGCGCGCTACGCACCCGAATATATGAATACCTTCCGCCTGCACTGGCTGGCGGTAAAGCGTGATCATATGGTCTGGCGCTGCGACAGCGAGCTGGACATCCAGCAGTTGTTGCAGGCCGCGATGGACAGAGCCGAATATACGCGTTTCACCGAGGCCTGGCAGGCGCAGGGGCTGGACGACAGCTGGCTGCCTTTGCCGGTGCATCCCTGGCAGTGGCAGCAAAAAATCGCGCTCGATTTTGTCGCGGATCTGGCCACGGGCAATATGCTGTCGCTGGGTGAATTTGGCGATCGCTGGCTGGCGCAACAGTCACTGCGCACCTTGACCAACGCCAGCCGTCAGGGCGGGCTGGATATCAAACTGCCGCTTACCATTTACAACACCTCCTGCTATCGCGGTATTCCGGGCAAATATATCGCGGCGGGCCCGCTGGCCTCCCGCTGGCTACAAAACGTCTTTGCCACCGACACGACGCTGCAGCAGAGCGGGGCGGTGATCCTGGGCGAGCCGGCCGCCGGTTATGTTTCCCATCGCGGCTACGGCGCGTTGCCCGAAGCCCCCTATCGCTACCAGGAAATGCTGGGCGTGATCTGGCGTGAAAATCCGTCGCGCTGGCTGCACGCGGACGAAACGCCAATTCTGATGGCCACGCTGATGGAGTGCGATGAAAACAACCAGCCGCTTATCGGCGCCTACATTGCCCGCTCGGGCCTGAGCGCCGAGGCCTGGTTAAGTCAGATGTTCCGCGTGGCCGTGGTGCCGCTGTATCACCTGCTGTGCCGTTATGGCGTGGCGCTGATCGCACACGGGCAAAATATTACGCTGGCGATGAAAGACGGCGTACCCCAGCGCGTATTGCTGAAAGATTTTCAGGGCGATATGCGTCTGGTAAAGGACGATTTTCCGGAGATGGACTCTTTGCCTCAGGACGTCCGCGATGTGACGGCACGCCTGAGTGCTGACTATTTGATTCATGATTTGCAGACTGGCCATTTTGTCACGGTCCTGCGTTTTATTTCGCCGTTAATGGCGCGCCTTGGCGTTCCGGAACGACGTTTTTACCAACTGCTTGCCGCAGTGTTGAGCGACTATATGCAGGACCATCCGCAACTGTCGGCGCGTTTTGCGCTTTTCTCACTCTTCAAGCCACAAATCATTCGTGTCGTGCTGAACCCGGTAAAACTCACCTGGCCCGATCAGGACGGCGGAAGCCGTATGTTGCCCAATTACCTGGAAAATCTGCAAAACCCGCTGTGGCTGGTTACCAAGGACTGAATCATGACAAACACTGTTGATTTTATTGGCGTTGGCATTGGCCCGTTTAACCTGAGTATCGCGGCGCTGGCACACGAAGCTGAAGGCTTTACCAGCCAGTTTTTAGACAGTCGCCCAGATTTTGCCTGGCATCCCGGTATGCTGGTGCCTGACTGCCATATGCAGACCTCGTTTTTAAAAGATCTGGTCTCCGCGGTCGCGCCCACCAGCCCGTTCAGCTTTGTGAACTATCTGGTGAAGCGTAAAAAGTTTTACCGCTTTATGACCACCGAGTTACGTACCGTCTCGCGCGATGAGTTTTCCGACTATCTGCGCTGGGCTGCCGAGGGCATGAACAACCTGCGCTTTAATCACACGGTGGAACGCATCGATTTTGATGAGGCCAATAAACGCTTTGTGATTCACAGCAACGGCGGGGAAAGCTATGCCCGCAACATCTGTCTGGGCATCGGCAAGCAGCCCTACCTGCCGCCCTGCGTAAACCGCATCAGCGCCACCTGTTTCCACGCCAGCGAAATGAGCCTGCGTAAACCCGACCTGCGCGGCAAGCGTGTGGCGGTGATTGGCGGCGGTCAGAGTGGTGCCGATCTGTTCCTCAACGCCTTCCGGGGCGAGTGGGGCGAACCGGCTGAGGTCAGTTGGGTATCACGCCGCAACAATTTTAACGCCCTGGATGAGGCCGCTTTCGCCAACGAATACTTCACCCCAGAGTACGTTTCCAGCTTTGTCGGTCTGAACGAGGCTGCCCGACAGAAAATGCTGGCTGAACAGAAGATGACCTCGGACGGCATCACGGCAGATTCCCTGCTGACGATTTATCGCGAGCTGTATCACCGCTTTGAAGTGCAGCGTCAGCCGCGCAATGCGCACCTGCTGCCGAGCCGCTCGGTCATTGAACTCAACAGTCATCACCAGGGCTGGCAGCTTCAGTTGCAGCATCAGCTTGACCAGGGCTACGACCTTATCGAATGCGATGTGGTGATTTTCGCCACCGGCTACCGGCCTGCGCTGCCAGAACTGCTTTCCCCCCTGATGAGCCGCCTGACTATGAAAGATGAGTGCACGTTCAGCGTGCGTGAGGACTTCACGCTTGAGTGGAACGGGCCAAAAGAAAATAACATCTTTGCGGTGAACGCCAGTATGCAAACCCACGGTATCGCGGAGCCTCAGCTCAGCCTGATGGCATGGCGATCCGCCCGTATTCTGAATCGCGCACTGGGGCGTGATTTGTTCGATCTCAGCACGCCGCCCGCCCTGATCCAGTGGCGCAGCGTCAGCCGGGAAAAACCGCAGCACGGCGCTGCGTCCACTAAAAACTATACCGAGTCCTTGGGGTAAGCCTTAACCTCGCACGCAGGAACGATAATGAAGACTAAAAACAAGAATATCTGGCTGCTTAATCCGCTGTTGTTAGCCATGATGGCGCCCGCGGTCGCACAGCAAACCAGTGAAAATGACATGGTGGTTTCGGCCAGCCGTACGCACCGTACGGTGGCAGAAATGGCTCAAACCACCTGGGTGATTGAGGGGGCCGAACTGGAGCAACAGGTTCAGGGCGGCAAAGAGTTTAAAGATGCGCTGGCGCAGCTGGTGCCGGGCCTGGACGTCAGTAGCCAGGGCCGAACCAACTACGGCATGAATATGCGCGGCCGCGCGATTGTGGTGCTGGTGGACGGCGTTCGCCTGAATTCTTCGCGCACAGACAGCCGCCAGCTGGATTCGATCGATCCCTTTAACATCGATCACATCGAGGTGATCTCCGGTTCAACCTCGCTGTACGGCGGGGGCAGCACCGGTGGCCTGATCAATATCGTCACCAAAAAAGGCCAGCCGGGCACCCAGTTTGAGTTTGAAACCGGCACCAAAACCGGGTTTAACAACAGTAAAGATCACGATGAGCGCGTGGCGGGCGCGATTTCTGGGGGGAACGATCGCGCGTCCGGACGGTTGTCGGTGGCCTACCAGAAGTTTGGCGGCTGGTATGACGGCAACGGCGATTCTGTTCTGCTCGATAACACCCAGACGGGCCTGCAATACTCCGATCGTCTGGATGTGATGGGCACCGGCACGCTTGAGATTGACGATCACCAGCAGTTGCAGCTGGTGACGCAATACTACAAGAGCCAGGGCGATGACGATTATGGCCTCTATCTTGGCCGAAACTTTTCGGCGGTAACCGGTAACGGTAACGCCTACACCAGTAAAGGACTGAACTCCGACCGTATTCCCGGCACCGAGCGCCACCTGGTCAGTCTGCAGTACTCTAATACCGATTTCCTGGGTCAGGAGCTGGTGGGTCAGGTCTACTACCGTGATGAATCTCTGGCGTTTTATCCCTTCCCAACGGTGTCCGGCGGGCGGGTGACCAGCCTCTCTTCCTCTAAACAGGATACTGATCAGTACGGCGGCAAGCTGGCAATCACCAGTAAACCGCTCGACAACCTGCAGCTGACCTACGGTGTTGATGCCGATCATGAACGTTTTAGTTCCAATCAGATGTTCTTTGATCTGGCACAGTCGGCCGCCTCGGGTGGCCTGAACAACCAGAGCATTTACACCACCGGACGCTATCCGGGTTATGACATTACTAACCTGGCGGCTTTCCTGCAGTCCAGCTACGACATCAACGATACCTTCACCTTGAGTGGCGGCGTACGTTATCAGTACACCGAAAACAAGGTGGACGACTTTGTCGGCTATGCCCAGCAGCAGGCGATTGCTAATGGCACGGCGCGTTCGGCCGATGCGATTCCAGGCGGCTCAACGGATTACGACAACGTCCTGTACAACGCCGGTATCCTGATGCATATCACCGAGCGGCAGCAGGCATGGTTCAACTTCTCGCAAGGCGTTGAACTGCCGGATCCGGGCAAGTATTACGGCAACGGCACCTATCGTCTGCAAAACGGCAACTACCAGTTGTTGAACAGCGTTAATGTCGATCAGTCGAAGCTTCAGGGCATCAAAGTCGATTCTTACGAGCTGGGCTGGCGTTACACCGGTAATGACCTGCGCACGCAGTTAGCAGCCTACTATTCGCTGTCAGACAAATCGATTTCGGTCAACCGCAGCGATATGACCATTAACGTGGACGATGACAAGCGCCGTATTTATGGCGTGGAAGGTGCGGTGGATTACTTTATCCCCGATACCAACTGGAGCACCGGCGTCAACTTCAACCTGGTCAAGTCTGAAACCAAAAAAGATGGCGGCTGGAAGAAGTGGGATGTCATTTATGCCAGTCCATCGAAAGCCACCGCCTATGTTGGCTGGTCGCCGGATCCCTGGAGCCTGCGCCTGCAAAGCACGCAGTCGTTTGACCTGACCGATAACGGCGGCAACAAAATTGACGGTTATACCACCGTTGATTTTATCGGCAGCTACCAGTTGCCGGTGGGCAAGCTGAGCTTTAGCGTCGAGAACCTGCTGGATCGCGACTACACCACGGTGTGGGGACAGCGTGCGCCGCTGTTCTACAGCCCGACCTATGGCTCGCCGTCGCTGTATCAGTACAAAGGCCGGGGTCGCACCTTTGGGCTGAACTATTCGGTACTGTTTTAAGTCTTCATTCTTGCCCGGTGTGACGCCGGGCAAGCCTCACTCAATCTCACTTTTTCCTCCTGTCGCCGCTAAACACGCTGTGCCGTTACATAATGTAAACAATACCTAAACGAATACGCTCAGTTTTGTCAGGTACATGCCGATAGTCTTTATGTACGTACATTTAATGCACAAAGCATTTTCGTTTTAACGACCAGGCGGAACAAAAAATGACCATTACACAGCGACTTTTCCTGACCTTCTCCCTCCTTGCCGCCTCACTGGCTGTTCTGGCTATGGTGGCGATCACGGTGGTAACAGGATTTCAATCACGCTTCGATTACGTGCAGAGAAATACAATTCCTTCTATTACCGATCTTAATAAGCTTGTCGATAGCAGCAATGCCCTGACACTGCTGCTTTATCGCCATCAAAGTGCGACCGATCAACGCAAGCAGGCCCAGTTTGAGAAAGATATCGCTGGCGTGATTGCGGATCTGAAAAAGCAAAACCAGTATTACTTTGATCACGACCTTTCCAGTGCTGAAGACAAGGCCCTGAGCGAAAAAGCCTTTGCGGAGATAAAAGAAGCGGAAGCCAGGCTGCCGACCTTTTTTGCCGGGTCACGGGCACAAAATGATGCCATCGCGTTGGGCGCGATCCAGGGAGACAGTGGTGTGGGCCAGTCTGTTCGCGATCTGATAGCGGGGTTAAAGCGACAGCTGCAGCTGAATGTGGACATTGGCAAAACCTACAGCCAGCAAAACAATCAGGTTTATCAACAAACCTTGTGGGGCATGTCCGGCGGTTCGCTGCTGATTATCCTGCTGCTTGGCGCGTTTTCGGTGAAAACCATCTTCAGCATCCGTCGTCAGCTCAACGCGATTCGTGCCACCATGGAAAGCGCCAGCGAACGCCTCGATCTGACGCTGCGCGCAGATGAGTCGCGTCGCGACGAAATTGGCTTAACGGCCAGCGCTTATAATCACCTGGTCAGCAATGTGGCGCAGTCGTTGTCGTCCGTTGAACAGGCATCCCACTCTGTCGGCTCTGCCTCATCCCAGATTTCAGCCGGCAACGACGATCTCTCGGCGCGTACCGAAGAGCAGGCAGCGTCGCTGGAGGAAACGGCGGCCAGTATGTCTGAACTGAGCGAAACCGTGCGTCAGACGGCTGAAAATACCCGCCTTGCCAGCCAGCTGTCCAAAAATGCGCGTGAAATCTCGGAAGACAGCTCGGGCAAAGTCAAAACCATGCTGAGCACCATGTCCGATATCAAAAGCAGTTCAGCGAAAATCAACGACATTATCGCGTTGATTGAAGGCGTTGCCTTCCAGACCAATATCCTGGCGCTGAATGCGGCCGTTGAAGCCGCCCGTGCCGGTGAGCAGGGACGCGGTTTTGCCGTGGTCGCCGGAGAGGTGCGTAATCTGGCACAGCGCTCTTCTTCTTCTGCCCGTGAGATCAAAGCACTGATCGAGTCCTCCATGCGCTACGTTGAAACCGGTGCCGCTCAGGCTGAAGAAGTCGGACAAAATATGGGCCGGATGAACGATGCCGTGCGTCAGGTAAACGATCTGGTCGATGAGATTGCGGTGGCGGCAAGCGAACAGTCGCAGGGCATTGGTCAGGTACATGAAGCGGTCAATCAGATGGACAGCGTAACCCAACAAAACGCCGCACTGGTGGAGCAGGCTTCTGCCGCTGCGCGTTCGTTAACGGAGCAGTCCACCACGCTGCAACAGCTGGTGGCCGCCTTTACCATCCGTTCAGCTCAGGTTGTCGCCGCTAAGCCGCCTTTAGCCGCCGTGACGGCCGCGCCCGTGCTGAAGCGTCCACAGCTTGCGGCGGCAGGTGCAGGTGCGCAGGAAGATAACTGGAAGAGCTTCTGATCGTGGCGAAGCAGTGGCCCGGGCGGCCGCTGCTTTTAAAAGGTTACGAACTTCTGTGCAGCGTCAACGGCGTTGATAACCAGCGGGCAACGCGTTTGCCTGCCTTAATGGCGGGTTTTTCAATCCAGAAAAACATCACGGAGGCCAGCGCCACACTGATGCTAATGGAGAGGATGAAAATCATCAGATTGTCCGTCCAGGCTTTATCCGCCAGGCTGTTCATCAGCAATATCATCATCGGATAGTGGATGAGATAGAGCGAATACGAGATATCGCCAAAGAAGATCAGCGTGCGGTTATGACCACTTTCCGTGCGGTAACCCAGCATCACCGTGATGCTCATAATGGCCGCCGCCAGCCAGAAACCGCCATGCAGGCCAAACGGCTGCGGCCCAATCATCAGCGCTGTCGCAAACGCCAGTACCAGCCCCACCTGCAGTATTCTGCGCATCTGAGGATTCAGCTCAGGGAGCTTTTGTCTGACGATTAATTCAGCCAGCATCATCCCTAAGATAAACTCCATGCAGATGGTATTGCTGATAAGTTTGATCCACGCCTGCCACCAGTGCGTCACCGCCATATCAGGCGAAACCTGAGAGGAAAAGGTAAAACTGCCGTTGTAATACAGCTGAAAGCCCACGCTGGAGGCGAGGAAAATCAGTGCACACAGGAAGCTACGGTAGCGATAGTTTATGCACATCGCCACGGTGAATACGGCGTAGAACAGGATCTCATAGGAAAGCGTCCACGGCGGACCTAATGCGCTGAATCCAAAGGTCGGCCCGGGGCTGCTGTAATCCTGCAGGCAGAAGTAGAGCGCACAGGACATATCCTGAAGCGAACGGTCGTGATAAACCACCACGAACGAGAGCAGCCAAACCACAAAGAAGACCGGCCAGATGCGGAAAAAGCGTTTCACCATGAACGACGTCGGCGCTTCGTTAAACTGATGCGTAATAAAAGTCATGATGAAGCCGCTGATAATAAAGAATACGTCCACGCCCAGCGCGCCGGGAATGTGCCGGGTCCAGTGACTTTCTAACAGCGATGAGTTGTGCGCCAGCACCACAAGTAGCGCAGCCAGGCCGCGCAGATACTGGATTGAGACGATTTTCATGAGCGTTACAGGCCTGTCAGTTTACTCAATCACGGCGTTCGCCTGAACGAGCCGGTTAGGGTTAAGCGTAGGCCGTATTGTAAAAATGCCTTAACGATTATCAACCGCCATTTAGCGGCCAGGAAAAAAGGATTTTGCCTGATAGCCTAATTTTGCAGAAAAAATGGCGACGATCGACGGAGTTAGGCGCACAGGATCAGAAGTGCGCCGTTGGGATTTCAGAGGGTTCTTAAACAAATATGATGACTTGAGGGGATACAGGCACTACGCGGACGCGCGCGGAAAGACGCTCCCGCCCATGGCGCGCCGGAAGATCTCAATCGTCCACATCCACAGAATATGCCCCAACGTCTCCGAGGCGATTTCCGCTAACGGCAGGTGCCACAAGGGCGGTGCCCAGCCGTTCATCGGCAAGATCACGCCGTGAAAGCCCAGGGTAATGAGCAGGGCGAACGCTACGCCCTGGCCCAGCGTAACGACCGGGAGGATCTCCGCCAGGGCGCAGTAGAGCAGGGCGAAGACGATTGAGAACAGGTGGTGAACCCCGGCAACGCCCCAGTTCACCACGTAACCGGAATAATGATAGACCAGGTTGCTGACGTTGATCCCCATATCCTGCAGCATCTCCGCAGGGGGAATCGCCCTGTCAGGCGTTCTGGGCGGAAACGGATTCTCCGTTCCCCATTTTACGAAGCTGGCAACGTTGCCGCCCCAAAACCCTGCCCAAAGCGCCGGACCATAATGCCGGTCGGCAGGGGACGTCAGACGAAACGACCTGTTCATAGTTAACCGCTCCTGCTGAGTAAGATAACCACCGTGGATTACTGCCCGTAATAGGCATTTGCTCCATGCTTTCTGAGAAAGTGCTTGTCCAGTAAGGGCTGTTGCATGTGGGTAATACCGGGCGTCAGCTGGCGGGAGAAAATGCCCATATAGGCGATCTCTTCCAGCACCACCGCATTGTGGACCGCATTATCGGCGTCTTTTCCCCAGGCAAAGGGCCCGTGCGCGTTAACCAGCACGGCAGGAATAGCTGTCGGGCTGATGCCGCGCGTGCGGAAGGTTTCAATAATCACTTCGCCGGTATTGTGTTCATAGTCGTGGGCTATTTCGGCCTCCGTCATCAGCCGGGTGCAGGGAATGGCCCCGTAAAAGTAGTCGGCATGGGTTGTGCCCCAGGCGGGCAGGTCCTGACCGGCCTGCGCCCAGATGGTGGCGTGGCGCGAATGGGTATGCACAATGCCGCCAATATCCGCAAAGGCGCGGTAGAGCGCCAGGTGCGTCGCGGTATCCGACGAGGGTTTTTTACTGCCTTCCACCACCCGTCCGCTTTCCAGTTCCACGACCACGATGTCGTCCACCGTCATGCCGTCGTACTCCACGCCGGAGGGTTTGATGGCCATCAGCCCCTGCGCGCGATCGACAGCGCTGACGTTGCCCCAGGTAAAGGTCACCAGCTGATGGCGCGGCAGCGCCAGGTTGGCGGCCAGCACCTGCTCTTTCATGGCGGCTATGCTCATACTAAACCTCCTTCCTGCATTTTCTGTTCAATCCAGCGCCGGGCCTGCACGATCTCGGCAACCGGCTCCTCGGCTTTTTCCGTCCACATTTCAATCAGGAACGATCCGCGATAGTTCAGCGCCTTAAGCGTGCGGAATACGCCGACAAAGTCCACGCAGCCCTGACCAAAGGGGACGTCCCGAAACTGGCCCGGCGAGCTTGCGGTCACGGGTTGGGTATCTTTCAAATGAATCGCGGCGATGCGATCAATACCCAGGGTCAGTTCGGCGGTGACATCATTGCCCCAGGCGCTGAGATTGCCCACGTCCGGATAAACGGAAAACCATGGAGAAGCCTGCTGCTGCTCCCAGACTTTCCACTTGCTGATAGCGTTCATAAACTCGGTATCCATGATCTCAACCGCCAGCATCACCTGCGCCGCGGCGGCGCGTTGCACCGCACGTGACAAGCCTTCGGCAAAGCGCGCTACGGTGCCATCATCGTGAGGTTCGTAATAGACGTCGTAACCGGCAAGCTGAATCGTGCGGATCCCCACGTCCTTTGCCAGTTGGATGGCGCGATCGATCAGATCGTCTGCCCGCTGGCGGATCGCCGGATCGTGACTGCCAAACGGAAAGCGGCGATGCGCCGACAGGCACATGGAGGGAATGGTCACGCCGGTTTCAATCATGGCGTTGACCAGCGACAGGCGCTGCTCTTTGCTCCAGGTCAGGCGCTCCAGCCGCACGTCGGTTTCGTCTACCGACATTTCCACAAAATCAAAGCCACAGGCTTTTGCCAGCGCCAGTCGTTCAGGCCAGGTGAGGTTAGCGGGCAGGGCTTTCTCGTAAATACCTAACGGATGCTGGCGTTTCATACTGTTCCCCAAATGCTGGCAATGGCCTGATGGAATTCCGCTGCGCGTTGAATGCCGCTGGCGGGATCGCTGAGGGCGCGCCCGGCGATAAACGCTTTCACGTCAACGTCTTTAAATTGCGCAAGATCCTGAGGCGTAATGCCGCCCGTGATGGAGAGCGCAAAACCCAAATCCGACAGGGCTTTCATGGTATCCAGGTCATGCTGATTCCATTGCTGCCCGCTGGCTTGGGCATCCCGCCCCCGATGGTAAATGGCCTGTTTCAGCCCCAGTTGCCGCCAGCGGCGGGCATCGTCCAGCGTCCAGTGACCAAACAGTTCGATTTGAATATCGCCCTGGTGCTGCTGCGCCACGTCCAGCGCGCTGGCAAACGTCGCCAACGGTGCGGCACAGATGACCGTCATCCAGCTTGCGCCCGCCGCGAAGGCCATGTCTGCCAGCGTGCCGCCGGCATCCGCCACTTTATAGTCGGCCACCAGGGTCTTTTGCGGATGCTGCTGGCGCAGACGGCGCACGGCTTCGACTCCGCAGCTCAGGCACAGCAACGTACCGGCTTCGATGATATCGACATGCTGATGCAGCTGCTGTGCGGTATCCAGCGCCGCATCCAGCGCGGTATGATCCAGCGCCAGCTGGAGTAAAGGCAGGCTCATAAGGGGGCTCCTTGTGCGTCACTCAGGACGCGGATCAGATGCTGATAACGCTGATACTTCTGCTGATAACGGGCATGCCGTGTGCTGTCCGGTAGCCAGGTGACGATATCCGGCGCCAGGGCCTGCTGGGCCTGCTGCAGCGAGGTGTAAGCACCGGTGCCGGTCAACGCCACCAGCGCCGCGCCCAGACAGCCGCTTTCGCTGATCTGCGGCACTTCAACGCGCAGGCCGCTGGCATCGGCAAACATCTGCATCCAGGGCGCGGAGCGCGTAGGGCCGCCGCTCAGACGCAGGGCAGTGACCTGAGGAAAGCGTTGCAGAATGCGGTTGAGATGCGTCAGGTGGGAGAACACCACGCCTTCGTAGATGGCCTGCACCAGGTGGGCACGCGTGTGGCCCGCCTGCAGACCAAAGAAACTGCCGTGCAGGTCGGCCCCGGCGTTGGTGCCGTACAGAAAAGGCATAAACAGCAGCGCGCTGCTGGCAGGTTCCAGCTCCTCGACCCACTGATTTAATTGTTGGTAGTCGCGGATGCCCCACTGCTCACAGAACCACTCCAGGTTTGCCGCCGATGTCGGGCTGGCTTCGTGGATAAGATACTGGCCTTCAATGGCATAGCGACCGTAAACGTAGGGATAGTCTGCTTCATCGCTAATGCAGTCGGTAATGCCGCTGGTCACCGACCAGGTGCCCATCACCGCGTTCAGGCGCGTTGCGTCATTCAGTCCCGCACACAGCGCGGTGGACATCACGTCAAACAGGCCCCCGACCACAGGCGTGCCGGGCAGCAAACCGCATGCGGCGGCAGCCTGCGCGGTTACATAGCCGGCAATCTGCGTTGATGCCACAATCGGGGGCAACGCCGGCACGATCTCGCTGATATCCAGCATCTCAGCCAGCGCGGGCGACCAGTCTGCCGCCTGCATGTCGTACAGATTGGATTCAGAGATGTTAGTTTCTTCACAGGCCAGCTCGCCGGTCAGACAGAAACGCAGGTAGTCGTGGGCCATCAGTACGCTGCCGATTGCGGCGTAGCGCTGCGGCTGATGCTGCTTTAGCCAGCGCAGGAGCGACACCGGATGGCCGGTCCAGAGCGTCTGTCGGGTGAGAGGATAGAGTTTTTGCGGCATGCCTTCCCGCTGCCACTGTTGCACCAGGCTCAGGGCGCGACGATCGGAGGATAAGATGCCATTTCCCAGCGGATTGCGATCTTTATCCAGCAGAAACAGCCCTTTACCCTGAGCAGAGATGCCTAATCCAGCGACGTCGGCGGCATCCTGACCGCTGCGGGTCAGTACTTCGCGAATGACCGCTGCCGCCTGCTGCCAGAGCAGCGTCATATCGCGTTCGGCATAACCCGGCTCTGGTACCTGTACCGGCAGGTTTTGCCGCGCAACGGCCAGCTCGCGGCCCTGCCTGTCGTAGAGTCCGGCTTTAATAAAGGTGCCGCCGCAGTCCAGTCCCAGCCAGCGTTTCATAATGCCTCCCGTTTCGCAGAATCACAGCGGGCAGGCAGGGTCATTGCCAGCAGCGCAGCCAGCGCCAGCGAAATGGCAAGGCTGTAAACCCCGGCATCTTTGCTGTAGAACGCCATCAGCACGCCGACCATGTAAGGCCCACAGAAGCCGCCAAGGTTGCCCAGTGCGTTGATCAGGCCGCGTGCCCCGCCCGCGACCTCGGCATTGAACAGGCGCGGCGGAATACTCCAGAACACGCCCGCTGCAGACTGAATAAACACGCCACAGCCCACCAGCGCCGCGTAGGACCACCAGATATGCGCTTTTAGCAACACCGACAGCGCCATGCATAGCGCAAAACCTGCCAGTGGCAGCGCCACAAACAGCTTGCGCCGCCCGGTTGCATCCGAAAGAACAGAAAACAGAAACATGCCGAAGATCGCCCCGACGTAGGGCAGTATGGCCAGCATACCAACCTGCTCGACATTGCCGTGGGTCAGCTCTTTAAGAATGGTGGGCAACCACAGGGTGTAGCCGTAAATGCCGGTCTGATAAAAGAAATTGACCAGAATCAGCCGCCACATCACGGGCTCGTGCATGACCTTAAGCAGAGAAGCGTTGCGCACGTTCTGCCCTTTGATCATCAGTTGCTCGTTGTGCAGGGTCGTAATCAGATACTGCTTTTCAGCCGGAGAAATCCACTTCGCCTCCTGCGGCCGGTTGCTGATGGTGAAATGCCACAGGGCCATGACGACCAGCGATAACGCGCCTTCCACGTAAAACAGCATGCGCCAGTCCCAGCCGGTAATGATCCAGCCGGAGAGCGGCGCGGTAATGATCCCGGCGATCGGGACAAACATGATCACAATGGCATTGGCGCGGCCGCGCTCGGCATCCGGGAACCAGTTGCCGATCATCGTCAGCACCACCGGCAGCATGCCGCCTTCGGCGATCCCTAACGCAAAGCGCAGTGCCAGCAGCTGGTACTGACTGGTTGCCATGCCGGTCAGTATCGAAATGACTGCCCAGGCCAGCAGCGACCAGCCAATAAAGCGTTTGCCGTTACCGTAGACGGCCAGCTTGCCGCCCGGCACCTGCAAAAACAGGTAACCAATGAAGAAAATACCGCCCGCCAGACCGGCCATTGAGGCGCTGATGCCCAGTTCGGCGTCCATTCCGCCCGGCATGGCAAAGGCAATATTAACCCGATCCATATAGGAAATGATGCAGGTGATCAGGACAGGCGGAATGATCCGTAACCAGCGCAGGGCAGGGATCTTTTCACGGTTAACGGCAGTTGATGTCAGACTCATGGCCTTTCTCCTTGCTTACGCCAGATCGCAGGTGGGGATCTTGACCACCACTTTGCGAATCGGTCCTGGCGTGCCCACCGCGCAATTTGGCCGGTGGATATCCTGCGGAAAAAACACGGCAAAGGTGCCCGGCAGCATGCGCACTTGGGTCTCATGCGGCACGTGCTGGTAAAAAATAATGTCGCGCTCCGGGTCGTAAGGCTGATGCACCGCGAAATCCACAGGCTGCGTTGCGACGCCGATGACTTCTTCGCCCGTAACCAGGTACTGCACATCAATGTGCAGGCGGTGTGCTTCCGGGTAGTTCTCCTCGGCCGGAACGGTGTGCAGATCCAGTACCTGCATAACCCAGCCGGTTTCACTGTCCTGATAACGTCCCGCCGCCAGGGTGAGCAGGTCGTAGCGGGTCAGGCAGGCGATCGCTTTGGCGATCGCCGGAGGATAGTGACGCGGGTCGGTATTCGCGATGTGTCCGGTGATCATGATTCCCTCCTTACAGCGCCTGGATACGCGCCCAGACGCGCTCATCTACCGGAATGCCAAGTCGCTGATTTTCAGCCCGCAGCGGCGGAAACTTATCGCCGGGCAGGCGAATGGCCTGCGCGCTGTCGGCCCGTTCAGCGTTGATAATTGATGCCCGGATGCGGTCGAGCTTGTGCTGGCGGGTTTCACCGTCGATAAGGCGGTCAACATCAATCGCGATAAAGACCTGCGAGATGCCGAATTCATCGCCGTTGTCGTGTGTCACTTCGGTGACGGAGGCACCGTTGGAGAGCAGGGTGGCCAGCATGTCCAGCACCACCGACAGCGCGGAGCCTTTCCAGTAACCCATGGGTAAGATGCGACGGTTCTGCTCAAGGGTGGCCGGATCGCGCGTGTAATTGCCTTCATCATCAAATCCGCCATCGACCGGCAGGCTCTTACCGGCCAGACGATTCACTTCCAGCATGCCGTAGGAGAACATCGACATCGACATATCCACCATGGTGATTGGCTCGCCTGGTACGGCGATGATCAGCGGGTTGGTGCCGATAGCGCCGCTTTTCGCGCCCCAGGGCGGCATCACGGCAATGGAGTTCGTCCAGCAAATGCCCACAAAGCCCTTTTCCGCTGCCTGCCAGCCATAACTGCCGCCGCGCATCCAGTGATTGGCATTACGCAGTGCCACCAGCCCAATACCGTGATCCGATGCCAGGGCCATAGCGCGATCCATCATCCCGTGCGCGGTGATGTTGCCGATGGCGCGCTGCGCATCCCACTGCTCGATCGCGCCCAGCGACAGGACTTTTTGTGGCTCCGCCTCGGGCACGATATGGCCAGCATCCAGCTGCTGAATAAACCGCGGGAAGCGGTTCACGCCGTGGGAATACACGCCGTTGAGACTGGTTTCGGTAAACATGCGCGCGCAGGCTTCGGCTTTATCCTGAGGCACGTTACGACCTGTAAGTACGCGGAGAAACTCCTCATACAACTGCTGATAGCTGATTCTCATACGACTGATACTCCCAGCGTTACCGCTTTATTTCATAATGTGGAATGTCATTTCAACTAAATGCTATGGGGAAAAGCCGGGCCAGTCAAAGAAATGACCGAAAAATTAATCAATAAAAATCAGTGGCTTATATTTATTGTCGGCTTTTGTGATCTCTGGCTTATTCGCCAGATTTTGCCCACAGGCGGGCCGGTCAGCCCAACAGAGGCTGACCTGATTGACGCATGCGGCATCCCTGCCTGAGCAGACGGCTTAGGGCAGCCTTACCCGGTAGAGCGACGTGTTTGCGGTGATATAGAGTTCATTATTATCCGGCCCACCCAATGTGCAGTTGGATACCGTTTCAGGGACCGGAATTTTGCCTTTGCGCTCTCCGTCAGGGTTAAAAATAATCACGCCGTCTGCGCAGCTACAGTAAATGTCGCCGTGAGAATCGACACAGAAGCCGTCCGGGAAGCCCGGCGTGACATCGGCAAAAAACTGGCCGGGCGACAGCTCGCGTCCTTTAACCTGATAGACCCGGAGCTGGTGGCGCCCCAGGGTTGGAAAGTCCACCACCGACATATCGGCAACATACAGCAGGCTTTCGTCGGGCGAAAACGCCAGCCCGTTAGGCCGTTGCAGATCGCTGGCCGCAATACTGAGCTGCCCGGAGGCGGGATCGAAGCAGTAGAGATAGCAGCCAATCACCTGACTCGGGGCCAGATAGCCTTCGTGATCGTTAACGATCCCGTAAGGCGGATCGGTAAACCAGATGGTGCCATCGGCGCGGATCGCCAGATCGTTGGGCGAGTTAAAGCGCTTGCCCTCTACTTTGTCGATCAACACGTTGACCGTGCCATCCAGTTCGGTCCGGCTGATAGCCCGGCGGCCGTGTTCGCAGCTGACTACGCGTCCCTGCCCATCCCGGGCATTGCCGTTGGCATAGTTAGCGTGATGACGCCAGATGCTGAGCTCACCGTTGCGCTGCCAGCAGTACATGCGGTTGCCTTTGACATCGCTGAATACCACCGCATCGTGCTGCGGCAGCCATACCGGGCCTTCGGCCCAGATGGCAGGGGAACACAGTTTTTCTACCTGCATGCTGCTGGCCTCCGTTACTTCACGCCCCAAATGGTTTTATAGTGCTGCTGATAACCGTTTTCGGGGTCATAGTTATTTTGCGGTCCGCCATCCCGGCTAATATTTTCCTGAGTAATTAAGTGCGCAGGCGTGACATAGCCGGAAGGCGGCTGGCCAGCGAAGGCGCGGTTGAACTCATCCAGCAACTGCCAGCCGTGGAGTTTTAACGGTTCCGCCACGGTTGCCGACTGGCTTTCGCCATTGCGAATACGCTGGAAGGCCGAGACAGACCCGTCGCCCGCAGAGATATTGTATGGCGCGTTTTTGCCCCCCTTGCCTGCGGTTTTCAGCGCCGGTGCCATGAAGTCAAAATAGAGATCGTTAATCGCCAGCGAGTACTGCCAGCGGTCGCCGTACTTCTGTAACAAGCTGAAGGTGAGTGACGGCATACGGTTAGAGGTATCGGCCAGTGGCGTATCAATAAAGTCGATGACCTTACACTCGCTGCACTTTTCAATTTCCTGCTTCATCGCATTGGCTTTATCCAGCGCGATTTTGTACAGCGAGTCGGTAAAGATGATGACCTGAGCTTTACCGCCTGATTTCACCACCGCGTACTGTGCCGCCAGGCGGGCAACCTCATTTGAGTCAGAAGTAATGTTATCCGTAATGCCGTACTGCTTAATCGGGCCTGGCTGTGGCTCCGCATGCCAGGCCATCAGCACTATCTTTTGCTGGACCGCTTTTTTGAGCGGCATTTTGGCGACGTTGGGGTTCCAGCCGCCAATAATGATGCCGTCAGGGCGCTGGGCAATAGCCTGATTCAGCGCGGCAAGCTGATCCTTCACCGACCCCGCACCGTCAAGCGTATCCAGCTTCCAGCCCGCCACTTTCGCCGCCTCGCTCAGCCCCTGCTGAACCCCCTGTACGCCGCCATTTTTCATATCTGAGGCGATAAAAATCAGTTTCTTGTTCGCCTGGAGTTTCGGCCCCGTGGTAGGGCCGTCCCAGGTGGTGGCGCTGGACGTGGCTTTGGCGACGGCCGCGGTGGCCTGTTCCAGGTAGCTGTCTGCATGAGCGGGCAGTGAGGCGACCAGCATGGCAACGAGAGAAAGACCAAATACCGGATTTTTCATAATGAGTTCCCTGGTGTGATGGTTTTTTGCTGTGGGTCAGGTGTTGTTGCTGGCGTGCTCTGACTGCGCACGACAGCTTTTTGGTTCAACATACGGCGACGCTGGGCGTAGCCGGCAAGCGTAATCGACAGCAACAGCGTGGCACCGTTAAATAAGGGTTCAACCCAGAAGGCGCCGCCAAACTGCTGAATACCGGCGATACCAATAGCCAGAATGGCGATGCCCACTACGGTGCCCCAAACGTTAACCCGTCCCGGACGAATGGTGGTGCTGCCCAGAAAGGCGCCCACTAAGGCAGGCAGCAGGTAATCCATCCCGACGCTGGCCTGGCCGACGCCCTGTTCTGCGGCAATCAGCACGCCGCTGAAGCCGGTAATGACGCTGGAGGCGATAAAGGATCCAATGACGTACTTATTAACGGCGATGCCGTTGAGGCGTGCCGCGACGGGATTACCGCCCACGGCATACATGCATCTTCCCAGCGGCGTATGCTCGGTGACCAGCCATAACGCCAGCGCCAGGCCCAGCACATATAATGCGCCAATCGGAATGCCAAGGATTTCCGTGCTGTGCAGCGCGCTGAACGCATCCGGTAAATCACCCACAATTTGTCGGCCGCCGGAGTGCCACAGCGCAATCGCATACAGCACCGTCCCGGAGCCCAGCGTGGCGACGAAGCTGTCAATGTCTGCCAGCGCGACCAGGATGCCGTTAAGCAGGCCATACAGGGCCGACAACACCAGCACTGTCAGCACCGCCATCTGCCAGGAAAAGCCATATTCCACCTGCAGCGTAATGGCCAGGATGTGCCACAGCACGATGCCAAAACCGACGTTGAGGTCGATTTTGCCAACGATCATTGGCAAGGTGGCCGCCAGCGCCAGCAGCGCAATTTTTGCCTTACTGGACAGAATCGCCTGTACGGTCAACATCGAAGCGAAGGTGGGGGACAGAACTGAAAACAGTAACGCTAACAGCACACATAACAGCAGTAGCCCGTAGCGGGTGAGGATCTGCATCGACCACGGCGCAAAGCCATGCTGAGCAAGGCTGACCCGTTGTTCGAGCGCGGTGGACTTCACCGAGGTTTTAGACATTTCGTTTCTCCTGACTGCCTGTTCAGACGGTAGCTAATGGAGCAGCAGAACTGGCCGAGGCCAGCTCCAGTAAACCTGCAAACGTAACCTGTTCATTTCTCAGCTCACCCACCACCTGGCCCCGGTTAAACACCAGCGCGCGGTTGCAGATATGAGCAATTTCTTCAAGGTCATTGGAAATCACCAGCACCGCCACGCCTTCGGCGAGGGCTTTATTGAGCAGGTGATAAATCTCTTCGCGTGCGCCGACATCCACGCCAGCGGTAGGATCTTCAAGAATCAGTAGCGGCGCGTTGAGGTGCATCCAGCGGGCCATGACCACTTTCTGCTGGTTGCCGCCGGACAGGGCGCTGATATCCAGGTTGACGTCTTTGGGACGCACGTCGAACAGCTGGACTTTCCACCAGCTGGCGCCTACCTCGGCGCGGCGACCATAGTGCGATATCAGCCGATGACCGCTGGCGCAGGGATTAATAAACAGGTTTTCACGCACGCTCATCGACATCACCAGACTTTCGCCCGTGCGGTCGCCTGCCACCAGTGAGATGCCCGCTGCCATCGCCTCACGGGGAGAGCGTGGGTGGCAGGGGTTGTCGCGAAAAATAACCTGTCCGCTGGTGGCCTGCTTCAGGCCAAACAGCATTCGGCCTATTTCTTCCTGACCGGCTCCGCGCAGTCCTGCCAGCGCCAGCATCTCGCCTGGCTGCAGGCTAAAAGAAACCGGCCCGACTTCGTCAATGCACAGCTGATTCAGCGACAGCACCGGCGGCCGCGCCTCGGGCAGCGCGAGGCGCTGGTTACTCTCCAGCGCCTCGCCCACAATCATTTCCACCAGATCGTGAAGCTTGTAATCTGCCGTGACGCCTTCCGCAACGCGTTTACCGTCTCGCATCACGCAAATACGGTCGGCAATTTCGATCACCTCATCCAGGCGATGTGTCACGTAAATCATGCCGACGTTGCGGCTTTTCAGGCGTTCAATCACGCCAAACAGGTGGCGCACGTCGTTGGCGGGCAGCGAGGCGGTGGGCTCATCCAGCACCAGCACTTCGGCGTTGACCGCGACGGCACGGGCGATGGCCAGCAGCGATTTCTCTGTCCGCGACAGTTCAAACACGCGGGCATCGGGGTCCAGCTGAATACCGACTTCCTCCAGCGCCGAACGCGCCCGCTCACGCACCGCCCGCCAGTTGACCAGGCCAAAGCGGCGGTTGAATCCCATCACCAGTGCCATATTTTCCGCCACGGTCATCCACTCAATCAGCCCCAGGTCCTGGTGAATAAACGCGATGGGCTGGCTGGTTGCCGTTTTCAACGCGGCGGCGGATGCCGTGACGTTTCCCTGAAAGGTAATCTGGCCCTCATCGCTGGTATACACGCCAGCCAGCACTTTGATCAGGGTGGATTTACCTGCGCCGTTTTCCCCCAGCAGCGCCACCACCTCGCCGGGGAAGACGTCCAGACTCACATCATTAACCGCGGGGTTACCGCCAAAGCGTTTGGTGATATGGCTGAGTGTAAGAACCGGTTTATCCGGATGAGGTTGCATTTCTGCCTCCCGTGACGCCTGGTGAGTATCGGCAGCAAGAGCGGCGACCGCTCGTTGCTAATTTCAATATGTGAAATACTATTCCAAAAAATAGTATTCCTGACGCCGGGGAAAAGCAAAGAAGGAGGGTGGATATTTATCTATAAGAAACAGTAAGTTAAAATATTGTTTTGAATTTGTGATGAACAGCGCACTTCTGTCACGACGAGAAGCGTGCGCCCGACCACACTAAAAAGCTAAAGATTCCCTGTCGGTAAGCCTTGAGTTAACATCATGCGTTAGCGCGTTCAGGAAGTGAGAAATGGAGAGGGTCGGTGGATGGCGGTGAAAGTGGATAAAGCAAAGGAAACGAAGAGCGATAAACCCTTAGGGACACAAAGCCTGTTTCGTGGCCTGCAGTTAATAGAATTGTTAAGTAATTATCCTAACGGTTGCCCGCTAGCCCATCTTGCTGAACTGTCTGGAATGAACAAAAGCACCGTACATCGCCTGTTGCAGGGGCTGCACAGCAGCGGTTACGTGACCCAGGCACCTTCGCCCGGGAGTTACCGCTTAACCACCAAGTTTATTTCAGTCGGTCAGAAGGCGCTGTCGTCGCTCAATATTATTCACGTTGCAGGGCCACATCTGGAAAAACTCAACCTGGACGTGGGTGAAACCGTGAACTTCTCCAGCCGCGAAGACGATCACGTTGTCTTGATCAACAAGTTAGAACCGACTACGGGCATGATGCGCACCCGCGCCTACATCGGTCAGCATATGCCGCTCTACTGTTCAGCCATGGGCAAAATTTTTCTGGCCTGGGGCAGCGAAGAGTACCTGCTGCAATACTGGCAAAACCATCAGGACAGCATTGAGCAACTGACGAAAAATACCATTACCACGCTGCCCGAGATGCAGCAGGAACTCAACGATATTCTTCAGCAGCGCACCGCGATGGATCGCGAAGAAAATGAACTGGGTGTTACCTGCATTGCGGCACCGGTGTTCGATATTCAGCAGCGTGTCCCTTATGCGGTTTCGGTATCCCTGCCGACGGCCAAGCTGCAGCAGATTGGCGCGAAGCATCTGATGGCGAAGGTGGTTGCCACGGCGCAGGCCATTTCAGAAGAGCTGGGCTTCACCGCCTGAAAACGCCCGGCCTGCCGAGCCAGGCTTAGTTTTCAGGGAGCGTGCTGTCTCCGTCACCGAGCGTGCGCTGCATCAGCACCGTATCCAGCCAGCGGCCATGCTTGAACCCCACCGACGTTAATGTGCCGGTCACGGTAAAACCGGCGGCACGGTGCAGGGCGATAGAGGCCACATTGGCACTGTCACCTACGTTTCCCACCATCTGGCGAAAGCCGCGGGACTCAGCCCAGTGAATAGCATGGGCCAGCAGGCGTTTGCCAATGCCCTTTCCCTGGAACGCGGGCGCAATATACAGGGAATCCTCCAGGGTGAAACGATAGGCATAACGGGGCCGGTAAAAGCCCAGATAACAGTAGCCACAAACCTGTCCTTCACTGAGGGCGACGAACCAGGGCAGCCCGGCGGCGCGAAGTTTCTCCAGCCGGCTGGCTATCTCTGCCTCGTCGGGCGGGACGATTTCAAAACTGCCCGTGCCCTGTAATACGTGATGGGCGTAAATCTGTTGTATTGCCGGAACGTGGCTGTCTTCTGCCAGTATTATTTCCATTTCACTGTCTCCCTGCCTGTTAGCGTCGCGAAAGGGCATTGTCATCAGAATAAAAACGACCGGACATCGCGCTTCACCGGCAGAGGCCAGGTTGGCTGAACCGGACGCGGTAAGGCGCAACGCCTCCCACCATACAACCGGGCCAGACACGACCGATCCCGAACAAGAATACGCGGATTACACAGCCAAATTCCAGCGCCTGTAAGCCTCATCAATCGCCTTTGTGCCCTGCAAAAAGCATTTGGGCAGATCGATGTGCGGGTAGCGCGTTTTATAGCGCCTGCGGTTTCCCGGCGTTATCAACGCGATGTGCTTTATCATCGCCCAGTTCACCTTATCCACACTGCCCTCAAGTGCGCCCGGCCGGTTGGCACTGGCGTAACAACGTCTGACGTAACGCAGCAAGCTGGCGGGCATTGGGACATCAAGCAGAATATAGCCGGTTGCTCGCGCCAGTCGTTCGTTAAGACAGGCTGTGTAGTTGCCGTCCATTACCCAACAATCCCGGTGAATAGCCTGATGATGTAAATGCAAAAACTCAGCCTTCTCTCTTGGCTGCCAGTGGGTATTGGGCAGGTGATAAAGTTGGTCAAGATGAATGGCAGGCAGGGCGGTGTGATGTGAGATCGCGGTCGCAAGCGTTGATTTTCCGCTGTTAGACGGCCCCATAATGCAGATGCGTGGCCCTAGATCCTCAAGACTGATTAACGCATTCATGGCGACGGTCCTGTAGACGAAGTGGTGGATTGCCCTCAGCCCGGCGGGCAGAAGGGCAATCCAGCAGAATTAGACTGAACCTTCTTTTTCGATCACCAGCACTCGCGCTTCACCCTGGGGATGGGCGACATGCTCGGTACCGATACTGGCATAGAAAATATCGCCCGTTTCGAGACGAATTGTCTTCGTTTCTCCCGCTTCCTTGTAATGCATGTCAACGCAACCATCCATAACGGCAAACACTTCCTGGCCATCATTGATATGCCATTTGTAAGGCTTGTCTGTCCAGTGAAGGCGCACGGTTGTGCCTTCAAAATTAGCAATGTCGAGGGCGCCCCAGGCCTTTTCGGCTGAGAAAGCTTTGCTGACGTAGGTTTTCATTTTTTTCCTGACAGTCTGAACGCGTGTGATACGGTTATATCGCATCACATGAGGCATGATTTGCAAAATATTGCGCATATTGCTGGCAGAGGAAGGGGAGGTCACTCGCACGGGGCCAGGTGAGCCAGCGCGGCACGCCGGGGCGCTGCCACGTGCACGATAAAACCAGCCAGCCGGATGCGGTCACCTGCCCGGCTGGCATGAAGGCGGAATCAGAAGTTCACGTTAGCGCTGATTCCACCCACAAAGGCATCTTTCACCTCACTGACGGCGCCCGGCGCAACAACGTATTGCAGGTTAGGACGCAACTGCAGCCACCTGGTCAACTGGGCGTTGTAGTAAATCTCATAATTGTATTCCGACCCTTCCTGGATGGGCAGGTAGGTTGGACTCGTAAAGTCAGTCTGGCCGCTGGCATCGTTCTGCGCACGCAGCGAGCGGGTATAGGCGCTGTTAACGTGAATACGCGCGGCCCCCACACCCATCTCATCCTGCGGACGGGCATCAAACGGCCCTTTCCAGGTGAAGCTGATGGACTGGTAGTTATCTGTTTTAGAGGTTTTATGATCGTTCATGACCGCCTGAAGGCTGACGCCCAGGCCACGGCTGGCATCACCGCCTTGTGCCGTAAGCTGCTGCTGTAACAGCACATAGCCGCCGTAGGCATGGTCTTTGCTCTGATAGGCGCCATCACGCCAGCTGCCGTAGTTATCGCCATTTGCCGACGAGTAGTAGTAGCCGATGCGATAATTACCCGGCAGCTTCTCCGGTCCGAAAGTCGGTTTCCAGCCCAGTTCGACCGGCACCAGATTGCCTTCAGAATTGCTGGTATCAAGACGGAAGCCGTCGCCCCGGTCGTAGTTCGCGCGGTTCTGATTATAGAAACCAACCTGGAAAAAGACCTCAGGGGTAAAGTTAACCTTCACCCGTCCGCCCCACTGGGATACCGGCCAGTTGAACCAGCGATCGCCCCGCCAGTTACCGGCCTGACCGCTGCCGAATGCCAGGTTCTGAAACTTGCTGTCGAAATTATCGAAGTCTTCTCCGACGGTGACGCGGCCGGCTTTAACATTCACTGTGTTATCGAACAGGCCTTTGCTTAACCAGAACTGCGTCAGTCGCCAGGTCTGGCCGCGGCCGTAGACTTCCTGTGTCGAAGAGAGCATCCCGGTGCGACGGTCGGCAACCTGATCGGAGATGTTGCGACCATTACGATCGGTGATGGTCACCTGGAACTGAGTATCCTGCCAGTCGAGGAGTTTTTGCAGATCAAAATTGGCCCCGAAAGCCCACTGATCGCTGTAACGCATCGAGGTATGGGTATCGGCGCCGCCGCCCAGATTAGCGGCGCTTTCCATGGTGTAATTAACGTCTAATTTAATGCCGTCTTGTTCCAGCTGTGTTCGCGAACCGTTCCAGTCACCAAACAGATAAGGTGAATCGTAGCTGAAGGCATCGGCGGCCAGCGCGGAGGCGCTTAGCATTGTAAACATCAGGGTGCCCGCGGCCAGGCGAGGCATAAACTGCACTGCTTTTTGCATATTCATAATCGTTATTCTTGTGTGAATGACAGTAATTGACAGGGCAGAGAATAATGCTGACTAAATGTCAATTTTTGCAAATCCGTGCGTATATAACGTCAAGATAATAAGTAATTAACGCAAGTGTGACAGGTCTCTCTGAACGAATATGTTTTTAACAGAAAAGGCATTTATTGCGAGGCAGCGTAAAAAAAGGGATGCCGGAGCATCCCTTTCGCCTCAGGCTTTGCTGGCGCGGGAGAGTTCTTCAATCTCCTGCTTACTTAAGGCCAGTTCCGTTGCCTTTACCAGTTCATCTAGCTGTTGCAGAGAGGTGGCGCTGACGATAGGTGCCGTAATACCCGGACGGGCAATCAGCCAGGCCAGTGCAACCTGAGTAGCCGAAGCATCATGCGAGGCGGCGACGTCTTCGAGCGCCTCAACAATCCGCAAGCCGCGTTCATTCAGGTATTTATCCACAATGCCCTGGCCGCGCTGACTTTTCGCGGCATCCTGAGGTTTCTTGTATTTACCGCTCAGAAAGCCGCTGGCCAGCGCATAGTAATTGATCACGCCAAGGTGGTTGTCGCGTGCGACCTGCTCCAGTTCACTTTCATAACCTTCGCGGTCGTAAAGGTTGTATTCCGGCTGCAGGGTTTCATAGCGCGCCAGCCCCTGCTGCTTGCTGATATCCAGCGCCGCCTGCAACCGCTGCGCGCTGTAATTGGATGCACCCAGCGCCCGCACTTTTCCTTCTTTCACCAGTGCGTCGAAAGTGCCCAGCGTATCGGCCAGCGGCGTGGATTCGTCGTCACGATGTGCCTGATAGAGGTCGATAACATCCGTTTGCAGGCGGCGCAGGGAATCCTCCACGGCCTGGCGAATATAGGCGGGTTTCAGCCCTTTTTTCTCTGGCGACATCTCTATACCGACTTTTGTCGCCAGCACGATCTTGTCGCGTTTGCCGCTTTTCTTCAGCCATTTGCCGATGATGGTTTCTGACTCGCCACCCTGATTGCCTGGTGCCCAGCGGGAATAGACGTCTGCGGTATCAATAAAGAACAGACCTTTTTCAACCAGCGCATCAAGTAGGGAAAACGAGGTTTTCTCGTCTACCGTCCAGCCAAACACATTGCCGCCAAAAGTCAGAAGCGGCACGTTGATACCACTGTTGCCGAGCTGGCGGGTTTTAAGCTGCGTCATAGCATTCTCCTTGGTTAAACGAATAAGGTATATCTTTCAGCTTAGCAAAGGAAAATCCTCGTTATTTAATTCGGCTTATCAACCCGTGCGCCAGGCGAATGCAATGTGCCGAGACGGATGAGAAGGGTGAGATGAATTTAGCCCGTATAGGGCAGACGAAAGGGAACGTCTTTTCATCTGTTTTGCCCGCCATCAGGCGCCGCCGATGCCAGCTGATAAGGCCATCTTTTCCCGGCACGGAACCTGACCTTGCATTTTTTACAGTCTGAAACCCATCTTAACCAGAATGCAAAGAATCGCGGCAGACGGCGAGGTCGTTTGGCGCTATAAAAAAGCAGGGGCCGGGCCAACGTGGCCGGAATATTGCCCACTGGAATCCGGAGGCATCGTGGCGCTACGTCATACCGATACCGTCTTTACCTCAACCTCGCCATGCCGACGCCGGTTTCTGAAAAGCAGCGCGGCGCTGATGCTGGCGGGCGCGCTGCCGTTGCCGGTTCTGGCATCCATCCCACCTTTTCCCGCCCTTAAAATTGTTGCGGCGCAAAGTCATCGGCTGTTTGGCTTTGCCGTCAGGCCCGACAGTCTGCAATCCGATGCGCACTATCGGCAGTTTGTGGCGAGTCAGGCGAGCATTATCGTGCCGGAAAATGCGCTGAAATGGATGGCCGTCCATCCCGCGCGCGATCGCTACGATTTCGCCGGGCCCGATGCGATCGCCGCCTTTGCCCGCGAGCAGGGGATAAGGCTTCGCGGGCATACGTTTTGCTGGCACCGCGCCCTGCCGGACTGGGTACAGGCTATTGCTGATGAGGCTGAGCTGGAGAAGGTTTTGAGGCAGCATATAGCGACCGTTGCGGGCCGCTACCGCGGGCAGATTCACAGTTGGGACGTGGCTAACGAAATCATCAATCTCGCCGACGGACAACCTGGTGGATGGCGCAACAGTTTCTGGTATCAGCGGCTTGGTACGCGTTATATGGATATTGCCTGCGAGGCGCTGCACCAGGCCGATCCCCATGCGGTCATCTGTTACAACGATTACGGGCTGGAAAGTGACGATGTGAGTGGGCAAAGGAAACGGGCGGCGGTACTGGCGATGCTGCGCGACTTGCAGTCCAGACATATTCCGATTGGCGCGCTCGGCATCCAGTCTCATCTCAAAGCCGGGCCTCATCCCGCCTTTGGGCCGGGGCTGGCGGCATTTATTCGCGACGTGAAATCGCTTGGCCTGAAGGTGTACATCACCGAACTGGACGTGGATGACAGCAGCGTGCCGATGGAGAGCCGGCCGATGGCGGTTGCCGCGCTGTATAAACGCTATCTTTCACTGGTTCTGGAGGCGGGCGTTGCCGCCATTTTAACGTGGGGCGTTTGGGATACGCCGCACCGCACGGCTGCGACACCGAAGGCGGGGGACGCGCTGGCGACCGGGCCGCTGCTGTTTGGTAAAGACGGCAGCATTAAAGAGGCCAGTTGGGCGGCGCTGCACGCGCTCCGCTCATCACCGGATCTCAGATGACGCAGGTGCGGCAATCCACTGGCGATAACGCAGCGGCGTCATCTCCATCATCTGATGAGAGGCTTAACCGCAGAGCGGAACCTTGCTCTGCGGTTAAGCGATCAGAAGGACTGCCAGTTTTCCGCTGACAGGCCAGCGCTAGTGCTCTCCGCTAAAGGCTTCTTCAGCGATGGTTTACGCAGCACATTCTGACCTGCGGCCGGGGTTCTGCCTGTGTTAAACACCGCTACCGACTGGCGTAACTGCGTTGCCTGATCCTCCAGCGAGGCAGCGGCACTGGCCGACTCTTCAACCAGCGCGGCGTTTTGCTGCGTGACGCCATCCATTTCAGATACCGCTTTACTCACCTGCTCAATGCCGCGCGTCTGCTCGGCCGAGGCGGAGGCAATCTCTGCCATCAACTGCGTCACGCTGTTAACGGAATTCACAATGCTGCCCATCACATCGCCTGCTTCTGAGGCGTGCGTCGAACCACTGTTTACGCGCTGGGTGGACTGGTCAATCAGCGTGCGGATTTCCTGGGCCGCGCTGGCGCTGCGACCGGCCAGAGACCGCACTTCACCGGCCACCACAGCAAAACCACGTCCCTGCTCGCCCGCACGCGCGGCTTCCACTGCGGCGTTAAGCGCCAGGATATTGGTCTGGAAGGCGATGCTGTCAATAATGCCAATAATGCTGGCGATCTGTTTTGAGCTTTCACTTATCTGTTCAATGTTGGCGATCACCTTCGCGACGATTTGCCCACCCTGCGAGGCCATCACGGAGGCATCTTTCGCCATGGTGGTTGCCTGCTGAGCATTTTCCGCGTTCAGTTTTACCGTTGAGGTGAGCTGCTCCATGCTGGCTGCGGTTTCCTCAAGGGCTGCGGCCTGTTGTTCGGTGCGCGAGGAGAGATCGGTACTGCCGGCAGAAACTTCTGCCGCGCCGGTAAAAATTGACTGCGTGGCATCATCCACAGAGCGGATGGTGACAACCAGCGCACTGCGCATCTCTTCGAGCTGGCGAAGCAGTCTGCCGGTTTCATTTTGACTCTCACTGGCGATCTCCTGAGTCAGATCACCGGCAGAGATAGCACGCATGTAATCCGTCGCCATGCTCAGCGGTTTCAGCAGCAGGGTTCTCAGACCGGCCCAAACAGTGGCAACGGTGACAAGGGCAATGATCGCGATAATCAGCAACGTCCACAGCATATTACTGTAGTTGCTATCGTTTTCAGCGGCGATCTGCTTCATTAACTGGTAGTTCGCACTGCGCCATGTCTGATAAGCCTTATCCAGATTATCCTGAGCTTCCTGCGCATCAAGATTCCCGTAACCCTGATAGTTATTATTTTTCAGGAAGTCTACTGAGGCGAGCATTGTTTCGTGCATCTTGTTGTAAGCCGCCTCGACATTTTTTGTCACCTCAGCATGCTGACCCGGTAATGCGGGTGCGGTCTTATAAGCATGGAAATACTCATCAGCTTTATCGGCGGATTGTTTTGCCACCTCCAGCAGTTTGGCAATAGACGCCAGTGACGCCGGATCTTTCTGGTTTTTAAGGAAGCGGATCGCCACGCGGCTGATCGTCACGCGGGTTTTAATCAGCGTTTGTACACTGTCGCTCAACTGTTGTTGCTGCAGCGTAAGTTGTTCAGTATGAGAGAAATTGCGCCCGGCCTGACTGACAGAGGAATAAAAAAGAAAGCCCGTAATGGTCAATAGCGCACTAAAAAGAAATAACACGGCAACAATACCCGTCGTGATTTTAAGGTTTTTAAGCATTGTAGTAATCCCGGTAAAAGGTGATACAGGTTTATCGGTATTAAAATGATTAGCTTAATAGTGACGCGCTAAATAATGTGATCTATGACAATAACTAAGAAATAAAAGCGGCTTTTCTGAAGAGAGAAGATGTTAGCGAGCCCTTGGGGAACATCGTCTCAATGATAAAAGGCAGCGCGGCTAAAATGTACCATCAGATACATTATTGTGATCTGACAATAATAAAAAGGTCCACGGTTTGCGCCCATGCGTCGTTATTTTGCACACCCGATGCCTGTATTTTCACGCGAATATAATAACGCTTTGAAATAATAATGAAAACCTGATGCCCGGCGCTTTTCTCCCACTGGCGTTATTCGTGCAAGCGATGCAGAAGTTAGCGGATGTCAGGCGCAATGGCGCAATGGAGGGCGAAAAATATTCTGGAAGGCTGCCGCAAGGGCGAATGCAGTTTATGACAGGCATAAAAAAACCCGCACAAGGCGGGTTCTTTTCACAACGACTTAACTGCTCAGGCTGTTGCCATCATCGCGATCGTAAGCGGTCGTGAGGGCATCAGCTGTTACAGAGCAACAACATTGCCAGCTGAAGGACCTTTAGGGCCGTTCTCGATTGAGAACTCCACTTTCTGGCCTTCATCTAATGTTTTGAAATCGCTGCTCTGAATAGCAGAGAAATGTACGAATACATCTTTGCTGCCGTCCTGAGGAGAAATAAAGCCGAAGCCTTTATCAGCGTTAAACCATTTTACTAAACCAGTCATTTTAGTTGACATAGATGTGTCCTTTTCATTTTGAGCCACGCAAGGTGACGAAGATGGCCTGTTTTGCAGATTTTACTTATTGGGCACTTAGGAGGAGGCTCATGAAGAAGGGCATCTGGGAATGACGCTTGAACTGAGGACTGCTTTACTAAAACTGCTTTCATAAGGTCTGTGTTCCAAACCGATGTCGCTACACTATAGAGGTTGAACATATTAAGCAAGGTTTAATTTTATTTAAGTCAGACAGGCAGGCGGCCATGTAGCAAACCCGGCCAGCGCACGGCCTTGCGCTGGCCACGGCCCGTTGTTGAACAGGCCCGCTTATCCCGATCGCCACCACCCCATTCATTTCTGCTTTCCTGGGGTTCTGCCCATCCAGATCAATAAACAAGAATAGTTATCATTTGTATAATCCCTTTCTGCTGTTACCGGAACGGATAAGGCCATGCAAATTACACCAGGTACAACCTATCGCATCAGGGGATACCAACATTCTATTCATCCCGCCTGGCGGCAAAAATTATTAACTATGGGCATGTTACCCGGCACGCTGATTGAGGTCGTTCGGATCGCACCGCTGGGCGATCCCGTGCAGGTCCGCACGCGTCGCGTGAGCCTTGCGGTCAGGCAGCAGGACCTGGCGTCCGTCATGCTGGAAGAAATACGCTGATGAAAACATTGACTCTAGGCCTGATTGGCAACCCAAATACCGGCAAAACCACGCTGTTTAACCAGCTTACTGGCGCACGTCAGCGCGTAGGCAACTGGGCTGGCGTCACTGTCGAACGTAAAGAAGGGCAGTTTTTTACCGCCACAACGGATGTGCGACTGGTGGATTTGCCAGGCACCCGCTCGCTCACCACCTGTTCGGCGGACGGCTCTGTTGATGAAAGCATCGCCTGCCGATACCTGTTTGACGATCACGCCGACCTGATTGTGAACGTGATCGACAGTTCAAACCTGGAGAGCCATCTTTTCCTGACGTTTCAGTTACTGGAACTGGGGGTTCCCTGCATTGTGGCGCTGACTATGCAGGACATTGCGGCCAGCCATAACATTCGCATTGATATCGCTGCACTCTCAGCCCGTCTGGGCTGTCCGGTTGTCACCCTGACTTCTACCCGTGCTGACGGCATCGCTAAGCTGAAAGACGCCATTGATAGCTGGCAAAAAGAGATCGCGCCGCCGCCGGTGGTGTACCCGTCCGGGATCGAAGCAGCGATTTCCCGGCTCCGCGCTATGATGCCCGGCGATATCAGCACGCAAAAACAGCGCTGGCTGGCGTTACAGCTACTGGAAGGCGATGTTCACAGCCGTGAGGTTTGTCCTGCGGCCGTAGCGCATTTGCCCGAGATTGTTGAGGCGGCTGGCGGCGATCCGGCGATGGTGATCGCCGACAGCCGTTATCAGGCCATTGCGACGCTCTGTGCCGCCGTCAGTAATATTCAGCAGTCGGCGCCGGGCACGCTGACTGAAGGACTGGACAGCATCGTGCTCAACCGGTGGGCAGGTATTCCAGTTTTTCTGGGTGTGATGTACCTGATGTTTGTTCTGTCGATCAATATTGGTGCCGCCCTCCAGCCACTATTCGATAGCGGTTCGGTGGCGCTGTTTATTCATGGCACGCAATGGCTGGGTTTTCACTTTCACTTTCCCGACTGGGTGACGGTGTTTCTGGCACAGGGAATCGGTGCCGGAATCAATACCGTGCTACCGATTCTGCCGCAGATTGGCCTAATGTATCTGTTTCTCTCTTTTCTGGAAGATTCCGGTTACATGGCGCGTGCGGCATTTGTTATCGATCGCCTGATGCAGTCGCTGGGCCTGCCCGGTAAATCCTTTGTTCCCTTAATCGTCGGCTTTGGCTGCAATGTGCCATCCGTTATGGGCGCCCGCACGCTCGACACACCCCGTGAGCGCTTACTTACGGTGCTGATTGCGCCCTTCATGTCCTGCGGGGCTCGTCTGGCCATTTTTGCTGTATTTGCCGCCACGTTTTTTGGGGCTTACAGCGCCAGCCTGGTCTTTTCCCTTTACGTGCTGGGCATTGCTGTGGCGATTATCACCGGGTTGATCCTGAAACACACCCTGCTGCGTGGAGAAGCGTCTCCGTTTGTGATGGAGCTGCCCGTCTATCACCGTCCCCATCTCAAGAGCCTGCTGATCCAGACCTGGCAGCGCCTGAAAATGTTTATCATCCGTGCCGGACGGGTCATCATTTTAGTGAGCATGGTTATCGGTCTGCTCAGCAGCTTTTCGTTTAACGGATCGACGGTGGACAATATCAACCAGTCCGCCCTGGCCTCAGCCAGCAAAGTCGTCACGCCGGCACTGCGGCCAATCGGGATCACTCCGGATAACTGGCAGGCCACTGTGGGCCTGGTCACCGGCATTATGGCAAAGGAAGTGGTGGTTGGAACGCTGAACAGCCTCTATGTCGGAGAAAATGTGCAAAGCGGTGCCTTTGATCCGCAGCACTTTGATCTGTTAGGTGAGCTGGGCGACGCACTCACAGAAACCGGCAACAGTCTGCAAGCGGCATTTCGCCTGAGCGCGCTGGCAAATCCTATCGAGGCCAGCAAAGGAGACAGTGAAATAAATGCCAGGCAGATGGGCGTGATGAGTGCGAAGTTTGGCAACGGCTTTGCCGCTTACAGCTACTTAATTTTTGTGCTGCTTTACGTGCCCTGCGTCTCGGTTATGGGGGCGATTGCCCGCGAGGCTGGAAGAAACTGGATGCTGTTTTCATTCTTTTGGGGTTTAAACGTCGCCTATTCCGTCGCCACGCTGTTTTATCAGAGCGTCAGCTTCCGCAGCCACCCTGGCGTGAGTGCGCTTTGCCTGATCGGTGTCGTAATGGTCAACGCTGTGGTGTTTGTTCTGCTGCGGCGATTCAGCACGCGCGTGAAGGTGACGCCTTTTTCCAGCGTGGCAACCTCAGTGGGTTGTGGGGGCTGCCAGGGATGCGCCAAACATCAGCATACAGGTTAGGGCGTTTGCCGTGCGACGAATCAGCGCCCGGAACTCGCCTCTGTTGCTGTTGGCGTGATGGGCGCAATGGTACTGATGGTCCGACGCCAGGGCGTTGTGAGTTGCCCCGATCCTGAAAACCACTGCGCCCGCTGACAACAGCCTTAATCACGCGGCAGTTGATTGGCCCTCAGCCTGTTTCGATTTAGGTACAATACATAGTGCGTGCTCATAGGCCCGTGTGAGCATGACGGCTACCGGCCAAAATGTGATGTTTAAAAAAACAGGCCGTTTAAGCAAAAAAGAGTATTCGATATATCAGCCGCGTGAATATTTAGCGTGGCGATATATCTTCAATACATCGATGCATGAAGTTAAACGTTAATTAAACACGATGGCGTCTTCTGCTTTATATATTTATTTAGTTGTGGACTTTGCTGATTTTTTAGTTATGCCGCCTTTAGCATTTTTATGGCTATTATAAGGATATTCTTATTCCTGAGACAGAATCCCCACTTCCTCCCCGTAAGACTACGATTAAGAGAGTCCTGATTTCGCATTGTGGGGCGGTTTGTAGAGCCGGCTTATTGCGAAAACGATCCGCATTTATGTAAAGTGGAATATACCATTCTTTGTGCATTTCAGACGGTATTCCAGGTCCTTTATAAATTACAGAATACTCCTAATTTATCTGTTATTGTTTTGTTTTTTTTGGTTTTTTTTATCACTGGAGTTCTTTAAAACATTTTGATACAAAAATTGACGATGTGCCTACATACGACTGATTTAGAGTAGCCAAAAATTGTTCAAATAAAATATAGTTGGGACTAACTGGCCATCTCTCTGCATTTCATTTTAATAAATTTGTCACACCAGAGGTTATATGATTAATAATCAGCAGGGCCCTTTAGTGTCATTTATTGTGCCCGTTTACAATGGCGCCGAATTTATTGCGCGCTGCGTTAAGAGTATTCTTAAGCAGCCACAGGCTGAGCGCTGTGAACTGATTCTGGTGAATGATGGATCCAGCGATAATTCACTTGAACTGTTGAATGAATACCAGAATTATCCTGGTGTGTTGATCATCGATAAGCCTAATGGCGGGGTTTCTTCAGCGCGTAACTGTGGGCTGGACGCCGCAAAGGGTACCTTTATTTCTTTCGTTGATGTTGACGATTTCCTGCCCCCACGTGTACTTGATACCTGGCTGATGCTCATGAAGGACGATGCAATTTTAGCCGTAGGCGAATCGCGTACGTTTTCTCATGATGGGGAACCTCTGTCAGAGGTAACAGAAAACGACACACAGCGCTGTATGAGTGCGGATAAGGCGATAAGTGAACTGCTGTATCACACGCCCAGGCACGGTCTTTGCGATAAGTTTTTCCGCCGAGACATCGTGCAGCAGCAGCAGTTGCGCTTCCGTGAAGATATCTTTAACTTTGAAGATCTGTTGTTTGTCATCAGTTATTTGTCTGCTGCGCGCCACGGGCAGGTCGTGTTTAGCCGTCGTGTGGTTTATCACTATGTCGAATCAAGAAACTCTGCCACGCGTTCGGATCTTAAAGAAAAACACTTCACCTATGTCCGGGCGTTTGCAGGAATTAAAATGCTGCTGCTGCGCCCCCATGAACGCTTTTACTACTTTTTGTTCCTGAAGGTGACCGCTTCGCACATTTACAAAGCACTGCACAGTAGGGACTTCAACGCTGCGTTTGTTAAGCAATATATCGATCTCTACCGTCAAAATTACCGTGCTTATTGCGCCGCCGGTGTCATTCCGGATGCATGGAGCCTGTACTTCACCTTTTTCTTTCTGTCTCCGCGGCTGGTATCGGGGCTGCGTCACTTCGCACAGAATGTGCTGAGGGCACGGTCGTGAAACAGAAGCTACAAAACTCCCTGTGGATGATTATTGAGAAGCTGGTTGCCGTCTTTGGGCTGATGTTCGTCACCTCTTTTGTGGCGAAATACGTGGGGCCTGTGACGTTCGGCGTCATCGCAATTTCGATGCTGATATTCCAGTTTATCCAGTCGGTTGCCATGATGGGCTGCGACGTCATTCTGCTCAAACGCATTGCGCAGAACCACCGCTCTGGCATCCGGCTTATGGTGCCCGCCGTCATGCTGGTCTTTGCCATCTACTGCGTGTTGTCTGTGATTGGCATCATCGTGATGCGTGAGGAGATGAGTGCTCAGGCTTTTGTCTTTATCTGCGCCGCCGCGCTGGCCTGCCTGTTTTCTGCTATCGACCTGATTAACATCTATAACGAAGCGGTGTTGAATGCCAGGCTGAATGTCATGGCGAATCTGACCGGCCTGCTCATCAGTCTGGGCATTCGCTATGGAATTTCGTACTACCAGCTCGAACCTGAGTTGCTGGCGATTCCGATTGTACTGGCCACTTTTATTCCTTTCGTCATTAAAATTTGCGTGTTTGGCTGGTATCACAGGCATTCTCAGGTACGACCGCCGCTTCCCAGGCTGAGCCATATTCGCCGTTACAGCCGCTATATCCTTCAGGCCGGGCGTTCGCTGGTGATGTCGGTTATCGCGATTACCATTTACACCCGACTGAATCAGCTCAGCGTCTCATGGTTTTTAGGCCTGAAAGAGGCGGGTATTTTTTCGGTCGCGATGACGTTGTCAGTGGCGTGGGTGTTTTTGCCTAATGCGCTGCTGGCTTCTTTCTATCCGGCTCTGTTTGCCGAACGCGATCCTGACGTGGCCGTGGTGCGGGCCCAAAAACTGCAGTTGCTGGTCATTGCCGTCTCACTTGGTGTGATCCTTGGCATCATCCTTGTCGGCCCGTGGTTTATTGCGCATTTCTATGGCGCGGCCTACACCGAAGCAATTGCGCCCATGGTGCTGTTAAGCGTTGGTGCCATGTTTGGTGTGCTGAGCAGCGTAATGGACAGATTCATCATCAAGTACAACGGTTATCGTTATCTGATCAAAAAAACGTTTTGTGTGTTGGCCGTGTGTCTGGCAACGACGGTAACGTTGGTGCCGCTGTTTGGCATCACCGGAGCGGCGATAAGCGTTGTCATTACCGAGTTTATGGCTTTCACCGTTCTTAATTATTTTTTCCGTGGTCAGCCGATGATGAATATTCATAAAATATTCATCCAGCCGGGTAAATTATGGTTCCTGATTAACCGTACCCTGTTTTCTGGCCGGTAAGTTAAGCTTTTATGAAAGGTATTATTATTTTTGAGAAATAATACCTTTCATCATATTGAAATACATTCATTGAGATTTAATTTCCTCGTAGATTATCTGTAGGCTTCAGATAAATATTATTTTTATAATCCTGCAAACCTGCGGGAGGCGTACGTATGCCTTTATTATTTCATTCATTATTTTATCTACAGTATTTGATTAAGGTTAATTACTGATCTTCGTTGCCGGAATTATACCTGTTTATAGTCAGTTTAATTTAGCGCTTTTATACTGTGATCGTGGATTTATAAATAATTAAAAAGCTCATTTTCTCCAGGGAGATAAGGAATGAAGGCGGCTAAACAGCGCCAGTTTTCCTCTGTCCGATAGTGCCATGACGTATGCTGGTTACGAGGTTTTAAAATGAATGATAAATATTTATTCAGTATAATAATACCGGTTTATAATGCCGAGAAAACGGTGATGCGTACGCTGCAAAGCCTTCTTCTCCAGACATTTAAAAATTATGAAATCATTCTGGTCAATGATGGCAGTAAAGATAACTGCGCTGCGATCCTTGAGGAGTTCAAACAGTACAATAATTTTAAAGTCATTACTCAGGATAATGCCGGAGTTAGCGTCGCCCGCAATACTGGACTGGAAGCGGCATCGGGTGACTATGTTATCTTTATCGATTCCGACGACTGGGTTGACAGTGATTTCCTTGCTGTATTTCATCAGCACCTTTACTCAGGCATTCCACAACCTGTTGATCTGATGGTAGGGAACCTCAAGTGCGATCGCGTGGGCGACCTTTCGACTTACGGTTATTTTACGCAACCCGAGATCCCGGCCGTCCTAGGCGAGATAGAGCTCAGCGATAATATTGGTTATCTTCATAACAAGTGTTACAGAAAAAAAATTATCGATGATTTTAGTATTCGCTTCACTAAAGGCATTTCGATGAGTGAAGATCTCCTGTTTAATCTTAACTATTTCTACTACATCGATAACCTGTTTGTTTTCGACAGTGCCTCCTATCACTATGATGATGTAGAGAACTCGCTTTCAAAGAAACGCGTACTGTATGAAGAGCTGCTGGATCGTAAACATTACCTCAACGACTTATATCAAAGGCTGCTGGTTAAGTATAAAAACGGCGATATGGCCCGCTTTTCTACTGGAATAACCAAACGTAAGCTGACGCTGGATATGCAGATCGTGACCGCGATGTACTACACCACGCTGAATATTAATGAGGTGCGTAACAGCATCAAGCGTATTAAAGAGAAGCGTTATCCTGAGAATGTCCTGGGGCTGTTAAACAGAAGCGAGAAAGTGAAGTATCATGTCATGAACGTCAATGCCAGAGCGGCCTATCTGGTGCTGTATATGCTCTACAGATTGCGTTTTTTTTAAGATTCAAACTGTCGCCTGTTTTCATTATTCACTACCAGTCTTCTGGTGCAGGGCGGGGCATGTTGTTGTTTTAACTTTACCTGGTTTTGCGATTTCCGGATCGCCAGCATCAGGCGCTGTTTTTCCAGCGTCAGTTTGTTAAGGCATGCATAAGAGCGCAGGCTGTTGAACGCCGTCAGCCAACGCTCTGTGATTTTCCCAAATTCAGTCAGTGTCCTTGAGCGATATAATAACCCGTCTGGCAGGTCGTCACGTCCAGTTGAAACGCGGAATAAGAGCTCGCTGGGTGGGTTTTATCGCTTTGATCAATGCCAGCATCGGGCAACGACCCCATGAGATTGATGGATTATGATAGACAAGAGTGATTTATCCCCTCTTCAATAAGAGAAAAAACGTCATCAAGAACATCATAATAAGTGGCTTCAGACTCGCGTTCTTTCCAGATGTCGTAAGCTGAACTGTAGACGAATTCCAAAATAGCCGCGATAGTGTGTGGCCTGATGTCTTTTAAAGGATCGATACCCATTTTCAGTCAATCGCCACGGGTTTAACCGCCCTCTCAGCGTCAGTTGAAATGACTTAATGAGAGGTGTCCATGAGCGGTAAGCGTTATCCCGAAGCGTTTAAAATCGAAGCAGTGAAACAGGTCGTTGATCGCGGCCATTCTGTTTCCAGTCTCGCACTACGCCTCGATATTCCCACCCACCGCTTCACGCAGGGATAAAGACGTCAGGTCCGGATTCTTTCTGTAATAATGAACGGTCAGAATATAAATTAATAATTCTGAATCGAATGCATGAAACGCGTTTTGCCGAATTGGAAAGAGATGCAAAAGTATCAAACGATTCATTAAAATATTATTAAATAAAAAATATCAAAAAAACAATGGGTAACGATATCGGCAATCATTCCAATTTGAATTAATAGCAGCCTATGTAATTTTTTGTAAGTTTTGCGCTTGCATTAACCGTAAAAAAAGCATAGAAAGGTTACAATTTAGCAACATTTAATAAAGTTTTACACTGACACACCTGACAGCTTTCACTTCTGTCTGGAGAGGGAAATGAAAAGACTTTCTGCGTTGTTAACCCTAAAATCTCTAAATAGATGTGCAGGATTGCCCCTGAGTAATTTAATGATGAATCAACGATACCAGACAAGTTCGAATATCGCTGCATCACAGGTTGGGGAATCGGCAGATGACCTTGTTATGTCATGGAGGCCACCAAAAAAAAGCGGAACCCTGAGTAAGGGTTGCAGCATACTGGCTTACCAGTACAGGTGGCAAATAAATGGCAGCGACTCAACCATATGGCATTCTATTCCTCAATATGCCACCTGCTTTCAGCGTTTTCGTGTTGAAAATGGCCTAATAACCAGAGGGTATTCTTCTGGCGTTTGTCCGAAAAGACCTGAAGGTGCGAAGTTGATTCCCAACACACGGGTATCAAAATCAACGCGTTAAAGCTACCTGGTCATAATATTGATATCAAATAAATCTGTCATGCCAGATTTACTTGATATTAACTTTCATTGAAGCTTTATAGTAAAAATTACTTGAAGGTAAAAATGAAAAAAAACAAAAAAACATTCCATTATGCTTCGTAAAAAAGACACACAACGCTTTTTTTAACAGAAGCATAGCGGCGCTCATTTCAGCGCTTATCGCTTTTATTTTTTGTTTTTTTTCTGGCAGTGGTGCTTATGCCCAGTCTGCTCGAATATTATCTGCCACAGATAATCAAGACGACTATAAAGAAAACAGTGACAAAGCCTCTCATTCAGAGGGTAGTGCCCTGGCGCTCCCGACAATGCATGTGGTACTTGAATGGGAGTGGTTGCCAAATGGTGAAAACCTTGCACGCAAGAATTATCAAGTGAAACTTGATGCCTGCAAGGGTTCCGGTATGCCTTTCAAAGCGCTTTCAGCACAAGATGAGGCCAGGCTGGGTAAGGGAGAAGTAGAGATATCTATTGATGGACATCATCAGGTTGCTAAGGAAGTCAGCTGGACGATGGGCGCTGAGGGTGAGGATGCTCAACATGCCTGTATGATTACACTCGAAGAACACACAGACCAAAACGAAGTTAAAGATGCTGCAGAGGAAGGAATGTATCAGGCTATCGACAGCGACAGTCGCATTCAAAATCATCAGAATGCCCAGTCTGTCGGCTGGAAAATAACGGGAGAAAAGCAATATAAAGGTATTCCCTGTACTGCCTGGAGTAATGGTAAACAAGAGGTCTGTATGTGGTCAGGTGGCTTAAAATGGGGTTTTGATGATTCAGCAATGGATACCGCGGGATGTTCCGTAAGTACTGCCGGTGATTTTCTCACGTCTATACCTGTTGACGCGAAGCCTTTAAAAGGGGCAAGCGGGTGTTTATTCAAACTCAAGACATTCAATATTAATAAAAGCTAACTCACCTTTTTTATCGATTCCATAAAGCGGTCAGTCGTTCACAACTCATGGAGAAAAAAATGAAAAGCATCATGGTTCTTTTCACAATAATGTTCGTATTAACAGGATGTAGCACATCGGGTGGGGAGGATAAATTTAGCCGCACTTATGTTTCATCCCATATCATAGCCAACAAAACCACACAGGCTGAAGTCAAAGCGCTTTATGGCGTGCCTGACGATCAAAGTTCATCCTCAAACGGTTCGGTCACCTGGCGTTACTACAAGGGTGGAAACTTAAGCACTGCATCAAGCGTCCTGGGATATATTCCGGGTGCCAGTGCTCTCTCCAGCGCCGTTGGCATGGCTTCGGGTGCGCAAGATGCCTCTAATTCAATGACAAAAGCATCCGGTAAACTGACTGGCAATACAGAACAACATAGTAATTATTTATCGGTGATTTTTGATACAAACAATATTGTAACTGATTGGTATTTATAAAATCCCTGGTTAAGGAGGATGAGATTCAATCTCATCCTCCTTTTTAAACTTTCCTTACCGATGCTTTACGACTGACTTTCGTTTTTATGAATAATTGATGTAGAACGGATTTCGTCGTTAGCGCTCTGGCACCGCGCCGCCTCAATCAGATTTAACCTTATCATTATATCCTAACGTCTAATCCTGACCCCGAGTTTAATCCAGTTATAATCAGGGCTAGCCAGTTTCGGTCTGGCTGCATTAAATGTATCTGGCAGGGAATTAAATACCCTGTACGCCCGTCCATCTTCAGTAATGCGTCGGGCACACATTGAAAGAAATGTCAGGTTCTGTTCTCAGGTGATTGACACTACGCTTTAAGACGTGTCGGTTGTGCACAAATTTATCTAAACAGCGATGAATATCCTTTCCTGCCAGAAAAAACAGATCTTGAAATCAGCGACTCGCAGCACGCCGTGACGGATTCCTGTCTGCTAATCAACGGACAGGCCGCGATCACATTATTCCCTCATGGGGTTTTGCAGGGCGGATCCGATATCAGCGTCGCGCCTCGCTAAACCGCATAAAACTGTTTGCGGGCCTTTACCGATCGCCATTTCGCCCCCACATCTGCAAAATCAGCTGCCGGGATTGTCACGCCGAAATATAACCCTACTGGCGACGCGTGTCGTGCTTGCATGGATTGCCAGAGCATAGCGCTGTTCGTTGAATGATGTTGCTGCAGCTTGTCAGGTTCATTGAGCAGCGTGGCAGTGCGGATGGCGTATTGATGGGGGTTCCAGCGTTTATCGAACCCACGAGCTTGCAGTTATGCCCCAAAATCCAGATATAAAAAAACCCGTTGATATTCAGTGATATCATCGGGTTTATTTAACGTACTGATTTTTATGTCTCCGGACTGACTAAGCTATCCCAAGACAATAATATGGTGCCCGAACCCGGAATCGAACCAGGGACACGGGGATTTTCAATCCCCGCGTTTAAATGTTAAATTTCGTAGCTATAAGTTACCAATATGTTAAATCGAACCTGTTCCAAAACAGGTAAGATTAAATGCATTCAAAATCAGTAAGTTGCACAAATCCTACTAGGGTTAAAGTTATCCCTGTCGTCTCGACAAAGGGCGGTGAAGGTAAGTCCACTCAAACCGCTAATCTTGGCGGATTTCTGGCCGATGCAGGTCTCAAAGTTCTCATCATTGATGGCGATCACGCCCAGCCAACGGCCAGCAGTATATTTCCTCTGACTTATGAAGCCCCCTGCGGATTGTATGAACTGCTTATGCAGAATGCAGACCTGTCAGTGGCTGATAACATCATCTCCCGCACCGCCATCGATAACCTTCATCTCATTGCATCGAACGATCCCCGTAATCTTCTCCCGACCCACATGCTTAATGTGCCCGATGGTCGTGTACGTCTGCGCAATGCGCTCTCAGCTCCTTTGTTTAAAAGCTATGACGTGATCCTGATTGATTCACAGGGTGCCAAATCCGTAATGCTGGAGCTGATTATACTGGCTTCGACGGGTGAAATGATTGGCATGGTCAAGCCTGTGCTGCCAGATGTTAGGGAGTTTTTACGCGGAACGGTCGCGCTGATGGAGGACCTGCGTTCCTACTCTGCATTCGGGATCAGACTGCCGGCTGTGCGCATGCTCGTTAACTGCATGAAATATACAGCTCTTGCAAAAACAACCTTTGAGCAGGCCGAAGCCATCATTAACAGCAGAGAGTACAGCGCTCATGCTGATGAAATAGCTATATCCATGCTGCAGACGCGTATTTACGATCTCACCGTCTATGAGCAGGGCCATGCCAGCGGACTCCCTGTTCACCGGCTTGAGAGCAAAACGTCCCGCGTCAGCGATTCAGCATTTGACTCTATGCACAAGCTTGCGAGTGAACTGTTCCCCGAGTTTAAAGAGCGCTTTGACGCTTTTGCTGCCAGCGGAGGTGTGAATGTCTGATAACCGCAGGAATATACCGGGCCTTTATTCACAGGATGCGGAACAGAGCGTCATTGGCGGCCTGATGCTGGATAACGACTGCTGGGATGAAGTTGTACTGCGCTTAGGCTCGGATGATTTTTTCCACAAGGTTCATCGCGAAATTTTTAAGGCAATGTCGCACCTTGTAGCAGCAGGCAGGCCTATTGACCTTCTGACGCTGTCTGAAAGTATTGAAAGCCGCGGTAAAGACTCGCTTGAGCAACTGGGTGGCTTTGCCTACCTGGCTGAGCTTGCCAAAAACACCCCGAGCGTGGCCAACATCACGCACTACTGCGACATCGTGGCCCGCTACAGCCGTGGTCGCCAGCTGGCAGCCATCGGTAATGAGATACATGAATCTGCTACCGCCCCGGGGGCGGATATCGCCGCTGCGATGGAGTCCGCCGAGCAGAAAATAACGCAGCTGGCAGAGCGAGCCGAACCGCAACAGGGCGTGACCATCATAGACGGTCTCGAAAAACTGGCGGCCGAGCTGGAACGCCGCTGCCAGACGCCCGACGGTATCACCGGCACGCCAACGGGATTTGACGAACTGGACACCTTCACAAGCGGTCTTCAGCCGGGTGATCTTGTTCTTGTCGCTGCTCGCCCCTCCATGGGAAAAACTGCATTGCTCATCAACATCATCATGAATTCTCTGATGAAAAAAACAGAATCCAACGGCCAGTTTTACAGTCTGGAGCAGCCAAAAGAACAAATTCTGATGCGCGTGGTGTCCTCGCTCGGCAACGTTGACCTGACCCGCATGAAAAGCGGAATGATGGACGAAGAGGACTGGGCCCGCGTATCAGGTGTTTTCTCATTGCTGACTAAGGATATTAAAGATCGACTGCTCATTGATGATACCAGCGGGTTGACACCGGCCATGCTTCGCGTCCGTGCGCGGCGTAATGCCCGCCGCTATGGTAACCCTGACATCATTGGTCTCGACTACCTTCAGCTCATGCGCTGTCCGGACCAGGAAAACCGCACCCAGGAAATTGCCGAGATATCCCGTTCGCTCAAGGCGCTGGCGAAAGAGATGGGCTGTCCGGTGGTGGCGCTGTCCCAGCTCAATCGTTCACTGGAAAGCCGTGCTGACAAACGCCCCAACTGCGGCGACCTGCGTGACTCGGGTGCCCTTGAGCAGGATGCTGACGTCATCATCTTTGTTTACCGTGACGAGGTTTACAACGACAACTCCCCGGACAGGGGCCTGGCTGAACTCATTATCGGCAAGCAGCGTCAGGGTCCAACCGGCACCCTGCGCCTGCGCTTTGAGGGCCGGTATACCCGCTTTGAAAATCTCCAGGTCGATGCCGGGAGGTCTGCATGAGTAACGTGCGCAACCTGAACCTGGGCACAGCGATGCTGCAGCGGGGGAAGTCGCCTGTACAGCAGAGTGACAGTGCAGCTTCGCCTCACGTTCCTGTCAGTGAAATGGCCATGATACTGACACTTGATCAGCTCCGGCCCAATCCGGATAACCCCCGTAATGCAAAAAATCCCCGTTACGAAGATATAAAGGCTTCTGTACGTGCGCGTGGTCTGGATTCCGTACCTAAAGTCACCCTAGATCCGGACGGTGATGGCGTCTATATATTCAGCGATGGCGGGAATACCCGCTATCAAATACTGTGTGAACTCTGGCAGGAGACGGGGGATGATCGCTTTTATCGTGTTCACACCATCTTTAAACCCTGGCCGGGTCGGCTGAAATGCCTGGTAGGTCATCTTGCTGAGAATGAGGTCAGGGGTGACCTGACATATATAGATAAAGCCTTAGGCGTACATAAAGCGCGGGTTATATACGAGGAACAGCTTTCACGTAACGTAACATTACGTGAGCTTTCAGAGCTACTGGGGAGAGAGGGATATCCAATCGACAGTTCAAGCATTAGTCGAATGGAAGACACGCTTGATTATCTCTACCCATACATGCCACGAATGCTTGAAAGCGGTATGAGTCGGGGGCAGGTTATGCCGTTGCTCAGCCTGCGTTCCTCAGCACTGAAGGTCTGGAAATCTTTCAGTGGCGACGTCAACCCCAGCGTCACTCTCGATAACGTTTTTGGCGAATCCTGCCGCGTATTTGATGAGCCGGACAGTTATTCCCTGGAAGTTTTCAGGGATGAGTTTATCGGGCAACTGGTGAAGGCTCTGCCACACCCCAGCCTCAACTATGACCGCTGGCTGATAGAGCTCGACCCTAAAGAACAGAAACGCCGCGAGCAGTTTGGTGAGCCGCCGGCCATGCCGCCGCTGACGCCCACTCGCCTGTCAGAAGGTTCTGGCGGGAAGGCTCCCCCTGTCACCGTTCTGCCGGATGACCCGACCGCCGTCACGCCCGTCACCGGCCTGCGCTCAGGCACCCTCACGGGTTCAACCCGCCCCGAACCGGCTCCTGAGCCAGCAGTCAACATGGTATTGCCTGAGAGTCAGGGCATTAGCACCGGCAGTCTTCCGCGCAGTGAAATCCAGAATGATCTCTTTGGTGGCCGTCCCGTTATTACCGGTGACGGCGTCAGCAGTAACGCGGAACACGGCACGGGGCTGGTTTCTCCGGGGAGTTTATCCCTGGCCTCGGCGTTTGGTGAGCAGGACGATGCGGTGCCAGTGTCAGCCGGCTCAGTGAGCTTTGCCGAAACCGGCCTTGAGCCCGTAAGCGACATCTGGCTGATCCCGGCTATGCAGGATGATGTTGAGCATCTTCAGGATATGGCCTACCGGCTGGTCTACGAAATTGCCGAGGGGATGGGCTGTGTAAGCGACATCAGTGAGGACAAAAGCCCTGAGTCTGCCGGTTTTTCCGTATCCGGCGGCAGCAGAGAATTCAGCCTGTTCCTTTCAGGCCTTTCCGGCTGCCTGCCCAATCAGCAGTGCAACATGTTCATGTTCTGTCTCAATTTTTTTGGTTCACAGAAACCGGCTGACACGCCGGTATTTGACGACGTCATGGTGGTCAAAATGATGCGCCTTATCCGCATCATTCGCCGCCTGCGAGAGCTGCAGCGCCTTGCCGCAAAAGGGGGAGAAAATGTCTGATGATTTGAACGACGAAATGGCACAGGCCAGTACGGCCTTATTCATTCAGCGCGGCATTGACGCCGTCCGGTCGCAGCTCCGCTCTGACAGGCCGTCAAACGAATTCTGTGAGTGCTGCGGTGCTGGCATTCCTATTGCCCGTCAGCGTGCCGTGCCGGGTGCGGAACTCTGCGCCGACTGCCAGTATCTCGAGGAGAAAAAGAGCCGCCACATGACGGGCGGTGACGGGAGGGGTCGTCATGGCAGATAAGTCAAAACTCACCCGGCGCATCCGTCGCCTTATGGCCCTTGGGGCGAAGAACAGCAACGACCATGAAGCCGCCCGGGCGGTTGCGCTGGCCCAGCGGCTTATGCGCCGTCACGGCCTGAATGACGAACAGATTACGCTGAGTGAGATAGGTGAATCGGTCTGCGAACAGCTGACCAGCAACGCCGAGAAAGTGCCCGCCTGGATGCACTCGCTGGCCACGGTGGTGTACATGGCCACGGGCTGCCGGTGCTGGTTTGGCTGGTACGGCTATGTGAGCCCGGGCGGACTGCGCATGATACGCCGGTCACTTCATTTTTACGGCTTCGGCGAGCGCCCCGAGCTGGCCCTCTATATCTATACCGTCCTGCAGCGCAAGCTGCGGGCGGCTACCGACAGCCATATGTCTACTTACCGCAAGCGCCGCATTCTCAGGAGCACGCTGCGCGGCCGCGCCGACCAGTTCCGTGAAGGCTGGGTCTCCGGCGTCTGGCACGTTCTGCAGTCTTTCAGTACGCCTGACGGTGAGAATCAGGTGCTACAGCGCTGGCTTGCGCAGCGGCATTCGGGGCAGACGTTATCCGAGTTCGCAGGCCGTCAGGCCGAACTCAGTCACGGCCTGACAGGGGCGCAGGCTAATAAGCAGCTTACGGCGGGAGACACGCGCAATGATTAACACACTCTTACTGGGGGCCTGCCTGTCGGGCTGGCTCTTTGATGCAATCCAGTTGACCAGCCAGGTCAGTACGGGAGGTGGTCTGTGAACCAGCAAAACCTTCCCGGCGCGACAGCCAGCATTCTGAGCTCGCTGCTGATGGACCTCAAGAGCGGCAATATCCGCCGCTGCGAATCGCTGGGCCTGTCGGTTGAGGAAATCCGGGCGCTCAGCGGCCTCAGCCTCGACGAGCTGCACTATATCGGTCAGTCGAAGGTGTCCGTTCTGGACGTCAAATTCAACCACGAGAACTTCTGGCTGATACTCAACCAGGCCCGCAACGAGCAGGCCCGTATGCTTATGATCGACCGCGCCCTTGAGCTGGGTGGCTCTATGGAGCTGATGGACAAATACTTTGGCATGTCACCTTCGGACGTCAGCAGCCGTCGCCGGCTGATGGGCATCGAGAGCCGCCAGGGCCGGACGCAGTCTCTGACCGAGGAGCAGGATGCGCTTCTGTGGGACGAGTGGAAAAACACCGGGCTTGAGTCGCCGGAATCACACAAGGCGCTGGAGGCGATGATGCTCGCGGCTGAGCTTCACGGCCTGTCGCTGACCGCCGTGTGGACGAAGGTCTGCCAGTGGTGCCGGGAGGTATCAAAACGGGTTCCCTCAGTATCTGCGCTGCGTAAGGAGGCCTGATGAGATTAAACGACTTTACACGGCGTCAGCAGGTTTCCCCGTCGGTTCGCCGCCGGTCTCAGCAACTGTTTCTTGCGGTCTGCAGCGGCAAAAAGGTGTTCCGGCGGCTTGCCCTCAACGGCTACCTCAAGATTGATGTCGGTCCCTGCTGGCGTATTCTCAGCAAGGACGGAGGCCGGCAGTGGTGGCTGATGGATCATGAGACGTACAACCGTGAAATACGCCGGTAACGGACGACCAGCGATGACCAGACGGTGCCGGGTTAATCCCGGCACTGTGCTGTCTCAGGCAAAAAAGGGGAGCAAAAAATGAACATACCCGCCGACAGCATCGTGGCGCACACGCTGTCACGCATGGAAAAAAGCCTTGAGCGCAGGGCAGTTAACGGCGACGCCGGTCAGGAACGTAGCGGCCTGTTGTTTATGGGCAACGTCCACGACGCGTTTCCCCGCCGGCTCTTTCTTGACACGCGCCTGTCGCCGCTTGATAAAACGGCCTGGGTGATGATACGGCTTTACGCGCAGCAGAATGAGGGAGCGGTGTTTCCGACCTATGACGAACTGCAGGCGCAGCTCGCCTCGGCGCACTCTGAGAGAGCCTCGCGTGAAACCGTGAGCCGCACGCTGCTGATGCTACGGCTCACGGGCTGGATAAGCCTGTGCAAAAAGGTGCGCGACGAGGGCGGCCGGGTTCGCGGCAACATCTATGCCCAGCACGATGAGCCGCTGGGCTACCGTGATGCGGAGACCTTCGATCCGGGCTGGCTGACGCTGGTTGAGCAGAGCTGCCTGAGCCGGAACAAGTCCGTGCGCATGACGGCGCTGGCCATCATCAACGACATTCTTCTGGACAAGAGTATGCGCCATCGCCACAGCCGTCTGGCGTTGATTGAAAGTCGCATGAATGCCCCTTCAACGCCGATGGCCATGATGCGTAAAAACGGCGCGGCACGACCGGGTTCGAAAAACGAACTCAGTCAGAAAGCAGCTGAAAAATCACCTTTAACACTGAGTTCGGAATCCGAACTCAGTCATGCGCAGGGTCGAAAATCACTGAGTACGGAATCCGAACTCAGCCTGAAATCAGTTAGTTACAACCGAGTTCGAAATTCGAACCGTAACGTACGTTCTTTAACACAGAGTGTGATTAAAGAAACGTACGTCCCTGACGCGCCGGTTCTGCCAGAGAGCTTTCTGGCCATGCTGAGCAGCGAAGACCGCCAGATGGTGAGTCAGCAGTTCGGTGCGCTGCCGGTGCCGGTGGCTGAAGGGCTGAGCGGCCTGCTGCAGGCGCAGCTGCGCAAAGGCCGCCTGGCGAATCCTGCCGGCTGGATGTTCACCATGCTGAAACGCGCCAGACAGGGCGAATTTCGGCAGTCTGATGCCCCGGACACACCCGCAGTCCGGAGTGGATCGGCACCTGTCAACGTTGCCGCAGACAGGCCTGCACAGTATTCCACCTCGTCCATCGCTGCTGCGGTGCTGCCTGAGAACCGGGCATCGGCTGAACAGGTTATCGCTGTCATTGCCGCTATCAGGCAGCAGTTTACCAAAGCGCCATAATAACATTGTATGAAAAACCACCTTGTTGCGGGGCGCAACAAGATTAAAAAACAACCAGCAGGGTAATATTAATGGCGGGCCAAACCTGATTAGCCCGCAACTGGTTAAAAAACAGCCTTGTTGCGGGGCGCAACAAGGTCAAAAATTAAACAGACTGTAATTAGGCGAACGGGATTATGAGTTTCAGGCTGTTGTTAAAACTGCGCTTTCAGGATGATGCCGGTTCATCTTAACTGAATGCAGGTATTAACGATGGCAGAGAAGAAAAACAGGGCCGGTGTGCTTCAGTCTGAACTACGAATTGAACTGCACACTAATTATGCGATTGGTTTATGGGAAGGCCGCAAAGCGGAGAAGCGTGAAGACGGTAAAAAGGGAAAGCAGCCTATTATGGGAATGCCCCAGTTTCTTCATCGTGCCACACAGATCAACCGGGATTCTCAGCAAAACGAACCCTGGGCTGATATGGCCATGCTGACCCTTGAAGAAAAGATTGAGCATGCCAGTCAACAGATGAATGAACTTATCGCATCCCTTGATAAGCAGATGAGTTTCGTGCCTGCTGGCGTCAGTATTACGGATGCACAGGCAACTGAAACGCTGGATCTGACGGTATTCAGTGGTACCCCCCTCGGTTACCGGTGCGTATTTTTACTGATGGGTTTTGATCAGTATGCAAAAAGGGTTTTGCAGGCTGCCCATTACGGTGTCATCTCCCGAAGTCAGCGTTATGACATGCTGGGCAGCGGAAGCCGTCTGCTGAGAGAGATTTATGGTTCTGTTCTACGCTATCGCAAAGTAGGCGCAACCCGTCTTGACGCTGCTGAAGATAACGAGACATGGCGCACTGCATGTGAGGCGGCCGGTGAACCCGATCGCGCTGTCCTTCTCGGAGAAAAGCGCTCGGCGTTTTCCCCGCCCGTTAATGAAGCGAGCGTAAGCCTTCTGCGCCTGCGTTATAAAGCCGGTCAATAGCGGGGCCGGTGATGCGGTTATTTTTGTGTGAGAAGCCTTCTCAGGGTCGTGACCTCGCCGCTGTGCTGGGGGCGAGCCGGCGCGGTGACGGTTTTATGACGGGTAATAGCGTGACGGTCACCTGGGCGGTAGGCCATCTGCTGGAGACCGCACCGCCAGAGGTCTACGGCCAGCAGTACGGCAAGCCCTGGTCTCTGTCTGCACTGCCAATTCTCCCTTCAAGGTGGCAGGTTGTCGTTAAAAAGGACACGCAGGATCAGTTTAAGGTCATTGAGAAACTGCTCAGGCAGGCTGATGAGGTGGTCATCGCCACCGACGCCGATCGTGAAGGTGAAGTCATCGCCCGCGAACTGCTGGACTACTGCGGCTGGGAGGGGAGGATTCTGCGCCTCTGGTTTTCGGCTTTGGACGAGCTCAGCGTCCGGGCTGCTCTGAGCGACCTGCGTCCGGGACAGGCTTCGGTCGGGATGTACCATGCCGGGCTGGGACGTTCACGCGCGGACTGGCTGGTCGGCATGAACCTGTCCCGACTGTATACCCTCCGGGCGGCTGAAGCCGGTTTTGAGGGAGTGGTCTCAGTCGGGCGGGTACAGACGCCCACGCTGGCACTGGTTGTTCGTCGCGACCGCGAGATTGCCGCATTCGTGCCGAAGCCCTACTGGCAGGTTAAGGCTGTGCTCAGCGCCTCAGGTGTCAGTTTTCAGGCATCGTGGGTGCCTGCCGCCGTCTATGCTGATGAGGAAAAGCGCTGTATTCACCAAAATATTGCTCAGCAGGTGGCGCAGCTCTGCCGTCAGGCGGGTGTTGCAACCGTGACGGAGTACGAAACAAAACGGGAGAAAGAAGCCGCCCCGCTGGCCTTTTCACTGGGAACGCTGCAGCGGGCCTGTGGCAAGATGTGGAATATGTCGCCACAGCGGGTGCTGGACACTGCTCAGAGCCTGTATGAAAAGCACAAGGCCACGACCTATCCCCGAACAAACTGCGGCTGGCTGCCGAGGTCTATGCGGGAAGAAATCCCGGCCGTGTTTGATGCCATGGCACGTACTGACCCCTCACCTGAGTTCGCATCCCTGTTGTCACAGCTGGACAGAGGGTTTGCTTCCCGCATCTGGAACGATAAAAAAATCACGGCGCACCACGGCATTATCCCCACGCGCAACGCCGTTCAGCTGTCCGCCCTGACTGAGATTGAGCGTCAGGTTTACCTGCTTATCCGCCGCAACTATCTGGCCCAGTTCCTGCCGCTCTGCGAGTCAGATGCGACGCGCATTTCCTTTGATATTGGTGGCCAGTTGTTCCGCACAACTGGCCGAACTGAAGTCTTAAAGGGCTGGAAAGTGCTGTTTACTAAGGACGAAGAAGATAAGGACACTGCTGAGGAAGACAGCGCAGGTTCCCTGCCACCGCTCAACAAAGGGGCACAGTGCGGCGTTACTGGCGCAGAAGTTAAGCAACTGATGACCCAGCCGCCTGCACACTACACTTTTGACACGCTGATTGGTGCCATGATGAACGCCGCTGCGTACGTCACCGACCTTCAACTGCGTAAAATCCTCAAAGAAAACGCCGGGCTCGGCACTGAAGCAACGCGGGCTGGCATCATCGAGCAGCTGCTGAGCCGCCGTTTCATCACGCTCAAAGGCAGTAAACTTCTGGCAACAGACCTGGGGGCGGACGTCATTGATGCCCTGCCACCGCAGCTGACCGACCCGGGTATGACTGCGCTCTGGGAGCAGGCGCTTGACGAAGTGGCTGCCGGCCGTATGAACCTGAGTGACTTTCTGCAGCGTCAGACCGCCTGGACCTCGACGCTGGTCAGCCAGGGAATGCAGCAGCGCATCAGCATCCGGGTGCCGCCTTCGCCTCCGTGCCCGCTCTGCGGCAGCAAAACCGCCCTGCGCAGGAGCCCTAAAGGAGAAATCCGCAGCTGTACTCGCTACCCGGAATGCAAAGGCATCATCAGTCTGGATACTGGCAGGCGTAAAAGCTCAGGCAGAGCTAAGTCGCCAAAAACAAAAAAGAATTAACCCGTGTTATCCGATTGCGGGCGGGTAGCGCCTTTGTTATTGTGACGCCGGCTCTGAAGCCGCACCCCGTGACTGCGGGCTCCGTCAGCATCTAATGCATGTGCTGCCGGAATACAGTCTGGCCGCCCCCTACTACCTGTGCGGGAGGCGGCAAGGCACGAAAACTCCGTGAAACCCGTGCCGGGAGCTGAACACGCCAGCGGAGCAACTGCCTCAGGCAGATTAACTTAAGGTCGATGGTGCAGACCCCGATGGCGGTGCCGAGAGGTGCCGCTTTTTATTATCCGCGCACTGATGAATTTTTATACGTAGCCAGATTGACAAGCGCTGCGTGTACGTGAAAGATAAAGAGGCTAAACGTTGTCCTTCCGACAACTGCCAATGTTCCGGTGATTTGAGAGGAACGCCTTCGGGTAATCACATGCCAATGCCATCATAACCTGAGAGATGGCGCTTTCGGGCGGTTCAAACCTGTTAACCTTTGCAAACAGGGACCTGTATACCAGGTTAAGGTCCACTTCACTAATACAGCCTGTCGGCAATTACTTGCTGACCCCCTGCGGGAAACTCTCTCCCGCACGGGACTGATGTTTCTCCGCACCCTGTTTCGTGTTACTCCGGAGATCACATCATGACTGCAACTGCAAACACCCCTGCTTCAAACAACACTGCCTCTGCTGGCTCTGCCACTACCGGCAACAACCAGAAAGAGTATTTCAACCTTAACGTCAGTGGTATCGGCTACCTCAGTTCGATTCGTCGTCTTGAGGGGCAAAAAGGTGAATTTACCTGCGCCGTTATCAATGCCCTGACCGGACCAACTGACAGTGCATCCTATACCCGCTTCGACATTACCGTTGCAGGTAAAGAGCAGACCTCACTTATTAACCGCTGTCAGAAAGCCGTTGATGAAGAGGAAAAAGTCCTGATTGGATTTGTACTCAGTGGTCTTAAAGCCGACGTTTTTACCCTGCAAAGCGGTGAGCATGCCGGTGAATCCCGCCCCTCACTGAAGGCCCGCCTGATAAAGGTTGAGTTCATCAAAAAGGGACAGGTCGTTGTTTACAAGGCTCCTAACGCTTCCCAGACGCCAGAAACCGGTCCAGCCGCTCAAAAGGCTTACGATCCGGAATCTTTCTAAGCGTCACGGACACACCGCCGGAACACATCCCGGCGGGTGTGTTCCTCTCAACACCATTTCTAAGAGGAATTCATTATGTCCGCACGCGGCGTCAACAAAGTTATCCTGGTCGGCAATCTCGGTCAGGACCCCGAAGTTCGTTACATGCCAAACGGAACTGCAGTGACCAGTCTTTCTCTGGCCACCTCAGAAACATGGCGTGACAAACAGACCGGTGAAAACCGGGAAAAAACCGAATGGCATCGCGTCGTGCTGTTTGGAAAGCTGGCTGAAATAGCCGGTGAATACCTGCGTAAGGGTTCACAGGTTTATATCGAAGGCAAACTCAGAACACGTGAATGGCAGGATAGCGAAGGTACTAAACGCTATACGACCGAAATCGTGGTTGATGTAAATGGAACGATGCAGATGCTGGGCGGGGCTAAAAACAGCACCAACACCAGTGGAAACAATAAGCCTTCAGGCCAGCAAGATGGATGGGGTAAGCCACAACAGCCTCAGCCTTCTCAGGCACAACAGTCGGCTCCGAGTAATCCGGCGAACGAGCCGCCAATGGACTTTGACGATGACATACCGTTCCTCGGACACGGTTATGGCGTCTGTCGTAAGGCCATTTACGCAATTTCGTAAAGGATTCATTAAGTTATACCATCAGGAGCGCCAGTTTGACTGGCGCTTTTTTATTCACCATAATCGAGCCATGCACGGGGTAAAACGTTTATGCCCGTTATACTCAGAGTACGCGGATTCAAATTTTTCTTTTATTCAAACGAAGGTAACCCCCTCGAACCTGCTCATATCCATGTTCGCAGTGCTGAGGGCGAAGCCAAATTCTGGACGCAGGGTGAAGTCCGGCTGAGCACTAATGATGGATTCGATTCCATAACGCTCAGAGAGTTAACAAAGCTGGTTAAAGTTAACCAGACGCTTTTTGTGGAGGCCTGGAATGACTATTTCAGCTAAAACGGTAAGGTTCGACGAAAGTACCATGTGGGTTGAGCTGAGCGATGGCAGAACGATGGGAGTGCCACTTGTCTGGTTTCCAAAACTTCTCAACGCATCAGAACGAGACAGAAACGACTTTGAGCTGAGTAAGCGTGGCATTCACTGGGATGTGCTCAATGAGGATATATCAGTGGATGGCCTGCTGGCTGGCCGGGGTGACGTAACCCATACCCCTCATCATGTTGCATAATAATTCAAAAACCAGAACGCCAGCTGATGCTGGCGTTTTAATTTAAGTCTTAAAACACAAATTCTTTTAAATTAGTTTAATGGCAGTCAGAAATAAAATACGCAGGCTGTTCCCCCTGAAATAAAACCATCCCGATGGCAGTAAAGTCTTTATGAATAAAAGGAGAAGTTTTATTTAGCATGACCCTCCGACTAAGGCCTGTGAATGTCAGCCCTTCTGAAAAGCATATTTTCACCCGAACCTCCGGTTTTCCGCTGGAGCTCAACATTTGCTTTGTGAGCAATCAGACCAGCGGACATGCATGCTTAATCAACAGGTTTAAATGCACGGTTAAGTTCAGCAATACCTTGATGATTAATTTCTTCATCTGCTTCATCAACAGCCCTCGAAATGGTCAGCAGGCTCTGAAATTCACTGAGCAGGAGCGCGGCATCAGACTTCAGCAGGTCATCGCATTCGGCAGAGTCAATAACCGTATTAATCGCCTTATTGGCGCTTTCAATCATTTCGGTCACGCCACCTTCTTTACTGACAGCAAGAACAAGCGCGCTAATGAGAAGAGACTGCGCCTCAACGCGGGCTGTTAACTGCTTCATACCTGCATCGATGTGCGATATTTTAGCCAGCATGCTGAGTACAACGTTTTTCATTATATCCTCCTTAAAGTGAAGATTAGCTTTTTAAAATGAGCTGTTCAGCACTCTGCTGTTCAGGCGAGACCGCCATGTTCAGTCCGCAATGACCAGTACAATCGGGCTGAACGCGTCAATTGAGTCTTTTTAACGGAAGCCCGACTGCCTCGATGCGCAGGAAACGGTCACAGAACATCAGGCTTTATGATTCCCCTGTGAGGGCAAAGCCTGAACGATTTTCTCCTGAACATGCCTTATACCGTCACGCAGACTGGCGAGCGTTTCAAACGGAATGCCCATTTCACAAATCATCGCAGCAGGCACCCCGGCGGCCCGGCTTTCCAGTTCACGGCCTGCTCCGGTCAGGCGGATAATCACCCTGCGTTCATCATGACCGGTGTCGCGCATGCGGCTGATGAAGCCTGCCTGTTCGAGTCGCTTCAGCAGGTGGCTTAGCGTACCCGTGTCCAGCTGCACGCGCTGACCTACCTCAGACACCGTGATACCGTCCTTTTCCCACAGTACCAGCAGCGCCAGATACTGCGGATAGGTCAATCCGAGGGGCTTCAGATGCGGCTGGTAAAGCTTTGTCATGGCCAGCGAGGCTGAGTAAAGCGCAAAGCAGAGAAACTGCTCCAGACTCTGAGGCTGGTCACCTTTACTTTCACTGACGTCATTTGTGTCGGTCATTCCGGAACTCCTGATGAGGATGAAGCCGGCAGGCGTCTGGCGAACCGTATTGTGCGACAGGCGCAGTGAGCCGGAAATAAAAAGGATATCACGGACAGATACGGATGCCTTTAACCACCGACAGAGTGACCCCGGCAGCAATAATAATGACATCAATTAAGTTGTGTTCAATTTATTTTGTAAAGCCTGTGGAGTCTACCCCTGTTGCAGCCGATAGAACCTGACAGTGACAATCACACCCAGGAAAAATAATGAAGGTTTCAACACGTCTTGCTACAGGCTTTGGTTTACTTGTTCTGCTTCTGGTTATCTGCACGGGTACGGCTCTGCACGCGCTGACCGAGGCGCAGCGCGGCATGAATGATGCGATAAACAATAAAATGAAACGGTTTGCGATTGTTCTGGATATGCGGGGTGATATCCGCGACATGGCGATTGCCGTCCGCAACCTGGCGCTGCTGACCGATGAGAAAGACTCCAGGCCTGAATGGGAGCGCATGACGACTCAGCGCCAGAAGTACATCGCGGAACGTGAGCGGCTTGTAGACAGCATGGCCAGCAATGTCAGTGAGCAGGGCAAAAACGCGCTGGCTGAAATACTCGCGGCAGAAAGTGATGCTATGCAGACGCTGATGACGGCCGGCAAAATGGGGCTGGAGAACCGTCAGCAGGAAGCGACTGCTTACCTGCTGAAGACTGCGAGACCTGCACAGCGCAGGTTACTGAATGCGCTAAACAAGTTGACCGAGATTCAGAGGGCGCAGACGGTAAATACGGTCAGTGAAACCAGTGAGACCGTTTCCCGGACCCGTGCGCTACTGGTTATTCTGACACTGCTGTCTGTACTGACCGCCGTGGCGGGTTGCCTGATTGTCAGCCGCAGCCTGATGCGACAGTTGGGCGGTGAGCCGGTTCAGGCTCAGGCGCTGGCCGCCGCCATCGCTGCCGGCGACCTGACAGGACCGGTTACGCTGCGCCGTAACGACACAACCAGCCTGCTGGCTTCACTGGATGGTATGCAGGCGAACCTTCGCGGCCTGGTGTCGAAGATTAAAGATTCGTCCGCCTCCGTGGCACTGGCCGCAGATGAAATTTCACAGGGCAACACGGAGCTGTCCTCACGCACTGAACAACAGGCCGCCGCCCTGCAGGAAACGGCTGCCAGCATGGAGCAGCTCTCAGCTACTGTGAAAAGTAACGCGGCCGGCGCCCGGCAGACGGCAGATTCGGCCCGCGAGACCGCGCAACTGGCCCGCAACGGTGAAACCGATGTGAAGCGCATGTCGGACACCATGTATGACATCTCAGTGAGTGCAGCGAAGGTACGCGACATCACCTCAGTGATTGAAAGCATCGCGTTCCAGACCAATATTCTGGCCCTGAACGCCGCCGTCGAAGCGGCGCGTGCCGGTGAAGAGGGCCGCGGCTTTGCCGTGGTTGCCGGAGAGGTCAGGACGCTCGCGCAGCGCAGCGCTACGGCCGCGAAAGACATTAAAACCCTGATAGAGCAGGCTGTCACGCAGGTGGAGAGCGGCGTCACAGTGGCCTCATCAACCGGGCAGAGCATCCTGAAAATTGTCGGTATGGTGGGTGAGCTGGCCGAATCCATGGATGAATTGTCGCTGGCGTCCTCGGAACAGATGCAGGGTATCTCACAGGTCAGCATTGCCGTGAGCCAGATGGATGGCGTCACTCAGAATAACGCGGCGCTGGTCGAGGAGTCTTCTTCCGCTTCACAGTCCCTTTCAGAGCAGGCCCACACCCTGCGCAACATTGTGGAGACGTTTAAGGTATGAGTCACGATGCTGATAAAGCGCAAGAAGCCGTACAAATGTATAAGACACTTCGCGGGCTGAAGGAAAGTGTAGACTTCCTGGTAAACCAGCTGATTCTGGGAAATTACCTCTCAACGTCCACTTTTGCCAACAACCTGCTTCACATGAGCCGGGCCTTTGAGCCGATACATACCAGAATGGCAGTGCCGGGCGTTATGGAGCTACTCCTCCGGGAAGACGTACTGCTTGCCGCTGACCTGATTGCGACGGGGCGAGCAATTGCGATGATGAATAATTTTATGGTCTGCCTCACCGGTCATGGTGATGACGGCCCGCCAGGAAAAACTAAAATAATACTTTAAGCATTCCAGCCTTACCCATTTCGAATGCACACACTTTAATGCCAGAAACGGCCCGACAGGCACTGCCGGGCCGTTTCGCTCAGGGTGCTATACTTTAAGGACATTCGCTTTACGGAGGCTTCATGGGTTCCAGAGTGGATACCAGGGAAAAGGCATTTGAACTGACGGGTATCGTTACCTCGCAACTGCTCAGCATAAAAGACGACGTAATGAGAGAAGACATTATTTCCGCGCTGAACCGCCTCAGTCAGGAAACCAGTGACTGGGCGGTGCGGGCAGGGTGTGTAAAGGCCGTTAAGATAATGAGAAGCAGGGGGAACTGACTCATCCTGAAGCACCACCTGCAGTATGTGTAAGAGCGAAGGGTCGATCGTTATCAGTGGCAGATGAACGGCCCCGAGGTTCCTCTAGCATGAGCAGTTTTCCCTCTGGCCGCGTTATCTTGCACGTCTCCTGCACTTTGTAAAAACCCTCCGGTCTGCCTGATTGCATCCTGAATGGCCTTTCGACGCGCTTCGCTGGTCTCAGTTTTAAGCATCCCCTTTAGATGATCCGACAGGTTTTTTGCACTGACTTCAGCGTCATCATCAATCAGTGCTAACAGGGCTTCTCCAATGACAATGTTAACGTTCTCTTCTTCAATTCTGAACATATTAACCTTCCTGTTTCTGGTGATAAAAGTCCATTCTGGCGGACAAGTGGCACTACAATGGAGCGGTATTTCTTTTATGTTTGAATTTTAATCTACACCCTAACTCCCGAAACTTATAATCAAAAATGGCCCTGAATGTATCCGGATATGATGTTGAGTCGACAAGGGGCTGGGCCTCATTAACAGATGATGGCATCGTAAACAGAAAGATACTGGTTGGCTGTAATCCACTAATCAGCCTTAAACCCTCAGGTGATAACATTGTCCTGCCATGAAATTGCTATTATGGCATTACGTAGCAGGCCGCAGAGATATATCAGTAAAGGGTGAAAACCGAGTGTCCGAAAAAGCTGCCTCAGGCGATTGGTTCCCCTTTTACATTGTACAGAGCGCTCTTTGCGGAGAACGCCATTAGCCTGGTTATTCTCACAAAGGTATGAAAGAGCAAGCGGCTAATCTCCACCTCCGAAAATTTTTTGTTCAGTCCACGATCAGAGTTTTGAATTGTCCGGTTTCACGCTACGGCCAGAATAACAGTCCTGATTAAGACTATTCCTGGGGTGGAACCTGATGGCAGTACCTTCCGGACAGGCCGGTAAACGTGCCGGCATCATTGCCTGCACTGTGATGCTGGCAGGCTGTGTGAATGCAGCCGCGACAGACAACGCATCGGTGTATTCCCGCAGCCGCACACCGGCCCGATTTGATGATATCTATCGCAACCGCTCGCCTGAGGTGGTGCGCTACGATCGCTATACCCTGGTCAGCACCCGCCCTGCCGATGCGCAGCTGGACCCGCTGAATCAGGTTGTCGATATCACTATGCCGGCGCAGCTGGTCAGTACGGTCGGTGAAGGATTCCGCTATCTGCTGCTGGAGTCAGGCTATTCACTGTGTTCAGCAACGACCGCTGCATTTTCTGAACTTTTAAGCCGCCCGCTGCCCGCCGTTCAGCGCACCATCGGCCCGCTGAAGCTCAGCGAAGCGCTTCAGGTTGTCGCGGGTCCCGCCTGGCGTCTGAAGGTGGACGAAGTAAACCGTGAAGTCTGCTTCGAGTTGCGCGACCAGTACCGCAGTTTTTCAGCGCCGGCTGCCAGCCTTCCGGCTATTCGCCCTGCGGTCAGCGCCCCGGTCACCAGGCCATACGCAGCTCCGGTTGTGCAGGCTAAAGCCGTATCAGTTCAGACTCCTGCATCCGGGCTTGCCAGAAACCCTTTCACCGGTGATGTGGTCACGCCCTCAGGACTTAAACCGCAGAGCCTCAGCGTTCCCTCGCCGGTACTGCAGCAGAGTCAGTCGTCAGTAACCTCAGGCAGTTTACCGGCCTCTTCACAGAAGCCGGCTTCTTTAGCTTCAGCGGGAACCGCAGCTGCTGCGCACACCACCGCGCAACAGAATCACGCCGTCATTACGCCTGCAGCCGTCAAAACCAAAACTGCCCCCCTGACTACAGTGAATGCCACGCCGAAAGCGTCTTCAGTCGTGCATCAGCAGCCGTCCACGGCTGTCACGCCGGCACCCGCTGCGGACAGCCGCATCGTACCCACTTATTCGACGGGTACACCGGTAACGCCGGCTGCCACGGGGCAGACCTGGCGGGCTGAGCCGGGCACCACGCTTAAAGAAGCGCTTATCGCCTGGACGGCAAAAGCGCCCTGCGCCAGTGGCGGCAACTGGGTCCTGATCTGGCCCGTCACGCTGGATTACCGCATCGATGCCCCCCTGGTGTTTCACGGCAATTTCGAGTCGGTTCTGGTGCAGGTGTTTGACCTGTACCGCCACGCTGAAAAGCCGTTGTTTGCCGAAGCAAACCGCATTCAGTGCCTGGTGTCCGTCAGCGACACACCCACGCCCGGAGGGCGCTGAAATGGGTTTTGCCATGCCGGTTATCGCGCTGGCCATGTTCTTCTGGCTGATGGCCAGTGACGCCCAGCGTCGTAACTCTGACGTTGTCACGCAGTCAGTGACCGTGGCCGCGCCCGCCCGGCTTGCCACCGACATGCTGCGAACGGCTGATGCGGTAAACGACTGGCGGCATGGCCGCTCAGTGGGTGACGGCCCCGTTTCGCCGGCGGCGACCGGTATGATGCCGCCCCCTGATGAGCGGATTCAGAGTGTCATTCAGAACGGCAGGCTGTGGGTCTGGGTCGCTGACACGCCGGGGGTTTATGCCGCGCTCCGTAATCAGTCGACATCCTCTGCGCTGGCGCTGACCGTTTCGGGAGGCCGTCTGCGCATGTATGACGGCACCGACATGAATCTTTCCCTTCCGTCCGGCGTGACGGAGGGGAGCATTGTTTACCTTAACTGAGGAGCAGCGGATGTCGCGCACCCCATTAAAAATGACGCTGCTGGCCATGGCCGTGCTGCTCTCTGCGTGCTCGGTCAGAGACGTGGCCACCATTGAAAAAGACAACAATACGCAGGGCGACACGGCGCAGCGGATACTGCAAAGCCGCCTGGATATGTCGCAGCCGGCTGTCGTGTGGGCGGACAAGCCCTGGGTGAACCTGAAACCCATTCAGTCAGCTATCGCGGCGCCGGACGACGTCAGAATGCCACCCTGTCCGGTGTATTTTAACAGTCCCGAAGGGCTGACGCTGCCGCAGATAGCCAGCCGCATTAATGCCCTCTGTGGCTTCCGGGTTTACATCTCGCCGGAGGTGTCCGCTGCGCTGCTGCAGTCCGCCGGTGGCAGCGTCGTCACGTCACAGATGAGCGGCCGCCTCCCGGCACCGGACGACAACGGTCGGGTGCCGCTGTCACAGATGGGTATGCCGGCGCAGCCCGCTGTCATGTCAACGTCTGAACCTGTCCTGTTCCAGGGAACGCGATTTCAGGGCGATGCGCAGGAAGCCCTGAACATTGCCGCCAGTACGCTGGGCCTTTCCGTTCGCCGCACAACGGGGCGTGTGGATTTCTTTATTCAGGACACGCGCACCTTTCAGCTCGCCATACTCAATACCAAAGTCGACAGCTCCGCGTCTATCACCTCCGGGGCGGGTGCTCAGCTGGGCAACCAGAGCGGAACAGGCGGCACCAAAGGCGACGTCAGTTCGAATCAGAAAACCAACTACGGCATGAACAGCGACCTCTATAACGATATCCGCAAAACGGTCGAGCAGATACTCACGCCAAAAAGCGGCCGCTACTGGCTGTCTGACGCCACCGGCACGCTCAGCGTGACTGACACGCCTGACGTACTGGACAGGGTCGGCCGTTACATTGATTACCAGAATCAGGTCCTGCACCGTCAGGTACAGCTGACACTGCAGATAGTCCGTTTCACCCAGACCAAAAACGTCGACAGGGGGCTGGACTGGGGGCTGGTTGCCAAAACGGTTTCCGGCCTGGGCGCGAGTATCGGCAGCACCTTTACCGGTGCCCCGGCCAATGCGGGGAGCTTTGGTCTGTCCATCCTGAACAGCGTAACCGGCGGGGCTGAGAAATTTTCCGGCTCACAACTCATGATCAGAGCGCTTGAGCAGCAGGGTACGGTCACGATGGCCCTTAACCAGACCGACCCGACGGCTAACCTGACACCGGTGGCCTACCAGTTATCCAACAATACCGGGATGCTAAACAGCTCAAGCTCCACGGCGGTGGCCAACGTAGGGGTGACGTCCAGTCAGAGCGTATCCAGTATTACCACCGGCCTCTTCATTACCATGCTGCCTTTTGTGCAGGCAAATGGCGATATCCAGCTGCAGTTCGCCTACAGCTACACCACGCCGCCCGATATCAAGAGTTTTATCAGCAAGGACGGCAATACCCGTAACGACGTCGCCAATACCGCAACCGAAGGACTTGCGCGCAAGGTCAACCTGCGAGCGGGTCAGACGCTGGTACTTACCGGCTCAGATCAACAGAACGCATCCTCAGACAAGCAGGGCACCTTTTCGCCTGAAAATTATCTTCTGGGCGGCGGTCAGAGCGGCGCGAAGAGCCGTTCCACGCTCATCATTATGATTACGCCGGTTTTGCTGGGACAATAACGATGAAAATCAAAAAGAAAGTGTCAATTCATCTCAGCTCCGGCGTAACGGTCAGAGACAGAAAAAACCGCCGCGAATGGGTGGCCGGGATGGAGTGGGAGGAGGCACAGTCCGGTATTCAGTGGCTTCGCCACGGCAGCCGTGCTGCGGACACGCACTACCGGATTCAGGGAGCTCGTCCGCATGCTCTGGTGGGGTATGTTTCTCCGGGCCGGACCCGTAGCGGCCTGTACTCTCTGGCTCTGGCGTTTCAGCTAAAAGAAAGCGGCAATGCCTGGGGCATATACCGGCTGAGCCGTGAGCATGACAGCTGGGTGCTTCTTGCCATAAACAATGGACACCTCTCGGTCATGGGCGACTTCACCGGCACCCGGGCTGATGCAGAGTCCGCCGCCAGAAACTTCCTGCATTTCAACGAAAACGAATCGGGTGAGTTCCGCTGCGTTGCAGCAGCTGATGAGGATACTGATGTACTGTCTGTTACCTCAGGCCTCACAGGCGCTCAGCTCAAACGCTGCCGTCTCCGCCGTCGCCTGAGCCCGGCGGAAGTCGCACTGCCCTCACTGTTACTGATCGTGTTGCTGTATGCCGGCTGGTATGCAAAAGACACCCTCAGCGAACGGGCCAGACAGGCCGCCGATGAAGCCGCATTCCGCGCAAGGATGGCCATGACGCCGGCAAAACCTGTGCTGCCTGCCTCAGCACCGCATCCCTGGGCGCATCAGTTGCCGGTGCCTGTGATGCTCAGCTTCTGCTGGCTGACGCGTGAACCGCTGTACGCCTCTGTTGCCGGCTGGCGCGTTTCAGATGCGGAATGCATTCCGAAGGGCATACGCCTGCGCTATACCGCCATGCCGGGCGCCACGGTGAGTGATTTTGCCAGACGCGTCAAGGAGTTGTTTGGCCTCGATGCGGTCTTTAACCTTCAGGAAGGCGGCAAAAACGGGGATGTGTTTATCCCTGCCAGGGTTAGCCCTGCGCAGTTTGAAGACGAAAAGCTGCCGGGTACTGATGTGCTTCTGATGCGCTTCATCTCTCATCTGCAGCGGCGAAACATTGATGTGAAGTTTGATGAAGTAAAGCCGCCAGTTCTCGCACCCGGGCAGGAAATGAAAACAGCACCGCAGGACTGGCGGGAATTCACCTTCATCATCAACTCCCGCCTGCAGCCTGAGCTGCTGTTTCAGGGGCTGGATGCGACGGGGATTCGTCTGACGAGCGTGGCCATCACTATGAACGAGCAGGCGAAGTTCAATTACACCATTAAGGGGAGCGTTTATGCGCAGAAATAGCCCTGCCGTTATCTGTCTGCTGCTGTCATGGACGCTGATGCATCACGCTCAGGCAGCAGACAGCGGTTCTCTTCCGCCCAACGTCACCCTGGGTGAGCTGGAATCCGCTCAGGCGCAAAACCTGCTGCTTGAGCAGAGGGTACAGACGGCGCGACTGCAGCAGCAGTTGCGGGAGAGTCAGACGCCCGTCGCGTCTGCGCCAGCGCTGTCAGCCGTCGTTCCGCCGCTCTCCTCTTACCCGCAAGCCGGGCAGATGCCGCCATCATCTGCACAGGTGAAAGAGAGCAGCTCATCGAACGCTAAGTCTGCCGGCATCCGGCTGGTCGAGATTTACGGTAAGCCCGGCCAGCTCCGCGCACGCCTCCTGTTGCCGAGCGGCGGTATCGCCGAGGTGGTGAAAGGTGACCAGATCCCCGGCACGGCAAAGCGTGTCACGGCCGTGACCGAAACGCTCGTGCGTCTCAGTGACGACACCGAACTTTCATTCTGAGGTGACCATGAAACCGGCTAAAGAAATTGCTGACTTTGTGTTTGCAGAACAACACCCGACCCAGGGTGTCACGCTGCTGATTGATAAAAACCGCCGTCAGGACCCGGCCATACAGCGCTGGGCCGTGGATATGGCGAAACAGCACCCCGGCGCAAGAACGGAATTCGTTACGCTCAGTGAACTCAGCCAGCGCCGTGAAAGCGCTGTTGCTCAGGGGCTGGTTGTCTCGGAAAACGACCTTGATAAAAAAGACGTCAGCCGTTCCCAGGATAAGGTGCTGAGTTATTTCAGCCTCGCGTATGAACTTAACTCCTCAGATATTCATTTTGAGATTAGCGCCGACCGCAAACTCACCATTATCAGGATGCGCATCCACGGTGAGCTTGAGGTGATTGATGAGCTCACCGATGAAGAAGGAATTACCCTCGTCTCAACGGTATACATTTCCATGTGCGATGTCCGTGAACAGTCTTTTTACATGGGGCGTGAGCAGTCGGGCCGTGTTGACGCGAAGTTTGCCCGTCAGGCCGGGTTATACGGGGCACGTTATGAGCATCGCACCACGCCTGACGGGCTGTTTGTCGTCATGCGTATGATCCCAGATGACAGCAAAAATATGCCAACGCTGCCTCAGCTTGGCTTCCTGCCCGGGCAAATCGGGATTGTAATGCAGATGCTCCGCCTGCCCTCGGGTATGGTGCTTCTGACGGGGCCAACCGGCTCAGGCAAGAGTGCCAGCATGCGCTCGTTCTGTGATCTGTGGATGAAACTGACGGGCGGCAAAAAGCTGCTGCTCACTCTTGAGAACCCGACCGAAGGCCTGATGCCCGGCGCCATTCAGACGCAGGTTATGCCCGATGACAATAGTCCCGAAGCCATCAGCAGGGCGTGGAATAACGGCAATGCCTCTTCGCTCCGACTCGATCCGGATGCGCTGGGAACGGGTGAAATGCGTGACCTCTATTCCATCCTTGCAGCAATTTATGCCTGCGAGACAGGCCACCTTTTTTTCTCAACGCTGCATACCAAAACCCCAATCGGTGCCCTCCGGCGCATGGAGCTCTTCGGCATTGATCGCCGTCTTCTGGCTGACCCTTCCCTCATCGTCGGGCTGATAGGTCAGCGACTGGTGCCCCTGCTCTGCGAGAGATGCAAAATTTCCTGGTCCGATAAAATGCCTGAGCTCAACACGGAGGCCCGTGAGCGACTGAAGAAATACTGCAACGTTGTAGGCGTCTGCACGCCACAGCAGCTTTTCTTTCGTAACCCTGAAGGTTGTGAGTGCTGCAGAAAGGTCGTTCCGTTCAACGGCCGGATTGTCAGTAAAGGTGTTACAGGGCGTGCCGCAGTGGCAGAGGTCATGCGCACTGATGCCCGATTGATGAAAATCTGGCTGTCAGACGGGCCTGATGCTGCGCGTCTGGACTGGATCAAACGGGGCGGCATCTCACGCCTGATGCACCTGATGCGCTACCTTGCCGAAGGCAGGGTCGATCCGCTGGAAGCTGACCTGATTTGCCCCCTGGATGAAGACGAACACCTGCACAGCGAGGCGTCTCATGTCGCGTAATCTGCGTTTCAGGACAGAGCGGGACATGTCCCTTTTTGAACGATGCCGTTATCACGCCGTGAGACTGACCTTCACCGGCGCACACCGTCAGGTGTTTTACGAGAACATGCGTTTTCTGCTGGAAAACCGCAAGCCGCTGGATATTTCCCTGAAAATGATTGGCGATGTACACACCAGTTTTGGTGAGAAGTGGCATCCCTATCGGGAACTGATCGAAGACTGTCTCGAAGGGCTCAGCGATAACACCCCGGGGCGGTCGCTCAGCGACGTGCTGGCCATATGGGTGCCTTACGAAGAAGCCGCGCTAATCACTGCGGGAATACGGACAGGGAGGATTCCTGTTTCCCTGTTACAGGCAGACAAACTCATCAGAGCCCGACAGCGCATCCTTAATCAGGTGGTTTTTGCTTCGGTCTATCCGCTGGTACTGGTTGTACTGGGCGGGGGGCTGCTGGGCGTCAATAACCTCGCGCTTGTTCCGATGCTGAGTAACATTACCGACCCGGCAGGCTGGACGGGGGCTCTGGGCTTCATGAAAGATCTTTCGGACTGGACCGCTCAGTGGGGGCCTGCAACAGCATGTTCCGCTGCCGCTTTGTTTGTCGCCAGCCTGTGGTCCCTTCCCAGGTGGCGCGGCAGCCTGCGCCGCATCGCCGATAACTTTCTGCCCTGGTCTTTGTATAAAGACCTTCAGGGGGCGGTGTTTCTGATGAACACCGGTGCGCTTCTGGGTGCCGGGGTCCCTGAGCTTGAGGCACTGGAGCTTCTCAACGGTTTTGCTCCCCCATGGCTGCAGGAACGCATTGAGGCCGCCATGGACGCCATGAGCGAGGGGCATTCTCTCGGCATGGCGCTGCGTGAGAGCGGCTATGACTTCCCCAGTCGTGAGGCTGTTAACTACCTGTCACTGCTTGATGACGGCAAGGGGTCAGCCGAAATGATCAGCAACTATGCCGACCGCTGGCTTGAACAGACACTGAAACGTGTGGCCCGCAGGGCCAATACGACCAAATTTTTTTCAATGCTCATGATTCTGGGGTTCTTTGCACTCATCATTCTGATGGTCATGCAACTTCAGGATACAGGCTCTTTTAACCTTCGCTGAGGACATGCCATGTCTGTTTCAAATAATACCGTAAAAATTCACCCTGACCGGGGCTGGGGTTTTAGTGAACAGGGCTATATCGCCTTGGGTTATCTCCTTGTTATTACCATTGTGGTAATCGCCGGCTGGAAACTTTTGCACAAAAAAGACACCGCCGTTGAGGTTACCAGCCTGCAGACCATGCTGAGCAACGGCGTGGCCCTTAAAGGACGTAACGGATACGATTATTCCAGCGGTGCCTCCATGACAGGCACCCTTATCAAAAGAGATCTCGCACCCTCCGGTTATACCGTTCACGGCACGCCATCGTCTGGTACTGCCTCCCTGACAAACAGTTACGGTGGTCAGGTCGTCATCGCCCCGGTTGCGGTCAATGGTTACAACAACGCCTTTTCAGTGACAACCCAGAGCCTCCCGCAGTCAGCCTGTATTGATGTTGCATCCGGTATGAACTCATCGGGCACCTCCAACACGCTGACTATCAACAGCACGGATTTCAGCGATGGTGCCAGCTCTGAGACAATCGCACAGGCCTGTACCGCAGACAGCGGACGCACCGGCAATAACACGATTGTCGTGACCCATAACGGCTGATGTGATGTCTCGCCCGGTACTGATTGTGATGATGTTTATGACGCTGTTTTGTGCCCGCGCGCAGGCATTCTGCTTTGACGCAGCGGGTGCTAAATACCATATTGATCCGCTTCTGATTAAAGCGATCGCGACGGGCGAGAGCAGCCTCCGCCCGGGCGTTACCAACATCAATCATGACCCTAAAACCGGGCGGGCTGTGAGCACGGATTACGGACTGATGCAGGTGAACTCTTCGCATATTCCGTCGCTTGTGGCCCAGGGCTTTATCAGCAGTCCGCAGGATCTGCTGACGAAACCCTGCCTCAACGTGCAGATAGGCACCTGGATTCTGGCCTCGCATTTTCAGGTCTGTGGCATCAGCTGGAACTGCCTGGGGTCGTACAACGCCGGGTTCCGTAAAGACCGGCATGAAACCCGCGAGTCCTACGCCAACCGCGTTTATGCCATTTATAAGAAACTGCTGTTAAAAGAGCGGGGAATAAAACTGTGACAATGCTGACCCTGAGTATGCCCTGGCAGTTTACTGCCGCGCTGTTTCCTGTGTTTCTTTTATTGCTGAGCCTTATCGCCACACACGTCCGTAAAAGCATCGGCCTGTATTACCTCCCCCGTAACCGGGGTGAACAAGAGGTCACCGCCGCTGCCGTCTGCTGGCTGTTTGCAGCGGCTGCCACGGTGGTCATGCTCTCTCCGCTTTCACAGCGACTGCCGGCGTTTTTTTTCATCCTGTTTCTCTTCAGGCTGACGCTGACAGATGCCCTGACGGGGTTGCTGCCGCGACACATGACCGTCAGTTGTCTGCTGGCTGGGCTGGCGGCTTCACTATGGAAGCCCGTCAGTGAAGGTTCCGGCGCCGCGTTGTCTGTCCTGGCGGGTCACGCAGTTGCCTGCCTGGCCGTCCTCGTCATAGTCGGTGCCTTACGGCAGTTCAGTATTATGCGCGACGGCAGAGAAAACCCTGCGCTGGGCGACGTGTTGCTGGCTGGCGCTGTCACCGGCTGGCTTGGATTTTCAGACGGCTGCTGGGCGATCGGAACAGGTGTTGTCATGTTTACACTCTGGCAGGCGCCGAAACGCCACACGGGCGAAGGCGGTCCGCTGGGGCCATGGCTGTCAGCGGGCGCCGTGACAGTGACCCTGATTCAGCTCTATCAACCCATTGTGGTCTGGTGAATAACATGCCTGCTCAAAAATCTCACGATCGTGGCTGGGCCATAGTCAGCACAGGGATTGCGCTTATGGTTGTGCTTTATATGTCCGTCTGGGGCGGTTCGCTGGTACGCGACTGGAATGAGAGACAAAACTGGCTCAGGAGCGCCACCCAGGCATCCCGGTTCACGCAGGCCGTGAAAAGCTACACGGGTCGCTACTACGATACGCTGTTGTCGACCGCGCCCGTCACGGTGACGCCGGCCATGCTGAAAAACACGGGTTTTCTGGAGCCGGGATTTACCGAAAACAACGACTACGGCCAGCTCTATCTTGCCTCTGTGGTGCGTAATCCGTCGCAGAATAACCAGCTACAGGCGCTGGTTTACACGCAGAACGGGAATCCGCTGCCCTTTATGGCCATGGATCAGATTGCCGTCAGTATTAACGCGGGGATGGGCGGCTACATCGATACAGCGGGCACCGTCACTGGCGCCCGGGGCGGCTGGTCGGCACCTCTTCAGACGTTTAACGCCAGCACCACGCCCGGCCATATTGCGGCGCTTCTGACTACGGACGACCTGGGCGCATCCCGTGCCGAAAGCGATCGGTTGTACCGGTTTGCGGTAAACGGCAAACCGGACCTCAACACCATGCATACCAGTATCGATATGGGCGGAAATGACCTGAACAATACGGGCAATGTGAACGCGGCAAACGGCAATTTCAGCAGCAACGTCACGGCGAACGGCACCGTAACGGGTCAGGACGTTAACGCACGCGGCAACATGTCTGCCGGCAGCAGCATCACGGCGAACGGCGATATTCGCAGTAACAGTGGCTGGCTCATCACCCGCGACGGTAAAGGCTGGCTGGATGAAGCGCACGGTGGCGGTTTTTACATGTCGGATAACGACTGGGTTCGCGCCGTTAACGATAAGAGCATATACACCGGCGGCCAGCTTCAGGGCGGAACGGTCAGGTCAAACGGCCGGCTCTCCACTGGGGATGTCCTTCAGCTTGACGGGGTAAACAGTCCCGGTGCGGGATGCGGGCCAAACGGTCTGGTCAGCCGCGACTGGAGTGGAGGCATACTCTCCTGCAAAGATGGTAAATGGGTGGGTATGAAATCAACCGGCCAGTATGCTGACCTGGGTTATATCACGGGGCAGTATAATGGCTATAACGGTCAGCCTTATACCATAACCGTTTATGCTACAGGCGGCTCCCCGACTGTCCACAGAGAAGTGGGGGATGGTGGTGACTGCACTAACACTTACGATCTTACTGGCTACTCCGGAGGTAAGTATGTTGCGCAGGCGCACGATAATAATCCGGGCTGGGCAAAAATGGGGTTTATCAGTTTTGAGGTGCCGGCTAATACCAGCTTCAGCATCGTTTCCAACCCCTTACCTGAATACGGATGTTCACCGGGCGCCTTCAGCGGCTTCATTTACCAGTGATGTCTGTATACAGAACGGGCGTGCAATAAAAGACCGCCCTCTGGCGGTCTGCGTTTCATACTGCTGACCGGGACACCCGGGGTTGCTCTTCTCTGATGTGTTCGTCAGGTGTTTCTGCCGTGTCGGCTATACCTGAATGGCCGGTATAGCCGCTGCGGTGCCAGGGCAGAGGCTTTACATGCGGAATGTCTCTGGCCATCGCGGTAAAGGTGACGAACATACACAGAGCTGCAAAACGGAATCCCGCTTTCATGTGTCTTCCTCCTCGCTGTTGAACAACCGGAGCTATCCTGCAAAAAATTCCGTAAAGCTGCGTCAGTCAGATTTAAATCTCCTGAGTAGCCTGTAACGGATTCATAAATCTTTGAAAGCGGCTGATGAGTTAATCATCGCCAGTGCTGCGTTAATTTTGCACCTTATGGCCGTTCTGCTGTGCAGCCATAAGGAATTCACCGATGTCACTTTCCCATGCCTCACCTGATGAACTGGTTGCGCCCGTATCGGGGGCCTGCGTCACAACAGATGAGTCCGTTGTTTCTTCGCCAGCATCTGAAAAAAGGCCGCCCGACATACGGCGACGGTTGCGTCAGGGTTGTGCTGCCATTGTGGTTATCGCTCTCCTCGGCACCCTGACGGCATCATCGTTACTGCTTGTGCGCGTGTCGAACCTGACTATCCGGGTTAACACCCTGGATGCCGCTTTCCGCAGCGGCGAGATTGGCCAGTTGTCTTCGAACGTTACCATCATGCAGGAAAAGCTGAAAACGCTGGAAAAACAGGTGTCAGCGCTTGCGCCGGTGCAGGACAAAGTCACCTCGATGTCGACTGAACAGCTGAAACTCAGCACCCGTGTGAATCAGCTCAGCGATGCGAGCCTCTCCGATCAGCAGTCTGTTGAACAACTGCAGCAACAGCTGGGTCAGTTACGTCAGGAGGTTCAGACGTCGGCCTCAGCCATCGATGCGTTGAAACAACAGGCCGTGGCCACGCAAAAAGCCCCTGAGCCCGAAAATGCAAAGCCGCAGCCGTCTCAGAGGGCAGTGTCCTCGCCAAAAAAGGCTAAACGGTCAGTCCGGCACGTGGTGATGCCGGCTGCACCGTTTGAGCTGACCGGCATCGAACGTCGCGGCGGCCAGACCTTCGCCGTCGTCATTCCCCGTGGCGTCACCGTGATTTCCTCAATGCGCCTTCTCTCACCCGGGGACGGCTTTATGGGCTGGACCCTGCGTGAGCTTGAGGGCAACGCGGCGCTGTTCAGCGTCAACGGCAATGCCGTTCGTCTTCAGGTTCAGTAAAAGGACAACTCATGAAAAAAACACTGACCGCAGTTCTCATATTACTGCCGCTCTGGGCGCTGGCATCCACAGCGCAGACGCCTGCAGTTAACAGCCGTGTGGCACCGCTTCAGGAAAACACCTCTTCCAGTCTGAGCACTCAGCAGCAGGCCCAGCAGTGGGGGTTATCTGACAGCGACTGGAGCCGTTATCAGACGCTGATGAAGGGTGAGCGCGGGATCATGTCACCGGGTCTGGACCCGCTTACGGCGCTCGGTGTGGAAACCGATAACAGCGCGGAACGCCGGCGTCTGGCTGAGTTATGGGTAAAACACGAATATCAGCGAACCGAGAAGGAGCTCGCTTTTCAGCGTGACGTTAACGCGGCCTGGCTTCGCCTCTATCCGGAAACGCTGGCGGTAAACATGGGCGCCAACGCGGCCGGCATTGCGCACGACACGCAGGGTCGCCTGGCGCTGTTCCTTAAGGAGGACTGCTCACGCTGTGATGCGCGCCTTGCCGCCGTTCTGGCTGATAACCGCCCCGTAGACCTGTATCTGGTAGGCATCGACAGCGATGACGGCCTGCGTGCCTGGGCCGTTAAGCACAACATTCCGGTAGAAAAAGTCCGCAGTCGTCAGATAACGCTTAATCACGACAATGGCCTGTGGTTCAGGTACGGCATGGGGCAGATGCCGGTCATTCTGCAGCAGGGGGAGACCGGATGGCAGGTTGCGGCGTACTGAAAAAAGCGGCCGTAGTGGTCTGCCTTGTCAGCTGCGCCTGCAGTGCGGCTGACAGCCGCCAGGTCATTCCGGATGCCTACCGGCAGATAGCGGCAGCAGAACGCGTGCCGGCGGAGTCGCTGTATTCGCTGGCTATGGCAGAGAGCACCCGCAAAACCGCATGGGGTACAAAACCCTGGCCGTGGACCATCAACGTAGCCGGCCGGGGTTATCACTATGAAACGCGTGAAGCGGCCTTTACCGCGCTGCTGGGGTTCATGCAGCGCTGGCCACTGAAGAACATCGATGTCGGCGTGGCTCAGGTCAACCTGGGCTGGAACGGGCATTTTTTTCCGACTTACCGCGACGCCTTTGACCCGTATCTCAACCTCCGTGCCGCCGCCCGCATACTCCGGGCCTGTTACGAAGCGCGTCCCGGCAGCTGGTTAAACGCGGCTGGCTGTTATCACCATCCTGCCGGCGGTAAAGAAGCGCAGACCTACATCGCCATCGTCCGCCGCAAGCTTGGCCAGATTGCCCCGGTGTCATCCGGTGCACAGTCTGTCACGCCGGTCGAGCTCGCCAGTAACACCCTTGCCTGGATCGAACCGAAATGATGAAACGCAACTGCTTTATCCGGAATGCTCTGTTCAGCGCGTGCCTGCTCTCCGTCGTCACGGGGGCCAGCGCGGCGCTGGTTGTGGTTGGTGACCTGGGTGGTGAGCCCACAGCGCCGTACTTTGATGCCATTAACGCTGACAAAGATGCTGTTGCCGGTGCACCCTCCGTGCCTGCAGCACCGCCAGAGTCGCTGTCCATATCCGACATGCTGCCCGTCAGCACGCCGGAAATGAGCCCGGGGCCAGTAACCCCTCAGCCGCTTGAGCTTTCAGGCATGCCGCCGGTGTTTGTTGTGGGCGACGACAGCCTGTCCAGACAGTGGCTTTCACAGCATGCGGCAGCGCTCGGTCAGATGCATGCCACAGGCATGGTCGTGAGCGTGAAAGACACGGCTGCTCTGAGCGCGCTTCGTGCGCTGGCGCCGTCAACTGAAATGGTGCCGGTCAGCGGCGGTGACCTTGCCCGCCGTCTGCACCTGGTCCATTACCCCGTGCTGATTACCGAAAAGGGGCTGTCACAGTGATACCGGTGTCTGTTATTGCGGAGCTGGTAAGGGGACATCCGTTAAAGGTTGCGGTCGCTGTGGCGCTGGCCCTTGTTCTGGTGTGTCTGCTTTCGCCTTTCTGTCTCAGGAGCGCCAGTGCGCGTCGTCACTGCCTTTATCAGAAACGCGCTGCATCAGCACTCTCCCGCCTGCCGCAGCTGCGTGACGATGCTGCCCGCATGGTCTGGCTGCGCAAAATGAATCCCTATGTGTTTGAGGAGATGTTGCTGACGGCATTATCCCGCCAGGGGTTTCGTATCAAACGCAATGCCCGCTACAGCGGAGACGGCGGTATGGACGGTCAGGTCTGGATAGCCGGCCAGCGCTGGCTGATTCAGGCGAAGCGCTACGGCTCCACCATAAACGCACAACACGTTGCCGCCTTCGGCCTGCTGGCCGTTCAGGAACAGTCCCGAGGGCTGTTTATTCATACCGGTCGCACCGGCCTGAGCAGCCATGATGCTTTCAGGCGCTGCCCGTTAGTCATTCTCATCAGCGGCCAGCGCCTGCTTCAGCTGCTTGCCGGCGACCGGCGCTGGCTGGATTTCAGCGACAACGTCCGACAGCTGTCGTCACAGGCCCGCTCTTCGTCCACCTCAACACCTCCGTAAGGAACCCGTCATGCGCCTATTTCTGAAAACTGTGCCAACAGCTGTCAGTAATCTACTTCAGTCTGTGGGGATAAATAACGCACTCTCATTCATCATGAGCTCTTTACTCTGGCTGCTGGTATCGTTGGCCTTTCTCTTCCTTTACCTGCTTAAAATCGTGATTCTGTGGCCCCTGATGTGTTTTACAGCATTGGCGGCCGTCGTAACTACCCTCATTCCGGTTCTCATGCTGACGAATCCGCTGTTTACACCTGATATTGTGACTCACGGGGTGATCAGGGTATTTCACCAGTTAGCTTATATTTGGCTGGCATTCATCCTGCTGAGCTTTATGACCGACGTGCTGCTTTGTTTACGCCAGGAATATAACCGGGAGTTTGGGAGAGCATGTGGCTTTATATATAAAAGTGGCAGAGGCCAGGCATCCGGTAGTGCCTTACCCTTTAAACAGAGGGCAGAGCCGTGAGCGAATTTCTGTCGAAAATTGACGCAAATCCGCCACACTGGGCAGGCGAGCTTATCGAAGCCTGGGATGACACACTGCTTTATCAGTACGCTGGTTTTCTCACACGGCATCACTGGACGGAATCCGGCACGATCAACGTCTTCTGCATCAAAGGCACATCGCATCCGAATTATCAGGGCCTCAGCTGGTCTGAGTTTCTGCACCAGGGCAAACATATGGCCAGTAACCTTGCCCTCATTGAGAGCAATCAGGCTTACTATGAGTGCTACACGTCTTACTATTCTGAGATAGCAGCAAAACAGCCCGCAATGTGTTTTAACAGCTACAACGGCATTGACTGGTATGTTGGCGCAGACGGTAATCACCGTGCCGCCCTGGCACGATTTCTGTTTGACTACCTGGGAAAGTCGTATCTGCACGGTGTGCAACTGAATCATTATGAGTTCAATCTGCCGCTTCTTGACGTGTTTCTCGCCCTCAGGGAAGAGCTGAGTCTGCACACGGCGCAGGGTTTTTTCATGGACCTGAGCGTTAATCGCGTTCACCGCTGCAGAGAGAGTAATCCTGGCTGGAAAACAGACATTTATTCCACCTCTCTTTATTTCAGCACCGGCTCGTGGAGCCGGCGTTATGAGCAAAATCCGGCTGTCAGAGCTGTAAGCGAAGCCCGTGAAATTACTGATCCTGCTGAGGGCATTGAGCTGCTGGTTGCGCTCAGGCTCTGGCGTGAACGACGCATGGCTGAGCGTAAGGGTGTTTTCAGCTGGCTGTCTGGCAGGAGAGATTTATGAGCGATCGCTATGTCATGGAGTCGCTGCTCCGTCCAGCCGTCGAGCTGTATTCAGCAACCGTTGCCGGCAGCGCCACGTTTATCTGCCTGACTGCGCCCTGGTCTGTTGCGCTGGCGCCCTCGGTAAGCTGGGTGACTGCTGCGGGCTTTGGCGTGCTGGCGCTGAAGCGCACTTCTCAGGGATTAAAAATACTGCGCTACCGGCGCAATATACGTCGCCTTTCCCGCTATGCGCTGACCAGTGACCAGATACCGGTGAGCCGCAGGCATCTGTTCCTCGGCAAAGGTTTTCAGTGGTCTCCCCGGCACACGCAGCGGCTGATGGAGGCCCGCCGTCCTGAATGCGAAATCTACGTCCAGCCCTCCGTCATGTACCGCCTGGCACGCGAGCTGGAAAAAAAGATGGAGTACAGCCTGCCGTGGCTGTGCCGGATGACGTCGGCCGACTCTGCCTTAAACCCGTTCCGGCCGCTGCCGCCGGTCGGCGGCAGTTCCGTTTATCACGGGGTCGAGCCTGACGAGGTTAACGTCATGTCTGACCTGGGCGAGCGCGTGGGTCACATGCTGGTCATGGGCACCACCCGCGTCGGTAAAACCCGCCTGGCGGAGCTGCTCATCACGCAGGATATCCGCAGACGCAACGCCGCAGGCGAATTTGAAGTGGTTATTGTTTTTGACCCCAAAGGTGACGCAGACCTGCTGCGGCGTATGTATGCCGAATCGCACCGCGCCGGCCGTCAGGACAACTTCTGGGTGTTCCATCTGGGCTGGCCGGACATCAGCGCCCGATATAACGCAGTCGGTCGTTTCAGCCGTATCTCCGAGGTGGCGTCGCGCGTCGCGGGTCAGCTCTCCGGCGAGGGAAACTCTGCCGCCTTCCGTGAGTTTGCCTGGCGGTTCGTCAACATCATTACCCGTGCGCTGGTTGCCCTTGGCCAGCGTCCGGATTACAGCCTGATCCTGCGTTACGTCACCAACATCGGCGAGTTGTATGAGACCTATGTCGATAATCTGCTGAGCGAAAAGGCTCCAGAGCTGGTCGCTTCGATGCAGGCTAAGATAGCGCTCCCGTTAGCAGACAGAGATCTGCCACGACACCTCCAGGGGCGGGATAACGGCAAGAAAATCTGGGCGTCTGAGCAGGTGCTCGGCAGTCCTGAGGGTAAAAAGCTCTGGGACCCGGTCCTCGATGGCCTGCGCAGTGCTGTGCAGTATGACCGGACGTATTTCGACAAAATCGTGGCCTCGCTGCTGCCGCTGCTGGAAAAACTCACCACGGGCAAGACTGCCGCGCTTCTGGCACCTGATTACAACGATCTCAGCGACCCACGTCCGATACTCGACTGGCACAACATCATCAAGTCACGCGGTGTGGTCTACGTCGGCCTTGATGCACTGTCTGACCCGGTAGTGGCTGCCGCCGTGGGTAACAGCATGTTTGCCGACCTGGTCTCTGAAGGCGGGCACATCTATAAGTTTGGTCTGGGCGATGAGGGAGAAAAAAAAGCTGGTAAGGCCGTCATCAACCTGCACTGCGACGAGTTTAACGAGCTGATGGGGGACGAATTTATTCCGCTCATCAACAAGGGCGGCGGTGCCGGCTTTCAGGTTACGGCCTATACGCAGACGCTTTCCGACATTGAGGCCCGGATCGGGAATGCGGCCAAAGCCAGCCAGGTCATCGGTAACTTTAACTCACTTGTCATGCTCCGGGTTCGCGAAAAAAACACGGCCATGCTGATGACCGACCAGTTACCTGAAGTGGGGGTCTACCAGAAAACCCTGACGTCAGGTGTGACCGACGTCTCCCGCCCGGGTGAAGGCACGGACTTCAACAGTAACGTTAACGATCAGGTGACGCTGGTTAAGGTGCCGATGATAAGTCCGTCTGACATCATCAATCTGCCGAAAGGTCAGGCCTTTGCCCTGCTGGAAGGCGGAAGGTTGTGGAAAATCCGTATGCCGCTGCCGGTCAGCGACGACAACGACCGCTTTATGCCAGCGAGTCTGAAGCAGCTGGCTGACACGATGGAGAAAAACTACCACAGCGGCGAATCCTGGTGGACGGGTGGCGACGCCGGTATCCCGGGAGGCCTTCATGTCCCAGAATGACGGCGGAAATACCCGGCAGAGCGCTCCCGCGAAACACAGACACCCGGGCCCTTTTACGCTGCTGCTGTGGGACATGCCGCTGAGCATCATCGGCATCCTGATTGGTTCGTTGTTCGTCAGCCTGGGTGTTGAATATGCGTGCATGACATTCCTCTGGCCGGACGAGGGCGCGGCGCACAGCTATCAGGTGATGCTGGCCGAAAGCCACTGGCTGTCTTCGGGGTATACCCGAAGCCTGCTGATGGCCACGCCGGTGGAAACCATCACCCGCTGGGTTCAGGCCGCCTGGCACTGGCTGTTTGTGGACAGCGGATTCAGCCACTGGCTGGCCTCTTTCAGGGAAACGAGCCGGAAAGGGAGCGGTCTCATTCCGGCCCTGAACGGCTTTGGCGCATCCCTCATCAGCTGGCTGGGAGAGTATCTGCAGGCCACGCTCTGGGTGACGCTGATTTTCTTTATCCGCGTGATGATCCTGTTTCTCAGTATCCCGCTGTTCGGGCTGGTCATCATCACCGGTATCGTTGAGGGACTGGTCAGGCGTGACCTGCGTCGCTACGGGGCGGGATACGAATCAAGTTTTGTCTATCACCATGCAAAACGCTTCGTTAAGCCTGCACTGTACGGCCCCTGCATGCTGTATCTGGCATGGCCGACAGCGGTCTGGCCAAATCTGTTTTTGCTGCCCTCTGCGCTGCTGGTTGGTGGCGTACTGGCTGTTGTGACGGCGTCGTTCAAAAAGTATCTGTGATGTGTGTGGTTGCGGGGGATGTGCCCGGAGGGCCTGCGCTGCTGCAGGCCTTTTTTTAAGGCTAAAAAGAGGATTCAGAGGTCCATGCCCAGAACTGCGTATTCCGATGATTCCGGTCAGTGATTCCGGCGATTTCGATCGCGCTTCCCGCGCTGGTTATTTCTTACTTTAGTTTTTAACCCGTCTGATCGGTTTGCGCCAGTTTACGCATTGATTCACCTCTCAGCTCAACGCGATGTCCGTTATGCAGAAGCCGGTCCATCAGCGCATCGGCAACCGTCGGGTTACCCACCAGTTTGTACCATTCACTCACCGGTAACTGGCTGATGATTATCGTGCTTCCACGCTGGTATCTGTCTTCCATCACTTCCAGCAGGTCTGAGGACTGCCGGGTGTTCAGTTTCTCAAGGCCCCAGTCATCAAGGATCAGCAGCTCTTTCTTCGATAACTGCAGAAGCTGTTTCTGGTAACTCCCGTCGGCATGCCCGATATTCAGGTCATCAAGCAGTCGCGTCAGTCGGTAGTACGCCACCTGCATATGCTGCTGGCAGGCCTGCTCACCCAGGGCACAGGCAACGTACGTTTTGCCACATCCGGTTGGCCCGGTGATCAGCACATTTTCATGACGGTGAACATAAGCGCCTGTCAGCAGCTGTACCAGCAGCTGCCGGTTCAGCCCCCGTTCCGGGCGGTAGTCAAGTTGTGAAGGCTGCGCATCCAGCCTCAGTTTTGACTGCCTCCGCAGCCGGTTGACCTTCGAGACCTCACGCTGCAGCAGTTCATGCTCCAGCAGGAGCCCCAGACGTTCCTCGAAGCTCAGCGAGGTGTAGGTCATGGGCTGTGACCATTGCAGTTCCAGCGCGTTACTGACGTGCCCCAGCCGCAGGGCCCGTATCTGTTCCAGCAGGTTGTTGTGCATTATTGTTTCCTCAGTGGTAGTACCCGGCACCGCGTACATTGCTGTGCTCTACAGGCGATTCATCCGGCGCTTCGTCTTTCTGCCGGTCCCGGTGGTTGGTCAGCAGATTCAGGATCACCTGCCGCCATGGTCGCTCCAGCAACAGCGCCTGCTGGCAGGCATTCTCCAGCCGGGCATCGCCATATTCACGGCTGAGATTGAGCAGCCCCAGGCAGGTCCGGTAAGCCTGTTCCGGATGCGCGCGATGGTGCAGGTGCCAGGCCACCACGGCGCGGGTGGCACTGCCGATGCTTTCTCCCCAGGACAGCAGCCTGTCCGGGGTCCATCGTTGCTGGCGGTGCGACTCCGGCATATGTTCTGCCTGCGTGGTGAAGCCGCCCTGTTGCTGAGCCCGTGGATGCTGGGCAACCAGTATTCCCCGGTGATAGAGGCGAACAAGTCGGGCACCTGCCTCGATATCGATATGGCTGCCAACCAGCGCGTGAGGGACGGAGTAGGCATGTTTGCCGTACAGCACGTGATAGTCCGGACCGACCTTTGCCCGGCGGATATCAACGTATTCATACCGGTATGGCGGGAGAGCCTTCAGTGCGGGCTTATCCAGTTGCTCGTACTGGCTTTTCCGGCAACCCGGTAACCGACGGAACGGCCGCTCATTGAGATCCTGCAACAGCTCACTGATGGCCAGATTCAGCGCGGCCAGCGTATGGAACACTTCATGGCGCAACCGCATCAGGATCCAGCGCTCCACGACCAGAACGGCATTTTCAACCTTGGGTTTGTCTCTGGGTTTGCGCGGCCGGGCCGGGATCACTGCCGTGTTGTAGTGCCGGGCCAGCTTACGGTAGTTCTCGTTCAGTACTGGTTCATAGCGGTCCGCATGGCTGACCGCCGCTTTCAGATTGTCCGGCACAAGAAGTTGAGGAACGCCGCCGAAGAACTCGAACGCCCTGACATGGGCCATCAGCCAGCTTTCCTGACGCTGGTTTTCACAGGCTTCAACATAGGTGTAGTTCGAGGCACCGAGCGTGGCCACGAAGATCTGCGCCTGCCGGACCTCCCCCGTATCCGGATTGATAACCGGGATCGTCGGCCCGCAGAAGTCGAGGTACAGCTTCTCACCGGCGACATGATGCTGGCGCATGCTGCGCTTTTGTAACTTCAGCCATTCACCATAGAGGCTACAGAACTGGCTGTACCCGTAGGCGTTTTCACCGGCTTCCTGTTGATATTCCTGCCAGAGCAGGATTTTGGTCATCCCTTTACGCTTAAGTTCCTGATGGCACAGCGGGAAGTCCGGCATCCGTTTATGGCTGTCGCTGGCGCGTCCGGTATAGAGCACCGCTTCGAGTTGTGATTCCGTCATTCCTTCCGGCTGGGGCCACGCCAGCTGGCTCCCCCTGAAGCGGGTGACCACATCAGATACGGTGCTACACCCGATATTCAGACAGGCTGAGATGCTCCTGTTTGGCAGGTGACAGTCAAATTTCAGGCGCAGCAGTTCTTTAATTTTACTCATCCGCGTTCTCAGTCTTGCCATGGCGACACGTCTCCGGAAGATGGATTATCAGGAGAAAGTGTTGTCCATTGTTTTCAAAGTGAAAAGCGCGGGATTCCGACGACAGGATCACTGATTCCGACAATCCGATCACGGATTCCGGAGCCAGGATCACGGATTCCGACGGATGGCCAAATCTGGCCGGAACAAATCGGAATCCGTGGTCGGATTAAATCGGAAAGTGCGATCGGGTTACATCGGAATAAATGATCGGTTTGGAGCGGAATATGCACCCGGAGGGCCTGCGCTGCTGCAGGCCTTTTTTTAAGGCTAACCGGAGGGCCTGCGCTGCTGCAGGCCTTTTTTTAAGGCTAAAAAGAGGATTCAGAGGTCCATGCCCAGAACGTGCACCGTAACATCCTGAGTAGCAGTGTTATAGAAATTATCCCTGATAAACGTCATACCCTGTCTTTCATAAAATTTACGTGCACGGGTATTTTCTTTAAGCACCTCAAGCCACAGAAAGTCACTCCCTCTTTCTTTCGCCATCTCAGCCACTTCCTCAAATATGAGTTGACCGTAGTTTTTCCCGGTTGTGCCTTCTGAAAGATAGAGTTTTTTAAGAAGAGTGCCGTGTAAAGGCGTACCGGGAATATTGCACCGCCATATGACTTTAACAAATCCGATCGGAGCCGACGTCTCGACTATATACCAGCCTGCGGAAGGGTCAGCGAGGCTGCTTTCGATGACCTGTGGCGAATACTCCTGATTAAGGAACTCGTTCAGTTCCTCTCTGTGCGTCCAGTACTGCTTAAAATGATGGGTGTATGTACTGACACCCAACTCACTCAGGAGCGAAGCATCAGACTGTCTTGCTTCGCGCAGTATTAAAGCCATTCATTTATTCCTGACAAAGGGTGACTGTTTCGCCTTACTGGAAAAGCCAGCGGCCTGCCCGGGCCGACTCAATCAGCATGCTGACGGTCAGCGGCTTGTGAGGGTCAGGTACGTCTCTCGTTCCTGGCAACTCGGGGTGGAAATAATTTCTGATGTTAAAGCCCTGACTGTGAACATTCCAGCGCTCAAAATACTCCAGCATCAGCGCTTCAGCCGTTTCTAAAGTCAGCTTCAGGTCATCCCGAATTCGGGTTTCTGGCGTAACAGTCAGACGTTCACCCCAGAAGATAAAGCGACGACGGGCATAGTTTTCTTTCACAAAGGCAATGATTTCTTCGCTCAGGCTGTCCATTAAAAATAGGTCCATTGAATGCGGTGTTCCGGCCGCGCAACCCGGTTATAGGTGCTACGGATATCGTTAAAGATGTTGTAGACCGTGGTAAACGTCATTATCCAGCCCAGCCACGGGACATTCCGACCAACGAAAGCCCCCAGATGATTGGTCCAGCTCACGTGCAGTTGACTGATGGTTTTGCCGTTGAGTGTCGGCAGTAACATGCCTTTTGGAAAACGGTAATTCAGCAGGTATCGGGAAGCCAGAGAGGCGACTGACGTGCCTTTGGTTGCGCTTCCGGGTTTTGCACGGGTGGGGATGAGGGGTTGTCCCGCCAGAACCAGTGCCGCGTCGGTCGCCGCGAGTCCGAGATGCTCACTCACCACCTGTACGCCCACAAGCCAGAACAGCTGGACGTGGGTAACGTTGCTATACCCGCCATAGAAATAGGTGCCATTAAGCTCTTCGGTCGTGTCCATTTGCCTTCAGCTCCGGATATGAATGCATTGTTTAATTAATCATCGCCCAGCCGGTGCGGTTTTCGCCAGAAACAATCTGCTTTTATTTTCAGAAATCCATAAAGATTTTACTGCTGTCAGGCGGGCGCTGTTGCGTCACTCTCACCCTCATCTGTTACCCGGGAGAGCCGTACATGCGCCGTTTACCCCCTTTCATTGCACTCCTTGCCTGCGTCATGCCCACTATTGCGTGCCATGCCTCCGAAAAGGATGAGCTCGCGCTCGTTATGCGCCAGCTGGATCAGGTTCAGGCGGGCCTGGACCGCGCCCGCGTGGTGGCAAACCAGAATCAGGACGCCCGTTTTTATTTCGATTATCAGCAGGCAACACGCGATATCGCCACTATGAAGCAGGGCATTTCCACCTACCTCGAACCATCCCGTGCACAGCCCAACTCCAGCGCTACATCGGTCACCGGGCAATACCGTGCACAGGAGCCGGCATGGCGATGAACGGTGCTCAGACCTCCGGCTGGGCGGCTGGCACCGGCAGCACACTCACGCCTGAACAACTGAATGTTCTGATACTGGGCTCTCTGGCCGGCTTTCTGTTGTTGTTTTCTGCATGGTCACTGGTGCAGGCCCACCGGGGAGTCGCGTCTGGAACCGTGACATGGCGGCAGTTTATAGAGACCGCGGTCAGGCTAATCATTCTCTATCTGATAACGCTTTTTCTCTTTTTTCACTGAAAGGACAAAACAATGAAATCACGCATTCTGAGGCTTCGCCGGTATGCAAAAAAATGCCTGCATTTGTCAGTTATCCCTGCCGTTTTCTGGGTCGGACAGGTGATGGCCGACCTGCCAAACGTCGAAACTTTACCTGGCGGCGGAGGCGGAGGCACTTACGGAACTTTCAAAAATTATATCAAGAACGGTTTATTGCTTCTTGGACTGGTCGTCTGCGCTATCGCCTTCCTGTCCGTAGCACATAACGCCATAACTTCATACCACGGTATCAAGGCACAAAAGAACACCTGGGGGGAGTTCCTGGCGTTTGTGGTAACAGGCATCGGCCTCATCCTGGGCGTAATTTACCTGTGCACTCAGGCTGCGCAGATTTTATAAGGAGCTGGTATGGCCGTCATCGACTTTCTGCCCGACAGACTCAATAACCCGCCCGTAGTATGGAAAGGCTTTACGTCCTCAGAATTTCTTCTGGCTGGCGTGGTCGGCATGATCGCCGGTATTCCTCTTGCCATTCCCTTATGTCTGGTGCCCTTTATAGGCTGGCTTGCATTTCCGACCTGCATTCTCCTTATGCCGCTTGTCGTTGTTTTCCTTGGCGGTCCGAGGCTTGCAGCCTATAAGCGAGGCAAACCTGACAACTATATCTGGCAGCGGCTTGAGCAAATCCGCTGCAGGCTGGGCCTGTCGCGTTCGATGATTCTGGCCAGCCGCGCCTGGGAGCTGCAGCGCACGTCCGCACGCGCTATGAGGAGGTCCACATGAGCCGGTTTCGTAACGGTATCACGGCGCGTGATAACCACATCATTTCCCTTAGGATTTTCTGCGTCCTGTTCTTTACCGGCATGCTGGTTACCTCAGTTGGCTGGATGCGGGCGCCCTCGGAGATGACCATCCACATCCCCCCCGACCTGCGCTCGGGCAGCACGCAGAAATGGTGGGTTATTCCGCCCTATTCGGTATATGCCTTCGCCTTCTATATCTTCCAGCAGCTCAACGCCTGGCCGACTAACGGTGAGGTGGACTATGCGGCGAAGATTGCCCAGCTCAGTCCTTACCTGACGCCGTCCTGCCAGGACTTCCTGAACAAGGACTACGAATTTCGCAAAAACAATGGCGAGCTCAAAGACCGCGTTCGAGTGGTTTTTGAAATTCCGCGTCGAGGCTACAACAAAAGCAGCGTCGACATTCTGGATGACGACCATTGGGTGGTAAGGCTCGATCTCGTTGCAGATGAGTGGTATCAGGGCCAGAAGGTCAAACGCGCCCTGGTACGCTATCCCCTGAAAGTCTTGCGCTGGGAAGGCGATCCGGAACGCAATCCGTTTCGTATGGCACTGGACTGCTATGCCTCAACACCTCAGCAACTGGAAGCCATTCCGCAGACCGTACCGGACAAACAGACGGGGTTATTTCAGTGATGAAAAGAGCTCTCATTTTTCTGTGCCTGCTACTGTCGTCCGGTCTGACACAGGCCGTTGAACTGATGAAGTGGGAACGTATCCCGCTCCAGATCCCGCTCACTGTAGGCCAGGAGCGCATTGTATTTGTAAATAAAAACGTCCGCGTAGGCTTCCCGCCAACGCTCAACGGCAAAGTACGTATTCAGAGCACCGGCGGCGCAGTGTATTTTGATGCAACCGAGGCATTTCCTGTAACGCGGATTGAGCTGCAGAACAAGGAAAACGGCGAAATCATCCTCATGGACGTCAGCGCCGTGCCCGGTAAAACGACCCGAGAACCCGTAAAACTGGTTTATGACGGTGAGCTGGCCACTGCAACGGCCAGTGACAGACAGACTGTAAGCGGCGATGCCGGCAGCAACAGCAGTAAAAACACAACTCCTGACGCGCAGGTTGAATCAGCACCGACACGTAAACAGCCAAAACTCGCCGCCCCGCTGCCGGTGGTGCTGACCCGCTATGCTGCGCAAAGCCTTTACGGACCGGTTCGGACCGTAGAACCAGTGCCGGGCATCAGTCCTGTATCGCTGAAGCTACCCTCACTGATTACCACGCTTATGCCCGGCGAGCCTGTTTCGGTCACGCCGATGGCGGCCTGGAGCCTCCTTGGTGACAGTATTGTGGCGCTACAGGTGCGGAACCGCTCAGCCGGCAAGGTGGTGCTAGATCCGCGTGAGTTGCAGGGTCAGTTCGAGACGGCGACCTTTCAGCACCGTTGGCTTGGTCGTGCCGGTACGCCCGAAGACACGACAGTTGTTTACCTGGTAATTCGCGGACGTCCTGAGGGCGCATTTATGGCTGAACCGCTCACTACCTCAGGCAAGCCAGGACGGAGGGCAAGGAATTGAGTAAGCCTCTCACGAATTCGATTGTAAAAATTGCCGCACCAGTAGTCCTCATTGCTGCTGTCTTTGTTGGCCTCAAATCCTGTTCAGGTCCAAAGACTTCAACGGCTGATTCGCAGGCAAGTACCAATGCAGCCTTAAAAAACATGACACCTGACGAGCTCAAGGCGCTTGGCGTTGAGGGCGATACCCCTCAGGACACCCTGCGCACAATAGTGGGTAACTTTAACCATATGAAGGAACGACTGGACACTTTGGCGGATGATAACAAAAAGCTAAAAGATGAAAACACGGAGCTGAAAAAGACCAACAGTAACGTTGACTCACAAATCAGCCAGGCTGTGGCCAGCGTCCGGGCAGATGAGGCTGCAAAAAGTTCAAAGCTGAGATCGGAGGTTTCAGATCTTAGCGGACAGGTCAGTCAGATGATGGAGCAGTTAAAAAGCGGGAGCACATCCACTACGAATAAAAGCGCTTCGCCGGGTAGTGATATTCCGATTGGTATGGGTTATGACGGTAACCCTTCCGGCGCAGCCGGCTACGCTGCACCCGTCTCGGACGGTCTGCAGTGGGTCGAACCTAAAGACGGCATCCCGGTGGATGCCAGCGGCAAACCCGTTACTGACAGCAATAAAAACAGCGCGACCGGCTTCTCGTTTGCCTCGTCATTCGGTGAAGCGGGTGACGTCGGTAAGCAGGCCGGCGCAGCGGTTTCCACAGCCGTCAGCCAGGCTGTGCCGGATGCGGTGAAACCCGTCGATCCGGTGTTTACGCTGCCGGAGAACTCCACGCTGGTCGGCAGTCGCGCCATGACGGCCCTGCTCGGCCGCGTTCCCATTGACGGTAAAGTCACCGATCCGTACCCGTTCAAGGTCATGTTAGGCAAAGACAACCTGACGGCCAACGGCATCGAGCTGCCGGACGTTCAGGGTGCCATCGTATCGGGTACGGCGACCGGCGACTGGACGCTGTCCTGTGTGCGGGGGTCCATTACCAGCATCACGTTTGTGTTCGCGGACGGCACGGTGCGCACGTTGCCGTCGCCGGACAGTCAGAACGGCGGCGGTAACAATCAGAATTCGCAGAACAGCAGCGGAAACGGCAATAACAGCATTGGCTGGATTTCAGATGACAACGGCATTCCCTGCATCTCCGGCACCCGTAAAAGCAACGCCTCTACCTATCTGCCGACTATCAGCCTGCTGGCCGGCGCGGCCGCTGCCGGCGATGCCCTTTCACAGAACCAGATGACGGGTCAGACCAACGCCATGGGCGGCGTGACGCAGACCCTGACCGGTGATGCGGGACAGGCCGTGCTGGGTAAATCGCTGTCCGGGAGCATGAAAGAAACCGTGGACTGGGTAAAACAGCGTTATGGCCAGACGTTTGACGCGATATACGTGCCGCCGGGTCAGACCGTTGCGCTGCACATTACCCGCCAGCTGGCGATCGACTATGAAGAAAAAGGCCGCAGGGTGAAGTATGACTTCAGCCTGGCAGGCTCAGGCACGGGGATGGACTGATGAAAAATGAACTAACAACCAGTAATTTAAATGATTATGTGCGGGCCTGTGAGGTCGGGCATCTGGCTGAAAGTGCTGGTCCCGTGGGCAATCCGGCGGCGGTGATGCAAAGGCTGATGAGGCTTGAGTGTGAAACAGTAGTGCGAGCTGCAGACGGTAAACTCCGTCATCCCGCATCCCTTTATAATGAACACCCAGCCCCGGAGGTGCCGGATGCGTCAGTGTAAACATCTGGCGGCGCTGGCAGTGGCTGGCCTGACCGCGCTGATGCTCAGCGGCTGCAGCACCTCCAAAGATGAAATGCTGCCCCCCGGTGACAGCACCATGCTGGAGCTCTGGAACAACGGCGCATCCACCACGCACGCCACCGCTGAAAGCCGCACCACGCTGCGCCGGCCGGTCTCCGACAGCGAACGCACGATCGGACAACAGACCCGGGACAGCTACAGCCGCACCCAGGAAAATGAAATTCAGCAGACGTTTCCGCGCCTGCCCAATCCGGACATGGTGATGTATGTGTTTCCGCATCTGGCCGACGGCAATACGCCGGTGCCGGGCTACAGTACCGTGTTCCCGTTTTACAGCCAGGTGCAGTATGCGCTGCCCGGCGAACGCACGGAGGCGCTGTAAATGGCCTTTCGTCTTTTTCGCCGCAGCCGCGAAGCGCAGACTGAACATCAGTACGGTCACGGACCGTTTTCGGTAGAGAGCCATGAGCCGATCACCCGCGACGGCCGGCTGACGCATGCCGATGAGTCAGGTCTTTATGCCACAGGCCCCTCCATCATTGACCACGTTCCCTGGGGAGAATACCTGCCGGAACACCAGTGCATTCTGCTCGACGACGGCATTTCGGTCGGTGCCGTGTATGAACTGACACCCGTTTCCACTGAAGGGCGCCCCGAATCTCGCCTGGAGCAAATCCGCGACGTGGTGGAAAATGCACTGCAGGACAGCATTCCCGAGCTGGACTCCCACCAGTGGGTGGTGCAGTTTTTCTGCCAGGATGACTCCGACCTGTCGGCGTACATGGATTCCATCCGGGGTTATGTCAGACCGCTTGCGCAGGGAACAGCATTTACTGAAGCCTGGCTGCGTGTACAGGAGCAACATCTGGAAAACGTCGCTTCTGAAAAAGGCCTGTTTGTGGATGAAACCGTGACCGGCGCGCCCTGGCGGGGACAAATCCGGCGCACGCGCATGGTGGTTTATCGCTGGGTGGAAAAGCCTTACCGCGACCCGATGGCGCCGGAGGTTCTACTGAGTCAGGTCTGCGGCCGTCTGACATCGGCAATGAGCGGTGCCGGCATCCATTCCTTGCGCCAGAACGGCGAGCAGATACACAGCTGGCTGCTGCGCTGGTTCAACCCGGCCCCTCAGTGGACGGACAAAGCCACGCTGTACCGCTGCGCCCGCCACCGCGACGACGCGCCCGGAGACCTGCCGCTGCTCAATGATTTCAGCGAAAGCCTGTGGTTCACCCGTCCCCGCAGCGATGCAGACAAGGGGATATGGTGGTTTGATAACGTTGCGCACAAAGCGGTGCCGGTCGCCCGACTTCGTACCCGCCCGCAGACAGGACACCTCACCGGTGAGGTAAAGCGCGGTGACAACATCAACGCCATTATGGATCTGCTGCCGGTAGGCACCGTGCTGGCTATGACGCTCGTCGTTCAGCCCCAGGACAGGCTTGAGGAGGATTTTTCCCGTCTCGGTAAGAGCTCAATGGGGGAAAACGTCGATTCCCTGCGGGCCCGCGAGGATGCCGCCACGGCCCGCACGTATCTGGGTAACAAGCACAAGCTGTACCGGGCGGCGATAACACTGCTGATTAAGGGTCAGGACGAGGATATCCTGAGCAAACGCTATCGTGAACTCAGTAGTCAACTACTGAACTGCGGGCTGGAGCCGGTCAATCCTGAACACGATATCGGTCCGCTCAGCACCTATATGCGGGCGCTGCCGATGTGCTTTAACCCGCAGCACGACCGCCACAACTGGTACACGCGCCTGATGTTTGTTCAGCACTTTGCCTGTATGGCACCGTTATACGGGCGTGACACCGGCACCGGTCATCATGGTCTGACCTTCTTCAACCGGGGCGGCGGTCCGCTGTCTGTCGACCCGCTGAATAAAGCGGACCGCACCCAGAACGCGCACCTGCTGCTGTTTGGCCCGACGGGAGCCGGCAAGTCTGCCACGGCGGTCGATAAGCTGTCGCAGATGTTAGCCATTTACCGTCCGCGTATTTTCCTGATCGAGGCGGGTAACAGCTTTGGACTTTTCGGTGATTACTGTGCTTCGCTCGGGCTCACAGTAAACCGAATCAGCATCAAGCCAGGAAAAAAAGTTTCGCTCGCCCCTTTTGCCGATTCGCACCTGTTGCTGGAGGTCAGCCCGAAAAAGCTTCTCATCGATGAAGATGAACTTACGGACATTTACGACGAAGATGAGGAAGATGATGATGAGCGTGACGTTCTTGGCGAGATGGAAATTGCCGCCCGGCTGATGATTACCGGCGGGGAAGCGGTTGAAGAGAGCAAGCTGTCCCGAGCCGACAGGTACATGATTCGCGAGGCCATTTTGACTGCCGCCCGCAAGGCTCATGCGGATTCCCGGCAGATGTTGCCCGAAGATCTGATGAATGAGCTGTATAACATTGCGCATGATGACAGTACAGGCGAAGACGGTCGGGCAAAGCGAACGGAGGCACGCCGCGCGCGCGCTGAAGAGATGTCAGAGGCGCTGGGTATGTTCACTGAAGGCTTTGAAGGTGAACTGTTTAATCAGCCGGGCACGCCCTGGCCTGAGGCTGACGTGACTATTGTCGACCTGGCGACACTTGCACGAGAAGGATATGAAGCCCAGATGGCCGTGGCGGTTATCTCCCTCCTGAACACCGTCAACAACATCGCAGAACGCGATCAGCATCTTGACAGGAACATCATCGTACCCATTGATGAGGGGCACATTATCACCACCAACCCGTTGCTCAGTCCTTTCGCCACTAAAATTGCCAAAATGTGGCGTAAGTTAGGCGCCTGGCTGTGGATATTTACTCAGAACCTTGCCGACTTCCCGGATACATCTGAAAAAATGCTCAACATGGCTGAGTGGTGGATTTGTCTGGTCATGCCGCCTAAAGAGGTGGAGCAGATTGCCCGCTTCAAGAAACTTGATGATGAGCAACGGTCCATGCTGCTTTCGGCCAAAAAACTTCCCCAAAAATATACCGAGGGCGTCATTCTTTCCGTTAACACGCAGGCCCTGTTCAGGGCCGTGCCGCCGAGCCTCTTTCTTGCGCTGGGCATGACGGAAAAAGATGAGAAAGCAGAACGCCGGGCCATTATGGACGAATTTAAGTGTACGGAACTTGAGGCCGTTTTCCACGTTGCACGTCGTTTTGACGAAAGCCGTGGTCTTATTCACTGACAGGGGATTGTATGAAAAAACTGACCATGGCTCCGCCACAGGTTGTCCAGGACAAGGCTTTAGTCGCCACTGTCATATTTACCGTCCCGCCGCAGGGGCTGGCATCGGTGGGCGAGACGGATAACCGCGCCATCGTGCAGCTCCGGGAGGAGATAGGTCAGCGCCTTGAGCATCCCTTGCTGGTATCGGTCTATCCCCATCGCGTCGGGCGCCGCAGCTGCACGGCCGTGCACCTGTCCGGTGCCAATAACAGGGTTCTGGATATTCTTATTACCGTCACGGGTAATACGCTATGGCCAACCGAGGGGGATTACAGGACCGGCATTCGCTGGAATATCTGTGTGCCCGATGCGACGGATATGCTCTGGGTGCTCAAGGAGATAGACCGCGCAACAGAAGCTGAGATGTGCCATTAAACAGGCCCTCCGTTATCGCCCGGCACCGGTGTGTGGTGTCGGGCGGGAACGGAGGCTGCGGGTGCGGGCGGCATAGAGCCCGCGGATGGTAAGATTTTGAAAAGTACAAATAGGATTTTATTCTCACACCCTGAACTGTTATATGCAAGAAGCTAAATAATTTTGTTATATATGAGGTGATGTATAATGATGACTCCAATTCCTTTTGGCCTGTTTGGTGTATATGCCCTATCGTTGCCTAGAGGGTTGGGGTTTGGTGACGATCCCCCTGTTAGCGCTTGGGGTAATCGTGATCACTTAACAGTCTGTGCACTAACTAAAAATTCTAATAGCGGAAAGCATGGCATTCTCATAATGCGTCGTCGTGAGGACGACGTATGGGCAGTCTTGCGTAGGGAATCAAATTCTTTTAGCGAAGGGGAAGCACTAACAATTATCCGTCAGGCGTGCGAAGAATCTGTATGTCGAGTTCCTCTACCTCCAGGAATTCGTAGGCGTGCTCCTCTATGGGATGTTAAGGGAATAGAGCCAAGTGGCATCTTCAAATTGCTCGGAGTACCCTATAGAGAGCGTGGGGCATGGATACTTAATCAATTGTATCTTGCAATGCCTAATCCTGACCCTCACTGGGCCAAAGAATGTCAGACAGATAACTTTCACACCCGCATATGGGAAGCTATGCTTTTGGGTAGTTTCCGTGAGCAAGGACTTTTCGTAGCTCAAGAACAACCTTCTCCTGATTTTCATGTAACGAACAGAGCGGGCGGAGAAGCTTGGATTGAAGCTGTAACAGTCAACCCTTCAGAGCGTTATGATCATGCCAGCGCAGGCGTTGCTCCGTTTCCTATAAATCGGCGTCAAAGAATTTTGGGAACAGCTGCGGAGCGATATGCTCGAACCCTCCGAAATAAATTGCGGAAGAATTATACAAGTTTGACTCATGTTGTAGGAAAACCTTTCGCCATTGCAATAGCGGACTTCCATGCTCCGGGTTCAATGATATGGAGTCGTGAGGCTCTCATTACTTATCTATATGGATTTTATGCCAGAGAGGTAACAATAGATGGAAAGGTTGAAGTTACTGCCGAAACCATTGATTATCTTTCAAGTGACCCCAAAATCCGCGCTGGTTTATTTTTCTCATCTGAAAATATAACACTTTCAGCTGTTATATTTTCTAATTCAGCAACCATATCCAAATTGAGTAGAGTGCCTATTTCTTTCGGTGGTGTTACCGAAGGATACCGCTATGTGAGAATTGGTGAGTTCGCTAACGATACTCATGGCGCTCTACGTGGTATTCCCTTCAGCATGGACGTGAACAGCGACGAATATCGTTGCTTATGGAAACCATATAGTTATGAACCTTGGTCTGCTGAGATTGAAGTTTTTCACAATCCTAATGCTCAAAACCCCATCAACCCTGCGCTTTTTCCAGAGGTAACTCACTGGCTGCCAGTAAATGGTGAGATAATTTGTAAACGCTATTTCAAACACGGCATCTTAAAAAGCCAAACCTTGATTCTACCTTCACATGTGCCAGTTCCCAGTGTAGATAGTCTCGTGTTTCGTGACACTTATGAATAAAACGATACCATGAGTTAATTGTGACCTTCGCTTCATGCCAGCAGCGCTCGTTTCAGCAACAATAGAATTGTTGCATAATGAAAAACTTGACGCTGCTACTGTTATAGTAAAGTTTGCGTTCTGGATGCAAGGTTACAACTCCCAATCTCAAATGTGTGCAAACCGAGGTTGTTAAGAGAAGACAGTACCCGCAGAGCGTGATTAATTAACTGTGTCTAGTTAATGGACTCAACATCAAAAAAATCTAGTAAAATTATTTATCAGCATTTATCATTTATCTTAAGTTAATTCCCCCCCCCCCTGCATTCCAAGTTACATGAAAAGGAATTTATATGCTTGAAAGAATTCATAAAATATCTAGCGTGGGTTTGTTTCGGGATATCCGCCCAGCAGGAATTTCCTTTAAGAAAATGACCTTCATCTATGCTGATAATGGTCGTGGAAAATCCACTCTGGCGTCTATTTTTCGCTCCTACAATGAATCGAATCCAGATATCGTTCGTTACAGGAAAACGATTGGGGAAGCAACCCCCCAAAATATTCACCTACAGTTTTCTAATGGAAATCAAGCTAGATTCGATAACTGTACTTGGAGTGGTAAGTATTCAGACGTGCACATTTTTGACTTAGATTTCGTTGACCGTAATGTTTACTCAGGCGGTGAAATCAACGCTCAGCACAGAAAGCGACTTCTGAGTTTTGCGCTTGGCAGTGATGCGGTAGCAGCTAGGGCTGAGTTCATTGATGCTTCAGCAAATGCCGAAGAAGCTAAAAGAGCTACCAGACTGGCAAGTGAAAAGCTTACAGTTCCCCGGGGGAATGTAACGCTTGCAAAATACATAAAACCTGTTATTGATGAGGGTATTGAGCAAAAAATTGAAACAGTCCTGTCGGAAATAGAGCTCTGCAAAAGAACAGATTCGATCCTCAATCGTCCGGGTTATTTTCAGTTACCGCTTTACACTCCCGATTTCAGTTCGTTGTTCTCAACACTAGCATTGAGTTATGACAGTCTTAGTGCGGGTGCAGAAGAGGCCGTCTGTGCGCACATTGAACATATCAATGTCGAAGGCTTTGAACGATGGGCTAGTAATGGCCTTGATTTTATTAAAGACGAACATTGTCCTTTTTGTACGCAAAGTCTTGAAGGCGTTGAATTGATACGTCACTATCGGGAACGGTTTAATCACGCCTATAAAGCTTTACTTAATCAGGTTACAGGCCTTGATAATGTTGTGTCGATCTCCATGCGTGTTTTCAACATGGACTTACTTAGGAGCAAAATTGAGCAGGCAAAATTAGTTACTGAAAACTGGAAAGATTGCATCCAGTTGAGCGTTAACCTCCCTGATTTCGATAAAATCACAACCAATTTGGGAGGTCTGCAGTCATTGTTGAGTTGCTTTACAGAAGCTAAGAAAAGCAATCCTCTTTCTGAGGCCCAAGGCGACTATGAAAAGCAAATCGCCGATGCAGTGACTGCAATCAATGATGAACTTTCTACTTTTAACACGGAAGTGGAAGCTGCCAATCTGGATATTCAGGCATATAAAGCGACGCTTGAAACTAAAAATGAAGAAACTCTGCGGTCTACATTATCCCAGCTAGAAGCAATCCGACTGCGCCTATCACCCGAGGTGGCAGGTTATATTTCTGATTATCAGACTGCCAAAGCAGCTGAAGTGACAGCCACTGAAATCAAGGAAGCTCGACGAGTTGACCTGAATTCAATCATGGACTCCACTCTCGGAAAGTACCAATCATCCATAAATGATTTATTGATAAGGTTTGGTGCAAGCTTTCGTATCACAGAAATTGATTATAACTATGCCGGTGGAGGAGAACCTAAATCTGAATATGCAATTGAACTTAGAGGGGAAAAGATTTCGCTAACGGGAGATGAATCTAGTTTCCGAAGCTCACTTAGTGAAGGAGACAAAAGGACGTTAGCCTTCGCTTTTTTCATATCTGTATTACTCCATGATGCCGACCTTGATAGAAAAGTTGTCGTGATTGATGATCCGATGTGTAGTCTGGACAATCATCGCAGGAACCATACAATCGCCTTGATTAAGCAGATTTATCTTCGTAGTCAACAGGTAATAATCTTGGCTCATGATCTGTTTTTTATCCGCACGATGCGGGATGAATTTCTGAAAATGCCTTCTACTCAAATACAGGACATTTCTGCATTACGTATCATCCATATTGCAGACGATTTTAGTGACTTGGACAAACTAAATATCGATTTAGAATGTGAATCTCCCTACTACAAAAATCACAGGCTGGTGAGTGGATTTGTCGATGGTACTCATCAGCATCTTCACGATACTGCAGTTGCAATCAGACCGCTTCTTGAAGGATATCTGCATCGACGTTTTCCCGGAAAAATTTCACCGGGAAATATGTTTGGGGAGGTAGTAACGCAGATTACACAAGCACAACCAAACGACCCGTTATTTTTCGCACAATCTCTTGTTGCTGAGTTGAATGAAATTAACAATTATGCTGGTCGCTATCATCACGATACGAACCCTCAAGCTTCATCAGAGCCCATCACGCCCGGTGAATTGAAATCTTATTCTGCACGAGCTTTGAAGGTTATTTATAGCGGCAATGTATGAGAGATAACTGTTCGGTCGTTCTCAATAATAAGTATGAACCGCACATTTCATAGTGAGCCCTCGTAGGGCTCACTGCGCAGTGAGTCCTACGCGTTGAAGCATGGTTATACCTAATTGAAGGTAAAGTTGCCATGAGCTGCAGAGTTTTTCCGATTTAATATCCATCTTTATATCGCTGCCGGACTTTATACAGTCGTTTCGATTCCGCGCGACGACCGTCAGGCGGTACACCTGCGGCCAAGTTAAGGCAGTGCTCACGCCGCCTGGCGATCAATTCTCTTTCTGCATCGTCACTGGAGCCATCCATTACTGCCAGCCACCGGCGTGCTGCGCGGTGCCATAGGCCGCGTTTTTCAAGTGATTCAGCAATGCTGTCTTCCAGTTTCATTGATTTTTTGCTCGTATTAATCAGCCTGATCGTACCCGCTATTCTTTCAGGCTCCCGTTATGACTTCTTCATTTAACCCTTAATCAGCATCAGGAAAATGGCTCTGAAACCACTACAGGAGCATTCTGATGCGACATCCCTTCGAACTCGACCCTGAAATCATTCACCACATCATCTACAGCCAGGCCGGATCAGTGGCCAAAGCCCTTATCGAACTCATCATGAACAGCGTCGATGCCGGCGCGGGCGCGGTCATCCTGGATATTACCCCGGAGGGCTTCACCTGCCGTGACGACGGTCATGGATTTGCGACACATGACGATGTTAAACGCTATTTTGGCCGCTTCGGAACGCCTCACCGTGAAGGCGATGCTACCTATGGCCGCTTTCGTCTGGGCCGTGGCCAGATTATGGCGCATGCCCGGACCGTCTGGCGCTCGCAGCGCTGGCAGATGGAGGTCGACACGCGGGTAATGGGTTATGAATATGAACTGACAGAACCCGGAGAGATTCAGGAAGGGTGTGCCATCAGTGGTGACTGGTATGAGTCGATGTCGACTCAGGAGCGTATGTCATGCATGCAGGAAATTCGTGATCTGGTGCGTTACACGCCCGTCTCGGTCAGCCTCAACGGCAAGGTGATTACGCGTAAACCGGAGCTGGAAAAATGGGACGCTGAGGATGACGCAGCCTGGTATCGGCTGCGGGAAGACGGCGCCGTGTCCATTTATAATCAGGGCGTGCTTGTCAGGCATGACCCGGGCCATAACTGGGGCGTTGGCGGCCTTATCGTGAGTAAAAAAGCCATTGCGCTCAATGTTTCGCGCACTGAGATTCTGCGCAAGAGCTGCACGGTCTGGAAGCAGATAGCAGCAAAATTCAGCGGGCTGGCTCAGGCCTTTTCTGATAATACCGGCAGCCACCGCAAAACCGAGTCCCGCCGTGAGAAAACCGCCCGGGCGCTGCTTGCCGGTGAGGGAGACCTGCAGACGCTGGTTAACGGTGAAGAGGTAATTACGCTGCTCCCGGGCAAACAGCACGTCACCCTGGAGCACTTCCTGCGCAAGTGCCGCCACTATCCGTCCGCCGTCGATAAAAACTGTTTTACTGTGGCTGAGTATGCACGGGACGTCCCGCGCGGGGAGCTCATTGCGCGTGCCGGCATCGCGCCGGTCATTCACCCGGTGACGCTGACGCGCTTTAACTGCGACGGCACGGATGATTTTATGGACTACATGCGTCGCGTACGCGACAACCTCATCGCGTACCGCGCACAGCTGCCGTCTTCCGGCCGCTGGGGAATGCCGTTCAGCTCAGAGCTGCAGCTCATTGATTTTGATACGCTCAGCGCGAACTTTGTCGACCGCACGCAGATGGTGAGTGAAACGACGCTGGATAAGGAAACCCGCAGGGCCTGGACGGCGCTGCGCTACTGCCTGGCCCAGTATGCCCGGGTGTGTTCGGGCGGCGAGCGCGGGAGCACCTCCCGGGCTTACGGCGGCGTGCGGTTCCAGATTCTGCTGGGCGAGTCGACGTCGGCCGACGCCTGGACGGACGGTGAGACGTACATCGCGTATAACACTGATATCGTGCGTCAGCTTAAAACCGAAGCGCTCAGAACGGCCAGTCGCCTTTTCAGCCTGACGGAGCACGAGGTGGCACATGAAGGTGACAGCATGGACTGCGGCCACGATGAGGGATTTTATCAGCGGTTTCACGATATCAGCACAGCGTGTGCAACTGATCGTCAGCATTTTATCCACGTCTGGCTGATGAAATACACGACCAGCCTTGAAGGTGCCGGTAAACGCGCGAAAGGCCAGGCGTGGAGTGAGCGTTACCTGGCTGAACGCGCCAGCACCGGTCGGGAAAGGAACGGCCTGCCCGGGATTATCAGTGCTGACAGCCTGGCTGATGACGTCGGGGCGGCTGTCGAACCGGAGGACGGTAACCTTCTGACCTTCCTTAATCAGCAGCTCGGAGTAGCGGGTACGCAGTCACCTGAATCCGGCAACTGGGCTGACGTAGTGGCTGCGGGGATCGAGGAGGCCGGCGTCGCTCGCGAACGCAGGGCTGAGGAGAGAAGAATTCACGAGGAGGAGTTGGAAGCTTACAAAGCATCGCCCGAATACCTGCAGCTTATAAAAGACCAGACCGAGTCTGAGCAGGAAGAGCGGGAGTTCATGGCGTCCAGCCGTCTTCGTTTACTTGAGTCTCTTCCCGGCGCAACCCCTGAAAACCTCACGCAGGAAATTTTAGAATATCTTGTCTACATCACAGATACAGATGAAGAGGAGCTGGATGCCTGGCAGCGAAAAACATGGGAACAGCCCGGCGGATACCGACCTCTGCCCGCAGCAGACGACAACGCCTCAGCTGTTCAAAAGTCTGAGGCCCGACCAAAAGACAGCATCCCTGAAAACTGGCAGCCGTACGTTAATGAGGGTGAGACGCGCGGAACGATTGAGCGCAATGCGGCCGCTGCGGGATTTTTATGGGAACTGGATTATCTTGAATGGCGACATTCAAACGAGACTGACAGTCACGAATGACTGATAAAAAAAGGGCCCCAGGGGCCCCAAAGTGAATTTGCTAATGATCATATTTGACATGCTCGCCTCTTGCATGGGCTCGCTTATTCTTTATCGTCAGCTGCTCAGGTTTCTTAAGGGTTTAATTATGAAACGTTACATTCTTTCACTGCCTGGAATTCACCCATGCAGAATTATGATTTCCGGTTTAAGAGTTAACTGCTGAACCTTACGCGCTAAAACCGCACCCTGAGGGCATCATTCACTCAGGGAGTGTTAGTCATGAAAATCCCCCTCTGCAGTCTTGCCGTCCTGTTCCTTAGCGCAGGTGCCCACGCCGGCACCGTGATTTACACCGACCATGCGCATCCTGTTACCGGCGAACTGAGCCCCGACGTCACCGTCACCGAGCTGGACGCACCCGACCGTCTCCAGGCTGAACTCTTTGGACCACTCTCCGCTAACCCGGCGCAAGCCGGGCAGCAGGCACGGGCCGTCATCGCCTCACCGGCGTTCCGCCAGAATCAGCAGGCCTTAGCGGCGAGCTATGCCGGTGTCGCACATGCCTGGTCGCTGGGGCTGGAAAAGGTTCCTGCCGTGGTGTTCGACGATAAATGGGTAGTGTACGGCACCACCGACGTCGCAGCTGCACGGGCGAAACTCGATGCCTGGCGGGAGAAACATCCGTGAACATGCGCCTGTCCCGTCCGCGCCGGCTGATGCTGGCCACGCTGTTTACCTGTACCGGCACGCTTGCCAGTGTGAACACCGCGAGCCTGGTCTCCAGCGCCATGAGCCCGGACTGTATAAGCTGGCGCATCAGCGGTATCTGCTACTGGCTGCTCTGCACCCCCTTTGGCTGCACGGTGAAAGCCTCGGTCAAAGTCACCCACTACATTCCGGAAGCGGTGGTGTCTGCCTACCTTAGTCCGGGTGACAATCCCTGGACCGAAATGTCAGCCGTGAGTGCCACGGCAGGCGGCGCTGAAAGCCTGGTATCCGGGGGTCTCGCCGGCGTGCCAGCTGGCGGTGGTCGTCAGGAGATGAAGGCTCCGGGCATGCGCAAACAGAACCTGCATTTCTACTACGGAGATGCGTATGGTCACCCGGCGACGTCGCTCATCGGCGGCATGGTGCCGGGCTACTCCTGCCGCTCAGCCGCCACGCCGTTCGTGCCTTATTTTGTGAGCGCCATGGACGCACTGGCCTGGCGAACGGGCATTCCTGAATCGTTCTATCCGGAAGCGCTGATTCCCGGAAAGCGTGAAATCGGGAATACGTTTGCCGGCGAGATGTGGGGCAACATTTATCCCCGCAGCGGCTTCGTGACGCAGACCAACAGCTACAAGTCAGCGGCCGTCGTGGTCCAGCGCGTGGCCGATATCATCACCCGCGAGGGACAGCTGCACGTCTACAACCCACTGGTTGGCCAGTGGTCGCCGGGCTACTGGCCACCTGACCCCGTTACCGAAAACACCGGCACAAACAACCACAAGTGGCAGCGGCTTTCGCCGCAGCTGTCGCAGAGCTGCGCGGTCTTTCCTGATACGGGTGGCCAGACGGCGGAAAGCGGCGACTACGCCTGGGCGCTCTGGCAGCCCTACAGCTGCTGTAAGCGACGTGGCCAGACCTTCCTTTACAGCACCGATTTTTCATAAGGACACACAGCATGATGAATTTCAGCGTTAAAAAACTGCGCGTGGCCACGGGCACGTTATTCCTTTCCCTGGCGATGCCGGCACTGGCCATCGATACCACGCTTTCCTCACAGGGTGCCGGCGTCAGCGGCGCCATTAACGACGGGCTGTTCTACTCCATCGGCGGCGGCTCGGTCATTTCGCCGCCCTCAACGCGCAGTAACATGTCAAGGCTCGGCCTGGACGGAGGCTGGAGCAGCGATTTGATGTGCGGCAACTTTGACCTGAAAACCACGGTCGGTAACCAGCTGAACGGCATCACCAGCGGATTTAAGGACCTCATGGGCAACGTCATTCAGGGTGCGACCGGCGCGGTGATGAGCATGCCGGCGATGGCCATTCAGCGTGCCAATCCGGGTCTGTATGAAATGCTTACCAACGGCGTGCTGCAGGCGGGCCTGAACTTCGACAAGGCCCAGATGAACTGTCAGAACATGTCGAAAAAGCTGGCCGACTACACCCTGGGCAGCAAGTGGCAGCAGGCGGCGGTGTCTGAAGAGTATAAAGATATCGTGGCATCGAGCGGCGGTGATGCGGTATCGAGCGACCAGAAACTGCAGAAGGCCACGGGCGAAGAGGGTGTGACCTGGGTCGGTGGCCAGAAACGCGGCGGCAAGGGACAGCCGGCGATTCAGCCCACGCGCGACCTGGCAAAAGCCGGCTACAACATGATGAACAGCCTGCCGGTTACCAGCAACAGCAGCGTAGGCTCATCCAGTTGCAACGGTACGGTCTGCCAGCGCTACAAATCCTCCGATGAAGCCGCTGCGGCCGTGGTGAAAGTCCTCGGCGACCGCTCAATCCGAACCTGCCGCGAAACCAGCGAATGCACCAGCGGCGGCGCGGATAACCAGCCGGGCAGCACCGTTGCTGGCACCGGCTTCTCGCCGGTACTGGAAGACGCCACCAAAACCAACCTGGAGCAGCTCAGCAAAATGGTTAACGGTCAGCTTCAGCCCACGGCCGATAATCTGGCCGCGCTCAAAACCGGCAGCCTTGTCGTCACGCGCGGCGTGATTCAGGCGCTGCGCGATGACTCGGACAGGGCCGCACTGGTGCAGCGACTGGCGGGTGAGCTGGCCATGGCTGACACGGTTGAGGCGGCACTCACCATGCGCCGCATGCTGACGACCGGTGAGTCTGAACCGAACGCGGCCGAACAGCCTGAGGCCATCGCCGAGGGTGACCGTCGCGTGGATGCGCTCGACCGCGAGCTGAACGCGCTGCGCAACGAAATGGAGCTGCGCAAATCCATCAGTAGCAACAGCCTGCTGACCACGCTTGAGCGTCAGGGCGAACGCAATCAGGACAACCAGCTGCAGCAGAAAGCCGGCAATCAGGACCAGGGCTTCAGCCAGATGGGCCAGCCCCAGCCAGGAGGCAACTGACATGAAGCGCAGATTCATGAGCGGCCTCACCGGCCGCATTTTTCTGATATTCCTCAGTACCGTTGTGGCCATGGCCGCGCTTTTTGGCCTGGCGTCGGTGTTCATGGCGTACGACCCCGACGGGCACCTTATTCAGAAGTGGCTTTACGACAGCCGCTGGGCCATGTTTGCCTGGCGACTGTGCATGTATGGTTTCATCGGCTGTGTCTGGATTATGAAGGTGCGACCGCGCCTACTGAAGCGCTGGCCGGAAGACGCAGCAACAGTAAAAAGTACAGAAATCTATGCCGTGCTTTTCGTTCTGGTCACGGAGTACGTGGCCTGGTCAAACGCGGTTCAGGGAGGCTGACATGACGGCGAACAGTTACCTGGAATACTTCCTCATCCTGTTTGGCTGGGTGCTCAATAACTCGATGTGGGGCATCCTCAGCAGCACCGGCCTGTTCGCGCTGCCGCTGGTTTTCAAGGTGCTCGGCGTGTGGCTGAAGGTGCGGGAGGAAGGGGCCGATGAGGGAAACAAAGGCGTTCTGGCGCTGCCGCGTATCGAGCACGCCATCTATGTCTCATTTCTGGTCATGCTGCTCTGCTGCGTTCCGCTGGTGCCGGTTGATATCAGCACGATCAAGTTTGATGATTCGCGGGCGAAACAGTGTGGCTTCATCGTGCCCACGCCGCAGAACTCCGGCTATAAAGGGCTCGTCAACGACTTCGACGGCCGCACGGCCGAGGTGCCGGTGTGGTGGTATCTGCTGCATATGATGTCGAAAGGCACCACGCAGGCAATGATTGCCTCCATTCCCTGCGGCACACAGCTGCGGCAGCTGCGCTTTGACGTGCAGAACACCAAACTGCGCGACCCGGTGGTGCTGCAGGAGGTCCAGGACTTTGCAAACCAGTGCTACTCCCGGGCCTACTTCAGGCTGAAGAACAGCAACAGCCAGCTGAGCGACGCCACCATTAACTCGGTCGGCTGGATTGGCAGCGACTATTTTCTCAACACCTCGGGTTATTACGACTATTATACGGCCATGACCCCCCGCAGCCAGTGGCCATACAGCAGCAGTCGTGACAGCGGCTATCCGGATACGGGCCAGGGTGGGTATCCGACGTGCAAAACCTGGTGGTCTGACGGCAGCAACGGGCTGCGTAAGCGTGTTCTGGCCAGCATCAGTGACGGCACGCGCATAGAGCTTCAGCGCCAGTTCCCGGGCAGTCAGTGGGAAGAACCAGCGCTGCGTTGGCTGGTTAGTCCCCGCAATGCCGGGCTGTCCGGTGATGGCACAACTTATGCAATTGGCAGCGCAGATAATACCAGCGGCGTGGTCGGTAACCTTACCCGGCTGACGTCAACAATTGGACTGGGTCTTAAACAAGCTGAAGCTCTGCCGGGCTTTGATGCTCTCAAGCAGGCGCTGCCGATGATACAGGCGCTGCTGCAGATGATGATCATTATCGTCATCCCCGTGCTGATGATGTTCAGTGCCTATGAACCCAAAACAGTTGTGACAATTTCGTTTGCGCTGTTTGCGCTGCAGTTCATCACGTTCTGGTGGGCACTGGCAGGCTGGCTGGATGACCGACTTATCACCATTCTCTACAACAACATGGCTGACCAGGGACTCACGAGCTCGGTTCCTTTTGCCAATTTCATGAGCTCAACTAATGACGGCTGGATTATGAACCTGGTGCTGGGAATGATGTACTTGGTTTTTCCAGCATTTTGGTTAGGTATGCTAAGTTGGGCAGGAGTTCGAATTGGGGGGATCATCGATTCAGCGATGAGTGCTGCATCTAAAATGCCACAGCAAGCCGGAAGCGATGGGGGTAAAGCTGCAGTGGACACAGTTAAAACAATTGGGACAAAGGGCAAGGCTTGACTAAAAACAGGTTAAATCAGCATCTTTAAACGATGCTGATTTAATCTTTGATACCACTACGATAGTAACCATAGCCCTGAGGGCCATTCCTCCATCCGTCAGAAGCACCTGAAAGAGGCTCATGTGCATCTTCAATACTCACAGACTGGGTTTTTGTAGGTATCTTGGAGGCAATAATCGCTGTTGCCCCCAAACAACCTAAAGCCACATCGAGCGTTCCTAAAACTGCGTTTTTACCTAACTCTTTATAATCTTTCTTGCTCATGTGGAATTTACTCCTCTTACGGGAACAAATTTCCTCAAGATCTTTTGGATCGAAGCCATCTTTACTCATAACAACACCTTTATAATGCTATATAAGCACCAAAAAGTTGAACATAGCTACCCATAACCTTCAGTACCCAGGTTACTTTAAATTGCCCTCATTGGCAAATTTTTAAACAACCAAGCGGACTAACCGCGCCATAAGTTATATACGCATAAATTTATATATTAATCAAATGGTTAGATTCATCTTGAGCACCTTGGCGTTTCAGAATAAATTAACCCCCTGAATCCTTCTTAACGAGGTAACTATGTTCAGCAGTTTTATAAAACCTTACGTGCTTTTTTGTTATAGCGCCACTTATAGCATTCTTCAGATATTAGATGGTACAGGTTTAATATCAACTATTAGTTACGGTACAAGCCTCCAAAGCCCCTTTGCTACTCTAATATTTTCAGCGGATGTGCAGGCCCGTAGTCTTTTGCCTTTGATAATTATCAGCATGATAATTATTGTTTGTATATTTATACTGGCTGCATTTGTTTATGGTCATTTCAAAGGAATGGCTTTATGTATTTTCCTTCTATTGTTACCCGGCATACTATCAATTTCCGGGCACTTTCCAGACATAAGGTGGCTTCCATTTTATTACAGTCTTGGTGGCGGCGATGAGGTCGGCAGCCCTACAGGAATTAGTTGCCTCATTATTTCTGGAATGATTTTAGGATGGGCTATTTTCATCTTGGTACAGTATGCAATTAATGCAGGAGAAAAGTTCAGAACTATACTCGATATAATGCTTATACTAACTGCCTCTGCCAATGGAATATTTTGGGTGCATGATAAAGAAGTTGGTGGTATCAATTCCTTATATCAAGAAACCAGTGCAGACATGAACAAAGCAAGCTCATATCTTTTGAAACAAGTTGAGTATTACGATGAGCAATGCAGTAGTGGCTTAGTTAAAAGTAAAAGCTCTTGCCATTGGGCATCAGAAATTCAGTCACATCTGAAAGATTATGCTTATGCTTCTCCTGAGTATCTCATTCGATTCACCCCAAGTAGCATTATAGATTTTTATAAACCCTACGACATGCCAGAAAGTGAGGTTGATGAAATCCGAAATGAGATCTCCAAATTCAACGAAATTACTTGTCCTGAAATACAATTGGGGCAAGGAGTTTCAAAAATGGCTTCATCATCGAGATTATGTCAGGAAACTCCTCAGCAATTCTGCAATGCAATTATTGAAAATAGATTCATGGAAGTTGCTTCAGGAGAGGTTGCGGTTGCAAGTGAGTGCATTTTCTCATCAATGCTCAGAAACAAGAAAATTTTAACTAAACAGAATTCAGAACTTAATGAGTCATCTCATAGTAACAACTTTCGCTGGTTATGGTTTATTCTTCTCTCAATTTTCCTTGGAGGGAAAGTTGCAGCTTTAATGTATAAAATTAAGAAGTAAAGTAGCAAAAACCTGAGGAATTTGAAAGCACCTCAAAAGTCAAATTACAAGCCTTCTGGTCCTTAAAAGGCTTGTATTTGGACTAAGAGTTAAACATATCTCCACGTAAAACTTTCTTGAAATTTATAGCTATCTCGATCTAACATCTCCGTGTTGTACCGTTGCTTTCGCAACACGCCAATGTCCCGGTAATCTGAGAGGGACGCCTTCGGGTGATTGCACTGCCAAAACCGTCATGACCTGAGAGACGGAGCCTTCGGGCGGTAACTTCGTTTAACCTTTGAGAACGAAGATCGCGTTGCGATAAAGGTCCTTTCTTTTTACAAAGCCATTTCTGGCATTTTCTGATAACGGTTTCGGCCGTCTCTCTTCCACTTTTCTTTACGCATTGACGCTGAAGAGCTGCTGCGAACTTTGCAACGCGGGTATGACCATTTGGAACATTTGGGCATCTTCCACGTTTGCATTTAAAGCAGAGGAGCGCGGCGTCACTTGTGTACGAGTGAAACGAGTACCAAGTGACGCGCGCAGCGCATAACGATCAGCGCTTACGCACTGTACCTTCAACGTCATGATTACCAACTGACCAACACGTATTGAAGGACTTCTGACGTCCTAAAGACGTTTTTCCTCTCATCACTGATTTACTTTCAACCTATCGTTCATTCACTTTTTGAAGCATTGAACGTCATTTAAATAAGGAGAAATCGGCACGACATCGATGGCGACACCAGACAGCTGGTGTGTGGAGGCAGACTGATTCATTTCAGCCCGGCGAAAGCCGCGAACAGGTCAGAGACCTGGGGAGCCTTGCAATAACTCAACATTTCGCCGCCCCGATGCACAGATGTCTGCCGAGACGCAGGAAGCGCAAAATGAACCGTGCCGTCGGGGTGAAATTCCATCGTCTGTAATCACTGTGCAGCCGGTGACAGAACTTTTCCGTTCACACGGACGGAAAAGCTCTGTCACCTCATTGAATGGAGCGTGGTCTGTGGCAAAGCTGAATAAAAATTTAAAGACCCTTGCCCGCCAGGCGGGCGGAAGTTTTAAAACTGTATCTGACCGTACAAAAATTGCTGACCGGTTTGCTGACAGAATGATCAGTCTTAACATTCAAATTCGGGATATTAAAAACATAAAGACAAATCATATAGAAACATATATTCGTAGTCGTTTGGCGGAAAATATATCAAAACGTACGCTTCAAAATGAGATGGCGGCGATACGCGCTATACTGCGTGTATCGGGTAAAACCTTTATGGCTGATCCAGCTCATCCGAAGTTGAACAATGATGCTTTGAATATCTCTGGTACAAGCCGCGACGGAACTAAGGTTGCAATAACTGATGACTATTTCCAGCAGGTTTTTGCATCTGTTAGTGAAAAGGATGAGGGCGTCGCCTGTGCAATGAAACTTTCACGGCTTTTAGGTTTACGAACAGAAGAAACTGTACAGTCTGTAAAATCGCTTCAGACATGGAAAAAAGCACTGCAGAATGGTGATGAAAAAGTTCGCGTTGTATTTGGCACGAAAGGAGGGCGACCGAGAGATACCACAATCATAAACCGGGCTGAAACTATTGACGCCATTAACAGAGCAATAAATTATTCTGCTGAGAATAACGGAAAGCTTATCGATAAGCCATCTATTCATCTGGCAATTGAACGATACAGGAATATCGTCCGTGAGGCAGGGCTTGTTGGAGAGTTTGCCCCTCATAGTCTCAGATACGCTTACACTCAGGACGTTCTTAAGTTGCATAGGTATAGAGGTTTTAGCCAGAAGGAGGCTGAGGCACTTACTTCTATGGATCTAGGTCATGGGGATGGACGCGGGCACTATATATCTCGTGTTTATAATAAAGTAAGAATGTAGTGGCTTAAAAAAACCATATTTATCATTCACTTAATTAAGGTATAAAATCTTACCTATAGAGAGCTGGTTAAAAAATGCTCATCGAAACATCCGATACGTGTTAGTAGCTTAAATTTTGGACACCATGCATTTGCAACCAAGTAAGAGTGATTTGAAAATATAAAGCATCTTCACAATATTTCTTTAACGATCCTTATGGATTACAATTGTTCTTTGAAGTTGTATAGCCACCATGCTGTAAAAATTAAAAGGATATTATAATGAGCTTCATCCAATCACCCACTGATTTCTCACAAGGTTTCAATACAAATACTGATATCTTCACAAGAATAAACCTATTCCGTAATCTTATAAATTTGTGCGACAATTCCCCGGAGGAAAATTTAGTAATTGCTTTGGATGATCAATGGGGAGAAGGGAAAACAAGTTTTGTTAAAATGATGAAAGGTCAAATTGAAAAAGATTATTCAGATAAATTTAACGCGATATATTTTGACGCTTTTGAGTGCGATTATCACTCCGACCCATTCATTTCAATTAGTGCAGAATTTTATTCGCTTATCAACAAGCCAGAAAGTAAGTTAGATGGCTTTAAAGATACTTTTATAAATATCACCAAGAGAGTTGGTGCCGCCGCATTAATTGGGGGGTTAAAGGCCGTTATTAATACAACATCTGCTGGATTAATAAGTGGCGACAAGTTGGTTGATGCTACTGTTAATGCTGGTAAGGATATTTCTGATAATTTAACTGGTAGTTTAGAAGAGTATATTAAAAAGAAAATAACGACGGCTAGTGAGGAAAAAGAGGATATTTCTAAATTTAGAGAAATCCTTTCAAAAATGCATGAAGAATCAAATAAAAAAACGATATTCATCATCGATGAGCTTGATAGGGCCAGGCCGGATTACTCCCTTGATCTTCTTGAAAAAATAAAGCACCTCTTCTCTGTAAAAGGTGTCATATTTATATTGGTGATGAATCGAACTCAGTTTGAAAAATGCATTGAAAAGCGGTACGGCAACATAGACTCAAGAATGTATCTCAATAAGTTTATAAATTTTTTCTTTACACTGCCAAAAATAAAACAGCATGATATAACCCGAGTAAATTATTATACAAAGACAACAATATATAGTTACATGAGCAGATTGTTATCTTCGAATAATGTTATAGAGGTGGGCGGTGTTATTCATAAAACCCTTTGCTATCTTTTGGATGTAAATGGATGCTCTCTAAGAGAATGTGAAAGATGTTTATCTTTATTAAGCATTTTCAAACCCTCTACAGGCTTTATTAATTATTACAATGAGTATTCATCCTCACTTGCATTTGTGATCTTCTTAAAGGTTTACAATCCAAAGCTACTAGATTCTTTTATAGAAAAAACTACAGACTTCAAAACAGTTACAAGCAAGATAAATATATTTAATAACTCGACGGTGCATTTGCCAGAAGTGGATATCCTGCTTAAAACAATTAATTACCATTATCTAACTGAAGAAGAATTAAAGAAACCTGAGTACGCGGGTGTGTATCCCAATTTAACATTAGGTGGTCCTGATCTTAGCCCGTTTGTATACTTTGATTCAAATCTAAAGAACTTCACTTTAGAATAATTTAATTTTTTTATCTTAAAAATAAACCCCGTCAATCCGGGGTTTGAACTCATTTCAAAAATAATTTGGTTATGTACTTGTCCGAGTGTTTAGCTTGCAGTACGATATTTCTGCTTACTGTTGTCTCTATGACAACTGCTAATGTTCCGGTGATTTGAGAGGAACGCCTTCGGGTAATCACATGCCAATGTCATCATTACCTGAGAGATGACGCTTTCGGGCGGTAACAAATCTGTTTAACCTTTGAAAACAGAGACCCCTACGGTTAAGGTCCTTTTCTACTTCGCACCACACTCCCATACACCTGTTTTACTCATCTGGCATTTTGTGCCTGATTCTCACTCCTGAGGGATACTTTCCCTCCGGGACGGTTCCCTTTTTATTAAGGAATCGTACCCATGCATTACACCAGAATGATCAACCCTCTCACGTTACTGAACTGTGATTCGCCGGCTTCTGCAAAAATCATGGTGGATTACGTCAAAACTCAGCTTAACGTTCGTCTGGATTACAGACTCATGGTCGATGCAGATCCACAGGTTCCTGCTGACGGCCTTCCGGACTACCTGACTTTTCTGAGACATGTCGCGCTCACAGTTGGTTTTGCAACAGAGCATGGCTACATCAGACATGCCTTTACCGAAGAGGCAGTGAACGAGCTTACTCTCCTTGGGACAAGTGTTCACCGCCTTCACTGGAATGCGGCTTTTCATGAGGGCGCTATCCGGTCTCGCGAGGATAAAGAGCTGGACAACGCTACAGAGCAATTGCGCGCAATGTTTTATCAGAGCGCTAATGCTTCTGACATCGTCTGACCGCTTTATTCACCTAATAGCTTCTCACCCTGTCGGGACTTCTGTCCCCGTCAGGGGCAGGGTTCCTCAATTTTTAAGGAATTCTTTATGAACGCATTAACTCTTACCGAAGATTTTCAAATCAGTGCCAGCGAACGTGACGCTTACAAAGTTGCACTGGCCAAAGCAGAAGGTGACCTGCTGATTATTGCAGCGCATCGTCGCCTTGGTCTTCACACCAGTACCGATGAAGATGGTTCTCCATACTACGTTTGTGAAATGGCTCATGTCGCACAAGACCTTGCCGAGCTGTCTGTACGCGAACTCGTGCCTGCATCCTGGCAGTCTTTCTTTGAAAGCCTCTGCCTCATGGCCAGAGACATTGATGAAGCAGCCTGGACGTTTTTTTTCGGCATTGCCGTAAAATACGAACACGGCCGGATGTATGACGAACGCTAATGGCAGCGTTAAAGCGAATGCTGAACGGACTGCTGTCTATTTACCCTTGCGGGATTTAACTCCCTGCGGAGACAAATCCTCCTTTAATTAAAGAGGATTTGTCGATGAACACACTGGAATCTGAATACTGTTTATACGTTAAACGTGACAGCAGTGAATGGCACCGCATGAGGAAAAAACTGGCGCGCCATAAGCTCAACCGCTCACTTTCGGAGCCTACCGTCGCTGATTATGACGGCGAAATCTGGCAGTACATGTCGACCTGGGAAACCACGTCAGGCCTGTTGCCCGGTAAACGCTTTGAGCACCATTTCAGACATCGTGCGCACCCGCGTTGCGGGCGCACATATATAACCGTTCCTGCGAGCTGGGGTTTTAATCCGGACGATGCAGATAACGTCGGTTACCGTCATTTGGGTTAACTGTTAACCACCGGTCTGCGTCAGTTTCTGACAAAGACTTTAACCCGCGCGGGGACAACCTCCCCGCAACAGCGGCGGTGGTTTTCTCCGCGCTTAATCAGGAGAAAACCATGAGCAGTATAATGCTTTCACTTATCACCCGCCTTTCAGGCGCACTCAACCGGCTTGCCGGCAACCTGCAGCAACAACAGGCAGAGTGGTTTACCAACCGCAGCGGCCGCTGCAGCTTTAAGGCAGACGTCGTGCCGACAGAGAACGGGTTTACGCCCGTCATCTCCCGTCGCACCGGCTTCACTCAGCGTGACTGGCATATAGACCAGTTGCCTGGAACCGGTACGTACGCAACAGCCCGTAAGGCCCTCAGGGCCGGTCGGCTGATGGCGCAGCAGATGGCGGAACTTCGCTACCGCTTTGACTGATGTTAACTGAATGACACTTCCCGGAGGGACCTTCCCTCCCGGGGAGGTCACCTCCTTTTTTAAGGAGCCACTATGGTACGTTTCACTTCCACTCAGCTACGTCCGGTTCTGTCCCTCAGGCGTGGCATGAAAGGTCCCGTCATACTCGAAAAAAACAACGGTATCTTTCTCCGCCGCAGTGATCTCAGACCGCAGGTAAAGGAGCCGCTGGCCTGGGCAGAAGGATGCAATCCGTTGTCAGATGACGGATGGCGTAAGTTGTCAGACTGCCTGATAACCGAGAAATACTTCTTTCATCAGTTTGATCTGAGCCAGGAAGCCTGTGACGCAGTCCTTAATGATCACCAGGATCTGCTTGTATCTTTCATTTGCCAGACTCCGGGTGCCGTCAGGGTTTTTGCCGAAACAGGTGAGCCTGAGAAGGTTTATCTGCCTGTCGGCATTTACCGTAGCAGGATCTCATGGCTTTATGACCATGCATTACATCACTTCCGGTCTTGCGGCAGTAGGGCTGAACATCTCAACTGGCGTTCGCAGGCCCTGAGCGTGCTCGACAGGGTTATCCGGCTCGATTCAAGGCGGGCTAAACCCTCTGATCGTGAAATGCTCAACAGCGCTGTGCAGGAGCTTCGTAAGCGTATCAGCCAGATCGCACCAGACGGCTCAATACGTTTTTACTCATAGCGTTTTTCCCACTCACCGGTGGCGCACTGTCCGCCACCGGGACAGATGCGCCGTTTTTTTAGAGGCGCATCCCATGAAGAAAAAAACTGCCGGCCGTAAGGCCACAACGGAACAACAGACTGACCTTTATCAGCAGGTCACCGACAAAATCATCATCGCGCTGGAAAACGGCGTGCCGCCCTGGCGTCGGCCATGGCGTTCTGCGCAGAAGGTCTACGGCAGTGGGCTGCCGGTCAACGCCGTCACGGGCAGACACTACAGCGGCGTCAACGTGCCGCTGCTGTGGATGGCTGCAGAGGAAGCGGGTTACGGCGCCGATCGCTGGCTCACGTATCAGCAGGCAAAGGCTGCCGGCGGACAGGTCAGAAAAGGCGAGCGCAGCTCAATGGCCATCATCTTCAAACCGTTTGAAAAGCAGCTCCGCGACGGCAATGACAGTCCGGTGTTCAGGGACGGCGTGCCGGTGATGGAAAAGCTGGCCATGATGAAACCCCTGCAGCTGTTCAACGTTGCGCAGTGTGAAGGGCTACCCGATAAGGTGTATGCCCCCACGATGATGCAACCGGATACTCCCCCTGAGGGGTTCTCAACCGGACAGCAGCAACAGGTTCTGGAGATACTCAACGCAACCGGCGTGAAGTGCTCTTCTCACCGGCAGAACCGGGCGTATTACAGCCCGGGGGCAGATCGGATTGTGTTGCCTACAACTTCACAGTTTCGTTCACCTGAAGACTACTGGTCCACGCTGCTGCACGAACTGGTGCACGCGACCGGCCACCGCAGCCGCCTCGATCGTGAGGGGATAACCTCCTCATCAAGAGAGTTTGGCGATCCCGTTTACGCTTTTGAGGAGCTGATAGCGGAAACCGGCAGTGCGTTTCTCTGTGCACATCTCGGCATTTTTGGTGAGGTACAGCACGAGAGCTACCTGAACGGCTGGCTCAGCGTTTTACGTAATGACAAAAAGGCGTTTTTCCGTGCCTGCCGGTTTGCCCGGGAAGCATCGGAATATCTGCTTAAGCCGCTGGGTGAAACCCGGAGCGAAGCAGCGTAGTTAACCCCGGCGACGTCAGTCGCCATCATCCCCCTGAGGGCACTCTCCTCAGGGAGATGCCCTCTTTTTTAAACGTAAAAGAGGAGTACAACTATGTTTTCATGGTGCAAAAACCGTTTGGAAATCACCGGTAAGTCTGACTGCATCAATGTCATGCAGTCGTGGATTGCCGGAACCGAAGTGCCGCTTTACCGCCACGCCATACGGCAGGCCATAAAGCTGTTTCTCGCCGGCTGTGCAGGTATGCTCAAACCCGTTAAAGCAACGAAATACCGTGCTTATCCGGAGCTGGTTTCATCAGGAACCGGAGGCAGCACATCACCGAACCTGGCGTTTCAGCATTTCCTGGAGCTGCTTGACAGGGATGCCTTGCTTGACGATGCAACGCTCTCGAAAATGGACAAAATCTGGCTCCAGTCCGGCATCGGTGACGTGAAATGGGAGAGTATCCCTCATGCAGCCCGCCAGACCATCACCCGGCTTATGTCTGTTCACTACGCCGACTGGTTTGGCGTCGCCTCTGAGGGCGGTCAGTTTGACCCGCAGGAGCGCTGGGAATGGCTCAGTATAATGCCGGACACGACCTGTGCGTGCGACATGCTGATGGTGATGCCGTCATGTCTGGCCACCGAGCTCAACGGGGAAAGTGGTCTCTTCTGTGGCCTCAGCACCACGTCAGAACTCTATACCCAGCTTTACGGGACGGAGTTTCCGGCGGGGCACCGGATGGAGTGGAGTCGTGACGATATCGGTTCACTGAAGCTGACGTTCTCTTCGCCCTGGTTTCCGCCGTCGGCGGAAGTCATGGGGCACATGTCGGAGAAGTTTGACTGTGAAATCCGTCACTACTGGCTGTCTCCGGATGCCGGCACGTCGGGTTACAACTGTTTTGACCGCGGTGACCACGTCGACAGCGGTCCTTACCCGGAGGAGGACGTGCAGTATCCGGTAAGTGAAGGTGCCCGTCTGTATCAGTTCAGTGCTGAAGCAGGCGCACCTGCCACTCCGGCCGTTGCACACTACGCCGGCGTTCGCGCATGACGTTACCAACCGACAGACCGGCATCTCAGGTCTGTCAGACAATGGCCACAGCATCTGCTGTGGCCGCTTTTTCACCCGAAGGGGGAACATCGTTTCCCTTACGGGGCGTGTTCCCCTTTTTCTGAGGAAACACGCATGAGCATCCGTACCGACCATGAGAAAGAATTTATCTCCCTGTTCAACTCCATTGCTCGGGGCACCCGGCGTCTTCAGGTGTTTACCGACTTCATCAGCTGCAGCGTCATTGCGATTCAGAATGGTGTGCAGTTCTGTGATAAACGTGAAAAGAAATACATGGCCATCGTCGCCAGATACAAAAAAGAGGACGTTTAATCGATGGCCAGACTGCTGGCCTGTGTAGTGAACGGCCTGGAAGAAAAGATTTGTGACTTTCTCGGGCGCATTTACATGCTGCTGGAGCTCGGTGACAAAGACAAAGAGCAGTATTTTACTCCATGGAGCGTGGCGCTAATGATGGCGCAGCTGCAGTTCGGCGCGCAAATCAGCAAGTCTGAAGCGGTGTTCAGAGACAAGTCGTTTATCACTTTCGCTGAACCGGCCTGCGGCGCAGGCATTTGCCAGCATGCTCCGGCAGGCAGGTCAAAGCAGCTAGAATGCCGCCAGTGATTCATGTCCATCCGACATAAAGTAATTTTGTTAAACCTAAACACAAATATAAATAGTAAATAAAGCCAATTGTTAGCCAGCAGTCAAGCTTTATGACAGTTTAATCCACTAGGGAGCTTATAATTACACTGTGATAATAATTTTTATTCATCAAAAAAAAGACAGTACGAAAAAAAATAATTTAAAAATTTCATTAAAAAAAATACACGATTTGTAGGGCTTTTGAGGCGAAATGACTAAGCCAATAGAGTGTGAATTTAATTAAAACATTGATTAATAACTGAAATTAAACAGCACACACACGGAAGCAAAAAATAGAAACATTCAGAAACACTAAATCAATTGAAACTCTGCATTTTCGCAAAGTATAACTATCACTCAACAAAACTATAGCGGAGTGGTAAGTTTTATTTAATAATTTCTGCAATAAAATAATTCAGTAAGACTGAAATTTTATTGGTGAGTTAAATTTACTACAAAGCATTAACATCCGCGTTTTACATTAAACTTTGAGAGTAGCAATTCTTTAGCAGCAGATTCAGGAAGATAAGTTAGTTGGAGTTTTGGCTATTGAATATTAATAAATTCGATAGAAAGAAATTTAATTAAATACTGTTGAGCTATATCGGAAAAATGCTATGAAAAATATTCAACTCTACGATCCAACTTTAAGGGATGGCAATCACGCGCTCTCCCATAGTATAAGCCTCAATGACATAAAAAATTACTGCAAAATCATTGATAATTGTGAACTTTACTGTGTTGAAGTTGGACATGGAAATGGTTTAGGCGCATCCTCACTCCAACTAGGTTTAGCATCTCACAGTGATGAAGATATGCTTAGCACTGCTAGAGAAATGTTAAAAAATACGCGTTTGGGGGCTCATGCTATCCCAGGATTTGCAAAGCTTGACGATCTAAGAATGGCAATCGACCAAGGCGTAGATATTCTGCGCATTGCTTGCCATTGTACAGAAGCAAATACAACCTCACGTTATATCGAGTTAGTCAAAAATAGTGGTAAACTAGCTCAAGGTGTCTTAATGATGACTCACCTAACTAGTCCTCAAAATCTTTTAGAGCAAGCCAAACTACAAGTGAGTTATGGATCTGATGCAATAATAATAATGGATTCAGCAGGTGCTTATACTGAAAATGATGTTTATGAAAGAATATCCCTGCTTAAAGAAAATATAAATATACCAATTGGATTTCATGGTCATAATAATCTCGGCTTGGCTATCGCAAATAGCATAACTGCAGCCAATGCTGGTGCTTCGATTATAGATGGAACAATAAAAGGAATTGGTGCGGGTGCCGGAAATACTGCTCTGGAAGTGTTATGTGCTGTGATGATGAAATTAGGCCTTTTGAACGAGCATAAGGCCTTAAATACTATATCAATATCAGAAAAATTAGTGGCAACATTTAATTCTTATCGCTCCGATATTAAACCGGTGAACATTATTAGTGGCTTATATGGGGTGTTCTCTGGGTTCGAAAAGCCTGTTTTAAAATTTTCGAAAGAGTATGGAGTATCGCCATATGATATTTTTAAAATTCTAGGTGACAGAAAAGTTGTAGCCGGACAAGAAGATATAATTATCGAAATCGCAGCTGAACTTGCAAAGCAATCCTAATTAATACAATTTAAAATAAAGTGAGATTATTATGCCTGTCAGAGTTGCTATACTAGGTAGCGGCAACATTGGTTGCGACCTTTTAATGAAGGTGATTCGTAGTAAACATTTGGAATGCAGTTTTTTTATAGGAAGAAATAGCGAATCTGATGGACTTAAATTCGCAAATAAACTGGGTGTACATAATGATAGTTTAGGTATAGAAACGATAATAAAAAATATTAATAATATCGACTTAATTTTTGATGCTACAAGTGCACAAGCTCACTTGGAACATGCTAAAGCAGTTGAACCTTATGGCAAACCATTAATTAATTTAACTCCAGCGGAAATTGGGACTTGGTGTGTGCCTAATATTAACAGAGAAGCTGCAAATAGAAGCAAAAATGTAAATATGATCACTTGTGGTGGTCAAGTGTCTTTACCAATAGTTCATGCAATTAAAGCTAGCAATAATAGAATTAAGTACGTTGAGGTTGTTTCATCTGTGTCAGCAAAAAGTGCTGGGCCCGCAACCAGACTTAACATTAACGAATATTTATGCACAACAGAGAAAGCATTAAAGTTTTTTTCTGGAAGTGAAAATGTGAAGGTAATATTAAATATAAATCCTGCCAATCCTCCAGTTGATATGCAAACAACCATATACACAATTTTAGAGAACCCGAATATATACGATTTGAGGTATAACGTGTTATCAATAATGAAAAATGTTCGTGAGTATATGCCTGGGTATCGTCTTGTAATGGAGCCGACTATATTAGATGGTAAAGTTGTCACTATCGTTAAAGCTACAGGTGCAGGAGACTATTTACCGCCATACGCTGGTAATTTAGACATTATTACTAGCGCAGCAGTCAACATAGCTGAAAAAAAATTTATGTAATTGACCTGTTAGAGTGGAAAATTTGAGGGGGTTGATAAATGTCAAAAACATATGGAACTTATGGACCAAAACTGAAATTTTTACCCAAAGTTGTTAAAATGATTACAGACTTTATATATAAAAAAATTGGCGAGAAAAACCTTTTTTTCAGTGGAGAGAGCTCATATGCGAGAAAAAAAGGTTTTGAATTTTCTCAACGTTTGTCTAATGGAGAAACATTATATTTAATAGGAGTAGGTCCTTTTGGCCATAATACAGGATGTGCACTGATTAGAGTTAGTGAAAAGGATGGGATAAATATCATTGCTAACAATGAGGAGGAGCGATTCAGCGCTGAAAAACATTCTAATAAGTTCCCAGAAAAAAGTCTAAAAGAAATGCATCAAATAATTTTAAATAATGAAATAAAAGAAAAAGACATTTTTTGCATTTTAGGTAGTTGGGATTACATTAAAGTTTTGGGATTTGATCTGAAAATAATTTTTGAACATGCACCAAGCAGTTTAGCATTACTAAATCCAAAACATGATCCTACTTTTAACCCAAGTCATTTGTTGAAAGGATTAAGTGCACCCAAGATGATCTCTAGCACTTTAGGGTTGAGAAATATAAAACCATTGATCGGCATGCATCATCATAACAATCATGCTTATCTTGCTTATGCTTTATCTCCTTTTTCAAAAGAAGATGAGAATGTCATCATAACAGTTTTAGATGGAACTGGGGATAATGGTGCCATATCATTATATGAGGTTCGGAACGGTAAATTCATTTGCCATCGACAAAATGAAAGTACTATAGACTCATTAGGATATCTATACGGCTATATAAGCTCCACACAAGGCGGATGGAGCTTCCTAAGTTCAGAAGGACGTTATATGGGAGCAGCTGCTTGGGGTAACTCAAGTCGATTGATGAATCCATACTATAAAAGGCTGCGACAAATTCTTTACTTTGGGGATGAAGGTAATATTTATGTCAATAGAACAATGGTTAATTGGCATATAAAAAGTCATAGTGAACCTTATGGCAAGCTTTTAATTGAGATACTTGGTGAACCAATCCCCCCCCAAAAAATGTGGAATCCAGACAACGTTTTGAGCGTAGAGAATATTGAGCATTCAGAAATAACTCAAGATAGAGTTGATAAAGCACAAGCACTTCAATTAGTTTTCGAAGATGCATTATTTCATATTGTTGATTACCTAATTCGTAAAACGGGGGCAGATAAATTAGTACTTACTGGTGGAACAGCTTTGAATTGCATAGCGAATATGCACTTAGTTAAGAACTTTGACCAAACTTATTACAAACGATACTTAAATAAAGAAAAATATTTAAAAATATGGGTGCCGCCAATTCCTAGTGATTGTGGTGTCGCGTTAGGTTCTACATTACAATTTGCTATGCAAAATGGAGCAACGGCTCGTAATGATTTCGCAAGCCCTTACATCTGCGGTATAGCCCCCACTACAGAACAAATTCAGCAAGCATTATATAATGATAACGAAATTGAATATGCAAGAATTGGTTCTATATCGCAAACCGAATCCCTTAAAAAAGCAGCAAGAATGATGGCAACTCTTGTATGTAAAGATGCAGTAATAGGCATCTTTCAAGGTTCAGCTGAGACAGGGCCAAGAGCTTTAGGAAACCGGAGTATATTAGCTAATCCATGTAACCCAAAGACTTTAGAGTTATTAAATTCAAAGGTAAAATTTAGAGAAAAAATCAGACCTCTCGCACCAATGGTTACCTTGGACGAAGCTCATAGATTATTTGAATTAGATATAGGAGCTAAAACAGACAATTACTCTGCCTATAATTATATGGTACTTACTGCTCGAGCAAAAGCTGAAGCTCTTAAATTAGTGCCAGCTGTAATACATGTAGATGGTACCAGTAGGTTACAAATTGTACGCCAATCACTAAATCCATTAATTTACGAATACTTAAAGGAAATGGGGAAAATATGCGGTGTTGAAGCATCTGTAAACACGTCTCTTAACGTTGGTAGTCCTATAGCGCAAACACCTTTGCATGCCATAGAAACATTAAAAAAAGCAAAGGGAATGGATGCGGTTATTATGGTTGGTTCTGATGGGGCTATTTTCTCAGTATGGAAAAAAGGGAGTCCATTCAGGAAAAATATAATTTCATTAGAAAATGAAAATTCTAAAATAGCTATTAACAGCTCTAAATTAGAGAACGGAGAAGTAATAGTATGAATATGCATAAAGAAGCTAAGGTGCTTAATAAGTATCGTAATAATGATAAAGCTGTTGAATATGGCAATCAATTTTGGAATGAATCCGAACATAACGGTCTTGCAGCAATTGTAGCCAATTTAGCAGGTGATGGAAGCTTACAAGCGTTAAATGGGCACAAATTTATCAATGTCAGCTGCTGTTCTTATCTTGATCTCGATTCTCATCCAAAGATTATTCAAGGAGCTATAAATGCATTAAACCGATATGGAGTTCTAGATCATTGTATTTCTAGAATCCGTATTCAAATACCAGCTTTATTAGAGTTAGAAGAATCACTTTCCCAATTATTTAATGCAAAAGTTATAACAGCTATTTCTGCTGGTGCAGCTACAGCAGGGATTTTACCACTTTTAGCATCAGGTCATTTAACTAAAGGCTCTCGTCCTGTGATGGCTTTTGATAAATTTGCACACTTTTCTATGAGCCTATATAAACCAGTTTGCGGAGATGAAACTGAAGTAATAACAATACCTCACAACGACCTAAACGCTCTAGAAGACTTATGCCGGAAATATCCCAAAGTTGCTTACGTGGCTGATGGAACCTATAGTATGGGGGGGCATACACCACTCTCAGACCTTCTTACTTTACAAGATAAATATGGCTTATTCCTTTATCTTGATGATTCACATTCATTATCCATCATGGGTAAAAACGGTGAGGGATATGTTCGCTCTAAAATTTCAGAAGTAAATGAAGATACAATTATTGTATCTACTTTAAATAAAGCTTTTGGCACAAGCGGTGCAGCTATTATGTTTGGGCCTAAAGGAAAAGAAGCTGAAGATATCATAACACGTTTTGGCGGTCCTATGGCGTGGTCACAACCTATGAATACAGCAGCCATAGGCGCATCTTTAGCTTCTGCTGAAATACATCGTACTGCGGAATTAACAGAGCGACAAAATGCATTGTCAAAAAATATAAGGTCTTTTGATAAATTTATATCAACAGAGCAACACGGGAATTCATTTCCTATACGACTCGTAAAACTCCCAAATGATAAAGTTATCGAGTGTGGTAAAAAACTATACGAAAATGGATTTTATGTTTCTCCGGTGTTTTTTCCAATAGTTGCTAAAGATAGTGCGGGCTTACGCGTAATGCTGCGCGCAAAAATGGGTGATGAACAAGTGCTACGTTTATGTGAATTAATTCATCAATGTGATATTTCATAAATTTTAGGAGCATATATGATGGAAAACTTAAATGCCTCATATCTACATACGCCGAATATTCCGCGTTCAATTCTTTATACACCTGGATACAATTTGGAACGTTTAGTTAAAGCGCGAGAATCGGGTGCAGATGTGTGCTTGATAGACTTAGAGGACTCAGTTCCATTATCAAAAAAAGCTTTAGCTCGTAAAAACTGTTTGCATATCCTTAGCAGTCATCCTCATAAAAGTAAGGTTGCTGTTCGCATTAATGAATTAAGATCTCCTGAAGGGTTGCTAGACATTAATGTGTTAATAGAAAGTACAGTTATACCTGATATTTTGGTGATGACTATGATACGTGATGCCAGTGAAATAGAGATCGTTCGCTCACTGCTTAATACTAAAAATAAACCTTTTATACTCTACGTCACTATTGAAACATTAGAAGCAATCGATGATATAGACAGAATAGCAATGCAATGTGATGGACTAGTTTTTGGTTCAGCAGATTTCGCAGCAGAACTAGGCGTAGAGATAGCTTGGGAAAACATGCTATATGTTCGTCAACGTATAGCTAATGCAGCAGCGCGTCATAATATAGCAGCTATTGATACTGCTTGTTATCATTTAGATAATCAAGAACTATTACTGGAGGAAAGCATTGCTGTTAAGGCTCTTGGGTTTCATGGAAAAGCTATAGTTCATCCAAAACAATTGAGCACGGTCATGAAAGTGTTTAGTCCTAGTATTAAAGAAATAGAACGCGCAAAAGAGATATTACGTCTTGCAAAAGATTCTAAAGGGGAAATTTTCACTTTTGAAGGGGATATGATAGGCCCTCCATTCATTAAGAAAGCCCGAAAACTATTAAATAACTACTCTGTGGAGATTTAGTATATGAAATCTACAATTGAGATGATAGATGAAGGTGATTATCTGGAGTCGCCAGGAATGTATATGGAAGACTTTAAAGTTGGCGATGTAATTAGGCATTGGCCAGGAAGAACAATTTTAGAAACTGATAATACATGGTTAACTCTATTATCAATGAATCATCACCCTCTTCATTTTGACCAAAATTATGCAGAGAAAACTGAGTTTGGAAAAGTTCTGGTTAATAGCGTGGTTACGTTTTCGATTATTAATGGTATGTCAGTGCAAACTATGAGTATTCGAACTATAGCTAATCTAGGTTGGGACAATGTTCGATTAGTTGCACCAGTTTTCGTAGGAGACACTCTTTATGCTAAGTCTAAAGTCATATCAATTCGTTCTAGTAAATCACGCCCGGGTCAGGGAATAGCGACTATAGAAACACAAGGTTTTAAAGCTGATGGCACGGTAGTTATTAACTATCAACGCTCTTTTATTGTTCCAAGTCGTCAGAGTATTTAATATAATAGGCTTTTGAATGAAAATTCTAACTTTAGACTCTAAATCTATGTCCAACGCATTAACTATGCCTGAGGCGATATCTGCTTTACGTTGTGCTTTAACACCAAGTGATGGTGTTTTTTCTCAGGTACCTGCGCGTACAATTATGAATTTAAGCTCTTGCTTAGATAGTAATCAATTATTAGTCATGCCGGCGGCTTTATCTTCAATTCAATCTCTAGCAGTTAAAGTTTCGACTATTACGCCTGAAAATAAAAATATTGGAAAACCTTTAATACATGCGGTTGTAATTCTAATTAATACTAAAACAGGCGAAATACAAGCCATAATGGAAGGTGCCTATCTTACAGCCTTACGGACCGGAGCAATGGCAGGTTTAGCTACTGATCTTTTAGCTCCACCAGACTCTAAAGTTCTGTCAATTATTGGAGCAGGCACACAAGCACGCACTCAAATTGAAGCAGTTTGCTCTGTAAGGCCTATAGAAAAAATTTTTATTTATTCAAAAACACCTTCTAAAGCTGAAATATTATTTGAGTGGGTAAAAAAAAGAGGGTTATGCAAGAACGTAATATTAAGCGATAGTGCTTCCAAGGCAGTAAAAACCGCAAATGTTGTGTGCACAGCCACTTCGACCTCCAGTAACATACCTATATTAAGAGCAAGCGATATATCTCTTGGAACTCATATTAATGCTATTGGTGGAACAAATGAATACGCGCTCGAAATTGATCCTGATTTATTTAGGTCGGCTGATGTTTTTGTAGAAGATTATGACGCGTCGATTAAAGAAGCAGGTGAAATAATCCAAGGGTTACTTCTGGGTGTGATAAAGGAGAATGAAATTATTGATATTAAAAGTTTATTAACAAACCCATATGAAAGAAGTGTAAAAAAAACAACCGTATTCAAATCTGTAGGTATTGCAATACAAGATGTTGTAATTGCTTCAGCAATATTTCTTGCTGCAAGAAAAACAGGACTTGGAGATGTTGTAAGCTTATAATGCAGTTTAGAAAGGAAAAGCAAATGACCAGTAAAAAGTTAAGTGGTAAAAATGTTTTAATTACAGGGGCTAGCCATGGTATAGGGCGAGCTATAGCTATAGCAATGGCTCGTGAGGGAGCCAATATATTATTCACATATAATAAAGATAATAAATCAGCAGAGGATTTAATCGCCAAAATAGTTAATCTTGGTGTCACTTGCAATGCTTTAAAAATTAATGTTCAAGGTCATAAAGCCGTTGAGAGCCTTGTTAGCCAAGCCTTCATTTTTTTTGACAAAATACATGTCCTTGTCAATAACGTCGGTATCACGACGCGCACCAGTTTTTTGGAGACCTCTGAGGGAGATTTTGATGAAGTTATGAAAGCTAATATTCGCTTTCCTTTTTTTCTTACACAGAAATTAATTGGTCATATGATAAAAATGAAAATAGAAGGAAGTATAATAAATATATCCTCAATTAGCTCTTTTAAAGCTATAAGCAAAATGGCACATTATCAGTCATCAAAAGCCGCGTTATCAATGCTTTCGAAGAGCTTAGCTTTTGAGTTTGCTCATCACGGCATTCGAGTCAATACAATATCTCCGGGATTAACAGCAACACAAGGAAACCGTAATCAGTGGCAAGATAATCCACAAATATGGTCGGATCGCGGTAAAGACATTCCTATAGGACGTGCAGGAAAACCGGACGATCACGCAGGTGCTGCTGTTTTTCTTGCAAGCGATGAATCTACTTGGGTCACCGGTGCTGATATTATTATCGATGGCGGTGAGTCGACTATTTGATTTAATAATAGTAAGGTTAATAAACATGGAATTCAAAGAAATAAACGAAGCTTTGCATAATGAATTGAAAAAATATTTTTATAATACTCCCCTAATAAATATGTTCAAACTCACTCCTCTGCCACCAGTTTTATTCTGTGCAGAATCCTATGAGTCTGTAGCATCCGACTTAACTTTAATACTTAAAGCACAGTCAATAATCCTTAGCTATCTTATGACTCTTATGTCTCAAGATGAAATATTAGAATATTTTAATGTCCCAGTTCAAATTAGAGACTTAGTTGATTGGTCCTTACTAAAAAATGGAGGTCGCCTTATAGGCCGAGCTGATGTGCTTTTAGACAAAAACGGGAAATGTTGGTTATGCGAGTTAAATGTTGGACCCGCTATAGAAGGCCCTCTGATGCATGAAGTTTCATGTAAATATCTTAAAGAGATAGGTTTTGATACAAATGGACTTAAACATGGTGTATCTCCCTATTCAGATTTAGCTCGTTTGATTAAAAATCTTTGTGATGAAAATCAAAAAACAAGGGTCATACTTCTCGATTTAGAAGCATATGAGCATTGGGCAGGTTCGATTGCATACCATCCGCTATTAAACTACGTTCGTCTAGAATGCCCTGGCATAGAGGTTTTATTAGTTAATGAAAATAGCTATTTAGAAGAATGGTTTACATATGAAGAAGGGTCAAAAAATCTTGTGTATCGATTATTTCTAGAAGAAGAAATTGTTGATGGGGGAGAATTAGTTCGACGTATTTGCAACTCAGGTGCATTACTGCTTAATACATTTGAAAATTATGTCACCGGCTGCAAGTCTTGGTTCTCTTTATTTCATGACCCAATCCTTCGTAGCAATTTAGAACAGAAATACTTATCAGCCATAGATAGACGAATCCCTAAAACTATACGAGTATCGAAAGAAAATCTTAGTGCTCTATTAAAAAAGAAGGAAGAATATGTTTTCAAAAAATGTAATTCCACTGGTGGTAAGGGTGTTATACTTGGTGAGGAATCAACATCTGAAAATATCATTCTGTCTATCCAAAATAATCATTCACAATGGATAGCTCAAGAAGTTATTCATCAATGTTCATATAAATTACCCGATATAAATCTCAATGTTTTTGATGAGCAGTTTGTTGTATTTGGTCTTTACTACATTAACAATAATACATCAGGCCTATCTGTTCGTAGCAACAAACGCTCAAAAGCCGTTAATGTTTCATCGGGTGGAATGCCCGGATGGGCTTTACCTATCACCTCAGATGAAAATAAAATTTTATTAACTTGCCTTGATGTTTTGTTTAAAGACAGTAAAATTTAATACAAATATTTTAAATTAGGCACACAGGTGAATATATGGCCGAAAAAGTTTTTTGTTTTGAACGTTTCAGAACCTTACCTATACAAATACGGTTAATTTTATTCAGTAGCTTGTTGAGTCGAACAGCCTTTTTTATGACTTGGCCATTTTTAAGTGTTGTCTTATACATTGATTTTGGTTTAAGTCCGACCATTATTGGTCTGATGCTTACTACCGCTATGGCGATTGGTGCTATGAGCAGCATTTATACTGGATGGCTTTCTGATTTTTTCGGAAGAAGAAAATTAGTACTAGGGGGTTCTATCCTCATTGGCTTATCTTTCCTTTTATTTGTCAACAATAAATCTGTTATTGTTTTTGGTGTAGCTTTAGCTGGAATAAGCATAGGTAGCTCATTTCTTGAATCAACTTACAAAGTACTAGTTGGTGATTTTGTTTCAGATCCCAAATCTCGAGAATTAGCTCTGCATACAAATTATTTCCTTATGAATATTGGTTCTTCAATTGGACCATTATGTGGAATGCTCTTGTTTTCATCTTATCGTCCTTTAGTTTTCTTTTTATGTTCTTTAACATATTTCATATCTGGAGTTATGATGTTTTACATGCTAAAAAATAATGCAAAACTCATATATAAAAACGAGGAAATTGTTGTTCCGGGCTTTTTTAAAGCAATAGTTTCAATATTCAAACATCGTAGTTTTGCGCTTTTAACTATTTGCTATACTTTAGCTGCTTTCGTATATGCATCTTTTGATACAACTCTTCCGCAATACTTAGCAAGATTTACAATGTATCAAACTATCTCATTGCTCGTGATTTTAATCTCTCTTAACTCATTGATGGTGATTTTTTTTCAGTTTCCATTGATGCATTTATTGCAGCCTTTAACTATTAAAAAAAGGCTGCAACTAGGCATGGTATTCTTGCTAACTTCGCAATTTTTCTTTGCCTATTCTTTCATGCATATAATCTGGTTTCTTATATTTGCTACTATACTTTTAAGTATTGGTGAGATGATTGTTTTTCCAACGTTTAGCGTCGAAGTTGACCGCCAAGCTCAATCAGGGCTTCGCGGTACTTATTTTGGTATTTCAGCTTTATATCGAATGGGAATAGCTTTTTCTCCTCTTTATGGTGGTGCAATGTTAGATATATTGGGGGGGAAAGGTATGTATATAGGTTTAGCCATCATATGCGGTCTCATTATGACCATTCAAAAATTTTTAATTCATGAATAGTAGTTTTTTATGTTAAGATATTTGAACATGGAGTAATTTAATGTCTATAATCAGTATTTTAGATGAGAAGTTTTCAAATGTTTTAAGAGAACTAGGGGCTGATAATTGTTCCCCAACAGTTCAAGCTGCCAGCCGTCCGGAATTTGGTGATTTCCAAGTTAATGGTGTTATGGCTGCTGCAAAGAAACTAGGTTTACAACCCCGTAAACTAGCTTTACAATTGATTGAAAGAGTTCAACTTAACGATATTGCAGAAAAATTAGAAATCGCAGGTCCCGGATTCATAAATATTTTTATTGACAATAAATTTATTGAGAAGAAAATTGAGTATGTATTAAAATCACCTAATTTGGGTATAAATATCCCCCCATCTAAACGAGTCATGGTAGAGTATGCTTCTGTTAATCTTGCAAAAGAAATGCATGTCGGTCATTTGCGAGGTAGTATAATTGGTGATGCTTTAGCAAGAATTAATATTTTTATGGGCCAAGATGTAGTATTACAAAGTCATGTTGGTGATTGGGGAACCCAATTCGGCATGCTGCTTGCCCAAATGAACAAGGAAAATAACACAGATATCAAAAAATACGAACTTGCGGATCTTAATAGTTTTTACCAACAAGCAAAAAGAAGCTTTGACGAATCAATAGATTTCGCCAATATTTCTCGTGACTATGTTGTGAGATTGCAGCATGGCGATTCAGAAGTTATGGAGATGTGGGAGTCTTTTGTAGAGATTTCATTATCTCATGCTTTAGATATTTTTGATAAATTGAATTTATTATTAAAAAAATCTGACATTAGAGGCGAAAGTTTTTATAGAGATGATTTGCAACCACTAATTCAAGAACTTTATAGTAAAAATCTTTTATGTGAAAGCCAGGGGGCCAAGATTGTTTCGTTAGATGAATACAAAAACAAAGTAGGTGAAAACTCCGCTTTTATTGTTCAGAAACAAGATGGTGGTTACTTATACGCTACAACAGATCTTGCTGCGATCCGCTTTCGTATTAAAGAATTACAAATCGAACGTTGTCTTTATATTGTTGATGTAAGGCAATCTCTCCATTTTAAGCAACTTTTCTTGGTTGCTCGTAAAGCCGGTTTTTTACCCCCTGCGGCTGAGTTTGAACATATCAGTCATGGAACAATAAAAGGTAATAATGGCAAACCTTTAAAAACAAAATCTGGTGAGTCTGTAAAACTTGATGCTTTGCTAACAGAAGCTATTGATAGAGCCGAAAGTATAATAATTTCTAGGAACCCAAACTTAGACGATAAATCACGCCAGGCCTTAGCTAAAATAGTTGGCATTGGGGCGTTAAAATATGCAGATCTATCGAGAAACAGAATTTCGGATTATGTATTTGATTGGAATTCCATGCTATCCTTTGAAGGCAATACAGCTCCTTATCTTCAATATGCATATGCACGGGCTAATAGAGTACTCAATAAAGTAGGAAGTTTTAATATCATAAATTCACGGATTGAGCATTCAATTGAGCATGATCTTGCTCTCGAAATCTTGCGTTTTGAAGATGTCATGCTTCAAGTCATACGTGAGAGTTCTCCTCACATTCTTTGTAATTATCTTTACAGTCTATCTGCTTTATTCTCTCGTTTTTATGAGTCATGTCCAGTTATTTTACAAGGGAATGCAAATGGTATGCGTTTAAAACTTTGCGAGCTTACCTCATCGATATTGAAAAAAGGGCTTGAATTATTAGGCATTGAAGTTTCTGAAACAATGTAAAATATTGTTTTATAATTAATTCCTAGGGTGTTTTACATGCACCCTTTAAAACCCTTATATGATTTTCTTAATATACACAGAATGTTTTACAATTAATAAATGATTTTCATTTCATGTATCCCCCTTTTATTAATTATTTTTCAATAAAAAAAGGGGAGTTAACTTTCAAACTCATAGGAGTCTGCAATGTACGAAAATATTGAAGAAATTTGGCTTGAGGTTGTTCAACATGTAGAAAAATCCACGGGACTCGACTGTAATAATTTTAAAAAAGCAATATTTCATGTTAACAACAATATACGATCTACTGAAAATATACCTGTTCAAAATCCAAGTTTTATGTCTATACCCGGTATGCTATCGAAACCATGGTGGTCAATAGCCGATTTCGATGATAAGTTACAATTTTTTCTACTACGTTTAGAAGAATTATATAATGAATACTTAGATGAATTTGAACAAAATTACAGATCTATAACTTTTGGTGACGGCACTGCTACCGCTTATTATGGTCCTAATGAGGGTTGGAAATCTTTTATGTTTTATGATGAAGAAGCTAATGTAGTTCCCGGCGCCTCAAAATACTTTCCTAAAATGGCAAACCTGCTTGAAGAGATGCGCAAAGAAAATTATATAGCAAAGTCACATTTTTCTGTATTAAAAGCTGGTGCATCAATTGCAGTTCACTGTGGTGGTATTAATAATGAATTACGTATGCATTATGGATTGAAAATCCCAGATGGTGATATTGGTATTAAAGTGGGTGGTGAAACACGTAAATGGAAAAATGGCAATGTTTTAATTTTTGATGATACCTTTCCTCACGAGGTTTGGAATAATACCGATTGTGATAGGTTTATACTCCATTGCAGACTTCAGCATCCAAGCCTTTCTAAGCATGAAAGAGAGTTGAGTTACATTCTCGATCGAGAACTTACTAAAGCACTCGAACGAAGAAAAAACCAACAATGAACTACAAATATGGTATATTGAATGACTCTTGATATGTCATGGGAAATACTTACTTAAAATATTTCAGCGACTGTACATTCGTTTAATCTGTACAGTTGCTGAATACTTTCTTTATTTTTTATAAAAACCTTAATTTCTTAATAAAAATACTATGCTTACGTGCTGTAAATTTTAAAAATAATAATTTACCACAAGCGTTAAAAGCTTATTTGTGATTTATTTTTCTTATTAATGGTTGCAATTTCTACTCGCTCAAAAAGGGATTTTCTTTGATGCTTAATAACTTCTTTAATGGCATATGACACTGAGAGTCGCAACTCATGGCCGTATTTCAGACTACCAAAAAACCTATCCGGTAATTTGCGAAAATAAATTTGAGCGACTCTTCCTTTTAACCTCAGTAATTCACAGAAAGAGAGAAAAGCGTTTGTTTCTGATTCAGTGTTGACCGTAAGAGGGACCACGCCGGTTAAATAATTAATTTCAAGGTACACGCCATTGATATATTTATCCCGGGTCGCTGTGATTACCATCTCGTGGCTGAAATTTAGTGCTGGCTCACCTTCATTAAGCTGACGTCTGTAAAAACGTAAGGAGTTAATCACTGTATCTTTATGCGGCAGAAGGCATTCAGCTGCCTGCCAGAAGTCACGCAGTACCACGGACGGAACCGGAAGGATGTCTTTTCCGGCGAGCCAGCCGGACTGCACACCGAACCATGACGCAAGCTGCTCCAGCACTGGCAGGGTAAGGTGATCAAGCGTGCGCTCCCGGTTTTCAAGCACACTCATGCCGATGTTCAGCTCAGAGAGCAGCGTAGCCACCTGCGCCACATCAAGGCCGTGGCGGTCCATCAGGTGCCAGAAGCGCTCATAAACGCGGTTTACCGAGGCTCTGCGGGGCGCTGTGGTTTCTGTCATGACGCCCTCAACAATCACATTGACCAGCTCTGAAACGGAGATGCCGAGCTTGTGTGATACCTGATTCACAAATTCCCGTGATGCCGGCCGGAAACGGATGGTCACTGGCGGACTTACGGTTTTCTTCCCTTCCGCAAACTGCTCAAGCAGTTGCCTCTGCTCATCGGTCTGCTCTAAGGCGACGCGGGACAGGATTTCTGTCAGGTTCATGCGTTTCATAAAGGCCCTGGTGTTGGCTGAATGAGAAAATATTTTGTTAATCTTTTCAGTATTCGGTGTGAATACAGTACCTGGCAAAACCGCGTGTTGTATAACGCGATATTTCGATCGTTCAGATCGAATACATGTGTGTAATCAGTGTGAACATTGCCTTCGTGACTTAACACCCGAAATTATTTTTCCGGTTCAGAATTTTTTTTCAGCAGCATCACCGGCCACCGGGTCCGGGACGGACAGCGCCAGTGCCACTGCCGGAAGAGAATTTCCAGCTGCATCAGCGCGCGGGCTGAATCCCGGAAAGGGACGCTGGTCAGCCTGCTGCGGTAAGACCAGCCCCGCACCTTCAGGTATGTCCTGAGCCTGGCCGCACGGGCAGGCGTTAACAGATGTGAAGCAACCACAACGGTTTTTCCCCCGGCTAACGCGGCTTCAGCAGACTCAAACACTCCCGACCAGAACCAGCGCACGCGCTCAGGCGTGAGCCCGACGGTTGGCTGACAGGGTGACAGATGAACGGTGATGCGTTTTCTGCGGCTCAGCATGCAGGGCTTCCTTAGCAGCTGACGGGTCAGCCAGTCGAGGGGTCTGAGCAGAAACGGAGAGAGTGCCGTAAGCAGCCACATAAAAAAGAATGCGTCACAGCCGGATGAAATATAAAGGCTGATGCTGCCGGACAGCGTCAGCCACAGCAGAAGGTACAGCGCTACCAGACGTTGCTGCATAAGTGTGTTCAGTTTAATTAAAGGAAGGTTGCGCAAGAAAAGCACGGGACGTTAAAGCCGTCCGCCGTTAATCCTGAATCCGTTCCTGAAAATTAACGCAAGCAGAATATCTCTCTGCACTAAATCCAGGATTAACGTTGCAAATGTCGCCCCGTCTCTTAGCGTTACGTCATTTCAGATAATGAGCGGGTGTCGATGGAACGGGTGATGAAGTGGCTGACGGGGCGGGGAAACAACAGGCATTCAGGGCAGCCGGCGGATACGGTCGTCAGAGAGGTGGCGTTTCGCCCGGTTCTTGAGGGCAGTACGCTTTTGCAGACGGAGGAGCGACGCAGGTTTGTCAGAATGCTGGCAGATAATAGCCCGCTTTCACAGTCCGTCACCAATGCGTGGTGGCTGAGGCCTGCGCAGACGATGCTTGAGCGTGTGCAGGACTGCCCGGCCGCTTGGAAGGGTGCCTATTCGTCACCGGGGGGATTTGGTGACCTGAGCCTCGGCGTGGCAGTCCGGGCGGTCAGGCTCGTCAGGGGAATGATGCTGCCGCCTGGCGCCACACCTGAAGAGCAGTCGGCACAGGCCCCGGGCTGGATCTGCGCGGTATTCTGGGCAGGCCTGTTTCATCATCTGCCCTGGCTGACGCAGGTGGAAGGCGCGACGCAGTCCGGAAAAATCTGGTATCCGGGGCTGCACAAGCCGGACAGTCCGTGGCGGGTCCGGCCCGCAAAGACTGCCCGGGCGCCGGCCCTGACAGGTCAGTACATGGCGGCAAAGCTGCTGCCAGAAACAGGCATGCTGTGGCTTCACCAGTGGCCGGAAGCGTCACGCTGTCTTCTTCAGTTTCTGTCGGGTGAGCGTGCCGGTGCCGGAGTGCTTTACAGCATCATCATGCAGGCGCGGGAGGGGGCAGGTCTGGAAATGGGTGGTCTTTCAGATGTTACTGTCACGTCTTCTGTAAACCCGGCGCCGGAAACGCAACGTGCTGATAATGCCCCAAAATTAGCAGATAACGCACCTGTCCTTTTGTCGAGTCACATCATTTCAGCAAATGTTTCAGAGCCAATTGAAAGCGAAGCGGCAGCGTATACTTCCACACAGGCAGCCGGAGAGGAGACCGCTCCCGGAACAGAAGAAACTGAGTTACCGGTACTGAGCTCCGCGCTGCAGTCTGCCCTCAGCGGGAGCGAAGCGACTGAGTATGGTTCAGATGGTGAAAATGAAAAGGAAGATTCAGAAATTAAACAGGAAGTGGATTTACTTTCGGTACTGGACCTGATGGCTAAAGGGGAGGCACCCGTTTTATCAGCCGTACAAACTGCTGAGTCAACGAAGCAGGAGCAAACGGAAGACGGGAAGCCGGCAGCGGACAGTGAACCCTCTGAGGGCAACGTTTTTCTGGACTGGCTGCGGGAGAGCGTGGAGGCCGGAAAAGTTACCGTCAATGAGTCCGACAGTCTTCTGCATATGCTGTCCGGTTTTATTTTTATGATATCGCCTGATGTGTTTTTCCGGTTTATTTCCTCGCAGCCAGAAAATAAATACGAAAAAAACAAGCTGCAGAAAAACTTTGAATCACTGGGCCTTCATCACTCACGAAATGGTAAGGGTCTTTACTCCTACCATAAATATGACTCGCCTGATAAACGCGGTCAGTTCACCAAACTGTCGGGCTACATGATTAAGTCTGACATTATTTTAAAGAAAGGAAGCTGTCTTTCAGACAGCAAATGGCTCTTTCCCAAAAAAGAGTAATTACAGGGTTAATAAAATACGAGGTTACCATGTCTGAAAAAACGACCTTCGATGACATTCTGAACGACTATTTTTTCAGTAAGGTTCTCCGTCCAGCCAGTGAATGGAGCTACAGAAAGGTTGTAAAAACTTTCACAGAATTCAGTGAAGGTAAAATATTGCCTGAAAGTATATGTCGCCTTGATGTTCTTAAATGGCGACGTCACGTTTTGAACGAACAAAACTGCAGTAAACGGACATGGAATAATAAAGTTGCACATATGAGAGCGCTGTTTAACCACGCTATAACGCACTCTCTCGTTACTGCCCGGGACAATCCGTTCAATGGCGTGGTCGTTAAGCCAGACCGTAAACGAAAGAAAACGCTTACCCGGGAACAAATGAAGAAAATTGATCTCGTAATGCATCGAAAAATTGAACAGGAGCAGATCGGTATTCATGATCCCCGGCCGAACGCGCTTGAACCCGCATGGTTCTGGATGACAGTGATTGAAACGCTAAAGTTTACAGGCATGCGTCAAAACCAGCTGCTGCATATAAGGCTGTGCGATGTGGATCTTAAACAGGGTGTTATTGAGCTGAGACCTGAAGGCTCAAAAAATCATCGTGAACACCGGGTGCCTGTCACGGACAAGCTGAGGCCTCGCCTTGAAGATCTGTACCGTCAGGCTAAACAAATGGGCGCAAGGCCGAAGGATCAACTGTTTAATATCAACCGTTTTAGTCGTTTAAAAAAGAAAACCGTCACAGGCGGTAACATGGATCATCCCCCAATGCGGGCGTTTTTCAGGCGGCTTTCACGCGAGTGTCAGTGTGATATCAGCCCGCACCGTTTCAGGCATACCATCGCTACAGACCTGATGAAAACACCGGAACGAAGCCTGAATGACGTGAAAATGTTGCTGGGGCATTCAAGTGTTGCGGTCACTCTGGAGTATGTTGAAGCGAATATGGATCATCTTCGAAGGAATCTTGAAAGCGCATTTATGCTCTAGGACTATTCCTAAGTCAAATTTCTAACGTACTGATATCAGTGTAGGAAAAATTAGCGCGGTTTCATTTACAGATCGTTGACACAAACCTTGTGAAAAGGTAAAAACCTGTAATTGAAATACTCGGGATGTGAGAAATCCGGATGATGCTCGCAACATCATCCGGATTCTTAATCCCATAATCTTCAAGTGTAGAACGAATGCGACTCATCCTGCACGATGACGAAAAGGGATCTCTGTCTTGCCCGTTAAGGATCTCAACTCTTAACGAACAGGCTCTGAAGAGTGGTGCCCGAACCCGGAATCGAACCAGGGACACGGGGATTTTCAATCCCCTGCTCTACCGACTGAGCTATTCGGGCAACGGGGCGCATTAAACCGTAAAGGCCGCAGGCCGTCAACGGCTTTGATAAAAAAACCACGCAAAACGTGACTGATTGCCTGAATTTCAGTCAAAGACGATGAAACTCAGGCCAGTGCGCCGTTTTTACGGCAGAGGGCGATACTCAATACGTCTTCCGCCAGGCGTTTCGCCACATCAACGTCCTGCACGTTGCGTTTAACCAGCAGTTTGCTCAGGCAGCCTTCCAGTATCAGTTCCATTTGATCGGCAACCATACTGGGGTTATCCAGACCAAGCGAGGTTAAGATGGTATGCGTAAATTGCCATGAGGCGCGCTTCTGCTTTTCTGCCAACTGATGGATGGGCTGATCGGGCTGGGGATAAAAACTGCAGGCGGCGATAAACAGGCAACCGGGAAAGCGGCCCTTGTTGACCTGCTCGTTTAATCCTTCATAGCGTGCCATCAGCTTCTGATCAGGACGCAGAGCGTCGTTCTGCAGAATGTCATGGCGCCACTGTTCAATCTGCTGGGCGTGAAACTGCAGTGCATCGTAGAGCAGCGCGTCACGATCGGGCCAAAACTGTTCAAGCTGTGTCAGGCTGAGCTGCATATCATCGGCCAGGATTGCCAGCGATGAGGTCGCCGCCAGACCGTTTTGTTCCAGTACGTTTAACGCATGGTCAAGTATCTGTTCACGTTGCAAATCGTTCTCCTCTGGTGTGCAAGCCTGTTTTGTTCAGCAGACTGTGTCCTGGTTCCAGTGTTGTTTACTCATGCAATTTCTGCAAATGCGCGCGAAAATCATTCGCCTTCAGGAAGCCGGTAATACGCGATTCCGGGATCTCTTTTCCTGTCGCATCAAAGAACAAAATCGTGGGTAACCCGAGCACGTGCAAATGCTGCAACAGCGCATTATCGGTGGCCGTGTTCGCCGTGACGTTAGCCTGCAACAGCTGCACATTGTTCAGGTTGTCACGTACCGCGCTGTCGCTAAAAGTATATTTTTCAAACTCTTTACAGGCCACGCACCAGTCCGCATAGAGATCCACCATGGTGATACGGCCCTGAGCCTGCTGCAGGGCCTGGTCTACCTGTTCAAGGGTTTGAACAGGCTGAAAGGGAAGGTGCGCGATGTTTTGCTGCGGCGCGCCGCTGCCAAAGGCCCAGTCCTGCAACGGGCGGGCGCTGATCAGGGCGGCGACCAGCATCATAATTTGCATCACGCGCCATTTGCCGCCGCTGGCGCGTAAGCTCGCGCTGAATGCCCAGGCAAAGAATGCCACGGCCAAAAGGCTCCACAAACGCATGCCCCACAGATCGCCCAGTATCCGCTCCAGTAGGAAGACCGGCAGCGCGAGAATAACAAAACCAAACCCTTCTTTGACGGTCTGCATCCAGGGACCGCTTTTAGGGAGAAAGCGGTTGCCAAACAGGGTAACGGCAATCAGCGGCAGTCCCATCCCGACGGCATACAGCCAAAGCGTACCGGCACCGGCCAGCAGGTTTCCGCTCTGCGCGATATAAAGCAGAATTGCGCTGAGTGGCGCAGTGGTGCAGGGCGAGCAGATTAGGCCTGCCAGCGCGCCCATCAGGAAAACGCCCGGCAGTGAGCCGCCTTGCTGACGATTGCTCCACAGTGCCAGACGCGTTTGCACGCTGGCGGGAAGCTGTAGCGAAAACAGGCCAAACATCGACAGGGCTAACAGGATAAACAGCGCCGATAAGCCAATAAGCACATAAGGATGCTGCAACGCCGCCTGAAAGCGCAGGCCCGCCGCCGCCACAATCACGCCCAGTAAGGTATAAGTGAGCGCCATTCCCTGTACATAGACCATGGCCAGCGCAAACAGCCTGCCCAGTGAATAGTTACGCTTACCGCCAAGGATAATGCCAGAGATCAGCGGATACATCGGCAACACGCACGGCGTGAAGGCCACACCGATGCCAATCAGCAGCGCCCAGAGCGGCGAAAAGGGCAAAGGGTTGGCGCTGGCAGGCGCAACGGCTGGCGGGGACATTGTGGCGGCTACCGGGGAAAGGGGGATGCTGCGGGTTTCCGGTGGATAACAGAAGCCGGCGGCGGCACAGCCTTGATAACTTACGCTAAGGGTCGCTCCTTTCGCGGCCTGCTGCAGTATGATGGGCACGCTGAGATCCTGCGGGTAAATCTCGCTTTTACCAAAAAATTCATCTTCATGCGGCTGGCCCGCAGGCAGGGCTAACGGCGCAATACGTGCATCATGGGGCACGACCTTAATCTGTTGGCGGTAAAGGTAATAGCCCTCTTTGACTTTCCAGTGCAGGTTAAGCTGCGAGCCTTGCTGATCGAAATCAAAGGCAAAAGCCTGGTCAACGGGCAAAAAGCGGCTGGTGGTTTTGGGGGAAAATAAGGCAGCCTGCGCCTGCAGGCAGATAAACAGCGCCAGTACCAGTGTGATTAAGCGAGAGATGCGTGCAGCCATGACAAGTATTCACTGTCTCCATGTTGAACCGGAAGTACCAGCAGTTCTGGTACATCGTAAGGATGCGCGAGCTTAAGCAGTTCGATCAAGGCCTGCTGATGGGCTGTGTCGCATTTGAGTAACATCTGAACTTCGCTGGACTGCGCCAGTTGGCCCTGCCAGACATAATATGACGTTGCACCCGGCAAGAGGGTGACACAGGCGGCCAGCCTGGCCTGCAGCGCCTGTGTGGCAAGCTGTTGCGCACAGGCCTGGTCTGGCGCAGTACAGAGGATGATAACGGCGTTCATCGTAACGATCCTGTTGAAAATAACGCCGATAGTAGCACGTTCCCTGCCCGGCTGGAGTTACAGTAACAGCCCACCAAAAATAAAGCCGAACATGACAGACAAGGTGATAGCAAGGACGCCAGGAATAATAAAGGCATGGTTGAAGACAAACTTACCGATTCGGGTCGAACCCGTATCGTCCATCTCCACGGCGGCTAACAGGGTGGGATAGGTCGGTAACACAAACAGCGCAGACACGGCGGCAAATGAAGCGATGGCTGTCAGTGGCGTTACGCCAAGCGCTAACGCGGCAGGCAGCAGGGCTTTGGCGGTGGCGGCCTGGGAATAAAGCAGCATGGAAGAGAAGAACAGCACCAGCGCCAGCATCCACGGATAGGTTTTTAAGGTATCGCCCGCCAGCATCTGGATATCAGCCAGATGGGCTTTTACAAAGGTGTCGCCCAGCCAGGCCACGCCCATCACACAGATGCAGGCGCTCATGCCAGACTTGAATGTGCTGGCGCTGAGGATAGCACCGGTATCAATTTTGCAGGTCAGACTGATCAGCGTGGCAATAGTGAGCATAAACACGACGATCGCCTCATTGCGCGGCAGCGGTGGGTTAGCGATCAGGTTGACGCTTTCGCTGGTGGCGGTGGCGTAAATCACCACGGCGGCAATACCGGCCAGGAACAGCAGTACCGATTTTTTTGCACCGGGTTGAGTCTGATAAACCGTCTCGCCGCGCAGCGTCACTTCACCTTTCGCCAGCCTTGCCTGGTAAACCTCATCATCTTTTAGCTCTTTACCCAGAAAATTGGTCACCAGGGCGGCAAGAAACAGCCCCACCATGGTGGCCGGAATGGCAATCGCCAGCAGCATGATATAGCTCACTCCGCGCGGTTCCAGCAGCGTGGCAAAGAACACCACCGCTGCCGAAATGGGAGAGGCGGTAATGGCGACCTGAGAGGCGACAACCGCAATCGATAACGGGCGGGAAGGCCGGACGCCTTGCTCTTTCGCCACTTCAGCAATGACCGGCAAGGTGGAGAAGGCGGTGTGGCCGGTACCCGCCAGCAGGGTCATCATGTAGGTCACCAGCGGCGCAAGGAAAGTGACATAACGTGGATGACGACGCAGCAAACGTTCGGCAAGGCTGACCAGATAATCCATGCCGCCCGCCACCTGCATGGCGGCAATCGCGGCGATCACGGCCATGATGATTTCGATCACATCAAAAGGGATCGCACCGGGCTTCATGCCAAAGCCCAGCGTCAGGATCAGGACGCCTGTGCCGCCTGCGAAACCTATGCCGATGCCGCCCAGGCGTGCGCCCAGCCAGATCGCCATCAACACGATAAACAGCTCAATCAGGAACATCTGTCACTTCCTCAAACAGGATTAGCCGGTAAGCAAACTCATCCTTTTAACAAACAAAAAGGCACATCGTTTTGATTACGATGTGCCTTTTACATCAGTAAGTACAATTAAGCCTTACTGTTCGTTTTCGTCGGTGTAACGTTTGGCTTTATAAACCGGATACATCAGGTTTTGCACAGAGAAAATATCGTCCAGCTCGCTTTCGGTGAGCAGGCCGCGCTCAAGCACCACTTCGCGAACGCTTTTACCGGTTTCGGCACAAATTTTACCGACGATATCGCCATTATGGTGCCCAATGTAGGGGTTCAGGTAAGTGACGATGCCAATGGAGTTAAACACATAAGCTTCACAGACCGCTTTGTTGGCTGTGATGCCGTTAACGCATTTTTCCAGCAGGTTGTAGCAAGCGTTAGTCAGGATGCTGACCGACTCAAACAGCGCCTGGCCAATCACCGGTTCCATAACGTTAAGCTGCAGCTGCCCGGCCTCGGACGCCATGGTGACCGTGGTATCGTTGCCAATCACTTTGAAGCACACCTGGTTTACCACCTCAGGCACCACCGGATTCACTTTGGCAGGCATGATTGAGGAGCCGGCCTGCAATTCTGGCAGGTTAATTTCGTTCAGGCCGGCACGCGGACCCGACGAGAGCAGGCGAAGGTCGTTACAAATTTTAGAAAGCTTCACGGCCAGACGCTTCAGCGAAGAGTGCACCATAACGTAGGCGCCGCAGTCGGAGGTGGCCTCGATCAGATCTTCGGCTGGCACCACCGCCAGGTTACTGACTTCTGCCAGTTTCTGAACGGCTAAGTGTTGGTAGCCATCCGGCGTATTCAGGCGAGTACCAATAGCGGTCGCGCCCAGGTTAACCTCCAGCAGCAGTTCGCCGGTGCGCAAAATGCTTTTCGTCTCTTCATTGAGCAGCACGCTAAACGCATGGAATTCCTGACCCAGCGTCATCGGCACCGCATCCTGTAGCTGAGTACGGCCCATTTTTAAAATCGTCTGGAATTCGTCAGCTTTACGCTGGAAACCTTCGGCTAACTGGCTGATGCCGTCGAGCAGTTTCAACAGCGAGCTGTAAACGGCGATGCGAAAGCCGGTCGGGTAAGCATCATTGGTGGACTGGCATTTATTCACGTGGTCGTTGGGGTTCAGATACTGGTATTCGCCTTTCTGATGCCCCATCAGCTCCAGACCAATATTGGCCAGCACTTCATTGGTATTCATGTTGACCGAGGTGCCCGCGCCGCCTTGATACACATCGACCGGGAACTGATCCATGCAGCGACCTTTGTTCAGCACTTCATCGCAGGCCTGAATAATGGTATTGGCGATGTCACGCGGCAACGTTTGCAGCTCTTTATTGGCCATCGCCGCCGCTTTTTTTACCATCACCATGCCGCGCACAAACTCAGGAATATCACTGATTTTGCTGTTGCTGATGTAAAAGTTTTCAATCGCACGCAAAGTATGAACGCCATAATAAGCATCCGCCGGAACTTCGCGCATGCCTAACAGGTCTTCTTCGATACGAATGTTGTTCGCCATGATAACCTTCTTGTTGTCACTGCTAACCATCGCAGATGATGTGTTTGTTTTGTGGGGAAGCGCCAGAACCGCTATTTTATCCGTATTCAGGCGGGTGAGCACGATCCTATTCTGACCCAGCCCTAAAGCGCGAACAGAGATCACCTTACTGGCCTTATGACGTTAACAATATGTGAAATTGCTCACAAATTTAACCCTGCAGCAAAAATTTGCCTGGCACGGTTGAAATGGGCGGCCTGAATGACCATCTCTGTATCTTGTTATCATTATTTTTTACGCTGCCGGGTCATCAGCCGGGCAGCCTGACTCACAGGAGAATCCGGTGCGCTGGTTACCGTTAGTGATCTTTTTCGTACTGGCCTGGATTGAGATCTCGCTTTTCATTCAGGTTGCACACGTCCTTGGCGTGCTGCTCACCATGCTGCTGGTGGTTTTCACCTCCTGCATCGGCGTGTCTTTGGTAAAAAATCAGGGCATGAAAAACTTTATACTGATGCAGGAGAAGCTGGCTCGTAACGAAAGTCCGGCGCAGGAAATGGTGAAAAGCGTTTCGCTGATCATTGCCGGTTTCCTGCTGCTGCTGCCAGGTTTCTTTACCGACATGCTGGGCCTGCTGCTCTTACTGCCACCGGTGCAAAAACACCTGACCTTAAAACTGATGCCGCATCTGCGCGTCTGGCGGGGGCCGGGTGCAGGCCCGGACAGCGGTTATACAATGGATGGCGAGTTCGAACGCAAAGACAGCGATCGCCTTGAACATCATGACGATCCAAAAGATCGTTAATCTCATCCTCTTAGCGCGACATCAGGTCGCGCTTTTTGTTTGTCTTCTGACCCGTCCGCGCGGTTTGTCTAAAAAGTCATCAGTTGCATCATCAGACTAAAAAAATTTGTGGGTTGCCCCCTTGAAAGTGTCAGGTCGCGGCCCTATCTCTCTGGTCACGAGGCCGGAAGCCACACAGCCCGGTATTCAACCCAAAAATGAATGATTGGACTTCTCAAAGGAGAGCTATCAAATGAAAATTCGTCCATTACACGATCGTGTCATCGTGAAGCGTAAAGAAGTTGAAGCTAAGTCAGCGGGTGGCATTGTGCTGACCGGTTCTGCAGCAGGCAAATCCACGCGTGGTGAAGTCCTGGCTGTGGGCAAAGGCCGTATCCTTGAGAGTGGCGAAGTGAAGCCGCTGGACGTACAAGTTGGTGACGTCGTGATCTTCAGCGAAGGCTACGGTGCCAAAACTGAAAAAATCGACAACGAAGAAGTCCTGATCATCTCTGAAAGCGACATTCTGGCGATTGTTGAAGCGTAAGTTTTACGCGTAATTCACTGAACGAAACGAATTTAAGGGAAATTTGAAATGGCAGCTAAAGACGTAAAATTCGGTAATGACGCACGCGTAAAAATGTTGCGTGGCGTGAACGTACTGGCAGATGCAGTAAAAGTTACCCTGGGCCCGAAAGGCCGTAACGTGGTTCTGGATAAATCTTTTGGTGCACCGACCATCACCAAAGATGGTGTTTCTGTTGCGCGTGAAATCGAGCTGGAAGACAAGTTCGAAAACATGGGCGCACAGATGGTGAAAGAAGTTGCCTCTAAAGCGAACGACGCAGCAGGCGACGGTACCACCACGGCAACCGTGCTGGCGCAGTCCATCATCACCGAAGGCCTGAAAGCCGTTGCAGCGGGCATGAACCCGATGGATCTGAAGCGCGGTATCGACCAGGCGGTCATCGCTGCGGTTGAAGAGCTGAAAAAACTGTCTGTTCCTTGCTCAGACTCTAAAGCTATCGCTCAGGTAGGGACTATCTCTGCTAACTCTGATGAAACCGTCGGTACCCTGATCGCTCAGGCGATGGAAAAAGTGGGCAAAGAAGGCGTCATCACCGTTGAAGAAGGCACCGGCCTGCAGGACGAGCTGGACGTGGTTGAAGGTATGCAGTTCGACCGTGGCTACCTGTCTCCGTACTTCATCAACAAGCCAGAAACAGGTGCCGTTGAGCTGGAAACCCCTTTCATCCTGCTGGCTGACAAGAAGATTTCTAACATCCGTGAAATGCTGCCAGTGCTGGAAGCCGTTGCGAAAGCAGGCAAACCACTGCTGATCATCGCGGAAGACGTAGAAGGCGAAGCGCTGGCGACGCTGGTGGTGAACACCATGCGCGGCATCGTGAAAGTGGCTGCGGTTAAAGCACCGGGCTTCGGCGACCGCCGTAAAGCCATGCTGCAGGATATCGCTATCCTGACCGGCGGTACCGTGATCTCTGAAGAGATCGGTATGGAGCTGGAAAAAGCAGCACTGGAAGATCTGGGCCAGGCGAAGCGTGTCGTGATCAATAAAGACACCACCACCATCATCGATGGCGTGGGTGAAGAAACCACTATTCAGGGGCGTGTCACTCAGATTCGTCAGCAGATTGAAGAAGCCACCTCTGACTACGACAAAGAAAAACTGCAGGAGCGCGTAGCGAAACTGGCAGGCGGCGTTGCCGTTCTGAAAGTGGGCGCAGCAACTGAAGTTGAAATGAAAGAGAAAAAAGCTCGCGTTGAAGATGCCCTGCACGCAACCCGTGCTGCGGTTGAAGAAGGCGTGGTTGCAGGTGGTGGTGTGGCGCTGGTTCGCGTTGCAGCACAGCTGACAGAACTGCGTGGTCAGAACGAAGACCAGAACGTGGGTATCAAAGTTGCGCTGCGCGCAATGGAATCACCACTGCGTCAGATCGTTTCTAACGCCGGCGAAGAGCCTTCTGTTGTGGCGAACAACGTGAAAGCAGGCGACGGTAACTACGGTTACAACGCGCAGACTGAAGAATACGGCAACATGATCGACTTCGGTATTCTGGACCCAACCAAAGTGACCCGTTCTGCTCTGCAGTACGCGGCATCGGTTGCTGGCCTGATGATCACCACCGAATGTATGGTCACTGACCTGCCGAAAGGCGATGCGCCAGACTTAGGTGCAGGCGCTGGCGGTATGGGTGGCATGGGCGGTATGGGCGGCATGATGTAATCGCCCCTGACGCTTGCGTCATAAGAACCCCCGATCGGAAACGGTCGGGGGTTTTTCTTTTGCAGAGGAAAGGGTATAAGTAGGGGCGCAACGGTTACGTTGGCACGGATTAGGGCAATGAATGTTCAGAAAAAATGCGTGTTTTTCTGCTACGCTGCCATCCGACACTGATGATAATAAATGGGGATTATAATGCGTATTAACCTCTTGCTCGGTCTTACGGCTGGTGCGTTATTGCTTGCAGGCTGCAGCAGCTCAACCGACCTGACTTCTGCTGGACAGCGCGTCACCTTTACCGATCAGCAGCCTGGCAAACAATGTCAGCTTCTGGGCAGCCTGACCGGCTCGCAAAGTAACTGGTTAAGCGGAGCCGGTGGCGAAACCAGCGCGCTGCGCGGTGCAGCTAACGACCTGCGGAACCGTGCTGCCGAAATGGGCGGAAACGTCATTTATGGCGCAACCAGTCCTACACAAAACCTGCTTTCAGCCTTTGCACCACTCGACAGCAAGATGACCGGCCAGGTCTATAAATGCCCTAACTGATCCTGCGCTGAACAGGCAACATTTTTTGAGACGACCGGCCAATGTGCCGGTCGTTTTTTTAGCGTTTATCAATGGCTTTTAGCCGCCAGTGCAACGGGTTGGCAGCCCGCTGCTCGGCGGAAATGAGGCTTGCGGCTATCGGGCTGTGTGCCGCCCGTGATTTATTCCTGCCGAAGTTGCAGATCCAGCGGGGTTTTACTGGGTTCCCCGCCGATCTCACGTGCCAGCTTCGGCACCAGATAACCGGACACCCGCGGCAGCAGGCTACGCATCAACGCCCGGGCTTCTTCATCAGAAACGAAGAAATGCGCTGCGCCCTGCACTTTGTCCAGCACATGCAGGTAGTAGGGCAGAATGCCGGCATCAAACAGCGCATTGCTCAGCGCCGCCAGGGTTTGTGCATCATCATTCACGCCGCGCAGCAGTACGCTCTGATTAAGCAGCGTCACGTCAGCACGTTTCAGGCGCAGCATGGCATCACAAAGCGCCTCATCAATCTCACGGGCGTGGTTGATGTGGGTGACCATCAAGACCTGAAGCCGCGTTTCCGCCAGCGTCTGACACAGCGCCTCGGTAATGCGATCCGGAATCACGACCGGCAGTCGACTGTGAATACGTAGCCGTTTCAGATGCGGGATAGCGCCCAGCGCGTCAATGAGCCAGGCCAGCTCATGATCTTTTGCCATTAACGGATCGCCACCCGAAAAGATGATCTCATCCAGTTCAGGATGGGCGGTAATATAATCCAGCGCGGCCTGCCAGTTACGCTTGTTGCCCTGATTATCCTGATAGGGAAAATGACGGCGGAAGCAGTAGCGGCAGTTCACCGCGCAGCCGCCTTTGACCAGCAGCAATGCACGGTTTTTATATTTATGCAGTAATCCCGGCACGACGCTATTTTGTTCGTCCAGCGGATCGGTGCTATAACCTGGCGCGTCGACAAACTCCTGACGGCTGGTCAGGACCTGGAGTAGAAGGGGATCCTGCGCATCGCCTTTTTTCATTCGCCGGATAAAGGCGCGCGGCACGCGCAGGGCAAAAAGTCGGCGTGCGTCGCCGCCAGCAGCCAGATCCGGATGATGGTCGAGCGCTAAAAGTTGCAGTAATTCATGAGGATCAGTGACAACATCAGCAAGTTGCTGCAACCAATCTTCTCTGGAAGGGGAATTTAGGGTTACAATGTGTGCCATTTTTTTGGCTATTACCAGTTAATATCTACAGAGGGCCTTTATGGCGACTTATCTTAGCAACGATTTCCGTCCCGGTCTTAAAATCATGTTCGAAGGCGAACCTTATGCCATCGAATCAAGCGAGTTCGTTAAGCCGGGTAAAGGTCAGGCGTTTGCACGTGTAAAAATGCGTCGTCTGCTGACCGGTTCACGCGTTGAGAAAACCTTCAAATCAACTGATTCTGCCGAAGGCGCAGACGTGAAGGATATGACGCTGCAGTACTCTTACAACGACGGCGATTTCTACTACTTCATGCACCCGGAATCTTTTGAGCAATACCAGGTTGAAGCAAAAGTGCTGGATGAAGTGCAGAAGTGGTTGCAGGACAACGCGGAGTGTATCGTAACCTTGTGGAACGATAAACCGATTGCGGTTCAGCCACCAAACTTTGTTGAAGCGGAAGTCATTGAAACTGACCCAGGCCTGAAAGGTGATACTGCCGGTACGGGCGGTAAGCCAGCAACGCTGTCTACGGGTGCAGTCATTAAAGTGCCATTGTTCGTGCAGATTGGCGAGGTGGTGAAGGTTGATACCCGCTCTGGCGAATACGTGTCACGCGTAAAATAACCTTGAAAGGCGCATCCTGTGATGCGCCTTTTTTTTGAGTGAGTTCACCATGAAAAAACGAGCAAAACTTATCGCCTTGGCGTTGCTGGTGGCTTCTGGACTAAGCGGCTGTAACACCTTCCACGGTTTTGGCGAAGACGTATCTCACCTGGGCGGCGCAATCTCGCGCGCGGCTAAATAAGTTATTCCTGCCTTCCTTTTTTCGGCGGCTCAGGCTCGCGACGTTGCATAATCAGTCTATGCTTTAAAAGCTGTACCTATAATGCAACCAAAAAGGATATGGATATGTTGAAGAAAAGTATTGTTGCGATTTTCTCTGTGATGATGTTCTCTGCACTGCTTTCTGGCTGCAACACCACGCGCGGCGTCGGCGAAGACGTTGAAGCGGGCGGCCATGCAATCCAGCGTAGCGCGCAGTAACGGTAAAACCGGTACGAACGTTTTTCGTACCGGCCTTTCTCTAGCCCTGTTTCACCCAAATCAGCTCATCTACCGGGAAACCGGCCTGGCGTGCCTGCTGCACCAGCTTTTGTTTCACACCTTCATCCAACTGCGGCGTCCGTGACAGTATCCACAGATAGTGGCGGTTAGGCCCGCATACCAGTGCGTAACGGTAGTCAGGATCCAGCGCTATCACGTTATAGCCACCGTAGAAGGGCCCAAAGAACGAGACCTTGAGTGCCGCACGCTGTTTATCGCCGGTGAAGTAGGCTTTACCCACGCTCTCCTGCCAGCGCTGCTTTTTAACGTTATAGCCGCGATTAACGACTTTCAGGCCGCCATCCTCACGTGGGCTGTAATTTGCCGTAACCTGTTCGAGGCCGCGTTCAAAGCCATGATCCAGCCGGGCTATCTCGTACCACTGACCGAGGTAACGCTGACTGTCGAAGTTTTCAACGACGGTAACGTTTTTTGGCGGTGTGGTCGTGCAGGCGACGGACAGGAAGGCACTCAGGCTGGCGACCAATGTTTTCCATGGAGACATAAAAAGATTCCTTTGTTATTTAACCTGTTAATTATAGAAGCCGGTCAGTTTATTGGACAGGCTTGCGCCACGATTGTTTGCCACTGACATTACGAGTAGACTTCCCTCCCTTATTTGTATCAGGAGCCGTCACCATGAGTGAAACGACAAGCTGGCAACCTGGCGCTTCGATTGCCAGTTTAATTAAACGCGCAGCCATTATTGCTGAAGTGCGTCGTTTCTTCGCCGATCGTGGCGTACTGGAAGTCGACACGCCCGCGATGAGTCAGGCCACGATTACCGACATTCATCTGGTGCCATTCCAGACGCGCTTTGTCGGCCCTGGCCTGTCTGAAGGCCGCGATCTCTGGCTGATGACCAGCCCGGAATACCACATGAAACGCCTGCTGGCGGCCGGAAGTGGCCCTATCTATCAAATGGGCCGCAGCTTTCGCAACGAAGAGGCCGGGCGCTACCACAACCCTGAATTCACCATGCTGGAGTGGTATCGCCCCCATTACGATATGTACCGCCTGATGAATGAGGTCGACGATCTGCTGCAGCAGGTGCTGGAGTGCGACAGCGCGGAGTCGCTCTCTTATCAGCAGGCCTTTATTCGTCACCTTGAGCTGGACCCGCTTTCTGCCGACAAAGCGCAGCTGCGTGAGGCGGCGGAAAAGCTGGGTGAGGGCGAGCTGGCCAGTCGGGAAGAGGATCGCGATACCTTGCTGATGCTGCTGTTTATGCTGGGCGTGGAACCGAAGATTGGTCAGGACAAGCCGTGTTTTATCTACCACTTTCCGGCCAGCCAGGCGGCATTAGCGGAGATCAGTACGGAAGATCATCGGGTGGCAGAGCGGTTTGAGGTGTATTACAAGGGCATTGAGCTGGCGAATGGCTTCCGCGAACTCACCGACAGCCGTGAACAGCGCCAACGCTTTGAGCAGGATAATCGTCGGCGTGCGGCGCGAGGGTTGCCGCAACATCCGATTGATCACTACCTGCTGGCCGCGCTGGAGCACGGCATGCCGGCCTGTTCGGGCGTTGCACTGGGCGTGGACAGGTTGATTATGCTGGCGCTGAAGGCAGAGTCGCTGTCGGAGGTTATTGCGTTTCCGGTAGACCGCTGCTGACCCTTGACGCCGTGCTGACAGAATGGCGCAGCGCCATTTAAGCTGATAAACAAGGCCTCAAGTGGGCCTTGTTTGCGTTCACCGCTACTGACTGCTGTCCGGAAACTCCTGAATCGTCACCGGGAAGGTCAGCTTCTTGTCATTACGCAGCACCTGCACATTCACCACCGAGCCGGGCCGAATTTCCGCAACCTGGTCCATGGTTTCCTGTGCGGAGAGCGCCGGTTTACCGTCTACGCTCAGCAGCACATCATTGGCCTGGATACCGGCTTTCTCAGCCGGGCCGCCCGGCGTCACCACGCTGACGATAATGCCCTGAACCCGATCGAGACTGTTGCCCTGGCCGTGAAGCGGCGGCACTTCGCGGGCGGTAATGCCGATATAGCCGCGAATGACCCGACCATCACGGATGAGCTTATCCATAATTTTGGTTGCCAGCGCGGTGGGGATAGCAAAACCAATGCCTTCGGGCGTTTCGCCATCGCTGCTCTTATCGAACGTCAGGGTATTGATGCCCATGAGTTCGCCCAGCGAGTTAATCAGTGCGCCACCGGAGTTCCCCTGATTGATTGATGCATCCGTTTGCAGGAAGTTCTGGCGGCCTGACGAGCTGAGTCCAACGCGGCCCGTGGCGCTGATAATGCCCTGTGTGACCGTTTGTCCCAGGTTATAGGGGTTGCCGATGGCCATCACCACATCGCCAATGTGTGCGACGCGTTTGGGATTAATCGGGATAACCGGCAGGTTTGACGCGGTAATTTTTAGCACGGCCAAATCGGTCATGGCATCTGAACCCACCAGCGTGGCTTCAAAAAAACGGCCATCCTGTAGAGCGACGATGATCTGATCGGCATTATTGATAACGTGCTTGTTGGTCAGGATATAACCCCGGTTATTCATAATCACGCCAGAGCCCAGCGTGGTAATACCGCGGTTGTTGTTCCCATGCGCGCTGCGGTTGTAAACATTCACAACGGCAGGCACGGCACGCCTCACCCCTTGATTAAAGCCAAAGGGCGTTTCATCGTTACTGTCATTTTGACTATACAGGGCAGCACCGCCCAAACGCAGTGCGGGCAGCGCTGCGAGCAAGATGCCCGCAACAATCAGTCCCAACACCACTGAACGCAAGAGTTTAAGAAACATGGTGTTAAATCACGTCAGGGGAGAACGTTGGGGAGAATAACATGAGAGCGGCGGACACACACGTGCTTGTGTCCGCCATCGTGCGGGGTTTATCTCAATAACAGATAGATACTTTCCTCACCACGAACCACATTCAGCGCCATCACCGGCGGTTTGGCTTCCAGCACCTTGCGCATTTCGGCAATATTCTGAATTCGCGTGCGGTTGACGCCAATGATCACGTCATCTTTTTGCAGGCCGACCTGTTCAGCCGGAGTGCCTTTTTCGATGGCATCAATCTTCACGCCTTTATCACCGGTTTTGGTCTGACCATCGCTCAGAGTCGCGCCCTGCAGGGCCGGAGAAAGCAGCTGTGCGCTGGCCGTCGTCTGGGCGCTTTGCTCAAGGGTGACATCAACACTCACCGGTTTACCTTCACGTAGCAGGCCAAGCTTCACTTTCTCACCCGGCGCCGTCGTGCCGATCTTCACCCGCAGTTCTGCGAAGCTGGTAATCGGTTTATCGTTGACCGAAACAATGATATCGCCTGACTTGATACCGGCTTTTTGCGCCGCAGACTGCGGCAGCACTTCAGAAACGAACGCGCCGCGCTGTGCGTCAACGTTAAACGCTTTTGCGATGTCCGCGGTCATCTCGGTACCTTTGATACCCAACTGACCCCGTTTGACTTCGCCGTACTTAATCAACTGCTCGGCCAGGTTCATGGCCATATCGCTCGGAATCGCAAAGCCAATGCCGATATTGCCGCCACTGGAGGCCAAAATGGCGGTATTAATGCCGATCAGCTCGCCGTTCAGATTAACCAGCGCGCCGCCCGAGTTACCGCGGTTAATGGCGGCATCGGTCTGGATAAAGTTTTCCAGCCCTTCGAGATTCAGGCCGCTGCGGCCCAGTGCCGAAATAATTCCGGAGGTCGCTGTCTGACCAAGGCCAAAAGGATTGCCGATGGCCACGGCAAAATCACCGACTTTCAGCTGATCCGAATCGGCGACTTTTATCTGCGTCAGGTTTTTCGCGCCCTGAATCTGGATAAGGGCGATGTCGGTCTGCTCATCGTGACCAATCAGTTTGGCATCATATTCGCTGCCATCGCCGAGCTGGACGTTGATCTTATCCGCGCCGTTGACCACGTGGTTATTAGTCAGAACATAGCCTTTGGCGGCATCAATGATGACACCGGACCCCAGCCCCTCAAAGGGTTGAGGCTGGCTCGGGGCACCACCGGGCAACTGGCCAAAGAAACGCTTAAGCGGCTCGGGAATATCCTGTGTCTGGGCCTGGGCATCAGACTGGGTGCCTTCAACGTGCACGCTGACCACAGCAGGTAACACTTTTTCCAGCATCGGTGCCAGGCTGGGAAGCGGCTGGCTCTGAATCTGTGCAGGCAGCGTCGCCATCGCGCCGGGCGCAGCGGCAAGACTCATTCCAATACTCAAGGCTAATGCGCTTAACAGTCGTGCTTGTTTTTTCATTGCTACAACGCTCTCGCTGCAAAAATGGGGGGAGTAAATCAATGAGACAGCCGTTTGCGGCCGGGGTTCGCAAAAACAGCGGGCACAGCGTCACTGTGCCCGATCATGCTTAGTCGCGGACGGCGCGTTCACCACGCAGTAAGCCAGAGGCGCCTTCAGAGTAGTCACGCGGCATTTGCACCGGTGCCTGATCGTTATCCGCTTCGGCTTCGGTCAGTTGCCATGCAAAGGGGTTTTTGTCCCCGGGCATGTTCGGCAGCAGGTCGTTGGACCCTTTCGCCATGTGCTGATAGAGCTGACGGTAATCACGCGCCATGTTATCCAGCAGCTCTGCGCTCTGCGCAAAGTGGTTGGTCAGCTCTTCGCGATAATCTGCCAGCTCGGCTTTCGTCTTATCCAGTTCGTACTGCATGCTGCGCTGCTCACGCAGCTTCCGGTTGCCAAAACGCATTGCGACTGCGCCGACAATAATACCTACCACTAAACCAATTAGCCCGTATTCCCAGGTCATAATGACTCCCGTGTTATTTCCGTTGTTCCGTAGGGCGTTGCACCACTTAATAATAGTCACTATACCCGTTAATCTTATGGATGTGGAACTCTGGAGCGCCATGCCTTAGTGTAGAGCGGCCTTTTTTTCGACAAACGACGTTTGAATAAGACAAAATTCAGGGACACTGAGCGAACCATGCAAACCTCATCTCCGCTTGCCCGCTATGAGCAGGCGCTATCACAGGGCGATTTCAAGCCCGACGACGTACAGCGTGAAGCGATTACCCGCTTAGATGCTATCCAGCAAGGGCTGATCGCGCGTCAGCACACCACCGAACTTCCCTCGCAGGGGCTGTTAGGTCGTCTGTCGAAGCTGATGGGAAAAGAAAAGTCGCAGCCCAAAGCGCCCGTCCGTGGCTTGTATATGTGGGGCGGTGTTGGCCGGGGGAAAACCTGGGTAATGGATCTGTTTTTTCAGTCTATTCCTGGCGACCGCAAACTGCGCTTACACTTTCACCGTTTCATGCTGCGCGTGCATGAAGAGCTGACCGAACTGCAGGGGCACAGCGATCCGTTACTGATCATCGCCGACCGCTTTAAAGCAGAAACCGATATTCTCTGTTTTGATGAGTTTTTTGTGTCTGACATCACGGATGCCATGCTGCTGGGAACGCTGATGGAAGCCCTGTTTGCGCGCGGCATCAGCCTGGTTGCGACCTCGAATATTCCGCCTGATAACTTGTACAAAAACGGCCTGCAGCGTGCCCGTTTTCTGCCCGCCATCGAGCAGATTAAGCAGCATTGTGAGGTAATGAATGTCGATGCGGGCATTGATTACCGTCTGCGTACGCTGACGTCCGCGCATTTGTGGACGTTTCCTCTGGGGCCGGAAACCTACGCCGAGATGGACCGCATGTTCCAGGCATTGTCAGGCGAAAAACGCGACAGCGCACCGGTGCTGGAGATCAATCACCGTAAAATGCCGACCCTGGGCGTGGCAGAAGGGGTGATTGCGATTGATTTTAAAACCCTGTGTGGAGAAGGGCGCAGCCAGCATGATTATATTGAGCTGTCACGCCGCTTTCACAGCGTCCTGCTGTTTGATGTACCGGTCATGATCTACAAGACGGAAGATCAGGCGCGGCGTTTTCTGGCGTTGGTGGATGAGTTTTACGAGCGCCATGTCAAACTGGTTGTCGCTGCAGAAACCTCCTTGTTCGAAATTTATCAGGGCACGCGCCTGAAATTTGAATATCAGCGCTGTCTGTCCCGTTTGCAGGAAATGCAGAGCGAAGAGTACCTGCGGCTGGCGCATTTACCCTGAGATTCCAGGTAATAAATGAAAATAGGGTTCGATTTTTGTAATCGACTTCTCTATAATCTTGCGACCCCACGTTACAGCACAGGATTTTTTTCCCAAATCCTCTGCGTTCCGGTAACGCTATCCGAAGGGGTGGCTTGCTGGTCAAAATGGTCGTGTGAGCCTCATTCGTTTACTTAAGCGTTTGGGATTTCACCAACGTGTAACTTAATTTGGGTAAGCTTTTCGATGAAAACTTTTACAGCTAAACCAGAAACCGTCCAACGTGACTGGTATGTTGTTGACGCAACTGGCAAAACCTTGGGTCGCCTGGCGACTGAACTGGCGCGCCGTCTGCGTGGTAAGCATAAAGCGGAATACACTCCGCACGTTGATACTGGTGATTACATCATCGTTCTGAACGCTGAGAAAGTTGCTGTAACCGGCAACAAGCGTTCTGACAAGATTTACTATCACCACACTGGTCACATCGGTGGTATCAAACAGGCGACCTTTGAAGAGATGATTGCTCGCCGTCCTGAGCGCGTGATTGAGATCGCGGTTAAAGGCATGCTGCCGAAGGGCCCGCTGGGTCGTGCTATGTACCGTAAACTGAAAGTTTACGCAGGTAACGAGCACAACCATGCGGCACAGCAACCGCAAGTTCTTGACATTTAATCGGGATTAAAGGCAATGGCTGAAACTCAAAACTACGGCACTGGTCGCCGCAAAAGCTCATCCGCACGCGTCTTCATCAAGCCGGGTAGCGGTAACATCGTAATCAACCAACGCTCTCTGGAGCAGTATTTCGGTCGCGAGACTGCACGCATGGTCGTGCGTCAGCCTCTGGAACTGGTTGATATGGTTGGTAAACTGGACCTGTACATCACCGTTAAAGGTGGTGGTATCTCTGGTCAGGCAGGCGCGATCCGTCATGGTATCACCCGCGCTCTGATGGAGTATGATGAGTCACTGCGTGGCGAACTGCGTAAAGCAGGCTTCGTTACCCGTGATGCTCGTCAGGTTGAACGTAAGAAAGTCGGCCTGCGTAAAGCACGTCGTCGTCCTCAGTTCTCCAAGCGTTAATTGTTGCTGCTTCGGCAGACACAGTTGGCACAAAAAACCCGCTCCGGCGGGTTTTTTATTTTTATTCTCAGGTCATCCTGTCGTATAAAACCACAATACTGTTCGCATTTTACCCGCAAAAATGCATTCCCCCACCCACAAGCTGCCTAAAATCTGGTAAACTCTGTGTCACTTTGCGCCCGCAAGCTGGCGCGTTATGCGCCTCGCATTAGTCGGGGGTGGTTAGCGCGGATTGCGAGCGAGTTCTATGAGCAGGTGAGTCGCCGTGTGGTTGGCCATTCGCAGTAACTTTTTGTGAACAAACTGGGAGGTTTTCATGGCTGTCGCTGCCAACAAACGTTCGGTAATGACGCTGTTTTCTGGTCCTACTGACATTTTTAGCCATCAGGTACGTATCGTGCTTGCCGAGAAAGGTGTCAGCGTAGAGATCGAGCAGGTCGAAATGGATAACCTGCCGCAGGATCTGATTGACCTCAATCCGTACCGCACTGTGCCGACGCTGGTAGATCGCGAACTGACGCTGTACGAATCACGCATCATCATGGAATATCTGGATGAGCGTTTTCCCCACCCACCATTGATGCCTGTCTATCCGGTTGCACGTGGCGAAAGCCGTTTAATGATGCACCGTATTGAGCAAGACTGGTACAGCCTGATGAGAAAGGTTGAGAACAGTAGCGGTCAGGAAGCTGAAGCGGCGCGTAAGCAGCTGCGTGAAGAGCTGCTGGCTATTGCTCCTCTGTTTGGGCGTACGCCATTCTTTATGAGCGACGAGTTCAGCCTGGTAGACTGCTATCTGGCTCCGCTGTTGTGGCGTTTACCGTCAATGGGTATCGATCTGCTCGGGTCGGGCTCTAAAGAGCTGAAAGGCTACATGAACCGCGTATTTGAGCGTGACTCCTTCCTTGCTTCACTGACTGAAGCTGAACGTGAAATGCGCCTGCAAGCCCGGGGCTAACGTATGGAAATGTCACAACTCACAGCCCGCCGACCTTATTTGCTGCGTGCTTTTTATGACTGGTTACTGGATAACCAGCTCACACCGCATCTGGTCGTCGACATCAACCTGCCTGGCGTTCAGGTTCCACTCGAATATGCCCGCGATGGTCAGATCGTACTGAACATTGCGCCGCGTGCCGTGGGTAACCTTGATCTGGGCAATGACGAAGTCTCGTTTAACGCACGTTTTGGTGGCGTTCCACGTCAGGTGAATGTGCCAATGGCGGCCATACTCGCCATCTATGCGCGTGAAAACGGCGCAGGCACGATGTTTGAACCTGAACCGGCCTATGAAGGCGGCACACAGGAATTTGCTGAGAATCAGGAAGAGACGGTCATGTCAGTGATTGACGGCGACCGCCCTGATGATGCCAGCGATGACGATAATTCACCGGATGACGATCCCCCGCCACGTGGTGGCCGTCCCGCACTGCGCGTGGTGAAATAACACAGAATACCCGTCACCTGACGGGTATTTTTTTGCCTGTCTACCAGCCGGTCACAGGCATAAAAAAATCCGGGAACACAGGTTGCCCGGATTTTTGCTTTCTGCCGCAGCGATCAGTAAACGTCGCGCAGGTAGCGTTTCTCTTTCTTCAGCTGATCGATGTAGTCAGCGGCCCGTTCACTGGAGAGCCCGCCAAACTGACGTACGATTTCATACAGCGCGCTATCCACGTCTTTCGCCATGCGTGATGCATCGCCACACACGTAAAAGTGACCGCCTTCCTGCAGCCAGGCATAGAGCTCTGCACCCTGTTCCAGCATCCGGTTTTGCACGTAGATTTTCTTGTCCTGATCGCGTGAGAACGCCAGATCGAGACGCGTGAGCAGACCGCTTTCCTGCCAGGCCGTCAGTTCTTCGCGATAAATGAAGTCGTGTTCCTGATGCTGATCGCCAAAGAACAACCAGTTTTTACCCTGAGCGCCTGTTACCTGACGCTCCTGCAAAAAGGCGCGGAACGGGGCGATACCGGTGCCGGGGCCGACCATAATCAGGGGGGCGTTGCCGTTAGCCGGAACGCGAAAGGCTTTGTTGGGTGAGATGAAGATCGCGGGCTTTTCACCACGGCGTACACGCTCAGCCAGATAGGTAGAGCACACGCCGCTGCGGTTGCGGCCACCGCTGTGATAGCGCACTGAGGCGATGGTCAGGTGAACCTGATTCGGATGCGCTTTTGAGCTGGACGAGATGGAGTAGGCGCGATGCTGCAACGGGCGCAGCAGGGCGACGAACTCGGGTACGCTCAGGCTACGCGTCAGTTCGAGCTGGAGCAGATCCAGCGTATCTTTGCCCCATAGCCAGACACCGAGCGCGTCTTTGTCGTCGTGCTGAAGCACGTGACGCAGCTCCTGGTTGGTGGTGTTTTGGCCCACCCACTCGATCAGCTTGCGTGAAGGCTCTGAAATTTCAAACTGGTAGGTCAGCAGGTCGCCCAGGCTCCTGTCGAATCCCGGCACCGGCGTCTGGTAATCGGCGTTCAACTGGGTAAGCAGCAGGCTGACCAGCGACGGCTCGTTGACCGGAATCACGCCAAGTGCGTCACCGGCTTCATACTTCAGGCCGCTGTCGGTGAGATCAAACTCGACGTGGCGAATATCTTTTGCCGATTGCTCACTCGACAGGCGTTTATTGGTGATCAGGGCTGCCGCATACGGATTCGATTTGTTGCTGCCAGGAATAACCGGCGCTTCCGGAGCGCTCTCCAGCACCGTGCCGCTGCTGCCTGCGCTGCTGGCAAACTGGGGCATCGTGCTGTTAATCCACTCATTTGACGGCTCTTCGTAATCGATATCGCAGTCAATGCGGTCAACAACGCGCTTTGCCCCAAGCTGTTCCAGGCGCATATCCAGGAACTTACCTGCCTGACAGAATCCGTCATAGCCGGTATCGCCAATGGCCAGCACGGCGAAGTGCATCTGCTCCAGACGTGGCGCGGTGCTGGCGGAAATCGCGTCCCAAAACAGCTGGGCGTTGTCGGGCATTTCACCTTCACCATAGGTCGAAGTGACAATCAGCACGTGCCGCATGGTAGCGAACACGTCGAGATCCACATCGCCTAATGCCTGAACGACCGGCACCAGACCTTTGGCACGGGCTGACTTCGCCGCTGACTGGGCCAGCGCCTCAGCATTACCGGTCTGAGAACCATAAAGGATGTGCAGTTGGGTGGTCGCGGCAGCGCTGCTGCCCGCAGCCGGCTGCTGTTTGTCTTCCAGCACCAACAAACGGGAGTGCAGGCCGGCCAGGAAGCCCGCCAGCCAGTATTTCTGATCACCATTGAAAGGTGCATCTTCAGGAATATATGGAATTTTCATGGATACCTTTACTCAATCCCGCTCTTAACCGTCATGCTTCGCTGTGCCGATGGCGGGCGGTTCCTGTGCTCTCAGCAACAGCCTGCTGCTGAGAGGATAAGGATGCCGCTGCGCCCGGCACGTCGAACAAATCAGGGTCATCATCATTAAACACAGTTCTGTTCACTGAGCCTGCTGTCAGGCCAGTTTACCCACGGCCGCTGCAATTTCAGGTAACGCCGCACGCGCAAACAACTCTTCAAAATCAGGCAGGCGACCGAGAATGTCGCGGTTGCAGGCATCCTGATACATGATCCAGCCGTAAGTGGCCAGGCTGTCCATTGAGCGGATATTACGTTGCGTCAGTGCCGCTTTGTAATCGGACATGCGTTTTGAACCGATCAGGCTGGCCAACTCGCTGTCGCTATAGCTTTCAATCGCTGCTCGCGCATGGCGTTGCAGCTTACTCACCAGTGAAAAGTCTTCGGTCATCAGCAGATTCCGCACGGCTTTCTCCACGGCGGCGTCTTCAACCGGCGTGCCTTTCGGCAGCTTGCTGAGTGCCAACTGCTGGGCAAAGCTCAGTACGGTGTAGTTATTCAGTAAAACAAACATTTCCTGCGTATCTGTCGCGCCATAAGCCGGAACCGCGCCGTCGGCAATGGTCTTGCCTTCGCGCCAGGCGGCTTTAAACTTGGCAACCTGATGGCCTGCCAGCGCCGTTGACAGCTCTTCCAGCAGATCCTTGCGGGACTTGGCCTTCAGAATTTCACCGCCATCCTGGTAAAGCAGCAGGGAACGCGGCATAACGTAGACAAAGTGCTGACATTCGGTTTCCCAGTGCTCCAGCAGCCAGGCGGCACGCGGAGACTGCGTGGCCTCCAGGTGCCAGTTCAGCATGGTGAGAACCGCCTGCTTATGAATCTGTGCCAGCTCATCCGGGTCAGCGATTGAGCCAAACAGAACGGAGTCGCCCGCCGCATGGCTCGCCAGTGAACCATAGGGATCGTACTGATAAGCAAAGCCGCCGCTCATGCCGTTACCGAAGCCTTTACCAAAGGTGCCCAGGTTTAACACTGCGCCGTTGGTCATGTATTCGCAGCAAAAGTCACCGACGCCTTCCACCACCGCAGTGGCACCGGAGTTACGCACCGCGAAGCGATCGCCGGCCTGGCCCTGAACGAACAGACGGCCGCCGGTGGCGCCAAACAGAGCGAAGTTACCGATCAGAACGTTGCCATCGCTGTCCTGCGCGCCGCCGCCCGGTGAGAGCACGACCAGTTCGCCGCCGCACTGACCTTTGCCGACGCCATCGTTGCAGGTCCCACGATGTTTCATCAGCATGCCGTCATTGCAGAAGGCCCCGAAGGACTGACCAGCAGAGCCGGTCGTGGTGATTTCTACGGTGGCAGGTGCCAGATAGCGACGACCGCGATCGTCACGCAGCACGGCCGGCATTGCCTGAATCTGTGCAGCCGTCAGGGTGTGATTCAGCATGCGCTCAATATCGATAGCTAACTGGCCGCCCACGCTTTTATTGCGGTTGTTGAGTACGACATCCTTACCCAGTTGCAGAGAGGTTTTACCCTGATCGACCAGTTGCTGGCTCAGTTCTTCAACCCAGCGGTCATCCAGTTCAAAATCTTTCTCCAGATAAACTGGCTTAGCAATCTTCAGCTCGGGCACCACGGTCAGCATGGCACGCAGGTCCAGCTTACCGACTTCCAACGGGTGATCCATCAGATGAAGCAGATCGGCGCGGCCACGGGCTTCACGCAGGGAACGCAGGCCCATACGCGCCAGAATCTCACGCACTTCATGCGCCACGTTCAGGAAGTACTGTGCCAGCTGGCGCGGATCGCCATCAAAGGCTTCGGCGTTAGTGGTTAATCCCGCCGGGCATTTAACGTTACAGTTCTTCGCCATCACGCACTTCAGCATCATCAGCGCGGTGGTACCAAACTCAAAGCTGTCGCCGCCCAGCAGTGCGGATTTCACCACGTCGCTGCCGGTTTGCTGTGCGCCTGAGCAACGCAGCAGAACTTTGTCGCGCAGGCCGTTTGCACACAGGGCCTGGTGAACTTCGGCGATACCGATTTCGGCAACGCGACCGGTATATTTCAGGCTGGTCACCGAGGCGGCGCCTGTACCACCCGTGTTACCGGCAACGTTAATCACGTCAGCACCGGCTTTCGCCACGCCCACGGCGATGGTGCCAATACCTTCAGATGACACCAGCTTCACAATGACGCGCACGCGGGCCGCTTTACAGTCGTGAATCAGCTGCGCCAGATCTTCGATAGAGTAGGTATCGTGGTGCGGCGGCGGGGAAACCAGCTCAACGCCTGGCGTGCCGCCGCGCGCGGCGGCGATCTCTACGGTAACTTTTGCCGCCGGAAGCTGACCGCCTTCTCCGGGCTTGGCGCCCTGGCCGATTTTGATCTCAAGCTCTTCCAGCATCGGATCGGCCAGGTAGGCCGCCCAGACGCCAAAGCGGCCTGACGCCAGCTGTTTGATACGTGAAGCGCGAATGGTGCCGTGACGGGAGTAGTGCTCACCGCCTTCTCCACAGTTACTCATGCCCCCGACCATGTTGGTGCCATGCGCAACGGCTTCATGCGCCGGTGCGACCAGCGCACCGTGACTCATCGCGCCAGACGCGAAAGTGCGGGTAATTTCGCTCGCGGGCTGAATATCGCTCAACGGCAGCGACGGCAGCGCCGTGAAAATACGTGACAGGTAGTCCGCCGCTTTGCCGCTGGCGGTGACTTTCAGGCCGCCAGCAACCACTTCTGCGGTTTCAATCTCGTCGTTAAAACGGGCTTTCAGCGCACGTGACAGGTTGAGCAGGCGTTCACTTTCTGGTTTCAGTCCGGCAATGGCATCGGTCAGACGCAGCATAAAGGCATTCTGGCTGCCCTCAATGGCGTCACAGACCAGGCCGCGGGTGGCAAAACCATTGTTAGTCAGCGAGTAGCGACCCAGCTTACGCCGGAATTCGGCCTCACTGTCGATGTGGGTAAGATCTGCCGGGAAGGCCAGAATATCGCGCAGCGCGGCTGGGCGGCGTTTGCGCTCTTCGTACATCAGGCTGGAGAACTGACGATAATCGGCCGTAATGGCAAAATCATTCATCACCTCATCCGGGATGCGCTCAAAGCTGCTGTCTTTAAACGTCTCCGGCTTGATGCCAAAGGCATTGTCCAGACGGGCCAGCGTCATCAGACGAATAAAGTTATCCTCTTCACGCGCTTTGTCCGTGAAGCGAATCGGCTCTTCCGTCATATCAATAAAGGTGCGTACGGCAATGGTGCCGTAAGAGTGGCCTGCGCCCTCTGCACGTTCTTTAAACAGGCCTAACAGCGGCACTTCGGACTCGCCCTGAATTTTCAGTGCGCTCTGATGCCAGTCCACCGCCATCTGAGCGATGGTTGCGAAGCCCGCGCCGCCCACAGGCGTTTTAATGTTTGGAAAATACTTTCTCAGTACCGGGTCATCGGTATTCAGGAAGTTAGGCTCGAAGAACTCGCCGCTGCTGTAGCTCTCAACGGTACACAGCCCCACTTTACCCATGGTTTTCATCAGGGCTTTTTCGGCCGCTTTAGCGTAGCGTTTAAAGGCTTTGTTGCCTTCTTCGCCTTCACCAAATTTTTCCTCAGCACGCATTTGCACGCCGAGCGGATAAACGGCTGACGCGCCAAAGCCCAGCGTAGCCGCAATATGGTGAGAAGAGATGATCTGTCCGCTCTCCACCACCAGCGACACATCCAGGCGTAAACCTTCCTGTACCAGACGCTGGTTAACGGCAGAAATGACCAGCAGCATGGGCAATGCGGCCTGGGTAGAAGAGATATGGCGATCGGTCAGTACGGCAATGCCGCCCTCTGAGCGGGCAAAATCCACCACCTGCTGTGCCAGATCGTCAATCGCTTTTTCCAGCGCGCTGGCGTTCGCTGTGCGGCTCAGCAGATCTTTGCCGGTGACCGGCTCGTAAAGCATTTCGAAGCGAGCGTAAGGGGCCACGTTCTGCTCGCGCAGCTGCAGCATGTCCAGATGGGTCAGAATCGGGGTTGGCACAATGATCTGCCGACCTTTACTGCGGCCCAGATGCGGTTTAGCGCCCAGCGCCACGCGCAGCGTCATGCCATCCGCTTCGCGAATGGAGTCCAGTGGTGGATTGGTCACCTGAGCAAAGCGCTGCGAGAAGTAGTGCGCCATGCCGCCTTCATGATCGGAGAGGCCGTTAATCGCATTGCCGTAACCCATCGCAGAGATTTTCTCGGCGCCGGTGTTCAGCATCGGATCCATCATGAACTTAAAGCTTTCCTGGTTATAGTAGTACGCCACGAAGCGCTGATAGGTTTTCAGATCGCCGCGATAGCGCAGGGGAGAACCCTGTTGTTCAGCAGGAATAACCGGCAGCTCTCGTAAATCGACACGCGACTTGCCGAGCAATGCCGCATAGTCTTTTTCAGCAGCCAGCTTCTCCAGCGCCTGGTGCGTGGTGTAACTGCGCTTTTCGCGATGGTCAAAATACAGCATGCCGCCGGCTTCAATACGGCCACGGCGCAGCACGCTTTCAGGGGGAAAGGCAATTTGTCCCGCTTCGGACATGGCACCGATGTATTCCGCCGTTTCGATTGAACGCAGCGGGCGCAGCCCCAGGCGATCAAGACGCGCACCGATTACCTCGCCGTTACCAAAAATTAAGGCGGCCGGGCCATCGTTTTTCTCTTCATAGAGCGAAAAGTATTCCAGCATGTCACGCACGGCAGGGGAGAGCGCGGTATCGTTTTCCCAGGCAGGCGGCATCATCGACACCACCGCGGTGATCAGGTCCAGATCGTCTTCCATCAGGCGGCTGTGAATGCTCTGATCCAGTCGCGAACTGTCTGACTGGCCTTTCGGACGCACAATAGTTTTGCCACGGGCGGAAGCCAACGCAGATTCGGCGATGCGGTTTTTACGATCGGTATTCAGCTCACCGTTGTGGGCCATCAACCGGAAAGGCTGTGCCATGGTGGTGTGCGGATCGGTATTCGTTGAGAAGCGAGTATGGAAAAACAGTCCGCGTACGTGATGATCGGGATCGGTCAGATCTTTGAAGTAAGGGATCACTTCATTCGAATTCAGGCGCGCTTTAAAGACCTGGGTGCGCGACGACAATGACAGTGGATATAACCCGCCAAATTCGGGTTGGGTAAAGGCTTGTGCCTCGATCGTCAGCAGGGCGCGATAAATCAGTTTTTCAAAATCGATCTGATTGCTGATGTCCTGAGGTGCGGCAAAAATCCACTGCACAATGGGAAGCTGAAACTGCATGGCAGCCGGGCGCGTGACGCTGTTATCCAGCGGCATTTCACGCTTCAGGATAACCGGCAGATTAAAGCGATTTAGCGTCTCTTCGACTAAACGTTCGGCATTGGCGCGCAGTTCCGTGTCTTTCGGCACGAAGAAGTTACCTACACCAAAGCGTCCGGCTTCAAGCGCCTGACCGGTAATTTTACGGAAAAAATGCAGGGAAAGATCGACGTTAACCCCGGCGCCATCGCCCACGCCTTCGGCGGACATACCGCCACGGTGCGGAACCGTACAGAGTGCGCTGTGCGCCATGCGCAGAATTTCATGAGTCTGCTCGCCGTCCTTACGGGTAATGAAACCTACACCACAGCTGTCACTTCCTGCTGCTGGGTCATATAAGCCATAGGAATCAGGTTTTTTACTGGACATTGAGGGTCTCCTTAAAACTGCTTTAGACATTACCTGCATTGTTTCAGGCACTGAGTTCAACTGCACACTTCCCAGCGCAAATTCTTTCATTTCCGCGCCTGACAGCCTGCGCGATTGGGTTTTACGCACTTTTCATCGCCAGGAGAAAGGTCCCTTGAGGCGTTGCGCTTGATTTTTCCGTTCTCGAAAGGAGATGACTCAAACCATGTGGGCGTCATGTTGCATAGATATGCCGTGACACGTATCCATCATGAAAGCTTTCAGCGGAATTCCAACTTATCGGGAAAGCGAATCGAGGTCAAATAGTGATACTGACACAGTTTAATCCCATCTTTGTATCCTTAACTGAATGAATTTATTATTTTTTTATGTCTAAAATGTGTCAGTTTGCCATTCAGGTATAGGGTATGAAATGTGAACTGTATCACTGTGCAGAAGGCGTGAAATCACTGAAGTATGCTGGCGATAAGGGACTAAACAGCATCAAATGCTGCTTCAGGCAGTGTAAGCACAGGATGTATCTGTTTTTCTTATAGCACCAAATTTGAATGAATAAGGGCATCATGATTAGCAAAATTAATCACGTCAGGTTGCTTAAAACTGCAATTTATATGAATGAGTATGCATGAAAAGCATGGCGTCGCGATAACAGGAGGTTATTTGGCGAAAAAGCAGAGGCAGTAATAGCCCGCCTTGCAAAAAGGCGGCCTTACAGATTCATTGAGTTAGCACAATTAGTCAAGGGTTTTAGCATTAAGGAGCTGAACGTCGGCGAAGAGACCGTGTTTTGCACCATATAAGTGCATCCGCGCGGCGATCTTACCTTATGCACTGCGACGACAGCGAAATAAATACGCTATCATGTGGCTGTTCTCATCCAGGGAGTGTTTATGAAACAGATTCGCCTGCTGGCGCAATATTATGTTGATTTAATGGTCAAGCTTGGCCTGGTACGTTTCTCGCTGCTGCTGGCCTCCGCGCTGGTCGTGCTGGCGATGATTGTGCAGATGGCGGTCACCATGGTACTGCGTGGCCACGTCGAAAGTATCGATATGGTGCGTTCGGTCTTTTTTGGCCTCTTAATCACGCCCTGGGCGGTCTACTTCCTTTCTGTGGTGGTTGACCAACTGGAAGAGTCTCGTCAGCGTCTGGCAAGGCTGGTGGATAAGCTGGAAGAGATGCGCACGCGCGATCTCGAACTAAATCAACAGATGAAAGAGACCATCTCACAGCTTAATAATGAAATCGCCGATCGTAAAAAAGCTGAGGAAGCACGTGAGCAGGTGATGGCGAAGCTGCGTGAAGAGGTGGCGCGCCGCGAGCAGGCGCAAATTGAGCTGGAGCAACAGTCTTCCTTTCTGCGTTCGTTCCTGGATGCCTCACCGGATCTGGTCTTTTACCGCAATATCGATAAACAGTTTTCGGGCTGTAACCGGGCCATGGAGTTGTTAACCGGCAAAAGCGAAAAACAGCTTATTGGTCTGACGCCTCGCGACATCTATGACAACGATACGGCCACCAAGGTGCTGGAGACCGACGAAAAAGTCTTCCGGCATAACGTCTCGCTGACCTATGAGCAGTGGCTGCAGTATCCCGATGGCCGTAAAGCCTGTTTTGAGATCCGCAAAGTGCCCTATTATGACCGCGTGGGTAAGCGCAGTGGGCTGATGGGCTTCGGACGCGATATTACCGAGCGTAAACGCTATCAGGACGCGCTGGAGAGTGCCAGCCGCGAGAAGACCACCTTTATCTCAACGATCAGCCACGAGCTTCGTACGCCGCTTAACGGCATTGTCGGGCTCAGTCGCATCTTGCTGGATACCGATCTGAACCAGGAGCAGCTTAAGTACCTGAAAACGATCCACGTTTCCGCGATTACGTTGGGCAACATTTTCAATGACGTCATTGAAGTCGATAAGATCGAACGCCGCAAGGTTCAGCTGGATAACCAGCCGGTCGACTTCACCAGTTTCCTGGCCGATCTGGAAAACCTCTCAGGCCTGCTGGCTCAGCCTAAAGGGTTGAAGTTTGTCATGGCGCCACAACTCCCGCTGCCGCATAAGATCTCGACTGATGGCACGCGCCTGCGGCAGATTCTGTGGAATCTGATTGGTAACGCGGTGAAATTCACCCAGCAGGGAGAGATCGTCGTACGCGTCGCGTACGAGCAGGATGAAACGCTGCGCTTTGAGGTTCAGGACTCAGGGCAGGGGATTCGGCAGGAAGAGCAGGATAAAATTTTTGCGATGTATTATCAGGTTACCGATCAACACGGCGGGAAGCCGGCGACCGGAACCGGTATTGGTCTGGCAGTGTCACGCCGCCTGGCACAGGCCATGGGCGGGGATATCAGCGTAAACAGCGCACCGGGGCAGGGCTCCTGCTTTACCGTTGTGATAAAAGCGCCACGCATTGCAGAAGAAGTGGAAGATGAAGGCGTGGACGACCCGCTTCCGCTCCCTGCTTTGCACGTCCTGCTGGTGGAAGATATTGAGCTGAATGTCGTTGTTGCACGCTCGGTACTGGAAAAACTCGGATGCAGCGTAGAAGTGGCGATGACTGGCAAGGCGGCACTGGAGATGTTTGATCCGCTTGAGTTTGATCTGGTGCTGTTAGATATCCAGCTGCCGGACATGACCGGGATGGATGTGTCACGCGCCATCCGTCAGCAACATCCAGACGCAAACCTGCCGCCGTTGGTGGCGTTAACGGCCAACGTGCTGAAAGACAAAAAAGAGTACTTCGACGCTGGCATGGACGACGTGCTCAGTAAGCCCCTTGCCGTGCCCGCGTTAACGGCCATCATTAAAAAGTTTTGGGACTATCAGTCTGAGAGCGATGCGCAGCCGGCCAGGTTCGTGAATAACAGTAAAACCGATGCAATACTGGATGTTCCTATGCTCGAACAATATCTGGATCTGGTGGGGCCGAAGCTGATTACGCAAAGCCTGACTATGTTTGAACAGATGATGCCGGGTTATCTTGAGGTGCTGGATTCCAACATGATGGCGCGTGACCAAAAAGGCATTGCTGAGGAAGGGCATAAAATCAAGGGTGCAGCAGGCTCGGTTGGGTTACAGCATCTTCAGCAGGTGGCAAAGCAGATTCAAAGCCCTGAACTACCGGCATGGTGGGACAACGTGGGCGAATGGGTCGAAGAACTGAAGCGTGAATGGCAACACGATGTGCAGGTACTGCGCGAGTGGGTTGCTGAAAAACAGCGTTGATACAAAAAAATGACCCCAGCCGAAGCCGGGGTGCGCTAATACTGCGCCAACACCAGGGAAAAAGACGCTGCTGCTATGCTTAATGTTATTCATGCAACAGCGGGGTATTGGTTAACACTTGCAACACCTTAGCAAATTCAAATTACTTTGTGACAAGATTCATTAAAATTTGTGATGTTGAACCGCGTTTAAATACAGGAAACATTAATTCGACAACATAGTCAAGCAATGAATCAATTTTACCGTCGTATTGGTTGTTTTTTAATCAAACCTACTGTTTTTTGTACGGGCTTAAGCCAAATTTGTTAACAAAACCTGTGTTGCGCGCGGTAACCAAAATTTTTTGCCGTAGCTTGCGAGTAAAATAGATATAAACTTATGATAATAAAGAATAATGAAGAAAACAGGTCGATCGGACCCAAAACGTTTCGGGTCACCGGATCTTATCTCATCATCAAAAGGTTTTGCCGATAGAAAGTCTTTTATAATTCGGCAAAAACATAGAGTTGAAATAACGCTGTGTGACAAATAAATCCCTTAGCAAGGTCACTGAGTGAACATTTTATCAGCAGGTGCCGTGAGGGCTTTTTACAGTCCGCAGAATTATATATAAGTTTTGTGAAACATTGAGGTATGGGATTGTCACAAAATGGTATCATCTTTTTAGAACGGTGAGCGCATTACAAAAAAGATGGAACCGATTCCTTACGCGTGGAAGTAATTGAACTCATTCAAACTATTGTTGCATTCAGAATGCATTTTCATTGTTTTGTTATAAACGTTGCACAACGTAGCAGCGCATTTGTCAGTAAAAAAGTGTACGCCGGGCAGTGGTCACGCCTGAAATTAATTAACGCATAAAAATCTTGAGACGAGCGCATGAGTAAGCATAAAGGGAACCTGTGGCGGCGCGTGAAGCCTGTAGTGATGCGCATTGTGTTTATTTGGCTGGGGCTGTGGCTGGCGGGCATTCTGCTCTTTTCGTTCATTCCTGTCCCCTTTTCAGCCGTGATGGCAGAACGTCAGGTAGGTGCCTGGTTCAGGGGCGATTTTGGCTACGTCTCTCATTCGGACTGGGTAGGAGCAGATGAAATTTCACCCTGGATGAAACTGGCCGTCATCGCTTCTGAAGATCAACACTTCCCCGACCATTGGGGGTTTGACGTAGCGGCAATCCGGTCCGTACTGGACGACAGTGACAGCCGGATGCGTGGAGCATCCACGCTGTCACAGCAAACGGCAAAAAATCTGTTTTTGTGGGATGGCCGGAGTTGGGTGCGTAAAGGACTGGAGGCGGGATTAACCGTCGGGCTGGAAACCGTATGGACCAAACGGAGGATCCTGACGGTTTATCTGAATATCGCGGAGTTTGGCAAAGGCACGTTCGGGGTAGAGGCGGCTTCACGCCGCTTCTTTCATAAACCTGCCAGCCGATTAACCCTGTCTGAAGCGGCGCTGCTGGCTGCTGTCTTGCCTAATCCGCTGCGCTTTCGCGCAGACGCACCTTCAGGCTATGTCCGTCAACGCCAGCAGTGGATCCTGCGCCAGATGCGTCAGTTGGGTGGCGAAGGCTTCCTGCAGCGCAATCATCTGAACTGACGTTAGTCTTCGTCGAATCCGGCTTCAAACAGTTCAATGACGGCGGCCAGGGCTTCCGTTTCCTGTGGGCCGCTGGCTTCGATCTCAATATGACCGCCTTTGGCCGAATCCAGCATCAGCAACGCGATAACGCTGCTGGCTTCGGCCTCTGTTCCGCTCTCGTTACGTAACAGCACTTCGGCATCGAAACTCTGCACCAGTTCAAACAGCTTCATAGCAGGACGTGCATGCATGCCGAGCTTATTTCTGATTTCCACGGTTTGCTTAACGGTCATGATTTACGTTTTTCCAGCGTGCGATGACGAGACTGTACATTTTTACCCCGCGAGCGGAAATAGTCAGCCAGCTGTTCGGCAATATACACGGAGCGATGTTTGCCGCCAGTACAGCCAATCGCCACGGTAAGATAGCTACGGTTGTTGGTTTCCAGCATCGGCAACCAGAGTTCCAGATAGCTACGCGTCTGATATATGAAGTTATGGACTTCAGTATGGCGATCGAGGAACGCGGCCACGGGCCTGTCCAGACCGGTCATGGGACGTAATTTGGGATCCCAGTGCGGGTTAGGCAAAAAGCGCACGTCGAAAACGTAATCTGCATCAATGGGAATGCCGTGCTTGAAGCCAAACGATTCGAACACCATTGTCAGCTCACGCTCACGTTTACCCAGCAAGCGGGTACGCAACATCTCCGCCAGTTCGTGTACCGACATCTCTGAAGTATCAATAATCAGATCGGCACGGGAACGCAGCGGTTCAAGCAGGTCGCTCTCTTCGTCAATCGCGCTTTCCAGCGACAGATTCTTGCTGGATAACGGATGCAGACGGCGCGTATCACTGTAACGGCGGATCAACGTGTTGCGATCGGCATCAAGAAACAGCAACTGCGGTGAGAATGCTGAAGGCAAACTGCTGAGCGCCGTCTCAAAAATCTCAGGAGATTCGGGCATATTGCGTACGTCAATACTCACGGCCGCAGAGATATTGCGCTCGACCAGTGATTCAGCCAGTTGAGGCAACAGCACCACTGGCAGGTTATCAACGCAGTAAAAACCCATGTCTTCCAGCGCGCGAAGCGCCACTGACTTTCCCGAGCCTGACCGACCGCTGACGATCATCAGCACCATGACCTTCTCTCCCGTTTTAAAGCCGGCTTACGCCGGTAAATCACGCGCTTTATTGCTCTGTTTGTGCTTCGGTAATAATCGCATACAGTTCTTCATCGCTCTGCGCGGCACGCAGGCGGCGGCAAACCGTTTTATCCGCCAGTCGTTTTGCCACTAACGACAGCGTATGTAAATGGGTTTTACACTGGTCAGCCGGCACCAGTAGCGCAAAAAGCAGATCGACAGGCTGGTTATCCACGGCATCAAAAGCGATGGGTTGCTCCAGGCTGATAAAGACGCCTACGGCCCGTAAAGTATCTTCCTCCAGCTTGCCGTGAGGGATCGCGATACCGTTACCGATACCGGTGCTCCCCATGCGCTCACGGGTTAGGATCGCTTCAAACAGCGTTTGATGCGGCAGGTTGAGCTGCTTAGCGGCCAGTTCGCTGATAATCTCCAGCGCCCGTTTTTTGCTTTGGCAGTGTACGCTACTGCGGGTGCAGTCTGGCGAAAGCACCGTGCTCAGTTCCAGTGTTAAATCATTGTTCATTGTCGTTTCACTTGCGAGTTCACATAGCCATCAACCCGGTACGTAAACATCACGTCGCGGAATAATGGCGCTGGCACAGATGACAAAACGGGGCGGTTAATCCGCCCCATCCTTTCAGCTTTGCGCGCCGGGCGCGCCTGCCAGCGTGAAGGTTAGTGTTTTTTTAGCTTGTCTTTATATTTGGTCAGTTGACGGGTCAACTTGTCAATCAATCCGTCAATTGCCGCATACATATCTTCCGCTTCAGATGTGGCATGCAGCTCGCCACCGTTGACGTGCAGGGTTGCATCAGCAATCTGCGTCACCTTCTCAACTTTCAGGACAACATACACCTGATTGATATGATCAAAGTAATGTTCCAGTTTGGCAAATTTCGTTGTCACGAACTCACGCAGGGGTTCGGTGATTTCAACATTTTGCCCGGTAAGGTTCAGCTGCATAGGTCTTCCTTCTCATTTCTGTCAAACCAGCTGTTTACGCTGATTTGAAGGCGGTATGGACAAAGACTCGCGGTACTTAGCGACGGTTCGACGTGCCACTATTATCCCTTGATCAGATAACATGGAGGTCAGTTTACTGTCACTCAAGGGCTTGGCGGGGTTTTCCGCCGAGATTAATTTTTTCACCAGCGCACGAATAGCGGTAGATGACGCTTCTCCGCCACCTTCAGTATTAACATGACTGGAGAAAAAATACTTCAGTTCAAAAATGCCTCGTGGGCTGTGAAGGTATTTTTGCGTGGTCACGCGGGAAATCGTCGATTCATGCATGTCCACCGCCTGGGCAATATCGGCCAGCACCATAGGACGCATAAACTCTTCACCCTGGTCAAAAAAGGCCTGCTGCTGTTCCACAATACAGCGGGAGACTTTTAACAATGTCTCGTTACGGCTTTCAAGACTTTTAATCAGCCAGCGGGCTTCCTGCAAATTACTGCGGATAAACTGACTGTCGCTGTCGTTGCGTCCGGCTCCGCCCATGGCGGCATATTGCTGGTTGATCTTCAACCTGGGCAGGCTGTCGGTATTCAGCTCGACCGTCCAGCGCGTCGTCACTTTACGTACCAGCACATCGGGAATCACGTATTCGGGTTCACCGGTGTTAATCGACTGACCCGGGCGCGGATCGAGCGACTGAATCAGCAGCATTGCCTCTTTCAGTACGTCTTCTTTCAGACGCGTTACGCGCATCAGGCTGCGGAAATCGTGGTTCGCCAGCAAATCGAGATGGCTGCTGACGATCAATTTTGCTTCCGCCAGCATCGGCGTTTCAGGCGCATACTGCGACAGCTGCACCAGCAGGCAGTCGCGCAAATCACGCGCGCCGACGCCGACAGGATCGAAACGCTGAACGCGCTTTAACACGGCTTCGACTTCGTCGATTTCCAGCTCGTCGTTACCGATACTATCGAGAATCTCTTCAAGTGAAACGGTAAGATAACCGGTGTCATCAATGGCATCGACGATAGAGGTCGCAATGGCACGGTCGTTATCGCTGAAGGGCGTTAACTCGACCTGCCACATAAGATAGTCCTGCAGTGACTGTGTGGTTTCGCCCTGATAAATCGGCAGCTCGTCATCCTGATAATCGGTGCCGGTTCCTGAAGGCGTGCCTGCGGTGTAAATCTCGTCCCACGTGGCGTCAAGCGGCAGCTCTTCAGGCATATCCTTTTGTTCCAGCGCTTCTCGGGTATCCAGTCCCGCTTCGCCTTCCTGATACTCTTTCGCGTCTATTTCATCGTGCAGATCGGTTTGCTCAAGCAGGGGATTGCTTTCCAGCGCCAGCTGTAACTCTTGCTGGAGTTCGAGCGTAGAGAGCTGCAGCAGACGTATCGCCTGCTGCAGTTGTGGGGTCATCGCCAGTTGTTGGCTGAGCCTGAGTTGCAAACCTTGCTTCATAGACAGGATGGATATTCCCGGGTAAACATCAGTATTAACGACACCTTATCAGAGTCTGAACTCTTCACCCAAATAAACCCGTTTAACTTGCTCATCTGCAAGGACTTCATTCGGCGTACCGTGCGCAATCAGGTTTCCCTGACTGACGATATAGGCGCGTTCACAGACCGCCAGCGTTTCACGCACGTTGTGGTCGGTGATGAGAACACCAAGGCCACTGTCACGCAGGTGTTCAATGATTTTTTTGATGTCGATAACGGAAATCGGGTCGACCCCGGCAAAGGGTTCATCCAGCAGGATAAATTTCGGATTCGCTGCCAGCGCACGCGCAATTTCTACGCGACGGCGCTCACCACCCGACAGCGATTGCCCCATATTGTCGCGCAGATGAGCAATGTGAAACTCTTCCATTAGCTCGTTAGCCCGATCCTGTCGCTGCTCTTCGGTTAAGTCATCACGAATTTGCAGGACCGCCATCAGGTTGTCGTAAACGCTCAGGCGACGAAAGATTGAGGCTTCCTGCGGCAGATAGCCAATGCCGCGGCGCGCACGCGCATGAAGCGGCAGGATGCTGATATCTTCGTCATCAATAATGATGCGTCCCGCATCGCGCGGAACAATGCCCACCACCATGTAAAAGGTGGTCGTTTTACCCGCACCGTTTGGACCCAACAGCCCGACGATTTCACCGGACTTTACCTGCAGGCTGACGTCTTCAACCACGCGGCGGCCTTTATAAGCCTTTGCCAGGTTTTCTGCGATTAATGTGGCCATAGTGATCAGTTACTCTTTTTTTCGCTGTTGGTTGACGCGGGCTTATCCTGCAACTGCGACGGCACCAGCACGGTCGTTACGCGCTTGCTCTGGCCCTGGCTGTAAGCCTGCATTTTTTGCTCTTTTACCAGATAGGTGATGCGGTCGCCTTTGATGTTGCTGTCCAGTTGCTCAATGTAGGCGTTGCCGGTCAGCTCAACAAAGTCATTGGCAAGCTCATAATGCAGTTTGGACGCATGACCCTGAACCGGTTTGCCGTTGTCCTGCATCTGGTAAAAGGTGGCAGGGTTACCGTAAGCATCTACGATGGTTTTTTTACTGTCACCGCCCGGACGCGTGACCACCACTTTATCCGCAGTAATTTTGATCGATCCCTGGGTGACAATAACATTACCGGTGAAGGTCGCGACATTGCCTTGCAGATCCAGAGACTGATTCTCAGAGTCGATATTGACGGGTTTGTCCGAGTCACCGGTCAGCGCCAGAGCAGGCAGGCTGGTTGCAAGCAGCATACTGGCCAGTAAAAACTTAATGCGGTTTTTGTTCATTTTGAATTTCATAAGAAGTTTTGACCTTTTCGATTAACTCGGCGTTCTTTGTCCGTAAATTACCGCGCATTTTCATACCGGTAGAGTTAAAACTGCGGCCATATAACGTCACCTGGTCGTCAGAGGCGACGTCCTGCGTGACAAGATTGACCTGAGCGTTATCCGTTTTAATTCTCTCAAGCTCAGAATCTGGAGCCAGAGCATTCAGCTCAACATGGCCGTACAGATACAGCATACGATCTTTGGTAAGCTTTGCTTTATCTGAACGTACCGTCCAGGTCGGCATTTTATTTTCGTCATAGGTAGTCATCACCGGATTATCAAACCAGCTTATTCCGCTGTCTTCGTAATAGGTGACTTTGTCCGATATCAGCTTATAAGCCAGCCCGCCTTGCGGGTTGTAGACTACGGTATGCGAATTGGCACTAGTGTAGGTTGGCGTTTGATCATTATTCGCTACCGGCGCGCTGTTGTCGCCATCCCGGTTAGTGAAATTCCAGCCAATAAGCACCAGCGCAATCAAGGCCAGACCCAACGTTATCCAACGCCTGCTTTTACTCATACTGATTGCCCTTTGGCATCCTCGAATTTATTTTGCGCCATTAAGATGAGATCGCACAGCTCCCGCACCGCGCCGCGCCCACCGGCAATACGGGTAACGTAGTTCGCGCGCGTCAATAGCAATGGATGGGCATCGGCGACAGCCACGCTTAGCCCGACTTTCGCCATCACTGGCCAGTCAATCAGATCGTCGCCAATATAGGCGACCTGATCGTCAGAGAGCGACAGTGTATCCAGAAGTTCACCATAGGCCAAAAGCTTATCTGATTGCCCCTGATAAAGGTGGCGAATCCCGAGCGTTTTACAGCGGTCTTCCAGTAATTTGGCCGTGCGGCCGGTAATAATAGCCACTTCGACGTCAGAGGTCAGCAGGCAGCGAACGCCATAGCCATCGCGCACGTTAAAGGTTTTCAGCTCTTCGCCGCTGTTCCCCATATAAATCAGGCCATCCGACATCACACCGTCAACGTCGCAGATCAGCAGGCGAATTTTACTGGCGCGCGTCATGACATCTGAACTGACCGGGCCGTAGCACGTTTCTAAAGTGGCATTTTCCGACTGCATTATGTCTTCCTGTTTACACTACGCCAGCGCGCAGCATGTCATGCATATGTACCACACCCAACAGACGGTCGTCATCGGCCACCAGCAGGGAAGTAATGTTTTTGGTTTGCATCAAATTCAGCGCATCCACCGCCAGCACGTTAGGCCGCACGCGAATGCCACCCCGGGTCATGACTTCAGCGATAGTGGCGTGTTGAAAATCAATGCCCATATCAAAGATGCGGCGCAGGTCACCATCGGTAAAGATGCCCTCGATCTTCATCAGATCGTCCACGATAACCGTCAGGCCGAGATTTTTACGGGTAATTTCCAGCAGGGCATCACGCAGGGAAGCATCGCGAGTGACGTGCGGGAGTTCATCCCCGCTGTGCATAATGTCGCTGACGTGTAGCAGCAGCTTCCGGCCCAGCGCACCGCCCGGATGGGACAAGGCAAAGTCTTCTGGCGTAAAGCCGCGGGCTTCCAGCAGGGAAACGGCCAGCGCATCGCCCATGACCAGCGTTGCGGTTGTGCTGGTGGTGGGTGCCAGGCCGAGCGGACAGGCCTCCTGTGGGACTTTCACGCACAGGTGGATATCTGCGGCGCGGGCCATGGCGCTTTCAGGACGGCTTGTCATACCGATCAACGGAATCTTTTGGCGTTTCATTACCGGTATCAGCGCCAAAATCTCACTGGATTCGCCACTGTTAGATATCGCGATGACGACATCGTCTTTACCTACCATGCCAAGATCGCCATGGCTGGCTTCAGCGGGATGCACAAAGAACGCCGGCGTGCCGGTGCTGGCAAAGGTGGCCGCCATTTTTTTCCCGATATGGCCCGACTTGCCCATCCCCATGACCACAACTTTTCCCTGACAGGCATAAATCAGTGCGCAGGCGTCGGCGAAAGCCTCATTAATATATTGATCAAGCTGCTCCAGGCCTTCGCGCTCGATGCGTAATACCGTTTTACCGGCTTTCTGAAAATCAAAATTTACCGTTGGTTGCTGATATGACATGGCGAATCTGTCCTTTTTAGCCGTCCATAAACGCCGGCTGTAGCCACAGCAGCGTTACCCAGACGAAGAAACCACAGAGTAAAAGCGAGCCCGCCGTACGGCCAACCCGGCGGCGACGCAGCAGACAAAGCATGGCGAACAGCACGCTGACACCCAGCATTATCCAGTAATCGCGCGCAAATGCGTGATAGTCTACGCTGCCGGGATGAATCAGGGCCGGCAGACCCAGAACGATAGCCAGATTATAAATATTGGCACCAATCAGGTTGCCTATAGCGATATCATCTTCACCTTTCAGCGCGCCCGCGATGACGGTTGCCAGCTCTGGCAGACTGGTGCCGACCGCGATGAGCGTCAGCCCCATGACCAACTCGCTGACGCCAAAGTAATCCGCAAATACGGTCGCGTTATCGATCACCATGTGCGTCGACATGGGCAGGATAATCAGTGCGACGGCCAGCCAGAGAAAGGCGACGGTATTTCCGCTCTCTTCACGCGGCAGTTCGGCTAATTGTTCGCGCGTTAACGTATCGTTATTGTCCTTCTCTGCTTTGCGCGCGATGCGGATGGTCACTATCAGATAAATCGCGGCGATAGCAATCAGTGCAAGGCCATCCAGGCGACTAAGATAGTTATCAAATAACATGATGCCGCTAAGAAGTGAGACCAGCACCATCAGCGGCAGTTCACGGCGTATTAAATTGGAATGGATGCTCAGGGGATGCAGCAAGGCCGCGCCACCGAGAATCAAAAGAATGTTGGTGATGTTTGAGCCAAGCGCGGTGCCCACCGCCAGATCCATCTGTCCGTACTGCGCTGCCGAGAAAGAGAGAATGATCTCCGGGAGCGAGGTGCCGATACTGACGACGGTCATGCCGATGATCAAGGGCGGGATGCCAAAGGATCGACAAAGTATTGCAGCACTAAACACCAGACGATCGGCACCATAAGCCAGTAAAAGCAGTCCGATAATCAGCAGTGCGGTAGCGACGAACATGAAAAATCCTTGCTTAAAACCCCTGTCGGCTCGCCTTCAGGTTCTTTGTGACAAAACAGGCGCTGATTTTGACCTTCTGAGCGGCAAAAGTAAATTTTATGACCGTTTTCGCCAAATCTTTGTATTAAGTTTCTGTAAAGCTATCGTGCGTTTAGCCTTAACAGGCTACCATCGTACCCTATGTTGACGCCCGAACCGTAATAGAGGTGATAATGATCCAACAAAAAACGAACCTGGTTGAGGTTCGTGGCGTGAGTTTTTCACGTGGCGATCGCAAAATTTTCGACGATATTTCGCTGACGGTGCCAAAAGGTAAAGTGACGGCGATTATGGGGCCGTCGGGGATCGGGAAAACAACGCTGCTACGCTTAATTGGCGGGCAACTGCAACCTGACAGCGGTGAGATCTGGTTTCGGGATGAGAACATTCCGACATTGTCGCGCACAAAGTTGTATGAAGCGCGTAAAAAGATGAGCATGTTGTTTCAGTCAGGCGCGCTGTTTACCGACTTAACGGTATACGAAAATGTGGCCTGGCCGCTGCGTGAACATACCCGGCTGCCCGCGCCGATTTTACACAGTACCGTATTGATGAAGCTGGAAGCCGTGGGTTTACGCGGTGCTGCGCAGCTGAAGCCTGCGGAGCTGTCAGGTGGGATGGCCCGCAGGGTTGCGCTGGCGCGCGCGATTGCGCTTGAGCCTGAACTCATTATGTTCGATGAACCCTTTGTAGGGCAGGATCCCATTACCATGGGCGTGCTGGTTAAGCTTATTGATGAACTGAATCATGCGCTGGGCCTGACCTGCATCGTGGTTTCCCACGACGTGCCCGAAGTGTTGAGTATTGCTGATTACGCCTACATTGTGGCAGGACAAAAAATTATTGCGCACGGCACGACGCCAGACCTGCGTGCTAACAACGATCCCCGTGTGCGCCAGTTTATTGACGGCATTGCGGATGGGCCAGTGCCGTTTCGTTTTCCGGCGGGCGACTATTTGGCCGACTTAACCGGCTCAGGGAGAATCTAAGCTGATGTTGTTGAAAGCACTGGCGTCGTTAGGACGCCGGGGAATAGGAACCTGCGCCAGCTTTGGGCGTGCCGGTTTAATGCTTTTTCATGCGCTGGTCGGTAAGCCCGCGTTCCGTAAACACTTTCCGCTGCTGATCAAACAGCTTTACAGCATCGGCGTACTGTCTCTGGTCATCATTGTCGTCTCCGGTCTGTTTATTGGCATGGTGCTGGGCCTCCAGGGCTATCTGGTGTTAACCACCTATGGCGCTGAAACCAGTCTGGGCATGCTGGTGGCGCTGTCGCTGCTGCGTGAACTGGGTCCGGTTGTGACGGCGCTGCTGTTTGCAGGGCGCGCAGGATCGGCCTTAACGGCAGAAATCGGGCTGATGAAAGCCACGGAGCAACTCTCCAGTATGGAGATGATGGCAGTCGATCCCCTGCGCCGTGTCGTTTCGCCGCGCTTTTGGGCGGGTTTTATCAGCATGCCGCTGCTGGCGTTAATCTTTACTGCTGTAGGGATTACGGGCGGAGCGCTGGTAGGCGTGAGCTGGAAAGGGATTGACCCTGGCTTCTTCTGGTCGGCGATGCAAAACGCCGTCGATTTTCGTAGCGATGTGGTCAACTGCATTATTAAAAGCGCTGTGTTTGCCGTCACTGTCACCTGGATTGCATTGTTCAACGGTTACGATGCCATCCCGACCTCTGAAGGGATTAGCCGCGCCACGACGCGCACCGTGGTGCATGCATCACTGGCGGTGCTCGGTTTAGATTTTGTGCTGACAGCACTGATGTTTGGGAATTGATGCGATGCAAAGCAAAAAAAGCGAAATTTGGGTTGGCGTGTTTATGATCATGGCAATGATTGCCGTGTTGTTTCTCTGCCTGCGCGTGGCAGATCTCAAATCTTTAGGTACGGAGCCCACCTGGAAACTGTATGCCACCTTCGATAACATCGGCGGCCTGAAAGCCAGTTCGCCAGTGAAAATTGGCGGCGTGGTGATTGGGCGCGTAACGGACATTTCTCTTGAACCTAAAACGTTACTGCCGCGCGTCACAATGGATATCAGTGATAAATATGCCAATCAGATTCCGGATACCAGTTCGCTGGCGATCCGCACTCAGGGGTTACTGGGCGAGCAGTTTCTGTCGTTAAATATCGGCTTTGACGATCCTGAGCTAGGATCGTCAATGCTGAATGACGGCGGGACGATTCGCGATACCAAGTCGGCGATGGTGCTGGAAGATTTGATTGGCCAGTTCCTGTATAAAAGCGGCGACAATAAAGGCAACAAGCAAACCAGTGACAGTAAGGACGCGCAGGGCGGCGAGATGGCCGCACCGGCAGCAGCGGCTCAACCTTAAATAGAGGGATAACATGATGTTTAAACGTTTTCTGATGATCGCCATGCTGGTGGTCACGCCACTGGCAGCCACCGCGGCCGATCAAAGCAATCCTTATAAACTGATGAACGAAGCGGCTAACAAAACGTTCACCCGTCTCAAGAACGAACAGCCGAAAATTAAGCAGGATCCAAACTATCTGCGTGAGATCGTTCGTCAGGAGCTCCTGCCTTACGTGCAAATCAAATATGCCGGTGCATTAGTGCTGGGCCGTTTCTACCGCGATGCCACACCAGCACAGCGTGAAGCTTACTTCAAAGCCTTTGGCGACTATCTGGCTCAGGCTTATGGCCAGGCACTGGCCCTGTATCACGGTCAGACCTATCAGATTGAACCTGAGAAGCCGATTGGCAACACCAATATTGTGGCTATCCGCGTGACCATTATCGATCCTCAGGGCCGTCCGCCTGTACGCCTCGACTTCCAGTGGCGTAAGAACAGCCAGACCGGCAACTGGCAGGCTTTCGATATGATCGCGGAAGGCGTGAGCATGATCACCACCAAACAGAATGAGTGGGGCGATCTGCTGCGTACCAAGGGGATCGATGCGCTGACCGCTCAGCTGGAAGCCTCAGCGAAACAGCCTATCACCCTGGATCAAAACAAATAATGCAGGCATCACTGCACTGGTCACGCGAGGCAAACACGCTGCGGCTGGAAGGCGAGCTGGATCGTGACACGCTGCTGAGTCTGTGGGAGCAGCGTGAAGCGCTGGTTAACGCGGTCGAACTGATCGATGTTTCCGCCCTGCAAAGGGTGGATTCATCGGGACTTGCGCTGCTGGTTCACCTGCGGGAGATTACCTCGCAGCAGGGAGGCTCGCTGCGCTTTGTGGGAATCGGCGACAAATTGCAGTCGTTGATCACCCTTTACAACCTGCAACAAATTATTGTTTCTGCGGATTAAAGCGCCTGAACTGGCCTTTCTCGTCAAAGCCCCGGTCCCGTACAGGGGCTTTTGCGTATTTAAGAATCAGGCACTTTCCTCTACTATGTCAGCCTTATTATTATTAAGTGAAGTTAAGAGCAATGGAAAACAGTGAGATTCAGGCCGTGCTGATGGCAGCGCTGCCCTTAGATGAAGTTCATGTCATGAGCAATGATGGCAGCCATTTCCAGGTTATCGCCGTGGGTGAGCTGTTTGGTGAGTTAAGCCGCGTGAAGAAGCAGCAGGCTGTCTATGCGCCGCTGATGGAATTTATTGCGGACAACCGTATTCATGCCGTCTCCATCAAAACTTACACGCCTGCAGAGTGGGCGCGTGACCGTAAACTCAACGGTTTTTGATTCCCTCCGGGGCTGCTCGCCTGAGCGTGACCGTTTTATAGCCAGTTAATTGAGAACCGTGTTAATGGATAAATTTCGTGTGCAAGGCCCCACCCGCTTAAGTGGTGAAGTCACCATTTCCGGCGCGAAAAACGCCGCGCTACCCATTCTGTTTGCTGCTTTGCTGGCTGAAGAGCCGGTAGAGATCACGAATGTGCCAAAGCTGCGTGACATCGACACCACCATGAAGCTGTTGACGCAATTGGGTGCAAAGGTTGAGCGCAACGGTTCTGTACACGTTGATGCCAGCGGTGTAGACGTTTTTTGTGCGCCTTACGAACTGGTGAAAACCATGCGTGCCTCAATTTGGGCGCTGGGTCCGCTGGTGGCGCGTTTTGGCCAGGGCGAAGTGTCACTGCCGGGCGGCTGCGCCATCGGTGCGCGCCCGGTTGACCTGCATATTACGGGCCTTGAGCAGTTAGGTGCAGAGATCAAGCTGGAAGAAGGTTATGTCAAAGCATCCGTTAACGGACGCCTGAAGGGCGCGCTGATCGTGATGGACAAAGTCAGCGTGGGCGCGACCGTCACCATCATGAGCGCAGCGACGCTGGCAACCGGCACTACCGTGATTGAGAATGCGGCGCGTGAACCTGAAATCGTTGATACCGCCAACTTCCTGAACACGCTGGGCGCCAAAATCAGCGGTGCCGGTACCGATAAAATTACTATCGAAGGCGTCGAGCGTCTGGGCGGCGGCGTTTACCGTGTACTGCCCGATCGCATTGAAACCGGCACCTTCCTGGTTGCGGCAGCCATCTCCGGCGGTAAAGTCATCTGCCGCAATGCACAGCCCGATACGCTGGATGCGGTGCTGGCGAAGCTGCGCGATGCAGGGGCAGACATCGAAACCGGTGAAGACTGGATCAGCCTGGATATGCACGGCAAGCGACCTAAAGCGGTTAACGTGCGTACGGCTCCGCATCCGGGATTCCCGACCGATATGCAGGCACAGTTTACCTTGCTGAATCTGGTGGCAGAAGGAACGGGTTTGATTACCGAAACCATCTTCGAAAACCGCTTTATGCATATCCCTGAGCTGATTCGTATGGGCGCGCATGCAGAAATTGAGAGCAATACTGCAATCTGTCACGGTGTAGAAACCTTGTCAGGTGCGCAGGTGATGGCAACGGATCTTCGTGCCTCGGCCAGTCTGGTCTTGGCAGGCTGTATTGCGGAAGGAACAACGCTGGTCGATCGTATTTACCATATTGACCGTGGCTACGAGCATATCGAAGATAAGCTCAAAGCGATGGGGGCGAATATTGAGCGCATCAGCGGCGAATAATCTCGCGGCGTCATGCTAATGAAACCAGCCTTATCACAAGGCTGGTTTTTTTTTCGGCTACCGATCGCGTTACGCTAGCTTTTGGTCTCGTTGTGAGTCGGTCGCACACGCTTTTTGCGATCCAGGAGACAATGGGTTTCGGGATCGTAATAACGACTTGGCCATATCTCTGACGGATGAACATTGATCGCATCGGCAATCAGCCATTCGCCTTTGGGCCAGGGGCGCGAGAGCGCGTTGGCCAGGGTTGATGAACTTAATCCCGACTGACGTGAAAGCGCCGCCAGCGTGGTGCCACGTTTACGTAGTGCGGCAATGATATCGGCGGGATGCCAGTCCTCTGTCCTGCTCTGCATAACCTTTTCTCCTTGTCCTTGTCAGTGCGTAACGCGCGAGTGATGCTGACTTGTCTACATCCTATCTGGAAAGTTGTCGAATTTTATATCAGAAAATTTCCATAAGATTCCAGTAATATTTAGGCAAGCAGACAGAACTGAGCGGCCTGACGCAAAAGGAGTGTAACGCGTGAAAGAAGAAGGGGAGTGGGAGAAGGTCACGGAGCCGTGGTGGCTCCGTCAGGAACAGAAATCAGAAATCGCGTTGGACTGACATATGCGCCAGCGCTTCCAGGGCTGAGCGCCACGGGGTTTCTGGCAGAATCTGCAAGGCTGCAATGGCTTTATCGGCCTCTTGCTCCGCACGCTGACGCGTCCATTCCAGTGAGCCACACTGGTTCATCGCTTCCAGAACGGGCGCCAGTAAATGGCGACCGTTGCCCTGTTCGATGGCATCGCGGATCATCTTCGCCTGCTCAGGCGAACCATGGTTCATGGCGTGAAGCAGTGGCAGGGTGGGTTTACCTTCGCTGAGGTCGTCACCGGTGTTTTTACCCAGGGTTTCGCCATCGGCACTGTAGTCAAGTAAATCGTCAATTAACTGGAAAGCGGTCCCCAGATAGCGCCCATAATCCTGTAGGGCTTTTTCCTGCGCTGGCGTTGCCTCCGCTAAAATCGCCGAGGCCTGAGAGGCGGCTTCGAATAAGCGAGCTGTTTTGCTGTAGATCACCCGCATATAGCTCTCTTCTGTGATGTCAGGATCGTTGACGTTCATCAGCTGAAGCACTTCCCCTTCCGCGATAACGTTCACCGCTTCAGACATCAGCGCCAGGATACGTAGCGATCCCATGCTGGTCATCATCTGGAAGGCGCGAGTATAAATAAAATCACCGACCAGCACGCTGGCTGCATTACCAAATGCAGCGTTCGCGGTGGCCTTGCCACGGCGCATATCGGATTCATCCACGACATCGTCATGCAATAGCGTGGCGGTGTGGATAAATTCGATCAGCGCCGCGTTGGTGACGTGGAGATCGCCCTGATAACCCATGGCGCGCGCCGACAGCACGGCAATCATGGGGCGAATGCGTTTACCGCCGCCACTGATGATGTAATAACCCAGCTGGTTGATGAGCGAGACATCTGAATTCAGCTGGTCGAGTATGGTCTGGTTAACGGCAGCCATGTCCTGTGCGGTTAATTCGTTAATCTGTTCTAAGTTCATTCGTCTTTTCAGCTATGACTCGTTTCTTTGCCATGGTAAGCGGTTTTACCCAGCCAGCGTTCAGTAATCTGTTACTGATTGTACTTGAATTTTCAGGTTGAGAAACGTTTGCATTGAGCCTGTGTTTTTTTTCTGCAAGAGTGTGCAAAGTGCTCTTGTCTTCTGTTTGAGTTTTGCGTAGAATTCGCGCCCTATTGTGAATATTTAGCGCGCCGCCTGATGAACTGAAAGGCAAGCGCAGAAGCGGAGTTTTATATGTACGCGGTTTTCCAAAGTGGTGGTAAACAACACCGAGTAAGCGAAGGTCAGACCGTTCGCCTGGAAAAGCTGGACATCGCAACCGGTGAAACCATCGAGTTTGACCAGGTTCTGATGATTGCAAATGGCGAAGACGTGAAAATCGGCGCGCCACTGGTTTCAGGCGGTGTGATCAAGGCAGAAGTTGTTGCTCATGGTCGTGGCGAGAAAATTAAGATCGTTAAGTTTCGTCGTCGTAAGCACTACCGTAAGCAAGCTGGCCATCGCCAGTGGTTCACTGATGTGAAAATCACTGGTATCACGGCGTAAGAGGAGATCTGACAAATGGCACATAAAAAGGCTGGTGGTTCGACTCGAAATGGTCGTGACTCCAATGCAAAACGTCTGGGCGTAAAACGTTTCGGTGGCGAATCTGTTCTGGCAGGTAGCATCATCGTTCGTCAGCGTGGCACCAAATTCCACGCAGGTAGCAACGTTGGTTGTGGTCGTGACCACACCCTGTTTGCTACTGCAGACGGCAAAGTAAAATTCGAAGTTAAAGGTCCGAACAACCGTAAATACATCAGCATCGTTGCTGAGTAAGGTTGTCGTGACGCAGACGGTTAACGTCTGAACGCACGAATTGAAGGCCCCGCAACTGTTGCGGGGCTTTTTACATTCTGCGACCCCTTGCCCGACAGGCGACATCGCCTGAATGTTTGCTGTACACTTTATGTACACGCTGGCGTCAGCCAGTTTTGATTTATCCGCCGCTGGTCGCGCAGAAGACCCTGGCGGACCCGTCTGCAGCGTATTGCAGACGATTGTGTGACGGAGAAAGAAAATGAAGTTTGTAGATGAAGCGACAATTTTGGTCGTCGCAGGTGATGGCGGTAATGGTTGTGTCAGTTTCCGCCGTGAAAAATATATCCCGAAAGGCGGCCCGGACGGCGGTGATGGCGGTGACGGCGGCGACGTATTCTTAGTGGCTGACGAAAACCTTAACACCCTGATCGATTATCGTTTCGAAAAGTCGTTCCGCGCCGAGCGGGGACAGAATGGTCAGAGTCGCGACTGTACCGGTAAGCGTGGTAAAGATATCACCGTTAAAGTGCCGGTAGGAACCCGTGTTATCGACCAGGGAACAGGCGAAACGCTGGGCGATATGACGCGTCACCAGCAGACCCTGATGGTGGCAAAAGGCGGCTGGCACGGTCTGGGAAATACCCGCTTTAAATCGTCGGTAAACCGCAGTCCGCGTCAAAAAACCATGGGTACGCCCGGTGAGAAACGCGACCTGCAGCTAGAGCTGATGCTGTTGGCTGACGTAGGCATGCTGGGTTTACCTAACGCCGGGAAATCGACCTTTATCCGTGCGGTTTCTGCTGCTAAACCAAAAGTGGCGGACTATCCCTTTACTACGCTGGTGCCAAGCCTGGGCGTGGTGCGTATGGATAGCGAGCAGAGCTTTGTGGTGGCCGATATCCCCGGCCTGATTGAAGGCGCAGCCGAGGGCGCAGGTTTAGGTATTCGCTTCCTGAAGCACCTGGAACGCTGCCGCGTGCTGCTGCACCTGATCGACATTGCGCCCATTGACGAGAGCGATCCGGTTGAGAACGCCCGTATTATTTTGGGTGAGCTGGAGAAATACAGCGATAAGCTGTTTAACAAGCCGCGCTGGCTGGTATTCAACAAAGTCGATCTGATTGATGAAGAAGAAGCTCAGGCGCGTGCAAAAGCCATTGCCGAGGCGCTGGGTTGGGAAGATAAATACTATCTTATCTCTGCCGCCAGCCGTCAGGGCGTTACGGACCTGTGCTGGGACGTGATGAGCTTTATCAACGCTAATCCGAAAGAAGCTGACGTTGAAGAAAAACAGCCGGAGAAAGTGGAGTTCATGTGGGACGATTACCACAAAGAAGCCATTGAAACCGCGGCGGTTGAAGAAGATGAAGAGTGGGATGACGACTGGGATGAAGATGACGACGAAGGCGTCGAAATCATCTACCAGCGCTAGACCGCTTATGACTGCCCCCTTTCCACCGGAACGGGGGCAGATTTCTTTCAGGGCTGCGCCAGCACCGCAACGGTAAGCCGTGCGCTACAGCATAATTTATCCTGCTCGTGATGAATCTCAATCTGCCACGTCTGATACCGCTTCCCCACATGCAGCGGACGACAGATACCGCGCACCAGACCACCTGAAACGGCCCGATGATGGCTGGCATTCACTTCGATGCCCACTACGCGGCTGCCATCCTCTGATGCCAGATAGCCCGCCACAGAACCCAGCATTTCGGCTAACACCACTGAGGCGCCGCCGTGCAGCAGGCCAAAGGGCTGCTGCGTGCGGCTGTCTACTGGCATGGTGGCTTCAAGATAGTCATCACCCACTGCGGTAAAAATGATGCCCACATGCGCCACCAACGTATGAGTGCTCTGCGCATTGAGCGCATCCAGACACACTACGCGTTTCCAGATCGTTGCCATTGTCAGCCTCCCAGGGTTGCGCCATCGTCTTCCACGCTGCGATGTCACATGACGTAACGCAGAGGCGAAAGAATTAGCGTAGTGATAACCGCCTGCGGCTGTCCAGTTTTACATCAGCATTGCATCTCAAGGGTAAAAGAAGGGCGTTTACTGGGCCGGGCGACAGGGCGTTGCAGCCTCTGCCTGCGATCTCCGTTACCGTCCCTGAATCCGGGTGGATTCGGTTAAGAAAATTTATGCGATTACCCAGGGTGCCAGCGTGAGGCGGGGCGCAGATAACCCGCTAAACAGGTACCGATTCCGTAAGACCCGGGTATAAGAAAAGTCATGCGGCTGGGAGTGATGCGGCCTGGCGCGCAGGCGAAGGTATCCTGAACAGGTTGTTGCGCGCCTGAAGCCGAGGCGTTATCCCTGACTTTTTGGCGATGATAAAAAAAACGCAGCAGGTGGTCGCCCGCTGCGTTTCCTAACATAAATCAGTAATTCTTATTGATATCGCGATAGAGCCGGCTTTCAAAGCGCACCAGCGGAATACGGCGTGTGCGCTGATCCTGCGGCGGAACCGCATAGCCAGAAAGGAACTGCACAAACGCCACGCGTGCCCCGCTGGAGGTGGTGATAAAGCCTGCAAGGTTATATACGCCCTGCAGTGAGCCGGTTTTAGCCGAGACCTTGCCATCCAGACCGGCTTCGTGCAGTCCCCCACGGTACTGCAGCGTGCCATCGTGTCCGGCCAGCGGTAGCATCGAAATATAATCCAGTTTGCTGTCGTTCTGCGCAATATATTGCAGCACCTGCATCATGGTGGCGGGGGAGATCAGATCGTGACGTGACAGGCCCGAACCATCCACCTGGATGCTGTTACCCAAATCAATATTGGCTTTTTCACGCAGGATGCGACGAACCGCATCTGACCCTGCGCGGAAGGTGCCCGGTACGTTGAAGTAATGATGGCCAATGGTGCGGAACACCGTGTCGGCAATCATATTGTCGGACTTCTTCAGCATCATATGCAGCAGCGTATGCAGCGGCGCTGACTGCGTTGATGCCAGCACGGTGCCCGGCTCGGTCACCTGCGTCTGACGTAGCAGATGGCCGCTGTAATCAATACCGGCGGAACGCAGTTCTGCTTTCAGGATTTCGCCTGCCCAGGCCGCGCCATCCTGAACCGCAAAGGCTAAAGGAAGCGGATCGCTACGCTGACGCATACAGCCGGTTAAGGTGTAGCGGTTCAGCTCGCCAGGCACCACGTCCAGCTCGCAGTATTGTCCGTCACCGCTGTTGCGCCCAATCGTCCGCACCTGGCTTAACATGTGAGCCGGGTAGTAGGACGCAATGCGGATAAAGGCATTTTCGCCCGGTTTGTCGGCACTGTAGAGTGAAACCGAGAAGCAGTTTTTATCCACAATAGCCGCCGCCGGCGGTGCGCTAAAGCACTGGGTCATGTCATTCCACGGCCAGCCAGGCGCCGCATCATGGCTGGCAAACACCGAGGTATCGATGACCAGATTACCTTTGATGTGTGTGATGCCTTGTTTTTTTAACGCCGCGACCATATTCCGCAGATCCTGACGACCCAAGGTGGGATCGCCAGCAAACCGGGCTACTAAATCACCATTAAGCGTGCCATCGACCAGCGCGCCTTTGGTTTCAAAGGTGGTTTGAAAACGGTAATCACCGCCCAGTTCCAGCAATGCCGCCAGGGCGGTGATCACTTTCATGGTACTGGCGGGAAGTGCCATCTGTTTCCCGTGGTAATCGATAATTGGCGTGGATGCGCCCACTTTTTGCACCAGCAAAGCCAGATTGGCACCATCTGGCAGATATTGCATGTATTCATCAACTGGCGCTGCTTGTGCCTGCAGCATAAAAGCACAGGTTAATCCGGTAACAAGTCGTGAAAATCGCATAATCTCGCGGCAACTGACAGGTGAAGGCGACAATACTACGTCCCTGGACGGTGGAAAGTAAACGATGACCCGCAGGGAACTCTGGGTTAAAATACGTATCAAATTGCAAAACCTTTTCTGGCCTGGAACACTTTCCGGGTCAGTCTTCTTTTATTTGCAAAACGAGGTCTTGCGCCGCAGAACGCTTTTTTCTGCAGTCACCGGTCAGGATGCACCGTGAAACAGGAATGATGACGAGGAGCTAAAATGAACCAGATTCCGATGACGTTAAGAGGCGCTGAAAGGCTGCGCGAAGAGCTGCATGAGCTGAAAACGGTGAAGCGCCCGCGCATTATTGCCTCCATCGCGGAGGCCCGCGAGCACGGCGATTTGAAAGAGAACGCCGAATACCACGCCGCGCGTGAAGAACAGGGGTTCTGTGAGGGACGCATTCAGGAGATTGAAGCCAAACTCTCTAATGCACAGGTCATTGACGTCACACAGATGCCGAAAACCGGCCGCGTGATTTTTGGCGCAACGGTAACCGTGTTGAACGTGGACACGGATGAAGAGTTTACCTATCGCATCGTGGGTGATGATGAGGCAGACTTTAAGCAGAATTTGATTTCTGTTAACTCGCCGATGGCCCGTGGCCTGGTAGGGAAAGAAGCCGATGACGTGGCGATTATCAAAACGCCAGGCGGCGATGTCGAGTACGAAATCCTGAAGGTGGAGTACATCTGACAGGGTGCAATTGTCTGAAAAGCATTGCCGTACAGTGTAAAGAAAGGAAAAAGGCCGCGCTGCGGCCTTTTATCCCATGTAAGAGCATGGCACTTTCTTTGCCCACCTAGCGTGGCAGAGAAATTTTGCTCTCTTTAGCGGGGCGATACAGCACCAGCGTTTTGCCAATGACCTGAACGTTGCTGGCACGGGTTTCACGTACGATAGCTTCAACGATCAGCTGCCTGGTTTCACGTTCTTCAGAGGCAATTTTCACCTTGATCAATTCGTGATGTTCCAGCGCGTGTTCAATCTCAGCCAGTACACCTTCGGTCAGGCCATTGCCTCCGAGCATGACGACTGGCTTGAGCGGATGGGCGAGGCCTTTGAGGTGCTGTTTTTGTTTGGTACTTAGATTCATCGTATTATTTACTTACTCGGGGATTGAAAACGGTTCATTCTACCGCCATCTCGGGTATATCGCCAAATCGACGCAGCCTATCGCGTGCAGATTTATCGCTACGATGACGATTTAGTTGGAAATTTTATGACCGGTAAAAAGCGTTCAGCCAGCTCCAGCCGCTGGCTACAGGAACACTTTAGCGATAAATACGTGCTCCAGGCACAGAAAAAAGGGTTGCGTTCGCGCGCCTGGTTTAAACTTGATGAAATCCAACAGGGTGACAAGCTTTTCAAACCCGGGATGACCGTGGTAGATCTGGGTGCTGCACCCGGTGGCTGGTCGCAATATGTGGTACAGCAAATTGGGTCCAAAGGTCGCGTTATCGCTTGTGATATTCTGCCGATGGATCCTATTGTTGGTGTCGATTTCCTTCAAGGTGATTTTCGTGAAGAATCGGTGATCAAAGCATTACTTGAACGTGTGGGCGAGCAGAAGGTCCAGGTCGTCATGTCGGATATGGCACCGAATATGAGTGGTACACCTGCCGTAGATATTCCCCGGTCGATGTATTTGGTTGAGCTGGCGTTGGATATGTGCCGTGATATTTTGGCTCCAGGCGGCAGTTTTGTTGTGAAAGTGTTCCAGGGAGATGGCTTTGATGAATACCTGCGGGAAATTCGCTCCCTGTTTACGAAAGTGAAAATACGTAAGCCTGACGCTTCACGTTCACGTTCACGTGAAGTTTATATTGTGGCGACTGGGCGCAAACTGTAACCGACGTGATGGATAACCCGGCATTCCTGCTGCGATTCCATGTACGAAGGATCTATAGTACCCTACGCTATCTGTTAACACCGTTGTAATATGAGGTTAATCCCTTGAGTGACATGGCGAAAAACCTGATTCTCTGGCTAGTCATCGCGGTCGTGCTGATGTCGGTCTTCCAGAGCTTTGGGCCCAGCGAGTCGAATGGCCGTAGGGTTGATTATTCAACCTTCCTGTCGGAAGTGAACCAGGATCAGGTCCGCGAGGCACGTATTAACGGGCGTGAAATTAACGTTATCAAAAAAGACAGCAATAAATACACCACTTACATTCCTGTCAATGACCCCAAGTTACTCGATAACCTGTTGACCAAGAACGTCAAAGTGGTTGGTGAACCACCTGAAGAGCCGAGCCTGCTGGCATCTATCTTCATTTCATGGTTCCCAATGTTACTGCTGATTGGTGTGTGGATTTTCTTCATGCGTCAAATGCAGGGCGGCGGTGGCAAAGGCGCGATGTCCTTTGGTAAAAGCAAAGCCCGTATGTTGACGGAAGATCAGATTAAAACCACTTTTGCTGACGTTGCAGGCTGCGACGAAGCGAAAGAGGAAGTCGGTGAGCTGGTTGAATACCTGCGTGAGCCGAGCCGCTTCCAGAAGCTCGGGGGTAAAATTCCGAAAGGCGTGCTGATGGTTGGCCCGCCGGGTACCGGTAAAACCTTGCTGGCAAAAGCGATTGCCGGCGAAGCGAAAGTGCCTTTCTTTACCATTTCGGGCTCTGACTTTGTTGAAATGTTCGTCGGTGTCGGTGCATCTCGTGTGCGCGATATGTTTGAACAGGCCAAGAAGGCGGCACCGTGCATTATCTTTATCGATGAAATCGATGCGGTCGGTCGTCAGCGTGGTGCCGGTTTAGGTGGCGGTCACGATGAACGTGAACAAACCCTGAACCAGATGCTGGTTGAGATGGACGGTTTTGAAGGCAACGAAGGCATCATCGTGATTGCCGCAACCAACCGTCCAGACGTGCTTGACCCCGCGTTGCTGCGTCCGGGCCGCTTTGACCGTCAGGTTGTTGTTGGCTTGCCAGACGTGCGTGGCCGTGAGCAGATCCTGAAAGTGCACATGCGCCGCGTGCCATTAGCAACGGATATTGACGCGGCGATCATCGCGCGCGGTACGCCGGGCTTCTCAGGTGCCGATCTGGCTAACCTGGTAAACGAAGCCGCGCTGTTTGCTGCCCGCAGCAACAAGCGCGTTGTATCGATGGTGGAATTCGAAAAAGCCAAAGACAAGATCATGATGGGTGCAGAGCGCCGCTCCATGGTGATGACGGAAGCGCAGAAAGAGTCCACCGCTTATCACGAAGCCGGTCACGCCATTATTGGTCGCCTGGTGCCGGAACACGATCCGGTGCATAAAGTCACCATTATCCCGCGTGGTCGTGCATTAGGTGTGACCTTCTTCCTGCCTGAAGGCGATGCGATTAGCGCCAGCCGTCAGAAACTGGAAAGCCAGATTTCGACCCTGTACGGTGGTCGTCTGGCAGAAGAAATCATCTACGGTGTTGAGCATGTCTCAACCGGCGCATCAAACGACATCAAAGTGGCGACCAACCTGGCACGTAACATGGTGACCCAGTGGGGCTTCTCTGAAAAACTCGGTCCGTTACTGTATGCAGAAGAAGACGGTGAAGTGTTCCTCGGCCGTTCTGTGGCGAAAGCCAAGCATATGTCAGATGAAACCGCGCGTATTATCGATCAGGAAGTTAAACACCTGATTGATACGAACTACCAGCGTGCGCGTCAGATTCTGGGTGAAAACATGGACATCCTTCATGCGATGAAAGATGCGCTGATGAAGTATGAAACCATTGATGCACCGCAGATTGACGACCTGATGGCTCGCCGTGAAGTGCGTCCTCCTGCGGGCTGGGAAGATCCCGGCACCAGCAGCAATTCTGATAACAATGGCACGCCAAAGGCACCGCGTCCGGTCGATGAGCCGCGTACGCCAAATCCAGGCAACACCATGTCAGAACAGTTCGACAAATAAGACTTCACGTCTTTTAATAAAACCCCGGCTGGTCCGGGGTTTTTTACATCTATACATTGCGCTACAAGGAGTACATCACCATGAAATTGTTCGCCCGTGATTCCCATCTTGATTTGTCGTTTCCACATGTGATGGGCATTCTTAACGTCACGCCGGACTCTTTTTCGGATGGTGGTAAACACAATGCGTTGGTGGATGCACTCACGCATACCAATGAAATGGTGAATGCCGGCGCAACCATCATCGACGTGGGCGGCGAGTCTACGCGTCCCGGCGCGGATGAGGTCAGCGTTGAGGAAGAACTTGAGCGGGTCATCCCCGTGGTGGCAGCAATCGCTCAGCGCTTTGAAGTCTGGATCTCCGTGGATACCTCTAAGGCTGAGGTCATCAGGGAAGCGGCGAGCGTGGGGGCGCACATCATCAATGACGTGCGCTCTCTGTCTGAACCAGGAGCGCTGGCCGCCGCCGCCGCGACTGGCCTGCCGGTATGCCTGATGCATATGAAGGGCGAGCCGCGCACCATGCAGCAGGCACCGGCCTATCAAGATATCTTCAGCGAAGTGGATGCTTACTTCGTTGAGCAACTGGCCCGCTGCGAGGCGGCCGGAATAAAAAAAGAGAATCTGCTGCTCGACCCGGGCTTCGGTTTCGGTAAGAATCTCAGCCACAATTATGAACTGTTGGCTCGACTCGGCGAATTTCACCATTTTGGTCTGCCCCTGCTGGTTGGCATGTCACGAAAATCAATGATTGGTCAGCTGCTGAATGTCGGGCCTGGCCAGCGTCTGACCGGCAGCCTGGCCTGCGCGGTGATCGCCGCCATGCAGGGAGCACACATTATTCGCGTTCATGATGTAAAAGAAACGGTCGAGGCGATGCGGGTGGTCGAGGCGACACAAAGAGCTAAAGGATGATAGAGCATGAGTAATCGTAAATATTTTGGTACAGATGGTATTCGCGGCAAAGTGGGAGAGTCTCCGATTACCCCGGATTTTGTTTTAAAACTCGGCTGGGCTGCGGGCAAAGTGCTGGCGCGCCACGGTTCAAAAAAAATCATTATCGGCAAAGATACTCGCATTTCGGGCTATATGCTGGAATCTGCACTGGAGGCAGGACTGGCCGCCGCAGGGCTGTCAGCGGCGTTTACCGGCCCAATGCCGACGCCTGCCATTGCCTATCTGACCCGCACGTTTCGCGCTGAGGCCGGTATTGTTATCTCCGCCTCCCATAACCCGTTTGACGACAACGGCATTAAGTTCTTCTCAGCCGAAGGCACCAAGCTACCTGATGATGTAGAAGAAGCGATTGAACTGGAAATGGAAAAGCCGCTGACCTGTGTGGAATCATCCCTGTTGGGTCGCGCCAGCCGAATTGTGGATGCCGCCGGACGTTACATTGAGTTCTGTAAGGGCACCTTCCCCAGTGAGCTGAGCCTGAGTGGCCTGAAAATTGTGGTGGACTGTGCTAACGGTGCCACCTACCACATCGCGCCGAATGTCCTGCGTGAGTTGGGCGCAACGGTGATTGCCGTTGGTGTACAGCCTGATGGCATGAACATCAACAAAGAGTGCGGTGCGACCGATCTGAAAATGCTGCAGCAGCGCGTTCTGGCCGAGAAGGCGGACATCGGCCTGGCCTATGATGGCGATGGCGATCGCATCATGATGGTGGACCACTTGGGCGAGAAGGTCGATGGCGATCAGATTCTTTATATCATCGCCCGTGAAGGCCTGCGTCAGGGGCAACTGTGCGGCGGCGTTGTCGGCACGCTGATGAGTAATATGGGGCTGGAGCTGGCGCTGAAGCAGTTAGGCATTCCTTTTGTGCGGGCCAAAGTGGGTGACCGCTATGTGCTCGAAAAATTACAGGAAAAAGGCTGGCGGCTCGGCGCTGAAAACTCAGGCCACGTGATTCTGCTGGATAAAATCGCTACCGGTGATGGGATCGTAGCAAGTTTGCAAGTGCTTACTGCGATGGTGCGCAATCACATGAGCCTGCATGACCTGTGCACTGGGATGAAGATGCTGCCTCAGGTGCTGGTCAACGTGCGCTTTACGGGTGAACACGATCCTCTGGAAAGCGAAACGGTGAAAACCGTGGCGCAGGACGTGGAGAAAACCCTGGCCGGCCGTGGGCGCGTGTTGCTGCGTAAATCCGGTACGGAGCCGTTAATCCGCGTGATGGTAGAAGGCGAGGATGCAGCCCAGGTGACGGCGCTGGCTAACCAGATTGCGGATGCGGTGAAAGCGGTCTGACGCAGGTGACAGGCCGGGACAGCGTTCTGTTCCTGCCTGTAAAATCATCGCACTGGCGCTTTTTTCTGCAATCAGCCTGCGACAGCTAAATTGCACTTGCAGAGGTATGCGCCATTGGTTAGTATTCACACCCGCTTCTGATGGGTGATGAACATACTCCCCGTCATATTGGTTGAAGCTTTAACTGTGCGGATTACGCGCAAGGAAACAGGTTGATTATGTACGAAGCTCTGTTAGTTGTTTTCCTTATTGTAGCGATTGGCCTTGTAGGTCTTATTATGCTGCAGCAAGGCAAAGGCGCTGATATGGGAGCATCATTTGGTGCAGGCGCGTCTGGCACGCTGTTTGGTTCTAACGGGTCGGGTAACTTTATGACTCGCATGACCGCAGTATTGGCTACGCTGTTTTTCGTGATCAGCCTGATTCTGGGTAACCTGAACAGTAACAAGACGTCCAAAGGAAGCGAGTGGGAAAACCTCACTGCGCCAGCTCAGTCTCAACAGCAGACTCAGCCAGCTAAACCGGCTACGCCGGGCAATGATATCCCGCACTAATAGCAGCAATATAGCGTCAGGAAAAAGCGGCAGAGCAGCGTCGCAGTCAGTGCAGTACCGAGGTGGTGAAATTGGTAGACACGCTACCTTGAGGTGGTAGTGCTCGAAAGGGCTTACGGGTTCAAGTCCCGTCCTCGGTACCAAATCTTAGTATTACTTGCATTTTATGCATGTTCGGCGTAATATTCGCCACGTTTTCGGACGCGGGGTGGAGCAGCCTGGTAGCTCGTCGGGCTCATAACCCGAAGGTCGTCGGTTCAAATCCGGCCCCCGCAACCACTTTCCCTTAGAGTTCTTTTTCAAATATACTGTGTGCATCGACGGGCGCATAAGCAGCGAATTTTGAAAAAAATTCTTTTGGATGGGCGTCCGGGCCGCAGTGCGGCATACAGGGTCCAGTGATAAAAAGCCCCGAATATTCGGGGTTTTTTGTTATTAGCGAATCGTAATACTGGGCTATAGGCCCTTTTTTTATGTCTTGGGGGTGGGCTTGTCCACATTAGAGCAAAAATTGACAGAGTTGGTATCTGCTCCGGTAGAAGCGCTCGGCTACGAACTGGTCGGAATTGAATTCGTTCGTGGTCGCACATCAACCCTGCGCATCTATATTGATAGTGAAGATGGCATCAATGTTGACGATTGCGCGGACGTCAGCCACCAGGTGAGTGCGGTGATGGATGTGGAAGATCCCATCACGGTGCCTTACCACCTTGAAGTGTCCTCACCGGGGCTCGATCGTCCTCTGTTCACTGCAGAACATTATGCACGCTTTACCGGCGATGAGGTGAGCCTGGTGCTGCGTATGGCCGTTCAAAACCGCCGTAAATGGCAGGGAATCATCAAGTCTGTTGAGGGCGAGATGATAACGGTAAACGTTGAGGGTAACGACGAGGTGTTCGCGCTGAGTAATATTCAGAAAGCGAACCTGGTCCCCCACTTTTAAAAGTCCGGATTGAGGCTAACCAGGATGAACAAAGAGATCTTAGCTGTTGTAGAAGCCGTTTCTAACGAAAAAGCCCTGCCGCGTGAGAAAATCTTCGAAGCGCTGGAGAGCGCGCTGGCGACTGCGACCAAGAAAAAGTACGAGCAGGAAATTGACGTACGCGTCAGCATCGACCGTAAGAGCGGCGATTTCGACACGTTCCGTCGTTGGGAAATCGTAGAGCAGGTTACGCAGCCTACGCGCGAAATTACGCTGGATGCGGCGCGCTACGAAGACGAGTCTCTCAATCTGGGCGAATACGTAGAAGACCAGATTGAATCTGTTACGTTTGACCGTATCACGACGCAGACGGCGAAACAGGTTATCGTACAAAAAGTGCGCGAAGCCGAACGTGCGATGGTGGTGGATCAGTTCCGCGAGCAGGAAGGCGAAATCATCACCGGTGTGGTGAAAAAAGTTAACCGCGACAACATCTCGCTGGACCTGGGCAACAATGCTGAAGCCGTGATCCTGCGTGAAGACATTCTGCCACGTGAAAACTTCCGCCCGGGCGATCGTATCCGCGGCGTTTTGTATGCCGTGCGTCCTGAAGCACGCGGCGCGCAGCTGTTTGTGACGCGTTCTAAACCTGAAATGCTGATCGAACTGTTCCGCATTGAGGTGCCAGAAATTGGCGAAGAAGTCCTTGAAATTAAAGCCGCTGCCCGCGATCCGGGTTCGCGTGCCAAAATTGCAGTAAAAACCAATGACAAACGTATCGATCCCGTTGGTGCCTGTGTGGGTATGCGCGGTGCGCGTGTTCAGGCAGTGTCTAGTGAGCTGGGCGGCGAGCGAATCGATATCGTGCTGTGGGACGACAACCCGGCACAGTTTGTGATTAACGCCATGGCTCCGGCCGATGTGGCGTCAATCGTGGTTGATGAAGATAACCACACGATGGATATCGCTGTTGAGGCTGGCAATCTGGCCCAGGCGATCGGCCGTAATGGCCAAAACGTGCGTCTGGCTTCACAGCTGAGTGGCTGGGAGCTGAACGTGATGACCGTCGATGATCTGCAGGCCAAGCATCAGGCTGAAGCACATGCGGCGATCGATATGTTCACTAAACATCTCGACATCGACGAAGAGTTCGCCACCATTCTGGTGGAAGAGGGCTTCTCAACGTTGGAAGAAATGGCCTATGTGCCAATCAACGAGCTGTTGGAAATTGACGGCCTCGACGAAGAGACCATTGAAGCCCTGCGTGAACGAGCAAAAAATGCGTTAACCACCCTGGCACTGGCAAAAGAAGAGAGCCTGGGTAATCAGGAACCTGCAGAAGACCTCCTGAATCTCGAAGGTCTGGATCGTGCACTGGCTTTCCGTCTGGCATCGAAAGGCGTTTGCACGCTGGAAGATCTCGCCGAGCAAGGTGTTGACGACCTGACGGATATTGAAGGGCTGACTGATGAGCAAGCTGGCGCGCTAATTATGGCCGCACGCAATATCTGCTGGTTCGGCGATGACGCGTAATAACAGGAAGGAACAGCATGACAGATGTAACCGTAAAATCGCTGGCAGCAGAAATTCAGACTTCGGTCGATCGCCTGGTACAGCAGTTTGCTGATGCGGGGATCCCAAAGTCTGAAAATGATGCGGTGACCCAGCACGAGAAAGAAACCTTACTGTCTCACCTGAAGCATGGTCAGGCCGGTTCAGGCAAACTGACATTGCAGCGCAAAACGCGTAGCACCTTGAATATTCCTGGCACCGGGGGTAAAAGTAAGTCGGTGCAAATCGAAGTCCGCAAAAAGCGTACGTACGTGAAAGGTGATGCAGAGTCTGAGCAAGCTCAGGCAGAAGCGGAAGCTGAGGCACAGCGTGAAGCGGAAGAGCAGGCGCAACGCGAGGCCGCTGAACAAGCGCGTCGTGAAGCGGAACAGAAAGCGCAACGTGAAGCCGAAGAGAAAGCCAGGCGCGAAGCCGCTGAAAAGGCCAAGCGTGCAGCAGCGGAAAATGAGAAAGTGACTAATCAACCTACCGACGAAGTGACCAAGGCCGCGCAGTCCGATAAAGCACGTCGTGAAGCGGAAGCCGCCGAACTGAAGCGTAAAGCGGAAGAAGAAGCGCGCCGTAAGCTGGAAGAGGCTGCCCGCCTCGCTGCGGAAGAAGCCCGCCGTTTAGCCGTAGAAAAAGCGGCTGAATGGGAAAAGCCTGAAGAAGAGGATAAGGGCGACTATCACGTCACCACCTCTACGCATGCCCGCCAGGCCGAAGACGAGAACGATCGTCAGGTTGAAGCAGGCCGTGCCCGTACCCGCAGTGCGAAAGCTGCCCGTCCGGTGAAAAAAGGCAACAAGCATTCAGAAGCCAAAACTGACCGCGAAGAAGCGCGTGCGCAGGTTCGTGGCGGTAAAGGCGGTAAGCATCGCAAACCAAGCGCACTGCAGCAGGGCTTCAACAAGCCAGCGCAGGCGGTTAACCGTGATGTCATCATTGGCGAAACCATTACCGTTGCCGAACTGGCTAACAAAATGGCCGTCAAAGGTTCACTGGTCATTAAAGCGATGATGAAAATGGGCGCCATGGCGACCATCAATCAGGTCATCGACCAGGAAACTGCACAGCTGGTTGCCGAAGAAATGGGCCACAAAGTGACCCTTCGTCGTGAGAACGAGCTGGAAGAAGCGGTAATGGACGATCGTGATACCGATGCCGCACAGGAATCCCGTGCGCCGGTCGTGACCATCATGGGCCACGTTGACCACGGTAAAACCTCCCTGCTGGACTATATCCGCTCGACCAAAATCGCCTCTGGCGAAGCGGGCGGTATTACGCAGCACATCGGTGCGTATCACGTCGAAACTGAAAACGGCATGGTAACCTTCCTGGATACCCCGGGCCACGCCGCGTTTACCGCGATGCGTGCACGTGGTGCGCAGGCAACGGATATCGTTATCCTGGTCGTCGCGGCAGATGATGGCGTGATGCCACAGACCGTTGAAGCTATCCAGCACGCCAAAGCGGCGAAAGTGCCGGTAGTGGTTGCGGTGAACAAGTGCGATAAGCCAGAAGCCGATCCGGATCGTGTTAAAAACGAGCTGACGCAGTACGGGATCATCCCGGAAGAGTGGGGCGGCGAAAACATGTTCGTTAACGTCTCTGCGAAAGCGGGTACCGGTATCGATGACCTGTTAAATGCTATCCTGCTGCAGGCTGAAGTCCTTGAGCTGACCGCTATCCGTGAAGGTATGGCGAGCGGCGTGGTGATTGAATCGTTCCTCGACAAAGGTCGTGGTCCGGTTGCCACCGTTCTGGTACGCGAAGGTACGCTGAACAAGGGCGACATCGTTCTGTGCGGCTTCGAATACGGCCGTGTCCGTGCGATGCGTGACGAACTGGGCCGCGAAGTGATGGAAGCGGGTCCTTCAATCCCGGTTGAGATCCTCGGCCTGTCCGGTGTACCGGCAGCGGGTGATGAAGCGACCGTGGTACGTGACGAGAAGAAAGCGCGTGAAGTGGCACTGTATCGTCAGGGCAAATTCCGCGAAGTGAAACTGGCGCGTCAGCAGAAATCTAAGCTGGAAAACATGTTTGCGAACATGACCGAAGGCGAAGTGTCCGAACTGAACATCGTGCTCAAAGCCGACGTACAGGGTTCTGTGGAAGCGATCTCCGACTCCTTGCTGAAACTCTCCACCGACGAAGTGAAGGTGAAGATTGTCGGTTCAGGCGTAGGTGGGATCACCGAAACCGACGCCACGCTGGCAGCGGCATCCAACGCTATCCTGCTGGGCTTCAACGTTCGTGCTGACGCGTCCGCGCGCCGCGTGATCGATGCTGAAAGCCTGGATCTGCGTTACTACTCCGTCATCTATAACCTGATTGACGAAGTGAAAGCCGCGATGAGCGGTATGCTGGCTCCAGAGTACAAACAGCAGATTATCGGTCTGGCTGAAGTGCGTGACGTGTTCAAATCACCGAAATTTGGTGCAGTGGCAGGTTGTATGGTGACGGAAGGCAATATCAAACGTCACAACCCAATCCGCGTACTGCGCGATAACGTGGTGATCTACGAAGGCGAACTGGAATCACTGCGTCGCTTTAAAGATGACGTGAACGAAGTGCGTAACGGCATGGAGTGCGGTATCGGCGTGAAGAACTATAATGACGTTCGTGTCGGCGATATGATCGAAGTCTTCGAAGTGATTGAAGTTAAACGCACTATCGCTTAAGTCTTAGCGTTAATGATGCAATTTGGGAGGCCGCTGGCCTCCCGAATTATTTGGGAGAAATAAAAATGGCGAAAGAATTTGGCCGTCCGCAGCGTGTTTCGCAGGAGCTGCAAAAAGAGATAGCCATGATCCTGCAGCGTGAAATTAAAGATCCGCGCCTGGGCATGATGGTGACCGTTTCTGGCGTTGAGGTATCCCGTGACCTCGCTTACGCCAAAGTGTTTGTTACCTTCCTCAATGATAAAGATGAAGAAGCCGTACAAAATGGCCTGAAAGCGTTAAAAGAAGCCTCGGGTTATATCCGCACGCTGCTGGGTAAAGCCATGCGCCTGCGTATCGTGCCGGAACTGACCTTCTTCTACGACAACTCGTTGATCGAAGGGATGCGCATGTCTAACCTCGTCACCAACGTGGTGAAAAAAGACGTTGAGCGTCGTGGTCCTGAGGCCACGGACGATGACGAGGAGGCGTAATGAGTCGTCCTCGTCGTCGCGGTCGCGACGTCCATGGCGTCTTATTGCTGGATAAACCACAAGGGATGTCATCCAACGATGTCCTGCAAAAGGTCAAGCGTATTTTCAACGCTAACCGTGCAGGACATACCGGCGCGCTCGATCCTCTGGCCACCGGCATGTTGCCGATTTGCCTGGGTGAAGCCACCAAGTTTTCTCAGTATCTGCTGGACTCCGATAAGCGCTATCGTGTGATTGCCCGCCTGGGTGAACGCACCGATACCTCTGATGCGGACGGCAATCTGGTGCAGACCCGTCCTGTGACCTTCACTCAGTCAGAACTCGACAAGGCGCTGGACAGTTTTCGTGGCGATATCATGCAGGTGCCTTCCATGTTTTCTGCACTGAAACATCAGGGCAGAAAACTGTATGAGTACGCACGTGAAGGCATCACCATCGAACGTGAACCCCGCCCGATTACCGTTTATGCGCTGCAGTTTATTCGCTGGCAGGGCAATGAGCTGGAGCTGGACGTCCACTGTTCCAAAGGCACCTACATTCGCACCATTATTGACGATCTGGGCGAGAAGCTTGGCTGCGGTGCGCACGTCATCATGCTGCGCCGGGTACAGGTTGCCCGTTATCCGTTTGAGAAGATGGTCACACTGGAGCAGCTCCGGGCACTGCAGCATCGCGCCAGTGAGACAGGTGAAGATCTGGCGCAGCACCTTGATCCGCTGCTTCTGCCAATGGACAGCCCGGCGTCCGATTATCCGGCGGTTAACGTTTCATCCGATGTCGCCGCGTACTTTAAGCAGGGCCAGCCGGTTCACGCCAGTCAGGCGCCAGCCCAGGGCTTAGTACGCGTCACCGAAGGTGAAGAGGGCAAATTTATCGGCATGGCTGAAATTGCCGAGGATGGCCGAATTGCCCCCCGCCGTTTAGTGGTGGAGTATCAGAATTAAGTTGTGCGCTTTCCGCGTTGGGCATTTGCGTTGCCCTCTGGCGAAGAGTAGAATGGCGCGGCTTTAAAGCGGGATGCTGAATTAGAGATCGGCGCCCATACATTCATTTAACTGGAGTTTATTATGTCTCTAAGCGTAGAAGCTAAAGCAGAGATCGTTGCTAAATATGGTCGTGGTGCTAACGACAGCGGTTCAACCGAAGTTCAGGTTGCACTGTTGACCGCGCAGATCAGCCATCTGCAGGGCCACTTCTCTGAGCACAAGAAAGACCACCACAGCCGCCGCGGTCTGCTGCGCATGGTATCTCAGCGTCGTAAGCTGCTGGACTACCTGAAGCGTAAAGACGTTGCACGCTACAGCAGCCTGATCGAAAGTCTCGGTCTGCGTCGCTAAGTCTTAAAATCGGGTCGTCAGGGATGCCACTTAAGTGCGCTAAAACCCGACTGGCGATCTGATTTGTGCGAGTTTCATGAAAAGGGGGCCTTTATGGCCCCTTTTTTCGAGCAATGCGCAGCAATCCTGAGCAAACTCATGTATTGTTGTTGGGTGTGATCTTTGTTTGCAGAGGTTCGCGCGGCTAATGAGAGGCTTTTACCGCAGGGGCGGTTAAGGGTTGTCATTAGTCGCGAGGATGCAACGAGGATCGGTAATCAATGGCAGGCTCAATATAGCACTGCCCCGATGTTAAGGACTTTGATTTTGCTTAATCCGATCGTACGCAAATTCCAATATGGTCAACATACCGTCACGCTGGAAACCGGCATGATGGCTCGCCAGGCGACTGCCGCCGTGATGGTGAGCATGGACGATACCGCAGTATTTGTCACCGTTGTTGGTCAGAAAAAAACCAAGCCAGGTCAGGACTTTTTCCCACTGACCGTTAACTATCAGGAGCGTACTTACGCTGCTGGTCGTATCCCAGGTAGCTTCTTCCGTCGTGAAGGTCGCCCAAGCGAAGGCGAAACCCTGATTTCACGTCTGATTGACCGTCCGGTGCGTCCGCTGTTCCCGGAAGGTTTCGTCAACGAAGTGCAGGTTATTGCGACCGTTGTTTCAGTTAACCCACAGGTTCACCCGGACATCGTTGCCATGATCGGTGCTTCTGCAGCCCTGGCGCTGTCAGGTCTGCCTTTCAACGGCCCTATCGGTGCGGCTCGCGTAGGTTATATCAATGACCAGTATGTACTGAACCCAACGGCTGATGAGCTGAAAACATCCCGTCTGGACCTGGTGGTTGCCGGTACACAGAACGCCGTTCTGATGGTGGAATCTGAAGCGGAAATCCTGTCTGAAGAGCAGATGCTGGGTGCGGTGGTGTTTGGCCACGATCAGCAGCAGATCGTGATTGAAAACATCAACTCCCTGGTTGCCGAAGCGGGCAAACCGCGTTGGGACTGGCAGCCAGAGCAGGCAAATACTGCACTGATTTCACGCGTTGCGGCGCTGGCCGAAACCCGTATCAGCGATGCATACCGCATTACCGATAAGCAAGAGCGTTACACCCAGGTTGGCGTCATTAAAGACGAAACCATTGCTGCGCTACTGGCAGAAGATGAATCACTCGATGCGGCCGAAATCGGCGATATCGTTCACAGCCTGGAAAAGAATGTGGTTCGTACCCGCATCCTGAACGGCGAGCCACGTATTGATGGCCGTGAAAAAGACATGATCCGTGGTCTGGACGTGCGCACGGGCGTTCTGCCACGTACACACGGTTCCGCACTGTTCACCCGTGGTGAAACACAGGCGCTGGTGACCGCGACGCTGGGCACCACCCGCGATGCGCAGAACCTGGATGAGCTGATGGGCGAACGCACCGACAGCTTCCTGTTCCACTATAACTTCCCTCCGTACTCCGTTGGTGAGACCGGTATGGTGGGCTCGCCTAAGCGTCGTGAAATCGGTCACGGTCGTCTGGCGAAGCGCGGCGTGCTGGCCGTGATGCCTAAAGCTGAAGATTTCCCGTATACCGTGCGTGTGGTTTCTGAAATCACCGAATCTAACGGTTCCTCTTCTATGGCCTCGGTCTGTGGTGCCTCTCTGGCACTGATGGATGCCGGTGTGCCAATCAAGGCCTCTGTTGCGGGTATCGCAATGGGCCTGGTGAAAGAAGACGACAAGTTTGTTGTCCTGTCCGACATCCTGGGTGATGAAGATCATCTGGGCGATATGGACTTTAAAGTCGCCGGTAGCCGTGAAGGTATCACTGCGCTGCAGATGGACATTAAAATTGAAGGCATCACCCGCGAGATCATGCAGGTTGCGCTGAACCAGGCCAAAGGTGCGCGTCTGCACATTCTGGGCGTAATGGAACAGGCTATCAGCACGCCGCGTCAGGAAATCTCTGAGTTCGCACCGCGCATTTACACCATCAAGATCAATTCAGACAAGATCAAAGATGTGATTGGTAAAGGCGGTTCTGTGATCCGTGCGCTGACCGAAGAAACCGGTACAACCATCGAAATCGAAGATGACGGTACCGTGAAAATCGCAGCAACCGATGGTCTGAAAGCGAAAGAAGCGATTCGTCGTATCGAAGAGATCACCGCAGAAATCGAAGTGGGCCGTATCTACAGCGGTAAAGTCACACGTATCGTAGACTTTGGTGCCTTCGTCGCTATCGGCGGTGGTAAAGAAGGTCTGGTGCATATTTCTCAAATCGCCGATAAGCGCGTTGAGAAAGTGACTGACTATCTGCAGATGGGTCAGGAAGTCCCGGTGAAGGTGATGGAAGTCGATCGCCAGGGCCGCGTACGTCTGAGCATCAAAGAAGCGACAGAAACCAAGCCTGAAGCTGTTGCAGCTGAGAGCGCACCTGACGCTGAATAAGTCTTTCCTGATTTGCCTCTCCTTGCCTGGCAGGGAGAGGCTTTTGTGTCATCGCGAGGGCGGGAATCCTTGTGCACAGCAGGCGGATAACAGGATGGTTGTCCCAATGTTTGTATTCGGGAGTGGGAAATGAAGCCTTTTTTGCGCTGGTGTTTTGTTGCGACAGCTTTGACGCTGGCAGGATGCAGCAACTCCAATTGGCGTAAGAACGAAGTTCTTGCAGTACCTTTACAGCCCACACTGCAACAGGAAGTGATTCTGGCTCGCATGGAACAAATTCTTGCCAGTCGAGCCCTTACCGATGATGAACGCGCACAGCTGTTATATGAGCGCGGAGTGTTGTATGATAGCTTGGGTCTGAGGGCATTAGCGCGGAACGATTTTTCGCAAGCGCTGTCTATAAGACCAGATATGCCAGAAGTGTTTAACTATCTTGGTATATACTTAACGCAGGCGGGCAACTTTGATGCCGCCTATGAAGCGTTTGATTCTGTACTTGAGCTTGATCCAACTTACAACTATGCGCATTTAAATCGTGGTATCGCCCTCTATTACGGCGGTCGATACAAGTTAGCGCAAGATGATCTGCTGGCGTTTTATCAAGACGATCCTAACGATCCTTTCCGCAGCTTGTGGCTCTACCTGGTTGAAAGCAGGATGGATGCCGACAAAGCAAAAGTGGCGCTTAAGCAGCGTTACGACAAAGCGGTCAAGGACCAATGGGGATGGAATATTGTCGAGTTCTACCTGGGCGACATCAGCGAAGCAACACTGATGGAACGTCTCAAGGCGGACGCAACGGATAACACCTCGCTCGCTGAACATCTCAGTGAAACCAACTTCTATTTAGGTAAGTATTACCTAAGTCTGGGGGAGAAGGACAACGCAGAAGCGTTGTTCAAACTGGCGGTTGCCAACAACGTGAATAACTTTGTTGAACACCGATACGCATTGTTGGAACTGGCGCAACTCGGCCAGGCACAAGACGATTTATCAGAATCTGACCAGCAATAGCTGACGAACTTTTTTGCCTGTAAAACCTGTCAAGTCATCATCTTCAGGGATGAGGGCTTTTCTGTTCGTCAAAACTTCTAATTTGAGCCGGTTCACACTTTTTGATGAAAATGACTGAAAGTTTTCACGACGAGTTATGTAGACTGGCCGCCGCAATCAACGAGGCACGTGTACTACATGACTGATATTCAAACCACTTTTGCAGAACTTGGCCTGAACGCCGAACTCCTTGAATCACTGAACGGCATGGGCTATGTCAAGCCATCCCCAATCCAGGCTGAGTGTATTCCTCACCTGCTGGCGGGCCGTGACGTATTAGGTATGGCGCAGACCGGGAGTGGTAAAACTGCAGCGTTCTCGCTGCCGCTGTTACACAACATCGATCCAACTGTTAAAGCACCGCAAATTTTGGTGCTGGCACCGACCCGCGAACTGGCGGTGCAGGTAGCTGAAGCTGTTACCGAATTCTCTAAACATATGCGCGGTCTGAACGTGGTTGCCCTTTACGGCGGCCAGCGTTATGACGTGCAGCTGCGCGCCCTGCGCCAGGGACCACAGGTTGTCGTAGGTACTCCAGGCCGTCTGCTGGATCACCTGAAACGTGGCACGTTAGATCTGTCTAACCTGCGTGGTCTGGTGCTGGACGAAGCCGATGAAATGTTACGCATGGGCTTCATCGAAGACGTTGAAACTATCATGGCGCAGATCCCAGAAGGTCATCAGACCGCACTGTTCTCTGCCACCATGCCAGAAGCGATTCGTCGTATTACCAAGCGTTTTATGAAAGATCCGCAGGAAGTGCGCATTCAGTCAAGCATGACTACGCGCCCAGACATCAGCCAGAGTTACTGGACGGCTTACGGCCGTAAAACTGACGCGCTGGTTCGCTTCCTTGAAGCAGAAGACTTCGATGCTGCGATCATTTTCGTGCGCACTAAAAACGCAACGCTGGAAGTGGCTGAAGCGCTGGAGCGCAGCGGTTACAACAGTGCGGCACTGAACGGCGATATGAACCAGGCACTGCGTGAGCAGACGCTGGAGCGCCTGAAAGATGGTCGTCTGGATATCCTGATTGCTACCGACGTTGCGGCCCGTGGCCTGGACGTTGAGCGTATCAGCCTGGTTGTTAACTACGATATTCCGATGGACGCAGAATCTTACGTTCACCGTATCGGCCGTACCGGTCGTGCTGGTCGTGCAGGTCGCGCACTGCTGTTCGTAGAGAACCGCGAGCGTCGTCTGCTGCGTAACATCGAACGCACCATGAAGCTGACCATTCCAGAAGTTGAGCTGCCAAATGCAGAACTGCTGGGTCAGCGTCGTCTGGCTAAGTTCGCGGCAAAAGTTCAGCAGCAGCTGGAAAGCAGCGATCTGGAACAGTACCGTGCGCTGCTGGCGAAGATGCAGCCTGAAGAAGAGCTGGATATCGAAACGCTGGCTGCTGCGCTGCTGAAAATGGCACAGGGTGAGCGTCCGCTGATCGTTCCTGCTGATGCACCACGTCCAGCGCGTCGTGAATTCCGTGAGCGTGACGATCGTCGTGAGAGCCGTGATGCACGTGGTCCACGCGAAAGCCGTGATGGCGACCGTCCACGTCGCGAACGTCGTGACGTTGGCGATATGCAACTGTACCGCATTGAAGTGGGCCGTGACGACGGTGTTGAAGTGCGTCATATCGTGGGCGCAATTGCCAACGAAGGCGATATCAGCAGCCGTTACATCGGTAACATCAAACTGTTTGGTACGCACTCCACCATCGAGCTGCCGAAAGGCATGCCAGGTGACGTGCTGCAGCACTTTACCCGTACGCGTATTCTGAACAAGCCAATGAATATGCAGCTGCTGGGTGATGCTCAGCCGCACGAAGGTGGCCGTGGCGAGCGTCGTCCTGGCGCCGGTGCTGGCGAACGTCGTGGCGGCGGTGCACGTCCTGAAGGTCAGGGCCCGCGTCGTTTCTCTTCTGAGCGCCGTGAAGGTGGTCGTGAAGGCGGACGCAGCTTCAACCGCGAAGGCGGTCGTGGTCCACGTCGTGAAGACGGTGCGGCTGCACCACGTCGTCGTGACGCGTAAGCGAGCTAAATCGTCGTAATAAAAAGGGAAGCCTGCGGGCTTCCCTTTTTTTATCCTGCTTCTGGCTTATCCCAGAAGGGCGGCTGCTGCTTTACAGGCTGCGTGCAGCGTCCATCGCCAGCTTAAACGAGTGCAGACGGGCTTGCGTATCGTAAATCTGACCGTTAACCATTATCTCATCCGCCTGGGTTTCACGCAGCAGTGAAGCCAGTCCGTGACGCACTTTCTCGACATCCCCTACCAGCGACATGCTCAGCGCCTGCTGAACGCCATACTGTTCTGACGGCGACCACAGGCTGTCCATGTTCTGGACCGGGGCAGGCAGCGGGCCCGGCTTGCCACGGCGCAGATTAATAAACTGCTGCTGCATTGAAGTGAACAGGAAACGCGCGTCGCTTTCGCTGTCAGCAGCAACCACGTTAATGCACACCGTAGCGTACGGCTCGGCGAGACGGGCTGAAGGCGTAAAGTTCTCGCGATAGACATGCAGAGCCTGGAACAGCTGGTCCGGCGCAAAGTGCGAGGCGAAGGCAAACGGCAGTCCCATTTTGGCCGACAGCTGTGCGCTGTAAAGGCTGGAACCCAGCAACCACACCGGAATTTTCAGGCCTAAACCGGGCACCGGCTGAACAGGTGGCTGCGCGCCGGCTTCCGCATCAAACCAGTCGATCAACTCAGCGACATCGTCCGGGAAGGTATCGGCCTGAATGCCCGACAGGTTGCGGCGCAGGGCCAGCATGGTGCGCTGATCCGAGCCGGGGGCGCGGCCTAATCCCAGATCGATACGGTCGGGATAAAGCGAGGCCAGAGTGCCGAACTGTTCTGCAATCACCAGCGGCGCGTGATTCGGCAACATAATGCCGCCCGAACCCAGACGCAGCGTTGTGGTGTTCGCGGCCAGATAGCCAATCAGCACAGACGTGGCGGCACTGGCAATGCCGGTCATATTATGGTGTTCAGCCAGCCAGTAACGTTCGAATCCCAGGGCTTCAGCCTGACGCGCCAGCGCGAGTGAATGGTGAAACGCATCACGAGGCGTGGCACCCTGAGGAACAGGGGCAAGATCGAGTACGGAGAGGCGAACGCTTTTTTTCTCAGACATGAGTACTCCAGAGTGTATAGCGCAGGTGTCATACCCTGCGCCATCAAGTATTGCGTAACATCCGCCATATTAAAACTTTTTACACTCGCCGTATGTTGCCTGTATGTGCCTTTCAGTCGCCAGCCTGCAAAACCATGCCCGGCAGCTTGCGCCAGTAGCCATTACAGTCCCGATTTTTCGCCAGATCCAGGGGCGCCTGCCCCTCTTCATTTGCGCGGAAACGGTCAATAAGGCTTAAGGTTTCCTCATCCTGAGGTGACAACCGCACGATATCTACATAGTTGTGCATACCAACCAGATCGTTCCCCAGGTTATAGCAGTAACCGCTCAGGGTCTGGATACCGTTCAGGACGAAAACCTGTTGCGATTCCTGTGAGAGGACCCGGCGTCCATGAGGATAATGAATACAGCAGGTTTCGCAGGCATCTTTGGCGCGATTCTCCGAACGTGCTGTAAAGCAGCGGGCTGACAGGGCCAGCGGCAAATGACCATAACCCAGCACCTCCACCTCGAACTGCTGGCGGATGCCTCTTGTCTCACACTGCTGGAGCAGCTCCACTAGCCAGTCGCGCGGCATTTCAACGGGCAAGCACCAGCGCGTCATGCCCTCTTTGACTAAAAGCTGCAGCGTATCGGCGTTATAAACATTGAGCGTGGGCCCCGCAACGAAGGGCAGCTTGCGCTCTGCCGCCATATTCACGGTGCCCAGGTCGTTGGCCTCAATAATAAACTCGCCGTTCTCTACATAGCGCTGTAGCTCTTTGAGCTCAGAAGGGGATTGCAGCAAAGCCAGCGTGCTAATGACCACCTGCTTCCCACGGGCTGACAGCATTCGTGCTAAATCCATCCAGGCGGCAAAAGGCGTGGCGCGTCGCTTGCTGCAGACGGCTTCCCCAAGACAAACAATGTCAGCGCTGCTGTCAGCAGTGAGGTGATAAAAATGTTCCAGCGTGGCGGTGGGCCAGTACCAGAGCACGGGGCCGAGAGAGTATTTCATGGTTTTTCCTCACTGCCAGTCACGATGATAGGCGCCTAAGGTGGTCTGCGTGCCTTCTGACAGGGCCCCCAGCGTTTTCATCCACTGCTGTGCCACTTCAAAGTTATCCGGCTGAGCTTGACAGCGATCGATAGCCTGACGCCAGACGCGGGCGACATCGGATACGTAGGCAGGGCTGCGCTGACGGCCTTCGATTTTTACGGAGGCAATGCCTGCCCGCATCAGCTCTGGCAACAGTTCAAGCGTATTCAGGCTGGTGGGCTCTTCCAGCACGTGATAGCGCTGGTCGTCAACCTGATAACGGCCTTTGCACAGCGTGGGATAGCCGGCGCTTTCCTCTGCGCGATAGCGATCGATCAGCACGTCATTAAGGCGCACCTCCATGCCGGCCGGCGTTTGTTGCCAGCGAACAAACTTCGCGGGGGAGCAGGCGCCTTTACTGTTTGGCGATTCACCGGTTAGCCAGGAAGAGAGGTAGCAGCGGCCCTCGGCCATGATGCACAGGCTGCCAAAGGCAAAGACCTCCAGCGGAACAGGTGTACTGCGCGCCAGCTGTTTTACCTGATGAATCGACAGTACGCGCGGCAGTACCACTCGGTGCAAATTGAAATGGCGATGATAAAAACGAATGGCCTCAAGGTTGGTGGCGGAAGCCTGCACTGACAGATGACGTTCGATGTGAGGATAGCGCGCGGTGGCATATTCCAGCGTTGCAATATCCGCCAGGATCAGCGCATCAGCACCGCTGTCTGCCGCCACATCGATAGCCCGCTGCCAGCGCTGCATGCCGTCAGGATGTGCAAAGGTATTGATCGCCACGTGCAGTTTACGGCGATGCTGATGAAGGTAGTACGCCGCTTCGTGCAGTTTCTTATCTGTAAAATTCAATCCTGCAAAGTGACGCGCGTTGGTGTCATCTTTCAGTCCGACATAAACCGCATCGGCACCATTTTCGACCGCACTTCGTATCGCAGGCAGGTTTCCGGCCGGACACAGCAGCTCCATACTCAATCCTCTCGTGATGCAGATGGAGCACGAGTCTAGTCATGGCGCTTTGGGCAAATGTTGATTTAGGGCAGTGAAACGGTCATTGATGAGATAGCCTGGCTTTTTTTTAACCCGCTTACGATAGGTTTTATTGATCTCAGAGGAGGCGGGAATGGCACTCTATGGCAATATAGCTAAAATTTTTTGTGACAGGAGTGCAAAACGTGTTCCAGCGGTTATCTGCCAGTTTAGTCAAAAACGGCCCTAAAATCCTTAGTTTACCTGCAACACTTGCTCCCTTCATGTTGAAGAAGCAGCTCTTGCAACAACTCTTAAACTGGCAATTTCGTCATGTTTTAGCCGAAGGTGAGTTAGACTTTCTTCAGGGACGCTTTTTGGGGATTGAGATTAGCGATATTAATCTCACGTGGATCACCACGCTGGAAGGCGGCCAACTGAGGGTGTTGCAGCATGCCGAAGCAGATGTCTGGTTCCGGGGCAACGCCAATGATTTGTTGCTGGTAGCAGCACGCAAAGCGGATCCTGATATGCTTTTCTTTCAGCGCCGACTGCTGATCGAAGGGGATACGGAACTGGGACTGGAGGTTAAGAACGTAATGGATGCAATTGAACTCAACACCATGCCCAAGGGGTTACGTACCGCCATTCAACAGATGGCCGCAATCGTGGAGACAACAATGCAACAGGACGCGAAAGCCGCACAGGCACGCGCGGGTGTCTCATGTTAATACGCACAGAAATTGGCGTGGATGCCGCCGGTATCGATGCATTACTGCGACGCTGTTTTCCCACCTCAGCCGAAGCCGAGCTGACTCAGGCCCTGCGTGAAGACGGGCTGCTAACGCTGGGCGTCGTCGCCACAGACGATGAAGGGCAGGTGCTGGGCTATGCCGCCTTCAGCCCGGTTACCCTGCAGGGGGAAGATCGCAACTGGGTCGGACTGGTTCCGCTGGCTGTGGATGAAAGCCTGCGTGGTCAGGGCATAGCGAAACAGTTGGTCTACGAAGGTCTGGATACGCTGAATGAGTTTGGCTACAGCGCCGTTGTGGTAAGGGGCGATCCCGCATTGTATAGCCACCTGGGTTTCGAGCCCGCAGCACGGCATGGGTTGCACTGCCGCTGGCCGGATAGCGAAGCCTCTTTCCTGGTGTACCCTCTGGCAGACAACGCGTTTGACGGGGCCGAAGGGCGCATTGAGTATTCCGCGCCTTTTAATCCACTGCGCTGAGCCAGGCGGTAAGGCTTACGGGTTGCTCGGCAACCAACTGTAGTTTTCGTTGACGGGTCAGTTGCTTAACCTGGTACTCCAGCGCGGAAGCCTGCGACCGGTCGCCCGCCGCGCAGGCATAGACCAGCGCCAATGGGCCCTTACCGCGCAGGGCACGGGCCCCGCGCCCACAGGCATGTTGTCCAAGGCGGCGCGCAACGTCGGTTGTGATGCCGGTATACAGCATGCCTGCGGCCGTTTGTATCAGGTAAAGTTGCCAGTGCTGACTCATAATGTGTTCCAGAAATGCCCGCCCGGCAGTGTAGCGCGCTTCTTTGCGCCGTGCTATCCGTCGCCCTTACCCGGAGTTGATTGTGTCTGACCTTGCCCATCTTGTTCGCTACCTGAAAAAGCAGCATGTGCTGTCCCTGTGCTGCTGTGCTGACGATGATCTGTGGTGTGCAAACTGCTACTACGTGTTTGATGAATTACGCATGGCTTTCTGGCTCATGACGGAGTCGGATACGCGCCATGGCCTGTTAGCAATGAAAAATAACCGCGTGGCGGGGACAATCAATGGACAGCCGAAGACGGTACTGCTGATAAAAGGCGTGCAGTATCGGGGTCAGATCCGGCCGCTCAGCGAAGAAGACGCGTCTGAGGCGCGCACCGCGTACCAACGTCGCTTCCCGGTTTCGCGCAAGGTTTCTGCGCCCCTGTGGGAAATTACGCTTGATGAGCTGAAAATGACCGACAATGCGCTGGGTTTCGGCAAAAAAATTGTCTGGCAACGCGAGGCGTAAATAAAGCGCCCCCTTCCTGGCGGAAAAGGGCGTGGGCCGTTACAGTGCCTGCAGAATACGCAGGGACTCACGGTTAAAGGCAGGCAGATCCGCCGGCGTACGGCTGGTGACCAGTTTGTCACCGTCAACCACCACTTCCTCATCACGGAAGTCGGCACCCGCATTGATCAGGTCGATCGCAATGGCCTTCACGCTGGTCATTTTACGACCGCGAACGCCGTTTGCGCTGATCAGCAGTTGTGGCCCGTGGCAGATAGCAAATATGGGTTTGCCGCTGGCCACAAAGTCTTTGGTAAAAGCAACAAAGCGGTCGTCACCGCGCAGTGCATCCGGCGAGTGTCCACCCGGTAGCAGCAGTGCGTCAAATTCCGCCGGGCTAACGTCGTCGATGCTGCGATCGATGGTGACTTCAGCATCGCCCTGTTTGCCCTTCACGGTTTTACCCGCCTGCTCCTCAATGGTAACCACCTCATAGCCCGCACGTTTGTAGACTTCGGCTGGCGAGGTAAACTCAGAGTCTTCAAATTCATCGGTGATCAGAACCGCAATTCTGGTGCTCATCTATACTCTCCTTTAGGCATGTCAGGCGCATACTGCGCTATCCTGATGACCTGTTAAGCCTGGTTGTCGATTCTGAGAACGCAAGCCAGGCGGCTCACATTGGCCAGATTTTGCACGGCTGGCAGCGAAACAGGGAATATTCTGAGATGAATCGTGTATTACTGACGGGCGCAACCGGCTTAGTGGGATCCTGTCTGCTGCGTTTACTGATCGACGATCCGCGCGTGGATGAAATTATTGCGCCCAGCCGTCGTGCGCTTCCCGCAATGAACAAGGTCGTCAACCCTGTTGAAGCCGATCTCACGGATGTCCTGCGCCCGCTGGAGGCACCGCTGACGACGGTATTTTGCTGTCTGGGCACCACGCGTAAGCAGGCGGGCAGTAAAGAGGCCTTTATTCACGTGGATTACACGCTGGTGGTGGATACCGCCCTGAACGCGTTACGTCTGGGGGCCAGAAAGATGCTGGTGGTCAGTGCGCACGGTGCTAACCGTCACTCCCCCTTTTTATACAATCGCGTGAAAGGTGAGATGGAAAATGCGCTGCGCCATCAGGCGTGGCCGAGCCTGACGGTGGTCCGGCCTTCGCTGTTGCTGGGTGAACGAAAAGATAAACGTCGGGGAGAAAGCCTGATGGCTCCGCTGTTCGCCTGGTTGCCAGGCAACTGGCGTGCCGTGTCGGCTCAGGACGTGGCTCGCTGCCTGCATCACCAGGCGTTTGCCGAAGAAAATACGGGGTTCACGCTGATCGAGTCCGGCGCGATCCCCCGTGTTTCAGCGTAGATACCAGATTTTCTGATTTCGGCTGCCGCGCCACAGGAGCGTGGCATCGCGTTCTGCCTCTTCAAACCGCCCGTCAATCACCACGTCTATCCAGGGCAGGATCGCGCGCTGTGCCGGGCTGAGTGCCTGCATCTCATAGCCGGTCCACAACCAGATATCTTTGCCTGCGCACGTCTGTTTTACCCGTTTCACTAACCGACGAACATGCGGCACGTTATGAGGATGCAGCGGATCGCCGCCGCTCAGCGATAAACCCTGACGCGGGATACGCGTATCCTGTAAATCCGCTAACAGCTGCTCCTCCATTTCCAGCGTAAACGGCACGCCCGAGTCCAGCCGCCAGGTGCTCTGGTTGTAACAGCCGCGACACTGGTGCTCGCAGCCTGAGACAAACAGCGTACAGCGCGTGCCGGGCCCGTTCACGATATCCACATCGTAGTAACGATGGATGCGCATCATCCCAGCTGTCCGCTATCCAGGTGCTTCACCCGACGCTGCACTTCTTGCTGTTTACCGGCGTTAAACGGGCGCGCATCCGGGCTGCCGAGATAGCCACATACGCGTCGCGTAACCGAAACCCGGGCAGGATCGTGATTGCCGCAGTTGGGGCAGGTAAAGCCGCGACTGGTGCAGGTGAATTCCCCGTTGAACCCGCAGTCGTAGCACTCGTCAATCGGCGTGTTGGTGCCGTAGTAGGGCACGCGGTCATAGCTGTAATCCCACACGTCTTCCAGCGCCTTGAGGTTGTGCTGCACGTTGGGATATTCGCCGTAACAGATAAACCCGCCGTTAGCCAACGACGGATAGGGCGCTTCAAAATCGATCTTATCGTAGGGATTCACCTTCTTCTCAACGTCCAGATGGAAGCTGTTGGTGTAGTAGCCTTTATCGGTTACCCCCTTTACCACGCCAAACTGCGCGGCATCCAGACGACAGAAGCGGTCGCACAGGTTCTCACTGGGCGTGCTGTAGAGACTAAAGCCGTAGCCGGTTTCGTCTTTCCAGGCATCGGTAGCCGCACGCATATGGGCCACGATGGCAACGCCTTTAGCGCGCAGCGCCGCATCATCGAAAGGATGGTGTTGCGCGCCACTCAGGGCATTCAGGGTTTCATGCAGACCGATATAGCCCAGTGACAGCGAGGCGCGGCCATTGCGGAAAATGGGGCCAATCTCATCATCGGCATTAAGCCGCACGCCGCAGGCGCCTTCCATGTACAGGATAGGCGCAACGCGGGCTTTGGTTTTTTCGAGTCGGGCAACGCGCGTCATGAGCGCCCGCTTCGCCAGCGCCAGCCGCGCATCCAGCAAGGTCCAGAAACGGGTTTCGTCTCCGTCTGCTTCCAGCGCAATGCGCGGTAAATTAAGGCTGATGACGCCGATATTATTCCGGCCTTCATGAATCTGCTCACCGTTTTCCTCGTAAACGCCCAGAAAACTGCGGCAGCCCATGGGAGTTTTAAAGGAGCCAGTGACCTGGACCACCTGATCATAATTCAGAATGTCGGGATACATCCGCTTACTGGCACAGGTCAGCGCCAGTTGCTTAATATCGTAGTTAACCTCGCCTGCACGGCGGTTCACGCCTTCCCGAATCGTAAAGACCAGCTTGGGGAACACGGCGGTTTTGTGATTTTTACCCAGCCCCGCCAAGCGGTTACGCAAAATGGAGGTCTGAACCAGCCGTGCCGCCCAGCTCGTGCCCAGGCCAAAACCAAAGGTCACGAACGGGGTTTGCCCGTTTGCCGTGTGTAACGTGTTTACCTCGTATTCCAGCGACTGGAAGGCGTCATAGCACTCTTTTTCGGTACGTTCGCGAGCATAGGCGTCCGCCTGAGGAATGTGCCAGTTTTGCGCCACGGCAAGGTGTTTTGCGAAGCTCTTTTCCACATAGGGTGCCAGCACTTCATCAATGCGGTTCAGCGTGGTTCCACCGTAAATATGGCTGGCGACCTGCGCAATGATCTGCGCCGTGACGGCCGTTGCGGTGGCGATGGATTTTGGCGGCTCGATCTCGGCATTACCCATCTTGAAGCCGTTGGTCAGCATCCCTTTCAGGTCGATCAGCATGCAGTTGAACATGGGGAAGAAGGGGGAATAATCGAGATCGTGATAGTGGATCTCGCCGCGTTCATGCGCCTGAACGACGTCCCGGGGGAGGATCTGCTGCTGCGCATAGTGCTTCGCGACGATCCCGGCCAGCAGATCGCGCTGGGTGGGGATCACTTTGCTGTCTTTATTGGCATTTTCATGCAGCAGGGCGGCGTTGGTCTGATCCACCAGACCACGAATGGCGTGATGCAGATGGCTGCGGCGCTCGCGCTCCACGTCGCGATCGTGACGATACTCAATATAGGTGCGTGCCAGCTGCGGGTAAGGCCCGGCCATGAGCGTTTCTTCCACCGCATACTGGATGTCACCGATATCCACTTCCTGACGATGGGCCAGTTGAGTGCTGACCCGATCGGCCACCGTGTCGCACCACCGTGCATCTTCCACGTTTGCCGCCCGTGCCGCAGCCTTCACTGCTGCGGCGATACGCTGTGAATCAAAGCCTACGCGGCATCCGTCGCGCTTCACCACCACCGTTGCCATTTTTTCTCCGTTAACTACATATGGGTGTGTTTTTGGATTTTAGACTCAATATGTAGTAATTGCAGTGAATTAATCGGCTTGTTTTTGACCTGAAGCAAAGAAGCCTTGAACAAGAAGATAAAATCGACACTGAAAAAAAACAGACCCGAGATCGCCTTTTCCGGCGGGCGAATTTGCTTAGCGGAGCAAAATGACTTAACTCTGTTTATCGTTCTTTTTAGCCATTGACCCGCAGGGAGCCGTGCCAATGCCGTTACGTCGAAATGTGCTGATCTGTTGTTGTGCGCTGACCTTTTCCGCCGCCGCCGATACGCTGCCGCTCATGCCGTGGCCACAGCAGGTTGAGCAACCTGCCCGCGCAGGCTGGCTGACGCTCACCCCACAGCTGACGCTACAGATTGTCGGGGACACGCTGCCCGGCGCCGAAACACGCTGGCTGTCGCGCATCGCTCGCCAAACCGGCTGGCCGCTGTTACCCGCCGATCAGCCGGTTGAGCATCCCACAATTCGTATTGCCATCGCGCAGGCGGTCAACCCTGTCCCTCAGCCTGACAGCGATGAAAGTTACCAACTGGACGTCAACCGCGACGGCGTGCTGCTGAAAGCCAACAGCCGCTTTGGCGCGATGCGCGGCATGGAAACGTTACTGCAACTGATAGAAAACAGTGCCGAAGGCACCCGCATTCCCTGGATAACGATTCACGATAAACCGCGCTTTGCCTGGCGCGGCATCCTTATCGACAGCGCCCGCCACTTTATGCCGGTCAGAACGCTGAAACGCCAGATCGATGGGATCGCGGCGGCGCGAATGAACGTGCTGCACTGGCATCTCACCGACGATCAGGGCTGGCGCTTTGCCTCCCTCCGCTATCCGCAACTGCAGCAGAAAGCCAGCGACGGGCTTTTCTATACTCAGGCGGAGATGCGTGAGGTGGTGCAGTATGCGGCTGAGCGTGGCGTACGCGTGGTGCCGGAGATGGATATACCCGGCCATGCCTCCGCGCTGGCGGTGGCGATGCCGGAACTGATCAGCGCGCCGGGGCCGTATCAGATGGAGCGCGGATGGGGCGTTTTCAAACCCTTGCTGGATCCCAGCAACGAACAGGTTTATCAGGTTATTGACGCGCTGGTGGGGGAGATGGCAGCGATCTTCCCCGATCCCTACCTGCATATCGGTGGCGATGAGGTGGATCCCAGCCAGTGGCAGGCATCCGCCGCTGTTCAGCAGTTTATGCGCGATCGTGGATTAGCCGATCCCCATGCGCTGCAGGCCTGGTTCAATCAGCGCGTTGAGAAAATCCTCGAAAAACACCAGCGGCGCATGGTGGGCTGGGATGAAATTGCCCATCCCGATCTGCCGCACAGCATTCTGATTCAGTCCTGGCAGGGACAGGATGCACTGGGCACGGTAGCGAAAAACGGCTATCGCGGCATTCTGTCCACGGGTTTTTATCTCGATCAGCCTCAGCCGGCCAGCTATCACTATCGCAACGAAATCTATCCTCAGGGCCTTAACGGCCAGGATGTGGTGCAGTCGGGCGAACAGGCTCAGAGCTGGTCCTTTACCATGCCACGGTTAAAAGGCAGCCCGGTAACGGGGAGTTTCACCCTGATTAAAGGCCGCGACGGCTGGCGCGGTTTTATCGACTTTGCCGGAAAATCGCGTCGTCTGGTGAACGCCATCGACTGGCTTTCGGCGAACCGGCTGACGTTCACGGTGGATACCTGGATGGGACCGTTCAAACCGGTCGTCACCCTGGCGAACAATCAACTGAGCGGATACATGCTGGTGGGTAACGTCCGTTACGCGGCCGAAGGGCAGCGGCTCGACGCGGTGCCCAGGGGGATTCAGCCTGTGCTGCCGGATGCGCGCCAGATGCAGCAAAACCTGCTGGGCGGTGAGGCCGCGCTGTGGGCCGAAAACGTCAACAGCGCGATTATTGATACCAAACTCTGGCCGCGTGCGTTTGTGGTGGCGGAGCGGTTATGGTCAGCCCAGGATGTCACCGATCCCGACAGCATGTACCAGCGGCTGGCGGCAATGGACCGCTGGACGACCGTATCGGTGGGGCTGCAGCAGCATTATCAGGCAGACCGACAGATGACGCGGCTTGCAAACAGCACGGATATTCAGCCGCTGCGCGTGCTGGCTCAGGCGCTGGAACCGGCCCAGTATTACACTCGACAGCATCTCAAGTTTCAGGCCGGGCATTACAACTACTTTGAGCCGCTGAACCGGCTGGCCGACGTTTTACCGGCAGAAAGCGACGCCGTCAGAACACTGGATAAGCAGGTGGTCGCGCTGGTTGAAGACAGAAGCAACGTGGCGGCTGCCGCAGCTATTCGCTCTCAACTCCAACGCTGGCACGATAACGCTGCTCAGGTTGCGCCATTACTCAACGGCAGCGCGCCACTTAAGGCGCTGGAAAGCAGCGCGAAACAGGTGGATGAGCTGAGCGTCATGGGCATCAACATGGTGAATGCCTGTGTCCGTAACCAGGCGCTTGGGGCCAGCGAAATGGCGCAGATGCATGCGAAGCTGGATGCGGCGGCACAGGTGCAGGACGAAACCGTCATCGCCCTTGTCAGGCCTCTTGAGGCCCTCCTCCGCGCCTTCAAATGAATAAGCTGGCGTCCTTCGCGCCGCAGGTGTCCTTGGCCGCGGCTCATCACCCCAGCCAATAAGCGGGCGTCCTTCGCGCCGCAGGTGCGTTGGCCGCAGCTCATCACCCCAGCCAATAAGCGGGTGTCCTTCGCGCCGCAGGTGCGTTGGCCGCGGCTCATCACCCCGGTCACTTACTGCAGTAAGCTCCCGGGGATGACTCACCTTGCCGCCTTCCCGCAACACGAATGCCACCGGCTTATTCCCTTGAAGGTTAGGAATGGAAAAGACATTTTGAACAATGGTTTGGGGATGATTTGGCGGATGGGTTTCCAGGATGAGGTTATGCCGCGCTGAGCGTCGCGGCAAGGTAAAGATGAACTCAGGATGAGGTCGCCGGGCCGCCGACTGAATGACGGCGGACCAGCGTGGGACTGAACATAGTGGTCACTTACTGCCGTAAGCTCCCGGGGATGACTCACCTTGCCGCCTTCCTGCAACACGAATGCCACCGGCTTATTCCGCAGAAGATGAGGGATGGAAAAGAGATACGGAACAATGGCCTGAAGCTGATTCGGCGGATGGGTTTCCAGGAGGAGGTTATGCCGCGCTGTGCGTCGCGGCAAGGCAAGGATCAACTCAGGATGAGGTCGCCGGGCCGCCGACTGAATGACGGCGGACCAGCGTGGGACTGAACATATTGGTCACTTCCGGCAGCGGCTGTTGATGTGCCAGCGCCAGAGCCAGTTCAGCGGCCTGCTGCGCCATGGTGACAATCGGGTAACGCACCGTGGTTAAGCGAGGGCGAACGTAGCGGGAAACCAGCACGTCATCGAAGCCGATGAGTGACATCTCTTCCGGTACCTGCACGCCGTTGTCGCTCAGCACCGCCAGGGCACCGGCGGCCATGGAGTCGTTGTAGCAGGCCACGGCGCTGAAGTTTTTACCGCGTCCCAGCAACTCCGTCATCGCCTGCTCGCCGCCGACTTCGTCCGGCTCGCCCCAAGCGACCAGCCGATCGTTGCAGGGCAGGCCGTGCTCCTGCAGCGCATCGTAATAACCCTGCAGGCGATCCTCCGCATCGGAAATCGTGTGAGTGGAGCAGATAAACGCAATATTCTGATGGCCCAGTTGAATCAGATGGCGCGTCGCCAGCCAGGCGCCGTAGCGGTCGTCCAGCGCGATGCAGCGCTTTTCAAAGCCCTTCAGCAGACGGTTCAGTAAGACCATGCCCGGCATCTGCTTCATCAACACTTCCAGCTCGCTGTCGGGGATTTTCTTGGCGTGCACCACCAGCGCCGCGCAGCGATGGCGCATCAGCTGCTCAATAGCCTGCCGCTCTTTTTGCTCATTATGGTAACCGTTACCAATCAGCAGAAAGTTGCCTGTCTGGCCCGCCACCTCATCAACGGCTTTCACCATCGCGCCAAAAAACGGGTCGGAAACATCCCCGACCACCAGCCCCAGCGTTTCAGTGGACTGCTGCGCCAGCGCCCGTGCATTGGCGTTTGGATGATACTGCAGCGACTCCATCGCCTGGCTGACCGCCTGACGTGAACTGTCACTGGCTTTAGGCGAATTGTTGATGACGCGGGAAACCGTGGCGACGGAAACTCCCGCCAACCGGGCAACATCCTTAATGGTGGCCATGCGATTACCTGATTTTGGGGAAACGTTTACACATCGCACCAGTGTTACGGAAAAGCGGGCGCACATCAAGACAACAGAATGCCAGCGCTGTCGCAAACAGGGTAAAATCAGACGGTTGGTGATGCCTTCTGTTCAGGTTGCGGCCCATGCTATGCTGCTGATCCCAACACCTGCCATAGCGATGACCATGAAAATTAAAGTGCCACATCTGGCGCACTGGGGCGCCTTTACCGCGGTAAGCGAAAACGATCGTCTTATCGGCTGCGAACCTTTTTTTGCCGACGCCGATCCCTCGCCGATGCTCAACACCATCCCGGAACTGGTTTACTCAGACAAACGTATTCGCCAGCCCATGGTGCGCCGCTCATGGCTGAAATCGCGCGAAAACAGTGACCGCACGCTGCGCGGACGCGAAGATTTTGTTGCCGTTGACTGGGAGACGGCGCTGGATCTGGTGGCAGAGGAAAATCGCCGTATTCGCGAACGCTACGGTGCATCCGGCATTTTTAATGGCTCTTACGGCTGGTCATCGGCGGGGCGCGTCAACCATGCGCGTACGCTGGTGCGCCGCTTCTATTTCCAGGGTGGCGGTGGCGTCGATCAGCAAGGCAACTACAGCTGGGGCGCCGCGCAGTTTTTCCTACCTTACGTGATGGGCACCTACATGCCGCTGACCGGGCGCGTCACCGACTGGCCGCAGGTGGTGGAACATGCGGAGGTGTTTGTCGCCTTCGGTGGGCTGGCGTTAAAAAATGCCCAGGTGGCATCCGGCGGCGCAGGCCAGCACAGCCTGAAACCGGCGCTGGAGCAGCTGGCGGCAAAAGGCACGCCGGTGATTAACATCAGCCCGATGCGCGATGACTGCCCAGAGTTTGTTAACGCGGAGTGGATCCCGATCCGGCCGAATACCGACGTGGCGCTGATGCTGGCACTCGGTTACGAAATTTGTCAGCGTGGTGCGACCGACGAGGCGTTTCTGGCCCGTCACTGCACCGGTTGGCCACAGCTACGTGCCTATCTGCTGGGTGAAAGCGACGGCATCGCCAAAACGCCCGGCTGGGCCAGCAAGATCACCGATATCCCGGCGGATCGCATTGTACATCTGGCCCGACAGCTGATCGGCAAACGCAGTTTTATCACCTGCTCCTATTCGGTCCAGCGCGCCCACCGTGGCGAACAGCCTTACTGGATGATGATCGCGCTCTCTTCCATGCTCGGGCAGCCGGGCTTGCCGGGTGCGGGCTTCTCGTTTGGACACGGCTCGATGAACAGCGTGGGCAATCCGCGTCAGGAAGGCCCCGCGCCGATGATGAGCACCGGACCGAACCCTTCAGGCCTGTCCATTCCGGTTGCCCGCATCAGTGACATGCTGCTCAATCCCGGCCAGCCTTATGGTTTCCAGGGCGAAACTCTGCACTATCCGGACATTCATATGGTGCACTGGGCGGGCGGCAATCCGTTTCACCATCACCAGCAGCTTAACCGGCTGGTGGAAGGCTGGCAGAAGCCGGATACCGTGGTGGTCCAGGATATCGTCTGGACACCTGCGGCGCAGATGGCCGATATCGTGCTGCCCGCCACCACCACGCTGGAGCGTAATGACATCGGCGGTTCATCACGTGACCGTTTTGTACTGGCAATGCACCAGGCGATTAAGCCGCAACATCAGGCACGGAACGATTTTGATATTTTTGCCGATCTCGCCGAGCGCTTAGGCTATCGCGATACCTTCACCGAAGGGCGCAACGAGATGCAGTGGATAGAACATCTCTACCAGCAATGTGCGGTGGCGCATGGCCGTCGTGGCATTCCTTTTCCAGAGTTCGGTGAGTTCTGGCAGCGTGGCTTTGTGGAGATCCCCGAAGGTGGTAAGCCTTATATCTTTATGGAAGACTTCCGCGCCGATCCCGAGGCCAACCCGATACAGACTGCCAGCGGTAAGATTGAGCTGTTCTGCCAGACCATCGCCGACTACCACCTGGAGGATATGGCCGGGCATCCGGAATGGCGTGAGCCTCAGGAATGGCTGGGCGCGGCAGCCAGCCGTGATTATCCGCTACACATGATCTCCATTCAGCCATCGGACCGGTTACACAGCCAGTTAGATGCGACGGCTACCGTTCAGGGTAACAAAACCGCCGGGCATGAAACCCTGTATATGCATCCGCAGGATGCGGCGGTGCGGGATATCGGAGACGGTGACGAAATTGAGGTCAGCAATGCGCGCGGCAGAATACTGGCCGGCGTGCGTCTGACCGAGGGGCTGAAGCAGGGCGTGGTGATCATTTCCACCGGAGCCTGGTTTGATCCCGGTTTTGGCAAAGCGTGGCAGCCGTTTGACCGGGCGGGCAACCCCAATGTGTTAACCCTGGATATCGGCACGTCATCCCTGACGCAGGGACCCAACGCCATGAGTTGCCTGGTTGACATTAAAAAACATGCCGTTTGCACAAAAGCCTAAGGTTCACACGGCTGGTTACATTTTGCAGGCATCTGTTGCGTTTCAGTCGTGGCGAAAAAGCCGTTTCGCTTGCTACATTCAGGATCCCAGAGGTATTGATGGGTGAACATCAACTGATTTTTTCTTGATTACACCGACCTGCGTAGATACGCAGGTTTTTTTTGCCCGAAATAAACTGAACGATAACGAACTGATACACAGTTTTCCTGTGTTTTTACCCGTGCTTTGATTATAACTGCGGGATTGACCTCTTTTTTTAAGCGCAGCGGATTGCCATGCCCCGGATTAAAAAATTACTGGGTAAAGACCAGATAAAAGCCCCGTTTAACCCTTTCCGTTTTCGCCTGATCTGCCTGGGCGTATTTACCTGCATGGCTGTTCTGCTGGTGCGCGTCGCCGATTTGCAGTTTCTTAATCAGCCCATGCTGGAACACGAGGCCGATCAGCGCTCGCTGCGTACCGTTACGCTTCCGACCAGCCGTGGCACCTTACTGGATCGCAACGGCGAAGCCCTGGCGCTCAGCGTACCGTCGCGGGATGTCATCGCCGATCCGCAGCGCGTGCTGGAGAGCAACCCTGATTTTACCAGCGCCAAGTGGGCCTATCTGGCGGCGGCATTAAGTATGCGACCAGAAGAGGTCGCGGCGCAGATCACCGCTAACCCCAAACGTCGTTTTCTCTATCTCGGGCGCAAAGTCGAACTGGGGATCGCCAAAGATATTAAAGATCTGAAGCTTAAAGGCATCAGTGAAGTCTACGACGACAGTCGCTTTTATCCGATGAGCGAAGCCTCCGCGCCGCTGATTGGTATTGTGGGGGCCGATAACACCGGCCTCAACGGACTGGAGAAGGGCTTTGATAAAGTCCTGCAGGGCCAGCCGGGTAAAGAAGTCTACCGGCAGGATGCGGCGGGGAATATTATCGCGATGATTAGCTACCAGCCGCCCACTCAGCCGCCGACGGTGCAGCTCAGCATTGATAAATTCAGCCAGTACACGCTCTACAGTAAGCTGCGCGATGGCGTGCTGCTAAACAAGGCGGATTCGGGCGCGGCGGTGCTGGTTAAAATTGATACGGGCGAGATTCTGGCGATGGCCTCTTATCCCTCGTTCAACCCCAACAACTATCAGGGGGCAACCCCAGCGCAGATGCGCAATACCGCCATTAATGACAGCTACGAGCCGGGTTCAACGGTAAAACCCCTTGTGGTGATGGAAGGGCTGGAACGTCACCTCGTCCGGCCGGATTCCGTGCTGGATACCACGCCTTACCGGGTTAACGGCCACCTGATCCGCGACGTCGGTCACTGGCCGCGCCTGACCATGACCGGCATTTTGCAAAAATCGAGCGACATCGGCGTTTCACATATCGCCCTGGCGATGCCGGCGGAAGCCCTGGTGAACACCTACTACGCATTTGGCCTGGGTAAACCCACCGGGCTGGGGCTGACCGGCGAAAGCGTAGGGTATTTCCCGCTGCACCGCACGCGCTGGGCCGATATCGAACGCGCGACCTTTTCCTTCGGCTACGGTTTGCGCGTCACGCCGCTGCAAATTGCCCGTGAATACGCCACGCTGGGTTCCTATGGCGTTTATCGTCCGCTGTCGATCACCAAAGTGACGCCGCCGGTGCTGGGCAAGCAGGTCGCTAATCCGGAAACGGTCAAGGAAGTGGTGCACATGCTGGAAAGTGACGTCCTGCCGGGCGGTACCGGACTGAAAGCGGCGGTACCGGGCTATCGACTGGCCACCAAAACCGGTACGGCTGAAAAGATGGGCAGCAGCGGGAAGTATGATGGCGGTTATGTGAACTACACCGCAGGTATTGCCCCGGCCAGCCATCCTGAGGTGGCGCTGGTGGTAATGATTAACCATCCTACCGCGGGCGATCACTTCGGTGGCTCCGTAGCCGCGCCGGTGTTCGGTAACATCATGGGGCCGGTGCTCAAGCACATGAATATTGCCCCGGATGCCATCTACAGCAAGCCTGTGGATAGCGGTTCAGATAAATCCTAACCAAATCAAACTGTAAGTGAGGTGTGGATGTTTTTACACCTCGTTTCATTTCGCCGAATTCATTTTCCTTTTTCACCTGTCACTGACTCCTGCAGGGTGAGAGTATGGACATCCCAGAGGTATTGATGGGTGTGAAAACGGGCACTGCTCCGGCAAGGCCAATCGTTATTACACCAACCCACGCAGATGCGTGGGTTTTTTTTGCCCACTATTCCGGCCGCCAGCCCCTGTTATTCGTGCGGGTCCACCCCGTGGGCAGGGGACTGGTAAGGTTTCTTAACGCAACCCTTACGGTTTGGCGATGGAAAGTCGTAACACAAGTAGCCGATAATCTTTGCAGATGCCGTTTCGACGATGCCTCCCATCCGGAGGATTTCTTTTATCCCTGTTTACCTGAAGAGTTCGATGACTACTCACGCTCCCCGTACCCGTGGTTCCCGCTGGCTGAAATGGCTGCTTCTGCTCATTGCGCTGTTAATCGTTGCCGCCGTGGCATGGCGACTGATGGGCCATAAAGGCGCAGGCGGCACCCTGCCCGCGCGCGGTCATGCCGGACGCCATGGCGGCCCCGGTATGCTGAAAGGCGGCACGACGCTGGTTCACAGCGGCACCGCCAGCACCGCCGATGTGCCGGTCTATCTCTATGCGCTGGGTACGGTGATCCCCAATGCCAGCGTAACGGTCACCAGCCGGGTAGACGGTCAACTGGAGAAGGTTTACTTCACCGAAGGGCAGAAGGTTGAAGCGGGCCAGCTGCTGGCGCAGATCGATCCCCGCAGCTACGAGGCCACGCTGAATCAGTATCAGGGGGAGCTCAGCGAAAATATGGCGTTGCTGAAAAGTGCCGAACTGACGCTGGCACGCTACCGTAAACTGGCGGCCCAGGACTCGCTGTCCCGCCAGGATTTAGATACGCAAATCGCGACCGTGGGACAGTATCGCGGCGCAGTGGCTGCCGATCAGGCCCAGATTGCCAGCGCCAGGCTGAATATTGGCTATGCGCGCATCACCGCACCCGTCAGTGGTCGGGTAGGGCTGCGTCAGGTCGATCCGGGCAATATGATTCAGAGCGCCTCCACGACCGGGCTGGTGACCATTACCCAGATGCAGCCTGCCGCCGTTACCTTTAGTGTGCCCCAAAGTCATATCCCGACGCTGGTAAAAGCCCTTCATCACGATCGGACACTGCCCGCCACCGCCTTCGATCAGGATAACCAGCATGCCCTGAGTCAGGGGCAGGTGAAATTTATCAGCAACGAGATCGACACGGCGACCGGCACCATTACGCTGAAAGCCATGTTCGCTAACGACGACGAGGCGCTGTACGCCAACCAGTTTGTGAACCTACGCCTGCAAACCAGCGTGCTGAAAGGCGCCACCATTATTCCGGCGCAGGCGTTACAGTTGAGCAGCGACGGCAGCTTTGTTTTTATCATCAATAAAGACAACACCGTGACGCGCCAGCCGGTTACGGCAGGTCCGGCTTACGGTGAGACGTGGCAGGCTATTCTGCAGGGCGTGAAGCCTGGCGACCGTCTGGTCACGGAAGGGATCGATCGCCTGACCAACGGCAGTAAAGTTTCGGTCGCGGACAGCACCCAACCGACTCCACCGGCTGAGGCACAATGAACCCGTCACGCCTCTTTATTCTGCGTCCGGTCGCCACCATCCTGCTGATGGCGGGCGTGCTGATCGCTGGCCTGTTTGCCTACCGGTTTCTTTCAACGTCGGCGCTGCCGCAGGTCGATTACCCAACTATTCAGGTGACAACGCTCTATCCCGGTGCCAGCCCGGACGTAATGGCATCGACGATCACTTCACCGCTGGAGCGCCAACTGGGGCAGATGTCAGGCCTGAGCCAGATGAGCTCGACCAGCTCAGGCGGATCGTCGATCATCACCCTGACGTTCAGCCTGGATCTGTCGCTGGATGTGGCCGAGCAGGAGGTGCAGGCCGCCATCAACGCCGCCAATAATTTGCTTCCGACCGATCTGCCCACGCCGCCCACCTATAAAAAGGTCAATCCGGCCGACAGTGCGGTCATCACCTTAGCTGCCAGCTCGGATACTCTGCCGCTGACGCAGGTTCAGGACCTGGTGAATACCCGCGTTGCGCTCAAGCTCTCGCAAATTTCCGGCGTGGGCATGGTAACGCTCGCGGGCGGTCACCAACCGGCAATTCGCGTGCAGATGAACCCTCAGGCGCTGGCGGCCCATGGCCTGACGCTGGAAGACGTGAATACGCTTATCGGCAACAGCAACGTCAAAGGCTCCAAGGGCGGATTTGACGGCCGCTATCACTCCGTCACCATTGACGCCAACGACCAGCTGCGCACCGCCGCCGAATACGGCAACCTGATTCTGACCTACCAGAACGGCGCCGCCCTGAGGCTGAAGGACATCGCCCATATTGAGCAGGGACCGGAGAACAGCTTTCAGTCTGCCTGGGCCAACAACCACCCGGCCATCGTGATCGGCGTGCAGCGCCAGCCGGGGGCGAATGTCATCCAGGTGGTGGACAGCATCAAGGCGCAGTTGCCCACGCTGCAGGCCGCGCTGCCCGACGGCGTGAAAATGACCATCCTGTCCGATCGTACCCAAACCATTCGCGCCTCCATCCGCGATGTCCAGTTTGAGCTGATGCTTTCCATTGCGCTGGTGGTGATGGTGACCTTTCTGTTCCTGCGTAACGTGGCGGCCACGCTGATCCCCAGCTTGGCGGTACCGCTTTCGCTGGTGGGAACCTTTGGCGTGATGTATCTCGCCGGCTTCAGCCTCAATAACCTGTCGCTGATGGCGCTGACGATTGCCACCGGTTTTGTGATCGACGACGCGATCGTGGTGGTCGAGAATATTTCCCGGCGGCTGGAAGCAGGGGAGCCACCGCTGGAGGCGGCGTTAAAGGGATCGCAGCAGATTGGCTTTACCATCATCTCTCTGACCTTTTCCCTGATTGCGGTGCTGATTCCGCTGTTGTTTATGGGCGATGTGGTGGGGCGCCTGTTTCGCGAGTTTGCCATCACGCTGGCGGTATCCATTCTGGTTTCAATGCTGGTCTCGCTGACCTTAACGCCGATGCTGTGTGCTTACCTGCTGCACTTTGTTCCGCCCGAGAAGCAGTCCCGTTTCGCGCGCAAAGGCGGCGAGGTTTTTGATTGGCTGATTCGCGGGTACGACCGCCTGCTGACCCGGGTGCTGGATCATCAGAAACTGACGCTGCTGGCGGCGCTGGCGACCTTTGCTCTCACCGCGCTGCTGTATATCCTTGTCCCCAAAGGCTTCTTCCCAACTCAGGATACCGGGTTGATTCAGGGCGTGACCGTGGCCACGCAGGACGTCTCTTTTACCGAGATGGCGAAGCGCCAGCAGGCGCTGTCTGCGGTGATCATGCAAAATCCGGCGGTTGAGAGCGTCTCTTCGACCATCGGTATTGACGGCAACAACACCAGCCTGAACAGCGGTCGGTTGCAGATCAACCTGAAGCCCTTTGGTCAACGCGACGACAAAGCCGGTGCAATCATCAAACAGCTGCAGCAGGCGGCAACGCGCGTGGTCGGCATTCAGCTTTATCTGCAACCAGCACAGGATCTGACGGTTAACGATCAGGTCACGCCGAGCCAGTATCAGTTCACCCTTGACGATGCCAACAGCGAAGACCTGGTGACCTGGTCGCCGAAACTGGTGGCGGCCTTGCAGAAACGGCCAGAGTTCAACGGCGTGGTAAGTAACCTACAGGATCAGGGCCAGGTGGCTTATGTCGAGCTGAACCGGGACAAAGCCGCGCGGTTGGGCGTGACCGCAGCGGACGTTGATACCGCGCTCTACAGCGCGTTTGGACAGCGGCTGGTCTCGACGATCTTTACCCAGTCGAATCAGTATCGCGTGGTGCTGGAAGTCGCTCCGCAATACCAGCAAAGCCCGGCCGCTTTCGACGATGTGTATCTGAAACCCTCTGCCAGCACGTCCAGCACCGCATCAGACAGCACGTCTGCCAGCAGCAGCCCGGATACCTCATCAGCCTCAACCGCCACCAGCACGGCCACAACCACCAGCAGCGGCATGGTCAGGCTGACCGCCATCGCCACGATCCATCAACGGACCGGGTCGCTGATGCACATGCGGCTGAATCAGTTTCCGGCGGTGATGATCTCCTTCAATCTCAATGACGGCTATTCGCTGGAAGATGCGCAGAACGCCATTACCAAAGTGACTGCACAGCTGCAGCTGCCCTCGGCGATTACGCTGCGCTATCAGGGAGAAACCTCGGCGTTTCAAAGCGCTACAAGTAACACGCTGTGGCTGATACTGGCGGCCCTGCTGACGATGTATGTGGTATTGGGCATTCTGTATGAAAGCTTTATCCATCCGGTGACGATCCTCTCGACGCTGCCCTCCGCGGCGGTCGGGGCGCTGTTAACCCTGTTGCTGGCGAATACGGCGTTCAGCCTGATTGCGCTGATTGGGGTGATTCTGCTCATCGGCATCGTGAAGAAGAACGCCATCATGATGATCGATTTTGCGCTGGAGGCCGAAAACAAGCAGCATCTCTCCCCCCGGGAAGCCATTCATCAGGCCTGTCTGCTGCGTTTCCGCCCGATACTGATGACCACCATGGCGGCGCTGCTGGGCGCACTGCCGCTGATGCTCGCGTCCGGATCGGGTGCCGAGTTGCGGCAGCCGCTGGGGCTGGTGATTGTCGGCGGATTGATCGTCAGCCAGGTACTGACGCTGTTCTCCACGCCGGTGATCTATCTGTGGTTTGATGGGATTGCCCAGCGCGGCAATGCCTGGGTGAAACGCCGTCAGCAACAGGCGCGGAGCGGGCAATGAACCTGACCCGGCTGTTTATCTTCCGCCCGGTCGCCACGCTGCTGCTGACGATGGCGATTCTGCTGCTTGGCGTGCTGGGCTACCGCCTGTTGCCGGTGGCCCCGCTGCCGCAGGTGGATTTCCCGACTATTATGGTTAATGCCAGCCTGGCCGGTGCCAGCCCGGAAACCATGGCGGCAACGGTTGCCACGCCGCTGGAACGCTCGCTGGGGCAGATTGCCGGTATCACCGAGATGACCTCAAACAGCTCGCAGGGCTCCAGCACCATCATTTTACAATTCGAACTTAACCGGGATATCAACGGCGCGGCACGCGACGTGCAGGCGGCGATCAACGCGGCACGCAGCCTGCTGCCAAGCGCGATGGCATCGCTGCCGACCTACCACAAAGCCAACCCCTCGGATGCGCCGATTGTCATGCTGGCGCTGACCTCCGCCACCCGCTCGCCGGGTGAGCTCTACGATCTGGCCGAAAGTAAAATCGAACAGGCGATGGGACAGATCAAGGGCGTGGGCGACGTGTCATTAATGGGAAGCGCACTGCCTGCTGTCCGCATCGATCTGCAGCCGCTTAAACTCATCCACGCAGGTATTTCGCTGGATACGGTGCGCAGCGCAGTGGCCAACAGCACCACCACGCTGCCTAAAGGCTCGCTGCAGGGCAGCAGCCAGTCGTGGATGGTGGACGGCAATGGCCAACTGGACAAAGCCGCCAGCTATCGCAACCTGATTATCAGCAACAAAGACGGCAATGTCGTGCGGCTGGGCGACGTCGCCAGCGTGTACGATTCAGTGGAGGACCGCTATCAGGCCGGCTTCCTCAATGCCCAACCGGCGGTCATGGTGGGCATCAAGCGCCAGGCGGGCGCCAACATGCTGGACACCATCGATGCCATTAAAGCCCGCCTGCCTGCCCTGGAAAAAGATCTGCCTGCCGATACTCAGCTTAAGGTGGTGGTGGACCGTTCGCCCGGCGTGCGCGCCTCGCTATACGATACCGAAGAAACGCTGCTGATTGCGGTGCTGCTGGTGATTGCGGTGGTGTTTGTCTTTTTACGCAACCTGCAGGCGGTGATCATTCCGGCCCTGGCGCTACCGGTCTCGCTGATCGGAACCTGTGCGGTGATGTACCTGCTGGGTTACAGCCTGGATAACCTGTCGCTGATGGCGCTGATCATCGCCACGGGATTCGTGGTTGATGACGCCATCGTGGTGTTGGAAAATATCACCCGCCATATTGAAGCCGGCCAGCGCCCGCTGCGTGCTGCCATCCGCGGTGCGCGGGAGGTCAGCTTTACCGTGCTGTCGATGACGGTCTCGCTGATTGCCGTGTTTATTCCCATCCTGCTGATGGGCAGCCTGCTGGGGCGGCTGTTTCGCGAGTTTGCGATCACGCTAACCGTTTCCCTGGTGATTTCGATGTTTGTCTCGCTGAGCCTGACGCCGATGCTCTGCGCGCGGCTGCTGAAACCGAAACCCAACGTGAGCAAGCGCCCGCATCCGCTTTATCAGTGGATTGAAAATCAGTTAAACCACGCGCTTGCGGCCTACTCGCGCGGTCTCAACTGGGTCATGCGCCATCAGAAACTGACCCTGTTCAGCCTGTTGCTCACCGTGCTGCTTAACCTGTTTCTCTATACGGTGGTGCAGAAAGGCTTTTTCCCCGAACAGGATACGGGCCTGCTGATGGGGGCCTTACGGGCGGATCAGAATATTTCGTTTCAGGCGATGAAGCCGAAGATGCTGCAGTTCACCAACATCATTCGGTCCGATCCTGCCGTTGAAAGCGTGATGTCATCCATGGGCAGCGGGATGTTTGGCTCGCGCAATAACGCCGACTTTTTTGTCCGGCTTAAAGCTTTTGACAAGCGTGATGCCACGGCTAGCCAGGTGGCTAACCGCTTAAGCCAGAAAACCAGTAAGATCCCCGGCGCGCAGCTGTTTCTGATGGCGGCGCAGGATCTGCACATCGGCGGGCGCAGTGCCAATGCCACCTATCAGTACAGCCTGCAGGCGGACGATCTGGCCCTGCTGCGCGAGTGGACGCCTAAAGTCCAGGCGGCACTGGCGGCGATTCCGCAGCTCAACAGCGTTGATTCCGATGCGCAAACCGGCGGTCAGGAAGTGATGCTGACGATCGACCGCGACCAGGCCACCCGGCTGGGGGTGAATGTGAAGATGCTGGACACGATGCTGAATAACGCGTTCAGCCAGCGGCAGATTGCCACGCTGTACCATACGCTCAATCAGTATCACGTGGTGATGTCGCTGCAGGACAGCGATACCCGCGATCCGTCGATATTGCAGCAGCTGTTCGTCATTAACGACAGCGGCGACCGCATTCCGCTGTCGGCCTTTGTCAGCTTCACGGGCGGCAATGCCCCGCTGACGGTGACGCATCAGGGGCAGTCAGCTACCAGCACCGTGGCCTTTAACCTGAATGACGGCGTCTCGCTGGAGCAGGCGGAGGCGCTGATCAAACAGGCGATGGCCCAGATTGGCTTGCCCTCAACCATTCAGGCGGGCTATGCCGGCACAGCGGCCGAATTTAATCAACTGACCGCCACGATGCCGTGGCTGATTGTGGCGGCGCTGGTGGCGGTCTATATCGTTCTGGGCGTGCTGTATGAGAGCTATATTCATCCACTGACGATTCTGTCGACATTGCCCTCGGCGGGCGTGGGCGCGCTGCTGCTGCTGTTACTGACCAATACTCAGCTCACGGTGATCGCGCTGATCGGCATTATCCTGTTGATCGGTATCGTAAAAAAGAACGCGATTATGATGATCGACTTTGCCATTGATGCCGAGCGGCGGCTTGGCCTGTCACCGCAGCAGGCGATTACCCAGGCCTGCCTGATGCGTTTTCGCCCCATTATGATGACCACGCTGGCCGCGTTCTTCGGGGCGCTGCCGCTGGCGCTGGGCAGCGGCGGTGATGCCGACTTACGCAGCCCGCTCGGCATTGCCATCGCCGGGGGCTTAGCGCTGAGCCAGCTGCTGACGCTGTTTACCACACCGGTTATTTATCTGTGGCTCGATCGCCTGAGCCGTGCCATCCAACGTCAATGGCGTCGTCTGCGCCATGCAGGAACCTGAATCATGAAATCACGTCTTCCGGCCGTGCTGGTGCTGCTGTTGCTGTTGAGCGGCTGTACTGTTGGCCCCGATTACCAACGCCCTTTGATGGCGATGCCGGTTCACTACAAAGAGGCCAGAGGCTGGCAGCAGGCGACGCCCCAGGACGATCGGCACAAGGGCGAATGGTGGTCGGTGTACCAGGATGCCACGCTAAACAGCCTGCTCAGTCAGGTCAGCCTCTCTAACCAGAATGTGGCTGAATACGCGGCGCAGTATCGCCAGGCGCAGGCGCTGGTGGCGCAGTCCCGGGCAGCGCTGTTTCCCACTCTGGATTATGACGCCAGTACGACGCGGAGCGGCAGCCACACTGACAGCACGCGCACCACCAGCAGCAGCCATCAGGCGGCGCTGAATGCCAGTTGGGAGCTGGATTTATGGGGCAAACTGCGTCGGACACGGGAAGAGGATCAGGCCAGCGCGCAGGCCAGCGCAGCGGAACTCGCCAATATCACCCTGAGCGCCCAGACCGAGCTGGCGGAAGACTACTTCCAGTTGCGCATCATGGACGAAAAAATTGGTTTGTATCAGCAGAGCATCGCCGCCTATCAGCGCTATCTGAGCGTGATACAGAACCAGTATCAGGCGGGAACGGAATCCCGTGCCACGGTGGCTCAGGCGCAGCAACAGCTGGAGAGCGCCAGCGCCTCGGCCCAGGATTATCAGTGGCAACGCGCCCAGATGGAACATGCGATCGCCCTGCTGGTGGGCAAAGCGCCTGCGGATTTCAGCCTGCCTGCCGCAACCCTGACGGCAACCTTACCGGCGATTCCCGGCGGCTTACCGGCCGAACTGCTGCAGCGCCGTCCCGATATCGCCATGGCCGAGCGTAAAATGGCGGCAGCCAACGCGGCGATCGGGGTTGCCACCGCCGGGTACTATCCCGATCTCACCCTCAGCGCCAGCGGCGGCGTGAGCGCCTCTGCGCTGCATAACCTGTTCGCGTTACCTAACCGTGCCTGGTCGCTGGGACCCGAGCTGAGCGGCTCGCTGCTGGACTTTGGCGCCACCTCGGCCAGTGTGGATCAGGCCCGCGCTGCCTACGATGCCAGCGTGGCGAACTATCGACAGACGGTGCTGACGGCGATGCAGGATGTCGAAGACCGCCTGGTGGAACTGAACACGCTGCAGGGCGAAATCGCCGCACAGCAGCGCGCCACCGCCGCCGCGCAGACTTCGGCGCAGGTCACACGCAATCAGTATGAGGCCGGGATGATTGACTATCTGGATGTGGCGACAACCGAAAACAGCAGCCTGAGCGCGCAACAAAGTTTACTGACGCTGAAAAGCACCCAGTGGGTCAGTAGCGTGGCGCTGATCGCGGCGCTGGGCGGCGGCTGGCATACCGCACCATGAAGGCGGCATAGCGCTGAAATCTGCCAATAATCAGTTGTCGATTACGGCTAAATCCTGCATCGTGAGTGGCTATTTTTAAGATGCTAAGGAGCCGGCATGTTATTCACCTTTTTCCGCCTGGTATTCCGCCTGCTGTGGCGGGTTGAACTCCGGGGCGATCTCGCTGAACTGCATAAGCAGAAGGTGCTGATTACCCCGAATCACACCTCGTTTCTGGATGGGGCGCTGCTGGCGCTGTTTCTGCCCATCAAACCGGTTTTTGCGATTTACTCGTCGATCAGCGAGCACTGGTTTTTACGTCTCATCAAGCCGTACGTGGATTTTGTTCCGCTCGATCCCACTAAACCTTTGGGGCTGAAGCAGCTGGTGCGGCTGATCGACAGCGGGCGTCCGGTGGTCATTTTCCCGGAAGGCCGGATTACCGTCACCGGATCGCTGATGAAAATTTACAGCGGGGCCGGATTTGTCGCCGCAAAATCTGGTGCCACCGTGGTGCCGATGCGCATTGAAGGCGCGGAGTTTACGCCGTTTGGTCGCCTGGCGGGCGTCTTTAAGCGTCGTTTGTTTCCGCGCATCACACTCAGCATTTTACCCGGTACCCATATTCCGATGCCTGAAGCGAAACGCGCCCGTGATCGTCGCGTGCTGGCCGGTGAACACCTGCATCACATTATGATGGAAGCACGCATGGCCGTGCGCCCACGGGAAACTCTGTTTGAGGCCTTTCTCAATGCCCGCCAGCGCTACGGCGCGTTTAAACGCTGCATTGAAGACGTGAATTTCAAACCGGACAGCTATACCGGTTTACTGAAAAAAGCGTTGGGCGTCGGACGGATTCTGGAGCGTTACAGCCAACCCAACGAGTACGTAGGGCTGCTGCTGCCTAACGCCACGGTCACCGCGGCGGCTATCCTGGGCGCTTCCCTACGTGGGCGCGTGCCTGCGATGCTGAACTATACCGCTGGCGTAAGCGGCATGCGCGCGGCGCTGACCGCATCAAAAGTGAAAACCGTGTTTACGTCCCGCCAGTTTCTGGACAAGGGCAACCTGTGGCACCTGCCGCAGGGCCTGACAGAGGTACAGTGGATCTACCTGGAAGATCTGAAGGATACCGTTACGCTCAAAGACAAGCTCTGGATACTGGCGCATCTGATCGCGCCGCGCCAGGCCCAGGTGGCGCAGCAGCCGGAAGAGGCCGCGATGGTGCTGTTTACGTCGGGATCGGAAGGCCATCCCAAAGGCGTTGTGCACTCGCACAAAAGCCTGCTGGCCAACGTTGAACAGATCCGTACCGTGGCAGACTTTACGCCGCGCGACCGTTTTATGTCGGCCCTGCCGCTGTTTCATGCTTTTGGCCTGACCGTGGGGCTGTTTACACCGCTGATGACCGGGGCGCAGGTCTTTCTCTATCCCAGCCCGCTGCACTACCGGATCGTGCCGGAGCTGGTTTACGACCGTAACTGCACCGTTCTGTTTGGGACCTCCACCTTCCTGGGTAACTATGCCCGCTTTGCCCAGCCCTATGACTTTGCGCGACTGCGCTACGTGGTGGCCGGGGCAGAGAAGTTGCAGGAAACCACGCGCCAGCTGTATATGGACAAGTACGGCATTCGTATTCTGGAAGGCTATGGCGTCACCGAATGCGCGCCGGTGGTGGCGATCAACGTGCCGATGGCCGCGAAAGCGCATACCGTGGGCCGTATCCTGCCGGGAATGGATTCTCGCCTGATGTCGGTGCCGGGCATCGAAAACGGCGGGCAGCTACAGCTGCGTGGCCCTAACATCATGAAGGGCTATCTGCGGGTCGAGAACCCCGGCGTGCTGGAAACCCCGGCCGCTGATAACGGCGAAGGCCAGAGTGAAGCGGGCTGGTACGATACCGGCGATATCGTCAGCTTTGATGAGGGCGGCTTCTGCCAGATTCAGGGGCGAGCCAAACGCTTTGCCAAAATAGCCGGTGAGATGGTGTCACTGGAGGTGGTCGAGCAGATTGCCCTGAAGGCCTCTTCGGATAAACAGCATGCGGCCTCGCTGCGCCCTGACGGTAATCGGGGTGAAGCATTGGTGCTGTTTACTACCGACAGCGAACTGGCACGCGAGAGCCTGCAAAAAGCCGCGCGTGAGCTGGGGGCTGCCGAGCTGGCCGTACCACGCGACATTCGCGTGGTAAAAACGTTGCCCCTCCTGGGCAGTGGTAAACCTGACTATGTCACGCTGAAAAACATGGCGGAAGAGGAACAGGCATGATCGTAGAACGTGATGCGCCGTTATTGTCGCGCGGCATGATAGCGGTAATGGTGGCGCAGTTTTTCTCCGCGTTCGGCGATAATGCCCTGCTGTTTGCCACCCTGGCATTATTAAAAAACCAGTTCTATCCCGACTGGAGCCAGCCGATCTTGCAGATGCTGTTTGTGGCAACCTATATCCTGCTGGCCCCGTTTGTGGGGCAGATGGCGGACAGCTTTGCCAAAGGGCGGGTCATGATGTTTGCCAACAGCCTGAAGCTACTGGGCGCGATGATCATCTGCTTTGGCTTTAATCCCTTCCTGGGTTACACCCTGGTGGGGATCGGCGCGGCGGCGTATTCGCCCGCCAAATACGGCATCCTTGTGGAAATCGCCCATGACGAGAAGCTGGTCAAAGCCAACGGGCTGATGGAAGCTTCCACCATTGCGGCGATCTTACTGGGCTCGGTGGCGGGCGGCATCCTGGCTGACTGGAACCTGGTTGCCGCGCTGGCGGTCTGTGCCTTGACCTATGCCGTGGCGGTAACGGCGAACCTGTTTATCCCTAAACTGCACGCCGCGCGTCCCGGCCAGAGCTGGAACTTCGCGGCCATGCTGCGCAGCTTTATTGCCGCAACGCGCGTACTGTGGAACAACGCTGAAACGCGTTTCTCCCTGCTCGGGACCAGCATGTTCTGGGGCGCAGGCGTCACGCTGCGTTTTCTGCTGGTGTTGTGGGTGCCGGTGGCGTTGGGGATCCAGGATAACAAAACCCCGACCACGCTGAATGCTATGGTGGCGGTCGGTATCGTCGTGGGCGCGGCGCTGGCGGCAAGGCTGGTTACGCTGGAGACCGTGCGCCGCTGTATGCCTGCCGGTGTGCTGATTGGGATCGTGGTGGTAATTTTCTCGCTGCAACATACGCTGCTGAATGCTTACCTGCTGCTGTTAGTGATTGGCGTACTCGGCGGTTTCTTCGTGGTTCCGCTTAACGCGCTGCTGCAGGAGCGGGGCAAACAGAGCGTGGGATCCGGTAATGCCATCGCGGTACAGAACCTCGTTGAAAACACCGCCATGCTGGTGATGCTTGGGCTGTATACCTTAGCCATACGGGCTGGCGCGCCCGCGGTGGCGACCGGCATGGGCTTCGGCGCACTGTTTGCACTGGCGATTGCCGTGCTGTGGCTGTGGCGTCCTAAAATGTAACATTCTCGCAGTCAGTCGCGGCTAAACAAGTTACGCCAGGCTCCCGGCGAGGTCTTGAAAGTCCTGTTAAAGTGCTGGCGCAAGGATACCGCACTGCCAAAGCCTGACTGTTGCGCCACGTTTTCGATCGGCTGGCGCGTGCTTTCCAGCAAACGTTGAGCATACGCAAGACGCTGGCCCAGCAGCCACTGGTTGACCGTCATTCCCGTCAGCTCACGAAAGCGTCGGGTGAAGTTTCGCCGGCTCATGGACACTCGCTGCGCCAGTGCATCAAGCGTATGCTGCTCAGCGAGGTTCGCCACCATCCAGTTCAATAAATCCGATAAACGGTCTCCGCCCGGCTGATGGTGCAGGGGCTGTTCAATATACTGCCCCTGGCCGCCCTGACGGTGGGGCGCAACGACCAGCCGCCGTGCAATCTGGTTCGCCACCTCTGCGCCATACCAGCGGCGTACTAAATGCAGACAGCAATCGAGCCCTGCTGCGGTGCCGGCCGACGTCACCAGTCGCCCGTCATGCGCATCCAGATACAACACGTCAGGCAGTAATGTGATCTGCGGATAGCGCTGCGAAAAATCTGCCACTGCGCTCCAGTGCGTGGTGGCTTGCTGTCCATCAAGCAGCCCGGCTTCCGCCAGCACATAGGCGCCCAGGCACAGGCCGACCACCGTTGCCCCGCGCTGCCAGGCCGTTCGCACCGCATTCAGCATGGACTCGGGTGGACGTTCCGTTGCGCTGCGCCAGGAAGGGACGATTAACACCTCGGCCTGCATGGCATCCTCAAGCGTCAGATCGCTATGTAACGTAAAACCCGCGACGGTGCGCAGCTTAGCATTTTCGTCAGCATCCACGGCACAGACGCGCAGATCGAAGGCAGGTAAACCTTCACCGGCACGGTTTTCAAACACCAGGCAAGGCACTGAAAGGTGAAAAGGACTTATACCGTTAAACGCCAAAACGGCGATAGTGCTGGGTGGCATCCTGGTTTCCATATTGGCCCGATTATTTCGTTTATTTTCTTTCGGGCCACTGTACCGCATTCCGGCTAAAGGGGAAGATGGGGTGAGAGGACTGGCGCACCGTCAGCTCGGCATTTTCAGAGGAGTTCTGCTAATGGTCACAACCTTTACCGCAAAGCGCGCCTTGATCGTAATTGATGTTCAGAATGAGTATTTTAGCGGCAATCTTCCACTGGAATATCCCAGCCCTGATGAAACGCTGACCAATATTGGTCTTGTTATGGATAAGGCGCGTGAGGCGGGGATCCCGGTGATTGTGGTGCAGCAGACCTCGCCTGCTGATGCCCCCTTGTTTGCGGTAGACAGCGACGGCTGGCAACTGCATCCCACCGTGGCTTCACGTCCGCACGATCTTCTGCTAAAAAAATCCCGTGCCAGCGCCTACGCCGGCACGCAACTGGCGGAGTGGCTGGCAGAGCGCGATATTAATACGCTTACCGTTACGGGTTACATGACCCACAACTGTAATGCCTCAACCATTAACCACGCCTGGCACAGGGGAACCGCCGTAGAATACCTTCATGATGCCAGCGGATCGCTGCCATATAAGAATCAGGCAGGACAGGCGAGCGCAGAAGAGATCCATCGGGTATTTTGTGTGGTATTGCAGTCAAATTTTGCGGCGGTGCTTTCAACCCAGCAGTGGCTGACGTGCGTGGACAGTGGTATGTTGCCGGTGCGTGATACGCTTTACCGCTCAAATCAACGGGCGCGTGGAGTGCTGTACCAGGAAAGGTAAGGACAGTGTGCAAAAACGCGCACGGTCAGTGCCGTGCGCGGTCAGATTTAGCGACGCAGCGCGATCGCTTCAATCTCAATCTTCACATCTTTGGGCAGACGGGCCACTTCCACGCAGGAACGCGCCGGAAAGGGCGCATTGTGCTCGGTAAAGAAGGCTTCGTAGGTGGCGTTTACGGTCGCAAAGTCATTCAAATCTTTCACGAATACCGTGGTTTTCACGATATCGGCAACCTTCAGGCCCGCCGCTTCGACGATCGCCTTCACGTTTTCCAGCGACTGGCGCGCCTGTGCCGATACGTCTTCAGCAACGTCGCCCGTGGCCGGGTTCACCGGAATCTGACCCGAGGTGATGATCATGCTGCCGAGATCAACGCCCTGCACGTAGGGGCCGATAGCCGCTGGGGCTTTTTCCGTACTGATTTCACGAGACATCATTTCTCCTTAGAGTAAGGCCGGGGCAGCAAAGGCGCTGCCCGCCATAAAACGCGGTTCATTATAAGCGCGGCAGGGCCGATTAAAAGTGACCCAATACCACATGACGGGCGAACTCTTTCTCACAGTATTTACACTTGAGGTGTACCTCATCGGCGCGGTGCTTCACGGCGAAGCTGGAGAACACCGGTTCGCTGCGGCTGATGCAGTTGCTGTTCGGGCAGGTCAGCACCCGATCGATGCGATCCGGTAGCGCAGGGGCGATCTTGGCCACCACTTCATAGTCATCAATGCGGTTGACGGTGGCGTGCGGCGCATAAAACGCCAGCTGATTGATCTGATCTTCCGTGAGATAGGTGTTCTCGATCTTAATCAAATCTTTGCGGCCCATTTCCCCCGACGGCAGATTCAGGCCGATGGTGATGCGCTGGTCGGTTTCGGTCAGGCGAAACAGCGACAGGAGCTTAAAGCCTACCTGCGCAGGGATGTGATCGATAACCGTGCCGTTTTTGATGGCTTCGACCTGCAGTTTGTTATCCTGGCTCATACTGTCACTCCTTACAGGGCGGTGTCGCTGTTTAAAACCAGTGCCAGTAAAGCCTGGCGTGCGTAGATGCCGTTACCGGCCTGCTGGAAGTACCAGGCGTACGGCGTGCTGTCCACGTCGGTGGTGATTTCATCGATGCGCGGCAGCGGGTGCAGCACCTTCATGTTGTCGCGCGCACCGTTCAGGTCTGCGGCGCGTAAAATAAACTGCGCTTTGACGTTGGCATATTCTGAAGGGTCAAGTCGCTCTTTTTGCACCCGGGTCATGTAGAGAATATCCAGATCCGGCATCACCTCTTCAAAGCTGTCGTGACGTGACCAGGTGATATTCTGCTCGTCCAGCATATCGGTAATATATGCCGGCATCGCCAGCGCATCCGGGGCGATAAAGAAGAAGCGGTTGCCGTCAAACTTCGCCAGCGCCTGGGTCAGAGAGTGCACGGTGCGCCCATATTTCAGGTCACCCACCATCGCCACGTTCAGGTTGCTGAGGCGCCCCTGGGTTTCACGAATGGTGAACAGGTCCAGCAGCGTTTGCGTTGGGTGCTGATTTGCGCCGTCTCCGGCATTCAGAATCGGGATGCCGTTGGAAAACTCGGTGGCCAGCCGCGCGGCGCCCTCCTGCGGATGACGCATCACGATGGCATCCACGTAGGTGCTGATAACCGAAATGGTATCGGCCAGGGTTTCCCCTTTTTTACCCAGTGACGTATTGCTGCCATCGGCGAAGCCCACCGCAGAGGCGCCCAGGCGATGGATGGCGGTTTCAAACGACAGCCGGGTGCGGGTCGAGGCCTCAAAGAAGCAGCTGGCGATCACGTTATGTTTCAGCAGTTCCGGCTGGGGATGTGCTTTAAGCTGCGCAGCGGTGTGCAGGACCAGCTCCAGCTCGTCGCGGCTGAGATCGTTAATTGAAATGATATGCTTGCGATATAGCGGGTTAGCCATAGCTCTCTCCTCTGCGGCGCGGCCGGATTGCGGACAAAAAAAAGCCCCTTAGAAAGGGGCTTTTTTAAGATCGGTTCGATGACGGAAAGAAACAGCGGTGCCGCCTGCGTTGAGGCGAGGTAGCGCGTCACATTGTGCACGATGCTGTTGCATGTTTCCTCCGGCAAATTGTGGCGCATTATACGCCATCAGGCATGCGCATCAAGGAAAAATCGCGCCACAGGTAAACGTTTGCGGCAACCCGATTAGCGCTGTCCCAGCGTGGCCACCATCACCGCTTTAATGGTGTGCATCCGGTTTTCCGCCTGATCGAATACGATGCTGTGCGCCGACTCAAAGACGTCATTGCTGACCTCCATGCCATCCTGCAGGCCGTACTGTTCCGCCATCTGACGGCCCAGCGTGGTCTGATCGTCATGGAAGGCCGGTAAGCAGTGCAGGAATTTCACCTGCGGATTGCCGGTCAGCGCGAGCATCGCGTGGTTGACCTGATAGTCGCGCAGCAGGGCAATACGTTCTTCCCACACTGCTTTGGCTTCACCCATGGAAACCCAGACGTCCGTATAGATGAAATCGGCGCCTTTCACGCCCTCGGCAATATCTGCCGTCAGGGTGATTTTGCCGCCGGTCTGTTCGGCAACCTGACGGCACTGGGCCACCAGGTCGGCTTCCGGCCAGCAGCTTTGCGGTGCGACCATACGCAGATCTAAGCCAACCTGTGCCGCCGCTTCCAGCATGCTGTTACCCATATTGTTGCGAGCATCGCCCACGTACACCAGGGTCATCTCACTGAGCAGCTTGCCTGGCAGATGCTCCTGCATGGTCAGCAGATCGGCCAGCAGCTGCGTTGGGTGGAACTCGGTGGTCAGGCCGTTCCACACCGGCACGCCAGCATGTTCCGCCAGGGTTTCGACCAGTGCCTGACCGTAACCCCGATACTGAATACCGTCATACATGCGGCCTAACACGCGCGCGGTGTCTTTCATCGACTCTTTATGGCCGATCTGGCTGCCGCTTGGGCCGAGGTAAGTGACGTTTGCCCCCTGATCGTAAGCGGCAACTTCGAAAGAGCATCGGGTACGGGTCGAGTCTTTTTCGAAGATGAGCGCGATGTTTTTGCCTTTCAGGTACTGGGTTTCACTGGCGGTTTTTTTTGCGCGTTTTAATTCGGCGGACAGGGTAAGCAAGTAGTCAATCTCAGCCGGGGTAAAATCCAGCAGCCTGAGGAAATGACGTTGATACAACTGACTCATACAGCACTCCGGTACGGGGTTTATAATGAATTAAAATTCAATTTAACCGTATGAATATGCATTTTCAACCCTGACGAGAATAATCTTTTCTGTTTTGTGTAGTGGCGCGACAGGCAGTATGGGAAAATAATCACTTATTGCCGAACTCAGAGAGGATATCGCCATGGCATTTGAAGCATTGTTGGAAGAGCAGCGTGAAGAGACGCGGCTGATCATCGAAGAACTGTTAGAGGATGGCAGCGATCCCGATGCGCTCTATACCATTGAGCACCATCTCTCCTGTAACAACTTCGACTCGCTGGAAAAAGCGGCGGTGGACGCCTTTAAACTGGGCTATGAAGTCACCGAGCCAGAAGAGCTGGAGCTGGAAGACGGCACTACCGTGATGTGTGTGGACATCCTCAGCGAAGGCGCGCTGAAAGCGGAGCTGATTGATGCCCAGGTGGAGCAGTTGGTGAACCTGGTAGCCAAATACAACGTCGACTATGACGGCTGGGGTACCTACTTCGAAGACCCGAACGCCCAGGATGACGACGAAGACGACGGCGAGGCTATCGACGAAGACGACAACGGCATTCGCCACTAATCAACACCGGCGGAGCCTGCTCCGCCTTTCCTGTTCTCCGGCCCTGTCTGACATCCATGAATTACGCATCTTTACTTGAACCGATACATCAGTTTTTGCTCTGCCGCACGCCTCAGGCCTGGATCCTTGAGGCGCGTAAACCGGAAAACCTGACCCTGCTGCTCACTGACCATCTGGTATGCGAACTGAAAGCGGCCCAGACCGCCGTGTGGCTGATCCGCAAATACGTTGCCGACAAACCCAGCGGTGACCGGATTCTGGCGTGGCTGAAGCCTTACGAGAATTTTATCTTCCGCGAGGACGGCGACAGCGATTTTATCAACGCCCATAAAAATCTGACCAAAGCCATTATTGTGCGTAACGAGCTTCCCTGGGCGGACGATCTGGTTGAGAAAATGGTGCTGCTGATTAAAGAAGAGCTGCATCACTTTTATCAGGTATGGGAAATTATGCAGGCGCGCGGGCTGGTCTATCAGAAAATCACCTCAAGCCGTTACGCCAAAGGCCTGCTGCGTGAAGTGACCACCCACGAACCCGATACGCTGGTGGATAAGCTGATTTGCGGTGCCTATATTGAGGCGCGCTCCTGCGAACGCTTTGCCAGCCTGGCGCCTTATCTGGATAGCGAATTAGAGAAGTTTTATATCTCGCTACTGCGTTCAGAAGCCCGGCATTACCAGGATTACCTGGCGCTGGCCGCGCAGATCTCACCGAAAGACATTTCGGCGCGCGTGCGGGCGATTGGGGAAGCGGAGGCCAGGCTAATCAGTGAACCGGACACGGAGCTGCGCTTTCACAGCGGTGTTCCGGCGTTTTAAGCGCATTACAGCGTTTTCAGCATCCTGAACTCGCAGTCACCATGTCCGGTACAGCCCAGCGCATGGTCGATGCGGGCAAAACCCAGCGATTCATAGAGCTTAATGGCGCGGGTTAAGCTGCCGGTGGTTTCCAGATAGCAGCGGCGAAAGCCCCGCTGACGCGCGTGCGCCATGGCTAAAAGCGCCAGTTCACGCGCCACGCCGAGGCCACGGATGCCCGGCAGGAAATACATCTTTTGCAGCTCACAGATATCCGGCGCGCTGCAGGCGAGGGGGGCAATGCCGCCGCCGCCCATCACTTTTCCCTGATGTTCCACAATCCAGTAGGCGCTGTGCCCGGCGCTGTAAAGTTCATAAAGCTGGTCCAGATTGGGATCGGCCACGGTATAGCCTTTGTCCGCCGTCAGGCCAAATTCCGCAGAAACGTCACGGATCACCCGGGCGATATGAGGATTGTCGTCGGCAGTAATGGGCCGCAACTGAATATCGGCAATGGTTTTCATCAAAATTCCGGTACAAAGTGAGCGCAATAAAAAAGCCGGGCAAGCCCGGCTTCATGTTCAAGCTAGCGGACTACGACGCATTACAATGCCGCAATCACCGCCTGCTGTTCAATCAGTTTTGCTTTTGACTGTTCCATCTCGGCGACGCGCTCGCGCTCTTTGGCAACGACCGCTTCCGGTGCTCGGGACACAAAGCCTTCGTTAGCCAGCTTGGTCTGGATCTTCTCGATTTCCACATCCAGCTTCAGCAGCTCTTTGGCCAGTCGCTCCAGCTCGGCGGTTTTATCCACCAGATCCGCCATCGGGATCAGCAGCTCGGCGCCTTCCACGATTTTGGTCACCGACACCGGGCCTTTCTCGCCCGCAGGCAGAATGGTCAGGCTTTCCAGTCGCGCCAGGCGTGACAGGAAGTTACGGTTGGCCTCAACGCGGCGCTGGGCCGCCGGGGAGCAGTCGCGTAGCAGCACATCCAGCAGCTTGCTGGGCGCGATGTTCATCTCCGCACGGATATTACGGACCGCGATGATCGCCTGCTTCATCCACTCGATGTCGGCTTTGGCTTCGGCATCTTCTTTCGCTGCATCAAACTGCGGGAACGGCTGCAGCATGATGGTGTCGTCGCTGATGTTTTTCAGGCCTTTCACGCGCTGCCAGATGGTTTCCGTGATAAACGGAATGATCGGGTGCGCCAGGCGCAGCAGCGCTTCCAGTACATGAACCAGCGTATGGCGCGTGCCGCGCAGCTCGGATTCACTGCCGCTGTTCATCACCGGCTTAGTCAGCTCCAGGTACCAGTCACAGAACTGGTTCCAGGTGAAGTCATACAGGATGTTGGCAGCGATATCGAAGCGATAGCTGTCCAGCGCCTCACGATAGGCTTTTACCGTGTGGTTGAACTCGGTCAGAATCCAGCGATCCGCCAGCGACAGCGTCATCTCGCCGCCGTTCTGACCGCAGTCCTGGTCTTCGGTGTTCATCAGCACAAAGCGGCTGGCGTTCCACAGCTTGTTACAGAAGTTGCGATAACCTTCCAGTCGCTTCATGTCCCAGTTGATATCACGGCCGGTTGAGGCCAGCGCCGCCAGCGTAAAGCGCAGGGCATCGGTACCTGATGGCTCAATGCCGTTCGGGAACTGCTTCTCGGTACGCTTGCGGATTTTTTCCGCCAGCTGCGGCTGCATCATGTTGCCGGTGCGTTTTTCCAGCAGATCTTCCAGCGAAATGCCGTCAACCATATCCAGTGGGTCAATCACGTTACCCTTGGATTTCGACATCTTCTGGCCTTCTTCGTCGCGGATCAAACCGGTCATGTAGACGGTTTTAAACGGCACCTGCGGCTTGCCGTTTTCATCTTTGATGAAGTGCATGGTCAGCATGATCATGCGGGCAATCCAGAAGAAGATGATGTCGAAGCCACTCACCAGCACGCTGGTGGGGTGGAAGGTGCGCAGGGCTTCGGTATTTTCCGGCCAGCCCAGCGTCGAGAAGGTCCACAGGCCTGATGAGAACCAGGTGTCCAGCACGTCATCGTCCTGACGCAGCGCCACATCGGCGGCCAGGTTGTTCTCGGCGCGAACCTCGTCTTCGGTACGACCCACATAAACGTTGCCGTCGTTGTCATACCAGGCCGGAATACGGTGGCCCCACCACAGCTGACGGGAAATACACCAGTCCTGAATATCACGCATCCAGGAGAAGTACATGTTCTCATACTGCTTCGGTACAAACTGAATATCGCCATTCTCAACCGCTTCAACCGCGACTTTTGCCAGCGGTGCCGTACGCACGTACCACTGATCGGTCAGCATCGGCTCGATGACCACGCCGCCACGGTCGCCGTAAGGCACGGTGAGATCATGCGGTTTGATCTCTTCCAGCAGGCCCAGCTCGTCTACCGCAGCCACGATGGCCTTACGGGCGGCAAAACGCTCCATCTTCTGGAAAGCAGCAGGAATCGCGTCGCTGTAAGCGGTGCTGGCTTCGCCGTTGGTGTCATAAACCTGCGCGCTTTCACGGATATCGCCGTCGAAGGTCAGGATGTTGATCATCGGCAGCTTATGACGACGGCCCACTTCGTAGTCGTTAAAGTCATGCGCCGGGGTGATTTTCACGCAGCCGGTGCCTTTTTCCATGTCGGCGTGCTCATCGCCTACCACAGGAATCAGGCGGTTAACCAGCGGCAGCATGATAAATTTACCGATCAGATCTTTGTAACGCGGATCTTCCGGGTTTACCGCCACGCCGGTATCACCCAACAGGGTTTCCGGACGGGTGGTTGCGACGACCAGATAATCTTTACCGTCGGCGGTTTTCGCGCCATCGGCCAGCGGATAACGGATGTGCCACATCGAGCCTTTGCTCTCGCGGTTTTCCACTTCCAGGTCAGAGATTGCCGTACGCAGCTTCGGATCCCAGTTCACCAGGCGCTTGCCACGGTAGATCAGGTTTTCTTTGTACAGGCGCACAAACACTTCTTTCACCGCATTAGACAGGCCATCGTCCATGGTGAAACGCTCGCGCTCCCAGTCAACCGAGTTGCCCAGGCGGCGCATCTGGCGGGTAATGGTGCCGCCCGATTCAGCTTTCCACTGCCAGATTTTGTCGATGAACGCATCGCGACCGTAATCCTGACGGGTTTTGCCTTCTTCTGCGGCGATCTTGCGCTCAACCACCATCTGGGTGGCGATGCCTGCGTGATCGGTACCGGCCTGCCACAGGGTATTTTTGCCCTGCATGCGCTGGTAGCGGATCATGGTGTCCATGATGGTTTGCTGGAAGGCGTGACCCATGTGCAAGCTACCGGTGACGTTCGGCGGCGGGATCATGATGCAAAAGCTTTCCTGGCTGGTGTCGCCATTCGGTTTGAAGTAGCCCTGCTTTTCCCAATGCTCGTAAAGCGGCTGCTCGATATCTTGCGGGTTATATGTCTTATCCATTTCTGCTATGTCGTTTGCGGCTGTGGCGGCGTTGCCGTATTCAATTGGAAGCCAACGCTGCGATACGCTTTGTAGCGATCGCGCGCCAGCTGTTTGAGAGCGTCTTCGTAAGGAACGAAGTCTATCACTTCATGGAAAGCAGTAGCAAAATCTGCGAACTGGGGCAGCAGGCTGATCAGCAGGTCGCGTGGCGAATTGCCCCGACGCTGCGGCCATGCCAGCTCAACCGGTGCGCCGTAGCGCGGACCTTCCCCGGCGAGATTGTGCGGCACAAAGGCGTTGGCGGGGCGCTGCCACAGCGCCTCATCAAGCCGAATGGCTTGCTGCTCATCTTCACAGGCGATGAGCACCCGCTTACCGGCCCGCCAGCGTATTTCCGCCAGATCGCACACCAGCGCTTCAACGGCGCTTAAGCCATCGCTGGATGCATCGGTTTCCAACACGTAGAAGGTTGCGTTTTTCATCGAATTGCCTGTTTAAAGAAAAGAAGGGCGGAGTAAGCTCCGCCCCGATGGGTTCGGTGGTCCGTACGATCAATCGTCGCCGTTCAGGCCAGCACGATTCAACAGGAACTGCGACAGCATCGGCACCGGACGACCGGTGGCGCCTTTGGCCTTGCCTGAACGCCAGGCGGTACCGGCGATGTCCAGATGCGCCCAGTTATATTTGCGCGCAAAACGGGCCAGGAAGCAAGCGGCGGTAATCGCCCCACCCGGACGGCCGCCAATGTTCGCCATATCGGCAAAATTGGATTCCAGCTGTTCCTGATACTCATCGGCCATCGGTAAACGCCAGGCGCGGTCGCCAGACTGCTCCGAGGCACCAATCAGTTCATGCGCCAGCGGATTGTGGTTCGACAAGAGTCCGCTGATGTGATGACCCAGGGCAATGACGCAGGCGCCGGTCAGTGTGGCAACGTCAATCACCACTTCCGGATCGAACCGCTCCACGTAGGTCAGCGCATCACACAGCACCAGGCGGCCTTCAGCATCGGTATTTAACACTTCAACTGTCTGACCGGACATGGTGGTCAGCACGTCGCCCGGACGCATGGATTTGCCGTCCGGCATGTTCTCGCAGCCGACCAGCACGCCCACCACGTTCAGCGGCAGATTCAGTTCGGCGACCATGCGCATCACGCCATAAACCGAGGCCGCGCCGCACATGTCGTACTTCATCTCATCCATGCTGTCCGCAGGCTTGATGGAGATACCGCCGGAGTCAAACGTCAGCCCTTTACCAACCAGCACAATCGGGCGCGCGTCGGTATCCGGGTTGCCTTTGTACTCAATGACCGACATCAGGGATTCATTATGCGATCCCGCGCCCACCGCGAGGTAGGCGTTCATGCCCAGCTCTTTCATCTGCTGCTCGCCAATCACGCGGGTCGTGATGTTTTTGCTGTAGGCATCCGCCAGCTGGCGCGCCTGAGATGCCAGGTACGCAGGATTACAAATGTTAGGTGGCATGTTGCCCAAATCTTTTGCCGCTTTCACACCGGCGGCCACCGCCAGCCCGTGCTGAATGGCGCGCTCACCGCTGGTGAGTTCACGGCGCGTCGGCACGTTAAACACCAGCTTACGCAGGGGACGACGTGGCTCCGCTTTGTTGCTCTTCAACTGGTCGAAGTTATACAGCGCCTCTTTCGAGGTTTCGACGGCCTGACGCACTTTCCAGTAAGTATTACGCCCTTTGACGTGCAGCTCGGTCAGGAAGCACACGGCCTCCATCGAGCCAGTGTCATTCAGCGTGTTGATGGTTTTCTGGATCACTTGCTTATACTGGCGCTCGTCCAGCTCACGCTCTTTACCGCAGCCAATCAGCAGAATACGCTCTGACAGGATATTCGGCACATGATGCAGCAGCAGCGTCTGGCCCACTTTGCCTTCCAGTTCACCGCGGCGCAGCAGGGCGCTGATATAGCCGTCGCTGATCTTATCCAGTTGCTCGGCAATCGGTGACAGACGACGCGGTTCGAAAACACCAACTACAATGCATGCACTGCGCTGTTTTTCCGGACTACCGCTTTTTACACTGAACTCCATGCACTCTCCTGAATCTTAAAGACAACGGCCGCTGCTGCCGCTAGAATGTAGCGCGTTCGTGACCCATTTATTAATTAGAGCAACATGACAGCATGCTGCTGGAGGTCATAATGAATCAGGGTGACAAGATGTTGTTTTTTCACCACCCAAACGCGATTACCATACATTTTTAGCGTCGACGACGGCCATTTATGAAGAAAAATGGCTAATAAGCGTTGAAATTAGCGATTTTCCTGCAAAAAGACAAGTTTTCACAGGCGTATTAAGCGTGATCATTATTAGATATCTGGTTCGGGAAACGCTCAAAAGCCAGCTGGCTATCCTGTTTATCCTGCTGTTGATCTTCTTCTGTCAGAAGTTGGTAAGGATTTTAGGGGCTGCGGTGGATGGCGAAGTGCCGACAAACCTTGTTCTGACGCTGTTAGGACTCGGCGTGCCTGAAATGGCGCAACTTATTTTGCCCCTAAGCCTGTTTCTGGCGATTTTAATGACGCTCGGGCGGCTGTATACGGAAAGTGAAATTACCGTTATGCATGCCTGCGGCCTGAGTAAGGCGGTGCTGGTCAAAGCGGCGATGGTGCTGATGCTGTTCACCTCGTTAGTGGCTGCGGTTAACGTCATCTGGCTTGGCCCCTGGTCGTCGCGCTATCAGGAACAGGTCACTCAGAACGCTAAAGCGAACCCCGGCGCAGCGGCAATGGCTGCCGGGAAGTTTCAGACATCCAGCGATGGCAACACCGTACTGTTTGTTGAAGACGTTAAGGGCAGCAATTTTGGCCATGTCTTCCTGGCACAGCTGCGGCCAAAAGGGAATGCGCGGCCTTCCGTGGTGCTGGCCGACAGCGGCCATATGGAACAAAAGAATGACGGCTCACAGATTGTGACCCTGGATAAAGGCACTCGCTTCGAGGGAACGGCGTTGCTGCGTGATTTCCGCATCACCGACTTCACTAACTACCAGGCTTACGTAGGTTATAAGCAGGCCACGCTGGATCCTAACGATGTAGACCAGGCCACGTTTGCTACGCTGTTATCGAACAAAACACCTGAGTTTAAGGCCGAACTTCACTGGCGTATTACGCTGGTCTTTTCCGTGCTGATTATGGCGTTAATGGTGGTGCCACTCAGCGTGGTCAACCCGCGTCAGGGACGCGTGCTCTCGATGCTGCCCGCGATGCTGCTGTACCTGATTTTCTTCCTGCTGCAGAGTTCGCTGCGCTCAAGCGGGGCGAAAGGCCGCCTCGATCCGGCTATCTGGATGTGGGTGGTGAATATCAGTTATCTGGCGTTAGCGATCGTGCTTAACCTGTGGGATACCGTGCCGATGCGTCGAATTCGTGCGCGCTTTACACGCGGAGGATCGGTCTGATGTTTCGCGTTCTCGATCGTTATATCGGTAAAACGATATTTAATACCATCCTGATGACGCTGTTTATGCTGGTCTCGCTGTCCGGCATTATCAAGTTCGTCGATCAGCTGCGTAAAACCGGACAGGGTGCCTACAGCGCGCTGGATGCAGGTTATTACACCTTGCTGAGTGTGCCAAAAGACATCGAAATCTTCTTCCCAATGGCGGCCCTGTTAGGTGCATTGCTGGGGCTGGGAACGCTGGCGCAGCGTAGTGAACTGGTGGTCATGCAGGCGGCGGGCTTTACCCGCATGCAGGTGGCCCTGTCGGTGATGAAAACGGCGATTCCGCTGGTGCTGCTGACCATGGCTATCGGCGAGTTTGTCGCCCCTCAGGGCGAGCAGATGGCGCGAAACTTCCGTGCGCAGCAGCTCTATGGTGGCGCGCTGGTGTCGACGCAGAGCGGTTTGTGGGCCAAAGACGGCAACAACTTTATCTACATTGAACGTGTTAAAGGCGACGATGAAATTGACGGCGTCAGCATTTACAGCTTCACAGACGATCGCCGTTTACAGAGCGTCCGCTATGCTGCAACGGCGAAATGGGATAAAGACAAGAAGTTGTGGGTGCTGTCTCAGGTGGACGAATCGAATCTGACCGATCCGAAACAAATCACCGGCTCACAAAGCCTGACTGGCGAGTGGAAAACCAGCCTGACCCCAGACAAACTGGGCGTGGTGGCGCTGGATCCGGATGCGTTGTCGATTACCGGCCTCTACGATTACAGCAAATACCTGAAGCAGAGTGGTCAGGAGTCTGGCCGTTACCTGCTGAACATGTGGAGCAAAATCTTCCAGCCGCTGTCCGTGGCGGTCATGATGCTGATGGCGCTGTCGTTTATCTTTGGTCCGCTGCGTAGCGTATCCATGGGCGTGCGCGTGGTCACCGGGATCAGCTTCGGCTTCCTGTTCTACGTACTGGATCAGATTTTTGGCCCGCTCAGCCTGGTTTATGGTCTGCCGCCGATTTTCGGCGCGATCCTGCCCAGCTTTGCCTTCTTTGCCATCAGTCTGTTTATGCTGATAAAACGGCGATAGATGCTGACAGTCAGAAAGGCCGCGCGATGCGGCCTTTTTTTATGGCTGGTGTCGGTGACGAATCGAACGCCTGAATTTCACCGCCTGATGCGGTGGCGATCGTCACGTGCCAGTAACGGTGCATCCGGTTGCCCTGATGTTTTACAGACTGGATTATCGATCTAGTAAGGTAAGGCATTCCTGAGGAACCCATCCATTTTCCCCAGAAGGCTTCTCAGCCCAGTACCAGCCGTTAAGCGCCTGCGTCACTATCAGGGCCTCACCGGGATGGACGGTTAACTCCTGTGCCCTATAGTCTTCCAGACAGACAACCTCATTTGGGCTCAGTGGCAAAAAGTATTGCTCTGGCGCCCAGCCCGCTTTGCCATCGGGCAGCGTAATCCATATCCATCCTCGCCATTCAAGATCGCAGTGGCTCACCACGGCTATCTCGTCGGCCTTAATCGTAATCGGATCGGGGAATGCCGACCTGTATTCATCGGTGACCACGGCCTGTGCTCTCATGATTTTTTCTCCTGCCATCTTACGAACAGCTTTAACAGACAGCTAAATCGGGTTTACCGGGCGGCGTGCCAGCAGCGCGTCTACATCACCGACACCATCCCCGCATTGTTGCCGACCTTGTAGGGCAGATCGCCTTCACCCGGCCGTGCTTCAGGAGAATACCGCTTCACAGGTCATCGCACTCCGTCACAAATCAACGCACCATAAAGCGTCTCCGCCTCGGCTAACCTGCTCAGCAGGCAATATTCATCGGTCTGGTGCGCCATTGAGGGCTCGCCAGGGCCCAGAATTATGCAGGGCGGATTGCCCAGCGCAGGCAACAGCAGCGACGCATCGGTGAAGTAGGGCACAATGCGCGGCACCAGGGGCGTATCATGCAATGGCTGGCATCGTTGATAAACCGCCTGAATCCATGCGTGATCGCCTTCACTGAGCACTGCTGGCAGGTCCACCAGCGTAGATATCGTCACACTTTCGCCCAGTAAGGTGCTGAGCTGCTGACGGATGGTGGCGTGCTGAAGATTGGGCGCGCTACGAATATCCACGTCAAACTGCGTGCGGTCAGGCACGGAGTTAATATTCAGGCCGCCTGTGATGCGCCCGACGTTGATCGTGGGCTGTTTCATCAGCGGATGCGGCGCGCCGGGGGAGAAATGCTGAATTTTACCCAGCGCATCGGCCGCCAGGTAGATCGCATTGATGCCCAGCTCGGGCATCGCGCCGTGCGCGGTTTTACCGCGTGTTTCACAGCGCAGCCACAGTGCGCCTTTGTGGCCGATAACCGGATAGTTCGCGGTGGGTTCGCCAACGATCAGCGCGCCCACCTCGGGCAGGTCAGCGGTATCGATCAGCGCCCGCGCGCCGTCGCAGCCGGTTTCCTCACCGCCGGTAATCAGCAGCACCACGCCCGGCCCCTGGCGAATGGCCTGCTGGTGCGTGACGCAGGCCACGGCAAAGGCGGCAACGGCCGCTTTCATATCGCTCGATCCCCTGCCATAGAGCCGATCGTCCACGATCTCGCCAAAGGGATCGTGTTGCCAGTCGGCGTTACCGAGCGGCACCGTATCCAGATGGCCGGTAAAGGCCAGCGCAGGTCCGGCCTGCTCGCCGCGCAGGCGGGCTATCAGGTTATGGCGTCCTTCGCCGAAGGATGACAGCGTGACCTCGAAGCCGTTTTCCTCCAGCCAGCCGGCAAAAAACATCATGCAGGCGGCTTCGTTACCCGGTGGATTGAGGGTATCAAAGCGGATCAGCTGTAACGCCAGATCCGCCGTGCGGGTAAGGGCCATCAGTGGCGAACCGTTAACCAGTCAAGACAGTTGATCCACAGCTGGCGATAACCCTGCCACTGGGCAAATTCCTGCGGCAGCCAGTGGGCAGACATATCGCTGGTCCACACCAGCGAGCGGCCCTGCTGATATTCGCGCACCGCCAGCAACGGATGCGCGGTGCCGGCAATGGTTGCCAGCAGTTTGCCTTCAGGGTGCATTTCCACTTCGTTGTAGCCCAGTAACCACGGCCATTCGTCGGGCATGTCGGTAAACAGCGCGTGGGATTCGGTGACGCTCGGATAAGAGCCTTCGGGCGTTTCGATGCGGTCGTCCCAAGCCAGGCAGCGTACCGGCAGCACTTTCTCGACCGCCGTGTTGCGATAGCGCGCGCCGCCGTTGATGCCCTGAAAACTGAAGTAGCCGCCGATCATCATCAAGGCACCGCCCGCCGCCACATAGTCGTGGATCAGCGTCAGACGGTTCGCCGTGCGCTGGCTCTTCAGCCAAGTATCCGGATGCAGCAGCAACGTGTTCGCGCCGATATCCGACAGAATGATCGCGTCCCACGCTTGCAGCCCGGCCAGCGTCAGCGGAAATTCGGTCGCCGCCGCGTGCGCGGGCATATAGGTGATGGCATAGTCGCTGTCGGCCAGCGCCGCCATAAAGTCGGTTGCACCATTGTGCCAGGTGGCGGTGGCAAACTGATCGAAGCCTTTAACGTGAACGGACGTGCTGGTCCAGGATTCCCCGACCAGTAAAATTTTCTTCTGCATTACGGTTCTCCCTTACCCACCAAAAACGCGCTGTGGGTTAGCAATCAGTAAGGTTTCAAGTTGTTCGCCGCTGACGCCGTGGCGTTTCAGGCGCGGAACAAAATGTTTAAGGATGTAGCCATAGCCGTGGCCGCCGTAGCGGGTCAGCATGGTTTTCAGGAACACGTCCTGGGACAGCAAAATCTGCTCAATAAAGCCGTCATCGATCAGTTCGCGGATGGCGCGGGCGTTCTCTTCGTCGGACGGTGACTGCGCGGACTCGTCGGCGTAGTAATAGCTCATGCCGATCATGTCGTATTCCAGAAACGCACCGCGCTGGGCCAGTTCACGCTGATAGCGCTTGTCGGCAAAGCTGGGATTCATGTGGCACAGCACCACGTGGCGCAGATCGGCCCCTTCGTGTTCAAGAATATCCAGCACCTTGTGCCCCAGCCGCTCCCAGCCGGGCAGATGCACCTCAATCGGCACCCGGGTTGCTGCACTGGCCCGGCCCGCCGCCCGCAGGGATTTTTCCTCGCTGGCGGTAAAGCGGCTGGACACGCCGATCTCACCGATCAACCCGGCGAGTACTTCGGGTTTTTCTTCCCGTCCGCCCAGGTCGTAAATCAGCTTGTCAGCTAACGCCTCGACGCTAATCGTTTTCACCCATTCCGGATGCGAAGGCTCCAGGTACAGGCCGGTGCTCATGATGATGTTCAGCCCGGTCAGGCGGGCGATGCGCTGCAATGCTTTGGGATCCCGACCGATGCCGATATTGGTAGGATCGACAACCGTGTCACCGCCGAGAGCACGGAACTTCATCAGCTCCTCAATCGCCAGATCCACATCGAACAGCCGGCAATTATCGCGGCTGATTAACGGGTTAAGCGACAGTTCGCCCAGGTTTTCCATACTCACCGGCATTTCCGCTAAATGGCGATCGCCACAGCAGCAGGGCGGCACCCACTTGCCGGACGCATCCAGCAGAATGTGTTCATGCATCAGCGTCACGCCCATCTCACTGACCGGCAGCGGCCCCAGCACCGTCATGACATAGCCGCTGTTGATGCCGAGCGGTAGGGGATCCGGATGCCGAAAAATAGAGTGTTTCATTGGCTATCCTTTTGCCGCCGCGCGGGTCGGGTTGAGAATGCGGGTATTCAGCCAGATCGCCAGCAAAATAATCGTACCTGTCGCGATCTGCGTGTAAAAAGGAGAGATGTGCGACAAAATCAGGCCGTTCTGAATAATGGCAATCGACAGCGCGCCCAGCAATGTACCGATGATGGTGCCGAAGCCGCCAAACAGGCTGGTACTGCCCAGCACCACCGCCGCAATCACCTGTAACTCAAAGCCTTCGCCCTGGTTAGAGGAGCCGCTGCCAAGACGGGCGGTGATAATCATGCCCGCCAGCGCGGCAGCCATGCCGCTGATGATATAGACCTTCATGGTCACGGCTTTGGTGTTAATCCCGCTGCGGCGCGCGCCTTCGGCATTCGCGCCAATCGCGGTGACATAGCGACCAAAACGCATATGATTAAGCACGATATGGCCGACAATCAGCACCACAATGCCGATCAGCGCCGGCATCGGCACGCCCAGCACTTTCGCGCGCCCCATAAAGGCAAACAGGCTGTCGGCAGGAATGGGAATGGAATAGCCCTGGGTAATCAGCAGCGCGACCCCGCGCACCACGGCTAAGGTGGCAAGCGTGACGATAAAGGCCGGAATGCCCTCATAGGCGATAAAGAAGCCATTGATAGCGCCCACCAGCGCGCCCAGCAGCAGGCCGCCCAGCAACACCACCGGCCAGGGCAGTCCCCAGTTGTTCAGCGCAATAGCCGACAGCGCACCGACCAGCGCCAGCGTCGATCCCACCGAAAGATCGATCCCGCCCGTGGTGATCACCAGGGTCATCGCCGTGGCGACGATCAGCAGAGGCGCGCTCTGGCGAATGATATTGAGCCAGTTAGCACTGCTGAGAAAGTTGCCGGTGATCAACGAAAACACCACGCAACAGAACACAAAGAACAGCGCGATGCTGACCACGCCAGAGTGATTGTGCATCAGGCGACGCGGCAACGAGTGTTGGGCCATACGGGAACCGCTCAGATTCATAATAGTCATCCTGTTACCTCGATCAGTGCGTCGCCGCAGAGCGGGCGACAAATTTTTCGCCCACGATCAAATTCACAATTTCGCCCAGATCGGTGTCCGCCACCCGGCGGTCTGCCACGTTGGTGCCTTCGTACATCACCATGATGCGATCGCAGACCAGGAACAGATCCTGCAGGCGATGGGTAATCAGGATCACGCTGACGCCGCGCGCCGATACCCGACGAATCAGCTCCAGCACCGCTTCCACCTCGGCCACGGCCAGCGCGGCGGTGGGCTCATCCATGATCAGCACTTTGGGATCGAAGGCGGCCGCGCGTGCAATGGCAATCGCCTGACGCTGTCCGCCGGACAGATTGCGCACCAGCAAACGCGTATCAGGAATGGAAATGCCCAGGCCTTTCAGCATTTCGCGCGCATCAGCGTGCATTTTCTCTTCATCAAGAAACGGAATGCCGAGGATAGATTTCATCGGCTCGCGTCCCATAAACAGATTGCCCGCCACATCCACGGTGTCGCACAGCGACAGGTCCTGGTAAACCATTTCGATATGGCAGCGGCGAGAATCCGCCGGATTGCTGAACTGCTGCTCTTCACCGTCAATGCGGATCGTGCCGCTGGTGGGCACCACCGCGCCAGACAGCACTTTGGTCAGCGTGGACTTGCCCGCGCCGTTATCGCCCACCAGGCCCAGCACTTCGCCGGGCGCCAGCTGTAAGTTCACGCCGCGCAGGGAACGTATCGCGCCGTAGGTTTTGGTTATATTCACCATCTCTACCCGTGCCGGGGCAGTTTGTGATTGCTGCATTCGATAACTCCCATCACCACTAACGGGAAAAGCTGAACAGAGATAAAAAAACGTTATCGTGCACGGTTTACGCCCTTGTAAACCGGTTTACCTGCCAGATAAAGCCTTCATACATAATCTCTGAACAACCGCTGTAACGATATTTGCTTGCCAGATACGTCATTGCAGCATCCGTGCCAGCCTGCAACACAGGCATTACACATCCGGTTTAACACGTTGTTTTTAAACACGTTTAAATGCTAACTTTTGGTAAACCGGTTTACTAACTATAACGCGCAGAAATTAAAAAGCGCGTTATTTGCGCTAAAGTTGTGCACTTTTGCGCCATTTTGGGACGCTGTTAACACATCCGTATCGAATCGCGCGCCACCCATTCCACCGCAAGGCGGGTTTCGGGAGGAATATCGGGCTCGTCATTCAGGATGCGCAGCATAATGTGAACCGCCGTGCGGCCCAGTTCCCGGGCGGGCTGGCGGATGGTGGAAATGCGGGGTTGGGTAAAATCGGCATAGGTGGCGTCGTCAAATCCCACCAGAGACAGCGCCTCGGGAGCCTGCAACCCGCGTGCGCGCAGACCATCCAGCAAGCCCAGCACCAGATAGTCACTGGCGGCAAACACGGCGGTTGGGCGTTGCGGCCGGCTGAACAGGTGTTGAAGCGCCTGTTCGCCAAACTCACGCTGGTATTCGCCGTACATTATCCATTCAGGCGGCACGGTCAGGCCCGCCTGCGCCATGGCGGTGCAGAAGCCCTGATAGCGTTCGCGCACGCTCATCAGCTCATCCGGCCCGCCAACAAACGCGATATGACGATGACCGGCGGCGATCAGCTTTTCGGTAGCAATGCGCCCGCCCTGCACGTTATCGGCGAACACCTTTGGCACTCTGCTGCCGGGAATATCTTCATCCAGCAGCACAATACGCTGGTGACGGTTAATTTCCTTACGCAGCAGCCCGTTATCCGGGTGGTTGGTGGTAAACAGCAAACCATCCACCTGGCAGGTATCCAGCCAGCGGATAAACTGGCTTTCTTTGCCGGGATGGTTGCGGGTGATGCAGAGCACAAGGCTGTAGCCACAGGCCGAAGCGGCTTCTTCCGCCGCGTCCGCCAGTTCGGCGAAGAAAGGGTTAGTAATATCGGGCAGGACCAGCCCTAAGGTTTCACTGCCGCCTTTGCTCAGGCGGCGCGCCAGGCTGTTGCCGCGATAATCCAGCTGGCGAATGGCAGCTTCAATGCGGTCGATGGTGTCCTGCGGCAGCATAATGCTTTGATTCATATAGCGGGATACGGTCGCTTTTGACAGCCCGGCCAGCGTCGCTACGTCGGATAACAGCACCCGTTTTTTAATCATATCCACAGCCATCTTGCCCAGAATCGGCTATCTGTAACACAGTTACGCGCGCCGGATACAGTATTTTTGCGCCGCCCCTGGCGATAAAATAATCGCTTGACAAAATCTAAGCGGAAGAGAATGGTAGAGACAGTTTACCGCATTACCCGGGAGTCACTCCCACACCGGCTTAGCCCGTTTCAGGTGTTCACCATAATGGACAGTGAGCAGAAACGCGGTTATTCAGGTTCAGGCTGAATAAGCCATTCACACGATATTTGCCCGCCAACAATAATCCCTCTGCATTTCGATGCGGAGATCGACTGGTTATCGCACATTCCCGACGAGGAATTTTAAGATGATGGCATTTAACACCAGAAAACTGCGTTCTGTTGCGCTGGCAACGGGCTTACTGGCAGCGGGTTCGTTTTTTACTTTGGCTCATGCAGCACCGACTTATGCGCTGGTACAGATCAACCAGCAGGCCTTGTTCTTTAATCAGATGAATCAGGGCGCACAGGAGGCAGCGAAAGCCAGCGGTAAAAATTTAGTGATCTTCAACGCCAACGATAATCCCGTGTCGCAAAACGACGCGATCGAAAATTATATTCAGCAGGGCGTGAAGGGCATTATGGTGGACGCGATTGACGTCAACGGCATTATGCCTGCGATTAAAGAAGCGGCCGCCGCTAAAATACCAGTGATTGCGATTGATGCGGTATTACCGGCTGGCCCACAGGCGGCGCAGGTGGGCGTGGATAATCTGGAAGGCGGTAAGATTATCGGCAAATATTTTGTCGATTACGTGGCGAAAAATATGGGCGGCAAAGCGCGGCTGGGCATTGTGGGCGCGCTGAACTCAGCCGTGCAAAACCAGCGTCAGAAAGGCTTTGAAGAAACCATTAAGAGCAATCCTGGCATTACCGTCGCGGACGTGGTGGATGGCCAGAACGTGCAGGACACCGCGATGACAGCAGCAGAGAACCTGATCACCGGCAACCCGGACCTGACGGCCATTTATGCCACTGGTGAACCGGCGTTACTGGGCGCGATTGCGGCCGTAGAGAACCAGGGGCGGCAGAAAGACATCAAGGTGTTCGGCTGGGATCTGACGTCAAAGGCGATCACCGGTATCGATAACGGTTATGTCACTGCCGTTCTGCAGCAGGACCCGAAAAAAATGGGTGAAGAGGCGGTCAAAGCTCTGAACGCGGTGACGTCCGGCAAAACCGTGTCGAAAACCATTCTGGTACCGGCGACGGTCGTCACCAAAGCCAACGTGGACAGCTACCGCGCGATGTTTAAGTAACGCCTGACTCGCCGCCTGCACTCAGCAGTGCGGCGAGTTCGTCGACGGAGGGGAAGGCACTCAGCGTGCCACGACGGCTCACCGTGATGGCGGCGGCCTGACTGGCGTGAGTAAGTGCTAACTTATCAATTTGAACCTGGCGCCTGAGTGCCGACGCCAGCATGACGGCAAGAAAGGTATCGCCCGCGCCGGTGGTATCCAGCGCCTCGACGGGCGTGGCAGGGCAAAACTCGCGGCGGTCGCCCTGAATCAGCCAGACACCCGCGCTACCGTGAGTAACCACTAACGTTTTAACCGCTTCAGGATGCAACTGCCGGGCTTCGTGCTGATTCACCACGGCAATATCCACCAGCGGCCAGCAGGCACTGAACCCGGCATGGACCGGCGAAGGGTTAAAGACGGTGATCAGGCCACGCGACTTCGCCAGCTGGAACAGCGCATGGGTTTTCTCCGGCGAGAAGTTGCCCTGCTGCACCAGGACATCGCCAGCGCGTGCCGCGGCCAAATGTGCACTGATGATATCAATGTTCAACGCATCGGCTGCCCCGGTGCTCGTAATAATGGCGTTGTCGCCGTCGGCGCTGTTGAGAATAAGCGAGGTATCGCTAAAGGGATGAACCGGTTCAGCGGGCATAAAATAAAGCGGCTCCTGAGTGAGCTGCTGGCGAAGAGTTATTCCATTGCTGTCTTTGCCCGTCGCGGCAATTAAATGGGTTTCTATGCCGCAGCGGGATAACAGAATCGCCTGATTCGCGCCTTTACCGCCGATATCCTGCGAAACTTTATTTCCATGAACCGATGCGCCTTTTAGCGGAATATCGGCAATGCTCCAGGTTTCATCGACAGTGATATTTCCGGCCACATAAACACGCATAGTGTTTCCCTGAACAGGATAAAGACAAGATGGTTGCTATATCAGCAGAAAAAAATGATGCAATACAAGCGATATTTTCCCGCCCCAAAGCGGTCATTGGCGTGATTCACTGTGACCCGTTTCCCGGCTCGCCTAAATACCGGGGGAAATCAGTCAGGGCGATAACAGAGCGTGCACTGCGCGATGCGGAAAATTATATTTGCGGCGGCGTTCATGGCCTGATTATTGAAAACCACGGCGATATTCCGTTTTCAAAACCCGAGGATATTGGCCCGGAAACGTCGGCCCTGATGGCGGTTATCACGGAAAAAGTGCGCGAACGGTTTGGCGTGCCGCTGGGCATTAACGTGCTGGCGAACGCGGCGCTGCCGGCCTTTGCCACCGCGCTGGCGGGCGGGGCGGATTTTATCCGCGTCAACCAGTGGGCGAATGCTTATATCGCCAATGAAGGCTTTATTGAAGGGGCCGCCGCCAAAGCGTTGCGCTACCGCAGCCAGCTGCGTGCCGAACATATTCGGGTGTTTGCCGACAGCCATGTTAAACACGGCAGCCATGCGATAGTGGCCGACCGCTCCATTCAGGAACTGACGCGCGACGTTGACTTCTTTGACGCGGACGCCGTGATCGCCACCGGACAGCGCACCGGCGACAGCGCCACCCTGGACGAAATCGACGAGATCCGCGCCGCCACCGCCTTGCCGCTGCTGGTGGGGTCGGGCGTCACGCCTGCCAATGTCTGCCAGATCCTGGGCCGCACCCAGGGCGTGATTGTCGCCAGCGCGCTCAAGGTGGACGGCGTCTGGTGGAACGATGTGGATCTGGAAAGGGTTAAACACTTTATGGCCGTGGCGCAGGCGGCGCTGGATAAGGCCTAGCCGCCGTTTAGCGTCAGCCACAGGCAACAAAAAACCCCGCGGGTGAGGCGAGGTTTTTTGTTTACGTCAGCACGGTTACGTGCGGTGCACATCATGCATTATCAACCTAATCAGCCTGTTACAGGCAGCGGAAAGGGTCGCAGGCTGTAAGTGCTCCTGACCACAGGAGCCAGCGTATGAGATGGATAGAAATCGCTCGCGTATTTCTGAAGCTCATGGTTGCACTACTGCAACTGCTTGAAATTATCGTGAAGTCTTTCAGGTAAATCACGTTCAGGCCGCACCTAAGGGAGGTGATATTCACCTCCCTTTAATCACAGGGTTCGAAAAAGCAGAGCGGTTACGTCAGGCCAGCCAGCCTTTCACCACCGGCAGCACCGCCGGAATCTGCGACAGCAGGTAGAGAATCAGCCCGATGGTGCCGCCCACCAGCGTGCCGTTGATGCGGATAAACTGCAGGTCCTTACCGATATTCAGCTCGATCTGCTGCGACATATCGCGCGCATCCCAGCTTTTCACCGTGTCGCTGATATGGCGCGTCAGGAACGCCGCGAATTCTGGCGCGACGCTGCGGGCGGCGTCTTCCAGATGCTGATTCATGGAGCTACGCAGTCCTTCATCGGCGGCCAGGGTTTCGCCCAGCCACAGGGCCGCCTGACGGACCTTGTCCTGCACTTTTGACGCCTCGCTGTTGAGATCCGTTTTCAGCCAGTCGCGCAGATCGCCCCACAGCTCGCCAATATAGCGGTTAAGCGTGGGATCGTCTTTTAACCAGCCTTTGATCACCTCGGCGCGCTCGGCCATCTCGGGATCGTTTTTCAGTTTCTCGATCAGGCGATCTACCGCGCGATTAAAGCCCAGCCGCAGCTCGTGGCCCTGATCCAGCGCCACGTCATCCAGCAGGGAATCCACCGCGTTGGCCACCAGCTCTGCGCTGTGCTCCCCCAGCCATTCGGTCGGCAACATTTTGGCCTTGATGGGGTGCTCGCGCTTCAGCCAGCGCACCAGCTGGCTGGCGATAAATTCCCGGGTGCTGGGCTTATGCAGCAGCCGCAGCAACTGCTCGACCGCCGCATCCAGCAGTTCCTGATGCCGGTTATTTTTGGTCAGGCTTTCCAGCATCAGCGCGCCGCTCTGGCTGAGATCCACCTTGTCGATCGCCTTATGCACCGCGCGGCGCATAAAGTGCTGGATGCGCGCGTCATCGGTCAGATCGAGAAAGCCGCGCATGACCTGCAACAGGTGGCGACCGATCCGATCGGCATTGCCGGGCGCACTCAGCCAGGTGGCCAGCATCTGCGAGGGATCGTGACGGCGGATCAGATTCAGCAGCGAATCGGTATCCAGAAACTTTTCCTGCACAAAGCGGCCCAGATTCTCCCCGATGCGATCTTTATTGCGCGGGATGATCGCCGTATGACGGGCAATAAACGGCACCGGTACGCGGCGAAACAGCGCCACCACCGCAAACCAGTCAGCCAGCGCGCCGACCATTGCAGCTTCGGCGATGGCTTTGATGCCGCTGACGTAAAAGTTGGGCGGCAGAAACAGGGTAACCACAAAGGTCGCGGCAGCCAGCAGCAGCAGCGACAGCGCCAGACGTTTGGTCCGTTTTAGTTCACGTTGTTTATCCATGTCCTGATCTTAGCAGCTTGCCTGATGAATACGTCAACATCGCCCAGTCCCGGCACTCAAATCCAGTTAAGCCTGGCATTAAACCGGCCTGTCTTAACGCGGTGGGCGATTGCCGCATCAGACTGTTCCTAAAAACTAATAACATCAAAAATTACCACTCTTATAAACAGTTACGTCAGTGTACATTTCCGGTGCAGTCTCCGTACGTTGACGCACCCTATCCATGGAACCAGACCAGGAGAATTCACGTGAAAGCAATCGCAACGGCAACCGCAAGTCTGTTGATGTTAATGAGTGGCGTATCCGCGCAGGCGGAAGGGCTGACCACCTCGCAGGATGGTAAAAACCTGACCGTCAGCTTCGGCCAGCCCACCATCAAGCAGGTGCTGCATTACCGTAAAATGTACGACAAAAAACCCTTCCCCGATGCCGAAATTTATTACTACGACAACGGCACCTATAAAATCATCTCGCAGGGCGAAAACCACTACGGCGTTTACGTGATGCAGGGTAAGTTTGATGATGAGACCTTCACGGTGCGCTTTATCTCGCTGCCTTCCACCGACTGGGGCAACAAAACCGCCTTCCATCAGCTGACCTTTGTGCGCGGCGACAAGCAGAACGTGTTTATCCAGAACGCGATTGTCGATACCGGCGAGGCGATCGCCCAGCAGAACGGCACCTACACGCAGGAAAAGAACACCGTCACCAATCCGGTGTCCACCAGCTGGAAGCACAAGTAGCGTTGAGGTGGCAGCCCGGCTGCCACCGTATTTTACCGACGACGTCCGCCAAACAGGCTGCCCAGCACGCCACGAACGATCTGGTTAGTAATCTGACGTCCCGCGCTTTTTGCCATGGTTTGCACCACGCCATCCCGCTTGCCGCCGCGCGGACCGGTGCTGCCAAACAAAATGTCTTTTAATCCCCCCAGAATACCGTCATCGACCGCCACCTCATTGCCTTTGGCTTCGGGCGCATTGGCCTTGTCACTGGCGGCCTGCACGCCCTGTTGCAGACGTTCGTAAGCCGATTCCCGATCGACTTCTGTGTCGTACTTGCCCGACAGCGGAGAATGGTTGATCAGCCCGTTGCGCTCGTCCGTGTTCACCGGCCCCATGCGCGAGCCGGGTGCGATCACCATCGCCCGCTCCACCACCGACGGGCTGCCTTTGGCATCCAGAAAGGAGATCAGCGCTTCGCCGGTGCCCAGCGCCTGTATCGCCTCCACGGTCGTAAACGCCGGATTGGCGCGCAGGGTTTCGGCGGCGGTTTTCACCGCTTTTTGATCGCGCGGGGTAAAGGCGCGCAGCGCATGTTGCACCCGGTTGCCTAGCTGGCCCAGCACGCTGTCGGGAATGTCCGCCGGATTCTGCGTCACAAACCAGATCCCAACACCTTTGGAGCGGATCAGGCGGATTACCTGCTCAATCTTCTCCAGCAGCACCGGCGGCGCCTCGTTAAACAGCAGGTGCGCCTCATCAAAGAAGAATACCAGCTTCGGTTTATCCAGATCGCCCGCTTCCGGCAGGTGCTCATACAGCTCTGACAGCATCCACAGCAGGCTGGTCGCGTAAAGCTTGGGCATCTGATACAGCTTCTCGGCCGACAGGATGTTAATAACGCCTTTGCCGTTGCTGTCAACGCGCATCCAGTCGCTAATCTCCAGCATAGGCTCGCCAAAGAAGTGCTCTGCGCCTTGCTCCTCCAGCGCCAGCAGCCCGCGCTGGATCGCGCCCACTGAGGCGCTGTTAATGTTGCCGTACTGCGTCTGAAAGCTTTTCGCGTTATCGCCGATGTACTGTGTCATGGCGCGCAGATCTTTAAAATCCAACAGCAGCAGGCCCTGATCGTCGGCAATGCGGAAGATGATTTGCAGCACGCCGCTCTGCACCTCGTTCAGGTTCAGCAGCCGCGCCAGCATCAGCGGCCCCAGATCCGACACCGTCGCACGCACCGGATGGCCTTTCTCACCGAAAATATCCCACAGCACCACCGGGCTGCTGGTTGGCTGCCAGTCGGTCACACCGATGTTGGCCAGCCGCGCCTGCAGCTTTTCGCTGCTCTGGCCTGCCATCGCCACGCCGGTTAAATCGCCTTTCACATCCGCCATAAACACCGGCACGCCGATGGCAGAGAAGGATTCCGCCAGCTTTTGCAGCGTCACGGTTTTGCCCGTGCCGGTGGCACCGCTGATCAGGCCGTGTCGGTTTGCCATCTGCGGCAGCAGGTGCAGTTGAACGTCAGGGGTTTGGGCGATAAGCAGGGGAGCGGTCATAGCGCGGCACTCATAAACAGTCAGTCATGCGTTAAGCATAGCCAGCGGGGCGGCAGACGTGAGTGAATATTGCGTGCCGCCGCCCTGAAATTTACTTCTCCACCTCTTCAAAATTCAGCAGCGTGACGCCAATCCCCTGTTGCGCGTGCGTCACGTTCTTGCGCAGCGCCACCTGCACCTCGCCCTGCAGCATCACCACGTAAGGCGAGTTCTGCTGAAGCTGCTGTTGCAGCGAGACGTAATCGGCCCGGCGTTTGGCGGCATCGCTTTCTCCGGCGGCTTTGCGCGTCAGGGCGCTCAGCTCCGGAATATCCCAGCCTACGCGCCAGGCCAGGGTTTTGCTGCCGTTCGGCACGTTATAGGCGAAGGTGCTGGCGTTGGTGTTGGGATCGATGTAGTCCGCGCCCCAGTAGGTAAAGATGGATTCAAAGTTGCGGCTACGCATCTTGCTCCACAGCTCGGATTCCGCCACCGGCTGGATGTCCAGATTCACATCCGCCTTCGCAAAGCTCGACTGCAGCGCCTGGGCAATATCGATATAAGGCGGCTGATTCACCACTGACAGCGCGATGTGCGCGCCGGGCTTAATGCCGCCTTTGGCTAATATCGCTTTGGCCTTCTCGACATCGTAGTGGAACGGTTTGGTTTCCAGCGCGCCGTCAAAGCCCTGGGGCAGGAAGCTCTGGTGTACGCGATATTGCCCCTTCAGCAGCTGATTCGCCAGGCTGTCGTAGTCCACCAGCCAGCGCGCGGCCTGCCATAAGGCCGGGTTGCCCAGCGCAGGCTGCTGCGTACTTTTGGTGTTAAAGCCGAGATAGTAGATCAGGCTGGAGGGAAAGGCGGCAATGTGCACGTTGGGATCGCTTTTCAGCGAGGCAAGCTGATCCGGCCCCAACTGGTACGCCGCATCCACATCGCCCTGCTGGATCAACAGCCGACGGGTGCCCGGATCGGCCACGCCTTTCAGCAGCACCCGTTTCAGGTGCGCTTTCTGGGTGCTGTTGGGATTGGCCTCCAGCACCAGCGCCTGCAGGGGCACGAACTGCTTGATTGCGTAGGCCGCGCTGCCCGCAGAGTGGGTTTTCAGCCAGCCATTGCCGAAGTCGTTATTGGCGGCATGCGACTGCGCCAGCTTGCTGTCAACGATGGAGGAGACCGGCGCGGTCAACAGGCGCAGGGCCAGATCCTGCCCGATCTCTGCCGGCCAGCGCAGCTCAAGCTGATGATCGTTGATCACGGTGAACTGCTGATCGATGTTCTCCGGCGTCCAGCCAAATTCCCCGAGGATAAACGAGGGCGCTTTGTTCAGCTTCACCGCGCGGGTAAAGGAGAACACCACGTCCTGCGCCGTTAACGGATTGCCGCTGGCAAAACGCGCCTGCGGATTCAGGTCAAACACCAGGCTGTGCGGGGTTTTGCCCGCCTGCCAGCGGGGCCAGCTTCTGCGGATCCTGATGGTCCGGCTCTAGTAACGTCTGATAGATATTACGCAGGCTGCTGTTGCTGACGGTTTCAAAGCTTTCCGCCGGATCGAAACTGATAATGCCATCTAGCGGCACGGCGACCACAAACGTATCTTTCGGCGTTGCCGCGTGGGCGGCAGAGGATAGAGCAAGGGCGGTAAGCAGGAGCAGCGGTTTGCGCATAGCGGTTATCCTTAATGATTGATAACCCTACTGTAACCCGCGCCAGAGCAGGTCAAAATGCCGGTTTGTTCTGAGCTATGCCAGTTTTGTCTTAGCCGATTTGCCTTAGGTGACAGGCCGCCCTGAGGCGGGCGGCTCAGGCCGTCAGTGAAAGTTATGAATGACTTCCAGCACGCCGTTGATAATGAACTGGACGCCCATGCAGACCAGCAAAAAGCCCATCAGGCGGGAGATAGCCTCGATGCCGCCTTTGCCCACCAGGCGCATGATCGCCCCCGAACTGCGCAGGGAAATCCATAAAATCACGCTCACCACCAGGAACGTCAGCACCGGCGCAATGTTCAGTACCCAGGCAGGGAAATCCACCCCGCTGCGCACGGTAGAGGCCGAAGAGATGATCATCGCGATCGTCCCTGGTCCCGCCGTGCTCGGCATCGCCAGCGGCACAAAGGCGATGTTCACCGGCTCCTGTGCCGTTTCCAGCTCATCGTGCTTGTGCTTAGCTTCAACCGAATGGCCTACCGGTTTCGCCGGAAACAGCATCCGAAAACCAATAAACGCCACGATCAGCCCGCCCGCGATGCGCAGCCCCGGAATGGAGATGCCGAACGTGTGCAACACCGCGCTGCCCGCGTACCAGGCCACCATCATGATGGCGAACACATAGATGCTCGCCTGCAGGGCCTGACGGTTACGCTCCTGAAAATTCATCTCACCGGCCAGGCCCAAAAACAGCGCCACGGTGGTGAGCGGGTTGGCGAGCGGCAGTATCACCACCAACCCCAACCCGATTGCTTTGATTAACTCCAGCATGCCTTATCCCGCTTAGTGTTTAGGACGTTCCAGCGCTTCCAGCAGCTCCGGGAAGAAGTCTTGCAGGATCTCCGGCGTCATCAGCTCCGGGTACTGCATCAGGTGCTCGCGGATACGTTCGTTTACGTCGGGGATCAGGCGCTGTGCCGCATCGCTGGCGCTGATTTTGTGCTTCTTCATGCTGCGCAGCAGGTCGGCGGGCAGGTTATCTTCGTCTTCGTTATCTTCCACCATCTCCAGCGCGTCCAGCTCGTCGAACATTTCCATCAACGCTTCGGTCTGCGGCGTGCGGGATTCATATTCGCGCGGATGCTCTTCTGCCATATAGCGCAGCATCAGGCGCATCGGCGTGCCATCCGGGGACTTGGGCGGTTCGGCGGCGAACCAGGTCAGCAGCTGGTGGATGGTCACCTGATGGACGTGATAACCGTTATCCACCAGCTCGTCGGCCAGCAGCTCGGCGCTTTCGTTTTCAATCAGACAGATATGCGTGCGGTTGGGATCGTACTCTTCGAGCCACTGGTAGATCTCTTCGATCACCCCATCGTCGTACTCGAACTTTTTGTTTACATAGCTCCCTTCTGACGCATTTACGCAGGCTGTGATCAGGTCTGGATCGAAGTAAATTGCGATGTTGATACCTTTCATGCGTGCTGTCCTGTTCAAATCCAAAACATCACTATAGCGCCCAACGCATTAGGAAGGAAAACTTATGACTTAACGTGTTGCGATACAAGGTGATGCAGACAGCGGGCGGGGGACTGACTGGCGGTAAAAAAGCGGGTAAGAAGAGGCGATAAACCTGCCAGCGCGGGGCTGGCAGGCGGCTGTCAGGAGATAAAGTTTTTACCCTGTTTCAACACCACGTCACAGGCTTTAGTTTTCAGCTTCTCGCCCATCGGCGAGTTGCTGAGGCTTTGCAGGTTTAGCTGCTGGCCATTGCCGGTGTTCAGCAGCCCGGCCACACCCTGGGTGTAATCCGGTTTCTGCTCCTGTGCCGCCGTGGTATTCAGGCCCAGCTTGCTCAGCACCTGATCTTTTACCGACTGCACGTTGTTTTTCACCACGTTGTGCTCCACACAGTACTGCATTACGCCGGCGGCATTGGTCATGCTGTTGGCGCTCATGGCTTTGTCGTTGCTGTTCAGCAGGCTGGTAATGGAGGACATCGACAGCCCGCCGTTCTGCTGACCTGTTGCACCGTTGTTTTGCTGACTCAGCTGGTTGGCGGCGCTGCTCAGTTGATCCTGCCAGCTTGCAGCTGACGCATTACCCGCCAGCAGCAGGGCTGCCAGGGCGCAGGCGATATGGCGCTTTTTCATTTCGACCTCGGTTGGGTTTTATGCTTCGTGCTGTTAAGAGGCGGTGCGGATGAGAAAGTTCCGACGAGATCGTAAGGAGAAGGCGGTTTGGGAGGATTCTGGCAGCGGGACAGCGCGGGTTTACCGGCTTCCGTGTGTTTTTTCGCCGCTTAGCGCACATCACAGCGGAATTGGGTTGCGTGCTGGGCATGTAACGGTATAATCGCCAACGTTTTCCGCATCCTCTTCAGTGCCGAAGTGGCGAAATCGGTAGACGCAGTTGATTCAAAATCAACCATCGAAAGATGTGCCGGTTCGAGTCCGGCCTTCGGCACCATCGGAACATCAATAGACGTCAACGGACGTCTTTTTTTGTGCCTGAAATCCAGTATTTACCCATCATTCCCGTTATATTAACTCTCTCAAGGTCAACCGACTTCAACGTACATCTACCAACAGATGTTGGTATAGATGATGGTATTTCCGGTTCGATAATGCTTGTACCAACAGGGAGGGGATAAGCATGGCGTTAACAGATATCAAAGTCAGAACAGCCAAGTCAACGGATAAGCAATACAAACTGACCGATGGCAATGGTATGCATCTTCTCGTCCACCCAAATGGTTCAAGATACTGGCGTCTGCAGTACCGCTATGGCGGAAAGCAAAAGATGCTGGCTTTAGGTGTTTACCCTGACGTATCTCTTGCAGATGCTAGAACTCGTCGCGATGACGCTCGTAAGCTTTTAGCAAACGGCATCGATCCGGGAGATAAAAAGAAAAATGATAAGATTGAGCAGGAGGAAGCACGTACTTTTGAGCAGCTTGCTATTGAGTGGCATGCCACAAATAAAAAGTGGTCAGAAGAACATAGTCGACGAGTGCTTAAAAGCTTGGAGGACAATCTCTTCCCTGCCATAGGTAAGCGGAATATCGCTAATCTTAAAACTAGAGACCTGCTGGCCCCAATCAAAGCGGTAGAGTTGTCGGGGCGACTTGAGGTGGCATCCCGTCTACAGCAGCGCACTACTGCAATTATGAGATATGCCGTTCAGAGTGGTTTACTTGATTACAATCCCGCGCAAGAGATGGTTGGTGCTGTCGCTTCGAGTAACCGTCAGCATAGACCTGCGTTAGAGTTGAGACGTACTCCCGAACTGCTTCAGCGCATTGATAGCTATACCGGCAGGCCTTTGACTCGTCTTGCCGTTGAGTTAACCCTCCTTGTCTTCATCCGCTCCAGCGAATTGCGTTTTGCTCGTTGGTCTGAGATCGATTTTGAAACATCTATGTGGACGATACCTGCAGAGCGGGAAGCTATTGAAGGGGTAAAGCACTCACAGCGTGGCTCAAAAATGCGCACACCTCATCTGGTGCCACTTTCTCGTCAGGCGTTAGCAATCCTTAAACAGGTACATAAGCTTAGTGGCGATCGTGATTTTGTTTTCATTGGCGATCACGACCATCGCAAACCGATGAGCGAAAACACAGTGAACAAGACGCTGCGCGTTATGGGTTATGACACGAAGGTTGAAGTTTGTGGGCACGGTTTCAGGACAATGGCTTGTAGTTCATTGATTGAGTCTGGATTGTGGTCGAGGGATGCAGTGGAACGGCAAATGAGCCATATGGAACGTAACTCAGTACGTGCAGCTTACATTCATAAGGCTGAGCATCTTGATGAGCGGCGACTAATGCTGCAGTGGTGGGCTGATTTTTTGGATGCGAATAGGGAAAGCGAAGTTAGTCCTTATGACTTTGGCAAGTAGTCTAATTCCTGATGCTTGCTATGTTTGAATTCGAAAAACCGGCTTGAAGTATAATCCATACTTTTTTATAACTGTATTATTCAGGCGATGACCAGCCCCCAGTATTAGATACAACCTTCAGTTAGTAATGTCGGTGGGTTTTTCTTCATGTTTCCCGTTTCGCCAGCCTGCTGCAAATTCAGATGGCGTCTGATAATTCAGCGATGAATGAGGTCTGGACTCGTTATAGTCCTGCCGCCAGTCATTAATGATTTTCCGGGCATGAAGAACATCGCTGAACCAGTGCTCATTCAGGCATTCATCCCGAAAGCGACCGTTAAAACTCTCAATAAATCCGTTTTGAGTTGGCTTGCCTGGCTGGATTAAGCGCAGCTCAACACTATGTTCAAAGGCCCATTGATCCAGCGCGCGGCAGGTAAATTCCGGACCATGATCGGTTCTTATTGTCGCAGGATATCCACGAAACAGCGCAATGCTGTCCAGAATCCGCGTGACCTGAACACCTGAAATCCCGAAAGCGGCTGTGATCGTCAGACACTCTTTCGTGAAATCATCCACACAGGTCAGGCACTTAATCCGGCGGCCGCTGGCAAGTGCATCCATGACAAAATCCATTGACCATGTCATGTTCGGCGCATCCGGGCGGAGAAGCGGAAGCCGTTCAGTCGCCAGACCCTTACGGCGGCACCTGCGTTTTACACACAGACCGTTAAGGTGATAGATGCGGTAAACCCGCTTATGGTTGACGTGAAGGCCCTCCCGGCGCAATAACTGCCAGATCCGCCGGTAACCAAATCGCCGGCGTTCAAGTGCCAGCTCTGTGATCCGTAGAGACAGTTGCGCGTCAGCAGCAGGACGCTGGGCCGAATAACGGCAGGTTGAAAGTGACAGACCAGCCAGACTGCAGGCACGGCGTTGCGACAGACCCATTGCCTCACACATGACCTCCACGGCTTCCCGCTTCTGGTCTGTCGTCAGTACTTTCGCCCCAGAGCCACCTGAAGTGCCTCCTTATCCAGCATGGCTTCGGCAAGGAGCTTCTTGAGGCGGGCGTTCTCCTCTTCAAGCGACTTGAGCCGCTTCACTTCGGGAACTTCCATGCCGCCGAACTTCTTGCGCCAGGAGTAAAAGGTGGCATCTGAAATGGCATGCTTGCGACAGAGTTCCCGGGCCGAAACCCCGTCTTCTGCCTCGCGGAGAATACTGATGATCTGTTCGTCGGAAAATCGCTTCTTCATGGGGATGTCCTCATGTGGCTTATGAAGACATTACTAACATCACGGTGTATTAATCAACGGGGAGCAGGTCAATCCTGTCAGACCTGGAAGTGAACCAGCCAGACCTCCGACAATAGAGCCAACCAAAGGGTGTTCCAAAAATTTAGCAAGCCGGCTTTTGGCTTACTGCTTTTCTTCGTCAGAAGCTGAAGATATCCTCGATGTGATGAAGTAATTTATTGAATAAATTGTGAATTTTTTGCGTATTGCGATTGCCAACCTGTGCTGGCCCATGAACATTTAACGTCGCGATTTGCATGCTGGATCCTAACTCGTAAGAACGGTTTTTCCCATGTTAGACTGATATAGCCATGCTCTGGCCTTCTTCTGTCAGGGATACATGTTCAAAATCTCCATAGTCCTTACGTAGAAGAGAACGGGAATGGCAGATGTTGATGATTTTGAACAAATACTCTTCCGACCAGGGGAGCCGCTCGTCAATAGCAATGCGATCGTTCTGGTCCATATCAAATCCAAATGAAACAGTTTTGATCGTCTCTCCGAGGTTCTCCAGGTCATCGTTCATATATGTTAAAAGAGCATCTATATCTGACTGAATTTTCTCTGCATCCATTTTTTACTTTATTTTTCGATTGTTAGAAAACAAGCATCGTGATATGCATATCGCCCGCCTTGCTGATTAATGCAGCAATCTCGAAAGCCATTTGAAAATCTTTATGATTATATTTGTCTTAGAAGTCTGTTGATTTGAAGTAACAGTCTTACTCTGAATGCTTTGAGCTGGTGATACCGACTGTGAAACTGATGTTCTCGTCTGACCTACATAAGGTGATGATGATTTATTAGGCACAATATGCTGAGTTTGCGCTCTTGCTTGCGATGCATTTTGTGTAGAAGCCCGTAACTTGCTGAGGATTGCCTGGTTTGCAGTTGTGGCGTTAGTGCTCACAGGCTTAGGAGTTGAAGTGGTACTCTTACCCTTAATGCGCTCCAGAGCTTCTTGATTGCTGCTAGTAGAAGTTAATGTTTTTCGACTATTATTTGGCCCGGCAAGACGCCAACGGGCATCTGCTTCGGAGATAACTGTCATTTGACCGATTGTCGTGACAGTAATTGCGAGATGTGAATATTTATATTTGTCGTTAGTGTAAGGTGGTTCCATAAGACCGATTGCACTGATCCATTTCCCCACCCATGAGGAATCAGGTTTGACAGGGAAAGACCTGAGGCCTTCGCTCCATATGGATATTTTGAAGATTTTACCCCGCCAATCCCCGAAATTAACGAAGATATATGGTTTTCCATTTCGGTCCTTATCAAGTCTTACGTTAATAATTTTACCGATAACTTCAACTTTATCACCAACTCTCTGAAGGCAAGCACTATAATCCCAGGCTGGCAGAACGGCGTAGGCACTTATGTAACCAGATTTCAGTCTGCTGCTTGGTATATCCCCATTCATACTAACGGAAGTTAGAGATAAGGGAATGTTTCTTCCAGCAATGAAGTCACCAAGAGAAGGCGTTTTTTCCATCGCTGAAGCGCAGATTGCGGCGAAATTTTTTATAAAAGTGGAAAGCTGCTGAATGCCCGATAGCATTCCTAAGATGGATGATGAACCGGGGTCTACAAAATCATTAGCTCGAAAAACTATTGCGTCCAGTTCCGAATTTGATTTATCCCAAATGGAAGGATCGATTTGTAATGACTTAAGTGCCAGCCAGAGAGATATTAGTGAGAAACGGTCTAGTGTGTGATTAAACGGATTCGTCTTTTGACGAAGGGGATGCTGAAAATTGACATGCCCCAGCTCTGAACTTCCTAATGTATCAATCTCATCAACGAACATTCCATCGTAGTCAATTAGCTGGACGGTAGCACCTCCGTCGGAAACCATCAGATTCCCAGTCTGAAAATCACCATGTGCAATTTTTTCTTTTTCAAGATAGGCGGCAAGTGATTCAATTGAGGCCGACAGCTTTGCCATCTCTTGTGCAGAACGCCTGTTGACCTCAAGGAACTCTCCTAGAGTTTCTCCCTTAGCCCATGCCATTTTGACTATAGGGTAAGATACTCCTCCAACGTTGATCCCTTGTGGCTGAAACTGAAAGTCGAGGAAATAGGGAGAACGAAGGCTGGATATTTTCCTGGATATAGCCTTATAGCGCTGTTCTAACGCTTTTGATTCCCTGTGAAAACAACGAACCGCGTATTTCTTAAAGCCTGATTTGATCGTATAAGTAAGCGCAAAGCCGCCACTAATGGCGAGTGGTAGCCCCAATCCTGTCGTTGCGACTGTACCTGACTTTAATTCAGGATCGTCTAGCACTCTGCTATGTTCTTGAAATGCCAGATTGTATTGCTCAAGAGACGGGTAAGGCATCTTAATTTCCGCGTTAGAACGATAGGACAAGCAGCGTTGAGTCGTCGATATGCATACGTTTGGCTGTACGCTCCCTGAGAACTAACTGTGCAAGCTGCTCTTCAGTTTGCAACGAAAGTAATTCGATAAAACCTGGATCCTCTGCCAGTGCTTGTTTCAGTGCCCATTCGCCGAGCGCATCTGTCATACAGAAGAGCTTAGGTTGAACTAGTTTTTCTAGGTAAAAAGTTTTTCCATGCAGTGTCCAGAAAGTACTTCCACCAATGAAATTATTATGAGTGGGAAGCGTAGCAAGCAATGTCGGCCTTTCTTTAAATTTTTCAGGATTATCAATAGGCCATGCACGAATAAGTTTCCCGCAATCAATCAGCATGGTGATGCTATCCCCAATAGCAAGAATATCTACCGTCTGATGATATTCAAATTGCTCAACGCCTATGAGTGTGGCAAAACTTCCTCGTTCGAATGCTGCCTGTTGTGACCAAGACATAGACGGGAAATCATGTGCGGCAGAATATTCTGCTAAAGCAGATGCTACCCACTCAGGCCTGACTTTAGGATCTTCATTAAATTTGCGAGTCAGAAGATCAGCCCATAACTTTGAATTAAAGGATTCACTTGCTCCATCACACAAAGCAAGCCTTCTCCCGTCTTCGGAGAAGGCGAATTTGTCCTCATTTGCCTCAGGGCATTCAGGGTCTTTTGGAACTGTTCCTGAGAATTCCAGTTTCATTGCGGACTCAACGTAATTGAGAAGCACGTGTTCCGATGTCGAAGAAATCGACTAGTTCGGCTGCTTCAGCGTTGAACATGAAACCACGAGATTCTATTCCCACCGTATGCCCTTTTTCCTGCGCGAAGCGTACCAAGTGCTCTGGTAAAGGGCTAGACATGCGGAAAAGCAACTTGGCATAGTCATCAGGTAAGCTAGTATCAGAGGCGGGAAATCTGATTGGATCATTACCGAGAGAGCTAACGTGAATATTAAGAATCAGAACTTCACCATCATTGGTGCGAATTTGTCGCAAATGATTGGCAATTTCTTCTGGATCTCCATCGTTTGATTCGCCATCAGTCACATGCAGGATAGTTGGAGGATAGCAATCCGGATGGGAATCACACCAAATCACCAATTCTTCGGCTGCTTTGGTTAGGGCTTCACGCATCGGTGTACCACCGCTTGCGATAGGATCAAACCATACTGGAAACTTAATTGCTGTCTCTATAATTCCACCTGCACCATCGTCCATCTTCCTTTTACGATCTTCTACCCTGGCTGGATTCTGTTCGAGAGTAGAAATTGGATTGAGTACTTGTCCTCCAAGAGGGCCGGAGAAGCCATTAGAAACTCCGTGATGGCCGTAGCCCAAAACACCAATTTCAAAATAATCACGGACGCCTTCAGATTTTGTACAACGAGTAATTAAATTCATTAACGTTCGATTTAGCGCATCGGCGACAAATTCTGCTTTGCTTCGTCCGGAGGACATTTTGTCAGACATTGAGCCGGACTGATCGACCACGAAAAGAAATGCTGTTGGATTATTACGACTTATCTGTGATTCATATGGCATATGTTATTTTCCTCTCCAAGACTATTCATATCCTATCAAGTTAATAGGTAAATGCGAGAAAATCACTATGAATAACAGCAATTGTTAGCCTGTTGAGAGTGAAAATTACAATTAGCTTTTCTATATGGAATTTATAGTCAAGTATTCTTTCTGTTATGTGTTTTTTGATAGGTTTTGATTATTATTTTCTGTTGTTAAGCATCGAGATCGATAAAAATAATTATTAGGTTATAAAATTATTCAGTAATGAGTGGTCTCTATGCTAAAAGAAGTTTTTTTATATGGAGTTTTTTGATGTGTTTTTAGTGTTAATTTTCCTAAAGATTCATATTAATTTCCCCTCGCAATGTAGTATTTAGTCACGCTTGTTGTTTTTTAAGATAAAAATCCAATTGTAATGGGCACTTAAGCGATAAAATCAACTTTTTCCAACGCCTCAATTCAGATGCCTGTCCTTTAGGCACGGATCTTATAGTGGAGTAATTATTATAAAACCCCACTCGCCCCCACCTCCGCAGGGGCAAGCCCCATCAACCCCTTACCAATCAGTCAGCCCAATCGCCTTCATCACCCGCTTTCTCTGCTGCACAGACAGCGAAGCCAGATCCTCAACCGATCCCACCCGCGTTCCGTTTATCACGTCCCTGGGCTTAAAGCTGATAATAATCTGGCACCAAGTGACCTTCACATCCAGTTGCACCCCAATCGGAAAACCCGCTTCTCCTAACCAACAGCCTTTCAGGGTAATCGCTGGAACGCGGCGGTAATTTGGAGTGCGGGTCACATAACCCACGGTCGCATAGCGCTGGGTATAGGTTTGGTCTTTAGCTTCAATCTGACCTGAAATAGAATTGATGACAGTCATGATGACTATTCCTGTTTAATAGTGATTGTGATCAGCGATGCGGATGTGTTGCCCCACATTCGTATCGCGCTAAATGACCTGATGATTTAATCAGGCAGGCGTGAACGCATCGAGAGTGATAATAAAAAACTGCGAAAGGCCACGCAGAAGAACCCCGCTCGTTTCAGATGAATTCATGCGTTTTCGACGTTGATTCAATTCCCCTCGGTTAACCCGCAAAGGATCGCCATGTTGCAAAAAGACGCTTTCCCTGGCAGGACAAAATGGACCATTATCGTGATTGGTATGCTGGCCGGGCTGACAGGGGCGCTGCCCGATGCGCTACATTTGCCGGCGAGCTATGCGCATTATCTGTGGCCACTTTCACTGGGCGCGGCCAGCGTGCTGGCGTTCACGCTCAATCGCCTGAACGCCGTTAAACCCTGGCTGTGTGCGCTTGCGGTATTGCCGTTGATTGCGTTGATGACCGGCTGGCAGCACTGGAATTTTCCTGCGTCTCATGATGATGATGCTTTTTTCAGAAACAGTGGTGCGGTCCTGCTTATGCTCGTGCTGGCGATGCCGTTTCTCGCCGCTATCTGCCATGAATCGCCGACGCCGCACAATAACCTCTCCCGCAGTGCAATCATCGTCGAAGCGATGTGGCGCAACACTTTTACGCTATGCGTGACCGCCATCATGACCGGGCTGTTCTGGCTGGTGCTGTTGCTATGGAGCAAACTCTTCAGTCTGATCGGCCTTAGCCTGTTCGAGCGGCTCTTTTTCAGAAATGACTTTTTCCCGTCGATGGCGACCGGTGCGGTCATAGCGGCGGGCATTGTATTTTGTCGATGTCTGCCTGGCGCTGTCGGTGTTTACCGCAACGTCGTCACGCTGGCGGTGGGCGTGATAGTGCCGTTGCAGGCGATCGCCTTGCTGCTGTTCCTGGCCTGTTTGCCCTTTACCGGATTGGCGATTATCCCCAAATCGTTCTCGGCCGCCACGCTGCTGCTGACCATGACGTTGCTGATGCTGATATTCAGCGCGATGGTCGTTATAAAAGAGCAGAGCGAACCACGCTGGCAGCGCGTAAGCGCCCAACTGGTGCTGGCTGCACTGTGGCTGACGCCGCTCCTGGCCGGTCTGGCTGTCTGGGCCGTATGGCTGCGTGTTGCCGATTATGGCTGGACGGTGGATCGGGTTTATGGCGCGGTAATCGCGTTTATTGCGTTTGCCGGCTCGCTGCTGATGGTGTGGTTCCAGCGACCAGTCTGGTTTCAGAACGCCAACAGCATGAATACCTATATCGTGCTGATGCTGGCGTTAGCGTCCGGCGGCTGGTTTTTGCTGCATTCACCGGTGATCGATCCCTGGCGCATTATGGTCACAAGCCAGCAGGCACGTTACGAACAGGGCAAAGCAAAAGCGGACGCGGGGGATCTCTATGTATTGAGCACAGCGGGGCGACGTGGGAACCAGCTGTTGCAGACGCTGAATGACCATCCTCAGTGGCTTGAGGATCCTGTAAGATTAAAAGTCATGCTGATGCAGATCCTGGCAGGGCATAACAAGACAGACATTCAGCACGATATCAGCACGCTCAGGCAGGCTATCCCGGTGCGTCCGGGTAGCGAAACGCCGCCGAAAAGCTGGTGGCAGGTACAGAAAGGCTCAGAACAGGCGTTGAGAACCTGTCTGATGGATGTGGGTTCCTGTCTGGTGTGGATGCAGGATCTCAACAACGATGGCTCGCCAGAAGTGCTGTTATACAGCCCACATTCATCCCTCATTGTTATCTATACCTTGCGCGGCAACACATGGCGGCAGACAGGCAGCGCGAACGTGCCGCAAAGCGCCGATAGCGCTATGCGTAAAGCAATGCCTGACATAGTGCCAAAAGCGTGGCGCGATCTGGAGATTAACGGCCAGCGCCTGTCGGTGGATTACTATGGCTATGAGGGGCAGTAGGGAGAGCCTCAGGCTTTGATGTTTTCCCAACTCAATGCAAAGCGAGCCAGATACTTGTGCAGGCGATCGGCGCTGTTGGGCGTTGTCGGGAGACGGCCAGCTGCCGTCGATATGTTTTAGACGGCTGGTACGATGCAGAGTAGAGCGTATTATGTCTGATGTGATTCATTGTTCTCAAAGAAATGCCAATAAATTTTTAAACAGATGTGATCGCGTCGTGTGATTGCTCAAAATTTAGCCATTTTCTGAAATCACGTACAAGAAAAAATCGCGTATAGCCGGAGAATGAGAAGGGCAAATACAACACTTCTTATGGACAGGGCGAAAAAGTGATTAACATCGAAGAAAAAATTGAAAGGCATATTCAATCATTTCCAGCATCATTAATTAACTACCTGAAAAGCGACTATGAAGAAGACTTAATGGTGGTTATAGATGATTTACTACCTGGTGATATAAAAACAGCAATGGAAAATGAGGCGCGCGAACTATTGGCAGAGGAGTCGTTGCGTCGGGAAGTAATTATTGCTGAAAGTGGTCATACACCGCGCGCTTATGATAGCGTGGGCAGAAATGCGATTCGGGAAAGAGGGAAGTATATACCTGCTTTTTTTGATAGCCCAAGCATTCTTAATTTTTTTATGCAAATAACCGGTGAAAAGTTACACCGTGTACCTTATGAGCCCGAAGAGTTTATAATTAATTCACAAAATAAAAGTGGTGATACGCATGGATGGCATTGGGATGATTATTCCTATGCATTGGTCTGGGTCATTGATGAGCCAGATGTTCTTTCAGGTGCTCGCGTTGAATATGTTCCACGTATTCCCTGGAAGAAAAAAGAAACACGTGAGTGGATTAAAAACGTTTTAAAAGATAATACAATTTTTAGCCACCATGTCTCACAGGGACAATGCTATCTGTTGAGGGCTCGGGATGCCCTGCATCGAATTTCTCCTCTCACTTATGAGTCTCGCCGGACGGTTATTGTCTTCACCTATGCCAATGACTTCGATCTGGCGGATGAAGGTCTTACGCATGATTCAATGGAAGCAATTTATCCGCAGGATACACAGGCTTAATTAAATAAAGGGAAGTGAAAATGTCGAAAGAAACTTCACTGGGCGGAATGAACGATGACACAGGTTTTCCCGTGTTTTTTACGGAAATATCAGACTGTCTGGGACGCTATGAAAATTACAAGGATGCAGCCAGAGCAATAGCAGAAAAATTTCCTCCCAGTAAGTTTCCTCGTCTGCTCGACATATGTTGTGGCATAGGAAAAATGAGCGTTTCACTTTTTGAACTGGGCTACGAGGTTGTGGGGTTAGATTTATCTCTTGAGCAGTTGTCTGTTGCTAAAAAGAGGTGTAAAGGACCGGTATATATCCATGCAGACATGGGTAATCTGCCTAAAGATAAATTCGATATTCTTATTAATGTCTACACGAGTTTTGGCTACTGCAGCACTGAACATGAAGATTTGGCCGTTTTGCCCGAATGGTATGAAGCCCTAAATCCAGGGGGCATACTGATAATGGAGTTGGCCGATATGGACAGAGCCCGGAATCGAATAGATGTATCTGGCAGATTAATACGTATGAATAGTGGTGTTACTGAAACGCTTTTTATGGATTGGGAGCAAAGGATTCTGACGGTAAATTACGACAAAGATGGTCAGTCATGGACGTGTTCAACACGACTCTACGAAAAAGAATTTTTACAAAATGCGTTACTAAATTGTGGTTTTTCCAGTGTCGAGCTTTATGGTGATTTTTCACAAAAGCCGAAGGGGAAAGACGATAATTTGCTTATCATTGCGCGTAAAGGATTATAATTATGAAAAATATTATCTGCATTGTGGATGCTTATTCAACGGGCGCAGATCTGGCTCCAGTTTTTAAGAAGTCAGGATGGCAATGTATACACGTTCAGTCTAATGCTGTTATTCCGGATGATTATCTGCCTTCATTTATTCCCAAAAACTTTGATTTTCTGATGGTGCCTGACTCAGATGAGTTAAGTGGATTCGAAAGTATCGTTGAGAAATTACAACTTTTTGACCCGGCATATATTATCCCGGGTACAGAGACAGGCGTCAAAATCGCTGACTATCTTTCCCATCGATTATCTAAACCCGGTAACGCTTGGGAAAGCAGTACCCTGCGACGAAATAAATTTCAAATGCAGGAGGCGCTTAATAATGGCGGACTTTTATCTATTCCTCAATTTGTCACCGATGATGTCATTAAAGCGGTAGACTGGGCAGAACAGCATCAATGCTGGCCGGTGGTTGTTAAACCTGTTGACAGTGCTGGAGCTGATAGTGTCAGGTTCTGTGAAAACCACGTGGAGCTGGAAGACGCTTTCAATAATATTCTTGGTAAGAAAAATAAACTCGGTCTGTTTAACAGCACTGTACTGATTCAGAAAAGACTGCGTGGTCAACAGTTTATCGTCAATGCCGTCAGCATGGATGGCATGCATCTCATCACTGAAATATGGACAGATGATAAAATACCCGTTTCAGATGCTTCCTTGATATGTGAAAAAGAAATCCTTCTTCCTTTTAGGGGAGAAATACAAAATACACTTGTTTCATATATGAAAAAGGCGTTAACACTTCTGGGTGTTGATAATGGTCCTTCACACAGCGAGTTAATCATCACTGAACAGGGGCCTGTTTTGATTGAAACAGCTGCGAGAATGCAAGGTACGATTATGCATGATGCGGTAATTTCTGCTCTTGGGTACAGCCACGTTACCCTGACTGCTGAGCGATATATCAACCCGAATGCTTTTTTAGGGAAAATCAATGATAAGTATAATCTCAAGAAAAATCTTTATTGTGTGACACTTTCTTCAAAAGAAGATGGCGTTGTCAAAAATAACAGATGTAAAGAGTTAATCGGCCAGTTTCCATCCTATTTTGGATTAATGCATACGCCAGAAAAAGGTGAAAATATTTTTCGCACGACTGATCTTTTTACGAACCCTGGAATTATTTATCTTTGTCATGATTGTGAAGATCAAATTAAACGTGATTATATAAAGATACGCGAGCTTGAAAGTGATGGTTTATTGTTTGAATTGATGTGAGAAAATCATGGAAATAAAAACTGGTGCTGTTTTTGGCCTCATTATGGTGTTAATTTATAATTTCCTTGATGCAGGAAAGGAAGTTTATTCTGGCCACTTGGTGCAAAGTTTGCATCCAATGCTAGTGACTTTTATTGTATTTTCAACAGTGCTGGTTTTTTTTCAATGCATATGCTTGGTGAAATTAAGCAGGGATTATATTATTCCTTTGCAGTACCCTGTTATCATTACACTTTTAAATATAACTACTGTGGGTTCTTGGGTGACTTTTTTTTATTGCCTTCGTTATATAGAGCCCGCTATTGCTTCAGCAATAATTACAGGATTTGCCCCACTTATTATTGTTATTATTTCTCCATTTTTATACCGTAATGAGAAAAGGCAATATAGATTAAGTTTACTTCTGGGGATTGCTCTGTGTTCGTTATGGTTGAGCATCATCAGCTTGCAAGTGGATAATAAAAATCATAGTTACACTAACTATGAAATAGTGGCTGGAATAGTTTTAGCGATTTCCTGTGCTTTCTTCAGTATCTTGTCGAATATACTGAGTAAGAAACTGAGTGACAGAAAATGTATTCCTGAATCAATCATGGCTCACCGATTTTACCTGACCATAATAGTTACTTTTAGTTACATTTATGATGTTAATATTGAACATCTAAGCGATAGTGGCCTGTTCCCGGGCGTCCTTTTTCTGGCTATATTGGGAGTGATATTGCCTTTATGGTGCCTTCAGTATGCTATTAAACATTTAGCACCAGCTAAGGTTATGATTTTTATGTCCATAAGCCCTGTGTTTACTTATGTGTTTCAGCTTTTAGATCCCAGGTTGTCTCCAACCTATTCATCGCTCGTGGCCATCTTGCTATTGTGTTGTTTTTCACTCGCCACTGAGATTTGGCAAATCAGACATAAAGGAAGCACTCTGGACAATGGCTATAACGGCGTACCGGAAGATAAGCGGAGTTGAGATTACTTTCTCAGACAGCACTGCTCATGCTTTTCCTAAGCATTCACATGATGAATTTTACATTGGTGCCAATGTCTCAGGACGTGAAAAAATCTGGCTGGACGGTAAGAGTGATGAAGCAAGCGTAGACGAAATCACAATTTATAACCCAGGCCAGGTACAGTCAGCGATTCCTACGCCTTACACATGGCTTTACTATAGTTTTTATATTCAACCCGATATGTTAAGAAGCCTGTCGGGTTTTCACGATGATGAAGAGTTTAAACGTAGCATTTTTTGCGCTCCGGATACCGCTCACCAGATTCGGGAAACGGCCCGATTTTGCCTTGATTCCAGTAACAGTAACGGAGAAGTGATTGAACACTTGGCGTGCCTTTTGAACACCGTGATCAAAAGAGCGGGTGTCCGCTATAAATGTGAGCTTGGTCATAATGATAGTTTATTGGCGGAGAAAATCGCATGCCGTTTGAAAAGTGAAATGTTATCTCCACCGTCCCTTATTGATTTAGCTGCCGAAAATTTCGTTACACCAGTGCAATTAGTTCGTATTTTTAGCCACACCTATGGTTTACCGCCTATTTCCTGGCTCCGATGTGAAAAACTCAAATTATCGAAGCAGCTTATTCTTAGTGGGGATGCCATTTCGGCGGTAGCTGCAGATCTTGGTTTTAGCGATCAAGCTCATTACACACGTAATTTTAAAAATATGTTCGGCATCACACCTGGAGCGCTTTACAATCTTGTGAATAATGTTTGAATGTAATTTTATTGTAACCCAAAGCTAATTGATTTTTCTTGTTTTTTTCTGATTATATTAAAGGGTAAGATTGATTTATAGTAATTTAATGGGGGGGTAATTAAATCCATCTTGTTCAATTAAAAGAGTAATAGATTTTTTTAGAAGGTGTTTGAAAGTGGCGTAATATTACCATTGACTCAGGTGAGTTAATAAAATGAGAAGTCGGGTGCATTAGATCAAGCACAGTTAAGGCAGTGGAAAACCGAATTTTTGCACAAGCACGGTGCTGGTTTATAAAAAATCATATACCTTCACTAAGGGTTAAACTATACGGTTTTTTATAAACTAACGTAACCAGCCAGCCAGACCCTTTTCCAGTTTATCGAGAGACTGAGTATGCTTTCTCCCTGTCATGTGATCATTGTTACGCAGCTTCCCTTGGCTGAACAGGAGGTTTTGCTTGGGATGTATCAAGAATTACCTGTCCCGCATTACATGAAGACAACCCAGTGATTCAGGAAGCGATTAACTATGACAGATGATATCGAACAGCGTGTTTTTGCGCTTGCGCGCCGCCACAACGGCTTTTACCTGTTTAACAACGAAAAGAATCAACGACTGTTAAACTGCAATACTGATATCGACTCTGATATGCAATTAGATGCTGGTGAAGCCGAAGAGCTGATGGATAATTTTTTCGAAGAATTCCAGGTGAAGAGGGGCAGTTTTAAGATTGAAACGTACTATCCAGATGTCCCTTTTTCGTGGAACCCCTTTAAGAAAATTGAACCTATACTCGTGCCTGATTTTACGATCGGTATGTTGATAGAATCAGCTAAGGCAGGAAAATGGTTGTATGACTGAGTGCCAGCGATAATCTTCAAATAGTCGTTATTTTCGAGAAGTGATGATGATTTTATAAATTATTCATAATCGAATTGCAGATTTTGGCATTGAAAAATGCCAGCAAAAAATTGTCTCTTGCTGGCCATTATCAATTTTAAAAATATCATACTTTCACGCGGTAGCACGTTCGTTCCATGCGTCGGTGAACTGGATATTTCCATCGATAATTCGCCAGGTGATCTTTTTATACTGCAGACTGATACTTTCAATATGGTTCATTTTATCATTACCCGATAATCGGACATTAGGTACGCCGCAGTTAACACCAGTGACTTTAACGTTTTCCATCAGGACAGTGTAATAACAAACTTCTTGTCCTGCATCGTTTATATGATAAAACGTTATTTCTGCACTTTTTAATGTTTGACCAGTAGCTGCTGCTTTATAAAAGTAAGGTGTAGAACTATCTACATCTTTTTCAATCATCATTGATGAATGCTGACGCGTACCAGTAATCTTCCCGTTAGTGTTATCAACAGGGAGGTTGACACCATGGCCCAGTCCGATGATCTCTATACTTCCTTCTCGATCTTGAACGTCAACAGATCCTTTAATATCTGCACCGCCGTCGTCTTTAAGCCACATATAGGGAGGGATTGGCATACTAACTTCTCCTGATTTTTCTAATTAATATCATGGTTATTAAATAAAAAACAATGCTGAGCGTTATGACAGTGAAGACGTCTATGTAGAAATAGGCATCGTAGATGGATTCTGCATTGACATCACCAGTTAATAGTAGGGCTAACTGACGGGGAAATTCATGGCCTGCGTAGTTCTCTGGATGACCGAGTGAGCGAGCAGCAGCAAACGTTATAATTAAAAAAAATATTATCTTAACCGCCTTACGGGCAAGAGCTATAACCATTAGTTACCACCTCAATCCAGCCACGAGCCATAAGATCACGCATGCAGGGGACCTGAACAGGATCCGTTTTAAGGATTGCATCCCTTATGCGCGAGTAATCTGAATTATGGGGTATGGTTAAACATCCTTCTGATACTTGCCCAGGATGAAGCCTGAATAATCCGCGGTAAACGCCTTCTATCCATGTTCCGTCATCAATACTCAGGTCATCTTTGTACAAAGCAAACCACTCATCGCGTCCAAAGGCCGTCCCATGATAAAATTTATTCCATGTATCGTGGATTTCCGTCTTTGCTTTAGAAAAAAATCCACCAGAGCCACGCTCTACAATCCAGTATTTACCCAGTGGTAACGGACCGTTACTTTTAACGGCACCACATGCACCGTTATTACGGTAGATACCATTACCAGAAAAGGCCATGAATACACCCACACCATATAAATTAAAAGGTGCATAATCTGCACCATCAAGCGTCACTTTTCCTTGTAATGCCATGATGTACCATTCCATAGTGAGGGTTTGTGGCTTATCATATAAATGAAAGATTAAGCTATCAACTTTATTTTCGCGAATTTGAATTTATATTCAATTAATGTGTTGTGGGTTTATTTTTACGATTTAATTTGTTACGAGCTATGGTTGTTGTTGAATTGCATGTGATCTTATTTTAAAAATCTAAGTTATGTGGTTTGTTTTTTAAATTAATAATAGTGTGAACTGTATACCAATTCAGTGGTTTCGATGAATTTTTTCCGTAACTCATATTGTTAGATGTGAAAGTTATTTGTTCCGTGACAGAAATGAAAGTTGAAATTCCATGGCATTCTATAAAGAGAGGGCTAGCAAGCCAGCGAGGATTTTCTTTTACAATCACTGGTGACGGAGGCGATATAGCGCGGATCACACCTCCGAGAATATAATGAAGGCCTCTGAACGGCTTTATCTCAGCGACACCATAAACCTTACCGCCACCAACGCATAAAACCCCGCACAGATCAGTTCGAAACTGCGCCGTGCCCGATTACGGTATTTCTCCGCCGTATGCGAGGCCAAAATCAGCGCATACAGGCCAAATATAATCAGGCCGGTTAGTGCGCAGGTAGCGACCAGAACATAGCTTTGCCACTGCGGCGCGCTGCGGGTCCGCCCATTCTGGGTAATGGTGAGCCACCGCTAACAATACCGTCATCAGTTTACAGAACAAAGGCGATAACTGCCGACGGCGGGAATCTCTATCGTCGGCCGTTTTTTCATTCAGACCTTGAATGTCTCTACGATGAGACGCAACGTCTGAGCCTGTTCAGAAAGCGACTGTGAGGCGGCTGACGACTCTTCAACCAACGCAGAGTTGTTCTGCGTTACACCATCCATCTGGCTTACCGCCACGCTCACCTGAGAGATCCCCTGCATCTGCTCAGCGGACGACAGGGCGATGGTATCCATTGATGTGGCCAGTTCGTCAACCAGATCGATCACTTTAAGAATATTTTGGCCTGTTTCATTCGCCACCGTGACGCCAGATTCCACCTGACCCACCGCCTGCTCAATGAGTGATTTAATGTCTTTTGCCGCTGTGGCGCTTCGCTGTGCCAACGTCCTGACTTCCGCTGCCACCACGGCAAATCCACGCCCGCTTTCACCCGCGCGTGCCGCTTCTACTGCCGCGTTAAGCGCCAGAATATTCGTCTGAAATGCAATACTTTCGATGACAGAGGTAATGTCTCTGACCTTAGACGCGCTTTGTGAAATTTCGCCCATGGTCCCAGACATACGGCGGACATCGTTTTCACCATTTTTTACGTGTAAAGCCGTATCCCTCGCGGCGTTGGCCGTCTGTCTGGCCATGGCGCTGTTACTCTGCACGGTGGCCGTCAGCTGTTCCATACTTGCCGCTGTCTGCTGGAGTGCTGCTGCCTGCTCTTCAGTGCGGAAAGCCAGTTCGTTGTTACCCTGAGAGATTTCGTTTGCTGAAAGCGCAACGGAAGCCGAGCCAGATTTAATGTCGGATACCACCCCGCGGAGCCGCGACTGCATACTGGACAAAGAGGCCATCAGGCTCCGGGTGTCATTTTTGCGTAGCTGAACGGCTGAGGTTAAATCTCCCTGAGAAATTGCATAGGCAAGGCGCTGTGCGGTAGCGGGTTCACCACCGAGTTCACTCATCAGCTTACGAATCAAATAGATGCCCGTGGACAGGCCAAAAATGACCGCGACAGCGAGCAGTACCAGTAAAATGACGTAAGCCTGTTCCGTCGTTTTACTGTTTGCACTGACGGCGTCATCAGACCGCTGAGTGAGCACCTGACCCATCGCCGTCAGTCCGTCAATCAGGGGATTTTGGGCGGGCCTGACGTTATCCAAAAGAAACTTCACGGTCGCGGCGTTGTTTTTTCCCAGTGCGAGTGGAACCGTATTACTGAATGATTCCAGTGCTTCTTTTTCACTGTTTTTAATCGCGTCGAACGCTTTTTTTTCCTCATTGCTGCCAGACTGGTCAATCATCTGCCCCAGTTGAGTGCTGCTGTCGACAAAGCGGGTCTTTAATTTTCCAAGCCGCGCGGATTGCTCCTCAATGCCTTTTTCATCGGTAAATAACGACAGATTCCTGACTGTAATGGCCATGTCGCGCTGGATTAGCGTCAGGTCTGTTATCAGTTTCGTTTTTTTCATATCTCCCTGAACGATGGATTCAAGGGCGTTTTTGGACTGATACAAAGAATGAATGGCAACCACTATGCACAGGGAAAAGAAGACGATTAACGTACCAAAACCCGAGCCGAGCCGTGTTGAGATTTTCATAAATCTTTCCTGAAGAAGGGAGGGGAGACGACGATCTTTCGGCGCAGACCCGGCAATCTTTATCCCGGCCGTGATAATTAAAATGTAAGCAATCACGACATAAACTTTTACAGGAAAAACCCCTCTCGCGGGTCTGTTAATATTTCTTATCTATAGGTTTTTGATGGCCCGGCCTGCAGCAGAAAACGGCAGATCGTGAGTGAAAGCGCGTCGCCCCAGCATCTTGTTGAGCATTTAGTGGGGAGAGGCTGAGTATCGGTCACGGGGCGGTTCAGTTGGGAGCAGGGCTGTCAGGACATCACCCCATGAGTGGCGATAACACCACGCGGCCAGCGTGAGTCGCGTTGATTGTTGCGATAAAGCGTTTACAGAACGCTTTTCCCAACTGCTGAAACGCGAGCGGATGAACAAGCCTAAGCAACACGGAAAGTAATCACAGTGCTGTTTTTGATTACATGGGAATGTTGTAAAACTGCAGGTGTTGGGATGGCTCGGGCAATCGGATGGCATCTGCTGAATCTAAAAGCCGATATCATCAAGGTTCCATCGTGTCTGAATCATTTTTCGTGATTCAGCGTGTCCACTCTTTGCACAGTGAACACAAGCGTCAGATGCAGGTAATTCGGCCCTTAATGCACAAGAAACCTAACGGCCAACGTTATTTCACAAATGCACGCATTTTGTCTCACTTACGCTAGAATCCGTTGATATTCCTGAAGAGTAAAAGCACTTTTGAATCTTTTTCTTTAGCCGGTTTCTGTCTGGCAAGGGAGGCGGAAATTATGCATCTTCCTTCGAGGTGTCATTCTGTTTCTGAACGGATCGGGGCGCTGGGACTGGGCTATTCCGTTATGCAACACAAAATTATTCTCAGGCATAATCGCATAATCGCATAATCGCATAATCGCATAATCGCATAATGTTTTTTAATTTGTTAAAGGCAATTGGAAACAAGGCAACCGCAGCCTGTAAGGGACCTGGAGCGTAATGAACAAAAAAGATCTCATTTCTGTCATTATTTGTGTGGCAATCTTTGGCCTGACTTACGGCCTTAGCGCACCGTTGATCGCCACACGATTGCAGGATAATGGTTTCAGCGAAAGCTATATCGGACTCAATGCCGCGATGCAGGCTATTGGCGTTTTTGCTGTCGCACCTTTTATTCCTCGTCTCTTTCAGCGCTTCCACCCAAGGCTGCTTTTGGGGACTTCGCTTGCCGCCGTGGCCGTCATCATGTTGCTTTTTACCTGTTTGCCTTTTATTTACTGGTTCGGACTCCGGCTTGCTTTGGGCATTTTCAGTGAGATTATAATGGTGCTCACAGAAACCTGGATCAATGACGCGACCGTTGAGCAGGCAAGGGCAAGAACAATGGCATGGTACACCGCTGGCATCTCAACAGGGTTTGCCTGTGGCCCGTTAATACTGACCCTTAGCGCAAGCCAGAGCAATTTTCCTTTCTTTATCGGCACGGCCATTGTTCTCCTGGCGTTGGTGCTTGTTAAGCTGCTGGGCATGGCGCAGCATCACTCGTCAACCAGCCACGCTATTGGCTTTCTGAAAAGCATCCGTATCGCCTTTTTAATGATCGTTGCCACGGGGTTAAATGCTGCCGTCGAAGTGGCCGGACTTAATTTTTTACCGCTTTATGCCGAGTCCCATGGCTGGAGTCGACAACATGCCGTTGGATTAATTTCGGTTCTGATGTTGGGTGCCATTCTCTTACAGCCTGTGGTTGGCATGATTGCTGACAGCGTTGACCGCCGACGACTCATCGTCATACTGGCGCTGTTGTCCACGGTGGGAGCGGCCATCTGGCCATGGTTATTATCCTGGCCGGTTGCGGCTTATCTGATCCTCTTTGTGTGGGGTGGGATGTTCGTGGGGATCTATACCGTCGCAATAACCTGGGCAGGCGCGACATTCAGTGGAGCAGAGCTCGCAGGCGTATATGCCGCCGCCTCGGTAGCATGGGGCGCAGGGGCTCTACTGGGGCCGCTGCTGTGTGGCCTTGCCATGTCAGCAACGCAGAATGGCTTACCGCTGATGGTCGGCGTGCTTTGCGGCCTCTTCTGTTTGATGGCCGCAGTGGATCTGCGTATTCATGGCCCCGGACGAGCCTGATAAGCCGTTACCGCCTTTGTCCTGAACGGTTTGCGGATAGGGCTGGCAGGTTATTTTTCTATGGCACGGCGCCAGGGCAGACGGTGATACCAGGGGCGAGGAACGGGATGCACCAGCGCATTCAGTGCCCGGCTGTAATCCATTACCAGGCCAGGCGTCCAGGCCATGATCTGCGCGCGTTTACGCACCTGTGCGGCGATCCATAGCTCCGGCACCAGCAGGTCGCTCAGTTTTCGCTCATGTGCCAGCGCACCATCCAGGGCGGCTTCAAGAGCATAGGCAACACTACTTGAGCAGTTACGATAAGTCAGGTTGTAGGTGTTATTGCGGCGATAAGATTCCCAGAAGTGATTCAGTTTCCGCAGGCTGAATTTTTTAAACTCGATTTGACGTACAGAATGACACCATTCTGAGGATTCTGTGGCGTAGTCTGGCAGAAAGCGCCCTGCCACATCATTATCACGGGTGGCCTTAAGTGTGCGCAAAAACTCCGAAGGAGACCGATCAATCTCCTCGGCAGGATAAAGGCTGATGTAGAGATAATCAGCCACTTCAAGCGCCGCGTGTCCGGTTGAGATAACACCATTTTCGTCCACGGCGGCGATATAACGGTTAATGACAGGGCGCGAAACAGGCCTGGCTTCGGTGGTTTCTTCAGGCGTCCATACGTGCACAATCAGTGCGCGCGCTGCAGCAGACGTCGGCACCGGATGGGGGGCGGTCAGTTCTTGTTCCTGGATTAAAGGTGAGCTACTCAGCAGTACGTCGCCGGGTTGAATCAGCTGAAAAATAGACGTACCTCTTTTCATCCGCATCGCCTTCCTGGCGATGCCAAGGGTACTCAACCCACTGGTAACCATCTGAAAACCAATAAAGAATGATACGGTCGCATCATGGTGACTGAGCAGGAAGAACGAAAAGGAAATTAATCCCAGTCCATAAATAAGCGTCAGCTTCCAGCGGGGAAAGCGCACAATAAAAGAGGAAAAGCTGGTGAAGAAGCCGATGATAAAAAAAGTAAAACCAAAAATGACAGCCAGCAGGACATTACTGTATTCCTGATTAACGATGATAATCAGTGATACGAATAAAAATATGCCGCCTTTGAAAAAAAGAATGCTCTTTTTTGTTCCGACAGCGCTGGTCGCAACACAAAGTGTAAGCATGCTTTCCAGCAGCAGAATATAGCCAAAGATCTGTAATGGGAAGTACGAGTGAAGGTCAAGACCATCGATGAAAAGTAATATACCTGTGATAAACCACAGTGTTGCGGCAACCGAAAGGTATCGGGCATTTCGCTTAATATATGCCGTACCCAGTAGCAACATGGCTATCTGTATCAATCTATCCCTCTCCTAAATGCGCTGAAAAGTCAGGTGGAAACCGACCAGTTACCCAGTATGAACAGCGATCCCTGACGCTCGAACATCAGTGCTCCGCTATCGGTAACGTGCAGCCATTGCCCATTTCCGTATTGCAATCTGAATTGAATCGCAGGAAGCGTCTGCTGACGTGGAATGGCCTGCCAGTGTCCGGCGAGGCGCTGTTTATCCTCTGGATGCAATTGCGCCAGTATTGCCTCTTTCTTTTCAAGAATCTCGCGAGGAAGCGCAGCAAGTTCACCAGAAAGGTTTTCCCAGCAGAGCGTGCCCTCTGTCAGGTTTAGCTGATAAATGGCCTGTAAATTGAGTCGTGCGTCGGTTTCTGAATTGAAGCGGTAAATATTTCGCGTCACCACCCGTAAAAAAACCAGCAGCAACGCACTGGCGCTTAAATAGCACTGCACAAGGAGCAGGGGTTCACCGGTATATAATCCCTTGAGAAAGAACGGCCCCACGCCCTTATCGGCATAATAGATAACGCAACCTGACAACGTTAATAACGCTATCGATCCGCCACGATTACCCCAGAAGAGCGTTAAAAAAGCGGCAAGAATAATCGGGAGGCAACTGAAAGCGAAAATCAGGCTTTCATCGTGGGTGATCGTATTAGCGATACTAAATTCTTTAACACCGCCACTGAATATCCACAACGAAAGTGCCACAAGCGCGGCGAGCAGCGTTAAGCCTGACAGAAGTGTTTTGATGGAAATCTGAACGGCTGTGGTAAGGCGGCTGTTAGCAAAGCCCATAATAATGGTGGTGGCCAGGAAAATGCCGGTCATGTCGGCAATAAAACCGGTCCAGAACAGATCGGAGAAGCTGTTTTTTCCTGCTAATGAGAGTCCGATACCGAAAAGCACGGCATCCAGAAAGCTGATGATAATGGTTGAGGCGAACCACAACATAATAATATTTAAATCATCACCGGGCCGGGAAAAACGTTTCACTATCCACGCAATTATCAGTGAAGAAGGCAGATCAAGAATGGCGTAAAACGTCTCGGTCGGCAGCCTGCTGAACGAAGGTTTGTCCAGAATCACATCAAGCACAACAAACAAAACACACAGCGCTGGCCATAGTCGCCAGCGCGAATTTAAAAACGCCGCAGTGGCGACGCCAGCAGGAAACCATACGACAGATATGTGCAACTGAGGATCGTCAAATCGCAGCGACAGCACGCCAGACAGGTAATAAACGACTGCCCATATCGTCAGCACTATCAGCCTGTGTGGTAAGTGTTGGAAAAGATTTTTCATGTTCGTGATAATAATACAGATAGCGATAATATGCTCAACATAAAATAGCGCCATTGGTGAAGCGCCTGCTTAAAGTCGCGCTGAAACGCCATGGGCAATCTTAAAGACCTCAATAATCTGATAATAGAATATTTACGCTTCAGGCAGGAACATTTCACTGATCGAACCATGCCGACGCTTACTGTTATAAACATTTTGGTGTAGTCCAAAAATCACAGCCTGCTTCTTCACGTCTTCCGTTGATCTTTATTGGTTTCGTATTTCCGTCGCTAAAAACCTTCTGTAACCATATTGCCGTGCAGTTAGCGCGACGACGTCTCTTCCTTTCCAGACCAAGGGGTTAATAAACCACAGCTCAAACTTTAAGTAAGTTGGAGCTAGCTGAGCATCAGCGCGGGATCGATACCGCACTGACTCGGCGAAGCGTCAGTGAATAATCCAGGCCCGAATTGAGTGCGGTGCTAGCTAAGAGGTCTTCGTCTTTCTGAGGCTCTGCATGAAGTCAGCCAGCGTCATGTCAGTTTCAAGTCGTATCCTCAGGTTGTTATCTGCGAAGCTGACGCGCCAGGCAGATCGAACAACCGCCTGTGAAAGGGGCTTTTTTAACCCAGCGACACCAAAAACCCCACCGCCACCAACGCATAAAACCCCGCACAAATCAGATCGAAACTGCGCCGTGCCCGATTGAGATACGTCTCCGCCATTTGCGAAGCAAAAATCAGCGCATACAGGCTAAATATCATCACGCCGGTCAGTGCGCAGGTGGCGACCAGAATATAGCTCTGCCACTGTGGCGCAGAGTTCGTCAGGCCCACGCTGGTCACGGTGAACCAGGTTAACGCGGCTTTGGGATTGGTCAGGTGCAATCCCAAACCCTGCAAATAATAGCCGCGTAAACGCGCGTGGGCCTGGGCTGGTCGTGCCGAAAGTTCTCTAGGGCGAAAGGCACTGCGCAGCGCTTTCGAGGCCAGCCAGAGCAGATAAGCCGCGCCGAGCAGTTTTAACCAGACGATAAAACCGTGGGAAGAAACCAAAATCGCGGACACGCCAAAGGCGGTTAACAGGCCCCAACAAATCGAACCTGAAATCACACCGGTGGCCAGCACCAGACCAGCTTTACGACCATAGTTCATCGCCGCATTGGCAATGGAAAGATTGCCCGGGCCAGGCGATGCCGTCCCTATGCTGTAAACCAGTAATGCTGCAAAGAATGAAGACATATCCCACATCTATCCAACCCCAACAGAAAGCATAAGCATGTATTAACATAATTTTAAAAAACATACATAACGGCTTGTATTGGATGGACGTGCACAGCAATGCTCGACCCCACGTGATTAACGCTGTTCAGCACTGAATCCCGCACTTTCGACGATGAGAATGTTCCCGCGTCGTACTGGTCGCCTGAAGCTGAAAAAGGAGGCACGTCCCTTCACGTGCCCCGGGACACATTCCGCGACAACACTACTGCGATACCGCTAACCCGGCATCCGGTTCTCCAGGTTCCTTTGGTTCTTTGATCAGAATCCACAGAGCCGCCGCACCGATAAGGTCAAACACCGCCAGCGCAACAAAGAACGGACCAAAGCCGATGATGCTGACAAACGCGCCGATAAACAGGTTAAAGATCAACTGACCGGACCAGGCACAGGCGCCAGCCATGCCGACGGCAGTCGCGACCTCATCCTTCCTGAACAGGTCTGCGCCCAGCGTGGCAGCTACGGTAGAAAGCAACTGGTGCGAGAAGCCACCAATGCTGATCAGCAACACGGCGACATAGGGGTTTTGAACAATGCTGACCAGGCCGATGGTGGTCATCAGCACCGCCCCGAGCGTAAAGGTAATACGGCGCGAATTGATCAGGCCGATGCCGCGATCGTTCAGGAACTTCGCCACAAAGCCGCTGGCCAGGCAGCCCAGATCGGCCATCAGGAACGGCAGCCAGACAAACATCGCAATCTCTTTCAGGCTGAAGTGCAGGGTTTCCACAAAGAAGATCGGCACCCAGAAATTGATGGTGCCCCAGGCCGGATCGGCCAGAAAACGTGAGAGGCCAATGCCCCAGAAATTACGCTGTTTGAGGATGGCTAATTTAGAGGTCTTCTCTTTCTGCTCGGTATGAAGGTGTTTTTCCTGACCGCCCTCAATATAGGCGCGCTCGTCCGCCGACAGCCGTTTGGCCTCTTTGGGATCTTTATAAAAGATGAGCCAGATAAAGGCCGCCACAATAGCCAGTCCACCGGCAACCAGAAATGCAAACTGCCAGCTGTGAAACAGTATGCACCAGGCGATCAGCGGCGGTGCCAGCATGGCACCAAAAGAGGTGCCCATATTAAATACGCCAGTGGCAATGCCGCGCTCCTTCGCCGGAAACCAGGTGGCAGCGGTTTTCACCCCGGCCGGAATCGCCGAGGCTTCACTAAAGCCCATGATGGCGCGCATAAACGCCAGGCCCTGCCAGGAACCGGTCAGTGAGTGCGCTAAGGTGGCCAGCCCCCAGACGATGGCGCAGATAAAAAAGCCCAGCCTCAGGCCAATGGTATCAATGAAATAACCCATCACGGGCTGGCCGATGGTATAAGCCAGCTGAAAGGCGCTGACGACCCAGGAATATTGCTCCTTAGTAATATCCAGCTCCTTCATAATTGTCGGGGCGGCAACGCCCAACGCAGTGCGATCGAGGTAATTAATAATCGTAATAAAGCACACCAGTAATATCATGTGCCATCGGTAATGTTTGATTATTTTCATGATTGCTCCCTCATTGTTACCTTTTCCTTATGACTTTGCTAAACAGGTGACATGATTTTTAAATTAGAGGCAGGTTAATTAATTGAGTGTTAGTAAATCTCATGATTGCACCTTGTTATTATTAGGTAAGCGATTTTGCAATAAACACGGAATTGCGTGGTGTGATAAGGCTCATTGTTTAATGCCGTGAAAATCACTTTTGGTAAATAATGTGATCAACGTAACCCACACATGTAAAAAGATTAAATAGCGGCAAGATGGCCTGGAATCAGGTTAACACTAAGACGTTGCAGCCAAATCTTTATGCCTGAAGCCACTTGCTGGCGTGCATAAGGGCATGTCCCTTGCAGGTTGAGAGGCGAGGTGCGTTTTTATTTCGACTGATTCAGACGTGATGTTAATCACCACAGCGGGTTGGATGCCTGATGGTCAATAAGGCAGCCTGTCGTTTTTAACGCAAATAAGATCGCGCTTTTATAAATGTTTTTTACTCAGACGCTTTTCTCTTTTGTTCGTTTACGCTGCCGGTGCGGAGCGTTTAGTCCTGCTGAAAAAAGAAATGATGGCGATGTTCAGCGTTCATGAAAATACGAGCGTGAAGGAAGATGTTGCAACTTTATAAGAGGAATCCTAAAAGGTCGTCGTTTGATGTTGAACAGGGATTCAGTATTATTTTCACCCTGTGCCACCCGCAAAGGATGTGAGATGCAAATCTGTACGATGGACTATGCTCGTCTCTCGCCAGACGGAAAAAGGGTCAAGCTTGACTGTTACGGCATCGGCTCATTTGATGTTTTGTCAGGAATTGACCGTTATCTCAATAACCCAGACTGTTCAGATAGAGAAAAGGCCGCGATCCCGCCGGGCACATACTGGATAGTCGACCGTCCGAAAGGAAGCGTGCTAAATCAGCTGCGTGCAGAAGTGATTGATGCGTATCATTTGTACAGAAATCATCATTCCGAATGGTTTGGTTTATATAACGCAGAAACCATGAGTGATCATGCTTACGTCAATGGCACACGTCGGGGCAGCTTTCGGCTTCACCCATTGAACAGCGACGGCACCGGGGTTTCGTGGGGCTGTGTAACGCTGTACAGTTCATCGGATTTTCAAACCCTCAGAAATGCTTTGCTGCGGATACCTAAGATAAAAGTGCCTGGCGGGAAAGACCTGATGGCTTATGGCCGCCTTGATGTGCGCGGCATTCCAGATTTTAGTCGGTGTGGTGTGAGATGAAAATTGCGATATTTATTATTGTGTTGCTGGCGGCTTTTGTGCTGATCCCGGATAGCTGGATCAACACGTTATTCATGAGCCATATCACTATCGAAGGCGATGGCGAAGAGGCGATGAACAGCTATTCGTTTACGTTCATCGTGGTGAAGTTCGTCCTGTCTCTCGTGCTGGCTGTCCTGGCCTCGTGGGGATACCGAAAGCGAAAACGTTAGCCCGCGCTCAGGTGCCTGGCGGGGACGCACGACAGATGCTCAGCGCGATAAGCCAGGCCTTTCCTGAAGGTGATCATCCGCATTCAACGCGCGTTTACCGTCCACAGACCCTTTGTTTCTCGCCCTTCACGATTCACATTTTCTGCTTTTCAGCCATCACAATGCCCGCTTTGATAACGCTTTAGCGACACAACCCTTCACTTCCGTTTACTTCCGTTTTTCCCCAGGTGCTGAGATCTGCATCACTTTCACGCTGCGTGCGCTCCCTTACGCTTAACGGCGAGGCAGGAGGGGGATGATGTTTCTGGAAGAACGACGCAATCAAATTTTGCAATGGCTGGACGAACATGAACGCGTCACCGTTAACGGGCTGGCGAGCCAGTTGCGTGTTACTCGGGAGACGATTCGCACCGATCTGCGTGCGCTGGCAGAGCAGGGGCTGGTTCAGCGCTGCTACGGCGGTGCCATAGTGCAACGCCGTAATCTGCAGGAAAAGCTCATCAGCGAAAGTGGCCATTTTGATGTTTTACTCAAGCGGTTGCAGGGGCGTAAAACCACCGTAAAGACCACCAGCAGGCAGGGAAAAGTCTGCATCCTTGGCGCATTCAATGTTGATATCGTCGCCAGGGTGGCGCGTTTTCCGCAAAGTGGTGAATCGCTGATGGCGCACGGCAGCACACTCGGGCCCGGCGGCAAGGGGGCCAATCAGGCCATGGCCGCCAGCCGGGCCGGAGCGCGCGTCCATTTTGTTGCCAAGGTCGGAACCGATCGGTTCAGCCAGTTTGCGTTTGATCACCTTTCGTCATCGGACATTCACTCTTTCCGTTTATACCAGACGGATACCGAACCCACAGGCAGCGCCATCATTTATGTCTCGCAGGAAAACGGCGAGAACATGATTGCCATCTACCCCGGTGCCAATAAAACCCTGACGGATGCCGAAATTGCCGAGCTGACCCATGAACTTACCGATGCGGATGTGTTGTTACTGCAGTTGGAAAACAACGTCGAGGCCACGCGCAGCGCTATCCGGCTGGCACATGCACTGGGCGTCCGCATCATCATGAACCCGGCGCCGTTCTCGTCAGAGGTTGTGAACGTTCTGCCGATGATCGATGTGCTGACGCCCAACGAAACCGAGGCCTCGCGGCTCTCGGGCATTGAAATCTGTGACATGGCGAGTGCGCGTAAGGCGGCGCAGGCGATTGTGGCGCAGGGGGCGCAGCGAGTGATCATCACCATGGGCGCGCGCGGCGCGCTGCTGTTCGACGCGCCGCATTGTCACGTCATTCCCGCCTTTCCTGCGCTCAGTGTGGACACCACCGGCGCGGGCGATGCCTTTAACGGCGCGCTGGCCGCCGCGCTGGCGCAGGGGCAGCCGTTACTGCAGGCCGCCACATGGGCATCGGCCTTTGCGTCCCTGGCCGTAGAGCGGGAAGGCGCAAGCAATATGCCCAAGCGGCATCAGGTCATCACCCGACTTAACCAACGATAATCCGACGTAACGCAACAGCCGCGCGCTGGCGCTGGCAGGAGAAACCATGAAAAAGATTGAAGGTATTGTCCCCGTCATGCTGACCCCATTCACTGCAGAGAATCAGATCGATTACCCCGGCCTGTCACGCCTGATCGACTGGTATCTGGCGCAGGGCGTGGATGCGCTGTTCGCCGTGTGCCAGTCCAGCGAAATGCAGTCTCTCAGCCTGGACGAGCGCGTTGCGCTGGCGCGTTTTGTGGTGGAGAAAGTGCAGGGCCGGGTGCCGGTGATTGCCTCCGGCCACATCAGCGATGGGTTAAGCGAGCAGACTCAGGAATTGCAGGCGATGGCCGGAACGGGCATCGATGCGCTGGTGCTGGTGACCAATCACCTCGATCCGCACAATCAGGGAAGCGAAACCTTTTATGCTCACCTGAATCACATTCTGGACGCGCTACCTGCCGGGCTGCCGTTGGGGCTCTACGAGTGCCCGGCGCCGTATCGTCGTCTGCTGAGCGACGACGAGTTCAGCTTCTGTGCCAACAGCGGCCGCTTTGTGGTGCTGAAAGACGTGAGCTGCGATCTGCCCACGGTGCAACGCCGCGTCAGGCTGGCGGAGGGCACGCCGCTGGCGGTGATTAACGCCAATGCGGCCATTGCGTGGCCGGCCATCCAGGCGGGCTCGCGCGGCTTCAGCGGCGTGTTCACGAACTTTCATCCGAACCTCTACGTCTGGCTTTATCACCAGGGCGCCCAGCAGCCTGAGAAAGCCCATGAGCTGTCGCTGTTCCTGTCGCTGAGCGCCGTCACCGAAACCCTTGGCTATCCCAAAAACGCCAAAATTTATCACCAGCGCCTCGGCACCTTCGCCAGCGAGCACTGCCGCGTTAACCGGGACAACGTGCTGGAGAAGTTCTGGGGGCTTGGCGTGTTGCTTGACCAGATTCGTGATGGCAGTGCGCTGTGGCAACACCGTCTTTCATAAAAAAACCGGACACCGTCTGTTCCTGCACCGTTTTACCACAAGGGAAAACACCATGATTGTATGCGATCAACTTGACTGGGCGCGTGAGCGTCACGCGTTTCATCCCATCGTTGACCAGGCGATTCGCTGGATAGCGGCCAGCGATTTCAGCCAGATGGAAACGGGGAAATACGATTTACTGCCCGACAACCAGATGTTCTGCCTGCTTCAGGAAATGGCGACCGAGCCCGCCAGCGCCCGCCGGGCCGAATCCCATTTTCGCTATGTCGATATTCAGTACCTGCTGGCCGGACGCGAAACCATCGGCGTGACGCGTGCCCATCCGCAGCATGTGATAGCGGAAGACCGGCGGGAGGAAAATGACGTGGTGTTTTATCAGGACATCACGGATGAGTACAGCATCGCGCTGACGCCGGGGCAGTTTGCGCTGTTTTTCCCTCACGATATTCATCGCCCTGGCTGTGCGTCGCCGGTGGCGCAGACTATCCGTAAAGCGGTGATTAAAATCCATCTCGATCTGTTTGCCGGGCGGGAGGCATCATGAAACCCTCTGCGGCGATGTCAGAAACAACGTTGAGCGGGCAGGGCACGCTGAAAGGGAAGCTGCGCTGGGGCATTGTCACGCTGCTGTTGCTGGCGGCGATAGTGAATTACCTGGACCGCGCCAACCTGAGTATTGCCAACACCACCATTGCGGCGGAATTTGGCTTTTCGCAAACCGAAATGGGGTTGCTGTTGTCGGCGTTTCTCTGGCCCTATGCGCTGGCTAACCTGCCCGCAGGCTGGCTGGTGGACAAGTTAGGCCCCAAAAAGATGTTCTCCTGGGCGCTGGGGCTGTGGTCGGGCTTTACCGTGCTGACGGCGTTTGCCAACAGCTACAGCTATTTCTACGGTCTGCGTATGCTGCTGGGCGTGTCCGAATCCCCGTTCTTTACCTCGGGAATTAAAATCACCCATCGCTGGTTTGGCGACAGTGAACGCGGTTTACCCACTGCGATTATTAATACCGGTTCGCAAATTGCCAACGCCATTGCGCCGCCCATTCTGACCGTGCTGTTGCTGACCTTAGGCTGGCGCGGCATGTTTGTGGCGATCGGCGTAATGGGGCTTCCCCTGCTGCTGGCGTGGTGGAAGTTTTATCGCGATCCCAATGCCCGGGAAGATGCGCTGCTGCATGCCGGACAACCCAGCGTCGCAGTGCCGCAAGCGAAGGGCGAGGTTCGCTGGCGTGCGCTGTTCCGACACAGCACCACCTGGTTTATGGTGATCGGCAACTTCTCCATTATGTTCACGATCTGGGTCTATCTGACCTGGCTGCCGGGCTATCTGGAAAAATCGCTGGGCTTTAGCCTCAAAGCCACCGGCTGGATTGCCTCCATTCCGTTTCTGGCCGGTATTCTGGGCGTGCTGGTGGGTGGGATGCTTTCAGACAACCTGGTGCGCCGGGGCGTCAGAGCCATCACCGCGCGTAAGGTGCCAATCGTATCGGGTGCGGCCCTGGCAGCCTGCTTCGTGGCGCCGATTCCGTTTGTAAACAGCACCCCGCTGGCCATTGGCCTGCTGGCGCTGGGTTATTTCTTCTCGCAGATGCCGCAGGGGGCGCTCTGGACGCTGGCCAGTGACATCGCGCCGAAGTCGCAGGTGGCCTCGCTGGGCGCCATTCAGAACTTTGGCGGTTTCCTGGGGGCGGCAATGGCACCGATCGTTACCGGCATTATTCTGGATACCACCGGCAAATTCACCAACGTGTTTTTGCTTGGTGCAGCGCTCTTGATGCTGGGCGCGCTGAGCTACGGCCTGTTTGTGCGCAAGCCGCTGCAGGCAGGATAGAAAGTCCAACCACGGTCCAGGGTGGCAAGGCGGCTTAATGGAAAAGGCACGCTGAGTGGTGCCGTTGGCGAGGCGTCGAGGTTGTCAGAGTGCACCGCCTTGAAATCAAAGCACCTGAAATGGCTCACCACTGCAAAAGGCACGGCCGGTTGCCTGTGACGTGGTTTCAGGATGGCAGGCCGGTCGATTGTCCTTCAAGAAAAAGATCCCTCCGGGCGAGTAAGTGTTCATCGCCCGGAAGGGGCTTTCCGCTATTCAGGTTAAACGTTTCATTTGCCGCGAGCTGAAATGCCGGATGACGCATGTTGAGCGACTGGCCTGCAAGCAATCCCCGGTTGGTACAACTGCTCCCGGGAGCATTAACACCTCCATCATCATCAAACGCTGGCACTGATATGTATCAGATCTTTCTGGGAAAAATCTCCTCGCTCAGCGCTGGCCCGACAGCGTCTGTGCTGAAAGATCGTGCCCCATTGGGCGCCCGCCGCGCAGGCTGGCTTGCCGGTCGCGTCATGCTTGCCTCTGTGATTTCGCCCCTGCCGGAGATTGTCGTTGGCCAGCACGGCAAACCGGCTTTTTCCACCGATGTGCGGCTCTGGTTTAACCTTAGCCACAGCGGCGACGATATTGCCCTGCTGCTCAGCGATGAAGGGGACGTCGGCTGCGATATTGAGGTGCTGCGTCCAAGAGCGGGCTGGCGCAGCCTGGCGGAAAACCTGTTCAGCGCGCAGGAACAGGCGCAAATAGCGGCGGAAGCTCCGGATCAGCAGTTAGCGGCCTTCTGGCGCATCTGGACGTTAAAAGAGGCGATCATCAAGCAGCGTGGCCCAAGTGCCTGGCAGATGGCCTGCATCGACAGCACGGCACCGACTACGTTGTCGGTCAGCACGCTCCAGGCAGGCGAACTGGCGCTGGCGGTTTGTACGCCGACGCCGTTTGTGTTGACGGTTGCAGCGGTTCAAATACAGGGGCGCTGAGACATCGCTGTGGTAAAGATGGCGTCCAGTAATTACGTCATCCTCAACGCGAGGCTTTTTTGACTTAACGAGAGGGGCGGGGTCTTTAAAAAAATTAGCCGCTTTGCCTTAATCAGAAACGAGGCATCAACGGGGATATTCCGTCTGATGCCTGGAGCCTGGCGTAGAGCACTGTGGCGTTTGGATGTGTCTCAGCCCACTTTTGCAAGGTAACGATCAAGCGTGTCGATTAAGTCTTTCTGTTCTTCTGGGATATAGCAAAGGCGAATATGCCATTCGTGTTGGTCATCAACACTGACAAATAACGAAAGACCGTCGTGATAGGGCACATAGTTGTATCCGAGAAAACGCCACTGTTCCCCTGTGGGATGATTGACGCCGTCATAATCCGTAAAAGGGCGGGATACGATGTACCGTTCTCCTTGTTTGAGATGATGATAATGGGGTTTTAAGCCATGCGCGGTCCAGTGCCCCTGTTCATAAGGCCCTGTCATCCTCCTGTCTCCTTTTGCCGTTTGAGCGTCAGCAACCTGGCTGGCGTTATTCATCCTGAATCAATATTGCCAGCCTGTTAATAATGGCGTCCAGTGTCCCATCCGATGCGGATTTATGGAGCAATCCCTCAATATAGCGATCGCCGCGAGTATAAACGGTCACCAGACTCAGGCACTCAGCGACAGAGGCGTGCGAAATCCTTTCTTTTTCTCTCAGCGACATATTGTTGGTTATCCACCGATTCCATCCAAACCCCGTCAGCATAAGTTGATTTTTTTCGGCGGATAGCGGCATGTTGTTTTCAATATCGTCCTGGCAGTCAGCGATGAAGCGTTTTAGTACTGTATCGTCTTGTCTGATAATCAGGAGATTAGCCCGTTGCTCAATATCATCGTGCCAGGCCAGTCGTGACAGCCAGGATTCAGGCAGGGCATCGTAACCATAATAAGCGCCCGCAAGCTGGCCATAAATAGCGGCGACACTGTCCGCGTCATCGCCAAGATTCGCCGCCAGTAACGCCCCTTCCTCAAATGTCTCGCTGTGCCAGAAACACCAGAGAGCGGCTTCCAGTGAGTGAATCACATAGCCAGAACTGCTGATTTTATCACGGGATTTAAGACGGTAGCGCCCTTGAATGATGGCTAAAGAATCCGGATGCAGTGTTTTTATCCATGAGTACTGCGCAGAATGAAACGCGTTGAATAGCCTTGCTTTGGTCGGTGTGTTATCGCTGTTGAGCAGCATGTGGATCAGGCCCGTGATGTACTGGCAGGCCTCAATACATCGCTGTTCTGCATGAGTGGTGGCGCTGGCCAGTTTCGTCGTTTCAAAGACCGCAGTGAGAGGGGCATGATGCATGAATAATGCCACAGGCGCGGTGCGCATTAGGCTGCCGTTGCCCGCACTTCTGGGGTCGGTGCTGCCCGCCAGCGCAATGCCTTCAGCGCTGAATTTTTTTAACGCGAGGGCGACGGTAGTGCCAATATCGAAACAGGTTCCGGTGCAGGAGTTATAACCATAATCGCGCCAGTTGATATAGCGTCGCATTTGATCGGCAGGAGCATTTTCGCCCCGTTCGATCAGGCTGTCAGCCAGACACAGCATCATGGACGTGTCATCCGTCCATTGACCGGGTTCAAGCATAAAGGGGCCACCGCCAACCAGGTCGGTTACAACCGGTTTTGCCGGTCTGGGCTGAAATTCAAGGGTGGTACCTAACGCATCGCCCAGCGCCAACCCAACTAATGCGCCTTTAGCCCGATTGACTTTATCAGCGTTCATCCATTTGTCCTGATTTACCTCAGCGCCAGCCAGACAGGGCGGCACGCTTCGCGGCTTTTCAAACACGATTTGGCACATTAACGCGAGTTGAAAGCGATGTCGATCAAAGACTATTGGTGGGCTGGGGGAGGAAAGCAGAATGGGAAAGGCAGGCGTGGATTTCATTGCAACGCCGAGGCGTAACCTTTGGCGGGGCGGCCGACTGGCAACCCCAACTGAACCGCTAGTGACTTTGCTTAGTGTCTTCTTCTTTATGCTTCTTCGCCAGGTAATGGCCTGCTGCGCAACCCGCCACGGCACCGGCAACCGCATGATGTTTAAGATGACCCGCTACGCCGCCCACCAGCGCGCCTTTCAGGCAGCCTTCAGCCTGCGCCTGAGAGGTAACCGACATCAAAAGGCCCAGTGTGACCAGCAGAAAGGGAGGTTTACGCATCAATACTCAGTCCTTATCAAGGGGGGAAAGTGTTCATGCTGCGACGATAACGCGAATGCGAGGCGGGCGGATAAAAAAATGCAAGTCGTTGCGCGATTGTTGCAGAAAAAGCGACGGACTTTTCATGCCAGAGAGGGCCTGAATTTTTTGAACCGCATCACACCCTGCGTTTTTTGCGTATCCCTTTGCTCTCTTCCTGAACGTAAAGATGCAATAACTACTTCGCCATACACAAAACCGGAACCCACGATGAAAAGAACTTTAGCCTGTTTTTCATTCCTGGCAGGCAGCCTGCTCACGGGATATGCACCAGCACTGATTGCCGCCCCTTTGCCGTTAACGCCAGACACGAGCATCCCGGTAAGTCGCTACATTACGGCGCTGAATCCGGATCACTCCATTACCTTTCGTCTTTTTGCCCCTGCCGCGAAGCAGGTTGCCGTCGTAACCGGCGCCACGCCGCTGAGCCAGCAGTCGCATGACATGAAAAAGGACAGCACGGGGATCTGGTCATGGACCAGCGAGCCGTTGAAGCCCAACCTGTATGAGTACTATTTTGACGTAGACGGTTTCCGCACGCCGGATACCGGCAGCCGTTTCCCGAAACCGCAGCGCCAGGTGAACACCAGTATGATTCTGGTGCCGGGCAGTATTCTGGATGAGCGCAACGTGCCGCACGGCGATGTACTGACCCTGACCTATCATTCCACCGCCCTGAAGTCTGAACGTCAGGTGTTTGTCTGGGCACCGCCGGGTTACAAGGCCGATAGCAAGCCGCTACCGGTGCTCTACTTCTACCATGGCTTTGGCGATACCGGGCTGTCGGCCATCTCTCAGCTCCGCCTGCCGCAAATCATGGATAACCTGCTGGCAGAAGGCAAAATTAAGCCGATGCTGGTGGTGGTGCCCGATACCGAAACCGACATCGTGCAGGCTATTCCCGAAAACTTCCCGCCAGCCGATCGCCGCAAGGACTTTTATCCCCTCAATGCCGCTGCAGCAGATAAGGAGCTGATGCAGGATATTATCCCGCTGATTGAGAAACGTTTTACTGTCAGCACCAGGCCCGCCGACCGCGCGATTGCCGGGTTATCCCAGGGCGGCTATCAGGCGCTGGTGTCCGGCATGACGCACCTGAACGACTTTGCCTGGCTAGCCAGTTTTAGCGGCGTGACCACCAGTACAGTGCCTAATGAGGTCGTGACGCGTCAGCTGAGCCAGCCGCAGACCGTGAATAAACAGCTGAAAAACTTTACGCTGGTGGTTGGGGACAAAGATGTTGTCACGGGCAAAGATATCGCCGGGCTGAAAACCGAGCTGGAAAAGCAGGGTGTGAAGTTCCATTACACCCAGTATCCGGGGCTGGGACATGAGATGGACGTCTGGCGACCTGCGTATGTGGAATTTGTGCAGCAGCTGTTTAAACCACAGTCGCACTAATTCTGGCTTCAACGCTGACCGCGCACAGGATGAGCAGGGCATCCTGTGTATCCTGTGCGCATTCTCTCCAACGCGGCGGGAACGCTGCTGTTTCGTTGGCGGCGGATTGCGTCATATCAGCCACGCGGTAAGCGCTTACGCATCACCCGCTGCCCAAACGCATCACTCCCTTCTGCGACCCAGCCATTTGCCTGATAAAACCCCTCCGCGTTCGAGCCGGGATCGGTGGTCAGCATAATCGTCTCTGCGCCCCGATCGCTAAACCACTGGACGATCGCGTTCAGCAGGTGCGTCCCGATGCCCTGTTTTTGATATTCAGGTTTAACAAACAGTCCGCCAATTAGCGGTTCGGGCGCATAGATCCCCAATCCATAACCTGCATAATCATCCCCGGCCTGGCAAATCCAGCCGCCGCCCTGACATATATCCTCCAGCGCTTGCTCACGCTGTAAATAGTGAATTTGATGCGCGTGAAGCCGGTTTTCCGTTACGGAAAAGCGTATTTCATATATTTCTTTAAGGTGCCGGGGTTCAAGTTTAAAAAAGGAAAGAGACATGGTCATTCTGTATAACATGACGGTGAAGTTGGAACACATTATCGTCTGGACCGCGGTATTTCAAGTCGCCAATATTTGGGTTGACCTCTGTATTTCCCGGAAGCGGTTTTTAACCCGCTTTTTTCATTTGGCTGGCATCGGTCTGTCATCGGTCTGTCAATTTCTTCTGTTTAACGCTGGCCTTAAGGCCGCCGGGACGATTGAACCCAGCCCTGTTCCCATTTCCCCTGTACTCTGAAAGGAATTAATCGGGACACATTGCCTCACAGGGATGACCAGCAAAAAATGCGGTCCATGGAAAACTGGAGTTTTATAGTTTGCCATTCATCATTAAATAACAAGGGTTTAACGATCGATTTTTGGGATTTGATAGGTTTAATCATAGTTTAATCCGTTAAAATTCATTTGATTGATAGCTAAAGGCGATCAATAATCAATCCACTTCAACATCGTTAATCAGAGCATGGCAATGGAAATCCAGAATCTTGATAATAATAACCGTGCCTGGCGGTTCATTGCTGAACCCATCGTAAACCTGAAATCCGAACGTATTGCCGTTGAAGTCTTAACCCGATTTGCCGCACCAGGGACGCCTTTTTTACATATAAGTAAAATGAATAAAGAACAAAAAATAAGGCTCCTGAGAGAGCAGTTGTGCTTAATTCACCAAAAAAGACATTTTTTTGAAAGTCACCAGTTGCTGTGTTCTGTCAATGTAGATGTAGAGATGGCTTTTGCGCTGCTGGAAGAACGGGATATTTACGAGCTCGCCACAGCGCATTCTTTTCTTCGCATCGAGGTTTCAGAAGACTTTCCCAACCTGGCTGAGGGGCTAAATAATCCCTTACTGCGAAAGTTATATAATAATTACACTTTATGGCTGGATGATTTTGGCAGTGCATCTTCTCATTTTCCCTGTTTGCAGGAGGGATTATATGAGGCGGTTAAAATCGATAAGCACTTTTTCTGGGAACATCATAATCGTCCACTCTGGAAAGAGACGCTGACGCAAATTAAAGACTACTGCCAGTTTATCATTGTCGAAGGCGTAGAAAAGGACACCTACTTCCAGTTTGCTAAACCCCATGCTGCCGCATTTCAGGGCTATCTTTTTAAAGCCTTTTCTTTTGATGCCATTACCTGACGACGCTTTTATTCTTAACGTCGCTGCCTGCTCGTTTTGATTTATTCTGATCGTAAATTTGCTCACTGTCTTATTACTGGCTGAGAGGGTTAAAGCCTACAGCCGGTTGTTGAAGCACGCAGCGTAACGAATGCTGTTCTGGCTGGATAGATTAGCTACAAGAACAGCCCCTCCTGTGATTTACGGCAATCGCGCGGGCTGCAGCCGAACCAGCGGCGAAAGGCGCGTGAAAAAGCGCTGACTTCAGAGTAGCCCAGCAGCAGCGCCATCTCGGAAACAGAAAGATGATGCTGTTTGAGATAATGCGTGGCCATTTCTTTGCGTACGCTGTCCACCAGCGCCGAGAAGCTGGTTTGCTCATCACGTAAGCGCCGTTGCAATGACCAGGCGGATAACCCCTGTTTTTCCGCGATGATTTCCAGTGAAGGTTCGCCGTTCAGCAGTTGCAGATGAATGTCCGTTCGGGTTTGATTAACGGTGTCCTGACGCACCACGGGCGGGCTGAGCCGACGGATGGCATCCTGCATAACCAGCAGCAGCATCGGATCATGATCCGGCATTTTCCGGTTCAGATCCGCTTTCGCGATGATCATCGAGTTAAAGGGTTGATCGAAGTAAACCGGGGCATCAAACACTTTACAGTGTTCGTGCCAGTGCTCAGGGCGCGGATGCTCAAAATGCACTTCCCGCGGCGCCCAGTGCCGACCTGCGGCATGGCGGATCAGGTTGAGGAACATGCCCAGCGTTAACTCGGCATCCTGGCGGCGCATCAGGATCACGCCATGGCGAACCTGATAATCCAGTTGCCAGCAGTCGCCGCGTTCGGTCAGCCGGATGCAGGTGTTGTGTTGATGAAAGGGAAAGGCATTGACGACGTTCCGCAGCGCCTGTTCCAGCGTGGCTGAACACAAGCCAATATAGCCGATCAGCCCCAGTGACTGGGGTCGGAACTGATGACCGTATTGCAGACCAAAGTTGTCCACGCCTGCCTGGCTTGCGGCTTCCTCCAGCACCCGGCAATAGCTGACCAGGTCCAGGCTCAGCGTTGGGCAGGCGAGCATATCGGGATCGATCCCGCTGATCCCGAAAATGCGATCGACATCGCCGCCCTGTGCATTGATAAATTCGCCTAAGCCCGTTGCGGCGGCAGACAACACACCGCGATGGCCGCCTGCGCCGGAGATGGCCGTTAACGCGGCCTCTGGAACTCTGCTGGTCATCTTGTTTTCCGCAAAAAGTGAACGTCTTAAGGTTCTGCAAAAAACGTACCAGCTGGAAACCACGCGATAACAATCGCTTACCCGATTCGCTTTCCGTGTTGCACCGCGATCAGGCACTGCGGCGGTGCGTTAAACGCCAATCGGCAGCGCGGCACCTTCAAGATAGCGCTGACACAGCCGGACGGTGTGGCTGGCCCAGCGATCGCCCAGGCTGCGCGCCATCTCGGTTTCGCGGTGGGAAGCTACCCAGGCCGTCAACTGGATACGCCGCTGGATCAGCATGGCGGGGATCATAGCCAGTTCCCGATCGCTGATGTGTGCGACCTGTTCGTAACCGCGTAACCAGTTTTCCACCCACTGCGGCGCACTCGGATGATGCTCAACAAAACTGATGGCTGCGGCAAGATCGTGCAGGTACCAGCCCATGCCGCAGTCATCAAAGTCGATCACCCGGGTTTCGCCTTTATGCACCAGCAGGTTGGTCAGGCGCAGGTCGGCATGAATCAGCCCATAGCGTTCAGGTGACTGTCCGAAGTCCAGCATCTGGCGGCGCACGTGTTCCAGCGTTTCTTCTACCACCGCGTGTTCAGCGGTGGGTAACCCCGCAACGTCCCGCCAGTCGCCCCAGTGGCCTGCCGGAGACACCATCGTATGATGATCCCAGATGATGCGGCGAAACCCCTGGGGCTTCTGCCATTTCCGGCTGTGATGGTGCAGACGGGCAGTAATGGCACCGAGCTGACGAAACGCAGCCGGATCGACGCTGTCGGTCAGCATATCGCCCTCTATCCAGTGAAACAGCACCGCATAGCGTTCGCCGCCATCGGGCAGCGGCAGGACCTGAATGCGTTCACCCTGACGATCTTCTACGGCAGCGGGGACGCTGATGTCCGCCGCCTGAAGCGCGTCCAGCCAGAGCAGCTCACTTTCAATATCCTGCTTCGCGTGGTAATCGCCCCGGTGAATGCGCAGCGCGTAGCGGCCCTGCGGCGTGCTGACAGATAACGTCGCGTTTTCTGAGCGACACAGCAGCCTGACCTCAGCCTGTGCACAGGCGGGATAGTTCACTAATGCCCGGTGGGCAAGCTGAAGGATGGTGTCGTTACTCAGCGTATCGTACTGTTTATGGCTCATGTCCGGCTCCCGGGTTTCTGCGTGTAGGGCCAGCATGGCGCTGAACCCTGCCTGCACGCTTGACCTGAAAGCAGGGGAAAATTGACTTTGGCAGGCACCTGGCAGCCAGGCCAGGGGCAAGTTGACCTTAAATCACGGCGTTCTGTTTTCTGCGGTCAAGTTTTTCCCTTCCCACTGTGTCCATCATCTACCCGACAGCTTTTGTGCAGTATTTTCAATTAACACAGACGGGGAACGCAGTGATGAAAGAGAAACTGAAACCCACCCTGGGCACCCTGCGACTTTGGGGCATTGCCGTGGGGCTGGTGATATCGGGTGAGTATTTCGGCTGGAGCTACGGCTGGGGCGCAGCGGGCACGCTGGGCTTTCTGGTCACGACGTTTTTTGTTGCCGTCATGTATACCTGTTTTATCTTCAGCTTTACCGAACTGACAACGGCTATTCCTCAGGCGGGCGGCCCGTTCGCCTATAGCCGCCGGGCGTTCGGCGACACCGGCGGGCTGATTGCCGGAATCGCCACGCTGATTGAGTTTGTGTTTGCGCCTCCCGCTATCGCGATGGCCATTGGCGCCTATCTCAACGTACAGTTTCCTGAAATTAATCCCAAGCTTATCGCCGTGTGCGCCTATCTGGTGTTTATGGGGCTGAATATCATCGGCGTGAGCATCGCCGCGACCTTTGAACTGCTGGTTACGCTGCTTGCCGTGATTGAATTACTGGTGTTTATGGGCGTTGTGGCGCCCGGCTTTAGCCTGGCGAATTTCGTCGCGAACGGCTGGGCGGGCCAGGGAACCTTCTCGCTGGCTTCCGTGTCCGGTATGTTCGCTGCGATCCCCTTTGCCATCTGGTTCTTTCTGGCGATTGAAGGCGTTGCGATGGCGGCAGAAGAGGCAAAAGATCCCCGCCGCACCATTCCCCGCGCCTATATCAGCGGTATTTTAACGCTGGTGGTGCTGGCGATTGGCGTGATGGTGTTTGCTGGTGGAGCAGGCGACTGGCGTACGTTATCGGGCATTAACGATCCGCTGCCTCAGGCGATGAAAATGCTGGTCGGGAATGACTCGCGCTGGATGCACATGCTGGTGTGGATTGGCTTATTCGGCCTGATCGCCAGTTTTCATGGCATCATCATGGGCTATTCCCGCCAGTTCTTTGCGCTGGCCCGTGAAGGGTATCTGCCGCCCGCCCTGGCGAAGCTTTCACGCTTTAACACACCGCACCGCGCCATTCTGGCCGGTGGCGTAGTGGGCATTCTGGCCATTTTCTCTGACGGGATCAGCTTTCAGGGCATGAGCCTGACCGCCGCCATGATCACGATGTCGGTGTTTGGCGCCATTGTGATGTACATCATGAGCATGCTGAGCCTGTTTAAGCTGCGTCGTACCGCTCCCACGCTGGAGCGCAGTTACCGTGCGCCGGGTTATCCGGTGATCCCTGCCATTGCCCTGTGCGGATCGCTGATCTGCCTGGCGGCGATGCTGTGGTTTAACCCGGAGATTGGCGCGCTGTTTATGGCCTTTATGGTCGTGGGTTACCTCTATTTCCTGACGACCCAGTCCCGGCGCGGCACGATCGCGCAAACCTCTGTCGCGGCGGAGATCGACTAACGCAGACAGACGCTGCCGCGCACTGATGTACGGCAGCGACAGTATTGAATCCGAGGAGTGATGATGACGGTACGTTCAACCATTATGGATACCAACAGCTTTCGTGCAGAAAACGCGGAAGCGCTGGCCCCGGCGATTCGCCAGTTAACCGACAAACGCAGCAAGGTGCTGGGCGAGTCATATCGGCTGTTTTACCGTAACCCCGTGCATCTGGTGCGCGGGCAGGGGCAGTATCTCTGGGACCAGGCGGGCAAACAGTACCTGGATATGTATAACAACGTCGCCAGCATCGGCCACTGTCATCCGGCGGTCGTGGAAGCCGTGCACCAGCAGATGATGCGGCTGAATACGCACACCCGTTACCTGCATGAGTCTATTCTGGACTACAGCGAGCGCATTTTGGCAACGATGCCGGCGGCCATCGATCGGGCCATGTACATGTGCACAGGGTCCGAGGCAAACGATCTGGCGATTCGTATGGCGCATGCGTGGAGCGGCGGCACGGGCATTATCGTTTCGAAAGAGGCCTACCACGGTACCAGCGCGCTGACGTCCGGCGTATCACCGGCTCTGGGCAGCGGCCAGCCGCTGTCTTCGCATACCCGGCTGGTGGCATCGCCAGATTTTTACCGCATTCAGCCCGCCGATCAGGGGGCCTGGTTTGCCCACGAAATTCAGAAACAGATCGATGATATGGCCGCGCACGGCATTAAGTTTGCGGGCTTTCTGGCGGATTCCATTTTCTCTTCGGACGGCGTATTGCCCGGCCAGCCGGGCTTTTTAAAGCAGGCTATCGACGTCGTCCATCAAAACGGCGGAATTTTTATTGCCGATGAAGTTCAGCCCGGCTTTGCCCGTACAGGGGAATCATTCTGGGGATTTGCGCGCCACGGCGTGGTGCCCGACGTGGTGACCACGGGTAAACCGATGGGCAACGGTATTCCCGTATCCGGTCTGATGGCGAAAGCCCCGGTTATGGCGGCCTTCAGTGACTCGCTCCCGTATTTTAATACCTTTGGTGGCAATCCGGTGTCGATGGCGGCGGCGCACGCGGTGATGGATGTGATCGAGCAGGAATCGCTTCAGGCGCACAGCCTGAAAACCGGGCAAGCTTTGTTAGCGGCACTGCAGTCCCTTCAGGATACCTATGCCTGCGTAGGCGACGTGCGCGGTGCTGGCCTGTTTATTGGCTTTGAGCTGGTCACGGACAGAGAGACGAAGCAGCCTGACAAACGGCTGGCGCTCGATTTGGTCGAGGCGCTGCGCGAAGAGTGTGTGCTGACGTCTGTCGCCGGGCCTTACGGCAACGTGCTGAAGATTCGGCCGCCGCTGTGCTTCCAGACGCATGATATCGACTGGGTAGTCAGCGCGATGGATCGCTGCCTGAAAAAACTGCACGGATAGGCCGCTGCCGGGCACAGGACAGGGCGGTAACGGGATGATTTTGCTGAATGCTGCACGCGTCGCATAACGCCCGTCATCACTGCACGGATAAAGCCCGACGTCAGCCGGGCTGGCGATATCCGTAAAACCTGATGCCAGGGATTGGCACGGCAGAATTACAAGGGGAGTTCGTGGCTGTCGCCGGAAATTGTCCAGCTGTCAGGATCCAGTAACCGCCCCTGCCCGAAAACGCAGCCGTTTGGCTGGAAAAACACCTCGCCATATTGCGGATCGTTGACGTAAAAGGTGCCGTCTTCGCGCCGCTCAACGGTGAGCTGTGCAAATCGCGCCTCAAAATCCGCCAGGTTATCCAGCCGCGGATCGTCATTCAGGCGAATCAGCCAGCAGGTTTCCTGCCCCGGCAAGCGGACTTCACAGTGCTGTGTCGGGCCATGAGCGATCCGCTGGAACGCGCGGTTGCCGGAGATCTGTACCATACCTTTACCACTGCGCAGCAGAATGCGTTTATCGTAGCAACGCACGTCTTCAAAATAGCGCTGCGGCAGCCAGGCGTGAGAAAAATCAGGCTGCCCTTCATGAACACGAAACAGAACGATCGCCAGGCCGCGATACTGCTGCACGCGCGGTAGCGTGCCACATCCTCCCCAGTAGGAAGGCCGCCCGAAGCCACTGTGCAGGCGTTCACCTGGATGGTTGATCCAGATCTGCGCCTCAGGCGTCTCGCCGATCCTCAGATGAATCGGGGTTTCCTGATAGCCCCATTCGCCCCAGCGGTATCCGGCAAGGGAACCCATTGCCACGTCGCGGGTTTTATAGTGGTAAAGGCGCGCAATGCGGTTAAGCCCCTGAGCGAAATACCATTCCAGCGCGCTGTCACCTCGCCATACCGCCACCTTTGCCAGTTCAGGTGAGTGCGTCAGTTTGCCCTGCTTTAACAGTAGTGCCAGCTGCGGTAAGGCATGAAAGCGACAGCCAACGTTGCCTTTGCCCCACAACAGGCGCGAAATTGCGGACAGCTCCAGCGAGCGACCTGCGCGCAGCGTGTGCTCGTATGAACGACCTTGCGATGCGGTGAGCATGCCCTGGTGGGAAGAGCGTGCTATCTGTTCCAGCAGGCGAAGGATAGCGCGCTGGCTACGGGCAACGATATCGGCATCCGGTGCCAGGGCGGCGAGGGCGGTTAATCCCTTGAGATCGATAGGGAAGTAAGGCGCGGAATTCCATTCGGCCATCTCGCATTGTTCAAAGTGATCCAGCCATGCCAGCACGCGCTGACGGCCTGCTTCTGCCTGCTCATAGCCCAGGCGGCCGGATCGCACAAAGGTTTTATCCGGAAAGGTGCTTCCCGCCAGGTAGGCGGCGGTATGAAACAGCAGCGCGTGGTTTTCAGAAAAATACCACTGCACGTCATTTCCCGGCTCATCCATCCAGTAACGAAAGGCTAAAATCGCCCGATCCATTTTCTCGCGAACGGGAGCGGCAATGCGATCCGCCCACTGGATCCGACACCACAGCAGCGGTACAAGCGTAAAGTCGGCGCAGTCATGGCACTCTTCAACCGGTGTTAAAACGCCTTCCAGCATGTTCTGGGTTTCGGTGTCATCCCTCCCGCAGGCTAGCCGGGCCAGCGCTTTTACGCTGCTGTATTCGCCGTGCAGGGCAACATGCATCAGCGCTTCGTCTGCACGCGCGTCTGCCGTTTTCGGCACCTGCGCCTGTTGCTCTGCATGGCAGATCTCCACGCCCAGGGTGCGCCTGATATGAAAGTTGTCTTTTTCCATGCTGATAACGAAATGACGAAAATCAGCCGGCAACGCGTCGCTTTCGGCAATCTCTGCCACCGTTTCGCCTTGATGTAAAACCGCGTTGAGCAGTACGGGCTGGTCTAGCGAAATAAAGTCGCCCTGCACGCGGATATTCAGGTTCAGCGTTTCCGGGGCTGGGATTGGGAAGCACAGGCGAACGGTGCCGCCTGTGTAGGTCGGCTGTTCAAACGCCATGCCTTCGAGCAGGGCTTCCATTTGCCGCACCCGATCTGCCTCAATCGGTGTTGCCAGTGCCACCTGCAGCGGCGAACCTTCAACATAGTCCAGTTGAAAAAAGAAGCGCACATCGCGTTCGGCCAGGTCATCGAACCAGACCGCGATAGCGCTCACTCAGGCATCCAGCATGAGCGCGAACTCAACGGTGCTTTCCAGATTACGCTGATAGTCTGCCTGCCATGCCACATCACCGCCGTTCAGCGTAATACAGGCGGCACCGCAGGTGGTCAGCCGAAAACGGTACAGGCCACCTTGTTCCGCAACAAGGTAGGTTTCTGCCTGAGCGCCGATGCGCGTGGCCCGGAACCAGAAACCTGATAAATCGACCCGATCGGAACCAAAAGGGAACCACCAGTTTTTCAGGGTAGTATCGCCGAAAGGAGTGGGCTTTTTTCCGGCATAGTGTTGCTGAAACTGCGTACGACAGGGATAGGTATGGGGAATAAAGTTTTTATGTTGGCTCAGAAAGAAAAACGGATCCATTTCACCGGACATCGGCGCATTGGGCACATCATAGCGCTGTGAAGAAATCGCGGATAACTGCCAGTAGCGAACGGCTTCATTCTGGTTAAGGGGGAAGTAACAATAATGGTTCTGGTCCATGATGATGTTCTCCTGGTGTCGACGTCCTGTTATTTTTTTAAATGTCTTAACCCTTCGGTCAGGCATAAAATAGCCAGCGCCTGGCCATAGCCGGTTGGCTGTAGCGGAATGTCTTTATAGAACTGCAGGGTTCTTCCCATGCGTGTGCCATAAGAGACGTTGTGGACTGTGCCGCTGCTGTCAATATTTCGCCGTACCGCGCCCAGGGCTTGTAAACCTGCCTGCAACCAACGTTCATCGCCATAGCCAAGACGAACGCCTTTTAATAAGCCATAGCCAAATCCGGCGGTAGCCGATATTTCTTCATAGCTGTCTGGATGGTCGAGCAGCGTGTGCCATGCACCGCTCTCAGATTGCAGCGTGATTAATGAATTAATTTGCGTTTTCAGGCATTCGAGTAAATAGTCACGGACCCCGCCGCGAAGCTGGGTCAGTTCCAGAAACTCAATAATGCCGACGGTTATCCAGGCATTTCCCCGCGCCCAGCGGGCCTGAGCAAAATGGCTCTTCTCGGCAAAGCTCCAGCCGTGAAACCATAAACCGGTCTGCGGATCGTTAAGATAACGGGCATGCAGTAAAAACTGGCGTACGGCCTCATCGACCAGCGCCTGTCGTCCGGAAGCCACACCGTAATGGCCGAGAAACAGCACCACCATAAACAGCGTGTCATCCCATATCTCCATGGGGTTAATGCCGTCGGACACCACGTGCTGGAAGCCTTGTTCCGGGGTGCGCGGCAGTTCTGTCATCACCCTGTCGGCCCAGCTATCCAGCACCGCTTGATAATGTGGTGCCCGGTTATGTGCCCACAACAGGGATAACGGCAGCATGGGGGCGGTGGTATTAATATTTAACGGGGGCAGGCCTTTTTGAATATTTTGCTGAAACCAGTTTTCAATGATTTGATAAATATCATCGCGACGGGTCAACTCCCATAATCTCACCAGACCGAACAGGCCAACGCCCTGCGGCCATTCCCAGTGAGCAAATGAGATGTAATCCCCCGCTGTGCCATCCATATTGGGTTCGTTAAATTTCCCTTCGTCTTTTAGCTGTGTAAATCCATTCAGTAACAGATCAAGTTGGCGGGCTGTTGATAATAATTCCATTATATTTCCCTCAATGCTGTATAAATCCTTACTCGTTTTTTATATTTCTGTGATTATTCACTGTAACCTTGACGTCCTTATTCGCCTCGACAGGCGGGAATAACGGTTATCCATAAGTTTCTCTGGGAAATGAAATCCCATGACGTCATCATTATCGGCTGGCCTTAAGAAGCCAGTTTTACATTAACCAGATATATTGACTTATTCATACGGTTGGCGTTCAGGGTCACTATTCTGGCCTCAATCATTATTCTTTCTCATAAGAAAGTAAAACCGGCTTTAATGATGCGATTGCCTGCCTGATTAATCGGGCTGCCTGCCATCATTATTCACGCATAACGACAGGCTCGCCCGGGCAGACGTAAAGGCTTAATGCTCAGCCTTAACGCGCGAGCCAGCCGCCATCGACGGCAATCGTATAGCCATTCATATAGTCAGAAGCTCGTGAGGCAAGAAATACCACCGGCCCCATCAGGTCCTCTGGTTTTCCCCAGCGACCGGCGGGAATGCGATCGAGGATTTCGGCACTTCGCTGTGCATCAGCGCGCAGTTGCTGCGTGTTATCGGTTGCCATATAGCCCGGGGCAATTGCGTTGACATTAATACGGTGCTTCGCCCACTCGTTGGCCAGCAAGCGGGTTATGCCCATTACGCCACTTTTAGACGCGGTGTAAGAAGGCACGCGGATCCCGCCCTGAAAAGAGAGCATTGAGGCGATGTTGATGATCTTGCCCCCATTCCCTTGGGCAATAAAATGTCGGGCGGCGGCCTGCGACATAAAGAACAGGCTCTTGATATTCAGATCCATCACATCATCCCAGTCCTGTTCGCTGAAGTTGATGGCATCCTCACGGCGAATCATGCCCGCGTTATTCACCAGAATATCAATGCGGTCAAAGTAGGCGATGGCGCTGTCCAGCAGGGCAGGAATAGCATCAATGTTACGCAAATCAGCTTTCAGGCTAAGGAAGCGACGTCCCAGCGCGGTCACCTGTTTAATCGTTTCGTCGGGTTCAACCTGATTAATACCAACAATATTGCAACCGGCTTCAGCCAGTCCCAATGCCATAGCCTGACCCAGGCCGGTATTGCAGCCCGAAACCACCGCGATTTTGTCCTGAAGAGAAAACGCATTCAGTATCATGTGAACTCCTTATTCACGCGCTACCTGCTTCTGACAGGCGGCGCATTGGTGAGGATTAGCGCAGATCCTTGACCGGTACGTGGTCCATATCATCAAACACCTGGTTTTCACCTACCGTTCCCCAGATAAAGGTATAGGCTTTCGTACCGACACCTGAATGGATCGACCAGGCCGGTGAAATGACCGCCTGTTCGTTATGGACAAGAAGATGACGCGTTTCCTGCGGCTCACCCATCATATGAAAAACGCAGGCATCATCATCCATATCGAAATAGAGATAGACTTCCATACGGCGTTCATGGGTATGACACGGCATGGTATTCCAGAGGTTGCCGGGTTCAAGCTGCGTTAACCCCATACTGAGCTGGCAGGTTTCCAGGACGTCAGGAACCAGATACTTGTTGATCGTGCGGCGATTGCTCGTGAGGTTATCGCCGAGCGTGACGGCAGCGGCATCGCCAGCCGTCACTTTGCGGATGGGCAATGTTTTATGCGCCGGTGCGCAGTTGTAATAAAACTTCGCGGGGCGATGGGGGGCCAGGCTGCTGAACAGGACTTCTCGGGCACCTTTGCCGATATACAGCGCTTCACGATGACCGATCTCATAGTCTTCGCCATCAATGGTGACCTGACCGGGCCCGCCGATATTAATCATGCCGAGTTCGCGACGCTCCAGAAAATAGCTGACGCCAAGTTGCTTACCCACATCTTTACCTATCGCGACAGCCTGGCCGACCGGCATCACGCCGCCAACAATGATACGGTCGATATGGCTGTACACCATGGTGAACTCATCGGGCAAAAAGATCTTCTCAATCAAGAATTCATCGCGTAATCCTTGTGTATCCAGCGCGTTGGCGTGGGCGCTATGAATGCTTTGTCTGACTTCCACGTTAACCTCCCGTTAGTGGTGCAAGTAAATTTATTCAGTAATGAATTAAAGCAGCATGAATTCATTTTTGTGCATCCTATTCGGCAAAAAATCTCTTTTCAATTAAAATTGAAACAATGTTTTATTTTTAAATTTAATTGGTGAGATGGCTCTGGTTTTTTTTGGGTGAATTAATGATTTTTGTAAGTGTAATAGCTAACTTTGCAGCATTCTTCTTATTTTTTAAAAGTAGTGTATTAGGACGGTTTTATTTAATTGTTAATTTAAATAAGTACTATCCGAAGGGGAAGAGAAAGTTCATTAAAGGGAGGGGTATATGATGTTAAATTTTCTATTTATAAAGTTAATTTTTGAAAGAAAGTCCTTTTTCCTGTCAGGGCCCCATGCAAGGGGCCATATATTTAAATTAGGTAAATTTTCACTATCGGAAAGCAGTTGTTTTTCTTTGCAAGTCCAACTGTTTTCTCCAGGCTCGATTGTGAAGAATAAAAGCGCAGGACTTATAAAACATCTCGCTATTAAGACACTTAAGAGCGATCAAACTTAACCCGATGCTTAATAATGCGCCAGTAAAAGAAAGAGAGTAATTATTGTTGCCGCTTATTGATGAAATCATAGTGATAAGTAGAAAAAATAAAGCGGTAATCAATGCCAGAATTAATATGAAAATATAAGCCCTTAGCGCCAAATATATTCCGCGCGAAACCATCATCATTGTCGTAAACAATACGAGTACATAGATAAAGGCTGCGGCAATAATACCGATAAAAACGGCGTGTTGTTCCCATCCCATCAGGTCATAGATAAATAACCAGAATGAAAATTGAGGCAGGGAAAAACTGATCACAGTAAGCACCATACTAATGATTAATGGTGCGCCAAAGGTATGTAATCCAATTGGCATGCCCATTTTTTCTTTCATATCATCTTTAATTTTCTCTAGTTCATCAACACCACTAACCTCTATTTTTTTATTTGTTTTTTCGCTTAATTTGATTATTTTATTAATGTATTTCATTTTTATAACTTATGTAGAGGAAAGTGACTGAATAACGCCGATAACATACTTTCCCGATTGAACAATGTTTTGTGGATTTCTTAATGTGCCTGTCAACGCACTACCAGCAAACGCCGATGAATTAACCAGCGCTGACGTTAATTCGCGCTGCAGAGATTTTTGTATAGCCTCAGCAGGGTAACGTTTAGGGTAAACACCTGCTTTCATCGCTGCCTTAATACCCCCGTTTGAAATACCGGGATTTTGAGCGCGTATTATTTCTTCTGTAATTCTTTTTCTCTCAGCGCGACTTAACGTTTTAAGCCATTCGAAGGCCTTTGCAGAAGAGGATGCTTTCATTACCTTGTATGTTTCAATTGCGCTCTTCAGACCGGCTCCCGCTCCTGCAAGCGATATCACATCCAGCGCAGTCGTTGTTGCAACGTACCAGGATTGTGAATCAAGCCACGCGACATAATCTTCGTTGCCTTCATAGATAGCATACAACCGTGCAGTGCCGATAGCGCATTGCATACCTGTAGCCAATCCGCCTGCGATAATCATACCCGCGACAACACCCGATGCGCCTGCTGTCAATGGCACGGCTGCAGCAGAACCAAATGCAAGGAATCCCGTCACCACTAAAGCACCACATGAAAACATCGTCGATGTAATCTCGCTAGCCAATGACGGTTTGCTAAGCGTTTCCGTCAGCGCCTTTGCAGCAACCTGAGGATTTGTGGCATTAACCTTGGTAATGATTACATGGCTCACACTACTCTTACTGGCTTGAGCGTGACGACGTGAAGGGCGAACCAGCCATTGTGCAAGACCATCAGAGTAAATAATGCCGACCTGACTGAAGTCCCGCGTGCAATCTAAACGATTTGCCAGAGCATTGAAATCAATGTCATCTGCGGACACCATCCCCATCCGTTGGCCAAGGCCGTAATCCGGAAGGTTATTTGAATACGATTCTGGTAAGGCCATTCGCTCACTCCTTGATCATGAAAGCCGGGTTGTCAACCCTAAAGGATAAAGCGTAGCGGAAGCTGATAAATTAAGAATAGTCTCAATAACCAATTAGTCCCGCAAATGCATTTACAGAAAAATCGAGTCAGCAATCTGCTTCTGTCTGGATAAGATGTACAAAAAATATTAATGGGGTTTATATTTTAAGTAACAGGTGCAGTCGTTCGTCGCGCAGGCAAAGACTGAGTGGGCCGCGATGAAACAACGGGGGTTATTGCCGTCTTAGTACGCTTCAGTTGCCAGCGTTTTGGGCGTGAGTCTCTGGTGCCATTTCCGCTATGGCAGGTTTGATAGTGTTAAGAAAATGGCTGCACCAGATGAGCCCGCCAAAATCGGGACTGGGCTTTCACAAAAAATTAATAAAAACCCGGTCATCAGGTGAGCATACGTTTAACAATCCTGCCTGATAATCCCTCACCTGAAATAATTCAGTCGCTCCCGTGATGAAAAGAAGAGAGGGTTCATGAACTTCCGATTCACCATGCTGGCGGCCAACAGACGGTTATTGCCTAACGTCTGGGATGCCGTGGCTTTTCCCTTGATCATTTGTCTGATTGCTATGGTCGCGGTCGGCTTTCATCAAACGTTGATGCCGATAGACAGTTTAAAAACCCAGGCTATCTCGCTCGATCCCACTAATCTGCCGGAATATGCCATGCGCACCACGCTGCGCATGCTGGTGGCAATGCTGGCTTCCCTGGTGTTCAGCCTGATTTACGGCACGCTGGCCGCCAAAAGCCGCCGTGCTGAAAAGGTGCTGGTGCCAATTCTGGATATCCTGCAGTCCGTGCCGGTGCTGGGATACATCTCCTTTACCGTCACCTTCTTTATTGCGCTTTTTCCGGGGCAGGTGCTGGGCGTAGAACTGGCGGCCATCTTTGCCCTGTTCACCAGCCAGGCGTGGAACATGACCTTTAGCTTCTATCAGTCGCTGCGCACCGTGCCAGCCGATTTGGTGGAAGTCTCGCGCGGATTTCATCTGACCGGATGGCAACGTTTCTGGAAGCTGGATGCGCCTTTTGCTGTGCCGGGGCTGGTATGGAACATGATGATGTCGATGTCAGGCGGCTGGTTCTTTATTGTCGCCTCTGAAGCGATCACGGTCGGCAATAACACCTTTACCTTGCCCGGTGTCGGTGGCTATCTGGCGCAGGCTATTCTGCATAAAGATATCCACGCGGTAGGCTGGGTGTTACTCACCATGGTGATTGTGATTCTGGCTTACGACCAGTTGCTGTTCAGACCGCTGGTCGCCTGGGCAGATAAGTTCCGCATGGAAAACACCCGCTCAGGCAATGCGCCAACCTCCTGGGTGCGTGATTTGATGCGTCGAACCCGTCTGATTCATCAGATCTTCACGCCGTTACGGCTGCTGCTGTCCGCGCTGGCGCGTATCTCATGGCGCTGGCCGACAGCGGCAACCGTGCGTTTCGAGAACAATACTCGCCGCGCTTCAAGGCTGGGTGACATTGTCTGGGGCGCGTTCGTCATTTTACTGACCCTGTATGTGGTGTACCGGGTCATTACTTACGTTCAGATCGGCGTGACGCTGGATGAGGTGAAACACGTTTTCACGCTGGGGCTGATTACCTTATTGCGCGTGACGGTGCTGATTCTGATTTCGTCGCTGATATGGGTGCCGTTAGGCGTAATGATTGGCCTGCGGCCTGCTCTGGCGGGCAAGATTCAGCCCGTGGCTCAGTTTCTGGCAGCCTTCCCGGCAAACCTGATGTTCCCGGTTTTCGTGATTATGATTGTGCATTTTCATCTTAATCCCGATATCTGGCTGTCACCGCTCATTGTGCTTGGCACCCAGTGGTACATTCTGTTTAACGTTGTGGCAGGGACTACTGCGTTTCCGAATGACTACAAAGAGGCCGCAGCGAACTTTCATATCCGTGGCTGGCAATGGTGGCGCCAGGTGATGTTGCCCGGCATTTTTCCTTATTACATTACGGGCGCGATTACCGCTTCCGGAGGCGCGTGGAACGCCAGCATCGTGTCTGAATTTGTGCAGTGGGGGAATACGCAGGTCACGGCGCACGGTTTAGGTGCCTACATCGCACAAACCACCGCCGCCGGGGATTTCCCCAAAATCATTCTTGGTATCGCGGTGATGTCGCTGTTTGTCACCCTGTTCAACCGTCTGTTGTGGCGACCGCTGTACGTGTACGCCGAATCAAAATTCCGTGCCAATTAAGGGACACCTGATGTTAAATAATCCACCCACACTGAACCCAGACGTGTCGAACAGGAAACCAGAAGGGCGCAAAGCGGTCCTGACGGTGAAAGACATTAAGCACGGTTATGATAAAACGCATGGTGAAGTACTGATTCTGGATGACGTTAATCTCACCCTGCAGGAAGGGGAAATTGTCGGTCTGCTGGGCCGCTCAGGCTCAGGGAAATCCACGTTGTTACGCATCATTTCTGGCCTGATCACGCCGGGTTCGGGCGCGGTTGAGTATCTGGGCAAGCCGCTTAACGGGCCGGCCAAAGGCGTGGCGATGGTGTTCCAGACCTTTGCGCTGTTTCCCTGGCTGACGGTACTGCAAAACGTGGAAGCTGGCCTGGAGGCGCTGGGCGTGGAAAAAGCGGAGCGCAGAAAACGCGCCCTGGCAGCCATCGACCTGATCGGCCTGGACGGTTTTGAAAACGCCTACCCACGCGAGCTGTCAGGCGGAATGCGTCAGCGTGTCGGTTTTGCTCGCGCGCTGGTGGTTGATCCCACTCTCTTATTAATGGATGAGCCTTTCTCTGCACTGGATGTATTAACCGCCGAAACGCTGCGTACGGATTTACTCGATTTGTGGAACGAAGGGCAGATGCCGATGAAGTCGGTGCTGATTGTCACTCACAATATCGAAGAAGCCGTGTTTATGTGCGACCGCATTCTGGTGCTGTCGTCGAATCCCGGACGCGTGGTGGCTGAAATCAAAGTGCCCTTTGGCCATCCCCGCAATCGCCTTGATCCCGCATTCCGTCGTCTGGTTGATGATGTGTACACGCAGATGACCGCCAGGCCAACCAGCGATAATGTGAAAAAGAGCCTCAGGCTGGGCACGCACCTGCCGCAGGTATCAACTAACCTGATGGCCGGCCTGATTGAAACCCTGGCGGCAGCGCCCTATCACGGTCGTGCAGACATGCCGGATGTTGCGCGTTCGCTGCATCTGGAGGTCGATGAGCTGTTCCCGATAGCCGAAGTGCTACAGTCACTGGGCTTTGCCGACGTCAGGGAAGGGGATATTTTCCTGACGCCACCTGCCCGGGTTTTTGCCGAATCGGATACCCAGCAGCGCAAAGTCATGTTTGCCGATCATCTTCTGCGCTATGTGCCGCTGGCCGCCTTGATTAAAACCGTGCTGGATGAACGTCCCGGTCATCGTGCGCCACGCATGCGTTTCGAGCAGGAGCTGGAAGACTCACTGGCTGACAGCGCCGCCAAAGAGACGCTGGACAGCGTGATCAACTGGGGCCGCTATGCAGAGATCTTCTCTTATAACGATCAGACCGAATATTTTAGTCTGGAAGACGTTGAGTTTTAATTCTGCTCGCTCAGCAAAACGTTGCGTATTCCTTACACCATCCCGTTACTCTGCACGGGATGGTGCCTGAAAGATTCTCAAGGCAATAATCCTTTCTGAAAGATAAATAAACGCGGTTTACACTGTTCTTATTCCTCAGAGGTAAATGGTTTATTGTGGTATTTGATGACTATAATTCATTGCCTGCACATTGAAAGCCAGTTGTTTAACTGGCTTGTTCGTGTTTTTTTCTCTTATTATTTTGGGGTGAATTGATTATTGGTGAATATTTAATTCTGTTTTATTTATTAATTTTATGGTTTCTGAAAATTAAGTGGCGGTAATTTATTATTTATTAATATTTCGTGATCTCATTAATGTTTGTGAGTTGGGCGATGGTTAAACAATTAGGATTAGGTTCTTTTAGAACCAGAGGAGTAAGACTGTTTTCATGCCCTAATGAAATGAAGGTTTAGACATGAAAGAAGACAAGGTTTTAATATTACGTACCTGTGCTAATAATATGGCCGATCACGGCGGAATCATCTGGCCGTTAAGCGGTATCGTAGAGTGTAAATACTGGAAGCCGGTTAAAGGCTTTGAGAACGGACTAACGGGGCTAATCTGGGGAAAAGGATCGGATTCACCGCTGAGCCTGCACGCTGATGCCAGGTGGGTTGTCGCTGAAGTGGATGCCGATGAGTGTATCGCTATTGAAACTCATGGCTGGATTAAATTTCCCCGTGCTGAGGTTCTTCACGTTGGAACGAAAACCAGTGCGATGCAATTTATCCTGCACCATCGGGCTGATTACGTTGCCTGTACGGAAATGCAGGCCGGGCCTGGAGCGCCTGATGTCACTTCAGAGGTAAAGGCAGGCAATCGATCGCTGCCTGTAACAGATGATATTGATGCGACCATCGAATCAGGCAGTACGCAGCCGACACAAACGATTGAAATCGCAACCTATGGCAGTACGCTCAGCGGCACGCATCAGAGTCAGCTGATTGCCGGATATGGCAGTACTGAGACGGCGGGTGATAGCAGCACATTAATTGCCGGTTATGGTAGCACCGGTACAGCGGGATCAGACAGCACATTAGTCGCGGGCTACGGCAGTACCCAAACCGCAGGTGAAGAGAGCAGCCAGATGGCGGGTTACGGCAGCACGCAGACCGGCATGAAAGGCAGCGATCTCACCGCCGGTTACGGCAGTACCGGCACGGCGGGTGACGACAGCTCCCTGATCGCCGGTTACGGCAGTACCCAGACGGCGGGCGAAGACAGCTCGCTGACAGCCGGTTACGGCAGCACGCAGACCGCGCAGAAGGGCAGCGATCTTACCGCGGGTTATGGCAGTACCGGCACGGCGGGTGCCGACAGTTCATTAATCGCGGGCTACGGCAGCACCCAGACGGCCGGGGAAGAAAGCACTCAGACAGCCGGTTACGGCAGCACCCAGACCGCGCAGAAGGGCAGCGACCTTACGGCCGGTTACGGCAGTACCGGTACGGCGGGTGACGACAGCTCCCTGATCGCCGGTTACGGCAGTACCCAGACGGCGGGCGAAGACAGCTCGCTGACAGCCGGTTACGGCAGCACGCAGACCGCGCAGAAGGGCAGCGATCTTACCGCGGGTTATGGCAGTACCGGCACGGCGGGTGCCGACAGTTCATTAATCGCGGGCTACGGCAGCACCCAGACGGCCGGGGAAGAAAGCACTCAGACAGCCGGTTACGGCAGCACCCAGACCGCGCAGAAGGGCAGCGACCTTACGGCCGGTTACGGCAGTACCGGTACGGCGGGTGACGACAGCTCCCTGATCGCCGGTTACGGCAGTACCCAGACGGCGGGCGAAGACAGCTCGCTGACAGCCGGTTACGGCAGTACCCAGACCGCCCAGAAGGGCAGCGATCTTACTGCAGGTTATGGCAGTACCTCTACGGCAGGCTATGAAAGTTCATTGATCGCGGGCTATGGCAGTACCCAGACAGCGGGTTACGGTAGCACGCTGACAGCGGGTTACGGCAGTACGCAGACCGCGCAGAACGAAAGCGATCTCATCACCGGCTATGGCAGTACGTCTACCGCCGGGGCAAATAGTTCACTGATCGCAGGCTATGGCAGCACGCAGACAGCCAGCTACAACAGTGTGCTAACGGCGGGCTACGGCAGTACCCAGACGGCGAGAGAAGGCAGTGACCTCACTGCCGGGTACGGCAGCACCGGCACGGCAGGCTCGGACAGCTCAATCATTGCAGGTTACGGCAGCACCCAGACCGCCAGTTATCACAGTAGCCTGACGGCGGGCTACGGCAGTACGCAGACGGCGCGCGAACAGAGTGTGCTGACGACCGGTTACGGCAGCACCTCAACCGCCGGCGCCGACAGTTCCCTGATCGCGGGCTACGGCAGCACGCAGACCGCCGGTTACAACAGTATTCTGACGGCCGGTTACGGCAGCACCCAGACGGCGCAGGAGAATAGCGATCTGACGACCGGCTACGGCAGTACTTCTACGGCAGGTTATGAGAGTTCACTGATCGCAGGCTACGGCAGCACCCAGACCGCCAGTTTTAAAAGTACGTTGATGGCTGGTTACGGGAGTTCGCAGACGGCCAGAGAACAGAGTTCGTTGACTGCCGGATACGGAAGTACCTCAATGGCCGGTTATGACAGCTCATTGATTGCCGGTTACGGTAGTACCCAGACGGCGGGTTATCAAAGTACGCTGACAGCCGGTTACGGCAGCACGCAAACGGCCGAGCACAGTAGTACGCTAACGGCAGGTTACGGCAGTACTGCAACGGCGGGCGCCGACAGCTCCCTGATCGCAGGCTACGGCAGTTCGCTGACCAGCGGTATTCGCAGCTTCCTGACGGCGGGTTATGGCAGTACGTTGATCAGCGGACTTCGCAGCGTACTCACCGCCGGTTACGGAAGCAGCCTGATTTCGGGCAGACGCAGTAGTCTGACGGCGGGATATGGCAGTAATCAGATCGCCAGCCACCGAAGCTCGTTGATTGCTGGCCCGGAAAGCACCCAGATCACCGGCAACCGCAGCATGCTGATTGCGGGAAAGGGCAGCTCACAAACGGCGGGTTATCGCAGCACATTGATCTCCGGGGCAGACAGCGTGCAAATGGCCGGAGAGCGCGGCAAGCTGATTGCCGGAGCGGACAGCACCCAAACCGCCGGGGATCGCAGCAAGCTTCTGGCAGGCAACAACAGCTACCTCACCGCTGGCGATCGCAGCAAACTCACGGCAGGCAATGACTGCATCCTCATGGCGGGAGACCGAAGCAAGCTGACGGCGGGCATCAACAGCATTCTCACCGCCGGATGCCGTAGCAAGCTGATAGGAAGCAATGGTTCAACCCTGACCGCCGGGGAAAACTCAGTTCTGATTTTTCGCTGCTGGGATGGAAAGCGCTACACTAACGTGGTCGCTAAAACCGGAAAGGGGGGAATAGAAGCGGATATGCCTTACCAGATGGATGAGGACAATAATATCGTGAATAAACCCGAAGAATAATCGCCATAACAGAGGGAATGTTCGCGAGGGGACGGGAGGTTTAAACAGCACGCAGACCAGGCTTAAAAAAGCAGAGAAGCGTGTTTTTGTTGGTTATTTATCTGTCCCTGAACACAGTAAAGCCGACCTGAACGGCCTGTTGTGGTCCAGGCCGGCCAGGCCAACAATGCCAGGGAAAAGCAAAAAGGCCCATTGCTGAGCCTCTGCAAAAAGACTTGGTGACTCAGGGACGCCAGACTGTGCCATCCGGAGTCCTGGCCATCGTCCAGGTCGGATTGCCGCCCTCGCAGGGGAATTTCGCCGCCAGCGCTTCGTTGATATCAATCCCTAACCCCGGCTTGTCATTGACGTAAGCATAGCCCTGATCCACTTCAGGACAGCCCGGGAAGACTTCACGTAGCGCATCATTCATTGGCGTGTATTCCTGAATGCCGAAATTAGGCGAGCTCAGATCCAGATGCATGTTTGCGCAAACCCCAATCGGGGAGATATCCCCAGGGCTGTGCCAGGCGGTGCGAACACCGTTTAATTCACTGTAGATGGCGATTTTTTTCGCCGGTGTGATACCGCCAATCGAGCTGATATGACAGCGGATATAATCAATCAGCTTATTGTCGATCAACGGCTTCCACTCATTCACATTAACGAACAGCTCGCCCATTGCGATCGGCGTGGAAGACTGCTGGCGCAACATTTTCAGCCACTCCGTATTCTCGGGAGCAACCGGATCTTCAAGGAAGAAAAGCTGATAAGGCTCCAGCGCTTTAGCCATATGGATGGCATTAATCGGCGTAATACGTTCATGGGCATCATGGAGTAGCTCCACGCTGAAACCCAGTTTATTGCGCAGATGATCAAACAGACGCGGAATGCTTTTCGCATAGGCTTCCGGATCAAAATAGATCCCCGGGGCTTTGGTGCGAGGCGAGCGCTTGGGTTGAATATTTTTCGCTTTCACCATGCGATTGGCAATCAGTCGCAGGTCATCAGTACCGGCACCGCCGTACATGCCCATCTGGCAGCGAATATACTGGTAGCCTTCTTCCATTTTGGCGCGAGCGCTGTCTTCCACTTCAACTTCATCGGCGCCATCGGTGTGCACATAGAGCGCAATACCGTCGCGACATTTCCCACCCAGCAGTTCATAAACCGGCAGGCCAGCCTGTTTACCTTTGATATCCCATAGCGCCATATCAATGCCGGAAAGGGCATTATTCATTACCGGACCATTGCGCCAGTAGCCACTCACTGCGGCGGACTGCCAGATATCTTCTATTCTGGCGGGATCTTTGCCAATCAGAAACGGGGCAAGGTACTCATCAATGGCACTTTGTACGGCGTAAATGCGCTGGGTAAAGGTGGCGCAACCCAAACCGTACAGTCCGGGCTCATTCGTTTCAATTTTAACCACTACCAGATCGATGCCGCCCGGCGCAGTCAAAATTGTTTTTACATTGGTGATGAACAGATTGCTCACACTAGCTCCTTATTATTCAGAACATTAACCGCACCGTACTCATCTCTGCTACGCAGGGTTTAATGGTATGTTGTCATACAACATTGCCTTTCTATCATAAATTTATCCGGCTTGAATTCTGCACTGCTATTTTTGTGACGGCGATCTAATGAAACGTCTCAGGCTAAATGTATTGTTTTTATGTCTATTAAATACAATGAGTTGATGTATTTTTCTGTTAAGCATTTGTGATATGTGCCTCATAAATACGCTTTGTGTATTGATTTAATCTGCCGGCAAATTCACCTTAATAAGATAGTTGTCATACATATTTGAAGGTGGATTATGACTGCAATGTTCGATCTGACCGGTAAAACGGCTTTGATAACGGGGTCCTCCCGCGGCCTGGGGTTTGCCTACGCCGAAGCATTAGCCGCTGCCGGGGCAGAGGTTATTTTGAACGGCACGCGTGAAGCGGTGCTGAACGAGGCCGTTGAACAGCTTAAAAATAAAGGCTATCGCGTCTCCGGCCGGGTGTTTGATGTGACCTGTGAAAGTGCGATAGAGCAGGTGTTCGCCAGTCTGGATGAGCAGGGCATCGCAGTCGATATCGTAATAAATAATGCCGGGATCCAGTACCGCAAACCCATGCTGGAGCTGGAACTGGAAAACTGGCAAAAGGTGATTGATACCAACCTCACCAGCGCCTTTCTGGTTTCGCGCGCGGCAGCCAAACGCATGATTGCCCGCGATCGGGGCGGCAAAATCATCAATGTCGGTTCGTTGACCAGCCAGGCGGCCAGGCCAACCGTTGCACCTTATACCGCTGCCAAGGGCGGCATTAAGATGCTGACCTGCTCAATGGCGGCCGAATGGGCGCAGTTTAATATCCAGACCAATGCGATTGGGCCGGGATATATCCTGACGGACATGAACAGTGCGCTGGTGGACGATGCCCGGTTCGACAGTTGGGTGAAAAGCAGTAACCCTTCGCAGCGCTGGGGACGGCCAGAAGAAGTGGCCGGTACGGCCGTTTTTCTTTCATCGCCTGCCTCAGATTATATCAATGGTCAGATTATCTACGTGGATGGCGGCTGGCTGGCCGTGCTGTAAGCGTTATTGACCCGGAAGAGGAAAAACATGTGCACAGCATAATGACGCATGCCTGCGTGGCAAAGGGTAAAAAAGAGATCGCGGTTGAGCAGCGCGAACTGAAGTATTCGGATGATGATGTCGTTGTTCAAGTGGAGTGCGGCGGCATCTGCGGCTCGGATATTCATTATTACCATGAAGGACGTGCCGGATTATCCGTGATTAAGCAACCACTGGTGATAGGTCACGAATTTGTGGGGCGGATTTTCCAGGCGCCGACAGCATCAGGGTTAGAACCGGGACAAAAAGTCGCGATTAATCCATCACAGCCATGTGGTCAGTGTGAGTATTGTCGGGCAGGTAAACAGAATGCCTGCGCCACCATGCGCTTTATGGGGAGCGCCCAGTTCACTCCGCACGTGAATGGTGGATTTGCACAATATGTCGTGGTGCCTGCGAAGCAGTGCGTGGCTTATGATGAGCAGGTTCCGGCCAGCGTCATGGCCGTTGCTGAGCCTACCGCCGTCGTGATCCATGCGCTCAACGTGGCAGGCAGCATCGTCGGGAAAAGGGTGCTGGTGATGGGCGCGGGCCCCATCGGCGCCTTAGCGATTGCCGCCGCAAGCGCTTCCGCCGCAAGCGCTTCCGGCGCGGCAGAGATCGTGGCGTTCGATCCGAGCGAGCGCTGCCGCCGCATTGCGGTAGAAATGGGGGCTGATGCGGCAGTGGATGCGAGCGATCGTGCCGCCGTTGCCCGCTACGGTGAAAATCGGGGATATTTCGACGTTACGCTGGAAGCCAGCGGAGCCGAAGCAGCGATTGAATCCAGTATTTTGGTTACGCGGCCTGGCGGCGTTGTGGTTCAAATTGGGATGGGAAAAAGTCCGCTTAATTTCCCGGTAGCGCAGATGCTGGTAAAAGAAATTAGCTGGAAAGGCTCCTTCCGTTTTATCGATGAATTTGATGTGGCGGTGAAATGGCTGGAAAAAGGCATTATCGATCCGCGTCCGATTCTTTCCGGCAATTATGCCTATCACGATATTGAAGCGGCATTAAAGGCGGCCAGTGATAAAACACAACATTCAAAAGTATTAGTTCAGTTTTCATAAAATATCTCAGAACCTGTAGTTATTACTCTGGCTTAAAACATCGGTGATTGTCGCGGGTGAAGAGATCCTCACGCTCCGCGTAAGCGGCACTCGCCTGTCATTTAGTCGCCTGTTAACGCATCGTCGACCTCAGGGTGAAAACATGAGTCATTTAAATACCAACACCACAGAACGTAATACCTCTGATCTGGTCCGGGCATCCGTATCAGGATGGCTGGGTACAACGTTAGAATTTATGGATTTCCAGCTCTATTCTCTTGGTGCGGCGTTAGTTTTTCATGAAGTCTTTTTTCCCGAACAGTCGGGTGCGATGGCGCTCATTCTGGCAATGGGAACCTACGGTGCAGGTTATATCGCGCGAATCGTCGGCGCCGTTTTTTTTGGGAAAATGGGCGACCGTGTTGGCCGAAAAAAAGTCCTGTTTATCACTATCGCCTTAATGGGCGTTTGTACCACCTTAATTGGCGTATTACCCACTTACCAGCAGGTGGGTATTTTAGCGCCCTTGCTGCTGGTGGCGCTGCGTATTATTCAGGGATTAGGTGCCGGTGCAGAAATATCGGGTGCCAGCACTATGCTGGCTGAATATGCGCCCAAAGGGAAAAAGGGCATTATTGCCTCGCTGGTTGCCATGGGCACCAACTGCGGCACGTTAAGTGCAACCGCCATCTGGGCGGCTATGTTCTTTTTCTTCACCAATGACGAAGTCATTGCCTGGGCATGGCGTATTCCTTTCCTGGCGAGTTTCGTCGTGATGGGATTTGCTATCTGGCTGCGCTTCAACCTGAAAGAAAGTCCGGTGTTTGAAAACGTTGCCGAATCTGCCACCGTCAAGCCCCACGATCAGCCGGCACAGTCTGTTTTCCAGTTAATCAAAGGCAAAGCCTTCTGGATTGCTACCGGGCTGCGATTTGGTCAGGCGGGTAACTCGGGCATCATCCAGACCTTTCTGGCGGGTTATATGGTTCAGACGCTGTTGTTCAATAAGGCGGTTCCCACCGATGCCATCATGGTGAGCTCGGTAATAGGATTTATGACAATTCCACTTATCGGCTGGCTCTCAGACCGGATAGGGCGCCGTATTCCTTACCGCATTCTGACGCTGGGCTCGATTATTCTGGCTTATCCGATGGTTTCACTCATCGTCGATAACGCGCAGGCGGTGAGTACCATCATGGTTTGCCTGATCGTCATTCACAATATCGCAGTGTTGGGCCAGGCGGCGATTGAAGGGATCACTATGGCAGAGATGTTTGGTTCCAGAAACCGTTTCGCGCAAATGGCCATCTCTAAGGAGATCGGTGGGCTGTTTGCCACTGGCTTAGGGCCGCTCCTGGCCGGTATTTTCTGCCAGCTCACGGGCACCTGGTATCCGATTGCGATCATGCTGATCGGCTATTCCTGTATCGGCCTGCTGGCTTCACTGATAATGCCAGAGGTGGTGGATCGGGATCTTACCGCAGAGGCCGATGCCTCGGGCGGCGTGCCGGATGGTTGTCATCCTGTTGCCCCCTCGATCCGGGCAGGAAGCGGCGAGTAAGGCAAGGTTGAACCCTGTCTGTCACTGCGTTAGCGCAGGACTTTGCTGGAAAGGATAAGATAGAATGGCGTCATGTAGGACATCATATGAGAAGGTGTTGTGAGCATAAAATCCATTCAGAAACAGAACGTCGTTAACGAAGTGTTCGAGCAAATTAAGGCGAAGCTACTGGACGGTAGCTGGTCCGCAGGCACGCGTTTACCTTCTGAAGCGGAGCTGACGCACTCTTTTAATGTCAGCAGAGTCAGTATACGCAGCGCGGTGCAGCGCCTGCGCGATCTGGGTATCGTGATTACCCGTCAGGGCAGCGGCAGTTACGTGTGTGAAGACTTTTCGCCACAGATGCTTAATCACAATGCCAGACCGTTAATGCATCTGAGCCGGGAAGCCTTTAACGACATGATGGTTTTTCGCCAGACCGTCGAGTTTAAATGTGTTGAGCTGGCAGTGGAACATGCCACAGAAGAGGATATTGGCCTGCTGGAGCAGGCGCTCAATAACATGCTTATTAATAAAGGCGATTATAAGAAATATTCGGAAGCGGATTACGAATTTCATCTGGCGATTATCCGCGCTTCTCATAACAGCGTGTTTTACAACGTGATGAAGTCAATCAAAGATATTTATTACTATTATCTTGAAGAACTGAATCGCTCACTGGGCATTACGCTTGAAAGTGTTGAGGCGCACATCAAAGTCTTTATGGCGATTAAAAACCGCGATGCGTCCTCGGCGGTACAGGTGCTGAATGAGGCGATGAAACATAACGTGGTCGCCATCGATATGATTAAAAAAGAAGAGGGGGAATAGGCTGTTTCGCGCTGCGGGAACGCGAAAAAAGCCACCCCCTTCTGCAGGCTGAGGAAAACAGGATTCACCGTGACAGGCTTCTTATTGCCATTGCTCTGCTGGTCCGTTTTATCGCCAGTAACGCGCTGGTCTGGGTCATGAGCACGTAGCGATCCAGCATTCTGTAAGAAATGAGGGCGAAGCGGCAGGTTAGCCATAGGGCTCTTCCGACGTGAGTGGTGAAGTTAACGGTGGCAGAATAAACAAGGGAGCCAGTGGACCGGGCTCCCTCTTCAATCAATGCAGGCAGCACTGCTTGTATTTTCTTCCGCTGCCGCAGGGGCAGGGATCGTTGCGGCCCGGCTGTTTTTCCGCAGTGACCGGCTGCTGCACCTGAGGAATCGCTTCGGGCTGTGAGATCCAGTAATCATGAAGCGCCAGGGCGGCAGGGCGGATAGCATCAATGCTGCTTTCCATTTCTTCAGGCGTCAGCGCATCAACCTTTTCCAGATTCTCTTCTGTGCCGTGCAGGGCGATGGCGTCCAGTGAGTCCTGGAGTTCAGCAGGAAGTGCAGACCAGTCGGTTAAGGCCACGCCGCGCATATAGCCGTAGCACCACTCTTCAACGACGGTAAATTCCAGACCTTCCATTTCGCGCACGCCAAACAGGGGTTCAAACTGTTCTGGAAACTCAGACAGGCGGTCAGCAATGTCATTCATGTGCTGGAAACTGAGTTCCATAAAGCGCGTCATTTCGCGCTCATTACTCCATTTGGGAATATGCTTTTCGCCGCCCCAGAGCGCGACCAGCCAGCGGCTTGGCTCTACCGTCGTCGGACCTGAAAGCACGGCAGTAAGCAGGCCATCCAGTTCTGAAACATCAAGAATCGACGCTTCACTACCGTATTTTTCCAGCATATCTTCGAGCCATTGCAGCTCTTTTTCGCTTAACGGGCCTTCTTTCATGGGATATCTCCGAACGTGTCTGGTGCAGCAGAAAATTTACTGCGTGTAAAAACGCGCAGTGTACACGCTTATTGCGCTGATGGCAGTGTCGTCGGGAGCGGACTCAGCAGAGGCATTACCAGGCCTGCTATGTTACTCTTCGCGGCCTGCAATGCGTTTTTCTGCACGATCGTGGCTATCGGGCGCCAACCTGCTTCGTTTCCCTTACGTATGTCCTGCCAGGGGTGACATCCTTCAGTAGGAAACGATGACCAGAAGCATAAAGATTTGGCTAATCTGTGTCGATATAAGCACAGCGGAATAATCCCCCGGCATGATGCTGATATGAACGTTCGTCAGTGCCTGATAACAACAATAAAATGGGCGCGAGGACGTGACCAGAAAAGAGTATACCCCCAGAGGTTACACCGACTGTTGAGCGGATGCGGCCACCTGTTTAGACGCAGTGCAGTTCTGATGATAAGCGCGCTGTTATTGGCTGCCTGCGGCACGCTGTCGCAGACCTCTGCGCCAGCAGGCGACAAGCTTTATCTGACGCACAGCGATTTTCATGACAACCTGGACGATCTGGTGCGCCATTATATGCAGCGTAAACAGGTGTCCGGCATCAGTATCGCGATTATCCATCATCTTAATCCCACCTTGTTTTACAGCGCAGGTGTCACCGATGACGTGCATCGCTATCCGATTACGCCTGAAACCTTATTTGCGCTCGGCTCACAGAGTAAAGGCGTAACCGCAGAGGTGATTATTGAGTTGGTTAACGAAGGCCAACTGCACTGGAGTGACACGCTGGCCGATTTGTTGCCCTCTGACGTCAGATTGAGCCAGGATGCACGTCAAATCACGCTATTACAGTTAGTGACCCATACCTCGGGTTTGCCGCGTTAGGATATGGATTTGCCGATGTTTATGCAGTTTATGGGCTATCTGCGCAGCGGTCAGAACTTTTATGGCAACCTGGATAGTGATGACGTTCTGGAATACCTGGCGGATTTTTCTGCGCCGCGTCAGCGGGGAGCGCAATACGCTAACCTTGGCTATGCGCTGCTGGGCTATATTTTGCGTGAACGCTGCCATAGTGATATTGAAACGCTTGCCCACCAACGGATTTTCCGACCGCTGGGAATGAGCAACACCAGCTTTGTGCCTGAGCGTTTAAGCGGTTTTTCCACACGGGCGTTAGGGCATGCTGGCGATCAGCCAAAGCTTATCCCGCGCGGTGAACTCACCCCAGACTGGCGTTTCCAGCGTAATATGGTCGCGGCGGGCAGTCTTTACAGCAACGCACGGGATCTGAGCGTCTATCTGCGCGCACATCTCACTGCGGGCAGCGATCCGGCGCGTAATCGTGCCTTTGCTGAGATCAATAAAGGCGTGTATCAGCAGGGCGCACAGACGCAGAATATCGCCTGGGTAACAGACAGGCTGGCAGGAAGGAACATTACCTACCAGGTCGGCTATATTGGTGGTTATTCCGCTTTTATCGGTTTTGACAAGCAGGCAGGCAATGCCATCGTGGTACTGCAAAACGCGTTTAACTGGAGCAACTATCTTGGTATCACATTGTTGCTTAACCTGGCAGAGAAAGACAGGTAAGGTGTAGGTTGGGTCCAGAATGAGTCGTGATTCCTTACACTTACCTTTATGAGTGACGGAACCGCAGCCCTGTTTAGATTGTCTTCAGAGTAGTCTACTGTTATTAAAATCAATTCAATGTGGAAATTATTATGCGCAGGACTCAAATTGCTTTTATTTCAGCTGGTTTACTGTTCGGCTCGCTGAGCCTGATCCCCGCCGCTCAGGCTGCGGGTGAAACCACCGACAATGTGCCACCGCCGCCGCAGATTCAACCGGCCAATCCAACCGCTCAACCTGGCGATAACAACGCGCAGCCCGGTGCTGCAGCACCTGCCCAGCCGCAGGCGCCGATGAGTTCTGACTCTAACGACGGTATTACCCCAACAACGCCTTCACAGTCAGCAGGCAATCCAGGCAAGCCAAATTACGATCTCAGCACCATTATCATTGATTATAAAGAGCATAAAATCGGTGATACCGTGCCTGATAAGTACCGCAGCAAGACTTACACCATCACCGAGTGGCAGAAACGTAATTTGCCTGCGCCTCAGCCAGATACCCACTGGGCTTATATCAATGCCAATTACATTCTGATTACTAACGACACCGGTAAGATCGTTATGGGTAAATCCGGCGATATCTTCTTCCGCGGGTAGTCCTGCGGCGCTTTGTTAGTTATCTCTTCTTTCAATGGCCGCGTTAAGCGGCCGTTTTCTATTTCTGTCTTTTTTATCAGTGATGACTTCTCAACGTGTTTGCAACATGGCAACGTGTTTTTATTCACTGCAATGGAGAAGGCATGATGTCGCAACACGTCAATCAGTATGGTCAACCTGTAGGGCAATCCATGCCCGACTGGCAGCCACGTCCCTTACCTCAGCGTGAGGTGCTTCAAGGTCAGGTTTGCCGGCTGGAGCCCTTTAGCGTGGCTTCGCATGCTGAAGCACTCTGGCAGGCCTGGTCGCTTGCAGAAGATGGCCGTGACTGGACCTATCTTTCTGATGGGCCGTTTAATGATGAAGCCGCCTGGCTCACCCATGCTGCTACGATGGAGGCGAGTCAGGATCCGTTGCATTTCAGCGTCATTGATGTTGAAACCGGTAAGGCCGTCGGAACGCTATCGCTGATGCGTGTTGATGCGCAAAATGGGGTGATGGAAGTGGGATATGTCACCTTTTCCCGATTGCTAAAGCAAACAAGAATGGCGACCGAAGCGCATTTTCTTCTGATGCGTTATGCCTTTGAGCAACTGGGCTACCGGCGTTATGAATGGAAATGTGACAGCTGTAATCTGCCTTCGCGTCGGGCCGCGCTTCGGCTGGGATTTCGCTTTGAAGGTGAATTTCGTCAGGCCCGCGTTTATAAAGGCCGCACGCGCGATACAAGCTGGTTCTCAATCATCGACAGTGAATGGCCAGCTGTTAAAAATGGGCTGGAACGCTGGCTGGCAGAGGCTAACTTTACAGCCGACGGGCGACAGCGTGAAAAGCTGGAAACTCTGCGAGGTTAAGGCCTGAAGCGCGGGTAACGTCTCAGGCAAGCACATATTTAATGGTCGCCATAAGCAACGTGGTGGTCATGATCATCAGCAGACGCTGTACCCAACGCATATCGTTTTTTAAACTCCCGACGTCGGTCTTGAGTACGCTGACATCCGTTTTGAGTTCAGCGACGTCGGTTTTGAGTACGCTGACATCGGTCTTGAGCACGGCAACGTCCGTTTTGAGTACGCTGACGTCTGCCTTGAGTTCATCCACATCGGTTCTGAGGCACGACTCCGTTTTCTTCAGTTGCGTGCTTAGCGAAAAGATATGCTGATTCTGACGCTGAAAAGCCTGCATGACATCAGCACGGGACAGCGCATTGTCCTGCTTTAATGCCGAAAAAATATCCACCATCGCTTCTGCCTGGCGATCGTTGATGCCTGCGCGCTGTAAACGTTTAAACGCTTTGTGTGTATTCATCATGGTGAGTGTCATTCAAGAGCCTTCCCGATTCATCACGTTATTTGAATATCATGTCAGGAGAGCCGGTCTGGTCACAGAAGATAAAAAACATATTGCGAAATAAATTCCATTATATCAATTAGTTAAACGCGTAGTTTTCATCTTTTTGCGGGGTGGGCCGCAAAAAAAACGTTGTCAGTTAGCCTCTTTTACACAGCCCGCTTACCAGGCAGTGTAAAAGGTGGGGGCTAACCGTCATCGTGAATAAACATCAGGGAACGGGGACAACCTTTAACGTAATCAGACCGATGCCGAGTTTGCGTGGGTCCTGACCTGCGATGTTGTTAAGATTGCTGAGTTGCGGCTCTGGTGGGGTAAACGTTAACCGATGGCTTCCGCGGGTGTTATCAAAACGCAGCGTCTGGGTTGATGCTTCTTCTCCCAGCATCAGGGGCTGTTTTGTGTCGCCTACCTGCACCCTTGTGGGTCGGTGCGCATTTGGGCCATAGGCGCGAGCGGTAATCACCAGATCAAATCTGGCGGGCAAAGGGTTAACGAATTCTATGGTCACTTCCGGGGCAAGATTGGCGTTTGACCAGCGGCCCCAGTTTTCCGTACGGGAAAGGCCGCTGAACTGCTTCACGCTTGCGGGTGCGCCGGGAACCGCGAACAGAAAGCTGTCGGCATCATAACGAATCGCATTATCGTCGATGCGCAGCTGCGCCACGGCATGTTGATAGTTTGCATCGTTCTGGGGGCCTGCCGGGAACTGCACCTTTCCTTTCCACAGGGGGGTATCCATACGCATGACGGAGGGATGGCCCGCGAGCTGGCCCATTGCCAGGCACCAGTCGCTGGAAAGGGCCAGCGCCGGTTGCCAGATACGGGCAATTTTAAAGCAGCGATCGACCCAGACAAACTTTTCCGCCGAGGTAAAGTCGGCCAGCTGATAACGTAAAGGCGCCGAATATTCCCCCTCAGGCAGTGGCTCTACATGCTTCTCCGTCACCCGCAGCAGAATGGGCAAGGCAAAGCTGGCGCCGGAAAAGCTGAGCGTGTTTTTCGTCTGATCCAGCGTGATGCTGTCGATCTTTTTGGGAAAGTTCCACAGCTGAATGATATCGGCTTTCCAGCTCAACACTTTGGTTTTCATATCCTCAAACTGGCTCGACAACGACACTGCGGACAGGCTGCTACGTCCCAAACCTATCGCATTGTCGCCGCCCAGAATATCCAGTAACGTCGCGCCGTTATCCAGCGTACTGCGTTTCATATCTATCACTTCTGCCTGCGGTTGATCGCCACGGATCACCATAAACAGATCGTGACGAGGACGCTTGATCAGAAAGGGATGCGCTGTGTTGTTCATGGCCAGATGATCGGATGCCACCACAATCACGGTATTCTTAAACCAGGGTGAAGCCTTAATACGGGCAATCAGGCGTGCGATATGCTCCTGCGAGCAGGATACGGCGCTGAACGACTGATTTGGCTTGCCCGCATAGCTGTAACTTTTGCGCTGGCAACTTCGGGAAATAAACCCATCAGGATGATGCGTATCCACCGTGAGCGCAAACAGCGCAAAACGTTTCTGCTGGCGCGAAAGTGCCTCATAGGTTTCAAACACCTCGTCCAACACGGTATCGTCGTAATAACCCCAGTTGTTGCGGTAGGTGGGATCGCTAACCTTGTCTTTGAGTTCCTGTGAACCGTACAGGCGCGCAGGGTCAAAGCCGTGAGAACGTAAAAAGACATCTTTACCCGCAAAGCGCAGGTCAGCGCCCTGAATAAACCAGTTTTCATAACCGGAATTTTTTAAAATATCGCCCAGGCAAACGTTCTGTGGGTAAAAACTGGAAAGGGAGGCGGAAGCATTTCCGTCGAAAGGGGCAAAAAGCGGGATACCGCACATCGATGCGACCATACCGGCAATGGTGTAATCCGTGCCGGGAAGCTGCTCGGTCTGGGTGAAGTCGATGCTTTGCTCTTTTTCCCGGCTGAGTTCGGGAGCCAGCCCAGGGAAGGCAATCGGGTCGAAGTAGGTCCGCTCCAGGCTTTCAGCATAAATATACACCACGTTAAGTGCGGGCTGCGCAATGCGCTTTTTCGGGACTTTATAGACGGTGGCAAAGTCGGAGTTTTCGCGCAGTGAGTGCGAGGTAATGAGAGAACTCACTTGCTGAAAGGCTGGCGTTGTTTGTACCGCGCCTGCGGCACAGGCAAAAGCCACCAGGCTCCAGCCTGAATGAAAGGGCCGCTCACGGCGGCGCAGCAGCCATGACAGGGCACAAAACAGTAAAAACAGCACGATGACCAGCCCAAGGGCGGGCACAACGTATTTACTCAGGCCCGCACCGGTGAGGCTGTTCGTTAGGGTATACACTACAGCGTCAGTAATGCCGTCGCCGGTAAAATAATTACTGGCGAACAGCGTGGCGTTGAGCAGCACGAACAGCATTAACAAGCACAAGGTGAGGGAAAACCAGATTCTGCTTCGGCCTGCTTTACAGGAATAAACAGCAATCGCGGTCAGAAAAAGTATCACTGACACGAATTCAGACAACGTCAAATCCTCTTATCGTATGAATATGTCTCTTATCAACAGGGGGACATTCCATGGATTTTTGACTCAATCTATAGTGGCTGTCATCAGGCTGCAACATCTCTGCGCAGATTTGGCTGCAGACTCACAGTACAGTCAATTCGACGTTAAACAGGGGCGAAGTGCCCGGCGATTTCTAATGAAACGGCCGGGCAGGGGGTGGATTACGCGCGTTGTTCCTGCGGCGCTGAAAGTCTGGCGGGAGAGGATGGGCTGTCGTGCATCGCTTCTCCGACCAGGCTGGCACGATTGTAAAAGCGTAACCGCAGGTTAAAATCGAGGTGCGCGCGCGCACTGTCACTGAGCCGGATGACCGGCGGCGGCGTGAGCGGACGCTGCTGAAACAGAACAGAGCGCACACAGGCATCGTTGCTGCCAGCATGCACCTGCTGATAATAGCCGACGCTGGCTTCCGCTTTACGTAACCTGGTATTAACCCGACGATGCTCATCCATAGCCAACTGATGTGCCAGCGCCGTGAGTTCGTCACCGGGGTTGCTGAGATTCTGTTGCACTGCAGGGAAATCACTGCGTTTCATTAACTCCAGCAGATAGTTTTGTCTCCCCACGTATTTTACCGGGGCCAGTTGTTTCAGCCATTCACGAATAAAGGGGTTTTGAGCAGGCGCCGCGATAAAGCCGGTTTCAATCATCGGTCTGAGTGGGTTAACCGTGTTTTGCTGACGATAATATCCCAGCACATCCATGGGGCGGTCGCTTTGGGCCTGATGGACCCAGGCAAGATCCTCGAACAGCAACGTGTTGCAGTCTATGCTGATGCCACCGTAGCGTAATAATAGCTCCAGCCGGATGATGTCGCTTTTTAGCTGCGGAGTCAGATCGGAAGAGACAAATTGCACATCCGGCAGCCACTGTCCCAGCGTCTGAGGGGTAAGCAGGTGGATCTCATGATCCGGATTATCACGGCAAATTTTACTGGCGTTAAGGGCAACGGAAGCAGGTAGCCGGTCGCCGGGCCAGTACAGCCAGACTTTTTTAGCAATGGCAGGCAGGGTCTTAGGTACGGATTCCAGCAGCACGTCCTGTTCCAGCGTAGGATCGTATTCAGGCGCGCTTACGGCCCGGTGTTGTTTAATCGTCCACAGCATGCGGCTGGTGAAAGCAAGTTTTTCCCATTGACGCCAGAGATGATGCAAGGAACGGCGGTGTGAATTCATGTTTCACCTGTTATTTTGATTATAGTGTTTATGCCAGTCGGCAAAATAAGGGCTTAAGCTGTCATCCCGTATATAAACCGCCATAAACGCAGACATGCTGCGCTGCGCAATTTTTATTGTATTTCCCTGGTGATGGTTCAATGGCGAGCCACGACAGTTTCTGTGCACAAGCGTGACGTGAGCGGCCGCGACTCATTTATTTAATAGAACACAATTCAACAATTCGCTATTCCTGATGGAAACTTTAGGATAAAACGGAAATAAGCATTCGCCTGAAATAAAAATAAATATTTATTTACGCTAATGTTTTATTCCGCTATGGCAATATCTTTATATCGACAGAGGGGGCGTTTTTCTGTCATGAAACCGATAAACAGTGCGCGAGTATGAGCATCAGTGCGGAATCGAGATAAGTGAAATATTCAGCATGATTAATGAATTTACAGATGTGCGCAGCCTGACAGTCATTGTCTACGCTTTAGCTATACAGACGAAAAGGAGATGACATGCCGTTTGAATCTCGAGGATTACTGGCGATTGACAGGCAAACCAGACGGGCGCTGTTTCTCGATCCTGACACCTTTGACGTCAGCCAGGCCGTGGACGTTATCCCAACGCGACTGCACGAGCTTTTGATGCTCGCGCCCTGGGAAAAGGCTTTTCTCCCTCTGTACGGTGACGATATGCAAGGCGATGCGCCTCATCCTGGCCATAAAGTGGCGGTCATTGATTTACGACAGCGGGCGATTAATGACTATATCGACCTCTCACCGTCACAAGCGCCGCACAGCGGTCAGTTAGGGCGCGACGGCAAAGTGTATCTGTGCTGCGAAAATCCTACTGTCGTGGTGGTGATCGATCCCCTTACCCACCGCGTTGAAAAGACGATTCCCATTCCGCTTGATAATACCCATCGCCTGACGCTTTCGCCCAGCGGCCGCAAGCTCTTTACCGACAATGAGCAGGATGCCACCATTACCGTCGTCGACCTGTGCGAAGCGGAAGGGCGAGTCATTGATACCATCCTGATGCCCGGCCCGGTTTCAGGCCTTACTGCATCACCCAGGCATCCCTATCTCATCGCCAGCGCCGCCGATGTGCCGCTGCTCTATGTCGTCGATCGCCAGAGCCATCGAATCCGCCAGCGGCTGGCGCTTCCAGGCCATCAACAGCCCTGTCAGAAGGTTCGCTTTAGTCCGGATGGCGAGTATCTGATGGCGATCGGGCACCAGGAACCCATCGTCACGCTTTTTGATGAATTACTGAATCCTTTGGGGCATATAGCGCTGACTCACCAGCCGCTGGATGGCTGTTTCAGTCCGGACAAGAAACGGCTATTGATCACCCATGATGATAACCGGACGCTGAGCGTCATTGATCTGGTACAGAAAACCGTTCTTGCGACAACCGAGGTGGGGGCTGGCTACGAAACGCTGAGCTACTTTCAAATTGGTTAAATAAAGGGGCGATGGTAGATGGCCGAACTCCAGTGGCGGCTGCTGGCGTGTTTTTCCGCCTGCCAGCCTCGCTTACGCAATTCACGGGCAATCATCTTGTTCATAATGCCGTGCCCCAGCAACAAAACCGTACCCTGCTGCGACAGGGCGATCAGCCGATCGGCGGCACGCGAGGCGCGGGCGCGCGCATGCTGCAGCGACTCGGTCTCCCCGGCATAGCCACAAAACCACATGGCGCGCAGGATGGCCTGCCAGACAAAGGTGGGTAACTGAATGCGATCAGCCCGGAGCAAAGGAATACCGACTTCACTGAACAGCGCATCAACGTGATGGGGATGCAGTCCGAGGCGCTCCAGCGAAGAGTGGGCGCGGGGCAGAGGACTGCAGACCACAACCGCCGCTTTTCTGGCGATGCTGATGCTGCGATCGGGCGGGCCATCGCTCACCAGTGACAGATCATAGGCTTCACACCAGTCTGCCAGCCCCTGTGCGCTTAAACGTCCGGCAAAAGGGTGGTCAGGTTTACCATGTCGCATCAGGATAATGGTCATAATGATTTAACGGCGTTCTCCGGTTTATGCGCCAGTCAGGTATATCTGAGGATGCGTTATGTGGCAATCGCTGCCTGTGCTGTCATCAGGCAGTCACACCAATATGCGACAACATCAGGCGATGAAAGGGTCAGACAGCCAGTTTGGCTTAATGTTAAAAGAAAAGTGCCTCTGGTTCCGGTGTATGCTGTTTTTTTGTGCGTCGGGTCGGGATTAACCGCCTGATTTTGCGCTTAAAATGGAATATTAATGAAGCTTGATAGTGAAGGAAATTTAACAAATTTTCTCAAAGGCTATTGATTTATCTACGCGCGTAGATACACTAGCTTCCAGTGATTGCTCACGGTGCTCGATGCACGGTAGGCCGATCGAGGATCAAGTTACATTCGCCAGATTAATACGACCGCTGAAATATACAGCGGCGAAGCTCGCGATACTGCGGATTCCAACACCAGGGAATCTTTAACTTTCCTTTTATCATGGTTAGCCAACTGAATGTCGCCACCGGGGCGTTCTGCTCGCAGTCAGGGAACCGTCTCTCGGAATGGCATTTATCGATCTGCATATTTTCAAGGGACAGCGTTTATGACGGCACAGCACTCCGTTACGCAGCAGGCAGCACAGCCTTCCACCTCCGCCGCTGATGAGCGGTTTACTACCCCAGCCGGCCGCAAAGATTTTTGGCGCGCGACGGTTTCATGCTGGTTAGGGACGGCAATGGAGTACGCGGATTTCGCACTCTATGGCCTCGCCGCCGGCATTATCTTCGGTGATGTTTTCTTTCCTGAACAAACCCCCGCCATGGCGCTGCTTGCCAGCTTTGCAACCTGGTCGGTTGGATTTGTTGCCCGCCCTATCGGCGCGTTATTTTTTGGCTGGCTGGGCGATCGAAAAGGTCGCAAAGTCGTCATGGTAACCACCATTATTCTGATGGGCGCATCCACAACCCTAATCGGCTTGATTCCCAGCTACGCCTCCATTGGCATCTGGGCGCCTGCCTGTCTGGTTCTGCTACGTTTCAGTCAGGGGTTTGGCGCAGGCGCTGAGCTTTCCGGCGGAACCGTGATGCTGGGAGAATATGCGCCGGTTAAGCGGCGTGGCCTGGTGTCTTCCGTTATCGCCCTCGGCTCTAACAGCGGCACGCTGCTGGCATCGCTTGTCTGGCTGCTGGTGGTGCAGATGGATAAACAAAGCCTGCTGGAATGGGGATGGCGTATTCCCTTCCTGAGCAGCGCCGTCATTGCCCTTGTGGCACTGTGGATCCGCCGCAACCTGCGGGAAACCCCGGTGTTCGAGCGCAAGAAAGCGCAACTGGAAGCGGAGCGGGCGAACCTTATCGCCACGCAGCATCAGACGGTTGATACGCGCCCCTTCTTTCAGCGTACCCGTGCTTTCTGGACCATGGTCGGCTTACGTATTGGCGAAAACGGTCCCTCTTATCTGGCGCAGGGTTTTATCGTCGGGTATGTCGCTAAGGTCCTGATGGTCGATAAATCCGTGCCGACCACGGCGGTCTTTATTGCCTCGCTGCTTGGCTTCCTGATTATTCCCCTGGCCGGCTGGCTGTCAGACCGCTTCGGTCGCCGGGTCGTTTATCGGGTTTTTTGCCTGTTGCTGATGATTTATGCCTGGCCAGCCTTTACGCTGCTGGATACGCGCGAACCTGCGATTGTTATCCCGGTTATCGTGGTGGGCATGGCGCTGGCTTCTCTGGGCATCTTTGGCGTCCAGGCGGCCTGGGGCGTGGAACTGTTTGGCGTGAACCACCGTTATACTAAGATGGCCGTGGCCAAAGAGCTGGGCTCGATTATTTCAGGTGGCACTGCACCTTTGGTGGCGGCGGCGATGCTGTCGTACACCGGGCACTGGTGGTCCATTGCGATCTATTTCTCAGCGATGGCTTCCATTGGTTTCCTGACCACCTTTGTGGCACCGGAAACGCGCGGGCGCGATCTTAATCTGCCAGAGGACGCCATCTGAATACGATGAAGTTACATGGCAAGCGGCATTAGATGAGGAGGGCGAAGTGGCGAAACCGGTAAAAACGACGGTCACGCGCAACGACGTGGCAAAAGCCGCAGGGACCTCCGTTGCCGTGGTCAGTTACGTCATTAATAACGGACCACGCCCGGTCGCGGATGCCACCCGTCAGCGGGTGCTTGCCGCCATCGAGCAAACCGGCTATCGCCCGAATGCCGCCGCCCGCGCCCTGGCGTCAGGCCACACCAAAACCTTTGGGCTGGTGGTGCCGAATATCAGCAACCCCTTTGTCGCGTCGATGGCGCACATGCTGCTGCAGGAGTCGCTCAATCACGGGCATGTAATGCTGCTTGGTGATGCAGGCGACGATCGCAAACGGGAGCTGGAGCTGATTCAGGGGCTACTGAATCGTCAGGTCGACGGCCTGTTTTATAACAGCGTGGATCGCCATCCTTTCATTGATATCATCACAGCCAGCGGGACACCGCTGGTTATGCTTGATCGGGTTGAAGCGCAGCCCGGGGTCAGCATGTTACGGGTGGATGAGCGACAAGCCGCCTTTCAGGTGTGCGCACATTTGCTGAGCCATGGTTATCAGCAGGTCGGCATGATTAGCGGACCGCTGGATATGCTCAATGCCCAGGATCGTATTCAGGGCTGGCGTGACGCGATGCAGGCGCACAATGTACAGATTGATGAATCACTGATTTTCCCCACCACCTATACCCGTGAGGGCGGTTATCAGGCAACGCTGCGCATGATAGCCAGCCAGAAGCTGCCCCGCGCGCTGTTTGCCAGTAACGAAGGCCAGGCCATTGGCTGTATCCGCGCCTTGAGTCAGCACGGCATTCGCGTGCCGAAAGATGTCGCGCTGGTCTGCTTTAATGGCACAGAACAGTCTGCCTATCACGTTCCGGCATTAACGACCGTGCGTCAGCCGGTAAAAGAGATGGCACGCTGCGCTATCCATATGTTGAAACAGTGGAATGGCGAGGCACGCATTGAATCGTTTCCACACCATCTTGAAATTGGTGAATCTTGTGGCTGTCGGCCATCACAGGCCAGAGTAAATAAACCAAATAATGAAAAGACTGATTATTGATTGTGATCCGGGGAATGGTATTGCAGGGGCGAACACGGATGACGGCCTTGCACTTTCTCTGGCATTAGCCTCACCAGGGCTGTCGTTAGAATTAATTACCACCGTAGCAGGGAATACGCCGAGTGATGTCGGTGCGCGGGTCGCCAAAGATTTGGTGACACGGCTGGGCTGTGCCGTGCCTGTCGTGCAGGGGGCCCGTCAGGCATTGTGCGAAGATCCCGGCCCCTGGCGCGCTGTGCTGGACAAGCGGGTTGAACAGCTCAATCTGCTGTCACTCTGGCAGGGCGTTCCTCAGCCTGCCATGTTAGAGGCCGATGCAACGGATGCCGCGCAGGCGATGGGGCAACTCATCTGCGATAACCCCGGCGAAATCACGCTGATTGCGATTGGCCCACTCACCAATGTGGCGCTGGCCATGCAGCGTTTTCCGGACATGGCGGAATCGGTGGCAGAGATAGTGATTATGGGCGGTGTTTTTGCGCTGGATGATTACATCAAAGACACCAATTTCGGCATCGATCCGGAAGCTGCTCATCAGGTATTACACAGCGGCGCCGCCATTACGCTGGTCCCCATGGATGTCACCACGCAAACGCTGCTGACTCAGGACGATCTGACGCGCATGACCTGTCGCGAACATCCGCTGACGCGCTTTGTGCATGGCACCTTGCAGCCCTGGATCGACTACTCAATGCAAACCCGTCACCTGGCCGGATGCTGGATCCATGATGCGCTGGTCGTCGCCTGGTTGCTTAATCAGCGCGTGGCATGGGGAACGGACTACCGTGTTGATATTGAGCTTCGTCCGGGCGCGACGCGCGGTAAAACCTGGCGCTATCGGCAGCCACTGCGTCTGGACGTGGGTATTCCGCCTGACGCCGGCGCGCTGGTGCATGTGTTGCACAGTGTGGATAACGCGCTCCTGCTGTCAATCATTGAGCAGGCCTTCAACCACCTCCCCGAGTAAAACCCAGGCGATTCGTCGCCTGGATTCTCTGCCGTCAGACACGCTTTCTTACAGCCTGATCCACTGCCTGACAATTGCGCGGTACGCTCTCCTCTAGAACATGATGTATACATTTGATTAACAATTACATCACTCTCCGACAGCGGCCAGGAACGTTATGGGCGATGCGCCAGAGTGTCTCACAGAGGAGACGTGTATGCTTGACTGGACATCCACCCAGCGCAACGTGGCTTTCGCCTGTTTTGCCAGTTGGACGTTGGACGCATTCGATTTTTTTATTCTGGTGTTTGTACTGAGTAACCTTGCTCAGTACTTCCACAATTCTGTCACCGATGTGTCCGTCGCCATTATGCTAACGCTGGCGGTGCGCCCGATTGGCGCGCTACTGTTTGGGCGGATGGCGGAGAAATATGGCCGTAAGCCGATCTTAATGCTGAACATTGTCTTTTTCTCCGTGTTCGAACTGCTGTCTGCCTGGTCACCGACCTTCGCTGCATTTCTGGCTTTCCGCATTTTCTATGGTATAGCCATGGGCGGCATTTGGGGCGTGGCCTCTTCGCTGGCAATGGAAACCATTCCCGATCGCTCCCGCGGTCTGATGTCGGGACTTTTCCAGGCCGGCTATCCGTGCGGTTACCTGCTCGCGTCCATCGTCTTTGGTTTATTTTTTGATGCGGTGGGCTGGCGCGGCATGTTCCTCATCGGGGCTGTTCCGATTCTGCTGTTACCCTTTATCTATTTCAACGTCCCTGAATCGCCCGTGTGGCTGGCGGCACGTGAGCGCAAAGAGAGCAGCGCACTGATGCCGATACTGCGCCAGCACTGGAAAATCTGCATCTACATGGTGCTGTTAATGGCCTGCTTTAACTTCTTTAGTCATGGTACGCAGGATCTTTACCCGACCTTCCTGAAAGTGCAGCACCAGTTTGATGCCCACACCGTGAGTATTATTGCCATAAGCTATAACATTGCCGCTATGCTGGGTGGCATCTTCTTCGGCACGCTGTCTGAACGTATTGGCCGCAAGAAAGCCATTATTATCGCCGCATTGCTGACGCTGCCGGTGCTGCCGCTGTGGGCCTTTTCCAGCGGTTCATGGGCTATTGGTCTTGGCGCCTTTTTGATGCAGTTTATGGTGCAGGGCGCATGGGGCGTGATACCGACTTACCTGAACGAACTGGTGCCGGGGAATGCAAGAGCGGTATTGCCCGGCTTTGTTTATCAGTTAGGTAATCTCATTGCGTCCGTCAACGCGACGCTACAGTCACGTATTGCTGAAGCGCACGGTGGCAACTACGGGCTTGGTATGGCCATCGTAGCGGGAACCGTGGCCGTATTGATTTGTGTTTTTGTCGCCTTTGGCCGCGAAACGCGCGGAATTAAAATTTCCGGCGCGATGGCAAAGCAGACACATTAACGCGTTTCACAGACGTCTACCCATTTTGCCGCAGTAAGTTCAGCCATCTGCTGCGGCGAAATGCGTACTGCACTGTGAACCGCGCCCGCGGCGGGCAACACTTCATCAAAGCTTTTTAACGAGATATCACAATATACCGTGACCGGATTTTCCAGGCCAAAGGGGCAAACCCCGCCAACCGGATGCCCGGTCCAGTTGATCACTTCGTCCACGCTTAACATCCGCGCTTTAGCACCCAGGGCGGCTTTGAGTTTGCGGTTGTCTAACCGCGCATCGCCACGGGTCACCACCAGGATCACCTCATTCTTGACCTTGAGGGAAAGGGTTTTGGCGATTTGTCCCGGCGCCACACCGTGAACGCGAGCCGCCATTTCTACCGTTGCCGTACTGTAAGGCATCTCAATGATGTCGATTTCCGGCGCACGCTCGGCAAAAAACTGGCGTACAGACTCCAGGCTCATTTTTCTCTCCATGCTAATTGAAGGCGTAAAAATTGCCACAAGCCCGCAGCGGTGTAAACGAGAGAGAGAAAGAATAGGTAACAGAATGCATAGCGGCGAGAGGGCTGGGGAAGGGCAGAGGCAAAACGAGAGGGCGCTAAGGGGCTGACGCGGTTTTATCTCTTCCTGTTTTCACCAGAGGAGCGCCGGATAACATGGCTATCCGGCACGCACTTATATGACGTCACTCGTCGCGGGGCTGGGAACACCGGGCAGATCTTCCCAGGCCAGAATCGTATTTCGCCCCCGATTTTTTGCGACGTATAATGCGCGATCAGCATTGGCAACGGCCTGATCAAATTCATTGTCGTAAATCGGCGCAATACCTGCACTAATGGTGACATGCGTCGAAACGCGCTCATTAAACAAATGGGGAATTTCCAGATTCACCACATATTGGCGAATTCTTTCCGCCAGCTTCATAGCGATTGATGCATTGACGTTGGTCATTAATACTAAAAACTCTTCTCCGCCGTAACGTGTTACCACATCGCGTGAGCGTACCGCATCGCGAATGGCAACCGAAACGCGTGCCAGCGCCTGATCACCCATCGCATGACCATAATTATCGTTGTAAGCCTTAAAGTGGTCGATATCTAACAGCAACACATAATGACTGCCGACATGATTATCCAGAATGTTATCAAGGCGATTTTTCAGTCCGCGTCGGTTATATAAGCCTGTTAAGGGATCAAGCATACTGAGGTCGCTGAATGACTCTTTTTCTTCATACAATTGATACATTAAGCGCAGCGTAAAGTCTTCCGAACGGCGTCGCATCAGATGTTGCAATGAAAAGCCAATCAGGGGTAAGGCAATCGTCAATAAAATCAACGGCAGATGTTGCCCGTGATCCAGCATGAGCACTGTTAACATGGAAGGGGTAATGTGTAGGCAAAACGCGACCAAATAATCGCTCAGTGCAATGGCGCTGATAAAAAAAACGCACAGCAGACTGACAATCAAAAAACCGCCATCGTCAATTAAAACAGAATGATAGCGATACTGAATATGCCATGCCCATAGCCCACCCAGGATGAGCGCGACGGGATTTAACAGCGGTAATTTTAGTTTAGTTTTTATTAAACACGTGCTCAGCATGGTCAGGCTAAAGAACGCCACCATCATCACCGGCACGGTGATTTGTGTTTCATTATTTTCGGCCAAAGGGAGCAGACAAAATAGCGAAACGGATGCGTTTAAAAACAAAAAGAGCATCAACGAGAGGCGGTATTTGCTGTGTTTCAATTCATCATAAGATTCTATTTTCATTATTCATACTCGTGACGGCCCTGAAATAACAAAGCAAAAACCGGCGCAGGATTTCAGCCGGTCGACAGGCATTATATTGCTGTTATAAAAAGTGTAATCGGTTGCAATTTAACATTTTCTTGTTTAGCTGTCATCTTCCCGCCCGCCTGTAAAAAAACAAGCTGAAAGTTGAGAATTATTATCATATGCTAATGGGAATGGTTATCATATCGGATTGACTAAAACGGCTCACAGGTGGTCAGGGGGAAGGCAATGCGCGGTATCAAACTGGATAGTGCATGGGGAAGTATGCTGGCATGTGCGGCAATACCGGTAATAACAGCATGGCAGCCTACCTTTGAGCAGTGGCGCATCGTGATGTTAATCGCGTTATTGCTCACCCTGCTTATGTTGTTTAATCAGCGCATGCGGCACTATGTATTGCTGCCTTCCTGTCTCGCGCTGGCAGGCGGCATTGCGGCAACAGGCTTCAAATTCAGCGGGCTGTAGTCTGTCCGAGGAGTGAAACGGGTAACGCAAGGGAAAGGAAAATGCAGGGATAATAGAGTGGGAATGACAACGTTGGTGCGAAGAGAGGGACTTGAACCCTCACGTCCGTTAAGACACTAACACCTGAAGCTAGCGCGTCTACCAATTCCGCCACCTTCGCATCGAGTTGTCTTTTCATATCACCGCAATGGTGCGAAGAGAGGGACTTGAACCCTCACGTCCGTTAAGACACTAACACCTGAAGCTAGCGCGTCTACCAATTCCGCCACCTTCGCGCAGTGCTCGCGATATGAAATATGTGATTTTGGTGCGAAGAGAGGGACTTGAACCCTCACGTCCGTTAGGACACTAACACCTGAAGCTAGCGCGTCTACCAATTCCGCCACCTTCGCATACCCGCAATACGTTACCGTATTACAACCACGGAGGCGCATTTTAGAGATTTTACTCAATGCGTCAACACATATTTCGCCAGACGGAAACGATCGCTGCAAAAAGCAACGTTTTCAGCCTGGCGACGCGCTAAAACGGCGAAAAAGGCAGAGAAAATGTATTAACGGGCTTTGGCACCGCGACCGTAAACCGCACGATAAACTTTAAAGCGGCCGGTTTGCGCCAGCACTTCGTGATTGCCAAAGGCTTCGTCCAGCACCTGGGGATAAGGCAGGAAGGCGTTCGCGACAATGCGCAGCTCCCCACCGCTGTTCAGGTGCTTAACGGCACCCCGGATTAGCGTTTGGGCGGCATCCAGGCTGGTCTGCGTGCCTTCATGGAACGGCGGGTTAGAGATAATCATGTCAAAGCGCCCGGTCACGTCGGAAAAGACGTTACTGGCAAAGACTTCGCCTTCCAGGCCGTTAGCGGCCAGCGTGGCTTTACTGGCCTCGATGGCGGCGGCATGTACGTCACACAGCCACAGGCGCACTTTAGGTGAATGCGCCGGTAACGACGCGGCGATCACGCCTGCGCCGCAGCCGATATCCAACACTTTCCCTTTGGTGTGCGGCGTGAACGTGGATAGCAGTAATGCGCTGCCCGCATCCAGACCGTCGCGACTGAATACGCCGGGTAACGTATGAACGGTCAGATCATCCAGCTGGTAGCTGTTACCAAAGGCCGAGGCATCAAAGGCAGGCAGCTTCTCCAGACGACCATGATAAAGACCACAGCGGCGTGCACTGTCGATTTTTTCCAGGGGCACCCACTGCTCCAGCATCCCTTCCGCACTGCGCACGCCGCTGCGGTTTTCACCTACCACAAAGACATCGCAGCCAACCGGCAGCAGAGACAGCAGATTTTGTAACTGGAATTGCACTTCCGGTTTGTTCTTGGTCCAGAAGTAAACCAGCGTATCGCAGCCCTGAACATCCTCTGCCTGAGCGACCAGTCCATAACGCGCCTGTTCCCCCATACGACGGCTCAGGTTTTGCCAGTGATGATATTGCTGAGTGTGCACGCGTGAAGAGGCGGTCTCAAGCTGTGCGGGCAGGTCATCCTGCAGATCGCCAGCAAATAAAACGTGGCGGGCGGTAAATTCATCACTGTGGCGCAGAATGACTTCGCTGGCCGGGGTAAAAGCAGACATGTAGGGCTCCTGTAAGATCTGAGCGGAGATTATAGTGGTTTGTTGGCGCATGTTCGATGGGTTTGCTAGCATAGCGTCGCATTCAGCGAGCAAAGCAGGTATATCATGACGTCCAGGCGCGACTGGCTTTTACAGCAAATGGGGATTACGCAGTATCAACTGCGCCGCCCGCGCGTGCTCCAGGGCGAGATCGCCGTACGGCTTTTGCCGGATACGCAGCTGATTATTGTGGCGGAGAATCCGCCAGGTTTGCAGGAACCCATCCTGCGTGATGTCCTGCACACGCTCAGTCTTAAACCGACGCAGGTGATGACTGTGACGCCTGACCAGCTGCAAATGCTGCCGGAAACGCTCAACTGCGCGGGCTGGCTATTGGGCGTTGAGAGCGAACAAACCTTTAATGGCGTTGCCTTAACCAGCGCTTCTTTTAATGAACTGCTTAGCAGCGGTGCCGCCCGGCGCGCGCTCTGGCAACAGATGTGTGAACATGACAGCCATTTCTTTCCTCACGCCTGACGCGATTCCCGAGGCCTTTGCTATTGAATGTCGCAGCCATGCATTCCCCTGGCGCGAAGAGACCTTTAACAGCAATCAGGGCGAACGTTTTCTGAATCTGCGGTTGGATGTCGATAACCAGATGGCCGCCTTCGCGATCACCCAGGTGGTTCTGGATGAAGCGTCGCTGTTTAATATTGCTGTCGACCCGGCTTATCAGCGGCGCGGCCTTGGCCGGGCGCTGCTGCAGCATTTAATCGATCAACTGATTGCGCGCGATGTCATGACATTGTGGCTGGAGGTGCGTGCGTCAAATGCACCCGCCATCGCGCTGTACGAACAGCTGGATTTCAACCAGGTCAGCCGCCGTCCCCACTATTATCCCACCGCCAGCGGCCGTGAAGATGCACTGATCATGGCGCTCACGCTGTAGCCGTTTCTGAGGAGTTTTGATGTTAGAGAACTGGGATTGCATCCTGTTTGATGCGGATGACACGCTGTTTCACTTTGACTCGTTTGCCGGCCTGCAACGTCTGTTTGCCGGATACGATGTGCAGTTCACCGACCAGGATTTTGCGGATTACCAGGCGGTCAACAAGCCACTCTGGGTGGAGTATCAAAATGGCCAGCTGTCCGCACAGGAGCTCCAGACCCGCCGTTTTGTCGGCTGGGGGCAGAAACTCAGCGTGGCACCGGCGATCCTTAACGATGGCTTTTTGTCAGCCATGGCGGAAATTTGTCTGCCGCTCGAGGGTGCAGTCAGCCTGATGACGCTGCTGCACGGCCGCGTCAAAATGGGCATCATCACCAACGGCTTTACCGCGCTGCAGCAGCGTCGTCTGGAGCGTACCGGCTTTCTCGAGTACTTCTCTGCACTGGTGGTGTCAGAAGAAGTGGGCGTGCCTAAACCTGACGCCAGGATTTTTGACTATGCGCTCGAACAGATGGGACATCCGCAACGCGATCGCGTGTTGATGGTTGGCGATACGCCAGAATCAGACATCCTCGGCGGCATGAATGCGGGCGTTAAAACCTGCTGGATCGACCACGGCTCGCGCCCGCTGCCCGAAGCGATCAAACCGGACTGGCGGGTGAATACGTTATCCGAGCTGGAAGCGCTGCTAAAAGGCTGATCCTGGCGCGTCACGCGGATCTGGAAAGGAAAAGGCCCTTAAGACGGGCCTTTTTTCATCGAGTGGGTTGGTGAGGCATGAGAGCAATGTCTGGCAGGCGGTAAAGTAAACCGCGCCGGGCCGTCGCGTCAGACCGAAGGGTTTGCGGTATCGTCCTTTTTCTCGTCCTCATCATCATCCTCTTTCACAGGCGTACTGGCCGTGAGCAGGAACGGAGACTGCTGCCAGCGCGTGCGGCGGTCACGCAGTAACGTACGGCTGAGGATGATGCCAATCGCCAGCGCCAGCAGCATCATCAGGCGCAGAATATTCGTGGTGTTATCCACCTGACGCGATTCGGTGACCAGCACGTGCGTATCCAGCGTCACCCGCAGAAACCCTGCGGGGCCGTTGCCGCCGGTGAGCGGTTGAACGATTTGGTGATTGAAGTAGCTTCCCGCGCGTTTGCCATCCAGCGCCAGCCGATCGCGCACGTTAATATTTTCGCCGCTGTGCGCCACCAGGCTGCCATCGCCTGCATAGACGGACGCATCCAGAATACGGCTGTTTTCGGTCATCTGATTAATAATGGCTTCAATCTGACTGCGGTTGTCTTCGCTGTTATCCATCAGGGGCTTAAGACTGAACGCCACCTGGCGGGTCAGCGTTTGAGCCAGCTCTTCTGCCTGTTCAGAACGCGCCATCTGATGGCCAAGGCTAAACCAGGATGCGCCTTGCATAAGCACCACTAACAGCGCCAGCGAAATCAAAACGATCACCGTGCGATGTAAGCGAAATTTCAGTGCGGTTTTAGCCATTAATTATCCGAATCACGTTACGACAGAAAGCCTGGATATTATGTTGCCAGAAGCAGCGCAGACAAGGTAGCCTCTTGCGTGGTTTTGTTGTTCCTACAGGAGCCCTGATGTCAAATCATCTTACCTGGTGCGATCTGCCTGCTGATGTCTCTCTCTGGCCGGGGTTGCCCCTTTCACTCAGCGGTGACGAAGTCATGCCGCTGGACTATCGTGCGGGTCGAACCGGCTGGTTACTCTATGGTCGCGGCCTGGATAAACAGCGTTTGACCGATTATCAGCACCAGCTTGGCGCCGCGATGGTGATCGTCAGTGCCTGGAACGTAGACGACTACCAGGTGATTCGTCTGGCAGGTTCCCTGACGCCGTTTGCCAGCAAACTGGCGCACGATCTGGCGCTGGATGTGGCACCGCTCGGGAAAATCCCGCATCTGAAAACGCCGGGCCTGCTGGTCATGGACATGGACTCCACCGCGATCCAAATCGAATGTATCGACGAGATAGCCAGACTGGCGGGCTGCGGCGAGCAGGTGGCAGAGGTCACCGAGCGGGCGATGCGCGGCGAGCTGGATTTTACCGCCAGCCTGCGCCAGCGCGTGGGCAAGCTGAAAGATGCCGACGCCAATATTCTTAAACAGGTGCGCGATGAGCTACCGTTAATGCCAGGCTTAACCACGCTGACCAAAAAATTGCAGGCGCTGGGCTGGCAGGTGGCTATCGCCTCTGGCGGCTTTACCTATTTTGCGGAGTTCCTGCGCGACAAGCTGCATCTGTCGGCCATCGCGGCTAACGAACTGGAAATCCGCGACGGTAAACTCACGGGTGAAGTGCTGGGCCAGATTGTGGATGCCCAGTACAAAGCCGAGACGTTAAAAAAACTGGCGAAGCGGTTCGGGATTGCGCCAGAACAAACCGTCGCCGTGGGTGACGGGGCGAATGATTTGCCGATGATCAAAGCCTCGGCGCTGGGCATTGCTTACCACGCCAAACCGAAGGTCAATGAGCAAACGGCCGTCACCATTCGCCATGCCGATTTAATGGGCGTGTTTTGCATCCTGACCGGAAGCCTGATTCACGAAGAGCGTTAACTGAGGAGTTGTTTTGGCCAAAGCGGCAAAACGCGCATTTGTTTGTAACGAGTGTGGCGCAGATTATCCGCGCTGGCAGGGGCAATGCAGCGCCTGTCACGCCTGGAACACCATTACCGAGGTACGGATTGCCGCCTCACCCGCTGCAGCGCGCAATGAGCGCCTCAGCGGTTATGCGGGCAGTGCCGGGACCAGTCGGGTGCAAAAGCTGTCCGAAATCAGCCTGGAAGCCTTGCCCCGTTTCTCGACCAGCTTTAAAGAATTTGACCGTGTGCTGGGCGGTGGCGTGGTGCCCGGCAGTGCCATTCTGATTGGTGGTAATCCCGGGGCCGGTAAATCCACTTTGTTGCTGCAGGTCATGTGCCGCTTAGCGCAGAACATGAAAACGCTGTATGTCACCGGCGAAGAATCTTTACAGCAGGTGGCAATGCGTGCCCATCGGCTGGGTTTGCCGACTGAAAACCTGAACATGCTGTCGGAAACCAGCATCGAACAGATCTGCCTGATCGCCGAGCAGGAAGCGCCGCAAATCATGGTCATCGACTCCATCCAGGTGATGCACATGGCCGATATCCAGTCTTCACCCGGCAGCGTCGCCCAGGTGCGCGAAACCGCCGCTTATCTGACGCGCTTTGCCAAAACCCGCGGCGTGGCGATTATCATGGTGGGCCATGTCACCAAAGACGGATCGCTGGCCGGGCCGAAGGTCCTTGAGCACTGCATCGACTGTTCGGTGCTGCTGGATGGCGATGCCGATTCGCGCTTCCGCACCTTGCGCAGCCATAAAAACCGTTTTGGTGCCGTGAATGAACTGGGGGTTTTTGCCATGACGGAGCAGGGCATGCGTGAGGTGAGCAATCCTTCCGCCATTTTCCTGTCGCGTGGTGAAGAGATTACGTCGGGCAGTTCGGTCATGGTGCTGTGGGAAGGAACCCGGCCATTGCTGGTCGAGATTCAGGCGCTGGTGGACCATTCGATGATGGGGAATCCCCGTCGTGTTGCCGTCGGGCTTGAACAAAACCGCCTGGCGATTCTGCTGGCGGTACTGCATCGTCACGGTGGATTGCAAATGGCGGATCAGGATGTGTTCGTCAACGTCGTGGGCGGCGTGAAAGTCACAGAAACCAGCGCCGACCTGGCGCTGATGCTGTCAATGGTTTCCAGCCTGCGCGATCGCCCCTTGCCGCAGGATCTGGTTATCTTTGGCGAAGTCGGGCTGGCCGGCGAAATTCGCCCGGTGCCCAGCGGCCAGGAACGGATTTCAGAAGCGGCTAAACATGGCTTCAAACGGGCGATTGTGCCTGCCGGTAACGCGCCGAAAAAGCCGATTGAGGGCATGCGCGTCTACAGCGCGAAAAAGTTGGCGGATGCGCTGGCGATTCTCGATGATCTTTAAGCTTTCCCCAATGCCCTTTTGCCGTTGTGCAAAAGGGCCGGTGAGAGACAACTGTCCTCACGTCGTTGATCATTTTTTGCAGGAGGCACCACATGTCGGCGTTTGATTATTTAAAAACGGCCATTCGCCAGCAGGGCCACACGCTACAACAGGTGGCCGATGCCAGTGGCATGACCAAAGGGTACTTAAGCCAACTGCTTAACGCGAAAATTAAAAGCCCCAGTGCACAAAAGCTGGAAGCCCTGCACCGTTTTCTCGGTCTGGAGTTTCCACGTCGCGACAAAAAAATTGGGGTGATATTTGGTAAGTTTTATCCGCTACATACCGGCCATATCTATCTGATCCAGCGTGCCTGTAGTCAGGTCGATGAGCTGCATATCATTATGGGCTACGACGAGCCGCGCGATCTGAGCCTGTTTGAAAACAGCGCCATGTCGCAGCAGCCTACCGTTAGCGATCGTCTGCGTTGGTTACTGCAAACCTTCAAGTACCAGAAAAATATTCGCATTCATGCCTTCGATGAAGAGGGCATTGAACCCTATCCACACGGCTGGGATGTGTGGAGTGCAGGGGTGAAAACCTTCCTGGACGAGCAGGGGATTGCCGCAGACTGCATCTATACCAGTGAAGCCCCCGATGCCGAAATGTATCAGCAGCACCTGGGCATTGAGACGATACTGATCGATCCAAAACGATCGTTTATGAATATCAGCGGCGCGCAGATTCGTCAGGATCCCTTCCGCTTCTGGGAGTATATTCCCACCGAAGTGAAGCCTTTCTTTGTACGCACCGTGGCCATTCTGGGCGGTGAGTCGAGCGGAAAGTCGATGCTGGTGAACAAGCTGGCGAACATCTTTAATACGTCCAGTGCGTGGGAATATGGCCGTGACTATGTTTTTTCCCATCTGGGCGGCGATGAGATGGCACTGCAGTATTCTGACTACGATAAGATCGCGCTGGGCCATGCACAGTACATCGATTTTGCGGTGAAATATGCCAATAAAGTGGCGTTTATCGATACCGACTTTGTCACCACCCAGGCCTTTTGCAAAAAGTATGAGGGACGCGAGCATCCTTTTGTTCAGGCAATGATTGATGAGTATCGCTTTGACCTGGTCATTTTGCTGGAGAATAACGTGCCCTGGGTGGCGGACGGATTGCGCAGCCTGGGCAGCTCTGTGGATCGCCGTGAGTTCCAGAGCATGCTGATCTCGATGCTGGGTGAAAACCACATCGATTTCGTTCATGTGCAGGAAGAAGACTACGATACGCGTTTCCTGCGCTGTATTGAACTTGTGAAAGGAATGCTGGGCGAACAGAGCCCGCTCTAAGGCTTTTACCTTCATACCGGGGCGGGGAAGGAACAAGACGTCGCCCCTTTAATGGCTATTTTTCATTCATATTATTCGCGCCCTCTCTAACCTGAACATGAGAAATAATGGCTCGTGAAAAACCACGTGCAGCCAAATAACGCGCGTAACATTAGAAAACAAAAAAAGAGATTTTGAATTCCCAGGTAACATTATTACGTATTTAAAAACTGATATTATTTCATTTCTTCTGTGTGTTGCTGTTAAATGTAAGTTCAATATTTTTAACTGGTTTATATTGAGGGAATGTTCTTAAGATAGAAATAATGATATACCCGGATGTAATAAGATGAAAAAGATTAGTATTGGTAGCGATGTGGTTTTTTATCCTGGGAAAAGGGAAATTATTAGTCATGATCAGACGGTGAAGTTGCACTCATCGGCCTCCTATTGTTTTGAATTGCTGATCGCGCGCCAGGGCGAAATTGTCGATCATGAAGCATTTTATCAATATGCCTGGCGCCGGTTCGGTATGGAAGTCAGTGCCAATGCCTTATATCAAAGTATTTCCCTGATCAGAAAAGCGCTGCTGGCATGCGATATCCGCCAGGACGTGATCAGAACAATTCCGCGTCGCGGCTTTATGCTTTCAAACGCAATCCTCATTGAGGAATCGACGACTGCGCCTGAAAAGCGTATTTCTGATGAGGAAGCAGTGGCTGGTAAATGTGCCCAGGAAGACGAACAGCGCATTTCGCTCTCACCTTCGGCCAGTGAAGATGAGGTTTCGCCAAATACGACGCAGTCCGTTATTCAGGATGATGAGAATATTTCAGAAAACCTCATTAATGACATGCCGCTTTCTGAACCAAAATCAAAAAAACCGATCGGCGATCCTGAATCTGCTATATTAACACTCAGAAAAAGCGCAAATCGCTATGCGATTTCCCCCCGTCATCTGTTTGTGACAGGGCTGACGGGGTTGACGATACTGATTTGTGGTTTTGCCATCATGGCCTTTTCACTTTACCGCCAGGAAATGGATTTTGTTAAACGCTTTGATATGAATGGATGCGAAATATATGGCAATGAAAAAGCGGATAACAGTCTGGTGGCACGAGTCGCTGTCGATATTAAAGTCGGTTGTACGGAGCGACGAAAAATTTTTATTACAGCGTTCACCAATGGTGAACGAATTTCAGTTTTACAGTGTAAAAATACCCTTTCACTTTTCGGCTCCCCGGACTGTGTTTCGTATTATTATATAAGGAGTCAGTGGTGAAGTTAACCTTTCTGTTGGCTGTAATCGTGATGACAGCAGCAGGCATTGTCGTATTTATGTTTCGACAGGATTCTGTCCATTGTATAGCAAACATTAATTACATCAGAGGCGGTGAGACATTTTCAGTGATCGCCTCTCACGATATGCGAAACGGTCAGGGTATTATTGCGATTACGGGACGACTCACCGATAGCGCGCATAAGGTTATCAGCCTGAGTAAAATTATCCGTTTTACTTATCAGCGTGAGGGTAATCTGTATCTTGCGCGATCAACATTAATAGAACCCTCACCGGATAACCAAATGTCTTTAGAGGAGCAACAAAAGTGGCTGCCGGCATTTTTCATTAGCGTCGGGGCGACATTTCCGTTTGTCATTAAAAGGACAGGCCTGCAGACGTGGGTATTCTATTCTGGGCCGGTACCGCTTTACCTTTGCGAAAAGTGATGTCGTCAATGTGGCGTTCGCTGTCGTCGCGCGCACGGCCTGGCCTGTTGTTATCTTATGAAATGTCTCTCTTCAGCAACACAGGGTTAACATTATCATATTGAATTTAAACATATTTTTTGTTTTCTAAAGCATTCTTCACATAAGGTCAGAACACTTCACACACAGTTTCTCTCCCATGCCCCTTATGATTCTCGCCGCCAATGAGCATGTTTATTAATCAGAATCACAAGAGGGAACCAATGAAAGCCAGGTCTTTATCACTCGGCATGACAATTGCCTTATGCGGTGCAAGTTTTATTTCTTTTAATGCTTTTTCCGCATCACAAAATACCATTCGCTTTCAGGGCGAGGTCAATGCACAAACCTGTAACGTTAATGTCAATGATGCAACCGGTAGCCCGATTATTCTGCTGCCAACGGTTTCCACTACCGCGCTGAGTACGGCAAAATCAACCGCCGGAAAAACGCCTTTTACCATTAACTTAACCGGTTGTGTTGCACCGGCATCAGGATCAACGCAGGCAATTAATATTAATCTGGTCGGCAACAACATTTCATCGACTGGTGATTTACTGAATACCGGAACAGCGAAAAACGTGGCACTGCGTTTGCTGGATAGTAGTGATAAAGCGATCGATTTATCTGGCGGTGCGGCGACGGTCAGCGGCATGACGCTGGCGAGCGGAAGTACCAGTGCATCACAAAATTTTTCGGTCGAATATTACAGCGACTCTGGAAGCGCTGGTGCAGGTACAGTTTTGAGTAGCGTCCAATATTCTGTCAGCTATCCATAACTATCAGGCCCTCTTTATTTAAGAGGGCAGGAGAAACCTGTGTTTAAATCTAGCGTTATTTTGTTGCTGATGCTGTCAGCCACTCTGTGTCAGGCGAGTGTGGTACTAAACGGCACCCGGATAATTATTGATGGTTCGAAAAATGAAAAGACCATCCAGTTTACTAACGCAGGCGATCAGCCTGTGCTTATTCAAATTCAGGCAGTGAATCCTGATGCAAATTCAACGCCGCCCTTTGTGGCGCTGCCGCAAATTTTTCGTATAGCACCGGTCGCCGGTCAAACGGTGAAAGTCAACGTCACTGAAAAAAATTTGCCGCAGGACAGAGAGTCGCTGTTTTATCTGGACTACACGGAGCTCCCCTCTGTTAAAAAGGGCGATGAAGATAAAAATAAACTTTATCTGGTTATCAAGAACAGGGTGAAAGTCATCGTTCGTCCCGGGGATCTCGATTTCTCTGTGGATAAAGTCAGACAGGCGCTTTCCTGGCGTATCGAGGGGCACACAATCCTCCTTAAAAATGCGTCTCCCTTTTACGCCAATATTCGCTCGTTTGTCCTGGTAAAAGGTAATCACACGCTTCCCTGGGACGATGCCGTCACGCTGGCACCTTTTAGTGAACAGCGCATTACGCTGAAAAGCCATTCACCCCTCTCTGGATATGCGCTTAATGCCGTCCTGATTAATGATTTTGGCGCCGACGAAAAAATCAACGTAAACGAAAAATAGCAGAAATGAATAAAGCCACATTATTGTTATTCTTCGCTTCAAGCCTGATTGCAGCCTGGGCAAGTCAGGCGGCTGATGCGCAAAATGACTATACGTTTGATCCTGCTTTAATCCGTGAAATGATGCCGGGACAGGTTGCGATGCCCGTTGATTCACAGGATGCCTGGTTTCAGCCTGGCCGTTACGATGTCGATCTTTACCTCAATGGTAAGTTCCAGCAATCCACGGCTCTGCAAATCGTGCGCGCCGAGGGGCCGCTCTCCGTGTGTCTTACCTCGCCGTTTTATCGGGCGTTTGGCGTCAAAACCCCTTATTTGTCCGCCCTGAAGGCGGAAGACTGCGCACGGCCTGAGGCATTTTTGCCCGGCGCGACCGTCAACGTGAATACGGCAAGCTTACGCGTGGATGTGACCATTCCTCAGGCGATGCTGGTCCAGCGGCCCGTAGGCTATATCGCGCCCGAAAACCTGACGGCGGGCGATACCATGGCATTCGTGAATTACAACCTTAACCAGTTTTATTCCGATTATAAAAATGCGCAGCGTTTTGAATCCACCTATCTGGGCATTAACAGTGGTATGAACGTCGGGATGTGGCGTTTCCGTCAGCAGGGGAATTTCACCCATGACGAGTTCGGCAATCGCTGGCAAAGCGCCCGGGCCTGGGTGCAACGTGCGCTGCCCACTTTACGAAGTGAGGCGGGGATAGGGGAACTTTTCAGTAACGGTGACTTATTTACTGCTGTCAGTTTTAACGGCGTCAGTCTGGACTCTGACGATCGTATGCTGCCGGATTCTGTTCGGGGTTATGCCCCGGTGGTGCGCGGCGTGGCAAGCAGTAATGCACGGGTAACAATCTGGCAGGGCAAGCAGCGGATATACCAGACAACCGTGCCGCCGGGTCCGTTTATCATCAATGACCTGAGTCCGGTGAGCTATGGCGGCGATCTCAGCGTTGAGGTTCAGGAGTCTGACGGCAGCCTTCATCGATTTAGCGTGCCTTATGCGGTGTTACCGCAGTCGCTGCGTCCTGGCCGGACGGACTACAACTTTGCTGCCGGTAAAGTCAGGGATTACAGTAAAGACAACGCCTTTACCGAATTAACCGTTAAGCACGGACTGACCAACGCCATCACCCTTAATGGCGGCGTACGGCTGGGCCAACGCTATCATGCTTTGCTGGCCGGCGGCGTCTGGGCCTCTGACATCGGCGCAGTGGGATTTAACAGCGCGTATTCTGAAGCCGATCTGAACGGCGGTGAGTCGACCCAGGGATGGCGTTACGCACTGAGTTACAGTCGAACCTTTCAGCCTACCAATACCACACTGACCTTTGCCGGATACCAGTATTCCACTCAGGGTTACCGGGATCTTAACGACGTGATTGCACTGAATAATGCAGAAACGCCTGGCCGCAACCTTATCAACAGCGAATATATGCAGCGTAACCGCCTGCAAATGACCCTTAATCAAACGCTGGGGCAGTGGGGCAATGTCTATCTCTCTGGCTCGAAGCAAAATTACTATGATGGACGCTCCCGGACGACGCAGTTTCAGGTCGGCTATGGCACGGTGCTGCCCAAAAATATCGCGCTGAATATTTCTCTCTCACGCCAGTATTCGCGCAGAGCCTACTCAACCGATCCGCGCATGGCGGTGATGGCCCAGCATGCAGACGATACCTTTTATAAAGATACCCAGTTGCAGGTCAGCCTCTCTGTGCCGTTGGGCTCGGACGCCACCTCACCCTATCTGGCTCTGGGCGGCACGCGGGGAAGCCAGAACGGCAGTAACTACAACGCGTCGCTCAGCGGGCTGAGCGGCGAGAGCGGCACCAGCTATAGCGTGAATGTGAATCGCGATCAGCAGCAACGTGATACGACGTTAAGTGGCAGCCTGGGCAAAAAGTTTTCAGAAGCCAGCGTGACCGGTACCGCATCGACCTCTTCGCGGTTTAACCAGATGTCCGTTAACGCGATGGGCGCAGCAGTGATCCACAGCGGCGGCGTGACGTTGGGCAATTATCTCGGCGACACCTTCGCCCTTGTCGAAGCGAAAGGCGCCAGGAACGCCCACGTTCTCAACAGCCAGGGTACCGAGATCGACCGCTTCGGCTATGCCCTGGTGCCGTCGCTTAACCCCTATCACTACAACCGGATTTCGTTGGGAGCCGGCGGCAGCGATAGCCATGTTGAGATACAGGACAGCGAGAAAATCGTCGCGCCCTATGCCGGTGCGATGGTGAAGGTGTCGTTCAGAACCTTACGCGGTTATCCGCTCATGTTAAAGACCCGCACCAATCGCGATAACACGGTGCCGATGGGCGCAGATCTGCTGGACGAGTCGGGCAATCGGGTGGGTACATTTGGTCAGGGCGGCAATGCCTGGTTGCGGGTGGCTAAAACTCAGGGGCAACTGAAGGCCGTCTGGGGAGAGGGCGCACAGTCATCCTGTTTAATTGATTACCGCATCCCGAAACCCAAGCCCGACGCGGTGATCACCTACGCGGATGCCGTCTGTCTTTTTTAGAATCTGAGGTATAAATGATGAAGCGCATTTTAGCGGTAATAACAGTATTTTTTTGGACGGTGTGGCTCCCGGCTCACGCGACCTGCACGCGTATACAGCCGGTCGATCAAGGCTGTGATGCCTGTGGTGCGCCCCTGAATTTCGGCAATATCGGGTTAATGAATCTTCGCTATCAGCCCGCCGGCACCGTGCTGGCCCGTTCGGTGTTTCGGGTGGTGCCGTCTGTGGCTAACAATAATCCCGATCGCGTGTTGTACGAGTGTGACCTTGCTGATAAAGACCAACTGTTTGAAGTCTTCGCCACCAACGGTGACAGCAACGTTGGCGGTGCCTGGGACATGGGGAACAACTATTTCCAGACCTATTTTCCTTTTACCGCATTAAAGCTGGTTCACGTGCGCAGCGGTAAGCCTTTTACCCGTATCTGGCAAAAAGTGCCGCTCACGCAGTATGAGATAGACGGGAACAAAATCAAGATCAGGGGGCGCGATTTCAGCCCCATCAGCGCGGAGCTCATTCGTACCGACAGCAACAACCGCACGCCCGGTTACGCGTCATGGGGCTGCCCCTGGGCGGCAGCCGATAATTATACCGGCGCATATAGTTGTAATCAGCCCAATGGCTATGTGGTGTTTATGGGGCCGGGAATGAATGTGCCCGAAGCGGGTCAGGACAGCTGGAACCATTTTGAAACCTGGGGTTCCGGACGTTATATGGCCTTTGGGATGAATACCGCGCCGGTCGCCACCCTGACGCAAAATATGACCCAGGGCTGTCGGGTGGAAAATTATACCGCAAACGTCATTTTCCCTGGCATCAGCATCAACGGGCTTAATGAAGGCCAGGCCGTGACAGCGCCGCTCAGCATTACCCTGGCCTGTGCAAACGGGACCGAGAACATCTCGGGTATTAACTCAGGCCAGCTCTCTCTGGGCTTCCAGCCAAGTTACGCGGCTTGGCTGCAGGCCGAGCAACTGAGTTTGACGACGGCAGGCGGTATCTCGCGCTACCTGGTGTCCGATCGCTATGACAGCGATCCTTCACTGGCAAAAGGCGTCGGCATTCAGTTACAGACGTCCAGTGGTCAGCCTGTCTCCTTTTTGAGCTGGAGCAGCTTCAGCAGTAATGCGGGCTGGCGGCCGGTACTGGAAGACGCGCAGGTTATCAGCGGTGGCCAGCAGAGTGACGAAAAGCTGTACCAGCGTACGTTCAGTGCCCGTCTTGCAAAGCTTCCCGGTCAAACAGTGACGGCGGGCCGTGTCGATGCGACCGCATCCATCCTTATTCGGCTGCAATAACATGAAAACGTTTTTTTGGTTAGTTATGTCTATCGCGATTCATGCCCATGCCGCAGTGATTCCACAGCAAAGCCGGCTCATCTTTCATCCTGGCGAGGTACAAATTCCGTTGCTGTTGGTCAACAGTGGTGACGCGCCTGTACTGATCCAGACCTGGATAGACGGCGGTTCACCGGAACGATCACCCGGCAGTAAAGCCTTTCCCTTTGTTGCGCTTCCCGGCGTTTTTACGCTGAATAAAGATGAAAAAAAGCAGATTGCGGTTCTGCGCACCGAGCTGGCCGCACAGCTGCCAAAGGATCGGGAATCCCTGTACTGGCTCAATCTTTACGAGATCAGCGCAGTGAAAAAAAGCACGCTACGGGCGGACAACGACAAGATCAGCATGGCGCTGAACACTCAGCTTAAAGTGATTAACCGGCCGTTCACGGACATTACGCCCTTTGCGGCACGGGTAAACGCGGTCACCTTTCAGGTAAGAAAAAAGCAGGGACAGTTTTTTATTCAGGCCATGAATCATAGCCGTTACTTTTTTACGCCGGGAAAAATGACGGTGACGGCAGGGGGGAAACGTTATCCCGTTTATCTGGACGGGGATAAAACGCTGGCACCTTTCACCCATAAAGAATATCCCCTCATGGGTGATGAGCCGCCTTTAGCCACAGGTGAGGGCAGCCTTAACTTTACCGCGCTGGACGATCAGGGTAATCCTCAGGTTTTCACGGCAACGCTGAGTCAGGCTTCGGCTTCCCCGTAAAATAACCGTACGCGGGTGCCCCTATTGTCTGGCACCCGCGAGTGATCAGTAAACCATGACAACCTTGCCGCGCATATGGCCTTCCAGCACGCGCTGGTGAGCGGTCTCAAGCGTTTCCACACTCAGGCCATGAAGCGTTTCGTTGAGTGTACTTTGCAGCTTGCCTTCGTCCAGCAGGCTGGCGACGGTATTGAGGATTTCACCCTGCTGCGCCATGTCTGGCGTGTTGTACATGCTGCGCGTATACATGAACTCAAAATGCAGTGCGGCGCTTTTTAACTTCAGTTGATCCATCGACAGCGGATGTTCATTCTCGACGATGGTGCAGATATGGCCCTGAGGGGCGATGAGCTGGCTCATGGTTTCCCAATGGCCGTCGGTGTCGTTAAGGCAGAAAATATAATCGACCTGTTTGATACCGTGCTTTTCCAGCTCCCCAACCATGTCTTTGTAGTTAATGACAAGGTCTGCCCCGCGATCGCGGCACCACTGGGCGGAATCTTCCCGTGAGGCGGTGGCAATCACTTTGGCTTTGCTGCGCATTTTTGCCAGCGGAATGGCCAGCGAACCGACGCCGCCAGCGCCGCCCACGACAAGCAGTGTTTGATCTTCACGTGCGGCGGCCATATCCAGCCGTTCAAACAGGCCTTCCCATGCGGTCAGCGCCGTCAGGGGAATAGCGGCAGAAGCCGCCCAGTCGAGGGTTTTCGGTTTGTGGCCGGTGATGCGTGAATCGACCAACTGCTCCGTACTGTTGCTGCCCGGGCGGGTAATATCGCCCGCGTAGTAAACCTCATCGCCTGGCTTAAAGCCGCTGACTTTGCTGCCGGTTTCCAGTACCACACCGCTGGCATCCCAGCCAAGAATACGCGGCACCTGTAAACCATTTTTGATCGCCCCTTTGTGGACTTTGGTATCCACCGGGTTGACCGAGGCGGCTTTCACCTGGACGCGCAGGTCATATTCGCCAGGCGTGAGGGTTTCTGGAAAAATTTCGACGAAGTTTTTTGGGTTTTCGGGATCGACGGCAATCGCGCGAACAGACATGGTTTATCTCCTGTAGTGTTTTCTCAAGTGTAGAACCCTGAGGCGATACTGATAAGATGGACAATCGTTATTAGCGTGTTCGTCTGAGGTGAACAATGGCGTTTCGTCAGTGGCAGGATATGGCGCTGTTTGCGTTAGTGGCAGAGTGTGGCAGTTTTACCGCCGCGGCAGAACGGGCGGGCTTACCCAAATCCAGCGTCAGTCAGCGCATCAGCCAGCTTGAACAGCGGCTGGGCATTCGCCTGTTAAACCGCACCACGCGTCAGTTAAACCTGACGTTTGCGGGCGAACGCTACCTGCTGCATTGCCAGGAGATGATGCAGGCCAGCGAACGTGCTGAGCAGGCTATTGCCAGTCTGCGGGAAAATCCCAGCGGTCGCCTGCGCATTACCAGCCCGGCAGGTATTGGCGCAACCTTACTGGCCCGCTGCAACGCCGCGTTTTTACGGCGCTATCCTGATGTGACGCTGGATATTTCCATTTCGGATGATATCCGCGATCTGGTGCAGGACGGTTTTGATCTGGCCTTGCGCACCGGCCAGCCGCAGGAGTCGTCTCTGATTGGTCGGCGCGTTGGCTACTGCCAGCGCTCGCTGGTGGCCGCGCAAGCCTATCTCGATCAGCATCCTCCGGTGACCCATCCTCAGCAGTTAGCCGCGCATCGTTGCATTGCGCACCGGGCCTGGAACGAGTGGGTGCTAAAACGGCACGATCAGTATCACCGTTGGCTGCTCCCGCCTGCACACCTCACCGACAATTTACTGTATGCACGCGAATCTGCGTTGGGCAGTGCCGGTATTACGCTTCTGCCGCGCTTTTTAATCGACGGAGAGATGCATGATGCGCGCCTGGTGCAGGTCTTGCCGGAATGGGAAATGGAGGGGAATGAACTGTGGCTGGTGTATCCCAGCCGAAAACTGAACTCACCTGCGCTGATGAAGTACATTGAATTTGCGTTGCAGTCGCCGGTGTTTCGCGAATTCTACCACTGAAGAAAATAGAAGGGCGGCATCGCTGCCGCCCCTGTGTTACTTAATAATACGCTTGTACTTAATACGCTTCGGCTCCAGCGCATCCGCGCCCAGCGTGCGTTTCTTGTACTCTTCGTATTCGGTAAAGTTACCTTCGAAGAACTCGATCTTGCCTTCATCCTGGTAATCCAGAATGTGGGTCGCGATACGGTCAAGGAACCAACGGTCATGCGAGATCACCATGGCGCAGCCAGGGAACTCAAGCAGGGCGTTTTCCAGCGCGCGCAGGGTTTCAATGTCCAGGTCGTTGGTTGGCTCATCGAGCAGCAGCATGTTGCCGCCAACCTGCAGCAGTTTTGCCAGATGCAGACGACCACGCTCACCACCGGACAGCTCGCCGACACGTTTGCCCTGATCCACGCCTTTAAAGTTAAAGCGTCCGACATAGGCACGGCTTGGCATTTCAGTGTTGCCGATGCGCATAATATCCTGACCGCCGGAGACTTCTTCCCATACGGTTTTGGCATTATCCATGCTGTCACGGAACTGATCGACAGAAGCCAGCTTCACGGTTTCACCCAGCACAATCTCGCCGGAGTCCGGCTGTTCCTGACCGGACATCATGCGGAACAGCGTTGATTTACCGGCGCCGTTCGGGCCGATGATGCCGACGATGGCGCCTTTCGGTACGGAGAACGACAGGCCGTCAATCAGAACGCGGTCACCGTAGGATTTACGCAGGTTGCTGACTTCCAGCACTTTGTCACCCAGGCGGGCACCCGGCGGAATAAACAGCTCGTTGGTTTCGTTACGTTTCTGGTAGTCGGTGTTGTTCAGTTCTTCAAAGCGAGCCAGACGGGCTTTGCCTTTAGACTGCTGGCCTTTTGGCCCTTTACGTACCCACTCCAGCTCTTTCTCGATCGATTTACGACGTGCGGCTTCGGAAGAGGCTTCCTGTGCCAGACGGGCATCTTTCTGCTCCAGCCATGAGGAGTAGTTACCTTCCCACGGAATACCTTCGCCGCGGTCCAGTTCCAGAATCCAGCCAGCAACGTTATCCAGGAAGTAGCGGTCGTGCGTAATCGCTACCACGGTCCCTTCGAAGTCGTGCAGGAAGCGCTCCAGCCAGGCGACAGATTCGGCATCCAGGTGGTTCGTCGGTTCGTCCAGCAGCAGCATGTCGGGCTTTTCCAACAGCAGGCGGCACAGCGCGACACGGCGACGTTCACCACCAGACAGGTTTGCGACTTTTGCGTCCCAGTCCGGCAGGCGCAGGGCATCGGCGGCGCGTTCCAGCTGCGTGTTCAGGTTATGACCATCATGTGCCTGAATGATCTCTTCCAGACGTCCCTGCTCGGCAGCCAGCTTATCGAAATCCGCATCTTCTTCAGCGTATAAGGCATAAACCTCATCAAGACGTTTCAGCGCACCGACCACCTCGGACAGGGCTTCTTCAACGGACTCGCGCACGGTGTGCTCAAGGTTAAGCTGCGGTTCCTGTGGCAGGTAGCCGATTTTAATACCGGGCTGTGGGCGAGCTTCACCTTCGATATCTTTATCAATACCGGCCATGATGCGCAGCAGCGTAGATTTACCCGCACCGTTCAGGCCGAGTACACCAATTTTCGCGCCGGGGAAAAAGCTAAGGGAGATGTTCTTGAGAATATGTCGCTTGGGCGGAACTACTTTGCCGACGCGATGCATGCTATAGACGAATTGAGCCACGTTGTATTGAGCCTCTGGGTCTGTTTGTCGTTTGGATGATGTCGAAGTTTAGCCTTTTTCGCCGCCTATTCACAGCCGATGGGCCGGGATAATTCCGCGCAGTCGCGCAGTCGGGCGTAACTGTTTGATTTGTGTCCGCTGTCAGACGGAGCAGCAAACGGCCGCCTTAGCGCAGCGCGTCTGCTGTCCGCGACGAGAATTTAGCAACAGCCTGTTGCCGCCGCGTGACAGAAAAGCGTCAGGGAAGGCGGACGGGAATGTGCTGTTGGGTTAACCACTCACGCAGGGCGGGTTCGGGCGCGCTGTCGCTGACCAGTAAATCAAAGCGGGCGAGCTCGCCAATGCGCGCGGGCAGCACTTTGCCATATTTGCTGCTGTCGGCAACCAAAATACGTTGGCGGGCGCGCAGCATGGCATGGTGTTTCATCGGCAGCTCGTTGAGGTTGTAGCAGGTCGCTCCCTGATCCCGATCTACGCCAGCCGCAGAGATAAACGCCAGGCTGGGACACAGGTCATCCAGAATGGAATGGCCGCCGACGGGCGTGAATAAGGCATTGTCTGCATGAAATTCCCCGCCGCTCAGGATCACGTTGCAGGCGGGTTTTTCTTTCAGCGCCAGAAAGGTATTCATGGCACAGCAGATGGCGGTAAAGGGCAGCTCATCCGGAATCGCATCCACGACATAGGGCAGGGTGGTGCCGCAGTCGAAAAACACCGTGTCGTTTTCACTAATCAGGCTGGCTGCTGCCTGAGCGAGCCGCTGCTTGCGGGCCGCATTTTGGCCATGTTGATCGGAGATGAAATAGTGTCCGGCGTGGTTTCGGGGATCGCTCACAATATAACCGCCCAACAATACCACGCTCGATGTCGGTTCACTTAAGTCCCGACGCACGGTCATTTCGGAGACGTCCAGCAGCTGTGCGGCATCTTTCAGATGTAATTTATCGGTGCGCTTAAGTGCCAGAGCCAGTTTGCGAATGCGTTCGTCGCGGCGGGTTTCCATTGTCATTTCTGAACCTGTATTCCTTGAAGAAGACGTCATACGTCAGTGCCTGTCACATTGTTATCGCGCAATTAAATTTACCTGAAATCGCCGTGGTTTTATTGAGGCTGTGACAAATTTCAAAAAATATAAGGTGTTGCGTGCTCACCGGGTAAGATTTTTCATCTTACCCGCAATGTTATTACCCCGCAAACCTGCACTAAAGCTAAGAATAACGCGCCGTTCAGATAGCTTGCTTTGTTATAATAGTAACATCTTGAGGGCGAGAAATCCGATATATCGCGGAATCTTGTCACGTTAAATGTGAAATTTATCACATATTAAACGCCGGTGAATTGATAGTGTTATTTTTATAACATTTTAGCTGTTCATTACCGGGGGAAAAATGGATATCGCCGTTATTGGTTCAAACATGGTGGATTTAATCACCTATACCAACAGCTTTCCTAAAGCTGGAGAGACGCTTGAGGCACCCGATTTTGCGATTGGCTGTGGGGGAAAAGGGGCCAATCAGGCTGTGGCGGCAGCAAAACTGGGTGGCGAGGTGATGCTGGTCAGTAAAGTCGGCGATGACCTGTTTGCGCCCACCACGTTGGCTAATTTGCAACAGCAGGGCGTGGATACGCGTTATGTCACAACCGAAAAAGGGGTTTCCAGCGGCGTGGCCCCCATTTTTGTTGATGATCAGTCGCAAAACCGCATTTTAATTATCAAAGGCGCGAATCAGCACCTCAAGCCGGCGGATATTGATGCTGCGGGTGATGCGTTGAAACGCTGTCGGTTGATCATTCTTCAGCTCGAAATTCCGCTGGAAACGGTGTACTACGCTATCGATTTTGCCCGTCAGCATGATATTCGCGTCATCCTCAACCCTGCGCCCGCCGTGGCAGACCTGGATATCCGCTATGCCTGCCAGTGCGACTTTTTTATGCCCAATGAGACGGAGCTGGAAATTCTTACCGGGATGCCGGTGGGGACGGATGATGACGTCAGGCTGGCCGGTGCGTCCTTGCTGAAACGTGGCCTGAAAAACCTGATCGTTACGCTGGGCAGTCGCGGATCGTTGTGGATGACCGGAGAGACACAGCACCAGGTTGCGCCTGTGCCGGTTAAGGCAGTGGATACCAGCGGTGCCGGTGATGCGTTTATCGGCTGCTTCGCTCATGAACTGGTGAAAACGGGCGATATTCCTGCGGCGATGGCCAAAGCCTCCGCCTACGCGGCCTGTAGCGTGACGGCGCGCGGCACACAACGTTCTTATCCTGATACAGCGGAATTTCAGCGCTTTCTTGACCTTCAGTGAGGTACAGCCATGCACCAGAACATTGTTCAGCAAAATGACGGTTATCTAAATAAGACTCCGCTGTTCCAGTTCATTCTGCTTTCCTGCCTGTTCCCCTTGTGGGGCTGTGCGGCAAGCCTGAATGACATTCTGATTACGCAGTTTAAAAGCGTTTTCGCCCTGAGCGATTTTGCCAGCGCCCTGGTGCAGAGCGCCTTTTACGGCGGCTATTTTCTGATTGCGATTCCTGCCTCGCTGGTGATCCGTAAAACCAGTTACAAGCTGGCTATATTAGCCGGTCTGGCGTTGTACATCCTGGGCTGCCTGCTGTTTTATCCCGCCTCGCATATGGCAACCTACACCATGTTTCTGGCGGCGATTTTTGCCATTGCCATTGGGTTAAGCTTTCTGGAGACGGCGGCGAACACCTACAGCTCAATGATCGGACAGCGTCAGCATGCCACGCTGCGTCTTAACATCAGTCAGACGTTCTATCCGGTGGGGGCGCTGATGGGCATTGTGCTGGGAAAATATCTGGTGTTCCAGGATGGAGAAAGTCTGGAAACGCAAATGGCAAACATGACGGCGGCGCAGGCGCATGCCTTCCGCCTGTCCATGCTGGAACATACCCTGGAACCCTATAAATATCTGGTGATGGTGCTGGTGGTTGTCATGCTGCTGTTTATGTTCACCCGCTATCCACGCTGCAAGCCGCAAAGCAACGAAAAATCGCTGCCAACGCTGGGGGAAACCTTTCGCTATCTGGCTAAAAATCGCCATTTTAAACGCGGTATTCTGGCGCAGTTTTTGTACGTCGGTATGCAGGTGGCGGTGTGGTCCTTTACCATCCGTCTGGCGCTTACGTTGGGAGCGGCCAATGAGCGCGAGGCATCCAGCTTTATGATTTACAGCTTTATCTGTTTCTTTATTGGCAAGTTTGTCGCCAACATTTTAATGACGCGTTTCCGGCCAGAGAAAGTGCTTATCGCCTTTTCACTCCTTGGCATCGCAACGCTGGGCTACGTGATGCTGATGCCCAATTTCACAGCAGTCTACGCTGCGGTGTTTGTCAGCGTGCTGTTTGGCCCGTGCTGGGCGACGATCTATGCCGGGACGCTCGCGACCGTTGACAGTAAATACACCGAAGTCGCAGGAGCATTTATTGTGATGTCCATTGTGGGTGCGGCCTTTGTGCCCGCGCTGCAGGGCTTTGTTTCCGATCACCTGGGATCGATGCAGCTGGCATTCGGCGTATCGCTGCTGTGTTTCGCATGGGTTGGGTTCTATTTTTGGGGCGAGCTGCGCCACAAAAAGCAGCTTCGCCTTAGCGGAAACCTGGCGGAGGAGGGGCGATGAAAACCCGTTTACCGCTTTGTCGCGAACAGTTCACCTACACGCCTTGCCTGCTGCTGGAGAGCGAGGACTTCAGCGTCGAGCTGTTTCGTTATCCTGCGGGCATTGAAGCCATTCGCATTCACAACCGACGGGGCACGGTAATTGTGTTGCCGTTTCTGGGCCAGATGGTGTGGGACGTGAATTTTGACGGCCGCGCATTAACCATGGGACATCGCTTTAAACAGCCGCTGCCGGGTGATTCGATTATCGATACCTATGGCTGCTTTGCCTTTCACTCTGGCCTGCTGGCGAATGGCTGCCCTGCTGCGGAAGACACGCACGCGCTGCACGGCGAAATGGCCTGCGCACGCATGGATACAGCATGGATTGTGCTGGAGGGCGACAGACTTTCGGTGGAGGGCGAAACCGAATACATCAAGGGGTTTGGTCACCACTATCGGGCGGCTCCGGCGGTAAGATTAGGGGCCAGTCAGGCACGACTGGTGCTGGAGATGAGCGTCACCAACCTGGCTGGCGCGCCGATGCCGTTGCAGTACATGTGCCACATCAACAGCGCGTGGGTGGCGCAAGGGCAGTTCAGGCAGACGATACCGGATGAGGCATTTCAGCTGCGCCGCTCCCTACCGGCACATGTGCGGCCCACGCCGCAATGGACCGCTTTTACCGCTTCCCTTGCCGGCGATCCCGCCGCTTTACGCCGGTTGGATCAACCCGAGATGTACGATCCAGAGATTGTCTTCTTTGCCGATCGTCTGGCGCAGTACGGGGAGAACGTTCAGTTTGAACTCCATTCTCCGGACGGTTACGCCCTGATGACCCGCTTTTCCACTGCGCAGTTCCCACATGCCACGCGCTGGATACTGCATAATGCGGATCAACAGGTTGCTGCCTATGTGCTGCCTGCCACCTGCCGTCCTGAAGGCTTTGCTGCGGCAACGCGCGCCGGAACGTTAATCGCGCTGATGCCCGGCGAGCAGCGCCATTTTCAGGTCGAAACCGGTCTGCTGTAAAACCCGTACGGCGACACTTCAGGGTCGTAACCTTACCCGGTGAAACAGGCTGTTGTTACCGCATCGTCTTTTTCCCCTGGGATTCCGGGGGCGTCATGCGCCCGGGATAATTCCGGTGGCGAAACGCGCTGGATAGCCTGTCGGTATCTTCGTTCGCGCTGGCTTCTTACTGAAGCCGGCCTCTTCAGACCGGATAAACACACCGGTATGCCGCGTTATGTCAGAACCCCGTCGTCACGCCTCCTGTTTTTTGCCCGGCTGAGAACCCTTCTTCTTTGGTTTGGCGCCGATGGAGATTATTTTCGCCATCTCTTCATCTTCCCGCGCCGAACATAAGCTGTTTTATGTGATCAAGATCACATAAAAAGACATTAGCCAGCTTTATGAGAATGCTTACCCTTTTAAAAGTTGAATGATAATGATTATTATTAGTGTTGTTATTATCGTTAAAAAGCGCATATTTAATGCAAATTAACCACATAAAATGTAGTTTTTAATGATTTTTTTAAACATAAATTCTTAATTTTCTTGATCTCATTGGTTAGCCAGCTCGGCTAAAGGTTACTGAATCTGAACTGACTCGCGCGGTCTGGCGCATGCTGCTGCCCTGTTTTCACGGTGGCCGGGCAGCCTACGTCTTTAACAAAGGAACAGGATATGGTGTTACGTAAGCAAAATCTGTCGGTGCCTCGCCGACATCTGCCTGATGAGGTCCTGACTGCTCAGGACTTTATCTTTAACGACGCGCAAATCCCTGCGTGGCATCAGCAAACGCAAGAGGCGCTGGCGCTGATCTCCAGCACCGTTCAGCGCGTTGAAAAGCCCTTCAGCGGTATTCTGCCCCACGAGCTGGCTCCGGCTTTCAGCGCTGTCGATCTTGACCAGCCGCTGGGAAATAACGAGGCCGCGCTGGAAGAGCTGCGGACGCTTTATCTGCGCGATGCCGTCTGGTTTCACCATCCCAAATACGTGGCGCACCTTAACTGCCCGGTCGTACTGCCGTCGCTGCTGGCCGAGCAGATCATGGCGGCAGTCAACAGCTCCGTGGATACGTGGGACCAGAGTGCGGGCGGAACGCTGATAGAACAGAAGGTGATTGACTGGACACTGGGCCGCATCGGTCTGCCTGCGAGCGCAGACGGCATCTTTACCAGCGGCGGGACGCAGTCGAATCTGATGGCGATGCTGCTGGCGCGCGACAGCTGGTGCGCCGCACATCATCCGGGCCACCTGATCAAACATCAGGGCCTGCCTGCCGATGCTGCAAAATGGCGCGTGTTGACCTCCAGACTGAGCCACTTCAGCATCCAGAAATCGATGGCCATTCTCGGCCTGGGCTACGATGCGGTCATCCCGGTAGCGTATGACGACCATTACCGCATGGACAGCGTGCAGCTTGAGCAGGAGATTCAGCGCTGTCATGAGCAGGGCCTGATCCCTATCGCCGTCGTTGCCACCAGCGGCACCACCGATTTCGGCAGTATCGATCCGCTGGAAAGCATCGCGAAACTTTGTCAGCAGCACGGCATCTGGATGCACGTCGACGCGGCGTACGGCTGCGGCCTCTTGGTTTCCGAACAGCATCGCCAGCGCCTCAACGGCATTGAAAAAGCCGACTCGGTGACGGTGGATTACCACAAGTCATTCTTCCAGACCGTAAGCTGTGGCGCGTTCTTTGTGCGCGAGAAACAGCACCTTAGCCATGTGACTCACCATGCTGATTACCTCAATCCGCTTAGCGCCCAGCAGGAAGGGACGCCAAACCTGGTCAATAAAAGTATTCAGACCACGCGTCGGTTTGACGCGCTGAAAATGTGGCTGACCTTACGCATTATGGGGCCGTCTGCACTGGGTGAGGCATTCGATACCATTCTGACGCTGACTCAGGCAACCCATCAGCGGCTGAACGCCCATCCGGCGATTGAGGTTCTGCATGCGCCTGAACTGACCACCCAAATCTTCCGCTTCGTGCCACGCCCTGGCATGAATCCCGCACAGCTGGATGCCATCAACGCCGGTATCCGCAAGGCGCTGTTCCGATCCGGTAATGCGGTGATTGCCGGGACCAAAGTGGAGGGGCGGCAGTACCTGAAATTTACCCTGCTGAATCCCACCACCTCGGTGGCTGACATTGAAGATGTGATCGCCCTGATCGCCCATTACGGTCGAGAACAGGCGCGTGACGTGACATTACCCGTGGCTAACCAGTGAGAACGGTGCAATGAACAACCAGATGTATGACTTTATCGGTATTGGTATCGGTCCTTTTAATCTCAGCCTGGCCTGCCTGAGCGAACCGGTTGAGGGGCTGAAGGGGATTTTTTTGGATCAAAATTCGGGATTCGACTGGCACACCGGCATGATGCTGGAGAGTGCGCATCTGCAAACGCCCTTTATGGCTGACCTGGTGACGCTGGCCGATCCCACCAATCCCTATAGCCTGCTGAATTATATGAAACAGAAAGGGAAAATTTATTCGTTTTACATTCGCGAAGACTTCTTCCTGATGCGTAAAGAGTACAACCAGTACTGTCAGTGGGCCTGTTCACAGCTGAGTAATTTACGCTGGAACACGCGCGTAGACTATGTAAGCTACGACGATGCCCGACAGTGCTACTGCGTTCGCTCGGTGGATACGCTCACGGGTCAGCAGCAAGAGTGGCTGGCCCGTAAGCTGGTGTTGGGCACCGGACCCACCGCCTGGCTGCCGGCGTGCAGCCGACCGCACCAGTCGCGTTTCACCCATTCCAGCCAGTATCTGGCAGACAAAGCGGAATTGCAGAAAAAAAGCACCCTCACCGTGCTGGGAAGCGGGCAGAGCGCTGCAGAGATCTATTACGATCTGCTGACGGACATCGATCGGTTTGGCTATCAGCTGAACTGGATCACCCGCGCGCCGCGTTTTTATCCGCTGGAATACACCAAACTGACCCTGGAGATGACCTCGCCAGAATGGGTCGACTACTTCCACGCGCTGCCGGGGGAGAAGCGCGATGCGCTGAACGCGCGCCACAAAAATCTCTACAAAGGTATTAACAGCACCTTAATCAACGACATCTACGACCTGATGTACGTCAAGCAACTGGATGGCGCGCTGGACGTTAACCTGTTCACCCATTCTGAACTTACCGGTATGCGCTGGTTGCCAGGCGGTGAATGTGAACTCGCGCTGCATCATCAGGAACAGGATTGTGCTTACACGCGTCGTACTCAGGGCCTGGTCATGGCAACGGGTTATCAGTATCGCCCGCCGATGTTTATCGAAGGCATCAGCCAGCGTCTGCGCTGGGATGAAAAGGGCCGTTACGACGTCCAGCGCAATTACAGTATCGACCTGCACAACCAGGTCTTCGTCCAGAACGCGGAGCTGCATACGCATGGTTTTGTGACGCCGGATCTTGGCATGGCCTGCTATCGCAACTCGGTGCTCCTGCGTGAACTCACCGGGCGGGAAGTTTATCCCGTTGAGCGTCAAATCGCCTTCCAGACTTTCCCGGCCCAAACGGAACACTAATATGTCACAGTCCACACTTTTCACTGCGGCCCGTCCAGCGGGGCAGTTTACCCTTCGTCCCCTGCTGCCCGCTGATGTGAGGCTTATTCACCGCTGGGTCACGCGCGACTACGCCCGCTTCTGGGGAATGCAGGATCACGCGCCAGAGCAGGTCGCCGAATTCTATCAACAGCTGACGGCAAAAGATCCCCATGCGGCGTTAATCGGCTGCTGCGATGGCGAACCGGCGTTTCTTATCGAATGTTATCGTGCCAGTGAGGATGAGGTCGGCAGGCATTATCCCGCCCAGCCAGACGACTACGGCATGCATATTCTGATCGCGCCCGCGGTGACACCGGTCAGCCAGTTTAGCTGGCAGGTGTTCAGCACGGTCATGGACTACATGTTCAGCCGCCCCGAGGTTAACCGCGTGGTGGTCGAGCCGGACGTGCGCAATGACAAAATCCATCGCCTGAATAAACGTGCGGGTTTTCGCTATCAGCACACCATTGATATGGGACATAAAACGGCCTGGTTGGCTTTCTGCCAGCGCGATGATTATCAGCAGGCCCTACTGCAGGAATCACATATGAATAACACCACACCGCTGTTGAACGGTTCACACCTCACCGGACATGACTGGCTGCAGGCCAACCGTTTACTGATTCGCAAAGCCATTGCCGAATTCGCGCACGAGAAGCTGATCACCCCTGTTGATGTCGGCAGTGGCCGTTACCAGCTGGCCGTGCCGAATGGCGAATCAGAGTATGTTTTTTCCGCACAACGGCTGGCGCTGGACCACTGGGAAATCGATGTGGCTTCCCTGCAAAAACAGGAAAACGGCCAGCGTTTACCGCTGGATGCGCTGCAGTTTATTGAAGAGTTCAATGCCCAAATCGGCATCCCTCAGGCGCTGTTGGCGACCTATATGGAAGAGATTAGCAGCACGTTGTGCAGTAGCGTGTTTAAACTGCAGAAGAACAATCCAGACAGCCAGGCGCTGGTGAAGGCGGACTTCCAGACCCTGGAGTCGTCGATGACGGAAGGGCATCCCTGCTTTGTCGCCAATAACGGCCGTATTGGTTTTGATGCTCGCGATTATCTCGCTTATGCGCCTGAGGCGGCGACGCCGGTGAGATTGATCTGGGTCGCCGTGCATCGACGTAATGCTCACTTCTCCAGCATCAGTGAACTGAGCTATGCGCGGCTGTTGCAGGAGGAGTTAGGACAGGCTGCCCTCGACCAGTTCGCCGCTCAACTGGCGAGCAAAGACGTCGTCGCCGAAGACTATATCCTGATGCCGGTCCATCCCTGGCAGTGGCAGAATAAACTGCTGACGGTGTTTGCTGCGGATATTGCTAACCAGGACATTATTTATCTCGGAATCGGTGAGGACCACTATCAGGCTCAACAGTCGATTCGCACCTTCTTTAACCGCAGCCAGCCGCAGAAACGCTATGTGAAAACGGCGCTGTCGGTGCTGAACATGGGCTTTATGCGCGGTCTTTCGCCTTACTATATGGCGACCACGCCCGCGATTAACGAATGGCTGGAAACGCTGGTGGCAAACGATAGCTGGCTCCAGCGCTGTGATTTCCGCATCCTGCGTGAAGTGGCCGCAGTGGGCTATCACAACCGACATTACGAACGCGCGATCAAAGGCGACTCTGCCTACAAGAAAATGTTTGCGGCCCTGTGGCGTGATAATCCGGTCACTGACCTGCAGCCTGGCCAGCGTTTAATGACCATGGCGGCGTTTCTGCATGTCGATCATCAGCAGCAGCCGTTATTACCGGCGCTGATCGCCGATTCGGGGCTGCCAGCGGAACAGTGGATTGACCGTTACCTGAACTGTTATCTCAGCCCGCTGCTGCATTGCTTTTATCAACACGATCTGGTGTTTATGCCTCACGGTGAGAACCTTATTCTGCTGCTGGAAAACAATGTGCCGGTCAGCGCCTACATGAAGGACATCGGCGAGGAGATTGCGGTGATGAATCCGGATGCGGTTCTGCCTGAAAAGGTGCAGCGGCTGGCGGTGGACGTGCCTGAACATCTGAAGCTGCTGTCGATTTTTACCGACGTCTTCGACTGCATTTTCCGCTTTATCAGCGCGATTTTGCATCAGTCTGATACCTTGTCGGAAACCCAGTTCTGGCAGCGGGTGGCGCAGTGCGTCAAGGACTATCAGCAGGCCCATCCGCAGCTTGCCAGTAAGTTCGCCCGCTACGATATGTTTGCGCCCGAATTCACCCGCTCTTGCCTGAATCGCCTGCAACTGGCGAACAATCAGCAGATGATTAACCTGTCCGATCCTGCAGAAAACCTCAAGTTTGCCGGTACGCTGGAGAATCCCATCGCCAAATGGCGGTAACGGGATAATGACCTCCTTTCACATCAGCGCGGTCGCTCAGGCGACCGCGTTTTTTATCGTTTTTCTGGACATTCTACACGATGGCTCTTTTTCAACCGGTCTCGCGCCTCACGCGTCGACATTTCCTGTTCCCCTTATCGCTGGTGTTATTTGAGTTTGCCACCTATCTGGCGCACGACATGATTCAGCCAGGCATGCTGCTGGTCACGCAGGCATTTCACGTGGGTCCGGAGTGGGTCTCCACGTCACTGACCGCTTACCTGATGGGCGGCATGCTGTTGCAGTGGCTGTTGGGCCCGCTATCCGACAAGCTGGGACGACGTCCGGTGCTGCTGGCAGGCGTTGCCTTTTTCATGCTGACCTGCCTCGCAACCCACTGGGTGCAGAGCATTGGGCAGTTTATCCTGCTGCGCTTTCTTCAGGGCATCAGCCTGTGTTTCATCGGTGCAGTCGGTTATGCCGCCATTCAGGAGGCATTTGACGAAGCGCTCAGCGTAAAGATGATGGCGCTGATGGCTAACGTAGCGCTGCTGGCACCGTTGGCCGGGCCGCTGGCGGGCACGGCGTTTCTGGCTGTTGCGGACTGGCGCACGCTGTTCCTGTTTTTTGCCGCCCTGTCTGCTCTGGCATTGACGGGCCTGTGGCTCTCGATGCCGGAAACGGCGGGCGACAGAAACACCTCCGTGTCGCTGAAGTCCCTGGCGGCCGGCTATTACGCCTTGTTAAAAGACCGCCAGGTGATGTGCGGTTCACTGGCCATCGGCCTGGTGACGATTCCCTGTCTGGCCTGGGTAGCGCTTTCTCCCGTTATCCTTATTCACGATCTGGGACTGAGCCGCATGGATTATGCGCTGCTCCAGTTACCGGTCTTTCTGGCGATGATCGCCGGAAATCTGCTGCTGGGGCGGCTTGCCAGCCGTCTGCCGGTTGAACAGCCGCTGCGGCTGGGGGCCTGGCCGATTTTGGCGGGTTTGACGGTGGCCGCTATTGGCACCTTTATCAATGCAGGCAACGCGGCATGGCTGACGGCGGGCCTGAGCCTTTACGGATTCGGCACCGGAATGGTGAATGCCGGGCTGTACCGACTGACATTGTTCTCCAGCCGGGCGGGCAAGGGCAGCGTCGCGGCGATGTTAGGGATGGTCAGTATGGTGGTGTTTGCGCTGGGCATTGAGGCGGTGAAAGCGGCGTACTTCGGTGGCGGAACGGCCTGGTTCAGCCTGATTAATCTGCTGTGCGGGCTGTTATGGCTGGCACTGGTGCGGTCGTTTCTGCGCGAAAAACAGCGGCGACACAGCACCGTAACGGCCTGAGGTGAGACAGGCGGCCTGGTGCCGCCTGTGGGAAGGATCAGAAATCGTAGCCGACGGTGGCAACAATGGTGCGTTCAGCTCCCCAGTAGCAGAAGCCGGTGCCATAGCAGGCGGAGACATAGTCGCGATCGGTCAGGTTATTCGCGTTAACCTGCACAAAAGCCCCTTTCAGGCTGCTGTTCCAGACGCCTAAATCGGCACGTACCGTGGCATCAAACAGCGTAGCGGAAGGCAGACGAGTGGTGTTTTCATTGTCTGCCCACTGCCGACCAATGTAACGGACGCCTGCGCCTACGCTGATCCCGGCATCAAACTGGTATTTCGCCCACGCAGAAGCCATCGAGTTGGGCGTCACGTAAGGCGTATGACCGTTGTTACCGTCGATAGAATCTTTGAAGCGCACGTGGTTGAGCGTAAAGCTCGCCAGCGTGCTCAGGCGCGGAGTGAGCTGATTATGGGCTTCCAGTTCGAGGCCCTGAGAGTGCACTTTCCCGGCCGGTTCGTAATAAGAGCCTACCACCACGCGGTTACCCACATCATTTTGCGTCAGGTCGTACACGGCTGCTGAGTAGAGATCGGACGTGCCCACGGGCTGGTATTTAATCCCGGCCTCGTACTGCTCAGATGTAGTCGGTTTCAGCAGGTTGCCGTCCTGTCCGGAAAGCGATTGCGGCGTAATGGCCTGACTGTAGCTGGCATACGGAGAGATACCGTTATCGAATGCATAGAGCAGCGCCGCGCGACCGCTGACGTGATCGTCTTGACGACGATATTGCGTATCGGTGCTGTACTGTCTGTTTTCAGACACGATCCGATCGTAGCGGCCGGAGAGATCCAGATGCCACTTGTCCCATTTCATCTCATCCTGCAGATACATACCGGTTTGGTAGTAACGGCGCTGTGAGTTCTGGAATACGTAAGCCGGATTCGTCCCCACGGCCTGGCCTGTCAGCGCGTTAAGCTGACTGGCTAAGCCACTGGCATCACGCAAATCATTGGTGTACTGATGATATTCCGCGCCCAGTACGACCTTATGATCTACCGGACCCGTGGCAAAATCGGCTTCCAGTTGATTATCGATCGCGTACGCATTCAGTGAAGAACGTGAACCGGAATAGTAGCGATTAAGCAGTTCAGACTGCGGAGAATCCCAGCCAGCCTGATAAACCTGATCCAAATCGACATTGGAGTGGGAATAGCTGGCATTGGAGCGGAAGGCCCAGGTTTCATTAAAGCGGTGAGCGAACTCCGCGCTGTAAATTTGCTCGCGACGTTTGAACTGATCCAGTGTACTGTCGCCGTCATAAAAACCGGTGCTGAGCTTACGTCCGTTATGCTCGGTTATGCTGCCATCACCCGGCACGGCGCTGTGATAGCCACCGGAAGGATCCTTCTGCAGATAGGCGCGTAACAGCAGTGACGTATCTTCATCCGGTTGCCACAGCAGCGAGGGCGAAATCGCATATTTTTCTTCGCGGGTATGATCGTACTGCGTATCGCTGTTGCGCGTGATGCCGGTCAGACGAAAAGCCCACTGATCGTTGATCGCGTTGGTGTAATCAAATGCGGCGCTGTTGGTGTTATGGGTGCCGGTGGACAGACGGAAATGTCCTTCAGGCGCATATTGAGGACGCTTAGAGGTCTCCATCACTAATCCACCGGGAACGGTTTGGCCATACAGGGCAGAAGAGGGGCCTTTGATCACGTCAATGCGTTCGAGGAACCAGGGATCAACCTGCAGCACGTTGTAGCTGCCCGGATCGCTCATCAGCCGCAGGCCGTCCAGAAAAATATTATCAACGTCGCCGCCGTGGAAACCGCGCAACGATACCGTATCGTAGCGGGTGGCCGCACCGGCGAAGTTCGTAAAGGCGCCCGCAGTGTAATTCAGCGCCTGATTCACATCCATCGCACCCTGATCGTCCATTTGCTGGCGCGTGATCACCGAGACTGACTGCCCGGTGGTGATCAGCGGACGATCGGTCTTGGTTGCGCCTTTACTGACGGTCGCCGTATAGCCTTCTGTCGGGGTTGTCGACGTTTCTTCGGGCTTTGCTGTGACCACCAGCGTGTTGGCGGCAAAGGTCACTGCAGGTGTGGCAATGGCGATGGAACACAGCAACGCTAACCGTTTCCGGCAGAAAGGCATTCTCATTGTTTATCCCTTACAAATGGTAGATACGCCGCTCCCGACAGAGGAAAGGAGCGAAAATTGGTGTTAAGAACAAGTTATTTACATTGAATGCAAATGAGAATTATTGCCTTTACTGTTAATCATTACAAGATGTCTACAGCGTTATTGTTAAAGAAATTGCAGGCTAACGGGGTAAACACGCGTGGAACGTGCGTCAGGGAAGCCTTTTCGGGCAGGTTGTATCGGGCGGGGCGAGGGAGAAACATTCAACACGCTTCACGTACAACGTGAAGGCAGGCCAGGCGATCTGGCCTGCCGGGGAGGAGATGTCAGATGGCGACCAGACCGCGCACGTTCTCCGCCTCCATGTCACTGCCACGACCGCGCTGGATAATCTCGCCGCGCGACATCACCAGATAGCTGTCGGCCAACTCAGCGGCGAAATCATAGAATTGCTCAACCAGCAGAATCGCCATATCGCCGCGCTGCGCCAACTGACGGATCACCATGCCAATCTCTTTGATCACCGACGGCTGGATCCCTTCCGTCGGCTCGTCGAGGATCAGCAACTGCGGACGACTTGCCAGCGCGCGACCAATCGCTAACTGCTGCTGTTGTCCCCCGGACAGGTCGCCTCCGCGCCGCGACTTCATGTCGAACAGCACGGGAAACAGCTGATAGATCTCATCAGGCACCTGTTTGGCCTGTGAGGCGGAGAAGCGGGACAGGCCCATTAGCAGATTCTCCTCAACCGTGAGACGGGGGAAAATTTCGCGGCCCTGTGGCACGTAAGCGATGCCGGACTGCACGCGCTGATGCGGCTTGCGCGTCCCGATCGGCTTGTCCTGCCAGCGTACCTCACCCGATTTGGCCGGAATCAATCCCATCAGGCATTTCAGCAGCGTGGTTTTGCCCACGCCGTTACGGCCCAGCAGGCAGGTGATTTCGCCTGTTTTTACCTCAAAAGACAGGCCGCGTAGAATATGGCTGCCACCGTAATACTGATGCAGTTCAGATACCTGTAACATTTAGCGCCCCAAATAAACGTCGATGACCTGCTCGTTGGCCTGAACCTCGCGCAGCGAACCTTCCGCCAGCACCTTGCCTTGATGCAAAACCGTGACGTAGTCGGCAATGGTTTCCACAAAGCCCATGTCGTGTTCAACCACCATGAGTGAGTGTTTCCCTGCCAGGCTACGGAACAGCTCGGCGGTATAGTCGGTTTCCGCATCGGTCATGCCGGCCGCAGGTTCATCCAGCAGAAGCAGGTGCGGCTCCTGCACCAGCAGCATGCCGATCTCAAGAAACTGTTTCTGTCCATGCGACAACAGGCCCGCCTGGCGGTGACGCGAACCCGTAAGCCGCAACAGGACGAGGACCTCGTCAATCCGATCCCGCTGCTCGCTGTTAAGCCGTGCGCGCAGGCTGGCCCAAACGGTTTTGGTGGTTTTCAGGGCAATTTCCAGATTTTCAAACACCGTCAGCGCTTCAAACACCGTGGGTTTCTGAAATTTGCGTCCGATACCGCGACGGGCAATCTCAACGGGGGAGTGGCTGGTCAGGTCATTATCCTGATCGTAAATGACCCGGCCCTTATCCGGTCGTGTTTTACCGGTAATCACATCCATTAGCGTGGTTTTTCCAGCGCCGTTAGGGCCGATCACACAGCGCAGTTCGCCCACGCCTATCTGTAAGGACAGATCGGACAGGGCGCGAAAGCCATCAAAAGAGACGGTGACGGCTTCCAGTTGCAGCACCGGATCGCGCTGAACACGATGACGATCGGCGGGAAATGATTGGGTATACGGGTGCTCAGTCATCTTTTCTCCGGCGGAGTAAGCCAATCACGCCACGCGGCAGAAACAGCGTGACCAGAATAAACATCATCCCCAGAAAGAACAGCCAGTACTCGGGGAAGGCAACGGTAAACAGGCTCTTCGCGCCGTTAACAATCGCGGCGCCCAGCAGCGGGCCAATTAAGGTGCCGCGTCCACCCAGTGCGACCCAGATAGCGGCTTCGATGGAGTTGGTGGGGGACATTTCACCAGGATTAATAATGCCGACCTGAGGCACATAAAGTGCGCCCGCCATGCCGCATAACACGGCGGACAGCGTCCAGACGAACAGCTTAAAGCCACGGGGATCGTAACCGCAGAACATCAGACGGTTTTCCGCGTCGCGGACCGCCGTCAGCACCCGGCCGAATTTACTGCGTGCCAGGACAAAACCCAGGCCTAAACTGACTAACAGCAATATCACCGTCGCGACAAACAGGCCGATGCGCGTGCCCGTGGCGGTAACATTAAAACCCAGCAGGGTGGTGAAGCCGGTAAAGCCGTTGTTGCCACCAAAGCCGGTTTCATTGCGGAAAAACAGCAGCATGCCGGCATAGGTCAGCGCCTGGGTCATGATGGAGAAATAAACCCCTTTAATTTTCGAGCGGAAGGCGAAAAAACCAAAGACCAGCGCCAGCAGGCCGGGAACCAGTACAATCAGGCACAGCGCCCAGGCAAAATGCTGGGTGCCCGCCCAAAACCACGGCAGCCGATCCCAGGAGAGAAAGGCCATAAAGGCCGGTACGCCGTCGCCCGCCGCCTGGCGCATCAGGTACATGCCCATCGCATAGCCGCCCAGCGCAAAAAACAGGCCGTGTCCCAGAGAGAGTAAACCGGCATAACCCCAGACCAGATCCAGCGCCACCGCGACCACCGCATAGCACAGAATTTTACCCACCAGGGTTAAGGTATAGGTCGATATCGCCAGCGGATGGGTTGCCGGCAGCAGCGCCAGAAATGGCATGATCAGCAGCATCAGCGTAACCAGTGCGCCAATACCCAGCGTCAGGCGCGGGGCCTGACGAGCCAGACGTAAGGAGATGGGTTGCGTCATTAGTCAGTCACCCTTCCTTTCACCGCAAATAACCCTTGCGGACGTTTTTGAATAAACAGCACGATCATGACCAGAATCAGGATTTTCCCCAGCACCGCGCCGATTTGCGGTTCCAGCACTTTATTGAGAATGCCCAGCCCCAGCGCAGCCACGACGGTGCCGGCCAGTTGCCCCACACCGCCGAGCACCACCACCAGGAAAGAGTCAATAATGTAGCCCTGGCCCAGTTCCGGTCCGACATTTCCCAACTGGGACAGGGCCACGCCGCCCAGCCCGGCGATGCCGGAGCCCAGGCCAAAAGCCAGCATATCGACTCGGCCTGTTGGCACGCCGCAGCAGTCGGCCATGGCCCGGTTTTGCGTTACCGCCCGCACGTTCATCCCCAGCCGCGTGCGGTTCAGCAGCAGCCAGGTCAGGATCAGCACAAACACCACGAACAGAATGACCGCAATACGGTTCCAGGGCAGAACCAGATTCGGCAGCACCTGCAATCCGCCGGACAGCCAGGCGGGGTTCGCAACCTCAAGGTTCTGCGCGCCAAACAGCATCCGCACCAGCTGAATCAGCATCAGGCTGATGCCCCAGGTGGCTAACAGGGTTTCCAGTGGACGGCCATACAGGTGACGGATAATGGTGCGCTCCAGCGCCATACCGATAACCGCCGTTAACCCAAAGGCGACCGGGAGCGCCAGCAGCGGATACCAGCCGATGTAATGCGGCGCGAACTGCTGAAACAGGTTTTGCACCATCCAGGTCGCGTAGGCACCCAGCATCAACATTTCCCCGTGCGCCATATTGATCACGCCCAGCAGGCCGTAGGTAATCGCCAGGCCCAGGGCGGCAAGCAGCAGTATCGAACCCAGCGACAGGCCGCTAAACGCCTGGCCCAACAGATCGCCCCACATCAGGCGGCTTTTAATCTGTTGCAGGCTTTCTTTTGCCGCCTCGCGTACGGTTTCATCGGGCTCCACTGTGGGCTGGGTCAGCCGTTGCAGGCTGGCCTGGGTGTTAGGATCGCCGGACTCGCCCAGCAGTTTCACCGCCCGCAGCCGAACCATGGGTTGAGGGCTGGACAGTTGCAGGCTGGCCGCCGCCATCGCCAGCGCGGCATGCACGCGCGCATCCTTTTCGAGGCTCAGGCGTTGCGTAATCAGCGGGAGAAGATCGGCGGCGGCGTCATTTTGTAACTGCTGTGCCGCACTCAGGCGTACGCTGGCGTCGCTGCTCACCAGTTGATGTGCGGCGAGCGCACTGGCGACCAGCACGCGCAACCGGTTATTCATAAACAGTTTTTTTAGCGCGCCCTTCGGCTGTGATGACGTATCCAGCGGCTGGAGCCCATTACCGGTTTGGCTAAAAGGATGACGATCCTGATCCGTGACCACGGTTTCGGCTTTCAGCGCCTGAAGCAGCGGCAACAGGCTGACATCTGGCGCAGCGGCCCACTGTTGCAGCAATTCCGCCTGCTGAGCGCGGCTCGCCGCGGCGAAGTCGGCCGCCGGTCCGGCGCTGGCAAACAGCGGCAGGAGCAGCAAAAAACTAAAGAAACACAGGCGAAGCGTCATGGGAGAGCCTCATCAAATAGGCGATCATAGGAAGTCCTTACTGCCGCCCCACAGAGGGATCAGGGGCGGCACCTGTCTTACTGAGACGTTTTCATCGGGTGATCGGGTTTTTTGTCATTACCGGGGATATACGGGCTCCAGGGTTGGGCGCGTACCGGTTTGTCGGTTTGCCAGACCACGTTGAACTGACCGTTTTCTTCCACTTCGCCAATCATCACGGGTTTATGCAGATGGTGGTTAGTCTGATCCATCGTCAGGGTAAAGCCATCCGGCGCTTTAAAGGTCTGACCGGCCATGGCGGCGCGCACCTTATCCACGTCGGTGGTGCCCGCTTTTTCGACGGCCTGCGCCCACATATGGATCCCTACGTAGGTCGCCTCCATCGGATCGTTCGTCACAACGCTGCTGGCATTCGGCAGGTTATGGGCTTTGGCATAAGCACGGTAATCGGCGACAAATTTGGCGTTGGTCGGGTTATCCAGCGATTCGAAGTAGTTCCAGGCGGCGAGCTGGCCGACCAGCGGTTTGGTATCAATTCCACGGAGCTCTTCTTCGCCCACTGAGAACGCCACCACCGGTATATCGGTGGCTTTGATGCCCTGATTCGCCAGCTCTTTGTAAAACGGCACGTTGGAATCCCCGTTGATGGTGGAGACCACCGCGGTTTTCCCGCCTGCGGCGAACTTCTTGATATTGGACACGATGGTCTGGTAATCGCTGTAGCCGAACGGGGTATAAACTTCTTCGATGTCTTTATCCTGTACGCCTTTGGTGTGCAGGAAAGCCCGCAAAATTTTGTTGGTCGTGCGGGGATACACATAATCTGTTCCCAACAGGAAGAAGCGTTTCGCGCCGCCGCCATCCTGGCTCATCAGGTATTCCACTGCCGGAATAGCCTGCTGGTTAGGGGCTGCCCCGGTGTAGAAGACGTTCGGTGACATCTCTTCACCTTCATACTGTACCGGGTAGAAGAGCAGGCCGTTCAGCTCTTCGAAGACCGGCAGCACGGATTTTCGTGATACCGAGGTCCAGCAGCCAAACACCACCGCAGTTTTGTCCTGGGTCAGCAGCTGGCGCGCCTTTTCGGCAAAGAGCGGCCAGTTTGAGGCGGGATCCACCACCACCGGTTCGAGCTTTTTACCCAGCACGCCACCTTTCGCATTGATTTCATCAATGGTCATCAGGGCGACATCTTTCAGTGGCGTTTCGGAAATCGCCATAGTGCCGGAAAGCGAGTGCATAATACCCACTTTGATGGTGTCAGCCGCCTGGGCGTTCCATGAGAATCCCATACCTGCAACGGTAGCGGAGAGTGCAAAAGCCTTGAGCAATGAACGTCTTTTCATCAATGTTAAACCCCTGGTTAGATGGATGCGTTATTCGATGGGTTGGAGCCTGGCCTGCTGTAACATATGGATCGTGATCTTCCTGACCTCAGCCTTACTGGCGGCAATGTGTTCGCTCAGCATCTGCTGGGCTTTGCCGGTCTGCTGCAAAAAAATGGCCTGTAAAATTTGCGCGTGCTCGCGATACGTCGCCGCGATCCTGTCTTCGCGGGTAAAATCGAGACGACGAATAATGCGGATCTTCTCGGTCAGTTCAGCGTGAATACGCGCGATCTCACTGTTGCCTGCGGCGGCGACCAGCGTCATATGAAAGGCCTCATCGTGCTGCGACACTTTCTTGCCGTCATCCAGCCGGGCGGCCTCACACCAGAACTGATAAAGCTCGCGCAGCCGGGCGGCGCACTGCGCCGAGGGCAGTTCGCACAGACGCTTCACGGCTTCGCACTCCAGTACCGTGCGCAGATCGTACAGCTCTTCGAAATAGGCAAAATCGAAGGTTTTGACCTGCCATCCGCTGCGAAACCACACATCGACATAGCCTTCACGCTCCAGCCAGAACAGTGCCTGCCGGACTGGCGTGCGGCTGACCGCCATACGTTCAGCAATTTCACTCTCGCTGAAGCGGTCACCGGGCATCAGGCGAAACTCAAAAATGTCGTTTTTCAGCGTCTGGTAAACACGTTCCGCCAGGGCTTCCGGACGCGCTTTATTACGGGGTAAACGGGTTGTCATCGGCTCTCCTTATTCCAGCCACAGCAGCGTATCGCCAGGGCTGACGGCACGCCCTGCCTGACAGGCGATGCGTTTCACCCGACCGGCGCAGGGGGCTGCAATCGCCAGCTCCATTTTCATTGCTTCAACAATCACCAGCGTCTGACCCGCGCTGACGTCATCCCCGGGCTGTACCAGCACTTTCCAGATATTGCCGTTCATATCTGCCTGCACCGCGTGCGCGCTGTCATCTTCAGCGGCGGTGTGAGGCGCTTTATCTGGAGGAGAGGCGATCTCCTGTTCCTCCTGCGACCAGCGCGTGACTTCCTGCTCGAAAGCCGCTGCCTGACGCTGGCGAAACGCCGTGATGTCCTGAGCGTTATCCGCCAGGAATTGTTGGTGAGCGGCAAAGTCAAATTCAGTTTCGTCAATACGCAGCGTGGCGCGACCTTCGCGGAAATCGTCACGTAACTGCGTCAGCGCCTCTTCCGTTACGGGATAAAAGCGCACCTGATCGAAGAAGCGCAGCAGCCAGGGTTCGCCTGCAGTAAACTGCGCATTTTTGAGGAACTTGTTCCAGATAGGTAAGGTACGGCCCACCAGCTGATAGCCGCCGGGCGAGTCCATGCCGTAAATGCACATATACATCCCGCCGATGCCGACGGTGCCTTCTGCCGTAAAGGTACGGGCCGGGCTGTATTTGGAACTCAGCAGGCGGTGACGGGGATCGACAGGCACGGCGCAGGGCGCGCCAAGGTACACATCCCCCAGCCCTAAAATCAGATAGCTGGCCTCAAAGATCGTGTCGCGGACCTGGTCGCGGCTGGTTAATCCGTTAATGCGCTGAATAAAATCGACATTATTTGGCAGCCAGGGCGCGCTGGCACGCACGGTTTCTTTATAGCGTTCCACCGCACCGAGCGTCGCGCTGTCTTCAAAGGCCATCGGCAGCCAGACGATGCGTGACGGAACTTTCAGGTGACTGACATTGCCGAGCATCGCTTCCCGTTCCAGCAGCACGTTCATTAACTGCGACTGGCTCAGGACCAGGCTGTCGTAGCGAATTTGCAGCGAGCGCACGCCAGGAGAGAGCTCTTCGATCCCGGTAACAGGCTGAGCACGCAGCGCCTCCATTAACAAATGCACACGCAGACGCAATGCCAGATCGAGGACGTTGTCGCCATATTCGATGAGGATGTATTTATCACCGGCCTGGCGATAGACCGCCCTGGGGGAGGTTTCCGTGGCGGCGACAGCGGCGAGCAGGGTGCCGGAACCAAAGCGGTTTTCAGCCAGCGAGGGGACGTCAAACGCGGGCGCAGAGTGGGGCCGCAGCGTGGCAATCACCTGCTTCTGAGCCTGTTCCCGCGCGGTCGCTTCCTCTACGCTGATGGGGTGAAAACGGATGCTGTCACCAGGTTTAACCTGACCGACTTTCCACAGCTCGGCTTTGGCTATCGTTACCGGGCAGACAAAGCCGCCAAGGCTGGGGCCGTCGTGGGTGAGGATCACCGGGAAATCACCGGTAAAGTTGACTGCGCCGATAGCATACTCGCAGTCATGTACGTTGGAGGGATGCAGACCGGCCTCACCGCCGTTAGCGCGAGCCCAGCTCGGTTTTGGCCCGACCAGGCGTACGCCAAGGCGGTTTGAGTTGTAGTGTACCTGCCAGTCGCTGGCAAAAAAGTCGTCGATGGCGGCCTGGGTGAAGAAGTCAGGTGCGCCGTGCGGCCCGTACAGCACGCCAATGTGCCATTCGTTCGTGTAGGTCGGTATCAGCGCCGGGCTGAGCGCCTGGGGCGCGCTGATCGGGGCCGGTGTGGTGCAGGCGGCCAGCAGCGGCTGGGAAACCGGCAGCATATCGGCAACCCGCAGCGTCCGCCCCGCGTGCCCACCAAACTGACCGAGCGAGAAAGTGGAGCGGCTGCCGAGGTATTCCGGTACGTCAAAACCATTACGGATGGCCAGATAACAGCGACAGCCTTGCAGCGCGCGGCCCAGCGTGAGCGTTTGTCCCGCATTGACCGTGACAGGCTGCCAGTTTGCAACGGGTTCACCATCCAGCATGGCGGCGCAGTCAGCGCCGGTCAGGGCAATTGTCGTCGCACAATGAAAACGCAGCGTCGGGCCCTGTAAGGTAAATTCCAGTCCTGCTGCGGCCTCATGATTGCCGACGATACGGTTAGCCAGCCGGAAAGCATAGTCGTCCATGGGGCCGGAGGGCGGTACGCCGATATCCCAGTAGCCAAGGCGGCCCGGAACGTCCTGCACGGAGCTAAAGGTGCCGGGCTGCAGAACTTCCACTACCGCGGCCGACGGCGTGAAATCATCCAGAAAACCAGTCCAGACGTTGCCGCTCTGGAAGGCGTCGGTGGCGATGACCTGCCGCAGGTAATCAAGATTGGTGGCGATGCCGTGCAGTTGAGTGGCATTAAGCGCGCGTTGCAGTTTGGCCAGCGCGGCGTCCCGGGTTTCAGCATGAACGATCAGCTTGGCGATCATGGGATCGTAGTAGCTCGATACGTCGCTACCGGTGCTGATTCCACTATCGACGCGCACATCCTCGGGAAAGTGCACATGGGTTAAGACACCGGGACAAGGCTGAAAGTGTTTAAGCGGATCTTCAGCGTAGAGCCGGACTTCGATCGAGGCGCCCTGAGGTGCCTGCTGCAGGCGCGGCCAGTCGATCGCTTCATCGGCAGCCACGCGCAACATGCACTCGACCAGGTCAAGACCCGTGACGCATTCGGTGACCGGATGTTCAACCTGCAGGCGGGTATTGACCTCCAGGAAATAGAAGGCGTCCTGCTGCGCATCGTAAATGTATTCGACGGTGCCCGCGCTGCGGTAATTGACCACCTCGCCCAACCGGACTGCCGAGGCGAGCAGCGCATCGCGGGTTGCAGCGGGCAAACAGGGAGCGGGCGTTTCTTCTACCACTTTCTGGTTGCGGCGTTGCAGAGAGCAGTCGCGCTCGCCCAGAGCGACCACGGTGCCTTTGCCGTCGCCAAAGATCTGTACCTCAACATGGCGGGCATGATCGATGCAGCGTTCAAGAAATACGCCTGCGTCGCTGAAGAACTGTTCGCCAAGCCGGCGCACGCTCTCCCAGGCATGCCGGAGCGCCTCGGCATCCGCGCAGCGCGTCAGGCCGATGCCGCCGCCCCCGGCCGTGCTTTTTAACATCACCGGATAACCAATATGACTCGCGGCGGCCAGGGCGTCATCCAGCGAGTCGAGCAGCGGCGTGCCTGGCGTCATGGGAACACCGGCGTGCGCTGCCAGTTCACGGGCACGGTGCTTTAAACCGAACTCACCAATTTGCTGCGCTGTCGGTCCAACAAATACGATGCCGGCCTCCTCACAGGCGGCGGCAAACGGCAGGCTTTCAGAGAGAAAACCGTAGCCCGGCCAGACAGCCTGGGCGCCGCTTTCCTGCGCGGCCGCCAGAATTTTATCAATGCGCAGATAGCTGTCGCTGGCTTTGTCACCGCCCAGACAAATAGCGATATCGGCATCTTTGACATGTTGCGCGTTACGGTCGGCATTGGAAAAGACCGCGACGCTGGTAATGCCCAAACGTTTCAGGGTACGGATAGCGCGGCAGGCAATTTCGCCACGATTGGCAATCAGAACGGTGCTGAACATGATTGATTAACTCTCCAGAGAAGCGAGCCAGTTACGCCAGCCGCCGAATTCGGTAATCTCCAGCGCGTGCGTCAGCGCGGAACCTTCACAAATAAAGCCTTTCACCACGCGACCATCGGCAAGCGTGAGGCTGCCAATGCCTAGGGGTTGTGGGATCTCGGCCACGAATTCGCCAAAGCGCGCCAGGGGGATATCCCAGAGCTCGACGGCGATGGCGGCGCCCTGTTCCGCCCGCATCAGTCCCGGCTTTTTGACCGGGCCATCCAGCAGGGCAAACAGGCGATACTGGCTGGCCGTCTGGGTCTCTTCTACCCGGACGGCCTGGCGTTGCGTGAGCTGAAAGTTAAGTGGCATGCCGGTCAGGTGCGCGCCCACCACTGCAATGCGAACGTGGTCGCTGGAAAGGGGAAGCGGCGCAGGCTCAGCGGGTTGGGCCTTGCCAGTGGCGCCGCGCGGCAGGGCCATAGCCTGCTGCCAGCGCAGGCCAAACTGCGCCAGCGCGCGGTCATGCCAGGCGGGGGCGATGAGCGTAATGCCCGCGGGCAGATCGTCGTTTCTGAAAGGGGCGGGCAGCGCCAGTGCGGCAAGATCGGCCAGATTGGTAAAGTTGGTGTAAGTACCAAAATGTGAGTTGTAAATCACCGGCTCCTGCTGCATCTCATCCAGGGTATAGATCGTGGGGGACGTGGGCACGACCAGCGCATCAAACGGCGCCAGAGCCTGCTGAATCTGGCGCGCCAGCCGGGCGCGCAGGTATTCGGCCTCAAAGGCCTCGACGGCACTGTATTTCAGACCCGTCGAGATAATGCTGTGCACCACCGGATCCATCTTCTCCGGGTGGTTGAGCATCTCGCCTACGGCAGCGGTACGCTCCGCCACCCACGGGCCGTAGTAGAGCTGTTCGGCGAGCTGCGTGAAGGGGGTGAAATCAATCGGATGCAGCGTGGCGCCGCTGTCCTGCAGTGCGGTCAGCGCGGCGTCCCAGGCCGCTTCGGCAGCCGCATCATCAAAAAACACGGGGGCGGCAGGAATCGCGAAATCAGGATGGGATTTCATGCCCGCGGGCGCCGTACGAGGATGAACGCGCGAGTAGGCATCCTGAGCATCGTATCCTCCCGCCAGGCTGGCGACGCGAAACGCATCGTCCACCGTCAGCGCAAAGACGGAAATCGTGTCGTTCAGGCGGCAGGCAGGAACGACACCGCGCGCAGACAGCCAGCCCTTGGTCGGTTTCAGACCGACAATATTGTTGAAACCGGCGGGCACCCGGCCTGAACCGGCGGTATCGGTACCCAAAGAGAACGCCACCAGCCCTCGAGCCAGTACCGAGGCCGATCCCGAACTGGAGCCGCCGCTTACAAAGTCCGTGTCAAAGGTGTTACATACCGCGCCGTAAGGTGAACGTGTACCGACCAGTCCGGTAGCAAACTGGTCGAGGTTAGTTTTCCCCATCACCACCGCGCCCGCCGCTTTAAGCTGTGCCACCACAAAGGCATCCTCGGCGGCGATATAACGGAATGCAGGGCAGGCTGCCGTTGTCGGCCAGCCAGCCACGTCAATGTTATCTTTCACGGCAAAGGGAACACCGAACAGTGGAAGGGCATCCGGATCCTGCTGGTAACGTGCCAGGAGCGGCTCAGTTTGCGCCATTAACTGGGCGGGAGTGGCAAGACAGATCCACGCATTATCGTCTGGATCCAGCTCAGAAAGGTGTTCAGCCAGCAGCGTGTGAACCTGCTCCGGGTGTTGCCGAACGCGTTGCTGCCAGTCATTAAGGGTCAAACCGAATGTCGAAGCCATGCAGTGAATTCCAACAGGTATACAAGATGGGATTCAACAGAGCAAAGGACGTGCCAGAATTTTAATGCCATGAATCAATGAGATAATTCGAACAGCCATAAGAAGATGTGATGATAAAACGCACAGTTGTCGCGCAGGCAGTGTGACATCAGGGTGCGTTAAAGCGGTGCGAAGGTAAATTTTGTGAAGAACATGGCAAGAGTGGCTTCCCCTGGTTAGCATGAATAACGTCTGGCACAGAGCCAGCGCCCAGCAACAGAGGAGATTTACGTGGAGAAGTGGCGTAACTGGATGATAGGGATCTGCCTGGTCAGCACGGCCGGCAGCGCATGGGCTGATTCGCTTGATCAACAACGGCAACGATATCAACAAATTAAGCAGGCCTGGGACAGTAATCAGATGGCAACAGTTGAACAGCTGTTACCGACGCTACAGGATTATCCGCTTTATCCTTATTTAGAATACCGTCTGCTGGCGCAGGACCTGGACCAGGAAACCAGCCTGGCAGTACAAAATTTTATTCAAAAGTATCCGACTTTACCGCCAGCGCGCTCGCTGAAAACGCGTTTTGTTAACGTACTGGCGCATCGTCAGGACTGGCAAGGCGTGCTTAACTTCAGCCCCGACGAGCCCACGCCGGTGCAGGCACGTTGTAACTGGTACTATGCCAAATGGTCAACCGGAAAGCAGCAGGCGGCATTTGACGGTGCCAAAGCCATTTGGCTGCGCGGCACGGCCCTGCCGAATGACTGCGATAAGCTCTTCTCCGTGTGGCAGGCCAGCGGTCAGCTTTCTCCCATCACTATTCTTGAACGTATCCGCCTGGCAATGAAAGCGGGCAATGACAGCCTGGTCAGCTATCTGGCCAAAACGCTGCCTGCCGATTACAAGACGATGTCGGATGCATTACTGGCGTTGCAGAAAGATCCTCAGTCCGTCACGACCTTTGCCAACAGCGTGGGCGCAACCGACTTCACGCGCCAGGCCACGATTTTTGCCTTTACCCGCGTTGCCCGTGCCGATATGGAAACAGCCCGTAGCCTGATCCCTGAGCTGGTGCGCGCGCAAAAAATGGGGCCAGAAGATGAGCAGGCGCTGAAAGAGATTGTCGTCTGGCGGATGATGGGCAGCGATCTGACCTCCGAGCAGGCGCGCTGGCGCGATGCGGTGGTGATGAACAGCGAATCGACCGCGTTAGTAGAACGGCGGGTGCGCCTGGCGCTGAGTGAAAACGATCGTCGTGGCCTGAACACCTGGATTGCGCGTCTGCCGGTTGAAGCGAAAGAGAAAGACGAGTGGCAGTACTGGCAGGCCGATTTGCTTTATTCAAAAGATCGCAAAGAAGAAGCCGATGACATTCTGCGTAAGCTGATGAAAGAGCGCGGTTTTTATCCTATGGTTGCCGCACAACGTTTAGGGGTGGACTATCCTCTTCAGGTCGATGCGGCACCCAAACCTGACGCGGCAACCACCCAGGGGCCAGAACTCGCACGCGTGCGTGAGCTGATGTACTGGGGCATGGACAATCTGGCACGCAGCGAGTGGGCCAACCTGATCGGCAGCAAAACCCATGTCCAGCAGCAGATGCTGGCGCGCTACGCAAGCGAACAGGACTGGTGGGATCTGAGCGTACAGGCCACGATCACCGCGAAAATGTGGGACAGCCTGAAGGAGCGTTTCCCGCTGGCATGGCAGGATCTGTATAAGCAGAACACCCAGGGTAAATCCATTCCGCAGAGTTATGCGATGGCGATTTCCCGTCAGGAAAGTGCATGGAACCCGAAAGCCCGTTCCCCGGTGGGTGCCAGCGGACTGATGCAGATTATGCCGACGACCGCAACACACACCGTGAAGATGTTTAGCATCCCGGGCTATGTGAACGCGTCTCAGCTGTTCGATCCGCAGACCAACATTCAGATCGGGACGCAATATCTGGAGTATGTTTATCAGCAGTTTGATAAGAACCGGATATTCGCCTCAGCGGCTTACAATGCCGGCCCGGGACGCGTACGGACCTGGCAAGGCAGTACAGCAGGCAATCTCAACGCCGTCGCCTTTATCGAAACCATTCCGTTTTCGGAAACCCGGGGTTACGTGAAGAATGTGCTGGCCTATGATGCGTACTACCGCTACTTCCTGGGTCAGCCGGACAAGATCCTGTCCGATGCTGAGTGGAATCGCCGCTACTAGCTGTGTTAAGCTTCCGTACTCTTTAGCGAGTACGGAAGCCTCTCATGAATCAACCCTCTGTGCCATCCACGACTGACCCGGCTACGGACGCGCACTGGCTGCGTTTTGTTGAGCTGATGCAACAGGCTTTTGCGGATAACCAGGCGCTGCCGCTGTTACAGCTGATGACGACGCCAGATGAACGAGAGTCCTTTGGTACACGCTTGCGTATCATTGAATCGCTGCTGAATGGCGACATCAGCCAGCGTGAACTGAAAAACGAACTGGGCGTGGGCATTGCCACGATTACCCGCGGATCAAATAGCCTGAAAGAGGCGCCTCCGGCACTGAAGCAGTGGCTGGAAGCACACCTGACGCGTCGCTGATTACTGCTGATAGAACGGATGGGTTAGCGGGCAGAGCGCCAGTATCAGAGCCTGGTGGTAAACGCTGGAGCGGCTGAGCAGGCCCTGGGTCAGGGTGCCGATTGCGCCGCCTTTGTGCTTAATATTGTCGATGCCGGTGAGGCGCGCCATCTCCTCACCCAGTTCGCGTCCTTCACGTAAACCGGCCATCACCACCGGCGGCAGGGTAAAACTGGCCGAACGTGACTCTCCCCGCTGTTTCTGGTTTTCCACCACCATCCAGGCAAAAGCGCACTCTTCTTCAATTCCGGCTTCAATCGCCACCCAGAAGTCGGCTTCCGGACGAACCTGACGGGCATTCATCACGCGCTGGCGTGCGCCAGTTCGCGTTTCGAGGTTGGTTAAAGGCTGTGCCGCAACGCCGCTCTCGACCTCGACCCCTTCGATATGGCAGGATCCCTCGCCGAAAACGTCGTTGAATGCCTGAGCAATCGCACGAATCTTCGCTGGATTGATGGTAGCTGCGACAACATGGTACATAATTAATTGAACCCTCAGGTAATTAAGGCGATTTTGGTCGCAGTATAACGGAAACTAAGCATGCTACAGGTCTATCTTGTTCGTCACGGTGAAACGGTATGGAATGCAGAACGTCGCATTCAAGGGCACTCCGACAGTCCGCTGACGGAAAAAGGTGAGCAACAAGCCCGTCAGGTCGGTGAACGCATCAAAAGCGCCGGTATCACGCATATTATTTCCAGCGATTTAGGGCGCACCCGGCGCACCGCTGAAATCATTGCCGATGCCTGTGGTTGTGATATCACTTTCGACCCGCGACTGCGGGAGCTGAACATGGGCATACTGGAAAAACGATTGCTAGATGAACTGAGCCCGGAAGAAGAGGGCTGGCGTGCTTCGCTGGTGAACGGCAGCGAGGGCGGCCGCATTCCTCAGGGCGAATCCATGACGGAACTGGCGCAGCGTATGCAGGAGGCACTTAATGCCTGCCTGGCGCTGCCGGCAGGGAGCCGCCCGCTACTGGTCAGCCACGGCATGGCGCTGGGCGTGCTGGTCAGCACCATTCTGGGACTACCGGCCTATGCCGAACGTCGCCTGCGCCTGCGCAACTGTTCGATTTCCCGCGTTGATCATCAGCAGAGCGCATGGCTGGCACAGGGTTGGGTCGTGGAAACGGCGGGTGATATTGCCCACCTCGACGAACCCGCGATGGACGAGCTTCAGCGTTAATCGATGATGCCGTCATTACGGCGGCATCACACCAGGTATTAACGGCGAATCGGGATCAGATATTCACAACGAATCTCTGTAGGCGGTTCGCTGCGCTTTTTACCGCCGTGGGTAATAAAGCGCTCGATGTCCTGCCCCATGCGGCGCGTCAGGCCCAGCGTCGGCATGCAGGTACCGTATAACAACAGAATAAACTCCTGAAGTTCAACGCGCGGACCGCTGTAGTTGAACTGAACGTAATCCCCGGCTTCAAGAATGACCTTCTGGCCCGAATGCATATTGGTCGCGCTGTCGGTTGGCACGGCTGTGGTGTACAGAATCTCCTGCTCATCGTCTTTTTCATGACTGGCACGGACCTGGTGCAGACCGTAGAGCACGGGCGGAACCGTATCCGTTTCCAACAGAAACTGTTTCCAGAAATGGACACGCATTTCATCGCGGTAGCTGGAAATTTGTTCCAGGGTACAGGTGTAGCTCTGTGTCTGTCCCACCAGAACGGTCTCCGGCAGGGTGACGAACTGCGATTCCGGCTGCTGATCGTTTCCTAACCGAATGGGTGGGCGAATACCAAATGAATTCCAGTCAGACGAGCGGCGATACCATGCAGGTGTTTGATTAAACTGCTTTTTAAAGGCTCGTGTAAAGGTCTGCTGTGAATCAAACCGATACTGCAAAGCAATATCGAGAATCGGGCGGCTGGTCAGGCGAAGTGCCACCGCGGCTTTGGAAAGACGTCGTGCCCGGATATAGGCGCCAATGGCGTGTCCGGTAACGTCTTTAAACATCCGTTGTAGATGCCATTTAGAATAACCGGCTTTAGTGGAAACGTTATCCAGTGAAAGTGGTTGATCCAAATGGCTCTCCAGCCAGGCAAGCAAATCGCGAATGATACCGGCTTGGTCCATAAAACATCCTCATACTCTGGTGGCGCAGCTAAATGAAGTCGACGAATAATAGCACTTATTGCTTTAAAGACATGTTTGGTTTTGACTGGGATGGTTGTGCTATCTACGCGGGAATTTATACCCTTTTTACGTTGGTTATTGTATCGATTGACAGTACATTACATGCTCATCTATTACATTTGCAATGGTAACTCAATGACAATACCTCGTCTCCTGCTCGTCACCTTCGCGGGTTTGCTGTTTTCCAGTCCGCTTCTGGCTGAAGAGATTGGCTCCGTCGACACTGTGTTTAAGATGTTTGGACCCGACCACAAAATTGTGGTTGAGGCATTCGACGATCCCGACGTAAAAAATGTCACCTGCTACATCAGCCGGGCGAAAACAGGCGGTATCAAGGGCGGGCTGGGATTAGCGGAAGATACATCAGACGCGGCCATTTCGTGTCAGCAAATCGGGCCGGTAGAACTGAGCGAGAAAATTGCCAAAGGCAAAGCACAGGGTGACGTAGTGTTTCGTCAGCGCACATCGCTGATCTTCAAGAAACTGCAGGTCGTGCGTTTCTTTGACAGCAAGCGTAACGCATTAATTTATCTGGCTTACTCAGATAAAGTGGTGGATGGTTCACCTAAAAATGCGCTAAGCGCCGTACCGATTATGCCGTGGCACTAAGGCAATCATTAAACGCCCGTAAGGGCGTTAAATGATTGCCAGCTTAATCCTGCAGGTCACCACAGAAACGATAACCTTCGCCGTGAATGGTGGCGATGATTTCAGGGGTATCTGGCGTGGATTCAAAATGTTTACGGATACGACGGATTGTCACGTCAACAGTACGGTCGTGTGGCTTGAGATCGCGTCCGGTCATTTTCTTCAGCAAATCAGCACGCGTCTGAATCTTGCCGGGGTTTTCGCAGAAGTGCAGCATGGCACGGAACTCACTGCGCGGCAGTTTGTACTGCTCACCGTTGGGATTGATGAGTGAGCGGCTGTTGATGTCCAGCTCCCAGCCGTTGAACTTATAGCTTTCAACCTGGCGACGCTCTTCATTGGGTAAAGGCAAATTCATGGTGCGCAACAGCAGGTTACGTGCACGAATAGTTAATTCGCGTGGGTTAAACGGCTTAGTAATGTAGTCGTCTGCACCAATTTCCAGCCCAAGAATTTTATCGACTTCGTTATCGCGTCCGGTCAGGAACATCAATGCGACATTGGCTTGCTCACGCAGTTCACGTGCCAGTAACAGGCCGTTTTTACCCGGCAGATTGATGTCCATAATAACCAGATTGACATCATTGTCGGTCAACACCTGGTGCATCTCTGCACCATCGGTCGCTTCGTACACGACATAACCTTCCGCCTCAAAAATGCTTTTGAGGGTATTGCGCGTGACCAGTTCGTCTTCAACGATGAGAATGTGCGGGGTCTGCATGTTTAGCTACCTAATTTTGCCAACTAAATTGAAAACAGGGCGTACAGCGGTTAGGTGCTCTCCAGTGCGGAGAACGGCAAGCTTTGCTGAACCGTTGTACAAAAGTAAATTTTGATAAGCTTTTATCAAGGTCAACAACCGTATTCGCCAGCCTGCCGGGGTAAAAATTCCATGCCCTGCGGAATAATAATTTGAAACACATACTAACTGTATTAACAGCAACCTAACAGCAATAACAACAACTGGTAAGCATAAAAACAACGCTTCGTTGACTTATATCAAATGCAATTGTAGCACGTTAACATTTCTGTGAAAAACATCTCAAAAAATAGCGTGCTGGCTGACATTACGTCTCATTTTTGTCCCCGCCAGCCCGGCTTATCACTAAATATGATGTTAGAAACTTACTATTACAGTGGACTGAAATGAAAGGCTTTTATTTTGAAGGTTTTGATAATGTGCACTTTATGATAAAAAGGCGCGCTCCGGCCTTTTTTAACGTGTTTTAACATGTATGTCAGAGTCTTAACATGACCACCTATATCCCTCAATAAAGCAGGTGCGTGTTACACTAGCAGCGTGCACATTTACTGATGGAATGATCATGCTTTTTCCTCTTATCCTCGTCTCACCTGCCCGGGCAGAAAATATTGGCGCGGCGGCGCGTGCCATGAAAACCATGGGCTTTAATGAAATGCGTATTGTTGCCAGTGATGCATGGCAGGATCCGGCCGCCCGCCGCGTAGCTCATGGCGCAGGTGATATTCTGGACAGGATAAAAACCTTTGATACGCTGGCCGAAGCGCTGGCAGACATCGACTTTTCCGTCGCCACGACCGCGCGAAGTCGGGCCAGGTTCCGCTATTATGCAACGCCGCAGCAGGTGGAAGCGCAACTGCGGGAAAAACGTCAGTGGGTAAACAGCATGGCATTGGTATTTGGCCGTGAAGACAGCGGGCTGACCAATGAAGAGCTGGAGCAGGTTGACCTGCTCACCGGCATTCCAATGGCAAACGATTATCCTTCACTGAACCTGGGGCAGGCCGTTATGGTTTACTGTTACCAGCTGTCGGCGCTCAATCAGGTGGCTGCGCCTGTCGCCCCAGCGGCCGATGGTCAGCAGCTCCAAGCCCTGCGCCAGCGGTTTGAACAGTTACTGAGCCGGTTAGAGGTGAGTGACGACAATAAAATGGCCGACTGGATTAATCAGCGTATTGGCCTGTTAGAGCAGCGCGACAGTGCGATGTTGCACCGTTTGTTGCATGACGTGGAAAAAAAGCTGGCAGATAAATCCTCGGGTTAAGCGTGACTATACAGTCACAGATGTTAACGAAATGCGGTATAACAAACGATTCACCAGGCTTTTTTTGTTTAACAGCATGCTAAACATTGTGGTCTGTATTTGCGCAACGGATAAAACCGTTGACTTAATGTGCGCTTTGCTTTACTTCTTGACGCAGACGGACAATCAATGACAGACAGAAAAAATAAATCTGAATGCGTAATCACAGCCTGAACACCACAATTATTACCACCACCATTACCATTACGATCGGTAAAGGGGCGGGCTGACGCATCCAGGAAAAACAGAAAAGAAGCCCGCACCTCACGAGTGCGGGTTTTTTTTTGACTCAAAATCAGGAGAGTTGACATCATGCGAGTGCTGAAATTCGGTGGGACCTCGGTTGCTAATGCAGAGCGTTTTCTGCGCGTGGCCGATATTCTGGAAAGTAATGCGCAACAGGGACAGGTTGCCACCGTGCTTTCTGCGCCCGCTAAGATTACCAACCATCTGGTCGCGATGATCGAAAAAACCATTAGCGGTCAGGATGCGCTGCCGAATATCAGTGACGCGACGCGCATCTTTGCGGAGCTGCTGCAGGGGCTGGCCGAGGCGCAACCCGGTTTCGACTATGACGGGCTTAAAAGCCGCGTAGACAGCGAGTTTGCTCAGCTTAAACAGGTGCTGCACGGGATCAGCCTGTTGGGACAGTGCCCTGACAGCGTCAACGCCGCGATGATCTGTCGTGGTGAGAAGCTCTCGATTGCGATTATGGAAAAGCTGCTTGAGGCACGAGGTTATGGCGTCAGCGTTATCGATCCGGTCGAGAAGCTGTTAGCCATCGGCCACTATCTCGAGTCTACCGTGGATATCGCAGAATCAACCCGCCGCATCGAAGCCAGTAAAATTCCGGCTGAAAATATGATCCTGATGGCCGGTTTTACCGCCGGTAATGAGCGGGGCGAGCTGGTGGTGCTGGGCCGAAACGGTTCCGACTACTCTGCTGCCGTGTTGGCGGCTTGTCTGCGTGCCGATTGCTGCGAAATCTGGACCGACGTAGACGGGGTTTATACCTGTGATCCCCGTCAGGTGCCGGATGCCCGCCTGCTCAAATCCATGTCATACCAGGAGGCGATGGAGCTCTCCTATTTCGGGGCGAAAGTCCTGCATCCACGGACTATCGCGCCTATCGCCCAGTTCCAGATCCCTTGCCTGATTAAAAACACGGCCAATCCGCAGGCCCCAGGTACGCTGATCAGCGCCAATGGTGAACAGGATGAATTCCCGGTTAAGGGCATCACCAACCTGAATAATATGGCGATGTTTAACGTGTCTGGCCCGGGGATGAAAGGCATGGTGGGCATGGCCGCCCGCGTGTTCGCGACCATGTCACGCACCGGGATTTCAGTGGTGTTAATCACCCAGTCTTCTTCTGAATACAGCATCAGCTTCTGTGTTCCTCAGAGCGAGCAGGCGCGAGCGCGCCGTGTGCTGGAAGACGAATTCTATCTTGAACTGAAAGATGGATTGCTGGATGCGCTGGACGTTATCGAAAATCTGGCGGTGATCTCGGTTGTAGGGGATGGCATGCGCACCCTGCGCGGGATTTCAGCGAAATTCTTCTCTGCCCTGGCGCGCGCCAATATCAACATTATCGCTATCGCTCAGGGATCGTCTGAACGCTCTATTTCGGTCGTGGTCAATAATGATGACGTCACCACGGGCGTGCGCGTCGTGCATCAGATGCTGTTTGCCACCGACCAGGTGATTGAGGTTTTTGTGGTGGGCGTCGGCGGAGTCGGCGGCGCCCTGCTGGATCAGCTGCATCGCCAGCAGACGTGGCTTAAACAAAAGCACATCGATCTCCGCGTTTGCGGCATTGCGAATTCCCGGGCGCTGTTAACCAACGTGCACGGTATCGATCTCAGCGACTGGAAAGGCGAAATGGCGCAGGCCAAAGAGCCGTTTAACCTGGGGCGCTTAATTCGCCTGGTTAAAGAGTATCATTTACTGAATCCGGTGATTGTGGACTGTACCTCGAGCCAGGCGGTTGCCGACCAGTACGCAGATTTTCTGGCGGAAGGTTTTCACGTGGTCACGCCGAATAAAAAGGCCAACACCTCGTCGTGGGAATACTATCAGAAGATGCGTGTGGCGGCGGCGGGATCGCGTCGTAAGTTCCTGTATGACACTAACGTCGGCGCGGGTTTACCCGTCATTGAGAACCTGCAAAATCTGCTCAATGCAGGCGATGAGTTGATCAGGTTCTCTGGAATTTTATCAGGATCGCTATCCTATATTTTTGGCAAGCTGGATGAAGGTGTATCGCTGTCAGAAGCGACCAGGATGGCACGCGAGATGGGCTTTACCGAGCCCGATCCTCGCGACGATCTCTCAGGTACGGATGTCGCGCGCAAGCTGCTGATTCTGGCGCGTGAAGCGGGGCATTCGCTCGAAATGAGCGACATTGAAATCGAACCCCTGCTGCCCGCGCATCTGAATGCCATCGCCGATGTCGACCAGTTTATGGCGCAGTTACCCGAAGCCGATGCGGCGATTGCAGCCAGGGTGGAACAGGCACGTGCTGAAGGCAAAGTGCTGCGTCTGGTTGGCGTGATCGAAGAGGGCGGGGCATGTAAAGTGAAGATCGATGCGGTTGACGGTAACGATCCGCTTTTCAAAGTCAAAAATGGCGAAAACGCGCTGGCCTTTTACAGCCGCTATTATCAGCCGATTCCGTTAGTATTGCGCGGATACGGTGCAGGAAACGATGTGACAGCTGCGGGCGTGTTTGCCGATCTGCTGCGCACACTGTCATGGAAGTTGGGAGTGTAATGATGGTAAAAATTTATGCGCCGGCCTCAATCGGTAACGTCAGCGTGGGTTTTGACGTGCTGGGCGCGGCGGTATCGCCAGTGGATGGTACATTGCTGGGTGACTGCGTGTCGGTCGAGGCGGCCGACAGCTTTAGCCTGAGCAATGCGGGACGTTTTGTCAGTAAGCTGCCCAGCGATCCCAAAGAGAACATCGTCTATCAGTGCTGGCAGCGTTTTTGTGAAGCGATTGGCAAAACCGTACCTGTAGCGATGACGCTGGAAAAAAATATGCCGATCGGCTCCGGCCTCGGCTCCAGCGCCTGCTCCGTGGTGGCTGGCCTGATGGCGATGAATGAATTTTGTGGTAACCCGCTTGATGACACTCAGCTCCTGACCCTGATGGGAGAACTGGAAGGGCGCATCTCCGGTAGCGTACATTACGATAATGTCGCGCCCTGCTTCCTTGGCGGTATTCAGCTGATGCTGGAAGAAAACGGCATTATCAGTCAGGCCGTACCCGGATTTGACGACTGGCTGTGGGTTATGGCCTATCCGGGTATTAAAGTCTCGACGGCGGAAGCGCGGGCGATTTTACCTGCGCAGTATGCAAAGCAGGACTGCATCAAACACGGTCGTCTGCTGGCAGGCTTTGTTCACGCCTGTCATACGCGCCAACCCGCGCTGGCGGCTAAACTTATGCAGGATGTCATTGCTGAGCCTTATCGTACTCAGCTGTTACCGGGCTTTGCCGAGGCTCGCCAGGCCGCGCAGGATATTGGCGCGCTGGCCTGTGGAATATCGGGCTCCGGCCCCACGCTATTTGCCGTTTGCAACCAGATGGAAACGGCGCAGCAGATGGCCGACTGGCTGAGCCAGCACTATCTGCAGAACGATGAAGGCTTCGTCCATATCTGCCGTCTTGATACGGCTGGCGCACGTAAACTGGGATAACGCATGAAACTCTACAACCTTAAGGATCATAACGAGCAGGTCAGCTTCGCCCAAGCGGTGAAACAAGGTCTGGGTTCACAGCAAGGGCTGTTTTTTCCGCTCGAACTGCCGGAATTTGAACTGACCGACATCGATGCCATGCTGGAAATGGATTTTGTTACCCGCAGCAGTAAAATCCTTTCAGCCTATATCGGGGATGAAATCCCGGCAGCGCACCTGACTGAACGCCTGAAAACCGCGTTCACCTTCCCGGCGCCGGTTAAGGCCGTCAGCGACGACATTGCCTGCCTGGAGTTGTTCCACGGCCCGACGCTGGCGTTCAAAGATTTTGGCGGCCGCTTCATGGCGCAGATGCTGTCATACGTCAGCGGGTCGGATGAGCAAATTACCGTTCTGACGGCGACGTCCGGCGATACCGGTGCTGCCGTGGCTCACGCCTTTTACGGTATGGAGAATGTGCGTGTTGTCATCCTCTATCCGCAGGGGAAAATCAGCCCGTTACAGGAGAAGTTGTTCTGCACGCTGGGCGGCAACATCGAAACCATTGCGATTGACGGCGATTTTGACGCCTGCCAGTCGCTGGTTAAGCAGGCGTTTGACGATCAGGCGCTGAAAAAGGCGATCGGCCTGAACTCCGCTAACTCGATTAACATCAGCCGCCTGCTGGCGCAGATTTGCTACTACTTTGAAGCGGTTGCCCAACTGCCGCAGGAGAAGCGTAATCAGCTGGTGGTCTCCGTGCCAAGCGGAAACTTTGGTGATTTAACGGCCGGCCTGCTGGCGAAATCACTGGGTCTGCCGATTAAACGCTTTATCGCCGCGACCAACGCCAATGATACGGTGCCACGTTTCCTGGGCAAGGGTGAATGGCAGCCTAACGCCACCGTGGCGACGCTGTCGAATGCTATGGACGTTAGCCAGCCAAACAACTGGCCGCGTGTGGAAGAGCTGTTCCGCCGTAAAACCTGGCGTCTGAGCGATCTGGCTTACGGTGCGGTAACGGACGATGTTACGCGTGAAGCGATGCGCGAGCTGGCGAAGCTGGGTTACGTCTCTGAGCCGCATGCGGCAATTGCCTGGCGTCTGTTGCGTGACCAGCTGCAGGAAGGGGAGTTTGGTTTATTCCTCGGAACGGCCCATCCGGCTAAGTTCCTGGAGAGCGTGGAAAGCATTCTGGATCAGAAACTGGCATTGCCTGCCGAGCTGGCTGAGCGCGCGGATCTGCCCCTGCTGTCGCATCAGATGGGCGCAGATTTTGCCCAACTTCGGGCGTTTCTGCTCAAGTAATGCTCTGTCAGTCAGGATGAGGTGGGCTGACCACCTCATCGCTTTTGCAGGGCTAATGCTTCGGGCTGTTGTTACTGTTCGGCGCGTTTAAACACCATCTCATTCTCACGGCTTTCCTCAGCCGCAAAAGCATAGCCATCCACGTCGAACCGCGTAAGCTGCTCTGGCTTCGTCAGGCGATTCTGAATGATGTAACGGCTCATCAGTCCCCGCGCTTTTTTCGCATAGAAACTGATCACTTTGAATTTGCCATTTTTCTCATCCAGAAAGACCGGTTTAATCAGGCGCGCCTGCAGTTTCTTGGGTTTGATGGCTTTGAAGTACTCATCGGAAGCCAGATTAATCAGCACGTCATCGCCCTGACTGGCCAACGCGTCGTTCAGTTTTTCCGTTAACAGATCGCCCCAGAAGCTGTAGAGATCCTGACCGGCCGGGTTAGCCAGTTTGATGCCCATTTCCAGCCGATAGGGCTGCATTAAATCCAGCGGCCGCAGCAGGCCGTAAAGTCCGGACAGCATACGCAGATGCTGCTGGGCAAAGTCGAAATCTTGCTCGCTAAACGTCTCGGCCTGTAAACCGGTATAGACATCACCTTTAAACGCCAGAATAGCCTGACGGGCATTCTTCAGATTGAAATCCGGCTGCCAGCTGTTAAAGCGGTCAGCGTTTAAGTGTGCCAGCTTGTCGCTAATGCTCATCAGTGAAGCGACCTGTGCCGGCGAGAGCTTACGCGCAATTTCAATCAGCTGTTGTGACTTTTCTAACAGCGCGGGCTGGGTAAAACGCTGCGTCGTCAGGGGGCTTTCATAATCCAGCGTCTTGGCAGGAGAAATCACCATCAACATCGTCGCTTCCTCAATGAGTCCCTTTTTTTAAGGGGTTAGCCTGTAATTGTTGCCTGCGAGTGTAGCAAAAAAGCCGCAAGGATCGGCAAATCACTCCTATTTGTTCGCGCTATCGTAAACGGCATTCCCTGACCTTGCACCACCGTTACCGCGTGATATTATCCCAACAGCCTTTTATCACCCTGACAGTTAACTAAGAGAAAAAACATGACGGACAAACTGACCTCCCTGCGTCAACTGACCACCGTAGTGGCCGACACTGGTGATATCGCAGCGATGAAGCTGTATCAGCCTCAGGACGCAACGACCAACCCTTCTCTGATTCTCAATGCTGCTCAAATCCCTGAATACCGCAAACTGATTGATGAAGCGATCGCCTGGGCGCGTCAGCAGAGCAGCGATAAAGAACAACAGCTGCAGCTGGTATCCGACAAGCTGGCCGTTAACATCGGTCTGGAAATTCTTAAGCTGGTGCCGGGCCGTATCTCCACCGAAGTAGATGCTCGCCTTTCTTATGACACCGAAGCCAGCATTGCCAAAGCTCGCAGCCTGATTAAATTGTACAACGATGCCGGTATCAGCAACGATCGTATCCTGATCAAACTGGCCTCCACCTGGCAGGGCATTCGTGCAGCAGAGCAGCTGGAAAAAGAAGGTATCAACTGTAACCTGACCCTGCTGTTCTCCTTCGCTCAGGCGCGTGCCTGTGCTGAAGCGGGTGTTTACCTGATTTCGCCGTTTGTTGGCCGTATCCTCGACTGGTACAAAGCGAACACGGATAAGAAAGAGTACGCGCCACACGAAGATCCTGGCGTGGTGTCCGTGTCTGAAATCTACGATTACTACAAGCAGCACGGTTACGAAACCGTTGTGATGGGCGCCAGCTTCCGTAACGTCGGTGAGATCATCGAACTGGCCGGTTGTGACCGTCTGACCATTTCGCCTGCGCTGCTGAAAGAGCTGGCGGAGAGTGAAGGCACACTGGAGCGTAAGCTGAGCTACAAGGGTGAAGTTAAAGCGCGTCCGGCTAAGATGACAGAATCCGAGTTCCTTTGGCAGCACAATCAGGATCCTATGGCTGTGACCAAGCTGGCCGAAGGCATTCGTAATTTTGCCATCGACCAGGGCAAGCTTGAGAAGATGCTGGCAGAAATGCTGTAATCGTTTTACCGTGGCGGCGCTGTCGCCACGGTTTTCCCTTTCCGCCACCGTTTGTTATTCTTCTTAGTACCTCCTTCCCCATGCACCGCACTGCGGTAAATCACAGCGAATATCATCATGAACACATTACGTATCGGATTGATCTCGGTTTCCGATCGCGCCGCGAACGGGATTTATCAGGATCAGGGGATCCCTGCCCTGGAAGCCTGGCTGAACAGCGCGATCAGCACGCCTTTTGAAGTGGAAACGCGCCTGGTGCCCGATGAGCAGCCCATGATAGAACAGACGATTTGCGAGCTGGTCGATGAGCGTTTTTGCCACCTGGTATTGACCACCGGAGGGACAGGCCCGGCCCGGCGTGATGTTACGCCCGATGCCACGCTGGCCGTTGCCGATCGCGAGATGCCGGGGTTTGGTGAGCAGATGCGGCAAATCAGCCTGCAGTTTGTGCCGACCGCCATTCTGTCGCGTCAGGTAGGGGTAATCCGTAAACAGTCGCTCATTCTCAATCTGCCCGGCCAGCCGAAGTCCATCAGGGAAACCCTGGAAGGCCTGAAAGACGATCAGGGCAAGATAAACGTTCCGGGCATCTTTGCGGCTGTACCTTATTGTTTACAGCTTCTGGAAGGCCCTTACGTGGAGACGCACGCGGATGTGGTAGCAGCTTTTCGCCCCAAAAGCGCTATACGTGAGATAAATAACTAAATATTTTGCTTTTCAGGAATAAGCTACAGGCTCGCTGGTGTGGTGATAAATTGACGGTATAGTAAGCGAATCTTTACAACTGTTTTCACTTTCTCTGGACGCTTATGACCACACTTGAGACACCGCGCCTGAAACCCCAGGATTACAAAACGCTGGCACTCGCGGCGCTGGGTGGCGCGCTGGAATTTTACGACTTTATTATTTTCGTCTTTTTTGCTGCCGTGATCGGCGAGATTTTCTTCCCCAGCGATATTCCTGAATGGCTCCGTCAGCTCCAGACGTTCGCCATTTTTGCAGCGGGCTACCTGGCGCGTCCGCTGGGCGGCATCATCATGGCCCACTTTGGCGATAAAGTGGGCCGCAAAAAAATGTTCAGCCTGAGTATTTTGTTGATGGCGCTGCCCACGTTGGCTATGGGCGCACTGCCTGGCTGGGACGCGATTGGCCTGGCGGCCCCCCTGTTAATGCTGCTGATGCGCATGCTACAGGGCGCGGCGATTGGCGGGGAAGTCCCGGGCGCATGGGTTTTTGTGGCGGAGCACGTGCCCTACAAACGTATTGGTATCGCCTGCGGCACGCTGACCGCCGGACTCACTATCGGCATCCTGTTAGGGTCGGTCGTGGCAACCTTAATTAATACCACCATGACCCAGCAGTCCATTCATGATGGCGGCTGGCGTATTCCTTTTTTCCTGGGCGGATTGTTTGGCCTGGGGGCGATGTATCTTCGCCGCTGGCTACATGAAACGCCGGTTTTCATTGAAATGCAGCAGCGTAAAACGCTGGCGCAGGAGCTGCCGCTGAAAACCGTAATCCTTAAACACCAAAAATCGGTCGTGATTTCGATTCTGCTGACCTGGATGCTGTCTGCCTGCATCGTGGTGGTAATTTTAATGGCGCCGGTCTGGCTGCAGAAACAGCATGGTATGGCCCCGGCGCTCACCTTAAAGGCCAACAGCATCGCGATTATCATGTTATGTATCGGGTGCATCGTTGCCGGGCTGTTGGTGGACCGTTTTGGCGCCAGTCGGACGTTGAGCCTCGGTAGCGTGCTGCTGGCATTGTGTAGCGGGATGTTCTATTCCCTCGCGCCTCAGTATCCTGATTACCTGTTTCAGCTCTATGGGCTGGTGGGTTTTAGCGTGGGCGTCGTGGGGATTGTGCCCTTTGTGATGGTACGTGCGTTCCCTGCTGAGGTGCGTTTCACCGGCTTGTCGTTCTCTTATAATCTTTCTTATGCGGTATTTGGTGGCCTGACGCCGATTTGCGTGACGCTGCTGATGAACGTTTCCACCATGGCACCCGGCTGGTATGTCATGACGCTTGCGCTGGTCGGGTTGCTGACCGGTCTCTGGCTCAGACAGGATATCAGCCATGAGCCGAATCTGTGTGACGGGATAAAACAGGCATAAACACGCACGCGGAGCCGGGCTCCGCGTGCTGCCTCGACCATTTGCTTACGCGCCGATGGGCAGAACGATCCGTCCGAAGGTTTCGTTTAGCACTTCACCTATGGCCAGGTAACAGGCGCTGGCACCGCACACCAACCCGACCCAGCCTGCGCAGGGGATCAGCGCGGGAAGATGCGCCAGGTGACCCGTCGCCAGTAACAGGAACAACAACGCCAGCGAGCCGAAAACAAACTGCAGCATCGTTGCGCTCCGCAGCGTGCCAAAGAACATAAACAGGGTAAACAGGCCCCACAGTCCTAGCCAGGCGCCTAAAAAGGTCTCATTGGCCGGTTTCGCCAGCCCCATTTCAGGCAGTAACTGAATAGCCACAAAAATCAGCCAGAACATGCCGTAAGAGGTAAAGGCCGTCAGTCCAAACGTATTATTCTTTTTAAACGCCAGCAGTCCGGCCAGCACCTGCGCAATCCCACCATAAAACATGCCCATCGCTAAAATGGTCACATCCATGGCAAACAGGCCCGTATTGTGTAGATTCAGTAAAATCGTTGTCATGCCGAATCCCATCAACCCCAGGGGGGCAGGATTGGCCAGTGTTGTCGTTGTCATCGTTCCTCAGCGGTGTTGTTAGCGTAAAAGGCGCTGCCCGCCTCAATGCAGAATAAGCGCGGCGAGCCGCATAATAGTCAGCGTATTCATAGCCGTCTTTGATCCTGGTCTGACAGGGACTGAAAATTTTTTTTCATTTAACCCTTGATGCGCTTCTAAGCGACCCCATTTACTTGTCATCGAGCGTTGTGAACGTTGTAAAAAAAAGCATGTGAGGTTGGGTTGAATGTAAACAACCTGCCCACATAAAAGGTTCACAACCCAAACTGGCAACGAATTTAAGTGGGAGATGTTTAGATGGGTAAGATTATTGGTATTGACCTGGGTACAACCAACTCTTGTGTTGCGGTCATGGACGGCACCAAAGCGCGCGTACTCGAAAACGCGGAAGGCGATCGCACCACGCCTTCGATCATCGCTTACACCCAGGATGGGGAAACTCTGGTCGGACAACCGGCTAAACGTCAGGCCGTCACTAACCCGCAGAATACCCTGTTTGCGATTAAGCGCCTGATCGGCCGTCGCTTCCAGGACGAAGAAGTGCAGCGTGATATCAAAATCATGCCATACAAAATTGTGGGTGCCGATAACGGCGACGCATGGCTGGAAGTGAAAGGCCAGAAAATGGCACCGCCGCAGATTTCTGCGGAAGTCCTGAAAAAGATGAAGAAAACGGCTGAAGATTTCCTGGGTGAGCCAGTGACTGAAGCGGTTATCACTGTTCCAGCCTACTTCAACGATGCGCAGCGTCAGGCAACCAAAGATGCCGGCCGTATCGCAGGTCTGGAAGTTAAACGTATCATTAACGAACCTACCGCCGCGGCACTGGCTTACGGTCTGGATAAAGGCCAGGGCAACCGCACGATCGCGGTCTATGACCTGGGTGGCGGTACATTCGATATCTCTATCATCGAAATCGATGAAGTTGATGGCGAGAAAACCTTTGAAGTGCTGGCAACCAACGGTGATACCCACCTGGGTGGTGAGGACTTCGACAGCCGTCTGATCAACTATCTGGTCGCGGAATTTAAGAAAGATCAGGGCATCGATCTGCACAACGATCCGCTGGCGATGCAGCGCCTGAAAGAAGCGGCAGAGAAAGCGAAGATCGAGCTGTCTTCTGCGCAGCAGACCGATGTTAACCTGCCGTACATCACGGCGGACGCAACCGGTCCTAAGCACCTGAACATTAAAGTGACCCGTTCTAAACTGGAATCACTGGTTGAAGATCTGGTTGCTCGCTCTATCGAGCCGCTGAAAGTGGCACTGCAGGACGCCGGACTGTCAGTTTCTGACATCAACGATGTCATCCTGGTCGGTGGTCAGACACGTATGCCACTGGTTCAGGCGAAAGTGACCGAGTTCTTTGGTAAAGAGCCACGTAAAGATGTGAACCCGGACGAAGCGGTTGCCGTAGGTGCTGCGGTACAGGGCGGTGTGTTAGGTGGTGATGTTAAAGACGTTCTGCTGCTGGACGTGACCCCGCTGTCGCTGGGTATCGAAACCATGGGTGGCGTGATGACATCGCTGATCAGCAAGAACACCACCATCCCAACCAAGCACAGCCAGGTGTTCTCGACGGCAGAAGACAACCAGTCTGCCGTAACGATTCACGTGCTGCAGGGTGAACGCAAGCGTGCCAACGACAACAAGTCTTTGGGCCAGTTTAACCTGGACGGCATTCAGGCTGCGCCACGCGGTATGCCGCAGATTGAAGTGACCTTTGACATCGATGCGGACGGTATCCTGCACGTGTCGGCGAAGGACAAAAACAGCGGTAAAGAGCAGAAGATCACCATTAAAGCGTCTTCCGGCCTGAACGAGGACGAGATTGCGAAGATGGTTCGTGATGCTGAAGCGAACGCAGAATCTGATCGTAAGTTCGAAGAGCTGGTGCAGACCCGTAACCAGGGTGACCAGATCGCGCACAGCACACGTAAGCAGCTGGATGAAGCGGGCGACAAGCTGTCAGCTGATGATAAAGCGCCTATCGAAGCTGCACTGAGCGCGCTGGAAACTGCGCTGAAAGGCGAAGATAAAGCAGAGATCGATGCCAAAATGCAGGCGCTGATGGAAGTGTCCAGCAAGCTGATGGAAGCGGCACAGCAGTCTCAGGCAGGTGCAGCGGATGCCCACGATGCGTCAGCGAAGAAAGATGACGACGTGGTTGATGCTGAATTCGAAGAAGTGAAAGACAATAAGAAATAATTGCCCCTGACCGGGCGCGACGGTTGCCCTGACAGCCGTTGAAACCAGCACGGGCGTAGGAGTTTTCTCCACGCCCGTGCGATCATGTTAAGGGCTAAATAAATGGCGAAGAGTGATTACTACGAGATTTTAGGCGTCGCCAAATCTGCAGACGAGCGTGAAATCAAAAAGGCTTACAAACGCCTGGCGATGAAACATCATCCGGACCGCAATCCCGGTGATAAAGAATCTGAAACCAAATTTAAAGAAGCGAAAGAAGCCTACGAGATTCTGACCGACCCTCAGAAGCGTGCGGCCTACGATCAGTACGGCCATGCTGCCTTTGAACAAGGTGGTATGGGCGGTGGCGGATACGGCGGCGGCGGCTTTGGCGGCGGCGGTGCAGATTTCAGCGATATCTTTGGCGACGTTTTCGGTGACATCTTTGGTGGTGGCCGCCGTCAGCGCGCAGCCCGTGGTGCAGATTTGCGCTACAACATGGAGCTGACGCTGGAAGAAGCGGTTCGCGGCGTGACCAAAGAGATCCGTATACCGACGCTGGAAGAGTGTGACGTTTGCCACGGCAGTGGTGCCAAAGCGGGCACCAAACCGCAAACCTGTTCAACCTGTCATGGTGCAGGCCAGGTACAGATGCGTCAGGGCTTCTTCACCGTACAGCAGGCTTGTCCGACCTGTCACGGTCGCGGCTCGGTGATTAAAGATCCGTGCAATGCCTGTCACGGGCACGGTCGCGTAGAGAAATCGAAAACCCTGTCGGTAAAAATTCCTGCCGGTGTGGATACGGGCGACCGTATTCGTCTGAGCGGCGAAGGTGAAGCCGGTGAGCAGGGCGCACCTGCGGGCGATCTGTACGTGCAGGTGTCGGTGAAAAAACACCCGATCTTCGAGCGTGAAGAGAACAACCTCTACTGCGAAGTACCGATTAACTTCGCGATGGCCGCCCTGGGTGGCGAGATTGAAGTGCCGACGCTGGACGGTCGCGTGAAGCTGAAAGTCCCGGCAGAAACCCAGACCGGCAAGCTGTTCCGCATGCGCGGGCGTGGTGTGAAGTCGGTGCGCGGCGGTGCGGTAGGCGATCTGCTGTGTCGTGTGGTGGTGGAAACGCCAGTCAGCCTGAACGACAAGCAGAAAGCGTTGCTGCGTGAGCTGGAAGAGAGCTTTGGTGGGCCCAGCGGCGAGCATAACAGTCCGCGCTCCAAAAGCTTCTTCGACGGCGTGAAGAAATTCTTCGACGACCTGACGCGTTAATCGCGTTACTGACGTCAGACCCGATGAAAGCGGAGAGGAAACTCTCCGCTTTTTTTTGCGTCCTGCACTGCTGAAACGGTTTCTGGCACAGACCAGCTCTGCACCTTTCACGGCTATCCGGTTCTCCCGTCGGGTTATCATTCGCGGGCTGTTGTAGCCAAAAGTCTAACGTAATGTAAAAGCGACTAAATAAGCTTTTTATCAGGTTCGTTGAATCGTTACACTGCTCAGCATTCTGTATTACGCTCAGGAGGAGTGCATTTTGTCAAAACCTCGTCGAATTAAGCATTTACTGAAAAGTTTTATTGAGAGCGATGCCAGCAACGGCATGGTGCTCATTCTGGCTGCGGTCGTCGCTATGATCCTCGCCAATGGCGCTTCCACCGCCCAGGGCTACCAGGCTTTGCTGGATACACCGGTACAGATTCGCTTCGGCGAACTGGATATCAGTAAAAATCTGCTTCTATGGATCAACGACGCCCTGATGGCACTGTTCTTCCTGCTGATTGGTCTGGAAGTGAAGCGCGAGCTGATCTCAGGCGAACTCGCCAGCCGCGATCGGGCCATCTTTCCGGTGATTGCCGCGTTAGGGGGAATGGCGGCACCGGCACTGGTGTTTTTGCTGTTTAACCACGGTGATGAGATTGCCCGAAATGGCTGGGCGATCCCCACCGCGACGGATATCGCGTTTGCGCTCGGAGTCCTTGCCCTGCTTGGCAGCCGTGTGCCGACCGCCCTGAAGGTATTCCTGATGGCGCTGGCGATTATTGATGACCTGGGTGCCATCGTGATCATCGCGCTGTTTTACACCAGCGATCTGTCTGTGATGTCTCTGAGCGTGGCGGCAGGCGCTATCGTGGTGCTGGCGGTGCTGAACCGCTGTAACGTGCGGAATATCGCCATCTATATGCTGGTCGGCATAGTGCTGTGGACGGCCGTGCTGAAATCGGGCGTCCATGCTACGCTGGCGGGCGTGATCGTGGGCTTCTTTGTACCGCTGGAAGAGAAAGACGGCCATTCGCCTGCGGAACATCTGGCACACGGATTAATGCCGTGGGTGAACTGGCTGATTCTGCCGCTGTTTGCCTTTGCTAACGCTGGCATTTCGCTGACGGGTATCACCTTTGGCGATGTGCTGTCACCAGAGCCGCTGGGCATCATCCTGGGCCTGTTAATCGGTAAGCCGCTGGGGATTACGCTGTTTTGCTGGCTGGCGGTGAAGCTGAGGCTGGCAGCCTTGCCGAGCGGCACGACTATTCGCGATATCATGGCGATTGGCGTGCTGTGCGGTATTGGCTTTACCATGTCGATATTTATCAGTTCGCTGGCCTTTGACGCTGCCCACGAGCAGTTAGTGACGTTCTCTAAGCTGGGTATCCTCAGCGGTTCGTTGCTTTCCGCCGTTCTGGGTTACACCTTATTGCGAATCAAGCTGCGATAAAAATCCATTGCTGCAACACGTTCATCCGGTGTTGCAGCAATGCTGTTTCCTGTCTCAACATCTCAACATCTCAACATCTCAACATCTCAACATCTCAACATCTCAACATCTCAACATCTCAACATCTCAACATCTCAACATCTCAACATCTCAACATCTCAACATCTCAACATCTCAACATCTCAACATCTCAACATCTCAATATGGCCTGTGACCCACGATGACATTGCGCGTTGACTGGCTGTTATCGCGTTTCTCTGCGGCCGGTCTGAACTCGCAAGGACGCCGTGATTGACCTTCTCTGTTCACCCTGGACCTGATAACCCGAAGGAGGGCTCGTGAGAGAGGCTGCCCGGAGCGCTACGAGCCTGAACCTGGGGCAGCATTGTTCGGCAGGTTGAGAGCAGTGCAGAGGCGGTGGGTTGTCTGGCATGGCAGGGCAGGGCTGGAAGATAAAGTCAGGAAGATAAAGTCATGAAGAGACAGTCGCCTGGCGGTGCTAAACAGCAGGCATAAAAAAACCGGCTTAGCGCCGGTTCTTTCAACAAAGCGATGAACAAATGGCGATTAAGCCAGTTTGTTGATCTGTGCAGTCAGGTTTGCTTTATAACGTGCAGCTTTGTTTTTGTGGATCAGACCTTTAGCAGCCTGACGGTCCACAATTGGTTGCATTTCATTAAATGCGTTCTGCGCAGCAGCTTTGTCGCCTGAAGCGATCGCCGCGTATACTTTCTTAACGAAGGTACGCATCATAGAGCGACGGCTTGCGTTATGCTTGCGACGTTTCTCAGATGTTACGGCACGTTTCTTAGCTGATTTGATATTAGCCAAGGTCCAACTCCCAAATATGTTCGATAGAGACAAATCAAAGGCCGAGGACTATGCCTTTTGGACCTTCTGTTGTCAATGGATTTGTGCAAATAAGCGTCGTTTACAAGTGATAACCTGTATGACACTCGGTTACGTATTTGATGGCGCAAGATTCTACCAGCTTCCGCTCCCTGAATACAGTATTTCGCAACAAAATTCTCTCAGCGGCTTTGCAAGGCAGTAAATACGGCCTGTAACGCATGAAAGGCGTGTTCACGGGTTAACCTTGGCGGCTTTCGAGGGTATAATCCGCCGATTTCCACCGGTTTGAGTCAGCCATGAAGTTTATCCGCGGTATTCATAATCTTAACGCGCAGCATCACGGCTGCGTTTTGACCATTGGTAATTTCGATGGTGTGCACCGCGGTCATCAGGCGCTGATGGGGCGGTTGCTGGAAGAGGGACGGAAACGTAACCTGCCAGTGATGGTGATGGTGTTTGAACCCCAGCCGCTTGAACTGTTTGCGGGCGAAAGCGCACCCGCCAGGCTCACTCGCTTGCGAGAGAAGCTAAAATATCTGGCAGAAATCGGCGTGGACTCCGTGCTGTGCGTGCGTTTTGACCATCGCTTTGCCGCGTTGTCGGCGCAGAGTTTTATCAGCGAACTGCTGGTGAACAAGCTGGGCGTGAACTATCTTGCCGTCGGGGATGATTTCCGCTTTGGCGCTGGTCGCCAGGGGGATTTCCTGCTATTACAGAAAGCCGGCGCCCAGTATGGCTTTGATGTGGTCAGCACAGAAACCTTTTGTGACGGCGGTAAGCGCATCAGCAGCACGGCGGTGCGTCAGGCACTGGCCGAGGACAACTTAGCGCTGGCGCAGTCACTGCTGGGCCATCCTTTCAGTATCTCTGGGCGCGTCGTGCACGGTGATGCACTCGGACGCACGCTGGGGTTCCCTACGGCTAATCTTCCTTTACGCCGCTGCGTGTCGCCGGTTAAAGGCGTTTATGCGGTGGAAGTCCATGGGCTGGGGCCACAACCCCTGCCTGGTGTTGCCAATATCGGCACCCGCCCGACGGTAAAAGGTTTGCGCCAACAGCTTGAAGTTCACCTGTTGGACATCAATATGGATCTCTATGGTCGCCACATTGATGTGGTGTTGAAGCAGAAAATACGAAACGAGCAGCGCTTTGCTTCACTGGATGCGTTGAAAGAGCAAATTGCGAAAGATACGGTAACGGCCCGACAATTTTTTGGTCTGTAACCTGAGCGAAAAACGGAATCGAGAATCTGATGAGTGACTATAAATCAACCCTGAATTTGCCGGAAACGGGGTTCCCCATGCGTGGCGATCTGGCCAAGCGCGAACCGGGAATGCTGCAACGTTGGTATGATGACAACCTGTACGGCATCATCCGCGAAGCCAAGAAAGGGAAAAAAACCTTTATCCTGCATGATGGCCCTCCTTATGCGAACGGCAGCATTCATATTGGTCACTCTGTTAACAAGATTCTGAAAGACATTATTGTGAAGTCTAAAGGCATGGCAGGTTACGACTCGCCGTATGTGCCAGGCTGGGACTGTCACGGTTTGCCTATCGAGCATAAAGTTGAGCAGATGATCGGCAAGCCGGGCGAAAAAGTCAGCGCCGCCGAATTCCGCGCCGCCTGCCGTCAGTATGCCGCCGAACAGGTTGAAGGGCAGAAAGCCGACTTTATTCGCTTGGGCGTGCTGGGCGACTGGGATCGTCCTTACCTCACCATGGACTTCACCACCGAAGCCAATATCATTCGTGCGCTGGGTAAAATCATCGGCAATGGCCACTTGCACAAAGGTGCCAAGCCGGTGCACTGGTGCATGGATTGCCGTTCTGCTCTGGCGGAAGCCGAAGTGGAATACTACGACAAAACCTCCCCCTCCATCGATGTGATGTTCAATGCCGTTGATGCGGACAGGGCGCGCGCAGCCTTCGGTGTGACCGCCTCAGAAGGCCCGGTTTCGCTGGTGATCTGGACGACCACGCCGTGGACCATTCCGGCTAACCGCGGTATTTCACTGCATCCCGAGTTCACCTATCAGCTGGTGCAGATTGCAGGACGTAGCCTGATCCTGGCAAAAGATCTGGTTGAGAGCGTCATGAAACGCGCGGGCGTCAGCGACTGGACCGTGCTGGGCGAATGTCAGGGCGCGGCCCTGGAATTGCAGCTGTTCCAGCATCCTCTGCTTGAGCAGATCCAGTCCAAAGTCGTATTAGGTGAGCACGTCACGCTGGATGCCGGTACGGGGGCTGTTCATACCGCGCCAGGCCACGGCCCGGATGACTACGTGATTGGTCAGAAATATGGTCTGGAAACGGCTAACCCGGTCGGCCCTGATGGTGCCTACCTGCCGGGTACGTATCCGGGACTCGACGGCGTTAACGTCTTTAAAGCCAATGATATGATCGTTGAGCTGCTGAAAGAGAAAGGCGCATTGCTGCACGTTGAAAAACTGCTGCACAGCTACCCACACTGCTGGCGCCACAAAACCCCGATTATCTTCCGTGCCACGCCGCAGTGGTTTATCAGCATGGATCAGAAAGGCCTGCGTGCTCAGTCATTGCAGGAGATCAAAGGCGTGCAGTGGATCCCGGACTGGGGTCAGGCGCGCATTGAGTCCATGGTTGCCAACCGGCCTGACTGGTGTATTTCCCGCCAGCGTACCTGGGGCGTGCCAATGGCGCTGTTCGTACACAAAGAAACCGAAGCCCTGCATCCGGATACCCTGGCGCTGATGGAAAAAGTGGCGCAGCGCGTTGAACAGGATGGCATCCAGGCATGGTGGGATCTCGATCCGCGCGATCTGATGGGCGACGATGCTGACCACTACGTGAAGGTGCCGGACACGCTGGACGTCTGGTTTGACTCAGGTTCCACCAGCTATTCGGTCGTGGATGCCCGCCCGGAATTTGGTGGCAATACACCGGATATGTATCTGGAAGGTTCCGATCAGCATCGTGGCTGGTTTATGTCGTCGCTGATGATCTCGACCGCGATGAAAGGCAAAGCGCCTTATCGCCAGGTACTGACGCACGGCTTTACCGTCGATGGTCAGGGCCGCAAGATGTCCAAATCCATCGGCAATACCGTTGCACCCCAGGATGTCATGGACAAGCTGGGTGCGGACATTCTGCGCCTGTGGGTTGCTTCTACCGATTACTCGGGTGAGATGGCGGTATCCGATGAAATCCTGAAACGCTCTGCGGATGCCTATCGTCGTATTCGTAACACCGCGCGCTTCCTGTTAGCCAACCTGAGCGGCTTTAACCCGGCCACCGATCTGGTTAAACCGGAAGAGATGGTGGTGGTCGATCGCTGGGCGGTGGGACGTGCGCAGGCGGCGCAGGCGGATATCATCGCCTCTTACGAGCACTACGATTTCCACGAAGTGATTCAGCGCCTGATGCAGTTCTGCTCCATCGAGATGGGCTCCTTCTACCTGGATATCATTAAAGATCGTCAGTACACCGCGAAAGGCGACAGCCTGGCCCGCCGTAGCTGCCAGTCAGCGCTGTGGCACATTGTTGAAGCGCTGGTACGCTGGATGGCACCGATCATGTCTTTCACGGCCGACGAAATCTGGGGCTATCTGCCAGGCGATCGGGCGAAGTATGTCTTCACTGAAGAGTGGTATACCGGCCTGTTTGGTCTGCCAGAAAACGAAGCGCTGAACGATGCGTACTGGGCAGAACTGCTGAAAGTACGTGGTGAAGTGAACAAGGTGATCGAGCAGGCGCGTAGCGACAAACGTATCGGTGGCGCGCTGGAAGCGTCCGTTACTCTGTATGCCGATGCGGACCTGGCGACGAAACTGCAGGCGTTAGGTAACGAACTGCGTTTTGTGCTGTTGACCTCCGGTGCTCAGGTCGCTGATTACGCAGAGGCAGAGGCTGAAGCGCAGCAGAGCGAACTGGTAAAAGGGCTGAAAATCGGCCTGCATAAAGCAGAAGGCGAGAAATGCCCGCGCTGCTGGCACTACACGACTGACGTCGGTCAGAATCCGGAGCACGCTGCGGTGTGCGGTCGCTGTTACACCAACGTAGCCGGCAACGGCGAAGAGCGTAAGTTTGCCTGATGAGTAGACCTGTTTTCTCCACCGGATTGCGCTGGCTGTGGCTGGTGCTGGTTGTTATAGTTGTTGATTTCGTCAGCAAGCAGTGGGTCATGAACAACATGATGCTGCATGAAACGCAGCCGCTGATGCCGTTCCTTAACCTGTTCTATGCGCATAACTATGGCGCGGCGTTCAGCTTCCTCGCGGATAAAGGCGGCTGGCAGCGCTGGTTCTTTGCCGGCATTGCCCTGGCGATCGTGGTGTCGTTACTGGTCATGATGTACCGCAACAGCGCCAGTCAGAAGATCGCCAATATCGCCTATGCCTTAATCATTGGCGGCGCAGTGGGCAATCTGTTTGACCGTTCGTATCATGGCTTTGTGGTAGATTTTATCGATTTCTACGTCGGTAACTGGCACTTTGCTACATTTAATATCGCTGACTGCGGCATCTGTATCGGGGCCGCGTTGGTGGTGCTGGAGGGCTTTTTCAATCCTTCCAGCAAGCAGGTTAAAAAAGGGTAAACCATGACTGAGTCTGTACAGGGCGACAGCGCGGTATTGTTGCATTTCGTCATGAAGCTGGAAGACGGCTCAGTGGCGGAATCCACTCGTGCCAACGGTAAACCTGCGCTGTTTCGTCTCGGCGACGGTAGCCTGTCCGGCGCGCTGGAGCAGGCACTGTTGGGATTGACGCCGGGTGAAAAGCATCAATTCACGCTGGCACCAGAAGACGCGTTTGGTAGCGTCAGCCCCGATCTTATCCAGTACTTTTCCCGCCGTGATTTTATTGACACGGGAGAGCCTGAGATTGGCGCCATCATGCTGTTTACCGGAATGGGCGGTAGTGAAATGCCGGGCGTGATTCGGGAAATTTCCGGTGATTCAATCACCGTGGATTTCAACCATCCGCTGGCAGGCCACCGCGTTCAGTTTGATATTGAAGTGCTGGATATCGATCCGGTACTGGAGGCGAACAATGCAAATTCTGCTGGCTAATCCACGGGGTTTTTGTGCAGGTGTAGATCGCGCCATCAGCATTGTTGAAAACGCACTAACGCTGTTTGGTGCGCCGGTGTACGTCCGGCACGAAGTGGTTCATAACCGCTACGTGGTGGACAGCCTGCGCCAGCGCGGCGCGATCTTTATTGAGCAGATCGCGGAAGTGCCTGATGGCGCTATCCTGATTTTCTCTGCCCACGGCGTCTCGCAGGCGGTACGCAATGAAGCAAAAGGGCGTGATCTCACCGTCTTTGATGCCACCTGCCCGCTGGTGACCAAGGTGCATATGGAAGTGGCCCGCGCCAGCCGTCGGGGTGAAGAATCGGTGCTGATTGGCCACGCGGGCCATCCGGAAGTGGAAGGCACCATGGGGCAGTACAACAACCCTAAAGGTGGGATGTATCTGGTGGAGTCGCCGGAGGACGTCTGGAAGCTGGACGTTAAAGATGACAACCGCCTGTCCTTTATGACCCAGACGACGCTGTCGGTGGATGACACGTCGGAAGTGATTGATGCGCTGCGCGCTCGCTTCCCGAAAATCGTGGGCCCACGTAAAGATGATATTTGTTATGCCACCACCAACCGTCAGGAAGCCGTACGGGCGATGGCCGAGCAGGCCGATGTGGTACTGGTAGTCGGATCGAAAAACTCCTCTAACTCCAATCGCCTGGCCGAACTGGCCCAGCGCATGGGCAAAGCGGCGTATCTGATTGATGATGCGGCGGACATTCAGCCTGAGTGGGTGGTTTCTGTCGATTGTGTTGGCGTAACGGCGGGCGCTTCGGCTCCCGATATTCTGGTTCAGAACGTGATTAGTCGCCTGCAGGCCTTGGGCGGTGGTGAAGCGAGAGTGCTGGAAGGGCGGGAAGAAAACATTGTGTTTGAAGTGCCCAAAGAGTTGCGGGTTGACGTCCGCAACGTGCAGTAATCCGCACACGTTAAGCAATGAAAAGGCCGACTCTGTTCGGCCTTTTTGCTTTTCAGACCGGGCGGCGGCGGCGGAAATTGCTTTTACTGATAATCCGCCCCACCTGGCATAAAAATTCTTATTATCCCCGAGAAAGAGTGGCGCAGTTGTTATCTCATGGTTAACCTGATTGCGCTTGCATGCATAGATTTGTTTTAGGAATGAATAAATATGAAGAATATCCGCATTGCCATCGTGGGCGCGCCGGGGCGCATGGGGCGCAATCTGATTCAGGCGGTTGCTCAGCTGGAAGGCGTTGAGCTGGGCGCAGCGTTAGCCCGACCGGGATCCTCGTTGATCGGCAGTGACGCAGGTGAACTGGCCGGTATCGGCCACGCTGGCGTTACCCTGAGAGATGACTTACGCGCCGTCGTCGATGATTTTGACGTCGTGATTGATTTCACCCGCCCGGAAGGAACGCTGGAATACCTTGCCATCTGTCGTGAGCACCGCAAAGCCATGATCATCGGTACGACAGGCTTTGATGACGCCGGTAAAGCAGCGATTCGCGACGCGGCGGCGGATATTGGCATTGTGTTTGCCGCTAACTTTAGCGTAGGCGTTAATCTGGTCCTGAAGCTGCTGGAGAAAGCCGCCAAAGTGATGGGCGATTATGCGGATATTGAAATTATTGAAGCGCATCATCGCCACAAGGTGGATGCGCCCTCCGGCACGGCGCTGGCGATGGGCGAGGCGATTGCAGAGGCGATGGACTGGAAACTGGATGAACATGCCGTTTACAGCCGTGAGGGCCATACCGGTGAGCGCAAAGCGAATACCATTGGTTTTGCCACTGTGCGGGCAGGAGACATTGTCGGAGAGCATACCGCGTTATTTGCCGACGAAGGGGAACGCATAGAGATAACGCACAAGGCGTCCAGTCGCATGACCTTTGCCAATGGCGCCGTAAAGGCTGCCATTTGGGTGAGTGAGAATAAAACCGGGCTTTACGATATGCGTGACGTGCTGGATTTATCAATTTTGTAATGATTTTTACCTGTGTGATGTGGTGATTTCAATCGCTAATAACTTGATTGAGAAGGGCAATTTTTTAATTGCCCTTAATTTTATCTAAAAAATAGTCACTTTGACCTGTTTTTTCATTGTGATGAATGAAAGTCGGGTTTTTCTTCCTTTCGCTTCTCAGTAAACCTGCTAATTTTGACCATTTGGTCAAAATTAGCAGGTGGTTTTCCCGGAATAAACATCGACTGCGATCGGCAAACGTTTATTCGGCTGTGTTTACCCCTGTTTTTAACGCTTATCCTCTTCATTTTCGCTCTGAGCCTGAAAAGATGTTAAAAATGTTGCTTCAGGGTGGACAAGTATCAGGACGATCATTAGAATGCGCGCAATTTGCCAAAAATTGACCACTCAGGCAGTTTTTGCATTGATTCAGATCACTATTTTGAATTAATATGCAGATATTGTGACTGTTTATTCCCTGGAGGATGTTTTGATTAAGTCAGCGCTCTTGGTTCTGGAAGACGGAACCCAATTCCACGGTCGGGCCATCGGGGCTACAGGGTCGGCAGTGGGGGAAGTCGTTTTCAATACGTCAATGACCGGTTATCAAGAAATCCTCACTGATCCCTCCTATTCCCGCCAGATTGTTACTCTCACTTATCCCCATATCGGCAATGTTGGTGCTAACGCCGCCGATGAAGAATCCAGTCAAATCCATGCGCAGGGCCTGGTCATTCGTGACCTGCCGCTGATTGCCAGCAACTACCGTAGCGAAGAAAGCTTATCGGCTTATCTGCAGCGCAATAACATCGTGGCGATTGCCGATATTGATACGCGCAAGCTGACGCGACTGTTACGGGAAAAGGGCGCGCAGAACGGCTGCATTATTGCAGGCGATAATCTGGATGCGGCTCTGGCCTTACAAAAAGCGCAGGCTTTCCCTGGCCTGAAAGGCATGGATCTGGCAAAGGAAGTGACGACGGCTGAAACCTATGCCTGGCAGCAGGGGAGCTGGACACTGGAAGGGGATTTGCCAGAACAGAAACAGGCAGAAGCACTGCCTTACCACGTCGTCGCTTATGATTACGGCGCGAAACGCAACATCCTGCGTATGCTGGTGGACCGCGGCTGCCGCCTGACAGTGGTGCCGGCCAAAACGCCAGCAGAAACGGTCCTGGCGATGAATCCGGACGGTATCTTCCTCTCTAACGGCCCTGGCGATCCTGAGCCCTGCGATTATGCCATTGAGGCGATTCAGGCCTTCCTGAAAACTGATATCCCGGTGTTTGGTATTTGCCTGGGCCACCAACTGCTGGCCCTGGCCAGCGGCGCGAAAACCGTCAAAATGAAGCTGGGCCACCACGGCGGCAACCATCCAGTTAAAGATTTGGACAACAACCGCGTCATGATCACGGCGCAGAACCACGGCTTCGCGGTGGATGAGGCGAATCTGCCTGCGAACCTGCGTGTGACGCATATCTCCTTGTTCGATAAGACGGTGCAGGGCATCCACCGCACCGATAAGCCTGCGTTTAGCTTCCAGGGCCATCCGGAAGCCAGCCCGGGACCGGGTGATGCTGCACCGCTGTTTGACCACTTTATTGAGTTGATTGACGCATTCCGTTCGAAAGCAAAGTAATCAGGAGCTAATCATGCCAAAACGTACAGACATAAAATCCATCCTGATTCTTGGTGCCGGTCCGATTGTGATCGGTCAGGCCTGCGAATTCGACTATTCCGGTGCACAGGCGTGTAAAGCCCTGCGTGAAGAGGGTTACCGCGTCATTCTGGTGAACTCCAACCCGGCCACCATTATGACCGACCCGGAAATGGCCGATGCAACCTACATTGAGCCGATTCACTGGGAAGTGGTACGTAAAATCATTGAAAAAGAGCGCCCGGATGCGGTGCTGCCCACCATGGGCGGCCAGACAGCGTTGAACTGTGCGCTGGAGCTGGAGCGTCAGGGCGTGCTGGAAGAATTCGGCGTCACCATGATTGGTGCAACCGCAGACGCTATTGATAAAGCAGAAGACCGTCGTCGTTTTGACGTGGCGATGAAAAGCATCGGTCTGGATACCGCGCGCTCCGGTATCGCGCATACCATGGATGAAGCGCTGGCAGTGGCGGCCGATGTGGGCTTTCCCTGCATTATCCGTCCGTCTTTTACCATGGGCGGCACCGGCGGCGGTATCGCGTATAACCGCGAAGAGTTTGAAGAGATCTGTGAACGCGGCCTCGACCTTTCCCCAACCAACGAGCTGTTAATTGACGAATCGCTGATTGGCTGGAAAGAGTATGAGATGGAAGTGGTGCGTGACAAAAACGACAACTGCATCATTGTCTGCTCAATTGAAAACTTTGATGCCATGGGGATCCACACGGGCGACTCCATCACGGTTGCGCCCGCGCAGACGCTGACCGACAAAGAGTACCAGATTATGCGTAACGCCTCGCTGGCGGTGCTGCGTGAGATTGGTGTGGAAACCGGCGGCTCCAACGTACAGTTTGCGGTGAACCCGAAAAATGGTCGTCTGATCGTGATCGAGATGAACCCGCGCGTGTCACGTTCCTCGGCGCTGGCCTCCAAAGCAACCGGCTTCCCGATCGCGAAAGTGGCGGCAAAACTGGCGGTTGGCTTTACGCTCGATGAGCTGATGAACGACATTACCGGTGGACGGACGCCGGCCTCGTTTGAGCCTTCAATCGATTATGTCGTCACAAAAATTCCTCGCTTCAACTTTGAAAAGTTTGCTGGTGCGAATGACCGTCTGACCACGCAGATGAAGTCAGTGGGCGAAGTCATGGCGATTGGTCGTACCTTCCAGGAGTCGGTGCAGAAAGCGCTGCGCGGCCTGGAGGTTGGCGCGAATGGTTTTGATCCGAAAGTCCACCTTGACGATGCGGAAGCCTTAACCCGTATCCGTCGTGAGCTGAAAGATGCCGGTTCCGATCGGATCTGGTACATCGCCGATGCCTTCCGTGCCGGGATGTCGGTGGACGGCGTATTCAATCTCACCAATATTGACCGCTGGTTCCTGGTGCAGATTGAAGAGCTGGTTCGTCTTGAAGAGCAGGTAGCGCGCGAAGGCGTGAACGGGCTGAACGCCGATTTCCTGCGCACGCTGAAGCGCAAAGGTTTTGCCGATGCGCGCCTGGCCTCACTGGTGGGCGTGGCAGAAGGTGAAATTCGTAAGCTACGTCAGCATCACAATCTGCATCCGGTTTACAAGCGGGTGGATACCTGCGCGGCAGAATTCTCGACCAATACAGCCTATATGTACTCTACCTATGAGGAAGAGTGCGAAGCGAATCCTAACCAGGATCGTGACAAGATCATGGTGCTGGGTGGTGGACCAAACCGTATCGGCCAGGGCATTGAGTTTGACTACTGTTGTGTTCATGCGGCACTGGCACTGCGCGAAGACGGTTTCGAAACCATCATGGTGAACTGTAACCCGGAAACCGTCTCCACGGATTATGACACCTCTGACCGCCTTTACTTCGAGCCGGTAACGCTTGAAGACGTGCTGGAAATCGTCCGCATCGAAAAACCGAAAGGGGTGATTGTGCAGTACGGTGGTCAAACGCCGCTGAAACTGGCTCGCGCACTGGAAGCCGCTGGCGTACCGGTCATCGGGACCAGCCCGGATGCGATTGATCGGGCAGAAGACCGCGAACGCTTCCAGCAGGCCGTTGACCGCCTGAACCTGAAGCAGCCTGCCAACGCCACCGTTGCCACCCTGGAGCAGGCGGTAGAAAAAGCTGCCGGGATTGGTTATCCGCTGGTGGTCCGTCCCTCGTACGTGCTGGGCGGACGTGCGATGGAAATCGTCTACGACGAAATAGACCTGAAGCGTTATTTCCAGACGGCGGTGTCGGTTTCTAACGATGCGCCGGTCTTGCTGGATCGCTTCCTTGACGATGCTGTAGAAGTCGATGTGGATGCCATCTGTGATGGTGAGCGTGTACTGATCGGCGGCATCATGGAGCACATTGAGCAGGCAGGCGTTCACTCAGGTGACTCGGCCTGTTCTCTGCCGGCCTACACGCTGAGCCAGGATATTCAAAACGTAATGCGTCAGCAGGTTGAAAAGCTGGCGTTTGAGCTGAACGTTCGCGGCTTAATGAACGTGCAGTTCGCGGTGAAAGACAATGAAGTCTACCTGATTGAAGTTAACCCACGTGCTGCGCGTACCGTTCCTTTTGTATCAAAAGCGACGGGCGTACCTCTGGCGAAAGTCGCCGCACGCGTGATGGCAGGCAAAACGCTGGCAGAGCAGGGCGTCACCGAAGAGGTGATTCCGCCTTACTACTCTGTCAAGGAAGTGGTGCTGCCGTTTAACAAGTTCCAGGGCGTTGACCCCATTCTGGGGCCAGAAATGCGCTCAACCGGTGAAGTCATGGGCGTGGGCCGTACCTTTGCAGAGGCCTTTGCCAAAGCGATGCTGGGTGCGCAAAGCAACATGAAGAAAACCGGACGCGCGCTGCTGTCGGTCCGTGAGGGCGATAAGAAACGTATCGTTGACCTGGCCGCGAAGTTGCAGAAGTTTGGCTTTGAGCTGGATGCCACTCATGGCACTGCCGTGGTGTTGGGGGAAGCGGGCATTAATCCTCGCCTGGTTAACAAGGTTCACGAAGGTCGTCCACATATTCAGGACCGGCTGAAAAACGGCGAATATGCCTACATCGTGAATACCACGGCAGGCCGCCAGGCTATTGAAGACTCCAAGCTGATTCGTCGTAGTGCGCTGCAATACAAAGTTCATTACGACACTACGCTAAACGGGGGTTTTGCAACGGCCATGGCGCTAAACGCCGACCCGACTGAAAAAGTGATTTCAGTACAGGAAATGCATGCGCAGATCCTTGCGCACAAATAGCGCTGGCTGAGTGGCGGTAATAGCCCCTGCGGTGGGACGATTTGCCAGTGTGCTGGCTTAACGCTCCTCGCAGGGGCTTTTTTTTGAGAGATCGGGCCTGAACTGAGCGGTTCTACAGGCACGGGTACAGATCACCCTCCGCTGAGTGCGTTTCTGTCTTAGCGGGCAGCGTGGAGGCTGTACCTGCCTGCGGCAAGCGCCGCCTGTAAAAAAGGGCATCGCCTTTAGAATGGTTGGTGAGTCTGGGGTTGGTCAGAAAGCAGTCTGTTCCCAACGGAACGGGATGAACCCTGTTTCTGGGCAGCGATTCTCAGGTCAGCGCGACATTTCGAATAAACCGGTATTTTTTTAATATTCTTTTCAGGCTCATGAACGTTTCTGAGTAAACAGACTTTAATTAAATAGGTTTTTTAAATATTGATGCCTTGATGTTTAAATATGCATTAATATTTTTAATTATTTACGATCTGTTTCTTAACGTTCTACTGTATTTTCGCTATTTGATCGTTGCTCAACCGATTTTAAACAAACCCGCATTACTGCTTACAGTGCTCGATAATCACCTGTTCAGCCGCAGCGCTTATCTTTAAAATACCCTGTATTTTTCATGGTTTACATATCCAGAGAACCCATTCGCTTCTCTGAAGTTTACATGCTTGATTAAGAGTTAGCGCCTGACATGTTTATTCCCAAGTTTTTCAGATGGGGGCAGTGCTCTTTTGAGGATTATCAAAGAGCCTGTAATCATTTTGGTTATAACTGCGAGTCCGCACCGGAATTTATTGCCTTTAAAATGCGATTTGGGCAGTCCTTTGACTTTTATTCTTATCAAAGGAATGGGAAAACGATGGGGAGCGTCTGCGTTGAAAAGGGCTGGCTTGCCAACGATGGCAGACATCGGCAGCGTTCGCTTCCCGCGCTACTTGCTCCCTCAACCTCTGTCTATGTGCCGTTTTGCAACGAGGCGTCGAAAAAGGTGCTTTTACCTTTCCGGTGCAAGTCGCTACATCATTTGCAGCGTCATCGCTTCCTCAATACCTCCTATAGCCTGTTTAGTAAGAGCCATGCCGCTTTTACCAAGAGCCCTGTCGCCGACTTTTCCCGTAAAACGGTCTCGACACGGGAGAGAGAACTCAGAAAGTTTCTCAATGACGGGGGGAGTTTTCTCAATGTCAGCCAGCTTGACGGGGAACATATTTTTGAGGTGTTTGAGATTCTCTATCAGGCGAGACGCAATCAGGCCATCGCGGAGAGGGCCATTAATAAAGCGTTTTTCCGGGAGTTTCAGCCCTGTTTCAAAGGCTATATGATGTTCCTGCATAATGAACCTGTTGCACTGCAGCTCCTGCTTTCTGTCTCGAGCAGTGCCGGGATGTTCGTTGATTTTATTAATATTGGCTACCGGATAGACAGCAATGCTGGCGCGGTGGGGACAATGCTGATGTGGAAGAACCTGACAGCCTTGTATCAGGAAGCAGCAGAAAAGCAGCTTCCTCTTCATTACTCCTACGGTTCGATGTCCGGAGACTATAAAAACCGCTGGTGCCATTCGGTTAATAACGGCCGGGTCATCATCTGATTGATCCGTTCTGTCGGCGCGTTGACATACCTCTGCGTCGTGAAGCCAGTTTAGCGTGATTCGACCAGGTGCCTGATGGCCCTGTTTTTCCGCTCCCGTGGGCGGCTTTTGCCTGCGAAGCGCGATTGATCAATGCTCCCCTGCCAGCGCTGCGGCAGGGGAAAATGGCTCGCTGCATGCCTCAGGGAATAATGTTCGCCATCCTGAACTGAGTAAACAGGCGGATAAACATCTCATCCGTGGCGCAAAATTCGGTAAACCCTGCCCGCCTCAGTTTGCTGCCATCACCAAACATATCGTAATCCCAGCTAAAGACAAAATCGGCGAACTGACCGTCACTCAGCCTCATGATGTCAGCCTCAACCAGCTGTTTTTTTTCCGCCAGGGCATGCCATGTCCTGCGGTAATCGCCGAAAAGCTGCTGAAATGACAACGCAACCGGGGGCGCCGTCTCCAGTTCAAACCAGCCTGCAATGAGGGGCCAGAGCTCACACCATCGCCAGATATCACCGTTATTGATGTTAAATGCCTGATTCCTGGCGGAGGATGCGGTTGATGCCCACAGGGTGGCGGCAGACAATAAGCTATCATCGGTGTGATCGATAATGCTGTGCCAGGTGCGCTGCGACCCTGGAAAGCGCAGGGGCAGATTTTGCGCTTTGCACAGTGAAGCGTATATCGCGATACTCAGCGCAAGATTCATGGTATTGCCGGTTAACGCGCTGCCGACAACGCCAGGACGAAGTGCATGCCAGTGCCAGGTTTTATGATGCTGAAAGCGGCACAGCCAGTCCTGTTGCGCCGTATTGAATTCGGCGCCGGGAATAGCGGCATCGCTTTCTCTGGCGGGGGTTTTGAACGGGCCAAGATGAGCGCCGTAAATTTTGTAGCCCTGCATCAGGCTCACCGTTTCCAGCGGAGCCACGTTCTCAACCTGAGTGACCAGGTTACGTAACATGGTGACGTTGGGTTCAACCATTTCCCGCCAGCTCGCGGCATTAAGCCAGGCGCTGTAGAAAATGTGGGTAACGTGCCGAAGGGGCTTGAGGGCGCGTGCAGTGTCTTTTTCATTGAGCAGATCGACGTTAACAAACGGCACCGTGCCCCGGTGAGCGCCTCCTGCGCGAGACAATCCAATAACCTGCCATTCATTCTGCAACAGCGTTTTAACCAGTTTGCTGCCGACAATACCGCTTGCACCCGCAACCAGTGCGACTTTAGATTGAGGCTTCTGTGACATTTTTTGTCCTCCAGTTTGGTTGCAGACAGCCTGCTATAAATTGTTTTTTGTCGGTATCCCCGAACGCTGATGTCACTTATAAGAGAAATGCGTAAATGAATAACAAGCTCAATGCCATTCGAACGTTTTTACGCGTGGCTGAGGCGGGGTCTTTTTCTGAGGCAGCACGCCAGTTGAATATCAAACAGTCTGCGGTCAGCCAGCAGATCGCCGCGCTTGAGGCTGAACTCGGCGTAGTGCTGCTGCACAGGACGACGCGGGTGAGGGTACTGACAGCGCAAGGAGAATATTACCGGCGTAAGATGCAGCCCATACTTGAGGCAATGCAGGCGGTCGAGAACCAGCTATCCCCTGCCGCACAGCAATGGCAGGGCAAGATAAACGTTCAACTCCCGGGCGGATTAGGGCGTTTGTTTCTTCCTCATCTGCTCGGATTGCAAAAAGCGAATCCGGGTTTGCATCTGACGCTCTCGCTTGATGACAGGATATCCGACCTGGCCAGAGAAGGCGTGGATGTGGCGTTCCGCCTTACTCAGGATGCGCCGGAAGTGTATCCGGCACGGAAAATCGCGCGTATTGAAACACCGCTTTTCGCATCACCGGATTTCCCGCCGCTCAATTCACTGGATGCATTGATGTGCCAACCGCACGTGCGTTTCAGCAGCATTGCCGAGTCTGCGCCATTGCGGCTTGTCAGGGGCGATGAAACCGTAGAACTGGCCGTAAAGACAGCCTTCAGGGCCAATAGCAGTGAAGGGTTATTACAGGCGTTGCAGGCGGGAATCGGTGTAGGCGGTATGCAATTACCCCTTGCAACTGAGGCGTTGAAATCCGGCTCGCTTATCAGGGTGTTGCCAGCGTATCGCTATGCCGATCGCTTTGTGTATGCTGTTTTCCCGGATGCGCGCTTTATCCCTCCCAGGATTAGAGGCATCGTCGCGTTAATCGAAAAAGTGCTGGTCGATCTGCCAGGGGCAAACTAAACACGGCTCACAGCCAAAGGGAAGACCGGCGATGTAACGCATTCTCAGTCAGGCTGCTGATGCGGCCCACTGGCGCTGTATCAACCCGTTCATACTGGGGTAAGCGGCAGCAATCTCAAATAAATTTGATTTAATTTTTAGCCAATCATGCCCAATCTGCTCATTCGCACAAATCTATAATACAAAAAACTACCAGGCTGACATTGACCGCTGTAATATCCGGCTCGCTCATTATTAGAGCGTAAACAGGATAGTTATAACAATGAAAGCGCGTTCTTTTTCACTGAGTGCAGTGGCTGCACTCCTGGCTCTGGCGTCTTTTTCCAGCCAGGCTGAAATCACTCTTCTCAAACAAGACCCACAAGCAGGCGATCCCCTTAGCCGTCTCGATTTTAAATTCGGTGGCAGTATTCGTCCTCAGTTTAACCATCAAACCGGCGTGAATGATAAATCCTATAAGCGTAATGGCTTTGACGGTGGTTCACGTTTCCGCTTTAGCGCGGATTACTACCTGTTCGACGATATCAGTTGGACCAGCTACTACGAGCTGGGCGTTAACATTCCGGCCGTATTCAACTGGGATAATCACTACGCTGAAGGGGCGCATGAAACCACGCGCCGCCAGCTCTATACCGGCCTGAAAAGTAAAACCTGGGGCCAGTTGACCTTCGGTCAGCAGAACAGCGTTTATTACGACGTTGTAGGTGCCAAGACGGATATCTGGGATTACGACATGCTGGCCCAGGCACCGGGTAACGGCATTAACGGTGATTACGACGGTTCATACCGTTCTCGTAAGCAGCTGAAATACAAAAACAGTTATGGTGCAGTTGATCTTTATGCCTCTTACCTGTTTAGCGATAACGAATATTTGCCGGGCAATGGACTGCGCTACAAGCGTCAGGGCGGCGGTTCGCTGGGCGTGAATTACAACATTACGCCAACGCTGGCATGGGGCACGGCCTGGAACTACACCCGCGCCAGCATGCGTGATCCGGTCACGGGCAACAATAAAGATTACGACCAAAACATTTTTGGCACAGCACTGAGCTGGACGCCGGGTAACTGGACACTGTCAGCAGGCGGTGGCTGGTATCAAAACTTCCTGACGACCAAACAGCGCAACGTGAATAACTATTTTGCGGACGATGCCTGGGGCATCGAATATTACGCCGGATACAAAATCCCGGTGGCGCAATATGGTGTCAAAGCCGTTCAGCCTTATGTGATGGGCGACCGTTTAGAATACGTGAATGGCCGCAACTACCAGCGCATTGACAATGGCCTGGGCGTAACGTTATTCCTGGACTACGGTTTCCGTGTGGATTACGAACATGTCTTCACTTCCAGTACGGACAATCAGGGCGATATGAACCTGGTTCGTTTCCGCTACGATTTCTGATGACACACAACGGCTCCCCAGGGAGCCGTTTTTATTATCATGATTTATAGCGAGGTGACGCCATTATCTGGCGACTTTTGCGGTGGGCTTGCCCTTCTTATGGAGTAAAACCCTGTACAACGTCTGAAACATGGTGGCAATGCCGCTTTATGCAATAAGCACCTTCCTGCTATCGACGAAGGTTTAACCTTTACGTATCATGGCGCCTGTTTTTTTCAGCGAGCCTTTTAACATGATTAGTCTTATCGCGGCATTAGCAGCAGATCGCATTATTGGAATGGAAAACGCCATGCCGTGGGACCTGCCTGCAGACCTGGCGTGGTTTAAGCGCAACACACTGAAAAAGCCAGTTATTATGGGCAGACTGACCTTTGAATCTATTGGTCGTCCATTGCCTGGCCGGCTCAACATTGTGGTCAGCAGCAAGCCGGGCAGTGCCGAAGGCGTAACCTGGGTAACTTCGCTGGACGACGCCATCAGTGCGGCGGGTGAGGCTGAAGAGATCATGGTCATTGGCGGCGGCCGCATCTATGAGCAGATGCTGGCGCGCGCCGACCGTCTTTATCTGACGCACATTGATGCGGAAGTGGAAGGCGATACGCAGTTCCCGGATTACGAGCCGGATGAGTGGCACTCCACGTTCAGTGAGTTTCATGATGCCGATGAGCAGAACTCGCACAGTTACTGCTTTGAGATCCTCGAACGCCGCCGTTAATTTACGCGCAGTAAATAACGCCTTGTTGTGACAAGGCGTTTTTTTATGGCTGCGCGTTAGCGGGTTGACGATTGCGGAGTAAGATCGTCCGGTACGGACAACTGACGGTTCGATGGCTGAATATAGTAGCGTTGGGTTTCCCAGTGCAGGAGCGTCAGGTTCCCGCCCCAGCAGCAGCCGGTATCCAGACCGATAATGCCCTCTGGCGTGCCTTTCCCTTCCAGCGACGCCCAGTGACCGAAAACAATAGTGTGATCGCGTGCGACCGGGCCTTCAATCATGAACCAGGGTTTTAACGGCGGCGGGGCGGATTCCGGCGCATCCTTACAGATCATGTCTAGCTGACCGTTAGGAAAGCAGAAACGCATACGGGTTAGTGCATTGGTCGAGAAGCGCAGGCGGGCCAGGCCGGTCAGAGATTCACTCCAGTTATTCGGCATGTCGCCGTACATCGCGTCAAGAAACAGTGGGTAACTGTCGCTGGACAGCACGGCTTCCACTTCGCGTGCGCACTGTTGTGCTGTATCCAGATCCCACTGAGGCGTAATGCCGGCATGGCCCATCACCAGCTTTTTCTCTTCATCGACCTGCAGCAACGGCTGGCGACGCAGCCAGTTAATCAGGTCATCGGCATCTTCCGCTTCCAGCAGCGGTGTCAGGCGATCTTTGGGTTTATTACGACTGATTCCGGCATAAACGGCCAGCAAATGCAGATCGTGATTACCCAGCACCAGACGGACGCTGTCACCCAATGACTTTACGTAGCGCAGAACCTCCAGCGAGCCGGGCCCTCGCGCCACCAGGTCACCCGTCAGCCATAAGGTATCCTGACTGGGATCGTAATTAACCTGGTTCAGCAGAGCACGTAATTCATCATAACAACCGTGAACGTCGCCAATCAGGTAAGTATTCATAGAGGATTATCCAACTCAGACAGTCGCCCGCCAGGCGGGCGAAGGGCGCCAGTATCAATGGATGTGGGTTTGAATCGCGAGGCGGAATACCGGGATCTCGACGTGGAATTCATCGCCTTGCTCATCGACCATCACATAGTGACCTTGCATGGTGCCCATCGGGGTTTCAAGAACAGCACCGCTGGTGTACTGATATTCATTTCCCGGTGCAATATGCGGCTGTTCGCCTATGACGCCTTCACCCTGAACTTCCGTCTCACGGCCGTTGCCGTTAGTGATGAGCCAGTAGCGTCGGAGCAGTTGCACTGAGGACCGGCCTACGTTGCGAATCGTGACGGTATAAGCGAAGACATAGCGCTCATCTTCCGGTGAGGACTGTGAGGCGACATACAGACTTTGTACGTGCAGCGATACGCGGGCCGGTTCACTCATGGGTTACTCCTGGGGTTGATCCAGATGATCTGCCAGCCAGTTTGCTAACTGGCAATACTGCGCGACCGAAACATTTTCGGCACGCAGGCTGGTGTCGATTTCCAGCTCATCCAGTGCGCCAGCAACGACCATATGGCTCAGGCTGTTACGCAGCGTTTTGCGGCGTTGACCGAATGCTTCAGTGGTAATGCGGCTCAGAATACGCACGTCTTTGACCGGATGAGGCGGTGTCATGTAAGGGACTAACCGCACAACCGCCGAGTCCACCTTCGGGGGCGGGGTAAAAGAGTGCGGCGGCACTTCCAGCACCGGAATCACCTGACAATAGTACTGAGCCATTACGCTCAGACGACCATAGGCTTTGCTGCCGGGACCCGCAACCAGACGATTAACCACCTCTTTCTGCAGCATGAAGTGCATATCTTTAATCGAACCAGTATAGCTGAACAGATGGAACATCAGCGGGGTCGAAATATTATATGGCAGGTTACCGAAGACCCGCAGCGGCTGGCCTTTCTCTTTGGCCAGCGCAGCGAAGTCAAACGTCATGGCGTCCTGCTGGAAAATCGTCAGCTTGGGCCCTAAAAACGGATGAGTTTGCAGGCGTGCAGCCAGATCGCGATCTAACTCCACCACGGTTAAACTGTCCAGGCGTTCGCCCACGGGTTCAGTAAGTGCACCCAAACCCGGACCGATTTCCACTATTGCCTGATCGCGCTGTGGATGGATGGCGGAGACGATGCTGTCGATAATATATTGATCGTTCAGGAAGTTTTGCCCGAAACGTTTACGGGCGTAGTGCCCCTGATGGACGCGATTATTCATTACTGCTCTTGATCATAGTGATGGCGAGGTTAAGCGCCGTGATAAAGCTGCCCGCGTCAGCCTGACCCAACCCGGCTAATTCAAGCGCGGTGCCGTGGTCGACTGAGGTACGGATAAACGGCAGGCCGAGGGTAATATTAACCGCCCGACCAAATCCCTGAAATTTAAGCACCGGTAACCCCTGATCGTGATACATCGCCAGCACCGCATCGGCATGTTGCAGATATTTGGGCTGGAACAGTGTATCCGCAGGCAGCGGACCGGTGAGTTGAATGCCTTGCTCGCGCAGCGCATTGAGTGCGGGGATGATCGTGTCTATCTCTTCCCGCCCCATGTGACCGCCTTCTCCGGCATGGGGATTCAGTCCGCAGACAAAAATATGCGGCTGAGCAATGGCAAACTTATGCTTGAGATCCTGATGCAGAATGGTGATGACTTCATGCAGACAATCGCGGGTGACGGCACCAGCAACATCTTTTAACGGCAGATGCGTAGTGGCAAGCGCGACACGCAGTTGCTCGGTGGCCAGCATCATCACCACGCGCTGCGCGCCCGCGCGCTCGGCAAAAAATTCGGTATGCCCGGTAAACGGAATGCCCGCGTCGTTAATCACGCCCTTGTGAACGGGGCCAGTAATTAAGGCAGAAAACTCCCCGGATAAACATCCGTCGCAGGCGCGTGCCAGAGTTTCCAGCACATAGTGGCTGTTGGCGACGCATAGCGTGCCGGGCGTGACCGGCTGCGGTATTTCAACGGGGAGGACGGTGAGCGTGCCAGCCTGTTGCGGTTCGGGTTCGCCTGCGGCGTCGTAAACGCGCAGCGTCAACGGCAAACCCAGCTGAGCGGCACGTTGCAGCAACAGCTGGGGAGAAGCACACACAACCAGTTCAACAGGCCAGGCTCGCTGAGCCAGTTGAACGGCAAGATCGGGACCAATCCCGGCGGGTTCGCCGGGCGTGATCACCACACGAAAATCACTGCGCATTGTTATCCAGGATTTTCACGTAAGCGCCGGCGCGCTGTTCCTGCATCCAGGTTTGCGCTTCTTCCGCAAACTTACGATTAAACAGCATACGGTAAGCGCGCTCTTTCTGGGCTGCATCGGTTTTATCCACCTGACGCGTATCCAGCAGCTGAATCAGATGCCAGCCAAAAGAGGAGTGGACCGGCTGACTGGTTTCGCCTTTTTTCAGACGCAGCAGCGCATCGCGGAATGCCGGGTCAAACACTTCTGGTGAGGTCCAGCCTAGATCGCCGCCCTGATTAGCCGAACCCGGATCGTCGGAGAACTGTTTGGCGGCCGCGGCAAAGGTCGTCTTACCACTGCGAATGTCGGCAGCAATCTGTTCCAGCTTAGCGCGAGCCTGATCGTCAGTCATGATCGGAGACGGCTTCAGCAGAATGTGGCGCGCATGCACTTCGGTAACAGAGACGTTTTTGCTCTCGCCGCGTAGATCGTTCACCTTCAGGATATGGAAACCCACACCTGAACGGATAGGGCCAACAATGTCGCCCTTCTTCGCTGTGGTCAGCGCCTGAGCAAACAGGGTAGGCAGCTCTTCGATTTTTGCCCAGCCCATGTTGCCGCCCTTCAGCGCCTGAGAATCGGCGGAGTAGGTCACGGCCAGCTTGCCAAAGTCTGCGCCACCTTTCAGTTCCGTTATCAGCTGTTTTGCCAGCTTCTCCTGATCGTCAACCTGCTGCTGCGTAGGGTTTTCCGGCAGAGGCAGCAGGATATGACTGATATTCATTTCAGTGCCCTGCGTATTCTGAGCGCCAACCTGCTGCGCCAGCGTATCGACTTCCTGCGGCAGGATAGTGACACGACGGCGGACTTCATTATTACGCACTTCAGAGATCAGCATCTCTTTACGGATCTGAGCACGATAGGTGTTGTAGTTCATCCCGTCGTAAGCCAGGCGGCTTCTCAGCTGATCAACGCTCATGCGGTTTTGCGCGGCGATATTCTGAATAGCCTGATCCAGTTGCTGATCGGTAATCTGTAAACCGGCTTTATCACCTAACTGCAGGATGATCGCGTCCATGATCTCACGTTCGAGGATCTGATGGCGCAACGTCTTGTCATCAGGCAACTGTTGACCTGCCTGCTTCGCCTGAGATTTAACGGTGCTCATCATGCTGTCCACGTCACTCTCGAGGACCACGCCGTTATTCACTACAGCTGCAACTTTATCAACCACTTGTGGTGCTGCGAACGCGGTGTTGGCACTGAGCGCCACACCAAGAATCAGCATTCTCCAGTTCTTCATACTTTATCCATTATTGGTTCCGCACTGCGGGATTGCCTGTCAAACATCACAACATCAGAATGCACGCTGATAAGGGATGATACCCTGACTCAGCATCTGGCCGGTTCCCAGGCCATAATTTGAGCTCAGGCCACGTAACTCAATGTTGAATGAGATTTGGTTGTCATACTTACTGTCGTTGTTTTCCCAACCGTTGATTTTGCGCTCATATCCCAGACGAATTGCGTAGCAACAAGAGCTGTACTGCAGGCCAACCAACTGTGATGCAGGACGATTATTACGCGTATCATAGTAATACGCGCCAACCACCGACCAGGCATCATGAATCGGCCAGCTCGCCGTCGTACCGACCTGTGAAATCCCGTTTTTATAAATCGGGTTATTCACCAGTGAACTGTCGTTCAGCGCAGAAGCAACATACTCCGGGCTACTGTAACGGTAGCTCAACTGCACCATACGGTCAGCATCACGGCGGTATTCCAGCACGGTATTTCCCTGTGCCACGTTATTCAGGCGGGTATCGTACTGCAGCCCGCCGCGCACGCCCCAACGGTCACTTATCTTCCAGTAGCTGTCACCCGCCCACAGAAGACTACCGGTGTCGTCTTCTTTATTGACCTGGTTAACACCCGTACGAGAAGGTGTGAACGAATAGATTTGACCCACAGAAACGTTAAAACGTTCAACCAAATCGGTATCATAAATTCGCGTAGTGACACCGGTGGCAACCTGGTTGGCCGATGCGATGCGATCCAGGCCGCTGTATGAACGATCGCGGAACAGGCCGGTATAGTCGGTTTGCAGCAGGGTGGAGTCGTAAGGGTAGATATCACTCTGGTCACGATACGGGATATACAGGTACTGAACCCGGGGTTCCAGCGTCTGCGTGTAGCCCTGCGCCCAGTCCATATCGCGGTCAAACACCATACGACCGTCAACTTTAAACTGTGGCAAGGTCCGGTTAACAGAGTCTTTCAGCACGCCACTACTTGTACTGGTTGGCGCAAAATTCGTGTTGTAGTAATCAACATCTTTCTGCTGATAGTGCGTCGCCAGAAACTTCGCTTCGGTATCCAGACTGGCCCAACCGTTGGACAACGGCAGATTAATCGTGGGCTCAACGTGTAAACGCGTGGTTTCAGGATAGTTGCTGTTGACGTTGGTAAACTTGACGGCCTGCGCATAGATGCGGGTGTCGAACGGACCCACATCGTTCTGGTACCAGTTCAGATCCAGTTGCGGGAAGGCGCGATAGACGTTGCTGTTGCTCGTGTTGCCAAAAATCTGGAAATCTTTGGTCGACAGCGTTGCGTCCCAGTTGGTATCCGCATAGCCCACGCTGAATTTTTGCGAGGCGTAACCATCTGTCGAACTGTAGTAAGGCGAGGTCAGATCGTTGAAATAATACTGATCGCTGACTTTGGTGTAGTCAGCACTGAAACGCCAGTGTTGGTCGTAAACACCAGAGTGACGCCAGTAAAATAACCAACGGTCCGAACTGTCATTTTGGGCAATGCCGCGTGCAGCTTTGTCGTTGTCATACTGTTTATCTGAGGCCAGATAGTCAAACTCAACGAGGCCTGCGCCAGCCTGTGTCAGATAACGGAACTCATTCTGTAATTGCAGCCCGCGATTACTCATGTAATGCGGCGTAATGGTCGCATCGGCCTGCGGCGCGATGTTCCAGTAGTAGGGCAGAATGAACTCAAAACCGTTGCTGCTGCCGTATTTAGCATTGGGGATCAGAAAACCGGAACGGCGACGATCGCCCAATGGCAATTGCAGATAGGGGCTGTAAAACACCGGAACGGAACCCAGTTTAAAGCGCGCATTCCAGATTTCAGCCACTTCTTCCTGACGATCCTGAATGATCTCAGAACCCGCGACGCTCCAGCTGTTGCTGCCGGGCAGACAGGAAGTGAAGGTGCCGTTTTCCATGATGGTGTAACGGTTTTCACCGCGCAGCTTCATCTGATCGCCCGTTCCACGGCCCTGACGGCCTACCATCTGATAATCGCCGTTCCAGACGTTGGTATCTTTGGTATTCAGATTTGACCAGGCTTTCGGACCTTTCAGGATGACCTGATTATCATCGTAGTGCACATTACCTAGCGCATCGACGGTACGAACGGGGACGGTCTGACCTTCAGGCTGGCGTTGGTGAAGCTGTACTTCATCTGCCAGCATGCGGCTGTTACCCTGCTGCACATCCACATCACCTGTGAAGACCGCATCGTCAGGATAGTTGCCTTTCAGGGAATCCGAGTGAATAGTAACGGGCAGCTGATTAGGATCGCCGTTAACCAGGGGGCGATTGTAGCTCGGCACGCCTAACATACACTGCGACATTAAATCATCGGCGAAGGCTTGCTGGCTAATGGCTGCGCCGATCATGGTGGCCAGCAGAGTAGGTATATGTTTTTTCATACGCGGTATCGAGAATTCCATGAAAACTGGCATCATGCCGACAATCGGGTCAGAGACTAACGCACTGCCTGGCGTTGCGCCAGTGTTAATCCTTTTCTGTCCGCGCTGCCGTTAGGCGCTGAGATAAATGACAGGTATGATAATGCAATTTTCAGCCGTAAGCATGGCGAATTGAGGAGTTTATGCGCTACTGGGGAAAAGTAATAGGTTTAGTGCTTGGATTGCTGTCCGGCGCAGGCTTTTGGGGAATTGTTATTGGTCTGATCATTGGGCATGGATTTGACAAGGTTCGCGGCGCGCAGAGCAAAGCTTACTTCTCAAATAATCAGACCCGGCAGTCACTCTTTTTCAGCACGACTTTTCAGGTCATGGGGCACTTAACCAAGTCGAAAGGGCGCGTAACCGAAGCGGATATTCAGATTGCATCGCTGTTTATGGATCGCATGCAGCTGCATGGCGATGCCCGAATGGCTGCACAGCGCGCCTTTCGCGAAGGCAAGCAGGGGGAATATCCGCTCCGTACCAAACTGCGTGAATTGCGCAGTGCCTGCTTCGGACGTTTTGATCTGATTAGGATGTTTCTGGAAATTCAGATCCAGGCCGCGTTTGCCGATGGGTCGCTGCATCCCAATGAACGTCAGGTGCTGTATGTGATTGGTGAAGAACTGGGGATTTCTCAGAGTCAGTTCGACCAGTTTCTGCGCATGATGGAGGGGGGACAGCAGTTCGGCGGCGGTCGCAGCTATTCACAGCAGGGCGGTTTTCAGCAGGCGCAACGAGGCCCGACGTTATCCGATGCCTGTAACGTTTTGGGTGTGAAAACCACCGACGATGCCACCACCATCAAACGCGCCTATCGCAAACTGATGAGTGAACATCACCCGGATAAGCTGGTGGCGAAAGGTCTGCCGCCCGAGATGATGGAGATGGCGAAACAGAAAGCGCAGGACATTCAGTCGGCTTACGATCTGATTCGCAAAGAAAAAGGCTTTAAATAAGTGAGATGCGCGCCCGGCTGATGGCGAGGGCGCGCGAAGCATTAGCATCATGGCAGATTAAAAATCGGCAGGCTGCCTGAAGGTCATGGCATTACCAAACGCCGGGTGCGTGATGGTCAGCGATTCGGCGTGCAGCAGAAGACGATCTGCCATGGCTTTTGCTTCCGGATGTGCGTAAAAACCGTCACCCAGAATCGGATGGCCCAGCGCCAGCATATGTACGCGCAGCTGATGCGAGCGCCCGGTAATCGGTTTGAGCGCGACGCGCGCGCTGTTATCTTCACCGTATTCCACAACCTGATAGTCGGTTTGCGCCGACTTGCCGGTGTCGAAACACACTTTCTGCTTCGGGCGATTAGGCCAGTCGCAAATCAGCGGTAAATCCACCATGCCCTTCTCCTGCGCCGGATGGCCCCAAACCCGTGCCACATAGGTCTTTGCAGGCTCGCGTTCACGAAACTGACGTTTAAGCTCGCGCTCTGCGGCCTTTGTCAGGGCGACCACAATCACGCCGCTGGTCGCCATGTCCAGCCGATGCACAGATTCCGCCTCAGGATAATCGCGTTGGATCCGCGTCATCACGCTGTCTTTGTGCTCGTCAAGCCGACCGGGTACCGAAAGCAGGCCGCTGGGCTTATTCACCACCATGATATGGGCATCCTGATACAGAATGTGCAGCCAGGGCTCAAGCGGCGGATTGTAGGGTTCCATACTCTATTCCAAAAAAAGAGGGCCTTGCGGCCCTGAACTTATTGATGCGTAACCACAATCAGACGCAGTGCATCCAGTCGCCAGTTCGCTTCATCCAGACTCTCCAGTACCTGCTGGCGATTCGTTTCCAGCGCCTCGACCTCATCGTCACGGATGTTGGGGTTAACGGCTCTCAGTGCTTCCAGACGTGATAACTCGGCCCCCAGCTTTTCGCTCGCCTCGCGCCGTGCCGCGTCAATAACGGCACGTGCTTCACTGACGACTTCTTTTTCAGCCAGCGTCAGGATCGCGTGAACGTCCTGCTGTACGGCATTCACCAGCTTGCTGCCGGTGTGGCGGTTAACGGCATTCAACTGGCGGTTGAAGCTTTCGAATTCCACTTTACCGGCCAGGTTCGTCCCGTTGCGATCCAGCAGCAGGCGCACCGGCGTAGGGGGCAGGAAGCGGGTTAGCTGCAGATGTTTCGGTGCCTGGGATTCCACCACGTAGATCATCTCGACCAGCAGTGTCCCCACAGGCAATGCCTTGTTCTTTAACAGCGACAGCGCACAACTGCCGGTGTCACCTGACAGAATCAGATCCAGGCCATTACGGATTAACGGATGTTCCCAGGTAATAAACTGCGTATCTTCACGCGACAGGGCCTGGTCGCGATTGAAGGTGATCGTACAGCCGTCTTCCGGCAGGCCCGGAAAGTCCGGAACCAGCATATGATCTGAAGGTGTCAGCACGATCAGGTTATCACTGCGGTCTTCCTGATTAATGCCGACGATATCAAACAGGTTAAGAGCAAAGTTAACCAGTTCGGTATCATTATCCTGTTCGGCAATAGTATTGGCCAGCGCCTGGGCGGCTTCACCACCGTTAGAGTTTAGCTCCAGCAGGCGGTCGCGGCCCTGTTCGAGTTGGGATTTCAGCGCATCATGCTGCTTACGGCATTCGCTAATGAAATCATCAAACCCGTCGCTGTTTTCCGGTGCGGCCAGGTAGTTAATCAGCTCTGCGTTGACGCTGTCGTAGATGGCTCTGCCGGTCGGGCAGGTGTGCTCGAACGCGTCCAGCCCTTCGTGATACCAGCGCAGCAGCACGGCCTGGGCCGTTTTCTCCAGCCAGGGGACCAGAATCTGAATATCGTGCGCCTGGCCAATACGATCCAGTCGGCCAATACGCTGTTCCAGCAGATCCGGGTTAAACGGCAGATCGAACATCACCAGACGGCTGGCGAACTGAAAGTTACGGCCTTCGGAACCAATTTCGGAACACAGCAGAACTTGTGCGCCGTTCTCTTCAGAAGCGAACCAGGCGGCAGCCCGATCGCGTTCAATGATCGACAGCCCTTCATGGAACACGGCGGCGCGAATCCCTTCACGTTCACGCAGCACCTGCTCCAGTTGAAGTGCTGTAGTGGCCTGAGCACAGATCACCAGCACTTTTTCTTTACGGTTGCTGGTCAGGTAACCCATGAGCCATTCAACGCGCGGATCGAAGTTCCACCAAGTGCCGGTATCGCCTTCGAACTCCTGATAAATCTGTTCCGGATAGAGCAGATCGCGCGCGCGCGCTTCTGCGCTTTTACGTGTGCCCATAATACCGGACACCTTAATGGCCGTTTGATACTGAGCCGGCAGGGGCAGACGAATAGCGTGTAACTCACGTTTCGGGAAGCCTTTCACCCCGTTGCGGGTATTACGGAACAGCACGCGGCTGGTACCGTGGCGATCCATCAGCATGGAAATGAGTTCGCTGCGCGCGTCCTGTTTGCCTTCACGATCGCTGTTTGCCACCTGCAGCAGCGGTTCAATATCCTGCTCGCCGACCAGCTCATTGATCATATTCATCTCGTTTTGTGAGATGGCATGATCGGCCAGCAGCGATGTCACCGCATCGGCAATCGGGCGGAAGTGCTGCTGCTCTTCAACAAAGGCGGCAAAATCATGAAAACGGTCGGGGTCAAGCAAGCGCAGGCGCGCAAAATGACTCTCCATGCCCAGCTGTTCTGGCGTCGCGGTCAGTAACAGGACGCCCGGCGTTTTTTCAGCCAGTTTTTCGATCACCTGATACTCGCGGCTTGGTTCGCCTTCGGACCAGGCCAAATGGTGCGCTTCATCCACCACCATTAAATCCCAGTCTGCGTCCGCCAGCTTATCCAGACGCTGTTTGTTGCGACGCACAAAGTCCAGCGAGCAGATAATCAACTGTTCGGTGTCAAAGGCATTGTCGCTGTCGTGCTGCGCTTCAGCGTAACGATCGTCGTCAAACAGGGCGAAGCGCAGGTTGAAGCGGCGCAGCATTTCTACCAGCCACTGATGTTGCAGGGTTTCTGGCACGACGATAAGTACGCGTTCAGCACGGCCTGCCAACAACTGCTGCTGGATGATCATGCCGGCTTCGATGGTTTTCCCCAGGCCGACCTCATCCGCGAGCAGGACGCGCGGCGCATGGCGGCGGCCTACGTCGTGGGCGATATGCAGCTGGTGGGGGATCAGATTGGTACGCATGCCGCGCAGGCCGCTGACGGGCAGGCGATACTGCTCACTTTGATATTTACGTGCGCGAAAACGCAGGGCGAAGCGATCCATACGGTCGAGCTGGCCTGCAAACAGCCTGTCCTGAGGTTTGCTGAACACCAGTTTGCTGTCGAGCATAACTTCACGCAGCATGACGTGGGTTTCTTCGGTATCAAGGCGCGTGCCGATATAGGTTATCAGGTCATTGTCATTGCGTACTTCATCGACCTGCATCTGCCAGCCTTCGTGGCTGGTAACGGTATCACCCGGATTAAAAATCACGCGGGTGACCGGCGAGTCGCTGCGAGCGTAGAGGCGATTTTCCCCTGTGGCCGGGAACAGCAGGGTGATCATGCGCGTATCAATCGCCACCACGGTGCCTAATCCCAGTTCACTTTCTGTATCACTAATCCAACGCTGACCTAATGTAAAAACCATATAATTTTTGCTCGAATTTTTAACGTTTTTGAAGGTGTTCCCCATTCTCAGGCAATAGCATTTCATCCAGGCAAAAGGGCCTGGTGCGTCATGTCAGAGCAGTGAGTTTTGAGGAAGGGCGTTATGGTACTGGATGGCAGGGCATTCGTCACCTGTCAAAAAAGGCCTAACTGCCCGGTAATGAGTGTAGCAAAGTCGCCATCGACAAAAGGCAGAATGCCTTCGGCTACGGGCTGCAGCTGTTTAGTCACGTAGTGATCGTAGTCCAGCGGCGTGGTTCGGGCCTCTACCGGCTCGGGGCCGCCAGTGGCAATCACATAACGAATGCGGCCCCCGGTCTGATATTGCAACGGCCGGCCCAGCTTACGATTCTGCTCATCAGCCAGACGGGCGGCGCGGACATGGGGCGGCACATTGCGTTCATACTCGTTCAGTGGGCGGCGCAGGCGCTTTTTATAAATCAGCCTGTCGTCCAGCTCACCTGCCAACAGCTGGGCCACCGTGTTACGAACATAGTCTTCCCACGGCTGGCGATGAAATATGCGGCTGTAAAGCTCCTGCTGAAACTGCTGCGCCAGCGGCGTCCAGTCGGTACGTACCGATTCCAGTCCTTTGAACACCATACGCTCACTTTCGCCTGCCCGAATTAAGCCCGCATAGCGTTTTTTACTGCCCTGTTCAGCACCGCGAATCGTCGGCATCAGGAATCGGCAAAAGTGATTTTCATACTCCAGCTCCAGGGCGCTGGTCAGGCCGTATTGCTGCTGCAGATGTTCACGCCACCAACCGTTGACCTTCCCGGCCAGTGCCCGGCCAATTGCCTCTGCCTCGTCTTCATCCCGGGCGGATTTCAGCCAGACAAAGGTCGAATCGGTGTCGCCATAAATCACATCGTACCCTTCGGCTTCAATGAGTTCACGGGTTTGCTGCATGATGGCATGACCGCGCAGCGTGATAGACGAGGCCAGGCGAGGGTCAAAAAAGCGGCAGGCGCTGGTGCCGAGCACGCCGTAAAACGCATTCATGATGATTTTCAGGGCCTGCGACAGGGGTTTATTGCCCTGTGTTTTTGCGGTTTCGCGCCCCTGCCAAATCTGCTCTACGATGGCGGGCAGGCAATGCGTCTCACGTGAGAAGCGCGCCTCGCGAAAACCGGGCACCGAGTCCGCATCCGTTGGGTGCGCCAGACCTTCGATGAGCCCGACGGGATCGATCAGAAAGGTGCGGATAATCGAGGGATACAGGCTTTTATAATCCAGCACTAACACGGAATCATACAGGCCGGGCCGGGAATCCATCACGTAGCCGCCGGGGCTGGCTTCCGGCGCCACATCGCCCAGATTCGGGGCGACAAAACCGGCCCGGTGCATGCGGGGGATGTACAGATGACCGAATGCCGCGACGGAGCCACCGTGGCGATCGACTGCCAGCCCGTTAACGGCAGCGCGCTCCAGTAAAAACGGCATGATCTCGGTTTTATGAAAGATGCGCGTGACCAGCTCGCAGTCCTTCAGGTTGTAGCGCGCCAGCGCCGGTTTATCGTTGGCAAAACGCCAGTTGATCTCTTCCATGCGCTGCCATGGGTTATCAATGGCTTTGCCTTCACCGAGCAGCTGTTGCGAAACAGATTCCAGACTAAAAGAGGGAAAATCCCAGAAGGCGGATTTCAGGGCATCGATGCCGTCAATAATCAGGCGACCTGTCGCCTGGGCAAAAAACACGCCGGGTTTAAACCCATGCTCGCGCCACTCCAGCGCGGCCTGCTGGCGGCCAAGACGTAACGGAATGCCGTAGCGATCGGCGTGTTTCTGCAGCACGCGCAGGTCAAACTGCACCACGTTCCAGCCGATAATCACATCCGGATCGTTATCGGCAAACCAGCGATTCAGCGCCTCCAGCAACTGCGGGCGGCTCTCAAGATAGATAAGTTCGAAATCCAGTTCGCTGGCGTCGCCGTTAGGCGGTCCCAGCATGAAAACCTGGCGCTGCCCGCAGCCTTCCAGACCAATGCAGTAAAGCTCGCCATGCTGGGTCGTTTCAATATCCAGCGAGACCCACTTCAGCGGGGGCCGGTAATCGGGATGGGGTTTCAGACGGGCGTTAACCCATGTGTCGCCCTGAATGTCACCATCAAACCACACGGGCGCGGTAATAAACCGTTCCATCAGGTAGCGTTCGGGTGGACGAATGTCGGATTCATACAGGGGGATACCGCTTTCGCGCAGTTTCTTTTCAACCCACTGCAACTGGCGATGCTGCCGGCAGTACAGGCCAAATACTGGACGGCGGCGAAAATCTTTTAATTGCAGAGGCTGCATCCGCAGCTGGCGCTCGCCCTGCAACAGCGTGTCGACCTGCGCCTGATATTCACAGGGAATAAACGTCACGGATTCCTGCAAAGGCAGCACAACGCGCTGAGCACCCTCGTCGGTGGCCAGCCACAGCGTAATTTCGGTGCCTTGCGGCGTGTCGCGCCAGTGACGGCTGAGCAGAAACCCTGCGCGGGGCTTATTCACGTATTCTCCAGGCAGATAGCGAGTCGGACATCTCATTAACCAGTATAACATGGATATTTATACAGTGTCTGCCGGTGCGTTTTGTCAATATTGGCCTACAATTCTTGCCTTGACGCTGTGATGTCTGCTCTGGACAATCCAGCCTTCTGCTTTTTCTGAGGATTGATATGGAAGCCTGGGTTGAACACCTGATTACACAGTCGCTGGAGTGGGCGCTGTTTGCCGTCGCGCTGGTGACGTTTCTGGAGTCATTGGCGTTCGTGGGGCTGTTACTCCCTGGCACCGTCATGATGGCGAGCCTGGGTGCGCTGGTGGGCAGTGGACAGATCGGCTTATATCCCGCCTGGGCCGCGGGCTTCATTGGCTGCCTGCTGGGCGACTGGGTTTCCTATGGCATTGGCTGGAAGTTTCAGGGGCCGCTCCATCGCTGGAAATACCTGCAAAAGTACAAAGGGCTGCTGGATAAGACCGAACACGCGCTGTATCAGCACAGCATGTTTACCATTCTGGTCGGGCGCTTTGTCGGGCCAACCCGGCCGCTGATCCCGCTGGTGGCGGGTATGCTGGAATTGCCGATACGCAAATTTCTGCCCCCCAATCTGATCGGCTGTATTTTATGGCCACCGCTCTATTTATTGCCGGGTATTCTGGCAGGCGTCGCGATTGATGTCCCGAAAGAAGCCCAGGGCGGCCATTTCATCTGGCTGTTATTAGGCGTTGCTATCCTGGTATGGCTGGGATGCTGGCTGTGCTGGCGCTGGTGGCGCAGTGGAAAAACGCGCGACTGGGCGACGGCGTATTTGCCACCCGAACGTCTGCGCTGGCTGGCACCGCTAAGTTTTGTGGTGGCCGTTGCGGCGTTCGTCGGCATCCAGTTTCATCCGATGATGCCGATTTTCCGCCACCTGTTGTGGCAGGTCTTTATCGGTTAACGGCGCGGGATGCCGAGCACATCGGCTTCCCGTATGTTCCCTGACAGCAGTGCGTCCGTCGATCCCTGCCAGTAAACGCGTCCATCCACCACCACCACGCTACGTGGCGCTATCTGCTGTGCGTCTTCAAGACTGTGCGACACCATCAGCAACGTAATCGCACGGGTTTCGCAGACGGTGCGCACCAGATTAAGCATCTCGCCGCGCAGGGCCGGATCGAGCGCCGAAAAAGGTTCATCCAGCAGCAGCACCGGGCGATCGCGCAGTAAACAGCGTGCCAGGGCAACGCGCTGGCGTTGTCCTCCCGAGAGCTGGCCCGGCAGGCGTGACAGCATCTCACTGAGTCCGACCTGCTGCGCAATGGTCGTCACCTGCTGGCGCTGATCTGAGGTCAGCTTCAGACCGGGATGTAAGCCCAGCCCCAGATTCTGTTCTACGCTCAGGTGCGGAAACAGGTTATTTTCCTGAAACAGCATTGATACCGGGCGCTGGGCAGGCACGCTATTCGTATGGTCAACACCGTTAATCGTCAGGCTGCCCTGGCTGACGGGCAGAAAACCGGCAATCAGGTTTAATAACGTACTTTTACCTGCCCCGCTTGGGCCGAGAATCGCCAGTCGTTCGCCGCGCCCGGCGTGAAGGGAGAAACGCATCGGCAAATGCTGATACAGGTAAGTCAGATTATTCAGTGTCAGCATGGCGGCCCGGTAATTTTTCCATCAAGGTGAACAGAGACAGGCAGAGTAGCAGCAATAACAGTGCAGTAACGGCGCCATCGGCACCGCGATAGGCGCCTATCTGCTGATAAAGGTAGAACGGCAGCGTGCGGAAATCGGCATTACCAAACAGCGCTACGACGCCAAAATCACCAATCGACAGCACGCAGGCAAACGCCAGCGCCTGCGCCAGCGGACGTTTCAACGCCCGGAGTTCAATCAGCCACAGGCGGTTCCAGCCGCTGATGCCCAGTGCCCCGCACAGGTGGGCGTAACGTTCAGCGATATCCCGCATCGGATTTTCCAGCACTTTCAACGCGTAGGGAATCGCGATTAACGCATTGGCAAAGATCACCACGCCATCCGCGGAGTCCGGCAAGCCGGTCGTGGCGTTCAGTAGCAGGAAAAAGCCGGTTGCCAGCACGATACCGGGCATTGCCAAAATCAGCATGCCGCTGGTGTCCATGATCTGTGCGGCGAGTGTATGCTGCCGCAGGCGCAGCTCCCGGCTGCTCCACAACAGCATGGTGGTCAGGACCAGACACAGCACGCCGGCGCCGAGCGCGATACGTAACGAGGTCAACGTTGCCTGCCATAACGCCGGTTGCTGTAACGCGCCCCGAAGCCCGCTATCCAGACCATTTACGATCACCGCCAGCAGCGGCGGCAGCAGCAGCAGCAGGGCGAAAAAGATGATGGCGGCGTCGCTGACGCGGGCCAGCGTGGAATCCTGAGGATCGCGCCAGCCGTTCAGTTGCGGGCTACCCGCCGGAATGGCGTTGCTGAAGCGCTGGCTGAGGAGCACCAGCACCAGGCAGCAGCTGAGCTGAATCAGCGCCAGGAGCGCCGCGCGGCCCGGATCGTAGTCATAGCTTAGCGCCTGGAAGATGGCCAGTTCGATGGTGGTCGCCTGCGGCCCGCCACCCAGCGATAGCACGGTGGCAAAACTGGCAAAACAGAGCATAAAGATTAATGCCCCGGTGGGCAGGAGCTGGCGGCGCAGCCAGGGCCATTCAAGCAGCCGGAAATGATGCCAGCCACGTATGTTCAGTTGGGCAGCAAGCTGACGCTGTTCGGCAGGAATGCTTTCCAGCGCCTGCAGCATCAGGCGCGTGGCCAGCGGCAGGTTGAAAAACACATGGGCCAGTAAAATTCCCTGAAGCCCGTAAGGCGAGAAGTGATAGTCCACGCCAAGCCAGGCGCAAAGCTGCGCCAGCCAGCCCACCCGACCATAGACGGTGAGCAGGCCGAATACGGCCACCAGCACGGGCAGAACCAGCGTCATGGCGCACAGGCGCAGCAACACCTGACGTCCGGGAAAGCGCCGCCGATAAAGGGCTCGGGACAGTGGAATGGCCGGCAGCAAGGAGAGCAGGGCGGAAAGCAGCGCCTGCTTAAACGAAAAGCCAATAACATGATGCAGATATGTATCCTGCAGGACAGACCGCCAGTTGGTCGCTGGCGCCGCCATCCACAGTGCTGTGAAGGCCAGCAGCGCCACGCTGCAGAGCAGCAGCGTGGCGAGCGAACCCGGAATCAGCCAGAAAGGGATTAACGGCTGACGGCGCGTTGCCATTGGCTAACCCATTGCGAACGGTGGCTGGCAACCTCTTCCGGTGAAAACTGCAATGTTGTCTTTGGCACGCTGAGCGAGGCAAACCCGGCGGGCAGGTCAGTTTTGATCACCGGATACATCCAGTTCCCGGTAGGGATGGTGTTCTGAAAGGCTGGCGTAACCATGAATTGCATAAACTGTTCTGCCAGTTTGGGCTGCTTGCTGTTCGCCAGTCGGGCGGCCACCTCAACCTGCAGATAGTTGCCTTCGGCGAAGGATGCCGCAGCATAGTTATCTTTTTTCTCTTCAATGATGTGATAAGCCGGTGACGTGGTATAGCTCAGCACCAGATCGCTCTCGCCTTTAAGAAACAGGCCGTAGGCTTCACTCCAGCCTTTGGTGACCGTGACGGTTTTCTTCGCCAGCTTTTGCCAGGCCTCAGGCGCGTTGTCCCCGTAAACCTTTTGCATCCACAGCAGCAGGCCAAGGCCTGGCGTGCTGGTGCGAGGATCTTCATAAATCACGCGCCATTTCTCTGGGCTTTCGACCAGTTCTTTCAGGCTTGTAGGGGGATTTTTTAGCGTGTTTTTGTTGTACACGAATGCGAAATAACCGTAATCGAACGGCACAAAGGTGGTGTCCTTCCAGCCGCCGGGCACCTGCAGCTCACGGGTATCCACGTCGCTTTTGGCAAACAGGCCGGTTTGCTGCGCGGCCTGCAGAAGGTTGTTATCCAGGCCTAGTACCACATCGGCCTTTGTGTTCTTGCCTTCCATACGTACACGGTTCAGCAGCGAAACACCGTCTTCCAGCGCGACAAATTTCAGCTCGCAACCGCACTGGGCTTCAAAGGCTTTTTTGACGGCCGGACCCGGCCCCCAGTCAGCGGAAAAGGCGTCGTAGGTGTAAACCGTCAGGACAGGTTTGGCCGCAAAGACCGGGGCAGAAAGTAACAGCAGCACGGGCAGGACGTTTTTTAACACTTTGCGCTCCTAGGGCGGCAGGGTTGAGTCGCAAAGGATCTGAGCAAAACAACCTCTCAAATCCCTACGTCGGTATTAACCGATTCAGGTTCGACGGGTATTTCTCAGCGCCCTGACACTGTGGAAAGGGGCACCCCGTTGAGAACGCCACATTCTAGTCATTAAATGCGCAAGGGGAAAGGCTCACAGCGTAGGCGGGGCAAACCAGGCGGATTTAAAATCAAACCAGCCCAATGTATTCATCCGCACGCCGCGCATACTGCGCTGGCCCTCCAGCAGCAGCCAGTGATGAAACAGCGGATGAAGCCAGCTATTTTCCACCAGATATTTACCCCATTCAGCGAGGGAGAGCGTTTTTTCACGCCAGCGCGTGGCATCCTGCTGCCAGTTAACAGGCAGACAGTGCTGCATCAACGGCGTTTCGTATAACAGGGCAAACAGGGAATATTCGAGGGGCAGGGTAAAATTGACGCTGCCCAGCCAGATATCACTCTCGCCTTCGCCCTGATGCCAGCTTTCGTAACTGACTTCCCGGGTGTTCAACGTAACGCCCTGTTCTGCCAGCAACGGACGTAAGGCATCCGTAATACTGACATGCTCAATATGCTGGTTATACCAGGTTAACGTCAGGCTCGTGAGGCCCGCCGGTTTGTCCACTGGGGTCAGATCGCGGCGATGGTGCCAGCGGGGTAGCAGGCCGTAAGCCGGGAACCAGTAGCGCTGATAACCCCTGCCCGCATTATTGAGGAGTGCAATCGGGTTAAGCAGGTCGCTGAGCCAGCGTCGAATGTCTCGATCGGCCATTTTTTCTGAACGCTGATCGAACAGTAAATAGTAGCAACCTTCTTCAAGCCGGCTCTCTTCCTGTTTCTCATCGGCTTTTTCGCCCTGCAGGCGAACCCCTGCATAAACCAGCTCGTCACTGATCTCTGGCAGTACCCACACCGACACATCATCGATCAGCGCGCGATAGCCAAAGTAGTCGTCAAACGCTTCTATCTTCAACTGGCTGTGCTGATTACGGACGACCCGATAAGGACCTGTTCCCACAGGTTGACGGGCAAAATCGCGAATTTCAGGCCATTCCCGTGGCAGAATCATGGCGCTGACGCTGCCCAGCAGCCAGGGCAGCCAGCTGTCGGGCTGATCCAGATAGATATCCAGGGTCCAGGGGGCCGGTGAGTCGAGCCGTTGGATATGAGAAAACAGGGGATACTGACGCAGGCGTTCCAGGCTTGCGATCACATCGGCCATGTCCAGCTCCCGGCCATGATGAAAACGAATGGCAGGACGTAAATAAAAGCGCCAGTGGAAATCGGATGTTTGCTGCCAGTGATGGGCGATATCGGCCTCGATTTCCCCCTTTTCCTCATTTATGCGCGTCAGGCCGCTAAAGATCTGGCGGGCAATATGGGTTTCCGAACGGCGCAGGGGCGAACCGGGTAACAGATTCAGCAGAGGGCGATAATAGAGGACGCGCAAAATATGTTTGCCCTGGCGGAAGCTCCGCCCCAGGTGGGCGCTGATCATCTGTCTGACCTGATCTTTATCCCCCACCAGCTGGACTAACTGATCGATACGATCCTGCTCCAGAAGATCTTCGGCACGCTGCTGCTGGAGCGCCAGCCCGGTGTAGCAGAAGGTCATCAGGGAACGTTTGCCCCGTCCGGCTTCGGCCTGCCAGGTGAGCCAGCCAGCCGCTTGCATTCTGTTGAGCAGGTTTCGCATATGGCGACGCGAACAGTGCAGCAAATCAGCCAGTTCGCCCAAGGTTGTTTCCTGTGGTTGTCCCTGGCAATTTTGCCACAGACGAATGAACTGCTGCTTCAGACGTGATGACGACATAAAAGAGGAACTCCCTGATAAAGGTGCTCTGTTTTTCTTACCCCATTTTAGAGGCAATCTTTCCTGTATTGGAAGAGCGGGAGGCATTCAGTAATGAATGGCGCTCTGACATGGACTGGCAGCGATGTCTGTCCCTTCTGAGTAGTGTGTTACGATTTCGCCAGCAGGGTTATTCTGCTGGTTTTTTTTACGTTGCAGGTTTGGGTCGGGGTTCAATTGTTCCCGTTTCTCCCGTTGTTCTGTCAGGGATAAGGCATGAAATCTTTGTTATCGTTCTCGCGCCGTTTCAATCCGGTCTTTTTGGCTTTTATGGTGACCGCCTTTATCCTCGGCGTGGCCGGTGCGCTGCAGGCGCCGACGCTGAGCTTGTTTTTATCGCGAGAAGTGCAGGTGCCACCGCTGTGGGTCGGGCTGTTTTTTACCATCAATGCCATCGCCGGCATTGTGGTCAGCATGATGATCGCAAAGCGCTCCGACAGCGTTGGCGATCGGCGGAATATCATCTTAGTGTGCTGTATCCTTGCCCTGGCAAACGCCATACTGTTCGCGTTTACCCGCCATTACCTGACGCTGATAACGCTGGGCGTGCTGTTATCGTCGCTGGCGAACGTCGCCATGCCGCAGCTCTTTGCGCTGGCGCGAGAATATGCCGACAGTTCCTCGCGCGAAGTGGTGATGTTCAGTTCCATTATGCGCGCTCAGGTGTCGCTGGCGTGGGTGATTGGGCCACCGCTGTCGTTTGCGCTGGCGCTGAATTTTGGTTTCGTTACGCTGTTCAGCGTGGCGGCCGGCTTGTTTTTTCTCTGTTTCCTGCTGATCTGGTTTACCGTGCCCTCGGTGCCGCGCGCGGCTTCCCTGATGCAGTCGGGCGGGATCCCCCTGAGCGGCTGGCGGATTCGTGACGTGCGCATTTTGTTTGCCGCATCAACGCTGATGTGGACCTGTAACACCATGTACATTATCGATATGCCGCTGTGGATCAGCAACGATTTGGGCCTGCCCGAAAAGCTTGCCGGTCTCTTAATGGGCACGGCCGCCGGGTTGGAAATCCCAGTCATGATTCTGGCCGGTTTCTATGCCAAACGTTGGGGTAAACGAAAGATGATGGTGGGCGCGGTGGCCTCCGCCGTTGTGTTTTACAGCGGCCTGATTCTGTTTCACAGCCACCTGGCGCTGCTGGTCCTGCAGGTGTTCAACGCCCTGTTTATCGGCGTTGTCGCGGGCATTGGAATGTTGTGGTTTCAGGATCTGATGCCGGGGCGGGCAGGCGCAGCCACAACCCTGTTTACCAACAGCATTTCGACCGGCATTATTTTGGCGGGGTTATTTCAGGGCATACTGGTTGAACATTTTGGTCACGGCAGCGTGTACTGGGTGATTGCCGCGATTGCTTTACTGACGCTGGGAATGATACGCAACGTTAAAGACGTTTAATAAGCACGTACCCCCGGCATAACAGTGCCGGGGGTACGGTGCTTTAGAGCACAATCCGCCTAATATCGCCAATGATAAAGATATAGGCGACTAAGCCAATCACCGCAGTGATACCGATATACACGAGCGCATAAAAAAAGCTGCTTGTCATTGAAATGATAATGCCGATAATCAGGGGCGCTAAAATCGAAGCCATATTGGCGCAAAAGTTAAATATACCACCAGTGAGTCCTGCCATAGAAGCCGGGGCAATATCTGCGATTATTGTCCAGCCCAGACCGACCATGCCTTGTCCAAAAAAGGCAATGGACATAACGATGATAACGGCGCTGTCTGAACTCATCCAGTTAGCCGCAATAATCGTGCCGGAAAGCACCAGGCCGCTAATAACCGGAAGTTTTCGGCTCAGATTCATAGATCCTGTTGCATTCAACAGTTTATCTGAGAGCCACCCGCCAAAGAAAACGCCTACAGCGGCAGCCATAAATGGCCATACAGAGAAAAAGCCCACCTGAAGCCATTCCAGTTGCCGTTCTTTCGCTAAATAGGTGGGAAACCATGTCAGAAAAAACACCAGGGTCGTATTTCCAGCGAATTGTCCGAGACTGGCGCCAATAATTTGTCGGCAGCAGAGTAAACGTTTGGCATCGGGCCAATTAAAGGGCGTGTTTTTTAATGTTTCAATGGGTTCATTATTGATAATGTAATCAATTTCTTCCTGATTGGCTTTTTGGGATGCTTCAGGCTCATGGTAAAGTCGCCACCAAATAAACGTGAACAGAATACCGGCTCCGCCGGTAATAAAAAAAAGGCTGCGCCAGCCGTGATACTCCAGAATGAGATAGAGTAAGGGCGAGAAAGCCGCCAGACCAATATATTCCCCGACGGTATAGGTTGCGGTGGCGCGGGCACGTTCATGACGCGGGAACCATTTTGCCACTACGCGACTGTTAACCGGAAAACAGGGTGCTTCGCTCAATCCCAGCCCCAGTCTGAGGAAGATCAAAGACTTGAGCCCAAGAGTAAATGTTTGCAGTAGAGTGAAAATCGACCAAAACAGCACGGAAAGGGCGTAGGTCAGTTTGTTACCAAAGCGATCTAAAAACATCCCTCCGGGGATTTGTGCCAGCGTATACGTCCAGGCGAAGGCAGAAAAAGCCACGCCCATCATAGCGGGATCGATTTCAAGTTCGCGGGTGATTTTTGGCGCAACGATGCCTAAAATTGTCCGATCAAGATAGTTAATCATTGTGCCAGCGGATATTAATAGCAGAATGATTATTCTGACTTTCGTGGGTTTATTTTTCGGCGTGCGCCTGCCAGCGTGTTCCTCTTTGTATAACTTTTCCATGATGTATCCCTGAAGTTTAAACTATTTTTTGATGTTTTTTTTACATTGAAAAATAGTCTGATATTGCTAATTTTTTTGTTTCTTTATAGCATTTTTTAAGCGTCATTAATTTTGACCTGAGTACATAATTAGTCCTTTTAACGGTGATAAAGTAGCGATAGCAGATTTACTTTTCATTCAAAGGCAAATGCCATGAACCTCAAGCAACTTTATTATTTTAAACGCCTGTCAGAAACGGAGCATTACACGGAAGCGGCATCCAGTCTTTTTATCACCCAGCCCTCGCTTAGCCATGCTATCGCTGAATTAGAAAAGGAGTTAGGCGTTTCACTCTTTTTCCGTCAGGGCAGAAATGTAAGGATTAGTGAAAGTGGGAAATGTTTTTTACCCTATGTTGAGACAGCACTGTCGGCACTGGAAAATGGCAGGGAGAGGCTAAAAAACAATCACCTTCTGTGCCGGGAAAATATCCGAATTGGGTTTATCTATACAATGGGGGAATATGTTATTCCGCAAATTATCAACAATTACTCCCAACACTTTCGTCATAATGATGTGACATTCTCTTTTAAACAGGGGACGTCAGTTGCGTTGTTGCAGTCACTCAAAGCGGATAAGGTTGATATGGTCATCTGTTCGCGGATTGGCGACGATCCTGATATTGAATTTATCCCGGTTATTGAACAAGAATTAGTGGTAGTGACAGCGAAAGATCATCCGTTAGCGCGTCTTCACGAAAGCGACGTTGATTTAGCGGAAACCATCCATTATCCCTATGTCTATTTTTCAGAAAGTAGTGGGCTACGTCCGTTTATTGACGACATCTTTCACCAGCAAACGCTGTCACCGGATATTGCCTGTTATGTGGAAGAGGATTTAGCAATGGCCGGGTTGGTCAGTATCGGCTATGGTATTGCCATCATGCCAAGAATTGCGGCGCTCACGCACTACAATCTCCATATCCTGACGATCAAAAATTCGCTTCCACCGCGTTATATTTGTCTGGCGACAATTAAAACAAAAATGCTTTCACCGGCGGCGCTGAGGCTAAAAAACTTTATTATTACGCACAGTGATGTCGCCAGGAAACATGCCCAAAGCGCGGCTTTGGGCATGTCCGCCGCTAGGAAAGCGTCTCCATCATCTCCCGCAGTTGTGTAACGGCGATTTGCCCTGGTGCCGAGGACTGGCCCAGGGTGCCAAACGTCATTGCGGAACCGAACAGGCGTCCGGTGACCCGACTGACTCCGCCCATTTTTCCCATCGACATCGTGATAAGCGGCCGCGTTGCGTAGTGCTCTTTCATTAACAGGGTCGCAGACAGCAGCGTCAGCACATCCTGAGGTGTTTGAGGCATTACGGCAATCTTGGGCAGGTCTGCACCTAAATCCTGCATGCGACGTAACCGGTAAATGATCTCTTCCTTCGCGGGCGTTTGGTGAAAGTCATGATTACTCATAATGACCTTAACACCTGCGTTATGCGCCTCGCTTACCAGCGAACGGATGCGTGACTCATCGTTAAACAACTCAATATCAATCACATCAGCCAGCCCGCTTAAGGCGGCCGCGTGGTTGAGCGCGAAGTATTGGTCATCACTGATGTCCATTTCGCCACCTTCTTTTTTACTGCGGAAGGTAAAGAGCAGCGGCGTTTCCCCAAGTTGCTGACGAATGTCGGCCAGCGCCAGCAAGACTTGCTTCTCGTCTTTACCCTCGATGAAGTGGTCGACGCGCCATTCGATAATGTCTGCCTGTGCGGAAGTCAGTAACTGTGCTCTGGCCTGAAGCTCCTCGCGAGTGCGGCCTGTCAAGGGCACACAAAGCCGCGTTTGCCCTGCCTGAAAGACGATTTTTTTAACCCTAACCGTTTGAGTCATAGTCATTCCTGTTTTAACTGTTCAACTAGCCGCTGTAGCGGACTGACGGCGTGTTTCCGCACAATGACGTTGAAATTGGCGGGAAGCGATATAAAGCGCAAGGATAAAACCTGTCACCGCAATAATCAGATCAAACAACATGATGCTGGCGATACTGGTTCGTGAGAGATGCGCTGTAAATAAAGGGATGGTAAAGCTGGCCAGACTGCCGGCGGTATAAAACACGCCTGTCGCAAAGCCTTTCGCTTGTGGAAAACTCATCGCCATAATCGTTGCACCCAGTTGCATAACGCCGCCCGCGGCTGCAAACCCAAATACGAACGCAAAACCGGTAACAATCAGTGGCGTTGGATAGAGGCAGACGATCAGCAGTGAGAGGGCCGACAGGAACGTGTAAATGACCATCGCGATAGCGGAGCTCAACACTTTTTTCACCATGACCGCAGTGACGAATACGCAGGTCAGCGATCCTGCCGTGTAGATACTGAGTAACTTCACCGATGCGGTGTAGGGCATGCCCGCGACAAACTGTCCATACTGTGCCAGCCATTGGCTCACCAGATAAAACGTCGCCATGCTGATATAGCCGTAAAAGGTGAACACAACCATATCCAGCTGATACAGACGACTACGCGGTGGCGCGGTCACGCTGGCTGATGTTTCCGAGACTTTCTGTACCCGGTGATCGGGAAACGGCATTTTGATCAGGTAGATTCCGCTCATCGTCATTAAGGCTGCTGCCAGCACGAATGACCAACCAAACCACAAATCCGCCCAGATAAGCAGGCTAATGATAAACGGCAATAAAAATTGTCCGGCGGAGACAAACGCTTTTATCAGCACGTTAGCGCGGCTGGCGGAGTCCGGGAAGGCCTCCATCAGCGCCGGATAGGTAGCAGAATCAAGGAAACTGTTAGCCATTCCTGCCAGCACGCCAAAGAAATAGGCCGTATAAATATCCCGGGTAAACAGGATACCGATGAAAAAGGCCACGTAACTGATGATGCCAAAATAGACAAAAGGCTTTCGGCCAAAACGATCCGACAGAAAACCGGTAACGATGGTAATCAGTTTGCCAATGCCCAGTGAGGAAATCACAATCGATACGCCCGCCGCATCGGTATTCCATTGTGCCTGCAGGTTAGCCATGTTGAGAGTGATGACCAGCACGCCCATGCCATGAATGAGGTAATTGAGATACAGCCCGGCGGCGGTGGGAATATACTTGTTTTTCATCTCAGCCATCCTCAAAAAAGGATGTTTTTGATGTGATCAACCGGCATCGGTTTTCCCGTCCAGATTTCGAACGCGCTTGCGCCTTGCCACAGCATCATGCCGAGACCGTTAATAATACGGCAGCCTTTTTTCTCGGCCGTCTCAAGCAAATGTGTTTTACGTGGGATATAGACCACATCGGAGACAATAAGCTCAGGACGCAGGAAGCTCTCGTCGGGAAGCAGCATCTGTCTTTCAAAGGGTTTCATGCCGACGCCGGTCGCATTGGTCAGAATAACGCTGTCGTTAATTTCAGCACGCAAACGATCGTGGTCGTCGAGGTCAAAAAGGTGAATCTCACAGTCAGTATGGGCGCGAATCTTCGCGACGGTTTCCTGGGCATTTGCAAAGAATTTATCGCGTTGGTTAAAGACCGAGATCGCCTTAACGCCATCCAGGGCGGCCTGAACGCAAATGGCCGTTGCCGCACCGCCCGCGCCCAGAATCGTCATCTTTTTGCCCAGAATATCGATGCCCTCTTCAGCGAGGGCGCGCATATAACCTGTCCCATCCGTGATGTGCCCGGTCAGCACGCCGTTATCATTGACGACGGTATTCACCGCGCCCACAAGCTGTGCTGCGGGAGACAACGTATCCAGATAGCGGCAAACCTCCGTCTTATTGGGCATGGAAACATTGCATCCGCGCAGCTTCAGCGCACGAAAACCCTGCACCACCTTCTCCAGTTCCGCAGTGCCGACCTCAAAAGCCAGATAAACATAGTCCAGCCCAAGGTGCGCGAAAGCTTCGTTGTGCATGGTTGGCGACATGCTGTGGCGAATGGGGGTGGCGATCAGCCCAATCAGCTCGGTATGCCCGGTAATACGTTCTGCCATGATAGTGTCCTCAGTAAGTTAAAAGTGGAATGCTTGTCGCTTCGTGGCTGCCCAGTGCGCCAGTCTCTTCCAGGGCATCCAGTACGTTGCGTCCTTCGCGTACACCATCAATAATTCGCCGGGCTTTCAGGCTGTCGCCGATGTTCATTATTTTGATATGTCTGGCGGTGGCCCAGCGCTCAACGGCCTCGAAACCGCTGCGGTTGGGGCGCATCCCCAGACAGATAAAGCCGTAGTCGAAGGCGATGTCGAAGGTGTGGTGGGCGTTTTTAACGCGGAAGCGATCGGGTTTGACCTCAATGAGCTGCGTGTCCATGTGTTGTTCTACCTGGTGCTGTTCAAGCAGCGTTAACATGGCACTCTTTGTGATGATGTCGAGGTCACGTCCTGGTGAATTCTGCATTTCAATCAGTACTGCTTCAGCGCCCCGGGTGGCAAAATACTCGATGACATCGAGTCCAACGGCACCGCCGCCGACCACGGCGATACGTTTGCCTTGCAGCGCGCTGAATGTATCCAGGTGTTGAATCATGCCCGTAATCGTGAACACGACGCTGCCGGGGCGGTCGATCGTCTCATGTAATCCCGCAATGGGCGGCAGCAGGGGGACAGAGCCCGTGGCATTAACAATTAAGTCGGGACGCAGAACCTCAAGCTGCTCGGGCTGAACCTGTTGTCCCAGATGCAGTTGTAAATTCTCCAGCCGGGCCATACGGTTGCGCAGGAATTGCGGAAAATCGGCAATACGTTTTTTTTCGGGTAATCGTGCGATCTCGACAGCCAGCCCACCGATATGGTTTTTGGCTTCGAACAGCCAGGTCTTGCACCCTACCTCTGCGGCGGTGCAGGCGGCTTCGATGCCTGCCGTGCCAGCCCCGATCACGACGACACGCGTCGGACGCTTGACCTGGCGCTGCTTATAAGCGTCGCCATGGATGATATCGGGGTTAATTGAGCAGCGAAGGGGAAGAGAGCGGGCGATGCGATGGTCGGCGCATCCAATATTGCATGAGATACACTTACGCATTGTCTCCTCATGCCCACTCTGTACCTTTTGTACCCAATCCGGTTCAGCAATCAACCCACGACCAATAGCGATCAGGTCCGCGTCACCCTGAGCAAGAATGTCTTCAGCAAGTTGCGGGGTGCGAATATTGCCTGCGACAACGGTGGGCTTATTAAATCTGGTGCGAACGGCACGTGACAGATAGCGTTTCCAGCCATCCTCTTGAGACATTTGGTCTATCTGTAAATACAGGTTATCATTCTGCGCCGCTGACACATTGATGATGTCGACCTTTTCCTGACAACGTTCAAGAATGTGTAGCGAATCTTCCAGCGTGTTTCCACCTTGTAAGAAATCATCCGCGCTGATACGCAGGCTGATGGGAAACATCGGTCCCACGCAGGCCCGAACTTTGTCGACAATCAGGGTTAAAAAGCGCGACCGATTCTCGATATTGCCACCAAATTCATCAGTACGCTGATTAAACAGTGGAGATAAAAACTGACTGATTAAATAAGAGTGACCGGCATGAATCTCTACGCAGTCAAAATTGGCGCGTCTGACGCGTTCTGCTGCGTCGCCAAATTTGTCAACCGCCCGATATATTTCCTCATGCGTCATCGGACGGGGAATATTACCATTCTTTTTGGAGGGGACCGCGGAGGCGGAAATGGGCATTTCCCCATTGAGGCGATAGGCATAGGCTGATGCACCGGCGTGGTTTAACTGGATGGCGACACAGGTTCCATGTTTATGCAACGTTTCGGTAAGTTTGTATAAGCCAGGAATATACTGATCATTATCAATGCGCAGTTGTGTGGTGCCGTTCGACGCGAAGGGAAAATCCACACAAATATTCTCAATCGTAATGAGCCCAGTGCCGCCCCTGGCGCGAAGCGAATAGTAATCAAGCTGTTCCTGAGACACTTCGCCATTCAGACTGGCCAGGTTGGTGCCCATTGGCGGCATGATGACACGGTTTTTTAACGTCATTCCGTTGATTGTGAGCGGGGTAAACAGGTGAGGATAAGCGTGCATACAGAGTCTCCACAAAAGATCCGACAGCCAGGCTGAGACGATCTCGATGTGTTTTGCGTTAATCTTTATCTGTGGCGATGATAGCGAGGGAGAATGAGCGGAAATAATGCTTTTTTTTCTACAAGCTATAGGTGAGCTCTATGGAGTTAACGATCAAATAACATAAAAATGAAAACGATATTAATTAAATCAGCAAGCCATTTACGTCTTGTGAAAAAAAAGAAGGGAAAGTTGAGAAGAAAATGATGCGAGTCAAAATATCAACGTTGTTGCTGAATAAATAACAGGAGTTCTGCAATAAAATAAATCGCGATTAATTGTTTTAGCGCAGTTTTGCCAGATGAAAAAAAGCCCGAACGGCAGAGCCGAACGGGCTGGTTACATTATTTACGCGTTAACGCATAAAGGCAGGCTGGTTACTTTCGTAAGCCGAGATCGCGCTTTCGTGCTGCAGCGTCAGGCCGATACTGTCCAGCCCGTTCAGCATGCAGTGACGACGAAAGTCATCAATCTTAAAGCTGTAGGTGTTGTTGCCCGCTTTCACGACCTGCGCTTCCAGATCCACTTCGAAGCGGATACCCGGATGCGCATTCACCAGCGTAAACAGCTCCTCCACCTGCTCATCGCTCAGCGTAACCGGCAGTAACTGGTTGTTGAAGCTGTTGCCATAGAAAATATCGGCAAAGCTGGGCGCAATCACGACTTTAAAGCCGTAATCGGTCAGTGCCCAGGGCGCATGCTCACGTGACGAACCACAACCAAAGTTTTCCCGCGTCAGCAGGATAGAAGCACCTTTATACTCCGGAAAGTTGAGAACGAAGTCCGGATTGGGTTCCAGGCCGTGATCGTCCAGGAAACGCCAGTCATTGAACAGGTGGGCGCCAAAGCCTACGCGGGTGACTTTCTGCAAAAACTGCTTTGGAATGATGGCATCGGTATCGACGTTAGCGGCGTCCAGTGGAACCACCAAACCAGTATGTTGGGTAAATTTTTCTGCCATGATGGTGTCCTTATGTCAGGCTGCGAATGTCGGCGAAATGGCCATTAACGGCGGCAGCGGCGGCCATTGCCGGGCTAACCAAATGCGTCCGTCCGCCACGGCCCTGGCGGCCTTCGAAGTTACGGTTACTGGTTGAGGCACAGCGCTCGCCGGGGTTCAGACGGTCGTTGTTCATGGCCAGACACATTGAGCAGCCGGGCAGGCGCCACTCAAATCCTGCTTCAATAAAGATCTTATCCAGCCCTTCCGCTTCGGCCTGTGCTTTAACCGGGCCTGAACCCGGCACCACCAGTGCCTGAACGCCAGGCGCGACCTTACGCCCTTTGGCAATCGCGGCGGCGGCACGCAGATCTTCAATGCGTGAGTTTGTGCAGGAGCCAATAAAGACTTTATCAATGCTGACATCGGTCAGTTTGATGCCGGGTTGCAGATTCATGTAAGCCAGCGCTTTCTCCGCAGAGGCGCGCTCGACCGGATCGGCAAACGAAGCCGGATCGGGAATCTGCGCGTCCACCGCGATCACCTGGCCGGGGTTGGTTCCCCAGGTCACCTGCGGTGCAATCTCTTCCGCATGCAGCGTCACCACGCGGTCAAACTTAGCGCCTGGGTCGGACTTCAGCGTGCCCCAGTACTCAACGGCCTGCTCCCATTTTTCACCTTGAGGTGAAAACTGGCGACCTTTCAGGTAAGCGAAGGTGGTCTCATCCGGGGCGACCAGACCGGCTTTTGCGCCCATCTCGATAGCCATGTTGCACAGCGTCATGCGGCCTTCCATGCTCAACGCTTCAATCGCCGAGCCACAGAATTCAACAACGTGGCCGGTACCACCTGCGCTGCCGGTTTTACCAATAATCGCCAGTACGATATCTTTCGCCGTAATGCCCGGCGCAACCGTACCTGTCACTTCAATCTTCATGGTTTTGGCACGGCCCTGTTTCAGGGTTTGCGTGGCAAAAACATGCTCAACCTCTGACGTACCAATACCAAAGGCCAGTGAACCAAAGGCACCGTGCGTCGCCGTATGGGAATCGCCGCAGACAATGGTCATGCCGGGCAACGTCATGCCTTGCTCTGGCCCAATCACATGCACGATGCCCTGGAACGGGTGATTCAGGTCATACAACTGCACGCCGAATTCGGCACAGTTTTTCATCAGTTCCTGCATCTGAATACGCGCCATTTCGCCCGAAGCATTAATATCTTTGGTCTGGGTGGACACGTTGTGATCCATGGTGGCAAACGTCTTTGAAGGCTGACGAACTTTACGACCGTGGGCACGCAAGCCATCAAAGGCCTGTGGCGAAGTCACCTCATGAATCAGATGACGATCGATATAGAGCAACGGTGTTTCATTCGGCGCTTCGTGAACGACATGTGCATCAAATAACTTCTGGTATAAAGTTTTCATTTTATTATTTTTCCTCGGCGATAAAGCGGGCAATGATGCTGCCCATCTCATCTGTGCTGATCGCAGAGCCGTCACCGGCCAGGTCTTTGGTGCGATAGCCTTCCGCTAACGCCCGGCTGATGGCGCGCTCAATAGCGGCGGCGGCGTCATCGGCATTCAGGCTGTAGCGCAGCAGCAGCGACAGTGACAGGATCTGGGCAATGGGATTCGCAATATTTTGCCCGGCGATATCCGGCGCCGAGCCGCCAGCCGGTTCATACAGGCCAAAACCGTCTTCGCTCAGGCTGGCGGACGGCAACATGCCCATTGAGCCGGTGATCATCGCGCACTCGTCTGACAAAATGTCGCCAAACAGGTTAGAGCACAGCAGCACGTCGAACTGAGAAGGATCTTTGATCAACTGCATGGTGGCGTTGTCGATGTACATGTGGCTCAGCTGAACATCGGGATAATCTTTCGCGATCTCGTTCACGATTTCCCGCCACATAACGGATGTTTGCAGCACGTTAGCTTTATCGACAGAGGTGACTTTATTACGGCGCTTGCGGGCGGACTCGAAAGCCTGACGCGCAATGCGTTCGATTTCAAAACGATGATAGACTTCGGTATCAAAAGCGCGCTCGTGCGGGCCGCTGCCTTCGCGTCCTTTCGGCTGACCAAAATAAATGCCGCCGGTCAGTTCACGTACGCACAGGATATCGAAACCGCGTGCTGCGATATCGCTGCGCAAGGGACAAAAAGCTTCCAGGCCGCTGTAGAGCGCCGCAGGACGCAGGTTGCTGAACAGCTTAAAGTGTTTACGCAGCGGCAACAGCGCCCCGCGCTCGGGTTGAGAGGCCGGGGGCAGGTGCTCCCACTTAGGGCCACCTACCGATCCAAACAGGATTGCGTTGGCCTGTTCGCAGCCTGCAACGGTAGCCGGTGGCAAGGGTTCGCCGTGACGGTCAATGGCGATACCACCGACGTCGTACTCACTGGTGGTAATACGCAGGTTAAAACGCTGACGAATCGCATCCAATACTTTGATAGCCTGGGCCATCACTTCCGGGCCGATTCCGTCGCCCGCCAGTACTGCGATATGTGAAGAGTTTGACATGATTACACCGTTTCCTTCTGATCTTTAGACTTGCGCTGTAACTCTTTCTCGACCTGTTTGGCTCGCCAGATGTTGTTTAATGCGTTCACCATCGCTTTGGCAGAAGACTCGACGATATCCGTCGCCAGACCGACGCCGTGGAACTTACGATTGTTGTAGCCCACCACGATATCAACCTGACCCAGCGCATTCTCGCCGTGGCCTTTTGCCGTCAGCTTGTAATTAACCAGCTCTGCGTTGAACTGGGTAATTCGGTTAATGGCCTGATAAACCGCATCAACCGGACCGTTACCGGTCGCCGCTTCTGATTTCGTTTGTTCGCCGCAGCCCAGATTCACCGACGCGGTGGCCGTGATACTGGAGCCTGACTGCACATTGAAATCATTCAGTTGGAAAAATTCAGGCTCTTCGTTTTGTTTATTAATGAAAGCCAGCGCTTCCAGGTCGTAATCAAACACCTGACCTTTCTTGTCCGCCAGTTTCAGGAAAGCGTCATACAGGGAGTCCAGATTGTATTCGCTTTCTGTGTAGCCCATCTCTTCCATACGATGTTTTACCGCTGCGCGGCCGGAACGGGATGTCAGATTAAGCTGAATTTTGTGCAGGCCAATGGATTCTGGAGTCAGGATTTCATAGTTTTCACGGTTTTTAATGACGCCGTCCTGATGAATGCCCGAAGAGTGGGCAAAGGCGTTAGAACCGACCACCGCTTTATTAGCCGGGATTGGCATGTTGCAGATCTGACTAATCATCTGGCTGGTACGATAAATTTCCTGATGGTGAATGTTGGTGTGAACATTCATGATCTGCTGACGGGTTTTAATCGCCATGATCACTTCTTCCAGTGCGCAGTTACCGGCGCGCTCACCTAACCCGTTCAGCGTACCCTCCACCTGACGCGCGCCAGCCTGCACGGCAGCAATCGCGTTGCCGGTCGCCATACCTAAATCATCATGGGTATGAACAGACAGGATGGCTTTATCGATATTTGGCACGCGGTGAATTAACTGGCTGATAATGTTGGCGTACTCGTTTGGCAAGGTGTAGCCAACGGTATCCGGAATGTTAATGGTGGTGGCACCGGCATTAATTGCGGCTTCGACCATGCGGCACAGGTCGTCAATCGGTGTACGGCCACCGTCTTCGCAGGAAAACTCCACATCGTCCGTGTAGTTACGGGCGCGTTTCACCATGCGCACCGCACGTTCAATCACTTCAGGCAGGGTGCTGCGCAGCTTGGTGGCAATGTGCATGGGTGAGGTGGCAATAAAAGTATGGATACGGAAGGCCTCGGCGACGCGTAAAGACTCGTAGGCGGCATCAATATCTTGTTCAACACAGCGTGCCAGGCCGCAAACCCGGCTGTTTTTAATCGTGCGTGCAATGGTTTGCACGGATTCAAAATCACCCGGTGAGGACACAGGGAAACCGACTTCCATAACATCAACGCCCATACGTTCCAGCGCTAACGCAATTTGCAGTTTTTCTTTCACACTCAGGCTGGCTTGTAATGCCTGTTCACCATCACGCAGAGTGGTATCGAAAATAATAACTTGCTGGCTCATCGTGTTCATCCTTTTGCGTTTCTTGCCTTGCAACGAGCATAAAAAAACCCGCGACAGGCGCGGGTTTTTAACTTTTAGCAGGTTCGAATCAGTGTTTGATTTCGCCCACAAGTCTACCGCGCAGATAAGTTGCGTTTAGTAGTAGACCTGATAGACGGAAAGAAAGTGACATGTTTCAAACCTCGTGAATTTTTTGCTGCCTCTATTGGTACTGGAATCGCCAATCAATGTCAACCATAAGCGAAGGGTTATTTTTTTGTCACAGTAAAGAAAAATGTTCTGACATTTAACGCCTGCGCAGAGTATTAAACGAGACCCTTTGCACGCGCGGCGTTTAGTGCCGACGATCCGGGCCTGAAGGGCTGCGGTGATGGAGTAATGCAATGAAATATAATGATAATTTACTGTCGTGGTATCATTTTACCCAGGCGGTTTTGTTTAAAGGCAGCATAATCGAATGTGCATGACGCGTTTATAAGAGACTTACGCCATAAAAGTGCCCGACCAAAACACGGCTGCCTGAAGGCCTGCATCATATGTTTTTTTTATTTCTTAGATACGGCTGGAAAAAATATCAATCCCAGCATTTTCCTCTGCTATTAACAGACGTATTTAGTTTAATAATCGTAAGCCAAAGTTGGCGAGCAGAGCCTTTGTATCCTGCGCCATTTAATAAAAGGCGTTTGGCGTTTGCCAGCCCGTTTTTCTGCGGTTATGGTAATCGACCTACTCTTAGAAAAAATAACCCAGCAGAATTCTCTGTATCGGGACAGCAGAAATGAATTCTGCTGTCTTTGCAAAAACATAAGGTTTTGATCTTAATTGGCGAATAGCAGGGCAGGATGCATGTGGCTAGCGGGAAAGCAGTCGTCAGTAGATTCAGTTCCTCAAGCCGGGAGGCAGAAAATGGAGATGTTGTCAGGAGCCGAAATGGTCGTCCGGTCGTTAATCGATCAGGGCGTTAAGCAGGTATTCGGTTATCCGGGTGGCGCAGTGCTCGACATTTACGATGCGCTGCAGACCGTCGGCGGTATTGATCACGTTCTGGTTCGTCACGAGCAGGGCGCCGTGCATATGGCCGATGGCCTGGCTCGCGCAACCGGCGAAGTGGGCGTGGTGCTGGTAACGTCGGGTCCGGGCGCAACCAATGCGATCACCGGTATTGCGACGGCCTATATGGATTCTATTCCGTTGGTTATTCTGTCAGGTCAGGTGCCTTCATCCCTGATCGGCTACGACGCCTTCCAGGAATGTGACATGGTGGGTATTTCCCGTCCGGTGGTGAAACACAGTTTCCTGGTGAAAAATACCGAAGAGATCCCGACGGTACTGAAAAAAGCCTTCTGGCTGGCATCCACGGGGCGTCCTGGACCGGTAGTTATCGATCTGCCAAAAGATATTCTCAACCCTGCCAATAAGCTGCCTTATCATTATCCGCAGGAAGTGAGCATGCGCTCCTATAATCCGACGATTCAGGGGCATAAGGGCCAGATCAAGCGTGCGTTAAACACGTTGCTGGCAGCGCATAAGCCGGTGATCTACGCCGGAGGCGGCGCGATTACCTCTTCGTGCGAAGCCGAACTGCTGCAGCTGGCCGAGCGCCTGAATATTCCGGTTACCACGTCATTGATGGGGCTGGGCGCGTTTCCCGGTAGTCATCGTCAGTGCGTAGGCATGCTTGGCATGCATGGCACCTACGAAGCAAATATGACCATGCACAATGCCGATTTGATCTTCGGGGTGGGCGTCCGTTTTGATGACCGCACCACGAACAATCTGGCGAAGTATTGCCCGAACGCTACCGTGATGCACATCGATATCGATCCTACTTCCATTTCAAAAACGGTGGCGGCCGATATTCCGATCGTTGGGGATGCCAAACAGACGTTACAGCAAATGCTCGAACTGCTTGACCAAAGCGAAGCGAAGCAGCAACTGGACAGTCTGCGCGACTGGTGGCAGTCGATTGAAACCTGGCGTGGTCGTCAATGCCTCGAATACGATCGCACCAGCGACAAAATCAAACCGCAGGCGGTTATCGAAACCATTTGTCGTCTCACCAACGGGGAGGCCTATGTGACCTCGGATGTGGGTCAGCATCAGATGTTCGCCGCCCTCTATTACACCTTCGATAAACCCCGTCGCTGGATCAACTCCGGTGGTCTCGGCACCATGGGCTTTGGCCTGCCTGCCGCACTGGGGGTGAAAATGGCCCTGCCTGACGAAACCGTCATCTGCGTTACGGGCGATGGCAGTATTCAGATGAACATCCAGGAGCTCTCTACCGCACTGCAGTACGATTTGCCGGTGTTGGTGCTGAACCTGAATAACCGTTTCCTGGGCATGGTGAAGCAGTGGCAGGATATGATCTATTCTGGCCGCCACTCTCAATCCTATATGGAATCGCTGCCTGATTTTGTTCGTCTGGCAGAAGCCTATGGCCACGTGGGTATTGCCATTAATCATCCCGCTGAGCTGGAAGAGAAGCTGGCCATGGCGCTGGAAACCCTGGCGACAGGACGGCTGGTCTTTGTTGACGTCAACGTTGACGGCAGCGAGCATGTTTACCCGATGCAGATTCGCGGTGGCAGTATGGACGAAATGTGGTTGAGCAAAACGGAGAGGACATAATTATGCGTCGCATTTTATCGGTTTTGCTGGAAAACGAATCCGGCGCATTGTCTCGCGTAGTGGGCCTGTTTTCACAACGCGGCTATAACATTGAGAGTCTCACCGTTGCGCCCACTGACGATCCTACGTTGTCACGCATGACGATTCAGACCGTGGGCGACCAGAAAGTGCTGGAGCAGATCGAGAAGCAACTGCACAAGCTGGTCGATGTACTGCGCGTCACGGAGTTGGGGCAGGGCGCTTACGTTGAACGTGAAATTATGCTGGTGAAAATTCAGGCAACGGGCTATGGCCGTGAAGAGGTAAAGCGCAGCGCCGAAATTTTCCGTGGACAGATCATTGACGTCACGCCTTCGCTTTACACGGTTCAGCTGGCAGGGACGAGCGACAAGCTGGATGCCTTTTTGAACACCGTCCGGGAAGTGGCGGAAATTGTTGAAGTAGCCCGCTCGGGGATTGTGGGCGTGTCTCGTGGTGAGCGCATTATGCGTTAATGACGCACTGGTAGCCTCAGCGAAATTTGCAACCCGGCGAAATGCCGGGTTTTTTCTTTTTAATGCGTAAGACAGCCAACCATCGGAAAAGCGGTTGCTACGCGCACTTTTCTGCTGTTAGATGTGCTAGAAAGGATGTCCATAGCTTATCTGCGGATTAACGATCAGCTTAAGCCTGTTTAATGGTGGGGTTACAGTGAAACTGGATGAAATTGCGCGTCTGGCGGGTGTATCGCGCACCACGGCCAGTTACGTTATTAATGGGAAAGCACGGCAGTATCGTGTCAGCGACAAAACCGTTGAGAAAGTCATGGCGGTGGTGCGCGAGCACAATTACCATCCCAATGCGGTAGCGGCAGGTCTGCGCGCCGGTCGCACGCGCTCGATTGGGCTGGTCATCCCCGATCTGGAAAATACCAGTTACACGCGTATTGCTAACTACCTTGAACGCCAGGCCCGCCAGCGCGGCTACCAGCTGTTGATCGCCTGTTCTGAAGATCAGCCCGATAACGAGATGCGCTGTATTGAACATCTGCTGCAACGCCAGGTTGATGCGATTATCGTTTCAACGTCGCTTCCGCCCGAGCACCCTTTTTATCAGCGCTGGATTAATCACCCGCTGCCGATTATTGCGCTGGACCGGGCGCTGGATCGCGAACACTTTACCAGCGTGGTGGGTGCCGATCAGGATGATGCCTTTGCGCTGGCTGCTGAATTGCGTCAGCTTAAAATCAGTAATGTGCTGTTTATGGGCGCGTTACCTGAATTGTCGGTCAGTTTTCTGCGCGAGCTGGGCTTCAGAGATGCCTGGAAAGAGGATGAGCGCCCGATAGATTACATTTACTGTAACAGTTTTGAACGCACTGCCTCCGCAGCCCTGTTCGAAACCTATCTGGAAAATCATCCAATGCCAGATGCGCTTTTCACCACTTCTTTTGGCCTGCTGCAGGGCGTTATGGATGTTACGCTGAAACGTAACGGCCGCTTACCGGCCGACCTGGCGATTGCCACCTTCGGCGATCATGAGCTGCTGGACTTTCTTGAATGTCCGGTCCTGTCTGTGGGTCAACGTCATCGTGATGTCGCCGAACGGGTGCTGGAATTAGTGTTGGCTTCTTTAGATGAACCCAGAAAACCCAAACCCGGTTTAACCCGAATTCGTCGTAATTTATTACGGCGGGGACAATTAAGCAGAATTTCTAAATAAAATCAGGGCAGCAATGCGTCTGCCCCTGACTATTACCTGCTGTTTTTAAACTCTTTCCTTACAAAGTAAAAAAGCGTCAGCGCTAATCATCTATGCTAACAAATTAACTTAACAGACCATTCTTGTTTACTTACAACTTAGCCGCTGTTTAAAACCCCCGTCCGCGCGCGTGCCGCTGTGCATCCTTTAAGAAATCCCCTAAAATGCGTCCCCTGTCTCAAAACGACGCGCCGCCGTTCGGCCGGAATAAGCGCGCTAATTTTAGCCATGCTGTTTCGGGGCAGGTTTTTTTATTCAGTTATTCATTAGTTTAATTTTGATTAATCATCTTTTGGCGTTTTGAAACCTTCCCAGCGTTAATTCCCGCCTCGGTAAATAATCATATTCACCTGCCGCTCCGGCTTGACAATGATTTCCTACGATCCTTAAACTCGTTTTGTGGTAAAAAGTGGGATAAAGTGGTGTTATTGGGTAATTGAGGGGTGAGACTGGCATGTTCCGTGGAGCAACGTTAGTCAATCTCGACAGCAAAGGACGCCTGGCGGTACCAACCCGCTATCGCAATTTGCTGAACGAGGAATCACAGGGGCAGATGGTGTGTACCATCGACCTCCACCAGCCATGCCTGTTGCTCTACACCTTGCCCGCCTGGGAAATCATTGAGAAGAAGCTGGCGAGTCTTTCCAGCATGAATCCTCTGGAGCGCCGCGTGCAGCGCTTGCTGTTGGGGCATGCCAGTGAATGTCAGATGGACAATGCGGGCCGCTTACTGGTGGCGAATACGCTTCGTCAGCATGCAAATTTAAGCAAAGAAGTGATGCTGGTTGGGCAGTTCAACAAGTTTGAACTGTGGGATGAACAGACCTGGTATCAACAAGTCAGGGAAGATATTGACGCAGAACAGTCAGCTCAGGCGCCTTTATCTGAGCGGTTGCAGGATTTATCGCTATAGCTATGCAGGAAAATTACAAACACACCACCGTGCTGTTGGATGAGGCGGTTAATGGCCTCAACATCAAGGAAGACGGAATCTACATCGACGGCACTTTTGGTCGTGGCGGTCACTCACGCTTAATTTTGGCGCAGCTTGGCGCCAGCGGAAAGCTCATCGCCATTGACCGTGACCCGCAAGCTATCGCCGCGGCGGCTGAGATAAAGGATCCGCGCTTTTCCATTGTTCACGGCCCTTTTTCCGCCCTGGCGGACTACGTGGCAGAGCGTGAACTGGTTGGGCGCATCGACGGCATCTTGCTGGATCTGGGGGTTTCGTCCCCGCAGCTGGATGATGCTGAACGTGGCTTTTCTTTTATGCGCGACGGACCGCTGGATATGCGAATGGATCCAACGCGGGGCCACTCTGCCGCCGAATGGTTGATGCAGGCGGAAGAAGCCGATATCGCATTTGTGCTGAAAACGTATGGGGAAGAGCGTTTTGCAAAACGCATCGCCCGCGCCATCGTCGAGCGCAACCGTGAACAGCCAATGACGCGCACGAAAGAGCTGGCAGAGGTGATCGCCGCGGCCACGCCGATTAAAGACAAGTTTAAACATCCGGCCACCCGCAGCTTCCAGGCGATTCGGATCTGGATTAACAGCGAACTGGAAGAGATCGATACCGCCCTGAAAGGCGCGGTCGAGGTCCTGGCTCCACAAGGGCGTTTGTCCGTTATTAGCTTCCATTCGCTGGAAGACCGTTTAGTAAAACGCTTTATGCGCGATCAAAGTCGGGGTCCGCAGGTGCCGCGTGGACTGCCAATGACCGAACAGCAGCTCAATGCGCTGGGCGGTCGTCAGTTAACGTTACTGGGCAAGATGGTACCGGGTGACGCCGAGGTGAAAGAGAACCCCCGTGCGCGTAGTTCCGTTTTACGCATCGCGGAGAGAACCGACGCATGATCGGCAACGAAAGGCACAGCCTACCCGGCGTTATCGCTGGGGATATTTTGCGCAAAGGCAAAATTCCGCTGCTGTTGCTGATTGCTGTACTGGTTTCTGCCGTGTTGGTGGTCACCACTACGCATAAAACGCGCCTGTTAACTGCCCAGCGAGAGCAGCTGGTGCTGGAGCGCGATGCGCTGGACATTGAATGGCGCAATTTGATTCTGGAAGAGAACGCCCTTGGCGATCACAGCCGCGTTGAGCGGATCGCCACCGAAAAGCTGCAGATGCAGCACGTTGATCCTTCGCAGGAAAACATCGTGGTGCAAAAATAAGGATCTGTTACTGCTAATGAACGGCGTAAAAAGAACGCTGAAGTTAAAAAAACCAGAAGATAAAGCCAGCTTTGTAAGCTGGCGTTTTGCGTTGTTATGCGGTTGCATTTTGCTGGCGTTAGGTGGGCTGCTGTCCCGGGTTGCGTGGCTGCAGGTGATCAATCCAGACAAGCTGGTTAAAGAGGGCGATTTACGCTCCTTACGCGTTCAGGCGGTGCCGACCGCGCGCGGGATGATCAGCGATCGCGGTGGCCGTCCGCTGGCGGTCAGCGTGCCGGTTAATGCGATCTGGGCCGATCCTAAAGAGCTGCACGATGCCGGTGGCGTCACGCTCGACAGCCGCTGGAAAGCGTTGTCAGATGCGCTTTCCATCCCGATCGATCAGCTGGCCGCGCGCGTAAATGCCAATCCCAAAGGGCGCTTTATTTATCTGGCGCGCCAGGTTAATCCCGCCATTGGGGAATATGTTAAAAAACTTAAGCTGCCGGGCATTCACCTGCGCGAAGAGTCCCGTCGCTACTATCCGGCGGGGCAGGTCACCTCACACCTCATCGGCTTTACCAATATTGATGGCGAAGGCATTGAAGGCATCGAAAAGAGCTTCGATAAATGGCTGACCGGCGAGCCGGGCGAGCGAACCGTACGTAAAGATCGCTATGGCCGTGTTATCGAAGATATCTCCTCTGTAGACAGCCGTGCCGCGCATAACCTGACGCTGAGCATCGACGAACGCCTGCAGGCGCTGGTCTACCGCGAACTTAATAACGCGGTGGCGTTTAACAAAGCGGAATCAGGCACGGCGGTGCTGGTGGACGTTAACACCGGTGAAGTGCTGGCGATGGCCAACAGTCCGGCATACAACCCGAATAATCTGAGCGACACGGCCAAAGACCTGATGCGTAACCGCGCCATCACCGACATTTTTGAACCCGGTTCAACGGTGAAGCCGATGGTAGTGATGACGGCGCTGCAACGTGGCGTGGTGAAAGAGAACAGCGTGCTGAATACCGTTCCCTACCGCGTCAACGGCCATGAAATCAAAGATGTCGCGCGTTATAACGAACTGACTTTGACAGGTGTTTTACAGAAATCGAGTAACGTTGGTGTTTCACGACTGGCGTTAGCGATGCCCTCCTCAGCACTGGTAGAAACTTACGCGCGCTTTGGGCTGGGCAAACCGACCAATTTGGGGCTGGTCGGGGAAAGTAGTGGCTTATACCCTAAAAAACAACGGTGGTCTGACATAGAGAGGGCCACCTTCTCTTTCGGCTACGGGCTAATGGTAACCCCGTTACAGTTAGCGCGAGTCTATGCAACCATTGGCAGCTTTGGCATTGCCCGTCCGCTGTCGATAACGAAAGTTGATCCGCCGGTAGGCGGAGAGCGCGTGTTTCCTGAGGCCCTCGTGAAAACCGTGGTCCACATGATGGAAAGCGTGGCGCTACCGGGCGGCGGCGGGGTAAAAGCCGCCATTAAAGGCTATCGCGTGGCGATCAAAACCGGTACGGCGAAAAAGGTCGGCCCGGATGGTCGTTACGTGAATAAATACATTGCGTATACCGCAGGCGTTGCGCCTGCCAGTCGCCCTCGTTTTGCGCTGGTGGTGGTCATTAACGATCCCCAGGCCGGTAAATATTATGGTGGTGCGGTTTCTGCACCGGTGTTCGGTGCCATCATGGGCGGCGTGCTGCGCACCATGAACATCGAACCGGATGCCCTGCCGACCAATGACAAAAACGAGTTGGTGACAAACAGAAGTGAGGAATCAAGTGACAGATCGTAACCTGCGCGACTTACTCGGACCGTGGGTGCCTGACGCACCCGCGCGCCCGTTGCGTGACATGACTCTGGACAGTCGCTTAGCGGCTGCAGGTGATCTGTTTGTTGCAATTGCAGGCCATCAGGTTGACGGACGCCGGTTTATTCCTCAGGCAATTGCGCAGGGCGTGGCGGCCGTTATCGCGGAAGCGGAAGGGGAAGCAAGCGACGGTGAAATTCGGGAGATGCACGGCGTACCGGTGATTTATCTGGCGCAACTGCATCAGCGTCTTTCTGCCCTGGCAGGCCGTTTTTACCAGCAGCCGGGCGAAAAGCAGAAACTGATTGGCGTGACCGGTACGAACGGCAAAACCACGACCACACAGCTGCTGGCGCAGTGGGCCAGCCTGCTGGGTGAAACCAGCGCGGTGATGGGGACAGTCGGCAATGGTCTGGTCGGGCAACTGGTCCCGGCTGAAAACACCACCGGTTCAGCGGTGGATGTGCAACATAACCTGGACGAACTGGTCAGGAAGGGCGCATCGCTGACGGCAATGGAAATTTCCTCGCACGGGCTGGTACAGCATCGGGTCGCAGCGCTGCCGTTTGCCGCTGCCGTCTTTACGAATCTCAGTCGCGACCATCTTGATTATCACGGTGACATGCAGCAGTACGAGTCCGCTAAATGGCTGCTGTTTTCCGAACATCAGGTCGGTGTGGCCATTATCAATGCTGACGATGAGGTCGGTCGCCGCTGGCTGGCAAACCTGCCAGACGCTGTGGCCGTCACGATGGAAAATAATCTGCAGCCCGGCTGTCATGGCCGCTGGCTTCGTGCGACTGACGTGAATTATCACGACAATGGTGCGCACATTCGTTTTGACTCCAGCTGGGGCGAGGGCGAAATGAACAGTCGCCTGATGGGCGCCTTCAACGTCAGCAATTTACTGCTGGCGCTGGCGACGCTGCTGGCGCTGGGCTACGCCCTGGACGATCTGCTGCGCGTAGCGGCAAGACTGCAGCCGGTGAACGGACGCATGGAGGTCTTTAGCGCCACCGGTAAACCCACCGTGGTAGTGGATTATGCCCATACGCCAGATGCATTAGAGAAAGCGCTGGAAGCGGCGCGGCTGCATTGCAAAGGCAAACTATGGTGCCTGTTTGGATGTGGTGGCGATCGTGATAAAGGTAAGCGCCCACTAATGGGAGCGATCGCTGAGCAATTTGCCGACATCGTGGTGGTGACAGATGATAACCCACGAAGCGAAGATCCGCAGGCTATCGTACAGGATATTCTGAGTGGGCTGCTTGACCCTGGCCGTGCCCGCGTGGTCGCCGGTCGGGCGCAGGCCGTGACCAGCACCATTATGCAGGCCCAGCCCGATGACATCGTACTGGTGGCTGGAAAAGGTCACGAAGACTACCAAATTATTGGCAATCAACGCCTGGATTACTCCGATCGTGCCACGGTCGCCACACTGCTAGGAGGCGTAGCATGATTCCGGTTTCATTGAGCACATTGGCAGAGATCGCCAGCGGCACCCTGCACGGCGATGACCTGGTTTTAAATGACGTCACGACGGATACCCGTAAGGTCACCGCAGGCAGCCTGTTTGTGGCCATCGTGGGCGAGCGTTTTGATGCCCACGACTTTGCAGAAGATGCCATCGCCAAGGGTGCCAAAGCCTTGCTGGTGAGTAAGCATTTACCTGTCTCAGTGCCTCAGGTGGTTGTAAAAGATACGCGTATCGCCTTTGGTAAGCTGGCAGCATGGGTGCGCCAGCAGGCCACTGCCCGCGTTGTCGCGCTGACCGGCTCATCCGGCAAAACGTCAGTGAAAGAGATGACCGCGTCCATTTTGCGTCAGTGCGGCGAAACGCTGCATACCGCCGGTAACCTGAATAACGATTTTGGCGTGCCCATGACCTTGCTGCGTCTCACGCCAGAACATCAGTATGCCGTCATTGAGCTTGGCGCCAATCATCAGGGCGAAATCGCTTACACCACTGACCTGGTTCGTCCGGAAGCGGCACTGGTCAATAATCTGGCCGCCGCGCACCTCGAAGGCTTCGGGTCGCTGGAAGGTGTAGCAAAAGCGAAGGGTGAAATTTTTTACGGCCTGCCTGCCAGGGGAACGGCCATTTTAAATGCTGACAGCAATGACTGGCCGCGCTGGCAGGAGAACCTGCACGGTAAAACGGTCTGGCGTTTCTCGCCTCAGGCCGCGGACTGTGACTTCGGTGCGCATGATATCCGCATTCGTCAGGATGGGACCCATTTTGTGATGCGCACGCCCCGTGGAGAAGCCGACATCATTCTGCCGTTGCCCGGGCGGCACAATATCGCCAATGCGCTGGCCGCTGCTGCGCTCGCCCTGTCGGTCGATGCGCCGCTTAGCGCAGTTCAGGCGGGCCTGAAAAGTCTTCAGTCCGTTCCCGGTCGCTTATTCCCTGTTCGCCTCTCTGAGCATCAACTCATTCTGGATGACAGCTATAACGCCAACGTAGGATCGATGGTTGCGGCGGCACAGGTGCTGTCTGAGATGCCGGGCTACCGTGTGATGGTCGTGGGCGATATGGCTGAATTAGGTGATGAAAGCGAAAAGTTTCATCGTGAAGTCGGGCTGGCGGCTAAAGCTGCAGGGCTGGATCGGGTGCTCAGCACCGGTCAGTTCAGCCACTTCCTGAGTGAAAGCAGTGGCGTTGGCGAACATTTCAGCGATAAAACCGCGCTGACTGAACGTTTACGCCAGCTGCTGTCCGCACACCAGGAAATGACCGTATTGATTAAGGGCTCGCGTAGTGCCGCCATGGAGCAGGTAGTACAGAGTTTACAGGAGAAAGGAACATGTTAGTTTGGCTGGCCGAGCATCTGGTCGCATTTTATTCCGGCTTCAACGTCTTTTCGTATCTGACGTTTCGCGCCATTGTCAGCCTGCTGACCGCACTGTTTATTTCACTGTGGATGGGCCCACGGCTGATTGCGTGGTTGCAAAAACTGCAAATCGGCCAGGTTGTGCGTAACGATGGTCCAGAGTCGCACTTTAGCAAGCGCGGTACGCCGACCATGGGCGGCATCATGATTTTGACGTCGATAACCCTGTCAGTATTGATGTGGGCTTATCCTTCCAACCCGTACGTCTGGTGCGTACTGGTGGTGCTGGTGGGCTTTGGCGTGATCGGTTTTGTCGACGATTACCGCAAAGTGGTCCGTAAAGACACGAAAGGGCTGATTGCGCGCTGGAAATATTTCTGGATGTCGGTGATCTCTCTGGGCGTCGCTTTTGCGCTTTACCTGGCCGGAAAAGATACCCCGGCGACCGAGCTGGTGGTGCCTTTCTTTAAAGATGTTATGCCACAGCTGGGCTTGTTTTACATCGTACTGGCTTACTTCGTCATCGTCGGCACCGGCAATGCCGTTAACCTCACCGATGGTCTGGACGGCCTGGCGATCATGCCGACCGTCTTTGTTGCGGCGGGCTTTGCGCTGGTTGCCTGGGCAACGGGTAACGTGAAATTCGCAGAATATCTGCATATTCCTTATCTGCGCCACGCTGGCGAACTGGTGATCGTCTGTACCGCTATCGTGGGGGCGGGCTTAGGGTTCCTCTGGTTCAACACCTATCCGGCCCAGGTGTTTATGGGGGATGTCGGATCGCTGGCGCTGGGCGGCGCACTGGGCACCATCGCCGTGCTGCTGCGTCAGGAATTTTTACTCGTGATCATGGGCGGCGTGTTTGTTGTTGAAACCCTGTCGGTGATCCTGCAAGTGGGATCGTTCAAGCTCCGCGGGCAACGCATTTTCCGTATGGCGCCGATTCACCACCACTATGAACTTAAAGGCTGGCCGGAGCCGCGCGTGATTGTGCGCTTCTGGATTATTTCGCTCATGCTGGTGCTGATTGGCCTGGCGACGCTGAAGGTACGTTAATCATGGCTGACTATCGCGGGAGAAAAGTTGTCATCATCGGACTGGGCCTGACCGGGCTGTCCTGTGTTGATTTCTTTGTAGCGCAGGGCGTAACGCCACGCGTGATGGATACCCGTATGTCACCGCCCGGGCTGGACAAGCTGCCTGAGCAGGTGGAGCGCTATGTGGGCGGGATCAACAGCGACTGGCTGTTGGCTGCCGACCTGATTGTTGCCAGCCCCGGTATTGCGCTGGCACATCCGGCGCTGTGCGAAGCCGCGGATGCGGGCATCGAAATCGTGGGCGATATTGAGCTGTTTTGCCGTGAAGCACAGGCACCCATCGTGGCAATTACCGGTTCGAACGGAAAAAGTACGGTCACCACCTTAGTCGGCGAAATGGCGAAGGCCGCAGGCTGGCAGGTCGGTGTCGGCGGCAACATTGGCTTACCCGCCCTCAGCCTGCTGAAAGCGCCTGCGCAGCTCTATGTCCTTGAACTGTCCAGCTTTCAGCTGGAGACCACTCACAGCCTGAAAGCCGCAGCGGCCACCATCCTTAACGTGACTGAAGATCATATGGATCGCTATCCGTTAGGTATGCAGCAGTATCGGGCAGCAAAACTGCGGATTTACGAAAACGCGCAGGTCTGTGTCGTGAACGCGGATGATGGCATGACGATGCCGGTACGCGGCGCTGACGCGCGCTGCGTGAGTTTTGGTATCGATATTGGTGATTATCACCTTAATAAGCAGCAGGGCAGCATCTGGCTGCGCGCCAAAGGCGAGAAGGTCCTGAATACCGACGAAATGACGCTGGTAGGCCAACACAATTACACCAATGCGCTGGCGGCTTTAGCGCTGGCAGATGCGGTAGGGCTGCCCCGCTCAACCAGCCTGTCTGCGCTGGCAGCGTACTCTGGACTGCCGCACCGCTTTCAACTGGTTCATCAGAGTCGCGGGGTGCGCTGGATCAATGATTCAAAAGCGACCAACGTTGGCAGCACGGAAGCGGCACTGAAAGGCTTACAGGTTAACGGCACGCTCTGGCTGCTGCTCGGGGGCGATGGGAAATCGGCTGATTTCTCGCCGCTGGCCACTTATCTGCAAGGCGATCGTATCCGGCTGTACTGCTTTGGTCGCGATGGCGATGCGCTCGCCGCGCTGCGGCCTGACGTGGCGGTGCGTACCGATACGCTGCAGCAGGCCATGGAGCAGATCGCCAGACAGGTCCAGCCGGACGATATGGTACTGCTTTCCCCCGCCTGTGCCAGCCTCGATCAGTTTCGCAATTTTGAACAGCGCGGTGACGTCTTCGCGCAGCTGGCAAGGGAGTTAAGCTGATGCGGATTCCTGGTGCAGGCATAGTGAATTATCTGTCAGGTCGCCTGAGCAACTGGGTGATGGGGTCGCGTGAGAGCGACGATACCTCACTGGTGCTCTACGATCGTACGCTGCTGTGGTTAACCCTGGGATTAGCCGCGATTGGTTTTGTGATGGTGACGTCGGCATCAATGCCGGTAGGTCAGCGTCTGAATGACGATCCGTTCTACTTTGCCAAGCGTGATGCGTTCTATATTGCGCTGGCATTCGGCATGGCGCTGGTCACGCTGCGCGTTCCGATGGATTTCTGGCAGCGCTACAGCAACATAATGCTGATGGTTTCCGTCGCCATGCTGCTGATTGTGTTGGTGGTGGGCAGCTCGGTAAACGGTGCGTCACGCTGGATTGCCTTGGGGCCGCTGCGTATTCAGCCCGCTGAGTTATCTAAACTCACGCTCTTCTGCTATCTCGCCAGTTACCTGGTGCGCAAGGTAGAAGAAGTGCGAAATAACTTCTGGGGCTTTTGTAAGCCAATGGGCGTGATGGTGGTGCTGGCCGTACTGCTGCTGGCCCAGCCCGATCTGGGGACGGTGGTAGTGCTGTTTGTCACTACGCTGGCGATGCTGTTTCTGGCGGGGGCCAAACTGTGGCAGTTCCTGGCCATTATCGGCTCCGGCATCTTTGCTGTGGTGCTGCTGATCATCGCCGAGCCATACCGTATGCGCCGTGTCACCTCGTTCTGGAATCCGTGGGAAGATCCGTTCGGCAGCGGCTACCAGCTGACGCAGTCTCTGATGGCGTTTGGCCGCGGTGAATTCTGGGGGCAGGGGCTGGGGAATTCGGTTCAGAAACTGGAGTATTTGCCCGAAGCCCATACCGACTTTATTTTCTCCATTATCGGAGAAGAACTGGGTTACATCGGTGTGGTTTTAGCGCTGTTAATGGTATTCTTCGTGGCTTTTCGTGCGATGTCGATTGGCCGGCGCGCGCTTGAACTTGATCAACGTTTTTCCGGCTTTTTAGCCTGTTCAATTGGCGTGTGGTTCAGCTTTCAGGCACTGGTCAACGTGGGCGCTGCGGCCGGTATGTTACCGACCAAAGGTCTGACGTTGCCGCTGATTAGTTACGGTGGCTCGAGTTTGATCATTATGTCGACGGCCATCGTATTTTTGTTACGTATTGATTATGAAACGCGTCTGGCTAAAGCGCAGGCGTTTACCCGAGGTGGTCGATGAGTGGTAAACGATTGATGGTAATGGCAGGTGGCACCGGTGGACACGTTTTCCCGGGGCTGGCTGTTGCCCATCATCTGAAAGCGCAGGGCTGGGAAGTTCGCTGGTTAGGCACTGCAGATCGTATGGAAGCCGATCTGGTACCGAAGCACGGTATCGACATCGACTTCATTCGTATCAGCGGATTACGCGGCAAGGGCATCAAAGCCCTGCTGTTGGCACCGGTGCGTATTTTCAACGCCTGGCGTCAGGCTCGCAAGATTATTAAAGCCTGGAAGCCTGACGTTGTGCTGGGCATGGGTGGCTATGTTTCGGGGCCGGGTGGCCTGGCTGCATGGAGCTGTGGTGTTCCTGTGGTGCTGCATGAGCAAAACGGGATCGCCGGGCTGACAAACAAGTGGCTGGCAAAAATTGCCACCAAGGTTATGCAGGCGTTTCCCGGCGCCTTTCCTCACGCAGAGGTGGTAGGAAACCCGGTACGTACAGACGTGCTGGCACTGCCCTCACCGGCTCAGCGTCTGGCCGGGCGCAGCGGCGCTATCCGTATTCTGGTGGTGGGTGGCAGCCAGGGCGCACGTATCCTTAACCAGACCGTGCCCCAGATTGCGGCTCTACTGGGTGAGCAGATTACCGTCTGGCATCAGACCGGAAAAGGCGCGTTGCAGGACGTTCAACATGCTTATCAGCAAGTGGGTCAGGACCATCACAAGGTGACCGAGTTTATTGATGATATGGCAGCGGCCTACGCCTGGGCAGACGTCGTGATTTGCCGCTCAGGTGCACTGACGGTGAGTGAGATCGCCGCGGCAGGATTACCGGCGATCTTCGTGCCGTTTCAGCATAAAGATCGTCAGCAGTACTGGAATGCCTTGCCGCTTGAGGGCGCAGGTGCAGCCAAAATTTTTGAGCAGCCGCAGTTTACAGCGGAGGCGGTAGCGGAAACGTTGCGTCACTGGGATCGACCAACATTACTCGCGATGGCTGAAAAAGCCCACGAGGTGGCGGTACCCGATGCGACTGAACGGGTCGCGCAGGAAGTGGCTCGCGCCGCACATTAACGCATCAGGTCAGCCTGGCTGACCCGTGCTCATATTGAGCACAAACTGAATGAGTAGGTAGGTAATAAAGCGTAATGAATACACAACAACTGGCGAAACTGCGTTCTATCGTGCCCGAGATGCGTCGCGTCCGGCACATTCACTTTGTCGGCATCGGTGGTGCTGGCATGGGCGGTATTGCCGAAGTGTTAGCGAATGAAGGTTACCATATCAGCGGTTCTGATCTGGCGCCAAATCCGGTGACACAGAATCTGATCAATCTGGGCGCGACCATTTACTTTAACCATCGCCCGGAAAACGTAACGGATGCCAGCGTTGTCGTGGTCTCCAGTGCGGTGGCGCAGGACAACCCTGAGCTGGTGGCTGCACGCGAACAGCGAATCCCGGTCATCCGCCGCGCAGAGATGCTGGCAGAGCTGATGCGTTTTCGCCACGGTATTGCGATTGCCGGCACGCACGGCAAAACCACCACGACGGCGATGGTCTCGAGCATTTACGCGGAAGGCGGTCTGGACCCCACCTTTGTGAATGGGGGGCTGGTAAAAGCCGCAGGCACGCATGCACGTCTGGGCAGTAGCCGCTACCTGATCGCCGAAGCGGACGAGAGCGATGCGTCATTCCTGCACTTACAGCCAATGGTCGCCGTTGTCACCAATATCGAAGCGGATCATATGGACACCTATCAGGGCGATTTTGAAAACCTGAAGCAGACGTTCATTAATTTCCTGCACAATTTGCCGTTTTACGGTCGTGCGGTGATGTGTGTTGATGATGCCGTGATCCGCGATCTGCTGCCGCGTGTCGGCCGCCAGATTACTACTTATGGTTTCAGCGACGACGCCGACTTTCGCATCGAGGCGTTTGAACAACGCGGCGCGCAGGTTCATTTCAGCCTGATTCGTCAGGACAAAGCGCCGTTACAGATCACTCTGAATGCGCCGGGTCGACACAATGCTTTAAACGCCGCCGCCGCCGTGGCGGTGGCCAGCGAAGAAGGGATTGAAGACAGCGCGATTCTGGCTGCGCTGGAAAGCTTCCAGGGTACCGGTCGTCGTTTCGACCAACTGGGTGAGTTTCCTACGGAGCCGGTTAATGGGCAGCCTGGCACCGCCATGCTGGTGGACGATTATGGTCATCATCCCACGGAAGTTGACGCCACCATTAAAGCCGCGCGAGCGGGCTGGCCGGATAAAAAACTGGCGATGGTGTTTCAGCCGCACCGTTATACCCGCACGCGTGACCTGTTTGATGATTTTGCCAACGTGCTGTCTCAGGTTGACGTTTTGCTGATGCTGGATGTCTACGCCGCAGGCGAAACGCCCATCCCAGGCGCAGACAGCCGTGCACTGTGCCGCGCCATTCGTCATCGCGGCAAGGTCGATCCTATTCTGGTGCCGGAACATGATGCGCTCGTTGAAATGCTGGCGCCTTTGCTGTCAGGCAACGATCTGATTCTGGTTCAGGGGGCAGGAAACGTCGGTAAAGTGGCGCGGAAGCTGGCTGAATGCAAACTGCAGCCAGCACGCAAAGTGGAGGGCCGTCATGACTAAAGTTGCCGTTTTAATGGGCGGCACGTCAGCCGAGCGCGACGTGTCCCTGATGTCCGGCGGTGCCGTGCTGGCGGGCCTGCGTGAAGCCGGTATCGATGCACAGGGTATTGATACCCGCGACGTCTCAGTGCTGGAGTTAACCGCGCAAGGTTTTGAAAAGGTGTTTATCGCCCTGCATGGTCGCGGCGGCGAGGACGGCACGCTTCAGGCGGTGCTGGAATTCCTGCAGTTGCCTTACACCGGCAGCGGTGTGATGGCTTCCGCCGTCACCATGGACAAGTTGCGCACCAAACTGCTGTGGCAGGGCAGGGGACTGCCGGCGGGTAAATTTGTCTGGATTACGCGTGAACAGATGCAGAGCGGTCTGGATGCGGCGACCGAGGCGGCGATTAGCGCATTGGGATTACCCCTGTTCGTGAAACCGAGCAGCGAGGGATCCAGCGTCGGCATCAGCCGTGTAAACCAGTTAAGCGATCTGTCAGCTGCGCTGGAAGAGGCGTTTCGCCACGACGACAATGTGCTGGTCGAAGCTTTTCTGAGCGGTGAGGAATATACCGTTGGTATTCTGGGTGACCAGATTCTGCCCGCGATAAAAATAAAGACCGCCAGCGAGTTCTATGACTATGAAGCGAAATACATTTCTGACGATACTCAGTACTTCTGTCCAGCCGGGCTGAGTGCCGAGCGCGAGGCGGAATTACAACAGCTGGTGTGGTCAGCCTGGCGTGCACTCGGATGCAGCGGCTGGGGACGCGTTGATGTCATGACTGACGATCAAGGACACTTCCAACTGCTGGAAGCGAACACCTCACCGGGCATGACCAGCCACAGCTTAGTGCCGATGGCGGCAAAGCAGGCCGGGCTGACATTTTCTCAACTGGTCGTACGTATTCTGGAGTTGGCCGACTGATATGTCACAGGCGGCGATGAATGTACGTAATCGTGAAGCGCAGGAGCGGGCACGCACCGGTCGCAGTAACGGTGCCCGGCTCTTCGGCATCGTGTTTCTGCTGATGGTGATGGGCGTAATGATTGCGGGTGGCCTGGTCGTTCTGAAGTGGATGAACGATGCCTCCCGTTTACCCCTGTCGAAGCTGGTGGTCACAGGGCAACTGCACTACACCACCCATGACGATATTCGTCAGGCGATTTTGTCACTGGGTTCACCGGGCACGTTTATGTCGCAGGACGTGAACGTGATCCAGCAGCAGATAGAACGGTTGCCATGGATTAAACAGGTTAGTGTGCGTAAGCAGTGGCCAGACGAACTGAAAATTCATTTGGTGGAGTTTACACCGGTAGCGCGCTGGAATGACTCACACATGGTGGACAGCGACGGTGTGTCATTCAGCGTCCCGGCTAACCACATGGGTAAAGAAACGCTGCCGATGTTATACGGTCCAGAAGGCAGTGAAAAAGAGGTGCTGGCGGGTTATCACAGTATGGATGACGTGCTGAAGGCCAGGAAGTTTACCCTGAAGGTGGCGTCGATGACGGCGCGACGTTCATGGCAGTTAGTGACCAGCGATGATGTCCGCATTGAGCTGGGGCGGACCGATACCATGAAGCGTCTGAATCGTTTTATTGAGCTCTATCCGGTGCTGCTGCAGCAAGGTCAGAATGAACACAAGCGCATCAACTCGGTTGATTTACGCTATGACTCTGGCGCTTCTGTTGGCTGGACACCGATAGTGATGGATCCACAGGACAGTAATCAGCAACAAAACCAGGCACAGGCTAAACAACAATGATCAAGGCAACGGACAGAAAACTGGTAGTTGGACTCGAAATCGGCACTGCGAAGGTCGCCGCCCTGGTTGGGGAAATTCTGCCCGATGGTATGGTCAATATTATTGGGGTCGGCAGTTGTCCGTCCCGCGGTATGGATAAAGGCGGCGTAAACGATCTTGAGTCGGTGGTGAAATGCGTTCAGCGCGCCATCGATCAGGCTGAGTTGATGGCGGATTGCCAGATCTCCTCTGTTTACCTTGCATTATCGGGCAAACATATCAGCTGTCAGAACGAAATCGGGATGGTTCCGATTTCCGAAGAGGAAGTGACTCAGGATGATGTCGAGAACGTGGTGCATACTGCGAAGTCAGTGCGCGTTCGTGATGAGCATCGTATCCTGCACGTTATTCCGCAGGAATATGCTATCGACTACCAGGAAGGCATCAAAAATCCGGTCGGCCTGTCTGGTGTGCGCATGCAGGCAAAGGTGCATTTGATCACCTGTCACAACGACATGGCAAAAAATATTGTTAAAGCCGTTGAACGTTGTGGCCTCAAAGTTGACCAACTGATTTTTGCCGGTCTGGCGTCCAGCTTTGCGGTCCTGACCGAAGACGAACGTGAACTGGGTGTTTGTGTCGTGGATATTGGTGGCGGCACAATGGATATCGCCGTCTATACTGGCGGTGCATTGCGTCATACTAAGGTGATTCCCTATGCGGGGAATGTGGTAACCAGCGATATCGCCTACGCATTTGGTACGCCGCCCACCGATGCGGAAGCCATTAAAGTGCGTCACGGCTGTGCGCTAGGATCGATTGTAGGTAAAGATGAAAACGTTGAAGTGCCGAGCGTAGGCGGACGTCCGCCACGAAGCCTGCAACGTCAGACGCTGGCAGAGGTGATTGAGCCACGTTATACCGAGCTTTTAAATCTGGTCAATGACGAGATTTTGCAGTTACAGGAACAGCTTCGCCAGCAGGGCGTTAAGCACCATCTGGCAGCCGGGATTGTGTTAACCGGCGGTGCGGCGCAGATTGAAGGTCTGGCAGCCTGCGCGCAGCGCGTATTCCATACGCAGGTGCGCATTGGACAGCCGCTGAACATTACTGGCCTGACGGACTACGCCCAGGAGTCTTACTATTCCACGGCGGTCGGGCTGTTGCACTACGGTAAAGAGTCACATATGAACGGTGACGCAGAGGCTGAAAAGCGCGTTTCCGTGGGTAACTGGTTTAAACGTATTAATAGTTGGTTAAAAAAAGAGTTTTAATTTTTGTAAAAGGGGATCATGCTGTTTTCTTTAGTGATCTCCAGGCGACAGGCACATAACGGAGAGAAATCATGTTTGAACCTATGGAATTAACCAATGACGCGGTGATTAAAGTCATCGGCGTCGGCGGTGGCGGTGGCAACGCCGTAGAGCACATGGTACGCGAGCGTATCGAAGGTGTGGAATTCTTCGCTGTGAATACCGACGCGCAAGCGTTGCGTAAAACAGCAGTCGGCCAGACCATCCAGATTGGTAATAACATTACCAAAGGACTGGGAGCGGGTGCGAACCCGGAAGTCGGCCGTAACTCTGCAGAGGAAGATCGCGAAGCACTGCGTTCTGCGCTGGAAGGGGCAGACATGGTGTTCATCGCAGCAGGTATGGGTGGCGGTACCGGTACCGGCGCTGCGCCTGTTGTGGCTGAAGTGGCCAAAGATCTGGGTATTTTGACCGTTGCGGTCGTGACCAAGCCCTTCAATTTTGAAGGCAAAAAGCGCATGGCCTTTGCTGAGCAGGGGATCGCTGAGCTGTCCAAGCACGTGGATTCACTGATCACTATCCCGAACGACAAGCTGTTAAAAGTTCTCGGACGTGGTATTTCCCTGCTCGACGCGTTTGGTGCGGCTAACGACGTGCTGAAAGGCGCCGTACAGGGGATCGCCGAGCTGATTACCCGTCCTGGCTTGATGAACGTGGACTTTGCTGACGTACGTACCGTGATGTCAGAAATGGGTTACGCGATGATGGGTTCAGGCGTGGCTTGTGGTGAAGACCGTGCAGAAGAAGCCGCTGAGATGGCGATCTCCAGTCCACTGCTGGAAGATATCGACCTCTCTGGTGCGCGCGGCGTGCTGGTCAACATTACTGCGGGCTTCGACCTGCGTCTGGATGAGTTCGAAACCGTGGGTAACACTATCCGCGCCTTCGCTTCAGACAACGCGACCGTTGTAATTGGTACCTCTCTGGATCCAGAGATGAATGACGAACTGCGCGTCACCGTGGTGGCAACCGGTATCGGCATGGATAAGCGTCCAGAGATCACACTGGTAACGAACAAACCAGCCAGCCAGCCTGTCATGGATCATCGTTACCAGCAGCATGGTATGTCCCCGCTGCCGCAGGAGCAAAAACCTGCTGCGAAAGTGGTAAACGATCAGAGTGCACAGTCAAACAAAGAGCCCGATTACCTTGATATTCCGGCGTTTTTGCGCAAGCAGGCCGACTAGGAATAACCTTATAATTGGGATTTCCCGCTCTTTGTGCTAAAGTGTTCGCCCGCTGGTAACGTATACTGGCGGTCGGAAAGCGATATTGCGAGATAATAACGATGATCAAACAAAGGACATTAAAACGTATTGTTCAGGCGACAGGTGTCGGTTTACATACCGGCAAGAAAGTCAGCCTGACCCTGCGCCCTGCGCCGGCTAATACCGGGGTCATCTATCGTCGCACTGACTTGAATCCACCGGTTGATTTTCCGGCTGATGCAAAATACGTGCGCGACACCATGCTGAGCACCTGCCTGGTGAACGATGAAGGCGTGCGTATTTCGACAGTTGAACACTTAAATGCCGCACTGGCAGGTCTGGGCATTGACAACATTATTGTCGAAGTTGATGCGCCAGAAATCCCAATTATGGACGGCAGTGCAGCGCCTTTCATCTATCTGCTGATGGATGCAGGCATCGAGCAGCTGAACAGCGCGAAGAAATTTGTGCGTGTTAAGCAGACCGTGCGTGTTGAAGACGGTGACAAATGGGCTGAGATCAAACCTTACAACGGTTTCTCGCTTGATTTCACCATTGATTTCAATCACCCGGCTATCGATTCCAGCTCTCAGCGTTACCAGATGAAATTCTCTGCCGAAGCGTTTGTTCGTCAGATCAGCCGTGCACGTACTTTTGGCTTCATGCGTGAAATCGAATATCTGCAGTCTAAAGGCCTGTGCCTGGGCGGTAGTTTAGATTGTGCGATTGGCCTTGATGATTTCCGCGTGCTTAATGAAGAAGGCCTGCGTTTTGAAGACGAGTTTGTGCGTCACAAAATGTTAGATGCCATCGGCGATCTGTTTATGTGTGGCCATAACGTTATTGGCGCTTTTACCGCGTACAAATCGGGTCATGCTCTGAACAACAAACTGCTGCAGGCCGTTTTGGCGAAGCAGGAAGCCTGGGAATGGGCGACCTTCGAAGACGAAGCTGAATTGCCACTGGCGTTTAAAGCACCTAATCTGGTTCTGGCCTGATATCGGCTCAGAACGTAAAAACGGCTGGTTGCGCTGACACTCTCTCCGGTCAGTTGCACCAGCCGTTTTTTATTGTCTCGCCATTCATTTCCGCTTGCTGCGACAGCATTCTCCGCTCAGAACGACCAATTGCTGAATTGCTGCACAATCGCGCGCGATTTCTCCCACTGTCGCACTAAACTCAGGTGTCGCCGCGCCACATTAGTGTTACTATCTCTGGCGCTTTTACAGGCTGCATGCTGCTGAAAACAGCAGTGAATAATTAAAATGTTATGCGCAATGGAACAATTGTGATCGGAATTTTTCTACGCTGGCGACAAATAGGTAGACGCTATTTCTGGCCTCATTTCCTCCTGGGAATGGTGGCGGCCAGTCTTGGCTTGCCGGCGTGTGCGCAAACCACTGAACTCAATACGGCATCCGAAGCCTCAGCCAGTAGCCTGTTCATTGGCAATGCCGTCCGTTTTGATCATTTGATCCGTCTTCAGGAAGCCTCGCGACGCCCCAGTTTTACGGTTGACTACTGGCACCAGCATGCCATTCGCACGGTTATCCGCCATCTCTCTTTCACGTTAACGCCACAGGCGCAGGCGGAAGAGCAGGTGCATCCGCTGGCCGCACAAAAGCTGGCGTTGATTGATTCCCTTCATGCGTTATTAACGTCTCAGGCGGCACAGTCCGGCATCCCTGTTGGTTTGTCCCCGCAACCTCTTCCTGCTGCTCCGGTATCCTCACAGGCTGACGGACACGGCAAAGTGCACGGTATCCGTGCCGGACCCGCGCCATTGTTCTGCTAATCTTTGTGCTTTAAATCCCATTTTAGATTTCGCAGTCCGGGTGACCCGGCTGAATTGAGAATATATTTATTATGTTAATCAAAATGTTGACCAAAGTTTTTGGTAGCAGCAACGATCGTACTTTGCGCCGTATGCGTAAAAACGTTGATATCATCAACAAGATGGAGCCGGAATTCGAAGCGCTCTCTGATGAAGAACTGAAAGCCAAAACTGAGCTGTTCCGTGAGCGTCTGAAAAAAGGGGAATCACTCGAAAGCCTGATTCCTGAAGCTTTTGCGACGGTACGTGAAGCCAGTAAGCGTGTGTTTGGCATGCGCCACTTCGACGTGCAGCTGATTGGCGGGATGGTGCTGAATAACCGCTGTATTGCAGAGATGCGCACCGGTGAAGGTAAAACCCTGACGGCAACCCTGCCAGCCTATTTGAACGCGTTAACCGGAAAAGGCGTACACGTCGTTACCGTCAACGATTATCTGGCCCAGCGTGATGCGGAAAATAACCGCCCCCTGTTTGAGTTCCTTGGCCTGAGCGTCGGGATCAACATGTCAGGCCTGCCTTCCGTCGCCAAACGTGAAGCTTATGCCGCAGACATTACTTACGGTACCAACAACGAATACGGTTTCGACTACCTGCGTGACAACATGGCGTTCAGCCCTGACGAGCGTGTACAGCGTAAGCTGCACTATGCACTGGTGGATGAGGTTGACTCCATCCTGATTGATGAAGCCCGTACGCCATTAATCATCTCGGGTCCGGCAGAAGACAGTTCAGACCTGTACACCAAAGTGAATAAAATCATTCCTCATCTGATTCGTCAGGAAAAAGAAGACTCAGACAATTTCCAGGGCGAAGGTGACTACTGGGTTGATGAGAAAGCGCGCCAGGCACATATGAGCGAGCGCGGCCTGGTCAAAGTTGAAGAACTGCTGGTGAGCCAGGGCATCATGGTAGAAGGTGAGTCGCTTTATTCACCGACCAATATCATGCTGATGCACCACGTTACCGCTGCGCTTCGCGCCCATGCGCTATTCACGCGTGACGTTGATTACATCGTCAAAGAGGGTGAAGTTGTCATTGTTGATGAGCACACGGGTCGTACGATGCAGGGCCGGCGTTGGTCAGATGGTCTGCATCAGGCCGTTGAAGCCAAAGAAGGCGTTGAAATTCAAAACGAAAACCAGACGCTGGCGTCAATCACCTTCCAGAATTACTTCCGCCTCTACGACAAGCTGGCAGGGATGACCGGTACGGCTGATACAGAAGCGTTTGAGTTCAGTTCCATCTACAAACTCGACACGATTGTTGTCCCGACCAACCGTCCGATGGTGCGTAAAGATCTTGCCGATCTGGTTTATATGACCGAGAAAGAGAAGATTGACGCCATCATCGAAGATATTCGTGAGCGTACGGCTAACGGGCAGCCGGTTCTGGTGGGTACGATCTCCATCGAAAAATCAGAAGTGGTATCGAACGAGCTGACACGTGCAGGCATTAAACACAACGTACTGAATGCTAAGTTTCACGCCCGCGAAGCGGACATCGTGGCGCAGGCTGGTCAACCAGGCGCGGTTACCATCGCGACAAACATGGCGGGCCGTGGTACCGATATCATGCTGGGCGGTAGCTGGCATGCGGACGTTGCCGAGCTTGAAAACCCAACCGATGCGCAAATCGACGAGATTAAAGCCGCCTGGCAGATTCGTCATGATGCGGTGCTGGCCTCTGGCGGTCTGCATATCGTGGGTACTGAGCGCCATGAATCTCGCCGTATCGATAACCAGCTGCGCGGTCGTGCAGGCCGTCAGGGTGACGCCGGTTCTTCACGCTTCTACCTGTCAATGGAAGATGCGCTGATGCGTATCTTTGCTTCGGATCGTGTTTCAAACATGATGCGCAAGCTGGGCATGAAACCTGGCGAGGCCATTGAGCATCCGTGGGTGACCAAAGCCATTGCCAACGCACAGCGTAAAGTGGAAAGCCGTAACTTCGATATTCGTAAGCAGCTGCTGGAATATGACGACGTGGCCAACGATCAGCGTCGTGCTATCTACAGCCAGCGTAATGAACTGCTGGATGTGTCCGATGTATCAGACACTATCAACAGCATTCGCGAAGACGTCTATAAATCCATTATCGACAGCTACATTCCACCTCAGTCGCTGGAAGAAATGTGGGATGTACCGGGCCTTGAAGAGCGCCTGCGTAACGACTTCGATCTGGATCTGCCGATTAGCGAATGGCTGGACAAAGAACCGGATCTGCATGAAGAGACACTGCGTGAACGTATCATGACGCACGCGGCCGAAAGTTATGCGGCAAAAGAAGAGATTGTCGGCGCAGAAATGATGCGCAACTTTGAAAAAGGCGTCATGCTGCAAACGCTGGATTCGCTGTGGAAAGAGCACCTGGCCGCAATGGACTATCTGCGTCAGGGCATCCACCTGCGTGGCTATGCGCAAAAAGATCCTAAGCAGGAATATAAGCGTGAATCTTTTGCCATGTTTGCCGCGATGCTGGAAACGCTGAAGTACGAAGTGATCAGCACGCTGAGCAAAGTCCAGGTGCGCATGCCGGAAGAGGTTGAAGCGATGGAGCAACAGCGTCGTGAAGAGGCCGAGCGTCTGGCGCAACAGCAGCATCTGAGCCACGCCAGCGAAGAAATTCTGGCAGCGGAATCTCTTGCGCAGCAGGGTGGTGAGCGCAAAGTGGGGCGTAACGATCCTTGTCCGTGCGGTTCAGGTAAAAAATACAAACAGTGTCACGGTCGTCTGGCCTGATAAGCGGTTAACGAAAAGGAGCCACTGGCTCCTTTTTTTTTACTTTTCCGCTGACCATTCGGCCCCCTGAGCGGTTAACAACCTGCTTAACATGTTTTAGAATCAGCCCTCATTCACCCACTCTTCGGGATATTTTCATGAAGCACCTGCAGGTTGCAGTCGGCATCATTCGTAATGCCAGTAAACAAATTTTCCTTGCCCAGCGTGCGGCCTCTTCCTATATGGCCAATAAATGGGAATTTCCCGGCGGCAAAATTGAAGCCGGTGAGAGCGCAGAGGAAGGGCTGGTGCGCGAACTGGCCGAAGAAACCGGGATTGAAGTGACGCAGGCGCGGGCAATTGGCACGAAAGATCACACTTACGATGACCTGCGCGTGACGCTGCACTTTTTTCTGGTGGAAGGCTGGAAAGGAGAACCCTGGGGCAAAGAAGGGCAACCACAGCGTTGGGTCGATCAACAGGCGCTGATCGCCGATGAGTTTCCTGCGGCGAATCATGAGCTGATCGCACGTCTGGTGGCGGGCGAACTTTAACAGAGTGGGGCAACAAAGCCCCACGTCTCACTCAGCGCTCTTCCTCACTCCAGTTGTCGCTGTCGTTTAAATCATCACTGCTGGGAATGCGCTTCTCTTCCGCCGCCCATTCGCCCAGATCGATCAACTGACAGCGTTTACTGCAAAATGGCCGCCACGGACTGAGTTCATCCCAGATCACCGTTTTACCGCACTGTGGACATTCCACCGTCATTATCTCTTCCTGCATGTTCACCTCTAACAACAGGCCAGTTGGAAATTCAGGCGCGCAGGCACTTCGCCGCGCTCACTGTCCAATGGCATAAAACGAATCGCAAAACGGCTTTTATGGCCTGAAACCTGAGGATACAGCGCATCCTCCATTTCCAGCTGCAGCCGCAGTAAATCAGCGCCTTCAGCATTATCCTGGTAAAACCCATTCAAACTGGTTTGTAAACGGTAGGTGCCTGACTGGCGAATCAAATCCAGCAACATCGCCAGCGTACTGTGCAGCGGGATAAGCGTTTCCATCCAGCGCGTCACCTGCGCGTCGCGCGTCGCCTGGGGCAGGTGCAGCCAGATGTGCAGGCCGGGTAAATCAAAGCTACAGCATCCGCCGGGAATGCTGAGTCGCTGGCGCACCAGGGCAATCAGACGATCTTCCCGCAGCTGCTGGCCCATTCGTGGGGCGCTGTTAAGCAAAACAGACTGCGCTTTGAGTTTGTCACGCAATGCATCGACCACGGACATATCGACACCGGGGACATCCGCCCAGGCGCGCAGTTTCGTTTGCTGGCGTTCAAGTTCTTTCAGCAACTCGGTGCGCATGTCGCCGCGCTCGAAGATATCCAGTAATTCGCCAACCAGGCGGAAAAAAGTCAGTGCCGTGGCGGTGTTTTCCAGCGGCATAATGTCATGCAACTGGTCGATCAAAAATTCCACGCGCAGCCAGGTACGCATTTTTTCATTCAGTGGATGTTCAAACAGAACGACTGTACTCATGGGTTAATCCTGTCTCGTTGCCGCAAGCTTTAGATAAAGCTGATGAAGCTTGGCAACCTGGGGTAGCGCCTTTTCAGGTGCGCCACTGTTATCAATAATATCGTCAGCACAGTCAAGGCGCTGTTGGCGAGTGGCCTGTGCTGCAAGAATACGTTTAGCCTGCTCAAGAGAAACATTATCGCGCTGCAGCGTTCGTCTGAGCTGCGTCTCTTCGTCGGTATCGACCACCAGCACGCGATCGGCCTGGCGCTGCAGCCGGTTTTCGACCAGCAAGGGCACGACCCACAAAACATAAGGTGAGGCCGCCTGAGCTTTAAGCTGTTGCGTCCGGGCATTAATAAGCGGGTGAAGCAGCGCGTTTAACCAGTTTTTCTCATCGGGCGTCGCAAAGATGATTTCTCTAAGCCGTGAACGTTGCAAGGTTCCCTGTTCGGTCAATATCGCATCGCCATAGCGTTCGATAATGGCCTGAAGCGCTGGCGTGCCGGGTTCAACGACTTCGCGTGCAATGACATCCGCATCAATGATATCGACACCGGACGCAGCAAAATACCCGGCAATCGTACTTTTACCGCTGCCAATTCCGCCAGTCAGCGCCACGGTGTAGGGGGGATTTCTCACTCGAACTCTCTTAGTCGGTCAGTATCACGCAGGTCAACGCGTCGTTACAGGAAAAAATGCGTGCCGGATCACACTAAAAATCCGCATCTGAATGTAATGGATTGTAGCGTAAATAAAGTGAAATTCGCAGTCTTGTTGCGGCTGGAATGGCGCGTATCATGAGACAGGGAAAACCCTGATGGCGTCATGTACGGCAGTGTATAACCTCTTACCAGGACACGATGTATGCGCATTGAAGAAGATTTGAAACTGGGATTTAAAGACGTACTGATTCGCCCCAAGCGCTCCACGCTGAAAAGTCGCTCACAGGTTGAGCTGGATCGCCGATTCACCTTTAAGCATTCCGGTCTGAGCTGGAGCGGCGTCCCGGTTATCGCCGCCAATATGGATACCGTTGGCACCTTTATGATGGCTGAGGCGCTGGCAGGTTTTCATCTTTTAACGGCCGTCCATAAGCATTACAGCGTGGAAGAGTGGCGGGCCTTTGTTCAGCGCGTGCCGGGTTCAGTACTGAACTATGTCATGGTTTCAACCGGTACCTCGGATGCCGATCTCAATAAACTGATTGCGATCATGGCGATCTCCGATGCGCTACAATTTATCTGCATCGACGTCGCCAACGGCTACTCTGAACACTTTGTTGATTTCCTGAAGCGTGCCCGTGAAACGTTTCCCGGCAAGACAATCTGCGCGGGTAACGTGGTAACCGGTGAGATGGTGGAAGAGCTCATCCTGTCTGGGGCGGATATCGTCAAAGTGGGCATTGGGCCTGGCTCAGTTTGCACCACGCGAGTCAAAACGGGTGTCGGCTATCCCCAGCTTTCTGCGGTTATTGAATGTGCCGATGCAGCGCACGGTCTGAGCGGTCAGATCGTCAGCGACGGTGGCTGCAGCGTACCCGGCGATATCGCAAAAGCCTTTGGTGGTGGCGCAGACTTCGTCATGTTGGGCGGCATGCTGGCGGCGCATGACGAGTGCGAAGGTCGTATAACAGAAGAAAACGGTGAGCGTTTCATGCTGTTCTACGGCATGAGTTCAGAATCGGCCATGAAGCGTCATGCCGGTAGCGTCGCAGAATACCGTGCGGCCGAAGGCAAAACGGTGAAGCTACCGTTGCGCGGGCCGGTAGAGGAAACCCTCCGCGATATCCTTGGTGGTCTTCGTTCTGCCTGCACCTATGTTGGCGCTGAGCGTCTGAAAGAGTTAACCAAGCGCACCACCTTTATTCGGGTCGCCGAGCAGGAAAACCGAACCTTTAATCGTTAAGGTTGCCTGCTGCGTATGCAGTAAGGGCTATACAGCGCCTTTACTGCATCGCTTCTCCCAGCCCAAACACCGGCAAATACATGGCAATCACCAGCGTGCCAACGATGCCGCCAATCACCACCATCATGACAGGCTCCAACGAGGCGGCAAGGTTATCAGCCCGCATCAGCGTTTGCCCTTCATGCCATTCAGCCAGGCGCGCCAGCATCACATCCAGTGCGCCAGCCTCTTCCCCCACGCGAATCAACTGGCTGCAGAGCGGACTAAATAAGGGATGATTGCTCAGCGCCAGATACAGGGGATTACCCTGCGCAATGTGGTTCTGTAGCAGCCTGATGGCGTCCTGCCACAGTCGCGAGGACAGGGTGACTTTCGCTGCCTCAAGTCCCTGTAGCAGCGTGAGTCCAGCCTGCTGCGTCAACTGGAGAACGCTGTAGATTTGTGTCAGCTGATTGCCCTGCCATAGCCCGCCAACGATCGGAATGTGCATCAAAACGCGCTGTTCGCGCCGCTGCCAGTTTTCAGAACGCCGCCGCCACTGTTGCCACCCTGCGACCAGCAGAATAATCAATCCACTTAGCGGGAATCCCCATGCCTGTAATCGCTCAGAGAGCCCGATCACGGCCGCAGTGAACGCAGGCAAGGGAGCATTGAAGGAAGCATACACGGAAACAAACTCCGGCAAGACGAACAGCAGCATGCCGCAGGTAACGGTCAGTGCGACGGCCAGAATAAACAGCGGATAGCGCAGCGCCTTGATCACCTTGCTCCGCAAATGTTGCTGGCGCGTTTGCTGCAGTGCCAGCTGCTCGCAGCAGACATCCAGATGGCCCGTCAGCTCACCCACCTCCATGAGCGCCGGGTAAAGCGGGGGAAATATTTGCGGCCACTGTCGTAAGGCGCTGGAAAAAGGTTCGCCCGCTAATATCTGATGTTGTAGAGCCAGCATCAAGGCTCGCCAGGGCGTCTGCGAATGTCCTTCGGCAAGCAGGCTCAGGCTTTGTGACAGAGGAAGGCCTGCCTTAAGCAGCGTGGCGAGCTGGCGAATCAAGTCAATTTTGTGCTGCCACTTCCAGTCTCTTCGCCGCATCACCTTTCCCCGCGTCCAGCTGACGGGCAGTAAATGACGCTGTGCCAGGTCAGAAAACAACGTCTCGCCGTCAGGCGCAAGATGGTGGCCCGTTTGCAACCTTCCGCTGCCGTCTACCGCATGCCAGCGATACACATAAAGGCTAGTCATTATCCAGTCCGACAACGCGCTGCATTTCTTCCAGGGAGGTATCCCCACGGCTGACGGCTTCAAGACCCGACGCCAGCAGGGTGCGCATGCCCTGCTGTTTTGCCAGACTCAGCAAGCCCTCAAGTGGCATTTCGGCGGCAATGGCGTTTTGTAACTTAGCCGTTATGGGCAGTAATTCAAACAAGGCCAGCCGACCAAAATAACCGGAGAAGCAGTGATCGCAGCCCGGCGCCCGCCAGGTTTGTAACGTTCCGGGCCAAAGTGAGGCGGGAAAGTGGGCAACAGCCTGTGCTGGCTTACGGCAGTGAGGGCACAAACGCCTGACCAGCCGCTGGGCAACGATCAGACGAAGTGCGGAACCCAGCAGATAACCGGGAATGCCCATTTGACGCAAGCGCGTCAGCGTTTCCGCTGTCGAGTTAGTATGCAGGGTAGAGAGAACCAGATGACCGGTCTGAGCTGCCTTAACGGCAATCTCCGCCGTCTCGCCGTCACGTATTTCACCGACCATCATCACGTCCGGATCCTGACGTAACAGGGCGCGTAACACGCGATTAAAATCAAGGCCATACTTTGGATTAATCTGGGTCTGGTTGATACCGGGGAGAGGGATTTCAACAGGATCTTCCACGCTGCAGACATTCTTATCAGGCTGGTTGATCGCGCTCAGGCCACTGTAAAGCGTGAAGGTTTTGCCACTCCCGGTAGGGCCCGTTACCAAAATCAGCCCTTGTGGCTGCCTGAGCGCGGCGGTCAGAAGGCGTAACTGCGCGGTGGGTAATCCCAGCTTGTCCAGCGACAAGGCCGCGCCCTCACTCTGAAGCAGGCGAACGACGGCTTTTTCGCCGCCCTGAACGGGCAGGGTAGAGAGCCGAAAAGAGGCCGATTTTCCGTCAATGTCACAACTAAACTGTCCGTCCTGAGGCAGGCGCCGTTCGGCAATATCCAGACCGGCCAGAATTTTCAGTCGTGCCAGCAGCGCAGCCGGTTGTGTATCAAACTGCAGGGGGAGAGGATGCAGGACCCCGTCAATCCGCAGGCGAATACGCAGAGTGCTCTGATAAGGTTCGATATGAATATCCGATGCACGACGCAGAGTTGCCTGGCGCAAAAGCTGACTGGCCGTATCAATGGTCGATTCGCCGGGAGCTTTTTCATTGGCCACCAAAGGTTTACGCATCGATTCAAACTGTTCTATCCGGGCACGAGGCCAGCACTCCACCTCTGCCTGACACTGGCTGGCAAACTGTAATGCCTCCATCAGGCCCGCCGGGACGCTTTCAGGAACGGCAAGGCGCAAGTGTGTCGCACTGTGCTCAAGGACAATCGCCCGAAAGCGCTGGCAGATGAGCGCAATCGCATCATCAGACGTGGGCATAGGCACCTCCCCGATCGGCAAAGCGGAACTGCTCCTGACAATTATCACGTAGCGTGGTGTTAGCGCTGGTACAGGTGCGCTGCCACTGAATGCTGCCTTCATTGCTGTCCCACACGGGCAGCATTTCAACGCTTAGCCCGTTAAGGCTTTCCTGTCCGGTCAGGGTGATCGTGCCGTTCACGACGGTGACCGCTGAAACATACCGTGATGTTGTGCCTTGCGGAATCCCTCGCTGTCCGGCCTGGCAGGCGTCCGGGCCGCCGCGTTCAATGGCGCAAAGCTCAACCGCCGTTTTAAACGGCACCATCGTTTGCAGCATGTCGGTCAGCGCGGCGCGCTGCAGATAATTTTGGTAGGCGGGCAACCCAATAGCGCTGAGTATTGCCACGATGCCGACCACAATCATTAACTCGACCAGCGTGAATCCACGTTGAGAGATCATTGCATTACCTCCTGAATAAGAAGGTCGCAGTTTAAAAAGCCTGTGATGGCGTTAACAGCAGCAAAAGGGAAGAGTGGAAAAGGGCAGGCAGTAAATACAGCGGGTTACAGCAATACAGCGGTTACGCTGGAAGAAATAGCACAAAACAGGCCGTGCCAGCGGCACGGCACAAGCTGTTATTTAGCGTCAAAGCGCATAGAAAGATCCAGGGCATGGACATGTTTAGTCAGTGCGCCGACGGAAACATAGTCCACACCGGTCTGAGCAATCTCCTGGATCGTCGTTTCGGTCACGTTGCCTGAGACTTCCAGCAGCGCACGGCCCTCGGTTATCTTCACCGCCTCGCGCATCTCATCCAGCGTGAAGTTGTCCAGCATGACGATGTCGGCCGACGCCGTAAGCGCGTCCTGTAGCTCCTTTAACGACTCAACTTCGACTTCGACCGGTACATCCGGATAGAGCCAGGAGGCTTTTTCCACGGCCTGGCGAATCGAACCACTGGCAATGATATGATTTTCTTTAATCAAAAAGGCATCTGACAGACCCAGACGGTGATTGCTGCCGCCACCGCACAGCACCGCATATTTCAAAGCTGTGCGCAGCCCTGGTAGGGTTTTGCGAGTATCCAGAAGCTGAGTCTGTGTGCCTTCCAGCAGCGCAACATAGCGACTGACTTCGGTGGCAACGCCAGACAGCGTTTGCACAAAGTTCAGGGCGGTGCGTTCGGCGGTGAGCAACAGGCGGGCAGTGCCCTCGATTTCAAACAGCAGTTGATCCGGCGTAAGCGTTTGGCCATCTTCCACGTGCCATGTCAGCGCGGTATAGGCACCCAACTGGTTGAAGACTTCCTCTACCCAGCGTTTACCACAAAAAACACCGGCTTCGCGGGTAATCACCCGGGCGTGGGCGCGACTTTCGGCGGGCAACAGTTGGGCGGTAATATCCCGTTCGCTGTCTACCTCACCGCCAAGATCTTCCTGTAATGCGCGTGCGACCGTTTCAGGAATATCATTTTCAATACGTTCAAGCAGCGCACTCCGGCGACTGTCAGGATCATAGCGACGCACAGACATAGCGTTCAGCTCCAGCAAAAGACAGATAACAGTGGGATTACCATATCCTGGATAACAAAGCGGTGCCAGCCCCGAGGGGATTTTTGTTTAGTATACTTAACAAGCGGGCGAGAGTGAGGAGAGCGCGGCGCATTTTGGCGCAATAATGCCTTAGAATTCATGCTATTCTCAGTTCGACTTCGCGATGAGAAATCAGTATGAAATTAGAACATGGATGGCTGACCGGTGTGCGCCAGGTACCGTCACCCCACTGTAATGAACGGCCGCACAACGAGGCGCCCTCTCTTCTGGTCATTCATAATATCAGCCTGCCGCCTGGCGAATATGGCGGGCCGTGGATCGATAAACTGTTCACGGGCACACTGCCCTCAGACGCGCATCCCTACTTTGCTGATATCGCGCATTTGCGCGTTGCAGCCCACTGCTTAATTCGTCGTGATGGCGAGATTGTGCAATATGTTCCTTTTGATCAACGCGCCTGGCATGCAGGCATATCGCAGTTTGAAGGGCGGGAAAACTGCAACGACTTTTCCATCGGTATCGAGCTGGAAGGAACGGACGTTGAGCCCTATACCGAAGCGCAATACCACGCGCTGCATCAGGTCACGCAAATTTTGTTACAGCACTATCCGATAACGCCTGCTCGCATTACCGGACACAGCGACATTGCACCGGGACGTAAAACCGATCCCGGACCGGCGTTTAACTGGCAATATTATCTGCAGCGGTTACCGCAACAAAAATCGTGATTCATCTGGAGTAACTATGACGTTATTTACCTTGTTACTGGTTTTAGGTTGGGAGCGGCTGTTTAAGCTGGGAGAGCACTGGCAACTGGATCATCGGCTTGAACCTGTTTTTCGTCGCCGTCGGCAGGTTTCCCTCATGCGTACTCTGTTGATGTTGTTGGTCGTGATGGCATTGACTGCGCTGGTGGTGTGGAGCCTGAAAGGGATTCTGTTTGGGATCCCGCAGCTTGTGTTCTGGATTGTGGTGGGATTACTGTGCATCGGTGCCGGTGTGGTGCGTCAGCATTATCATGCCTATCTGCAGGCGGCGAGTCGGGATGAGGCGGCCGCGCATCAGGCGATGGCGGCAGAACTGACCTTGATCCACGGCGTGCCGGTTGAATGCAGCGAACGCGAATTTTTACGCGAGTTACAAAACGCCCTTATCTGGATTAACTTTCGTTTCTATCTGGCGCCAATGTTCTGGTTTGTGGTGGGCGGCGCATGGGGGCCAGTTTTACTGGTCGGCTACGCCTTTTTACGGGCCTGGCAAAGCTGGTTGGCAAAACACGGTACGCCAATGGCGCGCGCGCAATCAGGCGTAGACACGCTTTTGCATCTGGTTGACTGGATCCCGGTCCGCCTGGCGGGCGTTGCCTATGCGCTGCTGGGGCATGGTGAAAAAGCGTTGCCTGCCTGGTTTGCATCATTAACCGACAGGCATCGCTCTCAATACCATGTGCTGACGACGCTGGCACAGTTTTCGCTGGCCCGCGATCCTCATACTGATAAGGTTGCTACGCCACGTGTTGCGGTGGCGCTGGCAAAACGCATTTCACTGGTATTAGTGGTGGTCGTGGCGCTCTTGACCATTTACGGGACGCTGGTGTAATCCGCAGGTGGCACGCCAAAATCCGGTGTGCCATCTTCACGCCAGTAAAAATATTTCAGGCGCGTGTGGCGGTTGCCATCCCACAGTGGATCCCCTTCAATTTCCGTATAGTTGCGCGCATGGTAGACCAGCAGATCCCGCCCCGCTTCATCCTGGGTAAAACAGCTGTGCCCAGGGCCATACTGGCGGTTCTCCCAACTGGTTGAGAATACCGGCCGCGCTGACTTCTGCCAGGCCAGGGCATTAAGCGGATCGGCATCACGCGGAATCGACAGCAGGCCCATACAATAATTCTCATCCGTTGCGCTGGCGGAATAGGTAATAAAAAGCTGGTCGCCATGCACTATCGCCGCCGCCCCTTCATTAACACTAAAGCCTGCGCACTCCCATTCATATTCCGGACGGCTCAGCATGACCGGTTTACCTTTAAGCGTCCATGGGTTGCGCAGCTCCGCAAGATAGAGGTTGGAATTGCCCGGAATGCCGGGATCTTTCTGCGCCCATAAATACCAGTTTTTACCCTGATGAACGAAGTGAGTGGCGTCCAGCGAGAAGCTGTCGATATGGCTCAAAACCTGGCGTACAGGCTGCCAGCGGCCGCTGAGCGGATCCTCACCCTCGCAAACCAGCGCATACATGCGGTGCTGAAACAGCCCGTCTTTGATGTCACGCGAGGGCGCTGCGGCAAAATAGATGACCCATTGACCGTCAATGTGATGCAGCTCCGGCGCCCAAATCAGCTCGCTGAAGGGACCGATATCGGGCTTGTGCCAGATCACCACCGGCTCCGCGTGGCGTAAGTCCATTAGCGTACTGGCGCGTCGGATTTCCAGACGATCGTATTCCGGCACAGAGGCAATAAAGTAGTAGTGCTCTCTGTGGCGCAGGATAAAAGGATCGGCACGCCGTTCGATAAAGGGGTTCGGCCAGTGTTCACTCATTTCAGTGCTCCTGTCTGGATCTCGCTCAGCGGCTGGTTGCTGCCCGACTGTGCCGCGATGCGACGCAGGGCAAGATCGCGTTGGATGGTTTGCATTAAGGTACGATCCACTTTCATCAGTCGTACTACGCCCGCGGTGATCAAATAGCCGATGCCAGGAATAACGGTAAACAGCAGCACGATGCCGTTAATCGCCTGGGCGGATTGCTGCTTAGCTCCCGCATCGTAACCGTAAGCGGAGAGCAGGAACCCCACCATCGCCCCTGCTACCGCTAACCCGACCTTGAGAAAGAACAGGTTGCCTGAAAAGCTGATACCCGTGATGCGCTTGCCAGTTTTCCATTCACCGTAGTCATCCACGTCTGCCATCAGGGACCAGTGCAGGGGGGAAGGAATTTGATGCAGGATATTCAGCAGGAAGTAAGCGATAACGATTGCTACGGTGGCATGAGGATCAAGCCCGTAGAAGCCGCAGGAGAACAGGGCCAGGACAATATTGGTCCAGAAAAAGACTTTCAGCTTGCACCAGCGATCGGTCAGCACTTTGGCCAGCGTACTGCCCAGCATCATGCCCACCACGCCAAGGCTGATAAACAGCGTCGCAAAGTGCGGCGTTTGGCCCATTACCCAGGTCACGTAATACATGGTCGCCGCCATACGAATAAACCCCGGACACACGTTGCAGAGCGTGAGCAGCAGAATGCGCACCCATTGGTCATTCTTCCAGACATCGCGCAAATCGTGTTTCAGGTCATCATTTGTCGGCACGGCAGGATGAATACGTTCACGGACGTTTGCGAAACAGAACAGGAACATCGTCAGGCCGACCAGGGCCAGTACGCCCATCGCCATTTGGTAGCCGCGCGCTTTATTGTCGCCGCCAAACCACTCTGCCATGGGCAGTAAAGACAGCGAGAGAATCAGCGTGGCAATCCCCACCATCACAAAACGGTACGACTGACAGGATACACGCTCGCCAGGATCGTTAGTGATCACGCCACCCAGCGAGCAGTAGGGGATATTGATCGCGGTGTAGGTCAGGGACATGAAAAAATAGGTCACAAACGCCCAGATAACTTTGCTGTGATAGCTCCAGTCAGGCGTGGTAAACATCAGCACACTGAATATAACGTAGGGCACCGATACCCACAGCAGCCAGGGGCGAAAGCGCCCCCAGCGGCTTTGGGTTCTGTCGGCAATCGCGCCCATTATCGGATCGGTAATGGCATCCAGAATCCGGACGGAGAGTAACAGCACACCGACCAGCGCCGGGGCTAAGCCAAATACGTCGGTATAGAAATAGCTGAGAAATAACATGACGGCACCGCCAATCATGTTGCAGCCGGCATCACCCATGCCGTAACCCAGCTTTTCTCTGAACGAGAGGGTTTTACCTGTCATTAATGTTTCCTGCAGAACAATTAAACAGAAAAGAAGTATTAATGTTTAATCAGCAGGATGAGCGGCAATAAATCGTTGCGATGATGGACAAAACAGCCATGCGAGAAGAAGTGTGAACCGCGTCGGGTCTGGTGACGGCCCACCCGCTGAAAAATGGCGGCGGGTGGGCAGGGGGATCAGGCTTTTTGCGTCTTATTTTTGACGAAATAGCCAATAGCAAGAACGATCAGCCAGACAGGAATCAACCAGACGGAGATGGCCATCCCCGGCGTCATGGCCATCAGAACCAGAATGCCGGCCAGGAACACCAGGCAAATCCAGTTACCCAGCGGGTAGAGAACGGCCTTGAATCGGGTGGTTACGCCTTGCTGATTTTTCTTTTTACGGAATTTCAGGTGCGCCAGGCTAATCATCGCCCAGTTGATGACCAGGGCAGAAACGACCAGCGACATCAACAGGCCAAACGCTTCAGCCGGCATAAGAAAGTTGAGCAGTACACACAATGCCGTGGCAACGGCCGACACCAGAATACTCATCACGGGCACACCGCGACGGTCCACGTTCAGCAGCGCTTTAGGTGCATTGCCCTGCTGCGCCAGACCAAACAGCATACGGCTGTTACAGTAAACGCAGCTGTTATAGACCGACAGCGCCGCAGTCAGAATGACGACGTTCAGCGCGTTAGCCACCATCGCATCGCCCAGCTCGTGGAAAATAAACACAAACGGGCTGGTTTCTGCGGTTACGCGCGTCCACGGCATTAAAGAAAGCAGTACCGCCAGCGAACCGATATAAAAGATCAGAATACGCCACAGCACCTGATTAGTGGCTTTAGGAATCGTGGTTTCAGGATTGTCCGCTTCGGCAGCCGTAATCCCTACCAGCTCCAGTCCGCCGAACGAAAACATAATAATGGCCATGACCATCACCAGTCCGCCCAGGCCGTTGGGCATAAAGCCGCCTTGCTCCCACAGGTTGCGCACGGTAGCCTGTGGACCGCCGGTACCGCTAAACAGCAGCCAGCCGCCGAACAGGATCATGGCAATAACCGCAATCACCTTAATAATGGCGAACCAGAACTCCATCTCACCAAACACTTTTACATTGGTCAGGTTAACGGCGTTGATCAGCACAAAGAAGATGGCGGCTGAAGCCCAGGTAGGAAAATCAGGCCACCAGAACTGGATATACTTGCCCACCGCGCTCAGCTCGGCCATCGCCACCAGCACATACAGGACCCAGTAGTTCCAGCCGGAGGCAAAACCGGCGAAGTTGCCCCAGTATTTGTAAGCGAAATGGCTGAAGCTGCCGGCGACCGGCTCCTCGACGACCATTTCGCCGAGTTGGCGCATGATGAGAAAAGCGATAAATCCGGCAATGGCATAGCCTAAAATAACGGCCGGGCCAGCGGATTTGATAACCGACGCACTGCCCAGAAACAGGCCGGTTCCCACTGCACCACCCAGGGCAATCAACTGAATATGGCGGTTTTTTAAACCGCGCTTCAGCGATTCGCCGTGCTGTTGTTCCATACACACCTCATGATGTTGTTATTCTTCGCCGCAGGATGCTCTGACTGTAAAGAATTAAATACACGTAAGACTGATATTTTAGGGAATCTGACTTGCGTAATGCCGCCAGCTGTAACCTGCCGACCAGAATAGTGATAAGCGCATGGCTTTGCACCTGCTTTCGCTTTACCTGTTACGAGTTGGCTGAAAAAGAAGCAGCGGAAAAGGGGGATGTTGACGAGGTGGGTAAAAAAAGAACCTGAACGCAGCGAAAGGAAAGCGCAGCGAGCTAAATCGGTTTAACTGGGAGCTTTGTGTAATTTTAGGTAAACCCGAAAAAATTTAACATTGAGTTAACACCCTGTTTTCCACTTTTCAACTCAACAGTTAATGCAAAAGCACAGCCTTACGTCACCTTAATGTCACCGATGCCGTATAGACACAAGGTGAATACTTTGTTACTTTACGGGCTCCTTTTTTGAATTGGTATTACCAATTTACTTTATCAGACAGGCACACTAAGAAGGGAAGATGGCTTACATTAAGATTCGTCAACCCAAACTCTCCGATGCCATTGAGCAGCAACTTGAATCCCTGATTATGGAAGGGACGCTGCAGCCGGGAGAGAAGTTGCTCCCCGAGCGCGAACTCGCCAAACAATTCGATGTTTCACGTCCGTCTCTCCGTGAGGCAATCCAGCGTTTAGAAGCGAAAGGATTGTTACTACGCCGTCAGGGCGGCGGAACATTTGTACAGAAACATCTCTGGCAGAGCGTGAGCGATCCTCTCGTTGGGCTTCTTGCCGAGCATCCGGAATCGCAGTTTGACCTGTTGGAAACGCGCCACGCGTTAGAAGGCATCGCCGCTTACTATGCCGCGCTGCGCGGTACAGAAGAGGATTTACAGCGGATTCGCGACTGCCATCTTCATATTCAGCAGGCGCAGGACAGCGGCGATCTCGACGCTGAAGCAGACGCAGTAATGAAGTATCAGATCGCTGTCACAGAAGCAGCCCATAATGTCGTGCTTTTGCATTTGCTACGATCAATGGGACCTATGCTGGAACAGAACGTTCGACAGAATTTTGAATTGCTCTACTCGCGCCGGGAAATGCTGGCGAAAGTGAGCGGTCACCGCGCCAGAATTTTCGAGGCGATTGTGGCTCGTGAGCCGGAACAAGCACGCGAGGCTTCACACCGTCACCTGGCGTTCATTGAGGAAATCTTGCTGGACAGAAGTCGGGAGCAGAGCCGTCGAGAACGCTCCCTGCGTCGTTTACAGCAACGTAAGGAATAACGTGCGGCAAAGATCGTGCGAACATGTGCGACGAGCCTGTCTCCCTGACGTTAACAGGCTCCCGATTTTTCAACGTATTAGACACAGATAAGGAATACCCCCATGTCAGAACGTTTACACAATGACGTGGATCCGATTGAAACTCGTGACTGGCTACAGGCGATCGAATCGGTCATCCGTGAAGAAGGTGTTGAACGTGCACAGTATCTGATTGATCAGGTGCTGAGTGCAGCCCGCAAAGGCGGTGTGAAAGTTGCTGGCGGTGCTGCCGCAATCAGTAACTACATCAACTCTATTGCCGTTGAAGATGAACCGGATTATCCGGGCAACACCTCACTTGAACGTCGTATCCGTTCCGCCATTCGCTGGAACGCCATCATGTCGGTGCTGCGCGCATCGAAGAAAGATCTGGAACTTGGCGGCCACATGTCCTCCTTCCAGTCTTCTGCCACCATCTATGAAGTGTGTTTTAACCACTTCTTCCGCGCGCGCAGTGAAAAAGACGGCGGCGATCTGGTGTACTTCCAGGGCCACATTTCTCCGGGTATCTATGCCCGTGCTTTCTTGGAAGGTCGTCTGACTGAAGAGCAGATGAATAACTTCCGTCAGGAAGTGGACGGTAAAGGTCTGTCCTCTTATCCGCATCCTAAACTGATGCCGGAATTCTGGCAGTTCCCGACCGTCTCCATGGGTCTGGGCCCACTCAATGCCATCTATCAGGCTAAATTCCTGAAATATCTGGAACACCGTGGTCTGAAAGATACCTCCGGTCAGACCGTTTACGCTTTCCTGGGCGACGGCGAGATGGATGAGCCAGAATCCAAAGGTGCGATCACCATCGCCACCCGTGAAAAACTGGATAACCTGGTTTTCATCATCAACTGTAACCTGCAGCGTCTGGATGGACCGGTCACCGGTAACGGTAAGATCATCAACGAGCTGGAAGGCATTTTTGCCGGTGCTGGCTGGGAAGTGATCAAGGTTATCTGGGGCGGTCGTTGGGATGAACTGCTGCGTAATGACACCAGCGGTAAACTGATCCAGCTGATGAACGAAACCGTTGACGGCGACTACCAGACGTTTAAGTCACGTGATGGTGCCTATGTGCGTGAGCACTTCTTCGGCAAATATCCGGAAACCGCTGCCCTGGTGAAAGACTGGTCAGATGATGAAATCTGGGCACTGAACCGTGGTGGTCACGATCCGAAGAAGATCTATGCGGCACTGAAAAAAGCGCAGGACACCAAAGGCAAGCCGGTACTGATCCTGGCGCATACCATTAAAGGTTATGGTATGGGCGACACAGCCGAAGGTAAGAACATCGCGCACCAGGTGAAGAAGATGAACATGGATGGCGTTCGCTACATCCGCGATCGCTTCAACGTGCCGGTCGAAGACGACAAGATCGAATCTCTGCCTTACATCACCTTCGATAAAGGCTCTGAAGAGTACAACTACCTGCACGGCCAGCGTGAGAAGTTAGGCGGTTACCTGCCATCACGTCAGCCGAAGTTCACTGAAAAGCTGGAAATGCCGGCGCTGGAAGAGTTCAGTGCGCTGCTTGAAGAGCAGAACAAAGAGATCTCGACCACCATCGCGTTCGTGCGTGCACTGAATGTGATGCTGAAGAACAAATCGATCAAAGATCGTCTGGTGCCTATCCTTGCGGATGAAGCCCGTACCTTTGGTATGGAAGGCCTGTTCCGTCAGATTGGTATCTACAGCCCGAACGGTCAGCAGTACACACCGCAGGACCGTGAGCAGGTGGCTTACTATAAAGAAGACGAGAAAGGTCAGATTCTGCAGGAAGGGATTAACGAGCTGGGCGCAGGATCATCCTGGCTGGCGGCGGCAACCTCTTACAGCACCAACAACCTGCCGATGATTCCGTTCTACATCTATTATTCGATGTTCGGATTCCAGCGTATTGGCGATCTGATGTGGCTGGCGGGCGACCAACAGGCGCGGGGCTTCCTGGTCGGCGGTACATCAGGCCGTACCACCCTGAACGGCGAAGGTTTGCAGCATGAAGATGGCCACAGCCATATTCAGTCACTGACGATCCCTAACTGTATCTCCTACGATCCGTCGTATGCCTACGAAGTGGCAGTCATCATGCATGACGGTCTGGTTCGTATGTACGGCGAAGCGCAGGAAAATATTTATTACTACATCACCACGCTGAACGAAAACTACCACATGCCAGCGATGCCGAAAGGTGCCGAGGAAGGTATCCGTAAAGGTATCTACAAGCTGGAAACCGTTGAGGGTAGCAAAGGTAAAGTTCAGCTCTTGGGTTCAGGCTCTATCCTGCGTCACGTGCGTGAAGCTGCCCAGATTCTGGCGACCGATTACGGCATTGGTTCAGACGTTTACAGCGTCACCTCGTTCACCGAGCTGGCCCGCGATGGTCAGGACTGTGAGCGCTGGAACATGCTGCATCCAACGGAAGCCCCACGCGTGCCTTACATCGCTCAGGTGATGAACGAAGCGCCAGCCGTGGCCTCCACCGACTACATGAAGCTGTTCGCTGAGCAGGTTCGCAGCTATGTGCCTTCAAGCGATTACCGCGTGCTGGGTACGGATGGCTTTGGCCGCTCTGACAGTCGTGAAAATCTGCGTCACCACTTTGAAGTGGATGCATCTTACGTTGTGGTTGCCGCGCTGGGTGAACTGGCTAAACGTGGCGAAATCGATAAGAAAGTCGTGGCGGATGCGATCGTGAAGTTCAAGATCGATGCCGATAAAGTTAACCCGCGTCTGGCTTAAGAGGTAACAGAGTAATGGCTATTGAAATCAAGGTACCAGATATCGGGTCAGACGAAGTTGAAGTCACCGAAATTCTGGTCAAGGTTGGCGACAAGGTGGAAGCCGAGCAGTCGCTGATCACCGTGGAAGGCGATAAAGCCTCTATGGAAGTTCCCTCGCCGCAGGCTGGCGTGGTGAAAGAGATCAAAATCGCAACCGGTGACAAAGTGGAAACCGGTTCGCTGATCATGATGTTTGACGCAGAAGCCGCTGCAGAAGCAGCCCCTGCGCCCGCGCATGAGAAAAAAGCAGAGGCCGCGCCAGCCGCTGCACCTGCCAGCGCCAGCAAAGACGTTAACGTGCCGGACATCGGCGGTGATGAAGTTGAAGTCACCGAGATTCTGGTGAAAGTGGGCGACAAAGTTGAGGCTGAGCAATCGCTGATCGTCGTTGAAGGTGACAAAGCCTCAATGGAAGTTCCTGCGCCGTTCGCGGGCGTGGTGAAAGCGATCAAAATCTCGACCGGCGATAAAGTGAATACCGGTTCTCACATCATGGTCTTTGAAGCAGAAGGCGCTGCGCCTGCTGCAGATGCGAAGCCAGACGTGAAAGAAGACGCGGCGCCGGCACCTGCCGCTGCCGCGGGTTCAAAAGAGGTCAACGTACCTGACATCGGCGGTGACGAAGTCGAAGTCACCGAAGTGCTGGTGAAGGTGGGTGATAAAGTCGAAGCTGAGCAGTCACTGATTGTGGTGGAAGGCGATAAAGCGTCGATGGAAGTCCCGGCACCTTTCGCGGGCACGGTCAAAGAACTGAAAGTGGCAACGGGCGATAAAGTCAGCACCGGTTCGCTGATCATGGTGTTTGAAGTGGAAGGCGCTGCGCCTGCCGCTGCACCGGCTGCCAAAAAAGAGGCGGCACCTGCGCCAGCGGCGTCGGAATCGAAGCCTGCTGCACCTGCTGCTAAAGCAGAGAGCAAAGGCGAATTTGCCGAAAACGATGCGTATGTGCATGCCACGCCGGTCATTCGTCGCCTGGCGCGTGAATTTGGCGTTAACCTTGCCAAAGTTAAAGGCACAGGCCGTAAAGGTCGTATTCTGAAAGAAGACGTTCAGGCTTACGTTAAAGATGCCGTGAAACGCGCAGAAGCCGCGCCAGCCGCCGCCAGCGGTGGCGGCCTGCCGGGCATGCTGCCATGGCCGAAGGTTGACTTCAGTAAGTTTGGTGAAGTTGAAGAAGTGGAGCTGGGCCGTATCCAGAAAATCTCGGGTGCGAACCTGAGCCGTAACTGGGTCATGATCCCACACGTTACGCACTTCGACAAAACCGATATTACCGAGCTTGAAGCTTTCCGTAAGCAGCAGAACGCCGAAGCGGAGAAGCGTAAGCTGGACGTGAAATACACGCCAGTGGTCTTCATCATGAAAGCGGTGGCGGCGGCGCTTGAGCAGATGCCACGCTTTAACAGCTCACTGTCTGAAGATGCGCAGAAGCTGACGCTGAAAAAGTACATCAACATCGGTGTGGCGGTGGATACGCCAAATGGCCTGGTGGTTCCGGTCTTTAAAGACGTGAACAAGAAGGGCATTACAGAACTGTCTCGTGAACTGATGGCGATCTCTAAAAAGGCGCGCGATGGCAAACTAACCGCAGGCGACATGCAGGGCGGCTGTTTCACCATCTCCAGCCTTGGCGGCCTGGGCACCACCCACTTTGCGCCGATTGTTAACGCGCCAGAAGTGGCCATCCTTGGTGTGTCAAAGTCAGCGATGGAGCCAGTGTGGAACGGTAAAGAGTTTGCACCACGTCTGATGATGCCAATCTCTCTGTCCTTCGATCACCGCGTTATCGACGGTGCAGATGGCGCACGTTTCATTACCATTATTGGCAATATGCTGTCAGACATTCGTCGTCTGGTTATGTAAAAAGCGCAAAAGGCCGGCAAATGCCGGCCTTTTTGTAACATTCAGGGCACCGCGGTTGGCAGTTTATTAACAATTCTGTAAACTCTTGCGGTGAACATGTCCCGGTGGAATAAGGACATCATGAGCCTATTCCATTAGGCATAATTGGCGCAGTCAGCTTGCGTACCTGCCACGCAAACCCGTCAACGGTAGGGTGGTAGCAACATACGCAATATGGCCAGTTAACTAGCCTAATGGGATAGGCTCAGCGTCTGACCCGCCGGAAATCCAATAAGAGGTCATGATGAGTACAGAGATTAAAACTCAGGTCGTGGTACTTGGGGCAGGTCCTGCAGGTTACTCTGCAGCTTTTCGTTGCGCTGACTTAGGTCTGGAAACCGTACTGGTTGAGCGCTACAGCACCCTCGGCGGTGTCTGTCTTAACGTAGGCTGTATCCCGTCTAAAGCGCTACTGCACGTTGCCAAAGTGATTGAAGAAGCGAAAGCGCTGGAAGAACACGGCATTGTGTTTGGTCAGCCGCAAACGGATATCAACAAAATCCGCAGCTGGAAAGAGAAGGTGATTAACCAGCTGACTGGCGGTCTGTCAGGCATGGCAAAAGGTCGTAAAGTCAAGGTTGTTAACGGCCTGGGCAAATTTACCGGTGCGAATACGCTGGTGGTTGAAGGTGAAGGTGGTGCAACCACCATTAACTTCGACAACGCCATTATCGCTGCGGGCTCACGCCCAATCGAGCTGCCGTTCATTCCTCATGAAGATCCTCGCGTGTGGGATTCAACCGATGCGCTGGAACTGAAAGAAGTGCCTAAACGTCTGCTGGTCATGGGCGGCGGTATTATCGGTCTGGAAATGGCGACGGTTTACCATGCGCTGGGTTCAGAGATCGACGTGGTTGAAATGTTCGACCAGGTTATCCCGGCTGCCGATAAAGACGTGGTGAAAGTCTTCACCAAACGTATCAGCAAGAAATTCAACCTGATGCTGGAAACTAAGGTGACCGCCGTTGAAGCAAAAGACGACGGTATCTATGTTTCAATGGAAGGTAAAAAAGCGCCAGGCGAAGCCCAGCGTTATGATGCGGTTCTGGTGGCAATTGGTCGCGTGCCAAACGGTAAGGGCATGGATGCAGATAAAGCCGGCGTTGAGGTTGACGACCGTGGCTTTATCCGCGTTGACAAACAAATGCGCACCAACGTGCCGCACATCTACGCTATCGGCGATATCGTCGGGCAGCCGATGCTGGCGCATAAAGGCGTGCATGAAGGCCACGTTGCGGCAGAAGTCATTTCAGGTCTGAAGCACTACTTCGATCCGAAAGTGATTCCGTCCATTGCCTATACTGAACCAGAAGTTGCCTGGGTTGGTCTGACCGAGAAAGAAGCGAAAGAGAAAGGCATCAGCTATGAAACTGCCACATTCCCGTGGGCAGCATCCGGCCGTGCTATTGCTTCTGACTGCGCAGACGGTATCACCAAACTGATTTTCGACAAAGAAACCCATCGCGTTATCGGTGGCGCCATCGTCGGTACTAACGGCGGTGAGCTGCTGGGCGAAATTGGTCTGGCCATTGAAATGGGCTGTGATGCAGAAGACATCGCATTGACCATCCATGCGCACCCGACCCTGCATGAGTCAGTAGGCCTGGCCGCTGAAATCTTTGAAGGCAGCATCACCGATCTGCCTAACGCGAAAGCGAAAAAGAAATAATTTTCAGAACTGAAATAGCGGCCCCTTATGGGGCCGTTTTTTTATGGCTTAGATTCAATCGGATAATGAAAGGAATAAAAGAAAGGGCGCCTGTGCTAACACCTTTACACGGGCAAAAATGGCGTAGTCAATCCCGCCATTAACGCATTTTTTACTGTCTGGTTTCGTTATTCAAGACAGCCGAAAGTTCAGTACTCATTATTCTGAGGCGAAGTTCACATAATGAACGTCAATTTGATAAACGTAATCCTAAGAGCATTGACCCGCTGATAACAAGCGAACCGTATTTCGACTTGATGGTGGCACCTCTCTTGATTTTTATCGTGAGAGGGGTTAGGGCTTGCAGTGTTGAGGTATCAGGGTTTCCCCGCTCGCACGCGTTAAAATTATTGTGAGCGGTTCCTGCCTCTTTCCACCTCAGATTCTCACGTCAGGCAGAATGATTCATGAGCCCAACCGCAGTCTGCGCATGTATTATTTCAGAGTCTCTTTATATTTTATTGGATTATTTAGTGAACCATTAATAAGATCGTCAGAGGTTAATACGTCCTGATTAAAAAGGTTTTATATTTACTTTTTGGCGCCTTTTTAATTTTTTTAACGCGAGATCGCGTTGTTATTCAATTTTTATGATTGCCTGCTTCGTTATTATTAAGGCGTAGCCAGTCAATAAAATGCCGCAACGGCGCAGAGACATAACGCCTGCCAGGATAATACAGCCAGAAGCCATCTGCATGTTGGGTAAAGCCACTGAGCAGTTCAACGAGTGCGCCGCGCTGCAGATGGGCGCTGACCACGGCTTCCTGTAAGAAGGCGATCCCTGCCCCTGAAAGGGCGGCCTGCAAAATCCGCTCGTTGTTATCCAGCACCAGCGGGCCACTGACCGCGACCTCCTGCCTTTGCCCCGCGTGCCAGAATTCCCAGCGATAGCGTCGGCCACTGGGGAAGCGGCGTTCGATGCAGGGAAATGCAAGCAGTTCATCCGGCGTTTGCGGTGCGCCATGACGTTCGATTAAGGCCGGGCTTGCGACAACCAGAGTGCGCATTGCCGGGCCAAAGGGCAGGGCAATCATATCCTGTGCCAGCACATCGCCATAGCGAATGCCTGCATCAAAACCCGCTTCCAGAATATCGACCAGCGCATCATTACTGTCAATTTCCAGCGTGATTTCCGGATAGCGCTGGATAAACGGCAGAATCAAGCTTTCAAAGAACAGTGTTTCAGCAGAACGCGGCATATTGAGTTTCAGCTTGCCGTGTGGACGCGCCCGCCAGTCATTAAGTTCATCCACGGCCTGAGAGAGTTCGACCAGCGCGGGTTGAATACGCTGGAGAAAATGCGCGCCCGCTTCGGTCAGGGAAACGTTGCGAGTGGTGCGGTTAAGCAGCCTCACGCCGAGCCGCTGCTCGAAATGGCGCATTGCATGGCTGAGTGCCGAGGGCGTGACGTTACGCGCCTGCGCGGCTTTGCGAAAGCTACGATGGTGCGCAATCGCACAAAACATTTCCAGTTCCTGAAGCGTTGCCCGGGATAGCGTCATTGATGAGTTTTTCTCACTGAATTAGAAAATTAAGCACAATTGTTGTTGCGATTGATGAGGATTATAACAATAACACCGCAATAATGAGGAAGATGTCATGCAACAACGTCAATTAGGTAATCAGGGTTTACAGGTATCGGCACTCGGGCTGGGCTGCATGGGCATGACCTTCGCCTATGGCAACACGGATGAGTCACAGGCATTAAATACGCTCTCCCGCGCATTTGAACTGGGCATTAATTTTCTGGATACCGCTGAGATTTACGGGCCCTTCACAAACGAAGCGCTGATTGCAAAAGCCCTTAAAGGCCGCCGTGATAGCGTGACCGTTGCGACGAAATTTGGTTTTAGCATTAGCGGTGCCGGTCAGGGCTGGGAGAACATGACCGGTGTGAACAGTCAGCCACAGCATATTCGCGAGGCAGTAGAAGGATCTTTGACGCGTCTCGGCACCGATCATATTGACCTGCTTTATCAACATCGTTTCGATCCCGCGGTGCCGATCGAAGACGTGGTGGGCACGATGGCAGATTTAATTAATGAGGGAAAAGTGCGCTACCTCGGCCTGTCGGAAGTGTCTGCTGCCACGCTGCGCCGTGCCTGTGCCGTACATCCGATTTCGGCCTTACAAAGCGAGTACTCACTTTGGACTCGCGATCCCGAGCAGAGCATTCTTGCTACCTGCCGCGAACTTAACGTCGGTTTTGTGCCTTACAGCCCTCTGGGCCGCGGTTTTCTGACCGGTAAGCTGGCAGCGGTGACCGACCTTGATCCGCATGATTTCCGCCGTGGCTTGCCGCGTTTCCAGCAGCAGTCACAGCAACATAACCAAAAGTTAGTGGATCAACTGATGGAGATGGCGCGGGGTTATGGTATTTCTGCAGCTCAACTGGCACTGGCGTGGGTTTTAGCGAAGGGTGAGGATATCGTGCCTATTCCGGGAGCAAGCAAAGTCCACCATCTGGAAGAAAACTGTGCCGCCGCGTCAGTTGCCCTGAAAAAGGTCGACATCGACATGCTGGATACTGTGTTTGCCCCGGAAAACATTCGCGGTGAGCGCTACGCCAATGCAGAATACGGTATGATCGACCGCTAAACGTAATCGGGTATGACTGTGTTAGCAGGCGGGGCTTTACGCCCTGCTTTTTTTCCGTTTACACCGGATTAGTTAGCGCATTCTGCTACAGAAAACCCTAATGTTGCTTTTTTGTAAACAGATTAACAAGGCGGTTAAATCCTGCTATGCTGCCCCACGCGGAACCGGGCACCTTACCCTACTCATGGAATGCGTTGTCATCAGGGTGCACCGGAAACCCATACAATGAGAGCGAGGAGAACGTCGTGCTAGAAGAATACCGTAAGCACGTTGCCGAGCGTGCTGCCCAAGGGATCGTACCTAAGCCATTAGATGCTTCCCAAATGGCCGCGCTGGTTGAACTGCTAAAAAATCCACCTGCGGGTGAAGAAGAATTTTTGACCGATTTGTTGGTCAACCGCGTACCACCCGGCGTCGATGAAGCGGCGTATGTTAAAGCAGGTTTCCTGGCTGCTGTCGCCAAAGGCGAAACAACCTCTCCTCTGGTATCTCCTGAAAAAGCTGTTGAACTGCTCGGTACCATGCAGGGCGGCTACAACATCCATCCTCTGATTGAAGCATTAGATGATGCGAAACTCGCACCGATTGCGGCAAAAGCGCTTTCCCACACGTTGCTGATGTTTGACAGCTTTTACGACGTTGAAGAAAAAGCCAAAGCAGGCAATCCACACGCGAAGCAGGTGATGCAGTCGTGGGCGGATGCCGAATGGTATCTGTCACGTCCTGAGCTGGCTGAAAAAATTACCGTTACGGTTTTCAAAGTCACGGGTGAAACCAACACCGATGACCTGTCTCCGGCACCGGATGCCTGGTCACGTCCTGATATCCCACTGCATGCCCTGGCGATGCTGAAAAATGCCCGTGAAGGCATTGAGCCGGATGAGTCAGGCAACATCGGTCCGATCAAACAGATCGAAGCACTGCAGGCTAAAGGTTTCCCGCTGGCCTATGTGGGCGACGTTGTGGGCACAGGTTCATCCCGTAAATCGGCCACCAACTCGGTGCTGTGGTTTATGGGCGATGACATCCCTAACGTGCCGAATAAAAAAGGCGGTGGTGTTGTTCTGGGCGGCAAGATTGCGCCTATCTTCTTCAACACCATGGAAGATGCCGGCGCGCTGCCGATCGAAGTGGATGTGAACGACCTGAATATGGGTGATGTCATTGATATCTATCCTTTTAAAGGCGAAGTGCGCAATCACGAAACCGGCGATCTGCTGGCCAGTTTTGAACTGAAAACCGACGTGCTGATTGATGAAGTGCGTGCCGGTGGCCGTATTCCACTGATCATCGGTCGTGGCCTGACCAGCAAAGCGCGTGAATCCCTGGGGCTGCCTGTCAGCACCGTGTTCCGTATCGCGAAAGACGTGGCGGAAAGCTCACGCGGCTACTCACTGGCGCAGAAAATGGTTGGCCGCGCCTGTGGCGTTGACGGCGTCCGTCCGGGTGCCTATTGCGAACCGAAAATGACCTCGGTGGGCTCGCAGGATACCACCGGTCCTATGACCCGCGACGAGCTGAAAGACCTGGCATGTCTGGGCTTCTCTGCCGATCTGGTGATGCAGTCATTCTGTCACACGGCGGCTTATCCTAAGCCAGTCGATGTGAACACGCACCACACGCTGCCAGACTTCATCATGAACCGTGGCGGCGTTTCCTTGCGTCCTGGGGATGGGGTAATTCACTCCTGGCTGAACCGTATGCTGCTGCCGGATACCGTCGGCACCGGTGGCGATTCCCACACCCGCTTCCCAATCGGTATTTCCTTCCCGGCAGGTTCGGGTCTGGTTGCCTTTGCGGCAGCGACCGGCGTTATGCCACTGGATATGCCGGAATCGGTACTGGTACGTTTTAAAGGTAAAATGCAGCCCGGCATTACGCTGCGCGATCTGGTTCACGCGATTCCGCTGTATGCGATTAAGCAGGGCCTGTTAACCGTTGAGAAGAAAGGTAAGAAGAACATCTTCTCCGGTCGCATCCTTGAAATTGAAGGTCTGCCCGATCTGAAAGTGGAGCAGGCGTTCGAACTGACCGATGCCTCTGCTGAGCGTTCTGCTGCAGGCTGTACCATCAAGCTGGATCAGGCGCCAATCAAAGAGTATCTGACATCTAACATTGTCCTGCTGAAATGGATGATCTCAGAAGGCTACGGCGATCGTCGTACGCTTGAGCGCCGTATCGAAGGCATGGAGAAATGGCTGGCGGATCCACAGCTGCTCGAAGCCGACGCCGATGCAGAATATGCTGCGGTGATTGACATCGATCTGGCGGAGATCAAAGAGCCGATTCTGTGCGCGCCAAACGATCCCGACGATGCGCGTCTGCTGTCAGATGTGCAGGGCGAGAAGATTGATGAAGTCTTTATCGGTTCGTGCATGACCAACATCGGTCACTTCCGCGCGGCAGGTAAGTTGCTGGACAGCCACAAAGGCCAGCTGCCAACCCGTTTGTGGGTCGCACCACCGACCAAAATGGATGCGGCACAGCTGACGGAAGAAGGCTACTACAGCGTGTTCGGTAAGAGCGGTGCGCGTATCGAGATCCCGGGTTGTTCACTGTGCATGGGTAACCAGGCACGTGTCGCCGATGGCGCAACGGTCGTTTCGACCTCAACCCGTAACTTCCCGAACCGTTTAGGTACAGGGGCTAACGTCTACCTGGCTTCTGCGGAGCTGGCGGCGGTCTCATCACTGTTAGGTAAGCTGCCAACGCCAGATGAGTATCAGCAGTTTATGGCGCAGGTGGATAAAACGGCTAGCGATACCTATCGCTATCTCAACTTTGACCAGTTGAGCCAGTACACTGAAAAAGCGGATGGCGTGATTTTCCAGACCGCCGTCTGATTGCTGACCGTTGGTCCATTTAAGAGGGACGCTCTGGCGTTCCTCTTTTTTTTATGCCTGAAAAGTGTCCTGAAGGAAGCCGGATGTGTGCGCTAAGCAGGTGCATGGTAATGAAAATAGCGGTATAACAGCGCGAGTGACTGATAAAGAGATAAGATCATGGAGTATGAATTTCTACGTGACATCACGGGCAAAGTGAAAGTTCGTATGTCGATGGGACATGAAGCACTGGGCCACTGGTTTAATGAAGAGGTCGAGCACGATGCCAGCGTGCTGGATGAGGTGGAAGCGGAAGCCCATAAATTAAAAGGAAGTGAACGTCAGTGGCAACGTATCGGGCGGGAATACACGCTGTGGATGGATGACGAAGAGGTGATTGTCCGCGCGAATACGCTGAATTTTGAAGGCGATGAAATGGAAGAGGGCATGAATTATTACGATGAAGAAAGCTTGTGCTTCTGCGGTATGGAAGATTTTCTGGCGGTCATTGCTGCCTGGCGGCGCTTCATGCAAAACAGATAATACCGGTGAGTATTGCAGGCCCTGTGGTTCCACTCCGTATTGATTGATTATGCTCAACTAACCGCGCGCTATTCTGCGATTCATGCCGCAATTTTCCTCTTAATGATTTAATATCATCATGGTGATTATAATTAATCATAATGGTGATAATATGGATATTAAAGCAACAGTTGAAAAAATCCCGGGCGGTATGATGGTTGTCCCGCTGGTTTTAGGGGCCATCGTGAATACGCTCGCGCCCGAAGCCTTACAGGTGGGCGGCTTTACCACCGCGCTTTTTAAAGAAGGTGCACCTGCTCTGATTGGGGCATTTTTGTTTTGTATGGGCGCAGGGATATATATCAAAGCGGCACCCAAAGCCTTGTTGATAGGCGGTGGCGTCACGGCAAGCAAGTTTCTTGTTGCTGTGGCCGTGGGCTTTGCTGTGGATACCTTTTTTGGCGCGGAGGGGCTGTGGGGACTGACGTCGGTCGCCGTCATTTCGGCCATGAGCAATACGAATGGCGGCCTTTATGCTGCCCTCGCGGGGGAGTTTGGCCAGGACAATGAAGTCGGCGCGACACCCGTGATCTCCCTTAACGATGGTCCGGTACTCACCATGATTGCCCTGGGCGCGGCAGGGATGGCAAATATTCCTGTCATGTCGGTGGTGGTGGTGATCGTCCCCATGCTGCTGGGCATGTTGCTCGGTAATCTCGATCCAAAAATGCGCGATTTTTTGTCTCAGGGCGGCCCGATACTGATTCCCTTCTTTGCCTTTGCGTTGGGTGCCAGCATTGATTTTGCCATGCTGCTCAAAGGCGGGCTGGCTGGCATTGTTCTGGGGGGCTTAACCACGCTCGTCGGCGGCTTCTTTAATATAAAAGTCGATCGCTTGTTAGGTGGCAGCGGAATTGCCGGCGCGGCGGCATCCAGCACGGCGGGCAATGCTGTCGCCACGCCTGTTGCTATTGCTCACGCCGATCCCGCCCTGGCGGACGTCGTTGCGTCGGCCACGCCGCTGGTCGCGACGTCGGTCATTGTTACCGCAATTTTAACGCCCATGCTGACCTCATGGGTGGCAAAGAGTAATCAGCAGCGATCGCTGTCATCCACGGAGAAGTTATGATGAAAATGCTTGTCATCGCCGACGATTTTACGGGCGCAAACGATACCGGTGTCCAGTTGGCTAAAAAGGGCGCACGCACCGAAGTGATGCTGACGCCACAGCAGAAACCCTCGCGGCGGACTGACGTACTCGTCATCAACACGGATAGCCGGGCGCTTAGCGCAGAGCAGGCGAGCATTGCCGTTACTCAGGCGCTTTCTGCCTGGCTGGGCACGACGCAAAATAACGTACTGATTTATAAAAAAATCGACTCGACCTTGCGGGGGAACCCCGGGGCGGAGATTGCCGCGGCTATGGCGGCAAGTGGTGCCACGCTGGCGATCGTTGCCGCGGCCATACCTTCGGCAGGCCGCATCACGCGCCAGGGTGAGTGCCTGGTGCACCAGCGTCCGTTGCTGGAGACAGAGTTTGCCAGCGATCCTCGCACCCCGATTATTTCGTCGCGGATCAGTACGCTTATCGGCTTACAGACTCATCTGCCGGTGAGTGAAATGTCGCTGGACGTGGTAAGAGGCGGTGAGCTACGTGCCCGGCTTGAAAGTCTGGCCCGGCAGGGAGGGGGCATCGTGGTCATGGATGCCGAAAATGATAACGATCTGACGCTAATTGCCCAGGCCGCCCTGGCCATGACCCAGCCCCCTTTATTGGTCGGTGCGGCGGGGCTGGCGAATGCACTTCCGGCTGAAAGTTACATGACTATGCATCAAACTCTGCCGGTACTGGTGGTGGCAGGCTCAATGAGTGAAATGACCCGACGTCAGGTTGAGCAGGCGCAGCGCTCAGGACGCGTTGACGTTGTCAGAATTGCGGTACAAACCCTTCTGGGGCCTAAAGATGAGTGCGAGCATATCGTGGCCCAGGCGTGCGAGATTCTGATGCAGAACAGGCACTGTGTTCTTCAGACCAGCAGTAGCGTTGACGATCGTAATCAGATTGATGCTCTGACCGCGCACTACGAACTGAGTCGTGAAGCCTTAGGTGAAAAGCTGAGTCAGCGGCTGGGAGAAATCACGTTGGCGATTCTCGATCGTGCTCGTACCGGCGGCCTGTTTCTCACCGGTGGGGACATCGCTATTGCGGTGGCTAACGCATTGGGCGCTGAAGGTTATCGTATTCAGAGCGAAGTCGCTCCCTGTATCCCCTGCGGCACCTTCGTGAACAGTGAAATTGATGACCTGCCGGTTATTACCAAGGCGGGGGGATTTGGCACAGACAGTACGCTATGCGAAGCCCTGCACTACATAGAAGAGTTGTATCTCCAACCCTAAGCCCGGGCCTGTACATCGGCGACGTTGCAGTCGATGTGCAGGTTAAAATCGATTTCAGAGAGCACAAGGTAGGGGTGATTTGTATTAAGAGCACGGGGCACAGGGCAATATTTAACGCCGCGCGCGATGTTCTGTTTTATTAAAATATAACCTTTCACCAAAAAGATGAGGAGATGACAGGCGGTTTTGACATGAGTGATAAAATTTAATTGGTTAATAATGCGATGGCGCTAAGTCAAATTAACGTTGCACTTTATTCCTTCAACGCAATGTTGTAAGCATTTTCATTCTCATCTCTTTTAAAAGTCTTTGATTTTAATCTTTTTTATTTCGGTGGGTTAATTCACGCTCCGCTGAAGCTGCATAGTGATAGATAAGCATCTCTGCGATTTTTTGAAGTGGCTTAAAATTAAAAAGGTAACGCAGTGGAAATTTCAGCAACTGCGTTAATAATCAACTGGACATTAATGCGTTTATATTGGCGTCACTCATTTTTGGGTGCGTTAACAGGCTTTTCATTAAATTTACATGCCTGATTATTAATGTTTTTGCCATTAGTCTCAGTTAATTAATGGAATTTATTTATTTTTTCCACTCGCGGAGAAATTATGCTCAGCAACACATCTATCAGAACACGACTCTATATTGCATTTGGCGCGATTACGCTGGTCATGATTGTCGTTTGTGGCCTGTTTTATGCTGGTTTTGGCCGGGTAACACAAGCCAGCCAGCTTAATATTCATACTTATCAGGTTGTTGAAGGATTAAACAAGGCCACCGAAAACCTGCTTAATATGGAGACGGGCGTGCGTGGTTTTGCGCTCAACGGCAAACCGCAGATGCTGGTTCCGTTTAATGAAGGGAAACAGGCGTTCAGTCGATATATAGAGACTACGCATCAGCTGACCCAGGATAATCCGGAACAGCAGAAACGTTTAGTTGATTTGGAAAACAGACAAAAGGCCTGGCTGGAAACCTATGCCCAAAAGGTGATCGATGCGCGCGAACGCCTGAATCAGGGCTCGCTGGATCAGCAGCGCTTTTTTGAGCTCTTTGCCTCGGGTGAAGGGAAAGTTCAAATGGATGCGATGCGTTCTGTCATTGAGTCAATGATTGCCACTGAAAAATCGTTGCTGCAGGCCCGTGCAGACGAGTTAATCACTGAGCGTACAAAGACCAGAATGACGTTAACAGGCGGGCTGGTGCTTTCGACAGCCATCTCATTGGTGCTGGGACTGCTTATTTCCCGTAGCATTTCCCGTCCTCTGACGCTGGCGGTGAATACGGCTGATACCATCGCCCGGGGCGACCTGACCTCCGTCATTACCGTGGATCGAAAGGATGAGACCGGCAAGCTGCTTGCGGCGCTGGCCAATATGCAAAATCATCTGCGGACACTGGTTTCTCAGATCAAAGATTCCGCTGCGTCGGTTGAACTGGCAGCCAGCGAAATTGCACAGGGAAATACAGAGCTCTCTTCCCGCACGGAGGAGCAGGCTGCCGCGTTGCAGCAGACTGCAGCCAGTATGGAGCAGATTACCGCTACCGTGCGCAATAACACTTCCGTCGCAGAATCCACCGCCTCTTCGGCTCGCGAGACGGAATCGCTGACCCGCGCCAGTGAAAAAGCCGTCAATGAAATGAGTCAGACCATGCACAGCATTTCGGTGAGTGCGGCCAAGGTCAAAGAGATTACGGCGGTCATTCAGAGCATCGCGTTTCAGACGAACATTCTGGCGCTGAATGCCGCCGTTGAAGCAGCAAGAGCAGGTGAACATGGTCGCGGTTTTGCCGTGGTGGCGAGCGAAGTCCGGACGCTGGCTCAACGCAGCGCCTCGTCGTCACGAGAAATCGGCACCCTGATTGAAGAAGCCGTCAGTGGCGTCGAGAAAGGCGTAAAAGCGGCAGATAATACGGCACACAGTATTCTTAAAGCCGCGAGCGAGGTCGCCTCGCTGGCACAATATATGGATGGGCTGGCTCTGGCATCGGTAGAACAAATGCAGGGCGTTTCGCAGGTCAGCGTGGCTGTGACCCAAATGGACAGCGTAACGCAGAGCAACGCGGCGTTGGTCGAACAGTCCGCTTCTGCATCCCAGTCGTTAACGGAACAGGCAAGGAGCCTGAGAGTATTAACGGCCGCGTTTCAGATCTGATGCCCATCGGCCAGCCAGGGTAAATCATGCCTGGCTGGCTGTGCCGGATGGCTTAACGGGTCAGAAAGTTTTCCAGTTCGTGACTTTTATTGCCCGCTTTATCAAATTGCGCCGCGTAGTAATCGCAATTATGTTTCTTATGGCGTGAAAGCGCCGCCATTTTCCGGATTTCCTTTATCCCTTTTCCTTTCAGCCCACAGGCCAGCCGCTCAAGTGCACGGGCGTTTTCAAACTGATCGAACGCGCGGGGATAGATCAGTTGGGGAACGCCATTCTTGAGTAACTGCGCGGTGGTGCCAATACCGCCATGATGAATGGCAAATAAGCACGTTTCGACAAGGGCAATATTCAGTTGAGGTACGGTCATCACGTCATCGTTCACCGACAAGGCGGTTGCTGTTGGCGTAACAAGTACGCATTTTAACCCCTCAGCTTTTAAGTCCTGCAATATCTGGCTAACGGACTTTTTCTCAGCCAGTGCCCAACTGGTAAAAAACACCACCGTTCGGGAGTCAATAAAGGCGGTAATCTGTTCGTCATCCGTTGATGCACGGCTTTTATTAAGCATAAAACCAGCGTAAAACCCGTTACGCGCTTTTTTCTGATAGAACCAGGGTTCATATAACACGATCGAACGCTGTCCACCGCTCACCCAGTCAGCATAAATATTTCGACAGGCGGGCAGGTGATTGTCGCGGCGTAATTTGTCCAGCGTATCCTGAAGTGCGGGTGACACCAGTGCGCGTTGAAATAAGGCCAGTTTCCAGTTCAGATTCACTCGCAGGCCTTTTTCCAGCGCGTTAATCACGCGCCCGGGCTGCAATTTTAAATTTGAATTGGTCAGGCTGATTGCATATTTCTTAATCTGGTATTTGTCACTTACCGCTTTTGCAGCGAAGCACCATAAAGAATGAATGATAATGCAGTCATCATCCACAAGGGCGCTCATGGCATTGAACATGGCTTCCTGCTGTTCCGCCATATAGTGTGAGATACGTTTCAGAGAGTGCTTTTTTTCCCACAGCGAACGGTCCTGTACCGCGTTGACGTACGTTTCTTTATCGCCCACCGCAACAAAGGAAAGTCCGCGAGAAACGGCTTCTGACCTGAAGTAATCGTTAGCGAGCAAATAAACATCGTGATTTTTTTCTTTCAGAAGCGATCCAATTTCGATACAGGGAAAGACATCGCCAGCTGAGCCGAGTGCGCCAATGATCACTTTCATTTCAGACACCAATCTGGTTAAAAATGGTGTTAAAGGCGGCAGCCGTACGCTCCCGGCTAACTTTTCCTTCCAGATCTAAAAAGTGTCCCGCATCTCTGATCTGATAAAAGCAGGTTTTGTCCGACTCGCCGCAAATCTCTTCAATGTTTTTCTGCGGCGTATGAATATCCAGATCGCCATTGATAAAGTGAAACTGACATGCCGAATTATCGATAATGCTTTTGTAGTCATGATTGCGAATATTAGCGATTTGCTCAAGGTGGAAGCGACCCTGGCGGTACTCAATTTCATCCAGCGTGGTGAGGTGTCTGAAATTGCAGAATTTCATTTTGTTTGGCAAATAGGCACCGACTTCTTCGTTCATCAAATGCGCAAGATCGACAAATTTTTTCTCTTTTGAGTACAGATTTGCCTGTTTAACGTAGGTGCGCATTCGATCGTTAAATTCGAAAGAGTAAGACGCAATAATGGCGTGTTCCAGGCCATCTTCGCCGTTATTTAACAGCTTCAGCGTCGATGCGCCGCCCCACGAAGCAGAGGCAATAATGTTAGGCTTATAGATTGAAATAATTTCCCGAATGATCGCCACTTCATCATCCAGCGTAACGATATTACAGTCCTGCTCATTGTAGGGTTTCGATTTGCCGGAAAAAGGCAGATCGAACGTAATCACATCTGATTTATCCGCCAGAAACCGCTTCCAGTTCCGAAAGGAAGACGAGGTCGCCAGCGCGCCATTTATCAGGATGGTCCTGTTACGTGTGGGCACGCTGCATTTCACTAATTCCACATAAACGTTAAGTTTGTTTATGTTTATAACAGAGTATGCGTGACTCATATCACTCTCCTTACCAACGATTACCCGCGAAAAGTAAATTTTTTTAATGTATATCACAGGGTGATGTGATCATTAAGTTATTTTTATGTTTTATTGGTTTTTTTAATGGGATTAATTTTATGCCTATGATAGTTAAGGTTTTTAACGAGGTTTTAGATGACTAACCTTAAATGGCTTACTTTTAATCAAAAATTAAGCTTATGTTTTCTTGCGATACAATGTGATCTTCCTCATGGAAAAAGCATTGGTTAGCATGGCGTAAAGCGATGCAGTTTGTTAGGTCACATCATTTTCATTACAGAAATTCATGTTAACTAAATTAATGATTTGGGCGGATCTGGATTGGTTTTTTAGTGTTTAGTACTGAATATTTGAATTAATACCTGTGTTGTAGCGGAAAAGAGACAAGAACGGCCGGAGGAGGGCAGCGATGACAGCGCTGAGCAGGAGAAAGTGAGACGCGGGGTTCTGCGCGTATTACAAGAAAAGTGCTCGCGGCAACCAGGCGATAAAGCCACCAGAAGAGGCAAATTAACCGGACGGCGGCCATCCTGGTTTGCAGCGCATAATAAGTCCTGTTCTGGTTGAAACCGGAAGAGGCATGGATGATGACGAAGGAGAAAATGGCCCCCAACGCTGGGGGGCAGGGCAGCGGTAGGGTGACTAGTACGTTTTTAATCCCACTGACGGAATATTTCTGCCGTAGTAAATCTCACGCATTTCCTTCCACAGCAGGTCGGTAATACGTTTATGCTCCTGAGGCGTCAGATCTTCAGGGCGGGTATTGAAAAGATAGTGTTTTAAATCGAACTCTTTTAATAACATCTTGGTGTGAAAGATGTTTTCCTGGTAAACGTTAACATCCACCATGTCGTACATGCCCTTCATGTCTTCAGACATAAAGTTCTGAATAGAATTGATTTCATGGTCGATAAAATGTTTCACGCCGTTCACGTCACGCGTGAAGCCGCGCACGCGATAATCCACCGTGACGATGTCTGACTCCAACTGATGAATCAGATAATTAAGCGCCTTAAGAGGGGAGATCACGCCACAGGTCGATACTTCGATGTCGGCACGGAAGGTGCAAAGGCCGCCTTCTGGGTGGCTCTCTGGATAGGTATGTACACAGATATGACTCTTATCAAGGTGCGCAACGACGGAGTTGGGCAGCGGACCCGGATGTTCTGACGTATCAATATCTTTGGGATCGATGGGTTCCTCACTGACCAGAATGGTCACGCTGGCACCCTGTGGCTCATAATCCTGACGGGCAATATTCAGGACATTTGCGCCAATGATGGAACAGGTTTCGGTCAGAATTTCTGTCAGGCGATTGGCATTATATTGCTCATCGATATAAGCAATATACCCATCACGTTCAGCTTCAGTATTTGCATAGCAAATATCGTAGATACAAAAACTCAGGCTTTTGGTCAGGTTATTGAAGCCATGTAGTTTTAGCTTTTGCAATTTTATTCACCCCCTTATAAATGCCCAGTCAGCGCGGGTCTTCCAGTGCATTCAACAGATATTGTGGCAGGGCAAAGCTGCCAGTATGAATCGCCGGTGTATAGTAACGGCAGCGCAAGCCAGAGGCTTCGAAACGCGCCTGTAACAGGGCCGCGTCGGGCTGGCGCAAAGCAGGATTGTCGCTGGCCCAGGCAAACGTCATGATCCCGCCATAGTAGGTCGGGATAGCCGCCTGATAAAAGCTGACATCCTGGAAGTAGTGGCTGAGTTTACGATGGCTGTTCACTGCCTCATCCTGCTGCAGGAAGCAGACGCCGTTTTGTGCAACGAAAATACCGTTCTCATTCAGGGCTTTTTTACAGCCTGCATAGAATTCAGAGGTAAACAGGCTTTCGCCCGGACCGATGGGATCGGTACAGTCTGAGATAATAACGTCAAACTTTTCAGTGGTGTGATTGACGAAATTCACGCCGTCATCGATAACCAGATTGAGACGCGGATCGTCGTAAGCGCCGGCACTGTGATTGGGCAAATACTGACGGCAAAAGGTGACCACGCCAGCATCAATCTCGACCATTGTGATTTTTTGGATATCAGCGTGGCGGGACACTTCGCGCAACATGGCACCGTCGCCGCCGCCGATGATCAGCACGCTTTTTGCCGAGCCGTGAGCCAGCAACGGCACGTGCGTCATCATCTCGTGATAGATAAACTCATCACGTTCGGTTGTTTGCACCACGCCATCCAGCGCCATGACGCGACCCATGGCCGCGTTTTCAAAGATGATTAAATCCTGGTGGGCCGTTTTATCCCGATAAAGCTGTTTATCGACGGTAAAATACTGGCCAAAGCCGGCATGAAGTGTTTCATACCACATCTCATTTTGGGCCATGATGAAGCTCTCCTTTCGTGACATCACCCCGAAAATCGGCGGGACATCATAGCTAACTATGATAGTCCTTGCACGGGCAAATGTCTGGTGGGAGAGCGGGCTGGCGCGCTACTTTACATAAGCAAGCAGGCTGAGAGAATCCCGGGACAACGACTTACATTTTTGGTCATTAGCAATGGCGATGCCGCTTAAATCACGATAGCTGGCTTCGCCGAGGGCTTTCATGTTGTAGTTGTTGTAATTGCTTAAGTCCCAGCGGTTCTGCTGAGCAAAAAACACCAACGCCTTACGAATCTGCGCATCGGGCAAATCCTGGTAGCCACAATCATTTTTTAAATAAACGAATACGGCAGTGAGATCGGCAAGATCTTCTGCTTCGGATTCGCTCAGGGCAAAGCTGGTGGAGGAGAAGCCGAAGAGTCCCGCCAGCAGCAGGATCTTGATGCTTTTCTTCATAGTTATTCTCATCAGATAATTGTCTTAAGACGTTAGCACAGTTATGTAAAGATTTTCGATCAATTTACGCTTTTCGGGGCATTCTGTCCGGCTATGCTTGACCTTGCCATAAGGGCAGGGTTTAGGCTTCAGGTAATTTCGTTACAAGGATGCTGATTATGCAACGTCGCCACTTTTTGAAACTCAGCGCGGCACTGGGCGCGGCGGGTGCGCTGCCGCTCTGGAGCCGCTCGCTCATGGCCGCCACCCGACCGCCGCTTCTTATTCCCGCGTTGCTGGAGGCGGATGCGAATGGCCTGTACAGCCTGACGGCGATGGAGGGCACGACGCAGTGGCAGGGGAAAGCCGTACCCACCTGGGGCTACAATGGCAGCCTGCTGGGCCCGGCGATTCGCCTGAAGCGCGGTACGACAGCCACCATCAACATTCATAACCGGCTTAAAGAAGCGACTACGCTTCACTGGCACGGGCTGGACATTCCCGGTGAGGTAGACGGCGGCCCACAGGGCGTCATTGCACCGGGTGCGATGCGTCAGGTGACCTTTACCCCGGATCAGCCTGCGGCAACCTGCTGGTACCATCCGCATCTACACGGCAAAACCGGCCATCAGGTCGCTCAGGGCCTGGCGGGGTTAATTTTGCTGGAGGATCAGCCGTCAGGTACGCTCCGGCTGCCCAGCCAGTGGGGCACCGACGATGTACCGCTTATCTTTCAGGATAAGCAGCTGAGTCAGTCTGGCGAGCATATCGATTATCAACTTGACGTGATGCGCGCGGCGGTGGGTTGGTTTGGCGACATGATGCTGACGAATGGCGTGCAGTATCCGCAGCACGCCGTGCCGCGTGGCTGGCTACGTCTGCGCCTGCTTAACGGCTGCAATGCCCGTTCGCTGCATATCGCGGCCAGCGACAAACGTCCCCTGTATGTTATCGCCAGTGACGGTGGGCTGCTGTCGGAGCCGGTGAAAGTGGATTCACTTCCGCTGCTCCCTGGTGAGCGTTTTGAGATCATGGTCGATACCTCTGACGGCAACGCCTTTGATATCGTCACGCTGCCGGTCACGCAAATGGGCATGACGCTGGCACCTTTCGATCGCCCCCTGCCGCTGGTGAATATCTTGCCGCTGCGGATCATGGCCAGTGCAACTTTACCCGACCAGCTCGCCACGCTGCCAGCTGTGCCAAAAACAGAAGGCCTGACAACGCGCTGGCTGCAGCTCAGTATGGATCCCCAGTTGGATCAGCAAGGTATGCAGGCGTTAATGGCGCGTTACGGTGAGAAAGCCATGGGCAAAGGAGGGCAGCACGCTATGCCAATGGGCAACGACGCGAGCGAGATGAAACATGACAGCGGCGCAGAGACGATGGATCACCAAAATATGGACCATGGCGCAATGTCCGCTGCCGCGTATGATTTCCATAACGGCAATAAAATTAACGGTCTGGCATTTGATATGACGCGTCCCGCCTTCAATGTGAAACAGGGCGCCGTGGAAAAATGGACCATTTCCGGCGAAGGCGACAGCATGCTGCATCCTTTTCATATTCACGGTACGCAGTTCCGTATTCTTTCAGAAAACGGCAAACCGCCCGCCGCCCATCGTCAGGGATGGAAAGACATGGTGAATGTCGACGGCTGGCGCAGTGAAGTACTGGTGCGTTTCAATCACACCGCCGCCGCCGATCATGCATATATGGCCCACTGCCATTTGCTGGAGCATGAAGATACCGGGATGATGCTGGGCTTCACCGTGACCTGATCAGGCTTGTTCAAGGGCCAGTCGGATGTCTTCTACCAGATCTCCGGCATGTTCGATGCCGATCGATAAGCGTATCGTCGCGTCGGTGATACCGATGCGCTCACGGACCGCATCCGGCACGCCAGAATGCGTGGTTGTGCCGGGATGGCTGGCAAGTGACTCGGTGCCGCCCAGGCTAACGGCCTGCTTAAACAACGCAAGCGCATTGAGAAAGCGAAACGCGGCAGGTTGTCCGCCCACGATATCAAAAGAGAAGGTCGAGCCGGCGCCGCTGCACTGCTCGCGATACGTTTTGCCCGCGGGGCTTTCTGCATCCAGATAGGGCAACCAGTGCAACGCTGCTACCTTAGGATGCGGCTGCAGAAAGGCGGCAACGGCTTCGGCATTGCGAAAGGCTTTTTCCATGCGCAGCGACAGCGTTTCCAGCGAACGGCTAATCATCCAGCTTGAGTGCGGATCCAGTTGCGTACCGATAGCGCTGCGCAGGGCGCGAATTTGCGTCATCAGCGTTTTCTTACCCATCACCGCGCCAGCGATCAGGTCAGAGTGCCCGCCGACATATTTCGTCAGAGAATACAGCGATAAGTCCGCCCCCAGCGTCAGCGGCTGTTGAAAAATTGGGCCCAGCAAGGTGTTATCACAGGCGATGACCGGACGCGAACCCTGATGCCGATCGATCTCGTCGGCGATGCGCCCCATCAGCGCAATATTCACCAGGCTGTTGGTGGGATTCGCCGGGGTTTCCACCAGAATCATCGCGACGCGCCCCTGCGCCATCGCACGATGAGCCGCATCACGCACTTTTGCTTCATCGTGTCCGTCGCTGAAGCCGACCGCCTGAATGTCCAGATTGTGCAGTGTCTTACTCAGCAACGTTTCCGTGCCGCCATACAGCGGCTGCGAATGCAGAATGACTTCTCCCGGTCGTGCAAAGGTTAACAGCGTTGTCGAGATAGCCGCCATACCGGAAGCAAACAGGGCACAGCTTTCCGCCTGTTCGTAAATGGCCAGGCGATCTTCTACGATCTCGCTGTTGGGATGATTAAAGCGGGAATAAACCAGTCCGCCGCTTTTGCCTTCCGGAGGCTGACGACGGCCTGAAACATAGTCGAAAAAGTCGCGGCCTTCTTCTGCGCTGTCGAAAACAAAGGTAGAGGTAAGAAACACGGGCGGCTTCACGGCACCTTCCGACAGGCGAGGATCGTAGCCATAATTCAGCATCTGGGTTTCAGGATGCAGTTGACGATCGCCAACGTGCGTTTTCTTACTTGAGGGTGAAGTCATTGAGATCTCCCAATAAGGTCGTTAACTGCATAACGATATGTTGATAAAATCCTATCATGCAGCAATTAATGCTGTTAAATGCTGTGTTGTTCTAAGGTAATGCTGACTGTGCAACTGCCAGACGACAGGTGAAGATTTTTACTACACGTAAACGTTTGCTTTTTCCGCGCGGCATCAGTACGCCTTTCTACTATGATAGACTGCGTGGCTTTGTGAGCTACCGGGCAAAAGGCAATGAAACATACTGTTGACGTAATGATCCCTGAACAGGCAATCGCCGCGCGCATCGCTGAACTGGGCAAAGAAATCACCGACCATTACCGCGACAGCGGCAGTGATATGGTGCTGGTGGGGCTACTTCGTGGCTCATTTATGTTTATGGCTGATTTATGCCGCGTCATTGACGTTCCGCACGAAGTGGATTTTATGACCGCATCCAGTTACGGCAGCGGTATGTCCACGACCCGGGATGTGAAAATCCTGAAAGACCTGGATGAAGATATTCGCGGCAAAGATGTTTTAATTGTCGAAGACATTATCGACTCCGGTAACACGCTTTCGAAAGTGCGTGAAATCCTGCGCTTGCGTGAGCCAAAATCCCTGGCGATTTGTACGCTGCTGGATAAGCCTGAACGTCGGGAAGTCAACGTCAACGTTGAATACGTCGGCTTTTCTATTCCCGATGAGTTTGTGGTGGGCTTTGGTATTGATTATGCGCAACATTATCGCCACCTGCCTTACATCGGCAAAGTGGTGCCGCTCGAAGACTGAATGCCGTTGACCGCACATTCTTCCAAGGCCTGAGCCCGTCGTTTCGTGTAGGCTTGTCGCGCAACAGCGTTACTGGCGCTGAAAATCGCCCTTAACTAACAGATTAGCCATGCCGTGACGATAGCGTTGTTCAAGGTTCTCCCGGCTGCTTGCCGTCACATCAAGATTGCGCAGGCAGCCATCCTGGATACCGTAAACCCAGCCATGGAGCGACACTTTGCGTCCACGTTTCCAGGCGGATTGCAGAATCGTGGAATGCCCAAGATTATAAACCTGCTCAACAACGTTGATTTCGCAAAGTTTATCCAGGCGTTTATCCGGCGGGAGTTCCCCCAGTAACACGCTATGCTTGTACCAGAGATCGCGAATGTGCAGCAGCCAGTTATCTATGAGACCCAGCTCCGGGTTATCCATAGCGGCCTGAACACCACCGCAGCCATAGTGGCCGCACACGATGATATGTTCAACTTCTAACACCTCTACCGCGTACTGCACCACAGAAAGGCAGTTGAGGTCGGTATGAATGACCAGGTTGGCGACGTTGCGATGAACAAACAGTTCGCCGGGCTCAAGGCCGGTAAGGCGTTCGGCGGGCACGCGGCTGTCTGAACAGCCAATCCAGAGGAAACGCGGTTTTTGCGCCTGAGCCAGTCGCTCAAAAAAGCCGGGATCTTCTTTGACCAGTAATGTGGACCATTCGCGGTTATTACTGATCAGGGTATCAATATCTGTCATGGCGTTAAGCAACCTGTTACTGCGCATTTGCGTGCGCGTACTATAGGCGAAGGCTTCCTAAATTCAAACGGCATTACAATGCCATACAACAGGGTATGTATTCAGAATGACCTATGCACTGGAACTTTCCCGGCTGACCAAGACCTATCCCGGCGGCGTACAGGCGCTCAAGGGCATCGATCTGAACGTCGAAGCCGGTGATTTTTATGCGCTTTTAGGGCCTAACGGCGCGGGTAAATCGACCACTATCGGCATTATCAGTTCGCTGGTGAATAAGTCTGAGGGCAGCGTCAGGGTTTTTGGCTACGATCTGGAAAAAGACGTAGTGAACGCCAAACGCCAGTTGGGCCTTGTCCCACAGGAGTTTAACTTTAACCCGTTTGAAACGGTCATGCAGATCGTAGTGAATCAGGCCGGTTACTATGGCGTTGAGCGTCGTGAAGCCCTGCAACGTGCGGAAAAGCACCTGAAGCAACTCGACCTGTGGGAAAAACGCAACGAGCGCGCGCGGATGTTGTCCGGTGGCATGAAACGTCGTTTGATGATCGCCCGCGCCCTGATGCATGCGCCCAAGCTGCTGATTCTGGATGAACCTACCGCCGGGGTCGATATTGAACTGCGCCGCTCGATGTGGGTGTTTTTGAAAGATCTGAACGCGCAGGGCACCACTATCATTCTGACCACTCACTATCTTGAAGAGGCAGAAATGCTGTGCCGCAACATCGGCATTATTCAAAATGGCGAGCTGGTAGAAAACACCTCAATGAAATCTCTGCTGTCAAAGCTGAAATCGGAAACCTTTATCCTGGATCTGGCCGCGCGCAGTCCGCTGCCGTCGCTGGAAGGTTTCCAGTATCGCCTGGTCGATACATCGACGCTGGAGGTCGAAGTCCTACGTGAGCAGGGGCTGAACAGTGTATTTAGCCAGCTCAGCGCTCAGGGCGTGCAGGTACTGAGTATGCGCAACAAAGCGAATCGTCTGGAAGAGCTGTTCGTCGGCCTGACGCAAGGAAAAACAGGAGCTAAAGCATGACACATTTGTACTGGGTGGCGTTAAAGAGCATCTGGGCTAGGGAGGTGAACCGCTTCGCCCGTATCTGGATTCAGACGCTGGTGCCACCCGTTATCACCATGACGCTGTATTTTATTATCTTCGGCAACCTTATTGGTGCGCGTATCGGCGATATGAATGGGTTCAGCTACATGCAGTTTATTGTGCCTGGCCTGATTATGATGTCGGTGATCACCAACGCCTATGCCAACGTGGCTTCCTCGTTTTTTAGCGCCAAGTTTCAGCGCAATATCGAAGAGCTGCTGGTGGCACCGGTGCCGACGCACATCATCATTGCGGGCTATGTCGGTGGCGGTGTGGCACGCGGCGTTTGTGTCGGTGTGCTGGTTACGGCGGTGTCGCTGTTTTTTGTCCCTTTCCATGTTCATTCATGGATGATGGTTGCCGTCACGCTGCTGCTCACTGCCGTGCTGTTTTCGCTGGCCGGCCTGATTAACGCGGTGTTTGCCCGTACCTTTGACGATATCAGCCTGATACCGACCTTTGTACTGACGCCATTAACTTACCTGGGCGGCGTGTTTTATTCGCTGACGCTGTTACCGCCCGTGTGGCAAGCCATTTCAAAGCTGAACCCGGTGGTGTACATGATAAGCGGCTTCCGCTTTGGTTTCCTCGGCATCCACGATGTTCCGCTGGCGCTGACCTTATCGGTACTGATTGCCTTTATCGTGGTGTTCTATATCGCGGTCTACTTCCTGATTCAGCGCGGGCGCGGATTGCGTACCTGATGCCATGACGGACAAAAAAGCAGCGATATCGCTGCTTTTTTATGTGGGCCGGGCTTACGCCAACTGTACCGGCAAGGCTTTCGCCAGGCGCTTCATCTGATTATCCCCTTCAAAGTAGGCCACGTTGGGCTTCCACTGACGGGCTTCTGCATCTTCAACCTGCACATAGGAGCAGATAATCAGGATATCGCCTTCACAGGCACAGCGCGCCGCTGCGCCGTTGACCGAAATGATTTTTGAACCTCGTTCGGCGGCGATAGCATAGGTAGAGAAACGCTGACCGTTGGTCACGTTGTAAATATCGATGGCTTCGTATTGCAGGATGCCAGAAGCATCAAGGAAATCCTGATCGATGGCGCAGGAGCCTTCATAGTTGAGGTCTGCCTGCGTCACCTTCACGCGATGCAATTTGCCTTGTAAAACCGTGCGAATCATAGTCAGAAACCTTGTTATACAGCCAAAAATACGACCTGCAGCCTTTACTGCGTGAGGTCGACCTGTTGATTATCGATCAGCCGTGCGTTCCCCAGCCAGGCCGCCATTAAAACCACGGCACGCTGGCTGTCCACCGTCAGAGGGGCTAGCGTTTCTGCATCGCAGATTGCCAGGCCATCCGGCCGCAATCCTTTTTCCTGCAGCGACAGATTCGCGGCATCAATAATATCGTCAATCTGCCGCTCGCCATTAGCCAGTCGGGCGGCCATTTCATTCATTACCTGACTCAAACCGGGGGCCAGCTTGCGTTCATCGTCAGTGAGATAGCCGTTGCGTGAGCTGAGTGCCAGGCCATCTTTGGCACGGACGGTGGGCACACCGACAATCTCGATGTCGAACCCCATATCCGCCACCATTTTACGAATGATGGCTAACTGCTGAAAATCTTTCTCACCGAAGCAGGCAATATCGGGCTGAACCAGATTAAACAACTTGCTGACGATGGTCGCGACGCCGCGAAAATGGCCGGGACGGCTCGCGCCTTCCAGCAGCGATGACAACACCGGGACCTCTACGAACGTCTGATTCGCCAGCCCCTGGGGATAAACCTCGGCAGGTGAGGGCGCAAACACGACATCGACGCCGTGACGGTTGAGCTTCTCGCAATCCTCCTGGAGCGTACGCGGATAGCGAGCCAAATCGTCAGGACGATCAAACTGCATGGGGTTGACGAAAATGGACACGATAACGATATCACCCCGTTCACGCGCCTCGTCGACCAGCGTTAAATGCCCTTCGTGCAGGTTGCCCATTGTCGGCACCAGCGCGATACGTTTACCTTGCTCGCGCCAGCGACGAACGTCACGTCGCAACATAGGCAGAGTGTCGATGATCAGCACGGCAATTCTCCTGAATTACTGGAAACTGTGTTCAACAGCGGGATAGCTTCCTGCTTCAACTTCAGCAATATAGCGGCGGATGGCCGCCCGGATGTCGCCGGTCTCAGCCAGAAAGTTTTTCGCAAATTTGGGCACGTGCCCGCCGGTGATCCCCAGGGCGTCATGCATGACCAGTATCTGACCGTCGGTAACGTTACCTGCGCCGATACCAATCACAGGAATCGCCAGCGCCTGGGTCACGCGCTGCGCCAGCGCAACAGGGACACATTCCAGCACCAGCAGCTGAGCCCCCGCCGCTTCGATAGCCAGCGCATCAGCCAGAAGCTGCTCCGCGCCTGCTTCATCGCGCCCCTGTACTTTATAACCGCCAAAAATATTCACAGACTGCGGCGTTAATCCCAGATGGCCACATACCGGCACGGCGCGCTCCGTCAGCATGCGTACGCTGTCTGCCAGCCATGCGCCGCCTTCCAGCTTCACCATATTGGCTCCGGCTCGCATGAGCTGCGCTGCGTTATTAAAGGTTTGCTCTGGCGTGGCATAACTCATGAAGGGCAGGTCAGCCAGTAAGAGCGACTGAGGCGCACCCCGACGCACCGCTGCGGTATGGTAGGCGATATCGCTTACCGTTACAGGCAACGTCGAATCATGGCCCTGTACGGTCATTCCCAGCGAGTCGCCTACCAGTAGCACCTGAATGCCCTCATCGGCAAATAGCCGGGCGAAACTAAACTCGTAGGCGGTCAGGGTCGCGAATTTTTTGCCGCTTTCTTTCCACTGACGCAAATGAGAAATGGTGGTGGGTTTCATGGCGCTCTCAACTCAGAAATTCAGATGGACGCATTTTACTGTATCGCGTTGCTGAGCGGAATCTGTGACGTGTGAATAGATGATCAACTGTGCCAGGGACGGATGCTGGAGCAGTCAAGTCTGGCCAGAAGCGGCTGAAGCGGGCGGCCATCAGGCAGGTGCAGATTGGGCGCAATCGCCAGCAGCGGTACCAGCATAAATGCGCGATTAAGCAGGTCGTAATGCGGCACGATCAGCCGATCGCTGTTGAGGCTGGCTGTACCAAACAGCATGATATCAATATCCAGCGTGCGCGGGCCCCAGCGCTCGGCTTTGCGAACGCGACCATGTTCCCGTTCAATTCGCTGGGTTTGATCCAGGAGCGCCTCGGCAGTGAGCGTGGTTTCAAGCGCTACCGCTGCATTAAGGTAGTCCGGCTGGTCGGGTGGGCCATAGGGCGGCGTGCGGTAAAAGGGGGAGGTAGCTACGCGTTGAGTCTCAGGGAGAGCGTCCAGGGCTGAGAGCGCTGCATCAATCTGATGCAGCGGATCGGCAAGGTTACTGCCTAATGCCAGATAAACCCGGGTCATGAGGCGTTGTTGTTATCACGACGCGGAGCCGTTGAACGGCGACGAGGGCGGCGCGTACGGCTGCGCGGGGCCGGATCGTCTCCCAGGGTATTCAGCATCGTTTTCTGCTGTGGCGGCGCGGCAACCTGGAACTCTCCCCACCACTTACTCAGGCGCAGCAGTTCCGGATTGTTTTCTACCTCCGCTCGCAGCGAGAGCAGGTCGTAAGCAGCACGGAACTTAGGATGCTCCATCAGCTTCCAGGCCCGCTTACCGTGGCGACGAGACATGCGTAGCTGCAACTGCCAGATGTCGCGAATCAACGAGGTGATGCGCTTAGGAATGGCTAACGCACGGCAGGCTTCGTCCAGCGTATCGTTCATGGCCAGGGCAAAGGCATCGTAATAGGTCAGGCCACTTTCCTGCGCAATGCGTTCAGCCGCTTCGAGCTGTGGATACCAGAACATCGCGGCGAACAGGAAGGCCGGATTAACCCGCATATCATTTTGAATACGGTTATCCGTGTTCTTAAGCACCTGGGCCAGCATGCGCTCCATGTGGCTGTCGCCGTTCTCGGTAAAGTTACGGGCCAGCGTGGGGAACAGCGGCTGAAATAACTGGTATTCACACAGCTTAAGCCAGGTACTGTAACCATAGCCGGCCTGCAGCAGTTTTAGCGACTCTTCAAACAGACGCGCGGCGGGCACGTCACGAAGTAACGACGCCAGACGGGGAATCGGCTCAGCCGTTTCAGGCGCAATACGCATATTTAATTTGGCAGCGAAACGCGCAACGCGCAGCATGCGCACAGGATCTTCGCGATAACGGGTTTCCGGATCGCCAATCAAGCGAATAATGCCTTGCTGCAGATCGTTCAGACCACCAACATAATCCCGAACCGAAAAATCGGCCACGCTGTAATAGAGGCTGTTGATCGTCAGATCGCGACGCTGAGCATCATCTTCGATGCTGCCGAAAATATTGTCGCGCAGCAGCATACCGCTCTGGGCACGCTGAGAATTGTTATGATCGTCGCTGGTCTCTTCAATCTGATGATGACCGCGGAATGTCGCCACTTCGATCACTTCCGGCCCAAACATCACGTGCGCCAGACGGAAGCGGCGGCCAACCAGACGGCAGTTGCGGAACAGTTTACGCATCTGCTCCGGCGTGGCGTTTGTGGTCACGTCGAAGTCTTTAGGCTTCTGTCCCAGCAGCAAATCACGCACGCCGCCGCCAACAAGATAGGCTTCATAACCGGCTTTATTCAGACGATACAGCACCTTGAGGGCATTTTCGCTGATGTCTTTACGTGAGATGGTGTGGCTTTCACGAGGAATGATGGTCATATGACTCTCAGGTTCAACCTCTGCTGGTGCTTCCTCGTCATCACGCTTCAGGACTTTCCGGCAAAAATTAGCGACTCGGGTAAAAATGGGACACCTCGACAGTGACAATTAGGGTGTAGGTAAAATCAGCGGCTAATCATAGCCTGTTGTGAATCATTTGAGAATGCTGTTGTCTATGCATCCGTTATCAGGGCGTTATCGTGAGGTATCAAAGCGATATTCCACTGCTTCACGGCGTCAGACAGCAGTTTCTCCTGCGTTTTGTCCATCCAGCCTTCGGCGACAGGCTGCCCCAGAAAGCGTAAAGCCTGCACCAGGCTCGGCCGCGTATCCCCTTCCGGTAACGCGGGCGCATGATTTTGCTTAGAAAGTTTGTGACCATCGGCCGTCGTTGCCAGCGGCAAATGCAAATAGTCCGGTAGCGCCCAGCCAAATTGCTGGTAAAGAGCAATCTGCCGTACCGTAGGCTCAATTAAGTCTGCACCGCGCACAATTTCCGTGATGCCCTGATGATGATCGTCCACGACGACAGCCAGATTGTAAGCAAACAGCCCATCACGACGATGAATGATAAAATCTTCCTCAGCCAGCCGCCGATCGGCAATGATCTCGCCTCTGAGCCGATCCTGAAAACCATAAACAGGCGCATGCTGGCGCAGGCGCAGGGCCGCACCTTCGGGGCCGCGCTGACGATCCCGACAGTGGCCATCATAAAAGCCACCGGCTTGCTGAATGCGGCTTCGGGTACAGGTGCAGAAATAGCTTTGACGGTGCGCTCTTAACCAGTGCAGTGCATCGCGATAAGCGTTGTGTCTCTGGGATTGCCACATCACCTCGCCATCCCAGAACAGGCCGTAATGCTCCAGCTGTTGCAGAATACGCGTTGCGGCACCGGCGACTTCGCGCGGCGGATCGATATCTTCAATACGAACCAGCCAGCGGCCGTGCTGTGAACGTGCGCTCAGGTAACTGCCTAACGCAGCAATCAGGGAGCCGAAATGGAGTTCGCCAGAGGGAGATGGCGCGAAGCGCCCAACGCAGGATGAGTATGACATAGGCGTTATGAATCACACGGCGGAAAAAGTGGGACTTCTTCCGCCGTGTGGCTGCAGTCAGACGGCAACATTAACCCGCCATTTGCTTCTCACGAATTTCTGCCAGTGTCTTACAGTCGATACACAGATCGGCGGTAGGACGCGCTTCAAGACGGCGGATACCGATCTCTACGCCACAGGAATCGCAATAGCCAAAGTCATCATCTTCGACTTTCTTCAGCGTTTTCTCGATCTTTTTAATTAACTTACGCTCGCGGTCGCGGTTACGCAGTTCCAGGCTGAACTCTTCTTCCTGAGCGGCACGGTCAACCGGGTCAGGGAAGTTAGCAGCTTCATCCTGCATATGTGTAACGGTGCGATCGACTTCGTCCCGCAATTGATTGCGCCAGGCTTCCAGAATCTTGCGAAAATGGTCCAGTTGCGCGTCATTCATATACTCTTCGCCCGGCTTCTCCTGATAAGGCTCCACCCCAGCGATGGCGAGAATACTCAGGGACGATGTTTTACGGTTTTGCCCTTCTTGCATGTTGTTTCTCTCCTGGATAACACGCACTATACCCTTCGATAGCCATCGGTAAGCGCATTCACGCTGACCGTGTTTATGGCCCTCTCCTGGGTACATCGATCCCCCAACGGGGAAAAAACAGGCCGCTATAAATAACAGAAGCAGTCAAGGTTGGCAATTATTCCTGATCGCATCTTGACAAGCCTGTGAGGAACAGCGTAGTTGACCCCTGACAGAAGGTAGTCATATCACAGAAGGATGCCAGTGATATTACAATGTTACGTCAACCGGCGTCGTTAATAACATCCCGGCGGATGACAGTTCTGCCCGATAAGCCAAAATCTCCACGCCACTCAGCTGCGCCTGTACCAGTTGCTCTGCGTAAGCGGCATCAATGTGACGCGCCGGGGAAACGTCCTCAATCCCCGAGTGCAGAACGGCAAACAACAAAACGGCCCGATGACCCTCTGCCACAGCCTGACTCAGCTCGCGCAGGTGTTTCTGTCCTCGAATCGTCACCGCATCCGGAAAATAGCCTTTACCTTCCTGCAAAAGCGTCACGGATTTCACCTCAATATAGCACTCAGGTCGATCCTGTGCCTTGAGCAGGAAATCAATTCGGCTTTTTTCAGTGCCATATTTGACTTCGGCCTGACATTCCTCGTAGCCCGCCAGCGGTAAAATCTGGTTTTTGCTTAGCGCCTCACGTACCAGTTGGTTGGCGCGCAGGGTATTCACGCAGATCCAGTGGCCCTGCTGCGTCTCGGTCATCTCCCAGCTATGCGGATATTTGCGCGTCAGGCTGTCAGAGGTTGAATACCAAACGGTGTCGCCCGGCGTTGCACAGCCGGTCATTGCGCCGGTATTGGCGCAATGTATTGTCAGCGTTTCGCCTTCAGGCGTTACGACATCGGCCAGAAAACGCTTATAGCGGGTAACCAGTCGCGCAGATTTGAGAACGGGGGAAAAAAGCATAAGGCTCCTGATTAAGGCAGCAAGGGCCAACTGGCCAGCGTGCGGTAGCGGGTCCGGCCTTGCACGTACTCGGAGGCGAAAAGGGAAAATTCGCTGGCTGAAAATTGCCAGTGAAAGCCGCGAGGGGGCAGGGCGACGGGCTGCGTCGCCGCACGCAGCAGCGTCACGTGGGGATGAAAGGGCTGGGCCGGTTGCCCGCAGCCGTGGCGCGCGGCCTGGGCGCGCAGCAGGCTTGCTAACTGTAACAAGCCGCGCGGCGGACGCTGGCAACCCAGCCACACCACGCCGGGACGAGGCCAGTGGCCCGCATCGTCTAATGCGACGTCAAACGCGGGCTGGCGGATACGCGACGCCAGCGTCTGCAACTGGGTTGAGGTTTCAGGGGAGACATCCCCCAGAAAAGCCAGCGTCAGGTGGAGGTTGGCGGCTGCAATCGGGCGGCCAGCATCCTCACTAAACGTGTGTGCCCGCCAGTGCACCAGTTGCTGTTGCAGCGCCTCTGGCGGGGTAATAGCAAAAAATAAGCGTTGTGACGCCATGGCGGTCTCCGGCAATCCTCACGGATGAGTGCTACAATGCGCGCCATCTTAACACAGCCATTCGTGGAGTTTGCGGTGAGTGATCTACCCGTCAGCGCGGTGTTGCCTGACCTTCTGAGCGCGCTTAACGACGCCTCAAACATCCTGCTGGCCGCGCCCACTGGCGCAGGTAAATCCACCTGGTTGCCGCTTCAGCTTTTACAGCATCAGGCGATAGCGGGACGCATCATTATGCTGGAGCCGCGTCGGCTTGCCGCACGTAATGTGGCGCAACGGCTGGCAGAACAGTTGGGTGAACAACCCGGCGCGACCGTAGGCTACCGTATGCGTGGCGAAAGCTGCACAGGGCCGATGACCCGGCTTGAAGTGGTGACCGAAGGCATTCTGACCCGAATGCTGCAGCAGGATCCCATGCTGGACGGCGTATCATTGGTTATCCTGGATGAGTTTCATGAGCGCAGCCTCCAGGCCGATCTGGCGCTGGCGCTGCTGCTGGACGTGCAGCAGGGGTTGCGTGAAGATTTGAAAATCATGCTGATGTCGGCGACGCTCGATAACGCCAGGCTGGCAGCCTTGTTACCGAATGCCCCTCTCATTACCTCGGAAGGGCGGAGCTACCCGGTTGAACGCCGCTATACGGCAATGAGCCAGACTCTGCGGTTTGAAGAGGCGGTGGCGCGCGAAGTCGCGCAGTTGCTGCGAGAGGAAACGGGCTCACTGCTGTTGTTTCTGCCTGGCGTTGCGGAAATCGAGCGGGTAAAGCGAGAGCTGGAAGCGCGCGTTGACGCTGATGTGGATCTGACCCCGCTGTATGGCGCACTTCCCCTTGCGGCCCAGCAACGGGCCATCCTGCCTGCCGCCAGCGGACGCCGCAAAGTGGTGCTGGCGACCAACATCGCCGAAACCAGCCTGACAATTGAAGGCATTCGCCTGGTGGTGGACAGCGCGCAGGAACGAAGCGCGCTGTTTGATGCCCGCAGCGGTGTGACGCGGCTGCAGACCCAGCGCGTCAGTCAGGCCTCCATGACGCAGCGCGCCGGACGAGCCGGACGTGTCATGCCCGGTATTTGCCTGCATCTGGCAGCGCAGGAACAGGCCTCACGCGCGCCTGCGCAGAGCGAAGCGGAAATTTTGCACAGCGATCTCACCTCGTTGTGGCTGGGGCTGCTGCAGTGGGGATGTACCCGTATCGATCAACTACAGTGGATCGATCTGCCGCCGGAAAAGCATTTGCGCGCGGCCCGGCAGCAGCTGTTGCGGCTGGGGGCGCTGGACGATCAGGGCCATCTTAATGCCCAGGGACGACGAATGGCGCAGTTGGGCAGCGACGCCCGTCTTAGCGCGATGTTATGTGCGGCAGGCGGCGACGCTGATGCCGTTGCCAGCGCGGCCTTGCTGGTGGCCATTCTGGAAGATCCTCCTCGCAGCGCCAGCGTCGATTTACGTGACGCGCTTTATCGTCCATCGCCTCAGTGGCAACGCCGCGCACAGCACTGGCAAAAACGCATCGGCGTCCTGGGTGGCCGGGTGGACGAAGACCGGTTTGCCGCGCTGCTGACTGCTGGATTCAGCGACCGCCTGGCACGACGTCGCGATAACAGCGGCCGGTATCAGCTCGCTAACGGACTGGGCGCGATGCTGGACGAACAACAGGCACTGACGCGTTACGAATGGTTAATCGCGCCCACATTGTTACAGGGCAGCAGCGCGCCGGACGCGCGCATCCTGCTGGCCATGCCCGTCGATATTGATACCTTGACGCAACATTGTCCGCTGCTCGTTGAACAGCGTACCGAGGTGGAATGGGATGAGGAGAAAGGCACACTGCGCACGTTGCGGCGTGAGCAGATTGGCGAACTGGTCCTGAAAACCCAACCGCTTGCCCGGCCCGATACAGAAGTACTGCAGGCGGCCATGCTACGGTGGATCAGTAAAAAAGGACTCTCGGTGTTGGGCTGGACGCCGGCGTCCGGGCAGTTGCGCCTGCGCATTCAGTGTGCGGCCCAATGGTTACCCGAGGAGCCGTGGCCTCAGGTTGATGACGCCAGCCTGCTTGAGTCGCTCGAACACTGGCTTCTGCCTGAGATGAGCGGAGTGCGCGACCTGAAGAGTTTACAGTCCGTGAACCTTGTCAGCGCGCTCTTACATTTGCTCACATGGTCACAACGTCAGCGGCTGGATACTGTGCTGCCAACTCATTACACTGTGCCCACCGGAAGTCGGCTGCCCATCCGCTATGATGCGGATAAACCGCCTGCACTGGCGGTACGCATCCAGGAAATGTTTGGCGAAGCCAGCAATCCGACCGTGGCAGAAGGGCGGGTTCCACTGGTACTGGAGCTGTTATCGCCCGCCCAGCGCCCTTTACAGATCACCCGCGATCTTGCGGCCTTCTGGCGGGGTGCCTATGCGGACGTGCAAAAAGAGATGAAAGGGCGTTATCCCAAACATCTCTGGCCTGACGATCCTGCCTCTGCCTTGCCGACAAGGCGGACAAAAAAGAATACGTCACAGGGCGGAACCTCAGGTTAATTCAGAGGGTTCTGCCATGCGACAGTGAAGAAAGCAGTTAGAGTAGCGGCGCAGCCGTAAGCTATGCCTGGAGAATAAAACGCATGTCTGGGAACGATCGCGAACCTATTGGGCGCAAAGGAAAACCGCTGCCACCGCGCAGTAGCGCCCGCCGTGGGCGGCGCAGAGACATCGATGACGATGCTCAGGACGATTTTGATGATGACTACGAGGAGGAAGCGCCGGTGCCACGTAAAGGTAAAGGTGGAAAACCGCCGCGCGGCAAACGCCGTTGGCTGGGATGGTTAATTAAGCTGTTCCTGGTATTTGTGGTGGTAATGGCCGCGTGGGGCGTATACCTCGACTCGGAAATTCGCAGCCGTATAGACGGAAAAGTCTGGCAACTGCCCGCCGCCGTATACGGTCGTATGGTCAGCCTTGAACCTGGCATGGCCTACAACAAAAGTGAAATGATCGCGCTGCTTGAAGGCACGCAATACCGTGAAGTTTCACGTATTACGCGCCCGGGTGAGTTCTCGGTCAAGGGCAACACCATTGAACTGTTGCGCCGTCCGTTTGATTTTCCGGACAGCAAAGAGGGGCAGATCCATGCCCGTATGACCTTTAGCAAAGATGAACTCAGCGAGATTAAAAACGTTGAAACCGGACGTGATTTTGGTTTCTTCCGTCTTGATCCACGTCTGATTACCATGCTGCAGTCACCCAACGGTGAACAACGCCTGTTTGTGCCCCGTGCGGGTTTCCCGGATCTGCTGGTTGATACGCTGATTGCCACCGAAGATCGCCATTTTTACGAGCATGACGGTATCAGCCCCTATTCTATCGGTCGTGCCTTCGTCGCGAATATTACGGCAGGTAAAGCGGTGCAGGGCGGCAGCACGCTGACTCAGCAGCTGGTAAAAAACCTGTTCCTGACCAACGAGCGTTCACTGTGGCGTAAAGCGCGTGAAGCCTATATGGCCGTGATCATGGACGCCCGTTACAGTAAAGATCGCATTCTGGAGCTTTACCTTAACGAGGTGTACCTCGGCCAGGCAGGTAACGATCAGATTCGTGGTTTCCCCCTGGCCAGCCTTTACTACTTTGGCCGACCGGTAGATGAACTGAGCCTCGATCAGCAGGCAATGCTGGTTGGCATGGTAAAAGGCGCTTCGCTCTATAATCCATGGCGTAACCCGAAGCTGGCGCTGGAACGACGCAATCTGGTTCTGCGCTTACTGCAGCAGCAGAAAGTCATCGACCAGGAACTGTATGACATGCTGTCAGCCCGTCCGTTAGGCGTGCAACCGAAAGGCGGTGTGATCACGCCTCAGCCTGCCTTTATGCAAATGGTACGCAATGAGCTGCAGGCGAAGCTGGGCGACAAGGTCAAAGATCTGTCGGGTGTGAAAATTTTCACCACGTTAGATCCGGTCTCACAGGATGCCGCTGAAAAAGCGGTGATCGACGGTATTCCCACCCTGAAAAAGCAGCGCGGTTTGAAAGATCTGGAAACCGCAATGGTGGTCGTTGACCGCTTCACGGGTGAAGTTCGCGCGATGGTCGGCGGCGCCGATCCGCAGTTTGCAGGCTATAACCGTGCGTTACAGGCTCGCCGTTCAATTGGTTCTCTGGCGAAACCCGCGACGTATCTTACCGCACTGAGCCAGCCGAATACGTACCGGCTGAATACATGGATCGCCGACGAACCTATTGCGCTGAAACAGCCCAACGGCAGCGTCTGGAAACCCATGAATGACGACCGCCGCTTCAGTGGCAAAGTTATGCTGGTGGACGCGTTAACCAACTCTATGAACGTGCCAACGGTGAACCTGGGCATGACGCTGGGGCTCAATGCAGTGGTGGATACCTGGACCAAACTGGGCGTGCCAAAAGATCAGCTCAACCCGGTGCCGGCTATGCTGCTGGGCGCACTCAACCTGACGCCGGTTGAAGTTGCCCAGGCGTTCCAGTCGATTGCCAGCGGAGGGAATCGTGCCGATCTGTCTGCAGTGCGCTCCGTCATTGCGGAAGACGGAACCGTACTGTACCAGAGCTTCCCACAGGCCCAGCGGGTTGAACCGGCGCAGGCGGCCTATTTAACGCTCTACACGATGCAGCAGGTTGCCGATCACGGTACAGCGCGCGCCCTGGGCGCGCGTTTCCCGAATGCGCATCTGGCAGGTAAAACAGGCACCACAAACGACCTGATCGACAGCTGGTTTGCGGGCATCGACGGTAAAGAAGTAGCGATAACCTGGGTAGGGCGTGATAACAACCAGCCCACCAAACTGTACGGTGCCAGCGGCGCCATGCAGATCTATCGTCGCTATCTTGATAACCAGGCACCCATGCCGTTGCAGCTGACGCCGCCTGAAGATGTCACGATGATGAATATAGATTCGGCAGGCAACTTTGTTTGTGGCTCGGGCAGCAGCACCTGGCGTTCGCTACCGGTTTGGGCGCTGGATCCCAACGCGCTGTGTCAACAGCAGCAGCAGCAGGTTCAGCAGCAGCAAATGCAGCAGCAACAACAACAGCAACAGCAGCAACAATTGCAACAGCAGCAACAACAGGAACAGAAAGACAGTGATGGCGTTGCGGGCTGGATAAAAGATATGTTTGGTAAATAACCGGCTAAAAGCGGTTAAAAAAAGGCACTCCGGTGCCTTTTTTTGTGCCTGCTGATGATGAAGGAATCGAGCGACAAACAGCGCCACTGAAGGGAATTCCGCTTGCAGAAAATGTTGGATCTCGCATATTATCGAAACGTTATAATAATCATTATCGTTTCGATTCGCTTGTTCATCCCCATTTGAGAGACACCTTCATGACTGCGCGCACTACCACTTTTGGTTTCCCACAAAGGTTATTTACCCGTCGCCCTCTGGCACTGATGATTGCGCTGCTTTCCGGCGGCGCAAGTTCGCTGGCCTTCGCCGAACAAACGGTGGTGGTTTCGGCCAACGGTGGTGCCGCTGTCGGGCAGGAAAATCCGTGGGGACCGGCGGCCACCGTTGCTGCGAAACGCAGCGCTACCGGTACCAAAACGGATACGCCGATTGAAAAGAACCCGCAGTCGGTTTCCGTGGTCACGCGTGAAGAGATGGAGATGCGCAACGTCAGCAGCGTCAAGCAGGCATTTAACTATACGCCTGGCGTACTGACCGGCAACCGCGGCAGCTCTTCAGTCATTGACGCGCTGTCGATTCGCGGCTTTAGCGAAACCAACACCAACCAGTATCTCGATGGGCTGAAGCTGCAGGGTGACAACTACTCTGAATTCGCTATCGATCCCTATTTTCTGGAGCGGGCTGAACTGCTGCGCGGTCCGGTTTCCGTGCTGTACGGTAAAAGCAATCCCGGCGGTGTTGTCGCTTTAGTCAGCAAGCGTCCCACTCAGGAAACGCTGCGCGAAGTCCAGTTCCAGATGGGCAACCATAATCTTTACTCCACCGGTTTCGACTTTGGCGGTGCCATAGATGATGCGGGCGTATACAGCTATCGCCTGACAGGCCAGGCCAGCAGCCAGGATGCCCAACAGGCGAACAATAAACAAAAGCGTTACACTATCGCCCCTTCATTCAGCTGGCGTCCGGATGAAAATACCCGTTTAGATCTGCTGACCTATTTCCAGAACGAGCCGGACACCGGCTACTACGGCTGGCTGCCGCGTGAAGGGACCGTTGTGCCGATCACCCGGCCTGATGGCAGCCAGTACAAACTGCCGACCAACTTTGATGAGGGCGAGAAGAGCAACCGCATCTCACGCAATACCAAAATGCTGGGCTACAGCTTCGAGCACCGTTTTGATGATACCTGGACGGTGCGTCAGAATCTGCGCTATGCCGAGTTAACCACGGATTACCGCAGTATCTATGGAAACGGCTTTGATGCAACCACTCAGCAAATCACCCGCGGGTCTGCGGCTTCAGACGAGAAACTGAATCAGTTTGCGGTAGATAATCAGGCTCAGGCTAAATTTGCCACCGGCCAGCTTGATCATACGTTACTGCTTGGCGTTGATTATCAGCGCATGCGAAATGATATTAATGCGGCTTTTGGCTCAGCATTCCCGTTGAATGCGGTTAATCCGCAATACGGCAATGACGCGCTAAACGGCACAGCTTTCCCGTATCGCTATCTCAACAAACAGGAGCAAACCGGCCTGTATGCACAAGACCAGATGGAATGGGATCGTTGGGTACTGACATTGGGCAGTCGCTATGATTACGCAATGACCTCTGCTTTTAATCGCAGTAGCAGTACCGAAGTTAAAAGTCATGACCAGGCGTTTACCTGGCGTGGCGGCTTAAACTATGTGTTCGATAATGGTATCGCGCCGTATTTCAGTTATAGCGAATCCTTCATTCCGACATCCGGAACGACTCAAAGTGGTCAACCTTTCGACCCTTCACGCGCTAAGCAGTATGAAACGGGCGTAAAGTTTGTGCCAAAAGATCGCCCTGTCGTTGTCACGGCCGCGATTTATGAGCTGACAAAGACCAAGAACTTAACAGCTGATCCTAACAGTCCTAATTTCAGCATCCAGAGCGGCGAAATCCGTTCTCGCGGTTTGGAACTGGAAGCCAAAGCGGCGCTAAACGCCAACGTAAACCTGACGGCCTCTTATACCTATACCGATGCCGAGTATACGGAAGATACCCAGCTCCAGGGCAAAACCCCGGTACAGGTGCCCAAACACATGGCGTCACTGTGGAGTGACTATACCTTCCACGAAACCGCGCTGTCAGGCGTCACGGTCGGAGCGGGCGTCCGTTACGTGGGCGAAAGTCAGGGGCTGTATAGCACAGGTCCTGATGCCAACCAGAACTTTAGCGTGGCGGGTTATACCACTGTCGATGCTGCACTGAAATATGATTTAGGACGTTTTGGTTTGCCTGGCTCAACGGTAGGCGTTAACGTTAACAACCTGTTTAACCGCGACTACGTTGCCAGTTGTTACCGTGAGTATGCGTGCTACTGGGGCGCAGAACGGCAGATTACAGGTACCGCCACGTTCCGGTTCTGATAGATGAGGGCGCTCCGGCGCCCGTTTACAGGGATTACCATGCAGCTTCCGCAGCATCAACAAACGACCTTCCAACTGGAGAATGCCAGCTTTCGTGTACCCGGTCGCACGCTTCTCCAGCCGCTGTCTCTCTCTTTTACTCCAGGCAAAGTGACCGCACTGATAGGTCATAATGGTTCAGGCAAATCCACGCTGTTAAAAATGCTGGGGCGGCATCACGCGGCCAGCGAAGGCCGGGTGCTCCTTAACGGTCGGCCTGTAGAGAGCTTAAAAAGCAAAGTGTTTGCCCGGGAGGTCGCCTATTTACCGCAGCAGTTACCGGCTGCCGAAGGCATGACGGTGCGTGAGCTGGTGGCCATCGGGCGTTATCCTTGGCATGGGGCGCTGGGACGTTTCAGTCAGGAGGACCGGGCACGCGTTGAGCAGGCGATTTCGCTCGTCGGATTAACGCCTTTTGCCTTTCGTCTGGTAGACAGCTTATCGGGTGGGGAACGGCAACGGGCCTGGCTGGCGATGATGGTGGCGCAAAACAGCCGCTGTCTGCTGCTGGATGAACCCACTTCCGCACTGGACATTGCCCACCAGGTGGACGTGCTGGCCCTGATTCAGACGCTGAGCCGGGAGCATGGCTTAACCGTCATTACCGTATTGCATGACATCAACATGGCGGCCCGTTACTGCGACCATCTGGTGGCATTACGTGGCGGCGGGCTTATCGCGCAAGGCGGCCCGGAGCACATCATGCAGGCGGACGTTTTGCAGGATATCTATGGTATTCCAATGGGGATCTTTCCCCATCCTGGCGGCGGCGCGCCGGTGAGCTTTGTGTGTTAAGGACAGGATAATGCCCGATTTATTCCGCCGTCGCCTGATGATGGCGATGGCGTTATCGCCACTGATGAGCCCCTTTTCACTCCAGGCGGCGCAGCCCGATCCCGCTCGCATCATCGCGCTGGAGTGGTTACCCACCGAACTGCTGCTGGCGTTAGGCGTTAAGCCCTTTGGGGTCGCCGATGTGCATAATTATAATATCTGGGTCGGGCAGCCAGCCTTGCCTGCCGGCGTGGTGGATGTTGGGCTGCGTACCGAGCCTAACCTTGAACTGATGACCCAGATGCATCCCTCCCTGATTCTCTGTTCAAACGGCTATGGACCGCCTAAAGAGAAACTCCAGCGTATTGCGCCCATTATGGGGTTTGACCTGCACGGCGGCGACGGTAAACCCTTGTCGCGCGCGCGTGTCTCGCTGCGCGCGCTCGGGGCCAGGCTGGGGCGGGAAGCTCAGGCTGAAGCGCATCTGCAATACGTGGATGCGGAAATCGCCGCAGCCCGTCAGCGTCTGGCTCCCTATGCCGGACGCGCTATCTTGCTGATGTCACTGCTTGACAGCCGCCATGCCATCACCTTCGGTAAGAACAGCTTATTCCTTGAAGTCATGGAACGGCTTGGCCTGAAGAATGCCTGGCAGGGAGAAACCAATTTCTGGGGAAGTTCAGTGATTGGCCTGGAAAGGCTGGCGGCGTTTCACGATGTCGAAGCCATCTGCTTCGACCACGACAATGCGGCCGTTATGCAGCAGCTGTCGCGCAGCCCGCTGTGGCAGGCAATGCCTTTTGTCCAAAGCGGTCATTTTCAACGCGTACCGGCGGTCTGGTACTACGGGGCAACATTGTCGGCCCTGCATTTTATACGCGTGCTGGAACATGCGCTGGAGAAGGTCTGATGCGGCATCGTTATTTTCCTGTCACAGTGCTGAGCGTCCTGTTTCTGCTCGCGCTGGCGCTCACCGCGATAAACCTTCAGCAGGCCCTGCCTCCGGGGCAGTGGACTCAGGCCTTGTGGTCACCGGATACCGCTAATGTCCAGCAGATGGTGTTTCACTACAGTTTGCTGCCGCGCTGGGCGCTGGCGCTGTTGGTGGGTGCCGGTCTGGGATTAGCGGGCTTGCTGTTTCAACAGGTACTGCGAAACCCGCTGGCGGAACCGGGAACGCTAGGGGTTTCATCCGGCGCACAGTTGGGGATCACCGTCGCCACATTGTGGCACCTGCCGGGCGGAGCACTCACCCAGCAGCTTGCCGCCTCAGGTGGTGCGTTGCTGGTGGGGGCGCTGGTCTTTAGCGTGGCCTGGAGTAAACGCTTATCGCCCGTTACCCTGATTCTGGCAGGGCTGGTCCTGAGTCTCTACAGCGGGGCGGTTAATCAGATCTTCGCCATCTTCAATCACGACCAGTTGCAAAATATGTTTTTGTGGAGCACGGGCGCACTGAACCAGATGAGCTGGGACAGCGTTACCCAGCTCTGGCCGCGCCTGGTGCTGGCGCTGATACTGTCACTGGCGCTTCTGCGGCCGCTGACGCTCATGGGGTTGGACGATGGCGTGGCAAAAAACCTCGGGCTGGCCCTGTCCGTCACCCGGCTAGCGATTCTGGCGCTGGCAATACTGCTGAGCGCACAGCTGGTGAGCGTCGCCGGCATCATTGGTTTTATCGGCCTGTTTGCGCCGCTGCTGGCAAGGCTGCTCGGTGGACGCCGCTTGCTGAGCCGCATGCTGCTGGCTCCGCTGATTGGCGCATTGCTGCTGTGGCTGGCGGATGCCTGCGTCCTGTGGCTTACGACGCACTGGCGCGAGGTTTCCACCGGCACGGTGACGGCGTTACTGGGCGTGCCGATTCTGCTCTGGCTGCTCCCGCGCCTGCGGACGGGGTCCGTTCCCCCCGCACTGGATCAGGGCGACAGCGTGCCGGTTGAACGTCATCATTTTCTGCGCTGGAGCCTGACCGGTCTGGTGGTGTTAGGCATGCTGGCCTGGCTCTGTCTGGCGTTTGGACGGGACGCGCAAGGCTGGATCTGGACCCAGGGTGACATGCTCAATGTGCTGCTTCCGTGGCGCGCACCGCGCGTGCTGGCGGCCCTGGCGGTAGGCTTAATGCTGGGCGTAGCCGGTAGCCTGATTCAGCGACTGACCGGTAACCCGATGGCCAGCCCGGAAGTCTTGGGCATCAGTTCCGGGGCGGCCTGTGGTGTGGTCGTGATGTTATTCCTGGTACCCGGTAATGCGCTGGCGTTTCTGTTGCCTGCCGGTGCGCTGGGCGCAGCGGTAACCCTGGCGATCATTATGCTGGTTGCCAGCCGTGGCGGGTTTTCACCCGAACGCATGCTGTTGGCCGGGATGGCGTTAAACAGCGCTTTTGTCACCATTCTGATGTTGTTGATGGCCAGTGGCGATCCCCGGATGTCGGGTTTACTGACCTGGATCTCCGGCTCGACCTATAACGTCAGCGCCACCCAGGCGCTGCAAAGTGCAGGCTGTGCAGTCGTGCTGGTGTCGTTAGCGCCGCTGGCCAGCCGCTGGCTCACGCTGCTGCCTTTGGGAAGCGCCACGGCGCGCTCGGCCGGCATGGCGCTCACCGCCTCGCGGCTGGCGCTGCTGCTGCTGGCCGCGGCCTTAACGGCCAGTGCCACGCTGACGATTGGGCCATTGAGCTTCGTGGGGCTGATGGCACCACACATGGCGCGCATGCTGGGGTTCCGTCGCGCGTTGCCGCAGCTGTTACTGTCGGGTGTGCTTGGCGCAGGTTTAATGATGATAGCTGACTGGTGTGGGCGAATGGTGGCGTTCCCAAACCAAATTCCGGCGGGATTGATGGCCACATTTTTAGGGGCACCCTATTTTATTTGGTTATTGCGGCGCGCTCGTTAAAAAAAAGACCGGCGTTTGCCGGTCTGCATTTTTTACAGCTTAGCGAAGCAGCGACGGGCGGCATCGACAGTATGCTGAATGTCCTCTGCGCTGTGCGCCAGCGACATAAAGCCGGCTTCAAAGGCGGACGGCGCAAAGTAAACGCCTTCTTCAAGCATCAGGTGGAAAAAGCGCTTGAAGCGTTCAACATCGCACTGCGTCACATCTTTATAGCAGGTGACGCTGTCGGCATCGGTAAAGAACAGGCCAAACATGCCGCCAACCTGATTCACCACCACCGGAATATTTTCCTGTTTTGCCGCGTCGAGCAGTCCCTGCGCTAACTGTGAGGTCAGACGATTGAGTTTGTCATGCATGCCCGGCTGGGCAATCTGGGTTAAGCAGGCATAGCCGGCAGCCATAGCGACAGGGTTACCGGACAGCGTACCCGCCTGATAAACCGGTCCGGTCGGTGCCAGTGCCTCCATGACTTCGCGACGGCCGCCAAAAGCACCCACCGGCATACCGCCACCGATGATTTTGCCGAGGCAGGTGAGATCCGGTTTAACGTTGTAGTACTCTTGCGCACCGCCCAGGGCAACGCGGAAACCCGTCATCACTTCATCGATAATCAGCAGTGCGCCAAACTCATCACAGAGCGCGCGCAGGCCGGGTAAGAATTCGGGTTGGGGCGGAATACAGTTCATGTTTCCGGCCACGGGCTCGACAATAATAGCGGCGATAGCCTGCGGATACTGTTCAAACGCAGCGCGCACCGAATCCAGATCGTTATATGTACAGGTCAGCGTATGCTTGGCAAAATCGGCGGGCACGCCCGGTGAGTTAGGCTGCCCCAGCGTCAGCGCACCGGAACCGGCTTTCACCAGCAGATGGTCGGCATGACCGTGGTAGCACCCTTCAAACTTGATGATTTTGTCGCGACCGGTAAAACCGCGCGCCAGACGAATCGCGCTCATGGTGGCTTCGGTGCCGGAGTTCACCATCCGCACCATTTCCATGCTGGGAACCAGTTTACACACCAGCTGCGCCATGGTGACTTCCATCTCGGTTGGTGCCCCGAAGCTCAGGCCGCGCTGGGCAGCCTCAATCACGGCCTGACGAATGCCATCATTGTTATGTCCCAGCACCATGGGGCCCCATGACCCAACATAGTCGATGTACTTTTTACCGTCGGCGTCATAAAGATATGCACCGTCAGCATGCTCAATGAACAGCGGAACGCCACCCACACCGGTAAACGCCCGTACCGGCGAGTTCACACCGCCGGGGATCAGGCGTTGTGCTTCGGCGAACAGTTCTTCAGACTTACTCATTTTCGGCTCCAGCAGTTCATAAAATATCGGGCTATTCTACGGAAGAGGGGCTGCTGACGAAAGGCCGCTATAATCATCAAAGTGAATCCGGCACAGAGTGCGAAGCTGAAAGCTTGATTGCGCCGGGTCGCTGGCAGATAATAGCAATATTGAGGTCGTTTTCTGACCCGGACGTTTACGGAGTAACTCATGAGTGATGAAGTAGTAGCACTGCCGTTGCAGTTTACCGACGCAGCAGCCAAAAAAGTTAAGAATCTGATTGCTGACGAAGAGAACCCGGCACTGAAGCTGCGTGTGTATATCACTGGTGGTGGTTGCAGCGGCTTTCAGTATGGTTTTACATTCGACGATCAAATGAACGACGGCGACATGACCATTGAAAAGCAGGGCGTCTCGCTGGTGGTTGATCCCATGAGCCTGCAGTATCTGGTGGGCGGTTCTGTGGATTACACGGAAGGGCTGGAAGGATCGCGCTTTATCGTCACCAACCCTAACGCCAAAACCACCTGCGGCTGCGGGTCGTCATTCAGTATCTGATTATCGGGCCGCCTCAGCGGGCGGCCTCGGCTACCATTCAACCGTCACCAGACGATCGTTCGTCCCGCTGCTTCCCTGTCGCTTTAACACCGTTTGTGTCACGCGCGGCTGTGCGTTTATCTGACGACCGCACTCAACCTGCGGCACAGACTGCCCCATTGAACGGTTAACTTCACAACGTGAATAGATGACGAGTCTGACGTTAATAGAGCCGGTCGTCGATCCCGCGTAGGCCTGCTGCGCGATCAGAAGCCCTATGGCCAGAAGCGGTGCTTTGGTCATATTTAAATTCCTGGTGTAGTCGAATGCACTAAGCGCTAAAACGGACATCGGGCATACGTGGCACGTGTCTCATACTTAAAATTAACGGCAGTCAGGGTGATTTCTTTAGTTGACGGTGTAACGCATGCAGAACCGACAGCATTATTTAACCGGGTGCAGGCCTTTACACAGTTGGTCGGCGGCTAACAGGATGCGCGGTCCCGGACGGCTGAGCCAGTCGTCGTTAATGGCAATCACGCTGACGTTAAGCTGCGGTCGCCAGAACTGCGCCGTGTGACTCGCCTGCTGTGCATCACCTGTTGTGACGATGACCTGCGGATGGCGCATCAGCACCTGTTCCCGGCTCACCTGGGGCCAGCTCACCGCACTGTCGGCAAAGATATTCTGCCCGCCACACAGCCTGATGATATCGTTTTGCAGCGTCGCCTTAGCCGCGGTAAACATGGGCGAAAAGCCAAACTGCAGAAAGACGGGAATGGGATGTTGTGTGTGATAGCGCTTCCGCAAAGCCGCTTCCTGCTGGCGCAGCTCCCCGGCGGCTTGTGCGGCACGTTGCGGCGCTGGACTCCACTTTGCTAATCCTGCCAGTGCATCAATCATGCCATCCAGCGTTGCGGCATTGACCCATTCAACCTTAATACCCAACTGCTGCAGCTGGTCTACCTGACGCTGCGGATTGCCGCCGCGCCACGCCAACACTACGTCGGGTTTAAGCTGCAAAATACGTTCAAGATTGATGCCCTGCCAGTTAGCGACCTGTTCAATGTTTTTTGCTTCAGGCGGATAGCTGGACCAGGCGCTGACCGCAATCGGGGTAATACCTGCGGCAAAGGCGAGCTCAGTCAGATGGGGAGCAAGGGTGATGACTCGGGGTGGGGCAGCATACAGGCTGCTGCTCAACAGCAGCAGCCAGCACAACAACAGCCGTTTAGCCACGAGCCAGACGGGCCAGCAAATTTTCAACCATCAGTGACGACTGGCTGGCCGCGACGCTCAGAAACTCGTCAAAACTCAGGTGTGATTCCTTGTCGGCCACGTCGGAAATCGCTCTGACGACCACAAAAGGCACCTGGAACTGATGACAGACATGGCCGATGGCGGTCGCTTCCATTTCAACCGCAATAGCCTGTGGGAAGGTCGCCCGGATGCGCGCCAGGGGCTCAGCCCCGTTGATAAACGCATCGCCGCTCACCACCAGGCCGCGAACCGCGTTCAGGTTGAGCTGCTTAATGCAGGCTTCCGCCTCGGCAATCAGGGTGCTGTCAGCCGTAAAGGCAGCCGGACAACCTGCCATCTGGCCCGGCTCATAGCCAAACGCGGTCACATCGGCATCGTGATAGCGCACTTCTTCCGACACCACGATATCACCTACGGCTAACGTCGGGGCTAAACCGCCTGCGGAACCGGTATTAATAACGAGATCGGGTTTACACAGCTGCAGCAACAGCGTGGTGCCAAGGGCTGCCGAGGTTTTACCAATGCCTGATTTCAGCAAGGCAACGTCAACACCATTGAGTGTGCCAGTGTAAATTTCACAGCCCGCCAGAGACAGAGTCTGACGATTTTCAATTTTGTCACGCAGCAGGGTCACTTCCTGCTCCATTGCGCCAATGATGCCTGCTTTCATTTTGCGTCTCGCTAATGTAATGAATGTAAAAATCGGGCATAGTCTATCATGGCACTGACAGGATCATTTCACGAAAAAATAAGGGGACAGGTATGGCGGCGATCAATTTCAGGAAGAAGATCAGCTTCACTCGCCCTTATAGCAACCGTAAAGATCCGCAAGGTGAATATTTTATTACCCGCCATTTTGAAAGCGATCGTGGACGCATCATTAATTCGGCGGCCATTCGCCGACTGCAACAAAAAACCCAGGTCTTTCCGCTTGAGCGCAACGCCGCCGTCCGTTCACGCCTGACGCATTCGCTTGAAGTGCAGCAAACCGGTCGATATATCAGCAAAGAGATTCTGCAAACCTTAAAAATGCAGGGTGGGCTGGCAAAATATGGACTGGACGACATGGAAGGGGCCTTTGAAAGTCTGGTCGAAATGGCGTGTCTGTTGCATGACGTCGGGAATCCTCCGTTCGGGCATTTTGGCGAAGCTGCCATTAACGACTGGTTTGAAGATAATCTGGCTGCCGAACTGGTCGATCCGCTGGTGGCTGGCGTCGAAAGCGAAGAGCAGCGCCAGTCCTTTGATCAAATGAACGCTATGATTCGTCAGGATTTATGCCATTTTGAAGGCAATGCCCAGGCGATCCGTATGGTGCACACCTTGCTGCAGCTCAACCTGAGCTACTCTCAGGTGGCCTGTATTCTTAAATATACCGCGCCGGCATGGTGGCAGGGTGAGAAACCGGCCGAATTTAGCGTATTAATGAAAAAACCGGGCTTTTATTTGTCTGAGCGGGAATATATCAGCGATCTCCGTGCCGCGACGCATCTGACGGAGCATCATCGCTTCCCGCTGACCTATATCATGGAAGCGGCTGATGACATTTCATATTGTATTGCCGATCTGGATGACGCCGTCGAAAAAGCCATTTTCAATGTCGACAGTTTGTATGAATTCCTCAGCAAAGCCTGGGGGCCAATAAATAACAATGATGCGTTCAGCCGTACCGTAGGTGAGGCCTGGCGCGAAGCAGGAAGTAAAAAACGCCGCAGCCGAAGCGATCAATTTTTCATGTCCCTCCGGGTTAATGTTCAGAACGTTCTGGTCACCTATGCCGTTAAACGTTTTATCGACAATCTGCCCGCTATTTTTGACGGAAACTTCAACCATGCATTATTAGAAGATGGCGGCGAAGAGGGGCGTTTATTACAAATATTTAAAACTGTAGCACGGCAGCAGGTGTTTAATCATTCCGAAGTTGAACAGCTGGAGCTGCAGGGTTATCGCGTCATAAAGGGGTTGCTTGAAATATACCAACCGTTAATGATGTTGAATTATGAAGACTTTACTACACTGATAAATGAAGATTTTTTGCGCAACCATCCGATTGAGACACGTCTTTTCCATAAACTTTCCGGAAAGCACAGAAAAGCCTATCTGTATAAAATGCGCACGCTGGTTGTTGAACACAAATATGAGCGTTTGTTATGGGAACGTTATTATCGCTTTCGTCTGATTCAGGATTACATTAGCGGCATGACCGATCTCTATGCCTGGGATGAGTACCGTCGTTTGATGGCGGTGGAATAAGCGGAGAATTGTAAAGAGCGCGAATAAATTTTTACCTTTGCCTAAAACTTTTCGAGGAACTTCGCGCTAAAACATTTATCTCAACATTCGACCACAGCAATGGTCAGTATATCCATCATTGTGAGATACCAAAATGAAAAAAACCTCGTTAATGTTAAGCGCTCTGGCGCTTAGTCTTGGCATGGCACTGACCCCTGTGAGTGCTTTCGCTGCGGAGACATCCTCTTCCGTTTCATCTTCCCCAAGCCAGCCGTTGCCAAGCCTTGCCCCCATGCTGGAGAAGGTGATGCCTTCCGTTGTGAGCATCAGCGTGGAAGGCAGTACAACGGTCAAAACGCCGCGTATGCCGCAGCAGTTCCAGCAATTTTTTGGCGATAATTCGCCTTTCTGTCAGGACGGTTCTCCGTTCATGGGCTCGCCGCTGTGCCAGGGCGCGGGCGGGAGCGGCGGCGGTGCGCCTGCAGGCCCGGATACGCAGCAGCAAAAATTCAGAGCGCTGGGTTCTGGCGTGATCATTAACGCAGAAAAAGGCTATGTGGTAACCAACAACCATGTGGTCAACGATGCGACGAAAATTCAGGTCAAACTGAGCGATGGTCGTAGCTACGACGCCAAAGTCATCGGCAAAGATCCCAGCTCGGATATAGCGCTGATTCAGCTGGAAGGCGCGAAAAATCTGACCGCCATTAAAATGGCTGACTCCGATAATTTGCGCGTTGGCGATTATACCGTAGCAATCGGTAATCCCTATGGTCTGGGCGAAACCGTAACCTCGGGCATCGTGTCGGCGTTGGGACGCAGCGGCCTCAACGTTGAAAACTACGAAAACTTTATCCAGACCGATGCCGCGATTAACCGCGGTAACTCGGGTGGCGCGCTGGTGAACCTCAACGGTGAGCTGATTGGTATTAACACCGCGATTCTGGCCCCAGACGGCGGCAACATTGGTATTGGTTTTGCCATCCCCAGCAACATGGTGAAAAACCTGACCGCACAGATGGTGGAGTATGGTCAGGTGAAACGCGGTGAGCTGGGTATCATGGGAACAGAGCTCAACTCTGAACTGGCTAAAGCGATGAAGGTCGATGCGCAGCGCGGCGCCTTTGTTAGTCAGGTCGTGCCCAATTCCGCAGCAGCGAAAGGCGGTATTAAAGCGGGTGACGTGATCGTTTCTATGAACGGCAAGCCGCTCACCAGCTTTGCCTCGCTGCGCGCTGAAGTCGGCTCTTTACCGGTAGGCACGACGCTGAAGCTTGGCCTGCTGCGTGATGGCAAACCGCTGGATGTCTCCGTGCAGCTGCAGCAGAGCACCCAGGACAAAGTGCAGTCCGCTACGATTTACACCGGCATTGAAGGTGCAGATCTGAGTAATAACGCAGGCAAAGAGAAAGGCGTGCGGGTCGATAGCGTGAAAGCGGGCAGTGCGGCGGCAAGAGTGGGTCTGAAAAAAGGCGACCTGATTCTTGGCGTCAACCAGCAGCCAGTAACCAACTTAGGGGAACTACGCAAGATCCTCGATACCAAACCACCGGTACTGGCGCTGAATGTGCAACGTGGCGACACATCGCTCTACCTGCTGATGCAGTAATCACTGCTTGATGCTTATCAGGCGGACTTCGGTCCGCCTTTTTTATAGCACAGATCACAAATGTGATGCCTGCCGCATTTCTGCCAAAGCCGGCGCGGCTATGGGCGAATGCATAATGTTCTCCGCGTGTCACACGGCTATTCTGTCCTTCCTCTCATATGACTCAGGAGATAAGGATGGCTACCTGTCATCTCGACGCGCGGCTGGCGCAGGAAATTGTTGCGCGCACCATGAAAATCATTGATGGCAATGTCAACGTGATGGATGCGCGTGGGCGAATCATTGGCAGTGGTGACAGGGAGCGCATCGGGGAGTTGCATGAGGGCGCGCTGTTGGTGTTGTCTCAGGGGCGCATCGTGGATATCGACGATGCTGTGGCAAAACATCTGCACGGCGTGCGGCCAGGCATCAACCTTCCGCTACGTATTGACGGGGCGATCGTGGGCGTCATTGGCCTGACAGGCGAGCCGGGCGCACTGCGTCACTATGGCGAATTAGTCTGTATGGCGGCAGAGATGATGCTGGAGCAGGCCCGACTATTACATATGCTGGCTCAGGACAGCCGACTGCGTGAAGAGCTGGTGCTCAACCTGATAAGAAGTGATGCGCTGACGCCACAGCTGACAGAGTGGGCACAGCGCCTGGGGATCGATCTTAATCAGCCCCGCGTGGTGGCGGTGATCGAAGTCGACAGCGGGCAGTTAGGCGTGGACAGCGCCATGTCTGAATTACAGCAGCTGCAAACCTTACTCACCACCCCCGTTCGGGATAACCTGATAGCCATTGTGTCGCTAACCGAAATGGTCGTACTGAAACCGGCATTAAACACACACGGACGTTACGACCGTCACGATCATCGCAAGCGGGTTGAGCAACTGATGCAGCGAATGAACGAAAGCGGTCATCTGCGCATGCGTATTGCGCTGGGCAACTTCTTTACCGGTCCGGGCAGCATCGCCCGCTCTTACCGCACTGCGCGCACCACCATGGCCGTTGGAAAGCAGCGCATGCCAGACGTCCGCAGCTATTTTTATCAGGATCTGATGCTGCCGGTATTACTGGACAGTTTACGCGGTGGCTGGCAGGCGAACGAGCTGGCACGTCCGCTGGAAAAACTGAAAAGCATGGACAGCAACGGTTTACTGCGCCGGACCTTAAGCGCCTGGTTCAGCAATAACGTCCAGCCCGGCGCAACATCACGCGCGCTGTTTATTCATCGTAATACGCTGGAGTATCGACTGAATCGGATCGCTGAGTTAACCGGACTGAACCTTGGTCATTTTGACGATCGATTACTGCTGTATATTGCGTTACAGCTGGATGAGCAGGGCTGATGACGCTGCTTATGAAACCATGAGGACGCCCGATGCGTATATTGCCCGCCATACTTTGCCTGCTAATCGTTACGTTTACCTGCCAGGCACGGCCTGACAGCCTGATTTTTCTCTCTACTGATGCCCTGATGAATACCCGGCAGGCTTTGCAGAATCATCAGGCGAGCACACTGACGGAACAGGCCTGGCGTCAGCTGCAACATCAGGCAGAAAAGGCGCTCAGCCAGCCCGATCCCAGCGTGATGGATAAGGGGCTGATGCCGCCCAGCGGATCGCGGCATGACTATCTGAGCCTGAGCGCCTACTGGTGGCCGGACGGAAAGCAGAAAACGGGGTTGCCCTGGATTCGTCGGGATGGTGAGATTAATCCCGACACGAAAAATAACCAAACCGACGGCGTGCGGCTGGCGCGCTTTAGCGCAGATGTACAGACACTCTCGCTGGCCTGGTTCTTTTCTGGCGATGCACGCTATGCCAGCAAAGCACAATCGATGATCCGCCACTGGTTTATCGATCCTGCCAGCCGTATGAATCCAAACCTGAATTATGCCCAGGGGATTCCAGGCAGGACGCCTGGCCGTCATGATGGCGTACTGGATGGGCGCTATTTTGCGACCCGCATTGTTGATGCGCTGGTGCTGTTGCGCCAGTCACCCGGCTGGCGCGACAGCGACGAGGCGGCGTTACATCGCTGGTTCAGTGACTATCTTAGCTGGCTGCAGACCAGCCAGCTGGCGCAACAGGAGCGGGATGCCCCAAATAATCATGGCAGCTGGTACAGCGTACAGGTTGCCGGTATTGCCGCTTACCTGGGCAAAAACACGGTGATCGCTGATATGTCGGCGCTGGCCAAACGAAAAATTGATGGGCAAATACAGAAAGAGGGGACTCAGCCACTTGAGCTGGCGCGAACCCGCTCCTTTCATTACAGCGTCTTTAATTTGCAGGCGCTAACCGCTATCGCGGCGTTGGCTTCTCAGCGTGGGCTGGACGATCTCTGGCACTATCAAAACAAGCAGGGTGGCTCGCTACTGGCGGCGCTGGATTATATGGCGCCCTTTAGCGATCCATCACGCCGCTGGCCGTGGAAAACCCGCGAACGCCAAAGCGAGCGGTTAATCCCCTTACTGCTGTTGGCTGACGTCACACTTAAGTCAGAACGTTACCAATCCTGGATTGATCGTCCTGAATGGCGTACCGGCTCAGCAGAGGTGCTACGTGATGTGGTGTTACTCAGGCGATAGCCGCGCAGATTGCCAATAAAAAAGGCCAGACGCGTCAAGTGAATCACACTTAATGCGGCTGGCCTGATGTAAATCTGAAATAATTAACGGCCGCTGCGGGTCAGTTTTTCCAGATCGGATTCAATTTCGGCGATTTTATGGGAAACGACGCCTTCAAGATGACGCAGATCATCAAGGATTTTACGTTTCAGATCGACTTCCACCTGATCGCGCTGGCAGATCTGGTCCAGTTCATCGATCACATAACGCAGGTTCGGGCTGATTTCCTGCACTTCGCGATAGCCTTGTGACGCGTTATCAGCAACGACGGTCTTGCGCTGGCGAGGATATTTAAATTTCACGCTTTTGGCGAAAAATTCACCTTTATCTTTGCGGAAATAAATTTTCAAAATATCGTTATTCGCTTCCTGACGCAGGCTGTAGCGATCGATATCGTCAGGGTTACTAATGCCTAAGCTCTTAATATTGTCATACATAATTATTTTCCACCAATTGATAGGCGCGCAGAATTGTTCATGACTTAATGACTATAGACATAAATAACATGAATCAGTGCGCAACAGGATTTAACTGGCGCGAATTATGACCTGGATGAAAAGTAAACGCACCTGTTGGTTCGTGTAGAAAAACAACATTACCCGTAACAGCTGTAAACAAAAGATGACGGGCTGCCGAACAGCCCGTCCGACAGATTAGTCGATCGTACGCAGCAGTTCATTGATGCCGGTTTTTGCCAGCGTTTTCGCATCAACTTTTTTCACAATGACTGCGCAGTAAAGGCTGTAGCTGCCATCTTTAGACGGCAGGTTACCGGATACCACGACCGAGCCGGCAGGCACGCGACCGTAGTGGATTTCGCCGGTTTCACGGTCATAAATTTTGGTGCTCTGACCGATATAAACACCCATTGAAATCACGGAGCCTTCTTCAACGATCACGCCTTCAACGATTTCAGAACGTGCGCCAATAAAGCAGTTATCTTCAATGATGGTGGGGTTGGCCTGGAGCGGCTCAAGTACGCCACCGATTCCTACACCACCGGATAAATGTACGTTTTTACCAATCTGCGCACAGGAACCGACGGTTGCCCAGGTATCAACCATTGTGCCTTCGTCCACAAAGGCGCCGATGTTCACGTAGGAAGGCATCAGAACCGTGTTGCGCGCAATAAAAGCCCCTTTGCGAACGGCTGCGGGCGGCACCACGCGGAAGCCGGCTTCTTTGAAGCGCGCATCGTCCCAGTCGGCAAACTTCATCGGCACTTTGTCGTAAAAACGGGTTTCAGCCCCTTCCATCACCTGATTGTCATTAATGCGGAAAGAGAGCAGAACGGCTTTTTTCAGCCACTGATGCGTTACCCATTCGCCGTCGATTTTTTCAGAAACGCGCAGTTCACCACTGTCCAGTTTGGCGATAACCTGATTGATCGCCTCGCGGGTTTCAGTATCCACACTGGTCGGGGTGATGTCGGCGCGACGTTCGAAGGCAGATTCAATAACACTCTGTAACTGTTGCATATTTTTTCCTGATCTGTCATTTGTGGTGCCAGCCAGTGACCGGCACGGGTAAAAAGTTGATGTTCACAAATTGAAGCGGGTCACACTTTATCGTTTGGATTAAGGGCTTCTGTCAACCGTTGTTGCAACGTCTGACGCATTTCCTCATCCAGTGCCTTGCGTTCGCTATTGGCTAAAATAAACAAATCTTCCACGCGCTCGCCAATGGTGCTGATGCGCGCACCATGCAGAGAGACGCCGAGATCGGCAAACACTTCCCCCACGCGCGCCAGTAAACCGGGCTGATCCAGGGCTACCAGCTCCAGATAACTGCGGCGATCGGTGTGAGTTGGCAGGAAATTAACTTCGGTATCCACGCTAAAGTGCTTGAGCCTGGCGGCCTGACGACGGGTGCGCGGCGGCACCCACTCTCTCTGGGTTATCGCCTGCTCCAGCGCCTGAATGATCATCGCATGACGATCGGGCGACAGGGGACTGCCATCCGGCTCCAGTACAATAAAGGTATCCATCGCCATGCCATCGCGGCTGGTAAAAATTTGCGCATCATGCACGCTGAGGTTGCGACGATCCAGCTCTCCTGCCACGGCGGCGAACAGGTGCGGGCGATCGGGACTCCAGATAAAAATTTCAGTCCCGCCGCGCGTTGCCTGCGGGCTGACCAGCACCAGCGGTTGATTAAGATCGTGTCCCAGTAAGTGGCGGGCATGCCAGGCAATCTGGTTGGGCGTATGGCGCAGAAAATAGTCGGCGCGACAGCGATTCCAGATGTGATGTAACCGCTCTTCATTGATGTTGTCCATACGCAGCAGCGCCAGCGCCTGCAGGCGGTGATGACGTACGCGTTCCCGCAGATCCGGACTGTTTTCCATGCCGCGACGCAGCTGTTTTTCGGTGGCGAAGAACAACTCTCGCAGCAGACTTTGCTTCCAGCTGTTCCACAGGCTCTCATTGGTGGCGCAGATATCAGCCACCGTCAGGCACACCAGATAACGCAGTCGGTTTTCGTTCTGCATGACCTCGGCGAACTGCTGAATCACCGTGGGGTCCTGAATATCACGACGCTGCGCGGTCACGGACATTAACAGATGATGCCGTACCAGCCATGCGACAAGCTGCGTTTCACGCGAGTTAAGGCCGTGCATCTCGGCGAACTCCAGCGCATCCTGCGCGCCAAGAACAGAGTGATCGCCGTTACGTCCTTTCGCAATGTCATGCAGCAGCGCCGCCATCAGCAGTAACTCTTGCTGAGGCAGGCGCGGCCAGAGTTCAACGCATAAAGGATGTTGTGGACGCGTCGCTTCGTTGGCAAAACTTTCCAGCTTCTGAAGAACCCGAATGGTGTGCTCATCCACGGTATAGGCGTGGAACAGGTCAAACTGCATCTGCCCAACGATCTGACCCCAGAGCGGCGTATAGGCCCAGAGTACGCTATGGCGATGCATCGGAACTAATGCACGACTGACCGCACCGGGATGACGCAGGATCGACATAAACAGACGGCGTGCTTCAGGCAACTGACAGAGCGGCTGCTTAAGATGGCGACGTGTGTGGCGCAGGCGGCGCAGCGTGGTCGAATAGATCCCTTTGATGTTGTCATTGCGCACCATGACGTAAAACATGCGCATTATCGCCTGAGGCTCCCGATCAAACAGCGTTTCATCGCGCAGATCGATCAGGTTACCCCGTAGCTGAAAGTCATCATCAATAGCGCAGGGTTTTTCATTGGTAGAGAGGGCCAGAATGGCTTCATCGAACAACTGCAGCAGCATCTGGTTCAGTTCGCCGATACGACGCGTGACGCGATAAAAATCCTTCATCATGCGTTCAACCGGCTCGTTGCCTTCGCCCTGATACTGAAGGCGCTGGGCAACGCTAAGCTGGCGATCGAACAGTAGCCGGTTGTCATAACGCGGCAGCAACAGATGCAGCGCAAACCGAATCCGCCAGAGAAAGGCCTGGCATTCATTCAGTTCGGCGCGTTCGGCGTCGGTCAGAAAGCCAAAGCCCACCATCTCGTCGAGCGTTGTCGCGCCGAAGTGCCGTCGCGCAACCCACTGTAACGTATGAATATCACGTAAACCGCCCGGGCTGCTTTTAATATCCGGTTCCAGGTTGTAGCTGGTACCGTGATAGCGCGTATGACGCTCTTGTTGCTCTTCAATTTTGGCGGCAAAAAAGCGGGACGACGGCCAGAAGCCATCGCTAAAGACATTTTTCTGCAGTTCGAGGAACAGCGCGACATCACCGGCCAGCATCCGCGCTTCAATCAGGTTGGTCGCCACCGTCAGGTCGGATAGGCCTTCCAGCAGGCATTCTTCAAGGCTACGCACGCTGTGGCCCACTTCCAGTTTGAGATCCCACATCAGCGTCAGCAGCGCGCTGGCGCTTTGGGCGGCCTCTTCGTTAAGCGGCTGGCGGCTGAGAATCAATATGTCAATATCGGAAAGCGGGTGAAGCTCACCCCGACCATAACCCCCGACAGCAACCAGAGCGATGGATTTCATGCTGTCGAAGCCAAAGTAACGCCACAGGCGACGCAGAAGGCGATCGATAAACAGGGTTCGGGCATGAATCAGATTCTCTGCCGCCTCACCGCTATCAAAGGCCGCCGCCAGGTGCTGTTGAAAGCACTCCAGGCGCTGCTTGAGTATTTCACGTGATAGCTGATCGTCCTGCCACTCGCCAGGCGAATCATTCAGACCGTTTTTCACTTCTTGCGACAGGCTCATGCAGCGTTCTCATCAGTAACCATAAAAAAACCGGCAGAGCGCCGGCCTTTTATCAGGGGAGGAATTACGCCTGGTTAACTAACACCGCGGGAAGGGTGTCGTCTTTACGCAGGGTTAAAATCTCACAGCCGTTATCCGTCACCACAATAGTATGCTCGTACTGCGCCGACAAGCTGCGATCTTTGGTTTTCACCGTCCAGCCGTCTTTCATGGTACGAATGCGATAATCACCGGCGTTCACCATCGGTTCCACGGTAAAGGTCATGCCGGCCTGCAGGACGACACCGCTGTCGTCTGCATCGTAGTGCAGAACCTGTGGCTCTTCATGAAAGCCCTTGCCGATGCCATGACCGCAGTATTCACGCACCACTGAGAAGTCATTCGCTTCAACATATTTCTGGATAGCGCGGCCCAGCTCGCGCAGGCGAATACCCGGCTTCACCAGACGCAGTGATAAATAAAGGCTTTCCTGAGTCACGCGGCACAGGCGCTCACCCTGGATCGTCGGCTTGCCGACGATAAACATTTTCGAGGTATCGCCGTGGTACTCGTCTTTAATCACGGTCACGTCGATGTTAACGATGTCGCCATCTTTCAACGGACGATCGTCGCTCGGAATACCGTGACAGACCACTTCATTTACCGAGATGCAGACGGATTTCGGAAAACCGTGGTAACCCAGGCAGGCAGAAATCGCCTGCTGATGCTGAGTAATGTGTTCGTGGCAGAGACGATCCAGTTCACCCGTGGTTACGCCAGGCTGTACATGGGGTTCGATCATTTCTAACACTTCGGCGGCGAGGCGGCCAGCGACGCGCATTTTTTCGATTTCTTCGGGGGTTTTAATTGAGATTGCCATTAAATTATTCCGCTGCTGCTGAAATTTTCAGCGATAATGAATGCTGTGCTCTCATGTTAACAGCAAGCCAAAAGAGCTGCCAAACAGAGAACGCGCCACAGGCCGTAAGCGAACATTTATTGGCGTCCAAAGCGGGATTGTGGTATAAAGCGCGCCGACGATTCTCTGTATGGCCGTTAAAGTCTGCGGGAAACGCAATAATCTCACTATGTGTAATAAAACACACATGTATCGACACATACGCCGGGGTGCCTTGAAAGAGGTCGGTTGTATGGGATACATGGAGGCCCAACCCCAATTAAACTAGAGGTAGTAATAATGGCAACTGTTTCCATGCGCGATATGCTCAAGGCTGGTGTTCACTTCGGTCACCAGACCCGTTACTGGTGCCCAAAAATGAAGCCATTCATTTTCGGTGCGCGTAACAAAGTTCACATCATCAACCTTGAGAAAACTGTACCAATGTTCAACGACGCTCTGGCTGAGTTGACCAAAATCTCTTCCCGTAAAGGTAAGATTCTGTTCGTTGGTACTAAGCGCGCTGCTGCCGAAGCGATCAAAGAGTCTGCACTGAGCTGCGACCAGTTCTTCGTAAACCACCGCTGGTTGGGTGGCATGCTGACAAACTGGAAAACCGTTCGTCAGTCTATCAAACGTCTGAAAGAGCTTGAGACGCAGTCTCAGGACGGCACTTTCGACAAACTGACCAAGAAAGAAGCGCTGATGCGCGCTCGTGAACTGGCCAAGCTGGAAAACAGCCTGGGCGGTATCAAAGACATGGGCGGTTTGCCGGATGCACTGTTTGTTGTCGATGCTGACCACGAACACATCGCAATCAAAGAAGCAAACAACCTGGGTATCCCAGTATTTGCTATCGTTGATACTAACTCTGATCCAGATGGCGTTGATTACGTTATCCCAGGTAACGACGATGCGATCCGTGCTATCAACCTGTACCTGACTGCCGTTGCGACCACCGTTCGCGAAGGCCGCTCTCAGGATCTGGCTGAGCAGGCTGAAGAAGCGTCTTTAGAAAACGCTTAATTAAGGTTTGCTCTGCATAAGAGCCCTTAGCATTCAGATGTGATCTGTAAGGGGCCAAACATGGCCCCTTTATTTTATCCAAGTCTGTTACGCCCCTGTTCAGGACGGCGGGACAGAGTAAATTTTCCGCAAATAAGTACCTTCTGACGCACTTGTGCTCAGGTACGAACCGAGGATTCTGGAATGGCTGAAATTACCGCTGCATTGGTAAAAGAACTGCGTGAGCGTACTGGCGCAGGCATGATGGACTGCAAAAAAGCGCTGACTGAAGCGAGCGGCGACATCGAGCTGGCGATTGAAAACATGCGTAAGTCTGGCGCAATTAAAGCAGCGAAAAAAGCGGGTAACGTTGCTGCTGATGGCGTAATCAAAACCAAAATCGTTGGTAACTACGGTGTGATTCTGGAAGTGAACTGCCAGACTGACTTCGTAGCAAAAGACGGCGGTTTCCAGGCGTTTGCTGATAAAGTTCTTGACGCTGCTGCGGCTGACCGCATCACCGACGTTGAAGTGCTGAAAGCACAGTTCGAAGAAGAACGTGTTGCCCTGGTTGCTAAAATCGGCGAGAACATCAACATTCGTCGCGTTGCTCTTCTGGAAGGCGAAGAACTGGGCAGCTACCTGCACGGCGCACGTATCGGCGTTCTGGTTTCTGCCAAAGGCGCTAACGAAGATCTGATCAAACAGATCGCAATGCACGTTGCGGCAAGCAAACCTGAGTTTGTTAAGCCAGAAGACGTTTCTGCGGAAGTGGTTGATAAAGAATACCAGGTTCAGCTGGACATCGCGATGCAGTCTGGTAAGCCAAAAGAGATCGCAGAGAAGATGGTTGAAGGCCGTATGAAGAAATTCACCGGTGAAGTCTCTCTGACCGGTCAGGCATTCGTTATCGATCCAAGCAAAACCGTTGGTCAGGCGCTGAAAGAGCAGGGCGCTGACGTGATCAACTTCATCCGCTTTGAAGTGGGCGAAGGCATCGAAAAAGTTGAGACTGATTTTGCTGCTGAAGTTGCAGCAATGTCCAAACAGTCTTAATGATCTGAAAGAACCGCCAGATGGCGGTTCTTTTTTGTCTGCCACAGGCAAAAGATACGTTTTCAGTTTCATCCCAATAGTAATTCTTTTGCTCTAAGCGGATGATTGATCGGAATTACTTCTTATTCATCATATCTTCCAGGACGAATTGACCATGGCGACCAACGCAAAACCTGTTTATCAACGTATCCTGCTAAAACTCAGTGGCGAAGCACTTCAAGGTGCAGAGGGTTTTGGTATCGACGCGAGCGTGCTTGACCGCATGGCTCAGGAAGTCAAAGAACTGGTCGAGCTGGGTATCCAGGTGGGCGTTGTGATTGGCGGCGGTAACCTGTTCCGCGGAGCCGGCCTGGCGCAGGCGGGCATGAACCGCGTTGTGGGTGACCACATGGGGATGCTCGCTACGGTAATGAACGGCCTGGCGATGCGTGATGCACTGCACCGCGCGTACGTCAATGCCCGTCTGATGTCCGCGATTCCCCTCAACGGCGTTTGCGATAACTACAGCTGGGCAGAAGCCATCAGCCTGTTACGTAATAACCGTGTGGTTATCTTTTCTGCGGGTACGGGCAATCCTTTCTTCACGACGGATTCAGCCGCCTGTCTGCGTGGTATTGAAATCGAAGCGGATGTGGTGCTGAAAGCCACGAAAGTTGACGGTGTTTACTCGGCCGACCCGGTGAAGCACCCTGATGCAACGCTGTATGAAAAACTGACTTATGCGGAAGTGCTGGATCAAGAGCTTAAAGTGATGGATCTCGCCGCGTTTACGCTGGCGCGCGATCACAAACTGCCAATCCGCGTTTTCAATATGAACAAACCTGGCGCATTGCGTCGCGTAGTGATGGGTGAAAAAGAAGGTACCCTGATTACGCATTAATACCCGAGGCGAGATAAAATAAGGTATATTCTGTCAGTGCGGTAATGTTTAGCCGTGCACCAGTCAGGATTATCGATGATTATCGATCCCGCTTCCGGTGATGCCGGAACTGGCCAGGTCAAACCGAATCCAAGGGTTTTAACGTGATTAACGACATTAAAAAAGATGCTGATACGCGCATGGACAAATGCGTCGAGGCATTCAAAACCACTATCAGCAAGGTACGCACAGGCCGTGCTTCACCTTCTCTGCTCGACGGCATTATCGTTGAATATTACGGTACGCCGACGCCACTGCGTCAGCTGGCTTCCGTTACCGTTGAAGACTCCCGCACGCTGAAAATCAACGTGTTTGATCGCTCTCTCGGCCCGGCCGTTGAAAAAGCGATTATGGCGTCCGATCTTGGCCTCAATCCAAACTCAGCGGGTTCGGACATTCGTGTTCCGCTCCCTGCGCTGACGGAAGAGCGTCGTAAAGATCTGATTAAAATCGTACGCGGTGAAGCCGAGCAGGGACGTGTGTCTGTACGTAACGTTCGTCGCGACGCCAACGATAAAATCAAAGCGTTGCTGAAAGATAAAGAAATCAGCGAAGACGACGAACGTCGTTCGCAGGATGAAATCCAGAAAATGACCGATGCGCACATCAAGAAAGTTGATGCGGCACTGGCCGAAAAAGAAGCGGAGTTGATGGACTTCTGATTCCATCATCGCCGACCAAAACGCCGTACAGAGAGGCATTCTGACAGAATGTCACCTCTGGCGGCGTTTTACATTGTGCCCCACGCTTTCACCTCTACATGGACAGCATTATGAAGCGATTAACTCTGCTCGGTTCAACCGGTTCGATAGGCACCAGCACGCTGGCAGTCGTCAGTGCCAATCCTACGCGCTATCAGATCACGGCGCTGGTTGCCGGTAAAAACGTGGCCCTGATGGCTGAGCAGTGCGTACAGTTCCAACCCCGCTATGCGGCGATGGCAGACGAAGAAGCCGCTACTGCGCTACGTGAGCGACTGAGAGCATTGAAGGTGAAGACTGAAGTGCTCTCCGGCGTTCAGGCAGCCTGTGAACTGGCCGCGCTGGATGAGGTTGACCAGGTGATGGCGGCGATTGTAGGCGCCTCAGGTTTACTGCCCACGTTGGCAGCGATTCGCGCGGGTAAAACCGTCCTGCTGGCGAATAAAGAATCCCTGGTGACGTGCGGCCGTTTATTTATGGAGGCGGTGCGCCAGCATAGGGCGCAGCTGTTGCCGGTAGACAGCGAGCACAATGCGATTTTTCAGAGTTTGCCCGCTACCATCCAGCATCAGTTAGGTTACGCTGACCTGCAGAATAACGGCATTGAGTCGATTATTCTTACGGGATCGGGTGGCCCTTTTCGTGACACAAATTTAGCGGATCTGCGCAATATGTCGCCAGATCAGGCTTGTGCACATCCGAACTGGTCAATGGGGCGTAAAATCTCGGTTGATTCGGCCACCATGATGAATAAAGGTCTTGAATACATTGAAGCTCGTTGGCTGTTCAACGCCAGTGCCGCGCAGATGGAAGTGATTTTGCACCCCCAATCGGTGATCCACTCCATGGTGCGTTACTGCGATGGCAGCGTGCTGGCACAGTTAGGTTCACCTGACATGCGAACCCCTATCGCCCACAGTATGGCCTGGCCAGCGCGTATTCACGCTGGGGTCACACCGCTGGACTTTACCCGCATGTCGGCGCTGACGTTCTCAGAACCTGATTTTGGCCGTTACCCCTGTCTTAAACTGGCAATTGATGCCTGCGAGGCCGGGCAGGCGGCCACCACCACGCTTAATGCTGCCAATGAGATCGCCGTGGCGGCGTTCCTGAATCAGCGAATTCGTTTTACCGATATCGCAGCGTTAAACAGCGCAGTGCTGTCATCGCAGCACGGCCAGGAACCGGATTCAGTGGACGCTGTCATCGAAATCGATCGTATGGCACGCGCCGCTGCGACCGAAATGTTGCCACGCTTCACGGCATAACAACGATTGCGTTGAGGCTATTTGTTCGCTTCAGGTGAAAATGTTATAGTCGCTGGCTCGCGTTTAACGGTCTGTCACCAAATTCGGTGTGGCCTGGCAGACAGTGCCGGGATTTGTACCGGGCGCAATGTATTCAGAAACCACAGCATTTCTGATGAAAGGAATTGATTACGCGTTATGTCGTCTGAAAATCACAACAACACCGATGACCAACAGGGAACCGGTCCACGCCACGTCGCTATCATTATGGATGGCAATGGCCGTTGGGCTAAGAACCAGGGAAAACTGCGTATCTCCGGTCACAAAGCGGGCGTGAAATCAGTACGTCGCGCCGTTAGCTTTGCCGTCAGTAATAATCTTGAAGCGTTAACGCTTTACGCCTTTAGTAGCGAAAACTGGAGCCGTCCTGCGCAGGAAGTCACTGCCTTGATGGAGCTGTTTGTCTGGGCGCTGGACAGTGAAGTGAAAAGCCTGCACAAGCATAATGTTCGCTTACGCATCATTGGCGATATCAGCCGCTTCAGCCCCCGCATTCAGGAACGTGTCCGTCGGGCAGAAGCGCTGACGGAGAATAACGATCGACTCACGCTAAACATTGCTGCGAACTACGGCGGGCGATGGGATATTATCGAAGGCGTTAAAAAGTTGGCTGAACAGGTTCAGGAAGGCTTGTTACGCCCTGATCAGATAACCGAAGAGAGCCTGACGTCGCAACTGTGCATGAACCAGTTGGCGCCAGTGGATTTAGTGATAAGGACCGGGGGAGAGCATCGGATTAGCAACTTCCTGTTGTGGCAAATTGCCTATGCGGAATTCTATTTTACTGATGTGCTCTGGCCGGATTTTGATGAACACGTTTTTGAAGGTGCACTGAATGCATTCTCTCTGCGGGAGCGACGCTTTGGCGGCGCTGCACCAGGCGGCGCCTGAGCAATCTGGGGGTAACCTTTGCTGAAGTCTCGTCTGATCACCGCGCTGATTCTCATCCCGCTGGTGATCGCTGCATTGTTCTGGTTACCGCCTGTTGGCTTTGCAATTATTACGATTATTATCTGCATGCTGGCCGCCTGGGAATGGGGGCAGCTGTCTGGTATGGCATCGCGTCAGCAACGGATCTGGCTCGCGCTGATATGCGGTCTGGCTCTGACGCTGATGCTGTTTACGCTTCCTCCCTACGAACATAACGCGCACCTGCCGCAGGTGGCGGGCTGGCTGTGGGCCTCACTGGCCTGGTGGATTGCTGCGCTGTTACTGGTTCTGTTCTATCCTGCCTCTGCTGCGTTATGGCGGACTTCCCGACCCTTGCGTCTGCTGTTTGGTGCGTTAACGGTCATTCCTTTCTTCTGGGGCATGATGGCGCTCCGCCAGTATCACTACGAAGCCGATCACTTTGCCGGTGCCTGGTGGCTGCTGTTTGTTATGTTTCTGGTATGGGGCGCCGATTCCGGTGCCTACATGTTCGGCAAACTGTTTGGCAAACATAAGCTGGCGCCAAAAGTGTCGCCCGGTAAAACATGGGAAGGTTTTCTGGGCGGACTGATCTCTTCTGCGCTGATTGCCGTCCTGTTCGCCAGTTTTGCGCCGCTTTCCGTTCCCACCGGCACGCTGGTGATCTGCGCCGTGATTTCCACCCTTGCTTCGGTACTGGGCGATCTGACGGAAAGCATGTTTAAACGCGAGGCCGGTATCAAAGACAGCGGGAGCCTGATTCCCGGACATGGCGGTATTCTTGACCGCATCGACAGCCTGACAGCAGCAGTGCCGGTATTTGCCTGTTTATTGCTGTTGGTGTTTCAAACACTTTAAGGGCAAACGACGATGTTAAGCGTAATCTGGAGTTTTGCCGCATTTATCATTGCACTGGGCGTGTTAATCACCGTGCATGAGTTTGGCCATTTTTGGGTGGCGCGGCGTTGCGGTGTGAGAGTAGAGCGCTTTTCTATCGGCTTTGGCAAGGCGTTATGGCAACGCCGCGATCGTCACGGCACCGAATTTGTGATTGCGCTCATTCCCCTTGGCGGTTATGTCAAAATGCTGGACGAGCGGGTAGAAAGCGTTCCCGCCGAGCTTCGGCACCAGGCGTTTAACAATAAAGCGATTTGGCAGCGCGCGTCTATTATTGCTGCCGGCCCGATTGCCAATTTCCTGTTTGCTATCTTTGCCTACTGGGTCGTGTTCATCCACGGCGTACCGGGTATTAAACCGGTAGTTGGTGAAATTCTGAACGGTTCGGTCGCCGCAGAAGCGCAAATTACACCCGGGACGGAACTTAAGGCCGTTGACGGTATCGAAACGCCTGACTGGGAAGCTGTGCGCATGGCATTGATCGGTAAAATCGGTGATGCCAGCACGACATTAACAGTGGGTCGTTTTGGCGAACAGGGGACGCAGCAAAAACAGGTCGATTTGCGCAACTGGCAGTTCGAACCTGATAAGCAGGACCCTGTCGTCGCGCTGGGAATTCGTCCCCGGGGCCCGCAGATTGAAACGACCCTGGCTGAAGTGCAAAAGAATTCGCCTGCCAGTGCAGCCGGTTTGCAAGCTGGCGACAGGATCGTTAAAGTCGATGGTCAGTTATTATCGCAGTGGCAGCCTTTTGCTACCCAGGTTCGGGATAACCCAGGAAAAAGTATTGCTCTTGAGGTCGATCGCAACGGTGACGCGGTGCAGTTAACCCTGACGCCCGAAGCGAAACCTGGGAACAAAGCACAAGGGTTTGCGGGGGTGATTCCCCGAGTCGTACCGCTGCCAGACGAGTATAAAACGGTAAGACAATATGGTGCGTTTTCAGCCATTGGTGAAGCCAGTGTAAAAACCTGGCAGTTAATGAAGCTGACCGTCTCTATGTTGGGCAAGTTAATAACCGGCGATGTGAAGCTGAACAACCTGAGCGGCCCGATTTCGATTGCGCAAGGTGCAGGTTTGTCAGCCGAGTATGGAATGATTTACTACCTGATGTTCCTGGCGTTGATTAGCGTCAACTTAGGGATCATCAACCTGTTCCCGCTACCGGTTTTAGATGGTGGGCACTTGCTCTTCCTTGCGATTGAAAAGATCAAAGGGGGACCGGTGTCCGAGCGAGTTCAAGACTTTAGTTACCGCATCGGTTCAATACTGCTGGTGATGTTAATGGGGCTTGCACTTTTCAATGATTTCTCACGTTTGTAACCGCTGGAACGCGAGCTTACGTGGGATGTGTTAGGAAAACGCATAATAACGATGGCGATGAAAAAGTTGCTCATAGCGTCGCTGCTGTTTAGCAGCGCCACCGTTTACGGTGCAGACGATTTCGTGGTGAAGGACATTCATTTCGAAGGGCTGCAGCGAGTCGCCGTCGGCGCGGCTCTGCTGAGCATGCCAGTTCGGGTTGGCGATACGGTGAATGACGATGACGTCAGAAATACCATTCGCTCCCTGTTCGCAACTGGCAACTTTGAGGATGTTCAGGTCCTGCGAGATGGTAATACGCTGATTGTTCAGGTCAAAGAACGTCCCACCATCGCCAGCATTACCTTCAGCGGTAACAAAGCGGTTAAAGACGATCAGCTCAAACAAAACCTTGAAGCCTCAGGCGTGCGCGTCGGCGAAGCGCTGGACCGCACCACCATCTCTTCGATTGAGAAGGGCCTGGAAGACTTCTACTACAGCGTGGGCAAATACACCGCCAGCGTTAAAGCCGTAGTCACACCGCTGCCGCGTAACCGCGTCGATTTGAAACTGGTGTTTACCGAAGGTGTTTCTGCCAAAATTCAGCAGATCAATATCGTCGGTAACAAAGCTTTTAGCTCCGACGAGCTCATTTCCCGCTTCCAGTTGCGTGACGAAGTGCCGTGGTGGAACGTGGTGGGCGACCGTAAATACCAGAAGCAGAAACTGGCGGGCGACCTTGAAACCCTGCGCAGCTTCTATCTGGATCGGGGTTATGCGCGTTTCAACATTGATTCGACCCAGGTCAGCCTGACGCCGGATAAGAAAGGCATCTACATCACCGTGAACATTACCGAAGGCGATCAGTACAAGATTGCTGGCGTAATCGTAAACGGCAGCATGGCGGGTCATTCGGCCGAAATCGAACATCTGACCAAAATTCCGGCGGGCGAGCTGTATAACGGCACGAAAGTCACGTCGATGGAAGATGACATTAAAAAACTGCTGGGTCGCTACGGCTATGCCTATCCACGTGTTGTGACACAGCCTGAGATTAACGATGCGGATAAAACCGTTAAGCTGCACATCAACGTCGATGCGGGTAACCGCTACTACGTGCGTAAAGTGCGCTTCGAAGGAAACGATACATCAAAAGATGCCGTACTGCGTCGTGAAATGCGTCAGATGGAAGGCGCCTGGCTGGGCAGCGACCTGGTCGATCAGGGCAAAGAGCGTCTGAATCGTACGGGCTATTTTGAAACCGTTGACGTGGATACGCAGCGCGTTCCCGGCTCACCTGACCAGGTTGACGTGGTCTATAAAGTTAAAGAACGCAATACCGGTACCTTTAACTTTGGCGTCGGCTACGGTACAGAAAGTGGCGTGAGTTTCCAGGTCGGTGTTACCCAGGATAACTGGCTCGGCACCGGTAATACCGTGGGGATTAGCGGCACTAAAAACGATTACCAGACCTATGCAGAATTCTCCCTGACCGATCCCTACTTTACCGTTGACGGTGTGAGTCTGGGCGGCCGGGTGTTCTACAACAACTTTAAGGCCAGCAACGCCGATCTCTCCGGCTATACCAACAGAAGTTACGGTACAGACGGTACATTGGGCTTCCCAATCAACGAGAACAACTCGCTGCGCGTCGGTCTGGGCTATGTCCATAACGACCTGTCAGACATGCGTCCACAGGTTGCGATGTGGCGTTATCTTGACTCGGTCGGTAAGCCACAGCAGTTGAACAGCAACGGCGACTTCTCTGCTGACGACTTCACCTTTAACTATGGTTGGACCTATAACACGCTCGACCGTGGTTTCTTTGCCACCTCAGGTAACCGTACTAACCTGAACGGCAAAGTCACGATTCCGGGTTCAGATAACCAGTTCTACAAAATGACCCTGGACAGCCAGCAGTATGTTCCGATCAATAAAGATCATACCTGGGTTGTGTTAGGTCGCGGTCGTGTGGGCTACGGTGACGGCATTAGCGGTAAAGAGATGCCGTTCTATGAGAACTTCTACGCCGGCGGTTCGAGTACCGTGCGCGGGTTCCAGTCCAATACCATCGGTCCGAAAGCCGCTTACCTGAACAATGGTTCGTCATACTGTAACCTGAGCGATCCGAACGGTATCTGTAAGTCGAGCGATGCAATCGGGGGTAACGCGATGGCGATTGCCAGCCTTGAGCTGATCACGCCAACACCGTTCCTGAGTGAGAAATATTCGAATTCCGTCCGCACTTCGCTGTTTGTGGATGCGGGTACGGTCTGGGATACCAAATGGCAGAACACGGCGGAGACGCGCGCGGCCGGTATTCCTGACTACAGCGATCCGAACAACATTCGCGTTTCGACCGGTGTGTCTTTGCAGTGGATGTCACCGCTGGGGCCGTTAGTCTTCTCCTATGCCCAGCCGGTTAAGAAAGTTGAGGGAGATAAGTCAGAGCAGTTCCAGTTTAACATTGGTAAAACCTGGTAATGTTCTGTACAGGGATGTTAAAAAATTAGCTTGCACACGTGGGGCATTGCTATGCTCCACGCTGCAAACATACATGTTGAGGGTAAGGAGTTTATAGTGAAAAAGTTGTTATGTGCAGTTACTCTGGGTGTTGCATTGGCTGCTTCTGCTGGCGCACAGGCGGCGGATAAAGTCGCAACTGTGGATCTGAGCCAGGTTTTCCAGAAATCACCTCAGCGCGCGACTATCACCAAGCAGCTCGAGAGTGAATTCCAGGGCCGCGCGGCAGAACTCCGTTCTCAGCACGACAAAATCCAGCAGGAAATGCAGGATCTGCAGCGAAACGCGCCAACCATGAAGGCGAGCGAGCGCAGCAAGAAAGAGAAGCAGATTGACTCTGAGCGTAATGCTTTCCAGGCAAAAGCCGACGCGTTTGAGAAAGACAACCAGACCCGTCAGGTTCAGGAGCGTAACAAGCTGCTGGAAAAAATCCAGACTGCTGTTCAGTCGGTTGCCAAAAGCGGCGGCTATGACCTGGTGCTGAATTCTCAGGCTGTGCTGTATTCGGGTTCTGATGTTAAAGACATCACCGATGAAGTTGCGAAGCAGGTTAAATAATCGATGTCATCAATTCGACTGGCTGATTTAGCCCAGCAGTTGGATGCAGAATTGCACGGAGATGGCGATATCGTCATCTCCGGCATTGCTTCTATGCAATCCGCCACCACTGGTCAAATCACGTTTCTTGCCAACAGCCGTTACCGCGAGCAGCTCGCCCTGATACAGGCTTCAGCCGTGGTGCTGACGGAAGCGGATCTGGAGTGGTGTAAAACCGCCGCGCTGGTTGTTAAAAACCCCTATCTTACCTATGCGCGAATGGCGCAGTTACTGGATACGACGCCGCAGCCTGCGCAGCACATTGCGCCGAGCGCCGTAATCGATTCCAGCGCCAGACTGGGTGAGAATGTGTCCATCGGCGCCAATGCCGTTATTGAGTCCGACGTGGTACTCGGTGACAACGTGGTCATCGGCCCAGGCTGTTTTGTGGGCAAAAAAACCCGTATCGGCAACGGCTCGCGTTTATGGGCTAACGTCTCGGTTTACCATGAGGTGCAGATTGGTCAGGATTGTCTGATTCAGTCCGGCACGGTGATAGGTTCAGATGGGTTCGGTTATGCTAACGATCGTGGCAACTGGGTGAAAATCCCGCAGTTGGGTTCGGTCATCATTGGCGATCGGGTCGAAATCGGTGCCTGTACCACCATCGATCGTGGTGCGCTGGATAACACTCTGATCGGCAATGGTGTTATCATAGATAATCAATGTCAGATTGCTCACAACGTGGTTATTGGCGACAATACTGCGGTTGCTGGCGGTGTGATCATGGCGGGTAGTTTGAAAATTGGTCGTTATTGTATGATTGGCGGTGCCAGCGTCATTAATGGCCATATGGAAATCTGTGACAAAGTAACCGTAACCGGCATGGGCATGGTTATGCGTCCGATAACAGAACCTGGTGTATACTCCTCAGGCATTCCATTACAGCCCAACAAAACCTGGCGCAAAACTGCAGCGTTGGTGATGAATATCGATGAACTAAGCAAACGCTTAAAAGCAATCGAGCGGAAAGTCGGCAAAGACGACTAGACGCCATCCCATGACAGACCGGCTTTCATAATAACAGTGTTAAGCAGGGAAGCCAGGCGCCACGGAACCTATTTGCGGCCTGCCAACGATCATGATGATCGGTGCAGGCCGTGTTATTGATGTCATCAGATTTTTAGGACAGGAAGAGTATTTTGACTACTGAAACTCATACTCTGCAAATTGAAGAGATTTTAGAGCTGCTGCCGCACCGTTATCCGTTTCTGCTGGTAGATCGCGTGCTGGATTTTGAAGAAAACAAATATCTGCGCGCCGTAAAGAATGTCTCCTTTAACGAGCCGTTTTTCCAGGGGCATTTCCCTGGTAAACCGATTTTTCCCGGCGTTCTGATTCTGGAAGCGATGGCACAGGCCACCGGCATTCTGGCATTTAAAAGCGTGGGTAAACTGGAGCCAGGCGAGCTTTATTATTTTGCTGGCATTGATAATGCCCGTTTCAAGCGTCCGGTCGTACCGGGCGATCAAATGATTATGGAAGTGACCTTCGAGAAAACCCGCCGTGGTCTGACTCGCTTCAATGGCGTAGCGACTGTCGACGGTAAAATCGTCTGTGAAGCGACCATGATGTGTGCCCGTAGCCGGGAGGCATAACTCGTGATTGATCCAACCGCCAACATCCATCCCAGTTCAGTCATCGGAGACGGGGCTGTTATCGGCCCCGGCGTTCATATTGGTCCTTTCTGTTTTGTCGGGGCGAATGTCGAGATTGGTGAGGGAACCGTCCTTAAGTCACACGTGGTGGTAAACGGCCATACGCGTATCGGTAAAGACAACCAGATCTATCAGTTTGCTTCTATCGGTGAAGTGAATCAGGATCTGAAATACGCGGGTGAACCTACCCGTGTTGAAATTGGCGATCGTAACCGTATTCGTGAAAGCGTGACCATTCATCGTGGCACGACTCAGGGCACAAATGTCACGGTTGTCGGCAGTGACAATCTGTTGATGGTTAACGTCCATATCGCGCATGACTGTGTCATTGGCAACCGCTGCATTATGGCCAACAATGCGACACTAGGCGGCCATGTCACTGTCGACGATTTCGCCATTATTGGCGGCATGACGGCCGTGCACCAGTGGTGCACCATTGGCGCACATGTGATGGTTGGTGGTTGTTCAGGCGTGGCTCAGGATGTGCCGCCCTATGTCATTGCGCAAGGCAACCATGCCACGCCATTCGGTATCAACATTGAAGGCCTGAAGCGCCGTGGCTTCAGCAAAGAAGCACTGCACGCTATCCGCAACGCCTACAAGTTACTTTATCGCAGCGGCAGAACGCTGGATGAAGTCAAACCGGAAATCGAGGCGATTGCTCAGCAGCACAGCGAAGTGCAGCCTTTCTTTGATTTCTTTGCTCGTTCAACTCGTGGATTAATTCGCTAATTCATGTCAGCGCGTCCCCTTACGATTGCCCTGGTCGCCGGAGAAACCTCTGGCGATATCCTTGGCGCAGGCCTGATTCGGGCATTAAAAGCGCGTCATCCTGATGCCCGTTTTGTTGGCGTCGCGGGTCCGCTAATGCAGGCCGAAGGTTGCGAAGCCTGGTACGAGATGGAAGAGCTGGCGGTGATGGGCATTGTGGAGGTGCTGGGGCGGTTACGGCGTTTATTAAGTATACGTCGCGATCTTACGCAGCGCTTTACCGCGCTTCAGCCTGACGTCTTTGTCGGTATTGATGCGCCGGATTTCAACATCACGCTGGAAGGCCATCTCAAACGCGCAGGCATTCGCACCATTCATTACGTCAGCCCCTCTGTCTGGGCCTGGCGACAAAAGCGCGTCTTTAAAATCGGCCGCAATACCGATCTGGTATTGGCGTTTCTGCCGTTTGAAAAAGCCTTCTACGACCGTTTCAACGTTCCCTGTCGCTTTATTGGTCATACCATGGCGGATGCCATGCCGTTACAGCCCGACAAGGCCGCCGCTCGCCGCCATCTTGGCATAGACGAGCACGCGCTCTGTCTGGCACTGCTTCCCGGCAGCCGGGGTGCCGAAGTCGAAATGCTGAGTGCGGATTTCCTTAAAACCGCACAGCGTCTGCGTACGCACTATCCGGCGCTGGAAATTGTCGTGCCCCTGGTTAACGCTAAGCGCCGCGAACAGTTTGAAAAAATTAAAGCGGAGGTCGCGCCTGAGCTGCCGATGCACCTGCTGGATGGTCAGGGCAGGGAAGCCATGGTGGCAAGTGATGCTGCGCTACTGGCTTCGGGAACGGCGGCGCTGGAGTGCATGCTGGCAAAATGCCCGATGGTGGTTGGCTACCGCATGAAGCCGTTTACCTTCTGGCTGGCTAAACGACTGGTCAAAACGGATTACGTCTCTTTGCCGAATCTGCTGGCCGGGCGCGAACTGGTCAAAGAGCTGTTGCAGGATGAATGTCAGCCTGAGGCGCTGGCCGCGGCGCTGGATCCGTTGCTGCATGCCAGTCGTGAACGTGAAACGCTGCTGAACACCTTTTATGAACTGCACCAGCAGATCCGCTGGAACGCTGACGAACAAGCCGCAGATGCGGTGCTGGAGCTTGCCAATGGCTGATTTTATCTATCCTGCCGCCGGTTGTATTGCCGGGGTGGACGAAGTCGGGCGCGGGCCATTAGTCGGGGCCGTTGTGACCGCCGCCGTGATCCTCGATCCCGCGAATCCTGTTCCCGGCCTGGCAGACTCCAAAAAACTGTCAGAAAAACGCCGTCTCGCGCTGTTTGATCAAATCAAAGAGAAAGCGCTCGCCTGGAGCCTGGGGCGCGCAGAACCGGACGAGATCGACAATCTTAATATCCTGCACGCCACGATGCTGGCGATGCAGCGCGCGGTCGCTGGCCTGTCCATCACGCCAGACTTTGTGCTGATTGACGGCAATCGCTGTCCGGCGTTGCCGATGCCTTCTCTGGCGGTGGTGAAGGGCGACAGCCTGGTCGCCGAAATCAGTGCCGCCTCCATCATCGCCAAGGTCACGCGCGATCGTGAAATGGCAGAGCTGGATTTGTTGTTTCCGCAGTATGGTTTTGCGCAGCATAAAGGTTATCCTACGGCGTTACACATGGAAAAATTGACGCAGTACGGTGCAACCCCTCATCACCGCCGCAGCTTTGCGCCGGTGCGTAATGCGCTGATTGATGCCGATGTACTGGCGAGCAGCCTGACCACGCTGCGCTAATCCGAACCTGTTTTAACCGGAAACTGATATGGCCGAACCCCGTTTTATACATCTGCGCGTACACAGCGACTATTCCATGGTCGACGGCCTGGCGAAAACCGGCCCGTTGATCAAGAAAGCGGCTGCGCTGGGTATGCCAGCCATCGCGATTACCGACTTCACCAACCTTTGCGGGCTGGTGAAATTTTACGGCGGTGCGCACGGGGCAGGGGTTAAACCGATTATCGGGGCAGATTTTAACGTTGCCAGCGAGTTGATGGGCGATGAACTGACCCAGATTACCGTGCTGGCGGCAAATAATACCGGCTATCAGAATCTGACACTGCTGATTTCCCGTGCTTACCAACGGGGTTACGGTATTGCTGGCCCGATTATCGATCGCGACTGGCTGGCCGAACTGCAGGAAGGACTGATTCTGCTGTCCGGGGGCCGTCGAGGGGATGTTGGCCGCAGCCTGCTACGAGGTAACAGCGCGCTGGTGTCTGACTGCCTGGCTTTCTATCAACAGCATTTCGCCGATCGCTACTTCCTGGAGCTGGTCCGTACCGGTCGTCCTGATGAGGAGAGCTATCTGCATGCGGCGGTTGAGCTGGCGATTGCAGAAGGGATCCCCGTTGTTGCCACGAATGAAGTCTGCTTCATCAATGAAGAAGATTTCGACGCCCACGAGATCCGCGTTGCCATTCATGATGGTTACACGCTCGACGATCCGAAACGTCCTCGCCATTACAGTCCTCAGCAATACATGCGCAGCGAAGAGGAGATGTGCGAGCTGTTCGCGGACATCCCGGAAGCGCTGGAAAACAGCGTAGAGATTGCTAAGCGTTGTAACGTCACGGTCCGGCTGGGTGAGTACTTTCTGCCCCAGTTCCCGACAGGGGATATGACCACCGAAGACTTTTTGGTGATGAAATCCCGCGAGGGGCTGGAAGAGCGCCTCGCGATGCTGTTTCCGGACGAAGCCGTACGGGCCGAAAAGCGGCCGGAATACGATGAACGTCTGGAAGTGGAACTCAACGTTATTAACCAGATGGGGTTCCCTGGCTACTTCCTGATCGTGATGGAGTTTATCCAGTGGTCGAAAGATAACGGCGTGCCGGTTGGGCCGGGCCGTGGTTCTGGTGCGGGATCCTTAGTCGCCTATGCGCTCAAGATCACTGACCTTGATCCGCTGGAGTTCGACCTGCTGTTCGAACGTTTCCTGAACCCAGAACGTGTTTCCATGCCCGACTTCGACGTCGATTTCTGCATGGAGAAACGTGACCAGGTGATTGAACACGTGGCCGACATGTACGGCCGCGAAGCGGTGTCTCAGATTATTACTTTCGGCACCATGGCGGCTAAGGCGGTCATTCGTGACGTGGGACGCGTTCTGGGCCATCCCTATGGTTTTGTCGATCGTATTTCAAAGCTGGTGCCGCCCGATCCGGGCATGACGCTGGAAAAAGCCTTTGCTGCAGAGCCGCAACTGCCTGAAATTTATGAGGCCGATGAGGAAGTCAAAGCGCTAATTGATATGGCGCGCAAGCTGGAAGGTGTTACGCGAAACGCCGGTAAGCACGCGGGTGGAGTAGTGATTGCGCCCACCAAAATTACCGATTTTGCGCCACTGTACTGTGACGAAAACGGCCAGTATCCGGTGACGCAGTTTGATAAAAATGATGTGGAATATGCCGGCCTGGTGAAGTTTGACTTCCTGGGGCTGCGTACGCTGACCATTATCGACTGGGCACTGAAGATGATTAACCCGCGCCGTGAAAAGCAGGGGTTGCCGCCGATCGATATCGCCACCATTCCGCTTGAAGACAAGAAAAGCTTTGATATGCTGCAGCGCGCGGAAACCACGGCGGTTTTCCAGCTTGAATCGCGCGGCATGAAAGATCTGATCAAGCGTCTGAAACCTGACTGCTTTGAAGACATGATCGCCCTCGTGGCGCTGTTCCGCCCTGGCCCGTTGCAGTCGGGCATGGTGGATAACTTTATCGACCGTAAGCACGGTCGGGAAGCCATCTCCTATCCTGATATCCAGTGGCAGCATGAAAGCCTGAAGCCGGTTCTCGAGCCGACCTACGGCATTATCCTGTATCAGGAACAGGTGATGCAGATCGCCCAGGTCCTGTCTGGCTATACGCTCGGCGGGGCGGATATGCTGCGTCGCGCCATGGGTAAAAAGAAACCCGAAGAGATGGCCAAGCAGCGCTCCGTATTTAAAGACGGCGCTGAAAGCATGGGCATCGACGGCGAACTGTCGATGAAAATCTTCGATCTGGTAGAGAAATTTGCCGGATACGGTTTTAACAAATCGCACTCTGCGGCTTATGCGCTGGTGTCCTATCAAACGCTGTGGCTGAAAGCGCATTATCCGGCCGAATTTATGGCTGCGGTCATGACGGCGGATATGGATAACACGGAAAAAGTGGTTGGCCTGGTGGATGAGTGCTGGCGCATGGGGCTAAAGGTCCTGCCGCCGGATATTAACTCGGGCCTGTATCAGTTCCACGTCAATGATGAGGGCGAGATCGTTTACGGCATCGGCGCCATTAAAGGCGTCGGTGAAGGGCCGATCGAAGCGATCATCGATGCGCGTAACGAGGGCGGTTATTTCCGGGAGCTGTTCGATCTCTGCGCGCGCACCGATACCAAAAAGATCAACCGTCGGGTCATGGAAAAACTGATCATGTCAGGTGCCTTTGATCGTCTCGGCCCACACCGCGCTGCCTTAATGAGCGCCCTTAACGATGCGCTGAAGGCGGCGGATCAGCATGCGAAAGCCGAAGCGATCGGCCAGGCGGACATGTTTGGCGTACTGGCCGACGAGCCTGAACAGGTAGAACAGTCCTATGCCAGCGTGACGCCCTGGCCGGAACAGGTGCAGTTGGATGGTGAACGAGAAACCCTTGGGTTGTATCTTACCGGCCATCCTATTAATCAGTATTTAAAAGAAATTGAGCGTTACGTTGGCGGGATGCGTTTGAAAGATATGCATCCTACCGATCGTGGTAAGATTACCGTTGCGGCAGGTCTGGTGATTGCTGCGCGTGTAATGGTGACCAAACGCGGCAACCGAATTGGTATTTGTACACTTGACGATCGTTCCGGCCGTCTCGAAGTCATGTTATTTACCGATGCGTTAGATAAATACCAGCAACTGCTGGAGAAAGACCGTATCCTGATCGTCAGCGGACAGGTCAGCTTTGATGACTTCAGTGGTGGGCTTAAAATGACCGCCCGGGAAGTCATGGACATCGACGAAGCGCGCGAAAAATACGCCCGTGGACTTGCTATCTCGCTGACGGACAGGCAAATTGATGACCAGCTATTAAACCGACTCCGTCAGTCCCTGGAACCTCATCGTTCAGGGACAATTCCAGTGCATCTCTACTATCAGAGAGCCGACGCGCGAGCGAAGCTACGCTTTGGTGCAGCGTGGCGAATTTCGCCCAGCGATCGTTTACTCAACGATTTGCGGTCGTTAATTGGATCGGAGCAGGTGGAACTGGAGTTTGACTAAAACAGGAACATTATGAGTCTTAATTACCTGGATTTTGAACAGCCAATTGCAGAACTGGAAGCGAAGATTGATTCGCTAACCTCGATTGGTCGTCAGGACGATAAACACGTCAATCTCGACGAAGAAGTGAAGCGACTGCGCGAGAAAAGCGTTGAGCTGACCCGTAAAATCTTCGCCGATTTGGGCGCATGGCAAATTGCACAACTGGCACGCCATCCGCTACGTCCTTATACCTTTGATTACGTGCGCAATGCCTTTGACGATTTCGATGAGCTGGCGGGTGACCGTGCTTATGCGGATGACAAAGCCATTGTGGGCGGGATTGCGCGCCTTGATGGTCGCCCGGTCATGATCATTGGTCACCAGAAAGGACGTGAAACCAAAGAGAAGATTCGCCGTAATTTTGGCATGCCAGCACCAGAAGGCTATCGCAAAGCGCTGCGCCTGATGGAAATGGCTGAGCGTTTCAAGATGCCAATCCTGACCTTTATCGACACGCCTGGCGCTTATCCTGGCGTTGGTGCGGAAGAGCGTGGTCAGTCTGAGGCTATTGCCCGTAATCTGCGGGAAATGTCCGGTCTGAAGGTGCCTGTGATCTGTACGGTCATCGGTGAAGGCGGTTCCGGTGGTGCGCTGGCCATTGGTGTGGGTGATAAAGTTAACATGCTGCAGTACAGCACTTACTCTGTTATCTCTCCGGAAGGCTGTGCCTCTATTCTGTGGAAAAGCGCCGATAAAGCGCCTCTGGCAGCCGAAGCGATGGGTATTACCGCGCCGCGTCTGAAAGAGCTGAAGCTGATTGACTCGGTTATCCCTGAGCCACTGGGCGGGGCGCATCGTCATCCTGTCGAAATGGCGCAGTCGCTGAAACAGCAACTGCTGGCCGATCTGGCCGATCTGGAAGGGCTCAGCACCGAAGAACTGCTCGATCGCCGTTATCAACGTCTGATGAGCTACGGCTACGCCTGATTGTGCTTCATGACGATAAAGCGGACTTCGGTCCGCTTTTTTTATGCCATTAATCTGACTGCAGTTGAGTGGCATCATTCGCTATGCTTACTTAATGCCTCAACAATCAGGGAGATGTGCATTGAATATTCTGGCGATCATGGGCGCGCATGGCGTGTTTTACAAAGATGAACCCTTGCGCGAACTGGAAGTCGCGCTGAGTCAGCAAGGTTTTCAACTCATCCGGCCGAAAAACAATGACGATCTGCTAAAACTCATTGAACACAATCCCCGTATCAGCGGCGTCATTTTTGACTGGGATGAACACAACAGCCCGGAGCTGTGTGGTGAAATCAATCAGCTTAATGAATACCTGCCGCTGTATGCCTTTATCAATACCCATTCCCAGATGGATATCAGTATCAATGAAATGCGTATGCCGCTGCATTTCTTTGAATATGCGCTGAATGCCGCCGACGATATTGCTCTTCACATCCGACAGTACACAGATGACTACCTCGACAACATCACGCCGCCGTTGACCAAAGCGTTGTTTACCTATGTGAAAGAGGGGAAATACACCTTCTGTACCCCAGGCCATATGGCCGGTACGGCCTTCCAGAAAAGCCCGGTCGGCTGCTTGTTCTATGACTTTTTTGGTGCCAATACGCTGAAGTCGGATATCTCGATTTCGGTAACGGAACTGGGATCGCTGCTGGACCACACAGGGCCGCATCTGGAAGCCGAGGAGTATATCGCCCGCACTTTTGGTGCGGAACAGAGCTACATGGTGACCAACGGCACCTCGACCTCGAATAAAATCGTCGGAATGTATGCTGCCCCGGCAGGCAGCACGATTCTGGTGGACCGCAACTGCCATAAGTCGCTCACGCATCTGTTGATGATGAGCGATTTGATCCCCATCTGGCTCAAGCCAACACGCAACGCATTGGGTATTTTGGGCGGTATTCCGCAAAAAGAGTTCACCCGTGCCAGCATCGAGCAAAAAGTGGCGGTCACGCCGCGCGCCAGTTGGCCGGTACATGCGGTGATTACCAATTCGACCTACGACGGTTTGCTCTACAACACTCAGTACATCAAGCAAACCCTTGAGGTGCCGTCGATCCACTTTGATTCTGCCTGGGTTCCCTATACCAACTTTCATCCCATCTATGAGGGGAAAAGCGGCATGAGCGGTGAGCGGGTGCCGGGTAAAGTCTTCTATGAAACGCAGTCCACCCATAAACTGCTGGCGGCTTTTTCCCAGGCTTCGCTGATTCATATTAAAGGCGACTATGACGAGCAGACGTTTAATGAAGCCTACATGATGCACACCACCACCTCACCGAACTATGCCATCGTCTCATCCATTGAGACAGCGGCGGCGATGCTGCGGGGAAATCCGGGCAAAAGGCTCATTAACCGGTCAGTGGAACGCGCCCTGCATTTCCGTCGTGAGATACAGCGGTTGCGAGAAGAGTGCGACAGCTGGTTTTTTGATATCTGGCAGCCTGAACACGTTGATGAAGCCCAGTGCTGGCCGATACAGCCGGGGGAAGAGGACTGGCACGGATTCACCCAGGCCGATGACCACATGTATCTTGATCCGATCAAGGTAACGATCCTGACACCCGGCATGAGCGAGCTGGGCGTGATGGCGGAAGAGGGCATTCCGGCGGCGCTGGTGGCGAAGTTCCTGGATGAGCGCGGCATCGTGGTTGAAAAAACCGGCCCTTACAATCTGTTATTCCTGTTTAGTATCGGCATTGATAAAACCAAAGCGATGAGCGTGCTGCGAGGGTTAACGGAATTTAAGCGCGCCTACGATCTCAATCTCCGGGTCAAAAATATGTTGCCGGATCTCTATGCGGAGGATCCCGATTTTTATCGCAACATGCGTATTCAGACGCTGGCGCAGGGGATCCACCGTCTTATCCAGCAACATGATTTACCGCAGCTCATGTTGAAGGCGTTTGACGTGTTGCCCGAGATGAAAATGACGCCGCATCAGGCTTTTCAGCAACAGGTGAAGGGCAATATTGAAACCGTGAACATCAATGAGCTGGTGGGCCGCATCTCTGCCAACATGATCCTGCCTTATCCTCCGGGCGTTCCTCTGGTGATGCCTGGTGAAATGATCACAGAACAAAGCCGCGCCGTACTCGACTTCCTGTTAATGCTGTGTAGCATTGGACGCCACTATCCTGGCTTTGAGACGGATATTCACGGCGCGATCCTCACCGAAGAGGGGGAATATCGGGTACGTGTGCTGAAACAGGCCGGCTAACAGGACGTCATGTTTAACAGGAAGCAACGATGCTACAGCTAACGCACATCCATCATATCGCGATCATTGCATCAGACTATTCGCGCAGCAAAGCGTTTTACTGCGACATTCTGGGGTTTGAACTGCAAAGCGAACACTATCGTGAAGCGCGTGATTCGTGGAAAGGGGATCTGGCACTGAACGGTCAGTATACGATTGAGCTGTTTTCGTTTCCCAAACCGCCCGCACGCGTCAGTCAACCGGAAGCCTGTGGCCTGCGTCATCTGGCCTTCAGCGTGCCGGACGTTGAAGCGGCGATGCGCTATCTGGCAACGCAGGGCGTGATATGTGAAGCGATCCGCATCGATGAGCTAACCGGAAAGCCCTGCACGTTCTTTGCCGATCCGGATGGTTTGCCGCTGGAACTCTATCAGGCGTAAAATGGCGGCTTTGGGCGACTCCACTGGCCGCGGTATGGATTGAGAACATGTCTGATTTTGACGCACTGTTAAAGGAAAATGACGCGCTGGTCGTGGCGTTCAGCGGTGGTCTGGATTCTACCGTTCTGCTTCATCAACTGCGGGCCTGGCAGCAAGCGCGCCCGCGGTCACGGCTGCGTGCGCTGCATGTGCATCATGGCCTCAGTCCGAATGCCGATAGCTGGGCAGCGCACTGCCTGTGCCTGTGCGAACGGTGGCAGATTCCTTGTGAAGTCCTGCGTGTGCAGGTAACGGATCAGGGACAAGGCATTGAAGCGGCAGCGCGGCAGGTGCGCTATCAGGCTCTGGGGCAGGCGCTGTGCGCGGATGAAAAGCTGCTAACCGCGCAGCATCTGGACGATCAGTGTGAAACGCTGCTCCTGGCGCTGAAACGCGGCAGCGGCCCGGCGGGCCTGGCGGCCATGCCGGCGGCGGCGACATTTGCCGGACATGCCTTACTCAGACCCTTGTTAAACCATTCCCGCCTGAGCCTGGAGCAGTACGCCAAGGCGCATCAACTGGTCTGGGTTGAAGATGAAAGCAATCAGGATCAGCGCTATGACCGAAACTTTCTGCGTCAGCAGCTGTTGCCGACGCTTCTGCGCCGCTGGCCGCATTTTGCCGAGGCGTCGGCGCGCAGTGCCGCTTTGTGTGGCGAGCAGGAGCAACTGCTGGATGAGTTACTGGCTGAGCCGCTTAGCGAGCTTATTCAACCCGACGGTAGCCTGTGCTTCACACCTTTGCTGACCATGAGTGAGGTAAAAGGCAACGCCCTGCTGCGCCGCTGGCTGGCCGCTCAGGGCGAGAAAATGCCGTCGCGCGAAGCATTACGTCGAATCCGTCAGGAGATCATGTTGTGCCGTGAAGATGCGCAGCCGCGCCTGAAGCTGGGCAACCACGAGATCCGTCGCTACCGGCAGCAGCTTTACCACTTGCCGCTCAGCGCCTCTTTAGCTGACTGTGAAATCGCCTGGAATGACGTCGAACAACCTCTGCATTTGCCACAAAACCTGGGCGTACTGACGGCCGAAAAAAGCACGAGTACGCTTCGCTGCCCACAACCGCAGGAGCAGGTATTCGTGCGGTTTCACGCAACAGGCTATGTGCATATCGTGAATCGCCCAGGCGGACGAGACATAAAAAAAATCTGGCAGAGGCTGAATATCCCGCCCTGGCAACGCGCGCGCATTCCATTAATTTATTTTAATCAGACGTTGATTTGCGCGCCCGGGCTGTTTGTTACCCGCGAAGGTGCCAGCGAGGATGCCGCTGGCTGGCAAGTCAACTGGCAGAAAACGACGGGAGAGCCGGAATAATGCAACGCATAGCAGCCTTGCTGCTGATAACTGTTTTACCGGTCCACGCCGCAGGCGATGTGAAAGCGGGTGAGCAACGCGCGGCCGCCTGTATGGCCTGCCACGGGGCACAGGGTAAAGCAACCACGCCTCTCTATCCCAATCTGGCTGGCCAAAATGCGGCCTATCTTAACCAGGCATTACATGCCTATAAGAAAGGGGAACGAAGCGGGGGACAGGCTGAAGTCATGAAGGCATTTGTGGCAGGCTTAAATGATGAGGATATGGCGAATTTAGCCGCCTATTACAGTTTGTTGAAACCTGAATGAGGTGGGCGGGAGTGCATCCCGCCCGACGGGAAGTGAATTACTCTTCGCTGACAACAACGGTGCCGAGTTCAGGATGGCTGAAGCTGGCAATGTGATCGAGGCGTAACTCGCGCGTTTCACCGGAAAGGTCAATCGCCAGATATTCAACGTTTTTACGTGAAAGAATATCTTTGGCTTTGGCCTTAAGCTGTTCACCGTCTTTTAACTCCAGCGACAGCATCCAGTTTTTTTGGCAGGCGAGTTCCAGATTATCGTAGTCATCGCAATTGATGGGTTTATAAGCTTCATTCATCAACATAGTCGCTCACCAATAAGTTTGCGGCGGCATAGGCCGCCTGTTCCCTGAGAGAAGCGTTTAGCGCAACATTCGCGGCAATATCATCCAGCGCTTTTAAGGCGCAGCCAATGGCATCGGGTACATATCCCAGATCTCCGCTGCCGATTTCGGCATATTTTTGGCGAACTAACTCACAATATTTTTGCACAGGCACCTCCTCAGCAGAGCAGAAACACTCTGGTTGATTAGCGACTATATCACAGGCATTTCCAGAAAATCAGCCAGGCAAAAACAGGAACCGCGCGCAAATCACTGCTAAAGTAGCTGGCTACGCCGTCTAAGACGACTCAGGATAAAGCACGAAAGGTTCAGTGAATGGATAGCCCGATACAAAAAAACGCGTACTGCACGCAGGCAGGTGACAGATGATTATGCTGTCACGCAACGTTGAGCTGCCGGACAGTGAAATTGAACTGACGGCTATTCGGGCGCAGGGTTCTGGCGGTCAGCATGTGAATAAAACCAGCACCGCCATTCATCTACGTTTCGACATTGCTGCCTCGTCGTTGCCACCGTTCTATAAAGAGCGACTGCTAAATGCCAGCCACCATTTAATTACCGGTGACGGAACCGTGATCATCAAGGCGCAGGAGTACCGGAGTCAGGAGATGAACAGGGAGGCGGCACTGCAGCGGCTGGTCAACCTGATCCGCGAACTTACCACGGTAGAGAAAGTCCGGCGCTCAACACGACCTACGCGCGCCTCGAAAGAGCGCAGGCTGGAAGGCAAGTCACGGCGCAGCAATACCAAAGCGCTGCGCGGTAAGGTGCAATAAGGGGCATGTGCATGGGGCGTTATGACAAGTCAGACAGGGGCAGAATGCGGGAACAAGCCTGATAGCCGCGCGTTATTCAGCAAAAAAAACGCCCCTTAAAGGGGCGTTATAGTGCGGTTACTTGTTAAGCGCGTTAAGCAGAAATTCGACAATCTCATCCTGCTTGATCATCTGCTTCTCACCGGCACGACGGGCTTTATACTCAATCTCCTGATTATCAAGATTGCGATCGCCAATCACGATGGTGTGCGGTACGCCAATCAGCTCCATATCCGCAAACATCACGCCCGGACGCTCTTTACGATCGTCCAGAATCACCTCTACGCCTTTGGCGCGCAGCGTGTTGTACAGCTCTTCCGCTAACTCTTTCACGCGGAACGATTTCTGCATGTTCATCGGCAGAATCGCCACTTCGAACGGCGCCAGCGCAGCAGGCCAGATGATGCCGCGGTCGTCATGGTTCTGCTCGATGGCCGCCGCAACCACGCGGGTGATGCCGATGCCGTAGCAGCCCATGGTCATGATCTGGTTACGACCGTCTTCGCCCTGTACGGAGGCTTTCATCGCTTCAGAGTATTTGGTGCCCAGCTGGAAAATGTGGCCGACTTCGATACCACGTTTAATCTGCAACGTACCTTTGCCATCCGGGCTCAGGTCACCTTCCACGACGTTACGCAGATCGGCTACCTGCGCCATTGGCAGATCGCGTTCCCAGTTGATGCCGAAATAGTGTTTACCCTCAATGTTGGCACCGGCACTAAAATCGCTCATCTTCGCCACGGTACGGTCTGCGATAACTGGCATATTCAGCCCCACTGGGCCGAGCGAGCCAGGACCCGCACCAACCGCTGAGCGGATCTCTTCTTCGGTGGCAAAGGTCAGCGGAGAAGCAACCAGAGGCGATTTCTCTGCCTTGATTTCGTTCAGTTCGTGATCGCCGCGAACCAGCAACGCCACCAACGCGTGACCGCTTTCTTCTGCGCCCTTCACCATCAGGGTTTTCACGGTTTTCTCAATCGGCTGCTGGAACTGGCTCACCAGTTCTGCGATGGTTTTGGTATTCGGCGTATCCACCTCACGCATCTCTTCTGCAGGCGCAGGACGATCGCCCGCGGGCGCGACGGCTTCAGCAAATTCAATGTTGGCGGCGAAGTCAGACGCCGTTGAGAAAATCACGTCATCCTCACCGCTCTGCGCCAGCACCTGGAATTCGTGAGATGCGCTACCACCAATTGAGCCGGTATCAGCCTGCACTGCACGGAAATCCAGCCCCATACGATTGAAAATCTGGCTGTAGGCGCGATACATCGCGTCATAGGTTTCCTGCAGCGATTCCTGAGAAGTATGGAAGGAGTAAGCATCCTTCATGATGAATTCACGCGAACGCATTACGCCAAAGCGCGGGCGCACTTCATCACGGAATTTAGTCTGGATTTGATACAGATTCAGCGGCAGCTGTTTGTAGGAGCTCAGCTCATTACGAATCAGATCGGTGATCACTTCTTCGTGCGTCGGACCGAGCACAAACGGGCGCTCATGGCGATCGGCAACACGCAATAGCTCTGGACCGTACTGTTCCCAGCGACCGCTCTCCTGCCACAGATCGGCGGGTTGCACCACAGGCATTGAAATCTCAATGGCACCGGCATTGTTCATTTCTTCACGGACGATGTTTTCGACCTTTTTTAATACGCGCAGTCCGGTTGGCAGCCAGGTATATAAGCCTGAAGCCAGTTTACGGATCATCCCGGCACGCAGCATCAGCTGGTGGCTGATCACTTCCGCGTCAGAAGGTGTCTCTTTCTGAGTAGAGAGCAGATATTGAGTAGTACGCATTGATTACGATTCCAGTTGATCGGAAATTCACAGACAAAATTTGCTGGCGGCTAGTGTACCAGTGAGATCACTGGCTAAAAAGCGGGTTTTAACGCGGATCGATAGCCACCACTTCCGTCCCTGCGTCATCAATGCGCCAGCGCACGTTAAACTCCATTAGCCAGGCGGCATATTCCCTGTCCTGGATTTCACCTTTACGGTAAGCGGGCCGCGGATCCTGAGCGAGAACGTCGCTGATAAAGCGTGCCAGATGCGGATAGCGGGCGTGCTGTTGCAACTGCTGTTGGGCAAGCGCTGAAAACCGGACCGGCATAGTGCTTTCCGGCGCGGCCTGCGCGAAACCGGCGCGCGCTTCGGGCAGGGCCTCGGCAAAAGGCAGGTAAGGTTTAATATCGACAACCGGCGTACCGTCCACTAAATCCAGGCTGCCCAGTTGCAGAATGACCTGCTGCTTCTCGCAGCGAATGCCTTTGAGCTCAACCAGCGACATGCCGACGGGATTGGGGCGAAAGGTGGAGCGGGTGGCAAAAACGCCCATGCGCGCGTTACCGCCCAGCCGTGGAGGCCGTACGGTAGGGCGCCAGCCGCCTTCCATGGTCTGATGAAAAACAAACAGAATCCAGAGGTGGCTGAAGTCTTCCAGGCCGCGCACGGCATCCGCCTGGTTATAAGGCGGCAAAAGATGCAGTTCGCCGCCGCCGTCCTGTACCAGCCCAGGCTGACGCGGCACGGCGAACTTCTCTTTCCAGGGTGAACGGATCACGCCGATTTGCGCAAAGGCGAATTCACTCATTGACTGGTGACTTTCAACGCCGATCCCTGACAAACAGCCTGACGGTAACAGCCCGGTGTGCTGCTGACGATTTCACATTTATGCAGCAGCACAGCATTGGCTTTCATCTGTGACGCTTTAATCTGCATACGTTTACGTGCGGTAGCGATATTTGGGGGGGAGTTCTGATTGCTCACCTGGCAATCTTCAGCGGACACTTCGCCTAAATCGCGGAAGGGTTTGCTCACCAGATCGGCCGCATCGGTGTAAACCTTAACAGGCGCGGGACGATACGTTGGCTTACGTGTCGGTTCGCTGGATTGCTGCGGATGAGAAGGTGCGCTGCTTATTGGGTGGTACTCTCGAACACACCCTGTCAGCATCAATGCTAACAAGCAGAGCGGTAAAAAACGCATGGCAACATCCTCAAGTTTCAAAAAGTGGCGTTATTGAAACAAGGACACGGATAAATAACAAGTCAGCAAAGCGCAATATCAGTAAGGGCGGCTATAAGCCGCCCTGAGGAGAGATGTAAGGCTAAATTACCAGCCTTTAACCGCACCACCGTTAAAGACTTTATTCGCCGCATCCGCGACCTCGTCAGACTGATAAGCCTGCACGAATTTTTTCACGTTTTCTGCGTCTTTATTGTCCTCACGCGCAACAATCAGGTTCACGTACGGTGAGTCTTTATCTTCAACAAAGATGCCATCTTTTGCCGGTGTCAGGCCGATCTGGCTGGCGTAAGTCGTGTTGATGACCGCCAGTGCGATTTGCTGATCGTCCAGCGAACGTGGCAGCTGTGGCGCTTCCAGCTCAACAATCTTCAGGTGTTTTGGATTCTCAACGATATCCAGTGAGGTTGGCAGCAGGCCCACACCGTCTTTCAGCTTAATCAGGCCCACTTTCTGCAGCAGCAGCAGCGAACGACCAAGGTTAGTTGGGTCATTAGGAATGGCAACCTGCGCGCCGTCCTGCAGTTGGTCGAGTGATTTGATCTTTTTCGAGTAGCCCGCAATCGGATAAACGAAAGAATTACCAACGGATACCAGCTTGTAACCACGATCTTTGATTTGTTGATCCAGATACGGTTTATGCTGGAAGGCATTCACATCAATATCACCTTTGCTCAGTGCTTCGTTAGGCAGCACGTAGTCGTTAAAGGTGACCAGCTCAACATCCAGGCCATACTTGTCTTTAGCGACTTTAGCCGCCGCTTCCGCAACCTGCTGTTCTGCGCCGACAATCACGCCCACTTTAATGTGGTTTGGATCTTTGGCTTTTTGATCGCATCCTGCCAGCGCAATCGCGCCAATTAATGCACCCACAGCGGCAATTTTTTTAAATTTGAAAGACATATCCTTTCCTTAATAGTGATATTGCTTGCTTATTTATGGGACACAGCATGCACGATGCGGTCGCCACAGAATTGTATGAGATACACCAAAACGACTAATAACACTAATACCGTATTCATCACTGTCGCGTTATATCCGATATAACCGTATTGGTAGCCAATCTGTCCCAGACCGCCCGCGCCCACGGCTCCGCCCATTGCAGAGTAGCCGACCAGCGTAATCAACGTGATGGTGGCCGCATTGACGAGGCCGGGCAGGGCTTCGGGCAGCAGCACTTTTCGCACGATTTGCATCGGTGTGGCACCCATGGCGCGTGACGCTTCGATCAGTCCGGTTGGCAGTTCCAGCAGGGCGTTCTCAACCATACGGGCAATAAAGGGAGCCGCACCCACGGTCAGTGGCACAATGGCGGCCTGCAAGCCAATAGAGGTGCCAACAATGATGCGGGTAAACGGAATCATCCAGACCAGCAGGATAATAAAGGGAATAGAGCGGAAGATGTTGACCAGCGCCGACAGCACCCGATACAAACCTTTGTTTTCCAGAATCTGACCCGGACGGGTCACATAGAGCAGGACGCCTACCGGTAATCCCAGTACGAAACCGAAAAAGCCAGAGACAAAGGTCATCATCAACGTTTCCCACACGCCGCGCCCCAGCAACGCAATCATCGCTTCAGACATAACCTAGTACCTCTACTTTTACGTGATGTTCCTGCAGCCACTGAATCGCGGCCTGTGTATCGCTTTCGCTGCCGTGAATTTCCGCCAGCATGATGCCGAACTTCACACCGCCGGCATAATCCATCTGCGCACTAATAATGTTGTTGTTGATATTGAAACGACGCGCGGCTTCAGAGAGTAAAGGTGCATCGACAGACTGCCCGGTGAATTCCATACGCAGTAAGGGCATGCTCTCTGGGCCTGCTTCAGGTGACAGGCGCTGTTGATAATCGTCCGGAATATCCAGGTGCAGCGTTGACTGGATAAACTGTTGTGCCAGCGGCGTTTTAGGATGCGAGAAGACTTCGCTCACGCTGTCCTTTTCAATTAACTCGCCCTGGCTTATCACTGCGACCTGATCGCAGATGCGTTTTACGACATCCATCTCATGCGTAATCAGCAGAATGGTCAGGCCAAGACGACGGTTAATATCTTTGAGCAATTCAAGAATCGAACGGGTTGTTGCCGGATCGAGCGCGCTGGTGGCTTCATCACACAGAAGGACTTTGGGATTGCTTGCCAGCGCACGCGCGATAGCGACGCGCTGTTTCTGACCACCGGAAAGATTGGCTGGCCAGGCGTCGTGTTTATCAGCCAGGCCGACCAGATCCAGCAGCTCGGTCACACGCTTTTTAATTTCCTCACGAGAGAGCTGACCCAGCTCTAACGGCAGCGCAACGTTGCCCGCAACCGTGCGTGAGTTCATCAGGTTAAAGTGCTGGAAAATCATGCCGATCTGACGGCGGGCTTGAGTCAGTTGCCGTTCGCCCAGCGCCGTTAAGTCTGCACCGTCAACCAGCACGCGGCCGGAAGTCGGACGTTCAAGCAGATTCACGCAACGAATGAGCGTGCTTTTACCGGCACCGGATGCACCGATGACGCCATAGATTTGCCCGGCAGGTACGTGCAGGCTGACATTTGATAATGCCTGTATCGATCGCGAACCTTGCTGGAACACTTTGGTAATATTTTCTAATTTAATCATTACGTTATTTATTATCGTCTTGCATTGTCCGTGGTCTGGTGTGCTCTCATCACTGAAAGCATGCATAAGCTGGATGGATGGTAAGGCATCCAGACGTCTAAATCAATGGAAGTGATTCAATCAGACATTCTCCCTTTAATCGCAATCGTGCGATACTGATCGGCAATTTTTATAGCAGGAGTTTTTACGTGACGAATAAAGTCCCGGCCATTTTTCTCGATCGCGATGGCACCCTCAATGTTGATCACGGCTACGTCCACGAAATCGATAATTTCCAGTTTATTGATGGCGTCATTGAAGCATTGCAACAATTAAAGAAGATGGGCTTTGCGTTGGTTGTCGTGACTAACCAGTCTGGTATTGCTCGCGGTATGTTTAGCGAAGATCAGTTTATGCGGCTTACCGAGTGGATGGACTGGTCGCTGGCCGATCGGGATATCGACCTTGATGGGATCTATTTCTGCCCGCACCTTCCCGACGCGACGATTGAAGAATATCGCCAGCAGTGTGACTGCCGTAAGCCTCAGCCCGGAATGTTACTGTCCGCGCAACAAGAGTTGCACATCGATATGGCGGCCTCTTATATGGTGGGTGACAAACTGGAAGATATGCAAGCCGCCGAGGCCGCCGGCGTAGGTAAGAAAGTCCTTGTGCGCAGCGGTAAGCCGGTCACGGCTGAAGGTGAAGCGCTGGCTGACTGGGTAATAAAGAGTCTTGCCGAGTTACCTGCCCGTATTAAAAGCGCGTAAAACAGCCCCTTTGTGCAAATTTCAGACGAACAGCAAAAAAGTTCAAATTTGCACTTGCGCTCTGTGAAAGCTTCCCTATAATGCGCCTCCACTGACACGGCACAACGGCTTACGTAACGCGGTGTTCAGCAGGAGGCTCCCAGGAGTTTCCGCCGGAGAAAAACTTCTGAAAAAGAGGTTGACTCTGAAGGAGGAAAGCGTAATATACGCCACCTCGCGACAGACGGTTAACCCGCTGTTCGCACTGCTCTTTAACAATTTATCAGACAATCTGTGTGGGCACTCGCAGGATTGATATCAGCGTCTCCGGACGTAAAAAATATCAAAGCCTCACGAGTGAACACATAATGAAATTCATTATGACGTTTTACAGATGAGCACCGCTGAACTTGTTTCAGCAAATCAAACTTAAATTGAAGAGTTTGATCATGGCTCAGATTGAACGCTGGCGGCAGGCCTAACACATGCAAGTCGGACGGTAGCACAGAGGAGCTTGCTCCTCGGGTGACGAGTGGCGGACGGGTGAGTAATGTCTGGGGATCTGCCCGATAGAGGGGGATAACCACTGGAAACGGTGGCTAATACCGCATAACGTCGCAAGACCAAAGAGGGGGACCTTCGGGCCTCTCACTATCGGATGAACCCAGATGGGATTAGCTAGTAGGCGGGGTAACGGCCCACCTAGGCGACGATCCCTAGCTGGTCTGAGAGGATGACCAGCCACACTGGAACTGAGACACGGTCCAGACTCCTACGGGAGGCAGCAGTGGGGAATATTGCACAATGGGCGCAAGCCTGATGCAGCCATGCCGCGTGTATGAAGAAGGCCTTCGGGTTGTAAAGTACTTTCAGCGGGGAGGAAGGCGATGTGGTTAATAACCGCGTCGATTGACGTTACCCGCAGAAGAAGCACCGGCTAACTCCGTGCCAGCAGCCGCGGTAATACGGAGGGTGCAAGCGTTAATCGGAATTACTGGGCGTAAAGCGCACGCAGGCGGTCTGTTAAGTCAGATGTGAAATCCCCGGGCTTAACCTGGGAACTGCATTTGAAACTGGCAGGCTTGAGTCTCGTAGAGGGGGGTAGAATTCCAGGTGTAGCGGTGAAATGCGTAGAGATCTGGAGGAATACCGGTGGCGAAGGCGGCCCCCTGGACGAAGACTGACGCTCAGGTGCGAAAGCGTGGGGAGCAAACAGGATTAGATACCCTGGTAGTCCACGCCGTAAACGATGTCGACTTGGAGGTTGTTCCCTTGAGGAGTGGCTTCCGGAGCTAACGCGTTAAGTCGACCGCCTGGGGAGTACGGCCGCAAGGTTAAAACTCAAATGAATTGACGGGGGCCCGCACAAGCGGTGGAGCATGTGGTTTAATTCGATGCAACGCGAAGAACCTTACCTACTCTTGACATCCAGAGAACTTAGCAGAGATGCTTTGGTGCCTTCGGGAACTCTGAGACAGGTGCTGCATGGCTGTCGTCAGCTCGTGTTGTGAAATGTTGGGTTAAGTCCCGCAACGAGCGCAACCCTTATCCTTTGTTGCCAGCGATTCGGTCGGGAACTCAAAGGAGACTGCCGGTGATAAACCGGAGGAAGGTGGGGATGACGTCAAGTCATCATGGCCCTTACGAGTAGGGCTACACACGTGCTACAATGGCGCATACAAAGAGAAGCGACCTCGCGAGAGCAAGCGGACCTCATAAAGTGCGTCGTAGTCCGGATCGGAGTCTGCAACTCGACTCCGTGAAGTCGGAATCGCTAGTAATCGTGGATCAGAATGCCACGGTGAATACGTTCCCGGGCCTTGTACACACCGCCCGTCACACCATGGGAGTGGGTTGCAAAAGAAGTAGGTAGCTTAACCTTCGGGAGGGCGCTTACCACTTTGTGATTCATGACTGGGGTGAAGTCGTAACAAGGTAACCGTAGGGGAACCTGCGGTTGGATCACCTCCTTACCTGAAGATACCTTCCCGCGAAGTGCTCACACAGATTGTCTGATAGAAAGTCACGAGCAGAAAAAACCTCTACAGGCTTGTAGCTCAGGTGGTTAGAGCGCACCCCTGATAAGGGTGAGGTCGGTGGTTCAAGTCCACTCAGGCCTACCAAATTTCTTCTTATGCTGCGTTATGCGCGCGGTCGTTTACAGACGTAAACGTCCCTTCCGCATGCCTTGCCTGAGACGAAATGGCATCCTTCTTGATGAAGGATGTTTACTCGGTTGAGTGGTAGTAGTGGTCTCTGCAGTAACTGTATGGGGCTATAGCTCAGCTGGGAGAGCGCCTGCCTTGCACGCAGGAGGTCAGCGGTTCGATCCCGCTTAGCTCCACCATACTCACTACTGTTTTTTTCTGAAAATACTTCAGAGCGTACCGGCAACGGTGTGCTGCGAAGTATTCTGCTCTTTAACAATCCGGAACAAGCTGAAAATTTGAAACGACACAGGGTCGCATTCTTCCGTAATAAAGAATGATGACAATGTGTTCGAGTCTCTCAAAAGCTCATGACACGCAGCGTAAAACGCCTGTGGGTTGTGAGGTTAAGCGACTAAGCGTACACGGTGGATGCCCTGGCAGTCAGAGGCGATGAAGGGCGTGCTAATCTGCGATAAGCGCCGGTAAGGTGATATGAACCGCTACAACCGGCGATACCCGAATGGGGAAACCCAGTGTGACTCGTCACACTATCATGCAGTGAATACATAGCTGTATGAGGCGAACCGGGGGAACTGAAACATCTAAGTACCCCGAGGAAAAGAAATCAACCGAGATTCCCCCAGTAGCGGCGAGCGAACGGGGAGGAGCCCAGAACCATCATCAGCTTGTGCATCAGTGGAAGCGTCTGGAAAGTCGCAGGGTACAGGGTGATACTCCCGTACACAAAGGTGCACAGGCTGTGAGTTCGATGAGTAAGGCGGGACACGTGGTATCCTGTCTGAATATGGGGGGACCATCCTCCAAGGCTAAATACTCCTGACTGACCGATAGTGAACCAGTACCGTGAGGGAAAGGCGAAAAGAACCCCGGCGAGGGGAGTGAAACAGAACCTGAAACCGTGTACGTACAAGCAGTGGGAGCCTTCTTTATGGGGGTGACTGCGTACCTTTTGTATAATGGGTCAGCGACTTATATTCTGTAGCAAGGTTAACCGTATAGGGGAGCCGCAGGGAAACCGAGTCTTAACTGGGCGTTAAGTTGCAGGGTATAGACCCGAAACCCGGTGATCTAGCCATGGGCAGGTTGAAGGTTGGGTAACACTAACTGGAGGACCGAACCGACTAATGTTGAAAAATTAGCGGATGACCTGTGGCTGGGGGTGAAAGGCCAATCAAACCGGGAGATAGCTGGTTCTCCCCGAAAGCTATTTAGGTAGCGCCTCGTGAATTCATCTCCGGGGGTAGAGCACTGTTTCGGCTAGGGGGCCATCCCGGCTTACCAACCCGATGCAAACTGCGAATACCGGAGAATGTTATCACGGGAGACACACGGCGGGTGCTAACGTCCGTCGTGAAGAGGGAAACAACCCAGACCGCCAGCTAAGGTCCCAAAGTCATGGTTAAGTGGGAAACGATGTGGGAAGGCCCAGACAGCCAGGATGTTGGCTTAGAAGCAGCCATCATTTAAAGAAAGCGTAATAGCTCACTGGTCGAGTCGGCCTGCGCGGAAGATGTAACGGGGCTAAACCATGCACCGAAGCTGCGGCAGCGACGCTTATGCGTTGTTGGGTAGGGGAGCGTTCTGTAAGCCGTCGAAGGTGTGCTGTGAGGCATGCTGGAGGTATCAGAAGTGCGAATGCTGACATAAGTAACGATAAACAAGGTGAAAAACCTTGTCGCCGGAAGACCAAGGGTTCCTGTTCAACGTTAATCGGAGCAGGGTGAGTCGACCCCTAAGGCGAGGCCGAAAGGCGTAGTCGATGGGAAACAGGTTAATATTCCTGTACTTGGTGTTACTGCGAAGGGGGGACGGAGAAGGCTATATCGGCCGGGCGACGGTTGTCCCGGTTTAAGCGTGTAGGTGTGTGTTCCAGGCAAATCCGGTTCACTTTACACTGAGGCGTGACGACGAGGCACTACGGTGCTGAAGTGATAAATGCCCTGCTTCCAGGAAAAGCCTCTAAGCATCAGGTAACACAAAATCGTACCCCAAACCGACACAGGTGGTCAGGTAGAGAATACCAAGGCGCTTGAGAGAACTCGGGTGAAGGAACTAGGCAAAATGGTGCCGTAACTTCGGGAGAAGGCACGCTGGCGCGTAGGTGAAGGGACTTGCTCCCGGAGCTGAAGCCAGTCGAAGATACCAGCTGGCTGCAACTGTTTATTAAAAACACAGCACTGTGCAAACACGAAAGTGGACGTATACGGTGTGACGCCTGCCCGGTGCCGGAAGGTTAATTGATGGGGTTATCCGCAAGGAGAAGCTCTTGATCGAAGCCCCGGTAAACGGCGGCCGTAACTATAACGGTCCTAAGGTAGCGAAATTCCTTGTCGGGTAAGTTCCGACCTGCACGAATGGCGTAATGATGGCCAGGCTGTCTCCACCCGAGACTCAGTGAAATTGAAATCGCTGTGAAGATGCAGTGTACCCGCGGCAAGACGGAAAGACCCCGTGAACCTTTACTACAGCTTGACACTGAACACTGAGCCTTGATGTGTAGGATAGGTGGGAGGCTTTGAAGCGTGGACGCCAGTCTGCGTGGAGCCGACCTTGAAATACCACCCTTTAATGTTTGGTGTTCTAACGTAGGCCCGTAATCCGGGCTGCGGACAGTGTCTGGTGGGTAGTTTGACTGGGGCGGTCTCCTCCCAAAGCGTAACGGAGGAGCACGAAGGTTGGCTAATCCTGGTCGGACATCAGGAGGTTAGTGCAATGGCATAAGCCAGCTTGACTGCGAGAGTGACGGCTCGAGCAGGTGCGAAAGCAGGTCATAGTGATCCGGTGGTTCTGAATGGAAGGGCCATCGCTCAACGGATAAAAGGTACTCCGGGGATAACAGGCTGATACCGCCCAAGAGTTCATATCGACGGCGGTGTTTGGCACCTCGATGTCGGCTCATCACATCCTGGGGCTGAAGTAGGTCCCAAGGGTACGGCTGTTCGCCGTTTAAAGTGGTACGCGAGCTGGGTTTAGAACGTCGTGAGACAGTTCGGTCCCTATCTGCCGTGGGCGCTGGAGAATTGAGGGGGGTTGCTCCTAGTACGAGAGGACCGGAGTGAACGCACCGCTGGTGTCCGGGTTGTCACGCCAGTGGCACTGCCCGGTAGCTAAGTGCGGAAAAGATAAGTGCTGAAAGCATCTAAGCACGAAACTTGCCCCGAGATGAGTTCTCCCTGAGCCTTTAAGGCTCCTGAAGGGACGTTGAAGACGACGACGTTGATAGGCCGGGTGTGTAAGCGCAGCGATGCGTTGAGCTTACCGGTACTAATGACCCGTGAGGCTTAACCTTACAACGCCAGAGGCGTTTTGGTAGAGAGACGACTTGAATTTTCAGCATTGTTTACCGGATAAAGAATTTAGTTCTGTTCTGCGGACGCGAGTCCGAAGGATTTTGCGCTGAGTGCAAGGCGGCAACCGAGACGGGGTGAAGGAGCATACTGAGGTATGTGACTGAGCGGCGCGAGGGAAGCCAGCGCGGCAGCAGCGTGAAAGACGCAGGACGGAGCACAAAGAATTTGCCTGGCGGCTGTAGCGCGGTGGTCCCACCTGACCCCATGCCGAACTCAGAAGTGAAACGCCGTAGCGCCGATGGTAGTGTGGGGTCTCCCCATGCGAGAGTAGGGAACTGCCAGGCATCAAATTGAAGGACCTGCACGTAACCTCGGGCAGTTCACTACTCAGTAGAGTAGGACAAAAGCGAACGCTTTTGAACGCTGCGAAGCAGCAGCCCGAAGGGTGAATCACAGCGTGATTCATAAACTGCCAGGCATCAAATTAAGACCAGTACGCTGGTCATGACCTTACCGGTGACGCGGAAGGGCGATATACCTGATATCAGAACGTTTTTCTGACGTCAGTACAGAATCGGTGGAGCGGTAGTTCAGTTGGTTAGAATACCTGCCTGTCACGCAGGGGGTCGCGGGTTCGAGCCCCGTCCGTTCCGCCACTTAATTGGAAAGCCCTGACTTAACGGTCAGGGCTTTTTCCATTTCTGAGCCAAAATAATTGCCATTACTCTCCCACACGGCAACGTCTCACAGGCTGTAGCGAGCACAGCCCTTCAGGGCTTTATAGAGAGGTGTTGCTGCAAATCGTTTTGCACATGCCAGGGCTGTCTGACCACCCACTCACTGAGAAAATCAATAAAGGCACGCACGCGCTGGGTTACGCCGAGATCGCTGTAATACACGGCGTTAAAGGGCATCTCAACCGGCAAACGCTGATCGGCCATGATCTCCACCAGGCTGCCTTCTTCAATTTCTTTATGCACCATGTAATCTGACAGACAGGCGATACCATTCCCTTCCAGGCAAAGCTGCTTGATGGTCTCTCCGCTATTTGAATCGAGCTCAGAACGAATGCCATAAAGTTCGCCGCCTTCACAGGCCACAGGCCAACGATTAAGGCGCGGTGCATCAATAAAACCAAGACACTGATGATTATCCAGATCGGCCGCCCGCAAAGGTATACCGTGTTTTTTCAAATAGTCGGGAGAGGCAATGAGACGGCGATAGCTGATAAAAAGCAGTCGCGCTCTGAGGCCAGAATCCGTCAGACTGCCTGCCCGAATTGCCACATCGACTTTTCGCTCAATCAGGTTGATAAAGTTTTCAGAAGAAATCAGCGAAAGCGCGATGTCCGGATAGCGTTCCCGAAAGGACTTTATCATCGGCATGATGAGATGCAATATGACTGGCGTAGCTGCGTCTATCCGCAACAGCCCTTTGGGCACATCACGGCTTTCCATCAACTCGTTTTCCGCCGCGGTCATCACCTGAAGAAAATGTTGGACCTGCTGAAAATAACGTTCCCCTTCCTGCGTTAATGCAAGATTGCGGGTCGTTCGCGTAAGTAAGGCCAGCCCCAGCTTAGTTTCCAGCTTCTTAATCGTACGGCTTACGGCAGAGTTGGCCATCTCTAACGTCTCGGCAGCCCGGCTGAAGCTTCCACTTTCAACCACGCTCACAAATACTTTCAGTTCTTCAGACGATGCCTTCATGGTGTCTCTTCACGCCAAATAGCCTGTAGGCCGATAGAACTGTTATTAAAGCACAGCACTGACCTGGCCCCTTGGCGCGAAAGGCTTTTTCCCGATAAGACAGATGATAAATTATGCCGCGCTTGAGCAGACCGGCCCACAAGACAGCGTATCAATACAGCCCGTTATGATTAAAATAAACAGAGTGGGTTTGGAACAATCGGCAGCATCCATTGAAACCGCGTACTAAAATCCCTATAACAGATAAGTCATACGACTTTTTGAACGATTAGCCAGGCGGGAAAGTGCGCAAAAAAACCTACGCGATGAGATATGTAGCCGGACAGCCAGCGGAGAGGATCTTTCCCCCGGGTGCAATGTTTCATCTCGGCCAGGCGCTGCCTCCCGGCGCGCCGCTCCCCGCTCACCCCAATCTTAAAGTGCTGGTATGGAATATCTTTAAACAGCAGCGTGCCGACTGGATGTCCGTACTGGAAGGCTTTGGTAAAGATGCGCATCTGGTTCTGCTCCAGGAAGCGCAAACCACGCCAGAGCTTATCCGGTTTGCGACCAGCAACTATCTGGCGGCCGATCAGGTTCCGGCATTCGTGTTGCCTCAGCATCCCTCTGGCGTGATGACACTGGCTTCCGCTCACCCAGTCTACTGTTGCCCTTTGCGTGAGCGAGAGCCGCTTCTGAGGCTCTCTAAATCGGCTTTAGTCACGGCCTATCCGTTACCCACGGGTGAAACGCTTATGGTAGTCAACATTCATGCCGTAAACTTTAGTCTGGGCGTGGATGTCTACAGTAAACAACTTGGGCCTATTGGCGAACAGATTGTCCACCACCGTGGTCCGGTTATCATGGCTGGCGATTTCAATGCGTGGAGTCGTCAACGGATTAACGCGCTTTACCGGTTTGCTCATCAGATGCAGCTGGAAGAAGTGATGTTCACCGCGGATCATCGACGTAAAGCCTTTGGCCGGCCGTTAGATTTCGTCTTCTATCGCGACATGCACGTTAGTGAGGCGTCAGTGCTGGTGACGCGCGCATCCGATCATAATCCCTTACTGGTCGAATTTAACGCCAGTCGGTGAGGAGAATCGCGGAGAGGCGTTCTGTCAGGAGGAGAGGGCGAAACGCCGGGAGATCATGCAAAGTGCAGAAGAATCGAATAAGAAAAAAGGCTGACATTTGTCAGCCTTTTCAACGTATCAGGTATCTGGCGTTGCGTTATTCTTAACAAACAACGTTAGCTCATCGCCAGGCTGAATATCTTTTGCATTACTCACAACACTGTTCCAGCGCATCACGTCTTTAATATTCACGCCGTGACGACGGGCGATACTGTCAAGAGAATCACCCTTACGAACACGATAGGTGATGCTGTTGCCATTATCCGCCAGGCTCGTGCCGCTCGATCCGACAGTCAGTATCTGACCCGGACGAATGCTGGCACTGCGCAGGTTATTTTGCTGCTTCAGTGTTGCAACGCTGACGCCTAACTTATTGGCAATGCCCGACAGGGTATCGCCGCTTCGCACTTTGTAGCCACCATCATTACTGGCCTTCGCCAGTTGGGTGGGCTGCACTGCAGAGATATCACCGGAAGCCAGTGAATCCCGCAACTGTGCGACGTTAGCTTTCGGCACCATAATGTAGTGTGGCCCATTAGGTGCTGTCGCACCGCCTTTATACCCGGTATTAAAGCTCTTTAACTTTGTGAGCGACATACCGGCCATTTCAGCGGCTTGCGTCAGTTTTATCTGCTGACCCACTTCAACACGTGCCAGTGCACGGTTTTCGTTAGGTGTCGGCAGTTTGATACCGTAACGCTTGTTGTTCTTAAGCAACTCGCTCAAGGCCAACATTTTTGGAACATAAACCGTCGTTTCACGTGGAAGCGAAAGATGCCAGAAGTCGGTAGGCTTACCGCGTGCCTTGTTCTGCTTAATCGCTTTGAGCACGCGTCCTTCGCCACTGTTGTAGGCCGCAACTGTCAGAAGCCAGTCACCACCGAACATGGTATTTAGACGCTGCATCATATCCAGCGCTACTTTGGTTGAAGCGACAACATCGCGACGACCATCGTAGTAACGGTTTTGTTTTAAACCATAGTTTCGACCCGTACTGCCAACAATCTGCCAGATGCCAGCGGCATTTGCAGATGACGTTGCGTGAGGATCAAAAGCGCTCTCCACTATGGGTAGCAGTACTAGTTCCATCGGCATCTTACGTTTCTTAATCTGCTCGACTATCCAGTACATGTACGGCTCTGCCCGTAATGTTACATCGTGGAGATAGCTCTTATTTTTTAAAAACTTTAATTTCTGTTCGCGGATCCGGGGGTTTTCCGGAATCCCCATCTTCAACTCGTCACTAATGAAACTCCAGAGATCACTATCTTCTGCGAGGCCAGTTCCATCTTCCTGCCATCGCGGCGATAAAAGTCGATCACCGTACTTTCCATTTTCACTTTGACCAGCTGAAGACAGACTCTGTGCATGCTGTTCGGGGATATTGGCGTCATTCCGTGATGCCTGACATCCTACCAGCAAGACCGAGGCGAGTAATATCGCTTTAGCCTTCATGTGTGTGTCAATAGTTCGCTTAAAAGACGAGCAACTATACGTGACGGTCCTTCACAACACAACCTGAAAAATCAAAAACGGTCTTTCTTCTCGCGTAGAACGGCAAATGTCTTCCATACAGGCTCTACCTCTGAATCAACGCTCAAAGCATGTTGTAAATCAGGATCTTGCGTTCTGAGAAATAAATTTATCACACGCTCGTGAGCCAGTTTTGTAGGTAAAGTAATGCGATTTTCGGCCCGTAAGTCCTTAATTTTATGGTATTCAGCCGTTATTTGCGGATCGTGGGGTAAAATTGCAGCAGCAAACTTCAGATTGGATAAAGTGTATTCATGTGCACAGCACACCAGGGTATCCTCTGGGAGTTGGTTAAGCTTCTGAAAAGAATCGAACATTTGCTCTGGCGTACCTTCAAATAATCTACCGCAGCCGCCCGAAAACAGAGTGTCACCGCAGAAAAGATAAGGCGAACTGTAATATGAGATATGTCCTAAAGTGTGTCCGGGCGTAGCGATAACCTCGAAAGACAGACCCAGAACGTTGAATTTATCCCCTTCGCTGACCCGAATGGTTGCACCTTTGTCCGCTGTTTCTTGCGGACCATAAACGGCAATGTCAGGAAAATGTTCGCAGAGGGTTTTAACACCGCCTGTGTGGTCATTATGATGATGGGTTAACAAAATCGCTTCAGGCTGCCAGCCGTTAGCTTTGATCTTCTCCAGTACCGGCAGAGCTTCACCGGGATCAACAATCAGGCATTTTCCGTTGTCATCTGTTAACGTCCAGATGTAGTTATCTTGTAATGCAGGAATACTGGTAAGATTCATAGATACCTCTCGCTGGCCGTATAAAAAGGAAAATGGTAAAGCATGAAGCCCGCTAAAACACGCCAAATCCTGAACGCGCCACGCTCATGGCACGATATGCCCTGGGGCGTCTATTTCCGCGATGCGCTTACACAGCAGCTTCAGCCTTACCTGGGAAAGCTGTACGGCTTTCATATGCTTAAGCTTGGCAACCTCAGCGCAGAAATCAATACAGAAAATTGTGCTATCTCACATCAGGTCAGTGTAGGCACTGAAGGGGAACAGCTACAGGTGCTGGCAAATCCGGCACAGCTGCCGTTTGAATCGAAGTCTGTTGATGCCTGTTTACTGGCCCATACGTTATCCTGGAGTCAGGATCCGCACCGGATATTGCGCGAGGTTGATCGCGTTCTGATCGATGACGGCTGGATGATCATCAGTGGTTTTAATCCGTTCAGTCTGCTGGGCATCAGTAAGATGGTGCCGGGCATCCAGCGTAAAGCGCCCTGGAGCAGCCGGATGTTTAGTCAGATGCGATTACTGGACTGGCTGGGCTTACTGAATTACGAACTGGTTTACCGCACGCGTTTCCAGGTGCTGCCCTGGCATCGGCAGGGGGGGAAAATGATCAGCGCCCATCTTCCCGCGTTAGGTTGCCTGAACATTGTTGTGGCGCGTAAACGAAGTTTTCCCCTTACGCCCACCAAGGCGCGGATGAGCCTGAGCAAAAGACAATTGCCCCAGACGGTCAACGCGACGCGCCAGTTCCGACACGTCAAAGATCAGGATTCTGGCTGATAGCCAATATCATCAAAGGCCGGGTTGTTCGCTGCGCTGCGCGCCAGTTCATCACAACGTTCGTTTTCGGGATGGCCGGCATGACCTTTAACCCATTCCCACTGAATCTGGTGTGTGCTGAGCGCGGTATCCAGCCGTTGCCACAAATCGACGTTCTTAACCGGCTTCTTCTCAGCCGTTTTCCAGCCACGCTTTTTCCAGTTGTGTATCCATTGTGTAATACCCTGGCGCACATACTGACTGTCGGTACTTAACACCACATCGCAGGGTTGCGTCAGGGCTTCCAGTGACACGATGGCCGCCATTAACTCCATGCGATTATTGGTCGTCAGGCGATAACCCGCACTGAAGGTTTTTTCATGCTGCCCGTAACGCAAAATTGCGCCATAACCACCGGGGCCCGGGTTGCCGAGACAAGATCCATCGGTGAAAATCTCTACCTGTTTACGCATCTCTGGTAGACTTCCTTCTGACAAAACGCCAAGTCTGACATAAAACGAGGCCTATGAGCACTGCAAATAACCGTCAAATTGTTCTCGATACTGAAACCACCGGTATGAATATGATCGGGGTACATTATGAAGGTCACCGCATCATTGAGATTGGTGCCGTCGAAGTCATTAACCGCCGCCTGACGGGCAATAACTTCCATATGTATCTCAAGCCCGACAGGCTGGTGGATCCTGAAGCGTTTGGCGTTCACGGTATCGCCGATGAATTCCTGCTGGATAAGCCGACCTTCAGCGATATTGCCGATGAGTTTCTCGATTACATCCGCGGTGCGGAGTTGGTGATTCATAACGCGTCGTTTGATATCGGCTTTATGGATTACGAATTCGGTAAACTGCAGCGCGGTATTGAGAAAACCGAAACCTTCTGCAAGATTACCGACAGCCTGGCAATGGCGCGCCGCATGTTTCCCGGCAAGCGCAACAGCCTTGATGCGCTGTGCTCACGTTACGAAATAGATAACAGCAAGCGTACGTTGCACGGCGCACTGCTGGATGCCGAGATACTGGCCGAAGTTTTCTTAACGATGACCGGCGGGCAAACTTCGCTGTCGTTCTCATCGGAAGAGGAACGAGCACGTCAGCAGCAGAGCGAAGGTATTCAGCGTATTGCTCGCCCCAGCTCGGGATTGCGTGTGGTTACCGCCAGCGATGAGGAAGTTAACCAGCATGAGTCCCGGTTAGATCTCATTATGAAGAAGGGCGGCAGCTGTCTGTGGCGCGCCTGAGTCGCAAAGATTTGTGTGTAAAATCAACATTGGGGCGAAAATAGCAGCAAACAGAATGTTGCACGGGGAAAAGCGTTGACGCGTACTCTTGTTGTGATTAATATGCGCCTCGTTCCCGACGGGGAACAAAGCGCGGAGCGGTAGTTCAGTTGGTTAGAATACCTGCCTGTCACGCAGGGGGTCGCGGGTTCGAGCCCCGTCCGTTCCGCCAAATTTCGACGCCATGCTGGTTATCAGCATGGCGTTTTTGCTTTTCTAGCGTCGAAAACTCCGAAACAATTTCCTTTCATTCAGGCAACCAAAGTATTAATGCTGCCAAATAAAAACGTTGTCTCACGCCAGCACGATTAACATCTTCGCACCACTAAATCATTAACTGCAAACGGTTGAACGCCCGATGCCAGTCATGACTGAAATCATCAATGGCATGCTTTGCCAGAGGGGAGTTAAACATTTCGCACATCACATCGACAGGTAAGGTGACAGCCGCCGCGCCAGAGAGCAGGCAGTCCGCTACCTGCGTCGTGTTTTTAAAGCTGGCTGCTAATATCTTGCACTCCATCTTATGCAGTTGAATAAATTGCTGCATATCTGAAACGGCCTGCTTTGCATTGATATTATTATTTTCCATACGGTTGAAATAGGGCGCAATATAATCAGCGCCAGCAAAGGCCGCCAACATCGCCTGTGAGGTAGAGTAAATCGCCGTGCCTAAAGTAGGAATGTTACGTTGTTTCAACTGGGTAATCGCGGCGAGTCCGGCCCGGTCGACGGGGATTTTCACGACCATATTGGCGCACAGCTCATGGAGGTACTGCGCCTCGCGAATAATCGTTGGTGTATCCTTTGCCAGAACCTGAGCAAAGATAAGCTTCTCTTCCCCTAAAATCGTGCGTAGCTCGCTGATTAACTTTGTCAGTTCGACGCCAGATTTGGCGACGAGCGAAGGGTTGGTGGTCACGCCATTAACGGGTAAAACGTTGACCAGATCGTGAATAGCTAACGTATCTGCACTATCGATATACAATTCCATATTCCCTCCCAGGTGGCTGATAGATTAAAAACGGGCTAAATAAATGTTATTTATGCAAATCATAGAGATTGATGGCTCCAACTAACTGACCCTGTTGATTGACGACTGGCGCCGCGCTAATGCGTCGGTCATATAATTTCTGCGTAGCGGCCGCAACGCTAAGGTGTTCGGCCAGTTTGTAGCCGGGGCGCGTCAGGAGAGGATCAAGCCGATCGTCCAGCTTTTTACCAGCTAACAGCGCGCGGCGCAGATCGCCGTCAGTAAAAATACCCTCGATATCGTTGTCGTCATCACAGGCAATCACAATCCCCATACCGGTACGGGTCAGTTCTTCCATGGCATCTAACACGGAGGCGTTTTTATTTACGCGAGGAATGCGTTCGCCTTTTCGCATAGATTGCGCAACCGAATTAAGCAGGCCAGCGCCCAGGCTGCCTCCGGGATGGGAGCGGGCAAATTGCTCCTCATTAAAATTACGTGAACGCATCAGCGCCATTGCCAAAGCGTCACCCAATAACAGGGTATTCACGGCGCTCGACGTGGGCGCAAGCCCCATCGGGCAGGCTTCCCGATTAACAGCAAGATGCAGTACGTGGTTGGCCTGCTGGGCCAGAAAGGAGTGGGCGACATTAGTGATCGCAATAATGGGAACGTTGAGCGCCTTAAGGGCAGGAACAATAATCTGTAATTCAGCCGCGCTGCCGGAATTCGAGATAAAAATAAACACGTCCTGCGAAGTGATCATGCCCAGATCGCCATGCAAGGCTTCAGCAGGATGCACAAAAAAAGCGGGAGTGCCGGTACTGGCCAGCGAAGCGGCGATTTTTTTTCCAATATGGCCAGATTTACCGATGCCAGAAACAATCGTTTTGCCCTGACATTGCAGAATTAATTCACACGCATTGATAAACGCGTCATCTAAGCTGTTAAACAGATTCTGAGCCTCGGCAATTTCAAGCGACAGGGCCTCTCTGGCATACTCGAGCAGCACCTCTTTATTCTTCATCCTCCCCTCCTGCGACAATGACGTTGATTTTTTTGTCCACGAGTCGCTGAAGGTAATGAGGCGTAATACCGGCATCCGTGATAATGGTATCCACCTTATCCAGACTACACACAACATTTGGGCTTTTACGACCAAACTTGGATGAATCAGCAAGAACAATAATCCTGTCAGCCGCCGCGCACATCGACGTGCTGACGGCATGAACTTCGTTAAAGGTGGTGATCCCCATATCCAAATCAATACCATCGGCGCCAATAAATAACTTATCGAAGTTAAAAGAGCGAAAGGCTGACTCGGCAAGTCCGCCATGAAATGAGGCGGACTTTTTTCGTAACGTTCCGCCGGGCATTAAAATGGTCTGATCGCCATCTAATTCCATTAACGCATTCACAATGTGCAGGCTGTTTGTCATGACGGTAATGTTATTGAAGGGTTTGAGATGCCTGACCATTTGAAGCACAGTGCTGCCAGTATCCAGGATTAGCGAATCACCATCGTTAACCAGTTGTATGGCCGATTCAGCAATGTGCCTTTTTCTGTCACTGTTGATATGCGTTTTATGGTCGATAGGTTGATCGCCTTCTTCATGGCCCAGAATGACGCCACCGTGAATACGAATCACCTCGCTGCGCTTTTCCATTTCGGTCAGATCTTTGCGAATCGTCGTGCCTGTTGCTTTGAAATAGTCGATCAGATCGCCAATGGTGGTTTTGCCATTTTTTTGGAGATAGGCAAGGATAGCTTCCTGTCTTTGTTGCGGTTTCATCAGTAACGCCTTATCTGAAAGGGGTTTTGTCAAAATTAAAGCAGCGCTAAAATTTTCATCCTGCTTTCAATTTAACACATCACTCTTTCATTGATATGGCGGAAAGTAAGGCTTTTTGACACGTTTCACGTTCGGGAAAAATTTTTTTCGCATCGATATCATCAAGATAACAGTCGGTTAACAAAGGCAAAGCATGTGGACGCGCAAAAACGGTGAAGCCTTTCATAATGACAGCCGCCAGGATTCGTCCTTCGGGATTGACCGCGACTGCGATAATTACGCGGGGTTTAACGTTGAAGCGGTTTGAAGCCGATCGCCCGATGCCAACCCGACCTTGCTGAAATAACCCCTCCAGCATATGGTTAAAGCGTCGTAACTGATACCAGCCAAACAACGAATGGGCCAGCCATGCCAACAGTGCTACAGCAATTATCCCGCTACTCATCTTCGTCTCCTGAGCAAGGCCAACATACCAGGCCAGCGATATTGAAGGGGGCAATCAGAACATCACCTGGCCGCCCGTGATATTGATAGACTGCCCGGTGCAATATGAGGCCTTGTCACTTGCATAAAACAACAAGACGTTCAGCACATCCTGGTATTCACAACCGCGCTTGAGTGGCACTTTTGCAATATAGCTGGCTTCAACTTCCTCGGGCGAGATGCCCAGTTTTTTTGCATACTGAGGAAGCAGAGACTGAAACATCGGCGATTTGAGCAAATTACCCAGCATCAGCGAATGTACTCTGATGCCATAATCCGCTAAATCGAGGGCCAGTGACTGTGTTAATCCCACGCCGCCAAATTTAGCCGCGCTGTAGCCCGAATTATGTTTACTGCCTGTTTTGCCCGACTTCGAATTGATCTGAATAATGCGGCCCGGAATATTATCGCGAATCATCAGTCGGGAAAATTCACGTGCACAGAGAAAATACCCAACCAGATTGACCTGCAAAGATATTTCAAAATCTTTTAAGGCGAAATCAGTGACAAAGGACGCTTTTGCCATGCCGGCACTGTAAATCATCACATTGACCTGTTTAAAGACCTTATCGATATTGCCAGCAAGCGCAATAACACTCGCCTCATCTGTTGCATCAACCTCAAAACCCACGGCCCGATTGGCGCCATATTCGGCGTTAATTTCTGAGGCGACCTTTCGGGCGTTTTCCCCTTTCAAATCCGCGACGGCAACGCGGTAACCTGCTTCGGCCAGCCCTTTTGCCAGAAATGCCCCCAGCGTTTGCCCACCACCGATAACCACAGCAACTTCAGACATAACTCGCTCCTATGCAAAGAGTTTTACGGATGTTTCCGTCGTAATTCTGTCGGGCGCTTTTCCACTAACATGGATTGAACCAGGCAGTTGCGCGGTTGGCTGCCCGTCGAAAACAACGGTGATATGGCCCAGTTCGCGCAAGTTTTCGATCGCGACCTCACCGATGGCCGTCACGGCATAACACCGTTCTCCCAGCTGCAGGGTTGAACCCGTGACAGGATGCCCCGTCAGCGTGCCATGCTGGTGGATAAAGCAATAATCCTGAATATCGGCGGGTGCGCCTTCCCGAAATAAAATCATCATGTTTTCAAGCAGCGCATCGTGGGCGTTTATGCCCACTTTGATTATTTCGGTTTCAAAGTGCGTCATGACTTTTCTCCAGAAGGGGGGCGTTTAGTGATAAATAAAGGCAGAGACTGCCCAGGCAATCAGCACGGTAGGGGCACCGGTCAGGAAGCGGCCGACCAGAACGGAAGGAACCCCCACGCGCACGGTGTCCTGTTTCGCCTCCGCCAGCGATAAACCCACAGGAATAAAATCTGCAGCGGCTTGTGCATTGATGGCAAACAGGGCTGGCAGGGCAAGATGGGGCGGAATATGACCCAGTCCGATTTGAACGCCGATCAGTACACCAATAACCTGGGCTATCACGGCGCCCGGCCCCAAGAACGGCGACAGGAGCGGAAAGGAACAGATTAAGGCCAGCGTGATTAAGCCAAGAGGATTGGTGGCGAGTGGCGTCAGCCCGTGGGCAATCATATCGCCCAAACCTGAGGCCATGATGATGCCAATGATGGCCGCCACAAATGCCATAAAAGGGAGGATGGTCTTGAGTACGGTATCAATGGTATCCCGCCCGGCCTGGAAAAATTCGGCAACGACGGTCCCCATTCCTGTGCCAATTTTTGCCAGTAAACCGTCGCTTTGCTCGGTAATTTTTTTACTCGAGTCATAATCTTTCCCCGCGCCAGCGCCACGGGGCGCGGGGGCAGCACGTTTTTCGTCATGGGTGTGAATGACGTCTTTACTGCCGTGATCCTCGCGATTGACGATGCTGATATTCTCAGGCTTAACGCCAGAGACATAAATGTCTTCCAGGATATATTGTGCCAGCGGTCCGGACTTTCCTGTCGCATGGATATTCACGGTGGGGATACCGCGTTTGGGATAAAGACCACAACGCAGCGTGCCACCACAATCGATGATGGCCAGACCAATTTCATCGGCTGGCGGTTCCCCTTGTTTGAAACCATCTACAGCTTCCCAATGGGTGATTTCACTGATCCTGTCCACGATTGACGGTCGGGCGCCGGCGGTGATGTAAACAATTTTTTTCCCGGGTGTTATATCAAGTTGTAAAGGGCCGCCCCAACCGCTGTTTCCTTTTTCGATACGGATTTGTGTCGTCATTTTATTTTCCGCCTTTATTAGAGCTGAACGTTTTTATCGAGTTTGATGCCCATCTTTTTTTCAAACAGGCTGGTGGTGAGATCGGTAATCCAGCCGCGAAAAAAGTTAGTAAAAAGCCCAACCAGAAAATAGCTGACAGCAAGAGGGCCCAAGGGTAAGCCCAGAGTCGTCAGGCCACTGGCAACCCCTAAATAAACGAAGAGTTCACCCGGATTCACGTGCGGAAATAACCCATTCATTGAATGGCAACTGTATGACGAGGCCGCGTAATATCCTGGCTTATATTTCTCGGGCATAAATCGCCCCAGGCTGAGTGTCATCGGGTTACAAAAAACAAAGGTGCCAATAAGCGGTAAAAGCAAATAGCGTGATACAGGATTGCCCGCACATTTCTGTGCCAGTCGTTCAATTCGATGTTGCCCTACGAATCGTATTAACGCGTTCATTACGACTAATAAACTAATTAACAAAGGTAAAATTCCTGTCACCATGCCGACAAAAACTTCACCTCCTTTCTGGAACAGTCCAATAAACCATTCCGCACCAAAGGTGATTGCATCAATCATGTGCCGCTCCTTTTAAGGTTGCCCGGATTTTCACGTTGGTTAGGTCTTAACACGCAGAAAATATAGTCGTTTAAAAGGCATAAATATTTTATATGGATCACAAATAAATCATTTAACTTTCATTTTGAATCTTTTTTATTTTGAAATGAATGTTATCGGGTGCGGGAATCCCGCGTTCTTTCGTTACCGCGACGCCGGGATACGCAGAGGGTTTAATGACTTATCTCGCTGATTTTAAATGCCTTGTCACTGCAAATTTCTAGCAGGTCAAGACAGGGGGTAACGGGCACACGGCGCTTTTGCACGAAAGGGAGAGGGGCAAACAGGATGAGCGCGTATTCACACGCGAACATTATCTGGGGCGGTAAGGGCTGGCGCGCCAAACAGTCAGCAGTATTCGCCATCAAGGCGATCCGGTGTTCGGCTATTAAAAAAAACGACTCCAGTCAGAGTCGTTTATATGGTTATTGTACAGGCATACTGCGTCTGAACAGGGCGTTATTCCTTCTGCATGACCACCGTGCCGGAAGGCATAGTGAGGTCTTTCTGCTCAGTCTGCTTTTCTCGCGCCACTAACCAGTAGCAGCTTGCCGCCAGCGCCACGCCGATAAACCAGCTAAAGTTGGCCACCTGATGCAGGGAAGGGATAAAACTGATCACCAGACAGATAGCGACTGAGGGCAGCAAAGCGATAATGGCCTTCGGGTTAAATCCACCGCGATACCAGTAGCGCCCCTGCGGTGTGGCATCAAACAGATCGTCTACTGAAATACGGCCGCCCTTAATCAGATAAAAATCGGCTAACAGAATGCCAAACAGCGGCCCGATAAACGAACCCAGTACGTCGAGCGTGTAGTGAATCAGTTCAGGAGACTGAAACAGATTCCACGGTGTGAGCAGGACCGATCCGACTGCCGCAATCATGCCACCGGTGCGGAAACTGATTTTCTGCGGCGAACAGTTTGAAAAATCGAAAGCAGGCGAGACAAAGTTCGCCACGATGTTGATACCGATCGTTGCGGTGATCATAGTCAGTAAGCCAATCGCCACGGCTAAATCGCTGCCGACCATGCTGACGGTTTCAATAGGATCGGTAATCATTTTGCCAAACAGGGATTGAGTGCCCGATACAATGACAACGGTCACGATGGAGAACAGCAGAAAGTTGAACGGCAGTCCCCAGCGGTTACCCCGGCGGATCTCGCCCATGCTTTTGCCATAGCGGGAAAAGTCACCAAAGTTCAGCAGCGGGCCTGAGAAGTAAGACACCACTAATGCCGTTGCCGTAATCATCTGCCAGGTTTGTTCGCCTGCCGACAGCGACTTGCTGGCCAGCGTAAAGGAGATACCGTCGAAACCGGTTTTGTATACAATCCAGCCCGCCAGTGCCAGCATCACCACATACACTGCGGGGCCTGCGATATCGATAAAGCGCTTAATCGCACTCATGCCATGCCAGAACACCATTGCCTGCAGAACCCACATCACGCCAAAGCAGTACCAGCCCAGCTGCGATAAACCAAGCCAGTGGCTGTGGGTCAGGCTTTCAAGCGACGGGTAAAACTTCAGCAGCACCAGCATCAGCGCGTTTGCCGCCAGCCAGGTCTGAATACCGTACCAGGCAAATGCAATCAGGCCGCGGATCACCGCCGGAATATTAGCCCCAAAAACACCGAATGCCTGACGACAAATAACCGCATAAGGCACACCGGCCATCTGGCTCGGTTTAGCGACCAGGTTGGCGCAGAGCTGAACAATGCAGATCCCCGCCAACAGGCAGAGCAACACCTGCCAGCTCGCCAGGCCCAACGTGAAGAAGCTCGCCGCTACCACATAGCCGCCCATGCTGTGTACGTCCGACATCCAGAAAGAAAAGATGTTGTACCAGGACCAGTTTTGATGGCGCGTAGGCGCCAGGTCTTCATTACATAGCTTTGGACTGTATGCTTTCCCGGCTTCAGAGGCCGATGTGCTACTCACCGTTGAATGATTTGGCATGAAACCTGCTCCTCTCAAAGACATGAATAAAATAACCTTGTGAAATGACTTTGCAGGATCCAGGCCAAATTTGTTTTTTGTATACAAAATTTATTTTTAACGTATACGATAAGTGACGCAACGCTGTTTACCGGAGCAGGTAATGAAGAGTGAAAAGGGCCAGAGAACGGCGGCCGATCTGCATGATAAAGATGAACCTATCTATCAGGCGTTAATGAACGCCATTGTTGAACACCAACTGCCGCCCGGCAGCAAATTGCCGGAAGAGGCGCTTTCAGAGGTCTTTGGCGTCAGCCGCACGGGCATCCGTAAAGTGTTGCAGCGCCTTGCTGCGGTGCAAATGGTTACGCTTACGCCCAAACGTGGTGCACATGTTGCTACGCCCGGCGTTGATGAAGCCCGTGATATTTTTCGTACCCGCAGTTTACTCGAGTGCGCCAACCTTCCCGCTGTGCTGGAACATATGCAGCCGCCTCACCTTGCCGGGCTGGCTGCGCTGGTCGCCCAGGAAAAGGCGGCCATCGAACATCACGATGGCCCTGCGGCGATTCGTCTCTCGGCGGCATTTCATATTCAGCTGCAGGCGATTTCCGGCAATCAGGTGTTAACCGATCTTGTTACGCGCCTGGCGCAGCGATCGTCTCTGGTGATTGCCGCGTGGGGCGCGCCGTGGCAACGCGGTTGTCGCTGTGATGATCACGATCGTTTGTTACAGCTGCTACGTGAAAAGGCCTTGGTGCCGCTCACTGACTCACTGCAGCACCACTTTGAACACATTGTTTCCAGCCTGCATTTCGAACGCGGCGGCGAAACCTTGCCCGATTTCACCCGACTATTTTCGGGTCACAAAGGAGCCGTATCATGAGCCTGATTCAGGTTATTAATCCTAATACCAGCCAGGCGATGACGGAAACCATCGGTCGGGCAGCCCGCGCCGTTGCCGCGCCGGGTACGGACATCCTCGCCGTGTGCCCTTCGCAGGGCGTGCCCTCCATTGAAGGGCATTTCGATGAGGCGATTGCGGCGATAGGCGTACTGGAGCAGGTGAAACTTGGCAGAGCACAGGGCGTCAGTGGCCACGTGATTGCCTGTTTTGGCGATCCGGGACTGCTGGCGGCACGTGAACTGGCCAGCGGTCCGGTCATCGGCATCGCAGAAGCGGCCATGCATACGGCCACACTGGTGGCAACGCGTTTCTCGATCGTCACCACGTTGCCGCGCACGCTGGTCATCGCACGACATTTACTTCAGCAGTATGGCTTTACCCACCATTGTGCGGCCTTACATGCTATCGATTTACCCGTGCTGGCGCTGGAGGATGGCAGCGGGCTGGCACAGGAGAAAGTGCGCCAGCGCTGTATCCAGGCAAAACGGGAAGATGGCTGTGGGGCGATTGTTTTAGGCTGCGGCGGCATGGCAACGTTGGCGGCGTCGCTCACACAGGAGCTGGAGATGCCGGTGATTGATGGCGTCAGTGCAGCGGTAAAAATGGTGGAATCGCTGGTGGCGCTGGGATTTGGCACCAGCAAACAGGGCGATTTGGCTTATCCTTTACATAAACCCCTCTCGGGTGCCTTTCAGCACCTAAACTAAGCAGATGTTCCCGTTCACCGACAGGATGCAAGTTATGACTGAAAGCCAGGATAAGAAAACCTACAGCTTCAATAAAAATTACCCGCGCGATCTAATCGGTTACGGCGCGAATCCTCCTCATGCGGCGTGGCCCAAAAAAGCGCGGGTGGCGGTGCAGTTTGTGCTCAACTACGAGGAGGGGGCCGAGAACAGCGTATTACATGGCGACACGGGTTCAGAGCAGTTCCTGTCTGACATCATTGGTGCCGCCAGCTATCCCGATCGTCACATGTCGATGGAATCGCTGTATGAATACGGTTCCCGAGCCGGTTTCTGGCGCATTCATAACGAGTTTCAGAAACGGGGATTGCCCCTCACCGTGTTCGGTGTGGCGATGGCCCTGGCGCGTCATCCGGAAATCGTAGACGCCATTAAACAGGCGAAGTACGACGTGGTCAGTCACGGCTGGCGCTGGATCCACTATCAGGGCATCGATGCTAAAACCGAGCGTCAGCACATGCAGCAGGCGGTGGATGTGTTAACGGATCTGTTTGGTCAGGCGCCGACGGGCTGGTACACCGGACGCGACAGCCCGAATACGCGTCGTCTGGTGGTCGAACAGGGCGGATTCAGTTACGACAGCGACTATTATGGCGACGATCTGCCCTTCTGGACGCAGGTTACCTGTCAGGATGGTACGGTAAAACCGCATCTGATCATTCCCTATACGCTCGAATGTAACGATATGCGCTTTGCATCGCCCCAGGGCTTTAACACCGCAGAGCAGTTCTTCACGTATTTGCGCGATACGTTCGACGTGCTGTATGAAGAGGGCGAGACCGCGCCCAAAATGATGTCGGTGGGGATGCACTGCCGCCTGTTAGGGCGCCCAGGAAAATTCCGCGCGCTACAAAACTTCCTTGACCACATTCAGCAGCATAAGGATGTGTGGATCTGTACCCGGCAGCAGATTGCCGAGCACTGGATAAAAACGCATCCCGCTTCAGAAGCGTAATCGCTTCCGGGCGGCAAGCGCGTGGCGGCAAAAGGCTGTCGCCACGTGCTGTCTTTGTTGCTGTCACCTGCGTGACAGCCGTGCGTGGAAGCACTCAGTCGCACAGGGCGGGATCGGCCTCAATCATCAACTGCTTCATCTCCTCGAAATGCCGCAGAGAGAAGTCGGGAATACCTTCCCAGTCGCGGGCCGTTTTTTCCGCGACCTCATCGCTCAGGACTTTCAAGGGTTGCCCGGTAGACCAGGCGGTAACCAAAATCTGGCAGGCGCGCTCTAGCGTCCAGATGTCATCAAAGGCCTCGCCAATGGTCTGGGCGGTAACCATGACGCCGTGATTGCCCATTAACAGACGACGCTTATCGGTCAGCAGGCTGGCCAGACGTGCGCCTTCCTCTTTCGTATCGGCCATGCCACCGTATAACGTATCTACCGCGATGCGGTTGAAGTAGCGCGCGCTGTTTTGATCGACAGGCGGAATGTGCGGCTGCGCCAGGCAGGCAACGCTGGTGGTGTAAACCGGATGCAGATGCATCACGACCCGGGTTTCTGGCAGCCGCTGATGAATTTGCCCATGAATGGACCATGCGGTGGCATCAACATCATCCCACTCTGCACAGGATGCATCCTCAGCATTGAGCAGCAGTAAATCGCTGGCGCGAAGGCGTGAAAAGTGTTTCCACTTTGGGTTCATCAGAAACTGCTTACCATCCGGTGAGACAGCGGCACTGAAATGATTCGCTACCGCCTCATGCATGCCCAGGTGGGCAATAATGCGGAAGGCTGCCGCCAGATCGATACGCGTTTGTTCTTCGAAAGAAAGCGCCATATTACCTCCTGAAAATGAACGCGTGCCCGGCACGCGTTTGAGATTAAGGCTTAGGCATCAAGGTCTTGAGATCGTCCGCCGTCGGCGCTTCAAAATGGTATTTTTTGAGCAGTGCGGCATACTCTGGCGTTTTACTGTAGGCTTCCAGCGCCGCAACCAGGGCCTGTTTCACCTCCGTATTGTCCTTCTTCACGCCGAAACCGTTTAATACGGGATAGATGAGCGTCGTGGAAGATATCTGGATGCGGTCGCCCAGCTTCTGGACAACGCCACGCGCCACCGCGGCATCGGTGATCTGCGCTTCCACCGCATGGGAAAGCATCGCCTGAGTCGTCTGAGGATCGGTCGCATATTCGCTGATCGCGATAGGGGGCTTACCGTTTTTCACACAGTAATCGTCAGACAGTTTATGCAACTGCTGTAGCCAGGAGGTGGCGCCCATCGATCCAATTTTATGGCCGCAGAATTCTTCAGGCGTCTTGGGTTGATAATCACTTCCCTTCAGCGACAGGATAGCCTCGCCGCTTTTCAGGTAGGGAATCATGTCGATCACTTTCATGCGATCGGCGGTGATATACATCGACGAGTTAGTGATATCGAACCGGTTACTCTGTAAACCGGTGATCAGGTTAGGAAAACGGGTATCAATATTCACGGCCTGACGGCCCATCACTTTTGCCAGGCCATCAAGAAACTCAATGTCAAAGCCAGCGGGTTTATTATCCTTCATGTATTCATACGGAAAGAAGGTCATATCCGATCCGGCGATGATTTTACCTGGTTGTAAAAAGGCTGAGGCGTTAAATGACGCCAGGACAGCGCCTGCGGCAAGCAGACTTAATACATATGTTTTCATCATTATTATCTCTCTGTTAGGCGCAATCAGACGTTGGCAAGATCTTGACCTGCCTGCTGAACAAAGAACGATGCTCCGCGCGGTTTCTGCGGCAGGCGAAGTTCATTTGGGGTGCTGCGGACCATGCCGCTTTCGTCACCATAAACCAGCGTTCCGGCATCCGGGCTGGGCAAGGGGTTTTCACCGAAAGGCAGCGCGTCTTCCGCCGCGTACACGGCGATAAACAGCGTGCGCGGCCACTCGGTTTCATTGGGGCTGGAGGCGTGCAGCAGCCTTGTGTGCATAAAGCACACGGACCCGGAGGGACCAAAGCAGGCGCTGGGCTGCTGACACTGCTCTTTCACCACCGCAGGCTCGACGGCCCCGGTAAAACGCCCGTCCTGCCAGTGCGAATACAGTGGTCCCCGATGGCTGCCCGGCACCACGTTCAGCGGGCCATTTTCCGGCGTGACCTCGCTGACCATCAGCAGCGCGGTCACGATATCGTCGTTGCTGTGCGGGGTGAACAGGAAATCCTGATGCCATTCCACTTTCGTTGCGGTATGGGGCAGCTTCGAGTTGATCTTGCTGTGATGATAGCGTGCGCCGCTGCCACCAATTAACTGCCCGGCAATCTGCGCCATTCGTGACTGCAGTGCCGCATGGCGATAGGCGGCAGAGATGTCGTTTGGTGAGCTCACGCGACGCAAAGAAGGATGGTCGGCACTGTGATCGCTCTCAATGTCGAAACGCGAACGGCCATCCTGAGTATTGCCCCATGGGGCACTCTGGCTGCGGCTTTCCTCAACCCACTGGTCAAAATCGTGCTGCAGCGCGGCGATTTCCTCGCTTGTCAGGACATGTTCAACTACCAGAAATCCCTGCTGGTGATACTGATCTACCTGCCACTGTTCAATCATGGTCGTGCCCTCGTGTTGAATACATCGTTACGCCAGCGAGACATCCTTCAGAAATGCTTCCACGCGCGGATGCTGGCCATCGCGCAGCGCCTGGGGTGCGTCGTCACAGACCACGCGTCCTTTTTCCATAAAGACAATTCGGTCAGAAACTTTGAAGGCAAAGTTCATCTCATGGGTCACGATCACCATGGTGATGCCCTCGCTTGCCAGGGCTTCAATCACCTGAAGGACTTCATTCACTTTTTCAGGGTCCAGCGCTGACGTGGGTTCGTCGAACAGCATGATTTGGGGGCGCATCATTAAGGCGCGTGCGATAGCCACGCGTTGCTGCTGACCACCGGAGAGCTGATGAGGGTATTTCCACGCATGTTCGAGCATGCCGACTTTGAAAAGCAGCGCGGCGGCCTGCTGCTTTAAGGCCTGGGTGGGCGCGAGCTTGTGATAGCGCGGTGCCAGCATCAGGTTATCCATAACGTTGAGGTGGCTGAACAAGTTGAAGCTCTGAAAAACCATCCCAATGTTGAGGCGGTGCTCGGTATGCTCAATGAAGCGTGGCTTACGTTGTTCTCCCTGCTGACGAAGGTGAATAAAAGGTTTTCCGTTAATACGAATCTCACCGTTATCGATCTGCTCCAGGCCGTTGAGCAGGCGAATCAGCGTGGTTTTTCCCGAGCCTGAAGGCCCGATCACCGAGACCACCTCACCAGCGTGGATCTGCAGGTTCACTGCGCCCAGTACTTCAACATTGTTGTAAGCCTTGTGAAGACGCAGGGCCTGCAACGCTGGCCCGCTGTCGTGCACTGCCTGACGAACCGGGCTCACTGCCGTGCGTTGTGCGAGGTCGAACAGTTGCGCATCGGGTTTGCCGGAAGGCTGACGCTGCGTGACGTCAAGATAGCGCTCCAGCTGCTTTAACAGGAAATCAAAGACGGTGACGATCAGCACGTAATAGAAGGCCACGGCAGCCATGGTTTCCATGACCAGAAAGTTCTGCGAGTAAAGCCGCTGGCCGACCATCAAAATTTCGGTAAGTGAGATAACAGAGACCAGCGACGTCAGCTTCACGATCGCGATGTATTCGTTCGCCAGCGCTGGCAAGGCCACACGCAGAGCCTGCGGAATAATAATGCGCCACTGAATACCGGCATAGCGTAGTCCCAGTGCCCGGGCAGCCTCGCTCTGGCCCCTGGGAATTGACAGCAGCCCACCGCGGTGAATCTCCGCGATGTAGGCGCTCTCACAAATGGTCAGCGCAATAAACCCGGCCCAAAACGGATCGCTCAATATCGCCGACGTGGCGGGCACTGCCTGAGGCAGGTTGTAAACAAAGATCAGCAGAACCAGTAAGGGCAGGCTGCGAAAGAGCCAGATATAAAATCGGGCAGGCAGCGTCAACAAGGGATGGCGCGACTGCTTGGCCAGCGCCAGAATAAATCCCGCGATAATGCTCATTCCCCAGGTCAGCAGGCTCAGTTTGATGACGGTCCAGGTCGCCAGCCAAAAGTTAGCGTCGCTAAACAGACTGAACATATAGTTCCAGTTAAATGTCATGGGCTTGCTCACATTAAACAGAAGAGGGTTAGTCATTTAATTCTGTAATTCACTATGGCGGCATGACGGGAACGATAGCAATTAGTAATTTCTTTGGTTCTGATTTTAAAAAAACTATCCAATGGCTATCTGCCTTTTTAAATGACGTGTTTTTTAATATCACAGGGGAATAATTAGCGTATTGCTTCCCTTTTTGCGCTTATTTAGGGCAGGGCGCTGATCATTAAGACGCAACGTGAGAGTTATTGGTGCAATTTCTTTTTTTGAGCGTCGCGATCGGTTGCCGCTAAAAAAACAGGCGGGCGGTATTTTTGAATAAAGGGCACGCAGGCTAACTGAACGTGATGTGGCACAGCATTTGCAGCGCTACTTAGTCGAAAACGAAGCAAGGCTTCCGGTTAGCCATAAAAAACAGAGGTAACGCTATGAGTCGCTTTACACTTAAACAGCTCAGGTATTTTGTCGCCGTCGTAGAGACAGAAAGCATTGCTGAAGCTTCGCGCCAGCTGCATATCGCACAGCCCTCTATCTCTGTCTCCATTAAAAATCTGGAAGACGCCTTCGATCAGCAGCTGTTGATCCGTCATCATGCTCAAGGGGTTTCTCTGACGCCCGGTGGCCGCCGTTTTTATGAAAAAGCCCAGGAGCTGTTACGCCTGACACATGAGTTTGAGCAAAATTCACGTGCAGATAACACGCTGATTTCAGGAACGATTGCAATAGGTTGCTTCGAATCTGCGGCACCGCTGTACATGCCAAAACTGATTGCGGGCTTCAAAAAGCGTTATCCCGGCATCACCATTGAACTTTACGATGGCGAGCAGCATGAACTGATGCACGGGCTCCATCGCGGACGTTTCGACCTGGCTTTCCTGTACGATCTTGAGCTGGATAACACGATACAAAAAGCGGCGTTGAACGCGCCGCATAAACCCTATGCGCTCTTGCCAGTAAAGCATCCGCTGGCGCAAAAATCCCTCGTCACGTTGCGTGAGCTGAGTCAGGAACCCATGATTTTACTGGATGCTGTACCCAGCAGGAATTACTTCATCAATATTTTCAAAAGCAAAGGTTATCACCCGCAGGTTGCCTACAGTTCGCCCTCCATCGAAATGGTACGGTGCATGGTGGGGCAGGGATTAGGCTTTTCCGTGCTGGTCACCCGGCCTTACACGGATATGACTTATGACGGTGAAAAACTTGCGCAGATTGATATTGAAGATGAGATGGAAGCCTCGACGTTAATCATGGCCTGGTTAAGTCATAATGAACCGACGCGCCCAACAAAACTTTTTATGGACTATTGCCAGAATAGTGCATTAGGGCCGACGGCGTGAAAAGCAGGGTGCATTTATCGTGCAGTTCGGTAAGAAAAGGAAAAGTATTTTTGACCACGGTGTTGAGTCATTCCGCGTTGTAATCGTTGGGTGGCCATAATAATCGGCTGCACATCCTTTGCTTATTAATTTCTTATTTAGATATTAGCTTTATAATATTTTACCCATTCACTTGCCTCAAATAGTCTTGGCGCTATCGCGTGTCAGGAACACGTCATTGAAACGGCGGGCTTGAGGATGGTGGAATGACAATAACAGAGCAAGAAACAGACACCCTGGTGATTGGGGCAGGACAGGCCGGTATCGCCATGAGCGAGCATCTGGGGCGGCTCGGCATTCCGCATTGCGTGTTGGAAAAAAAACGTATTGCTGAGGCATGGCGGACCCGCCGATGGGATTCGCTGGTCGCCAACGGCCCGGCCTGGCACGACCGGTTTCCCGGCATGACGTTTTCGGGGCAAGATCCCGACAGCTTTGTGCCTAAAGAACAGATCGCGGACTATTTTGAAGCCTATGCGCAACACATTAAAGCCCCTGTCAAGACCGGCGTCGAGGTCATCAGCGTGGCGCCCCGTGCCGGGCGCAGCGGGTTCGATGTCCTCACCTCTGAAGGCCCGCTCGTCGCTCAACGCGTGGTCGTTGCCACAGGCCCCTTTCAGAAGCCCATTATCCCCGCGATTGCGCCCACGGATGCGGGATTCACTCAATTGCATTCAGCAGACTATCGCAACCCGCAACAACTGCCTGAAGGCGGCGTGCTGGTGATCGGCGCGGGCTCGTCAGGGGTGCAGATTGCCGATGAGCTGCAGCGTGCAGGAAAAGACGTCTGGCTCTCTGTTGGGCCGCACGATCGGCCGCCGCGCCGTTATCGCAACCGGGATTTTTGCTGGTGGTTAGGTGTGCTCGGCCTGTGGGATGCTGCTGCCAGTCAACCGGGTAAAGAGCACGTCACCATTGCGGTCAGCGGCGCGCGAGGCGGCCACACCGTTGACTTTCGCAGGCTGGCGGAACAGGGCATCAACCTGGTCGGGTTAACGGAGCGCTTTTCCGGTGATGTCGTGACCTTTAAGCCCGATCTGGCGCAAAACATCGCCTCGGGTGATGAAAACTATTTATCCCTGCTTGACGCGGCAGATGCCTGGGTAAAACGGCATGGCCTCGATTTGCCCGAGGATCCGGCCGCGCGCGCGTTTCTGCCCGATCCGGAAAGCGTCTCGCATCCTGTGCAGTCGCTCAATCTCGTCCGCGCAGGGATCACCACCCTCATCTGGGCAACGGGCTATGCCACCGATTACAGCTGGCTGAAGGTTAACGCCTTTGACGAGAAGCGCAGACCCGTTCATCAACGCGGCGTTTCCACCGAGTCCGGGCTCTATTTTCTCGGGCTTCCCTGGCAGTCGCGCCGGGGGTCCTCGTTTATCTGGGGCGTGTGGCATGACGCAAAATATGTCGCCGACCATATTGCTATCCAGCGCCAGTATCAGGATTACCGTGCCGCTTCAGAAAACTGAACCAGGAGACTGTCTTTATGCCAACCCATACACGTATTCGGATGTTTAACACCAAAGAAACCTATCCCAATCAAACGCTGGACAACGATCTCTGCCAGGCCGTGCGTGCAGGTAACACGGTGTATCTGCGGGGCCAGGTCGGCACTGACTTCGACGGCAATCTGATTGGTCTGGGCGATCCGGCTGCACAGGCGGCGCAGGCGATGAAAAATGTGAAGCAACTGCTGGAAGAGGCAGGAAGCGACTTGTCGCATATCGTCAAAACCACCACCTATATTATCGATCCGCGCTATCGCGAGCCGGTGTACCGTGAAGTGGGAAAATGGCTCAAAGGCGTTTTCCCCGTCTCGACCGGTCTGGTGATTTCAGCTCTGGCGCAGCCGCAGTGGCTGATGGAAATAGATGTCATTGCGGTGATTCCGGATGACTGGAAAGGTGGAGCGACCCAATGACCTTATCGGTAACGGCACGTTGTGAAGAAACCGGTCAACTTGGCATCGCCATCAGTTCATCCAGCATCGCCGTGGGCGCGCGCTGCCCCTGGCTGCAGGCTGGTGTGGGGGCCGTATCCAGCCAGAACATTACGCTGCCTTCTCTGGGGCAGCAGATTCTGGTGTATCTGGATCAGGGCCGCGCGCTCGATGTGGCGCTCAAGCTGGCGCTGGCTGAAGACAGATTCAGTGACTACCGTCAGGTCGCCGCAATCGATATCGAGGGGAATACGGCGTTTTTCAGTGGCAGCCAAACCCTGGGGATCTGGAGCGTGGCTGAAGGAAAAAACTGTATCGCCGCAGGTAATATGCTGGCGGACAAAGGCGTGACGGCAGCAATGTGTGCGGCTTTTGCTGCGGCCTCCGGTGAACTGGCCAGCAGGCTGCTTGCGGCCCTTCAGGCCGGTGTAGCGGCGGGCGGAGAAGCCGGACCGTTACATTCTGCCGCGCTCAAACTGGTGGATGACTACACCTGGCCATTGGTGGATCTGCGCATCGACTGGACAGAAGGCGATCCTGTCGGACAACTGACGCAACTGTGGCTTGCCTATGAACCGCAGATGGAAGCCTATGTCACGCGCGCGTTGGATCCGCGTGAGGCTCCCTCCTATGGCGTGCCCGGCGATGAATGATCGTTTACGGGCGCTTCTGGCCTCACTGCTGGCCGTTGACACAACCAGCCGGGCGTCAAATCTGGCCCTGATTCAGTTTATTGACGACTACCTGACTGACAGAGGCGTGACGACGCAGTGGCTGCATGACGACAGCGGTAAAAAAGCCAATCTGTATGCGCGTCTGGGGCCGGACGGCGAGGGCGGGGTCATGCTGTCGGGGCACACGGACGTGGTGCCGGTTGAGGGACAAAACTGGTCCGTCCCGCCTTTCGCCCTGACGGAGCGTGACGGGCGATGTTATGGCCGGGGAAGCGCCGACATGAAAGGCTTTATTGCCTGCGTGCTGGCGTCGCTGGATGACTTTCTGCAACAGCCCCTCCGCATGCCCTTACATCTTGCTTTTTCCTATGACGAAGAGGTCGGCTGCCTGGGCGTGCGCTCGCTGGTGGCGATGCTCAATGCTTCAGCGGCAAAGCCCGCGATGTGTATCGTGGGTGAGCCGACCGGCATGCAGCCGGTTTACGGACATAAGGGAAAGCGGGCGGTGCGCTGCCGGGTACAGGGCCTTGCCTGTCATTCCGCCTATACGCACCAGGGCGTCAACGCGATTCACTATGCCGGGCGGCTAATTGCGCATCTTTTGCATCAGGAAGCGGCGCTCAGGCAGCAACGTGATGAACGGTTCGAACCGCCCTACAGCACGCTGCAGGTGGGCACGATTCAGGGCGGAACAGCACTCAATATTGTGCCTGAAACCTGCCAGTTTGATGTGGAGTGGCGAACGCTGCCCGATACGGATATACAGAACCTGTATGACAGTGTGCGCCACTTCGCCGAAGCTGAGCTGATGCCTGAAATGCAGCGCATTGATCCGGTATGTCACATTGCCTTTCAGCCGCTGAGCGACTATCCCGGCTTGCTGACGGATCCGCAGACCGACTTTGCCCGCTGGCTGGCGCAGTGGAGTGGGCAAGACGACTTCACCACGGTGGCCTTTGGCACCGAAGGCGGGTTATTTAACGAGATGGGAATAGCGACCCTGGTTTGTGGGCCGGGAAGTATGGAACAGGGACACAAAGCAGATGAGTTTGTCAGTGTTGAACAGCTTGAACGCTGTATGACGATGTTAAAAAATCTGCGCCAGTGGATGCGGTCACGTCTGTAAAAGCGACCGATTAAGCCACGCAGGGCGGAACGCCCCGTGTGGCCTGAGCCCATCCGCTCGCCGGTGCCGTTTACAACCGACCGTAAAATGTCATCCGGGCCGTCTCAGACAAGGCGATGCCGGGCGCGGTATTGTAAGCCAGCACCGCCAGCATCCGGGTCACGTCGCCTTCGGTAGGCGTCACGCGATGCAGGGAATTACGTCCGCGAAACAGTACCAGGTCACCGGCTTCAATTGCCAGCTCTTCGACGGGCTGCTGTTCATCCAGCACGTCGGCCACGCCCGGATAATTCATCTCGCCCGCATCGGCATCCCGCAGATCTTTCACATACTGAAACCGCCCGCCGCCGGTTGGTTTCTGCACCAGTAACGTGATGGCAAACGACGAGTTATCGAAATGCCATCCCAGCTCTTTCCCGTGCGAGGCATAGTGAAGGTTAATGGACGACAAAGGATCGGCGTAGGGATACAACGCCTCTTCATCAAGCACCTCACACAAAAAAGACTGAAAAAGTGCATCGTCGTAGAGCTGACGCAGCGGAGAATCCAGCGCGATGACGTCATCAGTAATACAGCCCTTAGTGCTACTGACTTCGCGGTTCCTGGGATGCGTATCGCTAAACGCAGGGTCCGTTTTCATCAGGTAGACGTTATGCTTACTTTGGGTATGGTAAGCACGGTGGCGTTGCGCATCGCCTTCTGCGACGATGGCCGCTAAGGCGGCGGGCTGTAAAAAATTGCGCAGCACCAGCGCGCCCTGCTGATGAAGTTGCGTCCGACACTGTTGACGCCAGGCGTGACTGGACAGAGGATGTAAGTCAGTGCGTACCAGAGATTCAGACATCGTTTATTTCCTACGCGTGATTATTTAGTCATCACTGTAACGAGGCCCGATTGTACTGAATACCAATAAATATTTAAGACCCTGATAAGGAAGCCTTAATGCCCACGCCGTCGTTGCGCCTGCCTAAAATTAACGTTATTCAGTCATTTAAGGTCGCTGCGGAAACCGGCAGCCTGACAAAGGCGGCAGCGCAGTTGGCCTTGACGCCAGCCGCGGTGAGCCAGCAGATTCGTCAGCTGGAAGATCACCTTGGCTGCGTCCTGTTTTTACGGACTCAGCATGGTGTCATGCTGACTGAGATGGGCAGGCAGTATCTCCGCTACGTGTCGGAAGCCTTCGATATACTGCAGCTTGGCCAACGGAATATCGGGCGAAAAGATACCGCCGCTCAGCTTACGCTGTATGCGCTTCCCGCACTGGCATCAAAATGGGTCCTGCCGCATTTGTCTGACTGGCGAGCGCGCTGCCCGCATGTCGGCCTCTCTCTTCATGGCACGCACGCCGACGTGGACTTCAGTAAAACCCCGGCTGATTTTGTTATTTGCTTTGGGGAAGAGGCCTATCCCAGGCTGAACAAACAGTGTCTGTTCCATGATGAGGTTTTTCCGGTCGCCAGCCCCGCGCTGATCAATACCTTTGCTGCCGCAGACAGATTAAACCAGGCTCCGTTGATTCATCTCGACTGGGGGAAAGAGGGACGTTTTCTGCCGGACTGGCCTGCGTGGTTTGAGGCAAAAGGACTCCCTGAGCCCGTGGCGCAGCCCGGCCTGACGTTTAATCTGACCTCACTGGCGATTGATGCGGCGGTGGCAGGCGCGGGGATGCTGTTAGGGCAACGTCACATGATTGCCGGGGAACTGGCCCGGGGTGAGTTGGTGGCGATCGATTCCTTATGTCTGCCGCTCAGTAAACCCTATTATCTTGCCTGGCCTGCGCGGACAACCAGCCAGGAGGGAAGTGAAGAGATGATTGCCTGGCTGCGGGAACGCGCGGCAGAGCACGGTCCCGCCGGAAAGCCAGCCGGGGATGCTGCCTCGCTTTCCTGAGGGGCCTGCACTGGTCACCGGGGCGATGATCGACCAGCATGAAGGTGAGGCATCCTTGCCTCTGGCGCAATGGTTCGGTTTAACTCATCAGACTGACCTGGGCCGCGACGATGCGCCAGCCTGAGGGGAATTTCACCCAGGTTTGTTGCTGACGGCCAATTTTCTCCGTGCCTGCACGGGTGAATTCGGTACTGCACACGGCAAAGGCATCGCCAAAGGTGGTGATCACCGTGTTCTGTAAGGTGCGATCCAGCCCCGCCGAAGGACGGGCGGCACGGAAAGCGCGAATCTCATCAATGCCGTATAAATTCTCTCCGGCACCCAGCCGCACCGTTCTGGCATCGTGCCAGAACAGCTCATCCAGAACGGCAATATCGTTGCCCGTCAGCGCCTGTTCGTAACGGTAAAAGGCGGCGGTTACGGCATCCAGCACGTCGGGGTGGTTAATCTCTTCAGTATTCATCAGGCTCCAGCCATACAGGTAGGCGAAAATGTCAGACCTTGTTGTTCAAGGGCAAAGGCGGCTCGTAATACCGCCTGTTCGTTAAACGGCGCACCGATAAGCTGCACGCCAATCGGCAAGCCGCTTGCCGTGGCCAGTGGAACAGTACAGACGGGCAGGCCGAGAAAAGAGATCGGCTGGGTTAACATGCCCATGCTGGCCTTGGTCGGCAAGTTCTGCCCGTTGATGGCAATAGTTTCCTGATCTATCAGCGGCGCGCTGCAAGGGGTGGCGGGGGCGATCAGGACATCAAACCGATCAAATAACGGCAGTATTTGCTGTTGGAAATGACGGCGGAAGCGTTGCGCCTGCACATACCACGCACCCGGCAGCATCGCGCCCGCCAGCAGGCGCTCACGGGAATGAGGTTCGAACCGTTCAGGTTGCTGACGCAGCGCCGGCAGATAGTGATTGCCGCCTTCTGACGCGGTCATAATAAAGGCGGCTGAGCGGGCCAGTTCGGCTTCCGCCATAATCACTTCCTCACTAGCCTGCAACGCGGTCGCGATTTGAATCTGCGCGTTACGGGCATCATGATCACACCACGTCGAAAAGAAGCCGCCCAGAACCGCACAGCGCAAATCCTGTGCCCCCCGTTCCAACTGAGGCCGCGTGGGTGCCTGAGGCCGATCGGCCTGAAAGGCATCCATGCTGTCTTTACCCTGCAGGAGATCGTAAACCTGCGCCAGATCGTCAACGCGGCGTGCAAAGGGACCGATGTGATCCAGACTGGCGACAAACGGATGGCTACCGCTGCGGGACAGGCGACCAAAGGTTGGCTTCAGGCCAAAGATGCCGCACAGGGAAGCCGGCACGCGTATCGATCCATTGGTATCCGTGCCCAGCGAGAAAGGCACCAGTCCGGCCGCCACGGCTGCCGCTGAACCGCCGGAGGATCCCCCGGCGATCCGCGCCAGATCATGCGGATTGCGCGTGGCGCCATAGTGGCTGTTTTCAGTGGTAAAACCGTAGGCATAGGCATCCATATTCACCATGCCAGAAAGCAGGGCGCCGGCCTGTTGCAGTTGGGTGATGGCAAAGGCGTCACGGTTGGCTGCCGGGCGCTGACCAAATAATTCAGCCCCAGCCAGGGTTGAGTAACCCTGCACATCAAACAGGTTTTTTACCGCATAGGGAATGCCCGCCAGCGGCGGTAACATCTCACCGCGCAGGCGCTGTTTATCAATCGCATCCGCTTCCTGCAACATTCGCGTTGAAGTGATATCCGTCCAGGCATTAAGCTGCGGATTCTGTTTCTCAATCGCGGTCAGCGTCTGCTCCGCCACTTCGCGCGCACTGATCTCTCCCTGCTGAATCTTCTGCTGAAGTGCCTGAATGGAAACCTCGCTCAGCCTCATGCGTTGTACACTCCTGCAACTTCAAGACGATCGTCCAGCGGATAAGCCATCAGCGGGGCCGCCATATCGGCAATGCGCGTCATCTGGACCAGCAGGGCTGCACGGCGTGCGTCGTCCAGCTCCAGATGAAGAATGTGTTCCATTTGGGCGATATAGGTTGCCCACTCAATGTGATTCATAACGTACTCCTGTCAAAAACCGGCGGCGCTGCCGTTGCTACGCGGATCGCTTGCGCCTTCGAACATACCGTTGTTGTGACGAACAATCGCACCTGCATGGCCGACGACTTCACTGAATGGCGGAAGTGACTCCACCTCATGGCCTAACTGACGTAACCGCTCCAGCGTTTCTGGCGCGAAGCGACTCTCCAGCTTGAGGGAATCCGAGGTCTGTCCCCACGTTCGGCCCAACAGCCAGCGGGGTGCGCTGACCGCCTGTTGCAGCGGCAGGCGCTGGATCACATGGCGGGTAAAAATGGCAGCCTGGGTCTGGGGCTGTCCGTCACCGCCCATGGATCCATATACCATCGTCCGGCCGTCTTTCAGGCGCGCCGCGGCAGGGTTCAGCGTGTGGAAAGGTTGTTTACCCGGGGCGAGTGCCAGCAGGTGATCGGGATCGAGGCTGAAAGCCGCCCCGCGGTTTTGCCAGACGATCCCGGTGCCGGGCATCACCACGCCACTGCCAAATTCATGATAAATGCTCTGGATAAAAGAGACGGAAAGGCCGCTGCTGTCCATGACGCCCATCCAGACGGTATCGCCGGGGCCTCGTCCGGTTCCCCATGGCGCAGCGCGGTTATCATCAATCTGGCTGGCGATCGTTGTGAGCAGATCGCTGTCGAGCAGCGCCTGCAGATCGTCCACCACATGACGAGGATCGGTGATGTGCCGATCGCGTAAAGCAAACGCTTTTTTTGTCGCCTCAACGATGCGGTGAATGGTTTGTGCTTCATCGGCATTCGCCATATCCAGATGATCGGTAATGCCCAGGATCGCCAGAGAAACCAGCCCCTGCGTCGGCGGTGTGATATTCCAGATATCGCCTTCGCTATGTCTGACATGCAACGGCTTGACCCGACTGGCCCGCTGCTGCTGTAAATCGGCCAGGGTAACGGGAATGCCCAGGTTGACCATCTCGCCTGCCAGATGGTGCGCCAGCGTGCCGCGATAAAAGCTTTCCAGCCCTTCTTCACTTAACAGACTGAGCGTGCGCGCCAGATCGGGTTGGGTGAAACGACTGCCTTCCGCCGGAACATCTCCGTCCGGCAAAAACAGGGCGGAAAAGCCGGGCTGATGCTGGAGCTCTTCGCGCTTGCTGCGGGTGGCCGAGGCCTGCGAGGCCGTGACCGGAATGCCGTCTGCCGCGTAACGCACCGCGTCACGCAGTAATCGTGCCAGGGGCAGGGGCGTGCCGCCGAGCTCGGCTGACAGCGCCAATGCCTCATGCCAGCCGCTCACCGTGCCCGCCACCGTTAATGCGGCTTTTGGCCCGCGATGTGGAATTTGCGTTTCACCCTGATAGAAGTCGATATTTGCAAGAGAACCCGCTCTGCCGCTGGCGTCGATAGCAATAGGGTCGCCCTTACCCGGCATTATCAGCCAGAAACCGTCCCCGCCCAGGCCGTTCATATGCGGATAGACGACGGCAATAGTCGCAGCAGCGGCCACCATGGCCTCAATCGCATTGCCGCCTTCACGCAGCACCGCCAGCGCACTTTCACTGGCCAGATGATGAGGCGTTACCGCCATGCCCAGCGGGGCCATATTGCTCTGAATCATGCTCTTCTCATTGTGTTATTCAGGGTACAGAACCAATAACTAAGCAAGAGCCGTTCCAGTTTTTATCGCCGCGAAGGATCGGAACCGGTTCATCTGGCCCAAATTATGCTAGCTTCTGTTAAACCCCGCGGTTGAAACAAAAGTTACAGGACCTGAATGAAACAGCTTGATGAACGGCTCAAAACCCATTACCCCCAGCTTTCGCCGCAGGAGCAGCGCATTGCCGACTTTATCTTTGACCACTTCGACGATCTGATTAGCTATAACAGCGCCGAGCTGGCGCGCCTGAGCGGCGTGTCAAAAGCGACCGTCAGCCGGCTGTTTAAACGGCTCGGTTATGACAAGTACAAAGATATGCGCGATGAGCTGCGTACCCTGCGCCAGAGCGGGATGCCGCTAACGGATAACCGCGATGCCGTACAGGGCAATACCTTACTGTCGCGCCATTACAAGCAGGAGATGGCCAACCTTACACAGTGGGTAAACAGCATTGATGCCCGGCAGTTTACTGAGGTGATCGCTCAACTGGCTCAGGCGAAACGTATCTACATTGTCGGCATGCGCAATGCCTATCCGGTGGCGCTGCACCTGCGCCAACAGCTGATCCAGACGCGTTCGCAGGTGCATATCCTGCCCCAGCCGGGACAGACGCTGGCCGAGGACCTGGTGGATATAACGCCTGAGGATATGGTCGTGGTTATCGCCTTCCGGCGGCGCACCCGCATTATCCAGCCGCTGATGCAGCAGTTGCAAAGCGCCGCTATTCCCGTGCTGGCGCTGTGCGAGCCTCAGGCGCAGAGCGTTATCGCCCTGGCGCGCTGGCAGTTTTGCGCACCGCTGGACAGCGTGTCAGCGTTTGACAGTTACGCGTCGGCCATGAGCCTGATCAACCTGCTTGCCAATGCCTTGCTGCATGAACTGCTGTCAGACGGACGCCAGCGCATTCACCATATTGCCGATCTTTATCACCAGCTTGACGAGCTGGAGCACCGTTAACAGGCACCGTTTTGGTGCTTTGCCCCGTTTTGGAACGTCCTGCGGGGCAACGTCTGATGCCTCTGTATTGCTATAAATAGCGCTTATCAGCCATTAAGTCGCATTTTTCAGCGTGCGTCCGCGTTGGCACATTAGTTGCAGAATGCCTTCAATAAGAATCTTTTGTTTCACATAATCTCACCGGGGTGCATAATGAAAAAAGTTCTGATGGCGGTCGCAGCAGCGGCAGTATTGATGGTGCAGGCGGGCAACGTGTTGGCCGATCAACTGCAGGATATCCAGAAACGCGGCGTGCTGCGGGTTGCGGTACCGCAGGATTTCCCGCCGTTTGGCTCAGTGGGGACCGATCTGCAACCCCAGGGCTATGACATCGACATGGCGAAGTATCTGGCTAAGCAGATGAAACTTAAGTTGCAGCTGGTGCCGGTCACCAGCGCGAACCGCGTACCTTACTTGCAAACGGACAAAGTTGACCTGGTGATCTCCAGCATGGGGAAAAATCCGGAACGCGAAAAGGTGATCGACTTTAGCCGGGCCTATGCGCCGTTCTTCCTGGGCGTTTTCGGTCCTAAAGGCGATCATCTGAAGGATGCCGCAGCACTGAGCGGTAAATCTGTTGGCGTCACCCGCGGTGCGGTAGAGGACATGGTACTGAGTGAGGTAGCCCCTAAGGATGCGCAGGTGAAACGTTATGAAGATAACAACACCACCTTATCCGCTTACCTCTCCGGCCAGGTGCAGTACGTGGCAACGGGTAATCTTGTGGTCGCGGCCATTACGCGTCAGAACCCGGCAAAAGCCCCTGTTGCGCAATTTATGCTGAAAGACTCTCCGTGCTATATCGGATTGAAGAAAGACGAGCCGGCGCTGAAAGACAAAGTGAATACGCTGATCGAGCAGGGCATTAAAGACGGCACGCTGAATAAAATGTCCGAAGAGTGGCTGAAAGCGCCGCTGCCAGCCAACCTGGGCGCATAAGGACGGAGCAATGACCGGGCAACTTAATTTCCCTGCATTGTGGCCGTACTGGCCGGAGTTGCTCTCCGGCCTGTGGGTAACGATCCAGTTAACCGTGCTGGCAACGGTCGGGGGCGTCAGTATCGGTATCATCGGCGCGGCGCTGCGCAGTGGTAAACCCAGTTGGTTAAGCCGCCTGTGGGGCCTCTATGTTGAACTGATACGCAACACGCCGTTTGTGGTGCAGCTGTTCTTTATTGTGTTCGGCTTGCCGAACCTGGGGCTGAAACTCACGGCGGGTGAAGCCGCGCTGCTGGCCATGCTGGTTAACCTGGGGGCTTACAGTACGGAAATTATCCGTGCCGGTATTCAGGTCACGCCAAAAGGGCAGTGGGAAGCCGGTCGGGTTCTGGGGTTGACGCGCAGCCAGACGTTTTTACGCGTGGTTTTGCCGCCGTCGCTGCAGCGGATTTATCCTGCGCTGGTGAGCCAGTGCATCATTGTCATGCTGGGATCGTCGGTGGTTTCGCAGGTCTCCTACGAGGAACTGACCTTCGCCGCCAACCTGATTCAGTCGCGCACCTTTTTGAGTTTTGAAGTCTACTCGGTGACCACGCTGATTTACCTGGCGTTGTCGATTGTGATGCGTCAGCTGCTGCTGGCGATTGGCCGCAAATGGCTGGGGGTGCAGGCATGATGACAACCTTTACTGACTGGGACATCCTGCGCAATCTGCTGCTGGCGGCTCGCTGGACCATCGCGCTGTCGCTGGTGGCCTTTTTAGGCGGCACGCTGGTCACGCTGCCGCTGCTGTTTTTACGCCTGTTAAAGCGTAAATGGCTGACGCGCGTGATCCGTGCCTATACCGAACTGTTCCAGGGCACGCCGCTGCTGATGCAGCTGTTTCTGGCTTTCTTTGGCGTCGGACTGTTCGGTATCGACGTCGCGCCCTGGACCGCCGCCTCGCTGGCGCTGACCTTTTATACCAGCGCGTTTCTGCTGGATATCTGGCATGGCAGTATTCAGGCCCTGCCCAAGGGCCAGTGGGAAGCATCACGCTGTCTCGGGCTTGATTTTGGTCAGACGCTGACGCGGGTCATCGCACCCCAGGCGATTCGCATTGCCATTGCCCCCACGGTGGGATTTGCGGTGCAGGTGATCAAAGGCACGGCGCTGGCATCCATTATCGGGTTCGTCGAGCTGACCAAGGCCGGCACCATTCTGAATAACGTGACCTATCAGCCCTTTAAAGTCTTTGGGCTGGTGGCACTGGGCTATTTCCTGCTGTGTTATCCGCTGTCGCGCTACAGCCAGTATCTGGAGAAAAAATTTAATGCCGCTCATCACCATTAATCAGGTGCAGAAGTATTACGGCACCAACCACGTTCTCAAAGGCGTGGATCTGGATATCGATATGGGAGAAGTGATCTCCATTATCGGGCGCAGCGGTTCAGGCAAAAGTACGCTGTTGCGCTGCATGAACGGGCTGGAAGGCTATCAGGATGGCAGCATTAAACTCGGCGGTATGACGATTACCGACCGTGATTCCCAGGCGCGGGAAATCAGCCGCTCAGTCGGCATGGTGTTTCAGAACTTCAATCTGTTCCCGCATATGACGGCGCTGGAAAACGTCATGCTGGCGCCGCGTCGGGTGCTGAAAAAAAGCCAGGCGGAGTGCCGCGAACTGGCGGCGCGCATGCTGGAGAAAGTGGGGCTGGGCGAGCGGCTGGATTATTACCCTTCCAGCCTGTCTGGTGGTCAGCAGCAGCGCGTTGCCATTGCCCGCGCGCTGGCGATGGAACCCCGCGTCTTACTGTGTGATGAGATTACCTCTGCACTGGATCCTGAGCTGGTCGGTGAAGTGCTAAAAGTGCTGGAACAGCTTGCCGCCGAGGGCATGACGTTGATTCTCGTCACCCATGAAATGAACTTCGCCCGCGACGTGGGCGATCGTGTGGTCTTTATGCATCAGGGGCGCGTCTGGGAGCAGGGCGACAGTAAAACGCTGTTCGCTTCTCCACAGACGGCGGAGCTAAAGCAGTTTATTTCCTCTGTGCGTCTTTGAGTGCTTAACAAGGAATTCACTATGGATATCTCTCAATTTCCGCAAATTAATCCTCCTCAGCGTCTGTTAATGGGACCTGGCCCTATCAATGCCGATCCGCGCGTGCTGCGTGCGATGTCGAGCCAGCTGCTCGGGCAATACGATCCGGCGATGACGCACTATATGAATGAGGTGATGGCGCTGTATCGTGGCGTGTTTCGCACGGAAAACCGCTGGACGTTACTGATTGACGGCACCTCACGCGCTGGTATTGAGGCAATTCTGCTGTCGGCGATTCGCCCCGGCGATAAAGTGCTGGTGCCGGTCTTTGGCCGTTTTGGTCATCTGCTGTGTGAAATTGCCCGCCGCTGCCGTGCCGATGTGCACACGATTGACGTGCCATGGGGCGAGGTCTTTACGCCAGACCAGATTGAAGACGCCATCAAAAAAGTCAAACCGCGCCTGTTGCTGACCGTGCAGGGCGATACCTCGACCACCATGCTGCAGCCGCTGGCTGAGTTGGGTGCCATCTGCAAAAAATATGGCGTGCTGTTCTATACCGATGCGACGGCGTCGCTGGCGGGCAATGCGCTGGAAACCGATGCATGGGGGCTGGATGCGGTCTCCGCGGGCATGCAGAAATGCCTGGGCGGCCCGTCCGGAACCTCCCCGATCACGTTAAGCGATGAGATGGCGGCGATAGTCCGCAAGCGCAAATGCGTGGAGCAGGGGATCCGCACCGACGCGCATCAGGATGGTGACGACGAGATGATCTACTCCAACTATTTCGATCTCGGCATGATCATGGACTACTGGGGCCCGGAACGGCTCAATCACCATACTGAAGCCACCAGCGCCCTGTTCGGCGCGCGTGAGTGTGCGCGTCTGATTCTGCAGGAAGGGCTGGACAACGGCATTGCCCGCCACCAGCTTCACGGCGAGGCGATGCTGAAAGGCATTCAGGGAATGGGGCTGGAAACCTTTGGCGATCTCAGTAACAAGATGAGCAATGTCCTGGGCGTGGTGATTCCCCAGGGCGTCAATGGCGATGAAGTGCGTAAGCTCATGCTGGAGGATTTTGGTATTGAGATCGGCACGTCCTTTGGCCCGCTGCATGGCAAAGTGTGGCGCATCGGCACTATGGGTTATAACGCGCGTAAAGACTGCGTGATGCAAACGCTGGCGGCGCTGGAAATGGTCCTGTCCCATGTCGGTTATCGTACGCCACAGGGGGCCGGTTCGCAGGCGGCATGGAACCACTATGGGAGCCATGCATGATGATGAATGCCAGCGAGGCTCAGATTGCCGCTCGGCGCGTGATGGCGCGCTGTGACGCGCTGGCTGAGATCAGTGAAAGCGATCAGGGCCTGACACGGGTTTACCTGTCGCCAGAGCACCTGCGGGCCAATGCGCGCGTGGGCGAATGGATGCAGGCTGCCGGTATGACGGTCTGGCAGGATGAGGTGGGCAATATCTGCGGTCGCTATGAGGCCGCGCAGCCCGGCGCTCCCGCACTGTTATTGGGTTCGCATCTGGACACGGTACGCAACGCCGGCCGCTATGACGGGATGCTGGGCGTGCTGAGCGCCATTGAAACCGTCCAGTGGCTGCACGATCGCCAGCGTCGATTGCCGCTGGCCATTGAAGTCATCGGCTTCGGGGATGAAGAGGGCACGCGCTTTGGCATCACGTTGCTGGGCAGTCGCGGCATTACCGGCACCTGGCCTGACAGCTGGCCGACACATCCTGACGGCAACGGCATCACGGTTTCCCAGGCGATGAGCGACGTGGGGCTGGATGCCAGTCAGATCCAGCGTGCCGCGCGCAACGTCAGCGATATCGTGGCCTATCTGGAGCTGCACATTGAGCAGGGACCTTGCCTGGAGCAGGAAGATCTCGCGCTCGGGGTGGTCACGGCGATCAACGGTGCCCGTCGTCTGAACTGCTGCTTTACGGGCGAGGCGGGCCATGCCGGTACGGTGCCGATGAAGCATCGTAAAGATGCCCTGGCGGCCGCGGCGGAATGGATGGTGTTTATTGAACACACGACGCGCGAACAGCCGGGGCAGTTAGTGGCAACGGTAGGCACGCTCAACTGCGCACCGGGCGCGGTCAACGTCATTCCGGGCGAGGTGAATCTGTCGCTGGATGTGCGCGGACCCGAGGACGCACCGCTTGAAGCGCTGCTGTCCGCCTTGCTGACCCAGGCGGAAGCCATTGCGCTGCGTCGGGGATTAACCTTCGAATCTCATGAGTATTACCGCATTGCGGCGACGGCCTGCGATGCCGGATTGCAACAGGCGTTGAGCCACGCGGTTGAAACCGTACAGGGGCGCAGCCTGGCCCTGCCCAGTGGCGCAGGCCATGATGCTATCGCAATCGCAGAACGCTGGCCGGTAGGCATGCTGTTTGTGCGTAACCATCGCGGTATCAGCCACCATCCGGCCGAATCGGTCAATGAAGCCGATGTCGCTCCCGCGATTCAGGCCTATTTGCAGACGATATGTCACCTTGCGGAGCAGCATTAAGATGGATTTAGGCACCTTTAACCAGCTACCGCAAGCCGCCGCTCAGCTTGCGCTCTCGCACTGCGTCGCGATTCCTCGCTGGCAGCAGGCGCTGGCGGCGGCCCGCCCGTTTCACAGCGTTGAGGCCCTGCTGGCTGAGGCACAACGGCTCGCCCAGGCCTGGCAGGAAGACGATCTGAATCAGGCGCTTTCAGCTCATCCGCGCATCGGGGAAAAGGCACAGGGCGACGAGAAGGAAAAACGGTTATCACGCAGCGAACAAGCGGCCATGCAACAGGCAGACGATGCGTTACAGCAGGCGATGGTGCAGGGCAACCAGGCTTATGAGGCGCGCTTTAACCGGGTCTTTTTGATCCGGGCGAAAGGGCGCAGCGCACAGAATATGCTTGATGAACTTACACGGCGGCTGGACAACAGCCCGGAAAGCGAGCGCCAGGAATCTCTGGAACAACTGCGGGAAATCACCCTGCTGCGCCTTAAGGAGAGTTTTTCATGAGCACTATCAGCACCCATATTCTGGATACCGCGCTGGGTAAACCCGCGCCAGGCGTAGCCATGTTGCTGGAACAGCACGGGGCACAAGGGTGGGTAACCTGTGCCCGGGGCATCACGGATAACGATGGTCGCCTGAAGGATCTGACACCCGAGCCGCTTGCGCCGGGACAGTACCGCCTGACGGCCGCGATTGGCGAATACTTCCGCGCAGGCGGACGAGAAACGTTGTACGTCAGTGCGCAAATTGATTTTGTGCTGACGGAAAGCGCCAGCCATTATCATCTGCCATTTTTAATCTCGCCCTGGAGCTGGTCTACCTATCGCGGCAGTTAACAGGTGCATCAGGCGCAGCGTTTTTCCGCTGCGCTTGAGAGCTATCGGCTATCAATACCTTCGGCCCATCCGACTATATTCCTGCTAACGCCAGGGTTATCTTAAGGTCAATAATGTGAAGGCAACGGAGCCGATAATGAGCACGCCAAAAGATAATGATGTAGCCGCTTCAGGTAAATGTCCCTTTCATCACGGTAAATCGGAAGAAGAAAGCGTTCTGGCTCGTGGAGCCGGCAGTGGTACCAGCAATCGCGACTGGTGGCCAAACATGTTGCGCGTGGATCTGCTAAACCAGCACTCCAACCGTTCTAATCCCCTCGGCGAAAACTTCAACTACCGCGAAGCGTTCAGCACGCTGGACTACTCCGCACTGAAAGCCGACATCCGGGCGTTGCTCACCGACTCCCAATCCTGGTGGCCAGCCGACTGGGGCACCTACATTGGCCTGTTTATTCGTATGGCGTGGCACAGTGCCGGTACTTACCGCACCGTCGACGGGCGCGGTGGCTCAGGCCGGGGTCAACAGCGTTTCGCCCCACTGAACTCCTGGCCAGATAACGTCAGCCTTGATAAAGCCCGCCGCCTGCTGTGGCCGGTAAAACAAAAATACGGTCAGAAAATTTCCTGGGCCGATCTCTACATCCTCGCCGGCAACGTTTCGCTGGAAAATTCAGGTTTCCGTACCTTTGGTTTTGGTGCCGGTCGTGAAGACGTCTGGGAACCGGATATGGACGTGGATTGGGGTAACGAAACCGAGTGGCTGGCCCATCGCCATCCGGAAAGCCTGGCTAACGCACCGCTGGGCGCGACCGAAATGGGGCTGATCTACGTGAACCCAGAGGGGCCTGAAGCCAGCGGCGATCCCGCTTCTGCCGCGCCAGCGATTCGCGCGACATTCGGCAACATGGGCATGAACGACGAAGAGATCGTGGCGCTGATTGCGGGTGGACATACCCTGGGCAAAACCCATGGTGCCGCCGCCGCCAGTCACGTGGGCGTCGATCCTGAAGCCTCACCTATCGAAGCACAGGGCTTTGGCTGGAACAACAGCCACGGCAGCGGTGTGGGTGCAGATGCGATTACCTCCGGCCTTGAAGTCGTCTGGACGCAAACGCCAACCCAGTGGAGCAACTACTTCTTTGAGAACCTGTTCAAATATGAGTGGGTGAAAACGCACAGCCCGGCGGGTGCGATTCAGTATGAAGCGGTCAACGCTGACGACATTATTCCGGATCCGTTCGATCCTGCGAAAAAGCGCAAACCGACCATGCTGGTGACGGATCTGACGTTGCGTTTCGACCCCGAGTTCGAGAAGATTTCTCGCCGCTTCCTGAACGATCCGCAGTCCTTTAACGAAGCCTTTGCCCGCGCCTGGTTTAAGCTGACCCACCGCGATATGGGGCCAAAAGCGCGTTACATCGGTCCGGAAGTGCCAAAGGAAGATTTACTGTGGCAGGATCCGTTACCGCAGCCAACGCATCAGCCGACGGCCGATGATATCAGTGAACTGAAGGCGAAAATCGCTGCATCAGGTTTGACGGTAAGCCAGCTGGTTTCGGCGGCCTGGGCTTCGGCTTCAACCTTCCGTGGTGGCGACAAACGCGGCGGCGCAAACGGTGCCCGTCTGGCGCTGGCGCCCCAGAACAGCTGGGCGGTGAACGCCAGCGTCATTAACGATGTGTTACCGAAACTGCAGCAGATCCAGCAGGAATCCGGTAAAGCTTCATTAGCTGACGTCATTGTCCTGGCGGGCAGCGTCGGCATCGAAATGGCCGCAGCCGCAGCCGGCGTCAGCGCACAGGTGCCCTTTACCCCAGGCCGCGTGGATGCTCGTCAGGATCAAACTGATGTAGAATCCTTTAACGTACTCCAACCGCTGGCAGATGGTTTCCGTAACTATCGTCGCGTACAGGGAGGATCATCCACTGAAACCCTGTTGCTGGATAAGGCGCAGCAACTGACGCTGAGTGCCCCAGAGCTCACCGTCCTGCTGGGTGGCCTGCGTGTCCTGGGCACCAACTTTGACGGCAGCCATCACGGCGTGTTCACCGACCGCGTGGGCGTGCTGAGTAATGATTTCTTTGTGAATCTGCTGGATATGCGCACCGCATGGCGTGCGACCGACGGCAGTGAAGAGATCTTCGAAGGCCGCGATCGTCAGAGCGGAGAAGTGAAGTACAGCGCGACGCGCGCCGATCTGGTGTTCGGTTCCAACGCCATCCTGCGCGCTCTGGCCGAAGTTTATGCCAGCAGCGATGCAAAACAGAAGTTTGTTACCGACTTCGTGGCGGCCTGGACGAAAGTGATGAACCTGGACCGTTTCGACCTGCAGTAAACGCCTGAATCGCCCCCGGCCTGGCCGGGGGCGATTTTATTCTGCCAACGTAAAGCCATCCGCATCGCGCCATGCCGGAAACCGCTCGCGATAAGCCTGCAACTCGGCTAGCGACAGCGACGCCTCAACCTGACCGGCTTTGAACGGCTCGCCCGCCGCCAGAATCTCCCCCTGCGGAGAAATAATTCGACTGTCCCCACTGTACTGATGCTGATTACCATCGCTGCCCACACGGTTGCAGCCTGCTACATATGCCTGATTTTCGATAGCGCGAGCCAGCAGCAGGGCCTGCCAGTGAAGGGCGCGCGCTGCAGGCCAGTTGGCGACATACAGCGCCAGATCGTAGTCATTTTGATTGCGTGAGAACACCGGAAAGCGCAGGTCGTAACAGATTTGCGGCAGAATACGCCAGCCGCGCCACGGAATCACCGTACGCGCCTTGCCCGCAATATAATGCTGCTGTTCATCGGCCATGCGAAACAGATGACGTTTGTCATAATGGTGCAGCGTGCCGTCCGGCTCAACCAGCAGAAAACGGTTTACGGCGCCCTCAGCGGTATGAACGGCGGCGCTGCCGCCCACCAGCGCATTGGTGCGCTTAGCATGGTGCTGTAACCATTCCACGACCTGCGCCTGCGGTAGCGCCGACTGGGCGGCCTCCATGGCAAAACCGGTGGTGAACATTTCGGGCAGAATAATGACATCCCGTTGCGTGAGGTCGGCTAAGATCCGATCGAAATGGCGCAGGTTGGCCTCGCCATCCATCCACGTCAGTGGCTCCTGTAGCAGCGTTATCGCTAAAGTCGACATAACCGCTCCGCTGCCGCATCAAGTGTGGCTTCCTGTTTTGCAAAGCACAGCCGAATCAGTTTGTGCGGGAAAGGCGCCTCGCAGAATACCGACAGCGGAATGGCGGCTACGCCCACTTCACGCGTCAGCCACTGGCAAAAACTGACATCGTCCAGGTCCGAAATGGCACTGTAGTCCGCCAGCAGGAAGTAGGTGCCTTCACAGGGCAACAGGTGAAAACGACTGCTGCGCAAGGCCTGTATCAGTCGGTCACGGCGCGCGCGATAAAACTCGGGCAGTTCACGATAGTGTTCGGGATGCTGGCGCAGCATATCGGCAATCGCCAGTTGCGCAGGCGTGTTGACTGAAAACGTCAGGTACTGATGGATCTTACGGATCTCGGCGCTAATGGCCGCCGGTGCCACGCAGTAACCGACTTTCCAGCCCGTCATATGAAAGGTTTTGCCAAAGGATGACACCGCCACCGCACGTTGACGCAGCTCAGGATGCGCCAGCACGCTGGCATGACCCTCCTGTGCAAAGCAGATGTGCTCATAGACTTCATCGCTCAGTACGTAGATTTCCCGGTCGGCGACAGCCTGCCATAACGCGGCATAGTCCGCGTGATGCCAGATGCTGGCCGAGGGATTATGCGGCGTGTTTAAGATGACCAGGCGGGTTTTGTCGCTTAGCAGCGCGGAGAACGCAGGCCAGTCAACCGTGAACAACGGTGGCTGCAAGGTGAGGCGTTTCAGTGTACCGCCCGCCAGCTGTACCGCAGGCGCATAGCTGTCGTAACTGGGATCGAAACAGATGACCTCGTCACCGGGCCGCACCAGGGCGGTGATGGCGGCATACAGGGCTTCAGTAGCCCCTGCCGTCACGGTGATATCGCTGTTCACATCGGGCCGATAGCCATAGATCGCGGCGGTTTTATCCGCAATGGCTTCGCGAAGCGGTTGTGCGCCGGTCATGGGTGCGTACTGATTCGCGCCCTGACTGACGTGGTAAGCCAGCCTTTCCTGCAGGTAAGACGGACCATCAAAATCCGGAAATCCCTGAGAAAGATTAATCGCATTATGCTGCTGTGCCAGCGTGCTCATTTGCGTGAATATGGTGGTGCCGAGTGCAGGCAGCTTGCTCTCGGGCGTCAGGTTGGACTGCGTCATGATTAGGTAGCCTTACGCGCAAAAACGGTAGCGGAAAAACCCTTAGTTGATGCCACTATAAACAGGATGCTAGTATTTGGCAATCAAGACGCTTAGACGGCTAAAAGGAACGATGATGTCCGATTCTTCTGCAGTAGATCAGCTGGTGCAAGCCTGTCACTGGATAGGCGCGAAGGGCTGGGCACCGGCCACCGGTGGCAATATGTCGGTGCGCCAGGATGCACATGTTTGCCTGCTGAGTGAGTCGGGCAAAGACAAAGGCAGCCTGACGCGGGATGATTTTATTCAGGTCCACATTGCCACTAATCTGGCCCCCTCGGGCCGCAAGCCTTCGGCAGAAACCGCGCTGCACACGCTGATTTACCGTCTGTTCCCGGAGGCGGGCGCGGTACTGCACACGCACACGGTCAATTCCACGGTGCTGTCGCGGGTTGAGCAGGGTGCCGCCGTGCTGCTCTACGGCTATGAGATGCAAAAGTCGCTGAGCGGGCAAACGACCCACGATGCTACCGTGGCGATTCCCCTGTTCGACAACAGTCAGGATGTGGCGGCGCTGGCGTCAGAGATCGAGGATTATGCCGCCCGTTTTCCCCTGCGCTATGGCTTTCTGCTGCGCGGACACGGCCTGACCTGCTGGGGCAAAGATGTCGCTGAAGCCCGTCGTCATCTTGAAGGTCTGGAATTTTTATTTGAATGCGAGCGCCAACGTCGCCTGCTGGAGAAAGCATGATAAAGGCCATTGTTACCGATATTGAAGGGACCACCAGCGATATCCGCTTTGTACATAACGTTCTGTTTCCCTATGCCCGAGCGCATCTGGCTGATTATGTTCGCAAGAATCAGACGCAGACTGAGGTGCAACAGGCGCTAAACGCCGTGCGTACCGAAGCGGGGCAACCCGATGCCGATACAGACGAGGTCATCGCTATTCTGTTTTCTTACATGGATGCGGATCGCAAATCGACCGGCCTGAAGGCGCTGCAGGGAATGATTTGGCGCGAGGGCTACCTGAGCGGTCGCTTTACCGGGCACCTTTATCCTGATGTGCTGCCCGCGCTTAAGGCCTGGCACGTGCAAGGCATTAAATTATATATATATTCCTCTGGCTCGGTTGCCGCGCAGAAATTGTTATTTGGCTACAGCGACGAAGGTGATATTACTGGTTTGTTCAGCGGCTATTTTGATACCCACGTGGGCGCCAAGCGTGAGAAGACGTCGTATCAGAACATCGCTGCGCAAACGGGCTTGCCCGCCGAACAACTGCTGTTTCTTTCTGATATTCATCAGGAGCTGGACGCAGCAGAGCAGGCCGGCTGGCACACGCTGCAGCTGATTCGTGACGCGGCAGATGATGACAGCCATCATCGTCAGGTCGCCGATTTTTCCCAGATTAACCCGGAGTCGATTTGAGATGAGTGCACTGACCATTTTTAGCGATAGCGATCCCAGCCAGCCGATATGGCACAGCACCGATGCTGAGGCGATTCGCGCGCGGCTGAATGCCAAAGACGTCCGTTTTGAACGCTGGCAGGCCGACCGCGATCTGGGCGAAAACCCGGATGCGGAAACGGTCATCAACGCCTATCAGCATGCCATCGACCGGCTGGTGGCCGAAAAAGGCTATCAGAGCTGGGACGTGATTAGCATGCGTGCCGATAACCCGCAGAAGGACGTTCTGCGCCAGAAGTTTCTGTCGGAACACACGCACGGCGAAGATGAAGTGCGCTTCTTTGTCGAGGGTGCGGGGCTGTTTTGTCTGCATCTGGACGGTGAAATTTTGCAGATCCTGTGCGAAAAGAACGATCTGATTTCGGTGCCCGCCGGCACGCCGCACTGGTTTGATATGGGATCGTCCCCGCACTTCACCGCGATTCGCATTTTTGATAATCAGGAAGGCTGGATCGCCAATTTCACCGGCGACAAGATTGCCGATGCCTATCCGCGCCTTGCGTAATCACGGCGCATTCTGCGGGCGGCTGATTCCGTAAGCCGCCCGTCCGCTTACTGTGGCTGGAAGATGCCAGCGGCAACCTGAGCCGGTGCGATCACGCCGGTATCCAGCACCCAACCGCTGATCAGCGCGGCAGGCGTAACATCAAAGGCGGGATTGTAGACCTGCGCTTCTTCAGGAGCCCACTGCACGCTGCCGAAGCTTCCGGACACACCGGTGACTTCACTGGCGGCACGCTGTTCAATAGGAATGGCCGCGCCCGTCGGGCAGAGCCGATCCAGCGTGGTATGCGGGGCCGCAACGTAGAACGGAATACCGTGATAGTGCGCTAACACCGCCAGGCTGTAGGTGCCGATTTTGTTCGCTACGTCACCATTGGCGGCGATACGGTCCGCGCCCACCCAGATAGCGTCCACGTTGCCCGCAGCCATCAGGCTGGCGGCCATCGAATCGGTGATCAACTGGTAAGGCACGCCGAGTTCGCCGAGTTCCCAGGCGGTTAAGCGCCCGCCCTGCAACAGGGGACGCGTTTCATCGACCCAAACATTTCGGACCTTGCCCTCTTGATGCGCGCGCGCGATAACGCCCAAGGCTGTGCCGACGCCTGCGGTCGCCAGGCCGCCTGTATTGCAGTGGGTTAACAGCTGGCTGCCGGGTTTGACCAGCGAGCTTCCGGCTTCGGCGATGCGATCGCAGAGCTGTTTATCCTCCTGTACCAGCCGCAAGGCTTCTTCTGCCAGGCTCGTCACCCTGTCTGGCTGCTCCAGCGCCTGTTTCATACGATCGAGGTTATTCATCAGGTTGACCGCGGTCGGGCGGGCGGCCCGCAATATTTCCAGCGACTGTGCCAGCTGCTCGCGCGTTTCACCCTGTTCCGCTAGCAGTGCCAGCAGCAGGGATGCAGACAGGCCAATTAACGGCGCACCGCGCACCCGCAGCGCATGAATATGTTCAACCAACTGCGCGACCGAATGGGCAGGCAGCCAGTTCTTTTGCTGGGGCAGGGCCTGCTGATCCAGTATCCAGAGCTGGTTGTTACGAACCTGTAAGCTGGTAGTTTGGAATGTCTGCATTGTTGGTGAAATCCATGTTGCGTTAATAGCGGATATTGTGCCAACATGCTTAACGGATGTATAGACGTCTGAACGGCTTATTACGAAAGATTAATCAGGTCCGGCTTGCACCGGCGTTTGTTGATGAGGAAAGGTCAATGTCGCAATACCGTACGTTCACTGCAGCCGATGCTGTGGAATATGCCAAAACGTTTGGCGGCATGGATGATCCTTCTGTTCTAAGCAGCGCGGAAGAGATTGGCGATGGTAACCTCAATCTGGTCTTTAAAATTTACGACAACCAGGGTAAAAGCCGCGTGGTAGTCAAACAGGCGCTGCCCTATGTTCGCTGCGTCGGCGAATCGTGGCCGTTAACCCTGGATCGTGCGCGTATCGAAGCGCAAACGCTGGTTGAGCACTACAAATATTGCCCCCAGCACACGGTTAAGGTTACGCATTACGATGCTGATCTGGCGGTGATGGTGATGGAAGATCTTTCCAGCCACCGCATCTGGCGCAGTGAGCTGGTGAAAGGTGCCTACTACCCTGAAGCGCCGCGTCAGCTCGGCGAATATCTGGCGCAAACGCTGTTTCACACCTCAGACTTTATTCTGCACCCGCATCACAAGAAAGCCGAGGTGGCGCGCTTTATCAACCCTGAGCTGTGCGAGATCACCGAAGATCTGTTCTTTAACGATCCCTACACTGACCACGAGCGCAACAGCTATCCTGACGCGCTGGAGCCGCTGGTCGCATCCCTCCGCACTGACGACGCGTTGCGTATTGCTGTGGCCGGGCTCAAGCACGTTTTCTTCAGCCATGCCGAGGCGTTACTGCATGGGGATATCCACAGCGGCTCGATTTTTGTGGCTGACGGCAGCTTGAAAGCGATTGATGCCGAGTTTGGTTATTTTGGACCCATCGGCTTTGACGTGGGCACCGCGCTAGGTAACCTGCTGATCAACTACTGTGGTTTACCGGGCCTGTTGCCTCCCCGCGAAGCCGTTGATGCCCGTGAGCAGCGCCTTAGCGACGTGCGTGATGTCTGGAATACCTTTGCGACGCGCTTCCTGGCGCTGGCAGAAAGTCACACCCAGGATGTGGCCATGGCGTATCCGGGTTATGCACAGGCGTTTCTGCGCAAAGTCTGGGCGGATACAATTGGCTTTTGTGGAACAGAGTTGATCCGTCGAACGGTGGGCATGTCGCACGTGGCGGACATGAAGCTGATTCGGGATGATGAAATGCGCACCGATTGTATTCGCAATGCGATTACCTTAGGCCGCACCCTGATTCTGGCCGCCGGGCACGTGGACGATGTCGAGGCATTGATTGCCCGCATTCGTCAGGCAGGATAAAAAAAGGCCGACATGATGTCGGCCTGATTGTTTATGCCGCCTCACTGGGGCGGGCGGGTTTTGAGACATCCTGCTTTGCCGGCACGGCCAGCGCATCAGCCTCAAACTCATCCACGTTAATGGAACGCAGACGGCTCTGCTCGGCGCGTTTCAGCACTTCAGCTTCTTTGTCGTCAATCCAGCCCTGTTCCAACGCCTGTCTAGCCAGCGCATCCAGTCGGGTGAATGAGAAGTGTTTTTTATGCTGCTTGCACAGGCGGTCGTGAATCACTTCCGCCGCCATCACGTCCTGCAATGCCTGCTCTAACTGACCTGCAGGATTATGCTGGCTCGGCGCAAGATACTGACCACGACCTAAACGCGTACGCGTCGCCGAAGGCACCTGCAGCATTTTTGCCAGTTTGTGATCAAGACGATCGGACGGTGCAGGGCAGTGCTGACCACCGGCAAACACCATCAGTCGAATAACGCCAGCCACCAGGCGGTTCGGGAAGTTACTCAGCAGATCGTCCATGGCTTTCTCTGCTTTATTCAGTGCATCCTGCACGCCCCAGTGCACCAGCGGTAAATCGGCTTCGTGGCGTCCTTCATCGTCATAGCGTTTCAGAGTGGCAGACGCCAGGTAGAGCTGACTCAGCACATCACCCAGGCGAGCAGACATCCGTTCGCGACGTTTCAGGCTGCCGCCTAAGACCGCCATAGAGACATCTGACAGCAAGGCCAGGTTGGCACTAATGCGGTTCATGTGCTGATAATATCGACGCGTTACATCGCGGGTTGGCGCGGCGCTGGTGCGACCGCCCAGCAGGCCTAGCCACAGGCTGCGCATCGCGTTGCTGCCAACGTGACCAATATGGCTAAACAGCGCCTTATCGAAGGCGGCAACATCGTTGCTGGCGGCGGCGGCCATTTCCTGCAGGACATAAGGATGGCAACGAATTGCCCCCTGACCAAAGATAATCATGCTGCGGGTCAGAATGTTCGCGCCTTCCACGGTGATAGCGATGGGCGCACCCTGATAGGCACGCGCCAGGAAGTTGCTGTCACCCAGCATGATGCCCTTACCACCCGCGATATCCATCGCATCGATGATTGACTGTTGAGCGCGATGGGTACAGTGATATTTGACGATGGCTGACAGAACCGCGGGTTTTTCACCCTGCATAATCCCGGTGGTGATTAGCGTAGCGGCCGCGTCCATTACATAGGCATTACCTGCGATGCGCGCCAGCGGCTCTTCAATACCTTCCATTTTACCGATAGACAGCTTGAACTGACGACGGATGTGCGCATAGGCGCCGGTCGCCAGTGCCACCGTTTTCAGGCTACCGGTTGAGTTTGACGGCAGCGTGATGCCACGTCCGACGGACAGACATTCCACCAGCATCCGCCAGCCCTGACCGGCCATTTCCGGGCCGCCAATGATGAAATCAATGGGGACAAAAATGTCTTTCCCACGGGTTGGACCATTCTGGAACGGTACGTTGAGCGGGAAGTGGCGATGACCGATTTCCACGCCCGGCGTGCTGGTTGGGATCAGGGCACAGGTAATGCCCAGTTCCTCTTTCTCGCCCAGCAGATGCTCGGGGTCGGAAAGCTTAAAGGCCAGACCCAGTACGGTGGCGATTGGGGCTAACGTGATATAGCGCTTGTTCCAGGTCAGTCGCATGCCCAGCACCTGCTGGCCCTGCCATTCGCCCATGCAAACGACGCCGGTATCGGGGATTGCCCCGGCATCGGAACCGGCTTCCGGGCTGGTAAGGGCGAAACAGGGAATCTCGTCGCCCCGCGCCAGACGCGGTAAATAGTGATCTTTCTGTTTTTCCGTTCCGTAATGTTGCAGCAGTTCGCCCGGACCCAGTGAGTTAGGCACCCCCACGGTAATCGCCAGAATACCCGATACGCCCGACAGTTTTTGCAACACGCGTGCCTGGGCATAGGCGGAGAATGCCAGTCCGCCGTACTCTTTTTTAATGATCATGGCGAAGAAGCGGTGCTCTTTCAGATAGGCCCACAACTCTGGCGGCATATCCGCCAGTTCATGGGTGATCTGGAAATCATTCGCCATGCGGCAGGCTTCTTCCACCGGGCCATCAATAAAGGCCTGTTCTTCCGGCGTCAGGCGCGGTTGCGGGTAGTTGTGCAGTTTCTGCCAGTCAGGTTTGCCCTGAAAAAGATCGCCTTCCCACCAGGTTGTGCCCGCGTCAATCGCCTCTTTTTCCGTACGAGACATCGGCGGCATGACCTGCTGAAAGCGCTGCAGCACCGGTTTGGAAAACAGTTTGCGGCGCAGGCTGGTCAGGTTCAGCGGCACCAGGATGATCGCCAGCGGCAACAGCAGCCACGGCGTCCACAGGTGGGCCACCGCCATCGCAGCGGTCCACAGCAGCAGGATTGCGCTACTGAGTGACAGAGAGATGCGGTGATAAAACAGGGCGCCAATTAGCACCACTGTCGCAAGAATCGAGACAACCATCATAATGAAGTGCTCCGTTAAGTAGTAAGAGGTCTGACCTGTTATAAGGAGAGGTTTAAATCACCTGCTGGCATTTATCAATTTGTTTACATCGCAATTACAACCTGACTCACAAAATCAGCGAAACAGCGCCCGTAATGAAAATAACGAACGTGAAAAAAACGGCGGGCACACGGCTATCTGACCCTGTGGTGCTTTGCGCAGGTCAACCATTCCGTTAAACTTGCTGCGATTAACCTCCCCTACAAAGGACAAGTCTATGTATCAGGACATTATTCGTTCAGAGCTCAATGAAGCGGCAGAGACGTTGAATCACTTTCTGAGTGACGACGCGAACATTCACACCATCCAACGGGCGGCGGTGATGTTGGCTGACAGCTTCAAAGCGGGCGGCAAAGTGCTTTCCTGCGGCAACGGTGGTTCTCACTGTGATGCGATGCACTTTGCTGAAGAACTCACGGGCCGCTACCGTGAAAATCGTCCTGGATATCCGGCTATTGCCATTTCAGACGTCAGCCACCTTTCCTGCGTGAGCAATGACTTCGGCTATGACCACGTCTTTTCCCGTTACGTTGAAGCGGTAGGGCGTTCAGGCGACGTGCTGCTCGGGATCTCGACGTCAGGAAACTCGGCCAACATCATCAAGGCCGTTGAGGCTGCGCGTGCGCAGGGGATGAAAGTGATCACTCTGACGGGTAAAGATGGTGGCAAGATGGCTGGCAGCGCGGACATTGAAATCCGTGTGCCGCATTTTGGCTATGCCGATCGCATTCAGGAGATCCATATTAAAGTGATTCATATCCTGATGCTGCTGATTGAAAAAGAGATGGTCAGGTAACAGCACGACTGGCCTCCTGAGCGGCAGGAGGCGTTTTGACATAAGGCGGTTGCTATGTGCGAATTGCTCGGGATGAGCGCCAATGTTCCCACCGACATTTGTTTCAGTTTTACCGGATTAGTGCAGCGCGGCGGCGGAACAGGGCCGCATAAAGACGGCTGGGGTATTACGTTTTACGAAGATAAAGGTTGCCGCACCTTTAAAGATCCCTTGCCGAGTTTTAATTCCCCCATTGCGCGTCTGGTGCAGGAATACCCGATCAAGTCCCATTCCGTCGTGGCGCATATTCGCCAGGCGAACCGTGGGCCGGTCTCTCTGGAAAACACCCATCCGTTTACGCGGGAACTGTGGGGGCGAAACTGGACCTATGCGCACAACGGGCAGCTTAAAGGCTACAGGCAACTGGAGACCGGAACCTTTCGTCCGGTTGGTGAAACCGACAGTGAAAAGGCATTCTGCTGGATCCTGCACAAGCTGGCCACGCGCTATCCGCGTACGCCAGGTAACTGGCCTGCGGTCTTTCGCTATATCGGCGAACTGGCGGGTGAACTGCGGCAGAAGGGCGTGTTTAACATGCTGCTGTCGGATGGTCGCTACTTAATGGCGTTCTGCTCCACCAATCTGTTCTGGATTACCCGCCGAGCCCCTTTTGGCCGGGCGCAGCTACTTGATCAGGATGTGGAAATTGATTTCCAGAAACATACCGGCGCGAACGATGTGGTCACTGTCATTGCGACACAGCCGTTAACGGGGAATGAAACCTGGCACCGGATAGTGCCAGGCGAATGGGCTTTATTTTACCTTGGAGAGCGCCAGGAACGACTGTGAGGCCGCTTCGGGTTGTGTGATGACCGGGCTGCTGTTCATCACATATCTGCCGCTGGCAACATTCACCGTTGGCGGCTGATGATATTGCGCAAAGTAGGCATAGCCGGGCTGAAGCTGCTTCCAGAAATCCGCATAGGTGGAATAGCGATGACGCTGCATATTGCTCTCCGTCATGCGAAACGGATAAATGGCAATATTCACTTCCTGCTGGCCATTGCGTAATGCGGCGTTCACATAAGTGAAAATCTGATCCATGTAAGCATTGGTCATGGCATAGCAGCCGATAGACTTGCAGTCGCCATGAATCATCAGGTAGTTACCGCTGTAGCCCTGATCGCGGTCATATTGGTTGGGAAAGCCAATATTAATCGCGCGGTAAAAACGGCTGTCTGGCTTCAGTTGATTCATTTTTACGCTGTAAAAACCTTCCGGGCTTTTAAAATCGCCTTCACGACGTTTAGGGCCAAGGCCGCCAGAAAAGTTGCAGATGCGGTAGGTATCCAGCAAACGGTACTCATTACCGATTTTGCCGTATAGCTCAAGCGTACGCTCTTCCTTAAAGATCTGAATATAAACCGGTGTACCGATTAGCTGTTTCTTTAATTCTTTACTGACCGGGGCCAGTTGCTGAACCGGCTCAGGAGTCATTGCCATGCTGAGGGCTGGCAGTAAAATCATCGCAAACAGAAGTGCGATTTTGCCCATGCTGTGTATACCTTGAAGTGAAGAAGAACAATGGCGCGGTAAGTGCGCCTCTGTTTGCATTATCGGAACTTTCCGCTACCGCAGCGCAACATTAAACATTGTGTGTTTTTTTAGCAATACAGCGCAGAGCAAAATGTCCATTTCTTTGATGGAATAGCGCTGAAAATTTGTAAAGTTTGTTAGCAACTGCAAGAAATATTGCACAAGTCTCTTCTGACTGTATACTTATCCAGTACTGGAGGGGCGATGCGTAAGATCATTCATGTCGATATGGACTGCTTTTTTGCTGCAGTGGAAATGCGTGATGACCCTTCATTACGTGATATTCCCATGGCCATTGGCGGCAGCCGCGATCGCCGCGGCGTGATCAGTACCGCTAACTATCCGGCACGTAAATATGGCGTGCGCAGTGCGATGCCGACCGGTATGGCATTAAAGCTTTGCCCCCATCTGCGTTTATTGCCCGGGCGCTATGAAGTCTATAAAGAAGCCTCCAGCCAGATTCGCGCCATCTTTTCCCGTTTTACCTCCCTTATTGAGCCGCTGTCGCTGGATGAAGCCTATCTGGACGTTACCGACAGCACGCACTGCCAGGGCTCTGCCACGTTGATCGCCCAGGAGATCCGCGCCACTATTTTTCGCGAAACGCAGCTTACCGCCTCGGCGGGCATCGCACCGATCAAGTTCCTTGCCAAGATCGCCTCCGATTTAAATAAGCCGGATGGTCAGTACGTCATCACGCCTGCGCAGATGTCTGACTTTTTGCTGGCATTACCCTTGGCAAAAATCCCCGGCGTGGGGAAAGTCTCGGCAAAAAAGTTGGAAGAGATGGGCCTGCACACCTGCGCCGACGTGCAAAATGCCGATTTGGCGCTGCTGCTAAAACGGTTTGGTAAGTTTGGCCGGATATTATGGGAGCGCAGCCACGGTATTGATGAACGCGGTGTGGTGGTGGAACGCGAACGGAAATCATTAGGCGTTGAGCGTACGCTGGCTGACGATATCGACAGCTGGGAGCGCTGCCTGGAAATCATTGATTACCTCTATGCCGAGCTTGATCGGCGCCTGACGCAGATTCGCCCCGATAAGCATATTGCGCGCCAGGGCGTGAAGCTGAAGTTCAGTGATTTCCAGCAGACGACTCAGGAGCATGTCTGGCCGGTGCTAAATAAAGAAGACATGATTGCCGTGGCGCGTAAAACCTGGGATGAGCGCCGGGCGGGTCGCGGTGTGCGGCTGGTGGGATTGCATGTGACGCTGGTGGATCCGCAGCTGGAGCGGCAGCTGTTGCTGGGCATATAGAGGGAGTTCCGCCGTTGGCGGGGATGGGTTTTGCTCTGGTTCTGCCCGGCTGGGCGCTACGGTTTTGCACTGAGTATGTTCCGCCCGGCTGGGCGTTATGGTTTTGTTCTGAGCATGTTCCGCCCGCCAGGCGGCAGGGAGTTTCAGCCTGCCCGTGCAGGCGGTCGGGTTAAGGGGCTCGCGCCAGCCCCTTAACAATCCCGGCGTCCGGCAGCCGCCGCTGTTCCTTCGTCGTTAGCTGCGGCCTGACGGACCGTCCGGATGCGCCATCCCTGGCGCAGCCGTCCTCGTCGCGGCTTCCCTGCCGCGCCGTCCTGGCCTTCGCTCTCTCCTCAGCGCGGCGGATGCCTCAGGAAAACCCCCGCCTGTGGGATTTTGTTCTTTGTTTGGTGTGGTTTTGCCTGGAGGGTTTTTCTTTAATGAGTTTGCCCTCAAGGCTGGCGCATACTTTGCCTGCCTGCGGGTATTTACGGTTTTGCTCCGTGCAGATTCCGCCCGCCAGGCGGTGGGGAGTTTCAGCCTGTCCATGCAGGCGGTCGGGTTAAGGGGCTTGCGCCAGCCCCTTAACAATCCCGGCGTCCGGCAGCCGCCGCTGTACCTTCGTCATTCACTGCGGCCTGACGGACCGTCCGGATGCGCCGTCCCTGGCGCAGCCGTCCTCGTCGCGGCGTCCCTGCCGCGCCGTCCTGGCCTTCGCTCTCTCCTCAGCGCGGCGGATGCCTCCGGAAAACCCCCGCCTGTGGGATCTTGTTCTTTGTTTGGTGTGGTTTTGCCTGGGGCCTGCCAGGTGGTAAATCCACGGTTTTGCTCCGAGAATATTCCGCCCGCCAGTCGCCGGGGAGTTTCAGCCTGTCCGTGCAGGCGGTCGGGTTAAGGGGCTTGCGCCAGCCCCTTAACAATCCCGGCGTCCGGCAGCCGCCGCTGTTCCTTCGTCGTTTGCTGCGGCCTGACGGACCGTCCGGATGCGCCGTCCCTGGCGCAGCCGTCCTCGTCGCGGCTTCCCTGCCGCGCCGTCCTGGCCTTCGCTCTCTCCTCAGCGCGGCGGATGCCTCAGGAAACCCCTCGCCTGTAAGATTTTCTGTTTTTCTAAAAGACTGGTTTTGTCTGTTATTAACAGCATGCAATAGAATTCTGATGAAACAAAAAATGAACACTAATGGGGCGGATGCTTTTATGGCACCTGAAGCGATACGGAAGTTGGTTTTAACCCAGTGACTGAAGCGGGGGGTTTTGGGCCGGCCATCCCACTCGCTGAGCGGATGCAGGATTTCCGGATGAGCCGACAGGACGTCGGCGAAAGTCAGGCCGCGCCAGGGACGGCGCGTCCTGGCGGTCCGGCAGAAATCCTGAAGCAGTGAAGGGACCGCGCAGCGGCGGGTGGGCAGGACGGGAGCCCGGGGTCAAGGGGCCGCGGCGACTGGCGGCCCCTTGTCGGTCGCCCGCACGGGGCGAGCTGAAACTGCCTGCCGCCTGGCGAGCGAAACCTTCCCGGAGCTTTGTGACTGGACGCCGCTCAGGCTGGAAAGCCGGGAGCCCGGGGCGTACTGAAACTGCCTGCCGCCTGGCGAGCGAAACCTTCTCAGAGTTTCATGACAAGCCGTTGCTAAGGTCGCCAACAAAACCAAAGCCACGTTCATGCAATGAACATCCCCGCTCAGGCAGCCCCCCTTAACCACCCCTGTTCGGCGACGAACACCTACTTCTTATATTTCGCTTCCAGCGTCGCAAACCACGGCTGGACGAAATCCTCATTACTGCCCCAGCCTGGAATAATCTTGTTCAGCGATGCTACGTTCACCGCACCAGGATGGCTGTTGAGCGCCTGCTGAGAAATCGATGCGGCTTTGAATTCATACGTCGCTGGGGTGGTTTCACCGGCAATCTTGTTCGCTACCAGGCGCATATTTACGGCCCCGATGGTTTTAGGGTCGACGGCGACGGTCTGTACCCACGGGCTGCCTTTCTGACGCATCAGCTGCAAATCCTGATTGGAGACATCAATGCTGTACAGTTTGATCTCTGTACGGCCATTCTCCTGCAGCGCTTTATAAGCGCCCTGGCTGAACGCATCCCACGCGCCCCAGATGGCATCGATCTTGCCTTTGGGGTATTTCGCCAGAATAGCGCCCACTTTATTGGCGGTGTCGCCCTGAACATCCGTTGATACCGCGCCAATCGACTCAAGTTGATGAATGCCCGGGTTCTCTTTCAGCAGTTTTTCATAAACCACCTGACGACGTTCCATCGGTGGGAAACCCGCTACCCATAATTTAACGATGTTGGCTTTACCGTTGAAATCTTTGATTAACTGTCCCAGAGACAGTTGAGCCAGAGAAGCATCGTCCTGAGCTGTCACCGTAACGCCCGGAATCGGGGTATCCACCGGTGTATCAAATACCGAGACTTTAATACCAGCGTCCGCAATGCGTTTTACCAGCGCGCTAGCGTATGGCGCTTTGCCATGTGACAGAACAATACCGTCGTATTTCTGGCTGATGGCCTGATTCACGAAATCCTGAAAGCGCGCATCGTCGCCGTTGCTGAGAAACGTACTGACTTTAAAGCCCAACTGGCGGCCTTGTTGAATCGCCCCCGCAACAAACTGTGTGGTGTTGTCGTCTGAGCCAAGGTTACGGATAACCGCAATACGGATCGGCCCTTCATGGTTAGCGATAGCGGCAGGAACGGGCGTAACGGTGTCGGCAAACGCTGCGCTGGCGTTTAGCAGGCTTAATGCCAGCAGCGAGAGTGTTATCTTTTTCATTATTCTTAACTCCAGTAAGGGGAATGCGCCTCAGCGGCGCTGAACGTACGTGATAGCCAGTGCTAAAGCCAGCACCAGCCCTTTAATAATGTCCATGGCGTAATAGGGCACGGATAACATCACCAGACCGTTTTGCAGCACGCCAAGAATAACGGCACCAAGTAGCGTACCCAGCGCATTCGGTTTACCTGAACCGGCAAGGGATAAGCCGATCCAGGCCGCAGCGACGGCATCCATCAGATAACCGCCGCCCGCATTCACCTGCGACGATCCAATGCGTGAGGCCAGCAGAATACCGCCCAGCCCCGCTAACAATGAGGCGATAACATAGGCCAGTACGCGATAACGCGTGGTACGAATACCCGAAAGTCTGGCGGCTTCGGGATTACCGCCCAACGCGTACATGCGGCGACCGTGCTTTGTCAGGGATAGCGCCAGCTGTGCAACGACCGTGACAACCAACATGATAATGACGATGGTGGGCACCTGGCCAAGCAGGTTAAAGGTTGCCGGAATTGTGCCCTCAGCCATGTCGCCGCTGGGCAACACCATATTTTCCGTAATCGATCCACCAAAGCTGTATGTCATTGCCACGCCCTGAATCACAAACAGGGTGGCGAGTGTTGCCAGCATGTCGGGAATACGCAGCACCACGATCAGGAAGGCGTTGAACAGGCCGACCAGCGTACAAAGGGCCAGCGTAATCGCGATAGCCGCCGTCGTATCAAAGCCGTACCAGACGAATAACGAAATCACCAGGGCGTTTGCCAGTGAGGCGGTCGAACCAACGGAAAGATCGAAGCCGCCCACGGTCAGCGACACGGAAACGCCCACGGCGATAACGGTCACGATGGCGATAGATCGCAGGATATTAATGATATTGTTCGGCTCCAGAAAACTGTCGGATGCCAGACCAAAGGCTGCGATCAATATCACTACCGTCAGCAGCATGCCCCACTTGTACAGGAAATCGAACAGTTGATGGCGCAGCGAGGAAGACGCTGCATTCAGGGATAAGTCTTTACTGCTCACGCAGGGGTTCCTCCGGTGGAATAGAGCAAAAGTGTCTCTTCTGTGGCTTGCCGTCCCTCTAACTCCGCCACAATACGTCCATCCCAGAGCACACAAATACGGTCGCATAAGCCGACCAGTTCAGAAAATTCGCCAGAGGCGTAAATTATCCCTTTGCCTTCTTGGGCAAGGTTGCTGATCAGCGTGAACAGCTCCGTTTTGGCTTTAACGTCCACGCCTTTCGTGGGTTCATCAAAAATCAGTACGTCGGCGTTGTTGCGTAACCACTTGCCTATCGCCACTTTTTGCTGATTACCGCCTGAGAGACGACGCAACTGCTGCGCCGGGCCTGTCGTACGTACGCTGAGACGACGGATAACCTCCTCTGCCCAGCGCCAGGCCTGACGATGACCAAACAGGCTCCAGCGGGAAAAACTGTCGTCTGCGCTGATACTCAGGTTCATCGCCACCGATTCATCAATGAAAATGCCTTCTTTGCGACGCTCTTCTGGCACGAGGGCCATGCGCTGTTGCACCGAGTCGTGTGGCGATCGCGGTTTCCAGCGTTTACCGTGCAGTTCACCGCCTGAAACACGGCTCTTACTGGCACCGAACAGCGCCTTGCAGAGTTCGGTTTTCCCTGCACCGGCCAGACCGGCAATGCCCAGAATCTCGCCTTTGTGCAGGCGCAGCGAGATATCCTGTAGCAGGTGTTCATCATGCAAACCCTCCACCGCCATGAGCACTGACTGCGGCTGAAAGGGGCGACGCGGGGGATAAATATCGGTTAACGGATGCCCCAGCATTTTTTCAACAATCTGCTCACCGCTCAGCGAAGCCATCGGGGCGCTTTCGATCAGCCGTCCATCGCGCAGCACCGTCAGGCGATCGCAAATGGCTTTCAGCTCGTGGATGCGGTGAGAAATAAACACCACGCCAATGCCGCTGGTCTGCAGGCGACGGACCACGGCGAACAGGCGTTCGCTCTCGTGCTGGTCTAGCGGCGCAGTAGGTTCATCGAGGATCAGAAAGCGGCAGTGATGCGACAGGGCTCTCGCCAGCAGAATTTGCTGCTTCTCCGCCAGCGAGCAGCGCTCTACCGGGCGTTTAACATCTATGCTGGCATCCAGTTGGGCCAGCAGTTGGCGCGCCTGGCGACGAATATCGCCCCAGCGAAAGCCGTGGCCGGGCTCGGCCAGCTGATCCAGCAGAATATTTTCAGCGACGCTTAATTGCGGCACCAGCGCCACATCCACCTCCTGCTGTACAAGGTGAATGCCCAACTGCTTCGCGTCTCGCGGGCTGCGAATCGACACAGGTTTACCGTCCAGCAGAATCTCGCCGCTGTAGTGACTATGGGCGCCCGAGAGCACCGCCATCAGCGTAGACTTACCGGCACCATTGGCCCCGGTCAGAGCATGAACCGAGTGGCCTTCACTCTGAAAATCCACCGACGTTAACGCGGCAAATCCGCCAAAATCGATGGAGATGTTACGCATCTCAAGGCGATTTAAAGCACGCATTGCAGGGATCTCCATTAAAGTCACTGACCACATTTTTTCCTGAAGCATCAGGCACGGCAACAGCCGAAAGCGCATAAGTTAGCACAGAAACTTATTAGCCATCCAGACATCTGGACATAATGGCGGCTAAAGCTGGTGAAGCGCAGTAAGTTGGTGATTTAGCGGCAGGAAGTGGGCTTACTCCAGCGGATTATGCTGCGCAGGCACCAGGAACGCTGTGACGCGCTTTCACTCATCAGGAAAGAATGCGCGCGCGCTGGGATGCTGAAGGCCAACGTGACCCGGTTAATCTTTAAAACGGGGGCAGGGCAGGTTATTTGAATGCGTAAACCTCGGCTAAGTCGGCCAGATCCCAGTTTCCCCCAGTGAGCAGCACACACACTTTCTCGTCGGGTTGCAGGCTAACCGATCCCGCCAGTAGCGCACCGAGACCGATTGCGGCGGCCGGTTCCGCAATCAATTTTGCATCCCTCGCAAGCACGCGCATGCCCTGAATAATATGTTCTTCATCTACCACAATAATCTCGTCGACGTACCTCTCGATAATGGGGTAGGGATTACGTCCCGGTACGCTAATTCTTAAGCCGTCAGCGATGGTGTTGAGCAGCGGAAGGGAGGTGGGCTGCTGGTTGATCCGGCTTTGATAATATTTCGGCGTCAGGGCTGGCTCAGCCCCAATGACCCTGACAGCGGGGCGAGATTCTTTGATGGCCGTGGCGACACCGGAAAGAAGCCCGCCACCGCCCAGCGGCACGATCACGGTATCCACATCCGGTAAATCATTCAGTATTTCGCAGCCGATCGTGCCCTGACCGGCCATAACCATTGGATCTTCAAAGCCATGCACCACCGCATAGTTGTTTAGCTCGGCAATCTCATAGACTTTTTTCCAGCGCGAGGCGTTGTCGCCATCGAAGAGAATAATCTCCGCACCCAGGGCCCGGGTGTTCTCGATTTTGATTTTCGGCGTCGTTACCGGCAACACCAGAACCACTTTCACGCCCAGCATGCTGGCCGCATACGACAGGCCCTGCGCATGATTGCCTGATGAACTTGAAATAATGCCGTGAGCAAAGGCTTCAACGGGCAGGGAAAGCACTTTATTTAACGCACCGCGAATTTTAAACGCGCCGGTAATTTGCAGCGTTTCCGGTTTGAGATAGAGCTGGCAGCCCACCTGTTTTTCAATTTTCTCAGCGCGCAGCAAGGGTGTGTGACGAATATGGGCGGCAATGCGCTGTTGCGCTTCGTGAATATCTTGCAGGGTAGGATACTGACGCGTCATAGCGGTTACCTTCGTCTGGACGAAAAATTATTCAAAAAAAGCAAAACGGGTTCCGACGCCTTTTTCAATCGCTTTGCGGTAAATTTTACCGGCGGTCGTGTTGTCCTGGATGGACAGTCCGGTGGAGTCAAAAAAGGTAATTTCCGCCTCGTTCTCTCTGCCCGGTTTATTGCCCAGCAAGATTTCACCTATCTCAGCATGAATCGCGTTTTCACTGATGATGTTTCTGTCCAGCGCGTGCCAGGTTTCCCCTTTCTGCGTGCACTGGGTCAGGGAATCGACAACGATTTTTGCCCGGCTGAAAATCTGCGGATCGAACTCCTGCTTGCCGCGCTGGTCGGTGCCGATGGCGATGATATGGGTGCCGGGCTTGATCCAGCTGGCTTCAACCAGCGGCCCTTTGCCTCGGGTGGTGGTAATGACAATATCGGCTTGCTCCACCGCGGCCTGACAGCTCTCAGCCACAATCACCGGAATGCCAAACGTGCTTTCAATATCCTTTTTAAAGGCAATACGGGTTGCTGGCGTTCGGCTCCACGCATGAATCTCCTCAATTTGCATTACCCTGACAATGGCGCTGATCTGCATCCTGGCCTGATTGCCGGTGCCTATCATCGCAATTTTTTTTGCCCCGGCGCGCGCCAGCGCCTTCACAGAAACGGCACCCGAGGCGCCGGTTCGCAGGCCGGTAATCAGGCTGCCGTCCATGACGCAGCACAGCGCACAGCTACGGGCATCAAATAAAATTACCGTTCCCATGCCGCCCGGCAGGCCATATTCCACCGGATTCTGGGGAAAAGGACCGGAGGAAGCCTTCATCGAAATCAGTTCACTGGTTTTGTAATAACTGGTTTTGAAGTCGATTTCCCCTCCCGCTTCGGGGAGATGCAGGCCAATATAATCCGGCTGTTCCACCAGGTTGCTGTTGAACGCTTTGTAGGCTTCTTCTACGGCCTCAATGACGTCGTCGGTGCTGATGAGCTGACGGACTTCCTGTTTGGTAAGCAATAACGTATTCATGCACCCTCTCATTGCGCAGTGAAGAAGGCCTCTCCGTCACACAAAAGGCATGATGCAGTGGCCGGAGGCAGTTTGGCTAATGCGCATTATTGCATCGGCGGTGCAACAGAAAATGTCAATTTGCGGGTGGAATAAACGCATTTAGCTGTTTTAGCGAGCAATAGCGAAAGCGCATGCTAAGTCAGTGCCGGGTAGCGAGGGAGGGGGCCAAAAGGGGCAATAAAAAAGGGTTTATGATGAACATAAACCCTCAGAGACGTTATCGCGCTGGAATTACTTTTCGGGCACCACGTTCAGCAGCGTCGTCAGCAGTTTCCAGTAAAGACCGACGCTCTCGATGTGCACCTGCTCATCGGGTGAGTGGGGACCGGTGATCGTTGGGCCAATTGAAACCATATCCATATCTGGATAAGGCTTTTTGAACAGACCACATTCCAGGCCTGCGTGAATAACCTGAATGTTAGGCGTCTTGTTGAACAGTGCCATGTAGGTTTCACGGGTCAGTGCCATAATGGGCGAATCTGCATCTGGCTGCCAGCCAGGGTAGCCGCCTTTCGGCTTCGTTTGCGCGCCTGCCAGCTGGCCCAGTGAGGTTAACATCTGCACAACGTAATCGCGGCCGGTATCGATCAGCGAACGAATCAGGCAGTTAATTTCTGCTTTATCGGCCTCCATCGTGACCACGCCGACGTTCAGTGAGGTTTCAACCACGCCTTTGGCAACGTCAGAGTTACGGATCACGCCGTTTGGCGTGCTGTTCAGCAAATTCAGGAAGCGATCGCGGCTCTCTGTCGTCAGCGCATCACCCTGATGGGCAACCGGCTCGGTGACAAAGGCGATGTTTTTCTCTTTCACGCCGTGTTCATTTTGCAACGCGGCCAGGAAGCTGGCGGCTGCCGATTTCAGGTTGTCCACTTTGCTGCTGTCAACAGACACGGTCGCAAAGGCTTCACGTGGAATCGCGTTACGCAGTGTTCCCCCGGTGAACGTCACCAGACGTAAATCCAGCTCTGCGGCATGGGCGGCAAGGAAACGAGCCAGTAACTTGTTGGCATTCCCCAGGCCCATATGAATATCTGCGCCGGAGTGGCCGCCACGCAAACCTTTCAGCGTAAGCTTCAGGGTTTCGCTACCAGCCGGAACGGCTTCACGAGTCAGGGGGAGCGTAGTGATAAAGTCGATACCGCCCGCGCAACCCATGTAGATCTCACCTTCTTCTTCCGAATCGGTGTTGATCAGAATATCGGCCTGCAACCAGCCAGGCTGTAAGCCAAACGCGCCATCCATGCCGGTTTCTTCGGTCATGGTCAACAAGACTTCCAGCGGGCCGTGAGTCAGGCTGCTGTCCGCCAGGACGGCCAGCGCAGACGCCATGCCAATGCCGTTATCGGCACCCAGCGTCGTGCCGCGCGCTTTCACCCATTCGCCATCAACATAAGGCTGGATAGGATCTTTGGTGAAGTCGTGAACGGTATCGTTGTTTTTCTGCGGCACCATATCAAGGTGAGCCTGCAGCACCACCGGGGTGCGCTTTTCCATCCCCGGGGTGGCTGGTTTACGGATCAGAATATTGCCTACCTGATCGCGCTCACACCAGAAACCTTGTTCTTTAGCCCAGCCAACGATATAGCTTGCCAGTGCTTCTTCATGAAAAGAAGGATGCGGAATAGAGCAGATCTTAGCGAAAAAATCCCACAGTGGCTGTGGAGAGAGTTGAGACAATTCAGACACGACAAGTCTCCTGTGTCAGTGCGCCGGCCAGGCCGGACATTGCGAAGTTCCAGTGAAAGATCGCCGTCAGTATACCGACGAGATAGGGCGAGAATATCACTGTTTCTCACCCGGTGTGATATTCAACGCGTTAAAAAGCCGCAACCAGAAGCCAGGTGCTGGTTTTTAGCGCGTCATGTCCTTATAATCTCGCGCAACCTTTTCCCCGTTGCACATTTTTTAAGCCACACTGACTGGCTGGGATACCTATTTATGAGCGAAAAATACGTCGTTACCTGGGACATGCTGCAGATTCATGCCCGTAAACTGGCTCAACGCCTGCTTCCTGTTGAACAGTGGAAAGGCATCATTGCAGTCAGCCGCGGCGGTCTGGTACCGGCTTCGCTGCTGGCACGTGAACTGGGTATTCGCTATGTCGATACCGTTTGTATTTCCAGCTACGATCACGATCACCAGCGCGAAATGAAAGTGTTAAAGCGCGCAGAAGGCGATGGCGAAGGCTTTATCGTGATTGACGACTTGGTTGATACCGGCGGCACCGCACAGGCCATTCGCGAAATGTACCCAAAAGCCCGTTTCTGCACCATTTTTGCTAAGCCTGCGGGCCGTGAGCTGGTTGACGATTATATCGTTGATATCCCTCAGAACACCTGGATTGAGCAGCCATGGGACATGGGCGTGGTCTATATTCCGCCGATTGTAAAAAGCTGATTGATGTAACACAAACAACGCCCGGTTTTCCGGGCGTTGTGCTTTCTGCGCCTCGCGAGTTGTTTTGCGGTACAGTACACTTACTTACCGCTGTTAATGCTGTCAGAGAGGTAATATGCCTGGCAAAAACCTGAGCGTTGAGCTGTTCAAGCCTCGTTTTAAACACCCTGAAACCTCGACCCTGGTGCGACTGCGTCGTCACGCCACACATGAGGTGCATTCTGCGCTGGATGGGGACAGCCAGCGTGGCTGGTACCGGATGCTTAATAAGCTGATGTGGGCCTGGCGTGGTTTGCCCTCCCAGGAGATTAGTGAGGTGCTGGCGCGAATCGCCATCAGCGATGTTGAGCACACCAATTCGGCGCTGCTGGATACGGTCATCGGTTACCGTAACGGTAACTGGAACTACGAGTGGAGCAGGCAGGCGGGCATCTGGCAGCAGCGGGCACTTGACGCGAACACCGACGAACACGATCGGGCTGGTCACGACTGGTTACATGCGTCGCATCTCTACAGCGTGGCGGCGTATCCTTATATAAAAGGCGATGAGCTGGCCGATCAGGCGCAGACGCTGGCCAGCCGCGCTTATGAAGAGGCAACCCAACGGCTACCCGGAGAGCTTAAAACGCTCACCTTTCCGATTCAGGGCGGCAGCCCGGTAAGCGGCTTTTTGCATATGCCGTCCGGCGTGGACGCGCCTTATCCCACCGTCATGTTTTGCGGCGCGCTGGATTCGCTACAAACCGATCATTATCGTCTGTTCCATGACTATCTGGCACCGCGTGGCATTGCCATGCTCACGCTGGATATGCCTTCCGTGGGCAATTCGATGAAGTGGAAGCTCAGCCAGGATACCAGCTTTCTGCATCAGCAGGTCCTGCGTGACCTGACCTCTGTTCCCTGGATCGATCACACACGCGTTGCCGCGTTGGGCTTTCGCTTTGGTGCCAATGTGGCGGTCCGTCTGGCCTATCTCGAATCACAGCGGCTTAAAGCCGTGGCCTGTCTGGGACCGATCGTACACAGTCTGCTGACGCAGGCTCCTCTGCAGAACAAAGTGCCGGATATGTATATGGATATGCTTGCCAGCCGACTCGGCATGACGGGCACCACGGACAGCGCATTGCGGGCGGAACTGCTTAGCTACTCCCTGAAAAATCAGGGCTTGCTGGGGCGCAGAACCTCAACGCCAATGTTGTCCGCCTACTGGACAAACGATCTCTTCAGCCCGGAAGAGGAGAGCAAATTAATTGCTAACTCCTCGTCGCAGGGTAAGGCCTTGTTAATTCCGGTAAAACCGGTGATCGCCAGTTTTGATAAGGCACTTAATGAAATCAGCGACTGGCTGGCACAACGTTTGCAAAGATAGCTGGCAAAATTTGCCGTGTTTGCTACAACTACTAGCTGGAATCATTCGGATCGTCGAAAGACAGAGCAGCATGGCTGCTACGGTTCGGAATATAAAGCCTGTCCTTATGGAGAATTAGCATGACGTTACCGAGTGGCCATCCCCGCAGTCGCCTGCTTAAACGCTTCACGGAACTGGGACCTTACATCCGTGATGGAAAGTGTAGTGAAAACCGTTTTTTCTTCGACTGCCTGGCTGCCTGCGTGAATGTAAAACCTGCGCCCGAACTGCGTGAGTTCTGGGGCTGGTGGATGGAGTTGGAAGCGCACGCCGATCACTTTACCTACGTTTATCACATTGGTCTGTTTGACAAAGAAGGCGACTGGTCTGTCGCTACGATCAAGGGCAAAGATAACAACGCCCGCGTGGAAGAAACGTTACGTAATTTCCACGGCCGTCTAAAAGAGATGCTGAAAGAGTTTGAACTGGATCTGGTGCCTGCCAGTGATTTTGATGAAAAACCGGTAAAACTCAGCGCCTGACATCAGGCCCCTGCGAGGGCCTTTTTTGTACCCGCCTCAGGCAGCCAGAGTATCTGCAGGCAGACAGAGTCATGGGGCGACAGGAAAAGGAAAGGGCGAGTTTTGCAACTCGCCCTTTTAATAGACACATTCACATTGAGGGTAAAGCACTAAGCCTCTCCATAGCGCGGGCCGTCATTCCCTCGACAGTCCCTCTCGCCAGGCAAGACTCAGATTCATCAGAACTGGTAAGTCAGGCCAACAGCAACAACGTCATCGTTGTTAAGCGCCAGCTTGTTGTCTTTATCCAGTTGGTTAATTTTGTAATCAACAAAGGTCGACATGTTTTTGTTGAAGTAGTAGGTCGCGCCCACGTCGATATATTTAACCAGGTCAGCATTGCCGATACCGTTTTCGATATCTTTGCCTTTGGTCTGCACGTAGCCAATGGATGGACGCAGGCCGAAGTCAAACTGATACTGCGCAACCAGTTCCAGGTTGTCAGCTTTGTTGGCGAAACCACCTACTGTACCTGTAGTATTGCTGAAGCTGCCTGGAACTGAAATTGGCGTCATGTTACGGGTTTCTGTATAGATCGCCGCAAGATAAACGCTGTTGGCATCATATTTTAAACCAGTACCCCATGATGTGGCTTTATCGCCGCGACCATAGGTTCCCGCGACTTGGGCATTGGTACGATCAGATGAAGTGATCGCACCTAATACGCTTACACCAGAATCAGGAATGGTATAGCCCAGTGATGCACCAAAACCATCGCCGTTCTGGCGGGAGGTATCTGTACGGCTGTTTGCAGAAGTCGAGTCATTTTTACCCTGATACTGAAGAGCAAACTTCAGACCATCCACCAGACCAAAGAAGTTGGTGTTACGGTAGGTCGCTACGCCAGTAGCGCGCTGTGCCATAAAGTTGTCGGTACGTGCCGTGCCGTCACCACCAAATTCCGGGAAGACGTCAGTCAGAGACTCAACGTCATACAGCACGCCGTAGTTGCGGCCGTAGTCAAATGAACCGTACTGAGAGAATTTCAGACCGGCAAAGCCCAGACGGGTTTTGTTGCCGTTGTTGGCATCGGAGCCTTCTGAGTTGTTGGCGTTGTACTGATATTCCCACTGGCCGTAGCCGGTCATCATATCGTTAATCTGCGTCTGGCCTTTAAAACCAATACGCACATAAGATTTATCGCCGTTAGCACCGGCATTGTCGCTGAAGTAATGCTCGGCTTTAACCTTGCCGTAGAAATCCAGCTTGTTACCATCTTTGTTATAAACTTCAGCGGCCTGCGCAGCAGAGGTCAGGGCCAGAGCAGATACCACGATTGCCAGTGTACTTTTCTTCATTTGCTATCAATCCCAATGAGTAAAAATTTTTTGTCCTCAACGTCTTCCTGTTACAGGCATGGCTGCCTTTATTCTCCGGCTGCTCAGTGAACAGGCCGGGGGGCATTCAGTTGCCGCCTTGTTACAACAAGAAAACTTTTGAGGCATCAATGAAAAAGTTTGTAAAACACGGACTTTTTACCGATCAACGATGAACTTTTTATGACAATTTTGATGTTTTGTTGTTAAGAGGGAACTTTTGGTCTAATTGACGCTCTGCGAAATTTGCAGTTTTTCCCTTACTGGCTGTTGGCTTCCCTCACTGCACCTGTTAAAAAGTCGGTTCACAGAAATTTTTTACGGCAGGACAACATGAGTGGCAGTCAGACCCTTGTGGTCAAATTGGGTACCAGCGTTCTTACCGGCGGTTCGCGTCGGTTAAACAGAGCGCACATGGTGGAATTAGTGCGTCAGTGCGCGCAACAGCACGCCGCCGGCCATCGTATTGTGATTGTGACCTCCGGCGCGATGGCGGCCGGTCGTGAGCATCTGGGGTACCCCGAACTGCCGCCTACCATCGCCTCAAAGCAGCTGCTAGCTGCGGTGGGGCAAAGTCGTCTTATCCAACTGTGGGAACAGCTGTTTTCCATCTATGGCATTCATATCGGTCAGATGTTACTGACTCGCGCCGATATGGAGGATCGTGAACGCTTTCTTAATGCGCGCGATACTTTGCGTGCCTTGCTGGATAACCACATCGTGCCCGTCATCAATGAAAATGACGCGGTTGCCACCGCTGAAATCAAAGTGGGTGACAATGACAACCTGTCTGCGCTGGCAGCCATGCTGGGTGGGGCAGACAAGCTGCTCTTACTGACCGACCAGCCGGGGCTGTTTACTGCCGATCCACGTAATAATCCAGAGGCGGAATTAATCAGCGATGTGCATATTATCGATGATGCGTTGCGCGCCTTAGCGGGCGGCAGCGTGTCCGGACTGGGAACGGGCGGAATGTCGACCAAACTGCAGGCCGCAGACGTTGCCTGCCGCGCCGGTATCGATGTGATTATTGCTGCAGGCAGCCGCAGCGGCGTCATTAGCGATGTCATTGCGGGCAAGCCGGTGGGCACCCTGTTTCATGCGCAGCAAACGCCGCTTGAAAACCGCAAACGCTGGATTTTTGGTGCCCCGCCAGCAGGCGAAATTACCGTGGACGACGGCGCGCTTGCCGCCATTATCGAGCGCGGCAGCTCACTGCTGCCAAAAGGTATCCGCGAGATTCAGGGCAATTTCTCCCGTGGAGAAGTCATCCGTATCCGCAGCCTGCAGGGGCGCGATATCGCCCACGGCGTTTCGCGCTATAACAGCGACGCGATGCGCATGATCGCAGGGCATCATAGTCAACAGATAAGCGAAATTCTGGGCTATGAGTACGGGCCGGTTGCGGTACATCGTGACGATATGATCGTCAGCTAAGGAACAGTTATGCTTGAAGAAATGGGAAAGGCGGCGCGTGCCGCAGCCTGGGCGATGGCGGACCTGTCCGCAGCCGAAAAAAATCAGGTTTTGCTCACGATTGCTGACCGACTTGAAGCAGAAAGTGAGATTATTTTAACAGCGAATGAGCAGGATCTGGCCGAGGCGCGACAGAACGGTTTGAGCGCCGCGTTGCTCGATCGTCTGACCTTAACGCCGGCGCGCCTCAGCGCGATTGCCAACGATGTCCGCCAGGTCTGCCAGTTAGCGGATCCGGTCGGGCAGGTGATCGATGGCGGCCAGCTGGACAGTGGGCTGCGCATTGAGCGCCGTCGCGTACCGCTTGGTGTGGTGGGGGTTATTTATGAAGCGCGTCCAAACGTTACCGTGGACGTCGCCAGCCTGTGCCTGAAAACCGGCAACGCCGCGATTCTGCGCGGCGGGAAAGAAACGTGGCGCACCAATGCAGCGACGGTGCGGGTGATTCAGACTGCCCTACAGCAGCACGGTTTACCGGCGGCGGCGATTCAGGCTATCGAAAATCCGGATCGTGAGTTAGTCAATCAGCTACTCAAACTGGATCGGTATGTGGATATGCTGATCCCGCGTGGTGGGGCGGGCCTGCATAAGCTCTGCCGGGAAAATTCTACTATCCCGGTGATCACCGGTGGAATCGGGGTTTGCCATATTTATATCGATGACACCATGGACGTTGCCCCTGCACTGGACATCATCGTCAATGCCAAAAAACAGCGTCCGAGCGCCTGTAATTCGCTGGAAACGCTGTTGATTGACGCCGCGATTGCCGATCGTTTTCTACCGGCTTTTACTGCGCGCATGGCCGAAGAAAATATCCCCTTACATGCTGATGCCAATGTTCTGACGCGGCTGCAACAGGGGCCTGCCAGCGTAACGGCCGTGAAAGCGGGCGACTATGACGATGAGTGGCTGTCGCTCGATCTGAACGTCAAACTGGTCGCTGATATGGATGAGGCGATTGCGCATATCCGTATGCATGGCACCCAACATTCCGACGCTATCCTGACGCGTAGCACCAAGAATGCGGCCCGCTTTGTGAAGCAGGTGGACTCTTCTGCGGTGTACGTCAACGCCAGTACACGTTTTACCGACGGCGCACAGTTCGGTCTGGGCGCAGAAGTTGCCGTCAGTACGCAAAAACTGCACGCCCGCGGCCCTATGGGGCTTGAAGCGCTGACCACCTACAAATGGATTGCCTGGGGTGATGACACCCTGCGTGCATAACTGCATTTTTTAAAATAAAACGGGGGCCTGTTCAGGCTCCCGTTTTTTTTATGCTGCTTTTTCCGCGCCACTCAATGGTAGAGTCTTACGTTTTTTGATGCGTTTTTAAGCCGTCAGAATGATATTGATCGACCAGGACGATTCAGTAGCCTGGCCTTTTTTTACAAAGAATGACTGAAAAGTGAGACTGCACGCGGCTTGCCGACGCATTTTGTGGTTCGCTGTGCGGTGATAGGGTGACAAATAATCAGAAATGCTAAGTCATGCTGTTAGGTAGTAAACTGACGGTAATATAAAATGAACTGGTAGCAAAAATGAAAAGAACATTCAGCGCCTCTTTCACGGTCAATTATTAACTAATGGTTAAAAAAGAAAGTACCAGACAAGCTTTCACCGCAAGGCTGATTGCAGCCTGCGAAAGTGCGGGCATTACTGGACACGGACGCAATAAACAGGTCGCCTGTGCGTTACAACGCCAGGGTTGCAAGATTTCAGCACCGGGCGTGTGGAAATGGTTCAACGCGCAGTCCGTACCCGATAATGGCAATTTACTCGCGCTCAGCCAGTTACTGGGCGTCAGGGTTGAGTGGCTGCAACACGGTATGGATCAGCCTCCGGAATCCTATCCCCTTCACGCATTTCCCGGCCCAAAAAACACCTTTCGCGTGAACAGTTTTGATTTAGGGCAAAAGTCAGCGGTAGGCGATGATTTTGTCGAAATCATTCAGGCCATTGAATACGATCAGGATGAGGCCCGGGTTCTGTTCAGCGGCCGTCCTGCCGACCATATCCGGCTCATTGCCATAAACAGCGATGCCATGTCCGATACCTTTGGCCCGCGCGATCAGCTGTTTGTTGACATAAGCGTTCAGAATTTTGACGGAGACGGTATCTACATTTTTACGTTGGATGAGCAGCTGTATCTCAAGCGTCTGCAGCTGCAACACAAAAGAATTGCCGTCATATCGGACAACAAACGTTACGAAACCTGGTATCTCGACAGAGACGATGTCGAGAGTTTAAACGTACTGGCTAAAGTCATTATGAGTCAGGCCCGGCAGTATCATATTCTGGGATAGGCCATCCAGCAGGCCCGCCCGCATACTCTGCAAAAAAATAATCGGCCTAAATTCAAAAAGTTAACTTACAGTTAAAAATAAATTAACTGGTGGTATTTGATAAAGCATAAGAACCTGTTAATAATTTGAACATGGATGAAACAACGTGTTACCTCATGGATGAAACGCTCTTAAACAATTGAGGCGCTGCACAAGCGCGAATCAACCCCCCCAAAAGCTAATGAGCTTTGGGATGGGGTGGATGCGCCTAATGCAGCGTCGTCAGATGCCGCCTGTTCCCTTTTGCTGACCCTTCCACCTGACTGATTAATCAGCCGGGAGGTGCGCCTGCGAACAGCATTCAGCGACATTCGAGCCTGTTCTTCAGACCCAAAACACTCGCCAGCCACCCTATCGCCAAAGACTCATTCACAGGAGGAGTTATGGCGATAATTCACTATGGCAAAAGCGTTTTCATCGGCAACGCACGTACCCGCCGTCATCAGCGGCGTCAACCTCTCAACCGTCTCAAACAAAGCATCGACGATGCGCTTAACTACCCACCCGAACCCCGACCTTTGCGACGCGCTGAACAAATTTGTCAGCGGCAGGTTACTTCTGTGGTTGACCGCGCGGTAAGCGCGCCACAGCGGAGAAGCAAAGAGATTTCAGGTTTTGATAACTGCTGTCTGCCCCATGTTCACCTTTACGCGGTTCGCTGAACGCGACGACCGTCACCGATCCACTGCCTGTAGCAGGCCGCGCCATCCTCCCTTCCTGTGCCTGATTTTTAGGCAAAACGTTAGTGCTGCTGCATTTTTAACCGTTCTGCCGCTGCGTTTATCGCTGGCACTAATCAGTTTGCTTTATGTTTTTTCATGGTGGATGGGCTGCCTGCATCATCACTGAGGAGTTTCTATGAGCCAGATTATTGCAATACTGAATTTCGAAGAAGGTTACGCCGAAATGCCCTATCTCGATTCACTGGGGTTTCCTACGGTTGCCGGAGGGATTCGTATCGGACCAAAAGGGGCGTCATTAAGTAACTATGTGCTGCGGGTGCCGCGTCGGGTGGGCGATGTGTGGAAACAGTGCATTCTGGAAAACAAAATCACGGATATGCAAAGTCGCGCTCCCCTGAAGCAGGCGCTGGCAAAGTGCAATGACGCACGAACCGATGTGTTGATGAGCATGGCATACCAACTGGGCGTTGACGGAGTTTTGCAGTTTAAAAATATGCTCAGTGCCATCACGCGTGAGCATTTTACGGAGGCGGGCGATGCCATGCTCAACAGTCTCTGGGCCCGGCAAACCCCCGGGCGCGTCAGGCGTCATGCTGAAGTCATGCGTAGCGGTAACTATGACATCTACCGGGGGCTGCTATGAGATGGTTATTTTTCATCATTGCCGTGCTGACCGTCATCATTATTTTGCTGCTGATGCAGCGTTTCACCACGCTGCAGTTTGTTTCTCACGCCAAATTGTTATTTAAAACCTGGTCTGTATGGCTGGCTTCGCTGGGGTCAATGCTCAGCGCCTGGGTTCAGTCATTTCCGTCGTCTGCTCTCAGTGCGTGGCAAACGCTGCCTGACGATGTGAAGAGCATCCTTCCCCACAATTACCTTGGTCTCATTGGCGCCTTTATGGTGGCGATGGGCGTCATTGCGCAATTTGTTCGCCAGAAAAACCTGCTGAATGAAAAGCGCCAGAGCAAAGAGGAGGCATCATGACGTTTTTTTCTCTGTTTACCAGCGGCTGGCACGGGCTGGCGGCGATGGGTGCACTGATCATCGCCGTCGTTGCCAGCTACGTCGGAGGTAAGAAAATCGGCAAGGTGCAACAGCAAGCCCGGTCGGAAGCCGACAGCGCCAGGCAAGAGGCAAATCGCATGGCGAATGTTACTCATCAACAGCAACGCAATAGTGAGGAGGCGAAGCGTGTGGCGACTGATAACCTTAATCTTGATGACGCTGCTGCTCGCGACAAGCTGCAGCAGTCCAAATATCACCAACCCTGAGCCCATCATTTATCGCGATTCAGCCTGCATCCTCTTTTCCCCGATTTATACCCATGGCGATGACGCCAATAAGGCCGACATTCGCACCGTGCGCGCCATTAACAGCCATAACGATTTATGGGATGTCCTGTGTGGTCATTCCGCTGCCGAAGATTCTTTAACCTTCTGATTTACAGCCTATTATCCTGAGGAGGATATCATGATTGAAGTTAACTCATTTGCTGAGCTTCGTACGACCATGCCGTCAAAACCAGGTGAAATTGCCGTACTGAAACGCTACTACGATAAAGATTCCAGCTTTCGTGGCGGCGGCGATTTTGTGGGGTTTACCGGCACCACGATTTTAAAAGATGATGGCGGTACGGTAGCCATAGGAAACGGCTTCTACTGGAAGCGTTCAATCAACGATCCGCGAGAAGTGAACATCCTGCATTTTGGGGCCAAGGGCGATGGCGTCACGGATGACACCGATGCGTTTAAACGTATTCTCGGCTGGTCACAAACTTACAGCCAGAATATGAAGGGATTGCCGGTACGTTTCCCGGGCGGGCGTTTTCTGATTATGCCCATGGATCTGAGCAATGCAGAAATCCCGTTCTTTGGCCTGGCCGGGGACGATCTGGCGCTGGGTTCTCTGCCCGGCACCACCATCGTGTCAGATAAAAGTGCCAATACCCTGTTCAAAGTTCAGGCACGGCGTACCACCATTCGTGGGATTACCTGGGACGGACAGGCCACGGCGGATACCGTCACCAACACGGCCACCATTACCCCTGAAATGTGCAGCAATGTTCAGCCGTTTTTTGAAAACAGTTGTATGGCAGGGCAAATCGTTAATATCAGCTGCTTTCGGGGGCAGCGCAGCGGTGGAACCATCTTTAAGCTGCAGGACACGCTCGACAGTAAGTTTGAGCAAATCTATACCAATACCACCTACTCGCGCGTTTTCGATATCGGCTGGTCAGGTTCCCCCAACGGCGTCTGGGATCACTCTACGGCCGTTGAGTTATGCAATGCGAATTTCCAGACGGGCTATGGTGATGCCACGCTGTATATGCCGCGTATGACGCAGGCGATTATGCGTAACGTCTGGATTGAACATACGCGCAATCCCGGCGATCTGTCTGATGGCGGCTGGACCATTGATACGCTCAACGTCGAGAACTGCAGTACCCCATTAATACTGAACAACGCCCGCGTGGTAATGCGTCATATTAACCTGCAGTCAGGTTCAAAGCTCAGCCAGGACCTTGTGGCAGGCAAGTGGCTTTCTACCTTCGAGTATGGCTATCGACGTGACGAGAACTACGGCACTTTCATGAGCGGTTCGCTACGGGCCGGGTACTTTAGTGGCTATAAGGTAGTGAACAATACGGAGACGGATAACTGGTATCGTCTTGGACAGGTATTTTTCCCGGCACCCAATCAACAGTGGGTCATTGAGTTGATCGGTAAAGCGGATAACACCACGCCTTCAGGTACGGCAGGCTCGCCCGTCAATATGCCCGGCACGGGCAAGACCTGGATCCACCTGCAGCGGCTGGATACGGTCTGGGCAGATACCTGCCATATGGGGCAGCCTGCGGTGATGGACATTCGCTATAACCGTGTGGGAACCACCTATGCCGGTATCTGGGTTAAGCTGCGAGCCAACAGTGGTGAAACCATGTTTAACCTGAAAACCACCGGTCCGACGCGCTTTGATACGGGTTCCTGTTCCCTGTTTCAGAGTGACCTGTCCCTGGTTGATGACGTATCGAAAGTGGGCACGCTCAAGCCAGCGGCCCGCTTTGGGTTACATAATGGCGTCGCGGGCGTGGGCGCCAATGAAAAAGGCGTGGTAACCCTCGCCACGGCGGCGGGGTCGCCGACCAATAAAACAACGCCGACGGGTTTTGTGCTCATCAATATTAACGGTACCGATCGTAAAGTCCCTTATTACGATTAACGCTGGCAATCCTACGCGAGGCTTCGGCCTCGCTTTTTTTTGCTTTAAGCGCAGTACCTGTCTCTTCCGCCGCTCTTGGGTTTTATCGGGATCTGAATGCCTGCCGGATATGACGCAAAACGGTCTCAAAGTCAGTTTTGATCAAAGCTGAGATCAAGCTCAACAAATAGAAGATTGCGCTACATCAATAACCCTACACAGTTAATGGTTTCTGGGGTTGAATAACCTTATAGTCTGTGCAACTTTTCGTTGTTGCTATTTCACTCTGGAGGCTACATGGAACTCAGCCGAAGAAAACTTTTCCGCATCTGCGCAGGCGGCCTGGCCGGTACCACTGTTGCATCTCTCGGATTTTTATCCTCTTTCTCTTTGCACGCAGAAGTCCGTCAATACAAGCTGATAAAAGCGAGAGAGACACGTAATAACTGTACTTACTGCTCTGTTGGCTGCGGCATGTTGATTTACAGCCTGGGCGATGCCGCTAAAAACGTGAGGGAAAGTATCTACCACGTAGAGGGCGATCCCGATCATCCGGTCAGCCGTGGCTCGCTCTGCCCGAAAGGGGCGGGGGTGCTGGATTATATTCACAGTGAAACCCGTCTGCAGTACCCCGAGTATCGTGCGCCGGGATCAAACACCTGGCAGCGCATCAGTTGGGATGAGGCCATCAACCGCATCGCCCGTCTGATGAAGGACGATCGCGATGCAAACTTTATTGAGAAGAATGCCCAAGGGGTCACGGTTAACCGCTGGGCCACAACGGGCATGCTGTGCTCTTCCGCCGCCAGTAACGAGACGGGCATCCTCGATGGTAAGTTTACCCGGGGATTAGGCATGACCGCGATAGACTGCCAGGCACGTTTGTGTCACGGGCCTACGGTTTCTGCGCTGGCCCCCACGTTTGGCCGCGGTGCCATGACCAATAACTGGGTCGATATCAAAAATGCCAACGTTGTTCTGATTATGGGAGGCAATGCGGCTGAGGCGCATCCGGTGGGGTTTAAATGGGTTATTGAGGCGCAGACTAAAAATGACGCCACCGTGATTGTGGTCGATCCGCGTTTTAACCGAAGCGCCGCCGTTGCTGATATCTATGCGCCGATTCGCGCCGGTTCGGACAACGTATTCCTGCTTGGCGTCATCCGCTACCTGATTGAACACGATCGTATTCAGCATGAATACGTCCGTCATTACACCAATGCCAGCCTGCTGATTCGTGATGATTACGCGTTTGATAACGGCCTGTTCAGCGGTTATGACGCAGATAAGAAGCAGTATGATAAATCCAGCTGGTTCTATCAGCTTGATGAACAGGGCCATGCGCGACGGGATGCTACACTGCGTCATCCGCGCTGTGTGTGGAACCTGCTAAAAAAACACGTCGAACGTTATACGCCAGACATGGTGAATCGGTTATGTGGGACCTCAGTCGCTGACTTCACGCACATCTGTGAAGTTCTGGCCAGCACCAGCGTGCCGGATCGTACAGCAACGATATTGTACGCGCTGGGGTGGACTCATCACTCTTCCGGTGCGCAGATCATCCGGGCGGCCGCCATGCTGCAACTGCTGCTCGGCAATATCGGCATGGCGGGCGGCGGTATCAATGCGCTGCGCGGTCACTCGAATATTCAGGGTTACACCGATCTTGGATTGCTGTCGACCAATCTGCCCGGCTACATGCCTCTGCCCTCAGAGCATCAACCCGATTATCAGAGCTATATTTCACAGATCACACCGCCTGCTCTGGGGGTGAACGAGGTGAACTACTGGCAGAACACGCCAACGTTTTTCGTCAGTATGATGAAAAGCTTCTGGGGGGAACATGCCACGGCGGAAAATAACTGGGGCTATGACTGGCTGCCCAAATGGGATCGTCTTTACGATGTGATGACGCAGGCCGAATTGATGCTAGAGGGCAAAATCAACGGTTATATTGTCCAGGGTTTTAATCCGCTTGCTGCCTTCCCCGATAAAAACAAATCGTCCCGCGCGCTTTCGAAACTCAAATTCATGGTAGTCATTGATCCGCTGGTAACCGAGTCCTCGAACTTCTGGCAACACCACGGCGAAATGAATGATGTTAAGCCAGAGGCGATCCAGACCGAAGTCTTCCGTTTACCGTCATCCTGCTTTGCCGAAGAGAACGGATCGATTGTGAATTCCGGCCGTTGGCTACAGTGGCACTGGGCGGCAGCAGAGCCACCGGGCGAGGCGTTACATGATGGTAAAATCCTTGGCCGCCTCTTTATGCGATTGCGAGAGCTTTACCAGCAAGAGGGCGGGGCTAATCCGCAGCCGTTACTCAACCTTAACTGGAATTATCACGATCCCTGTGATCCGCACCCCGAAGAGCTTGCCCGTGAGGCTAATGGGATGGCGCTTCAGGATCTGTATGACGCACAAGGTCGGTTAATTGCGAAAAAAGGGGAGCAGCTCAGCAGCTTTGCACAGCTTCGTGATGATGGATCCACCAGCAGTTACTGCTGGATCTACTGCGGCAGTTGGACAGAGCAGGGCAACCAGATGGCGAATCGCGACAACAGCGATCCTTATGGTTTGGGTTGTACGCCGGGATGGGCATGGTCGTGGCCAGCCAATCGTCGGATTCTCTATAACCGAGCCTCGGCCGATCCCGCGGGCAAGCCCTGGGATGCAAAACGCGCGCTGCTGCACTGGGATGGTAAAAAATGGGCAGGGATGGACGTTGCGGATTACAACCTGTCTGCGCCAGACAGCCATGTCGGACCCTTTATCATGAACCCGGAAGGCGTTGCGCGCCTGTTCTCGATCGACAAAATGAATGATGGCCCTTTCCCGGAACATTATGAGCCGATTGAGTCACCCATTGGGACTAACCCTCTGCATCCAGATGTCGTCTCCAGCCCGGTGGCGCGAATTTTCAGTGACGATATTGCCAATATGGGCAAAGCCGATGCGTTTCCTTATGTCGCCACCACCTATTCCATTACCGAGCTGTTTCGCCACTGGACCAAGCATGCCCGACTTAACGCCATTGTTCAGCCTGAGCAATTTATTGAGATTGGCGAGGCTCTGGCAAATGAAAAAGGTATTGCCGCAGGAGACATGGTTAAGGTGATGTCTAAACGCGGTTTTATCAAGGCGAAAGCCGTGGTCACGAAGCGTTTGCAGACGTTAACCATCGACGGTAAACGCGTGGATACCATCGGGATTCCCTGCCACTGGGGATTTGAAGGCGCAACACGTAAAGGCTTTCTGTCCAATACGTTGACGCCATCGGTGGGTGATGCCAACTCACACACGCCAGAATACAAAGCGTTTCTGGTAAACATTGAGCGGGCGTAAGGAGGCAACCCATGTCTATGCAATCTCAAGATATTCTTCAACGCTCTGCGACCAACAGCTTAACGCCACCGCCTCAGGCGCGGGACTTTCAGGCAGAAGTGGCAAAACTTATCGATGTTTCTATCTGCATTGGCTGTAAAGGCTGTCAGGTGGCCTGCGCAGAATGGAACGATATCCGTGATGATGTCGGTCACTGCACCGGCGTCTACGACAATCCGATGGAGTTAAGTGCGAAATCCTGGACAGTAATGCGGTTCAGCGAAACGATGCAGCAGGGCAAACTGGCGTGGTTAATTCGCAAAGATGGCTGCATGCACTGCGCCGATCCTGGCTGCCTCAAAGCCTGTCCTTCTGCCGGCGCCATCGTTCAGTATGCGAATGGCATTGTGGATTTTCAGTCTGAGCATTGTATCGGTTGTGGTTACTGCATTGCCGGCTGCCCGTTTAACGTGCCACGGCTGAATCCCGATGATAATCGCGTTTATAAGTGCACGCTCTGTGTGGATAGAGTAAGGGTGGGTCAGGAGCCCGCCTGTGTAAAAACCTGCCCAACAGGTGCCATCCAGTTTGGTAGCAAAAAAGAGATGCTCAGCATGGCAGAAGCGCGCGTGGCACAGCTCAAAAAACGTGGCTATGTCCATGCGGGTCTCTACAACCCAGAGGGCGTGGGGGGAACACATGTGATGTATGTCCTGCACCATGCGGACAAGCCGGGACTTTACCACCATCTGCCCGTCGATCCAAAAATCGCTACGCCGGTTAATGTATGGAAGGGCGTGCTCAAACCGCTTTCCGCCACGGGATTGATTGTGACCTTAGCCGCGCTCCTTTATCACTATGTGGGTATTGGTCCGAATAAAGAGACGGATAATGAAGAGGAGAACGATCATGAGTAAGCGCAACATGATCCTGCGTACCCGATTTATCGATCGCGCCTGTCACTGGACCGTGGTGATCAGCTTTTTTTTGGTCGCGCTTTCCGGCCTTGGGCTGTTCTTTCCAACGCTGCACTGGCTGACAGCAACCTTCGGTACGCCGCAGATGGGACGGATTTTACATCCGTTTTTTGGCGTACTGATTTTCGTGTTATTGATGGTGATGTTTTTGCGCTTTGTACGCCACAACATCCCGGACAGGCAGGATGTGCCGTGGGTAAAAGGGATTGTTGAAGTGCTTAAGGGCAATGAGCACAAAGTGGCCGACGTAGGCAAATATAATGCGGGCCAGAAAATGATGTTCTGGGCCATTATGTGTTTGATTGTGGTGCTGGTGGTGACCGGCATTATTATCTGGCGGCCTTATCTTGCGGCATATTTCCCCATCACGGTTATCCGCTGGAGCCTGCTGATTCATGCCGTCGCCGCAATCGTGCTGATCCACGCCATTTTGATTCATGTCTATATGGCGTTTTGGGTTAAAGGCTCTATTACGGGGATGATTGAGGGCAAGGTAAGCCGTCGTTGGGCGAGAAAGCACCATCCGCGTTGGTATCGCGAGGTTGAGGCGGCGGAGAAGAAGGCGGTGGAGTAGTCAGGGGGCTGAGTTCACGTCATGTTGCCCCGGGCAGGTTCCGCCCGTCTGGGGGATTTACGGTTTTGCACTGAGAATGTTCCGCCCGCCAGGCGTGAGGGAGTTTCAGCCTGTCCGTGCAGGCGGTCGGGTTAAGGGGCTGGCGCCAGCCCCTTAACAATCCCGGCGTCCGGCAGCCGCCGCTGTTCCTTCGTCGTTCCCTGCGGCCTGACGGACCGTCCGGATGCGCCGTCCCAGGCGCAGCCGTCCTCGTCGCGGCTTCCCTGCCGCGCCGTCCTGGCCTTCGCTCTCTCCTCAGCGCGGCGGATGCCTCCTGAAAACACGCGTCTGTGAGGGCGTGTTTTTTTATTTGGTGCGGCTTTGCCTGCGGCATTTGTCTTGAATGCGTTCGCCTTCAAGGCTGCGAAATCCTTGTGCTCTGTATCTTGACTGTCTGGCAGCGGATGCCTCCTGAAAACACGCGTCTGTGGGGGCGTGTCTTTTTATTTGATGCGGCTTTGCCTGCGGCATTTGTCTTGAATGCGTTTGCCTTCAAGGCTGCGAAATCCTTGAGGCCTGTAGCTTGCCTGCCCAGCGGGGATCTACGGTTTTGAATTGAGCAGGTTCCGCTGGCAGGCGAGCGAAATTGCGCTTCGTTTTGTTTATTTTTATTTCCCCTGCTGTAGGGCGTTAATCAGGTCATCTTCACCAGTGACCAGCCGCATATATTTGTGCAACGCATTGATGCCAGTCTTTGTTATTTAAACGATTGTTAAACGACGTCAAATCAGCTTGCGGGAGTAATACCTGAAAGCGCACTACTTGACAAAAAATTTTGCAATTTAATACTAAAAATTATTCTTCCATTAAATCTCCGCAAGAAACCATCCATTCTTGCAACATAAGGAACACGTTGTATGGTGGCTGCCATCATTATCGGTATTTTTATTATAAGCGTAATCTATGCACACTCGCGCGGTGTAGAAAAACAAAAGTTCTCGCGTCAGTTGTTTGATCACTCGACCTTTATGGCACCTGTTAATATGTTCATGACAGGCTTTTCAAGATTGCCAGCGAAACAGCCCTATTTTCCGGCAGAGGAATTTCCAGAGCTTCGCGAGTTGACCGATAACTGGCAGGTCATTCGCGAAGAGGCGATACGTCTTCAGGATCATATCAAAGCGGCCAAAAGCCATAATGATGCAGGGTTTAATACCTTTTTTAAGCGTGGCTGGAAACGGTTTTACCTTAAATGGTATAGCGACGCACATCCGTCTGCCCAGCAGCTCTGCCCGGTCACCACGGCTCTGGTCAGTAAAATCCCCTCAGTCAAAGCGGCGATGTTTGCAGAGCTGCCGGCGGGCAGTCATTTAGGTAAACACCGCGATCCCTATGCCGGATCGGTGCGCTATCACCTCGGCCTTGTGACGCCCAACGATGACCGCTGCTTTATTGAGGTGGATCGACAACGTCACAGCTGGCGCGACGGGCAGGCGGTTATTTTTGACGAAACCTACGTGCACTGGGCACAGAATGAAAGTGAGCAAACGCGTATCATTTTATTCTGCGATATTGAGCGTCCTATGAAGTGGCGCTGGGCACAGGCCATTAATCACTGGGTAGGCAGTACCCTGATGTCGGCAGCAGCCTCACCCAATGACGAAAATGACAAAACGGGTTTCATCAACCGCATTTTTAAATACGTCAATGCGATTCGCGATGCCGGACAGAATTTAAAAAAACGGAACAGGACAGTCTATTACTGGGTTAAGCACTCCTCGATTGTACTGATATTCCTTGCGATCATCGTGCCGAGTATCGTGATGTAGAAAGGGAATGACAGCCAGAACAGCACTCAGCGTCTGGCTGAACCCATAATACAGGCAGTGAACACCGTTATTTGGGTTTAAACTGCCTTACATCAATCGCGTATCGTTTTATTTTTCGCCACAACGTGGTGCGGCCGATGTGTAGCAGATCAGACATCGCCTGAACTTTGCCCTGAGTCATGCGGGCAGCCTGGAGGATCGCTTCTTTTTCAATAGCGCTAAATGACAGATTATCCGGCAGCAGAGAGGCGTTTGCGGCATTGTCAGGTTGCTCAGATAAAAGCGATTCTGGTAGGTTATTCCATCGGATATGGCCATGTTCACTACTGATAGCAATATTTTCAATCACGCTGTTTAATTCAAAGTCATTACCGGGCCAGCCATAACCCATTAATTGCGTCATCACCTCGTCATCAACTTTAAAGCGCGAGGAAAAACGTTTTTCCAGCCTGCGTAGGCGGTGATTAATTAAATAGGGAATGCTGTTACGCCGCGCGCGCAAGGGCGGAATGGCAATCTCAAAGGAATGTAATGCGTAATAAAGCTGACGGCTAAAACGATTCTGTTCCACAAGATGGGCCAGATTAACGGTAGTCGTGGCAATCACTTTAATATCAACGGGGATCAGCCGCCGCGCATCAAGGCGAGTCAGCACGCCTTGCTTGATGACCTGAAGCAGGACAGATTGCTGTCCGGGTGTCAGATATTCAATCTTTTCCAGAAACAACGTGCCGCCGCTGGCCAGTTCCAGACGGCTTAAACGGCCATCTCTATCCTCGCCGGGTGCACTGCCTGTAAAATCCTCTCCCTGTGTATTGTCGGCATAAAGCTGACAGTTAACCGCAATATAAGGGCCGCTTGCCCGGTCACTTTCATTATGAATCGCCTGGCTCAGCAACTCTTTACCTACCCCTTCTTCCCCGCACAGTAAGACTGGAAAGCTGCCTTTGGCTGCCTGACGACCAAAATGTATTAAACGACGCGTGTCGGCATCCTCTTCTGGCATCTGTTCAAAGGTGTGACTGACTTTACCCAGTTGGCTGGTCATGAGTTGACGGACCTGCTCAACCGGATGGAGCAGTAAAATAAAGCTGTTGCCCTGAACTTCAACAATGGGTTTCAGGGTAATCACCGCATCAACAAACTGATGCTGGCTCTCGAAGGTGACTTCCACATGTTTTAATCCCTCTACCTGCTTAATCGCCCGGCGCAGCAGAGCCGGCAGCGTGATCAGGTCAGCGATATTCTTTCCCTGACTGGTTAAGGCATCAAGGTGCAACTGTCGGGCTGCCTGAGCATTCAGGAACTGCAGGACGCCTTGCTCATTCCACGCCATGACGCCGTCGTCCATGCTCTCCAGCAGGCCATAAAGCTGGTTCAGATGGCGGTTGGAATCGGCTAACAAATTGTCTGTTAACAGTGAATTGCCTATTTCCCGGGCAACAGAAAGCGTAAGCGAGAGATCGGAGGGCGCCTGATCCTGATAAAGACAGGCCAACGCGATAGAGCCAAATAAACGACCGTGATTATCGAATATGGGTGTAGAGCAGAAAGACCAGGGATGAAGAGCCCGTTTGAAATGCTGTTCCCGGCTGGTTTTTAATGGCTGGCCTTCAAGCGCGGCCAGCGACAGGGCGCAGGTACCGATGATACTTTCCGCACAGTAACTTCCCTCCTGCAGGCCTAATTTCTCAAGATCCAGCAGCGTCTGTGCATCGCCACAACGGTTTAAGATACAGGCGGATTCATCCAGAATAAACAGCGCACAAAGGCGGTTCGCCATATATTCCCACGCATCCTCAAGCGTGGCCTGGCCAATGGTGAGCAGGGCGGTTTTGCGGCGGCAAATCGACGCGTAAGTTAATCCCTGTGCCTGATGCGGTGCTTGCCAGTTATCCCGCTGCATGTATTTACTGCAGCGGTGCCATGACTGAGCTATCACCGCTGAAACGTGTTTATCGCTCTCGGGCGCGAACACTGTCATATCCATTTCCGCTGAAAGACCATAGAGAATCCCCCCAGCCGCGCAGCCAGGGGGAAGTCGTTGCCCGGAGACTCGGGCCAGCGGTTTACCTGTGACAGATTAACGCGACAGCCACTGCTGTCCTAGCAGATCGGCAGTGATAATCGCCGCATAAACGCTGTCTGGTGTGACCGGGAACGGCATATTGTGGATGGTTTCGCCTTCCACACAGGCCGCCTCGGCAACCGCCTGAATTTTTTTCTGGATATCCTGTTTCACGCCCATTTGCCCCAGGGTAACAGGCAATCCTACTTTCTGGCAGAACGCCAGCACGGTTTCGATCTCTTCTGTCGGGCTGTTCTGCAAAATTAACTGGGATAACGTGCCAAACGCGACCTTTTCACCGTGATAAAGGTGATGGCACTCTTCCAGTACGGTAAACGCATTATGAATGGCATGCGCGGCGGCAAGACCACTGCTTTCAAAGCCAATCCCGCTGAGGTAAGTGTTGGCCTCAACGATACGTTCCAGCGCATCTGTTACCACGCCTGCCTGAGCCGCAAAGCGAGCCTTTTCGCCTTCCGCCAGGAGCGTTTCATAGCACAGCCGCGCCAGGCTTAACGCTGCGGCCGTCGACTTGCCGCCTGCCATACTGGTTGCGCCAGAATCGTAACAGGCTTTGGCTTCAAACCAGGTGGACAGGGCATCGCCCATTCCCGCGACCAGTAAACGTACCGGTGCTTTGGCAATGATCGTAGTATCCATCACGACCATATCGGGGTTTTTGGGATAGATCAGATACTCTGCAAACTCACCGGTTTCGGTGTAAATAACCGACAATGCGCTGGTGGGCGCGTCGGTGGAGGCGATGGTGGGGATAACCACCACTGGCAGTTTGAGATACCACGCAATCGCCTTGGCCGTATCCAGCGTTTTACCGCCCCCTAATCCGATGACGCCGCGGCAGCCGTTTTGTTCTGCTAACGTCATCAGCCGGTTGATTTCAGCCCGGCAACATTCCCCGCTAAAACGTTCTGCATGACAGGTGACGTCATGTTCAGCAAGGCCGCTCAACACCTTATCGCCCGCCATGTTCATTACAAAGTCATCGGCAATCACAAAAAAACGATCGGCCAGGTTCTTTGCGTACTGGCCGAAGGACATGGCGGCATTGGGGCCCTGAATATATTTCGCTGGAGACTGGATAATTTTTGGCATTCCTTTCACCCTCAAGTAAGAACATGTTCGCATAGTGAACGCTGGCATCTCTCTGGCCCGACTTGCAGTGAAAGCCGAATGATGGCCGACGTCGCGTTTCACTTTACGCGCGACATGGAGGTGAAAAAGTTTTGCGGCCAACGTTCTGATATGGAACACCTTACCGCTCCGCACGTTTCATACTGGAACAATAAACCAGGTTTGAATGCTATGTTGCGATCGCGATCGTCTCCAGCAGTGTAAAACGGCAAAATGCGGCGACGATTTTCCTGACTACATGACGCGCGATGCTGTCTGCCGCTAAAAAACCTGCCTGCTCAACGGTCTTTATTTATCGCTTCCGCTGTCATGACTTGCTTTGCCTCTCATTTTTACCCAACAGACGCGTGATATGTTTCATTATGGAACATAAAAAATCTCACGATGTTCCGTTATGAAACTCTTCATCCTGACATTTTTTTTCTCGTCGACTCCATGAGAATCAGTGCGTCGACGAGCGGTCTGCCGCCGTCACCGTTCCCCCCGTAATCGGGTTGTCTTTGCCTCAGGCAGAGTGACAGCTAACCGCATCCAACGGAGCATAAAGAATGAAAAAGCTGATTAACCGTGTGGAAGATGTATTGAGTGAACAACTGGCAGGATTGGCAAAAGCCCATCCTGAACTGACGCTTCATCAGGATCCCGTCTGCATGACGCGAGCCGATGCGCCTGTAGTGGGAAAGGTTGCGCTACTTTCGGGCGGCGGCAGCGGCCATGAGCCGATGCACTGCGGTTTTATTGGTCATGGCATGCTGTCTGGCGCCTGCCCCGGCGAAATCTTTACCTCACCCACGCCAGACAAAATGTTTGAGTGCGCCATGAAAATTGACGGCGGTGAGGGCGTACTGATGATCATTAAAAACTACACCGGCGATATCCTCAACTTTGAAACGGCAACCGAACTGCTGCATGAAAGCGGCGTGAAGGTCACGACGATAGTCGTGGATGATGATGTCGCCGTAAAAGACAGCCTGTACACGGCTGGACGTCGTGGCGTGGCGAATACCGTGCTGATTGAAAAACTGGTTGGCGCTGCCGCAGAGCGGGGCGATTCCCTTGAAGCTTGCGCTGCGCTGGGACGTAAGCTGAATAACTGTGGTCACTCTATTGGCATCGCGCTGGGCGCCTGTACCGTTCCCGCCGCAGGAAAGCGCTCGTTTGAACTTCAGGACAATGAAATGGAGTTTGGTGTTGGGATTCATGGTGAGCCGGGTATCGATCGCCGCACCTTTACTTCGCTGGATAACACGGTCGATGAGATGTTTGAAACCCTGCTGGAGAATGGCACCTACAGCCGCCCGCTGCGTCACTGGGATGTCGATAGCGGTAGCTGGCAAGAAGTGCAGCACACCAAGCAGGCTTTAACACGCGGCGACAGAGTCATTGCGCTGGTCAATAACCTGGGCGCGACGCCGCTATCAGAATTATATGGCGTGTACAACCGCCTGGCGCAGCGTTGTGAAGAGCAGGGGATCACTCTTGAGCGCAGTCTGGTAGGCAGTTACTGCACTTCACTGGATATGGTGGGCTTTTCCATCACGTTGCTGAGCGTGGACGATGATTCCCTGGCGCTGTGGGATGCGCCGGTCCATACACCAGCCCTGAACTGGGGCCAATAAGGAGATCGATATGTCACTGACCCGCGCCCAAATTGTGAGCTGGCTTTACCGCTGTGGTGAAGTTTTTACCCGTGAAAGTGATTTTTTGACCGGACTGGATCGTGAAATCGGCGATGCCGATCACGGGTTAAATATGCATCGGGGATTCAGTAAAGTTGTCGAGAAGCTGCCTTCTGTCGAAGATAAAGATATCGGCTTTATTCTTAAAAATACCGGTATGACGCTGCTCTCAAACGTAGGCGGAGCCAGCGGGCCGCTGTTTGGTACGTTCTTTATTCGTGCGGCTCAGGTTACCCAGGCGCATCAGAGCCTGACGCTGGAAGAGCTGTATCAGATGATTCGTGAAGGGGCGGAAGGGGTCATTAACCGCGGTAAAGCCGAGCCTGGCGATAAAACCATGTGCGACGTCTGGCTCGCGGTCGTGGCGTCACTGCGTCAGTCTAGTGAGCAGAATGTCTCACTCACCGCCGCTCTTGATGCCGCCTGCCAACAGGCGGAGTCAGCCGCCCAGTCAACCATCACCATGCAGGCCCGCAAAGGGCGCGCCAGCTATCTGGGTGAGCGCAGTATCGGTCATCAGGATCCCGGTGCAACCTCGGTCATGTTCATGATGCAAATGCTGGCCGCCGCCGCCAGGGAGTAAGGAGAGAGGAATGGTAAACCTGGTGATCGTGTCACACAGTGCAATGTTAGGCGAGGGCGTGGAAATGCTGGCCCGGCAAATGTTAACCGGCGATAACTGCAGGATCGCGGTCGCCGCCGGCATTGACGATCCTGATCATCCCATCGGCACGGATCCGATAAAAGTGATGGAGGCGATTGAGGCTGTCGCGGATACCGATCATGTGCTGGTCATGATGGATATGGGAAGTGCCCTGCTCAGTGCTGAGACGGCACTTGATCTGCTCGATCCGGTCATTGCTGAAAAAGTGCGCCTGTGTGCAGCACCGTTGGTGGAAGGCACGCTGGCGGCCACCGTTAGCGCGGCGGCGGGGGCGGACATCGACACAGTCATTGACGTTGCCATGAATGCGCTGGCGGCGAAACAGGCCCAGTTAGGGATAACGCCTCCCGCGCACGCCGCTTCGCTGCCCGCAAAAGCGCCCGATTCGGACGCGCGTTCGGTTACGGTCACCATCAGGAACCACCACGGTCTGCACGTTCGTCCTGCTTCGCGGCTGGTCGCGGCACTGGCGGGAATGAACGCTGATTTGGTGTTAGAGAAACAGGGGCAGTGCGTGAAGCCAGACAGCCTCAACCAGATTGCTCTGCTTCAGGTTCGCTGTCATGACGCCGTTACCTTGTCGGCGAGTGGGCCCGATGCTGAGCGTGCCCTGGCGGCATTTGAATCCCTTGCGGCGGAAGATTTTGGCGAACATCCCGAGTCGATGGCGTTAAAAACATCGGCGTCCACCGTCGAAAAGGTTCAGGGTAAAGCGGTGTTTTATCCCCTGCCGCTGGCGCAGCCTGCCAGGCACCCTTGCAGCGACGTCGGGCAGGAAGAGCAGCGGCTGCAGCAGGCGATAGTAGATACGCTCAATGACCTGAATGCGCTGGCTGCCCTGGCAGAGAAGAAATATGGTGCTTCGGTGGCGGCTATTTTCTCAGGCCATCACACGTTGCTGGACGATCCCGACCTGTTTGACGCTGCCTGTGAGGTCATCCGTAATGACTCGTGTTGCGCTGAATCAGCCTGGTATCAGGTGCTAATGGAATTAAGCCAGCAATATCAGCATCTGGATGATGCGTATTTGCAGGCGCGGTTTATTGATATCGAAGACATACTGTACCGTACTCTGTGTCATCTGAAAGGGCGCGACATCAGGCTGCCGACACCAGACGTGCCCGCCATTATCGTGGCAGACGATATCTTTCCGTCAGCGGTCGTTAATCTGGATGCGCAACTGGTAAAAGGCATTTGTTTGCGGGAGGGCAGCACGCTGTCACATGCCGCAATCATTGCTCAGCAGGCCGGTATTGCCTTTATCTGTCAGCAGGGCGCAGTGCTGGATATCATTCAGCCAGAGGACAGGCTATTGATTGATTCCGCTGCACAGCGCGTGAGTTGCGCATAACGCTGGTGTTCATTAGCCTCTGGTATCTTTTTCAGGGGCTTTAATTTATTTGGCCCTGACACAAAATTTCAGTTAAATCTCTTTTTGTTCCCTTAACCTTTCGACAACTCCTCTCTCATTTTGACGCATTTTTATCCAATAATTACTCGATATTTCAATCAGAAAACATAAATAAATCGCGTCCCACAAATGGTCTTCGGCCAGGGACTACCTTGGGATTTCATGTTTATTTTTATTCGGGAAAGGCTCAAGAGAGTGCATTTTAGTTAAGGGAATATTTTTAAAATCATATTTGGGTTAAGGCGTGCATTGGCATGATTTCGTGTGCCAGTCTGTGCGGTCAGTTTGCCGGTAATATGGCAAACACCATGCTGGCAAGTACTGGCGATAAGGGCCATGCTGAAGGGACTACCCAGTCAGCTGTGGCTAACGGTACGATAGTGGTGCGCGATCAGGCTAATCAAAAGCAGGATACCGCCACGCTGAGTCGTGACACGGCGCATGCCAACGACAGCATCAGCCCGATCTTTAACAAAGAGAAAGAACAGCAGCGACTGCAGACCGCGCATATGATTGGCGAGATTGGCAGTCAGGTGGCGGATATTGCTCGTACGCAGGGCGAGATTGGTGCGCTGAAGGAAGCCCAGAAGGTAAAAGGCCCCGCACCTGAAGGCGCGTCTGAAAAAGTACGTAATGCCTACATTGAGAGCCTAAAGCCACAACTGAGTACAAAAAAGCAATCGCTGACTCCGGTACCGGAAGTTCATTACAGCGGGGGATTCAGGCGGCCACCGCAGCAGTGCAGGGACTGGCAGGCGGAGATTTTAAAGCGGCACTGGCTGGCGCATCCGCCCCTTACCTCGCCGAACTGATCCACAAAAATACCACCACAACAGGCCCTGACGGCAAGGAAGTGGTGAATACCGCAGCAAATCTGATGGCGCATGCGGTTGCGGGGGCTGTAATCGCACAGGCGCAGGGCAACAGTGTGCTGTCAGGTGCCTGTGGGGCAGCGCTGGGCGAATTTATCGCTCAGGAGATGTATCCGGGTATCGCGCGGACGAATTTGAATGAAGAGTAGAAGCAAACCATCAGCGCACTCGGAACGCTGGCAGCGGGGCTTGCTGGCGGTCTGGCAGACGGCAGTGCGTCAGGAGCAATAGCGGGCGCTCAGGCGGGGAAAAATGCGGCTGAGAATAATGCGCTGGGAGATGATGATGAGGAATTGCCGTGGGAACATGGCAATCGCCCGGTAAAAGTTATCCCTATAAATCCGATGAAAACCGGGATAGTAGATGATTCAGGAAATGTACTGGCATCTGGCGGTAAGGTTATTACTATTAATAAAGGTCAGCAGAATAAACACATCCCCGGCACCAATGAGTATAAAACTGCAGCCGCTTCATCAGGAAGTCAACTTAGTATCTTAACGGCTGACCCAAAATCTTTGTTGCCTCAATTGGGAACAGGACAGCAGGTCGGGAAGGTAGTAGTGGGTTTGGCTGGTTCTAAAGAACGAATTGATTTTGGCAAGACTATCGGCACTTTTGTCGATAAAGATACGGGTTTATCTGTGCCGACGACAAAAGGAATTGTTCATTATGGTAAGGATGGTACTCATATAGTGCCAGCGCGTCCATGAACGGGAGATTATGATGAAAAATAACTATGAATATATAAAAAGGTTAAAGTTATCAATGCAATCGGCTCTTCTTGGTGCTGTTGCTGAAAATATGAGAAACATAGCTGTAGATATTTATGAAAATAAAATATTGCTGTATTTTTTTATTGATGGGGAAATTAAAGATGATGATAAAGAGAATATCTCTATAATTGAAGCAGAGGTCATGGCTGATTTTGAAGACGATTTTGATATAGAAACTATTATAAAAAGAATTGACTGCCCAGAAAAAATTATTCTAGGCCAGGGTTATAGTGTTTTTCAAAGAAAAGAGAGTTGATCATAAATGGGCCTTTAATGAAATGGTGCTCTATAAAAATGCAAATGCCGAACTTAACAAGCCGTTTTTTTTATCAGTCCTTACGCAAAAGGGCAAATCATTCTAAGATGAAATGTATAATAAATACTCAAAGGGACAACCAGAATCGGCACGTGAGATTACAATCAAAACAGGCAGTGGCACAAACGTCAGGGGTGATATTATGACGAGGGATGGGAATGGTGGGCTTTCTTGCATCGAATGTAAATCTTTATCAACTGCACCATTAACATAGAATCAAAAGATCGGTTCTCCTGACCTAGAGAAAAATGGTGGCATTATAGTGGAGGCAGGCAAACCCGGCTTTGAGGGAGGCACTAAAATCCCGCCAACTCAGGTGATAATTATTAGGCCAGAAAGTAAACGGGAGTAGCTATGTCAATTGAAGAAATAAATAAGATCGACTTTATCAACACATCGAATGAAGATGATGAGTTAGTACTTTTGGGTATTACAGATCATTTATCATGGGGGGAAGGTGTTAATGAGCATTTGCTTTTGCTTCAAGATAAAGTAAATGCTTACTTGAAATTTATTATTAGTGGGCAAATGATAGAGTTATTTCCTGCTGCATGTGGGAAAAGTAAATTCTGTATTCAAGTTTTTTTTAAGTTTTTACCGCCGAAAGAAGTTGATGATTTTTTATCTAAATTTCAGGTGGCATTAAAAGAGTTCAATGTTGATTTAATTACTCACCATGTGGGTTGATTTTTTTCATAAATGGATTTTATTAATAAGGGTGCTGTCGATTTCCATTGAATGGATTAGGCGTTAAGCCATCTTATGATTTTTTTTGAGTTTTAGGCTGGTTTTTCTTGACGAAGGCGGATAAATACTTAATGAAGTTCGCTTACGCTTTAGAGTGTTTATCTGTCTGAAGAATTGATTGCTTCTAAATGTTTCGGGTAACGCTATGGTTGATTATATTTTTCGAACGTCAATTTCGTTGTTAAAGTAATCTCACGGAGCATGTTTATATATTCAAATTGAAATTTTTAGCGGCGGGCGAGCAGTTTGATTATATTTAAAAAATTGGCTAAAACCCAAAAATTTTTATCTCAAGCCCCCGAACCGAGCGAGCCGTAACATCTCTTATATATGACTTTGCAGAAGAATACCAAAGCGGCATCGTTGTTAAAAGTTCAGCACTATGTAAACTCAGCACCAACAAAAAACCCCACCATCCCAACACCCATTCTAGAACATCCCCACCACCCTTTCCCTCAACCACCGATGCCCCAAATCCCGGTGCGATCGCTCATGCCACAGCATCACCAGTTCAAAGCCCGGAATCGCCATCGGGGGCTTCACGGTCATCAATCCCGGCATCATCGCCGCCACTCTCTCCGGCATCAGTGCCACCAGATCGGTCGTGCTTAGTACGCTGCCCATTAACAAAAAATGGGGCACGGACAGTACGACACGACGACGCAATCCCGCTGTTTCCAGTACCGAATCCGTCACACCGCGAAAGCCGCCGCCGTCGGGCGATACCACTACATGCTCCAGCGCGCAAAGTGCTTCGGCGGTGATATCAGAATGCAGGGCGGGATGACCCTGACGTCCTGCCACCACATAACGCTCCTGAAATAGCGGGCGGATATGCAGCCCGTCTGGCACGCCGTCACGCAAATGAAGCACCAGATCGACCGTGCCTTTTTCCAACTGCTGCGCGATCAACGCGGGTTTCATATCCAGAATGGCGAGCCGGGTGCCCGGTGCTTCCTGACGTAATGCTGCCATCAGGGGAACCAGTGCCGTCTGTGCGCCGTAATCCGTGGCGGCCACGCGCCACTCCTGAACGGCGTCGGCAGGGACAAACGGGCCTGGCGCAGCAATCACCTCATCGATCATGCCGCTCAGTTGCTCAAGCGAAAGGCGTAACGCCTCGGCGCGCGCGGTGGGGCGCATGCCATGAGATACCGGGATCAGCAGAGGATCGTTAAACCACTCACGCAGGCGCTCAAGCCGGGCACTGACAGAAGGTTGAGAAAGATTTAGCCGCTGCGCGGTCCGGCTCACGCTGTTTTCCTGTAACAGCACATTCAGAGTCATTAACAGGTTGAGATCGGGTTTCATGGTATCAGTCTTGCCTATAGTGAATATCCATTCATTTACTTTTACTGATAGCACATTCGGATGCAGGCTACATCTCAGATTCCCATCAAAGCAGGTGATTTTATGAATGTGTTAATCGTTGTTGCCCATCCTGAACCCCATTCCCTTAACGGCGCGCTGGCGCGTTTCTCCGTCAGCCACCTGGAGCAGTTGGGTCATCAGGTGCGCGTTTCCGATCTCTATGCCATGAACTGGGAGGCGCGCGTATCGCCCGCTGATACGCAGCATCGCCAGAATGCCGAACGCTTTGATCCCTCTTTTGAATCCACCCAGGCTTTTGAAGGCGGCTTCCAGAGTGAAGATATTGTCCAGGAACAGGAAAAACTGTTGTGGGCCGATGCGGTAATTCTACAGTTTCCGCTCTGGTGGTTTTCCATGCCGGCAATCATGAAAGGCTGGATCGATCGTGTTTACGCCTGCGGCTTTGCCTATGGCGTGGGGGAGCACTCAGATACGCACTGGGGCGACCGCTATGGCGAAGGAACGCTGGCAGGGAAGCGTGCGATGCTGGTTGTCACGATGGGCGGATGGGAATCCCACTACAGCCCACGCGGCATCAATGGCCATATCGATGACATTCTGTTCCCCATTCAGCATGGCATCTTGTTTTATCCCGGTTTTGACGTGCTGCCGCCTTTCACGCTTTATCGCACCGGCCGCACCGACAGCGCGCGCTTTGCAGCACTGTGTGCAGAGCTGGGCGAGCGTCTGGATAATCTGTTTGTGACCGAACCTGTCGCCTATTATCGGCAAAACGACGGCGATTACAGGATACCGGATCTTACTTTGCGCGACGATCTGGCGGCAGGCGAGCAGGGGCACCACGTGCATATTCGCAAACCGTAACAGATGAACGGGCCAGATTTCTGCGCATGACGTTCATCTGGCCCACTCGCAACTATTTTAAAATAACCCTTGCATGCATCAGCAGGATATGACCTAATGAATCGTCGGTTTGATTAACAGACACTATCAAAGTAAGTAACCAAAGCAGTTCTCATCTCTAAGCCTGTCGCGAGACATTCCTTCTTTTTGAGTCTTCTCTTACGTTCTGATTAAAATCTGTTCTCAGGCCATTACGCCGGAAGGCTCTATTATTAAGGAATTAAACATGTCTAACAAAATCCGCGGTACCGTTAAATGGTTCAACGCTGAGAAAGGCTTCGGTTTCATCTCTCCTCAGGACGGCAGCAAAGATGTATTCGTACATTTCTCTGCAATTCAGGGCACAGATTTCCGTTCATTAGATGAAGGTCAACAAGTTGAGTTTACAGTAGAAAATGGTGCTAAAGGCCCAGCTGCTGCGAACGTTGTTGGTCTCTAAGGACTGAAAATTACGCGTTTTAAATGTCCTCACTGTAGTGGCTCGCAGTACCGTACATCACATTTCGATGTGACAAGAGCCAACCCGCATGGAGCGAAATGCATTTTTTGCAAAACGGTCGTTGTTCAAATTAACGCGACAAGGATTGCAGCTCAGAGCCAGCCTCAGGCGCTCTGAAAAGGCTAAAGAGTTCTATAGCGTTGTTGCATTTACCGTAATAAAAGGCTGCCACTGGCAGCCTTTTTTGTTTCCCTTCCGACAACGTTCCGCTGCTATTGACTAAACCATCAGGGCAAGCACGCCGCCCCAGAACAGCAGGCAGAAAGCGATCGCTGCAATCCAGCTCAGCTGACGGCCACGACCACGAAACAGTGACTTACGGATGACGGGAAGCGTTTCACTATGCATTCTTATATTCTCGAGTGGTGGATATCAAGCCTTACTGGGCAGGGATAAGCTGCCCGTTACGTCTTAGCTCGCGGCTTCCATTGCTTTAAAAATCACGTCAGACAGTTCGTTCAGTTCGAACTTCGCCACATAGCCATCGGCACCGACTTTGCGCACGTGATCTTCGTTTGCGCTGCCAGAAAGCGAGGAGTGGATCACCACAGGAATATGGCGCAGCGTCGTATCACGCTTGATATTGCGTGTCAGCGTAAAGCCGTCCATTTCTGGCATTTCCAGATCGGTTAACACCAGCGCAATCTTGTCGTGAATGGATTCACCCTGGGCCTGAGCCTGCTGATGCATCTCTTTGATTTTTTCCCATGCTTCCAGGCCGGTGTTGCACATGATGGCGGGAATACCCATGCTCTTCAGGCCTTGCTCCAGCAGTTGACGGGCAACTTTAGAATCTTCCGCCACAATCGCCACTGAACCCGGCTTCATTTTGAACTGACGCTCTTTCGGGGCTTCCGGCTCAACGCCGCGCACAGACGGGATGATGTCATACAAAATTTGCTCAACGTCCAGCACCATGGCCAGATTGCTTTTTTGTTCATCGTCATCAAGGCAGGCGATACTGGTGATATTACGGCCACCGATACCGGCTTCAGCGGTATGCACCTGGCTCCAGTTAAGGCGCACGATGTTTTCGACAGACTCGACGGCAAACGCCTGGGTGTTTCGCGCGTACTCGGTCACCAGCAGCAGGTTAAGTCCCGTTTCTGGAACACAGCCTGCGACAGCCGGTAAATCAATCACCGGAATAAACTGTCCGCGGATACTGGCCATGCCGAGCAACGGCGAACGCATGCCTGCGGCTTTGGTAATCGGCGGCATCGGTACAATTTCACGCAGTTTAAATACGTTGATACCAAACAGCTCTGATTTACCTTTTAACTGGTCAGAGCCCAGGCGAAACAGCAGCAGCTCAAATTTGTTCGATAACGCGAGATTTGCTCTCTCGTCGATCTCTTTCTGAAAATTATCCATTGTTGCCTCAGCATCAGCGCAGCAGGTGAAAAGGGTTGTGATGAAGTTATCGGCAGCAAGTGCAAAAAGGTGAGAGGGGAAAATCTAACGGCAGCATATTCTTGTGCCAGGCTTAACAGTGACTATTCAACATGGACACCTTCCCTTAAAGGAGTACGAGATGAAAAAAGTATTACTGGCCGCCTTGTTAGCCATGGCAACGTCTGGTGCATATGCAGAGCAAGGTGGTTTTAAGACAGGCGATACGCCGCCGCCGCAGAGCAAACAGGATGCGGGCTACAAAGGATCGGAAGATACCGGGCAAACCCACATCGATCAGATCCGTGACTTCCGCCAGGGCGGTTACGTCACGCTGGAAGGCTATATCGTTAAAAAATTAAAGGGCGATAATTATCAGTTTCGTGACGATACCGGCCATGTGACCCTCATCGCGCCGGAAAAAACGTTCGGTGGTAAAACCTATACCGCTAATGACAAAGTGCGAGTGAGTGGCAAGGTGCAGGGGAAAGGCGACAAAACAACGCTGCACGTGACGCGGATAGATGAGCCATAAAAGCGTGGGCGAGAGTGAGTCTCGCCCTTTTTTTTAATCTTTTAACAGGACTGCGCGGCAGGTCTTGCCTTTAATTTTACCCTGCTTGAGCTTGACCAGTGCGTGCTTAGCCTGGGCCGCTTCTATCGCCACATATGCATGAGTCGCGGTGAGATCGATTTTACCGATTTGGTCAGCCCGGTAACCCGCTTCGCCCGTCAGTGCCCCCAGGATATCGCCGGGGCGGATTTTGGCTTTACGCCCGCCATCAATGCAGAGCGTCATCATGGCGGCCGGTAACGCTTTACTGCTTTTCTTTAACGAACTGGCCGCAACCCAGGGCAGCTTCTGTTGCAGGAAGTCTTCAAGAGCATGAGCGCGTGCCATTTCGTCTGCAGCGACAAAGCTCACCGCTGCGCCCTGTTCGCCAGCGCGCGCGGTGCGGCCAATGCGATGCAGGTGCACTTCCGGATCCCAGGCCAGCTGATAGTTTACCACCAGCGACAGCAACTTGATGTCCAGCCCACGGGCCGCAACATCGGTTGCGACTAATACGCGGCCGCTGCCGTTGGCAAAACGGATCAGCACCCGTTCGCGATCGCGTTGTTCCAGATCGCCATGCAGGGGCAGGGCGCTGATATCGCGTGCATTGAGCGCAGCCGCAATATCATCGCACTCCCGCTTGGTATTACAGAACACCACGCAGGAAGAGGGCTGGCGTTCGCTGAGCAGACTGATCAGCAGAGACAGCTTTTCACCGTGGCTGGCTTCAATAAACTGCTGCTCGATAGCAGGGAGTTCACTCACTTCTTCCGTGACCACGCTCAGCGCCTCACGCTGAAAGCGCTGGCTCAGGGCGGCAATGCCTTCCGGCCAGGTCGCGGAAAACAGCAGCGTCTGACGTGATGCTGGCGTGGCAGCGATAATCGTTTCCATATCGTCGCGGAAGCCCATTTCCAGCATGCGATCGGCTTCGTCCAGTACAAGCGTACGCAGGCTCTCCAGCTTCAGCGTCTCACGCTTAATGTGATCCAGAATACGGCCCGGTGTGCCGACCACGATATGAGGCGCATGCACCAGCGAATCGCGCTGGGCGCTCATAGGCTGGCCGCCACATAAGGTTAAGATTTTAATGTTGCGCGTGAAGCGGGCTAACTGCCGCAGGACGTTACTGACCTGATCGGCCAGTTCCCGGGTCGGGCATAAAATCAGCGCCTGCGTCTGAAAGTGAGCGCTGTCGATATGCTGCAGCAACCCAATACCAAATGCGGCGGTTTTACCGCTGCCGGTTTTGGCCTGCGCACGCACGTCGCGTCCGTCTAAAATCGCGGGCAGCGTGGCGGCCTGAACCGGCGTCATGCTGGTATAGCCCATTTCGCGCAGGTTATCGAGCTGGCTGTCGGGAAGAGAATTAAGCGAGGAAAAAGCGGTCACGGGTGCGGCCTCTGCGGCTAAAAGTGGGGGGCATCATTGCGTGCGCAAGTCTGTCAGAAAGCGTGCGCAACGGCAACGTTAACCTTATGAATAAATAATATCCATTTCACGCGAGTTTTTTTAAGAATAAACTGAAGATGATGTGCGTTAGGTGGATTATTTTAATGAATGACAGCGGAATACATTCGCCAGGATCGGGTTCGATAACCGTCTGACAACGTTAATAAATTCATAATCTTTTGTTTATAAGAGCGAATATTGAGTTAACCGGTGAAGCCCGTTTTTTTTACAGGATAAATAGCATTAGTAATGTAAAAGTATTGGCTTCAGCCCCTGTAAAAATCATTGAGTAACTCCTTTATATTGAGCGACATAGATCGATATAACCACTGGCAGAGGGTTTTTTCATTGAATAATATCCCGCAGATCTTGCATGAAGACGTACTAAAAATCGTTGGTCGTGCTGTCCTGACGCTCCATCTTTATGGCGAAACCTTATCGGCAGATAAAGTTGCCTCTATGATCGGATGTTATGCAGAAGACGATCCTGTTGCCCCTGACGGCGCGCCGCTCTATGCGCTGGCGATGGAGTTAATGTCGAAAAAGAGGGAGGCTGGCCGGGCTTAACATCGCTGTGCCTGAGATGTCCGCGCCTCACTTTAGCGCCGTTGCGTGAAGTGAGGCGCATCTGCGTTAAACCTGCTGTCGCACAAACTGCGGTTTACCCCGCGAGAAACTCGCTATCACGGGCGAAATCCGTGCCACCGCTTCCGCCGAACAACTGGCCTCAACCAGCATCATGTTGGCGCTGTCGCCGATGCGCGGCCACTGGCGTTCGCCGCTGGCAGAAAGCGGAAGCACGCCATCAGTCGCAATCGCCAGCGCGCGGCTTAAAGAGAATTCATCCGATCCCCCGTACAGCTGGGCATATAAATTGGCCTTTTCCAGCATGCTGCCGGTGCCAAATGGCGACCAGTGATCGATCACGCTGTCGGTGCCCGTCATGACGTTTACCCCTGCCGCCTGCAACTGTGGCACGGGCATGGTCAGCTTGCCGATGGGCAGCGTGGAGGCAATGCTGAACTGCTGCTCGGCCAGATCGGCAATCATCTTGTCCAACTCTGCGCCCTGTAGGGTTGCCAGCGCAAAACCATGACTGAGGGTGACCTTACCGCGTAACGAGGGATTATTCTGCACGGTCTTAATCATGTAGCGAATCGCCTGCACGCCAGCAGCAGAGGTTTCATGCAGGTGGATATCGACACCGCGCTGGTAGTCGAGCGCAATCTGGAACATGGCATCCAGGGATTTTTCCATCGCGCCATCCACATGGGTAGGATCGAGTCCGCCAACATACTGCACGCCAGATTGCATGGCCTCGCGCATCAGCCCATCAACCTGAGAATGCAGCAATCCATGCTGGGGGAAGGCGACAATCTCACAGGGGAAATCGGGATGGTTTGCCAGCGCGGCCTGCAGATGTTCCAGGCTTTGCAGGCCGCTGACCGGATCGATATTACAATGGCTGCGCGCCCGGGTCGTGCCCATGGCGTTCAGCAGGGCGATAAGCCCTTCGGCCCGGGCCTGAGAGGTGGGCAGCAGCTGTGGAATCAGCACCTGTTCGCGGGCAATCATGTCCATAATCGTTTTGCCTTTACGCGGCCGCGGTGCCTGCCAGGGGCCGCCGTAAAAGGTTTTGTCGAGATGGATGTGCATATCCTGCGTAGACGGCAGCAGCAGCGCACCTTGCGCATCCCAAAACGGCAGTGAACGGTCACCTTGTCCGGCCGGACTGATCTGATGAAATCGACCATCGCGAAGTGTGATGTCGTAGCGCGCCGTTTTCGTCTCAACAATCTCGTCACCGTCACGTCCGAAGCCCTCTTCAAGCACTACATTATGTAAAACGTAGTGAGCGGTTTGCGGCAAAGCTTTGCCAGAGGACGCGGGCGGTGCGCTGCGATTGGCGGCCATGCCCGGGGCGGTCATTCCGGCCATGATCATACTGCTGGCGGCGGTCAAGCGAACCCCCTGGCGGAGAAAGCGGCGGCGGCTGGTGGGCAAAGCGGTCTGCATCAGCGACTCCTGCGAAAGTGAGTGAGTCTTTAATCTGACAAACTGCGGCTTTCTCTGCTGGGTTGTTTTCCACTGCCTGCTATTTAAAAAATCACTGCCAGTTCAGACCGGCGAAGTCGGCCAGGGCATTCGCCAGCTGGCGCTGCAGCCCATCCTCAGGCTGACGACAAAACAGTGCCAGCTCAAACGTATCAATCACCGGTAAACCCTGTTGGCTATCCAGAACCCGATGCGAAGGTAAGCGACAGCTGGCCGGCAGCAGCGTTATCCCTAAGCCCTGGGCGCTGGCGGCGGAGAGTGCCACCAGGCTGGCACTGCTGTACCCAATTCGCCAGCTGCGACCGAGTAAATCCAGCGTCTGGCAGATCTCCTCCCGGTACAGCCCTAGTTGCGGAAACAACACCAGCGGAACCGGAGACTGCTCGAAGCAGGGATGCGCGGCGCTGTCCAGCCACAGCAGCGGCTCCGGGCGCGAAGCCAGTGGGCGCTCACCGTAAGGCTGCTTGATCAGCATGATATCCAGCTCTTCCCGTTGCCAGGCGCGCCACAGTTCCACCTGCATTCCGCTCATGACATCCAGCCGCAGGTGCGGATGTTCGCGGCTAAACCGCGCCAGCAGTCCCGCTGTGGGGGCGGCGAAGTCTTCCGGAACGCCAAGGCGCAGGATGCCATCGCGCCACTTATCGCTCAGCACATCGTGGGCTTCACCGTTAAGGGCAATGATCCGGCGGGCATAGCCCAGCAGTTTTTCGCCTTCTTCTGTGATCTGCACCTGGTGGGACGAGCGTGCCAGCAGCGTTTTACCGACCATCTCTTCCAGCCGTCGCACCTGTTGGCTGACCGTCGATTGCGACAGGTGCACCCGTTCGGCGGCGCGGGTAAAGCTGGTGGTTTCGCATACGGCAACAAAGCTCAGCAGCTGTTGGGGCGTAAACATGGGCTGGCGATTCATTTTTCCACTGCCTGTCATGCTGTTATTTCATTTCCAAATAGTAATCGCTGCTGTCAGGCTGACAACGTTTAATTCCAGGATCCCCCATGAAAAAAGACCCTTTATTGATGATTGCCGCCCTGATACTGGCCGGACTGAACATGCGGCCACTGATGACATCCGTTAGTCCACTGCTGGAGCAGCTGCGGGAAAGTATTGGATTATCTTCGCTGGCGGCCTCACTTCTGCCCGCGATTCCCATGATGATGATGGGGGCAATAGCCTTAGTGAGCGCGCCGCTGCTGCAACGTATCCCGCTGCGTAGGCTGCTGTGTAGCGGGCTGGCGCTGTTAGTACTGGCGCTGGCCAGCCGGTTTTTTATCGCGCAAGGCGCCTGGCTGGTGTGGAGCACGGTTCCTGGCGGTATCGGCATCGGGATTGTACAAATGGCCATGCCGGGGTTGATCCGTCAGCGCTTTACGCAGCGCAGCGCCATGATCACCGGGCTATGGGCGGCGGCGCTAATGGGCGGCGGTGGGCTGGGCGCGGCGCTGACGCCGTGGATCAGTGCGCACCTGGGCTGGCAGGGCGCGCTCAGCAGCTGGAGTGTGCCTGCGCTGCTGGCCGTCATGCTGTGGTGGCGGATCCCTGCGGCGTCCCCGTCCCGGCAGACATCAGCCGTTATGCCCTCGGTCTGGCGCAATACGCGCGCATGGACGCTGGCGCTGAGCTTTGGGTTAGTAAACGGCGGCTACGCCATCTGTGTGGCCTGGCTGCCGGATTTTTATCATCAACAGGGCTGGAGCGCGCAGGCGGGCGGCGGCCTGCTGGGCGTGATGATTGCCTGTCAGGTTGCCGGTGCCCTGGTGTTTCCCCTGCTGGTGCGGGGGGCGGACAGGCGACCGCTGCTTCTGCTGACGCTGGCACTTCAGCTCTGCGGGTTAACAGGCCTGCTGGTGGCACCGCTCTACCCAGCCTGGCTATGGGCAGGGATAGCAGGCGTTGGCCTGGGCGGCGCATTTCCCCTTGCCCTGGTGCTGGCGCTGGACCACCTGGCGCATCCTCAGGCCGGGGCGCGTCTGGTGGCATTCATGCAGGGCGTCGGCTTTATTATCGCGGGCAGTATGCCGTTTCTTGCCGGGCAATTGCATGAACTTACGGGCCACTTTTCCTCTATCTGGCTGTTGCAGGGGTGCGTAACGGTCATGCTGATCGGCCTGAACCTGCGTTTTCATCCTGAAAGCTACAAACAGGCTTTTCCTGAACGGTAATTGGTCCTACCAAACCAGCAAAACGTTTTCAGCGGCTCACATAACGTTAAAAATAGTGCTGTAACTGTTGCCTAGAGTTAACAGCGGGTTAAGTATCTGTAGCAAGCAAGCGCTGATTGCCAGATTGGTAGGACCAATCGGCGCGGCTGAAGTGACAGATGCGCCACCTGGGTTTGTCGATCGCGCATCGCTTTCATCCTCTTATGGAGATCATGGCATGCAGATCTGGCAGCAAAATTACGATCCGCTCAACAATATCTGGCTCTCCAGCCTGATTGCTTTGCTTCCTGTTCTGTTTTTCTTCTTTGCGTTAATCAGGTTAAAGATGAAAGGCTATCAGGCCGCCACGCTCACGGTCGTCCTTGCGCTGCTGGTCGCGCTGTTGCTGTATCGGATGCCGCTACAGCAGGCGCTGGCGTCAGCAGTTTACGGTTTTATGTATGGCCTGTGGCCCATCGCCTGGATCATCGTGGCGGCGGTTTTTGTTTATAAGATCTCGGTTAAGACAGGTCAGTTCGACATCATCCGCGCTTCCATCTTATCGATCACGCCCGATCAGCGCTTACAGATGTTGATTGTGGGGTTCTCTTTTGGCGCCTTTTTAGAAGGTGCGGCAGGTTTCGGCGCGCCGGTCGCCATCACGGCCGCGCTGCTGGTGGGGCTCGGTTTTAATCCGCTCTATGCCGCAGGCTTGTGCCTGATCGTCAATACTGCGCCCGTGGCGTTTGGCGCGATGGGGATCCCGATAATTGTGGCGGGCCAGGTGACCGGGCTGGACAGCTTTGCCATCGGTCAGATGGCAGGCCGTCAGCTTCCGCTACTGACGATCGTCGTGCTGTTCTGGATCATGGCGATTATGGATGGCTGGCGCGGTGTCAAAGAAACCTGGCCCGCCGTGATCGTGGCGGGGGGATCGTTCGCGATTGCCCAGTTCCTCAGCTCCAACTTTCTGGGGCCGGAGCTGCCCGATATTATCTCCTCGCTCGCCTCACTCATTTCGCTGACGCTGTTTTTGCGCGTCTGGCAGCCGGTGCGCATCTTTCGCTTCAGCGAAACAGAAAGCCCGCACGCGGGCCAGCCTGTGAACCGGCAAAAATACACGACAGGTCAGGTGGTGCGCGCCTGGATGCCGTTCCTGTTTCTGACGGCAACCGTCACGTTATGGAGCATTCCACCTTTTAAAGCGCTGTTCGCAAAAGGCGGGGCCTTAGCGGAATCGGTGCTCAGCCTCCCTGTGCCCGGCCTTGATGGCTGGGTAACCAGAATGCCGCCGGTGGTCGCGCAGCCCAGTAGCTGGCCGGCCATTTTTAAACTCGACCTGCTCTCGGCAACCGGTACGGCTATTCTGGTTGCCGCCCTCGTGGCTATCATCTTCCTGAAGATGAAGCCCCGGACTGCGGTAGTGACCTTTGCTGAAACCCTGAAAGAGCTCATGTTGCCCATCTACTCCATCGGGATGGTGTTGGCGTTTGCTTTTATCTCTAACTACTCCGGCCTCTCTGCCACGCTGGCGCTGGCTTTGGCCCACACCGGCCATGCGTTTACCTTCTTCTCGCCTTTCCTGGGCTGGCTCGGCGTGTTTCTGACCGGCTCGGATACGTCATCGAATGCCCTGTTTGCCGCCTTGCAGGCGACGACCGCGCGGCAGATCGGCGTTTCCGATATCCTGCTGGTGGCGGCAAATACCACCGGGGGCGTGACCGGTAAGATGATCTCGCCGCAGTCGATAGCCATTGCCTGTGCCGCAGTCGGGTTGGTAGGCAAGGAGTCGGATCTGTTCCGTTTTACCGTCAAGCACAGCCTGATATTTACCTGCCTGGTGGGCATCATTACCACGCTTCAGGCTTACGTTTTTCCCTGGATGATCCCATGACACCAAACTTACTGCCGTCCGCCGATCCGCTGCGGGTTCGGCTCCAACAGTATATTCGCGACCATCAGCTTGAGCCCGGCATGCGTTTGCCTGCCGAGCGCCAGTTGGCTGCGGCGCTTGGCGTCTCACGCTCGTCGCTGCGCGAAGCTATTCAGCAGCTTATCAGCAGCGGAATATTGACGAGCCGACGCGGCGACGGCACCTGGCTGCGTCAGCCCCAGGAGCCCTGGTCTGAACAGCGCATTGTTGAGCCGATTCGTCAGCTGTTGGCCAACGATCCGGATTACCGCTATGACATTCTGGAAGCGCGCCACGCGATTGAAGCCAGCACCGCATGGCATGCGGCACTTCGGGCAACAGAGTCTGATAAGGAACGACTGCAGTACGCTTTTGACGCCACGCTGGCGTTGAAGGAGAGCGACGATCCCCATCTGGCCGGTCAGGCCGATCTGCGCTTTCACCTCGCTATCGCGGAAGCCTCGCATAACGTGGTACTGCTACAAACCATGCGCGGATTTTTTGATTTGCTGCAGTCCTCGATGTTGCACAGCCGCAGGTTGATGTACACCAGCCCGACGATTTTCGACCGCCTCACCGTTCAGCACAGGGCTATGCTTGACGCCATTTTACTGGGTGATGCCGAGGCCGCCCGCTTAGCGGCGATGGATCATCTTTGTTTTGTTCATACCACGATGAAAACGCTTGATGAAGACGAAGCCAGACAGGCGCGTATTACGCGTTTACCAGGCCATCACCTGGACAACCACAAGGAGAAACGCTGATGATCATTTCTGCCGCCAGTGACTACCGCGCCGCTGCACAACGTATTTTGCCGCCTTTCCTGTTTCACTATCTGGATGGCGGGGCTTATGCGGAGCACACACTCCAGCGCAACGTCGCCGATCTCTCGGAGGTGGCGCTGCGCCAGCGCATCCTGCGCAACATGTCCGAACTCAGTCTCGAAACCACCCTGTTTAATGAAACGCTGTCAATGCCCGTGGCGCTGGCACCGGTCGGGCTGTGCGGCATGTATGCTCGTCGGGGCGAAGTGCAGGCCGCCCGCGCAGCGGCAGGCAAAGGCATTCCTTTCACGCTGTCCACCGTCTCTGTGTGCCCTATTGAAGAGGTTGCCCCGCAGATCAATCGCCCTATGTGGTTCCAGCTCTATGTGCTGCGGGACAGAGGCTTCATGCGTAATGCCCTGGAGCGGGCCAAAGCGGCAGGCTGCTCTACGCTGGTGTTTACCGTGGACATGCCGACGCCGGGCGCGCGTTATCGCGATGCGCATTCGGGCATGAGCGGTGAAAATGCCGCACTGCGGCGATACTGGCAGGCCATCACCCATCCAAAGTGGGCACTGGATGTAGGATTACAGGGCAGGCCGCACGATCTGGGGAATATCTCCACCTATCTCGGCAAGCCTACCGGCCTGGAGGACTATATTGGCTGGCTGGCGAAGAACTTTGATCCTTCCATTTCCTGGCAGGATCTGGAGTGGATTCGTGATTTCTGGGATGGCCCGATGGTGATCAAAGGCATTCTGGATCCTGAGGACGCCCGTGACGCGGTGCGCTTTGGGGCTGACGGTATCGTGGTTTCTAACCATGGCGGACGCCAGCTGGACGGCGTGCTGTCCTCGGCCCGTGCCTTACCTGCGATTGCGGATGCGGTCAAAGGCGATATCACGATCCTTGCCGACAGCGGTATTCGAAACGGGCTGGATGTGGTGCGTATGATTGCGTTGGGCGCAGACAGCGTCCTGCTGGGGCGCGCCTTTATCTATGCGCTGGCGACACAGGGACAGCGCGGCGTTGAGCATTTACTGACGCTGATTGAAAAAGAGATGAAAGTCGCGATGACCTTAACCGGCGCGAAGCGCATTGCCGATATCACCCAGGCTTCGCTGGTGCAGGCAAATGCGCTCCTGCAGGAAGCCAATCTGCGTCCGGCATAGTCGCCCGCTGCGAAATCAGATGCGTTGTCTATACTTACCTTCTTTACCAACAGGAGGAATGACATGACCATTCATAAGAAAGGCTCGGCGCATTGGGAAGGCGATATTAAAGGCAAAGGCACAGTCAGCACCGAGAGCGGCGTACTGAACCAACAGCCCTACGGCTTTAACACCCGCTTTGAAGGACAAAAAGGCACTAACCCAGAAGAGCTGATTGGTGCGGCACATGCGGCCTGTTTCTCTATGGCGCTGTCGCTGATGTTGGGTAACGCTGGCCATAAGCCTGAAAGCATCGATACCACTGCAGACGTCTCGCTGGATAAAAAAGGTGAAGGCTTCGCGATCACCAAAATCGCCTTAACCAGCACCGTTTCTCTGCCGGGCATTGATAACGACACCTTTGATGAAATCATCAATAAAGCCAAAGCAGGCTGTCCGGTTTCTCAGGTGCTGAATGCAGAAATCACGCTCGACTACACCCTGAACAACTGACGACGATCCTGCGTCACTTTTCGTGATGCAATCGGTCGTGATGTCATCGGTGATAGTACCGAATCCAGATGCGCCTGCGGGCGCATCTTCGTGTGCGGCATCCAATCGTCGCAGGGGCAGGCGGTTCTGCAAAACACGGGGAAAGGCGGTTCGTCTTGCCAGTAACGCGTGACGTACTGTTGTCGAATGAGGGGACAGCGATAATATGCGCATGAAATCGTGGCTTTCTCGCCACAAGCTTGGTGTGCTGCTAATGGTGGTACTGCTGCTGGAGTTACTTTACTTTCTGCTTACCGCATCCTGGTTTCCCTGGAACGCCACCTGACACGTCAGGCATACATCTCTTCTCCACGCTTAGTCCGCACGTCGCTGCGCGCAATACGGTAAGCCTTACCGGGATCGCCCGCCACAAATTCAAATGTTGGCGAATAGTAGAACGGAAGCCAGCCGCCATAGGCGCTTTCCCATTCCCAGCGTACCGGACAGGGCCACAGAATGCCTTCATACAAAATGTAATAAACCCAACGCCCAGTTGGACGGCGGGGACGACTACTTTTCATGGGATTCACGACTGTGTTGGTGTAAAACAGCTTATATTTTGAACGCTAAACGGCATCCTTGCAATGTTGTCTGCCTGTTTTTGTGTCCTTGCGCCTGTTCAGTTATCTGAACGATGCACTTCACCACAAAGCAGCACCACGTTTGGGCGGACTTTATGAATGCGGTTTGCCATGACTTCACAGGCGGCTTTCGTTGGATAAATGCGCTCCGACACCGGCAACGCTTCACAGGCATCATGTCCACAGGCGCTTACCAACAATACAAAACCAATCAACATAACCGACTCCTTCTCCCGGTTCGCACATCACGAAATGGATGAGTGTTCCTTTTTTATAAAACCAGTATAGCTAATTGCCGTCGGGGCACTCATCACGCTGGACGGTATCGGATTGCTCTGACGCATTATAAGGCTTGCGCGCCTGAACAGCAGTGAAATCTTATTGTTAACAGCACGCGCAGCCACGTCGTCGCGTTAATTTCTGACGCCGCAACCCCATCGATTTTTATCTCTGCCGTGACGATGTTCAGGGTCAGAAAATGATCGCGCCTGTTGAAGGTGTTATTGCTCAACAGTGATGCCGGTACGTTTTGATATTTCTCACACTTCTGACATGCAAATCTGAAACCGGTTGCAGAAAATCTTTACCCTGTGTATTCGTTAATCATTCATCACACGGAGGAATTAACAATGCCAAAGATTTTGCTGTGCTGCGCCGCCGGAATGTCCACCAGTATGGTGGTACAGAAAATGGAAAAAGCCGCTAAAGAACAAGGCATAGCGGTAGAGATAAAAGCTGTTGGAATTGAAGAGTTTACTGATCTTATTGCCGACTATGACTGCTGCCTGCTGGGGCCGCAGATTAAATATAAGCTGGCGGATTTTGAGCCTGTCGCCCAACAACACAGTAAACCCATCGCAGTGATTAACAGCATGGATTACGGAATGATGAAGGGTGAAAAGATATTAAGTGATGCACTTAAGCTTATTCATCCCTGATGAGTAAGAAACTGAAAAATATATCGCAGGCCTGTATTTGCCTGTGCAGCGTTATTCTCGTTTTCCTGAGCAGGAGTTAAGGGATGAGCCGCTTAAGCGAATCGTTATTCGGCGTTATCGAAAACCGCATCAGTCCGCTGGCGGGACGCCTCTCCAGCCAGCGCCACGTCATCGCCATCCGCGATGGATTTATTGCCTCAATGCCGTTTCTGATTGTGGGTTCCTTCATGCTGCTGTTTGCGCATCCTCCTTTTTCGGCAGACAGCAGTTGGGCCTTCGCACAGTGGTGGCTCGGCATGGTCAAGGCACATGAAGAACAAATCATGATGCCGTACAACATGACGATGGGCATTATGGCGCTCTATATCGCCAGTGCTATCGCCTACAACCTGGCAAACAGCTATAAGATGAACGGCTTTATGGCGGCCAGCCTGTCGCTGATGGCGTTTCTGGTCGTGGCCGCACCGCAAACGGGCAAAATGCTGCCGGTAGGATCGCTGGGCGGGGAGGGGATTTTTACCGCCATTCTGGTCGCGCTTTTTGCCACGGAGCTGATGCACTTTTTGCAGAAACACAACATCGGCTTTAAATTACCCGAACAGGTGCCGCCGAAAATTCGTCAGTCCTTTGACCTGCTCATTCCCATCATTACCATCTTTATTACCTTATTTCCGCTTAGCCTGTGGGTACAGGCACAGTTTGGCATGCTGCTGCCGCAGGCCATCATGGCGATCTTCTCTCCGATCATCTCCGCCTCGGATTCACTGCCCGCCGTGCTGGTCGCCGTCCTGCTGTGCCACCTGTTGTGGTTCGCAGGCATTCACGGTGCCGTGATTGTCGGCGGGATTTTGCAGGCCTTCTGGCTGACCAATCTCGGCCTGAACCAGCAGGCACTGAATGCGGGTGAGCCTGTCAGCCATGTGTTTATCGAACCCTTTTGGCAGTTTTTTATCGTGATTGGCGGTTCCGGTTCCACCATGGGGCTGGTATTACTTTATTTGCGAAGCCAGTCTTCCCATCTGCGCTCCATTGGCAAACTCAGCATCGTGCCCAGTATGTTCAATATCAACGAGCCGGTTATTTTTGGCTCGCCCGTCGTCATGAACCCCATTCTGTTTATTCCCTTCGTTCTTGCTCCCTTGGTCAATGCCGTCATTGCCTGGATCGCCACTAAAACCAATCTGATTAACCACGTCATCTCGCTGGCACCGTGGACCACGCCCGCCCCAATTGGTGCGGCCTGGTCAACCGGCTGGGACTGGCGCGTCATCGTGCTGATTGCCGTCCTGGTGACGATTGCCACGTTGATTTACTACCCGTTTTTTAAAATGTACGAGCGTCAACTGCTGCAGCAGGAACTGAGTGCAGCACAACCGGTAAAGGAGTAATGCATGGAAATCGATGAAAGCACGGTAATCGAACTGATTATTCAGGCGGGCGAAGCGCGCTCCTGCTCGATGGAAGCGTTGCGTGCAGCTCGTCAGCAAAACTGGGAACGAGCAGACAGCATGCTGACCGCCGCGACGGCGGCGGCAAAGGCGGCGCATCAGATACAGACCCGGCTCATCGGTGCTGATGAGGGCAGCGGAAAAATCCCGGTCAACCTGATTATGGTTCACGCCCAGGATCACCTGATGAACGCGATGCTTTGCCGCGAGCTGGCAGAAGAAATTATTCAACTGCGTCGGGAGCTTGCCGCACGTTAAAAAAGGAGATTTTATGCAACATTCGACACTGACCGCATTTCCGGACGGTTTTCTCTGGGGCGCCTCGACCTCGGCATATCAGGTGGAGGGCGGATGGGATGCAGATGGTAAAGGGCCGTCGGTTATCGACAAAGCCACGTTCAGCCAGGCAATTACGGATTTTACCGTTTGCAGTGACCACTACCACCGCTTTAAAGAGGATATCGCCCTGCTGGCGGAGATGGGACTAAAAACCTACCGCTTCTCCATCGCCTGGAGCCGTCTTTACCCGGAAGGCGACGGCGCGTTAAACGAGGCGGGCGTGGCCTTTTACCAGCAGTTAATTGATGAGATTTGCCGGCACGGCATTACACCGCTGGTCACGCTTTATCATTTCGATCTGCCCTGGGCCCTGCAGCAGGACGGAGGCTGGTCTTCTCGCCGCACGGTAGCGGCGTTTGAACGTTTTGCCATTACCTGTTTTGAGCAGTATGGCAGCCAGGTCAAATACTGGCTGACCATCAACGAACAGAACATGATGATCCTGAAAGGCGACGTGATCGGGACGTTACCGCCTGGCACCGCCGATCCACAGAAAACCCTGTATCAGCAAAATCACCACATGATGCTGGCGCAGGCAAAGGCGATGACTGCCTGCCACGAACGCTTGCCAGACGCTAAAATTGGCCCGGCACCGAATATCTCCTGCGTCTATGCGGCAAGCTCGCGGCCAGAGGATGTGCTGGCGGCGGACAATTTCTCTGCAATCCGTAACTGGCTCTATCTGGATTTAGCCGTTCACGGGCGCTACAACCCTGTGGTATGGGCTTTCTTAAAACAGCGCGGCTGGCTTCCGACGATCGAGGATGAGGATATGGCCATCATCGCCGCCGGTCAGCCCGATTTTATCGCCTTTAACTATTATGCTTCGGCCACCGTCGGGGCAGAGTGCGAACATCATGACCCCGACAGTCGGCCCCATGCCGATCAGCAAATGGCCGGCATCGACCGCTCCGTCTACGTGGGCTGTAATAATCCGCATCTGCAGCAAAATCAGTTTGGCTGGTATATCGATCCGGTAGGCTTTCGCATCACCGCGCGCCAGATTTATGCACGTTATGCCTTGCCGCTCATCGTTACCGAAAATGGCTTAGGGGCGTTTGATACCCTGGCGGCCGACAACAAGGTGCATGATGATTACCGTATCGACTATCTGCGTGAGCATATCGCTCAGCTGCAGCTGGCCATTGCCGATGGCGTCGAGCTGTTCGGTTATTGCCCGTGGTCTGCTATTGATCTGGTGAGTACCCATCAGGGCATCAGCAAACGTTACGGATTTATTTATGTGAACCGCGATGAAAAAGCGTTAAAGGACCTGGCACGCTACCGCAAAAAAAGCTTCTTTTGGTATCAGAAGCTGATTCGCAGTAACGGCGCAACGCTGAACGCGTCGGTGGACTACTAAGACCGCGCGGCAGGGATGCCGCGACTTACCGCTTATGAGGCCCGTCCGCGACCGAGGCGCGCTCAATCAGATGGCCGCTAAAGGGCGGCAAGGCTTCCACCTCCTGACCTTCCAGCATGGCGACCAGCTGCGCCAGCGTGTGCTGAATCATTTCTGCGACCGGCACATGCACGGTGGTCAGCGGCGGCAGGAAAAACTCGGCCATACGGATATCATCAAATCCCAGCAGAGAAACATCCTGTGGCAGCCGTTTTCCCGCGGCATGAAGCGCCAGCGCGGCCCCGATTGCCATGTCATCGTTACTCGCCATCAGGGCGCTAAATGTCACGCCCGCGTCCAGCAGCTGCTTTGCCGCCGCCATCCCACTGGCCGGCGTCCACGCGCCCTGCACGATGCAGGCCCTGTCCGCAAGCCCCTGCTCAGCCAGGGCCTGCTCATAACCTGCCAGGCGAGCGGCAGCGGTAGGGGAACCCGTCATACCACGAATAAAGGCAATGTCGTGATGCCCGCGCGCGATCAGATAACGCGTCGCCTGAAAGGTATTGTGCTGATGTGTAGCCCAGACACAGTGGGCCGGATGACGCGGCAGCTGGCGATTCACCACCATAATTGGGATATCGTGCTGCTCGATAATGGCATCCAGTGCCTCGGTGTCCAGAAAGCGGGGATAGATAATGATCCCGTCACAGCGCAGGTCGAGCAGAAACTCAATAGCGGCGCGCTCGTCGTCAGCGCAGGTTTTGCCATCAGCCAGAATTAACTGGCGACCGTAGTTATTGGTCAGGGTGGCAGCCTGAAACAGCAGCTCGCTGAAGTAGGGGCCGTTAAAAAGCGAGTGGGTAACAATTAAGCCAATATTTTGGGACTTTTGCGTGGCCAGGCTGCGCGCCAGCAGATTGGGGCGATAACCGGTTTCGGCAATGGCCTGATAGACCTTTTGCTGCGTACTTTTACTGACGTAACGATTTCCCGCCAGCACGCGCGAGACGGTGGCTTTAGAAACTCCGGCCTTGCGGGCCACATCCAGCATGGTAATCATTGGCTTACAGACCATCCATCCCTGTGGTTAAAAAAGGATACTAGCTGATTTTTCGCAGGTTATTGACGGAGGGGCAATAAAAAAATGATGCCTGTCATGCGAAATACCAGGCGGGCAGGATAGCAATCAGGTTGTTCAGCGTATGAAGAAAGACCGGCAAGGCCAGCGAATTGCTGCGCAGGCGGGCATAGCAAAGCAGCAGAGAGAAGAGCGTCAGCGCTACCACGGTTTCCCAGTGAACATACTGCGTATGCATCAGCGCAAAGAGCAGGGAGGTCAGTAGCATGCAGGCAAAACGGCTGTTGGGTGCCCAGAGCAGAAAGCCCTGCAACAAAAAGCCGCGAAACAGCACTTCTTCAAATACCGGGGCCAGCAAGACGGCGGTGAGCAACAGGATAAGCATCGAGCTGCGTCCCTGCTGCGTTTGCGCGACCAGCCAGCCTTCAGGCTGTAAGTACTGGGTTTGCGCCGCCATTAAAATAAACAGGGCGCCAATAAAAAGTAACGTCTGACCTGAGCGTAAAAAGCCCAATGGAATATCCGTACGACGCTGGCAGTAGAACCGATACAGCGGATAGATGACCGCAAACTCGAACAGGCAGAGTACAGGCACCAGCAAACCGTCATTACGCAGAATACCGTAATTCGGAAACAGGGTAATCAGCATGGTAACGAGGTAATAGACAACAAAGCTGCCGACATAAAACAGTGTCAGCGTCACTCTGTCGGAATTGGTGTTCATAGGCGACCCAGCCAGCGATGATAAACGCATAGTAGCAACGCGTCGGATCGCTGTCGAGAGAGCGTACGACACAATATTTTTTGTTCAACGCCGTCAGGGCGTTATGCCGGTTTGATGTGCATGGATTCAGGGGGCAAACCCACTGTCAGAGAGGGTTGCAACAGGCTGCCAGACGCTTGCGCCGCAGCCTGAGAACAAGACGTGCAGCACCAAGGGCATGATCACTGGCTAGCGGATGCTGACCGCGATCAGGGTCAACAAGAGGGCAAAGCTAATAAAAAGGATCAGTTCCACTCGCGCTTCCTCAATAACTCATCGTGTCATGGGGGAGTCCGCAAATACTATCAGAGGCTTCTCTCGGTAATTTTAGCCAGCAAGTGCGATTCATCTGTCAATAACCGCATTCCCTAGCATTTAATCCCTGGTATTGTGCGGTAAGTTTGATTTTAGCGGTTCATACCTGCTGAAAGGCTTGTTACTCTTCGGAGTCAGGTTTTACACGTCCATGAGGAGAAAACACGTGAATCATTATGGAAAAGCGCTGGTGGCCGCCGGTTTTTTACTGCTGACGGGCTGCCAGTCGGCCACACAATCCGACAAGGCCGCCGTGCCGCTGGATGCGCAGGCGGACAGCTGTGGCGCATCTCAGTATCAACACTTTGTGGGCAAGCCGTTGTCTGCCATCGATAATCAGCGTTTCACGCAAAAAGTGCGTGCCATCCCGTGGAATTCAGCGGTAACGATGGACTTTAATTTCACCCGTCTGAACTTTATGGCCGACAAAAGCGGTAATATCAGCCGTGTCTATTGCGGTTAAGTGGCAAATAAACAGGGCATTGTCATAGAGTTGTCATGGCGTCAGGCGAAGATAACGCCTGTACCCTGTGGGTAGGCGATAACCGTTATCGATCGGTTCAATCAACAGGGTAAGGATTTCCTCGTTACATCAATATGCAATGCTCGTCTTGTTTATTCCCGCTCAGGCGGGAATTTTTTTCTGGTTAAGCCCGAAGAAGGAGCAACGCATGGAATATTTCCAGAGGATTTCAGTCTTATTTTTGCTGCTGGTCAGCCCGGTTGCCCTGGCTTCAAGCCCGGAGGCATGGCAGAAAAGCCAGCAGGTGATGCGGCAGGCGTGCATCAACGCCAGCACCTTAAGCAAGGTAAAAATACTGGGTCAGGTTGTCGAGTACGATGACAGCGTAGGCTACAGCGCGTTACTGCTTGAAGGGCTCTATCCGCAGAAGCACATGAAAAACCGCCGGGGACGAGAGCTTTGCCTGTTTCAGCGCAGCAGCGGTCGGGCCAGCGTAAGCGAGGCCAACCAGTACCGGCTGGCGAAGTAGGTTAACAGCGGCTCACTCGTGGGGCCGCGCCTCCATCAGCCGGGCTAACAGGGCACGATAGCGTTGCAGGCGTTGCTCATCCCCTTCAAATTCCAGCTTATTGATCACGCGTGCGATAACGGCTTTATTGGTCGTGGGCTGCCCGGCTTCCATCAGTTCCCGCATAATAACGGCCAGCAAATCCGACTCTGGCGGGACATTCCAGTCCGGGCTGTTGAAATAATCGGTGATAGCACGGCTGGCGCTGTTAGATTGCACTCTCATTCTCCATCTCCGCAAACAGACAGCCCGCCCGGTACGCGATTGCGCAGCAGGCAGAGTCAGGTGAGTTAGTGGCCCCCGATATGCACGGCAAGGGTTTAATCGGGCGCATTACGTTGATCAGAACGACCCACGTCCCGCACGAATCTGGCGGTTTTTTAAACATAGGTCTGCCGTTACGTCTTGTCAGTAACAACCTGAAATATTTTTCAAATGTGATGAGTGATTTTCAAATAATGCCGCCAGGTTACGACAGGGTTTTAGCACGTAGTTAACTGATTAATAAGTTTATTATTACCGCAGATAAACCCCAGAACGGAGGCAAAAAAATCGTGCTTATCTCGGGAAACGTCGCCCGACACACGCGTAGTGTGAAGAGGAAATCTGCAGGGTTCGTGGCATGGGACTGCGGGATCTGACCTTTCGAGAGGCGGTGACGCTGAAAGATTTCCTGCCCTGTCTTTCCGTGGCCAGAGAAGTGTCAGATACGCTTTGCCAGTTAAGAGCAGAACGTGCTGGCAGCAAAAACAAGGCATTTATCGACGCTTACCATGATGACAAATCCGTGGCCAGAGAAGCGTCAGATAGGCTTTGCCAGTTAAGTGCAGAACGTGCTGGCAACAAAAACAAGGCATTTATCGACGCTTACCATGATGACAAAATGGTTACGCCTCGCTTGTCAGTGGAATAAAAACGTTTCGCTCACAATAAATAGAATAAGATAACACCGCCCCCGCGCTGTTATTTTAATGTGCTGATAAACAGAATAAAAAATTCCTTTTTTTTTATTCTGGCGGGTGATATTTTTTTCTTCACCCTGCTGAAGAGGCACCGGCATGAAAAATCTGATTGCTGAGCTATTAATTACGCTGGCAGAAAAAGAAGAAGCGTCTAAAGAGCAGGTCGTGCAGATCGAAGCGCTGGAACTTGTGATCACCGCAATGCTGCGCATGATGCCGCCTGAGCAGCATCAGTCCCTCGTCAACAGCATTGATACGGCCATGATTCATGCCGGAGTGGATCACAACGATCACAATGCCGCGTTATTAAAAAACGCTGTCACCCGATTACTTCACCGGCCCCACAGCTAAAATCACGCTGATCACCAGAATAAAATTGCGATCTCTGTATTATTCCAAAGCAAAAGTCGTCTGATTCTTTTCTGGCATGCCAGAATAAATACTGTCTTTATCACAACGGAGTGAAAACAATGAAAGGCAATATCCTGATGATAGTCCTGGCAGGAATAATGATGAGCAGCCACGCCAGCGCGGTAGATAAAACGCCGCAGCAGCAAAAAATGGCGATGTGTAATGAACATGCCAGCAGCCAATCGTTAAAAGGCGATGTGCGTAAGCAATTTATGAGCGATTGCCTGAAGAAAGACAGCAAAGTCGCGGACATGTCGCCGCAACAAATAAAAATGAAAACCTGTAATCTCCAGGCCGGAGATAAAAAGCTGACCGGTGATGCACGTAAAACCTTTATGAGTCAGTGCCTCAAAAAAAGCTAAAACTCAGCCGGCCATTTCGGTGGCCGCCTCCCTTCATCGCCTGCCATCAGTGCGCTGCAGCACGCTTTTAATTACTGAAGAAACAGATGATTAGCGAAAAAAATCGCCATTGAGGCGCAAGCTTTTCCAATCCTTTGCCACACTTACTGTTTATAAGGGATTGCGCCGCGCGCGTTCGGGCGCGGTGCTTTTACCCGTGACGGTTGGAAAAGGAGCCATGTCGTGAACTATCAATTTGTTATTGCTCTCAAGGATTTACCGCAACGTCAGCCGGTTAAAAAAAAGCTGGGTGAAACAGAGTTTTTACTCATCCGTGAGGCTGACAGCGTCCAGGCTTTCCAGGCAAAATGCCCTCACGCAGGCGCGCCGCTTGAGCAGGGCGCTATCTGCGGCGACAGGCTCATCTGTCCCTGGCATAAAGCGGCGTTTGAACTGAGCAGCGGTAAAATGTGCGAGCCGCTGGCGCTGGCCGACCTGAAACAGTATCCCGTTCGCATCGAAAATGGCCAGATTCTGGTTAACCCTAAAGCGATGTCGCCTGCTTCGCCAGTGGGCAGTGGTGCCAGCGCCCCGGTCTTTGTGGTACTGGGCGGGGGCGCGGCCGGGAGTGCGGCACTGTGGCGATTACGCCACGACGGCTTTAAGGGCCGCCTGGTGCTGGTAGAGAGTGAACCGGAAGCCCCTTACGACCGCACGGCGCTGACGAAATTTGTTCCCTCAGGCAAAATGGATATCGATGATGTGCCGTCGCTGCTTGGCAGTGACATACTCGATCACGTCGAGCGCATCCAAAAGCGCGTTGAGCGAGTTGATAATGAGGCGCACCGTCTGGTGTTTGCCGACGATAGCACGTTGCAGTTCGATAAATTATTAATTGCAACGGGCGCAGAGCCTGTAAAGCCGTCGCTTGCCGGCGCTGATTTAGCGGGCGTACATATTCTGCGTAACAAGCAGCATACCGCGTCCCTGCTAGCGGCCGTCGATCGAAGCCAGCAGAATGTGATTATCGGTAACAGCTTTATTGGCATGGAGCTGGCCTCGTCGCTGCGTAACCGTGACGTTGAGGTGACCGTCATTGCACGTCACGCGCTGCCGTTTGCGGCGCAGTTTGGTGAGGCGATCGGCCGTTATTTCCATCAACTGCATCAGGCCAACGGCGTAACATTTGTGGAAGGTGAGATTGCGTCGCTTCAGGGCGAAAACCACGTGACGGGCGTGCGGTTAAAAACCGGTCAGCAGATCGCTGCCGATGTGGTGCTGTTCGCTACCGGCGTTAAACCGGCCACCTCGTTTATTCACGACCTGCCGCGGGTTGAAGATGGCAGCCTGCAAACGGATGAGCAGCTACGCGTGGCAGAAAACGTCTGGGTAGCCGGCGATATTGCAACCTATCCTTCCGCCCAGGGGCCGCTGCGCATCGAGCATTTTCGCGTGGCAGAGCAGCAGGGCCAGACCGCAGCAATGAATATGCTGGGAAATATTCATCACTATGACCGCGTGCCGTTTTTCTGGACCGCGCATTATGGTACCCGCTATGAATATATTGGTCATGCCACAGACTGGGACGACTACCAGCAGGTGGGATCGCTGGAAGAGAAAACGTTTATGGCCTTTTACGGCAAGGAAGGGCGGCTGGCTGCGGTTTTCTCGTGTGGACTCTACACGCTGACCGCCGCGCTGGTCGAAAAGATGCAGGAGCCCATGACGATGGAACAGGCACTGGCATGGTATCAGGCCCACCATTCTGCACAATAATGGGCCCGCAAAACCGTCTGGCAAACGGCATGTTTGCCAGATATATCGGTTAACTGCGGCTCAGCTTGTCCGACTTCGCCATGCACTGCTGCATGGCTTCGATCACGGCTGAACGGAAGCCTTTTTCTTCCAGCACTTTCACCGCTTCAATGGTGGTGCCGCCGGGCGAGCAGACCATATCTTTCAACTCACCGGGATGTTTACCCGTTTGCAGCACCATCTGTGCGGAGCCTTTCACGGCCTGGGCCGCAAACCGGTAAGCCTGCGCGCGCGGCATGCCGCCCGCCACGGCGGCATCGGCCATGGCTTCAATAAACATAAACACGTAAGCCGGAGCTGAACCACTGACGCCAACCACCGAGTGGATCAGGTATTCATCGACGACCGCCGCCTGACCAAAGCTCTCAAATATCGCGACCACTTCATCGGTCTCGCTCTGTTCAACCAGCACGTTGGGCGTAACGGAGGTCATGCCTTCACCGACCAGGGAAGGGGTGTTTGGCATTGCGCGAATGATCTTACGATCGTGCCCCAGCACGGAAGCCAGGTTATCCAGCGTCACGCCCGCGGCAATTGAAACGACTACTGCCTCTTTTTTCAGGCTGTTAGCCAGTTCTTTCAGCACTTTGAGGATCACATTGGGTTTGACCGCACCAAACAGAATATCCACGTGCTGGGCCAGCGCTTCCGCACTCTCCGCGGCGTTAATACCGTACTGTTCGGCCATTTGCTGATTGGTGCTCGGTTTGCGGTCGTAAATCCAGATAGCTGACGGTGTCATTTGCCCGCTGTTTATCAGCCCGCCAATGATGGCTTTTGCCATGTTGCCACCGCCAATAAATCCGATTTTCTTTTCCAGCATCACCGTCTCCTTTCCTGTTTTCACCGTTATCAACGCTGTAGCTTACTGCAGACAGGATTAATAACAAGTTAGCGGTAACGCACGGCGGCCGGTGCCAGAGAGCAAAAGAGAGTGATGGCGGCACGTTTTTGTGGTGAACGCGCGTTGAGCACTCCCTTCATCGTTGACGATATTCTGGGGCTGACGTGCGTTCTGAACGCGAGATCTGGCCATAGCGGAAGCCGGGGAATTTTACTTAACCCCGTTTTGCAAAACAGGTTAACATCGTCGCTATTTTCCAGAATAAGGAACACCAATGTCTATCTGGGTCGATGCGGACGCCTGCCCAAACGTCATAAAAGACGTGCTGTACCGGGCGGCGGACAGAACGCAAACCATGGTCACCTTTGTTGCGAATCAATTTTTACGCGTACCGCCATCGCCCTGGTTGCGCACGCTAAAGGTGCCGGCTGGGTTTGATGTTGCCGATAATGAAATCGTGAAGCGTGTGCAGGCTGGCGATTTGGTGATTACGGCAGATATTCCCTTGGCCGCAGAGGTGATTGAAAAAGGGGCGTCGGCGCTGAATCCGCGCGGGGAACGGTATTCACCTGCCACCATACGCGAGCGGTTGACGATGCGTGATTTTATGGACACGATGCGCGCCAGCGGCGTACAGACAGGCGGTCCCGCCGCCATGAGCCCGCGGGACCGTCAGCAGTTTGCCAATGAACTAGACAGCTGGCTCAGACAGCGACAACGTTAAATCAAACAAAACTGTCGTCGTCATCGTAATCATTGCCGCCGAAGTCATTCAGATCGCCATTGTCGGCATAGGTGTCACTCCAGCCGTTGCTTTGATCCAGGAAGGACTGATTGTCGGCACCTGTTCCCTGATCGAGAAACGACTGATCGTTCCCGCCATTAAAGGTATTCAGGCTGTCATCGACCTGAGGCAGCGACTGGGGTTCGTTAATGATGTTAACGATCTCTTCCGGCTGCGAGTGGTGGAACATGCTGGTCAGCATATCGGCCATGACCACACCGCCTGCTACGCCCACGGCGGTTTGCAGTGCGCCGCCCAGAAATCCGCTGCCACGGGGCGCAGGTGCGCTGGCATAGGGCTGCTGCGGCGGCTGTTGCGGTGCACTGTTCCACTGGGGCGATGGCTGAGCCGGTTGGGCCTGCTGACTGCCGACGCCAAACAGGCTGGATAAAAACCCGCCACTGCTTTTTGGCTGCTGCTGCTGCTGAGCCTGTTGCTGAGCCAGATGATTTTCCAGCTCCTGAACCCGCTCATTCAGTTTTTTAAGTGCCGCTTCCTGAATCAAAATGGCCTGAGCCATATAGTAGGGCGCGCCTGGTTGCGCCTGCAGGTGTTGTTTGATCAGTTGTTCGGCAGCAGCATCGCGTGCCGCAGTTTGGCTTTCAGCTTGTTTCAAACGGCTAAACAGATTTTCAATCAGTTCTTGTTCTTCGCGTTGCATGATGACTCTCCCGTTGCGACTGTTAACAGTATATGGGGGCGACGTGCAGCAATGTAAATTCGTGGCGGTAAGCAAATGTTGCTGACGTAAACTTTTTTACCCAATGCACAAAATGTGCATCGTTAACCTGCTGTATTTATTTGTTTTTTTGCAAGAGTGGGTGCAATCATGCGTAAAATACGCTCAATGGGTAGAGGACGAAATAAATTCCCGCTATGATGCGTCCTATTATTGAGCCTAACCTGCAGCTGTGATGGGCTGCGCGGCGGAGGAACTGCCCTGATGTCCTTGTCCATTTTTTTGATCGGTGCGCGCGGATGCGGAAAAACCACTATCGGTGAAGCCCTGTCTCATGCGCTGGGTTATGCGTTTCGCGATACCGATCATCACCTGCAATTCACGACGCAGCGTACCGTAGCGGAAATTGTGGCTGCGGAAGGATGGGAGAGCTTTCGTGCGCGTGAAACCGACTCGCTCAAAGCCGTAACCGCCCCGTCAACCATTATCGCCACCGGTGGCGGAATGGTGCTGGCGGAAGGTAATCGCCGTTATATGCGTGAGCACGGTCAGGTGATCTGGTTAAGTGCACCGCCTGATATCCTGGCTCGTCGTCTGGAAAGCCAGCCGGAAAATGCTCAGCGCCCCACGTTAACCGGACGCCCCATCGCGGAAGAAATGGGTGAAGTGCTGCGCGCCCGTGCGCACCTGTACCGTTCTGCCGCGCATCACGAGGTGAACGCCATGCTGGCACCTGAACGCGTCGTTGAACAGATCCTGCAGTCATTATCTCTGGCGCGTGCCAGTTAACCCTCAGATTTATCCCGCTTTCGCCGTCCTTTCCGCCGTATTGACTATACTTATCCCATGGCAGGCAATCGCCTGTCGTGTGGAATGTCATTTAGCGAAGAGGGACACATTATGCCGACAAGACCTCCTTACCCCCGAGAAGCGCGCGTTGTCACTGTGGAAAAAGGCCCCGAAGGCAAAAAAGTGACGTCATGGCAACTGCGGGCCGACCATCCCAAGCCAGATTCGTTAATCAGCGAGCACGAATCAGAGCAGGAAGCGCATGATGCAAAAGATCGCTATGAAGATGTAGAAAAAGAGTAAGCCTCTGCTCTGGCAAGGAAGCCATTGATTTCCCCCGGTTCCCGCGGCAGCCATTGCCGCGCGGCGATCACAATCACTCACTATTTCGCGTGACAGATCAGCAAGTTCCCTTCTACACTGCCAGTCACCCTAATGTGCTGTGAGGAAGGTTTATGCTCAATGTAAGTGAGTATTTTGACGGAAAAGTTAAATCCATCGGTTTTGACAGTGCGAGCACCGGCCGTGCCAGCGTCGGTGTTATGGCAGAAGGTGAATACACGTTTGGCACCGCCCAACCGGAAGAGATGACCGTGGTAAGCGGCTCAATGAAAGTGTTGCTGCCGGGTGAGACAGAGTGGAAATGGTTTGAGGCGGGATCGGTGTTTAACGTACCGGGCCACAGCGAGTTTCATCTGCAGGTAGGCGAGCCGAGCGCATATCTTTGCCGCTATCTGAAAGACTAAGAAGAACGGCCGCAGGCAATCTGCGGCCAAATGCATTAACGCTGAGCTTCGCCACCTAACGCTTCAACCAGATTGCTGGTCAGGGCTGCCAGTTCGCTGGTCATCAGAATAAAGTCTGCATCAAAACGCTGCGCAAAATCTTCTCGATCGATATCATCATTCTGGTCACGCAGCGTATCGCTGAACTTCAGGCGTTTCACCGAGCCGTCGTCGGATAATACGAACTGAATACGCTCCTGCCAGTCCAGCGCCAGCTTGGTCACCAGCTTACCGGCTTCGATATGGTTGGCAATTTCATCGCACACCAGATCCTGTTTCTTGCAGCGAATCACGCCGCCATCTTCCAGAATGGCCTTGAGCTCGGCTTCGTCCATGAGGGCAAAACCGGCCGGAACATCCCCGGAACGCACCCATTCGGTCAGGGTAAGTTCAATCGGACTTTCCAGCGTCAGGGGCACAACCGGCAGCGAACCCAGGCTTTTACGCAGCAGAGCCAGCGTGTCTTCGGCTTTTTTAGCGCTGGCGCAGTCCACCATGATCAGGTTGTTCACGGTGTCGATCCACATATAGGTCTGACTGAAACGGCTGAACGCACGCGGTAAAAGGCTGTGCAGCACTTCATCTTTCAGCGAATCTTTTTCCGTCTTTTTTAGCTTGCGGCTCTGCTCTGCCTCAAGCTTGTCGATTTTTGCCTCCAGCGCCTGCTTCACGACCGGAGAGGGCAGGATTTTTTCTTCTTTGCGCGCGCAAATGACAATCTGACCGTTGTTGACGTGGGTCAGGGCATCGCTGCGATTGCCCATCGGTGCCACCCACCCGGTCTTGCTCATGTCCTGACTGCCGCAGGGCGAGAAGGTGAAAGCCTCCAGCTGTTTTTCCATGTCGTCTGCGGACAACGGAATGTCACGATTCAGACGATAAACCATCATATTTTTAAACCACAACATCGGGATTCCTTACCGTGGCGCGATCGGGCGCACAAATCTCACTAAGTGTGCGCATGATAGCGAAACATCGGAGCGGTTTCATTGCCTTTCAGGCATTCGCCTTTTAGTGTAGAAAACACCCTAACGAATAATGAGGAATAAACCGTGCGCATAGGCATTGATTTGGGCGGCACCAAAACAGAAGTGATTGCGCTGTCCGGCGAGGGAAAAGAGCTGTTTCGCCATCGGATTTCCACGCCCCGTGACGACTACCGGGCGACCGTGCAGGCCATCGTTGATTTAGTCCGCCTCGCCGAAGAAAAAACCGGCCAAACCGGGACGGTAGGCTTAGGTATTCCGGGCACGATTTCGCCCTATACGCAGCGGGTGAAAAACGCGAACTCCACCTGGCTAAACGGTCAGCCGCTGGATAAAGATTTGGCGCAGGCGCTGAATCGTGACATCCGCATAGCCAATGACGCGAATTGTCTGGCCGTGTCCGAAGCGGTCGATGGCGCGGGCGCGGGGCAGGCACTGGTGTTTGGGGTAATCATCGGCACCGGTTCGGGCGCAGGCGTAGCGATAAACGGCGCGTCACGCATTGGCGGCAACGGCAATGCGGGCGAATGGGGTCATAATCCTTTACCGTGGATGGATGAAGACGAGTTGCGTTACCGCGCGGAAGTCCCCTGTTATTGTGGCCAGCAGGGCTGCATTGAAACCTTTGTTTCCGGTACCGGCTTTGCTATCGACTATCAGCGGCTAAGCGGTGTGGCGCGCAAAGGCGCTGAGATTGTCAAACTGCTGGAACAGCAGGATCCCGTGGCTGCACTGGCAATGAGCCGCTATGAAATCCGTCTGGCAAAATCCCTGGCTCAGGTTGTCAACCTGATCGATCCCGACGTGATTGTGCTGGGCGGCGGCATGAGCAACGTGGACCGTCTGTACCAGACGGTGCCCACGCTGATGAAGAAATGGGTTTTTGGCGGCGAGTGTGAAACGCCGGTGCTGAAAGCGATGCACGGGGATTCAAGCGGTGTGCGCGGCGCGGCCTGGCTGTGGCCGGAATAAACGCCGCCGTGGCCTGCGGCCCTGTGCAACATACTGAAGGATGCACAGGGCTGGCTCAGCGAACCGGCGCGAAGGCAAAGACGAGCTGCTGTGGGGCGTGCGGTGGAGGCAAAGGCATATCCCGCGCGCTGCTGACGCTCTGCCAGGCCTTCAGGCACAGCGACTCATTTCCTTCTGTTCGCATCACGTTATAGCGCCCATCCGGGCGACGCTGTGCCGTCACCAGGCAACGCTGGCCCACATAGTTTTTCGCATTGTGAAAATTGCGCATGACGGACGCATTGACCTCGCGAATATAGCGGTTCACGTCCTGACACTGCGCCTGGGGCAGGCCTGACGCGCATTGCGCTTCGGAAGCCTCAGGATGATGGCTGCATCCTGCCAGCAGCAGCATCGTGGCCGCCATAATTCCTGTACATCTCAACATAATTAACCTCTTACGTACCCGGCAATTCAAGTTTGCTGTAACCCAGGCCATTCATTTTGCGGACCTTAATTTGCACCGGAATGCGCTCTTTCATCGCCTCGACGTGACTGATCACGCCAATGGTTTTTCCACTGGCATTGAGCGCATCCAGCGCATCCAGTGCGGTATCCAGCGTCTCTGCGTCCAGCGTGCCGAAACCCTCATCAAGAAATAACGACTCGATGCGCGTTTTATGGCTGACCAGATCGGACAGCGCCAGCGCCAGCGCAAGGCTCACCAGAAAGCTTTCTCCACCTGACAGCGTGCGGGTATCGCGTGCGCTGTCCGCCTGCCAGGTATCCACCACGTCCAGTTCCAGCGCATCGATGGCGCGGCGCTGTAAAAGGTAGCGACCATGCAGACGATCCAGCTGGCGGTTAGCCAGCGCCACCAGGTGATCGAGCGTGAGTCCCTGGGCAAAGCGCCGGAATTTATCCCCGGTCGCCGAGCCGATCAGATCGTTAAGCAACGCCCACTGCGCCAGCGTGGTTTCCTCCTGCGCAATCTGAGCCAGCAACGTTTGCTGCTGGGTCCGCAGGCTGGCGTCGCTTTGCAACTGCTGCTGCAGTTGTCCCTGCTGACTGGCGTTCTCCCTCAGGGAATGCCGCAACGCTTCCTGCTGTGTGGTCAGTGCATCGGCGGACTCAGGCATCTTATCGGGTTTAGCCTGCTCGTGGGTTGCCAGCCGTTGCTGCAGCTCTGCCAGGCGGGATTGTTGATGGAGCAGATGCTGATCGATCTGCTGCAGTCGCTGGCGAAGCTGTTGCGCTTCATGCTCGTCAAGCAACGCGGCCCGCAGGCTCGCCTCGTCCGGGAATTCAGCCGTAGCCAGCGCGGCGTTGAAGTGCTGCTCAGCGTCCGTCAGGCGAGTGCCCAACCTGTGTAGCTGGCTCTCCAGCAACGTCAGTTGGCCGTGGAGGCGGCTGGCTTCAGCCTGAGACTGCTGCAGCCGTTCACGCTGCTGCGTCAGCTGCGCCTCATGATGCTCGACGCTCTCCTGCATCTGCCGACGGGCCTGAATGACATCCCGATTGCCAAACAACGTCTCACGCTGCTGACGTTTTTCGCGGTATTGCTGGTCCAGTGCGGCAAGCTGCTGTTGCTGCTGATTCAGGCGCTGCTGCTCAAGCTGCAGCTGTTGGCGCAGGGCGTCAGCCTGGCTTTCCGCACGCGCCAACTGAGGCTGCAAGTTAGCAAGCAACCGCTCACTTTCCTGCCACTGCTGCCAGCGCTGTTGCTGTTCAGCCAGCCAGCTGTCGCGCTGTGCGCTGTCAGGCAGCGTCAGGCCGAAGCCTGCGAATTGTTGCGCCAGCCCCTCCTGGAGCGGCTGAGCATTCGCCTGAGCCTGTTGGTGATGGCGCTGTAAAGTCAGTAACGCCTGGTGTTCGTTCTCCAGCTGCTGTTGCGTCAACTGCAGCGTTTGCTGGTGTTGCTGCTGTGTCTGCTGCTGTTGCAGATGCTGTTCTTTTGCCGCCTGATACGTTCGCTCGGCGTGTTCCAGCGTCTCTGTCTGCGTAGTTAATGCCTGTTCCTGACGGCTTTGCGCCTGCAGCCAGTGGCCCAGCGCGTCGGTGTCGTTCAGAGTGAAGGTAAGCGCAAGCTCACCGCTCAGTGCCTGCCAGCGCTGGGTCAATGCATCCAGCTGCTGCACTACACTGGCGAGCTCGTCGCGCAGAGACTGCTGCTGGCCCTTCAGGTGTTTTATCTGCTCATTTTTGGCCGTACCGGTTTCGCTCAGCGCTTCCACCTGTTTTTGCAGCACGGCTTTGCGCTGTTGGTTGGCGCTGACTTCGAGCGTGCGGTAGGTTTCAACCGCGGGATGTTCGCAGGAACCGCACAAAGGGCAGGGTTGCCCGGCCTCCAGCCGCGCCCGGTGTTCCTCCAGATCGGCAATATGGCTTTCAAGCTGGCAAATCTTCTCAACGTCGGTGAGTTGCTGTTTCTCCCGCTTCCATGTTTCCCGCAGCGTCAGTAATTCAGCCTCAGCCTGCTGGCAGGCTTTTTCCAGATCCTGTAACCGTTTTTCATACTGACCGCGCTGCTGATGTAGCGGCTGCCACTGGGCTGCAAGTAACGTCAGCGTCTGACGTGCGTCACGCTGTTGAGTTAACTGCTTTAAGGCCTGACGCAAGGCTTCGGGAGGATGCGCCTTATGGAGCGATGTTAGTGCTTGCTCAGCGTCAGACAAGGTCTGCTGCGTGAGTTGCCCGGCCTGGTTCAATGGCGCAAGCTGTTGTTGCAGCTGTTCGACCTGCTGCTGGCGCTGATGAAGCTGCAACGCCTGTTGCTGAATTTGCTGCGCCGACGCCGCCTGATCGGTTTCATGGCGGGCCAGTTGAGCAAAGCGGTCCTGCCACAGCGGAAGATTTTCGCCCCAAACCGGCATATCCGCCAGCTGTTGCCGACGCGCCTGCTGCTGTGCCAGCGCCTGCTGGAGATCGCTGACCTTATGTTGCTCGGTTTGCATCGCCTGTTCACGCTGCGTACAGCTCGCCTGCTGCTGTGCGGTTTCATGCTGCAGCTGTTGAATTTGCTGCTGCAGGGCCGAGAGCGCCTGATCGAGTGGAATAACCTGTCCGCTCAGTAGCGTTTCCTGCTGGTGCTGTTGCAAACGCACCTGTTCGCGCGCCGCTTCGGTTTCCTGATAACGCTGCTGCAACTGCTGCTGCTCGTGGGCGGTCGCCTGCATCTGCTGGTTTAACTGCTGCTGACGCTGTTGCAGCTCCGCGCGTTCAGTCTGCAGGTTGTCGCGCTGTTGCAGCGCACCGCGCAGTTTTTCTGCTGGTTCACTTCGTGCCAGACGCTGGCGATCGGCCTCTGCCGCCTGACTCGCCGCGTCGGCGGCCTGACGGGCGGCGTTCACCTGTTCAGCATCCGCGCTCAGCTGCTGTGCCAGCTGCAGCCACTGCTGCTGCCGCTGAGCGGTGTCAAACTGACGGCTGAGTTGCTGCTCGGCCTCAGTCAGGGCTGACTGCTGTTGCTGCAGCCCGGCGCGGGTCGCCTCATCAAGCAGTGCCATGCCGCCTGCCCGACTGCGCATCAGTTCCAGCGCATTTTTGGCTTCTTTATGGCGCTCAAACGCGGCCATGGAAACCAGCCCGTAAATTTCCGTTCCGGTCAGCTCTTCCAGCAGCTCTGCGCGCTCATTCGCTTTGGCGTTAAGAAATGCGGCGAACTGGCCCTGTGACAGCATCATTGAACGGGTAAAACGTTCAAAATCCAGGCCGCTAAGCGTTTCGGTAAGCTTGAGCTTGTCGCCCACTTTGTCTGCAACGATCTGATTATCTGCGCAGCGAGCCAGCTCGACGCGGGGAGCCTGCAGTTTGCCGTCGGCCGTGCCTCGTGCGCGGTTCTGGCTCCAGAATGCCCGCCAGGCCTCGCCTTTGATTTCAAACTCGACTTCGGCCAGGCACTCGGCGCAGTCGCGCGTCATCAGCGGGTTGTGGCCCTGAGAAATCGCCCCCAGACGCGGCGTCTGGTGATACAGCGCCAGGCAGATAGCGTCCAGTAAGGTGGTTTTACCGGCACCTGTCGCGCCGGTAATGGCAAACAGACCATTACTGGCGAAAGGTTCGGTGCGAAAATCGATAAACCATTCTCCTTTCAGCGCATTCAGGTTTTTGAATCGCAGCGTGAGGATCTTCATGGGTTCGCCTCCAGGTCGGCCAGCGTCTGCTTAAACAGGGTCGTGACCTGGGCGATCTGCTTGTCATCAAGCTCCTCATTAAGCGCCAGGCGTCGGGCAAAAACCTCTTCGACCTTAAGTTCGCTCAGGGTTTCGTTATCCGTTTGCGCCAGGCTGTGCTGGCGCTGTTCACGACTGCGGCGTAATAGCAGCACTTCCACCGGTAAATCTGCCGTCAGCGCTTCAACCTGGCGCTGCAGATCGCTTAAGTACTCCTGGGTGGTGACTTCAATATCGAGCCAGACCGGCTTCTCTCCGCTGGGAGGGGAAAGGTGGGCGAGCTGCTCACTGATTTGCGCCAGGGAGCCTTTAAGCATCTGCATCGGCTGGAAGGTGGGAACCGGCAGGGTCAGGGTTTCCAGGCCGCGCGGGCTGAAAGTCAGCAGACAGACACTTTTTTCGCTGCCCAGCTCGTCAAAGCTCAGCGGAATAGGGGAGCCGCTGTAGCGAATATGGTCGCTGTTCGCGACGCGCTGAGCGCGATGAATATGTCCAAGGGCGATGTAATCGGCCGGCGGAAACGCCGAGGCAGGAAACGCATCCAGCGTGCCGATGTAGATATCGCGCACGGAGTCACTTTTGCTGACGCCAAGGGCGGTAAGGTGGCCGGTCGCCACGATCGGCAGGGACATGTTCAGCGCCTGTGCCGCCGCGAAGCTGCGCTGATAATGGGCGCTGATGGCCTCCAGCAGGCTGAGCTGTTTATCCCGTCCAGACTGACCGGCCTGGCTGCGCATAATGTCGCGCGGGCGCAGATAGGGAATCGCGCACAGCAGCGCGCCGGGTTCACCCTGACGGGTTGTCAGGATCATGACGTCGTCACTCTCCTGCGGCGTGGCAACGACCCGGGTGTTCAGACAGGCCAGCAGTTCGCGCGATTCATTCAGCGTTGCCACCGAGTCATGATTGCCCGCCAGCACCACCAGTTGACAGCCGCTGGGCTGTAACGCCACCACGAAGCGGTTAAACATTTCACGCGCATAGCTGGGCGGCGTACCGGTATCAAACAGGTCACCCGCCACAATCAGCGCATCGACCTGATGCTGTTCGATCTGTATTAACAGCCAGTCAAGAAAAGCCTGGTGCTCGGCGGCGCGGCTCTTGTTATAGAAGAACTGCCCCAGGTGCCAGTCAGCGGTGTGGATAATGCGCATAAAACTCCCTGCCAAATCGATTTGCCCGGCAATTATACTGGCTCAGTCACTAAAGCCACAAAACATGTCGTCATGTTGTCATAAATGGTTGTTGCAGGCCGGTTTTTATGGCTAACTTTTTCATAAAAGTGTCACAAAACTGACGCATAATGGCGCCGCAAATATCAGTGAAAGCCGTCCTACCTGCAGGAGTAATAATGGCTAAGCGCATTTTAGTTGTGGAAGATGAAGCTCCAATCCGTGAAATGTTATGTTTCGTACTGGAACAAAACGATTATCAGCCGATTGAGGCAGAAGATTATGACAGCGCCGTCAGCAAGCTGATTGAACCCTGGCCTGACCTGATCCTGCTGGACTGGATGTTACCCGGCGGCAGCGGCATACAATTTATTAAACATCTTAAGCGTGAAGCCATGACGCGTGATATACCGGTCATGATGCTCACCGCGCGCGGCGAAGAAGAAGATCGGGTACGCGGACTGGAAGTCGGTGCCGATGACTACATCACCAAACCGTTTTCCCCGAAAGAGCTGATGGCGCGAATTAAAGCCGTTATGCGTCGTATTTCGCCGATGGCGGTAGAAGATGTGATCGAAATGCAGGGCCTGAGCCTGGATCCCTCTTCGCATCGCGTGATGTCAGAAACCACACCGCTGGAAATGGGGCCGACAGAATACAAGCTGCTGCATTTCTTTATGACCCATCCTGAACGTGTTTACAGCCGTGAGCAGTTACTCAATCATGTCTGGGGCACTAACGTCTATGTTGAAGATCGTACGGTTGACGTTCATATTCGTCGTTTACGTAAGGCGCTGGAACTGACCGGCCACGATCGCATGGTACAAACCGTACGCGGAACAGGTTATCGTTTCTCTGCCCGCTTTTAAACGGAGCTTTAACCGTGCTGGAACGCCTCTCCTGGAAGAGATTACTGTCCGAACTGGTGCTGGCGTGTCTGCCTGCGCTGGTGCTCGGCCTGCTGTTCGGCTATTTGCCGTGGCTGCTGTTACTGAGCGTAGTCGGTATTTTACTGTGGCATTTTTACAACCTGATGCGCCTGTCTCACTGGCTGTGGCTGGATCGCACGATGACGCCACCGTCCGGACAGGCCAGTTGGGAACCGCTGTTTTACGGGTTGTATCAAATGCAACTGCGCAACCGGCGGCGGCGGCGCGAATTAGGTAATCTGATTAAGCGGTTTCGCAGCGGCGCGGAGTCGCTGCCGGACGCCGTGATACTCACCACCGAAGAGGGCACTATTTTCTGGTGCAATGGCCTGGCCCAGCAGCACCTGGGGCTGCGCTGGCCAGAAGATAACGGGCAAAATATCCTTAATCTGCTGCGTTATCCTGAATTTTCTCGCTATCTACGGCAACGTGATTTCGATAAGCCGCTTACGCTGGTGCTGAATAACCAGCACCACATGGAATTCCGTGTGATGCCCTACAGCGAAGGCCAGTGGCTGATGGTGGCTCGCGACGTGACCCAGATGCATCAGCTTGAAGGGGCACGGCGAAACTTCTTTGCCAACGTCAGCCATGAACTGCGCACGCCTTTAACGGTGCTTCAGGGCTATCTGGAAATGATGAATGACTCCGTCATGAATCAGCGCTCACGGGACAAAGCGTTGCACACGATGTCGGAGCAAACCCGGCGAATGGATAGCCTGGTCAAACAGCTCCTGACGCTGTCGCGCATTGAGGCGGCTCCGGCCATTAACCTGAAAGAAAAGGTTGATGTACCGGTTATGCTCAAACTCCTGCAGCATGAAGCTGAAACCCTGAGCGGCGGACGTCACGCCATCCATTTTCATACCGATCCTCACCTGAAAGTGTTTGGCAATGATGAACAATTACGCAGTGCTATCTCCAACCTGGTCTACAACGCGGTGAACCACACGCCCGAGGGGACGCGCATTGATATCAGCTGGCTGCGCAGCAAGCAGGGCGCGGTATTTACAGCCTGTGATAACGGCCCCGGCATTCCACCTGAGCACATCCCGCGCCTGACAGAGCGGTTTTATCGGGTGGATAAAGCGCGTTCACGTGCGACCGGCGGCAGCGGTCTTGGGCTGGCCATCGTGAAGCATGCGCTCAGCCATCACAATGCGCGGCTGGAGATCACCAGCATCCCGCACCAGGAAACCTGTTTTACCTTTACCCTGGCACCACGGTTGATTGTGACTAACGGGATGCAGGAGAATGCGGTTCATTAACTGCTGACGGACCGGAACGATGCGCCTTCTTTTTGTGCTGTTCTTTTCTCTCTTGCCTGCCTTGGTGCAGGCGCAGCCTGTGATGCTTTCAGGCAATCTCAGCAGCGCAGGCTCGGACACGCTCGGCTATCTGATGACCCTGTGGGGCGATGACTTTAGCCGTCAGTCACCCGGGGTAAATGTGCAGGTTCAGGCATCGGGCTCCTCAACGGCGCCAACCGCGCTGACAGCCGGATCCGTCCAGTTAGGGGCAATGAGCCGTCCCATGCAGGCGGATGAGCGCCAGGCGTTTGAGGCGCGATACGGTTATCCTCCGTTGGCCGTGCCGGTGGCGATGGACGCGTTGGTGGTGGTGGTCAACCAGCGCAATCCGCTGACGTCCATCGATCCCCGCCAGCTTGATGCGTTGTTCTCCGTCACGCGTCTGTGTGGCGCACACCAGGTGCCCGAACGCTGGGGCGATTTGGGTCTGCATCAGGCTGAGTGGCAGCAGCGATCTATCCAGCGCTATGGCCGCAACTCGGCCTCCGGCACATGGGGATTCTTCAAGCAGCAGGCGCTGTGTCAGGGCGATTTCCGCAACGACGTGGCGGAGTTTCCCGGCTCGGCGGCGGTGGTACAGGCGGTCGCCGGGGATCCGCGCAGCATCGGTTATGCCAGCTTCGGTTTTCACCTGAGTGGGGTAAAACTGCTGCCGGTTATGACAAAAAGGGGGGAAGCCGTTGCGCCCGATCCTGAATCTATCCGCAGCGGTCGCTATCCCTGGGCACGCCCGCTCTACCTGTACGTTAATAAAGTGCCAGGTAAGCCCTTACCGCCATTGTTAGCCGCCTTTCTGGAACAGGTTCTGTCTAGTGCAGGGCAGCAGCGCGTCATCGAGGCCGGCTATCTGCCGCTGTCTGAAACGCAAATGGACCAGGCACGCGCCTCCCTCCGGTAAGTTTCACCGCTCGCCCACAGCCAAAGGGGTTACCGCCTTCGCCCATGTTTTCCCGTTCCTGCCGCACGTCTGGCGGGGACCTGTGCCGCATCAGGGGCATAAATCCCCGCCGATTGCCTCGGTGCAAACCTCAAGGGGAGCACAGTCAGAATCCGGCCTCGCAACATGAAATTATTTCATCTCAAGTGAATATTATTCGTTTGCACGTGAGCACATCGCGTGGGAATCTACATCCAGACGTTTAGCCATCTGGAAGGCTAAAATAACATTGTGTAACTATTCCCGCCCGAAATTATCTGGCCGGTGACCAGGAGTGATCATGCAAAGACAAACCGCCCCGTTTCGCGCCGACACCGTTGGCAGCTTTCTTCGTCCCGCCGCTATTAAGCATGCCCGCGAAAAATTTCATGCGGGTGAGATCGACGCTGATGAACTGCGCGATATTGAAAACGACGCGATTCGGGACGTGGTCGCGAAGCAGCGTGAAAATGGCCTTAAGGTCGTGACCGATGGCGAATTTCGCCGCGGCTGGTGGCATTTTGACTTTTTCTACGGTCTGAAAGGTGTTGAGCATTTTGAAGCCGAGCAGGGCATTCAGTTCAACGGCGTGCAGACGAAAGCGCACGGCGTAAAAATCACCGGCAAACTGGGTTTTGACGGGCATCCGATGCTGGATCATTTTCGTTTCCTGCAGAGCGTAGCAGGTGATGCGGTAGCCAAAATGACGATTCCCAGCCCGAGCGTGCTGCATTTTCGCGGCGGCCGAAAAGTCATCGACGCTGACGTTTACCCCGATCTCGATGTGTACTTTGACGATCTGGCACAGACCTACAAAGAGGCGATCAAAGCTTTTTACGACGCGGGCTGTCGCTACTTACAGCTGGACGATACCGTCTGGGCCTACCTTTGTTCAGACGATCAAAAGCGGGAGATCCGCGAACGTGGCGACGATCCAGACCAGCTGGCCCGCACCTACGCGCGCGTCCTGAATAAGGCGTTAGAAGGGAAACCGGCCGACCTGACCGTAGGCCTGCATGTGTGCCGTGGCAATTTCCGCTCCACCTGGATTTCTGAAGGTGGCTACGAACCGGTGGCCGAGATCCTGTTCGGCTCCGTGAATGTGGATGCGTTTTTCCTTGAATACGACAATCATCGCTCTGGCGGATTCGAACCACTGCGGTTCATCAAGCCCGGCCATCAGCAGGCGGTGCTTGGCTTAATTACCACGAAGGTGGGTGAACTGGAAGATGCCGAACAGGTGAAAGCGCGCCTGCAGGAAGCGACCCAGTACATCAGCCTCGATCAGATTTGCCTCAGTCCGCAGTGTGGTTTTGCCTCGACGGAAGAGGGCAACAGCCTGAGCGAAGCAGAGCAGTGGCAGAAGATTCGACTGGTCGTGAACGTCGCGAATCAGGTCTGGTGATAGCGGAATGTGTGCAGCGTGGCGCAATAAATGCGCCACTTGTGCATACAAACCCGCATTTATGCTGATATTTACCATCGCTTGTTTATTTTTAAAGCACATCATCTGATGCTGTTGCAGAGAATATTGATGTGATCCTCTAATATTGATTCAAATTGCGAAATAACCCTCTGGTTTTCCGATCCCGTATTGCCTTTCTTCGCTATAAACGTTTTACTTACCGCCGTTGTCGATTTATCCCTCTGTGAACAGAAAAAAAGCAGCTTAAATCACCTGCGCTAAACCAGACGCTGCGCATAATGCGCTGTCATCATCTGGTCGGTCGTTGTATTAACGCAGCGAGGGGGCAACGCAAACTTATCTTTCATCGCAACATCAGTGACAGGCCGTATGACACATCGTTTAACCGTTAAAGACATTCTCGCGCTGGGCTTCATGACGTTTGCCCTGTTTGTTGGTGCGGGTAACATCATCTTTCCTCCCATGGTGGGTATTCAGTCAGGCGAACATGTCTGGGTGGCCGCTATTGGTTTTCTGCTTACCGCAGTCGGTCTGCCCGTTATCACCGTGATCGCGCTTGCGCGCGTCGGCGGCGGGATTGATGCCCTGAGCACGCCCATCGGCAAAGTTGCGGGTGTGGTTCTGGCCACGGTCTGCTACCTGGCGGTAGGGCCGCTTTTTGCCACGCCGCGTACCGCCACGGTCTCATTTGAGGTGGGCATTGCTCCACTTACCGGCGATGGCGAGCTGCCGCTGTTTATCTACAGCCTGATTTACTTTGTGCTGGTGATGGTGATTTCCCTCTATCCGGGGAAATTGCTGGATACGGTCGGCCATTTTCTGGCACCGCTAAAAATTGCAGCCCTGACGCTGCTGGGCGTCGCGGCTCTGCTGTGGCCGGCGGGAGGAACGATTCCTGCGACGGCGGACTATCAGCGCGCCGCATTTTCCAGTGGTTTTGTTAACGGCTATCTCACCATGGATACGCTGGGCGCAATGGTCTTCGGCATTGTCATCGTTAACGCCGCACGTTCGCGCGGGATTGATAATGCGGCGCTGTTAACCCGTTACACGGTTTTAGCCGGGGTTATCGCCGGCATTGGTTTGACCCTGGTTTACCTTAGTCTGTTTAAACTGGGCGCAGGCAGTGGTGCATTAGTGGATCAGAATGCCAACGGTGCGGCAATTCTCCATGCTTACGTTCAGCAGACCTTTGGTGATATGGGCAGCTTCTTCCTTGCCGCCCTGATTTTTATTGCCTGTATGGTGACCGCGGTCGGGCTGACCTGTGCCTGCGCAGAGTTTTTCGCGCAGTATTTGCCCTTGTCTTACAAAACGCTGGTCTTTGTACTGGGCCTGTTCTCGATGGTGGTATCGAACCTGGGGCTGAGCCATCTGATTCAGATTTCGATTCCGGTGCTGACGGCTATTTATCCGCCTTGTATCGTGCTGGTCGTGCTGAGTTTTACGCTGAACTGGTGGAATAAAAGCAGCCGTATTATCGCGCCGACTATGCTGGTCAGCCTGCTCTTTGGTATCCTTGACGCCATCAAAACCACCGGGTTTACAGCAGCGTTACCCGCATTGAGTCAGCATCTGCCGTTAGCCGACCAGGGCCTTGCCTGGTTGCCGCCATCACTGGTGATGTTGCTGATTGTGGCGCTGGTTGATCGGTTAAAAGGGGCTGAACAGGTGTCGGTTCACTCGTAACGGCTAAGATCGATTCTTCTTTAACCACGGGCTTGCCCGTGGTTTTTTCATTTCACAGGTACAGGTTGTTATGCAAGAAACCAACAAGCTCAAACGCGGACTGAGCACGCGCCACATCCGTTTTATGGCGCTGGGATCGGCGATCGGCACCGGGCTGTTCTACGGCTCGGCGGACGCCATCAAAATGGCGGGCCCCAGCGTGCTGCTGGCCTATATTATTGGCGGTGCGGTGGCGTACATCATCATGCGCGCGCTGGGGGAGATGTCGGTCAATAACCCTCAGGCCAGCTCTTTTTCCCGCTATGCGCAGGATTATCTCGGGCCAATGGCGGGTTACATCACCGGCTGGACCTACTGCTTTGAAATTTTGATCGTGGCCATTGCCGATGTCACCGCGTTCGGGATCTATATGGGCGTCTGGTTTCCGGAGGTGCCGCACTGGATCTGGGTGCTGAGCGTGGTGCTGATCATCGGCGCGGTCAATCTGATGAGCGTGAAGGTGTTTGGTGAGGTGGAGTTCTGGTTCTCTTTCTTTAAGGTCGCGACCATTATTGTGATGATTCTGGCCGGGTTTGGCATGATCGTCTGGGGGATTGGCAACGGCGGCCAACCGACCGGTATCCATAACCTGTGGACCAATGGCGGCTTTTTTGCCCACGGTATCGTTGGGATGTTGCTGTCGCTGCAGATGGTGATGTTTGCCTACGGCGGCATTGAAATCATCGGTATTACGGCGGGTGAGGCCAAAGATCCGGCAACCTCTATCCCACGCGCTATCAACTCGGTTCCGATGCGTATCCTGGTGTTTTACGTGGGCACGCTGTTTGTCATCATGTCCATTTACCCGTGGAATCAGGTCGGCACTAACGGCAGCCCGTTTGTTCTGACGTTCCAGCATCTGGGCATTGCCGCCGCCGCGTCCATCCTGAATTTTGTTGTGCTGACCGCCTCGCTGTCGGCGATAAACAGCGATGTCTTCGGCGTGGGGCGTATGTTGCACGGCATGGCTCAGCAGGGCCATGCACCCAAAATGTTTATGAAGGTCTCTAAACGCGGTATTCCCTGGGTGACGGTGGTGGTGATGATGTTCGCCATGTTGATTGCGGTGTATCTCAACTACCTGATGCCAGAAAAAGTCTTTCTGGTTATCGCCTCGCTGGCGACCTTTGCCACCGTTTGGGTCTGGATCATGATTCTGCTGTCGCAGATGGCGTTTCGACGCAAGATCGGCAAAGCGGCCGCCCGGACGTTAACCTTTGCCTTGCCCGGTGGAAGCTGGACGGCAGGCGCAGGCGTGGCGTTTTTATGTTTCATCATTGGCCTGATCGGCTATTTCCCGGATACCCGCGTTTCGCTGTATGTCGGGATGGTATGGATCGTGGTGCTGTTGCTGGGCTATAAGCTGGTGCGCAAATAACCCACGCTTGCTGTCCCGGTCCCGATATGTGCGGGGTTGGGACAGCCAATAATGACCGGCAACACAAAATAAAATCGGCGAAATGACTCGCCGAAACGGGACAGGGCAAGTGAAACAAACAGAGGGATGATTGACAAAATCATGCTAATGCAAAATGCATCCCCGTTAAATAAGTTGCCGTAAAATAAGACAAATGCCAGCGCGCGCATCAGCGTAAACGCCCGGCCTGTCTGGGTTCATTAGCCCGAAGGCGGCAAGATCATGCTGACCGGAGCCATCGCGTCGTTATCCAGGTGTTTACCCAACTGCGTCAGGGCAGCCTGCAACGGGCACAGCGTCCCGACTGCGGTGATTTGACATCCGGGCTGCCGCCACTCCTGACGTAAAAGCGGATGGCTGTCGTTCACGGGTTGTAACTGACGCAGGCCGTCCAGACTTTGTGCCTGAAAATAGAGGCGCAGGAAGCGCTGATGCGTCTTACTGTCGCGCCAGCGTTCCAGTACCAGACTGCTGCCAGGGGGGATATTGCCCCGCGTATAACCAGGCAGTTGCCATTCAAATCCCATTAAGCGGCGCACCATCGCAATGTTGGTGTCATGTGCCACCAGAAGCAGCCAGCGCACGTCAGGGTCGTTACCTTTAATGGCCTCAAGCATCTGGGACAGCAGCAGGGAACCGTGACGTTGTGCCATATAGAGCACGTCATTGCTGAGATCATAATTAGTGGTGAGCAGAGGAAGCAGAGCGGTGATCTGCCGGGCAGAGGTGATGTGTCCCCATGCCAGTTTCGCGAAAGGGAGGTTCTCGCTGTAGCCCAAACGCAACGTCTCGACCATGGCGGCCATGGCGCTAAGGCCCTCAACATAGACGCTTCCGCTTTTCGTCTGTTTCAACGCCCACGGACGATCGAAAAAGGGGCAATCGCTGCCGGGCCGGCATACCGACTGTTTAAGCAGCGTGATCGCGGGCTGAAGCTGCTGCTGACGCTGCGCTAAATCCCCGGCCGCGTCACGTTTTGCCTCTCGTTCACGTTGGGGATCGGTATGGGCAAAGGGCAGTTTCTCGGTTTGAAAGAGAGGATCGATGTCGCCGGCAACGGTATGAATCGCCACGCCACAGCCGGGAAACGCGCCATCCACCAACGCCTCGGCAGTCGCCCGCGTGCGCTGCAGCGGGCTGGCACGGACATAGATCGCCTTCGCGTCAGGGCAACCTGCGTTAAGTAAACCCAACTGGCGATAGTGGTCGCCTTCCCAGCGGGCCTTATTGACGACCGCGCTGTAGCCATGGCCCGTCAGTTCGCCGTCCGCCGTGCTCCAGACGTACCACGGCTGCTGGCTTGCCGCTTCAATCTCTGTGCGGTTACCCGGCGTCGGCGGACGTACCCCGTGTCGGCTCAGCTCCACGACTTTCTCAAGTTGGTACTCGGGGGCGGCGTACAGCGGCCCCGCCAGGAGCCAAAAAGTGCAGAGCATAAACCAATGTCGGGGCAGGTAGGCAGACATCATCAATCCTCAATTTCGTGCGTGGCGAGCAGCGCTTTAATTTGCGGATAGATTACCGCATTCGCCAGCAAAACAGGATTGCCCTTTTTCAGTCCGTCGTTGCGCATATAATCGTTAGTCACCCCACCGGCCTCGCGCATCAATACGATGCCCGGCAGGCCGTCCCACGGATGCATATGCGCTTCATAATAGCCAATCAAGCGACCTGCAGCGGCCCAGGCACTGGTTAACGCGCCGGAGCCGATGCGAATAAACATCCCGCCTTGCCTGAGCAGGGCATCGATGAGCTGCGTCACGTGCTCTCCGGGAATCCGACTGGAATTACTGATTCCCAGCAGGCCCTCATTAAGCTGTTGGGCTTTATGCACCTCAAGTCGGGTATCGTTGAGCCAGGCACCACTGCCTTTGCGGGCATGAAACAGTTCGTGATGATTGGGATCGCAAATCACGCCCACGACGGGCTCACCGTCGCAAACAATTGCCAGCGATACGCACCAGTTATGCAACCCGTTCACAAAACAGGCGGTGCCATCGATGGGATCGATCACCCATACAATACGGGCACCCTGAGTGTCACCGCCGCTCTCTTCTCCCAGAACGGCATCATCAGGATAGCGCTCCGAAATCAGTGACTTAATTAATTCTTCAACGTTGCGGTCAGCGTCACTGACCACATCCTGAAGGTCCCTCTTATGTTCCACCACCAGTTTTTGACGCTGTTGATACCATGACCAGGCGCGGCTTGCGGCCGCACGGGCGATTTCGCAGGCGTAATGATAGCGCGCGTCAATCTCAGAATGCGAAGCGGATGACATGTTTCCCTCTTATGATTTTTAAAACATATCGGATAAAGGAAGCGCCTGAACAGGCGGTCTGACAGTGAGAGCATCGTGAATCATAGTTAAGCAAGACTTATTAAGCCGCAGACCGGAACCAATGGCAATACGGCCGTGCTACTGACTGCGCGCTTTTTCAGCGTTACAGGTTTGTGGTGCGATGAAATGCGCTCACAAACCTGACGCCGTCAGGGGAAGGTTACAACTGTTGATCGGCTGCCAGCTGCATCAGACGCGGATAAAACTGAAAAAAGCAGGCCTCAAACGCGGAGTAATGCGCCGTAAAATCGTGATAAGAGTCGCGCAGGGCGGCCAGCCTGGGGCGACGGCTCGCCATGCCATTCAGTACCCGTTCGAGACGTTCCGGGTCGGCGTAATGTTCGAACCAGCGTTCACGCCACATTACGGCATTGAGCGCTTTAAATTCGTCGGGTGTGGCAGCCAGCTGCGGAACAATTTCGCTTTCGGCGTGGGCCGAAAATTGTTGTAGCGAGTGCGCCTGATGGAAGCGATCCCAGTGACGCGCCAGAAAATGGTCCCAAACGACATCCAGCGTAATGGGCGCAACGCGGTAGGTTTCTGCCCGAAAAAGCTGGCGTGCCTCACGCACTTCCGGCAGGGCATCGGTCATGACATCAAGCCGGCGATGCATCAGAATGCCGTCGGCCACCGGTTTGGGCCAGTGTTGATGCGGCGCACCGCGAACAAAATCCGCCATCAGATTGCCGAGGAGTGAGCTGTCTGCAAGATGGGCTAAGTGAAGATGAGCAAGAAAATTCATGCGCTATTATAAGCGCAACTCGCTTTGCGCAGCCAGTTGTTCAGAATTGTTCGATTTTCCGCTAAACTGTGCCGCCTGTTTTTCTGAGTAAGAAGTCTTTCATGCGTGTCGCCGATTTTGCTTTTGAATTGCCCGAATCCCTTATCGCCCATTACCCTCAGGCGCAGCGTAGCGGTTGTCGCTTGCTGTCGCTGGACGGCCCGAGCGGGGCGCTGGCCCATGGCGTTTTTACCGATGTACTGGACAAGCTTCAGCCTGGCGATCTGCTGGTGTTTAACAACACGCGCGTGATCCCGGCCCGGGTGTTCGGGCGTAAAGCAAGCGGCGGCAAAATTGAAATGCTGGTCGAGCGCATGCTTGATGACAAGCGCGTGCTGGCACACGTTCGGGCGTCCAAAGCGCCGAAGCCAGGCGCAGAATTGCTGCTGGGCGACGATGAGAGCGTGAAAGCCACGATGGTCGCGCGTCACGATGCGCTGTTCGAGATTGCATTCGAAGACGATCGTGCCGTGCTGGACATTCTCAACAGCGTAGGCCATATGCCGCTGCCGCCGTACATTGACCGCCCGGATGAAGAAGCGGATCGCGAGCTTTACCAGACGGTCTACAGCGCGCGCCCTGGCGCCGTGGCGGCACCGACCGCCGGCCTGCACTTTGACGAACCCTTAATTCAGGCGCTAAAAGACAAAGGCGTTGAGATGGCTTTTGTCACCTTGCACGTTGGGGCAGGGACGTTCCAGCCGGTACGCGTAGAGACGATTGAAGAGCACCATATGCACGCCGAATATGCGGAAGTGCCGCAGGAGGTGGTGGATGCGGTGCTGGCCTGCAAAACGCGCGGCAACAAGGTGGTGGCGGTAGGCACCACCTCGGTACGCTCGCTGGAAAGCGCAGCCAAAGCCAGTCAGGATGCGCTGATTGCGCCATTCTTTGATGACACCCAAATCTTTATCTATCCGGGCTATGAGTATCAGGTAATTGATGCGCTGATCACCAATTTCCACTTGCCCGAATCGACGTTGATCATGCTGGTCTCGGCCTTTGCCGGTTATCAGCACACGATGGCTGCTTATCGTGCGGCGGTGGCGGAAGAATACCGTTTCTTCAGCTACGGCGACGCGATGTTTATCAGCAAAAACCCCCAGGCGCCGCTGGAAAAAGTGGGCGCCTGATCTGTTTACTTTGAACATTGGACTGTCTCTCCAATGGAGGTTTTGTGAAATTTGAGCTTGATACCACAGACGGTCGCGCGCGTCGCGGCCGTCTGATTTTCGATCGTGGCGTGGTGGAAACCCCGGCCTTTATGCCCGTGGGCACCTATGGCACCGTGAAGGGCATGACGCCGGAAGAAGTGCAGGAAACCGGCGCGCAAATTATTTTGGGCAACACCTTCCACCTCTGGCTGCGTCCCGGCCAGGAAATCATGAAGCTGCACGGCGATTTGCATGATTTTATGCAGTGGAAAGGCCCTATTCTGACCGATTCCGGCGGCTTCCAGGTCTTCAGCCTGGGCGATATTCGTAAGATCACCGAAGCCGGCGTCCATTTCCGCAACCCGATCAACGGCGATTCTATCTTCCTCGATCCGGAAAAATCGATGGAGATCCAGTACGACCTGGGATCGGACATCGTGATGATCTTTGATGAGTGCACGCCGTACCCGGCGGACTGGGATTATGCCAAGCGCTCCATGGAGATGTCTCTGCGCTGGGCACAACGCAGTCGCGACCGTTTTGACAGCTTGGGTAACAAAAATGCGCTGTTTGGCATTATTCAGGGTTCGGTTTACGAAGATTTACGTGATGTCTCTGTGAAAGGTCTGGTAGAGATCGGCTTTGATGGGTACGCTGTGGGCGGCCTGGCGGTCGGTGAACCGAAAGAGGATATGCACCGTATTCTTGAGCATGTTTGCCCGCAGATCCCAGCGGATAAACCGCGTTACCTGATGGGCGTGGGTAAACCTGAGGATCTGGTCGAGGGCGTACGTCGCGGCGTGGATATGTTTGACTGCGTCATGCCAACGCGCAATGCGCGCAATGGCCACTTATTTGTGACCGATGGCGTGGTAAAAATTCGCAATGCCAAGCATAAAGATGATGTTTCGCCGCTGGATGCAGAGTGCGATTGTTACACCTGTCGCAATTACAGCCGCGCGTACTTGCATCATCTTGATCGCTGTAACGAAATACTGGGCGCGCGTCTCAACACGATTCATAACCTGCGCTACTACCAGCGTCTGATGGCGGGTTTACGCCAGGCTATCGAAGAGGGTAAATTAGAGCGCTTTGTTAGCGAGTTCTACCAACGGACGGGCAAAGCGGTTCCGCCTTTAACGTCTGATAATTCATCAATGAGGGAAATTTAATGAGCTTTTTCATTTCTGACGCTGTGGCTGCAGCAGGCGCACCGTCTCAGGGAAGTCCGTATTCTCTGGTGATCATGCTGGTCGTCTTCGGCCTGATCTTTTACTTCATGATCCTGCGCCCGCAGCAGAAGCGTGCAAAAGAGCATAAGAAGCTGATGGATTCTATCTCCAAAGGTGATGAAGTCCTGACGAATGGTGGCCTGGTGGGTCGCGTAACCAAAGTGGCAGAAACCGGCTACATTGCGATTGCGCTGAACGACACTACTGAAGTGGTTATTAAACGTGATTTCGTGGCTGCCGTCCTGCCGAAAGGTTCTATGAAGGCGCTGTAATTTTTACTTCCCTAAGGGAACTGCCGTGTTAAATCGTTATCCTTTGTGGAAGTACATAATGCTGGTCGTGGTGCTTGTCATTGGCCTGGTGTATGCACTTCCCAACCTTTATGGTGAGGATCCGGCTGTTCAGATCACTGGCGCGCGCGGAAGCGCCGCCAGTGAGCAAACGTTGGATCAAATTCAGAACGTATTAAAACAAGACAATATTCAAAGTAAGTCTGTTGCGCTGGAAAATGGCGCGATTACCGCGCGTTTTGCCAATACGGATGTGCAACTGCGTGCCCGCGAAGCGATCATGAAAGCGCTGGGCGAAAACTATGTGGTCGCGCTTAACCTTGCACCGGCCACGCCGCGCTGGCTGACGCTGCTGGCGGCACAGCCCATGAAGCTTGGCCTCGATCTGCGTGGTGGTGTGCACTTCCTGATGGAAGTGGATATGGACACTGCCCTGAGCAAACTGCAAGAGCAGAATGCTGACAGCCTGCGCAGCGACCTGCGCGAAAAGAATATCCCTTATACCAACGTCAACAAGATTGCTAACTACGGCGTGGAAATTCGTTTCCGTGACGCAGCCAGCCGCGATGCTGCGGTTAAGTGGCTATCCTCGCGTCATCAGGATCTCGTCATTAACAGCAGTGGCGATGATGCACTGCGCGCCACCATGACCGATGCCCGCCTCAGCGAAGCACGTGAATATGCGGTTCAGCAGAACATTACTATCCTGCGTAACCGTGTAAACCAACTGGGTGTTGCAGAACCGCTGGTACAGCGTCAGGGTTCTGACCGCATCGTGGTTGAACTGCCAGGTATTCAGGACACCGCGCGCGCCAAAGAAATTTTAGGTGCGACGGCGACGCTGGAATTCCGTCTGGTTAACACCAGCGTGGATCCTACCGCCGCCGCCAGCGGCCGTGTACCGGGTGATTCTGAAGTGAAAGACATGCGTGATGGACGCCCTGTGGTGCTCTATAAACGCGTGATCCTGACCGGTGACCACATTACCGATTCCACATCCAGCATGGATGAGTACAACCAGCCTCAGGTGAACATTTCACTGGACGGCGCGGGCGGTAATATCATGTCTAACTTCACCAAGGACAACATCGGTAAGCCGATGGCGACCCTGTTTGTGGAGTACAAAGACAGCGGCAAGAAAGATGCTAACGGTCGTGCCATTCTGGTGAAACAGGAAGAGGTGATCAACGTCGCCAATATCCAGTCTCGCCTGGGTAACAGCTTCCGCATCACCGGTATCAGCAACCCGAACGAAGCACGTCAGCTGTCGCTCCTGCTGCGTGCCGGTGCGCTGATTGCGCCTATCCAGATTGTGGAAGAGCGGACTATTGGTCCAACGATGGGGCAGCAGAACATTACTCAGGGTCTGGAAGCCTGCCTGTGGGGCCTGGTCGCCTCTATCCTGTTTATGGTGCTGTACTACAAAAAGGTGGGCCTGATTGCCACCAGCGCACTGCTGGCAAACCTGGTACTGATTGTCGGTATCATGTCACTGCTGCCGGGCGCCACGCTGACGATGCCTGGCATTGCCGGTATCGTGCTGACGCTGGCGGTGGCGGTCGATGCCAACGTACTGATCAACGAGCGTATTAAAGAAGAACTGCGTAACGGGCGTAGCGTGCAGCAGGCAATTCATGAGGGCTACAAAGGCGCCTTCTCCAGTATTGTCGATGCTAACGTCACCACCCTGATCAAAGTGGTGATTCTGTATGCGATCGGTACGGGTTCCATTAAGGGCTTTGCGATTACAACGGCTATTGGTATTGCGACCTCAATGTTCACATCGATTGTCGGTACCCGCGCCATCATTAACCTGATGTACGGTGGCAAGCGCATCAAAAAGCTGTCTATCTGAGGAGTGCGTTGTGGCACAGGAATATAACATTGAGCAGTTAAACCATGGCCGTAAAGTCGTCGACTTTATGCGCTGGGATACGCTGGCATTTATCATTTCGGGACTGTTAATCATCATCTCGATTGCCATTGTTGGCGTACGTGGTTTTAACTGGGGTCTCGATTTCACCGGCGGTACGGTGATTGAGATCAACCTGGAAAAACCCGCTGACCTCGACACGATCCGTGCCGAGCTGGTCAAGGCGGGCTTTCAGGAGCCGCTGATCCAGAACTTTGGTAGCAGCCGCGACGTGATGGTGCGTATGCCGCCTGTCACGGGGCCTGCAGGCACAGAGTTAGGCAACAAAGTAGTCACGGTGATCAACCAGACCACCCAGCAAAACGCCACGGTAAAACGTATCGAGTTTGTTGGACCGAGCGTGGGTAGCGATCTGGCGCAGGCCGGAGCGTTGGCTCTGCTGTCGGCACTGATTGCGATTCTGATCTACATCGGTATTCGCTTTGAGTGGCGCCTGGCGCTGGGTACGGTGCTGGCGCTGGCGCACGACGTGATCATCACCTGTGGACTGCTGTCGCTGTTCCGGGTTGAAGTCGACCTCACCATCGTGGCCTCGCTGATGTCGGTTATCGGTTACTCGCTTAACGATAAAATCGTGGTTTCGGACCGTATTCGTGAGAACTTCCGCAAAATTCGTCGCGGCTCTTCTTACGACATTACCAACGTGTCCCTGACCCAGACGTTGAGCCGTACCTTGATCACCTCGCTGACGACGCTGGCGATGATCCTGATCCTGTTCATCTTTGGTGGTGCGCTGCTGAAAGGCTTCTCGCTGACCATGCTGATCGGTGTCACCATTGGTACGATTTCGTCGATCTACGTCTCTTCAGCGCTGGCGTTGAAGCTGGGCATGAAACGCGAACACATGCTGGTACAGAAAGTGGAGAAAGAGGGCGCAGATCAGCCTTCAATCCTGCCGTAATCGTTGCATGATAAAAAAGCCGCCAGTTCAGACAACTGGCGGCTTTTTTTTGTCTTTATGGTGTGGGTACAGCCGTTTTGGCCAGTACCTGATGAATCCGCACATAGCCAAGCTGGTCCGGCGTAATACCGCCCAGGCGCAACGGCACAATGACCGAACTGCGTGGCGTCAGCGAGGCGGGAATCCGGATGGTTTGCGTCAGGCTGTCGGCCTCAAGCGGTTTACCGGTCGCGGGATCGAGCTGGCCCCAGACTACGGTAGCCTCCAGCCCCGGCAGCGGCGTATTATCCCGCGTCTGTAGGGTCAGGTTAGCGCGTGAGCCGTTGGCTTCAGCCTCAACACGCGATAAAGACAAGCGAAGCGTGCCGGCCTGGGTTTGTAATTCAACGGGCGTATTGGCCTGAGGTAATAACCAGGCACCCTGCTGCGAATGTCCGTTAAGCTGCCCCTGAATCTCCACCGCGCTTGCCTGGCTGGTAAGCCGCTGCATCTGCTGGTTCAACTGACTAACTTCCTGATGAAGTTGTTTAACCTGTGGCTGCCCGGCCGTTGTGCTGCAACCGCTCAACAGCATCAGTGAGAGGGCGGCGGGGGCCCAAACCATCCTGATCATTATTTATCCTTATCCGTTATAAAGAAATGGCCAGAAACTGTCCGGGTGAAGGTTATCCGGTGTGGCTTCTGTGTTTCATTAATATTCATGGCATGGCTCTGTCCGGTTTCGCCTGGGTAACCTGAAAGGGCCAACAGCACGTTATCTTCCAGGTTAGCGATGTCGTCAAGCCTGTCCTGAGCGGCCAGACGGCGGTTTGTTCGTTAACGGAATTGTCTGAACGGCAGGGGAGCCGAGTCAGCCTTCTCCCGTTGTCCCGCTCAGGCAAAGGCTGCTGCCGTAATGCGCTGAAGCTGTTACGGCCCGTTCACGCGTTCCTGCTTGTGTGCCGGTGTCTCTGGTGAGGGAGGCTGGCGGTCTGCTCACCACATCCCGCCTGCGGCTCTGTAAGTGTCGTGCTGTTTAACGTCGCTGGCCTGTTGCCCGCTCAGGCTGTGAGGCAGGCAGGGGAAAGCACGGGAATCGATTTTGTTGACCTGCAGTTCGCGCTACACTGTATAACCCATTTATCTCGTGTCAGGAAACGTCATGCATTGCCCATTCTGCTCCGCTGTAGACACTAAAGTGATTGATTCTCGTCTGGTTAGTGAGGGTTCGTCAGTGCGGCGCCGTCGTCAATGTCTGGTGTGCCATGAGCGTTTCACTACGTTTGAAGTGGCTGAACTGGTGATGCCGCGCGTGGTGAAAAGCAACGACGTGCGTGAGCCTTTCAATGAAGACAAGCTGGCCAGCGGCATGATGAAAGCGCTGGAGAAGCGTCCGGTTAGTGCGGATGCCGTTGAGAGTGCGGTAAGCCATATTAAAACCCAACTGCGGGCGACAGGAGAACGTGAAATCCCCAGCAAGCTGATTGGCAACCTGGTGATGGACGAGCTGAAGAAGCTCGATAAGGTAGCTTATATCCGCTTTGCTTCTGTTTACCGCAGCTTTGAGGACGTGCGTGATTTTGGCGAAGAGATTGCCAGATTACAGGATTAAATCATGACCGATGAACGCTATATGGCGCGCGCGCTGGAGTTGGCGCGCCGCGGCCGTTTTACCACCACACCCAATCCCAATGTAGGCTGCGTCATTGTGCGTGACGGTCAGATTGTTGGGGAAGGCTGGCATCAGCGCGCCGGGGAACCGCATGCGGAAGTGCACGCGTTACGTATGGCGGGGGACCGCGCACGTGGCGCAACCGCCTATGTGACGCTGGAACCCTGCAGTCACCACGGGCGCACGCCGCCCTGTTGTGATGCATTAATTGCCGCAGGTGTAACCCGCGTGGTGGCGGCCATGCAGGATCCCAATCCGCAGGTAGCCGGACGGGGATTACACCGCCTGCATCAGGCGGGCATTGAGGTCAGCCACGGGCTGATGATGCAGGAAGCGGAAGCCCTGAACCGTGGTTTTCTGAAACGCATGCGTACCGGCTTTCCCTGGATACAGTTAAAACTGGGTGCCTCGCTGGACGGCCGCACCGCCATGGCAAGTGGGGAAAGCCAGTGGATCACCTCGCCGGCGGCCCGGCGCGACGTGCAGCGGCTGCGCGCCCAGAGTTCCGCCATCCTCAGCAGCAGTGCAACCGTACTGGCGGATAATCCCTCGTTAACGGTGCGCTGGTCAGAACTGGACAGCGAAAGTCAGCGCCTGGTGGATGAAGCCGAGCTGCGTCAGCCGGTGAGAGTGATCGTCGATAGCCAGAATCGCGTAACGCCGGACCACAAACTTATTGAACAATTAGGCGAAACCTGGCTGATGCGCCAGCAGGTCGACGATCGGCACTGGCCGGAAACGGTGACGCAGATTCCTGTTCCACTGCGCGACAGCCAGCTGGATTTAGTGGCGCTGATGATGGTGCTGGGCCAGCGGCAGATTAACAGCGTCTGGGTGGAAGCCGGTGCGACGCTCGCGGGCGCGCTCATTCAGGCCGGGCTGGTGGATGAGCTGATTGTGTATGTTGCGCCGAAATTACTGGGCAATGACGCGCGTGGCCTGTGCCAGCTTGCGGGGTTAACGCAGTTGGCCGATGCGCCGGTCTTTGCCTTTCGCGATATCCGTCAGGTCGGCGATGATGTGCGCCTGACGCTGACACCGCAATAACGGAGGCGGAAAAGCGAGAGCACGCCGCCAAAGAGTATGTTAGAATCCGCCCCCCTGCGCGGGGCCAAACAAACCCCTGAAAGGATATGTATGAAAGTTATCGAAGCTGCCGTTGCAACGCCTGAGGCAAACATTGCCATCGTTATCGCGCGTTTTAACAACTTTATCAATGACAGCCTGTTAGACGGCGCGGTTGATGCCCTGAAGCGCATTGGCCAGGTCAGCGATGACAATATCACCGTCGTCTGGGTTCCAGGCGCTTATGAACTGCCGCTGGCAGCCCGTGCGCTGACCAAAACCGGCAAGTACGACGCCGTGATCGCGCTGGGTACCGTAATTCGTGGTGGCACTGCTCACTTCGAATATGTCGCAGGTGAAGCCAGCTCCGGTATTGCCAGCGTTGCCATGGACAGTGATATTCCGGTGGCATTTGGCGTACTGACGACTGAAAATATCGAGCAGGCCATTGAGCGTGCTGGAACGAAAGCGGGTAATAAAGGTGCCGAAGCGGCCCTGACCGCGCTTGAAATGATCAACGTATTGAAAGCCATTAAAGCCTGATTTTTGTAAGGGGAATTTTGTGAAACCTGCTGCTCGTCGTCGCGCCCGTGAGTGCGCTGTCCAGGCGCTTTACTCCTGGCAGTTGTCCAACAACGACATTGCCGATGTGGAATACCAGTTTCTGGCGGAACAAGACGTCAAAGACGTCGACATTACCTATTTCCGCGAACTGCTGTCCGGTGTGGCGACCAACAGCGCGTACCTGGATGGCCTGATGAAGCCGTATCTGTCGCGTCAGCTCGAAGAGCTGGGACAGGTTGAAAAAGCCATTCTGCGTATTTCGCTGTATGAATTGAGCAAGCGTTCTGATGTGCCCTATAAAGTGGCCATCAACGAAGGTATTGAGCTGGCGAAAGTGTTTGGTGCCGAAGACAGCCATAAATTTGTCAACGGTGTACTGGATAAAGCCGGTCCACAAATCAGACCCCAACGCAAATAATCAATAAGGCCGGCTTGCCGGCCTTTTTCATTAATGGTTAAGCGGAACGCAATTATGTCATGTGGTGAATTTGAACTCATCGCACGCTACTTCAATCGCAGAACGCGTAGCCGCCGTGATGTCGAACTCGGCATTGGCGACGATTGCGCGTTGCTTAGCGTGCCCGAAAAACAGACGCTGGCGGTCAGCACCGATACGCTGGTTTCCGGCGTCCATTTCCTGTCTTCCATCCATCCTGCGGATTTAGCGTATAAATCTCTGGCGGTAAACCTGAGCGATTTGGCCGCGATGGGAGCCGATCCTGCCTGGCTGACGCTGGCCATGACCTTGCCTGACGTGAATGAAACCTGGCTCAGCAGCTTTAGCGAAAGCCTGTTTGACCTGCTGGAATACTACGACATGCAGCTGGTGGGCGGCGATACCACGCGTGGCCCCCTCAGCCTCACGTTGGGGATTCATGGCTTGATTCCCCACGGCAAGGCGCTGAAACGCTCGGGCGCCAGGCCGGGTGACTGGATCTACGTGACCGGTACGCTGGGCGACAGCGCTGCCGGGCTGGCGTTATTACAGCATCACTGCCGCATTGACGATCCGGCGATACACGAAGCCCTGATCAAGCGCCACCTGCGCCCAATGCCGCGCATTTTACAGGGACAGTCGCTGCGTTCCCTGGCGTCATCCGCCATTGATTTATCGGATGGACTCATCTCCGATCTTGGCCATGTACTGAAAGCCAGCGGCTGTGGTGCACGGTTGAATCTGGATGCGCTGCCGCTCTCTTCTGCACTGCGTGAAAACTTTGATGCCGAACAGGTGCTGCGCTGGGCGCTCAGCGGCGGAGAAGATTACGAGCTGTGCTTTAGCGTGCCGGAAGTCAATCGTGGCGCGCTGGATGTGGCGCTGGGGCATCTTGGCGTGCCTTATACCTGCATTGGCCAGATGGCACCGGAGTCAGAAGGGCTGTCACTGCTGGAAAACGGTAAACCCACGGAATTCCGTCATAAAGGATTCGACCATTTTGACCTCAGATAAAACCCTTGCGAAAAGCCGCCTGCGCCTGCGCAATCCCTGGCATTTGCTGGCGACCGGCTTCGGCAGCGGCCTGAGCCCGTTTATGCCCGGAACGGTAGGATCGCTGGCCGCCATTCCGTTTTGGTGGCTCATGACCTTGCTCCCCCATGATCTCTACTCGCTGGTGGTCTTGCTGGGCATTAGTGTGGGCGTTTACCTTTGCCATCGCACCGCCAAGGATATGGGCGTGCATGACCACGGCAGCATTGTCTGGGATGAGTTTATCGGGATGTGGATTACCCTGATGGCGATTCCGGTCAACAGCTGGCAATGGGTGGTGAGTGGTTTTGTTCTGTTCCGCGTGCTGGATATCTGGAAACCCTGGCCGATTCGCTGGTTCGATCGTAACGTGCATGGCGGTATGGGCATCATGGTAGATGATATTATCGCCGGTATTATCGCGGCGGCGATGCTGTACGCGACGGGCGTCTTTTTGGCCGCTTAAGCTTGCCACACCGGGCCTGTACAGCGAAAAACCCCGCCTGTTCTCCCTCATTTCGTCCTTCAGCATGATGACCGTTCCCCTGCGGGAACGGTCTGCCGCTTTGCCTGTCGGACAGCGCATAGCGCCGCATGCAAAACGCTTCACAACCCGCTTACTGATAACCCGTTGCCGGGTGCGGTTGATAGGCCTCTTCCAGATGAGCGATCTCGTCCCCGGTCAGTTCCACGTTGACGGCGTTAGCCAGCTCGGCAAACTGCCCGGCGCGCGAAGCACCGATGATCGGGGCGGTGACGGCGGGTTTGCTGAGTAACCATGCCAGCGCCACCTGCGCACGCGTCACGCCTTTGTCCGCCGCAACCTGTGCCAGGCGCTCGGCTATCATCGCGTCGTTCTCCTCGGTTGTGGCATAGAGCGAGGGAATGACGTCATCCGATACGGATCGTGCGGTGGTTTCTCCCCAGGGGCGGGTCAGTTTGCCGCGTGCCAGGGGGCTCCAGGGCAATACCGCAATGTTTTCCCGCAGACACAAAGGGTGCATCTCCCGCTCTTCTTCACGTTGAATCAGGTTGTACTGATCCTGCATGCTGACAAAGCGTGCCCAGCCCTGTTGGTCCTGCAGGGCTAAGGCCTGAGCAAACTGGTGGCTATGCATTGAGGAGGCGCCGATGTAGCGCGCTTTACCAGACTTCACCACTGCGTCAAGGGCTTCCAGCGTCTCTTCCAGCGGGGTGTCATAGTCCCAGCGATGAATTTGCAGAAGATCGACATACTCCATATCCAGCCGTTGCAGGCTGTCGTCGATAGATTGCAGAATGTTCTGGCGAGATAAGCCCTGCGAGAGATTGCTCATGGGAAAGAAAACTTTGGTGGCAACGACCACCTCATCACGTCGGGCAAAATCTTTGAGCGCCCGGCCCACAATCTCCTCGCTGCTGCCGTCAGAATAACTGTTCGCGGTATCAAAAAAATTGATCCCTGCTTCCAGCGCCTGCTGGATGAGCGGACGGCTGCTCTCTTCCGGGAGTGTCCAGGCGTGCTTGCCGCGATCGGGTTCTCCAAAGGTCATACAACCCAGGCAAAGCCGGGAAACCGTTAAGTCAGTGTTCGCTAATTGAATAGTTTTCATGAAGACTCCTGCTATGTCTAACCCAGGGGATTAAGCATAGCAGGAATGACGCGCTCCACAGTGCGCGGGCAGGGGACCTACTGCGCCAGCCAGCGGCTGATCTGCTGTTGAATACCGTCAATGTCCAGTTGGTAGTCGTGGCGCATTTCTTCCTGAGTACCAGGCGGAATAAACTCATCAGGCAGGCCGATATTCAGCACGGGCACGCCCAGGCGTTTAGCCATGACAAACTCATTCACGCCGCTGCCTGCGCCGCCTTTAATCGCGCCTTCTTCCAGCGTAATCAGGGACTCATGACTGGCCGCCAGTTCGGCGATCAGTGACGTATCCAGCGGTTTCACGAAGCGCATGTCCACAAGCGTTGCGTTCAGCGCTTCCGCCACCTTGCTCGCTTCCGGCAACAGCGTACCGAAGTTGAGGATGGCCAGTTTTTCGCCCTGACGTTTTACCACGCCTTTACCCAGCGGCAGGCTTTGCAGCGGTGTCAGCGCAGCACCGGTACCGGTACCGCGCGGATAACGTACTGCGGCCGGGCCATCCTGATAGTGATAACCGGTATACAGCATCTGGCGACATTCATTCTCGTCGCTTGGTGTCATAATCACCATGTCCGGCACGCAACGCAGATAGGCGAGATCGAACGCGCCCTGGTGCGTCTGCCCGTCAGCGCCGACGATGCCGCCGCGATCGATGGCAAACAACACCGGCAGTTTCTGAATTGCCACGTCGTGGATGACCTGATCGTAGGCGCGCTGCAGGAAGGTGGAGTAGATGGCCACCACCGGTTTGTAGCCCCCAATCGCCAGGCCAGCGGCGAAGGTCACCGCGTGCTGTTCGGCAATGGCAACGTCAAAATACTGGTTGGGGTATTTGCGAGAGAAACCGACCATGCCTGAACCTTCACGCATGGCAGGCGTAATCGCCATCAGCTTCGTATCGTGAGCGGCCATCTCACACAGCCAGTTGCCGAAAATTTTGGAATAGCTCGGCAAACCTTCGGCGCTTTTTGGCAGCTCACCGCTGGCGACGTCAAATTTCGGCACAGCATGCCAGGTAATAGGATCCTGTTCTGCCGGCGCGTAACCTTTGCCCTTTTTGGTCATAATATGCAGGAACTGTGGCCCTTTCAGGCTGCGCATATTACTCAGCGTATTTACCAGCGTCAGCACATCATGGCCGTCCACCGGGCCGATATAGTTAAAACCCAGCTCTTCAAACAGGGTTCCGGGCACGACCATGCCTTTGAGATGCTCTTCGGTACGCTTCACTAATTCTTTAATCGGCGGCAGGCCGGTCAGAACACGCTTGCCGCCTTCACGCAGACGCGCATAGGTTTTGCCCGAGAGGATCTGCGCCAGCCGGTTGTTCAGCGCCCCGACGTTCTCTGAAATCGACATTTCATTGTCATTCAGAATCACGAGCATATCCGATTTGATATCGCCTGCATGGTTCATGGCTTCAAACGCCATGCCCGCAGTAATGGCACCATCACCGATAACGCAGACCGTGCGGCGGCCTTTGCCTTCACGTTCGGCAGCCGCAGCCATGCCCAGTCCGGCACTGATGGAGGTCGAAGAGTGGCCCACGCTCAGCACATCGTATTCACTCTCGCCGCGCCAGGGAAACGGATGCACGCCGTTCTTTTGGCGAATAGAGCCAATGCGATCGCGGCGTCCCGTTAAAATTTTATGCGGATAAGCCTGATGACCGACGTCCCACACCAGGTGATCGAACGGCGTGTTATAGACGTAATGCAGCGCCACGGTCAGCTCGACCACGCCCAGGCCCGACGCAAAATGGCCGCTTGAGCGGCTCACGCTGTCTAATAAATACTGGCGCAGCTCGTTGCAGAGCGCAGGCAATTTCTCTTTTGGCAGGGCTCGCAGCGCCTGAACCGTTTCTGCCTGCGCCAGTGTCGGGTATTTTGTAATATCAAAACTCATCAGTGACTCATCATGGAAGTTATTTATCGCGTTCAATTACGAAGCTCGCCAGCGCCTTCAAGGCTGTGGTGTTATAGGATTTGGCAGAGAGCATGTGCAAAGCATCGACGGCTTCCTGATATAAATCCAGTGCCTTAGTGCGGGCATCATCCAGACCCATCAGTGAAGGATAGGTGCTTTTTCCAAGATCTTGATCGGCACCCTGGCGTTTTCCGATGACAGCTGTGTCACCCGTCACATCCAGGATGTCATCCTGCACCTGAAAAGCCAGACCGATAGCGTCTGCATAGCGATCAAGATACGGAAGCGCCTCGCGGCCTTTTTCGCCAGCGGCAAACGCGCCAAGCCGAACGGCCGCGCGGATCAACGCACCGGTTTTATGACGATGAATTTGTTCAAGTTGAGCAAGCCCCACCGACTGACCTTCCGCCGCCAGATCCAGTGCCTGGCCGCCGCACATCCCCGCGACGCCGCTGGCTTTTGCCAGTTCTGACAACATGGCCAGCCGATATTCCGCGCTCACGCCCGGCATGGGCTGGTCGGCAAGGATAGAAAATGCCAGCGTTTGCAGCGCATCGCCTGCAAGGATGGCGGTATCTTCACCATATTTAATATGGCAGGTCGGTTGCCCACGACGCAGAGCGTCATCGTCCATGGCAGGAAGATCGTCATGAATCAGTGAATAGGCATGAATACACTCAACTGCTGCAGCGGGCGCATCCAGACTCGCTTTGTCGGCGTGAAGCATCTCGCCGGTGGCGTAGACCAGAAACGGGCGCAGGCGTTTGCCGCCTAATAATGCCCCATATTGCATGGCATTCACCAGAGGAGAACTCTGAAAAGGCAGGGCGTCTAATAAGCCCGTCAACGCACGATTCACCTGCCTGTGATAAGCGTCGAGCAGTTCAGGAAAATCCATTAGTTGTTTTCCGGCGTAAAAGAGGAGAGGTCGGCGTCTTTATCATCGCTGAGTAAAATACGAACGCGCTGCTCGGCCTGTTGCAGCGTCTGTTGGCCATTGCGTGCCAGCTGCACGCCGCGCTCAAATTCATTGAGGGCCTCTTCCAACGGCAGTTCACCACTTTCCAGACGACTGACAATCTGTTCCAGCTGCTGCAATGACGTTTCAAAGCTGGCTGGCTGTTCGGCTTTTTTCGGCATAGTTAGGATCGACTCACGGTTGGAACGTTATCATGCAATCGGTCATGGTAGCTGAGAGAGAATGATTAGCAAAATAATCAATGTGCATGCTGTTGCAGAAGCAGTCACCAGGTAAAGGTGATATACTTCCGCGCCTCGGATGCGGATGCGCCTGGCAGCCCGCAATTTTATGATCTTACCAGCTAAGTGCAGCCTGTTTTAGCACTTATTTGCCCAACGAAGCTGTATCGCCATGAAGTTTATCGTCAAGTTATTTCCCGAAATCACCATCAAGAGTCAGTCGGTGCGCCTGCGCTTTATTAAGATTCTTGCCAGCAATATTCGCAACGTGCTTAAAACCGTCAGCGACGAGATCGCGGTCGTCCGTTACTGGGATCATATTGAAGTGCGCTGCAAAGATGAAGCCATGCGCACGGTTATTCCTGATGAGCTCATGCGCATTCCCGGTATCCACCATGTCCTTGCGGTGGAAGAGCGTGAATATACCGATATTCATCATATTTTTGAGCAGACGCTGGCGCAGTACCGCGATGCTCTTGAAAACAAAACGTTTTGCGTGCGTGTTAAGCGCCGGGGCAAACACAGCTTTAGTTCGCAGGATGTGGAACGCTACGTCGGCGGTGGCCTGAATCAGCACATCGAGAGCGCCACGGTGCAGCTTAAAAAGCCAGAGGTGACGGTCAATCTCGAAGTGGAAGAGAACCGCTTAACGCTGGTGACCGCGCGCTATGAGGGGCTGGGCGGTTTCCCGATTGGCACGCAGGAAGATGTGCTGTCGCTAATCTCGGGCGGCTTTGACTCTGGCGTGTCGAGCTACATGCTGATGCGTCGCGGCTGCCGGGTGCATTACTGCTTCTTTAATCTTGGCGGTGCCGCACACGAAATCGGCGTGCGTCAGGTGGCGCATTATATCTGGAACCGTTTCGGTCGTTCGCATCGGGTCCGTTTTGTCGCGATAAACTTCGAACCGGTCGTGGGCGAAATTTTAGAAAAAGTCGACGATGGCCAGATGGGCGTGGTACTGAAGCGCATGATGGTTCGCGCCGCGTCGATGGTCGCTGAACGCTATGGCGTTCAGGCGCTGGTGACCGGTGAAGCGCTTGGACAGGTTTCCAGTCAGACCCTGACCAACCTGCGTTTGATCGACAATGCATCGGACACGCTGATTCTGCGTCCGCTGATCTCCCATGATAAAGAGCACATCATCAAGGTCGCGCGTGAGATCGGCACCGAAGATTTTGCCAGTACCATGCCGGAATATTGCGGTGTGATTTCCAAAAGCCCAACCGTCAAAGCGGTGAAGGGCAAAATCGACGCTGAAGAAAGCCATTTTGACTTCTCGATTCTGGAACGCATGGTGGCCGAAGCGACCAACGTGGATATCCGCGAAATTGCCGAGCAAACGCAGGACGAAGTGGTCGAGGTTGAAACGGTCGGCTTGCTGAACGAAAACGACAGCGTACTGGATATCCGTTCGGTGGATGAGCAGGAAGACAAACCGCTTGAGTTGGTGGGAACAGAGGTGAAGTCGATGCCTTTCTACAAACTCAGCACCCAGTTTGGCGACCTCGATCAGAATAAAACCTGGCTGTTGTACTGCGATCGCGGCGTGATGAGTAAACTTCAGGCGCTGTATCTGCATGAGCAGGGCTTTAAAAACGTCAAAGTTTACCGCCCTTAAAACGTACGCTGTGCCCGCGCACCCGACCGGGAAGCGGGCACAGTGCTACCTGTACCGCTTTTCAGACGCCGAATCTTAACTGGCCTGGTAATCGTAAATGCCGGGCGCCATCACCAGTTGAGCGGCAACCTCCCGCGCTTTATCACTGCCGACTAACAGATCGATTAACTTCAGAGCAAAATCCATCGCGGTGCCCGGCCCCTGGCTGGTTAACAGATTGACGCGCGGATCCCACACCACGCGCCGCTCCATCCATTTATCATCCGGTATGGTGGATTTCAAACCGGGGAAACCCGTCATGTTTCCCACGGGAAACAGGTTATGCGGCACCAGCACCGTGCCAGGCGCGGCGCAGATGGCGGCAACAATACGCCCGGTCAGATGAAACTGCCGCACGGTTTCCACCAGCAGCGGACTGTCGCGAAACGTCTCGGCGCCTTTCAATCCGCCGGGCAGTACAATGGCATCGTAGGCGTTATCCGCGACCTCGACCAGCGGGACATCGGCCAGCAGGCGGACCCCGCGCGAGCAGAGGATTTCACGGCTGCCGTCGCTTTCCACGCTGGCGGTAACCGTTTTTATCCCGCCACGTACCAGCAGATCCAGCGTGGTGACCGCTTCGATTTCTTCACTGCCATGAGCCAGACAGACCAGTACTGAGGCGTTCGCGCCCATAAAAAGACTCCTTGCGTTTAATCATGTCATACAGGCGCGTGTTTTCTGTCAACACGAAGCCGTGGGTGCGTGCCCGGCGCAGCAGGAAACCGGTGATGTATTCAATCTCCGTCAGCCGCTGTGCGCGAATATCCTGCAGCATTGACGACGTATTCGCCGCCGTCGTTTCTATCACATCGAATACCTGATCCTGCAGACTCTGGCTGTCAACGGACTGGCCTTCTCGTTCCATCACCCAACTGATTTCATCGCACAGAGTTTGTATTTCACGGCTGTACTGGCGGAGCGCGCCGTTTTGACAGTCGTGCTCCACGCTCAGCGGGTTTATTACGCAGTTAACCGCCAGTTTGCGCCAGCAGGCGGCCCGGATATTGTCATGCCAGGCGACGTCGGGCAGTGCATCATGTAGAACGTCGGCAATCGCGCTCCAGCCTTCGCTTTTACGGTTGCCGGGACCAATATGCGTGACGCCGCTGGCGACATGTTTAATCACCGTTCCGTCCCGCATGGCGGCGTGCGTGGTAATGCCGCGCAACAGCGGCTGTCGCAGGCCCTTTAATTCCCCCAGCGTCCCCATTCCGTTATGCAGCAGCAGCACGGGACAGTTTTCCGCCATCACGCTCTCCAGATTTTTAACGGCTGTCGAAACCTGGGGGGCTTTCAGCGTGACCAGCAGCAGCTGACTCTGGGCCAGAAACAGCGGATCGTTGGCAATAAAGGTCCGGTTCGACACGCGACCCAGAGGATCAATCACGTTGGCTGAACAGTAGGGCTGGGGAACACGCAGCCATCCCTGTACATCATGTCCAGAATGGGCAAGGGCGGTAAGCCAGACCTGGCCTAGCGCGCCGCATCCTAATACTGTTATTTTCATGCTGCCTCCCGCTCGCGGGCGTATTATTTATGCGCTGTGACAATGGGTTAAGTATAGCGCTGCACAGCGTGATTTTATTTAGTGGCCTAAGACGCGTATTATGCATGCCAGTTTAGCCTCAGGAGAAGAAGAGATGCCATCTTTCGATATCGTTTCAGAAGTCGACATGCAGGAAGTTCGCAATGCGGTAGATAACGCTAACCGCGAACTGTCCACCCGTTTCGATTTTCGTAACGTCACCGCCAGTTACGAACTCAATGAAAAAAATGAAACCATTAAAGTCATCAGTGAATCTGACTTTCAGGTAAAGCAACTGGTCGATATTCTGCGTGAAAAAATGCTTAAGCGCGGCATTGAAGGCGCGGCCCTGGACGTGCCGGAAGAAATTGAGCACAGCGGCAAGAGCTGGAGCCTGGATGCCAAAATGAAAAAAGGCATTGAAGCCGATGTGGCGAAGAAGCTGGTGAAGCTGATCAAAGACAGCAAGCTGAAAGTGCAGACCCAGATTCAGGGTGAATCCCTGCGCGTCACTGGTAAGTCACGTGACGATCTGCAGGGGGCGATGGCGCTGGTGCGCGGGGGAAATCTGGGCCAGCCATTCCAGTTTAAAAACTTCCGCGATTAAGCTCACTTCTCGCGTGCAGCGCGGCGATACAGCGTGCTGCGCGCAACGCCGAGCGCCTGCGCCGTTTTGCTGATGTTGCCGTTAAACTGCTGCAACGTCGCTTTTATCAGACGATCGTCATGCTGCTGGCGCGCGGGTGATGCCGCGGCGTTGCCGTTGCGGTACTCCTCAGGTAAATGCGTGATCTCCACGCTATCGCCATCTTCCGCCAGCGCCAGCAAGACTTTCATCAGGCTGCGTAGCTGGCGCACGTTGCCCGGCCAGGGATAGCGCGTTAATGTCGCCAGCACTTCGGAAGACAGGCCGATCTGACGCGCGCCGCCGCCCAGCGCGTCCCAGAGTTGCGTGATAAACGCCGGAAGAGAAGACCAGTCACGCAGCGGCGGGATCGTGAATGAAAATTCCTGCAGCCGGTACAGGAGATCCTCGCGGAAGTCGCCCTGTGCGACGCGTTGCGCCAGATCCCGATGTGTCGCGCTGATCACGGCCAGGTTAACCGGCCAGCTCTGACTGGATCCCAGCGGCGCGACCTCTTTTTCCTGTAGCACGCGTAAGAGCCGGGTTTGCAGCGCCAGTGGCATATCTCCGATCTCATCCAGAAACAGGACGCCGCCATCGGCCTCACGGATTTTACCGATGTAGCCATTTTTGCTGGCACCGGTAAATGCCCCCGGCTGGTAGCCAAAGAGTTCAGATTCGATCAAGGATTCCGGAATCGCGGCGCAGTTAATCGCCACAAACTTTCCTTCCCGCCAGCGGCTTTGCTGATGTAACGCGCGGCTGACGTACTCTTTTCCGCTGCCGGTTTCCCCGCGAATGCACAATGAAACGCCGGCATTCAGCAGCCGCACCATTTTATCTCCCTCATGTTGCAGTGAGAAAGGCAGCGGACGCGCAGGGCCTGCTGCTACGCTGAAGCGGGTTCGGGTGGGCGCACGCAGACGAAAATAATAAGGCTGGGGTCCGATCATCACCGGCGTTGGCAGTGCGGTGGCCCGCAGATCGCCGTGAGGAAACAGCTGCTGAAATGTGATGACGCCAAGCTGTTCGGCGTGCAGGCCAAGCCCACGCAGGGCCAGCCGATTTGCGGCAGTCAGCACGTTGTCTGAAAACACCAGCAGCAGCTCATCCGGGCTGTCTAGCCGGTGTGCGTTGCTGTGCAGGCTCATCAGCCATTGTTGGGGATGCAGGCTCTGCTTAACCCACAGATACTCAATTTGCCGTGCCGCCTGTTTGACCCAGGCAAACGTATGGGCATGGGAAAAATGCGCAGGGCCGGAGACATCCAGTACCCCCGCAATCTGCCCGTTAGGCATTTGCAGCGGCATGGCGGCACAGTAAAGCCCCTGGTTGCGGGTCAGGAAGTGTTGATTACCCTCGATTTCACAACCGTCGTCTATCGCCAGCGCCGTACCAATGGCGTTGGTGCCACGGCCACATTCGCTCCAGATGTTGCCGGGGGCAAGGGCGAAACGCTGTGCTTTTTGCATCGCCTGCATCTCGCCAAAGGTGTGCAGCACCCGGCCTGCCGCGTCAGACAGAATGACCACCGACTGCATCTGCGTCACCTTCTGGGCCAGCTTGTGCATGACGGGCTGAGCAAACTGCTGGAGGTCAGTATTACTGGCCACCAGCTCTGTCAGCTCGGCCTGACGTACGCGAGGAAAATCATCGGCCGAACGATCCAGTCCGTAGAGCTGGCTGCGTAGCCAGGAATCACTCAGCAGGGGGTTGTTATCGATAGCGGGCAATAGAGCATCGGAAACCTTGTGCTGCATGAATGACCTCGTGGGCTCGGAAAAGTGTAGCGGGATTGTAGCGTTTTGGTTTTAGCGGTGTTGCGATTTGCAACACAAAGCGGGATCAAAGCCGGTTAGTCCTCAACGCATGCCTGTGAGATTACTATTCAGGTGATTGATTTTTATTATTTTTATCTGGATTTTCAGCGCGTAAGGGAAGTTGGCACAGGCCCTGCAAACGTCAGGTGACAGCGCGCTATCCGTTAAAAATCAACATGCCGCTGCCTGTCTACCCTACAGAAGGAGTTTGCGATGCGTTATGCCCATCCCGGCACACCTGGTGCGTTAGTGACGTTTAAATCTGCCTACGGCAACTACATTGATGGCAAATTTATCGAGCCGCTGAGTGGTGAGTACTTCATGAATACCTCACCCGTCAACGGCAGTGACATTGCCCGGTTTCCTCGTTCCGATGCGCGCGATATTGATTTAGCGCTGGATGCCGCGCACCGGGCTGCAGAAGCCTGGGGAAAAACCTCCGTACAAACCCGATCTAATCTGCTGCTCCAGGTGGCTGACCGCATTGATGCCAATCTCGAAACCCTGGCCGTGGCGGAAAGCTGGGACAACGGCAAACCGATTCGGGAAACGCTCAATGCCGATCTGCCGCTGGCGGCCGACCATTTTCGTTACTTCGCAGGATGCCTGCGCGCGCAGGAGGGCAGCACGGGCGAGATCGATGAAAAAACCGTGGCCTACCATTTTCATGAGCCGCTGGGCGTGGTGGGGCAAATTATTCCCTGGAATTTTCCGTTGCTGATGGCCGCATGGAAGCTGGCGCCGGCCCTGGCTGCCGGTAACTGTGTGGTGCTTAAGCCTGCGGAGCAAACTCCGCTGGGCATTACGCTGCTGATGGAGATGATCGGCGACCTGTTTCCTGCAGGCGTGCTAAACGTGGTACAGGGTTTCGGCCGCGAGGCGGGCGAAGCGTTGGCAACCAGTAAACGCATTGCCAAAATCGCCTTTACCGGTTCTACGCCGGTGGGACGTCATATCATGGCCTGTGCCGCAGAAAATATTATTCCCTGTACCGTGGAGCTGGGCGGGAAATCTCCAAACATCTACTTCGCCGACATCATGAATGGCGAGCCGGACTTTATTGACAAGGCGGTGGAAGGACTGGTGCTGGGCTTCTTTAATCAGGGCGAGGTATGTACCTGTCCGTCACGTGCGCTAATCCATGAGTCCATTTACGCGCCTTTCATGGAGCGGGTGATGGCCAAAGTCGCCACCATTCGTCGCGGCGATCCGCTCGATACCGACACGATGATTGGCGCCCAGGCTTCGCGTCAGCAGTTCGATAAAATTTTGTCGTATATCGAGATTGCCCGCAACGAAGGGGGCGAGATCCTGACCGGGGGGGAGCGGGCCTTGATATCGTCCGAACTGGATAACGGTTTCTATATTCAGCCCACGCTGATTAAAGGCAGCAACAGCATGCGCTGCTTTCAGGAGGAAATCTTTGGCCCGGTTATCGGCATCACCACCTTCAAAGATGAGGCTGAAGCCTTGCGTATTGCCAATGAAACCCAGTTTGGATTGGGGGCGGGCGTCTGGACGCGGGACAGCAATTTAGCCTACCGCATGGGGCGCGCCATTAAAGCCGGGCGCGTCTGGACCAACTGTTACCACATCTATCCTGCCCATGCTGCCTTTGGGGGTTACAAACAGTCCGGCGTGGGTCGCGAAACACACAAAATGGCACTCAACCAGTACCAGCAGACCAAAAACCTGTTAGTCAGCTATGACACGGCACCGCTGGGGCTGTTTTAAGTCCGTAACCTATCCCTGGAGCATAAATCATGACGATGAAAATCAACACGATGATGAAGGCAGCAGTTGTTAAAGCGTTCGGCGAACCCTTGGTGATTGAGCAGGTGCCCATACCCCAGCCTGGGTCGGGGCAGATTCTGGTAAAAATCGCGGCAACCGGCGTGTGTCACACCGATCTGCATGCGGCAGAGGGCGACTGGCCGGTGAAGCCGGTTCCGCCTTTTATCCCGGGACATGAGGGCGTCGGGCAGGTGGTCGCGGTGGGGGATAACGTACATCACCTGAAGGTGGGCGATCGGGTCGGCGTGCCCTGGCTCTACTCCGCCTGCGGTCACTGCGAGCACTGTCTTGATAACTGGGAAACGCTGTGCCACAGCCAGCAAAATACCGGCTATTCGGTTAACGGCAGTTTTGCCGAATACTGCGTGGCGGACGCCAACTATGTCGGCATCATCCCCGAAAACCTCGCATTCAACGAGGTGGCACCGGTGCTCTGTGCGGGCGTGACGGTCTATAAAGGGTTAAAAATGACCGATACCAAACCCGGTGACTGGGTGGTGATTTCCGGCATCGGTGGGTTAGGGCACATGGCTATACAGTATGCCGTCGCGATGGGGCTGAACGTGGCGGCTGTCGATATCGATGACGATAAGCTGGCCTTTGCCCAGCGCCTGGGCGCCAGCGTGGTGGCGAATGCCAGAAACGTCGATCCGGCCAGGGTGTTTCATGAGCACTTTGGCGGCGCGCACGGCGTGCTGGTCACGGCGGTGTCGCCTAAAGCCTTTGAGCAGGCGATCGGCACGTTACGTCGTGGGGGCACCATGGTGCTAAACGGCTTGCCGCCTGGCAAATTCGATCTTTCTATTTTCGATATGGTGCTGGACGGCATTACGGTGCGGGGTTCTATCGTCGGAACGCGTAAGGATTTACAGGAGGCGCTGGATTTTGCCAGCCGTCATAAAGTGAAAGCCACCGTGGCGGTGGAACCGCTCAGCAATATTAACGATATCTTTGCCCGGATGCATGCGGGCAAGATTGAAGGCCGTATTGTGGTGGATATGTCGTTGTAAACCATCCTCAATCGCCGGATGAAAAAAAGTGCCTGAAGCAGGGCACCTTTTTCACGTGGTTTGTGGCGACATGTCTGACACGAACTGACTTAACCTTTCGCCACGATCGCGCGCAGTTAAGCGCCGCTCGCGACTAGCAGCTGCCGATCAGCGCTTCCAGCTCAGGTCGGCTGGTGACCTTACTGTCTATCTTGATGTAGGCGCTTTTCTCTTCCGGCACAATCAGCACCGATGAAACGCCGGGCTGTGCTTTCAGGCGTTTTTCCAGAGTGGGCACGGCCAGCGCGGCATCGCTCAGCACCAGACGCAGGCTGCTTACATAAGGCGGTTCCTGCATGGTCATGCTGACAAACAGCCAGGCTGCGGCCACAATCGCCCCGACCATAAACACGGTTTGTGCATCGAAATGACCAAACAGCCAGCCGCCCAGGCTCCCCCCAATGGCGACGCCCAGAAACTGACTGGTGGAATAAAGTCCCATAGCGGTGCCTTTATAGCCAGCGGGTGACTCCTTACTTACCAGCGATGGCAGAATCGCTTCCATCAGGTTAAAGGCGAGGAAGAACAGCTGTACGCCAACAACCAGCGTCCAGAAATGCCCTTGGGCGCCCCATAAGACGATTTCGGCGATGACCATCATGCCTACGCAGCCGACAAAGACCCGCTTCATCTTTCGCTTCACTTCGGCGTAGATGATAAAGGGCACCACACCGGCAAACGCAATCAGCATGGTGATCAGATAGACCTTCCAGTGTTCTGACGGCGGCAGGCCAGCCTGTTCAAACTGGTCGGGCAGGGCGATAAAGCTCGACATCAGCAAGATATGTAAAAAGAAGATGCCCAGGTTCAGTTTGATCAATCGGGGATTGGCCAGCACTTTACTGAAGCTGCCGCGTACCATCCCTGATTCACGATTTAGCACGTGATGAGAAGAGGAGGGGACAACCCATAACGTAATCGCTATGCCCAGTGAAGCAAGCATCGCGATCATCCAGAACAGCGCGTTCAGGCCCAGCTTGTGGGTGACGATCGGGCCTAAGACCATTGCGATAGCAAAGGTCACGCCAAAGCTGATACCGATAAACGCCATCGCTTTAGTGCGGTTTTGTTCACGGGTTAAATCGGACAGCAGCGCCATGACCGCGGCAGCAATTGCACCGGAGCCCTGCAGCGCACGCCCCAGAATAATGCCCCAGATTGAATCGGTGCTGGCCGCAATGACGCTGCCAAGGACGAAGACCAGCAGGCCGCCGACGATCAGCGGCTTGCGTCCGATGCGATCGGACAGCAGGCCAAAGGGGATCTGGAAAATAGCCTGAGCCAGACCGTAGATGCCGATTGCCACGCCGATTAAGGTTTCACTCGCTCCCTGAAGTGCCATGCCATAGGTGGTCAACACCGGCAGGACCATAAACATTCCCAGCATGCGCAGGGAAAAGACCGTGCCAAGGCCCCATGTGGCGCGCAGCTCCACCGGAGTCATTTTGTTATCGTTCATTCCAACCTCTGTTGATGTGCTGCATTTATTTTAGGTAGGGAGAGCGGGCGGGTAAAACAATAGTTCTTAAGCAGTCGTAACAAAAAGAAAGGGCGCGAAAATCGCGCCCGTTTCATGCTGTTGCAGTACACATTAGCGCACGTAGGTCAGCAGGTCTTTCGATGCTGGCGTCATAAAGTCAACCGACATCATGACGCTCAGGGCCGTGATAGCCACAATCGAGAAAACGAACAGCTTACGCGCCCAAACCCGATCGTTTGAGGTTTTGTAGCCTGACAGCGCCATTCCCAGCCACCACACGCTAACGGCAGACGCAACGACCAGATATTTGTAGCCTGCGTAGCCACCCAGCGTCAGCATCAGCGTGGCAATCATAAACGCCAGGATATAGAGCGTAATATGATTCTTCGCCACCGAGATACCTTTCACCACCGGTAACACCGGGATGTTGGCTGCCTGGTAATCTTTAAAGCGGAAGATGGCAATCGCATAGGAGTGCGGCATCTGCCACAGGCTAAAGATAGCCAGCAGGATTAAGGCACCGGCATCAAACTCGTTGGTCACGGCGCAGTAGCCAATGACCGGCGGCGCAGCACCGGACAGGCTGCCAATCAGCGTACCGTAGACAGAGTGACGCTTCATATACAGGCTGTAAACGCCAACGTATACCACGAAGCCCATCACCGCCAGCCACATGGCCAGCGGATTAGCACCAAAATACAGCAGTGCAAAGCCAGCAATACCCAGCACAGTGGCGTAAACCAGGCTAACTTTCGCGGAGATAAGGCCTTTAACCAGCACCCGATTCCTGGTTCTCTCCATCTTGATATCGATGTCGCGGTCGATCACGTTGTTGAAAACACAACCTGAGGCAACCACCAGTGACACACCAACCAGCGAGGTGAGAAACAGGGCGTAATCAATGCTGCCCTTAGAGGCCAGCAAAAATCCGCCAATCACAGAAATTAAATTCCCGAAAATAATTCCTGGCTTTGTAACTTGCAGGTATTGCTTAAACATTACACAGACTCTTTAGTGGGGCATCATGTTGTAGTTGAGGTTCCACATGATCCACAGTGAGCCAACGACAACAATCAGGATAATGATTGCTGAGAAGACAATGGCCACCATGTTCCAGCCACCTTCAGACTTGCTGTCCAGGTGCAGGAAGTAAACCAGGTGAACCAGCACCTGAACTACTGCACAGACCAGCACAACGCCGAGGATGGTTCCATGAGAAGCGCTACCATCCATTACCATCCAGAACGGGATTCCCGTCAGGATGATAGAAAGGATGAAGCCGATCATGTAAGACTTCACGCTACCGTGTGATGCACCATGTTCGTTAACAGAATGACTCATTACATGGCTCCCATCAGATAAACTACGGTAAACACGCAAATCCAGACCACGTCCAGGAAGTGCCAGAACAGGCTCAGACACATGATACGCGTACGGTTGGTGGCGTTCAGACCGCGTTTAGCGATCTGGAACATCAGCACGGCCATCCAGATTAAACCAGAGGTAACGTGCAGACCGTGAGTACCGACCAGCGTGAAGAAGCCAGACAGGAAGCCGCTGCGGTCAGGACCGAAGCCCTCAACAATCAGATGATGGAATTCATAGATTTCCATCCCGATGAATCCAGCACCAAACAGGAAGGTCAACGCCAGCCAGCCGATAACGGCGCCTTTGTTTTCCTTGTTCATGGCGATAACGGCCATGCCGTAGGTGATAGAGCTCAATAACAGCAGCGCGGTTTCAACCAGCACGAACGGCAGTTCAAAGATATCTTTGCCTGCCGGACCACCGGCGGTGCTGTTAACCATAACTGCATAAGTCGCAAACAGGGTTGCGAAGATAATGCAGTCACTCATCAGGTAGATCCAGAAGCCAAAGACTTTATTGGCTCCTGCATCGTGATGCCCATGCTCCGCATGGGCGTCGTGGTGGTGTTTTACGGTTTCAGTTGACATTATTTCAGACCTGCTTTGCTGATTTCGTCAAAGTGCTGCTTTTCAATCTTCTCTACTTCGGCAACCGGAACGTAGTAATCCACGTCTTCGTCGAAGCTCTTCACGATCCAGCTTACGATCATGCCGAGGAAAGAAAGACCAGCCAGCCACCAGATATGCCAGATCATCGCAAAACCGAAGATGGTCGCAAACGCGGCAATAACAATCGCAGCACCGCTGTTTTTCGGCATATGAATTTCTTCATATTTAGCCGGTTGCTTGTACGCTTCGCCTTTCTCTTTCATTTCCCAGAAAGCGTCACGCTCATGCACATGCGGGATAACAGCAAAGTTATAGAACGGCGGTGGTGAAGAGGTTGCCCACTCCAGCGTACGCGCGCCCCATGGGTCACCGGTCAGATCGCGGTTCTGGTCGCGGTCACGCACAGAAACGTAGAACATAATGATCTGGCAAAGGATACCGCAGGCAATCAGTGCCGCACCGCCTGCCGCTACCACTAACAGCGAGTGGAACTGCGGGTCGATGTCCTGGCTCAGACGACGGGTCATGCCCATAAAGCCCAGTACGTACAGCGGCATAAAGGCAACGAAGAAACCGATAATCCAGAACCAGAAGGCGCGCTTGCCCCAGGTTTCGTTCAGCGTAAAGCCGAACGCTTTCGGGAACCAGTAAGTCACACCAGCCATACAACCGAACACCACACCACCGATAATCACGTTATGGAAGTGAGCAATCAGGAACAGACTGTTGTGCAGGACGAAGTCCGCACCTGGCACCGCCAGCAGAACACCGGTCATACCACCGACAGAGAAGGTGACCAGGAAGCCTACGGTCCACAGCATAGCAGAGTGCATTTGAATGCGGCCCTGGTACATGGTGAACAGCCAGTTAAAGATTTTAACCCCGGTAGGAATGGCGATAATCATCGTCATGATACCGAAGAAGGCGTTGACGTTCGCGCCCGCACCCATGGTGAAGAAGTGGTGCAGCCAAACGATGAACGACAACACGGTGATGGCGATGGTTGCCCATACCAGCGAGGTGTAACCGAACAGACGCTTTTTCGAGAAGGTCGCAGTGACTTCAGAGAAGACACCAAAGACCGGCAGAACAAGAATGTACACCTCTGGATGACCCCAAACCCAGATCAGGTTGACGTACATCATCATGTTACCGCCCATATCATTGGTAAAGAAATGGAAGCCGAGGTAACGATCAAGTGTCAACAGTGCCAGCGTAACGGTCAGAACCGGGAACGCAGCGATGATCAGGACGTTGGTGCACAGTGATGCCCAGGTAAATACTGGCATTTTGAACAGGTCCATGCCCGGTGCACGCATCTTCAGAATGGTAACGAAGAAGTTAATACCGGTCAGCGTGGTACCAATACCGGAAAGCTGGAGACTCCAGATCCAGTAATCAACCCCCACGCCAGGACTGTACTCTGCCCCCGACAGCGGTGGATAGGCCAGCCAGCCTGTTTGTGCGAATTCACCGACACCCAGAGACAGGTTAACCAGGATTACACCAATCGCGGTAAACCAGAAGCTCAGGTTGTTCAGGAACGGGAAGGCAACGTCACGTGCACCAATTTGCAAAGGTACCGCGATGTTCATCAGGCCCACAACGAACGGCATCGCCACGAAGAAGATCATGATCACGCCGTGCGCGGTGAAGATCTGGTCGTAGTGATGCGGCGGCAGTATGCCTGCTTCCCCGGCCGAAGCCAGAACCTGCTGGGTACGCATCATTACCGCATCGGCAAAGCCGCGCAGCAGCATGACGAAGGCCATGATGATATACATGATACCCAGTTTTTTGTGGTCGATGGAGGTGAACCATTCTGACCACAGATATTTCCACTTACCGAAATAAGTGATGGCGGCGACAAGCGCCAGACCTGCGATGATGATACCGGCGACCGTGACCATGACAATCGGCTCATGGAACGGTATAGCATCCAGTGTTAATTTTCCGAACATCGTATTATTCCTCGGCTCCCGCGGTAGCGGTGTGACTCATGTCCATGCCTTTATGCTCAGGCATGTCCATCTTCCCGTGGCTATGCATGAACTTGTTGATGACCTGCAAGAACAGTTCAGGATTAGCAGAAGAGAAATATTCCACCGGGTGATTTTCGCTTGGTACCGCTACTTTTTCGAAATCATCCATCGTTGTCAGCGTGTTAGGTGCCGCTTTAACTTTGGCAACCCACTGCTGGAACTCCGCGTCGTCTTTGGTGGCAATGGCTTTAAACTTCATACCAGAGAAACCGCGACCACTGAAGTTGGCGGAAATACCGTCGAAAGTTCCTGGCTCGTTGGCAATCAGATGCAGTTTAGTCTGCATGCCTGCCATCGCGTAGATCTGGCTACCGAGCGTAGGAATAAAGAAGGAGTTCATAACGGAATTAGAGGTGATTTTGAAGTTAACCGGTGTATTCGCCGGGAAAGCGATCTGGTTAACGGTCGCAATACCTTGTTCTGGATAAATAAACAGCCATTTCCAGTCCAGGGCAATCACATCAATTTCAACCGGTTTTACGTCTGACACCAGCGGTTTGCTCGGCTCCAGGGCGTGGGTTGATTTCCAGGTCAGCACACCAAGGAAAACAATGATCAGGATCGGAATGGTCCAGACCACGGCTTCCACTTTGTTAGAGTGTGACCAGTTAGGGCTGTATTTGGCATTCGTGTTTGAAGCCCGATATTTCCAGGCAAACACGATGGCCATCAAGACTGCAGGTATCACGACGATCATCATCAGACCAAAAGCGGTCAGGATCAGCGAACGTTGCTCCAGCGCAATCTGTCCTTTGGGATTTAACAATGCATTATCGCAGCCACTCATTAATAAAGTGCCTGCGATTAATGACAAAATCCCCAAACTTTTATTGTATTTACTGAGTCTCATTTAACGACCTCAATGACAAAGGGCTCTATTGTCGTTTAAGTGTGCGCGCATTTTACGGGAAGGTTTATGCAGTGTAAACCAGCTTAAGGATGTGTCAGAACCATGTTGACACCTTTTGCTAAGGGTGTCACAGATGTTGTTCTCGGTGACAAATTATTAACGTGGACAAGCAGTTGGCGGCAATATAACAAAAAGAGATGGATACAGGGTTAAACAAAAGTGGTAAAGGAATAACCCTGACTTTAATCACCCAATTATTTAACAATGTTGCATCATTTATTCGATTATTTTTAACCAAATTAATTGCGCACCGGTTTTAAATATCAGGGGGTAATCCCCCCGGTGAGTGAAATAATTTTTTGTAAATTGACACGCAAAGACAAATTAGGCGCGCTTAATCGACTGTACGAAATTGCGGCGAAATCACGAGCCGTTATCGGATAACGGCGGAGTCCTCTGCTTTCTGCAGCGCACGATAATCCAGCACCACACCGAATAGTACACCACAAAGCGCCAGCGTCATACCGGCCTCAAATAAGGGAATCAGCACGGCCGACAGGCGAGTCAGGCCCGCGGCGTCCAGCGCCAGCGCCAGCAGCCATAAAGCCAGCAATCCACAGCCGCCGGCAAACAGGCGGTTTGTCCAGCGGTAGCCCGATGCAAAGCGGGTACGCGGCAAAAACTGCCCGGTTTTTTGTGTGAAATCCAGCGTGCTGCGACAAAATGCTAACAGCGCCAGGCCGGGTAGGCCAGCCAGTACGGTAAAGGCATAAAAGGTTGGCCAGCCCCACCATTCCACTAAAAAACCCGCCACAGGGCCGACGTAAACGCGGCCGACCGCTGACAACGCGGACAGCAGCGCGAACTGCGTGGCGGAAAAGGATTTATTACACAGCGTCATCAGTAGCGCGACGAAAGCCGCCGTGCCCATCCCGCCACACAGGTTTTCGATAAACACCGCGCTCGCCATGCTCCACAGATGTTTGTCGGTGACGGCCAGCAGCCAGTAGCCAAAATTGGACACCGCCTGCAACAGGCCAAAAATCATCAGGGCGCGAAACAGGCTCAGGCGCTGCATCAGCACGCCACCATAGAGCGCCCCGATAATGGTGGCCAGCAGGCCAAGCGTCTTATTCACCAGGCCAACATCGCCCGGATTGAAGCCCACGCCACGGATTAAAAACGTGGTGGTGAGCGAGGCGGCAAACGCATCGCCCAGCTTGTAAAGAATGATCAGGGTAATCAGCAGCCAGGCGTTGTTGCGGTTAAAAAAGTCCCGCAGCGGATCAACCACGGCCTGACGTAATGAGCGGGGCGCGGACTGGCGGTCATCCGGCTCGTCAGCCATAAACGTTGCTACGATGCAGGGCACCAGTAACAGCGCCATCAGCCAGTAAGTGGCTCGCCAGCCGAGGTAGCGATCGGCCAGCCATAACGCCAGACCTCCCGATATCAGCATGGCCAGCCGATAACCGAGAACCGTAATGGCCGCGCCGCTTCCGCGCTCTTCCGGCGGCAACACGTCCGTCTTCCACGCATCAAATACAATATCCTGTGACGCAGAACAGAACGCGATTAACACCGCCAGCGCCGCCATCAGGGTCAAATCCCGGCTGGGCTGCATGAACCCCATCGTGATGATGCTGGCCACTAGCGCCAGTTGGGTGATCAGCAACCATCCTTTGCGGCGACCAAGAAAAGGTGGCGTGTAGCGATCCATCATGGGTGACCAGAGAAACTTAAATACGTAGGCCTGGCCAACCAGCGAAAAGAAACCAATGGTTTTCAGATCGATATTATCCACAGTCATCCACGCCTGTAACGTTCCACCCGTTAATGCCAGTGGCAATCCGGATGCAAATCCCAGCAGGAGTAAAACAGCGGCATTTTTTTGACGGAAGACGCGGAAGTAGTGATTCATACTGACCTTGAGAAGGGCCCGGCGTCATGCCGGGCAGGGGACAAAATTAGCGGGCGTTCTGCTTGATAAATTCGTTGACGCTGGTGTCCTGCGCCATATCCGCAATCACGTCACTCAGCGTTGAGTTAACCGCATTGGTGATTTTCTGGTTACTTGCGCTGAATGCACCTTCTACGCTGTAGGTCTGACGGTAGTTTTTGATCTGCTTATTGCCGTTTTTCGCGGTAGCAATAATAGAAATGTCCGCCTTGGTCGTAATGCTGTAACGCACGTCGCCCTGGGTGACGTCGGCATACAGATTATTAACAATGATTTGCAGATCCACTGCGCCATTAGGCCCTACCATATAGCCGCGTGCGGTCATCTGTTTTTCCAGCACTTCCTGCAGTAAGAAACGCAGGTCGCGTGAAGGGGTCAGACTGACCAGTTGGCCATCACGGTTCACTTTTGCCAGCGCCTGATCGCGGCGCTGGTCTGCGCCGTTAATGCTGACGGTGATGCCCATCAGGCTGGGATCGCGCTGCGGCAGCTGAATCTTGGGTTGGATTGTCAGTGTGTTGTTGCTGGAAGCACAGCCGGCCAGAATAAAGGCAGCCAGCAGTGTGAATAACAGTTTTTTCAACATACGCTTTCTCGTTAGTGTCATGGGTTGGTGTGCAAAAACTGCGGCCATCATAGCAAAGCGGTGCAGTGATTAAAGCCCCCTGCAAGAGGTAAAGTGAGCGCTGCGGCTTTTCGCCCCCGCTTTCTGGCATAAACAGCAGGCTGATAAGGCGCGCGATACGCCCAGCGGAATGATAATATTCCGCCCGTCACCGCGTAGAGTGGCTGAAAACCAACTAATATTTAAACAGATGGGGCACAGCGCTCGCCATTGAGGGTAAAACCATGATTCGAGAACAGATAGAAGAGAAGCTGCGCCTGGCTTTTGAGCCGGCTCATCTGGAGGTCCACGATGAAAGCTACCGACACAACGTGCCTGCCGGTTCGGAAAGTCACTTTAAAGTCGTGATCGTCAGTGACCGTTTTACCGGCCAGCGTTTCCTGGCGCGCCATCGCGCAATTTACAGCGAACTCAGCGCGGAGCTGGCGGGAAGCGTCCATGCCCTTGCGTTGCACACTTACACCTTGAAAGAGTGGGAAGGATTGCAGGATACGGTACTGGCTTCACCTCACTGCCGGGGCGCCGGAACGCTAGCCTGATTGCCCGCGTTTTAAACGGCCTTCGGGCCGTTTTTTGCGTTTAAGGGTGGCTAAACGCGATCTGTGGCTCAAAAAAACAGCAAACTCCCTGAAAAGTGGTGACTTAGCATCCTCGACTCATCTCAGCGATGCCGCTATAATGCTGCGTCTATTTTTCCGGAATGTCTTCGGGACGCTTCTGGTAACAGGGATCAGGTTCTCTTCACGGAAGCCGTCCCGGTTGTTGGATACGGCGCATTAACCAATGTGTGGTGTCTGAAGTTGACCGAGCACGTGATTTTTTGAGGTAACAAGATGCAAGTTTCTGTAGAAACCACTCAGGGCCTGGGCCGTCGCATTACGATTACTGTCGCTTCTGACAGCATCGAGAGCGCCGTTAAAAAAGAACTGGTGGATGTGGCGAAGAAAGTCCGTATCGATGGTTTCCGTAAAGGCAAAGTGCCAATGAACATCGTGGCACAGCGCTATGGTGCTTCTGTGCGCCAGGACGTGCTGGGCGATCTGATGACGCGTAACTTTGTTGACGCCATCATTAAAGAGAAAATTAATCCGGCTGGCGCACCGAACTACGTGCCAGGCGAATACACCGAAGGTCAGGACTTTACCTATGCGGTAGAATTCGAAGTGTATCCAGAAGTTGAGCTGAAAGGCCTGGAAAACATCGAAGTCGAGAAGCCACAGGTTCAGGTGACTGACGCGGATGTGGATACCATGCTGGAAACCCTGCGTAAGCAGCAGGCTAACTGGATTGAAACCGATGCAGCAGCCGGCGCAGAAGACCGCGCGACTATCGATTTCACCGGTTCTGTTGACGGTGAAGAATTCGAAGGCGGCAAAGCCTCTGATTTCGTTCTGGCGATGGGCCAGGGCCGCATGATCCCAGGTTTTGAAGAGGGCGTTATCGGTCATAAAGCAGGCGAAACCTTCACTATCGACGTGAAATTCCCTGATGACTACCATGCGGAAAACCTGAAAGGGAAAGACGCGAAGTTCGAGATCGTGTTGAAGAAAGTTGAAACGCGTGAACTGCCAGAACTGACTGAAGAATTCATTAAACGTTTCGGCGTGGAAGAGGGTTCAGTTGACGGTCTGCGTGCCGAAGTGCGTAAGAACATGGAACGTGAGCTGAAAGGCGCTATTCGTAACCGCGTGAAAACCCAGGCTATCGACGGTCTGGTTGACGCAAACCCAATTGACGTGCCAGCTGCGCTGATCGACAGCGAAATCGACGTTCTGCGTCGTCAGGCTGCACAGCGCTTTGGTGGTGACGAGAAGCAGGCGCTGGAACTGCCACGTGAGCTGTTCGAAGAGCAGGCAAAACGTCGCGTTGTTGTCGGTCTGCTGCTGGGCGAAGTGATCCGCACCCATGAGCTGAAAGCTGACGAAGACCGCGTGAAAGTGCTGATCGAAGAGATGGCTTCTGCCTACGAAGATCCGCAGGAAGTGATCGAGTTCTACAGCAAGAATAACGAGCTGATGAACAATATGCGCAACGTTGCGCTGGAAGAGCAGGCTGTTGAAGCCGTGCTGGCGAAAGCGAAGGTTTCTGAGAAAGAAACTAACTTCCAGGAACTGATGAATCAGACCGCTCAGGCCTAATCATCTTTTTAACCGGTTGTGCTAAAGCCCGCGCCTGAAAAGTCGCGGGCTTTTTTCTGTATTACGCTTGCTGCCAGTCGGTTTGTCGCTATTTGGCTAATTTTTAGGCAAATTGTTCACGCATCGCTTTTTCCTGGTTAGCGATTGATGAAAAGGTTGTTATGCTTGAAACAACTGAGCAGCATCCCAAGATACAGGGAGTATGCAAAAACAGTTCGGCTGACTGATTAACCGTCCTGAAGTTGTCGGTAAGAGGCAGAGCATAGTTTTTGTCGCTCGTCTTACGTAAAATCGGTACAGAATGTTGCCAACGAAATTTATCCAGGAGACGGTAATGTCATACAGTGGCGATCGTGAGTTTACTGCACCGCACAATGCGTTGGTGCCAATGGTGGTCGAGCAAACCTCGCGCGGCGAGCGTTCATACGACATCTATTCCCGTCTGCTTAAAGAACGCGTAATCTTCCTTACCGGTCAGGTGGAAGATCACATGGCTAACCTGATTGTGGCCCAGATGCTGTTTCTGGAAGCAGAGAATCCGGAAAAAGATATTTACCTTTATATCAACTCACCGGGTGGCGTGATTACTGCCGGGATGTCAATTTATGACACCATGAAGTTTATCAAGCCGGACGTCAGTACCATTTGTATGGGCCAGGCCTGTTCAATGGGGGCTTTCCTGTTGACTGCCGGGACGAAGGGCAAGCGTTTCTGCCTGCCAAACTCACGCGTGATGATTCACCAACCGCTGGGTGGCTATCAGGGACAGGCAACTGACATTGAGATCCACGCGCGCGAAATCCTGAAGGTGAAGCAGCGCATGAACGAACTGATGGCGGAGCACACCGGCAAGTCACTGGAAGAAATTGAGCGTGACACCGAGCGTGACCGTTTCCTCTCCGCCAGCGAAGCGGTAGAGTATGGATTGGTCGATTCCATCCTGACGCATCGCCAATAAGCCCTAACTTCGCCTTGTCTCTGGTCTATAGTTAACAGGACAAGGTGATAATGGGTTGAATGAACATCGGCCGTGTACCCACGGCCAGTGCTGTACTTCTGGTACGGCCTGAGAATAAGAAGAGGTTAACTGATGACAGATAAGCGCAAAGACGGTTCAGGAAAGTTGCTGTACTGCTCTTTTTGCGGCAAAAGCCAGCATGAAGTGCGTAAGCTGATTGCCGGGCCGTCAGTGTATATCTGCGATGAGTGCGTTGATCTGTGTAACGACATTATTCGCGAAGAGATAAAAGAGGTTGCCCCGCATCGCGAACGTAGCGCCCTGCCTACGCCGCATGAGATCCGCCATCACCTCGACGATTACGTTATTGGTCAGGAAAGGGCCAAGAAAGTGCTGGCCGTGGCGGTGTACAACCACTACAAACGTTTACGCAACGGTGATACCAGCAACGGTATCGAGCTGGGTAAAAGTAATATCCTGCTCATTGGTCCTACCGGGAGCGGTAAAACGCTGCTGGCAGAAACCCTTGCCCGTTTACTGGATGTGCCTTTCACCATGGCGGACGCCACCACCCTGACCGAAGCCGGTTATGTGGGGGAAGACGTCGAAAACATCATTCAGAAACTGCTGCAAAAATGTGACTACGATGTGCAAAAAGCGCAGCGTGGTATTGTCTACATCGATGAAATTGACAAAATTTCACGTAAGTCAGACAACCCATCAATCACCCGTGACGTCTCAGGTGAGGGTGTGCAGCAGGCGTTGTTGAAACTGATTGAAGGTACGGTGGCTGCGGTTCCTCCGCAGGGCGGCCGTAAGCACCCGCAGCAGGAATTTTTGCAGGTTGATACCTCGAAAATTCTGTTTATCTGTGGCGGTGCGTTTGCCGGGCTGGATAAGGTTATCTCACAACGCGTTGAAACCGGGTCAGGCATTGGCTTTGGCGCCACCGTGAAAGGCAAATCGCAGAAAGCAACGGAAGGCGAGCTGCTGTCACAGTGTGAGCCGGAAGATTTGATCAAGTTTGGTCTGATCCCGGAATTCATTGGCCGTCTTCCTGTCGTCGCGACGCTTAATGAGCTGAGTGAAGAGGCGCTGATTCAGATTCTGCGCGAGCCAAAAAATGCGCTTACCAAGCAGTACCAGGCGTTGTTTAACCTGGAAGGCGTTGATCTGGAATTCCGTGATGAAGCCCTGACGGCGATTGCGAAAAAGGCGATGTCACGTAAAACTGGCGCGCGCGGTCTGCGTTCTATCGTGGAAGGTGCACTACTGGAAACGATGTACGATCTGCCTTCTATGGACGACGTCGAGAAAGTCGTGATTGATGAGTCAGTCATTGAGGGTCAGTCCGAACCCATGCTGATTTATGGCAAGCATGAAGCTCAGGCTTCTGGCGAATAAGTAAACAAATCGTCCACATTGTGCCATCTATAAAGGGGAAAATCTTTCCCCTTTTGCATTTCTCACCGTTGTGACATTGAATGTCTGACAATCATCCCCATATACTCAGACACCTGTGGGTTTAACCGCATACCTGCCTTTGCGGTACCCATCACCTGGCGGACACGAAACTAAGAGAGAGCTCTATGAATCCTGAGCGTTCTGAACGCATTGAAATCCCCGTCTTGCCTTTGCGCGACGTGGTAGTTTATCCGCACATGGTAATTCCGTTGTTTGTTGGCCGGGAAAAATCAATTCGGTGCCTCGAAGCCGCAATGGATCATGATAAAAAGATCATGCTGGTCGCACAGAAAGAGGCTTCAACGGATGAACCTGGCATAAACGATCTTTTTTCAGTGGGTACCATCGCCTCCGTTTTGCAGATGCTAAAACTGCCAGACGGTACGGTGAAAGTGCTGGTTGAAGGCTTGCAGCGTGCCAACATCACGACGCTTGCCGACAACGGCGATCACTTTGTAGCCCAGGCTGAATATCTGGTTTCACCAGAGATCGAAGAGCGTGAGCAGGAAGTGCTGGTGCGCACGGCGATCAATCAGTTTGAAGGTTACATCAAGCTGAATAAAAAGATCCCGCCTGAGGTCTTAACCTCCCTGAACAATATTGATGATGCGGCGCGCCTGGCGGATACGGTTGCGGCGCATATGCCATTGAAACTCGCGGACAAACAGTCCGTGCTGGAGATGTCAGACGTTAACGAGCGTCTGGAATATCTGATGGCGATGATGGAGTCTGAGATCGATCTGCTGCAGGTTGAAAAACGCATACGCAACCGCGTGAAAAAGCAGATGGAAAAGAGCCAGCGTGAGTACTACCTGAATGAGCAGATGAAGGCCATTCAGAAAGAGTTAGGCGAGATGGATGATACGCCTGACGAGTACGAAGCGTTAAAACGCAAAATCGATGCGGCTAAAATGCCGCAGGAAGCGCGTGAAAAAGCCGAAGCCGAACTGCAGAAGCTGAAAATGATGTCGCCTATGTCTGCAGAGGCAACAGTGGTGCGCGGCTACATCGACTGGATGGTGCAGGTTCCGTGGAACGCGCGCAGCAAAGTGAAGAAAGACCTGCGCAAAGCCCAGGAAACGCTGGACACGGACCACTATGGTCTGGAACGCGTGAAAGACCGTATCCTTGAGTACCTTGCGGTGCAAAGTCGCGTCAGCAAAATCAAAGGGCCGATTCTTTGCCTGGTCGGACCGCCGGGCGTGGGTAAAACCTCGCTGGGGCAGTCCATCGCAAAAGCGACTGGCCGTAAATACGTTCGTATGGCCTTGGGCGGCGTGCGCGATGAAGCGGAAATCCGTGGTCACCGCCGCACCTATATTGGCTCAATGCCGGGCAAGTTGATCCAGAAAATGGCGAAAGTGGGGGTGAAAAACCCGCTGTTCCTGTTGGATGAAATCGACAAAATGTCCTCGGATATGCGCGGCGATCCGGCATCCGCATTGCTGGAAGTGCTGGATCCGGAACAGAATATCGCGTTTAACGATCACTATCTGGAAGTGGATTACGATCTCTCCGATGTGATGTTCGTGGCAACGTCAAACTCCATGAATATTCCGGCACCGCTGCTGGATCGTATGGAGGTGATTCGCCTGTCGGGTTATACCGAAGACGAAAAGCTCAACATCGCGAAACAGCATTTGCTGCCGAAGCAGATTGAGCGCAATGCCTTGAAAGCCGCTGAGATCAGCGTTGAAGACAGCGCGATTGTGGGCATCATTCGTTATTACACGCGTGAAGCCGGCGTACGTAGCCTGGAACGTGAACTGTCCAAACTGTGCCGTAAAGCCGTGAAGACGCTGCTGATGGATAAAACCAAAAAGCACATCACCATCAATGGTGAGAACCTCAAGGATTTCCTTGGCGTTCAGCGTTTTGACTATGGTCGTGCGGACAGCGAAAACCGTGTAGGCCAGGTAACCGGTCTTGCCTGGACAGAAGTGGGCGGGGATTTGCTGACAATCGAAACCGCCTGTGTACCGGGTAAAGGGAAACTGACCTATACCGGTTCACTGGGTGAAGTGATGCAGGAGTCGATTCAGGCCGCCCTGACCGTCGTGCGCGCACGTGCAGAGAAACTGGGTATCAACGGTGACTTTTACGAAAAACGTGATATCCACGTGCACGTACCAGAAGGGGCAACACCGAAGGATGGACCGAGTGCCGGTATTGCGATGTGTACGGCGCTGGTGTCCTGTCTGACGGGTAACCCGGTGCGGTCAAATGTGGCGATGACCGGCGAGATCACGCTGCGTGGTCAGGTGCTGCCGATTGGTGGACTGAAAGAGAAGCTGCTGGCAGCGCACCGTGGTGGCATTAAAGTGGTCCTGATTCCGGACGAGAACAAGCGCGATCTGGAAGAAATTCCACAGAACGTGATTGCCGATTTGGAAATCCATCCGGTTAAGCGCATCGAAGAAGTATTGAACCTTGCACTGGAAAACGCGCCTTACGGCATGCAGGTCGCTACCGCAAAATAGTGATTAATGGCATAAACCGTTAAAAAGCAGAGCTGGCAACACCAATTGGTGCTTGCCAGCTTTTTTTTGTGCCGCTAATTTAGGTGGCTGCTGAACCATCGTTATAAGAGGATTACCGTTGTTTCAGCTTATAAGGCTTGATATAACTTGCTGCGCGTTCGTACCCGACAGGAAGCGTGGGTACGATGTGAAATAATAAAGAGGGGATGAATAGAGTGAATAAGTCACAACTGATCGATAAAATTGCTGCCGATGCCGATATTTCTAAAGCAGCAGCAGGACGTGTGTTAGATGCATTTATGGGCTCTGTTTCTGATGCGCTGAAAGGCGGAGATGAAGTGGCGCTGGTGGGATTCGGCACTTTCTCAGTACGTGAGCGCGCAGCGCGCACAGGCCGTAACCCACAAACCGGTAAAGAGATCACTATCCCGGCAGGTAAAGTACCGGGTTTCCGTGCAGGTAAAGCACTGAAAGACGCTGTCAACTAATGACAACGCCACCACTCATTAACACATTTTCTTGAGTGGATTAGAGGACGGTTAACGCGTTCTCATGTAACATACGGGCACATCGATAAGATGTGCCTTTTTTTATATCCAGAGAGGCAGTAAAGGTCGCAAGGCTTGTCTCAACAGGATTATTGCTGCCAGCAAGATTTGCAGCTGAGTAATGCGCCGGGAAGAGGGCGTTATTGCGACAGGGCTTTACATTCACACTACAGCGGAGTGTTGTCATACCATGATGGACAATTTACGCGCGGCGTCGAACCATGTCGTGCTCAAGATTATTTTGGGGTTGATCATTCTCTCCTTTGTGCTGACCGGCGTTGGCAACTATCTGATTGGCGGCAACAATGATTATGCGGCCAAAGTGAACGGTCAGGAGATCAGCCGGGCGCAGTTAGATCAGGCATTTAACAGCGAACGTAACCGCCAGCAGCAGATGCTGGGCGACCAGTTCTCGCAGCTTGCAGGTAACGATGGTTACATGCAGCAGATGCGCCAGCAGGCGCTGTCGCAGCTGATCGATCAGGCCTTACTGGACAGCTACATCAAAGATCTGCACATTGCCATCAGTGACGATCAGGTTAAGCAGGCGATTTTCAATCAGGCTGCTTTCCAGACGAACGGTAAGTTTGATAACGCCAAATATAACGCGATGATCGGCAACATGGGCTTTACTGCCGACCAGTATGCGGAAGCGCTGCGCAAGCAGCTGGCGACACAGCAGCTCATCAACGCCATCGCCAACACCGACTTTATGCTGAAAAATGAAACCAGCAAGCTGGTGGATTTGGTGGCGCAGAAGCGCGATATTCAGACCGCAACCCTGGACGTGAATGCACTTGCGGCGAAGCAGACCGTCAACGATGACGAGATCAACCAGTATTATCAGCAGCATAAAAACAGCTTTATGGCGCCTGAACAGTTCCGGGTCAGCTATATCAAACTGGATGCGGCAGGCATGCAGGAAAACGCCAGCGATGCGGATATTCAGGCCTGGTACGATCAGCATAAAGCGGATTACACCCAGCCACAGCGCGATCGCTACAGCGTCATTCAGACCAAAACGGAAGCCGATGCCAACGCCATTCTGGCTCAGCTGAAAAGCGGTGCTGATTTTGCCGAACTGGCGAAAACCAAATCCATTGACCCGATTTCTGCCCGCAAAGGCGGCGATATGGGCTGGCTGGAACCTTCTACCACGCCGGATGAGCTGAAAAATGCCGGACTGAAAGAGAAAGGCCAGCTGTCAGGCGTGATCAAGTCTTCCGTTGGCTTCCTGATCGCGCGCCTCGACGATATCATCCCTGAGCAGGTCAAGCCGCTGGCCGACGTGCGTAGTGAGGTGGCGGATGAGGTCAAGCAGGAAAAAGCAGTGGATGCCTTCTATAAGCTGCAGCAGAAGGTGAGTGAAGCGGCCAGCAATGATAATGAGTCTCTTGCGGGCGCGGAGCAGGCGTCGGGCATGAAAGCCACAGAAACGGGCTGGTTTAGCCGTGACGACGTGCCGAAAGATCTCGATTTTGACGCGGTGAAACAGGCAATTTTCAACGGCGGGCTTGTTGGACAAAATGGCGCGCCAGGTAATAACTCTGACATCATCAGTGTGGATGGCGATCGTGCCTTCGTGTTGCGTATCAGTGAGCACAAACCTGAAGCGGTTGAACCGCTGGAGAAGGTTAAAGCACAGATTATCGACACGTTGAAACACGACAAAGCGACGCAGCAGGCTAAAGCCCAGGCCGATAAACTGTTAGCCGACCTCAAAGCCGGAAAACAAGATGTGCTTAAAGCGGCAGGCCTGACCCTGAGCGCCAGTAAAACGGTTGATCGAAATACGCAGGATCCGGTGGCACAGGCTGCCTTTAACCTGCCACAGCCTGAGGATAACAAACCCTCCTGGGGCGTCAGCGAAGATATGCAGGGCAATGTGGTTCTGGTGGCGGTGGATAAGGTCAGCACCGGTACGATGCCACAGGCGCAGATTAATGAAATGGTCAAAGGCGTCACGCAGAACAACGCGCAGCTTGCCTTTGAAGCATTGCTGCAAAATCTGCGTAAAGAGGCCAAAATCAAATACGGTGCCGCTGCCCAGCAGATGCAGTGATCCTCGCAAATTTCAGATAATGACTGAAACAACCCAAGGCCGCTTATGCGGCCTTTTCCATTTTTAACCTTTGCCGTTTGAGGGCAGGTTATTGTCGTGACAACCTGAGCCTGCTGTTTAACACAAGGAGAAACACAGCATGGCTAAACCCAACTTACACGCCTTTTATCTTTCCCTCGCCCTGTGTGGCGCGCTGTATCAAATGCCTCTTTCAGCGGCAGAAACCCCAAGTGAAACCCAGGCCGCGCAGGTTTCCATGCCGCAGCAGGAGCTGGTCAGCATAAACGACGCGACGGCAGAGCAGCTATCAAAGGCGATGAACGGGGTGGGCCTCAAGAAGGCGCAGTCTATCGTCAGCTATCGTGAAGAGTACGGGCCGTTTACGGCTATCGATCAACTGAAAGAGGTGCCCGGCTTTGGCAATGCCCTGGTTGAGAGAAACCTGTCGCGTCTGAAATTGTGAAGTGATGCGCAACTCTGATGCTTAACCTGCTGTTACGGGCGGACTCTGCTAAAGTGAACAGGTCCAACCAGTTAATCTATAGCAGCAGGAGAACAGGAATGCAGACCACGATAAAAGTGCGCGGCTATCATCTGGATGTCTATCAGCATGTTAACAATGCTCGTTATCTGGAGTTTTTAGAAGAAGCGCGCTGGCAATGGCTGGAAGAAGCGGACGCCTTTAATTGGTTGCTTGAGCAGAAACTGGCCTTTGTGGTGGTCAACATCAACATCAATTATCGTCGCCCGGCGGTGCTGGGCGATGTACTGGAGATCAGCAGCGACATCACGCAGCTTAATGGAAAAAGCGGCATCATTTCTCAGCGGGTTCTTTTAGCGGGTGGTGAGACTGTTGTTGCAGATGCGGCACTGACCTTCGTGTGCATCGACCTGCGTTCCCAGAAAGCCGTCCCGCTGGAAGGCGAACTGCGGCAGCGACTGGAAAGACTGATGTCTTAACTGATGTCATAACTCATGTCATCAGGGCGGCGGCTATCTGTCGCCGCCGCGCCCGAGGTTACGGCAAACCGGTTTTTGCCTTCATGGCTGCCATAATACCGGGGCGATCCTGCAGATAAGCATTCAGGCCGTTTGAGCGCAGATGACAGGCGGCACATTCGCCACAGCCGTCACCTTTGATGCCGTTATAACAGGTGAGCGTCTCTTCGCGGATCAACGTAAGCTGCTGCCAGTAATCGGCCAGCGCCCAGGTTTCGGCTTTATTAAGCCACATCAACGGGGTTTCAAAACGAACATCGCGCGCCATGCCAAGGCCGATCGCGTGGTTAAGCGCTTTGACGAACTCGTCGCGACAGTCGGGATAACCGGAGAAGTCGGTTTCGCAAACGCCGGTGATGACGGCTTCCGCTTCAACCTGATACGCGTAAACCGAGGCCAGGGTCAGAAACAGAATATTGCGGCCCGGTACAAAAGTGCTCGGCAGGCCGCTAGCCTCGGGATCATAAGCGGGAACCGGAATGCTGTCGCGCGTCAGGCTGCTGACGGCCAGTTCATTCAGCATGGTCACATCGAGTACCTTGTGCGCTCGGGCGCCCAGTCTTAAGGAAAGATCCCGGGCCACGTCAATCTCTTCACGATGACGTTGACCATAGTCGAAGGTCACACAGTGCACTTCATCGTAATGCTGTAGGGCCTGAACCAGGCAGGTGGTGGAGTCTTGTCCACCGCTAAATACGACAACGGCGCGTTTCATGGCACGTCCCAATAATAAAAATTGGTGCTTATGGTAATACCTGAACGCGCGGCTGAACAGCTGCAGGGGCAATAACTGGCCCGATCTGGCGCTTCTTAACCCCGTTAGTCAAGGTCTGATAGCGCACTAGCCCAGTTCGCGCTGCCAGGGCGTAATATCGCCAATGTGCTCGGCAACCCACTCAGGTTGATAGTAAGTATCAGGATAACGTTCTCCGCTGTCGCACAGCAGTGTCACCAGCGAGCCCTGCTCGTGGTTATCGCGTAAGCGTTTTGCCACCTGCATCATGCCCCAGAAGTTGGTGCCGGTAGACGGGCCCGGTTTGCGTCCCAGTAGCGTTTCCAGCTTCAGCATGGCGGCAATTGATGCGCCATCCGGTACGCGAAGCATTTCGTCAATCACATCGGGCATAAAGGAAGGCTCGACGCGTGGACGACCAATGCCTTCAATCATGCTGCCACGATTGCTGGTCAGGGTGGCGTCACGGTTGTGCCAGTAGTCATAAAAAACGGAATGCTGCGGATCAACGACCAGTAATCGCGTATCGCATCCCTGATAGCGAATATAGCGTCCCAGCGTGGCCGAGGTACCGCCAGTGCCGGCACTCATAATCAGGGTGTGAGGAACGGGAAAGGGTTCGTTTGCCATCTGACGGAAGATGCTTTCAGCAATGTTGTTGTTGCCGCGCCAGTCGGTGGCCCGTTCCGCGTAGGTAAACTGATCCATAAAATGGCCGTTCAGTTCCCGAGCGAGGCGCTCGGATTCTGCATAGAGCTGACAGGGATCGCTGACAAAGTGACACTGACCGCCGTAAAAGGTGATCTGCTCAATTTTAAGCTTCGCGGTGCTGGCGGGCATGACGGCAATAAAAGGCAAGCCCAGCAGGCGGGCAAAATAGGCTTCAGACACGGCCGTACTGCCCGAAGATGCCTCAATAACCGGCGTATCTTGTTTAATCCAACCGTTGGCCAACGCGTACAGAAACAGAGAGCGCGCCAGACGATGTTTCAGACTTCCGCTGGGATGCGTGCTTTCATCTTTGAGATAGAACCTGATGCCCGGAAAATCCGGCAAACTGAAGCGAATTAAGTGTGTGTCCGCTGAGCGTTGAAAATCAGCGTTAATTTCGTTAATCGCGTGGCGTACCCAGCATGTTGACATGGCGTTCATTTCCGGTCGGATGAAAGTCATTATTTTAAGGCACGTGTAGGAAAAAGAGCTTACTGGTTTTGCGTTAAAATGGCGGTAATGGAGAAAATATTTCTACCGGAGGGCCGTATGCCAGATAAAATTGACCTTAAACTGTTGGCTATGCTGCAGCAGGACTGCACCACTTCACTCCAGGTACTGGCAGATGCGGTTAATCTCACCACGACGCCCTGTTGGAAGCGCCTTAAAAAGCTGGAAGAAGACGGCATTATTCGCGGACGGGTCGCTCTGCTGGATAATGAAAAGCTTGGCCTCTCTCTCACGGCCTTTATGTTTGTCAAAACCACCCAGCACAGCAAAGCCTGGTATCAGGAGTTCGTCTCGGTGGTGCAGAGCATGCCGGAAGTGATGGGCTTTTACCGTATGGCCGGTGAGTACGATTATTTACTGCGTATTCAGGTTGCCGACATGAAAAGTTATGATGCCTTTTATAAGCGTTTAGTTAATGGTGTAACAGGCCTGATCGATGTGACCTCCAGCTTCGCGATGGAAGAGATTAAATACACGACAGCCCTGCCTGTTGGCCCCTGAGTATCTGAGATTGAGAGCAGCCTTGTGCGATTATTCAGCCAGTTAAGTTGGTATTTTATCCGTGAGTGGCGGCGTTATCTGGGCGCCGTCACCTTACTGATCGTTATTGCCGTTCTGCAGTTGCTGCCGCCGTGGATTGTCGGGGTGATTGTGGACGGCGTGACCCACCAAAACATGGATGCCCGGCGCATCCTGATGTGGATTGGCATTATGCTGCTGACCGCCGTGGTGGTTTATCTGCTGCGCTATGTCTGGCGCGTGCTGCTGTTTGGCGCATCCTACCAACTGGCCGTTGAGCTGCGAGAGGATTTTTATCGTCAGCTCAGCCGTCAGCAGCCGGCGTTTTACCTGCGTCACCGAACCGGCGATCTCATTGCCCGCGCCACCAACGACGTCGATCGGGTGGTTTTTGCTGCCGGTGAAGGCGTGCTGACGCTGGTGGATTCTCTGGTCATGGGATGCGTTGTGTTAATTGCCATGAGTACACAAATCAGCTGGCAGCTGACGCTGATATCGCTAATACCGATGCCATTCATGGCGTTGGTCATTCACCGCTATGGCGAGCAGCTGCATAACCGTTTCAAACTGGCGCAGGCGGCCTTTTCCAGCCTGAACGATCAGACGCAAGAGAGCCTTACCAGCATCCGAATGATTAAGGCATTTGGGCTGGAGCAACATCAGTCGGCGCAGTTCGCCGATATTGCACGTGATACCGGAGAGAAAAACCTGCGCGTTGCGCGAGTGGATGCGCGTTTTGATCCCACCATTTATATCGCGATTGGCTTTGCCAACCTGCTTGCGATTGGCGGCGGAAGCTGGCTGGTGTGGCATGATCAAATGACGCTGGGGCAGCTCACCAGCTTTGTCATGTACCTGGGATTGATGATCTGGCCGATGCTGGCGCTGGCATGGATGTTTAACATTGTTGAGCGTGGCAGTGCTGCCTGGAGCCGAATTCGTGCGCTGCTTTCTGAGGCACCGGTCGTTGAGGACGGTGATAAAACCTTGCCTGACAGGGCCGGAACGTTACAGGTCTCGATTCGCGAATTCAGCTATCCCGCCAGTTCAGGTGCGATACTGAGCCAGGTTGAATTTCAACTCAAGCCGGGCGATATGCTGGGCCTGTGCGGCCCGACCGGCAGTGGTAAAACGACCTTGCTGAGTTTGATTCAGCGTCACTTCGATATTCAGCAGGGGGATATCTGCTACCATTCCATCCCGCTGCCACAGCTGCGGCTGGACAGCTGGCGCAGCCGTCTCGCCGTCGTCAGCCAGACGCCGTTTCTGTTTTCCGACAGCGTGGCCAATAACATTGCGCTGGGCAGGCCGGATGCCAGTCAGGAGGATATTGAGCAGGCGGCAAAAATGGCCTGCGTCCATGACGATATCTTACGCCTGCCGCAAGGCTACGAAACCGAAGTCGGGGAGCGCGGAGTCATGCTGTCCGGCGGTCAGAAACAGCGTATTTCAATCGCCCGTGCCCTGCTGCTTGATGCGGAGATCCTGGTTCTGGACGATGCGCTGTCGGCCGTGGACGGACGCACAGAACACGAAATTTTGCATAATCTGCGCCTGTGGGGCAAAGGGCGCACGTTGATCATCAGCGCCCACCGCCTGTCGGCACTCACGGAAGCCAGCGAGATTCTGGTGCTGCATCAGGGCACCGTGGCGCAGCGAGGCGACCACGCTGCCCTGACCAACGCGGCGGGCTGGTATCGGGATATGTATCGCTATCAGCAACTGGAAGCCGCAATGGATGATGATGAAACGGAAAAAGGAGTGCCGCATGGCTAAGTCACAACGTATGTGGCCAACACTTAAACGCCTGCTGAGCTACGGTAAACCGTGGCGCAAATCGCTGTCGCTGGCCGTGTTGATGCTCTGGATTGCCGCCGCCGCCGAAGTCACCGGCCCGGTTCTGGTGAGTTATTTCATCGATAATCTGGTGGCGAAGCATCAAATGCCCTGGGGCATCGTGGCAGGACTGGTCGTGAGTTTTATTCTGCTGCAGCTGCTGGCCGCCGCCCTGCATTACGGGCAGGCGTTACTGTTTAACCAGGCCGCGATTGGCGTGGTGCAGCGTTTACGCACCGATGCCATGAACGCGGCGCTGCGTCAGCCACTCGCTGCGTTTGATACCCAGCCGGTGGGGCAGTTGATTTCCCGGGTCACCAACGACACGGAAGTCGTCCGGGATCTGTATGTGACCGTTGTCGCGACGGTCCTGCGCAGCGCCGCGCTGGTGGGCGCAATGATGGTGGCCATGTTCAGCCTGGACTGGCGCATGGCGCTGGTGGCGATGTTGATTTTCCCTATGGTGCTCATCGTCATGCTGATTTATCAGCGCTTCAGTACACCGATAGCGCGTCGCGTTCGCAGCTATCTGGCCGATATCAACAACGGTTTTAACGAAGTGATTAGCGGGATGAGCGTGATTCAGCAGTTCCGCCAGCAGGCACGTTTTGGCGAACGCATGGGGGAAGCCAGCCGCTCTCACTATCTGGCGCGCATGGAAACCCTGCGGCTCGATGGCTTCCTGTTACGGCCGCTTTTAAGCCTGTTTTCGGCGCTGGTGCTGTGCGGGCTGCTGCTGTTATTCAGTTTCTCAATGCCCGGCGTTTTCGAAGTCGGGGTGCTGTACGCGTTTATCACCTATCTGGGACGGCTTAACGAGCCCTTAATCGAACTCACTACGCAGCAGTCGATGTTGCAGCAGGCGGTTGTCGCGGGCGAGCGTATTTTTGAACTGATGGATGCGCCCCAGCAGCACTATGGTGACAGCGATCGACCCATGGCGTCCGGACGCATTACGCTGGATAACCTGAGCTTTGCCTATCGCGATGATCGTGACGTGCTAAGCAACATCTCGCTGGATGTGCCTTCACGCGGCTTTGTCGCTCTGGTCGGTCATACCGGCAGCGGCAAGAGCACGCTGGCAAACCTGTTAATGGGCTACTATCCGGTGACGCGCGGTGAAGTCCGTCTGGACGATCGTCCGTTGGGGCAATATTCCCACGAGGCGCTACGACGCAGCATCGCGATGGTACAGCAGGATCCGGTCGTACTGGCCGACACGCTGCTGGCCAACGTGCGGCTGGGTCGGGATATCAGCGAAGAAGCCGTGTGGACGGCGCTGGAGCAGGTACAGCTGGCGCCGCTGGCCCGGGCATTGCCTGCAGGTATTCATACCCGACTGGGCGAACAGGGGAATAACCTGTCGGTGGGGCAAAAGCAATTACTGGCGCTGGCACGCGTACTGGTACAACTGCCGCAGATTCTCATCCTTGATGAAGCCACCGCAAATATCGATTCCGGTACAGAGCAGGCCATCCAGCACACGCTGCGCACCCTGCGTCAGCATACGACGCTGGTGGTTATCGCCCACCGTCTTTCCACCATTACCGAAGCAGACAACATACTGGTGCTGCACCGTGGTCATGTTGTCGAGCAGGGCACGCATCAGCAGCTGCTGGCAGAGGAAGGGCGCTACTGGCAAATGTATCAGTTGCAACAGGTTGGTGATGAACTGGAATCGGCAGCACCGTTAGTCAGCGCAGGGTGATTGCACCTTTTTTGCGCATCTTTTTCTCCATTGTTCCGTCAGGATGCACACCTTTGAGCGTAACAGCACCAAAGGAGTGCATCCGCTTCGTTTATTAATCCCCCAGTTTTTCCCAGACCGATATTCAGCATTTCCTGAGCCTTATTCCGTCGCGGCCTGATAACGGATTTCGCACAATACTTACATCTGGCACAGCCTTTGCTTAAGTCTCTGCGTGTCCATGAGACTTACTTATTTCAATTCCTTAAGGAGAGGCTATGAAGCTGGTTACCGTCGTAATTAAGCCGTTCAAGCTGGAAGATGTGCGAGAGGCATTATCCTCCATTGGTATTCAGGGACTGACCGTCTCCGAAGTGAAAGGTTTTGGACGTCAGAAAGGGCACGCCGAACTGTACCGTGGTGCGGAATACAGCGTGAACTTTCTGCCCAAGGTCAAAATTGATATCGCCATTGCAGACGACCAACTGGACGAAGTGGTGGACGTAATCAGTAAATCGGCTTACACCGGAAAAATTGGCGACGGCAAGATTTTCGTTGCTGAACTGCAGCGCGTGATTCGCATACGTACCGGCGAAACCGACGAAGCCGCACTGTAAACAAGACTCAGTAATGTGATGGGATGGAAAAAAAATGAATAAAATGCTGACCAAGTTGGGCCTCACCAGCCTGGCACTGTTACCGTCGCTGGCAATGGCTGCTGCGCCTGCCGTTGCAGACAAAGCCGATAACGCCTTTATGATGATTTGCACTGCGCTGGTGCTGTTTATGTCAATTCCCGGGATTGCGCTGTTTTACGGCGGCTTGATCCGCGGTAAAAACGTGCTCTCTATGCTCACTCAGGTGGCGGTCACCTTTTCGCTGGTATGTGTGCTGTGGGTGATTTATGGCTACTCACTGGCCTTTAGCGAAGGCAATGCTTTCTTTGGCAGCTTCAACTGGGTGATGCTGAAAAACATTGCGCTGACAGCGGTAATGGGCAGCTTTTATCAATACATCCATGTGGCTTTCCAGGCGTCCTTTGCCTGTATTACCGTGGGGCTGATCGTCGGTGCCATTGCGGAACGTATTCGTTTCTCAGCCGTGCTGATTTTCGTGGCGGTATGGCTGACGCTGGCTTATCTGCCTATCGCGCATATGGTCTGGGCAGGCGGCTTACTGGCTCAGGATGGCGCGCTGGACTTTGCTGGCGGCACGGTTGTGCACATTAACGCGGCGGTTGCCGGACTGGTCGGTGCTTACCTGGTGGGCAAACGTGCAGGCTTCGGCAAAGAGGCATTTAAACCTCACAACCTGCCAATGGTCTTTACCGGTACCGCGATTCTGTATGTCGGCTGGTTTGGCTTCAACGCAGGTTCGGCGTCGGCAGCTAACGAAATTGCCGCACTGGCTTTCCTGAATACCGTTGTGGCGACTGCCGCTGCTGTGCTGGCATGGACCTTCGGCGAGTGGGCGCTGCGCGGTAAACCTTCTCTGTTAGGTGCCTGTTCTGGTTTTATTGCGGGTCTGGTTGCCATTACGCCAGCCTGTGGTTATGTCGGCGTCGGTGGCGCGTTAATTATCGGTTTAGCCGGTGGTCTGGCGGGCATCTGGGGCGTAACAACGCTGAAAAGATGGCTGCGGGTTGACGATCCTTGTGACGTATTCGGCGTTCACGGCGTCTGTGGCATCATCGGCTGTATCCTGACGGGCGTGTTCGCGTCCTCTTCTCTGGGCGGCGTAGGCTATGCACCAGGCGTCACTATGGGGCATCAGGTTGCCGTTCAGCTGTTCAGCGTAGGGGTGACTATCGTCTGGTCTGCCGTGGTGGCCTTCATTGGCTTTAAACTGGCGGATATGATTGTAGGGTTGCGCGTGCCGGAAGAGCAGGAGCGCGAAGGCCTGGACGTCAACAGCCATGGCGAGAACGCATACAACCATTAATTCATCTGTAACGATAAGAGAAAAGGGGCGATTTCGCCCCTTTTTACTATTCGCTGCGCTGGCGCATCACACCTTCCTGAACCGTTGACGCCACCAGTTCCCCTTGCTGGTTGTAAAACTCACCGCGTACAAAGCCCCGCGCGCCCGATGCAGAGGTGCTCTCCACGCTGTAGAGCAGCCAGTCGTTAAAATTCAGCTCACGGTGAAACCACATAGAGTGGTCAATCGTTGCCACCTGCATATCGGATTCCAGAAAGCCTTTGCCATGGGGCTGCAGCGCCACGGGCAAAAAGTTAAGGTCGGAAGCGTAGCCCAGTAGATACTGATGGATGCGTAAATCGTCGGGCAGGGTGCCGTTAGCCCGAATCCACACCTGACGCTGCGGTTTATCAACGTGGCCTCGTAACGGGTTGTGGATCTGTACCGGGCGGATTTCCAGCGGACGCTCGGCGATAAATTTCTCGCGCAGCTTTTCTGGCAGCATATGGGCCATTTTTTGCGCCATCTGCTGCTCGTTGGGGAGATTATCAGGCCCTTTCACCTGCGGCATGGGTTTCTGATGTTCAAAGCCGCTTTCCGGCGACTGGAAAGAGGCCGTCATATAAAAAATAGGCTGACCATTTTGAATGGCGCTGACCCGGCGGGCGCTAAAACTTTTACCGTCACGCAGGCTTTCCACGTCGTAAATAATCGGTTTCTGGCTGTCGCCGGGCCGGAGAAAATAGCTGTGGAATGAGTGAATGACGCGATCTTCCGGCACGGTCTGTTTGGCCGCAAAAAGTGCCTGTCCCACTACCTGACCGCCAAAGACCTGACGAAGGCCAAGATCTTCGCTCTGGCCGCGAAAGAGGCCTTCTTCGATTTTTTCCAGATGGATTAAATTAAGCAGATTTTCGAGTGCCTGACTCATGACGCTTTCCTGATAATAAGTATTTGCCTAAGTGTGAAAGATCCGACCAGTTTCCGTCAATCAGACTTTCGGTCTTTCATCCGACCAGGCAAACTTTTGATTTTGTGCCAACATTAAAGACATACGGCGAGTGAAACGCTGTAATGAAGATTCACTGCTAAAAATCATTTTGATCAAAAGGAGACGACATCAATGAAATTCTGGCATGTGTTAAGTGGCGTAGCGATGGCGATGGCTCTCGCGGGTTGTGCACACAAAGGCAAACCGGTTCCAACCCCGACTTTAGGGTCAGCGGTTGCAGGACAAACAGCAACGATTGCTCAGCCTAACGTCAGTGGATCCGTCTATATTCGTCAGCGCATTGCGCTGCCGCCGAATGCTGCACTGACCGTGACGCTGTCAGATGCATCGGTTGCGGATGCTCCGTCGAAAGTGCTGTCCCAGCGCGTCGTGCGCACGGAAGGGAAGCAGGCGCCATTCCATTTTGTGCTGCCTTTCAACCCGGCCGACATTCAGCCTAATGCACGCATCCTGTTAAGCGCTGCCATTACGGTTGATGGCAAGATGGCCTTCATTACCGAAGAGGTTAAACCGGTGATCAATCAGGGCGGAACAAAAACCGATCTGGTGTTAGTACCGGTCCCCTCTATGGCGATGCCAACGCAGCCAGGCGCAGCCACGAGCGTACCGCCAACGTCACCGACGCAGGTTACACCGTCAGCCGCTGTCCCGGCACCGACGACCATGTAAGGCCTCAGGGCAACCCTATCAGGGCGGCATTGCCGCCGCCCTGACGCCTTAAAATCGCCAGCGATATTGGTCTAAATCAATCTCACCGGCGTCACTCACCTCAACGCCTTCCGCCTCCAGCGCATCTCGCTGACGAAATAACCGATCGCCCTGCAGCGAAATAGTACCGTGGCGATTAATCACCCGGTGCCAGGGAAGCGTACTGCCCTCAGGTAAGCGGCTTAAGACGCCACCGACCTGGCGCGCTGCTCTGGGCGAGCCCGCCAGCAGGGCGACGTCACCATAGGTCGTGACGCGGCCGGGAGGAATTGCGGCAACGATTTGCCAGATTCGCTGTTTGAAGCTGTCAGAGCTGTCCATAAACTTACCTGCCCGAGAAAAGGCGATAATTTTATCACATTGAGGGTTAATTATCGGCGATCGTACAAGAAACCAACGGTCATCCCGACCAGGCTTGCAATTGCCGGGGGCATCCCCGATAATGCCTGCGCTCTCGAAATGAGGGCTAGTCAATGGGGGCCCTGTTGGTTCTCCCGCAATGCTAGCTTGTGAACTCGGTCAGGTCCGGAAGGAAGCAGCCGCAGCAGGTGACGTGTGTGCCGGGATGTAGCTGGCGGGGCCTCCACCATTTCATCTCGTAAACATCCCTCTTCCCAGATGATAAACAGGCGAATCTCGCCTGGGCCGTTCCATTGCCGGCAGGCGAGTTGTGCAAAAACGGGCTGGTGAAATCAGATCAAACGTAATACAAAATAGGTTAGCGTACAAATTTCCAGACTGACACCGGGACTTTGTCATAGAGCTTGTTCATCGTCAGTTCAGCCAGGCGGTGATCGGCTGCTGAGTAAAATACTGCTAATTCTTCATCGGGTAATTCGTACTTATTTTTTTCAATTACGCGTTCTAGCGTGTCAATAGAACGACAGCGCCTCAGTCGCATCAAATAATCAGTTTTAGTTAGGGTTTTGTTCATAAATAAACCGTTCTCACGTCAGTACTATAATGAATGGCTTGGCTGTTGAAGAAAAGCGCACTCTTCAGTAAACACATTAAATAAACGTTTCGCTGAGCGTTGCCAGCGCTGAAGATCCTGAGTATTTACACTGTAGTTGCTAAACAGCATAAAGGTATCATCAAGATATTCATCGATTTGGGTAATCAGTGCTTCGTCTTCAACGTGCTTAATTTTGTAATTCATGGTGAAAGAGGCGATGTGCTCAATCAAATCGTTTAGCTGTAAATTGCTTTCGGCAGTGGGGTCATTAACCCAGCCGTGATGACTGTCAGTTAATGTCGCCATGCTGTCGTCAAACAGATTCTCACACAAGTATTTAAGCTGGGCAATATCATGCCGTTTCGGTGAGTATTCGTCCATCTTTTTCCCCTCCGTAGCGAGCAAAGTTACCGCAAAGCGGCGCGATTAGGTGAAGCGGCCAGGAAGTGGTTATCGGGTTTGTAAATAACGGACTGAGTTAAGAATAGTGTAGAATCATTAGTTCTGCTCACCTCCATTACTAAATATTACAATTCATCGCCAGGTGAGGGGCGCTGATTCTCAATCGGCTCAAATACAAGCGCGGCAGGGCAGATACGGAAGCTGACTTGTTCATCTTGCGTAACGATTTCATTTAAATCCAGACACGGATTAAATAAATTCCACTGAAAATCGTAAAGTAACTTAAATCTATTCGTCTCTGTCATCTCAACAGCAATAACGCGTAAACTGCCTGGCACTAAGATGGCATTGGCTGAATACCACTGTAAATCGCCAACAAGTGAATCTGTTATTTTGAGAATATTCCGCTCTATAATTGTGGCTAATTTTGCGCAATCCGTTTCATCCTGCGCGACATCGCATTCAATTCTTACTGACATAGTCTGCTCATGAATAACAACTTATAAACCCATCATTGATGTTCTTCTGGCGGTTTGCAAGTAGTCCTCCACACATAATAAGGTCTCGTTGAGGGCAAATTTAAGCAAGTGGTTGATTCGTTGCTGCTTCTCTATAGCCCTTTTTATGGCAAATCGTGCGCTGGTTTATTTTTTGAAACACATTGCCGTGGTGATAACGCGACAACATCGGATATCATAGTTGTTATGTTATAACATTTTTTGGTGCAGTGATGAATCAAAGTGGACTGTTAATGTCACTCGGAGGACGGTTAGTTGTGGCTCTCCTGTTAATCGCTGTTCTGGCAACAGCGATGTGGTGGGGAATGCAGCCGTGATAGCGTTGAGAAATCTACAGGTGGGTTATCAGGGGCAATCTGTCTCACCCGTTCTGACCACCCAGTTGCCCCAGGGCAGCATGACCGCGCTGATTGGTGCGAACGGAAGCGGAAAATCCACACTGATTAAAACCATCGCTGGCTTATTGCCGCCAGTGCAGGGGCAGTGTGAACTGCATCTTCCGCGCCGGGAAGTTGGCTGGCTGCCTCAGCGAAGCGAGCTGGAAACACGTTTTCCTTTAACCGTGTACGAGCTGGTTTCAATAGGTTGCTGGCCGCGCTGTGGCTGGTTTGGCGGAATCAACCGGCGCTTGCGTAAAGAAATTAGCGAGGCCCTGGAGGCGGTGCAGATGAGCGACTATGCCGATGCTCAACCTGCCACTTTATCCGGCGGACAGCTGCAGCGTGTGCTGTTTGCCCGGCTGATGCTGCAACGTAGTCGCCTGTGGTTGCTTGATGAGCCTTTTAACGGCATTGACAGCAAGACGGTAACGCTACTGATGTCCATCTTGCAGCAGCAGCAGCAGGCTGGCACCACGCTCATGGTGGTGCTCCACGATCGCCCGCTGGTTGAGCGTTATTTTAGCGATGTCTTGTCTATGGATGATGGTGCTCACCGCCGCAGTGTGTTCGATGCCGCGCCCTTACGGAGCGTGGCGCCGTGACAATTATTCAGCCGTTTATTGAGTTCAGCTTTATGCGACGGGCGCTGGTGGCCTGTGTCGCGCTTGCATTTAGCGCCACCCCGCTAGGCGTTTTTCTCTCTTTGCGCCGCATGAGTCTGATTGGGGATGCCTTATCCCATGCCGTACTGCCCGGTGCCGCTATCGGCTATTTACTCTCCGGCTTGTCCCTGGTTGCGATGGGCGTGGGCGGGCTGATTGCCGGCCTGGCGGTGGCACTGCTGTCGGGTGCCGTGAGTCGTTACACGCCGCTCAAAGAAGATGCCAGTTTTGCTGGCTTTTACCTGGGCTCGCTGGCGCTGGGCGTCACGCTCGTCTCACTTCGCGGATCCAGCGTTGATCTGCTGCACGTTCTGTTTGGCTCCCTGCTGGCAGTGGATAATCCTGCGCTGGCGGTGGTCGGTGGTATCGCCGCGTTTACGCTGCTGATGCTGGCCGTCATTTACCGTCCTCTGGTCATTGATGCATTCGATTCCGACTTTCTGCGCGCACAGGGCAAATGGAGCGCGCCGCTGGTGCACGGTATTTTTCTGACGCTGGTGGTGCTCAACCTGGTCGCAGGTTTTCAGGTACTGGGAACCTTGATGTCGGTGGGGCTGATGATGTTGCCCGCCGCCAGCGCCCGTTTCTGGAGTCGTCACCTCGTCATCATGCTGGGCTCGGCCATGCTGATGGCCGTGCTGTCGGCGTTTGCCGGGCTGGTGCTTTCCTGGCACTTTTCACTGCCGGCAGGACCGGCGGTGGTGTTGAGTGCCGCAATGCTGTTCTTTCTCTCCATCTTAACAGGGCCGTGCGGTGGGATTTTGCGCCGCCATTAATCAGAGGTAGCTATGAAGATATTCCCCATTAGTCTGGCAGTCGGTGCGTTAGTCATCAGTCCATTCTCTATGGCAAAAACGGTCGATGCGGTAGCGAGTTTTACCGTCCTGGCCGATATTGTGAAGCAAATTGGTGGCGATCACGTCCACGTGAAGAGTCTTGTCGGGCCAAATGGCGATCCGCACACCTTTGAACCGACACCACAAGACAGCGAAGCGCTGGCGAAAGCGGATGTGGTCTTCGTCAGCGGGCTGGGGCTGGAAGGCTGGATGAATCGTCTGGTGAGTGCCTCGGGCTATAAAGGTCAACCCGTAGTGGCGTCAACGGGCATCGAAACGCGGACGATGGAAGAAGATGGCAAAACCATCACCGATCCTCATGCGTGGAACAGCATGTATAACGGCACGATTTATGCCAAAAACGTGATGGATGCGCTAATCAAGGCCGATCCGCAGGATGCCGATGATATCCGTAAGCGCGGCGAAAAGTATATTCAGCAGCTCCAGAAGCTGGACAGCTGGGCCAAAACGTCTTTTGCGGCTATCCCGCAGCAAAAACGCAAAGTGCTGACCAGCCACGATGCCTTTGGCTATTTTGGGCAACGTTATGGCGTCTCGTTCCTGGCACCTGTCGGTTTCTCAACGGAAGCGGAAGCCAGTGCCAGCGATGTCGCCAGCCTGATCACGCAGCTTAAGCAGCAGCATATTAAAACGTACTTTATGGAAAACCAGACCGATCCTCGTCTGGTGAAGCAGATTGCCAGCGCCACGGGCGCGAAGCCGGGGGGAGAGCTTTATCCTGAAGCGCTGTCAACGGCTTCCGGCCCTGCACCCACCTACGAGGCCGCTTTTAAACATAACGTAGAGGCGATGCTGAACAGCATGCGCTGAGCATAAAAAAAGCCGGAATGGCGGGTGAGCGACATTCCGGCTAAGGTTCACGACACACATCAACGTTTTTTCTTTCTTCCCTGTACGGCTTTAAAGCGCGGATTCGTTTTACAGATGATATAGATGCGGCCTTTACGGCGCACAACCTTGCAATCCCGATGGCGATTCTTCGCCGAGCGCAGCGAACTTAATACCTGCATCATGTCCTCTCTTATCGGCGACCCAGAAAGCGGCCAAAGCGCTGGTTGAAGCGGGCAGTGCTGCCTTCTTTAGCAAAGTCTTTCTGCTTACCGGTATAAAACACATGAGATGCCGACGAGACGTCGAGCGTAACGTAAGGCAGGGTTTCGCCTTCAAACTCAACGGTACGATCGGTTTTGATGGTGGAACCGATTTTGAAATACACGTCAGCAGAAGTGTCGTGGAACACCACTGCACGATAGGTAGGATGAATATTCGCTTTCATGATTCTCACTAATGTAATGTTATACTATAACAATATTATGCGCCGCAGCCGATTCGATTGCAACCCTCCAAAAAGCAGGGAAAAACAGGGGCAGTAACAATACAGCCCGGTGGCGATGCGCGTGAGACAGGCGGAAAAGAAATCCATAGCGGAGAGGGCGAGGTGCAGTCAGAGTTGAGCGGGCATCGGGCCCATCGGCGTGGCAGACAGAGAATGTGAGCAGTCAGGTATGAGAAGGCACGATGAGGACAAAAAAAAAGGCCGCTGACGCGGCCTTTATGTTTACGGATTAATGCGAGTGGTTATCGACAGGATGATCCTTTTCGATGTCCGCTTTCTTACCGAAGCGACGGCGCACCACCACAAAGAATACCGGTACAAAGAAGATGGCCAGCGCGGTGGCGGTCACCATACCGCCCATTACGCCCGTACCGACCGCATTCTGGGCACCTGAGCCTGCGCCGGTGCTGATGGCCAGGGGCAGTACGCCAAGAATAAAGGCCAGCGAGGTCATCAGGATCGGACGCAGACGCATACGACAGGCTTCAAGCGTCGCTTCCACCAGGCCTTTACCTTCTTTCTCCATCAGATCCTTCGCAAATTCCACGATCAGGATGGCGTTCTTCGCCGAGAGGCCAACGGTTGTCAGTAACCCCACGACAAAGTAAACGTCGTTACTCAGGCCACGTAAGGTGGTGAAGAGTAATGCACCGACCACACCGAGCGGAACGACCAGCATGACAGAGAACGGGATGGACCAGCTTTCATACAGGGCAGCAAGACACAGGAACACCACAATCAGTGAAATGGCATAAAGAGCCGGTGCCTGGTTGCCTGACAGACGTTCCTGATAGGACATTCCCGTCCAGTCAAAACCGATGCCGGTTGGCAGTTTAGAGGCCAGTTCTTCCATCAGATTCATGGCTTCACCGGAACTCTTGCCCGGTCCGGCCTGACCCAGGATCTCCATGGCAGGCAGACCGTTATAGCGTTCCAGACGCGGCGAACCATACTGCCAGTGTGCCGAAGAGAAGGCAGAGAAGGGCACCATCTCGCCGTTGCTGTTACGGACAAACCACTTATTGATGTCGTCCGGCAGCATACGCGCGTCGGCTTTACCCATCACGTACACTTTCTTCACACGACCGCGGTCAATAAAGTCATTGACGTAAGAGCCGCCCCACGAGGCTGCGAGCGTGGTGTTGATGTCACTGAGTGACACGCCCAACGCCTGCGCTTTCTCCTGGTCGATATCCAGCTTGAACTGCGGCGTATCTTCCAGGCCATTAGGGCGAACACCGACCAGCGTATCCGGATGCTGGGCAATCATGCCAAACAGCTGGTTACGCGCCTGCGTTAGCTTGTCATGGCCCAGGTTTGCCTGATCGATCAGCTCAAAGTCAAAGCCTGTCGCGTTCCCTAATTCAATAATGGCCGGCAGGTTAAACGCAAAGACCATACCGTCTTTGATTTGCCCTAATGCCTGCATGGCACGTCCCTGGATAGCCGGGACTTTCATATCGCTGCTGGTACGCTCATCCCAGGGTTTGAGGCTGACGAAGGCGATACCGGTGTTCTGGCCCCGTCCGGCAAAACCAAAACCGGCAACGGTAAAGACCGACTTAACCGAGTCCTTCTCTTTTGTAAGGAAGTAGTCAGAAACCTGATCCAGCACCTTCTGCGTGCGTTCCTGGGTTGCACCCGCAGGCAACTGTGCCTGAGCCAGCAACAGGCCCTGATCTTCTTCCGGCAGGAAGGAAGAGGGGAGGCGCAGGAACAGAAACGCCATGCCCAGCACAATCAGCAGGTAAAGCAGCAGATAGCGACCGGTACCGCGAACGATATGGCCCACGCTGTCGACATAGTGATGCGTGCTCTTGTCGAACAGGCGATTAAACCAGCCAAAGAAACCGGTGGTTTTGCCATGATCGCCTTTTTTCACCGGCTTGAGCATGGTGGCGCAGAGCGCCGGCGTCAGAATTAACGCAACCAGTACCGACAGCGCCATCGCTGAAACAATAGTGATAGAGAACTGACGGTAAATGACCCCGGTAGATCCGCCGAAGAAGGCCATAGGAATGAATACTGCCGACAGCACCAGGGCAATACCGACCAGCGCGCCCTGAATCTGTTCCATCGATCGCTTGGTGGCCTCTTTGGGCGGCAGCCCTTCTTCCGCCATTACGCGTTCGACGTTCTCGACCACTACGATGGCATCATCGACCAGCAAGCCGATGGCCAGCACCATCCCAAACATCGTCAGGGTGTTTATCGAGTAGCCAAAGGCGCTGATAATGGCAAAGGTACCCAGCAGAACAACAGGCACGGCGATGGTCGGAATCAGCGTGGCACGGAAGTTTTGCAGGAACAGATACATCACCAGGAACACCAACAGAATGGCTTCCATCAGTGTCTTCACTACTTCGAAAATCGAGATTTTTACGAAAGGTGTCGTGTCATAAGGGTAAACGACCTTCATACCCGCCGGGAAAGTGGGCTGCAGTTTAGCCAGCTCTGCCTTCACCGCCTCCGCCGTGTTCAGGGCGTTAGCGCCGGTCGCCAGTTTGATACCAATACCGGAAGCGGGTTTACCGTTATAACGTGCGATGATTTCGTAGTTTTCCCCACCCAGTTCAATCTGAGCCACATCGCGCAGACGAACCTGAGAACCGTCAGCATTCACCTTAAGCAGAATGTTGCCGAACTCTTTGGTCGAGGTCAGACGGGTTTGTGCAATGATAGAGGCGTTCAACTGCTGTCCCGGCACCGGTGGCGTGCCGCCTAACTGACCGGCAGCGACCTGGGCGTTCTGGGTTTTCAGCGCGTTGATAACGTCAACAGGGGTTAACTGATAGTTATTAAGCTTGCTGGGATCCATCCAGATACGCATGGCATACTGCGCCCCGAATACCTGGGTATCACCGACGCCAGGCGTACGGCTGATCGGATCTTTGATGTTTGAGGCAACGTAATCAGAAATATCGTTCTGATTCATACTGCCGTCATCGCTGATAAAACCGGCGACCATCAGGAAGCTACTGGAGGATTTTTTAACCTGAATCCCCTGTTGTTGCACTTCCTGAGGCAGCAACGGCATGGCCAGTTGCAGTTTGTTCTGCACCTGAACCTGGGCGATATCGGCATCGGTACCTGACTCAAACGAAATCGTCAGCGTCAGTGCGCCCGATGAGTCACTGCTTGATGACATATACATCAGGCCATCAATACCATTCATGTTCTGTTCGATGACCTGAGTCACCGAGTCTTGCAGCGTTTTGGCGTCAGCACCTGGGTAGTTGGCCTGAATCTCAATTGCCGGCGGCGCAACATTGGGATATTGCTCGATCGGTAATTTAAGAATCGATAACGCGCCCGCTAGCATCACGATAATAGCAAGAACCCACGCAAAGATGGGGCGATCGATAAAGAACTTAGCCATGTATCAACGGCTCCTGTTATGACGATGTTTTAGCAGACTGCGCTTTGGACGGATCGCCGCTGGCGGCTTTGGCATCATCGGTGACTTCTTTAGGCGTAACCTGCGCACCTGGTTTTGCGCGTTGCAGACCGGTAAAGATCACGCGCTCACCCGCTTTAAGCCCATCAGTCACCAGCCATTTGTCGCCAATAGCCTGGGCCGCTTTAATCTTACGTGCTTCAACCTTGTTATCCGCGCCCACCACCATGACAGAGGCATCGCCGGTTGGCGTACGGCTCACCGCCTGCTGTGGCACTAAAAGGGCGTTCGGGTTGGTGCCTTCCTCCAGACGAGCACGGACAAACATGCCAGGCAGCAACGCTTTGTCAGGGTTCGGGAAGATCGCACGCAGGGTGATGGATCCGGTGGTCTGGTCAACGGTCACGTCGGAAAATTCCAGCGTACCCGGCTGAGCATAGTCTTTGCCGTTTTGCATCAGCAGGGTGACATTCGCTTTGCCATCGTTCTGTTTCAGCTGACCCGATTCGAGTTCTGAACGTAAACGCAGGAAATCTTCACTCGACTGGGTGACATCGACATACATCGGATCAAGCTGCTGCACGGTTGCCAGCGCCGTAGTTTGCCCGCTCTGCACCAGCGCACCTTCCGTTACGGAAGACTTACCGATACGGCCGCTGATGGGCGAGGTGACTTTGGTGTAGGCAAGATTAATACGGGCGGTTTCCACATTGGCTTTGGCTGACTGAACCGCGGCATTGTTCTGCGCGGCGGTGGCCACAGCCGTATCATAATCCTGCTGACTGATGTATTTAGTGCCGAGCAGCGGCTTATAGCGATTCACGGTAAGCTGCGCAATGCGTGCGTTAGCCTCCGCCTTCGCTAAATCGGCTTTAGCACTATCGTAGGACGCCTGATAGGTCGCCGGATCGATCTGATACAGCGATTCCCCTGCTTTGATCTCTCCGCCTTCAATGAAGTTACGCTTCAGGATGATACCGGAAACCTGCGGGCGAACTTCAGCAATACGAAAAGCCAAAGTGCGGCCGGGTAATTCAGTCGAAATTTTAAGGGGTTCACTTTTAACCGTAACAACACCCACCTCAGGTGGCTGCTGCTGCTGGGCGGCCTGGTCGGATTTATTTCCGTCACATCCTGTTAACACGAAGCTGCCTGATAGCATCAGGACGGCCGCCAGAGGCGTTAACCCTCTGAATTTAGTCATAAATAAACCTCTAGAGTCCGATATCGAATGATCAATGGATCACAAAGCCAGGAACCCATTGCTGCGTAAGAGTTTAGGTCGTGCTATGGTACATACATTCACAAATGTATGTAAACTTACTCGATTGTAAAAAAAGTCCCCTATGGCACGAAAAACCAAAGCGCAAGCTCTTGAAACCCGGCATCAAATTCTTGACGCTGCACTTGCCCTTTTTTCTAAAGAGGGGGTTTCAGCCACTTCCCTGGCGGATGTCGCATCCGCAGCCAGCGTAACACGGGGGGCAATCTACTGGCATTTCAAAAACAAAGCCGATTTGTTAAACGAAATATGGCTTCGCAGTGATGCAGGGCTGGATGATGTGAAACTTGAGTATCAGACAAAATACCCCGGTGATCCACTTTCCATTCTGCGAGCGATGCTGGTGTATATCTTTCAGGCGACGGCCAGAGATCCTCAGCGCCGCGCGCTAATGGAAATTATCTTCCACAAATGCGAGTTTGTGGGGGAAATGGCGGCGGTAAAAAGCATTCAGCAAAGCCTGTTGCTGGAGCGTTACAATGAAATAGAAGACGTTTTGCGCCAGTGCATTGATGCCGGGCAGCTCCCGGAAACCTTCCAGACGCGTCAGGCCGCGCTGATTATGCGCGGCTACGTGAACGGCATGATGGAAAGCTGGCTGTTTACACCCGATAAGTTTGATCTGGTTACCGATGCGCCTGTGCTGGTTGATGCGCTGATTGATATGCTGCGCTTCAGCCCAACGCTGGCTAAAAAGGCCTAATCTTTACGCTGCGTGTCGCGCTTTCTTTCAAAGTCGCGCTGAACGATGGCCAGTGCAGACAGCACGGTTTCTACCGCGATCTGATTCTCTTCAAGCAGCTGAATGAGATCGACGGCCAGTTTTACCTCTTCAGGCGCCGTTTCCAGGGACATCTTTCCTCCTGAGCAGTTGTATCATGGGCCAGATAAGCGTGCCATCCGTGAATCCCCTCCAGCACGGATAGCGCATTAAGTGTTAAAGGCGCTGTTTGCCAGCGACATTGCCCACTCCACCGAACGTATGGCCTGTCGACAGCGTGCCATACGACCTTCGAGCACCTCCAGGTCTTTCTTCAACTGCTGCTGCACGGCCAGCGTTTCCGCCAGCGCCATTCGCTGTTCACGCTGGTCGATCATAGCCTGCAGTCGACGTTCATACTCGCGGTATTCCTGATATTTTCGCTGCCGGGAAGAGGGCTGAGCGCGCTCCTGTGGGCTACGCAACTGTTGGGTGCGGGCCTCACGTTGCAGAGCAGCAATCTGATCGACCAGATGGCTGGCCAGCCACTGGCTGCGGGCCACGTCACCGTTGGGCTGGCACAAACGCTGATAATTGTGTTCAATCTCCTGCAAATAATCCGCCAGCCGGGTGCCTTTGGTGGTAAAAAGCTGGCTGTCAAAGCGGGGGGAACGGCAGTATCCATCAGGATGGCTGGCAATATCCTGTCGTAAATCAAGCATGCAGTTAAGCAGGCGTTGGTGTGCAGTGACGTAACTCATCGCCCGAGACTCAGGTATGCTAAGGTTACGTGACTGGAAACGCGCTGAGCGATCGTTATGCAACGCATTGTATTATTGACCCTTGGCTGGCTGGCGATTGTGCTTGGCATACTGGGTATTGTATTACCTTTATTACCCACCACGCCATTTATGCTACTGGCGGCCTGGTGTTTTGCCCGCTCTTCTCCCCGATTCCACTACTGGCTGCTCTGGAGATCGCCTTTTGGCCGTTATATCCGCCACTGGCAGCAGCACCGTGGCATGCCCCCCGGTGCAAAAAGCCGGGCGATGATCGTGATTGTAATAACCTTTGCGGTGTCTCTCTGGCTGGTTCCGCTGTGGTGGGTACGCGTCATGTTACTTATTATGCTGGCTGTGCTACTGCTGTTTATCGGGCGCATGCCGGTGGTGGCAGAAACAGCGGATGAACGTTTACCGCCGCGATAAAGTTGCAATTAGCCGACCATTTGCTTAGATTTGGGCCTCTTCGTGTGTAGCTTCCCATTATTCATGCCTCTTCGCTGAGCCTTTAACCCGGTGTTGGCGCTATTGAAGCTGCGCAAAACAGAACAGAATTTTTTTTTTACCAGGCTTAAGATTATGACCGACACTGCGCAGCAGCTTGAACTGATTAAAAACAGTATCAAAAGTATTCCTGATTACCCGAAGCCGGGTATTCTTTTCCGTGACGTCACCAGCCTGTTGGAAGACCCAAAAGCCTATGCCGCGTCCATCTCGCTGCTGGTAGAGCGTTATCGCAATAAAGGCATCACCAAAGTGGTGGGCACGGAAGCGCGGGGTTTCCTGTTCGGGGCACCTGTCGCCCTCGGACTGGGGCTGGGCTTTGTTCCGGTGCGCAAGCCGGGCAAACTGCCACGTGAAACCTTCAGCGAAGCTTACGAGCTGGAATACGGTACCGACCGACTGGAATTGCACAAAGATGCTATTCAGCCAGGCGATGTGGTGCTGGTGGTCGACGACCTGCTGGCAACGGGGGGCACGCTCGAAGCGACCATCAAACTGATTCGTCGTGCAGGCGGCGAAGTTAAGGATGCGGCATTTATTATCAACCTGTTCGATCTGGCAGGTGAAGCGCGTCTCAAGGCGCTGGGCGTTGACAGCTACAGCCTGGTCAATTTTCCCGGCCACTAACCCTCGCTTGCGGCCTCGTGCTCCGCAGGCCGCACATCTTTCCCTGTTCAAGATAACGAGTGATAGGTGAAAGCGTAGCTGTTAGACTACTGCAATCATATACAGGGGTTGCAGTGCGTCTGCGCTCACATTTCCATCCAAATTCGTCGAAACCACATGAGCTATCAGGTACTTGCCCGAAAATGGCGTCCACAGGCGTTTGCTGATGTTGTCGGTCAGGAACATGTTCTGACGGCGCTGGCGAATGGATTGTCTCTGGGACGCATCCATCATGCTTATCTCTTCTCCGGCACGCGGGGCGTAGGGAAAACCACGATTGCCCGTCTGCTGGCAAAAGGGCTTAACTGCGAAACCGGTATTACCGCAACACCCTGCGGTCAGTGCGACAACTGTCGTGAGATTGAGCAGGGGCGCTTTGTCGATCTTATTGAGATTGACGCGGCCTCGCGCACCAAAGTGGAAGACACACGCGATCTGCTCGATAACGTGCAGTACGCGCCCGCGCGCGGCCGGTTTAAAGTCTACCTGATCGATGAAGTGCACATGCTGTCGCGTCACAGCTTCAACGCCCTGCTGAAAACGCTGGAAGAACCGCCTTCGCATGTAAAATTCTTGCTGGCCACGACCGATCCGCAAAAACTGCCGGTGACGATTCTGTCGCGCTGCCTGCAGTTTCATCTAAAAGCGCTTGAGGTCGATCAGATCCGCCAGCAGTTGGATCATGTTTTAGAGCAGGAGCAGATCGCGCGTGAGCCACGCGCCCTGCAACTGCTCGCCAGAGCCGCCGATGGCAGCATGCGTGACGCGTTAAGCCTTACCGATCAGGCCATTGCAATGGGCGAGGGCAGCGTGACCAGCGCCACCGTAGGCACGATGCTCGGAACGCTTGATGATGAACAGCCGCTTGGTCTGCTCGAAGCCGTGGTTGAGGGCAATGGTGAACAGATGATGGCGCTGCTAGCCCAGGCGGCTTCACGCGGCGTTGAGTGGGAAGCCCTGCTGGTTGAGATGCTGCGCCTGCTGCACCGGATTGCCATGGTGCAACTCCTGCCCACGTCGCTCAATGACGATGAAGAGAGCAATGCGTTACGCCTGCGTGAGCTGGCGCGCGCGGTGCCACCGGCCGATCTCCAGCTGTACTACCAAACCCTGCTCATGGGGCGTAAAGATTTACCGCTTGCGCCCGATCGCCGCATGGGGATTGAAATGACATTGCTGCGCGCCCTGGCGTTCCATCCCAAGGCAGCCATCGCCGAACCGATCGCGCGGCCAACGCTGACGGCGCAGTCGGCACCGGCACCGGTGCAGAATGTCGCTGCCCAGCCCGCTGAAAAGGCGCCCGCGGCGCAGCCGCAAATGGCCGCGCCGGAACCGGCTGTCAGTCAGCAGGCCGTGCCGCCGGCTTCGCCCGATCCGTCACTGTCCAGCTCCACCAGCCAGCTCCTGCAGGCGCGCACGCAGTTGCTGCGCCAGGGAGCAAACAAAGCAAAAAAGAGTGAGCCGGCAGCGCCAGGTGCGCGGCCGGCCAACTCTGCGCTGGAACGACTGGCCTCTGTTACCGAACGCAGCCAGCAGCGAGTCCGAGACAGCGCGCCTGCGGCACCGGTAAAAAAAGAGGCTTACCGCTGGAAAGCACAGACGCCAGTGACAGAGGTCACTGAGCCGGTCGCGACGCCAAAAGCCTTGCGTTCTGCGCTGGAGCATGAGAAAAATCCTGAGCTGGCCGCGCGACTGGCGGAAGAAGCCCAGCAGCGCGATGCATGGGCGGCAGAGGTCGCGGGCTTACCGCTGCCTAAACTGGTTCAGCAACTGGCCCTGAATGCATGGAAAGAAACCACGGATAACGGCATTTGCCTGCATTTACGTTCCAGTCAGCGCCACCTGAATTCCGCGTCGGCGCAGCAGGCCCTGAGCGCCGCGTTAAGTCAGGCAGCAGGCCATCAGGTTGAACTGTCGGTTATTGAAGACGATAATTCTTCGGTATTGACGCCACTGGAGTGGCGTCAGGCCATTTATGAAGAGAAGCTGGCGCAGGCGCGTCAGTCAATCTTGAGTGACACCCACATTCAAACCCTTCGTCGCTTTTTTGATGCCGATTTGGATGAGGAAAGCATTCGACCCGTTTGAACACGCTGCAACGGTCTGAATAAACCGCGTTGTAGCCTCAGCAGAGAGAGAAAACTATGTTTGGTAAAGGCGGATTGGGCAACCTGATGAAGCAGGCCCAGCAGATGCAAGACAAAATGGCCCAGGTTCAGGAAGAAATTGCCGCCCTGGAAGTCACGGGTGAATCAGGTGCAGGCATGGTCAAGGTCACGATCAACGGTGCTCACAACTGCCGCCGGGTAGAAGTCGATCCGAGCCTGCTTGAGGACGACAAAGACATGCTGGAAGATCTGATTGCCGCCGCATTCAACGATGCCGCTCGTCGCATTGACGAAGTCCAGAAAGAGAAAATGGCCTCTGTCTCTTCAGGTATGCAGCTGCCACCAGGCTTCAAGATGCCGTTCTGATGCAAACCAGCCCCCTGCTAGAGTCTTTAATGGAGTCGCTGCGCTGTTTGCCGGGCGTTGGGCCTAAATCGGCCCAGCGTATGGCGTTTCAACTGCTACAGCGCGATCGGAGTGGCGGAATGCGGCTGGCGCAGGCCCTGACCCGGGCGATGTCGGAAATCGGCCACTGTGCCGATTGCCGCACCTTCACCGAGCAGGAAATTTGCACCATTTGCGCCAATCCCCGGCGTCAGCAAAATGGTCAAATCTGCGTGGTTGAGAGCCCGGCAGACATCCATGCTATTGAGCAAACCGGGCAATTTGCCGGCCGCTATTTCGTGTTGATGGGGCATCTTTCGCCGCTGGACGGCATTGGTCCAGCCGATATTGGTCTTGACCGACTGGAACAACGGCTGGAAAACGAAACGCTTCACGAAGTGATTCTGGCGACCAATCCCACGGTTGAAGGTGAAGCTACCGCGAACTACATCGCTGAATTGTGCGGACAGTATGGCGTCGACGCGAGCCGTATTGCGCATGGGGTTCCGATGGGCGGTGAACTGGAAATGGTCGATGGCACCACGCTGTCCCACTCCCTCGCCGGTCGTCAAAAGATTAAATTTTAAACGCTTGCCGGTGTTGTGAAAGACACCGGCTTGAAAACCTCTCATTTATCCCCACATCCTCCTCAACGTTCGTTAAATCTGATTCTGTTGAGGTAGCAATGACCATGAAAGGACAAGAGACTCGTGGCTTTCAGTCAGAGGTAAAACAACTTCTGCACCTGATGATCCATTCTCTCTATTCAAACAAAGAGATTTTCCTGCGTGAGCTGATTTCCAATGCTTCGGATGCGGCAGATAAACTGCGCTTCCGCGCGCTGTCTGATGCCAGCCTGTATGAAGGCGATGGCGACCTGCGCGTGCGTCTCTCTGTGGATAAGGACAACCGTACCATTACGCTGAGCGATAACGGTATCGGCATGCGTCGTGATGAAGTGATTGAAAACCTGGGCACCATTGCTAAATCAGGCACCAAATCCTTCCTGGCGTCTCTGGGCTCAGACCAGGCGAAAGACAGCCAGCTGATCGGTCAGTTTGGCGTAGGCTTCTATTCGGCGTTTATCGTGGCCGACAAGGTCTCTGTGCGCACCCGTGCAGCGGGCGCGGCAGAAGACGAAGCTGTCTTCTGGGAATCCGCGGGTGAAGGGGATTACACCATCGCGGATATCAGCAAAGCCGAACGCGGTACCGAAATCACCCTGCACCTGCGCGAGGGCGAAGATGAGTTCCTTGATAGCTGGCGCGTACGCAACATTATCAGTAAGTACTCCGATCACATTGCCCTGCCGGTAGAAATCGAAAGCAAAGACGAAGAGACCGGCACCACCACCTGGGAGAAAATCAACAAGGCCCAGGCGCTGTGGACGCGTAACAAAGCTGACATCAGCGATGAAGAGTACAACGAGTTTTACAAACACATCGCCCACGATTTCAGCGATCCGGCTATCTGGAGCCACAACCGTGTTGAAGGTAAACAGGAGTACACCAGCCTGCTTTATATCCCGGCGCGTGCGCCGTTCGACATGTGGAACCGCGATCATAAACATGGCCTGAAACTGTACGTACAGCGTGTGTTTATCATGGATGATGCTGAGCAGTTCATGCCGAATTACCTGCGCTTCGTGCGCGGCCTGATTGATTCAAACGATCTGCCGCTTAACGTATCGCGTGAAATCCTGCAGGACAGCCGGGTAACCCAGAGCCTGCGTGGCGCGCTGACCAAGCGTGTGCTGCAGATGCTGGAGAAACTGGCAAAAGACGACAGCGAAAAATACCAGACCTTCTGGAAAGAGTTCGGTCTGGTACTGAAAGAAGGCCCGGCGGAAGATCACGCGAATAAAGAAGCGATTGCTAAACTGTTGCGCTTTGCCAGTACCCAAAGCGAAGGCGCGGCGCAAACCGTTTCGCTGGAAGAATACGTCAGCCGCATGGTAGAAGGTCAGGAGAAGATCTACTACATCACGGCCGACAGCTATGCCGCCGCCAACAGCAGCCCGCATCTGGAGCTGTTCCGTAAGAAAGGCATCGAAGTGCTGCTGTTGTCCGATCGCATCGACGAATGGATGATGAGCTACCTGACCGAGTTCGACGGTAAAGTCTTCCAGTCTGTCAGCAAAGCCGATGACGCACTGGATAAGCTGGCCGACGAAGAGACGGAAGAGCAGAAAGAAGCTGAAAAAGCGCTGGAGCCGTTTGTTGAGCGCGTGAAAACGCTGCTGGGTGAGCGCGTGAAAGAAGTGCGTCTGACGCACCGCCTGACCGATACGCCGGCGATTGTGACCACGGATGCGAACGAGATGACCACGCAAATGGCCAAACTGTTTGCTGCGGCAGGTCAGGACGTGCCGGAAGTGAAATACATCTTTGAAATCAACCCCGATCACCAACTGGTGAAACGCGTGGCGGATACCCAGGATGAAACCCGCTTCGGTGAGTGGATAGAGCTGTTACTGGATCAGGCGCTGCTGGCCGAGCGCGGCACGCTGGACGATCCTAACCAGTTTATCCGCCGTATGAATCAGTTACTGACGGCGTAAGTCAATCAAAACCGGTGGCAAGGTCCACCGGTTTTTTTTGCTTAAGTGCATCGCCTGATTTCAGCGAGCCGTTTTGTTGCGCAAACGCCATGAAATGCATTCAGCCTAAGCCGCCAGTCCGAAAATGCCCTTTCGCTGACCTGACGCACTGCTATCACGCGCTAAAGCCAGTACACTAAACTTTCCTGACCCGCCGCTTCCTTGTGGTGGGCGGGTCATAATGGTATGTTCTTCCGCTTCTCAGATTCATCAATGCGATTCGCAAGGGGATTTACGCAATGCGTATTATTCTGCTCGGAGCTCCGGGCGCAGGTAAGGGGACTCAAGCCCAATTCATCATGGAGAAATACGGCATTCCGCAGATCTCCACTGGCGACATGCTGCGTGCAGCGGTTAAAGCTGGCACCGAACTTGGCAACCAGGCGAAAGCCATTATGGATGCCGGTAAGTTGGTTACTGATGAGCTGGTCATTGCGCTGGTTAAAGAGCGCATCACCCAGGAAGATTGCAAAAACGGTTTCCTGCTTGATGGTTTCCCACGCACCATTCCTCAGGCTGACGCAATGAAAGAAGCCGGTATTAAAGTGGACTACGTGCTGGAGTTCGCCGTACCGGACGAGCTGATTGTTGAGCGTATCGTAGGCCGCCGTGTTCACGCGCCATCAGGCCGCGTCTACCACGTCAAATTCAATCCACCGAAAGTGGAAGGCAAGGATGACGTGACCGGTGAAGAGCTGACCACGCGCAAAGACGATCAGGAAGAAACGGTGCGCAAACGTCTGGTGGAATACCATCAGCTGACTGCGCCGCTGATTGCTTACTACAGCAAAGAAGCGGAAGCGGGGCACACCGCGTATCACAAGATCGACGGTACGCGCAACGTGTCCGACGTGAGCGCAGAGCTGGCTGAGATTCTCGGCTAAGCGGATTGGGGCTGGCCAGGCTGGCCCCTTTTGCCCTCAACGCGTTGACTTCCCCCCTGTGTCTGTTTCTCTCCTCTTCCTGCATGCTGCTGGACAGAAGGCCGAGGTTCGCCTGGTGCTAAATACAATGGCAGAACATACTGAGTTGAGTATGCAGTGGGTTCACTTGCGACAGTAAAGTCACGACACAGAATGTGATATGCTTCTCTGCCTGTTTTTCCTCACGGCAGTTATCATGAAATTTCCCGGCAAACGTAAATCCAAACATTACTTCCCCGTTAGCGCCCGCGATCCGCTGTTACAGTCCTCCCAATTTGATAGTGAAGACGGCAGTTGGGTGGTCGGCATCGATCAGACGCTGGTCGATATCGAAGCCAAAGTTGATGACGCCTTTCTTGTTCGCTACGGCCTGAGCGCTGGTCATTCGCTGGTTATCGACGATACCGTGGCGGAAGCGCTGTATGCGGAACTGATGCGTGACGAACTGGTGACCCACCAGTTTGCGGGCGGCACAATTGGTAATACGCTGCATAATTTCTCGGTGCTGGCGGACGATCGTTCCGTACTGCTGGGCGTGATGTGCAACAATATCCAGATTGGCGGTTATGCCTACCGCTATCTGTGTAATACCTCCAGCCGAATGGACCTGAACTATCTGCAGGGCGTTGACGGTGCGATTGGCCGCTGCTTTACGCTGATTGGCGATCAGGGCGACCGCACCTTTGCTATCAGCCCGGGGCAAATGAATCAGCTCAGGGCTGAAAACGTCCCTGAAGACGTTATTGCGGGCGCCTCTGCGCTGGTGCTGACCTCCTATCTGATCCGCTGCGAGGCGGGCGAGCCCATGCCTGAGGCAACGTTAAAGGCCATTGAATACGCCAAACGCCACAACGTGCCCGTGGTCCTGACGCTGGGCACCAAACACGTCATCGGCGACAACCCGCAGTTCTGGCGCGATTTTCTGCGCGATCACGTTTCAATTGTGGCAATGAACGAAGAAGAAGCCCTGGCGCTGACCGGCGAAGCCGATCCTCTGCTGGCATCGGATATGGCGCTGGAATGGGTTGACCTGGTGTTGTGTACCGCAGGGCCGACCGGATTGTATATGGCGGGTTATACGGAAGAGGCGTTCAAGCGCAAAACGAATCATCCGCTGCTGCCTGGCGCGATTGCGGAGTTCAACCTGTACGAATTTAGCCGGGCGATGCGTAAACAGGACTGCCAGCAGCCGCTACGCATTTTTTCTCACATCGCCCCTTATATGGGCGGCCCGGAAAAGATCATGAATACCAACGGGGCAGGGGACGGCGCACTGGCCGCATTGCTGCACGATATTACGGCAAACAATTATCATCGCCGCAACGTGCCTAATTCCAGTAAGCATGCGCGCGCTTATCTCACCTATTCGTCCCTGGCGCAGGTTTGCAAATATGCGAACCGGGTAAGCTATCAGGTGCTGAACCAGCATTCTCCCCGACTGACGCGCGGCCTGCCCGAGCGGGAAGACAGCCTGGAAGAGTCCTACTGGGATCGTTAAGCCGGAAAGACAAACTGCCCCTCAGCAACGCTGCTGAAGGGCAGGGCATTAGCTGTTGCCTTCACAGGCGAGCCTGGTGTGCTCCTGCTCAAGGTTTTCCTGCAGTTTCTGAATGATGCTGGCGGCAATCTCGCGTTCGCCCATCACGACATGGTTTGCGCCACGTTCCAGAATGTACTCCACCTCATCATCATAATGGGCATGCACAATGATGTTGATGTCCGCTTTTTTCTGGCGGGCGGCGGTAACGATTTCCCCCACCTCATATCCGTTGGGAATGGTGATGAGCAGCCAGGCTGCACAGTCCACACGGGCTAACTCCAGCGTGTTTGCGCGGGCAGCGTTGGCCAGCACGGCCCGAATGCCCTGATCGCGTAGTGCTTTGACGCGAGGAATCGAACTCTCGACCACCACCACCGGAATATTGAGCGCCATCAGTTGCTCACACAGCAGGTTGCCGACGCGACCATAGCCAACGATTACCGCGTGATGGCAGATATCCACTGGAATCTGTTGTTCTTCTTCTTCCAGCGCCTCTTCGAGCGTCTGCTGCTCCATCGTTTCGTTCTTAGACAGATAGCGCCCCAGCAGGGTAAACAGCACCGGGTTGAGCATGATAGAAAGAATGGCGGCAGCCAGCACCAGATTGCGGCCCTCTTCATCCAGCAGCCCCAGGGAGATCCCCAGCCCGGCAAGAATAAAGGCAAACTCGCCGATTTGCGCCAGGCTGACCGAAATGGTCATCGCGGTGCGGCGTGAATGACCCAGCAGCGAGACCAGAAGCCACGCCGCGGCAGATTTTCCTATCACGACGATCACCAGCGCCCCCAGCACCGCCAGCGGTTCTTTCACCAGGATCATCGGGTCGAACAGCATTCCGACAGACACAAAGAACAGCACCGCAAAGGCATCACGCAGCGGCAGCGTGTCGCGGGCGGCGCGCTGGCTTAACTCGGACTCGTTCAGCACCATACCGGCAAAGAAGGCCCCGAGGGCAAAAGAGACGTCAAAGAACTCGACGGCGCCAAACGCAATGCCCAGCGCCAGGGCTAATACGGCCAGCGTAAACAGCTCACGTGAACCCGTTGCGGCACTTTTCGCGAGGATCCAGGGCACGGCACGGCGACCGACGACCATCATTAACACCATAAAGGCGGCGACTTTACCGATGGTCCAGAGCAGGTCCCATATCACCAGGCTGGCGCTGGCGTTACCCTGTTCCATCATGCCGGCAATCGCGGGCAGCAGGACCAGCGTAAGCACCATGACCAAATCTTCAACAATCAACCAGCCAATAGCAATCTGGCCGCGCTGGCTTTCAATAAGCTGACGCTCTTCTAATGCGCGCAGCAACACCACGGTACTGGCGGTAGAAAGACACAAACCGAACACTAAGCCCGTCATCCAGGACCAGCCCATCGCCCACGACATCAGCATTCCCAGTAAGGTCGCCACAGCGATCTGTGCGATAGCGCCGGGAATGGCTATCCGCTTTACCGACATCAGATCCTTGAGTGAGAAGTGCAGACCGACGCCGAACATCAGCAGGATAACGCCCAGCTCTGCGAGTTCCGGTGCCAGATTGGTATCAGCCACAAACCCCGGCGTAAAAGGGCCAGCCAGTACGCCCGCGACTAAATAACCCACTAGCGGCGAAATGCGTAACCGATTTGCCAGCATTCCAAGGAGAAAAGCCAGGACCAGAGCCCCGACGATAGTCGTAATCAACGGTGTGGTGTGATGCATGCCAGTCTCCATGGGTATAAATGTGTCCGCTTGTAACAAATGAGTCTAATGCATATCGGAAAGGATCGCTGAATAATTTGTGGGATTAACAGAAAAAATTATGCTAATACGAGAAAAATGCAATCGGAAGGCTGTTTTTATCACTTATCCCTATCATCGGCTGGTTTAGCGCTTCATCAGGAACAGAACGGAATAAGTTTACGCCCGTTAAATGACACAGACGTGACGCCAATGATGCGCGAATGCGCTATAAACCGTCACCAACCGGAACCAGCGTGAGATTTGCTAAGGCCAGTCAGCCTCACAAGCGTAATAGCGGTTTTTTCAGATTGAAGCAGCGGTACCATCGGTGTGCTGGATGTCGGGTAAAAACATCGTGAAAACAGACTATTGTGCCGAAGCTACAGCGCAAAGCTGACAGCACTCATGAAAAAAGTCTGGCTGTCAGGTTGAGCTGAAAACAGCAGTTATGCCGGAAAAAGCGCAAAGACCCACTTTGTCGAGTTGATGTCGCAGCGGTTAACAATGTTGCAGGTTTAATGAACAACACCTTCATATCCCGTCAACATTTAGCCTTTTAACAGCGCGTCAGAGAGAAGAGAGCGAATAAATCAGACGGTTGGCGTTTCCTGTCAGGTCGCCTGGCCTGCCATAATGGCCAGACGGAGCCGTATTCATCTTGAGTTACGGCCGTTTCTGTGCGACACAGAAGGGCGCCGATGGCCGGCGGGTGAAACGGATAACAATCAAAGGAGAAGGGCTGTGTTGATATTTCGAGGGGCAGGAGCAGGTCTGGCACTGCTCGTGATGTTATCGTCGCTGTTTACTCATGCTGCAGTGCCTGACCGCAGTTACCGTTTCAGCATTCTGCATACCAACGATCAACATGGGCATTTTTGGACTAATGATCAGGGTGAATACGGGCTGGCGGCGCAAAAAACGCTAATGGATACGCAGCGTTACGATATTCAGGCCAAAGGCGGTGGGGCGTTAATCTTGTCTGCTGGCGATATTAACAGCGGCGTGCCTGAGTCGGATGAGCTGGACGCGGAACCCGACATTCGCGGCATGAACCTGATTGGCTACGACGCCATGACGCTGGGCAATCACGAGTTCGATAAACCGCTCGCCGTCCTGCGTAAGCAGGAAAAATGGGCCAAATTTCCGTTCCTGGCCGCCAACGTCTATCAAAAAAGTAGTGGCAAGCGCCTGTTTAAGCCCTGGGCTGTATTTCAGCGCATGGGGTTAAAAATCGCCGTGCTCGGATTGATTACCCCCGATACCGCCCGGCTGACAAATCCTGCGCAGTTAAGCGATATCGAATTCCGCGATCCCATTGCCGAGGCCGAAAAGGCCGTCGCCGAGCTGCGTGCTACTGAGAAGCCCGACGTTATCGTCGCGTTAACCCATCTTGGCCATTATGACGACGGTCAACACGGCAGTAACGGTGTTGATGACGTGACGCTGGCCCGCAGTCTGCCAAAGGGAACCCTCAATATGATCGTCGGGGGGCATTCTCACGATGCGGTATGTATGGAAAAAGAGAATGTCAGCCGTAAAGACTATCAGCCAGGCCAACCTTGTGAGCCCGATCGGCAGAACGGCGTCTGGATCATGCAGGCGGAAAAATGGGGTAAATACGTAGGGCGCGGCGATTTTACCTACCGCAATGGAGAGGTGACGCTGGAGGCCTACCAGCTGATACCGGTCAACCTCAAACACAAAATCAAAAATCTTGATGGCAGTGAATCCTCACTGACCTGGCAGGAAGCCATCCCGGCTAACACCGCAATGATGAAACTACTGACGCCTTTTCAAAAGCGCGCAGACGCGAAGCTACGGGTCAACGTGGGAAGCATTAAAGGGGATTTTCCCGGCGAAAAAGAAACCGTGCGGTTTAAACAAAGCGCCATTGGGCAGTTAATACTGCGTGCGCAGATGGCCGCAACGCAGGCTGATTTCGCCGTGATGAGCGGGGGAGGGATCCGTACCTCGCTGACATCCGGCCCGGTTGCCTGGCGCGATCTGTTACAGGTACAACCCTTCGGTAATCAGGTCGTTTCCGTCACGCTGACCGGCGCAGAAATCAAACGCTATCTGGCGGTTGTGGCAAACATCAAACCTGATTCAGGCGGTTTTGCCCAGTTGGCCAACGTCAGTCTGATCGCCAACGGCAGCAGCGTCAGCCAGGTCAGGATCAACGGACAGCCGCTGGCAGATGAAAAAACCTATCGTATGGCGACAAACAGTTTTAATGCCGCAGGCGGGGATGGCTATCCGCGCATCGACACGCACCCGGGTTATGTGAACAGCGGCAAGGTGGATGCGCAGATCCTGCGGGACTGGCTAAGCGCCCATTCTCCGGTGAACGCCAGCGACTACCAGCCACGTGAAGCGGTTATTTATCAGGCTGAGCAGGCAGCACCACCAAAGGATGAGGCGAAAGACGCGACGCCGTTGCGGCGCTATCCCAAAATGGTACTGACGTGGATCCGGCACTGGAATGGAGAGAGTGCAACGCTGCATTAAGTCCAGGCAGGGAGAACGCCTCCCTGCTTTTTTTCAGGCGCGGCAGGATTTGCGGCCGAACCAGTGTGGACGCAGTTTGTCCCACACCAGGTTGTAGACGAAGGTGTAGGGCAGAAAGAACAGAAAAAACGCGACTTCAATTAAAAATGCCTGCCACAGTGAAATCTCCAGCATCCAGGCCGCCAGCGGCAGGCCTATCAGGATAAAACCGCCCTCAAAACCCAATGCGTGCAGCGCTCGAAGCAGGGCGCGACGTTTCTGCCCTGGCGGATAAAACCGATCAAACACGCTGTTGTAAATCATATTCCATAGCATTGCCACCGTAGACAGCATGATCGCCAGCGCTCCCATCTGAAACAGGGGTTTATTCATAAACCATGCTGCCAGCGGAGCAATCGTCACGATGGCCAGGCCTTCAAACAGGGTGGCATGGACGATGCGTTCTGTGAGTGAACGGATTTGCATTTCAATCTCCTTTATTCAGGCTGCGCATTCTCCCACGACAAAATGCTAAGATAAAATGAATATCTATCGATAAAAGCGATGGTTCTCATGCGTTACTCACCGGAATCTCTGGAAGCCTTTGTCCAGACCGTTGCCAGCGGCTCGTTCTCAGCCGCCGCGCGGGCGTTAAAAAAAAGCCAGTCTACCGTCAGCGTGGCTGTGGTTAATCTGGAAGCCGATCTCGGTTTCGCCCTGTTTGACCGGCGCGGCCGCCAGCCACAGCTCACCGAGCAGGGGCGACGCGTGCTGCCTCAGGTGCAGCAAATCCTCGCCGCCAGCGAGCGACTGGATGCGCTGGCGACGCGCTTGTCCGAGGGAACAGAGCCGCGGCTCAGCGTCGCAGTCTCAGATTTTTGGCAAACGCATTACCATCAGCGACTGCTTAAGCAATTTGATCAGCATTATCCTGATGTCGAGCTGGAAGGCATTGCGGCGGAAGATGATGATGTCGTTGAGCTGTTGCAAACCGGGCGTGCGCATATTGGGGTGATTCGTGCACAGCCAACGCTGCCGGCTGACATTGCGATCGCGCGCCTGCAGGTTGATGCTGAATTAGGAGTTTATCTGCATCGTGATCATCCCCTGGCGCGGGAAACCACGATCAGCGAAAGTCAGCTCGAACCTCTTCGTCACCTGCGCCTCAATACCTGGACCGATCGTCGTGCACCGACTTTCCAGGGGAGAGCCTGGTCTGCTCAAACCTATTATGTGCTGCTGGAGATGGCGGAACAGGGCTTTGGCTGGAGTATTTTACCCCGTTGGCTGGTGAAACAGTTTGGACATGGTGTTTTAAAGGAGTTGCCCTTACCAGGATGGCCGCAGCGCATCGCAGTTGACGTCGTCTGGTCGCGCCGCAATCCGCCCGGCCCTGCCGGGCGCTGGATGATTGATGAACTCTGCGCACTGCAACCGGCTTAGTCGCGTCGGGCAATATCCGCTAAGGGTGCCTCCAGCAGCCGTGACAGATCCTGTGGGCTTAACTCGATATCCAGCCCGCGCTTACCGCCGGAAATAAACAGGGTTGCAAAGGCGTTTGCAGAGCTGTCGATCACCGTAGGCAGGCGCTTTTTTTGGCCCAGCGGGCTGATACCGCCCACCAGATAACCGGTGATGCGCTGGGCCAGCATGGGATCGGCCATCTCGGCTTTTTTGACATTGAACGCTTTTGCCACTTTCTTGAGGTCGAGCTGAGTAGCGACGGGCGTAACGGCCACGGCAAGGTGTTTCGCCTCGCCGTTCAACGCCACCAGCAGGGTTTTATACACCTGCCGGGCGTCCAGGTTGAGCTTACGAACCGCTTCGTCGCCAAAACTGGTTTCGTTACTGTCATGCTCATAAGGATGCAGTGTGAAGCTGACCTTTTGTTTTTCAAGTAGTTTTACCGCGGGCGTCATTGTTGCCTCATATTCAGAAAAATCTTATTACGTATTAATGAACAATAAATGTGGCGAAATAATGTGCTTTAGGCGAGAATTGCCACGCGCCAGCAATCCTGTTGTTGGCGACAACTAAAATCATTAACACATTCCTCTTTGAAGAGCCGATATGACTGTCGGCTCTCTTTTTTTTGCCGTGAGTTATCTGACGTGCATCATTCCCGGCAGGTTATTCTCGCCATATAAATGCAGAGCGCCGACCGCGACGACATATCGGCCCGAAGGCAGGCGACGTAAATGATCACACCACTGGCTGTTACGCTGGCTAATCAGCGTGTCGTTCAGGGTCTGACTGAATGTCGCTGGCAACGCAATCTGGGGATCGCGCGGCGGGCTTTCCAGCCACCAGCTCACCATCGTTTGCAACATGCGTGCGTTGGTGTGCCAGTGGGTCAGCGTATCCGCCAGCAGCGCCATGCCATCGTCGGGCAAGGATTTCAGCAGGGTGATTTGCGCCTGCGCACCTTCCAGTTCAATCACGGGTTTATCCATCGCCCGCGCGGCCTGTAGCAGCTGATAATCAATACCGAAATCAGGACGTAACCCCAGCCGTTGGGCCTGCTGGGCCTGTAGCATCAGCGCAATCTGCCAGGCCGGTAACGTATCAAACCGGCTCAGGGGCAGACCGGTTTCGTTGCACAGTGTTTCAAGCTTCGCCAGCGCCTCATCATCCATTCTGGCGATCAGTGGTGGACGCTCTTCCGTGTTTTCAAATGGCGATCCTCCCTGGGTAATATCCGCTTCAACCACCAACGCATCGGCTTTTTGCAACTGCTGTAGCAGCCGGACCGGCAGGGGCTGCATGTCACGGGTGCCCATATGAATGCTACCCACCAGATGAAACCGGCATTCGCCCGACTGAATATCCACGGCGGGCCAACGATAGCTGGCTGGAAAAAGCGGATTAATCCAGTTACGTAAACGTTGCAAAAGGCGCGCTGTCATTCCCTGTCCTTCACTGTTTGAAAGCCACCATGCTAGCGGGATCCCGTTGCGAAAGACAGAGCAGGGCAGTTATTGCTAAACGCGTGGCTTATAGCGCAACAGGCGGTTAGCATTGCTCACCACGGTTATTGACGACAGCGCCATGGCGGCACCGGCAAAAACCGGGCTAAGCAACAGGCCGGTAAAAGGAAAGAGCACGCCTGCCGCCAGCGGAATACCGATAACGTTGTAAATAAACGCGCCAAACAGATTCTGCCGGATATTGCCCAGGGTGGCGGAGGCAATCTTTAAGGCATCCACCACGCCATGCAGATCGGCCCGCATGAGCGTAATCGCTGCGGTTTCTACCGCCACATCGCTGCCGCCGCCCATCGCAATACCGACATCAGCCTGCGCCAGTGCCGGAGCATCATTGATACCATCGCCCACCATGGCAACCTGCCTTCCTTGCTGCTGTAGTTGGCTTATCGCATCGGCTTTACCTTCGGGCAGTACGCCTGCAATCACCTCATCAATGCCGACTTCATGCGCAACAGCCCGGGCCGTATTTTCATGATCCCCGGTCAGCATAACCAGTCGGTAACCCGCTTCATGCAGCCGCTGCAGTGCTGCTTTCGCTTCGGGGCGCAGCGTATCCCGCAAGCCAATCAGACCGGTAAGCTGTCCATCCTGTGCCAGTAATACCGGGGTTGCCCCTTGCCGGGTGAGCCTGTCAATTTCAGCCCGCGCCGGTTGGCAATCCACGCCGTAATCGTGTAACAGACTGACATTACCCAGTAACAGCTGTCTGCCATTGAGTATGCCGCTTACGCCTTTGCCGCGTATTGTACGAAATTGCGCAATCGCGGGTGTTGCTGCGGTACCCGCTTCCGCCAGGATCGCTTTCGCCAGTGGGTGACCCGATGTCTGTTCCAGCGCCGCCGCCGCAGACAGGACCGAATCGCGCGTGCTGCCGTTCCAGCTCATCACCTCGGTCACCTGCGGTGTGCCCCTTGTCAGCGTGCCGGTTTTATCAAACACCAGCGTATCAATACGGCTGGCGCGCTGCAGTGCATCGGCATCGCGTACCAGCACGCCGTATTCGGCGGCGCGGCCGGTTCCGGCGATAATGGACATGGGCGTGGCCAGGCCCAGCGCGCAGGGGCAGGCAATAATCAGCACTGTGGTGGCCACCACCAGCGCGTAGGCAATCTGAGGCGCCGGACCGGCGGTATACCAGACTGCGGCGCTTATCAGGGCGATAAGCACCACCACCGGCACAAACACGGCAGAAATACGATCGGCCAGGCGACCCACATCTGGCTTACTGCTCTGGGCTTTACGGACTAACTGAATGATGCGCGCCAGCGTCGTATTGCCACCGGTCGCGCGGGCAATGAAGCGTACTGTCCCGTCCTGCACCTGGGTGCCGGCAAACAGACGATCGCCCTGCGTTTTGCTTTGCGGCACCGCCTCACCGGTCAGCATGGCCTCATCACACCAGGCTTCACCGTCCTGGACTTCGCCATCGACCGGCACGCGATCGCCTGCGACCAGCCGCAGGATCATGCCGGGCTGTACCGCGCTAACCGGCATTGAGGTTTCACCCTGTTCCGTTACGACTCTTGCCTGTTCCGGCGTCAGATCGAGCAGGTGTTCCAGGGCTCGCGAGGAACGCTGGCGCGCGCGTTGTTCAAGCGCATGGCCCAGATTGATCAGGCCGAGAATCATTACGCTGGCTTCGAAGTAGAGATGACGCGCCTGCAGCGGGAAGAACGCCGGCCAAATCACCACACTAAAGGAGTAGATCCAGGCAGCGGCGGTGCCCAGCGAGACTAAGGTATCCATTGTCGCGCTGCGGTTGAGCAGGCTGCGCCAGGCACTGCGGTAGAAGTGACCGCCCGTGGCGACCATCACCAACAGCGTAACCGTGCCCAACACCAGCCAGGTGGTATGATTGTCCTCGGTGAGCATCATGTTGTCGCCCAGCATGCCCCAGATCATTAACGGCACGCCAAACAGCAGTGCAAGTCCCGCCTGCCAGCTAAAACGTCGCATGGCGCGTCGGGCGCTGCGCTGCTGTTTTTCACGGCGTTGCTGTTCGTCTTCGACCACTTCCGCCCCATAGCCGGCCGTATCCACAGCGGCGACCAGCAGATGGGGTGCCACATTGCCCATCACCAGCGCGCTGCGTTCGGCCAGATTCACGCGGGCCTGTTGCACACCACTTACCTGCTCAAGGGCTTTCTCAACCCGGCTGACACAGCTGGCGCAGCTCATCCCGTCGATTAACAGCACGTGAGCGGGCTGATTTTCAGTTGCCGGAAGAGGAGAAGACTCCGTTGTCAGCGCCTCCGGCGGCGGCTCTGCTGCTGTCAACGGCTCAGGCTTTGGGCTGGAACCCGCAGCTTTTAATGTTGCATGGTAGCCCGCTTGTTCAACGGTAGCGATCAGCGCGGTAGCGTCTGCACGGCCTGACACGCGGGCTTCCTGTTGAGTAACCTCCGCCAGCTCGACATCGTCGCGCTGTTCGAGCGCATCTTTGACGCGTTTTACGCAGTGGCCGCAGGACAATCCGTCCAGCGCCAGAACAATCGTGTTTGACATGGTTGACTCCTTTATCAGATGTGCGGGGTTGATCGTTTAGATGTGACTGTTATTCAGGTTAAACCTTCCCTCAAGGGGAAGGTCAAATCCTGAATGGCCAGATAAAGGAAGTTTATTCACCGGTGGTGTACCCGGCTTGCTGGCGTTGACATTATTCAGGACGCCACAAGAAGAAAGCCCCGCGTAACCTGCACTGTCCAACTTTTGCGGCAGTCCAGATAAGCAGGGCTTTTTTTGACTTTCATTCGGCTTAAAGGCGTGCAAGCCCGCTGATGAAAAGGGGTGACGAAATGACGGCCAACCCTGCGCTTACTGCCGAGGCTTCATCCTGTTCGATCATGCCTGTCGCTCAAGATATACACAGTTCCGTGCTTCGCCAGATAAGCGGGACTGATTTACCTGCTATCCGCGTTAACGGGATCGACATTTCGCTGTTCCCTGCTGTGCAACGGTTTTCGCCAGGCATGCTAAACCCTTTGCAGGCGCGCAGGATGAGTCAATTACCCTTTGGGTCTGGTAAAGAAGACCAGCGTCCCGATAATGATGTCGCCAATAACCCAAAGGGTGCCGATCGCCATTAAACCTAAACCTGCTCCAAGCGCAGCACCGGCTTTTTCCGCATCGGAAGCCGCGTTATTGATAACGTCGCCACTTCCACCTAATCCTGCGAACAGGCAGTACACCATAAGAATGTTAAACAGAATGAAAGTCCACTTAACCATTTTGCCAAAAAAAGAGCGACGCGGCTTTCTGAGCTGCCTGGCACATGATGGACAACGTAATGCTGAATCACTCACTTCCTTATGACATTCTGGACAGCTGACTAAAGCCATAATCCAATCCCCTATACTTTAATGATGATAATGATTTGTTACAAACTGGCGGGATTTTATCGGAATTATCTGCATTGACAAGCGTTATCATCTTATTTTTTATGAGGTTGATGGCAGATTGACCGGCTGGCCAGTTTGTTCTGCACTCAGGCGCGTTTTGGCATTACTCAGGTTAACCGGAAGAGTCAGCCGAAGGCCTCTGCAGCGACCGCGTTGACTCAGATACCGGGACGAGAACCCTTTTACCTGGCAGGGTGATCTATAATCTCCTGCATGAAATGCCTTGTTTTCCACCTGTTCTCGGGTGCAAAACGACAGAGTCGGGCACGAGTGACGTAGAATCAAACACTGATTTAGCCCGGCAGCTCACGGGCTGGGCCTTTTAGAAGCGCCCCGTATAGGGGAAGATCAGGAAAACTGTTATGAATATTAGTACCGTGGCGAAAAAGACCGGGCTAACCAGTAAGGCTATTCGTTTCTATGAAGAAAAGGGCGTAGTCACGCCCCCGCTGCGCGGCGATAACGGCTACCGGCATTACAATTCACACCATCTTGATGAGCTGAATTTATTACGCCAGGCACGGCAGGTGGGGTTTACCCTTGATGAGTGCCGCGAGCTGGTCGGGCTGTTTAACGACCCTGAACGCCACAGCGCGGACGTTAAGGCGCGTACGCTGCAGAAAGCTGACGAAATTGCTGCGCATATTGAAGAACTGCACGCCATGCGCGCACGCCTGTTGGCGCTGGCGGCGGCCTGCCCGGGTAATGACAGCGCGGACTGCCCGATCATTAATAACCTGGCAGGCTGCTGCAGTCAGGTTGGCGGCACGCGAGACTGAATGCGCAGAGTAATACCTTCCACTGCTACCACTTCAACCAACGTACCGGCAGGGAGATTCTGGTCTGCCTGAACGCGCCAGCTGCTGTCGCCAACGCGGACGTGACCGATACCGTTTTGCAACGCACTGTCCAGGGTCAACTGCAGGCCGATCATCTGGTTGCCGCGCTGATTAAGGGAATTTGGCTGCTGGTTGCGCTCGCGATAGCGCATGACGCGATGCCAGATAAATACGCTCGCCAGCGTTAATGCGGCAAACAAAGAGCCCTGGGCGGTCCAACTGAGCGGCAAAGCCCATTCTGTGATACCGACCAGCATGGCTGCGAGCCCGCTCCAGAGCAGGTAGCCATTTGTGCCGAGCATCTCAGCCGCCAGTAGCAGCCCGCCCAGCGTCAGCCAGAACCAGTGCGGATGGGCAACAATCTCACTCACCATCAGCGTTTCGACTCGCTGCGGGTTTCTTTTAACAGCTCACCAATTCCGCCGATCGCACCCAACAAGCTGCTGGCTTCCAGCGGCATCATCACCACTTTACTGTTACTGGACTCACCAATTTTTTGCAGCGCATCCGTGTATTTCTGCGCCACAAAGTAATTTATGGCCTGAATATCGCCGGCGGCTATCGCTTCCGATACCATTTTCGTGGCGCGGGCTTCCGCTTCCGCCTGACGTTCACGGGCTTCAGCCTGCAGGAAAGCCGACGTTCGTTCCCCTTCCGCTTTCAAAATCTGTGCCTGTTTTTCCCCTTCGGCCCGCAGAATTTCCGCCTGCCGCACACCTTCCGCCGCCAGAATATCGGCTCGTTTAGTACGCTCCGCTTTCATCTGGGCGTTCATGGCGCCAATCAGCTCCTGTGGCGGACGAACATCACGAATTTCAATACGGGTGATTTTTACGCCCCAGGGATTGGTGGCTTCATCAACGATATGCAGTAAGCGGGTATTAATGCTGTCTCGCTGAGACAGCATCTCATCCAGTTCCATGCTGCCCAACACGGTGCGCATATTGGTCATAGTGAGGTTAAGAATCGCCAGCTCCAGATTGCTGACTTCATAGGCGGCCCGCGCCGGATCGATGGCCTGGACAAAACAGACCGCATCAATCGTGACGTTGGCGTTATCTTTGGAGATGATCTCCTGAGAGGGAATATCCAGCACCCGTTCCATCATATTGATCTTATGACCGATACGATCCATGAAGGGAACAACCAGACTCAGGCCGGGCTGAAGCGTGCGGGTGTAGCGGCCAAAGCGTTCGACCGTCCACTGATAGCCTTGCGGAACGATTTTGACGCCGGACCATACGGTGACCAGGGCGACCAGGATGAGAACAGGAATCACGGTGAGCATATAACCTCCAGATTGTCAGATGAACGGGCCAAATCGTTCGGCCCGTTTTCTGCTTACATCAGTAAAGCAGGGAATAGAGCTGGCGGCGATAGCGTGCGGCAAGCGCATCGCCCGTGCCCAATGCCGCCAGGATCTCCTGCAACATTTTACGCGCCTGGCCGTCAGCGGCGTTCAAATCGCGTTTAATGACGTTAAACAGCAGTTCCAGCGCTTCTTCATTACGCCCGACCTGATGCAGCTGCAGCGACAGTTTGGTCGCCAGTTCAGCGTTATCCGGGTCGCTTTCCAGCTGTGATTGCAGCTGCTGAATTTCAGGCGTATCGGCCGCCTGTTTCAGTAAATCGATCTGGGCGATCAGGCTTTGATAACGGGTGTCCTGATCCTGCAACGGCACGGCGTTGAGTACCGTTTCTGCTTCATCGCTACGGTTCAGGGTAATCAGCACGTCCGCCAGCAGAAAACCAATTTCGCTGTCTTTATTACTGAGCTGCCATGCCTCTTTCAGCAGCGGTAAAGCGTCCAGCGGTTTGCCTTCCTGCATCAGCGCCATCGCCTGCTGGGCTTTTAACTCTTCCTCACGCGGCAGCACTTTTTCCAGCAGGGCGCGCACGGCGTCTTCCGGCTGTGGCCCCTGGAAACCGTCAACAGGCTGGCCGTTCTGGAACAGGTAGACGGTGGGAATGGAGCGTAACCCAAATTGCGATGCCACCCTTTGCTCTTTATCACAATCCAGTTTGGCAAGAATAAACTGGCCTGCGTATTCCTGAGCCAGTCGCTCCAGCAACGGCGTCAGTTCCTGGCAATGTTGGCTGCGATCCGACCAAAAGTAGAACAGCACCGGTATCTGCATTGACTGCTCAAGGGTCTGTTGCAGGTTGGATTCGTTAATGTCGATAATCGAAGCGTGTGGTGACATGACTAAGTCTCTTTGCAGAAAATGTTTAAAGAATATGGGGCCGACTGGCCCTGCTTCAAGCTGTATTCGCGCAATACCTTTACTGACTGCGAATTATGCGATCCAGTATCCAGCCTGGCAGCGCGCGTTTCAACAGGCCCATCGCGTGTGCGACCAGTGTCACCGGATAACGCAAACGCGGATGTTTGCTTTCGAGCGCATGGCGCAGCTTAGGTAAAATGGCCTCAGGCGGCAGCGTAAACCGCGCGGCCAGACCGGGATTCAGCACCGGATTATCCTGCTCACCCTGCGTTACATTATCGGTGAATCGGGTCTGGATTGGACCCGGTTCAATGAGGCTGACGCGCACGCCGCTTGCGTGCAGCTCCATGCGTAACGCATCGCTCCAGGCTTCCAGCGCATATTTACTGGCGGCATAAACGCCCCGACCCGGCGTGGAAATCAGGCCTAACACCGAACTGGTATTCACGATCCGGGCATTGCCAAAAGCCTTCAACGCCGGAAGCAGCCGCATAGTGAGTTGGTGGGTGCCAAACACATTGCTGGAAAATTGCTGTTCAAATTGCTGACGCGTGATGGTGTTTAACGGACCATAGGTGCCGAAGCCGGCGTTATTAAACAGGGCAAACAGCCGGTTACCGGTCAGCGCCAACACCTCATCGGCAGCGCGGTCAACGCTCTCTGCGTCGTCCAAATCCAGCATCAGCCCCGTAAAGCCGAGGCTTTGCATGCGCGCCACGTCGTCGGCTTTTCGGCAGGCTGCAATAACGTGATAGCCGCGAGCCAGCAGGTCATTGGCTGCAACCAGGCCAATACCGCTTGAACAGCCCGTGATCAAAATGGTTTTTTGCATGTGTTACCTTTTTTGCACAACTACTGCTTAACTAATGGGGCCAGTTCTTTCGCCATCAGTTCAGCGATAAAGGGTTGGGCGTCAGGATTGGGATGAATACCATCCTGCTGCATCCATTCGGGTTTTAAATAAACCTGCTCCATGAAAAAGGGCAGTAAAGGAATATCGTGCTGTTTCGCCAACTGCGGATAAATCGCGCGGAACGCATCCGTATAACGGCGGCCGTAGTTGGCGGGTAAACGTACCTGCATCAGGATCGGTTTAGCCCTGGCGGTTTTTACCTGCTCGATGATGGTGCTTAACGTTTGCTCAATATCCTTTGGCGGAAAGCCACGTAAGCCGTCGTTACCGCCCAATTCGATTAACACCCACTGCGGTTGGTGCTGTTTTAATAGGGCAGGTAAGCGTGCCAGTCCTTGTGCGGCGGTATCGCCGCTAATACTGGCATTAATCACTCTGGGCTGCTGCTGCCAGTTTTTATCGAGCAGGCTGGGCCAGGCTTTACTGGCCGACATTTGATAGCCTGCACTCAGGCTGTCGCCCAGCACCAGCAACGTATCGGCCGCAGCAAGACGGGACACCAACAGACAGCACAATAACAGGAAAGGATAATGCCAGCGGAAAACATTCTTGAAGTTCATCATCTTACTAAGTCCGTGGGTCAGGGAGAGCATCAGTTAACCATCCTTACCGGAGTTGAGTTAGTTGTCAAACCAGCTGAAACAATCGCCCTGATTGGCGAGTCAGGATCGGGCAAATCCACGCTGTTGGGGATTCTGGCCGGTCTGGATGACGGCAGCCAGGGCGAGGTGCATCTGCTGGGCCAGCCCTTGCATCAGATGAATGAAGAGCAGCGGGCGGCCTTACGTGCGCAGCAGGTAGGATTCGTGTTCCAGTCTTTTATGCTGGTGCCAACGTTAAATGCGCTGGAAAATGTCCAGTTGCCTGCACTGCTGCGCGGTGAGAGCGACCGTCAGAGCCGTGACCAGGCACGGGAGCTGCTCACACAGTTAGGCCTGGGTGAGCGTTTGCTGCATCTGCCCGCGCAGTTATCCGGTGGTGAGCAGCAACGCGTCGCGCTTGCCCGGGCCTTCAGCGGTCGTCCGGGCCTGCTGTTTGCCGATGAGCCAACGGGGAATCTAGATCGTAAAACGGGCGAGCGTATTGTCGATCTGCTGTTTTCCCTCAACCGCGATTTTGCCACGACGTTAATTCTGGTTACCCATGACGAGCAGCTGGCGGCGCGCTGTAACCGACGCTTGCGTCTGCGTGACGGCAAACTGTGGGAGGAGCAATGATCTGGCGCTGGTTCTGGCGTGAGTGGCGTTCGCCCTCACTGTTAATCGTCTGGCTGGCACTCACTCTGGCGGTGGCCTGCGTGCTGGCGCTGGGATCAATCAGCGACCGGATGGAAAAAGGGCTGAGTCAGCAGAGTCGCGACTTTATGGCGGGCGATCGTACCCTGCGCACCAGCACGGCGGCACCGCCCGACTGGCTGGCGAAAGCGCAGCAAGTGGGATTATCGGTTAGCCGTCAGCTGAGCTTTATGACCATGACCTTTGCCGGCCAGACGCCGCAGCTGGCGTCGGTCAAAGCCGTCGATACCCACTACCCGATGTTTGGCGAGCTGCAAACCCGCCCGCCGGGCCTGAAACCTCAGCCCGGCACGGCACTGGCCGCTCCGCGCTTAATGGCGCTGCTTAACCTCCACGTGGGCGATGAACTCGATGTGGGAGATACCACGCTGCGTATTGCCGGAGAGGTGATACAGGAGCCGGATGGCGGTTTCAACCCGTTCGAAATGGCGCCGCGTTTACTGATTAATCTGGCCGATGCCGATAAGACCGGCGCGATCCAGCCCGGCAGTCGCATCACCTGGCGCTACAAGTTTGCTGGCACCCATCAGCAGCTGGAAAACTACGACCGCTGGATAACGCCGCAAATAAAAACCGGTCAACGCTGGATCAGTATTGAGAACAGCGAAGATGCGCTGGGCCGTTCAATGCAGCGCGCGCAGCAGTTTTTGCTGTTATCGGCGTTGTTAACGCTGATGCTGGCGATCGCTGCCGTGGCCGTGGCAATGAGCCATTATTGCCGAAGTCGTTACGACCTGGTGGCGGTGCTGAAAACGCTGGGTGCTACGCGCGGCGCGCTGCAAAAGCTGATTATTGGACAGTGGCTGGCGGTATTGCTGCTGGCGGCCGTAGCGGGCGGGGCAGTCGGGCTGGGCGTCGAAGCCCTGTTGATGAGAATGCTTAAACCCGTTCTGCCCGCATCCCTGCCTGATGCGAGCCTGTGGCCGTGGGTATGGGCCACAGGGTCGCTGTTTGTCATTTCCCTGCTGGTGGGATTGCGTCCTTATCGCCTGCTGCTGGCGACGCAGCCTTTGCGCGTATTTCGGCGCGATGCCGTCGCCACCGTCTGGCCGCTGAAAATCTACCTGCCAGCGATGGTCGTGGTGGTGGTGGGGCTGCTGGCGGCGCTGGTGGGCGGCAGTAAAATGCTGTGGGCGCTGCTGGCGGGCGTGGTGGTGCTGGCGGGGCTACTGGCGCTGCTTGGCTGGGGCACGTTACTGCTTCTGCGCCGTCTGACAGTGCGAAATCTGGCGCTGCGTCTGGCGATTAATCGGCTACTGCGACAGCCCGCGATGACGCTGAGCCAGCTTGCCGCGTTCTCACTGTCGTTTATGTTGCTGGCCCTGCTGCTGGTGATGCGAGGCGATCTGCTGGATCGCTGGCAGCAGCAGTTACCCGCAGACAGCCCGAACTTTTTCCTGCTTAACATGACGGCCGATCAGGTGCCGCAGGTGCGTGATTTCCTGCAGGCGCATCAGATTAAACCAGAAACCTTTTATCCCATCGCACGGATGCGGCTGAGCGAGTTGAACGGCCAAGCCGCCGATCCTGAACGGGATAATGCCCTTAACCGTGAGCTCAACCTGACTTCGCTGGCGGCCCTCCCTGCGCATAATCCGCTGGTGGCGGGCAACTGGCCGCCTGCCGTGGGGGAAGTGTCTATGGAGGCCGAGCTGGCGGAGCGGCTGGGGGTGAAGCTGGGAGACAGCTTAACGTTTGAGGGGGATACGCAACAGTTCAGTGCCAAAATTACCAGTCTGCGCAAGGTTGACTGGGAAAGCCTGAAGCCAAACTTCTTCTTTATCTTTCCACCCGGTGCGCTCGACAGCCAGCCGCTGACCTGGCTCACCAGCTTTCGGCTGGACAATAACCCCACGCTGCTGGCGCAGCTAAACCGTGAGTTCCCGACCCTGAGCCTGCTGGATATTGGCAACATCATGCGTCAGATCGGACAGGTGCTGACCCAGGTCAGCCAGGCCCTGGAGATTATGGTGGTGTTGGTGACCGCCTGTGGCATATTGCTGCTGATGGCCCAGATTCAGGTGGGCATGCGTCAGCGCCGTCAGGAACTGGTGGTGTACCGCACGTTGGGTGCAGGCAAGCGACTGCTGCGGACGACCTTGTGGTGCGAGTTTGCGCTGATTGGCGTGGTGTCCGGCGTTGCGGCCGCAGTGGGGGCTGAAGCGGCGATCTGGGCGCTGCAGCGTAAAATCTTCGATTTCCCGTGGCAGCCCGACTGGGCCTTGTGGCTGGCGTTACCGTTGTGTGGCGCGTTGTTGTTGTCGCTGTGCGGAGGCTGGCTGGGCGTGCGTTTGCTCAGGGGCAAAGCGCTGTTCAGGACGTTCGACGGCGCATAAAAAACGCCGTGCGCGGCAAGGCTGCGCACGGCGTCAGTCCGTCTTAAAGCTTGTCTGTGGCCCAGCGAATACCACTGGCATATTCAGCCGGCAGCAGGGGCAACAGCGCATGCAGTGCAGCTTTGAGTCGGGGCTGATCGCTGTCGGTCAGGTTCAGATGGCCCACCTTGCGACCTTGCCGAACCGCTTTGTCATACCAGTGCAGATGGACAAGCGGCTGCTGTAGCCAGTCTGGGTTCACATCGGTGCCAATCAGGTTGATCATGACCGAGGGCGCAATGACGACCGGCTGGGGCAACGCCAGCCCCAAAATCGCGCGCAGATGCAGTTCGAACTGGCTAATCGAGGCGCCGTTCTGCGTCCAGTGTCCACTGTTATGCACCCGCGGCGCCAGCTCATTAATCAACAGACCCTGAGGCGTCACAAAACATTCCATCGCCATCACGCCAACGTAGTCAAGCGCGTGAAGGATCGCGCCCAGCATTCCTTCGGCCTGCTGCTGCTGTTCCACATCTGCCTGGGGAAAAGCGACGCTGGTCCGCAGAATGCCTTCTTCGTGCAGATTATGTGTCAGGGGATAAAACACGGTGCTGCCGTCGTGGCCGCGCGCGCCGACCAGCGACACTTCACCTGAAAAGTGAATGCCCTGTTCGACGATGCACTCGCCATAGCAGTCGTCGGGTAACGTGGCCGTTTCTCTGGCCCGTAAACGCCACTGACCGCGACCGTCGTAACCCCCGGTGCGGCGTTTAACAATCGCCAGTTCACCCAGCCGAGAGAAAACCGCAGGCCACTCGCTTTTATCCGCCAGCAACTGCCAGGGCGCAGTCGCCAGATTAAGCTCGTCCAGCAGTTGCTTTTGCGTCAGGCGATCGGCCAGACGCGGAAAAATATCGCGGTTCACAAAGGCCGGATGATTCGCCAGCTCGCGCGTCAGAGCGGTTTCGGGCCAACGCTCGATTTCGGCCGTAATCACGCTTTCGGCGATAGGCAGGGCGGCGGGATCGGCATCCAGCCCCACGGGATGAACGGCAATGCCCATCGGCTCGCCCGCCTGGCGCAACATGCGGCCAAGCTGACCGTTACCCAGTACGCAAACCGGCTTCATGCGTCCTCCCGCGGATCCGGATTATCCAGCACCTCATCGGTCTGTGCCTGACGCCAGGCGGCCAGACGAGATGACAGCGCGCTGTCGTGAATCGCCAGAATCTGCGCGGCCAGCAGTGCCGCATTGGCGGCACCGGCTTTACCGATTGCCAGCGTGCCGACCGGAATACCGCGCGGCATTTGCACAATAGAGTAGAGGCTGTCAACGCCGCTCAGCGCTGCGCTCTGCACCGGCACGCCCAGCACCGGCAGCAGGGTTTTTGCCGCCAGCATGCCAGGCAGGTGCGCCGCGCCACCGGCACCGGCAATGATGACCTGAAAGCCGTTATCTGCAGCCGTTTCGGCAAAGCTAAACAGCTTGTCCGGGGTACGGTGCGCTGAGACCACTTCCACATGGAAGGGCACGTCCAGGCTGGAGAGGATTTCCGCAGCGAACTGCATGGTGGACCAGTCACTTTTGGAACCCATAACAACAGCGATGCGGGCCGGGGCGGCATTCGACGACATGCGGTCAACTCCTGTGAATGAAAACATACCTGACCAGGCGGACAGGTTTTGAAGGGCAAAGAGAATAGCATGAGAAGGGCGCAAGGAAAACGGTTGCGTCGGGATTACACGTCGCGCTGGCAGGGTTTTATCGACATTCTGTTCTCTGACGTTGACGCGCAAGAAACGCTGAACTTTAGTTAACAGAGTTGCAAGGTGACTGACATGATGAGCCGCGCTGCACCCGGTTGGTAAGGGATGACGTTAACTGACAGAAAGAGGAACAGGATGATTTCACGCTGGCAACTGATTTTCAGACAAGCAGGCAGAAAACTGTGGTTCAGGGCAACTTTATTTGCCCTTGCTGCGGTTGTCAGCGCCCTGGCCTCCATTGTCTTTAAATCTGCAATTCCCCCCTCGGTTTCGGTAAAGGTGGGTGCTGACGCAGTGGACAATATCCTGAATATTCTGGCGTCCAGCATGCTGGCGGTCACCACGTTTTCCTTGAGTACGATGGTAACGGCGTTTGGTTCAGCAACTACCCATGTTACGCCGCGCGCCACGAAACTGGTCGTTGAAGACAGTACAACACAAAATGTTCTCGCGACCTTTATTGGCTCTTTCCTGTTTAGTCTGGTCGGCATCATCGCACTGAATATGGGGGCTTATGGTGAACAGGGGCGAGTGATCCTGTTTGCGGTCACGCTGGTGGTCATTGCATTAATTCTGGTGACGCTTCTGCGCTGGATTCACCATCTCACCTCGCTTGGCAGCGTAGATGAAACGACCTCACGTGTGGAACGCATGGCGCTTGATGTTTTTAGCGCGCGTGCTCAATCCCCTTGTTTCGGCGCCAAGCCCTGGCGGGAAAGCGATCGTCAACCTGCGGGCACGTTTGCTGTTTATTCGGACGCTATTGGCTATGTTCAGCATATTGATATGGACAGGCTACATAAGGCGATGACAGACAGTCCTGTACATGTTTACCTGGTCGCGCAACCCGGATTTTTTGTTCATCCCGCCCGCCCGGTCATGTATGTCACCCACGCCCTGCCTGCGGAGCAACGCAAACTGATGTTGTCTGCCCTGACAATAGCCGCGTCTCGCACTTTCGCCCAGGATCCACGTTTTTGCCTGTGTGTGATGGCAGAAATCGCCTCGCGTGCGCTGTCGCCTGCGACTAATGACCCTGGCACCGCCATCGATGTGATCGGGCGAGCCGTCAGAATACTCTCCTGCTTTGCACGCGAATGTGCGGCGCCAACGGTGATCTATCCCGCCATTCACGTCGCGCCCTTGTCAGTAGACGCATTATTCGATGATTTTTTCTCACCTGTCGCGCGAGACGGCGCGGCGATAAAAGAAGTGCAGTTACGGTTACTTAAGGCGCTGGGCATGTTGTCTGTCGCCTGGCCGGATGCGTACCAGGCTGCAGCGTTGCGTCATGCGCATGAAGCCATGGCATACCTGGCGCGGGAAGCGATCATCCAGACGGACAGAGCACGAATTGAGCGCACATGGCGTGAACAATTTGGTGCAGACTATCCCCATCCCTTCCTGGATGAGAAGCTAAGCGATTCGCCCTGTCAGAAGTCGAAATCGATCAGCTGAATGCCGCTGGCATCGAGTTGAATCATGGATCCCCGACTGTGCCAGGCCCCTAATACGGCACGCTGAGCGTTTACGCCATTCAGCGACAGATCGTGTATCGCGGGACGGTGCGTGTGCCCATGAATCAGCAGTGGCGCCTTATGCTGAAGCAGGGCATCGATCACGGCCTGTTGATTCACATCCATAATCTCCAGCGACTTATGCTGATTGGCCTGTTTACTGTTGGCGCGCATACGTTCTGCGATGCGTTTGCGAATAAACAGCGGCAACGCCAGGAACAGACGTTGAATCCAGGGGTTGTGGACTTTAGCGCGGAACTGCAGGTAACCCACATCGTCGGTACACAGCGTATCGCCGTGCATAATCAGCACTCGATGGCCGTAAAGCGTCAGCACGCGCGCTTCAGGCAACAGCGTCATGCCGCTGGCGCGGGCGAAACGTTGACCGATTAAGAAATCGCGATTGCCATGAATAAAGTACACCGGAACAGGCACGGCTCGCAGGGCATCAGCAACCTGTTGATGCAGAGGATTGGGATCGTCATCGCCTATCCAGGCTTCAAACAGATCGCCGAGAATATAGAGCGCGTCGCAGTGTGGGGCTTCACGCTGTAGAAAATGCAGAAAACCGGCGGTGATCGCCGGTTCTTCCTGACACAGATGAAGATCTGCGATAAACAACGTGCGCGGCATTACTCGCTGACGGTCACTTTCTGGATGACAACGTCGTCTTTCGGCACGTCCTGATGCATACCGCTGCGGCCGGTTGAAACGGCTTTGATTTTCTCAACCACATCCATACCTTCAACCACTTCTGCAAACACACAGTAACCCCAGCCCTGCAGGCTTTCGTCACGGAAGTTCAGGAAGTCATTGTCAGCCACGTTAATGAAAAACTGTGCGGTCGCAGAGTGCGGGGCAGAAGTCCGCGCCATCGCCAGCGTACCTTTGGTGTTTTTCAGACCGTTGTTGGCTTCGTTACGGATCTCTTCTTTGGTGGCTTTCTGCTTCATGCCGGGTTCAAAACCGCCACCCTGAATCATAAAGCCGTTAATCACACGGTGAAAAATGGTGTTGTCGTAGAAACCTTCACGGCAGTAATCCAGGAAGTTCTTTACGGTTGCGGGCGCTTTGTCATCGAAGGTCTTGATCACGATATCGCCATGGTTAGTCTGGAAAGTTACCATTTTTTTCGTCCTGTAAAGGTTGTCGTCAGTAGCATAGGGTGCGCGGTTAGGGTGCACACGCCTTTTTCTCGAACGTTCTTATATCATAATTTCCGATAATACGTCAGCCAGGCTGCGCAGTTGGCTTGCTTTGCATCGCGTGACAGATAAAAATACGGCACAATATCAGGATACTTAAAACGGTGCGTTACGCACGCTTACTACGGAAACCCCAATGCTGAAGATTTATAACACCCTGAGTCGACAAAAAGAGGAATTTACCCCTATTCATGCTGGCAAAATCGGCATGTATGTCTGCGGCATCACGGTGTATGACCTCTGTCACATTGGGCACGGGCGCACGTTTGTGGCGTTTGATGTGGTATCGCGCTATCTGCGTTACGTCGGTTTTGACGTAAATTACGTGCGCAATATTACCGATATCGACGACAAAATTATCAAGCGTGCCAACGAGAACGGCGAGAGCATCGAAACCCTGACCAATCGCATGATTGCCGAGATGCACAGCGATTTTGATGCGCTGGGCATTTTGCCGCCAGATCGGGAACCGCGCGCCACGCGCCATATTCCGGAAATCGTCGAGCTGGTGGAAAAGCTGATTGCCCGCGGTCATGCCTATGTGGCGGAAAACGGCGATGTCATGTTTGATGTGCTGAGCGATGTGGATTACGGTGCGCTGTCGCGTCAGGATCTGGACCAGCTTCAGGCCGGCGCCCGCGTTGAAGTGGCGGATGTGAAGCGTAATCCCATGGATTTCGTGCTGTGGAAGATGTCTAAAGCGGACGAACCCTCATGGCCTTCACCGTGGGGCCAGGGGCGCCCAGGCTGGCATATTGAGTGTTCAGCCATGAACTGCAAACAGCTTGGCGCGCATTTCGACATCCACGGCGGCGGATCTGACCTGATGTTCCCACATCATGAAAATGAAATCGCCCAGTCTACCTGCGCCCATGATGGTCCCTATGTGAACTACTGGATGCATTCAGGCATGGTGATGATCGATCGTGAGAAGATGTCGAAGTCGCTGAATAACTTTTTCACCGTGCGCGACGTACTGCAGCATTATGATGCCGAAACCGTGCGCTATTTCCTGATGTCCGGCCACTATCGTAGCCAGCTTAACTATGGCGAAGATAACCTGAACCAGGCACGTGCGGCGCTGGAACGTCTTTATACCGCGCTGCGACATACCGATCGCAACGCGGTTGCCCACGGCGGTGAAGCCTTCGAGGCCCGTTTCCGCGAGGCGATGGACGATGATTTTAACACTCCGGAAGCCTATTCCGTGCTGTTCGACATGGCGCGTGAAGTGAACCGTCTCAAAGGCGAAGACATGACGGCAGCCAATGCGCTGGCGGCAAAGCTACGTGAAATTGCCAACGTGCTGGGCATTCTGCAGCAGGAGCCAGAAGTGTTTCTGCAAAGCAGTGCGCAGGGCAACGATGAAGAAGTGGCAGAAATCGAACGCTGGGTGAAAGCCCGTGCCGACGCACGCGCGGCAAAAGACTGGGCGCAGGCTGATGTAGCCCGCGACAAGCTGAACGCGCTTGGCGTGATTGTCGAAGATGGCCCTCAGGGCTCCAGCTGGCGACGTAAATAACGGGCAACACAGGAGAGGGCGAGTCATCGCCCTTTTTTGTCTATGACGATAAAACAGATTCACCTTCGCGGTTTCCGCTCGGTACGCGATCTGACCCTGCCGCTTCAGCAACTAAACGTGGTAAGCGGGCCTAATGGCTGTGGTAAATCCAACCTGTATAAGGCCGTGCGCCTGCTGCACGAGGCCGCGAATGGTCGCCTGGCGTTAGCGCTGGCAGAAGAGGGCGGTATCCAAAAAGTCATGTGGGCAGGGGAACTGCATCGCAGCGCTCGTCGTCAGGATGCCAGCCGACTCATCCTCTCGGTCCTGATGGACGACATGGATTTTGAGCTTGCGGTGGGGTTTCCTCAGAAGCTTGAGACCAGCCTGTTTAACCTCGATCCGCTGGTCAAAGAAGAACGTATCTGGCTGAGTGGTCAGCAGCGGCGTCCCTCTTCCTGCATCATGCAGCGCACGAACCAGACCGCCTTTTTGCATAATGTAGAAGGGGAGCGCGTAAGCTATCCCGCCTTATTGCATCCGGAGGAGTCACTGTTTGGTCAGCTCGGTGAGCCGCACCGCTATCCCGAACTTTCTCAGATGCGTGAACGTCTGCGCCAGTGGCGCTTCTATCACGAGTTTGCCGTCTGGCCCGGATCACCGATTCGTGCGCCGCAGATTGGCGTGCGCGCCCCCATTCTGGCGCACGATGGTGCTAACCTCGCGGCGGCATGGGCAACCATTGTCGAGCGGGGTCATCATGAGCTGCTCTACAAGGTGACAGCGAAAGCCTTCCCTGATACCGAATTTCAGGTGGATGTCCAGAACGGCCGTTTCCAGATGCTGATGCGGCGACAGGGCATTATGCGCCCGCTGGAAAGCGCCGAGTTCTCTGACGGGACGCTGCGCTTTCTGTGCCTCGTGGTTGCACTGCTCAGCCCCCGCCCGCCTGCCTTTATGGCGCTCAACGAACCCGAGAACAGCCTGCATGAGGATTTGCTCCCGGCGCTGGCGGCGCTGATTGCTGAAGCCAGCCAGTTTAGTCAGCTGTGGATCACCAGTCACTCACCGAAGCTGGCCGCACTGATCGCGCAGCATGCAGAAGTGAATCACATTGAGCTGGAGCAGATTGACGGGGAAACGCGGATAGTTGGGGAAGAAAGGATTTAAGGTGCCCCGGGGACAGGGCACCTGACGATCAGGCAACGACAGTGATGCGCTGTCCGGCAAACTCCACCGTTTGCCCCTGAACGATTTTGCAGCGCTTACGGGTTTCAACTTCCCCATCCACCCGCACTTCACCTTCACTAATCACGACTTTGGCCTGCGCGCCGCTTTCCACCCAACCTTCCAGTTTCAGCAAATCGCAGAGATCAACGTGTGGGAATTTACCTAAAGAAAACGTCGCCATTATGCCTGCTCTCCATCGTGAAACTCTTCACATGCCTGTAAGGTATTTTCGATTAAGGTTGCGACCGTCATCGGCCCAACGCCGCCGGGAACGGGCGTGATATAAGCGGCACGCTCAGCGGCAGCATCAAAATCCACATCACCGACGACTTTGCCGCTTTCCAGACGGTTAATCCCGACGTCGATAACAATAGCGCCCGGCTTAATCCAGTCACCTGGAATAAAGTTGGGTTTGCCTACCGCGACGATCAGCAGATCGGCGTGCTCAACGTGATGGCGCAGATCGCGAGTAAAGCGGTGCGTTACGGTCGTGGTGCAGCCCGCTAACAGCAGCTCCATGCTCATTGGACGCCCCACAATGTTTGAGGCGCCCACCACGACAGCATTCAGGCCGTAGGCATCAATGTTATAGCGCTCCAGCAGCGTGACGATGCCGCGTGGTGTACAAGGGCGCAGCTTTGGTGCGCGCTGGCACAGGCGACCGACGTTATAGGGATGGAAGCCGTCTACGTCTTTATCGGGCGTAATGCGCTCCAGGATTTTGACGTTATCAATGCCTGCCGGGAGCGGCAGCTGCACCAGAATGCCGTCAATCTCGTTGTCGCTGTTAAGTTTATCGATCAGCTGCAGCAACTCGGCTTCGCTGGTGGTGGCGGGCAGATCGTAAGAGCGGGAGATAAAGCCCACTTCTTCACAGGCACGACGCTTACTGCCGACGTAGATCTGCGATGCAGGGTTTTCACCCACCAGAACGACTGCCAGACCCGGAGCACGTTTACCGGCTGCCAGACGTTGCTTCACTTTTTCTGCAACCTCAAGCCGTACCTGCTGCGCAATCGTTTTACCGTCAATAATTTTTGCTGCCATCAGAGCGTAAATCCACTGTGTTGAGTTTAAGTCGGGAATGGCGCCTATTTTGTCAGAAGCACGTCCGGCTGTCAGGTAGAGATTCTTGCAGCAGGTTGGTTTACGACATTTCGCCGTGACGAAAGTGTGGGTTAACGCTTATGATGCCAGACAGGGACCTTACTGGATGACGTGATGATTTGGTTAATGCTTGCCACTCTGGCTGTTGTATTTGTTGTAGGATTTCAGTTGCTGACCGCCGGTTCACGCCATGCCGCACAGGCACTCAGCAAGCGCCTGCAACTGCCGCCGGTTCATATTGAATCGATGTTGTCGCAGATGGGTAAAGAGGCGGCGAAAGAGTTTACTGATTACATCGCGGGTGATAACGAAGCGCACTTAAACAACGGCGCGGCGGTTTTGCTGATTTGGCAGGTGCTGATTGTGGATGGCAGCGATGAAAATACCTGGCGCTGGCACAGCGTGCTAACCCGAGCCGGTTTCTCTGCCACGCTTACCCGACAGCAACTGTTGCTGGCACTGGGCTTTTTGCGCCAGTTAGAGCCCGACAGCCAGGAGCTGAATGCGCTTCGCGAGCAATACAACGCGCGCGTCACTCAGCAGGGCGTTGAGCTGGAAGGGGAAACGACAGAAGCAAGCAATCTGGTCTCGCTCAGCGCCTGGCGCGACCGTCATTAGCGCAAATTGGTTATTACCTGGGCACTCGCCGCGCCTCAGCGGCAAAAACGTTGACGTAACAGCGTTCAACCGTATAATTCGACCCAACCTCTCCGCGCCCTTAGCTCAGCTGGATAGAGCACCGGCCTTCTAAGCCGTAGGTCACAGGTTCGAATCCTGTAGGGCGCGCCAATATATTTCAATGAGTTAAGCAAGCTTCAATCCTACCTGATTTCCTCCTTGTGTCGTATTTGTGTCGTTATCACCCAAAAGTGAGTCAATTTTGCGCGCATGTTCGGTCAGGTGGTTAGGTGCCAGGTGTGCATACCTGCGTACCATTTCTATGCTTTCCCATCCGCCCATTTCCTGTAATGCAGAAAGTGGAACACCTGCCTGAATAAGCCAGCTTGCCCAGGTATGCCGTAAGTCATGAAAACGGAAATCCTCAATGCCTGCCCGCTTGAGTCCTATCCGCCACGCCGTGTTATCATCACAGCGCATTTTCCGGACTGATGGCGTTTTGGTGCCGTCTGGCCTGGTTGCCTCTTTGGTGTGAACGAAAACCCATCGTGAATGATTTCCTATCTGCTCCTTCAGCACCCGGCATGCGGTATCATTCAACGCCACGCCAATAGCCTTGCCCGCTTTGGCGTTCTCCGGATTTATCCATGCTACCTTCCTTTACATATCAACCTGAGTCCATTCCAGATCCAAAATGTTTGAACGGCGCAGCCCGGTGGACAGCGCAAACACAACCACTGGTCTGATGGTGTCTGGCATACAGTCGATGAGCCTGTTTGCTTCCTCTCTGGTCAGCCAGCGAATTCTTTTGCTTACGAGCTTCTTGGTCTTAATGACCGGCGCTGTCTTTATCCATCCCCATTCGTTACGGGTAATGAGCAGGCGATCCTGTATGTCGCCAACTATGACTACCTGCGCTGCAAAACTGTCGATGACACCATCGCAGCTGGCGACAGGGTTGTTGCGATGCATCCAACTCCGGGTGTGTTCTTCAACGTGCCAGCTGCAACCGGCACCTACACAAAAGGCAAGCCGCTATCAATCGCCAATGGTCGAGTGAAAGCTGTTGCAACCGACGAGTCTGTCCGAGCTTACATGGAAGAAGACCTTCCATACACCATCGCGACAGCAGGTGACCTCCTGCGCGTTGTCATTAAGTAAGGAGCACCGAATGTTTGTATTCTCCACCAAAAAGGCGACCGAGACCGGCAATCTTGCGCACAACTCTGCGCAGTTTAAGCAGTTGACCGCTGCACGTAACGCCAGTGCACAGGCTGCCGCTGATTTCCTGGCTCGCACTCAGTGGCGAGGTGACGCAGAAGACGCACCAGCACTCGACGCCGTGAATGCAGTTGATGGTATTCGACGCCTGTATCGCGCTTATGACCAGACGGTCCTGGCGCAATTTGAACCGAACACCGAGTTCACTCTTCTGAATGACCTGATGGCGACTCGACGGGCTCGAGAGAAGCCGTCAAATGCATAATTTTGGAGTTCATTATCTATTGAACACATAACTTAACCGCTCTAATTTGCACGAATAATGGAGCAAACTAGAGCGGTTGATGCAATGGATAAAGCAATTCCAGTATTAAAAGAATTCACTCCTGGTGATACACTGCGCTATGAACAAGCCCACATGATTTGGTTCATCTTATCGGGATACATTCATGCTAATAGACGAGATGAAACATTTATTACATATGGGGAACTGGCTGAGCTAATGGGTTATGGGCGTCGAGACAGGCGCGGTTTAAGGGAGGCTTTAGCGCTGGTATCGCTTTACAGTTTGTATAACAAGCTTCCACCAATGAGTGTGATTGTTGTAAATCAAGACACAGAAGAGCCTGGCTTTCAAGGTATGCTGCGCTCTGGCTATACATTGGCTGATGAGCAAAAAGCTGTTTTTGCGACGAATTGGTATCGTTTCAGAGTTCCGAGCCCAGGTACTTTTCGCAAGGTTGCTGAAAATCTCACTTGGGATGATGTCCGTTGATTCTCGCCCGTATAGCCAAGGCCCACTCAGGGGGCTTTTTGCTTTAATCAGCATTAGATAACTTCTGGTCAACTTCTTTGACTAAGGTTGGCATAAGGCGATCCACTTCATCCCTCACGATTTCTGATCCGACAGGCATGACAATGTTGTGCAACCAGTCCTCGTTAGTCATCGTTGTTCTTGGTTTACCTTTAAGGTCATTTAGTTCTGAATTAGCCTGAATGGCGCTTTCGTTTAGATAAAGAGCATATTGCCGGTTTAAAACCACTAAAGAAAGAATCTCAAAGCCGCGCTCTGTGCGCGCTGCTTCTGCTGCCGTTATTCCGTTTTGGTTTGCCAGCCAGTAGAGATCATTAAATGCATTGTCTTCTACTTCTCGTTTGATTTTATGCATGTGTGCAGCTTGTTGCTTTAGCTCTGTTATCTTAGCTTCCAGTGTCGCGATTTCTTTATTTTTGAAAAATCCAAACATATTTTGGCCTTGGTGAAAGTATGTAACTGAGCGATTTTCTTTGACATTAGCATGCATTGCAACTTTGACAGATGATCAGTGATTATGGTTTGCACCAACTTGCGGCCACTCCATGCTAGGATTTATCCCACTGATATCACTGGAGATATGAATGTGAAATTAGTTATAGCTGCAATGGGCTTGATAGTGTGTTCCGTGGCGCATGCTGATTTAGAGAGTGCTGCACAAGATTTAAGCGGATGCGTGACTCAATATGCAGAAAGCCAGGTCAAAACAACCAAATCAGCCAGCATCATCTCTGATGAAGCTTTTGATAGATGTAGCGCTGAACTCTCTCAGTACCATGACTCAATTGGCCCTGACAAAGCGCAGTGGTCTGGTTTAAATGTTCAACAACAAGAAGCCATTTCAAAAATCAGGGATCAGACAACAACAAAAGTCCGCGAGAGTATATCCTCACAAATCGTCACGTTTATCACAGAATCGCGCAAGAACTCTTAGCCCGCTCCGGCGGGGTTCTTGGTTATACCCTTTGCAATACCGTAAATGATTGTAATAACTATGAAGTTCATTTCTTTTTTGACGATATCGACATCGGTCTCAATCTTGGAAAGGAGTGAATAATGGTCAGCAAAGCAAAATTAGTCCTAGTCGCAGTGAGCATGATTTTTGGCATACCGCTAACTATGTCTGGTCTGCAACTAAAGGAAGGAATGTTTCTAAAGCAGATGGTGAATTGCCAAGAGGATGCTTCTAACAGCGTCATGTCACTTCTAGATCGTGACATCAACACCATTAGAGGGGGAGAGCTTGAAAACATATCAAGTAATCTCAAAACCTGCACTAAAGACGTCAATCCAAGAATTGGTGTGGTAACCTTCTTACGTAATGAGCATGAAAGGAACGTCAAAGAGGCTGCGGCTATCAAATAGTTGTATTGCTTCCCATTGCGCACCATCCCCGCTACGATTTGCCCATTGTTACTTATGGGGATAGGGATATGAAGAAACTGATTTTAGGCGCAGTGGCTGCGACATTGCTTGCCGGCTGCGTTTACACCGGCACTAACTTCGATGAGTCAAAACTGGCTAATGTGCAGAAGGGTGTGACTGTAAACATCCCGGTAAACCGGACCATTCACTTTTAGAGATCTTCCGACATACTGATTATGTCCTGTGAGGAGATCACCATGCGTAAAGCCCGATTCACCGAACACCAGATCATTGCCGTTCTGAAGTCCGTCGAAGCCGGACGTACCGTTAAGGATGTCTGCCGTGAAGCCGGTATCTCTGAAGCCAGCTATTACAACTGGAAAGCGAAGTTTGGCGGTATGGAAGCCTCTGATATAAAAAAGATGAAAGACCTGGAGGATGAAAACCGTCGCCTCAAACAGATGTTTGCTGATCTCAGCCTTGAATGCCGGGCACTTAAAGAAGTCATCGAAAAAAAGCTTTAAAACCAGCGATAAAGCGTGAGCTCGTCGGTTACCTGACTGCGCAATTTACCATGAGCATTCGCCAGGCCTGCAGGACGTTATCGCTGAGCAGGACGGTCTGTTTTTACCAGCCCGATACCCGGCGTGATGAACCGGTGATCCAGGTGCTGACTGAGCTGGCAGAGCGCTACCCGCGATACGGCTTCAAAAAGCTGTTCCAGCTGCTGCGCAGGCAGGGTAACACCTGGAACCATAAACGCGTTCACCGGATTTACTGCCTGCTGAAACTGAATTTTCGTCGCAAGGGAAAACAGCGTTTACCCGCACGTAACCCGGCGCGACTGGCTACGCCGGAAGCGCTTAACCAGAGCTGGTCCATCGATTTTATGCATGATGCGCTGGTCTGCGGCAGACGCTTCCGGACCTTTAATGTGGTTGATGACTTTAACCGCGAGGCCCTCGCCATAGAAATCGATCTGAATATCCCGGCACAGCGGGTGGTCAGGGTGCTGGACAGAATCGTGGCAAACCGGGGTTATCCACTGAAACTGCGGATGGACAACGGACCAGAACTGGTCTCACTGACGCTGGCACAGTGGGCTGAAGAGCATAGAGTGATGCTGGAATTTATCAAGCCGGGAAAACCAACGCAGAACGCCTTTATCGAACGGTTTAACCGGACGTACCGAACAGAAATCCTGGATTTTTACCTGTTCAGAACGCTGAATGAAGCTCGGGAAATCACAAGTCGCTGGCTGATGGAATACAACAGCGAGCGGCCTCATGAATCCCTGAATAACCTGACGCCGGAGGAGTACCGGCTGATGGCCGAAAAACCGGAAACCTCAAAAAGTGCGTGGAACTAAAACGGGTGTGCTTACATTAACCTCTGCTGTTGTTGGGGCACGCGCTAACCTTTACTGTAAATTTCGCTACAGCTAAATCAATGGGCTACACCTCACGCTACTCATTTCAAAAGGAGCTTGCATGACGAGAAATCTTACAAGGAATAGGCTAAACGGTATTAAAAACGCATTCGTTATCCACATCTTCGGAATGACCTGCTGATAAGCTTATTGGATTAAGGCTGAAGGGTTTCACGAAGCAACGTTTGTGGTCAGTTTTAAACTGAATCCTGTGACGGGGAGAATTATGCCAGAGTTTTTCTTATTGGAGCTGTCTTAAGGCGCTGCGCCTAAGAGATTATGACAAAAACTGTGCTACTTTTTTATGTATATTAAAAAACATATAAAGATCAAACTGAAAAAAAGCCAATGATGATACTAATAAGATGTAAAAAAAGAGTAAAAACTGGTTTGTTAATACTCCAGTTTTTACTCTTTGGTTTGAGAATTTCACGGGAAATATAATTTTTATTTTTTAATAAAACTGTTAGCAGAAAAAGCGGAAGCGCTTTCTTTTACCATTTTTTCTGCTTCAGTGTTGATTCGTCTTTCAAATATTTCTTTGTCGATAAGAAAATCTTTTTCATCGATGATCAGTGTGTAATTGGGTATATGCTCAGATCTGTACTGAATGTATGTCGTTACATGCAACTTAAAGGGTAAGTTAGAGGACAGCGTACCCGCTTTCATTGCCTTATCTCCGGAAAGACCTTGCTGCTCGTTAACTCTATTTGCGATGTTAGTTAAAGCATTATGAATATCGTCTGAGAAATTTTTTGGATCCAGGTTAGTGAGGTTGATTTCTTTCGGGGCATTATCAGATGCAGGTGCTAAGGTAATATCCATCCCACGTCTTTCGCTATAAACTTCGCCGAGATTTACGCTGCCGACTGCGGTCGTAATGATATGTTTTTCTTCAAAAATGAGTCCTTTATTAACCATCGCGGCACAAAATACAGCACCACCCAGAATAAAAGACGATACGAGTAATGCAACGCCATACTGTTTTGGAACCATGAGACTAAGTCCTTTTTATTAATATTACTTATCTGATTATTTTACATCAAGATGACAAGCGCTAACCTCAAAAAAGCACACTTTATTTTGCTTTATTAATGCGTTAGAACGTTCGTAAAATGTGACTGGTGTTTGTGGATGCCAGGGTATTGAGACTGAAACAGAGGAGTAAGCCCCCTCTTTTTGATGTTTTTTGAACAAATTCATTTGGCGGAGGTGTTACAGATGCAGGTTTTTTGCTCAACATAAATTTTTTTCTCAACAAACAGCCCCACATCATTCTTATCTTAAACCTCTGCCTAAAGCACAGAATGTTTATTCCTCGTTTACTTCGAATTCTTTATCTTATGCAATATCAGTAAGCGCTAATGCTTCCCTTTTCGTGGTGAGTTCACCCATGTATAAGCAAAATTGAAAAGGTCATTGCATTAACTGTATACGTTATATCTGAAATGAATCGGGTTAGCGGGTATTTAAAAGATAGCTTTCGCATGGACATGACGACTGAGTCAGCATCGACAAGGTTAAGTTTAAACCAACCCATTAACGTAAAAAACAGGCAGGGCAGGCCAGTAAATGGTGAATACAAAAAATTACCAAAGCGTCTTTCCAGTTACGCGGGCAACAGGTCCGGAACGCTTTTTACTTCGAAAGTTCGCCAGTAAAAGCAACACTCACGCTTACGCGACCATGCCCTTTTTACCTGCTCCCCAGCAAATCTCACTCGTATTGTGCGTGCTTGTCTTTATCTGCTGGTTACTACCGGGGCTGTTTGGACATGAACCGTGGAAACCGGATGAAGCCTATACGTTCGGGCTAATCCGTCATATTGCCCAGACTGGCGACTGGGTCGTACCTACCCTGGCAGGCGAACCCTTTATGGAGAAGCCGCCACTGTATTTTATTGTGGCCTCTTTTTTTCTCCGCCTCTTCAGTCCGTTGTTAGGCGAGCCCGATGCCGCGCGTATGGCAACCGGGTTTTTTATCGTGCTTGCATGCTATGCCATTGCGCTTTCGGCCAGAGAGTTGTTCGGCAAGGGCGCAGGCCGCTGGGCCGTACTTATCCTGTTTGCCTGTTTGGGCTTTCCTGTCCGGGCACACCAAATGATTACCGATATCGCCTTGCTGGCAGGCGGTGCCACTGGCATTTATGGTTTCATTTTGGGGATTCGCCGCCATGTGCTGGGTGGCGCGATACTGGGTATTGGCGCAGCGGTGATGTTTCTCTCTAAAGGGCTTCTCGGCCCGGGCATATTGGGACTGACAGCGCTGACGTTACCCTTGATGAATACAGCGTTTCGTAGCAGACGCTATATCGTGTTTTGTGCTATCGCGTTTCTGGTCTTTTGCCCGCTGGTAGTGCCGTGGCTGTATGCGCTCTGGATGCGTTCTGAAAAGCTGTTTTCAACCTGGCTACTGGTCAATAATTTTGGCCGTTTTGACGGTACCGCTAAGCTCGGGCCTAAAGCGAAACACTTCTTTTACTTTAAACTGCTTCCCTGGTATGCCTTTCCTGCATTGCCGATGGCTGCGTGGTGGCTCTGGCGCAGTTGGAAAACCGGCATCAGCGCATCCGCAATGGTACTGGTAACGTTTTTTTTAGCCGGTTTTGTCACTCTGTCGAGTGCATCTGACGCGCGGGAGCTTTACGCCATGCCGCTGCTTCTGCCGTTGGCCATACTGGCAGCAGGTACCTGTCAGCAGAAAACCCTCTGGACGATAAAGTTGCGGCCATGGGCACTCGGCTTATTCTGCCTGCTTCCAACGGTGATGTGGGGAGCGGGCATCATCCTGATGACCGGCTGGCCTGCGCCACTGTGGAATAAATGGGTGGCACAGGGTGCGCCCGGATTTACGCCTCAGATTTCATCAGTGATGTTTGCAGCAGCATTACTGGCTACTTTATTGCTGAGTGGGCTGGTGTTTTTGAATCGCACCTGCCGGGAAAGTCCCTTATCAATTTTTACCAGTTGCATCACGCTGTGCTGGGTGTTGGCCATGACGCTGGGCATGCCGTATCTGGATTACACCAAGCGTTATTCTGATGTTTTTCTCCCGCTGCGGGCATGGTTGCCAAGGGATGAATGTGTCGCGAGCCGGCATCTTGGTGAACCACAACGGGCTTTACTGGAATATTACGATGGGCTGGTAACGCTGCGAGAAGGGAAGCACAGAGGTGCCTACCGCTGTAACTGGCTATTCCTGCAACATGATAAAAGGCATCCTGAGGAGTTTGTCGACGGGACGTTGGTCTGGCAAGGGGAGCGGCCTGCGGATAACGAAGAGAATTACCAACTTTATCGACTGAACAGATAAGCCAGTATTTTTCATGCTTAACTCGCCTGAGGTCATTTTGCAGGCGAGTGACGATTCGTTACATCGGCTATTTCAGTAAAATCTGCACTCAGGGAAGCGACAGATGAACTTCATTTTCTTTTGGCGCCCAGTCTCTGTCAGAGAACTCATCTACAGAATAGGAGACATTGCGCAGCCCCTGGGTGCCAAGAAAGTTTTTTACGCCCTCCTGAAGATTACCGTCACGAAACAGCTCAGCAATAACAAACAGGGCATCGGAAAGCGAAAGCGTTCTGATTTGCGCAGGTAACCAGTTTGTACGCGTGAAGATCAGATGATAAAGCGCTTCATCTCCCGACAAGGGAAAATAGCGCGTACCAAATTGTTTGCGATGCTTGTCCAGAATGATTTCAAGAATGAAAATCTGTGCTGTCCGTTGCCTGATTTGATTCACAAAAAAATTTTCGGAATTGCCCATATCCAGCGTCGTGGCATCGTTGTTCTGCTTGACGCGCGTCTCAATAGCATTCCAGAGATTGTCATACTGATTCATAGCTTACCTTGTCCGAAAGTGTCGTTATCATAACAACGTTAGCAGAAGGAACTCGTGCGGCAAAGGTTGCGAGTATAATCAGGCGCTTTCGGCCGGAAAAAAACAGTATTGGTTTTACTGCTTCACTGCCGCTGCGTAGTGCCCTGCAAAGTCGGGCTGTGCAGTATGACGTTTTTATGAAGCGGAGAAAGAAAATAGCAGAAGTTACGTTTGATGCAGTGAAAAAAAATGGCCACAAAGGGCCATGTCGAGGAATTCAGACGCGATTAATGCAACACACCGGCAGTGGTTAAACAAAGTGTGCAAAACGCAACGCTGAATGCAGAGAAACCCACCAGACCAAGAACGACGAAACCGAAATTTCTCATATCGACCTCCACCGTGTCCAGGTGACACAGCCAAATCATAGGGCTGGCGGGTAAAAAAGTACATACTGTTAATAAAGACATAGAAAATACTGCTGTGACATTCATTAAATGGCTATTCTCGTCGTTTTACCGGATTTTAAACGTGGATTATTTTTTTATCTAAAGCATCCCACTCATCTATGTGGCCAGATATTTATCGCCTAAATCAGATAAAAACTGCGTTTAATCGATTAAAAAAATCTTATTGTCTTTTACATCAGTCCTGATGCTTCTTAGAGACGTTGGTTACCTGAATAGAATTGTCCAAAGCTGACTAGCCGTTGATGGGTGCTCTACTTTTTACGATGTTATCTGAGGCGCCATGATAAGCAGCATCTTTGTATATATTGATTTTATTAACACTCAACCCCAGCGGATCCACCCAGCTCAGAGGGTTAGGTGCATACTGATACAGGTTCCAGATGCCTTCCAGCCCTATCGGATCCTGAACCGTAAACCGTCCCACCTGGGGATCGTAATAACGGAACAGATTGTAGTGTAGACTGGTTTCGCTGTCCGCATACTGGCCCGCATAGCGCAGGGGCTGATGGGGCAGGGCAGACTGTTTTGCCAGCCGGGTAAAGCCCTCCGTCTGTCGGCGCACCGTAAATATTGGTGTTTAACCACAGCATATCGGCCCGGCTGCCCTCTGACATATGATCAACGCGCGCCAGCGGGCCTCAGGCCTCGTTGGGATCGTACACATAGTTCTTAAGTGGGCGTTATTTAATAAATTTTTTTCATGTATGATTTTACGAAGACATCCTCTTCTTCTAAATATGTAGTGCAGTTTTTGAAAGTCAAAATATCAACTGAAAATAACATTTCATGGTAAGTGCCAGCTTGATTTATCTCGAGCACGGTGTCGTTTTTATTTTTTGATGAATTATCTCGTTCTATTTTTCTCTGTTTTTTTATATTAATAATGTCACCTTTTACACCTAATGTATCGATGACAATTAAATTATAATCAACACCCCACTTTCACCATTTTGATAGTTAACTTGCTGATTGTTCATGGTGTGTATATAGTTTATTAACGGTCTGATGCACGGGCATGAACGCAGTTATGATACCTGTTCTGATGATAGATACTATGGGTGAGTTTATTTGGCCCAACAATTCTTTCTATAAAGTGTTGGTCCTGAAAATTAAACTTTGAGGAAGCCGTCATTATCCATAAAGTAATTCAAAGCTTTAATAATTAAACTAATATCTGGGTTTGTAACTTGGTGATTAATATTTGTAATTACATCAATGAATTGTTCTCCGTAATAAATTAATTCAAGATTATTTTTTTGAATAAAATCTGGGGAAATATCATTCCCATCATCATCACCACTAGGATAATCGTCAATGTAGCATGATTGATCATGAGATAATTCATCATCTGGATCCTTACTGTACAAGCAAAAATCCTGACCCAGAGAGTTATCTCCACTTTTAAAAAATGAGATTATTTCAGATAGAGTATATTCTTTACGTTTCTCTAGTTGCATGTTTTTTCTCCTGTTAGGCCGTTGAGTTTACCTTTTCTTCCATCTTTTCCGCCTCCCCAAATATCTCTTCCACCTTTACCGGTGGGATGATACAATCCATGATTGATAGCATGGTCATTTATGTCAACAAAGGTCAGGCTGTTAACTTCTTCATGATGGTGCCAAGTCAATCCAGGAGGACTGTTTGACATATTTCCATTTTTTTACCACTCCGTAAGCCCAATATATCACTGAATAAGATCTTTTCTGAACTCAGGATATATATCCATTCGAGATATCAAATCCTTATTCGCTTGCCAGAACTGAACACTGTCAATTGAATATCTATTCGCTGAGTTAACTTGGTGATCATGGAATATGTGATATAAGCCATTATCAGGTCGTGATGCAAGCCCAGAGGATCCACTCAACTCAGTGGGTTAGGTGCATACTGATACAGGTTCCAGCCGCCCTCCATTCTTGTCCGGCCAGAAACCATAAAGCGCTCCACCTTTGGTTCGTAATAACAGAACAGGTTATAGTGTAAACTGGAGCCGTTGTTCACTGAGTTTATGAGCAGTGAAATAGCTGATGAGTTGTTCACAAATCTTCTACCAGTCAGTTGTCGTAGTTCATTTTTGACAGAATGAATTCTTATATTGTTTATATATTTAAATTATTTAAAAATCGAGATCTACTTTAAGAACTCCTGATGTGTCATTCTCATCTTCAAATGATTCAAGAATCGCAACAAAATCCTCAAAAGAATTTGCAATTCTGGTTAAGCCAGAAAAAGAACCTTTTTTATTAAAAAGAGGGTCTTGATTGTGATCCCAAAACCAAACTTCTCCATACATATCATCCATGAGACATAAAATAATTTGATTATCACCAGATGATGCACCGATGGGCAACCATTGATTTTTAAAATCCTCTTTATACATTTCAGTTGTTTCGAAAACGGTATACTCTTTTTTGAATTTATTAAGACCATATAAAGATTCTAAAGAGTCATATCCGTTGTTATCTGCCCAAGGGGAAGGCTGCTCTGCTTTAAAAAAAACATTCACATCAAAAAGAACAGATGTTCCGAAATGTAATAGAAAGTCACGATAACTCTGAGGCAATTTACCTACCTCTTTTTCCAGAAAATCTAAACTCTGTATTAGTAGTTCCTTTTTCAAGAAAACAGGTTTAGCGCCAAAGCTTTCGATTTTTTTTAACATGATTTACCTCTTCTCATATCTGATGCTGAGCCTATATGAGGCACATTACCATGGAGATCTCTAGGGACGAGTATTATTTTTGTCGAATCAAGATGATGTGGGGTTAGCATCTTTTCTCTCAACAAATTCTGAGCTTCTTTTTGTGTTATCCCTTTTTGTTCAGCAATAGCACTGTAAACTTTTGAAAAATCTTTATCTGTTCCATTAAGAACTCCTTTTTCAAATGTAATAGTACCTTTTGACCATGTAGAAAAATCCGGTCGACCATTACTGAAAGGTATAGGTTGGTTCGACGTCACTGCATTGACCTTGTCGTTATAGGAATACCAGTTACTTTCCCCAGGTATACCGTCCCAATGACCATTGGTTCTTGGTAATCGAATACCACTCAACCCCAACGGATCCATCCAACTCAGCGGGTTCGGTGCATACTGATAAAGGTTCCAGCCGCCTTCCAGCCCTATCGGATCCTGAACCGTGAACCGTCCCACCTGCGGGTCGTAATAGCGGAACAGATTGTAGTGTAGACCGGTTTCGCTGTCCGCATACTGGCCCGCATAGCGCAGCGGCTGATGGGGCAGGGCAGACTGTTTTGCCAGCCGGGTAAAGCCCTCCGTCTGTCGGCGTACCTCGCCAAAGCTGCCGTACTGACCGCTCCAGCGGATATTGCCCCGTTCATCGGTCACCTCTAGCGGTGCCCCGTTAATATCGGTGTTAAACCACAGCACATCGCCCCGGCCGCCTGCTGCCATATGGTCGATGCGCGCCAGCGGGCTCCAGGCCTCGTTGGGATCGTACACATAGGTCTGGCACTGGCCATTATCCTGTTGCTCCTGTAACAGGCGATAGCCCTGCCACAGAAAACGGACTTCTTTACGATCGTGCTGGGTGCTGACCACTTTGCAGGTGCGCCTGCCCAGCGCATCATAATGATAATGCGCGGTAAACCCGCCGTCCGGGCCATTGCCTTTGGCGCTGATGAGCCGGTTTTCGGCGTCATAGGTAAAATGCTGCTCATGCAGGCCGCTGCGTCGACTGACCAGGTTGCCCCAGTCATCGTACTTCATAAACAGGTTCTGCCAGTGATGCACTCGATTGTCGGTAACCGGCAACGCGTGCAGTGCATCGTCGTTGGCGGCCAGGTTGTCCGCATTATCGTAAGTAAAATGCGAGGTGCTGTGGCCCTGTCTGGCTTCGTAGTGCTTCAGCAGGCGGCCTTCATCATCGTAACCATAGATAATGTCGCCGCGCAGCGTATCACTGACAGACTCCAGTTCACTGCGCGCCGAATAGCGGAAAGCGCGTTCCAGAATGGCTTTTTCCGGTAGCACCACCTCGCTATGCAATTCACTGCGCTGCATCGTACGCCTGCCAAGGCTGTCGTACTGACGCGCCTGCTCACGCGCGCCCTGACTGCGACGAATTTCCCGGTGCAGGCGGTCGCGGGTAAATTCACTGACCAGTTGCTGATTAAAGCGAATCGCGCTGACGTGACCCGAACCGTAGTGCAGCCAGGCAAGTTGCTGTTCACCCGGCAGGGTCAGATGGGTGAGGTTGCCCAGTGCATCCCATTCGTAATCCAGTTTCCCGTTTATACCGGCTTCTGTTAACAGCTGACCTGCGACGTCATAGGTAAAGGCGATTTCATCGTCTTCGATACCAAGCGCCATTCCGTCACTGGTCGGCGTGCGAACCAGGCTGGCAAGTTGACCGCTACGATGACGCCGGTAGTGGTATTCTGCATGCTGCGTTGTGCGCTGGGTAATCAAGCCGCTGTCGTCGTAGCTAAAGCGCTGCCAGCGTCGGGCTATGCCACCGTCATTAGCGGGCTGGCCATTTTCCTGTAAACCAATGAGAAAGCCACGAGCATTCCATTCCATATTGCGTGAGGTCTTATCGGGCCGGATCTCACTCAATGGACGGCCGAGCGGATCGCAGGTAAAGCGATAGTCACCGCCGTTGCCGTTTTCCAGCCGCAGCAGATTACCGCGGGCATCGTAATGCCAGCGACGCGTGCGACCAATGCGGTCCGTCAGGCTCACCGGTAATCCGAGTGCGTTATAGGTCCAGCGGACTTCGGTTTCCAGCGGATCGCGCCACGCACTGAGCTGCCCCTGGGTGTTCCAGTGCAGGGTTTCCCGGCTGCCGTCTGGATGGATAATGGCGCAGAGTTGTCCCTTGTCATTCCACTCGCGCTGGGTGACATGACCTTCAGCATCCACGCTGCGAACAAGCTGGCCAAATCGGTCGTAGCTAAACGTCGTTACGCTGCCAGAGCAGTCGGTGCGCTGCGTCAGCAGCCCTTGTCGGTTCCATTCCAGCTTCACCACGCCGCCCGTTGCATCGGTGATGCTGTCTGGCAGCAGTTCTGTGTCATCAGGGTAGTGATAGGTGGTGACGTTATTGAGCGCATCGGTTTCAGTCAGCAGGCGAACATTAAGATCGTAAGCCGCCTGAGTCGCGCTCAGATCGGGATAGTCCGTACGGATCACACGGTCAGTCATGCGGAACCAGTGATAAGTGGTTCGACGTCCGACCGGATCGATCTCCTGCGTCATGCGACCATAGCGGTCCCAGTTGCTGCAGCGCATGGCACCGCCGGGCATAATCACATCGCACAACTCGCCTGCGCGGTAAACCAGCATGGTCTGGCGGCCGTCGAAGTCGGTGAAGCGGGCGACATGATCGTCATCGTCAATGAGCCAGTGAGCTTCAACGCCGTCATCACGTCGCGCGCGTCGGATGCCATTATCAAAATCGTACTCAAAATCCAGCTGCTCGCCGCCGCTGTGACGGAAGGCTACCACTCTTGGGAGGCCATCGATCTCCTGCCAGCGATACTCACTTAGCAGGCCATTCATATCTTCATGGGCCACCATCAGGCCATCGCGCCACTGGAAGCGTCGGCGCACGCTACCGCCCCGGCCCGTTACCGTAACGAGTTGGCCGATATCATCGTAAGCGTAACTGACCATACAAATATCGTCATCCAGCCAGGCACCTGCGAGCCGGTTATTCGCATAGCGGCAGGTTACGCGCTGACCGGCACTGTCTGTCAGCGCAGCCAATGTGTGATCGGGGTTCCAGTCGAACTGAATCTCATTGCCGCAGGGCTCGGTCAGGCAGAGGGGAAGAGAAGGGGCGTCATTGCGCAGGGGCATAAAATGCCAGCGCTCACCGCTGATGTCATACAATGACCAACTGTCGTCCCGATGATGTTCCAGCCAGCGTTTCTCCGCTTCGCAGTAGGTACGCTGGCCTTTGGGCACCAGAGGAAAAGAGACGTAGTCGCCGGAGGGCGCACGCCAGACCAGCCCATCCTGGTAACGTTCCAGCCGTGTTTCCCAGAACAGGTTCCAGCCACGTCCTAATACGCTGTCGCCGGGATTACCGCTGCGCCAGTAGCGCTGCCAGCGTAGCGGCAGCCGGGAGGGCAGCACAAAATCCAGTTCATCATCGCCGCTAAGAAACTTCTGGCCGCTTACGATATCAACGGGACGGGCAAGAATACCTGCAGCCGCCACACCTGTCATCAAGGCACCAGCACGGCAGGCCACCCGGGCGATTTTATTGATGCCGGGAATCTTGCTCAGTAATTTACCCAGCGCGCCGACCTTGCCAGCCGCACCGCCCACGCCACCGGCCAGTCCGGCAAACAGCAGGGTAAGATCGGAGGCTTTATAAACCCATTCGGGCACTTCAGGTTGGATAGGCAGCGTTTGTTCAGGCTCGCCGCCGATATAGACGTTGTCAGAGCCCGTCATCACTTTGGCATCGCAGGTGGTGCGATCGTCGATGCGTGATGCAGGCAGGCCGTTGATATACACCCGGGAGGAGCCTTCCGCCATCTGCTGCGGACCATCGTCCTTGCAGGCCACTATGCTGTTGGTGGCCATGGCGGCGGGTTTACTGTTAATAAAGACGTTGGGCGAACCGGTGGTAATCTTGCCCTTTGGGGTCATGCTGGCCGCCCCAGCATCCGCTATTCCGTCTCGCGCGGCGGTGGCCAGTTCGCCAGTAAGGTAACCCACGCCGATACTGAGTCCAACCAGCAATACGCCCACGCCAAGGCAGGAGGCGCCTATCCCGGCAATCATCAATGCACCCGCAGCAATACCGCCCGCCGCAGCGATCAGTCCACCGACGATAGTGCCTGCAATCATGCCCGCCAGGGCATGAGAGTGACCGATATCATCGCCGAGGCGTGCAGCTTCAAACATGATAATTGCCCTTGTCGTTAAGCGTTAAAACGAAAACTTTTAAGCAGTGCCTGAAACTGTTCGCTGTCCGCGTCACCAATGGCGGACGTAGAGGTCATGGTAAAGACCAGTACTTTGTGACCATCGGGCGTGAAGACCGACTGCTGTTGCCAGATACGTTTGCCGTCACGCAGAAAACTGGCGTGTACGCATTCACCCTGTAGCAGCGCGTCACCCAATACCGCAGCGCTACGTTCGGTTTGTTTCCATCCCTTTATGTGTTTTTGCATTAGCGTGAGCTGACGGTCGATGTACGCAGGCAGCGTTTCACCCTCGTTAAGCGTATCGCGTGAAATATTAAAAGCGGGAGCAGTGGCATCAGAGGCGGTGAAAGCGTTAACCGTGCGGTCCTGATAATCATCAGGCAGTGTGATTTGGCCTTCGGTAAACAGACAAGCGATGTTTGAGCCTGACATCGTGCAGATTCCCTATCCTTAAGATGTGCTCAAGTTTGTCATGAAAAGCGGCGAATCTCCAGTAAAGGCATGCGCAGAGAGTGGGCGTAAATGTAATGTCAGAATAATCCTGATCGCGATGCAAACAATGGCCTCCTGGTGAGGCCATCATGTGTTACCTGTGTGGACCGCCGCCAGGCCCACCGCCGCCGCCAGGGCCCATATGTCCCGGGCCGCCGCCTCCGGGGCCCCAGAATGGCCAGACGCATCCCGACAGGGCAGAAACACTTGCTAACGCGATAACGAACAGAATCACTTTTTTCATACAGGCTCCTGATTAACAGGAATGACTATATCAAGCCCTGCTTGTACAAGTGTGTGGCAGATGAAAAAGACCCGGCAGGATAGCGTAAAAGTTCCGTTAATCGGGGCGTTCAGCAGCAAAAACCGGTCGCAGCCCCATGTTCTGGCCTTGTCGCACGCGTTTAATCCTGAGAACACCTTTCCGAATATTCCCGCTTCCCTGATAAACGAACCACGACAGTTATTCACGCAGGCAACATCGTTATGTCTGATAGCTGAAAATGAACATATGCAGATTACAGCGGCGCTGTTTTTGAGCGGATACGCCGGCTCCTTGCATCAGAACTGTGCAATACAACGCGGTTTTAGTCTCAGATCGGGTGCAGGCTGGCGTGGCGCTTACCCTTATCTCTGGCCTGTAAATTGCAGTGCTGATGGGGTGAAGTCACCTTAAAACAATGCGAAAGGAGTTGGACGAATGTCGGTAAGCCGTTTATATGTTGCCCGTATGGGGTTGTCTGTAATAATCACGGGGTTATCGTGCTCGACGGCGGCCTTTGGGGCAAACGTACCCAATGGTGTGACATTGGCTCCCGTGCAGGAGATCGTGCGGGGCAATGGAGCCGAGCCTGCTACCCTGGATGTTGATAAAGCTGAAACCAACGATGCCTTTTCAGTTATTAACGACCTGTTTGAAGGGCTGGTGCGGACTGATCCAGAGGGCAAAGTCATACCGGGACTGGCTGCTTCGTGGGAAACGGCAGACAACAAAGTCTGGACCTTTCATCTTCGTCCTGACCTGACATGGTCAGACGGATCGCCGCTGACAGCTGAAGATGTTGTCTTCAGTTGGCGTCGTCTGACCGATCCCAAAACGGCATCGCCTTATGCATCCTTTGCTAACTATGCGCATATCCTTAATGCTGATGCGGTGACGGGCGGTAAAAGCTCGCCTGACAGCCTGGGCGTAAAAGCCTTAGACGCGCACACCGTGCAGGTTACTCTGGATCAGCCGGTGTCCTATTTTTTGCAGTTTGTTGCCCATCCTTCCCTGTTTCCGGTCAGCGAAAATAACGTTAAAAAGTTTGGTGAGGCCTGGACCCAGCCGGGCAACATGGTCAGCAGCGGTGCCTATAAACTGGATCAGTGGGTAGTTAATGAAAAAATCACGCTGAACCGTAATGATCGCTATTGGGATAACGCGCATACCCTAATTAATCGCGTAACGTTTTTACCGATTAATGATGTTTCTGCCGAGCTTAACCGCTACCTTGCCGGCGGCATTACCATTACGGACAACATTCCCGCCATTGATTTTTCCCGGATGAAAAAAGAGCGGCCCAAAGAAGTACACAGCACCTCTGTTTATAGCGTGTTCTATTTCCAGATAAATACGCATAAACCGCCCTTTACCGATGTCCGCGTGCGTCAGGCGCTGGACCTGGCGCTGGATAAAGGCATCATCGCCGATAAGGTTATCGGCATGGGACAGAAACCGGCTTATACCGTTGTGCCATTATCAATGGGGGACGTCAAACTGTCTCCGCCTGACTGGGCGGGCTGGACGCAGGCGCAGCGCATCAAAAAAGCTCAGGCGTTACTCAGCGAAGCCGGTTTTTCAGCCAGCCATCCTCTGAGTTTTACCCTGCTCTACAACACCAATCAGGATAACCAACGTATCGCGATTGCCGCTGCTTCCATGTGGGGTAAAACGTTAGGTGCGAAGGTCACGCTGCAAAATCAGGAATGGAAAACCATGCTGGATACCATGCATCAGAGGCAATATGATCTGGTGCGCTACACCTGGATTGGTGACTACAGTGAGCCCTCTACTTTTTTAAATACCTTCCGCAGTGGCGACAGTCAGAATAGCTCAGGTTATGCCAGCACAGCGTTTGATGCGGCAGTAAAAGCCGCGGGAATGGATACCGATCCAAACGCCGTAACCCAGGATTACCAGAAAGCCAGCGACATTATTGCAAAAGATGCGCCGGTTATTCCGGTGTTTTATGGCGCGCTTAATCAGATGGTTAACCCAAAAGTCGGCGGTTATGCCCCATCGCATCTGCGGTTTTATTACACCAAGGACCTTTATCTTGTTAAATAAAACGCGCGGCGGTACGTTTCTGACGTAACCGAACTGCTGAGTGCTGTTTGCTCGCTGGGGCCAGCTTTTGGCCCTAGCTCGCCTGGTGACATCCCCCGCCTTTTCTGTCAGCGCCGTAAAACGTCCCTTCATATGCAGTCAAAGCCGTTCTCTGACACAGCAAACCCGAAAGATTGAAACTCGCTTGCAAAAGGTAACGACTGGAAATGTTCTTCTGTTTTAAAACGGCACAAGGAAATGGGATGTTAAGCGCAGAGGGGAATCCGTTACCCGATTAGCCTTGAATTAACCGCACTCACAAAACATCTGTTACATGGCGCCTTGCCCGGTAATATCCATACGTCATTATTGAAGGTATAAAAATGGAAAACCCATTTTTTAAGAAACAGATCGTTGAATCATCCGGCGCTGAGTGCGGTGAAACCCTGTCCCCGTTGGCACTGTTGCTTCGCCGGAACCTGGTTTCACTCGTTGTTGGGACAATAACCGTCATTTATTTCGTTCAAAGCCATCCGCTTCACGTGCGCCCGTCAGCCGCCAGACAGGCCGCGCAGCCACAACCTGTGGCCTTCAATGCGCCTGCAGGCGGCACGGTTAAGCAGGGGCAGAACAGCCAGGGCCAGCCCGCGCTGACCGCCGCTTCGCTTGAACTTGCCTCAGCCCAGACCCGGTTAGCTGCGGAAAAAATTCGGCTCGTCAGTGCGCAGTTGAAGCTTGAGCAGAGCAGTCTGCTGCAGGACATCGATCACACCCAGCAGCTTGCTCTGCAACAGGTCAGCGACAGCCGCTTCCAGCAGGCCATGCTGAATGGTCAACTTGAGCAACTGGCGGACCAGATTAAAATTGAATCGGCGCAAATGGGTATGGCTCAGAAGCTGGTCAACACCTGGCGACCGCTGTTAGCAAAAGGATACATCTCCACGCTTCAGTTTGAGCAGGAGCAATCGACGGTATGGGGCTATGAAAGCCAGTACCGTGCGCTGTTACAGCAACAGTATGGTGCCCGCCAGCAGTTAAACGTTTTGAACGACCAACAGCTTCAAATACCGCTAGCCACATCTGTAAAGCTTAACGTCCTGCGTCGTCAGCTGGCGCAGGTGGATGAGAACCTGTCACAAAATGAAACTATCCTGCAGCAGGCGCTCTATATGCCTTCTGACGGTTCAGTGAAATCTGTTATCGCGAAGGCTGACAACAGGATGACAGGGGAGCAATCGAGTCAGGCTGGTGAAGCCAACAGTCAGCAAACCGCGACCACCAGATTGATATCCGATAAGCCAGTAGCCGGCATGCACAGAGACAACCCTGGCGGAGCGCATTTTCAGACCATAAATGCCCAGTCTGGTAATTCCTTCAACAGTGGGCATCATTCGGTATCAGCGCATAATGTGTAACCCATCAGGCTGGTGGCTGAAGCGTGAGGGGGGAGAGGTATTTACAACATCAACCGCAGCAGGATAGAGTCATTTCTCCTCTTCTTTCAGGCGAAGCGCAAAATGCCAGATTACTGTTTCTATCAAAAAGGTCAGCACACCGTCGTGCTGGAAAGACATGATGCGGACGGTGGTTCTCAGTTAGAAGATAAGGGCTATAAAAAGCAATTCGAAGAGGTGAGTGCAACTGACAAGCATCGGGCACTTAACCGCTTTGCTGATATTCGTCGAAGCAATCAAAAAGATCATCACGACTTCTTCTCGGGCGCGATCGCTATGCCACTGATGGGCGTGCTTACCGCCATTGCTGTTTTTCTGTTACGGAAAAAATAGCCCGCTTGCGGATATCCGCAGGCGACGGGGCACAACGCCTGGTTAAAAAAGGCCAGGCTCAAACCCGACAGCGGTAAGAAACCAAACTGTTAATTATCTGCTTTGTGCCCATGATGGCTTCATAAAACGCATTCGGATGTCTTTTTTGCCTGTTCTGTATTAAAGCCAGCCCGCTGTCCTGATTTTCCATCGCTCCTGCTGCCTGATAACGGTCACAATCATGCTTTATGCTGTGGTTCGGCAGTCACAAAGAGCGTTCCTGAAGCACGTCATCATATCGCCTGGTTATGCCAGCTTAGAGAGTAATCGTCTCAGGAAAGCCATCTCGAGCGCGCGGGAGCCTGAATCATGTCAGAAGTGCTGGAGCAGGAAGGATGGATAGAAAATGCCATCGGTGAAAAATTTAACGCCAAAGGTGAGGTACTGCCATTCAGAGGCAACACGCTGATTTGTCATCTCGAACAGGACAGTGAAATCGTCCGTGTGACTGGCGAAATGGTTGATGCAATGAAAGCCGCAGGGCTGGGGCGTTGTTACGCATTTCTGCCGCAGTCGAGCTACCATATGACGGTGTTTAACGGTGCCAATGACCGGGCACGGCACTATCCGGCCTGGCCACAAGACCTGAATCTTGATGCGTCGATGGAAGAGTGCGACCGGCTGTTCGCGGCGAAGCTGGCAAATTTCAGGCTCATGCCCTCGTTACCTTTGCAGATGCGCATTGGGGCCATTGCCTTAAAACGTGGCGTCTCGCTGTCGCTGGCGCCATTGGACAGGGCGGAAGAGCGCAAAATACGGTCGCTCAGAGATGCGCTCAGCCGCACGCTTAACTGCAAACGAAATAATCATGATGTCTACGAATTTCATGTCAGTGTCTCTTATCTCATCAATAAACCGAACGATGATGAGTTGCGCCTGCTGCAAATTTTAAGAGCCGGATATCTGGAAAAGCTGATGCGGGTTGCGCCGGTGATGACGCTGGGTGCACCTGAGTTTTGTACCTTCAGGGATATGTCTCGGTATACGCCGTTGTTAAGGCTGGAATAGCCCGACAAACTGGATTCATTATTTCTACTGTTCTGCTTTTACTTTTGTCGCTTTTGAGCTGTTAACTTCAATAGCGTAGAGCCTCTTGGTTAAAATATTGTCTTCATAATAGTGACTTACCTGGCCCGGGCAGACAGGTAGGAGAGGAGAAAGCGATAGCCATAATTTTGGTCTTTTCATCGTGAATATATTTTAAACCGGCCCCATCAGCTTCTTACCAGAAATGAAGGGGCTCATCGGTGAATGTACCAAACCGCCTTGATTTAACATCAACCTTATTGGCAATGAAAATGCGTCCCAACCTTCAAATAGCGGGTAAAGGCTTCATGCAAAGCCTCTGCGCAGGATGCGTGGTTAAAGGCTACGTGATGCTCGAAGCCGTTACGGCAAATCCACGCCAGCAAGCGTTCCAGCTGCGGCACTTCAATGACCGCACGACAGCCAACGGTATCTAGCGGATCGTTCACGGCGACGCCTTCACCCACATAGGCTTTAATTTCTCCCCTCAGATCGTCTGAGCTCAGTCGGAAGAAGGTGATGTTGCCAGTTTTACTTCTGCCATGAACGGCACCACAGGTATTTTCGTTGCCGACGCGATGACCAATAATATTGGCGGTGCCCATTGTGGCGTCCTCCAGAGAGGCTGTGGCAAAGTTGCCACAGTGAAACAGCACACATTTGTCTGGATCGTCGCCGTAGTTATTATTCCAGTCGGCAATGGAGGCCGGACTCAGGCTGCAACTGGCAAGGGCATACATGGATAATGCGCCCATCACATCGACTTCACAGGCGCTGGGCAGTAACTGACCGGACATCACGCTCATCACAGAGCACGCGTTAATACCGAGCGTTTCCTGCAATGAGGTCCAGCACTGGATGGCGGTGGCATCAATGTCTTCAGCTATAACCCATTCAGCGATGACTACGAACAACTTTGCCATGAGGGTGATTTTATCTGAAGCCATCGTGCTGACATGCGCATTATCCAGCAGCAGGCGGCGCTTCTCATCGACACGAATATCGCTGTCGCCTAACCGTTTCATTCTGCTGAACACCTCCGATAAATCCAGGGTTTCCACGGCGATGCCCAGCCTTTCAAGTAATTTTTCACTGTAGCGAACGGTATTAAAACCAGCAGGACGCGCACCAATTGCGCCCACTCGCGCGCCGCGCATGCTGCTGACCACCCGGCAAACCTGCTTAAACCGGCTTATATCTCGGGCAAAAGATTCACCCGCTAAGTCACTCACGTGCTGGGTGGTTAAGGTGAAGGGAATGTCATATTGACGCAGGTTATTACACAGGGAGATTTTGCCGCAAAAACTGTCTCGCCGACTGGCGAGATGCATCTTGTCCAGGCGGTCTGGCTGGGCCTGAATTAACACAGGAATATTAAGTCCGGAAAGACGTAATGCTTCTGAAACGGCTTTTTCATCGCCAAAATTGGGAAGCAATACCACCACGCCATGAATATCGTCACGACGAGCGCGTAACCATGCTGCACATATTTTGGCTTCTTCACGTGTTTCAACGCCACCGTAGCGGGTCTGGGTTTCATCGAGCATTACCGGATTGATATCGTGCTGAATAAACACCTCAATAATCTGCTCGCGCGCCTCATTGACGACGTATCCGGGGAAGAACCCCCGGTTAGCGATAATAACGGCCATGGTTAATTGATGTGGTATTCTTGACATGATTTTTCTCCGGTATGCATAGGTTTATTATGGTTATTTTGATGTTTTAAAATTTCATCATTGTTAATGATGTTGTTTATTTTTTTCTGGCTTTTACAGATGGTGTGATCTGTGCAAACCATTCAAGTGGACGCTTTTCTTGTCGGGTAATTTTGATTTTATTAATTCATTCTCACATTATTCGTGATGCCTGTTTTTGTCTATTTTTGTTTTTTTAAATGGAGTGTGTGCCGCAAATAAGGCGTGGTTTTTGGCAGTTACTCTTATCTTTGATAGCATTTTTAGTTGTTGGTGGTTAGAGGTGTGAAGAGATGTTTTATCGAGGTGCGTTAATTAATTAACTTAAATGTTGATGTATTTTTGAAGGTGTGATTTGTTTTTTATTGAACTAAGTTCACAAAAGAAACTTAATGCAGTTTGTTTCTGTTCCCTGTTTTTATATGGTTGGCGTCCTTTATTAATGCGGGAGGATGCTGGAATGGAATTACATAAACCATTAAAAGTGAGTTTTCGCGAAAAATTTTGTTACGGGCTTGGGGATACCTCAGCGAATATCTTCATGGGCATGACCATGATGTTTTTGTCGATATATTACACCGATGTATTCAAGCTCAGCCCTGCAGTAATGGGAACCTTATTTCTGATTACGCGCTTAATTGATGCGATAAGCGATCCATTAATCGGCGTGGTGGCCGATCGCACGCGTTCTCGACATGGCCGTTACCGCCCCTGGCTATTATGGTTCGCTGTGCCTTATGGGCTTAGCTGTGCCGCCGTTTTCCTTTCACCCGAGTTGGGTGAAACCGGCCGGATCATTTATGCCTACACTACCTATATCATGCTGGTTATGGCGTTCAGCCTGGTGGCGGTGCCCTATGTCTCTCTGCTGGGAGCCATTTCAGCAGACAGTGACGAGAGGATACAGATAAACACGATTCGCTTTCCGTTAGCCAAGGTCTCTTACTTAATTTGTTCTTTACTGGTCCCCATGTTGATTGCGCTTTTTGATAATGAGGTGATGGGTTATCGGGTTGTGATGTGCGGTATTGGCCTGCTCTCAACGCTATTGGTTTTAATTTGCTATTACAATACTCAGGAACGCGTTTCAGCAGGGGATGTACAGACGCTCAGCGTCGGCAACCAGATACGGCTGATGTTGAAAAACGATCAGGCTTTAATCATTTTTGCTGCACAGCTGGTGGTGATGATTATGAATACGCTTAAGTTTGGTGCGGCGGCGTATTTTGTAAAATATGTGCTTAACTTGCCTGTTTCATTTCTGAGTATTTTGCTTACCGCGGGTTCAATTGCCGGAATTATTGCCCCCTTGATTACCGGATATGTCCTTAAAACCGGACGGGTAAAACGGATTCCATTACTGATCTGGAGTCAGATCTCGGGGGGACTTATTACGTTAATCATTGGTTTTACCTCTGCCGAAGCCGTCTGGGTACATGCGGGGCTGTTTGTCACGGCGACACTGGTTGTTGAACTTATCGCCGTAATTATTTGGGCAACCGTCGCGGATGTGGCTGACTACGGCTTTTATAAATATGGCGTCCGAATAAACGGCATGATTGGCGGCGGCATGTTGTTTGCCACAAAAGCCGGAATGGCGATCGGTGGGGCAATTATTGGTTATGTCTTAGCATGGTACGGATATAACCCCGATTTCATGACCACGGCTTCAGAAAATCAACTTTCTGCGTTTAACCTCCTTTATGTCTGGCTCCCCGCATCCTGCATGTTTATCACCGCCGGAATATTTTCACGTTACAAACTGGATGAAAAAACCTGCCAGTCATTTATCAATGAAAAAGCGTTCTGATATCAGGAGTGGTAGATGAAAAAATTAACGGTTCGTGACAGAAGTTTTTATCAGGAGGATCGCCCCTTTTTCTATACGGCCTGTACTGCCTGGGAGCTGTTTCACAAACTGACGCTGACAGAGGCAGAAGCGTATTTAACAAATCGGGCAAAAAAAGGCTTTAATGTGATTCAGGCCGTTGCCCTGTGTGAGCTTGACGGTTTACAGACGCCGACTTACGAAGGCGGACATCTGCCCTTTAGGGATTTAACGTCTCTGATCCCCAATGAAGCCTATTTTGATCATCTGAGGCGAGTCACCGACATCGCCAACTCGCGAGATCTCTATATCGCCCTGGTGCCGATGTGGGGATCACACTGGAGTGTGAACAACAGTTGGGGAACGGCCAAAACGCCCTTATTTAACGCAGAAAACGTTCAGGCATTCTGTCGGTATCTCAGTGACAAGCTGCAAGGCACGGGCATCATATGGATGATCGGCGGTGATCGTGCAGTGCAAACCCCGGAACAAGGCCAGTTGATGGAAAATATGGCCCAAGGGTTGCGACAGGGCGGCAGTGGCGATGCGCTGTTGACTGTGCACTCGCAGGGCGGGCGAAGCACGCTGGACATGCTGGGCGATCGGCCCTGGCATGATTTTATCGTCTGGCAATCGGGACATATGGGTGAGGCTTATCCGTCGTGGCGCGCCATTGAAATGGATTACCAGCGTCAGAGCAAGCCGGTTCTCGATGCTGAACCCTGCTATGAAGCCCATCCGATCATGTGTCAGCATCAGTTCCGTCGTGCACAGGAGGCCAGCCGCTTTACCGATCGTGAGGTGCGTCGCAGCAGCTACTGGTCAGTCTTTGCGGGGGGCGCGGGCATTACCTATGGTTGCTACAGTCTCTGGCAGATGCGCCGACCGGAAGATGACGCCGTGGCGATACCTGAAAGCGCAGCGAGTACTTATCAGGGCGATACCATTCCGTACTGGTTTGATGCGCTTGACTATCCCGGCGCCTTTGCCATTGGCATCCTGCGACGGTTTATTGAATCCCTGCCTGACTGGCATCTACGGGTTCCCGATCGGTCTTTGCTTATCAACCCTAATCCCAGCGATCAACGCCACTGTGGTGTGATGCGCGATCACCAGCAGCGCTGGATAGCGGTATATATTCCGCAACAGCAAAATATCACCCTGGATATCAGCGCCTTTGCCGCAACGGGATTCGAAACAGGATGGTTTGATCCCCGCTATGGCATCATGAACTGGCTGAGCAATGATATGTCGGAGACCTTCTTCCTTAACATCGACCCACCCGCCAGCGGAAATGACTGGATACTCGTGTTGAGAGCAAATTCCTGATAAGGCGAACTGTGTTACTGTCCGCTCAGAAGCGCAGAGCGGGCAGAGGGTCGTGAATGGATTACAAGAAGCAGATATTGAATATTCTGCACAGCGAATGCGAGTCACGGGCAGAGATGACGCGCCGCCTGGGTGTGACGAAGGCCTACGTGACAAAATTGACGTCGCAGCTGCTGGAAGAGCGGGTTATTGAGGAGCGGGACGTAAAGGACAGTGCGTTTGGCCGACCTCAACAGTTGCTGGCGGCAACGCCGGGCCAGTTTTTCAGCGTCAATATTACGCTTCGCAAAGGCCAGCTCCAGGCGATGCTAAACGACTTCAATACACAAGTGCCCGCGCTGGCGCACCACAGGATCTCGTTGCCTGTCCTACTAACGCCACAACGCCTGGTTGACTTTATCGCCACCAGCGTGGCGGCGTTATGCCTGTCAGGCAATGTCCGTCAGCAGCAGGTCAACGTAATAAGCGTGGCGTTGCAGGGCGGCATCGAGCATTTCACCGGCGTCGTTCGTTATTGCCCGTTGTTCAGTGAGACGAACGTGGCGCTTAAAAAACGGATTGAAGACGCGATGTGTATCAGCACACAGATTTTTAATATTGCGTTCTGCACCACCTTTCAGTTGGCTCAGCGTTTACCTTACTCATCGTGGGTGGCGTTTATGCCTGGGTTTGGCAGCCTGGGCTATGGGCAATGTATTCACGGCGAGCCGGTACTGGGTGAGAACGGATTTTATCCGGAGATAGTGCATTTACCTTATGAGGGCGGTATCGAGCAGGCGTTTGCTGTCGATCCGGATAACCAGCCCGCAACGGTACTGGCCACCGCCAGAGCGCTCTGTTTTGCTATCTGCTGCACCGCACCGATTCACAATATCAGACACGTGATTGTCACCGGTGAGCTGTTTGAAGACTATGGCGACGAGGTGCTGCCACTGGCGCAGGCGATACTCGCAGCCAATGCAGACACGCATATCAGCGGCACCCGCATTAAACATGATAAAACTGGTTATCACTATGGCGTCAAAGGGTTGGTGCAACTGAGTTCTGACGCCATCACAGAGCATATTCTGCCTTAATCACGTGCCGGAATCAGGTAGCTGATGCCAGAGCCGGACGACGAGATGCGCTGTCGCCCAGTCGTTTCAGCGTTAACAAGATAGCGGCATCGCGTTGCCCTAGGGTTCAAAACACGCCAGGCGCTTTCGGGGACGTGAAGGTGATTCCACAAGCGTACTGGCGATGGCGGCACCGATCTCGGCACACACCGTGAGTCCCTGCACAAACGGCTGGTCATGCATTAAATAGGGCAGGGCGGCCAGGGCAATGCGTCCACGGGCAGATTCAGGAGACAGCAAAGTATAATCGTCACCCACATCCGGAATCTCATCGCCGCAGCGCTGGATCTGCTGTTTCAGTGTTGCAAAGGGCAGATCGCGGGTCTTAAGAGCCTTTTGCCCTCGCGCATCAATAAACACGTCAAACGTTCGCTGTTGCCCCTCAGTCGTGATCAGCGTTTTCTGCTGTTGCCTTCGCAGTTCATACTCTTCGCCAAGGGCAAGGATGCTGATGATTCCGGCCTCTCGTAAGGCCAGCAGTCGACGGATGGATTGAGAAGGAATCGCCGCGTAGTTATCAATAAACACTTTAGCGAGGCCACCTGAAAAGCGTTTACTGTCGCTTTCGTTAAGGAAGGGAACGATTTCCTCAACCACCTCGTGCAGCCGCAAAAGGGTATAGCGCCAGGGCACGGTGCGCCTGTCGCGTTTGTTGCGTTCGACTTCATTCAAGTTAGCGCTGGCCCAGTGGAAAGGATCCTGTTTATGTCGGTTGGCAAACCAGGCTTCTGCAAGGCTGTCGGCATTGAGTGCTTTCAGATCAATCGTTTTGCTCCACGCGGGCGCAGCCTCCTCCAACTCCTCAACCATCAGTGCAAATACGCGATCGAGTAATCCGTCAGCGCCTGCCTCAATCGCGTTATCGATGGCATTTTGGGTAACGACGCTCAGTGGCTCATAGGGAATCGGGCAGTAGAAATCGGCTTCTGGCAGAATGCCCGAGCGTGACATTAATACGATCTTCAGGGCTTCGTGGCCTTTGTCCAGTGTGAAGGCGATCGCGTCGTCGTCGCTTTCCTGAAAGTCACCATGCTGGATCGCCACGGCCATTGCGGCATCAATGCCACTCAGGGAGGTGCCCATAATACCCACGTGACATGCCGCTATTTTCGCTTCCATCAGACCGGACCAGGGGCTGGGGAAGTAGGTGCGGGTGGCGGCGCTGTCGTCTGGCCAGACATGGCCTGTGGCGATAACGACCTGATCAAATATTGCTGGGGCAGTATCGCCCTGCGTCCAGAGTTTTACGCCAGCATCGGTGGCCTCAAGATCGGTGACCTGACAGCGCTCATGTATTTTTACCTCGAAACCCTGTGCCGTTGCGCGGGACACCAGCGCTAAAAACCGATCGCGGAAATACTCGCCAAGCAGGATACGCGGCAGAAACTGACGGATATGCAGAGAGGCAGGATCGACGTGATATCGCCTGAGATGACTGTCGCTCTGGGCGCGTAGCCAGTCAATATAGGTCATAAATACAGGCGGGATTTCAATACTGGCAATGTTTGCCAGCATCATCCGGGAATTCTCTTCATCGTTATAGGGCATGCCAACACCGGCCTCATCACCCTGTTCGTAAACGGAAACGGACATCGGTACATGATGACCCAGAAGCGCATAAAACGTGTAGATACCGGTTGGCCCAGCGCCGACGATCGCGATCTTTTTCATCACTGTTCGCACCTTGTTATTGTTATGGGGGACGGTTGTAAGGCGTGTTTTGATCTCGCCGCAGGACAGGCAAAGCCTCAATACAGGTTTTTCCTTTCAGCCAGTATGATCAAGTTTACTCGAGTATTGCAGAACTGCGCGGAAGGGGAGCTGAGTGGAACGCCATCACGACAAATGCAGATTGTCCTGATTGTGCGGTCGGCCTGAACAGGTTCATTCAGGCCGGTTTCTGTCATGGTACCCAAACGTAAAAACCGGACATCTGAGGTAATGGGCTGACGTGGAATATTATGCGAACATTCAGAACTGGTATTTTATCCCCAGCGTGCCCTGTGTATCGCTAAAGCCATTATCGCCGAGTTGTTGAGCAACGTTGCCCCACAGTTGCAGGCGAGCGTTGATCTGACCTTCGACGCCAAGTTTCAGTTCACCCACATCGCGCGCGCCTGTGATCGCATTGCTGATACCATTCATCATGACACTGTCGTTATGGGTGTTATGGATCCAGTTGGCCTCAATAAAGGGCTGGAAAGTGCGATCTTTGCCCTCATCACTGATGTGATTTCCCTGCTGATAAAACTTCATGCCCAAACGGGTCTGCAGATTTCCGTTGGTGTTGTTGACAACATATGTGCCGTTATTTTCGATGTGATCGTCAGCCTGCACGTCCATCCAGGTAAGCTGTATCTTTGGCTGTAGCCAGTAACGCGTGCGGCCATCGCGGCTCTCTCCTGTCTGAAAGGTGTAGCCCGTTTCAAGGGCAGCGGTGATCCCATCAGCATGATATTTTTCCGTCGCCAGATTTTGCCCGGTAACCTGATTATCGAACCAGTTGTACAGCATCCATGCATCGACATAGGCCCCGGTTTTCTCCTTCTGGTTAGCGTACCAGGTGCCGTACAGGCCTACGCTGTAACCGTTAATGTCTCCACGTGAGGTATAGCCATTCGCTTTAGAATGCGTGCGGCTCTGGTTATTGGCGTAGCCGGTCATCAGGCCAAGGTGCCAGCGATCCAGTCCATTGCGGCTCCACTGTGCGATATCGCCGCCGAGCTGCATCACGTAACGATTACTTTGGGTATGGAGTTTGCCGGAAGCATCTCTGAAGCGGTTATGCCCACCGATATGGCGCATCCACAGGCTCGTGACTTTTTGTTCGCCCGTTAACCTGTCGGTGTATTGTGTTTCACCCAGGCGGTCGTGGAGGCGGGTATGGAACAGCGTGTTGGCCGCACGGGCATTTGCCAGATAGCTGCCAAATTCGGGACGGTACGCTTTTTCGCTGGCAAGAAACCAGTTGCTGTCTTTTTTAACTACATCGTAATCATAGGCCCCGGCGACGATTCGGCCTGATTTTGCAAAGGTACCGGCGGAATCACCTTTAACCGTGACAATTTCAATGCCCTTATCGGTCAGTGCTCCCTGTCCGCCCAGATTATTGATACTGACCCAGGTATGGCCGGCCGTATCGCCATTGACGATCAGTCGGTCAGCAGTGCCATTGTCACCTTCGAGAACGCTATTCAGGACCAGGTTGCCGTTATCCCCTGAATAATCACCCTCAATGGTTAACCTGTTGTCACTGTTTCGCTCAATGCCCAGATCGAGGGAGCCTGCATTATTTACCTTACCCGCAAGAGTGACATCCCGGACCGCAGAAGAAACGTTAACCCTTCCCCCTGATGCGATAGTGATCTGATCTGCATTGAGATCGCCGGAAAGGGTTAACGTCGCATTGCGGGTCTGCGCTGCGTTGCCAACATTAATGATATTCCAGTTCAGAATGGCGACATCGCCTGCTGCCCCCTCAGAAAAAGAAGAACCCGTCAGTGACTGATTGATATTGAGGGTAGTGATACTGTCCTCAGGATCATCGTCATCGTTTCCATTTATCACTGTCAGGCCGCTTACATCTGAACCCTGATTGAGATTCAGGGTGTTATTCCCATTTCCCAACAGAATCTGTCCGGAAACTTTGGCGCCGTTATTCAGGTTTACCGTTGCATCAGAATGAGTAGACCTGATTGCAATACCTGAGGCGGCTGAAATATCCGCACCCTGGTTCAGGTTGATGGTAGTTTTTCCATCATTACCTCTAAAATCTGTATTGATACCGGCGACGCTGCCGCCAATAACCTCACCCGATATATTCACAGTCGTGGCGCCCGTTTCGCGGTTTAAGATATCTATGCCTGACTGAGTACCTGAAATTTTTCCCTGAATCTGAGTGAAGGCGATATCGCCGCCGTCCATGGTCGAGACGCTGACACCGGAGCCATTTTCACCCACGATTTCACCGCGGGTGGTAACGGAAGTATCGCCGCGACTGTGATTGTTTGCGTAGATACCATGCTCACCGCCGGTTATTTTCCCGCCAGATTGCACAATGGACAGATTGTTTGCGCTCTCAGCATTGTCGACGTATATGCCTGAACCGTTTGTGCCTGTGACGTTACCCGCGGTCAGGATGCTGGTATCACCGATTCCGTGGTTGAAGGCATAGATACCGTAATGGCCCCCGGTGATGCTGCCATCTGACTGCATCACCAGGATGTCTTGTGCCGAAGCATGATTATCGACAAAAACGCCCGCGTATTCACCTGAGACATCACTGGTTGTGATGATGGACGTGTTTCCGGTACCTTGGTTAGATGCCTGAATACCGTTAAATCTGCCGGTTATTTTTCCGCCAGACTGCATGATGGAGAGGTTTTTTGCCGTGCTGCCATTCAGGGCATTAATACCGTTATTCGATTCTCCCTTCACCTCGCCGGATACCGCGATAAACGTATCGGCCGTTCCCATATACTGCGTTTGGATGCCATTCTGTTCCCCTGATATTGTGCCTGCTTCCTGAATAAGGGTGATTGCGCCTGCCTCGTAGGACGTAATGATTTCAATACCATCGGCTCTTTTCGCCACCACAGTGCCGGAAATGTTAAGCGTGGTGTCGCCCGTACCGGTATTTTCAATATTTATCCCTGAACCATCGGCTACGATAATGCCGCCTTCCTGCTGCGTAATGGTCAGGGATGAACCCGTGACGGATAAGCCATATCCGCTATCGGTATTAATGTAAGACGTCCCGTCCAGCACGACGTCGAGGACATCGCCTGTCAGGTTTTGTGTGTCATGATCGGCGCCACTACAGGTGTATTTGTTCCCTTCTTGGCTACAGACCGCCTCTGCAGGGGCATTCATTAATCCAAACGTACTCATCACCGTAGCGATAACAAACTTACGCGTTGTTCTGCTCATTGTTATTTATTCATCCATTTATTTCATCGATGTTTTTCTTAGCGTAATGGGGTTGTTAAATGTTCAGAAGATCGCTTTTCATCAGGCAGGAACATTCTTTTTAAGCATTCTGTTAAAATAATTATTTTTAATGTGAATATTTTAAATAACGCATCCGTTAACTTATGAATTAACATTAAGGATTAACGCTTTATTCTTAATGATAATTATTATTAAATTAATGTGACGTCATTTTTATACCCTGGTGGTGTGGCTGACTGAATGTTTTAATCTGCTCGAAATTAGGTTAATTAAATGTATAGAAATATTCCTTAATCCTGAGCGGTGCGTGAAGGTTATTTTGCAGAGATGCTGACCATTTAAAAATAGTTAATATCGATCGGTACGGTGTTCCTGATAGGTCGAGGCTATTGTATATAATTAATTGATCGATACGTCCTGTTTATTTGTAAGAGAAGCTCACGTTTGAATACAAGGCGATAGAGAAGAGACAACAGGTATCTTCTGTTGATGTCGATGAAAATGAAGAAATTAGGTGCGTGGCGTTTGGCAGGTTTTAATCGGCTGCTTAATTATTTAGATTCTCAGTAAATGCAATAATAATATTTTCGTCGGGGTAATGTTTGATAAGAACGTGAGGGAAGACTTCATTAATGAGAGATGGATCACGAATATCTGGGATGACAGACGCGTCATTTGTGGTGGTCGATAAAATATTTTTCAGTCTGGACAGGAAAAATCTTAAATCTGCTCCCTTATGGTTGAGGGTGAAATGTTAATATAATAATCAAATTAAGAACGGTAATGAAACACCACCGTGCGGGACTTTTGCTGCCAGGGGGATAAATAACGGCGGCATCCAGAGGATAATAACCGTGCTTAGCGGCTGTCATTTGCCGGCGCTGTACAGTCATTTTGCGAGTCTGGTGGAAAGTTAAATCAGATTTACGCAAACACAAAGTGAAAAAACCGGCTCAGAGCCGGATTTTTATTTAAGCCTGTGGCTGGCCTACAGGGCCTTTACCTAACGGGCCGCCTGGAACAGATTGCCCGCTTGGCGCATGTGGACGACCATCATTGCCCACAGCACCGCTGTCCTGCTGGCAACCCGACATCATTAAAAGGCTGGAAACAATCAATAAACCGCTCAAAATGCTTTTCATGTCTTTCCCTCGTGATGAATACACTATAAAACAGCTCGCCTGATAAGCCTGGTCGGTATTTCTGCTAAGTCAATGTTGGAGGGAAAAAGTAAGCCATATCATCAGGTTGACGGTAGTGAATCCAGACTGTGCAATGTAATGCCGGGAAACTGTTGTGCTGACCTTTGGCTAAGACGGCAGAGAACATATCCAGCCTTGTAATCCGAAGCCACGATGACAGACAGATCTGTAAAGAGCGATCATCCCGATGTGCAACCCGAGAAAAGAACCAGGGCGATACCAACGACGCAACAATTGATGAAACCCACGTACCTGAATGGGCTGATAAACAGCCGCATTACGCGAAGTATGAAATGGACTTTCATTTCTTGTTTCGTGAAAGTGCTGCATTCATGTGTTCATCTGGCTATGCTACCGACATGATGTTTAACGATATCTCAGGAGAGAAGATGACGGCGGCCGCTTATTTTGACGCTCTCTACGCGCAGCGTAACAGGGAAACCCAGCAATGCTGGCGGCAAGAAACAGCGAGTGCACATCAGCAAGCAGACAAGTTTTTCTATCCTGCCGGGCTTCACGCCCTGACCAGTGGCATTCAGCCGGTCCTGAATCCGCAAATTCAGTCACTCCTTGCCGATCTTCGTGGCTTAACTCAGGGGGATCCGCTGGCAGATGTCATGCGGGCCGAACATTTTCACGTTACCTTCCTGCCCGTCACGCCAGCGCGCTATCAAAGCCCGCAGCAGCTCCCGGCTTTAGCGGGCCTGAGGGATGCCTTTCGCCAGAACGTGACCGACTCGTCACTCAGGGTTGACGCATTACGGCTGGTGGCGCTTCCCGATCAACTGCTACTGGCAGGTATTCCTGAAGGCCACGCCGTAGCGCAAAGAGCAGCATGCTGGAATGCACTGCTGTCACTGGAAGAGTGGCGGGATTTGCTTCTGCAAAGACATGGTGGAAAAACAACGCCACCGGAATACTGGCACACCACGTTGCTACGTTATCGTTCAACAAGCCTGCCCGACACGCTCAAATCGTATTTTACCGACAATATGCACCGAAGATATGGGGCCATTTCGGGCGACATCAGGCTGGTATTTGCGGTTTATAACTGGGCTGATCCAGAAACGATAACAGTTTAATCCGGAAGGATCCCATGATGAACAGGGATTCTTGAGCATCGCCAGGCGGCGCGGAAATGTGGCCGTTATTAATCGTAGTCACCGTTCTCGTAATGGGGCGAATAACGGTCATCAAGCATTTCCTGGATAGCCATCAAACCCAGGATAAGAATCAAATTAATAAAGAACAGTAATAATAAAATGATGCTGGTCATTGCCTGTTTCCTGTCGTCACTTTTCCTTGAGGATGAACGCTCCAAACACGGCAGACAGGGAAAGTGACTGTTAAAAAATGATGTAAAAGGAAAGGGCGCGCATTGGGTCGAACAAGAACGTGTAAAAAAACGGTATTTCGTCGTTGTCACCCTCAGGTAATAAACTGATGCGCTTTGCTGTGCAGTATTGTATTGCCTAAATGAGCAGCAAGAAGTATCGATAACCAGAAAAGTAAATTACGATATTTCATCGCGTGTGCGGTGAGCGTGGTTAACAAGAAGACGGGTACATAGCGGCTATTTATTCTTATACGATGCATCATATCGCCAGCGCGGCACCGTGACGGCCAGGTCTTCTGGCGACGCTTCATGCAAAACTGCCGCGATGATGGCTTAGGTTAATTACCCGCCGGGTTTGGATGGTTCCACAGGTCAGCGGTCACCATCGGGCTTTTTACACATTATCGCCAAAAAAAGCGTGTTGAAATATCAGGTCATAAAACGATAAATGCGCCCTCCCTCATTCAGTGAGATCTGCATCACACTTAGAGTGGGATCAGTAAAATCGTCCATATCCTGACCTCATTTGCCCTCATCGCCCGCTATCGCTACTTTATATGCTGCATGGACACGACATGTTGTATGAGCGGAGCTTAATGATGTCTCATGTAAATACTTTCATTATTCAAAGCGAACATAAGCAAAAAGTTCGTCGTATGAACCTGTTCATCTCAGTTTCAGCCGCGCTAGCCGGGCTGCTGTTTGGACTGGATATTGGCGTGATTTCCGGTGCGCTACCTTTTCTGACTCATCATTTTAGCCTGAGCAGCCATGAGCAGGAGTGGGTGGTCAGCATCATGATGCTGGGTGCCGCGCTAGGGGCGCTATGTAATGGCTGGGTATCGCATCGGCTTGGCCGCAAATACAGTCTGATGGCGGGCGCCGTGTTGTTTGCTATCGGATCGCTCGGTTCCGCGGGCGCAACCAGCGTTGAAATGCTGTTGATCTTTCGTCTGCTGCTGGGCCTGGCCGTTGGCGTGGCATCCTATACCGCGCCGCTTTATTTATCTGAAATGGCCACTGAAAACGTGCGTGGCAAAATGATAAGCCTGTATCAGCTGATGATTACCCTGGGCATCGTAATGGCCTTTATATCGGATACTGCTTTTAGCTACAGCGGTAACTGGCGGGCCATGCTGGGGGTTCTGGCCATTCCCGCCGTTGTACTTTTTATTATGGTCATTTTCCTACCGAACAGTCCACGCTGGCTGGCGGCTAAGGGGATGCATATTGAGGCGGAGGAAGTGCTGCGCATGCTGCGCGATACGTCGGAAAAAGCCCGCCAGGAACTCAATGAGATTCGGGAAAGTCTGCGCATGAAGCAGGGCGGTTTTTCGCTTTTCAAAAGCAATAAAAATGTCAGGCGTGCGGTCTTTATGGGCATGTTATTGCAGGGCATGCAGCAGTTTACCGGGATGAATATCATCATGTATTACGCGCCGCAGATTTTTAAAATGGCGGGCTTTAAAAGCACTCAGGAGCAGATGATCGCCACCGTTATCGTTGGCCTGACTTTTATGTTTGCCACCTTTATTGCCGTTTTTACCGTAGACAAAGCGGGCAGAAAACCCATCCTGAAAATTGGCTTCTCGGTGATGGCCTTTGCCACTCTGGTATTAGGTTACTGCCTGATGAAAGCAGGGCAGGGAAATATCAGCAGCGGTCTGTCTTGGGTTTCAGTCGGCATGACCATGTTATGTATTGGTGGATACGCAATGAGTGCAGCACCCGTCGTCTGGATCCTGTGTTCTGAAATCCAGCCGCTAAAATGCCGTGACTTTGGTATTACCTGTTCCACCACGACGAACTGGGTGGCGAACATGATTATCGGTGCGACATTTTTGTCGCTATTGGGCAGCATCGGCGCGGCCGGAACCTTCTGGCTGTATACCGGGTTTAACCTGGTGTTTATTGTCATTACTGTGTACCTGGTGCCGGAAACCAAGAATGTGACGCTGGAACGGATTGAGAGGAATTTGATGGCGGGTGAGAAGTTGCGGGATTTGGGGCGATAATTACTTTCATGACAGTATCCAACTATGCATTTCCTTAATTAATTCAGGACAGGTAATGGCCGCTGAGTTTTCGTCTGTTACCTGTCAAAGCGTTGCACGGCATGAGCATTTATATACTCTCCGGCTTTGTTGAATAAATCGAACTTTTGCTGAGTTGCAGGATCAGAACACGCATTCTCCTGACAATACAGGCAGTCCCGTGGCAAACCAGAAGTTCAAAATCACCAACTGGCCTACCTACAACAAAGCCCTCATCAACCGTGTCTCCATCACTTTCTGGCTTGACGATGAGGCGATTCAGGCCTGGTATGAGTCAGCAGCGCCTTCATCCCGGGGAAGACCTCAGCGTTATTCTGACCTTGCTATCACGACTGTCCTGATGATTAAACGCCTGTTCCGGCTGGCCCTGCGAGCTGCTCAGGGCTTTATTGATTCCGTTTTTGCCCTGATGGACGTTCCTCTGCGATCCCCGGATTACACCAGTGTCAGTAAGCGGGCGAAGTCGGTCAATGTCAGTTTCAAAACGTCCACCCGGGGTGAAATCGCGCATCTGGTGATTGATTCCTCCGGGCTGAAAGTTTTCGGTGAAGGCGAATGGAAGGTCAAAAAACACGGCAAAGAGCGCCGTCGTATCTGGCGAAAGCTGCACCTTGCTGTCGATGGTAAAACACATGAAATCATCTGTTCAGACCTGTCGCTGAACAACGTAACGGACTCAGAGGCCTTCCCGGGACTTATCCGGCAGACGCACAGAAAAATCAGGGCAGCAGCGGTAGACGGAGCTTACGACACCCGGCTCTGTCACGATGAACTGCGGCGCAAGAAAATCAGCGCGCTTATCCCGTCCAGGAAGAGCATGGGTTACTGGCCCGGTGAATACGCGTATCGCAAACGTGCTGTTGCGAATCAGCGCTTGAGCGGAAGCAATGCCCGATGGAAATGGACAACAGATTACAATCGCCGCTCAATAGCGGAAACGGCGATGTAGCAGGTGAAGCAGCTGTTCGGCGGTTCACTGACGCTGCGGGATTATGATGGTCAGGTTACGGAGGCTATAGCCATGGTGCGCGCGTTGAACAAAATGACGAAAGCAGGTATGCCTGAAAGCGAGCGTATCGCCTGAAAACGCAGCCCGGCACGGGGATACTTACCCGAAATTTGATTTATTCAACAAAGCCCCTGAGCTTTCAACGGTGCTGTTGATAAGGCATACAGGCTGATGCCTTACAATAAATAGTTCTTTAAAAAAACATCACAAAAACTTACCATTGCGAAGAACTTTTTTAGGATAAAGACGATATGAAAAAAGCAGTGGCAGTCATTTTATTAGCTTTCGCGTTAACAGGTTGTGGCGAGCCAAAGATCGATGGTTCATCCGAACAGGCCTTTCAAACCTCTATGCAAAAAGTCCGTGATTCTCTTGCCGAAGATAAACGCGCGGCCTTTAACGATGCTATTCAAGTCATTGCGTTCAGCCAGGTCAGTATGAAAGAGTTGATGCAGGCGGGCAGCGGTGACGAAGGCGGACGCGCACTGATCGATAAAAAGATCAAAGGCGCGCTGGCTGGCAAGACCGGTGAAGAAGTCATTGATTACGCGCACAAGATCAAGCAAGAGCGCGCGGCTAACCAGTAACATGACTTCTGAATCCTGACCCAGCCAGGTCAGGATGTTGCATGTAATGGTTGCCTGTTTGATGAAGCCCATTTTATGGGCTTTTTTTATGCACCGCGTTAAGGCTGTAACAGAGCGACAAACGCCTGTTTTCAGCGCCATTACGCTTAAAAGCACGCCTGGGCTTTTACGGACGGAGAAGGCGCTTTGTGATAAACCAGCGTCGCGTGATCCCACCAAGGATTAACATTTACCGCCTGCCCAACCAGCATAAATCCCGCGTCCGCGATCTCGGCGATAAGTGCATCCAGCGGCTTCAGGGTGCGCCAGGGATGACCGTTAACCATTAAAACCCCGCGGCGGGCATCATAGCGGTCAAGGTCGGTTCGCTGTTTAGGCGCACCACACATACTGCTGATGATCAATGTGCCATTGGCAGCCAAAACCCGATGCAGAGCCTTAAGGCACGCCGCGCGCTGGGGACCGATCAGGCAGTGAAAGCAACTGCCGTCAAAGACGACATCAAACGTTGCATCCGGATAATGTGCCAGGTCACAGACATCGCCCTGATCAAAACAGCCGCTTAAGCCTGACGCCGCGAATCGCGATCTGGCCCAGTCCACGGCGACCGCTGAAATATCCACGCCAAAAACCCGAAAGCCTTTTTCGGCAAAACAATGTGAGGCCATGGCACCGTTGCCGCAGCCCAACTCAAGGAACGTTCCGCCAGTTGGAATGAACTGCGCAGCACCCAGCCAGCCAATGGTGGCGTTAAGTTGCTGATGCGCCCGTTGATAACCGCTGCCGGTCCAGGCTTCATGGCCTTCCCTCTGAAGGCGACGATAAATAGCGTCATAGCTTTCCACGTCAGGCTCACCTTTTATTCAAAGAGCGTCATGACAGATTATGTGATTTTTAGCGGCTTTTACCACAGGGCATCAGCAGGTAACAAACCGGGCGTATCAGGCATCAGCGCAATAAAAAGATGATGACCTGAAGAACGGCAAGCAGTCAGAATTTAACATTTTGACCACTCCTGGCGCTGCTACCGTGATTCTGCTTTACCTGCAAAGAAGGACTTGCGTATTGTGAGGCTCTGTTTCCTTATCGCCTTTTCACTATGACGAATCTGAATGTGACGATGTGCCGCAGCGCCTCTATTCTGTTCGCAGTTTTGAGCGTATTGATGAGTTTTACGGCTCAGGCTGGCGATCGAAGAAGTGTGACACAGCCTGTCTCGCCGCCCGTTTGCCAGCGGATTTATGCAAGCAATCAATCCAATATCGGCCCGCACATTCAACAGGCGCTGAACAACTGCCCACCTGGCAGGATGGTACTGTTAGTGCCATCGCCCACTGTAAAGACGTTGACTAGCGGCCCCCTGTCTTTGCCCTCCGGCGTCAGCCTGGGAGTTGATAAGGGTGCGGTGCTGAGCGCCATCCCGGATCCACGCTTATACGATAACGGCCGCGGGAGCTGCGGGAAGCTGGATAACCAGGGCAATGGTTGCCGGGCGTTTATTACGCTTAATCACGTCCACGGCAGCGGGATTTACGGGCAAGGCGTGATCGACGGGCAGGGCGCTGCCAGCATGGCAGGTGAGGGGCAAACCTGGTGGCAACTGGCAGCCAGCGCCAAAAATGATGAGGCGAAGCAAAACGCCCCGCGACTGATTCAGATTGATCATGCCAGTGATATTACGCTGTACCAGATCACCCTGAAGAACGCGCCAAACTTTCATGTAGTCATCAATGACAGTCAGGGCATTACGCTGTGGGGCATCACCATCGACACGCCTGCCACCGCGCGAAACACCGATGGCGTGGACCCGATGGGTTCTTCCGATGTCACGCTAATTAACAGTCGAATCAGCACCGGCGATGACAATGTGGCGATTAAAGCGGGCAATGCGCCTGCCTCCCATATCTCCATCCTGAATAACCAGTTTGGCTTTGGGCACGGTATGTCAATTGGCAGTGAAATCAACCGTGGCGTTAGTGATGTACTGGTTGACGGGCTGACGTTAACCGGCACGACGAATGGCCTGCGTATCAAAAGCGATCGCTCGCGGGGCGGGCAGGTCCGGGCGATTCGCTATCAAAATGTCTGTATGCAGAACGTGGACAATCCCGTGGTCATGGATACGCACTATGATACGCACGCGAGCGGCACGATGATCCCGGATTACCGCGATATCACCTTCGATAACGTCAAAACAGGCAAGGGGAAACTTACGCTGGATGGTTACAGCGAGGTTTATCCGCTTGAGATGACCTTAAAGAATGTCACTGTCGGTGAGCAGACAACGATAGAGGAACGCTTTGCTATCGTTCATGGGCGCTTTACGCGGGCACCTCAAACAGCGTGCCGTTAACCGCATGGCGGGCTGCCCGCGACTTACTCTGGCAGTCTGTTTTGATCTTCATCGCGCTATTTTATCTCTGCTTCAGCGCCATTTTCTGATTCACCATACAGCTGGTTTGCCGTGTCGTTTGGCCAGGATTCAATGTCACCGCAGGAATAGGTATAACTGCCTAACGCCAGTTTATAGCTCAGCACGTTCTTATCGTCTATGGCCGCGCCCCAGACCACTTCCAGCGCTGGATTGTGCGTTTCAATGAAGTGCTTCGATAACTGATCAAACTTCACGGGCACGAAGCGGGAATAGGTATTGTCTGCAGTAAACGCCACGCTGGACATAAACAGATCCATCTCACTACTTTCCCGGTTTTTCAAACCTAAAAGCATGATGTTATCGGACGTTTTCACCAGTTGAAGCTTTATGGTTTTGCCGCACAGCTGCTGTCCGCTGGCAGGCAGATTACCCAGCAGCGGTGCGCGCTCCGCAAGGGCGCTGTTTGAGATTAAAACTGTCGATATAAAAAGAAAAAAAACAGTCGTCGCGCGTTTCATAAGGCCCTGTATCAAATAAAAAATCATCAGATTGCAGAGCCTGCATGTTTTAACGCTTCGCCATCTTGATCTGTTACATGAAAAGCGCAACAGATTGTCATCTGCGGCATTGACCGGTTACGCGATGTGTTTTATCGCACCAGGGTGAGCAGGCGCGATATAATATGCCGGACAGACAACCTCTGTAACACGCCGCCGGGAAAACCAGATGATAAATGAGTGACATCATGCGCTTAATTTACTGTTCCAGAGCGATGTAAACCCTGGCGAACAACCAGGTATCTTCGCTCTGCTTTTCAACTTCTCATGCCCCTTCATGGGTTATCCAATTGGACCCGAAGGTAAAGGATTTATCCGGCTAAATCTGGCCTGTCCGCGAGCGTATCTGCAACAAGCGCTTGAAGGACTAAAGAAAATTCGGCTGTGACATCCAGACAGGCCAGCGGTCATCGTTAACCTGCTGGCCTTAATCGCGTATTACCCGGTCCAATCGTTATGTCCGCCTAAAAAATTATTCCGGCGTTTCTTCACGACAACAGGCGGCTGGCGTAAAATCGGCCAACCTGAGTGGGTTGTCTTGCAGAGTGGACCTTATGCTTATCAGCACAGAAACAGAACGGACGTATATCGCTGATAGCCGTCTTGCCTGCACCCTTGCCGCCGTGGCGGGCGCCTTAAATACCGCCGCGTTTGAGATTGTAGGATTCTTTTCCGCCAATATGACCGGTAACGTCTCTTCGCTGTCCGATTTTCTGGCCAAGGCAAAGTTTCACAACGGTCTGTTTTTCCTGTTTATCGTCTGCATGTTTATTGTGGGCGCGCTCTTTTCCACATTAATTATTAATGCCGGACGCAGACGCAAAATTCGCACTATTTACGCGGTGAATATCTTTATAGAAGGCATTGCGCTGGTGGCGCTGGGCGTGATTGAGGCCCGCTATCCCATTGCTGCATCCGGTGTGGTGCTGATCCTGAGCCTGAGCTTTTTAATGGGGCTGCAAAATGCGGTGGTCACGCGTATCTCGAATGCGCGCGTCAGAACGACGCACGTGTCCGGTACGTCCACAGACATTGGCATCGAACTGGCCATGCTGTTTGATGTCCTTCGGCGAAAAGAATCACCCAAAGATGCGCCACTCTATCTGGAACGCCTGCGACTGCATACCTACACGATTCTTGCTTTTCTGGTGGGCGGCGTGGCCGGTATCTGGCTGTGGCATTTGCTGAACTACTATTTTCTGGTGCTTATCGGTCTGGGGCTGATGGGCATGGCGCTGGTCGCTATGCTAAAACCTCAGCCTGCTGATGTTGCCCGTTAAGGGTGGCGCTTTTCAGGGACCAGCACCTTGAGCGCATCATTAATCAGGCAAAACTGCGCGGGCGTTTGCCCAATAATTTCGCCGTCGGCGTTAATGTAGTGCGGACGGCGCGTATGCAGCGTGAGTGCCGTGGTGCTGAAGGTGCGTACGTTACGCCAGCGGCCCTGGGTGCCGCGCCGCAAAGAGGGGAAGAGCGCCAGCAACTGCCAGCTTCTTTTCAACTCCAGGCTGTAGACGTCCAGCAGCCCATCGTCCGGGGCCGCGCTTTGCTCTACGGTCATGCCACCGCCGTAAAAACGTCCGTTACCGACCGAAACCTGAACGGTTTTGATCGCAATAGCCTGTCCCTCATGATGTAACGTCGCACTAAAGGGGCGGCTTTGCCGCAAGATGCGCAGTGCTGCAAAAGCATAACCCAGCACGCCCCAGCGTTTTTTGGCCTGAGCCGTAAGGTTCCGCGCCAGCTCTGCCGAAAAACCGATGCTGGATACGTTCAGGAACAAATGACCATTTACCTCACCCAAATCCACAAAGCGTACGTGTCCCTGGCAAATGATGCTGACAGCCTGCTCCAGCTGAGGCGGAATCCCGAGCGTACGTGCAAAATCGTTGGCGGTGCCAAGGGGCAAAATGCCTAAGGGTAAGCCGGTCTGCATAAGGCCCGCTGCCGCCGCATTGAGGGTGCCGTCGCCCCCGCCGACAATCACCAGATCCACCTGGCTGGCATACGCGGTGATGAGCTCAGCGTAAGGACGGCTGTCGTCGTAAGCGGGTTCTAGCAGAATCAAACCGGATTGCTGCAGCAACTGCGTGGCGCGCGCGGCATCAATGCGACCTTTACGTGAGCGCTGGTTGATTAAAAGTAATGCCGTCTTTACCCTTTGCTGCATGCTTCGTCCATTTTTAATGAAATGTTAGTGATGAAGTAACCAGAAAGTACACATGGGGGATTATCTCTTACAACCTTGCTTGCGCTACTTTACGTAAGCTCTGGACGGGGGATGGCCCTGACGAACTGCGCCAGGATTGTCTACACTGACAGAAAATGGCACGACTCACGGGAGCACAAATGACAGAACAGCAATTTCGAACCCTTCTGGCAGAAAAAGGGTTTGCAGAGCCGGTTATTGTGGAGCGGGGCGCAAATAGCGAACTGGATCATCATGAACATCCCTTTGAGGCAATGGCTCTGATCCTGAGTGGCGATATTACCTTGTACACAGAAAATCAGGCGACCACCTATCGCGAAGGCGATATTTTTCACCTGCATGCAGGGCAGCCGCACCGCGAGACGTTTGGCGACCGAGGCGTTCGCTATCTGTCAGGCAGAAAAAGTTAATCCGGTGATGCGCCAGTGATGAACACCTTTGACGCGCTGTTTCAGCACTTAGCCCAATCGCCTTTTCGTCAGCGTTTCCGTCTGGGGCGGTCGGAATATGACTACTGCCTGACGAAGGGAGAGGCCGATGTGGCAGCCCATGCGGCCACGTTTGTCCAGCAGCGGCTGGCTGCCAGCGCACCGCCTAATGACGGTAAGCAGACGCCGATGCGCGGCCATCCGGTTTTCATCGCTCAGCACGCCACCGCGACCTGTTGTCGTGGCTGTCTGGCGAAATGGCACGGGATTGCTCAGCATCAGGCGCTGGATGATAAACATCAGGCTTATGTGGTTGCGGTGATTATGCACTGGATCCATCAGGCGATGGCGCAACCCGCGCCTGCGCCGCGCGTACGTAAGGCCAGAGCCGCCGCCAAATCACCTTCGCCGGGCAGCCAGCAGCTGGATTTGTGGTAGAAAAGATTATGCGGCTGATGGACTTTTAATCAGTCAGGTTCGCCATATTTCATTTCAGGTCTATTCTTAAATCGTTCTTTGGTCTCCTGTGCCAGGATAATCACGCAAGACGACAAATTTCACACAAGAGGGAATTACGATGAAGAAAGCAATTATTGCACTGTCTGCTGTTTTACTGGCCTCGCCAGTTTTCGCTGCTACCACAACGGATGAAACTGTCGCTGAAGCGCACAAAGGCGCAGATACCGCTAAAGAAAAACTGCATCAGACCGAGCATAAAGGCGAAGAGCTGAAGCTGAAGTCTGAGCATGCCGCAGAAGGCAAGAGCAATTCGACCTCCAGCAAAATTTCTGAAAGCACGCAGAAAGGCTGGCACAAAACCAAAGAGGGCACCGAGAAAGGCTGGGATAAAACCAAGCAGGGTGCTGAAGACCTGAAAAATAAAGCGACTAACTAAGCCGCTTTAGTGTGAAAAAACCCACCGATGGTGGGTTTTTTTATGGCTTATTTTCGAGCCGGCTCGGCCGGAACCGTTTTCGCCTCCAAGGCCTCGGCCTTTGCGGCCTCTGCTTCTGCCGCATCCTGTTGTGCGGTATCAGACTGTTTTTTTCCTTCTTCAATAAACTCTTCATCGATCTCTTCGATGTTTTCACGGTTATCGCGTCCGGACAGCAGATTCCAGCAGGCAATGAACAGCGCGGCGATCACCGGGCCAATCACGAAGCCGTTAATGCCGTAGATTTCCATCCCACCCAACGTCGTAATCAGAATCAGGTAGTCAGGCATTTTGGTGTCTTTGCCCACCAGCAGCGGGCGCAGAATGTTATCTACCAGGCCGACAACCACGACAAAGAAGCCAACGAGGAACAACCCTTTCCACAGCGCACCGGTGGCGAAGAAGAAAATGGTCGCCGGAACCCAGATGATGGCGGAACCGACCGCAGGAACCAGTGACAGGAAGCCCATCAATGCGCCCCATAGCAGGCTGCCATCGATGCCGGTAAACCAGAAAGCCAGCCCGCCCAGAATCCCCTGCACGACGCCAACGACGACCGTGCCTTTCACCGTTGCGCGTGACACCGCGGCAAACTTCATAAACAGATGATGTTTAACGTAGGTAGACAGCGGAAGCGCTTCCAGAATGAGATGCACCAGATAGGAACCATCTTTCAGCAGGAAGAACAGCAGGTAAAGCATGATGCCGAAGCCAACGGTAAAACTGAACGTACCTTTACCGATGATAAAGGCGCTGCCCGCCAGATACTGACCGCCCTTAAGGGCAAATGCCGACAGCCTCTGCTGAATCTGCGTGGCATTATCCAGATTATTTTCAGCCAGATAATGTTTAGCCCAGCCCGGTAGGTGCTGTAACAAATCGGCAAAGACCACCGGAAACTGGGCGGAGTTGGTTTGCAGCTTGTGATAAACCGTGTTCACCTCCACCACCATGGATGAGGCGATGATCGCTAACGGGGTGAAAACGATCAGGCAGATGCAAACCAGCGTCAGCAGTGAGGCAAGACCGTTACGATCGCCCAGTTTGCCGCGCAGATACCTTTTGAGCGGGTGGAAGATGACGGCCAGCACCGCTGCCCACAAAATGGCCGAAAAGTAGGGCGCTAATACTTCAAAAAAGGCAATGGTGGCCATTGCTAAAATCAGAAGGAAAAACCCGACAGTAAGTCCTTTAAAGCGCATTGGATAACCTCATGTAAACATCCCTTAATAAGCACGCACGCCGATGCGGCCATTCGCAACCCGAGAGTGTATGAATGTCGCAACGGTAATCAACGATCAATTCTGTTTTTTAATCAATGTCAGACGGCATTCGTGCGGTAACGCCCTCACAACGTCGTAAAGAGGTGGCGGGGCGTAGTCTTGACATCGCCATTGGGCAAGACCTCGTTATCTGTGAATAACACCGGTCAATCCTACACTAGCGTAGCGGGTTAGGCCGTTTTTGCTGCCCGTTCGCGGTGGTTTTTTCAGCGCGCAACGCGCTTTGGGGGTAAACCTCTGGCATAACAGCTGAAATAAAAATGTCATAGGGCAATGCTAGCGTGACAACCGGCAAGGTCAGAGATAATCAGACATCAAAGGAATAATAATGAAAATGAAATTCACGCTGATTGCGGCGGCACTGCTGGTGGCGCAGCAGGCACAGGCAATTTCGTTGTCCGAGGCCAGCATGCTGGCAAACAACACCTCGCAGGGATCGTCCAGCCCGGCTTTTAACGCACTTGAATTAAAGGCGCTTGCGGCAGAGCGGGCGGCCATACAACATGGCGCGCCTGCGCTCAGCCGTGACCAACTCAAGCAGGCGAAGCAGAGTGATAAACTCGCTGACTACCAGTGGCTGAAAGCCAGTGGTTATGATTTCCAGGGGAATGCGTTGCAAAAGGCAGGTATTGCCCTGTTATCAGGGTTCAGCACGCTGCCGAAAGCGGTACTGGACGCCAATCGTGCCACGGTGACATCAATTAATCTCAATGCCACTCAGGGCGAGCGACATCAGGCGCTGGCGGACGCAGAGGGGATCAGCTATCTCTATTTTCTCGCCGATGCCCTTGGGCCGCGTTTAGGTAAAGCCTTCCTGGCCGCCTATGACAAAGGCGAAATCAATAAGGCGGCAGCCCTGATCAAAGCCAGTGAAGTCAGTACCGGTGAAGCAAAAAAACATTTTAACTATCCGCGTCCTTTCCTGCACAAAGGGAATACGATTCATCTGGTGCCGGATGATACGGTGATCAAAGACAATCATCCCTACACGGCCGATGGCGGCTCGTTCCCCAGCGGGCACACCAACACGGGCTATACCGATGCGCTGCTGCTGGCCGAGATGGTGCCGGAGCGGTTTGAAGCCTTACTGCAACGCGGCGCACGCTACGGCTATTCACGGCTGGTTCTGGGCGTGCACTATCCGCTCGACGTGATGGGCTCGCGCATGGTGGCGCAATACAACGTTGCCCATTATCTGAACGATGCCGCTTATCGGACGTTATTCAACGATGCCCGTCAACAGCTGCGTAGCGCGCTGGAAAAAGAGTGTGGAACAACCCTGCCGGCGTGCGCCAAACCTGCCGGTAGCGACGATCCTTACGGCAATGGCAGCATGAAGCCGTTTTATCGCTTTACGATGAGCTATAACTTGCCCAAGGTCGCCGGGAACGCGGCCAAACTGCGGGTACCGGACGGGGCCGAGGTGCTGCTGGAAACGGCCTTACCCCAGCTGTCCGCAAAACAGCGCCGTGAACTGATGGTGAAAAGTGCCTTATCTGCCGGTTATCCGCTGGGTGGACCGGGCGCCGATCAGGCATTCTGGCAGCGGCTGGATCTGGACGCCGCATACGCACAGGCCAAATCCCACAGATAAAAAACATGGGCGGGAATCTCCCGCCCATGTTTTTACAGCGTGGCCTGGGTTGGCATCATGCCAGGCACCAGAATAACCTTGCGGCACGCTTCTTCACGCTTTTCAAAAATCTCATAACCGCGAGCGGCATCTTCCAGCGGCATATGATGCGTCACGATTTCTTCCGGTTTTAAATGCCCTTTTTCAATCAGATTCAACAGATCGGGCAGGTAAGCATGCACATGCGTCTGGCCCATTTTAAAGGTCAGGCCCTTGTCAAACGCATCGCCAAACAGGAAACCATGAATAAATCCCGCATACACGCCGGGCACGCTGACAATCCCGCCACGGCGAACCGCAGCGATACATTGACGTAACGCTTTCCCGCTGCTGCCTTCTAGTTTCAGGTTGGTTAGCACTGTTTCGGTCATGCTGCCTTTGGCTTCAAAACCCACCGCGTCAATCACGGCGTCCACACCGCGGTGTCCTGCGCTGTGCTCAATAATCCAGGCGGCGGGATCGTCGTTGTTATCAAAGTTGATGGGGATCACGCCGTAGCGCTCTCTGGCAAAATTCAGCCGGTAGTCATTGTGATCGATCATGTAGATCTGCTCTGCACCTTCCAGTCGGGCACAGGCGGCACTGAGCAGGCCCACAGGACCTGCGCCAAAAATAGCGACGCTCGATCCCTGCTTAATCTCGGCATTTTTCACCGCCTGCCAGGCCGTAGGCAAAATGTCGGACAGGAACAGAACCTTTTCGTCTGAAAGGGTGTTCGGCACTTTAAAAGGGCCGGCGTTGGCCTTAGGCACGCGCACGTATTCTGCCTGACCACCGGGCACTCCGCCATAGAGTTTGCTGTAGCCAAACAGGGCCGCCGGCGGCGTAATGCTTTTGCGGTTTAGCGCCGCGCCTTTGCCGCTGTTGGTGTTTTCACACGCGGCATACTGATGCAGATGACAAAAAAAGCAGTCACCGCAGGCGATAACAAACGGGATCACCACGCGGTCGCCTTTTGCCACGGCCGTTACCGCACTGCCGGCTTCCACCACTTCACCCATGAACTCGTGGCCGAAAATATCGCCATGATCGGTGCCGGGAATTTTTCCTCGATAAAGGTGCAGATCAGAGCCACAGATCGCCGTGGCCGTTACGCGCAGAATAATATCATCGGCGGCTTCCAGTCCGGGATCGGCAACGTTATCAACGCTGACTTTATGAGGGCCGTGATAGGTTAACGCTTTCATAGAGTCGACTCCTGTAAATCACTGGACGGCAACCGCCGATCGGGCGGCTGCAGCATTAACAGCGGGGTTGAGCGCACTGTCCTGTCCAAAACGTTAAAGGTGATTGAAGTGTAGTGAGGAAAAAATGGGTAAGCAGAGCGGTATCCGCAAACTATGGCGGACGGGGCAGGCCGTAACGCCGTCATCACACGTTTTCCCCTGTTTTTGCCGGAAAGGTGCACGATATGGCGCTTAACTTGAATTTTTACCGTCAGATAGTGTAAAAAATGGGGCGCAATCGATTACGTCCTGACGGGGCGGGCTGAATCTGGCAGGTTGCACACATGCGTTGATGGCGAAAAACGCCAACCCTTTACCCGCTGCAAGCCTTGATTCAGGCTGATGCATATTCTGGAAGATCTGATGAAAACCTCGCAAACCCGCACGCTGGAAACCCCTCACGTTAATGATGAAACTGGCTGGCGAAAAACGGATACCGTCTGGATGCTGGGTTTATATGGCACCGCTATCGGTGCGGGCGTGTTGTTTCTGCCGATCAATGCGGGCATGGGGGGACTGTTACCCTTGATCGTTATGGCGGTGCTGGCGTTTCCCTTGACCTTCTTTGCCCATCGGGCCTTAACGCGTTTTGTCCTCTCTGGCAGCAATCCGGCAGGGGATATCACCGACGTGGTTGAAGAGCATTTTGGCGAAGGGGCGGGCAAACTGATTACGCTGCTCTATTTTTTTGCCATTTACCCTATTTTGCTGATGTACAGCGTAGCCATGACTAATACCGTTGAAAGCCTGATGGTGAACCAACTGGGCCTGGTGCCGCCGCCGCGTGCGCTCCTGTCGTTGATATTGATTATCGGCATGATGACGGTGGTGCGCTTTGGCAAAAGCATGATTGTGAAAGCGATGAGCGTCCTGGTTTATCCGTTTGTCGCCGTGTTGATGCTGATGGCGTGTTGTCTGATTCCTTACTGGCACGGGGCCGCACTGGAAACCCTCAATACGGGCAGCGGGCGCAATCTGTGGATGACGCTGTGGCTTGCCCTGCCGGTCATGGTATTCTCGTTTAATCACTCGCCAATCATCTCCTCGTTCGCCCTGGCGAAGCGGCAGGAGTACGGCGAGCAGGCCGAGCGAAAATGCTCCCGGATTCTGGCCTGCGCGCACCTTTTGATGGTGCTTACCGTGATGTTCTTTGTCTTCAGTTGCGTACTCAGCCTCTCGCCGCAAGACTTACAGTCCGCTAAAGCGCAAAACATTTCGATCTTGTCCTACCTTGCCAACCATTTTAATGCGCCGCTTATCGCCTGGATTGGGCCGTTGATAGCCGTGGTGGCGATCACCAAGTCATTCCTCGGCCACTATCTGGGCGCACGTGAAGGGTTCAACGGCATGGTGAATAAAGCGCTCCGTAGCCGGGGCAAAGCGTTAGCCCCTGACAGGCTGAATCGTCTGACGGCCGTGTTTATGCTGCTGACAACCTGGCTGGTGGCAACGCTAGATCCCAATATCCTCAAAATGATTGAAACGCTGGGCGGCCCGATCATTGCCGTAATTCTGTTTTTGATGCCGATGTACGCTATCCAGCGGGTGCCCGCTATGCGTCAATACAGTGGCAAACTCAGTAATCTGTTTGTGATGCTCGCCGGTCTGATCGCCATTTCGGCCATTTTTTATTCGCTGCTTAAGGCGTAATTCTCATTGATATTAAGGCACCGTCCGATCCTTATGCCGGGACGGCGCCAACCTGAGACAGCGTTCAGACGTATTCATTAAACAAAGGTTTATATTTGTTACGAATTAACATGGTAAAGTTAACGAGAATAATTCTTATTTCTCAACAGGGTTAATAAACATGAAATTCGGTATTTTTGCAGCCACGTTGCTGGCCTCAACGGTCTGTTCGGCCACCACCTATCCTCTGACCGTAACGGATGTGGATGGACAGACGATTACGCTGCAGAAAGAACCTCAGCACGTCATTCTCCAGGACGGGCGAGACATCATGACGCTGGCGCTGCTGGACCGGGATAACCCTTTTAAACGGGTTGTGGCATGGAATAACCTGCCAAAGAAACAGGATACGCAAACCTGGGCGCTGCTGAAGAAAACCTGGCCGCAGGCTGAGAAGATTGTGGATATGGGCTTCAACGATCAGGGGCAGGTGAACCTCGAAAGCGTGTTGGCAAAGAAACCGGATATCATGATTGCGCAGTTGCGTGCCAAACCTGCGCTGATGCAGTCGGGAGTGCTGACCACGCTCAAAAGCCTGAACATCCCGGTCGTGTTTGTTGACTATGAACTGCATCCTAAAGAAAACACCGTGCCGGGTATTACGCTGCTGGGTAAAGTGCTGAACCGTGAAGCCGAGGCGAAGGCCTACACCGATTTTTACCAGCAGCACTGGCAGAATCTGCAGAAGGGCATTGACCAGGTTAAAACCAAACCCACCGTCTTTATTGAACCGATAGCCGGTAACAGCGACAGCTGCTGCTTTACGCATAGCCACAGCGGCTGGGGTGGACTGGTGGAAGCGGTCGGCGGCAAAAATATCGGATCGACTTTGCTGCCGGGTAACGCAGGTTTTGTTTCCCTTGAGAAAATCATTGCTATGAAGCCGGACGTTTACATCATGACGGGGTCAAAACGTTCCAACAGTGATGTACTGCCGTTCGGTTACGGATCGGACAGGAAAGCGGTGGCGGCAACCTTTACGACGTTGTTGAAGCGTACAGGATTAGCGCAGATTGAGCCGGTAAAACAGGGGCGCACCTACGGGATCTATCACCACTTCTACAACCATCCTTACAACATTATCGGGATGGAGATTCTGGCAAAAGATTTGTATCCAAAGCAGTTCAGTCAGCTCGATCCGGTGGCGGATTACCATCAAATCATCCGCAGGTTTACAAAATTACCGGATGCGCCTGTGCTGCTGAGTTACCCCTGATGGTCATCCGTTCAGGCGTAAAGAGCGCCTGAACGGATAAAACTGAACACCCGTTTTCAGGTTTGCGATGTGCAGCGGTGTATTTCTTATTGGATCAAACCGGCATGTAAAATATATCCGAGCCGTTTTTCATCCAACTGTCATTAACCAGAGGTTATTATTTCATCCCGACACTTGTGATGTGGTGTTGTCTGCTTTGCTTCTCCCTTTTTCTCTTAAGGGGCATTTTCCAGTTTACTGGCTTTGACGATAACTTCCCGATCTCAGGATCGGGGTTTTATTTTGATGCCTCGCCAGGTTTGAGTCCCCAAACGATTTTCCGCAAGGTATCTGTGTTTCACGCCTGATGCAGCGTGCCTGACGAGAGAGAGACGCCGTCCGCGCCTGTTTAGCGCGCTGACTTTTAAGAGTTTTGGTCATTCTTATTTCTTCCAGTTACGACAATAGTAATGGCAACGGCGCTGAGTCGCCGTTACCACTGGAGGCAGTACCATGAAAAAAATAAAATCAGGTTTGATTATCGCCCTTTTAGCATACAGCACGATGTACAGCAGCCCTGGGCTGGCACAGGGGCCAGGCGGCCCAGACGGTCCGTGGCATCATCCTGGCCGCGGTCCCGACGGCGATGGCCCGCCAGGCCTGGATCGCGATGGACCTCCCGGCCACCGGCCTGGCCCGCCACCGCCAGATGTGCGGCGCGATTATCATCACGATCGCTTTGCCTGGCGCGGTCATGAGTTTCGCCGTGGTGGTCCTGTACCGCGAGAGTACTGCGGTGAAGATTATCGGGTTGATGACTGGCGTGAGCGTGGTCTGAGAGAACCGCCGCCGGGTCAGCACTGGGCCGACATCGACGGTAACTATGTATTGATTGCCGCCGCCACCGGCATTATTACCTCGTTAATCCTGAATAACGCGTTTCAATAGCGACACAGGGATGGCCGATGCCATCCCTTTTTTATGCACCGAACGCCCGTTACCAGGCTATTCTGACAGTTAATCCTGAACGTTTACCGGCTAAGGAGTTCTGATGACCACGGTTAAGATGGTTGCTGTTGATATGGATGGCACCTTTCTGGATGACAAAAAGCAGTATAACCGCGCGCGTTTCCTCGCCTGTTACCACCAGCTCACTCAGCGACATATCAAATTTGTCGTGGCCAGCGGCAATCAATACCATCAACTCCGCTCATTTTTCCCTGAGATCGCCAGTGAGATTGCGTTTGTCGCAGAAAACGGCGCGTTAATTATCGATCGTGATGAAGAACTGTTCTGCGGTGCTTTTAGCCGCAATGACATCGATGCGGTACTCGATACGCTTGAAAATGGCCACTATCCTGATCTGCGCTATCTGCTTTGCGGACGTGAGAGCGCCTACTACTTCGAAGGGATGGATGAGAAGTGGCTGGTCAAGATGCGGCATTATTGCCACCGGCTCAGGCCCATTCGTTCTCTTGATGAGGTTGCCGACGACAGGATACTTAAGTTTGCCCTTAATCTGTCGGATGAGTATGTCGAGCCTTTAATGGCGGATATCCAGCGCCTGCACGAAGGTTCGGCGGCGGCGACGTCGAGCGGGCACGGTTCGGTTGACTTAATCGTTCCTGGTCAGCATAAAGCTAACGGCCTGAACCTGCTGGCGCAGCGCTGGGGCATTTCTCACGATCGGGTACTGGCCTTTGGCGACGGCGGTAACGATCTCGAGATGCTGCAGCAGTCGGGTTTCAGTTTCGCGATGAGCAATGCGCCGCAGCGGGTTAAAGACGCCGCGCGCTTCCTGGCACCCGCGAATAATGATGAAGGTGTGCTACAGGTGATCGAGCAAATGCTTGCAGGTGAAACGCCCTTTAGCGGGGCGGAACAGGGGGAATGTGCGGGCTAAAACACCGCCCGCACTACGCTTAGGCGCTGACCGGCCAGGCGCGCGTAATCATGTCGCGCATCTCATCTTTGCTGTAGCTGACGAGGCTGTTTTTACTGTTGGCCCGGGCCAGGATCCAGTCGATATCCGACGGGCTTAACGTTGGCCCCTCCTGCCAGAACGTCATAATGGCTGAGCGTTGTAGCCAGGCTTTGAGATAGCGCGCGGGTGAATCGGTCTCCTCGTCAAAAAGCTGCGCATGCATGTCATCCATGAGCTGACGCTGGCGCGCATGCTGGCTGTCTGCAAGATGATCCAGAAACGTGAACAGCAGCCTGCCGCAGACTTCACCATGATGGAAGGGTTTAATCGCGCCCAGCTCTCCGGCGATGCCGTGTATTACGCCCAGCCCCGCGCTGCTCAGGCTGACACCGCCCAACCAGGACGCCATCATCATCGCCTCACGCGCGCGATCGCCGGTTTCGTCTTGCTGGTTTTGCCGAGGCCATCCCTGAATAAACTGACGCAGTCCGGTAAGGGCTAACTGGCGCGTAAAGAGGTTGCCCTTGCTGGAAAGATAGGCTTCAAATAAATGGGTAAACGCGTCGATTCCACAGGTGGCCAGCACCTTATCGGGGGCGCCCTTAAGCAAGTCGGGATCGAGAATCGCGACCTGTGGCACGAACACCGGATGGCGCAACGATGCTTTTATCTGGATATCCCGCTGGTCAGTCACGACGGCGTTCTGTGTGACCTCACTGCCGGTGCCCGCCGTGGTGGGAATCGCGATGAGCGGCAAGGTAACGGCGCTGACTGCCGTGTCTCCGACTTTTTCCAGGTAGCGGGCGGTGGGAAGCGGGTGCTGAATCATGGCGCTGAAGGCCTTGGCGGCATCCAGAACACTGCCGCCTCCTACGGCGATAACCCGATCGACATGGCCGCGCCAGCGCGCCACCCAGCCATCAATATCGGCAGGCGAGGCCTCGTTGCTCACAATTTCATAACCCACAATGTGATCGTTCAGCGTGGTTTTAATTCGGGCATAGGCGTCGCCCTGTAAGAACGAACGGCCGCAAAAGAGCAGGGTAGCCTGGGGTTGGGCGGCCAACAGGGGAATCAGTTTGTTAAGGCTTCCCTGGCCGAAAAGGGTTTGTTGATTGCTGTACAGCTCACTCAGATTGTCACTCACCAGCGCATCCTTTTATATCTTCGCTAAAATCTGAGTGTAACGAAAAGCGGGCGATCGGCCCCGCGAAACTTTCTTATAGCGAGGGGAGCAAAAGTTGATCGTCTTCGCAAAACGCAAATTCAACGACGTGGAGTGATGCTTTAACACGGATGTTACCCTTAACATGTTATCGGTAACAGGGGTTGTCAAAATGTTACGACCATGGCAGCGCCCCAATTTTGCGCGTCCTCCGGGACGACGATAACAAAGCGGCACTGAGAAGATTCAGAGCATCAGGTGGAGAAAAATTATGCCATTACTCTATGTGGCGATTGGCGTGGCATTACTGTTACTGCTGATGATTCGCTTTAAACTCAACGGCTTTATCGCACTGATTTTGGTCGCCCTGGCGGTAGGGATCATGCAGGGCATGCCGGTCAACAAAGTAATTCTTTCGATTAAAAACGGCGTCGGCGGGACGCTGGGCGGACTGGCGCTGATCATGGGATTTGGTGCCATGCTCGGTAAATTACTGGCCGACTGTGGTGGTGCACAACGTATCGCCACCACGTTGATCGATAAATTTGGCACAAGGCACATCCAGTGGGCGCTGGTGCTGACCGGTTTTATCGTTGGTTTTGCCTTGTTCTACGAAGTGGGCTTTGTGCTGATGCTGCCGCTGGTGTTTAGCGTTGCGGCTTCTGCACGGGTACCGCTGCTGTTTGTTGGCGTTCCTATGGCGGCGGCGTTGTCTGTCACCCATGGGTTTTTACCGCCTCATCCTGGCCCCACGGCAATAGCGACGCTGTTTAACGCCGATATGGGAAAAACCCTGCTTTTTGGTACCTTACTGGGCATTCCGACCGTTATCCTGGCGGGGCCGGTCTACGCGCGTTTCCTCAAAGGCATTGATAAGCCTATCCCTGAAGGGCTCTACAACCCCAAAACCTTTAGTGAAGCCGAAATGCCAGGCTTTGGCGTCAGCGTCTGGACATCGCTTGTTCCGGTCATCCTGATGGCACTGCGTGCGGTAGCGGAGATGGTGCTGCCCAAGGGACACGCGCTGTTGCCTTATGCCGAGTTCTTTGGCGATCCTGTTATGGCGACGCTAATTGCCGTGCTGATTGCGATCTTCACCTTTGGTCTGAACCGCGGGCGCAGCATGGAACAGGTGATGGACACGTTAAGCGATTCCATCAAAATTATTGCCATGATGCTGCTGATTATCGGGGGCGGCGGGGCCTTCAAGCAGGTTCTGGTGGACAGCGGCGTGGATAAATACATTGCCAATATGATGCATGCCACCAATTTGTCGCCGTTGTTTATGGCCTGGTCTATTGCTGCTGTGCTGCGTATCGCGCTTGGCTCGGCAACCGTGGCGGCGATTACCGCCGGAGGCATTGTCGCGCCGTTAATTGTAACCAGCGGTGCCAGTCCTGAATTAATGGTGATAGCCGTGGGGTCGGGCAGTGTGATTTTTTCACACGTTAACGATCCAGGATTCTGGCTGTTTAAAGAGTATTTCAACCTGACGATAGGCGAAACCATCCGCTCCTGGTCAGCACTGGAAACGATTATATCAGTGTGTGGTTTAGTGGGATGCTTGCTACTTTCTTACGTGGTGTAAAGGCGCCTGCACGTGACAAAAGGGCCGCGCAAACATGGCGGCCCCTGCCGTTAATCTGACGCTTCAAAGCCCGCTTTTACCATCTGTTCTCGCAGTGCGCGGGCGATCTCCCGGTTACCTCCGGTAACCGGATAAATCACGTTATTCACCACATCATCAAGGTAATGCTCCGCAAATTCCTGTCGGGTAAGTTGCGTGCCGCCTTCATCATTAATGGCGAAAAAACCTTTGATTTGTTCACCGCTGTCTTTTGCCTTCAGGCTGTAGCGGCCCATGCTGGTATTAATGCTACTCATAAGGTCTCTCTCCCTGCTTTGCATTTTTAGTGTCAAAACCGTCGAGTTGTCCTGTCCGCCTAAATTTTAGCCAGAGATGATTCTTAAAACGAAGCGACAGGGATGACAAAAAGGCCGCTATGCGATGCTTCTCACAGAAAATAACAATTAAAGCTGAATGTTGCTTTCATAGTTGAGAAGGCAATAAGCAAAAAGCACATCGCTGAATTTTGCCTATACTGTTATGGGAATGTTTTTTAATGGTAAGGGAGAGGAAATGAAAATAATTCTGTGGATTATCGCCATTATTTTTATCGTGGGACTGTTGACCCTGACAGGGGTATTCAAACTGATTTTCTGATTCGACGGGCATCTTGACGGGTGCCCGCAGCCCGACCATTGAGCATTTCTCTTGACACCGCGAGCCGGTAAGATTTTCATCCTGCTACCTGCTACCTGCTACCTGCTACCTGCTACCTGCTACCTGCTACCTGCTACCTGCTACCTGCTACCTGCTACCTGCTACCTGCTACCTGCTACCTGCTACCTGCTACCTGCTACCTGCTACCTGCTACCTGCTACCTGCTACCTGCTACCTGCTACCTGCTACCTGCTACCTGCTACCTGGTTAAGCGAGCGCATTTGTACTGGCATTACCCTGATCCTTAATCATTCTTTATGTGGTTTACCTGAGGTGGTGTGATGGTAAAAGTCGCTGTTTATCACTGCTCGCCCCGTTCGGCGCCTGTATGAAGGCGCGACGTGATATTGCGTAAGTGTTGAGTTTGGTTGTGAAAACTACAGAACTTAGTGGAAATGTTGAAAGTTCTTGCTGTTTGGGCTTGGTTCATCTTTTTTGCGCTAAAATTGCTCGTGCTTTATTACGTCAATGATAATTACATGCTGAATACCCTGAGCATTTTTTTAAATTTCGGGTCAGGCGGGTCTTCTCGTTGCTGATTTTCAGCATGGAACACTGCGTTCAATCAATAAGAGACAGGTAATACCGAAGTGAACAGGTACCTTTTAACAACGTTATCAGCTCCATTACTGGCGCTGTTTTTTTCTTTTTCCCTCCAGGCCGCTATGCTCTCCCAAGAGATTAAATCAGGCTGGGATACCTTTACCGGCAACGTCCAGCAAACCTGGCAACAGCCTGATGCAATTGATGTTTATGTGCCCGCCATCACCTGGCACAACCGCTGGACGTATGATGAAGAGCATATTCACAGATATAACGAACGTCCCTGGGGCGCCGGTGGTGGCGTTTCGCGTTACGATGAGAAAGGGAACTGGCACGGCCTTTACCTGATGGCGTTCAAAGATTCTTTCAACAAGTGGGAACCGTTTGGCGGTTACGGCTGGGAGGCCACCTGGCGACCTTTGCAGGATCAAAATTTTCACTATGGTCTGGGCTATACCGCAGGGGTAACGGCACGGCATAACTGGGGATACTATCCTGTTCCGGCCATATTACCGTTGGCGTCAATAGGTTATGGTTCGCTGAACTTTCAAATGACTTATATTCCAGGTACTTACAACAACGGTAACGTGTATTTTGCCTGGCTGCGCTGGCAGTTTTAAGCTCTGGAGCCAGTGAAAAAGTAACCAAAGGGTAAATAATAGCGATATTTATCACTTTTTCATCAAATCAGGCTGGACAAAACCCTCAGCAATTGCTGTACTAGATGGCGACACAGTTTAGTGTCCATTTTTCATGTAAAGGTAATATAGATGTCTAAGATTAAAGGTAACGTTAAGTGGTTTAATGAATCTAAAGGATTCGGTTTCATTACTCCTGAAGATGGCAGCAAAGATGTATTCGTACACTTCTCTGCGATCCAGAGCAATGGCTTCAAAACTCTGGCTGAAGGTCAGCGTGTAGAGTTTGAAATCACTGACGGCGCAAAAGGCCCATCTGCTGCTAACGTTATCAGTCTGTAAGTTAACAGTCAGAATTCTAAAAACCCGCCTTCTGGCGGGTTTTTTTATGCCGGTACGCGTCACATTTCTGGCTGAAGGATGAAACGGCTTTAAGGCGCAATTGCAGTGCTGCCGCTGCCTCGTCCCCGTATCATTTCCTGCACATCACGCCCTCCCGCGCTTTTCGATATCACGCTGGCACACTGCGCCAGACAGGCTACTGCAGCACGATAACCGCCAGTAAACTGCGGCGCGAGTCACAGATAATCCTTGTAACATAATCATAACAACTCGCAGGGGGAGCATTTTAGCGCGTCTCAGGTTATAACTGACTCTCCGCATAACAGATAAAGAGGTGCCAGGATGGATATTCGTCCGGCTCAGGCGAAGGACAGCTTCGTACTGAGCGCGTTGTTAAGTGAACTCGGTTATGGCGGTACAGAGCATTTTATTGAACAACGTCTGGCCCAGCTTATGACGGACCCCAATGAAAAGCTGCTGATCGCAGAACAGGGTAATCATGTACTGGGATTCCTTTCCCTGCATTTTATCCCTCAGTTGGCGCTGGCAGGGGATTTTGCCCGTATCAGCTATTTTTGCATCGCGGACGGTGAGCGCAGCAAAGGTGTGGGCCAGAAACTGCTCCAGCATGCAGAAGCCCTGGCAGCGCAGCACGGCTGCGACCGCATGGAAGTTCACTGTCATGCTTCACGTCTTAAAGCTAACCAGTTTTATGGCCGTGAAGGCTATGTTGAATCACCACGCTACCATGTGAAAGCCCTTCAGCCTTTGTAAGAGCATTGAAAGGTTACCAAAGGGCCTGTATCACGGCAGTACTGCTTTCAGGGAGAACCCACGATGAAAGTCGCATTAGGGCAATTTGCGGTTCAGCGTGACTGGCAGGAAAACGCCATAACCTGCCAGGACATGATGGACCAGGCCAGCCGTGCCGGGGCCGATCTGCTGGTTCTGCCAGAAGCGGTGCTGGCCACTGATATCACTAATCCCGATTTCATACTGGAAGCCGCTCAGTCGCCTGACGGGCCGTTTCTGTCGCAACTGCTTAGCGCCAGCAAAGGCCATGGGCTGACTACCGTGCTGGGAATGCATATGCCGGGCAGTGAGCGCAAAGTGTTTAACGTGCTGGTGGTCATTCGCGATGGCAAGATCGTGGCAGAATACCGCAAGCTGCATCTGTACGATGCGTTCGCGATGCAGGAATCAAAGCGGGTTGAAGCCGGACAAGAGATTCCGCCGCTGGTGGACGTTGCGGGCATGAAAGTCGGGCTGATGACCTGCTACGATGTGCGTTTTCCCGAGCTGTCGCGGCGTCTGGCGCTGGAGGGGGCCGAGGTGTTGGTCTTACCCTCCGCATGGGTCAAAGGGCCGCTAAAAGAGATGCATTGGGATTTACTTACCCGCACGCGCGCGCTGGAAAATACCTGTTATGTGGTGGCTGTAGGCGAGTGCGGTATGCGTAATATTGGCAATAGCATGGTGGTCGATCCCCTTGGCGTACCGATAAGCCGGGCGGCCGAGTCCCGGGCACTTATTTTTGCCGAGCTCGATCCACAAAGAATCGCAACAGCGCGCGCAATGCTGCCGGTGCTGGATAACCGCCGTTTTAGCCGGCCCGAACTGGATGGAACGCGCTAACCGGGGGCAGGGATCATCGCTACCCGATTGGGCCTGAAACCTGACGGCGCCGCTGCGCGATCTTAATCTGTTACAGATTACGCTTGAGGTTAGCACTAAACTGCGCCTAAATAAGCGTTACCGTTATTCGCCAGATTATAAAGGTTATATATGGAAGGTATCAGTATTGCCAAGCTGCTGATTATCGGTGCGCTTATCGTACTGCTTTTCGGCACCAACAAGTTACGTTCTCTGGGTGGCGATCTGGGCTCCGCAATCAAAGGCTTTAAAAAGGCCATGAAAGACGAAGACACCAGTGCAGCGCGCACCACGGCAGAAGAAACCCCTGCGGAACGCGTTTCTCATAAAGACTAACGCGGCGTCAGTTTTAGAAAAGTGTTAATTTTTATTTCTGACAGCCATAAAAAAACCAGATTGCGGGCAATCTGGTTTTTTGTTTTTTAAGGCAGCCAGCAGGCGAACGGTTATTTCACTTCCAGGCCTTTTGCCTGCATGTCGGCATGGTAAGACGAGCGGACAAAAGGGCCGCAGGCAGCATGGGTAAAGCCCATCGCCAGTGCCTCTTCTTTCATTTCATCAAATTCCGCCGGGCTGACATAGCGCTGAACAGGCAAATGGTGGCGGCTGGGCTGCAGATACTGACCCAGAGTTAACATTGTCACGCCATGACGACGCAGGTCACGCATGACCTCGACGATTTCAGCGTTAGTTTCTCCCAGGCCTACCATTAAACCGGATTTTGTCGGTACCTCGGGATGGGCTTCTTTAAAGCGTTCCAGCAGCTTCAGCGACCATTCATAGTTTGCACCCGGCCGCACCTGGCGATACACGCGTGGCACGTTCTCAAGGTTGTGGTTAAACACATCCGGCGGTGTGGCAGTCAGAATTTCAAGCGCACGATCCATGCGGCCACGGAAGTCAGGCACCAGCGTTTCAATTTTGATGCTGGGGCTTTTTTCCCGGATAGCCGTAATACAGTCGGCAAAATGCTGAGCGCCGCCGTCACGTAAATCGTCGCGATCCACCGAGGTAATAACCACATAACGCAGTGCCATGTCGGCGATGGTCTGGGCGAGTTTACCCGGTTCGTTTGCATCGGGTGCGTTAGGACGACCGTGGGCCACGTCGCAGAACGGGCAACGGCGGGTACAGATCGCGCCCAGGATCATAAAGGTCGCCGTGCCGTGATTAAAACATTCAGCAAGGTTAGGGCAGGAGGCTTCTTCACAAACGGAGTGGAGCCCGTTTTTACGCATTGCGGCTTTAATGCCCTGAATACGACTGGAGTCCGCCGGCAGTTTGATTTTCATCCACTCCGGCTTGCGTAGAATCTCTTGCCGGTCGACGGCCACGGTTTTCACCGGGATCAGCGCCATTTTGTCTGCGTCACGATATTTGACGCCGCGTTCCATCTGAATTGGTTTACTCATAAATCAGCAGGTTCCGGTCGGATTGCGATTTGAAAGCTGTCTCACTCAATCAGAGAAGGCGGCTTTCAACTTTATTTGAAAAAAGTGCAAAAATTATATCATCTCAACGGCCAGGAAGCAGCCAAAGACACCACCGATAAGTTACATATTTGTAAATACGCATTCACCGTTAACTCAGCGTGGGTTTTCATCCTGATGCCATTCAACCTGCTGATAACCCAGCTGGCGGGCAAAGGTTTCGGCCAGCAACGGCTGAACATCGCCTAACGTGACTTCAGGCCGGAAGTGTTGCAACTGCGTCATGTGCATTCCGGCATAGCCGCACGGGTTAATCCGTAAAAATGGCGACAGGTCCATCGCCACATTTAATGCCAGCCCGTGAAACGAGCAGCCCTTACGAATGCGCAGCCCCAGCGAGCAAATTTTTTCATCCCCAACATAGACGCCTGGCGCATCGGGTCGGGCCCGCGCCGCCACGCCAAAGCGGTCCAGTACTGCAATGACCGTTTCTTCTAAGGCGGTCACCAGCTGACGCACGCCGGTTTTACGGCGTTTCACATCAATCAGAACATACATGATCTGTTGTCCTGGCCCGTGATAGGTCACCTGCCCCCCACGATCGCTTTGTACCACAGGAATATCGCCGGGCATCAGCAGGTGCTCGGCTTTTCCCGCCTGGCCCTGTGTAAAGACCGGATAATGTTCCACCAGCCAGACTTCATCCCGGCTTTCGCTATCGCGCTGATCGGTATAGTGGTGCATGGCGTCTGAGGTCGATTGCCAGTCACATAACCCAAACTGGCGAATAAGAAGCGTGTCTGCAGACAAAACGAGTATCCGTTAAAGAGGGGAGACGCTGAGTATAACGCTGGCGGCGATGAAGTTAAACGCCTTCGGGATGAGAGGATGAGTACAGAGCGGCTGGGTCGGTAAGGCAGAAAATACGGGTCAGCGCGTTATCTGCGCAGCCTGACCCGCTGACCGGTGTTGACAGCGTTACAGCACCATCCGCACGATTTCAATTTTGCCCAGCTCTTCGTACAGGGTTTCGACCTGCTCGATGTGGGTGGCATTGATCGTGACGTTTACCGAGTGATAGTTACCTTTGCTGCTGGGTTTCACTTCTGGGCTGTAATCGCCGGGTGCATGGCGTTGCACGACCTCAAGCACCAAATCAACCAGCTCCGGCTGTGCCAGCCCCATTACTTTGTAGGTAAATGGGGTAGGGAATTCGAGCAGTTCATTCAGTTTGGTTTTCATAATCACTCCGGTACATAAAAAACAGGCTCCCGCCGAAGCGGGAGCATCATATTAACCTGTAATGGGGGCAGAGTGGCGGTTTTTCAACCGCCATGCACCATTAACCGAACCAGTGGTGGAACATCAGTTTGATATAGTCAACGATACGACTGAAGAAGCCGCCTTCAGAGACTTCATTTAACACCACCAGAGGACGCTGATCGATAGTTTTGCCATCGAGCTGGAAATTGATACTGCCAACCACCTGGTTTTTCTTCAGTGGCGCATGCAGCTCGGTATTGGTGAGGACATAGCTGGCTTTCAGATCTTTCATCCGGCCGCGTGGAATGGTCAGATAAGCATCTTTTTCAACGCCCAGTTGGACGCGATCGCTGTTACCAAACCACACGGGCTCAGAGGCAAACTCTTTCCCGGCTTTCAGCGGTGCGACGGTTTCAAAGAAGCGGAAACCCCAGGTCAGCAGCTTTTTACTTTCCGTTTCGCGGCCTTTGAAGGTATGACCGCCCATCACGGCAGAGATCAAACGCATCTGTCCTTCTGTCGCAGAGGCCACCAGGTTATAGCCTGCTGACGCGGTGTGACCGGTTTTGATGCCGTCAACGGTCAGGCTGGTATCCCATAACAGACCATTGCGGTTCATCTGACGAATATTGTTAAAGGTGAACTCTTTCTCTTTATAAACCGCGTACTCTTCAGGAACATCACGGATAAGCGCCTGGCCAATCAGCGCCATGTCGCGTGCTGAGCTGTATTGACCTTCCGCATCCAGGCCATGAACGGTCTGGAAATGCGTGTTTTGCAGACCCAGCGCTTTCACGTAGTTGTTCATCAGGCCAACAAAGGCATCCTGGCTGCCGGCGACATAATCGGCCATCGCCACACAGGCATCATTACCGGACTGCAGAACGATACCGCGCGTTAACTGGGAAACCGGAACGCGGTCGCCAGGCTTCAGGAACATTAAGGATGAACCTTTGAATACCGGATTACCGGTCGCCCACGCATCCTGCCCCACGGTAACGATATCGTCCTGGTGGATTTTTCCTGCTTTAACTGCCTGACCGATGACGTAGCTGGTCATCATCTTCGTCAGGCTCGCCGGGTCGCGGCGTGCGTCCGCGTTTTTCTCAGCCAGCACTTTGCCTGAATTGTAGTCGATGAGGACATAAGCTTCGGCATCAATGTCCGGTACGCCGGGAATCATGGTCTTGAGATTAACATCATCAGCGATGGCAGCATGGCTGAGGGAGAGGGCGATCAGTGATCCCACTGTCAGGCGTTTTAACAAACGAGAAGGTTTCAGCGTGTTCATGTGTGGGACGACAACATCCATGGGTTTAAGGTTTAAAAAAGTCACTCATCATAACAAATGCCTGATTTTCAGACATCCGGCTTAGTGAATGAGTTGTTAGCAGAGGTTACCTGTCACGGTAACCTCTTTCGATTAACGACCTGCGGTGGTAACGAAGGCCGCACTCTGGCCTTCGCTGCTCAGCCGTTGCTGTAAGGCCACGGCTTCTGCACGGGTTTTATAACCACCAAGCTGCACGCGGTACACATTGCCTGCGTTTTCCACAGCGCCAGGAACGCCAAAGCGCTGGCGTAAACTGTTAACTAACTGCCGGGCACGTGCTGCATCATTAATGGCACTCACCTGAACGACATAGCCTGAAAGGGATGAGGCACTCTGGCTGGCGGCGGGCTGGCGGGGTGATGCGGCGGCACTGGCCGCAACCGGCGCAGCGGCAACAGGCGCGGCTGCGACAGGGGGGCTGGCAGCGGGCTCACTGCTTTCCAGCACGCCGCTGGGTAACGGCTGCGGCGCGCCCAGGAAGCCGCTACTTTGCACCGGCGCGCCCATAGCATTATTGCTTTGCAGCGTCGCATTGCTGACGGGTGAAATATCCTGAGCCTCGGGTTCAGCCGCCGGGGCGGTCTGCGGCTGGCTGCTACCGTTCATGATGGGTTGACTGCCACCGCTCATGCCTTGTGGGCTGCTCATGACCGGACCGTTCAGGTCGGGACGCGCAGGCAGGGCGTAGCTCTGTTTTGCCACGACGGTGCCGATGGTGCCGGGCCCGGAAAGCGTGCCATCCGGTGCGACACTAATGTAATCAACCCGCACGCGGGAATTGTTGGAGATATTCAGGCGGTCACCTGCCGCACGGGACAGATCGATAATGCGTCCCGGCGTATACGGGCCGCGATCGTTAACCCGCACCACAATCTGGCGGCCGTTTGCCAGGTTTGTCACGCGAACGTAGCTGGGCAGGGGCAGCGTTGGATGGGCAGCCGTCAGGGCATCGGGATCAAAGGTCTCGCCCGTCGCAGTACGATTACCCTGGGCTTCCTCACCGTACCAGGCGGCCAGCCCCACTTCACTGTAGTTGGCCGGATTTTTGATGATACGGTAGTTTTTACCGTTGACGCTGTAGTCCTGATTGGTCGACGGATTGACCGGCTCATAACGAGGCTCAACGCCAGGAATCTCTACCACCGGGCCGTTATAGGCAGGCTGGGGTGGCGCACTTTGTTGTTGCGGTTCCTGGGTAGAACATGCAGCTAAAACCATTGAAGCCAATACAACGCCAAGCCAGTCCTTACGCATCTGCGACCTCTTAAACACTTTTAGATAACATTTTTCGGTGTGTGTGGATCGACATTACGATGCCAAATCCCGCCATAAGCACAATAAGCGCCGAGCCGCCATAGCTGACCAGCGGCAACGGAACGCCAACCACCGGTAAGATACCACTAACCATGCCAATGTTAACGAAAACATAGACGAATAAAATCAACATTAAACCCCCGGCCATCACCCGGCCAAAGGTGGTTTGCGCACGGGCAGCCACGATGAGTCCACGCATAATCAACAGCAGGTAGAGCACCAGCAGCAACAGTACGCCCACCAGTCCCAGCTCTTCTGCCAGCACGGCGAAAATGAAGTCGGTGTGACGCTCCGGTAAGAACTCCAGCTGTGATTGCGTACCATGCAGCCAGCCTTTACCGCGCAGTCCGCCAGAGCCAATAGCGATTTTAGACTGAATAATGTGGTAACCCGCGCCAAGCGGATCGCTTTCGGGATCGAGCAGCATCATCACGCGGTCTCGCTGATAGTCATGCATCAGGAAGAACCACAATATGGGGATAAAGGCCGCAACTAACAGGACGGCGATACCAATCAGCTTCCAGCTCATGCCAGAGAGGAACAGCACAAATAATCCCGAGGCCGCAACCAGAATCGAGGTTCCGAGGTCAGGCTGCGCGGCCACTAACAGCGTAGGAAGGAAAATCAGCACCAGAGCGATGGCGGTGTTTTTCAGGGTCGGTGGGCACACGTCGCGGTTGATAAAGCGCGCGACCATTAAAGGAACGGCGATTTTAGCGATCTCAGAGGGCTGGAAGCGGATAAAACCCAGGTCCAGCCAACGCTGCGCCCCTTTACTGATTTGGCCAAAGGCATCCACGGCGACGAGCAGGATGACACTGACAATATACAGGTAAGGCGCCCAGCCTTCGTATACCCGGGGCGGGACCTGGGCCAGCACCAGCATAATGATCAGCCCCATGGCGATCTGGCCGAGCTTACGCTCCATCATGCCAGGATCCTGCCCACTGGCGCTCCAGATAACAATGGCGCTAAAGGTCAGCAGCGCGAGGATAATCAGCATAAATAGCGGATCAATATGCATGCGCATCCATATTGACCGCTTCTGCGGGCTGTCATTCATCGACATGATTATTCACCTTCGTAGCCTGGCGGTGTGGGGGCCGCATCCGGCAGGACAGTATTATTGTCACCTAACATGATGTGATCCAGTATCTGACGCATTACCGTGCCTACGGCGGGTCCGGCTCCGCCGTTTTCCAGAATCATGGTCACGGCGACACGCGGTTTATCGTAAGGGGCAAACGCGGTCATCAGCTTGTGGTCACGCAGGCGTTCTGCGATTTTGTGTGCGTTATAGGTTTCGTTCTCTTTCAGACCGAAGACCTGAGCCGTACCCGATTTCGCGGCAATTTTGTATGGCGCATCGGCAAAGCTCTTGTGAGCCGTACCATTGGGGCGATTGGCCACGCCATACATCCCGTCTTTGGCAATTTCCCAGTAGCCCGAGTGGATATCGCCTATCGGCTGGGAAGGCGGTTGACGATAAGGCACCAGGGTGCGGCCTTCGCGCGTGGCGCGCAGCATATGCGGCACTTTGATAACCCCGTCGTTGATGAGGATCATCATCGCTTTGTTCATCTGCAATGGTGTTGCCGTCCAGTAGCCCTGACCGATACCAACAGGAATGGTATCACCCTGATACCAGGGCTTTTTAAAGCGGCGCATTTTCCAGTCACGCGTCGGCATGTTACCCGCGCTCTCCTGGGGTAAATCAATGCCCGTACGTTCACCGTAGCCGAATTTGGTCATCCACTCCGACAGGCGATCGATGCCCATGTCATAGGCGACCTGATAAAAGAAGGTGTCCGCAGACTCTTCCAGCGACCTGGTGACGTTCAGACGACCGTGGCCCCACTTTTTCCAGTCGCGATAGCGTTTTTCAGAGCCGGGCAGTTGCCACCAGCCGGGATCGAACAGGCTGGTATTTCGGTTGATAACGCCTGCGCTGAGCGCGGAAACGGCGACATAGGGTTTGACCGTTGAGGCTGGCGGATAGGCGGCCTGAATAGCGCGGTTATACAGTGGACGGTTTTCATCGCTCAGTAATCCGCGATAGTCTTTGCTGGAAATTCCGTCAACAAACAGGTTCGGATCGTAACTGGGCGTGGACACCATGGCCAGAATTTCTCCGGTGCGGGGATCGCTTACGACCACTGCGGCACGACTGCCGGCTAACAGCGTTTCGATGTACTGCTGCAGTTTCAGATCAATGGTCAGATAGATATCACGCCCGGCCTGCGGGGATTGCTCGTGCAACTGACGAATAACCCGGCCACGGTTGTTTACCTCAACCTCTTCATAACCGGTTTTACCGTGAAGCAGGTCTTCGTAATAGGCTTCGATACCGAGTTTACCGATATCGTGCGTAGCCGCATAGTTTGGCCATTTACCTTCTTTGTCCAGACGCGCCACATCCCGATCGTTGATTTTCGATACGTAGCCCACAACGTGGGTCAGGGTTTGCCCAAAGGGATAGTAGCGGCGCTGGTAGCCTTTGACTTCCACGCCGGGAAAGCGGTACTGGTTCACGGCAAAGCGTGCAACCTGCACCTCATTAAGGCCGGTTTTTACCGGGATAGAGGTAAAGCGACGTGAGCGCTTACGCTCTTTTTCAAACGCCTCAATATCGTCATCGGTGAGTTCGAGCACCGGGCGTAAGTTTTGCAGCGTTTGTTTTAAATCGTCGACCTTTTCCGGCACCAGTTCTGCCTGATAAATCGTACGGTTCAGGGCCAGCGGCGTGCCGGTACGGTCATAAATAATGCCGCGGCTGGGTGCAACCGGCACCAGCTTAATGCGGTTTTCATTTGACCGGGTACTGTAGTCGTCGAAACGTAAAATCTGCAGGTGATAGAGATTAACCACCAGCACGGAGGAGAGCAGTAAGATGCCGACAAAAGCGATAAAAGCCCTGCGGACAAAGACTTTTTGTTCGGCGCTGTAATCGCGAAAGGCGTTGCTTTGTAATTTCATCCGCTACTTGTAATGTCTGGAGTGAGCTTATCGGTTATTCACGATGATAAGGATGATTTGTCGTAATGCTCCATGCACGATAGAGGCTCTCTGCAACCAGCACGCGCACCAGCGGATGAGGCAACGTTAACGTTGAGAGAGACCAGCTTTGTTCCGCCGCCGCTTTACAGGCCGGCGCTAATCCTTCAGGCCCGCCAATCAACAGGCTGACGTCACGGCCGTCCTGCTTCCAGCGTTCCAGCTGCTGCGCCAGCTGTGGGGTTTCCCAGGGTTGTCCGGGGATATCCAGCGTCACAATGCGGTTGCCTTTACCTGTCGCTGCCAGCATCGCTTCGCCTTCCTTTTCCAGAATGCGTTTGATGTCGGCATTTTTCCCCCGTTTCCCCGCAGGGACTTCCGTTAACTCAAACGGCATGTCTTTGGGAAACCGACGCAGGTATTCCATAAAACCGGTCTGAACCCAGTCAGGCATTTTGGTGCCGACGGCAACAAGCTGCAATTTCACCGCTTAACCCCAGAGCTTTTCCAGTTCATACAACTGACGGCTCTCTTCCTGCATGACGTGCACGATCACTTCGCCCAAATCCACAACGACCCAGTCAGCGGCGGCTTTACCTTCCACGCCCAGCGGCATCAGGCCAGCGGCACGGGATTCCTGCTCGACGTGTTCCGCGATAGAGGTCACGTGGCGCGTTGAGGTACCGGTACAAATGATCATGAAATCAGTGATGCTCGATTTGCCCTGAACGTCGAGAGTCACGATGTTCTGGCCTTTCAAATCATCAATCTTATCAACAACGAACTCTTGGAGTGCTTTACCTTGCAAAAGGTTCCCCTTCAAAACTGGTGATAGCGGGCTGGCTGAAACCCGGAAGACAGCCAAAAAATTTAGCGGCGCAGTATATCACGCCCATATCAGTCGCGATATAAGCCGGCGCGGTCGATGTAGGTTATCACAGAGGCGGGCAACAAATCGTCGCAGGCGAGGTGCTGATGGCGGCGCTGTCTGATCTCGGTGGCCGATATCGCATAAAGCGGGGTTTCCGCCAGCCAGATCGCCCCTGCAGGACGTTGGTGAAGCTGCTGGCTGTCTTGTGTTACATGGCTGTCCAGCCAGCGTTGCATTGCTGGAGACGCCATTTCCGTCGGATAGCCCGGTCGCTTGCAGACCAAAAGATGGCACAGGCTAAGCAGCTCCTGCCAGCGATGCCATTTTTCCAGCGACAGCAGAGAGTCCTGACCAATAATAAAACCCAGAGGTTGTTCACCCCGTTCGGCACGCAGCGCTTCTAAGGTATCGACCGTCCACGAGGGCGTATCACGTTGTAATTCCCGCGTGTCGATGTCAAAAAGCGGCAAATCGCGAATAGCGCACTCGAGCATTTCAACCCGCTGCTGCGGACTGGCCTCTGGTTGGGGCCGGTGCGGCGGCACATTATTGGGCAGCAGTGTGATCCTCGACAGGCCAATTTGCCCGGCCAGCGTTTCCACCGGGCGCAGATGACCAAAATGCACAGGATCGAAGGTACCGCCAAACAGCGCGTGTAAATCAGACATGGGCGAGGCTCGCAGGGAAAGCGCGATTGGCAATCAACATCGACAGCGTCTGCAACTGCGGCCAGACCGACTGACCATAATCCTGCTTTAGAGTAAGTTCGATTTGCATCAACAGATGAATGGCCTGCTGTAGCCTGGAGGCATCAAGGCGCTGAAGTGCTTCCGTAAACAGGTTGCGACGGTTTTGCCAGATACGCTGCTGATCCATTAGCGTACGCAGCGGCTGTTGCGACTGATGCCGTTGCAGATGCAGCAGGGTCATCAAATCGCGCTGCAGGGTGCGGAGCAATATCGCCACTTCGCTCTCTTCTCTTTCTAACTGCTGCAGGATGTGCAAGGCGCGGCGGCTTTTGCCGCCGAGTAGCGCATCCACCCAGTGGTAGTGCGTGAAGTGAGCGGCATCGCTGACGGCGGCTTCAACGCGCGGCAGGGTCAGTTTGCCATCGGGCCATTGCAGTGACAGCCGTTCAAGCGCCTGGGCCAGAGCCAGCAGATTACCTTCATAGCAGTAACACAACAGCTGGACGGCCGCATCATCGATATCGAGCTTGAGGGTTTTTGCTCGGCTGACAACCCAGCGGGGGAGCTGAGCCTGTTCGGGTGTCTGGCAGGGGACCAGCACGGCATGAGCGGAAAGCGCTTTAAACCAGGCACTGTTTTCCTGGGCTTTACTGAGCTTCGCCATTCGGCAAATCAGCAAAATATCGGCGTGAAGCAGCGGGGCCAGCTTGATCAACTGCTCGGCAATCGCCGCGTTAGGGCCATTTTCCGGGAACTGCAACGTTAACGTTTGACGCTGGGCAAACAGGCTCAGCGACTGGCAGCTCATAAACAGGCTGTCCCAGTCGGTCTGCGCATCCAGTGTAAAACTCAGATGTTCTTCAAAGCCCTGTGCCAGGGCACTGGCCCGAATCGCATCTGCACTTTCCTGCAACAGTAAGGGTTCATTACCGGTTAATAAATAACAGGCGCGCAGCCCCTCACGGAGTTGCGCGCTGAGTTGTTCCGGATAAATCCTGATCATTTCGACATAGTTGCCGCAGAGGAAGAGACCCCGGCAGCAGGCTGAACCGCTTTTGAAACCGTCGATGTAGAGGGCATCTGCTGATTTTCCATCTGCGCGGCATGCACGGTAAGCAGCTTACGAACCAGCTGTTCGGCAGCGCGCTGACGCATCTCCTGCATAATCATGTCCTGCTCAGCATCTTTCGCCAGCGCCGCGTTCGGGTTATCAAAGAACGAGCGGTAGACGGTTGCGCTGATCGGATAGATCCCTTTATTGGGGATCAGCACCTGAGCAGAAACCGACATCGTCAACTGATATTCCGCTGTGGTACCGCTGATAAACACGGATGCGGTACTGCGGCTTTGTGCTTCTCCACCAAGACGCATCGTCGGGACGGTCAGGCTGTTTTTCTGCGTCGCCTCAACAATATTGACGTTGTTAATCCGCAGCTGTTGGCGCACGGTACGCGTCAGCGGGCCATAAGGGTCACCACTGTCTAAAATCAGCGTTCTCAGTTCGGTTGGCACCTGAGTGGTGCCGCGCGGATGAAAACCACAGCCGGCGGTGATCACCACCGCCAGCATGACAAACAACCTGATAATCGGATGTCGCACAGTTCCTCCTGAACTTAACCCACAACCAGGTTAAGCAGTTTGCCCGGTACATAAATGACTTTACGAATGCTAACACCATCAAGGTATTTCGCCACTAATGGTTCCTCAGCCGCACGAGCCTGAACCTGTTCCTGGGTAGCATCGGCTGCCACGGTAATTTTACCACGGACTTTACCGTTAACCTGCACGACAACCAATAAGGCGTCCTCAACCATCGCGGCGTCATCGGCAACCGGCCATTCTGCATTGTCGATGGTGCCTTGGCCGCCCAGCGTTTGCCACAGTACGAAGCAGGCATGAGGGGTGAACGGATACAGTAAACGCGTCACGGCGAGTAACGCTTCCTGCATCAGTGCACGATCCTGTTCGCTGTCCTGTGGTGCACGCGTCAGCTTGTTCATCAGTTCCATCACGGCGGCAATCGCGGTGTTAAAGGTCTGACGGCGGCCGATATCGTCGGACACTTTGGCAATAGTTTTATGCAGATCGCGACGTAAGCCTTTCTGATCATCGTTCAGGCTGGCAACGTCCAGAGCGACAGTCGCGCCTTTCTGTGAATGGTCATAGGCCAGTTTCCAGACGCGCTTCAGGAAGCGGTTCGCGCCTTCAACACCGGATTCCTGCCACTCCAGCGTCATGTCGGCCGGTGAGGCAAACATCATAAACAGACGTACGGTATCGGCGCCGTAGCGCTCAACCATCAACTGTGGGTCAATGCCGTTGTTTTTCGACTTCGACATTTTGCTCATGCCAGCGTAGATCACCTCACGGCCCTGGGTGTCCACGGCTTTGGTAATGCGGCCTTTCTCATCACGCTCGACGGTGACATCCACCGGGGAAACCCAGTTACGTTCGCCGTTGACGCCCAGATAGTAGAATGCATCCGCCAATACCATGCCCTGACACAGCAGACGTTTGGCAGGCTCATTCGAGTTTACCAGGCCGGCATCGCGCAGCAGCTTATGGAAGAAACGGAAATACATCAGGTGCATGATGGCGTGTTCGATACCGCCCACATACTGATCCACTGGCAGCCAGTAGTTCGCTGCAGCCGGGTCCAGCATGCCATCTTTATAGTCCGCACAGGTGTAGCGCGCGTAATACCATGAAGACTCCATGAAGGTGTCAAAGGTATCGGTTTCGCGCAGCGCAGGCTGACCGTTCACGGTGGTTTTTGCCCACTCGGGATCGGCCTTAATCGGGCTGGTGATGCCGTCCATGACCACATCTTCAGGCAGGATAACCGGAAGCTGATCTTCTGGCGTGGGCATCACGGTGCCGTCTTCCAGCGTCACCATCGGAATGGGCGCGCCCCAGTAGCGCTGACGGGAAACGCCCCAGTCGCGCAGGCGATAATTGACTTTACGTACGCCAACGCCTTTCGCCGCCAGCGCATCCGCAATGGCGTTGAAACCGGCACTGTGATCCAGACCGCTGCACTCGGCGGAGTTAAACAGCGTGCCTTTATCGGTCATTGCGCCAGTGCTTACGTCCGGCTCGTTGCCGTCCAGGTTCAGGATCACCGGCTTGATGGGCAGATCGTATTTCGTGGCAAACTCCCAGTCACGCTGGTCATGTGCCGGAACCGCCATCACGGCACCCGTGCCGTACTCCATCAGCACAAAGTTCGCGACCCAGACAGGAACAGCCTCACCTGTTAACGGGTGCACCGCAGACAGGCCAGTGGCCATGCCTTTCTTTTCCATGGTGGCCATATCGGCTTCGGCCACTTTGGTATTGCGGCATTCGGCAATAAAGTCAGCGAGGGCAGGATTGCTGGCAGCCGCCTGCAGCGCCAGCGGATGACCGGCGGCCACGGCGACATAGGTCGCGCCATAGAAGGTATCTGGACGCGTGGTATAAACCGTGACTTTCTCAAGGCTGTCCGCCACATCAAAAGTGATTTCCACCCCTTCAGAGCGGCCGATCCAGTTACGCTGCATGGTTTTGACCTGCTCAGGCCACTCTTCCAGCGTATCCAGATCGTTTAACAGCTCTTCGGCGTAATCGGTGATCTTGATAAACCACTGTGGGATCTCTTTACGCTCAACTTTGGTGTCACAGCGCCAGCAGCAGCCGTCAATAACCTGCTCATTGGCCAGTACCGTCTGGTCGTTCGGGCACCAGTTCACCGCCGAGGTTTTTTTGTAAACCAGGCCTTTCTCATAGAGTTTGGTAAAGAACCACTGTTCCCAGCGGTAATACTCTGGCTGACAGGTCGCCAGTTCGCGGCTCCAGTCATAGCCAAAGCCCAGCAGTTTAAGCTGGTTTTTCATATACGCGATGTTGTCATAAGTCCAGGGGGCGGGCGCGGTGTTGTTTTTTACCGCCGCGCCTTCCGCAGGCAGACCGAACGCATCCCAACCGATAGGCTGCAGCACATTTTTGCCGAGCATGCGCTGATAACGCGCGATGACGTCGCCGATGGTGTAGTTACGAACGTGACCCATATGAAGGCGGCCAGAAGGATAGGGCAACATGGACAGGCAATAATATTTCTCTTTGCCTTCCTGCTCAGTCACTTTAAACGTTTCGTTTTCATCCCACTGCTGCTGAACGCGGGATTCAATCTCTTCCGGGCGGTATTGCTCTTGCATGGCTGCCTGTGGTCCTTAATAAATGACACTTTGCTGACTTTACGATCCGCATAGCATACCCATAAGGCCGCGCATCAACAACACTTCCCACTTTTGCAGAGGCGATTTATCGTCAAAGCGTCAGTGCTTTCACTCTTTTACCATTCCTTACCCAGGGAACCGGGCAAATGTGACAAAGTAGCTAAACTTAGTACAGGTACCGAGCGCAAAAAGGAGAATAAAATGAATAAAGTGGCACAGGAGTATCATGAGTCGTTGGCGGTATTAACCGAACGTCTTCGCCACGGCGATCGCGATCTGGATACGCTGGTAGAAGATAGACGCAGTCATTTACGTGCGCACTCCGATCTGACACCGGACGAAATCGATCGGGCGCTGGCGTCGGTGCGCCGCGATTTGGCGGAGTTTGGTCGTAACTATGCCGAAGCAGAAGAACCGGTGGCGGACTCGGTCTTTATGCGCGTGATCCGGGAAAGCATCTGGAAAGAGCTGGCGGACATCACCGATAAAAGTCAGCTGGAATGGCGGGAAGTCTTTCAGGATTTGCAACACCACGGCGTTTACCAAAGTGGTGAGGTGGTGGGCCTGGGCAACCTGGTCTGCGAAAAATGCCATTTTACCCGGGCGATTTATACGCCAGAAACCCTGTCGCGCTGCCCGGAATGTCACCACGATCAGTTTTATCGTCAGCCTTTTGAGCCGTAAAAGAAGCAGGCGGGCAGGGTGCCCGCCTGTTTTTTAGTGCAGAATTTTTGCCAGGAAATCCTTCGCCCGTTCTGACTGCGGATTATTAAAGAAGTCGTCTTTATTCGTGTCTTCAATAATTTTGCCTTCATCCATAAAGATGACCCGGTTGGCTACCTTACGGGCAAAGCCCATTTCGTGCGTAACAACCATCATGGTCATGCCTTCCTGCGCCAGTTCCACCATCACGTCCAGCACTTCGTTGATCATTTCAGGATCGAGCGCCGATGTGGGTTCATCGAACAACATGGCAATGGGATCCATGCACAGCGCCCGGGCAATGGCGACACGTTGCTGCTGACCGCCGGAAAGCTGTCCGGGAAACTTTTCCGCATGGGCAGACAGACCGACGCGAGTCAGAAGCTTGAGGCCTTTATCACGGGCGGCGGCTTTATCACGCTTCAGCACTTTGACCTGCGCCAGTACCAGATTGTCGATAATGCTCAGGTGAGGAAACAGTTCGAAATGCTGAAACACCATGCCGACTTTGCTGCGCAGCGTGGCCAGATTGGTTTTTTTATTGTTTACCTCTGTGCCGTTTACCGTAATGCTGCCCTGCTGGATCGGCTCCAGGCCATTGACGGTTTTAATCAGGGTTGATTTGCCGGAACCTGACGGTCCACATACCACCACCACTTCACCGGTCTGAACCTCGGTAGAGCAGTCGGTTAGCACCTGAAATTGACCATACCACTTGGAAACGTTTTTCAGGTTAATCATTTAAACCGTCCTTTTTCTTTTTAGATAGCTGACCAACAGCGATGCGCTCAGGCTGATCACAAAGTAGACCAGACCAGCAAACAAAATCATTTCTACCTGGGTGCCGTCACGCTCGCCAATAGTGGAAGCGGTACGGAAGAAGTCAGCCAGACTCAATACATAAACCAGCGAGGTATCCTGAAACAGGACGATGCCCTGCGTCAGTAACAGCGGCACCATGGCGCGAAACGCCTGAGGAAGAATAACCAGCCTCATCGACTGCCACTGCGTCATTCCCAGCGCCAGCGCAGCGCTGGACTGCCCACGCGCGATACTGATAATCCCGGCACGAATGATTTCAGAATAGTAGGCGGCTTCAAACAGGGAAAAGGCCACCATTGCTGAGATCAGGCGGATGTCGGTCTTGGGCGAAATCCCCAGCACCTGCTGTAAAAAGCTGGGAACGACCAGATAAAACCACAGCAGCACCATCACCAGCGGCACTGAACGGAACAGGTTGACATACAGTTTGGCAAACCAACTGACAGGTTTAAAAGTGGACAGGCGCATCACCGCCAGCAGGGTGCCCCACAGGATGCCAAACACAACGGCCGTCAGGGTGATCTTAAAGGTGATCATCAGGCCACTGAATAGATAAGGCAGGCTGGGAGGAATCGAACTCCAGTCAAATGCGTACATTATTTGCCTCCCACGTTGCCAGGCAGGCGCACTTTGCGTTCGACCAGGCCCATCAGTACCATAATCACCAGGTTAATTCCCACGTAAGCCAGGGTAATCGCCGTAAAGGATTCGTAGGCGTGCGAGGAATAGTCCAGCAGTTTGCCGGCCTGAGCCGCCATATCCACCAGGCCGATCGTCGAGGCAATAGCCGAGTTTTTCACCAGATTAAGCATTTCTGACGTCATTGGCGGCACGATTACCCGGTAAGCATTGGGCAACAGCACATAGCGATAGGTTTGGGGCAGCGTCAGCCCCATGGCCAGCCCGGCATTCTTTTGTCCACGCGGTAAAGACTGAATGGCTGCACGCACCTGCTCGCACACACGGGCAGCGGTGAAGAGTCCCAGACAGACAACAGAGGAGATAAAGAATTGCAGATTGGGATCCAGCTCCGACTTAAACCACATCCCCAGATCCTGTCCTACCAACTCTGGCGCAACCAGATACCAGAAGAAGAACTGAACAATCAGGGGGATATTACGAAACAGTTCTACATAGCAGGTTCCTATCGTTGATAACAGACGATTAGGCACAGTACGCAGAATGCCGAAAAATGAACCCACACAGAAAGCAATAATCCAGGCACAACAGGAGACGGCAATCGTCACCTGAAAACCGGACCACAACCAGCCGAGATAGGTGGTATTACCGAACGGGGCCTGTTCGAGAAATATGCCCCAGTTCCAATCGATACCCATAACGAGCTCCGGTAAAAAAGGGTAGCAGAGCTACCCTGAAGATTGATGAGCGGCTAATTTCGCCTGATTCGGGGGAACGACCCGTTCAGGCTGTCTGTCCACGCCGCGGTTTCAGCAATCGAGAGGGCGACGAGGCCGCCCTTGTTATCGTTGTTAATTCAGTGCCTTGTCATTCGGCGTTTTGAACAGCGTTTTCATGTCGTCAGACAGTTCAAAGTTCATGTTCAGGTTTTTTGGCGGAATAGGCTGTTTAAACCAGGTGTCGAACCATTTCTCTGCCTGACCGGAGGTCTGGGCTTTGGCAATGGTGTCATCGACCAGGGCTTTGAACTGCGGATCGTCTTTACGCAGCATACAGCCATAGGCTTCTTTAGACTGTGGCGTCCCGATGATGACCCAGTCATCCGGCTTTTTCGCTTTGGCGCGTTCGCCTGCCAGCAGGGCATCATCCATCATAAAGGCCACGGCGCGACCGGTTTCCAGCGTGCGGAATGAATCACCATGGTCTTTGGCGCTGATGATGCGCATATCCATCTTTTTCTCGTCGTTCAGTTTGTGCAGCAGCACTTCTGACGTGGTACCCGAGGTCACTACAACGGTTTTGCCTTTCAAATCGTCAAAATCTTTGATCGGGCTGCCTTTCTTAACCAGCAAACGGGTGCCGATAACAAAAATGGTATCGGAGAACGCCGCCTGTTTCTGGCGCTCAAGGTTGTTAGTGGTAGAGCCACATTCGTAATCGTATGTGCCGTTTTGCAGCAGGGGAATACGGTTTTGTGAGGTGATCGGGATCATTTTGATTTGCAGATCGGGCTTATTTAACTTGGCTTTAATGGCTTCTGCGATAGCGTTTGAATACGCCTGAGAATAGCCAACGACTTTTTGCTGGTTGTCGTAATAAGAAAAGGGAACTGATGATTCACGATGCCCGATGACAATGACGCCATTGTCATTGATTTTCTTCAGGGTACCGCTCAGATCTTCCGCCTGGGCCGCTCCCGCCGCTGCGCTTAACAGCAGAAGAGATAATGCCACTTTGCGTAATTGCATGTTCCAACTCCTTCATGTGGAAAGTGCACAGGATCTACCCTGTACTGATTGTGTGATGTTGTGTGTATTTTGCGCTGCTTTTTTTGTTATCCCTTCGCGCGACTGCGCTAAGAATATTCACTAACATAGCGGATTGTTAACTCAATGAAACAAAAAAGTTTCTTTTTTGCGATGTCATTCGCACCAAAAAAAGGCAAATAATCGCCATTGCACGCAAAAGGTGCGCATCTGGACTCTTTTTAGTGCGTTTCGTCCGTTAACTGGCCCGAATGTCGATGAATACAGAAACATTTTGCAATCATCGTGCCAAAACAAAATGACAATTGGGTGAAATGGCCGTTTTACTGCAGAGGCAGAGGCAGAGGCAGAGGCAGAGGCAGAGGCAGAGGCAGAGGCAGAGGCAGAGGCAGAGGCAGAGGCAGACAGATGAAGAGGCGGCGAAACAGCGCTTCGCCGCAGAGGATTAGCGGTTACGCCTGATAAAGGCAATAACGCCGCTCAGTAGCGCGGCTAACCACACCGGCCAGATGCCGGCTTTAGAATAGGGCGTTTCACCGCGGGTGGGCGTCACGTTATCCACTAAAACATCCCGGGTGAACTGGGGCAGCACTTTCTCCACATCGCCATCGGCATTCACCACGGCCGTTACGCCGTTGTTAGTGCCGCGCAGAAGTGGCCTGCCCAGTTCCAGCGCTCGCATACGCGCCATCTGGAAATGCTGCCAGGGGCCAATCGAGTGACCAAACCAGGCGTCGTTAGAAACGGTTAACAGGAAATTGGTATCCGGACGGAAGTTAGCGCGCACCTGTTCACCCAACACGATCTCATAGCAAATGGCCGTGGTCAGATGATAATTCGCCACATTAAGCTGAGGTTGCAGATAAGCGCCGCGGCTAAAGGCGGACATCGGCAAATCAAAGAAAGGGGCCAGCGGACGCAGCAGATCGGCCATGGGCACGAATTCCCCAAACGGTACCAGGTGGTTTTTTTGGTAGCGGTTAGTGCTGTAGTAGTTATAGGGTTTCGGGCCGCCCAGCACGATGACCGTATTGTAGTCGTGGTAACGATTCTGTTCCAGCCGTGAATCGACGATGCCGGTTACCAGCGAGCTGCCGCGCGCGCGCAGTTCATTATCCAGCGAACGCAGGAAAGGCTGCTGGTTGCTTTCCAGATCGGTAATGGCCGACTCAGGCCAGATAATAATGGGGGCTTTGCCCATCAGCGGCTGACTCAAATCGCTGTAGATGCGCAGGGTATTTAGCAGCTGCTGCGGATCCCACTTCATTGACTGGGGAATATCACCCTGTACCAGCGCCACGTTTACCGCCTGCTTCGGCAGCGCCTGATACCAATGCAGATAGCGTAACGGCCAGCATACCGCCAGTAATGCCAACGCGCCCAGCAGGCTTTTAAGATGGCGTTGCTGCAGAGCATAAACCAGTAAGCCCGCAACGATCATCAGCAGGAAGGTGATGGTTTCCACACCGGCCAGGGGCGCAATCCCTTTTAACGGGCCGTTAATCTGGCTGTAGCCGAACTGCAGCCACGGAAAGCCGGTTAATATCCAGCCGCGTAAAAATTCGGTGATCTGCCACAGCGCCGGCGCGGCCAGGGCCAGTCGCCACAGGGTAGTTCGCGGCCAAATGCGGTTGAGCAGTCCGGCAAACAGCGCCGGATAAATAGCCAGATAAGCCGCGAGCAAAACCACCAGGAATACGTTAACCGGGCCTGGCATTCCGCCAAAGGTAGCGATACTGACATAGACCCAGTTGATACCGCTGCCAAAAAGGCCAAACCCCCAGATGAAACCTATGGCGCTGGCCTGCGGGCTGGTGCGGTTTAACGTAAGGATTTGCAACCCACACAGCGAGACGAGGGCAGCAGGCCAAAAATCATAGGGGGAAAACGCCAGCGTGCCGCAGGCACCGCTGAGTAAAGCCAGCAGCAGACGGACCCGCTGCTGCTGGTAAAGTGAGGCTAATGCCATAAATTTATTCGTCATCCAGTTGAGGTTGCGCCGAATTTTCCGGAATTTTTACGTGAACCTGGATGATACGACGGCTGTCAGCCATGGCAACTTTGAACTGGTAACCATCGATGTCGATGCTTTCGCCGCGCGCCGGCAGGTGACCAAAGCCCTGCATCACCAGTCCACCGATGGTATCCACTTCATCGTCGCTGAACTGGGTGCCAAATACCTCGTTGAAATCTTCAATCGGGGTAAGTGCCCGAACGGTATAAGTCTGACGGTTGAGCTGGCGGATATCACGATCTTCTTCATCGTCATATTCGTCTTCGATTTCGCCCACGATCAGTTCCAGAATATCTTCAATCGTGACCAGCCCGGACACACCACCAAACTCATCGATCACAATCGCCATATGATAGCGCTGGGAGCGAAACTCTTTCAGCATGCGGTCAACGCGCTTGCTCTCAGGGACCACGACCGCCGGACGCAGGACTTTTTCCACGCTGAAAGGCTCAGATTCGCTGCTCATAAACGGCAGCAGATCTTTCGCCATCAGGATCCCTTCAACGTGGTCTTTGTCTTCGCTGATGACCGGAAAGCGGGAGTGCGCGGAATCGATAATCACGCTGAGGCACTCTTCCAGGTTCTGATTACGTTTCAGCGTAATCATCTGGGAGCGGGGGATCATGATGTCACGCACGCGCTGTTCTGCAATATCCAGCACGCCCTCGAGCATGTCCCGGGTATCCTGATCAATCAGATCTTTTTGATTGGAGTCACGGATCAGGCCCAGTAGCTCGTCACGGTTTTTAGGTTCACCGTGGAACAGTTGGTTGATGAGAAGGGAAAAAAATCCCTTTTTACTACTGGGTGCATCGCTGTTTTGAGAATGGTCGTCGCTCATGGCGGTTTTTAAAGATCTCTCTGGTAAGGAAATTACGCTGCTGGCCTGTTCACCAGCAGCAGGGTGGCCTGAATCAGATACTCAGGTGTTTTCTTTCTCCGAAATGTACGGATCAGGATAACCAAGAGCAAGCATTATCTCTGTCTCAATACCTTCCATCTCTTCGGCTTCGCTGTCTTCAATGTGATCATAACCCAACAGATGCAGCGTGCCATGGATCACCATGTGCGCCCAGTGGGCTTCTGGGGTTTTTCCCTGCTCCTGCGCTTCCTGCTCAACGACCTGACGACAAATGATCAGATCGCCTAACAGCGGTAATTCAATGCCGGGCGGGGCTTCAAAGGGAAATGACAGCACATTGGTCGGTTTATCTTTGCCCCGATAGGTCAGATTAAGTTCATGACTTTCGGCTTCATCCACCAGACGAATGGTCACTTCACTTTCTGGCTGGAAGGGCGTTACCGCCGCTTCCAGCCAGCGTTGAAACTGGCTTTCAGTCGGTAAATTATCGGTCTGCTCGCAGGCCAGCTGCAGATCGAGGATCACGTCGCTCATGAATTCTCCTGGGCGCTGTGCTGGGCCGCAAGGGCATCACGTTTACGCTCTTCCGCTTGCTGATCGCGGCGTTTTTGATCGGCTTCTTCCCAGGCTTCATAAGCGGTCACAATGCGTGCCACTACGGGATGACGCACAACGTCTTCGCTGTGGAAGAAGTTGAAGCTGATCTCTTCCACTTCAGACAGCACCTCAATGGCATGACGTAAACCGGATTTCGTGTGGCGCGGCAGGTCAATCTGCGTCACGTCACCGGTGATGACCGCTTTAGAGTTAAAGCCAATACGGGTCAGAAACATCTTCATCTGCTCGATAGTGGTGTTCTGACTTTCATCAAGAATAATGAAGGCGTCATTGAGCGTACGGCCGCGCATGTAGGCCAGCGGGGCCACTTCAATGACGTTGCGCTCCATGAGTTTCTCGACCTTCTCGAATCCCAACATCTCAAACAGGGCGTCATAAAGAGGGCGCAGATACGGGTCCACTTTCTGACTCAGGTCGCCCGGCAGAAAGCCCAGTTTTTCCCCCGCTTCGACCGCGGGACGCGTCAGCAGGATACGTCGAATCTCCTGACGCTCCAGCGCATCGACCGCAGCGGCCACGGCCAGATAGGTTTTACCCGTACCGGCCGGACCCACGCCAAAGGTGATGTCATGGTCGAGAACATTTGCAATGTACTGTGCCTGATTCGGCGTACGTGGCTTAATGACGCCACGTTTGGTCTTAATGTTGACCGCCTTACCATAGTCCGGCACGCTTTCCGCCGTTTGTTCCAGCACCCGGCTCTCTTTAATCGCCAGGTGAATCTGTTCAGGCTCAATATCCGGGATCTCCCCGCGCACTGGCGCAGTATCGACATAGAGCGTTTTCAGGATATCAACCGCGGCATTCACACACAGCACCCGACCAACCAGTTTAAACTGGTTGTCACGGCGATTAATCTCAATGCCGAGACGACGTTCCAGCTGTTTCACATTATCGTCGAACGGACCACACAGGCTCATCAGACGGCGGTTATCAGCCGGTTCAAGGGCGATTTCACGGGTTTCAATATTCAAACGAATCCTTTGGGTCACTCAGGGCCAGTTGAAAGGGTTTGCTGCTGCATCAAACGCGTTAAGCGGATGCATCGTAACGAAATTATTTATGCGGTAGCGCCGGGGCGCAAGCTTGTGAAGTGATATTTGGGCGGCACTGGCATAAACCAAGTGCAAAACAGCAGAATGTGCGGCGGCGAATGCTGGGCCGCCGCACAAAACGAAGCATCAGGGCTGGAATACGCCAACGCCGATGTCGTTTTCCTTGCGGGTACGGGCGATAACGGACGCCGGGCTTTCCGCCACACGCAGGCCCAGTTCCTCTTCTGTACGCACCAGCTTGCCGCGCAGTGAGTTGGTATAAACGTCCACGATTTCCACGTCGGCAAATTTACCAATCATCTCCACGGGCCCTTCGAAGTTGACCACACGGTTGTTTTCTGTGCGGCCAGTCAGCTCCATCACGTTTTTACGTGAGATGCCCTCGACCAGAATGCGCTGCACGCTGCCCATCATACGACGGCTGATGGCCATCGCCTGCTGATTGATACGTTCCTGCAGAATGTAGAGACGCTGTTTCTTCTCGTCTTCGCTGACGTCGTCAGGCAGGTCTGCCGCCGGTGTACCGGGACGCGCGGAGTAGATAAAGCTGTAGCTCATATCAAAGTTGATATCGCCAATCAGCTTCATGGTCTGTTCAAAGTCCTGCTGGGTTTCCCCCGGGAAGCCAATGATAAAGTCAGAGCTGATTTCAATATCCGGACGCGCCGCCCGCAGTTTGCGAATGATGGCCTTGTATTCCAGCGCGGTATGCGCACGCTTCATCAGCGTCAGAATACGGTCGGCACCGCTCTGTACGGGCAGATGCAGGAAGCTCACCAACTCTGGCGTATCGCGATAGACCTCAATGATGTCATCAGTGAATTCAATCGGGTGGCTGGTGGTGAAACGAATGCGGTCAATGCCGTCGATGGCCGCGACCAGACGCAACAGCTCAGCAAAGGTGCAAACGTCACCATCGAAGGTCGCGCCGCGATAGGCGTTGACGTTCTGACCGAGCAGGTTGACCTCGCGAACCCCCTGTGCAGCCAGTTGGGCGATCTCCAGCAGAATATCATCTGAGGGACGGCTGACTTCCTCGCCGCGGGTATAAGGCACCACGCAGAACGTACAGTATTTGTTGCAGCCTTCCATGATGGAGACAAACGCGGTTGGCCCTTCAGCACGCGGTTCAGGCAGACGGTCAAACTTTTCGATTTCCGGGAAGCTGATATCCACAACCGGACTTTTGCTGCCGCGCACGGTGTTAATCATTTCGGGCAGACGGTGCAGGGTTTGCGGACCAAAGACGATGTCCACGCACGGCGCACGCTGGCGAATATGATCGCCTTCCTGTGACGCAACGCAGCCGCCGACACCGATAATCAAATCCGGGTTGCGCTCTTTCAGTTTTTTCCAGCGCCCCAACTGGTGGAAGACCTTCTCCTGCGCTTTCTCGCGGATAGAGCAGGTGTTGAGCAGCAGAATATCCGCCTCTTCGGCTTCCTCTGTCAGGGTATAGCCGTGCGTGCTGTTCAGTAGGTCAGACATCTTAGATGAATCGTACTCATTCATCTGACATCCCCAGGTTTTGATATGCAGTTTTTTTGTCATCGAGCTAGCCATTAAATCAGTGCAGTGAAGTGCTGGGGGCGTATTGTAATGCTTTGCTGCGGATGTGACCAGCCTGAGGGCTTTTCTGATCGTGTCTGATTTTTCCGGTACACTTTGCCGTAAGACAACCGCGCTGAAAAGTGACGGCAGATAAGAGGGAAAAAAGTTATGCAGGATAACCGGTTTGATGTGGTGATAGTAGGCGGTGGCATGGTCGGCGCCGCGCTGGCATGTGGTCTGACGCAGCACCAGTTTCGTGTGGCGGTTGTAGAGCGGGCAACACCACCTCCTTTTGATCCACACAGCCTGCCCGATGTGCGTATTTCCGCGGTCGGATCCTCTTCCGTGGCACTCCTGAAACAGCTCAACGTCTGGCAACGTGTTGAGGCGATGCGCTGTGCGCCTTATCGCAAACTTGAAACCTGGGAGTGGCAAACGGCGCAGGTCAATTTCGACGCCGAATCGCTGGGGCTGCCTGAACTCGGTTACATGGTTGAAAATAATGTGTTGCAACGCGCCCTGTGGGAAGAGATGGAACAGCGCGGCATCACCCTACTATGCCCGGCGACGATGGACGATCTCCAGCCCTGCAATGGCGGCTGGACGCTGTCATTGAGCAATGGGACTGCGATCAGCACGGCATTAGTCGTGGGGGCCGATGGTGCCAACTCGCAGGTGCGGCAAATGGCGGGTATCGGCATTCGTGGCTGGCGCTACGCGCAGTCCTGTCTGCTGGTCAGCGTCACCTGTGAACATCCCGCTGGCGATGCCACCTGGCAGCATTTTACGCCGCAGGGGCCACGTGCGTTTCTGCCGCTGTTTGGCAACCATGCTTCTCTGGTGTGGTACGACTCCGCTGCACGCATTCGTCAGCTACAGACTATGCCGATGGCGCAGCTGGAAAAAGAAATTGCCCGGCATTTCCCGGCACGGTTGGGACGCTTTCACGCCCATGCAGCCGGGGGCTTCCCGCTGGTGCGTCGTCACGCCTCGCGCTATGTTATGCCAGGGCTGGCGCTGGTGGGGGATGCCGCGCACACCATTAATCCTCTGGCGGGGCAGGGCGTCAATCTGGGCTATCGGGATATCGATGCATTAATGGACGTATTAATTGAGGCGCGCGATAAAGCAGAGGACTGGTCATCCGAACGCATACTGCTGCGCTATCAACGCCAGCGGCGCAACGATAACCTACTGATGCAGAGTGGCATGGACCTGTTCTATTTTACCTTCAGTAACCAGGTTGGGCCGCTAAAGCTGGTGCGCAATCTGGGGCTCATTGCCGCTGAGCATTCAGGCGTGCTGAAGCGTCAGGTTTTGCGATACGCACTGGGATTGTAAGCATCGGCTGCGCGTTGCCTTGAGGTGATGCGTGGCCTGTTTGACCGAAAGACAAAAACAACAAAGCCCGCAGAAGCGGGCTTTGTTGCTTAATTTGGCTGGGGTGCAGGGATTCGAACCCCGGAATGCTGGTATCAGAAACCAGTGCCTTACCGCTTGGCGACACCCCAATGGTGTCAAATCAAATTGTCTAAAAATGGCTGGGGTGCAGGGATTCGAACCCCGGAATGCTGGTATCAGAAACCAGTGCCTTACCGCTTGGCGACACCCCAAGAAAATGGTGGCTACGACGGGAATCGAACCTGTGACCCCAGCATTATGAGTGCTGTGCTCTAACCAGCTGAGCTACGTAGCCAAATTGTACTGCCTTTCGATGATGGCTGGGATACCTGGATTCGAACCAGGGAATGCCGGTATCAAAAACCGGTGCCTTACCGCTTGGCGATATCCCATTCGTCCACTCGCAGCCGCGAGATACATCGAAATTGGCTGGGGTACCTGGATTCGAACCAGGGAATGCCGGTATCAAAAACCGGTGCCTTACCGCTTGGCGATACCCCATCCATGCTGCCGAATCATGAAATGGTGCGGGAGGCGAGACTTGAACTCGCACACCTTGCGGCGCCAGAACCTAAATCTGGTGCGTCTACCAATTTCGCCACTCCCGCAGAAAAAAGATGGTGGCTACGACGGGAATCGAACCTGTGACCCCAGCATTATGAGTGCTGTGCTCTAACCAGCTGAGCTACGTAGCCATCTTTTTTTCGCGCAACCTTCATCGGCGTTGCGGGGCGCATTATGCGGAGTTGACTACACAGCGTCAACAAGTTTTTTGCCGTTTTTTGCCTTCAAACGCCTGTTTGTCTGGCTTATAACCAGGGTGATGCTTTATTCGGCAATTTTTCAGTGAATACAACGGCAATAACAAAAAAGATGGGCCGTATACGGCCCATATTGTCACTCAGTATAGCACTTATTTGTAGGCAGACTGGTGAACGCCTACGGCACGTCCTGACGGGTCATCCATGTTTTTAAAGGCTTCGTCCCACTCGATGGCTTTTGCCGATGAACAGGCAACAGACGGCCCGCCTGGTACGCACTCGGCAGCGCTCGGCAGTGGGAAGAGTTCTTCAAAGATTTCACGGTACAGGTACGCTTCTTTCGACCCCGGCGTGTTATACGGGAAACGGAAGTGCGCCGTCGCCAGTTGCTGATCGCTGATTTGTTTGGCCGCGACTTCTTTCAGTGTGTCAATCCAGCTGTAACCCACGCCGTCAGAGAACTGCTCTTTCTGGCGCCAGGCCACGCTTTCGGGCAGGTAAGAGGAGAAGCATTCACGCAGAATGTGTTTTTCCATTTTACCGTTGCTGCCGCACATCTTGTCTTGTGGGTTAATACGCATGGCGACATCCAGGAATTTCTTATCCAGGAACGGCACGCGTGCTTCAACGCCCCAGGCAGACATCGCTTTGTTGGCGCGTGCGCAGTCAAACATATGCAGGGCCAGCAGTTTGCGAACGTTCTCCTCATGGAACTCTTTCGCGTTTGGCGCTTTATGGAAATACAGATAACCACCAAAGACTTCGTCAGCCCCTTCGCCCGACAGCACCATTTTGATGCCCATGGCTTTAATCTTACGCGACATCAGGTACATCGGTGTGGAGGCGCGAATCGTGGTCACATCATAGGTTTCAATGTGGTAGATCACGTCACGAATCGCATCCAGGCCTTCCTGCACCGTGAAGTGAATTTCGTGGTGCACCGTACCCAGATGCTCTGCCACCAGTTTGGCCGCTTTCAGATCCGGCGATCCTTCCAGACCGACCGCGAACGAGTGCAGCTGTGGCCACCAGGCATCACTTTTATCCTGATCTTCCACGCGTTTGGCCGCGAAACGTTTGGTTACCGCTGAAATAATTGACGAGTCCAGACCACCAGACAGCAGCACGCCATACGGAACATCGGACATCAGGTGGCTTTTTACTGACTCTTCCAGCGCATGTTTCAGTTCTGCTGCGTCAGTCACGTTGTTCTCAACGTTCTGGTATTCCATCCAGTCACGCTGCCAGTAACGACGAATTTCACCGTCGGTGCTGGAAAGGTAGCTTCCCGGCGGGAATTCTTTGATTGAACGGCACACTGGCACCAGCGCTTTCATTTCTGAGGCGACAAACAGGTTACCGTGCTCATCGTTGCCCATATACAGCGGGATGATACCGATATGGTCACGGCCAATCAGATAGGTGCCTTTGACGCTGTCATACAGGATGAAGGCAAACATGCCTTCCAGTTCGTCAAGAAAATCGACACCTTTCTCCTGGTACAGCGCCAGAATCACTTCGCAGTCAGAACCGGTCTGAAACGCGTAGCGATCGCTTAATTTTGCGCGCAGGGCCTGATGGTTGTAGATCTCACCATTGACTGCCAGTACGTGGGTGTGGTCAGCGTTATACAGCGGCTGTGCACCGTTGTTCACGTCAACAATTGAGAGGCGCTCATGAGCAAGAATGGCGTGGTCATCGGCGTAAACGCCTGACCAGTCCGGCCCACGGTGACGCATCAAACGTGAGCTTTCCAATGCTTTTTTACGTAACTCAACGGGATCGCTTTTCAGATCCAGCACACCAAAAATAGAACACATATCTGACTCCTGAACTCACCTGCGGCGATGTAATTTTACGTTTGTCCGGCAGCCTGTGGCTGCGTGATGTATAAGAAAATGCGTTATTTACGGTCCCCAATGCAAGAGGAATCGTATTTTGCTGATGAAAATGTTGTTGTGTAGCGAGGTGTATTGAATTTTATCTAACAGAATTGGGTTTTTATTGTTGAATCGGCAATGAAATGAAGTTTCAGCACGCTTTTTGAGCGAGGATAACGGGCGCAGAGAGCCATAAAGGTGAGACGCACCACAGAATCTGGCAGTGCGTCATAAGAGAAATGAATCAAAAGAGGTCGATATCGGCAACAGACGGGAAAATCCAGTCAGGACGGAAAGGCATCGCATCAATGTCGGTAAGCGTGGATACGCCAGAAAGCACCAGAATCGTTTCCAGGCCGGCCTGAAAACCAGCGAGGATATCGGTACGAAGATTATCGCCCACGATAACCGTTTCCTCTGAATGGGCCTGCATCTTGTTCAGCGCGGCGCGCATGATGTAGGGGCTGGGCTTGCCAACGTAAAATGGCCTGCGACCTGAAATCTTTTCAATACCGGCACACAGTGCGCCACAGGCGGGCACAAAGCCCCGGGCATGCGTATCGGGATTGGTTGCAATGAACCGCGCGCCGTTTGCCACAAAGAAAGCGGCCTTGTGCATCATGTCCCAGTTGAATGAGCGGGTTTCCCCGACGATAACGAAATCCGGGTTAACGTCAGTGATGGTAAAACCGGCTTTATACAGCTCGTGTACCAGCGCACCTTCGCCAATGACATAGGCTTTTTTGCCTTCCTGGCGGCGTAAAAAGTCCGCGGTGGCCATGGCTGAGGTGTAAAACACCGAATCCGGTATGTCGATTCCCGCTGAGGAAAAACGGTTTGCCAAATCACGCGCCGTTTGTGAAGGATAATTGGTCAGCACCACCAATGGCATGTCTTTCGCCAGGATGCGCTGCAAAAATTCTTTCGCGCCGGGCACTGCGGTATTGTCGTGCATCAGCACGCCATCGATATCACAAATTACATTTTTAATCGTCATAAAGGGGTTCCGATACGCGCCGCGCTGAGTAAGGCCGCGCTTAGTCTTCCAAAAGATGTTGCAGCAGAATGCCGTTTAACATCGCCCGTTTTGCCAGGGCAAAGGCCCCAATCGCGGAGCGGTGATCGAGTTGTGAACGCACCACCGGCAGATGTTTACGGAAGGCCGCCAGCGCCTGGGTATTAATGCAACTTTCTATGGCCGGGAGCAACACGCGTTCAGCTTCCGTAATTTCGCCGGCCAACACAATTTTTTGCGGATTAAACAGGTTAATGGCGATAGCAATGGCTTTACCCAGATAGCGACCCACGTATTCGACAACTTCACTTGCCAGCGCATCGCCCTGGTTCGCCGCCTGACAGATGTGCGGCATCTGGCAGGCATCCTGAGTTAATATGCTGGGGTAGCCTTTATTCAACAGCTCTCTGACGCGCTGTTCAATGGCGCCATTCGCCGCGATGGTTTCAAGGCAGCCAAAGTTACCGCAATGGCAGCGTTCCCCGAGCGGATCGACCTGAATATGGCCGATTTCACCCACGTTGCCATTACTGCCCAGGAATATTTGTCCGTTGGCAATAATCCCTGCGCCCGTTCCCCGATGCAGTCGCACTAATATGGAATCAGCACAATCACGGGTTGCGCCAAAATAGTGCTCTGCCAGCGCCAGACTGCGAATGTCATGACCCACAAAGCTGGTCACCTTAAAGCGTTTTTTCAGGTTGGCCACCAGAGGCCACTGGTCCACCGTAATGTGCGGCATATAACGGATAACGCCATTATGCGGATCGACCAGGCCAGGCAGAATCACCGAAATGGCTATCAGCTCACGAATTTTCGCTTCGCTCTGCTCAATAAAATGCGCAACGGCATCGAACAGCGCCTGCTCCAGCGTGTCCTGCGTGGTTTGCGGCAGGGGATAATCCTGCTGAGCCAGTGATTTGCCGCTTAAATCGAACAGCGTTAAGGTCGCATCGTTGCGGCCGAGGCGCACGCCGATAGTGTGAAAGTGACGGGTTTCAGTGACGATGGAGATCGCGCGGCGTCCGCCAGTGGACGCCTGCTGGTCCACCTCTTTGATCAGGCCGCGCTCTATAAGCTGGCGGGTAATTTTGGTGACACTGGCGGGCGCGAGTTGGCTCAGATCCGCAATCTGAATGCGCGAAATCGGTCCCTGTTGGTCGATTAACCGGTAGACGGCTGCGCTGTTCAGTTGTTTGACAAGATCGACATTTCCAATTTGTGTCTGGCCGCCAGTAGTCATTCAGTGCTTACTCGCTCAGGACGTTATCTCCATTGACTAACGTCTTAATAATTTTAAAGTCGCGTGTAAATACGGTCAGATTGGCGAGTTTTCCTGCCTGGATAGTGCCTGACTGTTTTTCTACGCCCATTGCCCGTGCCGGATAAAGTGATGCCATGCGCAGCGCTTCATCCAGTGGAATGCCTGCATGTTCAACGCTGTTTTGCACGGCTTCGATCATCGTCAGTGCTGAACCGCTCAGCGTGCCATGTTCATCAACACAGAGTCCATCACGATAATATATTGTTTTACCAGCAAAAATAAACTTATCGATTGTGGCACCTGCGGGCGCAGTGGCATCGGTTACCAGGACCAGCTTGTCACCCTTAATGCGTTTGGCATTACGAACGTTAGCGTAATGAACATGTAAACCATCCGCAATGATGCCGCAGTATACATCAGGCGCATCAAACAGCGCACCGATTAGGCCCGGCTCACGCCCTGCAAAGGCCGGCATGGCATTATAAAGGTGCGTCGCAAAGGTGATGCCGGCGGCAAAACCCGCTTTGGCTTCTTCGAAAGTGGCATTGGAATGACCCGCAGACACCACAATACCGGCGTCGCTGAGTTGGCGAATCACGGCGCTTCCGACGCTTTCTGGCGCCAGTGTGACCTTGCTAATCACATCCGCATTCGCACACAGGAAATCGACCATCTTCGGATCGGGCTGGCGAATAAGGGCAGGGTTATGGGTGCCTTTTTTGGCGACGTTCAGCCACGGACCTTCCAGATGTAATCCCAGCAGAAAGTGGGGATACTTCTGCAAAAAGGCGCGCATTGTTTCGACGGCGCGCACCATGAGTTCGTCACTGCTGGTAATCAGCGTTGGCAGAAAGCTGGTGCAGCCGGATTTAACATTGGCGCGGTGCATGGTTTCCAGCGTTTCCACGCTGATGGCATGGATATCGTCATTAAACTGCACGCCTCCACAGCCGTTAAGCTGCAGGTCAATAAAGCCGGGTGCGATAATCGCGCCCCCAACATCCTGCTGTTCTATTTCTGGCGGCAAGGCTGCCAGAGAGCAAACCCGCTCAATTTTGCCGTCAGCGATGACGACAGCATGATGATCGAAAATGTCATCGCCGCTGTAGATACGGCCGTTCACTAATGCGTACATCTTGTTCTCCCGGCTTGCCTGCCGTTAACGCGTCTAACCGCAGGTGACGAAATGATTGTGTTAAACGCCCTGCATATTTTCCGCTTCCATTTCACGGAAGTATTTCACCGTTTTTACTTTTAGCTCCATGGTGGCAGGCTCATCACAGACCACCACGGATTTAGGATGAAGCTGCAGGCAGCTAATCGTCCACATATGGTTCACGTTCCCTTCAACAGCAGCCTGCAACGCCTGGGCTTTTACGTGCCCGGTGACCAGGATCATGACTTCTTCGGCATCCAGCAGCGTACCAACACCGACTGTCAGCGCGTATTTGGGTACCTGATCCACATCACCGTTGAAAAAACGCGAGTTCGCTACGCGCGTGTCGTGCGTCAGGGTTTTAATCCGGGTGCGTGAAGACAGAGAGGAGGCGGGTTCATTAAACGCGATATGCCCATCGTTACCAACGCCGCCCATAAAAAGGTGAATTTTACCCAGTGTCCGAATTTTATCTTCATAACGGCGACATTCTGCGTCAATATCTGGCGCATTACCATTCAGTAAATTGATATTTTCTGGTTGGATATCAACGTGGTCGAAGAAATTGCGGTACATAAAGCTGTGATAGCTTTCCGGATGCTCTTTTGGCAAGCCAACGTATTCGTCCATGTTAAAGGTCACGACATGTTTAAAGCTGACCTGGCCCGCTTTGTGCATGTCAATCAGGTGTTTATAGGCTTCCAGCGGTGTTCCGCCCGTGGGCAGTCCCAGGATAAAAGGCTTGTCAGCACGGGGATTAAACGCATTGATGCGATTGACGATATGGCGTGCCGCCCATTTGCCGACCTGAGTTGGGGTGGATAAAGGAATCAGTCTCATATTGCACCTCGAATGTGAGTTAACGGTCAGACGTGCAGCTAATACGCGGGTCAGGCCTGAAGTGGCAGGCGCAAAGGGTGTTAGAAAGCGCACATCTTGATATTTCGCATCATAAAATAAGTTTGCCTTTATAGCCAGTGAGAGTGACCTTAAAAATCGATTTATGGTGATAATTGTCACAGATAGTAGCTATTAATTTGTGAAGCGAATTAAATTGTTATTACACTCCTCAGCATTGAGTGTAATGCCGTTAGAGGCTTGCTGCTGACATAACAACATTAAGCGGCAGCATAGCTACAGAGTCAGTTCATAGGGGGAAGGGTCAATGTTAAGTTATTTACAACGAGTGGGACGGGCGCTGATGGTGCCGGTCGCCACTTTGCCTGCTGCAGCAATACTTATGGGGATCGGCTACTGGATCGATCCGGACAGCTGGGGCGCGGGCAATGCCTTTGCCGCCCTGCTGATTAAATCCGGTGGCGCGATCATTGAAAACATGTCAGTGCTGTTCGCGATTGGCGTGGCGTACGGTATGTCAAAAGATAAAGACGGCGCGGCCGCACTCACCGGCTTTGTTGGTTTCCTGGTCGTGACGACGTTGTGTTCGCCTGCCGCCGTGGCGATGATTCAGAAAATACCGGTGGCTGACGTCCCTGCGGCCTTTGGGAAAATCAGCAATCAGTTTGTCGGTATTCTGGTTGGGGTTCTGTCAGCCGAAGTCTACAACCGCTTCAGCCATGTTGAACTGCCCAAAGCGTTCTCTTTCTTCAGCGGCCGTCGTCTGGTCCCGATTCTGGTCTCGTTCCTGATGATTCTGGTCGCGTTCATCCTGATGTATATCTGGCCAGTCATCTTTAATGGTCTGGTGAGCTTTGGTGAGCATATCCAGAAGCTGGGATCGGTAGGGGCTGGCGTCTATGCCTTCTTCAACCGATTGCTTATTCCGGTAGGCTTACATCATGCGCTGAACTCCGTGTTCTGGTTCGACGTCGCGGGCATCAACGACATTCCTAAATTCCTCGGCGGTGCGCAGTCGCTGGCGAATGGCACCGCTATTCCGGGCATCACGGGCCGTTATCAGGCGGGCTTCTTCCCTATCATGATGTTCGGTTTACCCGGCGCAGCGCTGGCGATTTACCATTGTGCTCGTCCTGAAAATCGGGCGAAGGTCGGCGGGATCATGTTGGCGGCGGCTTTTGCAGCCTTCTTTACCGGCATTACCGAACCACTGGAATTTTCCTTTATGTTCGTGGCACCGGTACTCTATGTCATCCATGCTGTGTTGACCGGTCTGTCTGTGTTTATTGCTGCCAGCATGCATTGGATTGCCGGCTTTGGTTTCAGCGCGGGGCTGGTGGACATGGTGCTCTCATCCCGCAATCCCCTGGCGACGCACTGGTACATGCTGATTCCGCAAGGGCTGGTGTTCTTCGTTATCTACTATGTTGTGTTCCGTTTCACCATCAAAAAATTCAACCTGATGACGCCGGGCCGTGAGCTGGCGGTTGCTGGCGATGAAACCGATGGCTATGACGTGAATGTGGATACTACCGACAATGGTGAGAGCGCGACCGAATCTCTGGCGCGTCGTTACATTGGCGCGGTGGGCGGTTCAGACAACTTAACCGCGATCGATGCCTGCATTACGCGTCTGCGTCTGAATGTGAAGGATGCCGGGCAGGTTAATGAAGGCGTGGCGAAACGCCTGGGTGCCTCAGGTGTGATCCGCCTGAACAAGCAGAGCGTTCAGATAATCGTCGGCACACAGGCTGAAAGTATCGCCATGGCCATGAAAAAAGTGTTGGTGAAAGGCCCGGTTGCAGCCGCTACCGCCAGCACCGCCAGCGCACCCGCTGCGGCCAGCGACGTGAAACCTCAGGCTGTGTTAAACAGTGAAAAACGCGTTATCGCGACCTTAGTGGCGCCCGTAAGCGGTGAAATTGTGCCGCTGGATGCCGTACCGGATGAGGCTTTTGCCAGTAAAGCGGTCGGCGACGGTGTGGCAATCAAACCCAGCGACAAGCGCGTTGTGGCCCCCATTGCGGGCACAGTGGTGAAAATCTTTAACACTAACCATGCGTTCTGCCTGGAAAGTGAAAACGGGGTGGAGATCGTGGTGCACATGGGGCTGGATACCGTGGCGCTGGGCGGTCAGGGCTTTACCCGTTTAGTGGAAGAGGGCGCTCAGGTCACGGCAGGTCAGCCGGTGCTGGAGATGGATCTTGACTATCTCAACGCCCATGCCCGCTCGATGATAAGTCCGGTGGTGGTCAGCAATATTGAAGACTTCGCAGGATTAACGCTGTTGACGCAGGGCCAGGTGATCGCGGGTGAAACCCCGCTGTATGAAATTAAAGGCTAATTCGCTGTATCAACAACAAAAGGCAGGAAGCGATTCCTGCCTTTTTTATTTTAAACGCCCAACAAACGGTTGTTTCTCTGCAACGCTTTGTGGATCATACCCGGATATTACGTGGTATAAACCACCCTTTCTACGCGTTGAGGATTTTGAGATGAGTGAGGCTGAAGCCCGCCCAACTAACTTTATTCGTCAGATTATTGACGAGGATTTGGCGAGCGGGAAGCACAGCAGTGTGCATACCCGTTTCCCGCCAGAGCCAAATGGTTATCTGCACATCGGTCATGCTAAATCAATCTGCCTGAATTTTGGTATTGCACAAGACTATCAGGGCGAGTGCAATCTGCGTTTTGACGATACCAATCCGGTTAAAGAGGATATGGAATTTGTTGAGTCCATCAAGCGTGATGTGCAGTGGTTGGGTTTTTCGTGGAGTGGCGACGTTCGTTATTCATCTGACTATTTTGATCAGCTTTACCAGTATGCGGTTGAACTGATCGGAAAGGGACTTGCCTATGTTGATGAACTGACCCCTGAAGAAATTCGTGAATACCGGGGAACGTTAACCGCGCCGGGTAAAAACAGCCCATACCGCGATCGCAGCGTGGAAGAGAACCTTGCCCTGTTTGAAAAAATGCGCAACGGTGAATTTGCAGAAGGTAAAGCCTGTCTGCGTGCAAAAATTGATATGGCTTCCAGCTTTATCGTTATGCGCGACCCGGTGCTGTACCGCATTAAGTTTGCTGAGCATCATCAAACCGGCAACAAATGGTGCATCTACCCGATGTACGATTTTACCCACTGCATTTCCGATGCGCTGGAAGGCATTACGCATTCACTCTGTACACTGGAGTTCCAGGATAACCGCCGTCTGTATGACTGGGTGCTGGACAACATCACGATTCCGGTTCATCCACGTCAGTACGAATTTTCGCGCCTGAATCTTGAATATGCGGTGATGTCAAAACGCAAACTCACGCAGCTGGTCAGTGAGAAGCATGTGGAAGGCTGGGACGATCCCCGTATGTTAACCGTGTCCGGCCTGCGTCGCCGTGGTTATACCGCGGCCTCAATCCGTGAGTTTTGCCGGCGTATTGGTATCACCAAGCAGGACAACATTGTTGAAATGGCCTCGCTGGAGTCTTGTATCCGCGACGATCTCAACGAAAATGCGCCACGCGCGATGGCGGTGTTGGATCCGGTTAAGCTGGTGCTGGAAAACCTGCCGGCAGGCCATAACGAAGTGCTTAGCATGCCGAACCATCCTAACAAACCGGAGATGGGGACGCGCGACGTGCCGTTCAGCCGCGAAATCTGGATCGATCGGGCCGATTTCCGTGAAGAAGCTAACAAGCAGTATAAACGCCTGGTGCTGGGTAAAGAGGTGCGCCTGCGTAATGCGTACGTGATCCGAGCCGAGCGCATCGCGAAAGATGAAGAAGGCAATATCACCTGCATCTACTGCACCTGTGATGTGGATACGCTGAGCAAAGATCCTGCTGACGGCCGTAAAGTTAAAGGCGTGATTCACTGGGTGTCCGCTGAACATGCGCTGCCCGCTGAGTTCCGTCTTTACGATCGCCTGTTTAGCGTACCCAATCCTGGCGCGGCAGACGATTTCCTGACCACGATTAATCCCGACTCGCTGGAAGTCAAACAGGGCTTCGTTGAACCCGGCCTGCGTGATGCGGTGGTCAGCGCGCCTTACCAGTTTGAGCGCGAAGGCTACTTCTGTGCCGACAGCGTTTATTCAACCCCTTCACAGTTAGTGTTTAACCGCACGGTAGGTTTACGCGATACCTGGGCGAAAATCGGCGAATAATTTCTCTGTGATGTTGACCGCAGGGTAATCGAAAGGGCGACTTATCGCCCTTTTTTATTGCAGCGATTTTTTTTAATACCGACGTTTCTCCTGAGCAGAGTCAGAGTATTAATTTTATTTTTGTGGAACCGCTCTCAGTTTAATTTTTTTAATAAATTTCCCAGTGTTAATTCTTTTTTTTCAGGTAGGCTAACCCTCTGAAGTATCAGTTTGTGGGTTTAAAAGGAAAAAATGACACTTTTTGCACAGGAAGCCAAACATAGCGTTGTCGTGTTACATCAGCTTATTGAACATATTTTTAATCATGGTCGGGATGGTGGCGACAGTTTTCATCTGCTGCTCTCGCACTTTCATCCCGATTTTAAGATGGTCACGCCGCAGGGAAAACAGCTGAATCTGGATCAGGTTGAAGATCTTTTTCGACGACTGCAGGGGGCAAGGGAAGGGATGCGCATTGCGACCAGTGAGCATGTAATTCTTTCTGAGCATGCGAACGAAGTGACGATTCAGTATCGCGAACTGCAGATGATGAATGGTGAAAATAAAAGCCGTATTTCGCTGGCGATTCTGGACTGCACCACCTCTGTTCCACGCTGGCGCTACCTGCAGGAAACGCTCGTGACCTGAGCGACAGCAATAAAAAAGCCGATGTGAACATCGGCTTTTTTACTTTGTACCCGAAAGCGCTTATTTGTCGTGCAGCGTTTCGTCTTCACGGCAGTCGCCCAGTGCACAGTGACCGTACAGGTACAGGCTGTGGTTGGTGAGCTTAATACCATGACGGGTCGCGATCTCACGTTGACGCGTCTCAATGGATTCGTCACTAAATTCAATCACTTTACCGCAATCCAGACAGATCAGGTGGTCGTGATGGTGCTGCTGCGTCAGCTCAAACACCGATTTACCGCCTTCAAAGTTGTGGCGGGTCACGATGCCTGCATCGTCGAACTGGTTAAGCACACGGTAGACCGTGGCCAGTCCAATCTCTTCGCCCATGTCGATCAGGCGTTTATACAGATCTTCCGCGCTGACGTGATGGCATGCAGGTTCCTGAAGCACTTCCAGAATTTTGAGTCTGGGCAATGTGACTTTCAGGCCAGCCTTCTTTAATGCGGTATTGTTGTCAGTCATGCGGATATTGTCCTGTTACTTTAGTCACTCTTGTGGCACGTAGCCTGTATGTCGATCGACCGCCATTATCATTTGCGTCTCATTATAGAACTGATGCGCTGAAATGAAAACCGATGTCCTTGCGATGCGCCAGCGGCGATGTTCGCTACGCATGGCATGGAAAGCGGACGAGTCGCATTTCGCGTTTTGTCATCTCAGTTCCAGGGAAATAAGCAGATGATCGATGCGGGTATTCTACAGATTAAATGGGGAAAGTTACAAAAATGTAGCTATTATTTTTATAGGAAAAGCCGTTTGCCCAGTGTGAACCTGCGTCCACACTGAGCTCAGCGCGATCAGGCTTCAATGATTTCTTTGAGCTGCAGCTCATCAAAAATTTGCTTAACCCATTTATCAACGCGTTCGTTGGTCAGCTCTGGCTGGCGATCTTCATCAATAGCCAGACCCAGGAAGTGGTTGTCATCAGCCAGGCCTTTTGACGCTTCGAAGTGGTAACCCTCGGTCGGCCAGTGGCCCACGATGATGGCGCCGTTAGGTTCGATGATGTCACGAATGGTTCCCATGGCATCACAGAAGTACTCTGCGTAATCTTCCTGATCGCCACAGCCAAACAGCGCAACCAGCTTGCCGTTAAAGTCGATCTCTTCCAGCGTCGGGAAGAAGTCATCCCAGTCGCACTGGGCTTCACCGTAATACCAGGTGGGGATGCCCAGCAGCAGAATGTCAAAGGCTTCTAAGTCTTCTTTAGTGCTTTTCGCGATGTCGTGAACTTCTGCAACGTCTTTACCCAGTTGTTTCTGGATCATTTTTGCAATGTTTTCGGTGTTACCGGTATCGCTGCCAAAGAAGATGCCTACGATTGCCATGGGTAAAATAACCTCTTAAATCCTGATGATAGAATGAATGCCGGAGCCTGTTCAGCAAATGATAGCAGACCGTGCAAAAGGGCGGAATGTGTAAAGCCGCGACATTTGTTTCTGTGTGCGGTTTACCCGCGTGAGTCCAGTTTGAGTTGTGCCAGCAGCATTTGTTCAATTAATTCGCTGCGGCTGAGATTGCGCTGCTCAGCCAGCATATTCAGCGCTTCAACGGCTTCACTGTTCATTTTGAGTTCGACACGACGAAGTCCGCGCCCTTTGTCGCGTTTCAGTTGATTGCGTTTGTTGATACGCAGTTGTTCATCACGCGTAAGCGGACTGGTTTTTGGGCGACCCGGGCGACGCTCGTTAGCGAACAGATCGAGCGTCGTACGGTCAGTGTGTTCTTTTGCCATGACTTAGTACAACTGAGTGGGCGCGAACGAGACGTTTCCGCTGCGCAGATTAAAGTATTGACTCTTCCCGCGGGCAACCGCGCCCACGGCAAAAATTTAGCGCGCCATCATACTCCAGGCTAACCGCGGACGCCAATCTTAAACTTTTACAGCCAGTTAAGATGTTTTAAAGCGCAAAAAAGCGTCGAATACTGCGTAAAACGGCATCAGGTTTTTCAGCATGGACCCAGTGACCAGCACCGCCGATCACATGTGCATGCGCGGCCGGGAACTGCCTGAGTAACGCGTCACGATACTGATTATCCAGATAAGGTGAGTCGCCACCGCGAATAAACAGCGCGGGATGTGGCCAGGCAGGCACCTCCTGCCAGCCGGAGATCAGCGCATAGTTGTCCCATAACACCGGGACATTAAAGCGCCATTCGCCCTGACTGAATGATTTCAGGATGAACTGAATGACGCCGTCCTCATCAATGTGGTTGCGCATGATCTCTGCGGCTTCAGTGCGCGAGGTGACGCCAGCGGCCGTGACGGCCCGGATAGCGGCGAAAATCTCGTCATGCCGACGTGTCTGATAGTCAACGGGCGCGATGTCGATCATCACCATCTGTTCGATACGTTCTGGTGCCAGCGCGCTCATTGTCATGGCGATCTTACCGCCCATGGAATGACCAATGACCGCGATCCGCTCAATCCCCTGAGCATCCAGCGTATCCAGCATGTCCTGAGCCATCACCCTGTAGTTCATCTCGTCTGCGCGCGGCGATAGCCCGTGGTTGCGCACATCAACCTGAATAAGCGGTCGATCGTCTTTAAGCCCTCGGGCCAGAATGCCAAGGTTATCAAGACTGCCAAACAGACCATGAATCAGCAGGACAGGTGTGGAATCAGAAGAAGATTGTTCAGTTTGCAGGCGCGCATTCAAAATCATAGCAAAGTTCTTAAGTGTGAGACCTGAGCTTAGGTTATCATGGTTTCACCTTTTCAGGCGCGCTGCTTCCGGCGGCATTAGGACATATTCTGACTTTTGCCCATAAACCGTTTGAATGCTATCAGCCTGTCTGAATTTAACTTTATAATCTTCATGTTAGAACCTGCCTCCTTTTTGAAATGCCGATCAGCAGCTCGGGGTATTCAGAAAATCGCGGGTTCTGTCGTGAGTAAAAAAACCGTACGGAATAAGATGAAAACGATCGAAGTTGACGAAGAGCTCTACCGTTATATTGCCAGCCACACGCAACACATTGGCGAAAGTGCATCCGATATTCTGCGCCGTATGTTGAAGTTCACTGCCGGTCAGCCCGCGGCGGTCAATGACACGCAGCCCGTCTCCGCACCGGCCCCGTCTAAAGCGGCACCGTCGGCAGGTAATGAATCGCGTCCTCAGGATCGTGTTCGCGCGGTGCGTGAGCTAATGCTGTCGGATGAATATGCGGAGCAGAAGCGGGCGGTTAACCGCTTTATGCTAATCTTGTCAACGCTCTATCGTCTGGATACCGCAGCGTTTGCCGAGGCGACAACGTCGCTGCAGGGCCGCACGCGCATCTATTTCGCGGGCGATGAACATACGTTGCTGCAAAGCGGTACCCATACCAAGCCGAAGCACGTTCCCGGCACGCCGTACTGGGTTATTACCAATACCAATACCGGTCGCAAACGCAGCATGGTTGAACACATTATGCTGTCGATGCAGTTCCCGTCGGAACTGGCAGAGAAAGTTTGCGGCACCATTTAAACTGAAGCGTCAGGGAGAAGCGCCAATGGCCAATCACCCCCGTGCCGGGCAGCCTGCCCAGCAGAGCGATTTGATTAACGTTGCACAATTAACTTCACAATATTATGTCCTGCAGCCCGATGTGGCTAACCCAGAACATGCGGTGAAATTTGGCACATCAGGCCATCGCGGTAGCGCAGGACGCCACAGCTTTAACGAAAAGCACATCCTGGCGATAGCTCAGGCGATTGCCGAAGAGCGTAAAAAGAACGGGATTACCGGTCCGTGCTACGTAGGTAAAGATACGCATGCGCTTTCTGAACCTGCGCTGTTGTCCGTGCTGGAAGTGCTGGCCGCAAACGGCGTTGACGTGATTGTTCAACAGGACAATGGCTATACGCCAACGCCGGCGATTTCAAACGCCATCCTTGAGCACAATAAATCGGGCGATCAGCTGGCGGATGGCATCGTTATTACGCCTTCGCACAACCCACCTGAAGACGGCGGGATTAAATACAATCCGCCGAACGGTGGCCCTGCCGATACCAACGTCACCAAAGTGGTTGAAGATCGCGCGAATCAGCTGTTGAAAGAGGGCCTGAAAGGCGTGAAGCGTCTGCCACTGGACCAGGCCTGGGCCAGCGGTCACGTGGTTGAGAAAGATTTGATCCAGCCTTATGTTGAAGGCCTTTCACAGATCATCGATTTCCCGGCGATTCAAAAAGCGGGCCTGAAAATCGGCGTCGATCCGCTTGGCGGTTCCGGCATCGCTTACTGGCAGCGCATTGCTGAGCACTACAAACTCGATCTGACCCTGGTGAATGACGCCGTTGATCAGACGTTCCGCTTTATGCATCTGGATAAAGACGGCGTGGTGCGCATGGACTGCTCGTCCGAATCTGCCATGGCGGGCCTGCTGGCCTATAAGGACAAATTTGACCTGGCGTTTGGCAACGATCCCGATTATGACCGCCACGGTATCGTCACGCCTGCCGGCCTGATGAACCCGAACCACTATCTGGCCGTTGCTATCAACTATCTGTTCCAGCATCGTCCACAATGGGGCAAAGACGTTGCCGTGGGGAAAACCCTGGTGTCCAGTGCCATGATTGACCGCGTCGTTAACGACATCGGCCGCAAGCTGGTGGAAGTGCCGGTGGGCTTTAAGTGGTTCGTGGATGGCCTGTTCGACGGCAGTTTTGGCTTCGGTGGGGAAGAGAGTGCGGGCGCTTCATTCCTGCGCTTTGACGGTACGCCTTGGTCCACCGATAAAGACGGGATCATCATGTGTCTGCTGGCAGCGGAGATTACCGCGGTCACCGGCAAGAACCCGCAGGAGCACTATGATGAGCTGGCCGCGCGTTTTGGTGCACCCAGCTACAATCGCCTGCAGGCGTCAGCCAGTTCCGCACAGAAAGCGGCGCTGTCTAAGCTGTCACCTGAAATGGTGAGTGCTGACACGCTGGCGGGCGATCCGATCACCGCGCGTCTGACCGCTGCGCCGGGCAATGGCGCGTCTATCGGCGGCCTGAAAGTGATGACGGAAAACGGCTGGTTTGCTGCCCGTCCTTCAGGCACCGAAGATGCATACAAAATCTATTGTGAAAGTTTCCTGGGCGCAGAACACCGCGCGCAGATAGAAAAAGAAGCGGTAGAGATTGTCAGCGAAGTGCTGAAAAACGCCTGATTTGCCTGTTAAATGAAAAAAGCGCCTAAGTGGCGCTTTTTTTATGGCATAAACCGGTAGCCGATGCCGGTTTCCGTGAGCAGATGTACCGGCTGGGTAGGATTCGCCTCCAGCTTTTGCCGCAGGTGCCCCATATAGATCCGCAGATAGTGGCTGTGTTCAACGGCGTTTGGTCCCCACACCTGGCTCAACAGCTGCCGCTGGGTCAGCACTTTGCCCGCGTTGTTCAGCAGCGTCGTCAGCAAACGAAACTCTATCGGCGTAAGGTGCACTTCCTCGCCAGCGCGCAGCACTCTGCGGGCCGCAATATCCACGGTAACGTCGGCGAAGCTGACCTTGGGATCGGTATGTTGTCCGGCATGACGGCGCAAGGCGACGCGAACGCGTGCCAGCAGTTCACCAATACCGAAGGGTTTCGTCAGGTAGTCGTCGGCCCCTGCATCCAGCGCGTCAATTTTATCCTGTTCGTCGATTCGGGCCGACAGCACAATCACGGGCAGCGTGCTCCACTGACGCAGCTCGCCAATAAAGGTTTTGCCATCGCCATCGGGCAGGCCGAGATCGAGAATGACCAGATCGGGTTTTCGCGTCGCCGCCTCAATCAACCCACGTTGTAGCGTTTCGGCATCGAAAACCTTCAGGCCTTCGCTTTCCAACGCGATGCGCACGAAGCGGCGAATTTCTTTCTCATCTTCAATGATTAAAACCGTGGTCACGCCAATCCTGCCATTGCCTGAAAAGGGAAAACACACTGTATCAACTTTTCAGCCTTTCGTCCGTGTTGCCATCGAATCGCGCTAAAGATCATCGTCAAAACCATTATTTAACCAAAATGTAACTAATTTTCAGATTGTCATTAACAGTGCAAAAAAGCGTCAAATTTAGTGGTCAGATGAGTAGTAAAATTACACAATCAGGCGTAATATTGGACGCAGATCACATTTAACCGACTTTTCGTCAGGAGGAATCCATGTACCGGACTTATTCTCGTCATAAAATCATTTTGCGCCGTACGCTGGTTATCCTGTTGGGCCTGCTGGCTCTGCCGGTCATGCTGTTTCGCAAGGATCGTGCCCGCTTTTACAGCTATCTGCATCGTATGTGGTGCAAAACTAGCACCAAGCCGGTCTGGCTGGCACAGTCTGAAGCCGCTGCCGGTGTCTTTTGGTAATCAGACTGCATTAAAACGCCTCAGCCCCTGAATTTCTGGCCCGTTCCCTGAATCTTATTACGGGGAACGGGCTTTTTTTGAGCATTATCGTCATCTGCAAAGCCCCGCAGGCTGATTTCCCCACTATTTTGCGCTACACTTAAACCTCTACAAGTTTTCGGAGGTTGTACAAGTATGAGTGAGAAAATTCCGGTTGGAATCAGCGCTTGTCTGCTTGGTGAGAGCGTCAGATTTGATGGCGGCCATAAGCGCCTGGCTTTCGCTACTGATCAACTCACCCCTTTTGTACGTTTTGAACCTGTCTGCCCCGAAATGGCGATTGGCCTTCCTACGCCTCGCCCGGCCTTACGCCTCGTTAAAATGGGCGATGATGACGCTCTGCACCTGTGCTTCAGCAAAGAGGGCGGAGAGGACATCACCGATAAAATGCGCGACTGGTCCGAAAACCGCGTTAAATCCCTTCATCATCTCTGTGGCTACATCCTGTGCGCAAAATCACCCAGCTGCGGCATGGAACGGGTCAGGATTTATGAACCCGCCACCAACAATAACCGCAAAGCAGGCACCGGCATTTTTACCGCCTTTTTGCAGCGTGAAATGCCCTGGCTACCGCTTGAAGAAGATGGTCGCCTTAACGATCCCACCCTGCGCGAAAATTTTATTGGCCGGATTTGTGCCCTGCATGAGTTTAATCAGATGTGGAAACAGGGCCTGACTCGTCACAACCTGATGGCTTTTCACAGCCGCTACAAGCTGCTGCTGTTGGCGCATTCCCAGAAGAAATACCGTGAGCTGGGGCCGTTTGTTGCCTCAATGAACCAGTGGGAATCGTTGGAGGCTTTTGCCTTTGAATACCGCAGCCGACTGATGGATTTGATGTCACAGCCCGCGTCCCGCACGAATCACACTAACGTTTTGATGCACGTTCAGGGTTATTTCCGTAGTCAGTTAAGCTCTCCTCAGCGTAAAGAGCTGACGTCGCTGATTGACTGCTACCGGCAGGGAACGCAACCGCTGTTAGCACCCATTACGATTCTTAAGCACTATATGGCGGAATATCCGCACCCCTGGCTGACGCAGCAGCGTTACTTCGATCCTTACCCCGAAGCCCTGCGCCTGCGATACGGACAATGATTCAGGAGTACTATGACCACGCATTTAGTCTGGCTGCGAAACGACCTGCGTATTAACGATAATCTGGCGCTGCACGCGGCCTGCACCCAACCCGATGCCAGGGTGATTGCGCTGTTTATCGCAACGCCCGGGCAGTGGCAGCAACATGAGATGGCGGCCCGCCAGGTCGCATTTATTCATCAGAGTCTGGATATGCTGCAGTCCTCCCTCGCGGAGCGGGGCATTCCGCTTCACTTTCATCAGTGTGATGATTTCGCGGCCAGCATCGATTTTCTGGTCGGCTTCTGCCAAAAGCAGCAGGTCGATAAGCTTTTCTACAATTACCAGTACGAAGTCAATGAGCGTGAACGGGATGCCAGCGCAGAAAAACGCCTGCATGAGGCGAACGTAGTCTGCCAGGGCTTTGATGACAGCCTGCTGCTGCCACCGGGCAGTATTCAAACCGGCGATGGCGAGATGTATAAAGTGTTTACGCCGTTCAGCAAGGCCTTCTTACGGCGGCTACAACAGGGTTTACCCGAGTGTGTGCCGGCTCCCAAAGCCCGTGAAGGTACGCCGCTTAAAGAGCCAAAAAGCCTTCCGCCTTTTGATTATCCAAAAGCGGATATCGACACGTCGCTGTTTCCGCCCGGTGAACAGGCGGCCGTTAAGCGGTTACGTGAGTTTGCCAAACAGGCGGTGCTCGATTACGCAAAGCAGCGCGATTTGCCCGCGCTGGACAGCACCAGTCGTTTATCGGTCTATCTCTCTACCGGCGTGCTCTCACCGCGGCAATGCCTGCATCGAATCCTGCATGAACAACCCAAAGCGCTGGATAGCGGTCCGGCTGCCGTATGGATCAACGAACTGATATGGCGTGAATTTTACCGTCACCTCATCGTGGCGCATCCGCGCCTGTGCAAACATCAGCCTTTTGTTCACTGGACACGCAACGTGGCGTGGCAACGTAACAGCGCGCACTTCGACGCCTGGAAGGCGGGGAAAACCGGTTATCCCATTGTGGATGCCGCTATGCGTCAGATGCAGACCATCGGCTGGATGCACAACCGACTTCGCATGATTACCGCCAGCTTTCTGGTGAAAGACCTGCTTATCGACTGGCGAGAAGGCGAGCGGTACTTCATGCAGCAGTTGATCGATGGCGACCTGGCTGCCAACAATGGCGGCTGGCAATGGGCGGCGTCAACCGGCACCGATGCCGCGCCTTATTTCCGCATCTTCAACCCGACCACGCAGGGCGAGCGCTTCGATAAAGAGGGGGAGTTTATTCGCCGCTATCTGCCAGAGTTGAAAGAGGTGCCTGACAGCGATATCCATCAGCCTCACCAATGGGCTCAGAAAAATAACAAGAAACTCGATTATCCGGCGCCAATCGTGGAACATAAGGACGCACGTAAAAAGACACTCGACGCCTTTGAGCGCGCGAAGAACGCGGCCTGAGGCGGCAAGGAGCAGAAATGAATCACTACGAGTTAGAAAAAATCGTCAACCAGCAGCTCAATACCGCTGCCTTCAGCGACTATGCGCCAAACGGCCTTCAGGTTGAAGGCCGCGCCAGGGTAAAAACGGTGATTACGGGCGTGACCGCCTGCCAGGCATTACTGGATGAAGCGGTGGCCCGCCAGGCCGATGCCGTGCTGGTCCATCACGGTTATTTCTGGAAAAGCGAGCCTGCGGTCATTAAAGGGATGAAGCGCCAGCGGCTGCGCACCCTGTTGGCTAACGATATTAACCTCTATGGCTGGCACCTGCCGCTCGATGCGCACCCGCAGTTAGGGAATAATGCGCAACTGGCCAGGCTGTTGGGGATCGATGTGGTAGGCGAGATCATGCCGCTGGTGCCGTGGGGCGAGTTCGCTCAGCCCATTACCGGTGAGCAGCTGGCACAGCGTATTACCGAGGTATTAGGGCGCCAACCGCTGCACTGCGGTGATAATGCACCTGCTGCAATTCGTCGTGTAGCCTGGTGCAGCGGCGGTGGGCAAGGATTTATCGACGCTGCGGCTGGCTTTGGGGTAGACGCTTTTATTACTGGCGAAGTGTCAGAGCAGACGATTCACAGCGCACGTGAGCAGGGTCTGCACTTTTTTGCTGCGGGTCATCATGCCACCGAACGCTGCGGCATTCAGGCGCTGGGCGAGTGGCTGGCAGCAGAGCATGGCCTTGATGTGACCTTTATTGATATTCCCAATCCTGCCTGATCCTCCGGGTTCTGTATCACGCGGCAGAACCCAAATCTATTGACACATCTCTGTCACTTTCGCATAACTACCTTCTTAAGGCCGCAATACCAGTGCCTGCTTTTGGACGCCAGCATACTGCCTGAGCGCAACCATTTTTTTAACCGGGAGGTGCGCGTTGCAAGAAACACGATGTTACATGCTGGGCGAACGCGCGGTGGTGCTGGAGCTGGCTCCGCCGGTTTCCCTCACCAGTCAGCAGCGAATATGGCAGTTGAGCGAGCGCTTACAGTCACATGGCGCGATACGGGACGTGATTCCCGGCATGAACAACCTCACGTTGTTGCTGGAGGAGGCGCCCTCTGACGCGCAGCAGGCCACAGCGCAGCTTCAGCAGTGGTGGCTGGAAAGCGAAGCGCAGGCCACCGGGTCTCGTCTGGTAAAAGTGCCGGTTATCTACGGCGGTGAAGCAGGCCCCGATCTGCTTCAGGTGGCGGATCATGCTGGACTGTCAGCAAAGCAGGTGGTCGAGTTACACAGCAGTAGCGAGTACGACGTCTTTTTTATTGGTTTTCAGCCGGGATTCCCCTATCTGGCCGGGCTTGATCCCCGCCTGCACATGCCGCGCCGCGCGGAACCTCGCGTAGCCGTACCGGCAGGTTCGGTGGGAATAGGCGGGAGCCAGACGGGCGTGTATCCGCTGGCTTCTCCGGGCGGCTGGCAGTTGATTGGTCAAACCCCGGTGGCGCTTTTCACTCCGCAACAGCAGCCACCGACGTTGCTGCAACCCGGCGACAAAGTCCGGTTTGTGCCGCAAAAGGAAGGTATATGTTAACAATTCTTCGGGCGGGGCTGGCCACCAGCATTCAGGATCTGGGCCGCAACCGCTGGCGTCAGTACGGTATCGGCGTCAGTGGCGTTCTGGATCAGCCTGCCATGATCACGGCAAATTTACTGGTCGGTAATCCGCCGGGCAGCGCCGTTCTGGAAATTGTCCTGGGCCAGTTTAAAGCCGAGTTCAGACGCGATGGCTGGTTCGCCCTGACGGGCGCCGGCTGTCAGGCCGAACTGGACGGGAAACCCGTCTGGACCGGCTGGCGGTTGCCGGTTAAAAAAGGCCAGGTGCTGGTGTTAAAGAAACCGGTTCACGGTATGCGCAGTTATCTGGCGATACAGGGAGGATTCGATGTCCCAGAGGTACTGGGCTCATGCAGCACAGATATCAAAGCCGGGTTTGGCGGCTTCCAGGGGCGCACGTTGCAGGATGGCGATCGTATTCCTCTGGGCAAACCGGGGCAGCCCTTTACGCATAAGAAAGGGGTAAAGCAGTTGCTGTGGGGCAATCGCATTAGGGCACTGCCGGGGCCGGAATATCATGAGTTTAGTGAAGAGGCACAGCAAAAGCTGTGGCGAGCGGCATGGACACTCAATCCGCAAAGCAACCGCATGGGCTACCGTTTGCAGGGGCCAACCTTGCAGCGTGAGGCCTCACGCGAGCTGTTATCTCACGGACTGGTACCCGGCGTTATTCAGGTGCCGGGAAACGGACAACCCATTGTATTGCTGGCGGATGCACAAACCACCGGGGGCTATCCGCGCATCGCCTGTGTGATAGAGAGCGATCTCTACCATCTGGCGCAGATCCGTCTGGGGGAACCGATCCATTTTATTCTCTGCACGACTCAGGAAGCGCAGGCGGCAAAGCGGCAGCAACAGCTCGCCCTGGATCAAATGGCATGGGGACTGGCTAATGAAAATTGATTTAAACGCCGATTTGGGCGAGGGCGGCAGTAGCGATCGTGCGCTATTGCAACTGGTAAGCTCCGCCAATATCGCCTGCGGGTTTCACGCGGGCGATGCAGAAATGATGCTGCAGTCCGTTCGCTGGGCCAAAGCGTTTGGTGTGGCGATTGGTGCGCATCCCAGCTTCCCTGACCGTGAAAACTTTGGCCGCAGCGCCATGCAACTGCCGCCAGAAACCCTTTACGCACAAATCATCTATCAGGTCGGCGCATTGAAAAGCCTGGCGGAGAGCGAAGGGCAATCGTTGGTCCATGTAAAGCCGCATGGGATGTTGTATAACCAGGCTGCCGCCGACGCGGGCCTGGCGGACACCATTGCGCGTGCCGTTAAGGCCGTCGATGCCGGACTGATCGTCGTGGGGCTGGCGAACAGCGAATCGATTCGTGCGGCGGCGCACCATGGCCTGAAAACCCGCGAGGAAGTTTTTGCCGATCGCGGTTATCTCAGCAGCGGTGCTCTGGTGCCTCGCGGTCAACCCGGCGCATTAATTGAAGAGGAAGCTCAGGCAATCGATCAGACGTTGATGATGGTGCAGCAGGGGCGGGTAAAAAGCGTAAGTGGTGAGTGGGTAGCGGTTAACGCGCAGACCGTCTGCGTGCATGGTGACGGCGCACACGCGCTGCAGTTCGCTCAACGATTACGTGCCAGCTTCGCGAATAACAATATTGCTGTAACCAGTCAATAAAACAGCACCGCCGGGCTGATAAGCTCAGGCTTTTTTTGGTCTATCACAAGGGGAAAATATGGACAGCGTAGTGAATCTCTGGCCACTACTGGGCATTGCTGCCATCGTCGCAGGCTTCGTTTTACGCTTTAATCCGGTGCTGGTGGTGATCGTTGCGGGCTTCGTCACCGGGATTGCCGCCATGATGCCGCTGGGCGATATTCTGCAAAAACTGGGCGAGGGCTTCTTGAATACCCGCAATCTGCCGCTTATTTTGCTGTTGCCGCTGGCGGTCATTGGCCTGCTGGAGCGCCATGGTCTGAAACAGCGCGCCCAGACGTGGATCGCACAGATTAAAACGGCGACGGCAGGGCGACTGCTCATCATCTACCTGTTTGTACGCGAGATCACTGCGGCGCTGGGGCTGACCAGCCTGGGTGGTCACCCGCAAATGGTGCGACCGCTGCTGGCACCGATGGCCGAAGGGGCCAGCGAAAGCCGTTACGGTGAACTGTCGCCTGAGATTCGCCATCGCCTGCGAGCCATGTCCGCTGCGACGGATAACGTCGGCCTGTTCTTTGGCGAAGATATCTTTGTCGCCTTTGGCGCCATCATCTTTATGCACAACTTTATGCAGGAGTCCGCCGGTATTCAGACCGAGCCGCTACATATCGCGCTGTGGGGCATTCCGACGGCCATTGCGGCTTTTCTGATTCACTCCGCGCGCCTGATAAGGCTGGACCGTCAGCTCGCGCGTGAACTGAGTGCCATCAACAGCCAGGCCATCAACGCCAGAGGAGATCGCTAATGTTCCAGCAACAATATTTGATGTGGCTGGCTGGCGTGATTCTGCTGGTTGTGGCTTTTTTATCCTGGCGTGACAGCGGGAACCCACGTCGCTTTACCACCGGCCTGTTTTGGGGCTTATACGGTCTGATTTTTTTGGTGGGGGACTGGACAACGCAGCTGATGTCACAGCTGATGGGATCAACACAGAGCGGCACGCGCACCCTGCATATTACCGTGGGCGTGGCAGTTGTGCTGATGGGCTTAATTGCCGGCTGTGGTGGCGTAAAGCTTGGTCGCTACCATCAACGTAGCGAAGAGGAAAAAGAGGCCAGCGCACAACGCCTTAAAAATAAACTCTTTCTGCCTGCGTTAGCGATTCCTGTCGTAACGGTGATTGGCGTTCTGGCCTTTAATAATATTCCCGGTTTGCAGAGCGGGGTATTTGGACCCGGCAATCATTCCACCCTGGTCACGCTGTTTTCCATGACGGTTGGCTGCCTGCTGGGCTGGCTAATCGCCATGAAACTGACGCATGAGAAGCCGGTTCAGTCGATGCAGGAAACCCGGCGTCTGCTGGATTGTGTGGGCTGGGCTTTCCTGCTACCGCAAATTCTGGCCACGCTGGGGCTGTTGTTCACCGCTGCGGGCGTGGGCGGCGCCATCTCGCATCTGACCGAACATTATCTGGCGGTCGATAACCGCTTTATTGCCGTGACCGTTTACGCTGTTGGCATGGCGCTGTTAACTATGGTCATGGGCAACGCCTTTGCCGCTTTCCCGATTATTACCGCCGGTGTGGGCATTCCCATTCTGGTGCTACAACATGGTGGTAATCCGGCTGTCATGGCGGCAATCGGCATGTTTTCCGGCTACTGCGGAACCTTAATGACACCAATGGCCGCGAACTTTAATATCGTGCCCGCCGCGCTGCTGGAGTTGCCGGATCGTAACGCGGTCATCAAAGCTCAGGTCCCAACCGGTGTGCTACTGTTAATTGTTAACGTGTTTTTACTCTATTTCCTGATGTTTCTGTGAGGCAGCATGAAAACGGTATTGATGACGGCGTTTGAGCCCTTTGGTGGCGAATCCATTAATCCCTCGTGGCAGGCGGTTAGCGCGCTTGAAGGCCAGCAGATTGGCGGGGCACGTATCGTGACGCGCCAACTGCCGGTGGTCTTTAGCGAGGTGCTGGACGTGTTGTATCAGGCGCTGGAAGAGATTAAGCCGGATGCCATTATTGCTGTGGGGCAGGCGGGCGGGCGCAGCGATATCACCGTCGAGCGCATCGGCATTAACGTCGATGACGCCCGCATTCCCGATAACGCGGGCCATCAACCCGTGGATGAGCCGATTGCGCAGGATGGCCCGGCCGCCTACTTTTCACGCCTGCCGATCAAAGCCATTGTGGCCGCCGTGCGCAAAGCCGGTATTCCGGCTTCGGTGTCGCAAACCGCCGGCACCTTTACCTGTAACCGGGTGATGTATGGTCTGCTGCACTGGCTGCATCAACATGACAGCGCGGCGCGTGGCGGATTTATTCATATCCCTTACCTGCCAGAGCAGGCGGTCCACCATCCTGGCGCACCCAGCATGCCCGCCGCAACCGTGATCGAGGCGCTGAAAATTGCGGTGCAGACCACGCTGGAAACCGCCAACGATCTCAAGGAAGCGGGTGGCGCAACCCATTAAGAGGACGAGAGATGCCAGAAGGACCGGAGATTCGCCGTGTGGCGGATCAGCTTGAAATGGCCATTGTCGGGCAGCCTTTGGCCGACGTCTGGTTTGCTTTCCCTGCATTAAAAACTTACGAGCCCACATTAGTGGGGGAAAAGGTAGAGTCGATTGAAACGCGCGGCAAAGCGTTGCTGACACATTTCAGCAATGGTCTGACGCTCTATTCGCATAATCAACTTTACGGCGTCTGGCGCATCGTGTCGCCAGACGTGCAGCCTGAGACTAAACGGCAGTTACGTGTGCGCCTGGCAACGGCAGACCAGGCCATCCTGCTGTACAGCGCTTCGGATATTGAATTGCTGAATGCGGAAACCCTGGCCAGTCATCCCTTCCTGAATCGCATTGGGCCTGATGTGTTAAGCCCCGCGCTGACGCCGGAGGAGGTAAAGCAGCGCCTGCTCTCAGCGCGCTTCCGCCGTCGCCAGTTCAGCGGTTTATTACTGGACCAGGCTTTTTTGGCCGGATTAGGCAACTATCTGCGCGTGGAGATCCTCTGGCTGGCACAGCTGCTTCCACACCATAATGCGCAGTCACTGAGCGAGTCACAGCTTGACGCCTTCAGCGACGCGCTGCTGTCCGTACCGCGTCATGCCTACCGCATGCGTGGCACGATGAAAAAGTATCACAGCGAAGCTGCCTTTCGTTTTGAAGTCTTTCATCGTCAGGGCAAGACGTGTCGGCGCTGCGGCACGGTGATTGAGAAGGGCGTTTTATCCTCACGGCCATTTTACTGGTGTCCTGGCTGTCAGGTATAAAAGACAGGCGGGCCTGACGGGCAGGCTCCGTTAATCATTCCGTTTTCTGCTGCAGGGAGATCATCATGACGCCTGAAATCCTGACCGAACGGCTGGTTTTAAAACCGCTCACCCTGCAGGACGCGGATGCGATTCAGTTGGCGTTTCCCCAATGGGAAATTGTCCGTTACCTGATCGATTCGGTGCCCTGGCCCTATCCGGACGGCGCCGCCAGAGACTATATCGCCAATGTGGCATTACCCGCCGTCGCCGCGGGAAAAGGCTGGTACTGGACGATACGACGCAGGGAAGCGGAGACGATGCTGATCGGGGTCATCAGCCTGATGGACACGCCGGACAACCATCGCGGCTTCTGGTTAGTACCCCACTGGCAGGGGCAGGGTTACATGTCGGAGGCCAGCAATGCCGTTACCGATTACTGGTTCAATGTGCTGAATAAACCGGTATTAAGAACGCCCAAAGCCGCAGCAAACGTGCGTTCGGTCGCGATCTCGGTTAAAAGCGGTATGCGTTGTATCAGAACGGGAAAGCAACGCTATGTTTCAGGCGAACATGACTCCGAGCTCTGGGAGGTGACGCGGGATGAGTGGCGCAAATTCAGAGCGGCTCAGGCTGGCGAAACAGCCGCGAAAAAGTAACATTTTGCCGTGATCCGACAGCATCTTTAGCGATAAGGTTAAACCTGTCCGGCCTCAACGGAACCGGCATCCTTCGGGCAAAAAAAACGGCTATGCCTTGTCAGCATAGCCGTTTTGTCGTCGATGGCCCGGTGCGATATTCGCCCAGGCGACAGGCTTATTTATCCAGCTGTGACGTAAAGTCGCGCTCGGTATAACCGGTATACAGCTGACGCGGACGGGCAATTTTCATGCCTTCGTCGTGCATCTCTTTCCAGTGGGCGATCCAGCCAACGGTACGTGCCATGGCAAAAATCACGGTAAACATGGAAGACGGAATGCCCATGGCTTTCAGGATAATACCGGAGTAGAAGTCCACGTTTGGATAGAGTTTACGCTCGATGAAGTACGGGTCGTTCAGCGCAATGTGTTCCAGTTCCAGCGCCACTTCCAGCAGGTCATCTTTCATGCCCAGCTCGTTCAGCACTTCATGACAGGTCTCACGCATGACGGTCGCGCGTGGGTCATAGTTTTTGTAAACGCGATGACCAAAGCCCATCAGGCGGAAGGAGTCGTTTTTGTCTTTAGCACGGCGCACGAACTCAGGAATGTGTTCAACGGTGCTGATCTCTTCCAGCATGCGCAGACAGGCTTCGTTTGCGCCACCGTGCGCCGGTCCCCACAGGGAGGCGATACCGGCCGCGATACAGGCAAACGGGTTAGCGCCTGATGAACCTGCCGTACGGACGGTTGAGGTTGAGGCGTTCTGCTCGTGATCGGCATGCAGAATCAGAATGCGATCCATGGCGCGTTCAAGCACAGGGTTGACCTTGTATTCTTCACAAGGCGTTGCAAACATCATGTGCAGGAAGTTACCGGCGTAGGAAAGGTCGTTACGTGGATAAACGAACGGCTGGCCGATTGAATACTTGTAACACATCGCTGCCATGGTAGGCATTTTAGACAGCAGGCGGAAAGCGGCGATTTCACGATGGCGCTCAATGTTCACATCCAGCGAGTCGTGATAAAACGCGGCCAGGGCGCCAGTCACGCCGCACATCACAGCCATTGGATGTGAGTCGCGACGGAAGCCGTGGAACAGACGCGTGATCTGCTCATGAATCATGGTGTGGCGGGTAACGGTGACTTTGAACTCTTCAAACTGTTTCTGCGTCGGGGCTTCACCATTCAGCAGGATATAGCACACTTCCAGGTAGTTAGAGTGGGTGGCCAACTGATCGATGGGAAAACCACGGTGAAGCAGGATACCTTCATCGCCATCGATAAAGGTGATTTTTGACTCGCAGGACGCGGTAGACGTGAAACCAGGATCGAAGGTAAACAGGCCGTTAGAACCCAGTTCGCGGACATCGACGACATCCTGGCCCAGCGTGCCTTGCAGCACTTTCAGTTCAATAGGCTTTTCGTCGGGTAGGGTTAGCGTCACTTTTTTATCTGTCATTTTCGTCTCCATAGCGCCTTGGGCAGGTAAGGATCTTTCGACACCTGAAACGCGCGCATGTTGCATTTAGGCAGTACTTCACGATGTCACTCTGCATTATAAGCAGTGAAGGGTACAGAGTGAGAGGCGCGTTCCACTGGAAATGTAAAGCCGTGACATGTGCATATCGCGGTTGTTAAAGATCCGGTCAGGACATAACTTCTTTGTAACCAATAACCTGATGGTTTTAAAAGCTGTTAGTGGCAATGTTACATAACTTGAGCTTAGGAGAAAGTGTATCCCCATAACTTTTGTGCATCATAGGATTTTATCGGGATAGTTTGTAACTGAATTGTTGAACTATTGTCAAATCAGATAATTAAATTTGTATGAATTGTGAAAAACGTGAGAATGATCACTGTTCCACCCAAAATTCTCCAAAGAGTTTGTAGGGGAATTGTAATCAGAATGTGATCGTCCTATACTTCCGGCCAGGTCTCCGGAATACCCTGACACCAGGAGCCACCCAGCGTTTGTAACACGTCATTTAACACTGGATGTTGCTATTTTGGTGACGGATAAAGTCTGAACACGTTTAGGGTTCAGGTCTTATGTCCGGAGGAAGCAAAATAAAAAAGAGCTGTGTGGGCAAAACCGTGAAAAAACAAAGACCTGTCAACTTGGATCTCTCGACGATCCGGTTTCCCGTTACTGCAATATCGTCCATTCTTCACCGCGTCTCCGGCGTCATCACCCTGGTTGCTCTCGGCATCCTGTTATGGCTTCTCGGTCTTTCCCTCTCTTCTCCTGAAGGTTTCCAGCACGCTGCATCTGTCATGAATGGCTTCTTTGCGAAGTTCATCATGTGGGGCATTTTGACTGCGCTGGCCTATCATGCAGTGGGCGGGATACGTCATATGTTAATGGATTTTGGTTATCTGGCCGAAACGCTCGAAGCAGGTAAGCGTTCTGCGCAGGTGACGTTTGGTATTACTGTCGTGCTTTCAATTTTAGCAGGAGTCCTCGTATGGTAAGCAATGCATCCGCGTTGGGTCGCAATGGCATTCAGGACTGGCTGCTGCTGCGCGCGACGGCAATCCTCATCACGCTTTACATCATCTATCTCCTCGGTTTCGTGGTGATGACAGACACGCTGACGTATGACATCTGGCGTGGCTTCTTCGCTTCTGCATTTACAAAAGTGTTCACGCTCCTGACGCTGTTTTCCATTCTGATCCACGGCTGGATCGGTATGTGGCAGGTCTTAACGGACTACGTTAAACCGCTGGCAACGCGTCTGCTGTTGCAGTTGGTCATCGTAGTGGCGCTGTTGTCATATGCGATTTATGGATTTGTTGTGGTGTGGGGTGTGTAAATGAGTTTACCAGTAAGAGAATTTGATGCCGTGGTGATCGGCGCAGGCGGCGCGGGTATGCGCGCGGCGTTGCAAATCTCCCAGTCGGGCCAGACCTGTGCCCTGTTGTCCAAAGTCTTCCCGACCCGTTCCCATACTGTCTCCGCGCAGGGCGGAATCACCGTTGCGCTGGGTAACACCCATGACGATAACTGGGAATGGCATATGTATGACACCGTCAAAGGTTCCGACTACATCGGTGACCAGGACGCGATTGAATACATGTGTCACGTCGGTCCGGAAGCGATTCTGGAACTGGAGCACATGGGCTTGCCCTTCTCCCGTCTTGATGACGGCCGCGTTTATCAGCGTCCGTTTGGTGGTCAGTCGAAAAACTTCGGCGGTGAGCAGGCGGCGCGTACTGCCGCAGCGGCCGACCGTACCGGCCACGCACTACTGCATACGCTGTATCAGCAGAACCTGAAAAATAAAACTACTATCTTCTCCGAATGGTATGCACTGGATCTGGTCAAAAATGACGACGGTGCCATCGTAGGCTGTACGGCAATCTGCATGGAAACCGGCGAAACGGTTTACTTCAAAGCCAAGGCCACCATTCTGGCGACGGGCGGTGCAGGACGTATTTATCAGTCCACGACGAACGCCCACATCAATACCGGCGACGGTGTTGGCATGGCGCTGCGCGCGGGCGTGCCCGTGCAGGATATGGAAATGTGGCAGTTCCACCCAACCGGTATCGCCGGTGCTGGTGTACTGGTCACCGAAGGCTGTCGTGGTGAAGGCGGTTATCTGCTGAACAAACACGGTGAGCGTTTCATGGAGCGCTATGCGCCTAACGCCAAAGACCTTGCCGGTCGTGACGTTGTGGCCCGTTCGATGATGGTGGAGATCCGTGAAGGTCGTGGTTGCGACGGTCCATGGGGCCCGCACATCAAGCTGAAACTCGATCACCTGGGTGCGGAAGTGCTGGAATCGCGCCTGCCGGGCATCCTTGAGCTGTCCCGTACCTTTGCTCACGTTGACCCGATTAAAGAGCCGATTCCGGTTATCCCAACCTGTCACTACATGATGGGCGGCGTGCCAACCAAAGTCACCGGTCAGGCGCTGCGTGTGAATGAGCAGGGCGAAGACGAAGTGATTCCTGGCCTGTTCGCGGTGGGTGAAATCGCCTGCGTATCGGTACACGGGGCGAACCGTCTGGGTGGCAACTCGCTGCTGGACCTGGTGGTCTTCGGTCGTGCGGCTGGCGTGCATCTGCTTGAATGTCTGGAAGAGCAGGGTGAGCTGCGTGAAGCCAGCCAGGAAAACATTGATGCCGCGATGGCGCGTTTCAACCGCTGGGAAAATAACACCACGGGTGAAGATCCGGTTGAAATCCGCAAGGCGTTGCAACGCTGCATGCAGAACAACTTCTCGGTATTCCGTGAAGGCGATGCGATGCGTGAAGGGCTTGCTGAACTGAAAGAGATCCGTGAGCGTCTGAAGTCCGCGCGCCTGGATGACCGCTCACCTGACTTCAATACACAGCGTATTGAGTGCCTTGAGCTGGATAACCTGATGGAAACCGCTTATGCCACCGCAGTGGCGGCCAACTACCGCACTGAGAGCCGTGGCGCACACAGTCGCTTCGACTATCCGGAACGTGATGATGCCAACTGGCTGTGCCATAGCCTCTATGTTCCGCAAACGGAAAGCATGACGCGCCGTGAGGTGAACATGCAACCGAAACTGCGTGCGGCCTTCCCGCCGAAAGCGCGTACCTACTAATTGCGGAGATCATCATGAGACTTGAATTTTCGATCTATCGTTACAACCCGGACGTCGATGACAAACCGCGCATGCAGGACTATACCCTGGAAGCGGAAGACGGCCGTGACATGATGCTGCTGGATGCGCTGATCCGTCTGAAAGAGAAGGATCCTACCCTGGCGTTTCGTCGCTCATGCCGTGAAGGCGTGTGCGGTTCAGACGGCCTGAACATGAACGGGAAAAACGGCCTGGCCTGTATCACGCCGGTCTCGGCGTTAGGCAACGGCAAGCAGAAAATCGTTATCCGTCCTCTACCGGGCCTGCCGGTCGTGCGCGACCTGGTGGTGGACATGGGCCAGTTTTATGCCCAGTATGAGAAAATTAAGCCTTTCTTATTGAATAACGGTGAAAACCCGCCAGCGCGTGAGCATCTGCAGTCGCCGGGCGAGCGTGAGCATCTGGACGGATTGTATGAGTGTATTCTCTGCGCCTGTTGCTCAACCTCTTGCCCGTCGTTCTGGTGGAACCCGGACAAGTTTATTGGTCCTGCAGGCCTGCTGGCCGCTTACCGCTTCCTGATTGACAGCCGTGATACGGAAACGGATGCGCGTCTGGATAATCTGAGCGATGCATTCAGCGTTTTCCGCTGTCACAGCATCATGAACTGTGTAAGTGTTTGTCCTAAAGGGCTAAACCCGACGCGCGCTATCGGCCACATTAAGTCGATGCTGCTGCAACGCAGCGCGTAGTTGTACCACCGGGAACCTCAGGTTCCCGGTATTTTACGGAAGCCTTTGTAAACGCGGTCCCGACCACGTTTACAAAGGTTCCCTTACGGGCCGGGCGCGCGCTGCGCACAGTGCTCGTATCGCTGAACTCACTACGGCAAACCGCGAAAGCGGCAACAAATGAAACCTCAAAAAAGCATAACATTGCTTAAGGGATCACAATGCAGAACAGCGCGATGAAGCCCTGGCTGGACTCCTCCTGGCTGGCCGGCGCGAATCAGTCTTACATAGAGCAACTCTATGAGGATTTCCTGACCGATCCTGACTCTGTGGATGCAGTGTGGCGCTCGATGTTCCAACAGTTACCAGGCACGGGAGTGAAACCTGAGCAGTTCCACTCCGCAACTCGCGAATATTTCCGTCGCCTGGCGAAAGACGCATCTCGTTACACCTCCTCAGTTACCGATCCGGCAACCAACTCCAAACAAGTGAAAGTGCTGCAGCTGATTAACGCGTTTCGTTTCCGCGGACATCAGGAAGCAAATCTCGATCCGCTTGGCCTGTGGAAACAGGACCGCGTTGCCGATCTCGATCCTGCCTTTCACGATCTGACCGACGCCGATTTTCAGGAAAGCTTTAACGTAGGTTCTTTTGCCATTGGCAAAGAAACCATGAAGCTGGCCGATCTGTTCGACGCGCTGAAGCAGACCTACTGTGGCTCGATTGGTGCAGAGTATATGCACATCAATAACACCGAAGAGAAACGCTGGATCCAGCAGCGTATCGAATCCGGTGCGAGCCAGACGTCATTCAGTGGCGAAGAGAAAAAAGGTTTCCTGAAAGAGCTGACCGCGGCAGAAGGGCTGGAAAAATATCTGGGCGCGAAATTTCCGGGTGCAAAACGTTTCTCGCTGGAAGGCGGTGATGCGCTGGTGCCGATGCTGCGCGAGATGATTCGTCATGCGGGCAAAAGCGGCACACGTGAAGTGGTACTGGGGATGGCGCACCGTGGCCGTCTTAACGTACTGATTAACGTACTGGGTAAAAAGCCACAGGATCTGTTCGACGAATTCTCCGGTAAACACAAAGAGCATCTGGGCACCGGTGATGTGAAGTATCACATGGGCTTCTCTTCGGATATTGAAACCGAAGGTGGTCTGGTGCATCTGGCGCTGGCGTTTAACCCGTCTCACCTGGAAATTGTCAGCCCGGTGGTCATGGGATCGGTACGTGCACGTCTCGATCGTCTGGCCGAACCGGTCAGCAATAAAGTGCTGCCTATCACCATTCACGGTGATGCGGCGGTGATTGGTCAGGGCGTGGTTCAGGAAACCCTGAACATGTCTCAGGCGCGCGGCTACGAAGTGGGCGGCACGGTACGTATCGTCATTAACAACCAGGTTGGTTTTACCACCTCCAACCCGAAAGATGCGCGTTCAACCCCGTACTGTACTGACATCGGCAAGATGGTGCTGGCACCGATTTTCCACGTCAATGCTGACGATCCGGAAGCGGTAGCCTTTGTTACCCGCCTGGCGCTGGACTATCGCAACACCTTCAAACGCGATGTGTTTATCGATCTGGTGTGCTATCGCCGTCATGGTCACAACGAGGCGGATGAGCCAAGTGCTACCCAGCCGTTGATGTACCAGAAAATCAAAAAGCATCCGACGCCGCGTAAAATTTACGCCGATCGTCTGGAAGGCGAAGGTGTCGCGTCGCAGGAAGATGCCACCGAGATGGTGAACCTTTACCGCGATGCGCTCGATGCGGGCGAATGCGTGGTGCCGGAATGGCGTCCGATGAGCCTGCACTCCTTCACGTGGTCGCCTTATCTGAACCACGAATGGGATGAGCCTTATCCGGCACAGGTTGACATGAAACGCCTGAAGGAACTGGCATTGCGTATCAGCCAGGTCCCTGAGCAGATTGAAGTGCAGTCGCGCGTGGCCAAGATCTATAACGATCGCAAGCTGATGGCCGAAGGCGAGAAAGCGTTCGACTGGGGCGGTGCCGAGAATCTGGCGTACGCCACGCTGGTGGATGAAGGTATTCCGGTTCGCCTCTCGGGTGAAGACTCCGGTCGTGGAACCTTCTTCCATCGCCACGCGGTCGTGCACAACCAGGCTAACGGTTCAACCTATACGCCGCTGCACCATATTCATAACAGCCAGGGCGAGTTTAAAGTCTGGGATTCGGTGCTGTCTGAAGAAGCGGTGCTGGCGTTTGAATACGGTTACGCCACGGCTGAGCCGCGCGTGCTGACCATCTGGGAAGCGCAGTTTGGTGACTTTGCCAACGGTGCTCAGGTGGTGATTGACCAGTTCATCAGCTCTGGCGAACAGAAGTGGGGCCGTATGTGTGGCCTGGTGATGTTGCTGCCGCATGGCTACGAAGGTCAGGGCCCGGAACACTCCTCTGCCCGTCTGGAACGCTATCTGCAACTTTGCGCCGAGCAGAACATGCAGGTTTGCGTCCCGTCGACGCCGGCTCAGGTGTATCACATGCTGCGCCGTCAGGCGCTGCGCGGGATGCGCCGTCCGCTGGTGGTGATGTCGCCGAAGTCGCTGTTGCGCCATCCGCTGGCGATCTCGTCGCTGGATGAACTGGCAAACGGCAGTTTCCAGCCGGCCATTGGTGAGATCGACGATCTGGATCCGCAGGGCGTGAAACGCGTCGTGCTGTGCTCCGGTAAGGTTTACTACGATCTGCTGGAACAGCGTCGTAAAGACGAGAAAACCGATGTTGCCATCGTGCGCATCGAACAGCTTTACCCGTTCCCGCATCAGGCGGTACAGGAAGCATTGAAAGCCTATTCTCACGTACAGGACTTTGTCTGGTGCCAGGAAGAGCCACTGAACCAGGGCGCCTGGTACTGTAGCCAGCATCATTTCCGTGATGTCGTGCCGTTTGGCGCCACCCTGCGTTATGCAGGTCGCCCGGCATCGGCTTCTCCGGCCGTGGGTTATATGTCCGTACACCAACAACAGCAGCAAGACCTGGTTAATGACGCACTGAACGTCAATTAATTAAAAGGAAAGATAATGAGTAGCGTAGATATTCTCGTTCCCGACCTGCCTGAATCGGTTGCAGATGCCACAGTAGCAACCTGGCACAAGAAACCAGGCGATGCAGTCAGCCGCGATGAAGTCATCGTCGAAATTGAAACTGACAAAGTCGTGCTGGAAGTGCCGGCATCTGCCGATGGCGTGCTGGAAGCCGTGCTGGAAGACGAAGGGGCAACCGTTACGTCCCGCCAGATCCTGGGTCGCCTGAAAGAAGGCAACAGTGCGGGTAAAGAAAGCAGTGCCAAAGCGGAAAGCAATGACACCACGCCAGCCCAGCGTCAGACAGCGTCGCTTGAAGAAGAGAGCAGCGATGCGCTCAGCCCGGCGATCCGTCGCCTGATTGCGGAGCATAATCTTGACGCTGCGCAGATCAAAGGCACCGGCGTGGGCGGACGTTTAACACGTGAAGACGTTGAAAAACATCTGGCGAACAAACCGCAGGCTGAGAAAGCCGCCGCGCCAGTGGCGGGTGCAGCAACGGCTCAGCAGCCTGTTGCCAACCGCAGCGAAAAACGTGTTCCGATGACGCGTTTACGTAAGCGCGTCGCGGAGCGTCTGCTGGAAGCCAAGAACAGCACCGCCATGTTGACGACCTTCAACGAAATCAACATGAAGCCGATTATGGATCTGCGTAAGCAGTACGGCGATGCGTTCGAGAAACGTCATGGTGTGCGTCTGGGCTTTATGTCTTTCTACATCAAGGCCGTGGTCGAAGCGCTGAAGCGTTATCCAGAAGTCAACGCCTCTATCGATGGCGAAGACGTGGTGTACCACAACTATTTCGATGTGAGTATTGCCGTCTCTACGCCACGCGGACTGGTGACGCCTGTCCTGCGTGACGTTGATGCGCTGAGCATGGCTGACATCGAGAAGAAAATTAAAGAACTGGCAGTGAAAGGCCGTGACGGCAAGCTGACGGTTGACGATCTGACGGGCGGTAACTTTACCATCACCAACGGTGGTGTGTTCGGTTCGCTGATGTCTACGCCAATCATCAACCCGCCACAGAGCGCGATTCTGGGCATGCACGCCATTAAAGATCGTCCTATGGCGGTCAATGGTCAGGTTGTGATCCTGCCAATGATGTACCTGGCTCTCTCCTACGATCACCGTTTAATCGATGGTCGTGAATCTGTCGGCTATCTGGTCGCGGTGAAAGAGATGCTGGAAGATCCCGCGCGTCTGCTGCTGGATGTCTGATTCATCACTGGGCACGCGTTGCGTGCCCAATCTCAATACTCTTTTCAGATCTGAATGGATAGAACATCATGAACTTACACGAATACCAGGCTAAACAGCTGTTTGCACGGTATGGCATGCCAGCACCGACCGGCTACGCCTGTACTACACCACGTGAAGCAGAAGAAGCGGCATCGAAAATCGGTGCAGGCCCGTGGGTAGTTAAATGTCAGGTTCATGCCGGTGGCCGCGGTAAAGCGGGCGGTGTGAAAGTGGTTAACAGCAAAGAAGACATCCGTGCTTTCGCTGAAAACTGGCTGGGCAAACGTCTGGTGACCTACCAAACTGACGCCAATGGTCAGCCGGTAAACCAGATTCTGGTTGAAGCGGCAACCGATATCGATCAGGAGCTGTACCTGGGTGCCGTGGTTGACCGTGCAACCCGTCGCGTCATCTTTATGGCATCGACCGAAGGCGGCGTGGAAATCGAGAAAGTGGCAGAAGAAACGCCACACCTGATCCACAAAATGGCGCTTGATCCACTGACCGGTCCACAGCCTTATCAGGGCCGTGAGTTAGCCTTTAAACTGGGCCTGACCGGTAAGCAAGTCAGCCAGTTCACCAAAATTTTCATGGGTCTGGCCACCATGTTCCTGGAGCGCGATCTGGCGATGGTTGAGATCAACCCGCTGGTGATCACCAAGCAGGGCGACCTGATCTGTCTGGATGGCAAACTGGGTGCTGATGGCAATGCCCTGTTCCGTCAGCCAGAGCTGCGTGAAATGCGCGATCCAAGCCAGGAAGATCCTCGTGAAGCGCACGCGACACAGTGGGAACTGAACTATGTTGCGCTGGAAGGCAACATCGGTTGTATGGTTAACGGCGCAGGCCTCGCGATGGGTACGATGGACATCGTTAAGCACCACGGTGGCCAGCCAGCGAACTTCCTGGATGTCGGCGGCGGCGCGACCAAAGAGCGCGTAACCGAAGCCTTTAAAATCATCCTGTCTGACGACGCGGTGAAAGCGGTATTCGTTAACATCTTCGGCGGCATCGTGCGTTGCGACCTGATCGCAGACGGCATCATCGGTGCAGTAGCAGAAGTCGGTGTTAACGTACCGGTCGTGGTACGTCTGGAAGGTAACAACGCTGAACTGGGCGCTAAGAAACTGGCGGACAGTGGTCTGAACATCATTGCAGCAACCAGTCTGACAGACGCGGCACAGCGTGTTGTTGCTGCTGCGGAGGGTAAATAATGTCCATTTTGATCGACAAAAACACCAAAGTCATTTGCCAGGGATTCACCGGCGGACAGGGAACTTTCCACTCTGAGCAGGCGCTGGCATACGGCACGCAGCTGGTTGGTGGCGTAACACCGGGCAAAGGCGGCACGACCCATCTGGGCCTGCCGGTGTTCAACACCGTGCGTGAAGCCGTTGAAGCCACAGGCGCGACCGCAACCGTTATCTATGTGCCAGCTCCGTTCTGCAAAGACGGTATCCTGGAAGCTATCGATGCCGGTATCAAGCTGATCATCACCATCACCGAAGGCATTCCAACGCTGGATATGCTGACCGTGAAGATGAAGCTGGATGAAGCAGGCGTGCGCATGATCGGGCCAAACTGCCCGGGTGTGATCACCCCTGGCGAATGTAAGATCGGCATCATGCCGGGCCACATTCACCAGCCTGGCCGTGTCGGTATCGTTTCGCGTTCCGGTACCCTGACCTATGAAGCCGTTAAGCAAACCACCGATATCGGTTACGGTCAGTCTACCTGTGTCGGCATCGGCGGTGACCCGATCCCGGGCTCTAACTTCATCGACATCCTGAAAATGTTCCAGGACGATCCACAGACTGAAGCGATCGTCATGATCGGTGAAATCGGTGGTAGTGCGGAAGAAGAAGCTGCTGCGTTCATCAAAGAGCACGTGACCAAGCCGGTTGTCGGCTACATTGCGGGCGTAACGGCACCGAAGGGCAAACGTATGGGCCACGCTGGCGCCATCATTGCCGGTGGTAAAGGAACGGCAGACGAGAAGTTTGCTGCGCTGGAAGCCGCAGGTGTGAAAACCGTACGCAGCCTGGCTGACATCGGCGATGCCGTGAAAGCGGTTCTGCCAGCCAAATAAGCGGTCTGAGCGGAATGCATTAAGCCACCTTCGGGTGGCTTTTTTTATCGCTTAAACCTGAGCACGCCCTTTTGCCGCATAACTGATTGGCGTCGTGCCTTAAATAACATAAAATAATCTTAAGTATTTCCGTGGTGTTTGCTATGCTTTATCTGACCTGGCTTTTGGGGCGCAAAAAGAATGGGCGTTATTAAACACGCTATAAAGTTAAATATTTATATAAAATTAAATTGCCCGGTGACACATTTTTAACAAAGCTTCCGTTTAAACATATTCCCCACATTATTTCCTTATTCCAAATCAATTTCCCGCCATATATAACAAACTTTACTGCTAGCAAAGGGCGCGGTTAAGCGCTTAAATTGCGCTGCATCAATCCAGCCTTTTAAAAAAATAATCAAACGTTTGTTCAAATACGGGAAAGCATCAATTTTTAAATTATGCCCCGTTAAACGTCTGAACCACGCGGCTGCATTGGTGTTTCACAGGTTACCGCTAACGGTTACGCCCTCATCCCAGGCCGCACACAGAACTGTCCTGTCGATGACAAAACTGGAATCAATAATCAGTCGTTCCTGACTCTTATTCAGTCTGTACGGATACAGAGTTAAGGTGAGGAGCAAGGAGTCATTATGCTAGATATTGTCGAGCTGTCGCGTTTACAGTTTGCCTTAACAGCCATGTACCATTTCCTTTTCGTACCTTTAACGCTCGGTATGGCGTTTTTGCTGGCGATAATGGAAACGGTCTATGTGCTGAGTGGCAAACAAGTTTATAAGGATATGACAAAATTCTGGGGCAAGTTATTTGGTATTAACTTTGCGCTGGGCGTGGCGACCGGACTGACCATGGAGTTTCAGTTCGGCACCAACTGGTCTTACTATTCTCATTATGTCGGCGATATTTTTGGCGCGCCGTTAGCTATTGAAGGATTAATGGCTTTCTTTCTTGAGTCCACCTTTGTTGGCCTGTTCTTTTTCGGTTGGGATCGGCTGGGCAAAGTTCAGCACCTGGCCGTGACCTGGCTGGTGGCGCTGGGATCCAATATGTCGGCGCTGTGGATTCTGGTGGCAAACGGCTGGATGCAAAACCCAATTGCCTCTGAGTTTAACTTTGAAACCATGCGCATGGAGATGCTGAGCTTCTCTGAGCTGGTCTTAAATCCGGTCGCCCAGGTGAAATTTGTTCACACCGTCGCGGCAGGGTACACCACCGGTGCCATGTTTATTTTGGGTATCAGCGCCTGGTATTTACTGAAAGGCCGCGACACGGCGTTTGCCAAACGCTCTTTTGCTATCGCGGCAAGTTTCGGTATGGCAGCCGTATTGTCAGTCATCGTGTTGGGTGACGAGTCCGGTTACGAAATGGGCGATGTGCAGAAAACCAAGCTGGCGGCCATTGAAGCCGAATGGGAAACCCAGCCCGCACCGGCTGCGTTTACGCTGTTCGGTTTGCCCGATCAGGCATCACAAGAGAACCACTACGCCATTCAAATTCCTTATCTGCTGGGACTAATCGCCACCCGTTCTACGGATACGCCTGTAACGGGCCTGAAAGAGCTCATGACCCAACATGAAGTTCGCATTCGTAACGGGATGAAAGCCTACGCACTGTTAAATGAACTGCGCAGCGGGAATACCGATCCGGCCGTGCGTGATGCCTTTAATCACAGCAAAAAAGATCTGGGTTATGGTCTGTTGTTGAAGCGCTATACGCCAAACCTCTCAGATGCCAGCGAGGCGCAAATCAAGCAGGCAACACAGGATTCCATTCCACGCGTGGCGCCGCTGTATTTTGCCTTCCGCATCATGGTGCTCTGCGGCGTGCTGTTACTCGGCGTTATCACGCTGTCGTTCTGGAGCGTCATTCGTAATCGTATCGGCAAACATCGCTGGTTACTCAAGGCCGCGCTGTATGGCATTCCGCTGCCGTGGATTGCGGTTGAAGCAGGCTGGTTTGTGGCGGAGTACGGCCGTCAACCCTGGGCGATAGGCGAAGTGCTGCCAACGGCCGTGGCGAACTCGTCGCTCACCGTTGGGGATATCCTGTTCTCCATGGGGCTGATCTGCGGTCTGTATACCCTGTTCCTGGTCGCCGAGATGTACCTGATGTTTAAATTTGCCCGGTTGGGTCCAAGTAGCCTGAAAACGGGTCGTTATCACCATGAGCAGATGGCGAAAACCGTTCAGCCGGCACGTGGATAAGGAGAACCGCCATGTTTGATTACGAAGTTCTGCGCTTTGTCTGGTGGCTGCTGATCGGCATTTTGCTGGTGGGCTTTGCCGTCACTGATGGCTTTGATATGGGCGTGGGCATGCTGACGCGCCTGCTGGGACGCACCGATACCGAGCGTCGGGTAATGATTAACACCATTGCGCCGCACTGGGACGGTAACCAGGTCTGGTTAATTACTGCGGGTGGTGCGCTGTTTGCCGCCTGGCCGATGGTTTATGCGGCAGCGTTTTCAGGATTTTATGTGGCAATGATTCTGGTGCTGGCGTCGCTGTTCTTTCGTCCGGTGGGCTTTGATTACCGCTCTAAGATTGAAGACAAGCGCTGGCGCGGTGCCTGGGACTGGGGCATTTTCATCGGCAGCTTCGTCCCTCCTTTGGTGATTGGCGTGGCCTTTGGCAACCTGCTCCAGGGCGTGCCGTTTCGTGCTGATGAGTATATGCGCCTGTATTACACCGGTAACTTCTTCCAGTTACTTAATCCCTTTGGCCTGCTGGCAGGGGTGGTGAGCGTCGCCATGATACTGGCGCAGGGCGCAACCTACCTGCAGATGCGCACGAACGGCGAACTGTACCTGCGCGCACGCGCCACGACCCAGATTTCCACGCTGGTGATGATGGTGTGCTTCGCACTGGCGGGCGTGTGGGTGAAGTACGGCATTGACGGTTATGTGGTGACCAGTACGCTTGATCACTATGCGGCCTCGAATCCGCTGGGTAAAACCGTGGTGCGCGAAGCCGGTGCCTGGATGGTGAATTTCCAGCAGCATCCCGTGCTGTGGTTGTTCCCACTGCTGGGCGTTGTGCTGCCTCTGCTGACGGTGCTGTGCTCACGTATGCACAAAAGCGCATGGGCGTTTGTGTTCTCTTCACTGACGCTTGCCTGCGTCATTATGACGGCCGGTATTGCCATGTTTCCGTTTATTATGCCTTCCAGCACGGTACCGGGCACCAGTCTGACCATGTGGGATGCAACCTCCAGTCTGCTGACGCTGAAAACCATGACCTTTGCCGCGATTATTTTTGTGCCCATCATCCTGCTTTACACCAGCTGGTGTTACTGGAAGATGTTTGGCCGTATTACCAAAGAGCATGTTGAGAGCAACAGCAACTCACTGTACTGATAAGGAGTCAACACATGTGGTATTTTGCCTGGATTCTTGGCACCTTGCTGGCCTGCGCCTTTGGTATCATCACGGCGCTGGCCATAGAGCATATCGAAGACAGCGCCGCATCGGATCGACAATCCTGATGAGCGGATGGCTACAGACGACCTGTCGTCTGATGGATAAGGGCCCGTTCCGGGCCCTTTCACTGGTGCTGGCACTCTGGCTGGCGGGATGTCTGCTGTGGAATCCCGCACGTTATGCCAGCGGTGCTGGCGGCATTCTGCTGTGGCAGGGCGTGTTGCTCATCTGGGCGGTATGCACCGGCGTGATTTACGGTGTTGGGTTTCGTCCGCGACGATTACGCTGGCGTGCTCTGTTTACCCCTTTACCCGCATTAGTGATACTCTTGTGGGGCGTAAGCCGGTTTTATCTCTGACAGCCCGTCAGCATTTTACGCTGAAGCGTGAGTTTACTTCAGCGTCTGGTCAAGAAACCTCCACTAAAGCCTTCCGGTTGTAACCAACTGATAATTATTTTCTCCTGGCCCTGGCAGCCCATTCCCAACCCCAATTGTCTTGCGTATAGTAGCAACGTTTAAAACGAGGCCGGGATGTAGAGTGAGTACAACGCTGTTTCGCTGGCCGGTTCGGGTCTACTATGAAGATACCGATGCCGGTGGTGTGGTTTATCACGCCAGCTATATCGCTTTTTATGAACGAGCACGTACCGAAATGTTGCGTCAGCATCATTTCAATCAGCAGACGCTGTTAGAACAGCAGATTGCTTTTGTGGTGCGGCGCATGACGGTGGACTATCTTTCGGCGGCGCGTCTTGACGATCTTCTGGAAATTCAGAGTGAAGTGACTTCAATGACCCGGGCGACGATGACATTTACCCAGCGTATCGTGAATGCAGAAGGCAAAGTGCTCAATGAGGCAGAAGTCCTGATTGCCTGCATCAACCCACACCTAATGAAGCCGATTGCGCTTCCCAAGTCTATTGTCGCGGAGTTCAAGCAGTGACTGACATGAACGTTCTTGATTTGTTCCTGAAGGCGAGCCTTCTGGTCAAACTTATCATGTTGATTTTGATCGGCTTTTCGATTGCTTCATGGGCAATCATTATCCAGCGCACGCGTATTCTGAATGCGGCGGGAAGGGAAGCTGATGCCTTTGAAGACAAATTCTGGTCCGGCGTTGAGCTTTCTCGCCTGTATCAGGAAAGTCAGGCGCGTCGCGAAGAGCTGGCAGGCTCGGAGCAAATCTTTTACGCCGGCTTCAAAGAGTTCGCACGTCTGCATCGGGTCAACAACCATGCGCCTGAGGCGGCAGTGGAAGGGGCGAGCAGGGCGATGCGCATTTCCATGAATCGTGAGCTGGAAGCGTTGGAAAATCACATTCCCTTCCTTGGCACCGTGGGGTCCATCAGCCCGTATATTGGTCTGTTTGGTACGGTGTGGGGGATTATGCATGCCTTTATTGCCCTGGGGGCCGTAAAGCAGGCCACGCTACAGATGGTTGCGCCGGGTATCGCAGAAGCGTTGATCGCGACCGCTATCGGTTTATTCGCGGCAATTCCTGCGGTAATGGCTTATAACCGACTGAACCAGCGCGTCAATAAACTGGAACAGGGCTATGACAACTTCATGGAAGAGTTCACGGCTATCCTGCATCGTCAGGCTTTTTCCAGCGACAGCGCTAAGTAAACAGAGGTAAATGATGGCCCGAGTGCGTGGTCGCGGTCGCCGCGAGCTAAAGTCGGAAATCAACATTGTTCCACTGCTGGACGTCTTGCTGGTGCTGTTGCTGATTTTTATGGCGACGGCCCCGATCATTACCCAAAGCGTGGAAGTGGATTTGCCGGATGCGACGGATTCGAAGACGGTTTCCAGTGATGATAATCCGCCTGTAATTGTAGAAGTGTCCGGTGTGGGCCAATACAGCATGGTGGTGGATCACGATCGTTTATCGCAGCTACCCCCTGAACAGGTGATTAGCGAAGCGCAACGTCGTCTGGAAGCCAATCCGAAAACTGTCTTTCTGATCGGCGGTGCCAAAGAGGTCCCTTATGATGAAATCATTAAGGCGCTGAACCTGCTGCATCAGGCTGGAGTTAAATCTGTCGGTTTGATGACGCAGCCGATTTAAAGTCGAACCGTTTTTGGGAACCGAGTGTGTCGAAGGCAACCGAGCAAAACGAAAAATTAAAGCGCGCGATAATCATTTCGGTGATTCTGCATATCGTGCTGATTGCGCTGCTGATATGGAGCTCATTTAATGAGCACATTGAAGCCAGCGGAGGCGGCGGCGGGAGCGATATCGAGGCAGTTATGGTCGATCCCGGTGCGGTGGTTGAGCAATATAATCGTCAGCAGAATCAGCAAAGCGACAGTCAGCGTGCCGAGCAGCAGCGCCAGAAACAGTCACAACAGCAGGCCGAAGAGCTCCAGCAGAAGCAGGCGGCTGAACAACAGCGGCTGAAAGAGCTGGAAAAAGAACGCCTGCAGGCCCAGGAAGACGCGAAGCAGCAGGCGAAAGCCCAGGCTGAACAGCAGAAAGCAGCCGAAGCGGCGGCGAAACAGGCTGAATCTCAGCAGAAAGCGGCCGAGGCGGCCGCCGCGAAAGCCAAAGCGGATGCTAAAGCGGAAGCCGATGCCCAGGCCAAAGCCGCCGCTGACGCGAAAATAAAGGCTCAGGAAGACGCGAAGCAGGCTGCGGCCGAGGCGAAGAAGCAGGCTGAGCAACAGGCGAAAGCCGCCGCGGCCGAAGCAAAGAAACAGGCTGAACAACAGGCGAAAGCCGAGGCTGCCGAGGCTGCGAAACAGGCCAAGGCTGAAGCCGCGAAGCAGGCTAAAGCGGAAGCCGCTAAAGAAGCCAAAGCGGCAGAAGCGAAAGCCGCCGCCGAAGCTAAAGCCGCGGCCGCGCAGGAAGCTAAAGAGAAAGCTGCGGCTGAAGCCAAAGAGAAAGCCGCAAAAGAAAAAGCCGAAGCCGCAGCAAAAGCCAAGGCCGATGCTGCCGCAAAAGCCAAAGCAGACGCGAAGGCAAAAGCGGAAGCAAAAGCGAAAGCGGCGGCTGAGGCAGCGAACGACAGCGACGTCGACGATCTGCTGGGCGGCTTAGCGTCCGGTAAGAATGCACCGAAAAGCGGCGCCTCTGGCGGTGCTGCAGGGCAGGGCAACCAGAAGAAAGCGGGTGCCTCTGGCGCAGATGTGAACGCGTACCTTGGCCAGATTACCAGTGCTATCCAGAGCCGTTTTTACGATGCGGACCTGTATAGCGGCAAAAGCTGTGACTTACGTATTAAACTTGCTCCTGACGGTATGCTGATTGATGTGAAATCAGAAGGGGGCGATCCGGCGCTCTGTCAGGCTGCCATCGCGGCAGCGAAGCAGGCACGTATTCCGAAACCGCCTTCACAAGCGGTGTACGAAGTGTTTAAAAACGCGCCGATGCGTTTCAGACCGCAATAATGCAGTAACCGGCGGCAGGTTGATCTATGGTTAGCTTGCCGTACTCTAGTTGTACTCGTGGTTTTCAGGAACAGTGCCAATTATCGCGGACTCAGGTTCAGATAAGGGAGATAAAATGAAGCAAGCTCTTCGCGTAACGTTAGGCTTTTTTATCCTGTTGTGGGCAGCAGTGCTGCACGCAGAGGTTCGCATTGAAATCACCCAGGGCGTCAACAGCGCGCGTCCCATTGGTGTGGTTCCGTTCAAGTGGGCAGGCCCTGGCGCGGCACCGGAAGATATCGGTGGCATCGTCGCGGCTGACCTGCGTAACAGCGGTAAGTTTAATCCGCTCGATCGTTCTCGCCTGCCACAGCAGCCGACCAGCGCGCAGGAAGTTCAGCCTGCTGCATGGAGTGCACTGGGCATTGATGCTGTCGTCGTAGGACAGATTCAGCCTAACGCCGACGGCAGCTATCAGGTATCTTACCAGCTGGTCGATACGGCAGGTGCTCCGGGTACCGTGCTGGCGCAGAACTCTTACAAAATCACGAAACAGTGGCTGCGTTACGCGGCGCATACCGTGAGTGATGAAGCGTTCCAGAAACTGACGGGCATCAAAGGGGCATTCCGTACTCGTATCGCCTATGTGGTGCAGACCAACGGCGGTCAGTTCCCTTACGAACTGCGCGTGGCGGACTACGACGGCTATAACCAGTTCGTCGTGCATCGTTCACCACAGCCACTGATGTCGCCGGCCTGGTCGCCAGACGGCAGCAAAGTGGCCTACGTAACCTTTGAAAGCGGCAAGTCGGCGCTGGTTATTCAGACGCTCTCCAACGGCGCGGTGCGTCAGGTGGCTTCATTCCCACGTCATAACGGTGCACCGGCGTTCTCGCCTGACGGCACCAAACTGGCGTTCGCCTTATCGAAAACCGGTAGCCTGAATCTTTACGTAATGGACCTGGCTTCTGGTCAGATTCGTCAGATCACCGACGGCCGTTATAACAGTACTGAACCGACCTGGTTCCCGGACAGCCAGACGCTGGCTTACACCTCTGACCAGGCTGGCGCACCACAAATTTATAAGATTGGTATCAATGGTGGTTCACCACAGCGTATTACCTGGGAAGGGGCTCAGAACCAGGATGCTGATGTGGCCAGCGATGGTAAATCAATGGTGATGATTAGCACCAGTGGCGGTGCTCAACACGTCGCCAAACAGGATCTGGTAACGGGAGCCGTTCAAACGTTAACGGACACGTTCCTGGATGAAACGCCGAGCCTGGCACCAAACGGCACTATGGTGATCTACAGCTCTACTCAGGGCATGGGTTCCGTGTTGCAGTTGGTCTCGACTGACGGTCGTTTCAAAGCGCGTCTTCCGGCAACTGATGGACAGGTCAAATTTCCTGCCTGGTCGCCGTACCTGTAATGTTTGAGCTTTCTGACATTACAAAAAAATAAACAATAATGGGAATTTTCAAATGCAACTGAACAAAGTACTGAAGGGTTTAATGCTGGCTCTGCCAATCATGGCAGTTGCGGCGTGTAGCTCACACAAAAATAACAACAATGACCAGTCTGGCGCAGGTGCTGATGGCGCTTACGGTGCTAACTCTGGCATGAACGGCAACGGTAACATGTCTTCTGATGAGCAGGCGCGTCTGCAGATGCAACAGCTGCAACAGAACAACATCGTTTACTTCGGTCTGGACAAATATGACGTTCAGTCTGACTACGCTCAGATGCTGGATCAGCACGCTAACTTCCTGCGTAGCAATCCATCATACAAAGTGACCATCGAAGGTCATGCGGATGAGCGCGGTACGCCAGAATACAATATCGCCCTGGGCGAGCGTCGTGCTAACGCCGTTAAGATGTATCTGCAAGGTAAAGGCGTGTCAGCTGACCAGATGTCTATCGTTTCTTACGGTAAAGAGAAGCCGGCCGTTCTGGGCCACGACGAAGCGGCTTACGCTAAAAACCGTCGTGCCGTACTGGTATACTAAGAGAATCATATGGTTAGTAACTTCAGACATCACCTGTTGAGTCTGTCGTTACTGATTGGCGTAGCGGCCCCCTGGGCCGCTAATGCCCAAGCGTCAATCAGTAGCGTTGGCTCCGGCTCGGTCGAAGACCGCGTCACCAGTCTAGAAAGAATCTCAAACGCCCAGGCACAGCTGATGCAGCAACTGCAGCAGCAGATGAGTGATAACCAGCGGGATATCGACTCGTTGCGTGGGGAAATCCAGCAAAATACCTATCAGCTGAACCAGGTTGTTGAGCGCCAGAAGCAGATCTATCAGCAGATCGACAGTCTGAGCAGCAATAACAGCAACGCCAGCCAGCCAGCGGCAGGTGCCGGTGATAGCGCCGGTGTGGGCGCGGCAGCAGCCTCTGGCACGGATTCCGGTGCCGCAGCAGCCGGCGGCAGTGCGCCAGTGCAGAGTGGCGATGCCAACAGCGATTACAATGCTGCTGTCGCGCTCATTCTGGAGAAAAAACAGTATGACCAGGCGATCGCTGCGCTACAGGCGTGGGTGAAACGCTATCCGGATTCGACGTATCAGCCGAATGCCAATTACTGGCTGGGGCAGCTGTTTTATAACAAAGGCAAGAAAGACGACGCCGCGTATTATTACGCCACGGTGGTGAAGCAGTATCCAAAATCCCCCAAGGCTGCTGAAGCGTTGTTAAAGGTTGGCGTGATCATGCAGGAGAAAAACGACACGGCGAAAGCCAAAGCCGTTTATCAACAGGTGATCAAACTTTATCCTGATACCGAATCTGCTAAGCAGGCGCAAAAACGGTTGTCTGGTATGTAATTTGTGCAGGTTTGACCGGATATCGAGTGATTTCTGGTCTTGCCGCATGAAAGGTAGGCAATTGAACCCTTTAACAGAAAATAAGGGTTGCGCTACCTCGGTAAATCAGTAATATATGCCGCCGTTGCCGGGACACATTGCAGATGTGTCTGGCAAGCCTGAAGATGGGTCGTTAGCTCAGTTGGTAGAGCAGTTGACTTTTAATCAATTGGTCGCAGGTTCGAATCCTGCACGACCCACCATCTCCCGCAGGACGTTGTTCCCCAAGAGAACCTTCAGTATTGCTTCACAACCTTAAGATGGGTCGTTAGCTCAGTTGGTAGAGCAGTTGACTTTTAATCAATTGGTCGCAGGTTCGAATCCTGCACGACCCACCATCTCCCGCAGGACGTTGTTCCCCAAGAGAACCTTCAGTATTGCTTCACAACCTTAAGATGGGTCGTTAGCTCAGTTGGTAGAGCAGTTGACTTTTAATCAATTGGTCGCAGGTTCGAATCCTGCACGACCCACCATCTCCCGCAGGACGTTGTTCCCCAAGAGAACCTTCAGTATTGCTTCACAACCTTAAGATGGGTCGTTAGCTCAGTTGGTAGAGCAGTTGACTTTTAATCAATTGGTCGCAGGTTCGAATCCTGCACGACCCACCATCTTAACCTCAGGCATTATTGGTGAATGTGTTTGAGCGGTTGTCAGCCCCGAGCGGGTCGTTAGCTCAGTTGGTAGAGCAGTTGACTTTTAATCAATTGGTCGCAGGTTCGAATCCTGCACGACCCACCAATTCAGAAAAGAGCGCCCAGTGGGCGCTCTTTTCGTTTGTCGCGCCGCGTAGTTAAACGTGCGGGATGAGAACCTGCAGCAGGTTCGACTGAATCGCGCAGCGATTCAGGCTGATGTGTCAGCATTACCCGGAGGGCGAGGCCCGCCCGCTGAGGCAATCCTGCACGACCCACCCATTCAGAAAAGCACGCCCACCGGGCATTTCGTCAGGCGTGCAGTGCGGTTAAACGTGCGATAAGCGCCCGCCACAGGCCGACTGAATCATCCGCCTCCTTGCTAGCCATCTGCCATAAAAAAAGCGCCCTGTGGGCGCTTGTGTGGCGTGAGGCATCAGCAGGATTAGCGTGCGGCGGTCTGGCCCGGTTCGAGATTGAACTGTTTCAGCAGCGTTTCGAGCCGCAGCGCCTGATCTTCCAGGGCATTGGCGGACAGGGCAGAGGCGGAGACCAGCGAGGCGTTTTGCTGCGTGGTGCTGTCCAGCTCCGATACCGCCCGGGCGATCTGCTCAATACCGCGGCTTTGCTCGTCAGAAGCCGAAGAGATCTCACCCACAATATGATTGACGCGGGAAATGGCATTCACCACCTGTCCCATTCTCTCGCCCGCACGCGCAACGCGGTTATTGCCTTCGGCAATCTGACCAACGGATGCACTGATGAGCTGCTCAATGTCTTTCGCCGCCTGAGCGCTGCGCTGAGACAGATTACGCACTTCGCTGGCGACCACCGCAAATCCGCGCCCCTGTTCGCCCGCCCGCGCCGCTTCAACCGCCGCATTCAGTGCCAGGATATTGGTCTGAAACGCGATGCTGTTAATGACGGCAGTGATCTCGGCAATTTTTTTGGAACTGGCAGAGATGTCCCCCATGGTTTGCACCACTTCACTCACCGCAGCACCGCCTTGCTCAGCCTGCAAAGAGGCTTCCGCCGCTATCTGGCTGGCATGGCGAGCGTTATCCGCGTTGTGCTTCACCGTCACGGTGAGCTGCTCCATGCTGGCAGCAGTCTGCACGACAGCCGCTGCCTGTTGCTCAGTCCGTGAGGAAAGGTTGTGGTTGTCGCTGTTAATACTGCTCGCCGCCTGGGAGACGGTGAAGACGCTGTCGCGGACTTCCTGAATCATCGTCCGCAGGCGGTGATTCATTGCGCCCATTGCACCGGCCAGCTTGCTAAGCTCATCACGGCCGCCCGGTTTGATATCGGCACTTAAATCCCCGCTGGCGATGCGCTCGGCCAGCAGCAGGTTGTTTCGGACAGGGGCGGTGATCTGACGGCTGATCAGCCAGGCGATGAGAATACCCAGCAGAACCGCAATGCTGACCGTCAGCAGCGTCAGATTAATTGAACCGTGGGTCAGGTTGCTGTTTTCCGCTTTCATCTGCTGCAGAAGCATTTTAATGATGGCACTGCTTTTATCACCGTCCGTTTTAACGGCGCTTTCCGCAACGCTGAGTTCGCGAAAGCCTGCCGCGTAACGCTCACTGAGTTGTTTCACGTCAAGCGTTGCGCTCCACAGTGCGTTCAACTGCGTCTGTGCCTCCGGGGGCAACTGCGGTAATAAGGCGGAGAGGCTGGACTGAATCGTCCTGGCTTGTTGTTCAAGCTGCACCTGAAGCGTAGCGGCATTAACCGGGTCGTAGCGCAGTAACTGAAGCTGATCGCGTAGCTGGCTGATGGCGAGAAGCTGCTGGAACAGTACGCTGGCATCGGTCATCTGCGTTTTAATTAACGCTTCGTACAGGGTTGACTGGCTTTGCATGTTGCGCTGCTCGAGCTGTTTACCCGTGGCGGCCAACGTCTGGACTGCCTGGGTCATGGTGGTGATGCTGCTTTGAAAGTGACTGAGTTGACTGGCGATAGCCTGAAGTTCAGCCTGCTGTTCAGGCTGCCATGTGAACTGCTGAGCATCCTGAGTGAGCTGAGAGGCGTGGGCAATGTAATCTGCCATCACTTTGCCGGCTTTTTCATCCCCATAAAGCAGTTTGAGCCGGTTGACTTTGGCCTGAAAGACATCAATGTTGATATCGTAAATCAGGGTGCTTTGTTCATAAACATCACGAATATTTTTAAAGCGTAATACGCTGATACTGCCCGAGCCCACCACTAACAATAAAACGAGTCCAAATCCTAAACTGAGTTTGTGCGCAATTTTTGTATTTTCTAACCGCAACCCCATGACTTCTGCCTCCTGCCCATGTCAACGATGTTAAGCCAAATTGGTTATCGGTTGCACAGGGCAGGAGTTTAGTAAGAACGCGGTTATTTTTTTGATAATGCAGAAATTATGAGCGCGCCGCGTAAGGCTTACAGGCTTTTCCAGATATGCATCACGGCATAGCTGCGCCACGGGCGCCACTGCTGCGAACGAACTTCTGCGGCCTTAGGCGTCAGGCCTCCCAGCTTATTGCGTATAGCAATATCCTCTTTGGGAAAAGCATCAGGCCAGCGCAGTGCGCGCATGGCGATGTAATGCGCGGTCCAGGGGCCAATGCCCGGCAGCGCGACCAGCCGCGTCATAATCTCATCGGGCGTGAGCGTAGCGTTAAAACGCAGGCTGCCCTCAACACAGGCACCTGCAAACGCCAGAATCGCTCTGGCTCGCGCGCTGACAATCCCAAGGCTGGCAATCTCATCGACCGTCGCCTGTGCGATGCGCTGTGGCTGGACAGTATAGCGGGACAGGTCCGGGAATGGCGTCGAGCAGGGCTCACCAAACGCCTGGGCAAAACGGCTGCTGAGGGTGGTCGCTGCTTTCACGGTGACCTGCTGACCCAGAATGGCACGGACGCCCATTTCAACGCTGTCAAACGCGCCAGGCACGCGCAGGCCGGGAGCGTCATGAAGGCTTTGTGCCAGCAGAGGATCCTGCTGCAGGTGAGCCGCAATTCGCTGCGGCTGCGCGTTCAGGTCGAACAGATCGCGCAGGCGGCGCAGGAGTGCAGGTAATACCGGCGTCAGGGACAGCGTGAACTCAACGCGGAGCGCATGCCTGGCCGGGAGCGGTGAAACGCTGACCCAGCCGCGATACTGACCCAGCGCCACGGTTCTGCGGTAGGTTTGGCCCTCAACGGCTTCAATCTCTTTCATCAACCGCAACTGCAGAAAATCCAGCATTGCCTGCCAGTCATAGGGCGGGCGATAGCTGAGCTGTAGTTGCATGGTATCGCCTGGCTGCTGTGTGGGTTGCGGCGCGGTTTTTCGCAAGGCGCCGGGTGTCATGCGATAGCGGGCCTGGAACACGTCATTAAAGCGCCGTAAACTGCCGAAGCCGCTGGCGTAGGCAACATCGGTAACCGGGAGCGTGGTTTCAGTCAGTAGCTGCTTGGCCAGCAACATGCGCCGTGTCTGTTTCAGCTCCAGCGGGGTGACGCCTAACTCCTGCTGCACAATCCGCCGCAGCTGACGGGCACTCATGCCAAACTCGGTGGCGATGTCGTCCAGTCCTGCGTGCTCTTCAAGCAACCCCTCTTCAATGCGCTGCACCAGACGGTCGGCCACTCTGTGGGCATTGTCGACGGGCGCATTACCGGGTGCCAGTTCAGGACGACAGCGCAGGCAGGGGCGAAAACGCGCTTTCTCCGCGGCCTCAGCACTGCTAAAGAACACGCAGTTTTTTTGCATCGGCGGCTTAACCGGACATATCGGACGACAATAAATGCCGGTTGAGGTCACGCCAACAAAAAACACGCCGTCAAAACGCGTATCCCGCGACGTTAACGCCTGGTAAGCCGTATCTGGATCAAACATGGTTGCTCTCCGGCAAATAGCGACAGCGTAGCGCTGGCGGATGAGATTGACTGGCTGTTTTCGGACAGCACATCAGTTTATTGTAATGACCGAAAACAGCCAGTTTGACGCTAAAAAAGTGCGATAATGCCCGACAGAATGATGATGGGAGGAACAGCATGTATTACTGCAAACCTGTGACAACCCCGGTCGGCGAACTCACGCTTATCGCCAGCGATCGCGGTCTGGCGGCCATTTTATGGCAGGACGAAGTGCGCAGACATCCCCGCTTATCGCCGGTAGAACGCGACGATAACCATCCGGTGCTGCGCGAAACCGAAACCCAGCTGCACGAGTATTTCGCGGGGACGCGCCAGCGTTTTACCTTACCGCTGGATTTCGCCGGAACCGACTTTCAGATAAAAGTGTGGCAGGCGCTGCTCACCATTCCCTTTGGCGAAACGCGCAGTTATCGACAAATTGCCGAGGCGATTGGTCATCCTGCCGCGGTGCGCGCGGTGGGCGCGGCGAATGGCCGAAACCCGCTGTCGATTGTGGCGCCCTGTCATCGAGTGATTGGGACGAATGGCAAACTGACCGGCTTTGCGGGCGGGCTGGCGGTCAAAGCCTTCTTACTCAAGCTGGAAGCGCCCCAGCAGGGGCTTGTCGGCCTCTCTTCATCGTAGCGAACAAATAAAACACGACACTCTGCCGCTTTTCCGCTATCGTGTTTAGCATATAAAACACGATGGCAATATTTACGTCCTGTTAAGCCATAACTGGCGATTTTCGTTAATTTTACAGAACGAGAGCGGTGTCATGAGCGCAATCTTTGATCCAGAAAATGCTGTTTATCCTTTTCCGCCGAAGCCTGCCCGGCTGAACGACGAGCAAAAAACCTTTTATCGGGAAAAAATTAAAGCGCTGCTTAAGGCTCGCAATGCCGTGATGGTGGCGCATTACTACACCGATCCTGAGATTCAGGCCCTGGCGGAAGAAACCGGTGGCTGCGTCTCTGACTCGCTCGAAATGGCGCGCTTCGGCAGCCAGCATGCGGCCGGTACGCTGCTGGTGGCCGGCGTCCGGTTTATGGGGGAAACGGCCAAAATCCTCAGCCCGGAAAAAACCGTCCTGATGCCCACGCTTGAAGCCGAATGCTCGCTGGATCTTGGCTGTCCGATTGAGGAATTTAACGCCTTTTGCGATGCCCATCCCGATCGTACAGTCGTGGTTTACGCGAATACCTCGGCGGCGGTGAAAGCGCGCGCCGACTGGGTGGTCACCTCCAGTATCGCGGTGGAATTAATCGAGCATCTGGATAGCCTGGGTGAGAAGATTATCTGGGCACCCGATCGGCATCTGGGGCGCTACGTCAGTCAAAAAAGCGGGGCCGATGTGTTGTGCTGGCAGGGCGCCTGCATCGTCCATGATGAGTTCAAAACCCAGGCACTGCAGCGGATGAAGGCGCTTTATCCGGATGCGGCGGTGCTGGTTCATCCCGAATCGCCCCAGGCGATTGTGGATCTGGCCGATGCGGTAGGCTCGACCAGCCAGCTGATTCAGGCTGCCAAAAGCCTGCCGCATCCGCAGATGATCGTGGCGACCGATCGCGGTATCTTTTACAAGATGCAGCAGGCGGTGCCCGACAAAATATTGCTGGAAGCGCCGACGGCAGGCGAAGGTGCGACCTGCCGAAGCTGTGCGCACTGCCCCTGGATGGCCATGAACGGACTGCAAGCCATTGCCGAGGCGCTGGAGTCAGGTGGGCAGGCACATGAAATTCACGTGGATGCGGCGCTGCGTGAAGCCGCACTGGTACCGCTGAACCGTATGCTATCCTTTGCTGCAAATCTCAAACATAACGTGAAAGGAAACGCGTAACGCGCGTCTTTGACAGGTGGCTGATATGGATTTTTTTAGCACACAAAATATTTTAGTACACATCCCCCTGGGGGCCACGGGCTACGATCTGTCATGGATTGAAGCCATTGGGACACTGGCGGGCCTGCTGTGTATCTGGCTCGCCAGTCTGGAAAAGATCGTCAACTATGCGTTTGGTCTGCTAAACGTCACGTTGTTTGCGGTGATCTTTTTTCAAATTCAGCTTTATGCCAGCCTGCTGTTACAGCTGTTCTTTTTTGCGGCTAACGTTTATGGCTGGTACGCCTGGAGTCGGCAAACGTCTGATCATCAGGCCGAGTTAACTATACGCTGGTTACCGCGCGCAAAAGCCATTGGCTGGGCGGTTGGCTGCGTGATCGCGATTGCGTTTATGACGGTGTATATCGATCCGGTCTTTGCCTTTCTCACTCAAATGGCGGTGAGCCTCATGAATGCGGCGGGCTTTGCCGTGGCGATGCCCACGCTGCAGCCGGATGCGTTTCCCTTCTGGGACGCCTGCCTGATGGTGCTGTCGATTGTGGCCATGGTGCTGATGACGCGTAAGTACGTCGAGAACTGGCTGCTTTGGGTGATTATCAACGTCATCAGCGTGATGATATTTGCCCGTCAGGGGGTTTACGCGATGGCGCTGGAGTACGCTATTTTGACGTTGATTGCGCTCAATGGCTCAAGGATGTGGATAATCAGCGCACGAAAACAGGGTTCTCGTGCGCTGTCTGCTCAGTGATGATGTGCGTGCTCACCGTGCTCGTGATGGTGGTGAGCACCCTCAATCACCGGCGTGTTAAGCGCGCAGTCCGGTCCCACACAGGGCTGAAACTCCATCTGCACCGTCGCGTGTTCAATTTGATAATGGTCGTGCAGATAGGTGTGAATGCGGCGCAGTAAACCATCGTGATCGCGCGGCGGGATCACCTGAACATGCAGCGTTAAAATCGGCTTCTCGCCCACCTGCCAGACATGCACATGATGAACATCGCGCACCTCTGCAATATTACGCTTCAGATCGCGTCTGAGCTTAGTCACATCCAGCGAATCAGGCGCGCCTTCCAGTAGCTCATGAAAACTCTCCCGCAGCAGCGCCCAGGCGTTACGCAGTATCAGCAGTGATACCAGAATCGACAAAATAGGGTCAGCAGGCGTCCAGTTCGTCAACAGAATGATGACCGCCGCGACGATGGCACCTACCGAACCCAGCAGGTCGCCCATCACATGCAAGGCGGCCGCCCGCACGTTGAGGTTCTTCTCTTCACTGCCGTGATGCAGCAGCCAGAATGAGAGAATATTCGCCAGCAGCCCGCCAATCGCAATGCCCAGCATCAGGCCGCCGGTGATGGGCTGCGGATGGGAGAAGCGTTCAATGGCTTCCCAGACAATCAGGAAGGTAATCAGGATCAGGGCAATGGCGTTAACGAAGGCGGCCAGCGTGGTAAGCCGCAGCAAACCAAAGGTATGACGATCGTTGGGTTTACGTTTGGCAAACTGTACGGCCAGTAATGCCATCAGCAGCGCGGCGGCGTCGGTCAGCATATGACCTGCATCCGCCAGCAGGGCCAGTGAGCCTGAAATCCAGCCGCCAATCACTTCCGCGACCATAAAGAGCGCCGTCACGGCAAAGGCCGCCATCAGGCGCTTACGGTTGGTGTCCTGACCGCTATGAGAGTGGGTGTGTGCCATAAGTATCCAGTTTGAGTAATAACCTGTCGGTCAATGATATCAGCAATTGCCATTCTGCTGAGCTGTCCTGCTGGTGCTTCGCCTTGTCAGACAGCTGCTGACAGAGCCTTGCCCCTTCTTCAATGCCAATCAACAGCCAGCTTCCTTTCATACGGTGTGCTGACTCGGCCAGCTGCGTCGCGTCACCGGTCTGGTGCGCGGCATACAGCTGTGCCCGATCTTTCTCCAGGGTATCACGTAATGTTTTACCCAGTCGGTTAAGAAATTTCTCGTTTTGCTGTGCCAGCTGCCACAGATTGTCCTCCACTGACGCCAGCGGATCGTCGCGGAAGTCTGCCAGTATCTCGCCGATATCCTGTAGCTGAACCGGTTTAATCAGCACGCGCTCGTTCGCAGCCAGCTGCACGTTAAGTAACTGCGCATCGGCGGAACACAGCACCCGTCGCTGCCTGCCGCCACGCTGTCGTTGCCGACGGCGTAACAGGCGCAGCAGCAGCGTGCCATCAGGACGCGGCATCATCTGATCGATAAACAGCAGGTCGTAAGGGCAGCGCGCATCGGCCAGCAGCAGATCGCGGCCATGCTCAAAACAGTCAGCCTGAACAGCAAAGCGGGCAAGCTGCTGCTCCATGACGATCAGGTTGGTGGGATGATCGTCAACCACCGCCACGCGCAGCCCCGGAAAGCCCGGCAGGGCCGTCGGGTCGCTGTCAGGAACGGGATCACAGGGGATCAGTGGCAGCACGATCGTGACATCCGTGCCTTTGCCGGGTACGGAATGGAGTGCAATATCGCCGCCCATCCGCTGCACCATCTCCCGACAGATAAACAACCCCAGTCCGCTGCCCTGGACCGATACGGCTTTTCCCGACGGTGCCTGGTACCAGGGATCGAACAGTTTACGCTGCTCCTCTGCCGGGATGCCGCTGCCGTTGTCGCTCACGGTTAACTGCAACCTGTCCGTGGCCGACAGCGTCAGGCGAATCAGGCCCTGCCGGGTAAATTTAAACGCGTTGGTGATGAGATTATTCACGACCTGCTGCAGGCGATCGGCATCCATCATAATCGCGTCAGGCAGCGGGGTCAGGGCTTCAACCTGCAGCCGCGGCCCCTCCGGGCGCATCAACGGGTGGTAGAAATGGCGCTGCTGCGCCAGCCAGGGGGCTAGCGCCAGCGGACGGGGCGACAGGGCAAAACTGTTGTTTTCAATTCGCGCATGATCCTGCAGATCGTTAAGCAGCGTCATCAGTGACTGCGCGCTGCGGTGCAGCAGTTGCAGGTTGTCACTGGAACGCTGCTGTTTTTCCAGCTCCAGCAAGCCCAGTATCGCCTGCATGGGCGTGCGCAGTTCGTGACTGACCGTCGCTAAAAACTGGCTTTTCATCGCGTTGGCGCGTTCGGCCTGCTCACGCTGTTGACGGTCACGTCGCTGTTGCCAGTAACGTCGGGCAAGCAGCACCAGCAAAATCACGATGGCGACGCCGCCCGTCAACAATACGGCCACCGGCAGGACGCGCATCGCCGCAACGCTGCCAGGTTGCGGTGGCATCGACCAGCGATCGCGCATCTGGTTTTGCGTATCGGCGGGGATCTGCTGCAATGCGCGATCCAGAAGGGAACGCAGCTCGGGCCGATCGGGCGCGATGCCCACCGCGATGGGCCACGCAATATCGCTGGCGGCAAAAGCCAGATGAATCTGCGGATCGTTACGGCTGGCAATCCGCCAGCGCGCGGACAACACGTTATCGACTAAGGCGTCAATCTGCCCGGTTGCCAGCGCATCGTACAGGCTGTTTCGGTCGCTGTAGCGTTGAACCTGCGCGTTCTCAGGAATAAGGCGTTGCGCCAGGTCATTCTGCAGAATTCCGATGCGCTTGCCTGCCAGATCGCTCCAGTGTGACCAGTCAGCTGGCTGGCGGATATAAATGCCCCACAGCGCGCGCCAGACCGGCAGGCTGGTACTTTGCGTTTCGCCGTTAAGCGGCTGCATCAGCTGTAACATCACCTGGTGCTGAGCGATCAGACTGGCGGCCTCCTGAGGGTTACTAACCCAGCGCGGGGTAAAACGTAATCCTGTGCTTTGGGCCACCGCGTTGAGCAGATCAATACCGTAGCCCCGCGCGGTGCCGTTGCTGTCACGGTAACTCCAGGGATAGTTATCCGCTTCAGCCGCGTAGGCCACAACCGGGTGGGCCGTTATCCACTCGCGCTCGCTGGCGCTAAGCATCAGCGTCTGCGTGTCCTGATAGCGGGGAAGACTGCTGCTCCAGCGCGCCTGCAGGGTACTCATCAGCTCGGCGGGGAGCTGGCGCAGACTCTCGTTCAGCCACGCGATAAGCGCCGGATCGCGTGCCACGGCGCGCAGGTTGAGCTGACCGGCATCGATGCCGGAAGCGATTTGGTAGATTTGTCCCTGTTGCAACTGACTCAACAGAAAACCCGCGCTGGTTTCATCCGCCACAACGTAATCGTTCTGCTGATTCAACAACGTATAGAGCGCCTGAAGATCGCTGCCGTAGGTTCGCCACTGATGACGGGCCGCCAAGGCCGGGGGCAGCTGGGCCAGCGTGAGATGACTGATAGCCAACTGAGCATTATGACTATTGAACATCACGGCACGCTGGTTCTGCTGATTGCGATAAATACGCAACGGACTGCTAAACCAGCTGTCGCTGGCGACCGTATTGGCTGGCAGGGGCGGGGCAATCATTCCCAAAGCAAAATCTATCCGGCCGTCCGTTAGTGCGCCTAATAAGTCAGCCTGAGTGGCATACAGACTGAGCGTGAACTGCGCCCCGGTTAACTGGTGCAGCGCGGCCAGGTAATCGGCATCGATGCCGTAGAGATCGTTACCCACCCGCATTGTCCAGGGCGCATTATTCTCCTCCAGCAGGCCGACCCGCAAGACTTTGCCCTGCATCAGCTCGGCGCCTTTGACCGGCATCATCATGGGCAGACTGATGCTGCTGACCGGGCGCACATCGGCCTGCGCTAGCGTGGTAAACATCAGCAGGAACAGGAGCAGCCAGCGTCTCACTGCTGTGCTTTCCATAAATCAGCCAGCTCAACGACGGAGCGGGTGCCGGTTTTTTCCAGAATATTCTTTTTGTGAGTGCTGACGGTTTTGTTACTGATATGCAGCCGCTCGGCAATTTGCAGATTGGATAAGCCACTGGCCAGCAAAGCCAGTATCTGGCGCTCTTTACTGGTCAACGGCAGTTCCGGCTCGTCAGGACAGTCGGGGAAGGCGACGTGTCCACCGAGTACCGCCAGAATCGCGCTGAGTAACTGCTCCATGCGTTGGCTCTTCACCACATAGCCTGCCGCGCCCAGGGCCTGAGCGCGCCTGACGTAGTGGCTAGTTTGCTGGGCAGAATAAATCAGCACCGGGCAGTCGGGTAAATGGATCTTCAGGCGACGCAGGATCTCCAGCCCATCACCATCGGGCAAGCCGATGTCCAGCACGATGATATCGGGCGGAAGCGAGAGAAAAGCGCGGGCAGACTGTTCGCTGCAGGCGGAATAAAGTTGAAGAGGAATGGGGGATTTAGCCAATGCAGCTTCGAGTGCTACTTCAACCAGTGGATGATCGTCTATCAGAAGCAGTGAGGCCATGAACATTTCCCTGTCAAGTTAACAGGCTCAGCATAGCGGAAGTTGCGGCGGGATAAAATAAAGGAGAGCCAGGCTCTCCTTATCAGCTCAACAGTCAATGATTACTGCGTGGTGCCGTCAGTTTTGGTATTAACGTGACCGCCACCTTTTTTGGTATGCACTTTTTTATTCATGTCAGGGCATTTGCCATCTTTACACTGCGTGTTCTTGTCAATTTCATCGGCAGTCATGTGTTTGCTGCTGGAGGTGCTGTCTCGGGTTGGAGAAGACATCTCAGTGCCGGTGTTATTAATTTTGCTGTTATCCACTTTGTTCGGTGGCAGATTCTCATTCGCGCCGCCGGCGACTGCGCCTGCTGCTGCGGCCTGGTTAGAGTTTCCGTTGGCAGCCATTGCTGCGCCACTGCCCAGAGTCATTGCTGCCGTCAGAAAAATTATTGCAAACTTATTCATCATTATGCTCCCGTTAATAAATGATATTTGCTGTCTCTAACCGCTGCCAGATAAGGTTCAGAGAAAAAGCGCCCTGAGCGAAATAAAATTTCGCTGGTTAGCTTAAAGACAGGTGTTAATAAAAGTAAGCCACCGTTCCTCAGTGATTACCTTTAAAAGTCTAGACGCATAACCCATTTATGCAAATTTCACGCATACATTATGCGCTCATCAGGAATTTACACCCTGTGCGCTTCGGGCTACATTGGCTGGGTTGTGTCCGGCGGGCGCCGGGCCAGAAATTATATGGAATGAGTATGAATTACCAGAACGATGACTTACGCATCAAAGAGATCAAAGAGCTCCTGCCCCCCGTAGCCTTACTGGAAAAATTTCCTGCCACCGAACGTGCAGCGCAGACCGTGTCTCAGGCTCGCCAGGCCATTCACCAGATTCTGACCGGCCAGGACGATCGCCTGCTGGTGGTCATTGGGCCCTGCTCAATTCACGATACGGAAGCCGCACAAGAGTACGCGGCGCGCCTGTTAACCCTGCGTGAGCAGCTTAAAGGCGAGCTGGAAGTGGTCATGCGCGTTTATTTTGAAAAACCGCGTACCACCGTTGGCTGGAAAGGGCTGATCAACGACCCTTACATGGATGGCTCCTTTCAGCTAAACGACGGCCTGCGCCTCGCGCGTAAGCTGCTGCTGGAGATCAACGATTCCGGCCTGCCTGCCGCTGGCGAATTCCTGGATATGATTACGCCGCAGTACGTGGCGGATTTGATGAGCTGGGGGGCCATCGGTGCCCGTACCACCGAGTCACAGGTTCACCGCGAGCTGGCTTCCGGCCTTTCCTGCCCGGTAGGGTTTAAAAACGGTACGGACGGCACCATTAAAGTGGCGATTGATGCCATCAACGCAGCCGGTTCACCGCACTGTTTCCTGTCAGTGACCAAATACGGTCACTCCGCGATTGTGGAAACCCGCGGTAACGGCGACTGCCATATCATCCTGCGCGGCGGTAAAGAGCCGAACTACAGCGCCAGTCATGTCAGCGCGGTGAAAGCCGGTCTGGAAAAAGCCGGGTTGCCTCAGCAGGTAATGATCGACTTCAGCCATGCTAACAGCAGCAAGCAGTTTCAGAAGCAGATGCAGGTGGCGGACGATGTGGCACAGCAGATGATCAACGGTGAGCGCGGTATTATCGGCGTGATGATTGAAAGCCATCTGGTTGAAGGGAATCAGAGCCTGGAAAGCGGCGAGCCGCTGGTTTACGGCAAGAGCGTCACGGATGCCTGTATTGGCTGGGCCGATACCGAAAAGGTGCTGCGTCAGCTGGCCGATGCGGTTATAAAGCGTCGCAGGTAAGCAGGGCGCAATAAAAAAGGGCCAGACATTGTCTGGCCCTTTTTGCACGGAAGCAAAATTACTTCGCTTTACCCTGATTGGCAACGGCCGCGGCTTTCGCTGCGATCTCGTCAGCATCACCCAGGTAGTAATGTTTGATCGGTTTGAAGTTTTCATCGAACTCGTACACCAGCGGAACGCCGGTCGGGATATTCAGTTCAAGAATCTCTTCTTCGCTCATGTTGTCCAGGTATTTCACCAGCGCACGCAGTGAGTTACCGTGGGCCGCCACGATCACTTTCTCACCACTTTTGATACGTGGCAGAATGGATTCGTTCCAGTAAGGGATCACGCGTTCGATGGTCAGCGCCAGGCTTTCGGTGGTGGGCAGCTGCTCAGGCTTCAGCGAAGCATAACGCGGGTCGTGTCCAGGAAAACGCTCATCGCTGCGGTCCAGCTCTGGCGGAGTCACCGCGAAGCCACGACGCCACTGTTTAACCTGCTCGTCGCCGTATTTTGCGGCGGTTTCAGCTTTGTCCAGGCCCTGCAGCGCGCCATAGTGACGTTCGTTCAGACGCCAGGATTTCTCAACGGGCAGCCAGGCCTGATCCAGCTCATCCAGCACATTCCACAGGGTGTGAATGGCGCGTTTCAGCACAGAGGTGTAGGCGAAATCAAACACGAAACCTTCTTTCTTCAGCAGCTGTCCGGCTGCTTTAGCTTCGGTACGGCCCTTGTCAGAAAGGTCTACATCATACCATCCGGTGAAGCGGTTTTCGTTGTTCCACTGGCTTTCGCCGTGTCGCACCAGAACCAGCTTAGTTACAGCCATAGCTTAACTCCTTAATACTTGATGTTTCTGAGATAATGGAAACCTGCTGTCGCCAGCCCGTTGGCTGACCAATTGCGTTCTACCATAGCGGAAAACGGCGCACTGCGTAAGTCTGTCTGTGACGCACTGCGCGTTTTTCACACGGTGGCTCAGCGTGGTGTAAAGCGATAGCGCGTGACGGATTCCCAACGATCTCCCGGCTGCAGCCAGCAATCATCCTGTGGCCACTCGGGATGATTAGGCGAATCCGGTAAAAATTCACTCTCCAGCGCGATCCCCTGAAAAGCAGTATAGCTTTCCTGCTCCCGGGCGCGCGTGCCGGCCAGATAGTTACCGCTGTAGAACTGTAACGCGGGCGCTGACGTGGTCACGCTCAACTGGAGCTTGCCGTCCTCTGACCAGAGTTCAGCGGCAGGCTGGCTGCTATCGCCTGCACTGTTCAGCAGGTAAGCATGGTCATAGCCTTTAACTGCCTTCTGATCGTCATCGGCAAGAAAATCCTGCTCAATGCGTTTGGCCTGACGGAAATCGAAGCTGGTGCCGTCCACTGCCTTCAGTGGGCCGTTGGGAATCCCCTCGCTATCCACGGGCAGGTAACGATCGGCGTGCAGTTGTAACCGATGCTGGCGCGCATCACCATGATGCGCATCAAGATTAAAGTAAGCATGGTTGGTGAGACCGACCGGGCAGGGCTGGTCGCACTGCGCCTGATAGTGAATGGACAGGCAGTTATCGTCATCCAGCACATAGCGTAAATCAGCAATAAGGTTGCCCGGGTAGCCCTGATCGCCATCGGGCGAATCAAGACGATAACGCACTTCCGTTTCTGACTGACTGACAATTTGCCAGCGGCGTTTATCAAACCCTTCTGGGCCGCCGTGTAACTGATGTTCGCCCTGATTGGCGCTCAACGGGCGGCTGATTTTATTCAGTTTCGCGCCGGCAATACGGTTCGCATAACGGCCTACCGTGGCACCCAGATAGGCATCCTGATGCAGATAGTCGGAAGGGGTTGCACAGCCCAGCAGGGCTTCACGCACGTGACCGTCCTGCAGTGGGACCCGCGCCGACAGCCAGGTTGCGCCCCAGTCCATAAAGGTGGCAATCATGCCATTGGCATTACGTAATACGGTGATGCGCCACGGCTGACCGTCCGGCGCATGGGAGTTCACATCGTTTAGCATTGGCCCGCTCCTTCTGATGCTTTGCACACGTAGAAGGTCTCCTTGATGCCCGTTTTGGCTTCATACTGGCTGGCGACGGCGGCCTGAACCCGATCCACCAGATCAAGCGGCATCAGAGCGACAATACAGCCACCGAAGCCACCGCCGGTCATGCGAACACCGCCACGATCGCCGATCTCGGCTTTAACAATCTCGACCAGGGTATCCACCGGCGGCACGGTAATTTCGAAGTCATCACGCATGGAGGCGTGAGATTCCGCCATCAGTTCGCCCATGCGGGCTAAATCGCCGCGAGACAGCGCCTCGGCGGCCTCCAGCGTACGGGCGTTTTCAGTGATGACGTGACGTACGCGTTTGGCAACCTGCGGATCTAACTGAGACTCAGCCGCGTTGAACTCGGCCAGGTCGACATCCCGCAGCGCCTTTTTGTTAAAGAAGCGTGCGCCGGTTTCACACTGCTCACGGCGAACGTTGTATTCGCTTCCCACCAGGCTGCGACGGAAGTTGGAATTGATGATGACCACGGCAATATCGTCCGGCATCGAAACCGGTGTCGTGCCCAGCGTCCGGCAGTCCAGCAGCATGGCATGATCTTTCTGGCCCAGCGCGGAAATCAGCTGATCCATAATGCCGCAGTTACAGCCCACGAACTGGTTTTCTGCTTCCTGACCGTTGACCGCGATGGCGGCGCCGTCCAGTGCCAGGTTAAACAGCTGCTGGAAAACCGTTCCGACCGCCACTTCCAGCGAGGCGGAAGAGCTAAGGCCCGCGCCCTGAGGCACGTTGCCGCTAATCACCATATCGACGCCGCCAAAATCCGGTGCGCGTTGCTGAAGGTGCTTGACGACGCCGCGCACATAGTTCGCCCACATGGGTTCTTTTACGCTGGTAATCGGGGCATCCAGTGAAAAGATGTCCTGCGCCTGATCGTAATCCACGGCAACCACGCGTACCTGCCGATCGTCGCGTTTTGCACAGGCGATAACCGTTTGATAATCAATAGCGCAAGGCAGCACGAAACCGTCGTTGTAATCGGTGTGCTCGCCAATCAAATTAACGCGGCCTGGGGCCTGAATCGCGTGGGTAGGCGCATAGCCAAAAGTCTCAGTAAACACCTGCTGCGTGATGGTTTTTAAGCTCATTGTTTTGCCTCACGGAAATGAATATCGCTCACGGAACGCAGGCGTTCGGCTGCCTGTTCTGCGGTTAAATCGCGTTGGGTTTCAGCCAGCATCTCGTAGCCGACCATAAATTTGCGCACCGTTGCGGAACGCAGCAGCGGCGGATAAAAGTGGGCGTGCAGCTGCCAGTGTTCATTGTCGTCACCGTTGAACGGCGCGCCGTGCCAGCCCATGGAGTAGGGGAAAGAGCACTGAAACAGGTTGTCGTAACGGCTGGTCAGGCGCTTGATGGCACAAGCCAGATCGTCACGCTGCGCATCGGTCAAATCGGTCAGGCGCTTAACATGGGTTTTTGGCAGCAGCAGGGTTTCAAACGGCCACGCCGCCCACCAGGGCACCACGGCCAGCCAGTGTTCGGTTTCAACAACGGTGCGGCTGCCATCCTGCTGTTCACGCGCAAGGTAATCCACCAGCATCGGCGAGCCCTTTTGGGCAAAATAGCGGCGCTGCAGATCGTCTTCGCGCTGGGCTTCATTAGGCAGAAAGCTGTTGGCCCACACTTGTCCATGGGGATGAGGATTAGAACAGCCCATCGCGGCGCCCTTGTTCTCAAAGACCTGCACCCAGGGATAGTGCTGACCCAGTTCAGCTGTCTGTTCTTGCCAGGTGCGGACGACGTCCTGTAACGCGCTCAGTGACATTTCGGGCAGGGTTTTACTGTGGTCGGGCGAAAAGCAGATGACGCGGCTGGTACCGCGCGCGCTTTCGCAACGCATCAACATGTCATCGCTTTCTGGCGCGTCGGGCGTATCCGTCATTAACGCGGCAAAATCATTCGTAAAAACGTAGGTGCCTTGATAATCAGGATTCACATCGCCCGTGATGCGCGTGTTGCCTGCGCACAGGAAACAGTCAGGATCGTGTGACGGCAGCGTATTCACTGCGGGCGTTTCCTGAGCCCCCTGCCAGGGACGTTTGGCACGATGAGGAGAAACCAAAATCCACTGATCGGTCAGGGGATTGTAACGGCGATGAGGATGATCGGCCGGGTTAAATTTTTCCATGTTGCATCCTGGTAAGCGTCAAAATTAAAAAGTCATCAAGAAAAAATAGCACATCGGGTGAGTCAAAAACGTGATCCAGTCTGGATAAGTGGTATCGTTTACACAAGCTGAATATTCTTATTTAAAGGCGGATCCGCACATCGCATCGCTAAAAAACAGGTTTAAATGGTAGCGTTTACATCTGGTGGTAAACAACGCCGCTGGCACGGCGTCAGGGCACTCAAATCCTGTCCTGTTGGTAGCGATAGCCGCCGTCAGGCTGGGCCACAAAATGCAGACGGTGGGTAATACACTGGGGCGCGTCCTCAGCATGATGTGAAACGAACAGGAGTTGAGTACGGCCTTCACCAATCAAAATATCGATGAAACGTCTTACCAGCTGGCGGTTGAGTGGATCAAGCCCCTGCAAGGGTTCATCCAGTATCAACAGCGTAGGATGCTTAACCAGCGCCCGGGCGATCAACACCAGCCGTTGCTGGCCCCAGGATAAACCGTGAAAGGGCATATCCCCCATTCTGCTATCCATGCCCAGCAGCGCCAGCCACTGACGCGCCAGCGCCATTTGGCGATCGGAGACGGCCTGATAAAGACCAATCGAGTCAAAAAAGCCGGACAGGATCACGGTCCGGACGTTGACGCTTACGCGGTAATCAAGATGCAGGCTGCTGCTGACATAGCCAATATGCTGTTTGATATCCCAGATGGTCTCGCCGCTGCCACGGCGCCGGCCAAACAGGGTTAAATCGTTGCTGTAGCCCTGGGGATGGTCGCCCGTGACCAGGCTGAGTAATGTGGATTTGCCCGCGCCGTTTGGCCCGAGAATATGCCAGTGCTCCCCGGTATTAACCTGCCAGTCGAGGCCGTCGATAATACGCTGGTCGTTATAGGATACGATGCCGTTACGCAGAAGCACTCGCGGCGCGTCATCTGCCAGCGGCGGTAGCGCATCCGGGACGTCGGCTTCCGGCAGCGCCATGCCAGCCAGTTGCTCACTGCGCGCCAGCTGGGCCACCAGCGCCTGCGCCAGAATCTCCTCACGGGGTCCGACATGCGTCAGGCTGCATTCTGCCAGTACGCCGACCCGGTCAACGTAGTCCGGAATATCATCAAAGCGGTTCAGCACCAGCACCAGGGTAAAATCCGCCTGCGGCAACTGGTGCAGCGTGGCGGTCAGATTCGCGCGCGATTCGACATCCAGGCCGTCGAAAGGCTCATCCAGAATCAGCAGGTCGGGCTGCTTCATCAGCGCCTGGCACAGTAATGTTTTGCGCGTTTCACCGGTAGAGAGGTATTTAAAACGGCGGTTAAGCAGGCCGGTGATACCAAACTGCGTGGCCAGCTGCTCGCAGCGCACCCTGTCTTTAACCTCATCCTGAATGATTTCAGCCGTTGTGCGGCCGGTATCATCCTCACCTTCGCTCAGCAGGTCGGTGTTATTCCGTTGCCACTCATCGGCGACCAGCTTCTGCAACTGCTCCAGCGACAGGCGGCTGGGACGTTGAAAATCACAGGTTACCTGACCTGACAGCGGTGCCAGTTCCCCCGAGAGGGCGCGCGCCAGTGAGGATTTACCACTGCCGTTGGCTCCGACAAACGCCCAGCGCTCGCCGGGCTGTAGGTGTACATCGGTCAGCGACAACACTCGCGCATCATTAAGATGAAATATGCCTTGCGAAATATGCAATGAAGCCATGATTCGTTCCATTTTTTGCAGCGTTAACCGTTGTTGTAGCCACTGCTTCGAACGAAGTCAAACCCGAATGATAAATCAACGCAAAGCGGCGACGATGGCGTGGCTGGCGCTAAAGCTGGCGATCACGGCGTGACCCGGTTGCCACTGCCGACGCGCAATTTCCGCGTTTTCCAGCGTGGCACACAGCGTTTCACCGCCCGGCAGGCGCATCAGGACTTCACTGACCTGCTCACCGGTTTCGATAGCGCTTATGGTGGCGGCCAGCTGATTATCCGCCCCGGTTGCATCAGTATGAAGGCTGATCCACGGGGCTTTAATCAGAACCAGCACCTCTTTGCCTGCCTTGAGATGCAGGCGTTCTGCGCTGCGCGCGGTCAGGGCGACGTTGAGCCGGGTTACGCCATCCGAGAGCAGAATGGTCAGGTGCTGCTGGATATGCTGCGCGTCGTTATCCACCACGGTGCCGAACAGTTGATTACGTGCGCTGGTTTGCAATGAAGAGCGGGCGATAGCGGCCAGCAGGCTGTCCAGCGGCAGCGAGTCCTGTTGCAGAGCATCAAAGGCGTGCTGTTGAATCTTTTCCATCAGGCCGAACAGCTGTACCAGACGTTCGCCATAGCGGGTTAACTGCGCGCCACCGCCGCCTTTGCCACCGGTTGCCCGCGTCACCATTTCCTGTTCAGCCAGCTGGTTCATCTCGTTGATGGCATCCCAGGCGCTTTTGTAACTGATGCCCGCCAGCTTCGCGCCCTGGCTAATCGAACCGGTTTGCTGCACGCGCTTTAACAGTTCAATGCGGCGTGGATCGGCAAACAGCTTTTGCTGCAGGCGGATGTGAAGGGTGAGTTCGGCTTGCATGGTGGCTCCTGCAAAGAATGAATCGCGTAATCAGGCAGATGATAACGAGCTTTCAGCCTCAAAGTAAAAGCACGAAAAGGTCTGCGCAAAGTTTTACTAAGCCGTTACAATCTCTTTTTTTACACGCAAAGTGGGACTCTTCATGCTGGAACTCATCAAAAGCCTCGCCGTGGCAGTGATCATGGTACCTGTGGTAATGGCGATTATGTTAGGCCTGATCTACGGCCTGGGTGAAGTGTTTAACCTCATCTCTAAAACGGGTCGCCGCGACAACAACAACGCCCGCTCACAGAACTAATCCCCACACAACGTCCGCCTCAGTGCGGACGTTGTCCTCGCCCTGAACGCCTCTTTTTACTTTTTTGCTAATTTGACGCCGCTGTCAGATAATGCGTTGTATTATTCAATATATAACGATCACTGGAGAAAAATCATGCGTTTACCCTTTCGTCGTCTGAGCATTGCGCTGGTAATGAGCGTTTCACTGGCAGGCCAGGCGCTGGCGGCCGATAAGGTCACCGTGTTTGCGGCGGCGTCACTCACTAACGCGCTGGAAGAGATTGCAGCACAGTACAAAAAAACGCACGGCACTGACGTTGTCTCATCCTTTGCGTCGTCCTCGGTACTGGCGCGTCAGATTGAGCAGGGCGCACCTGCCGATCTGTTTATCTCAGCCGATCAACAGTGGATGGACGATGCCGTTGCTAAAAAAAGCATGATCGACAGCACCCGCTATACGTTGTTGGGCAATGACCTGGTGCTGATTGCACCGCGCAGCGACAGCGCCAAACCGGTGACGATCAACGATCAAACCAACTGGAAAAGCCTGTTGAAGGGCGAACGTCTGGCCGTGGGCGATCCCGATCATGTGCCGGCGGGCATCTATGCTAAAGAAGCGCTGCAAAAGCTGGGTGCCTGGTCTTCTGTTTCCCCGGCGCTGGCGCGTGCCAGTAATGTGCGCGCCGCCCTGGCGCTGGTGGAACGTAATGAAACGCCTTATGGCATTGTGTACGGCTCAGATGCTGTAGCCAGTAAAAAAGTTCAGGTGGTGGGCACCTTTCCGGAAGACAGCCACAAGCCGGTCGAATATCCTGTCGCAATCGTTAACGATCGCGACAACGCTGCCGTTAAGGCTTTCTATAACTACCTGAAAGGGCCGGAAGCGGCCGCAGTGTTCAAACAATACGGATTCTCGCCTAAAAAATGATACTCAGTGATGTTGAATGGCAGGCGGTCCTGCTCAGCCTGCAGGTGTCAGGCATTGCCGTACTGTGCAGTCTGCCATTCGGTATCCTGATGGCATGGGTGCTGGTACGTTGCCGCTTCCCCGGTAAAGCCATCCTCGACAGTGTGATCCACTTGCCTCTGGTACTGCCGCCGGTGGTGGTGGGTTACCTGTTGCTGATTGGCCTGGGCCGGCGCGGCATCATCGGTGAAAAACTGTATGAATGGTTTGGCTTCAGCTTCGCCTTTAGCTGGCGCGGCGCGGCGCTGGCCTCTGCGGTGATCGCCTTTCCCCTCATGGTGCGGGCCATTCGTCTGGCGCTGGAGGCGGTGGATAGCCGGCTGGAGCAGGCTGCGCGCACCTTAGGTGCCGGACGCTGGCGGGTCTTTTTTACCATTACGCTGCCGTTAACGCTGCCCGGTATTATTGTCGGCACCGTACTGGCCTTTGCCCGTTCCCTTGGCGAGTTCGGTGCCACTATTACCTTCGTTTCCAATATTCCCGGCGAAACCCGCACCATTCCTCTGGCGATGTATACGTTGATTGAAACGCCCGGGGCGGAAGGGGCCGCCGCACGTTTGTGCGTTATCGCGATCGTTCTGGCACTGGCTTCCTTACTGGCGTCTGAATGGCTGGCGCAGTGGGGGCGTAAACGGATGGGGGCTTCATGCTGACGCTGAACATGGCTCAACGCCTGGGCGAGCATCAGCTTGAGGTTGATGTGACGATCCCCGCCAGCGGTATCACCGCGATATTCGGCGTGTCGGGCGCGGGCAAAACCTCACTGATTAACGCCATTGGCGGCTTAACCCAACCTCAGCGCGGACGCATTCAGCTGAATGAGCGAATACTGTTTGATGCCGATCAGCAGATCGCCTTGCCGCCGGAAAAGCGCCGCATCGGCTACGTTTTCCAGGACGCACGGCTGTTTCCGCACTACCGGGTTCGGGGGAATTTACGTTACGGCCTCTCGGCCAGCATGAAGGGCCAGTTTGATTCGCTGGTGGCGTTACTGGGCCTTGAGCCGCTGCTGGATCGTTTTCCGCTGTCGCTGTCGGGCGGAGAAAAGCAGCGTGTTGCTATTGGCCGCGCCCTGCTCAGTGCGCCCGATATTCTGTTAATGGATGAGCCGCTGGCGTCGCTGGATTTACCGCGCAAGCGTGAGCTGATGCCTTATCTGCAGAAGTTGGCGAAGCAGGTTGATATTCCCGTGTTGTACGTCTCCCATAGCCTGGAGGAGATTCTGCAACTGGCCGATAACGTGCTGGTGCTGGATCAGGGTAAGGTTAAAGCCTTTGGCCCGCTGGAGCGCGTCTGGAGCAGCAGCGCAATGCGGCCATGGCTGCCCGCCAGCGATCTGACCAGCGTGCTGCGTGTGCAGGTGCTGGAGCACCATCCTGATTATCCTATGTCGGCGCTGTCTCTGGGCGATCAACATATTTGGGTCAGTCGGGTGAATTTGCCCGTTAAATCGGCATTGCGGATCCGTATTGCCTCGGCGGACGTCTCCCTGACGCTGCAACCGGCTCAGCACAGCTCTATCCGCAATATCCTGCCTGCGCAGGTCGTCGAACTCATTGAGGTGGGCGATCAGGTTGAGGTCAGGTTGCGCATTGGCGTAAGCGAACTGTGGGCGCGCATCTCGCCCTGGGCGCGCGACGAGCTCAATATCCGGCCGTCACAGTGGCTGTATGCCCAGATTAAAAGCGTGTCGGTGACGGCCTGAACCCGGCAGGCGTGCCTTGCCGGGTTGGGCAGGATTACAGGACGTACTGGTAAAGCGTGTCGGCGATACTGGTTTCCAGGTTGGTGCCAGTGACCATTTTTGCCCGGGATTTAATCACGTCATCCGCATTCCCCATTGCCACGCCCAGCCCCACCGTTTCCAGCATGCTCAGGTCGTTATAGTTGTCACCAAAGGCAATGACGTCCTGCAGGCTCAGCCCCACGGATTCTACCCACTGCGCCAGGCGCTTGCCTTTGCTGTTGCCGCCGCGGGCTACATCGACCTGATCGTGCCATGACCATTCACAGGCCAGCCCGAGTTCGGTTTCCGCGCGCTGCGCAAACTGCTGCAGTTCGGTGGTGTTCTCATGAGACAGGGCAAACTTCCAGATCGACCCGGCCTCTCTGGCCGCCTGCGCCAGGCTGTCCACCTGCTTAAACACAGGACGCTGGTGCGGCGGAAGCGACTCACTCCACTTCAGTGTGCGAATCACATGGCCGGTTGGCGTTTGATACAGCATTGCATCGTCTACATACAGCAGGCCGTGAATCTGATGTTCGTCCAGCATCTCAATGACGCGCACCGCGCTGCCGACGTCCAGCGGGTCAGCGGCCAGCACTTTTTTGGCCGGATAGTCATACAAATAGGTACCATTACAGCAGATTGCAGGCGTATCCAGGGCTAACGTCTGGTAGAAAGGATGGATAGCGCAGTGATGACGGCCGGTCACGATAATCACCTTGACGCCAGACTGACGCGCTTGAGTAATCGCTTCCACGGATTGGGGCAGAATGGTTTTCGTCGGGGTTAACAGCGTGCCGTCAAGGTCGAGGGCGATTACACGATAGCTCATTAATCCTCTCATCGGGATGGGTTAGCAGAACAGTAAGTCTACACCTGACCGTGGTACAGAAACAAAAATCAGGGCACAAATCATTCCAGCGAGACAGAAAAAAACGCGCTACAGTGACCCTCAGAACAACATGAGTCAGCGAAAAAGGAGAATACATGAAGCAGGTTGTCTACACCGCCAGTCCCGAGAGTCAACAAATCCATGTCTGGCAGTTGAATGAAGATGGCACCTTGACGCTCCTGCAGGTTACGGACGTCGCCGGTCAGGTTCAGCCTATGGTGGTGAGTCCAAAAAAAGATTTCTTGTATGTAGGCGTGCGCCCCGACTTCCGTGTACTGGCGTTTCGCATCGCCTCAGACGGCACCTTGACCGAAGCCGGACAGGCGCCTCTGCCGGGCAGCCCGACCCATATTTCCACCGATCATGCCGGCCGTTTCCTGTTTTGCGGCTCTTACAACGATGCGTGCGTCAGTATCAGCCCAATAGGGGATGACGGCGTGCCACAGGCACCGAGCCAGGTCATTAACGGCCTGGCGGGATGCCACTCCGCCAATATCGACAATGCCGATCGGACGCTGTACGTGCCTGCCCTGAAGCAGGATCGCATTTGCCTGTTTACCCTCGGCGCAGACGGTCAGTTAACCCCGCATTCGCAGGAGCAGGTTACCACGGCGGAAGGCGCCGGGCCTCGCCACATGGCGTTTCATGCCAACGGACAGTACGCCTACAGCGTCAATGAGCTGAACAGCACGGTAGAGGTCTGGGCGCTGAACAATGCGCAGGGCAAGGTCGAGTCGGTACAGACGCTGGATATGATGCCGCCTGATTTTACCGGTACCCGCTGGGCTGCCGATATTCATCTGACGCCAGACGGACGTTTCCTGTACGCCTGCGATCGCACCAGCAGCACCTTAACAGTGTTTAGCGTCAGCGAAGACGGTGCCGTGCTGACAGTCGAAGGGTTTCAGCCGACCGAAACGCAGCCGCGCGGATTCAATATCGATCACGCGGGCCAGTTCCTGGTGGCGGCGGGGCAGAAGTCACACCACATTGAAGTCTACAATATCACTCAGCCACAGGGCTTACTGAAGCCGGTGGGCCGTTACGCCGTTGGACAGGGTCCGATGTGGGTAGTGGTACATCAGCTGGCAGGATAACCTGCAAATTGCCGCTTCCGGAATCGTTCGACAGGCCGGAAGCGGCATTTTTATGCGGCGATCAGACGTAATGAACGGTCAGCGATGCGCTGGCTAGCACGTGAAAATGCACGTTAAACCCGACCATGGCGCCGCTGGCCCCCTCATCGACGTCGATTTTGTCCACATCCAGCGCATGAACGCTGAAAATATAACGATGGGTTTCACCGGCAGGCGGTGCTGCGCCGCCGTATCCGGCCTGACCGAAATCCGTGCGTGTTTGTAGCGCCCCGGCGGGCAGTGCGGCTTTACCCGAACCGGCACCCTGAGGCAGCGATGTGGTCTCGGCCGGAATATTCGCCACCACCCAGTGCCACCAGCCTGAGCCGGTAGGCGCATCCGGATCGAAGCAGGTGATGACAAAACTTTTGGTGCCTTCTGGCGCATCTTCCCAGGCAAGGTGAGGGGAAAGATTATCGCCCTGATAACCCATTCCGTTAAAAACGTGTTTCTCCGGCATCTTGTCGCCGTCGTGTAAATCCTGGCTGTAAACTCGCATTACATCTCCTTGCGTTAATGGTCACTGCCTTTTCATCTTAACCAAAAGCCGGTTTACGTCCAGCCGTTGCAACATTAAGAAAGAAAGTGAGCGGGCTGCTCCAGCGCCGCCCCAATCGCATTGACCAGCTTATCCAGCGCCTCAGGGGAGATGATATAAGGCGGCATCAGATAAATCAGGCGGCCAAAAGGGCGAATCCAGACGCCCTGACTGACAAAGAACTGTTGCAGCGCCGCCATATTGACCGGTTGATGCGTTTCCACCACGCCAATGGCTCCCAGCACGCGCACGTCAGCCACCGCGGGCGCGTGACGCAGGGGCAGCAGCGCGCCACGCAGCTGACGCTCGATCGCCGCAACCTGCTGACGCCAGTCACCTTCCTGCACCATTGCCAGGCTTTCTGACGCCACCGCGCACGCCAGCGGATTGCCCATAAAGGTGGGGCCGTGCATAAAGCAGCCCGCCGGACTGAGGCTGATGGTATCGGCCACGTCACGGGTGGTGAGGGTAGCGGCGAGGCTCATCGTGCCGCCGGTCAGGGCTTTGCCTACGCACATGATGTCCGGTGAAATCGCCGCATGTTCGCAGGCGAACAGCGTACCGGTGCGGCCAAAGCCGGTTGCGATCTCATCGGCGATCAGCAGAATGCCGTCGCGATCACAGGCTTCACGTACACACTGCAAATAGCGCGGATGGTAGAAACGCATTCCCCCGGCACCCTGAACGATGGGTTCCAGAATCACCGCGGCCAGCTGCCCCCGATGCTGCTGGATCAGCCGGATAAAATCCTCTGCATCACGCGCATCCCACTCGTCATCAAAACCGCACTGCGGCGCTGCGGCGAAATGGTGTTCCGGCAGGTAGCCGCGCCACAGGCTGTGCATGGAATTATCCGGATCGCATACCGACATCGCGGCAAAGGTATCGCCGTGATAACCGCGTTTGAGCGTCAAAAATTGCTGACGCGTCTCGCCTCGCCCAAGCCAGTATTGCAGCGCCATTTTCATCGCGACTTCAACGGCGACCGAGCCGGAATCGGCCAGAAATACACATTCCAGCGCGTCTGGCGTCATCGAGACCAGCTGACGACACAACGCCACCGCGGCAGGATGGGTAATGCCGCCAAACATCACGTGGGACATCTGCCCCATCTGCTGTTGCAGGGCGCGATTCAGGCGCGGATGGTTATAGCCATGTATCGCCGCCCACCAGGACGACATTCCGTCCACCAGGGTACGACCATCTGCCAGCTGCAGATGATAATCCTTTGCCGCAACAACCGGATAGCAGGGCAGCGGCTGCTGCATTGAGGTGTAGGGATGCCAGATATGCTGGCGATCAAATTCAGCGTCCTGAGAAGTAAACATCGGAGTTGTAAACCAAAATAAAAAGATTTAGTTTACAAGTATAACCACGTTAACTGTCGGGATGACACCTTTTTTGGAGTAAGTAATGTCACAACGTTGGACTCTGGCTCAGGCCCAGGCGCTGTTTGATCGGCCATTTCTTGAACTGATGTTTGAAGCGCAACAGGTGCACCGCCAGCACTTCGATCCACGTCAGGTGCAGGTCAGCACACTGCTGTCGATTAAAACCGGTGCCTGCCCGGAAGACTGCAAATATTGCCCGCAAAGCGCCCGCTACAAGACGGGCCTGGAATCTGAGCGACTGATGGAAGTGGATGAGGTACTGCGTTCCGCGCAAAAAGCCAAAGCCGCAGGCTCCAGCCGCTTCTGCATGGGGGCGGCATGGAAAAACCCCAGCGATCGCGATATGCCCTACCTGGAAAAGATGGTCGAAGGCGTCAAAGCGATGGGCATGGAAACCTGCATGACGCTTGGCACGTTGAGCGACAGTCAGGCGCAGCGTTTAGGCAGTGCCGGACTGGATTTCTACAATCACAATCTGGACACCTCACCGGAGTTTTACGGCAATATCATCACCACGCGCAGCTATCAGGAACGACTGGATACGCTGGGGAAAGTGCGTGACGCCGGCATCAAGGTCTGTTCGGGCGGGATTGTGGGCCTGGGTGAAACCGTAAACGACCGTGCCGGACTGCTGGTACAGCTGGCTAACCTGCCGACGCCGCCTGAAAGTGTGCCCATCAACATGCTGGTGAAGGTGAAAGGCACGCCGCTGGCAGACAATGATGACGTTGAACCGTTCGACTTTATCCGCACCATCGCCGTGGCGCGCATCATGATGCCCACCTCGCATGTTCGCCTGTCCGCAGGCCGTGAGCAGATGAACGAGCAAACCCAGGCGATGTGCTTTATGGCCGGGGCAAACTCCATTTTTTACGGTTGCAAGCTGCTGACGACGCCGAACCCGGAAGAAGACAAAGATATGCTGCTGTTCCGTAAGCTGGGGCTGAATCCTGAGCATACGCAGACCGCAAACGGCGACAATGCCCAGCAGCAGCAGTTAAGTGAGCAACTGCTTCATGCCGATACAGAAACATTCTATAACGCGGCGCTGTAATGAGCTGGCAGCAACGCATCCAGCAGGCGCTGATACAGCGCCGTGCTGAAGATGGCTGGCGCGAACGGCGCGTGATTGAAGAGAATCAGACGCGCCTGATCCGCCATGCCGGTCAGACCTTTCGCCATTTCTCAAGTAACGATTATCTTGGGCTGAGCCAGCATCCCGCCGTCATGGCGGGCTGGCAACAAGGCGTGGACGAGGCCGGTGCCGGTGCTGGTGCATCGGGCCATGTAACCGGTTTTCATCGTTTACATGCCGAGCTGGAAGCACAGCTGGCAGACTGGCTGGGCTATTCGCGCGCGCTGCTGTTTATTTCCGGCTTTGCGGCGAATCAGGCGGTGATTCACCTGCTGGCAGAGAAAAATGACCGCATTCTGGCCGACAAACTGACGCATGCTTCGCTGCTGGAGGCCGCCAGCCAAAGCCCTGCTCAGCTGCGCCGCTTTACCCATAACGATCCTCTCAGTCTGGCTAAGCGCCTGGATGCGCCCTGCGAAGGGCAAACGCTGGTGGTAACCGAAGGGGTTTTCAGTATGGACGGCGACAGCGCGCCCCTTCAGGCGATCGCCGACCGGGCGAAACATGCCGGTGCCTGTTTGCTGGTCGATGATGCGCACGGCATAGGGGTGACGGGCGAGCAGGGACGTGGCAGCTGTTGGGCACAGGGCATGAAACCCGACCTGCTGGTGGTGACCTTTGGCAAAGCCTTTGGCGTAAGCGGGGCCGCGCTGTTGTGTGATGAGGCGACCGCCGATTACTTTGTGCAATTTTCCCGTCATCTGATTTACTCCACGGCGATGCCGCCAGCCCAGGCCAGTGCGCTGTTAGCGTCGCTGAAACAGGTGCAGGCGGGTGATGACCGCCGTCAACGTCTCGCGCGTAATATCGCCCATTTCCGGCACGGCGCTGCCTCGTTGCCCTGGAAACTTATGGCGTCGTCCAGCGCCATTCAGCCATTAATCGTCGGGGATAACGGCGAGGCGCTGGCGCTGTCTGCGCGCCTGGCCAGGGCGGGCTGCTGGGTCAGTGCGATCCGTCCGCCGACCGTGCCGCCGGGCACGGCCCGTCTGCGCATCACGCTTACCGCCGTCCATGAGCCAGAGGATATTGATGCCCTGCTGGAGGCGCTGTATGACGCTGCAGGTTGATAAAGGCGCGGTTGCACGGGCATTTGGCCGCGCCGCATCTCAGTATGATCACTATGCTGAACTCCAGCGGCTGAGCGGGGACGCGCTGCTGGCGCAGGTGCCAGCGCACAGCGGTTTGCAACTGCTGGATGCCGGATGCGGAACCGGCTGGTACAGCCGGATATGGCGCGATCGGGGTAAAGAGGTCACGGCGCTGGATCTTTCCCCGCAGATGCTGCAACAGGCCCGGCAAAACGGGGCCGCGCATCACTATCTGGCTGGCGATATTGATGCTCTGCCACTGGCAGATCAGTCTGTTGACCTCGTATGGAGCAATCTGGTGGTGCAGTGGAGCGAGAATCTTCAGGCGGCGCTAATGCAGTTTAACCGGGTACTCAGGCCTGGCGGCTGCCTGCTGTTTTCCACCCTGAGCGCGGGCTCTCTGCACGAAGTTCATCAGGCCTGGTCACAGGTGGATGGCCGTCTCCATGCGAACCGCTTTTTGCCTGCACAGGAGATTGCTGCCGCCTGTGAAACACAGCGTCTGCGCTGCCATGCGCAAACCCTTACCCTGCATTTTCCCGATGCGCTGAGTGCAATGCGCTCCCTGAAGGGCATCGGGGCAACGCATCTGCATACCGGACGGTCTGGCTGCGTGTTAACGCGCCAGCGTCTTGCTCAGCTCGAAGCCCACTGGCCGCGGGATGAGCAGGGTTTCCGCCTCAGTTACCATCTTATGTTTGGAGTGACACAATGTTGAATCGCTGGTTTGTTACCGGCACCGACACCGAAGTCGGTAAAACGGTTGCCAGCGCGGCGCTGCTGCAGGCTGCCACCGCCGCAGGCTACCGCAGTGCGGGCTATAAACCTGTGGCCTCAGGCTGCGAGCTCACCGCAGCAGGCGTGCGCAACAGTGATGCGCTGACCTTACAGCGTTACAGCAACGTCCCGCTGCGCTACGAGCAGGTCAATCCACTGGCGTTTATGGAGCCGACTTCACCTCATATCGCCAGCGCGGATGAGGGCAGACCGATTGAGTTTGCCACGCTGTCGGCGGGGCTGCGGGAACTTGAGCCGCTGGCAGAATGGATTTTGGTGGAAGGTGCGGGCGGCTGGTACACGCCGCTTTCTGAGACGCAAACCTATGCAGACTGGGTTGAGGAGGAGCAGCTACCGGTCATTTTGGTGGTGGGCGTCAAGCTGGGATGTATCAATCATGCCATGCTGACTGCCGATGCGATTCGCGCACGCGGCCTGCACCTGGCGGGCTGGATCGCCAATACGGTACAGCCACCCGGCCAGCGTTATCAGGCCTACCTGGCGGCCTTAACGCAGCGGCTTCCTGCACCTTGCCTGGGCGTGATCCCCTGGCTAACCCAGGAAGACCAGCAGGCAAACTGTGGACATTATCTGACGCTGCCGGATCGATCAGGCCACCGTTAACCACTTCTCCAGGGTCGCGTCATCCAGCTGGGCGACGTTGCCCTGTGCCACATTGCGCCCGCGATGCAGCAGGAGAAAGTTGTCAGCCACGCGGCGAATCAGCGAGACGCGCTGTTCAAGCAGCAGAATCGTCAGGCCGTAGTCACGATTAAGGCGACGAATCAGATTCCCCATCTCTTCTTCCAGCCAGGGCGCCATGCCGTCGGCGGGCTCATCCAGAATCAACAGGCGGGGCTGCAGCACCAGCGCACGGGCCAGAGCCAACTGCTGCTGCTGATAGACCGGCAGGTCGCCGCTGCGCTGCTGACGCAGCGAATAGAGGGCGGGTAACAGATCAAAGATCATTTCCGGGATCGCCCGATAACCGTCATTCGCCTGTGCGCCTGCCAGTAAGGCAATGAGTAAATTATCCTCAACGCTCATCTGAGTAAAAATGTGGCGCCCCTGCGGAACAAACCCGATCCCCTGTCGGGCCCGCAGCTCAGCAGGCTGCGAGAGCAGGTCTTCCGGCGGCGAGCCATCCTGCTGCCAACTGATCGTCCCGCTGTTAATCGGTAGCTTGCCCATAATGCAGTTCACCAGCGTGGTTTTTCCCATACCGGGGCGTCCCAGTATGCCGGTGCAGGTGCCGGGAGGCAGATCAAGATCCACATTCCAGAGAATATGATTTTTACCGTAAAACTGATTCACCGACCGTAAACTTAGCATCTGACGCGCTCCTTCCAGATAATTAACCTGAATGCTTTCGCCGTTCATTTCTGGTAAATCGCTCTAATGAGATAGCGGCGCATTTCACGCGGCTACTGCCTGTAACACTCAGATGAGAGAGCATGCAATTACCAGGCCAGAGTCTCAACGGTGAGTGGAGTCGGGGCTAACCAGCGAAAATCACCCTGTTTAAAGATAAATAAAAGTTAACAATTCCACGTCAGGACGCTTACGCGGTACAGCGTTGGTGCAGGTTCATGAAGCCGGGAAGTGCACCTGCTCGTTAATGGGGCAATGAAAAAAAGAAAAGTGAGACGCACTTGTCGCCGATCAAGGCACGGATTGCGCTGATAGCTAAATCACTACCCGTTAGCGTCAGAAAATAAGCGAAAAAAAATATTTTTTTATCGCCCAAAGGAGAGTGAAAAAAATTATACACAGCCGATGTGCAAAGGGCTGTCATTAGTTATCCACTATTCCTGTGGATAACCTTGTGCATTAGGTAATGAAAACAGGTTGGAAGCGAGGAAATACGGGGCCTGGTAACCCGATGATGAGAATCTGGGCTTTTTAAAGTAACGACATTAATTCAGTGACTTAGCAAAAAACAAGCCTGCCGGATTGGGGCCGATTCATCAAACTGCAATTTTATGACACATGCTTGACAAATGTTAAATCAATATCGGGCTTGGGGATAACCTTGCGCAACAGAATCCGGTTAGCGCGCGCGATAATGTCAAAGAGTCAAGCGTAAAGTGGTTGCCGTTACTGTGCATCAATACTGTTATTATATCCAGTATTTTTTTCTGGCAAAATCGCCATAGCAGAGTAAAATAATGGGCTGCCCGCCGTCTTTCATCTGCAGGAACCGCATTCATGAGTAAAGATTTTAAACTGAACTCCGCTTTCAAGCCTTCCGGCGATCAGCCAGAGGCGATCCGTCGTCTTGAAGCCGGACTGGAAGATGGCCTGGCGCACCAGACGCTATTAGGCGTTACCGGATCGGGTAAAACCTTTACCGTGGCTAACGTGATCGCCGATCTTAACCGGCCCACCATGGTGCTGGCACCGAACAAAACGCTGGCGGCCCAGCTGTATGGTGAGATGAAGGAGTTTTTCCCGGACAACGCGGTGGAGTTTTTTGTCTCCTATTACGATTACTACCAGCCTGAAGCCTATGTCCCAAGCTCTGACACCTTTATCGAAAAAGACGCCTCGGTTAACGAACACATCGAGCAGATGCGTCTTTCCGCCACTAAAGCATTACTGGAGCGGCGTGATGTTATCGTCGTTGCCTCAGTGTCGGCCATTTACGGTCTGGGCGATCCCGATCTTTATCTGAAAATGATGCTGCACCTGACGCGCGGTATGATCATCGACCAGCGCAGCATTCTGCGTCGCTTGTCAGAGCTGCAGTACACGCGCAACGACCAGGCGTTTCAGCGCGGCACCTTCCGAGTGCGTGGCGAGGTCATCGATATTTTTCCGGCAGAGTCCGATGATATGGCACTGCGGGTGGAGTTATTTGACGAAGAGGTCGAGCGCCTGTCCCTGTTTGATCCGCTCACCGGGCAGGTTGAATCGGTTGTACCGCGTTTTACCATCTATCCGAAAACGCACTACGTTACGCCGCGTGAGCGCATTCTGCAGGCCATGGAAGACATCAAGGTTGAGCTGGCCGACCGGCGTAAAACCCTGCTGGAAAACAACAAACTGCTGGAAGAGCAGCGCATCACTCAGCGCACCCAGTTTGATCTGGAGATGATGGGCGAGCTGGGCTACTGCTCCGGCATCGAAAACTACTCGCGTTACCTGTCGGGCCGTGGGCCGGGAGAGGCGCCGCCTACGCTGTTTGACTATCTCCCCGCAGATGGCCTGCTGGTGGTGGATGAGTCCCACGTCACGATTCCCCAAATTGGCGGCATGTACCGTGGCGACCGTGCACGTAAAGAGACGTTGGTAGAGTACGGTTTCCGACTGCCTTCGGCGCTTGATAACCGTCCGATGAAGTTCGAAGAGTTTGAAGCGCTGGCCCCTCAGACGATCTATGTGTCGGCAACGCCGGGCAAATATGAGCTGGAGAAATCCGGCGACGAGGTCATCGATCAGGTGGTGCGTCCAACCGGCCTGCTGGATCCGATTCTTGAGGTCCGCCCCGTGGCGACGCAGGTTGATGATTTACTGTCTGAGATCCGCCAGCGCGTTACGATCAACGAGCGCGTCCTGGTGACCGTCCTGACTAAACGCATGGCGGAAGATCTGACAGAGTACCTTGAAGAGCACGGTGAAAAGGTGCGCTATCTGCACTCGGATATCGACACGGTGGAAAGGATGGAAATCATTCGTGACCTGCGTCTGGGCAAATTTGACGTACTGGTTGGGATCAACCTGTTGCGAGAAGGGCTGGACATGCCTGAGGTATCGCTGGTGGCCATTCTGGATGCGGACAAAGAGGGCTTCCTGCGTTCGGAGCGTTCGCTGATTCAGACCATTGGCCGTGCGGCACGTAATATTAACGGTAAAGCGATTCTGTATGGCGACAAGATCACGCCTTCAATGGCCAGAGCGATTGAAGAAACGGAACGCCGCCGTGAGAAGCAGCAGCGGCATAACGAAGAAAACGGCATCGTGCCTCAGGGCCTGAACAAGAAAATCACCGATATTCTGGAACTGGGCAATAACGTGGTGAAAACGCGTGGTAAAGCCAAGCCCGCTAAGCGCAATGCCGCTGAGGCAGACGCCGATTACCTGGCGTTGTCCCCCCAGGCGTTGCAGAAAAAGATCCACGAGCTGGAAGGGCAGATGCAGCAACATGCGCAAAACCTGGAGTTCGAACAGGCGGCTGGCCTGCGCGATCAGCTGCAGGAATTGCGCACATTGTTTATTGCGGTGTCCTGATTCAGTTGAATCCCTGAACGGCGTGCTCCAGCGCGGCGCGCAGCAGTTGGCGGTCGTGGCGGTACTTGATATCGGCGGCCTCCAGCGGTTCACGAATAATCAGGCGGTTTTCCACCCGGCTGACGTCCGTGGACGGGCCAACTACGATCGCGTCGATCACCCGCTTGCCAATGTAGTGCTCCATCATCGCCAGTTTGTCGGCCACGGTAAGCGTTGCCGCCGCAGGACTCAACTCGCGGCCCAGGTTGCCGATAAACACCATGTTAGCGGGCGTCCGGCGTAATGCCTGCGCCATCTCTTTCATGAGCAGAATGGGCATCAGGCTGGTGTAAAAGCTGCCCGGTCCAATCAGAATGAGATCGGCTTCTGCAACGGCATCGAGCGCCTCGCGGGTGGGCTGCACGGCGGGATGCAGCATCAGTTCCTGCGGTGGAAGCTGCATGGCGTCGATAGCGGTTTCCCCATACACCGCGTTGCCTTCGCTATCGGTTGCAACTAAATCAACCGGATGCTCTGACATGGGGATTAAAAAGGCGTCAACTTTCAACAGGTTTCTGATGATGTTGACCACTTCCAGCGGCCGCACGCTAAGGTGATCCAGCGCTTTCAGTATCAGGTTACCCAGATTGTGTCCGGCCAGTTCACCGTTGCCGGTAAAGCGATATTCGAACATGGCGGAGGCCACGCTCGGCTCCGTGATCAGCTGGTTAATACAGTTACGCAGGTCGCCCCAGGCGATGCCACCTTCTGCGCGACGAATGCGGCCCGTGGAGCCACCGTTGTCTGTCGTGGTCACAATGCCTGTGAGGCGTGAACCCAGAGGGGACAGGGCCGACATCACGCGTCCTAATCCGTGTCCGCCACCTAAGGCCACCACGCGATCCAGGTCCGCCAGTGTTCGATTCATACTTCTCCTTTTCACGTCTGCGCCGGCCAGCGGCCCGGTTGATGCAGACGGGGGTAATTTACGTCAATGCTTACCGGGTATTTTAACTTATCCTGTGAGCGAAATACGGTGAAAGTTAACGTTATGCAGCACACAGAGTAAAAGCCGTGGATGGCGCATCACCACTAATCGCGCTACCATCTGTATACCGCGTTGACCAGCCGGTTAACGTACACTCAAGCCTGAATGCCTACGTCGGTGGATAGGGGATTCAGGCCGTAGCCTACGCGCTGCCAGGGTGCAGGAAGAAATGACTGCATCTCCCGAATTGGAAAGGTGTTCTGGTGTCACAATTTACTGATGCATTTGCGCGCAAATTTTACTATTTGCGCCTGTCGGTCACGGATGTATGCAACTTCCGTTGTACCTATTGCCTGCCCGATGGCTATCAGCCAAACGGTATCCGCAATAAAAGTTTTCTCTCGCTGGATGAAATTCGTCGGGTCACGCGCGCCTTCGCGGCGGCGGGCACGGAGAAAGTGCGCCTGACCGGCGGTGAACCTTCATTACGTCGCGATTTTACCGACATCATTGCGGCGGTCAGAGAAAACGCGGCTATCCGCCATATCGCCGTCACCACCAATGGTTACCGGCTGGCGCGTGACGTTAAGCAGTGGCGCGATGCCGGACTCACCGCCCTGAACGTCAGCGTGGACAGCCTTGATGCACGCCAGTTTCATGCCATAACCGGTCAGGATAAATTCCACCAGGTGATGGCCGGGATTGATGCGGCCTTTGAGGCCGGCTTCAGCCAGGTCAAAGTGAACAGCGTGCTGATGCGCGACGTCAACAGCCACAACCTCACGACCTTTCTTGACTGGATCCGTACGCGCCCCATTCAACTGCGTTTTATTGAGCTGATGGAAACCGGTGAGGGCGGTGCGCTGTTTCGCGAGCAGCACGTGTCGGGCGAGGTGATCCGCGATCGACTTCTCGCGCAGGGCTGGCAGCGCCGTATCAGCGGCCGCAGCGATGGCCCGGCGCAGGTGTTTTATCATCCGGATTACGTGGGTGAAATCGGACTGATCATGCCGTATTCCAAAGATTTTTGCGCCAGCTGTAACCGCCTGCGGGTTTCCGCTCGGGGTAACCTGCACCTGTGTCTGTTTGGCGATGGCGGCATTCCGCTGCGTGATTTACTGGCGTCCGACGATCAGCAAGATGAATTGCAGGCGCGCATTGCCAGCAGCCTGGGCCAGAAGAAACAGACGCATTTCCTGTTGCAGGGCAATACCGGTATCACACAGAATCTTTCTTACATTGGCGGTTAATTGCAGGAGCAAATATGGGTAAACCAGCCAGCGCGTTTCAACCGTTACAGCTTGCCACGCTGACGGTCTCAGACAGCCGTGATGCCAGTAATGATACGTCCGGGGATTATCTGCGTGAGGCCGCGGCCGAAGCCGGACACAGCGTCATCGACCACGCCATCGTGCCCGACAATCTTTACCGCATTCGCGCCATTGTCTCACGCTGGATTGCCAGCGAGGATGTGCAGGTGGTTATCGTCAACGGCGGCACCGGCTTTAACCTGAAAAACAACACCCCTGAGGCGCTCCTGCCGCTGTTCGATCGGGAAATCGAAGGCTTTGGCGAGCTGTTTCGCATGATTTCCTATGAAGACATCGGCGGTTCGACGTTACAGTCCCGCGCGGTCGCCGGTCTGGCAAACCAGACGTTAATTTTCGCGGTTCCCGGCTCGACATCGGCCTGTACCAGCGCCTGGGAGCGCATCATCGCCGAGCAACTGGATGCCCGTACGCGTCCCTGCAACTTTGTTACCCATTTAAAGAAGCTTTGAGCATGTCACAACTTACCCACATTAACGCCGCTGGCGAAGCCCATATGGTGGATGTTTCCGCTAAAAACGACACCGTGCGCGAGGCACAGGCTGAAGTGCTGGTGCTGATGAAGCCGGAAACCTTACAGATGATTATTGAGGGCAGTCACCACAAAGGTGACGTGTTCGCGACGGCGCGCATCGCCGGTATTCAGGCGGCAAAACGCACGTGGGAGCTGATTCCCCTTTGCCATCCGCTGATGCTGAGCAAAGTGGAAGTCGCGCTGGTGGCTGAGCCAGCGTGGAACCGGGTACGCATTACGTCACTGTGTCGGCTCACCGGGAAAACCGGGGTAGAAATGGAAGCCCTGACGGCGGCCTCCGTAGCCGCGCTGACCATCTATGACATGTGCAAGGCGGTACAAAAAGACATTGTCATCGACCAACTACGCCTGCTGCATAAAAGCGGCGGCAAAAGCGGCGATTTTCAGGCGGTTGCCCATGATTAAGGTGCTGTTTTTTGCTCAGGTGCGGGAACTGGTGGGCACCGATTCGCTCACCCTGGCTCCGGATTACCCCGATGTGGCGGCGCTGCGGGCTGCTCTGGCGCAGCGGGGCGAACGCTGGGCGTTGGCCTTGGACAGCGAACGTTTACTCGCCGCAGTTAACCAGACGCTCACCGCACTTCATCATCCCCTAAAGGACGGCGATGAAGTGGCCTTTTTTCCGCCGGTGACGGGAGGATAAATGGACACGCAAATTCGGGTGGGCCCGGCTGCCTTTGATATGGCTCAGGAGTACCAGTGGCTGGCAGGATGTCCAGAAGACGGCGCTGTGGTGACCTTTACCGGCAAAGTGCGCAATCATAATCTGGGAGATGATGTGGCGGCCCTGACGCTGGAGCATTATCCCGGCATGACGGAAAAGGCGCTGCAGGAAATCATTGATGACGCACGCCAGCGCTGGCCGCTGCAGCGGGTTTCCGTGATTCACCGCATTGGTGAACTCTTCCCCGGCGATGAAATTGTGTTTGTTGGCGTCACCAGCGCACACCGCAGCAGCGCGTTTGCCGCCGCGGAGTTTATTATGGACTACCTGAAAACCCGCGCTCCGTTCTGGAAACGTGAAACCACCGAACAGGGCGACCGCTGGGTGGATGCGCGCAACAGCGATCATGAGGCCGCTCAGCGCTGGGATTAGGGGCGAGCGTTGCGCTGCGGGGGCAAACCGGATCTTTCCCTACGCGTGCTCGCCGCCGCCCTCGTCGCGTTGCAACGGCATCACGTCACCGTCCAGCGCGTTGACATCACCGATCCCTTTTCCGCCAGTTGCGCGAAAAGCGATAACCTGAGTTCAGATAATCCACCCTGCTCCGCGAAGCGGGGCAGTGTTAAGCTACTCTTTTTCCCCTCAGAGGACAGGTATGTCATTCACTTCTTTACCCAAACGCCTGACGCTGCTTGCCGTGCTGATCCTGGCGGGCTGTAGCAGTAAAAAAACGCCGGAAGCGCCTGCAAAGCAGCCTGAGGATGTAAAAGCGCAGATCCAACGCCTGCTGCCTGCCAACGTCAGTAACAAATCAGGCTGGGCGGAGGATATCTATACCTCATTCCGCACCCAGGGGCTTGAGGCCAGCGACAGCAACCTGTGCGCGGCCATTGCCGTAGCGGGACAGGAGTCGGGTTTTGACGCCAGCGGTAACGTGCCCGGCATGTCAAAAATCGCCTGGGACGAGATTGACCGCCGCGCGGCGAAGGTTCACGTGCCGGCGTTTTTAGTGCGCACAGCGCTGCTCATCAAATCCAGCAACGGCGAAAGCTATGCCGCGCGGCTGGATAAAGCCAAAAGTGAAAAAGACCTGAGCGATATTTTCGACGACTTTATCGAGATGGTGCCCATGGGGCAGACATTGTTTGGCAACCTTAACCCCGTGCATACCGGCGGGCCGATGCAGGTGAGCATCGCGTTTGCCGAAGCCCATGCCAAAGGCTACCCATGGCCGGTTGACGGCTCCATCCGCCGTGAGGTCTTCACCCGCCATGGCGGCGTTTATTTCGGCACGATGCACCTGCTCGGTTATCCCACCGATTACAGCAAGCCACTTTACCGCTTTGCGGACTATAACGCGGGCTGGTACGCCAGCCGCAATGCCGCTTTCCAGGCGGCAGTCTCTCGTGCGACAGGCATGAAACTGGCGCTGGATGGCGATCTCATTCAGTACGGCTCAGACAAGGCGGGATCGACGGAGCTGGCGGTGCGCACCCTGGCGAAACGCCTGGATATGAGCAACAGCGAAATTCGCGACGATCTTGAGCAGGGCGAAAAGGCCGAATTCAGCAACAGCGACGTGTGGAAGCAGGTCTTTGCGCTGGCAGATAAAATGGCCGGACGGCGCCTGCCCCGTGAAATGTTGCCAGGCATTAAGCTTGAAAGTCCTAAAATCACCCGCAATTTAACCACCGCGTGGTTCGCTCAGCGCGTGGACGGTCGTTATCAGCAGTGCATGTCACGTCAATAAGCACGGCGTTGTGGCGCAGTTGAACAGAGCTGTGCCACACTTAACCAGGCTCCCCTGTCAGGGGAATAACCCATTTGTTCAACAAGAGGTGCATCATGGACCGATATCCACAAAATGATTCAATAGTTCAGCCTGCATCTCGCGGGTTGCAGGCTTACATGGCACAGGTTTATGGCTGGATGACCTGTGGTTTATTACTCACCGCGTTTGTCTCCTGGTTTGCCGCCCGCACGCCGGCGGTGATGGAGCTGGTGTTTGCAAACCGCATTACCTTCTTCGGCCTGATTATCGTGCAGCTGGCGCTGGTGTTCTTCCTCTCTGGCATGGTCCATCGCCTGAGCGGTGCCGTAGCGACCGGGTTATTTATGCTCTACTCGGCCCTGACCGGGTTAACCATGGCCAGCATCTTCCTGGTGTACACCTATTCCTCCATTGCCAGTACGTTCTTTGTCACGGCGGGGATGTTTGGTGCCATGAGCTTCTATGGCTATACCACCAAGCGCGATCTGAGCCGCCTGGGCAGCCTGCTGTTTATGGCGCTGATCGGTATTCTGCTGGCATCGCTGGTGAACTTCTGGCTGAAAAGCCCGGCGTTGATGTGGGCGATTACCTACATTGGCGTGGTGGTGTTTGTGGGCCTGACGGCCTATGACACGCAGAAACTGAAAAACATTGGCGAGCAGATTGATGCGCGCGACACGGAAAACCTGCGTCGCTACTCGATCATGGGCGCGCTGACGCTCTACCTTGACTTCATCAACCTGTTCCTGATGCTGCTGCGTATTTTCGGCAATCGCCGCTAAAAAACGGGCTGCTCTGGTTTGCCAGAGCAGCCGCTCCCCGGTTACGACTTCTGCAGTTTCTGTTCGTTTTTATGCCGCATATGCTTAGCGCGACTCTCCAGCCCCAGGTACAGCACCAGCGCCAGCAGCAGGGGCAAAATAAAGTAGAGCACCCGGTAGGCCAGCAGTGCGGCAATAATGGTACCGTGAGAGAGATCTTCGCCGCTCAACAGCGCTAAAAACACCGCCTCAAGCACGCCAATCCCCGCCGGAATATGAATAATCACGCCAGCGATACTGCTGATCAATAAAACCCCCAGCACCATCGGATAGCCCACATCCCGGCCCAGTAGCAACCAGATAATGGTGCCCATCACCATCCAGTTGGCACAGGAAACGGCAAACTGAAACAGCGCCATACGTAATGAAGGCAGCTGTAACGTCTGGCCTTTGACCGTCCAGCGGCGACGTTTTGAAAAGGCACAGGACCAGAGGTAGAAGGCGACCAGCACCAGCAAGACAACCCCGATCAGCCGTAGCGTGGTTTCGCCAATAAACCAGCCGCTGGGAATGGAAACCATGCCCGCGCTGAAGACGACGCCCGCCAGCAGGATATAGCCCAGCCAGTTGGTGGCAATGCTGAGTGAGAAAATGCGCGTAATGGTACCGCTGTCCAGGCCAAGGCGTGAATACAGTCGATAGCGCATGGCCACGCCGCCAACCCAGGTACTGAGGGTCAGGTTAAAGGCATAGCAGATAAACGACACCAGCATCACCTGGCGCCTGGCCAGTTTATGACCGCAGTAGGCGCGACCGATCAGGTCGTAACAGCCATACACGAGGTAGCTGACGATCACCAGGCCTGCGGCGGTCAGCACCACGAAACGGTTGTAGTTGACGATAACTTTATAGACGTCATCCCAGTTCACCTTGCGTGCATAGATGACCAGCAGCACAATGACGGCCACGAAAAACAGGCCGGTGAGTATTTTTTTTGCCAGTTTCCAGCGCGGATGCGTGTTTGCCATCAGGATTTCGCTCCTTCATTGTTGGCTTCGACGCGATCTTGCGTCTCCATTTCAGGCTGCACGGGCGGGTCAACCTGGGCCAGTTTTGGCGTGTGTGCCGGCAGCCAGCCGGCGATTGCAGGAAAGTGGCGCAGGAAGTGGAACACTACGACGCTTTTCGACAACTGCCACCAGTTACGCGGCGGCAGTTTATCCTCCTGAACGCGCTGGCAATCTTCTGCCAGTAAATGCTCAAGATTGTCGCGTAATGTCTCATTAAAGTGGCGATCGTGAATGATCAGGTTCGCTTCGAGGTTTAGCGACAAACTTAAGGGATCGAGGTTGCTGGAGCCGACCGTCGCCCACTGCTGATCTTTCACCGCCACTTTACCGTGCAGCGGACGACGGCAGTATTCGTAGACCTCCACGCCAGCATCCACCAGATAGTTATAGAGCAGCTCTGCGCCCACTTTCACAATCGGCATATCGGGCTCGCCCTGCACAATCAAACGCACCCGAACCCCGCGCTGTGCCGCATTGCGCATTTCCCGCAACAGTCGGTAGCCGGGGAAAAAATAGGCATTCGCGATAATCACGTCCTGTTTGGCACTGCGCAGCATATCCAGATAGTGCTGTTCAATATCGTCCCGGTGATCATCATTATCGCGATACACGAAGAGCACCTGCGCGTCGCCGGGCAGGGCGTTCTTAGCCGGACGATGTGAGCGCTGTCCCCACCAGCGGCGGGTGGTGGCCTGACTGCCGATTGCCTCTTGCAGGTAGCGGGTAATATCCGCCACTACCGGCCCTTTCACCTCAACGGTGTAATCCTGTTTGGCTTCAGGGCCATAGTCGGTGTAGTGCTCGGCGGAGAAATTAATCCCGCCGACAAAGGCGATAACCCCGTCAACTACCACGGTCTTGCGATGCAGGCGGCGAAAGACGTTGGTACGCATGCCCATCACCAGCGGACGCGGATCGTAGTAAATAAAACGGACGCCCGCCTGGGTAAGGCTGTTCACAAAGTCGTCTGACAGCTCCGACGATCCGTAACCATCCACCATCATTTCAACTTTGACGCCGCGCTGTGCTGCGGCCAGCAACTCGCGGTGTAAAGCGTTACCGACATCGTCTTCAAACAGGATAAAGGTTTCCAACAGCACACTGCGCTCGGCACGCTGAATTGCGCCAAAAACCCGGGGGAAAAACGTATCCCCGTTTTCCAGCAGGCGCAGTTTATTGCCGTTTTGCCAGTCAAAATTCATAGATGGATCTCCACCGCCAGCGGCGCGTGATCGGAAAGGTGTGACCAGGGTTTACGCGGCAGCGCCCAGGGATGACTCACCGTGGCGTTGCGAACATAAATACGATCCAGTCGTAGAAGAGGAAAGCGGGCCGGGAAGGTGCGTGCCGGTCGACCATGTTTGATGCTGAATACCTCTTTTAGCCCGGCCCCTTTTTGCAGGATTTTATTAGCGCGTCCCTGCCAGTCGTTAAAATCGCCAGCCACCACCACGGGCGCATCCGGCGGCAGGGCCAGCACCATCTCGTTCAGCATTGCCATTTGGGCGCGACGGTGGGCCGCTTTCAGACCCAGGTGAACGCAGATAACGTGCAGCGGACCGTAGGGCGCGGGGAGCGTAATCTGGCAGTGCAGCATGCCCCGGTTTTCACTACCGGCCACCGAGACATCGCGGTTCTGATATTCGGCAATGGGAAAGCGCGACAGCACGGCATTGCCGTGGTGTCCTTCCGGATAGACTGCGTTACGCCCATAGGCAAAATCATTCCACATGGTGTCAGCCAGAAACTCGTAATGTGAGGTATTGGGCCAGTTTTCATGTTGCAGAGGATGGATGTCATGTGTTCCCATCACCTCCTGCAACAAGACGATATCTGCCGACGTTGCGCGTACGGCTTCGCGCAATTCTGGCAAGATGAAGCGTCGGTTAAACGGGGCAAAACCTTTATGGGTATTGATCGTCAGGACTTTAAATGAAAATCCTTGCTGGATTTGTGGCATACTCGCGACGCGCTCCTTTTCATCTTCATCAACCACAAAGTGTAGTCTTTGTCACAAATGGAGGGTGAAGAAGAGGAATAAATAAGGCGTTATCTGATATTTGCTTTACATTGATGAAACCGTCCCTGGCCGGATCCGGTTGCATTCAGGCAACCCGCCAGGTCTGCAGGAGAAAAAATGAAATTGTCTAATCGCTTTCAAATTATTACCGGTCAAACCTGGGCCCATATCGCTATGCACCTGCTGGTGATTGCCGCGCTGGTATGGGGCTGGAAACACAAAGCACTGGTCGAAGTGTGCAGTACCCTGGTGGTGACGTATGCAGGGGTGTTTATCGCCATGCTGATCACGCAGCGTAGTGCCCGTTTGCGTACCCTCGGTGATTACCTCGAAGAGGCGACGACCACCTACTACTTCGGCGCTGCGATGATGACGCTGTTCCTGGTCTCTCGCATTTTCCACAACAATCTGCTGCTGGCCAGCCTGGGCATGGTTATGCTACTGGGCCCGGCACTGGTTTCTCTGCTGGCCAAAGAGCCTGCACGACGCATTGAGAAAAAACGCAGTTAACTGAACCGTCCGATAACCAAAGCCACCGTAAGGTGGCTTTGTTGTTTAGGCCGTTTGTAATCAATTGTGAGCTATCTCGCACAGGAACGTTAAAGCTGTTACACTCCGCCGCTTATGCATCGTAGTTTGCACCCTTTTCACGCGTCAGCGTCAGCTGGCGTCACTATCCCTCTGAAAACTACACCGTGAAACACGGTCAGAGTGGACCGGAGTAATACTCGTCATGTCTTTTGACTCTCTCGGCCTGAGTGCCGATATTTTGCGTGCGGTTGCTGAGCAAGGCTACAGCGAACCGACTCCTATCCAGCGCCAGGCGATTCCTGTGGTGCTGTCCGGCCGCGATCTGCTGGCAAGTGCGCAGACCGGCACCGGCAAAACGGCCGGATTCACGCTGCCTTTACTACAGAAGCTGTCGGCGAATACCGGCGCAGTACGTGGACGTCGTCCGGTGCGTGCGCTGATCCTCACGCCTACCCGTGAACTGGCCGCTCAGGTCGGGGAAAACGTTGTTGAATACAGTAAGTATTTACCGCTTCGTTCGCTGGTGGTGTTTGGTGGTGTCAGCATTAACCCGCAGATGATGAAGCTGCGCGGCGGGGTCGATATTCTGGTGGCAACACCGGGCCGTTTACTGGACCTGGTCCATCAGAACGCCGTTGACCTCTCTCAGGTGGAAGTGCTGGTTCTGGATGAGGCCGATCGTATGCTCGATATGGGCTTCATCCACGATATTCGCCGTGTGCTGGCAAAACTGCCTGCCAAACGTCAGAACCTGCTGTTCTCTGCCACCTTCTCGGACGAGATTAAAACCCTGGCAGAAAAACTGCTGCATAACCCGGAGCAGGTGGAAGTGGCACGCCGCAACACCGCTTCGGAGCAGGTTTCTCAACAGGTGCATTTTGTTGATAAGAAACGCAAACGGGAACTGCTGTCGCAGCTGATCGGCGAAGGTAACTGGCAGCAGGTGCTGGTGTTTACCCGAACCAAGCATGGGGCTAACCACCTTGCAGAACAGTTGGGTAAAGACGGTATTACCGCTGCGGCGATTCACGGCAATAAGAGTCAGGGTGCACGTACGCGCGCACTGGCTGATTTTAAATCCGGCGCAATTCGCGTGCTGGTGGCCACCGATATCGCGGCCCGTGGCCTGGATATTGAAGAACTCCCACACGTCGTAAACTATGAGCTGCCAAACGTAGCGGAAGACTATGTGCATCGTATTGGTCGTACCGGCCGTGCGGCGGCAACCGGCGTCGCACTGTCACTGGTGTGCGTGGATGAACACAAACTGCTGCGCGATATTGAACGTCTGCTTAAGCGTGAAATTCCGCGTCTGGCCGTACCTGGCTATGAGCCGGATCCAAGCATCAAAGCGGAACCTATCGTGAATGGCCGTCAGTCACAGCAGCCACGCGGCCGTGGTCGCAGCCAGGGCGGACAGGGTGCAGGCGCTGCGCGTCCGCAAGGGGACAAGCGTTCACAGCCCCGTCGTCAGGGACCGGCAGCGGGCCCGTCTGACAAGCCAGCCGCGCGTCCACGTCGCCCAGCGCCTAAGCGTAGCGGAAACGCCTGACAATGCGGGTTTTACTGGCACCGATGGAAGGCGTACTGGATTCTCTGGTGCGCCAGCTGTTAACGGAGGTCAACGACTACGATCTGTGCATTACAGAATTTTTGCGCGTCGTGGATCAACTCTTGCCGGTAAAATCCTTTTATCGACTCTGCCCTGAACTGCACCATGCCAGCCGCACGCCCTCGGGCACGCTGGTCCGTCTGCAACTGCTGGGGCAGCATCCGGACTGGCTGGCGGAAAACGCCGCACGAGCGGTTACTCTGGGCTCCTGGGGCGTTGATCTGAACTGTGGTTGTCCGTCAAAGCTGGTCAACGGCAGCGGCGGCGGTGCCACGCTGTTAAAAGATCCCGATTTAATCTATCGCGCGGCAAAAGCCATGCGGGCAGCAGTACCGGCTTCGTTGCCCGTCACGGTGAAGGTGCGGCTGGGATGGGATTCCAGCGCGCGCAGTATGGAAATTGCGGATGCGGTACAGCAGGCCGGTGCCAGCGAGCTGGTGGTGCATGGTCGAACCAAAGAAGACGGTTATCGTGCCGAGGCGATCAACTGGCAGGCCATCGGCGACATCCGTCAGCGCCTACGTATTCCGGTTATCGCGAATGGCGAGATCTGGGACTGGCAAACGGCCCAGGACTGCCTGCGGACCACCGGTTGTGATGCCGTGATGATTGGCCGAGGCGCGCTTAACGTGCCTAACCTGAGTCGGGTCATCAAATACAATGACGCGCCCATGCCCTGGCCGGAGGTGGTGGCGCTGTTACAGAAATATACCCGGCTGGAAAAACAGGGCGATACCGGCATGTACCATGTTGCCCGTATCAAACAGTGGCTCGGGTATTTACGTAAAGCCTACGTTGAAGCCGGTGAGCTGTTCGGTGAAATTCGCGCGTTAAAATCATCCCAGGATATCGCCACGGCCATCGACCGTTATGCCCGGTTGCAAGAGCAGGCCAGCTCTGAAGCCTTCAGTGTGGTGAAAACCGGTTAGCGCAGCGTCCTGCCGCGCTTGGCTTGCCATTAATACTTTTCAGGCACGATCATCGTGTCCGGCACGTCATTACGGCGGTAATCCTGCGACCGTTCACGCGGTGGCAAAATAATTTCATCATGCGTAGCGTCTTCATACGGCACCTGTTGCAAGAGGTGGCTGATGCAGTTCAGTCGCGCACGCTTTTTATCCACGCCCTGCACGACCCACCAGGGCGCATCCGGGATATGGGTCCGGCTCAGCATCTCTTCTTTGGCTTCGGTATAATCTTCCCAGCGGCGGCGACTTTCCAGGTCCATCGGGCTGAGTTTCCACTGCTTCAGCGGATCGTGAATACGGCTCAAAAAGCGCAGTTCCTGCTCCTCGTCCGTAATGGAAAACCAGTATTTGATGATTTGAATACCGCTGCGGGTCAGCATTTTTTCAAATTCCGGCACGCTGCGATAGAACTCCTCGACGTCAGCCTCACTGCAAAAGCCCATCACCCGTTCCACGCCCGCCCGGTTGTACCAGCTTCGGTCGAACAGCACCATTTCCCCGGCGGCGGGCAGATGAGCAATGTAACGCTGGAAATACCACTGGGTTTTTTCGCGGTCGTTAGGTGCTGGCAGGGCGGCAACCCGGCAGGTGCGCGGGTTAAGGCGTTGCGTGATGCGTTTGATAACACCGCCTTTACCGGCGGCGTCGCGGCCTTCGAACAGAATGACCAGCCGATGGCCGGTGCGCATCACCCAGTCCTGAAGCTTAACCAGTTCGCCCTGCAGGTGCAGCAGTTCGCGAAAATAGCGACGACGCCAGGCCTTCTCATCATTCCCGTCAGGCGTGGTCTCGCCAAAACGCAGGTCGTCGAGTTCCATCTCCAGTTCTTCATCGTAGCTGTCGTAGAACTCCTGTAACAGACGCTGATTAAATGTATCCCGGTTGAAGCTGTTATCGTGTGTTGCCATAACGAATCACCTGGTCAGATGTGGATAAACAGCCCGTAGAGCAGGGCAGAAAGTAAGACTGAAACCGGCAGCGTCAATATCCAGGCCACTGCCAGATTCCGCAGCGTGGACATTTGCAGGCCTGATCGGTTCGCCGCCATGGTGCCTGCCACACCCGAGGAGAGAACGTGTGTGGTGGACACGGGCAAACCGAATGCGTCGGCCGCACCGATGGTCACCATCGCCACCAGTTCGGCGCTGGCACCCTGCGCATAGGTCAGATGGGTTTTACCGATACGTTCCCCCACGGTGACCACAATGCGACGCCAGCCCACCATTGTGCCCAGCCCCAGTGCAATCGCCACGACCACCTTCACCCAGACAGGAATAAAGCGCGTAGCGCTGTCCAGCTCGGTTTTCACGGCGGTTAAATTGCGTTCAGTGTCGTCCGGCAGGGCAACGTGGGCGCTTTGCAAATGTTTAATGGACTCCGACGCGAGGTACATTTGATTGCGCGTGTTGCTCACGGATTGCGCCGGGATATTTTCCATCGAGCCGTAGCGGCGGATCTGTTCGCCCACGTCGTGCAGCGTCATCGCCAGGGCCGGCAGCACGTTGGCATTCATTTTTTCGCTGCTGACAAACGCGGTTAACACGTCCCGTGGGGCCGGTGCGGGCGTGGTGGCAGGCTGAATGTGCAGGAGCTGGCGCGCCGTGACGTCGGTCAGGGCGGCCACGCGCGGGATCTGATCGGGCGGCAGGGAACGGTTCAGGGCATAGGCGATCGGCATGGTGCCGACCAGGATCAGCATGATGAGCCCCATGCCTTTTTGTCCGTCATTCGATCCATGGGCAAAAGAGACGCCGGTACAGGTCAGAATCAGCAGTCCACGGATCCAGACGGGCGGCGGCTCGTTGCTCTGCGGGGCCTGATAAAGCTGACGGTTACGAATAAACAGCTTCATCGTCCACAGCAGCAGGGCGGCGCAGACAAACCCCACCACCGGCGACAGCAGAAGGGCATAACCGACTTTCAGCGCCTGCTCCCAGTCAACGCCGCTCAGCCCGCTGCGGCCGTGCAGCATGGCATTGGCAACGCCCACTCCGATGATCGAGCCAATCAAGGTGTGCGAGGAGGAGGAGGGCAGGCCAAGATACCAGGTGCCCAGGTTCCAGATAATGGCCGAGAAGAGCAGGGCATAAATCATGGCAAAACCGTTGCCGCTGCTGGCCTGCAATATCAGTTCGACGGGCAGCAACGAAATAATCCCAAACGCCACCACACCGCTGGAGAGCATCACGCCAAGGAAATTGCAGAATCCCGACCAGACCACGGCAACACCGGGCGTCAGAGAGTGGGTATAGATGACCGTCGCGACCGCATTTGCGGTATCGTGAAAACCGTTTACAAACTCAAAGCCCAGCGCAATCAGCAGCGCGAGGCCCAATAAAAAGAAGGGTAAGTAACTGGTGACCGGCGTGTTGGTTTTTTCTACGTCATGAAACAGGTTAAATCCGGCAAAGGCCAGACCGGCGATCAGCAGAAGAAAGAAAATCGGTTTTGTGAAGCGGCTACCTTTGCCATTGAAATCGGGTCGTCCATGAGTCGGGCCTGAAGAGGGTAAACTGTTTTCGCTCATGCAAAACCTCATAGCGGATGCAGATGCGGATTTACATCTGTTTCACGCTGTGTGATACCCGCTTTTTGTGACAAAAAAATGATCTGCGCCGTGAGAGGTCATTTTGCTGTAACAAAACTTCAGCAGGCTGAACCTCTTTATTAATGATGCTGACAGGATAGCCATGGCGACAGACGTTGTTCTTACCCCACAAAAACGTGATTTTGATGATGATGTGGCAGGACTCATTCATGGTTATCTCTTTTCTCCCGATGCCCTTCCTGTTCGCCTGAATGCCCGTGAAGCAGTTAAACTCGGTGAGCATCTTCCTGATGACGGCTTTCTCTGGCTGCATATCAATCTGAACCATGCCCGCGCGCAGCACTGGGTGCAGAGTCATTTTCAGGTGGATGATGACTTCTTCGATGAAATTCACTCGGCCTCGCCGCGAACCCGGCTGGCGGAGCAAAGTAGCGCGTTGCTGGCGGTACTCAACGACGTCACGCTTAACCAGGAGAACCGCAGTACGCAAAATGCGACGCTGTGGATATGGTGCCGGCGTAACCTGGTGGTCAGCGCACGTTATCGCCCGTCAGTGATGATTGAAAAGATGCAGCAGAGGTTAGCCCGGCATAGCTTTCCCAGTGCAGAGGCTTTGTTGCTTTATCTGCTTGGTGAGCAGGAGTCGCAACTGGAACAGGTCGTGCGGCGCATCAGTCAGGTGGTCGATAACATTGAAGAGCGCCTCTTAAGCCCCGCCATTAAAGCTAATCGCAGCGAGCTGGGGCACTACCGGCTCATGCTGTTGCGGATTCAGCGCCTCCTGGCACCTGAACCGGCGGCGCTGTTTCGCTTGCTCAACCGACCTCCGGCCAGGCTCAACCACGACACGCTCCGCGAGCTGCGGGCGTTTACCGAAGAGTTCAGCGTGGTGCTCAACGATCTCGCCAGCCTGATGGAGCGCATCCGGCTGTTGCAGGAAGAGATTGCAGCGCGTCTGATGGAACAGAGTAACCGCACGCTCTACCTGTTAACCGTGATAACCGTTCTGGCACTGCCAATTAATATTGTGGCGGGATTTTTTGGCATGAATGTAGGCGGTATTCCGCTGGCAGCGAATCCGCACGGGTTTTTACTGCTGGTGCTGATCGTGCTCGCGTTTACCCTGCTGGCGGGCTGGCTGGCCTTGCGAAGGCCCAGCGTGTAGAGGCTGCACCCGGTGACAAAGCCTGTAAAGGGCACAAAAAAAAAGCCAGCCCGGTTAACCGGCACTGGCTTTTTACCCCGTTAAGGATCAGACCTTACAGATTACCATTGCTTGCTGGCGCAGGCTGTGACGGCTGCACAGGCTGCACAGGCTGCGAAGGCTGAACCTGCGGCTGCTGTTCTGCCGGTTGCGACTGCTGAGGCTCAGGCTGCACAGCGACCGGATTCGTTGGCTGTGACATCACCGGCGTCATCGGCTCTTCCTTCGGCTCGGCGTCTTCGCCTTCGGTTACCTGAACAGGCGCGGGCACCACGTTGTTTTCTGGCGCGTTAACCTGTACGGGCATACCGGAGCGGTTCTGAATCGCTTTATCAACCTGAGACTGGTTGATGCTGCCGTCTACCAGAACTTTGCCAACGGCCTGGGTCAGCGTAATTGGCACCAGCTCACGAGAGTTAAACTGCTCTTCCGTGGTCGAGAGCGGATTGTGCACTTCCATCCAGCGTGAACCGTCTGGCTCAACCGAGGCTTTCACAGGCTGGTTGATAAACTGCACGCGCGTGCCAACCGGCACATGATCGAACAGCCATTTGATGTCGTCGGCACGTAAGCGCACGCAACCGTGGCTGACCCGCAGGCCAATACCGAAGTTAGCGTTGGTGCCGTGAATGGCATACAGACGACCGATATAGAGCGCATACAGCCCCATCGGGTTATCCGGACCAGCCGGGAACACGGCAGGCAGGTTTTCACCACGTGAAGCGTACTCCGCGTGCATCGCTTTCGTTGGCGTCCACGTCGGACCATCTTTTTTACGCTGAACAGTGGTGGTCCAGTTCAGCGGCGTGTCTTTACCCAGTTCACCGATACCGATAGGCAGTACAACCACCGTTTTGGTGCCTTTCGGATAGTAGTAAAGACGCATTTCAGCACTGTTGATCACAATGCCTTCACGCGGCGCGTCAGGTAACAGTAACTGCTGTGGGATAATCAGTTTGCTGCCAGGTTTTGGCAGATAAACGTCAACGCCCGGGTTGGCTTCCAGCATATTGCTGAGGCCCATTTGGAACTGAGCTGCAAAAGCTTCCAGAGGTAATTTGCTGTCCTCGGGAATGGTAATTTCAATATTTTGCCCGGTCAGACGGCTGTTTGCCGGCGGTAACGGGTAAACAACAGCAAGGGCTGACTGACTGAATGCCGCCAAAGCCAATGCAAGTGAAGCGAACGCGCGAATGCTTTTTTTCATATTTTACAAGTCTTTATCGCCATGTTTCAGGCTTGTCAATGTATCGAACCCATGCTGGTCACTATGACCTGCTGCGCATTATATGTTCATTAAACTGATGTTGTGAATCAGGATTTTAACCGCTTTAAAATACTTTACCTGACTCGCCTGCGTTATCTGCCTTTGTTCTTTACCAATTTGGGCGAAAAACAGCCCATTATGGCTGCCAAAGCGTGACGTCCCCGTTTAGCTTACGGTTCAGGAAAAACGCGGCGCTGATCAACGCAAGATGCGTCAACGTCTGGGGCGTATTTCCCAGTGCCTGCCCATGACTGTCAAACTCTTCCGCATACAAACCCAACGGATTAGCGTAGCTCAGTAATTTCTCGAACTCAAAATGTGCCTCGCGAATGCGTCCGGCACGCGCCAGACATTCCACATACCAGAACGAGCAGGCACCAAAGGAGCCCTCTGCGCCCGTTAGCCCATCAGCTGGCGTTTCGTGAATGTTATAACGACGTACCATGCCGTCGCTCACCAGGTTCACCTGGATGGCATCCAGCGTTGCGATCCAGTCCGGATCGGTGGCGCCCACAAAACGCACCAGCGGCATCAGCAGCATGGAGGCATCAAGGTGTTCACCGTGGCGGGTCGAAACAAAATGCCCGCGTTCACTGTTCCAGAAATTCTTCCAGATATCATCGCGGATCTCGCGACGGGTTTTGTCCCAGCGATCGTAAGGCATCGGCAGTGAACGCTTCATTGCCAGCCGCAGGCCCCGATCCAGAGCGACCCAACACATTAAACGTGAGTGAAGGAAGTGCTCCGGCTCGCCGCGCATTTCCCAGATGCCGGCATCGGGCTGATGCCAGTTATCGCACAGCCAGTCCAGCATTTCTGACACATGATTCCAGCCCCGCTGAGAAATGGCCTCGCCGTATTTGTTGGACAGGTAGATGGCATCCATCAGTTCGCCATAAATATCTAGCTGTTTTTGCCGCCAGGCATCGTTACCAATGCGCACCGGACTGGAGTTGGCATAGCCGGACAGGTTAAGCAGCGACATCTCCTGAAGATCCGTACTGCTGTCCAGGCGGTACATCACCTGCAGCCGCATTTCATCGTGGTGGCTGTTTTCTACACAGCGACCGACCCATTCCGTAAAGTGCTTGGCTTCGTCCACGTAACCCAGCCGCATCAGGGCGTACATGCTGAATGAGGCATCCCGTATCCAGGAGGCGCGGTAATCCCAGTTGCGCTCGCCGCCCAGCTCCTCGGGCAGGCCAAAGGTGGCAGCCGCGGCGATGGAGCCGTGTTGCCAGGAGGTCAGCAGCTTAAGAACCAGCGCAGAGCGTTGTACCATCTCCTGCCAGCGACCGTGATAGGTGCTGCGGCTGCTCCATTCCCGCCAGTAGCTCAGCGTTTCTTCAAAGCAGTTGGCGGTGGCCAGCTTTTCGATGTGGGCATCCTGTACGCTGCCAAATTCGAATTCGGCATGTTCACCGGCTTTAAGCTCAAAACTGGCGGTGGCGTGATTGCCTTCCAGCGTCATCACCACCGTTGCCGCCAGGCGCAGCGAGGGCTGATCGGTGGCGTGAAAATCAATACAGCCCCGCTGTACCTCTGCGCGGGTGTCCGCCCGGGCGTAATCATGGCGCGGGGAGCACACCATATTAAAGCGTGCCCGGCCCCGAACCATCTTTACCCGACGGATGATACGCGGCAGTTTATCCTGCCGGTCGCAAATCGGCATGTAGTCGGTGATCTCGGCGACGCCTTCTTCGGCCAGCCAGCGGGTCTGCAGGATGTTGGTATCAGGCAGATAGATTTGCTGGCGACGGGCGTTTTGCCAGTCGGGTGCCAGGGAAAACAGGCCGGCCTCGTCGCTGTCCAGCAGGGCGGAAAACACCGATGGGCTGTCCAGTTCCGGCCAGCAGAGATAATCGATAGTGCCATCGTTTGCGACCAGGGCGCAGGTGCGTAAATCGCCTATTACGCCATGGTCGTCAATCTTACGTTTAACCTTACTCATCGGTTTCTCCCTGTCAGTGTCAGCCTTAACTATAGCCAGGTGCCTTCATCGCGCTGTGTTCTGACACAGATCGTTAATCCGGGCGCCGGGCCGTCCGCAAACGGCACAATTTTCATTGCGGTATATACTTTTCATACACTTCCAGAGGAGACCGTCATGACTACACCACAACGAAAAGTTGCAATCGTTACCGCGTCGGATTCAGGCATTGGCAGTCGTTGTGCTGAAATGTTAGCAGAGCAGGGGTTTGATATTGGCATCACCTGGCGATCTGATGAGGAAGGCGCACAGCGCACGGCAAAACGGGTGGCGGAGATTGGGCAGCGAGCTGAGACGATCCAGCTCGACCTGGCCGATCCGCCCGCAGGGGGCAAGGTGCTGCAGCAGCTTATAGACAAGCTGGGCCGCATTGATGTTCTGGTCAACAATGCCGGGGCGAATTTCAAAGCGGACTTTATGGACGTGACCTGGGAAGACTGGCGTAAGACATTTAGCGTAGATGTGGATGGCGTGTTTATCTGCGGCCAGGTTGCGGCACGCAACATGATCAAGCAGGGGCAGGGCGGACGTATCATCAACATCACCTCCGTGCATGAACACACTCCGCTGCCGGGTTCCGTTGCCTACACCGCGGCCAAACATGCGGCAGGCGGGCTGACTAAATCGATGGCCTTGAGTTTGCTGCCCCACAATATTCTGGTGAATGCCGTGGCGCCAGGCGCGATCGCCACGCCGATGAACAAAATGACCGATGGCGATGCGCACAAGGTCAAAATGCCTGAGATCCCTGCGGGTCGTCCAGGAGATACGCACGAAATTGCCAGCATGGTGGCCTGGCTGAGCTCTGAATGGGCCACCTATACCACCGGCCAGTCATTTATCATCGATGGCGGCTTTATGCTGGCAAATCCCCAGTTCAAGGGTTACTGATCGTCGGCCCGGCGGTTATTCCAGTGGCGAATGGCCCAGCGAACCCCAAAGGCAAAGAGCACGGCGGCAGCCAGCCACAGCAGATGTTTAAAGTGCTGATCAAGCTTGTGCAGCCAGGGGGCAATGATTCCGCCAGCAAAATAGCCGAGTGTCACAAACAGCAGTGACCATAATGCCGCCCCAATGATGTTAAGCGCCAGAAACTTCAGCGGATTGAGGCGGCTTGCCCCAATGATAATGGGACCAATCAGGCGAAAGCCGTACATAAAGCGCGCGCCGATCACGAACAGGCTGGGACGCCGCTTAATCAGGCGGTTAGCTTTAACAATTTTGTCCTGATGTTTTTTAAACCGCCGCAGGATGCCTGTACCAAAGCGCCGGCCAATCCAGAAGAGCAGCTGGTCGCCCAGAATGCCGCCTGCCATCGCCGCCAGTACCACACCCGCGTAATGCAGTAATCCTTCATGCGCGGCTACGCCGCCCAGCAACAGAAATGTTTCCCCTTCGGCAATACAGCCGATAAACAGTGCAAGATAGCCGTACTGCGTAATTAATGCGTTGATATCCAAATGCAAGGTGCACTTCCTGTGTGAAGAAATTTCTTTCAGTTTATACCTGATTCGTTAAGCCATCCGTTTAAGCGTTAATCAGCGATCTTTTTCGCTGTTTTTTTGCGCAGGCCCCACAGAAGTTGCCTTGCCGTTTATACTGTAAGCAATGCTGCCCTTACGTGGATGCTGCATCAAAACGGGGTAGCCCAACGGCATCAGAGGAGTAAGCGTATGAACCATGTCTGGGGTTTGTTAGCGCATCCTAATCAGGAAATGCGCAATATCAAGCAAGAGAACGAAACGGTTTCGCACCATTACACTCATCACGTTCTGCTGATGGCAGCCATTCCGGTTATTTGCGCCATAATCGGCACCACGAACTCAGGCTGGAATCTGGGTGAAGGGCAGTATGTACAATTGAATTTCCTGACAGCACTGGGCCTGGGTATTCTGTTTTATCTGTTGATTCTGGGCGGTGTGGCGGTGATGGGACGCGTTATTCACTGGATGGCGCGTGACTACCCGCAGCGCCCTGGCGTTGAACGCTGTACGGTGTTTGCGGGCTATGTGGCTACGCCGCTGTTTTTAAGCGGACTCGTGGCACTTTATCCGCTGGTATGGCTGTGCGTATTAGCGGGTGCGCTGGCGCTGCTGTATACCGGCTATCTGCTGTACGTGGGCATCCCGCTGTTTCTGAACATTGACCGGGATGAAAGCCTGCGTTTTTCCAGTTCCACTCTGGCCATCGGCGTGCTGGTATTTGAAGTGTTGCTGGCCTTAACCGTGATTCTGTGGGGCTATGGCCCGCACCTGTTTTAACGTGCCGTTGCCGCCTGCAGGGCGGCAACATCTTTTTAACGCTCAGAAACAATCTCACCAGGATAATTTTACCGCTTCAGAGTATGATGCTGCGGCCAGCCCGCGCACTGCCTGCTCAGTCGTCGGCGGCCTGTGTTTACACAGCGCACAATCTTAACCGGGTCTTTTTTTCACGATGCCTGCAAAAATTCGCTTTTCACTGTTAACGCTGGCGCTGCTCGTTTCCGGGCAGGTTGTTTCCCTTCCAGCACAGGCGACCACGACGCTGTCGCAAATGGCGCCCATTGCTCAGCCGCAAATTGCCTCAGGCAGCGCCCTGATCGTCGATCTGACGAGCGGGAAAACGTTATTTTCCAGTCACCCTGACCGGGTGCGGCCGATTGCCTCGATCACCAAGTTGATGACGGCAATGGTGGTACTGGATGCGCATCAGCCGATGAACGAGATGGTCACGGTTGATATCAGTCAGACGCCAGAGATGCGCGGCGTGTTTTCACGCGTGAAGCTTAACAGCCAGATAAGCCGTCGGAGCATGCTGATGCTGGCGCTGATGTCATCTGAAAACCGCGCGGCGGCCAGCCTGGCCCATGCGTATCCCGGCGGATATAACGCCTTTATTAAGGCGATGAATGCTAAGGCGCGTGCGCTGGGCATGAACCATACCCATTACGTTGAACCTACCGGTCTCTCCATTCAGAACGTCTCCAGCGCAGAAGATTTGGTGAAGCTGTTAAAAGCCACGCGCGAATATCCCCTGTTGGGCGAGCTGAGCACGACCAAAGAAGAAACCGCCGTATTTACCCATCCCAGCTACGCGCTGCCGTTCCGCAATACCAATCATCTGGTGTATAAGAATGGCTGGCACATTCAGTTGACCAAAACGGGCTATACCGATGAAGCGGGACATTGCCTGGTCATGCGCACCATGATTAAAAACCGCCCGGTGGCACTGGTGGTGCTGGATGCATTTGGTAAATATACCCATTTTGCCGATGCTAACCGTCTGCGCGACTGGCTGGAAACGGGCAAAGCGGCGCCGGTTCCGGCGGCCGCGCTGGCCTATAAAAAACAGAAAGCAGGTCAGGTTGCCAGCAACGCTGCCAGCGGTTCTGAAGTAGAGTAATATCCCGTCGGGCTGCCGCGGGCGGCCCGACCAATATTGATCGGTATTCCTATAGTTTCACGCCAGGCGAAAACTTAAACTACCCGCAAATGGCGAGGGTGATTCGCCTGATTACTGTGCCGGAATCTCATTCATATGCTCACGTTACGATCCTTTATTGTTCTGATTTTTTTAGCATTGTTCACCGCCGTTCCCACCCTGAGCGTCGCCGCAGACGATCCGGCTCAGGCCACCACTACCCAGCAGCCTGACGACAAGCCGAAAGTGAACGCCTCGGTCGAGCTGCCCAAGATGCAGAAAATCCTCGACAAAATTAAAAGTCAGGTTTCCGTTGAAAGCGATGAAAATAAGCTGAGTCGGCTGAATGAAATGGCGCTGGAGCTGTCAGGCAATACGGATACGCTGGCCCAGGCGTTGCAGCCTGACCGTCAGCAGCTTGAGGCCCAGCTGGCCGTGCTTGGCCCAGCCCCCAAACCGGAAAGCGGCGTCAAAGAGACGGCAGACGTCACGCGCAAACGTAGCGCGCTGGAAAGTCAGAAAAGTAAGCTCGACGATCAGATTAAGCAGGCGGAGGGCATTAAAAACAGCGCCCTGATGCTGTCATCGCAAATCGTCAATCTGCGCCGCGATCAGTTGAAAAACAAACTGGCGCTTAACTCTGGCAGCATTTTAGGGCCACGTTTCTGGTCGCCGGTATTCAGCAGTCAGGATCTTGATGATGAGAAGATTGGCGATTTCTTAAATGAGCTGAAAGATACCGCTGCGCTGTCCTGGGAGTCAGGCTGGCGTCTGGGTACGCTAGGCTGGTTGCTGGCCGCCGTGCTGGTGATGACGTTGGGACGCCGCTATGGCGAAGAATTTTTAGCCTGGGTCAGCATTAATAAACTGCCGGAAGGACGCCTGCGCCGCAGCTTTCTGGCGACGGCCGTGGCCCTGACCAGCCTGGTGGCGGTGGTGTTGACCTTTGCCTTTATTTCCCAGGCCTTTACCCGCCGCGATGAAGTTTCCAGCGACGTGCAGGACTTTATTTATCGTCTGGTCGAATTAAGCGTTTATTGTGGTTTGATTGCCGGGCTCGGGCGGGCATTTTTGTCCACGCGTCGGCCAAGCTGGCGTTTACCCACCATCTCGAACGAGGTGGCGCTGGCCCTGAAACCTTTCCCACCTATCACCGCCTTGCTGGTGTTTATTTTCCAGACGGTAGAGTCCTTTAACTACACCGCCGGGACCAGCCTGAATACCAGTATCTTTGCTAACGGCCTGACGGCATTGCTGATCGGCAGCACGGCGCTGGCAATCAGCATGCGCACCAAGCGCGTTCGTCGGCGTCTGGCGCAGGAAGGCACGCCGCCGGAAGCGCGCTCAACGCTGGTCGGGCTGATTCAGATGGCCCTGACGCTGACGTCGCTGACGATTCTGGCTTCGCTGGTGATTGGTTACGTCACCCTGGCGCGTTTTTTAAGCTACGAGCTGGTGTGGTGTGGCATTTTGTTTGGTTCGTTTTACATACTCAGTCATTTGATTAACGACGGCTGTGAAAGCCTTTTCTCTGTCAATAATACGACGGGCAAGCGTATTCAGGGCTCGCTAAACATTGATGAGCGACATCTGCAGCAGGTCGCCACCATTCTTGCGGCGATCGGTAAAACCTTGCTGATCATGTTTGTCGCGCTGGCACTGCTTAACGGCACCTTTGCCTCTTCAACACCGATTGAGCTGCTGCAAAAGGCGATTGAGTTCTGGGGCGGTAAGGGCCTTGAATCCCTGAATATTGTCCCGGCGCACCTGGTTAACGCGCTGCTGTGCCTGATCGTCGGCATTTACATCCTTCGCTCGGTACGTCGCTGGCTCGATAACGACTTCCTGCCAAAGACCACGATGGACAGTGGCATGCGCATGTCATTGGTGACGCTGTTCAGCAACGTCGGCTATGTCCTGATTATTTTGCTGACGCTGTCGATTATGGGGCTGCAGTGGAACAAGCTGGCCTGGATCGTCAGCGCCCTGTCGGTCGGTATCGGTTTCGGCCTGCAGGAAATCGTTAAAAACTTTATTTCCGGTCTGATTTTGCTGACTGAACGTCCGGTCAAAGTCGGGGATTTGGTGACGATCAGTGGCGTTGAAGGGGATATTCGCCGCATCAACGTGCGCGCAACGGAAATCCAGCTGGGTGATAAATCCACCGTGATCGTGCCTAACTCACAGTTCATCTCTCAGAACGTACGTAATGCGACAATGGGCAATGCGCAGGGCGTGGTGACCATTAGCCTGACGTTTCCGCTGGATATCGATCCGGTACAGGTGCGGGAGATTTTGCTGAAGGTCTATGAGGAAAACGAGCGTATTCTGGAGAACCCGGAACCCTCGGTATCCTTTAAAGATCTTACCGCCCAGGGCATCGTGCTGAGCGTCACCGGCAACGTTGCCAGTCAGCGCCAGATCGCGGGCGCGAAGAGCGATCTACTGTTCGATATTCTGACCCGCTTGCGTAAAGAGGGCATTGTGCTGTCCACGCCGCAGACCATGATTATTGAGCGCCGTCAGCTGGTTTCTTCTGATGCGGTAACCGAAGAACCTCCTCGCTAAATAAACGGGCGGTCATTTTCGCTGGCCGCCCGTTTTACTCTGTTCAGGTGCGACGTGCCCAGTCAGGGCTGTTTTACCGCCCAGCCTTTTAGCTTACTGGTTTTACCGATGCCCGGATTAAAGCTGTTGGTGGGATCGAGCTTGCGGTAAAACGCGGTGAGCTGTGGCTGGGCCTGATACAGATGCCCGACATTATGCTCTGCCGGATATTCCGCCCCGCGGCTGTGCAAAATCGCCAGCATCTTTTCTTTCAGCGCATGAACATCCACGCCTTTTTTCACAATGTAATCCTGATGGAAGACATGGCAGAAGAAGTGCCCGTAATATAGGCGATGGCTTATCGACTGGGTAATCTCATCAGGCAGGCTCTCAAACCACGCTTTATCATTGCGACGCAACGCAATATCCAGCGCCAGAATATCTTCTACCTCATCCGCATGAACGGCGTGATAGCGCACTGCCGCGCCCGCGGCCGCAAAGCGATGCAGAAAGGCATGCGCACCTTCTTTTCCTTCGCATTCAAAAAACTCGCCGCCGCCCTCACGAAAAAACTCACGCAGATAGTCACGCGCCTCCGCAATGCCATCACCCGACATTTTCAGCATTAAATGGTGTTGGTATTTATCACGATACTGTTTCATGCGTTTGGGAAGATGGGCGGGGAAGAGGCGACTGACGCGCTGCAGCAGTCGGTCGCTCAGATGCGGTTTGATAAACGACAGTTTGTTCAACCAGCCATCGACCCGGCCCTTGAGACTGAAAAACAGCGGCATCTTATCGGTGCCAAGCTTGTCGATCATCAGGAAGGTGTCTTTGCCATAGACTTCGGCGATGTCGTAGATATCCCGATGCATATATTCCGCGGCCACGGGCAGATTGTTGAAATTCGCCAGCATATGGCAGCGCAGGTCACCCAGTACCGAGGCATCATTGGTGCCGATATAAAACACCTGCTGTTGCGGTTCGCGCGCAAACGTATCCAGGCGCACCGCAAATACCGCCAGCTTGCCTGCGCAGCCCGACGCTTCAAACAGGCGGCGGGCATCGGCGTTAAAACGGGCGGGCGTATCGGCATCAACATCACGCACCCGTTCGGCGTAGTCGTGATCGGAGGCATGACGGCCGTCATGCAGCACATCCCCGGGCTGCCAGCGATCATCATCCAGCCGCCCCAGAATCTCTTCCGGCGTGGTGCCAAGCTCAATACCAAGGTGGTTAACCAACTTCAGCCGTCCCTGGGCATCAATCTGGGCAAACAACGCCATCTCACTGTAGGCCGGGCCACGTTTAATCAGTGAACCGCCGGAGTTGTTGCAGATGCCACCCAGCACCGACGCGCCAATGCAGGATGATCCAATAACGGAATGCGGCTCGCGGCCCAGCGGCGCGAGGATTTTTTCCAGCTGATACAGCGTACTCCCCGGAAAGGCCAGCACCTGTTTGCCGTTGTCGATCAGCTGTAGCTTATCCAGCCTCAGGGTACTGACAATGACCAGCGGGCGATCGTAGTCGTTACCCTGCGGCGTTGAGCCTTCGGTGAGGCCGGTGTTCGCCGCCTGCATCAGAATAATGGCATCGGCAGTCACCAGCGTTTGCAGGACGCGCCACAGTTCCAGCAGCGTCGCGGGAAAGACGACCGCCAGCGCGTCTCCCTCACCGGAACGGAAGCCTTTACGATAGCGGGCGGTATGGGCGGCCTCGGTCAGTACGTTACCAGAGCCGACCTGGCGGCGGAGATCGGCGATCAGGGCAGAAGGTGTCATCATGGGCAATTCCCTTGTCTTATGCATGCGTCATTACTGTAGCACGTGAGTTGCGTCGGGCGCAGTGTGATAGCCGCAGGTGACATGCTATGCTCTGAAGATGGCATTCTGCATTTAGTCGATATTGCGCAGTTACTTAAGAGAACCCAACCTGATGAAATGGATTTGCTCTGTTAGCCTCGCTGTTTCCCTTGCTCTGCAACCTGCATTTGCCGGGGAGCCCACCGTTCACCATCCCATGACCGAACAGGCGCGTGATGCCTACGTGAACAACCTGCTGAAAAAAATGACGCTGGACGAGAAAATCGGCCAGTTACGTTTAATCAGCGTGGGCCCGGATACGCCAAAAGAAGCCGTACGTGAGATGATCCACAAAGGTCAGGTTGGCGCCATTTTTAATACCGTGACGCGTCAGGATATTCGCGCGATGCAGGACCAGGTGATGCAGCTAAGCCGCCTGAAAATTCCGCTGTTTTTTGCCTATGACGTGGTACACGGGCAGCGAACGATTTTCCCGATTCCCTTAGCGCTGGCATCCAGCTGGGATCTCGACGCCGTCAATGAAGTGGGGCGCATTTCTGCCTATGAAGCGGCGGACGATGGGTTAAATATGACCTGGGCACCGATGGTCGACGTCAGCCGTGAACCGCGCTGGGGCCGCGTGTCTGAAGGGTTCGGCGAGGACACCTATTTAACCTCTGCCATGGGACGCACCATGGTGCAGGCGATGCAGGGCAAAAGCCCCGCAGACCGTTACAACATTATGACCAGCGTGAAACACTTTGCGCTCTATGGCGCGGTGGAAGGCGGACGCGATTACAACACCGTGGATATGAGCCCACAGCGCATGTTCCAGGACTACCTGCCGCCGTATAAAGCCTCGCTGGATGCCGGCAGCGGCGGCGTAATGGTCGCGCTGAATTCCATTAATGGCGTGCCCGCGACGGCCGACAGCTGGCTGCTGAAAGATCTGCTGCGTCATGAATGGAAATTCAAAGGAATAACCATCAGCGATCACGGGGCGATTAAAGAGCTGATCAAGCACGGTGTGGCGAGCGATCCCCAGGATGCCGTGCATATTGCCATTAAGTCTGGCGTAGATATGAGTATGAGCGATGAATACTACAGCCAGTATTTACCCGACCTGGTGAAGCGCGGCATCGTCAGCAAAACCGAAATCGATGATGCGGCCCGGCACGTGCTCAATGTGAAATACGATATGGGGCTGTTTAACGATCCCTACAGTCATCTTGGCCCGAAAGAGAGCGATCCGCAGGATACTAACGCCGAAAGCCGCTTACACCGCCCGGAAGCCCGCGATGTGGCCCGCAAGAGTATGGTGCTGCTGAAAAACCGCCTTGATACCTTACCGCTGAAGAAATCTGGCACCATTGCCTTGATTGGACCGCTTGCCGACAGCCAGCGTGACGTCATGGGCAGCTGGTCGGCGGCGGGCGTCGCCAAACAGTCGGTTTCCCTGCTGCAGGGCATGAAAAACGCCACCGAAGGCAAAGCCACGCTGCTGTACGCCAAAGGCGCGAACGTGTCAGATAACAAAGGCATTCAGGACTTCCTCAACATGTATGAACCGGCCGTGGCGGTCGATCCGCGTTCGCCGCAGGCAATGATTGATGAGGCGGTCGAGAAAGCGAAGCAGGCCGATGTCATCGTGGCGGCGGTAGGGGAAGCGCAGGGCATGGCGCACGAGGCGTCCAGCCGCAGTAATCTGATGATCCCGCCTTCGCAACAGAAGCTGTTAGCCGCGCTGAAAGCGACAGGCAAGCCGCTGGTGATTGTGCTGATGAATGGTCGCCCATTGACGCTGGTTGATGAAGACAGAATGGCCGATGCCATGCTGGAAACCTGGTTCAGCGGAACAGAAGGGGGCAATGCTATCGCGGATGTGCTGTTTGGCGATTACAACCCATCGGGTAAACTGCCGATGTCCTTCCCCCGTTCCGTGGGTCAGATTCCCATCTATTACAACCATTTACCGACAGGCCGCCCGTACAATTTTGCCAAGCCCAACAAGTACACATCGCACTACTACGATGCGGAAAACGGCCCGCTTTACCCGTTTGGTTATGGCCTGAGCTACACCACGTTCACCGTATCGCCAGTCACGCTTTCATCAGAAACGATGGCGCATAACGGCAGTATCGAAGCCAGCGTAACCGTAACGAACAGCGGCAAAGTGGACGGTGCCACGGTGGTACAGCTCTATCTTAACGATCCCGCTGCCAGCATCAGCCGTCCGGTAAAAGAGCTGCATGGCTTCAAGCGCATCATGCTCAAAGCCGGTGAATCTCAGCAGGTGACCTTTAAGATTGATGTGGATGCGCTGAAGTTCTGGAACCAGCAGATGAAGCACGTTGCCGAACCGGGTAAATTTAACGTCATGATTGGTCTGGACTCAGTCCGCACGCAAAACACCCAGTTCACCTATCAGTAAACCTCAGACGGACCTGGTTGCAGGTTCCTGCTGATGTCACCGCTTCCCCGTTCGGGGAGGCGGGTTTATCCTCCGTTCCTGCCTTCTGCCTTCATCGATTCACTTTGAGAGTTTTACCCTTGCCTGTCGTGGCAGCAGACGTGATCCTGCTCTATCCTCGGGGAAAATGGATTCCTCAAGTACTGTCGAGGCGCTATGACGTATCAATCACTGATTGCTGAAGTCCACAATCAGCAGCGCACCCTGACGGCAATTGTCGAACAGGATGCGCGGACTGCTTATTTCTATATCTGGCCAACCGATCTGTTTCGTAGCCAGTTTGCGGTGCGTGGCTGCTGGTTACGAAACCTGCTCCCTGCGCCGGTTCAGGAAGATCACCAGGCGATGGAACAGGGCATTGCCCCCCTGCTGAGTGCAGAATACTGCCGTAATCTGGAAGCTGAACCGCCGCTGGATCCCGCAGGTCTGCAAATTCTCTGGGAACCCGGAGATGCGGGAGCGGCACTGTGGTACTACGGGCAACTTCTTGCCGTGATTCCTGGTTGGAGCCTTTACCAGGATAAACAGGTCAGTTTCTCCGCCGGTTGTATCAAAAAAAACCGTCTGACCGCGCCGCTCGGTTCAGCCTCGACCAATCATTACTATGCCCTTGCCGAACAGCAGCGCCAGTTCTGGCGTGAATGGCATGACGGCAGCCAATGGGACAAGGTGCAACAGGACTTGCTGGCCTGTTATCAGGCGCAGTTTGGCGAGTCGGTCAAATACTACGCGATCGATCAGGGCAACTGGCCGCCCATGGCGCTCTCTCAGCACTACCATAACGGCATCTGGTACTTTCTGACCCTGGGCATGAGCATTCGCCCCATGCCGCAGGTTGATTTTCTGTTCGATGAGCTGGCCCCGCAGTACCGCCGGGCAGAGTTGGCGATGGCGGTCGATGGCGAAGTCATGACAGAAAGCAATGCGGTCCAGATGGCCAGCGCGCTGGCTGAATTTGTCCATTTGCCGTGGGCGCGGCTGACCTGGCTGGGTGAAGGCCATACGCTGGCCTCAGAGGTGGCACCGGTGGGATTCGAAAGCTACCTGTTAGCCAACGAGCTGGCCCCGGAACAGACCCAGTTCGCGCTGCCGAGACAGGATGGCGACAGGCCCACGCTGCTGTGGGCCACGCCGGTAACCGAAGCGGAACGGCAATTTGCCCAGAGCGAAGCCCAGGGCGGGCAGCATCTGCTTGAACGGCTCACCGCCGGGGGAAATACGCACATATTTCGACCGCGTGAACAGGTCGTGAACACAGAATAAACGCCGGAGACAGGGCGATTTTTCCGCCTGGTGGAAAAAGTTACTGACCTGGCGTAACTAAATATCTTTATTGTTAAAAGACTTGTTAAATTTGTGATCTGGTCTACTCAAGTTCCCCCTTGCCGTGCCGTTAACCCCGATCAGGCAATAGCGCCACAAAAGGTCCAGGGGAACAATGATGTTAAAGACCACGCAATCCCGCTTCACAGCAACGCTTATCGGTTTTTTTGTTGCGCTAGTGTTGGTCACTATTTGGGTGATCAACCAGTTTGTCGCGCCTCAGTTGGTAGACAATGAAAGCCGCCTGATTCGCTATCAGGTGGATTCGCTGGCAACCGGCATCGTTGAGCAAATGAACCGTGTTCAGGCACAGCAACGTGCCATTACCGAGGCCGCCTCGGTCATCGACAGCGCCGCCATCGACACCTTATTACCTGCACTGGTCAACCAGTATCAGGACAGTAACGTTTTCGGTGGCGGTATCTGGCCTTTACCCCATCGTCGCGAGGCGGGTAAAGAGAAAGACAGCAGCTTTTTTGCACGTGACGCCAGCAACAAGCTCCAGGTTAACACCTACTGGAACTCTGAAGCCGCGGACAAATACTGGGAGCAGCCCTGGTATAAAGACGGCATGGCCGCGCCGAAAGGGCAGTGCGCCTGGGCTAAAGCTTATCAGGATGCCGCCAGCCCACAGCCGCGTACCAACTGTGCCATGGCAATCTACCGCGACGGGACAGTCTGGGGCGTTTCCACCATCGACGTTACGCTGGGTTTCTTCAACCAACTGGCTAAAAAGATGGGCGAGGCGATTCATGGAGACGTCCTGATCGTTGAGTCCGACGGCAAAGTCGTGGGTAACGCGGCGCTGGTTAACGGCACGCCGAAACTCGAAAACCTGAGCGATCTGCAAAATCCTATGGCTGCGCCGCTGAAAGCGATGCTTGCCAGTGCGGGGACAAAGTCCGCAGAGTCAACCTATAGCAGCAACGATGGCGAGCAAACGCTGTTTCTGCAGGCTATTCCGGGCAGCCCGTGGTATCTGGCCAGTAGCGTACCGTCCAGCCTGCTGAAAGCCCAGTCCCACAATATGCTGATGCGCCTGGGTTTGGTGCAGATCCCTCTGGCCATTATTCTGTTGCTGGTCATGCTGGGTTTCATGCGCGCCATGATGAAGCGTTTGAGCATGCTCAACCAAAATATCGAAGCGCTGTCGACAGGGGGCGCGGATCTCACGCAGCGTCTGCCAGCCAGTAACAGCCCGGAATTTAACGCCGTTGCACAGAGCTTTAACCACTTTATCAGCTATCTGCAGGGGTTAATGCAGCAGGTCGGCAGCAGCGCCCTGGCCATCTCTGCGGCGTCGCGTGAAATTGCCAGCGGCAACACCAACCTCTCCTCGCGCACGGAAGAGCAGGCCAGCTCGATTGTTGAAACGGCGGCTTCTATGGAGCAACTGACCGGCACCGTACGCCAGAACGCCGACAACGCAACGCATGCGAACCAGCTGGCGGGTGAGGCTTCTAAAGTGGCGTCGCGCGGAACGGAAGTGGTTCGTCAGGTGGTGAGCACGATGGGCGAAATTCACCACTCTTCGCGTAAAGTCGTCGATATCATCAGCGTGATCGACAGCATTGCCTTCCAGACCAATATCCTGGCACTCAACGCCGCCGTTGAAGCCGCGCGTGCTGGCGAGCAGGGCCGTGGTTTTGCCGTGGTCGCCTCGGAGGTGCGTAATCTGGCGCAGCGTTCGGCCAACTCCGCACGTGAAATCAAAAAACTGATCGAAGAGTCGGTCGCGAATATCGATGCAGGCAGTCAGCTGGTCGAACAGGCAGGACAAACCATGGACGAGCTGGTGCAGGGCGTGAGCAGCGTCACTACGCTAATGAGCGAGATCATGGCCGCCAGTCGTGAGCAGAGCATGGGCATCGAACAGGTTAACGTTGCCATTACTCAGCTTGACGGCACCACGCAGCAGAACGCCGTCTTAGTGGAAGAGGTCTCCTCTGCCGCGCAGGCGATGGAAGCCCAGAGTCTGCAACTGGAACAGGTTGTACAAAGCTTCAAACTGTAATTCACAGTCAGGCCAGCGCCCGCTGGCCTGACGTTTTCGACGATCGCCATTGCCGTCTGACAGATTTGTGCATAAACAGCACAATTTTATCCCCTCAACCTCCCCAATCTTGTGCCAGAATAATGAGGAATACACTCAAGGAATCCTCATGTCTGCTATTGAAGTTATCCTCGTCGACCATCTTGATCGTCCCACCGGCAAAATGGAAAAGTTGGAAGTGCATGAAAAAGGATTACTGCACCGCGCTGTCACGGTGTACGTTTTTAACACCCGGCAGGAGCTGCTGCTCCAGCGTCGCGCCAGTGACAAATATCACTGCGGCGGATTATGGAGCAATACCTGCTGCGGTCATCCTTATCCTCATGAATCGACTAAAGAGGCGGCCGAACGCCGTCTGCGCGAAGAAATGGGCATGATCCTGTCGCTGACGCCTGTTTTCGAACTGAGCTATAACCTGCCGCTCAGTAATGGCCTGACAGAGCACGAGTACGGCCATGTCTTTTTTGCCGTGAGCGACGCGCTGCCCGTGCTTAACCCGCAGGAGGCGGATGCATTTGACTACCGCTCAATGCAGGATATTGCCCAGCAAATGCAGCAGCAGCCCCAGCAGTTTACGCCCTGGTTCCTTCATACGTTTCCCCGTATTCCTGCCTGTCTCGACAGTTTCACTTTCCCGGCTTAATCACCGAGCCCTGGCCGATGCGGTCAGGGTTAGCCGCATCTGATTTCAGGACAAAACAGATCGCGGAATGCGATTGCCAGGCTACGCTTTTATTGCAACCTCTAAAACGGTGGGCGTGCCTGTCAGGTTATCCCTACGGCCAACCGTACTTCCAGATAAATACATCAATAAGGAAAGCATCATGGCAAACATTCGCGGTTTGGCCGGCATCAGCCTTTTACTGCTGAGTCTGGGAATGGCGCACGCGGCCGACCCGGTACGTGTGGGTTCCAAGATAGATACTGAAGGCTCACTGCTGGGCAATGTCATCCTGCTGGTGCTGGAAAAGCACGGCGTCAAGACCGTAAACAAAATCCAGCTGGGGGCAACCCAGGTGGTGCGGGGCGCCATCACCGCGGGCGAACTGGATATCTACCCGGAATACACCGGCAACGGAGCCTTCTTTTTTAATGACGAAAAAGACAGTGCCTGGAAGCATGCCCGCGAAGGCTATGAAAAAGTGAAAAAACTTGATGCCGAAAAAAATCACCTCGTGTGGCTGACGCCCGCGCCGGCGAACAACACCTGGACCATCGCGGTCCGTAACGACGTCGCGGAGAAAAATCACCTTAACTCCCTTGACGATCTCAGCGCCTATCTGAAAAAAGGGGGCACGTTCAAGCTGGCTGCCTCTGCGGAATTTATCGAACGCAGTGATGCGCTTCCCGCATTCGAAAAAGCCTATGGCTTTACGTTAAAACAGGATCAGCTGTTATCGTTGGCCGGGGGCGATACCGCCGTGACTATCGGCGCAGCCGCGCAGCAAACGTCAGGCGTCAACGCCGCCATGGCTTACGGTACGGATGGCCCGGTTGCCGCGTTAGGCCTGAAAACGCTCAGCGACCCAAAAGGCGTTCAGCCCATTTATGCGCCTGCGCCAGTAGTGCGTGAAGCGGTTCTCCAGGCTTATCCGCAAATGGCTGCATGGCTTAAACCCGTTTTCAGTGCGCTGGATGAAAAGACATTGCAGCAGCTCAACGCCAAAATTGCCGTTGAAGGGCAGGACGCCAGCAGCGTGGCGAAAGCGTGGTTAGAACAGAAAAAGCTGCTGTAACCGATGTGGCTATCGCGGGAGGCGATATCCCGGCCTCGACAGCAGCCGGTGGCGCTGGTACTGATTATGTTACTGAGCCTGACGTCAGGCTGCCTGCCGTTTGTCAGCTTTGCGGCTAATCGTCTGGTTGCCGGCCAGCCGGTGATGCTCTGGCAAATGGCGCACGGCATGGCGCTTCTGCCCCCGCTGGCGTTGCTGTGGTTACTGCTGTGGGCCAGACCGACGGGGTTTCGCTACACGTTGCAGTTAATAAGCGCCGGGCTGGTGCTGGCGGTCATGATCTGGCTCAGCGGCGACCAGGCCAGGGTGCTGGCCGGGCAGGGCAGCCGACTGGCGCGAACCAGCTTTGCGAGCGGCATGTGGTGCGGCAGCGCGCTGACGCTACTTTTGATCACCGATACCGCGCGTGCGCTCACCCGCCGCAGGCTGTGGCAACTGGTGCTGAATCTGCTGGTATGGATCCTTCCCCTCTGGCTGCTGTTCAGCGGCCAGCTGGACGACCTGTCGTTACTGAAAGAATATGCCAACCGCCAGTCGGTCTTTGATGCGGCCTTATTGCGTCATCTGACGCTACTGGCCGCCACCGTCCTGCCTGCTTTACTGATTGCTTTCCCGCTGGGCATCGTGCTTTACCGGCGATCCGGCTGGCAAAGCAGCGTCTTCGGCGTGCTGAATGTGGTTCAGACGGTGCCCTCCGTGGCGCTGTTTGGCTTACTCATTGCCCCACTGGCGGGGCTGGCAAAACGCTTTCCCTGGGCAGGTGCATGGGGCATCAGCGGCATTGGCATGGCGCCCGCGCTGATCGCGCTGGTGTTGTATGCCCTGTTGCCGCTGGTGCGCAGCGTGGTAACCGGACTGCAGCAGGTGCCGCCAGACGTGCGCGAAAGTGCGCGCGGCATGGGGCTGAGCGGCAGGCAGCAGTTTTTCGCCGTGGAGGTGCCGCTGGCCTTGCCGGTGTGGTTGTCGGGCATACGGGTTGTGGTGGTGCAGACACTGGGCATGGCCGTGGTGGCGGCGCTGATCGGCGCAGGCGGATTCGGCGCGATTATTTTCCAGGGGCTGCTGAGCAACGCGCTGGACTTAGTGCTGTTAGGCGTGATCCCGGTGATTGCGATGGCGGTGACTTTGGATGCGTTATTCCGCTTGTTGATTTCCCTGCTGGAGAGAAAAGATGATTCAGTTTGATGGCGTCACCCGGTTCTTTGCGGGTAAAGCCGCGGTTAAAAACCTGTCGCTGACCATCGCAAAAGGAACCTTTACCGTGCTGCTGGGCACCTCGGGCTCGGGTAAATCGACCACGCTTAAAATGATTAATCGTCTGGTGGAGTACGATGAAGGGGAAATCCGCTTTGCAGGCGAATCTATTCGTCAGATGGATGCCCAGGCGCTGCGCCGCCGTACCGGCTATGCCATTCAGTCGATTGGTCTGTTTCCGCACTGGACGATTGAAAAGAATATGGCCACCGTCCCTGCTTTGCTGGGCTGGTCAAAAGCGCGCAGGCGCGAACGTATTGACGAGTTGATCGCACTGCTGAATTTGGATCCGGCATTACTTCGCCGCTATCCACATCAGCTCTCCGGGGGACAACAGCAGCGCGTTGGTGTTGCGCGGGCGCTGGCGGCGGATCCTGACGTACTGCTGATGGATGAACCCTTTGGCGCACTGGACCCGGTCACGCGCGCTGCGCTTCAGCAGGAGATGTTACGCATTCACCGTGCCTCAGGGTGCACCATCGTGCTGGTCACGCACGATATTGATGAAGCCCTGACGCTGGCCGACAATATTGTACTTATGGACGACGGTGAGATCGTTCAGCAGGGTAAACCGCTTGAATTGCTGACCCGACCAGGCAACGACTTTGTGCGTGATTTTCTGGGGCGCAGCGAGATAGGGCTGCGTCTGCTGGCGCTTGGCCAGGTGGGACGCGCAGTACGTCGTGGGGAATGGCTGGATGCCGAGCCGCTGGCGGCGACGCTGAGCCTGCGCGAAGCGTTGTCACAGTTTATCAGCCGCGGCACGGATAAACTGCCCGTCGTAGATGCGCATCAGCAACCGCTGGGCGTGCTCTACTTCAGCGATCTCCTTCATCACGCAGAGGCTCAACAATGCGACGGCTAGCCGATCCTCTGCTGTGGCTGGTCCTGTTTTATCTCAGCCTGCTGGCGGCCATGCCCTACAGCGGCCCCGTGTTTGCCGCCTGGTTTCCCGATCTGGCCCGCCCGCTTTATCAGCAGGACAGTTTCTGGCAGCTCACCCTAGCACATCTTTTTCTGGTGGTAACCGCCAGCCTGATGGCGGTTGTTATCGGCGTCGGCAGCGGTGTGCTGGTCACTCGCCCTGCGGGACGGGCTTTTCGCCCGTTGTTGGAAACCATCGCCGCCGCCGGTCAGACGATCCCGCCGGTGGCGGTGCTGGCGATAGCCGTGCCTGTCATGGGATTCGGCGCGTGGCCTGCCGTGGTGGCATTGCTGCTTTATGGGCTGCTGCCGATTTTACAGGGCACACTGGCGGGGCTGGACAGCGTCCCGGCCAGCAGTCGAGAGATCGCCGTGGGTGTCGGCATGAGTGGCTGGCAGCGTTTGTGGCAGGTTGAGCTTGCGCTGGCGGCACCGGTGATCATTGCCGGGATACGTAACTCCGTCATCATCAATATCGGCACGGCGGCCATCGCCTCTACCGTCGGGGCAAAGAGCCTGGGCTCGCCCATCATCATCGGCCTGAGCGGCTTTAATACCGCCTATGTCATACAAGGCGCGTTGCTGGTCGGGCTGTTAGCGATCGTCAGCGATCGCCTGTTTGAACGGCTGCAGCGCCGTCTTAGCGTGAATGAACGATAAGTGAATAGCCGACCAGCATAAGTCCACTGGTGCCGCCGATAGCCATAATGGCAAACAGCGTGGCAAAAAATGTTTTTTTCCAGTTCATAACTAACCTGAGGGTGTTTACGTCAAGGCGGGGATAATAGCGCGCGCAAGGCAGCCGTCATAGTGCCGAGCGTGCGTTTTTATTTCAGTGTGCGTCGTGCAAACGTACAGAGAATCCCTGTTCCTGCCAGTGTGCCAGCTGTTCCTGCTGACGGCGCGTCAGTCTTTTACCGGTAAAAACAAACATATTCAGCCCCGGAAATAACTCGGGCCGGGGAACATCAAGCGGTTCGGCAAGCACGTCGATGCGCCAGCCGTGCTGCGACAGTCGCCATCCTTCCAGCCAGATGCGCGTGCGATCTTCAATGCCCCAGCCAATAATCAGCGCTTCTTTACCGGCTTTTTTGCGACTGCTTGCCAGACAAAAAGCCACGTAGTCGATCAGGATGCCATCCAGCAGGCTGCACATTGTCCGTGCTGTATTCTGATCCAGGCTGAGTTTCTGCCTTATGGGCATAAAAACGTGATCGATCAAGGCATCAACCGCATGTTCGCGACCAATTAAAGCGATCTTGTTGCGTAGCTTAGCCGGTCTTACATGGCGCAGTATGCTGATGAGTTCGTCCTGCATGGCGGTCCAGCCATCGTTGGAATCAACATCTCCACCTTCCAGTAGTGCTTTGACCTTGCCTACTGGTACTCCACTTTCAATCCAGCGCATGATTTCCTGGATACGCTGAACATCTTCTTCATCGAACTGTCGATGACCGCCTTCGGTACGTTGTGGTTTCAATAATCCATAACGTCGTTGCCAGGCGCGTAAGGTAACCGGATTTATGCCACAGCGTTCGGCGACATCGCCGATACTGTATAAGGTCATATTTACCTCTTTAAACTGACCTGAGTTAAAACACCATAACGAAGCCTGTTAAGTTGTACAACCAATTTTTAGATGTACAACTTGACGGCTGCGCTTAATTGTTGTTCTATCTCAATTATGAGATTTATTTTTCATAATTGAGATGAAACATGTCTTTTGATAATACGGAGCAACGCTTAGCAGCCCGCCTTGCAGAATTACGGATGAAGCAGGGTTGGTCACTTGATGAACTCTCAACCGCCACCGGCATTAGCCGGCCCACATTATCGCGTATTGAGCGTGCTGAAACCAGCCCAACGGCTGCCCTGCTTAATCGTTTGTGTGTGGCTTACAGTCTGACCATGTCGCGCCTGCTGAGCGAAGTGGAAGCGGAAAGCGATCTCCTGATCCCTCGCGAACGCCAGCCGATCTGGAACGACGAAGCCAGTGGATTTAGTCGCCGCAATGTCTCACCGCCAACCCATAATTTCCGCTGTGAGCTGATCGAAGGCACACTGCGGCCCGGCGCGCGCGTCGAATACGACGCGCCACCGCTACAGGGCATGGAACAACATATCTGGATGCAACAGGGACAGCTGACGATAACCATGGGCGCGCAGAGCTGGACCTTAGCACCCGGCGACAGCCTGCGTTTTCATCTTAGCGGCGCGTCCGCTTTTCAGGCACATCTTACTGAAGGTGCCCGCTACTTACTGGTGGTCTGCAAATCATGATGACGTATCAACAACTCAGCGCCGCTGAGGCACAACAGGTTTTACCCGAACTGGCCCAGGTCTTACAGGCCTGTGTGGCCGAGGGTGCCAGCATCGGTTTTATCGATCCTGAAAACATCAGTGTGATGACCCTTTTTTGGCAAAATCAGCTTGCCGCGCTGGAAAAAGGCCAGAGTGAACTGCTGGTTGCCCGCCAGCATGGCCGGGTGGTGGGCACCGTGATGCTCAATGACAGCGCCATGCCCAATGGAAGCCATCGGGCCGAAGTCAGTAAGCTGCTCGTACATCCGCAGGCGCGGCGGCAGGGGATAGCGCGTAGGTTAATGCAGCAGGCAGAACAGCGGGCGCATCAGAAGGGAAAACGCCTGCTGGTGCTGGACACCCGGTCCGGGGACGTGGCCAGCGATCTTTATCGCGCGCTGCACTGGCAGGTTGCGGGTGAGATTCCTGCCTATGCGCAGTCTATTGAGGGAAAACTGGACGCGACCACGGTGATGTTTAAGGTGCTGGATTCGCACGGCGGCTGAAGTACAGGCCTTCGGGCCGCCGCCTTATCCCTGCGCAACACGCGACAACACGATACGGCGGCTGTGGCCTGCTGTTGACCCGACAGCACGAGCAGGCCTTTTCTGAAGCCAGCACGAAAAAAAAGACCCGAAAGCTGACGTCACTGCGATACTGTGTAAAAATACAGGCCATCGAGTAAAGTGGTAATCTTAACATGGCCCTGACAGCAGCATTAAAAAGCCAGATCGCACAGTGGTATAAAGCGCTGCAGCAACAGGTGCCAGACTTTATTCCCCGTCCTGCTCAGCGGCAGATGATCGCGGAGGTCGCGAAATGTCTGTCGGGTGATGACGGGCGCCACCTGGCTGTAGAAGCGCCGACTGGCGTGGGCAAAACGCTTTCGTATCTTATTCCTGGCATCGCCGTCAGCCGCGCGGAAGAGAAGCGGCTGGTGATCAGCACGGCCAACGTCGCCTTGCAGGATCAGATCTTCAGCAAAGATTTGCCGTTGCTTAAAAAAATCATTCCGGATTTGACCTTCACGGCGGCCTTTGGCCGGGGGCGCTATGTGTGTCCGCGCAATCTGGCCGCGCTGGTCGCAGACGATAATCAGCAGGCCGATTTGCTGTTCTACCTGGATGATGAGGCGGTCAGCAGCACCAAAGAAGAGCAGATCCAGTGCGGACGGCTGCAAAAGTCACTGGATCGCTATCAGTGGGATGGCCTGCGCGATCACAGCGAGGAGAACGTCAGCGACAGCCTGTGGCAGCGTCTGTCTACTGACAAAGCCAGTTGCCTTGGCGTGCATTGCCGCTGGTACCGGGAATGTCCGTTTTTCGTTGCCCGGCGGGAAATCGAGCAGGTCGATGTCGTGGTGGCCAACCACGCGCTGGTGATGGCGGCCATGGAAAACGAATCGGTGCTGCCCCCGGCCAAAAATCTGATGCTGGTGCTGGATGAAGGGCATCACCTGCCTGAAGTGGCGCGTGATGCACTGGAGATGAGCGCCGATATCACGCCCGGCTGGACCAGCCTGCAGCTCGATCTATTTGTGAAGCTGGTGGAGGCGATTATGAGCCAGATGCGGCCCAAATCACCCCCGCCGCTGGCTAATCCCGAACGTCTTAAAGCCCACTGTGATGAACTGCGCGAACGCCTTGCCACCATAAGTGAGGCATTAAGCCCATTGCTTCCGCCGCACAATCAGCCCGGCGAGTTTCGTTTCGTGTTGGGCACCTTACCCGACGAGCTGCTGGCGCTGTGCGCCCGGCTGTTCAAGCTGAGCGACGGGCTACGTGGGCTCAGCGAAGGGTTGATTAACGCCTTGAGTGAACAAACCGGAAGCGTCGATCTCGTGCGTCTGCACCGCAATTTATTGCAGCTCAACCGCCACTTTGGCTGGTTTGAATCAGTCAGCAAGCTGTGGCGACTGGCTGCGATGGAAAAAGCCTCTGGTGCGCCCGTTTCAAAATGGATAACCCGTGAACTGCGCGACGGTCAGGCACACCTGTTCTTCCACTGCGCGGGAATTCGCGTCTGCGATCAGCTGGAAAAAATGCTGTGGCGCAAGATTCCTCACGTTGTCGTGACCTCCGCGACCTTGCGCTCATTGAACAGCTTTAGCCGCCTGCAGGAAATGTCGGGGTTGAATGAAAAGGCGGGCGACCGTTTTGTGGCACTGGCGTCGCCGTTCAGCCACGTCGATCAGGGCAAGCTGGTGATCCCGCAGATGCGCTACGAACCGTTGATGGCGAATGAGGCTGAGCACATCGCGGAGATGGCGGCCTTTTTCCGCCAGCAAATGCAGACAGAAAAGCATAAAGGCGTGCTGGTGTTGTTTGCCAGCGGGCGCGCCATGCAACAGTTTGTCGAGGCGCTGCCGGAATTACGACTGATGATGCTGGTGCAGGGCGATCAGCCCCGCAGTCGCCTGATCGCCCTGCACCGCAAACGGGTAGAGCAGGGCGATACCAGTATTCTCATCGGCCTGCAGTCGTTTGCGGAAGGGCTGGATTTAAAAGGTGAGCTGCTCAGTCAGGTACATATCCATAAAATTGCTTTTCCGCCCATAGACAGTCCGGTAATTTTAACCGAGGGCGAATGGCTGAAGAGCCTCAGGCGTTATCCGTTTGAGGTACAGAGCTTACCCAGCGCCTCTTTTACGCTGATTCAGCAGGTCGGGCGTTTGATCCGCAGCCATCAGTGTTTTGGCGAGATAGTTATTTACGATCGCCGCCTGTTGAGTAAAGCTTACGGCAGTCGGCTGCTGGCGGCGCTGCCGGTGTTTTCAATTGAGCAGCCGGTCACGCCTGAACCCGAGGCCAGAAACACCAAACCCAATCCCGGCACGCGCAAACCGCGTGCGAAGCGGCGTTAAGTCGTTGCCACTGAGCGGAAATGCGTGATGGAACTGAATAAAATTATCAAAGAAGTCGGGCGCGGTAAGAACCATGCTCGCGATATCGATTTCGACAGTGCCCTGGCACTCTACGGCGCAATGCTGGACGGCGAGGTGCCGGATCTTGAAATGGGCAGTATTTTAATCGCCCTGCGAATCAAAGGTGAAGGCGAAGCAGAAATGCGCGGCTTCTATCAGGCGATGCAGTCGCGTGTGATGCGCCTGCAGGCGCCGAGCGGTCGTCCCATGCCTGTGGTCATTCCCAGCTATAACGGTGCGCGCCGTCAGGGAAATTTAACCCCATTACTGGCGCAGGTGCTTAACAGGCTCGGTCTGCCCGTGCTGGTTCACGGCGTCAGTGACGATGCCACGCGCGTGACCAGCGAAGCGGTCTTTGCCGCGCTGGGGATCGTGCCGGTCACTACGGCCGAACAGGCACAGGCAAAGCTCGACAGGGGTGAGCTGGCCTTTATTACCATCGATCACCTCTGCCCACCCATGGCAAAACAGCTGTCGTTACGCTGGCGCATGGGCGTGCGTAACAGCGCCCACACGCTGGCGAAGCTGGCCACGCCGTTTGGTGAGCGCGAGGCCCTGCGCCTGTCAAGCGTATCCCACCCGGAGTATGTTCCACGGGTGGCGACCTTTTTTAGCGCTATCGATGCCCCCGCGATTCTGCTGAACGGGACCGAAGGTGAGGTTTATGCCAATCCGCAGCGCTGCCCGGCCATCAGCTATGTGGGCGGTGCAGCACAGCAGGCGGAGGTCTGGGTAGAGAGACAGCCGGAGGTAGCGGTGCCGCTGCCCGCCGACAAGTCGGCCGCCGAGACAGCGCGGTGGACGGAAGAGGTGCTGAATCACCAGCGCCCTCTACCAGAGGCGCTGCGACTGCAAATTGCCTGCTGCCTGCGCGCAAGCGGTCAGTGCGCCTCGCGGGAAGCCGGCCTTGAGAAACTGGCGGCGGCCGGTTTTTAACGGTGAGCCTGTGGCAGGGCGTGCTCAACCAGGTTTTGCCAGAAGCGGATACCGGTGGGGATGAGCGCATCGTTGAAATCGTAGTGAGCATTATGTAAGGGGGCGGATGGGGTTGCACCATCTGCACCGAGCCAGAAATAGGCCCCCGGGCAGGCTTCCAGCATGCAGGCGAAATCTTCAGAGGCCATAGAGGGATTCACCTGCCACCGCACCTGCTCTTCCCCCAGCGTACTGACGGCAACGTCGTGAACCTGCCGGGCCGGGCCTGCATGGTTGGTTGTCACCGGGTAGCCAGGTAGCCAGCGAATCGCGCCGCAGACGCCAAAGGGTTTCGGCAGCGTAGTGACAAAATCATCAATAAGCGCATGAACCCGTTTGCGCACATCGTCTTGCAGGCAGCGCACTGTGCCGCGCAGAACGATCTGTTCGGGAATCACGTTAATTGCCTCACCACCCTGAATCTGCGTGACGCTCACCACGGCTGAGGAAAGGGGAGAAAGGCGACGTGAGGGGATCGTTTGCAGGGCCAGAATCAGTTCAGCCGCCACCACCATCGGGTCGGCACCGCTTTCCGGCATGGCCGCGTGGCAGCTTTTACCGCTCAGCGTAATTTCAAACGCATCCAGAGAGGCCATCATCGCACCGGCGTTTACCGCCAGCGATCCCAGCGGCAGGCCGGGCCAGTTGTGCATTGCATAGACAGCATCCATGGGGAAACGGGTAAATAATCCCTCTTCCACCATTTTCCGGGCGCCGCCGAGGTTTTCTTCCGCAGGCTGAAAAATAAAATGCACCGTGCCGCTGAACTGACGCGTGGCGGCAAGCTGTCTGGCGGCCGCCAGTAAAATCGCCGTGTGGCCATCATGGCCGCAGGCGTGCATCACACCAGGTTTACTGGAGCGCCAGGCGGTTTCGCCTTTTTCATTGATGGGCAGCGCGTCCATATCGGCACGCAGGCCGATGACCGGTCCGCTTCCATTTTTCAGGGTGCCAACCACGCCCGTCCCGGCAAGACCACGAAATACCTGCAGGCCCGCCTGCTCAAGTTCATGCGCAACCTTATCGCTGGTCCGATGTTCCTGATAGCCGAGTTCGGGTTCGCGATGAAACTGGTGGCGCCAGCGCAGCGCATCATCAAGCAGGTCAGAGGAAAGAGTCATGCAATGTCGCGCTCCATATCATTCAGGAAGCTTCACTTTAGAGGCCGGGCGAGAGCGCGTCTATCGCCAGGCGCGATAAAATAGCGAATGGGCTAAATCAAAATGGAATAAGTAATAAACAAGCGTGCAACCGTATCGCCTGTTATGCCGACTCACGCTTAATTAAATGGAAGCCGATATCAATAATGCTTTCTGCGCAGGGACGCTGTTCGATCCGATCGGCCAGCAGCGTAGCGGCACGTTGGCCTATAGCGACCCGATCGACGCTGACCGTGGTGAGGGCAGGGCGATTGCTTGCAGCAAAATCCAGATCGCCAAAGCCCATCACCGCAATATCTTCAGGTACTCGCAGGCCACGGCTTTCTGCCTCCATAATCGCACCCTGTGCCAGCGTGTCTGAACTGCAGACGATGACGTCATACTCACCCTGATCGAAGAGCTGCGTTAAACCGGCGCGTCCGGATGCCAGAGAGGCGGGGAGCGCCGCGTCTGCCTGTGGGATTGCGTCAATTCCCTGCTGGCTGAAGACGTCACATAATCCCTGTTTACGCTGTCCGGCACGTTTGTCTGACGTCCACACCAGGCCGGGCCGACGGAAGCCTTGTTCAAGCAGGTATTCTGCCGTGGCCTGACCAACGCGTTGATGCGAGAATCCCACCAGCATATCGAGCGGCGTTGGCGTCAGATCCCAGATTTCAACGACCGGTATCGCGGCATTCAGGATCACCTTTTTAAGGGCGGCCGAATGATGGATCCCGGTCAGAACAATCCCGTCCGGACGTCGTGACAGCAGTGTTGCCACCAGTTCGGCTTCAGTATCAGTGCGATAGCCCGCCACGCTCAGCAGGATATGATAACCCCGCAAGCCCAGCTCATCACTCAACGACTGAATGGTATCCACGAACATGTTGTTGTTGATTTGCGGCACCACGACAGCGATGAGCTTACTGCGCCTTGAAGCCAGGCTTCCCGCCAGCGCATTAGGAATGTATCCCGTCACCCGCACCGCCTCCATGACTCTTTCTGCCGTTTTAGGCCGCACTAACTGCGGGGCATTCAGCACGCGGCTGACGGTCATCGGTGACAGTCCGGCATGGCGGGCGACATCTTCAAGCGTGGGCGCATGGGTCGGTTTCGAACTTTTCACGGCAATCCATTTCACGGTGACGGCGGTATTCGCACTGGCATTATTCTTCATGTTCCTGAGCATTTCCAGCCGGTGCGTTACGCATTAAGCAGTATGCGCTGACATGACTAAAAAAATTCGCGATAGATGTTAACGCAATCATTATGTTGTTTAACACGAAGAAAAAGTCATAAATGCGATCTCGCTGGCAGCATGGCTCCCTTTATGCAAGGTAAATGTGATCTGTTGTTCAAAATAAACACAACGCGGTTTTCTGCCGCAGGCCGGGATGTAAAGATAAAAATGTTAGGGCAATCATTTTTAGACCACAGGAGATAACTATGTCTGTAAGCGCAAATTCTAATGCCGTGAGCTATGCCAAAACGGTAAACGCAAAAACGGCGGCTGACGTCGGTGATCGTATTGAATGGGTCAAACTCTCCCTGTCGATTTTACCCCTGGCCACGCCCGTCAGCGATGCCAAGGTGCTGACAGGGCGCCAAAAGCCGTTAACCGAAGTGGCCATTATCATTGCTGAAATTCGTAGCCGTGAGGGTTTTGAAGGGGTGGGATTCAGCTATTCCAAACGCGCTGGCGGGCAGGGCATTTACGCGCATGCTAAGGAGATTGCCGATAATCTGCTGGGGGAAGATCCAAACGATATTGATAAAATCTACACCAAACTGCTGTGGGCGGGCGCATCGGTAGGACGAAGCGGCATGGCGGTGCAGGCTATCTCTCCCATTGATATTGCGCTGTGGGATATGAAAGCGAAACGCGCCGGGCTGCCGTTGGCAAAACTGTTAGGTTCCCATCGTGATTCCGTACAGTGCTACAACACCTCGGGCGGCTTCCTGCATACACCGCTGGAGCAGGTATTAAAGAACGTGGTGATTTCGCGTGAAAACGGCATCGGCGGGATCAAGTTGAAAGTGGGGCAGCCAAACTGTGCCGAAGACATTCGTCGCTTAACGGCAGTGCGTGAAGCGCTGGGCGACGATTTCCCGTTGATGGTTGATGCCAACCAACAGTGGGATCGTGAGACCGCTATCCGTATGGGCCGCAAAATGGAGCCGTTCAATCTGATCTGGATTGAAGAACCGCTGGATGCTTACGATGTGGAAGGCCATGCACAACTGGCCGCCGCGCTGGACACGCCCATTGCGACCGGTGAGATGCTCACCAGCTTCCGTGAGCATGAGCAACTGATTTTGGGCAACGCCAGTGATTTCGTTCAGCCGGATGCGCCGCGCGTGGGTGGCATTTCCCCTTTCCTGAAAATCATGGATCTGGCGGCGAAGCACGGTCGTAAGCTTGCGCCACATTTCGCCATGGAGGTTCACCTGCATCTGGCGGCGGCCTATCCGCTTGAGCCCTGGCTGGAGCATTTCGAATGGCTGAACCCGTTATTTAATGAGCAACTGGAATTACGTGACGGACGGATGTTTGTTTCAGATCGCCACGGACTTGGTTTTACGCTCAGCGAACAAGCACGAAGCTGGACTCAATTAACCTGTGAATTCGGCAAACGTCCCTAATCTTTTTGGCGGGAATCTCTCCCGCCACCTCTCCTTTTAAATCTCTCTCAACCCGATATCCAGGAGTGGGTGATGAATACAATAATAAAACGTACCAAGGTACGTTATTCTATTTTGCTATTTCTGTTTCTTGCCACCGTATTTAATTATGCCGATCGTGCGACGTTATCTGTTGTCGCGCCTTTTATGAGTCAGGAGTTGGGCTTTGATCCTGAAGCAATGGGGCTGGCCTTTTCGGCCTTTGGTATTGCCTATGTCATTATGCAATTACCCGGCGGCTGGTTACTGGACCGCTACGGTGCCCGCATGGTATACGGCTGTGCGCTGATTGGCTGGTCGCTGGTGACCATGCTGCAGGGCACGATTTATCTCTACGCCAGTCCGCTTATCGTTCTGGTGATTTTGCGTTTATTAATGGGCGCCATTGAAGCGCCAGCGTTTCCGGCAAACAGTCGGTTAAGTGTGCAGTGGTTTCCAAACAAAGAGCGGGGATTCGTGACGTCGATATATCAGTCAGCACAATATATCTCGCTCGGAATTATTACGCCTTTGATGACAATTATTCTTCATAATTTAAGTTGGCACTATGTTTTTTATTATATCGGCGCGATTGGCGTTATTTTAGGGATCGTCTGGCTGTTTAAAGTCAGAGATCCCTTACAGCATCCCAAAGTAAATCAGGAGGAAATCGAGTATATTCGTAACGGCGGTGGAGAACCCGCATTAGGCAGTAAAAAGGCGCAAGAGAAAATTACACTGGCGCAGTTTAAAAGCGTGTGTATTAACCGCATGATGATTGGTGTCTACATTGGCCAGTTTTGCGTTACCTCAATTACCTGGTTCTTCCTGACCTGGTTCCCTACCTATCTCTATCAGGCCAAGGGCATGTCGATTCTGAAAGTGGGATTTATTGCCAGTATACCGGCCATCGCGGGTTTTGTGGGCGGCCTGTTGGGCGGCGTGTTTTCTGATGCGTTACTCAAACGCGGTTACAGCCTGACGGTTGCGCGTAAACTGCCCGTCATCTGTGGGATGCTGCTCTCCTGTGTCATTGTTATCGCCAATTACACGTCCTCGGAAATTGTGGTGGTTGCGGCCATGAGCGTTGCCTTTTTCGCCAAAGGTTTTGGCAATCTGGGCTGGTGTGTGCTGAGCGATACATCGCCGAAAGAGGTGTTGGGCATTGCCGGTGGCGTTTTCAACATGTGCGGCAATATGGCCAGTATCGTTACCCCGCTGGTGATCGGGATCATTCTGGCAAATACGCAATCATTTGATTATGCGATTTTATATGTGGGATCGATGGGGCTGCTCGGCCTGATTTCCTATCTCTTTATTGTCGGGCCTTTGGAACGGATTACGCTGACGTCCACGAAGCCTGAGTAAGCCTGTTGCGAGTATTTCGCGCCGCTGTTCCGGAACCGCACTCCCCGGAACAGCGTTTTTTACCGCATGACGCGACTCAATAAAATCGGCGTTGCGGGTTATTGCATCGGTAAGTTCAGACCGTGTTTTGTCGCACACTGCTGTGCCTGTTCGTATCCCGCATCGGCATGACGCATCACGCCGGTAGCAGGATCGTTCCATAGCACGCGGCCCAGACGGGCATCAGCCGCTTCCGTGCCGTCGCACACAATCACCACGCCAGAATGCTGGGAGAAGCCCATGCCCACGCCACCACCATGATGCAGGCTCACCCAGGTCGCGCCGCCCGCCGTATTCAGCAGGGCGTTGAGCAGCGGCCAGTCGGATACCGCATCCGACCCATCTTTCATCGCTTCGGTTTCGCGGTTTGGCGAGGCAACAGAGCCACAGTCGAGGTGATCGCGACCGATCACAATCGGTGCTTTTAGCTCGCCGTTGCGTACCATTTCATTGAACGCGAGGGCCGCGAGATGGCGCTCACCCAATCCCAGCCAGCAGATACGCGCCGGTAAGCCCTGGAAGGCGATGCGTTCCTGCGCCATATCCAGCCAGCGATGCAGCGTTTTATGTTGCGGGAAAAGTTCTTTGAGTTTGGCATCCGTTTTATAGATATCTTCGGGGTCGCCAGACAGGGCAACCCAGCGGAACGGACCTTTACCTTCGCAAAACAGGGGACGGATATAGGCTGGCACAAAACCGGGAAAATCAAAGGCATTGCTGATGCCTTCATCCAGTGCGACCTGGCGAATGTTGTTGCCATAATCGACGGTAGGAATGCCCATATGACAGAAGTCGAGCATCGCCTGAACGTGGACGGCCATAGAGGCACGGGCAGCTTTCTCCACGGCTTTAGGATGTGTCTTGCGTTCCTGCTCCCAGCGTGAGACGTCCCAGTCAATGGGCAGATAGCCGTTAAGGGGATCGTGCGCCGAAGTCTGGTCGGTGACGATGTCAGGCTTAGGTCCACCCGCTTTGGCGCGCTTAACCAGCTCGGGCAGGATTTCCGCCGCATTGCCCAGCAGGCCGACAGAAATGGCTTTCTTCGCTTTGGTCGCCTCATCAATCAGGGCCAGTGCCTCATCCAGCGAGGTGGCTTTGTAATCGACATAACGCGTGCGTAAACGAAAATCGATACGGGATTCCTGACACTCAATCGCCAGTACGCAGGCGCCCGCCAGCACGCCTGCCAAGGGTTGCGCACCACCCATGCCACCTAAACCGGCGGTCAGGATCCAGCGTCCGCTTAGATCATTGTTATAGTGCTGGCGTCCGGCCTCGACAAACGTCTCGTAGGTGCCCTGAACGATTCCCTGGGCGCCAATGTAAATCCATGAGCCGGCCGTCATCTGGCCATACATCATCAGCCCGGCTTTATCCAGTTCGTGGAAGTGATCCCAGTTAGCCCAGTGAGGAACCAGATTGGAGTTGGCCAGCAGGACGCGGGGAGCATCCGCATGGGTACGAAACACGCCGACGGGTTTGCCCGACTGGATCAACAGGGTTTCGTCCGGCTGCAGGAGCTGCAGCGATCGTAAAATTTGCTCAAAACATTCCCAGTTGCGCGCGGCTTTACCAATACCGCCGTACACCACCAGATCTTCCGGACGTTCTGCCACGTCGGGATCCAGGTTGTTCTGAATCATGCGGTAAGCCGCTTCAATTAACCAGTTAGCGCAGTGCAGTTCATTTCCACGCGGCGCACGGATCTCGCGTGCTACCGCTTTAGACAGGGTTTCGCTCATGACGGATTCCTTATTTAACTGAATAGGTGCCCATGCTGGGTAGTAATGCGGTGAGTGCCTCTGGCCAGTCGCAGCGGCTTGCCCACTGACGCATCGCCTCAATGTCGGGTGCCAGCAGGCGGTCTTCTTCCAGGAAGGCAACGCGTTCGCGGATGCGGCCAATGGCCTGCTCTATCGGTGCAGAACTTTGCAAGGGACGATGAAACTCAATGCCCTGGGCGGCGGCCATCGCTTCAATGCCCACCACGGCGGCGCTGTTGAAGCACATATCCCCCAAGCGGCGGGCGGCATAGGTGGCCATGGAAACGTGATCTTCCTGGTTAGCCGAGGTCGGTAAGCTGTCTACACTGCCGGGATGGGCCAGCGATTTATTTTCTGATGCCAGCGCCGCCGCAGTGACCTGGGCAATCATAAAGCCGGAGTTCACGCCGCCGTCGCGAACCAGGAAAGGTGGCAGTCCGGACAGGCCGGTATCCAGCAGCAGGGCCAGTCGACGTTCCGAGATAGCGCCCACTTCAGCCACGGCCAGCGCAATAATGTCGGCTGCAAAGGCGACCGGTTCAGCATGGAAGTTGCCGCCGGAGATCACATCGCCGGTTTCGCTGAAAACCAGCGGATTATCAGAGGCGGCGTTGGCTTCAATTTGCAGGACGCGCGCGGCATGAGAGAGGTTATCCAGGCAGGCGCCCATTACCTGAGGTACGCAGCGGATAGAATAGGGATCCTGTACCCGGCCACAGTGGGTATGTGAACCGAGGATTTCGCTTCCTTCAATCAGGCTGGTAATCGCGGCGGCCACGGCAATCTGCCCGTGCTGACCGCGCGCCTGATGGATACGGGCATCGAAGGGTTTTAACGAACCTTTGATCGCTTCTAACGACAGGGCGCCCGCCAGTAAACCTGCGGCAAACAGGTTTTCGGCTTCAAACAGGCCACGCAGCGCCAGCGCCGTGGAAACCTGGGTGCCGTTAAGCAATGCCAGACCTTCTTTCGGGCCCAGAACAAAGGGCGTCAACCCGACTTTAGCCAGGCCTTCTGTCGCCGCAATAAGTTCCCCTTTGAACCTGACCTGACCTTCACCAAGCAGCATCAGCGACATATGCGCCAGCGGTGCCAGATCGCCCGAGGCACCCACCGATCCTTTTTCCGGAATGCACGGCATGATGCCGGCATTAAACAGGGCCAGCAGGGCATCGATCAGTTCGATGCGTACACCCGAATGGCCCCGCGAAAGGCTGATCACTTTGCTGGCGACGACCAGCCGCGTGACGTTATCAGGCAGTAAATTCCCTAACCCGACGCTGTGGGACAGCACCAGATTACGTTGCAGATCCGCCAGACGGCTGGCGGGGATCTGGGTTTGGGCCAGTTTGCCAAAACCGGTGTTAATGCCGTAAACCACGCTGCCGGAGGCGACGATCGCGTCAACGGTGCGTTGTGCCTCGGCGACGGCCTGGCGGGCGCCATCGTCGAGGCTGAGGGTAACGTTGCCCTGATAAATTGCGCGTAACGTCGCGAGATCAACATTACCTGGCACCAGGTGTAATACCTGAGTCGAACCTGACATAACCTGCTCCTGTCTATACAAGGGTTGGGTTGCCGCAGGGCATCTTTATTGACCCTGATCAACTGAATAACGCGAGTGAACCATAAGTGTCTATTCTTGTCTATACAAGTTGCAATCAGCGTGCCAAACCGATCACAAAATTGATCGGGCGTCAGGGCAGGGGGGAGCGAGCAACGACCGGTATTGCTGCACCTTTATCAGGCAGCAGGTGCACGGTTAAAGTGCTGAAACCGCGTCTGAATGTATATACATCCAACCCTGCAGGCAGTAAACTCTGCGCATTATCTGCGAAAGGAAAACGTTATGGCCGAGCATACGGCAATTGCACAACTGGCGGCGGCCATGAGCGATGAACCTGCGCCTATTTATCAACGGGTCAAGCAGGCTATCATCAGCCAGATTCGTGAAGGACACTGGAAAGCAAATCAGCGCGTGCCCTCCGAAAGCGAGCTGGTCAATGAACTAGGCGTGAGCCGGATGACCATCAATCGTGCATTACGCGAGCTGACCAGCGAAGGGTTTCTGGTGCGTATGCAGGGCGTGGGAACATTCGTTGCCGAAATGAAAGGCTATACGGCCATGCTCGAAGTGCATAACATCGCCGATGAAATTGCCCAGCGCGGTCACCAGCACAGCTGCAAAATTCTGATGATGGGTCAGAACAAAGCCGATCCCGAGCAGGCTTCGGTTCTGGGGCTGACCACCGGGCAAACGCTGTTTCATTCGCTGATTGTGCATTATGAAAACGAGTTGCCGGTGCAGCTTGAAGACCGACTGGTGAATCCGCAGCTGGCTCCGGACTATCTGACTCAGGATTACCATACGCTCACGCCTTATACCTATCTGATGCGGGCGGCGCCGTTAACGGCAGGCGAGCACATCGTTGAAGCGGTGATGCCCGATGCGCGTCAGCGTAAACATCTGGCGATCGATGAGCATGAGCCCTGTCTGCTTATCCGCCGCCAGACCTGGAGCGACAATAAAATCGTGACCTATGCGCGATTACTCTATCCGGGCTCGCGCTATAAGCTGCTGGGCCGCTTCAAAGGACACGGGTAAGGCGCACGAACAGCAGTCTTGCCTCCGGACTGGCTGGCGAGAGCAGGGTGGAGTGATCTACCCACCATGTCCCCTGCTGCGCCTCTAACCGCGCGTCATCCGCGATGCGCCATTCTCCGGCTAACACCCACGCTACGCCGTGCTCGCTGCAGACGGCTTGCGTAACGACGTCGGCCTGCGCCCGCCATGCGTCACGCCGCGTCATGACGTTAAAATCCTGACTGGCCTCTTTGCCTTCCAGACTGGCTTCAAGCGCCCATTCACCCGCGAAAGCCCAGGGAACTTCAGGCAGTAAGCGGTGCTCGCCTGCCGGACCTCGCAGCAGCACCGGGCTGCCGTTCAGCAGAGTAATGGTGCGATCTATGCCGTTGAACGTCGAAAACGGGCCGTCCTGAGCAATGGTCGCAATACTGGCTCGCCAGGCGAAATCGTCGGCATCAGGCGGAAAGCTGATAATCTCGCGTGTTTCGCCTCCGCCGTTGCGCCAGCGGCTAGCGGGTAAGTTTTCCAGAGAAAATAACGTTCTCATTGCAGCGCCGCCATTGCCTGGGCGAAGCGCGCCGCGCAGGCGTGTTCTTCGGCATGATGCCCGTCGTTAATGACCCGATTGCCCGCCACATACACGTCGCGAATCTGATCGCGCTGGCCCGCAAACAGCCATCGGTTAAGCAGGGCGTGGTCATTCACGCTGCCCAGCCAGGCCTGATCGCGCAGTACCAGCCAGTCGGCGCGCTGCCCCACGGCCAGTGAACCACTCCTGATCCCACAGGCCTGAGCGCCGCCTGCAGCTGCCTGCTGCCACAGCAGGTCGCCGACGGAAGGCTGGTGAGCCAGGGCGATACGGTTACGACGGCGGTCGCGCAGACGCTGAGCATATTCCAGCCAGCGCAGCTCTTCCTGAACGCTCAATGAGACATGGCTGTCAGAGCCGATGCCCCAGCGACCGCCCTGAGCGATATAGTCCACCGCCGGGAAAATGCCGTCGCCAAGATTGGCTTCGGTAGTCGGACACAACCCGGCGACCGCGCCGCTGGTGGCAAGGCGCGTCACCTCGCTGTCATCAAGATGTGTGGCATGGATCAGGCACCAGCGCGCGTCAACGTCAAAGCGGTTCATCAGCCAGCTCACCGGGCGCTCGCCGCTCCAGGCCATGCTGTCGTTCACCTCTTTTTCCTGCTCGGCAACGTGGATGTGCACCGGTAACGACCGATCGCTGGCGGCTAACACTTCGTGCATTTGCACTTCGCTCACCGCACGCAGTGAGTGAAAGCACAGGCCCACGTTGTGCAATGGCTTGTCTTTCACCCACGTCTGCAGGCGTGCCTGCTGTTGCAGGTAGTTGTCGGTCTGCTGAATAAAGCGTTTCTGCCCGGCCACAGGCGGCTGCGCGCCAAACCCGCTGTAGCTGTAAAGCACCGGAAGCAGGGTCTGACCAATGCCTGCCGTCTCGGCGGCGGCAATCAACTGCTGCAGCATGGCATCATCCGCATAGGGCAGGCCGTTAACGTCGTGATGCAGATAATGGAATTCTGCAACCTGGCAGTAGCCACCTTTTAACATATCGATGTACAGCAACGCGGCAATATCGCCCACCTGCTGGGGCGTCAGGCGCTGCACCATGCGATACATTAAGTCGCGCCAGGTCCAGAAGCTGTCTTGCGGATCGCCCGCCACTTCGGCCAGACCGGCCATGGCGCGCTGAAAAGCATGAGAGTGCAGATTTGCGATAGCGGGAATGACCTCGCCGGGTAAGCGACATGCCTGACGGTCATCACTGTTGGGCGTGATGGCCTCAATGATTCCGGCCGGACTGACGTGGATGCGTACCTGTTTGTTCCATCCGTCAGCCAGCAGTGCGCGGGGCGCAAAAAAAGTTGCCATAGTTGATCCTCAAGGGATGTGGTTGTATATACATATACATACTTTAAAGTGGGCTGTAAACGGCGAGAGTAACGAGAGGCAGGAATGGCAGAAGAACTCCAGGTAGACAGTGTGTGGACCGGTGCTGATGTGGTGACCATGCGCGGTGGCCGCTACGCGATGATTGAGCAGGGGGCGCTGGCGGTGAAGGCAGACAAGCTGGTGTGGGTAGGCGCCGCCGCGGATATGCCTGCCTTTAGCGCACAAAAACATCATCAGTTACCGGGCGGGATCATCACGCCAGGGCTGGTCGATTGTCATACGCATCTGGTTTTTGGTGGGGATCGCAGTCAGGAATTTGAACAGCGTCTCAACGGGGTCAGTTATGCCGACATAGCGGCACAGGGCGGGGGCATCCTCTCTACCGTTCGGGCTACGCGCGCGGCCAGCGAGCAGGCGCTGGTTTCATCGGCCCGCTGGCGACTGAATCGTTTACTGGCTGAAGGCGTGACGACTGTCGAGATCAAATCCGGTTACGGGCTGGACGAAGAGAGCGAATTACGTATGCTGCGCGCCATCCGCCAACTGGGTAAAGAGGTGGCTGCGGATGTGCAGGCAACCTGCCTTGCTGCGCACGCTTTTCCGCCGGAATTTAAACAGGATCCCGAGGGCTGGATAGCGATTATCTGCGAACGCCTGCTGCCTCAGGTCGAAGCCGAAGGGCTGGCTGACGCGGTTGATGCTTTCTGTGAACATCTGGCCTTTTCTCCTCAGCAGGTAGCCCGGGTGTTTGAGCGGGCAAAGGCGCTGGGGCTGCCGGTAAAACTTCATGCAGAGCAGTTGTCTGCGCTGGGTGGTGCGGCGCTGGCAGCACGCCATGACGCGCTCTCAGCCGATCATCTGGAATATGCCACCGAGCAGGATGTCCAGGCGATGGCCGGGCACGGCACGGTCGCGGTACTGCTGCCTGGCGCATTTTACCTGTTACGGGAAACGCAGCGCCCACCTGTGGCGCTGTTTCGCCGCTATGGCGTGCCCATGGCGCTGGCGAGTGATGCCAACCCTGGCACCTCTCCGGCCCTGTCACTGCGGTTAATGCTCAATATGGGCTGCACGCTGTTTGGCATGACGCCGGAAGAGGCGCTGGCCGGCGTCACCCTGTGGGGCGCGAAGGCGCTAGGGCTGGAAGCCAGCCACGGCTCGCTTGAGGCTGGCAAAGTTGCCAGTTTTGTCCACTGGCCGCTGGCTCGCCCGGCGGAACTGGTTTACTGGCTGGGCGGTGAACTGCCCTGTACGGTCATCTATCGCGGAGAAGCACAATGACACCTTTTCATTTCACCCAGGGCAATATTCCTCTACTGGTCAGTATCCCTCATGCCGGTACGCTGTTGACACCGGAAGTGGAGGAGGGACTCAGCGAGGCCGCCCGCAACTTACCTGACACCGACTGGCACCTGCCACAACTTTATGATTTTCTGCGTGATATGGGAGCGAGCATTATCATCGGTCGCTACTCACGATTTGTTATCGATCTGAATCGCCCGTCGGATAATCAACCGCTCTATACCACGGCTACGACCGGCCTGTTCCCCGAAACCCTGTTTGACGGCACGCCGACTTTTATCGAGGGCAAAACGCCCACGGATGCGCAGCGCCAGGGCTACATCAACGCTATCTGGCAACCTTACCATCAGCAGATTCAGCAGACGCTGGCGCAAATGAAAGCGGAGTTTGGTTACGCTTTGCTGTTTGATGCGCACTCTATTGCCAGTGAAATTCCCCGTCTGTTTGAGGGGCGGTTGCCGGATCTCAATATTGGTACCAACGATGGGGCGAGCTGCAGCAGTGCCGTGATTAACGGACTCACCTCGGTGTGCCGCGCGCAGGATCGCTACAGCTGGGTGGTGAACGGCCGTTTCAAAGGTGGTTATATCACGCGTGCTTACGGGCAGCAGCAGCAGCAGGTTCAGGCTGTGCAGCTGGAGCTGTCGCAAATTAACTATATGGATGAAACGCCGCCGTTTACCTGGCATGAAGCGCGGGCTGCGCAGTTGAAGAAGGTGTTAAAGCCGCTGCTGCATAGCTTTCTCGAACAGGGAAAAACGGGCTGAGGCGTAACCCAATCACCGCGGCCCGGCTGGCGGTTTTGGCCGGCGCAGAATAACGGACCTGATGGGCTTCGGCCACTTAGCGCCCGTTGGCACAATAGCACACAGCCGGGCGCCACGCTGGGTCCCGGCTGCCTCCTTTTACCGCATACCGCACGACTTTCTCCCACGACTCTCAGCATCTTTTCGCCTGTTCAGGCAAGGCATTTACAGGTGCGCGCCAGGCATGAAGAGGCTGAGCGATGATGTTCGCCAGACCGGTGAGAGGGGCTAAATGCAGGGCGCTTATCCGTGATCCCCGCCAGGCGATAACATAATCGGTTGCCGATCTGTTTCTGTCCGCCGCAGCACTGCGCGCAAGTTTGCGCTGAATGTGTGCAGTGCTGCACCTGAAACGGGCATTGGCCTGGTAAGAGCACTTTCACCGGGCAATAGGGCGGCGGTTGCCGAGCGTCCTGAACTGGCACGACCTTTGCTAGGTTGTATGTACAAGTTAGCTCTGTTCGATATCCCGTTGCTATTTATCGTGTCTGGCTCACAAAACGATCAAGCCGACAATGAATTCGACAATGTTAGCTTGTATATACATGATTCATCATCTTGTAAGTTTTTTGTTAAAACAACACTGACACTCTTAAAACGCATTTTCATCCAGGAGAAGCCGTATGAAGCACCCCGAAGCGTTTCGCCGTTTTTGCCTTACAACCCTGTTTTCCAGCCTGCTGCTCAGCACCGTTGCGGTGCAGGCGAAAGAGTGGAAATCGATCACGATAGCGACGGAAGGCAGCTATGAACCCTGGAACCTGACGCTGCCCGGCGGCAAACTCGGGGGATTTGAGCCGGAACTCATGGCCAACCTGTGCAAGCGCATGGGCATGGAATGCAAACTGGTTGTCCAGAACTGGGATGGCATGATTGCCGGGCTGAATGCGGGTAAATACGACGTGATCATGGACGCCATTGTGATCACGCCAGAGCGAAAAAAAGTGGTCAGTTTTACGCTTCCCTATGCCTCTACGCCAGCCACCTTTATTGCCGTAAAAGGGACGCTGCTCCCCCCGGGCAAGGGCGTGACGAAGTTGCATGATGATGAAAAAGAGATTGAAGCCGCGCTGGCACCGATAAAGGCGGCCCTGAAAGGAAAAACCATCGGTATTGCCTCCGGCACGGTATACACGCCTTTTATCGATAAATATTTCAAAGGCGTGGCCGACATACGCGAATACACCACCTCTGCCGATGCCATTCTGGATTTACAGGCTGGACGTATTGATGCGGTGTTTGACGATGTGACCTTTGCCAAATCAATGCTGACGCGCAAAGACAACAGCAACCTGGCCTTCAGCGGTCCGCAACTGGGCGGCCCGATCTGGGGCGAAGGTGAAGCCATGGGCGTGCGGATGGCAGACGGCGATCTGAAAGCAAAACTGGACGATGCCATCAAGGCCGCGCTGGCTGACGGCACCGTAAAAGAGCTCAGCGAGAAATGGTTTAAAACTGACGTTACGCCATAAGTGAGGTCGAGCATGATGAGCCTGCTGGGTTTTGGCGCAGATGGCTGGGGGCGGCTGATAGTGAGCGCAACGTTCACTACATTGCTGTTGTCGCTGGTCGCGCTGATGGTAGGAGCCGTCGTGGGCTCAGGCATCGCCGCGGCGAAATTGTCTTCTCACCGTCCCTTACGCTGGTTGGGTGAGGGCTATTCGGTGATTTTTCGCGGCATCCCGGAGCTACTGGTGATCTACCTGTTTTACTTTGGTGGTTCAGGCCTGATCACCCAGATCGGTCAAATATTTGGTGCGCAGGGATTTATCGAGGCGCCGCCTTTTCTGATCGGCGCGCTGGCGATCGGGCTGATTTCGGGCTCCTACCAGGCTGAAGTTTATCGTGCTGCCCGGCTGGCGCTGTCCCGGGGCGAAGTGGAAGCGGCGGTGGCAACAGGCATGTCGCGCTGGCGAATTCGTCAGCGCATCCTGCTGCCTCAGGTGGCGCGCTACGCGCTGCCTGGCCTGTCCAATGTCTGGCAGATGAGCCTGAAAGACTCTGCGTTGGTTTCGGTCACCGGCATCGTGGAGCTGATGCGCGCCAGTCAGGTGGCGGCGGGTTCTACGCGTGACTACTTCACCTTTTATCTGATCGGCGGCGGATGCTATCTGTTGTTAACTGTGCTGTCGAATCGGGCTTTTCTGCGCGTGGAAGCTCGTCTGGGCCGCGCCTGGCAGAGCCGAACGGCGGCACAGCATTAAGGAACCGCACCATGATCGATTTTGCCTTTCTTGCTGATACTTTCCTGAAGTTAAGCGCCGCCCTGCCGGTTACGCTCGGCCTGTTTATCAGTTCATTCCTGTGCGGCGGCGTGCTGGCGGTGGGCATTCTGGCGCTGCGCATGAGCCGCTGGCGCATACTGAGCAGTTTTGCCCGTGGCTATATTCTGGTGTTTCGCGGTTCTCCCCTGATGATCCAGCTGTTTTTAATCTATTACGGCCTGGGCCAGTTTGGCGTGATTCGCCACAGTTTTGTCTGGCCGTTTTTACGTGAGCCATTCAGCTGTGCCGTGCTGGCGCTGTCCCTGTGCACCGCTGCCTATACGGCAGAAATCCTGCGTGGTGCGTTGCTGGCGGTGCCCGCCGGGCAGGTGGAAGCCGGTATGGCGTGCGGTATGTCGCGCTGGCTGCTGCTGCGGCGCATTATTGCGCCCGTGATGTTGCGCTATGCCTTGCCGGCCTATTCAACCGAAGCCATTTTGCTGGTGAAGTCCACCGCACTCGCCAGCCTGGTTACCGTGTGGGATGTCACGGGCGTCGCGCAGCAGATTATCCAGCGTACCTACCGCACGATGGAAGTGTTTCTGTGTGCCGCCGCCATTTACCTGATCCTCAATTTCATCATCGTGCAGCTGTATGCCCTGCTTGAGCGTCGACTGACGCCGGTTCATCAGCCCGCAAAGAAGCCGCTAGCGGCCATTAAACCCGTCCCTGGGGGAGATTAAGATGCAGGATTCATCCGCCGTAACGCTGTCCGCCAGCGATATCCATAAATCATTTGGTGCCATGGAAGTGCTGAAAGGCATTTCATTACAGGCCCACAAAGGTGACGTCATTTCGATCCTCGGTGCCAGCGGCTCGGGCAAAAGTACCTTGCTGCGCTGTATTAACCTGCTGGAAACACCCGATTCCGGCGTGGTAAGCGTCGGCGGGGAAACCATTGAGATGAAACGCCATGCCCGCGGGCATCAACTGGCCGCGAATCCCAAACAGGTGGAACGTTTGCGCTCACGCCTGGGGATGGTTTTTCAGAGCTTCAATCTCTGGTCCCATATGACCGTGCTGCAAAACGTCATTGAAGGGCCGCACTATGTTCTGAAACGCGATAAGAAAACCTGTATTGCGCAGGCAGAACAGCTGCTGGACCGGGTCGGACTTTTGAATCGCAAAGGTTTTTATCCGGCCCAGTTGTCGGGTGGTCAACAGCAGCGCGTCGCCATTGCCCGTGCGCTAGCCATGGACCCGGAGGTGATGTTATTTGATGAGCCCACTTCGGCACTTGATCCTGAACTGGTCGGTGAAGTGCTGAAGGTCATGCGCAGTCTGGCAGAAGAGGGGCGCACCATGTTAGTGGTGACGCATGAAATGGGGTTTGCCCGCCACGTATCAAACCGGGTGATATTTATGCATCAAGGCACCATTGACTGTCAGGGAACGCCGGATGACATGTTCGGTGAGGGCGGCTCGGCGCGCTTCAGGCAGTTTATCTCCAGCCACCATGCAGCGGAGTCTGTGTGATGAGTCGCGTTGTTGTCTGGGGAGACGCGCCGGTAGCCTGGCAGGAGGTGGTTGAGGTCGCCCGCCACGATGCCGAGCTGGTGCTGAGCGAGAGTGCCTGGCAGCGCATTGCCCGGGGGCGAGAAATCGTAACGAATATCGTTGCGAGTGGTCAGATCGCCTATGGCATCAACACGGGGCTGGGGGCGCTGTGCAATATTATGCTGGCGGAAGAAGAGCTGAGTCAGCTGTCGCGTAACACCCTGTTAAGTCATGCCTGTGGCGTGGGGCCGCTACTCGCAAAACATGAGGTGCGCGCTATCTTATGCGCCGCGATAGCGAACTACAGTCACGGGAAATCCGGCGTGTCGGTCGAACTGGTTCGGCGCCTGTTGGTGCTGCTTAACCAGCACATTACGCCTCAGGTGCCTTCGCAGGGATCGGTAGGGTATTTGACGCACATGGCGCATATCAGCCTGACGCTGATTGGCGTGGGCGAGGCGGAATTTGATGGGCAGATTGTGCCTGCCAGTGAGGCGCTGGCGCGGACCGGACTCACGCCCTATCGACCCGGCGCAAAAGAGGGGCTTAGCCTGGTAAACGGTACGCCGTGCATGACCGGACTGGCCTGCCTGGCGCTGGATGATGCCCGCCGTTTGCTGGACTGGGCGGACGTTACCGGAGCCATGAGTTTTGAAGCCTTGCGTGGGCAGCTGGTTGCCTTTGACGAAGAGGTGTTGTCCCTTAAAGCCAGCCCGGGTATCCAGCGCAGCGGCGAGCGGTTACGGCGTTTACTGGGCGACAGCCCGCTATTGAAGATAAGCAGCGGCATCCGGACCCAGGATGCATTGAGCCTGCGATCCATGCCGCAGGTGCACGGTGCCTGCCGCGATCAGTTTGCACATGTCGAGCGTCAGATTGCAACGGAACTCAACGCCTGTACCGATAATCCACTGGTAATGGGCACACCGCAGGCCTGGCGCGTGGTCTCACAAGCGCATCCACATGGTGAATCGGTCGCGATGGCCTGCGACCTGCTGGCCATTGCCCTGGCGGAACTGGGGAGCATTGCCGAACGGCGTCTGGATCGTCTGGTCAACCCGTTGGTCAGCGGCTTACCGCCTTTCCTGGTCGGCCAGCCCGGCGTCAACTCCGGCATGATGATTGCGCAATACGTGGCGGCCTCGCTCTGTGCTGAGAATCGCCAGTTGGCCCAGCCGGCGGTGCTGGATAACTACATCACCTCCGGGCTACAGGAAGACCACCTCAGTCTGGGAACCGGTGCGGCATTAAAATTGCTGAAAACCGTGAGTAACGTCTATCACATTCTCGCCATTGAATACCTGCTGGCGGCCCAGGCGCTGGAGTTCCACGGTGAGGCGCAACTGGCAAGTGGAACCCTTCGCGCCTGGCGACGTCTGCGTCAGATTGTACCCTGCTGGCAGGAGGATCGGTGGCTGGCACCGGAGATTGCCCGCGCGGTGCAGGTCCTTCGAACCCAGATGCCGGAGGTGCTCTGAGATTTATCCCCGCCGCGCATCCGGACGCACCAGGTCAAACCGCTGCGCCTCAGTGATCCCGTAATAGGCACTGGGGCCGCCCGCGCGCAGAATCGGTTCGGCTTTTGCCGTCTGATAAATCCCGTTTTCCAGCAGACTTTCGTCAATGTGGATAGCGACGGCTTCGCCTAACACCAGCCAGCTGTCGATGGCTTTTCCCTGCGCATCCTGCAACTGAATCAGCTGCGTGAGTTTACATTCAAAATTCACCGGGCTTTCCTGCACCAGACTGGCGTTGACCTGAGAGGCGGCCAGGGGCGTTAAACCGGCAAGGGCAAACTCGTCCTGATCGGCGGGCGCAGAAATCGAACTTTCATTCATGGCCTCAGCCAGCGGACGGGTCGCCAGATTCCAGACAAATTCTTTGGTTTCAGCAATATTCTGCACACTGTCTTTCCAGCCGCTACTGGCAAAACCAATGATCGGCGGCAGGTAATTGAAACAGTTGAAAAAGCTGTAAGGGGCAAGATTACGTATGCCTTTGGCGCTGGTGGAGCTTATCCAGCCGATGGGGCGCGGGCCGATAATCGCATTGAGTGGATCGTGCGGCAGACCGTGTCCGGCGCGTGGCTGGTATGAATAACGTTTGTTCATGGTTGTCTCCCTGTAAAAGCTGATTCAAGCGTAGTGGGTAAATGGCTGTTGGCGGGGCAAATCTGTAAAAAAGGTCTCGATCAGGTACCGGATTATTCCTGAATAATAACAGCCGTTACTTTCTGTGCTAACGGATGAATTTTTGTTTAAATCAGTTAGTTAAGTGTTATTTTCCGATTTTACTGCTGAAAACAGGTGGTGCAAAAGTAAACGAAAAGTAAACGATTGCATTTTATACATTTTGTGCTAACAAAGTTTCGTATTTGTTTAACGAATTAGGTGCACTATACAACCTCATCAATTGTTCTCGTGGTCGATATGAAAAAAATTCTTGTTACAGGATCTTCTGGATTCGTTGGTGGTGCAGTTGTGGCAGAATTGCTGATGCGCCAGGATGTTGAGTTGCTGCTGCTTGTCAGAGCCAGCGATGCTAACCAGGGACTGGAGAGGGTTAAAGAAAATTTAACCAAGTTTTCATGTTCGGCACAGGCGATTCAACGCCTGACCGCAGATCATATTCTGGTCGGCGATCTCCTTGCACCCGAACTTTTTCTGGGTGATGCGCGTATCGATCAGGTCAGCCACGTTATCAACTGCGCAGCGATTGCGTCATTTGGTGAAAATAACGATATCTGGCGCGTCAACGTCGAAGGCACCTTTAAGCTGGCTGCCAGGATGGCTGGGCTGCCTGAATTCGTAAAATTTGTTCACGTGGGCACGGCAATGTCTTCCGCGCCGGATCAGGGTGAAGTCGTCAAAGAGGACCTGGTGCTGTCGTCACGTGAAGATCACATTGTCGATTACACCTATTCCAAATCTTATATCGAAAACAAGATCAAGCAGGAGTTACCGCACCTGCCGCTGGTCATTGCCCGTCCGTCCATCGTTGTTGGCCATTCTCAGGAAGGTTGTACGCCGTCAGGCAGCATTTTCTGGGTATTTAAAATGGTGATGAAGCTGGAGAAATTCCTCTGCTCGCTTGATGATCGTGTCGATGTTATCCCGGTGGACTACTGTGCAAAATCCCTGGTATTTCTGATGGATCACGGCTGCACCAAAGAGATGGTCTACCATATTTCTGCCGGTGAGCGCAGCAGCAACACCTTCTCTGAGATCGATTCGGCCTTTGCCACCGCAGAAAAAAGTGCACCGCTGGCACCTAACTATCTGCAAGTTGATTTCAGCGAAATCGTTAAAGAGCGTAAGAACTTTAAAAAGATTTACGGGCCTTGCAACGAACGCCTGATGCTGCGCGCGATGCGTCTGTACGGCGAGTTTGCCCGTCTGAATGTCGTGTTCTCTAATGATAAGTTGCTGCGTCTGGGAATGAGTTCGCCCCCGGGCTTTACCAGCTATATCGATCGTTGTGTAGAAACGACGAAAGGGATGCCCATCCAGGATTTAATGCGCGTCGATTTTAAATAATCCCGCATTCGTACGTCGCGCCGCCAGCATGATGACTGGCGGCGCGCATTTTGCTCTCCGCTCATGCTTTTCCCTTCTTCTGCCTTTTATTCGCTTTGCCAAACACCTTAAACAGCGATTCGCCTGCATAACGTCACCTGGCTTGCCCGCCATAAAGTCTGCTTTCAGCCGAGAATGCTGTTTATTTTCTGCCAGTCACAGCGTATTGTACGCGCGCCTGAAAACATGAGAGAAAGTATGAAAAAGTCTGCCAGCCCGTCGCTCTTCCACGCCCGAAACCGCCATCAGGGTGAATATGATTTTGCTGCCCTCACGGCGGCGCATCCACCGCTGGCAGCAAAGGTCCGGCCCAATGGTTATGGCGTCATGTCGGTTGATTTTGCCGATCCCGAGGCCGTGATGCTGCTTAACCAGGCGCTGCTTAAACTCTTCTACGGACTCGACTGGCAGCTGGCGCCGGGATCGCTGTGTCCGCCCGTGCCGGGGCGCGCCGACTACCTGCATTATCTGGCGGATCTCCTGGCGCTGGATAATCAGGGCAGGGTTCCCTCGGCCGACGTGCTGGATATTGGCTGCGGGGCAAACTGCATTTATCCCCTGATTGGAGCCGCAGAATACGGCTGGCGTTTCACCGGAACCGAAATCGACGACGCTGCCCTGAAAGCCGCAGGTAAAATTGTCGCCGCCAACGCCGGTATGTCGCGTCTGATCCGCTTACGTCGGCAAAAAAATCCTCAGGCGGTGCTGAACGGCGTTGTGAATAAAGATGCGTTTTTCCATGCGGTCATCTGCAATCCGCCATTTCATGCGTCGGCTGCAGAGGCGGCGGCGGGTTCACAGCGTAAATCACGGAATCTGGGCTTACAGCAGTCGGCGCCGCTCAACTTTGGCGGTCAGCATAATGAGCTCTGGTGCGAAGGCGGTGAAAAAGCGTTTGTGGGGAAAATGATTGCGGAAAGCGCCGGCCTGGCAAGTCAGGTGGTGTGGTTTACCTCACTGGTATCGCGAAAAGAGCATTTGCCTGCGCTGGAAAAACAGTTACAGGCACTGGATACCGCGGTGGTCCGGGTCGTCAATATGGCGCAGGGGAAGAAGCAGAGCCGTTTTCTGGCGTGGAGCTTTATGTCCGCCGGCCAACGCGCACAGCGTCTGTCACGATGAGACAGCAGCCCGTTATGGGCTGCTGTGTTAATCACTCAGGAGACGTGCTGTAAAAATTCGCGCAGACGTTCACTTGGCGGATGGCTGATCAGCGTGTCAGGATCGCCGTCTTCGGCAATGCGACCTTTATCAATAAAGATCAGCCTCGATGCGACTTTCTGTGCAAAGCCGACTTCATGGGTGACGATGACCATCGTCATGCCTTCTTCAGCCAGATCCTGCATCACCTTCAAGACTTCATGACGGAGTTCCGGGTCCAGCGCAGAGGTCGGCTCATCGAAAAGCATCATCTTGGGCTTAACCGCCAGCGCGCGGGCAATTGCGACGCGCTGCTGCTGGCCGCCGGACAGCTCAGAGGGAAAGTGACCGGCGCGTTCGGCCAGGCCCACTTTAGCCAGCAGGCTTTGCGCCAGTTGACGAGCCTCTTCTTTGCTGGCACCCCGTACCCGAATCGGACCAAAAGCCACGTTATCCAGGGCGCTCATCTGCGGGAAAAGGTGAAACTGCTGGAACACCATGCCCGCTTCCTGACGAATCAGGCGATCGTCTACTTTCGGATCGTTAACTTTCAATCCATCGACAATCAGCTCACCGCTGGTGATCTCTTCCAGCTTGTTAATACAGCGCAGCAGTGTGGATTTACCGGAGCCGGATGGGCCAATAATCACCACCACTTCTCCCTGCTTAATTTTCAGGTCGATATTGTGTAGCACCTGGGTTTTGCCAAAATGCTTTGAGACGTCTTTAAATTCAATCACAGGATTTTCACCCTTTTCTCAATGCGGCGCAGCACAAAGCTCAACACCAACGTAATCACAAGATAGATAATCGCTACCGCACTCCAGATTTCCAGCGCGCGAAAGTTACCGGCAATAATTTCCTGGCCCTGACGCGTCAGTTCGGCCACGCCAATCACGATAAACAGAGAGGTATCTTTGATACTGACGATCCACTGGTTACCAAGCGGAGGGAGCATACGGCGCAGCGCTAACGGCATAATCACATAGCGCAGGGTTTCACGGCTCGACAGGCCCAGCGCCAGGCCGGCTTCGCGAAAACCTTTATTAATTGACAGCACGGCGCCGCGCGTGATTTCCGCAATATAAGCGCCCGAGTTGATCATAATGGTCACCACGGCAGCGGTGAAAGGATCGATACGTAAATCCGGGAAAGCCATTGGCAGGGCGAAATAGATAAACATGACCTGCACAACGATTGGCGTGCCACGAATGATTTCAATAAAAACCAGGGCAATATGATTGCTTATCCAGCCGCCGTAAGCGCGCGCAAAACCCGCGACCAGCCCGATGATCAAACCGCCCACCAGGCCGATAATGGAAATAATTAAGGTCATTTTTGCGCCTTCGAGCAGCGCGGGCATGGCTGGCCAAATGACGCTCCAGTCAAACTCCATGGTGAAACTCCAGTTGTTGCGATGGAAAAAAGCAGGGAAATCTTCCCTGCTGAAAAAAGTAAAACCGTTTCAGTTATTATTTAGGATCGGTGCCGAACCATTTTTTGTAGAGCTGGTTATACGTACCGTTCTCTTTAAGCGTTTTCAGGGCGCCATTCACTTTTTCACGCAGGTCGTCACTGCCTTTCGGGAAGGCAATACCGTACTGTTGTGCTTCAATGGAATCACCTACTGCCTTAAAGCGGCCTTTGCCCGCAGTATTAATAAAGTAGAGGATGTTTGGCGTATCGTGCAGCACGGCGTCAGCACGGTTGGTGCCCAGTTCCATATAGGCGTTGTCGATGTTAGGGAACTGACGCAGATCTTTGGTTTTAATGTGGCTCTTGGCGTAATCCACCGAGCCGGTTCCGCTCTTCACCGCGACCACTTTGCCGTTCAGGTCATTGATGCTTTTGATGTCGTTTTCGTTATTACGCACCATCACCAGCAGACCACTTTTGTAATAGCCATCAGAAAATTCGATCGCTTTTTTACGTTCATCCGTAATGGTGATACCGGCTAAGGCCAGGTCAACGTTGCGCGTTTGCAGTGCAGGGATGATGCCACTGAAATCCATTGGCTTCAGGGTGTAATCCAGTTTTAATTCTTTGGCGATGGCGTCCCACAAATCCACATCAAACCCAACGTACTTATCACCCTGTTTAAATTCAAACGGGACAAAGGCGGTATCAGTGGCGACAATCAGTTTCTTTTCGGCTGCGGTAGCGGAGAGAGAGAAGGCCAGCGCCAGGGCGGCCACAGAGACGTTAAACAGCGATTTCATTATTTTTCCTTTTTACAACCGGGCTCAAAGCCAGGTTTGCGAGCTATCGTTTGCGGGCTATCATATGAAAAAATTATGCCAACTTTGCAAAAACCGCAGAATTCACCGCCTGTGACACAATCGCTGACACGATTCTGCACAGGTCAAACGGCGCGCACTGTTTTGGTGCTCTGTGTTGGTGCATCGTGCTACGGTGGTGCAGAGGTAGTGTGCATCAGACGGGAAAAACAGGAAGGGCAGGAAGTAAGAACTGTTAACAAAGTCATAAAATTATAATTACACAGACGTAAAAAAGGCGGGTTTCCCCGCCTGCTGACACCTCAGTGTCTGACTTTATTCGATATTGGATTCGATAAACCACAGGAATTTATCAAGGTCACGCGAGGCGGCAGTGAAAATATCTGCAGTATCTTCGTCTTTAACTTCCGAAATCGCTTTACGTGTATCGTTAGCGACAATGCCGTAACGATCGGCCAGCGCTTTCAGATGATCTTGTACGCTGTGAATATTTAACGGATAGCTTTTCAGCGGCGTTTTGTCGTTCACAACTTGGGTGGTACCCAGTGCCACACCGCCCAACTGCACAACACGTTCAGCGATAGTATCCTGGTGATCGGTAATCGCGGTGCGGAAGCCATCCAGCATCTCATGCACGCCGATGAAGTTTGCACCACGCATGTTCCAGTGGGCTTGCTTGGTGATCAACGACAGATCAATGAACTCCACTACCAGGCGGTTGAGCACCTCAATGGTGGCTCTCTTTTCGTCATCTGCCACATCATTACGGGTGTAAAGTAGATCAGAAGATTTTGTTTTAACCAGTTTAGCGGTACTCATTGTTTCAGTCCTCTCATTCAATGGTTGTCCTAATCAAGTACGAAACTAAGTATAGCAGCGATTCCAGGGTTTGCAGGATTGGCCTTATCAATGGCTGAAATAGCATCTGCCTTAGCTCTAACGACGTAAACACCGAAAGAGTTAATAATATGTTAAATTTACAGCGCTTTAAAGGTAATGAAAATCAGTTGGTTAGGTGGGAGTTCTGGAAAGAGGTTTTGTGTGTTTCAAAATATTAATTTTCAATGACATTTCTAATGAAATAATTATCAAGATGATTTTTATTGTTATTTAGCCTGTTTTTCAACAGGCTAAAGCGGATTATTTTTTTGTGTTGTCGGTCAATTCAACTTCATTTAACTGACTCTTTCTTGGACGCATCGTCAGTGTGGCGCCTGCGGAAGCCAGAATGATGGCCAGCAACGCCAGACATTGCTTACCCGAAAGGCTTTCATGCAGATACATCATCCCCGACAGGGCTGCCACTGCAGGCTCAAGGCTCATCAATGTGCCAAAGATGCGCGCCGGCAAACGCGTTAATGCCACCATTTCCAGCGAGTAGGGCAGTGCTGTAGAAAGAAACGCCACCAGAATCGCGACGGGAACCACGCTCCACTGCCAGATGCCACTGGCGGCAAACGTCAGACCCACGGGAACAAAAACCAGCGAGGCAATAAGCGATCCAATGGCCACGGTCGCAGCACCATGTTCTGCCCCTGCGCGCTGGCCCGATAAGATATATATCGCCCAACAGGCGCCGGCACCCAGCGCGAACAGCGCGCCGACCGGATCCACCGAGGCAATGCCGGTGCTAAACGGCAGCAGGAACCACAGCCCTGCCACGGCAAGCAGGACCCAGACAAAGTCCAGCGCGCGGCGCGAACCGAGCAGCGCCAGCGTCAGTGGACCGACAAACTCCAGGCCCACCGCAATGCCTAAGGGCACGGTACGGATAGAGAGGTAGAACAAGAAGTTCATCGCGCCCAGTGACAAACCATAAATCAGCAGCGGCGTACGTTGTTCCCGGCTAAAACGCAGTCGCCAGGGTTTGAAAATAATGCACAGGATCAGGGTGCCAAATCCCAGACGCAGCGCAGTAATGCCGGTTGCGCCCACGGTGGGAAACAGGGTTTTCGCCAGCGAGGCACCGCCCTGAAGTGACAACATTGAGACAAGCAGAACAATAACGGGAATAAAAACGGGTGTAATGGACTTTAATGAGGTGGCTGACATCCTGTAGGCACTTCCCAAACATGAGCTAAAGATGACCAGTGTAATGGAAGTGGCGGTCAAAAAGAGGACGTAAACCGATTTTAATTTTGTCTGTTTGCCTGGATTTTAGGCACATTTGCGGCTGCAAAAGTAAATTAATGTCAGGATTTTTTAGGAATTAACTTAAAGCATGAAAATTTATTAAGCAGGTTTGTTGCAATCATATGACGTATTTTATAAGAAAAAAGAATGACATACGAAACTTCATTAACTTCCTGTTACACCAAACTATGTGTTAGACAACAAAATGCGGGCAGAGTTTCTCGCTAATTTTTGTTATATTTTTAGCGTTGTCAGGAGAGAAGTACTTTCACATTTGAGGTGGTTATGAAAAAAATTGCATGTCTTTCAGCATTAGCCTGTGTGTTAGCAGTAGCGACAGGTTCCGCCATGGCACAAAGCACTGTAACCGGTGGCTACGCACAGAGCGACTACCAGGGCGTTGCTAACAAAGCAAACGGCTTCAACCTGAAATATCGTTATGAAGACGGTTCTAACCCACTGGGTTGGATCGGCTCATTCACCTACACCGAGAAAGATCGTACCGAAGATGGCATTTACAATAAAGGCCAGTACTACGGCATCACCGGTGGTCCAGCATTCCGTCTGAATGACTGGGCAAGCATCTATGGTGTAGTCGGTGTTGGCTACGGTAAATACCAGCAGAACGACACTGCTTCACGCGGCAAAACTGATACCAGCGATTACGGTTTCTCTTACGGCGCAGGTATGCAGTTCAACCCAATGGAAAACGTTGCACTGGACGTGGGCTATGAGCAGAGCCGCATCCGTAGCGTTGACGTTGGCACCTGGATTGCTGGCGTAGGTTACAGCTTCTAAGTGATCTTAGTCGAGTTTAAAAAAACGGCCCTGTTAAGGGCCGTTTTTATTGGTGACAAAAAAACAGCCCGCCAGAGAGCGTCAGCCTGGCCTTCACGCCTTCCCAATATCGTCCATTACCCTGACTCCCTGCCGGATGCGGCGCCGCAGCCTGTCTCCCTCTGAGCTTACCGGCTTGCTCGTGCTGAAAACGACGGCTGCACAATGAAAAAAGCGATCCGCCAGGCGATGCCGGAGACAGCCACGTGGTCGTGGGTGGCAAAATAAACGTGGGATTGCCACAGACAGGGTGATGCAAAAGTGTGAAGCGCTGGAGGTGTGTAAACGGGCGACAGCAAAAGGCAAATCGTGCGCGAATGGCACAGCCAGACAGCGAAAAAGAAGGCCGTGCAGCCTAAAGATGGCACCTTCAGGCTTGCAGCCAGAAGGCGGTATCAACGATTAGCCGCGCCAGATCAGTTTCTGGCAGTGGCGTTCTTCAGGTTCGTGACCCAGGAGTTTGTTGATCAACATCAGGCGCAGCGTAAAAGGGGAACGCGTCAGCAGGCACCACCAGGATTTCATACCTGATGTAGATTTTTCTGCCTGAAAGCATTTGCCGCAGTCGATGCAGCTTTTCAGGGTGCTCATAACATCACCTCCCAATTAATTTAACGCAACGGTAAGCAGACTGGCCTAATCGTGCTTTAATGCACCACTCTGTTTACATTATCAACAAATATAGCATTGGCTATATCGTTTAGCCAAGGCTAACGACGAAAAATTTGAGCTTATTTGCGCCTGGTTTACAATGAGCGCAGCTAAATCCATACGGCAGGGCTGGTGTGGAAAAAAATAAAGAGGAAGCTGAATGAGTCGTCGTGCCAAAAGCGTGGTTTCTGCCCCGCAAGGACCACTAAAAGATATTGAAGAGCATGTCGAAGGGTTTCGGCAGGTGCGCGAGGCGCATCGCCGTGAGCTGATTGATGATTATGTTGAGCTAATCTCTGATTTAATTGGTGAATTTGGTGAAGCACGTCAGGTCGATATGGCGGCGCGCCTGGGGGTTTCGCAACCCACCGTCGCAAAAATGTTAAAGCGATTAGGTACCGCCGGGCTGGTAGAGCAGGTCCCTTATCGTGGTGTCTTTTTGACTCGTGAAGGCGAAAAGCTGGCTGAAGAGAGCCGCGCCCGCCATCATATTGTTGAAACCTTTCTGTTAGCGCTTGGCATCAGTCCGGAGACGGCACGGCGCGATTCAGAAGGCATTGAACATCACGTGAGTGATGAAACCCTGGCTGTATTCCAGAAATTTTACGAAAACAATTAACCCTCAGGTAAGGCGCCGGACATCATGCCCATCGTGCTTCGCTCATTTTTGCATGACCATATATTGCACTTGTTAGTCGTTGTTGGGGTTGTTCTGCTGTTTCTTGCTGACTATCGCTGGCCGGATCTTCCCGCCGCGGTGGACTGGCATACCATCATTACCCTGAGTGGATTACTTATCCTCACAAAAGGGTTAGAAACCAGCGGGTATTTTGATGTTCTCGGGGCCAGGTTAATTGCGCGCTTCAAACACGAACGCACGCTGGCACTCTTTATGGTGCTGGCGGCGGCGCTGCTGTCGACCTTCTTAACCAACGATGTGGCGCTGTTTATTTTGGTGCCGCTGACGCTGACGTTACGCAAATTTTCGCATTTACCTATCTCGCGCCTTATTATCTTTGAAGCGCTGGCGGTTAATGCCGGTTCGCTACTCACCCCGGTGGGCAATCCACAAAATATTTTGTTGTGGAGCCACGGCTCTTTGAGCGTGGGCGGTTTTATCTTGCAAATGACGCCGCTGGCCGCCTGGCTGCTGCTGAGCCTGATGGTGGTGACCTGGTTCAGCTTTGCCAAACGCACGATTGACAAGCACGAGACCAGCGAAGAGCACAGCTGGCAGAAACCCCTTTTTGCCGTCAGTGTCGTGCTGTATCTGCTTTTTATTGCCGCGCTGGAATGGCATGTGACCGGTTGGGCCCTGTTGCTGATTATGGTGTGTTTCCTGATTATGGCGCGTCAGGTCTTGCTCAATATCGACTGGAGCCTGCTGGTGGTCTTCATCGTGATGTTCCTGGATGTCTTCTTGCTGACGCGTTTACCGGTCGTTCAGGCGCATTTCGATGCCATTACGCATCTGGGCAAAGGCGAGCTTTATCTGCTGGCCATCGGTCTGTCCCAGGTCATCAGTAATGTGCCGGCCACCATCCTGCTACTGCAAAAAGTGCAGCCGACAGAAGTGCTTGCCTGGGCGGTCAATATTGGTGGCTTTGGTTTGCTTCCCGGCTCGCTCGCTAACCTTATTGCGCTGCGAATGGCCAAAGATCGCGCCATCTGGTGGCGTTTTCATCTCTTCTCCGTGCCCTTACTCGCCTGGTCAATGCTCACGGGTTGGCTGTTGCTGAAACTGGTCGCCTGACTCAGACACATCCTGCCGCGGTGCAGGATGTGCTGCCTTTCTCAAGTTACGTAAAGTTGTACTGGATTTTGTCAGTTTTCGATCTAATGTTTAGTGGACTTTCTACGCCCAGGACAGAGGGCCTTAGCCAGCGACGGACACTATGAGCGAGAACAACAACCGCGATTCACATCAGGAAGACGCAGAAAACGCGCCAGATAAAAACAGCCAGCCACATGACAATCAGGATCATGACGACGAAAAGCCGCGCAAACGCCCCGGCAAAAAACCGTTAATCATCCTGGCCGTTGTCGTGGTTGTCATGCTAATCGTGGCCTTTTTCTTCTGGTTTACGACCCGTAACGAAGAAACCACTGACGACGCCTTTACTGAAGGCAATGCGGTCACCATTGCCGCAAAAGCGTCCGGCTATGTTGTTAAACTGCTGGTTAACGATAACCAACGCGTCAGGAAGGGCGATCTGCTGGTTGAAATCGATCCGAGTGACAATGAGGCCCAGCGTGCTCAGGCTAAAGCCCAGTTGGGTCTGGCCACGGCACAGCTGCATCAGGCGCAGGCGCAGTTAGCGCTCTCTCGTGTTCAGTATCCGGCCCAGCGCGATCAGGCGCTGGCCGACCAGGCGAAAGCCGAAGCCAACTACATGAACGCCCAGGCGGACTACCGGCGCCAGCGTGGCGTCGATCCGCGTGCCACCAGTCAGCGAAACATCGACTCGGCATCTGCACAGCTCCGTTCTGCGCAGGCACAGCTGCAAAGTGCAAAAGCCCAAGTGGAAGTGGCCTCGCAGGTTGCCCTGCAAATCCGTCAGCAGGAAACCAATGTTGAAGCGCGTCAGGAGCAGGTTGAGCAGGCTAAAGCGCAGCTCAACGTGGCTGAGCTAAACCTCTCTTACACTCAGGTTCGTGCGCCTTACGATGGCTTTGTCACGAAGCGCAATGTCCAGATGGGCACGCTGGTCCAGGCGGGAAGTGCTCTGTTCTCGCTGGTTTCTCCGGACATCTGGATCACCGCAAACTTTAAAGAGTCTCAGCTTGAGCGAATGAATCCCGGCGACAAAGTGGCAATCAGCGTAGATGCCTGGCCAGACATGAAGCTGGAAGGGCATGTCGACAGTATTCAGATGGGCACAGGATCGCGTTTCTCCACCTTCCCGTCTGAGAATGCCACGGGTAACTACGTGAAAATTGTCCAGCGTGTTCCGGTGAAAATCGTGATTGATAAAGGGCTGGATCCAAACCGACCGCTGCCACTGGGATTATCGGTTGAACCGAAGGTAACCGTGGAATGAGCGAATCGCAGAGCTGGAAACCCGCCAGTAACCCCTGGCTAGTGGCCATTACGGTCACGCTGGCGGTATTTATGGAAATCCTGGATACCACCATCGTTAACGTGGCCCTGCCGCACATCGCGGGTTCACTCTCTTCCAGTTACGATGAATCAACCTGGGTATTGACGTCGTATCTGGTAGCGAACGGTATCGTGCTGCCCATCTCTGCCTTTTTCAGCCGTCTGTTTGGCCGCAAACAGTTTTTTTTAATCTGCATTGTGATGTTTACCATCTGCTCCTTCCTGTGCGGTATTGCCACGGAACTCTGGCAAATTATTCTGTTTCGCGTCCTGCAGGGCTTTTTTGGCGGCGGGCTGCAGCCGGTACAACAGTCGGTGCTGCTCGACTATTTCAAACCCGAAGATCGGGGCAAAGCGTTTGGCCTTTCTTCCATCGCGATTATCGTTGCGCCGGTTATTGGCCCGACGCTGGGTGGCTGGATCACCGATAATTACAGCTGGCGCTGGGTATTCTTTATTAATATCCCGGTCGGCGTGCTGACCATCATGGCCATTTTACCCTTGCTGGAAGATCCGCCGTGGGAGCGTAAATGGGCCAAGGGCAAACTCAAGATCGACTATATCGGCATCAGCCTGATTACGCTCGGCCTGGGATGTTTGCAGGTCATGCTGGATCGTGGCGAGGATGAAGACTGGTTCGCCTCGCACTTTATCGTCCTGTTTGCCGTGCTGGCGCTGGTCGGGATCGTGGGGGCCATTTACTGGCTGATGTATGCCCGTAAACCGGTCGTTGACATTCTGGTCATGAAAGATCGCAATTTCTGGGTCGCCGGTTTATTAATGGCCGGCATGGCGATGATACTTTACGGCAGCTCGGTGGTTCTGCCCCAGCTGGCACAGCAGGATCTCGGCTACACGGCGACCTGGTCGGGACTGGTGCTGTCTCCCGGCGCGGTGTTGATCGTCTTGACCATCCCGCTGGTCTTGAAACTGATGCCGGTGGTGCAGACCCGCTACATTATTGCCTTTGGTTTTAGCTGCCTGGCGCTGGCCTTCTTCTATTCGGCGTCCTTAACGCCTGATGTCGATTTCACGACGCTGGTCATGATGCGCAGTGCGCAGTCAATTGGTTTGGGCTTCCTGTTCGTGCCGTTGACTACCATTGCCTTTATTACGATTCCCCAGCGCCTGAATGCGGACGCCTCAGCCCTGTTCACCATGTTCCGTAACGTAGCGGGTTCGATTGGTATCTCGTTGTCCACCGCGGCGATTACTGAACGGGAGCAGGCGCGTTCGGCCCATATGGTGCACAACATGACGCCGCTGAACGAACAGTTCAACATCACCGTTCAGCACTGGGCACAGGCGATTCGCGACTTCACTTCTGCGGTGGGCGATCCCGTTACGTTGGCAACGGGTCAGCTCTACAAAGAGATGATTGTCCAGTCCCGCATTCTGGCTTATATCGACGTCTTTTCAGGCTTGAGTATCGTTGCCCTGATTTTGATTCCATTTTGTTGGCTGCTGTCGCCTGTCAAGAGCGAAGGCAGTGCAGGAGCACACTGACATGAAAGTTATGACTACGCATCGCCTGAATCCACTCAACCTGATGCTGTTGTTCGCCCTGACGGGCTGTAGCGTTGGCCCGGACTACCAGGCGCCAAAGCCCCAGCTCCCGGGCAGCTATCACGCGCTGGATTCACAGGAAACCTCAAGGCCGCAAACGTCAGCGGTGGATTCGCGCTGGTGGCGCAATTTCGGGGATCCTCAGCTCGATAGCCTGATTGCGCGCGCCATCGAAGGTAACCTCTCATTACAACAGGCTGTATTGCGCATTGCCGGGGCGCGCGAGCAGTTATCACAGGCGCAGGGCGGGTTGTTTCCCAGCCTTAACGGTTCGGCCAAAGTCACCCGTCAGCAGCTTGGCCTGGAAGGGCTACTGAAAGCCAACGGTGCCGACCAGCTCGACAGTAATGTCGCCAGCCAGCTGAACGGCCTGACACAGCCCGTCACGCTGTATCAGGGCAGTTTCGATGCCAGCTGGGAACTGGATCTGTGGGGCAAGGTGCGCCGCCAGATCGAGTCAGCGAATGCCCAACAGCAGGCGGCGATTGAGCAGCGCAACGACGCGCTGGTGTCGCTTGAGGCCGAAGTGGTGCGCGCGTGGTTACAGCTGCGTGGCGCGCAGGCAACGGTAAAAACGTTACAACAACAGATTGCGGTGGCGGATCAGACCTGGCAACTGACGGAAAGCCAACAGCGCAACGGCTTAGCGCCAGTCACGAATGTCGAAAATGCCCGCGCGCAGTTAAGCAGTCTGCAGGCGCAGTTGCCGCAGTATCAGGCACAAACGCGCCAGGCGATGAACGGGCTGGCCGTGCTGTTGGGCAAAACGCCGGGCGCGCTGGATGCCGAGTTAAGCGAGCCGAAAGCGCTGCCTGCACTGCCTGCGTTTGTTTCTGTGGGCATTCCTTCCACACTGGCGCGACGTCGTCCGGATATTCGTCAGGCAGAAGCCACACTGCATGCACAGACCGCCGAGATTGGCGTGTCTGTTGCGCAGCTGTTCCCCAGCCTGTCGCTGACCGGTCAGTTGGGCGTGCGTAACACTGACGTCAGCTATCTTGATAACTGGAGCAGTCATTTCTACAGCGTGGGACCGTCGTTATCTATTCCCATCTTCCAGGGGGGAAGGCTGGTTTCCAGCGTCAGGCTGGCGCGGGCGCAACAGGCCAGCGCGGCACTGAACTACCGTCAGACGGTGCTGACTGCCCTGCAGGATGTGGAAAATGCCCTGGTCAGTTACCGTGCCGATCAGCAACGGGTAACGGCACTGGATGAAACGACTGGCGCGCTGCAGCGTACCTTCGATCTGGCCAGTGACAGTTATCGTCAGGGATTATCCACTTTCCTCGAGGTGCTGGATGCACAGCGCCAGCTGGCGCAGGCCCAGGAACAGGCGACCCAGGCGCGCATGCAAAGCGGGCTGGATCTCGTCGCCCTGTATAAAGCCTTAGGGGGCGGCTGGGAGACCTACCAGAACGTGCAGTTGCCGCAGTACGATGTATTTGGTCCCGCCACGCCGGTGAACTAAGCGTTCAGGCCGTGCCCCCTGTTAAAAGGGCGCGGCCTGACAATCCGCTCTACTGATACCCATGATTTATTATTTATGCGTTTTATCGTCAAATAAAAATCATCAAACGCCTCATGTTACTCTGTCGAACTCGCCGCCCAACGACGCTCCGCTATTTATCTTTTACGCCCGACGTTAAGAGAAGGAATCACGTCCTCGCCGAAGTAGCACTCACCGGGTCTGTAAACGCGCGCGTATTTTTTTACGTCAGAGAAACGCAGGAACGCGCGATACAAACGCCGGAATGATAAAAAAGCATCCCGATATTGTCCCGGGTAACCGGATAACTTTGCCGTTATATGCAGGTTAATTTTGTGAGCGGCAGAGCGGCCGTGGTGAGAAAAACAGACGGGAAGGCAGCGAATTTAATGCAAATTCTTTAAAGACGATAAAATAATCGACCGGAGCGTTATAAAGTTTTGGGGGGGATTCATGCAGCGTGCGTAATCAATGAAATCGTTTACATTGTGCAAGGATAGCAGGCGTTTAGTGTTAATTCGTGGTTAATAATCTCTCCACATAAGGATTCTGAATACTTCACGGCCATTTAAAAAAACACTCGGAATTATCTGTAGTAATAAATTAATTTATTTTTTTATTTGAATTAGGTAGTCTTGTCGCTACAGTTTAATTAAACCCCCTTAATCAAGGATATTGTGATGAGTGACGCATTTAAAGTTCTAAACAACATTCGCACATTACGTGCCCAGGCTCGTGAACTGCCACTGAGCGATCTGGAAGAGATTCTTGAGAAATTGACCGTCGTTGTGACTGAACGCCGTGAAGAAGCTCACGCTGAAGAGCAGCAGAATCGTGAAAAAGAAGAGAAGTTATCTAAATATCGCGAAATGTTGCTGGCTGACGGCATCGATCCTAATGAATTATTAGGTGCCCTGGAGCAGGGTAAAAAACGCACTAAGCGTGCGCCGCGTCCGGCTAAATATTCTTACACCGATGAAAACGGCGAGAAAAAATCATGGACCGGCCAGGGCCGCACCCCAGCAGCTATTAAAAAAGCGCTGGATGAAGGTAAAAGCCTGGACAGTTTCCTGATCGATTAATCGACACAATCCTTGTAAGCGGTAGCCGGGTGCATTTATGTTCCCGGCTTTTTTTATTTAAAAAACCCTGCGTGCCGTTTCCCTGTTTACGATCTCCACACGTTAATTAATCTCGTCGTGCGTGACGGCAACGTCTGTGGCATGCGTGGCAACCCGATGCGACCTGCGCGCCAGCTGCAGGAAACCGTGCAGGACGATAATTAAAAGTTGCGCGTTTTCAAGGGACACTCAGGCAATCCTTGCCGGAGACTGGCGTGCGCTACGTCACATCTGGCATAATAGCCGCCGTTTTTCCATCCACTCTCTTCACTAAGGTCAACGCCGTGTTAGTTAGCAGCAATATCACCATGCAGTTTGGCAGCAAGCCACTGTTCGAAAATATCTCCGTAAAATTTGGCGGCGGTAATCGTTACGGTTTAATCGGTGCGAACGGCAGCGGAAAATCCACCTTCATGAAGATTTTGGGTGGCGATTTGGTGCCATCAGGCGGCAATGTCTCTTACGATCCTAATGAACGTATTGGTAAATTACGTCAGGATCAGTTCGCCTTCGAAGAATATAGCGTGTTAGATACGGTCATCATGGGGCACCATGAATTATGGGAAGTGAAGCAGGAACGTGACCGTATTTATTCCTTACCTGAAATGACAGAAGAGGAAGGCTACAAAGTCGCCGACCTTGAAGTGCTGTATGGTGAAATGGATGGCTACAGCGCTGAACCGCGCGCCGGTGAATTATTACTGGGCGTCGGTATTCCGGTAGAGCAGCATTATGGCCCAATGAGCGAAATTGCCCCGGGTTTTAAATTACGTGTTCTCCTGGCTCAGGCATTGTTTTCCAACCCGGATATTTTGCTGCTGGACGAACCGACTAACAACCTGGATATCGATACTATTCGCTGGCTGGAGCAGGTCCTCAACGAACGCGACAGCACCATGATTATCATTTCGCACGACCGTCACTTCCTCAATATGGTCTGTACCCACATGGCTGATTTGGACTACGGCGAACTGCGTGTTTATTCTGGTAATTATGATGAATATATGACCGCTGCCACCCAGGCGCGTGAGCGACTGTTATCGGATAACGCCAAGAAAAAAGCACAAATTGCCGATCTGCAATCCTTTGTCAGCCGTTTTAGTGCTAATGCCTCTAAATCACGTCAGGCGACATCGCGTGCGAAACAGATGGACAAAATAAAGCTGGAAGAGGTAAAAGCCTCCAGTCGTCAGAACCCGTATATTCGATTCGAACAGGATAAGAAACTGTTCCGTAATGCGCTGGAAGTCGAAGCGTTGACGAAAGGGTTTGATAACGGTCCGCTGTTTAAAAATTTAAATCTGTTGCTGGAAGTGGGCGAAAAACTGGCGATCCTCGGCGCTAACGGTATTGGTAAATCCACGCTGTTAAAAACGCTGGTCGGTGAACTGACGCCGGAAAGCGGCAGCGTTAAATGGTCTGAAAACGCGAAGATTGGTTATTATGCCCAGGATCATGCAGACGATTTTGCTAACGACCTGACGGTATTTGACTGGATGAGCCAGTGGAAACAGCAGGGCGATGATGAACAGGCCGTGCGTGGGATTCTTGGCCGCCTCCTGTTTTCACAGGACGATATTAAAAAACCGGCTAAGGTGCTGTCGGGTGGGGAAAAAGGTCGGATGCTGTTTGGCAAGCTGATGATGGAAAAGCCCAACATCCTGATTATGGATGAGCCGACAAACCACCTTGATATGGAATCCATTGAGTCATTAAACATGGCGCTGGAAATGTATGAAGGTACGCTGATTTTTGTATCTCATGACCGTGAGTTCGTCAGTTCACTGGCGACGCGAGTGATGGAAATCAAAGCCGATCGCATTGTGGACTTTACCGGTAATTATGAAGATTACCTGCGTAGCCAGGGCATCGTCTAACGATAACGGGGTAGCGATGGCTACCCCGTTATCGTTTGGGTCCGTGCGTCAGGGTGGATTGCCTGCGGCGATCCGGCTTAAAGTCCTTTCTTTACCTGACCTGTAGCCCCCTCCGCTTTACGCATGAACCCTATCAATTAACGGCTCAGTCATGATGTCCGCAGACTTCACAATGGGGATCCTGCGCGACCTTCAGGGTACGAAACTCCGCGCTCAGCGCATCGTACATCAGCAAACGTGAGCGCGCAGGTGAGCCGAAGTGCGTCAGCAGCTTCAGGGTTTCCATCGCCTGCATGGCGCCGACGACGCCCACCAGCGGTGCCATTACGCCGGCCTCCACACAGCTCAGAACCTGGGCGCCAAACAGCCGGCTGATGCAGCGATAACAGGGCGTATCGGGTTGCCAGTCAAATACGCTGAGCTGGCCTTCCATACGAATCGCCGCGCCTGAGACCAGCGGCACTTTCAACTGGTAGCATAACCGGTTAATTTGCTCGCGCACCGCCACATTGTCCGTGCAGTCCACCACCACCTGCTGCCGGGCAATCAGGGCGTTGAGCGCCTCATCGTCCAGTTGACCCTGCACAGCCTGTAACTGGCAGTGAGGATTAATGGCGGCCAGCGTTTCCCGGGCGGATTCCACCTTGGCGCGGCCAATATCGGCATCGTAATGCAAAATCTGTCGCTGCAGATTAGAAAGTGAGACCGTATCAAAGTCCACTAGCGTAAGATTGCCTACGCCCGCTGCCGCCAGATAGGGCGAGGCCGCACAGCCTAAACCGCCCAGCCCGACAATCAGCACATGACTGGCTTTTAATCGTTCCTGACCGTCAAAGTCAAAACCACGCAATACAATCTGTCGGTTGTAGCGCAGCATCTCTTCGTGGCTCAGTTCGGGCAGCATTTACCCCTCCAGCAGCGTATTAAAGGGTTCGACATCCACCCATTCACCTGCTTCAACAGGGCCGCGATCGCGTTCCAGCACAATAAAGCAGTTGGCCTGAGAAAAAGAGCTGTAGACATGGGAGCCCTGCGCGCCGGTGCTGACAACCTCTGGTTCACCCTGGCTGTTTTGCCGCAGAACGCCACGCTGGAAATCCAGCCGGCCAGGCGATTTTTTCAACGCGGTTGCCGTGCGTACGCGCTGGCGGGGCGGCAGCGCGGCAGCCGTTTGTCCCGTCAGGGTGGACAGCAGCGGCTGCACCAGTTGATAGAAGGTCACTACGGCAGAAACCGGATTTCCGGGTAAGCCGCAGAACCAGCTGTTCGCCAGACGACCAAAAGCAAAAGGTTTACCGGGTTTCATCGCCAGCTTCCAGAAGCGAATCACGCCGAGTTCTTCCAGCATCGTTTTGGTGAAATCGGCTTCGCCCACCGAAACGCCGCCGGTACTGATGACCACATCAGCCTGGCGATCGGCTTCGGTAAAGGCCGCACGCAGTGCAGCAGGATCGTCTTTGATAATGCCCAGATCGATAACCTCGCATCCCAGCTTGTGCAGCATCAGCGAAATCGCAAAACGGTTGGTGTCATAGATTTGCCCCGCCGCTAACGGCTGGCCCACAGGCTGAAGTTCGTCGCCGGTGGAAAAAATCGCGACGCGCAGTTTACGCAGCACCCGCACGGTCGCGATCCCCAGCGAGGCCAGTAAGGGCAGTTCGGCAGCACCCAGACGCACGCCCGCCGCCAGCACCTGATGGCCGGCCCGAATATCGTCACCCGTCAGCCGGATATTTTGTCCGGCGTTGACCGGGGCGGTGATAATCACCTTCTCATCCTGCAGACGGGTTTCCTCCTGCATAACGACCGCGTCACAACCGGCAGGTACAGGGGCGCCCGTCATTATTCTGATCACGCTACCCGCCGGCCATTCACCGCTAAACGGGGCCCCGGCAAAGGCTTTACCCGCAACCGGCAGAGGCTGGTTACTCTCAATATCAGCCAGCCTGACGGCGTAACCATCCATCGCCGAGTTGTTGAAAGGGGGAACATCGATCGGTGACGTGACCGCGCAGGCAGTAATGCGCCCGGCCGCGTCTGGCAGGCTCAGCTCAAGCGAGTCTGTGATGGGCGTTAGCGACGCCAGCATCTTTTGTTGCGCGTCCTCAAGGGAAATCAGTCCGGCAGTAAAGCTTTCCATTCTATTCTCAGCTTGTCTGTTGCAAGGGCTGTCTATTATGGTGACTTTTCCCTTCAGAGTCACATCGGCATAAGGCACAACGAAAGGTTATTAGCGCATTGTCAGTTTCCGCTTTACAACCTATAGCGGGCTTTCTATATTCAAAAATGGTCCAAACCGAGTTAAAACCATTCAAAATCAGTGTTTTTCCTTCTGATGCAACCACAGGGTAACGCAGTATGGCTAAAGCAGCGATCGCCATTCATGGCGGTGCGGGGGCAATTACCCGCGCCGCCATGAGCGCAGAAAAAGAGCAGGCATACCGACAGGCGCTTTACGACATTGTGACGCACGGGCAGAGCATGCTGGCTCAGGGGGCTTCTGCGCTGGATACGGTGACTGAGGCGGTGCGCAGGCTTGAGGAGTGCCCGTTATTCAATGCGGGTAAAGGCGCGGTGTTTACGCGGCAGGGCACCCATGAACTGGATGCCTGCATCATGGATGGCCGGACGTTACAGGCCGGCGCAGTGGCGGGCGTATCCCGTATACGCAATCCGGTGCTGGCGGCCCGCGCGCTATTGGAAAACAGCCCGCACGTGTTGTTGGCGGGCGAGGGCGCTGAAGCGTTTGCCCGGGCACAAGGCCTTGAGCAGGTTGAGCCTGATTTCTTTTCTACGCCTGAACGTTGGGAGCAACTGCAGCGCGCGCTCGGCAGCGATACCGCGCTGTTGGACCATGATGGTGCGGCCCAGGGCGGCGATCCCCTTGATCCGGACCGTAAGTTCGGCACGGTGGGCGCGGTTGCGCTGGACAACGACGGCAATCTCGCCGCCGCGACCTCTACCGGCGGGATGACCAATAAACAGGTTGGCCGCATTGGCGACTCGCCCTTACCCGGTGCGGGTTGCTATGCCAGCAACGACAGCGTTGCGGTGTCCTGTACCGGCACCGGAGAAGTGTTTATCCGCACGCTGGCCGCTTACGATGTGGCGGCGCAGATGCGATACGGTGGACGCACGTTACAACAGGCCAGCGTAAATGTTATTCACGACAGCGTGCTGGAGTTAGGCGGCAGCGGCGGGCTGATTGCGGTTGATCGTGAGGGCAACGTCGCGCTGCCTTTCAACAGCGAAGGCATGTACCGGGCTTATGCCCGCACAGATGAGGCCGCAGAGGTGGCAATTTACCGTGAAAGCTAATCGTGAGGCCCTCCACAACAGCCTGTCTGGCACAACAGTATTGACCGACGAGCAGGTGCTGGCCGTACGCGATCTCAACGTGCGTTTTGAAAACGACGGCGTAGTCACCCAGGCTGTACGCCATCTTTCCCTTGACGTCTACCGGGGTAAAACCCTGGCCCTGGTGGGCGAGTCTGGTTCGGGCAAGTCAGTGACCTCGCTGGCGTTGATGCGCCTGATTGAGCAGGCCGGCGGAGACGTCAGCGGCGAGATCCTGTTGCGCGGTCGTAACGGCGAGGTACGGGATCTGATGCGCATGCCGCGCGGTCAGATGCGGCAGGTGCGCGGGGCCGATATGGCGATGATCTTCCAGGAACCTATGACGTCGCTTAATCCGGTGTTCTCTGTTGGTGAGCAGATTGCCGAATCCATTCGTCTTCATCAGGGCCAATCCCACGCGGGGGCGCTGGCAGAAGCGCGTCGAATGCTCGACAGGGTACGTATTCCCGATGCGCAAAAGATCCTGCGCCGCTTTCCCCACCAGCTCTCGGGCGGCATGCGTCAGCGCGTAATGATTGCCATGGCGCTGTCATGTCAACCTGCGCTGCTGATTGCAGATGAACCCACCACCGCGCTTGACGTGACGATTCAGGCGCAGATTCTGCAACTGATTCGCGAACTGCAAAAAGAGATGCGGATGGGGGTGATTTTTATCACTCACGATATGGGCGTTGTGGCTGAAATGGCTGACCGGGTACAGGTGATGTACCGTGGCGAAGTGGTGGAAAATGCCGAAACGGCTCAGCTGTTCAGTGCGCCCTGCCAGGCTTACACGCGCGCCCTACTGGCCGCCGTACCGGCGCTGGGTGCCATGCGGGGCCAGCCGCTGCCCGCCAGGTTCCCGCTGATTGGCAGCGACGACGAACCGGCAGTACCACAGAATACCGTACGCCACGATCGGCCACCGATTTTACAGGTACGCAATCTGGTCACGCGGTTTGATATCCGCTCAGGGTTATTTAACCGGGTGAAAAGTCGGGTACACGCGGTCGAGAATGTCAGTTTTGATCTCTACGCAGGTGAAACGCTGGCGCTGGTGGGGGAGTCCGGATGCGGAAAATCCACCACCGGACGCTCCCTGCTAAAGCTGGTTGCCAGCCAGGGCGGCAGTATCACCTTTAACGGTCAGCGCATAAACGATCTCTCCGGTCCTGCCCTGGCCCATCTGCGGCGCGATATTCAGTTTATTTTTCAGGATCCCTATGCGTCGCTGGATCCTCGCCTGACCGTCGGCTTCTCTGTTATGGAGCCACTGCTGGTCCACAAGGTGATGCCGCGCCATGAAGCAGAGCAGCGCGTCGCGTGGTTGCTGGAAAAGGTCGGGTTATTGCCGGAGCATGCAAGGCGCTATCCCCATGAGTTCTCCGGCGGCCAGCGGCAGCGTATTTGCATTGCGCGGGCGCTGGCGCTGAACCCGAAAGTGGTGATTGCCGATGAGTCGGTTTCGGCGCTGGATGTGTCTATTCAGGCACAGATTATTAACCTGATGCTGGATTTACAGCGCGAGTTTGGCATCGCATTTTTGTTTATTTCCCATGACATGGCGGTCGTTGAGCGCATCAGCCATCGTGTTGCGGTGATGTATCTTGGACAAATCGTCGAGATGGGGCCGCGTCAGGCGGTGTTTGAACGCCCGCAGCATCCTTACACCAAAAAGCTTATGGCCGCCGTGCCGATTGCCGATCCGTCGCAGCGGCAGCGCGAGCGCAGTTTATTGGTCGATGAGATCCTCAGCCCAATTCGTTTACTGGGCGATGAACCCGAAACGGTTTCGCTGATGGAAGTCGCGCCCGGCCATTTTGTGGCACGTCACGCCAGCGCGCGACCCGAATAACTAAGCCGTCGCTACGGCGACAAATCAGACAGGGATAACAAGGAGAAGACAATGCAGATAACGATGCGAAAAGGCTTACTGGCAGCGGGCGTACTCAGCAGTGCAATGGCGTTACCCGCCTGGGCCGCACAGGATGCGGTCATTGCCGTGGCCTCTAATTTCACCACCCTCGATCCCTACGACGCCAACGATACGCTGTCGCAGGCGGTCGCAAAGTCGTTCTATCAGGGGCTGTTCGGCTTTGATAAAGACATGAAGCGCATCAACGTGCTGGCCGACAGCTACCAGGTGAGCGAGGATGGTCTGACCTATACGATTAAACTGCACTCCGGCGTGAAGTTTCAGGATGGCACCGACTTTAATGCCGAGGCGGTGAAGGCCAACCTCGACCGTGCCAGTAATCCCAATAATCATCTGAAACGCTATAACCTGTTCAAATATATCGCCAGCACGGAAGCCGTCGATCCTGTGACGGTAAAAATCACGCTCAAACAGCCTTTCTCGGCCTTTATCAATATTCTGGCGCACCCGGCCGCCGCGATGATCTCGCCCGCTGCGTTGAAAAAATATGGTAAGGAGATTGGGTTCCATCCGGTGGGAACCGGGCCGTTTGAATTCGTCACCTGGAACCAGACCGACTTTGTTAAGGTAAAAAAATGGGATGGCTACTGGAAGAAGGGCTATCCAAAACTCGACAGTATCACGTGGCGTCCGGTGGTGGATAACAACACCCGTGCGGCCATGCTGCAAACGGGCGAGGCGAACTTTGCATTCCCGGTGCCCTACGAGCAGGCCAAACTGCTGGAGAAAAACAGCAAGCTTGACGTGGTGGTCTCGCCCTCGATCATGCAGCGCTATATCAGCCTGAACGTGACACAAAAGCCTTTCGATAATCCCAAGGTGCGTGAGGCGCTGGAATACGCGATTAATCGTCAGGCCCTGGTCAAAGTCGCGTTTGCCGGTTATGCCACACCGGCTACGGGTATTGTGCCGCCATCGATTGAGTACGCTCAAACCTATCCGCCCATTCCCTATGATCCTGCCAAAGCAAAAGCGTTGCTGAAAGAAGCCGGCTATCCGAACGGGTTTGAAACCACGCTCTGGTCCTCTCACAACCACAGTACGGCACAGAAAGTTCTGCAGTTTGTGCAGCAGCAGCTGGCACAGGTGGGCGTTAAGGTGAAGGTTACCGCCATGGATGCGGGACAGCGCGCGGCGGAAGTGGAAGGCAAAGGTCAGAAAGAGAGCGGCGTACGCATGTTTTATACCGGCTGGTCTGCCTCCACCGGGGAAGCTGACTGGGCATTAACGCCGCTGTTTGCCACCACCGCCTGGCCGCCAGCGATCTTTAATACTGCCTTCTACAGCAATCCGAAAGTCGATAAGGATCTGGCCGATGCGTTGAAAACCACCGACAGCAAGCAAAAAGCCGAACTCTACAAAGATGCGCAGGATACGATCTGGAACGATCATCCCTGGATTCCACTGGTGGTGGAGCAGTTGGTTTCAGCCCACAGCAAAAACCTGAGTGGCTTTTATATGATGCCGGATACCTCATTTAGTTTTGACGATGCCGAGCTGAAGTAACCCGGCGGACCCGTTCAGGTTGACGCGAGGGGGCACAGCCCACAGCCAAACCTGAGCGGTTCGTGTAATGCCCGCTTTTGCCGTGTGTGCTGAAGCGGGCGGGCAGGCCAGCCGCGACGGCTGGCGGCTGTGTAGGATCTGACATGTTTAACTATTTTCTGAAACGACTGCTGGGCCTGATTCCCACGCTGTTTATCGTGGCGGTGCTGGTGTTTATGTTTGTGCACTTACTGCCGGGGGATCCCGCACGCCTGATTGCCGGCCAGGAAGCCGATGCCTCCGTCGTCGCGCTGGTACGCCAGGAGTTGGGGCTGGATCAACCGCTGCCACTGCAGTTCTGGCACTTTGTCGTCAATGCCCTACAGGGGGATTTTGGCCAGTCGCTGGTGTCGAGGCGGCCGGTTTCACAGGAAATCGCCACCCGCTTTATGCCAACCTTGTGGCTGACCTTAGTTAGTATGGTATGGGCGGTGATCCTGGGAATGGCGATTGGCATTGTTTCTGCGGTGTGGCGCAATCGCTGGCCGGACCGCCTGGGCATGACGCTGGCGGTTTCGGGCATTTCCTTTCCGGCGTTTGCCCTTGGCATGCTGCTGATGCAGGTGTTTTCTGTCCAGCTGGGCTGGCTACCCACGGTGGGAGCCGATAGCTGGCAGCACTACATTTTGCCTTCCGTTACCCTGGGGGCGGCCGTCGCCGCCGTCATGGCGCGTTTTACCCGGGCCTCTTTTGTTGAGGTGATGCAGGAAGATTACATGCGCACCGCGCGCGCGAAAGGGGTGCGTGAATCCGGAGTGGTGATTAAACACGGATTACGGAATGCCATGATTCCGGTAGTGACCATGATGGGCCTGCAGTTTGGTTTCCTGCTGGGCGGGTCGATTGTGGTGGAGGTGGTTTTCAACTGGCCGGGGTTGGGGCGTCTGCTGGTGGATTCAGTGCAGATGCGTGACTATCCGGTCATTCAGGCGGAGGTGCTGCTGTTTTCGCTGGAGTTTATCCTGATTAACCTGTTTGTCGATATGTTATATGCCGTCATTAACCCGGCGATTCGCTTTAAGGACACCTGATGAAAAACTGGCGACGGGAAGCGGCATTAAAAAGTATGCCGCTGTTAAACGGCAACCGGGTGAGAACACCGTGGCGCGAGTTCTGGCGGCGCTTTCGCCATCAGCCCGTGGCGTTGCTGGCCGGTCTCTTCGTGCTGGTGCTGATTGTGTTGGCATTCACGGCACCGGCCATTGCGCCGTTCGACGCTGAAAATTATTTTGACTATGACCGCCTGAATGACGGGCCGTCCCTGATGCACTGGTTTGGCGTGGACTCACTGGGCCGCGATATTTTCAGCCGCGTACTCGTGGGCACCCGAATTTCGCTGATTGCCGGTTTTGTCTCCGTGGCAATAGGCGCGTTTATCGGCACCCTGGCGGGCCTGCTGGCGGGCTACTACGAAGGCTGGTGGGACAGGATAACCATGCGCGTTTGTGACGTCCTGTTTGCCTTTCCCGGTATTCTGCTCGCCATTGCCGTGGTGGCCATTATGGGCACCGGTATCAGCAACGTGATTATCGCCGTGGCGATCTTCAGTATTCCAGCGTTTGCCCGTCTGGTGCGCGGCAATACGCTGGTGCTGAAACATCAAACCTATATCGAGTCTGCACGCAGCATCGGGGCATCCGACTGGACGATTATCCTGCGCCACCTGTTGCCAGGGACGGTATCGTCCATTGTGGTGTACTTCACTATGCGCATCGGTACCTCGATTATCACGGCGGCAAGCCTGTCATTTTTGGGACTGGGCGCGCAACCGCCCACGCCGGAGTGGGGTGCCATGCTCAACGAAGCGCGGGCCGATATGGTCATTGCGCCGCATGTGGCGATTTTTCCGGCGCTGGCCATTTTTTTTACGGTTTTAGCCTTTAATTTGCTTGGCGACGGGCTACGTGACGCACTTGATCCTAAACTTAAGACATGAAACCTTTTGATTATGACCAGGACTTCAGCACCATCGATTTTCGCAAGCAGCCTGAGCGTTACCAGGTGGGGCGCGGAGAGCAGGGCGTGCTCATGGTCCAGCCTTATAAGGGCGAGATCTTACCGCACTGGCGTTTTCGTACCGTTGAGGTTGCCAAAGCTTCGGCAGAAGAAATCATGGCGCTGTTCGAAGCCTATCGCCAGCAGGATGATTTTGTCGGCATGGACATGGCACGCAAATTTATCCAGATGGGTTATACACGCGCGCGTCGCTACAGCAACCACAAGGGCGGACGGAAATACGATGCCCAGGGGAAGGAATTGCCCTGGGGCAGGGACGAAGAAAAGGCCGCTGCGGCGGCCATTTTCAAAGCATACTGGGACAAGCTACGTGCTGATGATGACTACCTGGCGCGCAAAAAAGCGCACCAGCAGAAGTACGGTTAAGCGCGGCTGGCCCACAAATCGTATTCGTCTGCGTGTTCCACCTTCACGCGCAGGACATCACCCGGCTTAACGTTGCTCTCGCCGTTCAGGTAAACGGCGCCGTCGATTTCCGGCGCATCAGCCATGCTACGACCAATCGCTCCTTCTTCATCGACCTCATCAATGATGACCATAATCTCGCGTCCCACTTTTTCCTGCAGGCGTTCAGCAGAGATCTGCTGCTGCAACTGCATAAAGCGGTCGTAACGCTCTTGCTTAACAGCTTCATCAACCGGATCGGGCAACTGGTTCGCCGTTGCGCCTTCGACCGGGCTGTACTGGAAACAGCCTACGCGATCCAGACGGGCTTCTTTAATGAAGTCCAGCAGCATCTGGAAGTCTTCTTCGGTTTCTCCGGGGAAGCCAACGATAAAGGTTGAGCGCAGGGTTAACTCAGGGCAGATTTCACGCCAGCGCTTAATGCGCTCCAGCGTCCGTTCTACTGCGCCAGGACGTTTCATCAGTTTAAGAATGCGTGGGCTGGCATGCTGTAACGGAATATCGAGATACGGCAGAATTTTGCCTTCAGCCATCAGCGGAATAACGTCATCAACGTGGGGATACGGATAGACATAATGCAGGCGGACCCAGACGCCGAGTTTGGCTAACTGCTCACACAGGCTGACCATGCTGGTTTTTACCGGCGCACCGTTCCAGAAGCCCGTCCGGTGCTTCACGTCCACGCCATAGGCCGAGGTATCCTGTGAAATCACCAGCAACTCTTTCACTCCAGCTTCAACCAGACGTTTCGCTTCATCCAGTACTTCACCAATGGCACGGCTGTCGAGATCGCCACGCATCGAAGGAATAATGCAGAAGGTGCAGCGATGGTTACAGCCTTCAGAAATCTTCAGGTAGGCGTAATGGCGCGGCGTCAGCTTCACGCCCTGTTCCGGCACCAGGCTCAGGAACGGGTTGTGCTGCGGCTTAGGCACGTAGCGATGCACATGCGACAGCACCTGTTCATAGCTGTGTGGACCTGTAATCTCCAGCACCTTCGGATGCACCTCACGAATTTGATCGACTTTGGCGCCCAGACAGCCGGTCACGATGACCTTACCGTTTTCGTTCAGGGCTTCACCGATCGCTTCCAGAGATTCCTGGACGGCGCTGTCGATAAATCCGCAGGTGTTAACAATAACGATTTCAGCATCGTCATAGCGTGGTACCACCTCATAACCCTCGGTGCGCAGTTCCGTCAGGATGCGCTCTGAGTCGACAAGGTTTTTTGGACAGCCGAGCGAGACAAATCCGACGCGCGGCGGCAGTGTATTGGTAGTGGACATAAGGTGGTTTCCGGTTCAGCACAGCAATGGCGCGCGATTTTACCTGTGTTGTGATGAAAATTGTAGCGTTATCTGTAAGGGATTAGTTAAGCGTAAAGTAACGCAAAAACCCGTAAAGGTCTGCACCCATCGCCCGGGGGCGGACGGCAGAACACGAGGGCAACCGAAAGTCAGTAACTCACCGTTGTGTAAAAGAATTTCTAATAAACACCGAATAAACAGGTGGATAAATATTAAACATCTTTAACTTTACGACAGCGATTTTGGTCACATTCTAAGTTGATATTTGCTTGTTTTCATTAATAATGAATCGCTTAACCAGTACTGAAGGCGTCGTTTCTTCAGATCATGACGTGGACAATGTGAGAGCAAAATAATGAAAGAGATCATCAACGGGTTTCTGAGTTTTCAGCAGACAGTCTTTCCCGAAAGAAAGGCGCTTTTTAAAAGTCTGGCATCTAATCAGAATCCAAAAGCGCTGTTTATCTCTTGCTCAGACAGCCGTCTGGTGCCGGAACTCGTTACTCAGCAGGAACCCGGACAGCTGTTCGTCATCCGTAATGCGGGCAACATTGTGCCCTCTTTTGGTCCGGAACCGGGCGGCGTGTCAGCGACAATTGAGTATGCCGTAATGGCGCTGGGGGTTTCTGACATCATTATCTGTGGTCACTCAAACTGTGGCGCGATGAACGCTATCGCCTCCTGTGCCTGTATGGATTCTATGCCAGCCGTCGAGCACTGGCTGCATTATGCCGATGCGGCAAAAGCGGTGGTTGAGCAGCGTGAATACGATTCGCCTGAGAAGAAGCTCAACGAAATGGTGCAGGAAAACGTGATTGCCCAGCTGAACAACATGAAAACCCACCCGTCAGTCTCGGTCGGGTTACGTCAGGGCAAGCTGCGCCTGCACGGCTGGGTGTACGATATTGAAAGCGGTACGATTCTGGCGCTGACGCCGGGCGGTAAAGAGTTTATCTCACTGGCGGAAAATCCCGATACCTGTTTCGAATAACCGCTTCCGCCCGCTATCTTACTGCGGGCGGTCTCTTCTCTTCACGATCCCTTTTCGGTCGGTTTTCCCAGCGCATGCCATTGCCCATCCTGCTGCCAACGCCTTGTTTAATCTTTTGTAAATCCTTTACTGCATTCCAGACGGTCTGACTACGCTTAACAGCACTGCACGCTGTCAGGACAAGACTATGGTTCGTATTCCGACCCCGTTGTTATTGAGTGGCGCATTACTCTTTTCCAGCCCGCTGTGGGCGAGTGACCTTAAGGTTGAGGTGCTTCAGGATAAGCTGGATCACCCCTGGTCTGTGGCGTTTTTGCCCGATAATCAGACGTTGCTGATTACTGAACGATCCGGCCAACTGCGCAGCTGGCGGCCTGACAGCGGCATGTCCGAACCGATTCAGGGCGTGCCAAAGGTCTGGGCGCAGCGTCAGAGCGGACTGCTGGACGTGGTGCTGGCGCCTGATTTTGCCCAGAGCCGCCGTGTCTGGCTCAGCTATACCGAAGCGGACGGCAACGGCAAGGCCGGCGCCGTGGTGGGCTACGGCAAACTCAGCCCTGATAACCGCCAGTTAACCGATTTTCATGAGGTGATTCAGCAAACGCCGCGCCTCTCAAGTGGCAATAATATCGGCACCCGGCTGGCCTTCGATCGTCAGGGCTTTTTATGGATTGCCTTTGGCGACAACTTTGTCAGCAGTGCCGCACAGGACCTCGATAAACTTCAGGGCAAGCTGCTGCGTTTGAACGCGGACGGCAGCGTGCCAAACGATAATCCCTTCGTCAATAAACCCGGCGCGCGCCCCGAAATCTGGGCCTATGGTTTACGCAATCCTCAGGGGCTGGCACTGAATCCCTGGACTCAGGTGATGTGGGAAAGTGAGCATGGTCCCCGCGGTGGCGATGAGGTAAATATTATTCAGAAGGGCAAAAATTATGGCTGGCCGCTGGCAACCTACGGCATTGATTACAACGGCAGTAAGGTGCCGGAATCCAAAGGCACGCATGTGGCAGGCACGGAACAGCCGGCGTTTTACTGGAAAGTCTCGCCAGCGATCAGCGGTATGGCGTTTTATAACAGCGCACGTTTTCCACAGTGGAAAAATTCGCTGTTTATTGGCGCGCTGAAAGAGAAGAACCTGATTCGGTTGCATATCAATGGCGAGAAGGTCGTCGAAGAACAACGGTTGCTGGACGGGCGCAATGAGCGTATCCGCGATGTCCGTCAGGGGCCCGATGGCTATCTCTATTTACTGACGGATGAGGCTAACGGTAAATTGCTCAGGGTTGGGTTGACGCAGGACGCCAGCGCGTCCCGCGGTTAACTCAGCGAGCCCAGTGGCAGACCTGCCAGCCGCGCTTTTCGGCTTCCTGTAACAGCGGTTCCGCCGGATTAATTACGTGTGCATAGTCGGCCTGCGCCAGCATGGGCAGGTCGTTCATGGAATCACTGTAAGCCCAGGTGTGCGCGTAGGTTTCGGCAGGGCGCGCGGCTTTCCATTCTTCTACCCGCTTCACTTTGCCATGCTGAAACGTCAGGGTGCCGTAGGTGTTGCCGCTATAACGTTCGTCCACCACTTCGACACCAATGGCCAGGGCCCCGCAGGCACCGAGCTGGCTGGCGATAGGATTCACCAGATGTTCGCCGCTGGCGGAGATCACGATAATTCTGTCACCGCGCGCCTGATGCCAGTCAAGCCGCGCCCGGGCTTCCGGGTAAACGCGCGGCATGATATCACGGTGGATAAAGCGTCGAACCCATCCTTCCACCGTCATCGTCGCCATGCCGGTCAGCGGGGAAAGGGTTTTATGCATGTACTCATCAATCGACAGCGTCCCGGCATAATATTGACGCATTAATTCCTGTTCTTCATCAATCAGGTCACTGGAGGCAAAGCCTTGTGAGACCAGCCAGCGTAGCCACAGGCCGGTACTGTCCTCACTAATCAGCGTTTCGTCCAGATCAAACAGGGCTAGATCCATAGGGGTTCTCCTCAATTGAATAAAGTCAGGGTAACCCAGTTTTGTGACGGCCTTAACTTTCTGATTAAAAAATCAGAATTTAGCGCATTTTTATGTGCGACATTCGTGAGGGAAAATGGCACGCGCGCGGCACGCTTGCCAGGGTTAATCTACTAAAATCTATAAAACTTTACGATTAAGCGGTTTTTTTCATTGACGCCAGCGGGTAGCGTTCTCACAGAAGGTGTTAAGCCTTTGACTCTCGTTTTACTAAGGACAATCCGGCCAAGCCCATGACAAATACTTGCTTTTCATCTCACCTGCGGCGTATTGCTGCAACCTCTTTGCTACTCGTTGCGCCAATGGCTGTTTTCGCGGAACAGGCACCGGCCGCCCCTCAAATTGACGCCAAAGCCTGGATTTTAATTGACTACGCCAGCGGCAAAGTGCTGACCGAATCCAATGCCGATCAGCGACTCGATCCCGCCAGCCTGACAAAAATGATGACCAGCTATGTGGTTGGCCAGGCAATCAAATCCGGCAAAATTAAACCTGACGATATGGTAACAGTGGGGCAGGATGCCTGGGCTACCGGCAATCCTAAACTGCGGGGCTCTTCTCTGATGTTTCTGAAGCCCGGCGATCGTATCCCGGTGCATGAGCTGAACAAAGGGATTGTGATCCAGTCCGGGAACGATGCCTGCATCGCGCTGGCGGACTATGTTGCCGGCAGTCAGGATTCCTTTATCGGTCTGATGAATAACTATGTGAAAGCGCTTGGCCTGAAAAACACCCACTTTATGACGGTGCATGGTCTGGATGCCGACGGACAGTACAGCACCGCGCGGGACATGGCGCTGATTGGTCAGGCACTGATTCGGGATGTGCCGGAAGAGTACGCCCTGAACAAGGAAAAAGAGTTTACCTTTAACAATATTCGTCAGATGAACCGCAACCGTCTGCTCTGGAGCAGCAATCTGAAGGTGGATGGGATTAAAACCGGCCACACTTCTGGCGCGGGAAATAATCTGGTCGCTTCAGCCACCGAAGGCGATATGCGACTGATCTCGGTTGTGCTGGGCACCGCCAGTGATGCCATTCGCTTCCGGGAAAGTGAAAAATTACTGACGTGGGGCTTCCGCTTCTTTGAAACCGTGACCCCAATTAAAGCGGGTGCGCCTTTTGCCCAGCAGCGCGTCTGGTTTGGCGAACATAATCAGGTCAACCTGGGTGTGGAAAAAGACGCGGCGCTGACCATTCCCAAAGGGCAGATGAAAAACCTTAAAGCCAGCTACAGCCTGACATCGCCGCAGCTAGAGGCGCCGTTGAAGAAAAACCAGGTCGTGGGCACTATTGATTTTCAACTGGACGGCAAAACGATTGAACAGCGTCCGCTGGTGGTGTTGCAGGATGTGCCGGAAGGCGGCTTCTTCAGCCGCATCATTGATTTTGTGATGATGAAGTTTAATGGCTGGTTCGGAAAGTGGTTCAGCTAAAAACAGGGGACGCCGCGGCGTCCCTTTTTTTAACCTTGTGTCCAGCCTTTACGAATCGGTAAAGCGAACAGCGCCCGATAGAGCGGGTTGATGATATTGAGCAGGCGTTCGCCATACAGTTGCCAGGCAAGGTGTGACGCCAGGCAACCCAGCATTCCCACCAGAAAACCGCCCAGCATATCCATTGGCCAGTGAACCCCAAGGTAAACACGGGACCAGGCGATTGCGGTGGCGACCACCATCAGAATGATGCCCGACCAGAGCCGATGCCAGAACAGGAAAGCCAGCGCAAAGGTGAAAATCGTGGTGCCGTGATCGCTGGGATAGGAGTCATCGGCCGCGTGCGCAAGAAACTGATGACCAAAATTGATCGCGAAAGGGCGCGGATGCGGTAACAGCTGCCCAACGCACCAGGAGATGGCGAGCGCGTACAGCAGCGCAATGCCGGTTTTTAATACCAGCACACGTTGTGAGGCAACCCGATCGCGCGGTCCCCACAGCCACAGTGCCACAATCAGCAGCGGAACGATGGCGATTAAGTCTCTGGCGATGAAGATGGCAAGCTGCAATAACCAGTGAGGCGAATCCGGTGTTGCGTTAATTGCCATAAACAGGGTGCGGTTCAATTCTTCCATTACGGGATCGGTTCCTCTTACTGATGTTCAGATTCTCTCAATCCGGGAAAAAGGGCTTAAGCCAACGAGCGAAACCGGATTGAGTCTGTCGCATCTGCTAGCACATACTGCTAACAAAATAAGCTGCCTATCCTGCGTGCAGACGGTCAGAGAGTCCATCACAAGGTTCTTAATCTGCGTTAAGGTTGCAAAACGGTTTAAGTTTAATGATGTTTTAGTGTCCAGGCAGGGCGGGCAGGAGAAAGGCATAAAAAAACCCGCTGGGAAAAAGACCAGCGGGCTCCACAATTTGGGGATTTCAAAGAAAAGCAGTGGCACTTATTCAGACTGTGGTCGGGAAAAAAAGTTCTGGACGTCAGTAAAAAAATTTTATAAGGGCAATAACGGCCAGATAATAACGATTAATGTTCCCGCCAGCGTCAGCAAAACGTTCGCGATAGCATAGGTCCCGGCGTAGCCGAGTGCCGGGATGTTACTGCGAGCTGTGTCGCTGATTATCTCCATGGCTGGCGCGCAGGTGCGTGCACCCATAATGGCGCCAAACATCAGCGCGCGGTTCATGCGCAGAACATAGGCGCCAAACAGGTAGCAAATCACCACCGGTAACAGGCTGACCAGCAGGCCGCACAAGAGCATCAGTGCGCCGTTACCCGATATACCGTGGTCGATACCGCTGCCGGCGCTCAGCCCGACGCCCGCCATGAATACCATCAGCCCGAACTCTTTCACCATCGTCAGCGCACCCTGCGGAATATAGCCAAAGGTAGGATGGTTAGCGCGCAGGAAGCCCAGCATAATGCCGGCAAACAACAACCCTGCGGCATTACCGATGCCAAAGCTAAAGTTGCTGAACTGGAACGTAATTAACCCGACCATCAGACCGATGATAAAAAAAGCACAGAATGCCAGCAGGTCGGTCATCTGACTGTGAATCGCCACAAAGCCGATGCGATCCGCTACGCTCTTCACCCGTCGCGCCTCGCCGCTGACCTGCAACACATCACCTTTGTTCAGCATGATGTTGTCATCAATAGGCATCTCGATCTGGCTGCGAATCACGCGGTTGAGAAAGCAGCCGTGATCGGTAAGGTTGAGTTTGCTTAGCCGTTTGTTGACGGCATTGTGGTTTTTCACCACGATCTCTTCCGTCACAATCCGCATATCCAGCAGATCGCGGTCAAAAACTTCTTTGCCGTTACGAAAGCTGGCATCCAGGCGCGCGTGGGCATCCGGATAGCCCACCAGGGAAATATCGTCCCCCAGTTGCAGCACCGCATCACCATCCGGGCTGGCAAGGATGCCATTGCGGCGAATTCGTTCGATATAGCAGCCGGTCTGCCGGTAAATACCGAGCTCGCGCAAGTTTTTGCCGCCGCTCCACGCCACCAGTTCCGGGCCAACGCGGTAAGCGCGAATCACCGGCAGAAACACTTTGCGCTGGCTGTCAGCGTCAAGACCGCGTTCGCGCGCAATCTGCTGGGCGCAGGTGGGTAAGTCCTGATGTTGTAAACGGGGCAGATAGCGTGCGCCGAAAATCAGGCTGACTAACCCGACAAGATAGGTTACGGCATAACCCAGGCTGAGTTGATCCTGCATGATGCTCAGCTGTCTGGGATCGCTGATGCTCTGGCGCAGCGTATCACCCGCGCCAACCAGGACCGGCGTGGACGTCATGGAGCCGGCCAATACGCCTGCGGTCAGGCCGATGTCCCAGCCAAAGAGCTTGCCAAATCCCAGGGCCAGCAGCAGGGCGCTGACCACCATCACAATGGCGAGCATGAAATAATTTTTGCCATCCCGAAAGAAAATGGAAAAAAAGTTGGGGCCTGCTTCAATGCCGACGCAGAAAATAAACAACATGAAACCCAGGCTCAGGGCATCCGTATTCATCGAGAAGTGTTGCTGACCTAATAATAATGAAACCACTAATACGCCAATGGAATTTCCGAGTTGTATCGAGCCAAAACGTAATTTTCCCAGGCAAAGTCCCAGTGCCAGTACGAAAAATAATAACAGAATGTCATTACCTCTTAACAATTCTGCGATGTTAACATTCAACATTTTAACTTCTTGTTTACTTGTAACCTATTGAAGAGAGGCCTGTTTTTCGCTATCTTGAGCAGGCCGTAAGATTACCTCCAGCTATCACTGATGTCTGAAAAGGTAACGCGGCCAATATTCTAATCAGAAAAATCATTCTCAGCCATTGGCGACTTTCATTCGTTCTCAAAACGACTGTTTCTTTTTATTTCCACCAGGCTCGGCAAGGTCAAAGGCGAAGTTTTGGCATGTTTTTAATGAGTGGGGAGTTATGCCGCAGCGTTATTATTTCTGGGCAACCTGCGTATCAGGTGGCGTGTTTTATTGTGTCGTGTTTATGTTTACCCAGGATTTCCGGCTGTCAGGCACGCAGACGCTACACAGCCAGCCTGAATTGCTGCTTTTTTTACTGCCGGGTGCCGTCATGGCGCTCATGCAGCGGGAGGCGCCGCTAAAAAGCACGCTGGTGATGGCGTTTACTGGAACGGTGCTGGCTGCGCTGCTGCTACATAGCGTGTTTGCCGGGAGTACCAGCTGGAATTATATTGCTGTCTGGAGCATGAGCGGTATGTTCTGGGCGGGATGCGGGGCATTGCTGGTGCGGTTGCTGCGACTGATCGCGGCGTCAAAGCGTTAGGCTACTGTGTTGAGCTGCATCCTGCCGTTGTCGCGTTATCGCACGCGGAGCTGGCTTAACCGATCATCAAGGCGCGGCTGGCATCACGCCAGCGCGCACTTTTCAGGACGTCAGTTCTGATACATCCGTTGCTCAGGCAACAAATCCCAGATTCTCTTTTGTCCAGGCGGCGAATTCGGTGTAGCCACCAATATGCTGCTCATCCAGAAAAATCTGCGGTACGGTGCTGACAGGTTTACCTGCACTGGCTTCCAGATCGGCTTTAGTGATGCCTTCCGCCTGAATATCAACATACTGGTAATTGAAATCGTCACGCCCGGCCTGCAGCTTATCCGCCAGTTCTTTCGCCCGAACACAGTAAGGGCAGCCGGGACGACCAAAAATAACAGCAATCATTGAGAACTCCTTGCGAGGTCAGTGTGTGATGACGATCACACGACAAAGTCTGGAAAGCCGGTAATGATGCCCGCTCGTCGTGCTTAAAGAAAGCAGGATTTACCTGTTAGTCTGATGCCCGCATCCTATGACGTCGCAAAGCCGGGCCCGGTGCTCTGCAATGGCACTCTCCGAAACCGCTGATGGGCAATTTTAAGGATCTTATCCATAATTGAGACTCAGTCAGCCCTGAGGCAGGAGGAAACCATGCGGAATGTCGCAAAATTGCCCAAGACCATACTGGCAATGGAGGCGCTGGGCGGCGTACTTATCGCGAGCGCGCTGCTGGTCGTTAACCAGTGGTTACCCGCACTGCCTGCCGGTGCCGGGAGCACGCGCCTGGCGACCGCACTGTTTATTATTGGCATTCTGCTGATGTTACCTGCCGCCTGGCTATTGATGTGGCGCTGTGCCAAAGCACTTGCGGCGCAGTTGTTCAACCTTTCTGAAAAAAAAGATAATTAGCTGGAGATTTTATGACACCGACTATCGATTTATTATGCAGCCACCGTTCCATCCGTTCTTTTACGGATCAAAAGGTGAGTGCTGAACAGCGTGAGGCGATTATTGCTGCGGCGCAATCGGCGTCCACATCCAGCTTTTTGCAGTGCTCATCTATTGTACGCATCACCGATCCGGCTTTGCGTGACCAACTGGTTACCCTGACGGGCGGTCAGACATGGGTGGCCGAGGCGGCGGAGTTTTGGGTATTTTGCGCTGACTTTAATCGTCACCTGCAAATCTGCTCTGATGCCCAGTTAGGCCGGGCAGAACAGCTGCTGCTGGGCTGTGTGGATACGGCGCTGATGGCGCAAAATGCCATGGTGGCAGCGGAATCCCTGGGGCTGGGCGGCGTCTTTATTGGCGGCATTCGTAATAATATCGCTCAGGTTACCGAACTGCTGGGCCTGCCAAAATTTGTGCTGCCGCTGTTTGGTTTCTGTCTTGGCTATCCTGAATCCATACCGGATGTTAAACCGCGCATCCCGCAGTCGATGCTGGTGCACGAAAATCGTTATCAACCAGTGGATCCTGCGGTGCTGGCTGATTACGATAGCCGCACGGCGATTTACTATGAACAACGCGACAGCAACCAGCGTAGCGAAACCTGGAGCCAGTTGATTCAGCGCCTGATCATCAAAGAGACGCGCCCGTTTATGCTGGATTACCTGCATCAGCAGGGCTGGGCAACACGCTAATTTAACGCAAGGATTTTGATTGATGAAAATGGCCATTCTGTCGCGCGATGGAACGCTCTATTCCTGTCGCCGTTTACGTGACGTCGCCGAACAGCGCGGTCATTTTGTTCAAATCATCGATCCGCTCTCGTGTTACATGAACATCAACCCCGCCTCGCCCGGTATTCACTACCGTGGCGAGCCGCTGGGGCACTTCGATGCCGTTATTCCGCGCATTGGCACCGGGATTACCTTCTACGGCACGGCGGTACTACGCCAGTTCGAAATGTGCGGCAGTTATCCTTTAAATGAATCCGCCGCCGTGACCCGCGCGCGTGACAAATTGCGTTCCCTGCAGCTGCTGGCGCGGGACGGGATTGATATGCCGGTAACGGGGTTTGCCTCTTCTCCTGACGACACGCAGGATCTGATCGCCATGGTAGGCGGCGCGCCGCTGGTGGTGAAACTGGTCGAAGGCACGCAGGGGATAGGCGTGGTATTGGCAGAGACGCGCCAGGCGGCAGAAAGCGTTATCGATGCCTTTCGTGGGCTAAATGCACACATTTTAGTGCAGGAGTTTATTCAGGAAGCGCGCGGACGCGATGTGCGCTGTCTGGTCATTGGCGATCGGGTCGTGGCGGCCATTGAGCGCCAGGCGAAAGAGGGCGATTTTCGCTCGAATTTACATCGCGGCGGCAAAGCCTGCACGGTTGACATTAGCGAGCAGGAGCGCGAGATGGCCGTCAAAGCCGCCGCGGTTCTGGGGCTGGATGTCGCGGGGGTGGATATTCTGCGCTCGGCGCGCGGCCCGCTGGTGATGGAGGTGAATGCTTCACCAGGTCTGGAAGGGATTGAAACCACAAGCGGTCTTGACATCGCCGGCATGATGATTGACCACATTGAACGGCATGCTACCCCCGGGCTCCGTCCTAAAACCACGGGTTGACCCGCGCTTTTCAGTGGTTTTCGTGGAATCTCACCACGTTTTTCCGTAAGCTAGGTCGCTTATTTATCACCCCATGGGATTTTACAATGGATTCTCTTGTCGTTCCGGATATCGACCTGCTGCGTCGTTGGCTGGATCAGCAAAATATCACTTGGTTTGAATGTGATGCTTGTCAGGCACTTCATTTGCCGCACATGCAAAACTTCGACGGGGTGTTTGACGCTAAAATCGACCTGGTCGATAACGTCATTCTGTTTTCGGCACTGGCCGAAGTAAAACCGACTGCGCTTATTCCGCTGGTGGGTGACTTATCGCAAATTAACGCCAGTTCGCTCACGGTGAAGGCGTTCATCGATATACAGGATGACAACCTGCCTAAGCTTATTGTTTGTCAGTCAATGATGACCACTGCCGGGTTAACCTTCGGGCAGTTTGCACATTTTATGAAGCAGAGCGAAGAAGAAATTTCCATGGTCATTATGGAAGCCTTTGCCAATAATCTGCTGATGATAGGTGAAGACGAAGAGCACGTCTCAAGCAGCAGCATCCATTCTGTTCTGCACTAAGTACAGGATCTGATTAAGCCGTCACCCGTGACGGCTTTTTTTATTCCCGGCGAATGTCTACTTGCTGACCCGCGCTATTTCCCGCCCCGCCGATGCAGCCGCAAAGATCCCTGTCTCCGGCACGCGTAATTCTTAATGTTATCAATTGTGAACGACATAGATTAATTTATAACCGTAATGTTTTATTCTGCATTAAGCCCTTAATTGCCAGATTTATGACGTTCTTTATGCCATAAAAGCCGAACCTCATAGCTTAAACATGCCTAAAATATTGAGTTCAGGCGTTTTTTACGCTGAGGTCTGGTGAACCCTCAACGGGGGGGCTATGCTTGCGGGGCGGCGACAGGCCTTAGATTGCCGCGCAGGTATAGGTTTTTACTATTAAACGTCCACTGAATAATGATTCATTGTGTCACTGAATTTTAATCACAAAACGCAAAACTGAATCACTGATGTGCAGCGTTGTTATAACCCGCTCAGGAGGATTAAAAGCATGTTCAACCAACGTCAAAAATGGTTGTCAGGTGTGGTTGCTGGGGTGCTGATGGCTGCTTCAGCCAGTACCATGGCGGAAGATAAGACGCTGCACGTTTATAACTGGTCGGATTATATTTCGCCAGATACCGTGCCTAATTTCGAAAAGCAGACCGGCATTAAAGTCGTCTACGACGTGTTTGATTCCAACGAAGTGCTGGAAGGCAAACTGATGGCCGGCAGTACGGGTTACGATGTCGTGGTGCCTTCTTCCAGTTTCCTGGCGCGTCAGCTTCAGTCCGGCGTGTTTCAGCCGCTGGATAAAAGCAAACTGCCAAACTATAAAAATCTGGATCCCGCGTTAATGGCGAAAGTGGCGCAACACGATCCGGGTAACAAATATGCGATTCCTTATTTGTGGGGCACCACCGGCATTGGCTATAACGTCGAAAAAGTGAAAGCTGCGCTGGGCGCGGATGCGCCGGTAAACAGTTGGGATCTGGTCTTGAAGCCGGAAAACCTGGAAAAACTGAAAAGCTGTGGCGTGTCTTTCCTGGATGCGCCTGAAGAGATCTTCGCAACCGTACTTAATTATTTGGGCAAAGATCCTAACAGCAGCGATGCGAAAGATTATTCTGGCGCCGCGACGGATCTGCTACTCAAGCTGCGTCCGAATATTCGTTACTTCCACTCTTCGCAATATATTAACGATCTGGCGAACGGCAATATCTGTGTGGCTATTGGCTGGTCAGGCGATATTCTTCAGGCGAAAAACCGTGCGGAGAAAGCAAAGAATGGCGTCAACATTGGTTACAGCGTACCGAAAGAGGGCGCACTGGCCTTCTTCGATATGATGGCGATTCCAAAAGACGCGAAAGATGTGGATGCCGCTTACACCTGGCTGAACTACATCATGGATCCGAAAGTGATTGCTGACATCTCCAATAAAATGAATTACGCCAACGGCAATAAAGCGTCACTGCCGCTGATTAATGCCGATATCCGTAATAACCCGGGTATTTACCCGACGCCGGATGCCATGGCCAAACTGTTTGTGCTGAAGGTCCAGGATCCAAAACTGGATCGTGTGCGTACGCGTGCATGGACTAAGGTTAAAAGCGGTAAGTAATTCGACAGCATATGTTTTGTGACAGCAACAGAGGCGCAGTGCAGGCCTCTGTTGTGCCATTTTTAGCGGCACTGTTTGCCGCGTTGTTCCGCCTGGCTCCGGAGAACTACATTCGTGAACGATGCCATCCCTCGCCCGCAAAATAAAACCGCAAAAGCGTTAACGCCGCTGCTGGAAATTCGCAACCTGACCAAATCGTTTGACGGCCAGCATGCCGTGGATGATGTCAGCCTGACCATTTACAAAGGGGAGATTTTCGCTCTGCTCGGCGCGTCCGGCTGTGGCAAATCTACCCTGTTACGCATGCTGGCGGGTTTTGAACAGCCCACCAGCGGACAGATTGTGCTGGATGGGCACGATCTCTCCCATGTCGCGCCCTATCAGCGGCCGATCAATATGATGTTTCAGAGCTATGCGCTGTTCCCCCATATGACGGTGGAGCAGAACATCGCCTTTGGCCTAAAGCAAGATAAACTGGCAAAGGGCGAAATCGCCAGCCGCGTGGAAGAAATGCTGTCACTGGTGCACATGCAGGAATTTGCCAAACGTAAGCCGCACCAGCTTTCAGGGGGACAACGGCAGCGCGTGGCGCTGGCGCGTAGCCTGGCAAAGCGGCCTAAACTGCTGCTGCTGGATGAACCCATGGGGGCGCTGGACAAAAAGTTACGCGACCGTATGCAACTGGAAGTGGTCGATATTCTGGAGCGGGTCGGGGCGACCTGCGTGATGGTGACGCACGATCAGGAAGAGGCCATGACGATGGCGGGGCGAATTGCCATCATGAACCGGGGCAAATTCGTGCAAATTGGTGAGCCGGAAGAGATTTACGAGCATCCTACCAGCCGCTACAGCGCCGAGTTTATCGGTTCAGTTAACGTGTTCGACGGTCTGCTGCGTGAACGTCAGGAAGACGGCCTGGTGATTGACAGTCCGGGCCTCAAGCATCCTCTGAAAGTGGATTCCGATGTGTCGGTCGTCGATAACGTGCCGGTTCACGTTGCCCTGCGCCCGGAAAAGGTGATGCTGTGTGAAGAGATCCCTGCCGATGGCTGTAACGTCGCGGACGGTGAGGTGGTACACATCGCGTATCTGGGCGATCTCTCCATTTACCATGTTCGCCTGCACAGCGGTCAGATGCTCAGTGCCCAGCTGCAAAATGAACATCGCTACCGCAAAGGTATGCCGACCTGGGGCGACCAGGTGCGCCTGTGCTGGGACAGTGACAGCTGCGTGGTTTTGACAGTTTAAGGAGGCGCGATGAGCCAGATTTTTCAACGCACGAAAGCCCCGGCTAAGCTGCTCGGTACACCCTTGCAGCGCTGGGCAACGCGCATAAAAATGCAGCACGGGCGCAAGCTCGTCATTGCATTGCCTTACCTGTGGCTGATTCTGTTTTTTCTGTTGCCGTTCCTGATTGTTTTAAAAATCAGCTTTGCGGATATTGCCCGTGCCATTCCGCCTTACACCGAGTTGGTCACCTGGGCTGACGATCAACTGAGTCTGGTGTTGAATCTGGGCAACTATGTCACGCTCAGTGAGGATCCGCTGTATATCGACGCCTATTTGCAGTCGTTAAAAGTGGCCGCGATCTCCACTGTCATCTGTCTGCTGATTGGTTATCCGCTGGCCTGGGCCGTCGCGCACAGTAAGCCCTCGATGCGGTCTGTCCTGCTGCTGCTGGTCATATTGCCGTCGTGGACGTCGTTCCTGGTGCGGGTTTACGCCTGGATGGGGCTGCTGAACAATAACGGTATTCTTAATCGTTTTCTGATGTGGACAGGCGTGATCGATCATCCACTGGTGATCCTCTACACCAATACGGCGGTCTATATCGGGATTGTGTACTGCTATCTGCCGTTTATGGTCTTGCCCATCTATACCGCGCTGACTCGTATCGATTACTCGCTGGTGGAAGCCTCGCTGGACCTGGGCGCGCGCCCGCTGAAAACCTTCTTCAGCGTGATCGTGCCTCTGACCAAAGGCGGCATCATTGCCGGTTCCATGCTGGTGTTTATCCCGGCGGTCGGCGAGTACGTGATTCCCGAACTGCTGGGCGGACCGGACAGCATCATGATTGGTCGTATTCTCTGGCAGGAGTTCTTTAACAACCGCGACTGGCCGGTGGCCTCCGCGCTGGCGGTGATCATTTTGCTGATTTTGATTCTGCCGATTATCTGGTTCCATAAACATCAAAACCGAGAAATGGGAGAGAAGGGATGAATAATCTGCCAACGATCCGCTCTCCCTGGCGCACGGCGATTTTGGCCTGCTGCTTTATGTTTCTGTACGCGCCCATGCTGCTGCTGGTGGTTTACTCCTTTAACAGTTCCCAGCTGGTTACGGTCTGGGAAGGGTTTTCATTTCACTGGTATCAGGTGCTGTTTCAGGACGATGCCATGATCGATGCGGTGCTGCTGAGCCTCACCATTGCCGCGCTTTCCGCCACCATGGCGGTGGTGCTGGGTACCATGGCGGCGGTGATCATCGTGCGGTTTGGGCGTTTTCGCGGCCATAACGGCTTTGCCTTTATGCTCACTGCACCGCTGGTCATGCCCGATGTGATTACCGGCCTGTCGCTGCTGTTGCTGTTTGTCGGGCTCGGCAATGCGCTGGGCTGGCCGACAGAACGCGGTACGCTCACCATCTGGCTGGCGCACGTGACCTTCTGTACCGCTTACGTGGCGGTGGTGATCAATTCGCGCCTGCGCGAGTTGGACCGGTCAATTGAGGAAGCCGCAATGGATCTTGGCGCGACGCCGTTGAAGGTCTTCTTTGTGATCACGGTGCCGATGATTGCGCCGGCCATCGTGACCGGCTGGCTGCTGGCCTTTACCCTGTCACTGGATGACCTGGTGATTGCCAGCTTTGTGACCGGCCCGGGTGCCACCACCTTACCGATGGCGATTTTTGCCACGGTACGACGTGGCGTTAATCCGGAGATCAACGCGCTGGCTTCCCTGATCCTGTTCGTTGTGGGCATCGTGGGCTTTATTGCCTGGCGCGTCATGGCACATGAAGAAAAACAGCGTTTAAGCGATATTCAGAAAGCGAAACGTGGCTGAAATCCCCGACTTTTGCCATTCTATAGAAGGGCTGGTTAATCCAGCCTTTTTATCGTCATGGTGGAGTGAAAGACATGTCGGAAATGCTTAAACACGGCGCTGTTTTACCGGCTGCCCCGGTCCCCGTCACGGTGGCGGGCGTGGCGATTATCGCGACGCGCTGCCTGAGCGTGTTGATGCTGGCGAATGAACTGGGTTATACCGAGCTGGCCAACTTTGTCCATCGCAGTGCGCAGTCATGGGATTCCACGCTGATCTTCATCGCCAGCCAGGTCATTTTCTTATTTGAATTGCGCTGTGCCTTTACGCTGATGCGCGGAAGCAACCGGGGACGCTGGGGATTCGTGGCGGCGCAAATTGTGGTGCTGTTATATATGTTGATGGCCTCCACAGGCGGGATCTATCCGGAAATCTACAGTATTGCAGGTGAAAATAATCTGCAGATTATTCACCGCACGCTGCTGCAAAAACTGCCCGATCTGATGGTGTTATTACTGCTTTTTCTGCCCGCCAGCAGCCGCGCATTTTTCCGCAAGCGGTGATACAATCGCGCTCCGCCAACCTTCCCGACAGTTAATACAGGCTTTACCATGCACTGCGCGCTCTATGACGCTCACCGTTGCCGCTCTTGCCAGTGGCTTGAAAAACCCTATCCCCAGCAGCTTGATGATAAAGGGGCCCGGCTGAACCAACTGCTGGCCGCGTTTCCGGTTAAACAGTGGCTGCCGCCGGTAACCTCAGCGCAGCAAGGGTTCCGCAATAAAGCAAAGATGGTGGTAAGCGGCAGCGTTGAGCGTCCGGTTTTCGGCATGGTGCAGCGCAACGGCGAGGCGACAGATCTTTGCGCATGTCCGCTCTATCCCGACAGCTTTTCCCCGGTACTGGCGACCTTAAAACCCTTTATCGCGCGTGCCGGTTTAACGCCGTATAACATTGAACGTCAGCGCGGTGAACTGAAGTATTTGCTGCTCACCGAAAGTACCCAGGGCGGCATGATGCTGCGTTTTGTCCTGCGGTCGCACACCAAACTGACACAGCTGCGTAACGCCCTGCCGTGGCTACAGCAGCAACTCCCACAGCTAAAGGTCATTTCAGCCAACATACAGCCGGTGCATATGGCTATTCTGGAAGGGGACGAGGAGGTCGCATTGACATCCACTCAGGCGCTGGCGGACGAGTTTAACGGCGTGCCGTTGTGGATTCGGCCACAAAGCTTTTTCCAGACCAATCCTCAGGTCGCCAGTGCGCTGTATGCGACGGCGCGCGACTGGGTACGTCAACTGCCGGTGACCAGCATGTGGGATCTGTTTTGCGGCGTGGGCGGATTTGGCCTGCATTGTGCCTCACCCACGTTAGCGCTTACCGGTATTGAGATCAGTCCCGAAGCCATCCAGTGCGCGCAGCGCTCTGCGCAGATGCTGGGTCTGAACAACGTCAGTTTTGCCGCACTGGATTCCACCGCGTTTGCCACTGAGCGGGATAGTGTGCCACAGCTGGTGCTGGTGAATCCGCCGCGTCGCGGGATTGGGGAAGCGCTGTGTGATTATCTGAGCGCCATGGCGCCTGACTATGTGCTCTATTCAAGCTGCAATCCGCAGACCATGGCACAGGATATTGCCCGGCTGAAGGATTACGAGGTTACCCAGGTACAGCTGTTCGATATGTTTCCGCACACGGCGCATTTTGAAGTGCTGACGCTACTGACGCGTCAACGGTCAGGCGGGCCAGCCTGATCCTCTGCTGAACGGAGAAGAGTGCAGAACCGATCAGCAGATACGCCGCTGGCCCATGAGCGTTATTCAGGGAACCATTTCTGATTGATTTTCTGCCAACTGCCGTTGGCTTTCAGGGCCGCCAGCGCCTGATTAAATTTATCCCGCAGTGGGGCGTTACCTTTGCGCACCGCAATCCCCAGGCCGGTACCAAAGTACGCCGGGTCCGTAACGTGTTCACCGACGCTGGCCAGATCGTTGTTGGTTTTTAACCACTGATTGACAACTGCGCTGTCGCCAAATACGCCGTCAAGACGTCCGTTTTTCATGTCCAGAATCGCATTCTGATAGCTGTCATACGCGACGACGTTGATTTCCGGATGCTTGTCCTGCAGATATTTCTGGTGCGTTGTACCGTTCTCAACGCCGATGCGTTTGCCCTTCAGCGCATCAATAGCGGTAAATTTCCCTTTAGGCGCAATCACAATGGCGGAGTTCGCGTAATAGGGCTGAGTGAAGTCAACCTGCTTACTGCGTTCAGCGGTGATATCCATACCGGCAATCACGGCGTCATAGCGGCGGAACTTAAGTGAGGGGATCAGGCTGTCAAAGGCCGTGTTGGTAAACGAGCATTCCGCTTTCATCTGTTCGCACAGCGCTTTCGCCAGATCGATGTCGAAACCGACAATCTGATTATCGCTGTTCAGCGATTCGAAAGGTGGGTAGGTGGCAGAGGTCGCGAAGCGAATTTTCTCAGCAGCCTGAGCGCTTACGGCCAGGCTTACCAGTGCAGCGGCAATCATCCATTTTTTCATTACAGGCTCCCGTTAGCCATCAATAACACAGCAAGTGAATGCGCCACACGATGCCAGTAAATGAATTTTTATGCAATAAATATGATTATAAAATTAATCAGGCAGGCTGCCCTGCCTGCGGGTTAATTTCGCCGTTCGAACGCCAGGGCGCGTTTCTCGATCAGGCGCATCATAATGGTGAGCAGCCCGTTGACACAGAGGTAAATCAGCCCGGCAGCCGCGTAGACCGTGACGTCATAGGTCCGGCCATACAGCAGTTGACCATGGCCCATGACCTCCATCAGCGTAATGGTAAACGCCAAGGATGTGCCCTTAAACACCAGCACCACTTCGTTGGAGTAAGAAGACAGGGCGCGCTTAAACGCATAAGGCAGCAAAATACGCAGGGTTTGCCGGGGCGTCATGCCCAGGGCTTCACAGGACTGCCACTGACCAGCGGGAATGGCACGAACGGCGCCGTAAAACAGCTGAGTCGTGTAGGCCGCGCTGTTAAGCGACAGGGCCAGCATGGCGCAGAGCCAGGGCTGTGATAACAGATGCCATAACCAGGGCAGCGTTTGCAGGCTGGGAAACTGGCCCGGCCCGTAGTAGATCAGGAAGATCTGCACCAGCAGCGGCGTGCCGGTAAACAGGGTAATAAAGCCTTTTACCAGCGGAGAAAACAGCGGGGTTTTCAAGGCCAGTACAATGGTAAAGAGCAGCGACAGCAGCAGCGCGGTTACGAGCGAGGCCGCGGTCAGGCTCAGGCTGGTGTTAAGCCCTTTAAGCAGTTCGGGTAGATAGCTCAGCATCAGCTGTTCCCCCGCTCAAAACGCGTGGTGCGCAGTTCAATTCGGCGCAGTACGGCCTGACTGAAAAGCGTGATCGCCAGATAAATGGCCGCCGCCACTAAAAACCAGGTGAAAGGCTCCTGGGTGCGGGTCGCGATACTTTTCGTCTGCAACATAAGATCGTTAACGCTAATCAGCGACACCAGCGCCGTATCCTTTAGCAAAACCAGCCACTGGTTTCCCAGGCCTGGCAAGGCATGGCGCCACATTTGCGGCATAATCAGACGGAAAAAAATCGCTGACTTTTTCATGCCGAGCGCCTGGCCGGATTCCCACTGTCCAATCGGGACGGCTTTCAGCGCGCCGCGCAGGGTTTGCGAAGCATAGGCCGCATAAAGCATGGCCAGAGCAATAACACCACAGAGGAACGGGCTAACGTCAAAGTTTTCAATGTGCATCTGAACCGGCAGCGTAAACAGGCCGAAGTTCAGCGTAAAGCCGTCGGATAAGGTCAGCAGCAGCTGTGATGCGCCGAAGTAGATAAACAGCACGACCAGGATTTCCGGCAGGCCGCGAATCAGCGTGACGAGCGTGGTTCCGATCCACGCCAGCGGTTTCAGTCGCAGTGACTCCCAGCCGGCAAAGATCATCGCCAGCACCAGGCCAGCGATGAGGGCACAAACAGCAAGGCCGACGGTCATGCCGGCGGCGCTTGCAAGCGGGATTATTTCATTCATCAGAAATTACTGCTGGAACCATTTGCTGTAGATGGTTTTGTAGGTGCCATCGGCTTTGATTTTGTCCAGTGCCGTGTTGAATTTGCTTTGCAGCTCGGTATTTCCCTGACGCACAGCAATGCCCAGACCGGTACCGAAATACGCTTTATCCGTTACTTTCTCACCCACCGGGGCCAGGTTAGCGTTCTGCTTCAGCCACTCGTTGACTACGGCGCTGTCACCAAAGACGGCATCGATGCGGCCATTTTTCAGATCCAGTACCGCATTCTGGTAGCTGTCGTAAGGCACCACGGTAATATCCGCGTGCTTGTCCGTCAGGTATTTTTGATGCGTGGTGCCATTCTGCACGCCGACGCGCTTGCCTTTCAGCGCCTCTACGCTCGCCACTTTGCCTTTCTGCGCAACGAAGATCGCCGAGTTGTCATAGTAAGGTTTGCTGAACAGGACCTGCTTTTCACGTTCAGGGGTGATGTCCATGCCTGCCATCACCGCATCAAAGCGGCGGAATTTCAGGCTGGGGATCAGGCTGTCAAAGGCCTGGTTGGTGAATGTACAGGTCGCATCCATCTCTTTACACAGCGCATTAGCCAGATCGACATCAAAGCCCTGAATTTTGTTATTCGCATCAACAAATTCAAAAGGAGGATAGGAAGCCTCAGTAGCAATACGAATGGTTTCGGCAGCGGAAGCGCTCAGACTTAATCCGGCAAGCAGTGCAGCAAGTACGACTTTTTTCATTTTTAGCATCCTGACTTAGTGCGAAAGATAATGTGCAAACGCCTCGGTTTGCGGCTGTGTAAAGCGGCTGGCATCGCCCTGTTCCACAATATGACCGTTTTCCATGTACACCACACGGCTGGCCGTTTTACGCGCCACTTCCACCTCATGGGTCACGATCACCTGGGTAATCTGGGTCTGGGCCAGTTCGCGAATGATACTGACAATCTGTGCGGTGATTTCGGGGTCGAGCGCAGCGGTCGGTTCATCAAATAACAGGATCTGCGGCTCCATCATCAGCGCGCGGGCAATCGCAACACGTTGCTGCTGTCCGCCAGAGAGGTGCAGGGGAAAGCGGTCGCTGTAGCTGGTGAGACGCAGACGATCGAGCAGCTTGTCGGCTCGGGCCCGGGCATCGGCTTTGCTTAAGCCCAGTACACGGCAGGGCGCTTCCATCAGGTTTTGCAGTACCGTCAGATGGGGCCAGAGATTGTACTGCTGAAAAACCATGCCTACGTTTTGGCGCAGCTCGCGTATTGCTGCCGTCGAAGGCGTTTTGCTGAAGTCGAAATCGTGACCTGCAATGTGCAACTGACCAGAGCGCGGGTGCTCAAGCAGATTCAGCACACGCAACAGCGAGCTTTTCCCTGCACCGCTTGGGCCAAGCAGCACCAGGGTTTCGCCTTGCGGACATTCCAGGTTAATGTCAAACAGCGCCTGATGAGCACCGTAGAAACAGTTAATCGCGTTTAGTTGAATACTCATGCGCCAATTTTGAATAGCTATTAGTTTTGCGGATTTTAACGTCACCAAAATAGTTATGCAATTAAGGTGGCTTAAAATTTACGAATAAGCGGTAAACACCCAAAAGATTAGCACAAGATGTTGTGAGGCGAACGGCGGGCATTTCTGGAAAGGCAGGCGGAATGCCGTCTGAACGCGTCCGGCGGTTAAGCCCGCGCGTTCAGACGTGGAGGTAAAGGTTATTTATTTTTTCGCCTTTTCAAGCATCTGGCTCAGAGAACCGCCTGCCGGGTGAGGCACGTCTGCGACGTAGCGGACATCGTCCACCACCCAGCAACTGCCCTGATGGATCATCAACACTTCATCCTGCCACTGCTTATCGTCACGGCTCATGTTTACCCGCAGCGGGATATTGCGGGCATCCCGGTTTGGAATGGTCGACGCATCAGCAACATCAGCCTGAGTTGGCCCCTGTGCCAGGCTTGAGAACAGATCGCCGCTGTGCCATTGCGTTGCGTTCTGGCTTTGGCTTGCTTCCTGAAGGGCGTGATAGAGGCCTTCGCTCAGGTAAGGACGATAGTTTGCCAGCGTGGTGGTATCAGGCAGACCGGCGGTGGGATGTGCGATCCGCATATCGTAGAACTTTTGTGCCACGGTGTCGGGGCCGCCTTCAACGCAAGGGGCGAGTCGTGGGCCGTTATCCTTAATTACCGGCTCTACTGTCGTACAGGCACTCAGCAGTAGCGCGGCCGGGAGCAAAAGCGCAAAACCTTTGTTTCTCATCTCGATTTCCTTGTTGTTCTCTGGCAAGGTGCCTTTTTAACATAGAGTATAGTTCTGCTTTTAGGTGAAAGAGCCTTTGGCCGGTTTACGTAACAGGAGAAAACGATGAAATTTTCGACGACGCCAACCCTGGAAGGACACAGTATTACGGATTACTGTGGCGTGGTCACCGGGGAAGCCATTCTCGGTGCCAACATCTTCCGCGATTTTTTCGCCGGCATTCGCGATATTGTCGGTGGCCGCTCGGGCGCGTATGAAAAGGAACTGCGCAAAGCGCGCGAGATTGCCTTTAAAGAGCTGGAAGAGCAGGCCAGCGCGCTGGGTGCCAATGCGGTCGTCGGCATTGATATCGATTACGAAACCGTGGGTAAAGACAGCAGCATGCTGATGGTGAGCGTGACCGGCACGGCGGTTGTGATTCGTTGAAACGTATTCTGCTGCTGTTGGCGCTCTGGGTGCTGGTGGGCTGCCAGTCGGGCATAGAATCACGACCGGGCTATTGGGTCGATCTGCGTCATCCCGCTCAGGGCGCGCGACCGCGCGTAAAAGTGGTGGTGATTCACTATACCGCAGAAGACTTTTCCTCTTCCCTGGCCACGTTGACCGATCGTGACGTCAGCGTCCATTATCTTATTCCTCGCCAGCCGCCGCAGCGCAAGGGGCAGGGCATTATCTGGCAACTGGTACCGGAGCAGGATCTGGCCTGGCATGCCGGGCCGAGCTTCTGGCGCGGCGCAACCCGTATCAACGATACGTCAGTCGGCATTGAGCTGGTGAACAACGGCTATCGCCGTACCCTGACCGGCCTGGAATGGCAGCCTTTTCCTCCCGAACAAATCCGTGTGCTCGGCGCGCTCATCAAGGATATCGCCCGCCGGTATGGTATCGCGCCGGAAAATATCGTGGGCCACAGCGATATCGCCCCTCAGCGTAAACAGGATCCTGGCCCGCGATTCCCTTGGCGGCAGCTGGCTGAGCAGGGCATTGGCGCCTGGCCCGATCCGCAGCGCGTCGCTTTTTACTTAGCCGGGCAGCATCGAGATGCCGCCGTACCGGTTGCCACAGTGCTTGATCGCCTGCAGCGCTACGGCTATGAGGTCACGGAAGGGATGAGCGCGAACCAGCAACGGAATTTGATTGCGGCGTTTCAGATGCATTTCCGTCCAGCGAATTATCAGGGTTTAGCGGATGCTGAAACCCTGGCGATTGCAGAGGCGTTGCTGGAAAAATACGGGGAAGCGCAATAACCGGTGGTTACCGCGCTCAACATCTAGCGACTCGCGTAAGGTGACGCGGCAAGGGAAGACGGCGTGACGGGAGCTCCGGGACGATGCTGTGCCAAAAACGCCCGCCAGTGCGACAGCACCTTTTCCAGCGCCGGGCGCTCAGCATCCAGATGGGTGACGATTCGGGTCACGGGACCCACGCTCATCAGCACATCATGGGATCTCATCCACTGACTCAGCGCGTCAATCTGGTCTGCCGGGACGCGCACGAACAGCATATTCGTCTGCTGCTCCGTGACCTCAATGCCGATCTTCTGCAGCGCCTCTCCTAGCCAGGCCGCATTCTCGTGATCGGTCTGTAACCGTGCGACGTTGTGTTGCAACGCATACAGCCCCGCCGCTGCCAGCACCCCCGCCTGACGCATACCGCCGCCAGTCATCTTGCGCCAGCGACGCGCGCGTTCAATATAATCTGTATCGCCGCAGAGCAGTGAACCCACGGGCGCGCCCAGTCCTTTTGACAAGCAGATAGTTAAGGTATCGCAATAACGGGCAAGGTTTTCCAACGTGGTTTGCTGCGCCACGACGGCATTAAAAATACGTGCGCCGTCAATGTGCAGCGCCAGCTTATGCTTGCGGGTAAAATGCCACGCCTGCTCCAGATAGCCCGCGGGCAGGACTTTGCCATGATGGGTATTCTCCAGGCTCAGGAGCCGGGTCGGGGCGAAATGAATATCGTCAGGTTTGATGAAGTCGGCCACCACATCCAGCGGCAGGCTGCCGTCGGCCGCCGCCAGAATCGGCTGGGGTTGGATGCTCCCCAGTACCGCCGCGCCGCCTGCTTCGTACTTATAGTTATGCGCCTGCTGGCCCACAATGTACTCTTCACCACGCTGACAGTGGCTCAGCAACGCCACCAGATTGGCCTGGGTGCCAGTGGGCAGAAACAGCGCAGCGGCTTTACCACTCAGCCTCGCCGCTTCGGCTTCCAGTGCGTTAACGGTAGGATCGTCCCGATAAACATCATCCCCGGTTTCAGCAGCCATCATCGCCTCTAACATGGCGGCACTGGGACGGGTCACGGTATCACTGCGTAGATCAATCACATTGTGCTCCTGGGCAGCAAAATGCCAGGCGGGCGGAGAACCCGCCTGTAACATCCGTCTGTTTTACCGCAGCCAGTTGGTTTTTGCCAGTTCAAGCACTTCATCACCGCGGCCATTAATAACGGCGCGTAGCATATAGAGGCTAAAGCCTTTGGCCTGTTCCAGCTTAATTTCCGGCGGCATCGCCAGTTCTTCTTTTGCGGTAATCACATCGACCAGGACCGGGCCATCATGGGCAAAGGCCTGTTCCAGCGCGCCATTCAGTTCAGAGGCTTTCTCAACGCGAATGCCTTTAACACCACAGGCCTGAGCAATGGCGGCAAAATCAGGATTGTGCAGATCGGTGCCGTCGGTGAGATAACCGCCGGCCTTCATCTCCATGGCAACAAAGCCCAGCGAGCTGTTGTTGAAAATCACCAGTTTTACCGGCAGCTTCAACTGGGCGACGGTCAGGAAATCGCCCATCAGCATACTGAATCCGCCGTCACCGCATAGCGCCACGACCTGACGGTCACGGTTGAGTGATTGCGCGCCCATGGCCTGCGGCATCGCGTTCGCCATTGAACCGTGGTTAAAGGAGCCAAGCAGGCGGCGTTTACCGTTCATTTTCAGGTAGCGAGCCGCCCAGACGGTTGGCGTGCCCACGTCGCAGGTAAAGATCGCGTCGTCGTCGGCAAGTTGACTGATTTGCTGGGCCACATATTGCGGATGAATCGGCTGGTTATCATTGGCGGTTGCCAGCGAATCCAGATCTTTACGCGCCTCGGCATAATGCTTCAGTGCGCTGTCCAGGTGACGCTGCTCGGTTTTGACCTGCAGCTTTGGCAGCAGCGCGCGCAGCGTGGTTTTGACATCGCCGATATAAGCCTGATCTACATGGCAGTGCGAGCCCAGGCTGCCCGGATTAATGTCGAGTTGGATAATTTTCGCTTTTTCCGGGTAGAAGGCGCGATAGGGGAACTGGGTGCCAAGCAGGACCAGGGTGTCGGCATTCATCATGGCATGATAGCCCGAGGAAAAACCGATCAGTCCGGTCATGCCCACATCGTACGGGTTATCGTATTCAATGTGCTCTTTGCCGCGCAGGGCATGGACCACCGGCGCTTTCAGCGTCGCCGCCAGCTCCACGACTTCCCGTTGCGCGCCTGCGCAGCCGCTGCCGCACATCAGCGTAATATTTTTCGCGTCGTTCAGGGTTTGCGCCAGGGTAGTCAGCTCATCGGCGGACGGCAGCACCAGCGGCAACTGCGGTGGATACCAGTCAGCGCGGGCGGATTCCGGTGCGGCCTGCAGCGCGACATCGCCCGGCAGGACAACCACCGATACGCCACGATTCAGGATGGCTTTACGCATCGCAATGCCCAGCACCTGCGGCAACTGCTCGGGGTTCGATACCAGCTCACAGTAGTGGCTGCATTCGCGGAACAGCTCCTGAGGATGGGTTTCCTGAAAGTAACCACTGCCGATTTCGCTGGAAGGAATATGGGCCGCAATCGCCAGGACCGGCACGCGGTTGCGATGGCAGTCAAAAAGGCCGTTAATCAAGTGCAGGTTACCGGGTCCGCATGAACCCGCACATACTGCCAGTTCCCCACTGACATGCGCTTCTGCACCAGCAGAAAAGGCGGCCACTTCCTCATGGCGGGTGGGCATCCACTCAATGGTGCCCATTCGGTTCAGGCTGTCGCTCAGGCCGTTTAATGAGTCACCCGTGACGCCCCAAATACGTTTTACACCGGCGTTTTCCAGCGTTTTGGCCACCAGCGCCGCTACGGTTTGTTTCATCTTCTTCTCCTTGGTCATCCGTCGCCATCCACCGGATAGCAGAATCAAACAGCTCACAAGAAGCGTAGACGACGCTGATTCAACTCAACCGTAAAAAATTGCATCAAAAGTTGAATTCAGCACTCAGGCAGAGAACAGCGCGATCAAGACCGGCGCAAGCAGGCTCATGACAAAACCGTGCACAATCGCAGCCGGAACGATTTCTGAACCGCCCGCCCGTTGCAATACCGGTAAGGTAAAATCCATCGAGGTGGCGCCGCATAAGCCCAGCGCTGTGCTGCGGTGGCGGGCAATCAGCGCGGGCACCAGCATGATGGCGATAAGCTCTCGCAACAGATCGTTAAAGAATGCCGCGCTGCCGATCACCGGGCCAAAGGCTTCCGTCATCAGAATCCCCGAAAGCGAGTACCAGCCGAAGCCGCTGGCTAAGGCCAGACCGGTTTTCAGCGGCAGCCCCAGTATCAGCGCCGCGATCATTCCGCCCAGCAGCGCGCTCAACAGCACCGCGCCCGCCACCATCATGCCACGGCGGTTTAACACAATCTGCCGCAGCGTCATCCCACTGCCGCGCAGCTGAATCCCCACCAGCAGAAGCAAAAAGAGTAATGCATATTCACTGGCGGCTGACGCATGATGCAGCCAGGGCCACTGGGTCAGGCCCAGCACAAAGCCGGCGATCACGACGCCGCATAACGTCAGCGATTCCAGCGCCATATGCAAACGTGAGGGCAGCTTTTGTTGTTTGTGACTGTGCTGCCAGGGCAGGCGATGCTCAAGCCAGCGTAGCGCCAGCAGGTTACACAGTAGAATGCAAGCCGTTGCCACGGCGGCGGTATAAAACACCGTCACCAGATTGCTGCTGAGATTATCGAGAAAGGCCAGGCTGATGCCCATAAAAAACAGGATGACGTAGACCATCCAACCCAGCAGCCGGTTTACAGCCTTCAGGAACGCAACGTGCCGAAGCGGTAACAGCCAGCCTGCCAGCAGAGGCAGAAGAATAATTAAGAGTCCGGAATACATAATGAAAGGTTCGTCCATGTCGAAAGTCACGACACGCTAGCGAAAAAGCGTAGGGGAGTAAACCTTTGTCATAAAGTCACTTGACCCCCTGATGAAGCCGCTCCATTCTTCGGAAAGCAAAGAGGATAAAAACGCTATGATTCTGGAACATATCGATATCCGGGGATTTCGCGGCATCAATCAACTCTCTTTACCGCTGACGCGCATCAACCTGTTGATTGGTGAAAACGCCTGGGGGAAATCCAGCCTGCTCGACGCGCTCAGCTTGCTGCTCTCTCCCCGCACGCGCGACTATGCGTTCTCCCTTGATGATTTTCATTTTACGCCGGGTGAGGTTAAGGATCGGGTGCATCGGTTGTCGGTTGTTTTCCACTTTGCGGATGACGAAGCGGACACCAGCGAGCTGCTGCAGCCATTCTGGCAACCCGGCGAGCAGGGAAAGCGCCGCCTGAGCTATAGCGTGCAGGCCAGACGGCGTGACGATCAGATTACCTCGACGCGCCGCTTTATCGACGGGAATGGGCAGGTATTACCGGAAGCGGGAAGCGCGGCGGCGATAGATTACCTGCTGCGCATGAACCCGGTATTACGGCTGCGCGATGCCCGCTTCAGCCGCCGCATCCGACCGGTTGAGAGCGGTATTGATGCCCGCCTCTCTACCTTAAACCAACTGGCGAAAGAGCTGGATACCCTCACGCGAGATCTGGAGCAGCACCCGCAGCAGATGAGTAATGCCATGCTGCGGCAAGGATTGCAGACGATGCAGCAGCTCGTAGAACACTATTTCCTGATCCAGCATCCTGAGCGGGGCAGCGAGCCGCACCGCGTTGAGCCGCAGTCCCGTGAAGGTGCCCGGGGCTGGCATTCGCTGGATCAGCTCAATCATCTGATTGCCGCCACCGACGTTCGCAGCCGTCAGCTTATTTTGTTGCGCATGTTTACCCTGCTGGTGCAGGCACGGGGAAGCGAACCTCTGGCGCCGGGCGCACGGCCGCTGCTGCTGATTGAGGATCCGGAGACCCGCCTGCATCCCATTATGCTGTCCGTGGCGTGGAATCTGCTGACGCTGCTGCCGCTACAGAAGATCGCGACAACCAATTCCGGAGAGCTGCTTTCTCAGGTCGCGATCGAGCATGTTTGCCGGCTGGTTCGCGAGCCCGCGCGCGTGGCCGCATGGCGCGTCGGTCCCGAAGGGCTGAGTGCTGAAGAGAGCCGGCGAATCGGCTTCCATATTAAAGTTAACCGGCCTTCGGCGCTGTTTGCCCGCTGCTGGCTCCTGGTTGAAGGCGAAACCGAAGTCTGGATCATTAACGAGATGGCGCGACAATGCGGCTTTCACTTTGCCGCGGAAGGCATAAAGGTGATTGAGTTCGCCCAGTCAGGATTAAAACCGCTGTTAAAATTTGCCCGGCGTATGGGCATTGCCTGGCATGTGCTGACTGACGGCGATATGGCAGGGAAAAAATATGCGGCCACGGCGCGCAGTCAGCTGCTGCCGCCTGACGTTGAGAAGCATCACTTAACGGCGCTACCGGCGGCGGATATAGAGCACTTCCTTTATCAGCATGGCTTTAGCGATATTTATCAACAAGCAGCGCACCTGCCGTTAAACGTGCCGATGAAACCCAGGCGTATTATTACCAAAGCGATTCATCGTGCATCTAAACCTGAACTGGCCATTATGGTCGCGATGGCGGCAGCCGAACGCGGCACCGAGGCCATACCGGAACGCCTGCGGGACATGTTTGCACGCGTTATCAGACTGGCGCAGGGTAAAGCGGGTTAGCGATTCGCAAGTAAAAATGCCAGCACGGCAGGCTGGCATTTTCAACGGAGCGGTCCAACGTTGGGGTGATCTCAGGCGACAGCCTGTTGCGCTTCAACGGGTACTATCAGACTGGCATGGTTGCCCTTAGGGCCCTGATGAACGTCAAAATGGACCTGCTGGCCCGCCTTTAGCGTTCTGTAACCATCCATCTGTATCGTTGAGTAGTGTGCGAAGATATCTTCTCCGCCCCCGATTGGACAGATAAAGCCGAAACCTTTGGCGTTATTGAACCATTTAACGGTACCTGTCTCCATGCTTTTACTTCCCTCGCAAGACATTTTATAAGTAGGTGAGGTCACTGAAGCCGTGAGTCGGGTTTGATTAAAACTCAATCAGCTTGTGAAGGTAGAATGTAGAGAAACTGGCGTGGTCGTCAAGCAAACCACCGGGCAAGGCGGGGAAAAAATCATCAAAATTTGAGGTAGTTAACGCTATTTGAAATTTTGTGATACAGGTCGCGTGTGGCATTTTTAGCGGAATGATTCATTAGCGACTGTGCACTTGACACACGTGTTAAACTCTACAGATGAACCGGGTTTATGACGATGTACAGAATCACAACGGAACACTATGGCAAACACAAATGACTGGCTAAATTTTGAACAATTAGCTGACGATAAAGTACGCGAAGGGTTAAAGCCGCCTTCCATGTATAAAGTCATTCTGAATAATGACGATTATACACCTATGGAATTTGTTATTGACGTTCTGCAAAAGTTCTTTTCTTATGATATTGAACGTGCAACGCAACTGATGCTGAAAGTTCACTACCACGGTAAAGCAATCTGTGGTGTATTTACCGCAGAGGTCGCTGAGACCAAAGCGGCGCAGGTGAATAATTACGCGCGGGACAATCATCATCCGTTGCTGTGTACGCTTGAAAAAGCCTGAGCCTCTCTCCATACAGGAAGCAGGTCAGAGCGATTAACTGGAGGAGGTGCCTAATGCTCAATCAAGAACTGGAACTCAGTTTAAACATGGCTTTCGCCAGAGCGCGTGAGCACCGTCATGAGTTTATGACCGTCGAGCATCTGTTACTGGCGTTGCTCAGTAACCCGTCGGCCAGAGAGGCACTGGAAGCCTGTACGGTGGACATTGTGGCTCTAAGGCAGGAACTCGAAGCCTTCATTGAACAGACCACGCCTGTGCTGCCAGCCAGCGAAGAAGAGCGTGACACACAACCTACGCTCAGTTTCCAGCGTGTATTGCAGCGTGCGGTTTTCCATGTTCAGTCATCCGGACGCAGTGAAGTTACCGGCGCTAACGTGCTGGTTGCCATCTTTAGCGAGCAAGAGTCGCAGGCGGCTTATCTGCTGCGCAAACACGAAGTCAGCCGCCTTGATGTGGTGAATTTCATCTCTCATGGCACGCGTAAAGACGAACCCGGCCAGGCACCTGGTGCTGAAAATCCGGTTAACGAAGAGCAAGCAGGCGGGGAGGAACGTATGGAAAACTTCACCACCAATCTCAATCAGCTTGCTCGCGTCGGCGGAATTGACCCGCTGATCGGTCGCGACAAAGAGCTGGAACGAACTATTCAGGTCCTGTGTCGTCGCCGTAAAAACAATCCCCTGCTGGTGGGTGAATCCGGCGTCGGGAAAACCGCCATTGCGGAAGGCTTAGCCTGGCGCATTGTGCAGGGTGACGTGCCTGAAGTGATGAAAGACTGCACGATTTACTCTCTCGATATCGGCTCGTTGCTGGCGGGCACCAAATACCGGGGTGACTTTGAGAAACGTTTCAAAGCGCTGTTAAAACAGCTGGAGCAGGATAACAGCAGCATCCTGTTTATTGACGAGATTCATACCATTATCGGTGCGGGTGCGGCATCGGGTGGGCAGGTCGATGCGGCAAACCTGATCAAACCGCTGCTCTCCAGCGGTAAGATCCGCGTGATGGGCTCTACCACCTATCAGGAATTCAGCAACATCTTTGAAAAAGATCGTGCGCTGGCGCGTCGTTTCCAGAAAATCGATATCACCGAGCCGTCGGTGGAAGAAACGGTGCAGATTCTTAACGGCCTGAAAACCAAATACGAAGCGCACCATGACGTTCGCTATACGGCCAAAGCCGTGCGTGCGGCCGTTGAGCTGGCGGTGAAATACATTAACGATCGCCATCTGCCGGATAAAGCCATCGACGTGATCGATGAGGCCGGTGCCCGTGCGCGTCTGATGCCCGCGAGCAAACGTAAGAAAACCGTTAACGTGGCTGATATCGAAACCGTGGTGGCGCGTATTGCCCGTATTCCAGAGCAGAGTGTTTCAGCAACCGATCGCGATACGCTCAAGAACCTGGGCGACCGTCTGAAAATGCTGGTGTTTGGTCAGGATAACGCCATTGAAGCGCTGACCGAAGCCATCAAGATGAGCCGTGCAGGGCTGGGGCAGGATCGCAAGCCGGTGGGATCGTTCCTGTTTGCTGGCCCAACGGGCGTCGGTAAAACCGAAGTTACCGTTCAGCTGGCGAAAGCGCTGGGAATTGAGCTGCTGCGCTTCGACATGTCTGAGTACATGGAGCGCCATACCGTCAGTCGTTTGATCGGTGCGCCTCCGGGCTATGTGGGTTTCGATCAGGGCGGCCTGCTGACCGATGCGGTAATCAAGCATCCTCACGCCGTTGTGCTGCTGGATGAGATTGAGAAAGCGCACCCGGATGTGTTCAACCTGCTGCTGCAGGTGATGGACAACGGTATGCTGACCGATAACAACGGCCGCAAGGCCGACTTCCGTAACGTGGTGCTGGTGATGACCACCAACGCCGGCGTGCGTGAAACCGAGCGTAAATCCATTGGCCTGATCCATCAGGACAACAGTACGGATGCCATGGAAGAGATTAAGAAAATCTTTACTCCTGAATTCCGTAACCGCCTGGACAACATTATCTGGTTCAGCCACCTGTCAACGGACGTTATTCATCAGGTCGTCGACAAGTTTATTGTTGAACTGCAGGCACAGCTGGATGCGAAAGGTGTTTCACTGGAGGTCAGTGACGAAGCGCGTGACTGGCTGGCAGAGAAGGGCTATGACAAAGCGATGGGCGCTCGTCCGATGGCGCGTACCGTTCAGGAAAGCCTGAAGAAACCGCTGGCGAACGAACTGCTGTTTGGTTCGCTGGTTGACGGTGGATCGGTCTCTGTTGCGCTGGATAAAGAGAAGGGGCAACTGACCTATCACTTCCTGAGTGCGCAAAAACGTAAAACGGAAGGCACCGTGCACTAAGCGCGGTATGACAGAAAGAGAAAAGGCCGGATAATATCCGGCCTTTTTTTGTTTGCCCACACACGAGGCGCAGGCAACGGCATCAACGCAACTCAGCGACTACGGAAGACAATGCGGCCTTTGCTCAGGTCGTACGGGGTCAGCTCGACAGTCACTTTGTCGCCCGTCAGGATGCGGATGTAGTTTTTACGCATTTTACCGGAGATATGAGCGGTAACCACGTGTCCGTTCTCAAGTTCTACGCGGAACATGGTGTTAGGTAACGTATCCAGTACGGTACCTTGCATTTCAATATTGTCTTCTTTGGCCATCGAATCCTCTGGGTGTACTACCTTTCAGTTGAACCGGCAAGATAATGCCCAATTCAACAAGTTATGTAAAGAACCGTCGGCAATAAAGCCAACGCATCGCCGTGCTTCGCGTTATAACGCGAGCATGTCGGTTAAATTCGGGTGTTTATGTGACGTCTGCGGGGGATTAGCGGGCTAAGAATCTGAATCAACCGGTAACACGCGCACGATTGAAACAGTTCCGAGAGTGCGATGAGATTCCCAGCCTGGCAATTCCGGCTTGAAAATCAAGCGCGGACGACATACCAAACGCCGCTATTATATCACTTAACCGGGTTTATGTGTGCAAAACATCTGCACGCGGATTAAAAAAGGGTTTGATTCCGCCAACAGCCGCTGTCAACGGGCTGCGAGGACAGGTTTTTTACCGCATCCAGGTAAGCTTCGCGGGGAATATCGACCGCGCCGAGTGAAGCCGTATGGGGATTCAGTATCTGGCAATCCACCAGGCGTCCTTTGTGCTTAATAAAATGCTGACAGAAAACCCAAAGTGCGGTTTTCGAGGCGTTGGTCTGCAGGCTGAACATGGATTCGCCACAAAATATCTGGCCCAGCGCCAGGCCATACATGCCGCCCACCAGGTCTTGCTCGCGCCAGACTTCAATGGAATGGGCATGACCAAGCTCATAAAGCTTCAGCCACGCGCGTTTGACTTCAAAAGTAATCCATGTCCCTTCTTCCCGACCGGCCGCACAGCCTTCGACCACGTCGGAAAAGGCTTCATTCATCGTCACCCGATAAGGTGATTGCTGGTGAAAGCGCTTCATACTGCGGCTGAGGTGAAAACGGTCTGGGAGTAACACCGCGCGAGGGTCGGGTGACCACCACAGAATCGGATCGCCAGGGGAAAACCAGGGGAAAATCCCCTGCTGATAGGCGTTGAGCAGGCGCGCAGGCGAGAGATCACCGCCCATAGCCAGCAGGCCATTGGGCTCACGCAGCGCCGTTTCCGGAGGAGGAAACAGCAACGATTCCCGTGACAGTTGAACCAGTCTCATCGCGTTAAGTTATCCATCAGCTTTTACAAAACTATAACGCAAAGCGTTGCTGGAAACGCCAGTAACGTCCACCTTTTGCGACTAATTCGGAATGATTTCCCTGCTCAATGATCTTCCCGCCGTCCATAACGCAAATTTTATCCATCTGCGCCAGTCCGGTCAGACGATGGGTAACCATAATCACGGTCTTGCCCGCTGTCAGCTGCTGCAACAGGGACAGAATATGCTGCTCGGTCGCGGCATCCAGCCCTTCTGTCGGCTCATCCAGCAACCACAGGTCGCCGTTGTGCAGCAGCGCACGGGCAATCGCCAGGCGTCGCAGTTCGCCACCCGACAGCGGCCGGCCGCCTTCGCCCAGCCAGGCATTTAATCCTTCTTCATTATCCAGCAGACTCTGCAGGCCGGTCTGCATTAACGCCACGGTAAGGGTTTCATCACTGGCATCGGGGCAGGCCAGCAATAAATTATCACGCAGGGTCTGGCTGAAAAGATGAACGCGCTGGGTGACAACGCTGATGCGCTGACGGAGTTGCGCTTCATCCCACTCGGCAAGCGGGACGTTGTTCAGCGCTATCTCGCCATGCTCAACATCCCAGGCGCGCGTCAGGAGGCCAAGTAGGGTGGATTTTCCGCAGCCGGTAGGCCCGAGTAGCGCGACATGTTCACCTGCCTTAATGTGCAGGGAAAACTGGTTTAACACGTTTTCCGGCCTACCGGGATAGCTGAATTCAAGCGCCTGCACGCTCATGCTGAGCGCGCCGGGCGGGACAGCGGCTGCGGAGGGGAAAACGATCGCCGGCGTTTGCTCGATGATCTCATTGACGCGCTGGGCGGCGGTGATCACCTGAGACAGGGGCAGAAAGGCACCCGCGACCGGGGCCAGCGCTTCAAAAGCGGCCAGGGCACAAAACACCACCAGCGCAATAAAGGGACCGGGAAGATGCTGCTGCGCAATGCTGTCGGCGCTGAGCCAGAGCAAGGCGGTCACCGTGATACCGCTGCACATCAGCAACAGACTCTGCGCCAGTGCCTCTAAACGTGCCTGCTGGCGCTGCGCGTCCTGCCACTGTTGTTCGCTGCTGTCCAGCCGCGCGCGCCAGGCGGAGGCGTTACCGTACAACGTCAGTTCAGCCTGGCCCGCCAGCCAGTGCATTAACTGCACGCGCCAGTGCGAACGCTGCCGGGTTATCGCCACGCCCGCCGGGGCGCCCAGGTGGTAAAACAGGGGAGGAAAAAGACAGAGCAGGGCAAGCAGGGTACCGCCCAGCAGGAGTGCCAGCTGCGGATCAATCAGGCTTAAACCGGCTGTCACCACCACAATAACGATAAATGCGCCTAGCAGCGGCGATATTACCCGCAGGTAGAGGTGATCCAGCGTATCCACATCCCCAACAAAACGGTTTAACAGATCCGCCTGGCGAAAGGCCGCAAGCTGACCCGGTGCCAGTGAAATCAATCGGCTGAAGGTGAAAACGCGCAAATGCTGCAGCACCCGGAACGTGGCATCGTGCGTGACCAGCCGTTCGAAGTAACGTGCCGCGGTACGTATAATGGCCGCGCCACGCACGCCGGCGGCCGGGAGCATATAGTTAAAACTGTACAGGCCCGCGACGCCAACAACGGACGATGCCGCCAGAAACCAGCCAGACAGGGTGAGTAGGCCAATACTGGCCAGCAACGTGACTATCGCCAGTATAATCCCCAGCGCCAGCCGGAAGGGATGACGCAGCCACAGCCGCAGAAAAGGACGCAGAGCAGACATCAAATGCACTCCTGTTGACGATGTTGCAGCAGTGCACGGAAAGGGCCGGGCTGGGCCGTCAGTGCCTGCCAACTGCCTTGCTGTACCAGTTTTCCCGCCTCCATCAGCCAGATTTCATCCCAGTCGCGCAGCGAATCGATCTGATGCGTAATCATCAGGGTGGTTTGCTGTCGCGCGGCCTGATGAAGTGCCTGCATGACATGATGTTCACTCAGCGCATCCAGGCTGGCTGCAGGCTCATCAAGGAGCAATAGCTGAGCCGGTTTGTACAGCGCCCGCGCAACCGCAATGCGCTGTGCCTGACCAACGGAGAGCGCGCTGCTGGCATCGCCCGGTGCGGTATTCAACCCGTCAGGCAGTCGTGAGAGAAACTCGTGGATGCCACAAGCCGCGATTAAGGCATCCAGACGTGCGGCGTCGAGGGGCGCGCCCATCAGGATATTTTCACGTAACGTTTCTGCCGGTAACTGGGGATTTTGTCCGACCCAGGCAAGATGCCGGTGCCAGTCGCGTTGAACCAAATCGCGTAACTCAATCCCATTGGCTTTAAGCGAGCCCTGATAAGGTAAAAATCCCAGCAGCGCATTCAACAGCGCGGTTTTGCCTGCGCCGCTTTTACCGACCAGCGCGATGCGTCCGCCCGAGCGCAGAGTGAAATGTAAAGGACCACACAGGATTTTACCGCCGGGCGCGCAGACCACCAGGTTGTCAGCAACCAGCTCCAGTGGTGCGGCGGCGGCAAACGGGATAGTGCCGTTGCGCGCTTCTGACTGTGGCGTCGCCTGCATAAAGCGCTCAATGGCATCGGCGCCGCCGATGGCCTGCGCTTTAGCATGGTAGAAGGTGCCGAGATCGCGCAAAGGCTGAAAGAATTCCGGGGCCAGAATCAACACCAGAAAACCGGCAAACAGCGTAACGCCCTTGCCATAATCGCCAAAGTGCAACTCACCCAGGTAGGAAAAACCAAAATAAACCGCGACCACAGCAATAGCTAATGACGCAAAAAACTCCAGAACGGAGGAGGAGAGAAAAGCCAGCCGTAAGACGTCCATGGTGCGTTGACGAAAGTCTGTCGTGGTGGCGGCAATGGCCTGTTTTTCTGCTTCGGCCCGATGAAACAGCCTCAGCGTCTCCCGTCCGCGCAGGCGATCAAGAAAGTCACCACTCAGGCGCGCCAGGGCCAGAAAATTGCGCCGATTGGCATCGGCCGCGCCCATGCCCACCAGCGCCATAAACAGCGGAATCAACGGTGCCGTAGCCAGCAGAATCAATCCGGCGGCCCAGTTTAAAGGAAATAGCGCAATCAAAATGGCGCAGGGGATGACGGCCGCCAGCGTCATCTGCGGCAGGTAGCGCGCATAGTACGCCTGCATATCTTCTGTCTGTTCCAGCAGTAAGGTTGCCCAACTACCAGCCGGTTTGCCCTGAATCCAGGCGGGGCCCAGTGCGGATAAACGGTCCAGAATCTGTTTGCGCAGCGCCTGGCGAATAGCCTGACCGGCACGGAATCCTGCCTGCTCGCGCGCATAGTTCAGCATCGCCCGCAGCACGAAGCACAGCAGCAGTAACATAAACTGTGAAAGAAGCGACGGGGGCGATTGGTGCGTCACAATCAATGCCTGAAGCAACGACGCCAGCAGCCAGGCCTGCAGGATAATCAGCAACGCACTGGCGGAACCTGACAGTGAGGCGAGCCGTAACCAGGGACCGGCATGATGCCGCTGTTGACGAAGCCAACGGGTAAGGTGCTGCTGCCGCGATTTGTTCATGCGAAACCCACAGTGGCGAAGACAAAGGAAAAGAGGCGAGCCCCTCCCGCCTGGCGCATGAATTTAGCATGGTGATAATAAAAAAGGCGACTGAAAAACAGTCGCCTCAAACAATTAAGATCAGGTTATTAACAACTTACTTATCGTTTTTAACCAGACCATCAAGATAACGTTCTGCATCCAGAGCAGCCATACAGCCGGTGCCCGCAGAGGTAATGGCCTGGCGATAGATATGGTCCATCACATCACCTGCAGCAAACACACCCGGAATGCTGGTCTGGGTTGCATTGCCGTGCAGGCCGGACTGAACCTTGATATAGCCATTTTCCAGCGCTAACTGGCCGTCGAAAATCGCTGTGTTTGGGCTGTGGCCAATCGCCACAAACAGGCCAGCGACTTCCAGCGACTCGGTTTTGTCGTCCAGCGTTGAACGCAGCGTCAGTCCGGTCACGCCCATCTGATCTCCAACCACTTCTTCCAGCGTACGGTGGGTATGCAGCACAATGTTGCCGTTGCTGACTTTTTCCATCAGGCGATCGATCAAAATTTTCTCGGCGCGGAAGCTGTCGCGACGGTGAATTAAATGCACTTCAGCGGCGATATTGGCCAGGTAAAGTGCTTCTTCTACCGCCGTATTACCGCCCCCGATCACGGCGACTTTCTGATTACGGTAAAAGAAACCATCACAGGTAGCGCAGGCCGAAACGCCTTTGCCTTTAAACGCGTCTTCTGACGGCAGGCCGAGGTAGCGTGCCGATGCACCTGTGGCAATAATCAGGGCATCTGCGGTGTATTCGCCGCTGTCACCGGTTAAACGGAACGGACGATTCTGCAGATCCACGGAATGGATGTGGTCAAAAATGATCTCAGTGTTAAATTTCTCGGCATGCTCATGCATGCGTTCCATTAACGATGGACCTGTCAGATCGTGCGGGTCGCCCGGCCAGTTTTCCACTTCCGTCGTGGTCGTCAGCTGTCCGCCTTTTTCCAGACCGGTAATCAACACCGGATTCAGATTCGCGCGTGCAGCATAAACGGCTGCGGTATAACCTGCTGGACCAGAGCCCAGAATGAGCAACTTACTGTGTTTAGCCGTACTCATGCGTTCCTCAGTTTCATTCGCCTGACATAGCCTGCGATTGTAGGGAATAAGCCGTGTCATTGACAACACTTGCGCGCGTTTGTTAACGATTACTGCAAACGGCGTAGACGATGATTGCACTTTTTGCCTGCGGTTTGCGCCAAAAGGGGGCAAAAATTCACGTTGTTGCACCTTATCGCCCGAAAATACTCATTTAAAAACAGGGACCCAGCGATGTGTCTGGCATCTTGTCCTGAATTTAGACATTTTACTTTGACAATCGCCTGCGCATTTGCGAAAACAGTGTGAGAAGCGAATGACATCTTCGGAACAAAACGGGTTTTGCCGCCGGGTTTTGGGCAATGTGCCGAACGAATTTTGTCGTCTGATATGAGTCATGACGCATGATGTGGACAGACAACATGCGTCATACACATAGGTGCGACCGCACTGAGACGCCGTTATTTCACTTCAAAAAATGCCCCGAACAATGAGCGTTTTCAGGGGATGGCAGGTAAAGGGAAGGAATTAAGAGAGACAATAATAATGGTAGATAATAAGAAACGCCCCGGTAAAGACCTCGACAGGATCGACAGAAATATTCTGAATGAATTGCAGAAAGACGGTCGTATCTCAAACGTGGAACTTTCCAAACGTGTAGGATTATCGCCTACACCTTGTCTTGAGCGTGTACGTCGTCTTGAACGCCAGGGATTCATCCTTGGTTATACTGCGCAACTTAACCCTCACTACCTGGACGCCTCATTACTGGTATTCGTTGAGATTACTCTGAATCGTGGCGCACCAGATGTGTTTGAGCAATTTAACGCCGCTGTGCAAAAACTTGAGGAAACTCAAGAGTGTCACCTGGTTTCTGGTGATTTCGACTACCTGCTGAAAACACGCGTGCCCGATATGTCCGCCTACCGCAAGCTGCTGGGGGAAACCCTGCTGCGCCTGCCGGGTGTAAACGACACGCGTACTTACGTGGTGATGGAAGAGGTCAAACAGAGTAACCGTCTGGTGATCAAAACGCGCTGATGCGTGGCAGGTGCAAAGCCTGTGAAATTTCGGTACACTCCTGTGAATACATACAGGACCAGCGTCGGGTGAGCCCGACGCTGTTGTTTCTTACTTTACAGGCACCTGGAGAGTTCTCTTGAGCCAGGAATACACAGAAGATAAAGACGTTTCGTTACAGTCGCTGAGCAGTGGACGCCGTCTGCTGGAAGCGTTGCTCATTCTGGTGGCGTTGTTTGCCGTCTACCTGATGGTTTCCCTGGTCAGTTTTAATCCTTCCGACCCGAGCTGGTCGCAGACGGCCTGGCACGAGCCTATCCATAATATCGGCGGTACGGTAGGGGCATGGCTGGCTGACACGCTGTTGTTCATCTTTGGCGTGATGGCTTACGCCATTCCACCGGTGATCCTTGGATTGTGCTGGATAGCCTTTCGCCAGCGCGATAATCAGGACTACTTCGACTATTTCGCCGTAGGTTTGCGCTTAATTGGAGTACTGGCCCTGGTCGTGACGACCTGCGGCATGGCTGCACTGAATGCTGACGACATCTGGTACTTTGCTTCTGGCGGCGTGATCGGCAGCCTCGTCAGCAATGCGATCTCACCCTGGTTTAGTCCTGCTGGTGGCACCCTCACTCTGCTTTGCATCTGGGCAGCGGGCATTACGCTGTATACCGGTTGGTCGTGGTTGACCATTGCAGAACGAATCGGTGGCGTGGTCATGGGCGTGCTGACATTTGCCAGCAACCGTTCACGTCACGACGAACCCTGGCAGGAAGAGGACGAGGGCGAACATCATGAAGATGATGTGCCTGTTCTTCACGCGCAGCCCCATGACGACGATGACGTTCTGCTTTCTGCGCCCCGTAAGGCGCAGCCCGATCTGGACGAGCACGATCCGCTGCTGGCTAAGGCGGCAACAGCGACCCGCGCTGCCGTCGCGGCAACCACCGACGCTGCTGAAATGCCGGTGGCACCCGTCCAGCAACCTGCTGCAGCCAGCGTGGCGTCAACCTTTACCACGGCTACCGTGCCGCCGTCAGCCCCATCTGCAGCCCAGCCTGCGGTTGCGCCCGTGAATACTGTCGCCGCGCCCGCCCAGGAAGCGGCTGTACCTCATCCTGCTCCAGAGCGTCATTTTGCACCGCGTGATCCTGTTCCGCAGGATAAACCGGTCAGTGAACCGCCTCTGTACCGGTTTGAAATGCCGGATGAAACACCCGCATCCTCAGCACCCTTTACGGCCTATGAGGATGATGCGCCGAAGATGGGCAACTGGCGCGAGGCAGCCTCTGCCGCAACCCTGAGCAGTGCGGTAACGGCAGGCGCGGCAGGCAAAGCCGCGGCCTCGATGTCGCCGCTGTTTGAACCGGTGCCTGAAAATCAGGCGAATCCACAGGTGAAGCAGGGGATAGGTCCGGCGTTACCGCGGCCAAACCCGGTTAAATTACCGACCCGACGCGAATTGGCGTCTTACGGAATTAAACTTCCTTCCCAGCGCATGGCAGAAGAGAAAGCCAGACTGTCTGAAGCCCCGGCGGCTCCACAGGCTTCCGATCAGCCGCATAATCCAGACTGGTCAGCGGAGGAGCAGGATGCCCTGCAACAGGCTGAGTTACGTCAGGCGTTTCAGTCTGAGCAGCAACAGCGTTATGGCGAGAGCTGGCAACAGGATGAACAGAGTGAAGACGATGAACAGGCTCTAGAGCAGGCATCCCTGGCCCGTCAGTTCGCCGAGCAGCAGCAACAGCGTTATGAGACCGAACCTGCCAACAATGCGCCGGTATTCAACCTGGACACGTCTGCGGCCTTTGATTTCTCACCGATGAAAGATCTGGTTGACGACGGCCCGGTTGAGCCGCTGTTCACCATTGCGGCAACGCCGGAAACGGATGAGGTCGCTGCAAAACATGAGCCGTGGCAGCAAGTACAGGCTGCGCCGACGCATGCGGCCGCGCAGAGAAGCATGCCGACGCAGAACGTTGCGTCGGATACCTTCGCGGCACCTGTCGAGCAGCCCGAACCTGTGGAAGAGGCGAAGCCGTCGTTGCATGACAGCCTGATTCATCCTTTCCTGATGCGTCATGAACAGCCGCTGGAAAAACCCTCTACGCCGTTGCCTTCTCTGGATCTGTTAACCGCACCGCCTGCAGAAGAAGAGCCGGTTGACATGTTTGCCCTTGAGCAGACGGCGCGCCTGGTTGAATCACGCCTCGGCGATTATCGTGTTAAGGCCGAGGTCGTCGGCATCTCTCCCGGCCCGGTCATTACTCGCTTTGAACTGGATCTGGCGCCGGGCGTGAAAGCCGCGCGTATTTCTAACCTGTCGCGCGATCTGGCCCGTTCACTGTCCACCACGGCGGTGCGCGTTGTTGAAGTGATTCCGGGTAAGCCCTATGTCGGACTGGAATTACCGAATAAGCACCGTCAGACCGTTTACTTACGTGAAGTGCTGGATTGTCCAAAATTCCGTGACAATCCTTCACCTCTGGCCGTGGTACTGGGTAAAGACATTGCTGGTCAGCCGGTAGTGGCCGATTTGGCGAAGATGCCACACTTACTGGTAGCGGGTACCACCGGTTCGGGTAAGTCAGTCGGTGTGAACGCCATGATTCTCAGCATGTTGTATAAAGCCACGCCGGAAGAAGTGCGCTTTATTATGATCGACCCGAAAATGCTTGAGCTGTCGGTCTATGAAGGCATTCCGCATCTACTCACCGAAGTCGTCACCGATATGAAAGATGCGGCGAATGCGCTGCGCTGGAGCGTTGGTGAGATGGAGCGCCGCTATAAACTGATGTCGGCACTTGGCGTGCGTAATCTTGCGGGCTACAACGAGAAAGTTGAGCAGGCTGAGGCGATGGGTCGTCCAATCCCCGATCCGTTCTGGAAACCGGGCGACAGTATGGACATGACGCCGCCGGTGCTGGAAAAACTGCCTTACATTGTGGTGATGGTGGATGAGTTCGCCGACCTGATGATGGCCGTGGGTAAAAAAGTGGAAGAGCTGATTGCCCGCCTGGCGCAGAAAGCACGTGCGGCCGGTATCCACCTGGTGCTGGCCACCCAGCGTCCCTCGGTGGATGTGATTACCGGCCTGATCAAGGCCAACATTCCAACCCGTATCGCCTTTACCGTGTCGAGCAAAATTGACTCGCGCACCATCCTCGACCAGGGCGGCGCGGAGTCGTTGCTGGGCATGGGTGACATGCTCTATATGCCGCCAAACTCCTCCATGCCGGTTCGTGTTCACGGTGCCTTTGTACGCGATCAGGAAGTGCATGCGGTGGTCCAGGACTGGAAAGCGCGTGGACGTCCGCAATACATTGAAAGCATTACAGCGGGCGAAGAGAGCGAAGGTGCGGGCGGCATCGACAGCGATGAAGAACTGGATCCGTTGTTCGATCAGGCGGTGGGTTTCGTGGTGGACAAGCGCCGCGCCTCGATTTCAGGCGTTCAGCGTCAGTTCCGTATTGGCTATAACCGCGCCGCGCGCATCATTGAGCAGATGGAAGCCCAGGGCATCGTTTCGGCACCGGGACATAACGGTAACCGCGAAGTGCTGTCACCGCCTCCCCACGATATGTAGAGCCTGAACGATAAGCTTTGAAACATAAATCAATGAGCCAGTTCTTGCTGGCTCATTGTTTTTTAGCCGTTTACCCCCATAGTTGATTAGGCTTTCGGTTTTTTCTCCTGTATTAAACGCAGGACAGCGACCAGGCTTAGTAGCGTTATCAACGGGAAACGATTTAATAAGGATTTAAGCAGATGAAATTACGCGTAATTGCCTTAGGCCTGTTGGCCGCTTTGGGTTCAGCCAGCGCTTTCGCTGATGCATCAAGTGACCTGCAACAGCGTTTGAATAAAGTAAACAGCTTCCACGCCAGCTTTACGCAAAAGGTGACCGATGGCAGCGGTGCTAACGTGCAGGATGGAGAAGGTGAACTGTGGGTCAAGCGCCCAAGCCTGTTTAACTGGCACATGACCGCGCCTGACGAGAGCGTCATTGTCTCTGACGGAAAATCGTTATGGTTCTACAACCCGTTTGTAGAGCAGGCTACGGTAAGTCTGTTAAAGAATGCTACCAGCAATACGCCGTTTATGTTAATTGCCCGCAATCAGTCCAGCGACTGGCAGCAATACAACGTTAAGCAGCAGGGCGATAAATTTGAACTGACGCCGAAGAAAAGCGACGGCAACCTCAAGCAGTTCGCTATCGACGTAACGCCAGATGGCACGATTAATCAGTTCAGCGCCGTAGAGCAGGATGGACAGCGCAGTAACTACCAGCTGAAGAGCCAGAAAAACGGCCCTATCAGTCCGGATAAATTCACTTTCACCCCGCCGAAAGGCGTCACGGTGGATGATCAACGTCAGTGAGGTGGTAGTGGGCAACCTGTCTCTGGATTTCTCCAGCGAAGATTTTAAACCTCTGGCCGCGCGTATGCGGCCAGAAACCCTGAAGCACTATATTGGTCAGCAGCACCTGCTGGCTGCGGGGAAACCGCTGCCGCGCGCCATTGAGGCTGGCCATTTGCATTCCATGATTCTCTGGGGGCCGCCGGGAACAGGCAAAACCACACTGGCCGAGATTATCGCGCACTACGGTAACGCGGACGTTGAACGCATCTCTGCCGTCACCTCCGGCGTCAAAGAAATTCGTGAAGCGATAGAGCGTGCGCGCTTGAGCAAGCAAGCTGGCCGTCGCACCATCCTTTTCGTGGATGAGGTGCACCGTTTCAATAAAAGTCAGCAGGATGCCTTCCTGCCGCATATTGAAGACGGCACCATTACCTTCATTGGCGCCACCACTGAAAATCCCAGTTTCGAGCTTAATTCCGCACTGCTGTCACGCGCCCGCGTTTATCTACTGAAATCCCTGACCACAGAAGACATTGAGCAGGTGCTTGACCAGGCCATGCAAGATGCCGATCGCGGCTATGGCAACAGCGATATCCTGTTACCGAATAATACGCGCCGCATGATCGCTGAGCTGGTGAGCGGCGATGCGCGCCGTGCGCTTAACACGCTGGAAATGATGGCCGATATGGCCGAAACCAACGCGCAAGGCAAAAGAGAACTGACGCCACAGCTGTTGACTGAAGTTGCCGGGGAGCGATCTGCCCGGTTTGATAACAAGGGTGACCGCTTTTACGACCTTATTTCTGCGTTACATAAGTCTGTTCGCGGCTCAGCACCCGATGCTGCACTCTACTGGTACGCGCGTATTATTACCGCAGGGGGCGATCCGCTGTATGTCGCGCGTCGTCTGTTGGCCATTGCCTCTGAAGACGTGGGCAATGCCGATCCGCGCGGCATGCAGGTGGCGATATCGGCGTGGGACTGTTTCACCCGCGTGGGTCCGGCAGAAGGGGAGCGGGCGATTGCTCAGGCCATCGTGTATCTCGCCTGTGCGCCAAAAAGTAATGCCGTTTATACCGCCTTTAAAGCGGCGATGCGCGATGCGCGCGACCACCCTGATTTTGATGTTCCCGATCATCTGCGCAATGCCCCCACTAAGCTGATGAAAGAAATGGGCCTGGGTGAAAGCTATCGCTATGCCCATGATGAAGCCAACGCCTATGCGGCGGGTGAGGTCTATTTCCCTCCGGAAATGGCACAAACACGTTACTATCATCCCACCCAACGCGGTCTTGAAGGCAAAATTGGCGAAAAGCTGGCCTGGCTTACTGAACTCGATCAAAATAGCCAGACAAAACGCTACCGCTAAAACAGACGTTGCGGTAATGTGGTCAATGTTTTCAACGCATTCCAGCTGGAATGCGTCCCTTCTTTCAACTCATAAATACACAGGATAAGCATGCTCGATCCCAATCTGCTGCGTAATGAGCCAGACGCAGTCGCAGAAAAACTGGCACGCCGAGGATTCAAACTGGATGTGGAAATGCTGCGTTCGCTCGAAGAGCGTCGCAAAGTCTTGCAGGTAGAAACTGAAAATCTGCAGGCCGAGCGTAACTCCCGATCCAAATCCATCGGTCAGGCCAAAGCACGTGGGGAAGACATCGAGCCACTGCGTCAGGAAGTGAACAGCCTGGGCGAACGCCTGGATGCTGCCAAAGCAGAACTGGATGAACTGCAAAATCAGATTCGTGACTTCAGCCTGGCGCTGCCGAATCTGCCTGCAGACGTTGTACCGCTGGGTAAAGACGATACCGAGAACCTGGAAATCAGCCGCTGGGGTGAGCCGCGTCAGTTTGATTTTCAGGTGAAAGATCATGTTGAGCTGGGCGAAGCCGCGAAAGGCCTGGATTTTGCTGCGGCGGTCAAACTCACCGGTTCACGCTTTGTCGTGATGCAGGGCCAGATTGCCCGCCTGCACCGGGCGCTCAGCCAGTTTATGATTGACTTGCATACCGAGCAGCATGGCTATCTGGAAACCTATGTGCCTTATCTGGTCAACCATGCGACCCTGTACGGAACAGGACAGTTGCCAAAGTTTGGTGAAGATCTGTTTCACACCCGGCCGCTGGAAGAAGAGTCAGAAAGCAGCCACTATGCGTTGATTCCTACTGCCGAAGTGCCGCTGACCAATCTGGTACGCGATGAAATCGTCGAGGAAGAAAACCTGCCGCTTAAGCTGACGGCTCACACGCCATGCTTCCGCTCTGAAGCAGGTTCCTATGGCCGTGACACGCGCGGGCTTATCCGTATGCACCAGTTCGATAAAGTCGAGATGGTACAGATAGTGGCGCCTGAAACCTCAATGGATGCCCTGGAAGAGCTGGTCGGCCACGCCGAAAAAGTCTTACAGCTGCTGAATCTGCCTTATCGTAAAGTGCTGTTGTGCACCGGCGATATGGGCTTTGGTGCGACCAAAACCTACGATTTAGAAGTGTGGTTACCGGCGCAGAATACGTACCGTGAAATCTCCTCTTGTTCAAACATGGGTGATTTCCAGGCTCGCCGTATGCAGGCAAGGACCCGCGGTAAGCAGGATAAAAAGCCGCGTCTGGTCCATACATTAAATGGTTCCGGTCTGGCTGTGGGACGCACGCTGGTGGCGGTGCTGGAAAACTACCAGCAGCAGGATGGCCGCATCGCCGTGCCTGAAGTGTTACGTCCTTATATGAAGGGCCTGGAATTTATTGGTTAATCGCCCGTTCTTCTCTGAAAAACCCAGCGGCTGCTGGGTTTTTTTTGGTCCGCAAGACGGATCGATGCCAAAGGACGGTATCAGAATTTATCACAAATAAACGTTATCGATATATCCCGATGCCGAAAGCGTAAAAATCTACATTATCAGTAAGATAGCTTTATTTTCCCTGACGTAAAATATGCCGCTAACTTACTGAAGATAAATAAATTAAATTGTCGGGCAGCAAAATGTGCTGCGGTGCGTTTGGCCCCGTTGACTTTAAAAAACGCAGTGGCAAACTGCGCGCAATTTCCTTCATTTCTTTTGGTTTTAATTCCCTATGTCGACCTGGTCACGTCCTGTGATACTGCTGCTTTGCGGCCTGCTGTTAATGACAGTTTCAATTGCTGTGCTGAATACGTTAGTGCCTCTCTGGCTGACGCATGATGCTCTGGCTACCTGGCAGGTGGGCGTGGTGAGTTCGTCGTATTACACCGGCAATCTGCTTGGCACGTTGCTGGCGGGCTGGCTGATTAAACAGTATGGATTTAACCGTAGTTATTATCTGGCAACCGGCCTGTTTGCGGTGGCAACCCTGTGTATGATGGTGCTGGCAGGCTTCTGGTCATGGACGCTGTTGCGTTTTAGCGCGGGTGTCGGCTGCGCCTTAGTCTGGGTCGTGGTTGAAAGCGCTTTATTGTGCAGCGGCACGGTGCGTAACCGTGGGCAGCTCCTGGCTGCCTATATGATTGTCTATTATCTGGGAACGGTTGCCGGGCAGCTACTGGTGAGCAAACTTTCCACAGAGCTGTTAAGTGTGATCCCCTGGGTAACCGCGACGGTGATTTGTGCCATTTTACCGCTGATCTTCACACAGGTTGCTGCCAGCCGTGATCCGGCTGAAGCCTTGCCGGGTGGCCGTATCTTACCCATGCTACGCCGCCGCAGTTCGCGCCTGGGCATCAACGGCTGCATCATCTCCGGGATTGTTTTAGGTTCGTTATATGGCTTGATGCCGCTCTATCTTTCCCATCAGGGCATGAGCGATGCAAACGTAGGTTACTGGATGGCGTTACTCGTTAGTTCAGGTATTGTCGGGCAGTGGCCGATTGGGCGCCTTGCCGATCGCTTTGGCCGCATGATGGTGTTGCGTGTGCAGGTATTTGTGGTAATCTTGGGCGCGATTGCGATGCTAACCAATGCCGCGATGGCACCTGCCTTGTTTGTTCTGGGGCTGGCGGGTTTTACGCTTTACCCTGTGGCGATGTCGTGGGCCTGCGAAACCGTGGCGCATCACGAACTGGTGGCCATGAATCAGGCGCTGTTACTGAGCTATACGCTGGGCAGTCTGGCGGGGCCGAGCATGACAGCAATGCTGATGCAGAGTTACTCAGACCGTTTACTGTTCGTTATGATTGCGGCAGTGGCGCTGGTTTACCTGGTGATGCTGTTGCGTAAAGCCGATCATCATGCCACGCCCGTGGCGCATGCCTGAATGCCTTCTGCAGAGGGCAGCACTGTGCCTCGTTGTTGCATGGTGGTCAGTGCGCCTTCCTGAAAGGTTCCTGCGGGGCGGTAGTGATCTCCGCCCCGTTTTCAATACATGACTTCATGTCCGTAGCGGAGAAGAATGTTTTTTACCCGCTCCATCGTCTCTTTAGTGGGCGGTTTCACGCCATCAAGCTTGTACTCTTCGCCCATCGCGATCCACTTATGTTTACCCAGTTCGTGATAAGGCAGAAGCTCGATCTTTTCAACGTTCGCCATATCCTGGGTAAACGCTCCCAGGCGATGAACGGTATCGTCGTCATCTGAGTAGCCAGGCACGACGACAAAACGGATCCATGTCCGTTTGCCTTTTTTCTGTAGGTAGCGAGCGAAATCAAGCGTGCGATGGTTAGATACGCCAACCAGAATCTGGTGAACCTCGTCATTCATCTGTTTAAGGTCCAGCATCACTAAATCTGTTGCGTCCAGTAACTCATCAATGACCGGATCGTAGCGGCGAACAAAACCATTGGTATCCAGACAGGTATGTATGCCTTCTGCCTTGCAGGCACGAAACCAGTCACGCACAAACTCAGCCTGAAGAATGGCTTCGCCACCCGATGCGGTGACGCCACCGCCAGAGGCATTCATAAAGTGACGGTAGGACAGAACGTCCGCCATCAGCGCCTCAACGGTGATTTCTTTACCGGCGTGCGTATCCCAGGTATCGCGGTTGTGGCAGTAAAGGCAACGCATCAGGCAACCCTGGAAAAAGGTAATAAACCGGATGCCGGGACCGTCTACGGTTCCGCACGATTCGAATGAGTGGATGCGACCTATGGCTGACATTGCGATGTTTCTCCAGGTAAGCCTGCGGAGCAGGTGGCACACTCTCTGGTGTGCTCTGAACAGGAAATCAATTTTGGTGGTTATCCGTATCTCAGACAACGACCAAAGCAGACTTTGAATATGAGGCTCCATGAAGGAGCCTCAGAAAGGGCTGATGGCGACAGCGCTTACAGCGATTGTGTAAAGGTACGGGTGATCACGTCCTGCTGCTGCTCTTTTGTCAGCGAATTAAAGCGAACGGCGTAGCCGGAGACGCGAATGGTTAACTGAGGATATTTTTCAGGATTATCCATCGCGTCCATTAACATCTCCCGGTTCATTACGTTCACATTAAGATGCTGACCGCCTTCAATACTGGTCTCATGATGGAAGTAACCGTCCATCAAGCCTGCCAGATTGGTTTTACGCACGTTGTCATCTTTGCCTAACGCATTAGGAACGATAGAGAAAGTGTAGGAGATACCGTCTTTTGCGTAAGCAAAGGGCAGTTTCGCCACCGAGGTCAGCGAGGCCACGGCACCTTTCTGATCGCGACCGTGCATCGGGTTAGCGCCCGGACCAAAAGGCGCGCCTGCACGGCGACCGTCTGGCGTATTACCGGTTTTCTTGCCGTAAACCACGTTAGAGGTAATGGTCAGCACAGACTGGGTCGGTACAGCGTTGCGATAGGTTTCGAGTTGCTGAATCTTTTTCATAAAGCGTTCAACAAGGTCGCAGGCCAGATCGTCAACGCGGGGATCGTTATTCCCGAACTGCGGATACTCTCCTTCGATGTCGAAATCGATGGCCAGGCCATCTTCATCACGCACCGGTTTCACCTTCGCGTATTTGATGGCAGACAGCGAGTCGGCCGCGACAGAGAGTCCGGCAATACCGCATGCCATGGTGCGGTAAACGTCACGATCGTGCAGTGCCATCAGCGCGGCTTCATAGCTGTATTTATCGTGCATGAAGTGGATGATGTTCAGTGCAGTGACGTACTGTTTCGCCAGCCAGTCCATAAAGTGATCCAGACGCGCCATTACCACGTCAAAATCAAGCACCTCATCGGTAATCTTGGCTTCTTTTGGTCCGACCTGCATTTTCAGTTTTTCGTCCACGCCGCCATTGATTGCGTAGAGCAGGGTTTTCGCCAGGTTGGCGCGGGCACCGAAGAACTGCATTTGCTTACCGACGATCATTGGGCTGACGCAGCAGGCAATTGCATAGTCATCGTTGTCGAAATCGGGACGCATCAGGTCGTCGTTTTCATACTGCAATGATGACGTATCAATAGACACTTTCGCCGCATACTTTTTAAAGTTAACCGGCAGCTTCTCAGACCACAGAATGGTCATATTAGGCTCAGGTGAAGGGCCCATGGTGTACAGTGTATTGAGGAAACGGAAGGTGGTTTTACTCACCAGCGTACGTCCATCAACGCCCATACCGGCCAGCGATTCCGTTGCCCAGATGGGGTCGCCAGAGAACAGTTCATCGTACTCAGGCGTGCGCAGGAAGCGGACCATGCGCAGTTTCATCACCAGGTGGTCAATCAGTTCCTGCGCCTGCGCTTCGTTCAGCTTACCGGCGTTGAGATCGCGCTCAATGAACACGTCCAGGAAGGTTGAAACACGGCCAAAGGACATGGCTGCACCGTTCTGTGATTTTACTGCGGCAAGATAGCCGTAATAGGTCCACTGAACGGCTTCGACTGCATTGGTCGCCGGACCTGAGATATCGTGACCATATTTGGCTGCCATCTCTTTGATTTGTCCAAGCGCCCGATGCTGGTCAGCAATTTCTTCGCGTAGACGAATGGTGGCTTCCAGGTTGACGCCATTTTCCAGATCGCTTTGCAGAGACGCAAACTGAGCAAACTTATCGGCCATCAGGTAGTCAATGCCGTATAAGGCGATACGACGGTAGTCACCAATGATGCGTCCACGACCATAGGCATCAGGCAGGCCGGTTAATATACCTGATTTACGGCAGCGTAAAATGTCAGGGGTATAAACATCAAACACGCCCTGATTGTGCGTTTTACGATAGTCGGTGAAGATTTTTTTCAGTGAAGCATCGAGTTCGCGCCCGTAAACTTTACATGAACCCTCGACCATCTTAATGCCGCCAAAAGGAATAATGGCGCGTTTCAGCGGCGCTTCCGTTTGCAGGCCAACAACTTTTTCCAGTGATTTATTGATATAGCCGGCATCGTGCGAGGTGATGGTAGAAGCAAGATCGGTATCAAAATCGACGGGTGCGTGGGTACGGTTTTCAACTTTAATGCCTTCCAGCACGCTTTCCCACAGTTTAGTGGTGGCTTCGGTGGCGCCAGCGAGGAAAGATTCATCGCCTTCATACGGCGTATAGTTTTTCTGGATGAAGTCGCGTACGTTGACGCTGTTCTGCCATTCGCCTTCAGTAAAACCCTGCCAGGCTGAGGCCAGTTTTGCGTTAAGTTCGGTCATATTATACCTGCCTTATTTAAGGAGACTTTTGCTCTTGGGTCGATCCGGTTGGGATGAACCCTCGAGGCTGGATTAGTGCGCTTCGTGTCCACCGCGTAAGTAAATTACCCAGTAGGTCAATCCGACCAGCACTCCACCGCCGATAATGTTGCCGAGCGTGACTGGAATCAGATTGTCGAAAATAAAGTTTTTCACAGAAAGGGCCGGAAACTGTGCTGCCGTCGCGCCCGCAGCATGCCAAAATTCCGGGCCAGAAAAATCGCGAATGACGATGGCGAAAGGAATTAAAAACATATTTGCGATACTGTGTTCAAAACCACAGGCAACAAACATCGCCACCGGCAAAATCATAATCAGGCTTTTATCCATTAAGGTCCGTCCTGAATAGCTCATCCAGACCGCCAGACAGACCATCAAATTAGCCAGAATACCCAGAGAGACCGCTTCAACAAACGTGTGATGCATTTTATGGTCGGCAGTCTGCAACACGTTTAAACCCCATGCGCCGTTGGCCACCGTATGCTCACCGGAAAACCACATCAGCGCGACAAAAAACAGCGCACCGACCAGATTACCAACATAAACGTTGATCCAGTTACGTGCCAGTTGTCCCCAGGTGATGCGGCCACTCGCTTTCGCAACGACGATCAGCACGGTGGAGGTAAACAGGTCGGCACCACATACCACAACGAGTATCAACCCGAGTGAGAAACATATCCCCCCGACGAGCTTAGCCATGCCGTAAGCCATTTCACCGCTGCCGGTGGTGGCTGTGATGTAAAACACGAAAGCGATGGAGATAAACATGCCTGCGGTAAACGCGAGAAAGGTTGTCGTCAGCGGATGCTTGGTGGCTTTGTAGACGCCAGCGTCTTCAGCCACTTTTGCCATCGCGGCGGGTAATAACAGATTAAAAGGATTGTCAGCTTTCACACTAACTCACTCCAAAAGTTGTCTGAAAAAAATAATAACAAATGCACCTGTGATTAAAGTTGATATAGATCATGTCCAGCAGAGCAACAACGGTAAAGGTTTAACAAGAAAGGTGGTTTTTGGAACTAACGTCATGAAAAATAATGAATAAATTTATTTTAAATAATACAGGTTTTGTTTAACGAGAGGGCGTAATCAAGGCTGAAATGTTGTAGATTTGTTAATAAGATAGGTTGTTGGTGTCGCTATTTAGCAGAAAAATAATGACATTAATCTATTAATGGCAGGAATACATAAGGATCAATAAAAAGGCACTGAACAGGTTCAGTGCCTCAGGCATGATTGTCAGGCTAACCCGCGTGAATGTTCAACGCCAGCTTAGGCATTTTCCCAGTAGCGGCGTTTGGCACGCTGCAATTTTTCATAAGCCGCCAGTAGCGCCTGATGAGCAGGGAAAGCGGTCAGGTCGCTGTCTACCGACTGAAGACCGTTGAAGGCTGCTTCACCACTGATGGCTGCGGATGCCGCTTCTACCGCCTCTGCGCCATACATACGGACAAAGGCGGCGTGATATTCCAGTGGATTACGCTCGTCTTCCATGGCCAGAAGTAGCAGAGTTTGCAGGCAACGATAATAATTTGCCCGCGCTGGGCTGAACACGGAGCCGTTGAATTCCATGGTCCATTCTGTCCAGATCAATGCCTGATCCAGATCGCCGCCGGCCAGCGCAAGCATGGCTTTAAGCTCCCCGATGCGTAAGGTATACCAGCCATTATCTTTACCCGTTGCCAGGCCAAGCAACTCACGGACGCGGGTGAAGTCATCAAAACCTTCTTCATCCAACTGCGAAATGAGATCAAGGTACTCTTCTGGATTCCAGTTGCTGCCGGGCAGGGCAAGCAGCGTGTCACGAATGCCTGCGCCCATGCTGTTATTTGCCAGCAGCAGGTCTTCGGCCGGATAGATATCGGACATGCCCGGCACAATAATGCGGCAGGCATAAACGCCTAAGTGCTCGTAGTCCGCGATATAAACTTCCTGATCTTCGGCAGCAAAAATGGCCATCAGCGTGCTGAACTCTTGCTCGGTAGTGCCAGCAAACGTCCAGTCAACAAACGGATAATCGGCCGTTTCTTTAAACATATCCCAGGAAATCAGGCCGCTTGAATCAATAAAGTGGGTTTCCAGATTGGCGTGCTCTGCCACTTCTTCATCATCAAAGGTGGGTGGGGTAAAGACGTCCAAATCCTTGAGGCTGCGGCCCTGGAGCAGTTCAGTAACGGTGCGCTCCAGCGCAACGCCAAAGTCCGGATGCGCACCGAAGGACGCGAAACAGGTGCCATTGGCAGGGTTAAACAGGACCACACAGATAACCGGATATTTACCGCCCAGCGACGCGTCATACGCAAAGATTGGGAAGCCTTCAGCTTCCAGGCGCGCAATGGCCTCGACCACGGAAGGGTAGCGCGCCATCACTGACTCAGGGATGGCTGGGAGGCTGATCGATTCGGCAATGATACGGTTCTTAATGTAGCGCTCAAAGACCTCTGATAATCCCTGCACCCGCGCTTCATTGGCCGTATTGCCGGCCGACATGCCGTTCGATACGTAAAGGTTGCCAATGATGTTCATCGGGATATAGACGGTTTGCTGATCGGACTGGCGGGTAAAAGGCAGGGCGCAAATACCGCGCTCGCTGTTACCCGACTGGAGATCGATCAGGTCTGATGCGGCCACCGCATTTTCAGGATCGTAAAAGGCACGCAGGCGTGAGTCCAGGATCCCCTCTGGCAGGCTGTCATCTTCCGGAAGCGCAAACCATTTTTCATTGGGGTAATGAACAAAATCGCCTTGAGCGATGCGGTTACCCAGCCAGAAATCGGCAAAAAAGTAGTTCGTGGACAGGCGCTCAAAATATTCACCCAATGCGGAAGCCAGGGCGGCTTTCTTGCTGGCACCTTTGCCATTGGTAAAGCAGAGTGGACAGTCGCGGTCGCGAATATGCACAGACCAGACGTGTGGAACGGGATTAAGCCAGGAAGCTTCTTCTATATTGAAGCCCAGATCCTGCAGTTTGGTCTGGAAACGCGTAATGGAGTCTTCCAGGGCGGCATCTTTGCCCGGGATAAAAGTTTGCGTCATGGTGCCGCTCTCTCTGTGAATAGGGTGCCTAAAGCGCGCAATGATACGTTTTTTACCGCCTGTTCGCTATCAAGTCGCTGCAATTTTACTGGACGTTTTCTCATGTCAGGGTTTGTCTGCCAATACCGGCAGCGAGTGAAAGGAACGTCCCTCACAATATTTTGTGTTGGCTTGCATTGGTAACATAACCTCCGGTGCGCCGTGCTGAAAAAATGTGACCGGTGTTAGATTTATGATTGCAGCCACCAGAATGCAGTGATAAAACCGAATCGTTATTCATAACCGTTCGATATGACAGTGGTGAGGGAAATGACGCAAATTTATAATTTTAGCTCTGGGCCAGCGATGCTGCCGAGCGAAGTGCTCCGCCGTGCAGAACAAGAATTGACAAACTGGCATGGTCTGGGGACTTCAGTAATGGAGATCAGTCACCGCAGTAAAGAGTTTATTCAGGTGGCCGAGGAAGCGGAAGCGGACTTCCGTGATCTGCTAAAAATCCCCTCTAATTACAAAGTTTTATTCTGCCACGGCGGCGCACGTGCGCAGTTTGCTGCGGTACCGGGTAACCTGCTGGGCAGCGCCACCAGTGCGGATTATGCCGACGGCGGCTACTGGGCGCACAGCGCCATTAAAGAAGCGGCAAAATATTGTTCGCCCCGCACGCTGGATGTCAAAACGACCCTTGAGGGAAAACGCGCCATTCTGCCTATGCGTGAGTGGGACGTCAGCGATGCGGCAGCCTATTTGCACTTCTGCCCGAATGAAACCATTGACGGCGTTGCCATTGATGAAGAACCTGATTTTGGCGACAAGGTCGTCGTTGCCGATCTCTCTTCCACGATTTTATCCCGCTCTATTGATGTCAGCCGCTATGGCGTGATTTATGCCGGCGCGCAGAAAAATATTGGTCCGGCGGGCATTACGCTGGTCATCGTCCGGGACGATCTGTTAGGTAAAGCGCATCAAAGTGTGCCTTCCATTCTGGATTACAGTGTTCTGGCGGAAAACGACTCCATGTTCAACACGCCGCCAACGTTCGCCTGGTACCTGAGCGGTCTGGTATTCAAGTGGCTGAAGCAGAAAGGCGGCGTCGGTGAAATTGAAAAAATTAATCAGGCAAAAGCGGGCTTGCTTTACGACCTCATCGATAAGAGTGATTTCTACCGTAACGATGTTGCTCTGCTGAACCGTTCGCGAATGAATATTCCTTTCCAACTGGCGGATGCGTCACTCGACAGCCTGTTCCTGGAAGAGTCATTTAAAGCAGGTTTGCATGCCTTGAAAGGCCATCGCGTTGTTGGCGGCATGCGTGCATCCATCTACAATGCGATGCCGCTGGAAGGTGTTAAAGCCCTCACAGACTTCATGATCGATTTCGAACGCCGCCACGGCTGATTATTCCCCAGTCAGTGGGATTGCTGACACCTGACTCCGCCATACGGCGGAGTTGTCGTTTTTTTGAGGATAGAGTTTCACATGCAAGATTCCCTGACCCTTCAGCCCATTGCTCGCGTAAATGGCACGGTTAATTTGCCCGGCTCCAAGAGTGTTTCAAACCGCGCGCTGCTGCTGGCCGCATTGGCGAACGGCAAAACCCGACTCACTAATCTGCTGGACAGTGATGATGTTAAGCACATGCTTAATGCGCTTAAGGCTCTGGGCGTCGATTTCACGCTTTCCAGCGATCGTACCGTTTGCGACGTTACCGGAAAGGGCGGACCGCTTCAGGCGTCACAACCCGTTGAACTCTTCCTGGGCAATGCTGGTACGGCTATGCGTCCGCTGGCTGCGGCGCTGTGCCTTGGCGAGCAGGATGTGGTGCTGACGGGCGAACCGCGGATGAAAGAGCGGCCGATAGGGCATCTGGTTGACGCGCTACGTCAGGGCGGCGCCCAAATCGATTACCTTGAGAATACGGATTATCCACCTGTTCGTCTGCGTGGCGGCTTTACGGGCGGAGAGGTCACCGTTGACGGTAGCGTATCCAGTCAGTTTTTGACCGCGTTGCTGATGACGGCGCCGTTAGCTCAGGAAGACACGCGAATCACGATTAAAGGCGATCTGGTCTCGAAACCCTACATCGACATTACCCTGCACCTGATGCGCTGTTTTGGCGTGGAGGTTGAAAATCAGCACTACCAGCATTTCCTGATCCAGGGAAAACAGCAGTATCAGTCACCGGGGGAGTATCTGGTGGAGGGCGATGCGTCTTCTGCGTCCTATTTCCTGGCGGCGGCCGCGATTAAAGGCGGCACTGTGCGCGTGACCGGTATCGGTTGTCATAGCGTACAAGGCGATATTCGTTTTGCCGACGTGCTGGAAAAAATGGGTGCCACCATCGAGTGGGGTGACGATTTCATTGCCTGTACGGCGGGCAAGCTGCAGGCTATTGATATGGATATGAACCATATTCCCGATGCCGCGATGACAATTGCCACTGCCGCGCTGTTTGCTGAAGGCACGACCCAACTGCGCAATATCTACAACTGGCGGGTTAAAGAAACCGACCGCCTGACGGCGATGGCAACAGAACTCCGTAAAGTCGGGGCTGAAGTCGAAGAAGGGCACGACTTTATCCGTGTTACCCCGCCGGCTAAGCTGATGCATGCTGACATCGGAACCTATAACGACCATCGTATGGCTATGTGTTTTTCGCTGGTGGCGTTATCAGATACGCCCGTAACAATTCTTGACCCGGGCTGTACTGCTAAAACCTTCCCTGACTATTTTGAGCAACTGGCAAAAATTAGCCATAACGCCTGAGTCCTGTGCCCGGTGAGTATTTCACCGGGCCGTTTTCCCTGTCTCATTTCTCGCGTCAAAAAGCCCTTTTTCAGACGAAATTTCGCCTAACCTTCTCTCTTAAGGGTAACGCCGTGTCGCAGGGCAGCGTATAATGCCCGACATTTGTGATGGCCAACTGGCCAAAATGCGCGCAGCAACAGGAGGGAATAATGACAGCAACTGCCCCGGTCATAACTATTGATGGGCCAAGTGGTGCGGGAAAGGGCACCCTGTGCAAAGCGATGGCGGAAGCATTGCAGTGGCATTTACTGGACTCTGGCGCGATTTACCGTGTTCTGGCGTTAGCTGCATTACATCACCAGGTTGATATCGAATCTGAAGAAGGACTGGTGCCGATTGCCGCTCACCTTGATGTGCGCTTCATCTCACAGAACGGTGAGATGCAGGTCATCCTTGAAGGCGAAGAAGTCACCAGCGAAATTCGCACCCAGGAAGTGAGCAATACCGCGTCGCGCGTTGCGGCATTTCCTCGCGTGCGTGAAGCCCTGTTACGCCGCCAGCGCGCCTTTCGCGAGGCTCCCGGCTTGATTGCCGATGGGCGTGATATGGGAACCGTTGTTTTCCCCGACGCGCCTGTGAAGATTTTCCTTGATGCCAGCCCGGAAGTCCGTGCAGAACGACGTATGCTACAGTTGCAGGACAAGGGCTTTAATGTTAACTTTGATCGCCTTTTAGCCGAGATAAAAGAGCGCGACGACCGCGATCGTAACCGCGCTATAGCGCCATTAGTGCCTGCTGAAGATGCGTTAGTGTTGGATTCAACACAGATGTCTATCGAGCAAGTTATTGATAAAGCGCTAGATTATGCCCGCAAAACGCTGGGCATTTAACATTTTGGTTTAAACGAATTGTATTAACCCTGTGCCAGGGATCCGGTGCAGGGCATGTGAAACAACCCCATCCGACATGAAGTCAGATGGACGTTAAATTGAAGAATCCTAAGATTATCAATATGACTGAATCTTTTGCTCAACTATTTGAAGAATCCCTGAAAGAAATCGAAACCCGCCCGGGTTCCATCGTTCGTGGCGTCGTTGTCTCTATCGACAAAGACGTTGTTCTGGTTGATGCGGGCCTGAAATCTGAATCTGCAATTCCTGCAGAGCAGTTCAAAAACGCAGCCGGCGAACTGGAAATCCAGGTTGGTGACGAAGTTGACGTTGCTCTGGACGCAGTGGAAGACGGCTTCGGTGAAACTCTGCTGTCCCGTGAGAAAGCTAAGCGTCATGAAGCTTGGATCACGCTGGAAAAAGCTTACGAAGAAGCTGAAACTGTTACCGGTATTATCAACGGCAAAGTCAAAGGTGGCTTCACAGTTGAGCTGAACGGTATCCGTGCGTTCCTGCCAGGTTCACTGGTAGATGTGCGTCCAGTGCGTGACACGCTGCACCTGGAAGGCAAAGAGCTTGAATTCAAAGTGATCAAGCTGGATCAGAAACGCAACAACGTCGTGGTTTCACGTCGTGCGGTTATCGAATCTGAGAACAGTGCAGAGCGCGATCAGCTGCTGGAAAACCTGCAGGAAGGCATGGAAGTCAAAGGTATCGTTAAGAACCTGACTGACTACGGTGCGTTCGTTGATCTGGGCGGCGTTGACGGCCTGCTGCACATCACTGATATGGCCTGGAAGCGCGTTAAGCATCCAAGCGAGATCGTGAATGTTGGCGATGAAATCAACGTTAAAGTCCTGAAATTCGACCGCGAGCGTACCCGTGTATCTCTGGGTCTGAAGCAGCTGGGCGAAGATCCATGGGTGGCTATCGCTAAGCGCTATCCAGAAGGCACCAAGCTGACTGGTCGTGTGACCAACCTGACTGATTACGGCTGCTTCGTAGAAATCGAAGAAGGCGTTGAAGGTCTGGTACACGTTTCAGAAATGGACTGGACCAACAAAAACATCCATCCGTCTAAAGTTGTCAACGTAGGCGATGTGGTTGAAGTAATGGTTCTGGACATCGATGAAGAGCGTCGTCGTATCTCCCTGGGTCTGAAGCAGTGTAAATCTAACCCATGGCAGCAGTTCGCCGAGACTCACAATAAAGGCGATCGCGTTGAAGGTAAAATCAAGTCAATCACTGACTTCGGTATCTTCATCGGCCTGGACGGCGGCATCGACGGTCTGGTTCACCTGTCTGACATCTCCTGGAACGCGACTGGCGAAGAAGCCGTTCGTGAGTACAAAAAAGGCGACGAAATCGCTGCCGTTGTACTGCAGGTTGATGCAGAGCGCGAGCGTATCTCTCTGGGCGTTAAACAGCTGGCAGAAGATCCGTTCAACAACTACATCACTTTGAACAAGAAAGGTGCCATCGTCACCGGTAAAGTGACTGCAGTTGATGCTAAAGGTGCTACAGTTGAATTAGCAGACGGCGTTGAAGGTTACCTGCGCGCTTCTGAAGCTTCACTGGACCGCATCGAAGACGCTACGCTGGTTCTGAACGTAGGCGACGACGTTGAAGCTAAATTCACCGGCGTTGACCGTAAAAACCGCGTTGTTAGCCTGTCTGTTCGTGCGAAAGACCAGGCTGACGAGAAAGAAGCCATCAATACTGTTAACACCAAACAGGAAGAAGGCAACTTCTCTAGCGCTATGGCTGAAGCGTTCAAAGCGGCTAAAGGCGAGTAATCGACCTTGCACCGGGCGGATTTATTCGCCCGGTTTCGGTAAAAGCTGTCATACATTCCTGTAGGGATTAACCGGAGGTTACATGACCAAGTCAGAACTGATTGAAAGGCTGGCGGGACAGCATACTCATATACCGGCGAAAGTCGTTGAGGATGCAGTCAAAGAAATGCTGGAGCACATGGCCACGACGCTGGCACAGGGCGAACGCATTGAAATCCGGGGATTCGGCAGCTTTTCGTTGCATTATCGCGCTCCGCGCACCGGTCGTAACCCGAAAACGGGTGACAAAGTGGATCTGGAAGGTAAATACGTTCCCCACTTCAAGCCGGGCAAAGAACTGCGTGACCGTGCAAACATTTACGGCTAAGCCGATACCGAACCGCCTAAACGACATCTCCGGATGTCGTTTTTTTTTGCCTGTCACCTGCGATGGATCTCTCTTCCAGAAAAATGTCTCTTCGCTGCAACGGCCGATTTTTACTGCGATCCTTCACCTGGTGAACAACGAATGCGCTTTATCCTGAGAAGTCGTGCGGCATACTTGTGGCACGACAGGAGCGGGATGCATTATGTTGACATGGATTTTACTGGCAAGAATCGCCGCGATCACGACGTTACCCTTACTGGTGTTACCCGGGCTTCCTTCCCCTTTCACCATAGTGGTGCTGCTGTTGAGTGGTGTCTGCCTGCTTGCCTTGTCTCATCGCAGGATCCGCATCGCCGGCGTGGCGCTCCTGTTCACGGCCTGGGGGCTTTTTAATGCACAATCACTGGTAAAAGACACCGAAATGATGATTGCTGCCCCGGGGAAGTTTGATGTGCAAATTGAGGACGTCCATCAGGCGCATTCGCGCATCAGAGTCAGATTGCTAAAAGTGGACGATCACATTCTCTTCCCGCCGCGCTTTGCGTGGCTTTCGTTGCCGGATAACGCCAGTGAGTATTGCCCCGGCCAGCGTGGAAAGATGATGCTCAGGCTGAGAGCGGTGCATGCCAGGCTCAACGAAGGGGCGTTTGATGCGCAGCGCTTCGCCATGGCGAATCATGCACCCGTGCAGGGCCGTATTGTTTCCCAGACCATCACGCACGCCTCCTGCAGCGTGCGCTGGCGATTTATCACTCACCATCGTCAGCAAAACGGCCACTTGCCTGCCTCAGCCACGCTTGAAGCGTTAGCCTTTGGCATCCGGGACAACCTCAGCGAGGCGATCCGACAGCTGTTAAGGGATACCGGTACCGCGCACCTTATGGCAATTTCAGGCATGCACATTGCTTTGGCAGCAGGGACAGGGTGGTTACTGGCACGAGGAAGCCAGATTCTGTTTCCGGCCCGCACTGTCAGCTATCTGTATCCTGTCATTATGGGCTGGCTTTTTGCCGCGCTGTATACCTGGCTTTCCGGGGCGCATGCACCTGCGCAGCGGGCATTACTGGCACTGACACTCTGGGCTGTAACACGTTTCGTTGGCGTACAGTTGAGTAGCTGGCAAGTCTGGACGCTGTGTGTGGGTTTACTGCTTGCCGTCGATCCGCTTACGGTACTCTCTGACAGCTTCTGGCTTTCTGTGTTGGCGGTGGGCATGCTGTTGACCTGGTATCACTGGTTCCCACTGGCGGCGCGCTTTCGGCACGCACGCCGCTGGTTACCGATACAGCTTCTCCACCTGCAGTTGGGGATGATGATTTTGATGCTGCCGTTACAGGCGGGCTTGTTCAACGGCATTAGTATAACGGCGCTGATAGCCAATCTGCTGGCCATCCCGGTGGTGTCATTTGTCACGGTGCCGTTAATACTGGTTGCGATGCTGCTACCGGTGCCGGCACTCTCCACCTGGTTTTGGCTGGCGGCAGATGGCTCTCTTCGTTTTCTGTTAACCAGCCTGGCACTGTTGCCGCCGGGCTGGTGGCCATTGCAGGGGGCAGCCTTTTTTATGCTCATAGTGTGGGGCGGCTTGCTGGTCTGGCGCACTGGTGCACTGTTCAGCCTGCCGTGGAGCTGCAGCGCTATCGCACTGGCCATGGTGTTTTCCCGCCACTATAAACCGGAAAGGGAATGGCGCATTGATATGCTGGATGTCGGGCATGGCTTGAGCGTGGTCATCAGTCAGGGCCGTGAGGCCGTGTTGTACGATACGGGGCCACGCTGGCAACACAGTGATGCAGGAACACGCGTGATTACGCCCTGGTTACAACATAAAGGTCTGGTATTGCAGGAGGTTATCCTGAGCCACAGACATCTCGATCATACCGGCGGGCTCGCTGCCATTCTGCAACGCTGGCCTGGGATAAAGGTGCGCAGCAGCCTGGAGGGAACGCACCATTTGGCCTGCGTTCGGGGAGCGACATGGCGTTGGAAGCAGCTAAATTTCAGCGTGCTCTGGCCACTCAGTTCACCCAATAAAGGTGAAAATAACGACTCCTGCGTGGTGAGCGTTGATGACGGAAATGTCCGGCTGTTGCTGACCGGCGATCTGGAAAAACTGGCTGAGCAGCAGTTGGTCAGGCTGGAGAAGCAGCAGCTAAAAGCCGATATTTTGCAGGTTCCCCATCATGGCAGCCGCACGTCATCCTCCCGATTACTGCTTCGTAGCGTGGCCGGACACACCGCGATTGCCTCTCTGGCGCGCTATAATGCATGGCGAATGCCGGCTAAACCTGTATTACGTAATTACCACGAATATGGCTATAACTGGCTCGATACAGGGCAATCTGGACAGATAAGCATCAGAGTTGGTAAAGGTAAAATGCAGGTTTTTACCCTCAGAGAACAATTAATGCCCCGTTGGTATCATCAGTGGTTTGGCGTCAAACGCGAATCCAGGTAGAATGGCCGGCTATTTCCAACAACGTGAATAAATAATGCATCAAGATAAAGATCTCTCAACGTGGCAGACATTCCGTCGACTCTGGCCGATGATCGCACCCAACAAAGCTGGCTTAATTGTGGCGGCTACGGCCCTGATTATTAATGCCGCAGGCGATACGTTAATGCTCTCCCTGTTGAAGCCTTTGCTGGATGACGGCTTTGGTAAAGCGGACAGGTCCGTGATGCTGTGGATGCCGTTGGCAGTTATTGGCTTGATGCTGGTTCGCGGCGTAAGTAGCTATATTTCCAGCTACTGCATTTCCTGGGTATCCGGGAATGTGGTCATGAACATGCGCCGGCGTCTGTTCAGTCATATGATGGGCATGCCGGTGGCCTTCTTCGATCAGCAGTCTACGGGTACGCTCCTCTCGCGTATCACCTATGACTCGGAGCAGGTTGCATCGTCTTCATCAGGCGCACTGGTCACGGTCGTGCGCGAAGGCGCGTCCATCATCGGCCTGTTTATCATGATGTTCTATTACAGCTGGCAGCTGTCGCTGATTCTCATCGTGCTCGCCCCCATTGTTTCCTTTGCCATTCGTATGGTGTCGAAGCGTTTCCGCAACATCAGCAAATCCATGCAAAACACCATGGGGCAGGTGACAACCAGTGCCGAGCAGATGCTGAAAGGGCATAAAGAAGTGCTGATTTTTGGCGGACAGGAAATCGAATCGGCGCGTTTTGCCAAGGTCAGCAACCGTATGCGCCAGCAGGGTATGAAGCTGGTGTCAGCGTCCTCGATCTCCGATCCGGTTATTCAGCTGATTGCCTCGCTGGCGCTGGCGTTTGTGCTTTATGCGGCGAGTTTCCCCAGCGTGATGGATACCTTGACCGCCGGTACGATCACTGTGGTGTTCTCATCCATGATTGCGCTGATGCGCCCGCTGAAGTCACTGACCAACGTGAATGCTCAGTTCCAGCGTGGTATGGCGGCCTGCCAGACGCTGTTCTCCATTCTGGACAGCGAGCAGGAAATTGACAACGGTAAGCGTGAAATTACCCGCGCAAAAGGGGATGTCGAGTTCCGTAATGTGACATTTACCTATCCGGGCCGTGAAACGCCTGCCTTGAAAGACATTAATCTGGCGCTGCCGGCAGGCAAAACGGTAGCCCTGGTGGGGCGTTCAGGCTCGGGTAAATCGACCATGGCAAGCCTGCTGACCCGTTTTTATGATATTCAGCAGGGCAACATTTTGCTGGATGGCTACGATTTGCGCGAGTACACGTTATCGTCATTGCGTAATCAGGTCGCGCTGGTGTCGCAAAATGTGCACCTGTTTAATGATACCGTCGCCAATAACATTGCCTATGCGCGCAGCGAGCAGTACAGCCGTGAGGAGATTGAAAAAGCGGCGACCATGGCTCATGCCATGGATTTTATCAATAAAATGGATAAAGGGCTGGATACGGTTATCGGCGAAAACGGCGTCCTGTTGTCTGGCGGTCAGCGTCAACGTATCGCCATTGCGCGTGCGTTACTGCGCGACTGTCCTATCCTGATTCTTGACGAGGCCACTTCGGCGCTGGATACGGAATCTGAACGTGCTATTCAGTCAGCCCTGGATGAGTTGCAGAAAAACCGTACTTCCCTGGTGATTGCACACCGCCTGTCGACTATCGAAAAAGCGGATGAAATTGTGGTCGTGGAAGAGGGCAAAATTATCGAGCGCGGCACGCATGCTGTGCTCCTTGCGGAAAAAGGCGCCTATGCCCAACTTCATAAAATGCAATTTGGCCAATGATTGAGCGCATCTGGAGCGGGCGATCGCCTTTATGGGTACTGTTATGGCCACTTAGTGTGCTATACGGGGCGATTACGGCATTGATCCGCTTCAGTTTTCAACGCGGCTGGCGCAAAAGCTGGCGTGCGCCCGTGCCTGTCGTGGTGGTCGGGAATTTAACCGCAGGCGGGAACGGCAAAACGCCGGTGGTGATTTGGCTGGTAGAGGCCCTGCAACAACGCGGCCTGCGTGTTGGCGTGATTTCACGAGGCTATGGCGGTAAAGCAGACCATTATCCATTGCAGGTCACTGCCGCAACCGCCACTGAACAGGCGGGTGACGAACCCGTTCTGATCGCCCAGCGCACGGCTGCGCCCGTGGCCGTTGCGCCGCGCCGCCGTGAGGCCATTGACCTTCTCCTGAAGCATCACGAGCTGGATCTGATTGTGACTGACGATGGTCTGCAGCATTACGCCTTGCAGCGCGATCGGGAGATTGTCGTGGTGGATGGCGTGCGCCGTTTCGGCAACGGCTGGTGGTTACCTGCTGGCCCAATGCGCGAACGCGCTTCACGTCTCAAAACGGTGGATGCCGTTATCGTCAACGGCGGCGAACCGCAGGCAGGTGAAATTGCGATGCAACTGCGCCCGGGCAAGGCGACGCATCTGCTGAGCGGCGAACAACGCCCGCTCAGCACCTTTCATAACGTTGTTGCTATGGCGGGAATTGGTCATCCGCCACGCTTCTTTAATACCTTAAAGCAGCAGGGGTTAACGCCTGTAGCGGAAATCGCTTTTGCCGACCACCATGCTTACAGCGAAGAAGAACTTTCACGTCTGCTGCAGCCTGAGCAGATGCTGTTGATGACCGAAAAAGATGCGGTTAAGTGCCGGGCATTCGCACAACCCTCGTGGTGGTATCTGCCGGTTGATGCACAACTGCACGCCGAGGCAGCCACCTTGCTGTTAGAGGATATAGAAAACCTTTGCCGTACGTCTGCACACCGGGCAAAGTACTAACCTCCCCATCTGATAAGGAAGAGAATGAGCATACATTCACTTTCGCGACAGCAGGCACGTAACATCCACCTCGCAGCTCAGGGGCTGCTCCGTCCGGCAGCCCGCCGGGCGCGTCAGCAGGACATTCCAGACTGTATTACCCGAATGGCCTTACTACAAATCGACACCATCAATGTGGTTGCCCGAAGCCCTTATCTGGTGCTGTTTAGTCGTTTAGGGGATTACCCTCAATCCTGGCTGGATACATCCCTGGCTCAGGGGGACATTTTTGAGTACTGGGCCCACGAAGCCTGCTTTATTCCGCGCAACGATTACAAATTACTGCGACATCGCATGCTCTCGCCCGAACGCCTGGGCTGGAAATACAGTGCGCAATGGGCTGCCGAGTATCAGCAGGAGATGGCCGATTTACTGACCTACATCCGCGATAACGGCCCCGTCAGATCGGCCGATTTTGCCACCGAAAAAAATCATAAACCGGGATGGTGGGCGTGGAAACCGCACAAGCGGCATCTCGAAAATCTGTTTAGCGCAGGTGAATTGATGGTAGCAGAGCGCCGAAATTTTCAGCGAGTCTACGATTTACGCACCCGGGTGATGCCGGACTGGCAGGATGCGATCCACGCGATCGGCGAGGATGAAGCGATCCGATTGATGTTGATGAACAGTGCGCGCAGCCTGGGGATTTTTCGCAGTGAATGGCTGGCCGATTATTACCGGCTGAAACAGGCACCGATCAAAGCCTTTATCCAATCGGCGCAGGTCGCGGGAGACATTATTCCGGTCGAGGTCAAGGGGATGGGCGCGATGTGGCTGCACCAGAGCGCGCTGCCCGGCTTAACGACGCCTTTGAAAGCGACGCACACCGCGCTGTTATCCCCATTTGATCCCGTAGTCTGGGATCGAAAGCGGGCGCGAGAACTGTTTGACTTTGACTACCGTATCGAATGCTACACGCCTGCCGAAAAGCGCAGGTACGGTTACTTCGTTTTACCTTTGCTGCATCGTGGTCAGCTTAAAGCCCGGCTGGATGCACGAATGATTCGCGCGTCACGTCAGTTGGAGATCAAAAATATCTGGCTGGAGCACGACGTCTCTGTCACCACCTCCTTTCTCCAGGATGCACAACGGGCAATTACCCGTTTCGCGCGCTGGCAGGGTGCAGAGACGGTCGTGTTACAGCAGGCTCCTCCGGCGTTACTGGCACACTGGCCGCGGTTGTGGCCGCTGGATAATTCGTGATGCCACAACCGGTGTGGTTTACCCGCTCTTATCAACGCTGTGATATGCTTTAGCGCTTACGCTATCGGTCCGTGATGGAGGATATATGGATCACCGTTTACTCGAAATCGTTGCCTGCCCGGTTTGCAATGGCAAGCTGTATTACAACAACGAACAGCAAGAACTGATCTGCAAGCCCGATGCACTGGCTTTTCCGGTGCGCGATGGCATTCCGGTCCTGTTGGAAAACGAAGCCCGTACGTTGTCGGTTGAAGAGATCCATCCATGAGTTTTATCGCCATCATTCCTGCTCGTTATGCCTCAACCCGTCTACCCGGTAAACCCTTGGTCGATATTCATGGCAAGCCGATGGTGGTACATGTGATGGAGCGCGCGCGCGAATCCGGTGCCAGCCGGGTTATCGTGGCGACCGATCACCCGGATGTGGCCAGCGCAGTGGAAGCGTCGGGAGGCGAAGTTTGCATGACGCGCGCCGATCATCATTCAGGCACAGAACGCCTTGCCGAAGTGATTGAGAAGTATCAGTTCGCAGACGATCAAATTATCGTCAATGTTCAGGGCGATGAGCCTATGATCCCGGCCGAAATCGTGCACCAGGTGGCGAATAATCTGGCGCAGTCTGAGGCCGGTATGGCGACGCTGGCCGTGCCCATTACCGATGCAGAAGAAGCCTTTAATCCTAACGCCGTGAAAGTCGTTATGGATGCCAAAGGCTATGCGCTGTATTTTTCTCGTGCGACCATTCCCTGGGACCGCGAGCGCTATGCGGAATCACGCGATCGCATCGGCGATACGCTGCTCCGGCACATTGGCATTTACGCCTACCGGGCAGGCTTTATTCGCCGTTACATCGACTGGGCACCTTGTCCCCTTGAGCAGATTGAATTACTCGAGCAGCTCCGGGTGCTGTGGTACGGCGAAAAGATTCACGTGGCGGTAGCAAAAACGGTGCCGGGCGTTGGCGTCGATACGCCAGAGGACCTGATTCGTGTGCGCGCTGCCATGCGCGGCTGAGGTCATCCGTCAGGTTCAGGGCGTGACTACGGCTCTCCGCTCTTCTGATTACCCGATTGAAGGATGCGCGCGGCGTCGTGCGTATCCTTCAACGCTGTTACGAAGCGGGTGTTTCGGTGGGGGGATTAATGCGTTGCAATGCACTGCCGAGCGTTTCATAGATGGCGCGTTCGCTGTGGCCCATCCACAGCGGAGAAGGAAAAGCCCGCTCCCACCAGTTGAGCGGGGAGGTAATTGCCAACTGGTTCGCCGGTGCGGCAATCGGGTTAAGCCCTGCCTGCTGGAAGAAACGCATGGCACGCGGCATATGATTCGCTGATGTGACCAGCAAAAAGGAATGATGCCCGATCACTGCGCTGACCGCCCGCGCTTCCTGCTCAGTATCCTTGGGTTGATCCAGAATATGAATATGAGCGTCAGGTACGCCAAGGCTTTCGGCGACCTGTGCGGCCACCCACGCATTACTTTTGGGATTGTGCCCTGCAGCAGCACCGGTAAAGACCATCGTTGCCTGCGGGTTACGCAGCCACTGACGCACGCCCTCTGTCACGCGAGGCAAACTGTTATTCAACAAGTTTGAGCTGGGTGCCCAGGCAGGATTGTAGGTATAGCCTCCACCCAGTACCACGATGTAATCCACTTTCTGGCTACCATTCCATGTTGAATAGTGCGACTCCACCGGCAATAACAGGCGGTCTGCCACAGGCTGTAGGCTAATCAGTAATATTATCAGCCAGCTCACCGAGATGAGTATTTTGCCGCTTTTCTGCCAGCGGCTGAACCAAAGCAGTAAAATGCCTGCCGCCATCAGTAAAAGCAGAAAAGGCAAGGGCAGCAACAGGTTACCGACGGCCTTTTTCAGCATAAAAACCATGTAAAAAACCTCTTGTTGTCCGAAAAAACAGCAGCCAGAGCGCAAGAATGGTATCAAAGCTTCATTCTTACCGTACCTGTGACAAAATAGCATATGTTTCACCGCAGCATACCGGAGCCCACGCCATGCAGGATCGTAACTTTGACGATCTCGCGGATAAATTTTCGCAAAACATTTACGGCACAACCAAAGGCCTGGTGCGTCAGGCCATCTTATGGGATGAGCTGGAAACGATTCTTCCCAGCCTGTCATCCTCCGCGCTGAACGTACTGGATGCGGGCGGCGGCATCGGTCAGATGTCCAGCGGGCTGGCTGGGCGGGGCCACCAGATACTGCTGTGCGATCTTTCCGGAGAGATGTTACGCCGTGCCCAGGACAATGCGGATGCGCTGGGTGTGAGCCACAACATGCAATTCAAACAAATTAGCGCGCAGCAGGTCGGTGAACATTTGGATAAGCCGGTGGATCTGGTATTGTTTCACGCTGTGCTTGAGTGGGTTGCGGAGCCTGAAGCGGTGTTAAAAGCCTTGTTTGATACACTGCGCCCCGGCGGCGTGCTGTCGTTGATGTTTTACAACCTGCATGGGTTAACATTACGCACCCTGACGCTGGGCAACTTTGGTTATCTGCGCACTAACTTGACCAAACGCAAGAAGCGCACGCTGTCACCGGACTATCCCCGCGATCCCGATGACGTGTATCGTTGGCTGGAGAACTGTGGTTTTCAGATTGAACGGCGTACCGGGATTCGCGTATTCAGCGATTATATGAAGCCGCCTAAAGGCGAGCCAAAGAGCGACGACGAAATTATTGAGATGGAGCGGCGCTTTTGCCGCCAGGAACCCTTTTTAAGCTTAGGGCGTTACATCCACGTGACCGCGCGCAAACCCGGGCAGAAGGACGAATTATGAGTGAATTTTCCCAGACGGTACCGGAGCTGGTATCCTGGGCGCGCAAGAATGACTTCTCGCTTGCGCTGCCAGTTGAACGTCTGGCTTTTTTGCTGGCCATCGCCACGCTAAATGGCGAACGCATGGACGGTGAAATGAGCGAAGGTGACCTGATTGATGCGTTTCGTCACGTCAGCAAAGCCTTTGAGCAAACCAGTGAAACGGTGTTGGTACGTGCCAACAACGCCATCAACGATATGGTGCGCCAGCGCCTGTTAAACCGCTTTACCAGTGAGTTAACCGAGGGCAATGCGATTTATCGCCTGACCCCGTTGGCCATTGGCATCACTGATTACTATATTCGCCAGCGGGAATTCTCCACGCTGCGCCTGTCAATGCAGCTTTCTATCGTGGCGGCGGAGCTGAAGCGCGCCGCGGATGCGGCTCAGGAAAACGGCGATGAATTTCACTGGCACCGCAACGTGTTCGCGCCGCTGAAATATTCGGTGGCCGAAATTTTCGACAGTATCGATATGACGCAGCGCCTGATGGATGAGCAACAGCAGGCGGTTAAGACGGATATTGCCGAACTGCTGAACAAAGACTGGCGAGCCGCGATTTCGAGCTGTGAAATGTTGCTGTCGGAAACCTCAGGTACGCTGCGTGAACTGCAGGATACGCTGGAGGCGGCGGGCGATAAGCTGCAGGAAAATCTGCTGCGCATTCAGGATGCCACGCTGGACAGCCCGGATCTGGGTTTTGTCGACAAACTGGTTTTCGATTTGCAAAGCAAACTCGATCGCATTACCAGTTGGGGGCAACAGGCCATCGATCTCTGGATTGGCTACGATCGCCACGTGCACAAATTCATTCGTACCGCCATCGATATGGACAAAAACCGCGTTTTCGCCCAGCGTTTGCGTGTTTCTGTGCAGAACTATTTTGATGCGCCCTGGGCGCTCACCTATGCCAACGCCGAACGTCTGTACGATATGCGTGACGACGAACTGACGCTGCGCAATGACGAAGTTATGGGCGAATTGCCGGCCGAGCTGGAGTTTGAAGAATTCAATGAAATTCGCGAGCAGCTGGCGGCCATGATTGAAGAAGCCTTAGAGATTTATAAAACGCAGCAAAAACCGCTCAACCTCGCCGCTGTGATGCGCGACTATCTGGCTCAATATCCACGCGCGCGTCACTTTGACCTGGCGCGTATTGTGGTGGATCAGGCCGTGCGGCTCGGCGTAGCGGAAGCCGATTTAGCCGGTTTGCCTGTGGAATGGCAAGCCATTAATGATTACGGAGCCAAGGTGCAGGCACATGTCATCGACAAATATTGAACAAGTGATGCCGGTTAAACTGGCACAGGCACTGGCAAATCCGATTTTTCCGGCGCTGGACAGCCAGTTACGCGCCGGACGCCACATTGGTATTGAAGAGCTGGACAATCACGCTTTTCTGATGGATTACCAGCAGTATCTGGAAGAGTTTTACACCCGCTACAACGTTGAGCTGATTCGCGCGCCAGAGGGATTCTTCTATCTGCGTCCGCGTTCAACCACGCTCATTCCCCGTTCTGTCCTGTCTGAGCTGGATATGATGGTCGGTAAAATCCTTTGCTATCTCTATCTCAGCCCGGAACGCCTGGCGAATGAAGGCATTTTTACCCAGCAGGAACTTTATGACGAGCTGCTGTCCCTGGCGGATGAAAGTAAACTGCTGAAACTGGTTAATCAGCGCTCAACCGGCTCAGATCTCGATCGCGCCAAGCTGCAGGAAAAAATGCGTGCGTCTTTAAGCCGCCTGCGCCGTCTTGGCATGGTGTGGTTTTTTGGCAACGACAGCAGCAAGTTCCGTATTATCGAGTCCGTTTTTCGCTTCGGCGCCGATGTGCGCAGCGGTGACGATCCGCGGGAAGCGCAGCTGCGCCTGATTCGTGACGGTGAGGCAATGTTGCTGGATAACGCCACGGCCACGACTGAGGCTGATGACAGTGATGAGAATGACAGCGATGCGGGTGATATCGCGGAGGAAGAACAGGCATGATTGAACGCGGCAAATTTCGTTCGCTAACGCTGATCAACTGGAACGGTTTTTTTGCCCGAACCTTTGATCTCGATGAACTGGTCACCACGCTGTCGGGCGGTAACGGGGCAGGCAAGTCAACCACCATGGCGGCCTTTGTAACGGCGCTTATCCCTGACTTAACGCTGCTGCACTTCCGTAACACGACCGAAGCGGGCGCGACCTCAGGATCACGTGATAAAGGCCTGCACGGTAAACTCCGTGCCGGTGTTTGCTATGCCATGCTGGACGTCGTCAATTCACGTCACCAACGCGTGGTGGCGGGCGTCAGACTGCAGCAGATCGCCGGACGCGATAAGAAAGTCGATATCAAACCTTTCAGTATTCATGGTTTACCTACAGATACGCTGCCTACTGATATGCTGACGGAAATCCTCAACAGCCGTCAGGCGCGCGTGTTACCGCTTAATGAGGTAAAAGAACGCGTTGAGGCGCTGGAAGGCGTGCAGTTCCGTCAGTACAGCTCGGTCACCGACTATCACGCCATGATGTTTGATCTCGGCGTTGTCCCGCGTCGTCTGCGTTCGGCCAGCGATCGCAGCAAGTTTTACCGCCTGATTGAAGCCTCTCTTTACGGCGGTATCTCCAGTGCGATTACCCGCTCGCTACGTGATTATCTGTTGCCGGAAAACAGCGGCGTGCGTAAAGCCTTTCAGGACATGGAAGCGGCGCTGCGCGAGAACCGTATGACGCTGGAAGCGATCCGCGTCACCCAGTCGGATCGTGACCTGTTTAAGCACCTTATTTCTGAGGCCACCAGCTATGTGTCGGCGGATTATATGCGTCATGCCAACGAGCGACGCATCCACCTCGACAGCGCCTTACAGCTGCGCAATGAGCTGCTCAGCGGTCGCAAACAGCTGGCTTCTGAACAGTACCGCCATGTAGAGATGGCGCGCGAGCTGGCCGAACATAGCGGGGCGGAAAACGATCTCGAAGTCGATTATCAGGCGGCGAGCGATCACCTGAATCTGGTGCAGACGGCGATGCGCCAGCAGGAAAAAATCACGCGCTATGACAGCGATATTGAAGATCTTACGATCCGTCTGGAAGAGCAGAGCGAAGTCGTTGCTGAAGCGCGCGAAATCCAGGAAGAAAATGAGGCCCGTGCCGAAGCCGCAGAACTGGAAGTGGATGAGCTGAAGAGCCAGTTGGCCGATTTTCAGCAGGCGCTGGATGTGCAGCAAACCCGTGCTATTCAGTATCAACAGGCATTACAGGCGCTGGAACGCGCCCGCACGCTTTGTCAGTTGCCAGACTTAACCATCGATAATGCCGCCGAATGGCAGGCCAGTTTCCAGGCCAAAGAAGAAGAAGCCACCGGGCAACTGCTGAATCTGGAGCAGAAGCTGAGTGTAGCGGAAGCCGCCCACAGCCAGTTTGAACAGGCGTTATCACTGGTCACCAGCATTGCCGGTGAGGTTAGCCGCAAAGAAGCCTGGCAGGTCGGGCGCGATCTGCTGCGCGATGCCAGCAATCAACGTCACCATGCCGATCAGCTTTCCTCCCTGCGCCTGCGCCTGAATGAACTCGAACAGCGCCTGCGTGAGCAGCAGGAAGCCGAGCGTCTGCTGGCAGAGTTCTGTAAACGTCAGGGGCAGCATTACGATCCTGACGCGCTGGAAGGCCTTCAGCGTGAGCTTGAAGCGCAAATCGAGCAGCTGAACAGCAGCGTGGCAGACGCGGGCGAACAGCGCATGATGATGCGTCAGGAACTTGAGCAACTGCGCGAACGTATCACCGCGCTGACCGCGCGCGCGCCGCACTGGCTGGCCGCGCAAGAAATCCTGACTCAGCTCAGTGAGCAAACCGGTCAGGACCTGGCCAACAGCCAGGATGTGACGGAATACATGCAGCAGCTGCTGGAGCGCGAGCGTGAAACCACCGTTGAGCGTGACGAAGTCGCAGCCCGCAAGCGTGAAATTGAGCAGCAGATTGAACGCCTCAGCCAACCGGGCGGTGCCGAAGATCCTCGCCTGAATCAGCTGGCTGAGCGATTTGGCGGCGTACTGTTGTCGGAAATTTATGATGACGTAACGCTGGACGATGCGCCTTACTTTTCTGCCTTGTACGGCCCATCGCGCCACGCCATTGTCGTACCCGATCTGTCGCTGGTGCGCGAGCAACTCGATGGCTTAGAAGAGTGCCCGGAAGATCTGTACCTGATCGAAGGGGATCCGCAGTCGTTTGATGACAGCGTGTTTAGCGTAGACGAGCTCCAGAACGCCGTCGTGGTTAAAGTCGCCGAGCGTCAGTGGCGCTATTCCCGCTTCCCGAAAATCCCGCTGTTTGGTCGGGCGGCGCGCGAAAACCAGCTTGAATTACTCAATAACGAGCGCGACCGGCTGGCGGAACGTTACGCCACCTTGTCGTTTGACGTACAAAAGACGCAACGTCTGCATCAGTCATTTAGTCGCTTTATCGGCAGCCATCTTGCGGTGGCCTTTGATGATGACCCAGAAGCGCAAATCCGTCAGCTCGGCGCCCGTCGCGGTGAGCTGGAACGTGCGCTCAATCAGCATGAAAGTAATAATCAGCAACAGCGTCAGCAGTATGAACTGGCCAAAGAGGGCGTTGCACAGCTTAACCGCCTGCTGCCGCGCATCAGTCTGCTGCGAGATGAGACGCTGGCGGATCGCTGTGAGGAGATTCGCGAGCAGGTTGAAGAGGCACAGGAGGCCGCGCGTTTCCTCCATTTGCATGGCGCAAAACTGGCCAGACTGGAGCCGATGCTTGCGGTACTGCAAAGCGATCCTGAACAGCATGAGCAGTTGCAGGCGGATTACCAGCAGGCGCAGCAACAGCAACGTAACGCGCGTCAGCAGGCGTTTGCCCTGACCGAAGTGGTGCAGCGCCGTGCGCATTTCGGCTATGACGACTCTGCCAGCATGCTGGGCGGCAACAACGATCTCAGCGACAAACTGCGTCAAAGGCTGGAGCAGGCAGAAGCCGAGCGCAGCCGCTGTCGTGAGCGTTTGCGCGCCCATCAGTCGCAGCTGACGCAATATTCTCAGGTGCTGGCATCGCTTAAAAGCGCCTACGATGCCAAGCGCGATATGCTGAAAGAGCTGCAGCAGGAAATGCAGGATATCGGTGTTCAGGCCGATGCCAGCGCGGAAGAACGCGCGCGTATCCGCCGGGATGAACTTTATACGGCGTTAAGTCACAACCGCGCCCGCCGTAATCAGCTGGAGAAACAGCTCACTTTCTGCGAAGCAGAAATGGACAACCTGCAGAAAAAACTGCGCCAGCTTGAACGTAACTATCACCAGAACCGCGAACAGGTGGTGAGTGCTAAGGCGGGCTGGTGCCTGGTGCTGCGTCTGGTGAAAGATAACGGTGTTGAACGTCGTCTGCATCGTCGTGAACTGGCTTATCTCAGTGGCGATGAACTGCGTTCCATGTCGGATAAGGCACTGGGCGCACTGCGCCTGGCGGTGGCCGATAACGAACATCTGCGCGATGTGCTGCGTTTGTCTGAAGATCCGAAACGCCCGGAACGTAAGATTCAGTTTTTCATCGCCGTGTATCAACATCTGCGCGAACGTATCCGCCAGGATATCATTCGCACGGACGATCCGGTTGAAGCCATCGAGCAGATGGAGATTGAACTCAATCGACTGACGGAAGAGCTGACGGCCCGCGAGCAGACCCTGGCTATCAGTTCACGCAGCGTCGCGAATATTATTCGTAAAACGATTCAGCGTGAACAGAACCGTATCCGCCAACTGAATCAGGGGCTGCAAACCGTGAGCTTTGGTCAGGTGCGCAGCGTCCGGCTAAACGTCAACGTGCGCGAAACGCATGCCATGCTGCTGGACACCTTGTCTGAAGAGCACGAACAGCATCAGGATCTGTTTAACAGCAACCGACTCACGTTCTCGGAAGCGCTGGCTAAACTCTACCAGCGTCTGAATCCGCATATTGATATGGGGCAGCGTACACCACAAACCATCGGTGAAGAGCTACTGGATTACCGTAACTACCTTGAGATGGAAGTCGAGGTCAACCGGGGTTCAGATGGCTGGTTGCGTGCCGAAAGTGGCGCGCTTTCCACCGGTGAGGCCATTGGTACGGGGATGTCAATTCTGGTCATGGTGGTGCAGAGCTGGGAAGAGGAATCACGTCGCCTGCGCGGTAAAGATATTTCGCCTTGCCGTCTGCTGTTCCTGGATGAAGCCGCACGTCTGGATGCGCGCTCAATCGCGACCCTGTTTGAACTCTGTGAGCGACTGGAGATGCAACTGGTAATCGCGGCGCCAGAAAATATCAGTCCGGAGAAGGGCACCACCTATAAACTGATGCGTAAAGTGTTTAACAACACCGAGCACGTTCACGTGGTAGGATTGCGAGGCTTCGCGGCCGATCCACTGCCCGCAAAACGCAGCAGCGAAGCCGATCCGGCGAGCGAAACCACGACATAATATTCACGATGCAGAGATAGTCAAAAACAGCGCCATTAGTTAATCTGGTAACGGCATTTGTCACAGGAGGCAAATGCCGTTTTTATTTGTATACTCAATAATATGAGTAACAGCCCGATCGCAGTTGTTTCCTGACAGGCTGCGCGGTAGATCAATGAAGGGGGCAGGGATGTTACTGTATAAACGCTTCAAAATTCATCAGGTTAGTTCGTGGCTGACGCTAGCGCTCACGCTCATTCCCTGTGCAATGGCTCAGGCTGCGATCATCGCCGCGATGCCCGGTACGCACGCGGCGTACGCCACCACATCCGTCAGTGAGAGTCAGCAGAAGATTCGCCAGGCGTTTTCAGGCGACAGCCAGCCTTTTTACGGTGCTTCTCTGGCCGCGCTCTACGCCGCGCGTAACATGCAGCCGATCTGGCAGGATCATGAAGCCGTACAGAAATTTCAGCAGCAGCTGGCGGAGGTTGCCCTCTCCGGCGTGCAGCCGCAGTTTACCCGCTGGGTCGATCGCCTGACCGATCCTGACATCACAGGCTTTGCCCGTGATGTCACGTTGTCTGATGCGATGCTGGGGTATTTGCAGTTTGTCTCCTCGGTGCCTGCCCAGGGAGAAACCTGGCTGTACAGCACCACGCCCTACAAGCTGGCTGTGCCTTCTGTATCCGTGATCAATGCCTGGCAAAATGCCGTCAATGCGGGCAGTTCGGCGGCGTTTGTTAATTCACTGGTGCCGCAGCATCCGCAGTATCCACTCATGCATAAGGCCCTGAAAAGCCTGCTTGAAGATAAACAACCCTGGCCACAAATTAAAAATCGCGACACGTTACGACCTGGACAGGTCAGTGACGATGTGCCGGCGTTGCGGGAAATTCTTCGCCGCAGCGGCATGCTGAGTGCACAGGTAACCGCACCCGCGCCCAATGAGGATGCCGTTCCCACCGCACCCGTTGCCGTCAGCCACAGCGAGCAGCCTGTCGCCGTCAGCCCTTCGGCCGTCACGGTTAACGATATACCTGCTGCGGCACCCGGTGTTCAGGGTAACGTCCAGAATGCTCCCGCTGCGCCCGGCGGTGTGAATGTTTATAACGATGAGCTGGTCGCGGCGGTAAAACGCTTTCAACAGTGGCAGGGGCTGGACGCCGATGGGGCGATTGGCCTGCGTACACGGGAATGGCTGAATGTCTCTCCTCAACAGCGTGCGGCCTTGCTGGCGCTGAATATCCAGCGGCTGCGTTTGCTGCCGGATGATATGCACAACGGCATTATGGTGAACATCCCCAACTATTCGCTGAATTATTACAACAACGGCACTAAAGTGCTGTCCTCCCGGGTCATCGTGGGACGACCAGATCGTAAAACGCCGTTGATGCGAAGCGCACTAAATAATGTGGTGTTGAATCCGCCCTGGAATGTGCCGACCAATCTGGTGCGTCAGGACATTATTCCTAAGGTGAAACAGGACCCAACCTATCTGTATAAACATGGTTACACGCTGCTGTCTGGCTGGAGCGCCGATTCCGAAGTCATCGATCCCAGCATGATTGACTGGAGCATGGTGTCAGCCTCATCCTTCCCTTACCGCATACGTCAGGCACCTGGGCAAACCAATTCACTCGGTCGCTATAAGTTTAATATGCCAAGCTCGGATGCGATTTATCTGCATGACACGCCGAACCACAATCTGTTTCAGCGCGATATTCGTGCGCTCAGCTCGGGCTGCGTGCGCGTGAATAAAGCTTCGGAACTGGCCGGTATTCTGTTGCAGGATGTCGGCTGGAATGACGCGCGTATCTCTGACACGCTCAAGCAGGGCGATACGCGCTATGTACCCATTCGGCATCGCATCCCGGTTAACTTGTATTATTTAACGGCCTGGGTTGCGGATGACGGCAAAACGCAGTTCCGTACAGATATTTACAATTATGATAATACGGCGCGTTCGGCGAGCCAGGTCTTAAGCCGTGCGCAGCAGTTATTACTCTAATAGTTGATTTTCAATCGTTAGTCGTACGGTATGTCCGTTATTCAGTCCTGTCATTCAGGCGGCTTTATCCGGAGCCGCCTTCCAAACTTGCCCATAATGGGTTGACGTGCTACCGCCATAAAGTTATGGTTCGCCAGTACGTTTTTTGCACATGTCTTTGACTCTGCTTTCAGGTAAACCGCTCCATGTCTACAATCGATTCTTTACGTCGCAAACTGCTGCTTTGCGGAAGTGCCGCTGCCGGCCTGGCCTTACTGCCAGAGACCGCGATGGCTTCACTCTCCACTTCACGCCCGCGGATATTAACGCTCAATAATCTTCACACTGGTGAAACCCTTAAAACGGAATTCTTTAACGGTAAAAGTTACGACAAAAGTGAATTGTCACGCCTGAACCACTTTTTCCGCGACTACCGTGCCAATAAAACCAAAAGTATCGATCCCCACTTATTTGACCAGCTCTATCGCCTTCAGGCGCTGTTAGAAACGCGCAAACCCGTCCAGCTCGTCTCCGGCTATCGCTCACTGGCGACGAACAATATGCTGCGGGAATCCGGGCCCGGTGTGGCAAAACACAGTTATCACACCAAAGGCCAGGCGATGGATTTCCACATTGAAGGGGTGACGCTGGCGAATGTACGCAAAGCCGCATTAAAAATGCGTGCCGGTGGTGTAGGATATTACCCCAGCAGCAACTTTGTACATATTGATACCGGTCCCGTCAGGCACTGGTAGTAACGTCGGCAACGCTGCAGGTGCCGACCATGGAGCGTTATGAATTATCACATTATCCCCGTCACCGCCTTCGCCCAGAACTGTTCGGTTATCTGGTGCGAAACCACGCGTGAATCGGCCCTGGTGGACCCGGGTGGCGATGCCGATACCATCAGGCAAACGCTGGCGCAGCTTGATTTGAAGCCTGCACAGATTCTGCTTACGCATGGTCACCTCGATCATGTTGGGGCAGCGGCAGAACTGGCTGCATTCTGGCAGGTGCCGCTGGTCGGCCCGCAAAAGCAGGATGCTTTCTGGCTGGAATCCTTACCTACTCAAAGCCAAATGTTTGGGCTGGAATATTGTGCCCCGTTGACGCCGGATCGCTGGCTGGAGGAGGGGGATACCGTTCAGGTTGGTCAGGTCACGCTTGATGTGCTGCACTGTCCCGGACATACGCCGGGGCACATTGTATTTTTTGATGCCAAAGGCCGCTTACTGGTCTCAGGTGATGTGATCTTTAGCGGCGGCGTCGGGCGTACCGACTTCCCGCAGGGTAATCATCAACATCTCATTGATGCGATAAATAATAAGCTGCTGCCGCTCGGCGACGATGTGACGTTTTTACCCGGTCACGGGCCTGTGTCAACGCTGGGGCGTGAACGTCTGACCAATCCTTTCCTGCAATAAAAAATGGGCCAGAGTGGCCCATTTTTTTATACGCGATGCGCTTAAAGTACGGCGACAATCGCCTCGCACAGTGCAGACATATTATCTGGTGTCATACCGGCAACGTTTACGCGGCCTGAATTAACGGCATAAACCCCAAACTCCTCGCGCAGGCGAATGACCTGATCTTTGGTCAGCCCACTGAACGAGAACATGCCATTCTGCTTGATGATAAAGCTGAAGTCCTGCTGCGCACCTTTATCCGCCAGGGTGTTCACAAACAGTTGGCGCATGCGCTGGATACGCTGACGCATATCAGACAGCTCTTGCTGCCAGATAGTGCGGAGCGCGTCGTTGCCCAGAATCGTGGCCACCACGGCCGCACCGTGTGACGGCGGGTTAGAATAGTTGGCGCGGATGGTGTATTTCACCTGGCTGAATGCGGTGTCGGCCGTCGCGGCATCGCCCGCAACCAGCGTAATCGCACCCACACGTTCGTTATACAGGCCGAAGTTCTTGGAATAAGAACTGGCGACAATCAGTTCCTGATGGCTGGCCGCAAAAATGCGCAGACCTTCAGCATCCTCTTCCAGACCACGGGCAAAGCCCTGGTAGGCAAAGTCAAACAGGGGCAGCCAGCCGTTAGCCAGAGAGAGCTGTGCCAGCTGTTGCCACTGCTCTGCAGTAGGATCGATACCGGTCGGGTTATGGCAGCAGCCATGGAACAGCACCACATCACCGGCTTTCACCTCTTTCAGTGAGGCCAGCATGCCGTCAAAATCCAGGGTATGGTTTGCTGCGTCATAGTACTGGTATTCGCATACCTCAAGCCCGGCGGCATTAAACACGTTTTTGTGGTTCGGCCAGCTCGGGTTGCTCACCCACACGCGCTTAACGGACGTCTGAGTAGACAGGAAATCCGCGGCGACGCGCAGTGCGCCTGTACCGCCCGGCGTCTGTGCCGTGCGGGCTCTGCCCGCCGCGATCAGGGCATTGCCTTGACCAAATAACAATTCCTGCGTGCAGTGCGCGAAATCTGGCAGACCGTCAATGCTCAGGTAATTTTTGCTGGTTTCGTGTTCAAGCAGGTACTGCTCTGCTTTCTTAACGCTGGTGAGCACCGGGGTTTTTCCGGTTTCATCTTTGTAAACACCAATACCGAGATTGATTTTATTGGGGCGGTCGTCGGCACGAAAGAGATCGGCCAGGCCAAGAATGGGGTCAGCGGGTGCAGCAGAGATCGATTCAAACATGAGTCGGGTCCAGTAGCGTGAACTTTAGCAAATGAACCATCAGGTTAACGTCAGCACGGCGAAATGCCAACCGTTTGCGATAAAATTCATCGTCTGTGCGACAGAATTACCCGTTCTAATGTTAACAGTGGGATAGCGCGGGGCTGAGTGCGAGGAAACGGCAATAAAAAACGGAGCCGAAGCTCCGTTTTTTGTACTGCATCAACAAACTTAGAACTGGTAAACTACACCAACACCAACTACGTCATCGTTAGGAATGCCGAGTGGGTTGTTTTTGTCCAGCTGGTTGATTTTGTAATCAACGTAGGTGGCCATGTTTTTGTTGAAGTAGTAGGTGGCGCCCACATCGAAGTATTTGTAGATATCAGCATCGCCGATACCTTCGATGTCTTTGCCTTTAGACTGAACGTAGGCCAGTGAAGGACGCAGACCAAAATCAAATTGATACTGAGCAACCATCTCAATGATTTGAGCTTTGTTTGCAAAGGCAGGTGCGGTAGTTGTTGGGCCAGTAACGATTGAAATTGGTGCTGCATTACGCATTTCACCATACATCGCTGCCAGATAAATATTGTTAGCATCATATTTCAGAGCGGTTGCCCAGCTTTCAGCATGTTTGCCAGCACCAACGATATTACCGTTGGCTGCAACACCCTGAGCCTGCGAGTCAGTACGATCGCTGCTGCTATATGCACCCACAATGCCTACACCGATAGGTGAGGTGTAAGATGTTGATGCACCCCAGCCATCGCCATTTGCTCTACGATCGGCGCGGTTTGCATTCTCATTTTTGCCCTGGTACTGAAGCGCGAAGTTCCAACCATCAACCAGACCAAAGAAGTTGCTGTTGCGATAGGTCAACAGACCGCCGCTACGGCCATTCATGAAGTTGTCTGAGTTACCTGAGTCACCACCGAATACTGGCAGCATATCGGTCCAGCCGATTGCATCATAAACCACACCGTAGTTACGGCCGTAGTCGATTGAACCTGCATCACCGAATTTCAGACCAGCGAAGCCCAGACGGGTTTTGTTGTCAGTTTGCGCATCAGAACCTTCAGAGTTATTGCCCTGAATGTTGTATTCCCACTGACCGTAACCGGTCATCTGGTCATTAATCTTGGTTTCGCCTTTGAAGCCGAAGCGAATATAAGTCTGATCGCCGTCATCACCTGCGTTATCAGAGAACTGGTGACGCGCATCCACTTTACCGTACAGGTCCAGCTTGTTGCCGTCTTTGTTATAAACTTCTGCTGCGTTGGCTGCGCCGGCGGCGAGCAGAGCAGGGATAACCACTGCCAGAATGTTGCGCTTCATCATTATTTATTACCCTCATTGGAGTTATTTGGACACCTGCCACTGCCGTCAAGAAAACTTTACGTGAACCTTGAAAGAAGTTTGGTGTCTCCTGTGTCTGCACGCATCTTTCCATCCCCCATCGGGTAATTCTACTGCGAAAATGCTACAAAAGTCGTAATCTTGTTTCAAATATAAAAAATGTATTACAAAATGTAAAAATAACGGAACTTTGTGAGTCATATCAAAATTTACAAAAATAAAAAAAGGCCGGCGATGCCGACCTCTTTATATATATGAATTTCTTATATTTAATGCTGAAAATCAGAAGCTCGCGTTGCGTGGCGTCCGTGGGAAGGGGATAACATCTCTTACATTTTGTACGCCGGTGACATAGGCGATCAAACGTTCGAAACCTAATCCAAACCCTGAATGTGGCACGGTGCCATAGCGACGGAGATCGCGATACCACCAGTAATCTTCTTTTTTCAGCCCCATCTCTTCCAGACGCGCATCCAGCACATCCAGACGTTCCTCACGCTGAGAACCGCCGATAATTTCACCGATACCCGGCGCTAACACATCCATCGCCGCCACGGTTTTCCCGTCGTCGTTAAGGCGCATATAGAATGCCTTGATATCTTTCGGATAGTTTTTCACCACCACCGGCGCTTTGAAATGCTTCTCGGCAAGATAACGTTCATGTTCAGAGGACAGATCGATGCCCCATGACACTGGGTTCTCAAAGGTCTGCCCGCAGTTCATCAGGATATCGACGGCATCGGTATAATCGACCTGGGCGAAATCGGTGGTAACAAAACGCTCCAGGCGATTAATCGCATCGTTGTCTACGCGCTCGGCAAAAAATGCCATATCGTCTGCACGCTCATCCAGCACGGCTTTGAAGACATACTTGAGCATGGCTTCCGCCAGAGCTGCCGCATCGTCTAATGAGGCGAAAGCAATTTCCGGTTCCAGCATCCAGAACTCTGCCAGATGGCGGCTGGTATTGGAGTTTTCCGCACGGAACGTGGGGCCGAAGGTGTAGATTTTCGACAAGGCGCTGGCATAGGTTTCACCGTTCAACTGCCCTGAAACCGTCAGGAAGGCCTCTTTCCCGAAGAAATCCTCCGAATAGTCGACTTTGCCCTGATCGTTGCGCGGCAGGTTTTCCATGTCCAGCGTCGAAACGCGGAACATCTCACCAGCCCCTTCAGTGTCAGAGGCGGTGATCAGCGGCGTGGAAACCCAAAAGTAGCCGTTCTCATGGAAGAAGCGGTGCAGCGCCTGGGCCAGGGTATGACGAACACGCGCCACGGCGCCAATCAGGTTGGTACGCGGACGCAGGTGTGCCACCTCACGCAGGTATTCGATACTGTGACGTTTTGCCGCCATTGGGTAGCTGTCGGGATCTTCTACCCAGCCCACGACCTCCAGCTTTGTCGCCTGAATTTCGAATGCCTGACCCTGACCCGGAGATGCAACGACCTTACCGGTGACAATGACGGAACAGCCGGTGGTCAGGTGCAGCACTTCGTCCTGATAATTATTCAGAGAATTATTGACGACAGCCTGAACGGGATTAAAGCAGGAGCCGTCATAGACAGCGATAAAGGAAAGACCGGCTTTGGAATCTCTTCGGGTACGCACCCAACCACGTACGGTGACTTCACTGTCAACCGCGACGCGACCGTGCAGTACATCCGCTACAGGCACTACGCTCATAAATATCTCTCTATATAGAAGAAGTGTGTGAATGAATTCCCCAGACTGGGGTGTAGCTATGTTACTTGTGAGTCAACAGGAAACAAGCAAAATTCAGGGGAATAACCGATTTATTGCAGGAAGGCGGGGCGCGATAACGCCCCGATAACAAAGACGCTAGCTGGCTTTTTTAACCAGTGGCAGATCAAAGGCTTTTCTCAGGGCCTTAACGAACGCTTTATCCTGACAGATGGTTTTACCTGGGCTGTCGGAAAGCTTGGCGACCGGCTTACCATTGCACTGCACCAGCTTGATCACGATATTGAGCGGCGTAACGCCAGGAATATCACAAGTCAGGCGCGTGCCGATGCCGAAGACGACGTTGGTACGCTGACCAAAGTGGCGATACAGCGCCAGGGATTTATCCAGATTGAGATTATCTGAGAACACCAGCATTTTCGTGAGCGGATCAATACCTAACTTCTGATAATGGGCCAGCGCTTTTTCGCCCCACTCAACCGGGTCACCTGAATCGTGACGCAGCCCCTGGTAACGGCGGGCGAACACCGGGCCGAAATCGCGCAGGAAGGCATCCATGGCGATACAGTCCGTGAGTGCAATGCCCAGCTTGTCGTCATATTCATCCAGCCAGGCCTGTAAGGCAGCGCGCTGACTGTTCGCCAGTACCGGACTGATTTGCTGAAAAGCCTGGAACCACTCGTGGGCCTGGGTACCCACTGGCGTGAGTGCGAGGCGACGGGCCAGGTCGTAGTTACTGGTGCCCATCAGCCAGGGAAAATCCTGTTTCAGCGTGCTGACGATCGATTCCTGCACATCCTGGGAATAGCGGCGGCGGGTACCAAAATCCATCAGGCGAAAACGTGACATGTCAGTGTCGGCAACCTGAGTCTTAAAGGTAGCGAGTTTCTGATGCAGAAAATCCACGGCCTGCTGGCTGCTGATGGCCGGTGTACGGTGGCGATGGACCACTTCACTGATCAAGGCCAACAGGGGGACTTCCCACATGATCACTTCCCGCCAGGGGCCCTGGATACGAATAGCCAGCTTGCCATGATGATTGCGAACTTCTACCTGCTGCGGGTCGTAGCGAAAATTTCGCAGCCAGTTAAGGTAGTCATCAGCAAAGAAGGGCAGATCAGATAACCAGGCATATTCAGCATCGGTCAGCGCCAGTGCCTGCATGGCGTCAATGGCTGTACGGATCTCGTCAGCATAAAAACCCAGCAATTCGTCGCTACGGCAGCGAAACTCCGCGGCCACCGTGACATCATGGTAACGGTGGAATACGGCTTGCTGCATATGGAGCTTATAAGCATCCGTATCCAGCAGCGAAGTCAGTATCGGGGAAGCATGTCCTGTCATGGCGCGTTTCGGCATCCTGTTCGGTGGCGCAGAGCCCGGTGTATTAAACGTCGTAAAAGACGCAAAAGTATAAATCACTAAGAGACAGCGATCACAGCATATTTCAGGATAGCGAGTCGAGGACGAAATGTGTCATTGTTAACAAATTGTAGCCATTTTACCTGATGTGCACGTTGTGCATGCTAAGCTCGGCGCATCATGCTTAGACGTTTGACGCGTAGGGCTTATACTTGAGTGAATAATGCAAAGACGTTGATGAATAACTACTTAATGCGGGACGGAATATGACGCAGCAGCCACAAATAAAATATCGACACGATTATCGTGCACCAGACTACACCATCACCGATATCGATTTAACCTTTGAACTCGATGAAAGCACCACGCGGGTGACGGCGGTGAGTCAGGTTAAGCGTCAGGGAGACAGCCAGGCTGAACTGCGTCTGGACGGCGAAGATCTGACGCTGATCTCGCTGGAAGTGGATGGACAGGCCTGGACGGCCTGGCGTGAAGAGGCGGGTTGCCTGGTGCTCAGCCAGTTACCGGACAGCTTTACGCTGAAAATCGTCAATGACATTCATCCCGATCGTAACAGTGCCCTTGAAGGCTTATACAAATCGGGTGAAGCGCTCTGTACCCAGTGTGAAGCCGAAGGCTTTCGGCATATTACCTGGTATTTAGATCGCCCCGACGTGCTGGCGCGCTTCACGACCACCGTCATTGCCGACGGCAGCCGTTATCCTTTCCTGCTGTCTAACGGAAATCGCATTGACAGCGGTCAGGACGACAAGGGCCGTAACTGGGTGAAGTGGCAGGATCCGTTTCCTAAGCCCTGTTATTTGTTTGCGCTGGTCGCGGGCGATTTTGACGTGCTGCGTGACAGCTTTACTACGCGTTCGGGTCGGAATGTTGCGTTGGAGATCTTCGTCGATCGCGGCAATCTGGATCGTGCCGACTGGGCGATGACGTCATTAAAGAACAGCATGAAGTGGGATGAGGAGCGTTTCGGCCTGGAGTATGACCTCGACATCTTTATGATTGTTGCGGTGGACTTCTTCAACATGGGAGCCATGGAGAATAAAGGACTTAACGTTTTCAACTCCAAATACGTGCTGGCCAAAGCCGAAACCGCCACCGATAAAGATTATCTGGGGATTGAGGCGGTCATCGGTCATGAATATTTCCACAACTGGACCGGTAACCGTGTGACCTGTCGCGACTGGTTCCAGCTGAGCCTGAAAGAGGGGCTGACCGTGTTTCGCGATCAGGAGTTCAGTTCCGACCTGGGATCGCGTGCGGTAAACCGAATCGATAATGTGCGTATTATGCGCGGCGCGCAGTTTGCCGAGGACGCCAGCCCGATGGCGCACCCGATCCGCCCGGATCAGGTTATCGAGATGAACAACTTCTACACCTTGACGGTATATGAAAAGGGATCAGAAGTGATCCGTATGATGCACACCTTGCTGGGCGAAGCGAATTTCCAGAAGGGCATGCAGCTCTATTTCGAACGTCATGACGGTAGCGCGGCGACCTGTGATGATTTCGTTCAGGCCATGGAAGACGCGTCTAACGTTGATCTTTCCCAGTTCCGTCGCTGGTACAGTCAGTCAGGTACACCTACGCTCTCGGTACGTGATGACTACAATCCGGAACTGGAGCAGTACACGCTTCACGTGACGCAGCACACGCCGCCGACGACCGAGCAAAAAGAGAAACTGCCTCTGCATATCCCTCTGGACATCGAACTGTATGACGGACAGGGTAAGGTCATTCCGTTGCAGCACAACGGTCATCCGGTGCATAACGTGTTGAACGTAACGGAAGAGTTCCAGACCTTTATTTTTGACAACGTTTACTTCCAGCCGGTGCCATCGCTGCTGCGTGAGTTTTCCGCGCCGGTGAAGCTCGACTACAAGTGGAGCGACGCGCAGCTGACGTTCCTGATGCGTCATGCAAGCAACGATTTTTCACGTTGGGACGCGGCGCAAAGTCTGTTGGCGACCTACCTGCGCCTCAATGTCGCGCGCCATCAGCAGGGCCAGCATCTGTCGCTGCCGTTGCATGTCGCTGATGCCTTTCGCACGGTGCTGCTGGATGCCAACAGCGATCCGGCGCTGACCGCTCTGATTCTGTCGCTGCCTGGCGAAAACGAAATCGCCGAACTGTTTGAGATTATCGATCCTCAGGCAATTGCACTGGTGCGCGAAGCTCTGGTTCGTACCCTGGCGCGGGAACTGGCAGATGAATTCTTTGCCGTTTATAACGCCAATCAGCAGGCGGAGTACCACGTTGATCATGCGGAAATCGGCAAACGTTCGCTGAAGAACATCTGTCTGTACTATCTGGCGTTTGGTGATATGGATCTGGCGGATAAACTGGTGCAGGCGCAATACCACCATGCCAATAACATGACGGATTCCCTGGCGGCACTCTCCGCTGCGGTGGCGGCACAGTTACCCTGTCGTGATGCGCTGTTAGCCGACTATGATGAGCGCTGGCACAAGGATGGCCTGGTCATGGACAAATGGTTTATGTTGCAGGCTACCAGCCCGGCGCAGAATGCCTTACTCAACGTGCGCCGTTTACTGTCACATCGTTCCTTCAGTATGGGCAACCCGAATCGCATCCGTTCACTGATTGGCGCTTTTGCTTCGGGTAATCCTTCCGCCTTCCACGCCGAAGACGGCAGCGGATATCGTTTCCTGGTGGAGATGCTGACGGATCTGAACACCCGCAATCCGCAGGTGGCTTCGCGTATGATTGAGCCATTAATTCGTCTGAAACGTTACGATGCCCACCGTCAGGCGCTGATGCGCCAGGCGCTGGAACAGTTACAAGGACTGGATAAACTGTCGGGCGATCTGTACGAGAAAATCACCAAGGCACTGAATGCCTGATAAGAAACGGCGGGCAAATGCCCGCCGTTTCTTTAACGCTGTTGCGCGTAGCGGGGAGGCTTTTCTGCCGCGCCGCGGCGCATCACCCGATCCAGCACTTCGGCTTCCAGCTCTGCCAGACGCGCCGAGCCTCGTCGCCGTGGCCGGGGCAAATCGACCTGCAAATCCAGTCCTATCTGGCCTTCCTCTATCAGTAATACCCGATCAGCCATCGCGACCGCTTCACTGACATCGTGCGTGACCAACAGAACCGTGAAGTGGTACTGCTGCCACAGCGATTCGATGAGCTCCTGCATCTCGATTCGCGTTAAGGCGTCCAGCGCACCCAGAGGCTCATCCAGCAACAGCAGGCCGGGACGGTGAATTAACGCCCGGGCCAGTGCCACGCGCTGTTTCTGCCCACCGGATAAAGCGGCAGGCCAGTCTTGCGCTCTGTCCGCCAGGCCTACCGCTTCCAGCGCCTCCAGGGCGGCTTTACGCCATGCCTTGCCACGCAGGCCGAGAGAGACGTTATCAATCACTTTTTTCCACGGCAGCAGTCGCGCATCCTGGAACATTAACCGGGTTTCTTCACGTGCGGTCTGCAGCGGCGCATTGCCTGCCAGCAGCTCGCCCTGGGTCGTGCTTTCCAGACCGGCCAGCAGACGCAGCAGGGTGCTTTTACCGCAGCCGCTGCGGCCGACTACGGCAACAAACTGGCCGGAAGGAATATGCAGATCGATATGATTCAGAATGGTGCGTTCACCGTATTTTTTACTGACGCCCTTCACACCTACGGGGGTACCCGCATTCAGACGCGCCGGGCTGGCGGAGTTTATCATGCTGTTTTCTCCTGACGTTGATAGGCCGGATGCCAGCGTAACCAGACGCGTTCCAGCAGCAGTGCGCTGACATCAGCCAGTTTTCCCAGCAGGGCATAAAGAATAATGGCGACCATCACCACATCGGTTTGCAGAAATTCACGGGCATTCATGGCCAGATAGCCAATCCCTGCGTTAGCCGAAATTGTCTCGGCGACGATCAGGGTCAGCCACATCAACCCCAAAGCAAAGCGGACGCCCACCATGATGCTCGGTAACGCACCCGGTAAGATCACCTGAACAAACAGGCTCCAGCCGGATAAGCCGTAGCTACGGGCCATCTCAACCAGCCCACGATCCACATTACGAATACCGTGATAGGTATTCAGGTAGATGGGAAACAGCGTACCCAGCGCCACCAGAAAAATTTTGGCTGACTCATCAATGCCAAACCACAGAATGACCAATGGGATCAGCGCAAGATGGGGCACGTTACGTAACATTTGCAGCGAGGTATCCAGCAAACGCTCACCCAGTCGCGAAGTGCCGGTAATTAATCCCAGTACCAGGCCGAGCGATCCGCCAATGCTGAAGCCAAGTAACGCTCGCCAGCTGCTGATGGCGAGATGCTGCCAGAGCTCTCCGCTGACAGCCAACTGCCAAAAGGTCGTCACAATCTTTTCCGGCGCTGGCAGGATACGGCTGGACAACCAGCCGGTCTGTGACGCAACTTGCCAGACGACCACCAGTAACACCGGCAGCAGCCAGGGCACCAGCGCCGCTGAGAAGGATTGACGTAGTCTGGTCATCGTTATCTCCTCAGGCCCGCGCGGCTTTTTTCTCTGGTGTAAAATCATTGGCGACCGCTTCACCGTGCGCCTGAACAACACGAGGCTGAGGAATCTGGGGAATAGCCAGATCCAGATGGGGGAACAGCAGCTCGCCGACGCGATAAGCCTCTTCCAGATGCGGATAACCAGAGAGAATAAAGGTTTCAATGCCCAGGGCTTCGTACTCTTTCATGCGAGCCGCTACGGTAGGCGCATCGCCAACCAGCGCGGTGCCTGCCCCGCTGCGCACCAGCCCAACGCCAGCCCAAAGGTTGGGGCTGATTTCCAGTTTATCGCGGCGTCCGCCGTGCAGGGCGGCCATGCGCTGTTGGCCTACCGAGTCGGTGCGCTGAAAGGCACTTTGCGCTTTGGCGATGGTGGCATCATCCACATTCGCGATCAGCTTATCGGCTGCCTGCCAGGCTTCCTCATTGGTTTCTCGCACGATGACATGCAGCCGGATGCCAAACCGGACTTTTCGGCCCTGTGCTGCGGCTTTCGCCCGCACCTGCTCAATTTTTTCTTTCACCAGCGCAGGGGGTTCGCCCCATGTCAGATAAACATCGACCTGTTCGGCAGCCAGATCCTGAGCGGGCTCTGACGAACCCCCGAACCACAGCGGCGGACGAGGCTGCTGTACCGGCTTAAACATCAGACGCGCACCTCGTACATGCACGTGCTTGCCTTCGTAATCCACCGTTTCGCCTTCCAGCACGCGGCGCCAGACGCGGGTAAATTCGGCCGATTCTGCATAGCGCTCACGGTGGTCAAGAAAGACGCCATCACCGGCCAGTTCCTCGGGATCGCCCCCGGTCACCAGGTTGAACAACGCGCGTCCGTTGGAAAGACGATCGAGCGTTGCAGCCTGGCGCGCCGCCTGGGTGGGGGAAATCACGCCAGGACGCAGCGCGACAAGGAAGCGCAGACGCTGCGTAACGGGGATCAGCGATGCGGCCACCAGCCAGGCATCCTCGCAGGAACGCCCGGTAGGGATCAGTACGCCGCCAAATCCCAGACGATCGGCAGCCTGGGCAACCTGTTGTAAATAGGCATGATCAACCGGACGCGCGCCCTCAGCCGTGCCAAGATAATGGCCGTCACCATGGGTTGGAAGGAACCAGAATACGGAAACACTCATTTTTCTCTCCTTATTGCGTCACGGCCTGGGGATGCCAGATGCGCTCGGCAATCGATACTTTTACGGGAATCAGATGATTGGCATAAAACAGATCGGCGGTTTTCTGCTGCATAGCAACCGTGCGCGCACTGACCGGACTGACCGGGCTGGGTGGACGGTGGTCCAGGTTGCTGGCAATGACGGCCTCAGGCAGACCGATCGATGTCGAAAGCAGATGAATACTCTGGTCACGTTCGCTACGCGTCAGGGCTTCGGCATCACTAAAGGCTTTTAACGTCGCTAAGACGAAGTCATTGTGTTCCTGCGCAAAATGGCGGGTTGCAAGGTAGAACGGCCCCGTCTGGTTCAGCGTGGTGCCGTCTTTCAACACGCGGACATTGCCCTGAAGCAGTACGGCAGAATAGTAGGGGTCCCATATTGCCCAGGCGTCCACGTTACCCTGCTGGAAAGCGGCGCGCGCATCGGCTGGCGTCAGATAAACCGGCTGGATATCTTTGATACTGAGACCTGCTTCTTCCAGCGCACGCAACAGCAGATTGTGCGAGCTGGAACCCTTTTGAAACGCCACCTTTTTGCCTTTGAGATCGGCAACCGACTTCAACGGACTGTTCTGGCTGACCAGGATGACCTCAGCTTTCGGCTTAGGCGGCTCTGAGCCGATATACAGCAAATCCGCCCCGGCTGCCTGGGCGAAAATAGGCGGAATGTCACCAGTGCTGCCAATATCAATACTGTTAACGTTCAGCGCTTCCAGCATTTGCGGTCCGGCCGGGAATTCGATCCATTGAATACGGGTAGCAGGGAAACGCTTCTCCAGCAGCTGATGCTCCTTGGCCAGCACCATACTGACCGATCCTTTTTGATAGCCGATGCGAACCTGTGCAGGGGCGGGTTCTGCGGCATTCACCTGTGCGCCTGCCACGAACATCCCTGCCATTAACCACGCGCTGATTATTCGTTTCATCATTGTTTCCTTACACAGCCAGGGCAACGGGCTGATGACGTCGGGACAGCGCCAGCCAGAATGTGTGCACCGCTTCCTCCAGACGGGTAGCCAGTACCGGATCCAGTTCCGGCTGGCGATCATAGTGATGAATTTGTTTATCTTCGGCGTAAACACCATGAAGCACTTCTTCGGCTTTCAGGGCGTTTAATACGGGCTTGAGTGCGTAATCCAGGGCCAGCATATGGCCAGCGCTGCCCCCGCTGGCTAACGGCAGCACCACTTTGTGGGCCAGCGCGCGTTCAGGTAACAGATCCAAAACGGTTTTTAGCGCGCCCGAGAAAGACGCCTTATAAACCGGCGTGGCAATAACCAGGCCATCAGCCTGAGCCAGGTCTTCGCTCAGGGCGAGAATAGCCGGGGAATCGAAGCGGGCGTTGATCAGATCCTCAGGCTGAAAGTTATGAATATTCCAGGGAATAACCTCAACACCGGATGCTTCCAGTTTGCGCTGGCACAGCGCTAATAACGATGTGGACCGTGAAGGAAATCTCGGACTACCTGCCAGGGTGAGCACTCTCATTACGACTCCTTATAACTGAAAGTTATTGATTATCTTTTGTTGAGAACTGATGCTTTCATCCTGGCAGAGGCGACGGCACGGCTTAAATGATTTTTCTGACAATCTAAAGGTGAAAACCGGCAAAAGGCCTGAAGCGAGACCGCCGCGTCTCTGAGAAAGACCTGATGCGACAAATCTTAAAAACGCCAGGACGGGCGAGTCGATACATTAATCCGGGTGAATAAAATTCGTTTAAACCTGGAAATCCGTACATTTGGTTACTTGAGTATCAGAAAAGTGAAACATTCAGGTGAAACGAAAAACACGCCTTTCGCTTTTTTAAATTCACAGGAGGAAGGAAAAAAAAAAGAATTAAAATTCAACGTTATTTAACGCGATGGCGAGAGGGGATTAGGAATAGTTGCATCAGGCGGTGCGTGTTAAGTGCAGCAGTCTGGCGAAGTTTTTAACAACAATTCATTTTTAGTTACAGATGTCCGGCCTGAAACCCCCCTGAACAGACGGCCGTGCCTAAATGGTTCCTCAACGGGGAGATGATTATCAGCGAGCTATTCTTCAGATTTTCTAACCATGGTTTTTGTCACATTCGGACCCTGTTGAGATTGAGGCAGGCATTTTAGTCATTCAGGCAGTAAAATGTCTCTGCTCAATGTAAGCGCCTGTTATTTTAAAATTACTATTCGCCTTTGGTCAGTGCCTGTCTCGGGCTGGTGGATTTATTTGTCCTTTTCTAACAGCAGAGAAAACCTGTATGTCTGACATCCTGTTATCGGTCATTATTCCCACTTACAATGTTGAAAAATATATTGTCGAATGTGTGGATTCATTATTAAGACAAATTAGCGCGCCAAACGAAATTATCATTGTTAACGACAGTTCTACCGATGGAACCGTGGCGTTAATTGAACAGCACTATGGCCATCTTCCTCAGGTGAAACTGATCACTATTGCCAACGGTGGCGCAGGTAATGCGCGTGATAAAGGCGTTGAGGTCGCTGAAGGGCAGTTCGTTTTCTTTTGCGACCCGGATGATGTGGTGGTGGAAGGATTCGTCAATGAACTGGCCCAGGTTGTCGACAATTATCCCGATACCGATTTATTTTGTTTTAATTCCAGCGCTTACCGCGAAGACAAACCGGACGTGACGTGGCCAAAAGTCAGGCATAACCTGACCGGCATTCAGAAGCCACAGGATGTCCTGCTAAGTTTGCTGCATAATGGCTCCTATACGTCGGCGGCCTGGAATTATGTGGTAAGAAAAACCGTTATCCAGCAGCATCATTTGCGCTTCGTCGATCGCGTGCATGAAGATCACAAATTTACCTTATCGGTATTTATGCATTGCCAACAGGCATGGGTCACTCGCCAGACGTATTACAAACAGCGTATCCGCGTTGGATCACTGACTAACAGCAGTAAAAGTCCATCCTTTTTCGCCCAACGTTACAATGCGTTTATTGCCACCTATGACACCTTATGTTGTGCGCAGACCCAAAGTGAATTAAAAAAGGCGCTGGAAAAAGCTTACCTTATTCACTCCTTCCGTTTAATGATCTATCTGTCGCTCTACAATCAAACGCCTGTACCGGAATATGTGCTCAATGCGATTCGATATCTGGGGCGCCGAATTAAAGCCGGCAGCCTCAAAGAATGGCTGCTGCTTAACCGTCCGGAAACCTTCATTTTATTGCAAAGCCATAAAGTGAAGAAAGAACTCAAACGCGTTCCGTAATTCCTAAAAATGGGACCTGATGTTGTTTGCACCTGAGCGAAATGAGAAGGTGAGACATGCAATGTGTATAAGGTTGTTGCGACATGGCAAAAGTGCTCGATAAAAGTTTAGTAGTGAATATCTTATCTTTGCTGGCGTACCGGGGAGCCTCGTTCCTGTTTCCGCTGGCGACGCTCCCCTATCTGGCGCGCGTGCTGGGGGTGGACCATATGGGGATTCTGGCGCTGGCGATTGCCTGCGTCCTTTACTGCAGTACCATCTCCGACTGGGGATTCAATGTTTTTACTACCAAGGACATTGCCCATCACCGTGACGATAAGGCACGTGTTACCCAGCTTTTTTGGTCCACCTTTAACGCCAAGCTGATGCTGTTACTGGTTACCAGCGGTACGTTACTCACTGCGACGTGGTTTAATCCGTCCTGGCATTCGCTGTTCTTTATTATTCTGGCCAACTGCACCACCTTAATCGGCTCACTGTTTTCGTTTGGCTGGTTAATGCAGGGCTTCGAAAAGCTGGGCAAAACCGCAGTGATTGCCACTTTTGGTAACTTTTGTGCCATTCCGCTCACGTTCCTACTGGTTAAAACGCCGGACGATACCTGGCTGGCTGCGTTGATACCGGGCGCGGTATCGATCATCAATGCCATCATTACGCTGAAGTTTGTGCTGGAAATGAAGGTGATTGGCGCGTATCGCTTTGAACCACGCGAAATCAAACAGCGCATTACCGACAGTGCCGATGTCTTTATTGCCATCGCAGGTGCCAATCTGTTTAACAGCGTAAACGTCGTGATTCTGGCGTCGTTTACCTCGCACTATATGGTGGGGATCTATAACGGTGCGGACAGGCTGCGCAAGGCCGCCAACTCGGTGCCGGAGCAGATTGGTAGCGCGTTTTTCCCCCGCGTAAGCCACTTATTTGGGCGTGATAAAGCCGCTGCAGTGGCGGCGACGCGCAAAAGCCTGATGCTGTCGTTTGCGTTGAGCCTGTCTATCGTGATCTTCACCTGGCTGTTTGCCGATGAGGTTGTCGCACTGCTGTTAGGGAAAGACTTCCTGCCGTCAGCGGATGTGCTGCGCGTCTTTGTACTCTGCTTCCTGTTTGGCAATATTGCCTATCCGGCGGGCCTGCAGATTTTGATTCCGCATGGACTGGCGCGGCAACGTATGATGGTAATGATGGTTGCGGGGGTGGTTAACGTCCCGGTGTGCTGTCTGCTGGCATGGAAGTTTGGGGCCATCGGTGCGGCCTGGTCGATGGTGCTGGCCGAGGTGCTGGTCTGTATTGGTATCTTCGGCATTATGGTGCGGCATAACATCTGGCGCGACTATGCTTTCCCGGACAGGCTGAATTCCCGTACAGCAAACGATTCCGTTGTGTAAGATCAAAACGACTTTAAACAGTCTCCCGACTTAGCGCCCCGCGATTTACTTTTGCGCCAGAGCACCTTACCATTCTGGCGCACAATTTCCCGTGCACTGATTTTCACCATCGCTTCCGTCTTCCAGGAGAGTGCATGTTTTACTCAATTGTCCGACCGGCGTTGTTCAGGCTCGATCCTGAACGTGCGCACCATCTCACCTTTCAGCAATTACGCTTTATGAGCGGCACGCCGCTGGAAATGATCATTCGCCAGCATTTACCCTCGCGTCCGGTTACCTGCATGGGGCTGACCTTCGACAATGCTCTTGGCCTGGCGGCGGGCCTGGATAAAAACGCCGAGTGTATTGATGCATTTGGGGCAATGGGGTTCGGCTTTGTGGAGGTCGGAACAGTCACGCCGCGCGCGCAGGCGGGCAATGACAAGCCACGCATGTTTCGCTTAGTGGAAGCCGAAGGGATTATTAACCGCATGGGATTTAATAATCTCGGCGTTGATAACCTGGTTGAAAACGTAAAAAAATCCCGCTTTAAAGGCGTACTCGGGATCAATATTGGCAAAAATAAAGACACACCCGTGGAGCAGGGAAAAGACGATTATCTGATCTGTATGGAGAAGGTGTACGCGCACGCCGGTTATATTGCGATCAATATTTCATCACCCAATACGCCGGGTTTACGCTCGTTACAATATGGTGAGGCGCTGGACGATCTGCTCATTTCCATAAAAGCCAAACAGAAAGATCTGGAAAAACGGCATCTCAAATATGTGCCGGTGGCTGTTAAGATCGCGCCGGATCTTTCTGAAGACGAATTGATCCAGGTTGCCGACAGTTTAATACGTCACCAAATTGATGGTGTCATTGCGACCAATACCACGCTCGATCGTTCTCTGGTAAAGGGCCTGAAATATGGCGAAGAAATCGGTGGATTAAGTGGTCGTCCGGTACAGTCGCGCAGTACCGCCGTCATCCAGCGACTGTCGCAGGAGTTACAGGGAAGATTGCCCATTATTGGCGTAGGCGGTATTGATTCGCTTACTGCTGCGCGTGAAAAAATAGCAGCGGGCGCGACGTTGGTTCAAATTTATTCTGGCTTTATTTATAAAGGGCCCGGTTTAATTAAAGATATCGTGACCCATATCTAAGACATTCGCCATAATAATGCGCCGGGGGGTTTATTTATCCCTCCGGCTCGTTTATATTTTGTCCTGTTGCACGATTTTTCAGCATGCATTTTTATTTTATGGATTTTTAGCTTTAGCGCAGCGGTAAATACAGGGCACATGATGAAAATTAAACCCGATGACAAATGGCGTTGGTTCTACGACGCAGAGCACGACCGTATGATGCTCGATCTGGCTGACGGTATGCTTTTTCGTTCCCGCTATGCACGTAAAATGCTGACCCCTGATGCTTTCACCGAATCCGGATTCTGTGTTGACGATGCGGCTCTTTATTTCACGTTCGAAGAGAAGTGTCGTCAAAGCCCGCTAAGCAGCGACCAGCGTGCCGAGCTGGTTTTAAATGCGCTGGTTGCCGCACGTTTCCTGAAGCCACTGATGCCGAAAAGCTGGCATTTCTCCGCGCACCGCCAGCCTATGCAGCCTGCGGTGGGTGAGATGGTGGCGGTGACGCTGGCGGACAGCGGCGAGCAGGCGCGTCTGCTGGTGGTTGAAAACGGTGATAATGCCGCACTCTGCTTACTGGCACAGCCCGCTCTGACGCTGGCGGGCAAGGGGATGGTGCTCGGCGATGCGATTAAAGTGATGAACGATCGGCTACAACCGCACCAGCAGGAAAAAACCACGCGCTATGCGCGCGCGGTGTAATTCAGATCACCTCGATATCGCTTGCAGGAATACAGCTGCAACTCAATATAGTGCCATCGTGACGGATGGCGCTTTGCTTTAAGGCGTTCACCTTTCCCGCAACCAGCGTTATTTTACAACTGCCGCACAGACCCGCCCGACACGAATAGGGAATGCGAAAGCCCTGGGCTTCAAGCTGCTCAAGTAAGACCTGCTGATTATCACCGCTGAAACGCTGGCCCTGCCAGGTGATGGTTACCTGCGCGGCGGGTTGCCGTTGCGGTTTCAGTGTTTCAGTCACCTCTCCTGGACCATAGGCGCGCGGCGACTGGCGTTTCAGTATCCTGACGTCGTCGCCAGCGCGAATAATACCGCTGTTGAGCGCGATCAGATTCAGGCCAAAATCAATGTCCCCGCTGCCGTCCTGCGCTGTCCGAAAGCCCTGCAGCGTGGTCAAAGGTTGCCCCTCAGGATGCTTCTGACCACTTTCCACGCCAATCGTGGTAAAAACACAGCGGCTACAGGGTTTTGGAACGGCGAAATTAACCTGACCGATAGCGATCTCCGCCCAGCTGTCTTCATCCCACGCAGGTGCGCCACTCACGACCAGGTTTGGCCTGAATTGTTCGATTCGCACGCTGGCGGGACAGCGCTGCTGTAAATCCTGCAGCGAAGCACTGTTCACGAGCAGGTAGGGATATCCATCGGCAAAGCCCAGTGGCACATCGGTAAAACGTTTGACGCGGCGTGAAGGCTGCGGTCCGACCCAGCGTAGCTGCACCGGTCGTGGAAAGAACGCACTCAGCCACTGGTTGATCGTCTCGGGGGCGATTCGTGAGGTAAACGTATTGCCCCAGACCTCCGTGGGCTGCTCAGCATGGGTAAAGTCGGCAAAACGAATGAGTGACTGGCTCCCGTCGGGGGCCTGTAAGAACAGACCGTCTGGCGTAATCGCCGGCGTGAACTGCACCATCTCCGGAAACTGACGCGCCGTAATAAAGGTTCCGTCAGGTTCGGTCACCATAAAAATACGGTCATAGGTTAACCCGCTACTGGCAGCCCAGGCATGTGAGACCTGCAACCCGCGCATGGATTTTACGGGATGGATAAATAAGCGGGAAAGCGTGATCATGAAAGTCTCCAGAAGCGGGCGCGCAAGACAAAAGAAGCTAACTTTATGACATAGGTCTGCGATTCGCTATAATGCGCAACAATTTTCTCAAGAGTAAAAAAGTGACGATATGAATTCTCTGTTTGCCAGCACGGCGCGTGGGCTCGAAGAGCTGTTAAAAAATGAGCTGGACGCGCTGGGCGCGCAGGATTTGCAAGTGGTACAGGGAGGCGTTCACTTCAAGGCCGATGACCGCGTAATGTACCAAAGCCTGATGTGGAGTCGTCTGGCTTCGCGTATTTTGCTGCCTCTGACCGAGGTCGGCGTTTACAGCGATCTCGATCTCTATCTTGGCGTGCAGGGCATTGACTGGCCCGCCATGTTCGGTAGCGACAAAACCTTCGTGGTGCACTTTAATGGCACCAACGATGAGATCCGTAACAGCCAGTTTGGCGCGCTGCGCGTCAAAGATGCGATTGTCGACAGTTTTACCCGTCGTAACCTGGCACGCCCGGACGTCGATCGTGAACAGGCCGATATTCGTATTAACGTCTGGCTTGATGACGACCGCGCCAGTATAGCTCTGGACTTAAGCGGCAGTGCCCTGCATCAGCGCGGCTATCGTCAGCAAACGGGTCAGGCGCCGCTGAAAGAAAACCTGGCCGCAGCGATTGTGATGCGTTCAGGCTGGCAGCCGTCCACGCCGCTCATCGATCCGATGTGTGGTTCAGGCACGTTACTGATCGAAGCTGCGCTGATGGCCTGCGACCGCGCGCCGGGTTTACTGCGTAACCAGTGGGGCTTCACGGCATGGGCCGGTTTTAACGAAAGCCTGTGGCGCGAGGTCAAGAGCGATGCTCAGGCCCGTGCCCGTGCCGGGACGGCGGCGTGCCAGGCGCGCTTTTTTGGTTATGACAATAATGGCCGGGTGCTGGAATGGGCAAAAGCGAATGCACGTCGTGCCGGCGTTTTTGAACTGTTCACCTTTGGCCAACAGGATTTGCTGAAGCTGCAGAATCCTCTTCAGACTGAGGTGACGGGAACGGTGCTCAGTAACCCACCTTACGGTGAACGTCTTGAAAGTGAGCCTGCGCTTATTGCGCTGCACAGCCAGCTTGGCCGGTTGATGAAGCAGCACTTCGCCGGCTGGAATCTGTCGCTGTTTAGCGCATCGCCCGAACTACTGAGCTGTCTGCAACTGCGTGCCGACCGTCAGTTCAAAGCCAAAAATGGCCCGCTGGACTGTGTGCAGAAAAACTATCAGCTGTCGGCGAACAGCGCTGAGCGCGGTAATCAGATTGCTGAAGATTACGCGAACCGCTTGCGCAAAAACCTCAAGAAGCTGGATAAGTGGGCGCGCCAGGAAGGTATCGAGTGCTACCGCATTTATGACGCCGATCTGCCGGACTATAATGTGGCCGTGGATCGCTATGCGGACTGGGTGGTGGTGCAGGAATATGCGCCACCCAAAACCATCGACGCGAATAAAGCCCGGCAGCGCCTGTTTGACGTGATTAGTGCCACGCTGAGCGTGCTGGAGCTGCCGTCAAACCGCTTAATCCTCAAGACGCGCGAACGTCAGAAGGGCAAAGCGCAGTATCAAAAGCTGAGTGAGAAGGGCGACTATTTTGAAGTGCAGGAATTTAACGCCCGTTTCCTGGTGAACCTGACTGACTATCTGGATACGGGATTGTTCCTCGATCACCGTATTGCCCGCAAGATGCTGGGTCAGATGAGTCAGGGCAAGGATTTCCTGAACCTGTTTGCTTACACCGGCTCTGCCAGCGTGCATGCGGGTCTGGGCGGCGCACGCTCTACCACCACCGTGGATATGTCGCGTACCTATCTGGAGTGGGCAGAGCGTAACCTGCGGCTGAACGGCCTCACCGGTCGTCAGCATCGCCTGCTGCATGCCGACTGCCTGAGCTGGCTGAACGAGAGCGACGAAAATTTCGACCTGATCTTTATCGATCCGCCCACGTTCTCTAACTCAAAACGTATGGAAGAGAGTTTTGATGTGCAGCGCGATCATATGATGCTGATGCGTAACCTGAAACGGCTGTTGCGTAAAGGCGGTACTATCATGTTCTCGAATAATAAACGTGGTTTCAAAATGGATCTGGATGGCCTTAACGCATTGGGGCTCCAGGCTCAGGACATCACTCAGAAAACCCTGTCACAGGATTTTGCGCGTAACCGCCAAATTCATAACTGCTGGCTGATCACTCATGCTGGTAAGGAATAAGTTTCATGTCATTGATTAGTATCCACGGCGCTTATCTGTCTTTTAGCGATGCGCCTCTGTTAGACAATACCGAACTGCATATCGAAGAAAATGAGCGCGTGTGTCTGGTTGGCCGAAACGGGGCGGGCAAATCCACACTGATGAAAATCATCAACGGCGAGCAGCCGCTGGATGACGGACGCATCATTTATGAAACCGATCTGGTCGTGGCGCGGCTCCAGCAGGATCCGCCGCGCAATATCACCGGATCAGTTTATGATTTTGTGGCAGAGGGCGTCGAAGAGCAGGCGGAGCATCTCAAAGCCTACCATGCGATCTCGCACCAGGTGATGGACGATCCCAGTGATAAAAATCTCAATGAGATGGCGCGTCTGCAGGGCATCCTGGATCATCACAATTTGTGGCAGCTGGAAAGTCGTATCATGGACGTGCTGCAGCAGATTGGTCTGTCGCCGGACACAGAACTGTCGTCTCTGTCCGGTGGCTGGTTGCGTAAAGCCGCGCTGGGGCGTGCGCTGGTCAGTAATCCTCGCGTACTGATGCTGGACGAGCCCACCAACCACCTTGATATTGAAACGATTGACTGGCTGGAGACCTTCCTGAAAAGCTTCAGCGGCAGTATCGTCTTTATCTCTCACGACCGTTCTTTTATCCGTAATATGGCCACCCGTATTGTGGATCTGGACCGCGGCAAGCTGGTTTCCTGGCCGGGTAACTACGACGCGTATCTGGAAGGCAAAGAAGAAGCCCTGCGCGTTGAAGAGATGCAAAATGCTGAGTTTGACCGCAAGCTGGCACAGGAAGAAGTCTGGATCCGTCAGGGCATCAAAGCACGTCGAACCCGTAATGAAGGCCGCGTTCGGGCGTTAAAAGCCCTACGTCGCGAGCGTTCAGAACGCCGTGAAGTCATGGGCAAAGCCAATATGCAGGTCGGTGAAGCATCACGCTCCGGCAAAATTGTCTTTGAACTGGAAAACGTGGATTACGCGGTAGACGGCAAGCAGCTGGTGAAAGATTTCTCAGCCCAGGTGCAGCGCGGTGACAAGATCGCCCTGATTGGGCCGAACGGCTGTGGTAAAACCACGTTACTGCGTCTGATGCTGCAACAGCTGAAGGCCGATCACGGTCGTGTGCACTCCGGGACCAAACTTGAAGTGGCCTATTTCGATCAGCACCGTGCGGAACTCGATCCCGATCGGACCGTGATGGACAACCTGGCGGAAGGCAAACAAGAGGTGCTGGTCAATGGTAAACCGCGTCACGTGCTGGGCTATCTGCAGGATTTCCTGTTTCATCCTAAACGCGCGATGACGCCGGTCAGGGCGCTGTCGGGTGGGGAGCGTAACCGCCTGCTGCTGGCGCGTCTGTTCCTGCGTCCCAGTAACCTGATGATCCTTGATGAACCGACCAATGACCTTGATGTGGAAACGCTGGAGCTGCTGGAAGAGCTCATCGACGGTTACCAGGGCACCGTGCTGCTGGTCAGTCACGATCGTCAGTTCGTTGACAACACCGTAACCGAATGCTGGATTTTTGAAGGCAACGGTGAGATAGGGACCTTTGTCGGCGGCTATCACGATGCGCAGCAGCAGCGTGCAGCGTACAAACAGCAAAAGGTGCAGGGCTCAGCAAAGGGGACAAATAGTGCCCTCAAGCCTGCCGATGCGAAAAATGACGCTGCCAAACGTAACGCGAACAAACTAAGCTATAACCTGACGCGTGAACTGGAACAGTTACCGCAAAAGCTGGAACAGTTAGAGGCGCGTATTGGCGAGCTTCAGGCCAAAATGAGTCATCCGGATTTTTTCAGTCAGCCACACGATAAAACGCAGCCGGTGCTTGATGAACTGGCTGACGTCGAACAGCAGCTGGAAACCGCCTTTGCGCGTTGGGAAGAGCTGGAATCAATGAGAAACGGCGCATAGTCATTAAGGGGCGGGAATGTGTTCAGCAGACAAAACGAACGCGTGGATGCTCTGTCCACAGTGCGACTTAATGGTAAAACTGCCGGCCATTCCCGTTGGCAGCCGAGCGTCCTGTCCGCGCTGCCATACCTCACTGACCGTCAACTGGTCGGAGCCGCGTAAGCGTCCGACCGGTTACGCGCTGGCCGCGCTGTTTATGCTGGTGCTTGCCAATCTGTTTCCGTTTATCACCATGAAAGTCGCCGGGCTGTCCAGTCAGATCAGCCTGATGCAAATCCCCAGGGTGATGGTGGCCGACGATTACGCCAGCCTGGCCACACTGTTCCTGTTGTTTGTCCAGGGAATTCCCGCCTTTTGTATGATCACCATTGTCCTGCTGGTCAATCAGGTGAAAATGCCCGTCAGCCTGAAACTGGGCCTGGCGCGTATCCTTTTTCATATGCGCAACTGGGGAATGGCAGAAATCTTCATGGCCGGAGTGCTGGTTAGTTTCGTCAAGCTCATGGCCTATGGCGAAATTGGCCTCGAAACCAGCTTCTGGCCCTGGTGTCTGTTTTGTCTTTTGCAACTGCGCGCGTTTCAGTGCCTGGATCGCCGCTGGCTGTGGGATCGTATTGAAGCGATGCCGTCTTTACCCCATGCGCCCCAGGCAGGCGTAAGTGGATTAACCCAGGGCCTGCGCTCCTGTCCGTGCTGCACTGCGGTGTTACCTGTGACACAGCGGGAATGTCCGCGCTGCGGCGTGGTTGCCGATGCCCGCCGTAAACACAGCCTGCAGTGGACACTGGCGCTGCTGATAACCTCCGTTATGCTTTATGTGCCCGCCAATCTGCTGCCGATTATGATTACCGAAACGCTGGGATCGGCGATGCCCTCGAACATCATGGCCGGGGTAATTTTACTTTGGGGCGATGGATCTTATCCGGTCGCGCTGGTGATTTTTATCGCCAGTATTATGGTTCCGTCTCTGAAGATGCTGGCGATTGGCTGGCTGTGCTGGGATGCCAGCGGACGCGGGCAGCGCGACAGCCATAAAATGCACCTGATCTATGAGGTGGTTGAGTTTGTTGGGCGTTGGTCAATGATCGACGTCTTTGTGATTGCCGTGCTCTCCGCGCTGGTGCGTATGGGACAGTTAATGAAAGTGTATCCGGCATGGGGAGCGGTGTTGTTTGCGCTGGTGGTGATTCTGACCATGATTGCAGCAATGACGTTTGACCCGCGCTTAACCTGGGATCGTGCTGGTGAGAAAAATATGAAGGAGCCGCATCTTGACGGAAAATAATCACGGTCATGCCAAAGTGGATCAGATTAAGCGCTGGTCACCGGTATGGATCGTCCCTATTGTCACGCTGTTAATTGGCGGCTGGATTCTGTTTTATCATTTTAGCCATCAGGGACCGGAAGTGACGCTGATCACCGAGAGCGCAGAGGGAATTGAAGCCGGGAAAACCACCATCAAAAGCCGCAGCGTCAATGTCGGTGTGGTCGAGAGTGCCGTCCTCACAGACGATCTCCATCACGTTGAGATTAAAGCCCGACTGAATTCAGGTATGGAAAAGCTGTTGCACAGTGACAGCGTATTTTGGGTCGTTAAGCCGCAGGTCGGTCGCGAAGGCATTACGGGCTTAGGAACGCTGCTGTCTGGTGCCTATATCGAGCTGCAGCCTGGTACCAAAAAAGATCCCCTGGATCAGTACACCTTGCTGGATGCGCCGCCGTTAGCGCCGCCTGATGCGAAGGGTATTCGTATTACACTCGACAGCAAAAAAGCGGGGCAGCTTAACGCTGGCGATCCGGTGCTGTTTCGCGGCTATCGTGTCGGCACCGTTGAAACCAGCAGCTTCGACACCGATAAGCGCATGATGACCTATCAGCTGTTTGTCGCCGCCCCTTACGATCGTCTGGTGACGACGAATGTGCGCTTCTGGAAAGACAGCGGCATCGCGGTGGATATGTCGGCATCAGGCATGCGGGTTGAAATGGGGTCGCTCACCACGCTTTTTAGCGGCGGGGTCAGCTTTGACGTGCCTGACGGCTGGGATTTAGGTAAGGCGGCGCAGAATCAGACTGAATATCACCTGTTTGACGATCAGCGCAGTATTCAGGATTCACTGTATACCAATCATATCGACTATCTGATGTTCTTCTCTGATTCGATTCGTGGATTGCAGGTGGGCGCGCCGGTTGAATTCCGCGGCATTCGTCTGGGTACCGTTGCGGAGGTGCCGTTCATGAATGCGGGCACTGCGCAGGCGCTGAATAATGACTACCGCGTGCCGGTGTTGATTCGCATTGAACCCGATCGCTTTATTAGCCGTCTGGGTGAAAACTTCGATCTTGAGCAGCATCTGCAGGACGGTAAGAAACGTGGCCTGCGCGGAACGTTGAAAACCGGCAACCTGTTGTCTGGCGCGCTGTTTGTCGATATCGACTTCTATGACAATGCCCCTGCCTATAAAGGGCCAGATAAAGTCGCGGGTTATGAAGTGATCCCGACGGTGAGTGGTGGCCTGAGCCAGATTCAGCAGAAACTGATGGCTGCGCTGGATAAAATTAACGGTCTACCGCTCAACAATATGGTGTCGGAAGCCACCGGAACGCTGAAGGAGAGCCAGAAAACTCTGCGCGATCTGCAACGTACCATCGACAACATTAACGTTGTAACCAGCAGTCCGGCGATGAAAACGCTGCCGGAAGAGACGCAGCAAACGCTACGTGAGCTCAACCGCAGTATGAAAGGCCTGCAGCCTGGCTCACCGGCCTACAGCAAGCTGGTGGGCGATATGCAACGGCTTGATCAGGTGCTGCGCGAACTGCAGCCAGTGCTGAAGACGCTAAATGCCAAAAGTAATGCGTTAGTGTTTGAAGCAAAACCGGGACAGGATCCCCAGCCGAAGAGGGCAAAACAATGAAAAAAGGACTCGTTTTTTTGGCCGCTCTCGCACTGAGTGCCTGTAGCAGCACGGTCAATACCACTTACTATCAGCTGCCCTCAGGGGCGGCCTCGATGCAGGTGATCAGCAGTGAGGCAAATGCACAGCCGACCTTATGGGTACAGCAGGTTGTGGTTCCGGACTATCTGGCGGGTAATGGGCTGGTGTATCAAACCAGCGATGTTAAATACGTTATCGCCGCCAATAATTTGTGGGCCAGCCCGCTCGATCAGCAGCTACAGCAAACGATGATAACCAATCTCACCAAAGCGTTACCGGGTCGGCTGGTAACCCAGACGTTAATGGGGCAGGAACATGACACCCTGAACATTACGGTCAACGATTTCCAGGGACGCTATGACGGCAAAGCGGTCATTAGCGGGCAGTGGACGCTGGAACATCAGGGACGCTTCACAAAGCAGGCTTTCAACCTGGTGTTGCCACAGCAGGAAGATGGCTATGATGCCCTTGTCAAAACCCTTGCTCAGGGCTGGCAGCAAATTGCGCAACAGATTGCCCGCAATGTGGCCTCTGAGAATTCGACAGGAACGGGCTTGTAGTTAACCTGTTGTTTCGGTTAGAGCTTATTTTCTGACATAACATCGGGTTTCTATATAAATCATGTGGATAAAGCAATAGGCTTACATCACGAAACAGAAAATTCATGTCTACTTCAGGTCACATTTGTGACATTGGCGTGAATATTGCGCATTGATCTTTTCATACAGAGCGAGTAAAACAAAAGGGTGGCTGAACATTTATTAGTCACCTTTTTCTTTCCACCAGATTCCACAGACCTTACATGAGGGACACGGAGTATGAAGAGACAGAAACGAGACCGCCTTGAGCGCGCCCATTCACGTGGTTATCAAGCAGGTATTACAGGACGCTCTAAAGAGATGTGTCCGTATCAAATGATAGATGCTAAGTCTCACTGGTTGGGAGGTTGGCGACAAGCCATGGAGGACAGGTCGGCTGCTGCTTAGCCGGATGTCACTGAAAAGGGATATAACCTCCGCACTAAGCGGAGGTTTTCGTTTCTGAGGAACGATTAGAACGCTGCGGTATCTTTAAACAGACCGACTTTTAAATCGCTGGCGGTGTAAATCAGATTACCGTCAACCAGCACTTCACCATCTGCAACGCCCATCACCAGTTTACGGTTGATCACACGCTTGAAGTGAATACGGTAGGTGACTTTTTTCGCCTCTGGCAGAACCTGGCCAGTGAATTTAACCTCGCCCACACCCAGCGCACGGCCTTTGCCTTCGCCGCCCAACCAGCCGAGATAGAAGCCAACCAACTGCCACATTGCATCAAGACCCAGGCAGCCGGGCATCACCGGATCGCCAATAAAGTGGCAACCAAAGAACCACAGGTCCGGATTGATATCCAGTTCAGCTTCTACGAAGCCTTTATCGTATTTACCACCGTCTTCGGTCATTTTGACCACGCGGTCCATCATCAGCATATTGCCGGATGGAAGCGGCGGACCATTTTCGCCGAACAGTTCACCGCGACCGGACAGAATCAGGTCTTCTTTGGTATAGGATTCGCGTTTATCTACCATGTTCTTAATATGCCTTCTTTTAGTGAATCACGAATATTAGCGAACAGTTGTACGCTGAGCAAACAGGATTAGCGGTGGTTAAACCAGTTAAGCCAGCGCAGCGGCCAGGATCGCGGTGAGGGCTCAGGCTGATTCATCTGACTGATGCGCTCCTGAATGGTGCGCAGCAGGCATTCGCCTTCGCCGTCTTCCGTATTCCATATTTTCCCCGTAAGCAGCGGCAGCGCTTCATCCGCACTGTCGATCGCCCAGATATGGAAGCGTCCTTCTTCCACCGCGCTCACCACCTGTTGGTTAAGGCTAAGGTGACGAACGTTACAGGCGGGAATAATGACACCCTGCTGACCGGTTAACTCGCGCTGATGGCAGATATCAAAGAATCCTTCAATCTTCTCATTCAGCCCACCAACCGGTTGCACATTACCAAACTGATCCACCGAGCCCGTAACCGCAATCTGCTGATTCAGTGGCGCACCGGCAAGGGCGCTGATTAATGCGCACAGTTCTGCCAGCGATGCACTGTCGCCGTCAACTTCGGAATAGGATTGTTCAAATACCAGCGAAGCGGAAAAGGGCAGTTGCTGATCCAGCTCCAGTTCAGCAATTAAATAGGCCTGCATAATCATCATGCCTTTCGCATGAATATTGCCGCCTAACTCCGCTTTGCGTTCGACGTCGGTGAATTCACCGTCGCCAGGATGCACCACACAGGTAATACGGCAGGGATCGCCCCAGGCGCGCGGATGACCGGGATATTCCACAACGGACATGCCGTTTATCTGGCCGACGACCTCACCTTCCGTTTCAACCAAAATCTGTCGTAGCAGGATTTCATCACGCATACGTTCATTAAGGTAGTTTTCACGCCACAGGCGTGCTTCCAGGGCGTCACGCAGCGCTTCAGCACTGAGCGTCTCTCCCATCAACGCGGTCTCGCGCAGCTGGCGCAGCAGCCAGCGAGGGCAGAGCGGAAGCGTATCCTGATCGCCGCTGTAACGTACACCTTCTTTGATGAGTTCGGGCCAGAAGTCTTCGTCGGGTGCAGCAATATCAGCCTGCCCGGCCAGATCGACCGTCCAGCGACACCATGCGAGCATGTCGTCTTCATCCACAATCTGAATATTTTCTTCAAATTCGGTGTAGATCGCCATTTCATGCGCTTCAGCATCCAGCTCCTGAAAATCGGCCAGCGTATCGCGCTCGCCACAGAGCACCAGATTAAGCTTGAGCGGGAGCGGAGGCACGGAAACCGGCAGGGGACGACGTTCGTCCTGGGATTGCCACTCGATGTAGCCTTGCTCAATGCTCTTTTTCAGACGCAGCCACAGCAGCGGCTGAGTGAGTAAAGCACGAAGTGAAAGGACTAACGTTCCGCCATTGGCGCGATGGATCAGCCCTGGCTCAAGTTGGATCCGATCTTTGTGCATCCGCACGCAGCCAAACAGCTGCTCCTGCTCGATCCAGTCAGCATAGTGAATCCCGCCCTGGCTGGTAAAAGGGCGCTGGCTGTCGGTAGGCGGTTGCAACGTGACGTTGTCGGCCAGAATATGGTAGTCACCGCCTGACAGGGTTGATGACTCACCCATAACGCGTTGAGCCGCCTCTGCTATCAGCGCAAGGTATTCACGGTTTTCCTGGCTGCGAACCAGCAGCAGGGGAAGACCCTGACTTTGATGATGTAAGTGGGCCAGCGCGTTCAGCAGTCGGGGCTGTACCGTTGCCAGGGCATCGGTCTCTTCATCAGCGATTCGGGAGAAAACGGATTGATATTGCGTGCTATCCGGCTGTAAGGTTTGCCACGTAAGTTGAGTGCTGGTCAAAATAATCGCATTTGTCTGTTTTGAGAAAAGCGAGATTATACAGGATTCACCCTGCTTAAGCACTGCAGAGTTCATTCAGATGTTGTGACGCTGGCAGCATGTTTTTCGTTGCTGCATCCGGTAAAAAAGCTGTTATTCTTAGTTTGTTACGCGATCACGATGAGATTCCGATGAAATACCAGCAGCTCGAAAATCTTGAAAGTGGATGGAAGTGGAAATACCTGGTGAAAAAACATCGGGAGGGTGAACTGATCACGCGTCACCTTGAACTTAGCGCTGCGCAGGCCGCGGTGGATAAATTACTGGTGATGGAAAATAATCCGGTAGAGATAAACAACTGGATCAGCCAGCATATTCACCCCGACCTCGATAACCGGCTTAAGCAAACTATCCGCGCCCGGCGTAAACGTCACTTCAATGCTGAGCACCAGCACACCCGAAAAAAATCAATCGATCTGGAATATCTGGTCTGGCAGCGACTGGCAGGGCTGGCGCAACGTCGTAACAATACGCTGTCTGAAACCATCGTACAGCTTATTGAAGATGCCGAACGTAAAGAGAAGTATGCCAGTCAGATGTCAACGTTAAAGCAGGATCTGCAGGCAATATTAGGTCATCCAGGGTCTGAAAAAGAGTCCTGAGTTCACGCGATAGATTACGGATTCAGACTTCGCGATACGGGATGAGCAGCATTGACAAATTCAGGCCAAAAAAAACCCCGCATAAGCGGGGTTTTTTCATAACGGATAACTTAAGCCTGTGGCTGAGTTACCACGTCTTTGATGCCTTTAACGTCGATTTCTACACGACGGTCTGGCGCCAGGCAGTCGATCAGGGCCTTACGACCTTTCACGCTGTCACAGGTGTTGCCAGTTACTGGGTTAGATTCACCCATGCCGCGAGCAGAGATCTTGTTAGCAGGGATACCTTTAGATACCAGGTAATCCACTACTGACTGAGCACGTTTCTCAGACAGTTTCTGGTTGTACTGCTCTGAACCGATGCGATCGGTGAAGCCCAGAACAACAACTGAACCGTCTTTAGGATCCATGGAGCTCAGCTGGCTGTACAGCTGATCCAGAGCCTGCTGACCTTCTGGCTTCAGGGTTGATTTGTTGAAGGTGAACAGAACGTCTGATTTCAGAGTGAAACGCTTGGTCTGTACCACTGGCGCTGGAGCTGGTGCTGGAGCCGGAGCTGGCGCAGCAACATCATCCTGACCGAAGCGGTAAGAAACACCCAAGCTCAGCATGCCGTTGTCTGGACGAGCACCAACGGTCTGTGCATCACCGATGTTGTTAACCCACTGGTAATCCAGACGGGTTGCCCAGTTTTTGGTCAGAGCATATTCAACACCAACGGCTGCCAGTGGAGAAACACCGGTGTCGTGGTCGCTGATGCGAGTGCCAGTAGCCAGGTTCTGCTGAGTAGAGTCTGCACGCCATACCATGCCACCCAGGCGGGTATAGATGTCCAGATCGTCTGCGATTGGGTAGCTCAGTTTAGCAGCCAGCTGGATGCCCTGTGCTTTGAATGCGCCATTTACCTGGTTGCCTTTATTAGGCATACGGCCTAACCAGTCATAGCCCAGTTCGAAACCCAGGTATGGGTTAGCCTGGTAACCAGCGAACGCGCCTGCGCCCAGTTGGCTTTCATGAGTTGGACCGTCGTTGTTTTGGTAACCGTGACCGTAGTAGCCAGTGTCGTGATACTGAGACCAGCCCAGTTTAGCACCGGTGTACCAGGTGTTATCTTTTGGGGCGGCCTGCGCTACGGTAGCGAAGCCAGCCAGTGCCACTGCAATTGCGATAGCTGTCTTTTTCATTTTGCGCCTCGTTATCATCCAAATAGGCAATGAGCATAAAGGTTGCTCTTGGTTTAATCCTTCGCCGGGTCAAAACGCTCGCTTATGACTCTACCGCAAAAAACGGAGGTTATTGAGCACCCTGGCGAGATAAAGTCTACAACGAGATTGGAAACTTACAAGTGTGATGTGAGGCACTTATGTAAAAAAACAGTGTTTTATACATAAATTCTAACAATTTACCCTGAACTTCTGTGAGGCGCTTACCCCACAAAATGGGGGCTAAGCCGTTGTCATTGCTGGGGGGAGCAGAATCAGTGCCTTAGCCTTGAGCGAGATAAAAAACTGCTTGAGATAAATCTCATTTTTTACTTAATGAAACAAATCAGACTGAATTTTTAGCGAGTTTTCTGGTCTTACTGCCGTTTTGAGGGTTTCACCCGAGCGTAAAATCAGTCCCAACGCCTTTCCTTCCGCTGCTGCACGTTCAAGTTCACGACGTTCGTCCACGTCTAATTCATAAGGAATCCAGGCCAAAACCACGCTGTAATTTCCTGTGCGCAGCGCTTTGATCATCGCTTCAACGGCATTGTAACGTTCAGCATCGGCGATATGCATACTTTTCTCAAGTGGCAAACCGGCTTCCTGCATCCAGACCCGGCTCAACTTGTGCGCGGGGGTTAACCACAGCTGCCAGCGAGACTGCTGGCTTAATTGCTGAAGCAGTGGTAACAGCAGCATCTGCATCATTCCGGGTTGTTCGCTATAGCGTAATTCAGTAATCCAGCCTTTATGAGTAGCCGGAACAGAGGACGAAGCGTAACGGTGAGCAGAGCATACATTACTGGTATGTTGGGTGCGCATAAATTAATCACTCAGCAGTTGACTGTATGGATGTACAGTAATGGCATCCTGGATAAAGATCAACCTGAATTTCTGAAAACGCCTCGCAAAATTTGCATCAGCTTGTCTTTAAACGGATTTATTCATTGAACCTCTAACTGAATTTAATTATCTTCTAACTTCCTGAATAGTAAGATTTTTAGCAGGCTTTTGTTACAAGGAGGTGATGAAATGAAGAAACAGAAGCGGATAATTTTACGCTCAATACAGCAGTTGGCACCGCTGGGCAAAATTGAATCCCGTACCCAGTTCGGTGGCTACGCACTGGCTGTTGAGCGCGTGGTTTTTGCGCTGGTAAAAGAAGACGAACTCTACTTACGTGCCAGTGAAGCATTACGGGAATATGGGGCAAAGCAGCCGCTGGAACCCTTGACATTCCATAAGCGGGGTATTGCGGTAAGCCTCAACTATTTTAAGGTAGACGATCGCCTGTGGGCGCATCCGGAGCATCTGGTTCGCCTTTCTGCTGCGTCTCTGCAGACCGCCCAACGTGAGCACAATGAGCGGCTGGGTAAGGTGCGGTTAAAAGACTTACCAAACGTCAGCCTGCGACTGGAAATGATGCTGCATGAGATAGGTATTTGTACCGTCAAACATCTGCGTGAAACGGGGGCCAGGCAGTGCTGGTTAAGGCTGCGGCGCAATAATCAACACCTCGGCCTTAAAACCTTATTAGCGCTTGAAGGGGCGATTTCCGGCCATCATCATGCGGCGCTGCCACAAACCATTAAAACCGAGTTAGGCGAATGGTATCAGGCCGCACTCAGTACGCCGGAATGTAAAGAAAAAGGCCGTTAGCGCCTGTCCAGCGAGCGTCGCAGGCGCGCAATGTCGGGCATCAGGGCAACCAGCAAGCCCAACTGTTGCAAAACCAGCGGCGCACGCGGATCGGGCTCGGCGGTCAGTTGCGCGATGCGCTGCACCAGCTCAATACGCATTTTCTCTGCCCGGCTGTCGCTGACGACATCCGTCTGCAGCACATCTTCAACATAACATACTGTATCGTCGAGCAGGGCCAGCAGGGCTGGTTGGGTCACTTTGTCGCGATGAGCGCCCAGAGCGGAGATATAGCTCAGGAAGGAGTGATTCAGGCAGAGTAACTGAAATGCCGACTCCCTGAGCTTAGTGCTGGTACGGGGTTCGCTGCTCATATTTGATACCACCGATGCCAGCTCAGCATCGGCGTTGTGGGCGTCACGTCGCGCAATACGATAAGCAAGACGATTGTCTTTGCCCTGATGGTACTGCTCCATGATCGCATCAAGATAACGGCAGTTGGCATTAAGCGTGCGAGTGGCAACGGCCGGAAGCTGACGAAAACGCCAGTCAGGCCAGATAAAGCTCACGGCGAGCCAGGCCAGCGCACAGCCCAGTAAGGTGTCCACTACCCGCGGCAGCGCGACCTCAAATCCCTCACCCAGCAGATTAAAACAGAGCAGAACCAGCAGGGTGATAAACAAGGTGGCATGCGCGTATTGCACCTGGCGGAAAGCAAAGAAGAGTACGCCCGTCACGACAATCAGAAACAGCTGGCCTTCTACTGAGGGCACCAGCCACAGCAGAGGCAACCCAATGGCAATGCCAGCCAGCGTGCCGCCGATGCGCAGTGCCAGCCTGCGCTGGGTCGCGCTGTAGTTGGGCTGGCAAACGAACAAGCTGGTTAACAGAATCCAGTAGCCTCGTTCCAGACCGGTAACCTGAATGAATCCGTACCCGGTGCACATTACCACTGACATTCTGACAGCATGACGGAACAGGGCCGAAGAGGGCGTCAGGTGGCGGCTGAAGCGCAGCTTGATGTCGCTCCAGCCGCTGATCTCTTCACGTGACAGCATGTTGTCGCTGTGCTGCGGATCGTCGGCCAGTGCCTGCTCAGATTCGAGAGAAGCCAGTTGCGCATCAATCGCCTGCAGATTACGTAATAACCAAAACAGGGCCCGGGTATGCGTGGCATCCGGATGGCTATCTTCAAGGCGTTGAATCGCATTATGTAAGCGTTCAAAAACACGCTCAAAACGACTGTCATGTTCCCAGCGTTCGCGCAGTAAAACAGACCGGGCCAGTTGCCGACAGGCCTGAGCCTGCATATTCAGCAGGCGCTGAAAGCGGAACAGAATTTCGTTATAGCGCCAGTTGCCGCGCAGTAAATGATACTGGAGATGAGAAGAGCTGGCGCGTTCGTGGATATCCTGAGCAACAAAATAGTAGTGCAGACTGCGTCGGGTACCACGTGAGCCCCTGTCGCCGCGTAAGCGGCTTTGCAGTGTGGTTTTGGTCAGATTAAGCTGGGCGACCAGCTGGCTGTTCACCATTGCCGCCTCAACAAACGTGGCATCATCCTGCGCATCGGCGTCCGGATCAAACAGGTTAGCTTTGGCGTCCAGGTATTGCGCTAACTGCGAGAAACTGGCTGCCAGCTGCTCCTGAACCGGGCGAACGGGAAACATGACGTGGCCCAACAGCGTCAGCAGGTTATACCAGAGCGCGCCGACCAGCAGCAGGATGGGCTGCAGATACCACTGGGAAAACAGTCCGATGCCCAACATGGTGTAAACGGCAATCAGCAAGGCGCCGAAAGCAATGGTCGCATAGCGCTGCCCGAGGGCGCCCAGCAAAATAAAACCCCAGGTGGAGATCGCTAAACCGATAATAAAGGCCAGCGGATGGGGAAAGAGCAGTTCAACTGAAACCGACGCAACGCAAAAACACAACAGGGTAATCAGCAGATTTTTTAAACGTCCCGCCAGTCGATCATCCAGATCGGCCAGCGCGGCGGAGACCACCCCAAGCGTGAGGGGAATGGTCCATTCAATCTGCTGCAGCACCCAGGGCACTGCTGCACAGCCGGTTAAGGCGAACAGAATCCGCAGCAGGTAACGCCAGGTGCTGTTAAAAAGATACTTACGCCATCCGGACAGAATACTAATAGCGGCGGCGGGCATTGGCATCACGCGCGGCACGCGCCTCTTCCACAGAGACAACCCGACGGCCGACCGGCCACAGTGCAATAGCCGCAATCTTGAAATTCGCGATTCCCACCGGAATACCAATGATGCTGACACACTGCACAATACCGACAGAGATGTGGGACAGGCAGAGCCACCAGCCGAAGAAAATCAGCCAGAAAATATTCAGGAAGGTGCCGCCGGTGTTCATGATGTGACTTTTGCTGTCGGGACGCAGCACATCCACGTGCACCGCCTCATTGCCGAACGGAAGAAACGAGAGTTTGGTGATTTCCCAGCATGAACGCGTCAACGGCAGGGTAAAGATCAGCACAATGCTGATCAGTGTCGCGAACAGCCAACTGAGCGTGGTGAAGAAGCCACCCAATACAAAATTAAGAATATTTAAAACAGTGCGCATAACCGCTTTTCCTTTTGCACTCCGCAAGATATGTCGCAGTTTAGCGTGTTTTAAGGCTGGAGCGTCAAGAGTCTGACAGGTAAACTCCGATTACTCTTTATCTCGGTCGTTGGTGTCGGCGTGGAACTTAAAGCAACATCCATGGGCAAACGGCTTGCCCAGCATCCTTACAATCGTGTTCGCCTGTTGACCGCTGGTGTTGAAGTCAGTGGTGATAAACACGAATATCTAATTCCCTTTAACCAGTTGTCGGACATTACCTGTAAGCGTGGCATGGTCTGGGGAGAGCTCGAGTTTCTGCTGGCGGACAATAAGGTTGTGCGTTTGCATGGCACTGAATGGCAGGAGACACAACGTTTCTATCATTATCTGATGCAGGCATGGCAGGACTGGAGCCATGAGATGAGTGACGTGTGTGCCTCGGTTCTGCAGGGCCTTCGTGCTGAAATTGACGGGTTCAGTGAGCAGGACCGCTGGTTAAAACGCAGTGAGCTGCAGGCGATTAACGATCAAATTCTCAAGCAGTTTGATGCCTTGCCACTCCCGCTGTCACGCATCAACGATTTTGAGTCCTGTCGGGAAAATTGGGCATTTTGCCAACACTGGCTGCAACAGGGCGAGGCCGCAATCCGTCAGCGTAACCGCGACTGGACGGCTGCGATGCTCACGCGTTATCAGGATTTCTTCGCCACGGTTGAGTCCACGCCGCTTAACGGATCTCAGGCTGAAGCCGTGGTAAACGGTGAGGATGCGGTGCTGGTACTGGCGGGCGCGGGCAGTGGCAAAACCTCTGTGCTGGTTGCCCGGGCGGGCTGGTTATTACAACGCCGACTCGCCAGCGCCGATCAAATTCTGCTGTTAGCCTTTGGCCGTCATGCTGCTGAAGAGATGAACGACCGTATCCAGAGCAGGCTACAGGCAACGGATATGCAGGCACGTACTTTTCATTCTCTGGCCCTGCACATTATCCGCGAAGGCAGTAATAAACAGCCTGTCATCAGTAAACTGGAAAGCGACGCTGCCGAACGCCGGGCTTTATTGATCGACAACTGGCGTCAGCAATGCCATGAAAAGAAAGCCCAGGCGAATGGCTGGCGGCAATGGCTGCGTGATGAACTGGCGTGGGAGGTCGGCGAGGGGTCTTTCTGGCAGGACGATCGCCTGGCTGAGCGTCTGGCACCGCGGCTCGAACGCTGGTTAAGCCTGATGCGCATGCACGGTGGTGCACAGGCCGCCATGATCGACGGCGTTCCTGAGGCGCTACGTGAGCTGTTCAGTAAACGCATCAAGCTGATGGCACCGCTGCTGAAGGCCTGGAAAAGCGCACTCAAGGAAGAGGGCGCCGTCGATTTTTCAGGGCTGATTCATCAGGCCGTAGCGATCCTGGAAAAGGGGCGTTTTATCAGCCCATGGAAGCATATTCTGGTCGATGAATTTCAGGATATTTCGCCCCAGCGTGCAGCCTTGCTCAGCGCCCTGCGCCAGCAAAACAAGCGCACTACGCTGTTTGCTGTTGGCGATGACTGGCAGGCGATCTACCGCTTCAGCGGGGCTGAAATGAGCCTCACAACGGCATTTCATCACTATTTTGGTGAGGGCGATCGCTGCGTGCTGGACACGACCTATCGCTTTAACGATCGGATTGGTGAAGTCGCAAATCGCTTCATCCAGCAGAATCCGCATCAGCTGCGCAAACCCTTAAACAGCCTGGTTAAGGGCAATAAAAAATCCATTGCCCTGTTACCGCAGGATCAGTTGGAGCCGTTGCTGAATAAGCTGAGTGGCTACGCAAAACCCCACGAGCGGGTGCTGATACTGGCACGTTACCACTATTTGCGTCCTGACGTGCTGGATAAAGCCAAAACCCGCTGGCCAAAATTAAACATCGATTTTCTGACCATTCATGCCAGTAAGGGCCAGCAGGCAGATTACGTCATTCTGCTGGGGCTTCAGCAAGGTAAAGAAGGCTTTCCGGCGGCGCAGCGCGAGTCCATCATTGAGGAAGGCTTGCTGCCTCAGCCCGAAGCGTTTCCGGATGCGGAAGAGCGGCGACTGGCCTATGTTGCGTTAACTCGCGCGCGCCAGCAGGTCTGGTTGCTGTTTGATAAGCAGCAACCTTCGGTCTTTGTCGAGACCTTCCGCGAGCTGGACGTGCCGGTGCTGCGTAAAGCCTGAGTTATTTCAGGCGATCGGCAAGATAACGTGCATAATCCGGAATACGGACATCGACAGGCTGATCAAACAGCGGCGACTGAATGATAAAATCGGCGGTCGCCCGGTTGGTGGCGACCGGGATATTCCAGACCGTCGCCAGACGAAGCAGCGCTTTGACGTCAGGATCATGAGGAACCGCATTTAGCGGATCCCAAAAAAAGATTAGCGCATCAATTTTGCCTTCGGCGATAAAGGCACCAACCTGTTGGTCTCCGCCCATTGGGCCACTCAGCATTGCATTTACGTTCAGGCCGGTGTGACGATTGATGAGATTGCCTGTCGTGCCTGTCGCATAAAGAATATGAGATTCCAGAGCGGGTTGATTACGCGTCACCCAATCCAGCAGAGAGTCTTTGCAGTGGTCATGAGCGACCAGCGCGATATGTTTTTGTTTTCCAAGCGTACGTAAGGTGTATTCCATAACAGCATCCTGATGCAAAGGAGCAAAAACGCCCGTTGCAGCAGTTTACCCTGCGCCATTTCACACTATCAACTTGCCCGCAGCATTTTGACCAGATTGATGAACTGTTGACGAGTGGCCTCATCGAAACGCTGAAACCAGTGCTCAATTGACGGCGTAGTAGTTTCAACCGACCAGGCAAGATCGGCAGTAAGTTGTGCTGATGGGGAAGGGGTGGTGAGATTGGCGAACTGAGGCACCGAAGCCGCTAAGCCCATACGATTGTAACTGACCATCGCTTTTTCAACATCCGCACCAGCCGTAACCGGCAGGCGATCGCGCACGCTAAAAACCTCTTTACCCTTTTCATCAACCAGCCTGAACGCCAGTGAACGGTCAAAGTTATGTCTTTCTCGTGAATTGCTGAGCGGAGGCAGGCGGATAGCGATGCTCCTGGCTTCGGCGGTGAATGTCACGATCATCGGCACAGACTGATAGTACTGAGAAGGGGTTTTGCTGTCACCAGGCGATTGTTCCACCCGAAACAGGAACTGATGTTGACCCCGCTCCAGCTCTAAACTGTCAGCCCCTTTCAGCAGTGAGCCGGAGATCTTGCGACCGTCCAAAACCAGCAACGTGATTTGAGGATCAAGCTTCAGGGTAATAGCAGAGCAGGATGCCGAAACGAGGAGAGCAATGAACCCCGTTACAGCCATTGACAGCTTCATTTCGACTCCGGTTAAAAATGAATGGATGTAGCAAATTCTTACATTATGGCATTAAGTTTACAATTATACATATTTATTCCAGCGAAGCGGCACAATATGTATTTGCAACGCCCCGCGAGTGTGTAAAGGCTCAACTACAATGAAGAGCAGACAGAAAGGAGAAGCCCATGAATGATCAGACTATTCGCGACGTATTGACCCGCACAAAACGTATTGCGTTGGTAGGCGCCAGCGATCGCCCCGAACGCCCCAGCTATGGGGTAATGAAGTATTTGCTCGATCAGGGTTATGAAGTGATTCCGGTCAGTCCTAAGCTTGCAGGTCAGACTCTGCTGGGACAAACCGCGTATGGTTCGCTGGGAGAAGTCCCCGGAAAAATTGACATGGTCGATGTGTTCCGCAATTCGGAAGCGGCATGGGGCGTCGCGCAGGAAGCCATTGCGGTCGGTGCGGATACGCTCTGGTTACAGTTGGGCGTGATTAATGAGCAGGCTGCCGTGCTGGCGCAGGATGCGGGCATGACGGTCGTGATGGATCGCTGCCCGAAAATTGAAATCCCGCGACTGGGAATGGGGCAATAACAATAGCGGCGGCAAACAGATTGCCGCCCACTGTTAGTGACGCAAATGCGGTGCCTGGAGCTGCTGACGAACCGATGCGGCCAGTTCATCCATAGAGGGTTGCTCTGGATGTTCAGGGCTGGTTTCACCGGCAAGTTGAATTTCGGCGACGTAGGTATGGACCTGACTGCCTTCTTCATCTTCCATGACCACGTGATACCAGGGCGCGCTGCGCAACGTGTCAGTTGCCCCGATCTCGTCCAGCTGTGGCTCATCTAACGCATATTCAGGATCGACATCGACAATCACACCCAGCACGCCGGATAACCGATGACGAACCTGCTGACCAATACCAAATTTACTGGCAATCATGATGACCTCCGAAAAAACTGTCCTGCATGAGAGATGGGGGCAAAGACAGTTTTTTTCAAGTTACATGACGCGACAGGCAAAACCTTTCAGGTAAAGACCTTCGGGGTAGGTGGCGATCACAGGATGATCGGCAGCCTGGCGGAATTGCTCAACGAACTGGACGTCACGGCCTGCATCCAGCGCGGCATCCGCAATAATTTTCTGGAACAGGTCTGTTGCCATCAAGCCTGAACAGGAGAAGGTCAGTAACATCCCGCCTGGATTCAGCAACTGAATGGCCAGCATGTTAATGTCTTTATAGCCACGGCAGGCGCCCATCAGTTGGCTTTTGTTCTCAACAAATTTGGGCGGATCCATTATGATCAGATCGAATTTCTCACCCTCATCGCGGTAGCGGCGGAGTAGCTTAAAGACGTCATCGCGCTGGAACCGGGCACGGGACAGATCTAAACCGTTCAGTTCGACGTTTTGACGTGCCACATCCAGGGCATCCTGCGACGTATCAACGCTAATCACTTCTTTACAGCCGCCGATCAATGCCGAAACGGCAAAGCCTCCGGTATAAGAAAAGCAGTTCAGCACGCGCGCGTCTTTGGCATAGCGGCGTGTGGCATAGCGGCTGTCTCGCTGATCAAGGTAGTAGCCCGTTTTATGTCCGCCCTGGATATCTACCAGCAGCTTCATATCGTGCTCTGTGATCGGCAATAGCGCGGGAGGCTGTTCACCGGTTACGGTTCCCTGGGTCAGTTCCAGACCTTCTTTTTTACGTACTGCGACATCTGAGCGATCGTAGATAGCGCAATCCGGAAAACACTGCTGCAAGGCGGAGATAATGGCGGGGCGCTGATACTCCGCGCCAGCAGACAGCAGTTGCAGCACCAGAAACTGACCAAAGCGATCGATAGTCACGCCTGGCAGGCCGTCTGACTCTCCGGCAATCAGACGATAGCTGTCCAGGCCGTCGCGTGCAGCCAGCCAGTCGCGCCAGATTTGTGCCTGCTGAAAACGGCGGACAAAAAAAGCGATATCGACAGATTCGTCCTGCTGCCAGCTCCAGACGCGAGCGCGAATCTGTGACTGAGGTGAATAAGCGGCACGCGCCAGCCATTTACCGTTACTGTCACAAACATCAATGGTTTCCCCTTGTTGGGCTTTCCCTTCAAGGCGGGCGACGGCCCCAGAGAAAACCCAGGGATGACGACGGAGCAGGGACTTTTCACGTCCCTTGGCGAGAATCAATCGAACTGTCATAGTTTGCTATGCTTACCTGAAAAAATGAGGCGCTATTGTCCAGTGGATAACGGCAAATTGCAACGAACAGCGGGAGAGGACCATGGCGAGCATGTGTTACAAAGCCTGGGTGCAGGGCACCGTGCAGGGCGTGGGTTTTCGCTACAGCACACAGGCGAAAGCCAACGCGCTCGGTGTGCAGGGTTATGCGCGTAATCTTGATGATGGCCGGGTTGAGGTGCTCGCCTGCGGTGAGGCAGAGCAGGTCGAGGCGTTAATCGCATGGTTAAAAGCCGGTGGGCCGCGCACGGCCCATGTGGAAAAGGTGCTGCTGGAGCCGCATCAGCCCGGCGACTTCCCCCGCAGCTTTACCACCGGTTAATTAAAGGCATTTGGCAGGCTTGGGCAGGCCAGCAATTTTTGTCGCCTGTTTGGCGGGCCCTTCAGGAAACAGCCGAAACAGGTAGCGGCTGTTACCTTTCTCTTCGCCATACTTTTTCGCCATCGCCTTCACCAGCATACGAACGGCGGGAGAAGTATTAAATTCCAGGTAAAAGTCACGGACAAAGCGCACGACTTCCCAGTGGGCTTCCGTCATTACGATGGCCTCGTTGTCAGCAATCTGCTGTGCCAGCTCCTCGCTCCAGTCCTGGTGGTTTTTCAAATAGCCTTCGGCATCCACCGCTATTTCGTCACCCTTATAGTTCATAACGCGTCCTCATTATCATTCGGGCTGCAGTTTAGCAAAATGGCACCGCAGAAAAAGCAAAAACCCCGCCTGAGCGGGGTTCGTATCGCGCCAGCGGCGTCGATTAATTGCTGCGGGAAAAACCCAGGATGCTTAACAGGCTAACAAAGATGTTATACAGGGAAACATACAGGCTTACCGTGGCACGAATATAGTTAGTTTCGCCGCCATGAATAATGTTGCTGGTTTCCCACAGAATGGCGCCAGCAGAGAACAGGATAAACAGGGCGCTAATCGCCAGGTGAAGGGCAGGCAACTGCAGGAACAGGTTAGCCACAACGGCCACCAGTAACACCACGAAGCCCGCCATCATCATGCCGCCCAGGAATGACATGTCACGACCTGTTGTCAGCACATAGGCGGAGCAGCAGAAGAACACCAGCGCTGTACCGCCTAACGCCAACGCGATCACATCGCCCATTCCTGCCGTCAGGAAAGAACTTAAGATTGGCCCCAGGCAGTAACCCAAAAAGCCCGTAAAGGCGAAGGCGGCTAAAATCCCCATTGGGCTGTCAGCCAGGCGATAGGTCAGAAACATCAGACCGTAGAAGCCCACCAGCATCAAAATTAAACCGGGTGCCGGTAATGCCAGAAGTGTACTTGCCGTGGCGGTCACCGCTGAGAAGGCGAGCGTCAGGCCCAGCAGAAAATAGGTGTTACGCAGCACTTTGTGCGTGCTGAGTAATGACTGTCGCGATGATGAAGAAACTATTCTGTCCATGTTGCGCTCCTGTAAGGCAGAACACCAAATATGCTCTGAGAATACGCAGCCCTATAAAGAGGGAAAAGCCGTTTTACCCTTCTTTACGCGTTAAGGTGTTAATTCTTTGAGCAGAATGGCGATTTAGCTAACGAATAACGCGAATTTGGCTGTTTTTCACGCGAACGGATTATCGCAGGCTTTACATCTCCAGAGGGGATGTTTATAGTGCGCGTCATTGCGGAGGGGTGGCCGAGCGGCTTAAGGCAGCGGTCTTGAAAACCGCCGATGGGAAACCATCCGAGAGTTCGAATCTCTCCTCCTCCGCCACTTCATTGCCACCAGGCATGAAGAGGCAAGACAGGATAATATCATCTTGCCTTTGCAGTAGTGTTACAACCCGGAGGGATGGCCGAGCGGCTTAAGGCAGCGGTCTTGAAAACCGCCGATGGGAAACCATCCGAGAGTTCGAATCTCTCTTCCTCCGCCACATTTTACAGGCCAGCACAGTGTGCTGGCCTGTTTCGTTTTGTTTTCTCTTCTCACGCCCGTTTAAAATTCTTCCTGCTTTTCAGCGGACTGCGCGGTTTTGAACGGCATCTGGCATCTCTGCTATAGTCCATTAATTGTTTTTGCTGTTGCCTGGCGCTTTTCAGGGGCAAGCTGAGTTACACTATTCGCCACGTCGCTCTGATGCGAGCTAATCGGTTGATAGCCAGAGTGTTTTTTTACTGAATGAATGGAATAGGCACAATGATCAAGAAACTGAGTCTTTGCGCATTGTCGGTACTTGCTGCATTACCGATTGGAACGCTGGCACAGGCCGCTGACAACGATATGCAGTTACAGCAGGTGTTAATGTTCAGCCGCCATAACCTGCGTGCACCGCTTGCGGATAACGGCAGCGTGCTGGCGCAATCCACCAAAAAAACCTGGCCGGAGTGGGATGTGCCGGGTGGACAGCTGACCACTAAAGGCGGCGTGCTGGAAGTGTACATGGGTAACTATACCCGTCAGTGGCTTGCTCAGCAGGGGCTGGTAAAAAATGGCGTTTGTCCGGACAGCAACAGCGTCTTTGTCTACGCCAACAGCCTGCAGCGTACCGTGGCAACGGCTCAGTTCTTCGTAAATGGTGCCTTCCCGGGCTGTGACATTGCTGTGACTCACCAGGATGAAATGGGCAGCATGGATCCGGTATTTAATCCGGTTATTACAGACGGGAACGAAGAATTCATTAAGAAAGCGCTGGCCGGAATGACCGCTGCCAACGAAAAGCTGTCACTGAAACCCGCTTTTCAGCGGCTCGAGAAGATTGTTGACTACAAATCCTCTCCTGCCTGTAATAACAAAAAGCAGTGCGATCTGAGCAATGGCCAGAACACCTTTATCGTTGAAAACGGCAAGGAACCCGGCGTGAACGGGCCACTAAAAGTGGGTAATTCGCTAATGGATGCCTTTACGCTGCAATATTATGAAGGCTTCCCGCTGGACCAGGTCGCCTGGGGACAAATCAAAACCCCTGAACAGTGGCAGGCACTATCCGCTATTAAAAATGGCTATCAGGACACGCTGTTTACCACGCCTGAGGTTGCACGCGATGTTGCCGCGCCACTGGTGGACTACATTCGCAGCCAGCTGATCGATCAGGAAAAGTCAGACTCACCTAAAGTTACGCTGATGGTCGGGCATGACTCCAACATTGCGTCACTGCTGAGTGCGTTACAGGTTAAGCCTTATGACTTACCTGAGACCTACGAAAAAACGCCAATCGGCGGTCAGGTGGTGTTTGAACGCTGGCACGATGCGAAAAACAACAAAGATCTGCTTAAAATCGAATACGTTTATCAGACCGCCGATCAACTGCGCGATGCAGAGGTTCTGAGCCTTAAGAAGCCGCCTAAGCGCGTTACGCTTCAACTGGCGGGTTGCCCGACAGACGCTAACGGATACTGCAGCTGGGATCAGTTTGCCCAGGTGCTGAACAGCGCACTACAGGGTACGGCGCTGCAACCTGCTGCGGAAGCCCAGCCGGCACAGCCTGCGACTGCGGCGAAACCTGAGGATGCGAAAGCGGCCACGGCGGGCGATGCGGCGCAAAAGGCGGATGCTGATAAGGCGGCCGCCGACAAAGCCGCCGCGCAGAAAGCGGCTGATGAGAAGGCCAAAGCGGATAAAGCGGCTGAAGAAAAGGCTAATGCTGACAAGGCGGCTGCGCAGAAAGCCGCAGACGAAAAGGCCAAAGCAGATAAGGCTGCCGCGCAAAAAGCGGCTGATGAGAAGGCTAAGGCCGACAGCCGCGCGGCCCCGGCTGGCAGCAGCAATGCGCCTGGCAGTAATGCGCAGACCAAAGCTGAAACCGGTGAGGCGAAGCAACCCGCTACCGCCAACTGATCCTGCACAGTACCTGAAAAGAAAAAACCCCGTCGAGACGGGGTTTTTTAATTGCCGGAATCAACCGGCCTGGCCTGCAACGACCACCAGCTTCTGGTTAGCAAACTCTTTAATGCCGAGATCGGACAGTTCACGTCCATAGCCCGAACGTTTAACGCCGCCAAACGGCAGCTCAGCCGAGGTATCGCTTTGCGAGTTAATAAAGACCATGCCGGTTTCGATCGCCGATGCCAGCTTGCGGCCACGCGCAATGTCCTGTGTCCACACCGAACCGCCTAGCCCATAGTGCGAATCATTGGCCAGCGCCACCGCTTCTTCGTCGTTAGCCACCACGTACATTTGCGCGACGGGGCCAAAGAACTCCTCAAAGTAAGCAGGATTGTCGCGCGTGATGTGGGTCAGGACCGTGGGCTGATAGAAGCAGCCCACGCCTGCCACGGCTTTACCGCCGGTGATCAGACGGGCACCTTTCGCCACTGCCTCATCAACCTGTTTTACCAGACGATCGCGTGCGTCGGCGGAGGAAAGGGGACCGAGCGTGGTTTTTTCATCCAGCGGATCGCCCAACGTTGCGGCATTCATTGCCGCGCTGAACTTATCGATAAAGGTATCCGCAATTTTCTCATTCAGGATAAAGCGCTTAGCGGCCGTACAAACCTGACCGCAGTTGCTCAGACGCGCCTGCACGCCCTGGCGTACGGCTTCATCCAGGTCGGCGTCCTCAGTTACCACGAAGACATCGTTGCCGCCCAGTTCCAGCGTCGATTTTTTCAGATGTTTACCAGCCTGTTCTGCGACAGCACTTCCGGCACGTTCGGATCCGGTCAGTGCTACGCCCTGAACACGATCGTCGGCAATCAGTTCCGCCACCTGATCGGTAGAAATGAACAGGTTCGTCCAGGCCCCTTCGGGTGCGCCGGCTTCCCTGACCAACTTCTCGAATACGTCAGCACAATGCGGGACAATGTTGGCATGCTTGGCCAGTACAGGGTTTCCCAGCGCCAGGTTGGGTGCCAGCACGCGCATTAGCTGATAATACGGGAAGTTCCAGGGCTCAACCGCCACCAGCACACCGATAGGATGATATTCAACCCAGGCTTCGCCCAGTTCACTGTCATAAGGTTGTGGCTTAAGAATGCGCTCCGCATGCTCGGCATAGTACCGCGCAATCTGGGAACAGATCTGCACTTCACCGCGGCTTTGGCCTATTAGCTTGCCCATTTCTTTACTGGCAATGGCAGCCAGTTCTTCCGCACGGTCATCAATCAGATCAGCCAGTTTTTTCAGCACCTGGAGGCGTGGCTGGATGTCGCCTTTACTCCAGTCTGAATGATAGAGGCGGTCGGCCGTTTCCAGCGCATGACTTACCGCCGCGCTGTCGTGGGAAGGCCAGCTTTTCATTAACTGGTTGTTTGCAGGGTTGATGCTTTGATAGGAAGACATAGAGTGCTCCTTGGTCAGCGATAAAAAAAGCATGGCGGGATAGCCCGCCATGCTGCTAAACGTTCTTTCGTTCTACCGTTTTGTCGTCCCAGGTAAGGACATCCTGGTTGGTTTTTTCAAATGCACGGATTAATACGTCGTCACTGCCCTGTTGCCGCCAGATTTCTTCAGCAAGGCGTTCGTCATAATTGGCGACTTCGAAAATGGCCTCGGCAATTTCAGGTGAGGTGTGACGTAAGCTGGCCCATTCGCCAACATGGTGGGCTTTTGCCTGACTATTCGACATAACGATCTCCTTCCGGGCGTTTAATCCTTAAGTTTTGCTGCCAGTCCGGCAACGTGTTCACCCTGAAAACGGGCGATGATCAATTCTTCTTCCGTAGGCTGACGTGAGCCATCTCCTCCTGCCAGCGTGGTTGCGCCATAAGGCGTGCCGCCCCGCACCTGAGAAATGTCAAACATCTCTTTCGTGCCGTAGCCGATCGGAACGATAACCATGCCGTGATGGGCGAGGGTGGTCCAGACGGAGGTAATGGTTTGCTCCTGGCCGCCGCCTGTACCTGTTGAGGCAAAGACGCTGGCGATTTTGCCGTACAGCGCGCCGGATGCCCACAGGCCGCCTGTGCGATCCCAAAACGTACGCATCTGACCGGACATATTACCGAAACGGGTAGGTGTGCCGACAATAATGGCGTCGTATTGCGGCAATATCTCAGGCGTGGCTTCAGGCGCGGACTGTTGCGTTTTACCGCCAACGTCTGCAAAGCGGTCAGCGTCCATAGTCTCAGGAATGCGCATCACGTCTACCTGCGCACCCGGTACCTTGCGGGCGCCCTCTGCCACGGCGTTAGCCATGGTTTCAACATGTCCATACATTGAATAGTACAGCACCAGAATCTTGGCCATTGGTCTCTCCGGGGGTTATTCAACACACCCAAAAGTATAGAAGAGCTTTGAACAACTGCTGGCACGCACTCGGCCTAACGGCTTAAAAAACGCTGAAAATGGGGTTTTGTTGGGGTTAATATTCTAATTCCAGGGCGATTCTTAGCGTTTGCTATGTTTCTAAATGTAAATTTCTGCCTGAAAGCCCTGAAAGCCCTGAAAGCCCTGAAAGCCCTGAAAGCCCTGAAAGCCCTGAAAGCCCTGAAAGCCCTGAAAGCCCTGAAAGCCTGAAGGTCATCTAATTCGGGGGGTTGCAACATGTCGTCGCGCATCCTTCTCGGAATATGACTCATCAAACTCGGAATATGACTCATCAAAGCCTGTCCGTTTATAAAGGCGGCGCAATGAAAGATGCTACGGCGTGCAACAGAAGCGGTAAGACATGATGCCGCGCCTGACCGGATTCATCTCGTGCGGAAAGGTAAAGTGGCCCATTACCGATGGCGGCAGCGCGTTTTATTCGTCTTCAGGGTCAGCGCGTCGGCGAGTGACATTGCATTACCCGGCATCGCCGATCACAATAGCGCCTGAATCAATCAGGCAGGTGAACTATGTCGACTACGACGCGCAGACTGACCGTGCGTATAACGCGTCAGGAATGGGTACTTATTTTCATTACGATGATCTGGGGCGGGACGTTTTTAGTGGTACATCGGGCGATGCAGCACTCAGGCCCGTTTTTCTTTGTTGGGTTGCGGTTTGCCACTGCGGCCATCCTGCTGGCGCTCTTTTTTCGCCGTTACCTTGCCGCAATCAGCTGGACTGAAATAAAGGCGGGAACGCTTATCGGCCTGACCATTGCCGCGGGTTACGGTCTGCAGACATGGGGAATGCAGACCATCTCCAGCAGCCAGTCGGCCTTTCTGACCGCCTTATATGTTCCGGTTGTGCCGCTTTTACAATGGCTGTTCCTACGGCGTCCACCTCCGTTAATGGCATGGCTGGGTATCTTACTGGCGTTTTGCGGCTTAATACTGGTTGCGGGGCCGCAGGACGGAAGGGTGGTGCTCAATCAGGGTGAGATTGCCACGCTGATCAGTACCCTGGCGATTGCGGGCGAAATTATTCTTATCAGCCGATTTGCCGGTCATGTTGATGTTCGTCGTGTGACCTTTATACAGCTTACCGTCGCTTCACTCTGTGCCTTCTGCTTTATGCTTCCCAACGGGGAAACGTTGCCTGCCCTGTCGACGCCGTTATTGCTCAGCGCATTAGGTCTGGGTGCCGCCAGTGCGCTTATCCAGGTGACGATGAACTGGGCACAACGCAGCGTGTCGCCCACGCGGGCAACGGTTATTTACGCCGGAGAGCCGGTATGGGCGGGCGTGGTCGGGCGCATCGCCGGCGAACGTTTGCCGGCAGCCGCGATACTTGGTGGCGCTTTTATCGTCTGCGGCGTGATTATCAGTGAACTGCGTCTGAAGCGCCGCAAAGCGATACCCTCAGCCTCTTCGCGGGACGAATGAAGGTCAAAAGGATGACGCGAAAGCGCGAGTCGGTTATTGCGCCTGTTCTGAGAGAGATGTTGTCGTTGTGCGTGTTACTGACATTACCGCAGCGTTTAAACCTTCACTGTTATCACGTGGCAAATTCATGAGCTTGCTGTGATACACAGTGTCAGGCGAGGGGAACCCTATGAAAAAGGAACAATCAGTGCCCACGCGCCGCTCAGTGGCCGTCGCTGCCAAACGGGCGGCTATTCTGGAGGCCGCGCTGAGCTTTTTTTCCCAGTTTGGCATCCACGGTACGCGACTGGAAAAAGTCGCTGACCGCGCCGGTGTCTCTAAAACGAATTTGCTGTACTACTATCCTTCCAAAGAAGCGCTCTATATTGCCGTGTTGAAAGAGATCCTGGATGTCTGGCTGGCGCCCCTGCGTGCACTGAGCCACGATCAGGATCCTTTGAGAGCCATTCGGCACTATATCCGCCTAAAACTTGAAGTCTCCCGGGACCATCCGCAGGCATCAAGGCTGTTTTGCCTGGAAATGCTCCAGGGGGCGCCCCTGTTGAAAGGTGAACTGGCGGGGGATTTAAAACAACTTATGGATGATAAAACAGCGATTATACAGCGCTGGATAGCCGAAGGAAGGCTGGCGGGTATTCAGCCCCAACACCTGATTTTTATGCTCTGGGCAACCACGCAGCACTACGCCGATTTTGCCAGTCAGGTTGAAGCCATTACGGGAAACAGGCTCACTAATCCGCTGTTTTTTGAAGAAACGGTAGAGAACGTTCAGCGCATTATTATTGAAGGTATTCGGGTGCGTTAAAAGAACAAGGCCATACTGAATACAGGAATAAACACTGGAGTGGGCTGATGGATTCTGTTTCACAATGCGTACTGGGCGCGTCAGTAACCCTGGCGGTGATGGGCCGCCGTGTTCCGGCCTGGCAGGCCGCCATTATCGGCGCGGCCTGCGGAACGTTGCCGGATCTTGATGTCTTTCTCGATCACGGTGATGCTATCCGCAATATGACGCTGCACCGAACCGAAAGCCATGCGCTGCTTTATCTGACGCTGCTTTCCCCCTTAGTGGCCTGGCTGGTTGCACGGCTTTGTCGTGCCGGGCCAGCATGGACGGCCTGGTGGCCCGCCATCTGGCTGGCGCTGATCACCCATCCTCTTCTCGATCTGATGACGGTATATGGCACGCAACTGGGATTACCGCTTACCGATCATCCTTACGCGATCGGCAGCATATATATTGTCGATCCGCTTTATACCTTACCGCTGCTCGTTGGCTTAGCGGTGGCGTTGTGGCGTCGCAGCGATCGGGGATTGCGCTGGAACCGCGCGGGACTGGCATTGAGCTCGGCCTATCTCGTCTGGAGCGTGCTGATTCAGCAGGTCGCGGACGGGCAGATCAAACAGTCACTTGAACAGCAGGGCATTGCAACAAACAAGGTGCTGGTCACGCCCACGGCGCTAAATACCCTTGTCTGGCGTAGCGTCATTATCACGCCCGATCGTTATGGGGAAGCTTACTGGTCTTTGCTGTCGCCGAGGCGTCCCGTTACGGTGACCTGGCGGCCCCGTCATCCTGAATTATTTGCATCATTCAAGGGGAACTGGTTTGCAGAGCGGATTGCCTGGTTCAGCCACGGCTTTTATGCCATGAGTGAGCGCGATGGACAGATCACCATCGCCGATTTGCGTATGGGCGACGATGACCGCTACACCTTCACCTTTGGTTTGGGAACGGCACAGCGTCCGGATGCCCGGCCGCAGCGCCTCCCGTCCGCCGGGCGCACGTTGAAGCGCACGTTCAGCCATATTGCTGAGCAGTTATAAAAAAAAAAGCCCGACTTTTGTCGGGCTTTCTTCATGCTGGGGGTTAACGGCGCGTGCGTTTACGCAGCTGCCAGCCGATGGCCAGCAGGATAAACCATAATGGCGTCACCATTAATGCCTGACGTGTATCCTCCTGTAGCGTGAGCAGGACGAGAATAAACACGAAGAAGGCCATACAAACCCAACACATGAATTTACCCAACGGCATTTTAAAGTTAGATGCCGCATGGCGTTCCGGAAATTTTTTGCGATAGGCCAGATAGCTGCACAGGATGATGGTCCAGACGAACATAAACAGAATGGCCGAAACCGTGGTGACCAGAGTAAAGACGGTCATCACATCCGGAATCAGGTAAATCAGCGCTACGCCGCACAGCAAACAGAAGCAGGAGAAGAACAGGCCGGTCGTGGGAACGGCGCGCGCAGATAACCGCCCAAAAGCCCGACTGGCAACGCCCTGCTGTGATAAGCCATACAGCATGCGACTGGTCGAGAAAATGCCGCTGTTAGCCGATGAGGCGGCAGATGTTAATACCACGAAGTTCACGATACTTGCCGCCGCCGGAAGACCAATTAAAACAAACATCTCAACGAACGGACTGCGATCGGCCATCACTTCTGTCCAGGGCGTGACAGACATGATTACCATCAGGGCCAGGACATAAAACATAATGACGCGCAAGGGAATCGCGTTAATGGCGCGCGGTAAGACCTTGTGCGGATCCTGTGTTTCGGCGGCGGCCGTACCGACCAGCTCAATGCCGACAAAGGCAAACACAGCGATCTGAAACCCGGCAAAAAATCCGCTCAGTCCTTTGGGAAACATACCGCCGTGATCCCAGATATTACTCAGGGCTGCGGTACCGCCACCGGGAGAAGGATAGTGGAGTGAAACCAACACGATTCCGGTCACAATTAAGGCGACAATCGCCACAATTTTGATGATGGCGAACCAGAATTCCATCTCACCAAACATCTTCACCGTGGCGATATTCAACGCCAAAAAGACAAAGACGCACAACAGCGCACTCATCCAGATGGAGAACCCTGGAAACCAGAGCTGGAAGTAGGCGCTGATAGCCACCACGTCGGCGATACCGGTGACCACCCAACAGAACCAGTATGTCCAACCGGTGAAGTAGCCCGCCCACGGCCCAAGTAAGTCGGCCGCAAAATCGCTAAAGGATTTGTATTCCAGATTCGACAGCAGCAATTCGCCCATTGCGCGCATGACGAAAAACAGCATAAAGCCGATGATCATATAGACGAAAATGATGGACGGGCCTGCCAGACTAATGGTTTTTCCCGAGCCCATAAACAGACCCGTTCCGATAGCGCCGCCGATAGCGATGAGCTGGATATGCCGGTTATGCAGATTACGCCGCAATGTGTCTGAGCCTTGCGGGCTCTGCGTGTGGTGAGAGTGATCAACCATGAAATTGTCTTTCCTGTCTTGATGTTGTGTCAGCTCTGATGGCTGTTGAGGATGACTGAGTGTCTGAAACAATTGGGCATAAGATAGAGGAAGTAAGGATAAAAACGGTAATCATTTTTTAACAATATCAGACAACATACTCATCAAAAGAGCATTTTTGCTTCCAGCAGGCGGTTTTTACGTCAGATTAGGTAATATTTCATCACCTTGTGTTATCTCCGGGGCAGACAACGCACGGCGCTTCTACACTTCCTCATTATTGGTTGTTTCACATCAGAGGCATTATGCGCACGCTTGTCCTGCTTATTATCATGACCGGACTGGGGTGGATGAGTTTGCCCTGGCTGAAACAGCACTTACCCCCGCAGTTTAATCCGTTCACGCCTCTGTCGGTGACCGATCCGCCAGGCTGGATGACGCGGCTGAAAATCAAGCGTCTGCAAAATGATCCTGCCGCCTGTCTTGACGTCATGCGTCGGGCAGAGCAGGCGGGACGGGTGAGTTTCAGCCAGCAACCAGCCATCGCCGGCCAGTGTCCGCTAGCTCAGCCGCTGAGAGTGCAAAAAATGGGCGCAGTATCACTCAGCAGCAGCTTTCTGGCCAGCTGTCCCATGGCCGTTGCGGCCACCCTGTATGTGGTTCACAGCAGTCAGCAGATTCTTCAGCAGTCGGGCACCCGGCTGGTGGGCATTGAGCATGTTGGCAGTTATGCCTGTCGTAATATCTATCACCGAACTCAGGGGCGACTAAGCGAACATGCCACTGCTGACGCCTGGGATATAACGGCCTATCGTCTGGCCAATGGTCAGCGGCTGGTGGTCAGTCAACACTGGCAGCAACCTGAAGAGAAAGCGCTATTACTTCACGGATTGTGGCGAACAGGTTGTCACTTTTTTGGTAATGCGCTTGGGCCGGATTATAATACTGCGCATGCAACACATTTTCATTTTGGCATGCGTGGGGCAGGTTATTGCAGATAGTAACAGGACAGCGCTGAGGGTAATTACGGGGTTTTTATTTCTTATTATCCAGCATAAAAAATATGCGACTATTTCGGTTTTTCAGGCTTCGCTTTTTTTATTAACATTATATCCGGGTATGCAACCTTTTTATGTGTGGCGTTGTGCCTTTCAGCGAATAGACGTTATTTAATGCATGTGGGATAATGAATTATGAGGTCGTTGCCGTGTTTTAATTTTATTAACATTCCGATATTTTATTGTGATATTTTTTTCTTATTAAATACGTTATTGATTGTTTTTTACAGGCTGTATTTTACCCCCGCTCAGACAATATGTTAAGTTAATTCATGTCTGATATTTTATCCTGGGGCAACAATATGAACAGCTTCTTTCTTATCAGGGAAAAGACATTCTCTTTGCGTCACGCGTTTCACTTAAGGTCGTGCATCACGCTTGAGCAGAGCCAAAAGAGTAGGGCTCCAGGCGCGGTAAGGGACGCGTTTTCGGCAGAGATCATGTTACCCGGAGGTTTGAATAACGCCACATTTGATGTCAGCGATACTGCAGCATGTTCTTTTTTAGGCTTTGCCTTGAACGTTTAATCAGCAATGATGATGCATAAAAGGTGTACATTGACCCGTTGCGGGTATCAAATGGGTCATCCAGGAAAATAATAAGTTGCGGACCGCAACTTCTTTAGTCTTATTTTCAATGCTGGCTGCGTTTAAAGATTGAAAAAATATAAGAAAAATCCTATTATTCTGCCCATCACGCGTTGCCTGAATTGCCAGCAGCATTCTTTTATCCCTGGTTTTGGCATTTTGCCCGTAACGGGTCCTGAAAACCAAATGAAAATAAAGCTTTTTTTGATGTGCTGACACAGGGTAAATTCATTTCTGATGCAAAGATATCAAGCACGTAGTGGAAGTTGAGGCAATATGACAAGTGAAGATTATTTTTCCTGGCGGACTGAGACTGAAAATCATTTTCAGGCACTGGCGACGACCCAACAATTAAAGGGGCTCCTGCAGGATTATATCCAGTCACTGGGTTTCGATTATTTCGCTTTTTTTATCCAGCACCGCGTTCCTTTTACCCGACCACGTGTTTATTTACATGACACTTATCCTAAATTATGGATTAAACGTTATAAAGAGCAGAATTATTATGCGATCGATCCCGTGTTGCAGCTTTGCCTGCGCTCAGGAAAAGGGGTTGAGTGGACGCCTGAGCTGTTTAGCTCGGCAAAAGAAATGTGGCAGGATGCGTGTAATTTTGGGCTCCTGAGCGGATTTTCGTGTTCTGCAATGGCATCAAATCGCGCCGTTGGTATATTATCTATAGGATCAAAGCGTCCCTTTATTACTGGCAGCCGGCGAGTTGAGCTCGAGGTAAAGCTGCATTTTTTGGCTGAGCAAAGCCTGTCCTTACTCGAACGCCTGAATGATGAAGCACTGATGGTCCAGGGAAATGATTTTAGTCAGCGTGAGCTCGAAATTTTGAGATGGACTGCTGAAGGCAAAACGTCACAAGAAATTTCACTTATTTTGTCGATTTCTGAGCACACCGTAAATTTTTACCAAAAAAATATGAAAAAACGTTTTAATGTTTCTAATAAAACTCAAATTGCATGCTACGCCGCAGCAATTGGACTGATTTAAATGAAAAGCAACTGCCAACTTTAGTAGTTCCCTCGTTGAGGTCACTTGTCTACCCTGCGCTAGTGCGCTCCTGGGCAGGCGCGAAGAAATCATTGCAAACATGGGGATGTCAGAGGCGCATGATGAAAATAGTTCAAACGCAGTTAAAGGATATGCCATCTTCCTTGCTTGCCGAGCTTGGCAGTTACCGTTATAGCGTGTTTGCACGGGGTGAAGGTTGGTCGATTCCGCCGCGTCTGAGCACGCCTGGGCAAGAGTACGATCGTTTTGATCGCTCTGATGTAACCTGGTTGATCGCATGGAGTGTACGCAATGGCATCAGTGGCTGTGCGCGATTAATGCCCTGGACTGAACCCGAGCAAACGGAAGGTATCGTTTTACCGTTTAACCACGAAAAAGTATGGGAAATGTCGCGTTTCTCAGCGCGGCTGGAGGTCGATCCTGAGTTGCCACTTACGATTCTCTGGCATGCTGTTCAACTGGCCGAAATTAACGGTATTGAATTTATTATCAGCTCGGCCACGCCGATGCTGGAAAAGATGTTCGAGCAGCATCAGGTCGTCTATCAGCCCTTAACGCCCGGACTGATTCAGTCGGAAGATAACCTGTTTGCCATCCGTATTCCCGTCAGCCAGCCAGCACTGGCAGAAAAATACCGTGGTGCACGTCGCTTCAGCCCGGAGGAGGTTCTGCCTTCGTTGGGCGTCTCGGTTAACTGGCACCCGCACGGTTGAGTTTATGCCCCCGGTGACGGGGGCATCTTAGCGTTACTGACGATAAGCCGCTTTAATTTGCTTGATCGTGTTGCTGAACACTTCCGCCTGCGGCATGTCGCCCAGGGTTTTGACGTAGCGTTCCATGTTAATGATCACTTTGCCCGCATCGGCCTGGCCCATTCCTTTCAGAATCAGTGTGATCATCATCTTCAGGCAAGCCACTTCATCAGATAATTTTTGCGTTTCCTGCGAGGTCGCGAAATCTTCATCGCTCATGAATTTCTCCTTGGTGGTTAACGTCGTCTCTTATTCGGTACGCACAGCAATCCGAGAGTATACCACAGGGGATTACGCTTGCTGAGTGCATCACGACAGCAGGCGTTCCCGCCTGACTTTGTTCAGTTAAATTTATTAATCACGTGCAGGAATGGTCAGGTCAAAAAAACAGACAGCAATGTCAGGAAGATGATTAATTGAGACGTTATGTTTTTTTTAACTTCATGAAAAGACTATTTTTTTAAAAATCCCATTGCAGTAGCTGTTTTTTGGGATGCGCTTTCCAATAACCCAGGATTTGCATTGATATAAATCATTGAAAGCTCTCCTTCCACGACTTTGTATATGTGCTTTTAATGCAAAAACGGGTATGATTGCCGCTTGCAATCGTTAAATGCTACCTCTTATTAGCTGCGGAGTGCTTCGCGTTGATCACTGTCCTTCTTGTCGATGACCATGAACTGGTACGTGCCGGTATCCGCCGTATTCTCGAAGATATTAAAGGTCTGGTGATCGCTGGCGAAGCCTGTTGTGGTGAAGATGCCGTTAAGTGGTGCCGTGCTAATCAGGTTGATGTCATTTTAATGGATATGAACATGCCGGGCATCGGCGGGCTGGAGGCGACGCGAAAAATCGTGCGCTACAACCCTGATATCAAAATCATCATGCTGACTATCCATACTGAAAATCCCCTGCCGGCAAAAGTCATGCAGGCTGGTGCCGCAGGTTATCTCAGTAAGGGCGCAGCGCCACAGGAAGTGGTAAACGCGATTCGCTCGGTCAACGCCGGGCAGCGCTACATTGCATCGGACATCGCTCAACAAATGGCGCTTAGCCAGATTGAGCCACAAAAAGCCGAATCTCCCTTCAGCTGTTTGTCGGAAAGGGAATTGCAGATTATGCTGATGATCACCAAGGGGCAAAAGGTGACGGAAATTTCCGAGCAGCTTAATCTCAGTCCTAAAACCGTTAACAGCTACCGTTACCGGATGTTCAGCAAACTGAATATCAGTGGCGATGTAGAGTTAACGCATCTGGCCATCAGACATGGCCTGTATAATGCGGAGCCGTTAATAAGTAGTGAGTGACCTCTTTAATCCCAAAATCTTTCTGAGTACGGTCACCAGTGAACCCGGCGTATACCGGATGTATGACGCTTCCGGAACGGTTATCTATGTCGGCAAAGCCAAAGATCTGAAAAAGCGGCTTACGAGCTATTTTCGTACGAACGTTGGCAGCCGAAAAACCGAAGCGCTGGTGAGTAACATCCATCACATCGATGTCACCGTAACCCATACTGAAACTGAAGCGTTGTTGCTTGAGCACAATTACATCAAGCTTTATCAACCGCGCTACAACGTTCTGTTGCGCGACGATAAATCCTACCCCTACATTTTTCTCAGCAGCGATGTTCATCCTCGCCTGGCGATGCATCGGGGCGCGAAACACGCGAAAGGCGAATATTTCGGCCCGTTCCCCAATGGCTACGCGGTACGAGAAACGCTGGCGCTGCTGCAAAAAGTGTTTCCTATCCGTCAATGCGAGAACAGCGTGTATCGCAACCGTACGCGCCCCTGCCTGCAATACCAGATTGGCCGCTGCCTTGGTCCCTGTGTTGCCGGGCTGGTGAGTGAGGAAGAGTACGCACAGCAAACGGATTACGTGCGGCTTTTTCTGGCGGGTAAGGATGATCAGGTGCTGAATTTACTGGTCCGCCGTATGGAAGATGCAAGCCATGCCCTGCGGTTTGAAGAAGCGGCACGCCTGCGCGACCAGATCCAGGCCGTCAGGCGCGTCACCGAAAAACAGTTTGTGTCTAATCAGGGCGACGACCTGGATGTGATTGGCGTGGCCTACGATGCCGGTATGGCCTGTTTACACGTGCTGTTTATTCGTCAGGGTAAAGTGTTGGGAAGCCGAAGCTATTTTCCAAAGGTGCCCGCCGATACCGATCTGGCGGAAGTCGTGCAAACCTTTGTGGGGCAGTTTTATTTGCAGGGTAGCGAAATGCGGACGCTGCCCGGTGAAATTTTGCTGGATTTCACCTTACCTGAGCGCGAACTGCTGTCTGAGTCGCTGACCGAATTAGCCGGGCGTCGGGTGAATATTCAAAGTAAACCTCGTGGTGATCGCGCGCGCTATCTCAAACTGGCACGAACCAATGCCGGTTCGGCATTAAAAACCCGTCTGTCTCAGCACTCGACCATTCATCAGCGTCTCACTGCGCTAGCCGAGTTTCTGGAGTTGGATAAAATCACCCGGATGGAGTGTTTTGATATCAGCCATACCATGGGAGAGCAGACCATCGCGTCCTGTGTCGTGTTCGATCAAAACGGTCCCCTCCGTGCCGATTATCGCCGCTATAACATTGCCGGCATCACGCCTGGTGATGATTATGCAGCGATGAATCAGGTGCTGCGTCGCCGTTATGGAAAAGCGATTGAGGAAGAGAAGATCCCCGATGTCATTTTGATCGACGGCGGTAAAGGCCAACTGGCTCAGGCAAAGCAGGTTTTTGCCGAACTGGACGTGAGCTGGGATAAATCACGTCCCATTTTACTGGGCGTGGCAAAAGGCACCGATCGCAAAGCCGGTCTTGAAACGCTGTTTTTCGAGGCGGAGGGCGAGGGGATTTCCCTGTCGCCTGATGCACCAGCGCTGCACGTGATTCAGCATATTCGTGATGATGCTCACAATCATGCTATTTCAGGGCACCGTAAAAAGCGGGCCAAAGTGAAAAATACCAGTGCTCTGGAAAGCATTGAAGGTGTGGGGCCAAAACGACGCCAGCAGCTGCTTAAGTACATGGGGGGCCTGCAACCGCTGATGAATGCATCGGTGGAAGAGATCGCGAATGTCCCTGGCATATCCCATGCTTTGGCGGAAAAAATCTACTACTCGTTGAAACACTAGCATTGAAACAGGGTGGGCAATGTAGGAACATACGTTAAACACCACCCAATCCAGACAGTTACCAGCATATGCAATTTAACATTCCGACCTGTCTTACCCTGTTTCGCGTCGTTCTTATTCCGTTCTTTGTGCTGGCTTTCTATCTGCCGTTCCACTGGGCGCCATTTGTTACCGCGTTGATCTTTGTTGTGGCAGCCGTGACCGACTGGTTCGACGGCTTTCTGGCGCGTCGCTGGAAGCAGACAACCCGCTTTGGCGCTTTCCTCGATCCAGTTGCCGATAAAGTCATGGTGGCAATTGCCCTGGTATTGGTTGCAGAGTACTTTCATGCCTGGTGGATCACGCTGCCAGCCGCAACGATGATTGCACGAGAAATTATTATCTCCGCGCTGCGCGAATGGATGGCTGAAATCGGCAAACGCAGCAGCGTTGCCGTTTCCTGGATTGGTAAGGTAAAAACAACGGCACAGATGTTCTCACTTTTTGCCTTGTTGTGGCGTCCGGACAGCATGGTTGTCGGCGTGGGTGTCGTTGCGTTATACATTGCGGCAGTGCTGACTTTCTGGTCGATGTTTCAGTATCTGAGCGCGGCGCGCGGGGATTTGCTCGAACCGTGATCGATACGATTTAAAAAGCAGCAAACGGACGCATTGTGGGGATAATTTTATTGACTCATCGCGTCATCTCAGTAGAATGCATCGCATCGAACGGCAGCACAGCTGCAGAAGCTAAGAAAAATCAGTAAGTTCGATGAAGTGCATTAAATATCGAGCCCTTCAGCAGTTCAGTGAACTGAACGGTAAGATGATGCGGGAATAGCTCAGTTGGTAGAGCACGACCTTGCCAAGGTCGGGGTCGCGAGTTCGAGTCTCGTTTCCCGCTCCAAATTAGCAGGCCAGGATAACCTGGCAGCAGACAAGTTTAAGGCGCGTTGGCAGAGTGGCTATGCAGCGGATTGCAAATCCGTGTACCTCGGTTCGACTCCGGGACGCGCCTCCAGTTATACCTCGCCCGGGTGGTGAAATCGGTAGACACAAGGGATTTAAAATCCCTCGATCGCAAGGTCGTGCGGGTTCAAGTCCCGCCCCGGGCACCATATTGAAACACCAATAAAATCAAGTAGTAGCAATGTCGTTTAAACCGCCTCTTTGGGCGGTTTTTTTGTTTTCAAGGCACATTTCCTAATACGCCTTCCTAATATACCAATCTTATTTCTGCCCCCCGACTACAGGTACAACCACGATCTTCCTGTTGTAACGTGCGGTTTGTTTCACGTCCTTATGCCCTGAAATTTCCTGTTTGGTATATATGTTGCCATCAAGATCAGATATTCCTTTTGCTTTTAAGTCATGAAAAGTGAAACCAAAATCTAACTCTGGAAATGCAGCCTTTGCATCTTGCTTGGCTTTGAGCCACCTACTGTTAAACCCATCTCTCGTATATTTTGCTCCCGATGGTTGATGAATAACAAATATGCTGCTCATTCCTGATTTGAGGGGCAGGGTAGAAGCCTGAGCTATGACGTCCTGCAATCTTGGCGACCATCCCTTTATCTGGGATACAGAAGTTTTACTCTGCTTTATAAGAATGCCTTCATCGATTATCTGGCTCTTCTTTAGCTCAAGTATGTCCGCCTGACGAGCACAACAGAGATAAGCCAGTTCCATTGCAATCTTGACCATATCAGGAGCAACACTGTACAGACTGGAGTATTCAGCATCGGTGACATAGCGATCACGCGCTTTTTCTTTAAACTGTTTTACGCCCTTAGTCGGATTTTGTTTAACAAGGCCGCGCTCATATCCCCACCGGAACACCCGGGACATGAACGCTTTCTCCCGGTTAGCTTGAGTGCGGCTTCTCAACCCCCTCTTGTCCATGTACTTCCTGATATGCTCTGGTTTTATTGAATCCGAAGGCATATCCCCAAACACGCTTAAAACCTTCAGCGAATACTTTCGGTAATCCTTCTGCGTCTCAGCCGCCAACTCGTAGAAATCAGGTGACTTGAAAAAGCGCTCAGCCAATGACTTATAATTCTTTATGTCAGGCGTTTCATTAATCAACGCTTCATAAGCGGCCCATACTTTTGACTGAGGACTGCCAAGATCACAAAGACGCATCGCACCACCATTTTTAGGGTGGAACTCATAGGCAGACTTGCCCCGATATACTCGAGGCGGCATCCAACAATCTTCTTTATTTTTTCTGGTACGGGCCATTAATCAAGGGCTCCAAAGTTCGGCTCATTGAGGTCAGGCATTTGCTTGCTGCGTGAAGAAAGAGGGTCATTGAAGTGCTGCCAGGTAGTTCTTGGTCTCCCATCTCTGCGCACCATGAAAAAAATTCCTGCTTCCTTTAAACACTGACATTGCTTTGACGGAATTTTGTATCCTGTTAATTGCTCGATTTCATCATCAGAAATAATGTCATTATTTGAATGGTTCATTTTCCACACACTCCCGCTGCAACAGGTTAGAAAAGCCGCGACAGGTCACGGCGCTATAACCAATTTCGTTTCATGCCAGCCCAGGCTCACCCAACAGGCTGACTCTTCTTTAAGTGGGCAATCCTGCACAGGCAGGCAATCACCACACTTGCCGCACTTGCGCTTACTGATCGATTTGAACCGGCTACGGACCCGCGCATCGTCCTGCCGAATAAGCAGAGCGATATACTCTGCCATTTCGTAGGGCTCTCGACCTGGGCGGCGTAAGGTGCAGTTCTGCTCCAGCATCGACAGTTCCTGCTCATCAAGAACAATCTCCAACTTTCTGACACCTGCAGCGGCCTGTCTGGCGCGCTGCTCTGCTTTACGTTCGGCGGATGACTTGGCCATCAATCAAACCTCCAAATGCAACTGAAAAGACATGCGATCACGTTTTTCACAGTAAATAAGTGAACCCGGCGAGTTATGAGACTCAATTCGCTCGACCAAAACTGATGCGCGTGTCTCTTTGGATGCTGGGGAGTAAGCGCCAGACCAGGCTTTATCAATGCCGATATTTCGCGCTACGTTGGTGCTGTCCGCACTAGCCAGAGGTAACTTGGTGAAGATGAGCGGATTAAGCATGCGCAGACCATGAAGCTTCGCAACTGGCTGGCCCTTTACGTCCGTCACATGCCTGATTAAATCCTTCATTCGAGACACGGCCAGATTAGGGCGCTTAACGTCATACTCACCGCAACTACCAATCGCAACGCGCGGATACTCATTGCAGAGTCGGATAAAGCGATCATCGCTCTCGTTCATGTGCCAGACCGGAACGCCGTAGAAATCACCATGCGGCCACTCATCCAGTAACGCTTCGTTCTCCGCCTCACCGCCATCGATGACGTCGGGGATGATCGCAAAGTCGAAGCCCGGATGATTTTTCCAGCGCGCCACGAACTCGTAATAATCCTCCCAGTCGATTTTGTTTTTGCCAGCTGCTTTCCAAGCAGTAAACGCGCCGTTATCAACGGCAAATGACTGGCACACCTCTGACGCCAGGTTTATCTGATCTCTATGAGCGAAAGAGATAAAAGCATGCCGTCCTCTCCACGCCTTTAACGCAGCCACGTCTGGTGTAATTGGCCCACCGTGGTAGTGGATCATATCAACCCGCCTTATCCGCAGTGTCATTGTTGCCTGAGCGGAGAGAGTCAGCGAATTCAGTGGCACAACGTGAGGCATAAGAGGTAGCTGCATCATTTTTATGTGGCTTGCCGATCATTGCACGTTGATGAGCAGAAAACATATCCACACCTTCCGCCCGCACAGAGTTCAGATAAGTGTCGGTGGCTGGCGCTCGTTTACGTAACAACTCAAGCGCCTCGCTATGCGTCAGGAAGCCGTTGGAGCCGCCGTTGCTGACCATATTGCTGTCAAACCACTCCTGGAGGTCGCGGGGATTCAAATCGTCAGGCATTTCAATAATCGCTTCGTCAGTGGTGCCTTCCAGCCATTCTTTGGCAGAAAGAATGTCCCCCTGAGACAGGCAGAGAAGCGCGGCCTGAGCGCCCATCATTGTTTTGTGCAACATCCAGGATGTATTCAGTTCGCTTGCAGCACTGCGAAGATTGGTATCGCTCTCCGCCGCCACCGCATCCAGCTTCTGCTGCAATTCATCCCCACGGACGATAGCGCAATCAAGGCGGGTTGCCAGAGCAGAGACAAGCTTTGAGATTTCAGTAAGAGGCATATCAGCATCAAGCGCTTTAGCGAACTGATGACCGGCTTCAACAAGCTCTTTGTTTGATTTATTCGATAACATGCTGGTGGCCCTCAGTGAAAAACGATGTTGCTGTTAAGACGCTCAGCTTCGTTCTGCGCCCTGATAGGATTTTTAATAACGGTACCGTCAGGCATCAGCCAGCCATTGAGCAGATGGCTATAGGGCAGGGTGATACGGCCAACGGTGATAGGGTCGTCTGACTTTTCCATGAATACTCCACACACGATTTTTGGTTGCACTAATCCCTTGCCGAAGATGGCAATAAAACTTTTGGGATTTAGTTAATTGGCTGCTGGGTTACTGCAACAACCCAGAGCCGGGCCTCCACACTTGAAGGTTGTTGTGACATGTCACAACGAAGAGAACACTCAGCGCCTCTGTGACGCGGCCTGAAGCGCCCGCCAAATGCTCTCATCGTTGTGCAAAAAAGTGCGTTTAAACCGTGTGAACATTAACTTCGCTCTCCTTATGGGATGAAAGTCTCTGAGTGGCCGCTTAACTGAATCAAGGTGTTTATGAACGTTCCCAGAAGCCATAATGCAGGCTTAACACCTTTAAGTTGTAATTTAGTGTCGAAGAAAGTCATTGTCAACTACTTTAAGTAGTTTGATTAGGTTTCATGCTGATGCAAATATGAAAAGAAAAAGGAGGTCTTATGGATGACAAGCTCTACATATTTAATTACACACGCAATAGAGACAAACTTTTCGCTAACCTCATCAGCATTATCGACGGGATACTGGCTGACGGAGAAGTCTCTGAAACAGAAGTTCTTTACTTGGACACATGGCTTTTAGAAGCAAATGAAATGATCAGCAATGGCGTAATCAGAAGCCTATCCGAGAGGGTGAGCCTGATACTTGCTGACAAAGTTGTTACGCAACAAGAAAAGGAAGAGTTGAAAGAATATCTTAATATAATTCAGCGAGATATTTTAGATATACCTGAAATTGATTTCTATTCAACAGAGTCAGATCTTCATCTTTTGACTGGCTTATGCAAAGGGCTCATAGCTGATCGCCATCTCAATGAAGATGAAATAAGGTATCTAGATTGGTGGTTAACTCAGAATGGTGCTCTTAAAAGTAACTATCCCGGTAAAGAACTTTTTTTATTGGTGAAGAGCATTCTTAGCGATGGTGTTATCACTCAAAAAGAAAGTAACGTTCTGCACAAGGCATTGATTGATTTTACTGGGTGTGACTTAGATTCCGGTGTAGTTGATGGCCTTGCGACACGACTACCTGTTGATGTGCTTGATTCGTTCAACATAGAGGGCAAGAAATTTTGTCTAACAGGAGTGTTTTCAGCCGGAAAGAGATCACTCGTTGAAGAGAGGATTGTAGGAGCTGAGGGTTTGATATCCGATGGGGTAACGAAGTCTCTGGATTATCTCGTAATCGGCACACTTTCATCTAGGGATTGGCGCTTTTCCAGTCATGGTAGAAAAATTGAAAAGGCAGTTAGCTATAGGGATGAGAAGGGCTGGCCGCTTAAAATCATTTCAGAAGAAATGCTCTTCAGTGCCTTGAGTCGAGTCGACGAATAAAAAAAAGCCCGGTAAAAACCGGGCATAATTAAATTTTATTATACATAACTGATTCATGTAGAAGGGCTTTACCCATCACATAAAACTGATCCTCGTTACCTTCTTCAATAAACCATTTTTCAAGGTTAGGGTTATCCGAAAGAACAGCCAGTTTGACTCCCTGCATCTGTAAGCGCTTCACATGGAACGTTTTGCCATAGACAAACGCATAAACACCGTCGGTTTTGAATTCTCTCACTGACACGTCAAAAAACAGCCTGTCACCTGACTTAATCGTGGGGTACATACTGTCCCCATCAATTGTCATAACCTTGACGTCATTTGACTGTCGACCTCCAAACAGCGCTCTTGCATGCTCATTAGTAAATTCAATAGCTGCCAACACTTCAACAAACTCAGAGAGCATATACGCACCCGGGCCCGCACTGAGGGTAAGATCTAAAACTTCAATACGGTATTTGTTTGCAGGGTCATGCTCCGCAATGCTTCTAACAGTACTGCTTTTGATACTATCGCCGCGCTCCGTGTCTTCCAAGCCTAGCTGAAGCCATCTCTGTGTAACGTTCAATGCAGAGGCGATTTCTTTGATTTTTCTTGGTTGTTGCGTCTCACCATTTTCAATCTTAGCTACAGACTGCTGAGAGAGCCCAATTTTCTCTGCAAGGTCTGCCTGGCTTATGCCAGCCTTCTCCCTGGCTGCTTTTAATCTTTCTGCAAGTGTTTTCACAACTTAATCCCTCCTTTCTGGCGAGATTACAACTTAATGTTTTAGCTTTCCAACACCTAAAAGTTGTGATAAAAGTTGTTAAGGTTGTACTATCAATAAATTTCACAACTTTGGCATCTGGCAACAGGAGATAGATATGACGCCCGAGCAAAAAGCCCTCATTGATGCAATTCGCGTTGCTGGTGGGCAATCCGAGTTAGCAAGAAAGCTTAGCGTTAGTTCAGGCATTTTTATCAAGCAACAACAGATATGGAACTGGCTTAACCGAGAAAAGAAACCACCCGTAAAACAAGCTGCTTTTATCGAAAAGGTAACAGGGATTCCAAAAGAAAAGCTTCGCCCTGACGTTTTCACAATGGCTGAATAATAAATCACCAACGTTTTCATATTAACTACCTCAAGGAAAACAAAATGGTAGACACCATCAACATAGCTATCCGCCAGATGTGCAAAGCACATAAACACGGCCGCTTAGGTATGGCTACTGATTTGGGCATGAGCATCGATCAGTTCCATAACCATCTTTACCGCAAATGCGGTAGTCGCTTCTTCACCTTGGAGGAGTTGATGCAAATGGAGGCCTTGACCGGCACCCATTGCATAGCAGAGTTCATGGCCGTTCGTCATGGAATGCTGCTGGTGGATATCAAGGCCGCTGGCGAAATGGACAAGGTTGATTTGTTCGATACGCAGATGAAGGCCAAGGCCGCAGAAGGTGAGCTGGCAACAGCACAGCTTGCAGCTATGGCAGACGGAGTAATCGACCATCACGAGCGCAAAACACTGTCAGCGCTGTTCCGAAAAAAACTCACACACCAGGTTCACGGATTCTTTGGGCTCATTGCGCTCTTCAGTGCAGGCACAGCAGATCACGCTGTGGACATGTTCGTATCAACCGGGAGGAAGGCTGATGTCGCCGGAATGCAGTTCGAAGCGCAGGACATTTGAAGTGGTAACAGATTTAGCAGGGGTCAGAAAAGGTGAACGCCCCGGGTTGCAGCCTAGGGCGTTCGGTGCGAGTAAATCAACGTGTGTGGAGACTCATCGCGTGGGCATTGTAAATCAGAAACCGTTGTCAGGGCAATTCCGCTGCCGTTATCAGGCTGGCGTTCCTGTCTATGAGCAAATCATATCCTCGGCGGATAAGGCCCACAACTACCAGTGCGTGCCTCGTCTGGTAGTCGAATCAGCCTGGGCAGAGTTTTATCGTCGTCCTGAATGTGCCGGGGTGAAGAATGGAAACTGAAATCATTAAGCCTTGGGTTGAAAAGTACAAAGACAATCGTGGCGTTCCGGTCACAACTGTTGGCGTCGATACGGTTAATCACCGCGTTATCTTTCGTCGCCCTGATTATCCGTATGACTGCATGCTGCCGCGTGTGTTGTTCAGCCAGAAGTTCAGGAAGGTATCACCATGAGTTTACTGCTTAAGGTCAAGCCGCTTGTGGTGAGCCCTGAGCTTGCCAGCCGCATTGGCCTCAATGAAGCCATAGTGCTTCAACAGATTTGCTACTGGCTGGAAGACACCACATCTGGCGTCGAATATGACGGGAAACGCTGGGTTTATAACACTATCGATGAATGGACAAATCAGTTTCCATTCTGGTCATCTGACACTGTTAAGCGTGCTCTTACGTCACTTAAAAAGCGTGACCTGATTTTCGTCGAGCAGCTTAAAAAAACTCAGCATGATCGGACTAATTATTACGCAATTAACCACGCAAACCCTTTATTGACCGATGAGGGCAATTTGCACTCATCGAAGAATGCAAATTGCACTAATCGAATGGGGCAACCTGCACCAATCGAACAGGGCAACATGCCCTCATCCATCGGGGCAAATTGCCCTCATCTTACAGAGAATACAACAGAGAATACTACAGAGATTACAGGTAAAGACTCTTGTCCGGTTTCTGCGAAACCCGACAGCGAATCTTCCGAGGATGCTTTCCGTGTTCTTGAGCATCTTAATCGCGCCGCTGGATTGCGTTATCAGAAATCGAAATCGTCACTGGGTCCTATCCGTGGTCGCCTTAGTGAAGACTTCAGCGCTGATGAGCTGATCCTTACTGTGGATTACACCATTGCCAAGTGGTCTGAAGACCCGAAGATGAGCGAATTCGTTCGGCCAGAAACCATTTTCCGTCCCGGAAAGTTTCCCGGTTATCTGAGTTCAGCCCAGAAGTGGGACCGCGCCGGGCGTCCGCCATGCATCAACGGCAAGTGGATGCGTGACGTAACCGCTTTGCCACCAGTAGACAGCCAGACGCCTCCGGGCTTCCGTGGCGCTTAGGGGGATTCATGGACAACGCCGAAATTATTCTTGAATGCCTCCGCACTCACGGTGGGATGAGCATGAAGCGCATCAGCGAAAAGACAGGCATTAAGTACGCAACAGCCCGCGATGCCGTTTTTCAGATGTGCGAGCAGCTCATCCTGATTCGCAATCAGAAGTGGCTGTTTACGGTAAACACCGCGCCCAGGCCTGAAGAGAACGGTGAATATCTCAAAGCCGTTCAGACAGCGACTGAGCTTGAGAGCAAGGGCCTGTGGCTTCGCGCCAGCCATAACTGGTTGAACGCAATGATGACAGCCACCTTTGAGCACAACCGGCAGGTTGCAAAAGTCAAAAGCGATAAGTGCGCGGCCAGAGGCGCAATACGCTGCAGCAGCTATAGCGGCATCAACAGCGGGAAAGTCAGCGATTACTGGCAGTGGGAGGTTCACCGATGAAACCAGCCCTTAAGCGCCACTTTGAAGAAAACGAATATTTCTACAGGTCTTTGCCGGAAGTGCTGGTGATCATCCTGTTACTGATTATCTCTCTGGTTATGGAGTTACACACAGTATGACTAACTTATCTCAGGTTTATAAAGGCAAAGACGAAAAAGGCACCAACATCACTACTCGCAAAACCTACTTGCTGAGCGTGGATGAGCTTTACGTCGAGCCTGGTTACAACGTCCGCGAGATTGACCAGACCCACGTTGAAGAATTCCGTGATGCGTTTATCGCTGGTGAGCATGTCCCGCCGCTTGCCGTTCAGGTTACTGAGCATGGCATCAAGGTTATCGACGGGCATCACCGTTACTTCGGCGCGAAGCTGGCTCAGGAGGCTGGTCATGAGTTGCGCCTTGAGTGCAAAGACTTCGTTGGTAGTGAAGCAGACCGCATTGCATTCATGGTGACAAGCAGCCAGGGCAGAGCATTACTTCCGCTTGAACGTGCCGCTGCCTATCAGCGCCTTGTCAATCAGGGCTGGGAACCGGCAGAGATAGCGAAGAAGGTTAAGCGCTCGGTCACTGACGTTGAACAGCACCTGCAGCTTCTGACTGTTGGCGATGGGCTGATTAATATGGTCAGGTCTGGCGAAGTAGCAGCGACCACTGCATTAGCCCTTCAGCGTGAGCATGGCGCAAAGGCTTCCAGCATTGCACAACAGCAGATGGAGAAGGTAAAAGCCGCGGGCAAAAAGAAACTGACCAAAACCGCAGCGATGCCGAAGTTCAACGCAGAGAAGGCGCGGCGATTGGTCGAATTGCTATGCGATGCGCAGGCAAGAGACGATGAAGACGGCCAGACAGCGCTGTATCACAATTCCAGCTACACCGATGAGATCATGTCTATCCTGGCAGAATACCGTGAAGGCATCCCCGGCGCTGAAAAAGCTGCTGAACCAGAGCTGTTAGAGGAGCAGCAGGGAGGCGAGCAATTACCGCTTAAGCGTGTTGATATTCTGGAGCAAAGCGGCGTTGAGACAATGGCCTGTGTAGTGGCTGCGTTCGGCATGAAGCACGAATACAGTTTCAGTGAGTCGAAATACGCCCACGTATGGGCCTCAGATTCAGTTGAAAGCCCAGAGATGTTGGTTGTGCCTGCTGAAACCATCCAGAAGGCAAAGCGACTCATCCAGGAGCATAAGGACGATCTTGAATTAAAACTGTGGATTGCTGAAAAGTTTGAAGGCCCGGATGAAGATAGCTTTCGATTCCGCCGCTTCCATTCGGTACTGGTTGAAACCCGACTTGTTAAACCCTGTACAGTCGGTGAGTTCATTGAGCTGGTGGAGCAGACAGACCCGAACTGCTGGGAAAACGTCCGCCTCTTACGTGGAGCAGTCAAAGAGCTATTAACCGAGGAGGGTTATACAGTAGGAAATTAATCCTGCCATTTCCACCAAGTGTTAACGGTTACTGGCGGGCTACGAATACGGGAATGATAATCAGCGCCTCCGGGCGCTCTTTTCGTTCCGGCGCAATCGCAGCCATCCTTACGCAGCTCAAGCGGTGCCCCTAACTTATCAAAGTGAAAGTGGAAGTTAAAGTGTGACTGTACCTGTGAAAAAATCGAAGCCGTTACCATGTTAACTATAAGAAAGGTATGAAGAATTTAAGATGAATGACGTTCATGCAAGTTAATTACTAAAAAGTAGGGTGTGATGCATCAGTTAAGATTGATTCTTATCGGTAAAAATGTTTAATATATAGTACTGGCTATTGATGATAGATGTTCCCAATATAGGAAGGGTTAATCTTACTTTCCCTATGAGCCCCTGTAGAATCGTTTCTGATTCATACAGTCACTATCATTTCCTTAGTCAACGAATATCAATATGTGATATTTTCAACTAAAGGAATTGCAAACTACTCTCAAGGCTTGATGTAGTGTTTATTTTCACTAACAACTTAAAACTGATGTGGGTTGTTATCGTTTTATTGCTTTGTAGTGATTTTAATTTAAAAAAATCCTAATTTTCTAACAGCAACTTAATACCTTAAAAGGACTAAAGAATGGGTAATTCAACAAGAAACTACTGCGCTTTTTATGTGTCAGAGCCGTTTGATCCAAGTAGATTAGGTGCTCATGCGACAAGGGATTTTGTATATTATAATCTGCTTAAAAGTTGGAAGGCAAAGGATGACGAATTTCCATTTAATAATGCGCATGATTCCACTTATAATGTTCGAGATAGCAGTGACTGGGAATCTACATTAAAACCCCGTTTGCGTGAAAGGCTAGGTAATTCAAAAAATATTATTTTTTTTCTAAGTTCTCAAACAAAAGCCTCTAAAGCAGTCACTGAAGAGTTCGAATATGGCATGGGAAAGCTTGGGCTTCCAGTAATAGTTATTTATCCTGAGCTTTCTGAGAAATCAGATATAGCTGTAGATGGGAATATAAAGGCATCTGTTAAAAAACTATGGGATTTGGTTCCGGCCTTTAAATCTAATCTGACCATGGTTCCTACTCTTCATGTCCCAATGGATAAGGAATTAATTAAAAAAGCCCTTACTGACAAGGACTTCATGGTAAATTCTAAAGCAAGCGTTTCGTGTTATTTTTTCAAATAATTTAAATTGAATTCAAACCGGCATGATTATGTCGGTTTAGGGGTTTCTATGTCTAAAATAAGTTTTTTTGATAGAAAGATAATTAAAAAATTTTCTGAATGGACTTCAGGTATAAGTACGGCTGCATCCCTCGCTTTGATTTTCATTGATATACCCAAAGAGGATAAATATACTTTGGGGCTGATTTTTGTTTTAGGGTTGGGGCTTCTTTATGTATATATATGGTGGTGGTTGGGGAATTTAAGAAATATTGATATCGATATTGAAAGTAGTACAGTCACCATAAAGGAAGGGGATTTGTTTTCGGAGGATGGATTCAAGGTTATATCATTTAATGAATATTTTGATACAAAGGTCGATGAAAAGATAATCTCCTCAAAATCATTAAATGGCGAATTTTTGAAAAAACATCTTTCATGTTCTATTAATGAACTTGATCAAAGGATTTCCAATTATCGCTTTGAAGAGTCCGAATTGAAAGGTGAAAACCTAACCCGTGTAGATGGTAAAAGAAAGCGTTATACTCCGGGTACTATTTACGTCCATGATGATTTTCTTTTAACAGCATTCGCAAAATTTGATGAGCAGAATCGAGCTTGGCTAACTATGCCTGATTATCTTGAGTTCTTACTTAATTTCTGGGACAAAGTAAACAAAATCTATGCTCAAAAAAGTGTTTCTGTTCCAATTTTCGGTTCGGGTATAACTCGCATTAAGGAACATAAAAATATAAGTGATGAAGAGTTGCTGAAAATAATGTTATGGACATTCAGAATTAGTGAAATGAGATTCAAGTATCCAGCAAAGCTAACAGTTATCATACACTCTGGAAAAATCGACAGAATTAATTTGCTAGATATAAAGTCTGCTAGGAATGGGCTTTGATTGAATAAATTACAGGAAGTATTTTTCTAATTTTATGCTCATTGGCTGAGAGGTGATTTGTAAAGCCTTGATCTATCGATTTTAAATAAACACAACTAAGAAACGTATAGGTTTCGTTGAATATCATTGGGTTTTAAATAAAGGTTAATTTCTTGATTTTCAAATGCAACCTCTAATAGTTTCAGTGAAATAAAATTGAATAGCGGTTATAGTGCGAATGCCGGGATATGTTGCAGATGTCTCTGGTAAAGGTTGGTCCCGTTCACTTGCAGGTGATGGGGCGGGGCCGTTTAAAAATAATGCGTGTAAAGTGTGTGGAGAGTTAAAAATGCTAATTCAATCAGCGGGCGCTAATGCGCCTGTAGTCAGTGCCATTCAAGCCCCGATCATGACCAGCCGTGAGATTGCCGAACTGACAGGCAAAGAACACAAAAATGTCACTGTAGATATTCGCCGTATGCTGGATGACCTGGGAGAAGATGCGCTGAGATTCCAGCGTATCTATTTCGACACCATGAATCGTCAGCAAACTGAGTATCACCTCGACCGTGAGCACACCGAATGCCTTATTACCGGTTACAGTGCCATTCTCCGAATGAAAGTGATTAAGCGGCTGCATGAGTTAGAGGAAAGCCAGCCAGCTAAAATCCCGCAGACCTTTGCTGAGGCACTCCGCCTGGCCGCCGAAATGGAAGAGGAAAGGGAACGCCTGCAGCTACAGCTCACTGAAGCCGCGCCAAAGGTTGCTTTCGTGGATCGTTATGTCACGGCTACAGGGTCAATGACATTCCGGCAGGTGGCAAAACTTCTTGAGGCCAAAGAGCCAGAGCTTCGTCTGTTCCTGCTTGAGAGCCGGATCATGTACCGACTCAATGGTGTCATGACTCCCTATAGCCAGCACATCGAAGCCGGTCGGTTTGAAGTCAGAACCGGCACCACTACCGACTCAAATTATGCGTTCAGTCAGTCACGCTTCACTGCCAAAGGCGTTCAGTGGATTGGCGGGCTGTGGACGGCTCACAAAGCGGAAAGGGGTGATGAGTGAGAGCACTGCTTACACCTGAGGTTGCTCCGCGCACAGGGATAGTGCTGCTCAAGCCTGGCTCAGACCTGATGGGGATGTTTCGTGGCCGCGTTCTGGTGAGTACGCCTACACCGGATATGGCTGACCTTCCATCGGGCAGGATCAATGATGGCACACAGCCGCTACTTGATGAGCCATCCCTTACCCCGTTCTTCAGTCATGATCGCGTTATTGCTTCCGCTGGTGGACCTAATGGCCTGGCTGGGTTCGTGCGTAGCTTTGGCTGCTGCCAGTGGCATGACGATGCAACATGGCATCACCATGAGTACACGCTTCACGAGACTGAATCCGGCCTGGTGTCATTGTGTTACAGCCACGATAATCAGTTCAGGGAGCATGGCACACCCGGCAAGCTGGACAACATTGCTAAGGGAAACACAGCGCTGTGGATAATCAGGATGGTTTGCAGCCAGCTTGGTCTGCATGGGGAGCATCAGCTTACACTGCCAGAGCTTTGCTGGTGGGCCTCACTGAATGACCTTATCGACCTGATACCTGAAACCCCGGCAAGACGTGTACTCCGCATTCCAGCAAGCATCGTCTCTGGTGAGTTAAAGGAATCGCACATCGCGCCAGAGCGCCAGCCTCAACAGGTCATTCAGCAGGCCGCTGAGCAGGTAAAAAAGATAATCACTCTTGTCGCTGACCCTGAATCGCCTGAGTCATTCATGAGACGGCCTAAGCGTAAGCGCTGGGAGAGCCAGAAATACACACAGTGGGTGAAGGCGCAGAAATGCGCATGCTGCGCTAATCAGGCAGATGATCCGCATCACATCATCGGACACGGTCAGGGAGGTATGGGAACAAAGGCACATGATTTATTCGTGATACCGCTTTGCAGGGCGCATCACGACGAGTTACACCGCGACCCAAAACTTTTTGAGTCGAATTACGGCAGTCAGATTGAACTGTTATTCCGGTTTCTTGATCACGCTATTGCAGTTGGCGTCATTGGGACAGATAAAAAATAAGTGTGTGGAGGAGATTTAATATGCGTGACATTCAACTGGTTTTAGAGCGTTGGGGCGGATGGGCTGCAAGCGAAGGCACTCAGGTCAGCTGGAATCCAACCAGCCCCATGTTTATTACACTGCTGCCAAAGAGCACCAGTAGCCGTCCTTCGTGCTGTGACAATGACGGCATGATTATTGATACCGCTGTTGGGATGCTTAAAAAGGTTGGTCGCCTGGATGAGCTGGATTTAATTATGGCGCACTACCGTTGTGACGTTTCCAAATCAACAATTGCCCGCTGGCTTAAATGCTCAGAGGGTAAAGTGCGCCAAAAGCTGATGATCGCTGAGACGTTTATTGATGCCTGCATACTGATGACAGATGCCCGGCTTGAGATGGATGAAGCCACTCAGAAAACTATTTTTCAAAAAACTGCTTAATCTGCTTTTCGTTACGAATTTCTCTATGTAATCTGTTAAGAGTGGTAACAACGCATAGCCTCTTAAATTAGAAACCTCGCCAACTGGCGGGGTTTTTTCATTTCCACACAATACCAAAGGCACTGAGCGCAGACGGGTTAACCGCTCTGTCCAGGACTGCAAACCTGTAGCGCCTTTCATATTGTGATATTCACAGCAAGATTAACCCTGTTGCCGACGGGCAAAGAAACTATCGCGGAATGCGTCAGGGATTTATGATGAATGGATTTACGTAAGAATACGTTTTTAACTTGTTAAAAAGTAATGACTTAACCTTAAATTCTATACTTTGGTATAGCTTGAATTGCACTTAAGGTTAGTTGTTCTGGTTGGGGCAAAGCATTAGTTTTGCTGAATGATTCCTTGATGGCTCTTAAGTGAAGATTCGAGGCTCTGTCTAGAAAAAAAGTCCCCAACTTCACCATCCTGCGAAGATATCTGAAGTTGGAGATGCTAAGTAGCGAACACAGGGAAAATCCAATACCAACATATCGGATTGGTTAGATAAAATAAACAGTTTGGAAACACTTAAGCTCACATATGTGAGCTTTTTTTGTGTCCGATCAAAATCCAAGAGGTCGCCATCGCGCGGCCTTTTTTCGTTTTTGCGCTCGCCAATCAGCAACCACTTACCCTTTGACGCCGTGGCGATGCGCAATCTTTTCCTCAACTACAAGCCGCCATCATTCCGGTGGCGGGAACTAAGCGCATGCCTCCAGAAAAAGACCCGGGCTTTTGGGCCACAGTGCTGCTGTGGCTGTACGCCCACAAAACAGAATGGGGATATGCCGGGGTAGCAGGCATGTTTTCACTATTACGCAGTGCCTATGCAAAAAGCCCGTGGAGTAAGCGGGTTCTCGACGCTGTTTCCTGTAGTGCGCTGGCCTTCTTCGCTGCGCCAACACTTCAGGTAGTCGGCGCTCTATTCAACTGGAACATCCCTGACGCTGCCGCACAGGTTTTCGCGGTGTACATCGGGTATGTCGGCAATGACTACATCAGCGCCAGACTGCGCGGGTGGATAGACAGAAAATCAGGGGAACCTAATGACGGACAGCAATAATTCACGCGGCATACGCAATAACAATCCAGGTAATATCCGCTGGGGCGACGAGTGGAAAGGTCTGGTGCCTGAAGGCCAGCGCACAGATAAATCATTCTGTCAGTTCAAAGCGCCAGAATTTGGCATCAGAGCGATGATAATCATTCTTCGCAACTACCAGAGCAAATACGGCCTTAAAACTATTACGGGCATCATCAAGCGCTGGGCACCGCCGAACGAGAATGACACACAGGCTTATATCCGCAGCGTGGCGCAGGCTACAGGTACTTATGCTGATAAGCCTATCGATCTGACGGACAGCCGTAAGCTGTTCCCGCTTTTGCAGGCAATCATAAAGCACGAGAACGGCTCGCAGCCATACGAATACGATGTATTTATTCGGGCGCTCGATCTCGTCTGACAGCAGGAGGTCGTATGGCCGCTTTCCAGTTCATCAAAAACTATTCACACATCTTCGTCATCGGGCTTATCTGCCTGGCACTCTGGATGCTGAACGCCCGCAGCTCACAGCTTGAGGCAACCAATCAGCGCCTTGAGAAGCTGGCGAACAGCAAAGACGAGCAGATTAACGACCTGCGATCAAAGAATGACGGCCTCGCTACCAGCGTTAACGAGCTTGTTACAGCCGTTAAGCATCAGAATGAAGTAATGGGGCAGGTCACCGAACAACGCGCCGTAACAGCCCAGCAGAACCGGAAACTACAGAATGAAATCAAGCAATATCTTGCAGCGGATAAGTGCGCTGTTGCTCCTGTTCCCGCTGATGCTGCTGACAGGTTGCGGAGTGCAGCAAAAGCCGCAAGTGGAGTACCGGACAATCAGCCAGCCAAAGGTACCACTCCCCGCTGACCTGACAAGCCCTATTGAAGCACCACTCCCGATTGAACGAATGTCTTTTGGAGACAGCGTAAGTCTCAACGCAGAGTTATATGGAGTTATTGGCCGTTGCAACATTGACAGAGCTGCGATAGCAAGGATTGAGGCTTCTCGTTAAGCAGATAAAGTCGCGCGCTTGTTTGTGTTCATTCAATGGCAAATTAGGCAGTAAAAATGTTATGCTCCCGAATCATCAAAGCATCGGGGGCGCCTAGTGTCTGCTATAAGTCACATAAAGAATCCGTTGACCATAATCGGGATTTTCGCAGGTATAGTTGAGATTTCGGCTAACGTAGTATTGCCATTACTTGATGCAGCTAATCAGACAACCTATTTATGGTTTTTGATGTTATTCCCTACAGGATTAGTTGTCATCTTTTTTGCAATATTGAACTGGAATCATGGGGTCCTTTATGCACCAAGCGACTATCAAGATGAAGGAAACTTCGTCCAAATTCATGATAACCAAAAGTTTAGCGTGCGAGACAATCAGTTTGTCGGCATTAGCTCGATAAAAGTGGAATCTTCGGAGTAAAAGTTATGGAGTTCAGAAACTGTTCATTTAACTCTGAGAGAGTTGAGTTAGATGGGAATTCTTATACAAACGTAAGGTTCACTAATTGCAAAATGGTTTTTAAAGCTTCGAGTCCAGATCCTTTGTCACTAGTAGGCTGTGGTTTCGATGGCTGCACTTGGCACTTCGAAGGTGCTGCAGGTAATACCATTAATTTCATAAATACATTAGCTCAAGGGATGGGGCCTGGCTATGGTAGAAAATTTTTGAAAAGTTTATTTAAAAATAACTTTTGATTCTGTTTTAAAAATCTTATTTTCTATATTGACCACCTCCGGGTGGTTTTTTTATGGGTAAAACATGCAAGTTTACATAGATGATATTCTTTATGAGCCTGCAATAAATCTGCCGTCTAATATCGGTGTAGCTATCAGCACTCACAACCGCCATGACGTTTTATCCCGCGCCCTTGAGCAACAGCTTAAGTTCCTTCCTGCTGGCGCGCTGGTGGTTGTGATTGATGACGGGTCAAACGTTCCGGTAACTGTTCCATCTGGAGTCAGGGTTATTCGTCGTGACGTGTCACGCGGCATAGTGGCATCAAAGAACGCCAGTCTTCAGGCGCTGATTGATGCGGGATGTGAGCATCTTTTCCTGTGGGATGATGATGCATGGCCCACTGCTGGTGGATGGGAGCAGCCTTACATCGATTCACCCGAACCGCATCTGGCTTATCAGTTTCAGGACTTTGCCACGGGGCAAAAGCTAAATGACATAGCCGTGTTGTACCGTGACGAAAAGCACGTTGCCTACACAGGCCAGCGCGGCGTGATGCTTTACTACCATCGCAGTGTGATTGAAAAGGTTGGTGGCTTTGACCCCATCTATCAGCGCGGCATGTACGAGCACTCAGATTTAGCATTACGCATTCACAATGCCGGGCTCACGTCATGGGCCTTCGCTGATGTAGTCGGTTCGGAGAAACTTATTTACTCGCTTGATGAGCATCAGGCCGTTGAGCGTTCTGTACCAAAGCCAGACCGTGAAGCACAGGTTAAGCGCAATGTGACAATTCATAATGAGCGCCGTAACAGTAGCTACACTGGATATGCTGATTACCGCGATAAGCGCAATGTGGTTATCACCACGTTACTGACCAGCCAGCCTGACCCCCAGCGCGGCAATAAGATAACACCAACACCTGACCTGCTGGCTAAGTGGGCGGCATCGCTGAGTGGTTGTGGCCGCATCGTCCTGGCTGATGAACTTGATACTGTTCCGGCTGACACAGAGTTATTTCGTGTGCCTGATGTGAAGATGAATGTCTACTTCCGGCGCTGGCTGCATATCTGGCAGCACTTGCGCGATCACCCTGAATATCACTTTGTCTGGTGTACCGATGGTACTGATGTGGAAATGCTTCAGCAGCCGTGGCAGGAAATGGAAGAGGGCAAGATTTACGTTGGCTCTGAACCCAAGACTTATGCCGACAACTGGGCTAAGCAGAATCATCCCGAAGCTATCTGTCAGGCCTTTATTGATAAGCATCGCAACGATGTGATGTTAAACGCTGGCCTGCTGGGAGGTTCCCGCGCTGATGTGATGGCAATAGCGCATGGCATTATCCGGCTGTATTACCACATCGAATCGTTGAGGTTTTGGGGCAAAGAGCAGTCAGCATCGTCCGTTGGCGACATGATCGCTTTCGGCATAGTCGCTCATCGTTACCGTGACCGTCTGGTTACAGGCCCGCGTATCCATACCGTGTTCAAATCTGACGGGCTTGGTAAGGAGTTTGCCTGGTGGAAGCATAAGTAAGGTTGAATGTGCCTATGAGAATCTTTTCAGCGGTCATGCATAAGAACAGCTTTTATCTTCATGCTAATACTCAGCAAGAGTTTTGGGTAAAGCTAAGTTCACGGTTAGGGTGGGGCAAGTTTGAATTAATTCGTCCCTCTGAGCAATTTAGCCCTATTGGAGGGCTGTTTGAATTAGTTGAAGTGCGCGCGGCAGATTCTGAACCCCCTGACTTATTAGCTGTAGGGTCAAATGTTTTATGGAGTCTGCCGGAAGCTCTCGAAGTTTTGAAATCAATCCCTTCTTCTGATCTTCAGGCATATTTGCAACGCGAATAATATCTTCAAGTGCAACGATAGTATCGTTGTGTAACCGGACTGTTTGAACTTTGAGGATTGCACTCAAGCCTCCATCATCAAGAAGGAAATCAATGCCTTTTTCAGTAATGCTGCAAGCGTCTGAGTTAAAAATGTATATTATTCCACTACCTAAAGGGTGGCTTTTTAAAAAAGGCGAGCGAACCAAATCGTGCATTTCAAGATAAAGCATGCATGCTACGAAATGCTCATAGTTGTCGAATTTATCCTTAAGATCTCGCTCCTGGTTCTTGTCAAGTGTACCAGGTGCACAGTCTATAAGCGCGTTGAGGATTTCTAACTGCAAGGCTCTATCGTATTTCCTTGATTTGTCCACTGAATTAACTCCTCTGATTTTATTAAAAGACTAACCTGAAATAGTCCTGCGTAACATCCTGACAAATGAACAGTAGCTGCCATTGTGGGGATTTTTTAATTGGAGTTTCTTTGATGACCGAAGAGATAAGGTTTTTAGTGGTCGGCCATCACTCGCGCCGGCATCAGGCTGAACAACTGGCATGGTCGCTGCGTGCTCACCTGCTGATTGATGAGGACCGGCATGGCGCGAACTGGAATCATCGTCGCGCTATCGAATGGACCAGCCAGCAGGATTGCCGGGTAGTTATACTGGAAGACGATGCGCTGCTGGTAGGTGGCTTCACCGAAAAGTTAGCAGCCTGGCTTGACCGATTCCCTGATGATTTGCTGTCTTTCTATTTAGGTACCGGCAGGCCACCACAGTATCAGCTTGAGGTTGCCACAAAGCTTATTGAAAGCGACCAGCGCCAGACAGACTACATCCTCATGAGCAGGCTGATACACGGCGTCTGTTACAGTATACCGCAACATCGTATCAGTGATGTGCTTACAAGGTGGGATAGCGCAAAGCCAGCAGACTACGCCGTTGGTGATGCCTATGGCGGCGACGTTATCTATCCATGCTATTCACTTGTTGACCATGCAGACTCGGACACCGTTGAGCAGCACCCGGACAATGAGCAACGCACACAGCGCCGCAGGGCGTGGAGGCTTGATGCCAACACTGATACCAAGAGCATGCAGAAAGCACGGCTGCGCCAAGACCACAACTGACCGTTCAGGTTACTGTGAAGCTCACCGCAATCATGGTTGGGAGCAACATCAGCAGGGACAGAGCAGGCATGAGCGCGGCTACGGCAGCAAATGGGATGTGATAAGAGCCCGCATCCTGCAGCGTGATCGGCATCTCTGCCAAAACTGCCTTAGAATCGGAAGGCCAACAGCAGCCAAGACCGTTGACCATATCGTACCCAAAGCACATGGGGGTACCGATGATGACACCAACCTTGAGGCCCTGTGCTGGCCCTGCCACCGCAGCAAAACTGCAAAAGAAAGGTTGAAGTGAGAATCAATATCATCAAAGTGATTTCAAATGTAACTATCTCAGATCAAATGATAGTCATTATCGTTTGTCAGGGGGAGGGCGGGTCGAAAGTTCAGCCCTCTCGCCTTTAAGGACCGCCGCCTAACCTTTTTCCGCATCGCCGCAGGTTAGAAAACTTTTTTATGGGTTCCCCCAAGCATCGATTGATAGGAGTTTTCGATTATGCCAGGACCGCCGAAAACCCCTACCCATCTGCAATTGGTGAGGGGTAACCCTTCAAAACGGGCCGTCAACAAGAACGAGCCTAAACCGCCCTCTGGGGTACCCACAACTCCGAAGCATTTCAGCAAGCAGGAAAAGTACTGGTTCAAGCGGCTGGGTGACGAACTCGACTGCATGGGCGTAATTACCAAGCTGGATGGCATGGCGCTGGAACTTCTGATCGGGGCTTATATTGAATGGCGCACACATCGTGATTATCTCGATGAAGAAGGCGAGACGTACACCACCAAAACACAGACGGGCGACACGCTGATAAAAGCTCACCCCCGCGTTGCCATGATGGCTGATGCGTGGAAACGGCTCAGGGGCATGATGTCGGAATTCGGTATGACACCCGCATCACGCAGCAAAGTGAATACGGGCGGTACCGGAGAGGTTGACCCGTTCGACGAATTTCTTAAAGCGAGAGAATAATGGCAAAGGTCAGTGACGGAATACGCTACGCCGAAAGGGTTGTGGCGGGGGAAATTGTTGCCGGAAAATACGTAAAGCAGGCCTGCACCCGGTTCCTCAATGACCTGAAAGACGGTGAGCAGCGCAATATCTTTTTCAGTGAGAGCCGTGCGCAGCATATTCTCAACTTTTATAAATTTGTGCCTCACGTCAAAGGCGATCTGGCTGGTAAGCCCATTGACCTGATGGACTGGCACATCTTTATTCTGATAAATATTTTTGGCTTCGTAATTCCATTAATCAACGAACAGACGGGAAAGCCGGTTATTAACGAAAAAAACCGGCCGGTTATGGTCAGGCGTTACCGTACAGCTTACAACGAGGTAGCGCGTAAAAATGCCAAATCGACAGTTTCTTCCGGCATTGGGCTTTATATGGCAGGTGCTGATGGCGAAGGTGGCGCAGAGGTTTATTCTGCGGCCACGACGCGCGACCAGGCCCGAATCGTGTTTAACGATGCAGTTAACATGATCAAGCAGTCAAAAGCCGCCCTGGGCAGGTTGATGGAATTTAACAAGATGGCGATTTTTCAGGAGCGCACAGCGTCCAAATTTGAGCCACTTTCCAGCGATGCCAACAATCTCGACGGCCTGAATATTCACTGCGCAATCGTGGATGAGCTTCACGCACACCGCACCCGTGCGGTATGGGATGTGCTTGAAACGGCAACCGGCGCACGCTCACAGCCACTTTTGTTTGCCATCACGACAGCCGGATTTAATAAAGAGGGAATCTGTTACGACACCCGCGACTACGCCACCAAGGTGCTTAACGGTATCGTTGAGGATGATTCTTTCTTTGCCATCATTTATACGCTGGATGAAGAAGACGATCCCTTTGATGAGTCGGTATGGCAGAAGGCCAACCCGGGTCTGGGGGTGTGCAAACGCTGGGACGATATGCGTCGCCTGGCAAAAAAAGCCAGAGAGCAGGTTTCTGCACGAAATAACTTTCTGACAAAGCACCTCAATATATGGGTCACGGCTGAATCCGCGTGGATTGACATGATGAAGTGGGAGGCCTGCCCGCCACTGGCTCCTGAGCATGAGCTTAAAACCTACCCGCTTTGGGTGGGTGTTGACCTTGCCAACAAGATTGATATCTGTGCCGCAGTGAAAATCTGGCGTGCGCCAGGCGGTCACGTTCATGCCGACTTTAAATTCTGGCTTCCTGAAGGGCGGCTGGAGCGTTGTTCACGTCAGATGGCAGAGCTTTACCGGGACTGGAGCGAAACCGGTGCACTGACGTTAACCGATGGTGACGTTGTGGATCACGCCGTCATCAAAGAAGACCTGATTGCCTGGCTAAGCGGCGAAAATCTTCGTGAGGTAGGTTTTGACCCATGGGGAGCCGTTCAGTTCAGCCTCGCGATGCGTGATGAAGGAGTGCCGATGGTTGAGGTCGCACAGACGGTAAAAAACCTGTCAGAAGCGATGAAAGAAACCGAGGCCATGACCTTTGCCGGAAAAATTCATCATGACAATCACCCGGTTATGAACTGGATGATGAGTAACGTCACCGTAAAGCCTGACAGAAACGAGAATATTTTCCCTAACAAGTCCACGCCGGAGGCGAAGATAGACGGTCCGGTAGCCATGTTTACGGGACTTAGCCGCCTCATACTCAACGGTGGGGAAGACAAACCCGACTTAACGGGATTCTTTGATAACCCGATCATGGTAGGTTTCTGATGAAAAAAAACAGGCATCCGGGGCGCGTTAAAAGTGCGCTCCTGAACTGGCTGGGTGTGCCCATCAGCCTGACTACCGGCACGTTCTGGGAGGAATGGTGGGGTAAAAGCAGCAGCGGAAAAACGGTGTCCGCTGATAAAGCAATGCGCCTGTCAGCAGTCTGGGCATGCACCCGCCTGCTAAGCGAGTCAGTTTCCACACTTCCGCTTAAGGTTTATCAGCGTCAGCCTGACGGATCGCGCGTTCTGGCTCTGGATAACCCCGTATATCAGGTGTTGTGCCGCCGCCCAAACCTTGAAATGACACCATCGCGATTCATGCTGTCAGTCGTTGCGTCGATATGTTTGCGCGGCAACGCTTTCATTGAGAAAAAGATGATTGGTAAAAAACTGGTGTCGCTGGTGCCGCTTCTTCCGCAGAACATGGTGGTTAAGCGCCTGGACAACGGGAGTCTTCAGTACACCTACACCGAAGTAAAGACGCAGCGCGAAATACCGGTTCAGAACATGATGCATATCCGTGGGTTTGGCCTGGACGGCGTTTGCGGGCTGATGCCAATGATGACCGGCCGGGATGTGATCGGCGCAGCGATGTCGGTAGAAGAAGCGGCAGCAAAAATATTTGAAAACGGATTGCAGAGTTCCGGCTTCCTTTCTTCAGATGCCGCCCTGGACGAAAAACAGCGTGAAAGGCTTAGAGGTTATTTAGAGCGATTCATCGGTTCGAAAAACGCCGGAAAGGTGATGGTGCTTGAAGCCGGAATGAAATATCAGGGCGTAACCATCAATCCTGAAGCTGCTCAGATGCTGGAGTCGCGCTCTTTCAGTATAGAAGAAATCTGTCGATGGTTCCGCGTGCCACCTTTCATGGTCGGGCATACCACCAAGCAGAGTAGTTGGGCTTCAAGCGTTGAGGGGATGAACCTGCTGTTCCTGACCAACACGCTTCGCCCGCTGTTGGTCAATATTGAGCAGGAGATATCACGCTGTCTGCTCGACGGCAGCGACGATGTGTTTGCTGAATTCTCTGTTGAAGGGTTGCTCCGGGCAGACACGGCAGGCCGCTCGGCGTACTACACCACCGCACTACAGAACGGCTGGATGTCGCGTAACGATGTGCGCCGTCTGGAAAATCTTCCACCGATTGAGGGTGGCGATATCTACACCGTGCAGCTTAACCTCACGCCGCTGGATCAGTTACGTGAAAACAATGCTGGTGTTCAGGCCAGTAACCTGATGAAGCTACACGCTTTCCTCTTCCCGGATATTCCACCGGAACAATCACCGCTTAAAAAAGCGGCTTAGGAGAACCCCCAGATGACGATTAAAACGCTTCCGGTTGCACCGGAGGGGCGTCCTTTTGCACGTCAGAATACAGAGCTTCCCACAGCAGCCTTTGAACGGTGGGACGGTGGCATTCGTGCAGCGGGCCAGTCTGGTGATAACACGATCTCCATTCTGGACACCATTGGCGAGGACTGGTTTGGCGATGGCGTTACGGCCAGCCGGATTTCCGGTGCGCTGAGAAGCATTGGTGGCGGTGATGTGACGGTTAACATCAACTCTCCAGGCGGTGACATGTGGGAAGGGCTGGCTATCTATAACCTACTTGTCGCCTATGAAGGCAAGGTCACTGTCAAGGTGCTGGGCATTGCGGCCTCAGCGGCGTCAATAATCGCAATGGCTGGTGATGAGATTCAGATGGGGCGAGGTGCGTTCCTGATGATCCACAACTGCTGGACGATTGCAGCCGGAAACCGCAACGACTTTCGCGCTTATGCGGACTCGCTTGAGCCTTTTGATAAGGCAATGGCAGATATTTACGCCGCCCGCTCCGGGCTGAAGCTGAGCGAAGTACAAACCCTGATGGATAACGAATCCTTTATTTCCGGCAGCGATGCCATTGAGAAAGGTTTTGCTGATTCACTGCTGTCAGCCGATGAAATTACCAGCGACGACGAAAGCCCCGCCGCCGCGCTGAGAAAAATTGATGCTTTTCTGGCTAAGGGCGGGATGCCCCGCTCTGAGCGCCGGAAGCACCTCAAGGCTTTAGGTGGCAAGCCGGGCGCTGCCACCGAAGAGAACGACAAGCCGGGCGCTGTCGATGAAATCCACCCTGAAGCACTTAACTCACTCAAAAACGCGCTGGCTTCGCTCGGCGAATAAGGAAAAAGCATGTCTGATGTAAACGATCTGTTGACGAAAGTCTCAAACAAGCTGGAAAAAGTGTCTGCTGAATTCAGCCAGAAAGCCGAAAGTGCACTGAATGAAGCGAAAAACTCAGGTCAGCTTTCTACCGAAACCAAAGCTGCTGTGGATAAAATCGCACTTGAGCATAATGCGCTCAATGATGCGTTTAAAACCCTGAAATCTTCTGTAGGCGAACTGGAACAGCACGTAGCCAGTATGCCGCTTAACGCAGCTAAAGAAGTGATCCAGTCCGTGGGACAGCAGTTTGTATCTGCTGAGGCCATGAAGGATATTCGCTCCAGCCTGGAAGGCAGCAAGCGCATTTCGGTTCCGGTAAAAGCTGCGCTGACAACCGTTGACGTACCGGGCCAGATTGTGGCGCCACAGCGTCTGCCAGGTATCGATACCGCACCGAAACAGCGACTGTTCATCCGCGACCTGATTGCGCCGGGCCGCACGCAGTCCAACACCATTTATTACGTGAAACAGACCGGATTCACGAATAACGCTGCCGTAGTGCCGGAAAACACCACCAAGCCCTACAGCGATATCAAATTTGCTGAAGAAACTACGCCGGTTCGCACCATTGCGCATATGTTCAAGGCGTCAAAGCAGATTCTGGACGACTTTGCACAGCTTCAGTCAACTGTGGATGCCGAAATGCGCTACGGCCTTCAGTATGTCGAAGAACAGGAAATTCTGTTCGGTGACGGTACCGGCGCACACCTGAAAGGCATCATCCCGCAGGCGGTGACTTTCAAACAGGCCTTTGCCGTAAAAAAACAGACCAGCATCGACGTTCTGCGTCTTGCCATGCTTCAGGCGCAGCTTGCCCGCTTCCCGGCAACCGGTCACGTCCTGCACTTTACCGACTGGGCTGGCATTGAGCTGAGCAAAGACGATCTGGGCCGCTACATCCTGGCTAACCCGGCTCAGCTTACCTCGCCAACGTTGTGGGGTCTGCCAGTTGTGGCGACCGAGGCCGCGCAATTCCTGGGCAAGTTCCTGACAGGTGCCTTTAATGCAGGTGCGCAGCTCTTTGATCGTGAAGACGCGAACGTAGTGGTTTCCAGCGAAAACCAGGACGACTTTGAGAAAAACATGATCACCATCCGTTGCGAGGAGCGCCTTGCTCTGGCGGTGTATCGTCCTGAAGCGTTTGTCTGGGGTAGCCTGAGCGGTTCAGGTAGCTGATATCAACGCGGCCTCCGGGCCGCTTTTTAACGGATTCAGCCATGATTGTTTCTATCGATACCGTCAGGGAGCACTGCCGTATTGATGATGACGATACCAGCGAAGATTCGCTGCTGACCATCTATATCGGTGCTGCAAAACGTCACATTGAGCGGTGGACACGCCGTAATATTTACGAAACCAACGCCGATCCTGGCTTTTCCACCGACGAAAACGGCCTTCTTCTTGATGATGATATCCGGCTGGTGGTGCTGCTTCTTGTCGGTCACTGGTACGAAAACCGTGAGGCCAGCGTAACGGGTGTGTCGGTGTCAACGCTGCCTCTGGCAGTTGAATCACTGCTTCAGCCATACCGCATCTACGGTCTGTAGGGGGGATTATGCAGGCAGGCCGGTTAAGGGACCGCGTAACAATTCAGAACTTCACAACATCACGCTCACTGTCCGGGCAACCGCAGAAATTGTGGATTGATGTTGCAACGGTCAGGGCAGAGGTAAAGGGTATCAGCGGGCGGGAAATGATGACCGCCGATGCCGAAAGGGCAGAATCCACTATCAGGGTCTGGATGCGCTATCGCAGCGATATCACAGCAGCATCAAGGATTTTATGTCTGACGGGGCCATTTAAAGGAAAGGTCCTGAACGTTTCTGGTCCACCAATCCCAGACAGCAAGGGTGTCAGGCTGGAAATTTTGTGTAAGCAGGGGGTTGAACCATGATCGACACGCGACTCGACTTTTCCGGCCTTATTGACCTGTCAGATGACCTGAATACGCTCAGTAAAGCCGAAAATCGTAAAGTTCTTCGTGACGCGACACGCGCCGCCGCTATGGTGGTCCGTGACGAAGCCAAAAAACGCGCCCCACGCAAAACCGGCCGGCTGGCCCGTAATATCGTTGTGGCCACGCTCCGGGAGCGCGATGGCGGTATTGCTTCCGGTGTACATGTGCGCGGCACTAACCCGGTTACGGGTAAAAGTGACGGTAAAATGAAAACGGGCGACCGCAATAATGCTTATTACTGGCGCTTTCTGGAGCTGGGCACGTCAAAGATGCCGCCTGTGCCTTTTCTGCGCCCGGCCTATGACGCCCGGCAGGAAGAGGCGGCGAAAGCGGCCTTTGAGGTGGCGAACCGGTCAATCGATAAGGTGCTGGCAAAATGACAGAGGCAGACGTTTACCCGCTGCTGGCTGGTATAGCAGGTGGCAGGGTTTATCCCTACGTTGTGCCACTCAATCCGCAGGGCCAACCGGCAGTCACCGCGCCGTGGGTGGTGTTTTCCATCATTACTGAAGTCTCAGCGGATGTGCTGTGCGGTCCGGCAGAGAAAACCGCCTCGCTTCAGGTGGATGTTTACGCCAGCAGTATCGATGAGGCCAGGCTGATTCGTGAAGAGGTCCGCAGTGCGCTTGAGCCGCTCGGTTACAGCGACATGAGCGACTCTAACGGCTACGAGCCGGACACGGCACTTTACCGCGCCATGCTCGACGTGCGCATTATCAACTGATCCACACCAAATCACCACGCCACCTTCGGGTGGCTTTTTTATTTTGGAGAAAAGCATGTCCAGTAAGTATGAAAAAACGAAGGGGATGACCTTTGGCGTGTCATCTGGCCCGGTTACGGTTGCCAATCCTGACAATGTTCAGTGGCTTGAAGCCGCCTGTGCGACCAAGGAAATTACCTACACGGGCGGTCAGAAGTCAGACATTGACGTGACCACGCTCTGCTCGACCGAGCAGGAGCAGACTAACGGCCTGGCTGCACCGGCTGAAATGTCCATTTCCCGTAACTGGGTTGGCGATGAAGAGGCGCAGATGTCACTCCAGACCGCCTATGAAAATGACGAACTCCGCGCCCTGCGGATTCTGTTCCCGTCCGGTAACGGCTTTTACGTACTGGTTGAGGTCCGTCAGAGTTCCTGGACGGCGGGCACATCGGCGGTGGTCAGTGCGACCTATTCCCTGCGTGTGAAAGGCAAGCCGGTTCCGATCAAGGCCAGTCAGCCCGGTTCTTAATTTCCACTGATGCGCCTGCGGGCGCTTTTCATCTTTTATATATGGCATCGACGCCAGCAGGAATTATGAAATGTCCAAAACAGCACAGAACAAAGCATCACCGGCTTCACTTCGCGCTCTGGCGCTTGCTCCATCGTCCGGTTTCCGTACTGCCAGCGTCACCGTGCCAGAATGGCAGGGTGTGCGTGTAAACATCCGCGAACCCTCGTCACAGGCGTGGCTTGAGTGGGAATCCGTCATTCGCCCTGCTCTTAAAGAAGGCGAAGAAGAAGACGCGCTGACTCCGGCGCAGATCGCACACCGCAACATCAAAGCCGATGTGATGCTGTTTATTGACGTGGTCCTGGATGAAGACATGATGCCGGTATTCCTGCCTGAAGACCGTGAGCAGGTTCAGGGCATTTACGGGCCCGTTCATGCCCGCCTTCTGAAGCAGGCCCTTCAGCTCAGCACGTCACAGGCAGACGCAGAAGCAAAGTAAAATCGCCCGGCATGTTCTTCCTGATGACGCTTGCGCTCCGTCTGGGGCGCACGCTGCACGAACTCAAGACCTCACTGACGGCCTCCGAACTCAGAATGTGGATCGAGTTTGACCGCATCAGCCCGATTGGTGACAGGCGCGGCGATATTCAGGCGGCGCAGGTTGCCGCTGCTACGCTCAACGCTCAGGGCGGTAAGTTCAGTATTGACGATCTTCTGCTCAGTTGGGGCCAGAGCGAAAAACAGCAGGAAGAATCTGACGGGCTGGAAAACTTCCTCGGCGAACTCAGCGCGTAACCGGACATAAAGGGTAAAAAATGGCTACGCTCCGCGAACTCATTATCAAAATTTCTGCAAACTCATCCTCGTTTCAGTCTGAGATTTCCCGCGCCTCACGTATGGGTGCCGATTATTACAAGACGATGGAGCAGGGCGGGCGCAGGGCAGCGGCGGCCTCGCGTGAATCACAGCGGGCGCTGACAGAACTTAATTCACAGCTTGCTTCAGTGCGGGCCACCGCAACCGGCATGGCGGGGGCGTTTGCGGGTGCGTTTGCAACCGGCCAGCTTATCCATTACGCCGATACCTGGAATCAGCTCAGCGGTCGCCTTAAGCTGGCCTCTACCTCTACAGAGGATTTTACCAGCGCACAGAAAACGCTGATGGACGTCAGCCAGCGTACCGGCACGTCTTTTGAGGCCAACGCCAACCTTTACAGCCGTATCGCGTCATCACTGCGTGATGCGGGCTATGCGTCACAGGACGTGGCGAAAGTCACCGAAACCGTAGCCACCTCGCTCAAGCTTTCCGGTGCCAGTACGGAGGAAGCCAGTTCCGTTATTACCCAACTCAGTCAGGCGCTGGGTTCCGGCGTCCTTCGCGGCGAAGAGTTTAACGCCATCATGGAAAACGGCGGCAGGCTGGCAAAGCTGCTGGCTACCGGGCTGAACACCACGATTGGCGGTCTGCGCAACATGGCGAATAACGGCCAGTTGACGACCGACAAGCTTATTCCGATCCTGACCAACGTCGAACTGTTGCGCAAAGAGTTTGATACGCTGCCTGCTTCCGTCAGCGGTTCGGCTCAGAAGGTCGAAAACGCCTTCATGGCGTGGGTGGGCGGCACCAACGAGACAACCGGCGCGTCAGCCGCGCTGGCGCATACCCTTGACGGTCTGGCGGGCAACATCAATAACGTGGCAACCGCCGCAGGCGTGCTGGTGGCCGTAGGCGTCGCCCGCTATTTTGGCGGCGTGACGTCCGGTGTTGCCAGTGCTACGGCAGCGCTGCTTGAAAACCGCAGAAACCAGATAGCGCTTGCCGATGCACAGGCGGTTGCCGCCGTCCAGGCTCAGCGTAAAGCGCTGGCGAACGCCGAAGCCGCCCGCTCTGATTACAACCTTGCCCTGGCTGAATCGAACGTAGCCAAAAACACCAACGCCTCCGCAATCGCCACGCAGAACCTGACGCAAAAGCGCAGTGCGATGATTGCGGCCAACGCGAATCTGGTCCTTTCAAACCGCGCCGTCACTACATCACAGGAATCGCTTAACGCGGCCACGTCGGCAGTGGGCCTGATGAAAACGGCGGGTGCAGGTCTGCTGTCTCTGGTTGGCGGCATTCCGGGGCTGGTGCTGCTCGGTGCCGGTGCCTGGTACACGATGTATCAGAATCAGGAGCAGGCCAGAAAGTCCGCGCAGGAATACGGCAGCACGATTGATGAGGTCAGAAAAAAGGCACAGTCGCTGGCGCTGCCACAGGTCGATGAAAACCGTGGCAAAACCATTGAAGCGCTGAACGAGCAGAACCGCCTGATTGATGAGCAGAAAGCCAAGGTTGCCGAAGTTAAGCAGCAGATGGCAGACCTCAGCAGCGCGCGGGGCAGTACCGGACTCAGCAGCGAAAATGAGGCCAATATCACCCGTGCAATGGCGATCCTCACGGGCAATCTCAGGGTAGAGGAGGAGCGGCTTTATCAGCTTCGTGGCCGTTCGGCAGATATTCAGCAGGCGCTGGAAGCGATTGAGCGCCGCCGTAATGATCTGATACGTGAACAGGCATGGCGGCAGAATGCCGCTTACCAGTCGCTGGTGAGCATGAACGGCGAGAATACCGAGTTTAACCGCCTGCTTTCGCTGGGTAACCAGCTTCTGGCCTCACGTAACGGCCTGGTCAGGTCACCAATGGCGGTGCCGCAGGCCGCAGTGAGTGCGCCGGATCAGCAGACACTTCAGCAGAAGCAACAGGCCGCTGAGCTGGCCGGACTAACCGGCCTGGCGAAAGTCAGGAAACAGGCTCAGTTTGACCTGGAAAAAATGGGGCGTACTGGCGTTGAGAATGCCAAGTACTCCATGCAGTACGTCAAGGCGCTGGAGGATGAGTACAACAATACGCAGAAAGTATCAGCAGCCAAAAAAGCTGACACTTCCGCGACCAACGCAAAAAACAAGGCAGAGCGTGAAGCGGCCACAACCGCTGAACAGTACAGCCGGAAAATTGCCGATCTGAGCGTAGCCATTGAGGTGCAGAAGGTCAGGGCAACACAGGGGGAAAAAGCCTCAGAGCTTTATGCTGCTTCTCATCAGGCAGGTACCAAATGGACAGAAGAGCAGCGTAAAAGCATTCGTGACAATGCGACAGAGCTTGAGCGCTGGACGCAGAAGGCCGATGCAAACGTCAAAAAGCAGAATGAGCAGGCTGAAGCGTTAAAGGATTTAACGCAGGCCGCCAGAAAGCTTCGTGACGAAGCGACGCTCACGACTGAAACCCGCGGGCTGAGCGATCGTCAGCGTTCCCGTTTTGATGAAACCCAGCAGATTAACCGGGTTTTCGACAAGACCGACAAGGGGAAACAGGCGGTTGCCGCTCAGAAAGCCGCACTGGATGAGCTGGACGCCAAATATAAAGCCATCGCGGCATCTGATGCAGACTGGCGCTCAGGTATCAGTAAAGGCTACGAAAACTGGCTTGAGAGCGTCAGTAATGTGTCCGGTACGGTTTCTCAGGGCATCACCAGTACCATGAGCAGTGCGCTTGATAACATGTCTTCCATGCTGGTTGGCAGTAAAGCCGACTGGAAGTCATGGGGCCTGTCTGTGCTTCAGATGATATCGAAGGTCGCGCTTCAGATTGCGATTGTCAATGCAGTCGGCAGCAGCGGTTCGTCACTGGGCAGTATTCTGGGCTCGGTGGCGGGCAGCTTCGGCGGCGTGTCGGCTGGCTCAGCAGGGGCAGCATCTACCGGGGCTATGGGGCTTGCAACCAGTTATAACGGCTATGACGGTGGCGGATTTACCGGATGGGGTGGAAAACATGAGCCTGCTGGCGTGGTGCATAAAGGCGAGTTCGTGTTTACCAAAGAAGCTACTGAACGCATTGGCGTTTCCAACCTTTACTCCATGATGAAAGGCTACGCCGATGGCGGCGTGGTGGGTGATGGCACACCTGCATTCTCATCAGGCGTTGATCGCGCAGGCGGTAATGGCGGCGGTATTGTTGTAAATGCATCGGTGAGTGTCGTCCAGGGCGAGGCTTCGGGTGATGCATCAGCCAGCGGTACCCTGAGTGCGGCGAAACAGCTTAAAGGCATCGTTGAAACCACGCTGACTGAACGAATCAAAAAAGAAATATCACCGGGTGGTCTGCTCTACAGGCCCGCTTAAGGGGAATTTATGGCTACAGACACATTTACCTGGTGCGCACGGGTAGAAGCCAGTGAGCAGGTCGCTGTCTCAGTCATACAGGCGCAGTTCGGAGACGGCTACAAACAGGTTTCAGGCCGGGGGATTAACGATCAGTCAGAGTCATGGTCGCTGACGTGTAACGGTAAAAAATCAGTAATGGCTGAGGTCCGGGCTTTTTTACGGAGCCATGTCACAGCGTCATTCTGGTGGACTAACCCCTGGGGGGAGAAAAAGCTGTACCGCGTTAAGGCTGACTCTATCAATCCAAAATTTGTTAACGGCAGCTTTGCGGAGATCGCCTTCACGTTTGAGCAGGCTTTCGCGCCGTGACATGTCACGCACCATCAGGACGCTACGGCGTCCTTTTTTTATGGGTGAAAAATGAGCTTTAATCAGGATATTCAGACGCTGGAGCCGGGAAGCCTGGTGCATCTGATAGAAATTGACGGTACGGCCTTCGGGCTCGATACCGTTCTCCGCTTCCATGCCTACAACATCTCAGCCGAGGGCTGGAAATCTTTTGCGGCTGAAAACCTGCCCTCCATCATCTGGCAGGGAAATGAGTACGATCCGCACCCCTACGAGCTGAGCGGGGTTGAAATGACCAGTTCCGGTTCTCAGCCCACGCCAAAGCTGTCTGTCGGCAACGTAGGTAACTACGTCACCGCGCTTTGTCTTCAGTTCGATGACATGGTTAAGGCCAAAGTCAAAATACACACCACGATGGTGAAGTATCTGGATGCGGACAACTGGACTGCGGGTAACCCTAACGCTAACCCACAGGAAGAGCGGCTTCAGGTTTTCTACATTAATTCCAAGACCGCCGAAAACCGTAATCAGGTGGATTTCGAGCTGTGTTCGCCCTTCGATATTCAGAGCCTGCAACTGCCGTCCCGTCAGATTACGCCCGTTTGTACGTGGTGTATGCGCGGCTGGTACCGGACGGGAACCGGCTGCGATTATGCCGGTAACCGTTATTTTGCCAAGGACGGTTCGGCGACTTCTGACCCGTCAAAAGACGTGTGCGGTGGTCGCCTGGCTGACTGTAAGGCGCGGTTTGGTGACACTGAGCCGCTACCATTCGGCGGCTTCCCCGCTGCCAACCTTCAGGGGAAATAGCGATGCGCGAAAAGCTGATGACGGCAATACGCGAACACGTAGCCGCTGAATACCCGAAAGAAGCCTGCGGGCTGGTGGTTCAGTCAGGCAGGGCGCAGATATATATTCCCTGTAAAAACATTTCAGAGAATCCGACCGAGCATTTTGCAATTTCGCCAGAGGAAAAACGCCAGGCTGAGCAGCAGGGCTCAGTTCTGATGGTTATTCACTCTCACCCTGATGTGCCTCAGCTTATACCGTCTGAGCGTGACCGGGTGCAGTGTGATTATTCCGGCGTGGAGTGGGGGATCATGTCCTGGCCGGACGGCGATTTCTGCACCATCAGCCCGCGGGGTGAACGTGACCTGGTCGGGCGTCAGTGGGTGCTGGGGTTTGCTGACTGCTGGACGCTCATCATGGATTACTACCGTCAGGAACACGGCATTAAGCTGAATAACTGGTCGGTGGATTATGAATGGTGGGTAGATGGCAAAGAAAACCGTTATGACGATAACTGGCAGGCCGAGGGTTTTACCGAAGTGCCACTTCAGGACATGCGCGAAGGCGACATGATCATGATGCGCATTCAGTCACCCGTCACCAACCATGCGGCAATTTATCTGGGTAACAACCTCATTCTTCATCATAACTCGGGCAATTTATCCACGCGCGTTCCCTATGGCGATTACTGGCGTAACCGCACCGTGCGTGTCGTGCGCCGAAAGGAGCTGGCTGATGCTTAAAACGATGCGTTTAAAAGGGATCATGGCAAAAAAGTTTGGGCCGGTTCACCGCTTCCACGTTGCAGACCTGCGCGAGCTTATCCGCGCTATGTGTTCACAGGTGCCGGGCTTCAAAAAGTACGTATCTAACGCGCATCTTAACGGTGTCCGTTTTGCGTTTTTCAGTGGCAGAGACAATATCTCGCTACAGGAGTTTGATATGTGCTCAGCGTCTGCTGAGTTTGAGATGGAACCCATTATTGAAGGCTCCAAGCGCGGGGGCATGCTTCAGGTCGTTATCGGCGCGGTTGCGCTCGTTGCTGCTTATTTCACGGCAGGCGCATCACTGGCGGCCTTTGGACTGAGCGCCGCAGCGGCAACCGGCGTGACCACGGCATTAACCGGACTGGGTATCAGTATGTTGCTGGGCGGCGTGGTGCAGATGCTGACCCCGCAACCTAAATACAACGTAGGCGCATCGTCCAGCACCGATAACAAACCCAACTATGCCTTCGGTGCGCCGGTCAATACCGTTGCAATGGGGTATCCGGTGCCGGTGCTTTACGGCCAGCGGGAAATTGGCGGTGCGATCATCAGCGCGGGCAGTTTTACCAGCGACCAGCAGTAAAATTCAGAATCAGACAGGCCACCTCCGGGTGGCTTTTTTTATGGGTGAAATATGCGGCTTCTTGACGGCGAAATCATATACCACGGTAACAAGGGCGGTGGCGGCGGTGAAGCGCACACGCCCGTTGAGCAGCCTGACGACCTGCTTTCCGTCGCCAAATTAAAACTGCTGGTTGCAATCTCTGAAGGCGAAATTCAGGGAGACTTAACGGCGCAGCAGATTTACCTGAACGACACGCAGCTTGCCAATGATGACGGCACCTATAATTTCACTGGCGTGGTGTGGGACTGGAGGAAGGGCACGCAGGACCAGACCTATATTCCGGGCATGCCTGAAGTGGATAATGAGCTGTCCGTTGGTGTGACCGTCACGCAGTCTGTACCCTGGACACGCCAGTATACTAACCTGTCGCTGGATGCCGTGCGCATCAAACTCAGCCTGCCCGTTCAGTATCAGTATAAAGACAACGGCGATATGGTCGGCACCGAGACGCAGTATGCTATCGACCTGTCAACCGATGGTGGTTCATGGGTGCAGGTTGTGGACGGTCGCTTCAGCGGCAAAACCACGTCAGAATACCAGCGCGATCACCGCATCACCTTTCCGCGTGCAACAAGCGGCTGGTCAGTGCGCGTGCGCCGGATCACCGCAGATTCGAATTCCTCAAAGCTCATTAACGCCTTCAAAGTCTTTTCATTCGCTGAGGTCATCGACAGCAAACTGCGCTATCCCAATACCGCCCTGCTTTATATTGAAGTCAATGCGCAGCAGTTTAACGGCCAGGCTCCGAAAATCACCTGTAAGCCTAAAGGCAAGCTGGTGCGTGTGCCGACCACGTATGACCCGGTAAGCCGTACTTACAGCGGTAGCTGGTCCGGTGATTTCAAATACGCCTATACCAACAACCCTGCGTGGATTTTTTACGACCTGGTGCTGGATAAGATTTACGGGATGGGAAACCGCGTTGATGCGTCCATGATTGATAAGTGGGAGCTTTACAGCATCGCGCAGTACTGCGATGAGCCGGTTTCAAATGGCGCGGGCGGCACTGAGCCGCGCTTTACCTGCAACGTATTCATCCAGAGCCAGCAGGACGCCTACACCGTTCTGAAGGACATTGCCGCAATTTTCCGTGGTATCACTTTCTGGGGCAACAACCAGATATTCATCAATGCAGATGTTCCGCAGGTGGACTCCGGCGGCAATGTTGATGTGGACTTTGTTTATCACGCTGCAAACGTCATCGACGGCATGTTCAGCTACGCCGGGGGCAGTTACAAAAACCGCTATTCATCCTGTCAGGTGAGCTGGTCAGACCCGGTAAACCATTATTCCGATACGGTTGAGGGCGTGTACGATTCAGAGCTGGTACAGCGCTATGATGTCCGGGAAATGAGCCTGACGGCCATTGGCTGTACGTCACAGAGTGAAGCGCACCGCCGTGGCCGCTGGGCTATTCTGTCGAACGCCAAAGACGGCACGGTTTCATTTGGTGTTGGCCTGGACGGTTATATTCCGGTTCCGGCTGAAATCATTGGCGTTGCTGACCCGTTCCGAAGCGGCAGGCAAAACGGCGGGCGGCTGAGTTCAGTCAACGGACGCAGTTTCGGGCTGGACCGTGCCATTGATTACGCCGCGGGCGACAGGCTTGTGGTGAATCTGCCAGACGGAACGGCACAGACACGCACCATATCCGCCGTCAGCGCGGACAAAAAAACGGTAACGGTAGCGACTTCATTTAAAATTGACCCTGTTGCGGGGGCAGTATGGGCGATAGACAGCGACAGTCTGGCTATCCAGTATTTCCGTGTCACCTCCATTTCCGGCAATGACGACGGCTCCTTTACTGTCGCGGGTGTCCAGCACGACCCTAACAAGTACCGTTACATTGATGATGGCGTGCGGATTGAGCCTGCACCCATCACCGTCACCCCGATAAGCGTTCTCAAGGCTCCGGCCAACATAAAGCTTTCTCAGGTCAGCTTTGTTGAGCAGGGAATGTCCGTTGCATCCATGCAGGTAACGTGGGACAGGATTGAGGGGGCGCTGAATTATGTTGCACAGTGGCGCAAGGACAAAGGCGACTGGGTTAACGTCAGCCAGACCAGCGCACAGAGTTTCAGCATCCGGGGCGTTTACAGCGGTGTTTATGACGTGCGCGTCAGGGCGGTAAATGCAGCCGAAGTGTCATCGCCCTGGGGATATTCAGAAAGCACATCGATCAGCGGGAAAGTCGGTAAGCCCGGCACACCTGTAAACCTCATCGCCAGTATTGATGTGGTCTGGGCCATTGATGTGACATGGGGCTTCCCTGATGGCGCTGGCGATACGGCTTACACTGAAATTCAGGTATCCACGACCGCAGATGGTCAGAACCCGCAGTTTCTGGCATATGTGCCTTATCCCGGTGTCAGCTATCAGCACGGGCCGATGCCTGCCGGGGTCAGGCGCTGGTATCGCGCACGTCTGGTTGACAGGATTGGCAACGTGGGCGACTGGACGGGCTTTTCATGGGGGGCGACTAATTCAAACGCCGATGATCTGATAGGCAGCGTGGTTGAAGAATATCTTCAGTCTGAAGACGGCAAGGCGCTGCTGACACCGCTGATTACCGAACCGAGCGCACTGGCTGAAAGCATCCTCGCCAGCTATGACGATGTTGAGCAGCAGTGGGCGAACTACGGAGAGAACCGCGCCGGAATCATTGAGGCCAGAAAGGTTGCGGCTGATGCGCAGAGTTCCGTTGCTGAACTGAACACCACCGTTACGGCCGGATTCAAATCCACCAATCAGGCAATTTCGGCTAACTCAGCAGCCATTCAGCAGAAAATGACCGCTTATGCTGATGCCAGTGGTGGTTCGGCCATATACACGCTGAAAGCCGGTATCAGCTATGGCGGCGTGAACTATGACGCGGGTATGTCTGTTGCCGTAACTATCAACGGCTCTCAGGTGAACACGCGCTTTGCAGTCAATGCCAACCAGTTCGTCGTTATCAATGGCAGCGGCAATAACGTGTATTCGCCCTTCATTATTAAAGACGGACAGGTGCTTATCAGCCAGGCTTTTATAGGTGAGGGCTGGATCACTAATGGCATGATTGGTAATTACATCCAGTCCAATAACTGGGGTTCCGGTCAGGCAAGCTGGCGGCTGGATAAAAATGGAGGATTGCAAATTATTACAGGTAGCGGCGGGCGAGGAGGAACAGTTTATGACGGAAACGGCGTTCACTGTTTCACAGCGACAGGTGTTGAAGTGGTGACTCTGGGGTGGGTTGGTAATGGCTGACATTTATGGGTTGCGTATTGTTCCTGATGACGGCGGTAAACCGTTAATACTTGATGCATCGACACGCTATGCATCTTACCTGGGCACGGCTGCTGTAAAGGCAGCCAGTGCCTCCTATGGAGGTTTCAAGCCTCAGCCTGCCAACAGTAAGGTGCTGATCCTTCCTCGGAATGTCGTCAGAGTTGGCGTAGGCGATCAGAGTGGCCCGCCTGTTAATTACATATCATCGATGAGCTTTGACGGAAGTCTTAATATTGGCATCGGCACCATCAAAGCAAATCAGACAAGTGCCTTAGATATCGGTTCTGTTGACGTATATAGCATTCAGTATGCAGCCAACCCTTCAGCGCAGTATGGGTTGAGGATCACAAACGGCGCTAACTTTATGGAAATAACGGACGCTTCTCTGTCAGGATTTGTGACGTTTCGTGGCGTTGTAGATATAAACGGCCAGTGGAATATACCTGACAGCGTTCTTAATCTTGGCGGCAACTACATCGTTTTTGCCAGGTGGAGTAACACCGGAACGCCTTTATTTCTGGATAAGGATACTAACTCCATCCGCACTTATGGCGCGTTCAGTTCTGTGAATGGTTCAGAGCAGGGAGGTTTGGTTAGCGGGGTGCAGATTGTCATAGTCAGTAGCGGCTTCTCACCTGCGCTGCCTGCGTCAGGTTATGGGCTGGTTATCAGAAATACTTCCGGTGCCATTACCTATTCCAGCAAATATCCACCCGTGATGTGGTCAGATGCCTATTATGACTTTGGCAGCTATTTCGACACTTCAGATTCTACGGGTGACAGGCAGGCATGGATAAACCCGACTGGCAATGTCACAAAGCCAATGGTTCCGCTTTGCGTTCTTGGAACTCAGCGCGGAGATTACACCAGGTCAGGCGGTAACTATCAATACAGGAAGATGCTTTTATCTGGAATGATGATGTCAGGAAACTCTGTAACCACTTCAAGAGCTAAAAGTACTGGTTCAGATATTCCGTTGTATACTTACCCTAAAGCTTTGCAGATTGCTTGTCAGCTACCCTGCATAGATGCAACTTACTATTTTTAAAATAGAGTTAGAATGAGTTGAATTTTGTAATCTGTTCCCTTCCCATTCAACGATTCTCGGTTTAGGATAAATTAAATATTTTTATGGGGGTAGGGATATGAAGTTTAGTATGTTTTTATTGGTAATATTAACGATTGCAGGATGTACATCATTGGGAGATGCAAGGAAAGCTGGAGTCCATTCAACTTTAGAGTCAAGTAAAAGCGTTGATGATGTATCTCAGTGCATTCTCATTAAATGGCAAAATGAAAAGGATATTTTTGGAAGTGTTTATGGCGCTTTCATTCAGCCACTTCCCAACGGCAAGACTGTTTATGTTGATGGAAACTATTTTATAGCTGATGTGACAAAGCATAATGATAAAACATATGTTGATCTTTATTTGTTAAAATCACCTACCGACTGGGCGGGGATAGCAAAAAGCTGCCTTTAGAAATTCAAATATAAATTTATTTAGAGAACCCGCTTAAATGCGGGTTTTTTATTGCGCGGAGAAACCCATGTCAGCAGGCACTATCGCATTAACCAATAACTCAACCACAGTAAACGGGAGCGGTACCAGTTTCACTACAGAGCTGAAGACGGGCGATTTCGTTTACGTCACGGTAGGTGGCGCACCCTATACGCTGGTGGCTGCTAACATCACATCAGACACACAAATGACCCTAGCTGTAGCGTTCGACGGACCGACAACCAGCGGATTAGCCTGGAATGCAGTACCGGCATCTTTGAATGTTGCTATCACCCAAAAAATCCTCAATGACTTTGCCAGCGTGGCGCGTGGCCGCATTCTGGACTTTCAGAACTGGCAGAAGATTTACAGTGATGCGCAGTCCGTAGATGTGATCCGCCCGGACAGAACGACGTTCACCGGCCCGAGCTGGGGGTATATGGCAAAACAGTATTCGAACACGCTCAAAAGTGGTGATATTGGCAAATCTGTAGCATCTCAAACGGACTCCAGATTTGGTACTGTAGACGGCAAGACGGGTGGCGTAATTACTGGTGGCGTAAACATAGAGGGTAATAATCTCAATATCCGTTCGACAAACCCGTCTGGCGGCTGGCCCGCTTTTCTCACTTTTATGGCCGGGCAGGGTAATAATGTTCCCTTTGCGCGTGTTTATCAGGAAAATTCCGGCTCAATTACAATCGCCACAAACGTTAACGGAACTCCCAAATACTCAACCTTTGCGTCAAATGGCGATTTTTCTGTGCCGGGCAACGTTACCTGTGTAGCGCTGAATCAGACGTCAGACAGGAACAAGAAGTCAAAAATCAAAAAGATTGATGGTGCTTTAGACAAGGTTCAGCAAATCAATGGCTATACATTTGTACTTAACGACAGTCAGACCACGTCTGCTGGTGTCATCGCTCAGGAGCTTATCGAAGTACTTCCCGATGTAGTCACAAAAAACACAAAATTAACCCCGATTCTCGATGAGAACTGGTTACCCACTGGAAAATCAACTGAGGAATCTTATCTCACTGTTGACTATGCGGGGCCGGTTGCATTGCTGATAGAGGCCGTCAAAGAACTCAGTGCAAAAGTAAGCATGCAGGACAGTGTAATCTCTGAACTTCAGAAAAGGATGAAAGCGATTGACGGACTGGATGCCTGAAAAAAGCCCGGCGACCGGGCAATGACTTAGCCGCTCCTGTCTTTGCAGGTTTGCGGGGTGGGTGATTAAAGCTTAGTCACCCGCCAAAGACCCTTCAAAATAAAATCCCTTTCCCGCCAGTGACTTTACAAATATTTCAACCGCAGCGGCTTGATCAAATTCATATGTTGATATTACTGTGATTATATACAGTAAAAGATCGGAGGGTAAAACAATGCCCCGTGACTATGAAATCATGATTGCCTTTCGCCAGGCTATTAAGCGTGACAGCCAGGGGCGTTACACACTCAGCACACTCGACTTTGTACGCGAGCTTGACCGCCTTAACTGGCACTATACGCTTCGCGCCGCCAATAAGTGGATCGAAACCCACACAACCACTTTTCGTGACATCTCAACGTCTGAAGGTGAGGACCGCGTGTTTCAGGTTTTCAATCCAAACGGTGGCTTCTGATGTTCGCCCTTGTTGACGTTAATTCTTTTTACGCCAGTTGCGAAACGGTTTTCAGGCCTGACCTGCGTGGAAAGCCAGTAGTGGTTCTGAGCAACAACGATGGTTGTGTGATTGCCCGTTCAGCGGAAGCAAAAGCATTGCAGATACCCATGGGAGCACCTTATTTCAAGCTGAAGAATGAGTTCAGACGTCATGGTGTGCAGGTTTTCAGTTCCAATTATGCGCTCTACGCCGATATGAGTAACCGCGTCATGACGACACTGGAGGACATGTGCCCGGCTGTAGAGATTTATTCAATTGATGAGGCGTTCATGTGCCTGGATGGCATGCAGCGCCTGACATCACTTGAAGATTTAGGGCGAAAGGTGCGCGCCAGGGTTAAACAGGAAACTCACCTGACGGTTGGCGTTGGCATCGCGCAGACCAAAACGCTGGCAAAGCTGGCCAACCATGCGGCCAAAAAATGGACCAAGACAGGCGGTGTCCTCGATCTTTCGAATATCGACCGCCAGAAAAAATTACTCGCTCTGGTGCCGGTGGAGGACGTATGGGGCGTTGGGCGTCGCATCAGTAAAAAACTTAATGCCATGGGTATCACTACAGCCAAAGACCTCGCTGAGCAAAGCACATACATCATCCGAAAACACTTCAACGTCGTGCTTGAGCGTACCGTCAGGGAGCTTCGTGGAGAGCCCTGTTTAGAGCTGGAAGAATTTGCACCGACCAAACAGCAGATAGTGTGCTCACGTTCATTTGGATCACGTATCACCGAATACATGGATATGCGTCAGGCCGTCTGCGCTTTTGCAGAACGCGCTGCTGAAAAGCTGAGGAAGGAAAGGCAGTACTGCAAACAGATAGCTGTATTTGTGCGAACCAGCCCGCACGCAGAGGGAGAAGTATTTTATGGCAATCAGGCCGCTGGAAAGTTACTGACACCTTCTAACGATACCCGCGACATTATCCGGGTGGCTATGGACGCTCTGGATCAGATATGGCTCGACGGTCATCGCTATATGAAAGCAGGAGTGATGCTGGGCGACTTTTTTAGCCAGGGAGTATCTCAGCTCAACCTTTTTGATGAATACCGCCCGCAGCCCAATAGCGAAGCTTTAATGCGTGTTGTTGATGGGCTCAACCAGAGCGGCAAGGCTAATTTATTTTTTGCGGGGCAGGGAATAGAGAAGTCCTGGGCAATGAAGCGTGAGATGCTTTCACCTGCTTACACGACCCGCTTTGCAGACCTGCCAGTGGTGAAATGAGGGCGAGTTTTACCATCATTTTACCATTGTTTTACCATCGCAAATCGCAGGCAATAAAAAAGCAGCCGTAACAGGCTGCTTTTTAGGGGTAATTTGGTCGGCTCGAGAGGATTTGAACCTCCGCCCCCTGACATCCCATGACACTGATATGCTAAAGACATAATTTACGAATAGACCCTATGGCTTTAGAGAAGTCAGACAGACGGAAAAAAGCATTTTTTTTGCCTGTATCATTTTTCCAAGTGTCGAACTCTATTTCATCGGGTTCAAAACCAAAGTAGTACACAGAGGCTTTTGATTCAGCGATCTCTTTCCAGATGTGCTCATCTACCTGATGAACTCTTACCCCGATTATGAATATTTTCGATACCCGCTTTAGGCTTTCCTTCCAATATTGTTGCTGCCTTTCAATGTAGTCGGGACAAACTCTTACTTGTTTTCCTTCTGCAAACATTGCAATGGCTGGCGCGAAGCAACTTTCTGATGAAGACTTGATGGTATCCTCATAATTCAAAGGTCTTATATTCGCGTTTATATCAGCACGCCCAGCACCACCCGTTACACAGTCTTCAAAGATGGCACCCCCAAAGTCGGGCCAAAAATTACTTGAGCCATGAATCTTAAGAAGCCTAACAAAACCAGTTTTAAATATATTTGAATAAGTTATATTTAAAGAAAGCTTTGCGGCAGATAACTCGAATAGAAGATCATAATTAAGGCTGCAGTAAACCACTCTACGACTGTTTAGCGATCTTATAAGCTTTATATAGTTGTTTTCATTTCCTGGTTTGAATTTTGCCAAATAGCCAGCAAGCTCTCTTTGGAAATCCATTGTGTTTTTATTATACCGTTCAAAATATTCCTTCATTCCTACTTCGAAATTTTCACGGAAAGTATCTTTCAAGTCTTTGGGAAGATGTGCGGCATTTTTACCTAACTTTTCCAGTTCATCAAATAGCTCGCGACCCAAAGGCGGTGGGTCTGGGTCCACGTCAAGACTTCCTTTACTGGCTCCTGCACCTAAAAGTACTAAATAGCCCATAGCAGGCCTCCATCAGAGACGGTTTAATTCAGTATAGATTTGTTCATAATATATGGGTAATGCTGATTATAACTTACTGATTTTATTATAGCTGAAAGTAAAAATTATTATGAAGAATTTTTATAATCTATTGATTTTCTTATTTTTGATGAGTGATTTAAAATCCCTCGATCGCAAGGTCGTGCGGGTTCAAGTCCCGCCCCGGGCACCATATTGAAACATCAATAAAATCAAGTAGTAGCAATGTCGTTTAAGCCGCCTCTTTGGGCGGTTTTTTTGTGTCTGACATTCGGCAGTGGTAGCAAAATGGCAGCAGTGTGGCAACAGACATTTTTTGCTGCCATCTTTCATCATGGACTTTCAGCCCATCCTTATCCTCGTACTCTCCTGCCTTGCATAAACCTGCATTTTGGCATCCCTCAGCTTTAGGCCCGCGTCGAAAACTCAAGGCCAGGTCGTTCACAAACTAAAGAGGAAAACAGATGCGTGCAGGCTGTAGTCAGCGGCATCAGCGCTAGCGTTTGAGCTTGATGGGCAACAGCCAAAAGAGCAGGGAAGCCTTCAACCGCAGGAATAAAATTAATTGCTCATTTTATGTGCTATGCTGAATTTCCGTTTCACAACTTAGGCTCACATGGACGACGATGATGAACGGCCCTATATTATCTTTACCGCAATCGGTAAAGCCGTGCTGGAACTGCTTGATGTAAAAGAAGGTTTTTTTGATTTAGAGCTTGCTGAAATACTTGAAGACTGGATGAAAGAGGAGACGAATCCACTTCAGGCGGAGGTTTACAGAATGGCGGCGGAGTTTGTCAGGGCAGGGAAGGCAGTAAATTAAAAAGGCCTGCGTTACACAGGCAGAAACTGTTACAAGGGAAAATCCAGCAGTCAATTTTGACTGACTGTGGAAGCATACAGTGATCGTGCTTTTTAGATACAACTGAATGAGATTTGATCGATAAAAGGCACGATATGCCTGCGTCAGATATAAAAAAGCCCACTCGGATGTGGGCATAGCGAACAGGGCTATAAAGATAAGGTACTATCGATTACATTTTGATTATCGGCTGGGAAGCAGAAACCTTCAGATCTAAATTTGGATAAAAACGACAACGATCATTTGTTTTTTTATTCTTATACTTCAATGGTTTGCCGGTCTTTAACTTTCCTCAGATATTCTTCATAAAATTAATGACCCTGATTGGCCTCTTTTCTTATCGCGAGACATCTTTTTCCAATGTATATCCCTGTCCTTAACGCTCTATCGTCGGGTATCACGCTACGAGCTTGTATAGGCAGGCACGGTTTATCTTGGGTTAATGCTTGTGACTTTCACTCATAAGCTGCGGAAGTTTTCCGCTGAGATGAAAGACGTAGCTAAACCGGCGCGAGGGTAAGCACTCGACTTTTACCGGTCTGGAACACCTGCTGCCAGGACTGTGGTTGGCACAGGCTCAGTGCGATTGTTTCATACCCGCAATTTTTCACATACCCTGTATTCAGGCTCAACTGGACATAGTGATCAATCGCGCTCTCACAAAAGATATTTTGAGATGGTTATTCCTCATACCGTTTTTCCATTTGTAATCCCGTCACTGTCTGTCTCAACCTGAGGCAGTTAAAAGCCGCAACGACATATCTTGAAAATCCTGATTGCCAGGCTTTATGACGGCTGTTCTCTTCTGTTGACGTGCCATCGATAGCCGGACGCATGTCCGTAGTACTCTCACAAGCCTCAGTACAGAATGAAATCGAGCGCAAGGGCTGTGCCGTGAAGGCCGGAACGCGCTCAGTCAATTACATCAAATTAAACGGGAGTCACCATAATGAAATTAAAATCGTTCATCGCATTGAGTTTAGTATCACTGTCGTTTGGTAGTCAGGCTGCATCTTTTGTCGTCGATGCCAAAAATAACTGCTTTGATCCTCAGGCCGTTAACAGTAAGGTTCAAAGTGGTTCGCCTCTGAAATTCAACCTCGATGCGGGTACCTATAATATTTACCTGACGTCGAATAGCGCCAACTGCGTCACAGGAAGTTCATGTCAGATTGATCGGGTTGTTATGGCTGGTGGAATGAGTACGGCAAGATGGGGGTCTGCAATCAGCAGTACACCACAACAGATTAATGTGGCTGGAAGCAATTATTATCTTATCGCTTACATTGGTGATGACAACTGCGCAGACAATACAGGTTCTGTGACCATTCAGGCAGATAAGGTCCAGTAAACAAGCACGTTCGTTTCACTAAGACTATCACAAGACGCATTTTCGAATGCGTCTGATAATGTTTTTCCTGGCTGAGCTCGTCTTATCTGAAAGGATAAACGACAGTGGATGTACGTTACTGTGAAACCTGTGTTCAGATCAGAGTAGGGCAGCAGAAGCTGGGTTATCTGCGTGCGGTTTTGCCTAAAGACTAAAACTTATTTAAAGCGTCATGCGTCGGTGAGGAAGACTCACCTGAGATGCCTCTTGATGCACTAACCTTATCATCACCAACTCTACACTCGTGACTGATAAGGACAAGCCGTGCCCGGACATCAAGCAGAAATCGATTTCGGTTCAGACCACATCATCATAGCGCGCCGCTACCGGGCCCTTGGGGCACTGAACGATCTCTTTATCGCGATATGGTTTTTGACAGGAAGCGTTCTTTTTTTCTTCGATTCGCTAATGACCGGCGGTACCTGGTTATTTGTGGTCGGCAGCCTTCAACTTCTGTTACGCCCGGCGATAACCCTGGCAGAGCTTATTCATGTCAAACGTGTTTATCGCTCTCGCCCTGCCACTTCGCGGTGACAGCCTGAGATAGGTGGTTCAGATGAGTCAGCCCGGCCGCTATCCTGCGGCCCGGCTGTAAGGCGGTCAGACTTAACATCGCTGCTAAAACGTTACCAGGTGCGAGCCGGTGGCGGAGGCGGTTGTTCGCCGGTTGCGGCTGGAGGGGGCGGAGGAGGGGCGTCAGCCCGAGGAGGTGGTGGCGCGAAAGCCTGTTCTGGCGGTGGAGGCGGTGGTGGTGGACGACGATCATGCGGCGGCGGTGGCGCGCCGCAACCCGGACCTGGCGGCGGCGGTGCGCAGGCGCTGAGCGTGGAAACGACAAAAGCAGCGGCTAAAAAGGTCAGACGACGATTCATTCTATTTCCCTTATGAAATTAACAGTAAGCTAATTGTAGACACCCGTAACTAAAAATAGGGCGGCGAAGGGGAAAAGCGAAGCGAGGAAGGCCATTTGTTTGTTTTTTGAGATACTTCTCATCTCACGATGATGATTCGGCTTTTTGTCTTCACTCCGGTTAAGGTAGCGCATCAATGTAGAGGAGTAATGTTATGAATGGCATTTTGAAATTCGTCCGCGGCTGGCTGATTTTTTCGGTTCTGTGGGGCGTCTTCATGTGGTTTATGTCATGGCAGGCGCAGGGCAAAGAGATTGGACTGGCCATTTTAATGAGCCTGTATGCCGGTTTGCTATACCAGGCACTCATCACCATGGTGGCCCGCTACAAAGCCCGCCGCCAGCAAGCCTGACTGCGACCTGCTGCGCTCAGGCAGCAGGCCAGTGACTCAGCTTAGATTACCGGTCAAGCGGCGATGGAAATCACTGCTGCGCAGATCCAGTCCTTCTATGGTCACGTGCGTGCCATAACGCTGGTAGCGATATTCGATTCCATCCAGCGCGGCGACGCTGGAGGCATCCCAGATTTGCGCGTGGGTGAGGTCGATAATGACGGATTTCGGATCCTGTGCGTAATCAAAGTGCTCAAACAAATCGTTGCTGCTGGCAAAAAACAGCGGCCCGCGCACGGTGTAACGCACCGACTGCCCGTCTTCGCTTAGCTGCCTTTCGGCATGAATGACATGCGCAACGCGGCGTGCAAATAACATCATCGCAACGATAACCCCAGCTAGTACCCCAAGCGCGAGATTACCGGTGAGTACCGTAATGCCTACCGTCAGCACCATCACCAGTGTTTCTGACCAGGGCATCCGTTTCAGGGTTGCCGGTTGTAGACTGTGCCAGTTTACCGTCTTGACGGCGACCACCATCATGATTCCGGCCAGAACAACCATAGGGATCTTCGCCATAATGTGGCTCAGGCCTGTGACGAGAAGCAGCAGGACCAGGCCCGCCGCAATCGTTGATACCCGACTGCGCGCTTTGCCGAGTTCTACGTTAACAATGGTCTGGCCAATCATGGCGCAGCCGGCGATGCCGCCGTAAAAGCCAGCAAAAATATTGCCTATGCCCAGCCCCCAGGATTCGCGCCGTTTGCTGGAAGGCGTGTCCGTAAGATCATCAACTAATTTGGCGGTCAGCAGCGATTCCATCAGTCCGACAAACGCAATGCTGAGCGCCGTGGGCCAGACGATTTGCAGCGTGTGGCGGTCGAGCGGTACGGCTAAGGTCGTAAAGTCAGGTAAGCCGGCACTCATCGGGCCTTCATCCCCCACATCCGGTACCCGGTAACCCATCAGCAGCGCCACGCCGGTCACAACGATAATGGCGACCAGAGGGGAAGGAACACTTTTAAGCACTCGGGGCAACAGCAGCACAATCGCCAGAGTGAGTGCGAACAGAGCCCATACTACAGGCGACTGACCCCAGACGTGGGGAACCTGAGCAAAGAAAATCAACACGCCAAGCGCATTCACAAAGCCGATCATCACCGAACGTGGGATATAGCGCATCGCCCGTGACATGCCGGTGACACCAAACAGAATCTGAATCAGTCCGGCCATCACGACCGCAGGCAGAATGTAGGCCACGCCATGGGCATGTACCATCGGGCCAATCACCAGCGCCACCGAACCCGCCGCCGCCGTCACCATGGCCGGCCGTCCGCCAAGAATGGACAGCGTCAGGCAAAGTACAACAGAGGCGACCAGGCTGACTTTGGGATCGACGCCCGCGATAACAGAGAAAGAGATCACTTCAGGAATCAGTGCCAGGGCCGTAATGACGCCAGCCAGACATTCTCGGGTAAGCAGTGCAGGCGAGCGCAGTACGCGCCCCACACTGATATCGTTTTCCACAACGGCGGTCGTGGCGACATCGTTTTGTTGAATCATAATGTTGTGCAGGCTCTTTTATTCATATCTTGCGCGAAAGGCAAGGAGGACTGGATATGGTGAGGGGCAGATGTTACCGATGGATAAACGAAGAAGCCAGAGAAAGCGAAATGACTCCATCCATGGAGAAAGGACTATACCGTTAAGTCGTCAGGGGTTTTATACACCACCATCTCCAGCAGGTGACGATAAACATCCAGTGAAACTTCGTCACTTTCCAGTTCAAGACGATGAATCAGCTTAGAAATTATCGCTTTGTTATTCACAGCCATGCCTGACTGCAGAATTTCTGCAACCACCAGTCCAAGAATTTCCATATCACTGTCAGGCTTGTTACCAGCAACGGTAAAGTAGTCAGCAATCTCTTTATCAGTTTGGGGCAGTGTGTTTTGCATGTGTTAGCCTTTCAAATAGCCAGCTACCCGGGCGGACAGCAGGACAAACAGACCTAAAAGCCATCGCATAAAATACAATGGAACCCAACGCCGTAAACAGGTCGAGATAATCAAAAAAGAAACCTCTGAGGGTGGAAATCCATTACACCTTCAGAGGCGACGCAGATGCATCATTCGTTACAGAGTCGTGATCACAACTCGTTGGCTGTAAAGTTATACAATGTAACTTTGATTGTACAAGTAAATTATTAAGCAAAAAATGCTAATGGTTAACAATCAGCATTTTAGGTAAATTATTTGCCGTTAATCTGTACAGGGAAATGTGTACAAGTTGAAAAATCGGCGCGTGAGCAGCACGATTCACAGCAGGTTAAGCAAACAGGTGAAGTTTCGCGGTGAGTTTACGGACCTTCTTCTTGTCCCCGACGATAGCCACGCCCAGCAGACGCCATTCCGATGCCGGTTGTGTCTTCATGGCGGCAGTAAAGGCGCCATAGTCTGTCGTCGACTGACCTTCTTCCGGAAACACCACAATATCGCATTCCGCCTGCTCAGCCTGCGGCCATAATGCGCTGAGCTGCTGTGCATCGGCGGCCAGCACGGGGATGCCTACAGGAATCAGGCCGGGAAAGCGCCGGGTGGCGGCATCCTCAAGGGCTTCGCCTGCAAGGGAAGGGTGCCGCTGACCCACGGTCAGGGCGATAACGGCTGCGGCATTGGTTGCTTTGCCAGCGGGTAACGCGCTGTTCAATATCATTACACATCGTGGTTCTGTCATTTTCATCTCCTGAGGCAAAAAGCCATTGTGGCAAGGCTCAGCTCAGGCGTCTGGAAGATTTGTGCACAGTTGCTGGTAACGCGCGGGCGTCAGTTGGCAGGCGCGTTTGAACCAGCGCCCCAGATGGCTCTGGTCGGCGAAACCCAGCTCGGCTGCAACCTGTGCGGGCGATTCACCGATGGCCAGCCGACGGCGCGCCTGGCTCAGGCGCCACTGCACTAACCAGGCGTGCGGCGGCAGGCCCCATTGTTTTTGAAACAGCCGGGAGAGGCGAAACCGATCGACGTTGAGCGCCTGTGCCAGCTCGGCAATGCCGGGATTTTCCGCATGATAAGCCATCAACCAGTCGCGCGCCTGATGCGCCAGCGACGGTGCTGTCTCTGCCCGGGCGCCGCGCAAGACGGGAGAATAACGGAGTTGCTGGAATAAGCGATCCAGCGCTGCATCTTTAATGAGCCGGGGATGATCGTGCCAGAAAGCGTCAAACGCGTGCCAGACCGCCCAGGAGAGTTGACCATCGTCTTTCAGCGTGCTGGCAAAGCGTAGCTCTCCGCAGGGGAGTCCATCAAGACAGGCTGGCGCAAGCTGCTGATGTAGCTGATGAGGCGAAAGATACAGCATACGGTAGGTAAAACCCTGGGCATCAACGGCATCGCCGTCATGCAGTTCTTCAGGTTCTAACATAAAGACGGTGCCGGGGCGGCTGTGATGACGCTGGCGTCGGGAATGGAACTGCTGTACGCCTTGCTCAGTCACGCCAATTAAATAGCTGTCATGCCAGTGAGGATCGTAGGCATGACCGGTAAAATGCGCCCGCAGAGATTCAATACCGCTGTTTGGGTCGCGACGCAAATCCACCCAGCTGTCTGTTGAGTCTTTCATACGCATTTTACTCCACTAAACTTTTACGACAGTATCAACCTGGACATTCTGCCGCGATTATCCAGTATTTAACAGAGCAGACACTTTTCATTCGCAATTTGCTTTGCGTATAATAACTTATTCAACTAATTAGAACTCTAATCATTAGGTTGCTATTTAAATGTCATCTACCCGTACCTTTACGCACTTGCTCCATCTTACTGCTCATGCCTGGCGTCTGGCCGTCGATCGTCATTTGAAAGACAGTGGCTTAAGTACCAGCAGTTGGATGGCGATTGGGCTTATTGCCAGCGAACCTCAGCGGCTTACGCAAACGGAACTGGCGCAACGGATGGGGCTGGAGGATGCCAGTATGGTGCCGCTGGTGGATCGTCTGGTGAAGCAGGATTTACTGACGCGCGTGCAGCCAGCCGAAGATCGCCGCAAACGTCACCTGGTGCTGACCGAAAAAGGGAATGACGCGTTCGCCAACGTTAAAACCCACGCGGATGCCTTACGTGCTGAGCTGCTGGCTGATATCGATCCTCAGGAGCTCGCGGTGGTTGAGCGAATTTTAGAGACACTGCTGACCCGAATGGGAACGATGTAATTATGGCCCGGCGCAATCCCTACGCTGCGCGTGAATGGTTGCCACATGAAAAACCTATGCTGCCGGGGTCGCCTTCGACGCCGCTGCACTCAACGCCTAAACGCATTGCGTTTGGGCTGATTGGCCTGCTGATCTCCCTGACCGGTGCACTGAGCAACGCGCTGGTCAGTGCGAACCTCACGAATCTGCAAGGAACCTTTGCCGCTTACTCCAATGAAATCGCCTGGCTACCGGCGGTATATGTGATGGGGAATATCTCTATCAACCTGCTGCTGGTGAAATTTCGTCAGCAGTTTGGACTGCGGGTTTTCACCGAAGCCTTTCTGGTGCTTTATGTCTTAGTCGCCTTTTTCCATCTCTTTGCCAACGATCTCAGTTCGGCGATTATCGTACGCACCGCCCATGGCATGGTGGGCGCTGCCCTGAGCTCGCTGGGGATCTATTATCAGGTGCAGGCGTGGCCTGCGAAACATCGCCTGAAGGCCCTGGTTATTGGCCTGACCGTTTCGCAGTTGGCGATTCCGCTGGCCCGACTCTTTTCCAGCGAGTTGCTCCAGCTTGAGGAGTGGCGCGGGCTTTATCTGTTTGAGCTGGGATTAGCGCTGATTGCGTTAGGCGCGGTGTTAGTGGTTAAGCTGCCGCCGGGCGATCGTATTAAGGCGTTTGAGAAGATGGATTTCGTCACCTTTATGCTGCTGGCACCGGGCATGGCACTGCTGTGCGGCGTACTGTCTCTTGGCCGAATTGAATGGTGGTTTAGCACGCCCTGGCTCGGCGTTTGTGCTGTGCTGGCGTTGGTGCTGATCGTCACGGCTTTTGTGATTGAGCATAACCGCCGCAATCCGCTGATCAATACGCGCTGGCTCAGCAACGGGATGATCGTGCGTCTGGGCATCGTGATGATCATGATTCGTATCGTGCTGGCGGAGCAGAATACCGGTGCGATAGGTTTTTTGCAGCAGATTGGCCTACAAAACGATCAGTTGCACGGCTTAGCCTGGGCGATCATCGCCGGGGTGATTGCCGGCATTGCTGCCAGTGCGCTAACCATTAAGCCAACGCATCTCAACTGGCCGATTGTGGTGTCACTCATCGTGATGATCATCGCCTCACTGATGGACGCGCAATCCAGCCCGGTTACCCGCGCGAACAACATGTACTTAAGCCAGTTTTTACTGGGATTCGGCAGCGCCTTTTTTATGGCGCCCGCCATGCTGATGGGCATTGGTAGCGTGGTGACCCAGCCGAAAAATCTGGTCAGTTTTGTGGTGTTGTTTGGCATGAGCCAAAATCTGGGCGGCTTAATCGGCTCGGCGATTCTGGGCACCTTTCAAACCTGGCGTGAAAAATATCACTCCAGTCTTCTTGGCGATCAATTATCGTTACTGGATCCCAACGTCAGTGAACGGCTTAGCCAATATGGCGCCCTGTTTACCAGTCAGATCAACGACAGCGCCCTGCTTAGTGCACAAAGCACCAGCCAGCTTCAGTCAGTCGCAACCTTGCAGGCCAACGTACTGGCCTATAACGATACCTATCTGCTGACGGCGGCTCTGGCGCTGATTACCCTGATGTGGGTGCTGTGGCGCTTAACGCGTCGGCGCTATCTCGACTGGCGACAGGCCACCTTCAATCTGGCAGAGCAGCGTCAGCTTGCCGCCGCACAAGAACGAACGGAGCAACAATGAGTCAACAGGATGAACTTCAGGCAGCAGAGCGCGATCGGGCCAACCGCCGTCGTATTCTCTCGATTGCCTTAGGCAGCGGTATTGTGGTGACAGGCGTGCTGGTTATTCTGTATGCCTGGCAGCTTTGGCCTTTCACCAGTTCCGTTCAGAGCACGGAAAATGCCTATGTCCGCGGGCAGGTCACGTTTATCAGCCCGCAGGTAAATGGTTATCTGACCCAGGTGGATGTGGTTGACCTGCAGCCGGTTAAAAAAGGTCAGTTACTGATGACCATTGACGATCGTATCTATCGTCAGCGCGTGCACCAGGCGCAGGCGCAGCTGGCCATGAAGCAGGCTGCACTCAATAATAATCAGCAGCAGCGCCTCAGCGCGCAGGCCACGATTCAGAGTAATAAAGCGGCGCTGGAAAACGCCAAAGCCCAGGCGGTGAAAAGCGGTCTGGATCTAAAACGTGTTGAAAATCTGGCCGCAGACGGTTCGCTCTCGGTGCGCGAACGCGATGCGGCGCACGCGGCGAATGCGCAGGGGCTGGCTCAGCTGCATCAGGCGGAAGCGCAGGTTGCGGTGGCCCAGCAAAACTTGCAAACGGTCATTGTTAACCGTGCCTCGCTTGAAGGGGACGTGGCCAGCGCGAAGGCCGCTCTGGAGCTGGCGGAAATCGATCTGGCCAACACGCGCATTACCTCACCTGACGAAGGGCAACTCGGACAGCTATCCGTGCGTAAAGGCGCCTACGTGACGGCCGGTACGCGCCTGACGTCGGTGGTGCCCAACCATAAGTGGATTATCGCGAACTACAAAGAAACGCAGCTGGCGCATATTCGTCCGGGGCTGCCGGTAACGATTCGTGTGGATGCGCTGGACGGTAAAACCTTCCAGGGTCGCGTTGAATATCTTTCACCTGCTGCAGGTTCAGAATTCAGTGCCATATCGCCGGACAATGCGACCGGCAACTTCGTTAAAATCGCTCAGCGTATTCCGGTACGTATTGATGTGGCGCCAGAGGTCCAGCAACAGCTGCGTCCCGGGATGTCGGTTGAGGTCAGCATTGACACGGCCGCACACGTGGACGGAGAGGGAGAGAAAACGCCATGAAGGGCTTGCGTATAGCCGCTGCCCTGCTGGCGGTCGTGCTGGCAGGGTGCAGCACCCAGGTCGACAAAGCCCCGTCCGCCTTGCCCATTCCCCCACAGTGGCGCGATCGGGTAGGGCCTTCTGCGCCACCGGAAGCCGCATGGTGGCAGGCCTTCGGCGACGCCGATCTGAATCGCCTGGTGGATCAGGCGTTGCGTAATAATCCGGATATCCTGATCGCCCGTTCACGGGTTGATCAGTATCGGGCCCAGCTACGTGCAACGGAAGGGGACAATTTTCCGACGCTCAGCGGCGGCGTCGCGGCGACGCGTCAGCGCGCATTATCCGCGGCGACGGGACAGCCTAATGACACCTCTGTTTTTCAGGGACAGCTACAGGCCAGCTACAATGTGGATTTGTGGGGCGCGCGCAGCCGTTCGATCGATGCGGCGCAGGCGACGCTGGAGGCACAGCAGGCCGCCGCCTCGGCAGCCGAGCTGACCATCGCCAGTTCGGTGGCATCCGGTTATATGACGCTGTGCGCGCTGGATGAGCAACTGCGCGTTACCGAGGCTACGCTGGCAACGCGGCACAACTCGCTCAAACTGGCGCAGCGCCAGTTCGAAACGGGATATACCTCCCGGCTGGAGTGGATGCAGGCTTCATCTGAGTATCAGTCCGCTAAAGCTCAGGTTCCGCAACTCCAGCATCAAATTGCGCAACAGGAAAATGCGCTCAGCATCCTGGTAGGGATGAATCCACGTGAAATCGCACGCCATCGGGCGTTCACGGCCATCATGCCGCAGGTTATGCCGGGCGTGCTGCCGTCTGCACTGCTGAATCGTCGTCCTGATATCGTGCAGGCACAGCGTCAACTGCTGGCCGCCGATGCCACGCTGGCGTCATCCAAAGCGAAGCTGCTGCCGGGAATTAACCTCACTGCCTCAGGCACGCTTCAGAGTTCCGTGTTGCATCAGCTGGTGGACGATCCTTTCCGCCTGTGGAGCGTCGGCGGCAGTATTCTGGCCCCCTTACTCAACCGCGAAGCGTTAACCGCGCAGGTGGATGTCTCCATGGCTTCGCGTAATCAGGCTTTGTACAGCTATGAGAAAGTGGTGCGAAACGCCTTTTCAGAGGTGAATAATGCACTGGATGCGATTCGCCAGGGCGAGGCGCAACAGGAAGCGCTTCGTCAACAGGAACAGTTTGTCGCCGACGCGTTGCGCATCGCGACCGAACGCTACCAAAACGGTTATGCCTCTTATCTGGACGAGCTGGATGCACAGCGCACCCTGTTTGCGACTCAACTGAACCTGGTGACGGTCAAAAATAATCTACTGCAGGCGCAAATTGAGCTGTATCGCGCGCTGGGCGGCGGCTGGTCTGCCGGGAATAGCGTCGCACTATCCGGTATGGCAGGGGCTGAAGGGCGGCACATTCCGGTCGTGCCGCTCCATCAGGGCGGGTTTGTAAAATAACGGATTCCTGAATAAGATTGCTCTACACTGTAGCCCGCAAATGCACCTTTGAGCCACGCGTTAACCAGGAAGAGCATGCTTTTACCCAGCCCACCAGAAGAGCACGATGAACCTGTGGTTCAGCCCCTTGCCGATGCTCACTTTGCGATTGTGGTGCTGGCAGTAACCTCGGTCACGCTGATTATTTTCGTTTTGATCGTCACGCTTTGGATGAGTTAGTGTTTATCAACCGGACCTGAAAGGAGTGAGGGATGGAATCGAGAGATGATAAACTGATTGCGATTATTGGCCTGCTGACCGCTTGCCTGATCGGCGTCACTTTCTTGTTTGTGGTGACGTGGCTAAACGACAGCCGCCTTGCCTCGCCGCCGGAGCGCCTTGATACGCAAACCTGTTATCCCAAACCGCCCTCGCGTCAGCTCTGATCGCGCTTAGTGAACTTTATCTGCTGACTGCGCAGCACCAGTGCCAGGTCCTCATGCACGGTGCGGTTGCCATTGGGATCGGCGAGGCCCAGCAGTGACCCTGGAGAACGCCTGTCGTCTGCCCATGCCGGGTACTCCACCACGGGATAGAGCGAAATGCCCTCCATCGCAATGCCCTGATCCAGGGCAACGGCAACGTTTTCACTGACCTCCTGTAGCCAGGGCGCGCGAGCTTCGCCTTCGGCACCGGTTTCGGCTATCAGCATGGGACGTTGGTAACGCTGCCAGTATTGCGCCAGCAGAATATGGAGCGGGGCGCGTACCGGGTCGTCTCTGTCCATTGGCCGATCGGGGAAGAACCAGTGGTTATCCGGATAGTAGTTCAGGCCCAGAATATCCAGAAAATCTTCGTGCCCGCCTAGTTCTTTATCGACACGTCCGGCTAACATATCCCAGGCTTCAAACTGCGCCTGATGCTGTGCATCAGCCCCGGGTTTACTGTCGGGGTTATCGGGATGATGGGCAATCTGCACCAAAGGATCGGTCAGCACAAAACGGGCGTCGGGTATCACCTCACGAATTGCCTGCATGGCAGCCAGAGAAGCACGAACCAGTTGCCGCTTAAGCTCTTTACCACGCTGACTGGCATGGGGATTAAACCAGGCCACGTCGGCGCCTGCCCAAGACCAGAATGAGATCTGGTTTACGGGCGTGAAAAAAGCCTGCTGAATGCCCTGATCGCGGATAATGCGCGCCATTTCCCGGGCATAACGTTCGAAGTGGTCGACGAACCCGGCTTTCCAGACAGAAATATGATCGGGATAGCCAAAGTGGGCCAGTTCCCAGATGATCTGCAACTGGTTATCCCGTGCCGCTTCGACCATTGGCAGGAAACTGCTCCAGTCGTACTGGTTAGGCGTTTTTTCAATCAGGTGCCAGCGTGCACCATCCCGCGCGGTCAACAGATGCAGATCGACCAGTGCCGCATAGTCTTTTTTAAGCAGCATATCGTGCCCGCTGCTGATCACCATATCCAGCCGTTTGCCCGGCGTGCGGCAGGCGGTGGAACAGGGGAAGCTGCCCTGAAAAAAGCTCTGAAACAGGCGGGGATGATGGCGTAAACGGTCGTCAGTTAAGGGCGATTGACTCATATTCCTCTCCTGCCGGGCAAATGACAGTCACAGATCGTTCGACTAAGTCTAGACTAAAAAACGGTGCCATCAGCATGGCTGATGTGCAACCGGCGCTGGCATACTCTGGCGCCCGGAGGAATAATAATAAATGACAGTATGATTCAGGGAATATTCATGACCGAAGCGTTTGATTTGCCCCAGAGCCCATCACGGCAGAGCTGGCTTGAAGAGCGGCTGGTTCCGCTTTGTTTGCACCATCCGGGGTTGAGCGGCATTCATCCACTCAGTGATGGGCTGGATGCTTTTGCCGCACGTTACCTGCTGATGGAGAAAGCCGCGAAGACGCTGGATATACAATACTATATCTGGCAAAACGATATGTCGGGCAGGTTGCTGTTCAGTGCCATGTTGGAGGCCGCCAATCGCGGGGTGATCGTACGGCTGCTGCTGGACGATAACAATACGCCAGGGCTGGATGATACGCTGGCGCAGCTGAATCACCATCCCAACATTACCGTCAGGCTGTTCAATCCGTTCTCCTTTCGTACCCTGCGCGCGCTGGGCTATCTCACCGACTTCGCCCGCCTCAACCGGCGGATGCATAATAAGAGCTTCACGGCGGATGGCGTCACGACGGTAGTCGGTGGACGTAACATTGGCGACGAATATTTTGGTACGGGCAACGAACCCCTGTTTGCCGATCTCGACGTGCTGGCTATCGGCTCGGTGGTTAACGAAGTGGCCGAAGATTTTGAACGCTACTGGAACAGTAAACCCGTTTCGCCGCTAAGCGAGGTGCTGGATCAGCCGATGTCGGCGCATCCGGATGTGGTGTTACCGCCGGAGTGGCGTGAAAGCGAGACCGTACAGCATTATCTTCAGCGCCTGAATAAGTCCTCGCTGATCGATCAACTGACTCAGGACGATCTGCCTTTTGTCTGGGCCAAAACGCGACTGTTGAGTGACGATCCGCGCAAGGGCCTGGGAAAAGCGCGACGCAAGTCACTTCTGCCTCAGCGTATGATGGAAGTGATCGGCGCGCCTCAGCATCAGTTCGACATCATTTCCGCTTACTTTGTGCCGACCCGCGCGGGGGTTGCCCAACTGCTGGCGATGAAGCGCAAAGGGGTGAAGATCGCGGTGTTAACGAACTCGCTGGCGGCAAACGATGTGTCCATTGTGCATGCGGGCTATGCAAAATGGCGGAAAAAACTGTTGCGGCACGGGATTTCGCTTTTCGAATTAAAACCCCAGGCCGGCCTGAATGACACGCCGCACGATCGCGGCTTGACCGGTAATTCAGGCTCAAGTTTGCACGCGAAAACCTTTTCAGTGGATGAAAAAATCCTGTTTATCGGCTCATTTAACTTCGATCCACGCTCGGCGGTGCTCAACACCGAAATGGGGCTGGTCATTGAAAGTGAAAAACTGGCCGCCGAAACCCATCAGCGTTTTAGCGACTCAATGCGCGATCGGGCCTGGACGTTGCGGCTGGACAAGTGGGGAAGAGTAAACTGGCTGGAGTATCCCGGCGAGGCGCAGCAGGTTGTTCACAAGCATGAACCCGGCTGCAGCTGGTGGCAGCGTCTGCAGGTTCGACTGGTGTGGCGATTGCCTATTGAGTGGCTGCTTTGAAGCAAGGCGATCGGCAGCGATCGCCTTATCATTAGCGCTTCTGCGGCTTACCGGAAAACAGAAAACGCAGAAGAGGAATACGCAGGTGCAACTCATACAACGTGAATGACACGCCAAATACCATGACCAGACCCAGCAGGAAGCCCAGCGTATTGTTATGCAGTACAGGCGTCACATAAATGCCGTACAACAGCGTCAGGGGATGGTGCACCAGATAAATAAACAGCGAGGCGTTAACCAGATACATAATGCCTGGCGAATGTGAGTTAAGCAGTTTATGTCCCAGACTGTAACAGACGTTCAGCATGCAAAGTCCCATCATGCTGCTGATTAACGCGTCCAGCTCATACAACCAGCCTTCACCACTGCTTGTGCGTTGATTGACAATATATGCCACCAGCAGCAGCACTGCGCCAATGAACAGCACGGGATTCACCCGCACGAACAGCTGTTTCAGCGCCTGATGTTTCCAACTGAGTGCGCCCAGCATAAAAAAGGGCAGGTAGAACAGGGACTGCATCACCACGAAATTAAACAGCGCATCGCTTAACAGGGTTGGATTCGTGTAAAAGACAACACGTCGAAAAGCGCCCCACATCAGGCCCCAGATCAACAGGCCAAGCGCCAGTTTCCCCCAGCCCACGTGTTGATAATCAATGTTACGCTTTTGATCCCGCAACCAGCGGAACGTGATCATGCCGAGTGTGGTAAGAATTAACAGCACCAGTAAAAACCACAGGTGGGAGATCAGCTCCCACATCAGGTTGTTGAATTTCGCGTAGGGCGGCAGGGCGCTCCAGTCCGCGTATTTGCTTGTCCATGCCTTCAGCATAAAAAACTGCGGCAGCGTAATTAAGGGCACCGCCGTAAGCATCGGAATGCCGACCCGCTCCAGACGAACTTTCAGAAAGCGTCGGGGCTGATAGCGCAGATAGAGCATGTAAGAGAAGTAGCCGGAGATGACAAAAAACACCTGCATGCGGAACGCATGAATAAAATCATTCAGGGTCGTAAGCCATAGCGAAGCGTCGCTGCTGTTGACGGCCCATTTCTGCGACGAATAGATCAGGGAAACGTGAAACGGCACGCCCAATAACATCAAACAGGCCCGGATCGAGTCGAGAAAATACTCACGCTCAGTTTTTGTTGTACTCATAAAGTTCCAGTTCGTTAGTACGTTTTTAGCCGGTTTCGCCCTGAAACCGTATTATGTCGGAAGGAAATTCTAGCTGCAGATAACAGAGTATACTATCAGTTGAATCTCAGTTGAGCCCGTAACGTTTAATTGTCCTAAAATCACCCCTCGAGCAGAGGATTATCGGGAACATTGTTGTGCATGTGCTGTCGGAAAGCCGAATTATCCATTAAGATAAGCGGGTTTGTATTAAGCACACGAAAGGGGGGGATGTGCTGACTAAAGAAAAAAATAATGTTGGGCTGACGAAAATGCGCTGGATTGGCGCGGCAGTCCTGCTGGCTTTGTATGCCAACAACAGTTGGGCGTTTAATTTTGATGATGTGGCAAAACAAGCCAAAGATCTGTCCGGAAAAAGCTTCGAAGCGCCAAAAAGCAATTTACCCTCTCAATTTCGTGATATGAAATTTGCTGACTACCAGCAGATTCAGTTCAACCACGATAAAGCGTATTGGGGCAAACTGCGTACGCCGTTCAAACTCGAATTCTACCATCAGGGGATGTACTTTGATCTGCCGGTGAAAATTAACGAGATCACCGCCAATACCGTACGCGAAATCAAATACAGTCCTGATTATTTCAACTTCGGCAATGTGAAACACGATGCCGATGCGGTGAAAAACCTCGGCTTTGCGGGTTTTAAAGTGCTGTATCCGTTGAACAGCAAGAACAAGAAAGATGACGAAATCGCCAGCTTCCTCGGCGCCAGCTATTTCCGCGTGATCGGTGCCGGTCAGGTTTATGGCCTGTCTGCCCGTGGTCTGGCTATCGACACCGCACTGCCATCAGGCGAAGAGTTCCCGCGTTTTAAAGAGTTCTGGATTGAACGACCCAAACCTCAGGACAAGCAGCTGGTGATCTACGCACTGCTGGATTCTCCACGCGCGACCGGTGCTTATCGCTTTACCATCCATCCAGGCCAGGAATCCACGGTTGATGTGCAGACCAAAGTCTATTTACGCGACAACGTAGGTAAACTGGGTATTGCACCGTTAACCAGCATGTTCCTGTTTGGCCGCAATCAGCCGTCGCCAGTGTCTAATTTCCGTCCTGAACTGCATGATTCAGACGGTCTGTCGATTCACAGCGGCAACGGTGAGTGGATTTGGCGTCCGCTGAATAACCCACGTCACCTGGCCGTCAGCACCTATACCATTGAAAATCCAAAAGGCTTCGGGCTGTTACAGCGCGGACGTGATTTCAATAACTATCAGGACCTGGATGACCGTTACGACCTGCGTCCAAGCGGCTGGGTTGAGCCAATCGGCGACTGGGGTAAAGGGCGCGTTGAGCTGGTTGAGATTCCTACCGCAGATGAGACGAACGATAACATCGTGACGTTCTGGACACCGGAAAACCTGCCGGAACCGGGTAAAGCGATGGATTTCAAATACCGTCTGCACTTTGGCCGTAATGAAAACAAACTGCATTCTGACGATGTTGCCTGGGTGAAAGATACGCTGCGTTCAGCGGGCGATGTGAAGCAGTCGAATTTAGTCCGTCAACCGGATGGCACTGTTGCCTTCACCATCGATTTCGTCGGCAAAGACATGAGTGAAATGCCTGCCGACAGTCAGGTTGCGCCGCAGGTCAGCGTAGGCAAGAACGCCGAAGTGGTCGAACAAAGCGTTCGCTACAATCCGGTCACCAAAGGCTGGCGTCTGGTATTGCGTCTGCGCGTGAAAGATAACAAGCAGGCGACAGAGATGCGTGCAGCGCTGGTCAGCGGTGACAAGACATTGACGGAAACCTGGAGCTATCAGTTACCTGCCAATGAATAATTTGACTTTTACACCTCAACGCTATGTAGAAGCCCTGCCGCTGGATGCGGCAGGAAAAACGCGTCTGGCCGCTTCGTTGCAAAATGCGCAGACGTTTCACCAGTTACACGAATCGCTGGGCCAGGATGTGGCTGCCAGCGATCGCCCTGAGGATGCACCTTTAAAATCGGTGTCGTCGCGAGTGGAAATGGCCTGGCCCGATTCACTTGCCGGGGGACAACAGTTAGGCAAGGACTATCTTGATCGCACCACGTTAAAGGCGATGCCAAAAGTGAAGCGTTCATTGATGTTCCCGGAAGCCTGGCGCACTAACCCGCTGGCTCGCGCCTGGGACTCGCTACGGGGACACAAGTCTGTTCCCCGTTATGCTTCGGCCGAAGAGCAGCGCGCGGAAGAGAAGTGGCGCCACGTGGGGTCCATTCGTCGTTATATTCTGTTGATCCTCACGATTATGCAGACCGTGGTGGCGACGTGGTACATGAAAACCATTTTGCCTTACCAGGGCTGGACGCTGCTGGATCCCATGGACATGATCAACCAGAACTGGCAGCAGTCTGTTATGCAGATTCTGCCTTATGTGTTGCAGACCGGGATTCTGTTCCTGTTTGCGATCCTGTTCTGCTGGGTGTCGGCGGGTTTCTGGACGGCGTTGATGGGCTTCCTGCAACTGCTGATTGGTCGGGATAAATACAGCATTTCCTATTCTACCGTCGGCGATGAACCCCTTAATCCCGCGCACCGTACCGCGCTGATCATGCCGATCTGTAATGAAGATGTAGGACGCGTTTTTGCTGGTTTACGGGCGACCTGGGAATCAGTGGTGCGTACCGGCAATGCTGAGCACTTTGATGTTTACATCCTGAGTGACAGTTACGATGCCGATATCGCTATCGCTGAGCAGAAAGCCTGGATGGAGCTGGTACGTGACGTCGGTGGCGCGGGCAAGATATTCTATCGCCGTCGTCGTCGCCGTGTGAAGCGTAAAAGCGGCAACATCGATGACTTCTGCCGTCGCTGGGGCAGCAACTATAGCTACATGGTGGTGCTGGACGCCGACAGCGTCATGAGCGGTGAATGTCTGACGGGCCTGGTGCGCATGATGGATGCTAACCCTAATGCCGGTATCATCCAGTCTTCGCCAAAAGCCTCGGGCATGGACACGCTTTATGCGCGTTGTCAGCAGTTTGCGACCCGCGTTTACGGCCCGTTGTTTACCGCCGGTCTGCACTTCTGGCAGTTGGGTGAATCGCACTACTGGGGCCATAACGCCATCATTCGTGTGAAGCCGTTTATCGAGCACTGCGCACTGGCACCGCTGCCGGGTGAAGGCTCGTTTGCCGGTTCCATCCTGTCGCATGACTTCGTGGAAGCGGCACTGATGCGCCGTGCTGGCTGGGGCGTATGGATCGCCTATGATTTGCCGGGTTCCTATGAGGAGCTCCCGCCAAACCTTCTGGACGAACTTAAGCGCGATCGCCGCTGGTGTCACGGTAACCTGATGAACTTCCGCCTGTTTCTGGTGAAAGGGATGCACCCGGTGCACCGTGCCGTCTTCCTGACGGGCGTGATGTCTTATCTGTCGGCACCACTGTGGTTCCTGTTCCTGGCACTGTCCACCGCGTTACAGGTGGTGCATACGCTCATGGAGCCCACTTACTTCCTGCAGCCAAGGCAGCTGTTCCCGGTCTGGCCCCAGTGGCGTCCTGAACTGGCGATTGCGCTGTTCTCGACCACGCTGGTGCTGCTTTTCCTGCCGAAACTGCTCAGCGTGGTGCTTATCTGGTGTAAGGGGGCGAAACCCTACGGCGGTGCGCTACGTCTGTTCGTCTCGCTGCTGCTGGAGATGCTGTTCTCGGTGCTGCTGGCACCGGTGCGTATGCTGTTCCACACCGTATTTGTGGTAAGCGCGTTCCTGGGCTGGGAAGTGGTCTGGAACTCACCGCAGCGTGACGATGATGCCACACCCTGGAGCGAAGCCTTCAAGCGTCACGGTTCGCAGATGGCCCTGGGCATTGTCTGGGCTGCCGGGATGGGGTGGCTGGATCTCAACTTCCTGTGGTGGCTGGCGCCAATCGTGTTCTCGCTTATTCTGTCGCCGTTTGTATCGGTGATGTCGAGCCGCTCTGGCCTCGGCATCAAGAGTAAGAAAGCGAAGCTGTTCCTGATCCCGGAAGAGTACGATCCGCCGAAAGAGCTGGTGGATACCGATCGCTATGTGGAACTCAACCGTCAGCGCGTGCTGAAAAATGGCTTTATGCATGCGCTGTTCCATCCTGCGTTTAACGCTCTGGCGACCGCGCTCGCGACCTCACGCCACAAGCAGAGTCAGTTACTGGATCATGCGCGCGATCGGCGCGTCGATCAGGCACTGAGCGATGCGCCGGAAAAACTGAATCGAGAGCAGCGCTTGCAGCTGATCAGCGATCCGGTTGTATTGGCGCGTGTGCATACTCGCCTGTGGGAAAGTGGTGAAAAGTATCATCAGTGGGTAGAGAGCTATCAAAAAATGCCTCTCAACCCCGATGCCTTACCGCATCAGGCGTAGCAATGAAAAAAGCGGCAGAAATGCCGCTTTTTTTACGCCCGTCGCCGGTTACAGACGGCAACATTATTTTTCACTTTGCGCGAATGGGGATGGCAACCCGGCTCAACTCATGATTAAAATAGCGCCTGTTTAACCTGAGTCGCTATTGTGAATACATTCGCTAAAGTCATCCTGCTATCCCTCGCCGTCGTTACGCTGAGCGGCTGCGGCAGTATCATCAGCCGTACCGTGCCCGGGCAGGGACACGGTAATCAGTTTTACCTCGGCGTAAAGTGGGATATCCGTGATGGCGCATGGCGGGTTATCACCATTCTCGACCTGCCGCTGTCACTGGTGGTCGACACGCTGCTGATTCCGGTAGATGCCAGCCATGGACCTTACGAGTAACTGCGGTCAGAGTCGCTGTTATCGTCTTCCCATTCCTGCGCCGCGGCTTTACCTTCTTCACTGTCCAGCGGAGGTTCAAGTTGAAACTCACCGTCATCCCACTCGTGCAGCGTATTTTCTGCTAACCACTCCTGACGCAGTTCAATCTCATCAAAATCGCCGTCAAAGATGGCCTGAGCGGCTTCATTGCTGCGCACAGGCAAACACTCGCCCGAATCCCCTTCGTCTTCGAAGAACTCTGCCTGCCACATGATGTCACCGTCCTGCATCACATATTTTTGCAGGCCAAACTGGTTGATGGCCGCATCGTCTTGCTCAATATCCGGATGGCTGGCGAGAAACTCTTCACGCGCAGCATCAATCGCTTCTTCCAGTGTAGTGAACATACTCATGCTTCTCTCCTTGCCTGATTAACGTGATTTCAGTGAAGAATAGACGAAAATCTCAGGAGGGAAAGTCGGGCCACTTTAGCGGACGAACGTTCTGCACATACAGCCAGTCCTGAATCGCATCCGTTAGCTGCTCTAGCTCGGTGTTGTGTGAACACCTGCTGGCCTACAACAGGTCAATACCAAACCTTTTCAGAAAACCTGCCCACAGCATGAACAGGACGATCGTGATCAGGCAACTCAGCCCCAGCGTGAGCCAGAAGCCGGTACGTTGGTACAAAAACGGGAAGAGGATAAACATCGGCAGGGTCGGTACCACATACCAGAAAGTATACCAGGCATGAGCGGCGATCTTCGTCTGGCTCTGTCCTTCAAGTTTCATCCAGATCAACACCAGGATGGTGACAAGCGGCAGGGCGGCCAGGAGCCCACCCAGGCGATCGCTGCGTTTAGCCGCTTCAGAAATAATCACCACCATCAGGGCAGTTATCGCATATTTAGAGATAAGCCAGAGCATAGATTTTCCGTTGTTGAGCCGCTCAGCGGCGCTATCGCCAGCCTGATCAAAGGGCTTCAGGCAGTAACGATCGCGAATATTATCACGATCGTTACTGCGGGATCGTTCTCCCGTTGCAGCGCCGGTTCGCGGCAACGCATCGGTTACTTCTGCGCGCTCTTTGCCAGGCTAAATCCAATACCGGCAGCCAGCAGGAGTAACAGCACAGCCGCGCTGACCAGCGCCACGCTGTGAGAGGTGGTAAAGGCCGCTTTTGCCGCCTGAATCGTTGCCCCGGCGAGTGCAGGCTCCAGCGTCTGTGCCACTTTAATGGCCTCACCGATGGAGGATGAGGCTTTTTCTGCAAGCCCAGGATCCAGTGCCGACGGCAGCACAATCGAAGCGGTAAAGCTACGGGTCAGCAGCAGACCAAAGAGGGCAATGCCCAGTCCGGCACCCAGCTCATAGGACATGGTTTCAATGGCGCCGGCTGCGGCGGCTTTTTCTTTTGGCGCGGCCGCCATAATGGCAGAGGTCGACACCAGCAGGGCACTGGATGCGCTAAAGCCCAGCAGCACCATCAGGCTCCAGGCCTGCCACTGCTGGGTACTGAAGTCCAGCATCGACAGCCCCAGAAAGCTGATACCGCTGAATCCCATGCCGCCAACTGCGACTGGCCTCAGACCCAGCTTGCCGACCAGTATCCCTGCGATGGGGCCGCTGAAGCCGCTGGCAACCATGACCGGCAACATAAATTTTCCGGCTTCGAAGGGCGTAAAGCCATGAACAAACTGCAGCTCCTGCGCCATGAGCAGTTCAAACCCCACCAATGCGATCATCGCGGTCAGGGCCATCACCACACCACTCAAAATTATGCGATGGCAAAACAGCTGCAAATCGATCATCGGCTGTTCCGCTCGCCGTTGAAGACGGATAAACAAGGCAAGCATCGCGGCGCCTGCGATCAGGGCTGCCGTGATCTGCGACGGCGATACATCACCCTTGAGCGCCGTTTTGGCGCTGTAGACCAACAGCAGTATGGCGACGATCAACAGCAGCGCATGGGGCAGATTCAGTTTTTGCTCCGGTCGCCCCGGCTGTCCCGGAATCAGCCAGACGGCGAGCACAACCATCACCACGACAAGCGGGACATTAATGAAAAAAATCGCCCCCCAGTCATAATGTTCCAGTACGGCACCGCCAAGCAGCGGGCCAAACGCGGCGCCACCGGAACCGACGGCGGCCCAGACGCCCAGCGCAATATTGCGATCGCGCGCTTCAACAAACAGTGTCCGGATCCCGGCAAGCGTTGCCGGGATTATCATGGCCGCCCCGATGGCCAGTGACGCGCGGGTTGCTATCAGCCACGCAGCCGAAGGGGCCAGCGCCGCCGCCAGCGATGACAGGCCAAACAGCAGGCTACCCGTTATCAGCAGGCGTTTAAATCCGATACGATCGCCCAGTGCACCCATAGGTAACACCATACCGGCCATGACCAGTGAGTAGATATCAATGATCCACAGCAGCTGGTTGCCACTGGCGTTTAGCGTCATGCTCAGCGTCGGTACGGCAACATGCAGCACCGTGGCATCGATTGCGACCGGGATATACAGCATGACGATAATCACCAACGCGACCCACTGACGAAGCATTACGATCCCTTTGAAATAAAGTTGAACACATGTCCAAAACGGATCCTACTTAATGTTGAACGCTTGTCCAGCTTTTTGTTAGACTCGTTGCTTTACCGTTTCAGGTAGGTTGAGATGAACTATTTAAGTCGCGATGAGCGCCGGGAAGGCATACTGCAGGCCGCAATGACCGTTGCCCTTCAGGAAGGCTATGCGGCCATGACGGTAAGACGTATCGCCGCAGAGGCGCAGGTTGCCGTCGGTCAGGTGCATCATCACTTCTCGGGTATTGGCGAGCTTAAGTCCCAGGCGTTTATTCGCCTGAGCCGAAGAATACTGGACACCGAAACCGTAACGGAAAACGCCAGCTGGCGTGAGCGACTCTTCTCCATGCTGGGTAGCGATGATGGCCGGTTTGAGCCCTACATTCGGTTGTGGCGCGAAGCCCAGATCCTGGCAGGACGCGATGCAGAAATGCGCGGCGCCTATATCGTTGCAATGGAGATGTGGCAGCAAGAAACCGTCGCCGTCATCAAGGCGGGGGAGGAAGCCGGTGAGTTCAGGCTACTTGATAAAGCGGAAAATATTGCCTGGCGGCTGATTAGTCTGGTCTGTGGGCTCGACGGGCTTTGCATACTCAACATGCCTGGGCTGGACATCGCCGCCTCGGATAATCATATTCATCGCCTGATTACGTTGGAACTGTTCAGTCCGTTATCGCCCGGCAGCCGCTGCTCGCAGTAAGCGCGAACAGCGGCTGAGCAGCGGACCTAATAGCGTGAAGGCTCACCTTCTGGCCGGGTTTTGAAGCGGCGGTGCAGCCACATGTACTGTTCAGGGGCGATGAGCACGCCTTCTTCAACCACCTTGTTCATGCGCAGAGCCGTGTCTTCGTCGCTGGTCAGGGGAAAATTCGCGCTGACGTCAGGCAGAATAATCAGTTCGTAGCCGCGTCCTTCGGGCAGGCGACGTGGAACAAAGGGGATGACGGCGGGTTTACCGGTGCGGATCAGCATATGCGTACCCACGGTTGTTGCCGCCTTTTCCACGCCAAAGAAAGGCACAAATACGCTGCTGCGTGGGCCATAATCATGATCGGGCGCGTACCAGATGATATCGCCGCGCTTTAACGCCCGAATCATGCCTTTGAGATCTTTACGATCTAACATCCCTTTATTTGAGCGCATACGACCGCGCGTCTGCAGCCAGTCGATTAATTTATTGTCGTTAGGCCGGTAGACGCCAATGCCGGGATTATGGATGCCAAACATGCGAGCACCGATCTCCAGCGTTAAGAAATGCATGCCAATTAACAGCACGCCGCGCTGGCTATCATGGGCCTGCTGAATATGTTCCAGACCAGAAGGTTTGTGCCATTTGTGGATGCGCCAGTCGGGCCAGAACCAGGCCATGCCGGTTTCAATCAGCCCCATCCCTACCGATTCAAAGTTATGCTTAATCATGGCTTCGCGATCGACTTCCGGCATCTCGGGAAAGCTGAGCTCCAGATTACGGCGCGCAATGGCCACGCGTCGCTTCATGAAGCGCATACCAAGGCGACCAATACGGCAACCAAGTGCATAGAGTAGTGGATAGGGCAGCAATACCAGGATATACAACAGAATTATGCCCAGCCAGGTTAACCAATAGCGGGGATGCAAAAGCGCGCGTGAAAATTGGGGCAATTGGGTCATCTTAAATATTATTATCCTGCGTCGTGCACCAGCGGTGCTGTTTTTCGTCAGTTGCGGTTATTGTGCCATTTTTTTCCCACTGCTGAAATGTTACAGCATTTCGCAGGTTGTTGTCGGGAGCAAAAAGAGAAGTATGAATACCCGGACCGGCGAAAATGTACAGGTTAAACTATCAATTTTTCTTATACGCTTCGCATTTTTTTCAATTCAGGTATCATGTGCGCGCTAAATTTCTTCTATTGATAACAGGAACGAACACCATGCCAGTGTTACACAACCTTGTTTCCAATAAAGAGCTGAAGGCGCGCATGCTGGCGGAAACCGAGCCGCGCACCACAGTCTCTTTTTACAAGTATTTCACTATTGCCGATCCAAAAGCGTTTCGCGACGAACTCTATCTCGGGTTAACCGCATTGAAGGTGTTTGGGCGTATTTACGTTGCGCACGAAGGCATCAACGCACAACTGAGCGTGCCCGCCAGCCAGTACGAGGCGATGAAGGCCTATTTGTACGGTTTTGATCCGGCGTTAAATCATCTGCGTATGAATATCGCGCTCGACGACGATGGCAAATCGTTTTGGGTATTGCGTCTGAAAGTACGTGACCGCATTGTCGCGGACGGCATCGACGATGAAACTTTTGATGCCAGCAACGTCGGCAACTATCTGAAAGCGGCGGAAGTGAACGCTATGCTTGACGATCCCGATGCGGTATTCGTGGATATGCGAAATCATTACGAGTATGAAGTCGGACGCTTTGATAATGCGCTTGAGGTGCCTGCCGATACCTTCCGTGACCAGTTGCCGATGGCGGTGGACATGCTGAAGGATAAGAAGGATAAAAAAATCGTCATGTACTGCACCGGGGGGATTCGCTGTGAAAAAGCCAGCGCCTGGATGCGCCATAACGGGTTCGAAGATGTTTATCACGTCGAAGGCGGCATTATTGAGTATGCGCGCCGCGCACGGGAACAAAATCTTCCGGTGCGTTTCAAAGGCAAGAACTTTGTCTTTGATGAACGCATGGGCGAGCGTATTTCGGATGATGTGTTATCCCACTGCCACCAGTGCGGGACGCCGTGTGACACCCACGTAAACTGCGTTAATGACGGCTGTCACCTGCTGTTTATCCAGTGTGAACGTTGTGCCGAAAAGTACGAGCACTGCTGTAGCCCGCTCTGTCAGGAGGAAGCCCGCCTGTCACCCGAAGAGCAACGCGCTCGCCGGGCAGGACGTGAGAATGGTAATAAAATTTTCAACAAGTCGCGTGGCTTGCTGAACATGACCATTCCTGCGCCAACCCGCAAATAGCCGGAGCCGCCTGAAGCCTGGCTTCAGGCGGCTTAAGATTACTGACGTACGCCTTCTACTGAGATGATTAACTCAACGTTCTGAGAGGCTGGCCCAAGATCCTGAGTAATATTAAAGTCTTTCAGCGCAATCTCGCCTTCCGCTTCAAAACCGGCACGATAGCCGCCCCACGGATCCTTACCTTCACCCATCATTTTGGCTTCCAGCGTCACAGGTTTCGTCACGCCATTCAGCGTTAAATCCCCTGTAACGGCCAGTTTATCGCCGTCTTTCTTCACCGAGGTTGATTTAAAGGTCGCAGTGGGATGTTTAGCCACATTCAGGAATTCAGGACCGCGAATATGCTTGTCACGCTCGGCATGATTGGTGTCCACGCTGTTGGTGTTGATGGTCACATCCACTTTATCGGCTGAAGGATTACTGGCATCGAAGCTGAACGAACCGTCGAAATCTTTAAAGGTGCCGTACAGCCAGCTGTAGCCTAAGTGCTTGATACGAAACTGTACAAAGGCGTGCTGGCCCTCTTTATCAATTTTGTAATCAGCGGCACTGGCGGTCAGGGAACCCAGCAGCAGGCCGGCACCTGTGATGGCCAGAAGCGTTTTTTTGAACATATTATTTTTCCTTTTCAGAGGGTGAACGGATGCCCAGACCCAGCATCCTTTTCAGGGTGATATCGCGATCGATAAAGTGGTGCTTTAGTGCGGCCAGGCCATGTAACACCGACAGGATCACGATGCTCCAGGCCAGCCATAAATGAATATCTCCCGCTAAATCTGCCTGTTCGCCCGCGCCGGTCAGTACAGCAGGCAGAGAGAACCAGCCAAACACCGAAACCGGTTTGCCGTCGGCGGTAGAGATTAAATAGCCACTGAAGAGGATGGCGATCAGCAGGCCATAGAGTAATCCGTGCGCCACGACAGCCGTGATGCGCACAAGAGGGGAATAACTGCTCAGGGGTTTAGGCGGCGGCGAAACCACGCGCCATATCAGGCGAATAATCAGGGCCAGCATCAGAATGACCCCGATGCTCTTATGAATCTCTGGCGCATTGTGATACCAGGTATCGTAATAGCTCAGCCCAACCATCCATAATCCCAGGGCGAACATGGCATAGATAACCAATGCCATTGACCAGTGTAGGAAAATGGAGAGCCATCCATAACGACCGGGTGAATTTCTTAGCAACATTTTTGCAGCGGTATCTTAAGAATATGTAGAAATAAGAATCTACAGAATGAAACACAAAAGCAATAATGCTTACTTTTCTATAAATATCTCCTGTACTAATGAAATCGGCTCGCGTAGCGGTGCGCGTAAGCACAATATTATTGAACAAGGCTTTTTTACGCGGGCGCTGAGACGTGGAAAAGTGGATAAACGGGCCTGTTTGCGTGGATATAACAGCAGGAAGGGCGTCAGATAAAACCGGAGTGTAAATATATGTCAGTGCGGCGCCGCGTAAAACCGGGCCGCCGCACCCTATTTACTGAAAGCGTGACAGCCTGAACGGTGTGAGATCAAAACTGAAAGGCTGATTCTGAGCAAACTGACTGGCAAGCTCGCCTAAAACGCTGGCAAATTTGAAACCGTGTCCGCTTAAGCCCGTTATCACCAGACGGTCAGGATCGCCCGGCACGGTATCGATAATAAAGTCTTCATCGGGGCTGACATCATAACTACAGGCTTCCCCGTGCAAACACACGCCAACGCCGGGTAAAAACTGGCGCAAAAAGCGGAATGTTTCGCTGCCATCGGCGGCCAGGCTACCGAAGGGTTTACGATCTTCGGGTTGGGTCATCAACTGGCCCCCATCATGGCGGCCTAACTTCAGGGCGTTGTTATCGGCAGGGAAACCATAATACTGGCTGCCATCGGCCATTTCGCAGGTGAATCCGGGAAAGGCATTGTTTTCACTGTAACGACCATCAGCCTGATACCAGGCAAAGACCTTACGCGTTGGTGCCACTGGCAAATTCGGCACCAGTTTGCTGACCCATGTCCCGGCGCTCACCAGCATTTTTCGCCCACGGTAAATGCCGTCAATCGTGGTGACCTGCTGTAAATCGCCTTCACGACTGATTTGCGTGACGGGGCAGTTAAACAGCTGCGCGCAGCCCTGTTTTTCCGCCAGCTGAATCCAGCTCCGCACCGCCTGTTCACTTTTTAAAAAACCGGACTGTGGCTCAAATACGCCCAGGTACTCATCGGGGACGTTAAACTGCGGCCAGCGTTTTCTGACCTCCGCGGCCTGTAATATCTCGACGGGAAGCTGCCAGGCTTTTGCGCTGTTGATGACGTTTTGAATAAACACGGAGTGAGCAGGGGCGATATTCAGGACGCCGCACCGGTGCATAATGCGCTCGCCAGCCTGCTGCTCAAGCGCATCCCATAACGTCTGCGCACGCAATACCAGCGGCACATAGCGCTCGCCTTCTCCGTAAGCATGACGAATCAGGCGGCTTTCGCCGTGGTGGGTGCCCTGAGTATGAGGCGGATGGGCGCTGTCAATCATCAGTACGGAGAGGCCGGCCTGCGTGGCGTAATAGCCTGCTGCTGCGCCGACTGAGCCGCTCCCGACCACAATAAGATCGTAAATCATGAAAATGGAACTCCTGAAAGGGTTACATAATCAACAGCATACCAGAAAGCCCAATAAAAAAGGCACCCTGAAGGGTGCCTTGCTGATGCAGCAGTATTAATGCTTCTTTAGTAGTCGTTCTACTTGCTCGGCAGATTCAATCTTGGCGATACCGGCTTCAAGAATGGAGATGAACTGCTTTGCTACATCAGTCGTCAGCCAGTAAGTCGGGCCAACGTCTGCGTCTTCTTCTGTTTGATCTTGCGACGAAAGGGAGTGCAGGCGGATCATCATCGCATCATAGCTGTCAACAGTACTGATATCCCAGCCCACCAGTGGATGGGTCTGAATTACATCTTTGCGACTGTCCATTATAACCTCCTTATTACTCGTTAAACGAAGTGCATGATGAGGTTCAATGCGGCTTTTTTATTTCCACTGCGAAACAATTATAACAGCAATATAGCGATTTACTGATTAAAACGTATCACGGAACGCCTGAAAGCAGAATGTTTGTCTCTAAAACGGTAAAGCTGAGAAGATATAATACCAGAATGACAGGTAGGTAATCGTCCTATTTAAACAGTAAAAGTTGTTCATCACTGGCGTTAACCGCACGTCAGATTAGGGCGGTCTCCGCGCCGGTTGTCCCACTGCGCTTCTGTAACGTTTCGGCCAGGCGCGCAAACTGCTGCTGCAGTTGCTCATCATGGTTTTGATTCTGGGCTTCAAGAGAAAGATTATGCACCAGTAACTGACTGGCCCGGTCATCAAGACAGAAAATCAGGCTGGAGAACGCATTTTCCAGCACCGTTAAACGACGCTGCTGTTCACCAATCAGCGTTAACAACTCGCCAAAGGTCATCGCTTCTTCGGGTTTATCTGTAGTCATGGGATGCAACTCCTTTTATGCATGATCAGCGCCAGCATAGGACATTGATCATTCAGAGTCCAGATGGGGAGAGGGGTTAGGCAGACTTTAAATGAAGATAAAAAAACCGGGTGGCGAAACCCGGCAAAAAACAGCACAGTGGCGGTTAATCGGTAATGAACCAGTCGTCAGCGCTTTCCCACGTTTGTTGCAGGATTTCGCTGATTTGTTCACGCGTCTCTTTATCTCCGCCCATCACGCTGAGCTGGTTAGCCGTGGCGTAACGCACTTTGACGTGATTGGTGAATTGCGGGAATTGTTCATCGATACGGCGCGACAGTTCCTGGCTCAGGGCTTCTATCGCACCAGCGGGTAGAGGTTGGGTCTTGGCAACGGTAATTTCAACACGCATAAAAGCCTCCGTATAAGATACTGTATATAACTACAGTATAAATATGCCGGAGGCAAGTGAAATTATTTTACACGCCAGTTCAGCGTTTCACCGGCCAGGAAAGGCACCAGCTGATGTGAGCCCATTTCAATTGTTTCTGCGACTGTCCAGGGCTCACGCACCAGCGTGATGGTGCCTTCGTTCAGCGGCAGACCATAGAAGCGGGGACCGTTCTCGGAACAGAACGCTTCAAAATGCGCCAGCGCACCGATCTCCTCAAACACCGTGGCATAAGCGGGCAGGGAGGTAGGCGCATTAAATACGCCGGCACAGCCGCAGCTACTCTCTTTCAGATTGCTCAGGTGAGGGGCGGTGTCGGTACCCAGGAAGAAACGTGGATGACCGCTGGCCACCACCTTGCGCAACGCCTGCTGATGCGTATTGCGCTTCAGAATGGGCAGACAGTAAAGGTGCGGACGAATTCCGCCCACCAGCATATGGTTACGGTTAAACATCAGGTGCTGGGGGGTAAGGGTAGCGGCCAGGTTTTCATTGGCGCTTTCCACATAGTCTGCGGCATCTTTGGTCGTAATATGCTCCATCACGACTTTCAGCGCAGGGAATTGCTTACGCAGCGGTTCCATCACCGTTTCAATAAAGCGGGCTTCACGGTCAAAGATATCAATATGTGAATCAGTCACCTCGCCATGCACTAACAGCGGCATGCCCAGCGTTTGCATCCGCTCCAGCACCGACGCGATTGACGCAATGTTGGTCACGCCGTGGCTGGAGTTGGTTGTCGCATGGGCAGGATAGAGCTTGGCCGCAGTGAACAAGCCGGAGTGGTAACCGCGCGCCAGTTCTTCGGCGTCTAACGAGTCGGTCAGGTAGCAGGTCATCAGCGGGGTAAAGTCATGACCGTCAGGCAACGCGGCCAGAATGCGGTCGCGATAGGCTTCGCCCGCCGCGACGCTGACCACCGGCGGAACCAGGTTGGGCATCACGATAGCCCGACCGTTCACCGCGCTGGTGTAGGGCAGCACCGTTTTAAGCATCTCGTCATCACGAAGATGGATATGCCAGTCATCTGGGCGGCGGATAGTAAGTTGCTGAGGTTGTGCGGTCATTAATACGGCTCCGGCATGAAGGATAAACGAATGGCGTGTTTAGGCCGGGTTATAAGCATAAGGACTCAGGCAACCGTTTGCACCTGTTTTTGCATCTGATAAGCAATCCGCGCCGAAAGGCGCGGATCAGGCAGGCGATAAATTTGTCGGAACGCGCTAATCGGTGAACGGGATCACCAGCTCGCCTGGCTTCACTTCCAACCCTTTAGCAAATTTCTTCGCCAGCGATTCAGCTTTACTGCGATCGGCACTCAGCACATAGGCAGGCTGCTGGTCAAAATAGCTTTTCAGCGATTGATTCAGGTAGGGCGTCAGCGTTTTCATGATGGACGCCATCTTTTCTGGCTGAACCTGTGCATCCACAATTTCCATATCGCGCAGATAAATCGCACCCTGCTGTTTGTCGAACACCGGTTGCGCACGCATCTTCAGTTGCATATCGGCCTGTTGTGGACCAAACAGCGAAGACACGTTGATTTTCGCATTACCCGATAACGTTACTTTACCCGGCTCTTCGCGACCAATCTGACTGGTCAGGTTATTCAGGACAATATGGGCATTCACCAGCCCTGAGACGCCAACGTCTTTTTCGAAATTATTGTGTTTTTGCAGCGCCTGATTGACCTCCTGCTCGCTGATGGTGTACTGGGTTAACTGATTACAGCCGCTCAGCAATACCGCGAAAAACAGGGCAATCAGCCCGTGAAAAGCCTTCTTCATAATTCCCTCGTTTAAATGAAAAAGTAGATCAGGGCATAGCCTGCCCTAATGCGTGCAGTCTGTCATCAGGAATGGGCTGAGTTAGGGTAACCGAACGTGCCTTTCGCTGCAGGCTGGCCGCCCTTCGCCGGCGATCACCGGGTCAGCCAGGCCCCGTCCAGCAGGTCAGACATCGTGATCAGTGACGGCTAACCCGCCAATGCCAGCAAGGGCAACTGTTCACGTGCAGGACAGGGAACGCGACGCGTCTTTTGTGTCGCGCAGACTGCAGTGAAACAGTTAAGAGCGGTTTCACTGTCAGCGCACAGGAGCATAAACGGTCAGCCCGTCTGTGATTGCGTGCGTAACGTTTTACCGCAGACCTGGCGACGGTTATAGTGAACGTTATCAAAGACTGGCATTTCCTTCCCGCCATGGATTTCAGGAGAGATGATGTTTGGCTATCGTTCTGCCGCGCTGAGGGTGAGACTCACGACCGAGCGGCTGGTGGTAAGACTGGTTCACGAACGCGATGCGTGGCGGTTAGCGGATTACTATGCGGAAAATCGCGATTTTCTCAGGCCGTGGGAACCGGTTCGCGATGACAGCCATTGTTATCCCTCTGGCTGGCAGGCGCGGCTCGGCCTGATTGCGGATATGCATAAACAGGGATCGGCTTTCTACTTTGTGTTAATGGACAGCAACGAAACCGAGGTACGCGGCGTGGCTAACTTCAGCAATGTCCTGCGCGGGGCCTTTCATGCCTGTTACCTTGGATATTCCCTCGGCGAAAAATGGCAGGGGCAGGGCATGATGTTTGAGGCGCTGCAGTCGGCGATTCGTTATATGCAGCGGCAACAGTATATTCATCGCATCATGGCTAACTATATGCCGCACAACCAGCGTAGTGGCGATCTGCTGGCGCGCCTCGGGTTTGAAAAAGAGGGATATGCTAAAAATTATTTAATGATTAATGGCGAGTGGCAGGATCATGTCCTGACGGCGTTGACCTGCAAAGAATGGACGCCCAACCGTCGTGGATAACCCGAGGAGGGGTAAATGAAGATAGCCTTGTCGGTACAGGCTCTGCGCGTGTTAGGTTGCCTGCTGGAAAAACAGGTGACCACGCCGGAACAGTACCCGCTTTCGTTGAACGCGGTGGTTAACGCCTGCAATCAGAAGTCAAACCGCGAGCCGGTGATGGAACTGAGCGAAAGCGATGTCCAGAATGAGCTCGACCAGCTGGTTAAAAAACACCTGGTGACGGCGAACAGTGGCTTCGGCCAGCGGGTCGTTAAATATGAGCAGCGCTTCTGCAATTCGGCATTTGGACATCTGCAGCTCAGCAGTGCAGAAGTAGCCGTTCTGACGCTTCTGTTCCTGCGCGGCGCGCAGACGCCGGGTGAACTGCGCACGCGAAGCGGACGCCTGCACGAGTTTGCCGACGTGGCTGAAGTCGAACAGACCCTGGAAGGGCTGGCGTCACGCGATGACGGCCCGATGGTTGTACGGCTGGCCCGTGAGCCCGGCAAGCGTGAAAGCCGCTTTATGCACTTGTTGGCCGGCGAGGTAGCGCCCGCACCGACGCAGGTTGACGCAGTCACACATGATGTCGCCCTACTGGAACGCGTCGTCGCGCTGGAGCAGCAGGTGGCAGACTTACAGGCGCAGCTGGCGCTGCTACAGGAAAGAGAACACTAAATGACGATTCGTATTGGTGTGGTCGGCTTAGGCGGCATCGCGCAAAAGGCCTGGCTGCCCGTATTATCGCAGGCGCGTGCCTGGCAGTTAGTGGGGGCATTTTCGCCGAACCAGGCGAACGCGCAGGTCGTGTGCGAACGTTACCGGATCCCCTGTTTCAGCACGCTGAATGCCCTGGCGGCCGCCTGTGATGCCGTGTTTGTTCATACCAGTACGGCCAGTCATTACGAGGTCGTGCATGCACTGCTGCAGGCGGGAAAAGACGTCTGTGTCGATAAGCCGCTGGCAGAAACCCTGAGTCAGGCCGAGGCGCTTGTTACGCTGGCCGAAAAGAAACAGCGCCGACTGATGGTGGCCTTTAATCGCCGTTTTGCGCCCGCCTATCAGCAGCTCAAAGACGAGATGGCATCGGTTGCTTCGCTGCGTGTTGAGAAACACCGCAGCGACAGCGTGGGTCCACAGGATCTGCGCTTCACGTTACTGGATGATTATCTCCATGTTGTCGACACCGCCTTGTGGCTGGCCGGGGGACGTTCGCTTCCGCGTCAGGGGCACATCTTGACCAATGAGCAGGGACAGATGCTGTATGCGGAGCACCATTTCAATGCCGGACAGTTGCAGATCACGACCAGCATGCATCGTCGGGCAGGAAGCCAGCGCGAACGCGTCAGCGCCATAGGCGATGGCCAATGCATTGATATTCATGACATGCGCGACGGGCAAGTGGAGCGAGGGGCGGGGGTGGTGATCACGCCTTCTCCCTCCTGGCAGAGCCATCTGGCCCAGCGCGGATTTGTCGGGGCCGCAGAGCATTTTATCCAGTGTGTCGAAAATCAGACAAAGCCGGAGACCAGTGGCGAGCAGGCCCTGCTGGCGCAACGCGTGGTCGAATCAATGTGGCGCGATGCCGAACGGGAATAACGCCTTGTAACACTCAGCACTGGTCATTTCGCGCGATGGCAGTAGACTATCGGCCGAGATGTGACATAACCCGTGCTAAGTCACGCATTTGCCGATTTTTTCAGGATGCCCCGTCAATTATGAATTTGTTGAAATCGCTGGCAGCGGTCAGTTCCATGACGCTGTTTTCCCGCGTGCTGGGCTTCGCCCGTGATGCCATTGTGGCGCGCGTATTCGGGGCCGGTATGGCTACCGATGCCTTCTTTGTTGCCTTTAAACTGCCGAATCTGCTGCGACGCATTTTTGCGGAAGGCGCATTCTCGCAGGCTTTTGTGCCTATTTTAGCCGAGTACAAGAGCAAGCAGGGAGAAGAGGCGACGCGGTTGTTTGTTGCCTACGTATCGGGGCTGCTGACGCTGGCATTGGCTGTTGTGACGGTTGCGGGAATGGTTGCCGCGCCCTGGGTCATTCTGGTCACTGCGCCGGGATTCGCGGATACGGCGGATAAATTCGCCCTGACCAGCGCGCTGCTGCGCGTCACCTTTCCCTATATTCTGTTGATCTCCCTTGCCTCCCTGGCCGGAGCAATACTTAACACCTGGAACCGCTTTTCCGTACCGGCTTTTGCGCCCACGCTGCTGAACGTCAGCATGATTGGTTTTGCCCTGTTTGCGGCGCCGCATTTCCATCCGCCAGTGATGGCGCTGGCGTGGGCCGTCGTCGTGGGTGGACTGCTTCAGTTAGGCTATCAGTTACCGCATCTCAAGAAACTCGGCATGCTGGTACTGCCGCGTCTTAACCTGCGTGATGCAGGTGTGTGGCGCGTCATGCGTCAGATGGGGCCCGCCATCCTGGGCGTCTCCGTCAGTCAAATCTCGCTGATTATCAACACCATTTTTGCCTCTTTCCTGGTATCGGGCTCTGTCTCCTGGATGTACTATGCCGATCGTCTGATGGAGTTTCCTTCCGGCGTGTTGGGCGTGGCGCTGGGCACCATCTTGTTACCGTCGCTGGCGAAAAGTTTCTCCAGCGGCAATCACGATGAGTATTCACGCTTAATGGACTGGGGCCTGCGTTTGTGCTTTTTGCTGGCGTTACCCAGCGCGGTAGCCTTGGGAATGTTATCCGGTCCCCTGACTGTCGCGCTGTTCCAGTATGGCAAATTCACCGCGTTCGATGCCGCCATGACCCAGCGCGCGCTTGTTGCCTATTCGGTCGGGCTGATGGGGCTGATTGTCGTGAAAGTCCTGGCACCGGGATTTTATTCGCGCCAGGACATTAAAACCCCGGTCAAAATTGCCATTATCACGCTGATCGTGACTCAGCTCATGAACCTGGCCTTTATCGGCCCCCTTAAGCATGCTGGCCTCGCGCTCTCGATTGGTCTGGGGGCCTGCCTCAATGCTGCACTGCTTTACTGGCAGTTGCGCAAAAAGAAGATCTTCCAGCCGCAGCCGGGCTGGCTGGGTTTTCTGCTGCGCTTACTGGTGGCCGTCGCGATAATGGCAGCCGCGCTGTTTGGCATGCTGTACTGGATGCCCGTCTGGGAACAAGGGAATATGCTCTGGCGCCTGCTGCGACTCGCATTAGTCTGTGCGGTAGGCGGGGGAGCCTACTTCCTGGCTCTGGGGCTGATGGGTTTTCGCCTGCGGGATTACGCACGGCGCACAACCGTCTGAATATAAACCTGCGCTGAACCTCATTCGGCGCGTCACCTGTAAGCAAGGCCGCAACGGCGCACGTTGCGGCCTTTTTGTTGTTTAACCCAAGGCGACAGTGAACGTCATAAGCTGCCGCGTGAATATCGCGCTCAGCCTGATATTCACGTTGAACGTCTTTGTGACAGTAAGATGTTTTTTCCTAAAAAATCGTTAAAAAAACAGGTCTGTTGACGTGATATTTAGCTTTATTAAAAACATCACGTGAGAATGATGACATGTTGTAAGGAATTGATTCTGAGGTCAATTTCATCGTAAAAACTGCCCTTTTCCTGCCGATGACTATAAACAGTTCATCACATAAGGAGAGGACGAAAATGCACATCACAGCCAATGACAACGTCAAGCTGAGTCTCTGGCATAACCTTAAGCTTGTTCCTTTATTCAGCCTGGTATTTGGCTGCATCTTACTGTTATTCGTCTCTGGCATAGGCCTTTCGGCCTGGTTTCTTGCGCAGAGCAAACACTCGCTGGATGATTCGACTGACGAGATTGCGGTTCGCCAGGGGCTGCTCGACAGTTCGACACATATGCGTTCGGCGCGGCTGCAAATTATTCAGGCGGGTGCCGCCGCGCGCATTGCGGACACGGATAACTATAAAGCGCATTTACTTGCAACAGATGTCAGCCTGAAGAAGGCAGAGAAAGGGCTTAACATTTATCTGCATCGCGCCGTCAAATCGCCCGAAGGCGCGAATATTGATACACAGCTTCAGGCACGTTTCAGCGATTATCTTCGTAAAGGTTTGCTGCCGATGATTGACGCGGCGAAACAGGGAAGCTTTGAAGAAATCATCGCCGATGAAACGGAAGCCGACAGACTCGATAAAGCTTATAAAGATGTGTTGATGAAAGCGATTGATATGCGCAATCAGCGGTCGCAGGCGATAAAACAGGATGCGGTGGATCAGGTGAATACGGGCTATATCACGATGCTGGCGGCTTTTGTGGCATCGGTGACGATCGTACTCCTGGCTTTTGTTCTTTTGAAAAAGGTCATTATCACCCCGTTACGGCAATCCCTCTCGCGTATCGACCTGATTGCACATGGTGACTTGACGCTACCGCCTGACGTTTGTGGCCGAAACGAGCCAGGCCTGCTGCTCTCGCGTCTTCAACTGATGCAGTCCTCGCTGTCGAGTACGGTTGGAACCGTGCGCGATGGTGCCATTGCCATTCTTCAGAGCGCGGGAGAAATTTCTTCCGGGAATACCGATCTCTCGTCAAGAACAGAACAACAGGCGGCGTCACTGGAACAGACAGCGGCAAGCATGGAGCAACTGACCGCCACGGTGAAACAGAACGCTGACAATGCTCACCATGCCTGTCAGCTGGCCTCTGACGCTTCTGACAAAGCCCATACGGGCGGGAACATCGTTAATCGCGTGGTGAAAACCATGGACGATATCTCCGGCAGTTCGAAAAAGATTGCCGAGATCACCAGCGTCATCAACAGCATTGCCTTCCAGACCAACATTCTTGCGCTAAATGCGGCGGTGGAAGCCGCGCGGGCAGGAGAACAGGGCCGCGGATTCGCCGTGGTTGCCAGCGAAGTGCGCAGTCTGGCGCAGCGAAGCGCGCAGGCGGCCAAAGAGATCGAAGGGCTCATTTCTGCTTCGGTCGGGCTCATCAACGGCGGCACCACGCTTGTCAGCAATGCGGGTAGCACCATGATGGAAACGGTAGAAGCTTTCCGTCGGGTAAATGACATCATTTCGGAGATCGCGGCGGCTTCCGATGAGCAGAGCCGGGGCATTCAGCAGGTCAGCTTGGCCGTTACCGAGATGGATGATGTGACACAGCAGAACGCGTCGTTAGTTGAGCAGGCCTCGGCTGCAGCCGCCTCGCTTGAAGAGCAGGCTGACAAACTGACCCAGGCCGTTTCGGTTTTCAAACTTGAAAGCCCGCCTTTGAAACATGCGAACGCCACTCTCCCTGCGACCCTGAAAGCGGCTGTGGCGCCCGTCATTCCGTCTGAACGTGGACATGAAAACTGGGAGGCATTTTAAGCCGGGAAAGGATTAAGGCGCGCGTTTTACCTGTCTGGTGAACGCGCGTCCGGCGGCACTCTGCACAGCGTCGTACAGCAATAACTGAGACGTTCAACCGTAGGCCTTTGGGCGAACAGGCTGAATCGCCTGTCTTGCGGAGAATATCGCGGGATGCGCCTGGCGTACCCGAGAGTGCATTGCGTCATTCCGTCAGGCGCGAAGCAGAGAGAAGAAGGGTTACGCAGGGCGCAGAGGAGGGGAAATTTCGGCGAGCGGATACAAAAAAAGCCATCTTCTCAGCGAGATGACGGCTTTTTACGCCTGCCCGGGTCACGCCTGCATCAGATTCGCTGAGGCAGCCCGCGATACCGGGAGGGAGGAAAACAGGTCAGACTTTACGACTTAATGTTGCCTGGCCCTGTCCTTTACCATCCGGACCATAAAACGCCTGCGTTTGATGCGGCTTCAAAATGTCTAACGCGTCATGGGTAAAGGTAATTTGATGCTGCAACAGAATACCATTGTGCGTATTTGCGTTATGTAACCGACGCGTATGCTGCTGAATACCTTCCCAGCGGCGCGCCATGTCACTTTGACCACGATAAGGTGCAGATGTACCCAGACTTTTCTCGTTGCTGCGACGCATCTCGTCTAAATAATTCAACGTACTCAGCAGCGCGCTCTTGTCTTCCGTAATACGCTGCAGGTTGTTGCTGTTGATCATTCCAGACGACAGCTGCTGTTGCTCTTCATCCAGAACGATGGCCAGAGACACCAGCACTTCCTGCATCTTATCTAACGTGGTCAGCAAATTACTCATGGGGATTATTTACCCTCTAAATACGCCTTAGTGTCGGCAATCAGCGCATCAGCGATTTTGCCGGTATCCATCTTCAACTCGCCATTGCGAATGGCGGTTTTTAATTGTTCTACGCGCTGGACGTTAATGTCCTGGCTGCCGGGCTGCATCAGCTGTGCTTGTGCGCTGCTCAGGCTGACCTGAGCGGCCGCAGGCGTTGTAGCAGTCGTGGTGCTGCTCTGACGCACGCGGGTAGTTTGTTGCTCGCTGCTGTCACGTGTTTGCACAGTGCTGGCGGGCTTTGTCGGTTGTGTTCTGTCGATGCTCATATTCGGGCTCCTGTAAAGTCAGGGGAGTCTGCCACCTGAATCATAATAGCGTAATCGCTTAGCTGATTCTTCTATCGGCAGATAAACAGGCTTCTTTAATGTTTTATAGTGTTATAAGAATTTTCCCATCATCGCTCACCCGGCCACTTACAACCTGGCCATTTCCCATACGCACCCGAACCCACTGTGAAATCGTACCGTTGTTTAACGCTTTGCCTTCGCCGCTGGCGTCAAATCCGTCTCCGCTGGCCACCACCATCACGTCCTGACCCGCTTTGACGCGCCACGGTTGGCGCAGCATGGACTGACTCACGGGTTGTCCCGGCTGGATGTCACGCAGGACCACCGAATCCGCTACGGACTCATCGGTGAACAGTGTGCGCGGGGGCAGGTTATCAAGACGTCCGTTTTCAATACGGAAATCCTCTTTACTGACGGTGCTGCCACGGGCAATTAATTTTGTTGCGACCAGATAGTCACCGGTTACCTGAACCTGGACCTGAATATAACGACGGTTCTCACCACAGTTAGCCGCCACGCTCATGTTGCCCCAGGCCCGGCTGTTGCCCGGCAGGGTAAACTGCGGGGCCTCACATTCTGGCCACTGGGCCTGCGGCGTACGAATCACCACATTCATTCCGGCCGCGTGCTGGGGATCGCGTGCCTTAAAAAACTGGCTCAGTTGGGCGCTGAAATCGCCTGCCATTACGGGTAGGGCAATCAGGGCCAGCAGGCTTGCTAACAGGGCTGAATATCCACGCATGTGCTTTTCCTCACTGATGATGCCAACGAGTGTACGCGCATAAAAAAAAACTCAAGAGCAAAAATAGCGACGATTTGAGGCGTTATTCAGACGATGACTCTTGCTTTTTCCCGATTAAGCTGCCAGCTCGAAATTCTCATTTGCGGAGGAAGCATGCTCGACAAACTCGATGCGGCGCTACATTTCGGTACCGAAGCCCTTAACCTGCGAGCTCAACGTCAGGAGATTCTGGCATCAAACATTGCCAACGCCGACACCCCGGGCTATCAGGCCAGGGATATCGACTTTGCCAGCGAGCTGAATCGGGCAATGGCGAATGGACGTGCTGAAGGCAGTAGCCTGGCGCTTAAAGTCACGTCGGCGCGCCACATTGAAGCGCAGACGAATTCGGCACCGTCAATGGACTTGCTGTATCGCATTCCGGATCAGCCATCAGCCGACGGTAACACCGTGGATATGGACCGTGAACGTACGCAGTTCGCGGATAACAGCCTGAAATATCAAACCGACCTCACGCTTATCAGTAGCCAGATCAAGGGCATGATGAGCGTGTTACAAGGGCAATAATTATGGCCTTGCTTAATATTTTTGACATTGCCGGTTCAGCGATGACCGCGCAATCACAGCGATTAAACGTCAGCGCCAGTAACCTGGCAAACGCCGACAGCGTAACCGGTCCGGACGGACAGCCTTACGTGGCAAAACAGGTCGTTTTTCAGACCGATGCCGCCGCTGGCGCCGCAACAGGGGGCGTGAAAGTGGCGCAGGTGGTGGACGACCCGACCCCGGCAAAACTGGTGTATGACCCAGGTAATCCCATGGCCGATGCCAAAGGGTACGTGAAGATGCCTAACGTGGACGTGGTAGCCGAAACGGTTAACACCATGTCGGCGTCACGCAGCTACCAGGCTAACGTCGAGGTGCTGAATACCGTGAAGTCGATGATGATGAAAACGCTGACGATGGGTCAGTAACGGAGAAAAATAATGGCTATTTCGGTAGGCGTTAACGAGAAGCTGGACCCCACGGTACTGAGTTCATCCAGCACCGGAACGGGGAACAGCTCTCAGGACCTGCAAAACCAGTTCCTGACCATGCTGGTCACGCAGCTGCAAAACCAGGATCCGACCAATCCGATGGATAACAGCCAGCTGACAACGCAGCTGGCACAGATCAACACCCTGAGCGGCATTGAAAAACTTAATACCACGTTGGGATCCATTTCCGGCCAGATCAGCACCAGCCAGTCTCTGCAGAGCTCCACGCTGATTGGGCATGGCGTGATGGTGAATGGCTCTCAGATTCTGGTCGGCAAAGGCACCACGACGCCATTCGGCGTTGAGCTGACCAACGCGGCCACTACTGCCACGGCGACGATTAGCGACGCGCAAGGCAACGTGGTGAGCACTCAGGATCTGGGCGCACTGAGCGCCGGCGTCCATACGTTCTCGTGGGACGGCAAATTACCGGATGGCAGCGTGGCGCCAGACGGGAAATACAAGGTTGCGATTGCTGCCAGTAACAGCAGCGGTCAACAGGTGGCTCAGCCACTTAATTATGCCTACGTCAATGGCGTAAGCACGGCGGGTAATACCGCAAAACTGGATCTCGGCACCATGGGCTCCGCCACCCTTGACGACGTACGTCAGATTCTCTGATTCACCTGTAGACAGGAGAGGTTTAAATGTCATTTTCACAAGCGGTCAGCGGTCTCGGCGCTGCCTCAAGTAACCTGGACGTTATCGGTAACAACATCGCTAACTCCGCCACAGCGGGCTTCAAATCCAGTACCATCGCGTTTGCCGATATGTTTGCCGGCTCTAACGTGGGTTTGGGTACAAAAGTTGCGGCCGTTATCCAGAACTTTAACGATGGCTCTACCACCACCACCAGCCGTGGGCTGGATGTTGCGCTGAGCGGCAACGGTTTTTTCCGTCTGACCAACTCGGCGGGTGCGGTTTCCTATTCCCGTAACGGCCAGTTTACGCTGGATCAGAACCGTAACCTGGTGAATACCCAGGGTCTGAATGTGACCGGCTATCCGGCGTCAGGCGTGCCACCCACAATCCAGAGCGGTGCGAACCCGGTTGCGATTAAAATCCCTACCACGCAAATGCCGGCGAATGCCACCACCACGGCGAATCAGGTTGCGAAGCTGAACTCCACGTCTGCAGCACTGGATGACACCAAGTTCTCGGCGACTGACCCAACGACGTACAGTGCCAAAAACACCATCACCATGTACGACACTCAGGGTAACTCGCACTCGCTTGACCTGTACTTCGTTAAAACCGCAGACAACACCTGGAAAATTCACGGCATTGACTCCACTGCGGGCTCAAACGTGGGTAATTACCAGATGAGCTACAATGCCAACGGTCAGCTGACGGGCGTTTCTTCACTGGATGCGACCGGCAACGTCGTCGCGGGCTCAACCACGGCCAGCACCGCTACCGTGACCATTCCTGGTGTGAATGGCGCAAACGGTACCACCGTCGCCTTGAACTTTGTGGGCAGCCTGCAGCAAAACACCGGTGCCACCACGTTTGGTAACGCCACACAAAACGGCTACGCGCCTGGCGACCTGACCAGCTACGCCATCAACAATGACGGTACCATCACCGGCAGTTACTCCAACCAACGCACTCAGCTGCTGGGACAGATCGTACTGGCCAGCTTCTCTAACCCGGAAGGTCTGAAATCTCAGGGCGACAACGTCTGGGCAGAAACGAATGCGTCTGGACAGGCCGCTGTTGGCCTGGCGAACACCGGAACATTTGGTTCACTGACCGCAGGTGCGCTGGAGTCTTCGAACGTCGATATGAGTAAAGAGCTGGTCAACATGATCGTCGCGCAACGCAACTATCAGGCGAACGCGCAGACCATCAAAACGCAGGACCAGATCCTTAACACCCTGGTCAACTTACGTTAATTCGCTAACGGGATTGCTCTATGGATCACGCGATATATACCGCGATGGGCGCGGCCAGTCAGACACTGGATCAGCAGGCGGTTACCGCCAGCAACCTCGCCAACGCCTCAACGCCCGGTTTCCGGGCGCAGTTGAACGCGTTGCGTGCTGTACCGGTTAACGGCTGGTCACTGCCCACGCGCACGCTGGTAACGGCATCCACGCCGGGTGCCGATATGAGTCAGGGTGCAATGGATTACACCGAACGTCCGCTGGACGTGGCGATGCAGCAGGATGGCTGGCTTGCAGTGCGTACTGCAGACGGCAGCGAAGCCTATACCCGCAACGGCAACATGCAAATCCGTTCGGACGGCACGCTGACGGTGCAGGGCAATCCCGTCATGGGCGAGGGCGGCCCGATTGTGATCCCACAAGGTTCAGAGATCACGATTGCGGCTGACGGTTCGATTACCGGACTGAACGCTGGCGACTCACCCAATGCCACCGTGCAACTGGGTCGTCTGAAGCTGGTTCAGGCAACAGGTAAAGAGTTACAGCGCGGTGACGATGGCATGTTCCGTCCGACCGCCGCGACGCAGGCGACTCGCGGTGCCGCACTGCAGGCCGATCCGACCATGCAGGTAATGCCCGGCGTTCTGGAAGGCAGTAACGTCAAACCGGTTGAGACCATGGTCGATATGATCGCCAATGCCCGACGTTTTGAGATGCAGATGAAAGTCATTTCAAACGTCAACGAAAACGAACAAAAAGCCAATCAGTTGCTGAGCATCGGCAGCTAAGGCACGAGGATAAATACATGATTCGTTCTTTATGGATCGCGAAAACCGGTCTTGATGCCCAGCAGATGAACATGGACGTTATCGCCAACAACCTGGCAAACGTCAGTACCAATGGCTTTAAACGTTCACGTGCGGTATTTGAAGACCTGATGTACCAGACGATGCGCCAGCCGGGTACCCAGTCATCTGAGCAAACCACGCTGCCGTCAGGTTTGCAAATTGGTACCGGTGTACGTCCGGTGACGACCGAACGTCTGCATACCCAGGGCAACCTGTCGCAGACCAATAACTCAAAAGATATCGCCATTAACGGACAGGGTTTTTTCCAAATCCAGATGCCAGATGGTACGTCTGCTTACACCCGTGATGGTTCGTTTCAGGTCGATCAGAATGGTCAGTTAGTGACCAACTCCGGTTTCCCGGTTCAGCCTGGCATCACGATTCCCGCTAACGCCACCAGCATTACCGTGTCGCGCGATGGTGTGGTGAGCGTTACCCAGCAGGGGCAGACACAGGCCGCCCAGGTTGGTCAGTTAACGCTGAGCACCTTTATGAACAATGCCGGTCTCGATAGCGTGGGTGAAAACCTCTACAAAGAAACCCAGGCATCCGGTGCCCCGACTGACAGTACGCCGGGCCAGAACGGTGCAGGTTTGCTGTATCAGGGCTATGCCGAAACCTCCAACGTTAACGTTGCGGAAGAGCTGGTCACCATGATCCAGACGCAGCGCGCGTATGAAATTAACAGCAAAGCGATCAGCACCTCCGATCAAATGCTGGCGAAGTTAACTCAGCTGTAATACGAACAGGGCCGGCGCAGGCTGGCCTGAAGAACAGTCATTTATAAGGTCGTGACTCCGTGGCGATGCAACATATTCTCAAGCCTGGACATTGGTTAGTAGCAAGCTTGCTACTCACTCTTAACGGTTGTGCACTGGTACCGCGCACGCCGTTGGTGCAAGGGGCGACCACGGCTCAGCCGTTGCCATCTGCACCACCGGTGGTGAACGGTTCAATTTTTCAGGGCGTCGCGCCGCTTAACTACGGTTATCAGCCGCTGTTTGAGGATCGTCGTCCACGTAATATCGGCGATACGCTGACCATCACCTTGCAGGAAAACGTCAGCGCCAGCAAAAGTTCAACCTCGAATGCCAGCCGTAACGGCAGCGGCAGTCTGGGCATCACGGCCGTTCCTACCGGTTTAGCCGGTTTAGCCGGCGCATCGGGCGAGAAAGCCAACTTTGCGGCGGGTGGCAAAAATGATTTCGCGGGTAAAGGCGGGGCTTCTGCCAATAACACCTTTACCGGCACCATCACCGTCACGGTGGATCAGGTTCTGTCGAATGGCAACCTGCACGTGGTCGGGGAAAAACAGATTGAGATCAACCAGGGCACCGAGTTTATTCGCTTCTCGGGCGTGGTTAACCCACGCACCATCAGCGCCAGCAACGCGGTGTTATCAACGGCCGTCGCCGATGCACGTATTGAGTACGTCGGAAATGGTTATATCAATGAAGCGCAGAATATGGGCTGGTTGCAGCGCTTCTTCCTGAATATCTCGCCGTTCTAAGAGGTTGCAATGAAAAAGTTAGCATTATGGCGTGTCGGTCTGGGGTTACTGTTAGGCGTAAGCCTGATGGCCCGTGCCGATCTGATTCGCGATTTAACCACTGTTCAGGGCGTGCGTGATAACCAACTGCTGGGCTACGGACTGGTGGTTGGCCTTGACGGTACCGGTGACCAGACCACCCAGACGCCTTTTACCACGCAGACCGTGAGTAACATGCTGTCTCAGCTGGGCATTACCGTCCCGCCTGGCACCAACATGCAGCTCAAAAACGTGGCGGCGGTTATGGTGACGGCAAAACTGCCTTCGTTTGCCCGCCAGGGACAGACGCTGGACGTGGTTGTCTCGTCCATGGGTAATGCGAAAAGTCTGCGCGGCGGTACGCTGTTAATGACGCCGATGAAAGGTGTCGATAACCAGGTCTATGCGCTGGCTCAGGGCAACATCCTGGTCGGCGGCGCGGGTGCCGCAGCAGGCGGCAGCAGCGTGCAGGTCAACCAGCTTAACGGGGGACGTATTACCGATGGTGCCACGGTTGAACGTGAGCTGCAGAGCAACTTTGGCTCGCAGAACACCATCAACCTGCAGCTCAACACCGAAGATTTCTCTATGGCGCAGCGTATTGCGGATGCCATTAACGCCCGTGGCGGATACGGTTCTGCTCAGCCGCTGGATGCGCGCACTGTGCAGGTCCGCGTATCGCCGAATAACGGTGCACAGGTTCGCTTACTGGCTGAGATACAGAATATCGATGTGTCTGTCCCTGTAGAAGATGCCAAGGTGATCATCAACTCACGTACCGGCTCTGTCGTCATGAACCGTGAAGTGAAACTGAATACCTGTGCCGTCGCGCAGGGCAACCTGTCAGTCACGGTCAATCAGCAGCAAAACGTGAGCCAGCCTGATACGCCACTGGCGGGTGGACAAACTGTGGCCACCACCAATACGCAGATCGATCTGCGTCAGAGCGGCGGCGCTCTCCAGCGGGTTAACTCCAGCGCCAATCTGAACAGTGTCGTGCGCGCGCTCAATGCCCTGGGGGCATCGCCTATCGAACTGATGTCTATTTTGCAGTCAATGCAAAGCGCGGGTTGCCTGCGCGCTAAACTGGAAATTATCTGATGAACGATGCGCAATCGCTGATGAATGCGGCTTTCGACAGCCGCTCACTGAATGACCTTAAACGCCAGGTGACTGTTGATCCGAAAGGAAAAGCGCTACAGGTGGCACAGCAGGTCGAAGGGATGTTTGTTCAGATGATGCTGAAGAGTATGCGCGAGGCGTTACCGCAGGACGGCATACTCAGCAATGAACAGACCAAACTTTTCACGTCAATGTACGATCAGCAGATTGCGCAGGATATTGGTAAACGTGGCCTGGGCCTGGCGGATATCATCGTTAAACAGATGGAACCCGCCAAAGCACCGGACGAAACCGCCGGAACCGTACCGATGAAGCTGGATAACAGCTTTATCATGAGCAGCATAGGGGCAACGCCGCTGGAGCAGATGGTACGTAAAGCGATGCCGCGCCTGCCCGCGCCATCTCCGACCGGTCTGCCCAGCGACAGCCGCGATTTTATTGCGCAACTGACGCAGCCTGCTCAGGCTGCCAGCCAGCAAAGCGGTATTCCTCACCACCTGATTCTGGCGCAGGCCGCGCTGGAGTCCGGCTGGGGGCAGCGTCAAATCCTGACCCGTGACGGCAAGCCGAGCTACAACGTCTTCGGCATTAAAGCCAGCGGCAACTGGAAGGGCGAAACAACCGATATCATGACCACCGAATATGAGCATGGCGAAGCGAAAAAAGTGCGCGCGACATTCCGGGTCTATGGCTCCTATTTCGAAGCGTTAAACGACTACGTCAAACTGATTTCGAATAATCCGCGTTATGCGGCCGTGGCCAATGCGCAAAGTGCCGAGCAGGGCGCGCAGGCATTACAGGCCGCGGGTTATGCGACCGATCCTAAATACGCACAAAAACTGGTAGGAATGATCCAGCAATTCAAGAGCATGGGCGAGAAAGTCGTTAAAGCCTATAGCCAGGATTTAAGTACGCTGTTCTGATTATTCCGCCTCAAGTTTCACTTAAGCATGCCGATAATAACAGCAAGAGCCAGGCGCGCCAGCGCATGTTGGCGACCACACTGATGACAGCAACCCGGTTAACGGGGGAATGTAAGGAACCGAGATGTCCAGCATAATTAACTCCGCAATGAGCGGGCTCAGTGCCGCACAGGCCGCCTTAAGCACGACCAGTAACAATATCAGTAACTACACTGTCGCGGGTTACTCACGTCAGACCACCATTCTGGCCGAAGCAAACAGTACCCTGCAGGGGAAAAGCTATTACGGCAACGGCGTTAACGTCACTGGCGTTCAGCGTGAATATGATAGTTTTATCGCGGCTCAGCTGCGCGGTTCGTCAGCCACCTATAATGCAGCGAATACACAGTATTCGCAGGTATCGAACATTGACGATCTGATGTCGACCTCGACCACTAACCTGTCGACGGCGATTCAGGGCTTCTTCAGCAACATGCAGAACGTGGTCAGTAACGCCAACGATCCGGCGGCGCGTCAGTCGATGCTCAGCAACTCGCAGGGGCTGGTTAACCAGTTTCAGACCCAGGCGCAGTACCTGACCAACATGCAAAACAGCGTGAACACCAACATTGCCTCTAATGTTGATCAGATTAATACCTTCACCACGCAGATCTCGAATCTTAACCAGCAAATTGCCAAACTCAGCACGGCTAACGGTGCAACACCGAATGATTTGCTGGATCAGCGCGATCAGTTAGTAAATGGTCTGAATAATATCGTTGGTGTGACGGTGTCACAACAAGATGGAAGCTATACCGTTTCCATGGCTAACGGCCTTTCGCTGGTGAATGGTTTTCAGTCCACCAAACTGGTGGCTATGCCCTCCAGCAGTGACCTGACCCGCACCACAGTGGGTTATGTTGACCCACAAGCTGGCAACGTGCAGCTTCCCGAATCATCCATAACTACGGGTTCGCTGGGCGGTATGCTGAGCTTTCGTTCGCAGGATCTGGACCTGGCACAAAACCAACTGGGCCAGTTAGCGGCGGCCTTTACAACCAGTTTTAACGCCGTCCATAAGCAAGGCTTCGACAGCAACGGTAATCAGGGCGTCGACTTCTTTAATATCGGCACTCCTACGGCGCAGGGGGACAGCAAAAATACCTCTTCTGCCACCCTGACGGCAGCGTGGACTAACACCAGTGCCCTGCAGGCATCAAACTATACCGTCAGCTATGACGGGACAAACTGGTCAGCGACACGTTTGTCAGATAACAGCAAAACCACGCTTACACCCACGACCTCGGGCGGCGTCACGACGCTTAATCTGGATGGGATGAGCCTGACGGTCAACGGCACGCCAAACGCCAAAGACAGTTTCCTGGTGAAACCGGTTCAGAACGTGGTTAACGGCATGTCGGTTGCTATTACCAGCGGATCGCAAATCGCCGCTGCGGCCGCGACTGGCGGTGAAAGTGATAACCGCAATGCGCAAAAGCTGCTGGCGTTGCAGGATGCCAAAATTGTTAACGGCAACGCGACGATTTCCCAGGCTTATGGCGCGATGGTGAGTACCGTTGGCAACAAAACCCAGGCACTCAAAACCGCCAGCACGACACAGCAGAACGTGGTGACGCAGCTCACCAACCGCCAGCAGTCTGTTTCTGGCGTGAACCTGGATGAAGAGTACGCGAACCTGACGAAATACCAACAATATTACATGGCGAATGCGCAGGTTTTAAAAACGGCCAGCACCGTTTTTGACGCCCTGCTTAGCATCAACTAAAAGCAGAGGACATCATGCGACTCAGTACAAATATGATTTTTGACCAGCAGGTTCGCGGCGTTAGCGATGCGCAATCCTCTTGGTTAAACGCGGGAAAACAGCTTTCCACCGGACTCAGAGTGTCTAATCCTTCAGACGACCCGATTGCCGCTTCGCGTGCGGTCGTGCTGTCGCAAACGCAGGCGCAGGCAAGCCAGTATTCTGTTGCGCGTACCTTTGCCGACCAGGGATTATCGCTGGAAGAAAATACCCTTAACGGCGTCACGAACAGCATCATGAGCGCGCAGTCGATGATCGTGGCCGCGGCAAACGGTTCCTTAAGCGATGATGACCGCGCCTCCTATGCGACTCAGCTGGAAGGCGTGCGTGCGCAGTTACTAAACCAGGTCAACAGCAAAGACGCCAACGGTCGCTATATTTTCGCGGGTTACAAAACCGATAGCCCGCCGTTTGTGGACGGTGCGGGCGGTGTGACCTATCAGGGCGGAACCGACGCCATTACGCAAAAAGTGGACACTGACCGTACCATGACCATCGGTCATACTGGTAACAGCATCGTGATGTCTATCACCAGCAATGCGGTGAAAGAGCCTAACGGCGGTACCAGTGAAACGAACTTGTTTAACATGCTGGACAGCGCCATCAGTGCGCTGAAAGTGCCGCAAAACGGCGCGGACGATGCGACGAAAGCCACGTTTTCTGCGGCAATGGATAAAACCAGCCGTGGTTTGAGCAACTCGTTGAACAACGTGCTCAGCGTCCGTTCCGAGATCGGTACTCAGTTGAAAGAGTTAGATACGTTGAATGCGCAGGGGGACGATCGCAAGGTCATTTATGATTCCCAGATGAGCAGCCTGGTGGACGTTGATTACACCCAGGCGATCTCCAGCTACACCATGCAACAGCAGGCGCTGCAGGCTTCATACAAGACCTTTACCGATATGTCTCAGATGTCGCTGTTTCAGTTAAATTCATAAAAAATTTGGGCGTACTTTAACCGGGTGCGCTTAGTTTTTCCCACCGTCCTGATAAGGGACGGTGGGATTTTTTTTGCCTGCAGCCTGTGCGTTGCCACGAGGCCACTCTGAAAAGCATGCGTTAACGCGTGACTCGCGCGCGCGGTTTTATCCCTGTAACGCTGCCCTGCCTGAGAGCCGCATTCAGTTAAGGGCTGCGTGTCCCCGAACCATCACCTGTTACGCCGTGCAAGCAATAAAAAACCCGGCCGGAGCCGGGTTCATGTGTGCTGCTAGCGCGCCTTACGGCTTGGTGGCAGGTGCAGTAGCCTGATGGGTAGCGCTGTGGCCGCCAGCAGAACCTCTGCCCTCAAATTTAAAGGCCGGACGTTGCCAGTCACTTTGACGGGCAGGCTCGGGTTGCCACACTGGCGCAGGTGCCTTGGTCATCGGTGCAGAAGCAAAGTGCTTCCAGCGCGTTTCGGCGTTGGCTTTTAATGCCTCAACAGGGATGTCGCGTGCGGCAACAGGTGCATGAGGTTCACTAACCGGCGTAATGGCTTCCTCAGCGGCAACCGGCGCGTGTAAAACCTCTTCCACCTGCGCTTCGGTCGCAGCGCTGACTTCAGTGCCCGCATGCTCATCCGCCGTTTCTTCAGGCGCGGATTCTGCGACAACCGGCACGTTCACCTCCGGCACGCTCACTTCCGGCGCTTCGACAGCGTCAGCAGGCTGAGCCTGTTGCGCGATTGCTTCAGCACCGGCTTCAGCGGCGGCTGGAATCACCGAAGGTTCATGATGAACCGGGGCTTCAATGGCCTGAGTATCGTCAGTATTCACCACGGTAACCGGGGCGTCAGCCTGCGGCTCTGCGATTTGTACTGGCGCAGCCTGTGAAGCCGGCGCTTCCTCAGTGGCGACAGGCAGGGCAACAGCAGGTGCAGTCTCTTCACGGCTGTAGTCCGGTGTCGATTGAGGCGCATCCTGAACGATTTGCTCTTCATTCGCTTGCGCGACCGGGTAGCGAATCCAGACTTTGCCGGACGCCATTTCAGGCGAAGCCGCAGCAGCGTCTAAAGGCATCGCGGACTGAGTCGGATAACGTTCATCACGGTAACGACGGCGACGCTGACCACTTACGCGCAGATGGCGAGGTGAACGGCGTGAACGACGTGGCATATTGGCATTATCGCGACCTTCGTTCTCCTCCGTCTCTTCAACCTGCGACGTTTCGACAACAGGCTGCACCTTTTGAACGTCAGCCGATTCGGCTGATTCAACGGCGGCGGCCTGCGGCTGGTCATTGTTATCACCAACGCGGACTTTCTGCGTCAGCTGGCGCGGTTTGCGACGTGGCATCACCTGAACGCGCTCGTCTTCCTGCGCATCCACAGCAGCAGGCGCGACCGCTTCGGCGGTTTGTTCCACCGCGCTGTTAGCGTCCTGCTGAGCACGTTTCTCTTCCTGACGACGACGCTGACGTTCAGCACGTTGTTCGCGGCGCTGTTGCTGCTGCTCATCACGCTGCTGACGCGCCTCATCGCTCAGTACCGGACGATCGTCACGCGCCTCATTAGGCTGGGCCTGACGCTTGTTACGACGATTGTCTTCACGCGGCTCGCGATTATCTCGAGACTCACCACGGTTATCACGGTTATCACGGTTATCACGGTTATCACGGTTATCACGAGCGTCACGGTTATCGCGAGATTCGCGCGGTTGTGCGTTATCACCGTTGCGCGGGGTACGTTCGCGACGGTTATTGTTGCGACGATTATTACGACGATCGCCACGCGGGTTGCCGTTCTCGTCCTCGCTGGTTTTCTGCGGGGCCGTCACCTCGGCAACCGGCTCGACAGCCGCCGGAGCAGGTTCGCCAGCAAACAGTTTTTTCAATCCACTCAGCAGACGGCTGACAAAACCTTCACTGGCCGGCGCGGCCGCTGGTGCGGGTTGCGTCACAGTCGCTGAAGGTGTGGCCACTTCCGGTGAGGCTTCGGCCGGTGCTGGCGGCGCATCGGGCATCACAAAGGCTGCGAGAGCAGGCTGCTCTGGACGGCGGCGCTCAGCATGCTCCTCTTCAGATGGCATCGCCATCTCGGCTTCATGCAGTTTCGGCAGGTGATAGCTCAGCGTTTGCGTTTCTTCGCCTTTGCGCACGCGCAGAACGGAGTAGTGCGGGGTTTCCATCCGGTCGTCCGGCACGATGACCGCACGTACGCCGCCCTGACGTTTCTCGATAGCATTTACCGCTTCACGTTTTTCATTCAGCAGGTAAGAGGCAACCGGGACCGGCACGATAGCATGCACTTCTTTAGTGTTGTCTTTCAGCGCTTCTTCTTCAATCAGGCGCAGAATGGACAGCGACAGAGATTCGTTATCACGAATAGTGCCGGTGCCGCTACAACGTGGACAGACGTGGTGGCTGGACTCGCCCAGGGACGGGCTGAGGCGCTGGCGGGACATCTCCAGCAGGCCAAAACGTGAAATATGGCTGATTTGAATTCGGGCGCGATCCTGACGGACGGCTTCACGCAGACGGTTTTCAACCGCGCGCTGGTGACGAACCGGTGTCATATCGATGAAGTCGATAACGATCAGGCCGCCCAGGTCGCGCAGACGCAGCTGGCGAGCAATTTCGTCGGCCGCTTCCAGGTTGGTATTAAAGGCGGTTTCTTCAATATCGCCACCGCGCGTGGCACGGGCGGAGTTGATATCGATGGCGGTAAGCGCTTCGGTACTGTCGATAACGATTGAGCCGCCTGACGGCAAGCGAACTTCACGCTGGAAAGCGGATTCGATTTGCGATTCGATTTGGTAATGGCTGAACAGCGGAATCTCACCGGTGTAGAGCTTAATTTTGCTGCTAAAGTCCGGACGGCCCAGCGCGGCGATATGCTGACGTGCCAGTTCCAGCACTTTCGGGTTATCGATAAGAATCTCACCGATATCCTGACGCAGATAGTCGCGGAAGGCGCGCACGATCACGTTGCTTTCCTGATGGATCAGGAACGGGGCCGCGCGGCTGTCAGCCGCTTTTTTGATGGCTTCCCAATGCTTCAGACGGAAGCTAAGGTCCCACTGCAGCGATTCGGCTGATTTACCGACGCCCGCCGTGCGAACAATCAGCCCCATGCCATCAGGGAGTTCCAGCGCCGATAGCGCCTCTTTCAGTTCGGTACGGTCATCGCCTTCAATCCGACGTGAAATCCCACCCGCGCGCGGGTTATTTGGCATCAATACCAGATAGCTGCCTGCCAGAGAGATAAAGGTAGTGAGCGCAGCGCCTTTGTTGCCGCGTTCTTCTTTATCAATCTGAACAATGACTTCCTGACCTTCACGCAGCACGTCTTTAATGTTCGGACGACCGTGTGAGTTGTAATTAGCAGGGAAGTATTCGCGGGAAATTTCTTTCAGAGGGAGGAAACCGTGACGTTCTGCACCGTAATCGACAAAAGCCGCTTCAAGGCTGGGTTCGATACGGGTGATTTTACCTTTGTAGATATTGGCTTTTTTCTGTTCGTGTCCTGGGCTTTCGATATCCAGATCGTACAGACGTTGACCATCAACCAGGGCAACGCGCAACTCCTCCTGCTGAGTTGCGTTGATTAACATTCTTTTCATCGTAACGTACTCGTTATTCTTTCATGAGTGATTAAAGCTGCGGGCATAGTTACCCTGGACGAGTATCAACCGATGGCCCCGTGACTTAGTGCAATGTCGTCAACCTCACGGTTATCGACCGCGCGAGGGGCGCAAATAACGTCGGTGGCCTGTTTTTCATAAGGAACAACAGCACCAGATAGTGGAAATGCGAGAGATAATTCAGTAAACCCGTGCACTCCATCTCATGTCCAGGCCGCAACCCGCAGCCCGCTAAGTGTCTGATTTCGCATTACGTCTTACGCCATTGCTGCGTGTCTGCTCAATCCGACAAAATAACTAATTTCGTTTTTTTTCTTATCTGAATCTTCAGCTAAGAAACCCAAGCATTATTCCACTGCTAACCTTCATATAGCAAGGTGACTTTAACTCACTGATCAATTTTCTTTACATTTTAAGAACCCTACGACAAGAAGTGCACCCGCGCTGCTGAAAATCACAGCAATCACATTACGCTTCCTGACGAGACGCAAAGAGTTAAGCACAGAAAAAGGGGTGGCGCTATCAGGGGACACTATTTAGAATCGCCGCCATGAAAACAGAGAATCCAGGCGTACACTTTGTCGCCATCACGGCTGAAAATGCCGGACAACGCATTGACAACTTTTTGCGCACCCAGTTAAAGGGCGTGCCGAAAAGCATGATTTATCGCATCGTGCGTAAAGGCGAGGTGCGGGTTAACAAGAAACGCATCAAGCCAGAATATAAGCTGGAAGAGGGCGATGAGGTGCGTATCCCGCCCGTCCGGGTAGCCGAACGGGACGAAGAGGCCGTTTCGCCCAAGCTGGCCAAAGTGGCTTCTTTAGCCAATGCCATTCTCTTTGAAGACGATCACCTGCTGGTGCTGAATAAGCCGTCCGGTACAGCGGTACACGGTGGCAGCGGCCTGAGCTTTGGCGTGATAGAAGGCTTGCGCGCCCTGCGTCCTGAGGCTCGCTTCCTGGAGCTGGTGCACCGTCTGGATCGTGACACCTCTGGCGTCCTGCTGGTGGCCAAAAAGCGTTCAGCCTTGCGCTCGCTGCATGAACAACTGCGTGAGAAAGGCATGCAGAAAGACTATCTGGCGCTGGTTCAGGGTAACTGGCCATCGCATCTGAAAGTGGTTCAGGCACCGTTGCTGAAAAACATTCTGCAAAGCGGTGAGCGCATGGTACGCGTGAGCAGCGACGGCAAGCCTTCAGAAACCCGGTTTAAAGTGGAAGAGCGCTTCGACTTCGCCACCCTTGTAAAAGCCAGCCCGGTTACCGGACGTACCCACCAGATTCGTGTGCATACGCTGCATGCCGGTCATCCTATTGCATTCGACGACCGCTACGGCGATCGCGCGTTTGACAGCCAGCTGTCCTCTACGGGGCTTAACCGCTTGTTCCTGCATGCGGCCGCGCTGACCTTTACGCATCCCAACACGGGTGAGACGCTCCGCATGGAAGCGCCACTGGATGACAAGTTGCAGCATTGCCTGACGATGCTGCGCCAGCAGAAAAGCTGACGCGCCGGGCATCAATCCGACAGGGGGTTGATGCCTGCTTCTCGCAGCATATTGCTGAGCGCGATAAGCGGTAAACCGACCAGCGTATTCGGATCGCGTCCCTCAAGACGATCGAATAAACAAATCCCCAACCCTTCGCTTTTAAAGCTCCCTGCGCACTGCAGCGGTTGCTCTTTCTTTATATAGGCACGGATCTCGGCGTCGGTTAGCGTGCGGAAATGGACGCTAAACGGCTCACAGCATCGCATTAAGCGCTGGCTGGCAGGGTGGTATAGCGCCAGCCCGGTATAAAACGTTACGCGCTGGCCGCTGGCGGCCCGCAACTGTGCTTCCGCGTTTTCAACCGTATGGGGTTTCCCGGTTATCACGCCATTCAGCACGCAGACCTGGTCAGAACCAATAATCCAGTGGTCAGGATAACGTTGGGCCAGCGCCTGCGCCTTGGCGATGGCTAATCGGGTGACCAGCGCTTCCGCGCTTTCATGCGCTAACGGCGTTTCATCTGTCTGCGGCGAATCGACCGTGAAAGGCAGGCCCAGCCGCGCTAACAGTGCCTGACGAAAGGGCGACGTTGATGCTAAAAGAATCGATGCTGTCATTTTTTTTCAATATTGATAGCGAATTGGTGGCAGTCATTTTAAACTGTGCGCCGCACTGGATGCGAATAGTGGTTGAAAGATGCTGGTAAACGGCCTTTTTCTTTGACTCTATGTGATTACAAAGTTAATATGCGCGCCCTATGCAAAAGGTAAAATTACCCCTGACGCTGGACCCAGTCCGCACCGCTCAAAAACGCCTGGATTATCAAGGTGTTTATACCTCTCAACAGGTTGAGCGTGTTGCTGAGTCGGTCGTCAGTGTGGACAGTGATGTAGATTGTGTCATGTCGTTTGCGGTTGACAACCAGCGTCTGGCAGTACTGACGGGTACTGCTGATGTACAGGTTACGCTACGTTGTCAGCGCTGCAACCAGGTTTTTCCACATCATGTACACGTAAGCTATTGCTTCAGTCCTGTGTCGTCTGACGAGCAGGCCGAAGCGTTGCCGGAAGCGTACGAGCCGGTTGATGTCAACGAGTTTGGTGAGATCGACCTGCTGGCGGTTATCGAGGATGAAGTTATTCTCGCGCTGCCTGTGGTTCCGGTGCACGATTCTGAACACTGTGAAGTGTCCGAGGCGGACATGGTCTTTGGTCAGTTGCCTGCAGAGGCAGAAAAACCAAACCCATTTGCCGTATTAGCCAGTTTAAAGCGTAAGTAATAGGAGTAAGGTCCATGGCCGTACAACAGAATAAACCCACCCGTTCTAAGCGTGGTATGCGTCGTTCGCACGATGCGCTGACCACTGCCACTCTGTCAGTAGATAAAGTTTCTGGTGAAACTCATCTGCGTCACCACATCACTGCGGACGGTTACTACCGCGGTCGCAAGGTTATCGTTAAGTAAGTTCTTTGCTTAGCAAGGCGATACCTTGGCACGTTTGACCCTGGCTATCGATGCCATGGGCGGGGACTTCGGTCCCTGCGTGACGGTGCCTGCAGCATTGCAGGCACTGGCCTCTCATTCGGAAATTATCCTTCTTCTTGTCGGAGATCCCGACATTCTCACGCCATTGCTTGCCAAAGCGGATTCCTCCTTGCTGGAGCGACTGCAGGTTGTGCCTGCCGAATCAGTTATTGCAAGTGATGCGCGACCCGCACAAGCCATCCGTAACAGCCGCGGCAGTTCTATGCGAGTGGCGTTAGAGTTGGTTAAAGAAGGGCGGGCTCAGGCCTGCGTCAGCAGCGGCAACACGGGCGCGCTGATGGGGCTGGCGACATTATTACTGAAGCCGCTGGACGGGATTAAACGTCCGGCGCTTATGACCGTTTTACCCCATCAGCAGAAGGGAAAAACGGTCATTTTAGATTTAGGTGCCAATGTCGACTCAGACAGTGCGATGCTGGTGCAGTTTGCGGTAATGGGCTCAGTGATGGCGGAAGAAGTGTTGGGGATTGCGAATCCCCGTGTGGCACTTCTCAATATTGGTCATGAAGAGCATAAAGGGCTTGAAAGCATCCGCGATGCGGCGTTAAGTCTCAAGGCATTGCCGCAGATTAACTACATTGGTTACCTTGAAGGTAATGATTTACTGACTGGCAAAACGGATGTGCTGGTCTGTGATGGTTTCGCAGGAAACATCACTCTGAAGACAATGGAAGGCGTAGTAAGAATGTTTCTTTCTCTGTTCAAGTCATCAGAGGAAGGTAAGAAGCGGTCGTGGTGGCTGACGTTGCTGGGGCGCTGGATGAAAAAGCGTTTGGTCAGGCGCTTCGGGCATCTCAACCCCGACCAGTATAATGGCGCTTGTCTGTTAGGATTACGCGGGACAGTGATAAAGAGCCATGGTGCAGCAAATCAACATGCTTTTGCCGTGGCGATCAATCAGGCCGAGCAGACGGTGAGGCGGCAGGTGCCTGAACGCATTGCCGCCCGTCTGGACGCTGTATTAGCCAGGAGTGACAAAGCCTAGATGTTTACCAAAATTATCGGTACGGGCAGTTATTTGCCCAGCCAGATCCGCACCAATGCCGATCTGGAAAAAATGGTGGAGACTTCGGACGAGTGGATTGTTACCCGTACCGGCATTCGTGAGCGCCGTATTGCTGCGCCGGATGAGACTGTCGCAAGTATGGGACATCAGGCTGCACAACGTGCACTGGAAATGGCAGGCGTTGACGCCAATGATATCGGTCTGATCATCGTTGCGACCACCTCGTCCAGTCACGCCTTTCCAAGCTCTGCCTGCCTGATTCAGCAGATGCTTGACATCAAAGACTGTGCGGCGTTTGACCTCGCAGCAGCCTGTGCCGGCTTTACCTATGCGTTAAGCGTGGCCGATCAATATATTAAAAACGGTGCCGTTAAACATGCGTTAGTCATCGGTGCCGATGTCCTCGCGCGTACGCTCAATCCAGACGATCGTGGGACGATCATCCTGTTTGGTGATGGTGCCGGCGCTGTTGTGCTGGGCCAGAGCGAAGAGCAGGGGATCATTTCAACCCACCTGCACGCTGACGGTCGCTATGCGAAACTGTTGACGCTGCCGTATCAGGATCGCGAAAATCAGGATCAGCCCGCTTATTTGACAATGGCAGGCAATGAAGTCTTCAAAGTGGCGGTCACCGAGTTAGCCCACATTGTGGACGAAACCTTGCAGGCAAATAACATTGCGCGTGAAGAGCTGGACTGGCTGGTGCCGCATCAGGCTAACCTGCGTATTATCAGCGCCACGGCGAAAAAACTGGGTATGACCATGGAGAAAGTGGTCGTGACGCTGGATCGCCATGGAAATACCTCTGCCGCATCCGTGCCAAGTGCGCTGGATGAGGCGGTGCGCGATGGCCGCATCAAACCCGGACAACTTATTTTGCTGGAAGCCTTTGGTGGTGGATTCACCTGGGGTTCTGCGCTGGTTCGCTTTTGATTGACAGGAATTGAAAATGACGCAATTTGCTTTTGTTTTCCCAGGTCAGGGTTCACAGACTGTGGGCATGTTAGCGGATCTGGCCGCTGCTTATCCGGCGGTTGAAGCGACGTTTCGTGAAGCTTCTGATGTTCTCGGTTACGATCTTTGGCAGTTAGTCAGCCAGGGGCCGGCTGAAGAGCTGAATAAAACCTGGCAGACGCAGCCTGCTTTGCTGGCTGCCTCGGTAGCCATCTATCGTGTCTGGCAGCAGCAGGGCGGTCAACTACCCGTCCTGATGGCAGGTCACAGCCTGGGAGAATACTCCGCGCTGGTCTGCGCAGGTGTGCTGAATTTTGCGGACGCGATCAAGCTGGTTGAACTGCGCGGTAAGCTGATGCAGGAAGCCGTGCCTGAGGGCACGGGTGCGATGCAGGCAATTATCGGCCTTGATGACGCTGCGATTGCTAAAGCCTGTGAAGAAAGTGCGCAGGGCCAAGTGGTTTCGCCGGTTAACTTCAACTCGCCAGGCCAGGTGGTTATCGCCGGCAATAAAGAGGCGGTTGAACGTGCGGGTGCAGCCTGCAAAGCGGCAGGCGCAAAACGTGCGCTACCGCTGCCGGTAAGCGTCCCTTCACACTGCGCGCTGATGAAACCGGCTGCCGATAAGCTGGCATTAACACTGGAAAACATCACGTTTAATGCGCCAGCTGTGCCGGTCATTAACAACGTGGATGTCAAAGCCGAAACGGACGCCGACGCGATTCGACATGCGCTGATTCGTCAGCTTTACAGCCCGGTCCGCTGGACCGAGAGCGTTGAGGCTATGGCCGCGCAGGGCGTCACGCAACTTATTGAAATGGGACCGGGTAAAGTCCTTACCGGTCTGACAAAACGCATTGTAGACGGCCTGTCCGCAGCAGCGGTGAACGATACTGCGTCATTGACTGCGGCGCTTGCACAGGAATAAGAGGAAAATCATGAGCTTTGAAGGTAAAGTAGCGCTGGTAACTGGCGCAAGCCGCGGCATCGGCCGTGCGATTGCAGAAACCCTGGCCGCACGCGGTGCGAAAGTGGTAGGTACTGCAACCAGCCAAAGTGGCGCCGATGCTATCAGTGATTACCTTGGCGATAAAGGACAAGGTCTGCTGTTAAACGTGACGGATGCCGCTTCTGTAAACAGCGTTTTAGAGAAAATTCGCGCTGAATTTGGCGAAGTGGACATTTTAGTCAATAATGCAGGCATTACGCGTGATAATCTACTGATGCGTATGAAGGACGATGAGTGGCAGGATATCCTGGATACCAACCTCACATCGGTTTTCCGTCTTTCGAAGGCGGTGATGCGTGCCATGATGAAAAAGCGCATGGGTCGTATCATCACCATCGGTTCTGTTGTTGGAACCATGGGCAATGCGGGTCAGGCAAACTACGCTGCAGCAAAAGCAGGTTTGATTGGCTTTAGCAAATCACTGGCGCGCGAAATCGCGTCACGTGGCATTACCGTCAACGTCGTGGCTCCGGGCTTCATAGAGACTGACATGACGCGGGCACTGAACGAAGATCAACGTTCCGGTATTCTGGCGGAGGTCCCAGCGGGTCGTTTAGGCGAAGCGCAGGAAATTGCTAATGCCGTTGCATTCTTAGCCTCTGACGAAGCAGCCTACATCACGGGTGAGACGCTGCACGTCAATGGCGGCATGTATATGGTCTGATAATCACGAAATCATTTGCATTATTTGCGGATAAAACCGCACAATAGCGTAAAATCGTGGTTCGACCAGCCGGGATTTTGTTGCATCTTTTTCAACATTTTATACACTACGAAAACCATCGCGAAAGCGAGTTTTGATAGGAAATTAAATAGTATGAGCGATATCGAACAACGCGTTAAGAAAATCATCAGTGAGCAGCTGGGTGTGAAAGAGGAAGAAGTGACCAACTCTGCATCTTTCGTAGAAGACCTGGGTGCCGATTCTCTTGATACCGTTGAGCTGGTAATGGCTCTGGAAGAAGAGTTTGATACTGAAATTCCAGACGAAGAAGCTGAGAAAATCACTACCGTTCAGGCAGCGATCGACTATATCAATAGCCATAAAGGCTAATGAATATCTTCAGGCGGTCATATGACCGCCTGAGTTTTATGTTTGCCCCACAATAGTCATTTTTATCCCTCCCTGGAGGACGAACGTGTCTAAGCGTCGTGTAGTTGTGACTGGTCTTGGCATGTTGTCTCCTGTCGGCAATACCGTAGAGTCTACCTGGAGTGCTCTCCTTGCCGGTCAGAGCGGCATTAACCTGATCGACCATTTTGATACCAGCGCCTATGCAACACGTTTTGCAGGTCTGGTAAGAGATTTTAATTGCGATGACTTTATCTCTCGTAAAGATCAACGCAAGATGGATGACTTCATTCAGTACGGCATCGTGGCAGGCATTCAGGCCATGCAGGACAGCGGTCTGGTTGTGACCGACGAAAATGCAGGCCGGGTTGGCGCAGCAATTGGTTCGGGCATCGGGGGCTTGGGTCTTATTGAAGACAACCATACCTCTCTGGTGAACGGTGGCCCGCGTAAAATTAGCCCATTCTTTGTGCCTTCCACAATCGTCAATATGGTGGCGGGGCATCTCACCATCATGTATGGCCTGAAAGGCCCCAGCATCTCCATTGCGACCGCCTGTACATCTGGCGTGCACAATATCGGTCATGCTGCACGTATCATCGCCTATAACGATGCCGACGTGATGCTGGCGGGCGGTGCGGAAAAAGCCAGTACGCCACTTGGCGTTGGCGGATTCGGCGCGGCACGTGCGCTGTCGACGCGTAACGAAAATCCCCAGGCGGCAAGCCGTCCATGGGATAAAGACCGTGATGGATTTGTACTGGGCGACGGCGCTGGCATTATCGTACTGGAAGAGTATGAGCATGCTAAGAAACGTGGCGCAAAAATCTATGCGGAAATTGTGGGCTTTGGGATGAGCAGCGATGCTTATCACATGACCTCACCGCCGGAAGACGGTTCAGGTGCAGCCGCTGCGATGATCAACGCGCTGCGTGATGCGCAGATGACGCCAGATAAGATTGGTTACGTCAATGCACACGGTACCTCAACCCCAGCCGGCGATAAAGCGGAAGCCCAGGCGGTGAAATCCGTTTTTGGTGCAGCAGCCAGTACGGTAATGGTCAGCTCCACCAAATCCATGACCGGCCATCTGTTGGGTGCGGCGGGCGCGGTTGAGTCGATCTATTCGATTCTGGCCCTGCGCGACCAGGCGATTCCACCGACGCTGAACCTGGATAATCCTGATGAAGGTTGCGATCTTGATTTCGTTCCGCACACCGCTCGTCAGGTTTCGGGGCTGGAATACACGCTGTGTAACTCCTTCGGCTTCGGCGGTACCAACGGCTCGCTGATTTTCCGTAAAATCTGAACATTCCGTTTATGATTGCTGTAAAGGCCCGCAATGCGGGCCTTTTTTCTATCCAGCGGCGCGAAGAAACCGATAAAATCATGGCCATCGTCGAGCAACGTTCTGATACCGGAGAAACGGCAATGTGGATAAACGGCACTGAGCAATCCCAGCTGGCGGCCACCGATCGTGCCGTACAGTTTGGCGATGGCTGCTTTACGACCGCCGCGATCGGCAACGGCAAAATCCTGCTGTTTGACAGGCACATGCAGCGATTGCAGCAAAGCTGTGAACGGCTGTGGCTGAATGGCGTTGACTGGCCCGCGCTGGCGCAGGAGATGCAACACGCGGCCAGCGGACATGACAGGGCAGTGCTTAAAGTCATCATCAGCGCGGGCAGCGGCGGGCGGGGCTACAGCCGCAGCGGTTGTAGCGGCCCCACACGAATCGTTTCGGTATCCCCCTGGCCTGCGCATTATGCGGCGCTACAGCAAACCGGCGTCAGGCTGGCCGTGAGCCCGGTCCGCCTGGCGCGCCAGCCTCAGTTTGCCGGCCTTAAGCACCTGAACCGGCTGGAACAGGTGATGATTCGTGCCCACCTTGAGCAGACCGACGCCGATGAGGCGCTGGTGCTTGACACTGACGGTTGGGTGGTGGAATGCTGTGCGGCCAATTTATTCTGGCGAAGCGGCGGCACGGTTTTTACCCCGGCGCTGGATCAGGCGGGCGTTGACGGCATTATGCGGCGCAGTCTGATAGCGGAAATGCGCGCCGCAGGTCAGATTTGTCAGGTGGTTCAGGCGGGACTGGCGCAACTCCAGGCAGCCGATGAGATTGTGGTATGCAACGCGCTGATGCCCGTATTACCCGTTCGACAACTTGATGCGCTGTCGTTTGAACAGCGCACCCTGTTTAACCAGCTACAGGCGAGCTGTAGAAAGATAATGGAAGCATCATGAGCCGAATCAAAAAAATAGGGGTGAGCGTTGTGGTCATCCTGCTCATCGCGGCAGCCGTGAGTTACTGGCAGGTTAAACAACTTGCAGCAACCCGGTTGACCCTTTCCCAGGAAACTATCTACACGCTGCCGGCAGGAACCGGTCGCGTTGCACTGGAAGCGCAGTTGGAAAGTCAAAAGATTATCCCTCACAGCATCTGGTTTGGCGCATTGCTTAAACTGGAGCCTGAGCTGGCCAAATTCAAAGCCGGAACCTATCGCCTTGAACCGACAATGACGGTCCGCAGTTTGCTGGAATTGCTCGCCAGCGGCAAAGAGGCGCAATTCCCGCTGCGGTTTGTGGAAGGACAACGCCTGCAAGAGTGGCTTAGCGAATTACGTAAAGCGCCCTACGTGAAACATACGCTGCCGGATGACAGCTATGCGACCGTCGCCAGCACGCTGAAGCTGGACGAAAAGGCGCTGGAAGGCAGTTTCTTTCCGGATACTTATCTGTATACCGCAAACACCACCGACGTCGCCTTGCTGGAACGCGCGCATCAGCGGATGAAAAAGACCATCGATGAAGTCTGGCAGGGCAGGATGGATAACCTGCCCTATAAAGATCCGCAGGAAATGGTCACGATGGCGTCGATCATCGAAAAAGAAACCGGTGTGAGTGAAGAGCGGGCTAAAGTGGCTTCCGTGTTTATTAATCGCCTGCGCGTGGGGATGCGTCTGCAAACCGATCCTACCGTGATCTACGGCATGGGTAACGCCTATACTGGCACGCTGACGCGTAAAGATCTGGAAACGCCGTCGCCGTATAATACCTATATCATCAGCGGCCTGCCGCCGGGGCCAATTGCGATGCCGAGCAAAGCCTCACTGATTGCGGCCGCGCATCCGGAAAAAACCAACTATCTCTACTTCGTGGCGGATGGCAAAGGTGGACATACCTTCACCACCAATCTAGCCAGCCACAACAAGGCCGTGCAGGCTTACCGGCTGGTGTTAAAGGAAAAAAATGGACAGTAAGTTTATTGTTATTGAAGGCCTGGAAGGCGCAGGGAAAACCACGGCGCGCGATGCGGTCGTTGCAACACTGCGGGCCAGTGGAATCGACGATATTGTCTTTACCCGCGAACCCGGCGGCACACCGCTGGCTGAGCAGCTCCGCGTGCTGGTCAAGCAGGGCATTGAGGGCGAGCAGATAACCGATAAAGCGGAACTGTTAATGCTGTATGCCGCGCGCGTCCAACTGGTGGAAACGGTGATCAAGCCTGCGCTGGCGCGGGGGGCCTGGGTGATAGGCGATCGTCACGATCTCTCCTCCCAGGCATATCAGGGCGGCGGTCGCGGGCTGGATGCCGAACTGATGCGCACCTTACGGGATACGGTACTGGGCGACTTTCGTCCTGACCTGACGCTGTACCTCGATGTTACGCCTGAAACCGGGTTACAGCGTGCCCGCGCCCGCGGAGAATTAGACCGCATTGAGCAGGAGTCGCTGCGCTTTTTTGAACGCACGCGTGAGCGCTATCTGGCGCTGGCAGCCGCCGATGACAGTATCCTGACGATAGATGCCACTCAGCCGCTTGAGCAGGTTACAAGCGCGCTGCACGCCACCCTGACGGCCTGGCTGGCGGAACAGCGCGCATGAACTGGTATCCCTGGCTCAATCAACCTTACCGCCAGGTGATTGGTCAGCATCAGGATGGCCGTGCCCATCATGCGTTGTTGATCACCTCTCTTGACGGCATGGGCGATGATGCGCTGGTGTGGGGGATCAGCCGCTGGCTGATGTGCCTGCAACGCGACGGATTAAAAAGCTGTGGTCACTGCCATGGCTGCCAGCTGATGCAGGCAAATACGCACCCTGACTGGTACCGGCTTGAAGCCGAAAAAGGCAAAACGACGCTGGGCATTGATGCCGTGCGTCAGGTTACGGAAAAAATGTATCACTATGCGCAGCAGGGCGGTGCCAAGGTAGTCTGGCTGCCAGATGCGGCTCAGCTCAGCGAGGCGGCGGCTAACGCCTTACTGAAAACGCTGGAAGAGCCGCCAGCCAACAGTTGGTTCTTTTTAAGCTGTCGCGAGCCCTCCCGCCTGCTGGCAACGCTGCGTAGTCGCTGCATGGTGCTGACGTTACCTCCACCAGATGAAAATCACAGTCTGGCCTGGCTAAGAAAGCAGGGGCAACATGATGAGGCCCCGCTACTGGCCGCGCTGCGGCTCAGTGCAGGTGCGCCCGGTGCGGCGCTGACGCTGTTGGATGATGGCCTGTGGCAAGCCCGGCAAAAACTGTGCGATTCCCTGCCGGGTGCGTTGCAACAGGACATTCTGCAACTCCTGCCCGTGCTGAACGCAGATAACAGCGCGGCACGGATTGGCTGGCTGTTATCATTCATACTGGATGCGATGAAATGGCAGCAGGGCGCAACCCAGTGGCTGACTAACGTCGATCGTCAGGACGTGGTCGCCATGCTGGCGCAGCACTTCTCGCAAACGGCGCTCAATAACAGCGCTCAAGACTGGATGCGCTGCCGTGAATCGTTATTACAGGTTGCGGCAGTGAATCGTGAACTCCTCCTGACTGACAGATTACTGAGTTGGGCAGATAACCTGAAGCCCAGGTTACCCGGCTAAATGACTGAGAAAAATATGTTTATTGTTGATTCCCATTGCCATCTTGATGGCCTGGATTATGAGAAAAATCATCACGATCTTGATGATGTGATTGCCAAAGCGGCAGCGCGCGACGTCCGGTTCATGCTGGCTATCGCCACGACCTTACCCGGCTTTAGTACGCTGAAAGCGCTGGTGGGCGATCGTGAAAATATTGCGCTCTCCTGTGGCGTGCATCCGCTGAATCAGGAGGCGCCGTATGATGTTGAGTTATTCCGCCGCCTGGCCGCCGATCCTCAGGTGATCGCGTTGGGCGAGACCGGGCTGGATTACTACTATCAGCAGGAAACCAAAGCTCAGCAGCAGGACTCTTTTCGTGAACATATCCGTAGCGGAATTACGCTGAATAAGCCGATTATCGTGCATACGCGTGATGCACGTGAAGACACGCTGGCCATTCTCAAGGAAGAGCAGGTTGAACGCTGTGGCGGCGTACTGCACTGCTTTACAGAAGATCAGGCGACGGCAGCAAAACTGCTGGATATGGGGTTCTATATCTCATTCTCGGGCATCGTCACCTTCCGCAATGCAGAGCAGATTCGTGACGCGGCGCGCTACGTCCCGCTGGATCGCATTCTGGTCGAAACCGACTCCCCTTATCTGGCGCCTGTTCCTTACCGGGGCAAAGAGAACCAGCCTGCTTACACGCGTGACGTTGCCGATTATCTTGCGGTGCTGAAAGGCGTAGATATTGAGACGCTGGCCGCCGCCACCACAAAAAACTTTTCTACGCTGTTTCATGTGCCGATGAGCCGTCTTGGTGCCTGATTCAGAGTTATTTCAGACGTTGTAATAAATACGAGATTATGTTCGTTGACCCTGTTGTGATTCGACAGGGTCAACTTTTATTGGCTGAAAAATCAGCAAAAAAACCGCCGTTGTGGCCGGCTGCTGGCGTGTGATTGACGAAACGTGATAGCCGTCAAAGTAACGAAGGGTAATTTATTTTACCCTTCGTAATAAATCAAAAAGGCGGATAACGCCAACCGGTAAAGAACCTCCCTCTTTACCACGCGCACTGCGCGAAAAACGCACTCATACTCAGGAGTTTCACGCTATGTTCAAAAATGCTTTTGCCAACTTACAAAAGGTTGGTAAATCGCTCATGCTGCCGGTATCGGTTCTTCCGATTGCCGGTATTTTATTAGGTGTTGGTTCAGCGAACTTTAGCTGGTTACCTGCGGTGGTATCGCATGTAATGGCGGAAGCGGGTGGATCGGTCTTTGCCAATATGCCGCTGATTTTTGCCATTGGCGTGGCACTCGGCTTTACCAATAACGACGGTGTTTCCGCACTGGCAGCGGTCGTGGCTTACGGCATCATGGTGAAAACCATGGCGGTGGTCGCTCCTTTAGTCCTGCATCTGCCGGCAGCGGAAATTGAGGCAAAACACCTTGCCGATACCGGGGTGCTGGGCGGTATTATTGCCGGCTCCATCGCCGCGTATATGTTTAACCGCTTCTATCGCATTAAGCTGCCCGAATATCTGGGCTTCTTTGCCGGTAAACGCTTTGTGCCGATTATTTCGGGTCTGGCGGCTATCGCGATGGGGCTGGTGCTGTCGTTTATCTGGCCACCGGTCGGTTCAGCGATTCAGGACTTCTCTCAGTGGGCGGCCTACCAAAACCCGGTGGTGGCGTTTGGTATCTACGGCGTCGTTGAACGTGCGCTGGTGCCATTTGGTCTGCACCACATCTGGAACGTTCCTTTCCAGATGCAGATTGGTGAGTACACCAATGCAGCAGGTCAGGTATTCCACGGCGATATCCCTCGCTACATGGCGGGTGACCCAACCGCAGGTAAACTTTCTGGCGGCTTCCTGTTCAAAATGTATGGCCTGCCTGCCGCGGCGATTGCCATCTGGCATTCGGCAAAACCTGAAAACCGTGCCAAAGTGGGCGGTATCATGATCTCTGCGGCGTTGACCTCGTTCCTGACCGGTATCACCGAGCCGATCGAGTTCTCGTTCATGTTTGTTGCGCCAATCCTGTATGTCATCCATGCCATTCTGGCCGGTCTGGCTTTCCCAATCTGTATCCTGCTGGGCATGCGTGACGGCACCAGTTTCTCCCATGGCCTGATCGACTTTATCGTCCTGAGTGGTAACAGCAGCAAAATCTGGTTGTTCCCGATTATCGGTATGATCTACGCCGCGGTTTACTACACCGTTTTCCGCGTCCTGATCGTGAAGCTGGATCTGAAAACCCCTGGCCGTGAAGACAGCGCAAGCGAACAGTCTTCTTCCGCGACCGGCGGTGAAATGGCGGGCAAACTGGTGTCTGCATTTGGTGGCAAAGAAAACATCACTAACCTTGATGCCTGTATCACGCGTCTGCGCGTCAGCGTGGCCGATGTAAGCAAAGTGGATCAAACTGAACTGAAAAACCTGGGCGCACGTGGCGTCGTGGTGGCCGGTTCAGGCGTTCAGGCGATTTTCGGCACCAAATCCGATAACCTGAAAACAGATATGGATGACTACATCCGTAACAAGTCATAAGGTCTGATGCCGTTCTGGCACGGCGAAAACAGCGTTGAGTCTCGGCTCAACGCTTTTTTTTTTGCCCGAAGTTAAGGCTGACAGGGCATCGCGCTTTAGCCTGTCAGTTTGCTTCGCGAGTCAAAAATTTTGAGGTGGTCTGCAACAGTCGATCGGATAACCGTTGCAACTGTGCCGTTGCGGTCGCCGTTTCTTCTACCAGCGCTGCATTCTGCTGCGTGTCGGTATCCATTTGCGCCACGGCAATACCGATCTGTTTCACACCGGTGCTTTGCTCATGACTTCCCGTGCTGATCTCAGCCACCAGGTCGTTGACGCGATGAATCTCTTTAATGACCGCCTTCATGGTTTCGCCTGCCACGCTGACATTGGTCACGCCGGTTTCGACACGTGAATGACTTTCTGTAATCAGCGTTTTAATTTCCTGGGCTGCCACGGCGCTGCGCTGCGCCAGGTTTCTGACTTCGCCCGCGACCACAGCAAACCCCCGACCTTCATCCCCGGCACGTGCCGCTTCCACCGCCGCGTTAAGCGCCAGAATATTGGTTTGAAAAGCAATGCTGTCAATGACGCTGATGATTTCGCCGATTTTGCTACTGCTGTCCTGAATGGCGCGCATCGTCTGCTCAACGTCAGACACTGACTGACCGCCGCTGGCTACCTTCTGAAAGGCGTTGCTGACCACGTCGTTCGCGATCCTGGCGTTGTCTGCATTGCTTTGTACGGCTGAGGACAGCTGCTCCATCGAAGCACTGGTTTCTTCCAGCGCTGAAGCCTGTGATTCCGTTCGTTGTGACAGATCGCGGGTACCCTGGGCGATTTCCATCGAGGATTTGGCTACCTGTTCCGCCGCTTCCTGGACCTCACTGATCAGGTCGCGGATGTGCTGGCGCATCACGGATAACTGGTAAATCAGGCTGGAGGTATCCCCGGCTTTAATGGCGTTGTGCTCATAAAGATGACCGTCGGCGATCAGGCCCGCCACTCTGACGGCAACGTCAGGCTCGGCACCCAGCTGCTTCATAACGGAAAAAAATATCAGCGTGCCCAGTGCGCAGCCGGCGATAAAGGTCAGGCTAATTAACAGAATCAACATCAAGGAGGTTCGGTCAATATGGGAAACGTTGTCGTCAATGATCTGGCTGACGGACGCATTGTAGATCTTTACGGCTTCTAACAGGGGATCCCGGACCGCGACATGTAAACGATCTGTCGTCGTTGCGATTTCCTTTAGCGCTCCTGCCACATTGTTTTCGTTGGCAAGGGCGTAGACGCGTTGCATGGACGCCAGGTAGTCAGGCCAGGCCTGCAACACTTTCTGCGTGATAGCAACCAGCGCCGGATCCTGAGATTGCTTAAGAAAATCAATCGCATTTTGCACAGCTTGCTGAGACTTCTGGTTAAATTTAGAGGTGGTTTGGCGTGATTCAACGGGCGTAGCGGAGCTAACCGGAAAGACGTAAGCATAGGAACGGCGAAAATGCGTGGCCATCTCCCGGGCGGCAACGTTCATTATCTGCACAGGCTCCAGCCGGGAAGCGTAGAGCTGCTGTTCTGACGCAGCCAGCGACCGAAGTGAGTGAAGAGAGATCACAGCGATAACAACCATGGCGAGAAGGAAAAAAGCGATGAGAAAAATCAGGCGATGTGACAATTTGACACGTTGTAAAATGCTCATATTCAACATCCTGTTTAATCGTTGATTTAATCGTTTTCTTGACTGTCAGGCGTCGCGCATCACAGAAAGCAGGTTAACCCGACACGCTGTTGATAGTTTCGGCAGGTAGCATTGGTGGTTTATTGATCAATTGTTGCAACTTTTGTCCAGGTGTCTCCTGTAGAAACAAATGGAGCGGGGGTTCCCGTCGGACAGCCCTGCAAGCGCGTGTGTCAGGTCTGGCCGCAGGCAACATAAAGGGGGCGACGAGTGCAGAGGGGGCAGAGACAGGAAAGGCGGTTTTTCGCATACGGGCGCTGTTAAATGCGTCAAACGCCGCCGGTCATAACAAGAAAAAGTCGCCTGAGGTTGAAAGAAAACGAATTTCTCCCTCATACTGAGGTATTACCTCAGGCTCAAGGAATTGCTTTATGGCTGAAGAAACTATTTTCAGTAAAATTCTCCGTCGGGAGATCCCCGCCGACGTGGTGTATCAGGACGAACTGGTAACGGCTTTTCGCGATATTTCACCCCAGGCGCCAACGCATATTTTGATAATCCCCAATATCCTGATCCCAACCGCCAATGACGTCGAGGCGGCGCACGAGCAGGCGCTGGGTCGGATGTTCACCGCCGCCGCAAAGATTGCGCGGGAAGAAGGCATTGACGAAGACGGCTATCGCCTGATTGTTAACTGCAATAAACATGGCGGTCAGGAAGTTTATCATATCCATATGCATCTGGTGGGCGGCAAGCCGCTTGGCCCGATGCTGTCACACTGATCCCTGAAGGGAACCTTGCTATGCGTTCATGGTTGATATGTCTGCCCGTGGCGTTGCTGAGCCTTACTGGTTGCAGCAGCGACAAACCGATGATTAATACATCGCAGTCACTGGTCATGGAGTCGTCTGTCCTCTCGGCGGGTATTATTACCGACGAGCCAACGCTGGATGACCATGACGGCCAGAAACGTGCCAGCAGCATACTTTACAATCAGCGTGAAACGCCGGTGGTTGTGCACTATCGTTACTACTGGTACGACGACAAAGGGCTTGAAATAACGCCGCGTGAACCGGCTCAGGTTGTCACGGTTCCCCCCAACGGAAGCGTCGCTGCGGTGTCGCAACTGGGTAATCTGACGGCCAGCAAGGTTCGTCTCTATATCTATCTCTGAGGACTGTTACGTGATTCGCAGTGTTAACCGTACTGGCGCGCTAATGATGGCGCTTATTCTTTCTGGCTGCGTGATGAAACAGCAGCAGCCAGCACCGGTCGAACCGACTCAGCCTGTGGAGCCGGTTCAGCCTGTTCCTCAGCCAGAGCAACCGATCCCCCAGCCTCAACCTGTTCCGCAACCGCCTAAGCTGGTGACGATTAACTGGGATGCCAGCGTGGAACCCTTGGTCGCACAAATGGTGCGCGCCGCCACGGTGACGCCGGGAAGCGTGTTGCTGGTCGATCGCATTAAAAACAGCACTAACGGCGCACTACAGGGTGAAAAGGCGACCAGTGCTATTCAGAACGCGTTGAATAACAACGGTAAGTTCACTCTGGTGTCGTCAGAACAGCTGGCGCAGGCGAAACAAACACTTGGCCTTTCGCCAGACGACAGCCTGAACTCGCGCAGCAAGGCGATTGGCCTGGCGCGTAATCTCAACGCGCAGTACGTGCTCTACAGCACAGCCAAAGGCGATGTAAAATCACCGACCTTACAAATGCAGCTGATGCTGGTGCAGACGGGTGAAATTATCTGGTCTGGAAACGGTGTCGCCCAAAATTAATGCGGCGCTTCTGCAACTGATCAAGGCAACAACGGGCGAGCATCAGGTAACGGTAACACCGCTGGCAGGATTAACCGGGCAGAGCTGTCAGATCGTCACACAAAACGAACGGCTTCTCCTCCGCCCGGCGCCACAGTCAGCGATACCTTTCGTTAATCGCCAGCGCGAAGGGCGCGTGCTGCGTAAATTGCGGCTGAGCGGCCTGGTGCAGCGCCCGCTGGCGGGTAACCGGCACGGCATTATCCTGCCCTGGCAGGACGGTGAGGTGATGAGCGATGCCGGATTCCGTGCTGCACGGCCTCAGGTACTTGCGCTATTGCAACGGCTACACCAGCAGCCGCTCACCGGTTACCGTTTATCCCTTTTGCCCCTGCTGTGGCAGTACTGGCAGCGTTGCCAGCAGCGACAGCACCGCTGGTTGCAGCAGCTGCAACGACTAACCAGACAGGGCGAGCCGCGGCCGTTACGCCTTGCGCCGCTGCATATGGACGTGCATCCCGCTAATCTGATTCAGTCTGAACAGGGGCTGCACCTTATTGACTGGGAATATGCCGCAGACGGCGACGTGGCGCTTGAGCTGGCGGCCGTCTGTTTATCCGATCCCACTCAGCAAGAGCAGTGGCTAGGTGACTATGCCGCGCTCATGCAGATCCCGCTGACATCATTGCAACACCAGGTTTCGCGCTGGCAGCCCTGGCTGCATCTGTTAGTCGCCAGTTGGTATCAACTGCGCGCCGAACAGAGCGGCGATGCGCATTTACAACAGCTGGCTCAACAGAGCTGGCAGCAGATTTAACGGCTTTGTGCCGTGAAACAGGATTCAGGCTATGACAACAGGTTTCCCCGGCCCCTTGATGCTGGACGTCGAAGGTTTCGAACTGGATGCGGAAGAGCGTGAGATACTGCGCCATCCGCTGGTGGGTGGATTAATCCTTTTCGCCCGCAACTATCATGACCCCGCTCAACTGGCCGAGCTGGTGCGTCAGATTCGTGCCGCCTCGCCTACGCGCCTGGTGGTGGCGGTGGATCAGGAGGGCGGGCGAGTACAGCGTTTTCGTGATGGCTTTACGAATTTGCCCGCTATGCAGTCTTTTGCCGCGCTCAACGATATGACAACGGCAGGCGAGCTGGCACAGCAGGCTGGCTGGCAGATGGCGGCCGAAATGATCGCGCTGGATATCGATATCAGCTTTGCGCCGGTGCTGGATATCGGCCATATCAGTGCGGCCATTGGCGATCGCGCGTTCCATGAGGACCCTGCGATTGCCCTGGCGATGGCGCGGCGTTTTATTGCCGGCATGCATGAGGCCGGAATGAAAACCACCGGTAAGCATTTCCCCGGTCACGGCGCGGTCAGTGCAGATTCCCACAAAGAGACACCGCGTGATGGCCGCAGCGAAGCCGAACTGCGCGAGCATGATATGGCGATATTCCGCACGCTGATCGGCGAGCAGGCGCTCGACGCTATTATGCCCGCACACGTGATCTATACGGAAGCCGATCCGCTCCCCGCCAGCGGTTCGCCTTACTGGCTGAAAACGGTGTTACGCCAGGAGCTGGGTTTCAAGGGCGTGATTTTCTCGGACGATCTTTCAATGGAAGGCGCGGCGGTGATGGGCAGCTATGCCGAGCGTGCGCAACAGTCTCTGTCTGCCGGATGCGACATGATTCTGGTCTGTAACGACCGTCAGGGCGCGGTAAGCGTGATCGATAATTTGACCGTGATCGAGGCAGAGCCGGTGGTGCAGTTGTACCATCGGGGAACCTTTAGCCGGGACAGCCTGAAGGCCAGTCGCCGCTGGAAACAGAATGCGCAGCAGTTAAGCGCGCTGCAGGAACGCTGGCTGGCGCATAAAGCGACGTGGTAATCACGGGTTGCCCGGTGTGATGATCTTCAAGGATAAACATGATTATTTATCTTCACGGTTTCGATTCATCCAGTCCGGGCAACCACGAAAAAGTGCTGCAACTGCAGTTTATCGATCCTGACGTCAGGCTCATCAGCTACAGCACGCGCCATCCCAAACATGACATGCAGTTTCTGCTCAAAGAAACCGATAAAATGCTCAGTCTGAGCGACGATCCGCATCCGCTGATCTGCGGCGTAGGGCTGGGCGGGTACTGGTCAGAACGTATTGGTTTCTTGTGCGCGATCCGCCAGGCGATTTTCAATCCCAACCTGTTTCCGTACGAAAATATGGAAGGCAAGATAGATCGACCTGAAGAGTACCTGGACATTGCCACCAAGTGCGTCAGCGATTTTCGCGAACGTAACCGCGGCCGCTGCCTGACCCTTTTATCCCGCCACGATGAGATTCTCGACAGCCAGCGCAGCGCCGCACTGCTGGATCCCTACTACCCGATCGTCTGGGACGAAAGCGAAAGCCACAAGTTCCGCAATCTTTCCCCCCATCTTCACCGACTGAACGCCTTTAAAACGGCAGATTGACGCAACCGGGCGCCCATGCGGTGCCCGATTGTGTAGTCGGCGTTGCCAGGAACTGTCTGCTAAATTTGATGTACATCAATTTTCTGAGGCCCATCGCTTCCCGCCATGCTATTCTGCCCGCAGATAGCGAAATTATGTCGCCAACCCTATGTTTATTAAGGTTTAATTTAACCATTGATTAACTTTTGGTTCACAATTTGAGGGGGTTTTTGTTGACTACATCTGTTAAGAAAATTGTCATCGTGGGCGGTGGCGCCGGTGGGCTGGAGATGGCAACGCAGTTAGGCCATAAGCTGGGTCGCAAGAAGAAAGCCGAGATTATCCTGGTTGACCGCAACCACAGCCATCTGTGGAAGCCGTTGCTGCATGAAGTGGCCACCGGCTCCATGGATGAAGGCATTGACGCTCTCAGCTATCTGGCGCATGCCCGCAACCACGGTTTTCAGTTCCAGCTGGGCTCGTTGACGAACATCAACCGTGAGAAAAAAGTCATCCAACTGGCTGAAGTCGTGAATTCGCAGGGGGAGGTATTGGTTCCCGAGCGCGAGCTGGCTTATGACACGCTGGTCATGGCGCTGGGCAGTACCTCAAACGATTTCGGCACGCCAGGCGTTAAAGATCACTGTATTTTCCTCGACAATCCACAGCAGGCGCGTCGTTTCCATAATGAAATGCTGAATCTGTTCCTGAAATTTTCTGCCAGCGAAGGGGCGGTGGAGAAGGTGAACATTGCTATCGTCGGCGGCGGTGCAACGGGTGTTGAGCTGTCGGCAGAACTGCACAATGCAGTTAAGCAGCTACACAGCTACGGGTATAAAGCACTGGGCAGCGAGGCACTCAACGTCACGCTGGTGGAGGCGGGCGAACGTATTCTGCCTGCGCTACCACCACGTATCTCCTCTGCGGCCCATCAGGAGCTTAGCAAGCTTGGCGTACGCGTTCTGACACAAACGATGGTGACCAGCGCAGACAAGCTGGGCCTGCATACCAAAAGTGGCGAGTTTATTGAAGCCGACTTAATGGTCTGGGCGGCAGGGATTAAAGCGCCTGACTTTATGAAAGCGATCGGCGGGCTGGAAACCAATCGCATCAACCAACTGGTGGTGAAAGAGACGCTCCAGACCACGCTGGATGACGACATCTATGCCATCGGTGATTGCGCGTCCTGCGCCTTACCCGGCGGTGGATTTGTGCCCCCGCGTGCGCAGTCCGCGCACCAGATGGCATCCTGTGCGCTGGATAACATCCTGTTGCAATACCAGGGCAAGCCGCTTAAAGCCTATGTTTATAAAGACCACGGTTCACTGGTTTCTCTGTCACGCTTCAGCACCGTAGGAAGCCTGATGGGCAATCTGATGCGCGGATCGATGATGATAGAAGGGCGCATTGCCCGATTTGTCTATATATCACTGTATCGTATGCATCAGGTCGCGTTGCACGGTTATATTAAGACCGGGCTAATGATGATCGTGGGCAGTCTCAACCGGGTCATCCGCCCCCGTCTGAAGCTTCACTAATCGCATCATCTGATTTTGTTTTAACCCGCTGATTTCATTTCTAACTTTTCTGTTGTGCCGTGAAGTCAGCGCGGTATCCGGCCCCTCACCGTCGCTCAGAACTCTCCGAAAACGTGGCACTAACGCGTCAGGCACGCTTTTCTTCCCATTGTCTGATATTGCAAAAGCTTTACATCTGTAAAACTTATCTCAACCAAACGGCGAGTCGCGCACGTCGGTTCTGCCAGAGCTGTAAGGGATTTCCCAGCGGCAGGAATGCGCGGTAACACTTTCAGGAGGAACTTCCTGTGAATAAATCAATGTTAGCGGGTATCGGTATTGGCGTGGCAGCGGCACTGGGTGTAGCCGCCGTAGCAAGCATTAACGTGTTTGATCGCGGTCCACAATACGCACAGGTGCTGTCAGCAACCCCAATTAAAGAATCGATTAAACAACCGCGTCAGGAGTGTCGTAACGTGACGCTGACGCACCGTCGTCCGGTCCAGGATGAAAACCGTATCGCCGGTTCAGTACTGGGTGCGGTAGCCGGTGGTGTTCTCGGCCACCAGTTTGGCGGCGGTCGTGGACGCGACGTCGCAACGGTAGCCGGTGCGCTGGCGGGCGGTTATGCGGGCAACCAGGTTCAGGGCGGTATGCAGGATCGCGATACCTACACCACCTCTGAACAGCGTTGTAAAACCGTGTACGACAAGCAGGAAAAAATGCTGGGTTATGACGTCACCTATAAGATCGGCGACCAGCAGGGTAAAATCCGCATGGAAAACGATCCCGGTACCCGTATCCCGGTTGACCGTAACGGACAGTTAATCCTGAACGGCGATAAAGCATAAGATCCAGGGCAAAGCTTGCCGCATTGCGGTCACACAGCACACCATGAAACACGAAAGCGCATCTCCGGATGCGCTTTTTTTATGGGTCACCATGAAGGCTTTACCAACCTGCGTGACCCGATGAAGCCGCCGGGCGAGCCGAACACAGCGATAAACCTTATTCTGCTGAGCGGTAAAGCGGTGCGCGCCAGACAACATCGCCCTCAGACCGGGTCAGTCGGTAAGGTCGCCACCTTCACCAGCCATCGCCGCACAGCGCCTTCATCCTCAGAAGACAGATCGGCAAGCAGACCCGCTTCGGCCGCCTTAACGGCCGCTTTGCTCCGGGTCAGAACCTGCTGTCCTTCATCCGTCAGGCCAATAATCTGAATTCGACCATGCTCCTCGTGAGGGCGACGGTGGATCAGGCTTGCCCGCTCAAGGTTGCTGACAATCACGCTCATGGTTTGTGGCGTCAGCAAGGACAGCCGGGCCAGTTCGGCACCCGATGCACCAGGGTAGGCTGCCAGCATCGTCAGCACGGAAAACTGGGGCAGAGTCAGGCCCGTGGTTTTCAGGGCATGTTCCATCCGCATCTTATGAACGGCATGCGCCTGACGAAGCAGATAGCCAATGTGGCCTTTTGTGCCGCGCATGCCTTCTCCAGGGCCGGGCAGCGACAGATTGTGCGATCCTGACTTGCGCATAATGTAAGAACTCTTATATTGTTGTTCGTGTTCTTATATTAACAGGCAGGATTGATTATGGCATCGTATTCTCACCACCGAAGCGACTGGTCTACATTTGAACAGGCTGCGCCCGAGGTCGTTGCAGCGCTGGGCATGCTGGGCAAGGCGGTTGACCACGCAGGCCTGGATAAAACGCTGACCGAACTGATCAAACTCCGGGCATCGCAGTTGAATGGCTGCGCATTTTGCCTTCAGTTTCATCTTAATGTGGCGCGTAAAGCCGGGCTGGCTTCAGCGAAAATCGATTTAGTCGCGACCTGGCGCGACGCGGGCATTTATTCCGGGCGTGAAGCGGCCGCTCTGGCATGGACGGAGGCGCTTACGCTGATGGCACAGCAGCCGATTCCGGATGCGCTATATGATGAGGTCAGTACCCTGTTTACGCCGCAGGAGATGATTTTCCTGACCTCGGCAATTGGGGTGATCAACGCCTGGAACCGAATTGCAGGTGCGCTGCAGTTTGCTCCGCCGCTGCCCAGATAAGTACAGGGCACGCCGTTCCGGATAAGCCTGTTTGCTCACGAGGCCGCCGGAAGGCAGGCATAAAAAAAGCCGCCCTGAGCGGGGCGGCTTCGCTTGATGCTGGTGGCGAGCGGGTTAAGAGGCGACCCGGTTTTCCATGAGCTGCGCCATAAATGACTGCACCCATTCCATACGCACCTTTCTTTCCGCCAGTTCACGGGTAAAGCGCAGGCGCGTTGGGCCTTCAAGCTTCCACTGCTTCGCATCTTTTTGCAGCAGGCCGATTAGCCAGGCAGGATCCACACTGTTTTGCGGCGCGAAATCAAAATAGCCACCTTTATCGCTGGCTTCGATTTTACGCACGCCAAGTGCTCTTGCCTTCATCCGCAACAGGGCAATGTCCAGCAGGTTACGGGCCGGATCGGGTAACAGACCGAAGCGGTCGATCATTTCCACCTTCAGCTCCTGCAACTCGTCTTCTGCTTCGGCACTGGCGATGCGTTTATACAGCGACAGGCGGGTATTCACGTCCGGAATAAACGCCTCAGGCAGCAGGGCGGGCATACGTAACTCGACTTCAGTTTGATTGCTGGTGAGATCTTCGAGGGAAGGTTCCCGACCGGCTTTCAGGGCATCGACCGCATTTTCCAGCAGTTCCATGTAGAGTGAAAAGCCCAGCGTTTCCATCTGACCACTTTGTTCTTCACCCAGCAGTTCGCCCGCGCCACGAATCTCCAGATCGTGCGTCGCCAGGGCAAAGCCTGCGCCCAGATCTTCCAGCGAGGCGATCGCTTCCAGGCGTTTTTGCGCGTCGGTCGTCATGGCTTTCGGGTGCGGCGTCAGCAGCCAGGCATAAGCCTGGTGGTGCGATCGGCCTACGCGTCCGCGCAGCTGGTGCAGCTGCGCCAGCCCGAAGTGGTCGGCGCGCTCAATAATAATGGTATTGGCCGTTGGGATATCAATGCCGGTTTCAATAATGGTGGTGCAGACCAGAACGTTGAAACGCTGATGATGGAAGTCATTCATCACTCGCTCAAGGTCGCGCTCGCGCATTTGCCCGTGGCCGATGGCGACGCGCGCCTCTGGCACCAGTTCCGTCAGGCGCTGAGCGGCTTTCTCAATGTTCTCAACATCGTTGTACAGGTAATAAACCTGACCCCCACGTAGGATTTCGCGCAGAATCGCTTCGCGGATCACCAGATCGTCAAATTCCCGAACAAAGGTTTTTACTGCGAGTCGACGCGCTGGTGGCGTGGCGATGATGGAGAGATCGCGCATTCCGCTCATTGCCATATTCAGAGTGCGGGGGATCGGCGTAGCGGTCAGCGTCAGAATATCGACATCGGCACGCATCGCTTTGATGCGCTCTTTATGACGCACGCCAAACCGGTGCTCTTCATCCACAATCAGCAAGCCCAGATCGTGCCATTTGATATCGCTCATCAACAGCTTATGCGTACCAATCAGAATGTCGATTTTGCCTTCGCTGGCTTCCTGCAGTATCTGGTTTTGCTCCCTGGCGCTGCGGAAGCGGGACAGCATTTCGATGCGCACGGGCCAGTTAGCGAAACGATCGCGGAAGTTATCATAGTGCTGCTGTGCCAGCAGCGTGGTCGGCACCAGCACCGCCACCTGCTTATTGTTTTCCACCGCCAGGAAGGCGGCACGCATCGCCACTTCTGTTTTACCGAAGCCCACATCGCCACAGACCAGACGATCCATCGCCAGCGGCTGACACATATCGCTTAACACGGCATTGATAGCCTGAGCCTGATCGGGTGTGGTTTCAAACGGGAAGCTTTCGCAGAAGAGCTGATACTGCTCGCGGTCGTGTTTAAAGGCATAGCCGCTTTTTGCCGCGCGCTGCGCATAGATATCCAGCAGCTCGGCGGCGACGTCGCGCACTTTCTCGGCCGCTTTCTGACGGGCGCGTGACCAGGCATCGCTGCCCAGCTTGTGCAGCGGCGCATTTTCATCGGCGCCACCCGCATAGCGGCTGATCAGATGAAGCGAGGAAACCGGCACGTACAGCTTGGCATCGTTGGCATAAGAGAGCATCAGATACTCGGCCTGGATGCCGCCGGCTTCAAGCGTGGTCAGGCCGATATAGCGGCCCACACCATGTTCAAGATGCACGACCGGCTGCCCCGGATGCAATTCCGCCAGGTTGCGGATGAGAATGTCCGGATTAATGGTACGGCGCGTATCCTGGCGGCGACGGCTGATGCGCTCGCCCAGCAGATCGCTTTCACAGATCAGCGCACGATGGCCTTGCGTATCCACAAAGCCACGCTCGCTGGCGCCGATCATTAGCGCATGCTCTCCGGCGCTGACTTCGCGCAGATGATGAATGGCCTTAGGGCGAATTTTAATGCGCGCCAGCAGCTCTTGCAGGCTTTCACGGCGGCCTTCGCTCTCCACGGAGAACACGACGCCGCCGCTGAACTGCTCCAGAAACTGACGCAGGTTATCCAGCGGGGCTTTCGCCTGGGCCTGAACCGATAAGTCCGGCAGAGATTCATAACCCAGGTTTGTGTTGGCCGCTTTGGCAGGCAAAACGTCATGGGTCATACGGATGCGCGGCCAGGCTTTCAGCTCGCTCATCAACGCATCCGGCCTCAGCCACAGCGTGGCGGGCTCAAGCAGCGGACGCATCGGGTCAACACGGCGATTTTCGTAGCGCGCGTTGGCATCATTCCAGAATCGGTCTGCGCCGCCTTCCAGATCGCCGCAGTTAACAATCAGCGTATTATCAGGCAGATAGCTGAACAGCGAGGGTAACGGCTGTTCAAAGAACAAGGGTTGCCAGTATTCAATACCGGCGGGCAGGGTGCCTTTGCTCACCTGCTGATAAACATGCTCGGCTTCACGGCGAACATCAAAAATTTCACGCCAGCGGCTGCGGAAGAGCTCTATAGCGGCTTTATCGCTGGGAAACTCGTGGGCCGGCAGCAGATTGATGGCGGGAACGGCTTCCAGCGTGCGCTGGCTGTCGACGTCAAACAGGCGCAGGCTGTCGATCTCGTCATCAAAAAAATCAATACGGTAAGGTTGCTCGCTGCCCATCGGGAACAGGTCGAGCAGGGCGCCGCGGGTCGCGTATTCCCCGTGCTCCATCACCTGGTCCACATGGCGGTAGCCCGCCTGTTCAAGCTGATCGCGCAGGCGATCGCGTGACAGTTTCTGACCCTGCTGCATCACCAGCGCATGGCCGTGCAGGAAGCTGTGCGGGCAAACGCGCTGCATCAGCGTGTTGACCGGCATAATCAGCATGCCGCGCTGCAAGGTAGGCAGTTGATACAGGGTGGAAAGACGGGCCGAAATAATGTCCTGATGCGGTGAGAAACTGTCATAAGGCAGCGTCTCCCAGTCTGCGAGATGCGTGACAGGCAAATCGGTAAACTGACGAATCTCGTCCAGCAGTCGCAGGGCGGTTTGCGTATCGGGTGTAATCATTAACACCGGACCAGCATGACGCTCGGTAATGCTGGCACACTCAACCGCGTGCGCAGCGCCAGTCAGCTGGCCGAGCTGGCGTTGATCGCCAGATTTCACGGGCAGGGTATAGCGAGTCGGTTCGGACATGTGATCTCGAGGTTGCTCCATTTTTACCAGGGCGTAATCATTCCATAATACGCCATGGGGATCACCTCTGCGGTAAATTTTTCTACCGCTTCGCCTTTGGGCAGGCGTGACTGAAGGGTTGCTGTGTGTAAATCTTTTTTGCGAACAAGGTCCGCAGGAAAGTCAAACGGGTACATCAGCGCGACGTTCATTGCCGTCATCACTTTAGGATACGGAGTATATCGGCTTCCGCGCTGAATAATCGTACGATTAACCCCCTCTTTGTAGCCTAATCCTGTGCATCGAACACTTTCCTAACCTATTCTGATACAACTTTGCAGCAGACTCAGAGGGTTAGTGGTTTCATAAAGTGGGCCGCTCCTTTATCATCCTCTCTACTTATTTTCCAGCAACTGCACATTGGATTCCATGTATCAACCTGTCGCGCTATTTATCGGTCTGCGCTACATGCGCGGAAGAGCCGCAGACCGTTTCGGTCGCTTTGTCTCCTGGCTCTCCACCATTGGTATCACGCTTGGCGTGCTGGCAATGATTACTGTGCTGTCTGTGATGAATGGTTTCGAGCGAGAGCTTGAGGGCAACATCCTGGGCCTGATGCCGCAGGCGCTGGTCACCAGCGACAAAGGCAGCATCAATCCTCAACAATTCCCGGCATCCGCTCTTAAGCTGAACGGCGTTAACCGCATTGCGCCGTTAACCACCGCGAACGTCGTGCTGCAAAGCCCACACAGCGTTTCGGTTGGGGTGATGTTAGGCATTCAGCCGGATGAAAAAGACCCGCTTACGCCCTACCTCGTTAACACCCAGCAGACTGTGCTGCAGCCGGGACAGTACAACGTTATCCTGGGTGAACAACTGGCCTCGCAACTCGGCGTCAAACGCGGAGATACGCTGCGATTAATGGTGCCGTCGGTGAGCCAGTTCACCCCGATGGGCCGCGTACCGAGCCAGCGCCTGTTTACCGTCGCCGGAACCTATGCGGCTAACAGCGAGGTGGACGGCTACCAGATCCTGGTCAATCAACAGGATGCCTCACGGATAATGCGCTATCCGGCAGGGAATATCACCGGCTGGCGTCTGTGGCTGGATAAACCGCTGCAGGTAGATACCGTCACTCAGCAACGCTTACCGGCGGGGATGGTATGGAAGGACTGGCGCGAGCGTAAAGGGGACCTGTTCCAGGCCGTGCGCATGGAGAAGAACATGATGGGGCTGCTGCTGAGCCTGATTATTGCCGTCGCTGCCTTTAATATCATCACCTCGCTGGGCCTGTTGATCATGGAGAAGCAGGGCGAAGTGGCTATTCTGCAAACCCAGGGATTAACCCGCCGTCAGATTGTCGCCGTCTTTATGGTACAGGGCGCCAGTGCCGGCATCATCGGCACGCTGCTCGGTGCACTGCTGGGCGTGCTGTTAGCCAGCCAGCTTAACAACCTGATGCCGGTTATCGGCCTGTTCCTGGATGGCGCGGCGCTGCCCGTCGATATTAATATGTGGCAGGTGGTGACTATCGCCTTCAGCGCAATGATTATTGCTCTGCTTTCCACGCTTTACCCTTCATGGCGCGCTGCCGCCGTACAACCCGCTGAGGCTTTACGCTATGAGTAACTCTCCTTTGTTGCAGTGCCGTGACCTGTGCAAACGCTATCAGGAAGGCAGCGTCCAGACCGACGTACTGCGCAATGTGACCTTTGATGTGCAACCTGGTGAACTGATGGCGATTGTTGGCAGTTCGGGTTCAGGTAAAAGTACCCTGTTGCACCTGCTGGGCGGGCTGGATGCGCCCACCTCGGGAGAAGTGGTGTTTGACGGCCGTTCGCTAAACGGGATGTCATCCTCTGCTAAAGCGGAGTTACGTAATCGTGAGCTCGGCTTTATCTATCAGTTTCACCATCTGCTGCCTGATTTCACCGCGCTGGAAAATGTCGCCATGCCGTTACTGATCGGCAAAGTGGCTAAAGGCGAAGCGCAGACCCGCGCGCGCGAAATGCTGGCGGCGGTCGGGCTGGAACACCGTGCGGCGCATCGTCCCTCGGAACTCTCTGGCGGTGAACGTCAACGTGTGGCTATCGCCCGTGCGCTGGTTAACCGCCCGCGCCTGGTCATGGCCGATGAGCCAACGGGTAACCTGGATGCGCGCAACGCCGACGCGATTTTCGAACTGTTGGGTGAACTGAATGTGCGTCAGGGCACCGCGTTTCTGGTGGTGACACACGACCTGCATCTGGCGAAGCGCATGTCGCGGCAGATGGAGATGCGTGACGGCCAGTTAAGCGATCGCATCGTTCTTGCGGGAGCGGTCTGATGGGATCGTCGTTATCGCTGCTGTTGGGGCTGCGTTTTAGCCGCGGTCGCCGTCGCGGAGGAATGGTTTCGCTGATCTCCGTTATTTCCACGATCGGTATCGCCCTGGGCGTGGCGGTATTAATCATTGGCCTCAGCGCAATGAACGGATTCGAACGTGAGCTGAACAAGCGCATTCTGGCCGTAGTGCCGCACGGGGAGATTGAAGCGGTTAATCCGCCGTTTCAGCACTGGCAGTCCATGATTGCGCCGATTGAGCAGGTACCAGGTATCGCCGCTGCGGCTCCCTATATCAATTTTACCGGACTGATTGAAAGCGGCACAAAGATGGAAGCGCTGCAGGTTAAAGGCGTGGATCCGGCGCAGGAACCGCGTCTAAGCGCGCTGCCGCAGTTTGTCACAGACAACGCCTGGGCAAGCTTTGCGCCGGGTAAAAGTCAGATCATCCTCGGCGGCGGCATTGCTCAGGCGCTGAACGTGAAGCAGGGCGACTGGATCACCATCATGATCCCTAACAATGATGGCGAAAATAAGCTACTGCAACCTAAACGCATTCGTTTGCAGGTGAGCGGCATTCTTCAGTTGAGCGGCATGCTGGATCACAGCCTGGCGCTGGTGCCGCTTGCGGATGCGCAGCAATATCTGGATATGGGCGACAACGTCACCGGCATCGCGCTGAAAATGAACGATCCGTTCCAGGCGGCCAAACTGGTGCGGGCGGCCGGGGAAGTCACGCACGCTTACGTCTATATCAAAAGCTGGATCGGCACCTACGGCTATATGTACCGCGATATTCAAATGATCCGCGCCATCATGTATCTGGCGATGGTGCTGGTTATTGGCGTGGCCTGTTTCAACATCGTTTCCACGCTGGTGATGGCCGTGAAAGACAAGAGCAGTGATATTGCGGTACTGCGCACGCTGGGGGCGAAAGACGGGCTGATCCGCGCCATCTTTATCTGGTATGGCCTGCTGGCGGGCTTACTGGGCAGCGTCAGCGGCGTAGTGGTTGGGGTGCTGGTGGCGCTCAACCTCACTTCGCTGATGAAAGGGCTGGAATCCCTGACCGGTCACCATTTATTAGCGGGCGATATCTATTTCATTGACTTCCTGCCGTCTGAATTACACTGGCTGGACGTGTTTTCGGTATTGATTACCGCTATTGTGCTAAGCCTGCTGGCAAGTTGGTATCCGGCGCGGCGCGCCAGTCGTATCGATCCGGCTCGCGTGCTGAGCGGCCAGTAATCAGCTCAGGCGCCCGCGCCTGACAGCAGGATGATGTAAACCTTAAACCGACCACCGGGCCTCATCGCCCGCTTTATATTGAACCGCGGTAGCTGCCTTTCGCTACCGCACCAGGAGACTTTATGCGTACACCTCGTCGCCGTTTACGACTTGCCCGCCTGAAGAAAACGCGCAGAAAAGTGCATCAGCGCTTTCGCCAGCGTATTTTCGAACGCGATCGTCAGGCCGAACTGGCGGCGCACCCGTTGCCGAGAATCGTTGTCTTAACGGGTGCGGGGATATCCGCAGAATCGGGAATTAACACCTTTCGTGCCGCTGACGGATTATGGGAAGAGCACCGGGTAGAAGATGTCGCGACGCCAGAAGGTTTCAGACGTGACCCGGCGCTGGTTCAGCGTTTTTATAACGCCCGTCGCCAGCAGCTACAGCAGCCGGAGATCCAGCCCAACGCGGCACATCTTGCCCTGGCGGAGCTGGAACAGGTATTGGGCGATAACTTTCTGTTGGTCACGCAGAATATCGATAATTTGCATGAACGCGCGGGCAACAGCCGCGTGCTGCACATGCACGGCGAGCTGTTAAAAGTGCGCTGCGCCAACAGCGGCCAGGTTATCGACTGGCATGAAGATGTCACGGCAGAAGATCGCTGTACCTGCTGTCAGTTCCCCTCGGTGCTGCGTCCGCACGTCGTCTGGTTCGGCGAAATGCCGCTCGGCATGGAAGAGATCTACCAGGCGCTGGAGCAGGCGAATCTGTTTATCGCCATTGGCACCTCGGGCCATGTTTATCCGGCCGCCGGATTCGTCCATGAGGCAAAACTGCAGGGGGCGCATACGGTAGAGCTGAACCTTGAACCGAGCCAGGTCGGTAACGAGTTTGCCGAAAGCCACTATGGACTGGCCAGCGAGGTGGTGCCTGCTTTTGTGCATAAGCTGCTGCACGCGCTACACAAATAACGCCTTGTGCCACCGGATGAATCGCGGGCTACTCGCCCGCTGTTCATCCAGACACGTTTCCAGCGTCCTTCTGTCCTCCTTCGTTTCAGCGCGATCGCCGTACCCATTTTTTCCGCCCGGTAACCATTGCGTGTCACCTGTCCGCAGGCTGCCAGCGGCCCCACGCAGACCCGCACAGCGGTCAAAAACAGGCCCAGCTTTAACGCTGCGGGCGACGGCCGTGAAAAGCGTGCGAAAATCGCCGCAAAAAACAGCAGTTGCATGCTTTTTAATGCAATTCGCCATTCTTAATTTGCCGCACAGGGACTAACCTGAAGGATAATGATTTGACGCAACGCGACCGCTTGCTCGTCTGTTAATAATAACGGGCGGCAAATTTTAAGGATGGCATATGAAGCAATTACTCGAACGCTTTTTGCGTTATGTGGCAGTGGAAACTCAGGCAAAACCTCAGGCACGTCAGGTGCCAAGCAGTGAAGGGCAGTGGATTCTGGCCCGCCAGCTGCAGGAAGAGCTGCTGGCGTTGGGCTTTGTTGATGTCAGCCTCAGCGATCACTGCTGTGTGATGGGCACGTTACCGGCAAATGTTGACTGGCCAACGCCGGTTATTGGCTTTATTTCTCATATGGATACCTCGCCGGATTTTACTGCGAAAAATGTCAATCCGCAGATCATCGAAAACTACCGGGGCGGAGATATTGCGCTGGGAAATGGGGATGAAGTGCTGTCACCGGTGATGTTTCCGGTGCTCCATAAGCTGACGGGGCATACGCTGATCACCACCGACGGAAAAACCCTGCTGGGTGCCGATGACAAAGCCGGTATAGCAGAAATCATGACGGCGATGGCGCGGCTGGCAGAGGGCGATATTCCGCACGGCGCGATTCGCGTTGCCTTCACCCCGGATGAAGAGATTGGCCGCGGCACATCGCATTTCGATGTTGAAGGTTTTGCGGCCGACTGGGCTTATACCGTTGACGGTAGCGATGTGGGCGAATTCGAATACGAAAACTTCAATGCGGCTTCGGCGCTGGTGAAGGTGGTGGGTAACAACGTTCACCCCGGCTCCGCGAAAAACGTGATGGTGAATGCGCTGGAACTGGCCACCCGCTTTAACGCCGCGCTGCCTGCCGGAGAGAAACCGGAGTGCACTGACGGCTATGAAGGCTTCTTCCATCTTCACCAGATGAAGGGCACGGTTGAAAATGCGGAGATGCACTACATCATCCGTGATTTCGATACGGCAGCCTTTGAACAGCGGAAAAATACGCTGCTGAAGGTGGCGGCGGAGATCAACAAGGGATTGCATCCGGACTGCTCTGTTACCGTGGAGATCAGCAACAGCTATCGCAACATGCGTGAGAAAGTCGAACCTTTCCCGCATATTATCGACCTGGCGCTGCAGGCGATGCGCGACTGCGGCATCAAGCCGGTGGTGAAACCAATTCGTGGCGGCACGGACGGTTCGTCGCTGTCATGGAAAGGGCTCCCTTGTCCTAACCTGTTTACCGGTGGCTATAACTATCACGGCAAACATGAATTTGCGTCGCTGAATATTATGGCGCAATCGGTTGAGGTTATCGTCCGTCTGGCGGCGCTGGCGGGGCAGAGAAAAGCCTGAATATAAAAGGCCGCGTTGCCCGACAGGGCAACGCGGCCGTTAAAACCGTGGCAACGGCAAGGCGTTATTCCGCGCTAAAGTACCAGTAACCGGCGTTGACCAGCCCGGCAATCTGCGCCAGTACCGCGGGATCGTCCAGCGCATCACCCAAATCCTCAAGCGCGATTTCGTGATTGTGCGCCAGCACAGCCATGACCGCCGGGTGCGCGCATTCAACGCGTTCGCCGTTGATATAGACGGCATTGCCCAGCGTCAGGACGCGTAAGCCGCCAAGGCGCGACAGCACATCGCCCTGCTGCAGCGCATCGTAGATTTCATCGGGCTGATAAGGCGGCTCCGGCGGCGCGACGTCGAGCTCATGTCGGGACTGCGAAATAAACTCACCCAGCCACTGTTCAAAATGCGCTGGCTGATTCACCACATCCAGCATCACCTTGCGCAAGCCTTCGACCTCCTGCGGCAGGATCAGCGACGGGCAGTCACGCGCGGGCACGTCCGGATCGCTGTAACGCAGGCTACCCAGCTCATTCGCCAGCGCGTAATCGGCAAAGCCGCTAATCAGCTCACGCCCGCTGGGCGCGCGGAAGCCCACAGAGTAGTTCAGGGCATTTTCCAGCGAGTATCCTTCGTGCGGAAATCCGGGTGGAATATACAGAATATCGCCCGGCTCCATCTCTTCATCAATGATGGCATCGAAAGGTTCGACCTGAAGCAGGTCAGGATGAGGACAATGCTGTTTCAGCGGTACTTTTTCTCCGACGCGCCAGCGACGACGGCCGGTGCCCTGAATGATAAACACATCATACTGGTCAAAGTGCGGGCCAACGCCTCCGCCGGGTACGGAAAAGGAGATCATCAGGTCATCTAAGCGCCAGTCAGGCAGAAAGCGGAAAGGGCGCATCAGCGCGGCGGAAGGCTCATGCCAGTGGTTCACCGCCTGCACCAGCAGTGACCAGTTGTTCTCACCCAGGTGGTCATAGCTTTCAAACGGACCGTGGCTGACCTGCCACTTTTCGTTTTGCTGGCTGACCAGACGGCTGTCGACCTCATTTTCCATAGCTAATCCCGCCAGTTCATCAGGCGAGATGGGATCGATAAAGTTCTTGAAGCCACGCTTCAGCACCACCGGGCGCTTTTGCCAGTAACGCTGAATAAAATCGGGCCAGTTGAGATCGAGCTGATAATCCATAGAGAGATTCCGCTAAGGGCTGTAAATACCCGCAAGTATAACAGCCCGCGGCGTGAACTACTCGCGGCGATGTTCCATTTCCTGCCGCTCAAACACCACTTCCATGCGCGCACCGCCTAACGGGCTACTGGAGGCAATCACCTTACCGGCATACTGTTCGAGAATATCGCGAACTACCGCCAGCCCTAGCCCCTGACCGGGACGTAAGGTATCGGCGCGCTGCCCACGCACAAATATCATATCGCGTTTGCTTTCAGGAATGCCCGGGCCGTCATCATCGATATAAAGATGCAAGGCATGGTCGGTCTGATGGGCGCTGACTTCAATAAATTCCAGACAGTACTTACAGGCGTTATCCAGGACGTTACCCAGCACTTCCATAAAGTCATTCTGATCGCCGAAGAAGGTGGTTTCCGGTGAGATATCCAGCGTGATTTCGACGCCTTTGCGCTGATAAACCTTATTCAGCGCTGAACACAAGCTGTCCAGCAAACCGGACACTGAATGCAGATCGCGCTGCAGCGGATTGTGATCGGCCTGCATGCTGGCGCGGTGCAGGTAATATCCCACCTGCTGCGAAATGCGGCTGATCTGCTCCAGCATAATCGGTTCGGCCTGTTCCACCGTCAGCTCTTTACCGCCGCGCAGAGAGCGCAGGGTAGTTTGCAGCACCGCCAGCGGCGTTTTCAGGCTATGGGTCAGGTCAGCAAGCGTGGTGCGGTAGCGGGTATACCGCTGACGTTCGTTGGTCAGCAGCAGATTAAGGTTACGCACCAGCGAGCGTAACTCCTGCGGCGGATTGTCATCCAGGTTTTCACGCTGTCCGGTTTCCAGCTCGCGCACCTGAAGCGTTAAATGCCCGATTGGACGCAGGCTCCAGTGGGCCGCCAGCCAGAGCAAGGGAACGATTAAAATCAGGTTGGCCGCCAGCACATAGCTGAACCATGACCAGACCACATCGGAATGCTGAAGCTCCTGCGGAATCGTATCGACCACGACAATGGTCAGCGCGGGCAGATTGGTTGTCGCGTCATAGCGGTTTACCGCTACCGAGTGGGTAAAGGTGTCCTGATCGTCATCGTCATTATCCCAGGCGTGGAGCTGCTGCTGAGCGGTAAGGTTATCGCCCATCGCAGCCCGGCTGGTGCTGTTGTTGGTATCTATCTCATAGAAGTCCGGCTTCAACAGCCATTCAGGTTGGATCTTTTCACGAATTTCCGGCACGTCGCGCTGCTGCCAGAGCAGTTTGCCGTGTTCATCATAAATAAATACCAGCGTTGGGAAATTGAGCATCGTGCGCTCAGGCTGGGCGATGGTGAGCTTATTATCTTTCCACTGTGCCAGGGTGAAAAATAAATTACTTTCTCCCCGCATCACGCGATAGGTATTTTTATCAAAACTTACCACATAGCCAATGACCGCAACCATGCCATAAGAAAGGGAAAGAATTAATACAATGGCGGCGGAAGCCAGTAAGAAGCGCGTCCGCAGCGAAATAGGGCGATAGCGTTTAAACCAGGACATCATCAGAGATCAAAGCGGTAGCCCTGGCCGCGAACGGTAGCGATGACTTCGTCAGAATGCAGCGCAAGAATCTTTTTACGCAGACGTCCCATTAAAACATCGATCGTGTGACTTTCACGTAATTCTGCATCGGGATAAAGCTGCAGCATTAAGGAGTCTTTACTCACCACTTTGCCAGCGTTGCGAATAAGGGTTTCCACAATCGTGTATTCAAATGCGGTCAGCTTAACGGGCTGGTCGTGAATCGTGAGTTCGCGACGGGATAAATCCACCTGAAAGGGGGCCATGGCAATAATCTGCGACGCATGACCGCTGTTGCGGCGCATTAATGCCTGCAGGCGTGCGGCGACTTCCTCAATATGAAAAGGCTTCGTCACATAATCATCCGCACCGGCTTCCAGGGCTTCGACTTTCGCCTGCCAGCCTTCGCGTGCGGTCAGGACCAAAATAGGCTGACGCACGGCGTCATTACGCCAGCGACGAATTAACGACATGCCATCTTCGTCCGGTAATCCCAGATCGACCAACGCAATGTCGGGCAGATGTTCCTGGAGAAAATAATCGGCTTCTTTGGCATCTTCGGCAGCATCAACCTGATGACCCATTTCTCGCAGTTGTACTGAAAGATGGTGGCGCAGCAGGGCATTATCTTCCACAACCAGAACACGCATAGGATTTCCTTTAGCATCAGATCGAAACGAATTTAAACAAGTATAAGCGAAATGAACTAAACAGCAGGTTAACGCAGACCGGCGGCAACCGGTCTGCAGGCAGGATTTTATTTCAGGTCATCAACCATCTGAATCGCGCGACCAATATAATTTGCCGGGGTCATCTGTTTTAAGCGAACTTTTTCGTCTTCCGGCAGCGCCAGGCTGTCGATAAAGGCCTGCATACCGGCCGCATCAACGCGCTTGCCACGGGTCAGTTCTTTCAACTTCTCATAAGGTTTTTCAATACCGTAGCGACGCATAACGGTCTGGATCGGCTCTGCCAGCACTTCCCAGTTATGATCCAGTTCGTCAAGCAGACGATCCCGGTTCACTTCCAGCTTGGAAATGCCTTTCAGGGTAGCCTGATAAGCGATCAGCGCATAACCCACGCCCACGCCAAGGTTACGCAGCACGGTAGAGTCGGTCAGATCGCGCTGCCAGCGGGAAACCGGCAGTTTGCTGGCCAGGTGCTGCATCACCGCGTTTGCCAGGCCCAGATTGCCTTCTGAGTTTTCGAAGTCAATCGGGTTTACTTTATGCGGCATGGTGGAAGAGCCGATTTCGCCCGCGATGGTTTTTTGTTTGAAGTGGTTGAGCGCCACATAGCCCCAGATATCGCGATCGAAATCGATCAGGATGGTATTAAAGCGGGCGATGCAGTCGAACAGCTCGGCAATATAGTCGTGTGGCTCAATCTGGGTGGTGTAGGGATTCCAGGTAATGCCCAGCGAGGTCACAAATTCTTCGCTTAACTGGTGCCAGTCGGCTTCCGGGTAAGCGGCAATGTGCGCGTTATAGTTGCCCACGGCACCGTTGATTTTGCCCAGCACTTCAATCTGCGACAGCTGGCGTAGCTGACGTTCCATGCGGTAGGCCACGTTGGCCATCTCTTTACCCATGGTGGACGGCGTTGCGGGCTGACCGTGAGTGCGTGACAGCAGAGGAATGTCACGGTATTCCTGCGCCAGTCCCTTTACCGCGGCAATCAGCTGCTGCCAGTAAGGCAGAATGACATCGCGACGCGCCGTTTCCAGCATTAACGCGTGAGACAGGTTATTGATGTCTTCAGAGGTACAGGCGAAGTGAATAAACTCAGACACCGCGTGCAGCGAAGGCACGTCAGCCACTTTTTCTTTCAGGAAATACTCAACCGCTTTCACGTCGTGGTTAGTGGTGCGCTCAATCGTTTTGATGCGCGCGGCGTCCGTTTCATTGAAACTGGCGACAATCCCATCAAGGAAAGCGTTTGCGTCAGCATCAAATGCAGGAACTTCCTTGATCTCTGCGGTCGCAGCCAGTTTTTGTAACCAGCGAACTTCAACCTCAACGCGGAACTTCAGCAAACCAAATTCGCTGAAGATTGCGCGCAGCGGGCTGACTTTATCGCCGTAACGACCATCGACAGGTGAGACGGCGGTCAGAGAGGATAATTCCATCAGTGCAACTCCTGATTCATTTACGGTGTTTGCCCCACTGACTCAGTAAGCCAGTGGCAGGCGGGATAAAAGGGCTTTGGCTTCGCGCAGCAGGCGCTGGCGCGAAAACATCAGCTGCAGTCGGCCTCCGCCGACCTGCTGCCAGAGTACGGCGGCACGAATACCGGCCAGCAACGTGGCGCGAACTTTACTTTGTAACAGGGAATTCTGCAGGACAGTCGGGGAACCGGTAACCTGAATGCGCGGCCCGAGCGGGCTGATGACATCCACATAAATACCGGCCATGGCACTCAGAATCGTGTCCGATTCCAGTTCGTAGTGCGCCAGTTGGCGATCGAGCTGGCTGATGCGCTGGGCCAGCGTATTCATGGCCTGATTGTTAGCATTCAGTTTGCGCTCCAGCACCATCAGACTCAGCGTATAACGGGTCAGCTCTGCGCTGGCGCCTTTACGGTTGCTGCTGTTCAGCACCGCCATCAGGGTTTCAAGCCCAAGGCGCAGGTTGGCTTCATTGTTGCCGAATACCGCCAGCGTGGAGGTGGGGTTGAGATCCAGCACGCTGCGCAGGGATACCGTCAGCGCTTCAGGCTGACAGTGACCCTGATTGGCTAACTGCTGCACCAGATGGGCAGCCTGGCAAATGCCCGCCAGCGCGAGGGTGATTTCCTGATAGTTTTTTGCCACGGTCACTCCTGTTTACGCGTTATTAGCGCCGGTATTATGCGGCAACCCAAGGCAAACGCTCTTCAATGATGCCGCCACCCAGGCAAACATCGCCAAGGTAGAACACCGCAGACTGCCCCGGGGTGACCGCGGCAACCGGTTCGTCGAACCGGACTTCAATTTTGTCATCGCCTTGCGGAATGATTTCGCAGGGGATATCGGTCTGGCGATAGCGGGTTTTCACCGTACAGCGCAGCGGGGCGCGGAGCGGCTGACGATCGACCCAGTGCAGTTGCTGGGCGATGAGGCCGACCGACATCAGACGCGGGTGATCGCCACCCTGCGCCACGATCAAACGATTACGCGCCACGTCTTTATCTACCACATACCAGGGATCGTCTTTGCTTTCTTTCATACCGCCGATGCCCAGCCCTTTGCGCTGGCCCAGCGTATGGTACATCAGCCCCTGATGCTCACCGACAACCTGGCCATCAACGGTTTCGATTTCACCGGGCTGAGCGGGCAGGTAGCGCGCCAGGAATTCACGGAACTTGCGTTCACCGATGAAACAAATGCCGGTGGAATCTTTTTTCTTAGCCGTGATTAATTCAAGCTCTTCAGCGATGCGGCGGACTTCGGGTTTTTCCAGCTCGCCGACCGGAAACAGGCTCTGGGCAATTTGTTCATGGCTGAGCGTATAAAGGAAGTAGCTCTGGTCTTTGTTTCCATCACGCCCGCGCAGCAGATGGCTGCGGCCGTCACTGTCCTGACGACGGACATAGTGACCGGTTGCGATAAAGTCTGCGCCCAGATCTTCAGCGGCAAACTCCAGAAACGCTTTGAACTTAATTTCTTTATTACACAGGATATCGGGATTCGGTGTGCGACCGGCCTTGTACTCTTCAAGGAAGTGCTCAAAGACGTTATCCCAGTATTCCGCCGCAAAATTCACTTTGTGCAGTTTAATACCCAGTTTGTCGCACACGGCTTGCGCATCCGCCAGATCGTCAGCGGCGGTACAATACTCCTCGCCATCGTCTTCCTCCCAGTTCTTCATGAACAGGCCTTCAACCTGATAGCCCTGCTGTTGCAGTAACCAGGCGGAAACGGAAGAATCGACGCCGCCGGACATCCCGACGATCACTTTTTTCTGGCAGTTATCAGACATCACAAGCTCGCAAAACAATAAAACAGGCGGCGCATTCTATCACGCTGAAGTCGGGTGCGCACCTGCATGAAACGGCCAGTTGAACGGGCTAATCAGGTCTAACGGGTAGCGAACCCCCTGTTGCCATCGACGTACGCTTTCTGCCACCAGCGGCGAACGCAGGTTAGATGCCGTCAGTATCTGCTCTGGCGGCAGCCACCAGCAGCGGTCAATGTCGCTGTCCTGCGGAGCGGTAGGCAGTGGCGCATCCAGATCCAGACCAAACAGAAACCGCACAAAAGGCGTATTATCGGGGGCTATCCACTGGTTGATTCCAATAAAATACTGCACCGCGGCGTCAATTCCTGTCTCTTCAACCAGTTCACGTTGGGCGGCTTCGAGGAGCGTTTCGTCGGCTTCAAGATGACCGGCGGGCTGGTTCCAGGTTGCCACACCGTTCACCTGTTCTTCCACAACCAGAAGTTTTCCCTGTGCCTGTACCAGGCAGGCTACGGTGACATGCGGTTTAAACATCAATCCTCCGGAATTGTTAACTTGAAGTTATGGAAATGATAACAGCATTCAGACTAAGGTGCTGATATCCCGCCATTCGCCGGGGGCCAGATTTTCCAGCTCAAAGTCACCCATCGCATAGCGCACCAAGCGCAATGTCGGGAAGCCAATATGGGCGGTCATGCGTCTGACCTGGCGGTTGCGTCCTTCATACAGGGTGATTTTCAGCCACTGCGTGGGTATCGCTTTTCGCTCACGAATGGGCGGCTGACGTGCCCACAACCATTCGGGTTCTGCTACTTTTTCGATACCGGCTGGCAGAGTAAGGCCGTCTTTCAGATTAACCCCATCCCGTAGGGGCTGCAGATCGCGCTCTTCTGGCGCGCCTTCAACCTGAACATAATAAATCTTGCCGGTACGCTTGCCGGGCTGGGTGAGCGCGGCCTGCAAGGCTCCATCGTTGGTCAGCACCATCAGTCCTTCACTGTCGCGGTCAAGACGACCCGCGGCATAAACCTCGCTCACATCAATAAAATCTTTAAGCGTCCGGCGGCCGGCTTCGTCCGTAAACTGCGGTAACACATCAAAGGGTTTATTGAACAGGAGCACGCGCCTGACGGCAGGCGGCGCTACCGCTTTACGTTGTACGGGGCGAGTTTGTCGGCTGAATCGTTTATTTGGTTGAGAAGTCTGATTAGTTTTTCGCATAAGCTTTGCAGTCTGAAACATTCAGCGCATTATAACGCGAAATTGCGGTGATTGGCGTGGCGTCAATATTCAAGTAGTATTGACGCGCATCTTACAAATCATTAACAAAAAATCGCTCGAAGGAGAGGTTAATGGAAAGCAAAGTAGTTGTTCCGGCGGAAGGTCAGAAAATCACCCTGAATCAAGGCAAACTGGTTGTGCCAAACAACCCGGTTATCCCTTATATCGAAGGGGATGGTATCGGTGTTGATGTTTCACCAGTGATGCTGAAAGTGGTTGATGCCGCTGTGAAAAAAGCCTACAACGGCGAGCGTAAAATCTCCTGGATGGAGATTTATACCGGCGAAAAATCGGTTGAACTCTACGGTCAGGATGTCTGGCTGCCGCAAGAAACCCTCGATTTAATCAAAGAATACCGCGTAGCGATCAAAGGTCCACTGACCACGCCAGTCGGCGGCGGCATCCGTTCTCTGAACGTTGCGCTGCGTCAGGAACTTGATCTGTACGTTTGTCTGCGTCCGGTTCGTTACTACACCGGCACACCAAGCCCGGTTAAACGTCCTGAAGATACCGATATGGTGATCTTCCGTGAAAACTCAGAAGATATCTATGCCGGTATCGAGTGGAAAGCGGGCACGGCAGAAGCCGACAAAGTGATCAAATTCCTGCGCGAAGAAATGGGCGTGAAGAAAATTCGCTTCCCACAGAACTGCGGCATCGGCGTTAAGCCTTGTTCGGAAGAGGGGACCAAGCGCCTGGTGCGTGCGGCAGTGGAATACACCATCACTAACGATCGTGATTCACTGACTCTGGTTCACAAAGGCAACATCATGAAGTTCACCGAAGGCTCATTCAAAGACTGGGGTTACCAGTTAGTGAAAGAAGAGTTCGGCGGCGAGCTGATCGATGGTGGTCCATGGATGAAGTTTAAAAATCCAAACACCGGCAAAGAGATCGTTGTGAAAGACGTGATCGCGGATGCCTTCCTGCAGCAAATCCTGCTGCGTCCGGCTGAATACGACGTTATTGCCTGTATGAACCTGAACGGCGACTACATCTCCGACGCCCTGGCGGCGCAGGTTGGCGGAATTGGTATCGCACCAGGCGCAAACATCGGTGACGAATGTGCCCTGTTCGAAGCAACCCACGGTACAGCACCGAAGTATGCGGGTCAGGATAAAGTGAACCCAGGTTCCGTCATCCTGTCAGCTGAAATGATGCTGCGTCATATGGAATGGTTCGAAGCCGCAGACCTGATTGTTAAAGGCATGGAAGGCGCAATCGCTGCCAAGACCGTGACCTATGACTTCGAACGTCTGATGGATGGCGCTAAACTGCTGAAATGTTCAGAGTTTGGTGACGCGATTATCGCGAATATGTAACACCAGCCTTGCCTGATCCAGCCAGCATAGATCTCAATTTATGCTGGCTTTTCTTTTCTCCAATCCTTTCCCCGAATCCTCCCCAAAACTGATTGTAAAACATGCTGCTCAGGCGGCTACAATCGTCCAGTCTTTTCCACGATCATCTTGGTATTTTGACGTCTACGGAGGTGAAGCGTGATCGATTTATTTCTATGTATTAAATCCATTAGCCTTGTAAGACTTTTCGAAAAGTGAACGTTGCCCACGAAATGCGGAGCTTTCTGAATTGGCCAAAAAAGGTCGGTATGATTTCTGACGTTTTCAACATATTCTTTGTATATCATCCGAAGTTTGCTGCATCAGTAACGTGGCGGTGAGCAAAAAGTGAACAAAGGACTCAGGCAAACCCTGTATTCTGGCGAAGCAGGCCGGAGGATGATATTGGTTTGACATTGACGGTTTTGTTTTTAACGAAGAAAAATGATTAAAAATGAACAAGACTGAACCCGAACAGTGCGTCATGGTCTCACCATCATAGTGTGTATCTAAACAGAGTAAACGGCTTCTTCGTCCCGGATAATTTATAATATATACTGTGGCCTGAGTGATGGCGTAATGTTAATGTGCATAAGATGCGTCTGGCAGATTAATTGCATCGGCAATGCTATTTATGGTTAGACCCTTAGGATGTTAAGGCTTGAGTCGGGACAATTTAAATGAGTAAAATCACAAAACAATTCGCTGCAAAATTATTTCTTTCCATGTGGAAAGTAACCGGCTATCGCGTAAGAAAAATTGCCCGTTTTTCTGAAAATGATAATCTTAAAAGCATTGCTATTATTTCAAATACGGCCTTGGGTGATTTTTTATTTAACACGCCTTCTATTCGTGCAATAAAAGAACGCTGGCCGAATGCCAAAATTACGCTGGTCATCTTAAAGAGAAATCATCCCCTGGTAGAAGGGAGTAATATTTTTGATGAGGTTTTATATTGGGGAGGAAAAGTTTCAGGTATGCTCTCTTTGATAAAATCATTAAGAAAAAATCAGGTTGAGGCAACGTTCATCCTTCATTCGCGAACGCCTTATGATATCCTTACCGCTTCGTTAGCAGGTTCTCGTTATATTTTTAAAGATGTTTATTATACTGATTATCAGGGCAGAAAAGACTTTATTCTGAAAACATGCTTGTCTTCGTTTTACGATAACAGAAAAAAAGGGAATATCCACTTTATTCGCCAAAAAACTGAAATGCTTGAATCAGTAGGCATTATGGTAAAGTCTGAATCAATGTTTATTCCCGCACCCTATAAACCTCAGCGCTATGATAAGACAGTTATTGGCATACATGCTGGGGCATCCAGTACAGAAAGATGCTGGCCTGAATCTGCTTTCTCACTGTTAATCAGTAAATTAATTAATGAGTATAGCGATTTGGTTATTGAACTCATCGGTGCTCCTAGAGAAAAAGCCCTAAATCAACGCATCATTGAGGGAATGGAATCGCAAAGTGACAGGGTGATCAACGTTGCAGGAAGTACAAATTTGATACAACTGGCTGAGAAAATAAGTGGTTTCACGACGTTAATTGTTGGAGATACAGGCCCTTTACATCTTGCTATCGCGGTAAAGACACCGACAGTTGCCTTGTTTCCTAACCAGAGCACGATAGACGGTGGCGCGCCCCTTCAAGACAAAGGTATCCATCAGGTTTTACATCCAGATGATGAAAAAAATGGATTGCGTGGAATCAACTGGACTCATGTATATGATGCGGTAGCGCGAAATCTGTCTTGAAAATATCTCAGGAGGAAGGGGTAAGCCGTCCTCCTTTTATCGATTTTTTACTTAATGGAGCTAATGTAAGCTCGTCATGAAAATAAAAAATAAATTCAATGGATTTTTATAAATAATCTTTCTATGGCTTCTCATTTTTGTTTGGCTTGAAATAATGGGTTTATAATGCTGATATAATATCGCCTAAGAAAAAATAGTGTTTTGAATTTTTTTTTGGCTGCTAACTCTGCGTGTTTTATAATTTATCTGTTTCTGTTTCTGTTTCTGTTTCTGTTTCTGTTTCTGTTTCTGTTTCTGTTTCTGTTTCTGTTTCTGTTTCTGTTTCTGTTTCTGTTTCTGTTTCTGTTTCTGTTTCTGTTTCTGTTTCTGTTTCTGTTTCTGTTTCTGTTTCTGTTTCTGTTTCTGTTATCTGATATGTCATGTTGCATCTTCTCACAATGCCGAAAGCAGAAAGCGTTAATTTTCTACTGTCTGAACAGAAGATCATTGATGAGGCATCAATGTTCAACGCCTTATTGAAGATTTACTACACTCCAGCGCGAGGGCATTTTATCCACTGTTCCGAATATGCTCCATTCAGCTAGTGAACGACGGTATCGAGAAGCGTACCGTGATACTTCTCAGCATTACCATTCTGATTAATGACTTCATAGGACACGATGGAGCCAGGATTAAGCGATGTGGAAGGGGAAAGCAGAACATAAGAATGCGGTTGCACCATAATATCCCTCAGCACAGCATTATCCACTTTCGCATTCAGGCTCATATACCAGGGCGTTGGATTTGTTATTTTTAGCTCTTGTCCCTTTAGGATAAAGTTCAGCTTCTTTGCATCCTCTGGCTGAGGCGCTCTTAACCCTGTTGGCCGTACGAACACTTTCAAACGCAGGCGCAGTGGCAATATCAGCTTCCGTGGGTTCTGACCATCGGATTTTTTGATCGCCGGTATCTGATAAAGGTTTAGCCAGTATAAGGTTTCTTTATCCGGGGCGAGCGCAGAACGTGTGGTCAGCATCAGTTTCACCGAACGGACTTCGCCGGGCTGCATGTTAAATATCGGCGGCATAGCCATCACAGGTGTTTTACTTTTATCGGGCGACAGATGGATATCACCTTCATCCGTCCAGATTTGCACAATGGCAGGGCTTTCTGCCTTGTTTATCAGGTTGACGGATTGTGCAGTGTCCCCAGCGTTAAAAACAATCCGTGTTTTATCGATATTCACGGCGGCCTGATTGACGCCCGGTAGCATAAACATCGACAGCAGCATGAATCTACTGAAAACTAACAACGACCTGTAACTGAGCATTGACGGTTCCTGCAGTAGTGATCTGTCCGGGAATGGCTTCAAGCGAGGCGGTGAAGTCTCCTTGATAGGTTTCACCATGACTTGAGGAAACCAGTGAGGTTAAGTCTTTATAGGCATACCATCCACGACTGTTTCCTGAGCCGGTGCTGGTAAAATCCGGTAATAAATTCATGGCTGTTCCATTGCTGTTGTAGATTTTAATTCCCACTCCTGACGCAACGTCGCTATTGCCATACCGGGTGTCCAGTAGCCAGGTTAAGCCGCCGCCGCTGGTCGTCAGGCCAAGGCTGTTCGCCTTTGCCACGGCATTGGGTTGATTGACCAGAAAGCCCATGGCGACATTCGCTGCGCTGCTGGTTGACGCGTTGATGCTGGAAATCGCGCCCGATTCGCACTGAAGCGCGACAGAAAAGGGCGCCTGGCTGCTACCGCCTGCGGCCAGCGTGGCGGTGCTGACGGTAGGAAGCAATACGACGGAAGGGTAATCTTTCACTTCACAGATTGCACCGCGGACATAGGTGACGTTTTTATATGTGCTCCAGCCGCCAGGCCAGTTGTTGTAAAATCCATTCCAGACAGTGCTACTGTCTTTGCCTTCATCAAGGTTATTTGTATCTAACCCTGGCCCTTTAAAAGCGATATATCCCCGTGGTTGTGCATGGCCATCGACGTAACGATTAGCGCTGTTTCCGTAATAGCTGGTAGAGTCAATTTTAAACATCTCATAAAGCACATTACTGAAAGCGCTGGCGGGGATATAAATATACTGTCCATCGGAATACCAGTCATCAGCGGTAAGTTTACGGCTCTTCCAGTAACGGCTGTAATATTCTCCTGTGGCAAGATTAGTCAAGCGAACGGCAACATTTTTCACATAGTCATAATAAGCACCGTCGACTTCGCTGGTGCTGTTTTTCCCGGCAAAAGGTGAATCACCGTTAGTGGCGTACATTTCATACAGCTTATCGGCATCGGCCTGCGCGCACCGATAAAGAATCTGATTCGGCGTGTAGGCTTTGTTAGTGGATGCTGTCAGAAAATTACCCACTGAACTCGCCAGAAGCGTACCTGAGGGTTGAAATGTATTACCCGAGTTGATGCTGATGATCGACGGCAGGCCCACATTGCCTGAGCAGGTATCGCAGGCACCTGACCACGAACTTGCCGTGTAACCTGCCTCCTTCGCCTCCGTTGAAAGTGAAGATGCGCTCGTTACCTTGCTGCAGTTTGCCAGGAGCGGCAGCGGCGTTGCGCACAGCATTGCGATGAAGAAAAAAGATCGATGTAAAGACACTGCATCACTCCTTGCTACACAGGCTGTCGAGGTGGATGATTTGGCTGTCAAACTGGCCGGTAATCTGATAATTAACCCGGCAGCGCTGCGGCCCGTTGTTATTCCAGCTTACGCGCAGCACCCCCGAGTCATGAGGCACGCGCGCATATAGCTGCCCCCCCTGGCCAACCACGCCGATTACCGTATTCTCTGCGTCACGGACCTCAGCGCCCATGGGCGGCATCTCACCGTTGGCTGTCTTCAGATTGATGAGGACCGCTTTGCCTTTGAGCGTGGCGAAATGCACCTGCACCACCGCACCGGCATAAGGCACCACGCGTTGACTTCCACCGCTCAGTTCCGCATCAGCCTGCATGTTAAGCGTGTCCAGACTGACGGTGTTTTCACGATAGGAGGTCAGAGAAGGTAAGATGGCATAGCCGAACGCATCCACAACAGCACCCTGACCATTACGCACTGTCGCGCCTTGCGCGCCCTCGGCTTTTATTAACGCAAACGTATCACTGGTATAGGGGCCCACCGTCACCCCACCGCGATGCACAACCAGGGTGCCTGACGAGCCTAATCCGACCTGGCGATAACTCTCGGCCTGCCCATAACTGGCGCGTACCGCACCCAGTCGGGTATTTTGTTGCAGATTGCCACCGAAACTCAGGGCACGATTGCGCTGCCCATCCCGGTTCTGATCGAGGCCAGAGTAGAGTGAATAAGATAAGTCACGGTTATCGCCTGCCGTTCCCGACAGCGACAGGGATGTGTTGCGATTTTGACTGGACTGGTTAACGTTATAAGCGACTGACGAGAGGCTTTTACCCCAGTCAAGCGGAATGGATACGTTGAGTGAAAAGGTATTTTCGGTGTATTTTTGCTGGCGGCTGTCATCCTGCTGTAGGGAAAAACCTGAATCATAGCGGTTGTTATACCAGACCGTACGCTGACGACCTATGTTGATACCGTAGCTGATAGTTTTCCAGGTGTTGCTATAGCCAAGTTGCAATTGCGTGATGCGCGACTGGTTATTGTAATAATCAGCAGTACTGGCACTCAAACTGATCAAACCGAATCTGTCCATGGACTGACTCAGTGTGGCAGTCAAACGGTTACGCTGATTTAATGAATCAGAATAATACTGAATGCCTGCGTCTTGCTGACGTCTCACGCCCAGAACATCCTGCAAATCACGGAACCCACTCGTTGAATACCGGTAGGCAGCCAGAACCAGGTTGGTGCCTGTGTCAAACGTCTTGCTGTAGTTGATCTCCGCGCGCCAGCCTGACGCTGTTTTGTTCTGTTCAACCCGCGCATGTGAAAAGGTGCTGTTCATTCCCAGTGCGCCGATCTCTGTTGCCAGCACGCCACCTAACAGCCACGCCTGATAATCGTTTGCCTGCCTGGTACCCGCCGTCGCCGTCAGGCGATTACTGATGCCCCGTTGCAGAATGCCCTCAAAAAAGGTGTTATTGACACGGTAATATTGGCGAACCCGTCCCAGCGCCAGCGAGTACTGCCAGTTGCCCGGGCGCACAGAGTCTGGAACGGAAGCATAAGGAACGGTAAAGGTCGAACGCTTACCGTTAGCTTCAATAACCTCAACAGCGAGGTCACCCTGATTGCGCGTGTTGTACAAGTCATCAATGACAAAAGGGCCTGGTGGCACTGTGGTTTCATAGATCACTTTATCCAGTTGTTTAATGACAACCCGCGCGCTGGAGGTTGCCACGCCCCTGACTTCAGGGGCATAACCCCGCCTGCCTTGTGGCCACATCCTTGGGTCGGTAGACAATTTAATCCCGTTAAAAGCCAGGCTGCCAAACAGGGAACTGTCGGTGGCATTGTCACCTAAAGACAGTATGCTGTTAAGCTGTTCCAGCGGGCGTTGTACCCAGCTTTTCACGGTGTTGTAACGGTATCGACTGCCGCCTGCACTGTCATTGAGATAGCGCGCATTACCCTGATGACGCAACTGCCACTTCATCAGATTGGTACCCGCGGTGATCCCACTCCATAAATATTGATAGCGATAATCAGACGTACGGTTTTCGGTCCAGGTGTAATTGGTGTTGTGCCGTAAAAATACTGCACTAATACCTTCTTCCCATTCAGATGTAGGGATGTAACCTCTCGGCTTCTTATCGAGGCTTGAGTTTGGGATCGTGAGCTGTAATTGCAGTGATGCCGGATCAAATTGCCAATGACCGTCTGATGACCAGTAACCCAGTGGATGACACTGCTCTTCAGGTTCAGGCGTGGGTGGCACTTTTAGCTGCAGCAAGGCAACAACCTTTGACGGAAGACAAGGTTCCGCATCCTGTTGGAGGTCAGACTGGATAAACGCGATTTTGACACCGGATGTAACCCGTTTATTATTGAGATAAATATCGACCAGATAATTGCCAGCAGGCGTGGCGTTCTGATTAAATTGTTCAATGTTCTGTCCAAATGCCGAGCCTTTAAACAGGCTTGAGTCAAAATAATAATCTTCGCAGTAAGCATGCTGAGAAAAGGAAATCGAAATGGTGAATGCAATTAATTTTGAGTTAATTAATTTCAACCTTATAGTTTTCACTTATTCTGGCTCCCTGATCGTTAACTGCAGCAACGGAGACAATGTTTACGCCCTGTAAACGTTTTTTATCCGTACTGAACCAAAAGGTTTTTTTGCTAAAAGGCGGAATCATATCAGCATCGGAATGCAGGTCTTGATTTGCCACCTTAAATGAAATGTCGAGTAATGAAGCATGCCAGGGTTGAGGGTTATTGATTTCAATGCCCAGCCCTTTATGATTATCGTGAACGATTTTAAGCGAGATATTCTTTAATATATTATTCGGGTTTCCCACTGAAACAGGACGGTAAAAGATTTTAAGGCGGTTTCGTAACATGACCATCATGGCATTTTGATTATTTTCATTTTTCAGATTCGCAGGGGGGATCTGCAATGTGTTAAACCAAAAGACAGACTCCCGATCCTGAGGGAGAGGCAGGCTACCGTTGAATATAATTCGTGCAATTTGGCCAGTCTTGGGCTGTATACGAAAAACGGGTGGTGTCACAATAAAGGGCGTTTGACTGCTTTGCTCAGGTTGAGAATTGGCATCGCCGTTATCAAACCAGGCCTGAATAACATAGGGGATATCACCGTTGTTTTTTAACTGCACATCAACGGTTTTGGCACTGGCAGGGTAAATGAGACGGCTACCAAGAATAGTCACGTTCGCTCTGGCGTTATTTACTGCAAGTAAGAACAGGAAAGTAATGAAAAATAATTTTAGCGCAAACACCAGCCAGCGGTTTTCCATATTTGATTCCTCAAAAAAAACGTGCGCCCCATAATAACCGTGGCGCACCCGAACAGAACTAACGGTAAGTTATGGCATACTGAATGGAGGCAGCGACCGTACCGGATGTTGCCACCCCGGTTGAAAAGTATTGCGCGCCATAGGTCGCTGACTTTTCAGTCTCATTCGCGGATAAACTTAAGTCGCCGCTACCGGTAAAGCCCCCCGTCAGGTTGATTACCGTACCCGCCGTATCCAGCATCTGAATCTCAACATTTTCAGCCGACCCGGTGTTCGTCAGGTTACCTGCTGCGCTCACGTTATTGCCCACGAATACCGTTGAGATTTGGGTGGTGGTCGCTGAACCGCTGCAGCCTGTCAGACCGACGGTAAAGTCAGTTTTACCTGCCGTCTTACCACTGGTATCTAAATCCGCTTTACTTACGGTAGGAAGCAGTACAACGGGTGAACTCTCATTGCCGTTAATGGCAACTGAACAGGTTTCATCAGAGACTTCGCCCTGAAAATTAATGGTATTAGCAGAATCTGCTTGTGCATATCCTGACAGCAGAAAGGCACTCACAATCAGAGACAAGCTAAATTTATTGGTGTGATAAGTCATTTTATCTTCCTTTATGATCAATTAACTGGAAAGTAACTGATTAAGATTGATTCCAGTTTTCCTTCTGACAGCGTCTTTAATGATGTAAACCTTCTTAACGCCAAGTTTCATTTCGCTGGAAATTTCACCCAGCGAATGGCCATAATTGGCAAGGTCCAAAAATTTAACTTCTTCCAGCGTCAAAGCGTTGACGCGTTTCCTTTCACCTCCCTTTAATCCGTAATAACAGGCATTAACCGCTTTTTTAATATCCTCAATTTTACCGTCCGCATAAATCACAGTATTTATCGTGGGCTCCTGTCTCCGCCAAAATGACGCCAGAGATTCCATTCGGCGATCGCTGATGATAATAATGGCAAGGCCGGTTCCTCGCAGATAATCCATCCAGTTTTTGCTGGTAAAATAACGGAGGTTATGAATCGAAAAGTCAACAAATATACATCCTCTGCAGAACAGGCTTTCGTATCGTCCGGCGACCAACGACAAAACGCCTTTTATCAAAAAATGATTATTGCCTGGCCATACGGCAATCTTTTGAATTGGGCATCGTAATATCTCTTCCTGAGTATTGCTCGTCAGTTGGCAACAATATTTACAACTTGAGCAGCGAACATCCTCTTTGGTTATCCTTCTCATCAGCCGATTTCTACCGCTTGTTAAGAAAGTTGACCTATCATAACAGTGGGTTTCCTTTTCCTTCAACGGGTTAAAAGAAAGAACGGCTTCTTTAACCAAGAAAATTCTGATGTCGGTTACGGACAATTGTGATGCTTCATTAAGCGGTAATCTTCCTGAGAATGTTAAAATTACGATGATTAAATGATTATCTTGTACAGTTTCCATTTAAGAATATTTACGGTCGCCCAGGATTATTCCCGTCCTCAAGGGAAAAGGATCAATAAAAAAACAGCACAAAATGATAAATTCTGCGGCATTTATCAAAAAGTTAAGGTTTATCGTTGTGCAAAATTAAACGCTCTGTTCGGTATGTTCATTAAATTATTACAATTCTTTGTTAAATTGAGTCTGCTGTTTTTTACCTTGCGTAGAGTTTTCGGTGCCTTATTGTGCAACATGTAGAGTACCTAAAGTTGATTTTTTATATTTATCCTAAAGTGTACCTTCACAGTTAAATGATAGTTGTTTAAGTGTTTTGACAATTTTATTTGTTTGTCTTCCAGCGACGTTTTCACAGGGAATCATCACGGTGATGTTAAATAGTATAAATATAGCGGCCTGGCTTTTTTATGTCGGCGATTACGCACTCAGAGAAAGGGTGGCTGAACAGGATTTAACGCCCGCCGGGCGCCTGAATATGTGCAGACAAGCGGGCAAAAGAGGTGTCTCATGCTTTAAAAAAGACCGATGCCGATTTGCGCAGGAAAGGTTTAGTGACGCTGAGGTTTACTAAGGTCAGCAACGTTTTTGATAATTTTTAACTATCACAGTCAACACCCAAAATGTCTGGCTAATGCAGCTTTGCATAGCAATACTCGTCACTATGACCACATATCGCATTAAAGTGGGTTATCACAACCCCTCCGCACTTACGTTCATGCAGCTGGACGAGCAGCTTGCTGACCATGCTTTCTACAGCGCGCGCGCCGATGCTGACAGCGGCGGCTTTCGCTATTTTCAGGAGTACGAGTATCAGTCAGATTCTGCCGATTATTGCTCCGTATGCTCCATGGCCTATCATCACGCCTGCCAGGTCAGAAAATGTCCGCTGGTGCTGGTAGAGATAAAAGAAGAGAACGCCAGATGACCACGCTGTTGCACTCGTGCACCTGGTCTGGCCGGGACAACAACGCTTATCCCTGTCGTTCCTCGGTACTTAAATCATCCGCAGTGGCATACACTTACCACGCATATTATGAGGGGTAAGCTATGCCATCCACTGAACACGTTATCTCTGACTGCTGTATCGTCGGCGGCGGCCCGGCCGGTTTGATGCTAGGCTATCTACTGGCCCGCGCCGGTTTACAGGTTGTCGTGCTGGAAAAACATGCCGATTTTCTCCGCGATTTTCGTGGTGACACGATCCATCCTTCTACGCTGGAGGTCATGCATCAGCTGGGCCTGCTGGACGATCTGCTGAAACTTCCTCATCAGCGTGCGGAAAAGCTGCAGGCGGAAATGGGGGGCGAGGAGGTCACGATGGCCGATTTCTCGCGCCTGCCGCTGCAGTGCCGTTTTATCGCCTTCATGCCGCAGTGGGATTTCCTGAATTTTCTGGCGGAACAGAGCGCGCAGTTTCCCGGCTTCACCCTGCTAAAATCCACCTCGTTAAGCCAGTTGATCATCGAAGAGGGTGAAGTTCGGGGTGTTCTGGCCTTACAGTCGGGTCAGCCCGTTGAGATACGTTCCCGCCTGGTGGTGGGGGCTGACGGGCGTAACTCTGCCGTTCGCGCACAGGCCGGACTGGTGAGCCAGCATTTTGGCTCACCACGCGACGTTTTGTGGTTTCGCCTGAACAAACAGCCAGAGGATCCGCAGTCAGGGATGGGCCACACTGGCCCGCGAAATAACGTTATCGTGATCGACAGGGGCGATTACTGGCAGTGTGGGCTGACGATTGAAAAAGGGCAGTTTGAGGCGATCCAGGCCCGTGGGCTTGACGCGATGAAACACAACATTGCCACCGTCTCCCCTTTTAGCGTCGAACGGCTGGCGGAAATTGACAGCTGGGAGAGTTTCAAACTGCTGTCAATCCGTATCGACAGGTTGAATCAGTGGGCAAAACCGGGCGTGCTCTGCATCGGTGATGCGGCTCATGCGATGTCACCCATTGGCGGAGTGGGGGTTAATCTTGCCATCCAGGATGCGGTGGCCACGGCGAATCTGCTTACCCGGCCTTTGTTAAAGAGGAAGGTCACGTTCAGGGATCTGAAAAAAGTACAGCAGCGCCGTCAGTTTCCCACCGTTGCGACGCAGTTCCTGCAAATAAAAATGAGCAGTAAAAAGAAACCGGGTGGGGAAGGCAAAAGCAAAATGCCCGGCATCATCCGTAAATATCCCTTTTTACGCTTTATTTTTGGCCGACTCATCGGCATGGGATTTCGTATGGAAAAGCCACGCGCAGTTCGTTGAGCAACGCCCGTTCGCCTGATGGAAGACAACCGTCAGGCAAACGGACGCAGGAAAGGGGGTTGTTTCATCACGCCGAATACGACAGGACGTGAAATGCCTTACCCACTTGCCATAGCTATTGGTAATGACAGACAGTAAAGTCATTTCTTTTATCTTGTGAGTATCCTGATGAATCGCAGCGAAGAAATTCTTGATGCAGCCGAATACTGCATGCGACAAAAAGGGTTTTATCAAACCTCCATTCAGAGTATCGCCAGTCAGGCAAATGTCAGCATCGGGCTGATTTATAAATATTATAAAAATAAGGAAGCGATCGTTGAAGCACTGGTCACGAAAGTGGTGCAGCGTATGATCGTGTTACTGAAAGCCGACTTCGAGAAAATGGCGAACGCGGGGAGAGTGACGCATCTGCCGGGAGATTTGGCGTCACCAGAAGTCGAACAAAGCATTGTGTTGCTCATCGAGATATCATCCGAATCCACGCGTAATGCGCGTATTCGTCAGATTCTTCACGATGCCTGGCAGGTTTTAAAAGAGAATTTTATTACTGAGCAACAGGCGCTCAATCCTGCACTGGAGGAGAACATCATCCATGCACGATTGCATGTGGTTTCCCTGGTAATAGACGGCATGATCATTCGCCGTTTTATGAAACGCCGCGAGACAGAAGACAGCTTTATGCCGTTCTTTGAGGCGGTTAGCCATGACATCCACCAACCGGATGCTGAGTAACGCATCAAAACAGGTGACGGTCGAGTACAGCATTGATCCGGCTCAGTTCCTGCTGATCCACATTTTTATCTCCATATGCACGACAGGCGACGCCATCCACCAGCATCAGCAAAAACTGGATACGGTTGCTGCGCTGGAGTGGACTTTCTGTCGGCATTTTCTGCCTGAATAGCCTGTCCAGATCTGCGACCAATAAGGCTTCCTCGCGGGCCAGCATTGAGCGCACTGATTCATGACGTGAGGCTTCGGAATACATTTCCAGTAATAAACACCGGTCCTCAGGAGACCAGTTCTGCCAAAAGGGCGAATCGGTATCAATAATATTGGCGGTGTGCGTTTCGTGCGTCAAACTATGCAGCAAAAACGTCCGCCAGTTTTCTGCGATACTTTTTATGGTTTCACTGACAATCACTTCTTTACTGTTAAAGTAGCGATAAAGCTGACCTGCACCTAAACCGGATTCACGACTGATATCGGCCATACTTGCACCGTGAAAACCGGAACGGCTGAAGCAGTTCTTCGCGGCTGAAATGATCAGTTGCTGCCGCTGCTTAAAAAACGTTTCATTATCAGGCTTGCTCAAAAAACTCTCCTGAATACAGGCCGATATGCGGCCCTTTTTATTGACTTATTCTGGCATGGTACGCGAGGCTCCGGGGCGAGGGAATCGCCGTCACACATTCTGACACAGAATGGCCTGATGTCCGTGTATCGGGATTTGCCCTGTTCCACTATTGAGGGCAGCGCGCGATGTTATTGCGCGCAGTTTGTCGGGTGCGCATCCCTGCGCATTTGGGCGTTCAACGCACATCTACCGTTTGTTCAGACGCCTGTCGCGCCGAGCCGCCTCCCATCACCTTGTAGAATGTATTTAGGTTTTGGTAGTACGCCTGTTCCACGCTGACCAGACGGGTTCTGGCGGAGTAGAGCGTTCGCTGGGCGGTTAACGCATTCAGCCAGGTATCCACGCCGCTTTGATAACGCAGATCGGCCAGATGCGCGTAAATCTGTGAGGCTGCCACATTGTTACGCTGGCTGGTCAACTGATCGTTGATGGTGCCGCGCCGCGCCAGGGCATCCGCGACTTCGCGGAAAGCGGTCTGCACCGACTTTTCGTACGCCGCCACGTAGTACTCCTTCTGCGCTTTGGTGTAATTCAGGTAGGCCACGTTGTAGCCGCCCTTGAAGACAGGCAGCGAGATACTGGGGGAAAACGACCAAATTCCCATGCCGTTTTTGAACAGCGAGGCGAGATCGGCACTGCCAATGCCACCGCTGGCGGTCAGTGAAATGCTGGGGAAGAAATTGGCCCGCGCTGCCCCGATGTTGGCATTCGCCGCCTTCAGGTTGTGCTCAGCCTGCAAGACATCAGGACGATTATTGAGGACATCCGACGATATCCCTGCGGGCACATCGCGCAACGCATGGCCAATCGATTCAAGATTTTGCGGCAACAACGTATCGGGTACAGGTTTTCCAACAACCAGATCCAGCGCATTCTTATCCTGCGCCACGCTGGTAGTATAGCTGGCCACATCCGCCTGCGCAGACTGATAGGTGGTTTCCGCAGACGCCACATCAACCATCGAATCCACACCGTTTTGCATGCGCTTGCGCGTCACGTCCAGTGACTGCCGCGCACTCTCAGCTGTCTCTTTCGCAATGGCCAGATTGCTGCGATCCGCCGCCAACTGAAGCCAGTAATCAATGGTGTTATACAGCACCGTCAGGCGCGTACTCCGCGCGCCCTCCAGGGTACCAAGGTAGGTTTCATACTGCTGGCGCGACAGGCTTTGATTCTTACCAAATAAATCCAGTTCAAATGCGCTGACACTGCCTTCGGCAGAGTAAGAATTGCCCAGCGCCGTTTGATTGCCTTCGCCCGTCAGGGCACGTGAGCGCGTCCCGCTGACACCGGCGCTCAATGACGGGAAGAGATCGGCACGTTGCTCAGCGTATTGCGCATGCGCGGATTTTACACTCGCCACCGCTTCACGTAAGTCGCGGCTACTGTCCAACGCCATGCCGACAACCTGATTGAGTTGGCTGTCCAGCACATAATCCTGCCAACGGATAGCGCGATAATTGACGGCAGTCCCTTGCAGGTTAGGGTAGGCTTCCCCGGTCGGGTTTGTCGCCTTCACGGCATCCACAGGACGATCATAATGCGGATCCAGCGACACGCAGCCCGCAAGGAAGCAGGGTAAAAACACGGTGAAAAGTTTTGCAGTCATGGTCATTATTCCTTCACCTTCGCTGCTGAGTCGGTTGGCCGGGCCGTGTCATGCGGCTGTGCCGGAAAGACCCGGCGGACCAGCACAAAAAACAGCGGTACAAAGAAAATAGCCAGCAGGGTGGCGGTTAAGGTGCCGCCAATAATACCGGTACCGATGGCGATACGGCTGTTGGCCCCCGCGCCCGTGGAGATCGCCAGCGGCAGTACGCCTGCGGTAAAGGCCAGTGAGGTCATGATGATGGGACGCAAGCGCATCGTCGCCGCATGAACCGCCGCGTTTATCAGGCTCTCGCCCTTGCGGTAGTGCTCTTCAGCGAACTCCACAATCAGAATGGCATTCTTCGAGGAAAGTCCGATGATCGTGAGCAGCGCAACCTGAAAGTAAACGTCATTTTCCAGGCCACGCAGCGTAATCGCCAGTAGTGAGCCGATGACGCCCAATGGCACCACCAACATCACCGAAAGCGGCACTGCCCAGCTCTCATACAGGGCGGCCAGGCACAGGAACACCACAATCAGTGAAATGCCATACAGCGACAGCGCCTGATTACCGGAAAGTTTTTCCTGATAAGAGAGCCCACTCCAGGCGAAGGTGGTGCCCGCAGGCAAGGTCGCCGCAAGTTTTTCCATTGCGGTGATGGCATCCCCGGAGCTTTTCCCTTCGGCGGCCGATCCCTGAATTTCATAGGATGCCAGGCCGTTGTAACGTGAAAGCACATCCGGACCATAGGACCATTTCGACGAGGCAAAGGACGAGAAGGGCACCATGGTGGTGTTATTGCTGCTGTCTGTTCCGCGGACATACCATTGATCAATATCCTCTGGCTTGCTGCGGAACGATTGATCGCCCTGCATATAGACTTTCTTCACGCGGCCGCGGTCGGAGAAGTCATTGACATAACTGCCGCCAATGGCTGCGCTGAGCGTATTATTGATGTCGCTGATGGTCAGGCCCAGTGACTGTGCTTTCGCATCATCGATACTGACATCCAGCTGCGGCAGGTCCGGCAGCGAGTTGGCACGTACAGCGCTGAGTTCCGTATCCTGATTCGCTTTTGCAATCAGCTGATCGCGCATTTTCAGCAGTTGATCGCGTGCGGTAGCACCACGCGCTTGCAGCTCAAACGTGAAGCCGTTGGATTGACCCAGCCCGGAGACGGCGGGCGGCGACAGCACAAAGATCTGGGCATCACGAATCCGCGACAGCGCCGCCATGGCGCGGCCTGCAATCGCATCAGCACTGTTCTCACTGCCTTTACGGTCACGCCAGTTTTTAAGCGAGATAAAGCCGACCCCCGCATTCTGTCCGTTACCGGCAAAACTGAAGCCGTCTACCAGCATGCTAACGTTAACGTTATCTTTCTCCTGGGTGGCGAAATACTGCTGGACCTGACGACGGACTTCACGGGTGCGATTTTCCGTCGCGCCCGGTGCCAACTGATACTGCACCATGATGTAACCCTGATCTTCGGTCGGCAGAAAGCCGGTTGGCAGGCGCATATAGAGTACGGCACAGCAGATCAACAGCACGCCGTACAGCAGCAGATAGCGCACGGAACGGTGCATGACCTTCCCGACGCCACGTTGATAGCGTGCCTGCACGTTTTCATAGCGCTGGTTAAACCAGCCAAAGAAACCGTTGCGACCGCTGTCGTGATTGTGCGGTTTAAGCAAGGTGGCACAGAGGGCGGGCGTCAGCGTCAGCGCCACAATCACCGACAGCACCATGGAAGAGACGATGGTGATAGAGAACTGACGGTAAATCACGCCTGTTGAACCGCTAAAGAAGGTCATCGGCAGGAACACGGCAGAGAGCACCAGCGCGATGCCAACCAACGCACCAGTAATCTCCCTCATCGATTTCTCGGTTGCTTCTCGCGGGGGTAATCCCTCTTCGCGCATCACGCGTTCGACGTTTTCAACCACGACGATGGCATCATCGACGAGCAAGCCAATGGCGAGCACCATGCCGAACATGGTAAGCGTGTTAATCGAATAACCAAAGAAAGACAGCACACCAAAGGTGCCCAGGAGAACGACCGGAACTGCAATCGTGGGAATCAGCGTGGTGCGGATGTTTTGCAGGAACACAAACATCACAATCACCACTAAAATGACCGCTTCGACCAGCGTTTTCACCACTTCTTCAATCGAGATTTTAACGAAGTCAGTGCTGTCGAGCGGATAGGCTATTTCATAGCCCGCCGGCATGCTGCTCCGGAATTCGTCAATGGTGGATTTCACCTTTTCGGCGGTGGAGAGTGCATTAGCGCCAGATGCCAGTTGGATAGCCATACCGGATGCCGGATGGCCGTTCGCCATGACATTGGCACTGTAGTCTTCATCGCCCATTTCTACGCGTGCGACATCGCTCAGACGGACCACAGAACCATCGGCCTGGCTTTTCAGCACAATGTTGCGGAACTGCTCAGGGGTTTGCAGGCGTGAACGCGAACGTACCGTCGCCACCAGTTGTTGTGTGTTGCTGGACGGTTGCGCGCCCAACTGCCCGGAAGACACCTGGGTATTTTGACTCTCAAGAGCGGTGGTGACATCAGAAGGCATCAGCGAATACGACGCCAGCTTGCTGGGATCGAGCCAGATACGCATCGCGTACTCGGCGCCAAAAACCTGTACGTTACCGACGCCTGTCACGCGCGCCAGCGTGTCTTCCATGTTGCTGACCATATAGTCGGCGACATCGGAAGAACTGCTTTTATTGCTTTTATCGTACACCGCCAAAATCAGCAGAAAGTCGCTCTGGGCTTTCTGCACGGTCACGCCCTGTGAGGTCACGGCGCTCGGCAAGCGGCTCTCGGCCTGCTGTACCTTATTCTGCACCTGGACCTGAGCAATATCGGGATCGGTGCCCTGTTTAAACGTGACATTGATTTTCACCTGACCGGTGGATGCGGTACTGGTCGAACTGAAATAGAGCAGTCCATCCAGTCCGGTGAGCTGTTGCTCAATAACCTGGGTCACGCTGCTTTCCAGCGTTTCCGCCGATGCGCCCGTATAGGTGGCCTGAACACTGATTTGTGGCGGTGCCACATCGGGATACTGCGCCACGGGCAGGCTGCGAATACTCAGGATACCGAACAGCATGATGCAAAGGGCGATCACCCAGGCAAAGACCGGCCGACGGATAAAGAACTGCGCCAACATATCAGTGACCCTCGCTGGTCGGAGCGTTATCGCCCGAAGAGACGTCTACCGCTTTCACCTGCATGCCCGCCTGAACTTTTGCGGTGCCTTCAACAATCAGCTTGTCACCCTGGTTTAGGCCGGAAGTAATCAGCCAGTTATTGCCGATTACGCGGTCGGTCACTACGTCGCGACTTTCGACTTTGTTCTCTTTATCGACCACCAGCGCGGTAGCATTGCCTTTCGCATCACGGGTGATGCCTTGCTGAGGCGCCAAAATGGCATCGCTTTTCACGCCGTTGGTGACGCTGGCGCGCACGTACATGCCCGGCAACAGTTCATGTTGGGGATTGGGGAAAATCGCACGCAGCGTCACAGTGCCCGTCGCCTCATCCACCGAGACCTCGGTCAGTTCCAGCTTGCCGGGATGATCGTAGGTCGTACCATCTTCCAGTTTCACCGTCACGGGCACGCCATCTTTGTTCTGCTGCAGTGACGCCTCTTGGCGTCTCAGTTTGAGCAATTGCACGCTGGATTGCGTGAGATCGACATAGATAGGATCCAGTGCGCGAATCGTCGCCAGCGCAGTGGTCTGGCTGGCGGTCACCAGCGCGCCTGGCGTAACCGATGAAATCCCAATGCGACCGCTAATCGGCGCTTTGATTTGGGTGTAATTCAGGTTGATGCGCGCACTTTCGACGGCAGCACGGTACTGATCCACGGAAGCAACGTTCTGTTGATACGTTGCCTGCGCATCATCCGCATCCTGACGTGAAACGCCGTTATCTTTCACCAGTGCGGCATAGCGTTCGGCTTTCAGTTTGCTGCTCTTCACCAGGGCCTGCGCATTCTTAAGTTGTGCGACGGCCTGATCGTAGCTGGCCTGATAGCTGGCCGGATCGATCTGATACAGCACCTGTCCGGCTTTCACCTCATCGCCTTCGGTGAACAGACGTTTCTGAATGATCCCATCCACCTGCGGCCTGACATCAGACGTCATACTGCCGGTGACGCGCCCGGCAAGCTGGCTGTCCAGTGTCACCGATGCGCTTTGCAACGTTTTTACCCCGACTTCGGTGGTCATGTTGGCATCGGCGGGAGGACTGTTTTGATCGCAGCCCGCGATCATCACGACCAGCCCGACGATCATAGTGCGCTGAAAAGTTTTCATGAATTACCCTGTAATGAACGTTCATTCTCAGAGCGCAGTGTAATAAATGCACAAGAATCTGTATGTCAGCAAAGCGAAAAGAAGGATGTCCAGAAATGAGCAGCGCGGCTGCATTGTTCAGAGACGCGCCTGGAGAATGAGCCTGAAGGCGAGCGAATTCCGCCGACTTACAGCCTGGTGGCGTGTTTCTGCGCGGGCTCCATTTCATACCACGCTACATGAAATGCTTGAGATGCGTTATTTGTGGCAGCGGCCTGTCCGAATGGAAAATACTCAACGGGTGAGTTTTCTCGGCCAGGAACCGCATACGTTGTTAGAGGATGCCGTGCGGGCCGCATTGTGGTTGCCTGCGGCCCGGAGCCCGAAGCCCGAAGCCCGAAGCCCGAAGCCTGAAGCCCGAAGCCCGAAGCCCGAAGCCCGAAGCCCGAAGCCCGAAGCCCGAAGCCCAAAGCCCAAAGCCCAAAGCCCAAAGCCCAAAGCCCAAAGCCCGAAGCCCAAAGCCTACGGCCGGTGGCGTGTTTGTAAGCCCGAACCGCCTGCAAAGACGCGCTGCCTTTCCAGAGCATTAAGTGCTCAACGTCTCGCATCCGGCGGTCGGGTGAGACCAGACAGAAGACGCCACCGTTTCCCGTGGCGCGCATAAAACCGTTCTCACCGAGAATGGGAGGTAGCTCAAAATTCCACCCAAAGGTATTATAAAGGTTATGTTTGTGGTGTTAGATTGGCCTTACCAACACCGGGGAACACACCATAATGAAAACGAAAACGGCCAGCCTGTCATTGATGATGTTTGTGGAATGGTTTATCTGGGGCGCGTGGTTTGTCCCGCTCTGGGCCTTCCTTAGCAAAAATGGTTTCACGCCCGTCGAGATTGCGTGGTGCTATGCCTGTACCTCCATCGCCGCCATTCTGTCGCCCATTCTGGTGGGATCGCTGGCAGACCGCTTTTTTCAGGCCCAGAAAGTGCTGGGTGTGCTGATGATCGTGGGTGCCGGGCTGATGTACTTCGCGGCGCAGCAAACGCACTTCAGCGGTTTCTTTCCCCTGTTGCTGCTGTATGCGCTGACCTATATGCCTACGATTGCCCTCACCAACAGCATTGCGTTTTCGCATGTAGCAGACGTGGAGCGTGATTATCCGCGCATCCGCGTGCTGGGCACGCTCGGCTGGATCGCATCCGGTATCGTCTGCGGTTTTCTGCCGTCGTTACTGGGCTTTGGCGATATCTCCGCCAGCAATGTGCCGCTGCTGATTACCGCCGCCAGCTCGCTGCTGCTGGGTATATTCGCCTTTATGCTGCCCGCCACGGAGCCTAAAAGTACCGGCGCCTTTAGTGTGCGAACCGCGCTGGGCCTGGATGCCCTGCATCTGTTAAAAGATCGCAGCTTCCTGGTCTTTTTTGTCTGTTCCTTCCTGTTCAGTATGCCGCTGGCGTTCTATTACATTTTTGCCGAGGGCTTCCTGACCGAAGTGGGCCTGGCGCACGCCACGGGCTGGATGACGTTAGGGCAGATGTCCGAGATTCTGTTTTTACTGGCGCTGCCGTTCTTTATCAAACGTTTTGGTATCGGCAAGGTCTTGCTGCTCGGCCTGGTGACGGCCGCGCTGCGTTATCTGTTTTTTGTTTTTGGCAGCGATCAGAACCTGCTCACCTATGGCCTGTTATTTATGGGCATTCTGCTGCACGGCGTCAGCTATGACTTTTACTTTATTACTGCCTACATCTACGTCGATAAAAAATCCCCTGTGAGCATGCGCAATGCGGCGCAGGGATTAATTACCCTGGCCTGTCAGGGAATCGGCAGCCTGTTAGGTTATCGCCTGGGGGGCTATCTGATGCAGGAGATGTTTGCCTATGGTCAACCGCGCAACGGCCTGACGTTCAACTGGGCGGGAATGTGGCTGTTTGGCAGCGTGATGATCATATTGATTACCGTGGCGTTTATTCTGCTGTTCCGCGATACGAAAAAACGCAGCGATGAGCTTAACGTGGTTGAGCCTGCCGCCGCGACGGAAAGCCAAAAATAAGGAAGAGAAGATGATTACCGTACAACAAAGGATCACCGGCGCATTTTATGGTCAGGCGCTTGGCGATGCCATGGGCATGCCGTCAGAACTCTGGCCGCGAAGCCGCGTGAAAGCACATTTTGGCTGGATTGATCGTTTTCTGCCCGGCCCGGCAGAGAATAACGCCGCCTGCTATTTCGGCCGCGCCGAGTTCACCGACGATACATCGATGGCGCTGGCGCTGGCCGATGCCATCATCCGTCATGACGGAGAGATCGTCGCTGAAACCATTGGTCTTAACATCCTGCGCTGGGCAGAAGGGTTCGACGCGTTTAATAAAAATGTTCTGGGGCCCACATCAAAAATCGCGCTGCGCGCATTACAGGCCGGCCAGCCGATCAGCGCGCTGGAAAACAACGGCCTGACAAATGGGGCGGCGATGCGTATTGCCCCGCTGGGCTGCCTGTTACCCGCGCGAGATTTGCACAGTTTTATTGATGCGGTTGCGCTGGCTTCCAGCCCCACCCACAAGGCCGACGTCGCGATTGCCGGGGCAACCGTGATTGCCTGGGCCGTTTCCCGGGCGATAGAGGGCGCAGGCTGGAGACAGATTCGTGACGCGCTGCCTGCCGTCGCGCGTGCGGCGCAGGAGCGGCAGATAACCACCTTTAGTGCGGCCATGTCTGCGCGCCTTGAGCTGGCGTTTTCGGTGGTTGAACAGGGGCGCGGTGTTGAATCCACTATGGAGAACATCTATGCCCTGGTGGGAACAGGCACCAGCACCATCGAGTCCGTGCCCGCCGCCATCGCGATGGTTGAACTGGCAGGAACCGATCCCAACCGCTGCGCCATTCTTTGCGCCAATCTGGGCGGCGACACGGACACCATTGGTGCGATGGCGGTTGCCATTTGTGGTGCGCTTAACGGTATTGATGCCATTGACCCTGCGCTCCGACAGCAGCTGGATAGCGTAAATAAACTGGACTTTGAAAGCTACGGCCGGGCGTTTACCGCTTTTCGCCTCAAGCGGGAGGCGGCGCATGGTTGATTCCCAGAGCGTGGCAACATTAGGCAACCGGGCCCCGATCGTCGTACTGGGCGCCGCCGTCGTGGATGTCATCGCCCGCGCCGAGCAGCTTCCCCAGCGCGGCGGCGACAGCGCGCTGCAGCAGCAAAGTATCAGCGTGGGAGGCTGTGCGTTGAACGTGGCGCTGGCGCTGCACCGCTTAGGTATGGATGCCGTTTCTGCGTTACCGCTCGGCCAGGGCGTCTGGGCTGAGCTACTCCGGCAAAAGCTTGCGGCCTGTGGACTGACCAGCGTCACGGAAACCCACAAGGGCGACAATGGCTGGTGCCTGGCGCTGGTTGAACCCGACGGAGAACGCACGTTCCTGTCGGTGGCCGGGGTGGAGAACCAGTGGGATGAGGCGATGCTGGCCTCTGTTCCGCTTCACGCAGAAGGCTGGCTGTATCTGTCGGGTTATCAGCTCATCGGCAAGAATGCGGAAACACTGCTGTCCTGGCTGGAAGGGCTGGCAAACAGGCCGCGGCTGGCGATCGATTTTGGGCCGCGTCTGCCTGCGATCGCGCCGGATCACTGGCAGCGCGTGATGGCGCTGCAGCCGTTGATTACGCTTAATCGCCAGGAAGCCGAACACGTCTGGCACCAGCGTTTGCAGCAGGACGGGTCTTTTAACGCGCAGGCGCTGATTACCCAGTGGGCAAAACATTTTGCCAGCCCGCTGGTGGTCAGGCTGGATAGCGAAGGCGCAGGCTTCAGCCATCACGGACAGTACGGCTGGATCGCAGCATTCAAGACGGCGGTGGTCGATACGATTGGGGCCGGTGACAGCCACACGGGAGGATTACTGGCTGCGCTCGCATCTGGCTGGCCACTTGATAACGCAGTGGCGCTGGGGAATGCCGTCGCATCATTCGTGGTTGCGCAGCGTGGAGGCGATACCGCCCCCGACCGTGCAGCGCTGATTCGCCACTGGCAGCAGTGCCTTACTCGGCAATAAACACGTACAAATCACTGCGACAGTAGCTGATGCTGTATTCCAGAGGACGATCGCGCGCATCCAGCGCCAACTGCTTAATCACCAGTACGGGAATCCGCTCGGGCAGGGCAATGAGGCGCTGTAATTCCGCATCCGGCATTTGCGCACTGACGCGACTTTGCGTTTTCACCGGCTGGATCTGGTGGCGGCGAAAATAGTCGTACAGCGAAATACCGATGTCGCTGGCATCGTTGATCAAATCGCACGGCACCCAGGACGTTTCCACGGACACGGCCTGTTGATCGACATAACGCAGGCGCTTCAGCAAATAGACCTCACTGTCCGGGGGCAGCTGCAGCTTCTGCGCAATGTCATCTTCGCAACGGATACGATGTTTTTGCAGCCATTCCGTATCGGGCTTTTTACCCCGTAATACGACCTGCTGTGAAAATCCCTGCGGCTCTTTCAGTGAATATTCCAGTGCGCGACAAATCTGCGTGCCATAGCCACGCGAGCGATGAACAATCCCTTCCTGAGAGAGCGCATCCATCGCTTTACGCACCGTGATGCGGGAAATCCCCAGAGAGTGAGAAAATTCGCGCTCGCTGGGCAACACCTCTTCGTGACGCAGCAATCCGTCGCGCACGGCGTCTTTAATCACCTGCACGAAACGTTTATAGAGCGGGGTTTTGCTCTCGGCGCTGAGCACGCTGCTCAGATGACTGAAAAGGGCATTATGCTGTGATGTCATTATTCTCGTCTGGGATACATAACCTTATCTGCTGGAATTCTATACTATCTCTCTTATCGCCGTACTGCTTTTGCAGGCTGCAAGTTGAGGATAGTCAAATGGAAACCTATTCACCCCAGGTAAAGCAACATAAACGTGCGCTGGTTGCGGGTTCGGTTGGCAACTTTATTGAGTGGTATGAGTTCGCCATTTACGGCTTTCTCGCCACGCTGATTGCGCAGAACTTTTTCCAGTTACAGGGCGAGTCGGCCTTGAGTGGGCTGATTCTCACCTGGGCCTCCTTTGCCGTTGCATTTTTCTTTCGGCCACTGGGTGCGCTGGTGTTTGGCCGTATCGGCGATCGCATCGGCCGCAAACCGACGCTGATTATGGTGCTGGTGTTCATGACGCTGGCGACCACGGCCATTGGCCTGGTGCCGACCTATGCCTCAGTGGGCATCGCAGCACCGTTAATCCTGACCGGGCTGCGTATCCTGCAGGGGCTGTTTGCCGGAGGAGAATACGGCGGTGCGGTCTCCCTGATGACGGAATTTGCGCCGCGAGGCAAGCGCGGCCTGTATGGCGCGTGGCAGTCGCTCACGGTGGCGCTGGGCCTGCTGGCTGGCGTCGGGCTGGTGGCGCTGTTGTCGTTTACGCTCAGCCCACCAGCCATGCTGGCCTGGGGCTGGCGCATTCCGTTTATCCTGGCATTACCGCTGGGCATGGTGGCGCTCTGGCTGCGGCTGGCAATGGACGAAACGCCCGGCTTTGTCCGTCAGCAACAGCAGCAGAAGGGGGGCAAAGCCGCACCGCTCCAGACGTTGAAAACCATTCTGCTGGCCGTGGCGCGCGTGATGCTGTGGTCAGCGGCGGGTTACACTTGTCTGGTCATTATGCCAGCCTACCTTCAGTCCGCCCTGCACACCGGACTGCACCAGGCGCTGGCGATCGCCGTGATTTCCAATCTGGGGTTTGCCTTGACCATTATTCCGGCGGGGATACTCAGTGACAGGATAGGGCGACGCCGGGTGATGGTGGTGGCCAGCGTACTGTTGCTGTTACTGGCGATGCCGCTGCTGAAGGTGCTGCAGGCGGAAACGGTGGCGTTACCCAGCAAAGCGCTGGTGGTGTTTATTGCAGGCGGTGTGGTGGGCTTACTGGCAGGGCCGGGGCCGGCGATGCTGGCCGAAATGTTTCCCACACGGGTTCGCTACACCGGACTGGGATTGGCTTATTCGCTATCGAATGCCGTTTTCTCGGGCTGTGCGGGGTTGATTATTACAGGGCTGGTCAAGCAGACGGGCAATCTGGATATTCCGGCGTGGTACATGATGGCAACAGCGTTGGTAACAATACCGGCACTGATGACGTTAAACAAAGACGATCATCTGCGCGATCTGGTATGAGGGTAAAACGGGAGCCAACGCTCCCGTTTTGAGACTTATTTGCGGCCCAGCAGGAAGCCAAGTACCACGCCAACGCCAGCGGCTACGGCCAGACCCGCGAACGGGTTAGACTGCACCTGATCCTTGATGCAATCAGCGGCATCACGTGCGGCGTAGGATGCCTGATTGGTGTAGCGGCGTGCTGCACCACGGGCACGGTGACGCGGGGAGTCGGTAACTTCACCCCATTGTTGCTCTGCGGCACCGGCGACTTCTTTCACTGCATCTTCAATTTTTCCTGACATGCTTCATCTCCTTGGTTATCACAGTCACCTAAAGCGTAGCAAAGCTTAGCCGTCGTGCTGCCCCAGGGCGCATTAATCTTCTGTTCAGGAGGCAAAGGTCAGGGGAAAATATCTGCCACCGCGTCATATCGCTGGCCTGAGAGGCGCGCAGGCAGAGGCGTGAAGCGGGGAAATGCGGCAACTCGCCAGTGGCTAATGTGTGCAGGGAAAAATCATTACCAGCTGTTTCACAAAACGGCATTGCCCGGAGCGGAGATGTACTGAGGGTACCAGCTCACCAGAAAGTGGCGAATATGGTCGAAGCACCATTCCGCATCCTCCGACTGAGGGCAGTAGTACTGGATTGTGATTTTTTCATAGCGGCGCTGACGTTGCTGCAGCGGCGACCAGCCCCAGTCGAGTACAGCACGGGCATAGTTGACCAGCGCATCCGCTGCCAGCCCATGCTGTTGCGCCTGCTCTTTGAGATAGGTGTAAAACGCGGTTTCCAGCTGCAGCGTCTCAGCATGTGAATGGCCAGGCAACTCGGGACGAAAGGCGATATCAATAAACCCGCACACCGCGTTTTCCTGCTGTTGCCAGTCGCAGGCCAGCGTCATGAACAGCCCGTCCTGAAGATTCACCTCTTCCACCAGACGCTGCAGGTTTGCTGAGTGGCGCAGCACCGCAACCTCTTCAAGGCGCTCTGTTTCCAGCGTTAAGTCGATGCCGCAGGGATTGACCGTACCGTCTTCATTGCGGGTCGCCGGGAAGGGAAAATCGATATAGCCGTTGTTATCCAGACGCTTTTCCATGTGAAGGATGACCTGTCTCTTGACGTTTCCTGACACTATACCATTCTGCGCCCGGATTCACCCCTCTACGGGCAGGTCCAGGTGATCAGGGTATCCTGATAGGGATTGATGAGCCGGAACTGCTTGTCCGACAGGCGTTGCGCATAATAACCCTCACGCGTGACGGCGGAAGGAATGTACTGGAAGCGATCCTGCGACTGCAGCGGACCGCTCTGCACGCTTGCGCCGTCCCGACTGACGCTAAATGAGGTGACCAGATCGAAAATCGTCCCCTGGGTCTGGCCCAGCGACTGACCGTAAAGGGTGCTGAGCTCGCCCGGGCATTCCACGCCTTTCGGCGACGATGAGCAGCCCGCAAGCAGTGCCATAAAAATGAAAACTACCGATCGCAACATATCCTGTCCCTGCCCAAGTCCATGAAAGCGGTGAACGATTCTATCCTGTTGCGCCGCAAATAACATGATCATAGCAGTTCTGCGACACAGGCTGATTTGTGCTTTGCTCAAAGGTTAAGCAACAGAAATGCAAAAGATGACTTTGAGGTGGAATAAACGTTATTCTTGCCATCTTTGCGCATCGCTTAAGCAAATTCAGGGATAAATGATGAAAGAAGAAGAAGCCAGCCTAATGATTATTCGCCACGCCATCGAATCGCTGGATGCAGAAAAAAGGCAGCAGGTCATTGCCTGTGCCGCTGAAATTCGCGATGTGATGAGCAGCTTCGACAGCGAACACGCCGACCTGGCGTTAATGTTGGTCGCAGCAGAAGTGGCTGCAGACTAATTGAGCCGTGGTTTACCCGATGCCATCCCGCCCGTTCGGTTTTCTGGTGGTGCGCAGGGCAGGTGAGCGGCTGTCTCTCCGGCACGCCTGAATCCCTGCGGCAACCTGTCCCGTCCTGCTCTGCCTGGCTTTTATTGTGATAAACTCCCCTGACAATGGGAAATGACGTATTCAGCGGAGGAAATCAGATGAAAGCAGTCCGTCTTGCCCTGTGCCTGTTGGCCTGTTATAGCGCGTCAGCGTGGAGCGAAAGCGAATTCCAGATCCATTGTCCCGGTCGGCCTACCATGACCATTTCACGCGCTGAATATGGGCTGAGTACGCTCTCCTGGCCCAAACAGCACTTCCAGATTGCGGCGGGGCAACTGAACACGCAGATTGAGGGCGGTGACAAAGTGGCCATTACCCGCTTCCGCAACGGCGATCAGTTGATCGTCAACAAAAGCAATCTCGACACCTTCTTTGTCTACCATGACAGCGACGCGCTGGTGCCCTGCAGCCGCAGCGCGAAGCGTGACGTGGACGTCCTGAGCCTTGAGCGCTACGACGACAGACAACGTAACGACTCCTGATTTGCCGCGATAAGGAATGCCAATGCAGATTACCCTCACTGATAAGGTGACCAGTAAAGATCAGGATGAACTCCGGCTGGGCCTGAATGCGCATAACAGCAAATTTTTTGACGTGGACCTGATTAAACCGCTGGGGCTGTTTATCTGTGATTCTCAGGGTAAGAAGCTGGCAGGGTTAACCGGTACGACGACAGGTAACTGGTTACGCATCGATTTGCTTTGGGTCAGCGACAGTCTCCGGGGGCAGGGCACGGGAAGTCAGTTGGTGCTGGCGGCAGAAAAAGAGGCGCGCCAGCGAGGATGCCGTTTTGCCCAGGTCGATACGGCCAGCTTTCAGGCTCGGCCCTTCTACGAAAAGTTGGGCTATCACGTCCGGTTAACGCTTGGCGACTATATTCACCATCACCAGCGCCATTATCTGACCAAAATCCTGTAACTACAGCACCGCCTGCTGGCGCAGATCCAGCGGGTGCAGCTCTGCCTCGTCGATAGCGGCCAGCCAGCCGGACAGGGTCACTTTTTGCCATGAAAGATGGCCGCGCGTGGTGCTCATCAGCACCACGTCAGGGCGCAGAGTCCGGTAGAGCTCCAGCGAAGCGGCCAGTTCGGCAGGATTGCTCTCGGGCACCAGCACGGTTATCCAGCGGTCATGCTGACGCGTGAGCGTATCACCGACAAACAAGTAGGTCAGGCCGTTAGGGGAAGCGTAAAGATAGCTGCAGCTGCCGGGCGTGTGACCGGGCGTCGGCAACAGGTGAAAATCACCAAAATGCGTTTCCTGCTGCGTGAAGGTATCGTCAGGTTCGACAAAGCGGCTGATCTGCCCCAATGAGCGGCTGTGGCAGTAGAGCGCGCTGTTAAAGCGCTGCTGGATACGCGCCGCGCCGGGCGCGGATTCATGCCAGTGGGTCAGGTAATGCCGGATTATGCCGTTATCGTCCGCCAGCACTTCATGATCCAGCGGGTTTTCTACCCGTCCAATCAGTAAATTGCCGCGCGGATGACGCAGCAAAAAACCATGCATCATAATGTCTTCGGTACCTTCGGCCGGAAACTCCGGCGTTGAGATCCACAAATCGTCATACAGCGGCTTCAATGTCGATCTCCTGCAACTTCAGCTATGTGCGCAATACGGGATGTCCGCTCGCCTGTAATACAACCTGACCCTGATTCACCTGCAGCGTGGCCGTTGCACCCAGAGGTAAGGTGACGGTATCCGGAGCGTGACCGAAGTCCAGGTCGCTGATAACCGGCAGGCCGCTGACCTCGCGAATGTGCTGCCAGACCGTAGGGAAATCAAATCCGTTGTCGTACTCCGACAGAGCGGTACTGGTGAAACTGCCGGTGACAATTGCCTGCTGTCTGGCCAGCACGCCGCATTGGTGCAACTGCAGCAGCATACGTTCAATACGGAACGGATGCTCATTAACATCTTCGATAACCAGAATGCCGTTCTCAATCTGCGGCAGCCATGGCGTCCCGATTAGCGAGCAGAGCATCGCCAGGTTGCCGCCCCACAGCGTCCCCTGCCAGTGGCCGTTATCGGGTGTTTCACTTTGCCAGGCCACCTTGACTGTAGGTGATGTCAGCGCATGCCAAAAGTGCTGCAGGGTAAATTCGGATAAAACCTCAGCGCCAAAATTGCCCGCCAGCATTGGTCCACTGAAGCAAATCAAACCGGCATGTTGTAGCAGCGCTAACTGCAACACGGTGAAGTCGCTGTGCCCACAGATGGCCAGCGGCTGGTGCGCTAAACGACGCTTCAGGCCGGCATAATCCAGCGACGGCAGCAGCCGTGTTGCGCCATAACCGCCGCGCACCGCCAGCACAATATCGGGAAGGGTTGCTAAGTCAGCCAGTTCATTAATATCGCCTGAGCGCGCTTCGTCGGTGCCAGCAAAGCGCTGGAAGCGCCGCGCGATGACGGCGTCATTGTCCACGCGATGTCCTTCCGCACGCAGGCGTTCAACCCCGAGCAGGGCCGCAGGTTGATTATGGCAATAACCTGAAGGGGCAATAAGACGGATAGAACGTGACGTCATAGTAAATTCCTGAAATTAGTCAGTGACAGACTTCACGATAATGACGAAAAACCGTAAATAAGTCATCAGACTGCTGTAATTAGGATAAACGGTAATTTTGCAATTCAGCCGGCTCGGTATGATAGCTTCCGCCACTTCTGCGACGAGATAAAAAATTGCTAAAAATTCGCTACTTTGTCATTTCAGCCTTGCTGCTGACGGGCTGTGCCAGTGAACCGCCGCATACTTACGTTAAAGAGAAGAATACGCCGTTAACTCAGGCACCGCCTTCACGCATCAGTGGAACCTGGTCACTCTTTACCGAAACGGCCGCCAGCCAGTATGGCGTGGATGAAAAACTGATCAGCGCCATTATCAATGTGGAGTCCGGTGGGAACCCTGGCGTGGTCAGCCGTTCTAATGCGGTGGGATTAATGCAGATCAAAGCCTCAACCGCGGGCCGGGAAGTGTACCGCACCCAGGGGCGCCACGGTCAGCCGAGTAACGCAGAGCTGCGCGATCCGGCCAGAAATATTGATATTGGTACCGCGTACATCAAAATTCTGCAGCAGTCCGCGCTTTCGGGCATCCGCGATCCCCTCACGCTGCGTTACGCCACCATTGTTTCCTATGCAAACGGTGCTGGCGCGTTACTGCGCACCTTCTCCAGCAATCGCGATCGGGCCATTGCCATGATAAATGCCATGACGCCGGACGAGTTCTATCAGCACGTACAAAACAAACATCCTGCAGCCCAGGCGCCACGTTACCTGTGGAAAGTCACCACGGCTTACCGCGCTAACAGCTGATCCTCATGTTTTCTCCTCACCTTCCTTTTTGGCAGGTGAGGAGAGAACAGTTAAGCGGTCAGCAGCCTTGCCGTGGGATAATCTACAATCAGCACATTCACATAGCCACCCCGCAGCGCCCCGCGAATCGCCTGTGCTTTCTCTTTGCCGCCTGCCAGCGCCACCACCTGCGCGCACTGTCGCACCTGTTCCAGTTCCATGCCAATGACCGGATCCTCATCGGCGTTCAGCACGGGTCGACCCTGTTCATCAAAATAGTGCAGGCAAATATCCCCCACCGCACCGCGCCCGGCCAGGGTGCGTAACATGGTTGCGTCGTAGTAGTTACCCGAATTGCGCAGCAGCGCAGAAGGTTCAAGATCGCCAATGCCGACAATGGCTAAGTCCACCTCATTAAACTTATTCAGCACTTCGGCGACGTCGGGATTGGCGGCCAGCCGCTGGCGATCCGTGACCGAGTGTTCAATGGACTGAGAGGGCAGCAGCCAGGCGGGGCAATTCAACAGCGCGGCAAGATTTTGCGTCAGTATCGTAGCCTGGACGTTTCCGTTGGCCCCCACGCCGCCCAGCAGCTGAATCACCCCTTTACAGGCGTTATTGAGAGGATGCAGGGCATCCACCATTGCACGAATGGTGCCGCTCCAGGAGGAGATGCCAATAAGTTCGTCCGCGCGCAGTCGGGTTTCCAGATAGTGCGCCGCCGCCGATCCAATCGCCTGTTTGATCTCGCCAGCGGACGCCTGTTCTGGCACATCCACCACAATGGCCTGCGGCAGCTGATAACGTTGCTCAAGCGCTTTTTCCAGTTCCGGAAAGACATTCGCAGGCGGCACCACGCTGATTTTTACCACGCCTTCTTTCACGCTGCGGTTCAGAATGCGCGATACGAACGACTGAGACAGCTTAAGTAGCTGTGCAATATCGGACTGCTTCCTGCCTTCGACATAGTAAAGTGTGGCAATTTTTACCATGAGCCGCTGTTCATCCTGCTTCGCCATTGGTTTTTTTCCTCTCGTGTTCTGCCTGCCATTGTTAACCACCCACGTAAAAATCACAATCCACGGCAATTTGTGATCATTTTCGCTTTTTATCACTTCCTGTCTGGACGGCGTCACCCGCAAGGCGCATAGTGGTTTTGAATATAAAATCATTATTGAATATATATTCATAAAGGAAAAGGACTTTGGTCTGGCAGCGCATGTAAGTGTGAGACTTTCACGCATTGCCTGTCAGCACGGGGCAATAACACCCAGCCTGAATATATATTCAGTGTGGACTTAAAATTCAATAGGTGAGCTATGAATCCTTTTATGCTTTCTGTAAATGAGCTTGAAAAACGAGCTCGGTCAGTGCGCCGCCGCATTATTCAGCTTAACGCGGGCAGCCCGGCGGGGGGGCACACCGGCGCGGACCTGTCGCAGGTTGAAATCCTGACTGCGCTCTATTTCCGCATCCTCAACTGTGCGCCCAACCGGACGGCAGATGACGAGCGTGATATCTATATCCAGTCAAAAGGTCATGCCGTGGGAGGATATTACTGTGTGCTGGCGGAAGCCGGGTATTTCCCGCTGGAGTGGCTGGCGACCTATCAACATGCACACTCCGCTTTACCGGGGCATCCGGTGCGGCAAAAGACGCCGGGCGTCGAACTGAACACGGGCGCGCTGGGGCACGGATTGCCCGTGGCGGTGGGCATTGCGCTGGCGGCGAAGAAGAGCAACAGTCGGCGGCGTATTTTTGTCGTGACCGGCGACGGCGAGCTGGCAGAAGGCAGTAACTGGGAAGCGGCGCTGGTGGCAGCCCATTACGGGCTGGATAACCTGATTGTGATTAACGACAAAAACAAACTCCAACTGGCGGGATCGACGCGTGACATCATGAACACCGATCCGCTAGCGGAGAAATGGCGTGCCTTTGGTCTGGCGGTGAGTGAATGCCAGGGCAATGACATGGCATCGGTGGTCAGCGCACTCGAACAGCCGCCGGTAAGCGGCAAACCGCGGGTGATTATCGCCCACACGGAAAAAGGGTTTGGTATCTCCTTTATCCAGGGCAAAGCTGAATGGCACCACCGGGTGCCCAAGGGTGAAGAAATCGACCGGGCACTGGAGGAGTTAAAAGATGAGTAAGGCACAACATCTGGCAGAGGTCATGGTAGAAGCATTGATGGCGGCGGTTGATCGCGGTATCGATGTGGTTCCGGTGGTGGCTGACTCCACCTCAACTGCTAAAATCGCGCCGTTTATTAAGGCGTTTCCCGGCCGGTTAATTAACGTGGGCATCGCCGAGCAGGCGCTGGTGGGCACGGCTGCCGGGCTGGCGCTGGGCGGAAAAGTGGCTGTAACCTGTAACGCCGCACCCTTTCTGATCTCCCGCGCTAACGAGCAGGTGAAAATCGACGTCTGTTATAACAATACTAACGTTAAGCTGTTTGGGCTGAATGCAGGAGCCAGCTACGGCCCGCTCGCCAGCACGCACCACAGCATTGACGACATCGCCATCCTGCGTGGATTTGGCAATATTGAAATCTACGCGCCTTCCTGTCCCCTTGAGTGCCGCCAAATCATCGACTATGCCCTTGATCATGTGGGGCCGGTTTATATTCGGCTGGATGGCAAGGCGTTGCCGCAGTTGCATGACGACGAATACCGCTTTACACCTGGGGCGATCGATCTGCTGCGCGAAGGCCATGACATTGCGCTTGTTGCCATGGGCTCAACGGTACATGAGGCCGTTACCGCCGCAGAGCAGTTGGAAAAGCAGGGGGTTTCCGCCGCGGTAATCGCCGTGCCTTCTCTTCGTCCCTGTAACACTCAGCAATTGCATAATCTGCTGAGTCACTACCGTAGCGTCATCACGGTTGAAGAGCACAACATCAATGGTGGCGTAGGCAGCCTGGTGGCGGAGGTCCTGGCCGAGAACGGCTTGCCGGTTAAGCTGTTGCGTCTGGGCATTGCGGATGGCGAGTACGCCATCGCCGGCGATCGCGCCTCTACCCGGGCCTGTCATGGCATTGACGCCAGCAGCGTGGCGGCCCAGGCGCTGCGCCTTTGCACAGGAGGCTGACGATGCATGAGTCCGTGATTCTGGCTATTGATGAAGGCACCACCAACGCCAAAGCGGTCGCCGTAAATCGTCAGGGAAAAGTGGTGGCGCGGGCCAGTCAGGGCCTGACGCTGCAGCATCCGCAACCCGGTCTGGCCGAGCAGGCCCCCATGGCCATCTGGCTGGCCGTCAGGCAGGCGATAGCCGACTGTCTTGCCCAGTGCGCCGACGCACCGGTCGCGGCGGTTGCGATCAGCAATCAGCGTGAATCGGTTTTGATATGGCAGCGTCGGGACGGCATGCCGCTCACCCCGCTGGTGAGCTGGCAGGACCGCCGTTCGGAATCGTTTTGCCGCGATCTTCATCTGTCTGGACTGGCCGGGAAGATTACGGCGCTAACCGGGCTGGCGGTCGATCCTATGTTTCCTGCCGCCAAGCTGACTGGCATGCTGGCGTCACTGCCTGACGGTTTTGCCAGAGCGGCGGCGGGGGAGTTATGTATTGGTACAGTGGACAGCTGGCTGACCTGGCAACTGTCGGCGGGAGAGTGCTTCGTTACCGACCATGCCAATGCGGCACGCACGCAGCTTTACAGTCTGCACACCAACGACTGGGATGATGAACTGCTGTCCCTGTTCAGCCTGCCGCGCGCTGCGTTGCCGCAGATTAACGCCTCAGCGGGTTGTGCGGGCGTGGTTGCCTTAACTGATATTGCCGGTCTGGCACCTGGCACCCCGATCCTGGCACGCATTGGCGATTCCCATGCGGCGCTTTATGCCCAGCGCCGTGACGAGGCGGAAGTGGTCAAGGCAACCTATGGCACGGGCTCCTCGCTGATGATGTCGATGGCAACGCCGATCCTGACCGACAATGGCCTCAGCACCACCGTGGCGTGGCACGACGGTCAACCGCGCTTTGCGTTTGAAGGCAATATTACCCACACCGGTTCAGGTGCGGCCTGGCTGGGAAAAATGCTCGGCGTCACCGATCCCCGGCAGCTGACGGCAATGGCCGAAAGCTGCGATGACAATCAGGGCTGCTATTTTGTCCCGGCCCTGTCCGGATTGGGCGCGCCCTGGTGGGATTTAAAAGCCCGCGGCATGCTGTGCGGCCTGACCGATGCGGCCACCCCGGCGGTGCTGGCGCGGGTCGCGCTGGAGTCGATTACCTGGCAAATTGCTGACGTCTTTTTCGCCATGGAACAGGCAAGCGGCGACACATTACCTGCGCTGTGCGTTGACGGCAGTGCGACACAAAATCGCTGGCTGATGCAGTTTCAGGCTGACGTCCTGCAGCGCCCGCTGCATTGCGCGCCTACCGCTGAAGCCTCCGCGCTGGGGGCGGCACTGCTGGCAGGTAAACAGCTGGGATGGTGGCAACAGGGGAGTGATATGCAGGCTCTTCAGGGCGGCAACGTCGTGATGCCGCGCAGGCAGCTGGCGCAGAAAATGCAGGACGGCTATCAGGGCTGGTTGAACGCCGTTGCCCGCTGTCGCTATCAGCCCGCATAAGGGCTGCAAGAGGATCGGGCAGCGTGCCGCGATCCTCCGTTCGTCCCGGCGCTTAACGATTCGCGCGGCGTAGCTGGGCCGCGTCGTCATCGGGAACCGGCTTAAGATCGACCGGCGGCAAACTGCCCCCGCTGAATTCGACCTGACGGATCGGGAAGGCAAAGCGTATATTGCGTTCTTCCAGTGCCGCCATCAGCTGCAGGTTAATCTCCTGTTGAATATCCATGTACTGGTTGTAGTCGGCGCTCAACACAAAATAGACCACTTCAAACGTCAGCTTCGAATCATCGAACGCCAGAAAATGGGCGCGGTCAAAGCGGGTCATCTCGATGCCCTGAATGATGGTTTTCACCTGTTCACTTATCTCACGTACCTGCTCAGAAGGGGTGGCATAGCTGATACCAAACCTGAACACGATACGGCGCTGCTGCATACGTTTGTAGTTGTGAATCGTTTGCTGCAGCAGAATGGTGTTGGAACAGACGATCTGTTCACCACTCAGGCTGCGCAGGCGGGTGGTTTTCAGGCCGATATGTTCGATGGTCCCCGCGATGTCGCCAAAGACAATAAAATCACCGTGTTCGAAAGGCTTATCAAAGCCAATCGCCAGTGAGGCAAACACATCACTCAGCACCGTCTGAATGGCGAGGGCGATGGCAATACCGCCCACGCCCAGGCTGGCAACCAGCGCCGTAATGTCGATGCCCATGTTCGATAAAATGGCCAGCAGCATCATGACCCAAACCAGCACGCGCAGCAAAATGCCCATAATCACCGTGGTGACAGGATTGCGCACATGCTGCGGATCGCGCAGCAGGCTCTTTAACCACAGACGGATACCGCCGTCGATCCACAGCGTAATCTGCACAATCAGGGCCAGGAACCAGCTGTGCGAGATCGTCGCGCGCCAGGCGTCAGGGAGATCGATAAAGCGCAGGGCGATTAGAAAGGAAAAAATCAGCAGCAAGAGCTGGCTGGTGCTGCGCAAGATCTCGACCAGAATACCGGTAAACCGGGCGTAGCGAACTTCGCTGTAGTGGGCAATATGGTTAGAGGCAAAGCGAATCAGGCTGCGCAGCAGCCAGTAAATGACAAGGGTAGCAACGATAACAACAGCGCTGTTGATCCAGAGTGTTTGATTGAAAAAAATGGACTGAAAATGACGTGAACTGAGCCAGTTTTCCATTGGGGAGATTCTCCTTGCTGGTTCCGGTTAAACGTGAAAGCAAGGGAAAGCATAGCCTGGATGCGCCGCCGGTGCGCGGCGCAGGATAAAGGGCGGATTACTGGAAGCGTTGTGCTTTGTCGCGCGCCTGGCGCTCTAAGGCAAAAATAATCTGCTGCAGCTGCCGCTCCTGATGGGGCTCAAGTGCGGTAAAACGGAAGCTCAGGCGAGGCGTCACTTTCGTCTCATTTTTATTGGTGATAATGCTGCGTTCGCCAATGTGCATAAGCTTAGCGCTGACGTTGAACTGGCCAAATTCCCCCAGTTCGACCTGCAGGCTGTTGAAATCGTCCCCGCTTTTCAGCCCTTCCGGCATCGCTTCTTCCACCAGAACACCAATGCCGCCCAGGGAGAGATCCTGTAAGCGCAGGCGCGCGGCCGTGCCGTCAGGCCACTGGCAATGGCACCAGAACTGCGGCTCCATAGGGGCGCTGATGCGGAAAAATTCCCGACGCTGGATTTGCCACAGTACGTCCGGCAGGGCGGCCTGAAAAGCAGGTAACCCCTCAAAGTCGGTTTTTTCCAGTGCCCCAAGGGCAAATTCGATTTTGGCACCGTGGGTTTCGGCGAAGACCGTGATTTCATTGCAGTGCAGCGCGTAGTCGTTATCGAGGTTATTGCTTCCCAGATCAAACACAATGCGCGTTTCATCGGCAGCCAGCATACGGCTAATAAACTGCCCGCGCGAAAAATTCACCAGCAAAGGTGTTTGTAACTGAAGCAGGTCCTTCATCACGCCAAGCACGGCCAGCGTGCCACGTTTCAGATACTGTTCTTTATCGGTTTCTTTCACTTGCTGGCTCCAGATGAGCAACGTTTTTTCACGTAATTATCCTGTTACTACCCGTTCGTTATCGGCGCACAATAATAAAGCTTTAACACAATAACCACTATCATTAACTGCTTGCGCTACATTTTTGGAAAAACGCGACTATACTTGGCGCAGTGAACCGCTTGATTAATCAGGCGATCGCCATTGACTAACCAAAAGGAAGGAGTAACGGATGGGTATTATTTCATGGATCATCTTTGGTTTAATCGCCGGTATCCTGGCGAAATGGATCATGCCAGGTAAAGATGGTGGTGGTTTCATCATTACCGTGATTCTGGGTATTATCGGTGCCGTAGTCGGTGGTTGGATCAGTACCTTCTTCGGCTTTGGCCGTGTGGACGGGTTCAACTTCGGTAGCTTCGTTGTCGCGGTCATCGGTGCGCTTGTCGTGCTGTTTATCTACCGCAAAGTACGCAGTTAACGCAGAACATGATGTAAAAAAAGGGCCCGCAGGTGACTGCGGGCCCTTTTTATATTGGCAATGACCTTGCCGTTATTGTGCGCTGCTCTGCGCCTCGGGAATATCGTGCGCGCTGTTACAGGTTTTCTCTTTCGGGCAATATTTATCCAGCAGCTTCAGCGTCACGCCGTTGGTCCAGCCGAAGCCATCCTGCAGCGGGTATTCACCGCCGCCGCCGCCGCCCAGGTTCGCACCTTCTACCACATATTTTTCGACCAGCTTATGCTCCTTGTCGTAGGTCAGCTGTACGTTACGCAGGAAACGTAAGCCCACCTGCTGCGCCAGTTGAGGTTTCTTGTAGTGCTCCAGGCCTTCTACCGCGACCCACTGCAGCGGTGCCCAGCCGTTAGGCGCGTCCCACTGTTGACCATTGTTCACCGTCGTGGTCACCAGGCCGCCCGGTTTGAGCAGCTGTTTTTCCACCGCGCTGGCGGTGCTGTCAGCCTGTTTGTCGCTGGCAATCTGCATATAGAGCGGAAACAGCGTGGCAGCGGTGAGCTGCGGATGGATCTGGCGTTTCTTCCAGTCATAGTCCGCGTACCAGCCCTGCTTGCTGTCCCACAGGTAACGGTTAACCGCCGCCTGACGTTTTTCTGCCCGGTCTGCAAAGGCCTTTGCCCGATCGTCCTGTTTGTTCAGGCGATAGGCGGTAGACAGGGTTTTTTCCAGGTGGAACATCAGGCTGTTCAGATCCACCGGGGCCAGTTGGGTGGTACGGATGGTGGCCAGGTTATGAGCGTCGGTGAACCAGCGCGAACTGAAGTCCCAGCCCGAGGCGGCTCCGGCACGCAGCTCGCGGTACATCTCGGCCTTGTTGCGCTGCGGCGCTTTACTGGCCGTCGTAATATCATCCATCCAGGATTCCGTCCGCGGCACGTCGCGCGCATCCCAGTAGCGATTTAGCAACGTACCGTCGGCCAGCTTGATCACCCGTTTGCTGGCACTGCCCGCTGCGACGCTGTCGCTGTCTGCCATCCAGTAGTCGTATTCTTTTTGCAGCTGCGGCAAATAGCGGGTATAGGCTTTGTCGCCTTCATGGGTTGCCAGCAGATCGACCATCAGGCTAAAGAACGGCGGCTGTGACCGGCTCAGGTAGTAGGTGCGGTTACCGTTAGGAATGTGGCCGTAGCGATCCAGCAGGGAAGCAAAGTTATCAACCATGTCCTGGACTTTGTCCCAATGGCCGCTCTCTGCCAGCCCCAACATGGTGAAATAGCTGTCCCAGTAATAAACCTCACGGAAACGTCCGCCCGGCACGACATAAGGCTTAGGCAGCGGCAGCAGCGAGTCGTATTTTCCCACACTGTTGGTGGTGCGGGTTAACACCGGCCACAGGCCGTTAATATGGTCGCGCAGGTTCTGGCCTGCAGGTGGCACATATTTATCGCCGTCGCCAGGCAGGGTAAAATTCGCTGCAACAAACCGTTTTAAATCAAAGCCGCGCTGATTTTTTTGCATCTGCCAGTCGGCAAGAATTGACGAAGGATCGTACTTTGGTACTGCATCGGCAAACGTTTTTTGATCGGGGTAAAATTTCGCCTGTTGAACGGCATTAAACAATGGCCCTAAGCGGACATCCGGCGGCTGCGGTGGATTGTTCAGTAATCGGGATTCCTCTGCCGCCCAGCTGTTGGATACGCTGGCGCTCAGCAACAGGCTGAGCAGGATGGGCGCATGGCGTTGAGGCCGTTTTTTCGTTTTTACCTCAGTGTTCATCATCGGTGTTTCTCCTTGTCCGAAATGCGGCCCTGTGTAACGCATTGACCACCCAACAACTTTAGACCTTAACCACAATTTTCACCCTTAAGTGCGGCGGAAATGTGAAGCGGCATGAATTATTTATTTGCGGTATGTTAGAAAAAAGGCATTTTTCAGGGCTTCGCTTGCCCTTGTGCACGTTTACCCGAGGCGGGAATAAAAGGAGAGCAGTATGGAGATTGTATGGTTTCATCCGTCGCAGAGCGCCACGGACTGGATACATGGCCTGCAGCAGCGTTTGCCCCAGGCCCGCGTGCGTGCGTGGGCACCGGGCGACAACGCGCCCGCAGACTATGCGCTGGTGCGTTCGCCACCGCCTGAAATGCTTCGTGGCCGCCACGCGTTAAAAGGCGTATTTGCACTGGGCGCAGGCGTGGATGAAATCCTGCGGCAGCTGGCGCAGCACCCGGATATGCTCACGGACAACGTTCCGCTCTATCGCCTGAAAGACACCGGCATGGCGCAGCAGATGCAGGAATATGCGCTGTGCCGCGTCCTGGGCTGGTTCCGACGCTTCGATGACTATCTCCAGCAGCAGCAGTCGGCCCAGTGGCAGCCGCTGCCTTCTTACCCGCGCGAAACTTTCCACATCGGCATTTTAGGTGCAGGCGTACTCGGGCAGCAGGTCGCCGAAACGCTTAAGGCGCGGGGATTTCCGGTGCGCGTCTGGAGCCGTTCTCCGAAGCAGATTCCCGGCGTAACCAGCTTCGCTGGCGCGGCGGCGCTGAATGACTTCCTGCGCGAAACCCGGGTGCTGATTAACCTGCTGCCCAGCACGCCCGAAACGCGCAATCTGATTGATCATAAACTGTTGCAGCAGTTGCCGCAGGAGGCTTTTTTCCTTAACCTCGCCCGTGGCGATCAGGTCGTGGAAGCTGATTTACTCGCTGCTCTTGATCGCGGACAGTTGAAGGGGGCCGCGCTGGATGTGTTTCAGACTGAACCGCTGCCTGCCGATCATCCCTTATGGTTCCATCCGCGCGTAACAATTACCCCTCACAATGCGGCGGTCACCCTGAAAGAAGAGGCGATGGACTTTATTGCCCACGCTATCGGGCAGCTCGAAAGGGGTGAACATCCTCAGGGCCTCGTCGATCGTCAGCGCGGCTATTAATCACTGATGCCTTAACCGGCCTTTGCAGGAGCAGACAATGTATCCGGTAGATCTTCACATGCACACGGTTGCCAGTACGCACGCTTACAGCACGCTGCACGACTATGTGGCGCAGGCAAAACTGAACGGCCTCAAGCTGTTTGCTATCACCGATCACGGTCCGGACATGGCCGATGCACCGCATTACTGGCACTTCGTTAATATGCGCATCTGGCCACGGATCATTGATGGCGTGGCGATTCTGCGCGGTATCGAGGCCAATATTAAAAACCAGCAGGGCGAGATTGACTGCTCCGGACCGATGCTGGAATCGCTGGATCTCATTGTGGCGGGCTTTCACGAACCGGTTTATGCGCCGCGCGATCTGACACAGAACACCGAGGCGATGATTGCCGCCATGGCGGGCGGGCTGGTTCACATCATTAGCCATCCCGGCAACCCAAAATATCCCGTCGATATTCCTGCTATCACCGAAGCCGCCGCGCACTACGACGTGGCGCTGGAGCTGAATAACTCCTCCTTCACCCATTCCCGACCCGGCAGTGAACCCAACTGCCGGGCGATTGCGGAAGCAGTCGGCAAAGCGGGCGGGCGGCTGGCCTTCGGCTCCGATTCCCACACCGCTTTCACCCTCGGCAACTTCGAGCACTGCGTGCGGATTGCCAGAGAAGTGGATTTTCCCGAGGATCGCGTGTTAAATGTCACGCCGCGTCGCCTGCTCGATTTTCTGGAACTGCGTACCGGCAAACCTATCGCCGAGCTGGCTGACTTTTAATTTATCTCCCTCAAGGAATGTTGACGCATGAATGAGTTTTCCATTCTGTGCCGTATTATTGGCTCGCTGTTTAACCGCCATCCGCAGGATGCGCTGCTGGCCCCGCTGTTTACGCTGATTCGTGAAGGTAAACTGGCGGCACAGTGGCCGCTGGAGCAGGATGAGCTGTTAACGCGCCTGCAGCAAAACAGCGATCCGCAGGCGCTGGCGGCAGACTACGATGCGCTGTTTGTCGGCAGTGACTGCAAGGTATCGCCGTTTGCGTCACGCTGGCCGGAAGGAAAGCCGGAAGCTGATATTCGTGCCTTTTTGACCGCGCGCGGTATGCCGCTGGGCGAGGCGCCTGCCGACCATTTCGGTGGGCTGCTGCTGGCGGCATCCTGGCTGGAAGATCAGTCTGCGGCCGATGAAAGCGCCGCGCAGCTGGCGCTGTTTGACGTGTACCTGATGCCGTGGTGCGGCACGTTTCTCGGCAAAGTTGAAGCCCATGCCAACACGGCGTTTTATCGTACGCTGGCGGTGCTGAGCCGTGAGGCGATTCAGGCCATGTATGATGAGCTGGTGGAAAGCGCCAGCGAGCAGGGCGACGACGCCTGAATCACCAGTGCGCCGGATGCGTGCCGGGCGGGTTGCCGGGCGTGGCGCACTGTAATGTGGTGCCGGGCAGCCAGGCGGCGGATCGTAACCGGACGCCAATCCCCCACGGCGTAAGCTCAATGCAGGGCTGGTTGTCGCAGAGCCGTGGCGTAATGCCGGTCTGCTGTTCGTTCAACCCATAACGGTGTTGCTCAAGCAGCCAGGCAGTACGCGCCAGCGACAGCCGCGTCTGATTGCCGCAGCCGTGCTGCAGGCGCTGACGCAATCCTGCCAGAACCGCGGCGGCCATCAGGTAGCCAGTGGCATGATCCAGCGCCTGTACCGGAAGCGGTACCGGCGCATCATGCTGCTTCCATCGCATTCCCTGTTCGGCAATCCCGCAACTCATCTGCACCAGACTGTCGAAACCGCGCCGGTTGCGCCACGGTCCCTGCCAGCCCCAGGCATTTAAACTGACGTCGACCAGACCGGGGCTCAGGGCCTGCAGCGATGCCGCATCAAATCCCAGCTTTTCCAGTGCGTCGGCGCGGTAGCCGTGCACCATCACATCGGCCTGTTTCAGTAACCAGATAAACTGGGCACGGTCGGCTGGCTGTGTTAAATCCAGCACGGCACGGCGTTTGCCGCAGGCAAGCTCTTCGTCCACACCGGGTTCCTGCAAGCCGGGCGGATCGATTCGTAAAACGTTTGCCCCCAGGCTGGCCAGAAAGCGCGTCGCCACCGGGCCTGCAATGATACGGGTCAGATCCAAAACCTTGATGCCAAGTAACGGACGCGCCGCGGGCAACGCCCACGTGACTGCGGGGCCGTCGGCCAGGGTTTGTCGCGCGAAGAGCGGTTCATGTATGACGGCCATCCCCTGTGGATGCTGCTGCCATGCCTCGGCACTGCGCATCTCTGCCGCGCAGCCGCCTGCCTCAATCACCGCCTGTTCCAGCTCCGTGGCTTGCCACTGCGCCACTTCCCGTGCCAGTGCCGCGCGATCCGGGTGACGGCCAAGCACGCGTTCCATTGCCAGCCGATGGTGCGGAGCATTGGTGTGCAGGCGGATCCAGCCGTTGCGGCAGGCATAATCGCCGGCAAAGGGATCCCACAGCGCGGGCGCAGCGCGATTAAGCGGCATAAAACTGTGCTGAAACCAGCGTGAGGCCAGTCGGACGTTAACCTGCGGACGGGCAGGACGATTAAGCAGGTCGGCCACGCCCTGCATCGCCAGACCCAGGCTGGTGGCCGCCAGTTCACTGACGGCATAGGCGGAGGAAAAGGTGGCGTGGTCGGTAAAAACAGGCAGCATTTGTGGCGCATGATTGCCGTGCAATCCCTGCCACATCTGCTGCCAAAGTGCGTTAGCCAGATGATTCATGCAACAGGCTCCTGATAAGGGCGATGCCTGAAGCATAGCATGTGCCCTTAACGGCGTCGCAGGCGAGGAAAGCGTGCGTGCATGCGCAGATTGCGCAGGTTAATCACCGCAATCGTCGTGCCCAGAATGACCAGCGAAGCGCCAATAATTTTGAAACTGTTCAGGCTGTCGCCCAGCACCACGATTCCCATTAAGACCGCCAGCACCGGCGTCAGCAGCGAGTAGGGCATGATCAGGTTGACGTTGTATTTCTTCAGTAGGGCATACCATAAGGTGTACGCCACCACGGAAGAGGCAATGGCACTGTAAAGAATGGCAAACCAGCCGCGCCAGCCAGCATGTTGCAGCGCATAGAGCTGATGAGACTCCAGCATCAAGCTGGCGGCCCCCACAATCGGCAGGGCCAGAAAGGCGATCCAGCCGGTCAGCGTCAGGGGTTTAATCGGCGGCGATTTTTTCACAATCAGGTTGCTGATCGCCCAGCCCGTGGCGCTGCACAGCAGGATGCACAGCACCCACCAGGCAGGAATGGTGGGGCTACCAGACAGCACCACTACACCACTTAGCGAGATCATAATGCCGATCAGCTGAATCAACCGCAGCTTCTCTTTCAGCACCACCATCGCCAGCAGCATGGCAATCGGCGTACCCAACTGCACGACAATCGCGCCCGTTCCGGCATCGGTAAAACGCATACCGACGAACAGGAGAGAGAAGTGCATAAACCCAAATGTGAAGGCCAGCAGTAGCAACCAGGGAAGCTGCTGGCGGTTAATGCGGCAAAACGGCACCAGCACAATCGCCACGACCGCAAAACGCATCCACGTAAGAAACAAAGGCGGTAACTCAACTAAACCCCATTTTACCGCCACGTTATTAAAGGCCCAGATAGAAACCACCATCAGAACCATAAAGAAATGCCGCACTGCCACAATGTTGTCCTTTAAAAATAAACCCGATACCTGATAATCATGGCACGAACCCACGACGTTCTGGCAATGATTAACATTTTTTATTTAGTTAAGCAGGAAATAAAGCTCAAAAAATTCATAAGACATTTACAACAGTTACTGTCAGACTGATATTCCGAAACGCCAACCCTTTTGAGGATTCGATTCGGTATGATTTCTGCGCCTGCATTGCCCCTTGCCTTGATTCAGTTAGATGTTCCCCCCGCCAACGTGGTCGAGAAAATCGGTGAACAACCGGTATGGTTTATTGATGCCCTGAATTTACAGCCTGATGATTACGTTATTGTCCGTCCCCACTTGGGCGAAACGCTGCCGCAGTTTACTGATATTTCCGGTGCGGTGTTAAGTGGTTCCTGGGCAATGGTGACCGATCATGCTGACTGGAGTGAACGCACGGCGGCCTGGATTCGTGCCGCGATGGAGGCGCGTCTGCCGCTGCTTGGCGTCTGCTACGGCCACCAGCTGATGGCTTATGCACTGGGGGGAAAAGTAGGCGACAACCCTAATGGCTGGGAACGCGGTCTGATGACGTTAACCACCACTTCCCAGGCCCGCCACGATCCGCTGCTGGCCACGTTGCCGGAAACCTTCGAGGCCTGGCTTTCGCATCGCCAGTCGGTGATGACGCCGCCCGCGCACGCCACCGTGCTGGCCGTTTCGGACATGGATGGCTGCCAGGTCTTGCGCTATTCAGCCTGTGCGCTGTCGGTGCAGTTTCACCCGGAGTTTGATCGCCGCATTATGGATGCATGCCTGCCAGAAAATGAGGAAAATGACGGAACGGAACTGCAGGGGGCGGACTGGGCGCGTAGCCTCTTATACCATTTCTGGTTGCAAACGCGCCCGGCGGTTAAAAGCGCTCAGGGCGCATAGTGGCGGGTACAACGATAAACCCAGGCCGGCGGAACGTTTTTTAACACCCGCTGGCGCTCCCAGGTAAAGTAACGAGACAGATCGGGCTGGGTGAGCGACGTGTACTGAAACTGCACAAAAACGCCGTTCGGCCCCAGGGCATGGTACACCGCCTGTAGGATGGCATCCCGCAGTTCCGGCGACAGCGACAGCAGCGGCAGGCCAGAGAAAATGGCATCGTAGCTGCCGTTCAGGTACTCGGCCGAACAGGTCCGCACCGTCATTCGCTCGTCATTTAGCGCGCTTAACTTTTGCGCCAGCGCGCTGCTGATTTCAAATACGTCCAGCGTCGCGTTCGGTGCCATCTGCGCCAGCAGACGACGCGTCAGAACGCCATCGCCCGCGCCCAGTTCGGCAACCCGCAACTGACCGCTCCACGCCACCGAGTCAACCATGGTGCGACACAGCGCATCAGAGGAAGGAGTAATGCTGCCCATTTTGCGCGGATTACGGATGAACTGGTGGACGAAATCTGCTTTAGCGCGCATTAAGGTGAAAGCCGAAGCTAACATGCTGACATACCTCCAGAGTAAACATATCCCCATATTGACCCCATCGTGCCTAAAAGTTTCCAGATAACTGGCGAAGCGGCAAAAAGTCGGAATTATCTGTAGTGGGCCCAGCGGGGATTTTCCTTCGTCGCGGTCACAGTTTAAGGACAACAAACCTGTCAGGCTGGCGCTGATCTAATATGTTAAAAATAGGTTTCATAGTTGTTTCACATCTTACTGCGTAAGGAGATTCAACATGCGCTATGCTGCTCCAGGAGAATCCGGTTCTCTCATCACGCTGCAAAAGCACTATGGTAATTTCATCAATGGGGAGTTCGTTGCGCCGGTCAATGGCCACTACTTCACCAATACCTCGCCCGTTAATGGTTCAGATGCCGGGGCGTTTCCCCGCTCAGACAAGGCAGACGTCGATAACGCGGTCGCTGCCGCTGCCGCCGCGGCGGATGCCTGGGGAAAAACCTCGCCTCAGCAGCGCGCCCTGGTGCTGCTTAAAATCGCCGATCGGCTGGAAGAGAAGCTGGAATACCTGGCGGTAAATGAAACCTGGGACAACGGTAAACCGGTTCGTGAAACGCTGGCCGCCGATATGCCGCTGGCGGTGGATCACTTCCGCTATTTTGCCGGTTGTGTCAGGGCGCAGGAGGGCAGCGCGGCGGAGATCGACGAATTTACTGCCGCCTATCACTTTCATGAACCCCTGGGCGTGGTGGCGCAGATCATCCCGTGGAACTTTCCGCTGCTGATGGCGGCATGGAAGCTGGCGCCGGCCCTGGGGGCAGGGAACTGCGTGGTGCTCAAGCCCGCGGAGCAAACGCCGCTGTCGATTACCCTGTTTGTTGACCTGATTAAAGATCTGCTGCCGCCCGGCGTGGTCAACGTGGTCCACGGTTATGGTAAAGAAGCGGGTGAGGCGCTGGCCTCCCATCCGGGCATTGCCAAAGTGGCATTTACGGGATCGACGGCGACGGGCGGCCATATCCTGGAACTGGCGGCGAAAAGCTTGATTCCGTCTACGGTCGAACTGGGCGGGAAATCGCCGAACATCTTTTTCGAAGATATCATGCAGGCCGAAGAAAGCTTTATTGAAAAAGCGGCGGAAGGGGTTGTGCTTGGCTTCCTGAATCAGGGTGAAGTCTGTACCTGTCCGTCGCGGGCGCTGGTGCAGGAGTCCATTTACGAGCCCTTTATGGCGGCAGTGCTTAAACGCATTAAAACCATCAAGCGCGGCGATCCCATGGATACGGAAACGATGGTGGGCGCGCAGGCTTCTCAGCAGCAGTTCGATAAAATTCTTTCCTATCTGGAGATCGCCCGTCAGGAAGGGGCCGAGGTGCTGATCGGCGGCGGTGTTGAGACGCTTGATGACACGCTGGCCAGCGGCTACTACATTCAGCCGACGCTGCTGAAAGGCAACAACAGCATGCGGGTATTCCAGGAAGAGATCTTTGGCCCGGTGGTGGGCATCACCACCTTCAAGGATGAGGCAGAGGCCATCGCCATTGCCAACGACTCCATCTACGGCCTGGGCGCGGGCGTCTGGACGCGGGATATCAACCGGGCCTACCGCGTCGGGCGGGCAATCAAAGCCGGACGTGTCTGGACGAACTGCTATCACCTTTATCCCGCTCACGCGGCCTTCGGTGGCTATAAAAAATCAGGTATCGGTCGCGAGACGCACAAGATGATGCTTGATCACTATCAGCAGACGAAAAATCTGCTGGTAAGCTACAGCATCCAGCCGCTTGGCTTCTTCTGACCCTGTGCGGCGTGCCTTGTGCGCGCCGCTATTTTCCGTCTGTTGGCTGTCATATAGGCGTAATCTGCTTGTGACAGGTTAGTTAACAGCTATTATCGATCTATCGCAGCGAACATGCCGAACCTGAGTTGACTGTATGACCTGCTTCACTATGGATAACGGAACAGAGACAAGTTATGCAAAATCCTTATGAATATCTGAGTCTGATGGATGATGTGCTTGATGGACCGGAAGAGAGCATCATCATTGTTAATTTGCCCGAACGCCACCGGGCTTACCAGTTTTGTCCGCTGCAGGCTGAAGGTGCCGCCGCCTCAGCCCGCGCGCCTCAGGCCGAAGCCAGTCCGGGTCAGCATAGGTTCTTCTAGCGGCATTACCCTGTCGTCTGGCCTGCTCAGTGTTTGCCGGCCGGGGGCGCAGTGCGCATTAAGGCCTTTCCCTTCACAACCCCTGCCGTTTCACTCGCTGCGCGCCATGCCCCGAACGCTGCTGGCTGCGACGGAATGATCCTCATCAGAGCGGTTTGTTTCTGACTTGCAACAGACAACGCCTCAGCCTGAACCTGTAACGAAGTATGATCGGCATTGATATTACCGTAACGCGTGAAAATGATCCTTTCGTGCCAGTTATGAGATTGAACCAATAAGAAAAGTTAACGCTTCCTCAATCACCGGTAAAAAGGCAGCACGGGTTGATAATTCCCGTACCCAATCGGCCATGCGGATGTCATCAAAATTTACATATCCCATAAATAAAATTTAACTTAGCCCGCTATAAATTTCTTATGACAGCGCATGTCGTCGAATTTATCAGCAAGGAACGAGGTATTTTATTAATGAGTAAATTAACCCGAAGAAGCTTTATGGCCTTTGCGGCAGGCGGCACGGTCGCCCTGGCGGCCGGGCAGGTTCACGCACATGACAGCATTCAGTCCTTTTCCGGCGCTGGCAGAGATCCCGGCCCGCACGATCCCATCCGCGAAGCGGAAAATCCTGACATCGTAAATCCTCCGCCTACTGACAGCGGCACTTTGCCAAACCTGCGCTTTTCCTTCAGCGACGCGCACGTGCGTAAAAGCAGCGGCGGATGGACCCGTCAGGTCACCCAACGTGAGCTCGGCGTCTCCACCACCATCGCGGGCGTGGATATGCGTCTCAATGCCGGTGGCATTCGCGAGCTGCACTGGCACAAAGAGGGCGAATGGGCCTATATGACCTATGGCAATGCCCGCGTCACGGCATTTGATACCGATGGCACCTGGTTCGTGGACGATATTGGTGCGGGTGATCTATGGTATTTCCCGCCGGGCATTCCGCACTCTATTCAGGGGCTGGGGCCGGACGGCTGCGAGTTTCTGCTGGCCTTTGATGACGGCGGATTCGATGAAGACAGTACCTTCCTGCTGTCCGACTGGTTCAAACACATCCCGCCCGAGATTCTGGCCAAAAATTTCAAGGTGCCGGTCTCAACCTTTGCCAAACTGCCCTCGCCTGAAGATGAATACATCTTCGCCGCGCCGGTGCCCGGCAGCCTCTCATCCGTGGCGGTGAAAGGGGCAACCCAAGCTAAACGCACCTTTACGCACCGCATGCTGGCGCAGGAACCGATCAAGGCGCCGGGCGGCACGGTCAGAATCACTGACTCTTCGACCTTTAAGGTTTCAAAGACCATCGCGGCCGCGCTGGTGGAGATCGAACCTGGTGGATTGCGCGAGCTGCACTGGCATCCGAACAACGACGAGTGGCAATACTACCTGGAAGGTGAAGGGCGCATGGGCGTGTTTGCGTCGTCAGGGCAGGCCAGAACCTTTGACTACCGGGCAGGGGACGTCGGCTATGTGCCGTTCGCGATGGGCCACTATGTTGAAAATACCGGTAAGGGGCCGCTGCGTTTCCTGGAGTTATTCAAAAGTGATTATTACGCTGATATTTCCCTGAATCAGTGGCTGGCCGGTACGCCGCGCGATTTGGTGAAAGAACATCTGCAGCTTGATGATGCCTTTATGGATGCGCTGTCGCTGCAGAAAAACCCTGTGGTGAAATAGCGCTCATGGCCGCATGTCGGCCATGATTGTCAGAGCTTGTGGGTCTGTTTTACGGCTGCGTGGACAGCCCACGCTTTTTCCCCAAACTCCAAACTCCAAACTCCAAACTCCAAACWCCAAACTCCAAACTCCAAACTCCAAACWCCAAACTCCAAACTCCAAACTCCAAACACCAAACTCCAAACTCCAAACT